>CAWHMV010000001.1:0-15687 GCA_963830325.1 uncultured Acidobacteriaceae bacterium
TTTTCCTCTTCAAACCAATCCTCGACCGAAGGCGTGGTCTGCACTAGGAACTTGTTGAAATTCGCTGCGACGCGGCGGATTTGATTTGCTTTTCTGCCGAGTTGAAACTTGTCTGACTCCGGCTCAATCGATAGCCGCCCGGAGTCCGCGTACAGAGCATCCAGTTCGCGCCTCGGTGAGCCCAGCACTTGCAATACTCTTCGAAAGACCTTTCGCGACCATTACTTTCACCGAGAACCACAACGAGATCTTCTAATTTGGCCCTAAGCGAAAGCCGGCAACGCTGGCTGAATAGCACAGTTGGGCGAAGTTATTTTGCTGAGATCGAACAAAATCGCCCAGCATGCACCTACTCCATTGCGTGTTTGAAAAAGGCTCCCGCGGTCGGTGAGCTTCACCGTGGAAGTCGGTCGGCGATTTTCGCCACCCCAGCTTGCGCACAGACTTCGTCCTTGTCTCCACCGGGGGCCCCTCCCACGCCCAAGGCTCCCACGATGGCGTTCTTCGACTTGAATGCCACTGCCCCCGGAAGCGCCATAACATTGCGCATCGAACCGAGTCGGGGTGCAAACGGATTGGTTGTTGTCAGATTGAAAAACTCGCCGGACGTATCAAAGTGGAATATCGGCCCGAGCGTGACCACCGTGTACGCCTTGTCGTAACTCGATTCTGCGGTATGGATGGTGGCTCCATCACCGCGAATCGCTACTTGCGGTGCTCCGTCCATGTCCACGACAGTAGCGGTAACCGAATATCCGTGTAGGGCGCAGACACGAACAGACTCGGACGCGGCCTCAAGCGCGAGACTGAGTGGCACAACGTAGTGATAGGCGGTCGTTTGCGATGGCTGTGAGGCCGCGGCCGTGGTCAGAGGGGCTGGCTGCTCTTGGGCCCAGATTGTACTGGGAGCTGCCACCCCGGCGATTAAAGACACGAATACGAGATGCAGCAACGGATGCTTCATGAGAATATGCTTCCAGCTATTCGTGGTGTGTGTTTTGGCGGCGGGCAAACCTTTTCCGAAAGTCATGGTGAGTTCTCCTTAGATAAGTCATTCGTGCGTTGCGCTGTCGCGACTGATTCAGACGTGATGCACATTTCCATTAGGCCAAAAGCGGGAAGGCGAATCTATTGGACGATGGTGTCGCTCGATACCTTGGTCTCAGGCAGCGTGATAGGCGCATTCAAACATTGCCGTTTACCGTCCAGCACGTCTCCCGACTGCTTTCGGGCCAACCGCAACCCTTGCGTGAAAGAGACTCTGGAAACCACGCCGGAGCTAGTCCCGATTTCGGCGGCGAGGAATTCCTGAGAAGCCGCTCCCTTGGGACGGAATCAGTATGCGGGGTTGCAGATCAATAAGCCGAAGACGAACGGCGCAAGCACCAAGCTGTCCGCGAACCAGAAGCCATGCGACAAGATGGCCGAGGCCATCGTCAAAGCGCTTTAGAGTTCTGCCGGAGTGCTAGTTTGCACTCCGCCATCTTTAAGTCGATTGTGTGCCGAGCATTCGAAGCTGCTTCGCTTTTTGGGTCGCCTCGTCTTACGAAGCGCACATCTGCTAGTCGATGAAGAGCGGGTGTCCTGATTAGCTCAGGGCCATGAGTGCCAGTCTCACAGCCGGAAGGCGCCTTCTAGAGGTTGGCGTCTACGCCTCTACGCCGAATAGCTCTCAGAAGAGCAGCCAGTCAGTGCGACAGCGCTCACGCGAATTCTCGGGGAGGACTTACGTGAGCTCTCGACAGTCTGGGCCGCCTTTACCGTTTCAGCAGCTCAGCCAGATATTGTTGCCAGACGGTCGCGTAGTTGAAGGTGAGATGGCCGTGCGTCTCTGGCGTGATCGGCAGCAGAACGAAGCGTGCATTAGGCATCCGGCTGGCCTCCTGCTGGGCGATTCCAAGGTCAGGTGGGTTGATGAAATCATCGGCGGAGTTGACCCAAAGAACCGGAACCGTGATGCGACCGAGTTGCGCGGAAGGATCGTAGTTTCGGCTGGCATCAAGATAATAGAGACAGTCGTTTGCATCGATCGAGTGGATCGACTGTCTAAGATACTGATCGGTGTAGCTCTCGGTCTGCTGCCGCGTCGGATACTGTTTCTGCAACTGCAGTGCGGACGACGTCGCGATCAGGAAGAGACCTCTTTCGGCACGAAGGCCTGCGACCGGCTCGCTCTTATATTCTCCGCCAAGCCACGCTGGATCATTCCGGATGTCCTCCATCGCCATCGAACGCCACATCTGGTTGCGACCCGCAATTGGTACGGTCAGACAGGCGAAGGGCGCAAGCGCACCTGCGTAGCCGGGATAGGTGACGCCCCACAGAAAGGTATGCATGCAGCCCATCGACGTGCCAAAGATGAGTCGAAGGTGATCGACGTGCAACCCGTCCTGGACAAGCAGGTGCTGCGCACGCACCATGTCGTCGTAGTCGTAGCGGGGAAAGTGCATGTGCAGGCCGTCGGAGGGTTTGCTGGATTCGCCGTGGCCGATGTCGTCGGGAAAGATGAGGTAGTAGAGTTGTACATCGAGCGGCTGGCCGGGGCCAAACAGCACATCTGCGAACGTTGGTATCAGAAACGACTTGGAGCTGCCGCCAGTGCCGTGCAACAGCAGCACTGCGTTATCGATGTGACCGTCGGGACCACGATGCGGGCTTCCGAGGGTGCGATAGTGCAGGTGCAAGGCGGGCAGGGTCTCACCGTCGTTGAAGAGGAAATGCGATGCCGTAAAGGTACCCTCTTTTGCCCCTGCCATCCACGCATCTGCAGTCTGGGCAGCCGCGGGGCGCGCCCAGAGCAAGCCAGCGAGGAGAAGAACAGCAACCCGAAATGCGGATTGTACGGAAAGGAAATGTGGGGTCATGCGAAGCCTCCAGTCGAAACTCGTAGGGCGCGCATTATGAAGATGGCGTTCTCTAGAGCGCCGCCCATTTAAGCACGTCGTAGATTCGGGGAACTCCAAGGCGTGGACGCCGACGACTGTTGCCATTGCAACCAGCAAGAAAGCAATCCGTTTCATAGAGTACCGGCTTCCAAATCCTTGGCCCCACTCATCACTGCTCGCGATTAAACCAAAACGACGGAGTAGGTTCCATTGGACGAAGGTATTGATCGATCCTCCGGAGCGGAAGAGTTTCGACCCGCTCGAATAACGAGAACAAGTCACTGATTGAGCTCTATTTGCGCCCGAAAATCAGGATCGGTATTGAAAAACGCCGAGGTCGTCACTTGGGCGAAAAGTCTAATCGTACAGTTGACCTTCGGCTAGGACGGCATTTGTTTCCGAACACCGTCCCGCAAGATTCTCGAGATCGCAGTTACCCTTCCGAACAAGGTCGCAGGTGTTTACTTCCAGTTAACCTCCCCTTCTTCCTCATCTTTTTTACCGGCACTATGGACGCCCCGGCGGAGGGCCGGTACCGTCATAGCTGAGGGCCGTTCCAGCCGAAACTGCGATGGAGCCAACCATATCTATAGGATGTAACCGCTTCGCGTACTACTTTGGTCAAATCCACCCCACATACGAGGGAACCCCGGCAACTTATGGATTCATAACGTCACCCCGATTCACTTATGCTCTGACGGCTGAGTCCTGACAAACAGTAATCGCCTAAAAAACCGAGGAAAGTGTAAGAGTCTCAAATATGCTAAGACAAACAACCACTGACATGGGTCGGCCCCACCTACCCACGTTTGCCGATATAGAAAGGCGCCAGGCGGAACTCCTCGCCCTTCTGCCCAAACTTCAACCCAAACAACCCACCCACCGGCCTGACCTGGCGTCTCCACTCGAAGCAACGCGCACACCCCCGCCCAGACCCGCCGCGAACCCCAACCTGGGCGAAGCCGCCCTCCATGGTCTCGCCGGACTCGCCGTCCGCACCATCGCTCCCCACACTGAGGCCCATCCCGCCTCCATTCTCCTCCAGCTTCTGGCCGCCTTCGGCAACCTGGTCGGTCGCGGCCCCCACTGCATGGTCGATGCCACCCGCCACAGCCTGAACCTCTACGTCGTGCTCGTAGGCGATTCCAGCAAAGCCCGCAAGGGCACCAGCTGGAATCAGGTCGCACGTCTCTTCGCCGAGGTAGACCAAACCTGGTTCTCCACCCGCATCACCAGCGCTCGCCTTACCGCCAATGGCCTCGTCTCTGCTCTGCGCGATCAGCAGTCGCCCGCCGACCGCCGCCTGCTCGTCCTTTCTGAAGAATTCGCCTCCGTCCTCCACACCCTCAAGTGTGGCAACGCACACTTATCCCCCATGCTCCGCTGCGCCTGGGACAGCGGCGATCTCTCCACGCCCGATATGCAACAGCAACTGCGCGCCACCGGCACCCATATCAGTCTCATCGCCCACATCACCCAGCGTGAGCTCGCAAAAAATCTACGCCGTACCGAAGCACAAAATGGTTTTGCCAATCGCTGTCTCTGGACCTGGGTGCATCGCAGCAGTTGCATTCCCGACGGTGGAAGCCTGAGCGCCGGCGATCTGGCTCCAATCGTCCGCGCACTCCGCCACGCTCTTGACTGGGCCACGGCGGCTCCTGAAATCCTCTTCCGCCGTGATGCTGCTGCCCGCGAACTCTGGCACGACCGCTATCCCGTCTTGAGCCAACTCCGGCCCGGCCTGCGCGGCGCCGCCACCAGCCGTGCTGAGGCCCAGGTCCTGCGTCTCAGCGCCATTTACGCCGCACTCGACTCCACCTCCGTCATCGGCCTGCCGCATCTCCAGGCCGCCCTCGCCGTATGGGACTATTGCTACGCCAGTGCCTCCCTGCTTTTCGGCTTGTCCACAGGCGATCCCATCGCCGACCGTATCCGCGAAGCCGTCGAAGCCTCTGACGAAGGATTGTCGAAGTCTAAAATCGCGCGCCTCTTTCATGGTCACGTCGAGCGCGACCGCATCGACGCTGCCCTGGAAACACTCGTTGCCCTTGGCGCACTCTCTCTCCGCAACCAACCCACTGGAGGTCGACCCTCCAACCATTGGTCGGCCTTGGCGGAGAGCGAACAGGAACAGAATGAGGAATCCATGGCGGAGAATGACGAACCCGTAGAAGATCAGTAGGGGGCTTTTTACGCTTTTTGCGCACTTTTTAGGGGGTTCGAAGTCAAAGCGTCATACGAGCCACTAGTGGACTGTTACAGCTGATTCAGGAGTAGAACCGAATCTGCGAAAATGCGCGACCCTTCTAGGGGTCACGGCTCTCATGCTTTGTATCAGGGCCCGACTTTTAGTCGGGCCGCAAATGGCACCTGCGCTTGACGGCTTTAGCCGCTGAGGTACGCTTTTCAAGACCGATAGGGCGAAGTCATCTCTCCGCAGCTGCTTTCGCCGCAGACGATTGGAAAGACGTACCCTGGGGTGCTACCGAATCTGCGAAAATGCGCGACCCTTCTAGGGGTCACGGCTCTCATGCTTTGTATCAGGGCCCGACTTTAGTCGGGCCGCAAATGACACCTGCGCTTGACGGCTTTAGCCGCTGAGGTACGCTTTTCAAGACCTATAGGGCGAAGTCATCTCTCTCCGCAGCTGCTTTCGCCGCAGACGATTGGAAAGACGTACCCTGGGGTGCTACCGAATCTGCGAAAATGCGCGACCCTTCTAGGGGTCACGGCACTCATGCTTTGTATCAGGGCCCGACTTTAGTCGGGCCGCAAATGACCCGCGCATGACGGCTTTAGCCGCTGAGGTACGCTTTTCAAGACCTATAGGGCGAAGTCATCTCTTTCCGCAGCTGCTTTCGCCGCAGACGATTGGAAAGACGTACCCTGGGGTGCTACCGAATCAGCTGTTACAGTCCACTAGGGCGGCCTCGTGAGCATCGAACGACGGGATCTAATACGGACGATGGAATTTGCGACTGCATGCTCGTCAAGGCCCGGGGGGCCGACTGCCAAACGTCAGCCCAGCCCGGGAGGGCTGGGAGATAGATCCAATGAACCCGCCTGCCCCGGCGTGCCGTGGGAGCGCTGGAGGCGCGGCACCCCGGGGCAGCCAAACACATGTGTGCGACCGTAGGATAAGCCCGCCTGTTTCTGCATACTTGCCGATCCGGTATCCCCATGGCTGCCCGGCGGTCAAATGCCGGCACCATGGTATCGTTATGCCCGGACACTCCCGCGATCGTCGTGACGGTACAACGCCGGGGCTCCCATGAACCTACTTACCGAGGCCCCTCGCATGGCTGGACGGACTTTCTCCCTTCGCAACTCGCTCGCCTGCTCCGTCTTTTTGGCCGGTTTCGCTCTGCACGCCTTCGCCCAGACGGCTCCGCCCTTGCTTCTGCGCAATCCTTCCATCAGCGCGGATAAGATTGCCTTTCTCTACGCCGATGATGTGTGGACCGTTTCCCGTGAGGGCGGCGAAGCCAGGCGGCTTACTTCCGTCAATGCGGTCGTGGACGGCCCCTATTTTTCTCCGGATGGCTCCCGGATCGCCTACTCGACCCGCGAGCACGAACTCAACGATGTATACGTAGTGAGCGCAGAAGGCGGCGTGCCACGGCGGCTTACCTGGGAGCCGACCGGTAATGCTGCCGTGGGCTGGACTTCGGATGGAAAGGATGTCCTCTTCAACTCCGGGCACGCCAGCTACTCCGACTTCCCCCGGCTGTTTCGCACTCATGCCGACGGCACGGGATCGCCCACCGTCCTTCCCCTGCCGAGCGCAATCACGGGTACATACTCTGCCGACGGGACAAGGCTGGCCTATGTGCCGGTGGCGCAGTGGGAGCCGGCCTGGAAACACTACCGTGGCGGCCAAACCACGCCCGTCTGGCTGGTGAACACGAAAACCCTCGACCTGGAGAAGATACCCCGCGATAACTCAAACGATAGCAACCCGGTGTGGGAAGGCAACGTAGTCTACTTCCTTTCCGATCGCAATGGTCCCGTCTCGCTGTTCAGCTATGACCTCGACACCAAGACCGTGAAGCAGGTGGTCGAGAACCACGGCTACGATCTGAAGACCCTAAGCGCAGGGCCGGGAGCCCTGGTCTACGAGCAGTTCGGCTCGCTGCACGTCTATGATATGGCCACCCAGAAAGAGCACCCAGTGCCCGTCACCATCCACGGAGACTTGCCCGCGCTGACTCCGAGGCTGACCGAAATCCGCGCGAAAGAGGCACAGAATTTCGCGCTTTCTCCAACCGGAGTGCGCGTGGTTGCGGAAGCACACGGCGACATCTTCACCCTGCCTGGGGAGAAGGGCGATATCCGCAATCTGACCAGGACGCCAGGCACCGCCGAACGCGACCCCTCCTGGTCTCCGGATGGCAAGTCAATCGCCTACTTTAGTGACGCCTCGGGCGAGTACCAACTCTACATCCGCGACCAGGATGGCCTGCAACCGCCCCGCGTCATCGATCTGGGGCCTGACCCATCATTCTTTTACGGTCCTCGCTGGTCGCCTGATTCCAAACACATCGCCTTCTCTGACAAGCATCTGAGGCTCTGGTATGTGGATGCGGCCGGGGGCAAGCCGGTAAAAATCGACACCGGTTTACGGGGCAGTTTTGGCCCTTCCACTGAGCTCTCCTGGTCTTCTGACTCGCAATGGATCGCCTACACCCGCGACCTGGAAAATCAACTGAACGCGGTGTTCTTCTATTCGCTGGCCACACACACGTCCACCCAGATCACCGATGGCATGAGCAACGCTGCGCACCTGGTCTTTGACCCAAACGGAAAGTATCTCTACTTCACTGCTTCCACCAACAACGGTCCCTCTGACGCCGGTATCGACCTTTCCTCGCTCGACCGCGCCACGACCAGCAATGCGTACGTGGTCGTGTTGGCACGCGACGGCGCCTCGCCCGTGCCACCGGAAAGCGACGACGAGAACAAGAAGAAAGACGAAGACAAAAAGGACGCGGACAAGAAAGACGAAAAAACAGATGCCGGACAGGATAAAGCCGCAGCCAAAGGAGACGAGAAAAAAGACGACGCCAAGAAGAAAGAAGAAGAGAAGCCGAAGCCAACGGTGATCGATCTACCTGGAATCGGAAATCGCATCCTCTCCCTGCCCATTCCTTCGCGCAACTATGTCGGCCTGTCGGTAGGTAAGACAGGGGTGCTTTTCCTGGCCGAGGGTGAGCCGGTCGGGCGCGCCTCCTCTGAAGATGGCCCTCCCATCCGCGCGCTGTGGCGCTTTACGACGGAAAAGCGCCAGACAGAAGAGATCCTCAGTGGGCTCAGCAGCTACGACGTCTCCTTCAACGGCGAGAAGCTCTTTTACATCCGTGGCGACAATTGGTTTCTCGCGCCGACTGCCGATCTCAAGCCCGGCTCTCCCGAGGCTCCTCAGGGTAAACCCGTGAACAATGGCGGCATGATGGCGATGCTCGACCCGCGCACGGAGTGGAAGCAGATGTATCGCGAGACCTGGCACATTGAGCGCGACTTTTTCTACGACCCGCATCTGCACGGACTTGACCTGGCGAAAGTGGAAGCAAAATACGAGCCGTACCTCGATGGCCTGGCTTCGCGAGCGGAATTCACCTACCTCTCCAACGAGATGTTGGGAACGATCCAGGTCGGCCACATGTTCGTTCGCGGGCCCGAGCCTCCAAAGGGTGGACCGAAACCCGGCTTGTTGGGAGCGGACTACATCGTGGCCGACAACCGCTACAAATTTGCCAAGATCTACAACGGCCAGAACTGGACTCCTTCGCTGACCGCGCCCCTCACTCTACCAGGCATCAATATCGTCGAGGGAGAGTATCTGCTCGCCGTCAACGGCCGCGAGTTGCACGCGACCGATAATCTCGACAGCTTCTTCGACGGCACGGCCGGCAAGCAGACGGTGGTGCGGGTTGGCACCAAGCCTGACGGCAGCGATGGACGCGACGTGACCGTGGTGCCCGTGGACTCTGAGAAAGGCCTGCGCAACATCGACTGGATCGAGGCCAACCGGCGCAAGGTCGATCAGCTTTCAGGCGGCAAGGTGGCGTACATCTATATGCCCAACACCGCGGGAGCTGGCTACTCGAACTTCAACCGCTATTTCTTCGCCCAGCTCGATAAGCAGGCGGTGCTGCTCGATGAACGTTACAACGAGGGCGGCCTGATTGCCGACTACATAGTGAATGTGCTCGGCCAGAAGCTCCTGAGCGGCGCGATTGAACGGGATGGCAAGCCGGTGCACGATCCGGAAGGTGCGATCTTCGGACCCAAGGCGATGATCATCAACCAATCGGCCGGCTCGGGTGGTGATGCGATGCCCTGGTATTTCCGCAAAGCGAACCTCGGTACGCTGGTAGGCGTCCGCACCTGGGGAGGGCTGGTGGGCATCGGCGGCTACCCGGTGCTGATCGATGGTGGAGGGGTCACCGCGCCCCGCTATGCGATCTACGGGTTGAATGGCGAATGGGAAGTGGAAGGCCACGGCATCGCGCCCGACGTCGAGGTGGAAGAGCTGCCGAAGGACGTGGCCGCTGGTCATGACCCGCAGTTGGAGCGGGCGGTTTCTATCCTGCTGCAACAACTCAAGGATCATCCCGTGCCGACGCCGGCGATCCCGCCCTATCCGAACTACCACCAGCATGATGATCTCGGGGGACGATGAACGAGTGCGATCGGCTGGAGAGATCTGCGGTTTCTTTTGCGGACCGCGCTGCCGTCAGCCTTGCGAGGCTGCCTTCATCTGTTTCAGGAGCCAGATCCTCGCCAACGCCCACTCTCGCTTAACGGATCGCGGAGACAGCTTCAGGATGTCGGCGATCTCTTCAATAGAAAATCCGCCGAAATAGCGTAACTCCATGACTTTCGCTTTCCGCGGATCCACTGCTTCAAGGCTGGTGAGTGCCTCATGTAAAGCCAACACTTCCTCGGATCGCTCGCCGGAAACTACGAAGTGATCTTCCAGCTCAACCCGTTGAAGGCCTCCCGCTCTCATCTCCGCGTTGTGCGCTCGCGCGTGGTCGACGAGCAGGCGCCGCATGACATTTGCGGCCACTCCAATAAAGTGCTGACGGCTTTGCCAATCGACGGTATCCCGCGCAAGACGTAGATACGCCTCGTTGATGAGAGCAGTCGGTTGTAAGGTGTGGTCCGATCGCTCGCGCTGCATATACGACCTGGCTAACCGGTGAAGTTCGTTGTAGACAAGAGGCAATAGCTTTTCGGCCGCAGATTTGTCCCCGCCCTTCATCGCCTTCAACAGAAGCGTAACTTCTCCATCCTCTGCGGACATGATTAACCCACATTTGGCTAACAAACTACCTGCCAGGCTAAGTTGGTTCTCAAGGCCAGGCTTGCAGCCCTCTCGCTATCCCTGCCCTTTGCGCCGGCGCCACCCCGGTGAAAATAACTTCGCCATCTTGTCCCTTTTCATCAGTGAAGTTCGCTTAACCAATTGAAGGCGATCAAAAGTAGACGCCTCATGGAAAGGAGACACTGTCATGAAACGGATCCAAGCAATCGCACTCCTCGCCATCGCAAATTTTGCCATGGCCGGCACGTCATTCGCGCAGTCCAACGGGGTACGGGCGAACGTCCCCTTCGACTTCACCGTGGGCGACAAGCTTCTTCCCGCGGGTACCTACACGATCAAAGAGCAATCAGACCACCTGATCGTGATCCAGAACCACGATAAACCTATCGCGATAGTCAGTCTTGTCAACGGGGACTCCAATAAGTCCCCAAACGGTGGAAAACTGAAGTTCCACCGGTACGGCAGTCAGTACTTTCTGACCGAAATTCTCTGCGACCAGGCGAATATGAACCTTCAGGTTCCAACGTCCAAAACCGAAAAGAGAACAGCCCTTCAGGAAGCGAATCTTAGGGCCCGGGGCGAGACTTTAGTTGCTGCTCGCTAACTGAGTCATTTGGGTAAGGCCCGGGGCCAAAATCTCCGGGCCTTCTCGTTGACGCGGGATGGTGGCTGTTTGAAGGCACGCACGCAAAAATTTGCTCAAAATCAGATACATATTGCCATTTCGATGCACTAAGTAGTCAGATTGCAGAAGTGAGGACTTAGCACGCTCTCTCCCGCCGGTGCGCTGTCTTCATAGAATCCGGGTAACCTCTTCAAAGTTAGCGGTTTGCGAGATTGGCCATTATGGCTACTCAACCCGAGCTCGTAGAACAACTGTTCGAAGCTGCCTTAGCCCTCAAGCCGGAGCAGCGCGAGGCCTTCATTGAACACGGGTGTGGCCACGACCAGGAGCTACGGCGGACCGTCGAAGCGCTGCTGGTCGAGGACGCAAACGCCGGCAGCTTTCTTGAACACCCCCCCTTTGCTCTCCTTAGCCAGACCGTGTTGCGTCCCGGCACGACCGGTCCTCTCTTGGGAAATGAAATTTTCCTGCCGCCACCCGGGCGGCTCAAGCCGGGCGAAATATTGCTCGATCGTTTCGTGATTATCCGCTTCATCGCCAAAGGAGGGATGGGCGAAGTCTATGAGGCAGAAGATAGTTTCCTGCAGGGCGTTCATGTTGCCCTGAAGGCAATTCTTCCTCAGATTGCCGATGATCCGGCGTTTCAGCAGCGGTTCGAGCGCGAAGTATTGCTTGCCAGGGAAGTGAGCCACCAAAATCTTTGCCCCATCTACGACATTTTTCATGCTGAGCAGGCGCCGGCTAGCTTCCTATTTTTAACCATGAAGCTTCTGCCGGGCGAAACCCTCGCTGCCCGGCTGCGCAGAAACAAGTCCATCTCTAGCGCCGAAGGGGTGGCCATCCTCAAGCAGATTGCCGCCGGGCTGGCCGCCCTTCACGCTGCCGGCATCGTCCACCGGGATATTAAGCCGAACAACATCATGCTCGACGGTACCGGCTCGCAACTGCGGCTCTGGATCACCGATTTCGGCTTAGCGCGCGCCCATGAGGCAGACCCATCCTTTTCCGGCAAAGGTTTGGTAGCTGGAACACCGGACTACATGGCTCCGGAACTATACCTCGGGCGACCGCCCTCGCAAGCCAGTGATCTTTTCGCCTTGGGTGTGGTCCTGCACGAGATCTTTACCGGGCAGAAGCCGGTTGTGGCATCGGATAGCTCCTCGGTGATCGTCAGTCCGCGATTGAATACCTCAAGTGTGCCTGCGTTTTGCGCTCAGTTCATCGCGGGATGTCTCGATCGGGATCCCGCGCGCAGATGCCAGGCCTTTGAGCGAATACTGGATGCGCTTCATATCAACTATCGAACCAGAGAATTTTGGACCCGGCGTCGTTTTGCCGGCGCCGCATTTGCCGCCACTGCCACCATGGCGAGCGCCGCATGGTGGAAATGGGATGAGGTGGAAGATCTGCTGCGTCCACTGCCGAGCAAACGGTTCGTCGCGTTGTTGAATTGGCCGAAAACTGCCGACATTCACGTAACACCGATGTTGACCAGCGTCCTCAGTGCGATTAAGAGCGAGCTCATGCATTGCGAGACCCTCGACAGAGACCTGTTTGTCATTTCTCCAGAGGACGTGGATCCGAGTATCGCCAATGCCGCCGATCTAAAAGAGGTATGTGATCCTTTGGGAGCGAATCTGGTCCTGGCCGCTTCCGGCTCGCCGGGAGCCGAAGACTTTCGGCTTTCTCTGCGTTTGTTGGATCCCTCATCCGGTCAACCACTTCGTGAGAAGAAGCTGACCTGCGCAGCTAACCAGATAACGTCCCTGCCGGGAATGGCTGTTCTGGCCGCAGCGTCACTCCTGGATCTGGATAGCTATCTAAATCACGATGACCAAACGGAACCGGAAACCCATTCGACCGCCGCGTTTACCGCCTTCCAGTCGGCCGAGACGCTCATGAAGCAGCCAAACGATGTCGGACTCGATGCAGCCATAGACCAATACAAGCAGGCGACGGATCTGGATCCTCGCTACGCCATTGCTCATGCCAAGCTCGCCATCGCATATGTCCGGCTGTATGCAATGCGACGAGTTCCCGGAGCTCTCGACCTGGCTTACGGAAACTGCCGCGTTGCGCTCTCGATGCATCCTGGCCTCGCAGACGGACACCTCGCCCTGGCGTCTGTTTTCGAACAAACCGGCAATGAGCGGGGAGCCCTGGACGAGATCGCCAAGGCGCTTTCGCTCGATCCATCGAATCAGCGAACGCTGGTCTGGCAGGCGCAGATGTACGCCCGTTTGGATCGCTGGGAAGAAGCTGAGAAAGCCTTCCGTAGAGCTCTGAAGGAGCACCCTAACTACTGGTTGGCCTACAACGAACTTGGCTTTGGCCTGCATGGGCAAGCGAAGTATCAGGAGGCGATCCAGGCATTTCGTGCGGCCAGTCTGGCTGCTCCGAAATACGCCATGTCTTTGAGTAATCTGGGCGTGGAGTATCTCCAGATCGGCGAATTCACTGAAGGTTTAGAGAGTGTCAAGCAGAGCCTGGCCTTGGATCCTGAGTCAAGCTTCGCTGCCGCGAACGTCTCGCTCGCTTTGCGCTACCAGGAAAAATATGAACAGGCACTGCCCTTCGCGCGTAAAGCAGTACAACTGAACCCTGCCCAGGATACGAATTGGTTAGAGCTTGCCGATTGCCTTTCTTCTCTGCGGAAGCACCGGGGCGAGGCGAGAGACGCTTATTCGCGGGCCTCGAAGGAAGCCGAACGCCACCTGCTCACAGACCCATCGGATGGCCCGAGCTGGATGCTGCTCGCCCTCTACAAGGTCATGTCAGGGAGTCCGCAACAGGCTCCACTCCTCATCGAGCGAGCCGAATCCCTGGGGCTCGTGACATGGACTCGCAGCTGTACAAAGTGAGGATCCTCGAGCTTCTGGGAAAGCGGGAAGATGCGCTGATGACGGTCGCTGCCTGTTCTCGTAGAGGTGCCACAGACTTACAATTCCCTCCTTTACCTGACATGGAATCGCTGCGAAAAGATCCTCGTTATCGGCAGCTGATGCGTGTGCGAACTGTTACGCCTGTCGCGAGTGAGTTACCGCAAGCGAAGATCTCTAAAGGTTCTAGTGCCTGAGTCTGTGATCGCCGGCTGAAGGTAAGCGCCGCGGAGGGCACATACCATGTTGTTAAGGAAACAACCAGGTCACATTCCGGGCCGGGCATCTTGCCGGGTCCATTCCATCCACGAACTTCTTCGAGAGAGAGGCATGATACGGGCAGCACTCTAACAATCCCCGCAGCTTCCGCATTTGCACCCAGGACGGTCGTCGCCGATCCAGGCGACGATCCGGGCGTCTCCGAGGTCCGGCCGGCGGAATCCTGATGAACCAACCGTTCACCAGATTTCGTCACTTTGCCATAACGTTTCTGGACAACGGAGGCCGTGGTCCGCCAGTCCGGGGACACACTGGCCGGGACGGCTCCATCGTCATCCATGTGATCATGGAGGGCACATTCGACTACACGATCCAGTACGGCTCGGCTTCCGCCGCCGCCGCCGGCCCATTGTCAAAGACGTTTCCGTTCACTCCTGTGTCACCTGTTAACCATGGGCCCGCGAAACAGGACCGCATCCGGCGAAGACTCGACTGCTCGGTAGCGTCGATGCTGACGTGCCCGCAGCCGGTCTTCCGCCGCGTCCCTGCAGGTGCAGCTTGGATTGACCAGCGGGAGTCCTGCTCTTGAATAGGGAAGCCGGCGTATCCGCCGGCTTGGTGTCGACCGCATTGCCCCTCGTTCAATGGTAGGACAGCTGCCTCTGGAGCAGCATATCGGGGTTCGAATCCTGGGGGCAACCAGTCCTGCACTTCCTCGCACTTCCCTGAACCTCTACAGATAGTAAAGACCATTATAAATCAATCGGTTACGGATATTTCGTCCAGCGAGGCCCGCGGACGTGCGTCAAGAGCCATTCGAAAACTGGGGTACGGATAGGGGTACAAACCTCTTGAAAGTGGGGTACGACTAAATCCGCACTCGGAGGTAACGATTGGCGCTGACGGATACCGCGGTCCGGGGAAAAGCCGGGCCAAAAGCCATTAGATGATGACCGTGATGGCCTCTTTCGTTGGTCAACCCTAGCGGATCAAAGCTGTGGCGCTGGCGCTATCGCTTTGACCAAAAAGAGAAGCTGATGGCGCTCGGCGAATATCCGGCTCGTCAGTCTCGCCGTGGCCCGCGAACAGTCACTTTACGGGACGCAAGATGCTCGCGGCCGGTGTGGACCCAATGGCGGAACGAAAGGCGGAGGCGCATGCGAAACAAGGAATCCGACGCGCGCCAGCGGGAAGCTGAAAATAGCTTCGAAAAGTATCGCTCGAAAATCGTGGGATTGGTGGGCTGTCGGCTAGTCTCCGCGCCATTCCGATTAGCGTTTTGCGTCGACTGGAAGCAGACGTTTTTCCGGCGTTCGGTCACAAGTTCATCGACGTCGTCACGGCCGCCGATATTCGGCAACTCATACTCGTCGTCGAGGGGCGTGGTGCGCGAGACGTAGCCAAACGCGCTCATGAGACCACGGGCTCAGATCTTCCGATACGCTATCGCCCACGGCATTGCGAGCCGGAATCCTGCTGCGGATTTCAAACCGCGTGACATCCTCGCGGATACCAAGGAGGGAGAACTTCGCACGCATCGGTGCCGAAAGAACTGCCCCAGCCGCTCGTTCAGATGGACAGCTACGACGGAGACGCAATCACGCGCTTTGCCATGAAACTCATGGCCTATACGTTTGTGCGCACGAGCTGAGCTAATCGAAGCGCCGAATGGGCAGAGTTCGATCTGGACGATGCACGTTGGGATCATTCCAGCCGAGCGCATGAAGATGGATACGCCGCATATCGTTC
>CAWHMV010000002.1:0-567888 GCA_963830325.1 uncultured Acidobacteriaceae bacterium
CAATCCGAGCGGCGCGACTTCTGGGAAATCTGTGAAGAGCGTTATCAAACACGATCGACCATCCTGACTTCACAAGTTCCCATCGCCCAATGGCACGAGCAAATCGGCGACGCCACCATCGCCGACGGTATCCTCGACCGGCCTGGCGCATAATGCTCTCCGTGGGCGAACCCATAGCCTCCGATCACAATGGCGACGAGACTTGCGACCTTGGCAACGGTTCCAGTGAAAAGGGTTTGAATCGCAGTGAATCCAGTATCAAAGGGCGATCCGCCCTGCGCCAAGGCGGTCGCAGATGTGCAACGAGAAAGCTAGTAAAGTGACAATCGAGCGCGTCCCACTAGGCCAGCGGACGCGCACGATATGCAAAGAGAATTGGCTACGGAATATACGTGACATTCACACCTCCAGCAGGACCTCGAAGTCAGCTGCTTAATGTCGAAAGTTAGGCGGCGGCGTGTTCGTTGTCCAAGACTTCCTGTCTATAGCGCAATAGCTTTTGTCTATCGCCCGATAGATTCGCACGATTCATTCCCCAACTTGTATGTAATATTTCAGCGGGGCTTACGTCGAAGAGAAAGGGTGGTTCTTGATCAAGGCGAGAAGGATTCAATTGAAGAGTGTAAATTTGCTTGGGTGGATCGTGCTCTTGGCGGGCGTGCTTGCAGGTGTCCGCTGGAGGAAACGAACTAGAAACGGCAGAGCCAAATGATCGGCCTTTTTGTGGTGAACAAACGCAGTGTCCGCAGTCCAGTTGATTCCCGCAATTGGTCTCGTAGTAAGGCCGGAATCGAGAATGGCCCTTTGGTCAACAAGTGCTACCCCGTACCCAGCTCGAACCATCCATTGAATATCGGCCGGTGTCGCTGCCAAACAAGACGCCTCTGGATTGATTCCGACCTCCATAAGCATTTCCAATAGCCTATCGTGCGCGGTCGGGTGTATTTCCGGATCACGAAATATTTTCAGCTTTGACGATAGATCCCCAATAGAGAACCTCCTGTGAGCGTGCCAAGACGTCATCTGTGCGCATACAAACTACCAGCGGATCACGCGCTAATTGCTGCGTTACCCAATCCGGACCCTCGATTGGCATCGGAAGAAGGGCACCATCGAGACTTTCCTGCTCAAGCCGCTGAAGCATGTGCAAAGAATTGCCCCCTGATAAATGGATCGGGCAGTCTGGAAAGAGGTTGGCATAACCGTCACGAAAGAAATTCAAGAAGTTCTGGATTCACGAAGGGCGAAAAGCCGAGCCTTAAAGGAGCTACTTCACCTTTGTGAACTGCACGAGCCATTGTGATGATTTCCCCTCGCGCGGACAAGGCTTCCTGTGCATACGTAACAATCATCTGTCCGGCGGGCGTAATCCGCACGCCATCTGGCTGCGAACAAAGATGGGAAATCCAATCTCATCCTCGAGGTCCTTGATTTGCTTACTGAGCGACGGTTGAGCGAGAAAGAGACGCTCGGCGGCCCGAGTGAAGTTAGCGGTCTCAGCAACAGCTAGGATGTACTTCAAATGTCGGAACTCCACAAGATCAGACATGGCCTTGAACTCCGTCGCTCAGAAGGGCTCCATCCCAGATCGCGGACGAAGCCCATGTCGAAATCAAACTGCAATCTAGCCTCGAATCAACGTCTTTATTCGTCAATAGGGCACTTTCGGGTACCCGTCGCTCAAGCATCCTGATCCACCGAGCCTGCAACATCAATGGTCGCAATAGCTGCAGGCTATGCCGCCATAGACAAGAAGTCTTGGACACAGGAGCCCCAACCATCCACTCTGGAAGAGTAGCCCTCGGAATCGATCAGGCGTATCGAAAGTGAATGCCGGTCCTGGTTATCATTTTTGGAGGTGGCGATGTCCTCTTCATCTAGCTCCTACCCATACGAATCACAGGTGCCCGCGCCGAAAGGGGATGCCACAAATTCGGCGTTTCGCGCAGCATCTGTCCCGGAGCCACTGCTGAACTCTGAAGAAGCCGCGGCGGTAATGAAAATCCATCCAAAGACCCTTCAGAAGCTTGCTCGACGAGGCGTCGTTCGAGGGATCCACGTTGGAAAGTTGTGGCGATTCCGGGCATCCGCGATCGAAGAGTGGATTGAAAGTCAATAGGCAGGTGGAAAACGAGGTATCGACCTCTGCCCGGCGCGGCGTTACCTTAATCAGCCATCCGTTTCCGCCTGAGACAGGAGAAATAATGTTTAGGCGAACACGGTATCAACAAGGAAGCGTGCAGCGCGAAAAGCGGCAAAGCGGGCCTGATGTTTGGATTTTTCGGTGGTGGGAGACCGGAACTGACGGCAAGAGCAAGCACCGCAAGGCCATCGTCGGAACGGTCACAACGCTTCGCTAACGAAACATCGGCTCTCAAAGCAGCTCAAGCATTGCGCATTGACGCAAACGAACAAACCCCGCACGCGGAAGCCGGGCCGGAAACGATCTGCAGAACTCGTTGCTCATTACCGGCTGAAGGAGTTGGTCGGCGAGAGCCAGCGGACGAAAGGCGTTTTCGACGCGAGCCGGCTACGAATGCTACCTGAAGGCCTGGATTCTTCCGCGGTGGGGCAATCACCGGCTCGACCAAGTCAAGCCGGTCGCAGTTGAGGAATGGCTCGACGGCATTAAGCGGGCGAAAGGCACAAGGGCGAAGATTCGAAATCTGATGAGCGCCATCTTCCATCACGCCATGCGGTACGAGTGGGTGGAACGCAACCCAATCAAACTCGTGCGGCAGAGCGCGAAGCGAGAGAGGGTTCCCGATGTGCTCGAATTGGCGGAACTCCAGCTTCTTCTCAGCAGCTTGACCATCGGGAACGCACGCTGGTCTTCTTGATGCGGCAACGGGACTTCGGGTCAGCGAACTGCTTGCGCATTCGCTGGGAGGATGTCAATTTCGAGACCTGGAACTCAGCGTGACGCGATCGATCTGGCATCAGGTAGTGGGCAACTGCAAGACGGAGGCCTCAGCCAAACCGGTTCCCCTCGACAGCTACATCGCGGAGGATCTTCTGCGCTGGCGTCGGATCAAGCCCCTATCCGATGGCGGAAGATTACATCTTCGCAAGTCCGACCATGAAGGGCGAGCAGCCCTACTGGCCGGACAATCTGATGAAGCGCTACATCAAGCCGGTCGCGCGCAAGGCTGGCATCCACAAGAACATCGGCTGGCACACTTTCCGTCACTCCTTCGGCACATTGCTGAAGGCGAACGGGGAGGATGTCAAAACCGTTCAGGAGCTCTTACGGCACGCCAATAGTAGGATCACGCTCGACGTTTATACGCAGGCCTAAACTCGAACAAGCGCGCCGCACAGAGCAAGGTTGTAAAGATGATGATTCCAAATCTGGGTGCAAAGGAAGCGGGTGAAGAACACCCTCAAATTGGCTCGATACGGGTTCTTATTGCACCCATATCGAACCCAGATTCGCTTGTCACTATAGGTTCCATATCGTTCCATAAGTCATTTGGAATGTATGGCGGGGACGACGGGGCTCGAACCCGCGACCTCTGCCGTGACAGGGCAGCGCTCTAACCAACTGAGCTACGTCCCCAGATGCTGACGCAATACCTACTGTATCACGTTCATTCCGTGTGGCTTAGGAAAACATTGCCACAATTCGGGCGCTTCGGGGTCATGCATAATGACGCCGATTGCCTGGAACCAATACTAAATGGAATGCCGAGTTCCATGCCACCCGATGCCAGCTGCGAGTTTGGAAATGACTCCCTCACACGCTCCTCAGCCTCGGCTGGAGCGTATCCCGGCCCAAAATACTTTGTCTGGGATTCTGCGCCGGAAAAGGCCAGGGGCTAAAGCCCGGATTTTTGTTGGGCCTTTACGGCCCGACTGAAGTCGTGCCCTGATACAGGGCATTCGAGCCGTGGCTCGGGAAAGACTCGCTCACACGCTTCAGCCGCTG
Source organism: uncultured Acidobacteriaceae bacterium (assembly GCA_963830325.1). Lineage (GTDB taxonomy): Bacteria > Acidobacteriota > Terriglobia > Terriglobales > Acidobacteriaceae > PALSA-350. Next base: position 3,929 of record CAWHMV010000002.1, read on the forward strand.
CTGGGGCGGATCGGCCCGGAATACTTTGGTTGGAGAGTTCTGCGCCCGAAGAAAGCCCAGCGGCTATAAAGCCTGGATTTTTGATGGGCCTCTGCGACCCGACTGAAGCCGTGCCCTGATACAAAGCATCGGAGCCGCGACTCGGGAAAGACTCGCGCATACGCTCTTCAGCCCCTGCTGGGCGTTTCCTGCCCGAGATAATTTGTCTGAGGAATTCTGGGCCGAAAAAAAGCCCAGGGGCTAAACAGGCTGCGGAAATTGGACGATTTCGGTAGAAATGAAATGGAAGGCGTACCTCAGGGCCTTTTAGAGTCTGCGTGAGAACAAAAAAGAAACCGCAGATCGCTCCACTACGCTACCCCGGATTTCCTGTTGGTATTGGTGGCGTTGGCGAACTTCATGCGGCTTTCCTTACTGAAAGCCGCACACGCGGTAGTTTCCAGTGCTACGTGGCAGGAAATCCGGGTACGCTCCGGTCGAGATGACAAGTCCGTTGAGGATAGAATTCCGCGTTTCCAGGAGAAACACGAAGCCTTGAGCGCAACAGAATTGTCATCTCGACCGGAGCGTAGCGTAGTGGAGAGATCTGCGGTTTCTTTTTTGGGTTCTCACTCAGACTCTAAAGGCCAAATGATTCTGCCAGGTTTATGTCCGGGCTGAAGCCGTACCTACCTTCCCCTCCATACCTTCCTGCGCCCTCGGCATTGAGTTTTTCGGCAGCCTTTGAAGCTGTGTCCTTGGTCCAGTGAGGTGCGTCCCGGTTTTGATCTCACTGGAGGAGCCCTGCGAGGATGGCCTCCCCAAATGGTCATCACTGTGGGTTACGTCAGGTCGGTGCCGTCATCGTGCAATCCAGATCCAGCGAAGAGCGTGCCCCGTTCTTCCCTTAGTAAAAGAAACAGCTTGTTGTACTGGAGTGCGATTCGTCATGCCTTGTTCAGAGTTCATAGAACTGGAATGGAGTTCCAAAGAGTACGCCAAACGGCGGCACGTGGTCGCTCAGCGTCTGTCCGAGGGACGCCGGGAATTTACGGGGACACGGCGGGTTGGGCAATTTCGGACGGCTTACCTTATCCAATTTCACCGCAAGAACTGCGACGTGTGCCAAAACGATTGAACGGAGCGACGACCATGGCCGCTCGCAAATTCTGTACTTTCGGCTCACTTCTTGTAGAAGAGCCGGTTGCCCGGCGATCCGGCTGCATCCAACATATTGTATGGCTTGCGCTGAATATCGCCGACTGGAGCATCAGTATCAAGCGGCCGTCCGCTTATGGAAGGAATTCCGAGCGCCGCTGACTGTCCTGCTACCGGGACGGCCAAATGTCTATCCGCTCAAACAAGAGGCGCTTCTAGCGCGGAATAGGGCCGGCGATCTACTGTACCTCCACCGGCGATGGTGCCCGGTTTGTAAGAAGGGTGAGGTGGCACTCATTGATATGAGCGACGTGGTCCTCTGACTGGCCGACAGGCCTTGCGTGCCCCTCACATCCGCATCGTCTCCATCATGCCAGCGAAGCTGGGGAAATCCAGCGATTGTTTTCCGTCCGACACGGCGTTGTCGGGATCGGGATGTACCTCGATGATCAGGCCATCGGCACCCGCGGCCAGTGCTGCACGGCACATTGCGGGGATCAGATCGCGTCTTCCAGTCGCGTGCGAAGGGTCGGCAATGACCGGCAAGTGGCTCAACTGCCTCGCCAGCGCCATGCCTGCCAGGTCGAGGGTGTTGCGCAGCTCGGGGTCGTAGGAACGGATTCCCCGTTCGCACAAGACGACCTGCCCGTTGCCGCCGGCCAGTAGATACTCCGCGGCGAGCAACCACTCCCTCACGGTCGCTGCCGGGCTGCGTTTGAGCAGGACTGGTTTTCGTAACTGTCCCAGTCGCCGAAGCAGGGCGAAATTCTGCATGTTGCGTGCTCCCACCTGCAGCATGTCCACGTGCTCGGCAACGATTTCGATATCGTCCGTGCTCAGAACTTCCGAGACGATCGGCAAGCCTGTTTCTTCGCGAACCCGACGGAGAATTTGCAGAGCCTCGACTCCGAGACCCTGAAAGTCATAGGGAGAGGTCCGCGGCTTATAAGCACCGCCACGCAAAATCACGGCGCCGGCAAGTTTTACTGCTTCGGCGGTTGCCAGCAGCTGCTCGTAAGACTCTACAGAACATGGCCCGGCCATCATTACCGCCTGACCGGCGCCGATCTCTACGGATCCTACTTGGACGACGGTTCGCTTCCCTATCCTCGCGCTGCTGAACAGCTCTCGCGGTGGCATGGGAGCCTTGACTGGCGCTGACTCGGTACCGGCTTCTACGGTGAGGCTGTGCATTTTCGTGGTCTCCTTGGATTCTGGTTGGCAAATGAAAAGGGCCGCGACTTTGGTCGCGGCCCTGGGTGTAGATTGCGCTCTTAGCTTAGAAGATCAAATTCGAAGATGCGCGCACGCCACCAGAGCCGCTACTGGGTACCAGTAGCGGTAGGTAAAGCTAAATTGGCGCGACGCACTCTGCATCTTGACGATTAGTTTACGCACAAGTGGTGCATTTTGGGAAGGCGAACCCTTTTTAGATGTTGGGTCAGACCACAATGAGCCTTTCCTAGGGTGCCCAGTCGGGATTGGTGCTCTTCAGGCTGGCCCTGGGCTGTGGCTGTGGATTACCCCTTCGCCATGGAGCGGAGATAGTTCACCAGGTTCCAGGTGTCCTCCGGCTTGAGACGCGGCCCTTCCCCCTCCATTTCGCCCTTGCCGTTCTTGATGATGTAGAAGAGTTCACCGTCGGTCTGGCCTTTCAGGGAGGTAGGGTCGCGGAAATCGGCCATTTTCGCCTTCATGTTCTTGGCCAGGTCGCCGGCGCCGCCGCCGTCGTCTCCATGGCACGCGGCACACTCGTAGCCGTATATCTTTTTGGCTCGAGACAGCGATTCGGCGCTGGCTTTTACAGGATTGACCTGGTTCACGGCTTCCGGAGGAATTTTGGCGTCGGCGGTGGCCGGGGCAGCGGCAGGGGCAGCGGCGGGTTGCTGCGGCGCTTGCGGAGGTGACGCGGAAACGCCGTAGAGCACCAGGGCGGAGAGAATCAGGAAAGGCTTCAACATAGGAGCCCCCTCAGATGAAATGGAATGCGGTGAACACTGTACGCCTGTCACCTATGCCGCGTCGAGGGGTAGTGAGACCAGGAAGGGTTCTAGTAACCCAGCGGTTCACTTAGTTTGGCGGAGCAATGATCGGTTAGTACACCTGCTGGAACCGGTCTTGCCCACCACGACCTCCTCCGCGATGTGGGAGGACTTGCTGACCACGGCCTGCTCTGCAGTCTCAATCACCTCGACGGTCGTGTCGGACCAGTCGATGTCCTGCACATAGGAGGGATCAGTCACTGCACGGCGGACCACTTCAGCGTGCTCCTCGTGCAGGGTGACCGAGGCTTCGACGGGCTTCTCGGTTACGAAGCGCCGAATGCGGGTTGTTCCCTGCTCGACTAACTTGTTTCCTACTTCCAGCTGTTCTTCGGCGAGGCGCAACACCTGGTCCTTGCTCAGATCACCCACAAGCGGCTTGGCCGGTATTGCGGCAGCCACCGCTGGAGCAGCGGGTACCACTTCGTGCTCCTCAAGCAGCCCATGCTGGAGTGCCCTTTCCTGCACGTCCACCATGTTGTGTTGATTCAGAATGCCGGAAACTCTAAGTCAGTTGTACCTATAGCCGTGTTTGTACCATCGCGACGAGCATCAACCATAGCTTGCCTCTAAGTGGAGAAATTATGGTCTAACTCACTTTTGCGTAACCAGCATCGAGATACGGCGGTTCTGGGCCCTGGCGAAAAAGCCAGCAGGCGCTCAGTGAGTTCGCTCACTTATCGAGACTTTGTTGATAGATCTTGAAGGTGTTTAGCGGAGACGTTTGCAAGGGAGGTAGTGATGAGGCGGAGTTGCATTCATAACAACAACCTATGACAAAGAATTCAGGTTCTTATGCAATGACGAGCGCACGGCCTGGGCTAAAGAATTGTTGCTTATTTCAGCGCCGACGTTCGACATCTCGTTCGCGCTCGAGTTGCGCTACCAGAAGAGTTGCGGGAGCTTCTGCCATGCCTGGGCAAATACTCTGTATGTATTCTTTGGCCATGTCATGGATGGCCCTCGGTTCCACCTCTTTGAATTCCGCTACCTTCTTACCGTTCGGTGCAACCACCACGACCTGGTTCCCGAGCGCTTTCTCCTGCAATAGGACGCCGGCTAGCGCAATTCCCATGCTGATCAATTCATCTGGCGAATAATGGTAGTCGTTGGTCAGGGCCAGTACTTGTTCGGTCAGATGCGCGTTGAGCTTTATCTTCATGTGGGAACCGTGGGTCTTCAAATCATTTGTCTTGAGTGCTTTTGTTCTTTTTAATCTCATATTAACGGCCCGCAAATGCAACTTCCGAGCAGTGGCGTATGTTCACTGACTCGATACCGGCCTCCCTACAGACCAGAAGACGGAGGATGGAGATGGCCTGACGCTGAGTCGGAAGCCGGTTGGCCGCCCGTGAGGAGGAAGAATGATCCGCAGGGCGAGCTCAAGAGGAACCGGAACCATCAATCACGAGTATGATTCGAGTCAATACAGCGGGTGTGCTCGTCTAGTCAGGAGCGCAACAGAAAGTTCTTTCGCAGCATCCAACGTCACACGAAGTCCGAGGTTGTTGATATGGGAAAGTTGCCCCGGTTCGTTCTGATTGCCCTGGGCGCCGTGGTGGCGCTCATCCTCCTGGTGGCGGTTTGCCTGCCCCTGTTCCTGAACGCGGATAGTTTCCGTACCCGGATCGAATCCACCCTGACGAAGTCGCTGGGCCGCAAGGTGAGCATCGGAAAGCTGGATCTGTCCGTGTGGTCAGGTGGCCTGGTCGCTAGCGATGCCACCGTTGCCGATGACCCGGCGTTCAGTACGCAGCCGTTTATTCAGGCGGACAGCGTCAAAATAGGGGTGGAGCTTCTTCCTTTAATACTGAGCAAGCAGGTCCGTATCCGCGGATTCTCGCTCGTGTCCCCCAAAGTGCAGCTGCTGCGCGCGGCCAACGGTACGTGGAACTATTCAACTATAGGGAAATCCGGGGCGACGGCCCAGGATGCGGACACGAAGCAGGCGTTTCCAGATCTGACTGTGGGCCATGTGACCGTGGAGAATGGGCGGTTCACCGTGGGGACCCAGCCGGCCGCAGGCGCGCCTTCCCGGGTGTATGACCAGGTGAATCTGGAAGCAAAGGACTTTGGCTTCAGGAATTCGTTTCCCTTCACCGTGTCTGCTCATCTGCCTGCTGACGGGACAGTGAGCCTGAGCGGAACCGCAGGGCCGATCAACCAGCAGGATGCATCCGCAACACCTTTCTCGGGACATCTGGAGATGAAGCATATCGATCCCCTGGCGGCGGGCTTTGTGGATGCCTCGGACGGCGTTACGGGTCTGGTGGGCGACATGGTTCTCGACGCCAGCTGGAACGGGCAGCAGATGCACGTGAGCAAGCTGGAGGTGGATAGTCCGAACATCACCCTGGTGCGGAGCAATGCACCTAAGCAGCCCGCACCCGCGGGCGCTAACCCCGAGGGAACGACGATGCTCGACAACCTGTCGGTGGATAGCGCACAGATCAAGAATGGATCGGTGACGCTGAAAACCGCGGGACAGAGCGGCGCGGCGGTCTACCAACAGTTGAACGCGCAGATCTCGAACGTGACCCCGAAAACCCAGTCGCCGTTCAGTGTGAGCGGCCAACTTCCCGGGGGCGGCAGCATGAGCGCGAATGGCAAGGTGGGGCCGTTCAACCAGGCGAATAACGCGGCGACGCCTCTGGATGCGCAGGTCACGTTGAAGCACGTGGAGCTAGGTTCTTCAGGCATCTTGCCTCCCGACGCCGGCATTGCCGGGACCGCAGATCTGCAGGCCCAGGTGCAGTCCAACGGGCAGACGTTGAATGCTACGGGCTCGACGCAGATTGCCGGGATCAAGCTGGCGAAAGACGGTCAGCCTTCCGCCAAGCCGGTGCAGGTGCAGTTTGCCATCGTCCAGAACGAGCAGGCGATGACCGGGGAGATCCAGAAGGCGGTGTTCACCGTGGGCAAGGCGACGATCAACACGGCTGGGACTTACCAGGCGAGTGGACCGACGACGGCGATCAATTTAAAGGTGAACGCGAATGGTGTGCCGATTGATGAGATCGAGGCCTTCCTGCCCGCGCTTGGCGTACGCCTGCCGCAGGGATCTCAGCTGAAGGGCGGCACGTTGACCACTGCGCTGACGGTTTCAGGGTCGTCGGCGAACCCCGTCATTAGCGGACCCGTCCGTTTGGACAACACGCAGTTGGCTGGCTTCGACCTCGGTTCGAAGCTGCAAACACTTTCGCAGTTGACGGGGGGACGAATTGGTAGCGCTACCGGTTCGGGAACTAACATCCGTTCGCTGAGTATGAATATCCGTGAGGCAGGCGGCGGAATACAGACTGACAATGTTGCGTTAGACGTGGCTGGAGTTGGAACGGCGACCGGCGCAGGCAGCGTGAGCCCGGTGGGAGCGCTGAACTACAACGTCGTCTTGAAACTTACCGGCCTCACAGGGGGAGCGTCGGGCAACAACGCCGCACCGGCGAGTGCCGCAGGAGGCAAGGCGGCGGTATTGGGCGGACTGATGGGGATGGTCCCTGGTGGCGGGGCAGGTGGGGCGGCAGGCGGCCTGGGTTCTATCGGTGGGCTTGCGGGCGGGGTATTGAAGAACGGGATCCCGGTGGCCATCGGGGGAACAACCAGCAACCCCACCTTCGCCCCAAACCTGCGCGGGGTTGCGGCGGGGGCAGGAGCGAGTGCGGGCCAACAGCTGCTGAATGGCAAAGGCAATGGCAAGCAGAACGGAAACCAGAGCAATCCGCTGGGCAATGCGTTGGGCGGCTTATTGAACCCACACTAGCGAAAGGATCTTCGATGAGTGGCAAAGCGGATTTTAGTGTCGATGAGTGGGACCTTCTCCGCTCCTCACCTTTAATGGCGGGCATGTTGGTGGTCGCTGCCAGTCCAAGTGGACCGGTGGGGCTGGTACAGGAATCCACCGCCGCGGCGAAAACGATTATGCAATCGGTGGGTGCGGCACAGACACCATTGCTGAAAGCGCTGTCTGAGGATGTAACACAGACCATGGCTATTCCTAAACCGCCGCCAGGTGCTACGCCGGGTCAGGTACAGGAGGCTGCGGCGGAGATCCTGAGACGGACCTCGGCACTGCTCACCAGTAAGGCTACGCCCGAGGAAACGAGTGAAATCAAGGTGTGGCTGGCAAAGGTGGCACAGGCCACTGCGGAGGCCGCTAAGGAAGGTGGCTTTCTTGGTTTCGGTGGAGCTTCCGTCTCCGATCAGGAGAAGGGCGCGCTGGCTATGCTCAACGCTGCTCTTGGTCTGGGACCTGCTTGAGGGCACGGCTGTACCGGCTGCTGAAAAGCGAGAACGTACCTCAGGGCCTAAAGGCCGAATACTTTGCTTGGTTTATGTACGGGCTAAAGCCCGTGTGTGAGAACTCCATTTCCAAACCTAGTCCCGTAGGGACGGCTGAACTTAGCCCAGGACGCTAGTCCTGGGTTGGATTTGAAAGGACGACCCAGTCCCGCAGGGACGGCTGAAAATAGGCCGCAACGCAATCCTGGACAAGCTCCAGCCGTCCCTGCGGGACTAAATTCGTAAATCCTGGTTCTCACACAGGCTCTAAAGCCGTACTACCTTTCTCTTGTCCTCGGCAATGACTTTTCCGCAGCCTGCGCGGTCTATTGCAGGCCGGACTCAATTGGCCTTTTCTAGGAGGATCCCAGGTCTCAAAAGCGAGACCTGGGGCACCCTTCGCGTTTCCAGTTGGCGCTTCTTGTAATACTATTCGACCGGAGAAACTATGCTGATTCTTCGCGTCGCGTTAGCGTTTTCGCTCGTCTCGGTTGCTGTTGCCCAGAATCCTCTGCAAGTCGCGTCTCCGAACGGACAAATTGTGTTCACCCTCTCCGGACAGGCTGTTCTTCACTATGCCGTTACCTTTCGGGGCAAGCCCCTGATGGATCCATCGGAACTAGGCCTGGATCTACAAGATCAATCCCCTCTTGGTCCCGGCTGGCGTTACGTCAACGCACAGCACGACAGCAAAGACGACAGCTATACCATCCCTGTAGGCAAAACGAAAGACGTCCGCGATCATTACAATTCCCTGATCGCAGAATTTTCCGGCGATTCCGGGGTCAGCTTATCCGTCGAGGTACGAGCCTTCGACGACGGCGTAGCGTTTCGCTATGTCGTTCCTGAGCAGCCATCTCTCCATAACGTCCACATCACTGGTGAGCGTACTCAATTCCGGTACAGCAAAGATGCGACGCTGTACCCGCTGGTGCTCAACGGTTTCCAGTCCTCCTATGAAGACGACTACCAGATGCGGACGGTGAGCGGCCTCCATCGTGACTGGTTGATCGCGCTGCCTCTGCTGGCAGAGGTCCCGGGCACCGGCTGGGTAGCTATCACGGAAGCGAATATCGACAACTACGCCGGCATGTATCTGCGTAGCGACCACCCGACGTTTAGCCTGAAGGCCCAGCTTTCTCCCAGAGTGGACAACGCAGATGTCGCGGTGAACACCGGAACCCCATTCACCAGCCCGTGGCGGGTGCTCATGATCGGAGATGCGCCCGGGCGCCTGATCGAGTCGAACATGATTCTCAACCTGAATCCGCCTTCGAAGATCGCCGACACCTCATGGATTCACGCCGGAAAATCTGCATGGGACTGGTGGTCGGGCGACACCGCAACCGGGGTAAATTTTACCCCGGGCATGAACACCGAAACCTTAAAGCATTACATTGAGTTTGCTTCGGATTCAGGCTTTCCCTACATGCTGATCGATGCCGGCTGGGCCAAGTCGACACCGGGCGCCAAGCCTGGGGATTATGCCGATCCGGCAGACATTACCCAGTTCAACCCCAAGGTCGATATCCCCGAGTTGCTGAGGTACGCCAAGGAGAAGAACGTCCGCATCTGGCTATGGTCGCATTGGACCTCGGTCGACAAATACATGGACCAGGCTTTTCCGCTGTTTGAAAAATGGGGAGTCGCCGGGGTCAAGATCGACTTTATGAACCGCGACGACCAGTGGATGGTCGACTGGTATCGCCGCGTGGTGGAGAAAGCTGCCGAGCATCACCTCATGATCGATTACCACGGAGCCTTTAAGCCCGATGGCCTGCGGCGCACCTATCCTAATTTGGTGACCCGCGAAGGAGTGATGGGGAAGGAGTATTCCAAATGGTCAGCCCGGGTGACGCCGGTCCACAACACGACACTTCCCTTCACCCGCATGCTCGCTGGTCCTATGGATTACACGCCGGGCGCCTTCAACAACACCAATCTCGAGAACTTTGTTGGCCGAAATGTAATGCCGATGTCGCTGGGAACACGGGCCCAGGAGCTGGCCTTGTACGTGGTATTCGAAAGCCCGCTGGAAATGGTTTCCGATTATCCGGAGCAATACAAGGGACAGAAGGCCTTCGACTTCATCAAGCAGGTGCCGGCGACATGGGATGAAGTCCACGCGATCGATGGGTTTCCCATGCGGTACATCACTCTGGCCCGCCGAAGCGGCAAGGACTGGTATGTCGGCTCGCTGACTAACTGGGAGGAACGAAATACCAAAGTCCCCCTCGACTTCCTGGGCGAAGGAAAATATGTTGCGGAGATCTATGCCGATGGTCCCGATGCTGCCAGCAATGCGACGCAGATTGCTTTTAGCAAACGTCCTGTTGACCGCAGCACGGTTCTCGACGTTCACATGGTTTCCGGGGGCGGCAACGCTATCTGGATCCACCCGGAGAAACCATGAAAGCGCTCATCACCGGGGGGACAACAGGGATTGGTTTTGGCATCGCGAGCGCGATGGTCGAGGCCGGTTACGATGTAACCGTGACCGGGTTGACCGATGAGCAGGTTGCGGCTGTTCCCCAACACCCGCATCTGTCGGCGGTGAAGCTGGACGTGACCTCGGCTGCGTCGGTGGCGGCGGTGCTGGCTCCCTTCGACCAATTAGCCGCGTTGATCAATTGCGCGGGTGTGATCTTTCGCAACTTCGCTGAGTACGATATCGAGACCTTTCAAAAAGTAATCGACGTGAATCTGACCGGGACCATGCGTATGTGTGTCGGCGCGCGCCCTAAACTTGCCGCTGCCCGGGGCGCCATCGTCAACACCGGGTCGATGCTCTCGTTTTTCGGTGGGCCGGCGATTCCTGCCTATACCGCATCGAAGGGCGGGGTGGCACAATTGACCAAGGCACTAGCCGTTGCCTGGGCGCCGGAGGGCGTCCGGGTGAATGCCATTGCTCCCGGTTGGATCGCAACCGAGCTGACCCGCGGCCTGGTGGAAGATGAAAGCCGGTCGGCTGCCATTCTGGGCCGCACACCGATGCAGCGCTGGGGCGAGCCCGGAGACGTTGCCGGGGCCGCAGTGTTTCTTTGTTCCGAAGCAGCACGCTTCATCACCGGCGCAATTTTGCCCGTCGATGGCGGGTACGCAGCAGGATGAAACAGGAGGGGTCCACCATGAGCAATGCCGCCGTCAACCATGCGGATTTAGAACGCAACGCAGCCGAAGCACGCGTTCCCTACCGGCACCCGCAACCCAAGGAATGCTTCCCTGAGCTGGTGATTCCCAACGCTATCCCTGAGGATGAGCGCTTGTGGGTGCCGCAACAGGAAAATGTCTGGTTTCGTCCGCTCTGCCTCTCGGCCAGCCGGGGCTACTGGATGAACCTCTTGCGCGTGCGCAAGTCAGGCGTGCTTTCTCGCCATCGTCATCCTCAGCCTGTCCACGGCTTTGTGCTCAAGGGGAGTTGGCACTATCTGGAACATGATTGGACAGCCACGGAGGGGTCCTATGTGTATGAGACTCCGGGTGAGACGCACACGCTGGTGGTAGAGGCTGATGTTCTGGAGATGATTACCCTATTTCAGGTGAACGGCGCGATGATCTACGTCGACCCGGATGGGCGCGTGCTTGGGTATGAGGATGTGTTTACCAAGATTGATCTTTGCCGCCAGCACTATACCGCGGTCGGCTTGGGAGAGAGCTTCGTGGACCAGTTTTTGCGCTGAAATCTTCCTTTTCAGATCTGTGCCGCCACCAAGCGACGCCTGTCGAGAGCTGCGAGCTGCGTTCCACTGCTGGACACAATGTACAGCCAGGTGTCACTTTGTTATTCTGGTGGCACTGGAGAGCAGATGGCCCACACAGAGCTTAAAAGTCGCGCCCGGATCGAGGGAAAAGGCCGCGTCGTTATCCCAGCAGCTTTCCGCTCTGCTCTTGGTCTCAAGGTCGGCGACGAAATAGACCTGCGCATTGAGGACAACGAGATTCGCATCTCGACACTGCAAAGCCGGCTTGCAAAGTCCCGACAGCGCCTGCGAACGTTCGTCAAACCGGGGCGGTTACTCTCCGATGATCTGATCGCTGAACGACGCCGGGCAGCGATGAATGAATAAGATTGTTCTGGACGCTTCCGCCATTCTTGCCATGCTCAACGATGAGCCAAACGCGGAGAAAATCACCCCAGAATTGCTGAGCCGTGCGACGGCGAGTGCGGTGAACCTGGCCGAAGTGCAGACAATGCTCGTGCGAGAAGGCGGAGATCCTGACGAATCCTGGACACTTGCCGTTGACCCAATTCCCGATATCGAGCCGTTTACTGCCGAGCAGGCCAGGATCGCAGGCACCCTCGTTCAGAAGGCAAGGTCGCTCGGTCTCTCGTTGGGAGACAGGGCCTGTTTAGCACTGGCGATCGCTCTGGAAGCTCCGGTCTATACGACAGACCGGCTGTGGAAGAAACTCAAGCTGGGAATCCCCATCCACGTCCTTCGATAAGGTCCAGTGCCAGGCACCGCACGGGGATCGAAGCAATTCATCGTCTAACCCGGGCTCTCCACCTCACTCGTGAGACCGCCGGCGTTGTTGAGTGGTCCCGAAATAGCGGCGAGGCGGGTGGTGGGGAAGGCAGTGGGGTGCTTCTGCTGGATCCATGCGGCCATTTGTTCGCGGACCAGGCAGCGCAGGTCGAAGTTTTCGCTTGCGTTTCGTGAGCTGACCAGGCAGCGAAGTTCCATGGAATGCTCACTGAGATTGGTGACCTGCAGGCCGCAGACTTTCTTGTCCCACAGTGGCGAAGCGTGAACGATGGCGTTGAGTTGCTGGCGCAGGTCCTCGACTGGGATGGAGTAGTCGACATAGAGGAATGCGGTGCCCATGATGTCGGCCGACTGCCGGGTCCAGTTCTGGACGGAATTCTCGATGAAATAACTCAAGGGGACAATGAGCCGGCGCAGGTCCCAGATTCTGATGACCACATAGGCCGAATTGATTTCCTCGACTCGGCCCCACTCGCCCTGGACCACAACGACGTCGTCGATGCGAATCGGCTCGGTGAGTGCGATTTGCAAGCCGGCGAGAAGGTTGGCGACGGTGGACTTGGCAGCAGTTGCAACGATGATCGAAGCGATCCCGGCCGAGGCGAGAAGGCCGGAACCATAGTGCCAGATACGCGGGTCGTTGAATGTCCACAGGAGGGCGCCGATGTCGACAGTGACGATAAAGGTGATAAATAGGCGGCGGAAGAGTTGGAACTGGGTGTGAATACGCCGCGCGCGAACGTTGTTTTCAGCGCTTAGGTCGTAATTTCTCAGTACGGCGGCCTGGAAGACATAGACGCACCCTACTGCGAGCCAGCCTAAGGCTACGACGAGGGCCATGATGAGGCCCTGGCGCACTATGGCCTGGACACTCGGTGACACTTGGGGAACGAGGGGCAGGAAGATGAGCAGGCAAGTGATGAAGAATATGGCTCGGGCGGGGTGGCTGAGATACTGCTGCACACTGCGCCAGCGGCCGTCTTTACTTTGTTTCTCCTTGTGCCGCAAGACGCGGAAGATGATGAAATGCGCCACGTTGCTGAGAACGATGACGCCACAGAAGAGGAAGATGGCGAAGAACCAGGCGTGACGGACTTGGATTCCGGTAATTGTGCTCGGCGCCATTGCGGCAGCTGTCAGACGGAGAATGTCGTTCGCAGGCACTCGATCGCCCTCCCTGACTCGATTCTATGCGTGAGGGAGTCTGGCCATTGATCTACGGTTCCACCCATCGCCGGACTTCTGCTGTTTCAAATTCGCTCATACAATTCTCCTCTCCCGGATTGTTATTTGCGCTTGGCGACCATGACGTGCGTCGCGCCTGCAGAGGGCATGTGGCCTTTGAGCTCATACCCTGAATCCGGCAGATTCAGATCGTCGAAGAGGCGTTCTCCGGAGCCGATCAGCGCTGGGGAAAGGACGAAATGCATGTCATCGACCAGACCGGCGCGTAGATATTGCTTCATGGTGGAGACGCCGCCACCTAGCCGGACATCCTTTCCGTTCGCTGCCTCTTTGGCCCTCTCCAGAGCGGCGTGGATACCCTCGGTGACAAAGTAGAAGGTCGTACCTCCCTGCATGACGATGGGAGCGCGAGCGTAATTCGTGAGAACGAAGACTGGTACGTGGTAGACGGGGTCGTCGCCCCACCAGCCCTTCCAACGGTCGTCGGGCCATGGCCCACGCACCGGACCAAACATGTTGCGCCCCATGATCCAGGCTCCGATACCCTCGAAGCCGCGCACAACCATATCGTCGTCGAGCCCTGTCGCTCCTCCCTCCTGCCCGTGCATTTGATGATGGGTACGGGTGGCAAATTGCCAGCCGAACACCGGAAGGCCACCCACCCCGACGGGATTAGCAAGATCCTGGTGGGGGCCTGCACTGTAGCCGTCGAACGATACCGAAAAGCAATGGATCCGTAGCCTGGACATAAGCAAATCTCCCGATTGACATCTGCTTGCACTGTGCAAGCAGAGCCAATATAGTAAAAGTGTACGCATATGGCAAGTGGTGTTTTGAGGCGACAATTTTTTACATGAATCCACGCGATACCCAGCGATCCGGTTGCCCCATCAATCTCACTCTCGAGATGCTGGGCGACCGCTGGAGCTTGATCGTTATCCGCGATCTGATGTTCGGCAACCGGCGGCATTATCGAGAGCTCCTGAACCTTTCAGAAGAAGGCATTGCCTCCAACATCCTGGCAGACCGCTTGAAGCGGCTGGTGGAAACGGGCCTGCTATCGAAGCGCGACGACCCTTCCCATAAGCAAAAGTCAATCTACAGCCTTACCGAGCCGGCCATTCAACTGGTTCCGCTGCTTGCCCAGATGGGTGCGTGGGGACGCAGGCATACTCCGGTTTCTCGTGAACTTTCTATTCGTGCGGAGCTGCTGGAAAAGGGCGGTCCACGGATGTGGAACGCTTTTATGACAGAGTTGCGCGGCATACATCTTGAGGCAGCCACGCCGCGGCGTTCTGTATTCGCAGAACTTCAGGCTGCCTACGAACGCACAGTCAAGACATCAGGCGCCCCATCGCGGCCTAGTTGACCAGGAACACATTGACGCTCCAGGGCGGCAAGATCCCGCTTAAACCAGAATTTGGGCCGGATGGGCTCGAAGTCACTGGACCCACCGACCAATTGCCTGTCCGCGTCTGATCATACTGAGCACGCCCATAGGTCCACTGCTTAACCACTTGCCCTGCCGTTTGTCCGGAGATCTGAATCGGAACAGTGTGCGCATTATCCCGGTCTCTGTTGATCAGAATGATTTCGTAGGATTGACCGTGTGTCGCTGCATAGGCCACTAGCCATGGGGCGTTCTGCATATCAGTGAATACGCGTAGCATATGTTCGCCTTCCGCTACAAAGCCGCTCTGCGACAGTATTTGAAACGCCCGGGCGGTCGGAGTAATGTCACCAGCCTTTAGGCCTACCACCGTTTCAGCCGCATAAGGGCCCGTATAAGTGAGAAAAGAACCACCGCAATCCCACCAGTTATACGTCGCCTCCCCGTTCCGGTCGTAGTTATATATCATGCAAACGTTGCTCATGCCTTGCGCATACCAGGTGGCATAGCGCACACCCGCCTGCATATATTCAGCGAGCAACATGGCCGCATACAATGGCATCGCCGCTCCCATCGTCTGACGAGACCACAGATTGCCGTTTACGTTTGCATTCCACTCGGTGATCCAAATCGCATCGGGGCTTTTCTTTATATTCAGCAGTTCTGTCTGGAGGGCAAGCAGGGTCCCTCGTGTGCGCCCGACATTTGCGCTCACTCGTTCCGGATATAACGTCTTGCCGTCAGAAATCGGGTCGGTCATCGGATAGTTGTGATAGACGACCGCGTCATATTTAGCATTCTGCATCGCGGGAAACGTCCAATTTACAAGCCACGAATACACCCCGTCGGCGATTGGTATGCCAATGGAAATAGACGGGTCCTGCCTCTTCATACGACTGTAAAAGTTGGCCTCATAGGTAGCGTAGCTTGCACCCAAACCCGGTCTCGGGTGAAAATCCGCCTCAAATGAGCCGCCACCGAACAACTCATTGCCTATCTCCCAGTATTTGATTCCATAGCCTTTTTGAATATTCGCAGACGCAACCAGATTGGCCCCGTTTAATGACGGGTCCCCTCCGGCATTGCAGCTCGGCGGATTCGTACCATAATTGACTGTGTACCCCATCGAAGCCCCCAGGGGCCGGGAAACCTTGCTGACATAGTTGTCCAAGGTGTTTTGCGTAGAGCCGTTGGGGGGAGGGATTGAGGAACCTCGCTTCAACGTGCAGGAAGAACCCCCCTCCCAGTCTTCAAGATCGGCAGATGCCCCGCTGGAGCCGTTCGCGAGACGCACTGCTGTGGCCCCCATCAAGACCAGGCCCGTCGTAAGCGCGTTCACAACCTGAACTGTCGATAGATCGGCATTTGCGTCCGCATAGCCAAGAACATCTCGATGGATCGTGCCCAGCTGTTGCGCCGTGATGTAGACCCCACCTGACGGCGGTACGACGAACGAGGGGTTAAGGTCCGACGCGACCTGCTCAGCATCCCAAGCCTGGTTAGAGAGCAACGCTTTCGCCAGGCTCATCTGTTTGGCGGTATTAACGCTCTCTGGAAAGAGCCTGTATATGAATATTGTGTTGTCCAACGATCCGGAGTACGTGGTGCTGGAAACGGCGGTACCGTCCACATACAGATGAAGGGTTCCGTTGGACCAGGTAAACACAACACGATGCCATGTATTCGGGGCGAAGCCGCACGCCGCAGGTGTGGTGGGCGTAGTGAAATATGAGCCGGAAGCGTTGCCGAATGTACCCGAAAAACATTCGTTCGTCGACTGAGTAAATGTCTGGGCGGAAATGTAAGAACTGCCGTGGCCGCTTACGGCCTGGAGATAGATCATGGGTATAGGAAAATCCGCTGTATCCGAATTCGCCCATAAGGCTATGGTTCCCTGATTGGTATTCAAAGGAATCCCCTGGGCTGCAATGAAAGAAGATGCGGTGGCTACCTGATCGGCGGTTTCTCCGTCCGAAACCGGTCCTGGGATCCCTCCCTGAATCGTGCCGGGCCCGGAATTCCACGCGTCGTTTGCTGGGGTAATGTCAAATCCGCCCGCGTAGTCAAACACGCCAGGGTTACTTCCCTCTTCGCACAAAGCCCAGTACGCATACACGCCAGGCTCCGCAATATAGAACTGGTCATAGTTTGACTGGCATGCATTCGGCGGAGGGAGTGCAAAGTTGGAAGCTGGAGGAATTGGCGGTGTAGGTGCCTGCTCCGCGAAGGCTGAGATGGATGTAACAACCAGGAACACAGTGAGCAGGCTATAAGATGGCTTCCATCGGGTAGATAGATCACACTTAACATGGACACCAGACAGCATTTCGCGCTCTCCCTATCACGTGGACGCTACGAGTTGATCACTAAGCAGCGCTGATAGGGTTAGGCAACTCCTGAAATCGTAGTACTGCAGAAGGGAGAATGTATCGAAGTCAGCTTAGGAAAACATTAGAGGATATTGAGGAGGCATGGCTGGCAACGCACTCTTCGACACAAAACTTGCAAGCTGAGATTAAACACCAATTATGTGTCTATTTCGTACGTGGCATGGCAATAGATTGAACCCCGCAACGAGGACTGCTTCCCCTGGACGAGTCCGGAACCATAGACCGCGGTTACGAGACGAATTCCGCCGGGTTCCCTCGCAAATTTGTTAATGCTATTCAGACCTCAGAGCCTGTGCGGGATCGAGCCGGGAAGCGCGCCACGCCGGGGCTATGCAGGCCAGCATGGCTACCAGCAACAGGGCAACCACGACCCAGCCAAATACTGCCGGGTCGAGCGGCTGGGTCTCGTAGAGCATGGAACGAATCAGCCGCGCCGCGCCGGCACTGGCCATCAACCCGAGTGCCAGCCCAAGCAGTGCCGGCCTGAGTCCGTCGACCAGCATCAGCCGCAAAAGTTGGCCGCGTTGCGCACCGAGCGCAATCCGTACACCGATCTCGTTCGTGCGCTGGGTGATCAGATAGGCCAGCACTCCATACAGGCCGGCCGCTGCCAGCGCCAGCGCGATCACGGAGAAGGCCACCACAAGACTTGAGCTGAATTCGGAGTTGATGGTGGATTTGCCGATCGCTTCGCGCAGGGTGGCTACATCGGAGACGGGCAAATCGGGATCGAGTTGGCTGATCACCCGCTGAACCGGCAAGGCAAGCGATTCCACATCGTGCGTGGAGCGAACCACAATTGCGGCTCCGCTGTAGTCGTTCCCATAGATCGGCCAATAGAGAGTGGGCATGATGGGCTGCGCGATATCCCAGCGGGTATCGCCTACGACACCGACCACTTCGTAGACATCGCCGCCTTCTTCAGATCTTAGGTGCTTTCCGATGGGATCCTCATTGGGAAACAAGATCTGTGCGCCTCTGTGGTTGATCACGGCGACGTTGGCACGCTGCAGCCGCTCATCCAAGGTAAAGATGCGGCCGTGCAGGAGCGGGATCTGAATGGCGGAAAAGTAGCCCGGCTCGGCCCCGCGCACCAGCACGTCGGGCACTTCCCTTTTGGGCAATGGCGGATGTTCGACAACCTGCATCATGCGATCGCCATTCCAGCCTTCACCAGGAGGCGTGCTCACCAGTCCTGCTGCCTGTACACCGGGCAACGTACGAACCCGCGCGATGAGTTGCTCGAAAAAAGCGACCTGCTTGACGGGTTGTTTATAGCGCACCTCGGGCAGGCTGAAGTGCATGGTGAGCACGTTTTCTACCGGCACGCCAATATCGGTTGAGCGAAGGCGCTGATAGCTTTTGAGCAGCAAGCCCCCTCCCACCAGCAGCACAACGGTGAGACCTACCTCCAGAATCAGCAGAACCTTGCGTAGCCTGGCCCGAGCAGTTCCGCCGCTGTGCGAACGTGATGACTCCTGCAGGGCAACCATGACGTGTGTGCCGTTCGAGCTCAATGCGGAGACCAATCCGGAGAACAGCGCGCAGAGAGCGATGACGACCACGGTGAAGGCCGCAACTGTGCCATCGATGTGAATGGCTTCTACGCGGTTCATGTCGTGGCGCACATGGACAAGCCACCCCAGTGCGATCCACGCAAGCAATAACCCCAGGGCCCCCCCTGCTGCGGAAAGAATCAGACTCTCAAGCAGGCGCTCACGCAGCAGCCGCAACCGGCTGCCGCCCAGGGCAGCGCGGATCGCCAGGTCCTTGCTCCGGGCGGCCGCGCGTGCCACCAACAGGCCGGCGACATTCATGCAAGCGATGAGCAACACGCACCCGGTTGCGGCGAGCAAGGCATAGAGCGAAGTTTTGTAGGAGTTGACGACATCATCCAGCATGGTTCTGCCGATGACCGCACCGTGAACCGCCGGATCGGGATGGGTCGCCTGAATCCGTGCCTGGATGGCATTCAACTGATCCACGAGCCTCGGTAGGGTGGCGCCTTTTCGCAAGCGCGCGAACACCACGAACTCATGATCTTCATAGGTGGTCAGCAGCGCATGCGGCGCCTCGCGATGGACGGGGGTCCACACCTGGATTTTACTGCCGCCGAATGCGCTGCTGAAGGCAAAGGATGCGGGTAAGACTCCCACGACGGTATACGGCCGGGCATCGAGAAAGATGGTCTTACCGGCGATTTCCGGATCACCGCTGTATCGCTTTTTCCAGAACGAATAAGTAAGCACAGCAGTTGCCATTGCCTGGGGCTGGTCGTCGTCCGAGGTAAAGCTTCGGCCGAGCGCGGGCGTGATGCCGAGCATGGGGAAGAAGTTCCACGAACACCACCCGGCATAGATTTGTTCCGGCAGCTTTCCGCCGTCAGCCGAGACGCTGTAGTCTTGCCAGGGAGATACCATGGCCATCTCCGCAGTAGGCTGGGCGGCCTGTTGCCATTCCCAGAAACTGCCAGCATCTACAGGCAGAAATGAATCGGAGTTCCGGTGATGGGCGTCATGTTCATAGATCGTGAACAAGCGGTCCGCACCGCGATAGGGCAAGGGCTTGAGCAGCACGCTGCGCACAACCGTGAAGAGCGCGACGTTGCCGCCAATGCCGAGTGCCATCACCAGGATCGCGATGGCGGCAAAGCCTGGCGTCCGTGCCAGCGTTCTGACAGCATATTTCAGTTCACGCCAGAGGGTGTCGATGGTGGTGATGGTGTTTTGCTGCCACAGGCTCTCTCGCACCCGCTGCGGATTACCGAATTTGAGGTGCGCCTGACGCCGCGCTTCTTCCGGCGACATGCCGCGGGCTACATTCTCAGCGATCTCCTCCGTCAAATAGGTATCGATTTCCTGGAGTAATTCGGCGTCTGCCCGCCAGCGGCGAAAGAATCGGCGCACGCTCATTCCGTGCCTCCTTCCACCGGGACTTTCTCTCCCATCACCAGAGCGATCGCACGGGCCATCTGTCGCCAGCGGTTCGTCTCGCGTACCAGCTGCTTCTTCCCCGCAGGGGTGAGCCGGTAAAACTTCGCTTTACGGTTGTTCTCGCTCGCGCCCCAGTAGGACGACACCCAGCCACGATCCTCCAGCCGATGCAGTGCAGGATAGAGCGATCCTTGCTCTACCTCGAGAACATCCTCCGAGCTCCGCTCGATCACCTTGGCGATGGTGTGCCCGTGTGCGTCCCCTGTGGCCAGGGTGCGCAGGATCATCATGTCCAGCGTCCCCTTGAGCATCTCTCCGTCTGACTGAGCTTTTTTCCCCACTGCCGTCTCCCCTAGAAGTTCTATGGAGGATCAGGATACACCACTCGAATTTCTATGGGAAGGGGGACGGTGGGGTCGGTGTCGTGGGGGATCTAGTGAGCGTCCCGCCTTGCGTTCAACGCTTTGGACTTGTTGCTTTCAGCAAAGGAGCCAGATAGCCGGTTGGCGAGAATCCAAGCACCGGGAACGAGAAAGTAAGCCGGGCCCTGCTGCCCCGACAGCGATATGGTCTTGCCCTGAGGAACATCCTCAAAGGCCTTTGAGCCGCGAGTTCGAAACTCGGAGCGAAATCTGACGCATAGCTGGCCTCGGGAAAAGTGTCGCCGAAATGGCTATGGAGAATGTAGATGTAGCCGCCGGACATAGCAAGATGCTGGCAGTCCTTGTTGTCGGCCCCAGGGAAAGATCGTGGCAGGCCCGTTAGGTGCGGCTTCAGTGGTGAAAAGCTCCGAACAGCATGGGTAAGATAAGCACCCTCGGGGTCCTTCGACTCCGCGCCGTCACAGTTGTGTCACGCGATAAATCTGTGACGCGCTCCGCTCAGGATGACGTTCTTGTGGTGAGTTGGAGATCAGAGCCGTGAGGCGAAAGCAACCTGGGTTAGAAAGTCAGCTTGAGCGCTAGTTGCACCAGGCGACCATTGTTCACGGTGGACTGGACGAACCCGAATCCAGCCGAGCTCACATCGGCCACGGGCGAACCAAACTGTGGGTGATTGAAGAGGTTGAAGAACTCGGCGCGAAAATTCAAACCCATCTCTCTGGGCAGCCCGATCTGCTTGATGACCGAGAAGTCGGTGTTGACGAAATCGGGTCCAATGGCTGGGACACGCCCCGCGTTACCCAACTCGCCGGCGAGGGGCGCAACAAAGCAGGATGAGTTAATCCATTGCAGCTTGCCGTGGGCCGCATTGCCGGCGTTGCAACCGGCGACTCGGTTAGGCCGGTTCCAATCGTAGGCATTGCCTCCGGACGAGAACGTGGTGCCGGAGGTGTTAATGCTGTCGATCAAGGGCACTGGGAATCCGGAAGAGATTCTTTGGATAAGAGTCACCTGGAAGTTGCCAAGAATGGCGTTGGTCAGCGGATTCCAATCGCCTCCGAACTGCTTTCCGCGGCCGAAGGGCAAATCGTAAATCACACTGCCGGTGAAGCTGTTATCGAGGTTGATCTGCGACAAGCCCCAATCCAGGTTCTCCCAGTTGGGAAGCGGGAAAAACGGGGCGCTAGTCTCGGAACCCAACCCGTCGGTTAACCCATTGTCATACGTACGAGAGTAGGTATAAGCAAACAGAGCGTAGAGGCCGTACTTGGGCGTCTTGGTCTCTGCTTTGATCTGCAGCGAGTTATAACCTGTCTTTCCTAAATCCCCGTAGAGAAGAATTTGGTTGAAGTTGGGCGCGATATACGGGGACGTGTAAGGCGAGCCATTGAAGTTGCAACCGAGGGTGTAGTTTTGTACTGTGCCGCACGCAGTCGGACTGGAAGGAGTGAGACTATTGCCGACGATCAGGATGTGCGTGCCTTGGGAACCGGCATAGCCTGCGGTCAGTACGATGTTCCCGATCAACTGGCGCTCAACGTTCACGTTGTATTGCTGCACCATGCCATGCTTCGCATTCGTGGGCTCGTAAGCGAAGGTTCCCTGAAAGCTCGCGGCAGTCGGCGGCGTGGGAACGGGCTGAAACCCGTTGGAGAGACTAATGGCGGAGGGCGATTGTGCGAGGGTAGTAGCGCAGTAGGAGGTAGCAAAGGCGCAGCCCTGGGGGCCGAAGCCGCTGTACTCGCCCAGGAAGGGCGGGTTCTGCCATAGACCCTGGGCCCCCTGGCTCCACGCGGAGTCGTGCAAGATGGAGTAGCCGGCTCGCAGCACCGTCTTGTCGCTGCCGAAGACCTTCCAGGTGGCGCCGACGCGCGGTTCGAGTCCCGTCCAATCCATCTTGATGCCCCCCGCCCCATTCACACCATTTTGGTTGGAAACCAGAAGCTGCCCAGTCGTGGGAATGTAGTCAGCCTGGCGTCCGTGTGCCTCTGTGATGGGCGTCGTCATGCCATACGCGAAGCCGATGTTGAGCACGATGCTGGGGGTGACCCGCCAGTTATCTTCCGCGTAAGGACGGTAGACCTTCCAGCGGCGGCCGCCGACCGGGCCCTCATACGTCTGGTCGTGAATGGCCAGACCCGTCATCCCGAGCAGGAAATCAGCCTCTGAATTGCCTGCCAGGTTGAGGGTGCTATTGCCGGTGAAGTTACCGGCGACGCCGACGATCCAGAAGCCATCCTGGAAAGCCTCAGTGCCCACGTTCATTTGATTAGCGCGATAGTCGATCCCGAACCGGAAGTCGTGCTTGTTGTGGATGTAATCGAGCGAGTCGCGGAAAGAGAAGATGTTGGTTCCACCCTGGAACGGAGAGTAGCCGCGATCGCCGAGGGACCAATAGCCGCCCTGGAACTCGGTCGAAACCAGTCCGCAGCTGTAGGCGCCAGGAAGGCATTTGTTGCTGGCGCATCCCAGGTTGGCGTTGGGAATGCCGCCGCCAATCGTGGTCGAGATGCAGGTGCCCGTGCCTTGCGAGAGGATGTAGTCGAAGATGCGGTTGTAACCGAAGGTGGCCTGGTTGACCATGTTGGTATTGAACACGTGGGTCTCGCCCAGGGCGATATTGCGCGCGTGGTTTCTGATGCGCTGGTTGCTGCCGAAGGCGTTGGCTTCGGCAAATCCTGGTGAACCACCGGGCACAAAGGAGTACGCCTGGTCGTAGCTGAAACGGCCAAAGCCGTTATCTCTCTCGGTAAACGTCTGGTCCAGCCGGATATCGAACCGGGTGTTGTCCAACTCGCGCACAGGTTGACTGACGTAGTTGATACCCGCACTGGCATTGCTGGCGTTGGGATCGGGGTACAGGCTAATCATGGCCTGGCCGATGGGATTGATCAGGCTGCCTGGAAGCTTGTTACAGGCGGTGCCCGGGGCCTGGCTTCCATCGGGGTTGGCGGGGAGAGCATTCCCGGCGCCATCGCAGTGGAAATAAACGTTGGGAAAAAGCAGCGGGTTGGTGTTCGCCCCAACCATGTTCGGGTTCACGATAAGGGGAGCAGCATTGCCGAAAGGGTCGTTAGAGAAATCGCCCGAGCGCATGGCCAGCGAAGGCACCAGACCGGTGAAGGGAATATCTTGGAGCTGAAATTTTTGTTCACCATCGATGAAGAAAAAGGTCTTGTTCTTCTTGATGGGACCGCCAACAGAGCCGCCAAAGTCGTTCAGGTTGAACTTTTGCGCCGCGGTGGCGAAGTAGCTTCGGGCATCGAGGGAGGTGTTGCGCAGAAATTCGTAGAGGCTCCCGTGAAAGTCGTTGGACCCGGATTTTGTGGTGACGATCACGGTTGGGCCGGCCCGGGTACCGTATTCGGCGGAGTAGCTGTAGGTTAAAACCTTGAATTCCTGAATGTCGTCAATGGAGGAGAAGATTGCGATACCGCCCGCCGTCAGCTCGTTGTTGTCGACACCATCCAACAGCCAGTCCGTGCTGTTGGGGCGGGAGCCACCGACCGATAGCGAGAAGGATCCGCGTGCGGCCACCTCACTGCTGGCGGCGGACGTGAAAAAGCTGTTGGGGTTGGTTTCAGCCGTAGCCCCGGCGGTGAGGGTGGCGAGTTGAACGAAATCCCGGCCGTTCAAGGGGAGCTGGGAGACCTCCTGCGAGGTAATGACCTGGCCGAGAGATGGATTGGCTGACTCGACTGCTACGGCTTCACCGGAAACTGCCACCGTGGTGACTACGGTGGCCGGCACGAGCGCAAAGTCGAGTTCGCGGGCTTCTTCAATCTGGAGACGCAGATCTTTGGATTCAGCGCTTTGAAAGCCCGTCGCATCGACGTGCACGGTGTAGATCGCGACCGGAAGTAAAGGGAGCAGGTAGTGTCCAGCACTGTCCGTCTTGGTGTCTCGCGTCAGACCGGTTGTCTGAGAGGTAGCGATGACGGTCGCTCCAGCGATACCCGATCCTGATTTATCGGAGACATTTCCGGAGAAACTTCCCGTGGCTTGGCCACGCATGGCCGGAGACATCATCAGCACGACGATGCAAACAACTATGGAAAGTAGTAGCTTATGGAATCTTGTATCGGTGCCTTCGACCGATATCGGACACTTGGTATCAACCATTGTATGTTCCATCAGTCAAAACCCTTTCGACTCACTGGCTAAGGTGGCTTTTGCATCGGCTGGACTGACCCGGGGTTACTTGACTCTAAGAACTGGGCGGTCGAAAGTCAACGCAAGTTTTGCCCGATTTACCGATACCGCGCCATTTTTGAACACTCCAGATGCGCAGTCGTCCCCCGAGATTCATTTTTCACGAGACGTGTGATACCAAACCTCTCGACTGCTCACTCCGTAGGGTCATGATCACGTTAAGCCGGAGTTGAACAAGCTAAAGTTAAAAAGTGATGACTCCACGGCAGATCTCAAAATTCCGAAACCTCACTTTCATCCTTGGTCTCTTGGCTTTTACGGCAGCTCCCACCTGTGCGAAAGCTGAACCCACACCGGAAGCCATCACCGCATTTAACGCCTATGTGAAAGCCGTTGAGTCGAGGCTCGCGCAGCAGCACCAGTCCCGAGACGGTTTTCTGGTGCCCCCCTTCACCCCGCAAAACGAAAAACGTTTGCAACAGGGAGAGTTGATCATTGAACCCATCACGCCGGTCACGGGATCCGCTTTGCCCGAAGCGTTGCTGCACGACTGGCGTGGGACTGCTTTTGCCCCGAGGGCCACGGTGGCCGACTTTGAGCGTCTGATGAAAAACATCAGCGTCTACCCTCAATACTTCTCTCCCCAGGTGCTGCAGGCAAAACTGCTCATGCAACAGGGCGACCGCCTTCAGGCGTTCATGCGAGTTCGCCAGCACCACGTCATTACGGTAGTGATGGATACGACCTATGACATCACCTTTGGCCGTCTGGACGCACAGCACGGATACAGCCTCTCGCGCAGCACAAGGATTTCAGAGATAGAATCGCCCGGCACCTCCACGGAGCATACCGTCCCGGCCGACGAGGAGCACGGTTTCTTGTGGCGGCAAAATACCTATTGGACCTACGAGGAGCGCGACGGCGGTCTCTACATGCAAATTGAATCGGTGTCGCTTTCGCGATCAGTGCCGACCGGCCTGAATTGGATCGTTCAGCCCTTCATTGAGAAGATTCCCCGCGAGTCGTTGGAGTTCACTTTGCGCTCGACTTGCAATGCGCTTCGGAAATAGTGAGCTTAGAACATTTCAGAGAGCAAGCCTTCCATGACCAACGAATTCCCTGCTTGCTGTTCTGCCACAGGCAACCCAGACACCATCGCCTCCAGCCGATCCAGGGAGACACCTACTTCTTCCAATATCACCGCAGAATGGGATTCCGGCATAGTCGCGAGTGCGAGCAGCAGATGTTCTGTCCGAACGAGATCACATTCATAAACGTCCGCCAGCGACATGGCCTTGTCGAAGACTGCCTTTGTATCAGCATTGATCGGGAGATCGACGGACGTGGAAATCTTCGTCGTGGGAGTGTGCCAACGGGTTGCATATTCCCTGACCCACTGGATAGAGAGAGGCTGGGCAAACATTTCAGGTGGCGCAGGTGAAACCCGCAGAATTCCCAGAAGAACGTCCTCGGTATCAATGAATGGGCTACCCACGCGGCCTGCTTCAAACCGCGCGACAAAGATGACCCGCCGGCTGGCGATGGAATAGCGCTCGAACAAAGTACGTTCATTATGCGCCCGTGGCCCCCTCATTAAATTCTCTAGACCTCTATTGAAGACCTAAGCTGGTGAGACGTTTCAGAGCGAAGACGAATAAACCAGGATTAAACTACCGAGTACCACTCGACGAAGGCTCCGCGGTTGGCGGTTCTGTGCGGCTTAGCATGTCGTAGAGCGGCTGCGCCTGGGTCAGCTCAGGATTCTCTTCTGCCACCGAAACAGCGAGAATGCGGATTTTGTCGTTGTTGGGTAAGGTCATAGTTCGTGTGCCTGGGGGCATCGGAATCGAGTACGCGAAGAGGTAGGAATATTGATACGGCTGGTTGAGCCCATCCGCTGTGTGATGATGGGACGCATACCATGCCAAGCTTGCGGGCTTCACGTAGCCTGGTTCGAGACCCACGTAGTCCTCGGGATAGCGAGGCGACGGTGCACGTTGCTCCCGCTGTTGTTCATCGGCCGGGGGCCAGGGTGCGTGGTGAGCTGAGATAGCCCAGTTACGGTCGTCCTGGTTTTTGAAAATACGCGTATCCCATTGGCCGATAAATCCGCTCCAATCCTCGATGTTTAGAGTCGCCGTTTTGCCACCGACCTGAAAAGCGGCGGCCTGGTCTCCATCCGCGGAAGCGGTCAGAAGGTAAACCCGGTTGTAGTGGCCGGCAGGCAGAGGAATGGCTTGACCTTTGGCCACCACCGCATCGGGCACTCCGGTTTTTGCAGGCGCCAACTTAAACTCGACCCCGTGATAAGCGAGTGCAGTGGGCAGCATTTCCGCCGGCATAGCGTTGCCTTTGCCGTCGAAGCCGCCGTCTTGGGTCTTAGTATCATCATTGCTGGCTGCGGCAAGGTCGTACTTGAGGTCAACCGGCTGCGAATGTATGGCGGTCAGGCTCGCCGTTGCCGGACCGAGGCGCAAGGCAAACGTGCGCGGCTGATAGGCGGAGAAGGACGTGACCAGCTCTCCGCTGTTCAGGCTTACCGGCTCCGCTTGCTCCTGCTCCTGCGCATTGACTTCGCGCGCGGCGACGATCGGCCCAGCGAAGGAGACGCGCACATCTTGCGTCGGATGACCATCGAGCTCGACCATGCGGAGAATGATTTCGTCATCCGCTTCTGCTTTCTTGAGCGCGAACACGCGAACCCTGGAGTTGTTGAGATGAAGCAGAGACATGCTCTTGCCCAGGCCACCCGCATGCTCAGTCGCCTGGAAAGCGATGAGCGGATCGCTTAGGCGGTAGGCTTGCCAGTCGGTTTGCGCTTGAGCCCAACCATTGGCGTGTCCCGCGAGGCCGAATAGGAATTCGTGGTGACCCCAGTCCTGATTCGCCTGGTCGCTGTAGCCTTGCGGACGTCCATTGGTGGAAGGCTGCATTCCGGGCGAGCGCAGCAGGGTCAACCGGATCGTCTGGTCATTCGGCTTGTCGGAGCCGTTCTTATATTCGGTCAGGATGGTCGCTCCGAAAGCGCCGCTCTTGTCCGTGAGATCGATCCAGCGGTGGGAGGCTACTTCGAATTGCCGCTCCTGCGCGTTGGGCCGCTGAATGGTGCCAAGGTCCCAGTTGTAAGTGGCATTTTCATTCGCCGGGCTGAGAGGGAAAGCTACTTTGAGGTTGGCAGCCAGGGTTCGCCAATCGATGGCGTTGGCAAATTCCACCCGGTTGCCGGCGTCGCCCGCGGAAAGCCGAATGGTCTGAACGAAGGTAGAGTTTTCGGCTTTGCGCGTTACTTCGAGTGATACCCGAACCGGGCCATTCTCGTTGATGCGGATCTGCGCCGGGCCGCTCACATACGAGCGCGGCGCTGCCTGCTCCTGATCGAAATCCATATTCCAGGCAGGATATTGCTTCGGTGTATCCGTCGATATGGCAAGCCGGATGGGCGCGGAGAGCAGCTCCTTATTCAGGCTTTTGTCGTAGATGCTGGAGACATCTCCATCCTGGTTGAGCTGCACACGGTAGCGAGCATTTTCGAGCGACGATTGCGTTACCTTGACGGTTTCATTTGCAGCGGGTTTTTCTGCCGGCAGCAGGTGATAGACCGCATATCCCACAGATGGCGCCTGAGCGACGAAAAGCACTTTCCCGTCTTCCAGTTGGGCCGGCGCCTCCTTGCCGTCGGGGCCAACGACCCTGACAGCCTTAGGCAGGCCGCCGGGAAAAGTTACGCGGGCTTCCACCACATCTTCCCGAGCGATATCGAGCGGGTTGTACACCACCACCGCAGTTCCCTGTCCTTCGGTGTTCAATCCGGAAGCGATCGCCTCCGTGGCGCTGGTAACCACACCGGCAAACTGGTTGGCCGCGATATTGTCGTCGTTCCAGGAATACTGATAAGCGCGCGGAGTCGCGGTGCCGGCAGCGAGATCGTGAAAATGTCCCGCGAGTTCCAGCGTCCAGGCATCGTTCAAGCGCTGCTGGGGATACGGGCGGCCGCCCATCCATGCAGCCGCTACCGAGGCCTTTTCTGCAGCGTCGGCGAGCAGTTCGTTCTTGAGGATCATGCGCTTGTGATAGGCCTCGGACGTCAGCGATCCGGCGGAGTGATTGATCAGCTCCAGGTCGCCTTTGTACTGAGGCATGCGCGAGGTCATGTCGGGCTTGATGTCGTTGAACATCTGATCGGCAGTCGCCTCGATTACGTGGACCGGGCCATCTCCTACGCGCACGGTTGGTCCCTGCGGTTCAGAGCCGGGCTGATCCTGCTGACCGAAACCGCGAGGAGGCGGCGGGAGTACGGTCTCACTCTTGTCGACGATGGCTTCCAACAGCTTGACCGTCGACTCACGAGCTGCACCGCCGACGTCTCCGGTGCCGACGTAGTGATAGTCGGCGAAGACGCCGGTAACTTTGCCATCCAGATCGATACGCTTGACCCAATCCTGTTCCCATTCCCGTGGGCGGCCCAGAGCACGTAGCTGGCCTGGCGTGAGCTTTGCTTTCTGCTCATCGGTCAGGGAGGGCTGCGGAGGCGGTGGTCCGGGGTCCTGGCTGAGATCGGTGTAGACGCTGCTGCCATAACCGCCGGGATTCAAGGCCGCAATCACGCTCTTGCCGTCAGGGCCAATCCATAGGCCAACGTTGAAGGGGATGCCTTCCGGGGTGTGTTCGGGTGAATCGGGGCCGCCGATTTGGGGCGCCGGCTGCCAGGCTGCACTGAGCTTCTGGGTGGAGAATCCCTTGACCCCGGCATGGGCGAGGATGCTGGGCAAAGAGGCGGGGAATCCAAAGCAGTCGGGCAGCATGAACTCCGCGCTCGCCTTGCCAAAATCTTTTCGGAAGTACTCGTTGCCGTAAAGAATCTGGCGGAAGATCCCTTCGGCGCTGGGCAGGTTGACGTCGCCTTCCTCGACCGATGAGCCGGCGGGATACCAGCGGCCCGCGCTAACATACTGCGTCAGTCTTGCGTAGTCGTCGGGGAAGTATTCCTTCATCATGCGGTAGCGGTTGGAGCCGGTCCAGTTGAAGACGTAGTGAGGATACTTGTCGATGTAGTCGAAGTTGACGCGCATGGTCTTCAGCAGATATTCGCTGATGGTTTGCGGCATTTCCCATCGCCACTGGGTGTCGAGGTGCGCGTAGGGGACGACGTACAGGGTCGGGTCCTGGGTGATGTCCGGCGCCTTCATAGTTTGGGCATGAAGCGCGGAGCAGAAGATGACGGTTGCTAATGCGGACAGGAACCAGCGGGACCGTCGGCGGCCGGAAATGAATCGGGTACTAAAGAAACGCGAATCGACCACTGATTTCATATTGTCTCCACTCCACCGCCAACTGAAGCCGATCGATCGCGGCGTCGTGTAGCCCGGGATTCCGTTCACTGCTGTACATTGTGCAGCCTTTTACTTTTGTTGGGCAACGGGCGGAACTCCCGCGCGATGTTCTGCGCGGGAGTCGCCGGTTTAGAAATGGTACCGGAGCGCGACCTGGAGGGTGCGCGGGTTGGTGGTCGACTTCTGCGTCACTTCGCCGAATTGGGAGGAGGTCGGAGTGAGGTTCAGGCCTCCTGCCTGGCCGATCTGGGCCCAGTTGGGATGATTGATAAAGTTGTAGGCTTCAGCGCGAAACTCGAATGCAGTTTCCCGATACACAGGGAACTCTTTGCGCATACTGAGGTTCCAATTCTGGAAGCCGGGCCCGTAGATCTCATTGCGGATTCCAGACTGCAGATTGAAGGTGCCGGCCTTGGGCGCGGTAAAGATCGACGATCCATCGCCGTTCGTGGTGGAAATATATTTGGCCGACCCTGTGCCGTTGGGGTTGAAGTGCTTAAGGACAGCAGGGGTTCCGTTCCTCACCCAGAACTGCCCTTCCGAAGTATTGGTTCCGCAACCGAAGCTGCCGAATTCTCCCACTCCGGCATAGTCGTTGTTGGCTCCGACTCCGCAAGGTTGGCCGGTTTGGAACTGAGAGCTGCCGGAAAACTCCCAACCGCCAAGCAGCTTGCCAGTGAGGGTAGCCTGGTTTCTAAAGAACGGCAGGTCGTAGACATAATTGATCAGCACGATGTTCTTGGTGTCGTACTCGGATGGTCCCCAGAGATTGTTGGTGTAATACGTATCAGGCATGATGTCGCGATAGTTCGAGCTGTTGTCGAGGCTCTTGGAAAAGGTGTAGCTGATACCGAACAGCGAGCCCGCGGTGAAGCGCCTGTTCCACGAAACCTGCAATGAGCTGTACACGGAACTGCCATTGCTTTGCTCCTGCTGGATGGCGGCGTAACCTTTGTAGGGTCGAAGATAGTTCACACTCTTCCCTGGATTCGCTTGCAGAGCTCCCGCCGTGGGCTGATTGATATCAAAGACCCTGAAGTTGCGCAGACCGCGAGCCCCCACGTAAGCGATGGACATCACGGAGTTCAGCGGAAGTTCCCGCTCGACGGTGAAGTTCCAGTTCCACCGCGTCGGGGGCGTAAGATTTTTCCCCAAGGTGGTGACCGTGAGAGGAGCGTTGATATTCGCGTTCAATGCGGCGCCCGGATTGTCTACCGACACGTTGGTCACCGTGACAAAGGGCTGGAAGGGTGAATTGCCGCCGGGGAAAATATTGTCCAATAGCCCCATGCGGGTCACAAACTCACCACCCGCGGCGCGCACTACGGTTCTCGGGTCGACCTGATAGGCGATGCCGAGGCGTGGCTGAAACTGGTCGGTGGTGCTTACGTAGTGTTTCGGCAGTTGCGGTGCAAACAAACCGGTACATGGCTGGCCGGCGCAGGCGTTGTTGGCCGGGTTGGCGGCGGGGACACGGTTGCCTTGCAGCGCCGAGCTGGGAAATTTGCTGATACCCGGATTCACCATGCCGTTGTAGGGGTTACCCGTTCCCAGGGTGACGTTGCCGGTGGTGGGATTGATTTGCGGCGCCGCTGCAGGATTGTAGGACGCGGGATCAAAGAAATCCGAATTGCCCCACAGCGAGTAATAAGGAACGGTAGAGGTTATGCGGAAGCCATAATCCAGGTGCAGCTTTGCGTTCACCTGCCATGCGTCCTGGATAAACTCCTCGTACATCTGGCCGCGCCACGGAGTGTATGACTTTTGACCAATCTCGGTGTAGTTGTCAGCCACGCCGAGTGCGAGGTTGGCCAGGCCCACGCCCGAGGTGGCGCCGATTCCGGTGTCGGTAAAGGTAAAGGTGCCGTTCTGGTTGCTGGCGCCGCCCGGAACCGTACTGACGTTGATCTGGTCGTTATCGTTTTCGCCGGAATACTCAAAAAAGAATCCGCCCTTGATGGTGTGATTTCGCCACACCTTGGTCAGGCTGTCAGATGCCGTATATATCAAGCCCGACGAGTGGGATGGGTAGGGGCCGCCTGCGAGACTGTAGAACTCGGGAACATTGACAGTGGGGATCTTGTTCGGCGCTGCTTTGCCGTTGGGGAAGATGTAGGGGAAGTCAATGCCCAGCGTCTGGCGATTGAAGCCTGCCAGAGCCGTGTTTACCGGAATATAGACGTCGTCGATGCTGATCGTGGCTCGAGCTTCGTTGATGACGGACTGATTGACGGTCCAGGTCCAACCCAGAACGTTGGTCTGATTGGGACGATTGAAATACTTGCCGGTGAGGCCCGACCCCTGGTCGAACGGCTGATATTCGAAATAAGTCGCATCGGAGCGCCGGAACTCGATATGGTGCTTGTCGCTGATCAGGTAATCCACATTGATGACTTCTTTGCGCTGGTTAATGGGGTGCCGGGCTTGGGCAATCCAGTTGTTAGCGTTGGTGGTCACTCCAGGGGTCGTGGGGGTGGGATAGGTGTTAAGGATGGCCAAGCCGTTAGGGCTTAGCTGGCTTTGCGGGATCACGTTGTTGGGGTAGGCCACGCAGCTCGCGGCGCCCGCCTTGGGGCAGGTCCTCGGGTCGTAGATGGTGGTCGGCTTATACCAGGGATTGGTGCCCAGCAGTTCGCTAAAGTTACCCTCGCGCATGAGTGCCGTGGGTACGATCTGTTGCTGGGTATCAGTGAAGCGGTAGCGGATCCAATCTTCGTTCACGAACCAGAAGAACCTTTTTCTTAACGGCTCGGTGAACGCCAAGCCGGGAATCCAGACCGGCCCGCCTACGGCGAAGCCGAAATTGTTGTAAACGAACGGGGCGGCAAACCTGGTAGAGGGGGTCAGGTTACGCGTCCAGGTATTGGCGTTCATGGCCGAATTGCGGAGGTACTCGTATAAGCCGCCGTGGAATTGCGCGCCTCCGCTCTTGGTGACGACGCGGATTTGACCGCCTGCCGCGCTGCCGTACTCCGGCGCGTAATTCGCAGTGAGCACCTGCAACTCCTGCGTAGCATCGACGCTGGCCACGCCGATGATCGCGCCGTTGGCCCGGGTGCGTACCGCCGGGGCGCTATCAAAGGTAACCAGGGTGTCCTGGGTGCGCGCCCCGTTTACCTGAAAGGGCTGGCCGCCGCCGACGGCGAAGTTGAAATCGCCCATCGTAGCGCCGCTACGGGTTCCGGGAAGAAGTTGCGCCATATAGAGGGGGTTGCGGCCGTTCAGCTCCTGGTTTTGAATCTGCTGCCCGGTTACCTCACTCTGCACGGCGCCTGACTGGGTCTGTAAAACGGATGCGGTCCCGGTCACTTCCACCGTTTGCGTCTCGGCACCGACGGAGAGAGCGGCGTCGATCTCGATCGTACTGTTGGAGTCCAGTTTGTTATGGGAACTCGTATATTTTTCAAAGCCCTTGGCCTCGGTGCTCATGCTGTAGAACGCCGGCGGCAGGCTGGGGGCCACAAAGTGCCCTTGCTCGTCCGACTTAGCGGTGTGGACCTCGCCGGTAGCCTCGTTGGTGATGGTCACGGTCGCGTTGGGCACGACTGCCCCGGACTGATCCCTTACAAATCCGACGATGGTACCGACGTCGGACTGAGCAAAACTCGCCACTGAGAAGAAAAGGAGGTTGGAAATCGCTAACACGGCGAGGAGACAAGAAACGCCCGTGATTTTCGACGTTCTTGACTCGGGCGCGCGGTTGTCAGTGACGGTTTCGACGGGGTTTGCTGCCGGAACCAAATGAACCAACCGTGACATGGTTGAACGGCGCGCAGCAATAACAGGAAAAATTCCGATCCTTGACATAAGAGGCCTCTCCCAAACAAAAGACTGCAGTGGGGCCATGTTATGCGCTTTTGCTACTCGATTTGGAAGGGGTCTACCCGGTGTTTACACCGGGGGATTTAACGGGTTAACTGGATCGTTCTGGATTTCTACCGGAATGTGTACCACCACTGGAGAATTGCGTAGACTTTACCAAGCTTTAACGGAAAGCTATTCACTATTGCTCCCCGAATCCGTTAATCTTCTTTGCGAGGAAGCGTAGTGAAATCGAGGGATCTGTCTGAGAACGACCATGACGAAATCGAGTCCCGTAGAGCCTGCCCTGAGCTTGTCGAACGGGGACGACTGAAAAAATTATCGAGAGATGGTCCGGAATTCGGGCAGCGGATCGGGAATTCTCAATCGCGGAATATTTCGAGCTGGAAGTGCTCTGGGATCACCTCCAGGTAACTTCCAGTCGTCCCTACGGGACTTTTCGTCTCTTGAATCCCTACCCAGGACTGCGTCCTGGGCCTGGAGTTTCTACATTTTTCCAAGGCCGAGGCGGCTCCCCGTTGCCTTGCAGTGCTACGCTTCTGATTGGGTCAGGACTGGCTTTGTATCAGGGCATGGCTTCCAGCCATGCCGCAACACTACGGAAAGGGATCGGGCTTTAGCCCCTGGGGATGGCGAACCCTAAGCGCAATGCGAGCGGGGATCGAATCCTGAGTCCGTCGCGCACGTTTTTTGTAACCACGAAGACAAGCATGGGCAAGGCGTTGTTACAGTCGGACCGCAACGCGACGCTCTTGATCGATGTGCTTCGTTTCTATGGGAAGGAAGGAAAATTTCAGCTGCATGATTTCGTAGTCATGCCGAACCATCTGCATCTGCTGATCACGGTCTCAGGCGATAGCACCGTTGAGCGAGTCATGCAATTCATCAAGGGTGGATTTTCCTATCGTCTGAAAAGAGAATTGGGGTATTTGGGAGAGGTGTGGCAACGCGGCTTTTCCGAGGTGCGCGTCGACAATCGCGAGAGCTATGTGTGCCATCGGGAATATATTGCTCAGAATCCCGCTAGGAAAGGGTTGGTGGACTCGCCGGAAAAGTTTCCTTACTGCTTCACCTATCTGGCAGAACGAAAGCGAGCAGGGGCTAAAGCCCAATCATAGCCACGCCTGTGCGGCACGGCTAAAGCCGTGCCCTGATACAAAGCATCAGGGCGGTGACTCACGGAAACCCCGTGTTTCCTCAGGTACATCGTCCCTGAAATGTAGAAACTCCAGACCCAGGACTGCGTCCTCGGCTAAGTTCAGCCGTCCCCGTTCGACAAGCTCAGGGCAGGCTCTGCGGGACTCATTTTGCAATCGTTAGGTTTTCACGCACACACACACTCTAGTCACTGAGGGACGTCTTTCGAACGCCTGGTCAGCAAGATCAGCGGAATTCCCCCCGTGTTGATCTTGTTGGTCATCCTGGTCCAGGCCGATCTTCTTTCCTGTACACGGCCTGCAACACCGAGAAGTTGGCGAGTTGGTTCGCGAGCGCCGGGTCAAGATGAAACAGTGCGCAGCTTTTCTGCCACGAGGTCAGACGCATTTGCCCCAGCTGAGGTGACTCGATGGTAGCAAAGTTCCTTATTTCCATCAGCGAGCGAACCTGGTAATTCAAGTCTTTACCGGGAAGATATTTGGCGACGAGCATGGCCGCGGTTTCATTTGGATGAGCAAAGGCATCTTGCCAGCCGCGGTTCGTTGCGATCAGAAATTTGGCCAGAACCTCGCGGTGGGACTGCAGGAAATCACTGCGCGCGAAATAGACCTGGGAGTAGGTGCTGTAATTGTTGGCGTAACCGGGAAAGACGTTGAGCTGAATTCCCTTCTCCTCGAGAGCGACCTTTTCATCAAGAAGGTAGACGACCTGGGCATCGATCTGTCCGGCGGCAAGAGAGGTAATGTCATCGCCTATTTTCTTGATCTTGACCTGGTGAAGGGTCAGGTCGTTGGCTTTCAGCATGATCTCCAACTGGGGAACATCGTAGGCGTGCAAACCAATTGTCTTTCCGGCAAGATCTTTGATGTGGTTGAGGTGGCTGGAACGAAGAGTCACTATGCCCAACGGAGACGCCTGTAACGTGGTGGCAAATGCCTGGATCGGTTGGTGCGCCTGGCGAGCGCGCAAGAGCACCATGCCGTCCGCGCAGCCGATTACGTTGCGCCCCCTTACCACCGGTCCAACGGTGTCGAGCGTCGTTTGATTCACAGGTTGGATGGTGATATCGAGACCCTGCTGCACGTACCAACCCTTCTCTCTTGCCACCAGGAGTCCTGCGAACTGGGCATTTTCGATCCAATCGAGTTGAATTGTGAGCGGAAAGAGGGGTTCCGCCCTGGCCGACCGCTGGATAAGGGCTGCCAGCGCCAGGCAAATGAGAGATGCGGTACGCCTGGATAGCAGTTCCTGCCCGAACCTCACCAAGATCTCACCCTCGCCGTTGGGGTCGCGATACTGTAACTGTGTCCGTATCCTGATATTTCACGCGTGCGGGAGATTATTCTCTCACAACGCTCAGGCTGCTTTGAAAGGACTTGTGGCAGAACATGTCGCGACCGGGGCGACGTGGGGTAAGATTCTTACCATGCAGACCAGGGTTTCCACAAAAGGGCAGATCGTGCTTCCCGGTCCGAATCGCCGCAGGCTGGGTACTCGCGCCGGTGATCCGCTCGATGCCGAAATCGAGGCGGGAAGCGTCATCCCGACCCCGCTCAAAAAGCGACCGCATAAGGGCAGGATCATTGCCGATCCCGTAACCGGCCTGCCGGTGCTGAGCGCGGGTGCCGATGCTCCGGCTCTGAGCAGCAAAGAAGTCGAAGAGATCGTTGCCGACTTTCCATGAAGTATCTTCTCGACATAAACGCCCTGGTCGCATTCGGATGAGAGCCGAGGCGAGCCGATGGAAGATCATTCTTGCGTTCGGCCTGGTCTACGTATTCTGGGGCTCAACCTATCTCGGTATTGACATCGCGGTGCAGTCGATTCCTCCGGCGCTGATGTGCGCGGTGCGGTTTGCGATTGCGGGCGTGATCATGTTGGCGGTGTGTGCCTTGACTGGGCGAAGGGTGTTTTATTCGCCGCGGCAAATTGCGGTGGCCAGCATGGTGGGTGTTTTGTTGCTGATGGGCGGGAATCTCACTCTTTCCTATGCCGAGCTTTCAGTCTCCACTGGCCTCGCGGCGCTCATTATTGCGGTCACGCCGTTGTGGTTTCTGGTTCTCGACTCGATACTGCTGGGTCACCATCGGATTTCAGGGCGCGGCAAAGCCGGGCTCGCTCTTGGCGTCGTGGGACTGCTTGTCTTGTTCTACCCGGAGTTCGCGTCCAGGACGGCTCTGGGACGAAAAGAACTCTGGGCTTCGCTTAGTCTGCTGGGCGGATCCTTTAGCTGGGCTCTTGGTTCTGTATTGTCGAAACGGTGGCAGTCGGGGATGGATCCTCTCAGCGCAACTGGCTGGCAGATCACCGCGGCTGCAGTCGCGAATTTTATCTTTGCGGTGTTCGCGGGAGATTTCTCCCGGGTGGTTTGGACCGGGCGCGGTATCGGCGCGATCGCTTACCTTATCGTCTGCGGCTCATGGATCGGCTACACGGCTTACATCTGGTTGCTGGAGCATGTGCCCACGTCCAAGGTTTCGACCTATGCTTATGTGAATCCTGTGGTGGCCGTGTTTCTGGGATGGCTGGTGCTGCATGAGCGGGTAAGCGGCTTTATCCTCGCGGGGAGCGCGGTGGTGGTGCTGTCGGTGATTCTGGTGACCAGCGCGAAAGTGGCTGAGCAGCTGCCCTCGCTCGAGACGGCGGCTGATTAGCTCACGGTAACGGTGCCGGATAAATGCGCACCGCATTGTCATGCAGGTAGCCATGCGCAAATTGCAGCGCCCGCTGTTCGCTGACCTCGCCGTTCAGAATCATGCGCGAGAGGGCGGCGGCAAGTGCCCTTCGAGCGGACTCAATCGCCAGCCAATCACTTTCTTCCGCCCCGATGGCTTCGCTAAAGGGGAAAGCATCGGAGCCGAAGACCACCTTGTCAGGGTAGAGCAGCAACCAGTGCCGTAGCACCTCGGCCAGGTCCGCAGGATACAGGTACAGACCCATTAACGAGGAGTCAAGATAAACATTCTCCCGCGCGGCGAGCCAAATGGCCTGGTCCTGAAATGGATACCCGCCATGTAACAGAACGAAGTTCACATTGCTGTAGCGAGGGTCGCGCAGCACATTCTCAAGGTTCAAGACGTTGCCGCCGGTTACGCTGAAAAAGTCGCCGGTCCCTACGGCAGTGTGTATCTGCACCGCCAGGTGCAGACGCCCCGCTTCCCGCAGCAAATAGCGAAACATAAAGTCTTCGAACATTGCGCGGTCAGGGGCGGAGGGCTTGCCTCCGGCGTTGTAGCGATCATAGATGCTCGCTGCCGCAGATTCTGGCGGATCGTCGAAGTGCAGAGTGCGGAAGTACGCAATCTCGAACTTGATAGAGACTCCGCCGTGAGCGCGGTTTTGCTCCAGTATTTTGCTTACGAATGCCAGATATTCAGGGAAGGTCTTGGGCAATGCGCTTAGTCCGGCCTGGCCAAGTTCTCGCTTCAGCAACTTTTCCTGCAAAGGGACGTAGACGCCCAGGTCTATGTTGCGCGCGGTCAGGTCGCTATTGTCCAGCGGGAACAGAAATGAATCGACAAAGAATACCCAGTGGAAACGTTTGGGATCGAGGTAGCCGGCCATGGCAACGCGATTGGCCATCATGGTCTGCACGTTCAGCTGGTCGAGGATTCGATCGAAGTATTGATAGCCAGGATAGGTTTGGCGCAGCTGCGCTTTTTTGGCCACCAGCCATTTGAGATGGTCTGGGTTGTTGTCGGTGTAGGGATAGTCGAACAGGGCTTTGGAAGCGTCGATGAGTTCGGGGTTGTCGCTTTGCAAGCGTAGGGGCGGGTGCGACGGGGAGGAGGCCATCGCGTCCACGTCGGTGTCCTCGGCAAAGCCAGGATGGCCGTGATCATCGAAGATGGCGATCTGGCGTATCTGTTGCAGCACGCGGTCGTAGGTTTGCTGGTAGCCAGGCGCCATGTTGGGGCTGGCTTGTCCACGCACCGTAGTGGGACCCGCGACCAGGATCGTAATCGTGAGGGCAATGGCGAGCGGTAACCGCGAAGGATACATTCAGAGCCCCTTGAACAACCCGCCGTCTACCAACAATGTCTGGCCGGTGATGAACGATGCGCGATCCGAGGCGAGCCAGACGATTGCGTCGGCCACTTCATCCGGCTGCCCTACCCGTTTCAGAGGCGCTTCGACTCCTAAGCGTGCTTCGAATTCTGCGGGCGTGATGCCTAGCTCCTGGGAGCGCTTCGCGATCAACTGCTTAAGGCGTTCGGTTGCGGTGTAGCCCGGCCCAACATTGTTGACGGTGATGCCGTCTTTGCCGAACTCGTTGGCAAGGCTTTTGACCAGACCGAGAACACCAGCGCGCACTGCGTTGGAGTAGATCAGATCAGAGACCGGTTGACGAACGGTGATGGAGGTGATCGTCACCAGCCTGCCCCAGTGGTTCTTCTGCATCCCGGGCAAAACTGCACGGGCAAAGTGGATCACGCTCATGAAGTTCATTTCTACCGCGCGATGCCACTCCTCTGTGGTGGTGGCAAGAAACATCTTCGGCGGTGGTCCCCCGGCATTGGTCACGCAAACGTCGACGCCGCCGAACTCCTGAGTCACGTGCTTCACAAACGCCTCGACTGCGGCCTCATCGGTTACATCGAGTACTTCGGCGAGCACACGGGCTTGGTAGCGTTCACGAATCTGGGTCGCGGCCGCATTGAGTTTCATTTGGTCGCGCGAGCACATGGCCACGTTTGCGCCTTCGGCGGCAAACTTCTCTGCCGCCGCTCGCGCGATGCCATCGCTCGACGCAGCGACAATGACATTGCGGTTCTTCAGTCCAAGATCCAATGCTGCCCCTTTCCTCTACGTCTTCGCTTCCTGTCGCAGGTAAGCATCATCCTTATCGATCCAATCCTGACGGGGCGGATTGAAGATGTCCAGGTCGACCGTGTCCTCCAGCGCGACCGCCTCATGCGGCATGTTGGGCGGAATGCACAGCACTTCCCCCGCAGAGACCGTGAGCTCCCGGTTGTCGATGTAGAAGTGCAAGGCGCCTTCGAGAACATAGGTGACCTGCTCATTGTGATGGCTGTGCAAAGGCACCCTGGCGCCCTTCTTCAACAGGACGCGCGCGGCCATTATGTTGGTGCCCACAATCATCTGCCGCCTTATCTGCGGGCTCATGTCTTCTACCTCGATGTCATTCCATCGGATGTGCTTTGCAGTTGCAACTGTCTCTGGCATGTCATTTCCCCTGCAAAAGTTACCACATTCAGCCTAGGTGTGTGGTTTTGCCGCGGTGCCCAGCCAGGTAACGGCTCCAAACGCTCCCAGCCACGAGCCAATCGCAGCGAAGGCAACGTAGATGGGATTTCCGGTGTAGCTGATCACGGCGAAGGCGGAGAGCAGGTACCAGACGCTGCTCCAACTTGCTGCGACGGTTCGGCGGCGCGCGGCGACCGCCGCGGTGAAGAGTACGTAGACCGCGTCTGTGGCGGCGGTGGACGCTACCACGCCCATCGCGATGAGCGGATTTGGCGCATGGATCATGGAACCTTCCCCTCTGACCGAAGCTTCAAAACCTGGTGGATGACGAATAACAAAATGATGCCGACCGGCAACAGAACATAGAACCATACCAAACGAGCGCGGGAGTGATCGGGTTCGACCGTGCACTCCGCGCTCAGCTGCGCTGTGTCGTTGCCGCGACGAACGGCCAGCGTTACGCGCCACTTGCCGGCACTGGAGAAATGCACGGTGGATGCCTGCAACAGCCGATTGCTCGCCTGCCCTTTCGCGAGCCGAACGGTCTGCTGGGTTGCGCTTGCAGCTGCCGGCGCGACGGTTAGATCGATCACCGGATCGAGCAGGATTTCCCCGCTACTTCGATCCTGCACCATCACGCTCAGATCTGCCGCGCCCGTGTGCAGAGGCTGTGGCGCTGCGAACAGGGTAATGGTAAAGGCGCCGGCATCCTGATGAAGAAGCATGGCACCGCCATCGGCACGTGCCGCAGTTGCTCCCATCGTCAACATCAGGAATGCCAGCGGATACAGCGCCTTCATGGGTTCATCATGACGCCGCGCATTTGCATGGGCTGGAGCATGATCCAGACGCCCATGGCATAGGCCACAGCCACCATCGTTGCCCACGGCAGCAGCAGCAGGACGGCCCGGCCCGCGCTGGTCGCCCACTGCCGCGCAAGCCTCCAGCCCAGGTACAGGGTCAAGAGAAGGCCGGCATCGAGGAGCAGGAGCTGCACGGAGAGCAATGTATTGGCGGGCAGCAGCGACTGCTCCATCCCCCAGTGAGCCGGCGCGAAAAGGTGCCAGCCTAAGTCCGCCGCAGCCTGGTGGAGTGCGGGGTCCAGCGTGGCCCAGCCGGTGATGAGGTGAAAGAGCAGATGGGCAGCCCACATCGCCAATCCCAATGGCAGCAGCGCCTGGGAGAAGCGGCATAAGAGTTCCTTCTTTGTCGAGCGGTGTGCGGCGGCCAGTGCGGCCGCCGCTACTGTTAACAGGACTGCCAGCGCCAGGTATTTGCCGAGGATGCCCGGCGCCACCATCCACCAGGCATTCACGAAGGCAGCGATCACCAGCACCAGAACGAGCACGGCGATGTCGATGCGTGAGGAAAATTTGCCGATCGACGATCGCACCGGATCACGCAGCATATCGCGCACCGGAGAAATGGCGAAGAGGCCGATGTTGTCGTGGGGGCAAGCCTTGACGCAATCCATGCAAAGTGTGCAGTCCATGTTTCCGGCCTTTTGCGGCATATAGAGTTGCAGTTCGCACCCACGCTGTTGCGCATTTCCAGCGATGCAATCATGGGTGGTGCAACGCTCGCAGGTGGATTGGCTCTTTGCCTCCAGGGTGAAGGGCGAGAGCAGCGAACCGGCAAAATTAAACTGCCCCAGAGGGCAAATGTATTTGCAAAAGTTTGCCCCGCGAAAGAAGGTATCGACGAGGAAAGCCGCGGCGAAATAGGCGATCAGAAGCCAGGCGGTGCGCTGGGGATGGTCCCAGATGGCGAAGGCTTCGTAGGACCAGAAGAACAGGATCAGCAATGCGATCGCGATCCATTTGCTGCGCAGCCAGCGCGGCCACCTGAAGCGGGCCAGGCCGAGCCGGTGGCCTAACTCCCGCGGCAGCATGAAGGGGCACGACAGGCAGAAGATATTGCCCAGCACCAGCAAAGCGATGACACCGAATGCCCGGACGTAGGTCCAGGGCAAGACTCCAGCCAGGTTCATCGCGCCCAGCGGTTGTCCGCGGAAGGCGTCTACAATCACCAGCACCGCGGTGGCGAAGGCGATGGTCTGCAACGTCATGCGGCCGTAGCGCCAGCGCAACAGACGGCCGATCAAGGGCAGATTCAGTAAGTCGAGGCGCCGGCCTGGGTGCGGGACGGTGATGCTTGCCTGCCGCAACGTCCCGGCGGCAGACCGGCGAGATTGCGGCGAGAGCAGATCGATGGCAATCGCCGCCAACGGTACTAGATAGAAGATAGAACCGATCACCCACATCAGCGCACCGGCCGCTGCCTGGTCGCGCAGGGCGGATATGCCGAAGACCCTCGGTCCGGCGGCATAGCTGGGGTAAATGACCCTGTCGGAAAACGAGAGGACTGCGGCCAGCCCGGTATTCACCAGGTCCGCGCCTACAAGATAGGGCAACATGGCCCAGCGGGAACCGCGGCTCACCGTGGGCCAGGGCTGGATGATGGGAAGCCAGAAGAGCAAAGAGGTGCCGAGAAAGCAGGCGTGCTCCACTTCGTGCCAACCCGGGGAACGTAAGGCTAATTCGTAGGCTTGGGGGACATGCCAGGCGACGTAGGAGATATTCATGGCCAACCATGCGAATACCGGATGGGTGATCAGGCGGATGATCTGGTGGAGCGATTGGGCGCGGAAGAAAGGGCCAAGGCCATCGCGAAGTATAGAGCGCGGCAATGACCGTAGCAGAGGGACGGCCGGTGCTCCCAGGAGCAGTAACGGCGGCACGACTGACATTAGTATCAGGTGCTGTGTCATATGGGCGACCAGCAGCAGGCCGTCCAGGGTGTCGAGCGGCGAGGCGATCGCGAACCAGAGAGCGAAGAGGCCACCGAGAAAGCACCATGCGCGCCACGGGGGGAAGGTCAGCGGCCGGGTACGGCGGATTTTGCTCCAACCTCGGAGGTAGAGCAGAGCCGTCGCGAGAAGTCCCGTGGTGGCCCAGAGGGGAAAGGACCAGGAGCTCCATGCGGCTTGTGATATGCCGTCCGACATAACTCTTACTATAGTTGCGACCTACCTTGAGCAAACAGAGGCCTGCTTCCCTGGGTGCCCCTCGCCCCACCTGCCCCGGCTTGCCGTGGGGCGTACATGGGCCGAAAACGGATTTTTTCCAATGCTTTCACTTCATTTACGGCGATCCGGCCGCCTGCTGAGTTTTTCCCTCGAGTTGCAAGAGCATTGGAAGCGGCAGCGAGTGTGCGTGAGAACCGATTGCAAAATGAGTCCCGCAGGGACGGCTGACCTTAGCCCAGGACGCAGT
This sequence comes from uncultured Acidobacteriaceae bacterium, assembly GCA_963830325.1. Classification (GTDB taxonomy): domain Bacteria; phylum Acidobacteriota; class Terriglobia; order Terriglobales; family Acidobacteriaceae; genus PALSA-350. The sequence goes on from CAWHMV010000002.1 coordinate 47,099, forward strand.
CCTGGGTGCAAATTCGAGGGACGAAAAGTCCCGTAGGGACGACTGGAAGTTACCTGGAGTAGATCCCGGAGCACTTCATCTAAAATATTCCACGATTAAGAATTCCCGACCCGATAGCTTTTTTCAGTCGTCCCTCCGGGACTTTTCAAGGGCGCACTCTAACCCAGGACTACGTCTGGGCTATGTTCAACCGTCCCTACGGGACTCAATCTCATGATGATCGGACCGTAGTTAAGAAACTAGATTCGCCAGGTCTTCATCGCCCGGGCTCGAGCTCTCCGGTGCTGATGTATTGCTGTGAAGCATCGTGCGCGGGAAGTTGGCCCTCAGGATGCAGTGTTTCGAGGAAGCTGACCAGAGCAGTTACTTCTGCTGGGGACAGATTCTTTCCGTAAGCGGGCATGTTTCCGCCTCCTTGCAGCACCTGGCGGACGAGCTGGTCGTAGGTCAGCCGGGTTGCTACTCCATCCAGCGCCGGACCACGCTCGCCACCCACGCCGCCGAGCATGTGGCAGTTGCGGCACTGCTTGTCCTGGAAAACGATCTGGCCTTGCCTGCCCAACGGCGTGGCATTGTGCACATAGCGTTCGGGGACGGTGTCGCCGCTCCATGCCTGCATCTGCGGACTCCAGGGGGTATAGGTTCCCAGGTGTTGACACACGGCAAAAGCTACCGCGAGAAACGTAATGGACAGCACCGCGACCGGCCTACGATGCCAGCTCTTTTCTCCTTCCCCGGCAAAAAACGGGAGCGCCAGGAGGAAGCCGATTCCCAGGATGGGAGCAATCAAGATGAACGGCGTCTCCAGGTTCTCGGGGAGAAAGGAGAGAATGGTGTAAATCCAGAGGAAGAAGAAATCCGGCTTGGGTACAGTCTGGATGATCGTTGGATCAGGAACGCCCGTCGGTCCGAAGGGACCCAGGATCAACGCGCACGCCGCCACCGCAAAGAGGATCGCTGCAGAAAAGATCATGTCTTTCCACACCGCCCCGGGTACGAAGGGGATGCCGTCCTTCTTAGTCAGTTCGTGGTACTCCTGGATGTAAGTGCTGCGGCGAACGACACGCCCCGGCATGGGCCATTCGTTGATGCCCAGACCGATCACCATCCAGATATGCAGCCCAGCGAACACCAGCATGATTCCGGGAATTACAAAGACATGCAGGGCAAAGAAGCGGGTCAGGGTCGGACCAGCAATGATCGGTCCGCCCAACAATAGATTGACCAGCGGGCCGCCGATAAACGGCACCCGAGCTACGATCGAGGCGCCAATCCCCAGACCCCAGTAAGCATCCTGGTCGAAGCGCATCACCTGGCCGGTGAATGCCATGCCTAACGTCATCAGCAATAGAAACACGCCGAGGACCCAGGTCAGCTCGCGGGGAAATTTATAAGCGCCGAACAGGAACACCTGCGCCATGTGGATCAACACCACCGCGACCATGAAGTTCGAGCCCCAGCCGTGCATGGCTCGCAGAAACCATCCCAGCGGGAGTTGATGATTCAACACCTGCAGACTGTTCCAGGCTTCCCCGGCCGAGGGGACGTAGACAATCGCGAGCAGGATCCCGGTAACAATTTGTAGCATCAACAGTACGAAACTGGCGCTGCCGAAGACATACCACCAACTAGCCGTGTTTCGGGGAACCGGGTGCGTCACCGCTTCCGTGATCGGCCCTCCCAGCTTCAGGCGAAAATCGAACCACTCGTACGTGCGCTTCAACCAGTGCATTCGGAACTCTCTTTCCGCACCGAGGCGCTGGTTGCCAGCGTCGGCATCTGGCCGCCGTCGATCAGCAACTTGCCGTTTTGCACTTTCCAGGGATACTCGAAAAGGCCTCGCGGTGGAGGCCCCGCGGCACGCGAGCCATCGCCGTAATAGACTCCGCCGTGGCATGGGCACATAAAGAGTTCCGACTGCGGGAACCAGCGCACCGGGCAGCCAAGGTGGGCGCAGTTGATGGCGAAAATCTGGAACTTCTCCTCCTGCGTCCGGCGAACCCAGCACGCAGCTTTAGCGGTCGCGCCATCCCAGGGCATACTTTGGGGATTAACGAAGCTGGCCAGCCGCGTCTCTCCAACGGCAAATTGCCCAACGTCACCCAAATCGATCCAGGAATCGTAACCGCCATTCTTACGAACCGGTCCCAGAAGGTAGCCTACGATCGGGGTAGCGATCAGTAACGCAACCGCGCCGTTGAGCAGTACGCCAATCGATACCAGGACCCATCGTCTGCTTACCGCATTCTCGTCGCTCATTGCGCGCCTCCTCCGGCCGTTTTTGGTTGTGCGCCGGGACGCTGGCTGGAAAGCCAGCCCACCACGTCGGTTACCTGCTGATCGGTCATTGGGTGCCCGGGCATAGCATTGCGCCAGTCCGGTTGGCCGATATCGGGGCGTCCGGCAATGACTACGGTACGCAGCGCCTGATCACTCATCAACGACAAGAACGCGGGCTCGGTTATCGATCCAGCCTTGCTTTTGCCTTGTTGCCCAGCGACGCCGTGGCAGCTGGCGCAATAGGTTGCGTAGACCTGCGCGCCGCGAGCATTGTCAGCAGTTGCGGCTGCGTGGTACGGCGGTGGGTTCGCTCCAGCGAGAGTGCCTGCTTTGTACCAGGCTGCGCGCATGCCTTGCACCACTGCGTCTACCTGTTGATCGGTCAAGCTGCCGCCGGCGCTGATGGCAAAGGCGGGCATAAGCGTGCCCGGTTTCCCATTGGCGACAACCTGGTGCAGCATTTGCTCGTCGACCAGCGCCTGGTATTCCGGATTCGCCAGCGGATACGATGGGCCGCTCCTTCCCTGGGCGCCGTGGCACGCGGAGCAGTTCTGACGGTAGAGCGTAGCAAAATCGGTTACAGAATCCGGGCGCGGCACCTCCGGCCCCGGCTTGGGACGGCCGGGAAGCTGTTGGCAGCCCACAACAGCTAAACAGGAAACCAGCATCAGGCTGCAACCAAGGAGGCGTGCGGTCACTTCGGTCCGTCCTCCTCATGGTGCTCTTCCATCGTCCCCGGGGTTTCCAATCCCATGCGAACGGCGAAAGGCATGAATTGCTCGGTGCGGATGTCGATCTGCTTGGAGACCACCCAACCGGCTACCAGCCCGAAGGTTACCTGGGAGACGACAAACCAACCCCAGTCGATTCGCTCGGCCAGGAAGGGATTGATCAAAGGCAGCGCTGAATGAAGCACGCCGGTCCATAGGACTGGGGCGATGATGCCACCCAGCAGAATCGGATGCCGAGGCAGCATGGGCAACATTGCCCCATAGAGAAGGCCGATAAGAAGTGAGCCAACGGCATGGATGATGATGGCAGTGACGAGAGCGCTCAGCCGGAAGTGGGTGATTTCTGCAAGCGTCGGATTCGACCAGCCGGCTACGCCGGCGCCTCCCAGGAGATTTACTGCGTACCAGAGGCTGTGATATCGGATCAAACCGTAAAGGGTCGCCGGCACGATCATCGCGGCGCCGCCTGCAATACCGCCCTTGACCCCGGCCATCACGGAGGGAGTGTGTACAGGCAAACGAGCCCGATGGCTTTCGTCTATCTGGATGTGGGCGACTTTGGTGCGCACGCTGGTGTAGTGGAATTTCTGAACTTTGACCGGCACTGCAATGTGGTGCGCGTGAGGCCACACCTGGCGAAACCATCCCACGCAACCGGCGACAATCAACACTGCCCCGAGAATGCTTATCCCCAGGTTGGTCACCAGGCCGGCAAGGGCAAACGTCAGGCCGAGGGCGAGCACGATCGGAAACGCAGTCGGAGCCGGCAGCTGCACCACTTCATCAGATATGCCGTTGTGTCTCTGTTGGTCTTCCATTGCTTGATCTCTTTCTGTCAGCGGCCAATGATGTAGACGACAGTAAAAACCACCACCCAGACCCCATCGACAAAGTGCCAGTAGAGCGAGAGCACCTCGAGCTGTCGCGAGTGCTCTTTCTTGATCTTCCCCGCGAGCGAGAAGATCAACACGATCGAAAGCATGGTCAGGCCGACGATGACGTGGCTCGCATGCAAGCCGACCAGCGAGTAGAACGTAGTGCCAAACAGGTTGGTGCTGATGGTCAGCCCATCTTGGTAGATCAGCTTTTTCCATTCGAGCCCGGTGCCGACGAGAAAGATCGCACCCAACACCACGGTGATCGCCCACCACAACCTGAAGGCTCCCATCGAACTTTTCTTCAGGGCGCGCTCCGCGATCCAGATGGTGAAGCTGCTGGACAGCAGGCAGACCGTGTTGAAGATGGGAAGTTCCAGGACCTGGCGCGGCTGGGGCCCGGAGATGCTCTTGCCTATGTAATAGATATAGGCAACCACAAAGATCGTGAAGATCGCGGTCTCGGCGACGATCAGCGCCAACATCGCGACTGTGCCGTGATAGGGCTGCGACCAGTCTTCGTTGGCTATTCCGTGAGCCAGGGGGATGGTGCTGGTGCTCATGCTCTCTCTATCCTCAACGTCATTCGTAGCGGGAGTCCGGATCTTCCGGATGCTTCAAATCCCACAACGGTCTGCGGCTGCTCACCACCGGTTCACTGGCAAAGTTATAGGAGGGCGGCGGCGATGTGGTCGCCCACTCCAGCGTCCAGGCGTCCCAGGGATCCGGTCCGGCGTCCGGACCTTTGAAGTACGAGTACACCAGGTTGTAAGCAAAGATGAGGGTGGCGACTGCCTGGACCATCGCTCCGATGGAGACAATCATGTTCCAGGTGTCCCACCCGCGGCCGGGTTCATAAGTGTAGATACTCCGCGGCATGCCCAGCAGCCCGGGAATATGCATGAAGTCGAAGGTCATGTGGAAGCCGATGACGAACAACCAAAAACTCCACTTGCCCAAACGCTCGTCGAGCATCTTGCCGATCATCTTCGGGTACCAGTAGTAAAACCCTCCGAGAAAGCAGAAGACGATGGCGCCCACCAACACATAGTGGAAGTGGGCGACGACGAAATAGGAGTTGTGCAGTTGCCAGTTCCAGGGCGCCGTGGAAAGCATGATTCCTGTGAGGCCCGCGAACAGGAACTGCGCCAGAAACGCCGTGCAGAAGAGCATGGGCGTGGCAAAGCGTATTTTGCCTCCCCACATGGTGGCGATCCAGTTGAAGATTTTGATGCCGGTGGGAACCCCGACCAGCCCGGTGGAAAGGACAAAGAATGCGTTCTGCGCCGAGGTCATGCCGACCGTGAACATGTGGTGCGCCCACACGCTAAGGCTGATCAAACCAATGCCGCACGAGGCGGCCACCATCGCGGGGTAGCCGAAGATCGCCTTACGGGAGAACACAGGAATAATTTCGTTGGCGATGGCGAACGCCGGCATGACCAGAACATAAACCTCTGGGTGGCCGAAAACCCAGAAGAAGTGCATCCAGACAACGGGCGCGCCGCCGGCCTGGGAGTCGAAAAAGTGCCCCCCTAGATAACGGTCGATGACCAGCATGATCTGCGCCGCAGTCAAAGGGCTGATGGTCACCAGGATCATTCCCGAGACCACCAGGTACAGCCAGACCAGGAGCGGCATGCGAAAGAGCGTCATGCCTTTGCAGCGCATGCACAAGGTGGTGGCGATAATGTTGACCGCGGCGCCGATGGTGCCGAATCCAGAGACGATCAGCGACAGAGCCCAATAGTCCGTGCTGTGTCCGCGAGAGAAGGCTCGCTCAGTGAGCGGGGCATACGCCCACCAGGTGACGTCAGGCGCGCTTCCCGCCCCTTGCAGGCCGACGCCACCAATGAAGCTGTAATACAACATCAATCCGCCCAGCGCAGTCATCCAGAAACTGAACGCATTCATGCGGGGAAACGCCATATCCCTGGCGCCGATCATCAGGGGCACAAGGTAATTGGCGAATCCGATGATCAACGGCATCCCCATGAGGAAGACCATGGTGGTTCCGTGCATCGTGAAGAGGCGGTTGAAAACCTCGGGAGAGATAAAGTTATTGTGCGGCACGGCAAGCTGCACACGGATCAACAGCGCCTCAAAGCCCGCAACCAGCAAAAAGACCAGGGCGTAGACCATGTACATGATTCCAATTTTCTTGTGGTCGACCGTGACCACCCAATCTTGCACCTGGTCGAGCCACGTCCCGTAGACTTGAGCGGGCGGGGTGAGGTCGATGGCGCTCCCGATCGGTAGTGTCGAATCAGCCATAGCGGAAAACTCCTATGTGTTCTGGCCCGTGTCGCAGCTACTTCCGCAGTTACTTCAACGTGTCGAGGTAAGCGACGACCTTGTCAATCTGGTCATCGCTCAATTGCATCGCCGGCATCAGGCTTCCCGGCTTGACGTAGTCCGGATCTTGTATCCAGAGCTTGAGATTCGCTGGGGTGTTGTCGGCTGCTCCCGAAGCCAGCGTATCCCGGCTCTTAAAGTGGGTAAGGTCTGGCCCAAATTTTCCGTTGGCGGACGTGCCACGAATCACATGGCAACTGACGCAGGACTGAGACTCGAAGATCTGTCTGCCTTCTGCCACCGCCGGATCCTGCACTGCCGGCTGCTGCTGATTCTTCACCCAGGCAGCGAAATCATCTGGGGTCTGTACGTAAACGCGCAGCAGCATCTTGGCATGTTCCACGCCGCAAAACTGGGCGCATTGGCCCACAAACATGCCGGCCTTGTCTGGATTGAACCACATGTGGTTGAGGTGGTTTGGAATTGAGTCGATCTTGCCGAATAACGCAGGAACCCAGAAGCTATGATCCACGTCGGCCGAAAGCAAGTTCAACGAAGTAATCATGGGAGTCTGCTGGGTGCTGAGCGGCACGTGGAGTTCATTGGCGGTGGTGAAGCCTGATTCTGCGTAGTGAAACTCCCACCAGAACTGATGGCCGACGACATCGACCTGAAGGGCCGCGGGCGGCATCTTCTGATCCTGGATAGCAAATAGAATGCGCGCCGTGGTGAGGAAGAGAACCACCACGATGAGGATGGGAATCACCGTCCAGGCCAATTCAATCTGGGTACTGCCGTAGATCTGCGGCGGCTCACTGTCATCTTGGGGATCGCGTTGCCGGTAGCGGACCACGACATAAGCAAGAAGCGAGGCCACCACGATAAAGATCGCGCCCGTGATTTGAATCACGAAAAGCGACAAATGGTGAATCATCAACGCCGGGCCGGAGTGGGGATCGAACGTGCTCGGCGTCTGGTAGACGATGCTGTCGGTCGGAGCTCCCCAAGCCGCGGCGCCGCTCAAAAGGAACAGCAACGCATAAGCGGCTGGCCCGGGCCCTCTGCGCTGCAGCCATCCTCGGAACATTGTCGCGGATCCTCCTCCGCCCAAAAGAAAACTCATTGTAGCGCTCTCTCCCAGCACACCGCATGAATAGTTCCCGACCGTGGGGTGCCCGGGTTCAAACCTTCGATGCACCGAAACCCGACTTGGTCGCTTGGTACACTTGCGGAAATGAAACGCCTGATCATCAACGCGGACGACTTTGGTCTCGCGCCGGGCGTTAACCGTGCCATTGTTGAGCTGCAGCTGGCGGGCGCACTCAGCTCTGCGACGCTGATGGCCAATGGTCCGTTTTTCTCTCCTGCAGTCTATATGGCCTTTGCCCAACCGGCCCTGGGAGTCGGGTGTCACGTGGTACTGGTCGACGGTTCGCCGTGCCTGCGCCCAGCTGAGGTGCCTTCGCTGGTCGACCCCCGGAACCCTTCATCGTTTCGAACCACGGTGGGGAGCTTCTTTGCTGATCTGCTGCGCGGCCGCATCCGCGAGGAGGAGATTGAGGCCGAAGCCGTGGCCCAGATCCGCCGCATCCAATCGAGTGGTATCACGGTAAGCCACATCGATTCCCACAAACACGTGCACGCTTTTCCCCGGGTGCTCGCGCCGTTGCTGCGCGCCGCGCGTCAGTGTGGGGTGCGTTGCGTGCGTAATCCGTTCGAACCCTGGTGGAGCCTCAAGGCCACCCGGCCCGCCGGCACCGTGCGCCGCATGCAAGTGCATGTCATGCGAACCCAGGGGCGAGCATTTGCCAGGCTGACCAGAGAGCACGATATGGTCACCGCCGACGGTTCGATGGGGCTGCTGGCTACGGGAATTCTCGATGACTCGGTCTTGCGTGCCCTGCTGCGAGCCATGCCTACGGGCACCTGGGAGCTGGTGTGTCATCCAGGTTACAGTGATCGCGCTCTGGACGAGGCGCGGACGCGTTTGCGCGCGTCGCGAGAAGTGGAACGCAGCGCGTTGCTCGCGGTCATTCCCGACGCGATTAAAAATGATTCAGGGTTAGCGCTGATAGATTTTCATCAGTTGAGCGGTTAAGGAGAGTTTAGTTGCAACCGAAAATGAAACCGCAGATCCCTCCACTACGCTGCGCTCCGGTCGGGATGACAATTTTGTGGTGCGATCAGCATCGATTTTTCCACGAAAGACCGCCTTCTTACCCTCGACAGAATTGTCATCCCAACGGAGCTACATGGGCCTGTTACCCACCCAAGGTGATGAGAAATGCCTGGATCCGGCAACCACTTTCTATCGACCTTGGCCTTTCCTTTGTCATCCCGAGGAGTAGCCGATGCTGGAGTGAGTCGGGAGAGAAACGACAAAGCTGACCTCTGCACCATCGAAGGGTGAAATCGAAGGGTGCCCCAGGTCTCGCTTTGGACCTGGGATTTCCTGCCAATGCCCACTGGAAACACCCACCCTCCGCCTTTCATTAGGAGCGAAGCCGTGGAGCGATCTGCAGTCCGCGACCCTTCGCTGGAAATGTTTTTCCAGGAGCGTAGCGCAGTGGAGGGACCTGCGGTTTCTCTGTCGACTCAAGGGGCTTAAATGAAAATCGGCATCACGTGTTATCCAACCTATGGCGGCAGCGGGGTGGTTGCGACCGAGTTAGGTATCGAACTGGCGGCGCGCGGTCACCAGGTGCACTTCATTACCTACTCGCAACCGTTTCGGCTCACCGGGCGCGAAGAAGGTATTTTCTATCACGAAGTGCCGGTCTCCAATTATCCCCTGTTCGAATACCCGCCCTACGATCTGGCGCTGGCTACGCGCATGTCAGAGGTGGCTGAATACTACGAACTTGATCTGCTGCACGTACATTACGCTATTCCCCACTCCGTGTGCGCACTGCTTGCTCGCCAGATGTTGGCCAAACGCAAGCATCTGCCCTTTGTCACCACCTTGCATGGCACTGACATCACTTTGGTGGGGCTCGACCGCTCTTACCTGCCCATTACGCGCTTCGCCATCGAAGAGAGCGACGGGGTCACTTCCATATCGAACTACCTGCGGGAAAAGACGGTGCACGACTTCGGCATTTTGCGGCCCATCGAAGTCATTCCCAATTTCGTTAACTGCGACGAATACAAACCGCTGGGCGAACGGCGCGCCGACGCCCGGGCGCGTTATGCCGATCCGGAAGAAAAGATCCTGCTCCACCTTTCGAACTTCCGCCCGGTCAAGCGCATCCTCGATGTGATCGAGGTCTTCTCCCGCGTCGCGCAAGAGATGCCCGCCCAGCTGCTCATGGTGGGCGATGGACCGGACCGTTCCTCGGCAGAGTGGCTGGTGAATAACAAGGGGCTCCAGAACCGGGTCCAATTCCTGGGCAAACAGGAGCGCGTGCATGAACTGTTGCCGGTGGCCGACCTGATGATCATGCCCAGCGAACTGGAGTCGTTCGGGCTGGCTGCGCTGGAAGCCATGGCCTGCAGGGTTCCCACCATCGCCACCCGCGTCGGAGGAGTATCGGAATTAATCGAAGACGGCGTCACTGGCCGGCTTTTCGCCGTCGGCGATGTTGCTGCCATGGCCGCCGGCGCCATCGAGTTGTTGAGCGACGATGCTCGTCTCACGGCTATGGGGGAAGCAGGCCGGCGAGCGGCGCAGGACCGCTACTGTGCGTCGCGCATCATTCCCATTTACGAGCAGTATTACGAAACGGTGTTGGCGCGCGCCGAAGTCTGATCCGCCAGCACTAGAACGTTGGGCGCCATGGGAATTTCCAGGGTAACGCGAGTTCCCCGCCCCGGACGGCTGAATACTTCGAAGCGGGCGTTGTTGCCGTAGAGCACCTCGAGCCGCTCGCGCACATTGCGCATGCCGATGCCGGTCCCGCGGCTGACGAAGCCTACTTCCCGCGCCCGGCCTTCGGGCATACCCACGCCGTCATCTTCCACCTCGACAATCAGCTTGGTTCCCAGGATGCGGCTGCGCAGCGTGATAGTTCCTCCCTGCAGCCGGGGCTCCAGGCCATGCTTGATGCTGTTCTCGATCAGGGGTTGCAGCAGCACGCAGGGCACGAGCAGTTCCAACGTATCGGTGTCGATCTCCTTCACCACGCGCAGCTTCTCCGCTCCAAAACGCACGACCTCGATGCCCAGGTAATCGTCTGTAAAGGTCAGTTCTTCGCGGAACGGAACATACGCATCGTGATCCTTGAGCAGGGCGCGCAGGATGTTGCCCAACTGTACGATCATCTCCCGCGCCATCTCGGGCCGGAAGCGGACCAACGAAGCGATCGAATTGAGGGTGTTGAAGAGGAAATGCGGATTGATCTGCCGCTGGAGTGCGTCGAAGCGCGCTTCCAGCACCAACCGCTGTTGTTCCTTCAGCTTGATCTCGATGCGGCTGGCATTCCAGATCTTCAGCGGGATAGCCACCACCACCGCGGGGCAGACACAGATGGCTACCTTGACGGCGAAACCGTGGGCATTCAAGGTAAACAGGCGGCCGGGATAAAGCTGTGCCAGCCACATGCGCACCATCTGCATGCCGACAATCAGCATCAACAACAGGACCTGGCGATCGACGCGTGGTTTACGCAGGTTGCGCCGCACCCAGCGATAGAGGCTGAGGTCGACGAAAGGGGAAAAGGACCAGACCTCTTCCGGCTCCACGGCCCGCCCATAGAGTCCGGAAACGATCGCCACTGCCATAAAGAAGGGCAAGGTCAGGTACTCGTGGTGCAGCATGGCAGGAAGCGAGAGGACGGTCCCACCCAATAGCGCAGAAAGTGGTCCCAGGAGGACGCCCAGGATGATCACGGTTTCAAAACCGATATCCGCCGCGTAGAAGTTGGACACGATGAAGCGAATCCACACCCCTAGAGTAAGGGGGATACAGAGGAAGGCGAGTAGTCCCAGGGTCTGGCTGGTGGTGCGGCGCTCGGCGAACAAAAGGCGCTGGAAGGTCAGGGCCCTGGCGGTTACCGCCGCCACTGCGGCGGCCACGCCCAGCTTGATCAGCAGCGATATGAGGACGAGCTTAGGCTCATACACGCTCTTACTTTACGCCAGTTCCGGCGGCTGGACATGAGCCCGGTAAGAGGCTCTAATTAACCCATGCCATTGGAAGGTGTGAAGAAGGTTGCGGATGCGGATTTTCCCACCCGCTGGGGTCATTTCCGTATCCTCGGTTTTGAAGGAACGAGGATCGACCCGGAGCCCTGCAAGCCGGGAACTGCTCCGGTGAATGCAAAGATTGAAGGCGCGATTGCGCTGGTGTTGGGCGATATCCATAGCGGCCCACCCGTGGTGAGGATTCATTCGCAGTGCCTCACGGGGGATGTTTTCGGATCGCTCCGGTGCGACTGCCGGCTGCAGTTAGAGCTGGCCATGCGGACGATCGCGCAGGCCGGGACGGGTATCCTGCTTTACGAGCAGCAGGAGGGTCGCGGCATCGGGCTGATGGCCAAGTTGCGCGCGTACGAATTGCAGGACCAGGGGCTGGATACGGTCGAAGCCAATCTCAGGTTGGGGTTCAAGCCGGATTGCCGTGAGTTTGAGTTGCCGGCGGAGATTCTGAAGTTATTGCATGTGAGCTCGGTGCGCTTGATCACCAATAATCCGGGTAAGGTTGAGGCGCTGGAAGCGGTGGGGATTCGGGTGGTCGAGCGGATTTCTGCTGAGGTGGAACCCCTGGAAAGCTTCGAGCGGTATGTCCAGGTGAAGCAGGAAAAGATGGGCCATATCATCGACCGCGTGTTCCCCGAGTTGGGCTAGGGTCGCTGCGCCAGGATTACCTTGGTGGTTGTGATGGCTTGCCCTACGTGGCGCTGGGTGTGTTCCGCGACGTGGACCAGCAGTCCGGCGAGGGTGGTCGGTAGACGTTTGCGCCCGATTGCTATCGTGGTCTCGAGCGGCTGGCGGACGATTACTTCTAAACGCCGGCGAGTGTTTTCCAGGCTGGCTTCCAGTTCGCTGAAGATGGAGTCGCGGCTTCCGCTGTTCCCCATTTCGCTTGCCAGCGCGGCGAGTTGCTGTGGGTTTAGGGGAACTCCTTCCGCGTAGCAGCAGAAGCGATCCAGGCTGCGGGCTATGTGCCTCAACTGAAATGCTACCGAGGGGAGCCCAAACGGCCGCGCGTGTATTTCGCGGTCGTCGAGGTCGCCGCACCATTTGGTCGCGTCTTCCTGCGCCATTTGGAGCGAGTGAAGGATCGCCCGCTGCAGCACCGGCAGGTCGGTAAGCGTGCCTTGCAGCCAAGGTTCTGTCATCTGGATCTTCCCTCCCGAGTTTTGTGTACGTTTGATCTGTCCCTAACAACGAACCCTGGGTGCCCCATATCTCGCTCGTTTTTTGCGAGATGTGGGATACCACAGCGGTGCATCGTGAAGATCTTAGTGCTCAAAGACACCCACGGTGCAGCCGATGCAGATCTTGATTTCTTGCAGATGCGAAAATCGCGACTAGGCAAATAATCTGACCGACTAACCGCGCTTATCGCGCTTATCGCGCATCAATTTGCGCACCCCAATCTGATCTAGAGGCCGTGGGACTGCCGGAATTCTTTCACTACTTGCGCGGGGTCGCGATGCTGTCCATCGACTGCCTCGTTCATGGTCTGCATTTCTTCGGCGGTTATCTTGCCCGCCAGATCGGCGAAGGCTGCGCGCAGCTTGGGCCAGCGGTCGAGCGCTTCCTGCCGCACCAGCGGAACCGCCTGATAGGGCGGAAAGTAATGCTTGTCGTCCTGGAGAACTGCCAGGTGGAAGGCTTTGATGGGACCGTCGGTCGAGCTGCCGGCAATGATGTCTACCTGGCGCCCGTTCAGCGCACGGTAGAGCAATCCCAGATCCATGAGCCGGGGCGAGCCGTTGAACTTCAGGCCGTAGGCTTGCTGCAGCCCTGGCAAGCCGTCCGGGCGCTGCTCGAATTCGTAGCCGACTCCAAGTTTCCATTGCGGGCTGTACTGCGCGGCTTGGCTTAGGGTCGTGAGGTGAAGTTGCTGGGCATCCTGGCCGCGAATCACCATGGCGAAGGTGTTCTCAAATCCCAGCGGCTCCGTGACCGCTACCTGGTAGCGCTGCTGGTAGAGGCGCCGCACCGTATCCAGCACTTGCTGTGGGTTCTTATCTACGGGCTGCTTGAGAATGGCCGTCAGTGCGGTCCCGGTGTACTCGACGTAGGAATCAATCCGGCCGGCGATCAGCGCCTGGTTGCAGATGTAGCTGCCGGCGAGATAGAACCGGCGCTCCACCTTCATGCCGGTCTTGGCCTCGATGTGCTGGGCCAGCAACTCGCCCAGAACGACCTGCTCGGTAAAGTTTTTGGCCCCTATCACCGGGTAATCGGGACGGGGCGGCGCACAGGCTGCTATCGATACGAGCAGAAGGGTGACGAAAATGCGGATGATCACGTGCGTCCTGGAGCAGGCACTTTCAGCCGGTTCTCTATCCAGCCCAGTCCGGTGTCGGCGGCGATCGCCAGCAGGGCCGCTGGAATGGCTCCCGCCAGGACCAGCCGATTGTCGACCGATGCCACGCCGCGGAAAATGAACTCGCCCAGCCCTCCGGCCCCTACTGCTGCAGCGATGGTGGCAATGCCCACTGCCAGCACGGTTGCGGTGCGTAACCCAGCCAGGATAAATCCGGCCGCCAGCGGGAGCTCCACCTTGCGCAGCCTCTGCCCGCTGGTCATGCCCAGCGCCTTGGCTACCTCCAGCACGGTGGGATCGACCCCCTCAATGCCGGCGTACGTATTACGCACGATGGGCAGCAGCGCATACGCGGTGAGCGCGGCGATGGCGATACGCGCGGCACGGTCGCCAATCCACGGCAGGGGCAACAGGAAGCCGAAGAGCGCCAGGCTGGGGATGGTCTGGATGATGTTCACCACTCCCAGTACAGGTTTGGCCCAGCGCGGATGGCGGGTCAGCCATATGCCGGTCGGCACGCCGATGGCCGCAGCCAACAACATGGCGGATCCGGTCAGCCACAGATGTTCCAGGGTGAGCTCGGCGATCTCCGAGGCGTGCTGGGCTAAGAAGCCGGTCATTTGTTCTCCTGCAGGGTGCCCCGATGCACAGCGCGCACATAGCTCTGCACTGCCGGAATCTGTGAGCCAAGAAATTCGCCGGCAGGGAGATTGGCCACGACCTTGCCGCCTTCGAGCAGCACGATGTGCGAGGCCAGGTAGAGGGCTTCATCCAAATCGTGGGTGACCAACAGCACGGTTTTGTTGAGGCGCTGGAGAAGCTCTCGCAGCATGTCCTGCATTTCCGCCCGGGTCAGCGGGTCCAGCGCTCCGAAGGGTTCGTCCATAAGCAACAGTTTGGGTTCGGCCGCGAGTGCCCGCGCCAAACCGACACGCTGGCGTTGGCCGCCGGAAAGCTGGTAGGGCAAGCGACGGGCAAAGGTCGCGTAATCCAAGCCCACCTGGGTAAACAGTTGGCGGGCGCGTTCGGCGATCTCCTGCCTGGGCCGGCCCTCGATTTCGAGCACGGCTCCGATGTTGCGCTCGGCGTCAAAGTGCGGGAAGAGACCGGTTTCCTGGATTACATATCCAATCGGACGGCGCAAAGTGATCGGGTCCCAATCGGTGGTGGGCTTGGCTTCTACCAGCACGCGTCCCGCGGTGGGTTCGACAGGCGATTCACGGTGCGCAGCAAGGTGGTTTTTCCCGAGCCACTGCGGCCGAGCAGCGCTGTCGTGGAACCGGTCGGGATCTGCAGGTCAACGTGGTCGAGGATTATGCGGCCGTCAGGCGTGGTCAGCCCGACTTGATCGAAGGCAATGGCTGACTCGTCGATTCCGGTCAATCGGCCACTCCTTGAGTGGATCGAGTTCTGCGTGAACGATGAGAAAAGACGTACCTCAGGGGCTAAGAGGGTGTGCGAGAACTCTATTCCCAAACAAGTCCCGCAGGGACGGCTGAACTTAGCCCAGGACGCTAGTCCTGGGTTGCATCTGAAAGGCATGACTAGTCCCGCAGGGACGGCTGAAAAAGGCCGCGACCTGATCCTGGACAACCCGTCAGCCGTCCCTGCGGGACTTAATCATGTTTCATGATGTACCCAGGATAGCGTCCCGGTCTAAGTTCAGCCGTCCCTGCGGGACTAAACTCGTAAAATCCCGGTTCTCACACACGCTCTAACACAGCGAACTTCAGGCCGACTCTTCAGGAACTGGGTGGCGGCTCCACGACTACCCCGTCCATCTTGAGCGGCGGAGCACCCTTGACCCGCACCATGGTGATCTTGCTGAAACCTTCTTTGAAGCTGGGTGGACGCAGGCGCTCTGCCATCTTGCGCATGATGTCATCGCTCACCGTGCGCTCGCGGCGGCTATTCCGCTCCATGCATACTTCCAGCGGAACGTCGAAGAAGACCGCCTGGGCCTCGTAGCCGAAGCTCTTCGCCATCTTGATCCATTGCCGCCGCTCGTGGGCGGAGAGATTGGTCGCGTCGACGTAGTTCCACGGCATTTTCGCGATCAGGCGCGCCCGGAGCAACGAACGGAGAGTGGAAAATACAAGTCCCTGGTAGCGCTGTTCGGTGATGTCGTCAAACAGGATGCTGCGCAGCATGTCGCTGGAAAGGGGGGTGACTCCGCGGCGCTTGAACCAGGTGGTCTTTCCCGACCCCGGCAAGCCGATGGCCAACACCACGTAGCCTTTGAGATCTTTTGGGCTGGCGGAAGGCAGCTCGGGAGGAGGCACAGACGGCGATTCCGGCTGGGTTTCTACCACCAGCTTTCCCTCCGCCGGCGTCGCACTCAGTGGGACTTCCGGCACCATTGTGTCCGCAGGAGGCAAAGTTTCCTCCACCGTTTTCGCGGCAGGGCTGGTGACAGGAGGGTCGACCACAGAAGGCTCGGGCGCCCGGGCCGGCTTCTTGTCCTGGTCCACTGCTCCATCGGGCTCTGCCTTCCGGCGTTTATCTTCCGGGTACATGGGCTGCAAAGGAGTCGGCTGGTTGGCTGGAATCTCCTGTCCGATTTTGCCTGTTGATTCCGAGTCATTCGCTCCGCGCTTACCACGTCGTCTCATTCGGGCGCGCATCCATAGGCGCATGATGAGGATGTAACACAAGTTCCACCACCGCAGCAAATGTCCTGCCTCATTTCCCGCAACCGCTCTTTGGTACACTCAAGTTTCGCGCTCACGCCCAAATGGCTCGTTGAATTTTGTCTACACCCACGCACTCAAAACGTTACCCACCTTCAAGGAGATCCCAAAGTATATGGCTGTAAAGGTTGGCATCAATGGCTTTGGCCGTATAGGCCGCAACGTCTTCCGGGCCGCGCTCGGCAATCCTGAAATTGAATTTGTCGCGGTCAATGACTTGACCAGCCCAGCAACCCTGGCACATCTGCTCAAGTATGACTCCATTCTGGGAAACCTGCACCACACCATCACCGCCGGCGATGATTTCATCTCCGTCGATGGCAAGAAGCTCAAGGTTTACGCCGAACGTGATCCCGCCAAGTTGGACTGGTCTTCCGTCGGCGCCCAGGTGGTGATCGAGTCCACCGGTCACTTCACCGATGCCACCAAGGCGAAGGCCCACTTGCAGGGCACGGTCAAGAAGGTCATCATCTCCGCACCCGCGACCAACGAGGATCTAACCATCGTGTTGGGCGTGAACGAGAAGAAGTATGACCCCAAGGCCCATCATGTCATCTCGAATGCATCCTGCACCACCAATTGCCTGGCGCCCCTGGCCAAGGTGATCAACGACACCTTCGGCATCGTCTCCGGCATCATGACCACGATCCACAGCTACACCAACGATCAGGTCATTCTCGATTTCCCGCACAAGGATCTGCGCCGCGGACGCGCGGCTGCGCTTTCCATGATCCCCACTTCGACCGGTGCGGCCAAGGCTCTGCACCTGGTAGTGCCTGAACTCAAGGGCAAGCTTGACGGCTTCGCCATCCGTGTTCCCACGCCGAATGTGTCTGTGGTCGATTTGACTTTCACTTCGGAAAAGCCGGTGACCAAAGAATCGATCAACGAGGCTTTGAAGGCCGCATCCGAGGGGCCTATGAAGGGCATCATGGGTTACGAAACCAATGAGCTGGTCTCGAGCGATTTCAAAGGCAACCCGCTTTCCTCCATCGTCGACAGCCCGCTCACCAAGACCGTAGGCAGCAACATGGCCAAGGTCATCAGCTGGTACGACAACGAGTGGGGCTACTCCAACCGGGTGCGGGACCTGGTGTTGTTTCTCGAAAAAGCGGGACTCTAGTGCATTTTCACTTCTACGTTGCCTGGTCGGGTTCAGCGAGGTGCGTCTTTTCTTGAGGAAAAGACGCGTCGCGGAGTGGTTGCTTTGTATACATCAGAAGTGAAAATGCTGAAAGCGGTCTGCTGAGGAACTGCCATGGCGAAACTATCCATCCGCAACCTGGAGTTGAACAACAAGTACGTCTTCGTGCGCGTTGACTTCAATGTGCCGCTTTCGGATAGCGGTCTTCAGATTCTCGACGATACGCGGATCAAAGAAACCTTGCCCACGCTCGAGTACGCGTTGCGCCATCACGCCAAAGTGATTGTGGCTTCGCACCTCGGACGTCCCAAGGGCAAGCCCAATCCCAAGTACAGCCTGCGGCCGGTCGTTGACCGGCTGCGCACGCTTCTCGATCACGCGCTGGGCGAATCGGTCAACGTGGCCTTTTCACCCGATTGCGTGGGCGACGTGGCCACTGAACTGGCGCGCCAATTGGAATCGCGGCAGGTACTGCTGCTCGAAAATCTGCGTTTCCATGCCGGCGAGGAAGCCAACGACCCACACTTCGCACGTCAACTCGCCAGCCTTTGCAACGTCTATGTGAATGACGCCTTTGGCAGCGCTCACCGGGCGCATGCTTCGACCGAGGGCATAACGCATTTCGTGTCTCAGTCCGCGGCCGGGCTGCTGCTCGAAAAGGAGTTGAACTACCTGGGCAAAGCGCTGGAGGCGCCGGAGAAGCCCTTTGTGGCTATCCTCGGCGGCGCGAAAGTCTCGGACAAGATCGAGGTCATTCACAACTTGTTGAGCAAGGTCGATGCTTTGCTCGTCGGGGGCGGCATGGCCTACACCTTCCTCAAAGCCAAGGGACAGGATGTAGGTAAGTCGCTGGTAGAGGCCGACAAGCTGGATGTAGCGAGGGAAGCGCTCAAGGAAGCGGAAAAGAAAGGTGTGCGTTTTCTTTTGCCCATCGATCACGTGCTGGCGGACAAATTTGCGGCCGACGCTGCTACCCAGATCTTCGAAGGGGACGGTCCCTTCCCTGCCGGGTGGATGGCGCTGGATATAGGCCCGGCTACGGTGGAGTTGTTTACGACAGAAATTGCCAAAGCTCGTACCATCGTATGGAACGGACCTATGGGCGTGTTTGAAATGCCTGCCTTTGCCCGCGGCACCACCGGGGTCGCTGAGGCGCTGGCAGAGAATGCCGGCGCCATCACCATAGTTGGCGGGGGCGATTCCGTCTCCGCTGTCAAGCAGGCCGGGGTGGCGGACAAGATCAAGCACATCTCCACCGGCGGCGGTGCATCACTGGAGTTTCTCGAAGGCAAACGGCTTCCCGGGGTCGAGGCACTCTCCGAAGCTCCCCACTCATAGGACACATGGCTGTCGTCAACCTCGAACTGCCGATACTGATCCTCATCGCAGGAATGGTGTTGGCGTTGGGTGCGTGGCTGTTGGCGACATTCACGCGGTTCCTTCGCGGCTACCGCTACCGCGTGAGCCTGGGGCTGATTGCTTTCCCGTTGGGCGGTTTGATGGGATTTATTTCGACGCTCAACGCAGCCAGCATGCTGGGCGACTGGCTGGCGGCCAAGCCGATGTCTTTCGTGTTGACCCTCGCCTACCTGGGCTACCTGGTTTTCGGCTTTCTCGGCTGTTGGACAGTGATGCGTCTGGCCGGGCGGGTGGATCGAAAACAAACCCTTTCTGTGCTCTACAATTTGGTCAAGGAACGCAAGGAACGCGATAACCATTGAGAACCCTAACGCATGCGTAAGCACCTGATTGCCGCCAACTGGAAGATGTATAAGACGCCCACGGAGGCGCAGAGCTTCCTTCACACCTTTCTCCCTTTAGTGAAAGGTCTGACCCAGAACGAAATTGTGATTTGCCCTCCGGCAATTGATCTGGCGCCGGTGGTCGAAGCCGTAAAAGGCTCGCAAGTGGCCGTAGGCGCACAGAACATGCATTATGCGGATTCCGGTGCATTTACGGGAGAAATTTGCCCTCCCATGCTTCTTTCCCTGGGAGTCACTCACGTGATCCTGGGCCACTCCGAGCGTCGCCAATACTTTTGCGAGACGGACGAGTCGGTCAATAAAAAGCTGATGGCTGCTCTCAAACACAATCTCATTCCGATTGTTTGCATCGGCGAGCATGAGCATGAACGGGAAGATGGCAAGACGCGAGAGGTATTGTGCCGCCAGATCAGCCGCGCGATCTATCAGATCGAGCCGACAAAGTTGGCTCCCGTAGTGGTGGCGTATGAGCCGATCTGGGCGATTGGTACGGGTAAGACTGCATCACCCGCGACTGCTGCGGAGGCTCACTTCATTGTCCGTAGCGAGATTGCGCGGCTGGTCGGCCAAGAGATTGCGGAGGCCACGCGCATTTTGTACGGGGGCAGTGTCAAGCCGGACAACGCAGAGGCTCTGCTCAGCCAGCCGGAGATCGATGGTGCCCTGGTGGGGGGCGCGAGCCTTGATCCCCAGTCGTTTACTGCCATCGTCAAAGCTGGTGTGGCGGGTTAAGGGGCTGAAAGAACAACCATCACCCCATCGAGTCCCGTAGGGACGGCTGAACTTAGCCCAGGACGCAGTCCTGGGTAGCGATTCGAGAGAAGAAAAGTCCCGTAGGGACGACTGGAAGGTAACCGATAACTTTTTCAGTCGTCCCTACGGGACTTTTCAATGACCCCTGCCTACCCAGGACTACGTCCTGGGCTAAGTTCAACCGTCCCTGCGGGACTAGATTTTGCAATCCGTAGGTTCTCACACATCCTAAAGGCCGCCGTTCCAACCGTTAGGCTCCCTTGAAGGAGGTAGGTGATGGCGAGAATCAGTCGCCGCTCGTTCATCGAAAGCGCGATCGCTATCGGCGCCACTGCTGCTTGGCGCTTCGCGAGTCCTAAGCCAACCAAGATCCGCTGGACAGAGCAACGGGAATTCTTCCCGGAGGGCGTTGCTTCGGGCGATCCGGATTCTTCCAGCGTTTTGCTTTGGACGCGCCACACTCCAGGTACACAACAAGTCACCGCTGAGGTGGCCGAAGATCCGGCTTTCACTAAAGTCGTTGCGACAGCACGCGCACCTATCTCTGCAACTTCCGACTGGACTTGCCGAGTGCTGGTTGGCGGCCTGCGCCCCTCCACCGTTTACTGGTACCGGTTTACCGATCCGGAAGGACATGGCAGTCGCATCGGCCGCACTATGACTGCTCCGGATGCGCACGATTCCAGCCCGGTGCGGTTCGCCTTTGTCTCCTGCCAGAATGCTAACCAGGGAGCACAGAATGCTTACCGGCGCATGATTTTTGAAGATGAGCGGGCACCCAGGCAGGAACAACTGCAGTTCGTGCTCCATCTGGGCGATTTCATTTATGAGATCGTCTGGTATCCGGAAGATCGCCCGCAAGGCATGTACGATCGCCGCATACGCGACATCGTGCGCTACCAAACCGGGGAAAAGATTCGCGATTTTCATATTCCCACCACTGTGGATGACTACCGGGCCATCTATCGTGCGTACCTGCACGATCCGGATCTGCAGGACGCTAGGGCCCGCTGGCCGTTCGTGAATATGTGGGACAATCACGAGTTCAGCTGGTTGGGCTGGCAGTCACTGCAGAAGTTTGAAGGGGTGACGCGGCCTGCGCAAACGCGCAAGGTCGCGGCGAACCAGGCTTTCTTCGAGTTTCAACCGGCTCGCATGGCAAGGCCGGGCAGCGACTCGCTCGACAGCTTCCATCCGCCGCAGGTAGTCGACACGCCTGTAACAAGTTTCGACGAGCACGGGCTGGGTAAAGAACGCAATAACCTGCTCGCGATCAACAGCCTTAAGGGGTACCGGGCGCTTCGCTGGGGACGCCATGTGGAGTTGATCGTCACCGACCAACGCAGCTACCGGTCGGAGGATCCGCTGGGACGCGCGGAAGCCGATGCCTTTTCAAATCCAGACTTCCCGGAATTCGTTCCCGAAGAGGCCATGGAGATTCTCGACGCGGGCCGGGCCTGTAACGGCGGCCATCCGCCCCCGAGCATTCGCTATGGCAACACTGAAATTGCCAACTTCCAACGCGAAGCCCCGCCCCAGGAAATTCTGGGCTTTGAACAGAAGCAGTGGTTCCTTGAACGGCTGAAGAGTTCAAGTGCTACATGGAAGATCTGGGGCAACACCACGGCTACACTCGACATGAGAGCTGATCCGCAGAATCTCCCGGCCAACCTTACCAAGCCCTGGCCGGGAGCAGCGTATGCCGGGTTCGGCGGTGGCGACCATAGCAGCGCCTACGTCGAGCGCGGTGAGATCTACGACTTCGTTCGCGACCACGGAATTACCGGGTTTGCCACCGTCGCCGGCGATCGACATAGCTTTTGGGCAGGACTCGCGGCAAAGGCCCTGCCACCGAAACCGTTTGAGCCGGTTGGGATTGCCTTCGTGACTGGGTCGATCTCCGCTCCGGGCGAGATCGAAGCCATCGAGCACGTGTTCCCGAAAGCGCATCCCCTGCGGCCGCTGTTTCTTGGTCAGGCCGCAGGCGACACTTCGCCCCAGCCCACGCTCAACCTGATGCTGAGACATGGCGTGCGTTCGTGTCTCGCATATGCGGAGAGCGGCGACATGAAGAAGGCTCATGCTGCTTCCAACCCGATGCTCTCGCCCCACCTCTCGTTCGTGGATATGGGAGGTCACGGCTACTCTGTCGTGCGCGCATCGAGCACCAGTTTCGAGACGGAGTTCGTATGCATTCCCAGACCCCTGGAACGCAGCTCGAGTGCGGATGGAGGACCCCTTCGTTATCGGGTGCGTTGCCGAACGGAGCTTTGGAAGGCGGGTGAACCACCGCGAATAGAGGCGTCCTTGCTGGAAGGTGACGCGCGCTTTTCGATGGATTAGATCCTGACGAAAACTTCTTCGCCTTCAACACTTACAGGATAAACTGCAACTCTTTCCTGAGAGCTGTCGGTGGCTCCGGTTGCAGGATCGAAGGTCCAGGCATGCCAAGGGCAAATCAGCTTGCCATCTTCGATCATCCCCTCGGCCAGCGGGCCTCCCCGGTGAGGACATTCGTTGTCCAGGGCTCGGATCACCCCGTCGAAGTTGGCGATACATAGTGTCCTTGGGCCAGCCCTGAATTCCCTGGCCTCTCCTGGGCGCGGAAGTTCGCCCTTAGCGCAGATTCTTACCAATGCACTCATGACTATTTAATATTTACAGCCGTTGGCCTGCCAGGTGCGATAGGTCTTCCAGGAGGCCACCCGGGCCGTCTCTTCGTCGGGAAAATCACCCGCCTCCTGTTCAACTCCTTCAGGAAAGATATAGAACGTCCACTTGCGCAGGGCCTTGATGTAGACAGGCACGGTGGGGCTTTGCTGAGTTTTGTCGCTCATATAGCCGAGCATACGCTATCCTCGGATTGGAATGGCCAGCTTTAAACCCCCGCTACCCCCAACGACAGACTTGTGGTGCCCCAAGTGCGCCAAGGCGGTGCATGATCCTCTGGTTTGCGGCGATTGCTCCGCTGTGCTCTGCCGCGTCTGCGGAACCCCGCTCGAATCGGCTGACGAACTCGCCTTCGGCTAGGCCATGGCGAAACTCAAGAGGCACACACCTCCACCAGGGTGGAAGAATCCCCTGGCTCCCCAGCAACCGCTGGCCAGCGCGCGCTGGTTGCTCGGCGGCGTGGCGGCAGCCCTGGGTCTGGCGGCGGTCTGCGTATACATCACCTTTTGCCTGCTCTTCTGGCAGGGCCAGTGGCAATTGGTGTTCAAACCATCCCGCACCATCATGGCCACTCCGGTCAGCGCCGGCATGAAGTTTGACGAGATCTCGTTTGACGCAACCGAAACCGGTGTACTCCAGCTCAACGGATGGTGGATTCCCGCCGAACGCGACGCGCCCTACGCCGCCGATACCCTGCTCCTGCTTCACGACGGATCGGGTTCACTCTCGGACACGCTGCCGCAATTGCAGGCCTTGCATAACCTGGGCATTAATATTTTTGCTTTCGACTATCGCGGCTTTGGAAAAAGCCTGAACGTCCATCCCTCGGAAGCCAGCACTTACGAGGATGCTGATGCGGCCTGGCGCTACCTCACCGACACGCGTCATCTACCCGCCTCCAGCATCGTCCTCGACGGAGTGGGGCTGGGCGCGGCGGTTGGCGCCGAGACCGCTCGGCGGCATCCGCAGGCGCCAGCGCTGATCCTCGAGGATCCCGTGCCACCCTCCCTCGACTCGTTACAGTTCGATGCGCGCACGCATATACTGCCGATTCGTTTGCTCTTCCATGATCGCTTCGACCCGACCGGGACACTGGCCCGGCTGCGAACGCCCAAGCTGCTGGTGTATTCCACGCACCAGCCGGCCGGGCGCTACTACGATGTGGCGGCGGAGCCCAAGCAGCGAGCGATCGTTGCCAACGGCCAGGATTATCTGAACAACCTGCGGGGTTTTCTGGGGAAATATCTACCCGGCGCTTGAACCGTTCCCTGCTAAGCTTGCCTACGATACTGACACCAAACAGGAGTTTCGATTGTTCAGCTGGCTCGATCGCTTTCAGGGTTTAGGCGCTTTCGTGATGCGGGTGGCTTTAGGCGTCATCATGGTGGCGCATGGATATACGAAGATCATTCCAAAGGATGCGCTGTATAACTTCAGCCATATGGTCGTCCGTATGCACTTGCCGCTTTGGCTGGGCTATGTCGCGGCCTTTACGGAATTCTTTGGCGGCATGCTTTTGATTGTTGGGTTATTGACGCGAGTGGCCGCGTTCATGACGGCCAGTGATATGGCGGTGGCCATCATCAAGGTGCACCTCCACGGCGGCCTGCTGGGGCCCAATTCGTTTGCGCTCCCGTTGGCGTTGCTCTCCATCGCCCTGATGCTGGTGTTCACCGGGTGTGGCTGGCTGGGGCTGGATGATTTTGTGGGAAGAAACAGGGGGCTCCGCACCAAGGCGGCCGGCCGGTAAACAACCCCGCTAACTGCCCAGGAAAGGGTCGCCTTTCCTGGGCACCGCCCTTTTCGACACCTTCGCTGTGTCAGATAAGGGAATCCGCGTTCCCAGAAACCTCCGGCATCGTCGCAAGCCCCCCGACTTCGATTCGGCCTACAAGGTTCAAAAATCCGAGAATCGCGGCTCCCCATCTGACACAGCGAACGTGGCGGATCTGGCGGATCTTTCAGTAAATGTGGGCCCGGTCAACTCGATATCATATTGAGAAATTGGGTCGTCTTCAATTCCGACCCGGGGAAAACCAGATCCATGTTGCGTGCTCCCAGAGTTTTATAAGCTGCTTCACCCAGGACCTGGCGGAAATCTGTGGTGATCGCCAGATCGCGGTTCTGATACAACTGCTCCGTCGCCATCCCTGGCCACTTGCCGTAGATTTTGCCACCTCTAACGGCGCCGCCGAGCACGAACATGACATTTGCGTGCCCGTGATCGGTTCCCCCGGTACCGTTCTGTTGCGCCGTACGCCCGAACTCGGACATGGTCACGAGGACCACATTCTCCGCGTCGTTGCCCATATCGGTCCAGAAAGCGGAGATGCCCTGGCTGAAGTCGCGCAGGCAATTAGCCAGCTGTCCGTTCACGCTACCCTGATTCTGATGTGTATCCCAGCCGCCGATGTCAGTGAAGGCGGCTTCCACGCCCAGATTCGCCTTCAGCAACTGCGCAATCTGCTTCATGTTGTTGCCGAATGCCCCGTTGGGATAGTTCGCTCCCGGCCCGGGCTGGTAGTGTGCCGGGTCCGCTGCTTTCAACATTTTAACCGCCGCGAAGGTTTCCTGTCCGGTACCGTGGAGCACGGAGTCGACGGAATCGGCATACATGGCTTCAAAGGCGGAGCTGATCGGTGCTGCGTTTGGATTTTTCCCTGCTACCGCGAAATCCTGCACCCGGTTGACCGCGACTGCGGAAATTTTTCCTTGCAAGGTGCGAGGCACCTGGGATCCCAGGGCGACCGCGCGAAACGCGGTGTGGGTTGCCGGGCGGCGAAGATCTTCCGCCTGCAAAGCTCGGTTCAACCAGCCGTCGGGCGTGGCTTTTACGCCGGGAGTGCCGCTTTCCATGAAATCCTGCGCGTCGAAGTGGGAGCGGGTGGTGTCGGGAGAGCCAGCTGCCTGGACCATCGCCAGGTGCCCCTGATCAAAGAGGGGTTTGAATGATTGCATGGCCGGGTGCAAGCCGAAAAAGCCGTCCAGGTCGATGAGTTGATTCTGCGGGATCGCGATCGTCGGACGCAGTTGGTAGTAGTTGGTCTCGCCGTGCGGCACCACAATGTTGAGCCCGTCGGCAGCCCCACGCTGGAAGATCACCACCAGCTTCTTGCCTTGAGCCTGGGCGCTGGTGGTTTGCGCAAGCACTGACTGACGAAGAAAAGCCGGCACCACCGAGGTGCCTACCAAAGCCATTGCCCCACCCTTCATGAATGCCCGACGCGTCGCCATGCTCTGCTCCAACCCGGCCCGCGGTACCCGGGCACATCCATTGGAACGCGAGGATGGTAGGAAAGTTGTGGTTGAAATGAGCCTTTGCGGGTTTTTTCCTGGCAGCACGAAGGATGTGTCCCGGTTTCGAGACGCCCGCCAATAAACATCGTACAATCAGTGACTTTTGAAGGACTGTGAAAATATCACTGGAAGAAATTTGCCGATCGTTTCGTGGCGAATTCACAGCCACGGAGAGAGACGACTTCGCTCTATAAGTTTCGAAAAACGTACCTCAGGGGCTAAAGCCCTCATCGGGCAGTCTTTTTCGGCACAGTCGAAAACGACATCTAAACCTTTTAGAACCATCATGGGCGAATCCGATGGTTTTCATCACCTTGGGTGAGCCGCAGGCTCATGGGGACACGGCTGAAGCCGCGCCCTTCGTCAAGAGCCTCTTTCCCATCTGGCTAAAGCCCTCACCAACCAGAATCCAGGGCGGCACGGCTTCACAGGCTGCGGAAAAACTCGGTTTTGTATCAGGGCACGACTTTAGTCGGGCCGTAAATGATTGAGAATACGTCGGGCTTTAGCCCCTGAGGTACGTCTTTCCTGTCCAGTCCCGAACTTTTCCGCAGCCTGTTCAGCCGTGCCCTTCGTCGAATTCAGCTATGACCTGTATTGGGTACCTAACCAGACTTTCTCAGTATTTGCCGAGCTCGGCTATGGCGCGGTACAGGTTTTCAGGCTGAGGCAGAATGGCTTCTTCGAGAATGGGCTGATAAGCCACGAATGTATCCATGGCGGCTACGCGCTTGACTGGGGCATCCAGGTCCTCAAAAAGCTCGTCCGCAATCCGGGCCGCGATTTCTGCTCCGTATCCCCAGCTCAACATATCTTCGTGGGCGATGATGACCCGGCCCGTCTTCCGCACCGAGGTCGCAATCGCCTCCCAGTCGTAGGGATTGAGGGTGCGCAGATCGATAAGCTCAACCTCCAGTCCCAGTTCACCGCTCGCCTGTTGGGCAGCGCGCAGGGCACGCGGCACTACGGCGCCGTAGGTAATGAGTGTAATGTCGTTTCCCTTGCGTAATATGTTCGCCTTGCCGAAGGGGATAGCGAATTCGGGTCCGGGGTACGCGGCGCGACCGAAGGTCTCACGATAGAGGCGCTTGTGCTCAAAAAAGAGGACCGGATCATCGCAGCGGATCGCAGTACGCAGTAGCCCGTTGGCATCGAGGGCATTGGAGGGGAAAATCACGCGAACCCCAGGAGTGTGGGTGAAGATGCTCTCGCCGCACTGCGAATGATAGACCGATCCGCCGGTCAAGTAGCCGCCAATCGCAACCCGGACGACCGCCGGCGCCGAATAACCGCCGTTGGAGCGCCACCGCAACAGGCTGAGTTCGTTGCGCAACTGATGCATCGCCGGCCAGATGTAGTCGAAAAACTGGATCTCGACCACGGGTTTGAGCCCGCGAGTGGCCATGCCGATGGCGCGGCCGACAATATCGGCTTCGGCCAAGCGTGCGTTGTATACCCGGTCCGGGCCGAACTCCCGCTGCAGCCCGGCGGTGAGCTTGAAGACGCCGCCCTTGCCTTTTACCAGGCCATCGCGGAGTTCCTGATCGCGGCTGGTGTCGGCTACGTCCTGACCGAAGATCACCATGCGGGGATCGCGCTGCATCTCGTCTTTAAGGCAGGCGTTGATCAGGTCGGCCATGGTCCGTTCCTGGGCCTCCGGGGTCTGCACTGCCGGCCGGGCCAGGCTTTCGCTGGTTGGGTCTAGGTCTTCGGAATAGACATGCCGCTTGATGGAACTAATCTCGGGCAACGGCGCGCGTAGCACCCGGTCGGCGGCGCTCCTGACTTCCTCGTCTACCTCCTGTTCCAGGCGGTTGATGGCTGCCGGGTCGAGAATTCCGTCACGAAGGAGACGCATCTGCAGCTTGGGCAGAGGATCCCGAGCTATATCCCGCTGGCGCTCGGCTTCTGAACGATAGAGGGGTTCGTCGTCGGAGAAGGAATGGGCATACTGCCGGATCACATGGCCATGGACAAACGCCGGCCCTGCGCCGGAGCGGCAATGCTTCACCGCCTCGGTAAACGCTGCATAGCTTTCGACTGGATCCGTGCCGTCCACTTCGGCGAAATAGAAATTAGGGAAATTGGCCACCAGGCGCGAAATATTTCCTCCGGGCGTGTTCACGTCTACCGGAACGGAGATGGCGTAACCATTGTCTTCGACCACAAACAAGACGGGTAATCGCAGGGCGGAGGCCGAGCTCATCGCCTCCCAAAACTCCCCTTCGCTGGTGGCGCCTTCACCCAGGGAGACATAGACCACCTCATCCCCATGAAAATGGGTGGCCTTGAACTCGCTGTAATCCCCCTGGCGCTGCCCAGCGGCAGCCGGATGACTAGCCAGGTACCTGCCCGCCTCGGCACAACCCACGGCCTGGAGACATTGGGTGGTTACCGAGGAGGACGAGCTGACGATGTTCAGCCGAGTATTGCTCCAGTGAGAAGGCATCTGGCGTCCGCCGCTGGACGGGTCCGCGGCCGCGCCCACCGATTGCAGCAGCTGCTCTTCCACCGTGTGGCCCAGCGCGAGGCTGAGGGCACGGTCACGATAATAGGGGTAGAACCAGTCGTAGCCGGGCTTCAGAGCCATCCCGGCGGCTACCAGCAATGCTTCGTGGCCTGCTCCCGAAACCTGGAAAAATATCTTCTGCTGCCGTTTAAGAAGAATTTCACGATCGTCGGTACGGCGCGACAGGTACATCAGCCGATACATGCGGATCAGCTGCTCCGGCTCCAAACCAGCGTAAGCCGCAGCAGTGGCTTGCTCAGTAATGGCTGTCTTTGCCATGCCCACCTCTTATCAAGTACAACCCCAGATTGTAATGGTTTGTTCCCGCTCTTGCTCGCGATGGTTAACGTTCTGTAATCAATTGCATCCGATGGTGGTCGTGGCAACGTTTCCTGCCGGTATGATGACGGAGCGGCGTTGACCTTCTTTTTCCCAGCGTGCTTTAATCAACCGTTTTGCAGGTGTTTTGCGGTCGCGGTTGGCGGAGCAGCTGCGGCGGCCCCTCGGTATCCCCAGTAGCAGGTAATTTCTGGAGGCGTTTGAATGGTTTTCTTCTCACTATCGGCCACTGTCTTCTGGCAGGGCTCGACCGCTGCCATCGACACCAGTGGCAGCACGTTTCTCTGGATTGCTCTGCTCGCCGGGCTGCTTGGGCTGGTTTTTGCCTTGTTTCTGGCCCGCTC
Source organism: uncultured Acidobacteriaceae bacterium (assembly GCA_963830325.1). Taxonomy (GTDB): domain Bacteria; phylum Acidobacteriota; class Terriglobia; order Terriglobales; family Acidobacteriaceae; genus PALSA-350. The sequence continues at coordinate 76,227 of CAWHMV010000002.1, forward strand.
GGTGCTGGCTTACGACACCGGGACGCCGGAAATGCGGCTGATTTCGAACGCCATTCGCGAGGGCGCGGAGGCGTTCATGTCGCGCCAGTACACCACCATCGGCGCGCTGGCTATCGTGCTTGCCGTAGCTTTATTTGTGGGCTACAAGTTTTCCGACTTTACCGCGCCGTTGGCGGGAAAAGTCGTCATCAGCTTCCTGATCGGCGCCATCTGCTCCGGTTTTGCCGGCTTCACCGGGATGTTCGTCTCCATCCGCACCAATATCCGCGCCGCCAGCGCTGCCCGTTCGAGCCTGGGCCAGGCCTTGAAGATTGCCCTGCACGGCGGAGCGGTCACCGGCATGGTGGTGATCAGCCTCTCGCTGCTGGGCGTGGGCGCCCTCTTCTTCCTTTTTGGCGGATTACAGGATCCGCAGCACGTTCCCTATCAACTGGTGGGCTTTGGCTTCGGCGCGTCGCTGGTTGCACTGTTCGCCCAGCTCGGCGGGGGTATCTATACCAAGGCGGCTGACGTGGGGGCCGACCTGGTGGGCAAGGTCGAAGCCGGGATTCCGGAAGACGATCCCCGCAATCCGGCCGTGATTGCTGACCTGGTGGGCGACAACGTGGGCGATTGCGCCGGCCGCGGTGCCGACATTTTCGAGTCGACCGCCGCCGAAAATGTCGGCGCCATGATCCTGGGGACGGCTCTCTACCCGGTCTTCGGCATTAAGGGGATCTTATTTCCTCTGATCGTTCACGCCATTAACCTGGTGGCCAGCTTCATTGGTGTACTGGTGGTCCATAGCCGCGAAGATCAGGATCCGATGGATGCGTTGAACCGCGGCTACTACGTCACCACCCTGCTGGCGCTCGCCGGCTTTGCCGTGGCGGTGTACTACATGCTGCAAGGCCGCTGGTGGCTGCTGGGTTGCGGCGTGGTCGGCATGGTCACTTCGTTCCTTTTTGTCCGCATTACCGAGTACTACACCGAGACCCGCTACCGGCCGGTGCAATCGATTGCCAATGCCTCGCTCACCGGTCCGGCAACCAACATTATCAGCGGTCTTGCTGTGGGCATGGAGACACCTGCCATGCCGGTGATCGTGATCAGTGCCGCTCTGCTGCTCAGTTACTACTTCGGCGTGCGCGGGCTGGCGGATGCGAACATCTCCGAATATGCCAAGGGTATTTACGGTACGGCCATTGCGACCATGGGGATGTTGTCTTCTGCTGCTTATATCCTCGCCATGGACACGTTTGGCCCGATTACCGACAATGCCGGCGGAATCATTGAAATGTCGGATCAGCCGGATTCGGTGCGCGAAAAGACTGACAAGCTGGATGCAGCCGGTAACACCACCAAGGCGCTGACCAAGGGCTACGCCATTGGCTCCGCGGCCCTGGCTGCGTTTCTGCTGTTTTCCGCCTACCTGGAAACGGTCCACGGCATTGTGGCGCAACGGTTCGCGGATGCCCACCAGGTGCTCGACCCCAACTGGAGTTTTACCAACATCAACCTGGCCAGCGTGCCGGTTTTTGTAGGGGCGCTATTGGGCGCGATGTTGATTTTCCTTTTCTCTTCCTTCGCTATCAAGGCTGTGGGCCGCACGGCGCAATACATCATTGAAGATGTACGGGCGCAGTTCCGCGAGAACCCGGGCATCATGGCGGGCACGTCGAAGCCGGACTATGGCCGTTGCGTGCGCATCGTTACCGGCGCCGCGCTCAAGCAAATGGTTCTGCCCGGCGCGCTTGCCGTACTGACCCCATTGGTAGTGGGACTGGTCTTCAAGAATTTGAGTGGCAGCTTTCACATCCACATTCCAGGAGAGTACACGCCCATCCTCAACGGTCATTCGATCGATCTTGCCGGTGCGGAGGCGGTCGCTGCGCTGCTTATGGTGGGGACGATTGTCGGCATCCTGATGGCCATGCTGATGAACAACAGCGGTGGCGCGTGGGATAACGCCAAGAAATACATTGAGACCGGGGCACATGGCGGCAAACGATCGGAGGCGCACAAGGCAGCGGTAGTCGGCGACACCGTGGGCGATCCTTTCAAAGACACGGCCGGCCCTTCCCTGCACGTGCTCATCAAACTGCTGGCTACGGTCACGCTGGTGCTGGCTCCACTGTTCCTGTAGGAAAAGCGGCCGGAGATCCGGTAGGCCCTTGAACTCGACAGTGGGGCGAAGAGTCTGCGCGAGAACGACCGTCACGAATCGAGTCCCGCAGGGACGGCTGAACTTAGCCCAGGACGCAGTCCTGGGTTAACATGCACCATTGAAAAGTCCCGCAGGGACGGCTGAAAAAGTTTAATCGAGACGTGGTCCCGAATTCGGGCAGTGGATCGGGAATTCTCGATCACGGAATATGTTGAGATGGAAGTGATCTGGGATCGTCTCCGGGTACCTTCCAGTCCTCCCTACGGGACTTTTCGTCTCTCGAATCTCTACCCAGGACTGCGTCCTGGGCTAAGTTCAGCCGTCCCTGCGGGACTGATTTTGGAATCAGTCGGTTCTCACGCACTCACTAAAGCCCATCAGCCCAAGTGAAGACGGCACGGCTGAACAAGTCTCGAGAACAGAGGCCGCCACGCTATCATCAAAGTTATGGGTTTCCGATTCATCAGAGGCTGGCTGTCTGCAGTAGCCATTTTCATACTCGTACTTCCCCATCCCCCAGCATGGGCGTGGGGAAACGAAGGTCACCGGATCGTCGCCGACATTGCGTGGGACCACCTAAACGAGACCACGTTGGAACAACTGCGGCAATTTCTGGGCGATAACGATTTGGCATCCATCTCCACCTGGCCGGACGACATCCGCAGCGCGCGCCCGGAAACCGGACCCTGGCATTACGTCGATATCTCTCCGGATTCAGCCGGGTACGAACCAAAAGACTGCCCGGAAGACAACTGCGTGGTGGCGCAGATCAATAAGTTTGCCCGGATCCTGGGTGACCCGGAGCAGCCCTTCGCGGCTCGGAGCGAGGCGCTCAAGTTTCTGGTCCATTTTGTCGGCGATATTACCCAGCCCTTCCACGCCATGGCAGATGCGCGCGGAGGCAATGACATTCCCGTTACCGTCTTTGGCTCGACTCAGTGTGGCGACTACGCCTGTAATCTGCATAGCGTCTGGGATAGCGAACTGATCCGGCATACCGGCTTGCGGGAACACCGCTATGCGCGCGACCTGGACCAGATGATTGCCACCGAACATTTGCAGCCGGGATCTACTGACCCGGTGGCGTGGGCCAACGACTCATTGCAACTAGCCAAGCAGGCTCGGGTGCAACCGCAGACGGAGATCGACGAGGCCTACTACCTACGCGAGCGGCCGGTGGTTGACCGGCAACTCGCCCTCGCCGGCTTACGCCTGGCGCGACTATTGAATGAGGAACTGGGGGGCTCTGCGAAGTCGTGAATCTAGAGAAAAAAGCCGAACATATCGAGCACTTCGTCGCTGACTTCAACGTCGGTTAAGTTGGCTTCTTCAATGAGCCTTAGTTTTTGACGAAACCGGTCTAGTAGGCCGGAGTTGATATCCGTCTTCTGATCCAGGGTCCACATCAATTGAGCGGCAGTGGTGCGATGTTCACAACGAGCGGCCAAGCCGTGCGCCGTTTCAATCGTCAGCACAAGGGGCAGGGTGTGAAACTCCTGATACAAATGCATGGGGATACGGGCTTTGATGTTGACTCGCATCGTAAGCAAAGAATGCCATGCCCGTAGCAAGCCAGCCATACTACCTTTGGTATGTGGTAACCCTCTGAGGGTTGCAGAGTGATGGGACGGAACGTCTACCGTTTGCACAAAAATGTAAGTCCCGAGGCTGGACGGGACGCAAGTGCTACTTGCTGATTTCCTTGAGCATCCTTTCCCGGAGTAGGCCATTCACTCTCGTCTGGTAGCCGTCGCCCTTGGCCTTGAGCCAAGCCAACACATCCGCATCCAACCGGATAGACACAGCCTGTTTCACAGGGCGATACCACTTCCCGCGCACCGCGTTCTGCCAGGCTCCCGGAGGAAGCTCGGGAATATCCGAAGTGTCGATCTTGCCTTCCGGCATGATGGCAAGTGCCTGAATCTCACGCTTCTGGCGGGCCGTCATCGGCCGGTCGGGCTTCAACTCGTGGACTACTGTTTTAGATTTCTTTTGCTTCTTCATATTCGATTTGCTCCCGCCGAGTAACCTTACGTGCTGAGATGATCCGAATGATTTCGTCTTCCTCGTCAACCACGGTGTAAGCGACCAGAATGAGAAGGCCGTTCACCCAACCGACGGTCTGCCAGCGGCCTTCCCCGTCGACGATCCGATCCTGACGGCTCATGTGCAACGGGTCGAGAAAGACTCGCGCGGCTGTGTCGAAGCTGATGCCATGGTTCCGACGATTGCTGCGGTTCTTCTGTTCGTCCCACCTAAATAACATCTGTACATACAGTATTGCATATACGTAGATGCGAATACAACCTCTCGTCCGATCAATTACATTGAAGGTGAAGGCAAAGGCTGATTCACGTGTGTGCCTATGGATCAAAACTCCTATGAGCGGCGCCATTCATTCGATACGGGAAAGCTATGACCGGGTCGTGGATGAGTACACGCGCCATATCTTCGACGAACTTCAGAGTAAGCCGCTCGATCGCGCGCTTCTGGATCGTTTTGCTGCAGAAACAGCGGGAAGTGGCCAGGTATGCGATATGGGGTGCGGCCCCGGTCACGTAGCCCGCTATCTGCACGACGCGGGCGTTACCGTGTCTGGATTGGATCTTTCGACCAGAATGTTGGAACAGGCTCGAAAACTCAACTCTGACATTCGCTTCACGGAAGGAAATATGTTGGCGCTTGAGCTGGCGGATAGAACCCTGGCCGGGATTACGGCCTTTTATGCCATCGTGAATCTTCCCCAAGAATCACTGCCTCAGGTCTTTCGGGAAATGGAGCGTGTGTTGCAGCCAGGCGGGAGGCTGTTGCTTGCGTTTCATATGGGCAATGAAATCATCCAGGTGAAGGAATTATGGGACCAACCCATCTCGTTGGATTTCTTCTTCTTTGACCCAGCCGAAATCCAGCGTCAGATGGAAAGTGCCGGGTTGAGGATCGAAGAAGTTATCGAGCGAGGACCCTACGCTCCAGAAGTGGAGTACCAGAGTCGAAGGGCATATATCTTCGCGTACAAGCCTCACTCGCGCAGTGAGCGATGAGGCACGAAGCGCCTGAAACGAATGGTCAGCCGGATTACTGGACTCTCGCCACGGCACTGCGCGCTGGCTTGTATCCCTCAGGAATCTGAAAAAGAGAAGGATCCGGATCGGTACGCGTCGCTTGTGTAAGGGTCATGGTCACACTCCCCTTGCGCGGGTCACTATGGTTGACCATCACACTCATGTGGAGATCATCGGAGTACCAATATTCGTCCGTGAGCACGACTTCGCTTCCCGTGCTCCTGGGAATCGTCTGCGTCTCGCGAACGCCATGCGCAGTTATGCCCTCAATGGATTGAGTGCCGAGATCCTCTTGTTTGGTGAACTGGTTGAGGGGAGTGCTGTTGCCGGCCGGCGACGCGATCAAATCTGCCGGCTCAGCGGCGGGAGGATGATTTACCGTGCCGGTCATGTAGGTATGCTGGTTGGGATAGAGGTAGGTGTAGTTCCTGGTTTGCGGGTCATAGAAATGAACGCGTATGGTCGGCGGCGTACCGGCAAAGTCAGCCGGCACAAGCGCACGGAACACGTTGTAGATTCTGCCCCGGCTATCTCGGGCAGTATCCCGGATGGTCTTGAGACTCTCAACCTTTCCATCAAAACCCAGCGGTTGCGTGTGCTAGCGCTTCTTCGACTTACCCGGCTTGCGTGCCTTGGTGGCTTTGGGGCTCTTTTCAGGCGGTTCCAGTCGTGCCGCCGTGCTGCGCAGAGCTTCCGTGAGGGCTCGGGCCGAGAGAGCGCTCCCGGGATCGATGAGCCATTGGGTGATAAGGCCGGAGAGGAGTACATGATGAAAGGTGCCGATGGTTTCCGCGGTGCGACGACTGATAGCCGACTCGTCCTCACCGAGAAAAAGCGCGGCCAAACCCGTCCGGGCAAGATGGAGGTTGTTGACGAGGTTGCTGCGGATCTCGGGGCGGTGCTCAAGTTGCGAAAAGAGCTCGAAGTTGGCCACCCACAATGATCGATGAGTGGCAAATGTTTCCATCAGCTTTGCCCAGGTGGATTCGAAACGTTCGGCCGGCGTGGCTTTTGGATTGACATTGGCTTCGAGGGCCTGGCGAAACTCCCGGTCCCAGTCGCCAAAGGCGAGCAATAGGGCTTCGGTGAGGAGCGCTTCTTTCGAAGAGAAGTGATAACCGATGGCGGCGAGGCTGACCCCGGCAGAAGAAGCGATGTCACGTGCCGTGGTCCGTAAGTAGCCTTTTTCCAACAAGCAGCTCTTGGCTGCCAGTAACAGAGAGTCACGATTCCCCATGGGACCAGTTTAGGTTGGCCTGGGCTTTATTTCCACACAAGCGTATGAGACATTTGTCTCATACGCTTGTACTATAGCTGCTGAAGGGGAAATACAGCATGAACCACCAAAACATCCTGATATCAGGTGCGAGCGTGGCCGGTCCTGCGTTGGCATTCTGGCTGAACCGCTATGGGTTTCGAACCACCATCGTGGAGCGGGCGCCGGCCTTAAGACCCGGCGGCTACGCAGTGGATTTTCGGGGCGCTTCGATGCGCGTGCTGGAACGCATGAACCTGCTGGCAGAGGTGCAGCGGCTGCAAACCCGCATCGGCGCGATCACCATCGTGGACAGGGACAACAAGCAGGTGGCGAGTATGCCCGACGGCTTTACCAGCGGCGAGTTGGAGATTCTGCGCGGCGACCTGGCGCGCGTGTTCCATGAGGCTACGCGCAATACGACAGAGTACATCTTCGACGACAGCATCAGCAGCATGGAGGAAAGCGCCGAGGGCGTGGACGTGACATTCCTTGGGGGAGGGCGGCGCAGGTTTGACCTGGTGGTGGGTGCAGACGGATTGCATTCGAAGGTGCGATCGGTGGCGTTTGGCGCCGAGGACAAATTTGTCCGGTATCTTGGCTACCATGTTTCGATCTTCACCATACCCAACTATCTCAACCTCAACCGGAGCGGCCTGTATTACGGGACGTTAGGGAAGAAGGTAGGGATCTTCAGTGGTAAGGACGATGGTGAGGCGAAAGCGTCGTTCTTTTTTGCGTCGGAGCCGCTCAAGTACGACCGGCGCGACGTCGAGCAGCAGAAGAGCATTCTGCGCGAACAGTTCGCCCAGGAAGGTTGGGAAGTGCCGCGGTTGATGGAGTTGATGAACCAGGCGCCGGATTTTTATCTTGATTCTGTCAGCCAGGTCAAGATGGACCGGTGGTCCAAAGGCCGCAGCGTGCTGTTGGGAGATGCAGCTTATTGCGCTTCCCCGCTCTCTGGGATGGGGACCGGGATGGCAGTGGTTGGGGCTTATATTCTCGCGGGTGAGCTGATGGAAGCCGATGGGGACTACGAAGTCGCATTCAACTGCTATGACGGCCTTATGCGGGATTTTGTAAAGCGGTGCCAGCAAATCGCTGATGGAGGCACCGACTGGTTCGTACCGCGGACGCGCTTCCGGCTTTGGCTGAGTAACCAGATGTGGCGTGTTTTGCCCTATACGCCGTGGAAGAACATGATGATCGAAGTTCCGTTGAAAATTGGCAACTCGATTCCGTTGAAGGATTACCACTATTCAGGGGAATGCCACCGTTTCAGTAGCAAAGAGGACATCCCTGTGAGCCTAGAAAGCCACGGTCCGCATCGTTAGTCTTTTTGCCGTCAGGTCCGCTTCTGGTATGGGCGTGAAGCGTTCATGTCAATTCGTGGAACCATCCGACGCATCCTAACGTAGTATCGCACTGACAGACCAGTCGCTAACCCTGTGAATCTGCTGGTACGTGTCCCGGAGGCCTACGCATGGCAAGGTTCGATGACCAACTCAAGCAGGTTCTACGCAGGCTGAGCCGGGCGCCGCTGTTTACAGCGATTACTCTGATTACACTCGCCGTCGGTGTGGGTGCGAACACAGTCATTTTTAGCGTAGTGGAAGGCGTGCTTTTGAAGCCGTTGCCCTACCCCCATGCCGAGCAGTTGATCGGCGTGTGGCATACGGCGCCGGGGATCGGCATCAAGGATCTGAATATGTCGCCCTCCATCTACTTTATCGATCGTGAGCAGAACACCACGCTCGAGGATATAGGCGCCTACACCGGCGACTCGCTGAATGTGACCGGCGCTGGAAAACCGGAACATGTGCAAGGGCTTGACGTTACCGATGGCGTGCTGCCGATCCTCGGGGTGGCTCCGGTGGTGGGACGGTTATTCAACCGCAGGGACGATTCGGCAGGTGCGCCGCAAACCGTTTTGCTGTCCTACGGATATTGGCAACGGAAGTTTGGCGGTGCATCTTCCGTCGTTGGGCGCTCCATCACAGTCGACGGAAAGCCAAGAGAAATCATTGGCGTGCTGCCCAAGGGATTTCGCTTTCTCGATCAGCCGGATGATGCCGCCTTGTTCCTGCCTTTCCAATGGGATCGCAATAAGACGAAACTCGGCAATTTCAGTGAGAGCGCGCTTGCCCGATTGAAGCCTGGAGTCACGATGGAACAGGCCAGCGCCGACATGGCGCGGCTTCTTCCTGTGGTCTTGCGAAGTTTCGCGGCCCCGGAAGGATTCAGCAGCAGCATGTTTGAAAAAGCCCGGATCTCACCCAGCCTCCGTCCGCTCAAGCAGGACGTGGTCGGAAATGTGGGCAATGTGTTGTGGGTTCTCATGGGCTCGATCGTCCTGGTTCTGCTGGTCGCCTGCGCAAACGTTGCCAATCTATTGCTGGTGCGGGTCGAAGGGCGCCGGCAGGAGCTTGCGATTCGCTCTGCCCTGGGCGCGGGCTGGGGGCGAATTGCGGGGGAGTTGCTGTTCGAGAGCGTCGTTCTTGGGTTCGCCGGCAGCCTCCTCGGTCTGGCGTTGGCCTACGGCGGGTTGCACCTTCTGGTGGCGATGGCGCCTACCGGCTTACCGCGCGTCCATGAAATTGGCATTGATATTCCGGTGCTGCTCTTTACCCTTGCGCTTAGCCTGTTTACCAGTCTTCTCATCGGTTTCATCCCAGTCCTCAAGTATGCGGGGGCGACGGCGACCAGTGGCCTGCGCGAGGGCGGCCGCGCGCTGAGCCAAAGCCGCGAACGGCATCGCGCGCGCAAGACGCTGGTTGTTGTCCAGGTAGCGCTTGCCCTGGTCCTGCTGATTTGCTCCGGGCTGATGATCCGTACGTTCCGCGCCTTGATGCACGTGTCTCCCGGTTTCGTCGCACCCGATGCAGTACAAATATTCCGCTTTTATATTCCGGAAACGCAGATAGCGGACGCTCAGCCGGAGCGAGTGGTACGGATGGATGAAGAGATTTTGCATAAGCTCGCAGCGATTCCGGGAGTCTCTTCGGTCAGCTTCTCCACTGCGGTTCCTATGGAAGGACGAAGTTCGAACGATTTGGTGTTTGCGCAGGACCATGTGTATGGCGAGGGCGAGCTGCCGCCAATACGCCGGTTCAAGTTCGTCTCGCCCGGGTTCTTCGCGACACTGGGCACGCAGATCCTTGCCGGGCGGGATCTTACGTGGACAGACACCTATCAGAAACGACCGGTCGCCATTGTCTCGGAGAATTTTGCCCGCCAGTATTGGCATAACCCGCAGGACGCGCTGGGTAAAAGGATTCGACCGGGGAACATCGACGACTGGCGCGAGATCGTTGGGGTGGTTCAGGACGTGCACGACGACGGCGTCGACAAAGAGGCGCCCAGCTCGGTGTATTGGCCCGTCATGATGGATCGTTTTGAGGGCGAAAAACAGACACTGCAGCGCAGTCTTGCTTTCGTGGTTCGTAGCCCGCGCGCCGGTTCTCGCACCTTCATGAACGAGGTGCAGGAGCGAGTCTGGTCCGTCGATGCCGATGTACCCCTGGCTGACGTTTCCACACTCGGCACGCTTTATACGAAATCCATGGCGCGAACTTCCTTTACCCTGGTGATGTTGTGCGTCGCCGGAAGCATGGCTCTCCTGCTTGGGATCGTGGGAATTTACGGAGTCATTTCGTATTCGGTGTCGCAGCGCACGCGCGAGATCGGCATTCGCATGGCACTCGGTGCTCAGCGGGGGACACTGACGGCGATGTTTGTGCGCCAGGGATTGCGGCTCACCCTCATTGGTGCGGCGTGCGGTCTGGTGGCTGCCTTTGTCAGCATGCGCCTGATGTCGTCGCTCCTGTTCAATGTGAGTCCCGTCGATCCGATCACCTACGTCACCATCACCATCGGCGTGGTTGCGGTTGCGTATCTTGCCTGCTATCTACCCTCCCGTCGCGCGGCAACAGTCGAACCTATGGCGGCACTCAGAACCGAGTAGCCATAATTCAGCCGTCACTGTGGGGCGACGGAAATCAAGGAATGACCTCCGGAGTCCGCAGCCAGACGTCGAGCAGAGAGAGGTCCTCTTTCACCGCTGGGCGAAAGGTGTAACCACCAACGTCTGGTTCAGCAGGCAGCCACATATCGCTACCCCATATTCATTGCACCAGCAGGTGTTCCAGGGCAACTGCTCTTAGGGACGGGAACCGAAGTGGGGTCAAGCTCCCCTGCCAAACGCCAAATCTGGCCTTTTTCCCTCTTTGAAAGGCATAAAGCACCTTGCTCTATTCTTTCCCAATCTGGATGGACTATATTGTCCACACGCCGAACCGGGAGGAGTGATCGCAGCCCGGACGGTCCGCAGAGGCTACCAGTGGCACGCATTCGAACATGAGTGCCGCTGCCGTGGGTTTTTCGCGCATCCGGGACACATGGTAGAGGGTCAGGAGGCTGTCATGAGAATCTCCGACACAATTGGACTGGTGCTGAAGAGCAAAGAGAAAAACAGGGTTCTGTCCATAGAGCCCGATCAGACGGTTTATGAAGCGCTGGAAAAAATGGCCGAGTACGATGTTGGCGCCTTATTGGTACTTTCGAACCGCCACCTGGTCGGAATTCTTTCGGAGCGTGACTACGCGCGCAAAGGAATTCTCATCGGCCAGTCTGCCCGGGAAACCCGCGTTCACCAGATCATGACCAGCCCGGTTTTTTTCGTCAGTCCCCAACATACTGTGGACGAATGCATGACGATTATGACCCAACACCGTTTTCGCCATCTTCCGGTGCTGCTGGATGAAGCGGTGGTGGGTCTGGTCTCGATTGGCGACCTGGTGAAATGGGTCATCTCGGGTCAGGCACAAACCATCCAGGCACTCGAGGGGTACATTACAGGAGCGTATCCAGGGTAACTCCCTCAGCGGTGGAGATGCCGATGGGTGCAGCCCTCGTATGCTATTCCGAATAGTCCGCTTCTCCTTATACATCGTCTTCTATTTAGCATTGCTACCTACTGAAAGCTTCAGCTCAAGCTGGCCCGCGAGGCACGAAGGCGCGAGCCGATCTGCGTAAGCTGAGGGTGTGCACCAGGCAAGGCTACTATCGCTGAATCTGTCCTTAGGACATTTGTCCTGGATTCCAGTGGTAAAAATCTGGTGACAAGTTATTGATTTTTATTTAGATTTTCAGTAATCCATGCGGTTACGTCTCTGCCTGTTGTGGTTCAGACACTGTGTTCACAGGTCGTTCACAACTTCTTTCCATCGGGCCCGCTCTGTAGTCGGAAAGTAAATAGCTCGAAAAGAACATAAAGACAACTTTTGAGGAGGATGTGCCGTGAAGATAAGGAATCTTTTCATTTGTTTGATAGTTGGGGTATTTGCCGCAGGAGCGCCGGCTCAAATTGCCAACAACACCTCACTGGTGGGAACCGTGCTTGATTCGAGCGGTGCCGCCTTGGCCGGGGTCAAGGTGGAAGCGACCGAAGAGGGCACGAAGTTTAACTACAGCGCGACCACCAATGCCAGCGGGTACTATGCCATCACCTTCATCAAGGCTGGCACATACGACATCACCGTTCGCCAAACGGGCTTTAAGACCGAGACGAAAACAGGCATCCCCCTCCCCAATGACCAGGCTGTGCGTACTGACTTTGCGCTGGCAGTCGGTGCGACGACCGACACGGTGAGCGTTTCGGCTTCCACGCCGCCGCTTTCGACCGATGATGCCACTCTCGGTGAAACCTTCAGCACCAAGATGGTGGAAGATTTGCCCATCAATGGGCATAACGCGCTTGAAATTGCCGCTCTCTCCTCGAATGTGGTCATCGGGTCGAAGACGTCGTACACCGGCGTACCCCCAGGAGAAGATTTTCAGGGGGCTGGTCAGCGCGAGATTCAAAACAGCCTTACGCTCGATGGCGTTTCGATCATGAACAACCTCATCACCACGGCACCGGCGCGTCCCAGCGCTGATGCCATCTCTGAGGTGCAGATGCAAAGCGGCAACTACCCAGCGCAATATGGAGCGTATCTCGGCATCCACATCAACCTGGTCAGCAAGAGCGGAACCAACGAGTTGCATGGCGCTCTGTACGACTACGTCGAGAACACAATCTTCAATGCCAAGCCGTTTCTCGCCACGGCCACCAGCCTGAAACCTCCTCTTCACTACAATCAATATGGTTTCGCGCTGGGAGGTCCCGTCTTTATACCCAAGCTCTATAACGGGCGCGACAAGACCTTCTTTTTTGGCTCCTGGGAAAAACTGTCTCAGGTCGGATCAAACACCACCATTGGTTCTGTACTCACACCGGCTATGGAGAAGGGAGATTTTTCTGCGCTCGGCGGATTTAACGTCACCAGCAACACCTGCGTACCGAACAATGCCGTTGCCATCTGCCTTAAGGATCCAAGCACCGGGACCTACTATCCCGGGAACCAGATTCCAGCCAGCGAATTGGGCAGTGCCAATGGCCTGATTGCACAAAAGCTTGAGGCCTATTCCATCGCGCCCAACGTAGCCGGCACGCAGAACGGAACCCTCAACAATCTCAATGCTTCCTTCCCGACCGACGTGTCGATCACGCAGTCCCTGGATCGTATCGATGAAAATATCGGCGAGCATATCCGGCTGTTTGGGCGCCTGCACTGGCAGAACCTGAAGATTGTCGGCGGCACACTGCTCCCTACCGGTTCCTCCTTCGGCCCGACCAATAGCCGTAACTATGCGTTCGGCTACACGCACGTCCTCACGCCGAGCTTAGTGAACGACTTCCACTTCGGTGTCAACAAGCTCATCTCGAACAACCTGAACTATTGGGCGGAGAACAACCTGAAGAATGCGGGAACCAGCCTGGGGATTCCCGGATTCAACTTCGACACGCAATATGGCAACCCTGGAATTCCCGTCATCACCTTTGGCAGCTCGGGCGGCGGGGTTTCCGGTAACTACCAAACGTTGGGCAACGCCGGCAGCAACTGGTATCAGGACGACCGGACTCTTGATTTCTACGATGAGCTCAGCTATACGCACGGCAAGCACACCGTCATGGGTGGAGTGGAATTCCGTAAGTTGACGCTCGGTCGCGAAGCCTCGAACAATCCGCTGGGGCTGTTCAATTTCGCTGCCGGCACCGCCGGCTCCAATTCCACCGGCTACGCGACCGCCGACTTTGTTCTCGGACTGTCAGCCAACGATCAAACACCGATCGCTACCATCAAGGGTTCCGTTGGGCAGTGGCGCGACGGCTTCTTTGCCCTGGATAACTGGCAAGCAACACAGAGGCTCACCATTAACTACGGCCTGCGGTACGATCTGCCCACGGTGCCCTATAGCCTGAACGGTTTCGCGCGCATCTTGAATGCCGACGAGACAGCTCTGATCCCTCCATCGAGCGCAACCTCAGGCACGACCTTTGTCCCCACGCCGGGCTTCAAATTTCAAAATCCCCAGCACGATAACTGGGGGCCGCGAATCGGTCTTGCCTACCGTGCGACCGAGAAACTGGTTCTCCGCAGCGGATTCGGCGCCTACTACAATGGGAACCAGTTGAACAGCTATACGTTGGCCACCGGCAACTATCCCATCGCCGCTACCGTGAACTACACCACGTCGCCGACTAATTTGCTTACCTTTACCAATCCCACGCCAGGCGCCGGTAAAGCGGCCCCCGAAGCGGGTATCCCGGGAACCTATGTAAGCACCTTCACCGACAACCCCAATAACAAGACAGCGCGCAGCTATCAGTGGAATGCCGACGCAGGCTATGGCCTCTGGAACGGCGCCGGTCTCGACGTGGAATATCTGGGCTCACATTCGATTCATCTCGATCGTAGCTTCTACGACAATCAGCCTCTTGCTCCCGGACCGCCGGGAACGCTCAACGCCCGGCGTCCGAATCAACTCTTCGGCGAAATTCGCAAAATTCAGAATGACATGTACTCCAACTACAACGCGCTGACAGTTGTGCTGCGCCAACGCACCTACCACCAGGTAGCCGGGCAGGTCAGCTACACTTGGGCCCACGACCTGGATGTTACGGCCGACTCCAACAATGGCGGAACAACTTCGCAGCAATACAATCCGACCGCGGACTATGGCAATGCCAACTGGGACATTCGCAATCGCGTGGTTGGGGTCATCACCTATTCTCTTCCCACGTTCAATGGTTCCAATCTTCTGGTTCGCGAAGCCCTCGGTGGCTGGGCGGTCAACGGGATCGTCAATGTGCAATCCGGCTTCCCGATCAATGTTACGTTGAACTACCAAAGCGCCGGGACTAGCGAGGGGACCCAACGGCCAATCTTTGTCCATGCGACTCATGCCAATTGCAGCCTGAAAAACTACATTCATAACAACGTGACTCCCTGCATCGACCCCACCGCGTACACGCTGCCGGCGAACATCAGTGGCAAACAATATGCCTTTGGCAACCTCGCGAGAAACCAGTTGGCTGGGCCTGGATTCTCCTACGAGAATATTTCCCTGTTCAAGAACTTTGATATCTACGAACGGATGAAGTTTCAATTCCGGGCAGAGGCGTTTAACGTCTTCAACCACCCCAGCGCCAACACTCCAAATGCGGTTATCGGGGCTAGCACCGCCGCCGTCTCCCAACCTGTCTACACCAACTTCGGCACGGTGACCAGTGTGTACCAGATCCCAGGCACTTTAAGTGGTGCCCGTGTTCTCTCGCTCACTGGGAAGCTCATCTTCTAACCAGCAAGGAAGCTGTTCTATCGGAAAGAGATTTGGCCCGGAGTTTCGTAGGATGGCTGAACTTAGCGGATCCAACTCCGGGCCAACAAAATCGGGTTCTGTTGAGCCGCTGCTGTCTGTATGGCAACTAAATAGGACGCGTTAGAACTAACAGATGCCAATCGAGTCCCGTAGAGCCTGCCCTGAGCTTGTCGAACGGGGACGGCTGAACTTAGCTCAGGACGCAGTCCTGGGTAGCCAGGCACCATGGGAAAAGTCCCGTAGAGCCTGCCCTGAGCTTGTCGAACGGGGACGGCTGAACTTAGCTCAGGACGCAGTCCTGGTAGCCAGGCACCATGGGAAAAGTCCCGCAGAGCCTGCCCTGAGCTTGTCGAACGGGGACGACTGAAACATCCGTTGACACTGCCGTCCCGGCTTCGCGAAGCGATATGGGATTGCCTGCCTGCGGGTAACTTTCAGCCGTGCGAACCTGAGGATTTCCCGTGGCTACGCCCCGGCTCATCCCGAATAAACCCAAAGTAACCTACGAAAAGGTACGCCCTCGGCTCAGAAATACGTACCGGCACTTATCTTCGATCCCGAAGCGGGATATCCTGTGAGCAGATGATTTCGGCAGGCAGCGGTTCTCGCGTCTCCGCTCCCTGGCCGGCAGTTGCCGGTAGTTTCGGCCTACAGGCGAGCGAAGGATAGTCTAGCCACTGTCCGGTGCCTCACTCGATCCCTGTTACAAATCAGGCATTCACAACCATCCTGCTGCGGCAGGATTTTTTATGCGTTCCCACCCTGCTTCCCCGCGCACTAAAGCAGTTTCGCAATCGGTCTAGACCGAAGCGATAGATTTTTTCGCGATCTTTGTCTTTCTCCAGGAAATCCCACACCTCCCCCCATCTTCTCTTTCTCAACGCCAAGGAGCCACCTATGCCCAAAAATCAAGTCAGCGACCTCATCACCGATCAGGAAATAGCCTTTGCCCACCTGATCCTCTCTGGAACCATGACCGACCGTCGTGCCGCCGAAGCTGTCGGCCTCAACCCCGACACCGCCTCCTACACCAAAGCCAAACCCTGTGTCCGCGCCTACATGCTCGAGCACCGTGCCGCCGTGCAGCAACAGCTCGTCGAGCAGGAAACTGACCTGTCCCGCCTGCCGCGGCTCGCCGCGGGGCGTGCCGTGGACGGACTGCGTCAGCAGGACCTGTGGCGCCAACAAGTCCTGGACCGCCTCTGGGAAATCGCCAACCTGCCCGCCGAAGTGACCCGCGGCAGCATTTCCGGCCAAGTCAAGGCCATCTCCATGATCGTGGCCATCGAAGGCCTGATCCCTGACCGTCGCGCCGGCTCCAAGAACAACCAATCCGCCCCCCCACCTTCCCAACCGGATATCTATCCCGCCGCATGGCTACGACGTCAGCAGGGGGAAACCATCGACCCCCGGCCAGGCCCTGCCCTTGTTGAGGAAGAAGATGAGCCTAACCTCGCCGAACCCGCTCCCGGCTCGGCGGAAGACGCGCCTCTGCCCCCCGACACCCTCAGCCCTATCTTTGACCCCAGCGGCTTCGCGAACCGCCCTAACTCCTCGGAACCAACGCCATCGGCGCCCTCTGCTCCAGACACCAAGGTCCCCTTCTCTATAAAAAAGAACCCCTTTGCCCGGCGCCGCTGAGCTCACTCATGCCCAACGCGCCAAAACAGCAAAAAAACATCGAATTTTATCGAATTTTATGAAATTTCAACCGAGAGGATACCCCTAGAACGAGCAAAGCTCCTTTGGAGGACGTGTTTAGGCTTTGTATCAGGGCACGACTTTGAGTCGGGCCGGGCAATAATCGAGTCGATGAGGGCTTAGAGTCTGCCTGAGAACCTACTCTTTGGAAGGTACGGGCTTCAGCCCGTACATTAACGATGCGATGGAGGACGGGCTATAGAGTCTGCGTGAGAACTGTTCTTCGTAGATCCAAATTCGCAGAAACGAGTGCTTTTCTGATAGCCGCCGCTCTATTGCTTTGTATCAGGGCACGACTTTAGTCGGGCCGTAATGGCCCAACAAAGATCTGGGCTTTAGCCCCTGAGGTACGCTTTTGCTCTGAGGTACGGCCTTTAGCCCGTACCTTACGATGCGATGGAGGACGGGCTATAGAGTCTGCGTGAGAACTGTCCTTCGTAGATCCAAATTCGCAGAAACGAGTGCTTTTCTGATAGCCGCCGCTCTAATGCTTTGTATCAGGGCACGACTTTAGTCGGGCCGGGTAATAATCGAGTCGATGAGGGCTTAGAGTCTGCCTGAGAACCTGCTCTTTGGAAGGTACGGGCTTCAGCCCGTACCTTAACGATGCGATGGAGGACGGGCTATAGAGTCTGCGTGAGAACTGTTCTTCGTAGATCCAAATTCGCAGAAACGAGTGCTTTTCTGACAGCCGCCGCTCTAATGCTTTGTATCAGGGCACGACTTTAGTCGGGCCGTAATGGCCCAACAAAGATCTGGGCTTTAGCCCCTGAGGTACGCTTTTGCTCTGAGGTACGGCCTCTAGCCCCTGGGCTGTGTCCGCCAGTCTCCAGACAAGAGATGTAGGTAGCACACTCTCCTTAGCCCCTCTTCGTCCACGAGCACCGTATGTACACACCCCCCCGGCTTCTCTCCTTGACAGCTTAGGAGTCGGCAGCGTACTCTCCTTATTAACTTAGGAGGGCGAGATGGATCAGGCCCAACTTCTCCCGGGGACTCTCGATCTGCTGATTCTGAAGGCGGTTTCGCTGGGACCTCTTCATGGCTACGGTGTACTGCTGCGTATCGGACAAATCAGTGACAGTGCGTTGCTGGTGGAACAGGGCGCGCTTTACCCGGCGTTGTTCCGCCTGGTGCGCCAGGGACTGCTGAAAGCCACTTGGGGAGTCTCGGATAATAACCGCCGAGCCAAGTTTTATGAGCTCACCGCCGCGGGCCGCAAGCGATTCCGCGAAGAGACGGAAGGCTGGAATCGCCTCGCCATCGCCATGACCACTGCCCTTGCCGCACGGCCGGAGGAGATATGAATTTCCCGGCCTACCTTCGCTCCCTTGCCGCCAAATTCCTTCATCGTTCTGAAGTTGCCGAAGATATGGAAGAAGAGCTTCGCTCCCACATCCAGTATCGTGCAGACGATCTGGAACGTTCCGGCCTTGATCGTGCCCAGGCAGAGCGACAGGCTCGCATCGAGTTTGGGGCCCGCGAGCGATTCAAAGAGGAATGCCACCAGCCATGGGCGGCCATTTCTTTGAGACGCTGGTGCAGGATGTGCGGTTCGCTCTCCGCATATTGCGCAAGTCCCCCGGTTTCACCTTCGCCGCCGTGGTGACGTTAGCGCTGGCTATCGGCGCCAACGCCGTGGTTTTCGGCATCATGAATGGCCTGCTCCTTCGCCCGCTGAACGTGCCTCAGTGGAATACCCTCTGGGGAACGACGTACGGGACTGAGCCCGGGTGGGAGTCTTATCCCAATTATGTCGATCTGCGCAATCGCAACCGCAGCTTCGATGATCTAGCTGCCTTTAAATTCGCTTTTACAGAGATGGAAGAAGGCAAAGATCTCTCCGCCGCGAACGGCTTTGCCACGAGTGGAAACTACTTTGACGTGCTACGGATACAACCGTATCTTGGCCATTTCTTCCACGCCTCTGACGAGCACGGCCCGAATAGCGCTCCCTATATCGTGCTTACCTACGCGTATTGGCACAGCCGTTTCCATGACGATCGAAGCGTGATTGGCCGTGTGGTCCAGCTGAACACACATCCTTTCACCATCATCGGTGTAGCGCCGCCGGGCTTCCAGGGAACTTTGCTGTTCATCTCACCCGATTACTTTATGCCCATCGTCAATCAGGCACAGGTGGATGGGGAAGATTTTCTGAACGCGCGCGGCAGCGACCGCGGCGTTTTTGAGGTGATGGGACATCTAAAGCCGGGCGTCACTGCTGCCCAGGCCACGGCCGACATGAACGCTGTCGGGGCGTATCTGGAAAAAACCTACCCTAAAGAATTCGCTCATCAAAATTCTTCCCTGGCACACGAAGGCCTTACTTCTTTCACCGGTCCGGCGGACGCATTCGTTGGGGGATTGATGCTCCTCTCCGGCTTGATATTGCTGGCCGCGTGCGCCAATCTGGGTAGCCTGTTTGCGGCGCACGCGGCCGATCGCTCGCGCGAGATCGCACTTCGGCTCGCGCTTGGATCAAGCCGCAACCGCATCTTACGGCAATTACTGACGGAAGCCGTGCTGATCTCACTCGGCGGTGGCGCCCTGGGACTGCTGGGCAGCTTCATGCTATTGCGACGGCTGAGCACTTGGCAGCCCTTTGACGGTGCTCCCGTGCATTTGCCGGTGAGCCCGGACGCCAAACTCTACGTGGTCTCGCTGGCGTTGGCTCTGGTGAGTGGATTCCTCTTCGGCATTGTTCCGGTGCGCCAGGTGCTCAGGGCCAATCCCTACGAGATTGTCAAAGCGGGATCAGGCGGCAGCAGACTTGGGCGGCGGATAACAGTCCGCGAGATGCTGCTGGTGGTGCAGATTGCGATCTGTGCGGTACTGGTAACGTCTTCCCTGGTTGCAGTGCGCGGACTTATGCGCTCGCTGCATGGCAACTTCGGTTTTGATCCGCAGAACACAATGCTGGTCAGTGCCAACCTGACTATGGCAGGTTACAGCATTGACAGAGTGCCAGCCATGCAGAAGCGCATGATCGAAGCTATGGAAACGATTCCTGGCGTCGAGCATGCCGGATTAGTGAATGACTACCCTCCCCTGGTCTATACCGCCGGCAGCAAGGCAAACGTCTTCAAGGATGAAATCGCAGATCTGCGGCTGTCGAATGTCACGGCCATGCCGTACAGATACAACATTTCTCCCGGATACTTCGCTGCCGCCGGCACCGCCCTGTTGGCGGGCAGGAGCTTTACCTGGCATGACGACAAGAGCGCGCCTGCCGTTGCGGTCGTGAACAGGGATTTTGCCGGCAAGATGTTCGGCTCAGTCAGCAATGCGATCGGGAAGTATTACAAGCTGCAGGACGGAACGCGTGTTCAGGTCGTGGGTGTGGTGGAAGACGGCAAATATGCAGTCATTACCGAAGAGCAACAACCGGCAATGTTTCTGCCGTGCACGCAATCTCCATCGAGTCAGGCATATATCGTGGTGCGTTCCCACCGTGATCCGCAACAACTCGCTGCGGCCATGAGAAGCAAACTACGCGAGCTTGATTCGGGGCTGCCTGTTGACACCAAGACGTGGAGCACCTTGCTGGCCGTGGTTCTGTTCCCCTCGCGGATGGCGACGGCGTCGCTCGGAGTGATGGGCATGATGGGCGCAATGCTGTCGATCACCGGCATCTTTGGCATGGCGGCGTTTTCGGTCAGCAAGCGGATGCGGGAGTTCGGCATCCGCGTGGCTCTCGGCGCGCAACGGACAGAGGTCCTACAAGCGGCGCTGGGACGCGCCCTCAAACTACTGGCGATCGGTTCGGCGACAGGTTTGTTCCTCGGAGTTCTCGCCACCCGAGTGCTGGCCTCCATTGTGTATCAGGCCACTCCCCGCGACCCGATCGTATTAGCTGGTGTTGTGTTCGCCATGGCACTGTTGGGGCTGCTGGCCTCGTGGATTCCAGCGCAGCGCGCATTGTCGGTGGATCCCATGATGTTGCTGCGTGAAGAGTGACGTGTAGAGGTTGACCCTCATTCCCACGCTATCTGGTCGAAGATTGCACGCAGGCGTCTTCCCTTCTCTGTGTTGATACTTTCGATGAAGCCTATGCGACCCACCAGATGCTCCCGGAAACGAGGATGGGCTTCGCGGTTCTGAGAGTTCGGACCGTGGCGGACACAATTGGTGAGTATCGCCTTGAGTAGATCTAAATCGGAACGTCGCACATTGAGCCGCTGGTTTGTCACTAACCCTGCAAGATGCTGGCGCACTGATTGACGCATGATGCGGGTCTTGCGATGGTGAACGGTAAAGCCTTCCTCCAGCAGGATCACCGCGACTTGAGTGGCGAAACGCGCCGCAGAATATTCAAATTTCTCTCCGCCGGAGAACGCCAGATCGTCCGCATAACGGGTGTAAACAGCCCCCGCGGATTGGGCGAGCCCGCTCAAGCGGCAGTCGAGACGATAGCTGCAGAGATTCGCGAGCGAGGGTGATGTCGGCGCGCCTTGCGGCAGGTGAGGGCGGGCATACATGGCTCGTACGTGCCACAGCTCCTGCGGATCGAGCGCAAAGCCGGGTTGCTTGATCATCTCGCTCCAGGCGGTGCGAGGCACGCAATTGGTCGCGATCCCGCCCAGCAGGTCGGCGACCGGCTCCGGGTAGCCGATGGTGCGGAAGAAGCTCTGCACCCGCGCTCCGGGAAAGGTGGGGAAGAAATTCTCCAGGTCCATACGCAGGACGACGCGCTGGCCTACGTGCGGAGCGGCAAAGGTCTGGATCGAACGGCCCTTCACAAAGCCATGCACCGCGGGGTGCGACGGAATGCGGTCGAGGATGGCAACAAGAATCCGCCGCTGCAAATCTTTCAGACGAGGCTTAGGGGTCTCAATCAAACGAACGCTGCCGGTAGCTTTGGCAAGCAGGCGGTAGTGATAGTGTTCGAGGCGAGGTTGTGGGCGCTTGTAGCCGAGTGCCTTCAGGTCAGCAAACCAACCGAGTTCCGAGGAATCAAGCTCGAGCCAGTCCGCCAATGCTCCTATGGTTTCGATACGCGGGATCGGCCAGTTCTCCGCAGCGGCGACCGGCCGCATCAATGGTGGCCCGACGATCCGGTGAATGATCTTGATCTGGTGTCCGTATCGGTGGCAGGCCTCAGCGAAGTCCCGGTCGAGGCGAAGAAAGCTGACCACTTCGCGGCGACGCGGACGAATGCGTCCATGAAAGGTTTCGAGATAGCGGCCGGCAAGGGGACGAATCCAGCGCCAATTACGGCCGAGAACGTGGCCCAGCCGGGTTACGATGGCATCCTTCTCCTGTTCACCGGAGAGGATGGCGTTGGCCAGGACGTTGACAAGCGCGGAAGTGAGCATGAGATGAGGCGGCGGACCGCTCCAACGAGTCTCGCTCTGCATGAGCATGTTTGCGCAGTCGCGCAGTGTCGCTCATGCGCTGAATTGCCAGTTCTTCACGATGCCCCAGGGTAACCCTGGAGATGCCGGTGAGGGCCGGGCTTGGAGCGACCGCCGTCGAGGCAAGGATACCAGCAGGGGCGCGCCCAGGTTGTTTAAATTCGAGTGCCGGGGGCTTTCGTGTCAAGGTGAGAACGGCCGTCATGAATCGAGTCCCGCAGAGCCTGCCCTGAGCTTGTCGAACGGGGACGGCTGAACTTGGCCCAGGACGTAGTCCTGGGTAGAGTTCAGCCAGAACTGTCCAAATTAGGTTTTTCAGTTTACCAACTTAGACGGCGCATGAAGTCTTGGGGAAGAGACTGTCGAAGGAAGGGCACGGCATACGTGCTTTGACGGCTTTTAGCTGCGACGGCACATTCTGTACAAACTGCTGCCTCGGGGCAACGACCAAAAAAATAAATGAAAGAGCGTCTCTGTACGAAGGGCACGGCTTCATGTGACGCTTCAGAGGTGGGAGAGATTGAAGAGTTATGGCCACCAGGTGATTAGCCAACCATCCACCCTCACGCCAGCAAGAGTGACCGCAACGATGCGAGCATTACCCGGATGGCGGTTCAAGATCCGGAGTTGCTCCATCCGATCGAGCACCGCAGCGCAGAGCGCCAGCAGGACCTGAACCTGATTCATACCCGCAGCGTGCTGGTGCGCGCCCGGACGATGCTGATCAATTGCGCACGCGGGCTGGTCAAGAGCGCCGGCGGACGGCTGCCCGCCTGTAGCTCCGAGGCGTTCTCCGAAAAGGTGCCGGCGGCAGTGCCGCCGGCACTGAAAGCGGCCTGCACACCTCTGCTGAAACAGATCGCGCAGATCAATCAGGCCATTGCCGCGATGGACAAGCAGATCGATGGATTGGATAAGAAATATCCGGAGATCGCCGTTTTGCGGACCGCCCCCGGGGTAGGTCCGGTGGTGGCGGCCTGCTATGTGTTGACGCTGGACAGCCCTCAGGCGATGGAAACCAATCGTCAGGCCGGGGCCTATCTCGGCCTCAGGCCGGGCCAGCAACAGTCTGGCGACTCCAACCCGCAGTGTGGCATCACCAGGACGGGCAATACTTACCTGCGGAGTTTACTGGTGCAGTCGGCGCAGTACATTCTGGGCCGCTTCGGCCCCAACTCGGAGCTGCGTTGCTGGGGACTCAAGTTGGCCGCCAGTGGTGGTAAACGGGGCAAGAAACGTGCCCTCGTTGCCGTGGCCCGCAAGATCGCCGTGGTCTTACTCAGCATGTGGCGCAACCGCAAGAAGTTTGAACCGTTCCCTCAGTCGGCGGCCCAGTTAGCCACCGTCTAAACCCAACCCAAACATTAGCGTAAGGAAAGCAGAACAGATTTTGTTGCAGACGAATCCATCTCGAGTTTGGGTGACTGCGCTCAGCGGCTTGGCCGTCAAAGGCCGCGCTTCAGATAGCAGCCCCAATTCATCTTCATCGGACACCATCAAGCACCGAGTCCTTGCCGACTCTCCTCGAGTGCGTATAGAAGTCCGAGATGAATCCTCTTCCAAGGCCTCGTCAGCAACAACAAAAACCACAGCAAAAGCAAAAAACCCTAAGAATAAAAAAACAGGAAAATACCCTTGAATTCCACAGCCGGCTATAGAAGCCGCTGAGGTACGTTTTTGCGAACCCACAGGTTTGCGGTTTCCCTTGAGATTCTCAGACACCCTCTTAAAGCCCTAATGGATCCGCGTACCGTTCAGCCGTCCCTACGGGACTCATTTCGTGATGGCCGTTCTCACGCAGACACTAAAGCCCACTTCCTCGACGGCCGGCAAGAGTGGGGCCCTGATACAAAGCATCAGAGCGGTGACTCTCCGAAACAAGGGTATTCCGGGTTCATCCCTATATCGCCAGTGGCGCATATTGACGCAGACACAAGCCAGGGGAAAGTTCTTGACACCAGGCGACCGCTAAACTATAAAGCCAAATAACCGGTTAGGTGAATTTCTTAATAATACCCCAGGGCCGCCAGCCCGGCTTACAGGGCCTCGACACACAGACAGCGCTTTGCCTCGGAGGCAACATGTACCTTCAGAAGAGCCCGTACTGGATAGTTGTCTTTGCATTCGTGTTCGCTCTGCTCCTGGGCGGACGGACGTATGCCAGCGTAACCGCCAGCATTTCAGGAACAGTCAAGGACGCGACCGGCGCCTCCATACCCGGTGCGACGGTGACCGCCACCGACACAGGTACAGGCATTAGCCAAACCCGCACTACCAACGCGCAGGGCTTCTACTCCTTTCAGGAGCTGCCTCTGGGATCGTACGTAGTGACAGTGGAGCAGAAGGGCTTTAAGCAGTATCAGCAAACCAATCTCGTCCTGGACGTGAACGAAGCGCGTACGGTCGACGCCACACTGCAGGTGGGGCAGGTGAGCGAGAAGATAGAGGTCGCGGCCGACGCTTTGCATGTGGAAACTGTGAGCTCCCAGATGGGCGAGGTGATCGAAGGAAAAGAAATGACTGCCGTCCCCCTGGTGACGCGTAGCTATACGGATTTGCTTGCGCTGCAGCCAGGTGTCGTCTCCAGTCCCTCGGGCATGACGGGAGCGTATGCCGGATCCTTCATCTCCGCAGGCTTCGCCGTACCCCCGGTTTCCGGAGATCTCAACTCCGGGGCATTGTCGGTGAACGGCATGCGCGAGTCTGCTAATGGGTTCATCCTGAATGGCATTCTGGTTCAGGAAGTGGGCTACTCGGGTGCGGGCGCCATTCCTAATCTCGACTCGATTGCAGAATTCAGAATCCTGACCAACAACACCGATGCGGAATACGGTAACTACGCCGGCGCGCAAATCAACGTGGTCACTAAATCGGGCACCAACCAGTGGCATGGGAATGTTTTCGAATTTCTGCGCAACACAGATCTCGACGCGAAGAATTACTTTGACGTGGGCAACCGCGGGGCCTACAACCAGAACCAGTTTGGGGGCACCTTCGGGGGCCCGGTGATACGCGATAAGATCTTCTTTTTTGCCGATTACCAGGGCAATCGAGTGGTGCAGGCAGTACCGCAAACCATCGCCGGCGCGCCAAGTGCAGCCACAGAAGCAGGAGATTTTTCCGGGATCGCCGCCAGCTTCAATCCTGTGGTCAACGGCGTGGCCACGCCCACCACGGTAAACGGAGATGCCTTTGCGGCCCAACTGACCCAACAACTTGGGCAGCCGGTCGCCGCCGGGGAGCCTTATTACTTTCCCGGTTGTACCAGTACGTCACAGTGTGTATTGCCGAACGCGCAACTGCCGAAAGCTGCATTCAATCCCATCTCGACCAAGCTGCTGCCGTTCATTTTGCCTGCTGCACCGGGCAGCATTGGCTCAGGGGGAACGGGAGTTTTCTCTACCACCGCCGGCAAGATCAACTTGACCGACAACAAATTCAGCGGACGGATCGACGCCAACTCGGGCTTCGGCGGCCTTCTGACCGCGTATTACTACTTCGACCGCTATAGCCGTGTCGATCCCTACTGGCCGGGGAACTCTCCCGTATACCCGGGGTTCAGCATCAATGGAAAAGGACAGACGCACAACATTACCCTCGGTTCTACCAAGAGCTTCGGCGCATCGATGGTCAACGAGTTCCGCTTGGGCTATTTTCGACTCGATACCACTCTTAACCAGCCACTGGGCGGCAAGCAAACGAGCCTTTCCGACCTGGGATTTGCTTCCGGCGCGAACGGCGCTCCCGGAATTTTTCCCGGCACGCCGGGCGTCGAGGGCGTTCCTGAGATTGACTTCAACAGCTTTATAATTGGCGTTCCCAGCCGGCCGAACCAGCTGATCGATAACATCTACCAGGTGGTGGATAACTTCAGCAAAGCTATTGGAACCCATAACATCAAATTTGGCGGGCAGTTTCACTTCAACCAGCTGGAAGAAAATCTGTCGAATGTCGCCAACGGGAACTACTTCTTTGGCTCGGCCTTCAGCGGTCAACCCAGCGAGACCGGTAGTGACTTTGCGGATTTTCTACTCGGTGCGCCGGCGTCGTATGTGCAGGGGCAGTCGTACCCTTCCTACGGCCGCAGCTTCTACATGGGCCTCTACGGTCAGGACAGCTGGAGAGTCCGACCGAACCTGACCCTGAATTTTGGCTTGCGCTATGACGTGAGCTCACCCTGGTGGGAAAAATATAACGAGATTCAGACGCTCATTCCTGGTGAGCAATCGGTGGTGTTTCCGGGTTCTCCGAAGGGTTGGGTCTTCCCCGGCGATCCTGGCGTTCCGCGGACCCTGGCTCCAACCCGCTGGAATAACTTCGCGCCACGCTTTGGCCTGGCTTACGCAATGGGAGATCACGACGGGCTATTAGGCAAGGTCTTTGGAAAAGCTGGCGCGTCCAGCATCCGCGCCGGCTATGCGCTTTCCTACTCAGCTCTCGAGGGAGCGACGGACTTCAACGAAATCGGCGACGCTCCCTTTGGCAACTACACCGGACAGAATGAACCAACATTTGCGGCTCCCTTCACCAACCGTGCGAGCGGACAATCGGTACAGAATTTATTTCCAGTAGCTCCGCCACCGAAGCACTTCTCGGCGAAGAATCCGGCGAGCGGACCTCCCTACGATACCCTGGCCGAATTCTTCACAGCGTTTGGCACCATTGGTAGTTCCCCCGCATTCAACAACAACAACAAGCTGCCGTATGCGCAAAACTATGAGCTTTCGTTTCAGCGTCAGCTCAGCCCCAGTGACGTAGTGACCTTGAGCTACGTAGGCACCCAGGGCCGCCGGTTGCTCGCTTCCGTATCGGCTAACCCAGGGAGCCCGAGCCTCTGCCTGAGTGTGAGCCAGGCCTCCCAGGTGGCGCCCGGATCTCCTACCTGCGGACCGGGAGGGGAAAACAATATCTACACCACGGCCGCGGGCGCGCAGATTCTAACTACCCGGTCACCGTTCAGTGGCGTGGTCGACCCAACGCTGGGACCGATTACAACCTTTGGCAATGACTCCTATTTCATCACCAAGGGCTGGTCTAACTACAACTCCGCGCAGGTGAACTACCGGCATACATCTGGCGGCTTGCAGTTACTTCTCGGTTATACGTTCAGCAAGTCGTTTGACGATTCATCCGGGTATGGTGAGCAGTACAATCCTGTAAACGCCAGCCTCAGCCGTGGCTTATCAGCATTCGATTCGACCAATAACTTCGTGGTCAGCTACAACTACCTTCTTCCCTTCGACCGGCTGGGTGGCCCCAAACAGCTAACCCATGGATGGGCGGTCAGCGGAATTACGCGATTCGAAACCGGCCTCCCGGTGACCCTGGTGGAGACGGACGATAATTCCCTGCTGGGCACGGCCTTTGGCGGCCCCATTGTGCTTCCTGTGGATACTCCAGACAAAGTTGGCCCCCTGCACATCATGAACCCGCGCAATTCGAGCAGCCACTATTACTTTGATCCCACGGCGTTTGCTTCCTCAGCGATTGGCTCAGAAGGGGATGCCCGGCGGCGGTTCTTCCATGGGCCCGGGGTCAATAATTTTGATACAGCTTTGGTCAAGGACACGAAATTGTCTGAGCTCTTCAACCTTCAATTTCGGGCTGAATGGTTCAACGTTTTTAACCATACGCAGTTCGCCACGCCAAGCGGCATTCTTTCGGGAACTTTCGCGCAGGTGACGCAAGCGGCTGCTCCCCGCATAGGCCAGGTTTCTCTCAAGTTGAATTTTTAAGGGTGCGGGTTAGTTTGCAGCCCTTCTTTTCGAGCCAAGGGTATCTGTGGTGCGAGCATCGCGAACCCGTCCGGAATGGTGAATGTGGGTTGGCGAAGGGCTGGGTAGATGAATGAAGCTTGATACTTCGGTCGTACATTCGCTGAGAACTGCGCAGTCGGGTGAACTACTCCGATTCAGCCGCCAGGAAGTTGGGTGGGAGTGGATGAGTTTCGTCGTTCGCCGCCTCGTTCCGGCCGAGACGTTGTCTCTCCATACGCAGGGCGAAGAGATGGCGCTTGTTTTTCTGTCTGGCCGGTGCGCCGCTGACTGGGGAGAGGGGAAAGTGCCGATTGGTGGCAGAAAGACTGTCTTCGATGGACTGCCGTACGCGCTTTACCTGCCGTCCGGCAATAGCGTCACCCTGAAAGCGGAAACAGTCTGCGAGATTGCGGAGTGCCGCGTGCCTTCTACGGCTTCTCTGCAGCCCAGGCTGGTCAGCCCGAGAGGTATCTCCAGCAATTTGCGCGGAGGCGAGAATGCATCGCGGCAAATTGTCGACGTGCTGCCGCCTGAGTTTCCAGCGGACAAGTTGTTAGTGGTGGAGGTCTACACGCCCGGAGGTAATTGGTCCAGCTATCCTCCCCACAAGCACGAGGTCCACAATCCGCCCATCGAAGCGGATCTCGACGAGATCTACTACTACAGGATGAAGGATGCTCATGCTTTTGCATTCCAAAACCTTTACAGCTCCGATCGGAGCCGGAGTTCCGTACTCAAGGTCCACGACGGTGACGCAGTTCTGGTGCGGGACGGATATCATCCGGTGGTGGCGGGTCCTGGATACGATGTGTATTACCTTAACTTCCTCGCTGGGACTTCCCGGTCGATGATGGTCACGGAGGATCCGGAGCATGTTTGGCTTCGATCGAGTTGGAAGCAGACGGACAGTCGGCTCCCGCTGGTGCGTGGTGACGAGTCGTAGCTAAGCGCTTATTTATTCCCTTTCCAACCTCAATTGACTCGGATCACTGCCACCGTCGCATCGTCGGTCTGGTGTGCGTGGGAAAACTTGTCCATCGATCGCATGATGGCCTCAACCATGTCGTCAGCGGAAGTCGCATCGCTTTCGGTGGTTGCTATCCGGAGGCCCTCGGTACCCCATTCCCAATGAGACGGGTTTAGAGATTCGATCACTCCATCGGTATAGGCAAGGATCAGGTCGCCGGAACCGAGCTGAACCGAACCCTCCTCATAGATCGAATCCGGAAACAATCCGACAGGCGCGCCCCCGGTCGTAAGCCAGATAATTGAGCCATCTGGCCGAATCACCATAGGAGGATTGTGCCCGGCATTCACGTAGTGGAGCGTGCGCCTTGCTTCGTCCACAACGCCATAGAAGAGGGTCGCATACCGGGATGCCAGTGAGGAGCCATAAACCTGTCGATTCACTGCCTGGAGCGCCCTAGCCAGGTTGCTTCCAGCAAATAAAGTTGCCGTGCGAAGAGACGATTGAACATTCGAGATCATCAACGCCGCGGCGAAGCCCTTGCCGGAGGCATCCCCAATGGCCACCGCCAACCGATTCCCGGGCATGGTGACGAAGTTATAAAAATCGCCGCCCACTTCACCCATCTGCCTGCATCGTCCGCTGTAGTCCAGCGAATCGATGCTTGGACCCGAGTGCTGCAGGAATCGCTGCTGCACTTCGAAGGCGGCTACCCACTCACCGGCGGGCTCCCTCACCACTGCGTCTGTCGCCATTGTTCCACCTCTGTACTCTTGTCGATCCACAAGACGCTATTTCGACATTGCGGGATTTTTTTTTAAAATGGTGACCCTCCATGTCGAGAAGTAGGCGCGGGCTCCGACTCTCTTACAAAGGCGCAATAAAATTGGCGCTGAAACGAGAGGAGCAAACTATATGAAGTACATCTTGCTGATGACGAGTACGAAAGAGGGTGTCGATGCGTATAAGGCCTGGTCGGAGAAGGATATCCAGACGCACTTTGCCCATTTGACCAAGGTCCGGAACGATTTGAGCAAATCCGGCGAGTTTGTGGCTACGGAAGGCCTGGGCATGCCGCAACAGGCCAAGGTGGTGCGGGCGGGAAAGGACTACACGCCGATTACCGATGGGGTCTTTCCCGAGGCCAAGGAATTTGTTCTGGGCTACTGGATTGTCGACGTTGAGACTGCGGAACGAGCCTATGAGATTGCAGCGATCCTGTCGGGGGGACCTGGTCCCGGAGGGATACGACTGGACATGCCCATCGAAGTGCGGCAGATCATGACGAGAGGTTCAGGGGAATTGCCGTGAGTGAAGGGATGTTGGATTACAGTACCGAGCATCTGTTGCGCGAACTTGCGCCGCAGGTGCTCGGGGTCGTCATTCGCCGCTTCCACGACTTCGCCAACGCCGAGGATGCCGTCCAGGAGGCGCTGATCGCGGCAGCGTCTCAGTGGCCTAAGGAAGGCGTGCCCGACAACCCGCGCGCCTGGCTTATCCATGTCGCATTGCGCCGCATGACCGATCACTTGAGAAGCGAACTGGCTCGCCGCCGCCGGGAAACTGCCCTGGCCACTGAAGTTGATTATCTGGGGGCGGTGGCCGAAATCGACGGTCAGGTCGAGCAGGATGACACACTCATTTTGCTCTTCATGTGCTGTCATCCCGCTCTCAGCAGCCCGTCGGCGATTGCTCTTACCCTGCGGGCCGTTGGTGGCTTGACCACGGCAGAAATTGCCAAGGCGTTCCTGGTGCCCGAGGCAACCATGGCACAGCGCATCAGCCGGGCGAAACAAAGCATCAAGTCTTCCGGAATACCCTTCCGCTTGCCAACGGATCAAGAGCGAACCCCACGGCTGGGCGCCGTGCTGCATGTGCTGTATCTGATTTTCAACGAGGGCTATGTCGCGAGTGTCGGACCGCAAGCGCAACGGCTCGAATTATCGCGCGAGGCGATACGGCTGACGCGGGCCCTTCACCATTTGCTTCCCAACGATGGCGAGGTTGGCGGATTGCTGGCGCTCATGTTGTTGACGAACGCGCGCCGCAAGGCACGAACAGGAGCAAACGAGGAATTGATCCCGCTCGACAAACAGGATCGAGCCTTGTGGGACCAGGGAGAAATCTCCGAAGGCATTGCGCTCATCACCGCGACGCTTTCTAAAGGGTTGATCAGCGCCTATCAGTTACAGGCTGCGATTGCCGCGGTTCATAGCGAAACGGCGAAGGCTGAAGACACTGACTGGCCACAGATCCTCGCGCTGTATGAACTGCTGAAGCACATGTCCAACAATCCCATGGTGATGCTGAACCACGCAATCGCGACGGCCATGGTCAGGGGCCCATCGGAGGGGCTCAGGCTTTTGACTGTCCTGGATGAGGACGGCCGGCTAACGGGCCATCATCGTCTCGATGCGGTTCGTGCTTACCTGCTGGAGATGGCTGGTGACTCTTCGGGCGCAATCGCACACTACCGATTGGCCGCAGAACGGACCACGAGTCTTCCGGAACGGAATTACCTTCTGACGCAAGTTGCGCGGCTGAGCGAGCGGGCATAGGGCGACGTCGCCAAGGTTCCGCTGCAGCGTAAACATTGTGACGACTGTTGCAAAGGTGGGAGAATGCTTCCAAGAATACGGGAGCGGATCATTGCGAAGATTTCAAGTGCTTTGGTGGGTTTGGCCGGTTATCACCTTAGGTCTCCTGGGTTATGGGCTGCGCGTCGCTCTGGACGTGGTGCCACCGGACGCTGACCAAGGCAATGTGGGGCGAATTCTCTACTACCACGTGCCGACCTGGATCGCGATGTCGGTTTGTTTTTTGACAAACCTCATGGGCTCGATTGCGTATCTCGCGACGCGTAAACGCTCACCGGAATTCTCCTTGAAAGCCGATGCTCTCGCCGTTTCTTCGGCGGAGATGGGGGTGGTCTTTTGCTTTCTGGGAATGGCCACGGGCTCTCTTTGGGGACGGGTAGCCTGGGGAATTTGGTGGACCTGGGATGCCCGGCTGACGGCGACGTTGGTTCTTTGGCTCATCTACGTTGCCTATCTAGTGCTACGAAATGTCATTGGCGACGGAGACAGGATGCGGACGCTGGCCGCGGTCGTCGCCATATTCGGGTACTGCGATGTTCCTCTTGTCTACATGACCACGAGGTGGTGGCGCACGCAACATCCGGAACCGGTCTTCTTTGGCGGTCCTGGCGCGGGAGTTGCGCCGAACCTGCTTCCCGCCCTGCAGTGGAATATCTTCGCTTGGCTCGCGTGGGGAATTCTTGTGGTCGCGATCCGTTACACAGCGGAACGCCGCAGACAGGTTGCTGCGCAGGCAGCCGCCGTGCAAGCGATTGAAATCGGCGCATTGGAGGTACAGTGACTCACCTGTCGGCTTTCGTTTCTATTTTTCCGTACGATTCCACAATTGACTCAGTCATGGGCTATCACCACCTCGTGATTGCCTACTCGCTGACCTGGGTTGTCCATCTCTGTTACCTGGGATACGTGATCCATAAACGGCGTTCTGCTCGCTCACTCGATTGTAAGTGAGACTTACTAGACACTCCCGTAGGGACGGCTGACTTCGTACGGCAACTGTTCAGCCGTCCCTCTCGGACTTTTCCGACTGAGTCAAGGATCCTCAGAACTTGATTGGTCTGTGTGAGAACGAGAAAGAAACCGCAGATCTCTCCACTACGCTGCGCTCCGGTCGAGATGACAAATTTGTTGCAAGGATGCTCTGCACTTGTCCTGGAAGCGTGGACTTTCGTCCCGCAACAAATTTGTCATCTCGACCGGAGCGCAGCGTAGTGGAGAGATCTGCGGTTTCTTTCTCGTTCTCACACAGACTTTGGACGTCCTGGGCAATTTTCAGCCATCCCCTGCGGGACTGCCCAGGTTCATGGCCCTGAGCTTGGTCACGTACTTCGACGGCTCCCCACAATCCTCCTCGCTCATCTGGTGCGTAAGCCAAGTTCAGCCGCGATCAGCTTGCGAAGCCACAACTGGGATGGGTCGTCGTTTCTTTGGCGATGCCACACCATTCTCAAGGCGAAAGGAGGCAACCTGAGCGGTTCTGCGGTGGAGAGCAGATCGAGCCCAGCCCCAAAACTTTTAACAACGGATTCCTGTATGCACGCCACCAGATCACTCGACGCCACGGCGTGCAAGACCGAAAGGCAATGTGGGAGTGCCAGCCTGAGGCGTCTCCGTAACCCTCTTGCGGCTAGCTCGTTGTCAATCAGTCCCCAGGGCTGATTGCGATAGATCACGGCCGCATGGTCCAGCCGGGTAAACTTTTCGACCGTTACCTTACGCTTCCACATTGAGTGTCCGCGTCGTGCGATCACCACGTTGTTCTCTTCAGACAGCGTCTCCACAATGAAGCTCGACGAAAGATACCGCGCATCGGGAAAGTAGCCAATCGCAAGATCAAGCGTCCCGCTACGGAGTTCGCTCTCGGGCACAGTAAAAAGCCAGTCCAGGCGACGGGTCTGCATTTGCAGATCCCCCAAAAGCATCGCACGGGCGAACAGGGGAACCAGGCGAAGTTCCACATCGTCACTCAGCCCGATGCGGAATTGTTGGGCGGCGGTCGATGGATCAAAAGTTTGGGGAGCTTCAAAGGTTTGACGAAGCTGAGCCAGGGCCGATCGTATCGGACCGGCAAGCCGCTCGGCCCGCGGAGTCGGTACCATGCCCTGGGCGGTGCGCACGAACAGAGGATCTTCCAGGCGAGCGCGCAGCCGTGCGATCGCATTACTGAAGGCCGGTTGGCTCAACCCAACTCTTTTGGCCGCCCGGCCGACATGCCGTTCGTCCACCAGCGCCTCGAAGGCAAGTAAGAGATTTAGATCAATCCCGCTGATATTCACAATGTGAATATTACACATCACATATATCCATTTCCAAAATGAGCACAACTCGGCTATACCAGGATCATGCTCAAGCGCGTCGCCATCACGCTCCTGTTTCTGTCCGCAGTTGCTTCACCGGGCGCACCGGCATCCGACAGTCCCGCCCTTCAGGTCTTCAAGCAATGGCTGGAGGCGTTCAACTCCGGCGACGCCGCGAGGACTTCTGCGTTCTGGCGTAAGTATGGCAATGCTGGGGACGACCGTTCCGCGGACGACTTGCACCTGCGGGAAATGACCGGAGGAATGACGATCTCCAAGGTCGAAGAGGACACTGGGACGCACCTAGTCGTGCTCATGAAAGAAGGCCGCGGCACCTATTCCGAATCAACCCTGGAGCTGGCGACAACGAATCCTCCCGTGGTCGCACGCATCGGTGGGCACCCTGTTCCGACACCGCAAAGCGTGGGTCATCCAGCTTCAAGCGATGAGGACCTGGCAAAGAAAGTGCGAGAGCATGTCGCAGAAACGGATGGAGCGGACGCTTTCTCGGGAGCGGTCCTCATCGCGCATAACGGCAAAGTTGTTCTCGATCAAGCCTGGGGTATGGCCGATCGCACGAGGCAGATAAAGAATACAACCGACACCCAGTTCTGCCTGGGCTCCATGAACAAGATGTTCACCTCGATCGCGATTCTGCAACTTGTAGGACAGGGAAAGCTCGCGCTCGATAAGCCGATCGCAACCTACTGGCCCGACTACCCCAACCGGGACCTTGCTGTCCACGTGACTATTCGCGAGTTGCTGAGTCATAGCGGAGGCACGGGCGACATCTTTACCCCCGAGTATGACGCGCATCGCCTGGAGACTCGGACGCTCGCGGACTACGTCAAGCTTTTCGGTACTCGCCCCGTTCGCTTCGAGCCTGGGACGCGCATGGAGTATTCCAACTACGGTTTCATATTGCTGGGGCGACTGATCGAGCTGGTGAGTGGCGAGTCGTATGAGAGCTATGTGCGAGAGCACGTTTTTATTCCAGCCGGCATGCTGCACACCGACTCCCGCCCGGAGATCGATCGAGTCGAAGGGCGGGCCATTGGCTATGCCAACGGGCCCAACGGGCTCGCGCCGAACACAGCCACCATGCCCTGGAGCGGAACCTCAGCCGGTGGAGGGTACTCCACTGTCCATGATCTGCTGCGGTTCGCAGACGCGCTGCAAAAAGGTAAGCTGCTGAACCGTGCGCTTCTGGAGGTGGCCACAACGGGAGATACGATGCACCCGCGGTACGGCCTCGGGTTTTACGTGCTGAGCGGCGGTGGCTTTGGACACGGCGGCGGAGCGCCGGGGATCAACGGCGAACTGCACATCCTGCCCCAGAACGGCTACGTGCTTATGGCACTGGTTAACCGCGATCCGCGGATGGCTTCAGACATGGTGGACTGGATCACGTCCATTCTGCCCCGCGATGATCGCCATGCGATCGGCAACACATAGACCGTATCCGAAGCCTTTTTGAGCCGGCCTCTCCATTTCAGGGACGAAACATGTGGAAGCTACTTAGGGATTCTCGGTTTTGGTCTGGTATCAGGGCACGACTTCAAAGGCTGCGGAAAAATGCTTTGTACGAAGGGCACGGGTTCAGCCGTGTCCCCATGAGCCTGCGGCTCACCCAAGGTGATGAAAACCATCGGATTCGCCCATGATGGTTCTAAAAGGTTTAGATGTCGTTTTCGACTGTGCCGTAAATTTCTCAGCTATGCACGGCTTTAGCCACTGAAGTACGGCTTTTGCTCCTGTTTCCAGGCGACTGCGCGCGAGGAAGGATAAAAAAAGCGTACCTCAGGTGCTAAAGCCCTCATCCATTCGATTCTTGTATGGCACGGCTGAACCCGTGCCCTTCGCACAATGCATTTTTCCGCAGCCTCTTTAGCCGGGCCGTAAAAAAGAGGAAAGAGAATTGGGCTTCAGCCCCTGGCGCGTCCTGCAAGAAATGGTTCCATCACATCGAAAACCAGCACCGCGAAAAGCGCATGGGCTGAAAAGCGTGTGAGAACTCCATTTTCAGATTCAGGTCCCGCAGAGCCTGCCCTGAGCTTGTCGAACGGGGACGGCTGAACTTAGCCCAGGACGCTAGTCCTGGGTTAGATTTGAAAGGACGACCCAGTCCCGCAGGGACGGCTGAAAATAGGTCGCGACGTAATCCTGGACAACCTTCAGCCGTCCCTGCGGGACTAAATTCATAGATCCTGGTTCCCACACACGCTCTGAAACCCAGAAATTTATTGAGCCTGTGCGACCCGACTGAAATCCTACCCTGATTCAAAGCATGAGTCCTCGCCCATTCCGCGCTTCTCTCGCCTGGTTTCCATCCCCGCTGGGACGTTTTGATAGACTTTCGCGGTGAAACAACTACCTTTCTACTCCGCCCTCAAAGTATCGCTTCTCGCTGTCTGCCTGCCGCTGTTCGCGGCGGCACAGGTCCCGACCACCCCAGCAACGCCGACCCCGGCGAACCCGGCCGCTCCTGCGCCGCCACCCTACCTTTCCCCCGAGATCCACCCCGACAATACAGTGACCCTGCGGCTTCGCGCGCCGAACGCGCAGCAGGTTGACCTGGTTCTCGAAGGCGCGATGACACCCATGCAGCAGGAGACCGACGGTCTGTGGGCCGCTACCACACCGGCACTCACGCCTGAAATTTACGGCTACCGCTTCGTTGTCGACGGCACGCCGATACTAGACCCCAGGAACACCGATGTGCGCGACAACCTGCAGAGCCTGTGGAGCAATCTCACCGTCCCCGGCACTCCGCCCGAGCCGTGGGAACTGCAGTCCATCCCGCACGGCATCGTCGAGCATCATTTCTACACCTCGCAGGTAGTGCTGGGTCTGCCCAACAACCAAAGCGACTACTACGTCTACACGCCGCCTGGCTATAGCGGGAAAGACCGTCGCAGTTATCCCGTGCTCTACCTTCTGCACGGTTTCAGCGACGCGGCAGACGGTTGGTCTTCCGTCGGCAAGGCCAACTTCATCCTCGACAGCCTTATCGACTCCGGCAACGCGAAGCCAATGATCGTGGTCATGACGCTTGGCTATGGGAATATGGCGGTGCTCAAGCCGGGACGCACCCCGGCTCTGAGCGCGCAGAGCGTCGATCTTTTCCAAAAGGCACTGCTCACCGAAGTGATTCCGCAGATCGAGGCGAACTATCACGTATCCAGGAAGCGCGAGGACCGCGCGATCGCCGGGCTTTCCATGGGCGGCCATGAGAGCCTGTTCATCGGTCTCACGCACCCTGAGCTGTTCGCCTGGGTTGGCACTTTTTCCGCCGGCCTGAATCCCACGAGCATAGCGCAACTCCCGTCCACCACCCCGCAGAAGGCTAATCTCCGTCTGCTCTGGATGGCCTGCGGGGTAGACGATGCGCTCCTCAAGTCCAACCGGACTGTAATCGCCACGCTCAAAGCCGAAGGCCTTCCAGTGACGGCTATCGAAACCCCAGGTCATCACCAATGGCCGGTCTGGCGCGACAACCTCATACACTTTGCTCCGCTACTGTTTCAGAAGTTGTAGCGTGGAACCTTTTAGCTCCAGAGCCGCTGTCAAAGAGCCGGACTAGATATCACCGAGGGTCTTTCGAGCGACAAGCAGGAGTTGGGTCGCAAACATCTGGCGGATCGAGTGCCTATGGCTGGCAACTAAGCGAGCGCTGTGCGTTCTGCAAATGACCGGCATAACTCGACCTCGGCCATATACGAGGAATTTGGTTCGACACACTTCCCCCGGTAACGCAAAGCAGATCGAACAAAAAACATCCGTATCATTGGCCATAGGGCAGCTCTCTCACGGTAGCAGTCGCATTTACCAGCTCTGTCTAGGCTTATCTACTTTAGGAAAAGCTGATTTGCGGTGATTCCCTTGTTACCTGCTATCGAGTCCCTCCCCCGAAAGAATCGATCATAGGGTTGGGGGAATCACCGCTTGTTGAAGAGCATACCGATTGGGCAGGCAGATGCTACAACTCATGGGTAATACGGTGTTGGATTGTAGTAATGCCGGGGAGTAATGAGAGCGCCTTGCTTCGAGGTGGCCGGTAAGGAAATTACAAAGCTCGCGCGTTCCTGGCGTCCCTGAGAGTAATTTCGACTGCCATTAGGACAGCCTGATTGGCTTCGGTGGCTGGCCTCTCACCTAGGAGCTGTTTATAGGAATCGCGTAGACGCTCCAAGGCAAAGACAAGATCGTGGTTGCTTTTCATGACACCACGGAACCACTTCTCAAGCTCTCCCTCGACGGAAGCCTGGGGCGTGGCAAACTGCAATACTTTACAAGAGGTTTTTGTTGGCATGACCGTCTTTTCTATGAATGAGTATCAAGGCCGGGGATGGCAGAAGATGTAATAGCGGCGAATCCCGTTGTTCCACTACCGAGTCCCTCCCCCGAAAGAATCGATCACAGAGTTTGGGGAATCGCCGCTTGAAAATGAGCATACCGGTTCGGCCAGAATTTACTACAGTCCTAGCGTAATACGGCGGAGGTCAATAGTAACACCGGGTGGTAACGGGACGATATTCGAAAGCGGCGCTGAAAAGCTTTAGGGAGGTGCCGCTTCGCGGGAGAGACCACCTTGGCGATACGAGGCTGGCTGCAAGTTGAGGCCGGCGGAGAAACTCGACGGGCTGAAGAGGGTGTGTGAGAACCAGGTCGAAGTCATCTCTCTCTGCGGCTGCATTGGCCACGCAACCCACTCTGCGGCGTGGCTTAACAGGCAGCGCCTTCACGGGGTGTGGAGTTTTTCGAAAGCAGCTAATGCCTCGTGCAGCCGATTGAAGATGAGCGTGGGATCGATGACCTCGGTCAAACGATGACGGGCAAAGTCCGCCTTCAGCCCAAAGGGCATCCGTGCAAAGCCCAGTTGCGTACCTAAACTCTTCAGTTTTTTCTGCAACTGTTCGATGACGCGAGCAGCCGAGTAATCCAGATGGATAATCGACTCCGCGTCCACGATCAGCCAGCGGACGGGCGTAGGCGGCTGTCCCACGAGACAGCGTACCTCTTCCGAGAAACGGTTGACGTTGGCGTAGAAGAGCTCCGCTTCAAACCGGTACATCACCAATCCGGGTTCAGTCATTGCGCCCGGCGTCACCGGATTCAGCCGCCAAATTCCATCCTGCTTGAGAGTCATCACCCCCGTGTGCGGGTGATAGCTGTGCTGAACGATGCGCAACAGCGATAGGATCATGGCCAGCACAATCCCTTGTTCGACCCCTGCCGCGACGACCACAACTGCGGCGACGAGCGCCAGGCCGAACTCTCCTGGGCTTTCGCGGCGCAGGGCCAGGATAGTTCGCACGTTGATCAGCCGGATCGCAATGACGAAGACCAGGGCGCCGAGAGCACACCGCGGTAGGTATTGGAGCGGCCGGGTGAGAAACAGTAGAACTACGGCTACGATGGCCGCGGTTGCAAGCTGCGCCACCTGGCTTTGGGCGCCCGCGCCTTCAACCATTGCCGTCTGCGTCGGGCTTCCGTTGACGACGAAGGTCCCGCTCAATCCAGCCACTGCGTTAGCGGCGGAGAGACCGGCCAGATCGGCGTTTTCGTCCAATTGCTGCTCATGGCGTGCCGCATAGACCCGCGCCGTTGCCGCACTCTGGGTGATGATCATCACGGAACATGATGCGGCTACGGAAAACAATGAGGGAAGATCGCTCCAACTCACTTCGGGAAGCTTGAATTGAGGGAGACCGCCTGCGACCGGTCCAATGATCGCAATCCCATGGCCGCTAAAGTTCCACACAGCGCTCGCCGTCATGGCTCCGGCAACCGCGATCAGCGCACCCGGGATTTTCGGCGCAAAGCGATGAAGCAGAAGCATGGTCACCACAACAACGATGGAAACGGTTACGGTCGGCGGGTGTGCTTGCGGTAGTCTTCTCAGAACTTGGGCGAATTGCCTGATCGTTCCTCGATCGGAGACTGGAACTCCCAGCATCTCTCCCAGCACCGCAATGCCGACCTGAAATCCCACCCCGGTAAGAAAACCAGTAAGCACGGTCTGGGAGAGAAAGTCGGCGATGAAGCCCAGCTTGAGCAGGCGCGCCAACAGCAGGAACCCAGCCGTAAGCATGGCAACTGCCCCTGCGAGAGCCACGTATCGCGCGCTGGCTGCGGGCGCCAAGCTAGAGGCTCCACTGGCGAAGATGGCCGCGGTCGCGGAATCAGCGGAAACCACCAGGTAGCGAGAGGAACCGAAGGCGGCAAATGCTACCGCCGGCAGCAACAATGAATAAAGACCGGTGACCACGGGCATGCCGGCAATCTTGGTGTATCCCAGAGCTTGCGGGATATTCATCGCCGCAAGAGCGAACCCGGCAAAGGCATCGCGCGTGGCAGTTGCAATCTTGATTGGCCGCACGCTTTGAAAGAGCTTCACCAAAGTCGAGTCTCCACAAGAGTCAGTGATCCGCAAATCCGGAGTTTACTTCCCGTACGGGTTCACAATCAGCGGATATTTAGCGTTGCCCCTGGATTTGGGGTTTGACCTGGGAAATAGCCGCCGGCCTGCCGCTCATTTATGATTGCCATGCGAGTTGTCTCGAGCAAATACGGAGAGGTGGCAGAGTGGTTGAATGCACTCGCCTCGAAAGCGAGCGTACCCGAAAGGGTATCGGGAGTTCGAATCTCCCCCTCTCCGCCATCCTTTAGAATCAGCAACCTCCATACCCTGATACCACGCCACGGATCCTCAGCACACCTCTTGCCGGCCATGGTTTAGAGCCGGCCGCATTACCGCCGTGCTCACCGCGGTGTCCAGAAGGCATTGACCGGCGTTAAGCATTGCTTGACGACCACCCAGCCCCAGCTTAGGCTTTTTCTAAAGGCGCCTGTTAGAAGCCTTGCCGATTAGAAGCACCGTTTCCTCCGACGGTTTTTAGCCTTGGTAACCAGACGAAGTCCTCAACCGTCAAGATCGTTGTGTGACCGATCTCATGCCCCTGTCTGTTTGTGCGCACAGACGGGTGCCTAACGTTACCGAGCCAACCGCGCCTTAAGGGTGGAGGTAACGTGGATCGCCAGAATCGAATCATCCCTACTCTGGATGGGTGGCGTGGGTTTGCCGTCATTGGGGTCATCCTGTATCACGGCCGAACGGGGTTCTTTAACGACAATTCGAAGCTGATGAGGTTGTCGGCTCACGGCGATCTGGGCGTGAATCTGTTCTTTGCGATCAGCGGTTTTCTGATTTGCGGCCTGCTGTTGAAGGAATATGAGAGCAAGGGCGCCATTAACCTGCGCCGCTTCTACCTACGACGTTGTTTCCGCATTCTGCCCCCGTACTATGCTGTCCTCGCCGCGCTTTGTGTTCTCTCCATCCTGGGCGCAATCCCGTTAAATCGCTCATTCCTGCCCAGCTGCCTGCTGTTTTACCGGAATTACACTCACCTGGGGATGGACGGACCGGGCGGCTGGTACACGGCCCACTTCTGGACCCTGGCCCTGGAGGAACACTTCTACCTTATTTGGCCCATGCTGCTCATTGCCGTGAAGCCCAAGCGGGCGGGTAAGGTCGCTTTCTTACTAGCGATGGCGGTATTCGCCTGGCGCGTGCTTGAAAGTCATTTCCAGTGGTTTGCCCCGGTTCTTCTACCCGCCGATTTACTGACCCGTACCGACACCATGATGGATGCGCTGCTGTGGGGATGCCTGGCTGCCATCTACTTTCCTGAGATTGTGCGCTTCAGTGCGCGCATTCGTTTCTCGCAGCTCTGGCTTCCCATCCTGGCGACATTGGTGGTGGTCGAGAAGCTTCACCCCCCAGGGTTGATCATCTTGCACGCTGTGCTGATGCCTGCATTGGTGCTGAGCACCGTACTCCAGCCTGCAAGCTTATTGGGTCGCGTTCTCGAATGGCGACCGCTGCGCTGGCTGGGCACCATCTCCTACAGCCTTTACCTTTGGCAAATGCTTTTCCTACCGGAATTGGCTTCCGAAAGGGGGCATGGAGTCTTTCATTACCTACAACTAGCGCCATGGAACGTGCTGGCGATCCTGACCATGGCCTGCCTGAGCCGTTACCTGATCGAAGTGCCGATGACCAGGCTAGGACATCGCTTGAGTGCAAACATCCCCGGTCCGGATTCGTCTCCGCAGCCCACACTCTCTCCCACCGTTGCGATGCGAGGGGTTTAGTCTTGGCTAAGGTAGAACCATTTTGGATCCGCGAGTTGCATACGAACGCGGATGAATCAGCGTGCGCAGAGTTGGCGCGCGCTGAACCACATCTTTTGCGGGAACGGGTAAGCGCTTCACGCGGCCGCTCCGAAGGCGAGGGCCCAGCTCCGCACGCATTCGCAGCGCGAGCCTCGGCACCTGGGACCTCGCTTCTTTCCTACTCTGAGGCGAAAACGAATATTCTATCCGGGCTGACGGTAGCGCTGGCGCTGGTGCCGGAAGCGATTGCGTTTGCGCTGGTCGCCCACGTCAACCCGCTGGTTGGGCTTTATGCGGCCTTCATTATGTGCCTCATCACCGCATCCTTTGGCGGCCGGCCGGGCATGATCTCGGGAGCGACGGGTTCCACTGCAGTGGTCATGGTCGCGCTTGTGGCGCAGCATGGCGTCCAATACCTCTTTGCTGCAGTTGTGCTCATGGGCATTCTGCAAATCGTCTTTGCCCTGTTTCGTCTGGGCAAATTCATCCGCATGGTTCCCCATCCGGTGATGCTTGGCTTTGTCAACGGTCTGGCGATCCTGGTGTTCCGTGCACAGTTCGGGCATTTCAAGATCAGAAGCGCCAACGGAACTGAGCATTGGATGAGCATCTCTCAACTGCTGGTCATGGGTGGTCTGATAGCGGCGACGATGGTCATCATCTATCTATTTCCCAAGCTTACCCGGGCGTTTCCACCCTCCCTGGCTGCCATCCTCGTGGTCGCGATGCTGGTCATCTTTTCCGGCATACATACGAAGACGGTGGGTGACATGTCTTCGATTCACGGGGCCTTTCCCAGATTTCATCTGCCGGCGGTTCCGTGGAATGTTGCCACTTTGTGGATCGTTCTGCCGTACTCCTTCGTGCTCGCGGGCGTGGGCCTGATCGAGACGCTCCTCACGCTGAA
Source organism: uncultured Acidobacteriaceae bacterium (assembly GCA_963830325.1). GTDB lineage: Bacteria > Acidobacteriota > Terriglobia > Terriglobales > Acidobacteriaceae > PALSA-350. The sequence goes on from CAWHMV010000002.1 coordinate 119,153, forward strand.
TCTGGTGGACGACATAACCGAGACGCGAGGGCGGCCAAACCGTGAGTGCCTTGCCCAGGGAGCGGGCAACGTTGTTTCCGGTTTTTTCGGAGCAATGGGTGGATGCGCGATGATTGGGCAAACCATGATCAACGTCGGTTCGGGCGCCCGAAGGAGACTGTCCGGCATCGCGGCCGCACTTTTTCTGCTCAGTTTCATACTTTTTTGCTCCTCGCTCATCGAGCGCATTCCGATCGCCGCGCTGGTGGGGGTAATGTTCGTGGTGTGCGAGAAGACTTTTGAGTGGGGAACCTTCAAGGTCTTCGGCAAGATACCGAAACATGACGCTCTGGTTATTGTCGCAGTCACCGTCGCGACCGTGTTCACAAACCTGGCAACTGCCGTTATGCTGGGCATCCTGATCGCGGCTCTAGTATTTGCCTGGCAGCACGCGAAGCAGCTTTCGGTGCAGACGCGCATCGATGAGAAGGGGGCCAAGGTGTACGAACTGGCAGGCACCCTGTTCTTCGCATCCATCGCGAACTTTCATGACCTTTTTGATCCCCGGAGCGACCCGGCGGAGGTAATTGTCGAGTTCAAGCGGGCCAGGGTCATGGACCATTCCGCGATTGAGGCGATCGACCGGTTGGCGCAAAAATACCAGAATTTTGGCAAGCGCCTGCGTTTGCGGCACCTGAGCCCCGATTGCTTCGAGCTTCTACAGAAGGCGAAGTCGATGGTCGAAGTTAACTTGTTTGAAGATCCCCGATATCACGTTGCAGACAATCAGCTGAGCTAAGGTGGGCGGGAATTCCCTTCTGCCCAGGCTTAACCTCTACTGGCAAGCCAACACATCGGCAAGCCGGTACGACGTTACCTGCCTATAGTTGACCCTTTTAGCTCAGGAGGACTATAACGTTGCCGGGCCTGTGAGCCCCGGCTCGCCGGCTTTTTTTGTGTTTCGCCAGCGTCGAGAAATCTGGAGTGGAAGGTTGTTGACGATGATCCCGCCGGCCTTCGAGTATGTCAGACCGAATACTCTTCCTGAAGCAATCGCATTTCTGCAGCAGTTTGGGGACGACGCCAAGATCCTGAGTGGCGGCCAAAGCCTCATCCCCATGATGAAATTCCGGCTTGCCAGGCCGAGTCACCTGATCGACATCAATCGAATCTCCGGCCTTTCCTACATTAAGGAAGAGGGCGGATACCTGAAGATTGGCGGCCTGGTGCGCGAGGCGGAGCTGGAAGATTCCGCTCTCATTCGCCAGAAGTATCCCATCCTCTTCGATACTTCACGGGTGATCGCTGATCCGCAGGTGCGGAATATGGCGACATTGGCGGGCAATCTTGCGCACGGCGATCCCGCCAACGATCATCCCGCCACCATGATGGCTTTGGGAGCGGAGGTTGTCGCCGTCGGACCCAACGGAGAGAGAGTAATTCCTGTAAACGGCTTCTTCATTACCCTGTTCACCACCGATCTAAAGCATGACGAGATCGTCACCGAGATTCGCATTCCCATCCCTCCCCCAAGAAGCGGGGGCGCCTACCTGAAGCTGGAACGAAAGGTCGGGGACTTTGCCACCGCTGCGGTTGCTGCCCAGATTACCCTCAACCAGGGTGGGCTATGTCAGAAGGCAGGCATCGCCCTGACCAATGTCGGCGCAACACCAATCAAGGCGGCGAAGGCAGAGGAGTTTCTTCAGGGCAAGAAGTTGGATGACACCAGCATCACGCAGGCGGCGCAACTGGCAGCGGAGGCAGCTCAACCCAGTTCCGATCTGCGCGGACCCGAAGAGTACAAACGAGGCCTGGTGAAGGAACTGACACGTCGCGCTCTCATGAAGGCATACGAGCGGGCTAACAAATAGAAACTCCGCAGAAGGATCTCTGAGATGGCAGCGAAACAGCTAGTGCAAATCAAAGTGAATGGCCGTCTGCGCGAGGCCACGGTCGAACCCAGGATGTTACTGGTCCACTTTATCCGTAATATCCCTGGATTGACCGGCACCCATGTAGGCTGCGACACCACGCACTGCGGGGCGTGTACTGTGGTGTTGGATGGGAAGACGGTCAAATCGTGCACCATGTTTGCAGTCCAGGCCGACGGCCGTGAATTGATGACGGTGGAAGGGCTGATGCAGGACGGCAAGCTGCATCCACTGCAACAGGGATTTAAGGAGGAGCATGGTTTGCAATGCGGTTTCTGTACCCCCGGCATGCTGATGTCTTCTTACGCCCTGTTGCAGAAGAATGGCAGCCCCACAGAAGAGGAGATCCGTTGGGGAATCTCCGGCAACCTGTGCCGCTGTACGGGATACCAGAACATCGTCAAGGCGGTGCAGTTTGCCGCCAGCAAGATGGATAAAGGGGGCAAAGATGGGCAGCTGCCGAACATCGCCTGAGATCGGTGGCATGGGCCACTCCATAAAACGCAAGGAAGATCTACGATTCCTCCAGGGCAAGGGAAACTATGTCGACGATGTGCAACTAACCGACATGGTGTATGGCCATATCGTGCGCAGTCCCTATGCGCATGCCCGGCTAAGGGGGATCAATACAGCAGAGGCCCTGAAGCTACCGGGAGTTTTGGCTGTGATCACAGGAGAAGACCTGGCTAAGGCAAATCTTGCCTGGATGCCCACTCTCTTCTTCGACAAGCAGATGGTGCTGGCTACGGGCAAGGTGCTCTTCCAGTCACAGGAAGTTGCATTCGTGGTCGCGGAAGATCCCTATATCGCCGCGGACGCCGCGGAACTGGTGGAAGTCGACTATGAAGAACTGCCGGTGCTGGTCGATCCCCACAAAGCAATGGATCCCGGCGCTCCCCTCCTGCGGGAAGATAGAGAACAAAAAGACAACCATATCTTTCACTGGGAGATAGGCGACAAAGCTGCCACAGACAAGGCATTTGCCGATGCAGAGGTGAAGGCCGATGTGCATGCGATCTTCCAGCGCTGTCACCCGTCGCCGCTCGAGACCTGCGGCTGCGTGGCTGACTTCAATGCGGCCACCGAACGGCTCACCATTTACCTGACGTCACAGGCGCCCCATGCGCACCGTACCCTCTTTGCCATCGTGGGCGGTATCCCGGAGCAAAATATCCGCGTTATCTCGCCGGACATCGGCGGAGGTTTTGGCAACAAGGTTCCCCTTTATCCGGGATATGTTTGCGCGGTGGTCGCCTCGCTCACCCTCAAACGCCCGGTGAAGTGGATTGAAACCCGTTCTGAGAATCTGCAATCGACCGGATTCGCGCGCGACTACCACATGACAGCAGAACTCGCCGCCAGTAAGGATGGAAAAATCCAGGCGATGCGGGTGAAGACGCTGGCCGACCATGGCGCTTTCAACGCTGCGGCGCAACCTACCAAGTTCCCGGCGGGCTTGTTCAGTATTTGTACCGGAGCTTACGACTATCCCACGGCATTCTGTGAAGTGGATGGCGTCTATACCAATAAGGCGCCGGGCGGAATCGCTTACCGCTGTTCATTCCGGGTGACCGAAGCTGCCTACCTTATCGAGCGGGCGGTCGATGTCCTGGCCCAGGAGTTGAAAACTGATCCCGTCGAGCTGCGGAGAAAGAACTTTATCCCTCCGCACAAGTTTCCGTATTCGTCGCCACTTGGCTGGTCCTACGACAGCGGGAACTACGATGCGGCCATGCAGGTTGCCCTGGATATGGTCGGTTATGACGCTCTGCGGAAGGAGCAGGCGGAAAAGCGGGCGAAGGGCGAGTTGATGGGCATTGGGATCTCGAGCTTTGTCGAAGTGGTGGGCGCCGGACCCAGCCACACCTTTGATATCGCTGGCATCAAGATGTTCGATAGCGCCGAGATTCGCGTCCACCCTACCGGCAAAGCGATCTGCCGCATGGGCACCAAAAGCCAGGGACAAGGACATGAGACCACCTACGCGCAGATCGTCGCCGAGGAATTAGGCATTCCTGCCGCCGATGTAACAGTGGAGGAAGGCGACACGGACACGGCTCCCTATGGATTGGGAACCTACGCCAGCCGCAGCACGCCCGTCTCGGGTGCGGCTACGGCCATGGCGGCACGAAAGATCCGCGAGAAGGCGAAAAAAATTGCGGCTCATCTCCTGGAATGCAGTGAAGAGGATCTGGAATGGGAGCCGGGAAAGTTCTCTGTCAAGGGAGCCCCCAGCAAGTCCAAATCCATACAAGACATCGCCTTCGCTGCCTATACCAACATGCCGCAAGGGATGGAGCCGGGTCTCGAGGCGGTCGATTACTATGACCCGCCCAATCTCACTTTCCCGTTCGGCACCTACATCTGCGTGGTGGACATCGACAAGGGTACAGGGGAGATCAAGGTTCGCCGTTTCGTGGCCGTGGACGACTGCGGCAACATCATCAATCCCATGATTGTCGAAGGTCAGATTCATGGCGGTCTCACAGAGGGCCTGGCCATCGCCTTCATGCAGGAGATCAGCTACGACGAGAGCGGAAACGTGCAGGGCGGAAGTTTTATGGACTACCTGATTCCGACTTCTATGGAGACGCCGCGCTGGGAGACGGGTAAGACCTGCACGCCTTCGCCCCACCATCCGTTCGGCGCCAAAGGAGTCGGCGAGTCTCCCAATGTTGGTTCGCCGGCAGCCTTTGTGAATGCGGTGGTGGACGCGCTTTCACACCTGGGCGTAAAGCACATCGACATGCCGATCGCACCCTGGAAGGTGTGGAATATCCTGAAGGAGAAAGGCGTAGTGAATTAGCCCATGGCGATACCTATCGAGAAGACCTTTCAAGTCAAAGAACCGGTGGACCAGGTTTGGAATCTGCTGAGTGATCCGAAGCGAGTGGCCACCTGCGTACCCGGAGCGAAGATCACCGAACAGGTGGATGAGAAGACTTACAAGGGCACGATCAGCGTGAAGGTGGGACCAAGCGCGACCGACTATAAAGGCGAACTGAAGATCGTTCGCAGTGATGCAGCGAACCACGAACTGGAGATGATTGGTAAGGGACAGGATGTGAAGGGCCGCGGCAGCGCATCGATGAAGATGACGGCAAGAGCGCGAGCTCTGGATGCTGGCGGCACAGAAGTCACCAGCGTCGCCGAAATCAACGTAGTCGGCCTCCTGGCGCAGATGGGCGCCCGGATGATCAACGAGGTCTCGAACATCATGTTTGCCCAGTTCATCAAGAACTTCCAGGCACAACTGGAGCGCCCAACCGACGCCGCGCCAGAGGAAGCCAAGCCAGTGAATGCGGCGTCGCTGGCGTGGGCTGCGGCTAAGGGAGCGTTCCACCACAGCGACTCCTGAGCTACAGAACCGAGCCATCATGTCACGAGTCGAGCCCGAAAATGAAATGGTCAAAGATCCAGATGCGCTCATGCGGAACTTCGAGCGGCTGGGATATATTGCGGACCGATCGCTCGCGACTTCCCTCTTTCTCATCACCAAATTACGCAAGCCGCTTTTGATCGAAGGCCACGCGGGTCTGGGAAAAACCGAGGTGGCTAAGGTGTTGGCCACGATGCTGGGGACCGAACTCATCCGCTTGCAGTGTTATGAAGGGCTGGACACCAGTTCCGCAGTCTATGAGTGGAACTACCAAAAGCAGTTGCTGGCGATCAAAATCCAGGAAGGCGCAGCGCACACGGTCGAAGAGAAAGAGCGATACATTTTCAGCCGGGAGTTCCTGCTGGAGCGACCGCTGCTCAAGTCCATTCTTGCCCAGGAAGCTTCACCGGTGTTGCTGATCGATGAGATTGATCGGGCCGATGAAGCGTTCGAGGCATTTCTGCTCGAATTGCTCTCCGATTTTCAGATCAGCATTCCAGAGATGGGCACTATCCACGCCAGGCACATTCCTTATGTCATTCTCACCTCGAATCGCACTCGCGAGCTTAGCGATGCGTTGAAGCGGAGATGCCTCTATCACTGGATTGATTACCCAACCTTCGAAAAGGAGATGAGGATAGTACGTACTCGATTGCCCGATATCGAGGAAGAACTGAGTAAGCAAACGGTGCGTTTCGTTCAGGCTGTGCGCAAGTTGGATCTGGAGAAGCCGCCTGGAGTCGCGGAAACGCTGGATTGCGTGCAGGCTGTGGCTTTGCTGGGAAAGCATCAGATGAGCACGGAGGTGATCGAAGAAACGATGGGCTGCGTGGCGAAATCCATGGAAGATGGTGCAAGACTCAGAGCTGCAGGGATCGATCAGCTGCTCTCGCAGAGTACCGGATGAGGTGAGGTCGATGCGTCAGGAACATGCCGAACAACTCGCCGCCTCCATCGTGGACTTCTGCCGCTTCCTGCAAAGCCAGGGATTTGCCGCGGACATGCGGCAGACGATAACTGCGCTCGAAGCTGCCAAAACAATTGATGTGAGCAATCGGCAGTTCTTCGCCTCCACTCTGCAGACGACTCTATGCACCACGATGGAGGAGTGGGAACGGTTTTCGCCGCTCTTCCAGGCCTTCTGGGGAGAGTTACAGGCTCGGCCGCATTCGACTTCCGGGGAATACAAGGGACCTTCGAGAGGTGAATCACCGGAACAAAAGGAGGGCTCTTCCGTCTTCCTCGATCGCCCCGGGAGCGAAACCGGAGCAGCGGAGGGGAATACCAAAGCTGTTTATGGCGCGAGTACGCAGCAACGGCTGAAGAAGGTCGATTTCTCACAATTGCCCTGCGACGACCTGGCAATACTGGAACAAATATCCCTGCGGCTTCTGCGGCGAATGAGCCAGCGCCTCTCACGCAGGCTCGCCATCAGCCAGCGCCCAACCCACATCGACCTGCGCCGAAGCATTCGGCGAAACATCAACCGGGGCGGCGAGCCTCTCGTGCTGGCCTACAAAGGAAAGAAACCCAGGAAGAACAAGCTGGTGATCTTGCTCGATATCAGCGGTTCGATGAACTTTTACAGTCTCTTCCTGGTGCGCTTTGCCTACGCACTGCAAGCGTGCTTCGATCGGGTTCACACATATTTGTTCAGCACCCATGTGGTGGAGATCAGCGACCTATTGCGAACCCGGTATTTACCTGAAGCGCTGCGGAAACTCTCTCAACGGGCAGCGGGCTGGTCAGGAGGTACGCGCATTGGCGAATCACTGCGGCAGTTCAACCATAGCTATGGCAGGAAGTTGCTCTCCCGCGACACCATCTTCATCATCCTGAGTGATGGTTGGGATACTGGAGAGCCGGAGTTACTGGCATCTCAATTGCGCAAGACCAAAGCTCGGGTGCAAAAGATACTGTGGCTGAATCCCCTGCTCGGGTTGAAGGACTATCAGCCCCTCACCCGCGGTATGGCCGCAGCGCTTCCTTACGTCGATGTGTTTGCTCCAGCGCATAACCTCGAGAGCCTGCTTGCATTGGAGAGGCACCTGTAGCCAGGAGAGGAGAGCCGGATGTTCGACGAGTTTTTGAAGAAAGCAGACGAGTTGGTCCTGCTCGGCGAGTCCTTTGCCATCGCAACCGTAGTGCGCTATGAAGCACCGATCTCCGGCAAACCGGGAGACAAGGCAATTATCTTCGCCGACGGGGAGGTCTGGGGTTGGATCGGCGGAGGTTGTGCGCGACCCGCGGTGGTAAAGGAAGCACTCAAGGCTCTGCAGGATGGGCGGCCCCGGCTGGTTCATATCAGTCCAACCGCAACCGAGGAGGCAGGCATTGTCGCCTACAACATGAGTTGCCATAGCGGTGGCACGCTGGATGTTTATATCGAGCCGGTGCTCCCCAAGCCGCATGTTTTGATCATGGGTCGCTCTCCGGTTGGACAAACCCTGGCAAGACTCGCCAAAGTGATCAACTACACGGTGTCAGTGGCCGCTCCGGAGGCAAATAAGGAAACCTATCCGGAAGTGGACCGGGTGCAAGCACATCTTGACCTGAAGCACCTAAAGGTAAACCCGCTTACCTTCATCGTTGTCGCCACCCAGGGAGAATGCGACGAGGAGGCGCTGGAAAACGCGCTGCGAACCGATGCTGCCTACGTGGCTTTTGTTGCCAGTAAAACAAAGGCTGCCAAAGTCCGTGAGTACCTGGGCGAACGCGGAGTGAGCGCGGAACGGCTGAAGCAGGTAAGAGCTCCGGCGGGCATGGACATCGGTGCCGGCTCTCCGGAAGAAATCGCGGTCAGCATTCTTGCCCAAATCGTGCAATTGAGCCGATCGCAAACGATCAAGCAGGAAAAACCTGTGGAACCGCACCAAGCCAAAGATCCGATCTGCGGAATGCCCGTGAATGTGGCCGCAACGAAATACAAATCGGAACACGACGGTAAAGCTTTTTACTTCTGTTGCGCAGGTTGCAAGCAGAAATTTGATAAGCAACCGGATTTGTTTGCGCCCGCCGGCATTCCCGCGTGATCTCCTACCAGTGCATCACCTGGCCACCATCGACGTTGATGGTTTGGCCCGTGATTTGCCGGCTCCTGGCCGAGGAGAGGAAGACTACCATGTCTGCTATATCCTCAGGCTCCTGCCATCGGGCAAGGGGTGCTACGGCTCGCACCTTTTCGTCCGCCCAGTCATCGTACGACCGTTGCTGAGCTGGCGGCTGTTGATCGTTCCACGCTTTCCAGATGCGTTCGTTTAACGGCGTGCGCACCATACCCGGACAGACTACGTTGACGCGAATTCCGTGCGGCGCAAGATCCTTTGCCAGGCATTGCGCGAAGTTGATGTTTGCCGCTTTGCTTGCGCTGTAAGGCGGGTCCGTCTGGGAACCGATTTGTCCGGCGACGGAGGCCAGAAAAACAAGAGTTCCCTCTTTGCGCGAGACCATACCGGGCGTGATTGCGTGCGCAGTGTGAACCATTCCAAGGACATTAACCTCAAGCACCCGAGGCCAATCGCTGGGCTCCAGATTGGTAAATGGATAGCCAAATTTTCCTGAACCTAAGGCCGCGGCATGAACGACGTGCGCGACGGGTCCCATCGCGGTTTCGGTCTGCCGGACTGCCTCCTGCATGGCCGCAAAGTCGGAGACATCCACCGCTAAGCCAAGCGAGGGACCACCGAACTCCCCGGCAAGTGCGGTTGCCGCATCCTTGACCCGGGCGGACTGGTCCCACAAAGCGACGCGGCAACCCTCACGCGCGAAACCGCGGGCACACGCCCATCCGATCCCGCTGGCTCCGCCGGTGACGATAACGAGTCTTCCACCGAGTTCCAAATCCATCCAATGTTTCCTTTCCCTGATGGACCAGCATCGACCGTTCAGGATCGACCCATTTGGCTGAACGTGGCTGGTGAGGCTCCGAGAAGCGCGACTTGGCGAATTTTGCTTTGCCTGGTGACGAGACTTTTTGGCCAATATTCACGTCTCTTCATAATTGCTGTGTGGCGGCTAACCTTATTCATTACAATAACTTCAGCCCTTGATCTAAACCGATAGGCGAGCCCCGCCCCGACAGCACGGCTAAGCGACCCCCATTTTAGCCTAACCCCATACTGTATGCTGGGCGTCGACCATGATAGGAACCCGGCAAAACCCGTTCTGGCGAGGGAGCCTATGCAACACCCTGATGTCTCAGTCGCTGAGGCCAACAGTTTCGCAGGAGAGCAACCGGTGAAGGCAGATGCAATCAAAGTCCTGGATGCGAATGAATCGTCTGCGGAGGATGGTCAAGCAAAACCGCGCATACAGTCCGCGGTGCGGACGATCTCGATTTTGCTTGCGGTGGCCGACAGTCCCAATGGCCTGAAGGCCAAGGAGATCATGGAAAAGCTGGGGCTGTCGCGCCAGGTAACTTATCACCTGATCCACACCATGCACGGTACCGGCATCATCAGGAAGAACGACAGCAACCGGTACGTGCTCGGCCTGGCCACAGTTTCTATCGCCGAAGGGTTTAGCCGGCAGTTGGCTCCGCCTGAGCATTTGGCTCGCAGGGTTCGATCGATTGTCGCCGCGACCGGAGAGACGGCCTACGCAGGCGGCTGGTTGGATGGCGAAATTGTTGCCCTCGCCACCGCGCGCGGAGAGTCCCCGGTAGGAGCGGCCCAGGTTCCCCAGGGTTACAGCGGGTACGCACATGCTCGGGCGGCTGGAAAGCTGCTTCTGGCCATGGTCGACGCGGCGACACGCGAAGCCTACCTGGCAAAGCATCCTCTGGACGCGAGGACCAGCAGGACCATCACGGATCTCGACGAGCTCCAGACGGAGTTCGAACGAATTCGATCGCAGGGGTATTCGATCGACCACGAGGAGTTCCACGAGGGGCTGCAGTGTCTCGCCGTGCCGGTCGAAGGTCTGGGCGGCCGGTTTGTGCTGGGAATTTCCGTCCCTAAGCAACGCTTTGAGGCAAATTTTGAGCGATATTTAGGGGCCTTGCTCAATGTCGCAAAGATCAATGGTTGATTGGTACCGCACAGGTTGAGGGAGAACCGACTGCAAAACGAGTCCCGGAGAGCCTGCCCTGAGCTTGTCGAACGGGGACGGCTGAACTTAGCCCAGGACGTAGTCCTGGGTAGAATTCGAGGAACGAAAAGTCCCGCAGGGACGACTGGAGGTTACCTGGAGGCGATCCCCAGCGCACTTCCTTCCAAAACATTCCGCGACTGACAATTCCCAATCCGATAACTTTCTCAGTCGTCCCTACGGGACTTTTCGAGGACGCATACTAACCCAGGACTACGTCCTGGGCTAAGTTCAGCCGTCCCTCCGGGACTGATTTCGCAAGCAGCTCCTCACGCTAACGGCAAACAGCTCGGGCCGATCGGCTCGAAGTACTTATAGGTCAAAACGAACTCTTGGTGTCCTAACGCTTCTGAGGCGGTTTGCTTGCCTTGCGCCGTCGCTATCAATGACTCATAGATCTCTTGACCTACTTGGTCGAGTGTGGCTAAGCCTTCAAGAATGCGGCCGGCATCGATGTCCATGTCATCCGCCATGCGACGAAAAGTCTGTGGGTTGGCGCAGATTTTGATCACTGGTGCGATGGCCGAGCCTACGACACTTCCCCGCCCCGTGGAAAATAAAATCAGGTGCGAGCCACACGCGATCAGCTCCGCGATCTCCGCATTGTCGTTAATGTTGGGAAAGCCGAAGCGAACCGGACCGTCCGGGACTATGTCGAGCAGGTAGAGGCCGCCAGTGGGAGGAACATCTCCTGGCTTGAGGATGCCGGAAATTTTCGAGCTGCCGCTCTTGCTGTAAGCACCCATCGATTTTTCTTCCTGCGTAGTGAGGCCCCCCTCTGCATTGCCTAATGCAAAGCTGCCGTGTTCCAGGACCGCATAGTACCTTGCCGCCTTGGCTACTACCGCAATCAGTTGATCAGCCAGGGCGCTCGTTACCGCACGTTGCGCCATGATGTGCTCACAGCCAATCAGCTCCCCGGTCTCTTCAAAGATGGCGGTTGCGTTTTGAGCCGTGAGCAGGTCAAACGCACGGCCAATGGCAGGGTTCGCGGAAATGCCACTGGTAGAATCCGAGCCCCCACAGACTGTTCCGACGATCAGCTCGTTCATAGCCATCGCAGTCGTGGGACACGACTCCATGGCGGACAGCGTGGACTCGATCCAAGCGCGCCCTTCTTCAATTGTCTTGCGCGTTCCGCCCGCGTGCTGAATGACCAGCGTATCGACAGGCCTCCCGCTTTGACGGATTGCTTCTTCGAGGTCTGCCCGGTCAAAACTTTCGCAGCCCAAAGACACCAGCAAGACCGCCCCAACATTTGGATGCGTACAGAGATTCGTCAACATGCGCGAGGCATAGGCGTTGGGGTAACAGCCTCCAAAACCGATCAGGTGTACTCCGCGCTCGGGAAAATAGTTCACCATTGCCCGGGCGACATGATGGGCACATTCCACCAGGTAACATACGACAAGATAATTGCGGATGCCCTTGCGTCCGTCGTGCCGAAGATACCCATAGAGTTTATGGTCGCCGGGCATGGCTATCTTCCTTTTCAAGGGTATAAGTAGGCAGGTAATCGCTCTTCATATTATGGAGATGTACGAGCTCACCTAATACGATATCTCGGGTCGCCGAACCTATCGAAACCCCATATTTTACTATGGATTCGTTAGTAGCTATGTTGCAGCCGGCTATCTTGAAGCCGAGTGGAATATTCTGCTTTATAACAACGATGTCTCCATTTATCTGCAAGGTTGTGCCGCTCGTGATAGGAGCTATCGCAGTGCACACGTTGTCCTTCGGGTTGAGAAACAGAAGGCGGCCGTCAGTTACTGACACTTGTACCATGCTTCAGAGAATCCCATACTTGCGAAAGGCTTCGGTGCTGGAAGAACCGGCCTCGATTGCTTTCCGTACTACCTTCTCTCCACGGGCCTTTTCGAGCGCGCGTGCGACGGCTTCTTCTTCGATGGCGCGAGGCACGGCCACGACGCCGTCCATGTCTCCAAAAATCAGGTCTCCCGGTTCGATGTGAACTCCCCCAATTTCGACCGGGCATCGATAGGCAACGATCTTTGAACGGACGCCTGCGTCCTGCGCATAGCGGCCACGGCTGAATACCGGCCAGTTCTGCTCCAGTACGCGGACGGTGTCGCGATGGTAGCCATCAATGACTGCGCCGACAGCGCCACGAGCCCGCGCGGTTGCGGTGAGGATTTCACCCCAGGCAGCGCAGTTCTGCGAGCCCCCCGTCGCGACGTAGACCTCGCCCGGAAGCAGTTGGTCCAGGGCTTCCGTCATGAGGCCGAACGGATCCTTTTGCTGACTCCACGTGTCAGCAATCTGGACCGGCATCGCCCGCCCGACGAGACGCATGCTCTCCTTCATCGGTTGAATTGGTTGGGGCAGGAATTGGTGAGTATGACCCATGACGTCTAATACATCGCCGAGGACCGCGGTGTAGAGATTCTCGGTGATGGCGCGAAACAGTTCGATTTCCGTCTGCACTCTCGAATATCCCTCTCGACAAGAGCCTCAATATAGGAGCCTCAAAGCACCCTGTCAACGCGAGTGTGGCAAGACTTCGGAACTCGAGATCATCATATAGTTTGCATGTTGTCAGATGTAGATGTTTTCCTTGACAAGCCCAACTACGACACATATATAAGGATGCGGCTCAAATCTGAGAGTTATTTGGGCGGTTAGTTGGTTGAGGGCTCAGCTCCGTATGAAGTTAAAGACTCGAAATATCTGCGTCTGCTCTTTCATGTCGCTGTGCGTAGTCGCCATGTTCCAAGGGCAGACTCCGAAAGATTCCGCGAACGTGAACTGGAGCGACTTCGGCGGAGGACTGGATTCGATGTCCTACTCCCCGCTGCAACAAATCAACAAAAACAATGTGGACCAGCTGACGCAAGCGTGGTTTTTCCCTGTGCCGGGGACAAGCGCCAGATTCAGCTTTAGCCCGTTGATCGTGGACGGCAAGATGTACGTGCTCGGGAAAGGCGACGAGATTGTTTCGCTCGATGCAGTCACGGGTAAGGAAATTTGGTCTCATCCCACCCAAGGCACACCAACCGACCGAGGCATCAACTACTGGGAAAGTAAAGATCGCAGCGACCGCCGGCTCATCTTCTCGGCCGACAGTTATCTGCAGGAGATCGACGCCAGGACTGGCGCCAGCATTTCTACTTTCGGCACCGATGGGCGGGTCAATCTGCGTGAGGGTCTCGGCCGGGACCCAAAAACCATTCCCCAAATTCAAACCGGCACACCCGGGCATGTGTTCGAGAACATGATCATCCTGGGCTCGGCGACCAGCGAAGCCTACGGTTCCCCTCCAGGCGACATTCGCGCCTTTGACGTGCTGACCGGCAAGGTGATTTGGAGCTTCCACACGCTCCCGCATCCGGGCGAGTTCGGTTACGACACCTGGCCCAAGGACGCGTGGAAGTACGTCGGCGGGGTGAACACGTGGGGCGAATTCGCGATCGACGAAAAACGACGAATTGGATATTTTCCTTTGGGATCGCCAACGTATGACTACTGGGGTGGCGACCGCATCGGCGCCGGTTTGTTTGGAGATTGCCTGCTGGCTTTGGATTTGCGAACAGGCAAGCGGCTTTGGCATTTCCAGACCGTACATCATGATTTGTGGGACTACGATCCGACGACAGCTCCAAAACTGTTGACGGTGCGGCACAACGGTAAGAAGGTCGATGTCGTTGCCCAAGCGACGAAATCAGGCTTTATGTTCGTGTTTGATCGGGTGTCGGGAAAGCCGCTTTGGCCGATCGAGGAACGGCCTGTGCCCAAGAGCGATGCGCCGGGAGAGGAGTCCTGGCCCACGCAACCTGTTCCAACGAAGCCGCCCCCGTTCGCGCGCCAAAGCTTTACGGCAAACGACGTCAATCCCTACGTGAGTGACGAGGACAAGGCGCGTTTTCTGGAGATACTGCGGAACGCGAATAACCAGGGGATCTTTACGCCGGGGACCGACAAGCGTGATTCTATTCAGATTCCGGCCGACGACGGCGGCGCAAACTGGGGCAACGGCGCAGCGGATCCGAAGACGGGCATGGTGTATCTGCGCACTGCGGATTCACCCGAGCTGAAATATAAGCTGACCCAGAAACTCCCGCTGATGGTACCGCCAGGGGCGACACCTGAGACGCAAGGCCACGTTATCTTTTCTCAGTTGTGCCAGGGGTGCCATGGGCCGAACCGCACCGGGGTGATGTCGCCCAAGGATATTGGGATCGACAAGTTCAAGAAGATTGTCACTGGCGGCGAAGGCGAGATGCCCGGCTTCTCCGACCTGCCGGCGCACTATCTGGATGCGCTAGCCGCATACATATCGAATCCAACGGCCGCAGGCCCAGCGACGCGAAGAGCCGGCGCCGGCGGGGGGATGGAACGGCTGCCACCGCCCCCAGGCATTACACGCTACTTTGGCAATTACGAAAACAGGATTCTTTCCAGTGACGGTCTACCAGCTATCAGTCCGCCTTGGACCTCGCTGGTCGCCATCGATCTGAATGACGGAACGATTCGATGGAGGGTCCCACTGGGTGTGGTGCCCGGTCTGGCAGCCAAGGGCATTAAAGACACTGGCTCGGCGAAGGTGACTTTAGCCTCAAACAGAACCGCACCCGTGGTAACGGCGGGTGGGTTGGTTTTCGTGGCGAGCTGGCCCGACCGCATGATTCATGCCTTCGACAAAGACAGTGGCAAGCTGCTTTGGGAAAAAGAGCTTGATGCGAATCCCGAAGGGCTGCCCTCGGTGTACGAAGTCGACGGCCGGCAGTACATCGTCTTCTGTGCATCGGGGCATCCGCCGGAAACTGCTGTCGCGGAGGGATTCGCGTGGAAAGCAGGCAAAGCCGAGGCGCAGGGCTACTACGTGTTTGCCCTGCCTAAACGGTAGTCGTCTGCTCCTGAAAGGATTGCATGCGTCTCATAAATCGCCTCTCAAACCAAAAACTTTACCATTACAAGAAGATGGGTGCCCCAGCCTGCCCCGGCATGCCGTGGGGTCTCGCGTTTGAGACCTGGGATCCTCCTAGTAAAGGCTCATCGAGTCCTGCTCCTCATCACTCATCAACTACATGGTGCGCGACAATTCTCGTTGCTCTGTTGCTTGCCATTCTGACTTGCCCCACGATGTTCGCCGATACGCAGTCGCCGCCGGATCCGAACAAGAACCCCAACGGTGGCGAGAAAGCTGGCCCTGGCAGCTTCACGCAGCCGTCTATGTCCGTCCGTCCTGCGGATCGAGGCAGGCTGCGTACCAGTGCGACCACAATATTAGGTTGGAGACTGGGCGCGCGAACCGATGGCTCCATCACTTTCTCAGATGCAGCAAAGAAAGCCGACGCCGCTGGCCTTTCGGCAGTAGAAGGTGAGAGCACGCAGCAAGTCAGTGCCGACATTCCCAAACACCTGGACTACCATCTGACCGCTGACGAAATAACCAAGGTAAAAGACCTGCTCGATGAATTGCGTCTCCGGATGCCGGCCTACTATATCCACGTCTTGCCGGGCGACGACAGTTCTCGACGAAAGTCCTTCGCATTTGCGAAAGAGCTAGGCGCAGACATGATCATCGTTCCCGCCGATCCCGCATCGTTCGCCGAACTCGACAAGCTGGCGAACGACACTGGGATGAATGTTGCCGTCATTAGCCAAAACACGGCGGCCGCAGTGGCTGCGCTGGCCCCTCTGAGTCGCCACATTGGATTGAGCGTGGATCTCGGCGCATGGGCCAAAGCCGGGATTCAACCCCTCGCTGGATTGGCGCAGGTAAAAGACAGGCTGCTCGCAGCAGACTTACCTGACGCAGAAACCGCCTCCCCCTTTCTGCTCGAGCTGAGCCGCCTGCAGCCGCCGGCCATTCAGGCAGACTGGCCGCCAGGAAAAGATGGCGGCGCGAAAAAATCTGAAGGCAAGCCGCTGTTCTTCACCCTGGATCCGGCGAACGGGCAACTTTCGGCTGCAGCCGACGCATACGATAAAGCCGTTCTGCCGGCAATTGCCTATCGCATCGATACGCTCTCCCGCATGCAAACCATATCAACGCCGGACAAGCTCCCCGCCGACGTGAGACAGAAAATCGATGCGGCTATTCCCAGGCAAGCCCTGGTCAAACCAGAGCGGCCACGAAAACTGCTGGTCCTGGATTTATGTGTCAATGGCGGTTACTATCACGCCACCATTCCAGACGGCAACCTGGCCCTCGAATTAATCGGCAAATATACCGGCGCGTACGTGCCGACGTTCAGCAACGACTTAGACAATCTCAAATACCCGAAGATTAAGGAATACGACGCGGTGTTCCTGAATTCCGTGGAGGGAGAGCTGTTCATCGACCCTGAGGTAATGCACGGCCTGATGCGCTTCGTGGAAGAAGGCGGTGGTTTGGCGGGACTCCATGCGACCACGTTCGCCAGCGTGGATGTGCCGGAATTCGGAAACCTCATTGGCGCTCAAACCGGCGCTCATAAATACAACGGCGAGATGGGGACGCTACGAATTGAAGATCCAGACAGTCCGCTCACCAGGCAATTTGGCGGGAAGGATTTTGACTTCTTCGACGAGTTCTATCACTTTCTTCCCACCGGGCCTTACTCGCGAGAGAGGCTGCACATTCTGCTCAGCCTCGATCCAGCGAGAACGGAGCAGTCGGCCAACCGCTACACCACGCGCCCGGACAACGACTACGGCATGGTCTGGATCAGCAGCTACGGCAAAGGGCGCGTCTTCAATTGCGCCCTTGGGCATAGACCGGAATTCTACGAGACGGCCAACATGGAACAGCTGCTTTTGGCTGCAACCCAATTCGTTCTCGGCGATCTGAAAGCCGATACCACACCGAGTGGGCAGCTCGCTAAGAAATGATGCTCCAACCGTTTATGCGCTTCTTGCTGCTGTTATCCGGTTTGACTGGGGCGCTTCTCGCCGCCAGCCCTAACTTGGCGGCGCAGGATATCGATTCCATCGTTACATCGGCGAGCCGCAGCTCCGCGACCATTGCCGACGGGATCAGAGATCCCGCCGAGCGATCCGCATTTATCAACATCGCAAAGACCACCGATCCGCAAAAGCTGCTGGCGCTGACGCGTTCGTTTCTGGAAAAATATCCGCGGTCTGCCTTCCTCGCGCAGGTGGCCGAGGGAGCAGCTCGTTCAAGCTTCGACCTGGGCAATTTGCGATCAGGCATGGACTATGCCCGGTTCTCGCTCTCGTTGCTGCCCGAGAATCCGCTGCTGTTGGTTGCGGTCGCCGATGTCCAGGCTGTTCTCCAGGAAAACGAGGCGGCCATTGCCAGCGCTCGCGATGCTCTCGATTACCTCGATCGCTTTGATCGGCCGCTCACGATCTCTGCGCAGGATTGGCCAGATACAAAGAAAAAGCAGCAGGCAACCGCGTGGTTCGTGATCGGGCGCGCACTGATCAACGAAGTACTCCAGGACCCGGCGAGTCCGAATCGAAAATCGCTCCTCCAGCAGGCAATCGCCGCGCTCAACCACGCCCGCGCCCTGAAGCCGGGGGATATGGAGATCGTGTACCTGCTGGGCGTCGCCTACCTGTCGGCAAACGAATCTTCGCAGGCAGCGCTCGCATTTGCTACGGTGTATCGGCAAAGCACAGAACTCGCACCGCGAGCGCGGGAACAACTGTCGGCCATCTATCAGGCAGCCAAACCGGCGGCACAAAGTTTTGACGAGTTTGTCGGCAACCTAGAGAAACAACGAGAGAACCTCTCGCCGTCACTGGTTGCCGAGACTCAAACTTCAGCAACCAGGCAGCCCGGTTACGCTGGCTCTGAGACGTGCAGTCATTGCCATGTCGACATTTACCGCCAGTGGTCGCAAAGCGGCATGGCGAAGATGCTGCGCCCGTACTTACCACAAAATGTCATCGGTGACTTCGAAAAGAAGAACGAGTTCTATGCCGGCGACGATATCCTCTACCGCGACGGCAAACTGGAAATCATCCCTCATGACAATCGCGCTCTCTTTGCGCGCATGGTCATTCGCGGTGGCCGTCACTACTTCGACATCAAGGAGTCAGACGGGCGCTGGCATTCTTATCCCGTCGATTACACAATTGGCTCGAAGTGGCAGCAAGCCTATGCCACCAAACTGCCCAATGGACAGATCCACGTCTTTCCCATCCAGTACAGCGCTGTCGCAAAGCGATGGCTCAACTACTGGATGATCATCGACAGCGCTGGCAGCGAGCGTGCCAACCCCGACAACTGGCAGAAACTCGATGGCTCCACGAGTTACCAGTTGAATTGCGCAGTGTGCCATACCAGCCAACTGCGTAATACGTTGGGCGGCGGCCTGGGTCCAGACCATGTTGTCTTTCGCGAACCAGGGATCGGTTGCGAAATGTGTCACGGCCCTTCCGCTAGCCACGCGGAGGCAATGGCAACAGGCAAGTTCTACGCAAAACAACCTCTCGATCCACCCGTTGACTTCCGCCGGGTCAACAATCGGGATTTTGTAACCATCTGCGCGCAATGCCACATGCAATCCAATGTGCACCAGGGCAACGCGCAGGGAGAACTGAACTATTCCAGCAGCGGCACATTCTTTCTCAAAAACGCCTCATTGCCCTTTGGCGAATTTACCCGTGGCGCTTTCTTCCGCGATGGCCGTTTTACCCAGGCTACGTTCATGGTCGAAGCACTGGAGCGTTCTCAATGTTTTCGCAAGGGGCAGGCCAGTTGCGGAACCTGCCACGATCCGCACGGACACGACGAGTCATCCAACCCCACTTCGCTCAGATTCAAAGACCAACCCGACCGGATGTGTACCGGTTGCCACACCCAGTTTCAGGACAAAACGCGGGCTGCGGCGCATTCCCACCATTCGATCGATAACGAGGCCAGCCGTTGTGTTTCCTGCCATATGCCCCGCATTGTAGATGGCATGCTCTTACGTGTGCGCTCGCACCAGATCGACGATATCCCGAACGCCGAGATGACGATGCGCTTCGGTCAGGAAAACAGCCCGAATGCATGCTTGCTATGCCACTCGGACAAGAACCCGGAGTGGGTTCAGGGTCAATTGCGGTCCTGGAAAGTCAACCCAGGAAAAGGCTAGATCGGCTGGCGTGCTCGACTGCTCAATTGACAGCACCAATTTGCAACGCCGATAATCGAGTGTTTATCAACTAAAGCTCGCAAGACCGGGGATTCATGTCTTTATTTGCGCAGGGTTCGCGAAAGAACTCGCTGCTTGTTGGTCTGCTGGCCATGTTTTCTCTTACCGCGAGTTCTCGGGCCCATGCGCAGCAGACACAGCCCACTCCTCCCATATACGGTGGCAACCCGCGCTCTCAGGAGTCGGGTTCGGCGACAGGCGGTGTATTCGCGCCCGTTCTCGATTCCGAAAAAAGACCGATCACCGCGGGCGGGTTCGTCAAAACCGGACCCATCATTTACCAGGACGTCTCCAAGAAATCTGGTTTGACCGTCTGGCGCCACAAGATGGGGAATCCGGAGAAAAACTATATTCTCGAAACCACCGGGTCCGGCGTAGCTCTGTTGGACTACGATCATGACGGTTGGCTCGATATTTATCTTGTAAACGGTTCGACCTACGAGGCTCTCGATGGCAAAGCGGAACCTCCGCACGCTGCTCTGTTCCACAACAATCACGACGGAACCTTTACCGACGTTGCCACCAAGGCTGGCGTAACCAACGGCCGCTGGGGCTTCGGCGTGGCTGTGGGTGACTACGACAATGACGGGTGGCCAGATCTGTATGTGAGTAATTTCGGCAAGAACCGTCTCTTTCATAACAACCATGATGGGACGTTCACAGACGTTGCGGAGCAGGCGGGAGTCACCCTCGGCAACTGGTCCAATGGCGCGAGCTTTGGCGACTATGACGGTGACGGTAAGCTGGACCTATTTGTTCCCGGCTATGTCCATTACGACTTAAAGAACCCACCTCCTTCCGGCGCCGGCGACGCATCGCATTCGTTCTGCCAGTACCGTGGAGCTACTGTCATGTGCGGTCCGCGCGGCCTGGCCGGCGAGCCTGATCATCTGTTTCACAACAACGGCGACGGCACCTTTACCGATGTGAGTGAAAAAGCCGGAGTGAGCGATAAACGTCACTACTTCGGTTTCTCTTCCACCTTTGTCGATATCAACAACGACGGTAAGGTGGATCTGATCGTTGCCAACGACTCAACACCCAACTACCTCTACATCAACAAGGGAGACGGTACGTTTCAGGATGCGAGCTTCTTCTCTGGTTTCGCTCTGAACCAGGAAGCTCGTGAAACTGCCTCGATGGGACTGGCCGTCGGAGACTATCTCAACAACGGTTTGGTCGACCTGTACACCACCACATTTTCAGACGACTACAAGACCCTCTTCCGCAACGAGGGCGGCGGCAACTTCTCTGAGATCACAGAGCAAATGGGGATCGCGCAGGTCACCTATCCCTTCCTGAGTTGGGGCACCGAATTCATCGACTACGACAACGATGGATGGAAAGACATCATGTCGGTCAGTGGACACGTCTACCCGCAAGTCGACAAGCACCACTTCGATTGGGGTATGACCTTCGCGGAACGTCCCCTGTTGTTTCACAACCTTGACAAGGGGAAACGTTTCGAGCTGGTTCCCGCAGTAGAGGGTACCGGGCTTGCCGATGTCATCCCAGGAAGAGGGGCTGCCTTCGGTGATCTCTTCAACGACGGCAAGGTCGACGTTGTGGTGAACTGCATTGACCACACACCCGTCCTGCTGCGCAATGTGAATGCCGACAAAAACCACTGGGTAGGCCTTTCGCTGATTGGCGGCGCCAAGAGTCCTCGTGACGCCATAGGAGCCACGGTCTACCTGACTGCGGGCGGCATCCGGCAGCGGGGAGATGTCATGAGCGGCGGCAGCTACGAATCCTCGAATGACCAGCGCCTTCATTTTGGATTGGGCCAGGCGGCGAACATCGATGGTGTCGAGATTCGCTGGCCGAGTGGCTTTGTCGAACATGTCAGCCTGCCGAGCATCGACCGCTTCTTCGCGATTGAAGAAGGCAAAGGAGTTGTGCCCAGCGTTTACGATGCAATCGCAAAGACTCAACCTGCGGTACTGGGTACTGATCGTAGCCCTAAATGAAGTGTTTGCATTCACAAACCAGAGTGATTGGGTGTATATCAGTTTCCAGGTCCCCCCGCGCCTGCCGCTATTCCAGGAGGAATAGACTGTGAAGACCTCATTCCTGCGCGGCATTTTTACCCTATCGGTGGCCGCCGCGGCGCTTTGCCTGGTTAAGGGCACCATCGAGGCCGCCTCCAATCAAGATCTAGCGCGCAAGGAATACGCCGATAAAGTTCGAGGTTCCTACAACTACCGCTTTGGCACTGACAAACCTTCTACACCAGGAAATGCCTCAATGGAAGGAGAAGACTTCGTTCAACCCGGCGCCTTTCCCAACGCGAAGTATTGCGGGCATTGTCATCAGGAGGCGCTCCACCAATGGCGGCAGGCTCTCCACTCGAATTCCTTTCGCACACCCTTTTACCGGACCAGCGTAAATATCCTCATCCGGACGAAAGGCATTGAATTCTCCCGGCATTGCGATAGCTGTCACAATCCGATCGCAGTGTTGACGGGGGCACTGACACAAGACTCACAGGTCGATCGCAGTTTCGATAAAGACGGTCTCACCTGCACCACATGCCATTCCATTCAAAGCCTCAAGTCGACGAACGGCAACGGCGGCTTTGTCATGGGGATTCCCGCCGTGATGGTGGACGAACAAGGCAATCGGATTCCGGGTGAGGTTCCCTATGACGACATCATGAAGTACCCGAAACGCCACTCGATGGCCGTCATGAAGAGCATCTATCGGACACCGGAGTTCTGTGCATCCTGCCATAAGGCCAATTTACCCGACACGCTGAACGACTATAAATTTATCCGCGCGTTTACCAGCTATGACGAATGGCAGCAATCCAAGTTCTCGCAGCAAAATCCGCTGACGTTCTACACCGCCGATTTCATCACCTGCCAGGGATGCCACATGAAGCGCGCAGCCAATACGCTTCCCGATTCCGGAGCAAAAAACGGCACCTTCGCTTCGCATAGCTGGCCGGCAGGAAACACGGCAGTTCCCTTCTACTACGGCTTCGATGAACAGCTGCGTAAGACCACCGACTTCCTCAAATCGGGAAACTATTTGAATGTGGATATTTTTGCGCTGCAGAAGGCTGGCGATGACAAGATCATCGGACCGCTTGGTTCCGTGCCCTACAGCCTGAAGCCGGACGATGTCGTGCAAGCCCTGGTAGTGATTCAGAACAAGAACATAGGGCACTCGTTAATCCCTGAAGTGCGCGATCTCTATGAAGCCTGGGTTGAGTTCACGGCCAAGGACGCAGCGGGTAAGGAAATCTATCATAGCGGCTTTATCAAGCCGGACGGGATGCTGGACGTACGGGCGCATAGCTTCACCAATCGACCCGTCAACGTCGATGGCGAATTCGTCGATAATCACAAAGTCTGGACGATCCATTCGGTGGCCTACGACAACTCTGTCCAGGCCGGTAGATCGGTATTGGTGCGGTACCAGTTCCGCATTCCCTCCGGCTTGAAGGGCCCTATCACCATCACCGCGAAAGTGAATTACCGCCACTTCCGTCAGAGCTTCATGAACAACGTGTTTGGCCCCGATCACCCCGCCTATCCAGTGGTGGAGATTGCATCGCGCAGCCGAGTCTTGAATGTCGGAGAAAATGCTGCTTGCCCGCCTGAGGCCGGCGACAACCCCGACTGGATGCGGTGGAACAACCTGGGCATAGCGTATCTGGATCAATTGCAATACTCCGATGCAGTACGAGCCTTTAGTGAGGTGATCAAACTGAGGCCGGACTATCCCGATGCCTATACGAATGTCGCCTTGACCGAAATTCAATGGGAGAAATACGATTCTGCCCGCGCCAGCATTATGCGCGCCTTGGCTCTGAGCCCAAATAACGCACGCGCCCTGTACTACCTTGCACTGCTGGAGAGACGGGCAGGCGACTACGAGTCGGAAATCGCCAATTTGAAAAAAGTAGTCGAGCAATTCCCTGCGTCACGCGATGCTCGCCGCGATCTCGGCCTCGCCTATTACCGGCAGCACGACTACCCCGCGGCGAGAATACAGTTCGAGGCCGTGCAGCAGATCGACCCGGATGATCTGACGGCACACTACAACTTGTCGATTATCTACCGCCGCATGGAAATGGATCAGAAGGCTTCGGACGAACAAGCGCAGTTCATTACCAAGAAGTTCGACCCTGGAGCGCCCACCTATTCTTTCGACTTTCTGCGCCAGCACCCGGAGATATCGATCGAAAGCATTCCCCAGCACGTGCATAGCGATCTTCCTTACGAAGCGAAGCCAGCCTACGCGGGGGCCCGGTAGTGCCATTCACTGCGTAAATGAGATATCTCACGCTAGCTCTATTTGTGCTTTTGGGTTCCCGGCCCGCACTCTGCCAGGCGAACGTCGGTTGTCCCTGGCTCAACGTGGCCACCGCCTCCGGAGTTCTCAGGAGCAGCGAGGGCGGAACCATGGCCACGCTGTCCCAGGGCAGCAGAGAAGCCTGCAGCTTCGTTTACCGTGACGCAACCGCATCCCGTGAGCTTAAGATCACTGTGGAAGATGTCAAGGACCCCTCACAAGCCGTGAACGCCTATAAGGCTCAATGCGGCGCCGGGGCGAGCCCTTTGCAGGCCATTGGCAATGAGGCATGTGCCGCAGAGATCAAAGGCCAGACCTATGGGCAGGAGGTCATAGGCCGTGTTCGCGACCAGGTCTTCACCGTCACCATCACAACCAGCGCGCGCAACGACCCGTCCATGTCCCGCGACGCGCTCAAAGAGAACACCAGAAACATAGCGGAGCAAGTGGCGGGCGCCCTCTTCTAACCTTTCGACCACGGTCGATGGTTCTGGAAGAGGGCTTCGTTCTTTCGTTCCAACTTCCACGTTTGGAGAGCTCTGCTCTTCAAACCCCCTAGACAGCGCGTTCATCAAGCCGCAGGCTTCGCCGGATGCCACAAGCGTGACTTGGTGTCTTTTTCATATCCTTTGCCATTCGGAAAGCTGACCAACTCAAACTGCATACCCCATGGCGAAAGAAAATAAATCCAGGTCTGCCCCGCGTTTGGCCCGGTCGTCCTGACCGTGGGTTTGCCCAGGAGCGGAACACCTTTGGCAGCGAGGTAGGCCACTGCTGCGTCGAAATCATCGACATAAAAAGCCAGGTGATGACCACCTACATCGCTGTTCCTGGGCATCGTTAAATTTTGGTCGGGCGCTTCGTACTGAAAAATCTCAAAGTTCGGTCCGAACTGACAACGGAAGAAACGCAACCTGCGCATCACCGTTCTGGGGTGAACGTTGAGATGTTTTTCCATCCAGTCATCTTCCGCAACAAACGGGCCAAGCTCAAACATGTATTCGCACCCGATGACATCGACAAAAAAGGCGGTCGCCTGCTCCAGGTCAGGCACGGTGAAGCCTACATGCTCTGTTCCTCGCAGACCAGGGATGCCAGGAGAAGGCTGGATGCTGGGTTTGGATGACAAAGTGACCTCCGGTGCGTGCCTTGTTCCGCGAAAGCGTCTTGCGTAAGCCTTGATGGAAGGTCGTTTATATCATAATGTTCTTTCATACAACAACGCGTTGGTCATCGAGGTAGTCGAACTTGCAAATTACAAAAGTTCAAATTGCGGAGTGCGGCATACCGCTTCCCTACGTACTGCGGTTAGGTCCAGTAGAGATACGCACACGGGACTATGTCCTTCTCCGGGTGGAGACTGACGCAGGTGTGTTCGGCGAAGCCCTCGGCTATCCGCGAGGGACGCCTCTGTTTGATACGTTGAGCAGCATGGCGCGCCGCATCCTGGGCAAAGACACCCGCATGCGCCGGCAAGTCATGTTCAATCTTGAATACTCCAACGTGCCAGCACGCGCCGGCCTGACGCGAAGTCTCAGCCTGATTGATATCGCGCTCTGGGATATCGCCACGAAGCGTTCAGGTCAGCCGCTGTTTCAATTTCTCGGCGGCTTGCGAACAGCGGCCGATGTAACCACCGTGGCGGGTTATTACGTAGATCAACGCGGGATAGCCGACGTAGTGAAAGAGGTGGGTCTGCTGGAGGATGCCGGCTGCAAACGCGTAAAGATCATGCTGAAAGGTGACGACCGCGACTTCGATAAGAAGTATGCTTCGGCGGTAGCAAACGAGATGCCGGGAAGAGTGGCGGCGGACGCTCATTGGACCTGGAGTACATTGACCGAGGCCAAGAGAGCCTGCCTCGATATCGATGAGTTGGGGTTGAACTTCCTCGAAGATCCCTTTGCTGCCTCTGACATACGGTTGACCCACCAGATACGGGACGAACTGATCACGCCTATTGCAGCCGGCGAAGATGTGTTCGGAGCGGGAGTCGTCGCCCACCTGGTGAGCGGCATCGACATCCTGCGTGTCGATGCAACCACGGTCGGGGGAATTACCGGCGCCGTCGAAGCCATCAATCTCGCCGCGGCAGCCGGCAGGACGGTCTTCCCACACGTCTTCGCGCCACTTCACGTCCACCTCGCATGTGCTTTCCCAAACGTCGAAGCGGTCGAGTGGATCACGCAGGAGAGCGGCGCGGATCCGTTAGATCAGTTTCTACAAAACATCCCTTCCGTTAAGCACGGACAGATGAGCCCGAGCGAAGAACCGGGCATCGGTATCTCCATCGATTGGAGTGCAGTCGAGAAACTCTCACGACGGAATGCTGTGATCACCGCAGATAGTTGAAGCTCGCGCAACCCTTTGCGTGATCATCAACGCACGGATGCTTTGTTGTGCGACCGAGATATCGGTAGCAAAAGGTACCAGCCAAAACCCAGTCCCGCAGGGACGGCTGAACTTAGCCCAGGACGCTAGTCCTGGGTTGGATTTGTAATGGCGATCAAGTCCCGAAGGGACGGCTGGAAATTGGCCGCGCCTTCCAGTCGTCCCTACGGGACTCTTCCGCTCTCGAGTCTGTACTCAGGACTGACGCCCTGGGCTAAGTTCAACCGTCCCTGCGGGATTTATTTTGCCCGGTACCTTTTGTCACCGATATCCCCCCGTCGCACACCAAAATAGAATCCAGAACCTGAAACAGCGTCTTGGTCGAGATACCTCTCATGAAGAACCGCTTTTTCAGTGGGAAGCCTGTGCCGCAGGAAGAGTTCTTTTCACCCCCACGTGGCCCGCCGCAACCTCGTTCGCCACCGCCAGGATCTGCAACGTCTCAGCATCATCCGCGTCGATCGAAAGAATATCTCGCAAACGACGGATCGCCTCTTCTGCTCTGCCGGTCTTGCAGAGAACAAGAGCCGCATTGCGCTGGAAAACCAGGTTGGAAACATCTGTCTTCGCTGCCTGGTCGTAATGCTCCAGCGCGCCCGCAAGATCTCCTTTCTTTTCCAACTCAACGCCGCTGTTGTTTAGAACCATCGCTTTGGTCTCACCATCCGCCTCGGCATGGTTGCTGGCGAGCAAGGTTTCCAGGTCGTTCTGCAGCCGCAGTCCGTTGACCGAATCACCCTTGATGCTGTAAATCCGGTACAGCCGGTAGGTGACCTCTCGATCGGTCGGCATCAGACGATGGGCCGTCTCGAACTCCGTAGTGGCTTTATCCTGCTTGCCGGAGTCTTGATACAGTTTTCCGAGCAGTGCATGCGGAACTTCATTTTCCGGATCTAAACTCGCCGCTTTCTCCAGCGTTGCCATACTCTCCTCCGAGCGGTTCAGCGCGAAAAGCGCCTCTCCGATGGCCGCATACGCCTCGGGCCACTCCGGACCAAGATCGAGCGTCTTCCGGTAAGCATCGATCGTGCCTTGCCATTTTTTTTGATAGTAGGCGTCACGCGCTTTCAGCCGCCAAAGGTCGAGAGGAGACTCCGCCCTGGGGCTTTTGCTTTCCAACTCCAGGTTCACCTCCTTCTCTGACTCAGCGTACTTTCCAGCTCGCGCCAGCACGAGTGCGTAGTTGTAGCGGACCCCAGGCAAGCTCGGGTCTAGTTTGAGGGCGACAGACAGACGCTCCAGGGCTCGATCCAAATTGTTAAACGTCGCGTAGGCCAACCCTGACGAGAAGTAGTTGGGGGCATAGCCCGGGCGCAGCCGGATCGCCTGCTCAAACTCGGCGGCCGACTCGATCGGCTTTGACAGCAGCGCCAGACAAATCCCTCTCACCGCGTGTATTTCGCTGGCGTTGGCGCCATGGACATCCGCCTCCTGGAGAACGGTTAAAGCGCCTTGTGGGTCTCCCTCCTGAACCAGCTTCTTTGCCCTGTCGAGAAGCGCAGAAGAGTTGGAGGAGCCTCGGCTGGCAGGCGGCGGAGTTGATTGTTGCTGAGCAAGGCTGATCACAGGCGAAAGGATCTGGCTGATGACAACAGCCCCGGCCAGCAGAGCCGTCAAGCGGGTGTGAGCGGTTGGCATGTACGGACGAAGACGAATACCGGGCACGTTTGAAAACGAAATATTGCCTCTAAACACTTGGCTCTTCCCCGGATAATCGAGCAGGATCGGCCGCGACAAGAGTCGATTCGTCCTTAACTCTCCTCGCGCTGAACGAAAGTGTAAATAGCAAAAGGCGATTGATGAAGACTAAGATCGCACCCCCAGAATTTCACCTCGAGAATCACGGCCGGCTTACCCAACCGACGCCTTAATTGTTGTCGAAACGATAACTTACGCCTGGCGTCCCTCTGATCGGAAAGCCGGGTTTCGCTCGGTTTTTGCCTCGCAAAACCTGGCACGGCTGCCGAACGGATCCAGAAAACCCCTAAGCCCGGCGACCCCGAAATCGCCCAAACCGACCTCAAAATCATCATATAGTTGTCCTCTATTCAGAGTGAGATATTTTTCTTGACAATCTTATTGCGCGACACCTATACAGGACGGCGTCGTAATCCAGGACTTATTTCAGTTTCAGCCGGGTAAGGGATAGGCCTTGGTCGCTGTCCAAAGAGAGACCTGTCGTCGGGCCCTAGGTTGTTTTGCCGCGGCTTGATGGGAGCATCAATGGTCCCCGAGGAGATGAGAGCGAAGATGCATGCCGTGGAATGCTCTCCGGAAATCGCAGCACACAAACACGTTTAAGCGGGCACTTGTTTCGGGCCTAAAGCCCAGGAGGCAGTTGTGAAAACTTTCTTGTTGAGAGCCATTAGAGTCGGGAACACGTATTCCCGGTGCGTTACATCGAAGGCGGGACGAGTCCCGATAGGAATCTTAACTTGCGCCGTGATGTCGTTGGTGTTCTGCACTGCCGCTCGCGCGCAGACATCAACTGGTCAGTTCACCGGCCACGTATTCGATCAGAACGGGGCAGTCGTAGCGGACGCAACCGTTGCATTGCAGGATGCTCAAACCAACCAGACTCGAACCACCAAGACCAACGGCGAGGGCCTCTACATCTTCCCTCTCATTCAGCCGGGAACTTATAGCCTCACCGTGACTCAGACAGGCTTTGATACAGCAACAAGCCCCCAGCTCAAGCTGGATGTGAACCAGGTGGCGACGCAGGATTTCAAGCTACAAGTCGGAGCGACATCGCAGACGGTCAGTGTGACGGCCACTGCTGAAGGGCTCCAGGCTTCCGGGGCTAACCTGGGCGCCGTAGTCGAACAACGCGCGGTGAATAGTCTGCCGCTCAACGGAAGAAGCTTTTCAGCTCTGCTCACCTTGACACCCGGGTCCAACCCCGTGAACTACTCGCAAAATGGAAGCGTTGGCTACGGTACTGGATTCGGATCCGCCGGTATCCCTGGCTCAACTTACACATTCCCATCTACCCAGGGTCAATGGAACCGGGAGAATCTCTACTATCTTGACGGGATCATCAACACAGCTGCTTTCGCTAGCTCCTACGACGTTCCCCCAATCGTCGATGCCATCCAGGAGTTCAAGATCCAGTCCCATAACGATCAAGCCGAATTCGGCAGCGTCCTGGGCGGGGTGGTAAATCTTGTAACCAAATCGGGCTCAAATTCCTTCCACGGGGCGCTTTGGGAATACTTGCGGAACAACGCCTTCGACTCGCGGAATCCGTTTACGGACTTTAAAGGAAATGTTCCTGCACCTCCCGCCTCCTTCCGCCAAAACGAGTATGGCGGCGATGTCGGTGGACCCGTCCGGATCCCCAAGCTTTACAACGGAAAAGATAAGACCTTCTTCTTCGCCGCCTACGAGGGCTGGAGATATTCCAAAGCCGCGGGAGCCAGCTACATCTCACCCACCGCGGCCGAATTAGATGGCGACTTCAGCAATTCTTCGATTGTCACCAGCACCGGCGCCCCGGCACTTCTATACGATCCCTTTACTACAGCGGGCACAGCAGGAAACTACACACGGCAACTGCTGGCGGATGGGCATCACATTCCAGCAGGGATGATTAACCCTGGTGTCCAGGCCTTTTTGAAAGGCTACAGTGATACTCCCAATTTCACGCCGACGACGATTGGCGGATCCAACACCATTTTGAATTCTGTCGGTACAAACAATGCCAACGCGTTCACCGGGCGCATCGACCAGAACTTTGGGACGCGTAACTCACTGTGGTTCCGATTTAGCTTTCTCAACGGAACGAGCATAGCGCCCAGTTCACATCATGCAAGCGGATCGACTACCGCGGACAACAGAAACTACGGAGGTGGCTATACCCACACGTTCTCTCCGACTTTGCTCCTGGACGCGACGGCGGGCTTTTCCGGCAGGTTCAACACCGTGAGCACGACGGCGTTTACGGGTGTCCCCAGCGGCTCCGACGCCGCCTTCACTGACGTAGAACAGGTCTACGGGCATCCGAACTTCGGCTATACCGCATCGTCGTCGAGTAGCCAAACAGGGTTAACCCAAGGTTATAACGGTATAGGCGGCGGTGGCCCCGCCGGATCGGAGAGCCACGAATTCAACTTCGCAGCAAATATTACGTGGATACATGGGAACCACCAGGTGCGCTTCGGTTACGAAGAACAGATTCCGGAGATGACCCAGGGGCTCTCAGGCGGACATTTCGGTGGAGCAACATTTACCTTTGCTACCGCAGAAACAGCGGACCCGCAAAATGCTTCAAGCACTGGCAATCCGCTCGCCGGCGCATTGCTGGGAATTCCTGACAATGGCCGTTTTCAATCAGAGGTGAATGCTGTTCGCACCATCGTCCCCTCGATTTATATTCAGGATTCCTGGAAGGTGACACCGCGCTTAACGCTGAACGGCGGATTGCGCTGGGACGGTGAGTCATCGCCTCATCTGCTGAATGGAACGACAGCAGCCATGCTTGATCCGAATACCGGCAACTGGATCGTTTCTGGTGGAAAGTTGCCTCCGCCGTGCAACGCGGCCAGCGGAGTCTATGCACCCTGCATCCCCTCGACAACTCCTGCTAATAACGCAGTCATCGCGGCTCATGTCCTTGTAGCTCCCAATCCTAATTTGGGCCCGGATCCAA
Source organism: uncultured Acidobacteriaceae bacterium (assembly GCA_963830325.1). Taxonomy (GTDB): domain Bacteria; phylum Acidobacteriota; class Terriglobia; order Terriglobales; family Acidobacteriaceae; genus PALSA-350. The sequence goes on from CAWHMV010000002.1 coordinate 149,987, forward strand.
CCTACAAAGACTTTGGCCCTCGTTTCGGCTTTGCCTATAAGGTCGATACCAGCACCGTGGTCAGAGGTGGTTACGGATTAATTTATGACAACCTGACAGGCTCCATTCAAACTGTAAGGGACCGCCTGTTAGCGTGGCCATCGAATGCTTCCCTGCCTCTGGTATTCAACGTCATTGGTCAACCCTTGGACACGATCGACCAAATCATTCCGACCCTGAGCAGCACCAAGGCTCTTCCGGCGGTCGCGACACCCTTCAATCAATTCGGGTGGTACTACGATCCACATCTGAAGAATCACTATTCTCATCAGTTCAACCTCGAAATACAAAGGCAACTCACCTCAAGCCTCACGGCGACGATCGGGTATGTTGGAAGCGTTGACAGACACCTGCCTATCACTGGCTTGGCCAACAACTCTCCTGAAGCCGGCGGAGCCGGCCTCGATCGCCCGTTCCCCTGGTCAGGAACCGCCCTTGAGGCCACAGCACGAGGTGAATCCAATTTCAACGCCCTGGAAACGAAGATAGACAAGCGGCTAAGCGACGGACTTAGCTTTGGGACAGGCTTTACGTGGTCGAAGTCGATGGACAACGGTGGGAGCGGCTTTTACGGCGTTGAGAATGGCCCGCAAAGCTACTCCACCTTCCAAAACTACAATGACCTCAGTGCCGATTACGGTATCTCGGGGAACAGCCTTAAATTCATCTACTACGGGTGGGCCGTCTATGAGCTGCCATTCGGGAAAGACAAGCCCTATCTTAATCATGGCGTGGGTGCCGCGGTGCTCGGAGGGTGGCAGGCCAACACCAGCCTTGCAGCCCACTCGGGGGTACCGCTGGGTGTCCCGGACGCTGGCCTCGACCCGGCCAATATTGGGAATACGGGTACTTATAACTATGACCGTGCAAACCTGATCGGGAATCCGAAAGTGTCACATCCTACCAAGAGTATGGCATTTAACACCTCGGCGTTTGCTCATCCGGTGAATCAATACGGCAACTCCGGACGGGGTATCTTCACGGCCATGCCCTATGACAACATTGATTTTTCGCTGATGAAGGCAATTCCTGTTCGGGAATCGTTTGGGTTTCAATTCCGCGCGGAATTCTTCAATATCTTCAATATTCAAAACTATGGCCTGCCCGGTACTACGTTTGGAGGAACTGGTTTCGGTGTGATCAGCTCACTGGCTGGTGGCGCCACTCCGAGGCAGATTCAACTTAGTTTGAGAGCTAACTTCTAGATGCTGGTTATCAGGGCGCAACACGACTTCCCTTTGCAAGGGTGCATCGGAGCCGTCTTCATGGCTCCGGTGCAGGTCACGGAACCAATGGAAGGTTGAGAGAGGACTGGAGGCCATATCTCTGCGGAGTTCCGTTACTGTGCGCGCACTGGGACAGTCGACTACAAGACGCGAACCACGATCCCTATGGACGGCCGTTGGTCAGCGTAGCGAACCATTCAGGTCGCACAAGCGCGGTAGAATGAATGGCTGAGGGCTGATCAATGACTGCTTCCATCTCAGGAGTTACGACCGGTGTAGACAAGAACGATCAAGCTACATCCGTCGCACTCCTTAGGGAAATGCTTCGCATTCGAGAGCTTGAGCAACGCTCGCTCGACTTGAGCACAGCCACACCCCCTGAAGTGATTGGCTCCGCGCATTTTTGCGCTGGTCAGGAAGCGGTTCCCGTAGGCGCCATCGCCGGCCTCGCCAAAAATGACCAGATCGTCGCAACTTATCGCGGGCACGGATGGGCCTTAGCCTCCGGCCTCTCACTGACCGAGGTCTTCGGTGAAATTTGCCAACGCAGCATCGGGGTCAATAGTGGCCGCGGTGGCTCGGCATACATGATGGCGCCCGACCGGCGCTTCATCGGCGAAAATTCCATCGTAGGAGCAGGAGTTCCCATCGCTTGCGGCGTAGCTATGGCGAACGTCGCTTCACAAAATGGAAAAGTGGTAATCGTCTCCATCGGCGATGGCGCGTTCAACCAGGGCTCGACCCATGAAGGGCTTGCATTCGCTGCCGCTCGCAGCCTGCCCGTTCTCATCATCTGCGAAAACAATGGCTGGTCGGAACTGACTCCAACTTCCCTCACCTTCAAAGTCGAGCGCATCGCGCAAAGGGCAAGCGGCTACGGCATTCCTGGAGTCACCATCGATGGGGCCGATCCACTCGTCGTGCGCGAGACCGTCAAAGAGGCCGCGAAACGTGCCAGGGAGGGCCGAGGGCCGGTGTTGATCGAGTGTCGTGTGCCCCGCTTGTGGGGCCATTACAACCGCGACATCGAGCACTACCGTCCCAAAGAAGATCGAGACCAGGCACGCGCGCGCGACCCGATCGCCACCTTTTCCAACAAACTAATCGCTGCTGGAGTGCTCACCGCCGACACTTTCCGCGAACTCGAGGCCGACGTCAAGTCCGAGGTGGACGACGTGCAAGAAGTCGTTCTCGGCGCGCCGCGTCCAGACGCTTCCACCGCGAGTACGCACGTGTGGTCCGAAGCACCACTCCAGCCGGCTGCTTCCTCGGCATCCAAAACAGAAGAGACAAAAACCGTCAGTTATATCCAGGCAGTCAACGAAGCATTGTCGCGCGAGTTGGCCACCCGCCCGGAGGTCCTCGTCTATGGCGAAGACGTCGGTCAGGCAGGAGGCATCTTTGGCGCCTCGCGCGGTTTGCAAAAGATCTATGGTGCAGATCGAGTCTTCGACACTCCGATATCCGAGAGCGCCATCCTGGGCTCTGCGGTCGGCGCGGCCTTGATGGGCATGAAGCCCATCGTCGAAATCATGTGGGGCGATTTCATGCTGGTGGCGCTTGATCAGATCATCAATCAGGCCGCTAACGTCCGCTACATTACCGGCGGCCGATCCGGAGCGCCCATCGTTGTCCGCACCCAGCAGGGGGCTACTCCTGGATCCTGCGCTCAGCATTCGCAATGTCTCGAAGCGCTCCTCGCCCACATCCCAGGCCTGAGAATCGCTTTACCTGCAACACCACAAGATGCCTACAGTATTCTGCGTACCGCCACCGCTTCCCCCGACCCCTGCGTCCTCTTCGAAGCCAGGGGACTGTATCAGACCACTGGCCCTGTGAACTTCACCGACGTGATCGAGCCCATCGGAAAATCGCGCCTGCACAAGCCGGGGCGGGATGCAGTGATTGTTACCTGGGGTACCATGCTGCAGGTGGCCCTGGATTCATCCACGCAGTTGGCGGAAGAAGGAGTCGACGTGGGAGTACTTGACCTCCGCTGGCTCTGTCCTCTGGACAACGATGGCTTGCGAGCTGCAGTCAAGAGCGCGTCGGGGAAAGTGATCGTTCTGCATGAGGCAAATCGAACGGGTGGGTTTGGCGCCGAAGTTGTCGCGCGCCTGCATGAATTTTTCGACAACAATCTAGCTCTCAGCATTGCGCGGGTCGCGACCCCCGACATGAGAATTCCTGCTTCTCCGGTTCTCCTGCGAGCTCTGCTTCCCACGGCCGCCAAGGTGATGGATGAAACTCGTCGTTTGCTTGCGGGCAAGTGATCAACCTATTGCGGAGTGTAAGAAATAAGTATGGAGTTCCTTGTACACATGGAAGTCGCCCGCATAGAAGGCGGCGAGGAAAGAGAAAAACAGTTGCGTGAGCAGGAAGCAGCACGCAGTCGTGAGTTGGCCAGGCAAGGCCTGCTGGTGCGTCTTTGGCGTGTACCAGGAAGACGGGAGAACTGGGGCATCTGGAAAGCCGCCGACGCCGACCAACTGCACGCTGCGTTTGTCTCCTTACCACTCTTCTCCTATTTGAAGATTACCGTTCATCCCCTGGCATCCCACCCCAACGACCCCATGATGCCACACACTTCCAACGGATAGTCACGATCAGCGCACTTAAGGAGCGTATGACAAGCGAGGACCTGATTCTGGAATGACAGCGATCAACGAGTTATTCAGGCTTGATGGAAAGGTAGCCCTGGTCACCGGAGGATACGGTGGCATCGGCGAGGCCGTCTGTCGCGGCCTGGGCACTATGGGAGCCAAAATCGCGATTGCTGGGCACAACGCCGCTCGCGGCGCTGCTTGCGCGAATACCCTGCAGTCTGAAGGCAACGACGCCTGGGCCACCGCATTCGAAGCCACCTCGGTTTCCGATACGCAGCGGATGGTCGATGAGGTGGTCGCTCACTATGGCCGTCTCGACATCCTGGTCAACTGCATCGGGCTGAACCGCGAGGAAAAAGCAGAGGAAGTCACCGAAGAGATGTTCGACTACGTTTGCGATGTAAACCTGAAGAGTGCCATGTTTCAGGCGCAAGCCGCTGCCCGCCACATGATCCGTCAGGGTGAAGGGGGAAAACAGGTTCACCTCGGGTCTGTGCGCTCCATGCTCGGGCTTCGTGGACGAGGCTATGCCGCGTACTGCGCCGCCAAAGGCGGCCTCATTACCTTGTGCAGGCAGCTTTCCGCCGAGTGGGCGCCTAACTCCATCAATGTCAATGTGGTCGCTCCCACTTTCATCCGGACGGAGCAGGTCAGCAAGATGCTGGCCGACAAGACCTTTTACGCAAACCTGGTGGCACGCATTCCATTGGGTCGGATCGGCGAGCCAGCCGATGTTATGAGCGCGGTGCTGTTCCTGGTCACACCTGCCTCCAGCTTCATCACCGGGCAGACGATCTATCTGGACGGCGGTCTGACCGTTACCCAATAACTATCACGCATCGAGAACCCGGAGGAGTGAGCACTGTGGCTGAAAAGTTAGTCGACTTGAGCATGCCCGTACACAATGAAATGGTCACCTTTCCACGTGTCGTACGCCCTGCTCTTCTTATGTTCGAAACGTGGCAGGGGTTTGCAGAACGTATCGGCGCAGCGCAGTATGGCGTTAAATCGTTGACTGCGCACTACATGGTGGTTATAGGCGACCATATCGGCACCCACGTGGATTCGCTACGCCACATGCGCGAGGATGCTCCGGGTCCGGAAGGCATTCCGCTGGAATACTGCTACGGAGATGGTGTATGCCTCGATTTCCGTCATCTGCCCAAGGGCGCAGGCATCAGCGTCGAGGATGTACAGAAAGCGTTGGCCAAGATCCAATACACGTTGAAGCCACTCGATATCGTGTTGATCCATACCGGCGCCGGGAAAATCCAGGACAGCGAAAAATATCTTACCGACCACGTCGGCATGACCGGTGAAGCGACGAATTGGCTGCTCGACCAGGGCGTCAAGATGACTGGCATCGACGCAGTTACTTATGATCCGCCTATTTGGGCGATGTTTGAGCGAAAGAAATTCTGGGAAGCCCACCGCGTCATGCTTACGCGCGAGTACTACCACCTGGAAAACCTTACCAATCTCGATCAGCTTCCAGGCCACGGGTTCAAGCTCAGCCTGTTCCCCATCAAGTGGGTCAACACCACCGGAGCACCGGTACGAGCGGTCGCGATTCTAAAGGATTAATCCACGATGCAGTTTCTATCCATATCGCAACGCCGGAAAGGTTTCGCGGAAGCAGATTACGCGGGCTTGGCAGAGCAGGAGATGGAGCGGGCCCGCGAGTTGTATTCACAAGGATGGATTCGCCAGATCTGGCACCGTGCCGACATGCCCGGCGCTTGCCTGCTCTGGGAAGCAGATGGCGAAGAGCAAATTCACGAAAGGTGGAAGACCTTTCCTTTTGCCCAAGCCGGCATGACGGAAATGTCGCTGATTCCGCTAAAACCTTACGGGGGCTTTCGACCAACAAATCCTCCCAAGGCCAGGCCTTGATTGGAATTCCCGTGTTGAAGACGATCAACGAACCCGCGCTTCCGGTCCCACTCACGCCCAATCAGGTACGTGGGTTCTGGGCGGCGTGGTGTGGTCTGGTTCTGGACGGAATGGATTCGTTCATCTATGCGCTGGTGTTGGTACCCGCAATGCGCGATCTTCTGCCTCGCTCCGGTATCGAGCCCACCATCGGCAACTTGGGATTCTATGGCAGCATCTTGTTCTCCGTCTTCCTGCTCGGTTGGGGTTGTGCCTTCATGTGGGGACCGATTGCCGATCGCTTCGGACGCGTACGCGCTCTTATATTCGCCATCCTCTGCTACTCAGCATTTACGTTCCTGGGCTGCATTGCGCAAAACATCTGGCAGCTCGGGCTGTTTCGCTTTCTAGCCGGCTTCGGCGTGGGTGGCGAGTTTGTCGGTGCGGCAGTCTTCGTGGCCGAGGAAATGCCGGGCGGCCGTCGCGTTTCCGGAGCCGGCTATCTGAATGCCGGCTACTACGTCGGCATCTTTCTTGCTGCAGCACTTAACTACCTGATTGGCGCGCGGCTGGGATGGCGGGCCATGTTCGCCGTGGGGATCGCACCCGCCCTGTTCGTGGCTTACATCCGCTATCACGTGCGTGAGCCCGAACGCTGGACGACACGGCGCCAAAGCATTGGGGCGTGGACCGCTCGCGATTCCTTCTTTGCCCTTTTCTCGCCTGAATATCGCAAGCGGACCACGCTGAATTGCATTTTTCTGCTGGTCTCGATGCTAGGTCTCTGGGCAGGATCGGTGTACGTGCCCGGTGCAGCCACCCAGGTTGCGCTTCGCGAAGGATACAGCAGCGCAGATGCGGCTCGCATCGCGTCATGGGCCACGATGCTATTGGCCGCCGGCACAATTCTTGGCTGCCTGATCATGGCGCCCATCGCCAACTGGCTCGGCCGCCGAGGGGCCTTGGCCTTCTACTTCGCCCTGATGGCGGCGTCGATCTCACTGGCCTTTGGCTACACCTTCTATCCGGGGCACGGTGGCCTGCGCGCATTCATCGCGTGCCTGTTTGCAGTCGGAGTGGGCGGAGGCAGTTTTGCCGTGCAGCTCCTGTGGTTGCCAGAACAATACCGCAGCGAATGCCGGGGCAGCGCCCTCGCTTTTGCGACGTGCATCGGCAGGTTTGTCGCTGCCGCCGGCACGGTCATTGTGGGCGCAGGCATCGCGCACTATGGGAGCATCGGTGTACCCGTCGCTTTGACTTCCCTGGCATTTGTCTTCGGGTTGTTATTTATCCCGTTAGCTATCGAAACCAAGAATCAACCTCTACCGGTGTGAAGAAGGATCAAGGAGTCAACAATGAATAGAACACTGGAACGCCGTAGCTTTCTGAAAACCATGGCCCTCGGGCTGGGCACGATGGCGTTGCCCTCGGCCTTCGCCAAGAAGACCCCGGCTAAAAAGCTGAAAATCGGCCACACCTGCATTACCTGGGGAACCTTTCCTCGCCCGGGGGACGATGCCACGCTTGAGCCGGCGCTGAAGGATATCTCGGCCGAAGGCTTCTGGTCGTTCGAGACATTTCCCGAAGTCCTCGATAACTGGGATAAGAGAGGTCTGCTGACTCCGCTCATCGCGAAATACGGAGTGCCTCTGCGCTCTGGCTATATCACGGGCAATCTGATCGATCCCTCAAAAAGAAAAGATGAAATCGCGCGCATCGTTGGACTATCCAAAGTCGTACAAAAATTCAGCGGCACGTTCGTGGTTCTCGCTCCCAATAGCGTCAAGCGCGATAGCTATAACTTTCAGGAACACCGTGCCGATATCATCTCCGCCCTGAACGATTATGCGGCGGCCGTGACCGATCTGGGTTTAGCAACCGGACTCCATCAACATACAGGCACATGCATTGAATCGCGCGATGAGGTCTACACCGTGATGGAGGCCGTCAACACCAAGAACCTTAAGTTCGCTCCTGATGTAGGCCAGCTACAGAAAGGCGGAGCCGATGCGGCGAAAGTAGTCAAAGACTTCCTGCCCCTGGTGAAGCACATGCATTTGAAGGACTACAAGGGCTGGCAGTACTACTCCGGCTATTGCCCGCTGGGCATGGGTACCGTCGATCTCCCGGCGATTCTGGACATGGTGGAAAGCGCCGGTCTCATTGGGGATGTCATGGTCGAGTTGGATCCCTCCCCAGACGGTCCTATGACGCCCCTGCAGACGGTACAGACCACCAAGGCCTATCTACAGAAACTCGGCTATACCTTTCGCACCTGATCCCCTGAGTGTGTGAGGCATTTGTCATCAGCTTGTGAGCCAGGGGAAGACGTTTTTATGAAATTACGATTGACAGGTCTACGGTTTAGAGTCGCCGCCGCGGCCGCGGGATTGCTGGCGCTGGCGATCATCTATCTGCCCAAATCCATCTCTGCTGGATCGAAAAGTGCCGCGTATTCCTCCTGGAGCGACTATGGCGGATCTCCCGACTCCATGGGATATTCGGCGATCAAACAGATCAATAAGAGCAACGTCGGCCAACTCAAGTTGGCATGGTTCGTTCCGGCGCCCGGGCCTGCCGGCAGATTCTCATTCAACCCGCTGGTGATCGATGGGATGATGTACGTTGTTGGCAAAGACGACGGAATCTATGCGCTCGACGCCGCTACCGGAAAGCAGATCTGGGCTCATCCGGTGCAAGGCGGACAGCCTACCAATCGAGGTTTCAACCACTGGATCTCGAAAGACGGAAAAGACCAGCGGCTGATCTTTTCTGTCGACGGATATCTCCAGGAAGTCAACATGAAGACCGGAGAGCTGGTCACCTCGTTTGGTGACCAGGGACGAGTGGATCTCCGCGTTGGGCTGGATAGAGATCCTGCCACGGTTACAGAAGTCCAAAGCGGTACGCCTGGGCGCGTCTTTGAAAATCTGCTGATTCTCGGGTCAGCACCGGGGGAAGCCTACTCCTCACCTCCTGGAGACATTCGCGCCTACGATGTGCAAACCGGAAAGATGGCGTGGATTTTTCACACCGTTCCGCGTCCGGGTGAATTCGGATACGACACCTTTCCTCCGGATCAATGGAAACATGAAGGTGGAAACAATGCCTGGGGCGAAATTTCCCTCGACGAGAAGCGCGGCATTACTTACTTTCCTCTCGGTTCCCCCACCTACGATTTATATGGCGCCGATCGCACCGGAGCAAACCTCTATGGCAATTGTCTTTTAGCGCTCGATGCTCGTACAGGTAAGCGCCTCTGGTACTTCCAGCTTGTGCACCATGACCTGTGGGACTATGACCCTACAGCAGCCCCCAAGCTTTTGACCGTGACGCACGACGGCAAGAAGGTAGACGTCGTCGCTCAGGCTACCAAGTTCGGTTTTCTCTATGTCTTTGATCGCGTCACCGGCAAGCCGTTGTGGCCGGTTGAGGAGCGGCCCGTACCGCAGAGCGACATGCCCAACGAGCACTCCTGGCCCACGCAACCTTTCCCTTCTGGTCCGCCTCCGTTTGCCAGGCAGAAGTTCACCGCCGATGACATCAATCCCTATATCGACCCGGAAGATAAGGCGCGCATACGCGACATACTTCAGAAAGCGAGCAACGACGGCATTTTTACTCCACCCGCTTACAACCGGCAGACCATCGAAGTGCCGGGAGAAAATGGTGGCGCCAACCAGGGCAGCACCGCTGCGGATCCCACAACCGGAATGATGTACGTGAAAACGTATGACGCTCCGACCATCCATAACATGACCGAAGCTCCTCCCGTGCGGCGAATGAGTACCACTCAGGGCACGTTTGAACAACGAGGCTATGCGCTCTACTCCAAAAATTGTATCGCCTGCCACGGAGCGAACCGGGAGCGCATTACTTACCCTAAGACCATTACCTTCGAGAAGTTTACTGCGGTCCTCAGGGCAGGCAACGGAGTGATGCCGGCCTTTTCTGAAACTACTCTCAAGCCGGAAGATATACTCTCGCTCGCTGCTTACCTGAAAGACCCGGTTGCGGGTGAGGGTAATCCTGAAAACCCGCAAGTCAACGCTGCTGCGCCACCGCCGCCGCCAGGCCAGACACGCTTCTACGGGCAATTCGGATTTACCTTCCGCGCCAAGAACGGTCTGTCGGCCTTCAGTCCTCCCTGGTCGTCTCTCGTTGCTTACGATCTCAATTCCGGCACCATCAAGTGGCGTAGGCCGATTGGAACAACGCCCGGCCTGGCAGCGAAAGGCATTAAAGACACCGGAAGCTCTGCCTTAATTAGAAACGGACCCGTGATCACGGCCGGCGGACTGCTGATTATCGGAACAGGCCCGGACCGGATGATCCACGCGCTTGACAAAGATACCGGCGAGATGCTGTGGGAGACAGAACTCGATGCTAACCCCGATGGCATTCCGGCCATTTATGAAGTAGGCGGCCGTGAATACATCGCATTCTACGGAGCGGTAGATGGCGCTCCGGAAAGCATCGCTTATAAGCCCGGAAAACCAGGAGCACAAGGCTACTACGTGTTCGCTTTGCCGGAAACAGATTCCAAGACGCATTAATCGTTCGATCGCAGAGCATTTTCACCTTTCACGGAGTAGAAGGAATGAAGCTCGAAGGCAAGATAGCCCTGGTGACGGGAGCTGCACGAGGGATAGGCCGAGGGATAGCGGAGGTGTTTGCGGAACAGGGTGCCGATGTAGCCATCAACGATATCGACATTACGGGAGGTGCCGCCGACGATTTGGTGAGTTGGATCCGCTCCCAGGACCGCCGATCGATGGCGATACAGGCAGATGTGTCGGAGCGGGCCGGGGTGGAATCCATGTTCGAGAAGGTCTGGAACGAACTTGGCCCCATCGACATCCTGGTAAATAACGCCGGCATCGAGACCATCATTCCCTTTCTCGAAATCAGCGACGAGCAGTGGACCCGGGTTACCGATGTAGATCTGCGCGCACCCTGGCTTTGTTCGCAGGTCTTCTGCCGCCGGGTGATTGCAGAGGGCCGTAAGGCCAACATCATCAATATCGGTTCCGTCCAGGCCGCCAAAATTCTTCCCGGGCGAACGCACTACGCCCCGGCAAAGTTGGCCATCGAGGCGCTCACCCGCAATACGTCCGCCGAGATGACGCCTCAGGGGATACGCGTGAACTGCGTGCATCCCGGCTTCATCGCGACTGACATGACCGCATGGATTCAAAAAGACCCGGCGATCTTGTCGAGTGTAGTGGCCCAGATCTCGGTCGGCCGCGCCGGAGTACCGCGGGACATCGGAAAAGTGGCGGCGTTTTTCGCCTCCGACGAATCGGACTACGTCACCGGTCAGTCGATCCACGTCGATGGTGGTTGGATTTTCAAGTAGGGCAAGAACGAACTTTAGCAATGCGCGAGCAGCGCTCCTATGTGGTGCAAGAGGTATAAACGTATGAATAGAAATAAGCGTCTTTTGGCAATTGTAATCATTGCGGTGACTAGTCTCTCCGCTCAGCTTGCCGTCGCGGCACCGGCGCCCCCCGTCGATCTAGGACCGAACAAATCAGTCAGGCCGAACTCTGCTGCAATTCGCACCTCCGTCGGTCCCCTCCTCGGCTGGGAGCTGGGTATCTCCTCCACCGTATTTGGACCGCTGACTTTCTCTGAGGCCGCCGGCTTAGCCGATGCATTAGGATTGGCAACCATTGAAGGAGACAGCAGGCAAAAGGTCAGCCCCCAGATCGACAAGAACCTGGACTTTCAACTGCAGCCTGACGGCATTGCCGCAGTCAAAGCCAGGCTGGCGGAGTTGCGTCTCAAAATGGTCGCGTACCGGGTAGAGAGCATCCCTTCAGACGAGAGTTCCGCGGCTAAACTCTTCGCCTTTGCCAAAGAGTTGGGCGTACAGACGATCATTGCCGGCGCCATGCCCGGCTCGCTTTCTACGGTCGATAAGCTCGCAGGCGACAACGGTGTGCGGGTGGCGATCGCAGTGGATGGAGATCCAAAGACCGTCATGAGCGCGATTGAAAAAGCCGGTCCGCATGTGGGCGTCGCCGTCGATTTCGGTAATTGGATCGAACAAGGCATCAAACCGGTCGATGGCCTGGCGCTCATCAAGGACCGTCTCATGGCGGTCCGGTTACGCGACCGCAACATTCTTGGCCTGAACGGTCGGGACGTCCCGTTGGGAACGGGCGTAGCCGAAGTGCAGAAATTTCTGATGGAAGTCGCCAAACAGGAGCCACCACCCCAGGAAGATCCGAGCAAGTGCGTTAATTGCAGCCGCCCGTATGGAGGCACAAAGCCTCTATTTATCGCGCTGGACGTAGATCCGTGGCAGGTCGTCATCGCTACCGAGCCGCAGCCGGGCACATCGCGCGGAGCCTTCGCCGAGTTGTGGCAGCAGGCCGACGAATTTGAAAAAGTAGTTCGTCCGGCGATGGGATACCGCATTGAGCAGGATGCGAAATTGATTCCCATTACCCCTACGGACCGCATCCCGGCAGACGTCAAGCAGAAGATCGAAGCCGCGTTGCCCAAAGAGGCGTTGGTAACGCCCAAAGCGCCCAGGAAGCTTCTCATCGTAGATGTTGCTCCGGCAGGCGCTTACTATCATGACACTGCGGCGCACGCCAATTTCGCCATCCAGAAGATGGCAGACACGACAGGCGCCTACCAGGCGATCTTCAGCAACGATCTGAATAATCTGAAGTATCCCAAGATTCTCGACTACGACGCGGTGTTTATGAACAGCGGGGATGGGGAGGTCTTCTCCGATCCCGAAGTGCTGAACGGTCTAATCCGTTTTGTGCATGAGGGCGGCGGACTCGCGGGTCTCCACGGCGCCAGTTACGCATCGATGGATGTGCCGGAGTTCGGCGAACTGATCGGTGCACAAAGCGGTCCTCACCGCACCGAGACTGCGACGTTGAAGGTCGACGATCCCAATAGTCCCCTCACCAAGCAATTTGCCGGCAGTCCCCTGACCGCAGATTTGGGAGGAAAGGGCTTTGTCTACACCGATGAGTTTTATCATTTCCTGCCCAACGGTCCCTATTCGCGTAACAAACTGCATGTCTTGATCAGCATTGACGCGGAGAAGACAGACCTCAGCCCGTGGCGCGTCCGTCCTGACAAGGACTATGGGCTGGTCTGGATCAAGAGCTATGGCAAAGGACGAGTTTTCAACTGCGCGATGGGCCATACACCGACGCTCTTTGAAACTCCAGCACTGGCCCAGATGATACTGGGTGCGATCCAATTCGTCCTCGGAGATCTGCCGGCGGACACCACGCCGAGCGCGATGCTGACGATAAAGTGAGCGGAGCTCACCATGTACCATTGAGAGGATGAATGACCTAAGAGGAAGAATTGCGCTGGTTACGGGGGGAAGCCGTGGTATTGGTCGCGCCATCGCATTGTCATTAGCGACGGCCGGTGCGGACGTCGTTGTTAACTTCCTGTCCCACGCGGCCGAAGCCCACGCAACCGAGTCGGAGATTCGACAGTTAGGGCGGCGCAGTATCTGCATACAAGCCGATGTTTCCGTTGCCAGCGAGGTTGAGCGTCTTGCTGCTGAAGCGCAAAAGTCAATCGGGGCAATCGACGTCCTGGTAAACAACGCGGGCATTGCTCGCCAACAGCCTCTGGAGCAGATTACGGAGCGCGATTGGGATGAGTTAATTGACGTCAACCTGAAGTCCTGTTTTCTGGTCACCCAGGCTTTCCTTCCCGCAATGCGTACGCGGAAGTGGGGCCGCATCATCAACATTTCCTCCGTAGCCGCGCAAATAGGCGGAGTCGTCGGCCCACACTATGCGGCATCCAAGGCAGGCATGCTTGGCTTGACCTACTACTACGCTCGATATTTGGCGAAAGACGGGATCACCGTAAATGCAATAGCGCCCGCCCTGATTGAAACCGATATGACCCGCTCAAACGTAAAAGCAAGCACCGCGAATATTCCAATGGGCCGGTTTGGGACGGTGGAAGAAGTCTCGGATATCGCGATACTACTGGCGACGAACGGTTACATCACGGGACAAACGATCAACGCCAACGGCGGTTGGGTCATGAGCTAGCCGCGGCTTCGTAGGAAGGGCGCAGCTTTAGCCGTGCCGCAATGGGCCGCGTCGACGAAAGCTTGAGTGTGTGCGTGAGAATCGATTGCAAGCGAGTCCCGCAGGGACGGCTGAACTTAGCCCAGGACGCTAGTCCTGGGTTGGATTTGCAAGAACGACCAGTCCCGCAGGGACGGCTGGAAATAGGCCGCGACGAAATCCTGGACAATCTTCAGATGTACCCAGGACTAGCGTCCTGGGCTAAGTTCAGCCGTCCCTGCGGGACTCAGCTTGGAAATAGAGTTCTCAAGCACGCTCTTTAGCCCCTGAGGTACGTCCATCCGATCGTCGGTCGCGAACCCAGACACGGAGTTCACGCTTTGATACTTTGGATCATGGCACGGCATCTTACCGACGAGTTACCTCCCGCCTTTCTGTCCCGAAAGCCGCAAGAAACGCATCGACCACATGAATTTCAAGGTCCTTCGGGCCCTTACCGCCGGCCTTACTAACGAACACGCGGCGATAGATCATGGGCCCGAGCAGCAGTGCGATGCCAATCTCTGGATCGAGACCAGGGCGCAGAACCCCGCGCTTCTCTCCACGCTTGATCATGTTGGTGAGGGCCACGCGGGCCGGCTCGACAATCCGCGCCCGCCACATGGTACCCATCGCCCGGTTGCGTGAAGCGTAGGCGATCATGTGCGGCGTCATCTTCTCCCTGAGCGCCTGGCGGTCCGCAGCCGGCTGATACTGCAACTGTGCAATGAGGTCCGCGCGCAAGTCGCCCGAGTCAAAGACCGGCGGCTCCTCATCGAGACCGTGGAGATGGCCCATCACCTCCAGGCACAGGGCGTCCTTATCCTGCCAGTGCTTGTAGATGGTGGCCTTGCTAACGCCAGACGCCTCGGCGATAGAATCCATGCTGGTAGCATCGATGCCCCGCTCTGAAAACAACTGGACAGCCGCATTCAAAACCTTCTTATGTGCCTGCGCGCTTCTGGGTCTCGCCATCTGTTGTATCTTCAGACTTCAATCTTGGTGAACAGATAGGCACCCGCGCTGAGAAACACTACGGCGATACCCGCGAGCAGTGCGACGTCGAACGCCATGTTGAAGTGCCAGGTATTGATCAGCACGCCGCGCAGGCCGTCTACTCCGTACGCCAGCGGATCGAGTTTGGTAATGATGCTCATCGCCAGCGGCAAATTTGCCAACGGAAAAAGCGCCCCCGATAGAAAGAAGATGGGCATCACCAGGAAGTTCATGACCAACTGAAACCCTTGCATGTCCTTGATGACCGAGCCAATCGCAGTGCCTAACGCTGCGAAGACGACGGCGATCATCACCACGAACAGAAAAGCGGCCGGGATGGCAAACCAGCTATGAGGGCGGAAGCCGGCGATGAGGCAGATGACAAGGATGAGCGTGCCCTGGATGATGGCGACGGTCGCGCCGCCCAACGTGCGCCCGATCATGATTTGCATGCGTGATACGGGAGCTACCAGCGTTTCCTTCAGGAAGCCGAATTGCCGATCCCAAAGCATGGCAATGCCGGAGAAGACGGAACTGAAGAGGACCGTCATGCCGACAACCCCCGGGGCCATGAACTGCAGATAGCTGCCGTGCCCGGCCTGCCTGAATACCGGACCGAGTCCGAACCCCAGCGCCAACAGGTAGAGGCATGGCTGGCCGAGCGACACCACGATCTGTACTCGTGAGCGCACGTAGCGCTTCAGCTCTCGCAACCACAAAATATAAATCGCGCCCATGTAGATTCCTCCTGATGGTGGTTAGCGGCGTTGGAACATCTGCGCCATCTGACGCAACCGGTCTTTCGAATCGGCTCCTTCATCGCGCAGTGAGGAGCCTGTAAGCGCCAGGAACGCCGCTTCCAGCGATTCGCTCTTGGTTTGCTCCTTCAACTCCGCCGAAGTGCCCTGGGCCACGATACTTCCATGATCCATGATGGCAATGCGATGAGCGACGCGGTCCGCCTCATCCATGTAGTGCGTGGTGAGAAAGACTGTAGTCTTTTCCGTCTCGTTGAGTCGCTTGACATGGGTCCAAAGCTGGTTGCGGCTCTGCGGGTCGAGCCCGAGCGTAGGCTCGTCAAGAAACAGAATTTTTGGGGTGTGCAGAAAGCCGCGGGCGATTTCAAGCCGCCGCTTCATGCCGCCGGAAAAAGTCTTGACGTACGCGTCTTTGCGATCCCATAGTTCGAACAGCTTCAGCAGTTCCTCAGTGCGCTGCGCCCGAACCTTGCGCGGAACGTGGTAGAGGACGCCATGGAGATCCATGTTTTCGTAGGCGGTCTGTTCGTTGTCGAGGCTGGGGTCCTGAAACACAATGCCGAAGCGCTGGCGCGCCAACTTCTGCTTCACCGTGGGATCAAGGCCGTCGAGCTCGATGCGCCCGCTGGTGGGGCGCAACAGCGTAGTGAGCATCTTGATGGTAGTGGTTTTCCCGGCTCCGTTCGGTCCGAGGAAGGCGAATATTTCTCCCTGTGCGACGTCGAAGCTGATGTCATTGACGGCTGTGAAGTCTCCGAACTTTCTGACCAGATGGCTGACGGAAATCATCCCAGGAGATACCTCCTTGTGCAGGCAGTTTCCCTGACCAATAACAATACTGAACGGTTCAGTTATAGTTGTCAAGAGTCGGCTTTTTCACCGCAGCAACATGCCGCTTAAAGTGTGGAAAAATGGCGATGCGATGGTTGATCGAGCGTACTCAGAAAATCCCGACTATAGAGAAACCATTCGGCGAGCCGCCTTCGGTGACCGAAAATACATCCGCTATTTTGCAGGCCGCGGGCACTTCGCTCATCTTCGACTACAGTTGATTCCCTGCCCGGGAGAACTTTGCCGAGTAACTAAATCCGAACGACTGGAGATTCCCGAATTGTGCTGCGATGCCGCGCGAGCCTCCATCTCCAAGAACTTCGAGGCTGGTCCACTCGGTTCCTACCCAATGCTCGGACTGGAAGCTCGGATCGTTGGAGGAACCTTCCTGCCGAAGTATTCGCATGCGGAAGCGTTTGCGAGAGCTGCCTCAATGGCATTTGATGAAGCGATGGCCGACGCTTCTCCTGCTGTTGTTGAGCGCTGGAGCGGTTTCGTTCTCCGGGTAGACCCGGATGCGATAAAACAGACACTGGAAACCCTGACCAGCTTGCTCGACGAAGTCCCGGCATCTTTCTCCTGGAATTCCTTGAAGGAATACTTTGTTATCCGTGCCCAGGCGCCAGTCAGACTGCTGGTGGAATTGAGGCAGATATTCAGTCTGCGACGGATTGAGACCTTCCCTCTTCCCATTGAGCAACAATACCGTGTGACCAGCGAATTTCCTCCGCAAGGGCAAAAGCAAAGTTCTGAGCTGGACGACTGGACATAAACCTGAACGCCAACCGTTAACATGCCTAAAATCATAGATTTGTCGTTGAAACCTGCAGCAATCATTCAACTGAGGGCGGCGCGTGTGTTTAAATTGTCCGCTGTTATGACATGGCGAAACGGAAAATCCTACGCATGGCGATGACCTCCTATCTTTTGAAAAGTACGATTGTCGGGGCCTTGGGCGGCCTCTTGTTTGGTTTTGACACAGCTGTCATAGCCGGTACCACCCAGCAGTTGACGGTGGTATACCATCTCACTCCCTTCACCCTTGGCCTGACGGTATTTATCGGTCTGGTGGGCACAGTGATCGGAGCGATGACTGCAGGAGTTCTCGGCCAGCGAATCGGCGGCCGTGAGGCGCTGCGCATCATGGCGATCTTGTATACCGTCTCAGCCCTCGGATGCGCCTTTGCCTGGAACTGGCCCGCATTGATGGTGTTTCGATTCATTGGTGGAATTGGCATCGGCGGATCTTCCGTGCTTGGTCCCGTTTACATCGCGGAACTGGCCCCGGCCAAGTGGCGGGGCAGAATGGTCGGCCTGTTTCAAATCAATGTCGTCGTCGGTATCCTGCTTGCCTACCTCTCCAATTACCTCATCTCCCTCCTGAATCTGGGCGAGCAGCAGTGGCGCTGGCAACTCGGGGTCGCGGCAATTCCCTCTCTGCTTTTTCTGATCATGCTGTACGGAATCCCCCGCAGCTCACGCTGGTTGGTCACCAAGAACAAAACCGACGAAGCACTGCAGATCCTCAAAATGATGGGCTCTCCAGACTCTGAAGCCGAGCTGCGCGAGATCATTGATTCTGTACATCTGGAGCAAGGTATGGCGGCCGAGCCGTTGTTCAAACGCGAGTACCGCCTGCCCATCTTTCTCGCCGTCAGCATCGGGCTCTTTAACCAACTCGCCGGAATCAACGCCATCCTCTACTACTCAAACTACATCTTTGCCTCGGCCGGCTTCAGCCAGCTGTCCAGTTCCCTGCAGACGGTGCTGATTGGACTGATGAACCTGCTGGCGACATTACTGGGTATGTCGCTCATCGATAAGCTCGGGCGAAAAACGCTGCTTCTTATCGGCAGTGTCGGAATGACCCTATGTCTCTCCGGGGTCGCGGCGGTCTTTTTCACCCATACCCACGCCGAAACCCTGGTTTGGCTGCTGGTCGCCTATATTGCATTCTTCTCCGTTTCCCAAGGCGCAGTGATCTGGGTGTATATCGCCGAGGTGTTCCCCAACCGCGTGCGCTCCAAAGGGCAAAGCCTCGGGTCGTCTGCGCACTGGATCATGAACGCCATCATCTCTCTGCTTTTCCCGGTCCTGGCGAAATATTCAGGGGGACTCCCCTTCGCATTTTTTGCAGCCATGACGACGCTGCAGTTTTTTGTCGTGCTGTTCGTCTACCCGGAAACCAAAGGGATCACTCTCGAGCAGCTGCAACGCAAGCTCGGCATTGCATAGGCTCTGAGATGGTCCGGAGCCTCCCCTTGACGTACATACAATATGTACATACAATAAAAGATGGAATTTGACTGGGAGATCCGCAAAGCCGAATCCAACTTCAAGAAACAGGGTGTGCGTTTCTCCGAGTGTTTGCCGGTGTTTGAAGACGACTATGCCATTACGGTCACCGACCAGGAGTCGGAACCCGGCGAGACTCGGTTTGTGACCATCGGCATAGGCGTGAAGGGCCGGATATTGGTTGTCGTTTACACCTGCCGTGGAGCCAAATTCCGTATCATTTCGTCCCGTCTAGCAGAGCCACGCGAGAGGACGCAATATGAGGAACGCCGATGAAACAGCAATATGACTTCAGCAAAGGCAAGCGAGGCCGTGTTTCCCCTGCCGAACCGGAACAGCGCGGCAAGACCCGTATCACCATTCGGCTGGATGAGGATCTGGTAGATCACTTTCTTCAACAGGCTGAGCGGTCGGGCGGTGCGATCGGTTATCAAACGCTCATCAATAATGCTCTTCGGCAGCACGTCGAAGGCGCGGCTCCCCTATTGGAAGACACTCTCCGGCGAATTCTCAGGGAAGAAATGAGAGCCCATCGATAGGCCAATCTAAGTAATAGGCGCCGGGTTAAACAAAGCAAACTCATTGTGCAGACCCCAATGGTCGGCCCACGTTTGTTTGCGGCCGCTCGCCACTTCAAGAATCATGTGGAAGATCTGCTCGCCAACTTCCTGAATGGTCGCTTCGCCGGTGGCGATGCGGCCCGCATTGATATCGATCAGGTCGGACCACCTGTCCGCAAGGGCGCTGCGGGAAGCCACCTTGATCACGGGAGCCATGGCGAGCCCATAAGGAGTTCCGCGTCCGGTGGTGAAAACATGGATGTTCATACCCGCGGCTAATTGCAGGGTTCCGCAAACGAAGTCACTCGCGGGAGTGGCGGCAAAGATAAGTCCCTTGGTCGTGACTCGCTCCCCAGGGCCGAAAACGCCGGCCAGTGCGCTGCTGCCTGCCTTTGCCGTCGAGCCCAGTGCTTTTTCCACGATGTTTGTCAGCCCTCCGGTCTTGTTTCCGGGAGTTGGATTAGCACTGCGATCAGCTCCTCCGTGTTGAAGATAGTCGTCGTACCAGGCCATCTCGCGAACCAGCGCACGGGCGACGTCCTGGTTTGCCGCACGGGCCGTCAATAAATGAACGACGTCGCGAACCTCCGTGACTTCTGAAAACATGACGGTAGCGCCGGCGCGCACCAGAAGGTCCGCGGCATAGCCGACCGCCGGATTGGCAGTGACTCCGGAGAATGCATCGCTTCCCCCACATTGCAAGCCCACTACCAGGTCGGCTGCCGGCCGGGTTACGCGGGTCCGAGCATGCAACTGGACCAGCCGCTTCTCGGCCATCTCCATAATGGCGGTAATCATGTCACCGAAGCTGCGATGCTGCTCATCCTGCAAGCGGATGACATAGGGCACGCTGGACAGAATAGGAAGGCTGCTCGCGGGCAGCATCTGCGAGGGCTGCAGCTTTTCGCAACCCAGGCTGACCACCATGGGAGCCCCGCCCAGGTTTGGATTCAGACTCAGATTGCGCAAGGTACGAATGGGAATTTCTGATCCCGGGGCATTGATCGCGACGCCACATCCATAGGGATGCGTGATGGCGATTACATCGTCCACGTTCGGATAACGGGGCAGAATCTCGGACCGGATCCGCTTCACGGCATACTCTACCGTGGCGGAAACGCATTGCACGGTAGTGGAAATGCCGAGGATGTTTCTGGTTCCCACCGACCCATCGTGGTTGACATAGCCCTCGAAGGTATATCCCTCGAGCCGCGGCAGCAGATCGGGGATCGCGGTTGCGAGCGCTAGTTTATCCAGCGGTGGGGGCGCCGGCAAACTCATCACCCCCTCATGCACCCAGCTGCCTTTGGCGATCGGCACCTCGGCATAGCCGATAACGACGCCATAACGCAGAATCGGCTCGCCTGCCGCAATGCCGCATAAGGCTACCTTGTGCGCTTCGGGAATCGCATCGATCAGTACCAGGCCGTTGTCGAATTGCGCCCCGGCAGGGAGCCCACCTTCATTGACAATGATCGCAACGTTGTCGCGCGCGTGGACCTGGATGCACAAAGGCCGCAATCTACCGTTGCTGGACATGTGATTCTTCCGCTTCTAGAGCACTATATCTTACTTGTCCTGCATGTTCGCGTACTCCAGCATGATGAAGGGCGGTCCACTGGCAGCTTTGACGTCAAGGTCATGTCTGGTGACGGTCGCATTACTGATCGTCATTCCCTTCTCCGCGGTGATCTGCACATTCGTCAAAGTGACCGAAGTGATCGGGCTTTCGGGCAAGCCAACAACGAATCCAGCGGTTTTGGCGCCGGTCGCCGTCAAATTCGTGATGCTGATATCGTGAAAGTGCGGCGTAAGCCGGCCAACTGGCTGCGCGGAGTCATGGTCCGGAATTCGCGGGTAGTACTCGCTGATCAGGATAGGAACTCCCACGGCTTCCATGGTCAGATCACGAAAATCAAAATTGCCGATGTCGCCCCCGCGATCGCGATTCGACTTGATCCGCACACCATTGTCGGTTCCCTTGAATTGCACCCGGGCTACATGAATGTTTTGTACGCCGCCGGATATTTCGCTGCCAATGGAGAGACCATGCCCATGCATGAAGGTACAGTCCGAGATGGTGATATCCTTGCTCGGCGCATCCGGGCCGGATGAGCCGGCCTGTCCGGATTTAATCGCCACATCATCGTCTCCTACATCGGCATAGACGTGCTCGATTCTGACGTTGCTGGAGGAGAAAGGATCAATCGCATCGGTATTCGGAGAGGCGGGATCCGCCAGCACCCTGATATTGCGAATCGTAACATCGTCTGAGTAGTAAACGACGATCTGCCAGAACGGAGAGTCCTGCACCGTAACACCGTCGATAAGAATCTTGTGGGAATGATCAAAGACAATCAAGCGCGGCCGTAGCATGCCCTGACCCATAATGCCGTGGTCGCCCTGGGACCTCGCTTCTTTCCACCAGGACTCCCCGGCGCCGTCGATAACACCGACCCCGGTGATCGAGACGTTGCTCGCGGTGGTTGCGCTCACCAGCGACTGCAGTCCAGGATTTCGGAACTCCGTCTTCCTGGGATAGTCGTCGTGCTTGCTGGAACCTTGAAGCGTGGTGCCCTTAGCAATATCCAGATCGATGTTGCTCTTCAGTACGATCGGCCCGCTCAGGAAGGTACCACCGTCCAACGTGACTTTGCCCCCGCCTTTTTTGGCGCACGCATCGATCGCCGCCTGGATCGCATGGGTATTCATCGTGGTCCCATCGGCCTTTGCGCCGTAGGCACGCACATCGCAAACGGTGGCTGCATTTGCCGCTCCAAGAGCCAGCATGGCGCCGCCTGCCAGACACAGTAACGCCGGCGACATCAGATCGTATCCGGCCGCGTGCAATTTCTCGCGCAGCGGAACCCGATATTCGAGGCCGAGCTGTCGGGAGTGTTGTCGCTCTTCATACTAGGTATAGAGCTTGGCCGGTACGATTTCCGGCTCGGGCTCGCCCGCAGCTGCGATCAGCTTCTTCAACTCATCACGCAGCATATCCGCCTGCTTTCGGAATTCTTTACGGGCGGCCAGGTTGATAATCTCGTTCGGGTCTCCGCGTTCATCGTAGAAAAGATATTCGTGGTACCTGGTGCCGGATTTGTCGGTTCGAGTATTTGCATCCGGATCCGCCACACAATAAACCCAATCCGCGGTGCGAATGGCTCGCGCCGTCATAGCTTCGCTGATCTGAATCAGCTCTTTGTTCGGCCATTCGTCGCGCGCTTTTTTATCAGTAAGCAGCGGAAGCAGACTTCTTCCCTTCATCGACGAGGGAACCTCGACACCTGCTGCCTCGAGCAAAGTAGGCGTGATGTGGAGATTGCCGACGATCTCATCCAGGCGCTGCGATCCATTGAAACCAGGGCCTTCGATGATCAAGGGAATCCGAATCGAGCCGTTATGCGGGCTGCGTTTGTATTCCTCGTTGCGGGTCATGAAGTGGCAGCCATGATCGCTGATGAAAACGAAGATGGTGTTGTCCGCCAGATGCTCCTCTTCCAGAATTTTCCGGATTCTTCCTATGGAAGTATCGATCGACTCACAGCAGCCGTAATAGTCGGGCAACTGCGATTGCCAGTTTCCCGGAAACGGACCCAGGTCGGGCGGCACAAACGCATCCTGAAAGCGCTCCGCCGCACCCTTGGGTGCAATAAACCGCTTGGCATCGTTCTGGAAATGCGGCTCCAACTGCGAGACAAAGAGCAGGAACGGCTTGTCGTGAGGCTGGCGAAGAAACTTCTCCGCACGGTCGGTCACGAAGTCGACACGGAATTCATCTTTAAAGGTGATCTCTTTGCCGTCTCGATCGTAGATCGTGCCTTCGTAGGGATGGGTGGTGAATTCAAACTCGTTAGCACCCTCCCACAAATCGAGAAACCCGGCGCGATACTCCGGCTTGGTATAGCCGGGTCCTTCTGAGGCTGGGGCTAGATGCCACTTGCCTAACAGGTTCGCAGTGTATCCCGCTTTACGCAGTTCGCCGGCCAGCGTCGGCAACGAGGGATCGATTGGAAGCGAGTTATGCCAGACGCCTGTCTCGGTTGCATAGCGGCCGGTCAACATGACAGAACGCGAGGGGGAACATACCGGCTGATTGGTGACCGCGTGGGTAAACAGCGTGCCACGTTCTGCCATGGCATCCAGATTGGGAGTGTTGGTCGAGTGGTTCAAACGGTTGGCTCCAACAAAATCCCAACGGAACTGGTCGGCCAGATAGAGAATGATATTCGGCTTCTTCGTTGGCGCGGCGGACCCAGCCGGACTCTGTGCCTTGGCCGTGAGCGCTGCAGCGGCGGCCGCCGTTGTTCCCAACATGAACTCGCGTCGATTGGTGGGCAATGCGAACTCCCTTCTCAATATTACGGCTGTCTCTCTGTTAGATCTATCAGAAGTAATACTTCAAGCTAAATTGCAGCTCGCGCGGATCGTTTGGATTGTCGCGCGTCGCGCTGATCGATGCGAAGGTGTTGGTGTTGGTGAACGTCAGATTCCCTGGCTGCCCGAAGTTTGGGGTGTTGGTCAGGTTGAACACCTCAGCTCGGAACTCGAAGAAGGTCTCACGCACTGCGGGAAACTGGCGGACGAGCGATAAATTCAGGCGCCGGAAGGGCGGCCCAGTTACTTGAGTTGGGCTGCCGCCGAGGTTGGCAATCGTCGCCGAGGCCGCGGTCGCCGCCGGTGGATTGGCAAACGCAGCGGGGTTGAGAAACTGCGCCGTACTGTGACGCCCGGAGTACGGATTTTGTCCGCGTACCTCTAAGGCGTTGCAGCCCAGTCCCGCGGCGTTGGTTGTGCTGCAGGGAATGGTGAGCGGCTGCCCATCCTGGGCGAAGAAGATCCAGTTTGTCGACCAACCGCCGAGAACCCAGGCACCCGGGCCGGAAGTGAGAAAGTGCTTGTTCTTGCCGAAAGGCAACTCGTAGATGCCGCTCACGTGCACGATCTGGCGCACATCGATGTCGCAAAGCCCATAATCGGCAGCGATGCCGAAGCCGGGAACGTAGGGTGCCCGATAACTGCCGATACCGTTGTCCAGCATGTCGCGCGCGTTGCCCAGGCATTTGGAGTAGGTGTAGTTCGCGAGCAAGCTGAAGCCCTCGGAGAAGCGCCGCTCTACGTTGAGCTGAATGCCGTTGTAGTTGGTGGCCGCTGCCCGCGCAATAAAGGTGCCGTTGGTGGCGAAACCAGGGAAGAAGGAGTTGGTGTTGGCATTGGCGCTCGGCGGCAGAATGGTGCTCACCGTGTTCGAAGGCTCGCCGGCCTGCAGATGCCTGGCGCTCGCTCCAACATAGGCAAGCGTGGCCACCATGTTGGCTGCGAGTTGATATTGAAGTTGGAAGTGGTAGGCCTGCGCGTACGAGGTCTTCGCGTGATACGGCTCACCGTAGAGCCCCAGGCTGGTTTTTGACGAGGCAGCTGCGTCGGCCGGGGTCAGGGGTATATTGACCAGTCCATTCTGCAGTGCCCCGACAGAGTTATCAGCCGTGAGCGGTGTGGTGGAATTCCCGGCGGTGTAGCTGGAGCTCACCTGAAAAGGGAAATTGATGTAGTTACTGATACTGAGACCGTGGTTCTCATTGCCCTGGTAGAAAATGCCATAGCCACCGCGGGCCACCAGCTTGGGAGATACCTGGTAGGCGAACCCGAGACGCGGGGCAAAATTAGTCTTCTGGGCGAGCACCAGTCCATTACCTGAGACTGGCGTAAACACAATCCCGTTCTTAGCCAGCAGTGTCTGGAATGCCGCCGGCTCATTGGCCACCTGGGACTGCGGAATATAGAACCTCGATACGCCGTCAGAGGTCAGCCCGGTTTGAGCAGGCACTATGTTGGCAAAGCGGCCGTTGGTTTCGATCGGCGCGCCGATGAACTCCCATCGGAGGCCGAGATTCAAAGTGAGGTTCGATGTTGTCCGCCAATCATCCTGGATGTAGGCTCCGATGTACGGCCGGCCCAGGTGATACGCGGGAGGAAAATTGGAGGCCGCTATGGTATTGGAACCGCCAACGTTGTTGATCCCATGGGGCACGGTAGCGGCTTCAGGATTGATCACGAACTGTGCGCGATCGGTCGAGTTGTCAGTACTGTTCACCACCGAGGTGTAGATGCCGTTATTGGTGAAGTTGCCTCGGGAAGCAGTCGGCGTGAGTGTCGGCGTGGCAATGTGCTGATATTCCATCCCTACGCGAACCTGGTTGCGGCCGCGATCGATGGAGAGGTTGCCGGTGGCCTGCAGAATGTCGCTGGCTTTATCGCTGGGCAATGTGCCGGCAGAACCAAGATTGCTAAGGAAGCCAAAAGCAAACAGCGGTAGCCCTCCATTGGTGGGGATCTGCGGAACCCCCGGGATGCCGTATTGCGCAGGGATCCCCATCACGTCGGCATCGTATTGCCGGCGTTCATCCGCTACCCGGCTATACCCCACGCGCGCTTCCAGTACCAGCTTGGGCGAAAAAATATGGGTTTCACTCCCGGCAATGTTTTGCGACTCGCTGTGCCCCGTCCCGGGGCGGGACGGCGCGCCGTCGGCAACCCCCGGAAAAGGACTGGGCTGGAACTGATTGTTGTAAACAAAGCTATAGCGGACAAAGGCTGAATCCTTGCTGCTGAAGATCTGGTCTAGGCGGACATCGGTGCTATCGACATTGGTAGTTGCTGCCGGATTGCTGGTGTAGTTGTTGGTCAGCGCACTCAACTGCGGTAAAGGATAGAGCTTCAACAGAGCGACCGCGGCCTGGTTGAGACGGCCTGCGGGAATTTGATTGAGCAGGCCTTCCGTGACCGGGCCGGTGAAGTTGGTGATGCCCGTGACGCTGCCCTGGTAGAAAGGATCGCGCACCTGTCCGCTGGTGGTGGCCACGATGCCGGAGACGGGATCCAGCTGCCCTGCAGTAATGGTGCGCGAGGTCGCGGGGTCGAAGACGGTTCCGCTGGGAAAGACGCGGCCCAGGGCATCGGTCTTGGTTCCCTTCTGCAACGAGACCAGATCCTGCAGATTAGTGAAACCGCTGCTGTTCTCGGCTGCCGTAGGAACGGTCTCGGTGTAGGTCTTGCCCTGCACGATGCGGGTCCCCTGGTAATCCATAAAGAAGAACGTCTTGTTGCGGCCATTGTAGAGATGAGGAATGACCAACGGACCGCCGAAGGTGGCGCCAAATTGGTTTTGCCGGAACTCCGGCTTGCGCTGGGTGGGCAGAACAAAGTAGTCGCGCGCGTCGAAGTAGTCGTTGCGCAGGAACTCCCATAGGTCACCGTGAAACGCATTTGAGCCGGACTTGGTGGTCAGGTTGAGGACCGCTCCGGCGGAATGGCCAAACTCGGCTGAGTAATCATTGGTCTGCACGGTGAACTCGCGCAGAGCATCCGGTGGCGGCAGCACCACGAATTGCGACTGATTGACCAGATCGGCGACCTGCACATTATCGTCCATGCCGTCGAGCAGATAGTCGTTTTGCGTACGGCGTGATCCGTTGGCAGTGAACGATCCGCTGGCCTGCAGTCCACGGCTATCATTCTGCGCGATGGTGACCCCAGGAGAGAGTTGGGCCAGAAACACCGCATTACGGCCATTGAGGGGCAGCTTGTCGATCGCTCGCTCCCCTACCAGTTGTTGCAGAGAGGAGTTCTGCGTGTCCAGGATCGGTCCGCTCGAAGTGACCTGCACGTTTTGCGAGATTGACCCGATCTCCAGTTTGGGATTGATCTCCAGGCGCGCCTGGATCGTGACTTGAATATGCGACTGGGTGGTTGTCTTGAAACCCTGTTTTTCCGCGGTTAATGTGTAGGCACCCAGTTTGAGGGGGCTGAGAATAAAGCTGCCGTCCGGCCCCGTCTGCGTGGCTTCTTTGCGACCCGTGGCCTCTTCCGTTACGGTCACGGTGGCATCCGGAATGTTCGCACCGGAGGAATCCTGCACGGTGCCAACAATCGCCCCGGTATCGACTTGCGCGTGCAGAGACGTTGGGTCAACTAGAGACAGAGCGAGCAGGAGGACACTGCGAACGAGTGACTTCTTGCCCCACTTTTCATGGAGAGAGTGATTTTGCTGCAGGGACTTCATTGCTTTATGCCTCCTGAGAGAACAAGCTTGCTGCGCAGCTGATCACGCGGCGGTCGACAAAGCGAACGCCCACATTAGAGACCAACGCAGATAGATTGTGCAAGGATCGGTTTGGGGATTCAGTCTTTAACCGAGGCCTATTGGAAGCTCTTTCCGAGAGAAACGGTTGCTAACGACAACAACAGAAGCCAGGGCGGCTTCCGAATCTATAGCCCGTATTGTCGTTTCGCAGGAACATGAATCAATGGCCTACGGATAAAAAGTAACACACTGGTCCGGCTCGGTCCAAATGAATCGACAGCCGCAAGACCGAGATATAGTCTTGGCTATCGGGAGAGAAAGACGATGAGAGGAAACATGACACGCAGAGAGGCTCTCAAATTGGGAACAAGCACTGCTATCTCGGCTGCGGCAAGTCCCTTGCTGTCGTCGTCGATCGCCGGGGCGGCTGGCGTTGTACCTTCGTCCGCAGACGAAATTTGTTACATGCGTGCGGTCGACATGGTCGACGCAATCCGCGCTAAGAAGCTCTCTTCGCGCGAAGTCATGCAGGCGCACCTGAAGCAGATCAGCAGCGTGAATGCCAAGGTGAATGCGATGGTGACGATGGTTCCCGAAGACCAGCTGATGGCTCAGGCCGCTGTGGCCGATGAGGCACTGGCCAACGGCAAGTGGCTCGGCCCTCTGCATGGTGTCCCAGTTGCCGTTAAAGACCTGCACGAAACCCACGGCATCCGCACTACCTATGGCTCTCCGCTGCACAAAAACAACGTGCCGGATTTCGATTGCCGAGTGGTCCAGAGGGAGAAAGAGGCGGGAGCGATCGTCCTGGGTAAGACGAACGTGCCTGAGTTCGGCCTTGGTTCGCAGACTTTCAATCCGATCTTCGGCCCTACGCACAATCCTTACGACACGACCAAGACCTGCGGTGGAAGCACGGGCGGAGGCGCGGTGGCGGTAGTGTGCGGCATGGCTCCGTTGGCAGATGGCAGCGATATGGGCGGATCACTTCGTAATCCTCCCAACTTCTGCAACGCGGTGGGCATTCGCACTTCTCCCGGTAGAGTTTCGAATGTTCCTACTAACTTGGGGTGGTTCACGCTTTCGGTTCCCGGACCAGTGGCTCGTAACGTCACGGATTGCGCGTACTTCCTGAGCGTGCTCGCCGGCTATGACCATCACTCGCCCATCTCCATCGAGCAACCAGGCAGTCAGTTTGCCCAGCCTCTGGGAAATCGAAGCTTCAAAGGGGTGCGGGTGGCAATGTTCAAAGACATGGGATTGCCATGGGACCCTGAAGTGAAACACGCAGTGCAGGCGCAGCGCAAAGTGTTTGAATCGCTGGGGTGCGTTGTCGAAGACGCCGAACCTGATTTTTCTGACGCAAATGAATCTTTCCTGGCCTGGCGGCACTGGTCGACGGAGTTAGCCTTTGGTGATTTGATGGCCACCCATGGCGACCAGCTCAACGAATACATTCATTGGCATGTTGAGGAAGGCCGCAAACTAACCGGGCCTCAGCTATCCCGTATCGAGGCCAGGCGCAGTGCGCTTTACCAGCGTTTGTGCAACTTCGAGGGAAAGTATGAGTACTTCGTTCTGCCGGTGAACCAGGTGCTTCCCTTTGACGTGAACACCCGCTATCCGACGGAGATCGCCGGGGTCAAGATGGAAAACTATATCGCCTGGATGAAGTCGGCTTATTACATCTCGGCTGCAGGAAATCCGGCGATGTCCGTTCCCTGCTCTTTCTCTTCCGGTGGGCTCCCGATCGGCGTGCAGATCGTTGGGCGCCATCATGATGATTGGGGTGTGTTGCAACTGGGGTATGCGTTTGAACAGGCGACTCATGTCGGGCAGCGGCGGCCGGTTGTGGTCTAACGTTGCGCTCTAGGCGAAACTGCCAGCCCAAGAAACACGACGATGGCTTGATTGAGGCGCAAGATGTCCTTATCTTTCAGTCGTCCAACGCGTGTGCCCACCTTTGATTTTGGCACTGTGGTGATCTTGTCTACCATCAGGCGGCAGGTCGCACGTAACCCATTTTGCTCGTCCGGTTCTACGGCGAGGCGAAACAGCGGCGCCTCAGTCTCATCCGTGGTAAAGGCGCAAACAGTGATGCAGTCTGTGGCATCAAAGCGATCATCCTGCAGGATCGTAACGGGGCGCGGCTTGCCTGCATAGCCCTTGCCACCGGACACCGTCCAAACGTCACCCCGCCTCATTCATCTTCCAAATTTGAGATGGCATTGATGAATGCCTGATCGTCACGTGCATGGGCGCTGGATGACACCAAAATAGATTGGCGATGCGCTTCCAACCGGAAGGCTCGGGAGTGCACATCCGGCACCCAGATCTGTATGGGCCGCAGGCCCTGCTTACGCAGCCGCTCACGATGCTCTCGTACCTTGGTTTGTGAAGACTTGGGTTTGGATGTTGAGCTCATGGGCGTCCCCTGTGGTTACATGTAACCCTATCACAATGGGACCATGATTTGCCAGAACACTTTGTGCCGAGCAGCCGGCCGCGGCAACCCTAATGCTGCAACTCCGCCGCCGGATCTGATTGCAAGTCTCCCACGATGAACCAGTAGCAGAAAATGCCTGCGAACAGTACGGCTGCGGCCAGTGCAAAACCGGGAGCATAAGAGCCGGTCCGGCTGATCAGCAAGCCGGTGAGTAATGGCGCCGCGACGCCGGCCAGGTTGCCGGCGAAGTTCTCGAAACCGGTCCACAAACCTACATCGTCCGGGGGAGCGCAGCATTGGAGGATCACCAGCAGATTGCCGGTGGCAAGCCCTACCAGGGAACCTCCTGCGATGAGCGCAATGGCGGCAGTGGCATTTTGCACGCGGGATGCGGGTATCAGCAGTAAACCGCTGAGAAAGGCGATGGTTACGATTCCCTTTCGGGTTCGCGTTTCGTTCCAACCGATGGCGGTCAAGCGGTCGGCGATCCAGCCGCCCAAAGGTTCGCTGGCTCCAAATACGAAATAGGGCAAGGAGGAGAAAAAGCCGGCACGCAGGATGGTGAAGTGGCGGACGGTCACGAGGTAGTCCGGAAGCCAGGTGACAAACAGATACCAGTAGTAGTCGAAGCAAAAGAAACCGAGACAGATACCAATCAGGTTTCGGTTGGTCAGTAACCAGCGCAGTTCCTGTTTCCGGTTACGAGTGGACACCACTGGCCGGGATTGACGGCCGAGCCTCCCTTTTGTAGCCCAAAGCCAGGGGATCACCCACAACAGCCCAGCGAAACCAATCAGCTGAAAGGTAGGGCGCCAACCCAGCCGGACCAGAAGCCAGGGAATGATCAACCCGCCCATCACCAGGCCCATGCGCGTACCGAAATCAAATAGACCGCAAGGGAGTCCGCGCTCGGTGGACGCAAACAAGATGCTCACGATTTTGGTTCCGCCTGGCAGGTAGATGGACTCCCCAATACCGAGCAGCAGGCGGAACATGATCAGCACACCCAGGCTGGTCGCGAAGCCGGTCAAGCCCTGGCCCAGGGACCACAACACAAACGCCGCAAAATAGAGCCAGCGCAGATTGACTCGGTCGGCGGCCCAGCCGACTGGGATTTGCATCAGGGCGTACGTCCAGAAGAAAGCCGAAAGCAACAGGCCCTTGCTTTCCGGGCCTAGTCCCAGGTCTTTGGACAGCAGGGGCAGGGCGAGCGAGATGCTGGAGCGGTCCAGGTAATTGATCAGAGAGGCTGCGAACAGGAGCCATACGATCGTCCACCGGCGGGAATTCGCGGGGATCCTGTGGCCCAGGGCAGCACCATCTGCGTATTGGTGAGCGTCTCGCGGCATGACCTCAGATTCTACGTCGTTCTGCGTGATCGCCGGAGCCGCTTAATCAGCCGCGGAGAGCGTCCCCAGAAGAATAGGGCCTCCGGTGGGGAAAGGAAAGCGGCTCCTTTCTATAAGGGATTGGCGAGTGCCTTAAGTGCCGAAGTAGCGCATGGTGGTCGCGCGAGACTGCCCGGTGCTCCGAGCGTAAGGCGATCGGCAAGGCGACCCGAACCGGGCCGTGCATTGACATGTGCATCACATGCAACTATGTTCATAGCATGGCGAAAATGATCCAGGTTCGCAATGTCCCGGATGCTCTTCATCGCAGCCTGAAAGCCAGGGCCGCGATGGCGGGCATGTCGCTCTCCGACTATTTGCTCGGTGAGCTCCGGGAGATCGCGGAGCGTCCGACGCTGGCCGAGTTTCGTGAACGTCTGCACAAGCGCAAACCGCTTCCGGTCGCTCTCGACACCGGCGGACTCGTGCGCGAGGAGCGTACTGCGCGATGATCGTGCTCGATGCCTCAGCGGCCGTCGACTGGCTACTTCAAACCCCAGCCGGACAACGCATAGAGGAGCGTATCTACGCGCGCAAGGATACCCTGCACACCGTTCATTTGCTCGATGTGGAATTTGCTCAGGTGCTGCGGCGTCTGGTGCGCGAGGGGACGCTGGCACGCAAGCGGGCCGAGGAGGCGATGGAAGATCTGATCGCGGTTCGTGTCACACGGTATGCCCCCGTCTTGCTCCTCAATCGGATCTGGCAGCTGAGACAGAATCTGAGTGCTTACGATGCAGCCTACGTGGCGCTTGCCGAAGAGTTAGAGGCTCCTTTGATCACGCGTGACCAGAGGATCGCCGCGGCCCCCGGTCATGCGGCCACGATCGAGGTCTTCTAACTCCCGTCCCTTTAACTCCGGGTTCATAACCAAGGCTGAGCTACCCTGTTTTCCTTGCGCTCGCCGACTTAAGCGTGGCTAACATCTCGCGCCGCAGGATGGCGTTGATGCGCGACTGGTAGCCCTTTCCCTGAGCTTTGAGCCAGTCCAATACGTCGGCATCGACGCGTGCCGTAATCTGCCGCTTGAGAGGACGATAGACGAGACTGCGCGTGGCATTCTTCCGCTCCTCGGGCGTCATTTCGTGGACATCGCTGGTGTCAATCTCGCTGTCTGCACGGGCTGCCAGCGCCCTGAGGTTGGCCCGCTGCTTCGCGGTCAGCGGCGGCAAGGTCTCCAAAGTGTAGCTAACCATTTTCTTCTTCATAGCGGCGCCCGTCCTTCGGAGTCGCGCGTCGGCCTGAGATGATGCGCATGACCTCGATCGGTGTGCCATTCGAACCGGATGCGGGTCACTTGGGTATTGTAATTACAAATTTGTAATCATGCGATTGCGATATCCCTAGCTCGTCTACACTCGGCGTACGCTGTACTTTTCGATGAGCAGTGCAAAATACAGAAGCAAAGTCTCCGTACCGGGGCCTTGAAAACATGCTCTGGCATTGATTTCGATTTTAGAAGATGATGCCGATACATCTTCGCGGCGAGGTTTTTCGTCAACATGACCCGTGTTTCGAAACGCAACCTGGTAATCGCTGGTGTCGGAGTGCTTTGCCTGGTCGTGCTCGGCGTGATCGTCGGGGCACGGCCGAACCACGTCTCGGGCGCACAGCCGGGGGCGCCTACGGATGTCGAAGTTGTTCAGGTTGAGCAGAAGGATGTTCCGATCTTCGGCGAATGGATCGGCACCCTCGACGGGCTCGTCAACGCCGACGTCCGGGCGCAGGTCACAGGGTACTTGCAAAGACAGGGCTATCAGGAAGGCGCGTTCGTCAAAAAGGGTCAGCTTCTTTTTCAGATCGACCCGCGCCCTTTTCAGGCAGCCCTCGACCAGGCCGAGGGCCAACTGGCACAGGCGAAGGCCGCACTCGCCAATGCCCTAGCAGTGCAGGGCCGCACGGATCTTGACGTCAAGCGATACAAGCCCCTGGCAGAACAACAGGCCGCCAGCCAGCAGGATCTCGACAACGCCGTGCAGAACAACCTGGCGGCCATTGCCACGGTGGAAACCGCCAAGGCTCAAATCAAGACTTCTGAGGCCGCGGTCGAAACGGCAAAGATCAATCTCGAGTTCACCCGGCTGGTTTCCCCCATCGATGGCATCGCCGGACAAGCCCAGCTGCAAGTAGGCGCGCTGGTCAATCCCAGCAGCGGGCCGGTCACTTCCGTTTCCACGGTTGAGCCTATCAAGGTTTACTTCACGGTCGGCGAGCCCCAGTATCTTGCATGGCGGAAACGCTTCCCCACGGAGACGAGCCGCCAGGAAGCCGACAAAGCTCTGCGCCTGCAACTGATTCTGGCCGACGGTTCCACCTATGAGCACGAGGGGCGGTTCTACTTTGCCGATCGGCAAGTCAACGAAGGTACCGGGGCCATTCGGATCGCCGGGCTGTTTCCTAACCCGGGCAACATTTTGCGTCCCGGCGGCTACGCCAAAGTGCGCGCCGTCGTCAGCCTGCAACGTGACGCGCTGCTGGTTCCTCAACGCGCGGTGTCAGAGCTGCAAGGCGCATACCAGGTCGCGGTGGTGGATGGCGACAACACGGTGAACATTCGAACCGTCACGGTCGGTGACCGTGTAGGTGGCATGTGGGTGATTACCGGTGGGCTCAATCGGGGAGAAAGAGTCGTCGCCGAGGGAGTCCAAAAGGTGCGGCAGGGCGCAAAAGTGAACCCGCGGCCGTTTGCGCGCGGAAGCCAGGGATAGATAGCCCGATGTCAAAGTTCTTCATCAATCGCCCTATCGTCGCCATGGTCATTTCCATCATCATGGTATTGGTTGGCGCGCTCACGATCCTGAGCTTGCCGGTCGCCCAGTTTCCCAACATCACTCCGCCCGAGATTCAGGTCCTGGCCACCTACGTGGGGGCGGATGCACAGACCCTGGAACAAGCCGTTGCCACGCCCATCGAGCAGCAGATGAATGGCGTGGACAACATGAACTACATGTATTCGCTGAATGCCACCGCCAATTCAGCCACCAGCCTGATTGTGGACTTCGATGTAAAGACCGATCCCAACACCGATTTCATTCTCACCCAATCCCGCGAGACGCAGGCTGCTTCTCAGCTTCCGACCGACGTCGCCAACTACGGAATCACGGTTCGAAAATCCGTGACCGCCCCGCTGATGTGGGTTGCCGTCTATTCGCCGCATGGGACCTATGATGCCAGGTTTCTCGCCAACTACGCGTACATCAATCTCGTGGATCCCATCCTCCGTTCGCCGGGCATTGGCAACGTTACGGTATTCGGGGCCGGCCAATATGCGATGCGGCTTTGGGTAAAACCCGACCAGCTGGCAAAGCTGGGGATCACGGTCCCTGACATCGTGAGCGCCGTGCAAGCGCAAAATACGGTGAACCCCGCGGGTAAGGTAGGAGGCGAGCCTGCTCCCAAGGGACAGGAATTTACCACCACCGTTCTGGCGCAGGGCCGCCTCATCTCACCGGAAGAATTCGGCAACATCGTGGTTCGCGAGACCCCCGACGGTGGCACCGTACGGGTGCACGATGTGGCCCGTATCGAGCTTGGCGCCCAGGACTACAGCGTCGCCGGCCGTTTTGACGGGAAGCCGGGCGCCATTATTGCGTGCTATCAATTGCCCGGCTCGAACGCGGTCGACTCCGCTGCCGGGGTCAAGAAACTGATGGCGCAAATGAAACAACGCTTTCCCCAGGACATGGACTTCGCCGTGTCCCTGGACACGACAAAGTCGGTCACCCAAGGCATCAAGGAAATCGTTAAGACACTTCTGATCGCCCTCGTCCTGGTGATCCTGGTTGTCTATCTCTTCCTGCAAAGCTGGCGTTCCACGTTGATCCCGCTTCTGGCGGTGCCGGTTTCGCTCGTGGGCACGTTCGTGTTCTTCCCCCTCTTCGGTTTCTCCATCAACACGCTTTCTCTCTTTGGCCTGGTACTGGCGATTGGGCTGGTAGTCGATGACGCCATCGTGGTGGTCGAGGGCGTGGAGCGCCACATCGAGGAGGGGCTGACTCCAAAGAACGCTGCTTTCAAAGCAATGGAAGAGCTCTCCGGCCCGGTGGTAGGCATCGCGCTGGTTCTCTCCGCTGTATTTGTGCCCACGGCCTTCATTCCCGGAATTACTGGAAGGCTTTATCAGCAGTTCGCAGTTACCATTGCCATCTCCGTTGTTCTCTCCGCGTTCAACGCGCTAACGCTCAGCCCCGCGCTTGCCGCGCTACTTCTTCGCCCGCGGCAACCGAGCCGCGGCCTGCTAAGGCGATTCTTTGATTGGTTTAATCGAGTGTTCGAGAAAACCACCGAGGGATATGTCCATTGGAGTGGAGTACTGCTCCAAAAAACCGTCGTCCTGGTTGTCCTGCTGGTGGCCTTTGGGCTTGCAGCGGGCTTCTTCGCCAGTCGGCTGCCGTCGAGCTTCCTTCCCGACGAAGATCAAGGGTATGCCTATGTCAATCTGCAACTGCCCAACGGAGCTTCGTTAGAACGGACGACTGCGGTTGCGGCAGATGTCGAAAAAATCATCATGAGTACCCCCGGGGTTCAGCACACGACCAGCGTCGTGGGCTTCAGTTTGCTGAGCTTTGTTCGTACCAGCTATAACGCGTTTTTCTCTGTGGCCCTCCAGCCCTGGGACACGCGCACGGCGAGAGCGCAGCAATTTCAATCCATCAAGGCTCATCTCAACCAGCAGCTGAGCAAGTTGCCTGCGGGCGTTGCCTTCAGTTTTTCCCCGCCGGCCATTCCGGGCGTCGGCACTGCCGGCGGATTTACCTTCCTCCTCGAAGACCGTTCGGGAGGCGATATTCCGTTCCTTACCAGGAACCTTGCCGTTTTTCTTGACGCTGCTCGAAAGCGGCCGGAAATCGCCACCCTCACCACCACTTTCCTACCCAGCGTTCCGCAGGAATTTGTCGATGTGGACCGCGACAAGGTGCTGAAGCAGGGGGTGAACCTGAACGATGTTTACCGCACCATCCAGGCGTTTATGGGCGGTTATTTCATCAACTATTTCAACCGCTTCGGGCGACAGTGGCAGGTTTATGTAGAAGCCGAGGGTGAGTATCGCGGCAGAGCGGAAAACGTCGGACAATTCTATGTCCGCAACAACAGGGGAGAGAACGTTCCCTTGTCCACGCTGACCACGCTCAAGCCGCGCTCCGGCCCGGAATTTACCATGCGATTCAACGAGTACCGTTGCGCGCAAATCAACGGCAGTGCCGCGCCCGGCTATAGCTCGGACCAGGCAACGGTCGCGCTGGAAGCTGTGTTCAAGCAAACCATGCCGCGAGAAATGGGCTT
Source organism: uncultured Acidobacteriaceae bacterium (assembly GCA_963830325.1). Classification (GTDB taxonomy): domain Bacteria; phylum Acidobacteriota; class Terriglobia; order Terriglobales; family Acidobacteriaceae; genus PALSA-350. The sequence goes on from CAWHMV010000002.1 coordinate 186,442, forward strand.
CGACTACTCCGGTATGTCGTTTCAGGAACAGAAAGCCCGCGAAGGTGTTCCGCCGGCGCTGATCTTCGGGCTTTCGCTATTGTTCGTCTTTTTGATCCTTGCCGCACTCTACGAAAGCTGGTCGCTGCCCTTCAGCGTATTGCTCAGCACGCCGGTGGCGATCTTTGGCGCCTTCTTCGTGCTGTGGCTCCGCCGCGTGATTCTGGGCGCGTTCTTGCCTGCTTACCTGGTTCAGATCGAGGGCGACGTCTACTCGCAGATCGGGCTGGTGATGCTGATCGGTCTGGCGGCCAAGAACGCGATTCTGATTGTCGAGTTTGCCAAGGATCAATACGAGCAGGGGAAACCGCTCGCCGACGCGGCGCTCGAAGGCGCCAGGCTTCGGCTGCGGCCGATCCTGATGACGTCGTTTGCATTTATTCTCGGCTGCGTGCCGCTGTGGACCGCAACCGGCGCCGGTTCGGTAGCGCGCCAGATCATGGGAACTACGGTGATCGGGGGGATGCTGGCCGCCAGCGCCTTCGGGATCTTCTTCGTCCCCGGAATTTTCTACCTGGTGGAAAAATTGTCTGGCGCCGGTCAAGAGCCTATTGCCGCGCCGTTGCCGAAAACGCCTTCCCCGGAAACGGGTGATTGAATCCCCTTGGGATTATTGGACAAACGTATGCTCGGCTCAGAGTCGGGAATTCAGGTTGTAACAGAATTACGGGTGCCCCATATCTTTCTTGCGGGGACCTAATTTCGAAAAGATTGGGACGAAACACAAACGGAGTTACCCATCATGAAGCTCGCACGATCACTGACTGCGTTGTTGGCTCCCGGCTTGCTCGCCGGTTGCATGGTCGGTCCCAATTACCGTCGACCGGCCGTTCAAACTCCAACTGTATATCGTGATCTATCCGAGAACCCCCAGCTTCAGGCTCAGGCTGCCTCCTATGCGGATCTTCCCTGGTGGCAGGTCTTCAAGGACACGAAATTGCAAGAGCTCATTCGCCTTGCGCTCCAGCAAAACTATGATTTGCAGCTGGCTACGGAGCGCATCGTTGCTGCGCGCGCCGAGCTTGCCATTACCCGCTCGAACTTGTTTCCTCAAGTGCAAGGCAACGGCAATTTCATCGGTGGACAGGAAAACATTGCTCAAAGCAAATACAACTTTCTCACCCTAACTGCCGATGCAGCGTTCCAACTGGATCTCTTCGGCCGTCTGCGTCGTGCCACTGAGGCCTCAAGAGCCCAACTGCTGGCTACGGAAGCCGCGAGGCAAACAGTCGTATTGACCCTGGTGAGTGATGTTGCCGCCGACTACTTCACGCTGCTGCAACTCGACCTGCAGCTCCAGATCACGCGCGATACGGTGAAGACACAGATAGATTCGGTCAAGCTCACCAATCTGCGGCTGAGCCACGGTGTGGCCACAAAACTCGATGTGCTCCAGGCACAGCAAGTACTGGATACGGCGAATGCCTCCATTCCTGATCTGGAACGGCTAATTGCTCAGGAGGAAGACGCGATCAGCATCCTGCTTGGCAATTACCCGCAGGGTGTGCCGCGCGGGCTTCCGCTGGTGGCGCAAACACTTCCCCCCGAAGTACCGCCCGGCCTTCCATCTTCCATCATCGAGCGTCGGCCAGATATTCGCGAGGCGGAACAGAACTTGATTGCCGCGAACGCCGAAATCGGAGTCGCGAAGGCTGCATTTTTTCCGCAAATTTCGCTGACTGGGTCTGGGGGCGGTTCTTTTGGTAGAAGCAGTACTTTCTCGAGCCTCATGGGTTCGCAGCTTGGCATCTGGTCTTACGGTGCGCAAGTAAGCCAGCCGATTTTTACAGGAGGCGCCTTGCGCGGGAATCTGCACCTGGCTGAATCGCAGCACCAGCAGGCCTTGATCGCCTACCGGCAGACCATTCAGCGAGCTTTCGGCGACGTCTCCGATGCGCTCATCGGCTACCAGAAGCTGCATCAGGTGCGACTGCGCCTGGAGGATAGCGTCGCGGATCTACAGGAGTCTGTCCGCCTGTCGAACATGCGCTACAAAGGGGGTACCACGACCTACCTTGAAGTGTTGGATGGCCAGCGATCGCTGTATTCCGAAGAACTGACGCTCGCCGAGGCGCGTGGAAGCGAGTATCAAAGTCTGGTGCAGCTTTACCGAGCACTCGGCGGGGGCTGGCAATGACAATTTATTTCAGGCTACATTGCCTCTGGTGATAGACGGAACGATCACCGCCTGCGAAGAAGCAATACTCCGGCGAAATTGTAACGGTTACGTTCCGTCATGGGTTGACTGGGTTGTTAGAGCGCACCCTTAGGCTTTTGCCATTTCGTTTGTTGTCTGCAATCGGTCTGAACGACCTTGACGAGGCGGCCACACGACTCCGGCTTACGGGTGCTTCTTAGGCGGGTTCCAGACGTTTCAGCTTGATCCGCCCCGCATCGACATGGGCAAGTTCGTAATGCGCCTGTTGCGTAAGCCAGCTCTCGGCGCTGCCGCCGAAGACCTGCGAAAGCCTCACAGACATTTCAGGGGAAATACCGCGCTTTCCGTTGACGAGTTCAGATAGAGTCGTGCGCGTGACCCCGAGTGCGGTGGCGGCGTCTGTGATTGTCAGGCCCAAAGGCTCAATGCACTGGCGGAGTACAACGGCTCCGGGATGCGGTGGATTCTTCATCGGCATAATTCAACCTCCCTCAGTGGTAATCGATATAATCAACATCCAGGGCGTCACCGCCGGCGAAACGAAAGATCACTCGCCAGTTCGCCCGCACCGGGTTAATGCGGTGACAGCATGTATTGGCATACCCATTGCATGCCCTGGCCCACGTATCTCGCGACCGAGCGTTCAAACACGGGAATGGATATCTGTCCCCGAAAGGTCCCTATCTCCCCTTCAGCTCGGAAGGATGGGGGTTAATTCGTCTGCCGAAAGGTCTCCTCAGGAGCGCGTTCATCAATCAATTCGCGCCCATCGCAATCCGCCTCCTGCAAAGAGCTTAATGAGTAGCACAAATAACGAGCGTACATCATTGATTTGATTTGATTTGACTTGCATATCCTATTGGCATGCATGATCAGTCTAATATGTGAATGATGTGCACATCAGAGCACTTCATGGTCTATTCAGCATGTCATTGCTAGATCGGTACTCTCGCCCAAGTACACTTCTCTTTATGTTCTTCCACACCCTACTACGCACAGCCGTTGTCGCCACCCTGCTCTCGCTTGCCGCTGCGTCCGGCCAGGAACCCAAGCTCATCAACGGCTACGAACCCAAGTGGTGGAAGGAAGCTGTCGTCTACCAGATCTATCCGCGCTCCTTCAAAGACTCGAACGGCGACGGCATCGGCGACCTGCCCGGCATTACCTCCAAGCTCGATTACCTGCAGAAGCTGGACGTGAATGTGATCTGGCTTAGCCCGCACTTCGACTCGCCGAATATCGATGGCGGCTACGACATTCGTGACTATCGGAAGGTCATGGCCGAGTTCGGCACCATGTCCGACTTCGACCAGCTTCTTGCGGGCATCAAGCAGCGCCACATGCGGCTGATCATTGATCTTGTCGTCAACCACACGTCAGACGAGAACAAGTGGTTCGTTGAATCGCGCAGCAGCAAAACCAACCCGTACCGCGACTTTTATATCTGGCGTCCCGGCCACACCGCCGCTGACGGCACCCGCACCCCGCCTAATAACTACCCCTCGTATTTTTCGGGTTCTGCGTGGACGCTGGATCCGAAGACGAACGAGTACTACCTTCACTACTTCGCGGCCAAACAGCCAGACCTGAACTGGGCGAACCCAAAGGTCCGCGAGGAGGTCTTCTCGCTGATGCGCTTTTGGCTCGACAAGGGCGTCTCCGGTTTCCGCATGGACGTGATCCCGCTCATCTCGAAGCCTTCCGGCATGCCCGACCTTACCCCTGAACAGCTGAAGGCGCCCCCCAACGCCTACGCGAACGGTCCCCACCTCGCCGAGTACCTTCACGAGATAAATCGCGAGGTGCTTTCGAAGTACGACGATATGTCGGTCGGAGAAGCCACCGGCACCACTCTCGCCCAGACCAACAACCTGGTCGACAACCGCCGCCACGAGCTCAACATGATCTTCAACTTCGACGCCATTAAGCTCGGCCGCTCCGACTTCGGCCTCAGCCAGCTCGGTGCCTGGTCCCTGCCGGAACTTAAAGCCATCTACGACGCTCATGCCACCGTCCTCACCAAGCACGACTGGGACACGGTCTTCCTCTCCAATCACGACAACCCACGCATCGTCTCCACTTTCGGCGACGACTCTCCCGCCATGCGCGTCCCCTCTGCCAAGCTCTTCGAGACCATGATCCTCACGCTTCGCGGCACACCCTTCCTCTTCGAGGGCGATGAGCTCGGCATGACCGACTTTCCCTTTAAGACGCTCGCCGATTACGAGGACATCTCCGTTAAGAATGCATATAAAGCGCTGGTTGACACCGGCAAGATCTCGGCAGGAGCCTTCCTCACCTCGCAGGCCAAGGTCTCTCGCGACAACGCCCGCACCCCCATGCAATGGGATAGTTCCCCTGAGGCCGGCTTCACCACCGGCAGCCATCCCTGGCTCGCCGTGAACCCCAACTACAAGGAGATCAACGCCGCTCAAGAAGAGTCCGACCCTACCTCCGTTCTCAACTACGTACGCGCCCTCATCGGCCTCCGCGCCCACACCCTCGCCTTCGTCTACGGCGACTTCGAAGACCTCGATCCCCAGCACCCCCACATCTTCGCCTACACCCGCACCCTCGGCAGCGAGAAGTACCTCATGGTTGAAAACTTCAGCTCAAGTCCGGTCGTCTACACGCTGCCGAACGGCCTCAAAGCGGCAAACCTCCTCCTCACCGACATCCCTGGTTCCCATGAAGCCAACGTCTCTACTCTTAGCCTGGCGTCATGGGAATCGCGCATCTATAAGCAGTAGCCAGGGAGATTCAAACAGACGAAATAATGCCCGAAACTCCGGACGCTCTTGATGATGTGGGATTTAGAGGTTGCCGCTGCCATCCACGGCGATACCCCAGGGGCTGCCGTCTCCACTCAGAATCCCCGCCGAGCGCACTCCCAACGGCGTCAACAACGATATCGAATTTTCGGCATTATCGGCGACGTAGATGTTGCCGCTCGCGTCGACCGCCACTCCCTAGGGGTTAGTGAGTGGGACGGTTTGCAGTATGGCCAAAGCTCCGCTGAAATGAGCTGACTGTGCATGCGCGACGGCGCCCAAAAGCAGGGCGAAAGCGAGGAGAAGTATTGATTTGCGGTCGCTTTTGTGTCTGTTGGTGGTCTTGGCGGGAAGAGGGTCGTGGGAGCAGGTGGTCGAACGACTGGCGCCGCTGCTAAGCGAGAGAGTGACTGGGACGCTGATTCCGCGGGTGGTCCGGTCTCGCGGTATGGATTCCTAATTGACCCGGCAGCCGAACCAGGTCCCAACGCCACGGAAGGGCACGGCTGCGTGAACAAACACCACCAACACAAGCCAATCACTAAAGTCATTTTCCGGTTTTGGCGATGAGTACAACAAATGGAGTGTCCCGGGTCCTGACGGACTCTCCATGTCGTGACGCGTCTTGCTGCGATCAAGCAGTGGGCATCGTCACGGCCAAGAGGGAGGGAAAATTCCGTCGTGTGCTCTTTGAAGATTAGCCATTCTCTGGTCGTCACATTGTGCATGTTCAGCTCTTTATCTTGCGCTGCACAGGAGCCTGCTGTAAGTAGCGAGGTCTCCTACCTTTCCTTCGAGGTGCCTGGAGCCCTTGGCACGTACCCCATGAGCATCAACAACTCCATGACCGTCACGGGCTACTTCGTCTCATCGGCGGTTACGCGGGGGTTTGTACGCGATGCGGACGGAGCCATTACGACCTTCACGGTTACAGGCAGCGGGCAGACCATCCCATCTGCCATCAACGATGCAGGAGAGATTGCGGGAAGCTATATCATATCGCCCGGCGGCGGTCCACAGTTATGCTTTCTACGCGCGCGCGACGGTTCTATCATCACGTTTACCCCCGCAGCGAGTAGCGGTAAGGCGGTGGTAACCGGCATCAACGAGAGGGGTACGGTCGTAGGCTACTATACGGACGATTTCAGCACGTCTTCGACCGAATACGGCTTTATCCGCCACCGGGATGGGGTCGTCGAAACGATTGCGGTCGAGGGGAGTGCCCAGACCCAGATCGCGAGCATCAACGCTGCCGGGGATGTGACCGGGTGGTACCTCAAGAGCTCCTACATTTCCGGTTATGTTCGTTCGGCGCACGGGAAAGTCACCACCTTTGATCTCGGTACGGCGCTCTTACCAACCAGCATCAACGATGCAGGGACGATCACGGGGTACTACCTCGTGCCCGTATCGCTCGACGATAACTGGAACCATGAGTTTATCCGTTCCCCGGATGGCGACATGACTACGTTCACGCCGCCGGGAACGATCTGGCCGGGTTTCCTGGGAATCAATGACGACGGGATGATCGCCGGTAACTACCAGCTCCCCCCGAGCGCGTCTAATCCCGCTGTTTACTTCGCCTTCGTTCGACGCCGTGACGGGGAGATAACGACCATCGCGCCCGAGTCGGGGTGGCAGACGATGACGACGGGCATCAACCGGGCGGGCGTCATCACCGGCTATTATTACAATGCGATGGGTCCTGGAGAGTTTGGGTTCCTGCGGATACCGGCTAGGCGACCCTGTCCTGAATCTCCTGCATCGGGATCTCGGTTGCGGATTCCCGAAGCCATGGCGACTTCCCGTTACAAACCTTCTTCTGGAAGCTAGACATTTGGGATACTTATTTGTGCCGTCATGTAGTGGGCTGCTTGTCCGCTGAGAACAACTCGATCAGCCTTTAATTCACAATGAACGTGACCGTTCCGTGTAGACACCTGAATCCCGTTGAGCTTCGTCTTGCCGAGTAGCTGGCCCCAAAGCGGCGTCAACAACCAGGTAACAACCAGGTGACGAACAACCAGGTGACAGGAAGGTGTGAAAGATTTCAGCCGGCCCAGAGTCTCCCCGCTGCGTATTTCCATAGATTCACGTTCTCCGGCCCCATCGCGAACCTGATGCCTGGGGGTTTCGGTGTGCGTGCCAGAGGTAGTGGCGTTTAATGTGGGGAGAAGCAGATCATTGGTGTCTTTCCCTTAGGCGGCAGCGACAGTCCGGTTAGCGATCTTGCGGCGTACGCTAAATAACCGGATGAGGTTGTAACTAAGGCAGCTCCATGTAGCTTCCATGCCTGCTTTTTGTTGCCCTCGGCAGCGAAATTGTCGGAGCCCACATCGCTCTTTAATCCAGGCGTGCGGGAACTCGGCGATCTGCGAGCGCTGGTGGTAGATTTTCTGTGCCGCCTCACTCTGCATCTTGGCCTTGAATGCGCTTGTTTGCGCAGACTCCTCGATACGTGTGATTGAGCGTCTCCACTTTGGGGTTGGCTTTTTCGAGGCACACTGAGTGCGATAAACGCAGGAAGCGCAAGCTGCCTTTGGCGCCTTGTACACATGCGTGCGCACCCCGTGTCCACGATCGAGGACCGTTTTGTGTACTAGTTGCTGTCCGGCAGGGCAGAGGTAAATGTCATTCTTCGCATCATAAGGAAATGCACTGCTGATAAAGGCCCCGCTGCGTCCCTGAGCATCCGATTCTGTCGGTTTCCAGCTATCTTGCCACGAACCGTAGAAATCGACGCCAGACTTTGCAGCAGCCTGCACGGCAGCATGGTTGGTATAGTCTCCATCTGCAATTAACTGCTTCGGCAGACACCCCAGCGTCGCGTTACAGCGGTCAAGAGCTGGTTCCAGTTGACGATAGTCGATGGCGTCGGTGGTTGCCTCTACGTTCACCACGAACCCGTGAGTGGTGTCGGTCACCAATTGCACGTTGTAGCTGGGCACAGTGCCACCTTCGCCGTTATGCATCACATGAGCCTCAGCATCGGTGGTCGAGGCCCGCGCTACAAATGTCTTCTTATCCTCTTTCTTCTTCTGCTGCAGACGCTGCACTTCACGAAGCGCACTTTCCAGGCGGGTTACCCGTTCCTGCGCCGCCCGTTGTTTCGCAGCCGCTTGGCGCTTGGCCACTTTCTCTTCCTCTGCGACTTGTTCGTTCATCTTCTCTAGTTGCGTCTGCGCCGCAGCCAGATGCGCTTCGATCTCCTCTTTACGTCGAAATGTGTTTCCGCTGGCGTTGGCTTTGATCTTAGTGCCATCAAGCGTCACCCGTTCCATGGTGATCAGTCCTTCGGCACTCAGTACCCCCACCACCTGCACGAACACACTGCCGAGCGCGTCCTCGTTACCAGAACCGAATCCGGACAGAGTCCGATGACTAATTGGCTGCAAACCACACAGCCACTGGAACGCGGGTTCAAACTCACATCGCCGCGCAATCTCACGCGCTGAGCTGATCCCGCGGCTGTACGCGTACAGCCATAAGCTTATGAGCAACTGCGGAGCTGTGTGATCTCGGCCAGCACGTCCCTCCACAGCGGCAATCTTGGCGTCATACAAACCTAGATCCAGCCGGCCGATCGTCTCCCAGATCGACCGTGCGCTGTGATCATCGTCGATCATTCTCTCTACATCCACGGTACGAAAGACAAGCTGGGAACGGTCTATCGATGAAAGGCGAGGGCGAGGGGAACCTGAAGGTGCGTTCACGCTTGTAGTCTAGCGGCGTTGCCGATTCAAAAATAGCCCCTTGCTGTTGTCAATTTCTTCACACCGTCCAGACAGGACGTACCCCATGCCGGCACAATACAGCTACACATATCAAATCATGGGTCGTAATTTACTCTGGTTCAAAGGCTAGTTCGCTCTGTCGCGCATCCAAACCGGCGTTAGAGATTCAGGACGAACTAACCCCTATCGTTCTCAGCTGGGAGGTGCCTCGGTGATCACGTTAAATCTGGCCATACGTGATCAGGTTAAAAGCGGCCATAGAGAGTGGCCGAAGTTTTCTCTCGGCCTAAACCGTGCTCAATGCCTGCTTTGGCCTGGTTTCATCGATCGAGGTAGTCCGGCCCGGAGGGGCCTGATCCTAATAGGCCTGCGCTACTCCTGTCCTCTGGACGATCGAGCGAAAGCGCCGATCGGAGTGGAGAAAATCGTAGGCGGGATCCCCCTGGATCCAACGAATGTCTGTGGCATGCTGTTGGTAACCCTCCTCGAGCAGAGCGAGCGTCCGCTCTTTGTCACCAAGTTGTGCGTAATAACTCGCCAGCTCGACACGAGAGACGTAGCCGCTCTTCGACTGAAGGAGACGCCGGCCAAGCTGCCAGCGAACGAAGCCGCGGGCACCGCCCCGATCCCAGGCCCGCCGCAGGTTCACGGCTGACTGAGGATCTCCCGTCAGAATATGCCACCTTGCCCAGACGTCCACGGCCGCCTTGTAGTTGCCCATACGTCGCAACGTATCCATCTCCAGACCGAGGAGAGCGAGATTGTTGGGATTCGCTTCCAGCCGCAGCCGAATTTCCTTGAGCGCCGCATCGAATTGGCGCGCACCCTCGTAAAGCCCGGCGAGAGCGTAGGGCCGTGAGAACGGATCAATTTCCATCGCCTTCTTCCCCAACTCTATGGCTTCCGCATTGCGGTTGACTGCCTGCAACAGACAGGCACGCAGGTAATACAGCTCGCCGTTCTGGGGATCGAGGCTGATGGCGCGGAGAATCTCCCGGTCGGCGTCTGCCCAATCCCATCGATCGATGAGGAACATGGCACCCATGGCCTGGTGCGCCTGCGGCAGGTTCGGATCCAGTTCGAGCGCGCGTTCGGCTGCCTGCTCCTCCGGAACGATGTTGGTACGAGGGTCGAGAACATCGGTGGCGACACCCTCCCCGTAATAGTCGGCAAGTCCAGCCCAGGCAAGCGCATAGTCGGGCTGGAGATCGATCGCCTTTCGGAACCAGGCTCCCGACTCCTCCATGTGGTCGCCGAACCAAAGATAGTTGCCGTGCAGGTAGGCATCATGAGCTGCCGGACTTACATAGCGGTTGGCCTTCACGGCCGGAACTGCGCGATGCAGTTGGTTCGCAATGGCTTTGGCCGCCTCGTCTGGCAGTGCAAGATCGTTCGCATCGCGTTCGTAGCTGTCGGCCCAGAGATGTGAATCGGTATCCGCCCGGATCAGCTGCAGATTCATATGGACATGATCGGTCGAACGGGACACCGAACCTTCGAGGATTGCGTCCGCGTGGAGCGCTCGTGCGATTTCTGGAAGCGGTCGGCGAGCCCCCCGGTACTGCATCACTGAAGTTCTGGAGACGATGCGGAGACTGGAGTCTTTCGCGAGCATCGTGATCAGCTCGTCGGTCATGCCATCGGCGAAGTAGTTCTGAGAGGAATCTCCGGACAGGTTGTCGAGGGGAAGCACAGCGAGCGAAGTGATGACGGGTTGCGGGTTGCGATGGAGCAGGCGCTCACCCAGGGGGTGCGCGCCCAGGGTCACGATGGGGATGGTAATGAGAAAGGCGGCCAAGGCGGTAAGGCCAGCCCAGGCCGGATAGCGGCGATTCGGGGTGGGCAGAGTTGGGACGCCGGTAAGCGCCTCTGCCGAAATCGCTTCTTTTGGTTGGACCGGATCCATCGAAGCAGTTCCGGGGCGAACAGCTTCGGACGACGGTTTCTCAACAGTGGTGATGGGTGCGATGAAGCGGTAGCCCATGCCGATGACGGTCTGGATGAATTGAGGATTGTCGGGATCGTCGCGGAGCAGGTAGCGGAGCTTACGGATGGCGGTATTGATGCCATGTTCGGTATCGACGAAGACTTCGCTCGCCCAGAGCCGATCGGCGATCTCGCTACGAGTGACGAGTTGGCCTTCCCGGGAGGCGAGCAGGATGAGCAGCTCCATCGGCTTACGCTCGACGCGCAGGGAGTTGCCGTCGCGGAGGAGTTGGAACGCTCCGCAGTCAAGCCAGAAGTCACCGAAATGATAGACGAGGCCGCTCAGGGAATCCTCCTGCGCGGGGGAAGTATGACTCAGTGTCGCAGGAAAAAGCCAGATTTAAAAGGGTTTGGCGGTTCACCAAAACTTCACCTCCGGCTTCACCCCCTATTCATTGCGCCGGCGCGAATCTCGGTTAGTTTCGTGGCCAGCCGGCGATTCCGGCCAAGGAGAAGAAAGACATGAGAACAAGTCATCGGAGGTTGGTACCGGCCCTAGGCGCGCTGGTATTTGCGTGGGCTATGATTCCGAGCGCCCTGGCGCAGTGCGGACTGCCCACGAAGCTCGCGAAACCGGCGGAGTGGCATCCACAAATGGGTGGAGCACACGTCCTGCGAACGGCTGGCGATGAAGAGAAAGAGGGTCCATCGATCGTGGGAATGTGGCACGTAGTTTTCACTGCCAAAACCAGCTTTGGGAAAGACATTCCCGACACAGTCATCGACGATGCCCTGGCGGTGTGGCATGCCGACAAAACGGAAATCATGAATTCCATGCGGCCGGCGCAGGATGGAAACTTCTGCCTGGGCGTCTGGGAACAGATAGGCAGATCCAAATACTATCTGAATCACTTTCCCTGGTTCTCCAACGAGTTCCCCAATGACACGAATAATGGGATCGGGATGCCGGTAGGTCCGACTCATATCACCGAAACGGTCACACTGGGGTCGGATTGTAATCACTTTTCCGGAACCTTTACGCTGGATGCTTTTGATACGACGGGCAAAATCACCCTTGCATCGTTTACCGGGGTGGTCACGGCGACACGTGTCACGACGAGTACGAAGCTCCCCGATTTGCTCTGAGGGAAGTCAACTTAGAGGGAAAGGGCGGCTATAGCTTGCCGCCCTACCTTCTTACGAAGGTAACCGGAGATGGACATTCTCGCCAGAGTGCGGTCCCGATCTTTCGTAGCGGCTAAGGTCTTTGCGGCACCAACCCGCCAACCGTGGCCTTCCACAACAGACTGGACGAAGGCAACGCCAGCATCACGCCGGGGTAACCCACAAAATCCCGTCTACAATCCATTTCATCCCGCTGCCAACGCGCAGACCAAACCCAAGTGACCTTTGGGCCTGTACTCCTGTGCAGAAAAATGCACCTCGCCACTTACATCAAACCTGGAAAGGCTCTATCTCTTAGAGTAGAAGATATCGGCAGGCGACGGCTTCTCACGCAACCGCGCCCTGGCCGGCAGCTGCCGGTAGTTTCGGCCTTCCGCGTGAGCGAAGGACAGCTTCACCGCTGTCCGGTGCCTCACTCGATCCCTGTCTCAAAATCACCAACAGCAGCCCAAGACTACCCAATGACGGGCCCACCGCGGCTCTCGCCCCTTTGTGTCACTAAGAGAGCAGCAAACAAACCCATTTCAATCTCCAGGAAACCAGCAAACCAAGGAACGAGACGACCTATGCCCAAAAACAAAGTCACCGACCCCATCACCGATCAGGAAATGGCCTTTGCTCACCTGATCATGTCCGGAACCATGAATGACCGCCGCGCCGCAGAAGCTGTCGGTCTCAACCCCGAAACCGCCGCCTACACCAAAGCCAAGCCCCGCGTCCGCGCCTACATGAATGAGCACCGCGCCGCCGTCAGGGAAAGGCTGGTGGACCAGGAAACAGAAGGGCTGCGCAAGCTGAACCTTGGTCGCGACCAGATCCTGGCCCGGCTCTGGGAACTGGCCACTCTTAGCCACGAAGCGACCAGGGGCACAATCGCCGGCCAGATCAAGGCTCTTACGATGATCGTAGCGATCGAAGGCCTGACTCCGGACCGCCGCCTCTCCCCATCCGCGCCGCAACCTGCGGCCCCGCCCATCGAGGCAGATATCTACGAATCTGAGTGGCTCCGAAAACAGCAGCACCAACCTGTCGGTGAGGAGCCAACGGATCCCGTCGCCGCCACGAAAACCCAACCCGCCGCGCCCCACCTCCCCAAGCCGGAGCCTACTCCCGAGCCGGCCCCCAAACTGGCTAACGACACCTCGTCTCCCAACCCTGACCGGAACCAACCCACCCTTGCCAATCCCTTCATCAACCCCGAAAAGCTGAACCGGGTTCCCGACGCAACCGGCTACGCCTTCGACGCCGTTCTGGACAAAGCCAACTCCATTAGGCTGTCCTTTTCCCCAGATAGACGCTTCTCTGGGCGGCGCCGCTGAAGTCGATAAAAGACCAAATTTTATCGAATTTTACAAAAAATCCCGCTCACTTCACTCGGATAAAACCGGACATTTCGGGGATGACATTTCGAGGGAGGCGCCTTGCGCGGGAATCTGCACCTGGCTGAACCGCAGCACCAGCAGACCTTGATCGCCCACCGGCGACCATTCAGCGAGCTTTCGGCGACGTCTCCGATGCGCTCATCGGCTATCAGAAGCCCCATCAGGTGCGACTGCGCCTGGAGGATAGCGTCGCGGATCTACAGGAGTCTGTCCGCCTGTCGAACATGCGCTACAAAGGGGGTACCACGACCTACCTTGAAGTGTTGGATGGCCAGCGATCGCTGTATTCCGAAGAACTGACGCTCGCCGAGGCGCGTGGAAGCGAGTATCAAAGTCTGGTGCAGCTCTACCGGGCACTCGGCGGGGGCTGGCAATGAAAATGTATTTCAGGTTACATTGCCTCTGGTGACAGACGGAACGATCACCGCCTGCGAAGGAGCAATACTCCGACGAATTGTAACGGTTACGTTCCGTCTGTCATTGGGTTGTTGTCGTCACTGGGTTGTTGTCATTACCATCAACCGTCTCATTGATCAATCGATTCTGTGTGGTGCGCTGACGTCCTTCATGACGCCCATAAACTTCCAAGGTCCTTTGTCTCTCCACCACCATAGCTCCGGTCGCTTCGCCTCCGAATCGGCCACGAAAACGGAGAAATTGGGTTCCCCGACTTTCTGAAGGATCGTTCCGTTTAAACCATTGACTACTCCCTGCTTCTGAATCTTGAACGTGTTTACCCGCCCAGAAGGCAACATTTCGACATACTCGTCCCCGCGCTTTTCCCATTGTCTCTTGCCAGGGTCCGGGTCCTGAAAAGTTGGGGTAAATGTGAAGCGGGTCGGTTGCGCTCCGTAGGCCTGCGGTCCGGCAGATAATAGAATTAGGAAAGTCAGGACCGCAACGATGCGGATACATTGGTGTCTGATCATTTCGAAGTTCTCCTTTGCGGTGACCTTTCGCTCGCCTCATGAATTAGCGCGCTCTGTCTGGACCGAGGCTCTCGCCACGATGATGCAACCGGATCACATTCATCGGAGGGCGCGGGGGAGTTTCCATCTCTATCTCGGTGTGGGGCTCGTGTTTATGAAAAATGAATTCGAGAAGCTCCTCCCACACATGTGAGCCTCCGTCGGCTTCGAGGGCTAACGCTGCGCGTTTCGCTCTAGTTATAAGTGACGTTCACCAATTCGCCGTTACAGAGATTCATGCGCCGGATGGGGAAAGTTTCGGGGACAGGTCCCCGAACCGTCGTCTGAGCCAGTCCCGTCATCGACTACATTAACGGTTTGACTAATGTCGGTGTGGAATTTAAACCAAGCCTTGTGATCTACAAGACCGGGATAAAGGGACAGTCGGGAACTGACACTTTCACGGGAGTTTTATGGACGGAGTTTTTGAAAGTGCCAGCTCCGTCTGGTCCACGAAACCCCGAGCCACAAGCGCACCCAACAAATCTCACCGCACCGCCGCCGGAACTGATCGGCTCCGCGCAGGTAGCCGTTCGGCTACCGTTCCTCCGCTTCGGTCAACGCGGCCCACGCGTATGTTGTTGCAGATACAAGAGCGCCCATGAGCGTCACCCAACGTTAGCGTTTGGTCCGCAACATGCAATAGGTCACTGTGTCAGAGCAAGCTCAAAGCCAACATGCTGAGAGTTTGAGAGACAAATTCAGTCTGGGTTCCACTGCAAGGAGCCCCAAGGAGGATGTCATGAAATGCAACTCGCTCTCTAAGTCATCGCTCTTAGTTCTGTCGCTCCTGCTCACCGTCGCCGGAGCCCACGCTCAAACTGCAGCTCGAGCCAATGTCCCCTTCGCTTTCAAGGTGGGAACGAAGCAGATGCCGGCCGGAACCTACACCATCCGGAACGACGCTGGCAGCAGTATCACCCTGGTTCGCAACGTCCAGACCGGCACATCCGCGCTGGCGATGGGCCACCCGGGATCTCCCTCCAAGGAGACGGACAAGCTGATCTTCCATCATTACGGCAGCCATTACTTCCTGACCGCGATCCTGGGAGGCAAGGGGAGCCAGGGGATGGTCTTCCCCGCCACCAGGCAGGAGAAGGCGCTCCAGGTTGCCGAGGCTCCAGCGGACAACGGCAACGATGTCGAGATCGCAAGCAAGTGATCAGCTTTTGCCAAACCAAAAACGAAGCAGCCTCGGCTGCTTCGTTTTCAGAAAATGGCCTGGCAGCATCACTCGCCGGCAATCCGGCTCACGGCTTTATCCACGCCGCTGCGTCGGCTTTAATAAACTCCTTAGTCCCCTTTCGTCCTGTAAGCCTCATCCAGAATGGACCCCTTTCTCTTGCCATGCGAAGTTGAATGTCGAAGAACGGGCAACATAACCGTTCACCCGCAGCCCACTCCGCTACAATAGCAATCGTCTTCGGATCCGACGGAAACCGAAACTCATATCCGTTTGGCAACTCTCGCACTCTCTCTTTCCGAGCGCGCAACGCTGGTCCAAGTTCTTCGAAGTGCCGTCTTCTAGCTTCAGAATCAAGCGCCAGGCGATTGCAGGCAAAAGGGCTTGCGTGTGTGACGGTCGAACTGCCAGTCTCCGGCTTATCCGCGGATGTTCTTGCCCTGACAACTGTCGGCAGCGATGCCAACGCAAGCCCTATCGCAATCGCTAGAATGCAATTCGTCTTATTCATGATTTGAGTCTCCTTAGTTCGAGCATTCTTGTTTTTCTGGCTTGTTTGCTGCCACTGCTAAGGCCCACCTTCTAAGTCAGCGGCTAGCCGGCGGAATAATCCCATTCATTCGCAGATATTCCACCATCTGCCCGTAGTGATCGTTGGAGTGGGCCACCGCGTCTACCGCCAGTTGAAGACGCGTCTTCTGGAGGGGTCCGGGGGATGCGGCCATAGGCGTCAGCATGTTTCCTTCATTGATCGTAGCCATAGCCCGATGCAGTGCTGCGAACGAGCCCTTGAGGTAGTCCATGATTTGGGCCTTTGATTGAACGCTATCGGGCCCTCCCTCAGACTCTTGTTCGGGAGTAGGGGTCTGATTGAGGATGTAGGCGGCCATGCGATAGTTGTTGGCCGCCAAATGCTTGATCTGTTGGGCAAAGGTGCGGACACCAGCAAACTCGCCTGCGGTTGGTGCGTAGGAGTACCTCTCCGCTGGCATAGCATCGGCGGCGGAAACCACGCGAGTTTCGGTGTTGGTTATCCAGAAGTCGAGCGCCTGACCGACCGTGTGAATCGCGGTCGGATTGTTGCTTTGCGCGGGTGCAAGACCGATGCTGACCAGCAGAAGCGAAAATACCAAAAGCCCGTGCGACGATCTCATGAACACCTCTGGAAGGGGTCAACATTGGGTGCACTCCGACCCCTTCTTGCAACCGTACCGCTTAAAGTCGACTTTAAGTCAAGCGTTACTTTTGCGCTCATGCGCCGAGACCTTTGGGAGTGGTCTAGAATGCCGCTATGCCCCAGTTACACATTTCTGAAGTAGCACGCGAAGTTGGACTGCGGCCGTCTGCGATCCGTTATTACGAACGGATTGGGTTGCTTCCCCCCGCGGAACGGAAGGGTAAACAAAGACGCTACGACACGACAGTACTTTATCGGCTTGCGATAATCCAACGGGCTCGACAATTGGGCTTTACACTAGACGAAATCCGACAGCTATTCTTCGGTTTTGGCAGCGTCGCTCGTGCCTCGGAGCGCTGGCAGCAGTTGTCTCGACAGAAGCTCGCGGAACTCGACAATTTGATGGACAGCGTAAAGGCAGTCCAGCGGCTATTGAAGAAGATGATGCAAAACTGCCGCTGCGAAACTCTGGATCAATGTGGCAAGGGGATTTTTCGCCGCGCGGGTGGGAAATTTATAGTGAAATCTCTGCCTGCGATTCGTCGACGTGCGCGATGAGCTTTCGCCATATACAAAGCGACTCTGGTTCGCAGCACTCAATACTCGGGGCAGACGATTCGCTGCGCAGTCGCGCACTCCATTTGACCGCACTCGAAGCAGCACCAAGCAATTTCCCGGTTCAAAATGATATCAGACTTGTCCAAATTAGATATTTCAGTTGGCCCATTAGCACATGAGGCTTTCACAGGCATTTAGAGGTTGGGGAAGACTGTCGAACGAAGGGTACGGCTTCAGCCGTGCCGTAAATGGCCTGCGCGCTTGACGGCTTCAGCCGCTGAGGTCCGCTTTTCGAGACATACAGGGCGAAGTCATCTCTCTCCGCAGCTGGGTTCGCCGCAGACGATTGGAAAGACGTACCTCAGGGGCTAAAGAGGGTATGTGAGAGCCAGGATTTTTCGAATTTAGTCCCGCAGGGACGTCTGAACTTAGCCCAGGACGTTAGTCCTGGGTAGGTCATGCAACGTGATTGAGTCCCGTAGGGACGGCTGAAAGTTATCCGTGATTGCCTCGCGGCCTATTTTCAGCCGTCCCTGCGGGACTAGTGTGCCTTCAAATCCAACCCAGGACTAGCGTCCTGGGCTAAGCTCAGCCGTCCCTGCGGCTACAGTTGCGGCGGCAGTGAGTTCGGTCGACGAGACGAAGGTGGTCGTCACCGGGCTGTCCCCTATCTCGATCTGCGCTCCGTTGATAAACCCTGTTCCCATCACATCGATGGTGTAAGTAGTGGTAGTTCCGCTCTGCGTGGCGGTGGCCGAGCTGACCGTAGGGATAGGGTTGAGGATCGTCTCGACCAATGTGCCGGGAGCCGTGGCAGCGGCGTTGACGGCAGCGATGGTAACGGTACTGGGCGAGGGCAGGGCGGAAGGTGCGGTATAAAGACCGCTTGCCGAGATAGTTCCTGAAGCCGCCGACCCACCGGTCACGCCATTGACCTGCCAGGTAACCGCGGTGCTGGTTCCTCCCGTTACCGTAGCAGTAAGTTGGGCTGTACCGCCAAGACGCGTTTGCGCAGCGCCTGCCACGGTGACCACGGCGGGGGTGACTGGAGCCGGCTGCGTGGAGTGTGTGCTGTTACCGCCGCAACCGCCGAAGACCAACAAGAAGCCGGCTGCGAGAGTGACTGTGAGGGGACCGTGCGGAAGGTGCAAATGTGGCATGCTGCGGGTATGCGACGGCAAAGCAGGCACGGTGCCTCCGACAATCTGGGTGCTCTCCGGTTGGTTCGCATATCGCTGGGAAGCAGTAGCCGGACGAGTCCATCCTTGTTAACTCAATGGCGGGTTTTTTGTTGCGAAATTTTAATTGCCGGGGCGATTTTGGTAACCAAGGTCACCGAAGAAGGCGTGACAGACGGAAGAAGGCGTGGACAGGAAGCTGTGAAAAATTCCTATAACCCGAGCAGATCAACACCGGAACTAGTGTAGTGCGTCACACAGATACTCGTTATCGAGCGTGGCTTGAGCGGGGTAATTTTTGGAGGATGCGAGAGCTTTGGCCGTCCGACACCCGGCGGGTTCATGAGAGTCGTTGCACCCATGGCCGCGCCTGCCGAAAAGCTGGAAATACCCTTGGACTCGGTTACCTATGCTACTGCTGACCTTGCGGAAACGATGAAGATCTTCATGAAGCATGGCCTTAGCTTCCTTTCACCGGAAGAGATCACACGTCAGATGCCGATGTTTCCGCTACGCTCAGCGGCGTAGTCCTCACGCCGCGCGAGGGGATGCAATGGATGGAGAGTGGCCGGCACCAGTGGGTTGGTTGCGAAGGTAGAAGCATCGAAGCAACTACGGGATTGCCGAGCCCGGGCGCAGGACAGCAAAGCCCGCTTGGGCGGCGGCTTGGCACAAGCGGAAATCGCTGGAGACAAACCTCTGGCGGGCGGGCCGTTGCTGACACCAAATCATGGCGGATGCGAGTTGCAAACTGTCCGCGGCGCGTAAGGAATACGTGTCAAGTAAGACCCCCGCCTGGACACGCAGCTTGTCGCTGGGAAGGATTTCACGCCAGCCTTGGCCTAAGATGGAAAGGCGGTTGAGTGCAGCTTGCCGGCCGGCATCGTCCAACTCACCGGAACGACGCAGTCGCGCAATCGCGCTGTATATCTCCACCGTCGTAGCCCACCAGACCACCGGAGCAAACTGCTTTGCCAGCGTCTTAACTTTATTACTTGTCTGCTCCTGAACGCAGAGTGGGATCAGAGCGCTGGAATCCCAGAAAGCGGTGGTACGCTTCACCGGCCTTCGTCTCTCTCTTCCAGAATTGCTTGCGTTGCGGCATTCCCGCGGACGGTTGCCTTCGGCATCTTCCAGAGCTGGTCGAGGTCCAACGGCTTTTCTGGCAGGCGCATGGCTCCGGCGGCGACCAGGGCCAATTCCTCTTCGCTCGCATCTTCGGCGGTGAACGGGACCAACTTGGCGACGGGCAGATTGCGATCCCGGATGACGACGACTTCGCCCCCCTTGGCATAGGTCAGGTAGGTGCTGAGCCGATTCTTGAGTTCCGCTACATTGACGGTCCGCATGGCCAACCCCCTATGGCTATTATAGCCACGAATGATGCCATCGCATCCATCTTTCCTCAAACCTGAGAGGAATCCGAGGTCTCAAAAGCGAGACCCCACGGCATGCCGGGGCAGGCTGGGGCACCCCTCCTATTTCCCTGTACGCTTGCTTGGTCTTGATCTTCCTTGTTTCTCTTCACCCTCGTTCTTGCTCTGTTGTTGCGGAGATCTAAGACGTAGCCTGCGCCTTGGCCAGAACAGCCACAAGGG
The DNA here is from genome assembly GCA_963830325.1 of uncultured Acidobacteriaceae bacterium. Lineage (GTDB taxonomy): Bacteria > Acidobacteriota > Terriglobia > Terriglobales > Acidobacteriaceae > PALSA-350. Next base: position 206,299 of record CAWHMV010000002.1, read on the forward strand.
CATCAAGATCGGCGGGATTCACGTCACTGACTGCGACGATCTGCAGGTCGCGCGTGGATGCGGTGTCGATCGAAAATCCCGAACGAACGCCGGACAGTGTGGCCAAATTGGGGCCGCTGGATCGTTGGGTAACAAAGACAGAGACTTGATGCTTGTGAATCGTGAACAGGAGCAACGCAGCAGGCTGCCCTTTGAGATAAGTCAGGTTCGCGCCTTTGAGGGTCGTATCCGGTGGAAGGGCCTGGGCATCAGGAAGATTGAAGCTGAACGGAAGGCGGCCCTGGAACCAGGGTTTGACAGTGTGGCGATCGGTAGAGATGACCTGCGGCGTCGCGCCGCTGGAGAGAGTGCTGAGGTGTTGGTCGAGTAGTTCGGCAGAGAGGTTATTGGTTTGATGAATTTGCCGCCAACCCATGAGCGACACGGCCAGCAGGAGGGCCGCTGCCAAGCCAACCCATGTTAAGCGACGCATGGAGTGAATGCGGGCGGTCGCCTGCGGCTGCTGACGAACCTGGGCGGTGAGGCGGGCAAGGGCCTCAGGGGATGGTGCGAAGCGACGACCGGCGCGCGCGGTGGCAGCCTTTAACTGCGTGGCCGAGAGAACGCGAAGCGCGCACGCATGGCAGCCGGCTAGATGTTGCTCAATCGCGCCTTGTTCAGCATCTGGTACCTCGCCGTCAATAAAGGCGCTGAGCGTGTCTGAGCTTAGATGTTCGATGGCTTGAGTCATTGGGATTCTCCGAGCTGCGGCTGCAACAGTTGGCGCAGGGCACGGCGGGCACGAGAAATGCGTGACATTACGGTTCCAATGGGGATATCGAGGATGAGGGCGATGTCTTTGTACTTCACCTCTTCCACGTCGCACAAAAGCAGCGCTTCGCGCAACGGCGGCTCAAGCTGCTCCAGGGCCCTGTGCAGCGCGGCCTGGTTGTCAAGACGGATGAGATTATCCTCCGGGGTGGGGCTGGCATCCGTAGTGTCGAGCACGTGGGGATGATCTTCGAGGAAGACGGTTCGGGACGTAGCGATGCCGGTGCGTGAGGTAAGGAAGGTGTTGCGCAGGATACGGATAATCCAGGCTTTGAAGTTGGTGCTGACCTCAAACGAATCGAAACCGCGGAGTGCTTTGGAGAAAGTTTCCTGTACCAAGTCTTCAGCCTCCGCGTGATTGCGAGTGAGCCAGGACGCGTGATTGTAGAGCGACGGCAATAGTGGAAGCGCAAGCCGTTCGAAATCTGCGCTGCGATTGACGGACGCCAAGTTATCAGATGCCTCGCGCTGGCTAGAGTCACGGATATGCATGGGCCCGCCGAGCAATGCTTCACCACCGGACATCACTACCCTAAACCGAATAGCAGACAGATTATTCCACGGATTATTTCGCCCGCGCCCAGAATAAAAGTCCGCAAAGCCAGTTTTCTGCTGCAGAGGTAGTCACGATGAAGCGGGAGATCGGTATGAAACAGAAGAATGAGATGGAAACGCCGCAGGAGGCGAACGGGGCGAAGGTTGCCGTAGATGGCATCGACCGGCGCAACTTCCTGCAGTGCATGGCATGGGCGGGTACGGGTCTTGTCTGGTCGATGGTTGCCGGGGTGCCGACTTCGAAGGTGCTGGCGGATACGACAAATTCAGGGAAGAAGAAGATGGTAGAGGACTTCTCCTTCGTACAGATCAGCGACAGCCATATCGGCTTTAATAAAGCGGCCAATCAGAATGTGACGGGCACGCTGAAGATCGCCATCGACAAGATCAATGCGGGACGCGCGGGGATGAAGCAACCGGACTTCATGATTCATACCGGCGATATCACGCAAAGCTCCAAGCCGGCGGAATTCGACACTGCCGTGGAGGTGATCAAGGGCGCCAAGGCCGGGCAGGTGTTTTATGTTCCCGGCGAGCATGATTTTTCGCTCGACGATGGCGAACAGTACAAGCAGCGATTTGGCAAAGGGACACTCGGAAGCGGCTGGTACAGCCACGACTACAAGGGAGTTCACTTTGTAGGACTCAACAACTGCGTGCAGGTGGATGCTATGGGCAACCTGGGTGCGGACCAACTGGCATGGCTCAAAGCGGATTTAGGCGGCCTGAGTGCTTCGACGCCGGTAGTGGTGTTCGCGCATATTCCGCTGTGGATGATCTATCAGAAGTGGGGTTGGGGCACGCAGGATGGGGAGACCGCGCTGAGCTATATGAAGCGGTTTGGATCAGTCACGGTTTTGAACGGCCACATTCATCAGATCGTGCAGAAGGTTGAGGGCAATGTCAGCTTTCACACGGCCATGTCGACAGCATTCCCGCAGCCAGCACCAGGAGCTGCGCCGGGACCGGGCCCCATGGCGGTTCCCGCCGGCAAGCTGGAGAGCGTACTGGGGGTGACTAACGTCAAGGTCGTTCGTGGGCACAATCACCTCGCTGTGGTCGACTCTTCGCTGGAGGCGGTGTGAAGCGGGCCTGGATCCTGGCGGTGCTGACCGTAGCCTCGGTGACGGGGTTGGGGTATGTGCACCCGTTTGGCAATCCGCGTGTCGAGCCCGCAAGAGGACTCGGCACGCTGCTCAAGGGCGCCAACCTGCCTCCGGATGCAAAGGCGGTGTTGGTGACCAAATGCGCGGATTGCCACTCGAGCGAAACGCGGTGGCCAGTCTACGCCCGCGTTGCTCCAGGGTCATGGCTGATAGAACGGGATATTGTCGAGGCGCGCAAGCATATGGACCTCTCCCGATGGGAGCTGTTGTCGATGGAGCAGCAGCAAGTGGTGTTGGCCAAGATCAGCCATGAGGCAAAGAGCGGGGATATGCCACCGTTTCAGTACGTGGCACTCCACTGGGGAGCGAAGCTTTCACAGACGGATGTGCACACGCTTTCGATGTTAAGTAAGAATACGGGCGGCAGTGAGGCCACGGTGGCTGGTGCCGGCGATGCTGGGCGGGGCAAACTCGTATTCGATAAACGCTGCACAGGTTGCCACTCCATGGAAATCAATGGAGAGGGGCCCAGGCTATCCGGGGTGTATGGAAGAAAGGCGGGTAGCGTGCAGGGCTTTGACTACTCCCAGGGATTGAAGAACTCGGGGCTGACCTGGAATGATGCGACCCTGGAGAAGTGGTTGAGCGGTCCGGATTCGGTAGTACCGGATGCCAAGATGGACTTTTATGTACCAAAGGCTGCGGAGCGACGGGATCTCATTGCTTATTTCAAGCGATGAAATCCGGGACGTTTCTCCACCATCAGTTTGGCTGCGGCCGACAGTGAAACTGCAGATCCCTCCAAGGCAGGCCCCACGGCAAGCCGGGGCAGGCGGGACAGGTCCGCTCCGCTACCCCGGATTTCCTTAAAGCTTGGTCATGCTGTGTTTTGGGTTTTGTATCGGGGCCCGACTTTAGCCCGTTCATGATCGCCTGAACGCGCCGTGTCGGAAAAACGCGAAGGGTGCCCCAGGTCTCGCTTTTGAGACCTGGGATCCCCGCAACCAATGCTCCATGGACACCCGTGACGTAACCACAGGGCAGCGTATTCCATCGACAAATGAGGCAAAGCAAGCGCCCAAGGATGAAATAGTTCCGATTGGCGTAGCTGGCTTTGGGTTGCTATATCCCCACCCGCCGTGCGGCCAAGGCCGATCCCATGGTCGCGCTGCGCTACGAGTAAGTCCATCCAGTCCTTCTATAGATTTATTTCTGATCCTATGGAATAAACCTAGCGGCTCCTAGTTAGCAGTTGGTAGGAGCAGAACCATACATGAAACACCCGCATAACCACACGCCTCAAAGCAGCAGCCCAACTCACTCAAAAGTGACCGCCGGTATTACCCACCCCTGGTGGATATATCGAGCGAACCAAATGAAGATAAGTAACAACCACGAAACACAATTACTCGCGCACATCGATCCATTCCGAGACGAGCCCCCCAGCGACTCGGAAGATTGGCGCTAGAAGAAGCCTCGTCATTAAAAACGTTCGATCAACGGTCCCCCGGGAATGGATATCATGAAAAGTCAAAAGAAGACAGCAATCAGCCGCCTTGGCCAGTGCAGGCGAACACTCTCTCAACGATTCAGACCGCCGGTTTTCTCGCTGGCGATTCTACTGTTATTCACCTCGGCCGCCTTAGCGCAGCTGACCACCGCTGACATTCTTGGGACGGTGACTGACCAGACGGGCGCCAGTGTCCCAAATGCCAGCGTTACCCTCACCAACCTCGGAACCAACGACCAACGCACCGTCCAGTCCAACGGATCTGGCGACTATACCTTCACGCTCCTTCCCGTCGGACACTACTCTATCTCGGTGAAAGCCGGTGGGTTCCAGGAGTCGATCACCAAAGACCTTGGCGTAGAAGCAGGCGACCGTGCCCGTGCCGACGTCCACCTCCAGGTCGGTTCGCAGACTGCCGTCGTCGAGGTAACGGCGACCACGCCTCTGCTGCAGGCTGACAGCGCAACCGTGAGCTCCACGGTGACGGCAAAAGCGGTGCAGGACCTCCCGTTGAACGGCCGTAACTTTGTTCAGTTGGTGCAGATTGTCCCCGGGGCCAACGAGGGCCCAGGTAACGGACTAACCAGCGGCGGCCGCCCCGACGATCGTCGCCAGACCGCCAGCTTCTCCGTAAACGGTCAGGATGATACTCTCAACAACTACACCATCGACGGTATCGACGATAACGAGCGCATCATCGGAACCATTGGCGTGCGCCCCATCGTCGAAGCCATCGACGAGATCACGGTACAGACCAACAACTACACTGCTGAAGCAGGCCGTACCGCCGGCGGCGTGGTCAGTATCGTTACCCGCGCGGGCACCAATCAATTCCACGGCACCGCGTATGAGTTCTTCCGCAACGACATTTTCGACGCGCGCAACGTGCTGCAGACTACCGGCAGGAGGCCCGAGCTCCGCCAGAACCAGTTTGGCGGCAGTATCGGTGGACCTATCTACAAGAATCGCACGTTCTTTTTCGGCGACTACGAGGGCTTTCGGGAGGTGAACGGTCTTACCTACAGTAAAACAACTCTTACCCAAAACGAGTACAACGACGTCAACAGCCTCAATGGTGGATCGCCTCAGCTTCTGCTCAACGCCGGGAACGGCACGCAGGGGCTCGCTGTTGACCCGATCGCTCTGGCTTACCTGAAGCTGTACCCCTCTCCAAACGCCGGCACCGCCGGTGCGTTGTCGAATAACTACATCACCAGCCCCAGCCGGACCCAGTTCTCCAACAGCTTCGATGTGCGCGTGGATCATAAGTTCAACGAACACAATCTGTTCTTCGCCCGTTACGACTACAACAAGGTCAACACCTTCACCCCTCCCGGTCTTGGAACGAATGCAGCGACCGGACTCCAGATCAGCGGCGGCCAGTTTGACTTCGACGGTCCGGCGACGGATACCGCGCAGCAGTACGGCTTCGGCTTTACCCACATTTTCACGCAGAACCTGCTGGTGGACCTGCGCGCCGCCTTCACCCGAATCAACAATCTTTCGCTGCCTCTAAACTCGACTGGCACGCAAGGCGCCGACACCATCGTCTCTGGAGGTTTGGGTACGTTCGCGTCGAACCTGAACAGCCAATCCACCAACCTCACTCCGATCGGCTTTCCTGGCCTGAGCGACATCGGTGACGGCTCGTTCGTTCCCTTACAAGACATCGACAATAACTTCCAGTACCTCGGAACGGTGAGCTGGACCAAGGGTAGCCACAATATCAAGTTCGGCGCCAGCCTTCTTCGACGGCAGGCGCGCAATGTGCAAAGCCCCTATGTCGGTGGTCAATATACCTTCGGGCTGCCTACCGACTCGTCACCTGCACCAGGTTCAACCGTTCAACCCAGTGCGACGCAACAGCGCGACAACGGTATCGCATCCGCTCTGACCGGTGCTTTCAGCGGTGAGCAGCGGCAGGTGGACCTCACGGCGCCCGACTATCGCACCTGGGAGCCGAGCTTCTTCGTCCAGGATTCCTGGAAGGTCACACCGAAGCTGACCGTGCTCTATGGTGTTCGCTACGATCTCTTCACCCCCTTCACCGAGGCGCACAATCGTATTTCGAACTTCAATTTCTTCCAGGCCCTCAGTCTTACTCCCTCAACCGTCACCAGTGCGCTGAAGATTGCCAACGTCAATGGTGTGGATGGTCACGCTGGTATCTCAACCGACTACTCCAACGTGGCGCCGCGCCTGGGCTTCGCGTACTCGGCTGCGCCTGGGACGATCATCCGCGGCGGTTTCGGTGTCAGTTACTTCCCCGGGAACTACACCTCTAACACCGATCTGAAGAACGTACCCTTCCTCTCGAACTTTCAGCCGAACTGCCAATCGGCGGTAGCGATTCAGATAGAAACCACCTTTCTTGGTGCCGGGCACAGCGTTGGCAATGGCCAATGCGCCGCGGCTTACGGCTCCTTCGATCAGGGGCTTCCCATTCCCACAGCACCCAACGTGTCGAACCTGCAGAACCTCAACCCGCTCTCTTTCAACACGGAGAACCCCAACTTCAAGGCCGCCGTGATCGACCAGTACAACCTGCAAGTCGAGCAGCAGTTCGGTCCCAACGTATTGACCATCGGCTACGTCGGCAACGTCGGCCATCACCTGCCACAGGTGATCAACGACATCAACCAACCCGCACCGTACAGCACCAACCCCAATAGCCCTCTCTACCAGGCGGGTACAGCCGTTCGGCCTAATAGCGGACCGCGCAAACTGGACCCCCAGTTCCCTGGAGGCAACCTGAGCGGGGTAGGGTTGGTGCAGAGTGAAGGCATCTCCAACTACAACGGTCTACAAGTCGCTCTCCAGCGGCGCTTCACCAAGGGTTTGGCCTTCGATGCGAACTACACCTGGTCAAAGGCGCTTAGCGACAATACCGGGTACTCGCAGGAGGGTAGCCAGGAGGGCTTCAGCGATGCTGACCCAACCCGGCTTCGGCAAATTGAGTATGGTATCGCGGAGAACGATATCCAGAACCGCTTTGCGCTGTCTCTGAACTACCAGTTTCAGTATGGCAAGAGCTGGACAGGGATAACGAAAGAGGCGCTTACAGGTTGGGAAATCAACACCATCACAGTCTTTCAGAGCGGTAAGCCTTTCACCATTCTCAACAATGGAGGCAATGCCGGACCGGGCAATAACGACACCACGACGTATATTAATCCGGCCACCGGGCAGTCGGTCACCGAGTCCTATGCGGATCGCGCTGTGCCGAATAACGGTGGAGGCAGGGATCGCCCCAACACTCTGTTCGACCCTCGTGGGAACAGGTCGAAGGCCGAGTTCTTCAATACTGCCGCCTTCGCCCCTCAGCCTACCGGGGAAATTGGCAATACGCCGCGCAACTCGCTCTTCGGCCCCGACTTCCGTCACGTGGATCTGTCTCTCTTCAAGAACTTTGCGGTGACGGAGCGCGTGAACCTGCAATTCCGCGCAGAGGCCTACAACGTCACCAACACACCCAGCTTCATCTTCCCGCTGGGGGACGGCAGTACTGAACTTGGCAGCACGAACTTCGGAGTAGTTAGCAACTTCGATCCGAACTATACGCCTCGTCTGTACCAGTTCGCCCTCAAAGCGCAGTTCTAAACCATTCAACATGTCTGGCCCATCAGCGGGGAGAGATCTCTCTCCGCCGACGGGTCGCCTCATAAGAACTGTGACCTGAGAGGGCAAGAGTTCAGGGCCAAGCAACCCAAGAAGGGAAACAAGCAAAGATGAACACAAATCCATCCTTAGCAAGTTACAACCTACTTCTGGCTCCAGCGAGGGAGCGGTTTGAGACAAGCCCTGGCCTCAGTGCCCTTCGGTCGAGCAACGATCCACGATTTCTGGAAGCCTTTCTCCTTTATTTCAGCGCCATCGGCGCACCGATGACGGAACCGGTGGAGGGGTGGATTCGCCGGGCGGCCGATCGCTGTTCAGCCCTTGGACTCCCAGAACTTGGGGAAGCATTGACGAGACATGCCCGCGCCGAAGCCGGCCATCATCTGATGATGATTGCCGATCTTCGTTCGCTGGCAGGTCACTGGAATTTACGGCATACGCCTCCAGTAGACGCCGATGAACTGCTGCGCCTAAGGCCCAGCTACGGAGCGAGGCGCTATTGCCGGGTTCACGAGGAGAACATTGCTGGTAATACACCCTATGCGCAAATTGCCATTGAGTACGAGATCGAGCAGCTTCCCCTGCGCTATGGCGGATTGTTCCTATCGAGATGCATCGAAATCTTTGGACCGGAGATCCTTCACAGCTTAAGCTTTGTGACCGAGCACATCGACCTGGATATCGGGCATACAAAATTCAATGCACGAGAACTGGCAAAGCTGATCGATCGCATTCCCGAAAGCTTCCCGGCCCTGGTAGCCGCTGGTAGCGCAGCACTGGGCGCCTACGCCCAATTCCTCGCTGATTGTGTAGAGTTGGCTGAAAATCATTGCCGCGCGTTCCCAATTCTCTCAGAGGCGCCTTCTCAGTTCTTGTCGTGGCAAGTGCGCTGCCCTCTCCGGGACTCGATGAGTGGCGCAGAAGAGTCATCGCCTGAATGGTTAGACGAGGTAAGATCGCTTCGCGGCGCCGCTCTCTTTGACAACGGCAGACGCCCTAAGTTCAAAACCGGCGATGGGTGCTATAAAGACTCTGACCCAATCGACCCCTACGCCTGGCATGTGCTGGCTTATTTCGGCGACAGTCTTGCCGGCTGTGTGCGAGTTTACCCCTTGGCCGGGAACAGCCTCCCGTGCCTGACGGAGACGCTGCTTGGCGAGAAGCAGTTCCGGGAAACACTGCTTAGTCTCGGCCGCCATCGTAACAATGCGATTGAGATCGGAAGATGGGTGGTTGACCCCGCGCTCCGAACACAGAGTAGTCTTGCGCCGGGCATCGGCGTACAACTCGCCGCAGCTGCCGGAGCGGTCGCCCTTGCGCTCGTGAACCAATCGGAGGATACAAATGCAATCGCAATCTTTTCCGCGGGAAGCCGGGACAATCAGCACCGAATGCTGTCTCGCATTGGCTTGAGAGAGGTTTCCGGAATAGAACCTCTGATTTCCGCCGAGTATGACGACGTGATACGAGTGATGTACTGTACCAAGAATCAAAAAATGCCGCCCCGCTTTCGGCGCATGATGGACGCGATGGCAGAAGGCATGGGGATCGATCAGATGCTTCGCGTATTAGCATTCGATTGCCGCTAGATCAGCGTCTGCGTGAGAACAGGAAATCCGGGTACGCTCGGCATGACAAAGGGGAGGGTAACGCTTTCATGGGAGAGCGTCTGGCTCACCCGGGTAAGCCAGTGCGGTGCACAAGATCTCGAAAGCGCGGATCGGAGCGGAGAGGGTCGAAGCCCGGCCGTATCAACACGCCAGGATTAAATCGTTCTGCGTAACCTTTTTCGAGCCAATTCATCGCTTCATCCTTATCCCCGAGCGACACATAGATCGCGGCAATCTCTGAAGCATGCGAAAAACCGGGGGTTGAACTCGTCTTCAGGTCACTCAGCAGCTTGACTGCTTCGCTCCTGCGGCCGGATAACGCATAGGCGCGAGCAAGATTAGCGATGCAGGTCGGACTCCCCGCAGAAAGCTGGACTGCTCTTTGCAGTTCTACGACTGCTTGCTCATACTCGTGTTGTTGCAGGTACGCCTGGCCGAGTTGATTATGGGCCATGGCGAAATTAGGATCCATTTCGATTGTCTTACGGCTTTGTCGCATGGATTCGTCATATGAATGCGCAATGACCAGGAGCTCCGCCAAATCGGCGTTAATAATAAGAGATAACGGGTCTAGACTTTCTGCTTTTCTCATCTCCGCAATCGCTTCGTCATACCGGCCCAATAGACCCAGGTGCCAGGCATACCAATGGTGAGCGGTTGCGTAGCCTGGGTTTAGTTCAATGGCCCGCCGAAATTCCTTCCCGCCAGAATCCAGATCCCAATCAAACCCGTCCAGCACGAATGCAAGCGAGTTGTGGGCTTCACCAAGGGTCTTGTCCAATTCCACAGCCTTGAGCGCCGCAGCCTTCGCTTTCGGGTAGGCCTGCGCAGGCGTCATTACGGCATACTGCCAGTCTCCCAGCAAAGCATAGGTGTCGGCTAAACCGGAATAAGCCTGGGCATAGTTTGGGTCCTCTTCGACCGCCTGGTTGAAATAAGCCAAGCCAACCTTCAAACCATCTGCCGTTCGCTTATTCCAGAAATACCGGCCTTTGAGATAAGACTCGTAAGCCTCGGGATTCACGACCTTCACGCTTTTCAGCGCAGCTTGCTCCCGTGGCGTTAAATTGATTTGAATTTGCTCTGCAATCTCTCTTGCCACGCGGTCCTGCAGTGCCAGGGTATCTCGCAACTCACCCTGATAGCTTTGGGACCACAAGTGCTTGTCAGTCGAGGCATCGATCAACTGCGCCGTGATGCGGACCCGATCGCCGGCACGGAGCACGGTGCCTTCTACCACGGCGTCCACGTGGAGCTCACGAGCGATTTGCGGCAGAGGCTTGCGCGCTCCTTTATAAACCATTACGGAGGTGCGGGAGATCACCCGTAATGCGCTGATCTGCGCCAAGTCGGTAATTAGTTCGTCCGTCATTCCGTCAGAGAAGTAATTCTGCGAAGCCTCGCCAGAGAGATTTTCTAACGGAAGGACCGCCAGAGACCGGATGGCGGTGGGAGCTCGGCGACGCGACCGAAAGAGAAAGAGGGAAAGAATCGCCAAACCCAGTACGAGTGCCAGGGCCATGATGACGCGACGCGTCAGCCATCGTGGGCGTTGCGGTGCAACGGCCGTTGCCGGGTTTTGGAGTTGAGGCGCGGACTCTGGCACTACCGGCGGAATCGCCAGCCCGTTGCTTTGCAGCTGGTGCACAGGCTCTGTCTCAGGCGGGAGGGCGGACGCCGATTCTGGCCTTCGTATTCGGCCGTCCGCGTCGACAAAGGACACGTCCGCAATGAAACGATAGCCGCGTTTTGGAAGAGTTTCTATATATCGCGGGTTCTCCGCCGAGTCCCCTAACGCGCTCCGGAGCTTGGCGATGGCAATGTTGACCGCCTGGTCGAAATCACCAAAGCTTTCGTCCGGCCAGACCCGGCTGCGTAATTCCTCCCTGGTAACGACTTCTCCTGGATGTTCCAGCAGAACCCCGAGCAGTTTCAGCGGCTGCTGCTGGACTCTGATTCTCACACCCGCTTTGCGCACCTCGCCCGACTGGAGAGAAACCTCATAGGTCCCGAATCGCACAACGAACACATGGCGCAGAGGTTCCATATTGGGCTTCGGACGGAAGTCTAGCACTTTTGCAGTGGGCATGAGGCTCCGGAATATGGGACGAGAGTCTCCATCGTGCCCGCGAGTCAGGGGTTTCGGCAGGCCGCGGCGGAGGATAGGTGCGGAGCTAACCCCTTAGCGGCTATGTACTTGGCAGGCAATGAACCGGTTATGAGGAGAAAAGGCCGGGTGAATTGATGGCGGACGGCCTGACGCGCACTGTGGGTTGCGGGTGTAGCCAGTTCGAAACCCGGTCGCACGATTGGGGGAGAAGGCAAATGAGACGTCTTGGTTTGAGCCTACAGGGGATGCCTGGATATGGGCCCTCATTCTCACAGAAAGATAGATCGTTGGCTGGGTTCGAGGAATTGGCGATGCCCCTCTTCGATTCCCTTTACAACCTGGCGCGCTGGCTGGCACAGAATCAGAACGAAGCTGAAGATCTGGTGCAAGAGACTTACCTAAAAGCATGGCGCAGTTTCGCATCATTCCAGCCTGACACCAATTTTCGGGCATGGATATTTCGAATCCTCAGGAACACATTTCTAGGTTCCCGCTCGAAACTTGAGCGGCGCATGACCACGGGGATGGAGTCGGAGGAAGACCTGCCCGCAACTTCCGCGACGCCTGAGTCGCTTTTGATCGGGCGTTCCGACGTGGACGCAGTCCAGCGGGCCATCGAACAGCTGCCGGTCATGTTTCGGGAAGTCATTTTGCTGTGTGACGTTGAAGAAGCGTCTTACCGCGAGATTGCGGAGATTTTGTCGATTCCGATGGGAACTGTTATGTCGCGCCTGGCGAGAGCCCGGAAGATGGTTCGCGAGTCACTCCGCAGTCCTGGTGCCCCACGACCCGGACACTTGTCTCATCAACGCCCTTTTTAAAAAGGAAGGAATATTGCCAAAAGGACGGACCAAATTGATACGTAGCGTACTCAAAGAAATGTCGCTTTTTAGAGGAGCCAGGGTCGCGGATGTGCCCCAAGTAACGCACCGGATTGTGATATATGATATATGATGCAAGGCACACGGAGCTCTTGATGCAAACGTACAGATAGTTCCTTTTCTTAAGGGCGCTCCAAAGGGAGTGCATGGTGATCCCGGAGCAGGAAATCGTCCTCCCTAGACTTCGGCCGATCGCGGATGGGAGTGTTTGAATGCTGGAGCGAGCAGTGTGTCGGCGACGGTCATTGCCGACTGAATCGTTGTGGAGCGTGCAGCCGGATCGACCATCGCTGGAGCCGCTTTCTGCCCTAAGCAGGATGGTCGCCCTCATCTCCCACGATCTTCGCCATCCTCTTAGTGCAATCCTCGCAAATGCGGAATTCCTCAGCGAAGCAGACATTAGCCAGACGCAAAGGAACGATTTCTACCAGGAAATTCGATCTGCCGTTGAGGGCATGAATGAGCTGCTCTCCTCTCTGTTGGAGTGCTCCACTGGCCGTGACACGCTTCGACCGGCCATACGGAACATTGTTGAAACAATTCGTCGGCTGATTCGGATGACAAGTGTCAGACAGGAGTTCCGCCGCATCACCATCCAGCATCATCATGAAGGGACGGCGGTGGGTTGGTTCGATGAGAATTCTCTCGAGCGGGTGATCACCAACCTGGTACTCAATGCTTGTGAGGCGGTTTCTCCGGACTCGGGACAGATCGTCATCACCACGACTGGAGATCGCGCTTGCTTGCAAATTGGCGTGTGGGATAACGGACCCGGCGTCCCGCCGGCGATTCAGAGTTCCGCTTTTGAACCGTTTGTAAGCTACGGCAAGGCCGGAGGCAGCGGACTGGGTCTTGCGATAGCAAAGAAGATTGTCGAAGATCATGGCGGCGAGATTTACCTTGACGAGAGAGATAAGACCGGAACAATGTTCAGGATCAAGATTCCCTTTGGCATTCCGGAGGGAGCCATCGTGCCTGTGAGTCCGGGCCACCCCAAACATGAGTCAAGAAGCATAGTGTGTAGCGTTCATGTTCCCGAACCAAATAGATCTGACCAGGAACAGTCATCCCTCCCTGGTTGGGGAGGGATGGACTATTCTGCAGCTAAACTTCATAAGCTGAAGAGCGTGGAATGGAAGAGTGATTGAACGATCTATTTGCCCCCGCCGCTCGCCGAACCAGGGGCGATATCGTGTTGTTTGGCGGCGGCCTCCAGCAGGACCGATTTAGATACATTGAAGTTATAAATGTAATCTGCGGTCTCTATCGCGCTGAGAAAGTGCTGTTCTCCCACCTTATGGAAACTCACTTTGGGCTTGTCGTCGGAAGCTTCTTCCATCTCGACAGGGCGGACAAAGACACTGGTACCCTTGTCATCGCTGGTAAGCATGAGTGTGTCGAATGGTTGCTGCGAAAAGCGCTTTACCGTGTAGGTGCCGGCAGGAAACGTTATTCCGCTGGCCACAAACGCGAAGGGCAGTTTTACAGCAACCAGGCTGCGAGTCTCAGCGTTGGCAGCCACACTCAACCCAAGCAGGAACGTGACTGCGACTAGATTTCTTGCGTACTTCTTCATATATTTCTCCTCTTAACCTTTGAGTTATTGTTGCTGATCGGTGAGTGCGCTCTAGCATTGATTAAGCAGGAGCAGCAATTAGCATCCGTTTCAACAATCGTTCTCACAACGTTGCACTGTTCCGCACCTATCTTAACTGAGCCACGCACTATTTATTCCAAGGTAGGTGCACTTAGCGAAGCGTCTCCTCGCCTAGGCGCCTCCGATGTTTGCCTGGGTCAGCGGCTATTAGAATAAAATGTGCCCGGGTCAGTTCTCATAAGTGAGGGGTATTTGCAAGTTATGAGCAGTTACGATAACTGAAGGGAGATATAACTCAATGAAACTTATCATAGCGGGTGTTTTCGCATTTTCCGGTGTGGCCTTCGCTGCAAACATTGCGCCGGTCAGCAGCGCGACGGATAGCATTGCCCAAAGAGCGACCTTAGGCTGGAGCAAAGCCCTCAGCAAGAGCCCGTCGCTCTATCACCAGCAGCCAGGGATACTTTTCCAGCTCCGCGATGATGGCCGACACCTTTTTGTGAAGGTGGGCAATCGGGAGTCTAAGTACACTGCTGTCGAGGCACGATAATAATTCCATTGTTGGGCAACCTGAAAATCCACTTAACCCTGATTGTCTTGGGAGCACTGCTTCTGCCGGGCCGAACTTTGCTTCGGGCGCAGGTCAATCTTTCCGATGGGCCGGAAGTGAATCCCGCGAGACCAACAGTCTCAACGCCGGCAACCCTGACCCCGATAGGCTATTTGCAGTTTGAGAATGGTGGCTTGTATGCGACTAACTCCTCCGAATTCAAGAACCGCCTGGGCTTCAATCAAGTGTCGAAGCTGACACTCGACCAGCGAGTGGAGGTGCTAGCCCTCTTCGAGCCTTTCACCCGGAGTACCGGGGCTGAGGTTTCGGGTAACCGGCCGGGCGAAGTCTTCGCGGGTGTGCAGGCGGTCATTCTGCCGGGCAAGGACGCGCGGCCAACGATCTCTGGCCAGTACCTGCGGCGGCTGTATGCGAGCCCAGCGCCGGAGCTCGATCTCGGCACCTTTGTGCAGAGTGCGGCGATCCTGTTGAGTGACGATCTGCACGGTTTTCACTTCGACGTGAACGGCCTGATGACAGAGCAGCAGGACGACAAGACCAAAGTGCGGCGAGCGCAGTTTGCCGAGACGCTATCGATCTCGCATCCAATGGGCAAATATACAATCTCGGGCGAAGTATGGCATTTTGCGCAGCCCTTGACGGACGGCTATGCAATCGGGAATCTTTGGTCCGCATCGTACGCGGTGCGGAGAAATCTGGTTATCGACGCCGGCTTCGATCACGGGTTCACCAGCAGCTCCACACACTGGGAGAGCTTTGGCGGTTTCACCTATATTTTTCCTCAACGACTTTGGCGTCAAAGGAGATGAGTCAAATGAGTGGATCGCTCTTCAAAGTCGGCCGCCGCCCAATTTCACAGTGGGCTTCTACGCGCCTACTCCACAACCACTTTGCCGGTCATATTCGGATGAATTGAACAAGAGTAGGAGTAGGTGCCGGGCTTGTCGGCCGTGAACGTGAACTTCTCGCCGGTAGCCAGCACTTTGGATTTAAATGCCTGGCCGTCACTGACCACCGTGTGGGGAATGTCATCCCTGTTCGTCCAGGTGATCTGAGTCCCGGCCTTCACCTTAAGTGCAGCCGGCGAAAAGCTGAAGTTATCGATCTTGACTTCGGCTTTTCCTGCAGCGGCCGATGCGGCGGCCACTCCCGGTGGGGCCGGCTGAAAGCTGATTGAAGCTGTCATCACAAAGGATGCTAAGCAAAAAATCCAGTCAGTCCTTCTCCTGCTCGTCTTCCTCATCCTGATCATTTCTGCTCCTCGGTTTCTATTTTGTGCAAAGGTTCACCCTGCGTCTTACTGTGCTGAACTTGTGGGTAACGGTTTTATTCCAAGCGATTTCGCCGTGACCGACTATTTTCAGAGCGGCGCGAATAAAACGGGTGCCGGGCAGTTTACTGCTGTGTGGTGCCGCAGAGGTATCGGCATCCGGTGGCTTGAGGAGTTGGCACCCCCTCTTTGCTGACTTCGACCATAGACATGCCTCGGAGAACGCCAATGGAGAGCATAGGTTATATCCAGGATTGTTCCCTGGTTCGCGAGGCTCAAGGCGGCAGCCAAGCCGCATTCGAGCAGTTGGTACATACCTACGATCAAGCGGTTTTACGGCTCGCTTTGCGGCTCACCGGGTCGGCAAGCGACGCTCAGGACATCCATCAAGAGGCGTTTCTGAAGGTTTATAAGAAGCTGGATGGCTTCCGTTTCGAGTGCTCCTTCGGTACCTGGATCTACCGCATTGTCACCAACGTCTGCCTGGATCACCTGCGGAGGAATCGAGCCCGCAAAAAGAATAACGCAATCGAGATCACCGACGACGAATTGCTGAACCAACTGTCGGACGACAGACCAGGTAATAACCCCGAGCAACAACTATTAGACCGCGAGTTGGGCGCGCATATTTCGAAGGCTTTGCAAAGACTTACGCCGCGAGAGCGCATGGTTTTTGACCTGAGGCATTTTGAGGGCCTCAAGCTGCAA
This sequence comes from uncultured Acidobacteriaceae bacterium, assembly GCA_963830325.1. Taxonomy (GTDB): domain Bacteria; phylum Acidobacteriota; class Terriglobia; order Terriglobales; family Acidobacteriaceae; genus PALSA-350. The sequence goes on from CAWHMV010000002.1 coordinate 222,645, forward strand.
AGCGTGAGCGAGATTCTCAATGCCTCGGAAGGCTCGATCAAAATGACTTTCTTCCGGGCCACGCGGAAACTGCGTTTGCAGCTCGGCAAGTACACAAAGCGGCACGGATCTTCAGTGAAAGAGAGCTCTGATAACGGTGTGAATCAACCGCATGAAGGGAAACGATTCGAGGTGACCACCAGGTTGGCAGCAACCTTGAACACTCCAATTTTCGCCATGCGCCCTGCCACCCCGGATCGAGTCATTGATCGAATTCTGGTCATAGCAAACCATGATGCTTTACAGGAGACTCTGCGCCAGCTTCTCTGCTCGGAGGGATATGAGGTTGATCTCGTCCCAGATGGCCTGGCTGGTCTGGAGGTGCTTCGCTTTAGCCGGCCCTCGGCAGTGATCGTGCACATACAGCATCCTGGACCCTCGGATCGTGATCTGTGCAGGCAAATGTCGGAGTTGATTCCCGGTCTACCGATTGTCGTTCTCAGTGCGAGTTCGGAGGTCGCGGAAAAGGTCCTTCTGCTTGAGACGGGGGCCGACGATTACGTGACTATACCTTTCAGTTCGCGGGAACTTGTTGCACGAGCGCACGCCGTCATCAGGCGTGCTTCGCGGGCCGATGTGGACGACGCATATCTCCATAAGGCTGGATGTTTGTGAGGCGGCAGCTGCAGTTTGTGGCCATTGCTGTCGCCATCTCCACGACGTCGTTGAACTGCATCTGTGCGTCCGCCCCGTCTCCGGACCAGCGTCCAAGCGCTCTTGCCACCCTTCAGGCCAAGGCGGATCAGGCTCAGCCCCGAGACCGATGCTTTCTCTACGCAGAGCTCGTCAGCCAGATGACAGACCTGGCCAGCCACCAGCTCAGTTCGGGTGATTCCGGGCAGGCCTCGGAAACCCTCAAGCTGGTGCAACGGTATGCGGGGAAGATCCAAATCGGCGTTAGCGATGACAGCAAAAAGCTAAAGAATGCCGAATTGCTCGTGCGGCGCACATCCTTTCGCCTTAAAGACATCCTGGGCGGAGCTTCATTCGAAGACCGGGAGACTTTGGAGGCGACGCTGAGGCAGTTGAACCAGGTTCAGGCCCAGCTTATGACGCAAGTCTTCAAAAAGTAAACGCGATTGCAGCAACCTCCTTCCAAAGTAGTACGACGGTGGATTTCTACCGAGAAAAATTGGTCCCATTGCGGGGAATAAATTGCGCGGCGCCCAGTTTGCAGCTATGGAGGGTTCCCCGTGAAGGATACGCATTGTTCTTCTTTGCCCTCGGCCCGCCTCTGCTTCGAGATTAGCGCTCAACTTGCCCGATGGGGCCTGCTCTCCACCGTTTTTGAGGTGAAAGCCTGACTACCTCCTCCGCAGGTAAGAAACAGACTGTCGTGGAATTTGAAAGCCTAGCCTGGAGGTATGACGACCTCTTTTCGCGCTCGAGGATCGGCCCCCAGCGCGGAACCGTGTGGGAAGTGCTTGCTGACGTCTTTCGGCCCGGCGATGCCATCCTGGTGCTCAATTGCAGAACCCGGGATGACGAGATTTTTCTTACGATGCTGGACGTCTCCGTTGTCGCGCGTGATGGCGCGGAAGAAGTGATCCAGGCTGAGCTTCGCTCCGGCAGAACGTTCGACGGAGCATTGGCGAACTTTTCGGGACTGCATAGCATTACGAACTTTCATCAGACTGCTCGTGATCTAGCATGCCTGGTTACCATGGGTGCTCCCCTCATCCTTTGCATTTCTACCCGGTTCTGCCTTTCAGAAACGCTTTGGTTTCTCGTCCATGGCAAATATCGCAACGCTTTTCGCAGAACCTCTGGGGTCGCTACCGTGAAGGTAGGAGATCGGGACGTGAAAATGCATTACCCGACCTTGAGGGAAATGAGGAAGTCGTTCTCACCATTTTTTCTCATGCGCTCCTGCGCGGGGATCGGTGTAGCGATTCCGCCTTTGTATCTGGAACCGATCTTCCATAAGTATCCCCGAGTGCTCAGCTTGTTGCGCCTGATCGATAGACGTGTTTCGCACCTGCCGTTAATTCGGACGATCGGGGATCATATGCTCCTGTACTTTGAACGGGTGAAGCGGTAATGCTATCGCGCCGGCGATTGCAATTGAGTGAACTTCAACAAAAACATTTTTTCTCCGCAGTGGAAATAATCCTCGCGCAAACCAGTTTGGTTAGGCACGGGACTTCTTCCTTCGGGCCATGTTCCGTCACAGTTTTGAAGACTTAAGGTCAACGGATCAGCCAACTTACGTCTCGCACGCGCGTAGGTGACTCGTGTCATCTTGGAGGAACGCTCATGCTCATGCCCCCACGGAGGAAAGTACTCCTCTGTTCTTGCCTGTTCGCAACACTGACCGCGTTGGGTACCGGAGTGGTTGGAGTCGCAGCAAACTCAGCGACAGAAGCGCCGGCCGGGTTTAACACGCCCAGTTTTAACGGTGCTGCAAGCATTAACAACGGACTTGTTGAACCCGCCGGCGACACATTCGCCCGGGATCAGCAAGTCTATGAGCAAAACGAAACAGTCGCGGATGGACTTGGACCTGTATACAACGCAACCTCCTGCGTGAATTGCCATCAGAATCCGAATAGCGGGGCAGCCAGCCAGATCACAGAACTCCGCGTCGGCCACAACGATGCAAATGGTAATTTCGTAAACCCGACCATTCTTATCAACGATGGAAAAAACACCATTACCGGCAGGTCCATCGTGGACGATCGCGCTATCGGACCGCAGGCCCAGGAGCGCATACCCGCGACGGAAAACATCCGCACATTACGCGCTGCCCTCAACACCCTGGGGGATGGATTTGTGGAAGCCATTGATGACAACACTTTGATCACCATCGCCGCTGAACAACCGGAGTTGAGTGGAGGCAGAGTCCATGGCGAAGTGGTGATGGCTCCAATTTTTGAGGCTCCCGGACAGACCCGAGTGGGACGCTTCGGCTGGAAAGACCAACACAGTAGCTTGCTCTCGTTTATTGCTGATGCCTATCTTAACGAGATGGGAATCACCAACCGGTTGCGCCCCACCGAGGTTACTCAAGTGCTTAACACCACGACGGGCATTAACGATCAGCCAGATGAACTCGGCATGGCTGACATAGACCACTTTGCGCAGTTTGTGCGGGGAACGATGGTTCCTCCCCGCGACACCGCGCTGGCTGCGAGCCCCGCAGCTTTGGCAGGCCAACGACTGTTCAGACAGCTCGGTTGCAACGTCTGCCATATGGAAGCCATCACCACGGCTCCTGTAGGAACGGTTATCGATGGTGGCATGTTTACGGTTCCAGAAGCTTTGGGCGACAAAGTCATTCATCCCTTCAGCGACTTCTTGTTGCACGACATCGGAACTGGAGATGGAATCGTCCAGGTTGGCCCGCAAGACACTGCGAACAAGTTAAGAACTGCACCTCTCTGGGGTTTGCGTACAAAGGCCCGATTTATGCATGACCTGGGATCGTTGTCTCTTGAAAATGCTATTGCCCGTCACGATGGTGAAGCACACGACGCCGCAGAAGATTTTAGAGAGCTGAGCCCTAAGGAGAGGGAGGCGCTGATTACGTTCTTGAGAACGCTATGAGGCAATTTGCAACGGATCAAACCAGCCGGGGGCTTGAGAGTGTTTATGAGAACTCCATTTCCAAACTCAGTCCCGCAGGGACGGCTGAAATAGTCCGCGACGCTAGTCCTGGGTACATCACGAAATATGATTGAGTCCCGTAGGGATGGCTGAAGATTGTCCAGGATTGCGCCGCGGCATATTTCCAGCCGTCCCTGCGGGACTTGTCGCCCTTTCAAATCCGCCCAGGACTAGCGTCCTGGGCTAAGTTCAGCCGTCCCTACTGGACTGAGTTTGGAAATGGATTTTTACCGCGAAGGAGAAGCTGGTCGTTCCTCACTCAACTCGCCACCGCAAGTGGGCTTCGGATGCAAACATACCCATAAAGATCTGGGGAAGCGAAAGCCCGAACCGCCCTGCCAGTCAACGGGGCGCGCTGGGGTGGGCGGCGCGAAGCGTTGGAGCAAGGGGCGAGTGATCGTAACGGCGGCCATGCGAATCAGGCCGGCTGCTACGCATGAGTGTGGGCCTGCCCCGAGTGTGAAATGTCCTGCGTCGCCCCGCGTCACATCGACTTGATGGGGATGGAAAAAGCGCTCCGGATCGCGGTTTCCGGCAATGATCCTGAGGATGATTTGCTCGCCCCTGCGAACCGACGAACCATTCAGATGGATATCCGCGGTAGCCGTTCTGGTGAGGGTGCGCGCAAGGCCAGCGTAGCGCAGCAGCTCGTCGATGGCTTGCTCCGTCAGTCCAGGCTGTTGATGCAATAGGCTCCATTGATGAGGATGTTGGATGAGGGCGAACCAGGCATTTCCCAATAGACAGGGTAGGGTTTGCGAGAGAGCCACGAAGCCGGAATCGCGCAGGGCTTCGGGTCCGGAGTGAAAGCAACTCCGCAGATCAGCGTTCGCGGCCTTCGCGCCGGTGCGCAGAGCGGGGTCGTAAGGTTCAGCGGCAGCGGCCGAAACGCGTTGGGCTTTTTCATAGAGACGTGTGCCGTCCTCGCGGGAGATCCCGGTCACCATGGCTGCCAAATACAGACACAGTGGCCGCGCGTACGCATCCATCAGGTCCACAGGTTCGGCGGTGGGCAAAGTATCGGCGAGTACATGGACTTCGGGGGTTATCTTTTCCCGCCATGCGCGTAGGTGCGCCGGGGAGAGAGCTTCTTTGGTTTCCGTCCGAATTTTTGACCTAAGGGTGTCGTTTTTGTCATGAGGGCCGGTTGGGGCGAGATTCGAGGCACGAAACGCTGCCAGGATATCTGCGTGCTTGCTGAGCACCCAGGCGTCTAGCACGGAGTCGAAATAGGCGGGTTCTACCTCGGGTGGGGATGAGGAGTCGAGTTGATCGTGGGTCCAGCTAGGTATTGTCGGATTGTTTCGTTTGGCCGGCATTGTGTTTCAGGACTCAGCTTAGCTTGGCTGGGAAAGGGAGTTGTCACGGATGTGTCATGTTTTGGTGGTTTCCGTGGAGGATCATTGCGGTTGACCTGTGGTTACATTCAGGGCCGAAATTGGCCTTTACTAGGAGGACCCAGGTCTCAGAAGCGAGACCCCACGGCACGCCGGGGCAGGCTGGGGCACCCTTCGCGTTTCCAATCTGGAGGCGCGATTACCTTAGCAGGTAGTAACAGACCCCGACGGTCGCGAGTAGCAGTAGGGAGATGATGCGCGGATCGCTCACCGCCGTGACAGGTCCTTTGAGAAAGGCTAGCGGGTGATCCCAACATACCTTTGATACTTCGGCTTCGTCCATGGCGGGCGTCAGCAGGCTGGTCGCGACATAGATCGCGACGCAGGCCACGGCGATGATTGGTCCGGCCAGCATGAATGGAATGCCCAGGCCCTGCACTGGATCGGTTACGAATCCACCGAAATCGGTAAGCCGGCTGGAGGGTAAGAACCATTTGCCGGTACTCGGCAGATCGACCAGAAAATAGATGACTCCGATCAGGGAGCCAAAATAGAGAGTGGCCATGGCTGCCTGCTTTGTCCCTCGCTTCCACAGTACGCCGAGCACAAAGACCGTGGTCACAGCCGGGGCAAAGGTCATGGGGATCTTGTTGACGGCTTCGAAGATGGTTCCGAACTGGTCGCCCTGCGTAGACCACAACATGGCCAGCACCATAATCAGCCCGGTGGTGATCCGCCCCACGCGCACCACTTGCGCATCGCTTTCTTTCGGCCTGAGCCGCTTGACTACATCGATGGAGATTAAGGTTGCGCAGCTATTGAGCGCGGCCGCCATACAACTCATGAGCGCGGCCGCGAGGCTGGCGGCGATCAACCCGCGCACCCCTACCGGGATGAGATATTGAATCAGCTGCGGCAGCATGGTGTTGTAGTCCGGACGACCGGTGCCAGGCACGTCGGCCAGATGGATCGCCCCTTTCTGCCAAAGCACATATCCGATGACTCCGGGGAACACCATCAGGAAAACCGGTGAGAGCTTGAGAAAGCCCGCAAACAGAGCGCCGTTCTGGCCGTCCCGCAAGGTGCGCGCGCCCAGCACTCTCTGCACGTGGGTTTGGTCCGCACACCAGTACCAGATACCTAAGATGGGATAGCCGAGCAGAACCGCGAGCCACGAGAATTCGTTGAGATGTCCCTGGCCATCGATCACTGGCTGCAGCATGTGCAGTTGTCCGGGGGCGACGGCATGGCGCAGGGTTGCCAGATCGTGCACGCCTACCCTCGGCAGTGCGAGCATCCCCATAATGGTGATGAGGGTCGCGCCACCCAGCAGCAGCACAACCTGGATACTCTCCGTCATGACCACTGCCTTCAGGCCGCCCAGGGCGGCGTAGGTGACCGTGAACAGCGAGAGTACAAGGATGGTGGCAAACATCGGTACGCCGAGCAGAGTCTCGAATACTTTGGCGGCCGCGAACAGGCTGATGCCGATGTGGATGAGAAGCGCTCCGAGAATGCCAATCACTGCCAGGAAAGTACGCGCTGCAGGGCAATAGCGGCGCTCCATGAATTCCGGCAGCGTGGCCACGCCGGAGTTGATATAGAACGGAGCAAACATCAGCGCCAGCAGGATGAGGATGAAGCACGCCATCCATTCGAAGTTGCCGATGACCAGCCCGTCTCTTGCGCCACCAGCCGCGTAGCCGACCAGGTGGATGGTCGAGATATTCGAGGTGAATACGGCGGCGCCGACCGTAAACCAGCCGAGAGATTTGTTGGCTAGGAAGTATTGCTGGGAGGACGCATTCCGGCGATAGCCGACTTTGATACCGAAGGCGGTGATGCCTACCAGATAAACAGCGATGACGATGGCGTCGATCGGAGCGATGGCCATGCTCTAGGGTTGGATCTGCACTTTCAGAGCCGCGGATTTATCTGCGGCAAGGTGCAAGGCTTTCACCGAATCCTCGAGAGCAAAGACGTTGTTGATCAATGAGCTTACTTGGATGCGTCCAGCAGCCACCAACCTGATGGCTTCATCGAAAGTGTCACCGTAGCGCATCGATCCGCGGAAGTTGATTTCTCGCACCATGAGCTGGTTCACGGGTATCGGAATGTCGGCGGTGCCCACGGTGCCGATTTGCACGATGGTGCCTCCAGGGCGCACCAGGTCAAACGCTGCACGCAGGGCCGGCGGTGCTCCCGATGCCTCAAAGACCATGTCGAAGCCCAGGCCGGTCAGTTCCTGAACCTGGTGTTGCAAATCGTGCGCGGCCGGGTCCAGGGCCACATCCGCGCCCAGCTCGATTGCCTTGTTACGACGGTTCGCAACAATATCGCTCACCGCGACCGGAACCGCACCAAAGGCGCGCGCTGTCATGGCTACCAGCAGGCCTATGGTTCCTCCGCCGGTCACGAGCACCCGCTTGCCCGAAACCGTTCCGGCACGCTTGACTGCGTGCAGGGCGACGGAGAGAGGCTCCATCATGGCGCCGATGCCATCGTCCATGTCGTCAGGCAGCAGATGACACTGGTCCGCGCGGACGGTGACAAATTCCGCCAGTGCTCCATCGGTAGGCGGGGTGGTGCTGGCGCTACCCAGCATGATGGTCTTGCGGCAGAGATTGATCTGACCGCCTTTGCAGTAGGCGCAAAAGCCGCAGGCACGGGCTGGGTTTACGGTCACCCGCTGACCCACTTTAACGGCGTCGACGCCGGGCGCGACCGCGGCCACTTCGGCAGTAAGTTCGTGACCGAGAATAAACGGACGGTCGGGGACAAAGGTGGCGTTGTAGCCGTGTTCGTAGTAATGCAGGTCAGTACCGCAGATACCCACGCGGCGGGGACGCAACAACACCATGCCGGGATGTAATTCGGGTTGACGATAGGGCTCTATGCGGATGTCTCGTGCACCATGGAGGACGGCGGCTTTCATAGTTGTTCCTCAGCAGGGATCTGGTAGAAGCGAGCGCAGTTGTCCCCGAGAATTGCGTTTTTTGATTCTTTTGGCACGTAGTCCATCACGATCTTCATCATGGGATCATATTCTGCCGACAGGGTGCAGACCGGCCAGTCGGAACCGATCATGAGGCGAGTGGGGCCGAATGCTTCGAGGGCCACGTCCAGGTAAGGGTAAAAGTCGGCAGACTGCCATTGCTTCCAATTCGTCTCCGTCACCATGCCCGAAAGCTTGCAGAACACGTTGGGGAATGTTGCCAGTTGATGCAGATCTTCCTTCCATGGGGAGAGTAATCGTTCGGCGATTTTTGGCTTGGCGAGGTGGTCGAGAACGAAGGGTTGCTGGGGGAATTCTTTCACCAGTTGAGACGCTACTTTGAGGTGTTTGGGAAAGAGCAGCAGATCGTAGGTCAAGTTGAAGTCAAGCAGCTGCGCAATGCCGCGGCGAAACTCCGGTCGCAGCATGAAGTCGTCGTCGGGTTCGTCGTGGACTATGTGGCGGACGCCGACCAGTTTGGGATGCTGGGCAAATCTTTGCAATTGTTCGCTGAGCCGGTCCGAACGCAGATTCACCCAGCCGACGACACCCTTGATGAATGGGTACTGTTCTGCGAGTTCCAGGAGCCAGCGGGTTTCTTCGAGGTTTTGCCGGGCCTGCACGGCGATGCAGCCGTCGAATTGAATACTGTCCAGCAATGGCTTCAGGTCGTGGGGGAGGAAGTCTTGCTTCAGAGCTTGCATCTGGTCCGTCATCCAGGTGTGCTCGGTGGGACTGTAACGCCAGAAGTGCTGGTGGGAATCGAGTCGCATGGTTTGGATGACTCTGAAATGATGACCGAATGAATGGGCATTGGCAAGGTGCCGAACGAAAGGGGGGACGGCTAGACGATGAGAGGTGTGTGAGAACCGGGAGAAAACCGCAGATCTCTCCGCTCCGCTTCGCTCCGGTCGAGATGACAAATTTGTTGTACGGAAATTGCCTGTTTATCCAGTCGAAGCACGGCCGTGCGGTTGTCTCTGAGGCAACTCTCTCCAAATGGATTCAGGATCGGCTTTTCTGAATCCAGTAAAGGTGAAATTATTGGGGCGCTTCAAAAGGGGAGGTAAGGATGAAGGTTTTTGTTTTTGCTTTGCTCGGCGTGCTTTCGATTGCGCTTTACAGTCAACAGAGTCAGCCCACTCGCGTTGGGATGATTATCGGGATCAAGCCGGACAAGATCTCGGCATATGAAGCGCTTCATGCGGCGTCCAATCAGGGCGTCCGGGATTTGCTGGACAAATACCATATGCACAACTTCTCGATCTACATTCATAAGATGGATGAGAGTCACTACTACCTGTTTGCCTACTACGAATACACGGGGAACAACTACAAACAGGATATGGATACGCTGGCCAGGGAACCTCGCAACATCGCGTGGCTCAGCAAGACAGATGCAATGCAAATTCCGTTCGCGGGCGAACGCAGCTGGACCAAGATGCAGGAGGTCTTTCACAATCCTTAACGGGTTCCCCCGCCGACAAAGACATTGACAATAGCGGCGCACCCATTTATCTAACTGGTGAGGGTGAAGGAGTTCACCCTGAGCGGTTTGGTGAAAACCGCTTGCAACCGCTGTTTCGCCTCATTGGCTCGACAGATGATGACTCCTGACGGGAAGCCGTCGCGGAGTCATGTCCGACGACCTCGTTACCTGTCCAAAAAAATTCCGCTCGCGGGCAGTTGCCTTGGTGGAGGTGAACTTGCAGAAATACCTTTTTATCGCAATCGGGGGTGCTCTGGGCTCCGTGACCCGGTATCTTGTCGGGTCCACCGTAGTCAACCGAATGGGAACTCGATTCCCTTACGGCACATTTGTGATCAACCTTACGGCCTGCCTGATCATCGGCTTCTTTCTGGCTGCGGTTGGGCAGCGCACAGAGGTCAATCCCGCGTGGCGATTTCTGATCCCGATCGGGTTCGTGGGTGCCTATAGCACGTTCTCCACATTTGAATGGGAGACCTTCGTCCATCTGCAAACGGGCGATTTCCTGATTGCCGCCCTCTATGTGTCGCTTAGCGTTCTACTTGGCCTGCTCGCGGTGTGGCTTGGAGTTGTGCTGGCGCGGATTGCGTTCTGATTCCTTACTCCTCCCCTACTCCTCCCCCTTACTCCTCCCCCTTACTCCTCCAATGACCGGTTCCAGGTGGAGATCACCTGGTTCTCCCGCTCGTAGCCCAGGGTACTCACCGATCCTGTTCCCAGGGCAAACAGACGGCCCCCGCGAGGCTCGAGACCTAACCAGGTGGCGGCCAGAATCCTCAGGATATGGGCGTGGGCAAATAACGCAACATCGCCGCCGGCCTGCAGGGCTCGGTCGATCACCTTCTGGGCTCGAGCAGCGACATGCTCCACGGGTTCCCCCTCAGGCACAGGAGAGTCCCAAATAGACCAGTCGGGTTGGTCTTTGCGAATGTCGGCGGTGGTGCGGCCTTCGAAGATACCGTAGTCCCATTCACGCAGGTTTTCTTCGATCTGCGCCACATCCGCGTAGCCCGCGATGCGGCAGGTTTCCCGAGCACGCAGCAGCGGGCTGGTCAGCACCAGGCTGAATTTACGCTGAGCGAGGTAGTCGCGAATTTTCGCTGCACGCTCTTTTCCTCGCTCGGTCAGCGGGATGTTGGTTCTGCTGGTATGGGCGCCGGAGAGGCTCCACTCGGTCTCTCCGTGACGTATCAACCACAGTTGCAGATTCTCGTCGCTGTGCGGATTCAATTCATGTTCCTTTCATCTTGCCTCTGCCGGTGGCTTTTCGAGCCCACCCTGCAGGGTGTAATTCTGGAGCGCAATTGCATTCTGCCAGATGCGATCGAGGGAGTCGATGTAATGGACTTCGAGTTCGAACAAAGTGCGCTGCGACACAATGACCTGAGGATACGCCTGTGCCATGTTCCGGTATTTATCCAGGTAAAGCTCATAGGCCCGACGGGCGCGGGGCAGCAGAGCGGTGCGATACCGCTCCGCTTCTTCCTTGGCGGAAAGGTAGTTTTGGGCCAGGGTCTCGGCCCGTTGGCGCAGAGATAATTGGGTACGCGTGATCTCCTGCCGGGCCTGGTTCAGGTCCGCTTCCGCAGCCTGCTTGTTGCCCTGGTTGCGGTTCCAAAGGGGCAGCTCGATTCCAACGCTGGCAAAACTCTGCGCTCCCGTTTTCTTGCCCGGAGCTTCTGCGAGCGCCTCCAGATTTTGTTGCTCCCCTGCGCGTAGTTGAAGGTCGGGCACGACTTCACGGCGGGCGTCTTTTAATCTCGCTTCCGCGACGGCGACCTGCTGTTGCGCCTGCTTTACGGTCGGTGCCTGCTGGACCATCGCGTCTACCATCCGGGCCGGATCTATGTCGGGAGGCGCGGTCAGGTCCGCATCCAAGGGGGCGACTTCGGTGGTGGGGCTGCCGGCAAGCGTGGCCAACGACTTGAACCTTTGCAGGAACACGCGCTGAGCTGTGGTGTAGTCGATGGCCGCCTGCTCCGCCTCGACTTCGGCCTGCAGCACGTCGGGTGAATCCGCCTGGCCCACATTTGCCAGCTGATGCGCGGTTTCAACAGCATCGCTCGCTAAGCTCAGAAGCCGGCCGCGGACTACCACCATTTGCTGAGCAGTCAGGGTGTCGTAAAACAGCTGCGCTACGTCGTTGTGCACACGCGCGAGTTGGACCTCGGCTGCGATTTGATCAGACTGCTTCTGCTGCTCATAAATGTTGCGGCGGAGGCCGAGCTTGCCACCCAGGACGATGGTTTGGGCAACAAAGCCGCCCTGTTCCCCGCCCCCGTAGGAACCGCCGCGAATCTGGTCGCCTTCATAGCCGACTGAGGGATTGGGATAGAGCGCGGCCTGTTTTGCTTGCGCTTCAGACCGGCGGACGATCGCGGCGGCCTGCTGCAAAGTCGGATTGTTTTTGTCGGCCAGGGCCAGAAAATCTTCCAGCTTGCGCGGCGGGCGCGACGCGACACCCTCGAGCAGCCGGGGCACGGGCGTGGGCGGTTTTTCCATCGACATTCCCGGCATTTGCATTGCCGGCTGCGGCCCGTTCTGGGCTAGAAGTGGAGCGGCACACAACCATAGTACGGGCGCGAATCTCTTGTACATCGTCTTCTCCGTGGCTAGTTAGGAAGTGCTCTGCAATAGCGATGCGTAGGGATCGTTGGGCCTTTGCGCCTGCTTCATGCGCGCCACCACTTCGTCGTATTTGTCGGGCGGCAGTACGCGCAGAAAGGTCATCATGCCCATCATGTAGCCGCTCCAGCCGGGACGAAGGCCGTAGTTCTCCGGCTTGTCGACCATCTGGTCCATGGCCATGGCGGGACCTTCCATGTAAGCGTCCTGGGGGAAGCCTGGCACTGAGTTTGCGTTGGCAGTGACGTCGACGGCCATGTTGTTCATTCCCGGCATGCCCTGCGCCAGCGGCCCGTTGGCGGTAGCCATGTCCGCCGTACTTCCGAAACCCATGCCGCGGCCCAGGCTGGTTCCGTAGTCGTCACCGGTGGGCGCGCCCGGGGTGCCTTGCAGCATGCCCATGCCGGTGTTCATATCCACCCCGGCGGGCTGACCCGGCCGGCGGGTCATGGTGCCCACGTTGGAGGACATTTGGTTCATCATGTGGTGCGGCAGGTGGCAATGCAGCATCCAGTCGCCGGTGCGGTCGGCGGTGATTTCGATGTCCCGCGCCTGCGCCACGCCTACCAGGACCGTGGTTCCAGGCCACCAGGCGGTTTCTGGAATGCGGCCTCCCTCGGTGCCCGTGACCTGGAATGTGTATCCGTGAATATGCAAGGGATGATGGTCCATGCCCAGGTTCACAAAGCGAATGCGGACCCGGTCGCCCTGGCGAACAATCAGCGGAGTAGATGCAGGACCCGCCTTGCCGTTGAGCAGGAGCCAGTTGTATTCCATGTTCATGGTGTTGGGCACGGTGTTGTTGGGAAGGATGGCGTACTCCTGCAGGTGGAGTAGGAAGTCTTTGTCGCAGCGCGGGTGGTACGGGGTGCGGGGATGCATGATGAACCCGCCGAGCATGCCCACCATTTCCTGCATAGCCATGTGGGAGTGGTAGAAGTAGGTGCCTGTCTGGTGGATTTCGAATTCATAGATGAAGCGGCCGCCTGGTCTTACCGGCTCCTGGCTGATGCCGGGCATGCCGTCGTTGCCGATCATGTCTTCAAAGCCATGCCAGTGGATGGAGCTTGGCTCGGGCAAGTGGTTGTCGAAGATTACGCGGACGTGATCGCCCTGGTTGACCTGGATGGTCGGGCCGGGAGCGCTGCCGTTGAATCCCCAGACGTCGATGGTTTTGTCGGGGTGGATTTTTTGGCGCAGGACTTCCGCGACCAGGTGGTAGACCTTGGTGGAGCCGTCCATGGTGTAGGCGAGGTCGCCAACATCGGTGGTTACTACGGGTATTTGAGATGTGGAAGACGGCATGGCGTGGGTGCGTGGGAGTGGTGTTTGCGGACGCGCCGGGGTAGCCGGCGGCGGCATGGGCGTTTGCATTTGCATGGTTTGGGCGGATAGGGTGCGCGCGGCAAAGAGGGCGGAGCAGGCGCTCAGGGCGCGGCCCAGGAAGGTACGTCGGGTACTCATGGCGACTCCTTATGAATCGATGGCGGAAAGCACGGAAGGGATCGGCGGGCGCAGATCTCCGTCAGGCAGAAAGGAGGGGAGGGACTAGACGCGGAGAGGAGTGATCAATGGCGGGTCGCCGATGCTAGTTCGGAGCCGCGGGAAAACGGGTCTACGGGCGGCTACGGTCAAGACGGGGAGCAGCGCGGTCGGACGCGCGTCGGCGCGGATTGTTGGCTGGAGCAGGGTTGTTTGCTGGTTGTTTGCCAGTAGATCGGTCACACAGAAGGAGGTGGCAGTGGGGGGGCAGGTTTGAGCTGTGATGCCCTTCGATGATGGGTGCATCGCGTGGCAGTGGGTTCTTGCGGACGCTGGTCGATGCTGGAGGCACTGCGCAGTGCAAATGGAAGAGGCGGTCTGAGTCACCAGCAGGGCCAGCAAGAGCGCCACAATGGTGGTGGGTAGAATTCGTCGGGCCATTGATCGCAGTAGAAGGGTCACAACAGGTTCAGGATACGCTTTTCAAAAAGCTATGGAGGGGCTTCGCCCCGTCTTTTTCGGCCCCCGTACGCTTCGGTGAACGTTGGGCACCCGGGCTTGTCGGCTGGTGAAGGGGTTTGGGGTTGAGGGCGGTGGTAGCCCGGGTTTATTGGTCGGTGAAGGGTCTTACCGGCAGCAAGATACAGGCGGTCATGGCCAAGTGATAGAGCAACATTCGCTCCGCCAACGGAATGGAGGTCAGCAGGACGGCCGTAACGGTCTTCCATGCCCCGGTTCGCAATGCATTGCCGGCCATTTCTTTTCCCTCCCTTGGTGCCTGACGACTAAGACCGAAAGATTCGCGGAAAGTCGTCCGAGTCTTTTTTGAAGAATCAGTGTTGCGTTCATCGGCACATTGGGGCCGGCGTTCTATAACACTCTGGGATAATGCAAAGCAGGGACCTTCTGCCTGCCCGTCCAATGACCACCTTGAATACAGATCAGCTGGAGACCCCGCCCAAGCTTCACGGGTTTGAACCGCTTGGGGTGCCGCTTTTTCGGGATTTGTGGCTCGCGTCCATCGTTTCCAACCTGGGGGGGTGGATGCAGGATACGGCGGGCACGTGGCTGATGACGGTGCTCACCACCTCCCCCTTGCTGATTGCCCTGATGCAGACGGCGGCCAGCCTTCCCGTGGTCATCCTGGGCCTGCTGGCCGGGGCAACGGCCGATATTTTCGATCGCCGGCGGCTGCTCATTTTCTGGCAGGCGTGGATGCTCATGGCGGTCGCCATCCTCAGCGTGCTCACGTTCTTTGACGTGATCTCGCCCTGGATTCTGCTGATTCTCACCTTCCTGCTGAATATCGGCGCGGCGATGAACAGCCCAGCCTGGCAAGCCATTGTTCCGGAGGTGATTCCGCGGGCGCAGCTGCCGGATGCCGTCTCGCTCAACTCGGCCGGGTTCAACCTGGCCCGCGCCCTGGGGCCCGCCCTGGGTGGCCTGATGGTGGCGCTTTTCGCTCTCGCCACGACCGGCGCCGCGTCGGTGTTTCTGCTCAATTCCCTTTCGTTCGTGGGTGTGATCCTGGTTTTGTATCGCTGGCAACGCAACCCGGCATTCAAGAGCGCGCTGCCGTCGGAGCGTATACGAGGGTCCGTGCGGGCAGGGATTCGCTACGTGCGGTACGCTCCCATGCTGCAGGCGGCCTTCATGCGGACGCTCATCTTCACCCTTTTTGTGAGCGCCGTTTGGGCCCTGCTGGCTTTAGTGGCCCGTAACGATATGCGGCAGGGCGCGATGGGGTACGGGATCCTGAATGGCTGCATGGGGCTGGGCGCGGTGATTGGCGCCACCAGTCTCCCCCGTGTGCGCAGGGTTCTGAAAGCAGATGCCATCATCGCCGCAGCCAGCGGTGTGTTCGTCGCTACCCTGGCTGTTCTGGCTCTGGTCAAAAGTCTCTGGTTCATTATTCCTATGCTGATTGCCGGCGGGTTTGCCTGGACCAGCGCTATGTCTACTCTCAACCTCGCAGTGCAGGTGTCTGTTCCAGCATGGGTGCAGGCTCGAGCGCTGGGCGCCTACCAGATGACCTTCGCCGGCGGCATGGCCCTGGGCGGGGTGATATGGGGCTTTATCGCGGAGCACGTTTCCACTTCAAAGTCGCTACTGTGCGCGTCCGTCGGGCTGGCGATTACTCTCCCTTTCTCTCTTCGTTTTCATGTGCTGCGTGGAGTGCAGCCCGACCTCAGCCCCTACCGCTACAAACTGCCTGCACCCCAGCTGAACTCGGAGCGTGAGGACAGCGAAGGGCCGGTCAGGGTTTCTGTCGATTACTACATTGACCCGAGGGACTATGCAGGCTTCACCAAGGCGGTGCATCGGCTGCGGGACGTGCGCTTGCGTGACGGGGCGATTCGCTGGGGGGTCTACCAGGATGCTTCAGACCCCGGACATATCAATGAGACGTTTGTGACCGAGTCGTGGCTGGAATATCTGCGCCAGAGGGAGCGGTTTACCGCTTCCGATCGACAGATTCTGGATCGGGTGTGGAGCTTCCATCGAGGCAAAGAGCCGCCTCGGATTTCGCACATGTTCTATGCCAAAGAGGTCAGCGATCCGCAGTCGACGGATTAATGTTTTCAGCAGTTGACGGTGAGGGGAAAGGTATCTGCAGGAAGGGCAGGGGCTTAGCCACGAAGGATCGGAAAAGACGTACCTCAGGGGCTAAAGAGGGTGTGTGAGAACCAGGATTTACGAATTTAGTCCCGCAGAGCCTGGAAATGGAGTTCTCACACACGCTCTAAAGCCCTCATTCGCTTAACCTGTTACGGCACGGCTGAAGCTGTCCGTGCCCTTCGTTCAGAGTTGTTAGGTGCTCGGCGCCGTGCTCTTCACTCTTTTCAGCAGTTGAGGCCGGCCTTGCTTAGAGTTTCCTTGAGGCCTTTCATGCTGATTCGGGTGGAGGCTTCTGGCGTGCCCGCACCACGCCAATGGGTCTCGAGGCTTACGGCGTAATGATAGCCATCCTTGGCGAAGGCCCGGAACTGGCCTACCCAGTCGACGACCCCCGCTCCCACCGGCGCCCACTCATATTTTTTGCCCGGCGGTCGCACTACATCTTTTGCGTGGCAATGCCCGATGCGCTCGAAAGGCAGCAGGCGGTACCCGTCAGGATAGGGAGTACTGCCGAGAGCGGCGGCATTCCCCGGGTCCCAGTTGAGCATGAGGTTCTTGTTGGGGATGGCTTTGAGGACGGCGGCCGCCTCCTCGCCCGTGGCCGTGTTGCACGCCATTTCATTCTCCAGAAGCAGGATCAGGTTGCTCTTGGCGCAGGTCTCAGCGGCGGCGCGTAACTTGTCATTGATCGCGGCGCGGTAGGGGGCCGGATTCTCCAGCCGCCAGAAGTCGAAGCAGCGAATGCGATCGGTTTTGAATTGCTTTGACAGTTCGATACAGTGCTCCAGCAACTGATCCTGTTGCTTGAAGTCGAAGCCGGCGTGGAACTGGTCGCGCTTTGGACTCTCCTTGGAAAGTGGGGCCCCGGGCCAGTCGACCTTGAAGAGCGGGCTGGCTATGTCGGTTACGCGGAGTTGGTATTTTTGCAAGATACGCTGCGATTCGGCGATCTCTTTGGCGTCGAGGTCGGTGACGTTTTTGTTCCACATGGAGCGCAGCTCGATCCAGTGCAAGCCGAAGTCTTTGGTGGCGATTTCGCAGGCGCGTTCAAAATCGGGCGTTAGCTCATCGTTGATGACGGAAAGCTTGAACGGACAGCTGCCGGCAAACGCTTGCGCGGCTTTGCCCAGTTGAGTCATCGCGCCTGCGGCGGTTAGCGATGCTATGAATGCGCGGCGGGATGGAGACATGTGAGCGGACCCTTTCACCAGCTGCGACCACGATAACCAATGGCAGCTATCGCTTGCAAGTTCGCTCAAGCCCAGGTCATGCTTTTGCGGCGCCTACCTTTTCGCAAATCAGCTTTAACGCACGATGGGCAGAGAGGGCCGCACCCTCCTGCCAGCCGATGATGTGGCTGCAGTGATCGCCGGCAAAGAAGATGGGACCATCGGGTTCAATGAATTGCTTGTAGGGGCCGTCGTAGTATCCCGGGCTCTTGTCTTCGGGATCGGTGATGGCACGGGTCACCCAGGAGCCGAGGTTGTAGGGAATCCTTCCCCAGTTCATGTACATGGGGCGAGTGAGCGACTTGCCGTATCCAGGATGAAGTCTTTCGACGGCCGCCCGGGAAGCGTCGAATTTCGCCTGCATGTCGGGCAGCTTGCCAAAATCACTGCCGTTTTCCACTCCGTAGCCAGAGATGACCACGCCCTTATCGCTGAAGAGCTTTGCACTCGGATACCACACCGTCGCTACCGGTCCGCTAAAGACCCACGAGATGCCTCCGTAAATACTGAAGTCGGTTTCCCAGAAACGATCGCCTTCCCACGCGACTTTGTAGGCGTGGTCGTAATCGGTTTCGGCAATGGCCTGCTTGATCCGGGGTGCAAAGTCATTGGGGATGCTCTTGAGAATACTGATCGGCAAAGCACAGATGCAGTAGTCGCCTTCGATCACCTCGGGTTTACCGTGTTGCGTGTAGCTCACGCGAACACCCTTTGCCGTCTTGCGGATCTCCTTGACCTGGGAATCGAAATGGATCACGTTGCCCAGTTTGCCGGCAAACGCGTAGGGGATACGGTCCATGCCGCCGACGGGCTGCATCATGGTGGCCTGCATATCCAGCATCTCTTCAAACATCATGCCGCCCCAGAAGTTGGCGTTGAGTAGGGAGTCCATGTCGAGCGGCGGCTTTATTTCCTCGGTCACATTGCCGGCGCCGGGCAAGCGCAGCGCGCCTGCGCGATCGGAGCCTTTGTAGGTGCAGTCGCTCTTGAGGTCCCCATAGGTGCGCAAAAAGGTCAGCATGCGCTCCTTGTCTTCTGCGCTCAGCTCCTGATTCAACGCATTTTGCTGGATGCACTTGGCCAGCAGCTCCGATACATGGCCGCGGGTGTCGTTGATGGCTTCGCGCTGTTGAATGGCTTTTCCACCGAAGGCCTTGTCGTTCACCATCAGAGCACTGCGCGAGCTATTCACTTCCACTTCCAGTGGGACCCCCAACTCCTTGCAGTAGCCGAGCATGGTGCGGTGGGTCGATGGAAGCCTTGCTGGACCGGCGTTGAAGTAGCTGTCCGGTTGCCACGCTGCCGTCTGCTTCGTTCCGTCGGTAAATTCAATTGTGGCGCCGTTGCGCACGGTCCAGTTGCGGCCGCCCGGACGCGTTCGCGCTTCGAGGACCGTACATGAATAGCCGAGTTTGCCCATCTCGTAGGCCGAGACCAACCCGGCGATTCCGCCGCCTAAAATCACGATCCTGGTTCCCTTGCCGACTGTTGGCGAAGGATTCCACGTGACGGCCTCGGCATGAGGTAATGGCAGAAGCCCGAGCGTCTGCATGGTGGTAAATGCGGCTGCGTATCCGCCGGCCTGTCCAACGCGCATTAACAACTCACGCCTGGTTATACCCATGTTGTCTCCTTTTTGAGGATCACCGTGTTCCGCATATTGACTTGCCGATAGAGTTGCCGGGAACAAAGGGATCGATAATTTCGCCCACTGAATGAATCACGCCGTTTTTCATCACGCATTGCACATTGGCAGCAGTACTGATGTCTGTCAGCGGATCTCCGTCGACGATGATCAGGTCAGCCAGTTTGCCGGGCTCGAGGGTACCGAGGTCCTTGTCGAGGGCGTAGGTCTTGGCCGGAAGCCAGGTCGCCGTTTCCAGAGCCTGCCAGGGTTGCAGCCCGAACTTGACCTGCGCGCGCAAGTTGAGGTGCAGAGAGGTTGCCGGAATGTCGAGCGGGGAGTCGGTCCCGGCGAGCATGGTCCCACCACCGCGCAAAACACTGGCCACGGTCGATTCTTCGTCGCCCAATCGCCTTAAGGCGTTTTGTTGATCTTCTTTGATTGCGGTGGCTACGGCGAGCGAGAGCCGCTTCTGATCCCAGGGGGGCGCGACCAGGTGGCGCGGGTCGTTCGCCATGCCCGGGTCCTGCGCATAGAGCGCGGGGCTGAAGGTGGTGGAGATGGTCCACATGCCGGATTCGAGGAGAAGTTTGCGCACATCCTCATAACTCACGCCGGTAAAGGAACGGGAGTAGGCATAGCCGGTGCGAGCGGTGGCGCTTATGTGGCTCATGCCGTCGTTGCCCAGAGAAACAGCGGGCAGCAGGTAGTGGGAAGCCGTTTCCACACCCATCTGTTCATGGGCGAAATGATCGGCCTTCACTTGCCAGGCGTACGCCAGGCGAACGTAAAGCTTGACCAAATCGAAGTCCAGAGCCTTGAGACGGTTCAGCTCACGGTAGAGTTGGGCTTCGCTGGTGGTGGGGATCATCATGCTGTAGTACACGCGTTCCCCATCGATGGCTTCTCCTGTGGGGAAAAGCCGCGGTCCCATCTCCGCGCCCGAGTCGTAGCCTTCTTGCCGCTCTTTGGCGCGGTACGCCATGTCGGCGAGGTCGCGAAGTTCGGTGATGCCGTAAGCCAACCACAGCCTCGAGTCGCGATCGCCGTCGTAGATGGAGGCGATCGAGTTGGGGTGTACATGATTCTCCCACAGACCAGGCAGGACCGTGGATTGTGAAGCATCAATGACTCTCACTGAGGAGTCTGGGGCGGCGTTGCTATGCGGGCTCACACGCTCGACTCGATTGTCCACGATCAGGATGTCGACATCTTTTTGCTCCTCAGGACCCTGCCCTTTCCAGAAGCGGCCGGCATGAATCAGGACCCTCTGATGTGGAGCAACGTCGTGATAACTGAGATCGACGGGGACTGGGGTGATCTTTTGCGTGTCGCGCGCAATCAGGCGCAGTTTGCCGTCCGAGAGATAGAGTAAGTGGTTCGAATCCGCGCTCCAGGTGGGCGCGTCGCTGGTTTCGTTGTTTAGCGGAGTTGCTTTCCCGCTCGGCTGGCCCTTGGAGTCGACGGGTATGACGTAGAGCAGATCGTCCATGATGAAGGCCATCTCCTTGCCATTGGGCGAGTAGACGGGCCCATCTTCTCCGCGCGTGGTGACGGACTCGAACGGAGCAGGCTCGGTGTAGTGTTGCGCCTGGGTGCCGACGTCCACGGTCAGGATTTGCGTGGTGCCTTCGCGGTAGCGTTTCGTATAGGGCTTGACCGCGGCCATCGCGATCGTCTTACCGTCGGGGGACCAGGCCGGCCGGCCGGGAAAGTAGGTTGGAGGCGCTAGCGGAGCCACCTTGCCGGTCGCGATATCGACAATCCGCGTGGCCTCGGTGTTGTCTTGAAATGCGAGGCGCGTTCCATCGGGCGACCAGGCAGGCAGGATTTGTGCCGAATCCGTCGTAGGTGCAACCTGCTTCTCGCTTCCCGTGGCAACATCGACGACATAGATGTTTTCCACGCCATTTTTGTCGGAAACATAGGCGAGCGATTTGCCGTCCGGGGACCATTGCGGGCCCTGCTTGTAAAAGGTGTCGTGCGTGATCGCGCGCGGGGTTTTGCCGATCTCCATGACCCAGAGCTGATTCAGCGCGATGAACGCAACATGCTTGCCGTCAGGGGCGAGAGCGGGCGCGTAAATGCCCTTCACCGGATGGGCCGTCGCAGGGTCAAAGCTGTAACGCTTAGGCGCGTATTGCGGGCGGATGCTCTTGATTGCCGCCTCGAAGGGAATCTGTGTCTCTGCCTTGGTCTCTACATCTATCTTCAGCAGCTTCCCGTTCGCGGTGTAGAGCAG
Source organism: uncultured Acidobacteriaceae bacterium (assembly GCA_963830325.1). Classification (GTDB taxonomy): domain Bacteria; phylum Acidobacteriota; class Terriglobia; order Terriglobales; family Acidobacteriaceae; genus PALSA-350. The sequence continues at coordinate 243,932 of CAWHMV010000002.1, forward strand.
TTGATTGGGAGAAAGCCATGCGGTGGGGAAAGGAAAAGCGTCGTCTTCTTTGCTGACCTGCTCACCTGAGACCATCAGGTGGGCGGAGTTCATGAATAGGCCCGAGCCGCTGAATTTTATGTAACTGATACATTTCCCGTCGGGTGAATAGGAGGGCGACTCAAGCCTGCCTTCATGACCGCCAAGTGTCGCCACCGTGTGCTGTTTGCCATCGCCGGCAATTGCTTCGATGGTCTTACCCGTGATTCCTGTGCCGCTGACAAAGGCCAGCTCAGAACCGGACGGAGCCCAGGTAGGTTCGAATTCATCGGCTTCGCCTGTGGTCCATTGTTTGAGCGCATCCGTGGCAAGATCCACCGTCCAGATGTCGTAGCTGCCTTTGAATGCCCGGTCGGAGGAAAAGGCTATTTTCGTTCCATCGGGCGAGAAGCTGGGCTCGCGATCGTCTCCATGGCCGGTGGTGATCTGGTGTAGGCCGCTGCCGTCAGGTTTCATCGTCCAGATGTGGAATGTCCCGCCGGCATAGGACTGGAACGCGACAAGATCACCCTTCGGAGACCAGCTTGGATGTGAAGCTTCGGTGAGAGCGTCGGTGAGCTGCGTGGCCTTGCCACCGCCGATGGGCAGCGACCAGAGCAGACCCTGTAGATCCATGATGATGGTCTGATGGTTGGGAGAAACGGTCACGGAGAAATCCGTGCCTTCATGGACCTTAATCCATTTCGGTTGAGCGATCGCGGAAAAGGACGCCGGCAGAAGAACGGTAATGCCTGCGAAGATTGACAGCGATGTGGAACAAAACCCGGATAACAGCCTCAGCATTACAACCTCCCCCCGGAAAGACTAAAACTCAAAGCGCCCGACGAACTGCAACGACCGGGAGCGAAATTCAACCGGAATACCAGTGGCGGCCGCTGTCGTTGCCAGTGGTGCTCCATAAGTGGACGAGGTCACGATGCCATTGTAGTTGCCGAAGTTGGAGTGGTTGAAAAGATTGAATGATTCCAGCGCCACCACCACGCGGAAGCGCTCGGTGAACTTGTGTGCTTCCTGCAGACGGCTATCCACGCGATGAATGTTTCTTCCGTAGAGAGCATCACGATCGGTAAGGTAATAGCCCGTGGTGTTATCAAGATAATTGTGCGCGGCCTGGTTGTACGCGTAGGTGCAGGCAGTAAGACCGGTGGCTTTGGGGCAAGTAGCAGTTCCGTAGCTTGCCTGGTATGGAACTGGTTGCGAGCCAAATGTCCGGTTATAACTCGGGGCATACCCCGTCGGCTGAGTGGTGCCTAAGTAGGTTGGAAAGGCGTTGCCGGATCCAAAATGATATAGGCCGGAGAGTGATAAGCCGAACCGCCATTGATAATCGCCATTGATCGTAAGCGTGTGGCGTTGGTCGTCCTGGGCGTTCGCCCATTCGTCATGGATGCCGTCCACGAAAGGCTTGTTGGGGTAATAGAAAGGCGATTCTGTCGAGTCCTTATAGCGAGAGTAGGTGTAGGCTACTCCACTCGAAGCCCCATGCAGAACCCTCTGGCGAACTCCCAGCTGCAGGGCGTCATAGATGGATCCGGCAGCATTGGGCGTAAAGAACTGGTTGATATTGGTGAAGGCCTGGGCGCAAACGTTGTAGCTGCCTTGCGTAGCATCGGGGGTAACTCCGCCGGCCGGGCAGATCACCTGCGTGCCCGCGACATACTTGGTACTGGGGCTTAGGTTGAACTCGGGATTTCCCGGATTGGCTAGCAGGTTTGAATTGAGGCGAATCCAGTCATGGTAAACCCGGGTGTGGACATAGTCCGCCGTAACGTCGACGTGCATGGGAAACTGGCGCTGCACGCCCGCGCTAAGCTGCAGCGCGTAAGGAGTCGACACATCGGGTCCCAGCGGCTGCACCGCCTGGCGTGGCACGATGGTCGAATTGGGGAACGGATTTTGAAGGTTGAGCGGGCTGGTGGACGAACCGGTCACCGAGTCCTGAACCGAAGTGACCCCGTTGAAAATCTGTTCGTCGATCACTTGGTTGGCGGCGATGTCGGCAAAATACATGCCGGCGCCTCCGCGCACCACGGTTTTGCCGGAGCCCGTCGGATCATACGCGAACCCCAGGCGCGGCGCCCATTGATGATTGTCGTTGCCCTTCGGCGTCAACAAGCCGTTGGTGAGTTTCAGGCCTGAATCGAAGACTCCCAGGTCATTGTCATAGCGCAAACCCAGGTTCAGCGTAAGCCGTTTATAGATTTTCCAGTCGTCCTGGATCCAGAATCCAATCTGGTTGCGCGGAATGTTGACGTTAAAGTTGCCCGAGCCCAGTGTGAACGTCCCCAGAGAGCAGACCGAGTTCAGATTGTAAGTACCGCTGCTGTAATTCCAGGTGGAGGGATCGGTAGTACCGTTGGGAAACAACTCCGCAACCTCAGCCGCGGTCGTCACGCCGGAGCAGGCACTGGCGGTGCCACGAACATTTTGCTGGAAGAATCCGCTGTGCTTGGTGAAGATGTACTCGCCGCCCATCTTGAAGGCATGCTTGCCGGCAAGGTAATAGAGGTCATCGCGATACTGCTGCACATCCTGATAGAAGATTTGCGGGTAGTTGTACGGCCCGCCCACGGTCACGCTGCCAAAACTAAGCTGGATAGTGGGATAGATGGGCAGGTTCTGCCACTCGAAATGGCTAAAGCCGGCATGGACGTCATTCACGATCTTGTCGTTCACGACCTTGTTCCAGTCGCCCATGATGCTGTAGTACATCCGCGTTGCCAGGTAAGCAGCGCTCGGATCGGTGCTACCGCTGGTGAGCACGTGATCGTTGTCGAAGGTGAAGCCGTTGCCGCGGAGAAAAATGTGGTTGTTGCTATTGATCTGGTAGTCGCCTCGGCCCAGGTACTCTTTGGTGCTGATCGTCTGTGGAAATTGGACGAGGCTGCTGCCCGGCAAAAGCGATGTAGTGTTGATGTTGCTTCCCTGGTGCTCTCCCTCGTAGGAAGCGAAATACCATAATTTGTCTTTGCGAATAGGGCCGCCAAAGGTGCCGCCGTACTGCTGATCCGAGAGCGGCAACACTTTGTGCGCAATGGGGTCGGACGCGTTGAACGCGTCGTTGCGAAAGTAACCGAACGCGGATCCATGGATCTGGTTAGTCCCCGACTTGGTCTGCACGTTGATGTAGACCCCGGAAGAACGGCCGACGGTCGCATCGAAGCGATTGGTGATGATCTCAAACTGGGAAATGGCGTCGGGGCTAAAGCGCGGCTGGCCGAAGCTCGCGTCGGCCGTATCCTGCGTTACCTGGAGCCCATCCAGATCGATCTGGAACTTGCCCGAGTTCGCGTTGCCCAGCGGGGTGTCGTTGGTGATGGCATTCACCCGGATACCAGGAACCAGGGTGGCGAATTCCATATAATTTCGGCCGTTGATGGGGATGGTGGCGACATCCTGTGGCGTGATGTTGCCTCCGACCTGCGACGAAGTGGTGTCCAGGGCGGGACCTACCGCTTCGACCAGAACCGACTGGCTCGTGCTCGCGACCCCCATCGCGATGTCCGCCTCCACCAGTTGTCCCACCAGCATGCTGACGCTTCGCTTTACCGTGGTGAACCCCGGCTGGGTGACCGTCACCACGTAATCGCCCGCACTGAGAGCTGGAAACTCGTAGGCCCCGGCGGAGTTGGTTTTGGTCGAGAAAGACGCCCCGCTCAGCGCGTTTACCTTGACTTCAGCGCCGGGGAGCACGGCGCCCGACAGATCGGTTATCCTGCCGGCGATCCCCGTTTGTTGGGGATAAGCTGCTGCCGAAATCAGGGTAAACAGGATTGCGGAGAGAAATCGGGGATTGCGGAGAAACTTCATCTAGCGTCGTAACCTCGCTGAAATCAGTCAGGTACTCCATGTATCCACTCGTGTTGCGTATACCAGCAACGGGAAAGCCGGCGTTCCAGCCGCCTGGCAACCTGGTTGGGAATCGGAAATACATGCCGACGTGGGCAAGAGAATCGCCAGAGCCTGCCTATGCGGCAGCCCGGCGCAGGGCGCTATCTACCAACTACAAGGCACGAGGGTGGGCGAGTGATCGCCATGCAGGTGTGGATTCGAAAAGAAGGGGACACTCTCGACAGGGAGTATTGCCCGAGCTTTTCGGCCTCGTCTGCAAGTGAGCGTAAGGTCTTTCGTCCGAAGTGTCTAATTGAAAGAATTTCGCTTGTAATAGGTTTTTTTTAGCAGCGGGGACCGCCAGGGGCCTTTTAGGGTTGACACTGGGTTAAAAGGGCATGAAGATTTTAGCTAGAGTTACGTCGGTTCACCGCATAAACACCATATAAGCTCGTGCAAAAATCTCCCGCTGATGGGCGTATGTGTCGCCGTGGTTTGCGAGGCAACCAATGGACTTCCGTCTCAAGCAGTTGCAGTCTTTTCTGACGCTTGCGGAACTGCTGAACTATGGCAAGGCGTCGCAGGCTCTGTACGTCAGCCAACCCACGCTGACCTTTCAGATCAAATCGCTGGAAGACGCATTGGGCGCCAAGCTGTTCGAACGTACCCGGCATAGCGTTGCCCTTACCGATGCGGGCATAGCGTTCGCTCAGTACGCAGAGACCATGCTGAAGACTGCCGCCGAGGCAAGGGCCCATCTTGGCGCGCTCGAAAACCGGTTGCGTCTCCGCATTGCCTGCGGGCCGGTTGGACAATATGTACTTCTCCCCGCTGTGCTGCGAGAGCTGGCTGCTTACGATCCTGATTTCCAACTGGAGCTCTGCGAGCTGACAACAGAAGAACAGATGGCCAAACTACCGAGTGGTGGCGTGGATGCCCTGTTCATGGTCAGGGCACTCCCCATTCCCGGGATACGCTTTGAGCCAATCTGCAAGGAGACGCTGGTGGCGATGGTGTCGCGCCACTCCCATTTGGCGCGGAGCCGGACAATCTCGGTCTACGATTTGAGAGACAAGAAGATCATTGCGTCCAGGGCCGAGGATTGCCGCTTTCATCAGCCTTTTTTGCATCAGTTACTGGCCCCGTTTGGCATTGTGCCGCGCATTCTCGAGGTGCCGTATTCGTGCGCGATGCAACTTGCGTATGCGGGCGCGGGCGAAGGTATCGTGTTTGCGACTTCTTCCATGATGAAGTGTTCTTTCCCCGATGTTGTTGCCATTCCCTTCGCAGAGAAGCTGCCTGAACGCCAACTGGGAATTGTCTCGATGGAATCGAATAAGTCTCCCGCGTTGGAGATTTTCCGTCGGGTGGCCGTTCGGTGTTTTGCTGCCACCGAGGATCTGGTGGGGAATGGGACACGCGGGCCCGTTTGTGGCTCCCTCCACGATTGCCCTTGGGGCATAGGAAGCCCGGGTCATTTCTTTTAGTCCCGCAGGGACGGCTGAACTTAGCCCAGGACGCTAGTCCTGGGTACATCATGCAACATGATTAAGTCCCGCAGGGACGGCTGAAGGTTGTCCAGGATTGCGTCGCGGCCTATTTTCAGCCGTCCCTCCGGGACTGGTCGTCTTTTCAAATCTAACCCAGGACTTGCGTCCTGGGCTAAGTTCAGCCGTCCCTGCGGGACTGAGTTTGGAAATGAAGTTCTCATACAGGGGCTAAAGCCCGGATTTTTGTTGGGACTTTACGGCCCGACTAAAGTCGTGCCCTGATACAAAGCATCAGAGCCGTGACTCGGGAAAACTCGCGCGCTCCACGGATTTCGATCAATCTAAGAATGCCCGATTCTAGGGAAGATTGATTTCCTGGTGGAGGGGCAAATCCTTTGACGAACCGCCGACCATGAAGGTGTATCTACCTGGCAGTTGCTTCCAGCCGTTGGTGCTCTCGTCGTAGATGGATAGTTCTCGCGGATTAATCGGAAGGCTCAGTTCCCTGCTCTCGCCAGGGTTCAGCTGTACCTTGCTGAAGGCCGCAAGCCGCTTGGGGGGTTCACCGGCGGCCGCCGGAAGGGCCACATAGACTTGCGCCACTTCTGCCCCCGCTCGCTCGCCCGTGTTTTTCAGGGTGAAGCTGACCGCGGGCTCCTTGCCGCCCTCGACCTTCAAGCCTGAATATTCATAAGTGGTGTAGGAAAGACCAAAGCCGAACGGAAAGAGCACCGGCTTGTTCTCCGCGTCATACCACTTGTATCCGACCTTCAGTCCCTCGGTGTAATGCACGCTGAAGGTGGGCTTGGCGTCTTCCGGTTTCAAGGTTTGGCCGGCGTCTTCTCCTCCCTTGGGTGGCTTCACCAACTCGGGATGGGGCAGATCCGCTTCGCTGCGAGGGAACGTCATCGGCAGCTTCGCGCTTGGGTTCACCTTGCCGAAAAGGACGTTCGCCACGGCTTCTTCGCCCTTGCTGCCGGCATACCAGGCCTCGAGCACGCCTCCTACCTTATCCAGCCACGGCATCAAGACCGCGGTCCCGGTCTCCAAGCACCACAACCGTCCGCGGATTCGCCGCAGCCACCTGCGCAATCAACGCATCCTGGTTCTCCGGCAGCGAGAGGTTGGGCAGATCTGTTCCTTCGCTCATCCACTCATAAGCAAACACGATCGCTACATCCGACTTTCCGGCAAGCGCCGCCGCCGAGGCGGGATCCGCTCCTGAATCGAACTGAACCTTCGCTCCCGGAGCTGCGGCACTCACAGCCTTCAGAGGCGAAGTGGGGAACCATACATGCGCCTGCCAGGGGTGCGCCGGCTCGCCGGGGGGGTCGACCTGCGCCGATCCGCCGCCAGAGATCATGCCCGTATCCGCGTGCGGTCCAATCACAGCGATGGAGTGTACGGTGTTGGGATCAAGGGGCAGCAGACCACTCGTGTTCTTGAGCAGAACCATACTCTGCTCAGCGATGCGGCGCGCGGTCGCAAAACCACCCTCTACATCGACGACGCTCTTCTGCGTGGGGTAATCGAAGAGCCCAACCTGAAACATGGAACGCAAAATACGGTGCGCATGATCGTCTATTTGCGCCATGGGCACCTTACCCGCTTCGACCGCCTCCTTCAGTTTCGGGCCATAGAAGTCGTCCATAGGCTCCTCATGGTCTAACCCAGCAGCCGATGCTTTGATCGTGCTGTGGGTTCCGCCCCAATCGGAAAGCACAAAGCCTTTGAACTGCCAATCCTGCTTGAGCACATCGGTCAGGGTGTATTTGTTCTGGCAGGCGTAGTCGCCGTTGATGGCGTTGTAGGAGCACATGACCGCCGCCGGATCGCCAGTGCTGAGGCCGATATGGAAGGCGAGCAGATCTGTCTCCTGCATGGCCCGCTTGCCGATGATCACGTCGACTTCATCGCGGCCATTTTCCTGATCGTTCATCACGTAGTGCTTGATATCGCCGATTACATGCTGGGCCTGCTCGCACTTGATGCGGTTGCCCACCAGCGTGCCGGCGAGCAGCGGATCTTCGCCCTGGTATTCAAAGGTTCTGCCGTTGCGCGGCTCGCGGGTCAGATTGACCCCGCCGCCCAGCGTCATGTTGTAGCCCTGGGCGCGGAGTTCCTTTCCGATCAGCGCACCGTATTCACATGCCCCCTCAGGATCCCAGGTGGCAGCAGCGGCAATGTTCGAGGGCAAGGCCGTAGAGTAGCGCCCGTTCTGGGCGCTCATTCTGACCCCGTAGGCTGCGTCGCTCATCTCCACCTGCGGAATGCCCAGGCGGGGGATCCCGAGAATGAAGCCGGCGCCTTGATTGCCAAGGTAGGTCCTGGGCATAGGCCGCTTCCAACCAGGCATACCCTGGCCGTGCAGGAGCTGGATTTTCTCGTCCAGGGTCATCTCTTTCAGCACCAGATCAGCGCGCTGATCGAAGGAGAGCTGGGTATTCATCCAAGGCCGTTCAGGGGGCCGTTCAGGATTAGCCGCGGATGCGGCGCCGAGTGCTACAAAAAGGCCCAGAATTGCAGCAAAAGAGACGCTGCGGAAGGGAGTCATCTTAGATTCGTTCAACTTGCAGCCACCCATCTCCCGATTATTGCTTGCCGCCGGCCAGTATTTTGATGTAGCGGTGGTAAAACTCCACTCCGCGGTAATAGGAGTCTACCCCTACGCGCTCATCTTTGCCGTGCGCCCGCACATCATCAATGTCGATGGCTATTCCGTTGATCCCGTAGGTAGGGAGACCAGCCTCGGAGGTGTATTTGCCGTCCGACGCCCCGGTTTCCATGACCGGCACCACCGGGATCCCGGGCCACATCTCCGCCACCACCTTGGTTAAAGGCTGCATCACCTCGGGCTTCAAGTCGGTGGGAGGCACGCCCTTGGCAGTTGGAGCTGTGTCCCTGACTTCACCGTTGTCGTTGACGTAGCGGATGCTGACCTTGGGGTCATGGACGATCTGGATCAGCTGCTGGCGAATCTCTTCCCGGGAATAGCTGGGAAGGATCCTGCAATTGACATTGGCAGCCGCTGTCTGCGGCAAGGCGTTGTTAGCGTGCCCACCCGAAAGACGCGTGGCCACGCAGGTGGTACGCATGGTGGCGTTGTATTTCGGGATCAGAGAGAGGTGCTTCATGGCCTGCAGCGAGGGCGGGTTCTTCAGAATACCCTTCATATCGGCCGCGGTCTGACCAGACTCGAGCGTGCTCATCCGCGAAAAATAGGCCCGCGTTACCGGGTTGAGCTCAAAAGGGAAGGTGTAGGCCTGCAAACGGGTAAGCGCATCGGCGATGTGATAAATGGCATTGTCAGGCCCAGGCAGAGAGCTGTGGCCGCCAGGATTCGTGGCCATGAGCTGGTAGTCGCCGTAAAGCTTCTCGGTCGCCTCCACATTGAAAGTGATCGGCTTGCCGTTTTCCACGTCCACTCCTCCGGAATCGGCGTTGAACACGAACGCCGCGTTGATCAGGTCGCGGTGGTTTTTCAGCAGCCAGTCAACACCATTCGATTTGCCGCCCTCCTCGTCGGCCGTAAGGGCCAGGATCAGGTCGCGATCAGGCTTAAATCCTGATTTCTTGAGCCGGATGAATGTGGTCACCAGGATGGCGTCGTTCACCTTCATATCCTGGGTGCCGCGGCCGTAGAAGTAGCCATCCTTCTCGACAAACTTGAACGGGTCGGTGGTCCAGTCGGAGCGAAGGGCCTCCACCACATCGAGGTGGCCAATAAAGAGGATGGGTTTCGCAGCGCCCGTGCCATGAATACGCGCCACCATGTTGCCCTTGCGATCGTTCGGGCCCAGGACAACAACATCCTGTTTGGGGAAACCAGCGTCGAGCAGGCGCTTCGCCATTGCATTGGCCGCAACCGTCGTGCTGCCTACTGAATCTGTGGTGTTGATCTCAATCAGTTGCTGAAAAATATCCCGAGAGAGCTGTTTGGTCTGTGGGTCAAGCTGAGCCAAGGCGGGCAGGGTTACGAGCGAGAGCAGCAAACAGCCGAGATAGCGGAGCCTTCCAGCTCCGGCGACAACCAGGGGCATCGAATTCCTCATGATGAGCAATGATAAACGCGCAAGGTAGTATAGAACTTCGACGTCGGAGCCGGCGTCTTTAGATTTCCAGCCACAGCGAAAGGGACCAAACGATTGCGGGGAAATTCTGGTGCCGTATTACTTCTTGCCGGGGCGCTGCTCGCCCCTCTCTCTACAGTGGCACAGCCCGCCAATGACCTGAACGCCCCACTGATCAGCCTGGACGAGTTCATGAACGCCACCGACGTCAAGGAGGTAAAGTTATCTCCGGACGGCTCGGCCGCGATTATCGCCACCGAGTCTCCTGACTGGCAGCATAACCGCTTTCGCAGCGATCTGTGGATATGGAAGCAGAAGACAGGCGAGACCGTCCCCTTAACCCGGTCTGGACACGCGCGTGCTCCGCAGTGGTCTCCCGATGGCAGGTACATCGCATTCCTTTCCGACACTCCCCTGCCAGACGGTGCGGATAAGGACGCCGATGACATCCCGGAAAGGCTCTGGCTGATTTCCGCGGATTCAGGAGAGTCGTTTGCGCTTTACAAGGAGAAGCTGGACGCCCATGCCCTCGCCTGGTCTGCGGATGGAACACAGATCCTTTTCTCCTGTACCTCGCCTCTTTCGAAAAACGCAGCAGAAGCCGAAAAAGCGCAATGGAAAGATGTGATCCGCTGGCGCGAGCATGAGCGGGGCGATGTGCTGCTCGCATTGCCGACGGCGAACGTGATTGCCGCCGCACAGAAGAACCTGCCGGTTCATGCTGCAGAAATTGCCGACAACGCTTTACCACTACCGCTGCTGGCCAAGAAGATCGGTGACAGTGACGATGAAATAAAGGAAATTGCTCCCAGCCCAAACGGGGCGGAGATTGCATGGGCCACCAATTCCGTTTCTCATCGTCTGGAAGATCCCAAACACAACGACATTTACCTGCTAAGCAGCATGGGCGGAGAAGCGCGGCGGCTGACGAACAACCAGGCCCTCGAGGACGACCTTCACTGGAGCCCCGACGGTAGCAAGCTTTTCTTTCATGTGGGCGCAGCCGCAGGTGCGCTGGACGGACCATACCGCGACGTACAGGGCAGGTTGTATGCGATCGAGCCGGCAAGCGCCACGGTGAAGAGACTGGGTGATGCGTTCGCTGGATCGTTCGAAGACTTCACCGTGATGGCCGACGGCCGGTTGATTGCTACCGGGCTCAAAGGGACGCAGCAACAACTCTATGCGATCGATGGATCGAAGGCCGTTCCCTTGCCGGGGATGCCGGGCTCCTACGCCGGGGTAAACGCAGGGCTGCATACCTCCGGACTGCTGGTAAAGCACTCGACGCTGACCACTCCCACCCAGGTCTTTCTCGCTACAGACGCGGCGCACCCCGAACAGGCGAAGGCGATCAGCAGCTTCAACCCGATTTTTATCGAGCGGGCTCAGCCTGAATGGAAACCCTACCAGTGGAAGGCAGACGACGGGACTACGGTCGAAGGAGTGCTCATTTATCCGCCTCACCGAATGGGTGAGAAACACCTGCGTATGCTGACCCTCATTCACGGCGGCCCGGCTGACGCGAACGGCGATTCATTCGAAGCCGATTGGTATGACTGGGCAAACCTGGCTGCTGCCAACGGCTGGTTGGTCTTTCGCCCCAACTATCGCGGCTCGAGCGGCTATGGCGACGATTTCATGCTGCAAATTGCTCCTCACCTGGTCTCCCGTCCAGGCAAGGACATACTGGAAGGCGTCGACGCACTGGTAAAAGATGGCATCGCCGATCCTGACCGCCTTACCATCGGTGGCTACAGTTACGGTGGCTATATGACGAATTGGCTCATCACCCAGACCACCCGATTCAAAGCTGCGGTTACCGGCGCCGGGGCGGTGGAGCATGCGGCAAACTGGGGCAACGACGATACCGGCTATGACGATGTGTGGTATCTCGGGGGCGCGCTGCCGTGGGAAAATCCCGGCATCTATCAGAGCGAAGCGGCCCTGTTCCAAATGAATAAAGTCACGACACCGACGCACATCGTCGGCGGTAACGCCGACGTGCGTGTGAGTTACCTGGAAGATGTGCTGCTGGAGCGCGCGCTGCAGCAGCTGCAGGTGCCACACAGCCTGTTGGTCTTTCCTGGTGAAGGACACTCCCTGGATAAAAATCCCTGGCACGGCTACATCAAGGTGCGGGAAGAACTGCAGTGGCTGGAGAAGTACGGCGGGCAGAGCGCACGCTGACAGCGGCGTTCGCAATGGTTTCGTATCTCCGATGGGCGCGCTTTGCCCGGTTGTTGTACCTCCGCCGTCGCGCGGCGGACCCGCTAAAATTTGACCAGGAACGCGCCAGTAATCCTGTTTTCGCTATTACGAAGATCCGGCGCCCATCCGGGAACGAACGATCCGGGCGCGCCCGTGTTTCCTCCTGGCGGAGTTACACCTCCAGGACCGCTGAAATAAGGAACGTTCGCAACACGATGGTTATATTCCAGGCGATAGGTAAAGTACTGGCTGGGCATATAATCCGTCGTCACCGAAAAATCCCAAGCCTTGTAAGGATCTCCGGGGTTCTCAGTAAAGTAGGGGGTTCCTGAAGCAGCGGTCGCTCCGTTGATTGGCGGTAGAAGCACCAGGTAACGGCCAGGATTGTTAATGCGGCCACCGCCAAGGGTAAGCGCATAACGATCGCGATCAAACCAGACCCGGTTGTACAGCATAAAACCCAGGAAGCTCTGCTTGGGTCCGCTCTTTCCATTCCCAAAGCAACTCACCCCGCCGCCGGTCTCGCAACCGAGGTCACCGGTCAGTGTGGTGCAGCCTTACTGATGAGCCCGGCCGGTTGGTCATAGTACTTGTACTCTATGCTGTCGTCGGTGTGGTAACGGGTTCGGTCTGGCCACTCCCAGCGCATCTCGTCCGAACGCATACTGGTTGCCGAGAATAGACCAGTTGCCATTCGGCCGGTATAGGATCTGGCCACCGATCCCTGGCCTGTTGTTGAATCGTCCGTATGATTGCCAGCCGTTGACGAACCATGGCTCGATCTTCAGCTTTTCTGTCGGAAACCATTGCACTCGCACGCCATTGAAGAACCAAGGCGTGTTGGACGACACATAGGACGGCTGATAGGCCCAATTATCGAATTGATAGTAGGAAAAAAGACCGACGTACGACATGAAAATTCCGGCATCGACATTTACACCATGTTGCACATTAAAGTGGTAGCCGCCGTATGCCTCCGATACATAGCGATATGCATCCGCCAGGTCCCACTGTCCGCGTGCTGGACTCGCATCGTTGCGTGGTGTGGTCTGAGAGTAGAGACCAAACTGAGTCATCAAGCGAGCGCGTACATTATTGAAATGAAAGTCGCCCCCAACCCCAAGTTGCGTTACCTGCACCTCATTCGAGCGGAAAATCTCGCTCGAGCCGCTAATGGTGTCGTCTTGAGGATGCCGGAAATCGTAAGTGTAATTCACATCGGTGCGGATCTCCGGCGTGAAGAATTTAGTCGCGTACGGCGTATCTTTTGTTCGTGCGTTGCCATTCAGCCAGGTGAAATCCGCAAAGGCGAAGGGCTCTGACTTCGAACTTGGAGGATTCGTCACCGGTAACTCTTCCGGGGCGGGCGTCGATGAAATGAAAGTCGGAGGAGCCGAAGCTTTTGCTGTCGTTATATGGCGCTCGCTCAAATCTATGACACTGGCCGCTTTTAGCTTGATCAATTCCTGCTGAAGCTCATCTAACTTTTCCTGGAGTTGCTGGATTCGTTGGTCCTGAGCTTTCTGACGATCTTCCACACTCGTGGAAGAAGTAGCGTTCTCAGTCTGAGCCCCCAAATTGATCGTGTTCATAGCCAACCCCAGCGCAAACCCCGCCAGGGTAAGACCGTTAACCGGTAACTTCCCTTGCCTTTTCATTTTTGACTCTCCCGTTGCCAACACTGCGACAAAAAGAACAACTTACCCGCCCCTCACAACAGTCAATACTACCGAGAAATTAGATAAGGAATGCATAAGGACAGCGATAGTTTCATTCGTGGCCACAACCGCGTTGCAAATTCGTCATGGCCAAAATCCAGCCATAAGGGAACCCCTGAGGAAGCCGCGTTTAAGTCAGCCGGCGCTTAAGATTTTTCGTCTGCTGTAAAGCGAAAGTCATAAGGAAACCATAAGGACCGCGCCGTCCCTTACGCCGTCTTTATACACGCCATTGTCCACTAGCGAAAGAAGCCGGGGTCTTTGCCGGCTCACTGGAGAACTGTCATGTTCATACATAGGGGCCATTTATCACTTCATTCTTCTCATACGATGCGCACGATCATGCCTTTGGACCACGAGGCTAAACAACTTTTCCAGGATCGTAGAGGTGTCTGCACATCGCGATGCGCAGAAGCAGACGCTCCTCGCAATAGGATTCTGACACCGGACTGGGCGCGAGTGACACTGCTTCTGGCGGCCGCTCTTCTCTTTACTTTAACGGGCAATGCACAATCGACCTTTGGCAGCATTCGCGGCACAGTACAAGACGCTTCCGGGGCACTTATCCCTGGTGCAACCATTTCGGTTCACTCGGTGGATGAGAGTTTCGACCGCCAGGCCGCGACCGATGGCTCAGGTGAATTCGTCGTCGAAAACCTGAAGCCGGGTCACTACAAGGTCACGGTTCACCACGATGGATTTGCAGATGCGGTCATCGCCTCCGCCACGCTGGAAGCGCGTCAGGAACTCCGCCTCCCCGTCACCCTTTCGGTCGCAACGGACGCCACCGTTATTCAGGTGACGGCAGACAGCGATCTCATCAATACGGAAAGCGGGACCCTCAGCGATTCGAAAGACAATCAGCTCATCACACAGCTTCCGCTGAACAATCGCGCAACCACGACCAGTCCATTGGGTGCGCTCGCGTTGTCCCCCAATGTGCAGCAGGATAGTTCAGGAAATATCGCCTTGAGCGGTTCCAGCTCGTCCATGGTTAACTTCTCGGTGGACGGCATTTCAACCGTAAATGTGCGCCAGAATGGTGCTCTGCAGGATGCGTATCCGTCTCAGGAGGGAATTTCCGCTGTTAAGGTGACTGCGTTCAACAATAGCGCTGAGTTTTCGCAGGTAGGTGACGTCACCTTTACCACCAAAAGCGGAACCAACCAATACCACGGCAGCCTGTTTGAATATCTGCAGAACAGTGCTCTCGACGCAAACCCTTATGGGTTTAATGGGAAGGCACCAAAACATTTCAATACCTTCGGTGGATCGCTCGGCGGCCCATTGAGCATTCCCCACATCTACAACGGGAAAGACAAGACGTTCTTGTTTGGCGACTATGAAGGCAACCGCCGCACGACGGCCGTAGCGCAGCAATTCCTGGTGCCCACCCAGGCGGAACGAAATGGCAACCTCACCGCTCTCAACGGGCCGGTGATTCCTCAGGGCAACATCAGCCCCACCGCTCAAGCTCTGCTGAAGTACTACCCGTTGCCGAATGTGGTTGGTCAGCAGAACTACAACTATGAGAACTTTCAATCGACACCTGCGCGGACTGATGGTGCGGATATTCGCGTCGACCACAACATCAGGGCGAACCAGTCAGCATATGCGCGGTTCAGCCGCAAGAACATTACTGCAGATTATGCCAACCCGCTTCTCCCGAACGACGTGGACAGCATACACAACCGCAGCCTGCTGGTGTCCTATACCTACGCCGTTACGCCCAGACTGTTGAATGAGTTCCGTTTCGGATTCACGAATGTGACCACAAGTGTGGGCTTTCCCATTGAAGGAGCTGCTGCGCTCGGCCAGCTCGACTTGACAGGCGTGGACATCAGCCAGCACCCGACCACACATGCCTTCCCGACCTTCAACTTCAGCGCAGGCACTGGCTTTACCCCGATCGGAAGGGACAAAACCGGCGTAACGCAATCGCGGACCACGCAGTTCACTGACAATGTCACCTTCACTCGCGGCAGCCATACCATGAAAGCCGGCATCGATGCGCGCCGAGTGCGGTACTTTGACGTGGAGTTGTTCCTGCCTTCCGATGATTTCGGCCAGTTCACGTTCCAGCCCACGTTCACCGGAAACTCCTTTGGAGATTTCCTTCAAGGCACTCCAACGACACTCTTTTTTGCCGTCTCAAGTCCTGACGTAGGGGGAACTGCCTGGCAGTACAGCTTGTTTGCGCAGGACGAGTTTCAGCTGAGCAGCAAGCTGACTCTCAGCTATGGACTGCGCTGGCAGATCCTGCCAGGTTTCCACGAGGATGGGGGCAATCTAGCGAACTTCGACCAGAGAAACAACTCTATCGTCGTGCCTGACGAACTCTCCTCGTATTTGGCCAAACAGAATCTGCAAAGTTCAAATCTCGCGTTTCAGCAGTCGTTCAATGCTTGCAATCTTGGCCAGGCCGCGCTCCCTTGCACGAATTATGTGACCGCGAGTCAGGATCATTTGCCGCAGGGACTGCGCAACACGTACAAGGGTAACTTTCAACCACGCGTTTCGTTGGCCTACCGTCCGTTTAATGACACGAAGACAGTTGTCCGTGCCGGCTTCGGTATTTACACTATGACAAATCTTGGGCCGCTATCGTTTAACAACAGTGGCAATCCGACATCCAATCTTCACACCTATACCAATTCCACAACCGCCGCGGGTACACCACTCATCCAATTTCCGAACACGGCGCCTCCAACCCAAGGTGTGCAGTATGGCGGTGGCGGCCTCGACCAGGGGGTTGATCCTAACTACCGCGATCCGCAATCCAACCAGTGGAACGTCACCGTAGAGCGGCAGCTCAGCAGCAACGACAGTTTGCGTGTCAGCTACGTCGGATTGCACAGCTACCGGCTGAGTATTACTGAGGACTTGAACCAGATTCCCGCGAGCACGACGCCCTACCAGACAACACCTGGTAGTCCGTATGTCGATCCGCGCGCCTCTTACCACAACTGGTTTTCGCTCTACAGTACATTCAATGCCGGCAAAGCGAACTACGCCGGACTCGAGGTGGAAGCGACACACCGGGCATCGCACGGGCTGTACTTCGATGCGAATTACACGCTGGCAAAAAATCAGGCGGATAATCAGGGAGACACGCCGACCGCATACGCCGGCGAAGTCAACTATGGCATTCCAATCACCGACAGGTTCCATGTTGCCAGTGATTACGGCAACGTGGAAGGCACGCGTCGCCAGCGCTTCCTGCTCACCGGCATTTACCAGCTTCCCTTCGGGCAGGGGCGCGCATTCCTGAACGGAGGCGGTTGGAAAAACGTATTTCTGGGCGGATGGGACGTCAACAACGTGACGCTGCTCGAAACCGGCCCATGGCTCACACCTAGCATCAGCGGTTCATTTGACCAGTCCAATACAAATGTCGTGAACCGCGGTGCAACCCTCCGTCCCGATGTGATTTCGAAGAATTATTACAGCGGCCAATCGAAGGCACACTACTTTAACCTCGCCGCATTTTCTGCCACCCCAGCAGGGGCAGGCCGTTTCGGCAATGCAGGGGTCGGAACCCTTCAGGGACCTGGCACGGCAGCTGTCTCGCTGGGGCTTGCGAAGAATTTTGTGATAACGGAGCAGGTGAAGCTGCGCTTCGAATCCACATTTACCAACGTTCTCAATCACACTAATTTCGCTCCCCCGGCAACGCAGATCGATAACACTGCCACGTTCGGCGTCCTCAGTGCTCCTCAGACCGCGGAGAATGCCGGAAACCGGACCGGACAAGTGGCACTAAGAATCGACTTCTAGGCTCAAATCGGTTTACATCGGGCCGGGGCAGTTGCTCCGGCCCGACTTTTTGTGCGATTGCTCCCAGCGCCCGAGGCAAACTGTTGGCAGCGAAACGCTCGATATCGAAGATTCATTTGCTCAGACTTCTTTTGGCTATAGCGCGAAGTGCAAAGAGCCTACCGCAGGATTGATAAAGAAGCCGTAAAGATCGGCCGCACCGCAGCACACACGTACTTGCCCGCTCGTTCCACGCAACTTAGGCCATCTTTACGAAATCTTTATGCGCATTCCCATTTACTCGAGCAAGAGTAAGTACGCCGGCGATTGCCAGCTCACATTCCCTACCCCGAGGCATCATTTTGCACTTGATCCGGCACGATGTCTGAGCCTACCCTTGTTCCTCCTGGTGGCCGCTCAATGCCTTGCGGCAAACCAACCCCATACGGACAAGACTGCGCGGCCCGTTTTATTCGATACCGTGTGGGCCCCAGCGACTACCGTGGATCCACAGGCAAATGCGCCCGGGGATGCTCCCTTGCCCGCCGGTGGCGATGCAGGCACTTCGACGAAACCTGCTCCGCAGCGAGGCTTCTTTACTCGCTTGGGACATGCCTATCTGGACGATTGGACAGTCGACTCCAATGGCTCCCCGGCTGCTCCCGAGCCGGCCCGGCGGGGAACCCCACGCCCTCTGAACTCGCCCCCTTTTCCTGCAGCAGACTGGCCGATGGGCGGCACAGTTGTGATCGGTGCTCCGGATTACAGCACTTACATCCTGATGCAGGCGATCAACGAGAACAAGAGCCGTATCAAGATCTACGGCTGGTTCGATATCGGTGGAGACGCCAGCACGTCGAACAAGGGCAGATACGCCAACAACGAAACCGCCTATGACGTGATCCCGAACTCTTTCCAGCTCAACCAGGTTGCGCTCTACATCGAGCGTTTGCCGAATACTGTGCAGACGGATCACTTGGATTGGGGATTTCGTGTCACCAACCTATATGGCCTGGACTATCGCTACACTACCGCCAAGGGGATCCTCAGCCAGCAATTGCTGAAAAGTAACAATACCTATGGCTACGACCCGGTGATGTATTATGTGGATCTCTATGTGCCCCACATGGGTCAGGGAACGGATATCCGCATGGGAAGATATATCTCCCTGCCTGATATCGAAGCGCAGCTAGCCCCCAATAACTACACTTATAGTCACTCCATCCTCTATACCTACGATTGCTACACCCAGCATGGGGTGAACGTTACCACCAAGTTGAGCGACCATTGGACGGTGCAGGGAGGTGTTTCCGGCGGATGCGAGTCCGCACCCTGGATATCCAATGCCAAGTTGACCGGCAATGCCTGTGCGGCTTACACCTGGCACGATGGCGGAGATAACCTATACGCCTGCGCAAACTCCATCAACTCCGGCAAATACGCTTACAACAACCTGGCAGCCTACTATCTGACCCACTACCACAAGATCAATGCCACCTGGCACGAAGACACGGAGGCCTGGTATCAGTTCGAAAGAGATGTTCCCAACCTATGCTATGGCCTGAACCCATGTATCAGCTACGGGGCCAACGCGAATATCGGCGCCAACGCCGGTGCAATCACAGGCCCGTCGCTCATCGTGGGCGCCAATGGGGCCCAGTGCAATCCGCTGGCGACCCATTGCTACGCGCCAGATTTCGCCATCGTCAACTACCTGGAGCATGAGTTCAATCACCATCACAGCTCGCTCAACATCCGAAACGAGTTCTTTGACGATCTGCGAGGGCAGCGGACGGGCAACAAGACCCGTTACAGCGAACACATGGTAGGGTTCGATTTCTGGTTGGGGAGCTCGGTCACTTTCCGTCCGGAGCTGCGCTACGAGCATTCGTATGATCTGCCCGCCTATGACTCACCCTCGGTTAATGGCGTCAGCGGCGCTCCGACCAAGAAGAGCCAGCTGACCCTGGCCGGCGATGTGATCTGGCATTTTTAGAGACCACCTCGTGGATTCGCGCGGCGGCCTGGGCGAAAGATAGGTCGCCTCCGGACAGGATTGCGCATGATTGGGGTTGGGATGCGAGCAGGTCTTGTGTAAAGTAAGCAAAACAGGGACGTGAACGGGCTGTTACCGGGTGGATCGGTTCTCTCTGCAGGGCTCAACGGAGGATGACAGATTGATCAGACGATTTGGTTCGATTTCTGTGCTGGTTCGCGCGCTTGCGCTGGGGCTCGTGGTATGGGTCGGCGGGAGCGTTGGCACGGCGCAGATGCCGGGGGCCGCTGCTCCAGCAACTACTTCCCAGGCGGACCGCTTGGCTGCGTTGGAAAAGAGTTCTGCGGATCAGGCAGCCGCGATTGCCGCTGCGCAGTCGGCCGGGGATAACAGCTGGATGCTGGTGAGCTCGGCGCTGGTTCTGCTGATGAGCGGGCCCGGCCTGGCGTTGTTTTATGGCGGCCTGGTGCGCAGGAAGAACGTTCTGGGCACCATGATGCAGACCTTCGCCATGATGGCGGTCATCACCGTGCTCTGGGCGCTGGTGACGTACTCGCTGGCGTTTGGCGAGGGGAGTGCCTTCATTGGTGGCCTGCACAACGTCCTTCTCCGTGGGGTAGGGCTGGCGCCGGATCCCAAGTACGCTGCTACCATCCCGCTCCAGACGTTCATGGTCTTCCAGTTGATGTTTGCCATTATTACCCCGGCCTTGATTACCGGCGCCTTCGCCGAGCGCATGAAATTCTCGGGGATGCTGGCCTTCATGGTGCTGTGGGCAATTTTTGTGTACAGCCCCATGGCGCATATGGTCTGGGGCAAGGGCGGATTGCTCAACGCTTCCCTGGGCGGACGCTTTCCCTGCCTGGATTTCGCCGGCGGCACGGTGGTCCACATCACCTCAGGTGTGTCGGCGCTGGTCACCGCGTTGTACCTGGGCAAACGGCTCGACTACCCGCGCGAGCCGATGCCGCCGCATTCGGTGGTCCTGAGCTTTATTGGGGCATGTTTGCTGTGGGTAGGATGGTTTGGATTTAACGCCGGCTCGGCTCTGAGCGCCGGCACCCTCGCAACCTCTGCATTCATCGCCACCCACTTCGGGGCAGCTGCCGCGGCCATCGGCTGGAGCGCAGCAGAGTGGATACGAGGCGGCCGGGCTACCGCCCTGGGTGCGATCTCGGGAGCAGTGGCGGGCCTGGTAGCCATCACACCCGCTTCCGGCTTCGTAACCCCGATCTCCGCGTTGTGGATCGGCCTGATCGCAGGCGTATTCTGCTACTTCATGGTGGTGAAGGTTAAGTCGATCTTCGGCTATGATGACTCGCTCGATGCCTTCGGTGTGCACGGGGCCGGCGGCACCATCGGGGCACTGTTGACCGGCGTCTTTGCCAGCAGCGCTATCAACCCCATCCTGGGGGCGGGAAAGGCCACAGGCTTGTTGGAAGGCAACAAGGGTCAGATACTGAACCAGTTGGTTGCCATAGCGATTGCGTGGACGTTATCTATAGTGGGAACACTGGTGATCTTGTTCGTGGTGGATAAGGTCGTCGGACTCAGGGTGAGCGAAGAGGACGAGCGCACCGGGCTGGACTTGTCACAACACGGCGAAGAAGGTTACGACTTCGCGAACTAGAGCACCTCTGAGCAATCAGGAAGGACTAAGGAATGCAGAAGATAGAAGCAGTGATACAGCCATCGAAGCTGGACGCTGTGAAGGATGCACTGGTCGAAATCGGCATCTCGGGCATGACGATTTCCGACGTTCGTGGACATGGCCGGCAAAAAGGCCATACCGAGATCTACCGTGGCCGGGAATATGCAGTCGATTTACTACCGAAGGTAAAATTGGAGTTGGTGGTATTGGACGAGTTGCTCGACAAGGCTGTGAAGACCATCGTTAAGGCTGCGCAAACGGGCAAGATTGGCGACGGAAAGATCTTTGTGACTCGGGTTGACGAGGCCGTTCGGATACGCAACGATGAACGCGGGGACATCGTGCTCTAGGCGCCACACGAGTGGTCTGGAAGCGGTTGAAGGAGTAGGAGTTCCTGAAAAGTCTTCTTGACAGTTGGGCGTCCCATCGATGGGGAGTCCTTTCCCTGCTGGCTCTCGCGGCTTTGTTCGAGGCTTTCGGAGATTCTTTGTTTCAGAGCGGTATCCATCGCGCAGGAGGCGTGTCGCGTGTACTTTTCTTAGCCTCGGGCGCGATGATTCTGGGCCTCTACGGATTCACCGTAAATATTCCCGGTTGGGATTTTGGTAAGTTGCTGGGCATCTACGTGGTGATGTTTTTTCTGGTGGCGCAGGTACTGGCCAAGGTCCGATTTAATCAGGCACCCACAGCGCCCATTTACCTGGGCGGGGCGCTGATCGTCGCTGGTGGTCTCGTCATCGGGTTCTGGCGGAGCTAAGGCGACCCAATCTTGATGTTTTCGTTACGCGGCCTGCGGTACAAACAACATGCTGGGAACCAGATTCCCCTGAGGAGAATCATGTCAGACGCACTTCGCAGCTTCATTGAAATCCCTTACGCCGAACTGGAAGAACGCAACCTGGCGACAAAGGACCAGCGCAAACGCCACGTACCGGCTGAACAAATCCGCGAGGAGCGGCTGAAGTATCTCACCGACGAGAAGCACATCAAGGCAGTTACGGTGCTCTTCAGCGATCTCGAAGGCCGGCTGCATATGCTGGACTACGATAAGAAGTTCATCGTCAAGAGCGACGACAATCTCACCTTCGATGGCAGTTCGATCCGCGGCTTTACCGCCCAGAGAGAGAGCGACTTGCGCCTGGGTATCGACTGGGGATCGTTCTATTGGGTACCCTCCGACGTCTTCGGTCCGGGTAAGACGCTGGTCTTCGGCAACGTGATCGCGAAGGACGGCAAGCCCTTCCCTGCCGACATTCGCGGAGTGCTCAAGAACTATGCCAATGACCTCTACGACCAGAAGGGCTACACCCTGAATGCGGCCAACGAAATTGAAGGGTTTCTCTTCAAGGGTACCGATGCGGAGCGGCACTATCACGAGACGCAAAGTTTCGAGTACGTCAATACCGGCGGCTACTATCACTCCCTCCCCGGCGACCCGCTGCGCACTTTCATCGATACCTGCGCTGAAGTGCAGCGTGCCATGGGATTCGAAAACGAGAAGGACCACCCGGAGGTTGCGCCTTCTCAGTTTGAGATCAACTACAGCTACAGCGATGTAGTGACTGCCGCCGATCAGATCCAGCTTTACAAGCTCGTTTGCCGCCAGGTAGCTACCACCATGGGGTTCACTGCGTCCTTCCTGCCCAAGCCGGTGGTCGGCGTGAATGGCAGCGGCATGCACACCAATGTCTCCATCAGTGAGAAGGGTAAAAATCTCTTCTGGGATGAGAATGGTGAGGAGAAGCTTAGCAAGTTGGGTTGGGAATTTATTGATCGTGTTCTTACCCATGGCAATGATATCTGCGCGCTGCTGAATGCGAGCGTCAACGCCTATCGCCGCCTGGATCCTCACTTCGAAGCTCCTAATCAGCTGATGGCCTCCGCTATTGACCGTGGATCGATGGTCCGCATCCCTATCGGCAACGAGAAGAGTATGCGGGTCGAGGTTCGATCGGTCAGCCCGGATGCGAATCCTTACCTTGTGCTTTATTCCGTGTTCAAGACGGGGATCGATGGGGAGACGGCCAACATTGACAATCTTCGTCAGGCGAAGCGGTTTTTGCCGGATAACATCTATACCGCGCTGGACAATTTTAACGCGGCCAAGTGGACGGACACCCTGCTGGGAGCAGACGTGAAAGAGCGGTATGCGGATTTGAAGAAAGCGTCCGCCGATCGCTGCCCCCGGTTGCTGGGCACCTTCGTCAAATCCCCGGAAGTGCAGTACCACCACGATGTTTATAACCAGTACCTTTGGAACAAGTTTTAGCGGACGTTTTCGAGTTGCGCTGAGGAACGTGTGGCACGGGTTCAGCCGTGCCACACGGGGGACTCGGACTCATGAGGGCTTTAGAGAGTGTGTGAGAACGAGGGTTTACGAGTTGAGTCCCGCAGAGCCTGCCCTGAGCTTGGAAATGGGCCCACGTATCCGGATTTCCTGCACGGGGCACCACCAACATCCGCGTGTGCGGCTTTCAGTAAGGAAAGCCGCATGAAGCTCACCAACGCCAGCAAGCTCGACAGGAAATCCGGAGTACGCTTTGGCGAATGCGGGGCACCCGTCCGATTACCTTCAGCTTTTCGCTGGGGTCGCAGCGGTTGCCGGGAGCGAGATTTCTAGCCGTTTGATCTCGCCCAGAATCGGTCCGTAGCTCACAATCGCGCACAGCGCGGTTACGCCGACAAAGATGAGCACGTCATCAAAGGATCCGGTCTTCTTCACCAGGTATCCGATGATGATGGGCGTCGTGATACCAGCTAGATTTCCGATCAGGTTAAAGACGGC
Source organism: uncultured Acidobacteriaceae bacterium (assembly GCA_963830325.1). GTDB lineage: Bacteria > Acidobacteriota > Terriglobia > Terriglobales > Acidobacteriaceae > PALSA-350. The sequence continues at coordinate 267,479 of CAWHMV010000002.1, forward strand.
TCCGTTCAGCCCTACCATGCCTTTCGGTGAGGTGTCAGAGATTACTGTCCAGCCTAGAGATCCAAAGCCCTTGCCGAAAAAAGACAGTGACATCAGGAATAGCATGACCGCCTGGGCCGGGGCATAGTTACAGCCAATCATGGTCACCGACAGCAACATGCCGGCCATGATCGGCGCCTTGCGCGCAAAACTCAGCGAATAGCCAGCGCGCAGCAGCTTATCGGAAACCACACCACCAAGGATTCCCCCCGTCCCCCCGCAAAGCGCCGGCAACGCCGCCGCAAAGCCAACCTTCATGATCGAAAGATGCCGCGCCTGCGCCAGATACACCGGAAACCAGGTCAGGAAAAACCAGGTCAACGTCGTAATGCAATACTGGCCAAGATAGATGCCAACCAGCATGCGATGGCTCAACAACTCTTTGACAGCAGCCCAGGTAAGCAGGCTTCCCTTGGCCTTGACCACGCGATCGGCATTCACCAATCCGCCGCCCTGCTCAATGTACTCAATCTCCGCGGCGGAAATACGCGGATGATCCTTGACCTCATAAATGCTTTTCACCCAGATCAGGGCGAAGACAAACCCCAACCCACCCATGAACCAGAAGCAACTCCTCCAGCCCGCAGCATGGGTGATCCAGCCCAGAATCGGCGCGAAGATCATCAGCGCAAAATACTGTGAAGAATTGAAAATCGCAGAGGCCCTTCCGCGCTCTTTGGCGGGAAACCATGACGCCACAATGCGGCCATTTCCGGGAAACACCGGAGCCTGCGCAAAGCCAGCAATCAGCCGCAAAATGAAGATCACGGTAAAAGCAGCCGTCGCAGCCAGGTACCCGGCAAAGCCCGTGAGCAATGCGCAAACAGACCACGCAACGATGCCGATGCCGTAGACTCTCTTCGACCCAAAGCGGTCGAGCAACGCCCCGGATGGCAACTGTCCCAGCACGTAGGCCCAGCTGAAACCCGAAAAGAGGTAACCCAACTTAACCGGATCAAGAAGGACGTCTTTGCCCATCGCAGTTCCGGCGATGGAAAGCGCCACCCGGTCTCCGTAACTGAAACAGCTTACGGCGAACAGGATGGAGATAATCAAATACCGGACGTGAGTTTTTTTGGCTTCTGCCAAGGTCAGGACCGCCCCGCGATCAACCTGGTCAGCTCCTGCTGCTCTGCATCCGTAAGATCGGTGAGCGGCGAGCGTACGGGCCCCGCGGGCCGGCCTACGGCCTTCATGCCTGCTTTGACAATCGAGACGGCGTAACCCTTCCGGCGGTTCCGGATCTGGATATACGGCAGGACCAACTCCCGTAAGCCGGCAAATACCGCTGCATGATCGCGGCGGCGCACGGCAGCGTAAAATTCAAGGGCGAAATTAGGCAGGAAATTGAAGATAGCCGAGGAATAGGTGGTGACCCCCAACTCCAGATAAGGAAGGGCAAACGTCTCTGCCGTAGGCAACCCGCCGATGTAAGTGAGCCGGTCCCCTAACCTGACATAAATCCGGGTCATGCGTTCGATATCGCCAACACCATCCTTAAAACCCACCAGGTTCGGGCAACGATGACACAGCCGTTCCAGGGTCGCATCGTCCAGCACAGCATTGTCGCGGTTGTACATGATGACGCCCAGCTTGGTGGAAGCACAGACTGCCTCCACGTGGGCAGCCAATCCTGCCTGCTCCGAGCCCACCAGGTAGGGCGGCAAGAGCAGGATTCCATCCGCACCCGCGTCCTCTGCCGCCTTGGCAAACTCTTTAGCCATCGCGGTGCCGTAACCGCAACCGGCAACCAGCGGCACTTGCTTCGCGGTCTGGGCCACAGCAGCGCGCACCACGCTCGAAAACTCGGACAGCGTGAGCGAAAAGAACTCGCCTGTACCGCCTGCAGCAAACAGGCCCGCGGGGTTGTGCGTCAGGAGCCACGCTATGTGCTCCTGGTAGGGCTTGGGCTGGAACTCGAAATCTTCCCCGAAATGCGTAACTGGAAAGGAAAGCAGGCCTGCTCCGACCCGCTTCGTCATCTCCCCCGGATCCATCGTCTTCATCAACACACTCCTACTTCCTGGCTTTCTTGAGAAAGGTATCAAGCACGGTGTTAAATCTGTCGGCATCATCGACGAACAGACAATGGCCCGCATCTTCGAAGACTTCCGCCTGCGAGCCGGGCACAGAAGAACGTATGAGCTCCGCCGCAGCGCGGTTGTTTTCCGTCATGACACCGAGCACCGGGATGTTGAGTTTAGGCAGCACGGGCCGGAGGTCGTTCTTCACCGCAAACTCGGCCAGCATGGCAACCGCTGAATTCGTCGGCGTCTTTAGGGATGCTGCGGTCACGCTTTCGAGATACGGTTCCGTTTGTGGCTGGTGATACATGCCGCGCACGAAGGTAGCAGCGAACTGCTTCCGGTCCGCCTGGAAATTGTGCAGCATGGTGTAGCGGCGATCACGTTCCTCTTGTGTTGAGGAAGTGTAGGGACTCATATCGACCAGGACCAGGCCGCTTAATTGATTCGTCCCAAACATCTCGACAAAGGTCAAGGCCTCATGCACGGCCAACGACCAGCCGACCATGACCACCGGGGCCCCGCCAAGATGATCGATGAGTTCTTTGTAGTCCTGCGCTCGCCTCCCAGGATAGTTTCCCTCCGCTGGTTTGTCAGATGCTCCTTGCGAACGGGGATCCACCGCGACCACGTGGTAGTTGCTGCTGAAGTGTTCAATCTGCGGCTGCCAGATTTCCGCCGGCATAGTCCAGCCGGGAACGAACAGGATGGTGGGACCTTTTCCACTCTCGAGGTAGTGGAGCTTGACGCCGTCGCTGGTGATGAAGGAACCATCCTTCACGGCTGCTGCTCCATGCAGGCCGGGGGCAAGCACAATCATGGATAGAAGAAGCAAAGCATACCGCACTGTGTATCCCCTTCTCGACTCAGCACATCGAATCTACTGACTGAATCAATGCTCGAATGTAGCCATAACAGAAAGCAAAAGACTGCAGGCCGTTGGGGTCGTTGGGCGCCACCGGAACATGATCCGGCATAAGCATGTAGGGATAGCCGACCTCTTTGTACACCTGGATGGCTTTGACAAAGTTAACGTCCCCCTCGTCGGGATAAACCTCCAGGAAATCATTCCGATGACCGCGAATATTGCGAAAGTGCACATTGAAGATCTTGTTGCGGGAGCCAAAATAACGGATGACGTCGTAGATTTGGGTGCTGGGATCCGTGAGCATTTCAGAAACCGTGCCCTGGCAGAAGTTCAACCCGTGATAGGGGCTCTCGCGGATGGTGATGAACTTCTTCAGGCCGTCTACCGTGCCCAGCACCCGGTCGACGCCCTGGTAGCCCTCGGGCGGCATGCCGGGATCGTGCGGGTGACAGGCCATACGGATCTTGTATTCATTGGCAACTGGAATCACGTGATCGAGGAAGTAGGTGATGCGTTCCCAGAACATATCCGCATCCACATGCCCAGCCCTGGTGAGTGGCGTATCCGGATGGGCTTCGGAGCGTTTCCAGGTGCTGTACATCGCATCGCCGCGACCGGGCGTGCGTCCAGACCGCACCACACCCAGGATGCTCATGTTGTATTTAATGGAGGGAATACCCGCCTGGGCGCAGTTCTTGATCATGGTTTGCAGGGCTTCGATATCCCGGTCCCGCTCGGGACTTTGCGCCAGCATGATTGCCGGATGCTTTTCCCTGTCGATGTGACTGGACGTGAGAAAGGGGGGCGCCGTGCAGTCGATGCTGACGCCGCACTTACCGGCCAGGTCCACCATGCGATTAAGCTCTTCGACGGTGGCGTACAAACGATCCCCTTCAATCTCCGGATACCCACAAATATTCCGCACGCTGTAGCGTGCCAGGTACTTGAGATGGGTCTCGTTCGTGGGCGCGGTCTGGTCGCCCACCTTTATGAGCACGGGCTTTGCAAGGGTTACCTTGGGCGCAGCAGCAGAGGTCAGCCCATTCGCTGCCAATAGTCCGGCGGCCCCAGTCGAAGTAATAAATTTCCGTCGATTCATGTTCATTCCCCTGGCAACCTGCCACTTCCCCATGGCCAACAGTGCTCATTTTTGGGCGCGGCCAATTTGTGAATTTGTTGCCGCCGAGGAATATAGTGGAAGATCGATCCCAAAACAAACCATAACCGGCATAGATTGATACCTGGATTGCATCGATGTATGAGCTTAAACAGCTTCGCTGCTTGGTGCAGCAAAGGCGATAGTTGGGCTGCGCCGATCATTTTCGGCCCACGTACGCCCCACGGCAAGCCGGGGCAGGTGTTGCGAACGTGGGGCACCCGTCCGATTCCCTCCGATTTCCTCTGATTCCCTCTGACGTGGCCAGGCGACAGACTGTCGAAGCTACTGATCGCTGGCTCCGACTACGGCGCGAATCATACCGTCGCTTTTGCTCAGAATGTAGAGTTCCCCTTCCCGGTCCATGCAGAAGCGAATATCGGACCGGCCTCCCGAAATAACGGCCTGACCGGGCAACCCTGCTGCCTTACCTCCGCGGGCGTGGTAAGCGATCTCTGTGATCGGCGCCATCGTACTGTACTGCTGCTTATCCCAGACGATCTGCACTTCATGCATGGCGGCCATGGTATTCGGATTGCCATCATCGGCGGCCAGCATGTCGTCATAGTTGACATACCATATGCGCCCCGTGGTGATGTCCCCGAAAATATACTTACCCCGCAGCGCCGCAATCTTTCCCTGATACACAAATCCACTGGTGATCGCGTCGCCGGTGTTTTTTACGTGGCTGTACTGGACCACGGGATAAGCCGGAGTCACCTCTCCCACCGTCGTGGTTGCATTTACGCGAACTGGAATTTTGTCGACATCCGGCAGTTTGCTGGTGTTATTGTCCGCATTGAGCTGTTCGTTTCCCTCCCGTAGCGAGTAGCCGTAGTTCGCTCCCTTATGAATGATGTCGATCGTCTCCCAGGTATGCAGCCCCACCACGGTCGCAAACAACGTGTTCTTGCTGGGGTCCGCCGGATCGACGTACCAACTCAACCGGTTGGGGTTTCGTAAGCCATAGGCCCAGATCTCTTTGCGCGCCCCCGCCACGGCAACAAACGGATTGTCGTTGGGGATGCGATACCGGCCGTTGTCGCTGACGCTGCTGGAGTCTCTATCCTGGTTAAGATCCGGAACGATGCGCAGAATCTTTCCGACCAGGTTATCAAGGCGCTGCGGATTCTGCCTGATGGCAGGATTCGCGGACTCCCCAGACCTACCGTCTCCACAAGCGATGTACAGAACCCGCCAATCTGGCGCGCCCGGTTTCGCGCTGGGATTAAAGATGAGGCCCCCCATGGGATGAGAATCGCTGTTGAGTTGTACGCGCATCAATTCACGCGCTGTGCCTTCGAAGGTCGTGTTCGCCGTGTTGGTGTCGGTCCATTCGATTACCACCGCTTCACGTTGTGTTGGTCCGGGTGTTTGGATGGCAGCGGTCACTGTATAGCCTTCCGCGCGAAAACCAGGGAAATTCGCATTGTCGGGCAGAGGAGAAGCCGGCAGAGCAGGGTCCTCGAGATGGATGGTATAGAACTTGCCGTTGTGCGCATAGTCGGGATCGAAGACGAAACTGATGAATCCATTCGCGTAGCCTCGCAACGTGGTCAGCTTATGAAACAACCCCGGCTGCCCATAGTTCCCGTTGAAGTTGAGGTATGTGGTGAAGGACTTGGTCTTCTTGTCGAGGATGTACAGCGGCCCATTCAAATCGTTGACGAACAGTCGATGCCTGCTTCGTCCCGGCTCCTCATGAAGGAAATTCACACGAGAGAGATACACGGCGTTCATGCCTTTGCCGGCCGCTGCGTCGGTGATCGGCATGGTAGCGTAGTCCTGAACCTGGATGGTTAGCTCCGGGGCTGCGACGCATACTGAGGCGGAAAATCCGACGACGAGGTATGCCATGCATCTCCGGTAGAACGGTCCCATCCTGTGCTCCATGCTGTTGCGAAGTTGGAACCCATATTACTCTTTGAACGTTTTGCGTTGGCCTGCGATTCGGGTTCTAATGAGGCTCTATGATTTCTCGACGAGAGTGGATGCTGGGAGCGTTCGCGGCTGCATATGGATGGACTGCGCAAGCCGAGGAGATGCAACGGATGGCAAGCGCATTGGTGAGTGGATATTCCGGTCACCAGGGGGTGCTGATCGAGACACATATTCATCTGTTCGCCGGCGATCCCAGGTTTCCTTACAACAGTGCTTCCTATCCGCCGAAACCCGAACCGGTGGAAGAGTATGTGAAGTTCGCTCGAGAGGCGCACATCGATCATGCGGTCATCGTCCACCCCGAACCTTACCAGGATGATCACCGCTATCTGGAATTTTGTTTTGCGCACGAACCTTCGCCGGGCTTCTTTAAGGGGACCTGTCTATTCGATCCCATCGACCCGGAAACTCCGAAGCGAATGCAGGCTTTGGTCAAGAAAAATCCGGGACGGATTGTCGCGTTACGAATCCACGAGACTCACGCAGCAGGAACCCCTTCCACGACCATCGGGCTCATCCGCGACCGGGATCTTAAAAATCCGCAGATGGCAGTGACCTGGCGGGCCGCGCACGAATTGGGGCTGGCGATTCAGATCCACTGCATCCCGCACTACGCGGTGGCCATCGGCGAACTGGCAAGCAAGTTTCAGGACACCCCAGTGATTCTGGATCACCTGGCTCGCCCCGGACAGGGGACGACAGAAGAATATGACCAGGTTCTCAAGCTGGCCCAGATACCGCGCGTCTACATGAAATACACTTCTACCGGTGTGGCCTCTGCATCAAAACAACCGTTTCCCCACGCGGATGCAAAACCACTGGTCAAACGCGTCTACCAGTCATTCGGTGCTGACAAGATCATCCTGGGCGAATTAGGTGGAAACATGGCAGAGTTTCAGCAGGCCATGCAATTGTTTGATTTGATGTTTGACTTCGCGCCGGAGCTCGAAAGAGCGAAAATGCAGGGCCTCAACGCGAAAAAACTTTTCGCGTTTTCGTGACTAAAAGACCGCAGCCTCTTACGCCTTCTGTACCACCGCCGCGTTCAGCGCCTGGCCTACGATGGTCTCCGCTTCCTCTTCGATCTGTTCCAGGTGTTGTTGGCTGCGAAAGCTCTCGGCATAGATCTTGTAAATCTCTTCCGTCCCAGAGGGTCGCGCCGCAAACCACCCGCTCTCAGCAATCACTTTCACCCCACCGATAGCTTGACCATCGCCGGGCGCGTGAGTCAGGATCGTCTTGATCTTCTCACCCGCCAGCGTCGGACTCTGGATGCTGTCTTTGCTCATCTTCGCCAGCATCGCCTTCTGCTGCGTGGTGGCATGAGCGTCCGTCCGGTCATAGAACGGGTCGCCGTATTTTTGTGTGAGCTCGTGATAGATTTCGCCCGGGTCTTTCTTGACCGTGGCCGTCATCTCCGCTGCCAACAGCGCCGCGATGATACCGTCCTTATCGGTCGTCCACACTGTGCCATCGCGACGCAGGAACGAGGCGCCGGCGCTCTCCTCGCCAACAAATCCCAGCTTTCCCTCTAACAGGCCATCCACGAAGTACTTGAACCCTACGGGTACTTCGAAGAGCTCTCGGCTCAGCCCTGCCGTTACGCGATCGATCATGCTGCTGCTCACCGCTGTTTTTCCCACCGCAACCTTCTGGCCCCACTGGGGACGATGCCCGAAGAGGTAGTAGATGCTGGTCGCAAGGTAGTGATTGGCCGGCATCAAGCCCCTGGTGCGGGTCACGATACCGTGACGGTCATGATCCGTGTCGCAGGCCATGGCAACGTCGAATTTATCCTTCAAAGCGATCAACGACTGCATCGCATACTTGGAAGAGGGATCCATGCGGATCTTGCCATCCCAGTCCAGGGTCATGAAACGAAAGGTGGGGTCGACCACATCACTCACCAGGTTCAGATTCAGCTGGTAACGCTCGGCAATCGGAGCCCAATAGTGCACTCCGGCGCCCCCCAGCGGATGAACACCGAAGCGAATCCCGGAGCTGCGAATGGCCTCCATGTCGACGATGTTTCCCAGATCCGCGACGTAAGCATCGATGTAGTCATGCTCATGCGTGGTAGGAGAAGCGAGAGCCTTCTCCAGCGGCCAGCGCTGGACGCCCTCGAGCTTCGCGGCGAGAAATTCGTTCGCCTTGTTCTGAATCCAGGACGTTGTGTCGCTCCCCGCAGGGCCTCCGTGAGGAGGGTTGTATTTGAATCCTCCAGAGTCCGGAGGATTGTGCGACGGGGTGACCACGATGCCGTCGGCCAGGCCGGTTTTGCGGCCACGATTGTAGGTGAGGATGGCATGCGAGACCGCGGGGGTGGGGGTGTACTCGTCCTTTGCCGCCAGCATAAGCTCGACCTGATTCGCAGCCAGGACTTCGACGGCGCTGTTCATGGCAGGGCGGGAAAGCGCGTGGGTGTCGATGCCCAGGAAGAGCGGTCCGTCAATGTTCTGCTGCTTGCGATACAAGCAAATCGCCTGGGTAATCGCCAGGATGTGCCATTCATTGAAGGACCGGTCGAAGGATGAGCCCCGGTGGCCCGAAGTGCCAAAGACAACCCGCTGCTCCGGCACACCGGGGTCTGGCCGCTCCGCGAAGTAAGCGGCGATTAACTTTTGTACATCAACAAGGTCGGAAGTGCTGGCCAGTTGCCCGGCCCTGGGATTGATCTTATTCAACTCTCTACCCCGGCTTATCTTTTATCAGCTTCGATCCTGCTGCACGCACCGTCCATTGTCTCTCAAGCGGCTTTCGCTGGTGATCCTGTTTCGCTAAATATTCGATGACTACGGGAAAATGGATTCGATGCCCCGTAAAGGGTACAGGATGGCTGGGGGGCAGGTCGGAGAAAGTTCAGATAAGGGTCGAGGCAAGTGTTTTCTCGACGTCTATATCATGAATCGCCAGAAAGGCCTCTAACAAGACACGCGGATCGTATTGCCCTTTGTACACCGGGGGTGGTGTGCGGTTGAGCGAGAGCAAGGAATAGACCGCGGTTTGCGCGGAGCGGATTGAATATTCGACGGTGAAGACAACGTCGTCGGGGAGTTCGCAGAATTGCCCGATGAAGGCCAGGTTCTTCGACCCTTCGGGGACCACTTGCGGACGATCGCCCTTCGCCCGACAGAGAAACTGGCTGGTGATGAATGGCATCATGCACGGGATGCAGGTGCAGGTCTCGAGGATCCTCCCGGCATCGGCTTCCAGGCGAAGATGGCCCAGGATCTCAGTCATGATCTCCCTTCCACTCGCCGCCGACATCGGTTTCTTCACAAAGTCGCCCGTCTTATCGACGAACAGTCCATAACCCCAGAAGACGTTCACGTCCTTGGGCTGCCCTATGAAATGCGGCTGATGAGGTAACACGATCGAGGCTAACCATCTCGACTCAGGGAAGGAAATGAGGCCGCCTTCTCCCGGGACATTGCCGGTGAGATCCCTGATGCGATCGAAGAAGGTTGGGTCGTGGAGAGTGGTGGTGAACGACATCCACTTCGATTCAGCGATGCGGCCAGTGAAGTTGGAGGGGCGGCCGAAATGCGGCTGAAAAGCCGAGATTGCCTCCCAAAGCGCCCAGGAACCCCCATCCGGTTGTCCTCTCAGGGGGGCCGGCTGGTCCATCGAGCCCAGGCTCGAGGCTTCGGTCATGGAACCCAGGGTGATGAGCACCTTATCCCCGGCGTTTACCTTGATATCTTCCCCAAGTTCGTCCTCTTCGCAATGGATGCCCCGTACGGTACAGCCATCCTTGTCCTGATGTAGATCGAGAGCAGTGACCCGGGTGTTCAACCTGAATTTGACGCCACGCTGCTGCAACCATTTCTCCAGCGGCCGTATCATCGAGTCGTACTGGTTGTAGACCGTTCGCATGATGCCGCTGAGGGTGTTGAACCCCGACACCATATGCGTGAAACGGAGCAGATAGCGCTTGAATTCCACGGCGCTGTGCCAGGGTTGAAAGGCGAAGGTAGTGCACCACATGAGCCAGAAGTCTGTCTGGAAAAACGACGCCTCGAAGTGATCGGAGATGCTGCTTCGTCCCAGCATCCTCTCCGGCTCAATCCCCAGGCGCTCAATGGTCAGGATTTGTTTTTCGCTGAGACCAAACCTGGGAGCGTCGATCCGGTGTCCGCCCCGGAAGAGACGAGATTTAGACGAGGTTTTCATGGTTTCGTTCCAGGCGAAGATCTCCTGGGTAACGGTCATTCGCTCGTCGAGCGTAGGAATCGAGGAAAAGAGGTCGTAGGTACAGAGATATTTGCTCTCAAGCATCCGGCCGCCACGCATGACATAGCCATCTGCTGCGTTTCCGGCGGCGTCAAGGCTGCCACCGATCCTTGGTGACTCTTCGATGATCGTTATCTTGTGGCCGGGGATGTCTCCGTCGCGAATGAAAAAGGCGGCTGCGGCGAGGGAGGCGATTCCGCCGCCAACCAGGTAAACCGCGCACTCGTTATCAACGTATTTTTCAGCCAAGGGGCACCTGGTCTCTCACCACCATCGCATGCTCAAGATGCCGGCGGCTGTATCGGATTGCACATCGCTTCCGTCCGCTGGGATGGAGAATTGAATGTAACGGTGGCCAACATGTCGACATTGGCGGTAACTAAAGATGCCGCAACGGGACTTACCACCCGTGAGGCCGCCGTCCTTCTCCAACGAGACGGTCCTAATGCGTATGGCAGCCAGGCGACCATTTATGCGATCCGGGAACGCCGCCACCTCTGGGCCTGATGCATTTTCAACATCTAACCAGCCAGGAGAACACCATGTCACCGAGCCCGCACCTTCGACTTGTAGAACTGCATAATCTTGCCGCCCATGCCCATTCCGCTGCCGCAGTCGCCCATGATAAGGGAGACCATCTGACCGCTCATGAATTGTCGAAGCAGGCGCACGAGCACTCCAGGAACGCCCACAAGCTGAGCGAAGAACTCGCCGCAAACAGCGGCAAGAAGTAGGGGGATCCCCGATGAAGGCTGCCGTCCTCGCCGTCGGCCGCACACCGCCCGAACCATTCCTGCAAATTGAGGAGGTCCCCCGTCCGGAGCCGCAGCCCGGCTATGTGCTGCTGCGCGTTCTCGCATGCGGGGTTTGCCGGACCGACCTGCACATTGCCGAAGGAGATTTGCCGCCGCTTCGCCCGCAGCTCATCCCAGGTCACCAGATTGTGGGCGAAGTGGCCGGCGGTGCGACTGCAGAGCTGCCCTTGGGAAGCCGTGCCGGGGTCTCCTGGATCGGCGGCGTGGATGGGAGTTGCTGGTACTGTCACCACGGCATGGAGAATCTTTGCGACCAGCCTACGTTTACGGGATACACGGTGAATGGAGGCTACGCTGAATATGCCCTGGTTCGGGCGGACTTTGCGTTTCCTTTGCCTGATGGGTTAGACAACGTGCACGTCGCTCCCCTGCTGTGCGCCGGCATTATCGGCTTTCGCAGCCTGCGCGTGGCCGGGGTTGAACCAGGTGAGCGAGTGGGACTGTATGGCTTCGGCAGCTCGGCTAGTCTGGCCATCACTGTTCTGCAGTCGTGGAAGTGCGAAGTCTATGTCTCCACCAGGGGCGAGAACCATCGAAAGATGGCGTCCGCGCTGGGTGCAACCTGGGTGGGCAAAGAAGATGAGACGCCCCCGGTAAAGCTGGATCGAGCGATCACGTTTGCGCCCAGTGGCAAGGTAGTGGTGAGCGCCTTGTCGGCCTTGCGCAAGGGGGGAGTGGTGGCGATCAATGCCATCCACCTCGACCAGATGCCCGCCTTTGACTACGACAAGCTGCTTTGGGGCGAACGGCAGATCCGCAGCGTGGCCAACATGACGCGCCAGGATGCACGCGATTTTCTGGCAATTGCGCAGGAACTCAAGATTCACCCGCAGGTGGTTGCCTTTCCTTTGCAGGACGCCAATAAGGCTCTACTGGCTGTCAAGGAAGAGACGGAGCGTGGTTCGGCGGTGATTGTTCCTTGACGGTCCTCAGATCTGTCCGAGTAGGGGCTCATGGGGCGTGTGTGAGAACCCGATCTCCAAACTCAGTCCCGCAGAGCCTGCCCTGAGCTTGTCGAACAGGGACGGCTGACCTTAGCCCAGGACGCTAGTCCTGGGTTGGATTGGAAAGGACGACCCAGTCCCGCAGGGACGGCTGAAAAAACAGGCCGCGAGGCAATCGGGATAACTTTCAGCCGTCCCTGCGGGACTTAATCATGTTGCAGGTGTACCCAGGACTAGCGTCCTGGGCTAGGTTCAGCCGTCCCTGCGGAACTAATTTCGCAAATCCTGCCCTCTCACACGCTCTCCTGGGCCCTTAATGCAGAACTGAAGATTTCTCCACTACGCAACGCTAATAAATCAGCTTCAACGAAAACTGAATTTGTCGCGAGGTCCCGGCCGTACGGCTGATTTCGCCGAAACCAGCTCCCACCAGGGTGTTCGCCGGCAAGCCCATATTGACTACGTTGAAGATGTTGAAAAACTCAGCCCGAAATTGCAGCTCCATCAGCTCAATACCGCTGGAACGCCGGCCGAGCGGTGTGCTCTTGATCAAGGCAAAGTCAAAGTCATAATAGGCCGGCCCGCGAAACGTGTTGCGCCCCAGAGTGCCAAACCGCCCCTGGTTCGGACCCGTACCCCCAGCCACATTGATCGGGATCGAGAAGTACGAAGCGTTGTTCTCCCCTAACCCGAAATAGTCTTCGCGGATCCTGCGGCTGGTGGAAAGGTGCGGAATGCCGACTTGGTCCGGACGGTCGGCCCCGTTGGTGCCGGCATCCGTCTGCTGCACGCCCGAGTAGACGGTGAAGGGTGCACCGCTTGTGATGCTGGAGATGCTTAACAGCTCCCAGCCGCCAGTCACGATCATGCCCAGTGGCTGCAGCAGGGCGACATCCTCCCCATGGAGATCCTGCGCCAGGCTCAGGGTGAAGGTGTGGGCTATGTCGAAGGTGGACGGCCCTTTCTCCGGATGAGTATCAAAGGGATTCTGCGGGGCCGTCTGCGAAACCGCGCCGGTGCCGCCGGTAATGAATCCCCCCACCACCGAACTGGTCTCATCGAGCGACTTCGACCACGTATAGCTGGCCTGGATACCCGGGCCACCGTGGGCCACCGTTCCCCGCAGCGAGGTCTGCAACGCGTGGTACGACGAGTGGGCTGTGCTGGTGATGACGTTCTCGGTGCCGAAGCCTCCCGTGATGTTCCCTGCGGAATCGAACTGGGTGTAGGGAGCAAAGGCGGGACCCGCGCCGGGATAGCCGTTGAAAAAAGTCGTCCGGGGTAGCTTGGCAGCTGCGGTCCCGATGTAGGTCGAGTCGGCGACCAACGCCCCAAAATGGCGCTCCAGGCCGAGAGTCCAGGTCTGAAGATACCCGTTGCCAAAGCCTGGATAGATAGAAGTGATGTTCAGTGGAGTAATCCGGTGGCTCGGCGAAAGCGCGGCCAGATCCTGCTGGTAGCGATTAAAATCCATCACTGTGTTGGCGTGAACCGCCTTGGTGCCGTTGGCGAAAATGTCCTGCCCGTCAGGCGTATAGACGCGCGGCAACTCGTTCGATGTGATCTGAAACCCGTAGGGAATTGGTCCTGACGGGGCAGAGGTGAGGCGGGGATAGACGGCGAAGGGAGTCGATCCCGTGAGCGAGTTGTCCTGGAATAAATTAGGCGGGATGGTCGTGATCGCGCCGCCCCCGCGGACATGGATCTGGTGCCCGGCCAGCCAATCCAGTTGCACGCGGGGTCCCAGGCCGTTGAGGTTGAAGCGATAGCCAGGCTGCGGATTGATGACGAACTGCTGCGCAACCCCGGTGGGCGTCGTGGAAAAAGCAATGCCCGAGGTCCTTTTCGCGCGCTCGGAAACGGGCGTGTAGAGCTCGTAGCGCAGACCGTAATCGAGCACCAGGCGAGGTGAGATCTTCCAGGTGTCCTGGGCGTAGAACCCAAAGGCGTTCCGGTTTATGGCCGCGGCTCCAATGTGTTCTCCCCCGGAGAAGTACGTGGGTGCGACCACCACGGTGTAGACGAATGGGCTCCCGCTGAGCAGCCCGGAAAGAGTGTCGGGCAGCGGATCGCCAATGCGGAAGTTGTGCTGGCCGCTTCGCGAGGAGATATTCACCGGGGAGTACGCCGTGCCGCCACCGAAGTCATATTCGCCATCGGGGCTGATACCGAAGTAGCTGGTGTCACGGTTCAAGCGAACCTCGGCCCCCACTTTGAAGGCGTGGCTGGCGGTGGTGAAAGAAAGATTCTGGCGGCCCTGGAAGAGATTGCCGTAGACGCTGATGACGGTTCCGGCCGGCTGATTGAAGGGTTCGTACAGACCGTCATTGAACTTGACCGCGGGGTCGGTCAGGTCGGTAGTGGGAAAAGAGGGAGTGGCGCGAGTGGCGGAAACAGAGGATTCCGATATCAGGCGCGGGGAAATGGTGCGGGTGTAGGTGACGACAAGATTGCGTTGGCGATCAATATAGCGAATCGCAAAGGCGGGATCGAGCACGGTCTGATCGGGGTTCGTCGTGGGCCCGTTCAGGTTGTTGAAGTTGAAACGGGCAAAGAGCTGGGACCGGTCGGAGATTCGATGATCGAGGCGCACGGAAAACTGGTCTGCATCGGTCACCACCGGCGACGAACTAGAGTACGTATGCACTCCATAGGAGCCGAGAGGATTGTTGGGCAAGGGGTAACGCGCGAGTACGCGCGCTATGCCCGGATCGACCGGCACCGTCAGGACATCGCCGGGAAAGGCCGTAGTGTCCTGACCCGCACGTTCCTGTTCCGTCGGGACGGGAAATACCTGGGTTGTTCCCAGCACCTGGCGAAAGCCCTGGTACTGGCCAAAGTAAAAGGTCTTGCCCGCACCGCTGTAGATGCCGCGAAGGATGACGGGCCCGCCGTTGGTGAAGCCAAACTCGTTGCGGCGGAAGGGCGGAAGCCGGCCTGGATTCGCGATCGAGGAGTGATCGAAGTAGTTTCTGGCGTCGAAGGCCGAGTTGCGCAGGAATTCAAAGAAGGAGCCGTGAAAGCCGCTGCTCCCCGATCGGGTGACGATATTGGTGAAGCCGGAGGCGCCGCGGCCGATCTCAGCCGGCATCCACCCGGACTGGGATTGAATCTCCTGCACTGCGTCCACGTTGAAGTTGCTGAACGTGGAGCCGCCCATCTCGGGATCGCTAATGTCGGCCCCGTCCATGGCAAAGGTTGCTTCGACGCCGCGCTGGCCGTTAATGGCGAACTGTTGGGTGAAGTTGGTGGCCCCATTGGCGTCGGTCATGGTGCCGGCCGCCAGCAGCAACAACTGGCTGAAGTCACGCTTGTTCAGAGGAAGTTGGCTGACGGACTTGCTGGAGAGATCAACGCCGCCGGTAGTCTCCTGTTGGCGTGCAAGCGGCTGCAATGAGAGCCCTCCCTTGCCCGTTAGGGTGAGGAGCGCATTCGCTTGTGGGGTACTCAAATCGACCGACTGGGTGGAGGCGATGCGGTGGCCATCCACCGTCACAAAAAGCTTGTAATGAAGAGGCTGGAGCTGGTGGAACGAGAAACTGCCATCCGCTTGGGTAATCTGCGTAGCTGTGCGGCCAGCCACCGTCAGTTCGATCACCGCCCCGCTCAGTGGTTTGCCCGCGGCGTTGTGGAGTTCTCCCCGCCAGCCGGCGTCTTCGCTGAGTGGCTGCTGGGCCTGCAGCGGTTGGGCGAAACTAAACCCGGCGAGTAACGGCAGCAGTATCTGCAGGATTGCGAGCGGAGCGAAAAAGGCTTGGACGGCTGGACAGAGTTGCGCGACAATCATCCGATCTAAGCGGGTCATCCAAGACGCATGCTATCGTGCTTCAGCCTGAAAAGGCTTCTCCCGCGTTTTGGAGTTTTAGGATCAGAGCGCTTAGAAGTAATCAGGGTTAACTGGTGAGTTACCAGTTTATCCGGGACCACGCTATTGCACAAAAAGCGAGACAGTGAACCCTCCATTGTGTACACTGCTTTCCCATGGCAAGAGCACGTGTTGCCAGCCCCCTGCCATAGAAGTGCCAAGGAGAGAAGACGATGAGCTTTTGCCAAACCTGCGGAAGCAGCTTGCCCGATGGGAGTCCGACTTGCACAGCCTGTGGGGCTAGCCAGGGGGTGGCTGCACCCGGTGCAGCGCCCGGAGCAATGCCCGGGGCAATCCCCGGCTCTGCCCCCATTCCCGGTCCTATACCAGGCGCCGTGCCCGCCCCAATGCCCGCAGCTGGAGCCGGTCTTACCCCCAATGTCGCCGGCGCGCTCGCCTACCTGGTGGGTGCCATTACGGGAATCCTGTTTTTGGTGATTGATCCCTTCAAAACCGATCGATTTGTTCGCTTTCATGCCTTCCAGTCGATCTTTTTTAACCTGGCCTGGATCGCTTTCTGGATCGTTTGGACGATCGTGGGGTTAATGCTGAGCGCCATCTCGCATGGCTTGTTCTTCATCATCCAGCTACCCATCAACTTGCTGGTGATGGTGGGCGGATTCTGCATCTGGGTCTATTTGATGTATTCCGCTTACCAGGGCAAGACTTTTCAATTACCGGTTATCGGCGCCATGGCGGCAACGCAGGCAGGGATTGCACCGTCAACCACCGGCCAGCGGCTGTAGGATTCACTTGGGCGCCGGCCTGGCTTAACCCGGCCGGCGCTTTGGTGTGTCTGGCTAACCTACTGAAACCGGCACCGAACCCGGCTGCTTTTTCGCCGTGCCCCGGATGCCGAGCAAGGTAAGGATTGGCGTCGTCAGCATGGTAGTGACCAGCGCCATCACCACCAGCATGGTGAACAGCGTAGGAGTAAAGGCTCCGACGCTGTAGGCGATGTTGAGCACGATCAGCTCCACCAAGCCCCGAGTGTTCAGCAGGGCTCCCAGGGCAACGGCGTCCCTCCAGGATTGTCCCGTCCAGCGAGCCGCCAACGCGGCGCCGCCCATCTTGCCGAAAACGGCTGCCAGCAGGACCACCGCGGCCCAAAGCCACATAGCGGTATCGTTCAGCAAATCCAGGCGGGTCCTCATGCCGGTCAGGGCAAAGAAGAGCGGCAGCAACAGCACCGAAACCAGCATGTCGAGACGCTCCCGCAGAGCGAGCTGCCAGTGGGGAACACGGGGGAAGCAAACCCCGGCAAGAAAGGCTCCGAAAAGCGGGTGGACGCCGATTTTGTCTGTAGCTGCGGCAGATAGCAGCGCTCCCGCTACCACTACTCCTAACAACTCGAGGGTCAATTCCGTCTTCTTATGGCGCTTCACCAGGTAAGCGGCCAAGGGGCGAATGACACCCACCATGAGCGCAAGGTAGACAACCAGCCCGCTAAGGCGGAACAGCATCGAAGTTGGAGCGTCTTCGCCACCGATGAACGCCAGGGCGAAGGCCAGCAGGCTCCACGCCACAACGTCATCCACGGCCGCGCAGAGGATGGCGGTCGTGCCCAGCGCAGTTCCCTGCAAGTTGCGCTCTTCGAGAATCCGGGCTAGAACTGGGAAGGCGGTGATGCTCATGGCGATGCCCAGGAAGAGCACGAACGGAATGCTGCCGATGCCATGGGGCGCGAAGCGGATGCGCAGGGAATGCGCCAACAGGGCGGCCATGGCGAAGGGCAAGAGGATGCTCATGCCACTGGCCATGACCGCGGTCACGCGATGGCGATAAAGCTGCGCGTAGTCGAGTTCCATCCCTATCAGGAAAAGGAAGAGCACCAGCCCGACGGTGGAGAGCGTTTCAAACGGGCCGAAGGAACTGATGGGAAAAAGCGTGGCGGAGAGGTGAGGGGCAAAGCGCCCGAAGACCGACGGTCCAATGAGGATGCCGCCGATAATCTCGCCGATCACGCGCGCCTGGCCGACTTTGAGCGCAAGCCAGCCGCAGCTCACCGTGATCAACAGGACGATGGCCATCTGGGTCAGCAGAAGGGTCATGTCTTAGTTTACCTTCTGGCCGGCGTTCGTGGGCTTGCCCACCTACGGTCGGGACGGTAAATTATTCTTGGCTGGACGGTTGTCCGCATTTGAAACTCTTCTCTTTCTGTCGTTTCAGCTTGCTCCTGGTATTCGCCGCAACCGTGGTTTCTGCGCACGGGGCAACGCGCGCCGACCTTCTGCGCGGGGCATATGGCCCTTATCGTGCAAATAACGATCTGCTGTTTTACCACCTCGATATTCGCGTCGATCCGGAGAAGAGGTTTCTTCAGGGCAAGAACACGATCCGCTTCAGGATGCTCAAAGACGGCAGCCGCATCCAGCTGGATCTGCACCCCGCGCTTCAGATCGACAAGATCCTTTTGGGTGGGGTTCGACTCAGGTACAAGCGCGACTCCGGCGCGGTCTTCATCGACTTTCCCCAGACCCTGAAAGCGGGTCGCGAGTACAGCATCGACTTTTACTACTCCGGCCATCCGGTGGAGACAGGCCGATTTGGCGCCATCACGTTTCGCAAAGATCCCGCAGGCCGCCCCTGGATCAACACCGCGTGCGAAGAAACCGGCGCCAGCGTGTGGTGGCCCAACAAAGACCAGTGGCGCGATGAAGTGGAAGGCATGGAGATCAGCGTGGCAATCCCCAACGGCCTGGTCGATGTATCCAACGGAAAATTCGTGGGCAAGACTGACCTGGGCGACGGCTATACGCGCTGGGACTGGCTGGTCCATTACCCCATCAACAACTACGACGTCTCTCTGAATATCGGCAACTATGTGCACTTCTCCGATCGCCTGGGCGATCTGCCACTCGATTTCTATGTGCTGCCCGAAGACAAGCCGAAAGCGGAAAAGCAATTCACCCAGGCAAAAGAGATGTTGCAGATCTTTGGGCACTATTTCGGGGACTATCCGTTCCCCGAGGACGGCTACAAGTTGATCGAGGTACCGTACTCCGGAATGGAGCACCAGACAGCGGTGACCTATGGCAACCACTTCACCAACGGCTACCTCGGGCGGGATTGGGCCGGCTCCGGGCTAAGCCTCCGGTTCGACTTCATCATCATTCACGAGAGCGCGCATGAGTGGTTCGGCAACAGCATCACTGCTGCCGACCGGTCGGATATGTGGATTCACGAGGGCTTTGCGACGTATATGGAGAGCCTTTACGTGGAATCGCGCTGGGGGCGAGCTGACGCTCTGAAATACTTGAATGGATTGAAGCCGAAGGTGAAAAACCTGGAGCCGATCATCTCCGCGCGTGGCGTCAACAGCACGCCGCCGATAGACCAATACTTCAAGGGCGCGCTCTTTCTCAATACCCTGCGCAGCGTGGTCGATGACGACCCGCGCTGGTGGGCACTGCTGCACGGCTTCTACCAGCACTTCAAGTATCAGAACATCATGACTGAGGATGTGGTGCACTACTTCAACCAGCAAACGGGGATGAACCTGACGCCTATCTTCAATGAGTATTTACGGCATGCGGCGTTGCCGGTTCTGGAATTGCAGTGGAGTCCGGCAGGAACTGTCAGCTACCGGTGGCGGGCGGATGAGAAGGCGTTTGCGATGCCGGTGCTGGTGGGCAGCCCGGAGCACTGGCAAAAAATCAAGCCCACGACCGGGTGGCAAACGATGCGGACGCCACTATCGAAAGACCAGTTCCAGGTGGCGACTGACCTTTACTACATCAAGGTAGACTGGATGCCGTGACGATTGAACTTTCTCCTATTGCCGCTCGCGTGCTCGGCTCGTTGGTAGAAAAAGAAATTACTACGCCCGAGTATTACCCCCTTTCTCTGAACGCGCTGGCGAATGCCTGCAACCAGAAAAACAACCGCGAGCCGGTGACCAACCTCGACGAAGGTGAGATCCGGCAGGCACTCCACAGGTTGGAAGACGACGGCCTGGCAAGTGCCGCGCGCGGCACGGAAAGCCGCGTGGCCAAGTATGAGCACCACATGCAGGAGGTGTTCAACTTCACCCGCGGAGAGATCGCAGTGATGTGTGTTCTGTTGCTGCGCGGACCGCAGACACCCGGAGAGTTGCGGGGAAGGACGGAACGCATGCATCGCTTTGAGGAGCTGAGCGATGTGCAGTCGGCCCTGCAGCGGCTGATGCAGCGCGAACCTCCGCTAGCCATGGTGCTGCCCCGCCAGCCTGGCACCAAGGAAGCTCGGTATGCCCATCTTTTGTCGGGCGAAGTCATCGAGGCCGTCGCTATAGAGACACCGCTGCCCGGACGAGGTACGTCCCACCTCGAAGCCGAGGTCGCTGCACTGCGACAGGAAGTAGCGCAACTGAGAGAGCAAGTCGAGAGAGTGCTGCGGCTGGTTGAGTAAGACGGTAAGTGAGAACCTCATTCCCTGCTCAGAGAAAATACTTCGGATGCTGTCTGCGTGAGAACACGGCGATTACAAAGCGAGTCCCGGAGGGACGGCTGAACTTAGCCCAGGACGCTAGTCCTGGTACATCGTGCAACATGATTGAGTCCCGCAGGGACGGCTGAAGGTTGTCCAGGATTGCGTCGCGGCCTATTTTCAGTCGTCCCTGCGGGACTTTTCCATGGCGCATGCCAACCCAGGACTAGCGTCCTGGGCTAAGTTCAGCCGTCCCTACGGGACTTGGTTGGCGTTCTTTTCAGGCCTAGCGATGACTGAGCCGCAGGCTTTGCCAGCTCGCGTCGGTAGTCCAGCCGCCATCAACCACCAAAGCATGCCCATTCACAAAACCGCTCTGCACGGGGTCGGCCAGGAACAAAATGGCCCGTGCAATGTCGTCTGGCGAGGCGAAACGGCCCATTGGATTCACCCCAATAATGTCCTCATCGGTGTAAGTGCCATTTGCCTGATCAGCCGCGTCCATTTCCGTCTTGACCCACCCAGGACAAACAGCATTGCAGCGCACGCCGCGCCCTCCCCACTCCGCAGCCAAGGTGCGCGTAAGCCCGATCAGCCCGTGCTTGGATGCGTTGTAGGCGGCGCGGTCGGCTATGCCGGCGAGCCCGGCAATGGACGCCACATTCACGATGCTGCCTGCACGCTCCCGCAGCATCATCTTTCCAAAAGCGCGAGCCAACAGAAAGGGCGCGACCAGGTTGACTTCGAGCACCCGGCGAAAGGTTCGTGCTTCGATCGTTTCCGCCGGCGCAATCGAGCTGATCCCGGCGTTGTTTACCAGCACGTCGACGCGCTTCCATCGCGTGCGGATCGCTTCTGCCGCAGCTTCGACCACGGATTCATCCGAGAGGTCACCGGGAAAATCCGCCGCCTCGCAGCCGCTTGCGCGGGCACTCGCAAGGGTGGAAGCGCACGATTGCAGATCCAATAGAGCAAGAGAATAGCCGGCGGCGGCAAAGATCTCAGCAGTGCGGCGGCCGATACCCTGGGCCGCCCCTGTAATGACAGCTAATTTCATGGAAAAAGACTCCAATCGTTTCCAAGGTACTAGAATCCATCGCCCAACATCCTGGGCTGTTATCATAGAGGTAACGTCCCACGTCCCACGGGCTACGGTCGTGAGCAACGTTCTCTCCCTGATTTACCCTCTACGCACTTCAGCGTACCGGCAACCGAATGACGGAAGAGGTCCAGAAGCATGGCGACCAACGGAAACCTCTTAAAAGAGACCGCAAAGATCCGCAAAATCGCTTTTGTGGGCGATCATTTGCCGCGAAAGTGCGGTATCGCCACGTTCACCACCGATTTGCTGTCGGCCGTACAAAACCAATATCCGCAAAGCCAGTGCCTATGCGTTTCTGTCAATGACATCGAGGACGGATACGACTATCCCGAGGTAGTCCGCTTCGAGATCGAAGAACAGGACCTCCCGTCTTACCTGCGGGCTGCGGATTTTCTGAACATCAGCGATGTGGACATCGTATGCCTGCAGCATGAATTCGGCATTTTCGGCGGCCCTGTCGGCGGTCACATTCTGGCCATGCTGCGCGAGTTGAAAATGCCGGTGGTTACCACCCTGCATACCATCCTGCGCGAACCCAAGCCAGACCAGCGGCGCGTGATCGAAGAGCTGATTGCCCTCTCCACCCGCCTGGTGGTGATGGCCGATCGCGGACGGCAGATGTTGCACGATATTTACCAGGCCCCGCTGAGCAAAATCGATCTGATCCCGCATGGCATTCTCGATGTCGCGTTCGTGGATCCAACCTATTTCAAAGACCAGTTCCAGGTGGAAGGCCGCACCGTGCTGCTCACCTTCGGCTTGCTGTCACCGAATAAGGGCATCGAATATGTGCTCAATGCGCTGCCGGCAGTTCTGGCGGAGTTTCCCGATGTGGTGTACATCGTGCTCGGCGCCACCCATCCCAATGAATTGCGCAGGTACGGAGAGGCTTACCGCCTGAGCCTGGAAATTCTGGCCACGAAGAACAAACTGGAAAAACACGTTATCTTCTGCAACCAGTTCGTGGATCCGCAAAATCTGACCGAGTTCGTGGGCGCCGCGGATCTTTACATCACGCCCTACCTGAATGAAGCACAGATCACCTCGGGTACGCTCTCGTTTGCCTTCGGTTCAGGCAAAGCAGTGGTTTCGACACCGTACTGGCATGCCGCAGATCTGCTGGCCGACGGCCGCGGCGCGCTGGCGCCGTTCGCCGATTCGTCTGCCATGGCGGAGCAGATTCTTGGCCTGCTGCGCGACGACACACGGCGCAATGCCATGCGCACGAATGCTTACCGGTTAGGGCGCGAGATGATCTGGTCGAATGTGGCCCAGCTCTATATGCACAGCTTCGAACTGGCTCGCCTCGAAGCAGCGCCGTTGCCGCGCAAGTCTCTGGCGATCAAAACCCTCGACCAGAAACATCGCGAGCTTCCGGAGCTGAAGCTGACCCACCTTTCCCGGATGACGGATTCCACCGGTGTGTTTCAGCATGCGATCTTCAGCGTGCCCAATTTCAGTGAGGGCTACTGCACCGACGACAATGCCCGTGCCTTTATTCTCGCGGTGCTAATGGCGGAACTTGCCGACGATACAGAGATTGAGCGGAGCCTGGCCAGCACCAGTGCGGCCTTTCTGCATCATGCATTCGACCCCGCGAGTGGGCGATTCCACAACCACATGAGTTTCGAGCGCCGCTGGCTGGACGAACAAGGATCGGAGGACAGCCACGGCCGGGCGCTGTGGGCGCTGGGAGTGGGCGTAGGACGGTCACAGTTGCGTACTTTTCAGATGATGGCCGGCCAGCTCTTTGCCCGGGCCTTACCAGCGTTAAGCGAATTCAGCTCGCCACGCGCCTGGGCCTTCGGTCTCCTGGGTATCCACGAGTACCTGCGGCGGTTGGGCGGCGACAGCCAGGTGAACCAGGCACGCGAAACACTGACGGCGCGGCTCATGGAGCTTTACGACCGGCATGCGCATGCCGACTGGCATTGGTTTGAGGAAGAGCTTTCGTATGACAACGCAAGGCTCTCCCATGCATTGATCGTGAGTGGACGAGCCACGGGGCAGGAGGCCGTGTTGAACCGGGGCCTGCAGACCCTGCGCTGGTTAACGGAACAGCAAACCACGGAGAAGGGCTACCTGCGGCCGATCGGCAGCAATGGGTTCTATCACCGTGGCGGTGCACGGGCCAACTTCGACCAGCAGCCGATTGAGGCCCAGGCGACCGTCGCGGCCTGTCTCGAAGCCCATCGGGCAACGGCGGATCTACGCTGGTATGAACAGGCGGAACATGCCTTCGACTGGTTCATTGGAGGCAACGATCTCGGCCTCGAGCTCTACGTGCCCGAGACCGGCGGCTGCCGCGATGGATTGCATGTCGACCGGGTGAACGGAAATCAGGGGGCCGAGTCCACGCTGGCCTTTCTGCTTTCGCTGGTGGAGATGCGCCAGGCGCAGAACATGCTGACCAGCTTTAAGCAACCCATCACTGCCGAGGACTACCCTCCCTTGCCTATCTCCGTGGTTTGAAGAGTCCGCGTGAGAAACCCCTCTCACAAAGACTCTCAAGACGCTATGTACCGGAAGAGCACGTTTGCAGGCCTTCTTCTGTAAAGAAACGCCCAAACGGAAGAAACGCTTGCACAGGCTGTGGTCCACTGGTAGCTGCTCTTGTACTTACGCGATTAGAAATGGGGCCCCGATGGGAAGTGGGACTGCAGTGGCGATTCTTCTGAAGCGTTCTAAGACGGTGCTGAGGCCGGATCTGTCGCGCGTCCTTTTGCGGCAGTTTGATCCCGGGAATGCCCAACGCATGAGCGGGATCGTAAAGAGAATTATGGCTTTGCCGGAGGCCCAGGTCGGCACCGTGCTCAAGCAGGTTACGGCTGACTTTGCCCAGCGCCACCGCAATTTGCCGCAACGATTCCTGGATCGTTTTGCAGATCTGGAGGAGTTTCTGCCGGAAGGCGCCGAGATCACCGAGCAACGGCGGCTGCTGATCGGGTCTTATTTTTTATTGGAATACTCTTTGGAATCGGCCGCCTTGTTCAGTCCATCGATGGTCCCCCACCCGGACCAGTCAAACGTACCACCCGGTGCCGTGCGCTTCATTCTTAGCCTGCGCGCGACCGGAGAAGGACACGTCTCGTCGATCACATTTCGCAGCGGAATCGTGCACAGCGATCTTCGTATTGAAGTGGATCCCGCGGGCAGCCTGCTTACTGAGCCGCGCCAGATCGCCAACACCGTGTATGAAGGCCCGCTGTTCCAGCGAAAACTCTGGGAGCTCGGCTTAGAGTGTGACTTTACCCGCAGGGTATTGAGGAGGCTTGGACGCTCCTTTGGACTGGCTCAGCTGAAGGATGCCCTCGCCGCAGAGTTGCAGAGTTCCGGCCACGCTCATGGAGAAGTAGGGGAAGACGAGCTAAGAGCGCAGAGCATCTGGATGCTGGCCCGCTCCAACTATGAGGTGCTGTTTGACCCGGAGCAGGACCTTTCTGAGCGGATCATCTTTCCTTCCACGCCTTCACAACGCAACGGTATCGAGGATGCCCGGTTCGTGCGCTTCCGCAAGGACAATGGCGAGCATGTGTACTTTGCCACCTTTACGGCTTACGACGGCAGGGTGATTATGCCGGAGCTACTCGAGACTTCTGACTTTCTTCGCTTTCGATTTATTTCACTGAACGGCCCTGAAGCGGAGAACAAGGGTATGGCGCTGTTTCCCCGGAAGGTGAACGGCTCCTACGCCATGATTTCGCGGCAGGACAACGAGAACATTTTCCTCATGTGTTCGGATAACGTCCATTTCTGGAACGAACGCCACTTACTGCTGAAGCCTGAGTTCCCATGGGAGTTGGTGCAGATTGGGAACTGCGGCTCGCCCATTGAGACCGAGGCCGGATGGCTCGTGCTAAGCCACGGAGTAGGGCCGATGCGCCAGTACTGTATTGGCGCCTTCCTGCTCGACTTGAAGCAGCCATCCAGAGTGATCGGCCGGCTGCGCGAGCCGATGATGACACCGGAGCCGAGTGAGCGTGAAGGCTATGTACCCAACGTGGTTTATTCCTGCGGCGCCTTGTTGCACCAGGGCGAACTGATCATTCCTTATGGGCTGGCCGATCACGCCACCGGCTTTGCCACCGTTGCCCTGGGCAATGTTCTGGCGGCCATGTCTTAGAGAATGGCCTCAAAACGAAGGGTGGCTATCCTGTCGCCAGTCGCCTGGCGAACGCCGCCGCGCCAATATGGCGCCTGGGAAACAGTGGCCGGCAACATCGCCGAAGGCCTGGTGGACCGGGGATGGGATGTGACCCTCTTCGCCACCGGCGACTCGCTCACCCGCGCTCATCTGCATGCAGTGGTAGAACGGGGCTACGAAGAGGATCGCTCGATCGATCCCAAGGTAGCTGAATACCTGCATATCGCGGAGGTCTTTGAGCACGCCGCGGAGTTTGACCTGATCCACAGCCATTATGACTTTATGGCGTTGGCCTATACGAGGCTGGTGAAGACGCCAGTCTTGACCACCATCCACGGCTTCTCCTCGCCGCGCATCATGCCGGTCTATGAGAAATACCGTGACGGATATTTCGTTTCCATCAGCGATTCCGATCGCGCCGCCGGCCTCAATTACCTGGCAACGGTCTACAACGGAATCGACCTCGCACTTTACCCCCAGCGTAAAACCAGGGGAGAGCATCTCATCTTCATCGGCCGGATACATCCGGATAAGGGAGTCCACCTGGCGATCCAGGCCGCACGCCTGAGTGGCCGCCAGTTATTGATCGCCGGCATTGTGCAGGACACAGCCTACTTCCGGGATGAAATTGAGCCGCACCTGGACGATAAGCAAATCCGCCATGTGGGGCCGGTGGGGGTGGAAGAGAAGAATGCCCTGTTCGCGGAGGCCTTCGCCCTGGTTCATCTGAATACCATCCGGGAACGCTTCGGGTTGGTGTTGGCGGAGGCGAACGCAGCGGGTGTTCCGGTGATCGCCATGGATCTTGGCTCCTGCCGCGAGGTGATCGAGCAAGGGGTTACAGGATTTCTGGTGAACGATGTCGGCGAGGCAGTGAGAGCGCTGGATGGCGTGCCTTCCATACAGGACAGCGCCTGTAGAAGCAGGGTGGAGCAACGGTTCTCGATCGCAACTATGGTGGCGGCGTATGAACGGGTCTACGCCAGCATTTTTGACATAGAGAGGCAACGCGACGGAGATCCCCATCATCCTTTCGGTCGATGACAAAGGTAACCTCGGAGATCACTATCACTTAGGGGTCTTTGCCGACCCATTGGACAAGGTAAGATGGTGCGGGCCTCCTATGAGCCACGGCGCAACGGCAAGCGAAATCGGGTTGAGCGAACAAGTAGGCAGTCGCGCGTTGATGCTCTTCGACGGGCTGTGCGGGCTGTGCAATAGCGCTGTGCGCTGGGTCACGCAACATGATCATGCCGATCGCTTTCGCTTCGCACCCCTGCAGTCTGAAATGACCGCGGTCATTCTTCGCCGCCATGGCATTGACCGCGAGGCGGTCCTCAAAGGCAACACGGTTTACCTGGTGCTCGATGCCGGCACGGAGCGCGAAAGACTGTTGACTCAGTCCAACGTAACAGTAAACATGCTGCTGCTCCTGGGTGGACGCTGGCGGGTGTTGGGATATTTGCTGCGGGCGGTGCCCACGTTTCTGCGCAATACTGCCTACGGATTGTTTGCGCGCCATCGTTATCGGTTGACCGGCCGATATGAAGTTTGCCCCCTACCAACCGAAGCAGAACGGATGAAGTTTCTTAGCTGAGGATCCATGCGATTGGTGCAATTGAAAGCGGGAGAAGTGCGCCGCGTCGCGGTGGTGGAAGAGCCCAAGCTGCGCTTGTTACGCAACTTCGACTCCATGTATGCCTTGGCCCAGGCGGCGATCGCGAACGGCGGCAACCTGACTAGCGTGGCCAACGGCCATCTTACGGACGAGTCCCTCGACTATGACCAGGTTTATGAAGGACGCGCCCAATGGAAGCTTCTCGCGCCCATCGACCACCCGCAGGAGATAGCCCGCTGCCTGGTATCGGGCACCGGCCTAACCCACCTCGGAAGCGCGCGCGACCGTGCGTCCATGCACATGGCCAAGGAGCAGGAACTCACCGACAGCATGAAGATGTTTCGCTGGGGCGTAGAAGGCGGCCGGCCTGGTGACGGCGAGATCGGGATTGCCCCGGAGTGGTTCCACAAAGGTTATGGCTCGATGGTGCGCGCGCACGGTGAGCCGCTGCTCGTCCCTGCCTACGCGGAGGATGGTGGCGAGGAGGCTGAGATCGCGGTTGCGTATGTGATTGGTCCTGACGGCCGGCCCTATCGAGTGGGCATGGCCCAGGGCAACGAATTCTCTGACCATCGCTTCGAGAAGAAGAACTACCTCAACCTGGCGGGATCGAAGTTGCGCACCTGTTCCATCGGGCCCGAGCTGGTGATCGATCCGGATTTTCGAACCGTGCCCGGTACGGTGACGATTCACCGCAGCGGCCAGGAGTTCTGGTCACAATCGATCTCGAGCGGGGAAGAAGAAATGTCCCACAGCCTGCGCAACCTGGAGCACCACCACTTCAAGTTCGAGTTGCACCGGCGCCCTGGAGACGTGCACATTCATTTTCTCGGTGCTCATTCGTTGAGTTTTGGACAGGGGATCGAACTCAAGGACGGGGACGTGATGGAGATCCACTTTGACGGCTTCGGGCGTCCATTGCGTAATCCTGTAACGGTAATTCACAAGAAAGATGCGCCGTTAGAGGTGGTTCCTCTCGTCTAACAGGCGAGACAACTATGCAGCCCTTTCCCTCTCTCCGCATTCGCGTCGCCCTGGGAGCTCTTGCTCTCGCCTTTCTGGCTCACGCACAACAGGCCGAATGGCCCGCGACCCATGGCGTTTCCGTCTCCAACATGGACCCTTCGGTTAAGCCGGGCGATAATTTCTATCTTTACGCCAATGGCGGATGGCTGAAGCGCACCGTCATTCCTCCCGACCGCAGCGGGATCGGCGTCTTCACCGCGTTGAGTGATCTGAGCAACAAACGCACGCGCACCCTGATTGAAGAGGCGGGCAAGGCCAGCGCACCTGAGGGCTCAGATACACGGAAAATCGCCGCCCTATATCACTCGTATATGGATGAGGCCGGCATCGAGTCCCGTGGCCTGGCGCCCATTGAGCCATTCCTGAAAGCGCTGGCGGGCATTCACGACAAAACCCAACTGGCTCACGCCCTGGGTGAGAGTTTACGGGCTGATGTAGACGCACTGAACAACACCAATTTTCATACTCACAATCTATTTGGATTGTGGGTCGCGCCGAGTTTTTCCGATTCGGCTCATTACGCTCCCTACCTACTGCAGGGTGGGCTTGAACTACCCAATCGCGACTACTATCTCTCCGACACCGACAGCATGCGCAAGATACGGACCAGGTACCAGGCCCACATTGCAGCCATGCTGAAACTTGCCGGCTTCGCCGACGTGGACGCTCGTGCAGCACGCATCTTTGCCCTGGAACATGCCATCGCACAGACGCACTGGAGCCTGGCGGACAACCAGGAAATGGCAAAGGCGAACAACCCGTGGAAGCGGCGCGATTTCCCCGTGAAGGCACCGGGGCTCGACTGGGACGAATACTTTCGCGGCGCGGGCCTGAGCCAGCAACCAGCGTTTATCGTTTGGCAGCCCAGCGCGTTTGCTGGTGAAGCGGCCCTGGTAAACTCCACTCCGCTCGACGCCTGGAAAGACTGGCTGGCCTATCATCTGATCGAAACGTATGCGGAGGTGTTGCCCAACGCACTCGCTGACGAAGAGTTCGCTTTTGAGGGTCCGGTGCTTTCAGGCAGGCTGCGGCAGCGCCCCCGCTGGCAACGTGGCGTGGCCGTGGTCAACGGTGAGCTGGGCGACGCTGTGGGCAAGGTGTACGCGCAACGGTACTTTCCCGCACAGGACAAAGCAGACGCAGAAGCTTTAGTAGCCCACATCATCGCCGATTATCGCGAGCGGCTACGCACGCTGCCGTGGATGGCGCCGGCAACCAAAACAGAGGCGATCACCAAGCTCAACGCTCTGTACGTGGGCATCGGCTACCCGGAAAGCTGGCATGACTATTCCGGCTACGAAGTAAATCCGGATGACATCGTCGGCAACCTTCGCCGGGGCCGCCTCTTCCACTACCACTTCAACGTGGCGCGCATCGGTAAGCCCGTGAATCGCAGGGAATGGTCGATGACCCCGCAAACCGTGAATGCCGTCAACCTGCCGTTGCAGAACGCTCTCAACTTCCCTGCAGCCATTTTGCAGCCTCCATTCTTCGATCCCGCGGCACCCAACGCTTCCAATTACGGCGCCATCGGCTCGGTGATCGGCCATGAGATCAGCCACACTTTTGATACGGAGGGCAGCGCGTTCGACGCCGAAGGGCGCATGCGCAATTGGTGGACGCCTGCGGACTTCGCGCACTTTCGAGCCTCGACCGCCAAACTCGCCGCTCAGTACGACACCTACAAACCATTTCCGGACCTTTCCGTAAACGGCAAACAGACACTGGCGGAGGACATCGCTGATATTGCCGGCATCTCTGCAGCCTACGACGGATACCGATCCTCGCTGAAAGGACAAAGCGCTCCCGTCGTGCATGGGTTTACCGGCGACCAGCAATTCTTCCTTGCCTTCGGGCAGAACTATGCCTCGAAGACGCGCCCCGCAGCACTACGCGAACAGATCTTGAACGATTCGCACGCCCCCGGCGAGTATCGTGCAGACACGGTACGCAATGTGGACGCGTGGTATAAAGCATTCGACGTTAAGTCAGGACAAGCACTGTATCTCGCCCCGCCGGATCGAGTGAAGATCTGGTGAGAACGCGGCCAAAAGGATAGGCTGTTTTCGTGAGCAAAGACGAAGCTGAGGTGCTCTCGATCGAGGGGCAAGAGGTCCGCGTAACGCACCCGGACAAGCCTTATTTTTCCCGGCAGACGAAGTTGTCGAAACTCGACCTGGTGCGCTACTACTTGTCGGTCGCGCCGGGCGCTCTTGCAGGAATCCGGGATCGCCCGATCGTTCTGAAGCGGTTCGTGAACGGCGCTGAGGCGGAAGCGTTTTATCAGAAGCGCGCTCCTGGCGATCGCCCCTCGTGGATGCGGACGGTCACGCTGTCCTTCCCTTCCGGCCGTACGGCGGAAGAGATCGTGGTCGATAATGCGGCTGGGCTGGCCTGGATCGTCAACCTGGGCTGCATCGAGTTACATCCGCATCCGGTACGTTCCGCCGATCTTGACCACCCTGACGAGTTGCGGGTCGATCTGGATCCGGGCCCTGGCGTCGGTTGGACAGATGTCCGCCAGGTCGCACTGGAAGTGAAACAACTGCTCGAAGAGCTCGGGCTTCGCGGCTGGCCCAAGACCAGCGGCTCCCGCGGGATGCACGTGAATGTGCGCATCGAACCGCGCTGGACCTTCAGCGAAGTGCGCCGCGCGGCGCTTGCGTTATCGCGTGCGGTGGAGCGGCGCGTTCCTGCGCTGGCCAGTTCGAAATGGTGGAAAGAAGAACGCCACGGCGTGTTCCTGGACTACAACCAGAACGCCAAGGATCGGACGACCTGTTCCGCGTATTCGGTACGGCCGCTACCGGACGCACGGGTGTCCGCGCCTCTTCATTGGCACGAGGTGCCTGAGAGCAATCCGGCGGATTTTACCGTGCTCACCATGCCGGCGCGCTTCGCGGAGATCGGCGACCCACACGCGGACATGGATGCCGCGCCAGGTTCGCTCGAATCGTTGCTGGAGCTGGCGGCTAACGATGAGTCCGCGGGATTGGGCGACGCGCCATGGCCGCCGCACTTTCGCAAGATGGAAGGGGAGGCGCCCCGAGTGGCTCCGTCGCGGGCCAAGCCGGCCGCCAAGAAGGCTCCGCCGCGGACGAAGATGCCTTTGATCGTGGTCGCGAACTCTCGCAGCAAAGAAGACGCGATTGCAGGCCTGGAGAGATGGAAGAGCAAATACCCCGAGGTGGCCGCGCTTCTGGCCGTGGACGATGTATTGGTCGACTCCATGCGAGGCACGTCGTCGACCTGGACTCGAATACGAGTCAACTTGCGCCATGTGCCGGAAGAGCAAAGGCCGGCTCAGGAGACTCCCGACCCGGACGATGATCCCACCCGCGAATGGCGCACCGGGAAGACTTCGAAGCGGAGGACCTGAAGCCTGTCCTGCCAACAAAGGCTGGGTAAAACCGCGGATCTCTCCCCTACGCTGCTCCGGTCGAGATGACAATTCTACTTGAGCAAAAAAAATTGTCATCTCGACCGGAGGAGTCATGGGCCTGCGGCCCACCCAAGGTGATGAAAAACGCCTTCTGCCCGAGGCCCTTCTCCCCTGGAAGCGTCGCCCTCACCTTTGTCATCTCGACCGAAGCGTACCCGGATTTCCTGCCACGCGGCACCGGACAAGACCGCGTGTGCGCCTTTCTTTAAGGAAAGGCGCATGATGTTTGCCAACGCCACCAACTTCTACAGGAAATCCGGGGCAGCGCAGTGAAGAGATCTCTGTGTTGGCGCCCCTTCCTGGATATGTTTTTCGACAGCGCGTACCGGGATTTCCTGCCACGCAGCGCTGGACACGGCCACGTGTGCGGCTTTCGTTAAGGAAAGCCGCATGAAGATCGCCAGCGCCACCAAACTCAACAGGAAATCCGGGGTGGCGTAATGGAGAGATCTGCGGTTTTACCCAGCCTTTGTTGCAAGGTCAGCGGCCGCTGGCGAAAATTTCTGCCAGCTCTTGCGGGGGAACCACTTCCAGTTGCGCGTAGGTACAGTCGCTCGGTTGCTTGTCATTCCGCCATCTGCGAAACTGGGCCATGTGGCGAAAGCGGGGGCCCTGCATGTGCTCGTAAGCCACTTCCACCACCAGCTCGGGACGCAGCGGTTCCCACGAGAGATCCTTGCCCTGGCTCCAGCGGCTCTGACCACCCGGCATGCGCTGCTCACCCGCGGCAGGCTCTGCCCAGCCTCCCCAAGGGTGATTGGCCAATGCCTCTCGCCGGTAGGGCAAGAGGAATTCCGCCAGCTCGCGACGCTTGGCTTGCGTAAAGCTTGCGCACACGCCGACATGCTGCAGGGATCCAGAATCATCGAATAACCCCAGCAATAGCGAGCCGACATTGCCTTCACCGATCTTGTGCCAGCGAAACCCGGCAACGACGCAGTCACAATCACGCTCGTGCTTAATCTTGAGCATCACTCGCTTATCAGGCTCATAGGTTCCGTTCATTTGCTTGGCCATGACGCCGTCGAGTCCAGCGCCTTCGAAACGGCGAAACCAATCCGACGCAACGCGCGCTTCGTGGGTTGCCGGGGTAATGTGGATCGGCGGGGGCGATGAGGCTAGCATGCGTTCCAACTGCTTTCGCCGCTCTTGAAACGGTTCTCCACACAAATTGCGGTCTCCCTCGCAGAGCAGATCGAAGAACACCATCGATGCCGGCGTTTGCTGCGACAACATCTTCACCCGCGAAGCCGCAGGATGAATGCGCAGTTGCAATAAATCAAAATCCAGACCACGCTCAGTCGCGATCACGATTTCGCCGTCGAGCACGCATCGCTCCGGCAATCGCGCGTGCAAAGTCTCAACCAACTCGGGGAAATAGCGGTTAAGCGATTTTTGGTCCCGGCTCTGCACCAGAATGTCATCTCCATCGCGGAAGACCAGGGCTCGAAAACCGTCCCACTTCGGTTCGAAGACCCACGTATCCCCGTCAGGTAGTTCGCCAACTCGTTTGGCCAGCATGGGCAAGACCGGCGGGTTCACGGGAAGCTGCATGGCCCCATGGTATCGCTTGCCCACATCTGTATGGAGTGACCACGGGAATTGGTGCGGTGAATCGTTCGCGCTATTCTAGAGATCCGGATGCCACTCGACCCACGCAGAACCGTTTCCGATCTTGAGCAGCTTCGCGCGCTCACCGCGGACGATCACGGAGCGCAACGTATCGCCTGGAGCGAAACCTGGCTCAAAGCGCGAGCCTGGTTTCAAAGCAAGCTGGCAGAGTTGCCGGTGGAGCACCACCTGGATGCCGCGGGAAACTCCTGGACCACGCTCCGTGGCGAATCCGATCGCACCCTTATCCTCGGCAGTCATCTCGACTCTGTTCCCAATGGCGGTTGGCTCGATGGCTGTTTGGGAGTCCTGACCAGTTTCGAGGTGTTGCGCAGCCTGGCCGAGGACTACCACGGCAAACCGCCGGTCACCGTTCGCCTGGTGGACTGGGCCGACGAGGAGGGCGCCCGCTTTGGTCGGAGCCTTTTCGGTTCCTCTGCATTTGCCGGGACCCACTCCATACAAGCCGATCGCGGCCGAACGGACCGCGATGGAATCCGCCTGGAAGACGCGTTGCGCCAATGCCACGTCGACGTCGACCGGATCGGAGAAGCCGGCATCGAGGGGGCCAACGCCGCGGCCTATCTGGAGCTGCATATAGAGCAAGGACCGGTCCTCGAACGCCTGGGCCTGCCCTTGGGCGTGGTACTCGGCACCAAGGGAGTAGAGCGACACGCGATCACGTTCCATGGCCAGGAGGCACATTCCGGGTCCACCCCGATGGCCGTGCGCCGCGATGCTCTCGCCGCCGCGGCCAAGCTCGCGCTCGAGATTCGACCCATTGCGCGCAAACATCCTGACGCGGTCGCGACCATGGGCAGTGTCAAGACCTTTCCCGGCATTGTGACCGCAGTCGTCGGCCGCTGCGAAACCACGCTGGACATGCGCGACCTGGACGCGGGCGTGCTGGCGTCGATGTTGGCCGAGGCCCAGGAGGCCAGCCGCCGGTTCGCAGCGGAAGAGGGCTGTACGGTGGAATGGTCCAGGATCTGGAGCATCGAACCGATCCCATTTGATCCCGCGCTGATCGAGCTTTGCGACCAGGCGGTACGGGAGACCGCGGGTAATTCTCACCGGCTACCATCAGGACCGCTGCACGATGCCGCCGAGGTCGCACGGGCTGGAATTCCGGTGGTGATGATGTTTACCCAATCGCTTGCCGGCCTCAGCCACAACCCGGCAGAAGACACCAAGACGGAGCATCTGGAGCTGGCCGTACAAGCCTTTGACCGGCTGGCTCGAAAAACCATTTTCCAAACTCAGTCCCGCAGAGCCTGCCCTGAGCTTGTCGAACGGGGACGGCTGAAACT
The DNA here is from genome assembly GCA_963830325.1 of uncultured Acidobacteriaceae bacterium. Lineage (GTDB taxonomy): Bacteria > Acidobacteriota > Terriglobia > Terriglobales > Acidobacteriaceae > PALSA-350. Next base: position 302,024 of record CAWHMV010000002.1, read on the forward strand.
TAGCCCAGGACGTTAGTCCTGGGTTGGACTGGAAAGGACGACCAGTCCCGCAGGGACGGCTGGAATAGGCCGCGACGCAATCCTCCTTCAGCCGTCCCTGCGGGACTCAATCATGTTTCACGATGTACCCAGGACTGGCGTCCTGGGCTAAGTTCAGCCGTCCCTGCGGGACTAAAATTCGCAAAAATCAGTTCAACCGTCCCTGCGAGACCCAATTCGTAAAATCCGGGTTCTCACACATGCGCTTTAGCCCCTGAGGTACGCTTTTCAAGACGTGTGGATCGAAGCCGATATCTGATCAATCGGCTCATGGCGTAGTGCATAATGGTGGTTTCCCCACTAACGACGCAGGGAGAGGGTATCGCCCGAATGAGCGGCCAAACTTCTTTTGTTCAGCAGGCACCGGTGCATCCGGAAACCTCTGCGCGCTTCGGTGATCTGCATCCCCCGCTGGACCGGCAGGCCGCGATCCCCGAATCCAATCGCTGCCTTTACTGCTTCGATGCACCGTGCACCGCGGCTTGTCCCACCCATATCGATGTTCCCCGGTTTATCAAGAAGATCGCCAGCGGCAACCTGGCTGGATCTGCCCGCACCATCCTGGACGCCAACATCCTGGGCGCCAGTTGCGCCCGCGCCTGTCCCGTCGAGGTCTTGTGCGAAGGCGCCTGCGTGATGCACCGCTACAACAAGCAGCCCATTCAAATCGCGCGCCTGCAGCGCTTTGCCATGGACTCGCTCCACGCGAGCGGAGCCCCGCTTCCCTTTACTCCGGCAGCAGATACAGGCCGATCGGTAGCGCTCATCGGCGCCGGGCCGGCCTCGCTTGCCTGCGCGGCTGAACTGCGCCGTCGCGGCATCCGGGCCCTCCTCTACGACGCGCGGTCCTTGCCCGGGGGCCTGAATACCTATGGCGTCGCTGAATACAAGCTGCCGCTGGTCGAGAGCCTACGCGAAATTGAAATGCTCTCGCAGCTCGGAGTCGAATTTCACTTCGACACCCTCATCGACGCGCAGGGGCTAGCTAACCTCGAACGCGATCATGACGCCGTCTTTCTGGGCATAGGGCTGGGCGCCATCCACAAGCTTGGTGTCCCCGGCGAAGAACTGCCCGGCGTAACCAACGCGCTCGACCTGATTGCTGGTTACAAATCAGGAGCATGCACCGCGACGCCGCCGCGTGTGGTCGTCGTCGGCGCCGGCAATACCGCCATCGATGCCGCCGTTGCCGCGGTCCGGCTGGGTTCAAGCGATGTACACATCGCCTACCGCCGCGGCGCGGAGCAGATGTCCGCATTCGCCTTTGAATACGAGCACGCGCGGCTGGAGGGGGTAAAGTTTCTGTGGCATGTGCAGCCCACGAGCATCCTGGGCGCGGGCGCCGTGGAAAGCCTTGAGTTGATCACCCTGGCGGCCTCTGCGGATGGATCGATCGTCCCTCAACCAGGTTCGGAATTCAGCCTTCCGGCGGATCTGGTAGTGCTCGCCATTGGTCAAGCAAACCAGACCAGCCTGTCAGACAAGCTTCAACTCCAACGCGGCCGTATCGTGGTCGATCGGGCCACCGGCCAGACCTCTGTTCCGAATTACTTCTCTGGCGGAGACTGCACCAACGGCGGCCGCGAAGTGGTCGACGCGGTCGCTGACGGAAAACGCGCAGGCATCGGCATCGCCGCGTGGCTGGGGGTCAAGCATGCCTAAACCAACATTGGCAACGACATTCTGCGGCATCCCGTGCCCCAATCCGTTCTGGCTCGCATCCGCTCCGCCGACCAACTGCGGAGAGCAGATCATGCGCGCCTTCGATGCGGGATGGGGCGGCGCTGTATGGAAAACCATCGGCGAGCCGATCACCAATGTCAGCTCCCGCTATTCCTCCATCGACTGGGACGGCCGCCGCATGATGGGCTTCAATAACATCGAGCTCATCTCCGATCGCTCCATCGAGATCAATCTCCAGGAGATGGCCGAGGTAAAGCGGCGCTACCCGCAACACGTGGTCATTGCGTCGCTCATGGTTGAGAGCAAGCGAGAGATCTGGCATGACATTGTGCAGCGTGCGGAAGACGCTGGAGCAGACGGCCTGGAGCTGAACTTCGGTTGCCCGCACGGCATGAGTGAGCGGGGCATGGGATCCGCCGTCGGACAGGTGCCGGAATACTGCCAGCAGATCACAGGCTGGGTCAAAGAAAAGGCGCGCACACCGGTGATCGTAAAGCTCACGCCGAACATCTCCGACATCCGCATGCCCGCACGCGCGGCCAAGCGTGGTGGGGCGGATGCGCTCTCTGCCATCAACACCATCAACTCCATCACCGGCATCGACCTCGACACACTTCAGCCCAACCCCAACGTCGATGGCAAAAGTTCTCATGGCGGCTACTGTGGCCCGGCGGTCAAGCCGATCGCGCTCAACATGGTGCAGCAGGTGCAGTCTGACCCGCAAAGTGCGCTCCCTCTCTCCGGCATCGGCGGCATCGCCAACTGGCGGGATGCCGCTGAATTCATCCTGCTCGGTTGCACTACGGTGCAGGTATGTACCGCGGCCATGCACTACGGCTACCGCATCGTCGAAGACATGCAGGATGGGCTGCTGGCGTGGATGGCGGAGAAGGGCTTTTCCACTATCGATGACTTCCGCGGGCTATCGCTCCCCACAGTCGTCAACTGGAATCAGCTCAACCTGAATTACCAAATAGTGGCGCGCATTCACGAAGACCTGTGCATCGGGTGCCAACTTTGCTACACCGCCTGTTGGGATGGCGCCCACCAGTGCATTCACCTCGATCGCACCTCGCCCGCGCCCGATATCACCCGCACCCCGGCCATGGTCGAGGCCGAAGCATCCCGCCGCATCTCGACCACGCCGATTCCCAAACTCGACGCCGGCGCGGTTCACTCCAATGCCGTGACTCCGCTGGAGCGTATCCCGCGGGTGGATGAACACCACTGTGTCGGTTGCAATCTCTGCTCGCTGGTCTGCCCGGTTGAGGGCTGCATCACCATGGAGCAGGTGGACAACGGTCTTGCCCCGCAGAGTTGGGCGGAGCGCACTACGGCCGCGCCGGTGAGGTCGTAACCAAAGTCTCCTATGGCTACCCTGATCAAGCATGGCACAGTCGTCAACGCAGATGGCCAGAGCAAGGCCGACGTGCTCTTCGCGGGCGAAACGATTCAGAAGGTCGGCCCTGATCTTCCCGCCGATGGCCACACGGTGATCGATGCCACTGGCCTCCTGGTCATGCCGGGCGGAGTGGACGTTCACACCCATCTGGATATGCCCTTCGGTGGCACCGTTTCGGCCGACGATTACCGCACTGGCACCATTGCCGCGGCCGTCGGCGGGACAACCACGGTCATCGACTTCGTCTTGCAGTCACGCGGCCACACCATGGCTGAGGCGCTCGAGACCTGGCTGGCCAAGAGCGACGGCAAGGCCTGCATCGACTTCGGCCTGCACATGGCCGTGACCGACCTCGGCCCGGGTGACGGCGCGCAAGGCCTGGCAGAGATGGAAACGATGGTGGCCAAAGGCATCTCGTCGTTCAAGCTCTTCATGGCCTACCCCAACGTGCTGATGATCGACGATGGCCTGATGTACAAAGTCATGCACAAGGCCGGCACGCTGAATGCGCTCTGCTGCGTGCACGCGGAGAACGGTCACGTCATCGACGTGGTCGTATCGCGCATGATCGCCGAGGGCAAGACCGCGCCCCACTTTCATGCGCACAGCCGTTCGGCCAAAGCGGAGGCCGAGGCCACCCACCGGGCTATCCATATTGGTGACATGGCCGGCTGCGCGGTGTATATCGTGCATCTCTCCAACGGAGACGCGCTGCGCGAACTGAAGCACGCACACCAGCGCGGTCTGCGTGCATTGGCGGAGACTTGCCCCCAGTACCTGGTGCTCTCGCTCGAAGAGCACATGCCCGGCAAGAGCTGGGATGAGGCGAAGTTCGTCTTCACGCCGCCGCTGCGCGCGAAACATAACCAGGCCCCGCTCTGGAAAGCTCTGGGAGACGGCACGCTTTCCGTAGTCTCCACCGACCACTGCCCTTTCCGGTTTGCGGATCAGAAGTCGCTGGGCAAAGACGACTTCACAAAAATTCCCAACGGCGGTCCCGGCATCGAGAACCGTTTGCAGATCCTCTGGCAATTCGGAGTGAATGCAGGGCAGCTTACGCCGGAAAAGTTTGTTGAGCTCTGCTGCGCCGCGCCGGCACGCATCTTCGGCATGCCACAAAAAGGTGTCCTGGCTCAAGGCAAGGACGCCGACGTTCTGCTGTGGGACCCTAAGGTCTCGTACACCATTACCGCCGCTACGCAAGCCATGGCAACCGACTACTCCATGTTCGAAGGCTGGAAAGTGACAGGAAATGCTCGGCACGTCTTCTCTCGCGGGGAGCTGGTGGTCAAGGACGGCCAGTGGATCGGGAAGACTGGGCGTGGACGCTTCCTCAAACGCGACGCTAATGCCGGGGGATTCGCCTGATGCCGGTCCTCACCGACGTAGACCCGCAGTTATATAACACCGACCTTGCCCCCACTACGGCGGCGAATCGTACCTGGAACACTTACAATTACATCGCCCTGTGGTTCTCCATGTCGATGGAGGTCACCACTTACATGCTGGCTTCCTCCCTGATTGCCGGGGGCATGAATTGGAAGCAGGCGCTCTTCACCATCCTGCTGGGCAACCTGATTGTGCTCGTGCCCATGCTCTTGAATGCGCACGCCGGCGCCAAATACGGGATTCCCTTCCCCGTCTTCGTGCGCGCCAGCTTCGGCGCCCTGGGCGCGAATATTCCCGCGATGCTGCGCGCCCTGGTAGCGTGCGGATGGTTCGGTATTCAGTCCTGGTTAGGCGGCCAGGCGATCGCCGCGATGATCGCCGTGGTATGGCCGGCGACGGCGCACAATCCCGCTGTTTTATGGTCGAGCTTTCTCGGGTTCTGGCTGCTGAACATGTTCGTGGTTTGGTGTGGGGTGGAGTCCATCCGCTTTCTGCAAAGCTTTTCGGCGCCTTTTATGCTGGTGATGTCGCTGACGCTGCTCTTCTGGATGCTGCACCAGGCAGGCGGCTTTGGACCTATGCTTTCCGCTCCCAGCCGTTTTCATAGTACGGGCAGCTTTCTTCACTTCTTCTTCCCGTCGTTAACGGCGATGGTCGGGTATTGGGCTACGCTTTCGCTCAATATTCCCGACTTCACCCGCTACGCCAAGTCTCAGGATTCGCAGATTGTCGGGCAGGCGTTTGGTTTGCCGGTAGCGATGACGCTTTACTCGTTCGTGGGCATCGCGTGCACGTCGGCGTCGGAGAAGATCTTTGGCGAGCCGATCTGGTCGCCGATCACTCTGCTCGGTCGGTTCCACCAACCGGTTGTGGCGGTACTGGCGTTGATCGCCGTGCTGGTGGCGACGCTCAACGTGAACATTGGCGCCAATGTGGTCTCGCCTTCGAATGATTTCTCGAACCTCGCGCCGCGCCTGATCAGCTTTCGCACCGGTGGCCTTATCACCGGGTTCCTGGGCCTTGCCATGATGCCATGGAAACTGATGAGCACCTTCGGTACTTACATCTTCGGCTGGCTGGTCGGCTACTCCGGATTGCTCGGCCCGGTAGCCGGCATCATGGTGGCAGACTATTTTCTGATCCGGGGTACGCATCTGGATGTAGCGTCGCTGTATCATCGCGGCGGCCCGTATGAATACTCCCGCGGGTTTAATCCGCGTGCGGTCGTAGCGCTGGTGGTTGGCGTGTTTGTAGCTCTCATTGGGCTCGCGGTGCCGGCGGTGCGTTTCCTGTATGACTACGCCTGGTTCGTCGGCTTCTTTCTATCGGCAGCCATTTACTACGTGCTGATGCTGCGGTATAAGCCGGTTGAGGCGCAGGCATAAAACATCGGCGAACACTGCCCACTTCAGCAGTTGCTCTTCCCTTTGTCATCCCGAGCGAAGCCGAGGGATCTGCAGTTCTCTTCCTCAGCCGCGGCGGCAAATAGAGTGAAACTGCAGATCCCTCGGCTTCGCTCGGGATGACAAAAAGGGGTGGGTGGGGTTTCCATTTAGGATCAGTTGCATGGATCCCAGGTCTCAAAAGCGAGACCTGGGGCACCCTTCGATTGTCACCGACGCAACGGGGTTGAACGACAAGGCGTCTGGACGCATGGGACCGCGGATTTGGGCCGTACAAAATACTTGCGAACAGGCTAGAAATGCTCAAAACAATAATCGTATCTACAGTCATTGCAATTGTGGCCGCATCTACGTCAGCCGAGGATCGCTCCTACGGCCGCTCCATGGTGGTTACACCCTACGGCATCGTGGCTACCAGCTACGTGCAGGCTTCGCAAGCCGGCGCGCGCATCCTTGAACAGGGCGGTTCAGCCATCGACGCCGGCATAGCGGCAAACGCAGTCCTCGGCGTGGCTGAGCCGATGATGAATGGCATCGGTGGTGATCTGTTCGCCATCTACTGGGACGCGAAGACGGGCAAGCTCTACGGTCTGAATGCCAGCGGCTGGGCTCCCAAAGGGCTGACGATCGATCATCTGGAAGCGAAAGGCTTGCACGCCATGCCACAGTCGGGCATCGACTCCGTGACCGTGCCCGGAGCCGTCGACGGATGGACCAAGCTTCATGAGAAGTTCGGCAAGCTTGCCTGGCGTGAGTTGTTTCAGCCGGCGATCTTCTATGCCGGGCACGGGTACGCTGTACCGGAAGTGATCAGCGCCTATTGGGAAGGCGCCGCACCCGACCTGGCGCCCTATGCCGAGAGCCGGCACGTGTACCTGCCGGACGGCAAAGCACCTGCCACCGGCCAGCTGTTTCGCAATCCGGATTTAGCACACGCGCTCACCATCATTGCCGAGCAAGGCGAGGCCGGGTTTTACAAAGGCGACATCGCGAGCGCCATCCTGAAGACCTCGTCGGAACTAGGCGGGACCATGACCGCCGACGATCTGAGCCAATATTCCGCAGAGTGGGTCGAACCCATCTCCACCAAATACCGAGATTGGACGGTGTATGAGCTTCCCCCCAATGGCGATGGTATGGCGGCGCTCGAAATGCTCAACATCATGGAGAACTTCAAGCCTTCCACCGAAGGCCCGCTGAGCGTGCCCGAGTTGCACACCAGGATCGAGGCGATGAAGTTAGCCTATGCCGATGTGAAGGCCTACGACGGAGATCCAAAGTTTGGATCGATCCCGGTAACCCAGCTAATCTCCAAGCCATTCGCCGCCAAGCGCGCCGCGCTCATCAACCCCGAGAAAGCAAACTGCGACGTAGCTCCCGGTGCCCTTCCGAAAAGCGACACCACCTATCTCTCGGTCGTGGACCGAGAAGGAAATATCCTCTCCCTGATCCAGAGCAATTACGAAGCCTTCGGATCCGACGTTACGGTTGCGGGCATGGGGTTCGCCCTTCAGGACCGCGGCGGACTCTTCTCGGTCGATCGCAAATCACCCGATGCGCTTGAGGGCCACAAACGTCCCTTCCACACCATCATTCCCGCCTTCATGGAACACGGGGACCAGCACATCGGTTTCGGCATCATGGGAGGAATGAATCAACCGCTCGCGCACGCGCAGTTCGTTTCCAACATCGTCGACTATCACATGAACATTCAGGCCGCGATGGAAGAGGCGCGCTTCACCGTGAGCACAAAACTCGGATGCAACATCCTCATCGAGTCGCGGGTGCCACCGGACTCGCTCGAAAAGCTCAAGGCCATGGGTCACGTATTCGACGTCCGCAAGGAGTATTCCACCACCATGGGGCGCGGGCAGGCCGTACTCCACGACACCACCACCAACATCAACTACGGAGCCTCGGAGCCACGGGCGGACGGTGCGGCTATCCCCGAGGCACCGGTCTTTACCAAATAGTGCAGCGATTAACCGGAGCCATCGGTCTTCCGGTCTTACAGGCAAAGGCCCGCTGGAACTCGGGGAGATTCCTCACCACCCCATTGGCACGGAACTCCTCGGGGGAGTGGGGATCCGTCTCTATGCGCAGCCGCAGATTCTCCGGACGGTTGTTTTGGCACCAATTCTGTCCAAAGGAAACGAAGAACTGCTGCTCGGGGTTTAGTCCTCCGTACTCCGCGCTTCCCTTCTTCTCCAGATCGACGCCGTCCTTCTGGGCACGGTCAAGGTAGGCAAGGAAAGCCAACTTAAGGCCGCCAAGATCGGCAATGTTTTCGCCCAGGGTAAGTTTGCCGTTGACGTGCAGATCGTCCACCCCGATAAAACCGTCATACTCCTTCACCACACAATCGGCGCGTTGGGTGAATTGCTTGCCGTCCGCAGGGGTCCACCAATCTTCAAGATTTCCCTTGCCATCAAACTGGCGCCCCTCATCGTCAAATCCGTGGGTCAACTCATGGCCGATGATGGCTCCCACCGCACCGTAATTCACCGCATCATCCCGGCTGTCATCGAAGAACGGCGGCTGCAGAATGCCGGCAGGAAAGTTGATGTCGTTCATCTGCGCATTGTAGTAAGCATTCACGGTCGGCGGACTCATACCCCATTCGCCGCGGTCCACTGGCTTGCCAATTTTGGCAATCTCGCGGCGTTCTTCAAACGCTGCTGCCTCCAGCGCATTCCCGAGCGCATCTCCGCGGGTAACAGTCAGGCTCGAGTAGTCACGCCATTTATCGGGATACCCAATCTTATCGGCCACCGCATGCAGCTTCTCTTTTGCGCGTGTCTTGGTCGTCGCACTCATCCAGGGCACTTGTTCAATATCCCGTCCCATCGCTGCCTCCACGTCGTGAGTCAGCTCCAGGGTTCGCGCTTTGTCTTTCGGGCTGAACCTCTGCTCAACATAGACCTGCCCCAGCGCCTCTCCTAATGCATCATCGGTAGCGCGGACACACCGCTTCCATCTTGGTTTCTGCTCCGGCTGACCATCCAGCGTTTTGCCGTAGAAGTCGAACGACTCCCGATCGAGCGCCTGGGGGAAAACCGTCGACGGTAAGTGCCGAATCGTCGCCCAGCGTAGATAGGCCTTCCAATCATCCAGGCTGGTGTTTGCGAGGACTCTATTCAGGCCCGCAAAATAGGCCGGCGTGGTGACGTTGAGCGATTCCACCGGGGGCGTATGCGCTGCCCGCAGAAAGCGGGCGAAACTGAAGGATGGCGTGCTGCTGTCGAACTTCGCCAGGTTCATCTTGTGGTAGAGACTGGCAGGATCGCGCCGTTCCACAGGGCTAAGGGAAAAGCCAGCAAGTGCCGTCTCCAGTCTCAGAACGGTTTCCGCATCTTTCGCCGCCTGCGCGCGGGTTTCGCCGAGCAGCTCAAAGGTGCGCGCCACGTGGGCCTGATACTGGCCACGGAGCTTGACAGACTTTTCATCCTTGCGCTGGTAGTATCCCTTCTCCGGTAATCCCAGTTCCATCTGGTCCAGGATCGCAATCTGTTGGGTGGCGTCCTTGAAATCCTGATCGGAGCCGAAAGCGAAGAGCGTGTTCACGCCGATGCTGTCCATATACGCCGCGAATTCCGGCAATTCGTCTTTTCGCTTGAGAGTGGCGATCCGATCCAGGAGCGGTTGGAGAGGCTTGAGCCCGGGACTATCCACCGCTTCGACGTTCATGCAGGTGGCATAGTAGTCGCCGATTTTCTGTTCGTTGGCGGTCCGGCCCGCGCCGCCGGCAGCGGCTTTCTCAAGTATCGCTTTCAACACCAATTCATTTTGGTCGTTCAGCTCATCGAACTGTCCATAAGAGGATTCGTCCGCCGGAATCGGGGTCTGCTTGAGGTATCCGCCGCACGAGTATTGGAAGAAGTTCACGCAGGGGTCAACCGTGGTATCCATCAGGTTTGGGTCAAACGCTTTCAGCGTCTTCTGCGCCGAAGCAGGCAGGATCGCCGCCACAAACCATAACCATGAAAACAAGAGCGTAATGCGAGCGCTCATGCAACCTCACTCATTCCAACCTATTCGGAAAAGGAGCGCCTCACAAGCCTCCCGGATGATATTCCCGCTCGGTATGCCCCTTTAATTGATCAGGATAGAAGTACACTTCGCGCAAGTTCCCAGTGCGATACCGCTCTACCTGATCGTTGAAGTGCGGCGACGAAGAATGCCCGCTTTCCCCTCCAGCAGTTACGGCGCGGGCGCGCACTTTGTTCCCAAACTCGACCACGGCAACAAAGCTGTTGCCACGGGTGCCGTACCATTTCTTTGTGCCGGTGGCACGGCCTGTTTCGTTTGCCGTGTAAGGCCGCGCGCTGAACGCGGCCAGCGAACCCCAGCTGGAAGCAGTAAACCCCACCGGCGTGCTCGGCTCCGCATCGTCGAAGGGCTGCACGATGTCTCCGGTCAGGCGTTGATACCGGTTGATCTGCCCCCAGGGCGTCTGCCAGGTGCCGAAATCCGCCGTCAGCTTATCTGAGGCGGTAGCCAGAGCCTTCAGCGCCACATCCGATGGCACCACCGGCGCGGCAAACTGCTCCTCATAAGCAGCGGTATGACCTACCTTCGCAATCTCCCGCCCCCAGAAGATGGCCAGCGACGTGGCCACCGAATCCACGCCCCAGCGCAGATCCCACTTGCGCAGGACCGCGATTTGACCCGCCAGCGCAGCCTTGGTTTCCGACTCGGCCGGCAACTGATCCCACGCTTGCACGAGTGCCGGCAGTGGTTCCACAAACCAAGGCAGATAGCTGTCGTAAGCTGCGGTCACCAGCCCATCCAGAGTGAAGTCTCTTCTGCTCTTCAGCAGCCGCATCGCATGCACGCCCCGAGCCGACTCAGTACCGGTCTCCACGTAAGCGGGGTAATCCTTCCGGTGCAGGCTGCTCTCCCCCGCGCCGTTCCAGGGCGAATCGTTCACGTTGAACAGATACCCGCTCTTCGGATCCAGCAAGTGCGGCGATTCCTGGACGGTCAACAAACCTTTCCAATCCGTTGCCGGGTCACTGCCGTCCACCGGCTTGGTGAAGTCGAAACGCGTGTCCCTGCGCGGAATGTAGTTGCCCTGAAAGTAGGCGATATGGCCGTCCGCATCTGCATAGACGGTGTTGTTCGATGAGTTCGCTTTCAGCTCCATGGTCTGGAGATACTGCTGGTAATCCTTCGCCTTGGTCCGCAGGTAGGACTGCATCAGCGCCTTGATCGGCTCATGCATCAGCCGGATGGTCACCCACTTACCATCCTGCTCGCGAATCACTGGTCCATGATGGGTGTAGTACACAGTGAACTTTTTCTCTGCCGTTCCCTGCGCAGTCTTATACGGCACGGTGATCTGCTTTTGGACAACTGGCCGATCTCCGTCTCCGTACTTATAGGAGTAGTGCCCGTTCTTGCTGTGCACTGTTTCCAGATACTCATCGACGGCGTCCACTCCACTTGAGGTATGCATCCATCCGACCCGCGGATTGAACCCCTGGTAGATGAAGAACTGCCCCCAGGTGACGGCTCCATACGCATCGAGTCCTTCTCCACTGGCCATCTGCAACTCCGAGCGAAAGAAAAACGAGGTGTGCGGGTTGATCAGCAGCAGCGCGTGATGATCCGTGGTATTCGATGGGGCGATGGCGATGCCGTTGGATCCGCCTGGCTCCACTTCTGGCGAGGAGAACGATGCTGTTGCCTGGTTGCGGCCGCCGTAGAACGCCTCCAGTTTATTCAGCTCCACACCTTCGATGTCGCCTCCGATGCTGCCCTCGGTAAACGAGAGAGCCATCCAGGGCTCGAAGTGTTGAATCACGCGCGGCTTCACTTCGGGATGTTTCGCGAGGTAGAAGTTGGCTCCATCCGCGAAGGCATCCATAAGCTTGCGCAGCCACTCCGGGCTGGCCGCGTAGTCTTTCTTTAGGTCTTGGGGATCGATGAACATTTTCATGCGCAGATCCTGATAGACCTTGTCTTCCCCTTCTGCCTCGGCCAGCCGCCCCATGGCGTTCAGGTAGTTGGTCTCAACGCGATTGAAGTCGTCTTCGGCCTGTGTGTAGATCATGCCAAACACGGCATCGGCGTCGGTCCTGCCGTAAACATGCGCGATGCCCCAGTCATCGCGCACGATCTTCACGTCTGCCGCCTCTGCGGCCCAGCGTGCTTGCTCGGTAGCCACGCTCTGCGCATGGCAACGCGTAAGCACTCCTGCAACTACGATTATCAGCAGACCGAAGGTCTTCTTCATCTGTTTGGGCAACGCCTCTTCGGGTCAGTGTATACGAGGGTTTATGGAGCAAACGCTGGAATGGCGTGTATTGCAGGTATAGCCCCGACAACAACTGCCGGGTGCCCCACATCCCCGATTTCCTGTAGAGGTCAATGGGTTCCGCGAGCTTCATGCGCCTTTCCTTAAAGAAAGGCGCACACGCGGTCTTTGCCAGGGCCGGGTGCAGGAAATTCGGGGTATCTCGCTGGTTTTTCGCGAGATGTGGGATACGACTGCGCTCCACCCGAAAGCATTCGGCTCACTATCAAACACTTAAGGTCTGGATCTGTGGTATCCCACATCTCGCGAAAAACCAGCGAGATGTGGGGCACCCGGGATTTGTTGCCAGGTTAGCTGCGCAAGCGGCTGTCATGGAGCGTCTAACTGACTTCCAACTTCCCCGATGCAAAGACCGCGATTTGTTGCGTTCTCGTCCGCATCATGAAAACAGTGGCAGCGGCCACCATGCATGGTAGGGCGAGCGTGAGCAAGCCGGGCTGATAGGTCCCGTTAAAGTCTTTTGCCAGACCCATGTAGTAGGGACCGAGAAAGCCGCCCAGAATTCCGATGGTGTTCATCGCTGCGATGCCGGCTGCGGCAGATTTGCCGTGGAGGAAACTGGTCGCCAGCGCCAGGAGCGGCCCCTGCAAGGAAAAGTAACTGAGAGTCGCAACCGCCAGCGCGGGGACCGCCAGGTAAGGCGCGGTGGATAGTCCACCGATCAGAAAGGCCACGGCCATCAGCAGAAAAGGGATGACGACATGCAAGTAGCGCTCCTTCATGCGATCAGAGTGCATGGCATTGAGAATCATCGCGGGCGCACCCAACAGGCTCATCGTCGCCATCAAGAACCCGATATTGCGATTGCCAAGATGCGTGATGCCCTGCAAAATTGCCGGCGCGGAAAAGATGTAAGCGTAACTGGAGCCGAGCATGCAGAGGAATACAAGGCTTATCTGCCACACGCGCACATCGAGCAACGCGCGTCCCAGTTTCATATTGTGACCATCGACCGCGCCAGATTGGTTGTTGTGATGGAGAATCCACGCGCGTTCCTCCTCGGTTAACCACTTGGCCGTGGCAGGGCCGGCCGGAAGGAAGAACCAGAAAACAATACTCAGCGCGACCGCGGGCAGCCCCTCGATCAGGAACAGCCATTGCCAACCGGCCAGTCCCGCCTTCCCCTGCAGGTCGAGAAGAAGCCCCGCGATGGCCCCTATCAGCACCGAACTAATGGGAAAAGAAATATAGAAGCGGCTAATGGCACGAGCCCGCATATGCGGCGGAAACCACTGGCTGAGATAGAAGATCACTCCCGGGAAAAAACCCGCCTCCGCCATCCCCAGCAGAAAGCGCATGACGTAGAACTGCCGCGGCGTCTTGACGAACATCATGCCCATCGCCAGTAGCCCCCAGGTGAACATGATGCGCGCAAACCACCGCCGTGCGCCTACCCGATAGAGCAGCAGGTTCGACGGAATCTCGCACGCCGCGTAGCTGACAAAGAACAACCCGGCGCCGAAGCCATAAATGGTTGCGCTGAAATGCAGATCCCGATTCATCTGCAAGGAGGCAAAGCTGATGTTCACCCGGTCCATGTAAGCGATGCCGTAGCCGAGGGCGAACAGAGGGATGAGCCGCAAACCGGCCTTGCGCAGTGCAGCGCGCCCGACCGCATCGTCTATGGGGAGTGGTTGGGCAGCGGACATGGTGCAGGATAACATTGGCATCAAGATTGCATGGCTTGCCCAAAGGGCGAATGCCAATTAGCGTCTTAGCATGCATCGCAAGCGGCTGCGCGAGGTTGGCTTTTCCCATGGAACAGCCTGAGTGGTTCACTGCCGGGGACGTAGACGGCTTCTTCGGCCTGTTCTTCAGCGGTTTTCCCGACCTTCTCCTCATCGTGGGCCTGGCCCCGGTGTGTGGTTTTCCGCTGAGCTTTGTCGCCAGCCGCATCCTTCCCGGGGTAGCGATTTCCATACTTTCGGGAAATCTCTTTTACGCGTGGCAGGCACGGCGCCTGGCACTTAGGGAAGGCCGGAGCGATGTAACCGCGCTCCCCTTCGGGGTCAATGCGCCCACCATCTTCGCCTATGTCTTCCTCATCATGGGCCCGATTTATGTCAGGACGCACGATGCAAACCTGGCCTGGCACGCGGGCGTTTTCGCCAGCCTGTTTAGCGGCATCGTGCAAACTGTTGGAGCCTTCTGCACCGATTGGCTACGCCGCAACACACCGCGCGCTGCACTGCTCGCCCCTTTGGCAGGACTCGCGCTGGCCTATCTTTGCCTGGGCTTCGTCTTCGGCGTCTTTCAGCAGCCTGCCATTGCGCTCCTGCCCATGCTCATCCTGCTTACACTTTATGGTTCGCATCTCAAGCTGCCGTTTCGTTTGCCGCCGGCTCTGCTGGCCATCGGGATCGGCGCGATCCTGGTTGCGGTGCTGCGTTGGCTCAATCTCTACACCGTTCCCTTGCCCGCTGTACCGGCAGTCAAACTTTATCTGCCGCATGTGGTGAATATATTTGTCCTCTTTCGGCAACCGCTTTTTTGGCCTTACCTGACGATCATTGTGCCTCTCGCTGCGCTCGACACACTGGCATCGCTGATGATCCTGGAAAGCGTGAAAATTGCCGGCGATGACTACGCGACCCGGCCGTCTTTGCTCATGAATGGAGGGGGCACGATAGCCGCTGCCTGCCTGGGGAGTCCCTTCCCTACAACTCTTTACCTGGGCCATGCTGCGCATAAGGCCAATGGCGCCCGCTCCGGTTATTCCGCACTCAATGGCCTGGTCACGCTTGTCCTGTGCACCACCGGGATCCTGCCGGTGGTCCTGCGCTTTGTGCCGCTGGAAGTGGCGGCGCCCGTCATCATCTGGTTTGGCCTGATCACGGTTGGGCAAGCCGTCACCGAGGTGCCTTCCCAACAGGCGATCGCCGTAGTCATGGGACTGATCCCCGCGCTTGCGCAGTGGGTTACGGGCATTGCCGATACGGTCGCACGCAAAGCAGGCAGCAGCCTGATGGAAGTAGCGCCGCGCATGGGCAGCGACTTGGCCGTAGGGGGATTGATCGCGCTGGGGCAGGGATCGCTCCTGACCTCGATGCTATGGGCGGCGGCGCTGGCGTACATCGTGCAGCGCCGCTTTGCCCCCGCGGCAGCATGGCTGGCGGCGGCCGCGGCGCTTTCTGCCGTCGGCATCATCCACGCCTACAAGCTCTCTCCCAACGGAGTGGAAAGCCTGATTGGCTGGTGGGTCGCGCCACAGTTTACACTCGCCTACGCTGGCGGGGCGGCGTTTCTGCTGGCGTGCGCGTGGTATTTGCATAGAGTTCAATATTCCGAACAACGATAGGGGAAACAACCATGGAACGTCGCAGTCTGCTGAAAAATCTGTATGCCGCCGCCGCGGTGGGTGCGGTCGCCAACCTGGGCGGCGGACGCACACTCTCTGCCGAAGCGGCTTCCGGAGTGGTCAAGACGATGGGCAACGGTGGCCCACTGGCGCAGGCAAAGGATGCCGCCCGCAGGGGTATGCCTCCGCTAAAGATCACCGATGTCAAAATCATCGCCACCGCACCTACCGGCTCTAACTGGACCATCGTCAAGGTGGAAACCAGCGAACCCGGGCTCTATGGCCTGGGTGCGGCGACTCACCAGGAGATTCCCCAGGCGGCGCAGGCCTACATCGAAAAGCGCCTGAAGCCATTCGTCATAGGGAAGAACTGTGACGATATTGAGGACATCTGGCAGTCTGCGTATCTGCAAGAATACTTCCGGTCCGGACCGGAAGGCAACGATGCATTGAGCGGGATCGATGGAGCTCTGTGGGACATCCTTGGCAAGCGCCTCGGTGTTCCGGTGTATCAACTGTTGGGGGGAAAGGTCCGTGCCGCCGTACCGCTCTACGGCCACGCCTCCGCTCTGACGCAGAGTGAACTGAACGACCAGGTGCAGGCCTACATCGAGAAGGGCTACCAGGTAGTGCGTATACAGTTGGCGGTCCCGGGATGGTCCGGTTATGGCGTCAGCGGTGCTAAAACCTCAGCCGCGGTGCAGGCTTTGCGGCCGGACGGAGTGGCGCCTTCGCCGGTTTTCGACGCCGGGCGTTATCTCACCACCACGATCGGCATGTTCGAGGCGATACGCGCGAAATTTGGATTCGATATCGGCCTGGTCCACGACATCCACGAGCGGCCGGCGCCCAACCAATCGATCGAGTTGTGCAGGGCGGTGGAGCAGTACCGGCCGTTTTACATGGAAGACCCGCTTTCGCCAGAGGATGTGGGTTGGTTCCAGATCTTCCGCCAGGAGACCTCAGCGCCGCTGGCCATGGGAGAACTCTTTGTGAACCGCAACGAATGGCTGAGCCTGGTGGCGAACCGTTGGATTGACTTCATTCGCATCCACCAATCATCCGTAGGCGGATTGAATATGTGCCGCAAGGTGGCGCACTGCTGCGAATTTTTTGATGTACGCACGGCGTGGCACGGGCCGAACAACGTTGATCCGGTCGGTCACTGTTACAATCTGCACCTGAACCTGGTGACTCCGAACTTTGGCATCCAGGAAGAAACCTTCTTCGACGAAAAGACCCGTGAGGTATTTCCGGGCACGCCTGAAATTCGCAAGGGCTATATCTACTCCAACGACAAGCCGGGTTTCGGCATCGATATCGACGAGAAGGCGGCTGCGCGCTATCCGTACACGAAAGACTTTGAAGACCGTGGCAATGACCGCATGCTTGACGGAACCATCGTCCGGCCTTAAGGACCTGCTGCAAATCCTGACTCTGGATAGGGTTGCCTTCCAAACGAGCTTTATTGACGGCGATAGGGATCAAGTACCGAAGTAACCATCTATATCAGGAAGCAAAATAAGGGATTATGCGGCCCGCCGGAGTATCAGGAGCATCTTAGGTAGCTATGAAGAGACTCATGCTATTTACTCTCATCGGCTTCTTTACGGCTTCCGCTTATGCGCAGCCGTATCATCACCACCATCGCCGCCACCACCATCATCATCACGCTGTAGTCATTGTCCGTTGACCCGACTGGCATTCAATGAGCCGGCTTGGGTCTAAGCTATGAACGCTGCCAGATATGTACATAGGTCGGCTCATTCCACGCATGACTGACGATAGAAAGCTTACCGGGGCTCAGTTCCACAGCCTTGGCACCATCATGGTGTTCGAACCGATTGTCCATTGGAAACCGGCTCCAGGTAATCCCCTGGGAATCAGCTTGCTTGTAGACCAGTAGGCGGCTTTCACTGCGGTACGGTTTAAATGGATCATGCTCCCCCACGACCACTTCCAACTTCCCGTCTCCATCCAAGTCAGCAACGGAAATGGAATGGGGGGAACGAATCTTGTCGATGATGTGCACCTTGAATTTCCGATCCCGCGGACTGCCGGTGTTCTCCAACCATCCGACCGGCGAGAAGAACGCCTTGTGCACGTTATAGTCAACATTCTCGACGGTAAAGAGAACATCCGGACGGCCGTCCCCATTCACGTCGGCGATCGCTATGCGGCATATGGCATGTAGATTCTCTGACTGCAAATACTCGGGATCAATCAACAGATGCGGACGAAACTGGCCATCGCCCAGGTTCTCCAGCCAGTAGGGTCCGGCAACAATGTCCAGCTTCCCATCCCCATCCAGATCGTACGCAATCATCTCCTCGCCGTAGAGGACGTTAGCGACCACCCGTTTCGGCCAGGGTTGTTTTGGGTCATGGGGAACTTCAAATAACTGGGGCGGGTTTTTGCCATCATGGTATCCACAGATCAAAGCTGTCCGTCCACCCGGCAGCAGCGGCGCAATCGTGTTGCCGTGCGGCCAATCTCCGTCTCCACTGCCGATCGCGTGTTCTTCCCACTGATCGCGGCTTAGATCCGTGGGCTTCAGCCACACCAGATCGCTTGAGAGCGCGTTGTAAAAATTGTTCTCTCCGCGCTTGCCCTTGATCCCGATCAGTTCTTTCCGGCCGTCGTGGTCAATATCGTACGCAGCGATGACCTGCGCTACGCCAGGAATGTTGTGCCGCTCCCACGCGGGACCCTTGTACCACCAGGCTCCACAGACGATATCCATCACACCGTCGCCATCCACGTCGACCGCGTGAATATCGATCCCGGTATAAGGTTTCTGGCGATCGACAAAGGTGTGTTTGTAATGCGAGAAGATCGGTGCGGTCGTGCGCGGGCGGAACATTTGCACCCATCCCGTGTACACATCTCTTTTCTGGGTCAGTATCTGCGCGGAATGTCCAAAGATGACGTGTTTGCCGGAACCATCCAGGTCGGTGTAGACCGCCTCATGCGTTCCCTCGCCGCGATAGAGAACCTCGTGGAGCCAGGACTTGCCGCCTTCCACTGCGGTGTAGCGCATCAAGCGCGCGTTCCAGTTGTAGGGAGCTTCCCAGCCTCCCTCATTCATCTCTCCAGCCAGGATCTGCGCTTGTTTGGTCTTCGGATCGTGCCAGGCCTGGAGCGAATGGCAAAAGTTGAAAGGCGCGTCAATCGGATGTTCTACCCATGAAGTTTCTGCAGGATGTTCCGCGCCCGCCGCGAGCTTGTTCTCAAACCACGCCAGCCGGCCGTCAGGATACTCATCCTCCACCAGAATCACATCCAGGCGGCCATTCCCATTCACGTCGATCACAGCGGCACGGCAATACTCGCGGTAGTCGGGAGCCAGCGAATGCGTCTTCCACAACTCACCGGAAAAAGCGCCGCTGCGCGGGGCGGAATACCAGTAGGGGCCGGATACGATTTCGGCTTTGCCATCCCCGTTCAGATCGCCGGTTGCTGTGCCTTCCGCGGCAAGGCCTAACTGCACGGCCTGCTTCTTCCAGGGCTGAGTCGGGTTGTGAGGGATCTTGTACGCAAAGAGCCCCGGATGATCCACATACATGGCGTTGGCTACCATTTCCCGCTCCCCGTCGCCGTCCAGGTCGCCGAACACCACGTCATGCGGATCACCGGTGCACGCAGCGTCGAGGATGTATTCGTTCCACGGATCGTGGAGAGTGGCGCCGAACTTATACCAGCAGAGACCCCAGGTCCCATTGAAATTCTTGCCGATCACGATTTCTTTGCGCCCGTCGTGGTCGATATCCTCGAGCGCCATGCCTACATTGAAGTAGCCGCGGGCCACGACCCCTCTCTCGGAGGTAGAGGGCCGATACCAGAGGAGCGCTCCGTTGCCGGCAATGATCAGCTCGGTTTTGCCGTCGCCGTCGATATCCGCGGCTCCCGTGCCTCCCGTCTCTGTGGTATGAGCAGGGGCGGCATCGAGGATCACCAATTCCCACGAATCACTCCCACCGCTGGGCGGGATGCCGGATACAGGTACTTCCAGCGCAGCCGGTTTGCGCTCCGCCTCACTCATCCCATGGACCCCTGCGGCCGTAACCGTTCCCGCCAACAGCTTGCTGAAACTCCGTCTGTTCATCACACTCCACCTGTTGCTATCTCACCACAGGCCAGAAAGCCCATGGAACATTCGTCGGCCGATGAATGAAGATCGACAACAAAAAAGGCTGCCCCTTTTAGAGGCAGCCCCTCACGGCAAAGCGCTTACTGAATGGTGACAGTGAACGTTGTGGAACCAGTGATGTTCGAGTTACTGCTGTCAACTGCAGAAACGGTGACAGTATAGGTCCCGGCCGGAGCCGCACCAGCAGGGCCCCCACCACCGCAACCCATCCCCGCACCCACGCTCAGGAAAACCAGCATCGCGAGCGCAACCGGCCATCTCTTTCGCCGGATTCCCGGAATGAGAAGTAAGAGGATGCAGCCTGCTGCCGTTCCGCCCGCCGCTGCAATCCGCGCTGCCGTCTTGTGGACGTTGCCCGCCGGGCTCTTCTTGAAGTTTCCGCTGGCCTGCACGGTGGTGATGGTGATGGTCGTGCTTCCCGTGCCACCCGATGACAACGCGACATTCGCGGTCTGCGCGCCCGTGCTGCCAAATCCATAGTTTGCATTGAGCGTGCTGGCCGAGGCCGTCAGGACAGCGGTGCCCGCGTACCCGCCGGTGGAGGTGAGCGTGATCGTCGAGGTGCCACTATTCCCTGGGTTTGGGGACGAGATCGTCATATTCGTCGCGGAAAGCGTAATACTCGGGTTGCTTACCGTTGCGGTCGTCGTCCCATTTGATGTTGCATTGTAGGTGTCCCCACCATACGTGGCGGTGATGGTATCCGTGCCGGCGACGAAGCCTAGTGAAGCCGAAGCGTTCACCATGAGCGACGCGGTCGCGGTATTGCCAGGCGCGATCGTCACCTGTTGAACCGTGCCGATCGTCTTGCCCCCCGTAGTAAACGTCATCGGGCCGGTAAGCGTGCCTGCCGTGGTTCCACTTACAGTAGCCGCCAACGTGACGCTACTGCCCAGGGGGAAACTATTCGGAGTGATGGTAACTGCGGTCGTGGTCGCGGCGGTTCCTTGCGCGACGACGGTAATCGTAACGCTGGAGCTGGCCGACCCCATGTACGTGGTGTTTCCCGAACTGAAAATAGCTGAAACGGAGTGGGTTCCGGCAGAGGCGAAACCTGTTGTGTAGACAGCAGTGTAAGGCGCCGCTGTGGAAAGCGCCACGGGCGTTTGCGCTGCCCCATCCACGGTGAAGGTGACTGTTCCCGTAGGTGGTGTGGTGAGGGTGTTCGCCGCGACGGTAGCGGTAAAGGTGACCTGTTCGTTGATTGCGAGGGAAGTCCCCGGCGCAGCGGTGAGCGTGGTCTTGGTGCCGGTCGCCTGAACCAGGGCAGCCACCGCCGTCGCCAGATTGTTAGCGTCGACCGATCCGATTCCGGTCGCCTGGTCATAGCCGGTACCGGCCGTATAGCCGATTACAGGGTTGGAGCCGGTCGGGCAATTGGGCGAACTGGCGGTGCAGGGAACCTGGTTGTTCCCAGTTGTGATGTCGTGAAAGGCCAATCCATAGGTAGTTGCGTTCGCGGCTAACTGGTAAAGGAGCGGATTGATATTCCCCAGGCCTCCGCCAGAACCAAGCTTTTGCTCAAAGATCGCCAGCAACCCGGCAAACGCAGGTGCAGCAAACGAAGTTCCGCCAGCCGCGGTCAGGTTGTTGGTATCAGCGTTGCTTCCATCGCTTACCCGAAAACTAGTCGCTTGGCAGCTGGAAACATAGTTGCTCCCACTCCCCGTGGTCTGTATCTGCGTGCAGTAGAGATAGGGGTCGTGGTCCGGGGAGGAATTCAGCGAGATGTCCGGCACATCGCGATGCCCATCGGCCGGAATACCAGGCACTCCAGTCTGCCACGACGGCTTCGTCCACAACGCGCTCACGCCTCCGCCACCGGCGGAAAGACTGCCACCCGGCTGGGCAATGGCAAACGTGGTGTCGTTCCACGCCATCTCCGGGATGTAGGATTTCGCGGAAGTGATCAGATCGTCCGAGACATTGCCGGAGCCGTTAGCGCTCCAGTAAGTACCTGCGCCCGTTTGGGGAGTCTGAGCCGTACCGTCACCCATGAATTCGCTGCCGCCCGCAGCCGTCACGTAAACGCTGCTCCCCGGATAGTCGACGGCCAACCCCTGGGTTGCGGAGGTGACACCGCCATCGTCGCAGTCCGCTGCGCCTGAATCTCCGGAAGCTAACACCACTGTCTGTCCCTGGCTGTTTGCCTGCTTCAGCCAGCCCTCGATGAGGGCCTGGTTGGACGTGCTGACATTGGCCTCACAGGTGCCATAGCTCTGGCTGATGATGGGAATGGTGATACCACCGATTGGATTCTTAATGGCGTATGCCAAGGAAGTGAAGACGTCGCCGGAATTCACCAGCACGATCGACGCCCCGGTCGCGACGCCACCCGACCATTCCAGGTCCAGATCGGTTTCTGATAGATCATTGGAGGCCGCACCGGCAGTCACGGATAATGGAGTCGTTCCGGGAACGGTAACAACTGTCGGAGGATTGGCCGCCAGGCCGGCGGCGCCGCGAAAGTCTGCGATGTCGACCGCAAGAATATCCGTCTGGCCGATCACTGCGATGGTTACGCCCTTCCCGGTGTTTCCTGCGGTGTACAGGGGATTCACGTCATAAATCACGGCGAAATCTCCGGGCGCCACGTAGTGAGCTCCGGTGAGACCCGAAGTAAAGTGCGGATTGCTGGCGGCTTCCCTGCCTTTTGGAAACTGGATTCTGGGCTTCAGGCGAAAGTCGTCGAGACCGCGAACGCTGTTCACCGTGCCCGCGAGACTGCTGGGAATAGAGATCTGGGCCGCGTTGGCAAAGTGGGTTTCGCCATTCACGCTGTAGTTATGAATTTGCGTCTGAAACGCCTTTTCAATGGCCGCGATGTTACCGCTAAAATTGATTGAGTTCTTGCTTGTGGCCACCGAGGTAACGGTGAATCCCTCTTGCTGCAACCATCCGGTGACCTTATCCAGATCGGCCGAGCTCATCCCGAACTGCTGTCCGAACTCCGCCTGGGTTAGCCATTTGTGATAGGAAGGTGAACCCGGATCCTGCTGCGCCTTGAGCAGCGCGTCGAGACTGGCTTCCTGCGCTTCGGACCGCTTGAAGTTGATGCTCATTCCTTCAATGACCTTGGAATTGTCGGCCAATCCCTGGTCAAATTCGGCTTTCGCCATGGGATGTAAACTCCCCGTCAGAGGCGACATACTGGCGCTATCGACTGGCTGGGTAATCCGATCCTGAAGAACCACCTGGGCCTGGGATACCTGGAAGAACCCACTCACACCAAGCAGCAGAGAAAAGGGAACCGAGAGGAAATTACAAAATTTGCGCAAAGGTCTTTCTCCTAAGGGTCGGAGCCCGATCGACGGAGCTCATGGTTACAGCATTTCAAGGTCCAACCGACATTGTCGGTTACCCGTTAGACGGATCAACTCAAAAAGGTCATGGAGAGCAATCAATATTCACAATTCCATAGAGGAGAAGTGTCTCCCGCGGCCATGTCGCTGTGCAAGTTACTTGTCACTCTCCGTAGCTAACAGACGTCAAAAGAGAACTCGGAGTTTACGGCCTATTCCCTAAAAACCCGGCCTGGAGAGGGCCCTGCCTCACGAAGATGGAGCGGGGAGGGCCGGCGTGAGGGGCACCCAGAAGGTAAACGTCGCCCCCTGGCCGCGATGGCTAACCACTTCGATGCCCCCGCTATGCGCGCGGAGAATCGCCTTGGCAATGGCCAGACCCATCCCCGTACCATGCAAAAGGCGGTGCCGGGTGCCACGGTAGAACTTGTCGAAAATGTAGGCCTGTTCCGCGTCATCGATGCCCTGCCCCTGGTCGGTGATGCTTACCAGCAGGCGGTCTGCTTCGAGCTCAGCCCCGATGCGCACTGGCGAGCCGGCGGGCGAGTAGCGAGCGGCGTTCTCGAGGAGATGGCGGAGCACACGGCGGATCAATTCCCTGTCGAGCGAGATTGCGGGCATGGCAGGCGGCAACTCTACCGTCACCGGGCGCCCACGCAGCAGGGCGCGGCAATCCTCAAGCGCCAACTCAATCACCTCCTGCAACCGCTGCGGTTTCCAACGCACTTCAATGCCGTCGGTATCGAGCTGGGCCATTTCGACCGCTTGACCGATCAGGCGGTCGAGCCGCGCGCTCTCCTCATCGAGAATGGCGTACATCTCGCGCCGCTGGCTTTCTTCGAGCGACGGTTGCGACAACAGACTGGTTGCCGCCGCTCGTATGGCGGTGAGTGGTGTCCGCAGTTCATGGGTCACCGAGTCGAGCAATGCGCTGCGCAAACGTTCTCCTTCGCGTGCGGCTTCCACGCGGCTGAAACGTTCGAGCGCCGTCGCTCGTTCGAGCGCAATGGCGAGCAGGCCTCCGACGGCGTCGTACAGTCCATCGGAATAGCCTGCTTTGGTCATAGCAATTGAGCCGCTCGCGCGCATTCCCAGCAACAGGGGAACGATGCATACGCCGTCGTTTCGCGGCCGCGGGCCATCGGGTAAACGCGCCGCCGCGCGCAGTTCGCTCAGTGAAACAAAAGACCGCCGGGGATCGGACGAGTACGCGGTGTCGTTTTCGGTGAGGTAAAGGGTAACTGCGTCGAAGGCGAAGATGGAGGCCACGACTTGCGGCGCGTGACTGGCCACGTCGTGCAGGTTCTCTTCCATCAACAGCTGGTTGCTGAATTCGTAAAGCCGCTCCATCTCGGCGCGCCGGCCTTCGCTCAATGCGGTTTGCCGCCGTTCGTTTTCCGAGAGCTTGCTGATGAAAATGGCCGACGCGAGGAACGAGAACAACGCGATCCAGTTCTGTGGGTCGGCAATGGTGAAGCTGCCTATGGGAGGCAGGAAATAAAAGTTATAGAGCAGCGTGCAGCCGATGGCCAGGCAGACGGAATACACCAGTCCCCAGCGAAAAGCTGCTATCTGTACCATCACCAGGAAGGTGAGGGCTACGGTGGTCTGGTTTACATGGAGTATTCTGCGATAGACCAACACCACCAGCAGGGCGGCCGAGGTCATCGCCACATAACGAAAGACGAGCGCCCGAGACCGGGAAAGAAGCATCAGTGGCGATCATATCGTAGCCTTGCCCGGCAAAGGATGGAGATGGCAGAACGGGTCCTGGTGGTAGACGACGAGGCGCAGATCACGCGTGTTCTGCGCACCGCGCTTTCCGCGCAGGGGTACGATGTTCGCGCCGCCAATGATCCGGAAGAAGCCCTTCGTTTGTTCGAGGAGTGGAGTCCGGACCTGATGGTGACCGACCTGATGATGCCTGGGATGAGCGGCGTAGACCTTTGCCGGCGGGTTCGCAGCAAGTCCGCGACCCCCATTATCGTGTTGTCCGTGCGTGATCAGGAGCGATCCAAGGTAGAGGCGCTCGATGCGGGCGCCGACGACTACGTGACCAAGCCGTTCAGTATTCAGGAGCTCCTGGCTCGAGTACGAGCCCACTTGCGGCGCGCACCGGAACGTACGGTCGACGCGCCTATTGAGATTGGCGATTTTGTCATTGATGCCGGGGCGCATACCGTCACCCTAGGGGGCAAGAGCCTGCATCTGACGCCGACGGAATTCGATTTGCTGCTCTTCATGGCGCGCAATGCGGGTAAAGCGCTTACCCATCGCGCGCTGCTTACGGCGGTATGGGGAGGGCAATCGGCCCATCAGCCGGAGTATCTGCGTGTGTTTATCGGCCAGCTCCGCCGCAAACTCGAGGCGGAAGGTCCGCGGCAATATATTCAGACCGAGCCTTGGGTAGGGTATCGTTTTTTGCCGGAGGGTGTGCCGGAATGAATTAGTCCCGCAGGGACGGCTGAACGTAAGAGCTGTCCAAATTCGATTTGAAAGATGCCTCGGTTCAGCAACCGCCCTTTCCTTGCAACGACCCTCTCCTTTTTGTCATCCCGAGCGAAGCCGAGCGGATCTGCGGTGCGCCACTCGTGTGCCCCGCTCCTACCGGCCCACAACGCCACCAATCTCAACAGGAAATCCGGGAGCGAAGCCGACCTGTCCCGGCGTGCCGCGGAGGGATCTGCGGTTCCCCGGACCATTCCTTGAAACCCGGAATGACAACGGGGAGGTTGGTGTTTTCATGAGAATTCGGTGGCGATTAATGAAGTTTGTGGGCCGGTGGGAGCGGGGCACACTAGTGGCGCCCGCAGATCCGCTCGGCTTCGCTCGGGATGACAAAAAGGAGAGGGTCGTTGCAAGGAAAGGGCGGTTGCTGAACCGAGGCATCTTTCAAACCTAATTTGCACAGGTCTTTAAAGCCCACGCCCACCGGGGACTCAGCCGTGAGTTTTTCCGCAGCCGGTCTCATCCCCCTCATCTTTATGAATTCCTTATGTCTCGCTTACACCCCTCTTAGTAGCCCGCTGTTCGAATGGAATCCATGCAGGACCTTCTGATGGTTGTGTTGACAGTCATTTTCTTCACCGTCGCGCTGCTCTATGTTCGCGGCTGCGAGAAGTTGAGGTAGAGGCCCCATGTCCCATACCACGATGATCGTGCTGATGATTACGGTCGCGACCCTGATCTACCTGGTGGTCACGCTCTTGTATCCGGAGAAATTCTAGAATGACCGCGAACGGCTGGCTGCAATGTGTTGCGTTCTTTGCTGTACTGCTACTGCTGATGCGGCCCCTGGGGCTTTACATCGCTCGCGTAGTCGAAGGAGAATCCACCTTTCTGGATCCAGTGCTGCGGCCAGTGGAACGGCTTCTTTACCGAGCCTGCGGTATACATCCAGATGAGGAGATGAGCTGGCAGCAATACACCTTCGCCATGCTGATCTTTAGCCTGGTTTCCCTGTTACTGACTTACATCATCGAACGCGTCCAAAGCATCCTGCCCTGGAATCCACAGCATCTGGCCGGTGTCCCTCCAGCCACGGCCTTCAACACCGCAGCGTCGTTCACCACCAACACCAACTGGCAGGTCTACACCCCAGAAACCACGATGAGCTATTTCAGCCAGATGGTTGGTCTCGCCTATCACAACTTTCTGAGCGCAGCCATCGGTATCGCCGTCGCCATCGCTTTGGTGCGCGGCATTGTGCGCAAGCAATCGCCCACCATTGGTAACTTTTGGGTGGATACCACGCGGATTGTCCTTTGGATCCTGCTGCCGATCTGCCTGGTGGTTGCGCCGGTACTGATTGGCCAGGGAGTGATCCAGAACCTGAAACCCTACACTTCGGTGGCCACGCTCCAGCATGGGCAGCCCCCTCAAGTGATCGCCCAGGGGCCGGTGGCTTCACAAGAGGTGATCAAGGAGTTGGGCACGAACGGCGGTGGCTTTTTCAACGCCAACAGCGGACACCCATTTGAAAATCCCACGCCCTTCAGCAACTTCATCGAGATCGAATTGATCTTTCTTATTCCGGCAGCACTGACTATCACACTGGGTAAGATGACCGGCTCGTCCGGACATGGTTGGGCAGTGTTTGCCGCGATGGCCATTCTGTTTGTTGCCGGATACACAGTCTGTTATTGGGCAGAATCGCAACCGAACCCTCTGCTACATGGCGTGGACCAGAAGACCACGCTAGTCAACACCGGCGGCAATATGGAAGGCAAGGAGGTGCGCTTTGGCGTCTCCCAGTCCGCGCTCTTCGCAACCATTACCACTGATACCAGCTGCGGCGCAGTCAATTCTTCGCATGACTCCTTCATGCCTCTGGGAGGCATGGTGCCGCTGGTTAATATCATGCTCGGCGAGGTGGTCTTCGGCGGAGTGGGCTCCGGGCTTTATGGGATGTTGGTCTTTGTCGTCCTCTCGGTTTTCATCGCGGGTTTGATGGTGGGTCGAACGCCGGAGTACCTGGGCAAGAAAATTGAAAGCTATGACATCAAGATGGCCATGCTGTACGTGCTCATCTTTCCCTTCTTGATCCTGGTGCTGGGCGCCGTCTCGGTACTGCATCCCGCAGCTCTCGCCAGCCTGGGCAACAATGGGCCCCATGGCCTTTCCGAGATCCTGTACGCGTACGTATCGACTGCAGGCAACAACGGCTCCGCCTTCGGCGGCCTTACCACCAACACCAATTGGTACAACCTGACCCTGGCCTTGAACATGCTGGCGGGCCGATTTCTCATGATGGTGCCCATGCTGGCCCTGGCCGGCAACCTGGCACAAAAGAAGAGTGTTCCACCCTCATCCGGAACGTTCCCCGTGAACACCGCCTTGTTCACCGTGCTGTTGGTCGGAGTCATCCTGATCGTCGGCGCACTGACCTTCTTTCCCGCGCTCAGCCTCGGGCCCATTCTCGAGCACCTGCTGCTGCATGCAGGAAAAACTTTCTAAAGCGGAGAGCGGAGAAACGATATGGCAGAAAAACAAAGTCTCTGGAACCCCGCGATCCTTCGCCAATCGGCGCTGGATTCCTTTCGCAAGCTCGGCCCGCGCCTGATGGTGAAGAACCCCGTGATGCTGGTGGTGGAAATCGGCAGCGTGCTCACCACGGTCCTGCTGATACAAGGGATCCTCACTCACCAGGGCAGCTTTGCGTTCAACCTGCAGATCACCCTGTGGCTGTGGTTTACGGTGCTGTTTGCAAATTTCGCAGAAGCTATGGCGGAAGGCCGCGGCAAAGCCCAGGCGGACACGCTGCGCAAGGCCAAAGGCGAAACCACCGCGATTCGCCTGAAGAGTGCGAGTAAAGATGCGGAGCGGGAACAGGTTTCCAGTGCCGCCTTGCGCAGCGGCGACATCATCTACGTCGAAGCGGGCCTCTATATCCCTGGGGATGGCGAAGTGATTGATGGCGTCGCGTCGGTCGATGAGTCGGCCATCACCGGAGAATCCGCGCCGGTGATCCGTGAAGCCGGTGGCGATCGCTCCGCGGTCACGGGGGGAACGAAAGTGCTCTCCGACTGGATCGTGGTCAAGATCACTTCCAATCCCGGCGAGACGTTTCTTGATCGCATGATTGCCCTGGTCGAAGGCGCCCAGCGGCAGAAGACGCCCAATGAAATTGCGCTGAGCATTCTGCTCTCCGGGCTCACGATTATCTTTCTCCTCGCCGTGGCTACACTGCAGCCCATCGCTGTCTATTCCCAGGCGCCGCAGACCATATTTGTACTGGTGTCTCTGCTGGTCTGCCTTATTCCCACCACCATCGGGGGTTTACTCTCCTCCATCGGGATCGCGGGTATGGACCGCCTGGTGCAGTACAACGTGCTGGCCATGTCGGGTCGCGCGGTCGAAGCGGCGGGAGACGTCGATACTCTCTTGCTGGATAAGACCGGCACCATCACTCTGGGCAACCGGCAGGCAACCGAGTTTATTCCCGCGCCCAACATCAGCCCTGAGCGGTTGGCGGACGCGGCCCAGCTCTCTTCCTTTTCCGATGAGACCCCGGAAGGACGCTCGATTGTCGTGTTGGCTAAGGAAAACTTTGGACTGCGCGGTCGTGATCTCAGCGCCTTGCATGCCGAGTTCGTCCCCTTCAGCGCGCAGACCCGTATGTCCGGAGTCAATTTCGCCGGCCACGTCATCCGCAAAGGCTCGGTTGATGCCATCACTCGCTTTCTTGTCGAACAAGGATCGAACCTGCCGCAAAAGGTACGCGAAAGCGTGGAACAGATTGCCGGCATGGGTGGCACTCCGCTGGTAGTGGCAGAGAACGCCACGGCATTGGGTGTGATCTACCTCAAAGACATCGTCAAAGGCGGATTGAAGGAGAGACTCGCGAGGCTGCGCGCCATGGGCATCCGCAGCATCATGATCACTGGAGACAATCCCCTGACCGCGGCTGTGATTGCACGCGAAGCAGGCGTCGACGACTTTCTCGCCGAAGCAAAACCGAAAGACAAGATGGACCTGATCCGCCGCGAACAGGCGAAGGGAAAGCTGGTCGCGATGACGGGCGACGGCACCAACGATGCGCCGGCACTGGCCCAGGCCGATGTGGGCGTGGCCATGAACTCCGGCACCCAGGCCGCCAAGGAAGCCGGCAACATGGTCGATCTGGACTCGAATCCTACCAAGCTGATTGAAATTGTGCAGATCGGCAAGCAGTTGCTCATGACTCGCGGGGCGCTCACCACGTTTTCCATTGCCAACGATGTGGCCAAGTATTTCGCTATCATCCCGGCCATGTTCGCCGGGGTATTTCCGGTGTTGAATCAGCTCAACGTCATGCACCTGAGCACGCCTCACTCGGCGATTCTGTCCGCGGTGATCTTCAACGCATTGATCATTGTCGCCTTGATTCCGTTGGCTCTGCGTGGGGTTGCGTATCAACCGCGCTCGGCACAGGCCCTGTTACGGCGCAACCTGCTGGTCTACGGCGTGGGCGGGGTCATCGTCCCCTTCATCGGAATCAAACTCATCGACCTCTGTTTAACCAGCTTGGGCTTGTCCTGAGCGGAGTTTCTATGCTGCGCAATGAATTCAAGATCGCCGTCCGTTTTACGCTGCTCACCGCGGTGGTGCTGGGCATTCTCTATCCGCTGGCGGTGACCGGCATCGGACACTTTGCGTTTCGCCACCAGGCCGAGGGAGAGTTGATCGTTGTGAACGGCCAGGTGACAGGCTCACGGCTGATCGGCCAGAACTTTAACGGGGATCCGTATTTTCATGGACGCCCGTCGGCCGCCGGCAACGGATACGACGCCACCTCTTCCGGTCCCTCGAACTACGCTGCGTCGAACCAGAAGCTGATCAGCCGCATCGACGGCGATGTGGCGCACTATGCCGCGGAGAATGGGAGCCAGCCGGTGCCAATCGACTTAGTCACCGCCTCAGCCTCTGGTCTGGATCCCGACATCTCTCCTGCTGCGGCACTGTTCCAGGCGGCTCGGGTGGCGAACGCCCGGCATCTGCCGGTGGCGACCGTGCGCGCTCTGGTCGAGCGCAGCGTGCAGCGACGCCAGTTCGGCTTTCTGGGGGAGGAGCGGGTGAATGTCCTACTGCTCAACATGGATCTGGACCGGATTGGGCAGTAAGGACGACGAACAACGCACCTCGGCTAAAGAGGGTGTGTGAG
Organism: uncultured Acidobacteriaceae bacterium; assembly: GCA_963830325.1. Classification (GTDB taxonomy): domain Bacteria; phylum Acidobacteriota; class Terriglobia; order Terriglobales; family Acidobacteriaceae; genus PALSA-350. Next base: position 332,651 of record CAWHMV010000002.1, read on the forward strand.
AACCAGGATTTGCGAATTTAGTCCCGCAGGGACGGCTGAATTTAGCCCAGGACGCTAGTCCTGGGTACATCGTGAAACATGATCGAGTCCCGTAGGGACGGCTGACGGTTTTCCAGGATTGCGTGGCAGCCGATTTCCAGCCGTCCCTGCGGGACTTGGTGGTCTCGCGAATCTCTACCCAGGACTAGCGTCCTGGGCTAAGTTCAGCCGTCCCTGCGGGACTGAGATTGGAAATCAGTTCTCTCACACACTCTAAAGTTTGTCAGGCCCGGGCCCCCAAACGCGACTGCCCCAGGCCTTGCGTGGGCAAGGTGGGGCGGTCGGAAACGGGGACGTTTAAAGGCGGATGCCGGTTGGTTCGAGCAGCTTAGACTGCTTCGCTGTACTGCTCGACATACTCGTTGGCTTCCTCTGGCTCGGCTTCCTTTTGGGCCACGGGCTCTTTTTTCGGCGGTTGAGCCGATTCGGTGAGGTCGACGTAGCCTTGCAGCGTGGCGTTGTCTTCGATCGACAACCGGGCAGCTGCGATGTCTCCGATGAAAACCGCGGAGTGTTTCAGTTCTGCACGGCCGCTGGCCTTGACACTGCCCTCGACGCGCCCAAAGACTACCATGTCTCCGGCGACGATGTCCGCATGGATAACGCCGTTGGCTCCTACGGTGAGCCGCTTGCCGGTCAACGTGATGTTGCCTTCCAATACTCCATCGAGGAAGAAGTCCTCCTCGCCCGTCACTTCACCGCGAATGCAAATACCTTTACCAACCACCGTCCCCGAACTGTTCATCATTGGTAGTGCCCTCCGATTGCCACAACTCTATGGGCCACAAGAGGGGGTCGCAATCACCGAAACGTCGCAGATGATGCCTTTGGTGACACATTTTGATTCATGCTTGAAAGGGAAAGCACCTGGCCGCCGGCCGGATCAAAATTGGGCGGTGCGAGCCACCGTTCAAAATTTTCCCGGCGCAAAGGCCATTCTGAATCCAGCATGGAAAACCAGGCGGTGTCGCGGTTGCGGCCTTTGATGATCATGTGCTGGCGAAAAACTCCCTCGAAGACAAAGCCGAGGCGCAAAGCAGCCCGCCGGGAGGGCTGGTTTAGCGCATTGCACTTCCATTCGTAGCGGCGGTAGCCCAGATCTTCGAAGACGTGCCGCGCCATGAGATACATGGCCTCCGTTGCTCCGCTGCTCCGTTGCAATGCGGGAGTAAAGATAATGTTCCCGACCTCAATGACGCGATGGCGAGGCTCAATCCGCAGATACGAAGCCTGGCCGACCGGGACGCCGGTGGCGTTATCCACAATGGCAAAAAAGAGCGGATCGGTGGAGCCGGCATTTCTGTCGAAGGCGACATCAAAATCGGCACGGCTGGCGAACGGGCCCTCGCTCATGTACCGCCACTGGTCTTCCTTTTCCGGCCCGTGGGTGGCCTGGTAGAGGGCCTCTGCCTGGCTCGCCCGGTCAAAAGGGCGAAGAGTGACCACTCGTCCGGGAAACACCGTGGGCTGCGGACGAGGCGCTGGACCAGGATCGACCGCCATACCAATCTCGCTCATGCACCGATACTAGCAAGGGCGAAGATTTCACTGTCCCGAGTAGTACCCTGCCCGGGTCTGTACCGCGAGGTCCTTCTTCTTGGCGGTTAACTGTATGGAGTGGTAGCCGCTTGCCTGGTCTTTGGGTGGCGTATAGCCCAACATGAACTGGGTGCGTAGTTCCTCGGCGATCTGGGCATAGATGTCGTCTACGGAGTCTTTCTTTTTGGCCTCGAAGTACCGTCCCCCGGTCTCCTGGGCGATACGCTGGAGGATTTTCTTGCCGTTGGGGCCGTTTTGCTGCTGCCCCCTGGGATAGCCCCCTCCCCCCGGGTACCCCCCGCCGGGATAGCGGCTGCCTGGATACCCACCGCCCGGATACCCACCGCCCGGATACCCACCGCGCCGTCCCATACCGGGATTGTTGTCGTAATCATGGTCCTCGTGGCCGCCTATATAGATGGTGTAGACCACGGTTTCTGCCTTCTGGGCCGACTCGATGGCGCTGTTCAGGGTCTCCTGGCTGCCCCGATCCTCTCCATCGGTCAAGACGACAATCGCCTTGCGGCCAGTCTGCTTTTTGGTTATCTCATCGCAGGCCAGGAAAATGGCGTCGTAGAGTTTCGTGCCCGCGCCTCGGCCGCCCCGGTGCGACCCCGAACCCTGGTCGCTGGTTGGGGTGCTCTCGACCGCCTGCTGAACGTCAATGAGCCCCACGGCCTTCTCCAGTTTGGCGTGATCGGACGTTAGATCCTGCAGCAGTTCGATCTCGCGATCGAAGTGGATAACAAACGCCCGGTCCACCGGCCTGGTAATCATCTGGTCAAGAAAGCTCCTGCTGGCACTGCGCTCGCGATCGATGTTGTCGCGCTCGCTCATGCTGGTATCCACCAGCAGACCCACGGTCAGGGGCAGGTTCGTCTCCAGGCTAAAGTAGCGGATCGATTGTGGCTTGCCATCCTCTTGCAGTTCAAAATCGTCTTTGGTCAGGTCGCGTACGATCTTGCCCTTCTTGTCGCGGACGGTCACCGGCAAAGTGACCACCTTCACGTCGACCGGAATCGTGGTGACCGGCCCAGTGGCCGGAGGCGATGCCTGGTTCTGGGACTGGAGCGAGGAAGCCAGGAGCAGAAAGCAGAACAGCAGGGGGATACGCGTGAGAACCATGCCCACCTTAGACGACACCGGCGTTCGTCTTGTCACCTTTCACCCGCATAGACGCTAATCCACTGTATCCGGTTTGCAGTCGATAGCTGGGCGCGATAACATCAGCATGACGGATTGTCGCGCCTATCCTCACGGTGGACGCCGTTCTTGCTTTTTGTTCTCAGCGCGGAAGTGGTGAAATTGGCAGACACACCATCTTGAGGGGGTGGCGCCGAGAGGCATGGGGGTTCAAGTCCCCCCTTCCGCACCATCGATTGAGGTTCACGTTCAAATGATCTGGTTGATCGGTACCATTCACGTTATTGTTTGCCTCATCCTGATTGGGGTGGTTCTTCTCCAGCAGGGCAAGAGTGCTGACCTCGCGGGCGCCTTCGGCGGCCAGGGATCACAAACTGCGTTCGGTCCCCGCGGAGCCGCCAATCTGCTGACCAAGGTGACCACCTGGGCTGCGATCGTATTCATGTTCACCTCGATCGGACTTACGGTCCTGATCCAGCGAAGCAGTGGAGCACACTCCGTCCTGTCGGGCATCAAGACCACGCATACCACGCCGGCCAAGCCCGCCAAGTAAACTCGCTCGGATTCGAAGTAATCAGCACGCGAATGATCGGAAACGCGTACCTGAGGGGCTTAAGTGTCTGCGTGAGAACCGACCATGACAAAAATAAGTCCCGCAGGGACGGCTGAACTTAGCCCAGGACGCTAGTCCTGGGTTTTCATGCGCCCTTGACAAGTCCCGAAGGGACGACTGAAAAAGTTATCAGATCGGGAATTTTCAATCGCGGAATATCTTGATGGAAGTGCTCTGGGGATCGCCTCAGGTAACTTCCAGTCGTCCCTACGGGACTTTTCATGCTGCGAACTTCTACCCAGGACTGCGTCCTGGGCTAAGTTCAGCCGTCCCTGCGGGACTTATTTTGCAATCGGTTCTCACGCTAAAGCACTCATCGACGCAGCCTGTTGCGGCACGGCTGCTGAAGCTGTGCCCTTCGTACAGAGACGCTTTTCCAAGAAAACTCCAAGCCGAGCTGGTGATTAGCGGTTACAACCTCTCGCCTTCGTACAGAGACGCTTCCAACAAGACTTCACGAGCGCGCTCGCATCCAGCGCCCCACGGCCACCAACAGTAAGCCCATTCCCAGGAACACCAGCAGAAATCCCGCGGCCCGGGCCAGGACGCCTCCATAGCCGAGCACGTTCACGTCGACAAATGGGTAGGGATAAAAGCCGCTCATCGCTCCGCGCGCCAGTATGTACACCAGGTACATGGCGGGGTAAGTCAGCCAAACCACTGCATCCTTCCAGTGCACCCCCGCGCGCGGCGCAAACAGCAGCCAGTACAGCACGTATCCCACTGGAATGATGCTGTGCAGAAGCGCGTCGGCAACCCATTGGGCGCCCTGCGGATTCCATAGTTGCCGGAGCAATAACTCGTAAACCATCCCGACAACGGCAATGTAAACAGCCGTGGCGGCTTGTACAGACGGCCGGCAGAGCCACTGCCCCCAGCCCCCCTTGGGCTGCAAGGCGACCGCGGTGAAAACCAACGCTGCCAGAATGTTGGTCAGGATGGTGAAGAAGCTGAAGTAAGTGATCACCGCCCCCAGTCTTTCTGGACCAGGAGCCTGCACGAGCATCAGATAAAGCTGCAGGGCCAGTGCAAACCAACCCAGCAACGCCCCTACCGCCGCATAGATGCGCATGGCGCATTGTAACCAGCGATCCCTGCCACTAAGATCAATCGCCTAAAATCAAGGCATGATCCTTGAAAGTTTTCCCGTTGGCCCGCTGCGCTGTAACTGCATCATCCTGGGCGACGAGGTTACCCATGAAGCCGTAGTTGTCGATCCCGGAGACAACATTCCGGAGATTCTCTCCCGGCTGCAGAAGCATGGCCTTACCCTGCGCCAGATTGTCATCACCCATGCCCATATCGACCACGTAGGCGGAGCGGCCCTGCTGAAAAAAGCCACCGGGGCGCCGGTATTTCTCAACCAACAAGATCTGGGTCTGCTGGGCGCGATGGAGATGCAGGCCGGTTGGCTCGGGGTTCCCACCCCCGAGGTCGCGTCTCCGGATGCGAGTGCGGACGATGGATTGACCGTGGGCCTCGCCACCCTCCCGGCGGAAGTAATACACACTCCGGGACACACCCTCGGCAGTATCTGTCTCCTCTTCCCGCAACAGCACCTACTGCTTGCCGGCGATACTCTCTTTGCCGGGTCGATCGGCAGAACCGATCTTCCCGGAGGTGATGGGCGCCAGATCCTGCGCTCACTGCGTGACCGCCTGATGGTGTTACCGGATACAACACGGGTGCTGCCGGGCCACGGTCCGGATACGACGATTGGTGAGGAAAAGCAGTCGAATCCGTTTCTTCAGCCAAATTTCCGAATGTGACACATTAAGCTGTTTCGGCCGTGTCCCACAATACGATCATTATTGGGTCAGATCAGGCAAAAATCAGAGCTATTGTCAAACTGCAAGATATCTAGAATGTGCTATTTGCAATGCTTCAATAAACCTTTAATTGAATGACACGAAAGTATTAGTAACGAACTAGAGTCCTCCTTTGCACAGGCTGTTCTAGCTAATGGCCATTGAATTGCCCTTAGAATTGGGTGACTATCGCCTCGACTCCCTCTCTGAACTCCTCCAGCTGTGTAAGCAAACTCACCACCAGCCATCCTTGACCGGTAAAACCAAAGAAACCGCCTGGGTGCACCACCACACCGCGCTCCAACAGCAGATCGAGCGCTGTCTCCTCCTGGGGTTGCATCCCGGGAACCCGAAGCACGGCATACCACCCCGCCTCCACGGCAAGCCGGGTCACCGGTTTCTGCCGCAGAAGGATTGCGTCCAGGCTGACCAGGTTCGCTTGTAAGCGCTCCTTGATTTGCCCCTGCAGTGTTGCCCGCTGGCTCAGCCAGGCAGGGAGCGCCCACTGGATGGGGGCGCTCAAGGAAAGAAAGGTGTCGGAGATCACTTCCAGGCGCTGCATGGCCTCGCCTTCGGCAAAGCATGCGATCCAGGCGGCTTTCATCTGGGGCAGCGCAGCCACCTTGCTCAGGCCGCTCAGCACGAAAGTGGGCACCGTATGAGTACCCGTGGCAAAGCTCTCCCCGCGCTGATCGAGGCCGTAGTCGAGAAAGACCTCATCCACAATCAACGCCAGCCTTTGCTCGCGGCACAATGCTTCGATCGCTTCCCTCTCCCCACGTTTGGTGAAATTACCCGTGGGGTTATTGGGATGGATGATCATGATGGCCCGAGTGCGGGAGGTCACGCGCCTGCGCAGGGACTCCAGGTCCAGGTGCCAGCCGTGATCGTAGAAGAGTTCGTAGGGAACCAGCCCCACATCGTCCAAGCGGGCCAGGAAGTCGAACAACGGATAGCCTGGTTGACCGACCAGCACTTCATCCCCCGGATCGCAGAGCAGCCGGAAGAGGAAGCTGTAGGCCTCGCTGGTGCTGGTGGTGAGAAAGATCTGCTCCGCCTTTACCGGCGCTCCATGGTCCTGGTAATAGCGGCAGACTGCCTCGCGCGCCGGGCGAAGACCCCGCGGATCCGGATCGTAGTACAGGGCTCCTGGATCACTTAAAGGAGCCAGGATCGAGGCGGCGTCGTAAGTAAACCCGCAGCGCGTCGGATTGGAGGCGGTCAGGTCACAGAGCTGCGCGCCAGCTGCGCGCAACCGCGCAAGCTGCTGGGCCCACGGCGTCTCGGTCAAATCCCACTCGGTTCGCGCCGACCAGGGGTATCTTCGTGCCTCCGTCACCATTCCCTCCCTTGCCGCATGTTGTAATAGAGCAGAAACAGCAGGAGCTCGCAACGCATGGATTTAGAAGCCGTTATCTTCGACTATGGTGAAGTTCTCAGCGGTCCGCCCGACCCTCAGGCGCATCGCAACTTGCTGAGTATTGCGGGAGTTGAGGAGGAGCCGTTCGAAAAGGCCTATTGGGCCCACCGGCTGGATTACGACGCTGACATCTTGAACGGCCAGACTTACTGGCAAACCGTCGCCCGTGACACGGGTGTTCACTTCACGGCCGAACAGATCAGCCAATTGTTGGAACAGGATGCCATCATGTGGATGAACCTGAACCCAGCCATGCTGGCCTGGATTCCCAGGATCAAGCAGGCGGGTTTCCGGCTCGGGATCCTCTCAAATATGGGTGACGGAGTGCTTGATTATATGCGGCCACGCTTTCCCTGGCTGGCTCACTTCGACCATCTCACATGGTCCTGCGAGCTTGGGGTCGTAAAGCCCGATCCTGCCATTTACCTACACACGGTGAAGAAGCTGAACGTTTCTCCCGACCGGGCCCTGTTTATAGATAATTTGCAAAAGAACATTGTTGGCGCAGAAGCAGTCGGCCTTCATGCCGCTCTCTTTGAAAGTCCGGAACAGCTGCAGAACGACTTGGCTCGGCGGGGATTTCCGCTACCGGCCCTCGAATCAAACGGGGGTTGAAGGCTAACGGGCGCCAGGCTTGGCGAGGGACAGAGGAACCTGTTCCACAATCTCCAAATTGAAACCCTGCAGTGCCGGGACATGCGTCGGTGTATTGGAAAGCAAGCGAATCTTGCGAATATTCAAATCGGAAAGAATCTGCCCACCCAAGCCAACTTGGCGCAAAATACGCTGATGCCGGTCTTCCCTATGCTCGCCGCTGCGGTGCAGGAACAACCGATGTGGCATGACGCTACGATCAATCTCGAAACCTTTACTTGAATTATGGAGATAGATCAGAGCACCACGTCCCGCCTCCGCGATCATTTCCAGCGAGCGCTGTACGACCTGGTGGCAATCGCATTGCGTAGTCCCGAAGACGTCGCCCGCCAGGCAGTGTGAGTGCACGCGTACCAGAACGGGCTCCTGGTTGTGCTCTGAGTTCACATCTCCGCGGACCAGCGCCAGGTGGCTCTCTCCCCCATCCACTTCGCTCTCATAGGCGATCATGCGGAAGTCGCCAAAACGGGTCGGCAAGATCGATTCCGCAACCCGGAATATATAGCGTTCATTCTGCAACCGGAAGCGGATCAATTCCGCCACGGTCAGCATTTTCAACTGATGCTGGTTGCAAAACTCCACCAGATCGGGAACCCGTGCCATGGTTCCGTCGTCGTTCATGATTTCGCAGATCACTCCCGCCGGAATCAATCCCGACATCCGTGCGAGATCGACCGATGCCTCCGTTTGTCCGGCCCGCACCAGAACACCGCCGCGGCGGGCGCGCAAAGGAAACACGTGCCCAGGCCGGGCCAAATCCGCTGCCGTCATGAGCGGGTCGATCGCGACCTGAATGGTATGCGAGCGATCGTAAGCGGAGATCCCTGTGGTCACCCCTTCCCGGGCTTCGATACTTTCGGTGAACGCAGTGCCGAAGCGGGACGAATTCTGTTGCGTCATCGGTCCCAGGCGGAGATAGTCGGCCCGTTCTTCGGTTAAGCTGAGACAGATCAGCCCGCGTCCATGTTTGGACATGAAGTTGATCGCCTCGGGAGTGACGAACTCCGCCGCCAGCGTCAGGTCGCCCTCGTTCTCGCGGTCCTCGTCGTCCACGACGACGATCATGCGCCCAGCCTTGAACTCCTCGAGGGCCCCGGCTACATCGGTAAACGGCGTTTTCGACTGCATAGCTATATTCTCCGCCAGTTAGATTCCAGACGCAAAAAACGCCGCTCGAGGCGGCGTTTCTCTTCTCTGCGGACCCTTTTAGTTTACAAAGTGGATTCGATCTCAAAGCCCCAAGCCTCGAGAAGCGCTTCCGGGATATACTTCGAGTTCTTGTTGCGGCGAGCCCACTCGCGCAACCGTGTGGAACGCACATACTGATCGGGGGTCAGTTTGAACTCTTTCACAACCTGCTCGAAAGAAGTGACAGTCGGGACCACCGGGCCTATTGGCTCCGGCTTGCCCCAGTTAGGATTACCACGTCGTTTTGCCATTTGATCCGTTATCCTCTAGGGAGATGAGCAACAAGTACCGCCCGGCGGCTAGTAAATTCCGTACAGTCTGCCCCGCCAGGACGTGTCAAAGCTCTCATTTTAAGGATTTTTTCTCCAAAAATCAATAGCAAATTCGAGCTACGTGGTGCACGCTTCCCGCAACGGCATCAACGACCTACGGCAACCTATCCGTTGCCGGTGCACTCCAAACGGATGACTTACTTGCAATCATGAAAGGTGGATGGTCAATGAACGCAGTTCGTTACTGGGCAGTTTTCTCCCTCGGAGTAGCAGCCGGCGCGGCAGCCGCTCTCATTTACGCCCCCCAGACCGGTGAAAAAACCCGCAAGCAGCTTAGACGTCACTTGGAAGATGCTAGTGATTACATCAAGGACGCCAGCGACGATCTCAGCAAACACGCCACTAAGGTCTATCAGACGACCATAGACAAGGCCAGCGACGTAGCGTCTAGGGTAAGTTCGGTTGCCAGCAATGTCAGCTCCGTGGCCAGCAACATCGCAGACAAGGTCGGGGATCTGGTCTAGATCCTCAGAACGACCGTCCCGGAATCGAGTCCCGTAGGGACGGGTGAACTTAGCCCAGGACGCTAGTACTGGGTTAGCATGCACCATTTGAAAAGTCCCGCAGGGACGACTGAAAAAGTTATCGATACATGGTCCTGGATTCGGGAAAGCGAAATGGGAGTGCCCCGAGGGCTGCCTCTGGGTGACTTCCAGTCGTCCCTACGGGACTTTTCGTCTCTCGAATGTCTACCCAGGACTGCGCCCTGGGCTAAGTTCAGCCGTCCCTGCGGGACTCATGAGCTCAGTGAAGGCTTCATGTACACTCCCTCTCATCGCTTGGGAATCCGGCAGAACAAAACCTGTTCTGCGGCACGATAAGCGGAGCGCAAGGCTCCGTGGACAGTTCCCCAATGCCCACTGGTGTCGGTATGTTCGCCGGCGAAAAAGAGCGTATTCTCCACCGGCACTGAAAGCTCATCGGAAGCGTGGATCGCCCCTCGCGGAACATAGGTGTAGCTTCCCAGACTGTAAACATCGTTCTTCCAGTCATGCTGATGCCGGTGAACCAGGTGCTGGCGTAGGTCAGGAAGCTCGCTGCCGAGCAAGCCGGCGAGGGTCGCGAGCCCCGTTTCCGCCAACTCGGCCAGGTTCAACTGGTCCGCCCTTCGGCCAGCCACCCACCCCGTCAGCATCGAATCTGGCCAGGGGTCAGTTGTCCACCACGTGGGGGGAATGGCGTCAGGAGCGAAAAGAAAGCTCACCCCTTTCAACTGGCTGAAATGTGACCAGAAGGCGCGGTCGAACTCATACACCACGCGAGCCGCCGTGCCCATGGCCAGTCGATCGACCGCATCGAGAATTTCTACCGGTTGGGGCACAAAGGCGACCCGTCTCGCCTGCAACACCCCCAAGGGCAGGGTGATGACCGCGGCGGCAGCCTCGAAGACCTGATCGGTCTCGGTAGCCACCTCCACCTTGCCCGGCTTCCAGGTGATGGTTCGTACCGGAGCCGACGCCACCCATCGTCCGCCTGCCTGCAGAAACCTGCGTAGCAGAAACTCCGGCACACGCGCATAGCCTTCTTCCACCCGGAAGATGCGGTCACCGGAGATCGCATCTTCGGCAGCCTGCTGTCTTTCGAGGGCACGGATGCTGATGCGGCTTGCGTCCGCCGCATTGAAGCCTTCGACATAGTTGGTCGCCTGGGTTACGGCTTCCGGGGTAAATCCGAGTTGGGCCACGAATTCACTGAAGCTGAGGTCGTCCTGGGGCGGCTCCAGGTGGCCAAGCTCATCGAACAGCTGCTCCACCTCGGGCTGGGCTGGGCAGCGTTCCAGCCGGCCTACGCCGCGCTCCTTGCGGAAGCAGAGGGTCTCGCCGCCCAGCTCGAAGCGGGTGAGACCCGCCTCTTCAATCAGATGAATGAGCTCCAGTGGTAAACCATGAACAAACTCGGCGCCCAGCTCCACCGGCAATTCCCCAGCCACCGGTGGGACGGTGTAGATCCGCCCACCGACCCGGTCCCGGGCCTCGATCAGCGCCACTCGTAGACCGGCTTCCGCCAACGTGCGGGCTGCCGCCAGCCCGGCAATCCCACCACCCACGACGATTACGTCGTTCATGCCACCTCCCAGGTGAGCGTCTCGGCACGTGGGCCTTGCGCCGGTAGAGGATGCTTGAGCGCCTGTATGGATAAAGCGCACCCGGCGCGCACTACCCCTGGAGTGAAGCGAAGATGACGTCCCGTGACTTGCATCCTGACGCGGGGCGCGGTTTTCGCCTCGGGTGAGGCCGGATGGGCCAGCGGAAGCTCGACACTGCTCAGCCCACTGAGCAGGGAAAGCGACACCAGATCGCAGAAGCCCAAGGCTGCCGTCCACCGGCTGAGATCATCATCGTTCGCGCAGGCTGCGAGCTTTCGCTGGCGCGACTTCTCTGTATCTACAAAACGCTGGTGTACCGCGTCATGCCCGGCCAGCAGGCTGAAGTGACGGCTGACAATCATCGCTCCTGGTTTGGAGAGGGCTTCCACCGTGTTGATCGAAGCCGTCCACGCCTCTTCTATTTCCCTGGGCGGAATGTCGACGAAGGAAACGGCATGGCCAGCCTGGGCACCGCCGGATCGCAGCCGTTGAATCTGTTGCGCGTCGCTTGCGGCCCAGCCAGTGTCGTGCATCTGGATGGCACGGATGATCTCAGGCGGCAATTCGCCGAAGCAGGTTAACCCCGCTGCGAGCTCTCCCGCGAGCACAGCATGCGCCGGCTGCGGCACCAGCAGGCAGGCCGCGCGCTTCTGTCTTTGTGCCGCTTCCACGCGCGCCCAGGCGGAGGCGTCGTCTATAGCGTCGTCTTCCTGCTCTGGTTGTAACCAACCAATTACCATGCGATTCCTCTTGCCGCCGCCAGCCCCATATCAGTTAACCTGACCCCGGAGAGTTTGATGATCATTCAAGAACAGACAGCCGTCGATCTTGCCACTCCAACGGGTCCTATGCGCACCTACCTGTTTCGCCCCGTGGTCAAGGGAAAGTATCCCGCGGTGGTGCTGTTTTCCGAGATCTTCCAGGCCACCGGCCCCATCCGCCGCTTTGCCGCCTTTATTGCCGGCCATGGCTATATTGTCGCTGTTCCCGAGGTGTATCACGAGCTGGAGCCGGCGGGAACTGTGCTGGCCTACGATCAGGCCGGTTCGGATAAAGGCAATGCGGACAAATACGGCAAAGCAGTTTCCGCCTACGACAACGACGCCCGCGCGTTGCTGGACTATCTGCACGGCCTCGAAGATTGCACCGGCCGCCTGGGAACGATTGGCATTTGCATGGGTGGGCATCTGGCCTTTCGCGCGGCCATGAACCCCGATGTACGCGCATCCGTATGCTTCTACGCCACCGACATTCACAGCCACAGCCTGGGCCTGGGCAAACACGACGACTCCCTCGAGCGAGCGGGCGAAATCAAGGGCGAGCTGCTGCACATCTGGGGGCGCCAGGATCCCCACGTTCCCCTCGCCGGACGTAACCTGATCAAGGCCCGGCTGGACGAGGTAGGCGCGGATTTCCAGTGGCTGGAAGTCAACGGCGCGCACGCGTTCATGCGGGACGAAGGCTACCGATATGACCCGGAGTTGGCGGCGATCTGTATGAATATGACGCTGGCCCTGCTGCACCGGAAATTGGCACTGTGACTGATCAAGAACTAAAAGTAGCGGCAAAAGCCCCCGAAGATCCATCGAGCGATCTGGGGTTTGGCAGAGTCGTATCGTCACAGCGTGAGCTTCGCCTGCTCAATCGGGACGGCAGCTTCAACGTGCAGAAACGAGGCCGGGGGCTGCGGACGTTTCTGGCCTACTCCAACCTGGTCAGTACGACCTGGTTTCGTTTCTTCGTCTTCGTCGCTGTTGTCTACCTTACGCTCAATGGCTGTTTCGCTATACTCTACGACGCTTGTGGACCGGGCGGTCTGGTCAACACCCTCAATACCGGAATTAATACCCCTTTTCTGAAGGCATTCTTCTTCAGCATTCATACCTCGGCGACAATCGGGTACGGCAGTACTGTGCCTGTGGGTCTGGCCACCAACATCCTGGTCGCGCTCGAGTCCGTCGTGAGCTTGTTGGGCCTGGCGGTGGTGACCGGATTGGTGTTTGCGCGCTTCTCCCGCCCGGTCGCCGACATCCTGTTCAGTCAGAATGCCGTGATGTCGTGGATCGGCAACAATCGCGCCTTCGAGTTCCGCATCATTAACACGCGGAATAACCAGATCATCGATCTTCACGTTCGGTTGCTGGTCTCTCGTTTTGAGAACAATGCGAGCGGAACCACGGTACGCCGCTACTACCCCCTCAGCCTGGAGCGGGAGAGCGTGGTCTTCTTTCCTCTTTCCTGGACCATTGTGCACATCATTGATACGAACAGCCCGCTATACGGGGTGACGCAAGATGAATTGTGCGCGAGTGGCGCAGAGTTTCTGATTTTGCTCACGGGCATGGACGAAACCTTTTCGCAGGTGGTCAATGCGCGATCGTCTTACCGCGCCGACGAAATTGTGTGGGACGCGAAGTTTACCGACATTTTTTTGTACGACCCGGAAGGAAGAATGGCGGGCATCGACATGAAACGGTTTCACGATACGGCACCCTTTTCCAACCAGCCCTAGCCGAGGATCAGAGGCCCGCTTCCCTGGACGGTTCTCAGTTAGAGTAGGCAATAGGGGGCCGACCCAAATGGCTCGCAAGATCTGCTTCGGAATCTACGAACTGGACCGCGACGCCATGGAGTTGCGCAAGCGTGGCGTGCTTATCCGCCTTCAGGAACAGCCATTTCGGGTTTTGGTGATGCTGGCCGATCGGCCGGGCGAAATCGTCACGCGCGAGGAACTCCAGGAACAGATCTGGGGAAACACCTTCGTTGACTTCGATCAGTCTCTGAATAAAGCGGTCAATCGCGTTCGCGAGGCGTTGAACGACAATGCCGGCACCCCGCAATACGTTGAAACTATCCCCCGGCGAGGATACCGATTCATCGCGCCCGTGGTCGCGGCTCCTGCAACCGAAGCGCCCGGTCCGGCCGTATTCGAAAGCACACCCGAAATTCCAGCACAGCTCCGATCGGCGGCATCACGATCCCGGATCTTCATCATCGCCGCGCTGGCCATCGCGGGTTTGCTCGTCCTCATCGGCATCGCGGCCATGGTTCGCTGGAGGCAGACCAAAAGCCTCACATTGCAGGAAGCCAGGCTTATCACGTCGTTTGGGTGGCAGCCTGCTCTTTCGCGAGACGGCAAGTTGCTGGCCTACGTTTCGAGCGTCGGCCATGAGCCGGCTCATATTTGGGTACAGCAAACCGCTGGAGGCGAAGCAATTCCGGTGACCACCGGCGACAACTTTGATGGAGTTCCTGATTTCTCCCCAGATAGCACGCGCATCGCCTTCTACTCAGAAAGAAAAGGAGGCGGCATCTACACCACCTCAACGCTACCGGGCGAACCGCGACTAGTCGTTGGGATTCCCAGGGCGATTTATCCGCGGTTCTCGCCCTCCGGCGATAGCATCCTTTTCTGGCAACACACGATGGCGTTCACGGTATCCGTAAATGGCGGCCAGCCTGTCTCTCTGCCGCTTAATCAGGACCTCACCGTGTATTCCCCGCCACTTTGGGCTCCTGACGGAAAGGCGGTTCTTTTTTACGGGAGCTCCCGCCATGAGCCGAACAAGCCGGCCAATTGGTGGATCGCCCCACTGGCACCCGGCAAGGCGCGGTTATTACACCTCCCCGGAGTGGAGCAAAATGGCCCGTCACGAACCTTTGTGCGAGCGTGGGTCCGGACCGCGGACGACCGCGAGTGGATCCTTTACTCGACCACGACGCCTCAAAACTGGAAGATTTGGCGCATCGGAATCTCTGCCCGGGGCACCATCGATGGGACTCCGGAAATAGTCGCTTCCGGTAACGGCGGCGGAGGTCCTTTTGGGTCTCCTTCAAGGGATGGCAAGCTTGCCTACATGGTTTGGAGCGGCAGCGCATCCATCTATCAGATTTCCATCGGCGATCGAGGCCAGAAACTGGGTCCCACATTCCAGTTACCTCTCCGCGAGGCCGGGATTCACCTGTCTCCCTCCGTCTCCCACGACGGAAAGTGGATGGCATACGTAACCGATACTCCCGGCAAGCCCGATAGGGTCGTGCTGAGAAATTTGTCCACCGGCATCGAACACCTCCTGGACGACAAGGACCTGCAGCCATACGGTGACGTTGGGACATCGATATCGCCAGACGGATCAACAGTGCTCTTTCAACGCGATTGCAAAGAGGCCTCGTTCCGGGATATCCCCGACAAACCCTTGCCGTGCGGCTTCATGGTTTCCACAGCGGGCGCGGAGGCCGAACGGATCTGCTTGCGCTGCACGCCCAGTGGTTTTTCCTCCGACGGTTCGGTGGTTCTCCTGCAGAAGTACGATCCGGCTGACTCAAACAAGGATCGGGTTGTCGCCTTTGACTTGCGTACAAAGACTGAGCTCGAATTCCTCAGTCTTCCGCATAGTGCGCTATACCATCCATCCTTCTCCTGGGATGACCGCTGGGTAACCTTCAAGAAGGTTCCTTCATGGAATTTGCCGGAACCGCCCTCACAGATCCTGATCGCACCGGTGCGTCACGGCTCGCCCGGCCCTGAAGCGGAGTGGATCCCCGTAACCGACGGCCAGCACAGTGACGATAAGCCTGAATTCTCCGCCGACGGCAACACCGTGTATTTCACCTCCACACGCGACGGTTATCTGTGCATTTGGGCCCAGAAGCTGGATCCGGTCACCAAACATCCCCTGGGCTCGCCCTTCGCGTATGAGCATTTTCACAACTCCGCAGGTCACGACGCCTCCATCAACCAGGCCGGTTCGGACCTGAGCGTAGCTCGGGACAAAATCCTCATCAACCTGCCGGAGATGCACTCCGCCATCTGGATGACCCAGATGCCATAGACAGCTATCGCCGGCTTCGATTGACGGCGGCAATCGAGGTATCTGCACCGACTCCGGCCGAGCGCCCAGCCCCGTAGCGGCTTCTCAGTTCCCGGGTCTGCTCCGCGCTGAAATGAAAACGGTTTTGTGCCATCGCCCGGAAATCTTCCGCCTCCCAATCCGCTTTCATCAAGCCCTGCGGAGTGTGCGCTTCGTCGCCCAGAAGCAGGTGACCCACTTCGTGGGCGGCCGCATAGGAAAGAACAAGGATCCGTGGAAGATTCGTCTCAGCCGCTTCCTCCTCCGCCAGCTTCAGATAAACGGACGCGTAAGTGCCGCCATCATGGGTGGCGATGGATTGACCCAGGTGCTGCCAGCGAGCCTCCTCGTTATTCCCGGGCGCTCCGGCGACCACGCGAATCACCAACTGCCGGAAACTCCCTCGCCGGCTTTCGCAAGGCGTCGACACCCCCCTCGCGCAAGCGTCCACCTCGACCGAAATTCCTCCGCTCGTCAAAATCTCCTCTGTACGGGTAATGAATTCATGGAGAGCCGCCGGACTCAAACTGGTGTAGTCATACACCTGCACCTGGAGCGCAGCGGCCTGGGCGGAGACGCTCTTTGCTCCGCTGGACAGCGTCAGAAAAAGGAGCAGAAGGTAACAGCCTCGGTTTGCCATAGGCCGAGACTGACCGGAGAATCACAGAATCAAAATGGCCCGGCGCGGACTTAATCCTGACTTGGGATTCTCCAGAGATGACCAGCTAAGTGATTTGCTCAAAGCAAGATACCGTTACGTCTTACCTGAAGGCAGGGGCGCGCACAGCAGGTGAAGATCTAGATCGTTGAGCCATCGGGCAAAGAACGAACGGATTGACAAGACAACAGTACGACTCTAGTGTTCCGACTGGAAACCTTATTCCCCGATGACCCTGCGAATTACCTCACGCCCATCGACGCAATTTGCCATGACCGTCAGAGCACCGCGGCTGGTGTTCTTATTAATCTGCGGCGCGCTGACACTGCAGGCGCAGACGGCCCCGCCCACTCCCAAGCCTTCCCCCGACGTTGTCGCCGGCATTCCCGTTAACTACGACGAGGCTAAGGTGGGGACCTACTCACTGCCCGACCCACTCCAGCTTAATAGTGGAAAGCCTGTCCGCGACGCTAAGACCTGGTACTCCAAACGGCGTCCGGAAATCGTCGAGATGTTCGAGACCCAGCAATACGGTCGAGCACCGGGCAGACCGGCGGATGAAAGCTTCGAAATGGTCGACCCGGGAACGCCGGCGCTCAACGGCAAAGCGATTCGCAAACAGGTCAGCATCTATCTCAACAAGGACAAGACCGGCCCGTCGATCGATCTGCTGATCTATCTCCCCGCCTCGGCCACCAAGCCGGTGCCGATGTTTTTCAGTATCAATTTCGGCGCCGTGCAGAACGCGGTCGATGATCCCGGAATCAAATCCGAAAAAACCTGGGATCCCAAAACCAATACCCGGGTGACCCCGCCGGCGGCCCGAGGATTCGGCCACATCGATGCCGAAGACCTGCTCAATGCCGGCTTTGGGGTGGCGACCTTCTACTACGGTGACGTCGAT
This sequence comes from uncultured Acidobacteriaceae bacterium, assembly GCA_963830325.1. Classification (GTDB taxonomy): domain Bacteria; phylum Acidobacteriota; class Terriglobia; order Terriglobales; family Acidobacteriaceae; genus PALSA-350. The sequence continues at coordinate 349,885 of CAWHMV010000002.1, forward strand.
CCTGACTATCCTGGCGGATTTGCCAATGGCATCCGCGCTCGCTACCTCAAACCCGGACAGGCGGATCGGGCGCCGGATGAATGGGGCTCTATCGCGGCCTGGGCCTGGGGCATGAGCCGTGTCGAGGACTACTTCGAGACCGACAAAAGCATCGATGCCAAGCGCGTGGTGATCCACGGCATCTCGCGCCTGGGAAAGACCGTGATGTGGGCAGGAGCGCACGACCAGCGGTTCGCTGCCGTGATCGCGAGCTGTTCGGGCGAGGGTGGCGCTGCACTCAGCCACCGCAACTATGGCGAGACCATCGCGCACCTTACCGCTCCCGGCCGGTTTCCCTATCAGTTCGCGGCCAACTACGCGAAATACGGCGGCTTTCCCGATAAGGCCCCCATGGATGCCAATCTACTGATAGCGCTGATTGCTCCGCGCCCGTTGCTCCTGCAGACTGGTAGCAGCGACTACTGGTCCGATCCCAAAGGCGAGTTTCTCGCTGCGGTCGCCGCCGGCAAGGTCTACAAGCTACTCGGCAAAGAAGATTTGGGAACCGATGTTTGGCCTGCAGCCACGCAGCCCATTTTCCATGACCTCAGCTATTACATGCACGAGGGCGGCCACGGCATGGTGCCTTCTGACTGGGGCATCTATCTCGAGTTCCTAAAGAAGATCTTTCCTCCTGAGCAGTGAGGGTAAGTCATGTCCACCATGAAGAAGGTCGTAATCACGGAATTTGGCGACGAGAGCAAACTCGCGATCGTGAATGGTGACTTACCCGACCCTTCTCGTGGCGAGGTCCAGCTCGAGGTCGAATACTCCGTTGTTGCCGGTTCCGACGTGAATATGCGCAATGGCACGTATCCCCTGCAGAGGAAGGCTCCGCTGACTCCTGGTTACAGCGTGATTGGCAAAGTCCGTCTCAACGGCGAAGGCTGTTCGAAATTCAAGATTGGCGATCGTGTCGCGTGTCTCTCGAAATACGACGGGCAGGCAGAACTCATCAATCTGCCGGAACGATTCCTGATACCCGTACCGCAAGGAGTTGACCTTCAGGCCGCGGTCGCACTCATCCTCGACTGGGTGACGGCCTTCCAGATGCTGCACCGCGCGGCCAAAGTCAAATCCGGGCAGAAGATTTTCGTTCATGGTTTGAGTGGTGCCGTGGGAGGGGCGCTCCTCTGTCTCGGCAAGATCCAGGGAGCCCAGGTTTTCGGCACAGCTTCGCCGGGCAAGCACGAGGAGCTCCGCCAACATGGAGCCGTTCCCTTCGATTACTCTACGAAAAACTGGATCTCTGCCATGCGCGAACTCGGTGGAGTTGACGCTGTTTTCGATCCACTTGGCTATGAAAGTTTTGACGAGTCCTACTCGATCCTGAATAAGGGAGGCATCCTTGTTGGGTATGGCGTGAACCTGCCGGCACTCACAAGGACCGCGAAGCGTCCGGCGGGTCCCATGATGCTGAAACTGTTTTCGAGAAAGCTGCTTTTCTGGTCCGGAAAGCGAACCACCTTCTTCAGCCTGACCCGCAAATCGAAGAACTTCACGCCTGACCTCGAGCGCCTTTTCGAATGGCTGAAAAACGGAAAAATCTCCGTGCCCATCAAGGCCATCTTCGCTCTTGACGAAATTCAGCAAGCGCATCGGGAATACGCAAGCAGCCCACGAATGGGTTCTATCGTCATCAGGATTCGCCCATAGTGCCTCCCCCAACACCGGGGCAAAACAGTTCGGGACCCCTTACCACCCGCGAAAATCCGGTCCTGAAAAAGCACCGGGGAGGGTCTATAAGGCAACACATTCCGTGTGTCGCTTGCACTAACTCGCTTCTTCAACTGTGGCGATCATGGGAATGACTGCGTCCACGTTGGTGAGCTTGAACAGTTCCAGGACACGTGGGCCCACTCCGGCGGCAATAAACCGAACGCCTTTGTCCTGGCACCGGACATAATGCCTGATGACCATACCCAGTCCCGTAGAATCCATGTAGGGAACGTCGGTCAGGTCGAAGATGTTAACGGTCGGCGGCTCGCCGGTGGGCAACATCAATTGCAAATCGAACATCTTGCTTACGGCGTCCGGTGATTGGCATTCAAATACGGTGCGCGCGGTGAAGGGTCCTGAGAAATGGAAGACCACCGAGCCGGGAGCTTCGCCTTCTTTGCGTTCGAAGGTGAGAGGAAGTCGATTCGAGATCTGAGCTTGAGTCATGGCATCAAACACTCCGTATTGAAGTTAGGCGGCTCAACCCGTCGATGTTTTCCCTGCCAGGATCGGGAACATTGACACGGCGGCCGGACGCATCTATTTTTCCCGCACGGCCCGTGACCGCGACCTGTGACTGGGACGATTGAGACAGGACTGACTTACGTAACCGTTCGTCCTCAGAAGTCTACGGAATGAACCGGCGGAATGTCACTAATGACGCGTTCAAGTCCGCAGCGGTCACGCGAACCTCATTGTAGTGTTGCATCTCGTGGCTTGTGGTCGTCGCCACCATCCGCTCGGCGAGCCCTCTCAATTCCCCCTCGGCTCGGTCGTCGAAATCCACCCCGCTTTTCTTCAGCACCATCCGCTGTCGCTTAAAGAGCGCGATGTACCCTTGTGGTCCCAGCATCGCCTGGCCCAGCATACTGGTGTTTCGCTTCAGGTTATCGGGTAATCCATGGGTGAAGCCCGCTTTGCGGTGCAGTGCTTCCACCACTTGCTCGACAGTGGTCTTTGTTCCCGACAGGCCAAGCTGCTTGAGGAGCTTTTTATAATCGTTGCTGAAATTTTCGGCGGCGCGCCCTTCGACGGTGGAGGAGAACGAAGTCCAACGCTTCAGCGCTTCTGACGCCGTCGCGCCGGCGCCGGTGATTTCCTTCATCACCCAGCTTGCTCCGTGCAGGATGGTGCTAAGACTCAAACCACTCTCCAGTGCGTGCCCCTCGCACTTCAGGAAAAGGTACGGCGCACTATTCGCTTCCCCCTCGATCTGCAGCAGCAATTCTCCGTATCCTTTCAGGAAATTCCAGCCCTCGTGGGCGGACGCCCCTTTCTTTGAAAGATGCGACGAAATGCGTTCCTGCAAAGCACCACTCTTCAAGAGCTGCAGGTAAGCATCTTTGACATTGGCGTATGCCTCTGGAGGGAGTTGAATCATGTAACTCCCCTTTTCCACGGGATGATGAATCCAGCAGGCGACATAGAGCGCCTGGAAGCATTCACGCGTCCACCAAGCCCCCTTGCGATTCAGGAGACCGTCGACGGTCCGGCCCGGCATGTTACCCAGCATGTTGCTCCAGCCTGCCGGCGTCTGGAAGTCCTCACAGAATACCTCGGCCAGGTGCCTCTGCGCCGTCGGTACACCCAACGATGCTGCATAGATATAACTTCCTACCGCGCCGTTCATATCTTGCCGATCCGCTTCTCGCCCTAACAACCTGGCGGCAGTTGAGAATCTACCCGCAACGCTTGTCTGTTTCTGGCCGCCCAAGTATACACATGGCGGGCTCGCCCTGCGAGATAAGGCGAAAACCTGCCGGTTGCAATCTTCTTAGCTGTTCGGCGCTGACGCCGGCCTCCGGCCTGGATCCTGGGACTTGCGCCTCTTTCGCCGTTAGGACCTTTGTCTCCTTGAGAACCTGGTTGGCCAGCGTCACGCCGTGATTTTCGGTCGCATGAAAGTGAGCAAAGGGAGTGGTTCGCCGGTTTAAATCTCGAGGATACGAATCTGGCTGCAGTCCTTCTCAATCTCGGCAATATAGTTTCGAAACGCGGGTAATCGGCGCAGGTTGCTGAGCGAGGGGTCGACTCGAAAGAAGGGCCAGCAGCGAAACCCTGTGCTCACCGCTCGATCCATCCAAGCAAGGGCCTTGTCGTCCTGGCCCAGGATGGAGTGGACGCACGCCACCTGATAAAGCGTGTGATGGGTATGACCGAAAGAGCGAGGCGATTCACACGCTCGCTGCGCACATTCGAGAGCTCGCTCCGCTTCGCCTCTCTGCGCATGAAGCATTCCTTCAAGGGAGAGGAAAAGAGGTTCTTCCGGGAATTGGTCGAGAGACTCGCGGAGCATCTTCTCGGCAGCTTTGAGGTCGCCCATGAGTAGCAGCGGTTGGGGTCGCAGCCAAAGGGCGTACTTGCTTTCCGGACTCTCGCGAAGCCACGCTTCGCACTCGCGATTGGCAATCTCGAACTCGCCTGCCCAAAGATGGGCCAGGCCCGACCATCGCACCCAACTGTCGTGCGGGTTGACGCGACGAGCCTGTTGAAATGCCAGCAGGCCCTCCTGCATGCGGCCAATGTGCGAGAAAACCAGTCCCAACTGCCCGTGTGCGCTTTCCACGTTGGGCTGCAGCTCAATGGCCTTTTCAAATTCCGCGACAGCTTCGCGGAATGAATAGTTTTTCGCGGGGCTCCAAAAAACGTGCCCTTTCGCCAGGTGTCCCTCAGGTAGGTTGGGGTCAAGCACCAGAGCACGATTGAAATGGTATTCCGCCTTTTCCGCCCAGATGCTCCGGCCATCGAAGATCTTGTACTTGTCCGCGTAAACACGTGCCACTGCTGCATGCGCAAGGGCGAATCCGGGGTCCCGCTCAATTGCGTTCAACAGGTGCATGGTTGCGCGATCCATCACTTGTTCGGAGTCGGAAAAACTGAGTTTCAAGCCCTGCAGATACTCCTCGTAGGCGTAGTGGTCTGCGCTGTAACGCTCCCGGGTTTTGAATGTTCCCCCGACCAGGTTGGCCTTCAACGAGCGCGCAACCTGACGGCCGATTTCGTCCTGGACTTCGAAAATGTCGTCCAGGGTCAGATCGTACTTTTCCGACAGAACGATCCTGCGGCGCTCGGAGTCGACCAGCTGCACTGAAACTCGCCATCGGGCCGCGACTTTCTGGATATTGCCCTGCAGGACGTACCGAACGTCGAGTTCGCGGCTCACGGTCGCAGGATCGGCCCCGCCCAGATACTTCAACATGCTGGATGTGGGTGGAACCACGAAATCGTCGAGCGCTCCGAGCGACGTGATCAAAGAGTCGGCAAAGCCCAATGACATCGATTCCCGTTCCTCAATCGTGTTCAGAAATACGAAGGGAAGAACGGCAAGTGTGGTCTCTCGCGAAGAGGGGGATGCAGCCCTGTTTTGTTGTCCCCTGTCGACATCGCGCTTCAGTCGCTGCAGGTCGCTGCGAACTTCAGAGGCGTGCTGGTAACGAAGATTGCGATCTTTCTCCAGACACTTGTTGATGATGTGCTCCAGTTCACGCGGTAAGTCGGGATTCAAGCGGGATGGGGGAACCGGGGTCCGGTTAAGGATGGCGTCAAAGATAACTCCGGGGCTTTCGCCGCGGAAGGGCATCGTCCCGGTGGCGGCCTCGTAAAGCACTATACCGAAAGAAAACAGGTCTGTTCGAGCATCGAGTTCCTGGGCACGTACCTGCTCCGGAGACATATAGGCGACAGTCCCCAAGGCCTCTCCCGGAGAGGTGAGGTGTTGCCTTTCGCGAAGACTCATGAGAGTTTCCGCGGATGCATCGTCTGCGGGCATGCGCTTTGCGAGTCCAAAATCGAGGACCTTCGCGTGGCCACGCTCGGTTACGAAGACGTTAGCGGGCTTTATGTCGCGATGGACGATTCCTTTGGAGTGGGCAGCATCGAGTGCGTCTGCCATTTCGATGGACAGGGAAAGAAGAAGGTCGGTTCCCAAGGGACGCCCGGCAATGCGGTGTTTGAGCGTCATCCCGTCGAGAAACTCCATGGCGATGAAGGCATGGCCGTCCTCGCCGATGTCGTAGATCGTGCAGATGTTGGGATGGTTGAGCCCTGACGCGGCGTTGGCTTCACGTTGAAAGCGGGCGAGCGCCTGCGGGTCTTCTTCAACCTCTTCGGGCAGGAATTTGAGAGCGACAAAACGATGCAACCGCGAATCTTCGGCTTTGTAGACGACGCCCATTCCGCCGCCGCCCAGCTTCTCGATGATGTGGTAGTGCGAGACGATACGCCCGATCATGTAACCAGTCCCAGCTTGAAGTACCCACAACCCGAGGAACGATGGGGTATCAATGGTATAGCATGACTAACGTTGCCACCGAATCCCGTACGAACACGTCGAATGCCGACTCGTCGATTGGTAACTGGGCCGGCGTCCCGAGTTGATTTCTTATCACCTCTGAAACGGAAGTTACCAATCGGTAACTCCGAACAGCCAATGGATAAGCTCTCTCAATTCCAGAACCCCGTGTCGCCACCGAAGACCTGCGGCCGCTCCGATGCCATTCTCACCGTCAGCTCGCCAAAGAGGGTATTCGCCCAGGCAAACCACGCTCGGGTGAACACCATCGGATCGTCCTTCTCGAAGGACTCGTGCATAAAGCCGGTGCCTGCTGTGGTGTTGCGCAGCCAGCGAAGGCACTGCCGGATCTCCGCATCATCCTTGGAGGTAAGCGCGCGCATGATGATCGACATCGGCCAGATCATATTCAGCCCCGCATGCGGACCCCCTACACCCTCCGCCGCGGTGCCGCGGAAAAAATACGGATTGGCTTCGCCCAGTACAAATTGCCGGGTGCGACGATAGAGCGGATCATCGATACCGCAACAGCCGAGGTAGGGGAGGCTCAATAGTCCCGGTGCATTGGCATCGTCCATCATCAACGTGTTTCCGTAGCCGTCGACTTCATAGGCCCAGATCTCGCCGTATTGGGCGTGCTGCGTTTTGCCATATCGGTTGATGGCCGCTTCCACTTCCGCAGCGAGCGCATGCGCTTCTTCGGCCAGCTTCATATCTTTGAGAACCTGGTTGGCCAGCGCCGAAAGATGGCGAAGACTTACCACCGCGAAGAGATTTGCGGGAACGAATAAGGGATACGTGCAGGCATCGTCCGATGGGCGAAACATGGAGAAGATCATGCCCACCGGGATCGCAGGATCGCCAAATCCATCGAGCGCTAACGTATCCGTCGGTGTTTCGGATAGACGCTGAAAAGAGTACGGCCCCCTCCCCTGCTTGCGCTGTTGCATGCGGAACGTCCGTACGATCGTCCACGCCGCCTCTTTCCACTGCGCATCGAAGGGGCTGGTGTCTCCCGTTTGCTGCCAGTAGCCGTACGCCAGGCGGATGGGATAGCAAAGCGAATCCACTTCCCATTTGCGCTCGCCCACCCCTGGATAGTGTTTGGTCTTATCATTCACTGCCCACTTGAGCGGCGCCTCCGTAGTGTCGCGCATGAATGCGTTTGCATACGGGTCGATCAGGATCATGCGCGCCTGGCGGCGAATGACACCCTCCAGCAGCTCGCGCAGTCGATGGTCCTGCTTTGCCAGGGCGAGGTACGGCGTTACCTGCGCCGAGGAATCACGCAGCCACATGGCATCGATGTCGCCGGTGACGATGTAGGTATCCGGCTTGCCATCGTGCGTGCCCGGGAAGACGGTGGTGTCCAGCGTGTTGGGAAAGCAATTCTCGAAGATCGTGGCCAGCGGCACGTCAGGAATTTTCTTTTGTACCTGCTGGATGACTGTCTCGACCGTTTCACTGGTGAAATGCCGCGCCCCCACGGCAGGCCGCGCATGAGGTAACTCCATCGCCTTTGTTGTGGCCACGGAAGTTTTATCCGCCCACGTGCGCGATGTAAACGCCAGGACAGCGGCTCCCTGCAGCCATGCCCGCCGGCTAATTGCAACCATCCTTATCTCCTGGGTCTGCTAAGTACGTTCGTCGTACGCAGCCACGATGCGTTTTGGCGCGCTATGACGCCACGATTTTTCGATCAATTCGCGCACCCTGCGCGCAGCCACTTTGGATAGGTCTAAGCGAAGTCCCATGAATGTCTTTCCATTGCGCCAGATCTCCTCGTAGGCGTCTGGCTGTTCGGCAGCAACAGCTTTTGCCTCCTTCTCGCTAAGGCTGATCGTCATGGTCCAGCGCCCTTTTCCACGCCAAGGAAGCTCTTCCCGGCAACCTTGAAAGCTGCAATTCGGCGCGCTGCCTGAACTGGCGGCCCTTCCTCCACTTCCGGCAGACTCATCGCGATGGCCCGAAGCACGCTGAGTTCGATCAATTCGAAGATCCCCCTCCTGATTCGGTTGATTGTACGCTGGCCCGGGTTAGCCAGACGACCACCGGTCCCTAACGACTGTGCAGGCCCCAGGGGCCAAAGAGACAAGGAGGTTCGGTGTCAATCTTGCGGCGCTCTGCACTGGGCTACTCTTCGTGTGTCATTTCGGGTGGTTCGCCGGGCTGCGGCTGCCGCAAAATAGTGCGCGGTAAGCGCGGTAAGCGCGGTAAGTCAGTCCGGCGTGGTGTCTGCGTCCTCGGTTGCGGACCAGAGGGTGGAGGGCCGCCCCTTACCTTGCGACTTTTGGCTGGTGATGTGGCCCTCGGCGGTGAGTTGTTCGAGGGCGGCATCGATGCGCTCGCTGCGGATGTGGCGGTGAAAGAGGGTTCTTATTTGATCGCGGGTGAGTCCGCCGGGAGAGACGTCCAAGGCTTCGCGGATGCGGTCAACGATGGGATCGGTGGCAATCGGAATGAAGAGCAGGGCGGCGCTGGCGGAACAATAATCCCATACGGCGAGGGCAGCTTCGAGGTGTGGTATGGAGACGATGGGGCTGCAGTCGAGGGCCGCGTAGATGGCGCTCAAACGGAGAACCTGGGCTTCTGCCCGGCTGGTAGCGGCGCCGAAGAGTGCCGTGCGGGCATGGCTCAAGTGAGGATAGCGATGGTTCCAGAGCTCACGCGCGTATGCGTCGCGGGTAAAGGGCGGGTGCTCCGTTCCGCTGCGTATCCAGTTGAGAGCGCGGCGCAGTTCTCCGGCGACGCCGGCAAAGTCATCGGACGTGAGGCTTCCGCCTTCAGGCAGGCACTGGCTGCGTCGTACCGCAGTCCAGAGACAACGGTTGGCGAAGCCATTGTGGGCTTCGGCCCGGTGGAGATGGTGGGCCAGCTCATATTGGGTGATGTGACCGATGAGGCTGATATGAGCTCCGGTGGCCTGCAAGGGACGGTGGCGGTGGAGGGTGTGCAGGTTGCCGCTATCCCAGGCACAGCGGAGCAGTGGAGAGAGGTGACCTTTCTCGCGCGCGAGGATGTGAAGCACGCCGGCGAACTCCTCGGAAAGCACGAGGAGGCGGCGGTCGGTGGTTTGCTCCTGATCACGCACGGCGTGGATGAGGCCATCGGCGGTTAAGCGCGCGGAGGTGACGCGGTGGGCGACCCAAAGGTCGTCCACTTCAGAGAACAAGCGGCAGATATGGCGCCAGCTGGTTCCCTTGCGGGCTTTGCTGGTGTCGCCGACGAGGATGACAAAGAGGTTCAGATTGTGGCGTGTGGATTCGACCACGCAGTGCGGTCCCGGACCGACCATATTGCCAAAGGCGGCGAGAAACTGGAGGAGAATGGCGGCGGGATCGGCCTCGGTGTGGGGCGCGATGGTACGGACTGCGCGGCCGGCGACGCCGTAGTAAGCAGCATCGGCTAGTGTGGGCCACGGTGTGATCGCGGGACGGGGCGCAGTTGGAGCTGCGTCCTCCTGGTCGTTGTCAGGAAGCTCGCCGGACTGGTTGGCCTGGTGCGGGTCCGACAATAGGGCAAGCAGCTCGGCGCGGCGGCGTTGCACGTCCGCGAGTGTAGGAATGCGAAGGGGCTTTGGAACAGTGACGGTGTCAGTGATCATGATTCGACACTAGTAGGGTTCTGGAGTCATGTCGATAGAAGTGGCAATCGTTCGTAACCATTCGTCACCTGGCGAAATGGTCGGGTAACTCCCAGTGATTAACATAGCCGAGGAGGTAAATCTGATCTTAGCCGTGCTGCACAAGTGCTTCAGTGTTGGAGCTTTCTATGGTCGTCTCCTGTCGGGTGGTTACCGGGTAGAAGACTTGATGCATCCACGCATGATAATGTCCTTTGCCAAAGTGCCACTTCCGGTCTGTCACCGAAACCGCCTCGTCACCAAATGGCAACGAGTTTTGAGTTGTGTTGATGAACGACGGGCACGGGTTTAGCCGTGCCACATGCCGCTCTCACTGATGAGGGCTTTAGCCCCTGAGGTACGGCTTTGCAGTCGTCTGCGGCGAACGCAGTTGGGGAGAGAGATGACTTCGCCCCATGTGTCTCGAAAAGCGTACCTCAGCGGCTAAAGCCGTCAAGCGCACAGGCTGTTTACGGCACGGCTGAACCCGTGCCCTTCGTTCGACAGTCTTCCCCAACCTCTGAAGGTCAGTGAAGGCTTCATGTGCTAATTGGCCAACTCAAAATCTAATTTGGGTAATAATATACTTGACTGACTATAACGAAAGGAGTGCAATGGAAAATGACAGGGCAGCGTGCTAATTGGTTCGATGAGATTGACTGGGAAGCTATTCCTGGGTTCGGTTCAGGAGACAGGCTCCCACTGTTTGTGGATGTATCTCCAGCGCTAGAGCAGATTGAGTCCCTACGCTTGGGTTTCCCTTGGAGACCTTCAACGACGATCTTCTCGGCTTGGCCAATCAACTCGTTTATCGGAATGCGATGGTTGCAACTGCAGACGACGGGAGTCGATCTCTTCTGGTGTTTCTTCATCTCGGGAAAGCTTATGAAAACTTGCTTTCCGCACTCCGGGCAAACAAGGGGGATTTTTGTAGCCATGGCACTCTTCACCCGTGAATTTCTAGAAAACTATGAAGCGCGGACGAGGGCTCTTTACCGGAAAGAAGTTCTTCCCGTACTTCAGAGAATCTTTGGAGAACAAGAAGGCGAGCGGATTGCTGGAGCTGTTGAAACTCACCGAGTGTCGTCTCTTGACGACCACTTTTGGATAACGACTCAAATACCCAAGCCCTCTCCATCTCTTGACCATACAGAGCTAAGAGGGTGAGAATGTCTTTCCCAAGCGGCGTTGGCGGTTCTCGATCATCAGGCATTGCGTCACCTCGGTTAATGGCGCGATTTCCACCAATAATTAAGGAACTCAAAGTAGTTGGTGTTGTTATCTATTCTTCGGCGCTTTACTAGCCATTCATTGTATTCCTCGGGTTCGGTTTTAAAGACCGAACTGGGGGCCCTGAACTCGTCATCCATTTCTCTAAAGTGCTCTTCCCCGAAGAAGGTTGCCGCGAATCGACGTGATTCCCGCAAGGTGGTCCATGCCTTTCGAGTTGGTCTTTTCTTCGGGCCGATTCGATTATCAAGATGTTTCATGGCCTCGCGAGCGAATAGATCTGCAGATTCTAGGCGGGGATTTCTATCACAATCAAAGCTCACTTTCGGAGCCAAGCACTCTTTCCACCCAGGATTTGTTTCCCTCATGTTCGCGTAGAGAAGAGCGGCTTTATGGTCACTTTCTGACCGGGTATCAAAGGTTACTTCCGCGAGATCTCCATAGCGCTTCGCGTAAATTTGTATCACTTCGATGACATCGACAAAACCGCGATAATACATGCGGCTGGGAAGAGATTCGCTGGGGTGGACTTTGCGCAGCCCAATCAAATCAATCACGGTAGCGTATCCATATAGACCGCTATCCGCGAGAATTATGGTCAGGTCTTTGTATAGGGCCTTATTTTCCCCATTGTTTTTATCGGCGTCTTCTCGGGGTCTAGCTTCGTAGTCTCCATGGTTGCTATCGCAATCTTTGGCGTGGAATTCAATACCTCGGGTGCGAGCCAGCCACAGCGACTCAATGGCATCCCACTGTTCGGGAGTCCCGATTATTCCAGCAACAGCACACACGCGCTGGAGAGACTCATCCATGCTCTCGTCGCCATAAGCAAAAATCATTAGGGCTCTGTACCTGTTTGAAGATTGACTCTGAACACACATCGGCTGTACGCTCCATTCTAGGAGCGTGTGTGCCGAATCAACCGAACCAGTCCGCCAAGAATGTGACGGGAGATTTCGACCGCTTTACCGGGTTTATGAAGCGGCTGGTAGCCGTGCCGCATTCTGAAATCAAAGCCAAGCTGGATGCCGAGAAAGCGGCTAAGCGAACGCCTAAGAAGAAGCGCGCTTCCCGCGTTTCCCGCCCGAAGGCTTAGGCTTGCGTTTCTTCCACCTTGCCGGTGACCTCTTTGTAGGTCAGCCGCTTTCCTGAAACTTGCGACATTGCCATATAGAAGCGATCCGAGTCGTTTAGCGGATTGTCTTTGGTTGCGCGATTGTTAAACCGGAAGCACTGCTCATCGAGGTAGCGGAACAGATGAAACGGTTCGACGCTAACGTAGGTACCATTCAAACCACGCTTGAGCAAGCTCCAGAAGTTTTCCATGCCGTTGGTGTGGACCCGACCGTTCACGTACTCGACAGCATGGTCAACGACCCTGTGCGCGAATTCCCGATCAAGGCCAGAGTAGCCGAGCATTGCATCGGTGTAGAGTGCTGCTCCAGCGGCGATGTGCTGCTGGATAAGGGGCTGAACGGTCTTGCTCTTGCGATCCTCAACCACCTGGGTACGAACCTTGCCACCGCGCTCTAGTATGCCGAATACGATTGCTTTGCCCTTACCGCCAGTGCCAGTTATTGCCTTGGCGCGCTTGTCCTTGTGCATGTTGCGAGCCTTACCGCCGATGAAGGTTTCGTCTACTTCGACCTCAGAGCCATTATTGCCAACCTTCACGAATGAGCCGCTCTGCATGGCAAGGCGTACACGGTGCATCATGAACCACGCTGATTTCTGGGTGACACCCAAAGCGCGGTGGATCTCATACGAGCTGATGCCGTTCTTTGCTCCGCAGATGAGCCAGACGGCAGGGAGCCACTTCTCTAGAGGCAGTGGCGAGTCCTCGAAGATGGTGCCAACCTTGAGCGAGAATTTTTGCTTCGGATGATTGCTGTAGCAGCGATAGACCTTGGCATTTGCAAGGTAGGTAACTTTGTCCGAGTTGCAGGCTGGGCAACGGACAACACCGTCTTCCCAGCGGATCGAGATCATGAACCGGCGGCAGTTCTCAAAGTCAGAGAAGAATTGAATTGCTTGCTGGAGAGTCTTAGGCGCTTCCATGATGTTTAAAGAGTACAGAAAACATCGTAGTCAGTCAAGTATATTATTACCCTAATTTGGACAAGCCTGGAGTTCAGCTTACCCTGGCAGGGTGGTTAGGTAAGTGCCGGCGGAGTTTTTTCCCCACGGTCTCTGCTGTCGACCCCTTTGTGCCGGTGCGGCTGCGCGCACCATTGTGAGGATGCGGCGCAGATTCGCGTACCTGGGCGCTTTCCGCCAGATGCAGATGTTGCTCCATTGCTTTGCGGGCTGACACCGCATCTCTCGCTCGAATTGCGCGATAAATAGTGCGATGCATCTCTGCGGACTGTCTGAGGTCGGAGGATTGTTCCACGGTCCGCCGGCGATCATCGTACATCGCACTGACGACCGTCTCCATGAGTACCGCAAGGATCGGATTTCCTGCCGCCTCGGCGATCGCCCGGTGAAAGCGGACGTCGTGGATCAAGTACTCCTGAGGATCATCAAAGGTGGCATACATCTCGGTCACTTCCTCGGCCATAACAGCGAAATGCAAGTCGCCGCCCCGTTCCGCCGCCATGGCCGCGAGGTCGCCTTCCAGCACCAATCGCGCTTCAAACATCTGCTTTGGCTTGAACCCGCGGAGAGCGCTTAGCAGGTGCACCGAGAAAGAGTGTACGGCGGGCGCTTCCTCGGCTACGAACGTGCCCACTCCATGGCGTACGTTTAAGACGCCCATCGCAGCCAGATATCCGATGCCCGCGCGCAAACTGGCACGGCTGATCTTCAGCTCGGTTGCGAATTCACGCTCCGGCGGAATTTTGTTCCCGGCCTTCAGCACACCTGTTTCGATAAGCTTTTGAATATGGCTGACCACCCTCATTGTCAGCTGCTTGTCGGCGGTGCCATTCGTTTCCGTCGGCATAACTGTCCCGGTGCCTCCCCGCGGTGCGCGTTTCTGAGCCAGACAGTACAGTTGGGAGATTAGCACTCAACGTTCGCATGCTCAAGATTTTGGACTGACCAAAATACACGGCCGCCCACTCGAGTGGTCTGACCTCATATTTAATTCGCGCACTTTCGTTTTTCGCCGTTCGTGCCCTGATGATTCGTCAACCGGGAGTGGCGCTTTGATATTAAACGGGGCGCCAGCTTGATGACAAATTTGCTCTTGACAGTGCCATGTTCACTCCTCGACACTGTTTCCGCCTTTAGAGTGGTCCGACCTCGCCGGCGTAGGAAATTCTGCGCAGTTCAACTATGGTCAGGCCGCGTTTGAGCCAGGACATCGACACTGAAATAGCCAGCGGGGCAGACTCTTATGCCATTTCCAGGAGGCAATATGTCAAGTCGAATTTCTAGCGTCGCCGGTTTGGTGTTCCTGTTTGTAATCAGCATCCACCTGTCGCTTTATGCGCAAACCTCAGTGGGGCAGATCACGGGAACCGTGACCGATCCAAGCGGAGGCGTGATTTCCGGGGCTACGATCACTATTACAGATATCGCAACCCAGGCTGTCCGTACAGCGACTACCGAGGATAGTGGGTTCTTCATTTCTGTGGACCTACCCATCGGTGACTACTCAGTAGAAGCCGTGAAAACGGGCTATCGCTCGGAAAAGCGCACCGGATTCTCTGTTGTCGCTGACGCTCACCTCAGCGCCAACTTTCAGCTCCAGGTCGGTGCGGTCACCGAGGTGGTCACGGTGACTACAAGCACCAGCGAAACGCTGAACACAACCACTGGTGAGCTTTCCCACGTTATCGATACGAAGGAGATTCAGTCGATTCCCTTGAACGGGCGCAATTACACGCAACTTATGACGCTGATTCCGGGCTCGGTGGTGACCAACCCGGATATTTTTGCAGTTACCACCGGGCTGAACTCAACCAACCAGGTGATCAACGGGAATCGCGCCGACTCGGCTAATTTGACCGTGGATGGCGCATTCAATCAGGCGTCCGGAAGCAACGGCAGTTTGATCAACAACGTGGGAGCGGACTTCATCCAGGAAGTCAAAATCGAGACTTCCAACTTTTCAGCGGAGTTCGGCAGAACCTCCGGACCGGCATTTAATATTGTCACGAAAGGCGGCACGAATCAGTGGCATGGAGGCGCTTTCGAATACCTTCGTAATAACGACTTCGATGCCCGGCCGTTCTTCAGTGCGCGCAAAACGCAGTTGGTGTTCAACGATTTCGGCTACGACGTGGGCGGACCAATTTTAAAGGACAAGATTTTCTTCTTCGTGGGCGAGGAATGGAAGCGGCTTCGCCAGCAGCAGTCGCCCACGGTGTTTACTACCCCCAGCTCCGCGGAGCTGGCAGGGGATTTCTCCGGTCTCACCCTGAACGGGAAGGCTCAAGCGTTGTTTTATCCGGGGACGACCACACCGATCCCCAACAACAACATCGCGTCGATGCTGACCACCGATGGGAAAGCCATCGCAAAGGTTTATAGCACCATGAATGCGCTGGGCACCTATACCGATTCGACCAACGCTACCAACAATCTGACTCTGATTCCGCTTAACCCGCTCAATTTCCGGGAGGACCTGGTCAGGATCGATTACACAATCAACAGCAACAACAACATCTACGGCAGGTGGGTGAACGATTCCAACAGCCTGATTGATCCGTTCGGCACTTTCTCGAATTCGGGCGTCCTGCCGACCACTCCCACCACCCGCAACCGCCCCGGGGTGAGTTTTCTTGTATCGGAGACCTGGAGTATCCGGCCAACAATGATCAACCAGGCGACAGCAAACTTCAGCTACGTCTCGCAGCACATTCCTCCGTACGGAGTCAACTGGGAGCGCTCCACTTACGGCTTTGGGTACACCAAGCTTTTCCCTGGCGCTGGAGAGTACCCAAACGGCATTCCTAATGTGACGATCCTGAACTACGCTCCATTCCAGGGCCCAAACTTTGCCTTGAATTCGCCCACAACAGACATCCAGGTTGGGGATACCATCTCCATCACCAAGGGTAATCACCTGATCAAGTTCGGCGCAGTGTACATCCGTAACCGAGTCGACCAAAACGGGCGACCCTACTATACCGGTAATATCAACTTCACTACCGTTGGCAGCACTCAGACCACAGGCAACGCCCTGGCGGACGCGCTTCTGGGTAACTTCCAAAGTTACACCGAAGCGAACGCGGACCCGGTGGGACACTTTCGCTTTAATCAGCCTGAGGCCTTCGCGCAGGACACATGGAGGGCTACGCAGAAGCTTAGCCTCCAGTACGGGTTACGTTGGCAGCTTATCGCGCCACTGTATGCGCAGGCCAATAACATGTCAAACTTCGACCCCTCGGTCTACAATTCGGCGAATGCGATCACAGTATTGACCAATGGAAAGGTTGTTCCGGGTTCAGGTAATGCATACGAGGGCCTGGTTCGTGCGTCAAGCACCGGCGTTCCCTCCGACCAGACGGCGCGGGTACCCAATGTAAATACTGCCGCCCTGCCATTCATTCCGTTGGGCGCACCGCGCGGCTTCTACAAAATGAGTGGGGCGTTCGGACCACGCATTGGACTCGCCTATGCTCCCGACGCGAAGACCGCAATCCGGGGTGGCTTTGGCACGTTCTTCTATCGCGCTGAAGGCAACGTTACCTTCAGCCAGGTGAACGTCGAGCCGTGGCTGCAGAATGTTGAGTTCGACAATGCAAATCTATCGAATATCTCCGGCGGTACGGCGAACAATACCGCTCTGCAGGGGAGCATCAGCGCAATTGATCCTAACGCGAAAAATCCTTATGTTGAAAGTTACAGCCTCGGAGTGCAGCGTGAATTTCCTTACGGTATGCTGCTGGAGACCACTTACGTCGGCAATGTGGGGCACCATCTGTTTCGGCAGCCGAACGTCAATTTTCCCACGTACAGTCTGCCGTCGATTGCGGCTAATCCCAGCTACAGCACAAACTACTTCAATCCAATCCATGGCTTCAGCACCGTCTCGCAGAACCGCACCGATTCCAACACGAACTACAATGCGCTGCAGCTTTACCTCACCAAGCGCAAGGGCCAAGTGGCATTTACCAGCGGGTACACCTTTGGCAAAGCCCTTGGCGATTCCTCGAGCAATGGATCGACGCTGGAGTACTGGCAGAACCTGCAATACAACTACGGTGAACTGAGTATCGACCGTAAGCACGCGTTTATAAACACGGGCGTGTGGCAGTTGCCCAGCCTGCAGGGTAAGAACTTCTTCCTTCGCGAGGGAATCGGCGGAGTACAGATATCCGGAACTTACCGCTTCCAGAGCGGCCCGTACTATACCATCACCGGCAACACATCGACTGGCAGCCGGCGCGCCAACTACAACAGTGGTGTCCCTGTGTATGAGAAAGGCAACCGGTTTAGCCTTGCCAGCCATCAGGCGCAGTGGCTCAATCCGGCTGCCTTTTCTGCCGCGCCCAATGGCGGCTTTGGCAGCGCGGGGGTCGGCCAGGTTCTGCTGCCCTCATTGCAGCAGGTGGATGCAACCGTGGCCAAGGTGTTCGCAATTACGGAACGGGTTAACTTTAAATTTCAAGCAGACGCTTTCAATGCGCTCAACCACACGAACTACAGTTCACTGGGCACAACCGCTACCAGCGGATCTTCCTTCGGAAGGCTGAACGGAGCCTATCCGAACCGGCAACTGCAGTTAGGAGCCAAGCTGACGTTCTGAGAAGAAGCGAGACCCTGACACCCTTGGGCCGGGCTGACTTCCTGGCGGGCTCTCCTCAGTGGCTAAAGCCACATTTGTTCTGCGCACTTAGGCTGAAGAGTCTGCGTGAGAGCTCCATTTCTAAACTCAGTCCCGCGGGGACGGTTGAGCTTGCTGAACTTAGCCCAGGACGTTAGTCCTGGGTTAGATTCGAAAGGACGACCCAGTCCCGAGGGGACGGCTGAAAATAGGCCGCGACGCAATCCTGGACAGCTTTCAGCCGTCCCTACGGGACTCAATCACGTTGCATGATGTACCCAGGACTAGCGTCCTGGGCTAAGCCCAACCGTCCCTGCGGGACTGAGTTTTGGAAATGGAGTTCTCACGCAGACTCTGAAGCCCGTCTCCTTCAGGGCCATACAGCAGTTTTTGTTCGTGCTAAATTCCTTCAATCATTTACGGGTGGCGCTACATGACTGGTTTGTGGAAGATCTTCGCGGGCGGCCCGATATGCTGCCGCAATGTGTTTGTTATATTCGCGTGCTGGGCCGTCCTACTGCCGGCAATCGGCCAGCCACCAATGAAAACGCTTCTCGTCGGTGTGGACCGCCGCTCCGTCATGTCCCTGAACGGTGAGTGGCACTACCTCGTCGACCAGCCTCCCGCGAGAGGTCTCTACACCGCCGATGGCAAGGTTCGCGATAACGGCTACGCCCTCAACAGCCACCCCAACATCAACAGCGGACCGCACAACGAGGAATACGATTTCGCCACGGCGCCTACGCTCAAAGTCCCAGGCGACTGGAACACCCAGGAGCCCACCCTGTTTCGGTTCGAGGGAGTGGTCTGGTATCAGCGCGATTTCGACTTCCAACCCAAGGCCAACAGCCGCACGTTCCTCCACGTCGGGGCGGCAAACTACAAGTCCTTCGTTTGGGTAAACCAGAAGCGCATCTGTGACCACGAAGGCGGCTTTACCCCCTTCGACTGTGAAGTCACCGCCGCCTTAAAGGCGGGCAGCAACTTCGTCGTGATTGCCGTCGACTCCACCCGCGAGGTTGATGGCATCCCCTCGGTCGGAATCGACTGGTTCAACTATGGCGGACTGACCCGCGATGTCTCCCTGGTCACGCTTCCCCCACAGTTCATTGACGACTACGATGTCCACCTCAAGCATGAAAGCACTTTCTCCGCCGCCGACGCCAACACACTTGCCGGCTACGTCCACATCGAAGGCGCCACCGAGGGAACCCCCGTCACACTCCGTATCCCCGAAGCGGGTGTGAACACCACTATCACAACAGATGCCCAAGGTCGCGCGGCCTTCGACAGCAAGGCCAGCAAGCTCGAGCTCTGGTCGCCAGAGACGCCAAAACTCTACAAAGTCGAACTCGCCTCAGGCCAGGACGAGGTCACCGACGACATCGGCTTCCGCGACATCCGCGTCGACGGCACCCGCATCCTCCTCAATGGCAAAGCCGATCTTCCTTCAGGGCGCCAACATGCATGCCGAGGCTCCCTACCGCACGGGTCGCGCCTGCACTGACGAAGACGTCAAGAACATCTTCGGCTTCTTAAAAGACCTCAACGCCAATTTCGTCCGTCTCGCCCACTATCCGCACGATGAGCGGATGGAGCGCACTGCCGACCGTGAAGGCATTATGGTGTGGTCAGAGATTCCTCTCTGGCAGCATATCTCTTTCGATAAGCCGGAGGTCTATGCCAAGGCCACTTACATGCTCAACGAGATGATCCGCCGCGATCGCAATAAGGCCTCCGTCATCCTTTGGTCGGTCTCCAACGAGACGCCGAACAACCCCACCCGCACCCAGTTCCTCACCAACCTGGCCAACGAAGCGCGCAAGCTCGATTCCACCCGCCCGATCACCTCGGCCCTCATCGGTCCTCACCCCAAAGGCAACGAAATGGTTCAGGATGACCCTTTCGTCAATGCGCTCGATGTCGTGGGCCAGAACGAATACGTCGGCTGGTATGAAATGCGTCCTGAAGATGCCGATAACATCAAGTGGACGCTTCCTCAGAAGCCGATACTCATCTCCGAGTTCGGCGCGGAAGCCAAGCAGGGCAACCACGGCGGCAAAGACCAGCGCTGGGCCGAGGAGCAACAGGTGAACGTCTACGAGCACCAGTTCGTCATGATCAACAAGATCCCACAGGTGCGCGGTCTGATTCCCTGGATCCTCATGGACTTTCGCTCTCCAGGACGCAACATCCCCAAACTGCAAGACGGCTTCAACCGCAAGGGGCTCTTAGCCGAAGATGGCAAGAAGAAGCAGGCATTCTACCTTTTCCAGAAGGCGTACAAGGAACGCTCGGTGGGGAAGGCCGAGTAGATTGTTCCAGCAACAACCAGTCAGTCCAGCCATTAAACCAACGGAAGGCTGACGCAGCTATCCGGCATTTGGGTTTCCGGTGCTGAGATGGACAAACAAAATGAGTAGGGTCTCTCTCCACCAGCTCCGCAGACCCGGTGAAAGCTCTTGACGTCCAGACAGGCTCCCGAAACGAACCAACAGACACCCCAAAGCCCCACCCACTTGGCTGCAATTTGGCGACCGCCTGGGTGCTCTTGGACATTCCATCTTTCACGAGGACGTTCCAAGCTTACCTATATTTCTTAGGGTTGACTCGGAGTATCTGGCCTTTCATTCTTTGCCACCAATCCCATGGTGGTTGCCACGTTCAACAGCAGCGGGGCGAATTTCCGCATGATCTCTTCCAACTCCGCATTGCGGCCCCGCAATGCCTGGGCCTCGCCTTCGCGGCGGGACAAAACCTCCCGCAATTCCCGGTTCTGGCGGAAAACGTCCCGGGCTGCGTCCAACCGGTCGAGTATCGCGCGCAATTCGTCTTCGGTGACTGGTTTTGCGGTGGCGGCCGGGGCGGTGGTCTTGGGTGGTTCAGTAACGGTGGTTTCTTTCCACATAGATCGTCTCCAAATCGCGTACGGTTGATGTTGCCTTAGCGGCGGCCCTGTCTTAGGGTTATATCACTCGAAGTTGGTTGCTCGCGCAGACTGGCGGGTTGGAACGCTTTTCCCGCGGGGTTCCTCGCGATTGCACGACTATGCGTTCCACGCAACCTGCAATCACTAATCTTGCTTTGAGGACCTATTCCTTATGAAAAAAATAGAAAATTCAAAAAAGTCGCCGCCTGGGGTCACGATTTTGGCCGGGCGTGCTCCCAGGTACCCCCTCCGAATGCTCCTGATATTTTCTCCGCGGTGATCTATCCATCGGTAGCGATGTGGCTGCAGGGTGATGACGTCGCCATTTTGCCTCGGGAGGTTGATACCAAGCTGGCCCTATTTGAAGTGATTCTCCTTATCGGGAATTCCCAATCGCCAAATATATTAGATGGAAATGCTCTGAGGATCGCCTCCAGGTAACTTCCAGTCGTCCCTACGGGACTATTCGTCCTTCGAATTTCTACCCAGGACTGCGTCCTGGGCTAAATTCAGCCGTCCCTGCGGGACTCATTTTG
The DNA here is from genome assembly GCA_963830325.1 of uncultured Acidobacteriaceae bacterium. Taxonomy (GTDB): domain Bacteria; phylum Acidobacteriota; class Terriglobia; order Terriglobales; family Acidobacteriaceae; genus PALSA-350. The sequence goes on from CAWHMV010000002.1 coordinate 370,969, forward strand.
CAATCGGTTCTCACGCAGACACTAAAGCCCGGACTTTTTTTGACCTTTACGGCCCGACTGAAGTCGGGCCCTGGTACAAAGCATCAGAGCCTGACTCGGGAACTCGCGCGTTTCGCAGATTTGAATCGATCGCCCGACACAGAGCTCACGCCGGTGATGCCCGCACCCTTCCGGGAAGGGCTAAAAGGCCGGCTGATTTTAGTGAGTTTATGAGTGGGCGGGATTTTAGGCCGGACGCAATTGGCCTCTGCCAGGAGGATCCCAGGTCTCAAAAGCGAGACCCCACGGCACGCCGGGGCAGGCTGGGGCACCCTTCGCGCGTCCAGTCTATAGCGCCTAGGGGGTGATGACCCTTGCACCGTCGGGACCCGCAACGATCGCCACTGACGCTAATCCGAGAAAGAGTCCGTGCTCGACCACACCCGTCATGCTCTTGATGGTCTGGGCGACGGCAGGCGGATCCAGGATCTCTCCATAGTGACAGTCGAAGATGTAGTTGCCTTCATCGGTAATGTAGGGTGAGCCGTCGTGAGCGTGCCGCAATGCCGGGTGTGCCCCTATCTCTTCCAGCTTCCTCTTGACCGGCGAAGCCGCAAAGGGAATCACCTCTACCGGAAGCGGAAATCGGCCCAGGCGCTCGACGATTTTGTGTTCGTCGGCTACGATCACCAGCCGATGCGAAGAGGCGGCTACGATCTTCTCGTGCAGCAGCGCACCGCCGCCACCCTTGATCAATGCCAGGCCGGGTGCCACCTCGTCTGCGCCGTCGATGGTCACATCGGTATAGCTCACTTCATCGAAGCTTGTGAGCGGAATGCCCAGGGAGCGTGCCAGCTCTCCACTCGCGCGGGAGGTAGGTATTCCGCGAATCTTCAAGCCATCACGGACCAGTTCGCCGAGAAACTGGATGGCAAAGGTTGCCGTTGAACCGGAACCCAGCCCGACCACCATTCCGTCCTTGACAAATTCCACGCTCTTGCGAGCAGCAACGGCTTTTTCAGTATCGGTAAGGGTCATAATGCACGCACTGCCCGGGAATACATGAGGCGGGTGAAGCCGCTAAACAGAAGGTTGATGCCGACGATCGTACCCAGTGCCCACACTGCGCTGGCCGGCCAGCTCTTCCAGATCATCACCGCCAGTATAAGGGTCACGATGCCGTCAAATAAAAGCCAACCGGAACCGGGAGCGCTGCGGAGTTGGAAATACGTCACAATGTGAAAAATGCCTTCGACGAGAAACAGGACAGCTAATGCGAGCGTTAGCGATACCAGGCTCAGCTTGGGATGCATGAGCAGGTACACGCCGGCAATGAGATAAGCACAACCAACCAGCAAGCGCCAGAAGAAGCCTCCGGTGGTGCGCGCGGCGAACGTACCCACCAGGTGGACGATGCCGGCGATGATGACGAGGATAGCGACGGCGATGGCGATCGCGACGCCGGCTTCGAAGGGCAAAGCCAAGGCGAAGAATCCGACAATAATCAGCAGGATGGCCCACCAGGTGGGAAACGAACCGGCTTTTCCTAACACGCTGCTCGGCGATGTGACCATGGTCTCAGCTCCTTAATGATGCAATAACGCCGCCACCAGCATAAGCGTTTCTGGCCGGTTGCGGATACTAATTCGGGGGTCCGTAGCCCAGCGAGAAATGTTTCAGCATGATCCCGGGTAAGGGCACGCGATATCCTGATTTTGCGCTGCCGTTCCCTAAGTGGACGGCAAAGACCGCAACATTCAACTGAAGGAGATCCATGTCGAACGATTTGCGCAGTTTTCTCACGCTCCCTTATGAAGCGCTCGAAGAGTTGAACTTGAAGGCGAAAGAGCAGCGGAAGAATCGAGTTCCCCTGGACCAGATCCGGGAGGAACGGATCAAGTACCTGACCGACGAGAAAGGCATTAAGGCCGTCACCGTTCTTTTCAGCGACCTTGAAGGCCGTCTGCACATGCTCGACTACGACAAGAAATTCATCATCAAGAGCTGGGACAACCTGACTTTTGACGGCTCTTCCATCCGGGGATTTTCCGCTCAGCGGGAAAGCGACCTGCGCCTGGGCATTGACTGGAGCGCCTTCTACTGGGTACCCGCCGACTTTTTCGGTGCCGGCAAAGTCATCGTCTTCGGCGAAGTCATCGACAAGAGTGGAGCGGTCTACCCTGCGGACATCCGCAGCGTGCTCAAATCCTATGCCACGGAACAGTTCGAGAAGAACGGCTATACCCTCAACGCCGCTAACGAAATTGAAGGTTTCCTGTTCGAGGGGATTGATGCCGAGCGGCGCTACCCGGAGACGGGCAAGTTCGAGTATGTGAATACCGGCGGATACTACCACTCTCTCCCCGGCGACCCGCTGCGCACCTTTATCGACACCACAGCAGAGGTGCTGCGCTCGATGGGATTCGAGAACGAAAAGGACCACCCCGAGGTCGCACCCTCGCAATTTGAGATCAACTACGGCTACGGTGAGGTCGTGGCTGCTGCTGACCAGATCCAGCTCTACAAGCTCATTTGCCGCCAAGTGGCCACTGGGATGGGTTGCTCCGCCTCCTTTCTGCCCAAACCGGTCATTGGCGTCAACGGCAACGGCATGCATACCAATGTCTCGGTCAGCAAAGACGGCAAGAATCTCTTCTGGGATCCCGACGGAGAAGAGAAGCTCGGTCCGATGGCCTGGTGCTTTATCGATCGCATCCTCTCCAGCGCGAACGATATTTGCCTGATCCTGAACGCCAGTGTGAACGCGTACCGCCGGCTCGATCCGCACTTTGAAGCGCCGAACCAGATCAAGGCGTCTCCTATCGATCGGGGTTCCATGGTGCGCGTGCCCATTGCCAACGAAAAGAGCTCGCGGGTGGAAGTGCGGTCCGTGGGTCCAGATGCCAATCCTTACATGGCGCTGTATTCTATCTTCCGCACTGGCATCGACGGTGAAATTGCCAAGATCAAGGATATCCGCCAGGCCAAGCGTTACCTGCCTGACAACGTGTACACGGCGATCGATGATTTTCGCAGGTCGAAATGGACCACGACCCTGCTAGGCGCGGATGTAAAGGCCCGTTACGCTGACCTCAAGCAGGCCTCGGCGGACCGCTGCCCGCGGCTGCTCGGTAGCCTGATCAAGGTTCCCGAGATCCAATTCCACCACGACGTTTATAACCAGTTTCTGTGGAACCAGTTCTGACCGCGAGGGCACGGTACATTGTGCAACATGCTTGAGACCCGCAGGGACGGCTGAAGATTGTCCAGGATTTCGTCGAGGCCGATTTTCAGCCGTCCCTGCGGGACTGGTCGTCCTTTCAAATCCAACCCAGGACTAGCGTCCTGGGCTAAGTTCAGCCGTCCCTGCGGGACTGAGTTTGGAAATGGGTTCTCACGGCTGAAGCTGTGCCCTTCGTTCAAGATTTCCTGTACTCTCCGCTACACTGGTGCGGGACCAGGGGGACAAAGCCATCAAGCTGCTGGGCATTGATGTGGGGACTGGAGGGACGCGCGCCCTCCTCATCGACGAATCAGGCGCGGTCATCGCGTCCGCTATCCACGAACATGAGCCCTTTGCCTCTCCACGGAGCGGGTGGGCAGAGCAGGATCCGCACGACTGGTGGAAGGCCTGCCAGTGCGCTGTGCGAAAGCTGGTCGCGAATTCGGGGATTTCTGCCTCGGAGATTGCCTGCATCGGGCTTAGCGGCCAAATGCACGGCGCGGTGCTGTTGGATCGGAACCATGAAGTCCTCCGCCCTGCGCTCATCTGGTGCGATCAGCGCACGGCGGCGGAGTGCCGCTATCTCAACGAAACCATCGGGCCGCAGCGCCTGGTGGAGCTGACTTCCAACCCCGCGCTCACCAACTTTACGCTGACCAAGCTGCTGTGGGTGCGGACCAACGAACCCGGGATCTGGCGGCGATTTCACAGCTTTCTGCTGCCCAAAGATTACGTCCGCCTCTGTCTCGCCGGGGTGCGGGCGATCGACGTGGCGGATGCCTCGGGCACCTTGCTGCTCGATGTAGCGCATCGCCGCTGGTCGGATGCCATGCTCGACGCGGTGGGGCTCAGCCCCGACTGCCTGCCTGCTCTCCATGAATCGCAGGAGGTCGTCGGTCAGGTGACCGCGTCGGCTGCCGCCAGCACGGGCCTGAAGGCCGGCACGCCGGTAGTGGCGGGCGCGGGCGATCAGGCTGCGGGCGCTACCGGGATGGGCATTGTCCGTCCTGGCGATGTGAGCGCCACCATCGGGACTTCGGGGGTGGTCTTTGCTGCGTCCGACGCCCCGGTCACCGACCCGTTGGGACGGCTGCACACCTTCTGCCATGCCATACCCGGACGCTGGCATGTGATGGGAGTAACCCAGGCGGCCGGCCTTTCCCTACGTTGGTTTCGCGACAACTTCGCTGCCCCCACCGCGTCCTACGACCAGCTGAGCGCAGAAGCAGCGCAGGTTCCTCCCGGTGCCGGAGGAGTGCTGTGGGCTCCCTATCTCATGGGGGAAAGAACACCACACCTGGACCCCGACGCCCGTGCGGCATTGCTGGGCTTAGCGGCCGATCATACGCGCGCGCACGTAGTCCGGGCGATCCTCGAAGGCGTCGCCTTCAGCCTCAAAGACACACTGACCATCTTCAAGGAGCTCGGCATCCCGGCGAAGGCCATTCGCGTGGGCGGCGGCGGCGCACGGTCGCCCCTGTGGCGGCAGATCCAGGCCGATGTGTACGGACAGTCAGTCGAGACGGTGCAGGCAGAAGAAGGCGCGGCCTATGGGGCCGCCTTGCTGGCCGGTGTCGGCGCCGGCGTCTGGCCCTCTGTGGACGCGGCCTGCGACGCGGTGGTGCGTGTTGCCAAGCGGACGGCGGCCAATCCCGAGACGGTACGCATCATGGGGGAGAGCTACACCAAATACCGCCGCATTTACCCCGCTTTGCGGAATATCTTCCCCACCGGGCCCGCCTGAGCCGCAGTGGTACCCCACAAGTGGCAGATTGGGGGACCAAAGAAGAGACTGTTCCCTTTTGAGATACTGGGCGCCTTGGTGGAAAGGGGCCCTCGCCTTAAACTCGAAAGGTGAGCCTGATTTCAGAACGTGGGGTAAGCGCGGCTTAATGGAATCCACCCTGGTTGCCGCCGCTTCCAAGACGGCGTCGTTGCGCGACACCGTGTTCACGCGTAGAAATTTTCTCGGGCTGGCTGCCGGCTCCGCCGCAGCCCTGGCATTCTATGCCGGTGAAATCGCGCGCCACGAACTCGAAATCGTCTACCTGACGATCACCCTCCCCCGGTTGCCGGACGCATTTGCCGGGATGAAGATCGTGCAAATCAGCGATTTTCATTTCGAGGAGTACACCGAAGCGGCTTTTCTGGATGCAATTGTCCGCAAGGTGAACGCGGTGGCTCCCGATCTCGTGGTGCTGACGGGAGATTTTGTGAGCACCAAGCCGCTTCCGCGGCACTTTTCGGTTGGGCTGGGCTACCACTGTGCCGAACATCTTAGCCGGCTCACCTGCCCGCTCCGTTACGCGATTTTGGGGAACCATGACTGCCTGGTAGGGTCTCACGCAATCACCGATGCCTTGCACATCCACGGCATTCCCGTGCTGGCCAACAGCTTTGTGCCCCTGGAGCGAAATGGCCAGCGTGTCTGGCTCGCCGGTATCAAAGATGTGCTCGAGGATAAGCCCGACCTGGGCGCTGCACTTCCAGCCGGCGGATCCAAACAGGAACCGATGATCCTGCTGGCACACGAGCCCGATTTCGCGGATTATGTCGTTGGCCGACAGGTTGACCTTGTACTCTCCGGACATACCCACGGAGGACAGATTCTTCTCCCTTTGCTGCCGCCACTGTTTCTACCGGATATGGGGATCAAGTACGTGCACGGGCTGTTCCGGATGGGCGATGGCATGCAGCTTTATGTCAATCGAGGCATCGGTGCCGTCACCCTGCCGTTTCGCTTTCGCTGCCAGCCGGAAATAACGGTCATCACGCTCGCCCAGGGCTGATGTTGGAGAGGTTATAGGACGGAAACTTAGTCGCAGATTCAGGCAAGGATAGAGTTCCAGCACTTTCGGCACTCCTTTGTCCACTCTTCCGCACTCGGTTCGCCGTTACCGGGGTAATGAAGTTGGGGGGAAAGGCGTCAATACAGCCCAACACCATCCCCATTTCGGAACTATCACAGTACCGTTCCGGGCCGGTCTCGCGAGTTACCCGACCAAAGTTGTACATAACTGTTGAGATACCCGCCTCTGTTCCCGCTACACTCAGTAGCTGAAAGGGGACACCATGGGCATGCAAGCATTTCCGAATTTAGCGGGGCAATCGATGAGGCCGGAGTTGCGCATCGTGCGCAAAGAGGAGTCCATAGTTTCCCTCAATGTTGCGGATGTCTGCGAGGATAATCCGGAGCAGCTCTATTACGAAGACAAACTGGGATGCGCGCGCGGTATTGTTTTTGCCTTCGCTTTTCAGGCAGCATTAGTAGCCGTTGCGGTTCTTTGCTGGAGAGTCTTTATTCGCTAGAGATAAGCCGCGCGTTGGTCGCTGCGCGGTACAGATCGGCTTTCCTTAACCTCGGCATCGTCCCTCCCCCCTGAAGTCATGCGCTGCCGGCTTTCCCCTCCCCCCGGCTAAAAGCCACCTCCCCTAAAAGCAATCTGACGCATGCTCGGTCCGTAGGCGCCGGGCTCAGGGAACCTCAGGGGCTTCAGAGTCTGCGCGAGAACCAACCGATTGCAAAATCAGTCCCGTAGGGACGGCTGAACTTAGCCCAGGACGCAGTCCTGGGTCTGGAGTTTCTACATTTCAGAGACGATGTACCTGAGGAAACACGGGGTTTCCGTGAGTCACCGCCCTGATGTTTTGTATCAGGGCACGGCTTTAGCCGTGCCGCACAGGTGTAACTATGATTGGGCTTTAGCCCCTGCTCGCTTTCGTTCTGCCAAATAGGTGAAGCAGTAAGGAAACTTTTCCGGCGAGTCCACCAACCCTTTCCTAACGGGATTCTGAGCAATATATTCCTGATGGCACACATAGCTCTCGCGATTGTCGACGCGCACCTCGGAAAAGCCGCGTTGCCACACCTCTCCCAAATACCCCAATTCTCTTTTCAGACGATAGGAAAATCCACCCTTGATGAATTGCATGACTCGCTCAACGGTGCTATCGCCCATGCAGTTGAAATTTTCCTTCCCATAGAAACGAAGCACATCGATCAAGAGCGTAGCGTTGCGGTCCGACTGTAACAACGCCTTGCCCATGCTCGTCTTCGTGGTTACAAAAAACGTGCGCGACGGACTCAGGATTCGATCCCCGCTCGCATTGCGCTTAGGGTTCGCCATCCCCAGGGGCTAAAGCCCGATTCCTTTCCGTAGTGTTGCGGCATGGCTAGAAGCCATGCCCTGATACAAAGCCAGTCCTGATCCAATCAGAAGCGTAGCACTGCAAGGGAACGGGGAGCCGCCTCGCCTTGGAAAAATGTAGAAACTAAGCCCAGGACGCAGTCCTGGGTAGAGATTCGAGAGACGAAAAGTCCCGTAGGGACGACTGAAAGTTACCCGGAGGCAATCCCAGGCACTTCCATCTCAAAATATCCCGCGGTTGAGAATTCCCGATCCGCTCCCCGAATCCAGGACATGTCTCGATAACTTTTTCAGTCGTCCCTGCGGGACTTTTCAATGGCGCATGCCAACCCAGGACTGCGTCCTGGGCTAAGTTCAACCGTCCCTACGGGACTGAGTTTGGATATAGTTTTCACCGGCGAGGGAAGGTGCGGTCAGATCGCCTTCTCCATCACTTCGGCGTCGATGGTTCCACAGTAGTACTTTGCGATTTTTCCCCGGGTGATAAAGCCGAGGCTGCGATAGAAGTGGCGGGCGGCGGCGTTGTTTTCCGCCACTTCCAGGCTCATCCATGCTGCGCCTTCCTGCTTCATTTGTTCTTCTGCGGTTTGCATCAGTAGAGTTCCCAAGCCGTGCCGGCGCGCAGCAGGATCCACATCGAGGGTTACGATGTGCCCGGCGCGCCGCCCGTGAAGGGTGGCGCGCTCAATGACGACAAAGCCGACCAGCTTGTTGCCGGGCTGCTCGGCTACCCAGCAGGAACAGCGGGGATGGGTTAGAAAATATTGCAATTCTGCTTTGGAGTACGCAATCCCCTGCGCAAAGCAGGCTTGATCCAGCCGGTGCAGTGCAGGCAAATCGCGCGCCTCAAAGCTGCGCAGCTGGATCACGACGGAACAGCTTTAGTGGGTCTGGGCAACGGCCACTTTTGCCGCCGCTTTTTGCGGCTCTATGACCACTCCGTTATAAGACGTAGCGGCTACCAGACGCCCGCTCATGGAGCGCACATGCCGTACCTTCCAACCAGGGTCGTAGAACTTCCAAGTACGATCCGCAGGATCTACAGCCAACACCCAACTGGAAGCCCATGAGGTGATGACCACGCGCTTCAGGTCGGGGTCGTAGACCAGTCCGCTGATGTCGGAGATAGGTAGAGTGGAGAGCTCAGTCCAATTCTGACCGCGATCCTCACTGTAGAAGACGCCCTCACGACCACCCAGCCAGACACTACCATTGGCTGCCATGGAGATGGATTGCAACCAGGTGAGTTTATGCGGCATGGCCAGCGGTTGCCAATTCTTTCCGCCGTCCTCGGACCAGGCGAGCGCGGTACGTTGCGCCGCGATGACCATCGATCCCGAAGAAGCTACCGCGCGGTATTCCGTCTTGTCGAGTACCGGACCACCTACCCAGGTGGCACCCTGATCCGCACTGGCATACACTCCGTTGGCGGTTGCAGCGTACCAGGTGCTCCCTGAAGCATCGAGGTCACTCACCCGCATGTCGATCTGGCCGCCCGGCACCATCACGGTTGTTTCCACCTTGGAACGCTTGCCTTTGTGGACTACGTAGGAAGTCTTTTTCTGCGGCTTGACGATCTTTCCGTCGGGCTGCCAGTTGGTACCGTCCCAGCGGAAGATACCGGCGTTGGTTCCGGCCAGGATGACGCCGTCGGCGGACTGCGACATGTCGAACACATCGCGTCCCTGGAGGCCGTTGCTTTGCTGGGTCCAGGTGGCGCCGTCATCATGGGAGACGAACACGCCGCCGTAGGTCTTATCGTTGACAACTCCGGCCAGTATGGTCTGTGGGGTTTTTGCATCGATCAGCAGGCTGGCTACCTGCCGCTGGGAAAAGCCGGTGTTGGAGGCCTTAAAAGTGGCCGCCGAGTCTTCGCTCTCCAGCACCCCGCTGCGATCGGTCGCCAACAGTACGTGCTGCGGATTCTTGGGGTCCACGAAGACGTCGTTCACAATCACGTCCGGTCCGGTCATCCGTTTCCAGGTGGTTCCGCCATCGAGGGTCTTGTACAAGCCCTCGGTGGTGCCCGCATAGACGGTGTTGCGATTGGTTGGATCGAGCATCAGGACCCGCGTCCTGCGCGCGGTCATGGGAATGCCCTGAATCTTTTTATAGAGCTCCCCGCCGGTATCGCTGCGGTAGATCCCGGAACAGGCGCTGGTGTAGACCACGCTGGGGACCGTGGGATCGATGATGATCGAGAACACATCCGAATCATCAATCAAGCCTTGCTTGATGTTGTGCCAGTTGGCGCCGCCGTCGGTGGTCTTCCACGGCAGATGCCAGGTACCCGCATAAATGGTCCGCGGATCCTTTGGATCGATGGCGATGGACTCCACCTCATGGAGGTCCATGCTTCCTGCGGGCGTGATCTGGTTCCAGTGCACACCGCTGTCTTCGCTGCGGAAGACACCTTTCAGAGTGCCGGCGATGAAAATCTTGGCATCGGACGGCGCCTGGCTGAGGGCACGGATGGATTGACCCTTCATGCCTTCAACCCCGGTCCAGCTCTTGCCGGCGTCGTGGCTGATGAAGAGGCCGCCGTCGGGATGGTCGACGACCCAGGTGCCGACCAGGAGTGTCTTGGGATCGGACTCATCCACCAGGATGTTGTCCACCAGCAGATCGTCGGTCTTGGCCAGCTTGGCCAGCCTCTGCCAGCTCCCGCCACCGTCGTCGCTCTGATAGATCCAGCTGTTGGTGGTTCCCAGGTAAAGATGCTTTGGATTGGTAGGGTCGGCGGCAAAGCTGCGCCCGTCCCCGCCATCAGGACCCACAGGGACCCAGGATGCAGACTGCGCCAGGGCCGGTTGATTGGGAAGAAAAACGACCAGAAGTAGAGCTGAGGAGAGGGTACGGCCGATGAATGGAGTCATTGTTTTCTACTTGTGTGTGCCTGAAAAATCCGGAAAGCTCGACGAGATTTGTCCGGATTTAACCGTGCACCGGCGAGTGGGGCAGGGTCAAGCACAATGAAAAGGGTGGCCATTACTAACTGGCCACCCTTTCCTGTTTTAGCCGCCGGTACCGTTACTGGGCCGGAGCTGCTGCTTTCCTGCGATGCGCACGAGCCGGAGCTGTTCTGGCTTGCGCCTTCACAGAGTTCTCGTCCACCGCAGTGGTGCCAGGTACGTCGCTGTCGAAGGTGGCGCCGGCAGGCACAAGGTAGTTCTCGGCTTCCTTGTTACCTTGGGTACCGGTCCGTACCTGAACTCGGGAAGGATCAATGCCCTTCTCCTTGACCAGGTAGTCCTTCGTGTTCACGGCGCGTTGTGCAGCCAGCGTGTCGGCCTTCTTCTCATCGGAAGCCGCCTCGCCAACCACTACGGCACTGGCATCGGTTTGTTGTTGCAGGTTCAGAGCGACGTCATCGAGGCAAGCCTTCGCCTCGTTGTCGACCCGGGCCGGGCGCCTCTTATCCCGATCGAAGTTGATCGAGCAAAGCGTCTTGGTCTTCGGGGCGGGCGGTGGCGGCGGTGCTTCGACGCTGACGCTGGTGGTCGAAGTTGCCGTTTGACCCTTGTCGTCCTGCACCGTGCAAGTGACGGTGATGGTGCCAGCAGGTGCACCGGTTGTGCTCAGCGTGGCGGTATTGCCGCTGCCGCTGATCTGGCCGGCGGACGCGCTGTACGAATAAGTCAGCGGCCGGTTTTGTGGGCTTACACCCTGGGAGGTGATGGTCGCCGTTCCGCCAGGCTGAACGGTCGTTGGATTGGCCGAGCAGCTGAGGGTCGGAGGATCGTATTGCTTGACGGTGAAGTTGGCGGTGCAATCCGCGAACTGGCCAACCTTCTGGCCTTCGGAAACGTGACCGGTGACGGTGTAGTTGCCGGGTGCCAGACCAGCGGTGTCGACTGCACCGGTGGTGCTGTCGCCCTTAACGTTGACGCCGCCGCTGCCCGTCCAGCTATAGGTTGCTGTCTTTTTCGGGTTCAGATTCGCGGCCGTGCCGGTAACCGTGACCGGATCGCCAGGGAATGCCGGCGAAGGGGACGCGGTGCAGCTGTAGGTCACAGGAGGCGGCGGAACAATGCTGCCCATGTGATAGATAATGCCGGTGCTCAGGCGGGCAACCTTGAGGTTCGCCCGGCCGCCGGTTGGATATGGCGGTTGGGGACCGAAGTTGGCATGGAAGTACTCGTAGTCTGCCTGGAACAGGCGCAGCCCGAGGTGGCCACCGAGGAACGGCAGAGCGTAATCCATACCGCCGCCGATGGTCAGCGCAGGGCCGTAGGTATAAGGCTGGTGGTAGGGGCCACCCAACCTTACATACCCGGCGTCTGCATGAACGAACGGCGTAATCTCCGCGGTCGGGTAGCGGAAAATCATGCCCAGCTGACCGGTAGAGGCTCCGTCATTGTTACCGTCTGGATGGTTGGCGTATTCGAGCTGCCCACCCACGTAGCGATTGAAGAAGTAGCTCACGCTACCAATCGCGCCGTAGTTGATGGACGAGTACGAAACCGGGCCACTGACGCCAATGAGGGCGCCCGACGGAATCGTAACCGAGCCATGCGGCGCGAGGTACGAGTAGCCTAGGAAAATGTCAATTCGTGAAGCTGGCGAGTCTGCAGGAGCAGCCGGCTTGGGGGCTGTACTGGTCGAATCCTGAGCTAGGAGACTCACCGAACCGAGTCCCACTGCACTAGCCACTAGGAGAATTCGGCCCAGTGAAGTCAAGGGGCGAGAGAGCATGCGTCTATCCTCCGCAACCACTGGAAAGTCATACAAAACCTGGAAGTCTTTCAACAAGGCATCGAGCCAAATGGGACGTGGCTCGACTTACAATCAATTTCGCGTCACGCAAATTCAGACTGTTGGATGCAAAACAGTCACATCCGGTAATCTACAGCATATTTCTTTTATCGACTAGCCTTAATTCTCAACATCTTAACGGTTGGAACGCGAAGGGAGTTAGCTTCTGGTTACCTGGTCCGCCAACAAGACTCTCCGGTCACACAAAAAAGGAACCGCCCAGCAAACTTATTACAATTGCACAATTATTGGAAGTTTAATGCACGTTTTGCGCTTCCCCGCTCGCGCAGTATTTTTTCTTGGAGAAGGGTGATGGCATACATCAACTGTTCCGGACGCGGCGGGCACCCCGGCACGTAGACGTCCACCGGGATAATCTGGTTGACCCCCTGAACCAGAGCATAGTTGTTAAACACTCCACCGGAAGTGGCGCAGGCGCCCATGGAGATGACCCATTTGGGCTCCGGCATCTGCTCATAAAGCCTGCGGATGACAGGGGCCATTTTTTGCGATACCCGGCCTGCAATGACCATCAAATCGGATTGCCGTGGCGAAGGGCGAAAGACCTCAGCGCCAAATCTAGCCACGTCAAATCGAGCTCCGCCCATCGACATCATTTCGATCGCGCAGCAAGCTAAGCCAAACGTCATGGGCCACACCGAACTCTTACGAACCCAATTCACCGCGAAATCCAGGGAAGTCATGACCACCCCCTCGGGTTGCTCGTAACCGAAATTGACCTCGCGAACCTTTTCCTGATTTTTTCCGCTGGATTCGAGATTTCCGAATAGATACCGGTCGGTGCCTGGCGCGCTCATACCTAACACTATAAGGCATTTGCTATGCGGATTCTGGAAAGATATGGCGTCGCTCTCCAGGTCCCGAAAAGCGTACCTCAGGGGCTAAAAGGGTGCGTGAAACCTCAATTCCAAAGTCAGTCCCGCAGGGACGGCTGAACTTAGCCCAGGACGCTAGTCCTGGGGTACGTCATGCAACATGGTTGAGTCCCGCAGGGAGGGCTGAAGGTTGTCCAGGTTAGCGTCGCGGCCTGTTTTCAGCCGTCCCTGCGGGACTGGATCGTCCTTTGAAACCAACCCAGGACTAGCGTCCTGGGCTAAGTTCAACCGTCCCTGCGGGACTGGGTTTGGAAATGGAGTTCTCAGGCACGCTCTCAAGGCCGATCCTCTTCCCAGCGTTTAGGACACGACTAAAGTCGTGGTCCGATACAAAACCAGAATGGCCGTCCGGGCTTCTCCCACGTTTTAGTGACGGCACCCGAAGGGGAATCCTGCCTTCCCGGCTATACTCTTGCTACTCTGTAAAGCAGATTATGCAAAAGATAGAAGCTGTCATTCAGCCGTCGAAGCTCGACGCAGTCAAAGATGCCCTGATGGCCATTGGTGTGGAGGGGATGACAATTCTCGAAGCACGCGGCCACGGGCGGCAAAAAGGCCACACGGAGTTTTATCGCGGACGCGAATATACGGTCGACCTTTTACCCAAAATCAAGATCGAAACCGTGATTCCGGACGAACTGCTGGAAAAGGCTGTACAGGCCATCATCACAGCAACCAGGACGGGGAAGATCGGGGATGGAAAAATCTTCGTCTCCTCCATCGATGAAGCTGTCCGCATCCGCAATGGAGAACGTGGCGCGGCCGCGTTGTAAGCCTGGGATGTGAAGAGCCGGTGGTCCATCTTTAAGCAACGAACATCAAGCCCTTGTTGTCTAAATCTCTTTCGCGGTCGACATGAAAGCTGCATTCACGTCTCACCAGCAGTTGCGAGAGTACTACCAGGCCGAGATGGCGGGCATGCGGCAGTCCTTCGAGCGGACCGGCAACGGGGTGCTGTGTATCCGCCGCCGCGCCCTGGTGGTCGATTGCCTGCTCGAGCCTCTGTGGCGGTTCGAAAGCGGTGGGCCGATTCCACCCGGGTTGGCACTCATGGGCGTAGGTGGCTTCGGCCGCAAGGAACTCTTCCCCTGTTCCGACGTCGATCTGCTTTATCTTTGCGCCGATGAGAAAGTGGAGGACAGGCTTCGCGAGAACATCCGCGGCTGCAATCAGGCCATGTGGGATCTCGGCCTGCGGGCCAGCCCCATGATTCGCACCCTGAAGGAATGCGATCGCTACGACCCCGACAACATCGAGTTCACCCTCTCCCTGCTTGACCGGCGCTTTATCGCCGGGGATCACGCTTTATCTCAGGCTCTGCAGAACATAACGCTGCCCGAAGTTGCGCTGCGTGAATGGAGTGGCATCGTACACCGGCTTGCCGATCTGGCCCGCGCGCGTCACCAAAAATACGGCAACACGATCTTCCATCTCGAGCCCAATATCAAAGAGTGTCCGGGCGGTCTGCGGGATCATCAGTTAGCCCACTGGCTCAATCTGCTCCACCACGTTCGCGAACACAAGGCCTGGCCCACCAGTTTTGGCAATTCCCTCTATTCGGTGCACAACGACGCTGCGTCGGCTTTTGAATTTCTTAGCGCTACCCGCTGCTTTCTCCATCTGCGCAGCGGGCGCGACGACAACAGCCTCGATTGGCATGCGCAGGATGAAGCGGCGGCCCAGAGTATCGGCCTCGAAACCAAAGGCACCTCGGACCCCGCTTACTGGATGCGGACCTACTACCGGCATGCGCGGACGGTCTATCGGCGCGCAGTCCTGGCCATGGAAGCTCTCCCACCGGCACGGCAGTCTTTTTACCGTCCGCAACGGCGGAAACGGGTTCCCATCCCAGGCACCGATTTCGTCATCCAGGACGGACGCATCGATGTTTCGGAAGCTGCACAGTTCACGGGTCCGGAGGGTATTCTTCGCGTCTTTGCCCTGGTTGCGGCGCATGGCTACCGGCTGACGCAAAACGCTGAGGATCGCCTCGCAGACGCTCTGCCGGTACTCGATGTACACATCCCGGAAGGTCCATTCCTGTGGAACGGGCTGCGTGAGATCCTGCTTGGGCCGCATGCCGCACACGCCCTGCGCACCATGCATGCGCTGGGAATTCTGGAGTTGCTCATCCCCGAGTTCCACGGCATCGACGCACTGGTAATTCGCGATTCCTATCATCGCTACACGGTCGACGAGCATACCTTTCTGGTCATCGACAATGTGCACGCCCTGCGCCAACCCCATCTGGCCTGGGAACGGCGCTTCTCTACCCTGCTGTCGGAGATTGACCGCCTCGATCTCTTCTTCCTGGCGGTACTCATGCACGACACGGGCAAGGCTCGCCGGACCGGCGACCACACGGTGCAGAGCGTGGAGCTGGCCGACAGCCTGCTGGCGCGGCTGGAGTTGGATGCCGAAGAGCGCGACCAGGTGCGACGGCTGATCCGCAATCATCTGGAAATGTCGAGCACCTTACGCCGCGACATTTTTGATACCGAGACCATACGCGCCTTTGCCGAAAAGGCGGCATCGCAGACTCACTTGAAGATGCTGTGCCTGATGACCTATGCCGACATCAAGGCGGTCAATCCCGATGCTTTGACCCCATGGAAGGCGGATAGCTTGTGGCAACTTTATATCGCCACCTCCAACTTCATGGACCGGAGCGTCGATCAGGAGCGCTACCGCGCTGATGTCGACCCTACGCTGCTCAGGCGCATTCTGACTCTTGCGCCGGAGCGCGCCCAGGAACTGCGCAGTTTTCTGGAAGGTTTTCCCCAGCGCTATCTACAGACCCGCATGCCGGAGCAAATTCACGACCATTTTCAGATGGCACTTCAGCTTGCCGAATCGCCCGTCCAAATCAACCTGCGCAGCGTGCGCCAGCTCTGGGAACTAACGGTTATCACGAAGGACCGTCCCTTGCTCTTTGCCGATATGGCCGGGGCGTTATCGTCCTGGGGCATGAACATTGTCAAAGCCGAGGCGTTTTCCGACGACGCCGGAATCATCGTCGACACCTTTCAGTTTTCCGATCCCTTCCGGACCCTGGAGTTGAATCCGTCTGAGGTGGATCGCTTCCGCCAGAGCCTGCTCGACGTCATCTCGCTTAAAACCCCGATCGAAGTGCTTCTGCGCCGCCGTCAAGCCGTCCGCGCACCCATTATGGTCAAGGTGGAAACTCGGCTTGATTTCGATAACACTGCGTCCACCCACAGCACCCTGTTGCAGGTGGTCGCTCAGGATGGGCCCGGGTTGTTGCGCAAAATCGCCACCACGCTGGCTGCGCACCATTGCAATATCGAGGTCGCCCTGATCGATACGGAAGGGGAGATCGCGATCGATGTTTTTTACCTGACCATCGGGGGCGCCAAACTCGACCAGGATACCCAGCAGCGGCTGCAGGCAGCGCTCTCGCTTGCGATTGAGGAGCTGCGCCCTGCGCACGCCACGTAAACTGCAACCGGGGTTGATCGTACGAAAAAGATCGCGCTCCTCCCCCCGTTTAGAATGAACGCAAGGTGAAACTGGGCCGATCCATCCGCAAGTATTTGCGTCTGCGCCGGCATTCGCGGCACCGGCCTGCTTTTGCTCGTGCCAAAGACGAGTTGCGTGCCCGAACGAAAGCATTTTCTGCCGCCACTACTCTGGATACGCAAACCACGAGCTTTACCCGCCTCTTCCATACCATCTGGACCGGCTCGAGCGAACGGTCGTTCAACGTGCGCCTGCTGTGTTGGCTGCGCATGGTGGAGCATGACGATCTGCTGCGGCTCGACTTTCAGGAAGCCTTTCAATCCATGGTTTCGCAGCTCGATTCTGTGGCTGTGCTGGCGGAGGCGGGTTTGCCCCGGCACCATGCGGTTTTCTCCGAAGGGCTTCGCCGGCTTTTCAATCGGCTTCTGCCCTCAGCCATGGCGGTCACGGATAGCTCGCGCCTCTTGATCGCGCTGTTTGCTCACTCCCGCGATGTGGAGCGTTTTCTGGAGTTGCCGCAGCCTCTCTTCGAACGTGTCAGCACGATTCTCGCTCCCCCTGCTACGGGCGGTGGGCCGCGTTCCTCTCCTCGGTTACAGAGCGATCTACGCCAGGCACTTTGCCTGATTGCCACGCGCACTGCAGGCCGCGGCGTCACCGCGGCCATGCGCGATCGCGGCGGCCGGGCGGAGGTGCAGAACTCGCCCTTTTACCATCTGATCTTTGCTACCCAGGAACTGGTAGAGGCTACAGATGCGGCGGAAGCCGCGCCTCGCTTCGAGGTCTGGAAAACGGCCATCAGCAATTGCCGCAAAGAACTTGGCCAGGTGCGCCTGGGCATGGAAACCACCGGAGTCAGCGCGGACTTGGTGCTCGACCTGCGCAGTATCGAGTTGGCCATGATGCGCATGCACGGGCTGGCCAGGGTTCTCACCCACAGCGCCGTACCGGTGGCCGGCGTCGATAGTCTCGCGGCCTCCCGCAATTTGCTGAACCAGCTGATCGAAGGGCGGCTCGAAGACAAACGGGTTTCCTCCCTGCTGAAGCAGAACCTGAATTTGCTGGCGCGCAAAACGGTAGAGCGCACAGGACGCAGCGGCGAACACTACATCGCTCACAGCCGTAGGGAGTATTGGCAAATGTGGCTCGCTGCCATCGGCGGTGGGCTTTTGACCGTGCTGACCGCTGCGTTCAAGATGCGTATCGTGGAGCAGAATTTCCCGCTGTTTGTGGAGGGTTTTCTTACCGGGACCAACTACGCGATCAGTTTTGTCCTGCTGCAGGTCTTCGGCCTGGTGCTGGCCACCAAGCAGCCTTCGGCTACCGCCGCTACGTTTGCCGGGATTGTGCGCACGAATCCGGGGAACGCGAGTTGGAGCAAGATTGCCGACTTCACCGCCCGCATCACGCGCACCCAGTTGGCAGCAGCCATTGGTAACGTGATTGCCGTGTGCATCGGGTGCGTTGCCCTGGAGCGGCTGTGGCGGGTGATGTTTGCCCAGCATTATCTGCCCGACGAGAGCGCCCGGCACGTTTACGAGGCGCTTCATCCCTTCGCCTCCGGGACTATCATTTACGCGGCCGGAACGGGGGTGATTCTATGGCTTGCAGCGCTGATCGGCGGGTGGTGCGAGAATTTTGCCGTCTTTCATCGCCTTACGGAAGCCGTCTCTCAGCACCCCTTTGGCCGGCGCATCGGGCAAAACAAGATGACGTCCGCTGCTGCGTGGATCGAGCTTAATCTTGCCGGTTGGAGCACCAGCATTGCGCTTGGTTATCTGCTGGGATTTGTGCCGGTGATCGCCCGCTTCTTCGGGATACCCTTCGATGTGCGCCACGTGACCCTTTCGACCGGGACGCTGGCGCTGGCCGCGGCGCGGTTCGGCACCAGTTCGTTTGGTAAGGACTGGTTCTACTACGCCATGGCCGGCATCGGTGTGACGTTTGTTCTCAACCTCGGCGTCAGCTTCTCTATTTCAGCTTTTGTCGCCCTGCGCGCCTACGATGTCCGCGGGCGCGAACAACGGCAACTGGTGCGTTATCTGCTGCGCCAGATGGTGCGCTCTCCGCTGAGATTCCTCGTACCGATAGAACGGGACATCCCCTCGCTCCCGGTGCTCACAGCGGCGCCGGAGGAAAAATAGATATTTTTTTTAGGCTGTGTCAGGGCAAAAAGCACAGCGGCTAAAGTGTCTGAGTGAGAACGACCATCACGAAATCGAGTCCCGGAGGGACGGCTTAGCCCAGGATGCGGTCCTGGGTTAGCATGCTCCATTGAAAAGTCCCGCAGGGACGACTAAAAAGGTTAATCGAGACATGGTCCTGAATTCGGGCGCCGGTCGGGAATTCTCAAATCGCGGAATATTTTGAGATGGAAGTACCTGGGATCGCCTCCGGGTAAACGCCAGTCGTCCCTACGGGACTTTTCGTCTCTCGAATTTCTACCCAGGACTGCGTCCTGGGCTAAGTTCAACCGTCCCTGCGGGACTCATTTTGCAAATCGGTAGGTTCTCACGTACACACTAAAGCCCAGATCTTTGTTGGGCCTCAACGGCCCGACTGAAGTCGTGCCCTGATACAAAGCATCGGAGCGGTGACTCGCGAGAAAACTCGCGCATCCAGCGGATTTCGATCTATCGACCCTCTCGGTCTGGGGACCTAGCCGAGCCGGGAATGCGGTCCCCGCGCTCCCCCTTACTTGGCGGGTTGCGTGGCTTGGGGTTTGTCGTTCAAGGCGTAGATGACCTCTCCTGGCTTGGCGTAGCGGAGGATGACCCTGGCTTCGTGCTCGATGGCGTCGGGGTCGGACTGCAAATGCTGCACGTGGTCCTGCAAGCGGCTATTCTGCTGTTGCAAGCGCAGAATCTCCTGCTGCAGCATTTGGTGCTGATGGCGCTTCTGTTGATAAGCCGATAGGCCGTTGGCCCCAAAGGTTGCGTGGTACCCGAGCAAGAGGGCGATGACTATGGCCACGACGGTGGCGACCCGGCGACCCGAGCGAGAAAAGTATGATGAGACGCTTCGCGTCAAACGGTGCCACTGTGTTGGTTTTTCTGTGATCACAATCGCCTCACAATCTGTTGACTTATCTTCTCAATGAACCCTGTCACGTAAGGGGAAGTTTTCACGCTTGCGATCGAGGGAACCATAGTTGGTAAACATATGACCGATTTTCAGATTGTTCTTTCCACCTGCGCCGATCGCGAGCAGGCCGAGCGCATCGCCCATCGCCTGGTCGAGCAGCAACTGGCTGCCTGCGTCAATATCCTGCCCGGCGTGCAATCGATTTACCGCTGGCAGGGCAACGTCGAATCCGCGGGCGAAGTACTCATCGTGATCAAGACCAGCGCCTCCCTCACCCCCGAGGTGCAATCGACGATTGCCAGCCTGCACTCCTACGAGGTTCCTGAGCTGCTGGTGCTCCCGGTTTCGGGCGGTTCTGAGTCGTATCTTGCGTGGCTGAAAGCCAGCCTGCGGTAGACGGTCATTTTTTGTTATGCTTCAAGTTGTTCTTGAGCCCGGTCGTCCTCTATGCGGCTTTTGTTCGTGGCTTTCGCTATCAGCTTTTGCGCATTACTGTGGGTGGCTTTCTCAGTTGCCCGGCATATTTTGCGGCACGACCCTGCGCAACCAGGCGCTGGCGCCAGGGAGCCGGATGGGGAGATCAAAGATGGCAGAAATCGGCTTTAAGCAAGACAGGCTTCACGCGTTGCACCTGCCCCGTATCGCGTTGAAGACCCGTTTGACCGTTGTCGCGGCTACGGCCCTGGTTGCGATCTGCGCCCACATCGCCGTACCGCTCGGGTTCACTCCGGTTCCTGTGACCATGCAAACGTTCGCCGTGCTGTTGTTGGGATTGCTTTTTGCCCCGGGACCGGCCTTTGCATGCCTGGCGCTTTACCTGGCGGAAGGCGCCGCTGGTTTACCGGTTTTCAGCCCTCATGGTCCAGGCGGGATCGCGCAACTGCTTGGTCCTACGGGTGGGTACCTGCTTTCCTACCCTTTTGCCGCAGCGCTGACTAGTCTGCTTTACCGGCGTGGCCGTCGTTCGTTCCTGACCGCACTCGCGGCCGCTGGGCTGGGCAGCATGGTCATTCTTGCTGCCGGCGCTACCTGGCTCGGGCTGCTCACCCACTTGAAATTTTCTGTTGTTTTCGCTCAGTCGGTCGCACCGTTCCTCCCCGGCGATGCCGTCAAGATCCTCGCCGCGACGGCCTGCGTAAGCATATTGGGATCGTTCGGCAACGATTCCCGCGACCGGGTTCTTTAAGGTCGCTCTGCCGAGATTTATCAGAAAGGACTTTGTGACCACTACGCCTATTTCGCTTCCACCGGATGCCCCGGCCAAGGGTCTGAGCACGAGTTCGAGCGCGGTTAGGGAGATCGCCATTGCTCACAGTCCGGACTCCGACGACGCCTTCATGTTTTATGGCCTGGCTACGGGCAAGATTCGGGTTCCCGGATATAAGTTCACCCACACCCTCTGCGATATCGAGACCCTGAATCACAAGGCCATGAATGAGGCCTTTTACGACGTTACCGCGATCTCGTTTCACGCCTATCCCTACGTGCAAAAGGACTACGCATTGATGGCTTGTGGCGGCAGTGTCGGGGAAAATTACGGCCCCATGATTGTTGCCAGCCAGCGTATTGC
This sequence comes from uncultured Acidobacteriaceae bacterium, assembly GCA_963830325.1. Taxonomy (GTDB): domain Bacteria; phylum Acidobacteriota; class Terriglobia; order Terriglobales; family Acidobacteriaceae; genus PALSA-350. The sequence goes on from CAWHMV010000002.1 coordinate 392,104, forward strand.
GGCCAGTGATATCGGGCGGGTGCGGGTGGCGGTTCCCGGCACTCTGACCACCGCGTATCTCACCCTGAAGCTGTTCGCGCCGGAGATTGAAACCGTTACCGTTCCCTTTGACAAGATCATCCCGGAGGTGGTCGCGGGGAATTTTGATGCCGGTCTCATCATCCACGAGGGGCAGTTGACGTACGCCGCCAGCGGATTGCACAAGGTCATCGATCTCGGCCAATGGTGGCGGGAGCAGACTGGGCTGCCCTTACCCCTGGGCGGCAACGCCATTCGCCGCAGCCTGGGCGAGGAGGTCATGGTCACGGTTACGCAGGCGCTACGCGACAGCATCCAGCACGCGCTCGATCATCGTGAGGCGGCGCTCGAGTATTCGATGCAGTTTGCCCGCGACCTCGATCCACAGATGGCAAACCGCTTCGTGAGTATGTACGTGAACCAGCGCACGCTGAATTACGGGGATGATGGGAAAGAGGCTATTCGCAAGCTGCTTGGCATGGGTTATGAGCGGGGGATTATTTCGACTCCAGTGCAGGTGGACTTCGTCGGGTAGGGAGGCTGTCGAAAAACATTTCCAAGAAAGTTCCGCAGAACCGCAGATCCCTCGGCTTCGCTCGGGATGACAAAAAGGAGAGGGCCGTCGCAAGGAGAGGACCGTTACCAATGGACAGGGCGGTTGTTGAGGCGCGGGAAACCTCTAGCAACCGCCCTTTCCTTTACCAACCGACCTTTCCTTGCAACAGCCCTCTCCTTTTTGTCATCCCGAGCGAAGCCGAGGGATCTGCAGTTCCGCGGACCCTTCCTGGAAATGTTTTTCGGGTGCTCAGCGGCCGCTTATCAATCATCGTCGTCGTGGTCCCGCTGTTTCGCGGCGGGCTTGGCCAGCATGGCAGGCAGCGGTTTATTCCCCATTGCATCCCGCCATAGGATCACATTCAACACCCGCGGATCGGCTCGATCCTCGTGCGTGAAGTCCATGCGGCTCGAGGCTTGCGCCCCCGGCGCTTTGGGTCCATTTGCCTGATACAACAGCCCGTTGTCGCGATTACGATAGTCGGCTTCGTAGGGCGGCTGATCTCCCACGCCTGTGAACAGCGAGGCGATGGGCGGAGCGAAGGCGTCGTTGTTGTTCATCGGCGGCAGACCTAACAGCTCTTCCATGGTCCGAATCACACTGACCGTGGTGTAGAAGGTGCTGTCCACCTTCGGCTGCGCGGCACGGGGCGAGTATTTGCTCACAACCAGGGCTACGCTGCGATGGGCGTCGACGTGGTCCGCTCCGTTCTGGGCATCGTCTTCCAAGATAAAAAATGCCGTGTCGTCCCAATAGGGGCTGTGGGCGATGGCCTCCACTGCCCGTCCTACCGCCAGGTCGTTATCTGCCACCGAGGCCTTTGGCGTCGGCATTCCTGGAGTGGTGCCCGCAGTGTGGTCGTTGGGGAGGCGGAGTTGGATGAACTGCGGCATCGTATCGTGCCCCTGCCGGCGATCCTCCACCCATTTGTGGAAGTGGGTCAGAAACTCTTCCACCCGCAACTGATCGGGAAAGCTGAGCTCGAAGTCAGGGTATTGCGGGTCAAAATGACCGACCAACTCAGGCTTGGTCGCGATGTTTTCGTTGATCAACGGAATTGGCCAGGGATAGAGGCTGGTTCCTCCGCCATAGTTTTGCGGAATCGCTTCGCCATGACGGATGTCGCCCCGCGCTCCGCACTGCGCAGGTTCGGGTTCTGGCGTTCCCTGGGTCGGGGATGATCCCTTGGGTATTGAATCCGGGCTGGAGCAGAACCGGGTCGAAATGAATTCTCCGAAGTGGTACAGGCTTTTTCCGTTGCGGGCCAGGTTGGTCCAGAGGTATCCGCTGGTGGGCTCATTGATATCCGAAATGCCTTCGCGCAGCGGATAGCCGTTTTCCACCTCGCCCTCGTAATCGTAGACGCGCTCTTTCCCACGGTAGCTCTGCTGCCATGTCTTCTCGGTGTAGTCGCTCGAAATGGCGGCATTGGACCACACGTGTCCGTCGCCGGAAACTTCTCCTGAATCGTAGAAGTTGTCGAGCACGCCAAACTGCTTCGCCAGCTTGTGCTCATTGGGGGTTATGTCTTCGCCGTACATGGTGAGGGCGGGCATGCCGTTGCCTGCACCCAGGTCACCCAGGATCTGGTCGTAGGTCCGGTTCTCTTTGATGATGTAGATCACGTGCCGGATCGGGTTGGTCCCGCCGTGGAAAGCAATCTTCCGCTGCGCGGCCTTCATCATATTCGTCTCTATCACGGTTCGCGTCAGCTGCTGCCGCTGGGTCTCGATCTTCGATAGATCGATGGCAGCAAGCGATCCATAGAGAAGGGTGGCAATGTAGGTTGAAGCCTCGCTCTTCGACAGCGGTTGGCCGGGGACTTGTGGCTGCGGCATGTTGTTCGGTCCCGTGCCCTGGCCCTTGGCAGTAGCCACGTAAAGCTTGTTGCCCTCCACCGCCAAGGCGGTTGGATACCATTCTGTCGGCACCCACCCCAGCGGCTTTGTGTGAGGTTGGTGTCCGCGAAGATCAAAGACAGCGATGGCATCGGAGCCGGTGTTCGCGGCAAACAGCCGTTTGCCATCCTCCGATACAGCGACCGCATCTGGCATCGCCCCAAAATAGGTCTGCCCGGGCAGCCGGGTCTCGTAGATAGTTTCTAGTTTGAGCTCATCGCCACCGACACGCATGGCTGCGACCGCATCCCGGTTGGCCAGGGCGACGTAAAGAATTTTCTCCTCCGGGCCCCAGGCGAAAGCCGCAGGATGGGAACTGGGCGAAGTCGGAGCATTGGGAGGGAGCAGATCGAGTTTTTTAACCACTTTGCCGTTGTTCAGGTCGAGTTCTGCCACCGCCGAGCCGTTCCACAACGCCACATAGGCGCGGCTTCCCGACCGATTGACTGCAATGGAAATTGGATAGGTGGAGGGCACCACGCTGCCTTGCGACAGATCAAAGCGTCGCAGCACTTTCCCGGTGACTCCATTCATCAGCAGAACGTCGTCGGAAAGATTGTCCGCTATCAGCAATTCATCGATCCCGTCCGGCCCCTTGCGGACCGCGATGCCGGCTGGCGAAGGAATCGCGGTACCGGCAGGCAAAGCCACGCCCACCTGATTTTGCAGCTTTCCCAAGGCCAACTGCTGTAATGGGACAGCAAGCAATTGCTGTGGCTTTACCTGGCCCTTGTTGAGTTCATAAACAGCGATGGCATTGCCGGTAGCGTCTTTGTTGTTTCCCTCAGGTGCGCTTAGAGAATCGAATACCGCGTACAGGTGGGTGCCGTCCTTACCGAAGGCCAGCCCCGAATAGAGGGTTTGGGGCAGACCCGTGGCTGTTCTCGGCTCGGGGAAATCGGTTACCTTGCCGGTCTGGATATCGAGCACAGCAATCGATTGCTGATAGCGCGACTCGAAAGTGCCGTAGCCGGCGTTCACGACTGCCAGGTAGCGCCCATCCGGAGAAATGGCGGCTGTCATGGGCAGGCTATTGAGTCGCTGTGGTGCACCGGGAACGGGCTCGGCCAGTCGTTTGCTGGTGGGCAGATCGATCTGTCCCAGGGCAGCCGAGGCCTGAGCCACCAGAGCCAGTGAAAGTACATGACCCAAAAGTCCACAAAAACGCCCAAAAGAATTCGCCACCCTAAACACCCCGCAAAAGAACAGATTCAGATGCAAACCGCACGGGCAGACCTACTTGCGAGCGATTCGAGCCCGACAACTTGGATGCATACCAGTATGAACAACTGTCATTACAAAACTCTTACGAACGGACTGACAGGACCCCTGTTAGGTTCGAAGTTAACCGATCCCGCAGTGTTCACGTTCGAAAGGGACTTTGCCCAGACCATGCTGACTGAAATCGTAGAGCTCACCCCAACCATTGTTGCTCCGGCAGAAGCCGGTGACCGCAAGACCGACAAACGGCGTCGCATGCAACCACATAGCGACGTACCAGTGCTTGGACGAGACACCCAAGCGAACCAGACGAACTGGGTAACCACCGGCTTTATGGTGGCTTTCCACGTGCTCGCTGTGGTTGCTCTCTTCATGTTTACCTGGAAGGCCTTCTTCTGTTTCCTCGGGCTTTGGGTGGTGTCGATCAATATGGGCATCGGCATGGGATACCATCGTTTGCTCACCCACCGCGGCTACCGCACGCCAAAGTGGTTGGAGTATTTTCTTTCTATTTGCGGCACCCTGGCACTCGAGGGCGGACCGATCTTCTGGGTAGCCACCCACCGCGTTCATCACCAGCTTACGGACCGCGAAGGTGACCCCCACACTCCCCATGATGGCGGATGGTGGTCGCACGCGGGCTGGATTCTCTCCGGCGACGCCCTACACCACGAGACGGCTCTCATGGCTCGCTATGCTCCCGATCTGGCCAAGGATCGCTTCCAGATTTGGCTGAGCAAATATCATTACGTGCCCATGATCGTGGTTGGGTTGGCTCTGCTGGCATTTGGCGGATGGTCTTGCGTCATGTGGGGCATCTTCCTGCGCGTGACTCTTGGTCTACACGCTACCTGGCTGGTCAACTCCGCCACCCATATGTGGGGTTCCCGGCGCTTTTCCACCCGCGACGAATCGCGCAACAACTGGTGGGTGGCTCTGATTACCGGTGGCGAGGGTTGGCACAACAACCATCATGCGCATCCCGTCTCGGTCCGGCATGGCCTTACCTGGTGGGAGTTCGATGTGAACTACTATGGCATTTGGCTGCTCCAGAAGATGGGCCTCGCCAGCAATGTGAAAGTGGCCCAGTTCGATCCGAATGATCCCCGCCCTGCGGGCGTTTCCTAGCTATCCAGTTGGGTTGCCAACCATGGGCGCGGCTTCGGTCGCGCCCTTCCCTTTTGGCGCCGCTATACTTTGGGAAAGGCCTTCGGGATGCGCATCACCAGACGCCGAAATGCGATTGTTCTTTCCATCACTCTGGGCGCGTGCCTGGTCGCGGTGGCGATCGCGCTCAACGTCACTTGGGTGATCATCAACTGGCGCAGCCTGATCCTGCTGGTCATTGGGGTTCTTTTTTTCCTGCTGCTGATCGCGGGTCTGATTCTGAACACCATTTTCCTGGTGCGTGAGGTCAAGCGCAACGAGCGCCACGACAGCTTTCTCAACGCTGTCACTCACGAACTCAAGACGCCGATCACCTCCATCCGGCTGTATCTGGAAACCCTGCAGCGGCGCGAGTTGCCGGAGGCGCAACGGAAGGAGTTCTACGACATCATGCTCTCGGACACCGAGCGACTCCTGGCCACCGTGGAGCAGGTGCTCAAAGCGGGCGAGATAGGCCAGCGGGCGCGCAACCAGGTCCGGCTGCAGGTGCTATTCGACGACGTGGTTCAGGACTGCATCCGTACTACGCTGCAACGCTACCACTTGCAGGAATCCACTATCCAGCTCACGGTGGACGGGAACGCCGAGCAACTGGCGGTGGTCGGCAATCCGGAGGACCTGCGCACCGCGGTGCTCAACATTCTCGATAATGCGGTTAAGTATTCGCCCCAGGGGCCGCAACTGGAAGTGCATCTTGCGCTCGACGGAGATGCTTGGATGATGCTTACTGTTTCCGATCATGGCCTGGGCATTGCGCCTCTGCATCTAAAACGGATCTTCACGCGCTTCTACCGGGTACCGGCCCGCAATGTTTTTCGCATCAAAGGCACGGGCCTGGGGCTCTTCCTGGTTCGCTCCATCGCCCGCCAGCACGGTGGAGACGTGGTGGCCGAATCGGAGGGAGAAGGCCGTGGGGCAACCATCCGGCTGCAGCTTCCCCGGGCGCTCTCCAGCAAAGAGGCGAGATAAAGTGGGGGCCCACATTCTGGTGGTGGAAGATGAAGCTCACCTGGCGCAGGGTCTGCTCTTCAATCTGCGCGCAGAGGGATACACCGCGCAGCTGGCGGTGGATGGCGAAACCGCGCTGGAGGTGATCGCTGCTGACTCTATCGATGCCATCATCCTGGACGTCATGCTTCCGGGGCGGGATGGATTTTCAGTCGCGGCGGAGCTACGGGCGCAACAGAATTTCGTTCCCATCCTGATGCTCACCGCCCGCGGCCGGCCGGAGGATGTACTCAACGGATTCAGTGCGGGAGCGGACGACTACCTTCCCAAGCCGTTTGATCTCGCTATCCTGCTGGCGCGTCTTAATGGCCTGCTCCGTCGCATGGCATGGCTTCGGCCCGAGGTTGCCTCGCCGCCCCTTCAGCCATCGCCCAGCGTTGAGCCGCTTTCCACGTTTACCTTTGCCGGGCGCACCATCCACTTCGCTTCCCTTGAGCTGACGACCCCGTTTAAGAACGTCCGCCTCACTTTGATGGAATGCGATTTGCTTCGTTACCTGGTGCTCAACCAGGGGCGCATTATCTCCCGCAAGGAGCTGTTGGAGCAGGTCTGGCGAGTGCACGAGGATACGGATACGCGCGCCATCGACAACTTCATGGTTCGTCTGCGCCGTTACATTGAAGACAATCCTGCTGAGCCTGTTTTTCTCGAGACTGTGCGGGGCGTCGGGTATCGTTTCCTGCCCGGCGTGGCTGGTCGCCCCGCCGATAGCTCGTCATAACACCTTTTCGCCATTGCCGGTGTTAGATGGCAGAGGCAGACTCCCAGATAGCAGCATGCTCTCCCTCCTTTGGGTGCGCCGGCAGAGTCGATACATCTTTCCACGTCGAAAGATATCGCTCGGATGTTACGCGCGGCGGCTTCTACTACGCGCACCCCTTCTCTTCTTTAAATTCAAATGTGCATGGGCGGACGGTCGACAGACCCTGTACCCTTAGCGCCCAGAGTCCCGAAGGGGTGGCTGAGGTCAGCCTAGTCTGCGATTCCGGGGCGGGTAGACATCGTTTCGAGTCCCGAAGGGACGGCTGAACTTAGCCCAGGACGTAGTCCTGGGTAGGATTAGACGGTTAAGTCTAGTCCCGTTAGGGACGGCTGGAATCCTCTTTGATTCCATGGACGGAAAGAAATTTCTTCAACTCGTCCTCGAAGCTGATCCGTTTATGGTGTCCGACTTGAGCCAGGATATATTTGACCGTCGCTGCTCTTTGCGATATTCCGACCGAGAACGCTCCGTATCCTTCCTGCCAGGCAAAGGTTCTTGATCCCGAAAAGTTCTCGTGAACCCACTTGGAAGACCCCGACTTTAATAGTTGAACGGATTTTGCAATGGAGATCGTTCGGGGCAAGGAAATTAACAAGTGAACGTGATCAGCAGTGCCGCCTACCGCTAATACCTGAATCTCATTCTCGCGCGCGATCCCGCTTAGATATCCATGAAGCCTCTCCCGGATTTCGTCGCGGATAAAGGGTCGTCGCTCTGCGGTAGCAAAGACGACGTGGACCAGGCAACATACGTGACTATGAGACATCGCTTCAGCCGTCCCTCCGGGACTGATCGATACTTCAATGTCTACCCAGGACTGCGTCCTGGGCTAAGTTCAGCCGTCCCTTCGGGACTCTGCCCGTCGCGTTCGAGTTTGTCTACTCGGTACTCAAGGGCCGGGAAGCGGTTTCGTCCGAGTTTACCCGGAACCTAAGATCCTGAGCCAGTTTCCGCGGCCTGCGTTGTACAGGGTTGTTGAGTTGAGGCACCGTTCCTCTATCCGGGCCGCGGTCGCAGCAGAATGCTCTAGACTGTTAGCAGAAGATCGGGATTTCCTGTGCGCCTTTTTACCCGCTACATCTGGCATGAAGTGCTGTCGCACGCCTTTCTTGGCGGTGCGCTGTTCACATTCATCCTGTTCATGAAGTATCTCGGGCAGTTGTTGGAGATGGCGGCTCGCAACAGCGCATCGCTCGGAAGCGTGGCCAAGATTTTTTTGTTCATGCTGCCCAATACCCTCAGCTTCACCATCCCCATGGCGGTGCTGGTCGGGGTCTTGCTCGGACTGAGCCGGCTGGCGGCCGATAGCGAGATTACCGCCATGCGGGCGGTTGGCATCGGCGTCTGGTTCTTTGTCCGGGTGGTCTCGGCTATCGCGATCGTTGGCTGGGGAATATCGCTGGCGGATTCGCTTTATATCGCTCCCAAGGCGACCGCGGCCCTGCTGAAGATCGAGAGCTCGCTCAAAGATCAACAGGCTTCGTTTGAAGTAGAACCGCGCGTCTTCTATGAAGACTTCAAAAACTACGTCCTGTACGTGCAGGATATTCGCGCCGGCACAGGAGCCTCACGATGGCAGCGCATCTTCCTTGCCGACCTGAGTGATCCAGTCTCGCCCAAGGTGACCACGGCTGAGGAGGCCGTAGTCGCCGATAGCGGAGCTCACACCATCCTTATGCGCTTGCGTAATGGAACCGAGCACGACATGGTGACCACCAATGGGGCGCCTCAATACCAAGTCTCTACGTTCGTGGAATCGGAACTTCCCCTGACCATCGGTACCCAGGAAGACGCGCACATCGGCCACGCCGATACGCCCATTCTCGCAATGGGCAACCGCGCGCTCTATGAGCACAGCAAAGGACCTGGCGGCAAAGCCTATCTGATCGAACTGCACAAGCGGTTCGCGTACCCGGCCGCCTGCCTGGTTTTGATGCTCATCGGTATTCCGCTCGGCCTCGCCTCGAGGAGAGGCGGCAAGAGTGCCGGCTTTGTGGTGACCATCGCGCTGGTCTTCATCTACTACTTCCTTTCCAACACCGGCATTCAGCTCGCCCGTGAGGGTAAGGTCTCGGTATTTGCCGGGGTATGGGCCGCCAACATACTCTTCGCTATATTTGGCCTGCTATTGCTGCGGCAAATGGCGGTCGGGGGATCCGTGGGCACACAGTGGGCCGCTGTGGTCAACAAGTTCAAGAACACGGAGTTGCTGCGCTCAAGGAAGGAAAGCAGCAAAGAGGAGGAGCGCAACCCTCACGAGCGCGGACGCTTTCCGCTCATTCTCGACGACTATGTGCTGCGCGAGTTTCTGACCACGTTTGCCCTGGTCATGTCCAGCTTTGTTTTGTTGATGCTGGTATTTACCTTTTTTGAGTTGATGGGCGACATCATCCGCAACCGTACTCCGCTGGTCACGGTCGGCGAATATCTCATCAACCTCACGCCCAGCATGATCTACAACATTGCGCCTTTGGGGGTACTGGTGGCGGTGCTGGTCACGTTTGGCGTACTTACCCGAACCAACGAATTTACCGCCATGAAGGCTACCGGCATCAGCCTGTACCGAGTGATGGTGCCCATCCTGGTCGTCTCGGCCTTGATCGCGGTTGCCCTTTTCCTTTTCGACGAGTCGTACCTGCCCGGCGCCAATCGCCGCCAGGAGGCGCTACGCAGTGTGATCAAAAACAGGCCGGCGCAAACCTTTCTCCGCCCTGACCAGAAGTGGATCTTCGGCCGGCAGGAGCCGGGCAAGCCAGGCCGCATCTTCTATTACCAGTTCTTTGATCCAGACCAAGACCGTTTTGCCAATCTGACGGTCTTTGAGTTCAACCCGGAGAATTTCTCTCTTTCCCGCCGCATCTTTGCTTCCAGCGCTTACTGGGACCCGCACCTGCAGCAATGGGTCTTCGAACATGGATGGGAGCGCCGGTTCGATGGCGAAACGGTCAGCAGCTTTAGCCAATTCAGTGTGGATAGCTATCCGGAGATCACGGAGCGGCCGCAATATTTCAAGAAGGAAGACCTGCAATCGAAAGAGATGACCTTCGGTCAACTGCAGCGCTACATCCGCGACCTGAAGCAAAGCGGCTTCGACACCAAGCACCTCAGCGTTCAGCTCAATGTCAAGTTGGCCTATCCCCTGGTCACGCTGGTGATGGCGGTGCTGGCGATTCCTTTCGCGCTGTCCATGGGCAAACGCGGGTCGCTGACCGGCATCGCGACTGCCATCGGCGTGGCCATCGCCTACTGGGTGGTGAACCTTACGTTTGACGCCCTGGGAGACATCAACTTTCTACCGACGCTGCTGGCGGCCTGGTCGCCGGACTTGCTGTTCGCCCTTGCCGGAGCTTACCTGCTGCTGCGTACGCCTACCTGAGGCGTTTAGAATAGCCACAGCATGGTTGCCACGCTCCGGCCTCTGTTCCCCTATCTGCGCCGCTATCGCCGCGACTTTGTCTGGGGCGGACTGGCAGCGGTGATCTCCAATGCCATCTGGATTTTTTTTCCCCAGGTCATCCGCGTCGCCATCGATGACCTGAACCAGGGCGTCACCCGCCAGAAGATTTTCCTCTACGCCGGGCTGCTGGTTACGATCTCCGCCGCCAAGGGCGTCTTTCTCTTTCTGACCCGCTGGATCATCATCGGCATCTCGCGCGAGATTGAGTTCGACATGCGCAACGACCTGTTCCGTCACCTGGAGCGGCAGCCGGCTGCTTACTTCCAGCAACACCGGACGGGCGACATCATGGCCCGTATGACCAACGACTTGAACGCGGTGCGCATGTTGCTGGGGCCGGCCATCATGTACAGCGCCAACACTGTCCTGTTTTCGGTCGGCGCTTTATATTTTCTGCTTCGCATCAGCCCCAGGCTGACGCTGGTGGCGCTGCTCCCTCTGCCCCTGGCCAGCATCCTGGTGCAAGGGCTGGGGCGCAAGATTCATGAGCGTTTCGAGCGTATTCAGGCCATGTACTCCGAGATCTCCGCGCAGGCCCAGGAGAATTTTTCGGGCGCCCGGCTGGTACGGGCCTTTGCCCAGGAAGAAGCTCAGATCGCGGCCTTTGAGAAATCGAACAAAGAAAATATCCGGCGCGGGCTGCGCCTGGTTCAGCTCATGGGGATGCTGTGGCCTACGCTCGAGTTTGTCCTTGGACTTGCAATGGCCATCACCCTGTTGGTGGGCGGGCATGAGGTGCTGACCCACCGCATCAGCATCGGTGAGTTTGTCGCTTTCAACACCTATATGGTCATGCTGACCTGGCCGGTCATCGCCCTCGGATGGGTGGTAAACCTGTGGCAGCGGGGCACGGCTTCGGTGGTGCGCATCGATGAGCTGCTATCGGATAAGCCCACCATCGACGATGCGGTGGCCGACGCTAGCATTCCCAGCGACCTGACATTGCGCGGCGACATCGAGTTTCGCGACCTGGACTTTTCTTACTCCGGTGCCGACTCCGGCCGCTCCGAGGTACTGCACTCGCTGTCGCTGCGGATCCCTGCAGGAAGCAGTCTCGCCATCGTGGGGCCAACCGGCTCGGGAAAGTCGACCCTGGTGAATTTGATTCCGCGGCTTTATGACGCGGCCCCGGGAGCGGTTCTGGTTGACGGACGCCCTATCCGCGATTACCCGCTCGAAGTGCTGCGCGCGAATATTGGTTTCGTGCCCCAGGAGACGTTTTTATTCAGCCAGACCATTCGCGGAAACATCGCCTTTGGGGCTCCCTGGGCCAGCGAAGCGCAAGTGCTCGAGGCGGCTGAGGCAGCGCACATCCGGCGGGAATTTGAAGAATTCCCTGCTGGCCTGGCGACGATGGTCGGCGAGCGCGGTGTTACGCTCTCCGGCGGGCAAAAGCAGCGCACAGCCATTGCCCGCGCGGTTATCCGCAATCCCCGCATACTGATCCTCGATGATGCTCTTGCCAGCGTCGACACCTACACGGAGGAGCAGATTTTGGGAGAACTGCAGCGCGTGATGCAGGGTCGTACGACGCTCTTCATTTCGCACCGCATTTCTACGGTTCGTCACGCGGATCAGATTGCCGTGTTGGTCGCCGGTCGTATCGTGGAGCTGGGCACGCATGACGAGTTGTTGGCCAAGAACGGTTATTATGCGGATCTGTTCCAAAAGCAGCTTCTGGAAGAGGAATTGGCTATCTCGCAGTGAATCTCTAGCCGCCTTTAGAAGAACATTTCCACGAAGGGTCCGCGAAATGTTTTTCTTTGAGTCCTACCCGTAGAGAATCTGCTGGGCAGTGCTAGGGCTTGGTCATTTTAAGATCAGCGACCGTGCCTTCTGTGTTGTGGGCGAAACGAATCCCGTAAACGCCATCCGTGGACTTGAGCTTGCCCGGAGTTACCAGTGCTGATTTGTCGTAGCTCGCAACCACCATGCCATTGATCGCGCACTCCACCTTGTCACCTTTCACCGATAGCGCAATCTTCTGCTCGACGGGTTCGCCGGGACCGGCTGCCTTATGAACGGCGGCGTTCGTCTCTCCGTGGCCGTTCATCTGAAAGGATTCCGGTCCAAATCCGCGTACGATGAATCTTCCGTCGCCATAGGCCTCGCAGTATAACTCGCTGTGCAGGTCGCCGCCCAGGTCATGACCGGCGATGAAAATGCCGTAGGGATGAGGGTGGTTGTTCAGGTTCATGTATTTTGCTTCAGTGAATGTGGCAGATACGGTGTAGTTCCCGGCCGCCATGTTCGAGGGCTTCCAAAAGGCTGCCGCCGGACCGGTCGTCACTTGCAGCTTGTTGCCTTCCTGGGTGAGCTTGGTGTCTTTGATCGTCTGGCCCGCCTGCTTTGCTCCGGCATCAATCTCTCCCGTCCATCCCGGAGCAGAGATGCCTCCACCCGCAACGGAGTGGGAACTATCCATCTGCCCCTGGAGAAGGCCAGGATGAGAGGTCAGGATGACGAGAGAGGCTGTAGCAATGAATTCGCAGATGCGACGCATAGGTGTCCTTTCGGGGACGGTTAGTTCACACGCGAGAATTGTAGAGGGGTCTTCCCTCCCCGCACAAGCCGCGCTCAGAAGGCCATCCGCGGTTTCTGCTTGCATGGCAACCCCACCTGTTACAGACTGGGAGTGGGACCCCTTCACAATTTATGGTGCGGAGCAGACTCAATGAGCCTCACTCGACGTGTATTCCTGGAGCGGATCGCCCAGATCGGCGGTTACTCCGCAGCGTTTCGGACCATGCAGGTTCTTGGACTTACCCCGACGGCGGGTGCTTCTTCCCTCCCCACGCTCACCGTGGACTTCGGAAAGGGCAAGAGCGTTGTCATCCTGGGCGGCGGTATCGCCGGGCTGGTGTCGGCCTATGAACTGTGCAAGGCAGGCTTCGAATGCACCATCCTTGAAGCGCGGAGCCGTCCCGGCGGCCGCAACTGGACAGTGCGCAACGGCACCAAGGTCGAGTTCGTCGACAGGACCACGCAAAACTGTAGCTGGTCAGAGGACGGCTACCTCAATGCCGGACCCGCCCGCATCCCCTCCATCCACACCAACTTGCTCGGTTACTGCCAGGAGCTGGGCGTGCCCCTTGAAGTGGAGGTGAACGTCTCCCGTTCTGCGCTGATGCAGTCGCCGCTGCTGAATGCCGGCAAGCCGGTCGAGCAGCGGCAGGTCATCCACGACACCCGCGGGTACCTGGCGGAGCTGCTCTCCAAATGCATCCATGCCGATACGCTGGACAAGGCGCTCTCCAAAGAGGACACCTCGCTGCTGCTGGACTTTCTGCAATCGTTCGGCGACCTGGATGAAAGTGGGAAGTATGTTGGCTCTCTACGGGCCGGTTTTACCAGACCTCGCGGAGCTGGGCCAACGGACTTTTTGCTGCGCCAGCCTTTAAAGCTGCACGAACTCCTGGCGGCAGACCTCTCGAAGGGCGAGTTCTACGACGAGGACATTGACTGGCAAGCTACGATGTTTCAGCCTGTTGGGGGAATGGACCGAATCCCCTACGGCTTTGTCCGCGCCCTGCCTCCCAGCATGATCCATTACGAGTGCCCGGTCACGGAGATCACCACCAGCGACAAAAGCGTGACGGTCGCCTACTCCAAGGGGGGAGCGCCGCAAACCATCACTGCCGACTTCTGCATCTGTACCATGCCTATTCCGATCCTTGCCAAAACCAAGAATAACTTCTCGCCCGAGGCCAATCGCGCGTTCACCGGCATGTCGATGGCGGCGGCCTACAAGATCGCCTGGGAATCGCCCAGGTTCTGGGAGAAAGAGAATCACATCTACGGGGGGATTTCGTTCCTCAAGAACATGGTCGACCTGGTCTGGTACCCGAGCGCAAAGCTTTTTTCTCCAACGGGTGTGCTGATTGCCGGCTTTAATATCGAACGCAATGAAGCCGGATTCGGCAAAGCCTTCGGTGATAGCGCGGGCGGGTTAACACCGTTTGGGGCACTTCCCTCTATCGAGGCCAAACTCGACGCTTCCCGGGCGGCGGTGGAAACGCTGCACCCCGGCCGCTCGAAGCTGCTCGAAAAGCCTATCTACGTCAGCTGGTTGAAGATTCCGTATTCCCTTGGCTGCTTCGCCAACAATCGGGTTCCGAGCAGCGCGGAGGCGTATAAGCAACTGGACAAACCTGAGGGCAACACCTACTTCGCGGGCGATTACCTGTCGCACCTGGTGGCCTGGCAGGAAGGCGCAGTGCTCTCTGCGCACCGAACGATTGACCACATCGCGACTAAGATAAAGAGCTGAGGAATGGCTCATGAAGGCATATCGGCCTATCAACTTCGAGGGCAAGTTTGCACGTCTTGCTGAGCAATGGTCTCCCCGGGTGATCGCGGAGATGAACGACTATCAATTCAAGGTCGCCCGCGTGGAGGGAGACTTTGTCTGGCACCATCACCCCGACACGGATGAGACATTCATTGTTCTCGACGGCCATCTGCGAATCGACTTTAGAGATGGTGCGGTCGACTTGAAGGCGGGAGAGATGTTCGTCGTGCCCAAAGGAGTAGAGCACAAGCCGTTTGCCGTGGTGGAGACCAAGCTGCTCCTGGTCGAACCGCGGGGAACGCCCAATACCGGGAGCGAAGGGGGAGAACGGACGGCTCCCATCGACGTTTGGCTTTAAGCATCAGAACAGAACCAGGATTTTACGAATTTAGTCCCGCAGGGACGGCTGAACTTTAGCCCAGGACGCTAGTCCTGGGTACATCATGCGGCATGATTGAGTCCCGCAGGGACGGCTGAAAATAAGCCGCGACGCAATCCTGGACAACCTTCAGCCGTCCCTGCGGGACTGGTCGTCCTTTCAAATCCGACCCAGGACTAGCGTCCTGGGCTAAGTTCAGCCGTCCCTCCGGGACTAAACTCGTAAATCCTGGTTCTCAAAACACACTCTTTAGCCCGTACCTACCTTTCCCTGTCCTCGGAAATGTTGCCTTGACACCTGGTGAAATGAGGGTTCAGGATTGTGTGCAGTGGTGAAGGAGTTCACCCTAAACCGCTGTGCGGCACTCGCACAGATGATGACTCCTGACAGGGTTTCTGTCGGTTGAGTCAGACACTTCAGAATCCCGAAATGACAAAACGGCCGGGGTACGACCGCGTTCGATCAACCGGATGCGGACGTAAACGGATGGCAGGAACCGGGATGAACAGACCCGTCGCAAAACGTGAGTTAGCCGCCGAGGACGCCTTGAATGAAGCGCAACGTCTTCGGCTAAGCGTGAGTTGCCAATATATCGATCGACTCCTTACGGATATCGGGAACGTCCTGCACAGCGCAAGTTCCCCTTCACCCTTTGCCAAATACATTGTGGATATTTCTCCCGCGCAAGCCAGGGTGCTCGAGGACTATATCCATCGACTTCGTGGACAGCTACTCCGTTCGCTTGCCTGGCAACAACTGGAGCCAGGCGACCCGACGATTCCTGCTACTCATGCCATCCTGACTAACCTCTCATTCATCGATATCGCCGTTGAAGAACTTCGCCCTCGTCATATGCGCGGCTCGGGCGCAGTCAGTGACCGTGTCGCGGGCGATCTCAATGGAGTGGTCCATGAACTGCGCTCACTGATCGAGGGCATGAACCGCTACTTGCGCCAGAAGATGGGAACAAATCTCGAGGCACGCCTCGAGCGCCTGCAGCAACAAGGCGCCAATGTATCGCTGCTGCAAACGACTTCAGAAATTATTGGCCGCATGGGCTCGTAGAATTTCGCGGACGACTCGAAGCAATCACCGCACGCCTGGAAGATTCCAATTTCGAGGTTGCCTTCTTTGGTCGAGTCAGTTCCGGCAAGTCATCGCTGCTGAATGCGTTGCTCGGCAAGGACATTCTGCCCGTGGGCATCAACCCCATCACTGCTGTACCGACCAAGTTGCGATCTGGTCCGAATGCCCGGGCGGTCATAACCTTCGTGGATGGTCACAGCGAGAAAATTCCACTGGACGAAATAGCGCAGTTTGTCACCGAGCAGGGAAACCCGGGAAACACGCGCAACGTAATCAAAGCTGTTGCTGAGATTCCGTCGCCCAGCCTCACCCAGGGCATTGTGTTGGTAGACACACCCGGCCTTGGCTCGCTGGCGACACGGGGCACAGCCGAAACACTGGCTTATCTGCCATCGGCCGATCTGGGAGTCTTGTTAATTGACGCCGGCACCACGCTCAGTGAGGAAGATATCGGAACCCTTCGGCTACTCTACGAGGCCGGAATACCATCGCTTGTATTGCTCAGTGAGGCCGACCTGCTCCAACCGGACGACCTTGAAAGCGCTTTGGCGTACATCCGAGAGCAGCTTAAGCAGCAGCTCGGCATCAGGCCGACAGTCTATCCGGTAAGTGCCCGGCCGAGTCACTCGGCGTTGCTCGATGGTTTTTACCAGACCGGCTTGCTGCCACGCCTTGGCCGGGCCACCCTGTTGCGCGACGAATCGGCCAGCCGGAAAATCGCTGCTTTGCGGGATGCGGTCATGGCAAGCATAGAAGCCGCGCTGGATCGTGGTTGCCTCTTGGGCAATCTTAACCTTGACGAACTCGAAGCAAGTCTCAGGCGAACGATTGGTGTGATCGGTGAGCAGCCCCGGGTCTTTGAGTACGACCTGCTGCGGCTCGAAGAAGGCTGCGATCGCGCTCTCGCCCACCTGGCTCAATCAGGCTTGGAGTGGGTCCGGAACACGCGCCAGACGGCCATTCCTGCGCGGCAAATTTCTGAGTGGGTGGCCGCGTTCGTTGAGGATCAGCTCAGGGAGCCGCTTCGCCGCCTGCGCGAAACTTCGGAGCAGGCCATCCATAACCTGCAACATGTGGCCGCCATCCTGAATACTCCCGACACGCCGGCTATGAGCGAGGTCGAGATGCTGCTTCGAGATCTACCCCGTTTTGAGTTCACGGAGCTGACCTGTCCCGGCGTGCCGTGGAGGGATGCTGTACCGGCTGGCCGCTGGATTCTATTAGGGGAGAAGGTTGCGGCCGCACGCATGCGTTCGCAGCTTCGAGAACTCGAGCCCCTGCTCAGAGATCAGTTTCGTGCCTACGGCCGCGTCCTCAATCGATGGATGGAGCGGACAACGCGGGATCTGGAGCGGCTGGCAAGCTCGTACGCAGACGGCTACCGGGTGCAGATTCAGCACCTCGCGGGACACACTGCGGAGCCGGTCGACCTGGAGCGCCTTCGACTGGATCTTGGTCTCTTGATGCGATCAGGCGCGAAGATCGAAGGACAAAGCTCCGCACAAACAGCATAAGTAGTTTCCTGAGCACGAGTTTCAGCAAAAGCCTAAAATTTGTGAGCACCACTGGAGCGCGCTTTGCTTCCAAGGAGGCTCTATGCTGAAGACTGGGAAGGCCCTCAAGGTTTCGATCTATCTGAGTGAAGGCGATTCCCGCCATGCTGCGATTCTCAATTACCTCTTTTTTCGAGGGATCTCCGGCGCGACGGTGTTCAAAGGGGTTGCGGGCTTTGGCGCAGGTCATCGCCTGCACAGCGCCAGCTATGTCGAGATCTCCGACAAGTTACCGGTCAAGATCGAGTTCATCGAGTCGGAGCAGAAGGTGCAGGAGGTTCTGGGCAAACTGGAAGAGATGGCTGGACACGGCATGATCGAGGTGCAGGAGACCAAAATCGTGAAACCGGCGGTTCCCTCCAGGCACCACGCCAGCGAGGCCCAACCGGCTGTCAAGATGGAAGGCAAGGCTAAGCTGATGCGGATTTACATCGGCGAGGACGATCGCTGGAATGACAAACCACTCTACAAAATGTTGGTCGAAGCCATGAGGGCCAATGACCTCGCCGGTGCAACGGTTTATCGGGGCATCCTCGGATACGGAGCTCACCGGAGGTTTCATCGCGACAAGCCTTTTCATCTATCCCATGACGCATCCATGATGCTCTCGGTGGTTGACACAGAGGAGAAAATCCGTAGCTTTCTGCCTGTTCTGGAACGGATGGTTCAGGAAGGATTGATCGTGCTTTCCGACGTGGACGTGGTGAAATATTCGCACCGCCCGATCCATACCAATGAAGCCGTCGAGGAGCCTGCCCGATGAGAGAAGAATTTGCAGCCAGCATGCTTCGCATTCACTTTAACGGGGAAGACAAGTCGCACGGTATGCCGCTCCAGGAGGCAATCCTTGAAGCCTCTCGTTCCCAGGAGATAATGTTCGCGATCGCATACCGTGGCGTAGAAGGATTTGGTGCGAGCGCAAGGATTCATCGCCAGACGGCTCTCTCCGGAGCGAAAACAGCGCCAGTGATGATGACGATCATTGATCGTCCAGAGAAGATCGACAAGTTCATGCCCTTACTCGATCAGACTGTCGAAGAGGGGCTGATCGCCATATCGTCCGTCGAAGTCATCCGCCTGACAAAGGATGATTCTGCTGCCAGAAATGCATAGACCGCGCACGAGCGATACGTACGTGTAATCTCTCGGTTGCGCCAGCTAGAACAGCAAAGGGGGAGCAGCCTGTCCCCCTTTTAGAGTCCGCGTGAGAACTACCATGACGAAATCGAGTCCTGTAGAGCCTGCCCTGAGCTTGTCGAACGGGGACGGCTGAATTTAGCCCAGGCGCAGTCCTGGGTTTGCACGCACCAATGAATAGTCCCGTTAGGGACGACTGAAAACGCTATCGAGACAGGGATATGGTCTTCCCGCTCTTTTCCACTTTTCTGCAGCCCCTGCAGTCCCGCAGGGACGGTACAACCTGTAGCCCGGCACGGAAGTGCCGGGTAGGCTGAGGTTTATGTACGAGTCCCGCAGGGACGACACAATGCTTCGGGACTCATTTCGCAATCGATGGGTTCTCGCGCAGGTCCAAACGGCAGGCACGCGTCAACTTTGGTCTGCCAACTTTGGCGGGGAATTTCCCTCAACGATTCAACCCCTTAACCAACCACCAGGTCGAGGGCAGCAGCCTCTGCGAATGCTCGGAAGTCCCGGTCTCTCGTGATGAGCGAGACCCTGGCGTCGATACAGCTTTGAGCAATCAGCGCGTCTCCGAGCCGTGTTTTTCGTTTCTGCGCCAGCACTCGGGCGCGGAGCCTGCCCGCCCGTTGCCAATAGCCGGATTCGATCTCGATCAGCGGCACATCGGAGAGGGTCCGCGCTGCAGAGGAGGAAAGCTCCGGATCGCTTAACAATTCGGTCAGCACTGGAGGCGCCATCACCACCTGCCGGTCCCCGAGCGCCTTGGCGAGCATCTCGATGTCTTCACCAGCGTCTCCCTCAAGGAAACCGATCCAAGTGCTGGTATCTGCTGCGATCATCTATCAGCTTTCAACTCAGCCGCCGTCCGCGAGAAACGGACCTTTCCCCTGAGTTCAAGGAGCCGGGCATAAGTCCGTGACGCGGCAATGAGTTCGAGACCTGTGCGGACAGTTTGGGTGATGCCGCTGCCGCTGGCATCCTGCGCCTTTTTCAGAAGTTCGGCCGGCACCTCGACCGTAATTTTCCTCGCCCCTTTCATGGTGAACCTCTACCCCATAGCCTATACCAGTACTCTATATGGTGAAGATGCCAAGGCGAACTCAGGTTCGACTCTCAGCGAGCCCTGTTTTTTATCCAGAGTATCCGGCGCCCGTCCTGAAGCTGTTTCGCAATAGCCCCTGAGAGCCTGCCCTGAGCTTGTCGAACAGGGGCGACTGACCTTAGCCCAGGATGCAGTGCGCAGCACGAAATCCTGGGACCTGCCCCCAACTTGACACAGCCCCGCCAGGGGCGGCTGAACTTAGCCCAGGACGCAGTCCTGGGTAGAGATTCAAGAGACGGAAAGTCCCGTAGGGACGACTGGAAGTTACCCCCAGGCGATCCCAGAGCCTTACCTATTGCAGCGAATTTAACTGCCCGCCCCCCCGGGAGTTTCATGGACAGGAGTTTCATGGACAGACGGAAGTGCCACTTTGCAAGTTACTTTTGAGCTGCCATTTCTATTTGTCACCGTTTGGTCTTAAGGTCAAGAACTTTCATCGCCCGACCGGTTGCATACACATAACCAAAGACATCGACAAGATGGCACGAATGGGGGATATTGCCTCCGCAGCTTCTGATTGAGAATCCGAGACGTGCGTGAGACCCTTCCGTCGCTTAGTGTTCTCGAGCACATTCCCAAGAGACGCATTCTCACGTCAGGGGGAGTCCCGATGAAAACACGCATGCGAACCATAAACGCAGCCATGGTTGCAATAGTCCTCGTCACGTCTGCGGCGGCACAAGACAGCAAGTGCCCGGTGGGCCTGAAGTACGTGGGACGATTGCATTATGAAACCAACGCAGACAACGGACATGAGACCAAGACCGTGGCGTTTCCAGTTGGTATCGGGCTTGATCCGACCTATCAGCAGAGCAATCTTAAATGTTCGGGTGGCGGAAGTGACGCCAGGTGCGATCTTACGAATGCAGATGTTCCTCGGGGGCTCCATCTAGCCATGAGCGGTGACGAAGCTGCTTGCCCCGGCCTTGTTGGGGATCGCAAGGGGTGGGCGGTGAATCGACCGATCAACCTTACGGCCCTGCAAGTGAGCGGGAACACGGTCGAACAATTTGGGTTTTCTGCCAATCTCTCTTGCACTCACGGCACCAATGCCTGTGGTGGCTGCAATGTCGATGTTAAAGTATGTGCGAAACTTCTTACTCCTCCCGCGAAAAAACACCACCAGGCAACGGGCTCTTCCGGGCAATGATAATGGAAACCGCGGGACATGAAACCGGGATAATACGGTGAGGACGATTTCCGCGCTGGGTCACGTGGTGCCGAAGGACAGGGACGACCATTCGGGCGAGCCGACTTATGCAGGCAAAATACCACAACCGGTGGAAGCGGGACAAGACCGGTTTGGGGAGACGCACTCGCTGGGATACAGCACGATTCTGTTTAAGGCGGTACCACGCGAGACCAATGGCGGCTTACTCATGATTGAACACAAGAACCTAATGAAGGGCGGTCCTCCACGGCACTTCCATCTTTATCAGGAAGAGTGGTTCTACGTGATGGAGGGCGAGGTGCTGTTTCAGGTTGGCGACAGCCGGACGACATTGCGTGCGGGGGAATCGATCCTAGGGCCGCGCGGGATTCCGCATGCTTTTTCAGGGGTGGGCGAGAAACCGGCGCACATGTTGATTGCGTTTACTCCCGCGGGGAAGATGGAGGAGTTCTTCCGGTATGTGGCGGTGCCGAACGGGCCGAAGATGGACGCAGAAGTATTTGCGCGGTACGAGATGCAATATGTTGGGCCGCCGCTAGTGGCATAGTTGCCTGCTATGCCGCAGGATGCCGCGTGTGCATGCTGTTTCGCGCTCATATGCATGCGCCAGCGCCAATACCGTGGATTCCGCGAATGGAGCGCCGGGGATCTGAAGTCCGATCGGCAACCCTAACGCGGAGCAGCGGCCCTCGCCATTTTCCAGGGGCCAGCTCGCCAGATTGCACAGGGCTTTTCTCGTGGGCGTTGACGACAGATCACCGAGCGTTCATTCGACCGGTCTGGAGATGCGGAGATGTGGAGATGCGGAGATGCGGGACAGACGAAACAACCCCCGGAACTGCTTCAGCCTGAAGGCTCCTCTGCGCGCCAGCCCGGGGGTTCGTTCCGGAGGTTGTTTCGGTCACGGTAGGGACAGCTATCGCTAGCTGCCCCCCGTACAGATCCGTGCGAGCGGCACTACCGCACACGGCTCCTACCTTGGATGAGTGGCGTCAAAACGTGCGCTGGGAAAAGGATGCAGGATGCGAGGACGGGGTATCCATCGTTCGAAGGTCGGACGAATGCGGACCCAACTCGGTCGGCTGCGCTGACTGCGGCGACCAAGCATCGACCGCCACAGATCGCACAACCGATCACGGAACCGCCATAACGCCCGCTGGTTTTCCGGAACCGCATGGTATCGGTAATAGCCACTGACCACACGTTTCAGCCACGCGCCCACCGCGTTGACCGGCTCATGCATCCGCTGACGCAGCTTCGTCTTGATGGCGTGAAGCGTCGCCCGCATCCGCTGGGGCACAGTCCTACGTCGTATGACGAAGCGGCCTTTAGAGTTCGTCGCACAGTAGTGCGTGAACCCAAGAAACGTGAAAGTCTCCGGTTTTCCCTCGCCACGCTGTTGCCGATTCACCTGTGCGAACCGTCCAAATTCGATCAGCCGCGTCTTCTCCGGATGGAGTTCCAACGCGAAGTTTGCCAGCCTTTTCTGAAACTCTCTCAGGAAACGCTCAGCGTCTTCGCGCCGCTCAAAGCCGACCACCAGATCGTCAGCGTAGCGGACGACTACCATCTCTCCGCTCGCCATCTTCCGGCGCCATGCCTCAACCCACAGGTCGAATGCGTAGTGCAGATACACGTTCGCCAAAAGCGGTGAGATCACCGCCCCCTGCGGCGTGCTTGCCGTCGTCTCTGACCACTTACCCTCTTCCGACACGCCAGCCTTCAGCCACTTACTTATCAGCCGAAGAATGCGTGTGTCGGCCACTCGATGCTCGACGAACTTCATCATCCACTCGTGGCTCAAATGATCGAAGAACCCACGAATATCCGCATCGAGTATCCAGTTCACTCGCTTCCTTTGGATGCCCACGTTCAGCGCATCCAGCGCCTGATGAGGGCTGCGTCCCGGACGGAATCCATACGAAAAGCCCCGAAAGTCCACCTCGTATATCTGGTTGAGGATCGTGACTATTGCCTGCTGGACAATCTTGTCTTCCAGCGAAGCAATGCCCAATGGCCGTTGCCGGCCATCAGCCTTCGGTATGTACACTCTTCGCGAGGCTTGCGCCCGATACGCCCCACGGTGAACTCGGCCATGAAGTTCGGCAAGCCGAGCCTCCAGACCTTGTTCATACTGCTGCCAACTCACTCCGTCTACTCCAGGGGCTGCACTGCGCTTTAAGGCGTAGTAGCTCTCCTGTAGTAAGTCGATCGTGAGATGGTGCAGCAAAGCGGTGAACCGCTCCTGCTTACTTGACCGCGCCTTCTGGCGCACCCCGCCTAGCCCCTGGGACACACGTACTCCGCCCTGTGTCGGATGCGTGTGAGGCTGGGCGTCGTTCTCCTTGGTCTGCGCCCTTCCCTCCGCTGGCTCCGCGGAAGTCTTATCTTCTTTGTTCGTCAGCTTCATCGGTGTCGGGTCGGAGGTGGCGCATCGGGTTTCCCAGATGCTGGCCACCGTCCGCCGCTCAAACCGTGCATGCAGTTTTCCCGCACACGGCTTTCACGAAGACTCACTCTTCCGGGACGCAATCGAAGGTATTAACTGAACCAGGTTTACCAGCCCATACTCACCGTACAGCTTGCTCTCAGGGAGTTGTCTCCAACCCCTGTTACGCCAGCGCTTACAACGGTGCGACCGGATGCGATGCAGTATCCAGCCGTTGAGTCTGTTGAAAAGCGTTCGGACGTGGGCGCGTTTGTAGTAGTTGCCCCAGCCCCTTATTACAGGGTTGAGATTCGCGATCAGTTCCGAGGTCGTCAGAGGAATACGCCGCTTGGTCCGCTCACGCACCTGATCCATAAAGCGACGGATCGATTTTCCCTTTGGGTACGCATATAAATCCCCTTCCCGTACCCCGCTTTGGATCTTGTGGGGCAGCAGCCTGAGTCGCCGCTTGCCTCGCTTGATCTTATAGCCAAGAAACTCGAACCCTTGTCGAACGTGCACCACCCGCGTCTTTTGCGGATGCAGGTCTACGCCCAACTGCTCCAGTATCTGACGCGCTGCAACTATTGCCGCGCGCGCCTCTGCCGCGGACTGACAGGTGACAACCCAGTCATCCGCGTACCTCGTTACCTGATACCCCTTGCGACGCATTTCCCGATCAAACGGCGTCAGGAGTACGTTACTTAGAACGGGTGAAACCACCCCGCCCTGCGGGGTCCCTCGCTCGGTGGGATAGAGTCGCCCTTTGCCATAACTTCCGGCCTTCAGCATCGCCTCTATCAGACGCAACACTCGACCATCGGCTATTCGTTGGGCAACCAGCGTTAACAGCTTCTCGTGTGCAACAGACCCGAAAAAATCCTTCAAGTCCGCATCTACGATCCACTCTCGTCCGCTCTGTATTTCTTTCCACACCTTGCGCATGGCGTCCTGTGTTGATCGCCCTCGCCGATATCCGAAGTTGGCTTCATCGAAAATCAGCTCGAAGATAGGCTCCAACCGATTGAGCAGCGCCTGTTGGCACACACGGTCATAGATCGTGGGTATTCCTAACTTGCGATACTCTCCTGGCTTGCCCACTTTCGGGATTTGCACCTGCCGCACCGGGCGGGGTTGATAGACATCTTCCTGAAGCTCCCTGTGCAACCGATCCAGTTGCTGATCCAGCTGCGCTGAGAACTCCTCCAGCGTCTGTCCATCGACTCCCCCACTGCCCCGGTTAGCCTGCACCTTTTCCCAGGCCATCTCCAGGTTCTTCCGCTTGTATACCTTGTCGATTAATGAATGGACCTTCTTTGCACCCGTCGGGTTGATCCAGTCAGACAGTCTCCTCGGTCGGAAATGTACGGGTATTTCACTCAAGGAACTGATCCACCTTTCCGTCCTTACTCACTGCCGTCCTCTCTCTTCCCAACCGCCTTCGCCGGCTGCCTTCCCCGACCCACTTCCGTCGCCGGTTACCCGGACACATGGCTTTCACCATGCTTCTGGTACTTTTCAGCCGTCCGACTACTGACAGCACTTCGCTCGCCATTTCGCTCTCGCTTATAGGTCTGCTTACTCCGGTGCCACCCAGAGACGCTGCCAGTCCTCCTGAGGTCACGCATCGTTCTTCCGTATCGTGCCGTCCGCAAACACCTTGGTGCGGTGGGTGAATGAGAACGCCTTCGCCCCCATAGTGCGGGCTCGACCTTGCCCCACCTTTGGCCGACCGGTTCATCATCGGGGTGGCCCCCGTCGATTACGGCCCGATACTTCTCCGCATACCCTTCGGATTCCACCTCACGATGGACACCCTGTCCTCCGGAGTGCTGCAAAGAGTGGCTTCAGGTTCACCTTGGCTGTCTCCAGCTTTCGCCTTCGTGCCCGTGTAGGCTTCTCCATACCTTCTCTCTTCTCCAGCCAGCGAGACGTTAACCCCGCTTTTGGATACAGCGCCCCTCATCTGAGCGCCGGAGGGACTTCAACCCTCCTGAACAATGCGCTGCTCAGCGCACACTATGGCGCAGTCCGACTCCTCCAAAACGTACATGTCCGGATCATGGGTCTTTCACCTTCCCGGACCGGTCTGCTCGCGCAGACGCTCTGGAGGTCTCCCGGTTCTCGTGCACACTGTGTGCTGACGTGCCTGGACTCTTCGACTACGCCGAGCCCAGCGGCCACTCGCGATCTAGCGCGGCTCGCTGATGTTGCCTTCCCACTGACAGAAAAGGGTCGGCACTCGGTTGCATGTTTTCGGAGCTCAATGATCCCGCCCGCCAGCCCTCTGTCTACGCTTCGCTATGATCCCTCGCGAGATCACAGGCAAGACTCGAGGCCAGAATGGAGTCGCTTCTCCTTTTCCGTAGGGCTCTCTCATCCCCTACAATGTGCCGGTTTATCCCGGCGCTCTCTGTCCCGCATCTCTTGTCCCGCATCTCTCCGCGCATCTCTCCGCATCTCTCGATCCGACACTAAATTAAGCCTTCTGGCATCTTCCGCCCACATTCCGCAAAAACCTTCTCACTAAAAGCGTCAGCGACCATTGACGTGTTATCACCGGGAGAATAGAGGCCTTCGACGAGGACACTTTCGGCCTGTAACGGAGGGTGTCTTGGTTCATTTATCTGGGGAGTGTCGAATGCTGGTCGGTAGCCCTCTACTCCTTCTACTCCTGCTATCCATTTGAACGGAGGATTGAGTCCCAAATCAATGAGGGCATCAGCAAAGTTCGTTAGGAGTTGCGGCAGGCTTTTCCTCACTTCAGACAACATAAAATACCTCTGGTGTGACACCGTCGGTAGAAGTGATGTATCAACCGACCACACTTCTCCGCTTCGAAAGAGAAAAGATACCGATTCTGCGAGTGGCGAATTGAATGCAAGGTATCGAGCAAGTCCGTCCGAGGCTTTTAAGCGATCATCGACATGCCCCCGAATCGTCCGAAGGCGCACCCGGTGCAAACCTGCCGCAGCCTCAAGTAAGGTGGCTCGGGGCGAGATTGTCGGGTTCTTGGGTCCGAACGGCGCCGGCAAGTCAACCACTGTCAAAATCATTACGACAAATCCTGGTGACGACAAATCCTGGTGACAGACGGAACGATCACCACATGCGAAGGGGCATTGCTCTGGTGGATAAATGTGAAGGTTACGTTCCGTCTGGAAGGTGTGAAGAAATTGGCAAATGTACACATACAGTTATTGTTACGTATGCTATTGATCGATACGGTGGAATCATGAGCACCTTGCCAGATCCACCTCTACCGCGCCTGGCTTCGATTGACCGTTCTCAACTGCTTTTGCATACCGTTGACGTCGAGCGGCTGATCGACGAGGACCACAGTGCTCGCTCGATCTGGCACCTGGTAGGGCGCATGAATCTGAGTTGGTATCATGCCAAAATCGCGGCCCTGGAAGGGCGCGCTGGCCGCGACCACACAGCACCGCAGTTGTTGATCAGCTTATGGCTGTACGCCTACAGCCAAGGGATTAGCTCAGCACGTGAGATTGCGCGCCAATGTGCATATGAGCCTGGATTCGCGTGGCTTTGCGGATTGCAGCCAATCAGTCATCGAACCCTATCGGGGTTCCGGTCTGATCACAAGGAGGCGTTAGAGAACCTGTTTGTACAAGTGGTGGGCATGCTGAGCGCCGAGGGGCTCATTACCATGCAACGGGTCACGTTGGATGGCACCAAGATCAAGGCCAATGCCAGCGGCAACACGTTTCGACGCAAGGAAAAGATCGAGGCTCATTTGGCTCTGGCGCGAGAGCAAGTGCAGAAGATGAACGAACAGGCCGCGGAGGAAGAGAAAGCATCCAAACGTCAATCCGCTGCCAAGAGCCGCGCGGCGCGGCAACGGGTCAGTCGCCTGGAGGCGGCGTTTCGTGAAGTGGAGCGCCTGCAGGCGAGCAAGAAACAGGATCGAGATCAATACGTACCGAGAGCCTCCACCACCGACCCCGAGGCTCATGTAATGAGAAACGGTGAGGGCGGCACCGTTCCCAGCTACAACGTACAGTTGGTTACTGACACGACCCATGGATTGATTGTGAATGTAGAAGCGACCACCGACGCCATCGATTATCGCCAATTGGAACCGGCTCTGAATCGCTGCCAGGAGACTGTGGAGTCCTTACCGAAGCAGATCGTGGCCGATGGTGACTATACCAATCATGCCTCGGTGCAGGCCGCTGAGTCCTCTAAGGTCGATTTCTATGGTTCCTGGCAAAATAGCTGGAAGCCGGTGGAGTGCGACGCACAAGGTCGTAGCGGCGCTTTCATAGGGAATGCGTTTCCCTACGACGCAGAGCACGATGTCTACCTCTGTCCTGCCGGACAACGACTCACTCACCATGCCATATTGAATCGGGAACATGGGGTGCGCACGCATGTATACAAAGCACCCAAGGCAGCTTGCCGCGACTGCGCATACCGCAATCAATGCGCTTCGAAGAAAGCGCCACCTGACTGGCGGCGCTCCATCACTCGCCTCGAGGAGCCCGCTGCGACGACTGCCTTTAAAGCCAAGATGGAGACCGAAGAAGCAAAGCAAATTTACCGTCAGCGATCAAAGATCGCTGAGTTCCCACACGCCTGGATCAAAGAGCGATGTGGACTTCGGCAATTTCGATGCCGCGGACGAGAAAAGACATCCATGGAAGCTACTTGGGCTTGCCTCAGTTACAACATCATCCGGTGGTTCAGCATACGGCGCAAACTCAATGCCGCAGCGATCGCAGCTGCCTAACTAGGCCCGGCAGGCGATCTGAATTCCCTCGTGCTTGAAAACGCGCATAGTCTTGCCTGTATGACCCCCATAAGCTCCAACACCGCTGGCGCCGTGCTGTTGGCAAGGCGAATTACAGTTGGATACATCGTCGATTGCCTTCCCCGAAAATCGAAATTTTCACAGCTTCCTGTCAACGGGTTTGGAAAGTGGTATCGAGAGTTCCATAAAAAGTGGGTATACCCAAATACCGCGAGCTGAGTCAATCTAAAAGGGTGGCTTTAGTTCAGTCTGATTCCGGAGGGACGATGAACGCGTATCGGCGAATCGGAGTTCAAGCGTTGTTGAGAATTGGCTACCGCCGCAATTCAAAAGGGGGCATCGCGAGTATTCATCACCGGCCAGTCATGATCGCGCTGCTAAGTCTGTGTCTGGCAGCGCCTGGACAGTTGGCCGCACAATCGCACCAGGATTCGGGCCCCGGAATGAATCAGGCAGACAGCGCAGTCTCCGGTCTTCACGACTTCGACTTCCTGGTTGGTCAATGGCAGGCCCATCATCGAAAGCTGAAGAAGCGACTCGCCAATAATCACGAGTGGATTGAATTCGAAGGCACGTTGTTGAATCAACCGCTTATGGGGAGTTACAGCAATGTGGACGATACAGTGCTCAGCGTTCCCGGTGCTCCCTATCGCGGTGTCGCTCTGCGGTCCTTCGACCCGAAGACCCAGCAGTGGTCAATCTGGTGGCTCGACAGTAGGACACCATCCGAACCATTGGATCCGCCCATGATTGGAGGCTTTCACAGTGGCGTGGGCACTTTCTATGGGGATGATACGGTCAAGGGAAAGCGAGTTCGGGCGCGCTTCATCTGGTCCAACATCACTCAGACATCGTGCCACTGGGAGCAAGCGGACTCGCCAGACGAGGGCAAGACCTGGGAGACAAACTGGGTGCAGGACATCACACGAGTTCGCTGATCGAGGGGATCGACAAATAGGAAAAATGGCATCGTGGACCCAAGCCAAAATTAAAACATTCGAGAATGGATGAGATCGGACTGAATTTGCTGCAATACGTGGTGAGTAGGCCGGGGTAGTGTCAAATATTCTGTGTAAACGTCGGTTTGTTGTTTTGGCATCGGGGCATTCCGCAGCCGCCGTGGAGGCTGTGCGAATGTGGGAAGCGTTCTTTGCTTTGCACATTTGCATAGCCTAAGTGGTCGCCGGAAAACGGTCTTCCCAGAACATTGCGAAGCAGTTGAGGGCCTCCCTCCAGTTCTGGACAGAGTGCCATTTCCCGGCCAGATTTCTCAACGCCAGGTACATCACTTTGAGGGCCGCGTCCTCAGACGGGAAGGGGTCGCGGACCTTGATGGCTTTGCGCAGGCTCATGTTCAGGCGCTCGATGGCGTTGGTGGTATAGACGATTTTGCGGATCTCGGGCGAGAACTGACGGACGAGGGACAGACGAAACATTCACCAGTAACGGATCTTCTGTCGCGCGCTCGCCACAAGGTTACTTTTCCTCCGTCCCCAGTTGCCCAAGCGAATTGCGCGTTGAACAACTGCAGCATCCCCCGCCGATCGTTGCCACCTAGTCCGCAAACATCTCCGTATGCGTGGGATCGAAGACGGCTCATCCCAATCGGCGTCCGGACAGTGCGTAAACATGAGCGAACCAATTCCAGGGTTGCGACGTATACTGACCCGGTCCGACCCGTATTCCCCGAACCAAAGAACTAAAAGGTGGCGCCATCATGGGTGATTTCCGGCAAGACCTCCGCTACTCCCTCCGCATGCTCGTCGCGAGCCCTGCCTTCACCCTCACCGCCATCGCCGCCATCGCCCTCGGCATCGGGGCCAACACCGCGATCTTCACCGTCGTCAACGCCGTCCTTCTTAAGCCCCTCTCCTATCCCGAGCCCGAGCGCATGGTGCAGTTCATGAACACCTTTGCCCAGGGCAACAGCCCCGTGGGCTCGCCGGTGAACTTCAACATCTGGAAAGCCCAGACCGGCGTCTTTCAGGATGTCACGGCCTACGATTTCGGTGGTCCCGGCTTCAACCTCACCGGCGCCGTTCCCGAGCAGGTCCACGGCATCCACGTTTCCCAAGCGTACTTCCGGCTCTTCGGCGCGCCCGTCATCCTCGGCCGCACCTTCACCACCCAGGAAGATTCTCCCAACGGCGGCCACGTCGTGGTCATCAGCTACGGCTTCTGGCAGCGCAAGTTCGGCGGCAACCCCAACATCGTAGGTACCAGCGTCTCCCTCAGCAATGAGTCCTATACCATCATCGGTGTCCTGGGAAAATCCTTCTTCACCGATCCTCAAGCCGACATCTGGGTCCCCTTCCAGATTGAACCCAACAGCACCAACCTGGGCCACTATTTCCTTGTCGCCGGCCGCCTCAAGCCGGACGTGACGCTGGCCCAGGGCAACGCCCAGCTCAAAGTGGTCGCCGATCAGTATCGCCGCCTTCATCCCGAAGATATGGACACGAAAGCCAGCTTCGGGGTCCAGCCGCTGCGCGACTCCATCGTCGCCGGCGCTCGTAAGTCGCTCTTCATCCTGCTCGGGGCCGTCGGTTTCGTTCTGCTCATCGCCTGCGCCAACGTCGCCAATCTTCTGCTTGTGCGCGCCACCGGCCGCAAGCGTGAATTCGCGATTCGCGCCGCCATGGGCGCGGGCCGCGCACGCATCATCCGTCAGCTGTTGACGGAAAGCATCGTCCTCTCCCTTGCCGGCGGCATCCTCGGCCTCATCCTCGGGTACGCCGGCGTTCGCGCCCTGCTCGCCGTCAGCCCGGCCGGCCTGCCCCGCATCGGCGAACACGGAGCCGCCGTCGGTGTCGACTGGCGCGTCCTCGGCTTCACCCTGGGCATCGCCCTGCTCACCGGCATTCTCTTCGGACTCTTCCCCGCACTCGGCGCTTCACGCCCCGATCTCAACTCCACCCTTAAGGAAAGCAGCAACCGCTCTGGTAGCGGCTTCCGGCAAAACAAGGCCCGCTCGCTGCTGGTCATCAGCGAAGTCTCTCTCGCTCTCGTCCTGCTCGTCGGGGCCGCGCTCCTCATCCGCACCTTCATTGCTCTGCGCGCGGTTAACCCTGGCTTCGATCCACGCAACGTCCTCACCCTCGAAATGTCTCTCACCGGAGACCAGTTCAAAAAGACCGCCGGCGTCGCCCAAGTTGCGTACGACGGACGCGAGCGGGTCAATGCCATCCCCGGCGTCGAAGTCTCGGCTTTCACCTGTTGTCTTCCTCTCGAAGGCGGCTATGGCCTGCCCTTCAACATCATCGGCCGCGCCCCTGACGGAAAATCTCCATGGAACGGCGGAGCCGGCTGGTTGAGCGTTTCCCCAGGCTACTTCTCCGTCTTCCGCATTCCCATCCTGCGCGGCCGTGACTTCACCGAGCAGGACACCGGATCCGCCCCGGGCGTGGTTCTCATCAACGAGACCATGAAGAAAAAATACTGGCCTAAAGGCGATCCCGTTGGCCAGCAGTTGCTGATCGGCAAAGGCGTCGGCCCCCAGTTCGCAGAGCCCGCCCGCCAGATCATCGGCGTCGTCGGGGACATCCGCGACGGCGGGCTCAATAACGATCCCCGGCCGCTAATGATCGTCCCCACAGCGCAGGTCCCTGACGGCATGACCGCTCTTAACTCCAACATTGGCCCCATGGTCTGGCTGGTCCGCACCCACGGCGATCCCCACCCGTACATCTCGGCCATCACCGATCAGCTCCGCCAGGCCAGCGGCGGATTCCCCGTCGCCCGCGTGCGTCCCATGACCGAAGTCGTCGTCCAGTCCACCGCGCGCCAGGACTTCAACATGCTCCTGCTCACCATCTTTGGAGCTTCCGCACTCATCCTCGCCGCCATCGGCATCTACGGCCTCATGGCCTACTCGGTCGAGCAGCGCACCCAGGAGATCGGCATCCGCATGGCTCTCGGAGCCGACCGCTCCCGCATCCGTTCGCTCGTCGTGTGGCATGGCATGCGCCTTGCCATCGTTGGCGTCGTCATCGGCATCGCCGCGGCCTTCGGGCTTACCCGCTTCATCTCGAGCTTCCTCTTCGGCGTCAAAACCTGGGATCCCCTGGTATTTGTAACCGTCCCCATTCTTTTAAGCCTGATCGCACTGCTCGCCGTCTGGATGCCTGCCACCCACGCCTCACGCCTCGACCCCCAGGAGGCCCTGCGCATCGAGTGATCGCGCTCAACGCCTGCGAATTGGGGCGAGTATTTGCGGAAGTCGGCCGGGGCTGCGTCGGCCTATGAGGATTCACCGGAGCCATTTTGGTTTGGCCGGTAGGCGCCCATTAGCCTCGCGATCATCACGGCGATGTACAACACTGCCAGAACGGATTCGATCATGGACACCGAACGGACCTGCGGCGAAGCGGCCGCAATGCCGGCCGCGCCGGCCGTAGTCATGCTTCCAAAGCTGAAATAAATAAAATCGAAACCCACAGGAACAGGATGCAGATTACTCGCCGGATCCAGATAGAAGGCATGAGGTTGGATGATGGCAAGGATGGCGTAGAGCTTTGCAAAGGAAAATCCAATGAGGAGATAAATGCAGACCGCGCCATAAATCGTCTCCGCCTCAGGCTTTTCGCGCACAAAAACGCGGCGAAAGATAACTCCGATCGTGAAAACGTCAAATGCGAAGCTGAGTATGACGTTGAGGACCGACGCGGGCACCATCCTGGGCCGAAAAACGATCGAGTGCGCCAAGATAGAAGGAACCGCAAGAATCAGACCGACAAAGATCAGACCTTTCCGGAAACTCACTGCGTATACGCACATCAGCGTGAGAGCGGCGCTCGCCAGCCGGAACACGTAATAACGCGTGCCGGTATCACCCATGTACGGGTACAGGGCGAGGTATGCGAGCAGAAACAGAAATAACAGAAAGAACTTGTGCCCAGTGACAGGCTGGACCCGTCGCACAGACTTTTCGTCCGTAGTTATCGACACCAAAGCCATCGCAGGGAAATAATAGCCGGTGACCGACGGAATGTAATCCAGATCAAACGAGGATAACTAAACATGTCACGATTACATCTCGTCACTCGATTTCGTCTCGGACGCTTCGTCATCTCCTGCGAAGTTCCCATCTCCACGTCCTGAATCCACCCGGGGATCGATAGCGACTGGCTACTCGTCGCTCGCCACTGCTTCATCGCCGCGTCTGCGCGCCAGGCAGAACCATGCCGTGGCCCCGTGAGCGCGGAACTCGGCACCGCGGAGTTCCAAAATTTCCAAAGCGGGCTCGATCGCCAGAGCGACGTCGCGGGCCGAGCGGCGCGGCGGACCGACCTCGCGTGGAGGGCCTTCCGTGCTGCCGATGAGGCTAAGCCAGAGGCCGCCCGGGGCCAGGATCGCCGCGACCTGTGCGGCAAAACGCGCGCGCTCCTCCTCTTCGTCGAAGACATGGAAGCAGCCGCGATCGAAGACAAAATGGAAGGGAGCCTCGGGCGGCGAGGCCAAGAGAAAGTCCAAGGTGCGGAAACGGCAACCGAGATTGCGGCCATTCAACTTTGCCGTGGCTCGTTCGATCGCGTGCGGCGCGACGTCGATCCCCAGGACCTCGAATCCGCGTTCCGCGAGCCAAAGGGCATTCGTCCCTGTCCCCGCGCCAATCTCTAGCGTCCGGGTGGGCCGAACGCGACCCGCCGTAACGAAGTCGACCAGTAGCGGCTCCGGCTCACCCGTGTCCCAGGGAAGATCTCCCGCGGCGTAGCTCTCATTCCAGCAACGGTGCGCCATCACCCCCTAAGTGTAGCGCCCAACGGCACTCCCAGCCACCCGTCGTCACAGTCAAATCGCCCGTCACCCGCGCGCCGGAACGGCGTTCCCCCTGCTTGAATCTGCACGTCCACGCTCGCTCCCGGGGGATAACCCAGTCGACCGAAGCTGGCTCCGGGAAAAGCGCCGCATCTATGATAAGGAGGCAATGGCAAATCCGCTGGGGGCACATGCACAATGCTTCGGAACATGGGGCCGTTGAGAATCCTTGTTGTCGGCTGTGGAAACATGGGCGCATCGCATGCACGCGCATTTCGCAACATGCTCGGAGTGGAGATAGTCGGCTTGGTATCGCGGGGCGAAAGCAAACACCACCTCGCCACGAACCTCTCGCTCCAGGTGCCCCTGTTCGACGATGTGGGCACTGCACTGGCTGGTCTCGCACCTGACGCGGTCTGCATCTCGACCTATCCAGATACACATGAAGCCTTCACGCTTGCCGCGATCGAAGCCGGATGTGATGTCTTTGTGGAGAAGCCACTGGCCCCCGACACGGAAGGCGCCCGTCGCATGGTTGAGGCGGCACAGCGCGCAGGCAGGAAGCTCGTCGTCGGATATATTCTGCGCCACCATCCGACGTGGCAGAAGTTCATCGGCATCGCGCGAACGCTGGGCAGTCCGCTGGTCATGCGCATGAATCTTAATCAGCAGAGTTCCGGAGCGGAGTGGCAGGTGCACCGCGGCCTGCTGGCGTCCGCTTCGCCCATCGTCGACTGCGGCGTGCACTATGTGGACGTCATGTGCCAAATGGTAGCAGCCAGGCCGCTGCGAGTTTCTGCAATCGGAGCCTGCCTCGACCCCAGCCTCCCTGACGGCCGGTGTAACTACGGCCAACTGCAGATCGTCTTCAGCGATGGCTCGGTGGGCTGGTACGAGGCCGGATGGGGGCCGATGATGAGTGAGACCGCATTCTTCGTCAAAGACGTGATCGGGCCTCGCGGCGCGGTATCGATCCAGAGCATTCACTCCGACTCGAACGGCGCGTCGGCCAAGGTGGAAGACCACGTCCGCGCCAATGCCATTCGCGTGCATCATGCAGAGCTGACACCATCCGGTAGCTTTGCCCGCTCTGACGAATGGCTGACGCAAACTGACGAGCCCGGTCACGATGAGCTCTGCCGGCGCGAACAGGAGTTCTTCGTGCGCGCTATTCGCGAGCAACTCGACCTGACCTCGCACTTGGAGGACAGTCTCGCGAGCCTGTCGATCGTGCTCGCCGCCGACCAAGCCATGCGAACCGGACAGCCGGTCGATCTCTCCGGCTGTGAATTCTCCCTGGTCTCGTAGCCTTGAGTTTTACCACGACCAGAACGGGTCAAGAGATTTGTGGTCAGAGGGGACCTGGTGCTCCCGGAAGTGTCCGAAAGACCAGCGCAAGCAAACCCTTCGAACACGCGTCGTTAATTTACCAGGTGCTGTCGTAACCAGGGGGATGCTGTCTCCTGGAAAGAGGCAGATTAAGCGATGACCGCGCAGGGCAGGGTACGCGCGCTTACCAGATGCTCCAGATGCTCGAAGAGAGTATGCGGCTGTCACGGCTCAGTACAGGCACGCTGTAAAACAGCGCCGTAGCCCCAATCACGCGGTCGGGAAGATCGGGAACCTCCTGGCGTGGAACTTCCGTCATCTTCATGGCGACGTTTTGATCGAACGGAACGTGCCGCAAAACAGCCCCTGGATCGGCGGTTGCGGTGTGGAGTTCGTTCAGGGAGGTGGCCGGAATCCGTCCCTTCTCGATGAGGTAGACCATTTCGGCGATTGTGATGGCGGAGACGCCGATATGGTCACCCTTGGCGATCACATCATCGATAAAAGCGGACGCAGCACTTCCGAGGCGCGGATCGGAGAAAAGATACCAGATTGTCGCGTGAGTGTCGGCGATTGCAACAATCATCAGAAATCGGAGCGGGGGAAGTTCGCAAACATCTCCGCCCGGTTTTCGTCGATCTCCTCGGCTGAGGGTGCAGGCCCGTACTTGGCGAGAAGGCCACGCAGCGAGCGCGTCGGTGTTTTCCCGGGTAGCGCTTCAGGCGCATCAGCAAGGATCTTGTCGATGGCCTCACGGACAAGGTCGTCCGCAGAGGACAGGCCCTTCGACTGGGCTAGGGCAAGCAGCCTCGCTTCCTTCTGTGGTTCCAATGGCAGGTTGATGGACATTTTCGAAAGCCCCTTGGCTAGATTATAGTGTCCGGCTCCAATTCGGCGACGACTTGAGGGGGACAAACGAAAAGTACCCAATGTTAGGAAGCTTAGAAGCTTAGTGGAGCCAGACTGACCTGGCACCCTAAACCCCACGAAGGTCTCAAAAGTGCCAGCTCCGCTTGTTCCACAAAACCTTTCGGAAATCCCTCATAAGTCCGGCGCCCTAATAGCAAAAAAAAACCTCAAAGTCTCAGTCTCTCGACGCATCCGAAAAACCGTACTAATGTGGAAGTAACAATTCATATTCCGGCGCCGCCTCACCGCAGACGGCGCTGCCCGGCTTAGCACCGAATCGCTCTTTCCGTGCCGCCGCAACCAGCTTACGAAAGCACGAGTACTCGGAGCGCCTTTCGCGCTTACGGCTGCATCATTTCTCGGCCATCGTAAGCTGCTCATTGTTAGATAGAACTGATTGACCACGCTTTCCACTCTGTATTCCTACGCCCAGCGACCCGGCCGCCGAGTGAGCAGATGATTGCGCGATGAACAGGGGTGCGCCCAGGCGTCCTCTTACCATGGGTAGGTCTTTGACAACTTGGCACCACAACCTGAGGACACCGGCCCCGCCGTGTGGGAAGACCATCATGGGTTACCTGAAAAGCAGTCGTCCCATCCCCTTTCAACTCGAAAAGGGGGGGCTTAAGAGGGTGTGTGAGAACCAGGATTTACGAGTTTAGTCCCGCAGGGACGGCTGAACTTAGCCCAGGACGCTAGTCCTGGGTAGATCATGAAACATGACTAAGTCCCGTAGGGACGGCTGAAGATTGTCCAGGATTGCGTTGCGGCCTATTTTCAGCCGTCCCTGCGGGACTCGGTCGTCCTTTCAAATCCAACCCAGGACTAACGTCCTGGGCTAAGTTCAGCCGTCCCTGCGGGACTGAATTCGTAAATCCTGGTTCTCACACGCCCTCTTAAGGCGCTTAAGGCGCACACTTCCACCCCGCTGAAAACTAAGTAGGGGGACAGTTAGTGCGCACATTTTTACATAAGAAATCGCATCGGCTACGAGCCCAGGGGCCGCCAGCCCCCACACGGCCCTAAGTTAGCCTTCAGCCCCCGGTCCTCGACCCCCCCGAGATTGCCCCACTGGATTATTAGCGATCATCAATGGCCATCAATCTCGGCCGCCCGGCGAGGGGGCTGCAAATTAATTAATTAAATTTGATCATCTTGAGCATCTTGATAAAACAAAGGACTTAGCTCCCGTCCAATCATTAAATTTGATCACCTTGATCATCTTGACCAAACAAAGGACCTAGCTCCCAGACCCAAAGGGAGGATACGGCCGCCGGAAGTGTAGACCGCACCCGAACGATCGCTGTCGTTGACTACAATGGACGGCGACGATGAATACTTACGAGGAGTTCCGCGACGATTCGCCGAATGAAGTGCCGGTTCACGGATTCCTCCATCGTTCGCCAGGTATCAAAGATGACTGGCTGATCCTGACCCACGGAGCGGGGTCGAACTGCAATGCCCCGCTGCTGGTTGCACTGGCGGATCGCTTCAGCGGCTCAGGATTGACCGTCCTTCGCTGCAATCTTTGCTTTCGGCAGATGCGACCGCACGGGCCGCCGCCACGCGGGAGCGCCGAACGGGACCAACAGGGTCTGGCTGCGGCCGTAGCCGCGGTACGACGGCAGAGTTCGGGCCGTGTGTTCCTGGGTGGCCATTCCTATGGAGGGAGGCAGGCGTCCATGTTGGCCGCGGATCAGCCCGGCCTCGCGGATGGTCTCCTGCTGCTCTCCTACCCGCTTCACCCGCCGCAGAAACCGAACGAATTACGCACAGCGCACTTCCCTCGCCTGCAAACGCCGGCGCTCTTCGTGAGCGGTACTTGCGATGGGTTTGGTTCCGTTGACGAGTTGGGATTGGCGTTAACGCTTATCCCTGCGCGTACTGAGCTGCTTACCGTGAACGGCGCCGGCCACGAACTCCTCAGCAAAAAGAATCGCGATGCGTTGCCGGAAACACTCGTGGAAACCTTTCGGCGGTTTGCAGAGGCCTGATCCTACGCGGCGTCCGGCTTCGCTCCGGGTAGTCGCTTTCTGAGCAGAGCAATCTGTCCGGAGTGATGCGCCTCGTGCTCGCAGACGTGGAACCACTTGCAGTAATTGTTGGTCGGACCCCAGGGCCAGTCTTTGTCGACAGCCATCAGCCATGCGTCATCGCGCTTGCGAAACTCCGCCAGTGACTTTTCGCGTACCTCATGCAGGATGTCGACGTAATACTGCCTGTCGTGTCCCTTGATGGTCTTCCTTCCCTCGTCACCCAGGTTCATCGCGGGATCCCACTTCTGCTTCACGTCCGCAGACCAGCTGTCCCATTTCTTCCCATCGAACGTATTCATCTGGTAGTAAGTCTCGGTAGCAGCCAGATGCAGCATGAGGGCGCCTATGGTGTTCGCATTTTTATCGAAGAGAACATCCAGGTCGGCCTGCGTGAGTCCTTTGGTTGCCGCCAGAACTCCGTTGGCATCGCGCATCCAGGTGAGTGTGGAAACAAACGTGCCAACCTGGGGTGAGTATCCCGGCCTGGGCCCAAGGATATTAAGATCCGGAGCATCAGCCTGCGCGGTCCGGGAGAGGAAGAGTGAGCCGCAAAATCCGGCAGTGAGTGTGGCCGCTGTTCGGCGAAGGAAGCTTCTGCGATTGGGAAGGTGCGATGTCAAAATCGTTCATTTGAGTGTTCCTTCTAGGGCTTAGGAGCATCCACGACCGGCAGGCTGAAGGTCGCAAACTGCTCGTGAACCACTTTGTCTTCGCCGACCGCGACCACGGTCATCTTGTCCGGCGCCAGATAACGTTGAGATGCCTGCTGGACTTGTGCAGCGGTAGCGCTCATGATATCGTCCGCATCTTTGCGGATGAACTGGGTATCAAGCCCATAGACCCACAGGGTCGCCAAGCGCCGCGCCACCGAGGCCCGCGATTGGAGACGGAAGCCGAGGGTACCTAACAAGTAGCGTTTTGCGGATGTCAGCTCCTGGTCGCTGACCGGCGCGGTGGCCATGCGGTTTAGTTCAAAAATTGTTTCCTTGTAACTGGGGCCAGTGACGGCGTTGCGCACGTCTTCGCGGGTGATGACGACGCCCGCCTTCCCGTTGATGTCGAGGTAGGAATACGGCGAGTAGGTAT
Source organism: uncultured Acidobacteriaceae bacterium (assembly GCA_963830325.1). GTDB lineage: Bacteria > Acidobacteriota > Terriglobia > Terriglobales > Acidobacteriaceae > PALSA-350. The sequence continues at coordinate 431,233 of CAWHMV010000002.1, forward strand.
ATCCCTTGTCTTCGCGGATATTTTTGGTCAGCCTCGACCCAAACATACCGCCATAGATGGCGTTCGCCACCTCAAGAGCAGAGTAATCGGGATCGGTGCGAACAGGAGCGGGCGCACCGAGCAGCAGGGCCGTCTGGACGGAACCAGGACGGGGTACGAAGAAGACTTTCTTCTCTGAAGCGGAAACCGGCTCAGACGGGGCAGCCGCTGTGGTTCCCGCCCCGGTGTGGGCGCTACTCCAGTTATCGAAGGACGAATGAATCGCGGCGAGCGCTGCCGGTGGATCGAGGGCGCCCACAATCACGATTACCGCCTGGTTGGGCAGAAAGGTATCGGAATAAAGCTTGCGCAAGGACTCAGGGCTCGCATGCTCCACCATGGCCGAAGTAGGCGAGACAACCCCATAAGGATGATCGCCGTAATGAATGCGACCGAAGCCGCGTTCCGCCAGAAACTTCGGATCGCTCTCGTTCTGCTGGATGCTGGAAAGGAGATTTTTCTTTGCCAGTTCTACTTCGCTGTCGGGAAATGAGGCGTGAGTTGCCAAGTCGGCAAGCAGCGCAATGGCGTCGGAAACATGTTCGGCAAGCGGTTCGATGGAAAGGGTGAGGTTTTCTGTGCTTGCGGCCGCCTTCAGATCGCCGCCGGCTGCTTGCGAGCGCTCAGCGATCTGACGCGCGGTCATGCTGCTCGTACCGAGCTTGACGGTGTCTGCGAGCAGGTCTGAAATGCCTCGCGCGTCCGCCGGGTCGGCACAGTAGCCGCCGCGCAAGGTCAGGGTAATGGCGGCCTTGGGAAGATTGTTCTGCTGTACCAGCCACACGGTCAATCCGTTGCTCAACGTCTCGCTCTTTACCTTCGGGGCTTCCGGCAAGCGCATTGGACCATAGGGCGGCAGCCCTGGAGGCATTTTGATATCCGCCGCGGCGGCTGCGGGCAGCGAGCTCAGTACGAACACAGCAAGAAGCGTGGCGAAAGGATTGCGGAGGTTCGAAAGAGAGTGGGGCATGTCTATCCTCCAGCCTTTTGCGCGGGCGGCTTGGGCGCCGGGTTACGCTCGACGACCGTCCGATTGCGGGGTACGAGGTACTTTTGCGCGAAGGCCTGAACGTCGCTGGGCGTGATCTTGTCGATGTCTGCGGGAATGGTATTGATGCGCGCAGCGTTGCCGTCAAAGAGTGCGGCGTGTGCGATCAGCGAAGCCCGATTGATCGGCTGCTCCATCTGATCGTACAAGTCAGAGCGCATCTTGGTCTGCACCCGCGCGAGTTGCTGCGGTGTCGGCCCCTTGGTGGCAAGTTGCTGAATGGTTTCGTCGTAGGCGGCCAGCACCTTCGCCGCCGGTGTTCCCTGGGGCTCCACGAGGAATGTCGTCAAGAGGGTAGGTCCGTTGTATTCAAAGGGACTCCCCAACGGCCAGTTGGCTCCGCCATCCACCGAAACGGCGACCTGCTTTTCTTTCACCAGGTGCTGGTAGAGGAGTGAAGCCTCGCCATTGTGTAACAGTTCACCGGTGACCGCACCAACGACGGCGTCCTTCGAGTTACGGTCGGGCAACCGATAGCCGACGGCGAGGGCGGGCAGGTTAGCCAGCTTGTCTTCTTCGACTGCGTGGCGCTCTGCGGTCTGCCCTTTCTCTACTACTTTGAGCAGTGGAGGAACGTCACGGCGTGGCACCGAGGCAAAGTACTTTTCTACCTTGGCGAAAACTTCCTCAGCTTTCACATCACCGGCAATCGCCATTACGGCATTATTCGGTGCGTAGTACTTGTAGTAGAAAGCGCGGACGTCTTCGATGTTGGCCGCGTCGAGGTCGCGAAAGTCGCCATAGAAGTTGTGGCTATCGGGATAGGTGTCGTAGGCCTTCATCGGAAGGTCGATGGCGAAAAATAGCCCGTAGGGTTGGTTCAGGACATTGACCCGAACCTCCTCCTCCACCACCTGGCGCTGGTTGTCCAGATTTTTGGTCGAGAAGTCGAGAGCCTTCATGCGGTCGGCTTCGAGCCAAAGCACGGGATCGAGGGCCGAGACCGGAGCGGTCTCGATGTATTCGGTGTAGTCCCAACGGGTGTCTCCGTTGAGGTTGCCGCCGCCACCTTCGATGATGTGGTCCATCGTTCCCTTGGGAGAAACAGGAGTGCCTTCGAACATCATGTGCTCGAAGAGATGGGCAAAGCCGGTCTTGCCCTCCGGCTCCAACCGGAAACCAATGCGGTAGGCGATACACAAGCCAAACGTAGGCGCCGAGTGATCTTCAGAAACGATTACGGTGAGTCCGTTGGGCAGCGTCTTCTGCTGCAGAGGGATAGAGAAATTGGTTGCGGCGCAGGCCGAGCTCACGCTCAGGGCTGCGAGGAGTGTTGCGGGGACAAGAAACAACAGAGCCCTAGGGGGAAAGAACATCAAAAGACGTCTCAAATCGTCCTCACTATGATTGGATGCGTGACCACCGCAGTATGGCCGCAACCCGCGGGGTTATCGCTTCTCAAAGATCAGGAAATAATCCTGCTTGTCTGCCTTGGTGAAATCGTAGCGAGCGACCTGGCGAAAGCCGGCGCGCTCCACCTCGGCGCGGACGATGGGCTCGTTCAGGCCATGGTCGGCCCCGTTGCCGTTGCGATCGATGATCCCGAAACGGGCGCCCGGCTTCAGCGCTGCGCGCAGGTTCTTGAGGACGAGCGGGGGATGGGCGATCTCGTGGTAGACCTTCAGCATCAGGGCTGCATCGAGGGAATCAGGCGCGAGTTTGGGATCATCGGGTGTGCCCAGCAGGGTCACGATGTTGCTGAGGTGCTCTCGCTGGGTGCGCTGCTGAATGTAGGCGATGGCTTTCGGGTTGATCTCTTCGGCAATGACGCGTCCATTGGGAGCAACGCGGCGGGCGGCGCGAACACTGAACCAACCGCCCCCGGCGCCGATATCGGCCACAGTGCTGCCGGGTTTGATGTTCAGCAGATCCATGACGCGGTCAATCTGGAGGCGCTTGTCACGGCCAGGCTCTTCAAAAATGCTCAAGTCGCCGGCGTAGGGTGTGCTGGTTGGATGCGAGGCCGGCGCCGGAGCCTGCGCGCGCAGGAGCGGCGCGGAGATGAAGGCAACAGCGAAAAGAAGGGCGAGTAGCTTGCGGCGTAGGGTCATAGGGTTGAGACGCGCGTGGAGGGTAAGGTGGATATCGTCCGTTCTCGACTGAAAGATCATTTATGCAGGGCACACACCCTGATGGTCCCAGCCGCTTCTTCCTGCAGATTCAAAACCCTGGAAGAACGGCCGACGGATACTGCGTAACTCGCCATGGAAGGTCTCTCTCTCAAGCGAAGCCTGACACCCGGTGCGATGCCGTTTTCCTTGAGTAGCCGCAAGGTGCCGGCGTCTCGATCTGAGACGCTATCGACAACGTAAATTCCTTCCTGCATTGCATCGGTTAGCGGGATGGAGTTCTGTTTTGGCATGGCGCCGTCCATCTCTGGGATGCAATGCCCATGAGGATCGATTTTCGGGTGGCCGAGCTTGGCCGCGATCCGCTCTTCGAATCGCTCGGAGATGAAATGTTCCAGGCGCTCCGCCTCTTCATGCACCTCCTCGATGGGATAATCCAGCACCTGGTAAAGGAATGTCTCGATCAGCCGGTGGTGGCGCACTACCTCCAACGCTCGCTTCTGGCCCGCGGGAGATAGCCGGACCCCGCGATGACGCTCGTATTCGACCAGTGGTGGCGAGCCGGCAGCAAGCTTTTGCAGCATATTAGTGATAGATGCAGGGGCCACGCCCAACGTGCGTGCCAGAAGGTTGCTGGCCACCTTATTCTCCGCAGGTCCGCTCAAAAGCAGGATGGCCTTGAGGTAGTTGTCCACGGATTCGCTGTTTGAACTCGGTTCGCGACGCACCGTCACAGGCAAATCTCCGGCTTCCATATTGACACGTGTCAATTTTAGGCGTACCTAATATTTAGGCGCACCTAAATCTGCCCTCGCCTGTTGCCGCCTTGTTCCTTGGCAACGTGAGTACTACTCCCCAGCCCACGTCACACTGGAGTTTTCCTGATGGCGGTAAACAGAATCGCAAGAGCGGCCTTGATGTTTTTTCTCATGTTAACCATGGTTAACATGAGGCTGCTTTGGGGACAGAGTGGAACCAGCAGTGCGCTCGCCGGCAGCGTCCTCGACAAGAGCAGCGCAGCGATTCCCCGGGCCCAGGTCATGGCCACGGAAGTAAACACCGGGTCGGTTCGTGTGGTCCAAAGCAACCAGGAGGGGCGCTACCTCTTCTCCCAGGTGAACCCAGGAACCTACCGGATTGACGTGCGCGCCGAGGGGTTCGGAGCCGGCCAGTCCCAACCCACTCTTGTTTCCGTGGGAGAGACCGCTACGGTGAATTTCACCCTGCTTCCCGCGGCCATCTCGCAGTCGGTGGAAGTGACCGGGCAAGCTGGGTTGATGAGCCTCGAGAACCCGAATACTTCGACCACCATGGAGGCGAAGACGATCAAGAACCTGCCCAACCCGGGGCAGGACCTGACCTACGTCGCGCAGTTTGCCCAGGGCGCACTAATGAACACAGCGGGATCTTCGAACGATGCGAAGGCCGCGGGTGGCTACGGCAATGTCGAGTTCAATGGACTGCCGGCAACTTCCAATGGCTATATTTTGGACGGCTTCGACGCGAACGATCCATTTCTCGGGCTGAATATCGGCCTTTCAACCAACCTCGTCATCGGGCTCGATGCTTTGCAGGAAGCAACGGTGAACACCAACTCCTACTCCGTCGATCAGGGACGGTACGGAGCATCGCAGGTGAACTACTTCACCAAGTCGGGATCGAACCAGTTTCACGGAGATGCTTATGAGATCTGGAACGGATCTTTATTCAACGGCACTGATTACTTTCTCCATGCCAACGACACGCCGGGAAACATCGCGCGCAAGCCTCGTTCGACGGTGAACGAATTTGGAGCGAGTGTTGGCGGTCCAATCCGGAAAGACAAGCTTTTCTTCTTTGGGCATTACGAAGGTATTCGCATTGCACTACCACTGGTTGCCCGGACCACGGTACCGTCCGCTGCCTATCAGCAGTACGTGCTGCAGCAGTTGCCGCAGGGCGGGTTTGATCCTATTAACGGAACGGTGCTGCCGGCGCAGCCCGAAGAAGTCGCGTTCTACCAAAAGATGTTCGGGCTTTACAGCAACAGGGCGGGCACACCCACGCCGGTTCTTACTTGTCCGTTGGACGCGAGCGGAACCTTGCTGCCGGGAACACAGACGTCCGCCAACCTGTTCAATGGATCGGGTTGCGCCAACAAGCGCACGCAATCGCTGAACAATATCGATAGTGAAAATTTGATTGTGGTCAAAATCGACCAAACGCTCAACGCCAACAACAGCGTTTGGTATCGCTTTCAGCAGGACACGGGGTTGCAGGCCGCGTACACCGATGCGATCAATTCGATCTTCAACGCCTACTCTCCGCAGCCGCAGCGGACAATTGTGCTGGGCTACACGCACCTGTTCACACCCACGCTGGTGAACCAGTTCAATCCCGGCGCAAGCTGGTATTCGAGCCTCTTTTTGCCGAATGATTATCCGCAAGTGCTGCAGCGGTTTCCGATTGTGCTGGCCGGTGGCAGTTCCAATGCGCCGTTCACTACGTTGGGCGGAAACAACCAAACCTACACCCAGGGGCGCAAAGTTACCCAATGGCAGATCAACGACAACCTTATATGGACCCATTTGCGCCATAGCTTCAAGTTCGGAGAGAACTCACGCAGGCTGGATATCAGCGATTACGATCTGGGTGAAGGAGTGGTGCCCAGCGTGATCTACAACGATCTCGCGCAGTTCACCTACGGCGCTGCATCCACAGCCACGGCAGGCTTTCCAGAGACGCAGAAGGAGCGGATCGCTCTGGGCAACCTCGACCTGTACGCCATGGATACCTTCAAGGCGAGCCTGAGATGGACCATAACAGCCGGATTGCGCGCTACGTGGAATACGAATCCTGTCAATCAGCATGGCTTGTTCGCGCGGCCGAAAGGGTCGTTTCTTGATTTGGCTCACGATGTCAATCAGCCTCTGAACCAGGCCATTCAGACCAACGTGCGCACGCTTTTTCCGGGCACTCCGCTGTTGAGTTGGCAGCCGCGCGCTTCCGCTGCTTACAAGCTGTCGGATAAGTTGGCGGTTCATGCGGGCGGCGGCGTCTTCAACGATATTATCCCGGCGCAGATTGCGGACCTTGGCGCGACCAATGCGCCCTATGCGCCGGTCTTCGTCGGAGGAGTGAATGGACAGGTCGGGGGTATTGGCATTGCGCCCGGAGTTCCCGGCAGTGCGGTGGATGCGACTGCCGCGGCGAATCAGTCTTTCCAGAGCGTGTTTCGTTCCGGTGGCTCGCCGTGTGTGGGAGCGGTGGCGGGTGCTCCTAACTGTCCTTTGGCAGTGAACCTGAATACATTTCCCAGCGGCACGCTGAAGACGCCATACTTTTTGCAATGGAGCCTGGGTTTCGAGCGCGAGCTGGGAGCTCGCGGTGCGCTGCGCATCGACTACGTGGGCACCCGCGCCGTGCATGAGCCGTACCAGGTGCAGCTCAACGGGTACCAGACGGTGTGTGATGGCTGCTTCGCTCCCTTTGCGTATAACCAGCCGCTCGATGCACGCTTTGGCAACGTAAATGAATTCCGCACCGATGCGGGCAGCAACTATACCGGTCTGCAAACGAGCGCCACCAAGCAATTCGGCAGTGTGACGCTGCGCGGAAATTACACCTATAGTCATTGTCTCGACGAAGTCTCCAATGGTGGCCTGCTTCCCTTCTCCTCTCTCGGCATTCTCTATCCGCTGCCCGGCGATCTGCGCAAGCAATACGGCAACTGCGACTACGACGTGCGCCACAATTTCTCAGCCTTTGGCATCTACGAGATTCCATTTCATTCCAGCCATGTGATTTCGCGGTATGTGTTCGGCGGGTGGCAAGTGTCTACCACCGCGTTCCTGCACAGCGGAGTGCCCTTCAGTGTGCTCAGCGCACCTTACACTGCGAACAACCGGGGGATCTTCCAGGGGAGCGGACCGCAATTTGCGAACCGGGTGGCTGGGGTTCCGCTGTATCGCAAAAGTGTAGTCCCGGGTGTGACGCAAACAGGCAGCCGTCAATGGCTCAACCCCGACGCGTTTGCTTCCGTGGTCGATCCCAGCACGGGCGCCTGCGCGGGCGGAGATTCACCTGTACACTGCCAGTTCGGAGACTCAGGCCGCAACAACTATCGTGGCCCTCATTTCACCTATTCTGAGCTTTATTTGACCAAGAAGTTTCCGATCACAGAGCGCGTCACGTTTCGCCTGGATACGCAGATTTTTAATCTTTTCAACCATCCCAACTTTGCTTTGCCCAGCAATCAAGCGGGTACTCCGGGTAACCCAGCAACCCAGACAGGTTTTGGCGCTTTAACCAGCACGATTTCTCCTCCTACCGGTTTACTGGGTGTGGGGCTCGGCGGCGACAGTTCACCGCGCATGATTGCATTCCAGGGAAGAATTGAATTTTGAGTCACCCCACCAGCAGAAAAACCAAAACGGCCATAATGTTCGTAACCTCTTTGGGCTTTCTCGAATCTCATTTGTGCCGGCAGCTCGACTCCGGTCAGAAGAAGCTGGTAAGTGATGTTCCTATTGCTCTTAGCATATTTCGGCGGGGTGCTTACGATTCTCAGCCCCTGCATCCTGCCGGTGCTGCCATTCGTGTTCGCGCGTTCCGATCAGCCCTTCCGCAAGAGCGGTTTGCCGCTGCTTGCGGGGATGTGCATTACTTTCGCGCTGGTTGCCAGCCTGGCAACCGTCGGTGGAGGGTGGGCAGTACGGGCTAATCAGTTCGGCCGCATCGCTGCACTGATCCTCTTTGGCCTGTTTGGCCTCACCTTACTTTTCTCGTCGCTGGCGGAGCGTCTCTCGCGTCCTTTGGTGCAACTGGGGAATCGGCTCTCGAGAAACTCTGATGCGGGCGCGAGTGTCCTGAACTCCTTTTTGCTGGGTATCGGCACCGGATTGCTGTGGGCTCCCTGCGCGGGGCCGATTTTAGGTCTCATTCTTACCGGAGCCGCCCTGCAGGGTGCGAGTGCCCATACGGCCATCCTCCTGCTGAGTTATGCGGGCGGCGCCGCGACGTCGTTGGCGATTGCGTTGCTGGCCGGTGGCCGTCTGTTTGCGGCAATGAAGCGTGGACTTGGGGTTGAGGAGTGGATTCGACGGGCACTCGGCGTTGCCGTGCTTGCTGCCGTCGCCGCTGTTGCGTTTGGACTGGATCGCGGCGTGCTCACCCGGCTTTCCCTGGCTAGCACGGGCGGACTCGAGCAGCGTCTTCTGGACCGATTCCATCCCGCGAACCAGCCAAAGCGGATCGTGCTCAGTCAGACCATCGATGTCTCTGACAGCTCCCAGCCCGATCTCTCCGGAGCGACTGCGTGGATCAATTCGGCGGCCCTTATACTTGCGTCCTTGCGCGGCAAAGTGGTTCTGGTGGATTTCTGGACCTACTCCTGCATCAATTGCCTGCGGACACTGCCCTACATCAAGGCGTGGAACGACAAATACAAGAGCAGCGGCCTGGTGATCATCGGCGTTCACACGCCCGAGTTCCCCTTTGAAAAAGATGAAGCGAATGTCCGCAAGGCAGTGAAGGATCTCGGCGTCGTATACCCGGTAGCGATGGATAACGACTACAAGATCTGGCGGAGTTTCAATAATGAGTACTGGCCGGCTGACTACTTCATCGATGCCCGCGGCAACGTCCGTTTTCATCATTTTGGCGAGGGAAGTTACGAGGAATCTGAAAAATGGATTCAAACCCTGCTCGAAGAAGCGAATCGTGCTCCTGTCCCCGAAGGCCTGACGAAAATAGATGCGCGGGGCACGGAAGCTGCGCCGGATTCGGACGATGTGCAATCTCCCGAAACGTATATCGGATATGCAAGAGCGGAGAACTTTGCGTCGCCTGGTGGGTTGAACCAGGATGATCCTCAACTGTATAAAACGCCGGGCGGACTGAAGCTGAACCAATGGGCGCTCGACGGCCAGTGGAAGGACGAGGACCAGGTCGCCACTTCCCTTGCGGCCGATGCTGGTATCTCGTTTCGCTTTCATGCACGCGACCTTCACCTGGTTTTAGGACCATCTTCTGATGGAAAGGCTGTCAGCTTCCGGGTCACGATCGATGGGCATGCTCCGGGTAGCGACCACGGCGTGGATACTGACGCAGAGGGATACGGTACGGTGACCGGAGATCGGCTCTACCAACTCATTCGTCAGCGCGGTAATATTCAAGACCGTACTTTCCGCATAGAGTTTCTGACCCCGGAAGTACGCGCCTATTCCTTCACCTTCGGCTAACGAGAACGGGAGAATTTATGAGTGATTCAAGAAATTTTAAAGAGAAAAGACTGAGCGCCGCCAAGTATCAGAGTCTCAGCAGGCGGTCGTTCCTGACCACATCGGCCGGTGCTTGCGCCGCTCTTGCACTGTGGTCTGTGCGTCCGGCGAGTACTGCATTTGCGGCGACGACACCAGGGATGGTGACCATCGTTCAATTTGGCGCGAACGGCAAGAAGTCCGGAAAAGTAGTCGTGCCTAAAGTTGTTAAATCCGATGCTGAGTGGCAGCAACTGCTATCGCCGATCTCTTATCAAGTAACTCGACAGGCCGGAACGGAGCGAGCTTACACCGGTGATACGTTGAACGTGCACGATCGCGGTCTTTTTCGTTGCATCTGCTGTGACACGGCGGTCTTTAGTTCAGACACCAAGTTTGACTCCGGCACGGGCTGGCCGAGCTTCTGGCAGCCGATTGCGCGCGAAAATGTTGTTGAGGCTACCGACCGGAGCGACGGGATGGAGCGCACTGCAGTCTCTTGCAGGCAGTGCGACGCTCATTTGGGCCACGTGTTCACGGACGGGCCGCCTCCGACGGGACTGCGCTACTGCATGAACTCGGCTGCCATGCACTTCGTCAAGCTGGCCTAGGGGCCTCGTACAATTGGCTCATGCCTACGGTGGACGAGCACTACGAACGCCTGTTATCGCAGCACTACACATGGATGTTCGGCGTGTCTTTCGAAGATAGAGTCACCGAACAGAAATCCTTTCTTTCACGCACGCTGGCGCCTCTTCGCTACACGCGTCAGAATGCGCTGGCCGTAGATCTGGGGTGCGGGCCCGGCTTTCAGACGATCGCTCTGGCACAGCTTGGATTTTCCCCAGTGATCGCCGTCGACACCAGTGCGGAGCTGTTGGATGAGCTGCGATCTCACGTTGGCAGTCTCCCCGTGCGGGCCGAAAAAGCAGATCTGCGAGATTTGCCGGCGATCGTGCAAACCGGACAAGCCACTGTGATTGTATGCATGGGCGATACACTCACGCATCTGCCGGAGAAAAGCGACGTGAGTACCCTGTTTCGCGGAGTGTTTGAACGACTCCGCCCTGGTGGAATGTTTGTCATCACCTATCGCGACTTGACGAAGGAACTCCATGGGACCGATCGCTTTATTCCTGTCCGAAGCGATGAGAACAAGATCATGACGTGTTTTCTTGAATTCGAAAACCAGGACTCGGTGGTGGTCCACGACCTGGTTTATATGCGTCAGGATGCGGGCTGGTCTCTCAACAAGAGCAGCTACAGAAAGCTACGTTTGGGGATTGATTGGGTACGCGAGGAATTATCTGGAGCCGGCTTCTACCTCTTGTCTGAAGACTTATCAGGAAGACTCATCGGACTCGCGGCCGTGAAGCCCTAGCGGCTACAAGCATTACTTCCGAAAACACAGCAACCATCGCCGGGTAGCGGGACCAAGTCCCGGAGGGACGACTGAACTTAGCCCAGGACGAAGTCCTGGGTACATCAGGCAACATGACTGAGTCCCGCAGGGACGGCTGAAGGTTTTTGAGGATTGCGTCGCGGCCTATTTTCAGCCGTCCCTGCGGGACTTGTCGTCCTTGCAAATCCAACCCAGGACTAACGTCCTGGGCTGAGTTCAGCCGTCCCTCCGGGACTTGTCGGAAATGGGTTCCCACGCCGACTTTGGATCCCTCATCCGCGCCGTGGCTTCAGCTGGGCTTGTTCTAGGAGCCTACTTCAATCCGCCAGCAGTCCTCGCCGATCGTTCGCAGCAGGCGGGCACGGCCTTCCACGATGGTCAGGAACTCTGCCGTGTCAGGTGACCAGGAATCACTTCCTATGCGAAACAGAGAGGAGCCGATCTCCGTCAATGGAGTATCTCCGAGCCATAACTTCCCCTTTCGTACAAAGACGCGTACATCATCACCGCTCTCGCTCCGGTAGCGTCCGGTCAGGGCACCGTAGGCGGCAGGCGGGGTGAATTCTCGATCGCCGTGATATGCCGCATTGGCATACCAGTCGGGACCATGACTTACCTCGACGACTGGCGATGGAGTGGTTCCGCCGGCAGGCTGTTGTCTGGCAAAGATCAGGCTGTAATCCGAAAACGAGCCGGGCACAGTGGAGACAAAGGAATCTCCGCTTGAGCGTTGCAGGACTATCTGTTCAGTTCCATCCAGCAGTAACCTCTTACCATTCGCTTTGAAGACTAACTCCTTGCCATTAGCACTGCGAAACACGCCCGCATATTCCCCGGCGTTGTCCACTTCCGCTGGATCCGCGAGAGCCTCGGCCGCTGGCAACGGCTTCGCTTCGCGCTTGGCTCGCAACAACTGCACGGCGTATTGAGTGACAGCAGTTGGACGGTAGCCTTGCATCGCGTTGATGGAGGCGAAGGCAGCGACGCCTCCGTCGAGATCCACGTGGATGGAGGATGCGAAGCAGTTCATTCCTCCCGTGTGCCGCAGTATCTTATGACCGTCGAGGACATCCACGGCGATTCCGTAGCCATAGAAAGACGTCGGACTGAACTCCGTAGCCTGGATATACGGGGTGGACATCAACCGGAACCCATCCGCGGACACAATTCCGTGCCCGCCATTGAGCAGCATGCGCAGATAAATCGCCATGTCGCCCGGCGGCGCGGCGATGCTGCCGGCCGGGCTAGCGAAGACCTCTGGCGGCCTGGGCACTAATCGACCCCGACGCGGAAACACCTGGTCGTCAAAAAATGGCTGATAGCCGGTGGCGCTGCGGGCACTGGAGTTGATCGTGATCACCGCGGCCGTCTGGGTCATGGATAACGGGGCGAGAATACGAGCCTGCAGGCATTGATACCAAGGCCTTCCATCCAGCTTCTCTATGATCTGGCCGAGAATGGCGAAGCCAAGATTGCAGTAATGGAAATGAGCGCCGGGAGCAAAGCCCTGCACATGCCGGGCTGCGGGATCGCTTTGAAAGATGGCCGAAGCATCGGGAAGACCGGAGCTGTGCGTGAGCAGATGATGCGCGGTGATGGGGCCGTACGGCATATTCACCGGGAGCCAGGGCAGATATTCGAGCACGGGCCGATGAAGGTCCACTTTGCCGTCATCGCGCAGTTGCAGCAGGATCAGGGCCGTAAAGGATTTGGTAATGGATCCGATTTGAAAAAGCTGGTCCGGAGACACCGGCGTTTTCAACTCGAGGTTCGCAAAGCCATAGCCTGCAGTGCGGATGGTTGCGGTTTTGTCGGTGAGCGCCTGGGTCATCCCCGGGGCGTTCATCGCCTTCATGTAGGCCGCGGTGAATGCGTCCAGTTTGCTTTCGACCTCATCCTTCGCAGCAGGGGCCGGGATTGCTCCAAGCCCCCAAAGCCTGGGGGAGGCCGCCGCGGCAATGGCCGTGCCTCCACCAAGCGAGAGGAAAGTGCGTCTGTCGAGCAAATGACCCATGAATTCGCGTAAGTCTAGCACGACGACACTTAGCAGAATTTTTATACTGTTAGAGATCCCGGCGGGAAAAGAGAATCTGGGCCAGCAGGATGGCCAGCACCGCATAGAGAGCGGCGTAGACCACCATGGCATTGCTGGGGACGAGGCTGCTGCCGAAGGGAGAAGCACCGACGCTGCCAATAAGCGGCGGCTGGAAGACAAAGGCTGCGCGGCGCCAGAGGGCATCGCACGGCATGATGAGACTGGAGAGAATTCCCAGATCGACCAAAGCATGGACGTGCCGTAAAGCCCCAAATTGTTCGATCCATCCACCCACAAACGCCAGGCCATAAAGCCCAAGGGAGACAGCACCGCTGGTCAGCGAAGAAAAGCAGGTGCTGGCGGCCATGGTCACACCCAGGAGAACGACTGCTTGCAACCAGACCAGGCTGAGCACGGCGAGGGCGTGGTGAGGCAGATAACCACTCTGGAGCCAGCTGAGCACGATCGTGCCGCCCTCGATCAGCGACACATAGAGGGTGAGCATGCCGACAAAGCCAACCCATTTGCCGAACACCAAGCACCAGCGTTCGACCGGCTTGGTCGCGATGGCGTGAATCGTACCGGATGCGATCTCCCCTGATAGGGTGTCGCAGGAAGTCAGCACGGCCATGAGCGAGGTCATCATGCTTCCGGCATAAAGCACCATCATGGTCATCATGACGATGCCTTCGCGAAGGCTGACGGTATTCGCTTGCCGCGCCGCGTTCTTGAGCACGAAATGAAGAGCGGTCCAGAAAAAGGCCAGGAAGACGATGCCGGCTAAGGTTGCAATCCACAGGATCTTGCGGCGGGCAGCCTCAAGGAAAGTAATTCGCGCCATCAACAACGTGGTCCGCAACGCACCCGGGCCGGCCGCGAGGCTGAGCGACGGCGTCCCGGTTGCGGATGCAGCGCCGTGCACGTGGATTGCGCTCTCGCTCATAAGCCGGTGTCCGGTCCCATCATCTGCAAAAACAACTCTTCCAGACTCACGCGTTGCGGAACGACTGAGAAGACTTCCACCCCGTTTTCCACCAGGCAGCGAACGACCTCGGGAAGATGGTCCGTTTGCGTGACCCGCAGGCACAACAGCTCCCCCTCAAGGCGCACATCGTGCGTGAACCCCTTGAGGCGCTCGATTGCTGTGGAGTTGATTTGCGCGACCCTGATCTGAACTTCGGTCTGGGTGGACTGCCATCCGCCCATCTCATACCTGCCGACAATGCGGCCGTCACGAATGAAGGCTACGCGGTCACAGCTCTGCTCCACTTCGCCCAGCAGATGCGAGTTCAGGAAGACAGTCGTGCCACGATTGCGCTGCTCGCTGATCACGTCGCGCACCAGCTTGCGTCCGGCGGGATCCAGGCCTGAGGTGGGCTCGTCGAGAAAGAGGATCTCGGGGTCGTTGACGATGGCCTGCGCCAGGCCGACGCGTTGCATCATCCCCTTGGAGAAGCTCCGGATCGGCTTGTTGCTTTGGGCGCCCAGACCCACCCTGTCGAGCAGCTGTGGAATCTTGCGGCGGAGGGTATCCTCTGCCAGGCCGCAGAGCCGGCCGTGAAACAGGATCAGTTCAGACGCGGAAAGCCAATCGTAGAAGCGAAAGTGTTCGGGAAGAAAGCCAATGCGGGCTCGCACTTCACGCGTGCCCACCGGCTTTCCCAGGAGGAGAGCGCGACCACCTGTGGGCTTTACCAGGCCCAACAGCATCTTGATCGAAGTGCTCTTGCCTGCCCCATTGGGACCGAGAAACCCGAAGGCCTCTCCGCGCGCGACCTGGAGAGTGAGATCGCGCACGGCGGCACGGGTTCCGTAGGTCTTTCTGAGCTGGGAAGCGTCGATGGTAAGAGCTGCCATGCACGTCCTTTACTGCAACTGCGAAGCCAGGTTGATCGCGGTGGTATCGTCTCCCGTTCCGCCTAACCCGAACACTATTCCATTGTCTACCCACATCAGGGAGTAGTGGCCGGCTGGTCCTTGTTTGAGTGGCCGTAACAGCGCGGCTTCGTTGCCGTTGACGTGCACCTGCTCGTACTTGGTCTTGCCGCGCTCGACGGGGAGCACGAGGGTCGAGGTCCAGTCGACGGTCTGAGTAAAGTTAGCAGCGTCGTTGGCGTTCATGCCCATGAATTGAAGCGCCACTTGAGCGATCTGGGCGGGGTCGATGTCCTGTGGAGCGGAGACCACAGGGCTCGGAAGCTCAATCAGCGAAACGCAGCTGGCGTCCGCCTCTTTCCCGCCTTTGCCGCCCCCATTGGAGGTATAGAAGACCATTCCAGACGCCGCATTGCCGCAGTTGCCATAGAACGCCATCACGCCGGCAGGCACCCGCACACCGACGGTGGCGCCATCAACCGACGCTGGGATCTGGAGGTCGCTGCGCCCGGCCTCGTCGAGGATCGACTGGATACGGTCGCGATTGAGCTTCATCTGCATGCCGGCGCCACTCTCCACCAGCATGCTGGACGGCGTTTCGTCTGGCAGCAGCTGGACGGCAAAGCCGACGGCTTTCGTTGCAACGGCCGCGTCCGCTACCGGTTGCGGTTTTTGCGGTTTCTGCGTGACGGTGACCTCGTCGGAAAGGACGCGGCTGATCGTCTGGTTGAGGAGCTGGTTGTTTTGTAGCGCATTGCCCTTGAGCGCAGATGGGTCGATCTCGAGCACGGTGAAGCGCTCCACGCGGAAGATACCCAGCAGGCTCTCCGCCCACGCCCGGACCGGAGCGACGGTTAAGACCAAAACAACCGCGATGGCGCCGAGGGCGGCACCCGCGAGCGACAATCTTCGGCCCAGGGACCACCGATCCTGATGATTTTCCATCCAGTCCTCCCGCTTGTTCTGAAATGCAGCCCAGGCCATCGCTGAGTTATCCGCGCTGGGCAACTCCGGCAGCCGATCGAGGCCGTCACGCACCCGTGCCGCGTGATCACGCAGTGCCTTCAGCTCTCCTTCGCACACTCCGCAACTTTTGAGGTGCTCGATGGCAGCACGTTTCGATGGGTCAAGTTGGCCGTCCAGGTACGCTCGTAAGGTTCCTGTGTCTGCGTGCTTCATTGCCCCTCCTTCGCCGTTTCTAATTGCTGTGTCTTACGGTGGCGCCGTTGATGCCGTTCGTAAAGTGCGGAGAACTCCGCCTCCGCCCGCGCGAGTTTTGTGCCCACCGAATGGACGTTCACCTGCATGGCCTGAGCGATTTCCTGATAAGTCAGCCCGCTGTGGTGCAAAAGCAATAGCTGCGCTTTGTCGACTTTCAGCTTTGCCAACACGTCGCGCACTTCGGCAATACGTTCTTGCCGTAACAGCAGAGTGAGCGGGCCCTCGGTGGGGTCTTCACTTTGCATGGCGCCGTCGTCCTCGATTTCAGCACCTCGCCGCTGGTTGGCGCGCAGGGCATCAATCGAGGCTCGCGTCGCGGTGCGGTAGAGCCAGGCACCCACCAATCCATCGGCGGCCACGCCAGGACCGGTTCGGTAGAGCCGGAGGAACACTTCGGCGCAGACTTCTTCCGCCTCGGAGTCGCGTTGCAGTACCCGACGGATGACGCGGACGATGCGCCCGTAATGCTCTCGAAAGATCGCTTCGAATTCGGCTTCTACCCAGCGACCGCTCATGCTCACCACATCTACACATCTATAACGATAGGCGCGGTGAGTTTGTGCCAGGAAAGTTGCCGGGGGAGGCGGAAAATAAGCCGCCGGCTCTGTCGAAAACATTTCCAGGAGAAGTCCGCGGAACCGCAGATCCCTCGGCTTCGCTCGGGATGACAAAAAGGAGAGGGTCGTTGTAAGGAGAGGGCGGTTACTAAAGGAGAGGGCGGTTGCTAATGGGTTTCCCGCCCCAACAACCGCCCTGTCCCTTGGCAACTGTCCTCTCTTTACAACGACCCTCTCCTTTTTGTCATCCCGAGCGAAGCCGAGGGACCTGCGGTTCCGCGGACCTTTCGTGGAAATGCTTTTCGGCGGAGCAGGTCTCACCCCTGGTTCTTTGACGGGACGATGCCGGGTACTCTATAAATCTGCAGGCATTGCAGCGAGGGCGCCATGGCGTACATTCTTTCGCTCGATCAGGGGACTACCAGTTCTCGTTCCATTCTTTTTGGCAAAGACGGCAATATCGTCGCCCATGCGCATCGCGAGTTCCAGCAGATCTACCCCCTGGGCGGGTGGGTCGAGCATGATCCCTTCGACATCCTTACCTCACAAATGAGCTCCGTGGTTGAGGTTCTGGGTAAAGCCGGCATCCGTGCTCGTGACTTGGTGGCGGTGGGCATCACCAATCAACGGGAGACCACGATTGTGTGGGACCGGGAAACGGGTAAGCCGGTCTACAACGCGATCGTGTGGCAGGATCGCCGAACTGCCGAACGATGCCACCAGATGAAGGCAGACGGGACGGAAGAGACTGTCCGTCAGAAGACGGGGCTGCTGATCGATCCCTACTTCTCGAGTTCCAAGATCGCCTGGATTCTGGAGAATGTTGATGGTGCACGGCAAAAGGCCGAGGCCGGCAAACTGGCCTTCGGAACCGTCGACAGCTGGCTGATCTGGAACCTGACCAGCGGGAAAAAGCACATCACCGACCGGACCAACGCTTCGCGCACCATGCTCTACAACATCGTCGAAGATCGATGGGATGCGGATCTGCTGAAGTTGTTTGGCATACCCGAGAGCATGATGCCCGAGGTCGTCTGGTCAAGCGAGAAGATCGGCCAGGTGACTACGTCTCTCGGCCTCGAAGCGACCGAGATCGCAGGCATTGCCGGGGATCAGCAATCCGCGCTCTTTGGGCAGCTTTGCATACGACCGGGCGATGCGAAGAACACGTACGGGACGGGCTGCTTCCTGCTGCAAAATATCGGCACGCAGTTCGTGCTCTCGGAGAAGCGGTTGATCACCACGCTTATCTGCAGCCTGGACAAGAAGCTGGAATATGCGCTCGAAGGCAGCATCTTCATCGGAGGAGCGGTGGTCCAGTGGCTGCGCGATAGCCTGCAGTTGATTCGCCATTCCTCTGAAGTCAACCAGTTGGCGGCTAGCGTTGAAGACTCGGATGGAGTGGTCCTGGTGCCCGCGTTCGTGGGCCTGGGAGCGCCATACTGGGACCCCTATGCGACTGGCCTCTTGATTGGGCTGCGCCGCGGCACCAAGCCTGGCCACATCGCTCGGGCAGCGGAGGAAAGCATTGCCTTCCAGGTGGCCGATGTGATCGAGGCCATGGATGCAGACACCAAGGTTCCGTTCAGAGAATTGCGGGTCGACGGAGGTGCATCCGTCGACGATCTGCTGATGCAATTCCAGGCCGACCTGCTCGGTGTGCCCGTGATCCGCCCTGCCGTGAGTGAGACTACCGCCCTCGGTGCGGCCTACCTGGCTGGACTTGCTGTAGGGTATTGGAGCAGTCCGGAGGAGATACGCAAACTGCGCGCCGCTGATACGCGCTTTGAACCACATCCCGGCCAAAAGAAGATCGTTGCCGGGCGGGCTCGTTGGAAGAGAGCGGTCGAGCGCTCCAGGAACTGGCATGAAGGAGATGAATAGATGAATCGCCCCTCAATGCTGGCTCGCGTGAAGGACCGTTCCACTCCGTGGGATATCGTCGTCATCGGAGGCGGAGCCACCGGCGTGGGCGTTGCCGTCGATGCCGCCAACCGCGGGTTTGCCGTGGTGCTGCTGGAACGGATGGACTTCGGAACGGCTACCTCGAGCCGTAGCACCAAGCTGGTTCACGGCGGGGTCCGCTACCTGGAACAAGGGAATATCTCGCTGGTGATGGAGGCTCTGAAGGAACGCGGTCTGCTGCGCCAGAATGCTCCCCACCTGGTTCACGACCTGGGCTTCGTGGTCCCCAATTACTCATGGTGGGAGGCTCCTTTCTACGGCATTGGTATGAGGGTGTATGACTTGCTCGCGGGCAAATACGGCTTTGGCAAGTCTCGCCTGCTCTCGCGTGAAGAAACTCTGGAGCGGCTGCCCACCATCCAGACCAATGGACTCCGTGGCGGTGTCATTTACTACGATGGACAGTTTGACGATACTCGGCTGCTGATCCACCTCGCGGCCACCGCAGCCGATCAGGGAGGCGTTCTGCTCAACTATGCTCCTGTGGTGGAGATCACCCGGGGGGCAGACGGCTTCGCTGATGGGGTGATCGCGGTCGATAGCGAATCCGGTCAACGCATGAAGATAGCCGCTCATGTCGTGGTGAATGCGGCCGGCATCTTTGCCGACGAAGTGCGCCGGCTGGCAGAGCCGGAGGTGGACGGCATGATCGCGCCCAGCCAGGGCATCCACCTGGTGTTTGAGCGTGAGTTTTTGCGTGGCAATACCGCCATCATGGTGCCGCACACCAGCGATGGCCGAGTGTTGTTTGCCATCCCCTGGCATGAGCACACGGTGGTGGGCACGACCGATACTCCTATTCAGGAACCCTCCTATAACCCGCTTCCCTTCGAGGAGGAAGTCCAGTTCATTCTCGACACCGCGGCCCAATACCTCAGCCGCCCTCCACAGCGGAGTGATGT
This sequence comes from uncultured Acidobacteriaceae bacterium, assembly GCA_963830325.1. Taxonomy (GTDB): domain Bacteria; phylum Acidobacteriota; class Terriglobia; order Terriglobales; family Acidobacteriaceae; genus PALSA-350. The sequence goes on from CAWHMV010000002.1 coordinate 450,585, forward strand.
GCTCAGCGTGTATGTCGGCATTCGTCCTCTGGTGAAAGCGAATGGGGCTTCGAGCAAGACGTCGTCGCTGTCGCGCGATCACACTATCCATATCGATAACTCGGGTTTGCTGACGATCGTGGGTGGCAAATGGACGACGTATCGGCATATGGCCGAGGACACGGTGAACCACGCCATTACCCTGGGCGAGCTTCCGGATGTGCCCAGCAAGACGCACGACCTGAAGATCCATGGCTACAAGCAGGAGGAGTCGCTGACCAGCCTGGGCGTCTACGGTTCTGATGGGGATGTCATCTTGGCCATGGCAGCGGCCGACAGGCGTCTGGGCGCGCAGCTTCATCCCGCGTTGCCCTACATCGCCGCCGAAGTGATCTGGGGTGTCAGAGAAGAGATGGCGCGCACCCTGGACGATATGCTGTCCCGCCGCACTCGTGCGTTGTTTCTGAATGCCAGGGCGGCCATCGAAATGGCGCCGGCCGTCGCAGCCCTTATGGCGCAGGAACTTGGCGCCGGCCAGGATTGGATCGATCAGCAATTGCGGGAATTCAACGACCTGGCAGCAAAATACCTGTTACCGTAAAGGGCACCCACACCGATGAAGAGACAAGATTTTGGCGAGTTGCTGGCGGAGGCCGTGGCGGTCTTCATCATTATTGCCTTTGGAGACTCAGTGGCTGCCATGTACTCCCTTTACAATCCCAGCCCTTATCTCAACTCCTATTGGGGAGTTTGTATCGCGTGGGGCCTGGCGGTCACCATGGCCATCTATGCCACTGGCTCCATCTCCGGCACCCATGCAAATCCTGCGGTCACACTGGCACTGGCGCTCTATCGGAAATTCTCCTGGCGCAAAGTGATTCCCTATTTCGTCGCGCAGGTAATTGGTGGGATCCTCGGAGCGGTTGTGGTCTACATCTTGTACGTGCCCGTCATCGACCACTTCAACCAGGGCGCGCAGCTCACACGGGCGGCGGGCGGCGCGGCTGGTGTTTTCTTTACTCATCCCGGCCTTGCGATCACACCGATGCATGCTTTCGGCGACGAGATCATCTTGACCGCGTTTCTTATCTTCGGCATCTTCGCCATTACCGAGCAATACAACGAGATGGCGCCCCAGGCGAATTCAGGCGCACTGATGATCGGCTTGCTGGTCGCGTTGATCGGCGCATCGATGGGTTATCTGGAGGCCTGGGCGCTCAACCCTGCGCGTGATTTGGGCCCACGTATTTTCTGCTTTCTCGCTGGTTGGGGACCGGCTGCGTTCCCTTCTCCTGACCACTACTGGTGGGTGCCTATCGCGGGGCCACTGCTGGGCGGTTGTGTGGGCGGCGCGGCTTACCAGTTCATGGTGCGGCCGTTTCTGCCGGCGCGCCTGCGGACCCTTGGATGAGCCAGCTTTCACGGCGTTCCTTCCTTGCCATGGCGGCCATGGCTTTGACGAGTTGGGCCCAATCCAAACAAACGAGCGTGGTACTGCTGCTGACTGGCGTGATTACGGATGGCGGCTGGAGCCAGCTTGCTTTTAACGGGCTGAAGTCCTTGGGGCCGGGATTCAAGACTGCGTACGCGGAGAACATCGGCCTTGCACAGATGCAGGAGGTCGCACGTGGCTACTCGGACGATGGCTTCGATCTGATCCTGGGTCATGGCTTCGAGTTCAGCAGTGCGCTGCTCGACATTGCGCCGGACTATCCCAATCAGCATTACTTCGTTACCAGTTATCTGCCTCAGCCCAAGGCCCCACCGAACCTCATGTTTATCAATCTGGGGTATTTTGGCGCGGCCTACGGAGCGGGTGCGCTCGCGGCGTTGATATCGGAGAAGAAGCAGGTGGTTGGTTTTGTCGGAGGCGAGGACGATCCTACTCAGCAGAGGATCCAGAGGTGCTTCATTGCCGGCGCCCGCAACACGGTCAAGGGGATTCAGGGTTTGGGAATCATCACCGGAGATTACGACAATGCAGCCAAGGGGCGAGAAGCTGCTTCCACGCTGATTGGTAATGGGGCCGACGTGATCTGGCATGCGGCGGACGTAACCGGGCTGGGCGCGATCCAGGGCGCGATTGCCGGCAAGGCTAAAGTGATGGGGTGCTATTCCGATCAAACGAGTCTTGCGCCGAACAACATGGCAACCAGCTTCGAGATGAACCTCGGAGGCATGGTCCAGACTGTGGCTCATGCGGTGGCTAACCGCTCGTTTGCGGGTGGCACGGAGTGGAAGCCGGTGGTGGACTGGATGTGGCTTTTGAGAGCGGGTGCCAACGGTAACTACAATCCGCACCTGGTTTCTCCAGCCGCATGGGCTGCGTTTCAAAAGACCTGGAGCGATTTGGCCACGGGCCGGATCGAAGTCCCTGCGTAGGATCGGGAAAACATTTCCAGGAAGGGTCCGCGGAACCGCAGATCCCTCGGCTTCGCTCGGGATGACAAAAAGGAGAGGGTTGTTGCAAAGAAAGGAAGGTTACCGAGGGACAGGGCTGTGGTTGGGGTTGGTATACCCTTTAGCAACTGCCCTCTCCTTGCAACAGCCCTCTCCTTTTTGTCATCCCGAGCGAAGCCGAGGGATCTGCGGTTCCGCGGACCTTTCCTGGAAATGTTTTTCCGAGCGTAGTGGAGGGGATCTGCGGTTTCTTTTTCCAGGAGAAGCAATTGCCCACATTTGAGATGAGGAAGATCGTGAAGCGGTTCCCTGGAGTTGTGGCCAACCGCGATGTGGACATCACGATTGAGGCCGGTGAGATCCATGCGTTGCTGGGAGAGAACGGGGCCGGCAAGAGCACCCTAATGCAGATCTTGTATGGATTCCATTCCATGGATTCCGGCTCGATCCTGATTGACGGCAAAATTGTCGAGATTGCCAGCCCGCGGGATGCCATCGCGCTGGGCATTGGGATGGTCCATCAGGAATTCATGCTGGTGCCGAGGTTTTCCGTGGTCGAGAATACCGTGCTCGGCCTGAAGGGTAAGCTCGATCTGCGCGAAGCTGCGCGGCGGCTGCGCACCCTGAGCGAGCAACACCACCTGGCCGTTGATCCCGAAGCACAGGTGCAGCACTTGCCTATCGGTGTGCAGCAACGGGTTGAGATCCTCAAGCTGCTTTACCGCGACGCCAGGCTGCTCATCCTCGACGAACCTACCGCCGTTCTCACCACCCATGAAAAAGATCAGCTGTTCACGGTTCTGCGCGGACTACGCTCTGAGGGCCACTCGATCGTCATTGTGACCCACAAACTTCAGGAGATCGTCGACCTTGCCGATCGGGTGACCGTGATGCGCGACGGCCAGGTCGTGGCCACTGTCTCCACGCGAGAGACAACGGAGCAGGAGCTGGCGCGCCTAATGGTTGGCCGTGAAGTGAACCTGCGCGCGGTGAAAGTCCCGGTCGAACGCGGCAAGGCGATCCTGCGTGTAGAAGGGCTCCACGTGCGCGATGAAGTGGGACAGGAAAAAGTCCGTGGGGTAACGCTCGACGTGCATGCCGGGGAAATCGTCGGCATCGCCGGTGTCGATGGCAACGGGCAATCGCAACTGGCAGAAGCGATCATGCATTTGCGTCCCGCGGATAAAGGACGCATCTTTCTTCACGACCGCGAAGTGACAGGGCTGACGGTCGCGCAGCATCGTGCTTTGGGCCTTTCGTATGTTCCCGCTGACCGGCGGCATGTAGGTGCAGTTACGGAGATGTCCATCGCCGACAATGCGATTCTTGGATCGCAGGGGAAGCACACCAAAGGGCCGTTTCTCGATACGCGCAAAATCCGCGCACACGCAGAAAAGCTGATCACCCGGTTCGGCGTTCGGGCAACGAGTATTGCTACGAAGGCAGGCAAGCTTTCCGGCGGCAATCTGCAGAAGCTGATTCTGGGCCGGGAGATCCTGGAGGATGCAGCCGCAATGGTGGTGGAACAACCTACGCGCGGTCTGGACGTGGGCGCAATCGAGTCGATTTGGACTGAGCTGCTTGCTCAACGCGAACGGGGGAAAGCCATTCTCCTCATCTCCGCAGAGTTGGAAGAACTGATGAACCTGGCTGACAGGATCGCCGTCATGTTCGAAGGGCGCATTGTCGGCGTCCTCAATGCGGCCAGCGTTACGACGGAGAAGCTGGGTCTTATGATCTCCGGCCTGAGCGAAGAATCATGAAGCTGATCGAACGCCGTGTAAGTCCTGCGGACTCGCCGCTCGCCGTCACCACCGCCATGGTCGCCGCCGCGGTGGTGGCAATGCTGATTACGTCGTTATTGTTTACCCTCTACAAAGCCAACCCGCTCCAGGCATACTTCGCTCTCTTCCATGAACCGTTCGCGAGCTGGCGCGGCTTTGGCTACACCCTGGTGCGCACGGCGCCGTTGACCCTGATCGCGCTGGGCACCATTGTTAGTTGGCGATCGGGCTTTGGCTACCTCGGATTTGAAGGATGCTTTGTCATCGGCGCTGCGGCCACCAGCTGGCTGGCGCTTAACACGGCGCTTTCTTCCTGGGTATTTTTGCCCTTGGCACTTTTGTTGAGTTTCGCTGCGGGAGCTGCATGGGCAGGGGTGGTGGCGCTGATCCGGGCACGGTTTGGAGGCAACGAGGTGCTCATCTCGCTGATGACGAATTACGTGGCGATCCTGATTGTGCAGTACCTGGTGTCGGGTCCCATGCGCGCTCCCGGCGGTGTGCCTGAGACGGCGCTGCTGCCGCGTGCAACGTGGCTTCCATTTATCGTGCCTGGAACGCGCGCCCACGCGGGCGTCCTGCTTGCATTGTTTGCGACCCTGCTGGTGTGGGTGCTGTTGCGCAAGAGCCGCGTGGGTTACGAATTGATCGTCAGCGGACTGAGCCCCTCCGCCGCTCGCTTTGGTGGAATCAATGTGGGCGCACGGCTGGTGTTTGCTGCTTTCTGCGCCGGGGGCCTGGGCGCGTGGGCTGGCTTGGTTGAAGTACTCGGCGAGCAACATCGTTTAATGGATGGCATCAGCGGCGGTGTCGGATTCACCGGGATCATCGTCGCCCTGCTGGCAAAACTGAATCCGCTTGCGGTGATCCCCGCGGCGGTACTCTACGGCGGCATGACCGTGGGCGCCAATGCCATGCAACGGAGGGCGGGGATCCCTTCTTCCATTACGTTCATCCTGCAGAGCCTGATCGTGTTGATGGTGCTCGCGAGCGATATCTTCCGCCGCTACCGGGTGAAGCTCACATGAACCTACACCGGCTTTTAACGTCAGCGTTTTTTGTGACCTGGCTTGCCGCTAGCCTGCGGCTCGCGGGACCGGTCCTGCTGGCGGCGATCGGGGAGACATTCGCAGAACGGTCGGGCGTGTTGAACGTGGGCATCGAAGGAACCATCCTGCTGGGGGCGTTGGCCAGTTTTCTTACGGATTATGGAACCGGCTCGGTTTGGTTAAGTCTCCTTGCGGCGATGTTCGCAGGTATCGTATTCAACCTTTTGCTGGCGTGGATGTATGTCACGGTCCGCGCCAGCCAGGTCGTGGTTGGGCTGGTATTCAATGTGCTGGCGATCGGCATAGCTGCGACTGTGTACCGCCGGGCTTTGGGCGAGTCCTCAGGCCCGCAGAGTGTGGCCATGTTTGCGCCGCTGCATGTTCCGTGGTTGAGCGATCTTCCTTTGCTCGGGCCGGTTTTGTTTGGGCAGACGAGTTTGCTTTATTTGACGCTGGTGTTGGTAGGTTTGGCGCACTTCGTGTTGTTTCGCACCAGCTTTGGTTTGGCGCTTCGTGCCGCGGGAGAGAATCCCAGTGCCGCGGATGCGGCTGGCATTTCCGTGGGCCGCATGCGGTATATCGGGGTGCTGATTGGGGGTGCGACCGCCGGCATGGCTGGCGCGTACCTGGTGTTGGCGCAGATTGGATTGTTTCGCGAATCGATTGTCTCCGGGCAGGGGTTTATTGCGCTGGGGATTGTTATTTTTGGGCGGTGGAATCCCTGGAAGGCGGCGCTGGCGGCGCTGGTCTTTGGCGCATGCGATGCGTTGCAGCTGTCGTTGCAATTAGGCGGAGGTAATGTGCCGCCACAGTTGCTGGCTTCGCTGCCATACATCGTCACTATTCTGGCTATCTCTGGTTTGTTCGGTGGGAGAGCCGTACAACCAGCGGCGCTGATGGTCCCTTACGCCAAAGAGTAAGGGTAAGAAACCGCAGATCCCTCGGCTTCGCTCGGGATGACAAAAAGGAGAGGGTCGTTGTAAAGAGAGGGCGGTTGCTAAAGGAGGGCGTCGCTTATGGGTTTCCGCCCCAGTAACCGTCCGGTCCCTTGGCAACGACCCTCTCCTTTCGCAACCGCCCTCTCTTTACAACGACCCTCTCCTTTTTGTCATCCCGAGCGAAGCCGAGGGATCTGCAGTTTCTATCTTGGCCAGGGACGATGCTTGGATGCATCCGTGCCCGCACGTTTCGTGAGCGCATCCGCGCTCACCTGCGCCTGGTTGCGCACTGCTGTTTCGTCCACGCTACCCACTACCCCGTCGCGCATCACGAAGCGTCCGTCGATCATTACGCTGGTCACCTCATGCCCAAGTGCCGAATAGACAATCGCCGAAACAGGATGATGAATGGGCGTCATAAACGCGTTGTTGTAGTCCACCACCGCGATATCGGCCTTCTTACCCACTTCGATCGAACCAATCTCTTTCTCCAGACCAACGGCACGCGCGCCGCCAATCGTCGCCATCTCCAGCACTTTTTCTGCGGTAATGATGGTGGCATCCTGATGCACACCCTTCTGTTGCAGGGCGGCAAACTTCATCGCCTGAAAGAGACTGTGATTGTTGCTGCTTGCCGGCCCATCGGACGCCAGACCCACCGTGACACCAGCTGCAAGCATCTCCGGAATGGGAGCGCACCCCGAGGCGAGGTACATATTGCTACAGGGATTATGGGACACCTTGGTATCGTGCTTCCGCATGATGGCAATATCGTCCGTTTTGCAATGCACGCAATGCACAGCGATCACATCGGGGCCAAGAAATCCGATCTCGCTCAGAAACTGCGTGTCGTTCATCCCATAGTTCGCCGCGGAAGTCTCCAACTCGAAGTCGGTCTCCGCTACATGGGTCGTGATGAGCACGTGCTCCTCATCGGCCAGCTTTCGGGTCTCCCGGTAACCCTCCTCATTCACAGCCCAGATCATATTGGGAGCAAGCCCCACCTGCACTCGCCCTCCCGGCTTGTTGTATCGCCGTATCTGCGCTTTAGCGTCGGCTAAAGCAACCACCGGCCGCTCAATGAGCGCTTCCGGAATGCCATACTGCACCCCATCGGAGATAAACCCCCGGCAAACGAACCCCCGCATACCGGTCATGTGGAACGCATCCACCACGGACGTGATCAACCCTGGCTGCGGATGGACATACATGAAGTCGACCACCGTCGTGACACCGGAACGGATCGACTCAACGCAACCATGAAGCGCTGCAGCATGGGCGTCCGGGGCAGTCAGATGCACCGCGCTTGGCGCCGTCATGCAGGTAAACCACTTCTTCAACACCATGTCGTCCCCCAGACCTTTCAGCAGGGTCTGGAACAAATGGGTGTGAGTGTTCACCATGCCCGGCATCACGATGCGCCCGGCGCTATCCACCACTTCGGCCCCGGGATACTTCTGCTGTAACTGCTGCCGGCTGCCCACCGCGGCGATGCGATCGTTTTCGACACATACGCTGCCACGCTCCAGGATTTCCCGGCTCTCGTTCATAGTGATCAGCCAGCCATCGGCGAGGATGAAACTCATTCGGTGGGACCTCCGGTAGATGCTTTGTTTCGTTCATCCTACCCGCTATCATGAAGTCAGGCCATTCCGATCATGCCCACTCATCCCTCTACCGCCGAAGAGCTTTACCACCAGGCACTCGACCGGCTCGCAGAAGGCGACGCAGCCGCTGCCGCGGAAAGCCTTCGCCGCTGCCTCGAAGCAGACCCCGGCATGCTCGATGCCATGCACGGGCTCATCCGCGCCTTACAGGAGCAAGGTGATTTCGATGGGGCTATCGCCGTGGCGCGCCGCCTGCTTGAGCTCGATCCAGACGAGGTGCTGGCTCATACCAGCCTCTCCATCCTTTATCAGCACAAGGGCATGATCGCCGAGGCGGAGGCTGAGGCGCTGAAGGCCAAACTGCTGGGCTGGAAGAAACATTTGCAGCAACAGAAGCCGAAGCCATGACCAAAGCAGCTGGGCCCATTCTGCGCAATTTCCACGACCAGTTGGCCGCGGCGTATGGCCCCCAGCAATGGTGGCCGGCGCATACGCCGCTGGAGGTGATCGTCGGCGCTTACCTGACCCAGAACACGTCCTGGCGCGCCGTAGAGCGCTCGATCGCCAACCTGGTCGAACGCGGCGTGATGAACCTCAATGGTCTGCGGGCGATTCAAGAGGACGAGCTGCACGTGCTCATCCGTCCTTCGGGATACATGGTGCGCAAGGCGGCGGCCATCAAGGCATTTGTCAGCTTTCTCGATCGAGACCACGATTCCTCGCTGGCACGGCTCGCGGCCCAACCCACCAGTGTGGTACGCCGCCAACTACTGGACTTGCCCGGAGTGGGCGAGGAAACCGCCGACGCGATTCTGCTTTATGCTCTGCTGCATCCCGTTGCGGTCGTGGACGAGTATCTGCGCCGCATCGCCGATCGCCACGGCCTTGCCGGCCGCGATCGGAAATATGGCGAGGTGCAACGACTGGTGGATGACGCATTTGCCAACGACCCGGCGGAATTCCGCTTGCCACTCTATAACGAATTCCACGCCCTCGTGGTCGCCGTGGGCAAACACCATTGTGGCCCAAAGGCTCGTTGTGAGGGCTGCCCCCTGGCTGCTTTTCGCTGATGGCCCGCACGCTCTACGTCGCCAGCACCAACCCAGGCAAGCTCCGCGACTTTAGCCTGGCGGCGTCGCGGCACGGCATCGAAATGCTCCCCATCCCGGGTCTCAACGCCATTGAGGCCCCCGCGGAGGATGGCCTGACCTTTGCCGATAATGCCAGCGAAAAGGCGATCTATTACAGTCGCTTTCTCCCCGGCGAAATGGTGTTGGCCGACGATTCCGGGCTCGAGGTCGACTTTCTCAAAGGCGCCCCTGGTGTTCGTTCCGCCCGCTTTGCCGCAGATGCCGGGTTCCGCGAAGCCCAAACCCCAGACGCCAACAACAATCTTTTTCTGTTACAGCAGCTAGATGGGGTTGCCGACAGTGAACGGGGCGCCCGCTACCGCTGTGCGCTGGCCGCTGCTCAGGATGGGGTGCCCTTGATCGTCGCCGAGGGAGCGGTCGAAGGGCGCATCCTCACAGCTCCGCAGGGCCACGGTGGCTTCGGATACGATCCGCTGTTTTATGTGCCTACCCTCGATCGCACCATGGCAGAAATCGACGATCAGGCCAGGTGGACACATAGCCATCGCGGACAAGCCTTTCGTGCCCTGTTGGAAGTCTTGCCCTGAATCGCGTCTCTCGCCAAATCGCGTGGGCCGAAACCTTGACGGTGCTTCGATCACACACCAATAATAGACAGTTGGGCCAGATTCAATTTCAGCCCCTCCTAAGGCATCGGAAAAACTCAAATGAGCACAATGGCAGCCGTCCCTCGGGACAATCGGGCGCCCGGGTTCTGGGCCTCTACCGTCGGCAAAAAGATCGTGATGGCCGTCACCGGCATCCTCCTGTTTGCTTTCGTGATCGGGCACCTGCTGGGCAATCTCCAGGTATTTGAAGGCCCGGCAAAACTGAACGCGTACGGCGCGTTTCTGCACAGCATCGGCGAGTTCCTCTGGCCCGTGCGCATCGTCCTGCTGATTGCGGTCACGCTGCACATTGTCGCGACGGTGCAATTGGCGCTGCGGAAAAAGCGCGCGCGTCCGATCGAGTACTCGGTAAAAAAAGCGATCGCTTCCTCCTATGCTTCGAGGACCATGTATTGGTCGGGCCCCATTGTGCTGGCCTTTATCATCTTTCATCTCCTTCACCTGACCGCCGGTTACATCCATCCCGGCGCGGCCTACATTGAGGGCGATGTGTACCACAATGTGGTTTCCGGTTTCCGGGTGTGGTGGGTCTCGCTCTCCTACATTGTCGCCATCAGCCTTTTGGGACTGCACCTGCGCCACGGTCTTTGGAGTATGTTTCAAACCCTGGGCATCCACCAGCCACAATACACATTGAGATTTAAGAAGGCCGCGATGGTGATCGCTCTGCTCATCACCCTCGGCTACATTTCCATTCCAATAAGCGTTCTACTGGGGCTGGTGAAATAGATGATCCTTGATTCCAAAGCACCCACGGGCCCCATCGAGCAAGCATGGGAACAGGCTTGTTTTGACTTCAAGCTGGTCAATCCTGCGAACAAGCGCAAACACCACATCATCGTCGTCGGATCGGGCCTTGCAGGAGCCTCTGCCTCGGCCACCCTGGGCGAACTGGGCTACAAGGTGCACTGCTTCTGCTTTCAGGATTCGCCCCGCCGCGCACACTCCATCGCCGCCCAGGGCGGCATCAACGCCGCCAAGAATTATCAAAACGATGGCGACAGTGTGTTCCGTCTCTTCTATGACACGGTGAAAGGCGGAGACTTCCGCGCGCGTGAGGCGAACGTCTATCGCCTGGCCCAGATGAGCGTCAATATCATCGATCAGTGCGTAGCCCAGGGAGTTCCCTTCGCCCGTGAATACGGCGGCGCGCTCGCCAACCGGTCGTTCGGCGGCGCTCAGGTCTCCCGAACGTTCTACGCACGCGGCCAGACCGGCCAGCAGTTGCTGCTCGGCGCCTACCAGGCGCTCGAACGCCAGATCCACGCGGGTAATGTGACCATGCAGGCGCGCACCGAGATGCTCGACCTGATTGTCATCGACGGCAAGGCCCGCGGCATCGTCGCCCGGCACCTGGTCACCGGTGTCATCACCACCCACTTTGCCGATGCGGTCATCCTGGGCACCGGCGGGTATGGCAACGTCTACTACCTCTCGACCAACGCCAAGGGCTCCAATGTGACCGCCATCTGGCGCGCCCACAAACGCGGGGCGCTCTTTGCCAACCCCTGCTATACGCAAATCCATCCCACGTGTATCCCCGTTTCCGGCGACTACCAGTCGAAGCTCACACTGATGAGCGAATCGCTGCGCAACGACGGCCGCATCTGGGTGCCGTTGAAGGCGGGTGACAAACGGTCACCCGATCAGATACCTGAAGCTGAGCGCGACTACTACCTGGAGCGCCGCTACCCGAGCTTCGGGAATCTCGTACCGCGCGATGTGGCGTCCCGCAACGCGAAAGCCGTCTGCGACGAAGGCCGTGGCGTAGGTGAGACCGGGCTGGGCGTTTATCTCGACTTTACCGACGCCATTCGACGGTTGGGCGAGAAGACCATCCGCGACCGCTACGACAATTTGTTCGACATGTACCAGCGCATTACCGATGAGAACCCCTACAAGGTTCCCATGCGCATTTACCCTGCCATCCACTACACCATGGGCGGCCTGTGGGTGGACTACAACCTGCAAAGCACCATTCCCGGCTTGTTTGTCATCGGCGAAGCCAACTTCTCCGACCATGGCGCCAACCGCCTGGGAGCCAGTGCCCTCATGCAAGGCCTCTCCGACGGGTACTTCGTCGTTCCCTACACGGTCGGCAACTATCTCGCGACCAATAAATTTTCTGCGGTGCTCGATACCGCGCCTGAGGTCAAACAAGCGGTCGCCTGCGTCAAGCAGACAATTGACCTGTTGCTCTCGATCAAGGGCAAACGCACAGTTGACTCCTTTCACCGCGAACTAGGAAAGATTGTTTGGGACTACTGCGGCATGTCGCGTACAGCGGCGGGTCTCGAATCTGCCATTGTCCAGATTCGAGCGCTGCAGGACGAGTACTGGAAGAACGTCAACGTACCCGGCAGCGGAGAGGACCTGAATCAAAGCCTGGAAAAGGCGGGTCGCGTGGCCGACTTCTTCGAGCTTGCCGAGTTGATGTGCATCGATGCCCTCAACCGCAATGAGTCCTGCGGCGGCCACTTCCGGGAGGAGTATCAAACCCCCGAAGGCGAGGCCCAGCGCGACGACGAGCATTACTCCTACGTGGCCGCCTGGGATTATCGCGGCCCCGGCAATCCGCCCACGCTCACCAAGGAACCGTTGGACTTCCACTACGTTCATCCGAGCCAGAGGAGCTACAAGTAATGAAAGTAAAGCTGAAAATCTGGCGCCAGAAGAACCGTAAGGAAGCGGGCAAGTTCGTCAGCTACCCCATCGAAGTTGCAAGTGTAGAGATGTCGATGCTGGAGTGCCTTGATGTGCTCAACGAAACCTTGATCGAAAAGGGCGAAGAGCCCGTGTCCTTCGAGCACGATTGCCGCGAAGGCATTTGCGGCTCTTGCGGCTTCATGATCAATGGGGTTGCCCACGGCCCCCAGCGAGCCACGACGGTCTGCCAGCTAACCATGCGCCATTTCAAAGATGGTGAAGAGCTGGTCCTGGAGCCCTGGCGCGCTTCCGCCTTTCCCATCATCAAGGACCTGGTCGTTGACCGGCGCTCCTTCGATCGCATCATCGCTTCCGGCGGCTACATCTCCGTTTCCACGGGGAATGCCGTGGACGGCAATACCCACCTCATTGGCAAAGAGACGGCTGACCGCGCCATGGACGCGGCTGCCTGCATCGGCTGCGGAGCTTGTGTCGCGGCCTGCCCCAATGCTTCTTCCGCACTCTTTACCGGGGCCAAGATTGCCCATCTCGGCATCCTGCCCCAGGGCAAGCCGGAGCGCGACAAGCGCGCGCTGGGCATGGTTGCGCAGATGAACGCCGAAGGGTTCGGCAGCTGCACCAATATCGGTGAGTGCACGGGCGTTTGCCCGAAAGAAATCCAGCTGGAAGTGATTGCGGTGATGAACCGAGACTATCTCCGCGCCAGCATCAATCGGCGGGATGAGCTTGGCGCCACCATCACCCCCTTCACGGAGTGGAGCACGGGAGCGAAGTACGGCACCCCGAATGTGCAAGAATAGCTGCGAATGAAGATTGCGCGCGCGCTCATCCTGTTCACCGCGGTTCTCCCGCTCCACGCACAGACCACCTCGAAGACTGCCTCCGTGACCAAACAGAAAGATCCGCTCGCCGTACACCAGGCCGCTATCGTCATCGATACGCATGCCGACACCACCCAGCGCATGCTCGACGAAGGCTACGACCTAACAGAACCGCTCAAAGGCGGCTATGTCAATTTCGAGTCCGCGCGCAAGGGCAACCTGGGAGCGGAGTTCTTCTCCATCTGGGTGGACCCGGTTGCTTATCCGAACGGCCATGAAGCGCGGCGCACACTGGAGTTGATCGACGCCGTCTACCAACAGGCCGCCAAACACCCTCAGCACATGCGTATGGCGTTTTCACCGGAAGACATTAGGGCCGCGCATCGCGAGCATAAGCTGGCTGCGCTGATGGGGATCGAGGGCGGCCATTCCATCGAAAACAGCCTGGGGCTGCTGCGCGACTACTACCGGCTCGGCGTGCGCTACATGACGCTCACCTGGAGCAACTCCAACGGTTGGGCTGATTCCTCCGGAGATATCGACGACCCCAAGGTTCCTCATACCAAGGACGGCCTGAGTGACTTCGGCAAAGATGTGGTGTACGAGATGAACCGCCTGGGCATGATGGTGGATATTTCCCACGTGTCCGACAAAACCTTCTATCGCACGCTGATCATCAGCCGCGCTCCCGTTATTGCGTCGCACTCCTCGGCGCGCGCCCTCTGCAATTCGCCTCGCAACATGGATGACAACATGCTGCGCGCTGTCGGCCAGTACGGCGGCGTGGTGATGGTGAATTTCTACTCGAGTTTTTTGAGCGAAGACTACCGCAAGGCGGCGCTGGCCATGCAGCCCACCATCAACCAGGCGGTCGCGGACGCGAAGGCTAAACTGCAAGCGGAAGGCAAGCCCATGCCCAACGAACTTGCCGAAGAAATCAGCAAGAGCTACACGGCGAAAATACCCCGTCCTCCGCTCAGCGTGCTGATCGATCACATTGACCACATCGCCAAGATTGCCGGTATCGACCACGTCGGGCTTGGCTCAGATTTCGATGGCATTCCTTCGAGCCCCGAGGGAATGGATTCCGCCGCCGATCTGCCCAAGATCACCCGGGCGCTGATGGCGCGTGGCTACAGCGCCGAGGACATGAATAAGATTCTCGGCGGCAACTTCCTGCGGGTTTTTGAAAAGGTGCAGGAGGTTTCCCGGCAATTGCAATCCGAGAGCCGCCCGCGTATTAGCGAAAAGCAGCCTTTCGACAAGAAGTAGGCGGGCGAGCAATTCTCCTACGGCTGTATTAGTCTGAGTTGGGAACTATCCATGAGACCCTGTCGTCGATTCGCAGTTCTGTTTCTTTTTTCGACTGTTTTCGCTATTGCTCAGCAGTCGACTCCACCGCAGACACCCCCGGCCCAAACGCCACCCGCGCAGACTCCTCCCGCCGAGCTGCCGGACATGCCCACCAGCCAGGTGCCAGCGACCATAGAGCCCACCGGGCCCACGGCGGTCCTCGATACCAGCATGGGCCGCATCACCTGCAAGCTCTTTGACAAAGAGGCGCCGCTTACGGTGGCCAATTTTATTGGGCTGGCCCAGGGAACCAAGCCGTGGACCGATCCCGTTAGCAAGGAGAAGATGAAAAACAAGCCCTTCTACGACGGGACTACCTTTCATCGCGTCATTCCGGACTTCATGATTCAGGGTGGCGACCCAACCGGCACCGGAACCGGCGATCCGGGATACATGTTTGCCGATGAGTTTGATCCCAACCTGAATTTCGATGTACCCGGACGCATGGCGATGGCCAATTCCGGACCCGGCACCAACGGATCTCAATTCTTTATCACGGAAGTGCCGACCACCCATTTGAACCAGAAGCACACCATCTTTGGCCAGTGCGACCAGCCCAGCTTGTCGATCGTCTCTTCGATTGCCCGTGTGCAGCGGGATGCGGAAGATAAGCCGGTCCAGCCGGTCGTTCTCAACAAACTCACGATCGTGCAGCCGGGTCAGCAGTTGCCACCTCCACCCCCGGCTCCTCCGGCGCCTGCAGCCCCGCCCGCTGCGCCCCCAATCCCTAATTAAAACCAAACCGAATACCAGGAGTTCTTGAATGTCCCGTGAATCCGGAACCTATGCCATCTTCAACACCAGTGAAGGTACGATCGTGTGCCGCCTCTTCGAAAAGGACGCGCCTAACACGGTAAAGAACTTCGTCGAACTCGCCGAGGGCAAACGAGAGTGGACACACCCCGTCGGCAACAAGAAGAGCACTAACAAGCTTTATGACGGCACCATTTTTCACCGCGTTATTCCCGACTTTATGATTCAGGGTGGAGATCCGGCGGGCAACGGGATGGGCGGCCCGGGGTATAAATTTGCGGATGAGACCAAGGGTTCGCCCCACAGCCTGAATGCGAAGGGCAAGCTGGCTATGGCCAACGCTGGCCCCAACACCAACGGGTCACAGTTCTTTATCACGGTTGCGCCGACGCAGTGGCTCACGGGAAAGCACACGATCTTTGGCGAAGTTGTCGAAGGGTACGACGTGGTGGAAAAAATCTCCAAGGTGCCCCGCAGCTCACAGGACAAGCCTAACAAGCAAGTCACCCTGGAATCCGTGGTCATCGAACGCGTCTAGGGTCGAAAGTCGTGGTATCCCACATCTCGCGAAAAACGAGCGAGATATGGGGCACCCGGGCGTTGTTGGCTGTTGAAGGTTCTTCCCGTGCGAATTGACCTTGGGTGCCCCACATCCCCGATTCCCTGTGAAGCGTAATGGGTTCCGCGAACTTCATGCGCCTTTCCTTAAAGAAAGGCGCACACGCGGTCATGTCTAGGGCAGCGTGCAGGAAATTCGGGGCATCTCGCTCGTTTTTCGCGAGATGTGGGATACCACGAACCTAACCCTCAGATTCTCGATGACTCCTTCCATGAACAGGCAAACACGGCTCCTGCCTTTTGCCCACCGCAAAAAAGCTTGACACTGAAAGCAAACCGTTCGACCATCGACTGATACGATTTCAGTCGTTACTGCAGCCAACATCCTCTTCCAAGTCGAAGAACACACACCGCTTCATGGGCCAGAACACTTCCCGGTTATTTGAGCAGGTGGAAAGCGTGCGTCTGGAGGAATTGAATCGATGGCTTGTCGTGTTCTCGGAGCGCTCCTTTTCACCTCCCTCTGGTGCCTGCCTGCAATCTCGCAAAAAGCAGCATCGACTCCCGAAGTAAAGGTCACCACGCCCGCAAACAGCCCCGATGAAGCCGGTTTCCCGGTAAAAGACCAGCTCACCTTGAGCAAATGCGGCGGCTGTCATGCTCCGGATGCCAAGGGAAACATGACCCGCATCTCCTACATCCGGACCACGCCGGAAGGATGGGAAGAGGCGATGAAGCGCATGATCCGGCTGAACGGGCTGCAACTCTCGCCGGAAGAAGCGCGCAGTATTCTCCGCTACCTGAGCGACTATCACGGCCTGGCGCCTGAAGAAAACGCAAAGATCGCGTACTTCACCGAACATCGCATCATTGACGAAAAAATCCCTAGCCCCGAGGTAGCGCATGCGTGCGCCGCCTGCCACGCGTTGGCCAAACCGCTCTCCTGGCACCGGACGGCGTCGGACTGGCAATACCTCGAAAACATGCACGTCGCCTTCTTTCCCTCGGTGCGGTTTACCGCCTTCGATCATCCTCACGATCGCGGCGACGCCGGCCCGCCCAAAGGCCCAACCCCCGCGGAGCAGGCACTCGACTATATCGTTAAGAGCTCACCGCTCCACACTACCGAGTGGGCGGAGTGGCAAGCCTCCATGCAGGCTCCTAAACTTGCCGGGCGGTGGCTGATTTCAGGCAAGGAACCAGGTAAGGGCCGTTTCTTCGGAGAAATGAGCATTGCGCCAAGCGATATCGGGGACTCCTTCGTTACGAAGACAAAGATTACGTGTAACGAGGGCAGTTCCGTGATGGCTACGTCAGGGAAAGCCCTGGTGTACACGGGATATTCGTGGCGCGGACGGTCGACAGTCGAACCAGGCGGAACGGCGACCCCTGAGACCCCGCAAACAGTGCGCGAAGTGATGGCGCTGTCAAAGGATCAGAATGAACTGACTGGGCGATGGTTCTGGGGTGAGTATTCGGAGTTCGGGATGGACGTCACCATGCGCCGCGCCACCTCGGCCCCCATGCTGATCGGTGTCGATAAACCTTCACTCAAAACCGGCACCGGCGACGCAGCCATGAGCATTTATGGAGATGCGCTGCCCACGAACCTCAGTGCGAGCGACGTGGATCTTGGGCCAGGGGTCAAGGTAACCAAGATCGTTGACCAACAGCCTGGCTTCGTGACCGTGAGCGCCAGCGTAAGCCCGGACGCGACCCCAGGAAATCGCATGGTCACGGTGAAGAATGCGACCCTTCCCGCCGCCTATGCCGTCTACGATCACATCGACTTCCTGAAGGTAACGCCGATCACGTCGATCGCCCACCTGGGCGGTGCGCCCCATCCCAAAGGGTATGTCCAGTTCGAAACCGTCGCCTTTAGTAACGGTCCAGACGGGAAGCCCAACACCGATGACGATATCAATCTCGGGCCTGTCCCAGCGACCTACAAGATGGAGGAATTTGTCGCCTCTTACGGCGACGACGACACCGACTTTGTCGGCGCGGTCGATGCCAAAACCGGGCTGTTCACCCCCGCATCGGATGGTCCTGATCCGAAGCGCAAATCGATGCGCAACAATTACGGAGACGTTTGGATCACTGCGACTTATGAGGCCCTCAAGGGTAGAAGTTACCTGGTGGTCGCGGTGCCGCAATACGTGTCGTGGGATCAGCCGGAGGTAGCACAGTGACGATGTACTCGCTCGGTGAATTTCACAAGTTCCACGGTGGGGGCCAGGATTTTCTCTATCTCGTCCCCAGTGGAGGCATTGTTGCGTTGGATGGGATGACTTCCGAGATCCTTCAGCAGCTCGATCAGATGCCTCTCAGCCGCGAAGATCTTATCGGTCGCTTGTGCAGTGATGGCTACTCTTCGAACGATGTAGAAGAATGCATCGACGAGCTGCGGGAGGTAAAGGCGATCCGCAACGGGCAAAAGGAGTACGCCAAGTCCGAGCCGCTGCCTGAAGCATTTCCCTTGCAGACCATCGTGTTGAACGTGACTAACCAGTGCAATCTGTCCTGCCAGTATTGCTACGAATTCGGCGAGGACAAGGTAGCGACTCCTGAGGGCAAACCCAAGTTCATGGAGTGGGAGACGGCGAAGAGCTCCGTCGATTACCTCTTTGCCGAGTCGCAGGGAAGAAAAAGCGTCCACATTACTTTCTTCGGTGGGGAAACGCTGATGAACTTTCCCCTGCTTAAGCACGTAGTGGCCTACGCGCGAACCCGCGCTGAGGAACTGAAGGTCAAGATCGATTTCAGCCTGACCACCAATGCGACGCTGCTCACGCCCACCATCATCGAGTACCTGGCGGAGAATGCCGTTGGCGTTACTGTCAGCATGGATGGGCCCAAAGAGATGCAGGACAAGTTCCGCGTCTTCTCCAACGGCCGCGGCAGCTACGACATCATCAAGCCTAAGGTGCAGAATCTGCTGGCCAAGCACCGAACTCGCCCCATTGCGGCCCGTGTCACCATGACCTCTGGGGCGATGGATGTTAAGAAGATTTATCAGCACCTCAAGCACGAACTCGGTTTCTACGAAGTTGGCTTCGCACCGGTGACCACTTCGCCCAATCGGCTTTACTCCATCAACGAGCCGGGAATGGACAGCGTTCTGGAGCAATTCAATGAGCTCGCTGATGAGTACCTGGAGTTTGCTCTACGAGGCGAGCACCACGGTTTCTCCAACGTGAGCGACACTCTTTCCGAGCTACACCAGGGGGTAAACAAATCCCTTCCCTGCGGCGCTGGGTTGGGCATGGTCGGCGTAGGCCCGTCAGGGGACATTGCGCCCTGCCATCGCTTTGTCGATTCCGATCAGCATGTCCTGGGTAACGTGACCACCGGCATCGACCGTGAAAAACAAAATGATTTCCTCACGCGAGGAAATATCGACACCAAGTACGACTGCCATGAGTGCTGGGCGCGGCCGCTCTGCGCCGGCGGATGCCATCACGAGGCGTTCGTCCGCTATGGAGATACCGGCCATGCCAATCTCCACTATTGCGACTGGATCCGCGGCTGGACCGATAAATGCCTGCAGGTGTACGGCGCTATCGCTGCGCAGAATCCCTCATTCCTCGATCATTTTTCCGAAAGGAAGGCTTCATGAAGCATCTTCGAGCCGTTAACCAGAAGGCGCATCGTATCGAGAGCAACGCGGAGGCTTTGAAAGAAGACATTGTTGCGCTGCAAGCCCCTGGTGGCTCCGCACCGAAAGTCCACGTCCCGATGGGATGCACGATCATCTTCTCGCCCGGGTGGGAGGTCGACTCCGCCGGAGGCACAGCTGGGCTATGCCAGCCAGTGGAACGCGATATCTACGATTGCTACGCAACCTGCTTCTGGCCGGCGCAGGTTCCTGATCACCTTAACAACTCTCCGGACTGGACCAGCAAATGCGCTTCCGCAACCAAGGATTGGCGCAATGTAGACATCGTCTTCCCGTGATCCGCACAACCGTGATCCGCCCAATCTTGATCCGCTCAATCTGGAGGAACTT
The DNA here is from genome assembly GCA_963830325.1 of uncultured Acidobacteriaceae bacterium. Lineage (GTDB taxonomy): Bacteria > Acidobacteriota > Terriglobia > Terriglobales > Acidobacteriaceae > PALSA-350. The sequence goes on from CAWHMV010000002.1 coordinate 470,259, forward strand.
CATGCGCGCCATCTTTGCCTTCGTGGGGCTTTCGCTCTGGGCCGCCACCAGCTTTGCCGCGACCGCGGCCGGTCAACTGATGTACCTCGGGGTCTGGCCGCATACCGTGCTGGTGATGGATTCGGTCCAGGGAAAGATTGTCGACAAGATCGATCTTCCGACGGACATCGTGCGCACCCTGGTGCTGTCGCCTGATGAGAAGACGCTGTATGCCTCCACACTGAAAGACAACTCCATCGTTTCGATTGATCTCGCGACCCGCAAGGTGATGGACAAGTTCTCCCTGAACACTTCCGACACGAACTATCGCATCGGCGGCTTTGCCGTTGATCCGACGGGGAAATTTATCTATACGTTTGCTACGCCGGTGGTGAAGAAAATTGATCACTATCAGATCGATCCACCGCAAATTCTCGAGGTCAGTCTCGCGGAGCGTAAGATCACGCGCATCGTACCTTATCCGAAAGATGAGGCGCCACCCGCCGGCTATCGCAATACCATCCGGGTTTCGCCCGATGGAAAGCTCCTCTACCTGTTCCGCAACAACATCATGGTGTTCAACACGAGCGACTTTAAATTCGTCAAGAAGATCGAGCTTGCGAAGCCTACCGACCCTTCCAGCGACGGCTCGTTTGCCGGGTTGGTGAATGATCCCAATGAGCCGTCCGGCAAGGTTATCGGGATCTTTGATTCGTCGGATCCTTACGTGCATCGGCGGGTCTTTGGAATCGCGGAGCTCGACCTGGCTAACATGACCTACGATCTGACCCCGGTGGGTCCCGCAGCTGAAGAGATGGAACCTCTCATGCTCACCCCTGACAGGAAGCTGGGCTACACGGTCTCGGTGTATGGAAGCCAAGGTGATCGAGTGACTGAATTTTGGGTCTTCGATATGAAGACCAAGAAGATCATCAACCGGCGTCAGTTCCTTGGCCGCACCCGTCTTGCGTTCGGCATGACCGCGGATGGATCGAAACTCATGATCTACAACGCAGGCTTTGAAATCGAACTATACGACGCGAAGACACTGCAGCTGCTGCAAACCATCAATCTGGAAGGAGACACCACGTCGAACCTGGTCGTGATGCCGCTCAAGAAGTCTGCCTAGAATGAACCAGCCAGTGCGCATCGCGGTGTTGGATAGCGGTGTTTGCCGCACGCATCCCCACGTCGGCAAGATCGTCGATGGCATCACCATTACCGCGGATGGAGCGATCGCCGGCTTTGAAGATAACCTTGGTCACGGTACTGCCGTCGCGTCGATCATCCACCATTTGAATCCGGATGCGGATCTGGTTGCGGTCAAGATCTTTGACGGCAAACTCGCCACCAGTCTGCGTGCGGTCATCCGGGCAATCGACTGGTGCCTCGAGCAGGACATACAGATCATCAATCTCAGTCTAGGAACGCTGAATCCGGAGTATCGGAGTGCCTTTGAAGACGCAGTCGAGAGAACATGCGCCGCCGGAGCGGTGATTGTCTCTGCGCTGGAAATGAACGGCGATCCTGCGTTGCCGGGGTCGCTGGCAGGAGTCATAGGGGTCGTTGAAGCAGATCAATACCAGGTCTGCCATCGGTATGGAAAGCCCGTCTACACTGCCCCTCCCTATCCGCGTGAGATTCCTGGAGTGCCGCGGGAACGCAATCTAAAGGGTGTAAGCTTCGCGGTGGCTCGCATTTCGGCAAAGGTAGCTGAGACCTGGTCCCTCACCGGCGGCTCGGGTCATTGGACGGGTGCGCCGCGTCCTCCCCGGCGTACGTGGGACGAAAAAGACAGGACGGAGTCCCGATCGTTGAGTCCCGCAGGGACGACTGAACTTCAGACCTGTCCAAATTAGCGTTTTAAGAGGAGGCGGAAAGCCTGCTAGGTTGAGGTTGGGATTTTCCAAGAAACCAATCTCAAACAGGAGGAGCTTTCCGCCATGAATGGAGTATGCAGTATTTTTTCGCAGGTTTTAGGGGTATTTTCGAGGGCCGAGTTTGAGCAGGCGGTTCTCGATCATAAAGCCCAGCATCACGCCCGGGGTTTTAGCAGTTGGACGCAGATGGTGGCGATGCTGTTCTGTCATTTGGGCAAGGCGCAGTCGTTACGAGAAATCTGTGGAGGTCTGGCGGCTTGCGAAGGCAAGCTAAGGCACCTGGGTGTGGTTCAGAGTCCCAAGCGGTCGACCTTGGCCTATGCCAACGAGCATCGGCCGTGGGAGTTGTACCAGACCGTGTTTGGGGGGCTGCTGGAAAAGTGTCAGCGGGAGGTGCGAGGAGGGAAGAAATTCCGCTTTAAGAACAAGTTGCTGAGTCTGGATGGCAGCGTGATTGACCTCAGCGCGACGATGTATGACTGGGCCAAGTTTCGTCAGACCAAAGGCGGAGTTAAGCTGCATTTATTGCTGGATCACGACGGATATTTACCCAAGTATGCGGTGATCGAGCCGGCCAGCGTGGCCGAACTGAAGGTAGCGCGCGGGCTGGCTTTGGAGCCGGGCACGATTGTGGTGTTCGATCGTGGGTATACCGATTACAAGTGGTTCGCCAGCTTGACCAAGCAAGGTGTGTACTTCGTGACCCGGCAGCGTTGGAACAGCTATTACAAGCTGGTGAAGGAACTGCCGGTACCGGAAAAGGGCGACATCCTGGCCGATCAGATAGTGAAGTTGGGCCACCGCGGTTATCGCACCGGTGTGCCGGTCCGACGGGTGGTAGTGCGCGATCCGGAGACAGGCAAGAAGTTCGAATTTCTGACCAACAAAATGGATTTTGCTGCCAGCACGATTGCCAGAATCTATCGCGATCGTTGGCAGATCGAGACTTTTTTCAAAGCTCTTAAGCAATCTTTGCGGGTCAAGACATTCGTGGGCACCAGCGCCAACGCTTTAAAGACGCAGATCTGGACCGCCTTGATCGCCATGTTGATCTTGAAATATTTGCAGTTGAAGTCCAGCTTTGGTTGGTCGCTCTCCAACCTCGTGGCCTTGTTGCGCCAGCAGTTGTTCGTATACCGCGACCTATGGACTTGGTTGGATTGTCCTTTCGAACCGCCGCCTGCCCTGGCAGGAATTCACGACCAACTTCCGCTCCCGCTTTAAATTTCTCAGCCCTCTTTGGACAGCTGAAACCTGCCGCCCGTCTGCAAAACCCTTTATCGGCCAATACTCAGGAGTTTTATCGCACACACTTGGACAGCACCTCTCTAAATCTACCGCTCCCTTAGGACCCAACCTGGTTTCGCAATACCCGGTTCCAGCACTCGTTTGTCCAATGAAATCAACACAACGACGTTCACTACCCCGCTAATTTGGACAGCTCTGAAGTTCAGCCGTCCCTGCGGGACTAACTACGTAAATCCTGCCGGGGCGAGCCTGGAGCACTGCTCTCATCCCTTGCGGCTATCCGACCTCCGCAAGTTGCTCATCAACCAGCTCGCAGATGGTATGCAACAGGAATTTATGCCCTTCCTGGATGCGCGCCGTTGTCTTTCCCGCGACTAGCAGTTCGACGTCCGCCATTCCTGCGCACTCGCCGCCATCGCGTCCCAGGAATGCGATTGTCTTTAGCTTGAGATCCTTCGCCGCCACCAGCGCGCGAAAGATGTTCTCGCTATTACCGCTGGTGGTGAACACCGCCAGTGCATCGCCAGGCTGACCGTACGCTTGCACCTGCCTGGCAAACAGATCAGCAAAGGAATAATCGTTCCCGATAGCCGTTAAATCGCCACCGTGAGAGGTCAGGGAGATCGCCGGGTAGGCCCGGCGTTCGCGGTCGAAGCGAACCACAAACTCTGTCGTCAGATGGGAAGCATCCGCCGCACTGCCACCATTCCCGCATGCCAGCAGCTTATGCCCGGAAAGCAAAGCCTCCGCAATCACCGCGGAGGCCGCCTCTATTTGCGCTTCCAGTTCCAACAACTGCTGCAGCACTGCCTTGGCATCGGCAACGTTGGCAGTCACGACCTGGCGGGCGCGTTCTTTCACGTCTCACACTCCAATGACAGCGCAGAGCTCTTTCACTGCATCGGCACTCTTCTTGAGCGCTGCGTCTTCTTCCTTGGTGAGCTTGATCTCGATGATCTGTTCCAATCCTCGCTCGCCCAACTTGCAGGGAACGCCCACATACAATCCATGAATGCCGTACTCGCCTTCGAGATAAGCAGCACAGGGCACGATCTTCTTCTTATCTTTAAGAATAGCCTCGACCATCTCCGTCGCAGCCGCGGACGGAGCATAGTAAGCGCTGCCTGTCTTAAGATGCTTCACGATCTCAGCCCCGCCATCGCGCGTCCTTTGCACCAGGCGGGCGACCGTTGCCGCATCCATCAGCTCGGTAATCGGAATTCCAGCGACCGTCGAATAGCGCGGGAGAGGCACCATCGTATCCCCATGGCCACCGAGCACAAATGCAGTTACATTCTCCACCGACACCTTCAGTTCTTCCGCAATGAAGGAGCGAAAGCGGGCGGAATCGAGGATACCAGCCATGCCAATCACTCGCTCACGGTTGAACTTGGCCAGCTTGTACGCCGCCTGCGCCATGGCATCGAGCGGATTGGAAACGATAATCAGGATAGCGTTCGGCGAGGCAGCTACCACCTTGCCCACCACGTCCGACATGATTTTGTAATTGGTGTGCAGCAAGTCATCACGGCTCATGCCCGGCTTGCGTGGGATGCCCGCAGTGATCACCACAATGTCGGAGTTTGTGGTGTCGGCATAGTCGTTGGTTCCGATCACGTGGACGTCCCGCTTCTCAATCGGCAAAGCCTCCAACAGGTCGAGGCCCTTACCTTGCGGAACACCCTCCACCACGTCCACCAGCACGATGTCGGCCAGTTCCTTGGCTGCGATCCAATGCGCCGCGGTCGCGCCTACATTGCCTGCTCCTACGATGGTTACTTTCTTTCGCATATCTCTCCTAACCCATGTTCTCGATCATTCGGGTGGCAAATTCACTCGTTTTCGCCTTGGTTGCTCCAGGCATCTGCCGCTCAAAATCGTAGGTTACATACTTCTGCAGAATGGTCTTCTCGAGTGCGTTCTCGATCAGCTTAGCCGCTTCTTTCCAGCCCAGGAAATCAAACAGCATCACGCCCGAGAGCATCACCGACCCGGGATTGATCACGTCTTTGTCGGCGTATTTGGGCGCCGTGCCGTGAGTGGCCTCAAATACCGCATAGCCGTCGCCCACATTGGCCCCGGGGGCAATGCCCAGCCCACCCACCTGCGCCGCGCAGGCGTCAGAAATGTAGTCGCCATTCAGATTCGGGCAGGCCAGGACGCTGTACTCCTCCGGCCGAATGATGACTTGCTGAAAGATGGAGTCGGCGATCCGATCATTGATCAGCAGCTTCTTCTTCCATTGCCCGCTGCCGTGCGTTTTACCGATGGAATCGATGACACCCTTCACGCTCTTGTACATTTCTGCCCGGAAATCGTCAGATCCGAAAGCGATCCCTGGCTCGATCAGCGCGGCGTTTTCTTCCACCGTCAACTTCGGGTTGGCTTCCAGGTTGCCCAGGATCCAGCTCTCCATCTCGGTGACGGTCTGATCGCGGAATTCCTGGGTGGCTACCTCGTAACCCCACTCCCGGAAGGCCCCTTCCGTGAATTTCTGGATATTTCCCTTGTGCACCAGGGTGACGGATTTCCGTCCATTCTCGAGCGCGTACTTGATCGCGTACCGCACCAGCCGCTTGGTCCCAGTGATGGAGATCGGCTTGATCCCGATACCCGAATCTTCACGAATCTTCTTCTTGCCGCCCTTGAGCATGTCGTTGTTGAGGAAGTCGATAACCTTCTTGACTTCCGGCGTGCCCTGCTTGAACTCGATGCCCGCGTAGACGTCTTCCGTGTTCTCGCGGAAGATCACGACATCGAGCTTTTCCGGGTGTTTCACCGGGCTCGGCACACCTTGGTAATACTTGACCGGCCGGATGCACGAATACAGGTCAAGAATCTGCCTCAAGGCCACATTCAGCGACCGGATGCCGCCGCCCACCGGAGTCGTCAGCGGTCCCTTGATCGAGATTCGGAGATCGCGTGCGGCATTGACCGATTCATCCGGCAGCCAGGTGCTGAATTGTTGAAAGGCCTTCTCGCCGGCGAAGATTTCAAACCACTTCACCGACCTGCGGCCGCCATAGGCCTTTTCCACCGCGGCATCAAAAACCCGCTGCGAGGCGCGCCAAATATCGCGCCCGGTGCCGTCGCCTTCGATAAAAGGGATGATGGGATGGTCGGGAATCTGGTATTTTCCATCGGCATATTGAATCGCCTCGCCCCCCGTGGGCAAGGAAAGACCGTTGTAGCTTTTCTGCATGGATGCGTATCTCCGAGAGCGGATAAGTGGTAGCGTGAACGAATGTTCAGGCTATCACCATGCGAATTGCAGTGGCAATCGGAGTAGTCTAAAGGTATGCGTTTCAGCTCTCTGCCGGGTATCGCTGTTGTTCTCGTTCTTGCCGTCGTCGTGCCCGCCTGGGCACAGCAGTATTCTGCGGATAAACCTGTTGGGACGGCGGCGCAATCGACCCCGGCCTATCTCAAGAAAGCCGGTATCAGCCAGAACCTCGGTAATCCACTCCCGCTCAACGATCGGTTTCTCGACTCCACCGGCAACAATGTGGCCCTGGGCGCTTATTTCGAGCACCGGCCTGTGGTGATGGCGCTCGTGTACTACAAATGCAAGATGCTTTGCCCCCAGGTTCTGAGTGGCATGGCCAGGACGCTCCGCCAGGTGGGCTTCACCCCTGGCAAGGATTACGACATCGTGGTCACCAGCATCGATCCCGCGGATACGCCCGCCGATGGTGCAGCGGAAAAAACTCACTTCCTGGAGTCACTCGGAACCCCCGATGCCGGGGCGAGCGTACATTTTCTGACTGGCCAGCAGGCCTCAATCACCGATCTTGCCTCAGCCACGGGCTTTAACTACGTCCGGGTGCCCGGCCCGGATGGGAAGATGGACCAGTTTGCTCACTCCAGCGTGATTATGATCGCCACTCCGGACGGCCGCATGTCGAAATATCTTTTCGGCATCGACTACCAGCCGCGTGATGTGCGGTTGGCTGTGATTCAGGCCAGTACACACCATATCGGCTCGGTCAGCGACTTGATCCTGCTCTATTGCTGCAACTACAGTCCCACCGCCGGCAAGTACACGGTGTCGATTCTGAGGGTTATGGGATTGGCCGCCATGGGCTCGCTCTTCATGCTGCTGGCAATGCTTTACGCCCTCTCCCGCAAGCCAAAGCAAACCACCACCCACGCCTAAGGCTTCGCAAGCTTGACCCACCACAAATCCCGGGTGCCCCACATTCTCGATTTCCTGTGAGGTACGAATTTAGTCCCGCAGGGACGGCTGAACTTAGCCCAGGACGCTAGTCCTGGGTTGGATTTAAAGGACGACCCAGTCCCGCAGGGACGGCTGGAAACAAGCCGCGACACAGATGTACCCAGGACTAGCGTCCTGGGCTAAGTTCAGCCGTCCCTGCGGGACTAGATTCGTACCTCACAGGAAATCGAGGATGTGGGGCACCCGTCTCATTTCCGAAGACTTTTCCGCGGTAGCGGATTCTAGTCCGCCACCATCAACTGGCCTGGAACGATTGGCCGGGTACGGGGAAGCATCCCAAAAGCAGCTGCCGCGCCCACCGCACACAGGCTCAGCACGAACGCTGCCAGCTTGATCTGGTTGGTCGCGGCTGACCTCGGCAGTGTCTTCCACAGCACGAGCAGAAGCGTCTGCGAAATGACCGCGGCCCACACGGCTCCGTAGAAATAGCGACGCTCGATCCCTTCACCCTTGGTGGAACGCCCAACACGCGGCAGCAGCCCCAAAAGCCCCAGCAGCAGCACCACAACACACAGCGGAAAATAGGCCTGGAGATAAATCTGCTTCATCACCCAGTTGCCGGTTACGGCCGCAATCACCAGCCCGGCCAGGTTCAGCAAGGTGAAGGTAATGACCGCGTTCCAGGCAAACGTGTAGCAGATCTTGCGGTACAGAGGGTTAGGCTTGTCCTCAGTAAAGCGAAGAATGTAGGGGCGCGGCTCTACGCCGGGAAGCTGTCCGAAATAGCCGGCAATCCCGGTTGCCGCGATGACCAGCAAAAGCCAAGCCACGTTTTTTCCGCTGCCGCCGTGGGCAAACAGGTCGAACGTCAATGGACCGGGTGCAAGGAAAAACACCCAGATCCATATAGGCAAATGCGCCAACCGGTATCGCCTCGTGTTGCGCTCGCGCATCCTGCGGGCTTCCGCATATTCCACCTTGATTGGGTAAGCCATCTCCCTGCTATTGTGCATCTTTTTCCATCATCGAGGGGCCCACCCGCATCCATTCATCTGTTTGTGTTAGGTTCGTCTGGGAGGATTCGGCATTGGGCAAGAGCATGGTCCCGAAGCGTCTTTTTTTGACCAAGGGCGTCGGGAAACACAAGGAGCGGTTGACGTCGTTTGAGCTGGCTCTTCGAGACGCGGGCATCGCCGCCCAGAACCTGGTGCGAGTGTCATCCATTTTTCCGCCTCAGTGCAAACTGGTTACCCGCAAAGAAGGATTGAAATATCTCTCGCCCGGTGAGGTGGTGTTCGCCGTGGTTGCAGAAAACTCCACCCGGGAGCCGCACCGCCTGGTGGTTTCAAGTATCGGCGTCGCGATCCCAACGGATCGCAACACGTACGGTTACCTGAGCGAGCACCACAGCTTCGGCGAGGCGGAAGATCAGGCCGGTGAGTATGCGGAGGAGCTGGCAGCAGAGATGCTCGCCACCACCCTCAACGTGGATTTCGATCCCGACAAAAGCTGGGACGAGAAAAAAGAAATGTATCGCATCTCCAACAAAATCGTCCGCACCACCAACATCACCCAGTCAGCGATCGGCGACAAGCGGGCACTTTGGACCACGGTCATCGCCGCGGCAATCCTGATATTTGAGTAAGAAAATGGCCCGTAAAACAAACTACCGCGTTGGGTTGGTGCAGATGTCCTGCTCGCCCGACCCCGACGCCAATCTCGATAAAGCCGCTGACCGCGTGCGCGAAGCCGCGCGTGGCGGGGCAAATATCGTTTGCCTTCCCGAGCTCTTCGGTGCCCAGTATTTCTGCCAGCGAGAGGATGCCGAGCTCTTCGATCTCGCGGAGCCCATCCCGGGGCCCTCCACGGAGCGGCTTTCCGCCGTGGCGCGAGAGGAAAACGTGGTGGTCGTCGCTTCCCTCTTCGAGCGCCGCGCCGCTGGGCTCTACCACAACACAGTTGCGTTACTGCAGAGCGACGGAACGCTGGGTGGTATCTATCGCAAGATGCACATCCCCGATGACCCGCTCTACTACGAGAAGTTCTACTTCACACCCGGCGACCTGGGCTTCAAGGCCTTCGATACTTCGGTCGGACAAGTAGGCGCGCTGATCTGTTGGGACCAGTGGTATCCGGAAGCGGCCCGCATCACCGCCCTGCGCGGAGCCAACCTGCTCTTTTATCCCACCGCCATCGGCTGGCATCCGGCGGAAAAGGAGCGCTTTGGCTCGGCCCAGTATGAGGCGTGGCAGATCATCCAACGCTCGCACGCCATCGCCAATGGTGTGTACGTCGCCTCCGTCAACCGTGTGGGCCACGAACATGGAGACATCCGCGGCAACCGCGCTCCCGGCGTTGGCCTCGAGTTCTGGGGCGGGTCGTTTATCGCGGATCCCTTTGGCCGCATCCTGGCCCAGGCTCCCCATCACGAGGAAGCCATCCTCATTGAAGAAGTGGACTTGAAGAACCTCGAAGATACGCGCCGCAACTGGCCCTTCCTGCGCGACCGGCGCATCGACTTCTACCCGCCGATCACGGCTCGCTTTCTCGACGATGGCAAATGAATCGGTAACCCCACGCAACCTGGGCTATCGCATGCCGGCAGAGTGGGAGCCCCACGCCGCAACCTGGCTGGCCTGGCCCCACAACGCGGCCGACTGGCCAGGAAGATTTCACCCTATCCCCTGGGTCTATTGCGACATCATCCGCCATCTCACGCGGGTGGAAGACGTGCACTTGCTGGTCGAAGACGGCACCGCCGAGCAGCGCGCGCGAAGCATGCTGACAAGAACCGGTGCCCAGCTGGATCGCGTGCATTTTCATCAGTGGCCCACCAACCGGATCTGGATGCGCGACTCCGGCCCCATCTTCATCACCCGAAGCGGGTCACAGGACCCTGTTGCCATCACCAATTGGCGCTTCAATGCGTGGGCGAAGTACGAGGATTGGCAGCTCGATGACCAGCTTCCTCTGAAGGCTAGCGAGCTGCTCCACCTGTCGAATTGGACGCCGGAATTCTCGGCGCACCGGGTGGTCCTGGAGGGCGGCAGTATCGACGTCAACGGCCAGGGCACTCTGATCACCACCGAAGAGTGCCTGCTGAGCACGGTGCAGCAGCGCAATCCTGGCCTCAGCCGCCAAGATCTGGAGCGAGTCTTCCACGACTATCTCGGCATCAACCAGGTGTTGTGGATGGATCGCGGGATCGCCGGCGACGACACCCATGGCCACGTAGATGACATCACCCGTTTCGTGAATCCGGTTACGATCGTCACTGTCACAGAGCCAAATACAGCCGACGACAACCATCTGCCCCTGGCGGAGAATCTGGATCGGTTGCGCGCAGCCCGCGATCCTCAGGGCCGGCCTTACACGATCGTCGAGCTGCCTATGCCCTCTCCGGTTGTCTTTCAAGGTCGAAGGTTGCCCGCGAGCTATGCCAATTTCTACATCGCGAATGGACTGGTGCTGGTGCCCACCTTCAACGACGCCAACGACCGCAAGGCTCTGAATATCCTCGCCGACGTCTTCCCTGACCGCAAGGTAGTGGGTATTCACAGTGGTGATCTGATCTGGGGTCTAGGGACGCTGCACTGCATGACCCAGCAGCAGCCCGTGGGCGCCTGAGTCATGACCGACGTCGAGGCGCTAACGCTTGCCCTGGACGAGGCTCGCGCCGGCGCTGCAGCTGGTGAAGTCCCGGTTGGCGCCATCGTGGTTGCCAATGGCGTTGTCGTGGGCCGAGGCCAGAATCGAGTTCTGCGCGACCTCGATCCCACAGCCCACGCAGAAATCGTCGCGCTACGCGAAGCAGCCCGTGCCTTGGGCAACTATCGCCTTTCCGGCTGCGAACTTTTCGTCACCCTGGAACCCTGCGCGATGTGTGCTGGGGCGATGATCCACGCCAGGCTTAGCCGGCTGATCTACGCTGCCGCCGACCCTAAGGCAGGTGCAGTCGGCTCGGTTCTGGAAGTGTTGAACCATCCCCAGCTCAACCATCAAATGGTAGTGACGAGCGGAGAGCTCGCGGAGGAAAGCGCTGAGTTGCTGCGCTCCTTTTTTCGTCAGAGACGAACGTAGCGATTGAGAAGGCCGCTGCGCTCCGGTCGAAAAACATTCCCACGAGAGGTCCGTGGAACTGCAGATCCCTCGGCTCCCCCGGATTTCCTGTCGAGAGTTGCGGCTTCGGTCAACTGCATGTGGTTCTCTTTAGGGAGAACCACATAAGTGGTCTCTGCTGAGAGCCGTGAAGTAGGAGATCCGGGTACGCTCGGGATGACAAAGGAGAGAGTCGTGACAAAGGAGAGAGTGGATGCTAAGGGAAAGGGCGACTCCCGACCCTCGACATCAATCTCCCTTTGTCACGACTCTTTCCTTTGTTACGACTCTCTCCTTTGTCATCCCGAGCGAAGCCGAGGGATCTGCGGTTTTCCCAACCCCTACCCAGCGCCCCAGGGCGGAAGCTTGAACGGAGCGGTCCAGGGTGGCGCTCCTACGCTGTGAAGCTTTCGCCGATACACCTTCCCGCCGCCGGCAACGTAGAGCGTATCGAAATCATGGCCACCGAAACAAAGGCTGGTCGCCTCAGCATTGCCGGGTAACGGCACAATCCCCGCCACGCGCCCATTACGGTCGAAAATCTGCACGCCCATGCGCGTGGCAACGTAGGCGCGTCCATCACGGTCCATTCCGATTCCTGCTGCCCCGCTATCATCCGCCCAGTTGCCCACAACAAAGTCATAAAACGGAGCCCGTGCATCTACGGTGCCATCGGATCGAACACGGTAACTGAGGCCATTCCGCGAAAGACCTTGCGCCACAAACAGCCACAAGCCATCCGGTGAGAGAGCCACTCCAGATGCTCCCTTCAAACCCTCGTCCAGTCTTATCGTTTCTCCCGTTGCCCGGATGAGCCACAGTTCGTCACCCGTCACCGCATACACATCACCGCTGTTACGAACCGTTAGATCACGAATATGCAGGCCGTCGCCCAGCACCCCGCCATCGCCAACTTTGACCCCACCCTCTGCGCGGGCAAGGTAGAGCTTGCCGTCGCCGCCAAAGGCGATCGCCGCGGCCGCTTGACCGCATGAGATGGAATGACCGGCACTGATCTCCCCGCCAGAATAGAAAACTTGCCCCTGCGGATTAGCGGAAATCGAAGGTGCACAGCCGTCGGCGGCAACCTGCCAGTCTTCGCCTGGCTGCAGGATTGCTTCAAGCACCGGATTGCCAGGTGGTTGAGCCTGAAGAGGAGCAGGCCAATCCCGCCAAAGCCATCGCATCGCATCAGGAAATACCGCAGCTGCCTGGCTGCCGTTGTGGGTCCCGGCGCCCCAAATATGGCGAACGTCATAGCCGGCAAACGCGAGTGCGCGGTCCATGGTCTGGTTTGACATCCACCAATCGCCCATCTCGGGTCCTCCGGGCCATTCATCGTGCACCCCATCCTGCATAAAGATACGCAGCGGTTTCGGCTCGGTCTTTCGTACCAAAACGTAATATTGCTCTCCGCCGCGCATGCCCACATAGGTGCCGATGGCGCTGAACACACGGCGAAATGCATCCGGCCGCTCCCACGCAACCGTGAAGGCAGCAATTGCTCCCGTACTTCCTCCCCCGATCGCCCGGTCGTTGGGATTCGTTGAAAGCTTGATCGAGTGTCCATCAGGAGCAGTGTGCCGCTCCACTTCCGGCAGCACTTCTTCCAGAACAAAGCGGGCAAGCCGATCATTCAGGCTGTCGAATTCAAAACTGCGATCAAAACGTGGATTATCCGGAGGACTGGCCGAAGCAACCGAGCCGGGCGCGATGCCAATGCCGATGGTAACCGGCATCGCATGCTGAGCGATCAGGTTGTCAAACACGATGGCTGCGTTGAAGCCCAGACCGTCCAGACCCACATACACGCAGGCCGGTTTGTCGCCATGGTACGCAGCGGGTACATAAACAGTGATGATGCGCGCTGTGCCAGGGTAGATTTTGGAATCGTTCAGATCGAAGGTGAACGTCTTTCCCGCCGCTACCGATGTATGGACCAGTGAGTCTGGGCCCAATGGATATTGATCGGATGGCGGAGGGACGGCCTCGTTGATGATTGGCGGCGGTGAAGCAGAACCATTCACCTGGGACAAGACCGGCAGAGTACCCGGTAACGCAAGGGCTGCGGCCAGTATGACGCGCGTGTACGCGCAGCAAGCTTTCATTTGGATCGAGGTAATCGTAAACGTTCGACGGTTGCTAAGGAAGGGCGTAACCGAGAAGCTGCACGGTTGCATGGCCTTCGCAGCCGGCATCGTTGCTGACGAAATCATCTGCGCTGGTAGTACAAGCATAAAGCGTTACCAGATTGAGACCTGCGACCGGCTTGGAGTAGCCGTAACCCTCGTTGCCGAGGAGGAGAGCGCCTCCACAGGCAACATCAAGGGAGACAAAATAACTCGTTGATCCGGCCTTGCAGCTATAGAACGGAACCGTGGCACCCTGTTGTGGACTTGGGTAGAGATGCCCCAGAGTGGTCTGCAGAGAAAAGCCACCATTGGGGTCGATCCAACCAGTCGTGACCTCATGCACAGTCTGGTTGAAGTATCGATTGAGCGCCTTCAACGGAGGGTCAGGTACCACGGAAACCAACGAAATATTCCATCTGCCCAGGGTGGCAGTGAATTCGGCATCGGCGGGAGACGCATTCCACGGCGGCGGCGGATTCGAGATGGAGGTATACATCTGTATCGTTGGATACGAACCAACATTCAAATTGCCATACGGGTCGCGCGTAAATCCTGGAAGAAAATTCGATTCGTAGCCGGTCAGGCACGTGTCGACAGTCATGACCAGTTCCCACGGCGTGCTCCCCGTTAAGAGGGAAGCGTCGGGGATACGGTAAACCTGGATGCCGTACTGACCCAGCTCCTGCGATCCTCCCGTCGTCGAAGGATTCCGGTTCGGCAGGTTGAAGCCGGCATACCAGTATCCGGTCACCGGGTCATAGGCCATGTCACCCCAGCTCGGGTGCGGATTGGCTGGGTCCAGCCCGTTCGTGGTGAGCGTGCCCAGCACCTGAAAATGCACTCCATCCTTGGAGGTCGCCTCGACGTGATAAGTAGGCCCTTCGTCGTCCTCATAGAACATCCGGATCGCTGCCTTTTGGTCGTCGTTATGGAGCGCCGGTTGGCCGACACCATAACCGGCGTCGCCTACCGGTGAGATGACCGGTTGAGGATATTTCTTCCAGTGCTTACCGTCGTTGGAAAAAGCGACGCCGATTCGATTGTGGGTCCCTGCGACCAGGTCTGTAGCCACGTAGTACAAGGCGTAGGTATACGTCTCGCCATTGCCCAGCGGATTGGCAAAGGAGCCCTTAATGACCTTCGGGTTACAGGTGTATGCCCCGTCCCACGTGAACTGGGTTTCTCCGAATACAGGCACTGGCTCAGAATGCGCGCCGGTAGAAAGATTGAAGGTCTCGTACTGTACAGAGTCGGAGATCTGCGTCCTGTCGGACGCATTGTCATCCCATCCGCACCACCAGAGCTGCCGCAGATTCCCTGACTGGATGGCTGTCGGAGAATAGTCGTAGACTGCGTACCTTCCGGCGACAGCACCCCCAGTCGGCGCTGTAAAATGAACGCCACAACCCGATGCACTGATGACGCACATCCCGAGCAGGGCTCTCATAGCTACACGTGAATGCATCATGGTCAAGCTACTGAACCGTACCCTGGGGCCTTAGTTTGCGCAGCTCCTGGGCGCACTCCACTGCATTCAGCGCCGAGAGCTCGAGGTTGTCGGCAGAAGCCCAGAGCCACAACCGCCGCGATTGCGAAATCCCCTGCTCATCAAAACGCACTCTGACCGAAACATCCTCGTCGCCAATGGAATTCAGGTTGCCGGGCGCGTCGGCGTCGCCCAGGATCACCTCCAGGTGAGGAGTGGAAAGAGTCGCCTCAATCTGCTCCAGCGTTACCGGTTGCTCGTACTCTACGGCGATCGAAAAAGTATGGCCATGGAACACGGGCGCATGAATCAATTGCAGCGACAGTTGCGGCAGCCGTCCGCCGGAAAGTAAGGCATAGTGGCGCCGGACGCGCGCCTCGGTATCCGTCAGGCTGATCTTCGCCGCCTCCCCAAAGGCGGCCACGGTGTTGAAGGCAACCTGCACGTCGTACACCTTGGTGGGGATGCTTTGAAACGAAAGCAGCGTCACCGTTTGCTGATGCAGTTCGTCCAGCGCGGCCTTACCATACTCCGACGCGGGCTCCAGTACGGTTGCAGAGACCTGGCGAATGGCTCCGGCTTGCTGCAGCCGCTCCAGCAATAGAGCGAGCACCAGCGCAGCAGGGTGGGCGGAAACGACGGCCGGCGTATGCAGATTGGGCGAGCTGGCCACGGCCGTTTCTCCCATCGCCTCCTGCACCCACGGAGCGCACACCAATACTCCAGGTTGACCCTCTAACCCGGCTGAAAGATCCACCATGCTGGAACCGGCCCTCTGTGCGGCTTGCCAATGCCGGCGGGTTAACTCCGGCGCCCCGGCGAAGAAGGTGAAATCGACACGCTCAAAGGAATCGGCCGAAATGGGCTGGATAAAGGTCATCTCATCGCCCACCGCCTCTAATTGCCCTAAGGCTTCCTGATCGTCCATCAGCAGGAACTCTGCGGCCGCAAAACTGGACTCGGCAAGGGCTTCGCTAAGCTGTTTGCCGCGAATGGAAGCGGCGCCAACAATCGCAATACGGTAGCTGGGGGTCATCGATCTAGGTGCCTGCTCACTGATGCACGGGCGGTTGGGAAGGGGGTTCGCTGAGCACCACTGCCTCAGGGGTCGTCATCCGGCGATGGCGGCGCTGCCAGGAGTAAGCCGCGCGAGCGAAGATGCCGGAAAACGTATAAATAGCGGCCAGCGCGAGGAGAACATACTGGGAGAAAGCAACCGTGGCATAGATCGCCAAACCCATCAATACGATGCGCTGAAATGGATGACGATCGGAGAGATCAATTTCTTTTCCGCTCCAGAAGCGCCAGGTACTGACCATCAGCAGGCCGATGAGTAACACCAGCACCATCCACATGATCGCCACCCGCCAGTTGGGCACCGGAGTTCCCAAAAAGAAGTGGACGACGGCGGCAATCACTCCAGCAGCCGCCGGGATGGGCATGCCAA
Organism: uncultured Acidobacteriaceae bacterium; assembly: GCA_963830325.1. Taxonomy (GTDB): domain Bacteria; phylum Acidobacteriota; class Terriglobia; order Terriglobales; family Acidobacteriaceae; genus PALSA-350. The sequence goes on from CAWHMV010000002.1 coordinate 486,706, forward strand.
CAAAGTATTTTCGCCCGGGACGGCCGGGATTCTTGGGTACGGGGGTGACGCTGATGTTAAATCGCGCCAAGCGGCCGGCGCCGCAGAGTAAAAAAAGAAAGCACACGAACGCGCCAAACTGCACCACGCGCTGCCGCAACACAGGATCCATGGCCGTAGGGAGCATTTGAAAGCCCCAGGTGAAGGCCAGCAAGCTGGGAGCGACGCCAAAGGTGATAACGTCGGCCAGCGAATCGAGCTCCTTGCCGAACTCGCTGGTGGTCTTAGTCATGCGCGCAATGCGGCCATCAATGGCATCGAAGGGGATGGCGAAGCCGATGGCCAGGGCGGCATAGTCGAAATGCCGCGGCTCCTGCACTGACCCCTGCAGGCTTTGGGTAATGGCGAAGTAGCCGGCTGCGATATTGCCTGAAGTGAACAGCGAGGGAAGGATATAAAGACCCCGGCGCAAGCGTCCTCTCCGCTTGCGCTCGGGCGATCTGAGGTCGTCACGCTTCAAGCAAAACTCTCCTGCAGAACCTCAAGCGATGGCTCGTCCTGCGCCGGATGGATATCGGCTAAAACAGAAGCGCCTCCCTTGACCCGATGGCCAAGAGCCACGCGGACATGCGCATGGCCGGGCAAGATCACGTCCACGCGGGAGCCGAACTTAATCAATCCCACCCGCTCGCCGCGTTCCACAAAGTCGCCTACCTTAAAGCGGAAAACGATGCGGCGGGCAAGTATCCCGGCAATCTGGCTAAACGTCACATCGAACTCGTCGCCCTGGACCGTGACTATATTCTGCTCGTTCTTTTCCGCACAGTCGCGGCTGAGGGCATTCAGGTGCTGGCCTTTCTGGTATCGAACCTCGCGCACTGTTCCCGCGATCGGAGAGCGGTTGACGTGAACATCGAAGACGCTGAGGAAGATGCTTAAGCGAATCCGCTCGCCAGCCGGCGTCTGGATGCGAGTAACCTCCGTGATCTTGCCGTCCGCCGGCGAAACCACCAGGCCTGCCTCGGCCGGCACGGGACGCTTGGGATCGCGAAAAAACCAGAGAAAAAAGCACGCCAGCAGAATGGGCACCACCGCCCATGCCCAATGCCCGGTTACCAGAAAGACCAGAACGCCGGCGGCGATGAACCCAAATCCATAAAAATATCCGTCACGAACCATGTTTTCGATCAAACCCTTGGGGAATTATAGAGGTACACAGGTCTGGGGAAGCAATGGCGCCTGCAGTACCAGCGCATCTTCCACCGGAGCCGAGTAGTAGGCACGCCGGACCCCTGCAGGCGAAAAGCCGTGCCGGCGATAAAGAGCGTGTGCGGCGGTGTTCGAGGCCCTCACCTCCAGCCGCACCTTAGATGCTCCGGCTTTGGCCGCCCAAGTCATGCAAGCGGCGATCAGAGCGCTCCCAACGCCCTGGCGGCGACAATCCAGCTCCACAAACAGGCCTTCGACCTCGGCCACCGTCTCCTGACGCAACCAGCTGGCTACGGCAAAGCCGGCAACCTTGCCGCCGCTATCCGCGACCAATCCGCAACGTAGCAGCGGGTCCGACGGCTCCGCGAGGAGTATCTGTTCGTAATCGCGCCGGTTCCAGTGCGGAGCCTCTAAAGAATCGGCGGCAAGCACCAACACGTCGTCAAGATCCCGCGCTGCCAGGTTGCGGACCAGGAGACTCACGCCCCCACTCTCGCGGCGCGCAAAACCTCAGCATCGGAGCGCCGGAGATAGTTTGCATCCAGGGTTTCGAGGTCGTCAAAGTCGCCGGCGCGAAAGCGGCCCAGGGAGAAACGAAGCGCCTCGGCAGCGTCGGGCGGTTGCACGTACACCGGCCCGCAGATGGCCAGAGCAGAACAAGCACTGGCGGAGGCGTCATCGGCACGGCTTTCATCGCAAACCAGCACCCCGGCTCCGGGCTGCCTGGCGGCGGCCACCGTCTCTTCTCCGCTGAGAAGCATTTCGCCCAGACTGCTGCCGTTCCGGTATTCGCCGACGTAGTATTCACGGCGACCCGCATCCACCGCGGCCAGCACGTGGGGCAGACCGCTCGCGTTCGCCAGCAACGCCAAACGGGAGAGCGCAATCAGAGGGATACCGGCTCCTTCGGCCAGACCTTTGGCAGTGCTCAAACCCACCCGGATACCGGTGAAGCTTCCTGGCCCGTTGACCACCACGATGGCCTCAACATCGCGCAGGGTCGCATATTTACTCTCGAGCAACGAGGCAATCTCGGGAATCAGGCGGGCCGAATAGGTGCGCACCGCAAGCTCAGCAGTGGCGACAATCCGGACTTCGTTCTTGTCAGCCACGCCAAGAGCCACGCTGGCTGTGTTTCCGCAGGTATTGAGAGATAGAAGCATGGGGCCCTTTTAAACCGCGGAAATAGGATCCTGGCAGATTTCGAGCAGCACGCCGTTCGCCGCCGTTGGGTCGACCAGAAAATGAAGCCGCCCACCGGCGCCAATCTCGATTTCATCGGAGAGCAGCCGGTAGCCCGCCTGCTTCATCTCTTCGAACGTGCCCGAGATGTCATCCACATGCAGCGCTACGTGGTGCAAGCCTTCTCCATGTTGCTCGAGGAACTTGCCTACGGAGGTTGTCTTGTCCAGCGGTTCGAGCAACCGGAGCCGGCTGTCGCCCAAGGGAATCATCACGCTGCGCACTCCTTCGTCTTCCTCTTCTTCCTTCAGCACAGTGAGGCCGAGGGCCTGATAGAGGCGCTGGGCTTGCTCAATACTCCTGACCGCAATGCCCAGGTGGTCGATATTTGCCATCTTTCTCTCCTAACGTTGCATTAATTGTCCCAACAGCTGCGGTACAAGCTGGTAGGGATTTTGTTGCCCGAGCGCCACCTGGTGACTGATCGTCTCCAGTATCTGGTCGCTCAGGCCGCGTCCGCGCAGGTCGCGCAGCAATTCATGACGCACCATGTCCATCATTCGTGCGCGCCAGTGCGCCTCTCGCCGGGCAATCAGTCTTCCCTCCTGTGCCAGCCACGACCAGAACTGGTCCACTGCCTGTTCCAGTTCTTCGATGCCTGCACCCGTGGTGGCGATGGTTCGGACCACGGGGGGTATCCAGCTTCCGTGTTCCGCCGCCAACGACTGCATGGCTCGCACTTCTCTTTCTACGTTATCGGCACCATCGCGATCGCTCTTGTTAACCACGAAGATATCCGCAACCTCCATAATGCCAGCCTTGAGACTCTGTACGTCGTCGCCCATGCCTGGCACCAGGACCACGACGGTAATGTCGGCCAGGCGTACGATGTCGATTTCATCTTGTCCGACACCCACAGTTTCGATCAACAGACGCTGCTTGCCGCTGGCTTCGATGACAACGGCAACATCTGCGGAAGAACGGGCGAGGCCTCCCAGCGAGCCGCGGGTGGCCATGCTTCGCAAGTAGAAGCCAGGGTCAGCTTCGTGTTCCCGCATGCGGATCCGATCGCCCAGGATCGCTCCACCGCTGTAGGGGCTGGTGGGATCGACAGCCACCACGCCCACGGTCTGCTGGTGCGCGCGGTATCTGCGCGCGAGCCCGTCAACCAGCGTGCTCTTGCCGGCGCCGGGAGAGCCGGTGATACCGATGCGCATCGCGGAGCCGGTATGGCAAAAGCAGCAGGAAAGAATCTGCCAAGCGGACGGCGCATCGTCCTCCACCTGCGACACGGCTCGTGCCAGCGCGCGTACGTCTCCCTGGTGCAAACGTGCGACCAATTCAGTCACTTCCGGGCTACAGGTATCCAGGTTGGTCTCGCGCTTCATCCTTATCGATCATACGATTGGCACTTCGAGTCCCGCAGGGACGGCTGAACTTAGCCCAGGACGCAGTCCTGGGTTGGCATGCGCCACGGAAAAGTCCCGCAGGGACGACTGGAAGTTATCGAGACATGGTCCTGGGTGCGGGGAGCGGATGGGGAACTCTCAGTCGTCCCTACGGGACTTTTCGTCTCTCGAATCTCTACCCAGGACTGCGTCCTGGGCTAAGTTCAGCCGTCCCTGCGGGACTCATCTTGCGTCCGGTGGGTTTTCAAGCACGCAGGATTTCGAGCCAGCGGCACATGGTGAAGCCCTGACGATCCAAACTCATCGACGCTCGTCTCTATGAAGACGGATACGGTCATCCCGCCAGCGCCCTCACACACATCCCGGCACATCCGCAAGGCGCTCGAAGACCATAAGCCCCCGCTCCCTCGCGATTTTCACATCTTCATCGGCTCCTTTGGAAGCGCCTGGAAGACGCAGGACGGCATCACACCGACTGAGGAGCCGATGGGCGATGGGATAGAGAATCTCCTCATAGACTGCGTCCCCTGGGCGGACCGATCCAGCTTCGCGAAGCAACGGTAACGCAATCCATTCGCCGATCAGCGGAATGTGCCCGGCACGGTAGAGCGGAAGCGCGACGGACTCCAGCCGGCGCAGGTTGTCGGCCATCCGTTCACGGTCGTCGCCAGTGCCTGACCGGTATGGTCCTGCGATCAATATCATCAGCGAGCGCTCAGACATGCGTGTCGTCCTGGTTGAACAAGTGCATGCCGGCATATTGCAAGAGCATGATGGTCTTGCCGTCCTCAATGGCTCCACTCTCAATTGCCTTAATCGCATCTTTGATCGGAAGCTCGATCACCTCTATATCTTCACCCTCTGTCCGATTGCCTCCACCATGCGTAACCTTGCTGCTTCCGTCATACTCAGCGACGAAGAAGTGGAGTTTCTCAGTGACAGAGCCCGGACTCATGAAGGCTTCAAAGATTTTCCGGACATGAGCAACGCGGTAACCAGTCTCCTCTTCAACCTCAACCTTGATCCGATCCTCTGGAGTCGACTCATCCAAAAGTCCGGCTGCTGCCTCGACCAGCAATCCTGGATGGCCGTTCACAAACGCCGGAAATCGGAATTGGCGGGTGAGCACGACCGTTCGCTGGACAAGGTTGTAAAGCAGAATCGTCGCGCCGTTGCCGCGATCGTAGGTTTCTCTGCTTTGTCGCTGCCACGTCCCGTCACTGCGGAGAAGGTCGAAGGTCGTCTTCTTCAACACATACCAATCGTCGGAGAGGGTTTCGATCTTGTGGATCCGTACCCGTTCTCTCATGGATCCTTCCTGGAGCGTTCCATTCATAAACCGACAATATCGTGCAATTTCGTGCAATGTCAAGTATTATTACTTGAACCGGCATGTTGACCACTCACCGCAAGCAGCAGATCCTCTCGATACTTAAACTCCAAGGCCAGGTCATCGCGAAAGAAGTAAGCCAGGACATGGGCGTTTCGGAAGATACGATCCGCCGCGACTTGCGAGAGATGGCCCAGGAAGGACTGCTGCAACGGGTACATGGCGGCGCTCTTCCCGCGTCACCGGCGATCGTAGATTTTGCCGGACGTGAACTGATTACCGCCGATGGCAAAGTAGCAATCGGCCGAGCGGCCGCAAAGCTGATTCAGCCCGGACAGGTGGTCATGCTGGATGGCGGGACGACCGCCCGGCAAGTTGCCCGGCATATTCCCCTGGACTTGAAGGCGACGATCGTTACCCACAGCCCAACAATCGCCACCGAGCTTCTCAACCACCCCGACGTAGAGGTGATTCTCATTGGAGGCCGTTTGTTCAAGCACTCTGTCGTTGCTGTGGGGGCTGTGGCCATTCAGGCGATAGCGGGGATACACGCTGACACCTACTTCATGGGCGTGACAGGCGTGCACCCCAAAACTGGCCTTACTACTGGTGACTACGAGGAAGCGGCGGTAAAGCGGGCGCTCAGCCAGGCTGCAGCGGAGACGATCGTCCTCGCCTCTTCGGAGAAACTCAACGCCGCTTCACCGTACGTAGTTGTGTCCCTTTCGGAAATCAGCGGAATCATCACCGAACGGGCGGCTGCCGCGTCTCTCACCAAACCCTACGAGAAGTTGGGAATTTCCGTCACTCGAGCTTGACCCCTGTGTCCGGGCTAGAAGTGGCAGTTTCCCGAATCGGCAACCTCAATCCGGCGCTCGGCATTTGCGGGAATGATCTGGATGGCAATGGTTTTCGCCTCGACAGAGCTTTCATCCCGAAGGATGTGCACGTGTTCTCCACCGGGATCAATAAACGCCATCCCCGTCTTGTACACATGTGGCTTGCATTCGGGATCGTGCCCTTCATAATCAGTCACTGTTCCCGCAGTGACGATGATCAGGCTGTGCCCAGGGTGCGTATGCCAGCCGGTGCTTCCTCCGGGGGCCCAGACATTGCTCTGCACGTACACGTCTGATAATCCCGCGGTTTCCTGCAAAGACATCCAGAGCCGGTCGCTCCCGTCCGCCTTCAGGCTGGGCAGAAAAGAGCTGACGACATCTTTCTCATCGAAGCGGCCCAAAGCAACCACGGTGCTCTTGTACCCTTCCGATGTGGTCGCCAATGTGGTTTTTTGGTGCAAGAGAATCGCGGCCGCGATCATGGCACTGAAGAACAGCAGGTACGCTAGTCCCCTTCGCATGGCGATCTCCCTTTGTCGTTGGCGCCGAAAGAGGTGTGGGATTTGCTTGCGACGCACAGCCACCATCGAACCCTCCGGTGGGTGCATTCAAGCGGCAAGGGGCCGAACTGCAGCCGTTTCCGCGACTTGCCGTCGAATGCGGTGCTTCGCCGTGCGGTTAGGGCTTAGGGAGGCTACAATTTCGGTGCCCGGGTTCGTCGACTGGGGCCAGGAGAGCACAATGGGCGAACCACCCGCCGCTACCTCAACCCGCGAGCGGCCGCTCGAAGACCGGCTGGATTCGTGGAAGGAAATTGCGGCCTACCTTAAACGCGACGTGACCACCGTTCAACGCTGGGAGAAGCGGGAGGGGATGCCCGTCCACCGGCACCTGCATGACAGGATGGGCTCGGTCTACGCCTCCCGAGCCGAATTGGATGCGTGGACTCGCAGCCGGAATCTACCGCCGGCTCAGGAGACGAGTGACAATGGCCTGGAAACCAGCCCTCCGGCTCCGGTGCCACCGCAACCGTTACCTGGGACCTTTCGTACCTGGCGGACTTTTGTTCTACCGTTGGGGTTGGTAGCTGCGCTTGCGATTGGCGCCGGCCTGTGGCTTCAGAGGACAGAGCACTTCTGGCGAAGTCCTATCGCGGACGCGCGCTTTCAGACGGTATCGGACTTCGATGGATTGGAGCAGGCGGCTGCGGTATCACGCGACGGCCATTTAATAGCGTTTCTGTCGAACCGGGACGGACAGACGGACGTCTGGCTTACCCAGGCGGGTTCGGGTGCGTTCCACAATCTGACCCACGGAAGTATTGAGGAACTCGCAAATCCCTCTATTCGAACCCCGGGGTTCTCTCCCGATGGATCTCTGGTCACCTTTTGGGTTCGCAAGCCAGGTGGCTCGAGCGGCGGCGATATCGGCGTCTGGGCGATACCTACCTTGGGTGGCGAGCCGCGGCCATACCTGGAGGGCGTCGCTGAGTACGACTGGTCGCACGACGGTGGGCGGCTCGCCTACCACACGCCAGGACCTGGGGACCCGCTATTCGTATCCAACGGGAGCCCTCGATCGACGGATGTGCCAATCTTCACCGCCCCTGCCGGGCAGCACGCTCATTTTCCGACTTGGGCGCCCGATGGGGCATTCATTTACTTCGTTCTCGGAGAGCTCCCTGACAAGCTGGATATATGGCGTATCCGTCCAGTGGGTGGAACTCCGGAGCGGATCACCTCGCACATGGGACGCGTGAGTCACCCGGTCCTCCTGGATCGGCGGACGCTGTTGTACCTGGCCAGCGACCCGGAAGGTTCTGGGCCGTGGCTTTACGGCATGGACGTCGAGCGACGCATACCCCACCGGCTCAGCTCCGGCCCTGACCGATATACATCCTTGGCGGCCACCCCTGACGGTCGCCGCCTGGTGGCGACTCTTGCCAGCCCGCGGAGAACACTTTGGCGCATGCAGCTTCCCTTGCCGGCACAAGACGCACCCACGCAGGGATCAGCCCCCACGCAAATCTCGCTGACCACCAGCACCGGGTTCTCCCCTCGGCTGGGTGCCGATTACCTGTTGTATGTTTCGGCGAACGGAACGGGCGAGAGTATCTGGAAGCTCGCCAACGGAGCCGCCACGGAGCTGTGGAGTGGCCAGGGAGCACAAATCTTTGGCGGCCCGGCGATCGCACCCGATGGGCGAAACATCGCGTTTTCGGTGCGGCAACACGGGCAAACACTCTTGTACGTGATGCATGCTGACGGCACCAACGCGCGGATGGTGACGGATTCGCTCGACCTGCAAGGCGCTCCAGCATGGACACCCGACGGCCAATCGATCACCGTGGCGGCCGACGATCACGGCGTACCCCACCTGTTTCGCGTGCCGATGGACGGCCGCTCTCCCGCTTCTTTTGTGCGGGAGTATTCGGTCGATCCTGCCTGGGCGCCCGACGGCCGCTTCGTTGTTTACTCCGGACCCGATATCGGGACCACCTTCTCTGTGAAAGCGGTCACTGCCGAAGCCGCACCATATTCCCTCCCGGCGCTGACCCTGACGCGGGGGGCTCGCCATCTGGCCTTCCTGCCTGGAGGACGGGCTCTCATGCTCCTGCGCGGAGACATTCAGCATAAAGACCTGTGGCTGATCGATCTCGTAACGGGTACCGAGCGACAGTTGACTCACCTTCCGGCAGACTTCGACATTCGTGACTTCGACGTCTCGCCAGACGGCCGTGAAGTTGTTCTCGAACGGTTGCAGGAGCGGTCGGACGTGGTGCTCATGGATCTCCCGCGGCCCTAATCCTGCCCGTCCGTTTATGTTGAAGAGCGTACGAGTTCGTAATCCTGGCGAACCGCTTCGCTTCCGTATTTGCGCTCCAGGCGGCGGACAATGAAATGGCCTTCGGCGAGGCTTTGAAAGTGTTGGCTGAAGAGCACGTTGAGCGTGAGACCGCCGACTGCGCCCGCGACCGGAACCAGTTCTGCGGCAACTTTCTCACTGACCTCAAGACCAAATCTCGAAGCAATCCTGCTCACGAACGACAGGAGCGCCGGCGCACTCTCTTTAGCCATTCCCTTTTGAGTGATATAGGACACTGCCTCGCGCGTAACCTGCGCTAGCGCCGTCCGGGTTGCGTAGTAGGCGCTGTCTTTCGCAGCTCCACGAGAATTTTGCGGGCCAAGCGCGAAGACCTCCAGGCACGCCAGGGAGGTTTCCGGGCTCAGGAAGTCCTCACCTTGACTGCGGGCAATCTCGACAATGGAATGCAGCATCAGCGTGGTCGTGATGGGAAGCTCGACCAGCAAACCGGGTAGCCCAAAGAAGCCGCCGACAGCGCCCGTGATCGCCGCAGCGGCGGTGTGGGAGCGCTTGTAAGTCCTGACGGACGATTTCGCTTTGGGTGCCTTGACCGCGATGCGCAAACATTGCTCCAGAGCTTTATCGACGGTCACCTGTATGGCTGAATGGGCGGGAGCGGGAAGCCGGCGCAGCAGCGCCTCCACCGGCATGCCCAGCTTCGCGGCGATCCTCATGGCAAAGCTTTGAGTTTCGAGCTCTGCCACTGCGCGTCTGGAGATCAGCGTAATCGGACGGGGAGAGGTTGCTCATGAGTCCAGGGTAATCCGAACGATCTCGAGCTTTCGCCTACGCTGCAGCGGAGCGAAGCCACTGCTCCATCTGTTCATGGCCGACGAGACCCGCCTGCTGGAACACCGGCTTCCCGCCTGAGAGGACCACAAAATTTGGGATTCCCTGCACCCCAAAGCGGGCGGCCAGCTCCGGATGCGCCTCCGTGTCGACTTTGAGGACGATTGCCTTTCCAGCCATATCCTGGGCTGTGCGCGCGACTTCAGGGGCAGCTGCGCGGCAAGGGCCGCACCATCCCGCCCAGAAGTCTACCAGCACCGGAACGGTAGCAGTGGTTACGACTTCTTCGAAGAGAGCCGGATCGGCGGCCACCGGTTCCGCGATCGAATCAAGCGTGGCTTTGCACGCTCCGCATCGACCGGTGCTGGCCAGGTGTTTGGCGGCGACACGATTCTTCTGCTTGCAATGAGTACAAATTCTAATCAGTGGCACGATGAGCCTCTCTTATATCTTAAGGTTCCAGTACGATCTTGCCCCGAGTGTGACGCTGCTCGAGCTCTCGATAAGCATCCCGAACCTCGGCCAAAGGGTAGACCTTGGCGATGGGAATCTCAAGACGTCCTGCGGCCAACTGCCCAGCGAGTTGTGCGAGCACGTCGGCCGAAGCTGCTTGGTGGTTTCCTTCTGTCTTTACACCATGCTTGGCCGCGGCAGCGAAGTCGATGATGGTGTCGATCCGATTTTTAGGAACACCTAACTTGAGTGCCAGCTCGACATAGCCGCCACCGAAGGTGTCAACGAAGGCATCGACTTTCCCTCCGGATGCAGCGCGTATCCGATCCTCGACCCCATCACCATAGTCGATGGGAATGACTCCGTGATCGGTGAGCCACTTGTGATTTGCTTCACCTGCTAAGCCGATCACTTTGGCTCCCGCATTCCTCGCCAACTGCACGGCGATGGAGCCAACACCGCCTGCAGCACCCGAAACGACGACGGTATCACCAGCGTTCAGGGCCACACTCCGCACCGCGGCGTAGGCGGTGGTGCCGGCGACGAACAGCGCACCGGCCTGCTCCCACGACACGTTTGGAGGACGCTGCACTAGATTACTCGCGTCCACGAGTACGAGCTCGGCCTGGCTCGATCTGTCGTTGGTGAATCCAATGACTTCATCACCTCGTGCGACATTCGTTACGTCCGGACCGATCTCCTCCACGACTCCGGCCAGATCACTCCCCTGCCCGGAGGGGAATGTTGAAGGCCAGCGATCGGCAAACACTCCTTTTCGGATCGAGGCTTCACCCGGATTAATGCCCGCGGCCTTGACCCGAACCAGGACCTTACCCGGTCCCGGGATTGGCCGGTCGACTTCTACCAGCTGCAAGACGTCAAGGTCGCCGTACTTATCGAATCTCACTGCTCGCGCCATAGCACTCTTCCTCACCTTTGCCCAACGGCTGTTTGATTTCGTTGAGCCGCCCCCCGATTCACTATCACCAGCTATGCTCTTCACCGGGTAGCGATAAATCGACTGGATGGAAGCTAATAGTCCAACCTGGTTCATAGCCAGCTCAATTGGCGACTTCGACTTTGTCTCCCGCAGCAGGTCCCGCGATGCTTTCCAGCTTTCTCAGATCCGGAAATAACACCATCCAGATCAATGCGATCACGATGCTTCCGACCCCGCCGAGGATGGTGGCTGGTATGAGCCCGAACCAGGAAGCCGTCACGCCCGATTCGAACTCGCCAAGCTGATTGGATGTCCCGATGAATAGCGAATTGACCGCACTCACCCGGCCCCGCATCTCGTCCGGGGTCTCCAGTTGTACCAGCGACGACCGCACCACCACGCTGGTTACATCCGCGGCGCCCAGTAGACAAAGAATGGCCATCGAAATCCAGATATTCCGCGAGAGGGCAAACGCGACCGTGGTCACTCCGAAGATCATGACCGCGGCGAACATGCGGTGTCCGGCCCGGTTGCGAATCGGATGATGGGCGAGGAAGACTGCGGTCGACAACGCACCGACCGCAGGTGCCAGGCGGAGCAGCCCCAATCCCCAGGGCCCGGTGTGCAGGATGTCCCGTGCGTACGCAGGAAGCAGCGCCGTTGCTCCGCCTAACAGTACAACAAAAAGATCCAGCGAGATGGCGCCGAGGATGTTCCTGCGCTCGCTAATATAATGAATCCCGGAGAAGATAGACTTCGCGGTCACGGGTGCTTTGCCTGCCGTCCGCCGCTTGGGAACGATGGTAGAGGACAACACGGCCGCCGTCGCAAATAAGCAAGCGCACAACCCATACGGCACGTGCGGCCCAAACGCATACAGCAGCCCGCCGAGCGCGGGCCCGACAATCGATGCCGTCTGGTTTGCCGAAGTCGACCACGCGATCGCCTGCGGTACCTTCGCGTCTTCGACCAAACCAGGGACCAGGGCCTGGGTCGAGGGGCTCTCGAAGGCCCGCGCGGCCCCGATGGCTGCAACCGCAAAGTAAATGCCGAACGGGTGCAACCGGTGAAGATAACTGCTCGCAGCCAGCAGCCCCAGGGTCGACCCTTCCACGACCTGGCAAATGCTGATGATGGTTTTGCGATTGAACCGGTCCGCCACATGCCCTACCACCAGGGTGAGCAGGAGCATGGGCAGAAACTGCACCAGCCCAACCATACCCAGGGCAAACGTGCTGTGCGTCAGCGCATACACCTGCCAGCCGACGGCCACCGCCGCCACTTGAAACGATATCGTCGAGCAAATCCGGGCGAACCAGAACCGCACATAGGCTGGCTCGCGGAATACTGATCCTGTGTCGGTCGGCTGCTCTCGCTCTGGCAAACTCACCTCTTCCATGTTCACCTGCGAGGACCGAAACCGTCCAGCCGGTCGGGCCACGGTTTCCAGGCTGCGTAAGAAACTCAACCCTGAGGGTACGGGCAGGTAGACACGGGCTTTCGGACGTTAGTCCTGGATCGGACGATAGATTCAAGTCTGCGGAACGCGCGAGTTTTTCCCGGGTCACCGCTCTGAGGGCTTTGTATCAGGGCACGACTTCAGTCGGGCCGTAAAGGGCTCAACAAAAATCCGGGCTTTAGCCCCTGGGCTTCTTTCGGCACAGAATTTTCTCCGGACAAAGTATTTCGGGCACGGGGCTGAAGAGCGTATGTGAGAACTAGGATTTACGAATTTAGTCCCGCAGAGCCTGCCCTGAGCTTGTCGACACCTGCGGGACTGAGTCTGGAAAATAGAGTTCTCACGCACTGAAAGCCCAATTCTCTTTTCATTTGTGCGGCCCGACTAAAGTCGTGCCCTGATAAGCATCCGACCGGTGACTCCCCAAAAAACTCCCGCACTCTTCCCTTCAGGGCGTACCGAGCTGAGCGGTGACGCTACGACCGCCGAATGGTCCCGCAGGCCGTAGTGCGCGGGGCTCTGTAGCTCAAGGTGGCATGCTGGGGACTTGGGTTTCGCACTTTGGACGCACGCCCCTCTTCGCGCATCCGTTTGTCAGCTTCCGTCCACGACGGAAGAGTGGTTTCCGGCTGCTCCCAGTGAGCAACGGATGCCTCGTCGCACCAGTGCAGAAGATGGGGCATGGCGGTCTTATGTGAACCTGTCGTCATGTATCGGCGCATGTTCTCCTGAGTATCCCAGGCGGTCATGGTCCAGAACGTCCAGTTTCGGTCAGCCAGGACTGCGCCGCGCTGAAATCCAGGCGCCCTCTTTACCTGTCTCAGCGAGCGAAAGACATGAAGTGCAAATAGCGGGACAAAACGAAACGACCGGATTCGCAAGCGCGTCAGGCTAATAGAGACCATATTGAATTCACGACTCCTGCCGCAAACGGCTCTATGATGAGATGCTCCAAACCCGCAGATCGCGCGGAGCCGCCCTGCGCCTCAGAGACAATTACAAAACTTTACCGAGCTTAACCAACCTTTATCGCACGCTTCGAGCGCCGATGCTGAAATCGACTTGTTGCACCAGGCAATTGTCGATCTCACAGCACAGCGAGGAGCACTTATGAATTACGAAAAGTTTAAGGCTATATGCGCCAAAGCAATCGTTGCAGCCATTGTTACCGGTGGCATATTCGCCCTGGGCACACAAACTGCTTCGGCCCAGTCAATCATCGCGACTGTACCATTTGCCTTTTCTGCCGGCGATCAATCCTTCCCGGCCGGAACGTATCAGTTCACCTTCCTATCTGAGTGGTCTCTCTCCATTCGGAATGTGAAGTGTGGAGTTGAGAAGTTCTTTACGGTACAGCCCAAGCAAAATGGATCACGGGCATCCCGCGACGGCATTGTCTTTCACAACGCCGAAGGGCAAAAGAATCTTGAAGCAGTTTACATGCGCGAGTCAGACAGGGGTGCGGAGTTGCTCCCGTATGCGGGTGCGTCTCCTGACCGTGATCCAGTTATCTCGTGCCGAACTTATTTCTGAGATACGACTCGACAGAAGCCGCTTCATTCGTCGAAAGGACGCGATTGTAGACCAGAATTTCGCTGATCTCGCCGTTGAAATAGGTGTTGTTGACGCCCCGCCCGATGTAGCCTGCGCCGGTAGTTCCATTCAACACAGAACTCTTGTTGCCCTGCCTGAGCGCCAGCAAGCCGTTGACGTAGAGTGAGTCGGTCGACCCATCATGCACGGCACGCGTGATAGTGAAATCCTGCCCAACGGTGACCGGCCTGGTGTAGACCGGCTGATTGCCCACCTGCGTCGTGCCAAAGCGAAAGGAAACACTGGACTGGTAGGGACTTACATATGTATTACCCCATAAGGCATTCTCGTTCCAGAAGATCGCCGAAGCCTCAGACGGCCACGAGCCGCTCAGAGGGTCTACGGCGGATTTACCCACCAGGAAAATGGTCATCTGGTTCCAGCCATCGATCGGCAGGTTGATGTTGAAGTATTGATTGCCGCCGAAGTAGAAGGCTGACTTGCAGGCGTTTCCATCCTCCTGCACCCCTGACGGTTGATTGGCTGGTACGGTTTGTGTCGCGTCGTGTGCATTGCCTGACTCATCCGGCCAGGATGAGACGTTCCCGGCGAATTGGCTCGGCGCAGACTCGCTGCGCAGCCATTGTTGCAGACCCTCCGTGGGCACTAAATTCATGTAAGAGGCCGAAGCGCCCGCACTTTGAACCCGGAGGTTCGAGAAGAAGGGGGTGCTAAAGCCGCCATCTCCATTAGTAGTGATCACTGAAGCTGTGCTGAAGCCGGCTCCGAGGCTCACTTGCTGGAGCGGTACGCTGAAGAAGTTGTAGGCCAGAGTAAAGCTATCAACCGAGTCTTGAAAGACGGGAGGGGCGGCGCCCCCAGAAGGATCTGCCTGCAGCGTGTAGCTGCTACCGCGGCCAGCATACTCGGCAACTATGCCTACTCCCGTGACTGGACTGCTGAATTGGAGAGTGAGTACCCCGCCATCGGTCGTCGGAAACCCGCCTAGCACGAGTGTGCCATTGTTCACGGTGTAAACCGGGATCCCCCCTCCCAAGGCCTGCAGGGCTGGTATGGTCACTTGAACGGTAAGCCCCGCCACTCCTGTCACAGGGAGAGTCACGGTAATCGGCGCGGAAGAGCTACCGGTTCCAGCGGGAAAATTTGGGGCGGCTGGCATCGCAGAGAAGTTGACGTACCCATCCGGGAGAAAGCCTGCGTTGCAGAAGGTTGGGGCCACCTGAGCGAATGTGATGGTTGAGGTGAAGATGAGCAGGAACAAGACAAGAGTTCGTTTCACAGTAAACCCTCAAGATTGCGATTTTCGGACAAAGGCCCGCCACTCAGGGCGTGGATGCAGCGCGCCGGGGAGTCGGCAGCCATGCTTAGCGTTGCTGACAACTTAAAATGCTGCGCTTTGCAAGGGGGGTTTGCAAGGAGCTTCCAACGGATTGACAAAACAAGGGAAGCCGGACCCGCTACGAAGTAGCTCGCAAACTCTCGACGCGAGCATACACGCAAGCCGAAGTGGCAAACTATAAATTTCGATAGAAAAGAGATCAATGGTGGAACGAACCCAGGATCAGTGCCGATCTGGGTGAGGATTTGTCGCTGTCGTTGTTTCGGCAACGCGGCTTCGCGGGATACCAAAGAGGTGGTGTTCCCAGTTGAGATCACGGATCTCAGGTCTCAAGAGCGAGACCTGGGGCACCCTGATGTGCCCTTGACCGTGCAAGCCCGCGCTTATGTTCCGCAGAAGGTTTGGCGTACGCATTCCTCGGGAAGGGCCGGCGTGGTGTAACGCTCCAGCCCGGGCCTGTCCTCGTATGGACGTGACACGACGTCCAGCAGTTCCTCGAAGGGCTGGAAGTCCTGCCGCTCGATCGCGGCGTCGAGGACAGCTTGCACTCTGTGGTTGCGTGGGATGAATGCCGGGTTCGCCATCCGCATCGCTGCAGCGCGCGCCGGCGCGGAGATGAACTCTTCTCCGAGGCGATGGCGCCATGCGGCAGCCCAGGAGTCGTAAGCACCGGGGTCGGCGAATAACACCCGTACGCCCTCGTCGCCTTCCGTTCCCTCGGCGGCTGCGCACAATCGGCGGAAGGTCAGGGTGAAATCGGCGCGATTCTCGGCCATGCGCTTGAGCAGGTCCACAGCCAACTCCGCATCGCCCTCGCGCTCAGTGACAAGGCCGAGCTTGCGGCGCAGGCCGGCGGCGCGCGCCGCCTCAAACTGCGGACCAAACGCGGTCAGCGACTCTTTGGCTGCGGCCAGCGCGGCCTCTCCATCTCCCACCTCTTGCTC
The DNA here is from genome assembly GCA_963830325.1 of uncultured Acidobacteriaceae bacterium. GTDB lineage: Bacteria > Acidobacteriota > Terriglobia > Terriglobales > Acidobacteriaceae > PALSA-350. The sequence continues at coordinate 502,997 of CAWHMV010000002.1, forward strand.
CAGAACGGGCAGCAGCGCTTCAGCCAGGCGCGCGAGGTTCCAGTGCATGGCGGTGGGTTGATTGCCATAAGCATAGCGTCCGTATTGATCGATAGAGCTGAACACTTTGGCTGGATCGTATGCCTCCAGGAAGGCGCAGGGACCATAATCGATGGTCTCGCCGGAGATGGAAGTGTTGTCCGTATTCATCACGCCGTGGATGAAGCCGAGGAGCATCCATTGGGCGACCAGCTGCGCCTGCCGCGCGATCACCCCGTCCAGCAGGGCCAGGTAGGGCTGCTTCGCCAGTGCGGCCTGAGGGTAGTGGCGGGCGATCGCATAGTCCGCCAGCTTACGTGTCCCCTCGGTATCGCCCTGGGCCGCGAAATATTGGAAGGTACCCACGCGGAGATGGCTTGCCGCTACCCGAGTGAACACAGCACCTGGCAAAACTGTTTCGCGCAGCACCCGCTCCCCCGTGGTCACTGCGGCGAGGGCTCGCGTAGTCGGAACACCCAGCGCTGCCATGGCCTCGCTCAGGATGTACTCACGTAAGACTGGACCGAGTGCCGCTCTGCCATCGCCGCCGCGGGAGAAAGGGGTGCGGCCAGAGCCCTTGAGCTGGATATCGTAGCGCACGCCATCGCGCCCTACGACCTCGCCCAACAAGTTAGCGCGGCCGTCACCGAGCTGAGGCACAAAATGCCCGAATTGGTGCCCGGCATAGGCGATGGCGAGTGGTTCGGAGCCCACGGCCACCAGGTTGCCGGCCAGAATCGCCACGCCCTGTGCGCTCGCGAGGGCATCCGGATCGAGGCCCAAGTCACGGGCCAGTTCCACATTCACCTTGACCAGGCGTGGAGTCGCCACCGGTGTCGGGTTTACCCGGGCGTAGAAGTGCTCCGGCAACCGCGCGTATGTGTTTTCAAAACCAAAAAGGACGGCGTCGTCGGCGCTTATTGTGGCGGCCGTCGTGGCCCCGGGAGCATCTGGCAGAGTCATGACTTATTGGATGCCGGCACGCCGCTTTCGCTCCAGCTTCGTTTCCGGGCCGCCCATATCATACCTTTCTTTTGCCAAGCCGCGTCGTTGCCTTCTTGGCCGCCGTGAGCGACAAGGGCGCGCTCATGGATATGGCTGGTGGCGAAGCAATTGTGGTTCCGGCGCCGGCATAGCGGGTGCTGCTTCGATGGCCTTGCGGTCCAGCTCGGCTGCCCCGATCCGCCCCCTCGCTGTCTCCGTAAGCACACGAATGCTTTGCGTCTTAGGCGGTATTCGTACCGTTACCTGCAAACGGGAAACAGTTCTTGCCAGGTGGGATGGGTCCTGCGTAGGTACTGAGAGGGCTAATCTCTCCACCTTTGAAGCTAGAACGTGCTGACTGTTGGTCAGACTGGCAGCGGCCACAGTGATGTAAGCAGTGCTTTCTCCGTTATCGACTGCTTGCCAGTCGATGCCTTTCGATTGCAGAAGCAAGGTGATGTCCGCCGTATGGTTGTCTGGGTGCCGTACGATGCCGGAGACCTTTAGATCCAATGCAGCAAATGGAATAGTAGATCGCGCAGCCTCAGCGAGGTCGATATTCGTCTGCTGACGAGGATCGATCGGCGAGCTTTCGTCTGGCGCGTAATAGCCGGTTTTGGTCAGTGCTCGCAGGCTGGGATCGCGCAGGGTGACTCGAATCTGCCGGAACTTCCCGTTCGCGTTCCCTCCACGAGGCTGGTAAGTGAGCGTATAGTACTCCGACCCCAGCTGCTGCGATTGATGCATTTCAGCGTCGACATCGTTGCGGTTATAGAAAAGCTTGCCCCCGGTTTCGTTCACCAACACACCGAAGTTGATGTTTTCAGCGAAAGGATGATCGCTGTCAAAGCTGGCCCCTGCATCTGCCGCACTGATTGGCAAGGGCGACCTTCCGCTCAGGTTTACAAAGTGTCCAATCTTTAATCCGGGGTAAATAACATAGAGGCTTACCCGCGCATCCACCAATATGTTCGTCGTGGCGTGCATGTATTGCTGCATCTCGTGTGCCACCAGCGTTGTCATACGCCGTTGGGCAGTGCTGAAGCTCGGGCTACCATTGCCCACCCACACAATGTTCTTCCGTACGGGCACGCCTTTATTCTGGAGGGCTATCTGTTGCAGTGCATCCAGCGATTGGCCAAAACGCTCCATGTCAAAACTATCGGCCGCCCACTTGTATGGGATTACAGGCGCCAGGTGGTCCAGCGCGTAAAGCAGATCCTGCGTGTTTCGGGTGGGGCCTTGAATCATCTCCAGAGATTCGTTGCCAATGACCATCATCTCGGCAGGGGAGGGCAGCAGCAGCGGCTGTGCAGCCAGAAATTTGCGGACCGAATAACGGATGAACGCAAAATCTTCAAAACTCGAATTCAGCAGGTCGAGGACAAAAATGGTGAGCGGCGCTTTTTCATCTGGGTAACCATCGCTGGCAAGCCCATTTACCGTGTGCACCTCGGGTCCTTCGAAGGAAAAGATAGCTTGCGGGCGCTTATCTTCAGTGATCGTGAAGTCATCTTTGGTTAGGCCTGTAACCACCGGGCGGCCCTTTTTATCCAGCACTGTCACATCCAGAAATACCAGGCGTGACGTCACCTGAATCGTCGGAGCGTTCGACGGTCCTTGCTGGCTTTGAGCTGCGGATTCCTGCAAGAAAGTCCCCACCAACGCAATAGACGTGCAAAGCAGCACTCGAAGGTATGCCATGGCCAACCCTCGCTCGAAGTCTACTCCCGATGCTCCGTTCCTGGCTCTGCGCGGCCCGCTAAATCGCGTTGTGCCGGGATGGTGTTGCCAATTATCCTGACCAGGGCACCACCGCCCCACCGTAAGGAAAGGATGCATGGCTTCGATACAGGAATTCAGATGTGAAGTTTGCGGAATTGTGACCAGTAACCCCATTCACTGGTTCGTCATTCGATGTGGAGAGTCTGAGCTTACCGTGCACCGCTGGAACACCGAATCCGCCAACGCAGCGGGGGCTCGCCACTACTGCGGAGAAGCTCATGCCCAGGTGTACATCAGTCGCTGGTTTGACTCGGTGTGTACCCCGCCGAAACCAACTTTTAAATAGCGCCCGTGGGCTCAGGGCTCAGACCGCGAAGTCATCGCGCGTAGGTGAATGTTCCGCATAGATCGGTCGAGTTCGCGAACGCCTCCGGGGTGAAAACCGGCATTTTTTGTCCCGAGAAGAATGCGATATGCAGGGAGCGTCCTTCCACGAAGGCGGCCATCCACTGCGTATCCTCAGACCCACACAAAGTGTTTTTGTGCAAAAACTTTTTGGAACCGGGTATGCTCAACCGGTAGAGACGGCCGCGCCCACCGGCGTTGCTATCGACATCGAACGCGGCGCTTACTTCGCCTGGCTCAAGATCGCGTATGCGAGCCATCGGAAACCCGTAAAAGTTGAGAAAAAGCTTCTCGTCGGAAATGGCAATGTCCCCGGTGATGGACATGGCTGTCTGGCTGGATGCGCGCCAAGCTCCTGCTTCCTGCGCTCTCGCCGGCACACAACAACCCAACACCGATCCCAATATGGCACACACTAATTTTTCCCGCGTCATCTCTTGAGGATGACATCCGTGGAACCTTTGAGCAACCCCGGCGGTTTGCTCAAACCACGGGATGGACTCAGCGTAGACCCTATGAGGGAGCCACGCAAGCCATGAGAATCCCCCAAACCAGACAGACCATCGCAATCACCAGCGAGAGAATTCGCCAACGGTGATACATGTCCCATCTTTTATGCTCTTGCCGCCATCCATCGGGTAAACCGTCTCCCAGACGGGCGATGCGATTGTTGATGGGCACCAGGGTGGTGACGGTATAGACGATGATCGCAATCCAGATAACCATCGCGATGAGAAGCAAGGTCAGACCTGGCTGATGACGGCGAAGATATGTTTCGGCAATCATGAGAAGGAGACACAATGCGTACCAAAAGGGCATAACCTTGCCCAGAATGCCGGCAAACAGGCTTAGAGCTCTGGCTTGTGATCGGTCTTCCAATTGCCAAATAACGGGATTGACGAAGAGAGAAACGGCCAGCTCATTACCGATCATCAAACCGGCGCAGAGGATGGTCAGTACGTCCAGAAAGAGCATGTTCTCGATCTCCTTGTTGACTGCACACGTTACTGACTCTCATCCTCGATACACTGATTCAGATCGAGCCACTGACTAATTTGTCAGCTCTCCGCAAAACAGATCCATCAAGGAGGTATACGGATGCCCGTTTCAAAGAAAGAGATATCACCGTGTCCGATTGATGCCATGCTGTCGGTCGTCGATGGCCGCTGGAAAGGAACGATTCTATGGCGGCTATTGGACGGGCCGATGCGGACGAGTGAACTGCGGCGCAGCATTCCCGGGATCACGGAGCGGATGTTAATTCGACATCTGCAGGAGTTGGTGTCGGACGGCATCCTTCTAAGGCACGAAGACCGGAATGTGCCGCCGAGCGTCCGCTACTCGATTTCGGAATATGGCATGACGCTTGTTCCGGTGCTCGAAGAAATTTGCGAGTGGGGGCGAAAACATCTGGCTCGCTCGGGGAGCGCATGCGAGATGCTTGAGTCCCGCAGGGACGGCTGAACTTAGCCCAGGACGCTAGTCCTGGGTTGGATCTGAAAGGACGACCCGGCCTGCCGTGGGTCCCGCAGGGACGACTGAAAATAGGCCGCGACGCAATCCTGGACAACTTTCAGCCGTCCCTTCGGGACTGAATCATGTTTCAGATCTACCCAGGACTAGCGTCCTGGGCTAAGCTCAACCGTCCCTGCGGGACTAAATTCGTAAATCCTGGTTCTCTCTTGAATTTGCCTCAGGCTGCAGGATGGGAGAAGATGCAGCATCCAACTGAGGAGAAGCCCGCGAAATGAAGAGCCACACGGAATACCTTGTTTTCGAAACCAGGAAACGCAGAGAGATGGTGCACATCACCGACACGGTGGAACAAGTTGTGCGGAAGAGCGGCGTGAACGATGGGCTCTGCTTTGTCTCGCCGATGCATATTACGACTGCCATTTACGTAAACGACCTGGAGGGTGGTCTGATCGAGGACATCGCCAAGTGGTTAGAGGAGCTTGCGCCGGCGCGGCCGGACTACAAGCATCACCAGACAGGTGAGGATAATGCCGATGCTCACTTGAAGGCGCTGCTGCTGCATCATGAAACGACTCTGCCCGTGACTAAGGGCAGGCTCGACCTGGGGACCTGGCAGAGGGTGTTTTACGCGGAGTTTGATGGGCAGCGGCCGAAGCGGGTGATTGTAAAGGTTCTCGGCGTGGAATAGAGAGGACAAAACTCGCGCGTCGGCTGGTCGGCACTGCGCCCTGCACACAGAGCGTTTGCCGCATGTTGAAACACCGCCGGCGTCCTAGTCTATGTCTATAGGCGCGGCCTACGCAGCTTCCGACCTTTTGTACCGTCTTCTTCTGGCAGTTCTGTGCCAACATCGAGCGCAGGCTGTAGGTCAGGCGGTAGCATTCCATGCCGAGGCGTACCACAGACAGGACACGCCTCGGCCTTTAAGGTAATCTCTGCTCCACAGCATGCACAAAAAGCGGCCATGTCCTCTATTCTCCAGTTGGTGTTTTCCTTTGGATGACCGCCAATACCGTGAAGATTCAAGACGGCGTCCTGGGGACGCGTCGGCCGAACATCGCCGTTATCTTTTGTAGCCGGTCGAGCATAAAATCCGAAGCGGTAGACGGGGCTCGTCCACGTAGCACCCACAAAGGAAGGATCATGGACCGATGAAAACGAACCCGAAACTGATCATTGCAACGCTGGTTGGCATTTCGATCGGTGGTATAGGCGGCATTGCCATCCGAGGGCAGCAGGTGAAAACGGCGCCTGGCTACCTGATCGCAGAGGTGGAGGTGACCGATCCCGATAAGTTGCAGAACTATGCGGAGAAGGTACAGCAAACGCTCGCGCCTTTCCACTACCACTTTGTCGTTCGCAGCAGCAAAGTACAGGCTCTGGAAGGCGACGCGCCCAAGAGCAGGTTCGTCATCATCGCCTTCGACAGTGCGGAGAAGGCGCGTGAGTGGTACGACTCGCCGGCCTATGCCGCCATCCGGCCGATCCGGCAAAGTGCAGCAAAGAGCCGCGTATTCATCGTAGAAGGTCTCGCCCCCGAATGAGAGCACCCTCTCTCCGGAACTGCATTTGTAAGCCCCAATTCCCTCGGCAGGATGTTAGAACGAGCGCACTTGCTGGCGACTTTATCGTTCCAGCACGATCTTGATTGGCCAACCTTCGTCTGTTCCCTGGATTTCACGTCATACAATTCTGCTTGACTTGTGATAAAGTAGCATACTACATAGTGGTCGGGGTGCTCATATGGCACGAAGCAGAGGGGCGACGTACGTTGCCGCGGTGGGCGTCGCTGGTTCGCTGGGTACATTCCTGGTCGAGTTGTCGCTCTGCCGATGGCCTTCTCCCCACCCTCTTTCTCCAACGGCAGCTTTTTTCAAGGCTGCCACTTACGTCTCGATAGCACTTCTATCAGGAGCAGCCATTAACCGGTTCCTCTGGTTTCCCTCCAGGATGGCGCCTTCCGTTTCCCTAAGCCTGTTCACAATCGCGAGTGCAATTGGCTGGATTTGGATACCTTCCGTTGTGCTGCTGTCGCGGCAGCGTTCCATCGCCGCACTTCCCGTGGCGGCCCTGGCGGCGGTAATGATGGCAAGTGGCCTGCGCAAAATCATGCCGGCCGGTACTAGAGTCCGTCCGCACAGTTCGCTTCCCGGTCAATGGAAAGAAAGAGAACTGTTTGCGGAATACCTCAATGCTGCTCCTCGAGAAATGCACGGCTTCATCATTGCAGTCTGCTTGTACGGAGGATTGTTCGCGTGGCACGGAAAATCGCTCATTGTTGCCAGCTTCCTGCTGGCTCTCTGCGCGTTCGTGTTGAGCTGGAAGCTGAGGGGTGATGCTCCCCATGCATCGGAAAATCGGGAGAGTCGATCGCGCGCCGCGCTACGGCTCGCGAGGGCTACATCCACAGCGGTTTTGGTCACGATGGGCTTGCTGCTCTTGGGCCTTCCACACGGAGCATTTTCCGGCGCGATGGCCATCAGCGCTCGCAATCGCACACCCTCGGGAAGAAGAGTTCCCCAACAGCACAAGGGAACCGCGAATCCGGTCTCCGGCCTCTCAGGATATGAACGCATCATCCTCTGGCCTCTCCCCGAGAAAAAGAAAATTGTTGTTCCCACGCCCTCCAAGTTTTTGCGCGCCGGCTTCAACACAAGCAAGCCAATGACCATACCTTTCGAAGGGGCTTATTGGTATTTCCAGCCACGGGGTAACGGCGTTGGAACGAGGGCGCATGTGGCTCGTGGAAGTCCTTTGACAGTGAATATTCGTTCCACCAATCACATTCCCCTGATCATGGAAGCCCATCAAGCTCTCGGCACGGCGATTCCATTGGTATGTTGTCGCGAAATGCAGGTGACGATCGAAAATAGCGACAACGCGCCGGGCATGATTGCCATCGGCGCCTTGCTGACAGATTCAACCTCCCTGGGAAAACCAACATTTTATCTGGGCCAGCAGACTGTCGTTTCGACCGAGCCAAGCCGCTTCACGGTGAAGTCTTCGCCAGTACCTGAGGTGCTGCACTTCCCTATTCCCAACCACTCAAGGATCGAGGAGTTTGATGAGATCACGATCGTCTTCTTTCCGGATTCAGAACGTCCCTACACGGGAGCGAAGATCGCGATAAAACAGTTCGATTTAGTCCCACGCTGAGGAGTGAGTAAGTAACCGTCGACAGTGGATTCACCACATCAGTTGGGTTTCGTCTTCAAACACCAGACCTGTGGGCCCATCGCTATTGAGCTGTGCCAGGCGGATTGCCACCGCCGCGCCCTGTTCAGGGGTTCGTGGACCGCGAAACCCGTTGAAGTCGGTCGCGACGTGCCCCGGGGCTGCGCCGTTCACTTTGATGGATGTCTCCGCCAGGCTGCGGGCGTAGTGAACTGTCAGCGCGTTGAGAGCGGTTTTGGATGTGGAGTAGGGCATGTAAGGCCGGCCCACCCAGGCGCCCTCCTCTCCAATGGATCCCCGCTTGCTGGTTACATTGACGATGCGGCCCGCATCCGACCGCAGCAGAAGAGGCATGAAGGCGTTCGTTACCCTGACGACGGCAAAGACATTGGTTTCATAAACCGTGCGCATGTCCTCCGCAATCTCCTCCGCCGGAGTACGGAAGCGTGATCCGGGGGCGTAACCGATGCCCGCATTGTTCACCAATACATCGAGACGACCGGCCTCCGATTCGATGGCCCGTGCCGCCGCTTGTACAGACGCGGAATCAAGTACATCCAATTGCACAAAATGAACAGTTCCCTCCGCTTGCAACTCTGCTGCCGCCGTTCTTCCTCGTTCTGGATTGCGGGCACCGAGATACACGATGAACCCGTCCCGGGCAAGCCCCTGAACGATGGCCTTTCCAATGCCTTTATTGGCTCCGGTTACAAGTGCGATTTTTCCATCTACTGTGGTTGTCATATCAACCTACGTTAGACCTTACAGGTTGTCGCGTCAACCACATTCTGGTAGGCTTTGCTTGAGACATGTCCATCAAGCCGCTCTCCCCTCACGAACTCCGTGTCTGGCATGCCTTCAAACTTATGGGTGAGGATGTGATGAGCCGGGTGGGGCGCGATATCGCCGCGGCGACCGGGCTTTCGGGACCGGATTTCGGAGTCTTGTCCCGGCTCGCCGGTCTAGGCAATGGGGCGATGCGTCAACAAAGGCTGGCCGAGTGCATGGGCTGGGATAAAAGCCGGCTGTCCCACCAACTTACGCGGATGCGAGAGAGAGACCTCATCGAGCGGCGTGAGGGTGACAAGCGCGTGGTTCTGGTGGCACTCACCGAGCACGGACGCGAGAAGCTGAAGGCTGCGCGGCCCGTCCATGCCGCGTCGGTACGGCGGAATCTACTCGCCAGATTGAGCGCGGAACAGATAGAAACAATTGTTCGTGTCAGCAACATTCTCGGCGAGGATGATTAGGGCAGCCAGGTTTGCTCCATTTGCAAACTCAGTCCCGAAGGTACGGCTGAACTTCAGAGCTGTCCAAATTAGCGAATTAACTTGCTTTTTGACGATGTAACTTGTTGATTGCTTTGAAGAGACCTTAGCAGAGCAAAATCAGGTTGCTTCTGTTGATCGGCTGCTGTCTAAATGGCAACGAGTTTTGAGTTGTGTTGATGAACGAAGGGCACGGGTTTAGCCGTGCCACATGCCGCTCTCACTGCTGAGGGCTTTAGCCCCTGAGGTACGTCTTTGCAGTCGTCTGCGGCGAACGCAGCTGGAGAGAGAGATGACTTCGCCCCATGTGTCTCGAAAAGCGTACCTCAGCGGCTAAAGCCGTCAAGCGCACAGGCTGTTTACGGCACGGCTGAACCCCTGCCCTTCGTTCGACAGTCTTCCCCAACCTCTGAAGGTCAGTGAAGGCTTCATGTGCTAATTGGCCAACTGCAAAATCTAATTTGGACAAGCCTGGCTGAACTTAGCCCAGGACGCTAGTCCTGGGTTGGATTTGAAAGGACGCCCTAGTCCCGCAGAGCCTGCCCTGAGCTTGTCGAACGGGGACGGCTGAAAATAAGCCGCCACGCAATGCTGGACAACCTTCAGCCGTCCCTGCGGGACTTAATCATGTTCATGATGTACCCAGGACTAGCGTCCTGGGCTAAGTTCAGCCGTCCCCGTTCGACAAGCTCGGGCAGGCTCTGCGGGACTAAACTCGTAATCCCGGTTCTCACACAGGCTCTTCCGGTCCGCAACCATCGTATGCCTGCTTCTACTTGTTCAATATTTCGCGCGCGATGATCAGGCGCTGGATCTCGCTGGTACCTTCGCCGATGGTGCAGAGTTTCACATCTCGGTAGAACTTCTCGACCGGGTAGTCTTTGATGAAACCGTAACCACCGTGAAGCTGCACTGCCTCATCGCAGACCCTGACCGCCACTTCACTGGCCATTAACTTGGCCATGGAAGACTCAAGCGTGGTCTTCTGACCGGAATCCTTCATAACCGCGGCTCGCTGCGTGAGCAGCCGCGCGGCATCGAGCTGGGTTGCCATATCGGCCAGTTTCCACTGGATGCCCTGGAATTCAGAGATGGCTTTCCCAAATTGGTGGCGCTGCTTCACATAGCTGCGCGCGGCGTCATAAGCGCCCCGTCCGATACCCAACGAAAGAGCAGCAATCGAAATGCGGCCACCGTCGAGGATACGCATCGAATCGATAAAGCCCTCTCCCTCATTACCCAGAAGATTTTCTGCCGGGATTTCGCAGTCCTCAAAGATGAGCTCCGAAGTGTCGCTGGCGCGCAGGCCAAGCTTGTTTTCCTTCTTGCCGGGACGAAAGCCCGGAGTTCCCTTCTCGACCACGAACGCCGAAAGACCGCGCGTGCCTTGACTCTTATCCGTAACCGCGATGATGACAGAAATGTCGGCGTAGTGGCCATTGGTGATGAAGGTCTTGTTGCCGTTCAGCACCCATCGATCGCCTTTGCGCACGGCGGACGTTCTGGCGCTGCCGGCGTCCGAGCCCGAACCAGGCTCCGTCAACCCCCAGGCGCCAAGCCATTTGCCGGAGGCGAGCAAGGGAATATATTTGGCTTTTTGCCCTTCGTTGCCGGCTACGAAAATGTGGTTGGTGCAAAGAGAGTTGTGCGAGGCCACGATGATCCCGATCGACCCATCGACCGCCGAAAGCTCCTCCACAGCCAGCGCATAGTCGACGTAACCCAGGCCGGCGCCACCAAGTTCGACCGGAAAGATAACGCCCATCAGGCCCATCTCGCCCAGCTTCTTCACTACCTCGTGCGGGAACTCACTGGCTTCGTCCCAACGCATGACATGAGGAGCGATTTCGCGCGCCGCGAAGTCACGGATCTCCTTGCGCAACTGCTCCTGCTCGTCGGTCAACGCAAAGGAATGGCTCATACTCATGAAGAAACCCCCGGCCTACAGAACACTGAGCGCCTGCTCCAGATCTTCCAGCAGATCTTCAGCATCTTCGATACCAGCGGAGATGCGCACCATACCATCGGTCAGGCCGATCTTGGCGCGGCCCTCTTCGCCCAGCGCCGCATGGGTCATGGTGGCAGGATGCGAGACCAATGTCTCTACCCCGCCCAGCGACTCCCCAACCGTGCATATCCTGAGCCGGCGCAACACCGCATTGGCGTTGTCCAGGGAACCGGTTTCAAACGTGATCAGCGCACCGAAGCCCGACATCTGCCGCTGGGCAAGAGCATGCTGGGGATGTTGGGGAAGGCCAGGATAAAAAACCTGCGGAACCTTCGCGTGGCCCACCAGGTAGTTGGCAAGCGCATAGCCATTTACCTCGTGCTGCTTCATGCGCACGGCCAGGGTCTTGACCCCGCGCAATACCAGAAAGCACTCGAAGGGAGACAGAATGCCTCCGGTACATTTTTGCACGAACTCAAAGGACTCTTTGTGCTGAGGCGTAGTTGCCACCAGGACTCCGCCCAGACCATCACTGTGGCCATTGAGGAACTTGGTGGTGGAGTGCATGACGATATCCGCGCCAAATTCGATGGGACGCTGAAAATACGGCGACATGAAGGTGTTGTCGACACTCAGGTCGATCGCCTGACCAGCAGCTCTGCGCTCATGACAGATATCGGCGATGGCCCGGATGTCGGTAATCTGCATCAACGGGTTGGTCGGTGTCTCAATGTGGATAAGCCGGGTGGTGGGCTTGATCGCCTGCCGAACCTGCTCCACATCAGTGGTGTCGACGTAGCTGAAGAGAATGCCATAGTGGGCGATGATCTGGTCAAAAAGGCGCGGCGTTCCGCCGTACACGTTCGACCCGCAGATGACGTGATCGCCGGTCTTGAGCATGGTCACCAGGGCCGCAATGGCCGCCATCCCACTGGAAAACACGTGCGCAGAAGTGCCGCCTTCGAGTGAGGCCAGATTTTCTTCGAGCGCAGTCCGAGTGGGATTGGAAACCCGGGAATATTCGTATCCGCGGTGCTTACCGATCTCCTCCTGCGCATAGGTCGACGAAGCATAAATCGGCACGTTAACCGCACCGGTCAGCGGATCGGCAGGCTGACCGTCGTGAATGGCCCGGGTAGAAAACCCATGACCGCTCATAGGCCACCATCGAAGATCTTCTTCGACAGGTAGCGTTCGGCGGAATCGGGAATGATCGCGGCCACTCGCTTGCCTTTGCCCAGACGCGCGGCTATGCGCACGGCTGCTTCCACGCAGGCGCCGCCGCTTGAGCCGGAGAGCAAACCTTCTTCAGCCGCCAACCGTTTGACCATGGTGAAAGCCTCCGGGTCATGGATGGCCATGATCTCGTCACACCATTCACGGTTAAACGTGCGAGGAATAAAGGAGACGCCGATTCCCTCCACCTTGTGGTGGCCAGGCTCACCCCCCTGCAGGACCGAACCCTGGGTCTCGACGGCTACGGTGAGAATGCCCGGGTTTTGTTCTTTGAGAAAACGCGACACCCCAGAGAACGTGCCGCCGGTACCGACACCGGTGACAAAGGCATCCACCCGTCCTTCCATCTGCTCCCAGAGCTCGTGGGCCGTGGTGTCATAGTGGAAGTCGGGGTTGGCCTGATTATCAAACTGCAGCGCGGCAAAGCTGCCCGGGATTTCCTCGGCCATGGCGCGACAGCGCCGGATGGCGCCAGCCATCGCCTCGGCCTCGGGCGTGCGGATTACGGTGGCGCCGAAGCCGCGCATGAGAATGCATTTCTCTTCCGCGAAGCCATCGGGCACAAAGAGCACTACCTTGTAGCCGCGGTGCACCCCCACCAAGGCAAGTCCTACCCCGGTGTTCCCGGCGGTCGCCTCCAGGATGGTCGCACCCGGTTGGAGCAGGCCCCGGCGCTCGGCATCCAGAATCATGCCCAGCGCCGCCCGGTCCTTGACACTGCCGCCCGGGTTGAAGAACTCGAGTTTGACGTAGATGTCGGCCGCCCCAGGCGGCACGACACGGTGAAGATGGAGCATGGGGGTGGACCCCATCAACTCCGTTACATCTTCAGCAATATGCAGCGAGCGCGCTGCAACTTCACGAGTAGAAAGGGTCATAGGCCAACTGACAAGTGTAGCAGTGCCTTGGCCGCCGCAGCCTGGAAGAACCTCAATTGGAAGCCGCTGGGGACCCATTGGGGGAAGCCGCTACGCTAGCCCGCTTGCTGTTTGGATAGTAGCCGGTGCGGGTGCGCACCTGTAGCTTGCCATACCCTTTAGCCCGAGCTTCCACATGAATCGTGCGGAACCCGCCCTGCGCGGTCGGCTTGGTGGAGTGATAGCCAATGGTGTACTGCTCGCGGATATCCCGCGCAACTTCAGCCGCGATTTCATCCACCTGGGAAAGGTTTTTGGGGAAGAAGGCGATGCCCCCGGTCTCATTGGCAAGCATTTCCAGGGCCCGCTTGGCACGGCGGGCCTCGCGGCCGCCGCCGGTGTCGTCATACAACAGACCGATCGAATACACCACCGGACCCTGCAGGTCCTGAATACGCCGCACCGTTTCCTCCAGCGTGGTGCTGGAAGCATTGTCTTCGCCGTCGGTAATGACCAGAAGAACCTGCTTGGGCCGCTTGGCATTCTTGGTGAGGTAATCGGCGGAGGCCATGATGGCGTCGTAAAGGGCGGTTCCCCCTTTGGAATCAATGTGGGAGAGGCCGTCGCGCAGCTTGTTGACGTTGGCGGTGAAATCCTGGTCGATGTAGGCCTCGTCGGAGAAATTAACCACGAAGCTCTCGTCATCCGGGTTCGAGGCATGCACCAGGTCGAGGGCAGAGGAATTCACCGCCTGGCGTTTGGTGCGCATGGAGCCGGAGTTGTCGACCAGAATGCCCAGCGAGATGGGTATGTCCTGGTGCTGAAACGAGGTGATGGTTTGAGCCACGCCGTCTTCAGCAACCTTGAAGTCGTCTTTGGCGAGGGTGGTGATCATGTGCTGGTGGTCGTCCAGAACGGTGGCGTTCAGGACCACCTCATCGACATTGCGCTGCAGGGTGTATTTTCCGTTGTCACGGCCAATGGTAGCAGTGGTTTGCGTCTGGTTGGGCGCGCCGTTTTCCCCATCAGGGCTGGCAACGGGATCACGGTCGACATTGAGAGGCTTTTGCTTTTCCGGCTGGGTGGCAGACGGTGAGCCACCCACCTGCGCCACAGCTGAGACCGGCAGGCTGCAAAGCAGGAAAATCGGTAAAACCAGGAGCCATCTACTGCAAGGGTGCATAGTATCCGGTACGGGCATGAACAGTGAGCTGGGGCAGCCCCTCGGGCGGAACCAGCTTTACCTTCAATTTACGCCACTTCCCGTCCCGTTTAATATCGTCCGATCTATACCCAAGTACATATTGGTTACGTAACTCGGCACTGATCTTGGTTGCGATATCGGCCATGTCGGCCAGATCGTCGACACGGAAGAGCTGACCACCGGTCTCCTCACTGACGTCGTGCAGCAGGACAGGTCCTAGCTGCTCTTCGCGCGTAGGGGCGTACTGGTCGAAGATGCCGATGGAATAAATCTGCACGTCGGACTCGCGGACCACCGACCGCACTTCGCTCTCGGTGTAGCGGCTGCGATTGTCGCCCCCGTCGGAGACCACCAGGAGAGCCTTCCGCTCATGCTTGGCCTGCTTCATCTTGTTCAAGCCGAAGTAGATGGCGTCGAGCAGCGCGGTCCGATGCCCGGGTTTTACGGTGAGCAGGCGTGCTTCGATGTTGTCAACATTGGAGGTGAAATCGGTGATCAGTTCGGGCCGGTCATTGAAACCGATGACGAAGAATTCATCCTGGGGATTGGCGGTGTGCAGAAATTCCAGAATCGAGTTTCGGGCACGATTGATCTTGTCGGTCATGCTGCCGCTGAGATCAAAGATGATGCCGATCGAAACCGGGGCATCCTCGGCGGAAAAGCTCTTGAGCTTCTGCAGCGCGTTGTTTTCGTAAACGAAAAAGTCCTGCCGCTCAAGCCCGGTAACCAGGCGGTTGAGGGGGTCGGTTACGGTCACCGGCACCAGCACCAGGTTGACATCGACCCTCATCCGTTCATTGGGTCGAGCGCTGAGTGCCTTATTGCCTTCCAGAGGAGCTGGGGCTTTTGCCGGGGCCTTCGAATCCGCGGGAGTTATGGGCGCTACCGGGGCAGGGGGAGGCGGATTCACGTGCACATCGTTCAGGGGGTCCTGAGCCCAGCAAAACTGAGAAAGGGCGAGCCAAAGCCCGAGTGCAATGGCAGTCTTCACCGTCACCCACGCGCCCAGCCGTATCCCCATTCTGCGCTCGATCGTGAGCGCCATAGCCCCAATCCTCGTCTCCGCTTTTCCTTTCATGTCTTTCGACCCTCCAGGAAACCGGAGTCCTTGTGTTCGTGTGCAGGATGGTAGCACGCCACCATCGGACCTGCGTTTCCATATTAGACGCGGCGATTACAGGACGGCTACCACGTTTCGGGTGTTGCCTCTCGTGGGACGCATGGATCAGGATGCGGGAGCGAGGCTGTTCCCGTCAGGTACAATCTGGCAGATATAAGAGACTAAAGCAATTGGCAGCGCAGCCGACGTCGCCGTTGTCTGGAGTGGGACCCCCCGAAGCATGGCCCGAATTTATCCCTTTCGCGCACTACGCTACAACCCGAGCATGGTCCGCGTGGAAGAGGTAGTGACCCAGCCCTACGACAAGATTACCCCCGCCATGCAGCAGGCTTATTACCAGCGCAGCCTCTACAACCTGGTGCGCGTCATCCTGGGATTGCCTGAACTGTTCGACGAACCCGGGAGCAACGACGTGTACACCCGCGCGGCACGGGATTTCGCCGATTGGCGCCGCATGGGGGTCCTGGCCCAGGAAAAAGATCCCTGCATCTTTGCTTACTCCCAGCGTTTTACGGTGCCGGGCGGAGACGGTGAGATTCACGAGCGGCGTGCCTTTATCGGCCTGGGCGAAGTATGTGACTACAGTGCGCAGGTGGTGTTCCGCCATGAACAGACGCTTTCCAAGCCCAAGTCTGACCGGCTGAACCTGCTGCGCGCCACCCGGGCGCATTTCGGACAAATCTTCATGCTCTACTCGGACCCGGCGCTGACTGCGGAAAAAATCCTGTTTTCCGGAACATCGGCCCCCGAGATCGAAGTGACCGATGAATTCGGCGTGACCCACCGCGTCTGGAAGGTCAGCGACATGAGCACCATCAATATATTGCTGGGGGCGATGGAGGATAAGAAACTAATCATCGCTGATGGTCACCACCGCTACGAGACGGCGCTGGCCTATTCCATGGAGCATGCCCCAACCAGCGTCACCCGGACGGAGAGGAACCTGGCCAACACCACGCCGCAACCGGCCTACCCGGAGGCTGCCGTCATGATGACCTTCGTCAATATGGACTCGACGGGCATTACCATTCTGCCCACCCATCGCGTGGTTTTCGGGCTCAAGAATTTTTCGCCCGATACATTCATCGAAGAGGCGAAGGCTTTTTTTGATATTCAAGCCGTGAGGGCGAACGACTCGGCCGAGCTGACCAGGCTGTTGGCCCGCCAGCCGGGCACGGCCTTCGTTGCCGTCACCAGGCTGGGCTACCACCTGCTCACGGCCAAGCCAGAGACGGTCGCGCAGGCGTTGGCTACCCTGCCCGAGCGGCAGCGGCGGATGGACCTTACCCAGCTACACTCCCTGGTGCTGGAACAATTGCTGGATATCACTCCGGAAGCCATCCGGGAGCAACGGAACCTCCGCTATGTGCGCGACGCCGGCGAAGCCATGGAGCAGGTTTGGCGGGGCGAGGCGGACGTGGCGTTCCTGACCAATCCGATCACCCTGGCTCAGTTGCGGGAAGTGGCCTTCGCGGGCGACGTCATGCCCCAGAAGTCGACCGACTTCTATCCCAAACTCCTGAGCGGTCTTACCGTCTATGCGTTGGATTGAGGAAGGCCGCCAAGCCAGCGGCTGCCTCGCAATTGGTCTTCTTCTGGCGCCTCTGGCGTCTATCTTAGCCAGCGCCCAGTCGCCGCCAAACCCGACGCCGGCTCCGCCCGCAGTGGTGCGGCCTGCGCCGCGGTTTGCCGTAGTGATCGACGCCGCCCATGGGGGCGCCGACAGCGGCGCACGCCTGTCGGATCATCTGCTGGAAAAAGACCTGGTGCTAAACCTGTCGGTACGGTTGCGCTCGATGGTGAGTGCGCATGGCATTTCGGTGGTCACCACGCGGGAGTCGGATAGTGCTATCACCGCGTTGAACCGCGCTGAGACGGCAAACCACGTGGGTGCGGCGGCCTGCATTACCCTGCATGCCACCACCAGTGGCAGCGGAATTCATCTCTTCACCGCATCGCTGACGCCTATTCCCATGACCCGCTTTCTCCCTTGGGAAACTGCCCAGGGCGCCTATGCCGAGCAAAGTTTGCGGCTCTCGTCGGAATTCGATTCCGCGATGACCCATGCAGAGATCCCCGTCACTCTGGGACGCACGGCTCTGCAGCCGCTCGACAGCTTCACCTGCCCGGCGGTGGTGGTGGAGATATCGCCGTTGAGCGGCACTGCGCACGTGACCCCGCTCTCCGACCCTGGATACCAGGACCGGATTGTGGCGGCGTTGGCCGCGGCGATCGAGCAATGGCAGCGCGACTGGAGGCAGCAACCGTGATCTCCCGTGGACAGCGCATTTTGTTCTGGACGCTCCTGATCAGCTCGGTGCTGATGGCCGTGGTACTGCTGCGCATGCGGGAGCGGGCGATGGATCGGCTTCTTGCCTCGGGGGAAACGATGCCGCTCAATCCTCCCGCGGGCAGGCCGGTGCAGAGTGTAACCATGATGATGGCCAATGACATGGATGGGTCGGTGCAGCCGGCAAACCAGAATTTGGCGTTGCCGGTTGACGCCAACGCGCGGGCGCATGTGATTCTGCAGCACCTGATCACGAACTACGCGCGGCCCAATTCCAAACATCCGATTGCCGCCAATAAGGGTGTCAACGAAATATTCTTTATGACCCTGCCGCTGGAGGCGAACCAGGTTGTGCCGGGTACCGTTGCGGTGGTTGATCTGAGCACCTCGTTTGTGGACGCTCACCCTTCCGGCATCGAGCCGGAGACGCTCACGCTGCTTTCGATCATCGGTACGCTCCACGCCAACTTTCCCCAGATCTCGCAGGTTCGGTTTCTCGTGGATGGACAACAGCGCGACACCCTCGCCGGCCATGCTGATCTCACGCGCATATACCTGGCTACCGATGCTCCTGGAGTAAAACATCTGTGACTGGCAGCCGCCTGAAGATCGGCGTTTTCGATTCTGGGTTTGGTGGCCTCACGGTGCTGCGAGCGCTGCTGCCGTTGCTTCCTGGAGCGGAGTTTCTCTACCTGGGGGATACGGCGCGGTTGCCGTATGGATCAAAGTCGCGGGCAACCATTGTGCGCTATGCGTTGTCGAGCACCCGCTTTCTCCTCGACCAGGGTGCTGATTTTTTGGTGATTGCCTGCAACACCGCGAGTGCCCTTGCGCTCAAAGAAATTAAAGCTTCGACAGAAGTGCCGGTGCTGGGCGTGATTGAGACCGGGGCCAACGCGGCAGCCAATTCGTCGAAAACGCGGGAGATCCTGGTAATCGGCACCGACGCCACCATTGCCAGCCATGCTTATGCTGCAGCTTGCAGGGAGCGCGGCCTGCGCGCCTTGGAGAAGGCCTGTCCGCTGCTGGTGCCCCTGGTCGAAGAAGGATGGGTGGACCATCCGGTCACCGCCGAGGTAATCAGAATTTATCTCACCGAATTGCTGGAACAGGCGCAAGAGGAAGCGCTCGATCCGGACACGCTGGTGTTGGGATGTACCCATTACCCGCTGCTGCGGCCGATGATGGAAGCGGCGGTCGCCCCTGCCATCAAGGTCATCGATTCGGCCGAGGCGACGGCGAGCCAGGCAGCGCGGTTGCTAGCCGCCCATCGCGGGCTCTATGGGGAGAGTGTGGGCGCGGGACGATGCCGCTTCTTCGCAACCGATTCGGTGGCCAAATTCCGGCGCCTGGGCGCACGATTTTTGGGCAGCGCGATTGATGAGGTCGAACTCGTGGACCTGGGTGGCTGATATATCCTTGCAACGGTAGATAGGAGCAAGAGGGAATGGTGGATTTGAAGGGTCAGACGGCAGTGGTATTCGGCCTGGCAAACAAGCGCAGTATCGCCTGGGCGATTGCCCAGAAGCTTTCCGCAGCTGGAGCGCGGATTGCTATCTGCTACCAGATGGAGCGTCTGCGGCAGGAAGCCGAAGCACTGGCCGCGGAGTTGCCGGATGCAGCTACCTTTGAGTGCGATGTCTCGAGCGACGAGCAGATCGACGCGGTGTTTGCAAAATTAAAGGATAGGTATGGCAAGCTGGATATCCTCGTGCACTCGGTTGCGTTTGCCCCGGCGGATGCGCTGCAAAATGATTTCCTGTTGACCACGCGTGACGCTTTCCGGGTGGCTCATGAAATTAGCGTCTATTCCCTGATCGCTCTCAGCCGGGCCGCCGCGCCGCTGATGACGGATGGCGGCAGCATCATGACCATGACCTACTATGGCTCGCAAAAAGTGGTCCCGCGTTACAACGTGATGGGCGTAGCTAAGGCGGCGCTCGAGGCGACAGTACGATATCTCGCTGCGGACTTGGGTGGGCAAAAGATTCGGGTAAATGCGATTTCCGCTGGACCGATCAAGACGCTGGCGGCGCGCGGCATTGGGGGGTTATCGGAAATGTTGAAGGTGCACGCAGAACGCTCGCCGCTCAAGCGCAATATAGAGCCTGCGGAAGTGGGCAACGCGGCTCTTTTCCTCGCTTCCGAACTATCGTCCGGCATAAGCGGCGAAGTCCTCTACGTCGACTGCGGGTACAACGTAGTGGCGTTCGCCAGTTCTGAGTTGGAGCACATGCGGGGGTAGGTCGAGGGACCTGCCGTTTCTCACTCGGAGGCTTGAAACTGCGTCGGAAAAAATCGAAGGGTGCCCCAGGTCTCGCTTTTGAGACCTGGGATCCCTGCAACCAATCCCAACTGGAAACCCCACCCTCCCCTGTGTTAAGCGACCGTAGCGGAGGGATCTGCAGTTTCACTCCACCCCAAACAAATGCCGCACCGGCCCCCTTACCCAGGGTTCGGCTGATTCGTCATGATCTCTTCGCGAACGTTCTTGAGCACAGCCAGGGACCGTTGCACGCCGACTTCGCCGCTTAGGATCGGATCTTCATTTTCGATGCTGAGCATCCCGTTATACCCAACCTCCATATAGGCGGCAACAATGTCCTTCCACATGCTCGCCCCGTGCCCGTAACCTACGGCGCGGAAAAACTCCGACGCTTCGTGATCGTCTTTCTTCCCAAAGTTGAGGACCCCAAACCTGTCCACGTTCTGCGGGAAAAATGCCGTGTCTTTCATGTGCGCGTGATAAATCGCCCCTTGCTTGCCGAGAAAACGAATAACCTCGACCGCATTGCATTGCTGCCAGAACAGATGGCTCAAATCACAATTGGCGCCTATCTCCTCACCGGCCGCCTCACGCAGGCGCAACAACGTGCGCGGGTTGTAGACCACAAAATTAGGGTGCATCTCGAGCGCAATGCGGTGCACTCCATGCTCGCGGGCAAACTTCGCCGTCTCCTTCCAGTAGGGAATCACTCGCTCGTTCCACTGCCACTTGAGCGCCTCGCCGTGCTCAGGCGGCCAGTCATACACCACCCAGTTCGGTACCGTGTCGGACGGCGAACCTCCAGGACATCCGGAGAAACCCACGACCGTCGGTATATCAAGCATGCCGGCAAGCTGCAGTGTCTGGCGAAACTGTTCCGTAGCCTCGCGAGCTTTGGTTGCATCAGGATACAGAGCGTTGTTGTGGCAGCTCAGCGTCATGACAGGAATGCCCCGGTCGTCAAACTTCTTCTTCCAGGCGCGTGCTTTGGCTGGGTCGGCCACCAATTCAGGGCGAGGACAATGCGGCGACCCATTTGGACCAGCCGCGCCGACCTCAACCGCCTCAATGCCCATGCTGGCGAACCTGTCGAGCATCTCGTCCAAAGAGAGCTTGTTAAATGGCGGGTCAAACACTCCGATCGGCAAGCTCTTCTTAGGAGCCGACGGCTTGTCCTGCGGTGCGGACTGCGCGGGGGCGGATACGGAAAGCGGAGCAGAGGCTAACGCAGCCGCCGTAGTACCTAGAAACTGCCGACGATTCATGAAACGCTCCAGAAAAGACAAGGGATAGCGACGACTCTCCGAGCCTGGCGAGCAGTCGCAGTATGATGCCACGGCGAGCGGACGATTAGCCAATCACCCATGATGGAATTATGAAACGCATCTTCGCTTTTTGAAATCATGCTATGCTGCTCCCATGGCGAAATCCGTCGCTGCTCCCCGGAAGTCAACTCACTCCGAAGCGAAGAGCGGCGGCGGCGGCAACCAATACCTCTCTCGAGCTGTCAGCAAGAGCTTAAAAGTATTGGAACTGCTCCAGTCGGCGCGATCGCCGATGAGCCTCAAGGAAATTGCCAGGCGGATTCAACTCTCAAAGACCTCAACCTTTCGACTGTTGCGCACCCTGGAGGCCGCAGGCTGCCTGGTGGCCGTGGGCGCAGGAGAATATCGCCTGGCGCCGGGAGTCTATTCGGTCGTGCCGACGCTTTGGCTAGCACGCTTGCTTCGCGTGGCCACCGTCCGCATGCAGGAACTCAATGCCACCCTGCGGGAAACCATCAGCCTGGCAGCCCTGTTCGATAACCGTGCCGAAGTGGTTGCGGTCATCGAAAGCCCGCAGATCATCAGGATGAGCAACGTCGTCGGGCATATTCTCCCTCCAAACGCGAGCTCCCTGGGAAAGGTGATTGCCGCCTTTCAAACCGACGAGCAGCAGGAAAAGCTGTTGCGCAGTTATGGCTGTTGGCGGTTCACGGAGCGAAGCATCACCGACCCTTCCCGGTTGCAGGAAGAGTTCAAACGAATCCGCGCGGACAAGTTTGCCAGCGACCGCGAGGAGTCCGTCCCGGAGGGAATATGCTTTGGCGTCCCAGTCTTCCACATCGCCGGCGAAGTAAATGTAGCGTTGAGTACGTCGATGCCGAAGATGCGGCTCCGCGATCAGGACCATGAAAAAGTGATCGTCGCTGCGCTGCGCGCCACGGCAGACAAGATCTCCGCGGAGTTCCGCGTTGCCCAGTCAGCTGAGCTGGCTAGTACGTCGCGCGGCCGCCGCTAGCGTCATAGCATTGCGCGGTGACAAAGGAGCACTCACTGCTGGACAGGAAATGAACCACGTACGCTATCTCTTCGGGCCTTGCCGTGCGCCGCATGGGAATCCGGTCCGTCATGTAAGCCACCTGCTCCGGGGTAAGCTGATCCAATATTTGCGTCTGCACCACTGCGGGAGATACTGCGTTCACGCAAATGCCCTCGGTGGCCACTTCTTTCCCTAATGATTTGGTAAGCCCGATGACTCCCGCCTTGGTGGCTGAGTAGGGCGTCATGCGGGGATTCCCTTCCTTGCCCGCAATCGACGCCACATTCACGATCCGGCCATAGGCTCGCTTGCGCATGTGCGGGATCACGGCCCGGCAAAAATTGAATACACCGGTTAAGTTAATGGCGATGTTGCGCTGCCAGTCCTCATCGGTTTGATCCCAGATATAAGCCGCGGGGCCGGCGATGCCGGCGTTGTTCACGAGAATGTCGATCTGGCCGGTTCGCTGCAACACCTTATCGACGGCTTGGCGGACAGAGGCTGCATCGGCAACATCCGCCTCCAGTGCGAACGCCCCATTCGGCAGAGCAGCAGATGCCTGCTGGGCTCCGGGTAGGTTCACGTCAACGATCGCAACGGTGGCTCCTGCGTCCGCCAGCCGAATGGCGATGGCTTGCCCAATCCCGGTCGCGGCTCCGGTAACAATGGCAGTCCTTCCCGCGAGGCTGAACATCTTCCCAATGCCATTGCTGCTGTCGGCCAAGTCTGCTGTCCCCTGCACTGCCCGGGATTATACGGAGAGTGAACGGGTAAGGTCAATAAATGAAATGAATTCCATTTTTCGTCCCCTAACCACGCACACCTCAACGGCGAAATTTTCGCGATCGATTCACCCCAGGTTAACGTGGTTGTTGAAAACTCGTAGAAACGCAGTTTAGTCATGCGCTGACCCGCCAAAATCTGCTACACCACGCCAGAGAGCACATCACCGAATGAAATTATCCGTCTGGGCCACTGTTGTTGTCTTATGCCTCGCACACTGTTGTGTACGAGCCGAAAGCTTATGCCCGCGCCCGGAACCCGGGAGCAAGGTGGAAGAACCGGAGGACCTCCGCAGCCAAAACGGTGTGCTGGAAGCGCACTTGACGGCGAGTAATGCCGCGCAAGCCAACGGCTCCATTCGATACTGCTACACCGATGCAGCGGGCAATGAGTCGCCGAATCTGCGTGTCCATCCTGGCGACCTGGTGATTCTCCATCTGACCAATGCGCTGACGGAAGTCAGCCACGGACGCACGGCACCCATGCCCGCGCACGCGAACGCGCATTCCGCGGCGAATCCCTGCACCAGTGGAATCATGAGCCCGGTGTCGACCAATCTTCACTTTCACGGCCTCACGATTCCGCCGGTCTGCCATCAGGATGATGTGATGAAGACGTCGGTGCAACCGGGGGATGCTCCCTTTGAGTATCGCTTCAGAGTTCCGGAGAACGAACCTCCGGGCCTCTATTGGTATCACCCTCATATCCACGGATTCAGCAAAGAGCAACTTCTCGGCGGAGCCTCTGGCGCGCTGATCGTAGAAGGCATCGAGCGTGCGAAGAAGGCGGCCGCCGGTTTGCCGGAGCGAGTGCTGATCATCCGCGATCTGGACCTGGTCAATCCCAATGCTCCCCCGGCTAAATCGGAACCGGTAGTGCCGAAATTCATGATCGATCGCGACGGCGACGCAGCGAATAACGGCACCGGCTTCGGTAAACCAGCGAAGGACCTCTCCATCAACTACGTGCCGGTTCCCTACCCCGACTATCCTCCGGCAACGATCGAGATGAAGCCTGGAGAGAAGCAACTCTGGCGCGTGTTGAATGCCTCGGCCATCACCTATCTCAATTTATCGATTCTGTTTAACCATGCGCCTCAACCTCTGGGATTGGTAGCCATGGACGGGGTCCCCATGAACCTAAACGACCCTCTGAAAGACTCCGTAGACACCCAGACGCATATCGGACTACCACCAGGGGCACGGGTGGAATTTATTGTGACGGGTCCGTCAGCGGGCGAGAACGCATTGCTGGTTACGCGAACAGTGGATACCGGTCCGGGCGGGGAAAATGATCCCAACCGGATGCTGGCGAAGATTGTTGCTTCAGAGAAGGCACCAGAATCCCGATCGAAGTTAGAGAGTTCGCCCGAACCTCTTCCTCCAGCGAGCGAAGCCTGGCTCGGCGCTGTGTTACCAGTGCGTGTGCGCCATTTATATTTTTCCGAAAAATTAATCGACCCCAATGATCCGACCAGCGCAGTAGAGTTTTATCTGACCGTGGACGGAGAGGAACCAAAGATGTTCGACATGAATTCGGATATTCCGAACATCGTAGCCCAACAAGGCACGGTCGAGGACTGGATCATCGAGAACCGCTCGCGTGAGTTACACGCCTTTCACATTCATCAGCTGCACTTCCTGCTGCTCGACTACATGGGGAGACAACTCAATGAGGACTTTCTGCGCGACACGGTGAATGTGCCCTACTACGACGGCCGCTCGCTTGCCTATCCCAGTGTTCGCCTGCGGATGGACTTTCGCGATCCCAATATAGTGGGCACATTCGTTTACCACTGCCATCTTCTGGAGCACGAAGACAAAGGAATGATGGGATCAATTCAAGTGAAGCCGGCGACCGCTCTTTCAGAACATATTGCGACTGCACGTTAATTTCCACAGTTGCTCTTTCAGGGCATCACCGTTAATTTACCGCGTGTTCACCTGATAAAGATGCGATGTTAATTTTGCACGCCTATTCCTCGTAAGGGTTGAGCCCAAGGGCTCTGACCGGGAGGAAGTATGACTGCAAAGCATCTCGCATCCACAGCCTTGAGGGCTGCACGGACGGGACTTATATCGACAGCGGTTTTCCAGCTCGCCATTGGCAGCGCATTCGCGAATGCCCAAACGGCAAGCGCAGCACCGCCATCGCGCGACAACGATACCGCAACGCCCATCAAGCACGTGATCGTCATCATTGGTGAGAATCGTAGCTTCGATCACGTTTTCGCTACCTATGTACCCCAAAAAGGCGAGACGGTAAATAATCTTCTTTCCGAGGGAATTGTGAAGGCCGACGGCACGCCTGGTCCGAACTTTCCGGTTGCGGAACAGAAGGCAGCTACCAATAAGGCGCCCGACGCTTTCTTGTTGAGCCCAAGCACCAGCACGTTTTCAGGATCCGTACTTCCCGCGCCATTGAACGGCGGCCCTACGGATTCTTACGTGAAGAACGATGACCTCACCGTGGCGCGCCAATCTGAAAATGGCCTCCCGGCGGACTATTACGCCTACCTGGTCACTGGTGGTTCAGGCCTGTCCGGCAAGGTTCCCGACACCCGCATCAAGAATGTGAGTGCACTTCCTCCCGGACCGTTTCAGCTGACCAACGGAGACATGTTTACCTACAACTCCTACGCGGCTAGCCCGGTGCATCGCTTCTACCAGATGTGGCAGCAGCTGGACTGCAGCGTCAGCCACATCACCGCCACGAATCCTTCGGGCTGCGATGCAGCCTTGTTTCCCTGGGTTGAAACCACTGTTGGCGCGGGCACAAATGGTTTGAAGCAACCAGCAACCTTCAGCACCGAGTATTCACCCAATGGCGTGACGACCGGTGAAGGTTCGACCGCGATGGGTTTTTATAACGTCCAGAACGGTGACGCTCCTTACTTCAAGTACCTGGCCGACAACTATGCCATGAGTGACAACTTTCACCAGTCGGTGAACGGAGGCACTGGCGCCAATCACATCATGTTTGGCCACGGCGACGCGATCTGGTTCAGCGATGGCAAGGGCAACCCGGCCACTCCTCCGCACAACGTTACGGTTGTGCCAGGCACGGCCAATGCGGGCATCGTGGATGAGGTTGAGAACCCGAACCCGGCTCCTTCTACCAACAACTGGTACACCGAAGACGGTTACGGCGGTGGCTCTTTTGGTGCTGCCTCGTTCGGTGGCGGGTCTTACACCAACTGCGCGGACACCACCCAGCCGGGTGTGGCTCCGATCGTGAACTACCTGAAGTCGCTCCCCAACCCGATTGCACCTAACTGCGAACCAGGCCACTACTACCTTCTGAACAACTACAACCCCGGCTATTTTGGCAACGGTAACAATGCCTACACCGACACCAACGCCAACAACACGGTCTTTACGATTCCTCCGTCTTCGGTGCCGAGCATCGGTGACAAGCTGATCGCCAATCACATCTCCTGGAAGTACTACGGCGACCAGTGGAACAACTATGTTCCGGATCCTTATCAGCTCAACTACAACGCCATCGGTAAGGACACGGACGAGTACTGCAACATTTGCAACCCGTTCCAGTACGACACCTCGATCATGGCCAACGCCGCTGTTCGCACTGCCCACATCCAGGACACTGCGAATCTTTACAGCGACATCAAAGCGGGAACACTGCCGGCAGTCTCCATCGTTAAGCCGAGTGGGCTCGTTGATGGTCATCCAGCCTCGTCAAAATTGGACCTGTTCGAAGGGTTCACCAAGAAAATCGTGAATGAGGTGAAGAAGAACCCGACACTGTGGAAGGACACCGCGATCTTCATCACTTTCGATGAGGGCGGCGGCTACTACGATTCCGGCTACGTACAGCCTCTGGATTACTTCGGCGACGGTACGCGCATTCCTCTGATCGTTGTTTCTCCTTACACCAAGGCGGGGCATATCTCCCACGACTACTCTGACCACGTTTCTATTCTGAAGTTCGTTGAGGCAAACTGGGGACTGGAGACCGTCACCACCCGCAGCCGTGACAACTACCCCAACCCGATTGCCACATCCGACAACCCGTATGTCCCGGTCAACAGTCCGGCGATCGATGATCTCATGAGTCTATTCAACTTTTAGTTCTACCCTGGCAATCACTGTCGCCGGAGTTGGCTCGCCAACTCCGGCTTTTTTTATTCAGTATCTTTCACGCAGCGGAAGCCTACTGCGCCTGACCGGTCATAGCTCGGCGCCATCATCACGTCACCGGGCCCGCGCATGGTTCGCCCATGATCGACAACGGGAACGCGGCTCGCATCCCAGTCGTCGCCCCAAGGATAGATACGTCCGTCGCTCCCCTGAGCGGCATACTGCCACTCCCATTCATGGGGAAGCCGCTTGCCGGACCTGAACCATCATCTGCGGCTGGATGAAAGCGGACTGGGTCCATTTGAACCGGGAAACTCCGTACCGCTGCTCGCTGTAGCCGATGCGAATCTTACGCTCTGCGCGCCAGTGGTTGAGGTCATTCAACCATTCATCCAAGTCCTTTGCGGTACAGGGACGTGATCCACCCTCCCAGGCACCCTTCTCGATAAAGCAGTCCGGCGCAGCAAATTGCTGCACGCTCCCGTGAGGAGCGTAGTGTGAGTCCTGTGCATTCACCGGACCGTTCAATAACAGAAGGGCCAGGGGCAAGCCTGCCGAAGCCAGAGTGAAGCGGGATCGACTCACGATTCCTTTCTGTCTCAAAACAGGGGTGCAAGAGCAACCGCCGACAATCCGCAAAGAAACACGGCAAACATCCACGCCAGCAAGGTTTTGGCACGGGAGGGGGCAGTGGAAAATTCATGCCAGATGAAGACCCCCCAGGCCGCAGAGATCATGGTTGCCCCTTGTCCAATCGAATAGGAGACCGCGGGGCCGACAATATTCGCGCGGGAAGCAATAAAATTGAGGACCGCGCCGGTGCACCAGATCAATCCGCCGAGAATTCCCCATATATGCCAAATCCCTAGCGCACGGGTATAGGCGCTCATGCTGACTGGTGCTTTCCCGTCCAACGGACGACGCATCAGGATTGAATTGGCGACCAGGGCACAGGCGCCGACGCCCAGCGCAAAAAAGAACGACGTAGCGTAGGGGCCAGGCGCACCCGCGCCGCTCATAGCGCGGGAGACAAAGGGATAGAAGCATCCCATGAGCAGGCCGGCCACCAGGCTCAGGACTACACCGTTGACGCTGATGCTTTGCCTCTGGGCCTCGCGCAGACGGTAGGCTGCAGCATCGAGCACGATGGCGGTGACTACGAGAGCGATGCCTCCAAAGAGCATCAGCGGATTCCCTGCCGGCGCAAGGATGTAGCTGCTGACCGCGCCGACGACCAGGGCGAGCCCAATGCCGACGGGAAAAGCTACCGCTAGCCCGGCGATTTCAATAGCTGCCACCAGCAACAGGTTTGCGACATTGAAGATGATGCCGCCGATCACGGCAAGACCGATGTGGTGGAGATCGCTTGCTGAAATATCCTGCAGGAACGGCCGGCCGGTGTTGCCGAGAGCCCCAAGGGTGAGCCCCCATACCAGCGTTCCCAGGATGAGACCGATCACATAATCCCAATAGAACAGTTGAAAACGATACTGGGGGCAAAGCTTGATGGTATTGGCCCACGACCCCCAGCAAAGCATGCTGATGATCATGAACGTGAGCGCGATGGCGTACGTCTGAGGTTGATACAACAGGGATCTCCTTGCAACCTGCCGAAAGTTGGTTGGGAAGAATGTACCTTACGGGAACAGGATGGTGCGGGAAAAAGGGTTTTTTGGGTTTCGAGGCGCCAGGGAATGGCGTGGGGCTCCGGGGTGGAAGTGTGCGCCTTAAGCGCCCTATGCGCCCTTTGGGTGGAAGTGTGCGCCTAAGCGCCCTAAGTGTGAAAGTTGCGCCCTCATAGCTGCAAAGACGGACCTCAGGGGCTGAAGAGTCTGCGTGAGAACGACCATCACGAAATCGAGTCCCGTAGGGACGGCTGAACTTAGCCCAGGACGCAGTCCTGGGTTGGCAGGCGCGACGGAAAAGTCCCGCAGGGACGACTGAAAAAGTTGCCGAAACATGGCTCTGGATCTGGGCAGCGGGTCGGGAATTCTCAATCGCGGAATATTTCGAGCGCCTCCGAGTAATTCCAGTCGTCCCTCCGGGACTAACCGTCTCTCGAATTCTCTACCCAGGACTACGTCCTGGGCTAAGTTCAGCCGTCCCTGCGGGACTCATTTTTACAATCAGATTGGTTCTCACGCACACACTGAAGCCCTCGTTGGCTTCCCCCTGTGCGGCCCGACTAAAGTCGTGCCCTGATACAGAGCAGCAGAGCGGTGGCTATCTGAATGCGCGCATTTTCGCAGATTTGGACCTATCGCTATTTTCGCCAAGCAAGTCGTGCCTTGGTACCTATGCGCCATAAGGGACGGCTTCGCAGGGGGTCGCGTTGGTGTCGGGGTTTTGTGGCCTGGTCCAGAGGGTTGTGGCCCGTCCTCGCCCGGCGGAGGTTCCCCGATGGATCAGGCCGAGTTTCAGCAGTTACTCGAGAGCAAGGTCAATTCGTTCTTTGCTGACATGGCGATGGAAAAGAGCGCGAATCTGCATTCTGGTTAGTCCCTCGGAAGCGACGTCCAGCGCCTGGCCGATGCGTTGGGCGGTGGGATCGATGGGGGCGGTAGTCGAAGAGAAGGCGAGCGCTGGCGCGGCAGTAGTCCCATACAGCCAAGGCGGCCTGGAGGTGGCAGGCATCGATGAGCGGGGTGCGATCCAGGGCCGCGTAGATGGCGCTCAGGCGAAGGACCTGGGCTTCGGCGCGGCTGGTGGCGGCGCCGAATGCGTCCTCGCGACCCTGGCTCAAGGCAACGTAGCCATCGTTCCATAGTTCGCGGGCGGCTGGGGTGCGCGAGAAGAGAAGTTCGTCCTGGCTTTGCACCCAGTCGAGGGTACGGCGTAGCTCGCCGGCGATCACGGAGTGCTGTTCGGGTGCAGGCTGCCGCCGTCGGGCAGGGATTGGCTGCGGCGCACGCTGGTCCACAGACAGCGATTGGCAAAGCCGTTGTGGGATTCGATTTGACTGAGGTGGTGGGCGAGCTCGCTTTGCGTAACATGACCCACGAGGCTGATATGCGCCGTGGTGGCTTGGACGTAGCGATGGCCGTCATGAGAGCACAAGTCACCGCCGTCCCAGGCGCGGCGCAGCAGGGGGGAGAGCTGGCCTGCCTCCCGGCCGAGCACGTGGATGAAGGAAGTAAACATCAGGTTTATTTGTTGCTGAGACAGTTACGAGCGAAGTCCTGATAGGATCCTATCGTTTCTCGTTACCAAAGCTAGCCCAGACCTCGTTCCACCATGACCACCAGCCGCTCGCCTAGCTCCAGCACCATTTCTCGTGGCATCTTGTGCAGCGGTCCTTCAAGCACCAGAAGTGCCAGCCCGTGAACTGTCGACCACGCAAGATACTCCGCGTGTTGGCGAACCTTCTTGGTGAGTAAGCCGCTCTCCTGCATGCGATCCAGAGCCAGGGAAAGCAGCTGAAACGGATTCAGCCCCATAGCCGCCGTATTCGCAGGGGCACGAGAATGAACTGGTGGTGAGATCGAAAAAGCGGTGCGAAACATGCCCGGCTCTCTCATCGCGAATCCCAAGTAGCCCATGCCCACCGCACGTAGACTCCTTCGCGCAAACGCTTGCGGATCGCGTCCCGGACGACACTTCTTCATCTCATCTTCAATCGCTGCAGCAAGCCGAGATAGGCATGCCGACCGTACCGCATCCAGCAGCTCAGCCTGGCCAGCAAAATGTCTGTAAGCCGCATTCGGAGAGACACCCGCCTGCCGGGTTGCCTCTCGCAGAATGACTGCATTGGGTCCCCCAGCACGAGCCATCGCGAGACCGGCCGTGACGAGTGCGTTGCGCAAATCGCCATGACGAAAGGTCTTGCGTTTCTCGATCGAGACGTTCTTTTTCATTGTCTATTCAAAGAAGAGTGTACCGCGGAAAGGGCTGCTTGTGGACAGCATCCACTTCCGATGTTAGCGTATGTGAACAGTGTTTACTTGATTGCGACACATTGCTAAAAGGAAGGTGCAACATGGCAGACGGATTCATCTGGTACGAACTGGTAACCAATGACGTGGACAAGGCAGTCAACTTTTACAAGAAAGTAGTCGGCTGGGACATCAAAGACTCCGGCATGCCGGGCATGAAGTACATGCTCTTCGGTAAAGACGGCAAAGATGTCGGTGGCATGATGACCTGGGCTGGCGCCGGCGCGCCTGAGCTTCCTGCTCAGTGGATGGGGCACATCCACACAGCGAAGCTCGACGAAGAGCTGAAGGCGGTAACAGCCGACGGCGGGACTATTGTGAAGCCCGCTCAGGATATCCCCGGCGTCGGACGTTTCGCGGTCGTGCTGGACCCGCAAAAGGTGATGTATCTGCTCTTCGAACCCGGCAAGGGAGATGCTCCGCCTCGTCTGGATCAGATGGCGGTGGGTAATGTGGGATGGCACGAACTACTTACCGATGATCAAGCGAAGGCTTTTGACTACTACTCCAAGCATTACGGCTGGCAGAAGGACACTGCGCACGACATGGGAGCCATGGGCACCTACCAAACCTTCCGGACGGACAAGCCCCTCTATACCGGCGGAATGATGAACCGCAAAGGCCCCGGCATGCCCGAAGGTATTCCGCCGCACTGGCAGTTCTACTTCACCGTCGACGACATCGAGGCGGCCCAGAAACGTGTGATCGAAGCGGGCGGCGAGATAGTGCTGCCTCCCATGGACGTGCCCGGAGGCTCGCGCATCCTGCAGGCCACAGACGACCAGAACGGCCACTTTGCTCTCATGCAGGGACCAAAATCGTAACCGCGATATACTTCATGCCCGACGCAGCCGCTCTTCGCTCGCAGGACAACGGCTGCCGAATTTACGGTGAGTTTTAAAAACCTGAGAGGAGAGAGCAACATGTCCGAGAAGATGATTACCTGCTTGTGGTTCGACCACGGGAAAGCCCGCGAAGCAGCCGAATTCTATGCCGCCACCTTCCCCGACAGCCGTGTCGGGAAGGTCAGCGCCTCACCCACAGACACGCCGTCCGGTCCTGAAGGCCAGGAACTCATCGTTGAGTTCACCGTCTGCGGTCGCAAGTTCATGGGCCTCAACGGCGGTCCGAAGTTCGTCCCCAACGAATCGGTCAGCTTTGTGATCCACACCGACGACCAGGCCGAGACCGACCGCCTGTGGAATGCCATCGTCAGTCATGGCGGCCAGGAAAGCGAGTGCGGCTGGTGCAAGGACCGGTGGGGTTTTTCATGGCAGATCACCCCGCGCGCTCTGCTGGCGGCGGTGACGGACCCGGATCGCGCCGCAGCCAAGCGCGCGATGAATGCAATGATGACCATGCGGAAGATCGACATCGCCGCGATCGAGGCCGCGCGCGCGAAACAGTAGCGATTGTCTCCCCGAAAGACAGTTCCAATTGACCGCAATCCAGCGTCGATAGGTCCTCGGAAGTCTTAGGCTTCCGTTTACTGATCCTGTCACTACCGATAAGCGCAGTTGCGAGGACTTATGCTTCAGGAAGTGGCCGGAGAAGGGAGGACGCCGAGTTGGCCCAACAGGCCGAAGGTATCCATGATGATGCGGGTGTCCTTGATACGGCCATCCTCCAGACGATCGATGACCATTCCCCAGACGCGAACAGTGCGTCCGGTGGCGGGAATACCGAGAAACTCACCCCTATGAGTACCGGTCCATTCGAAGCGGCTGGCGACTTTATCGCGTTCCGCGACTTGTTCCTGGATGGAGAAGACGATATCGGGAAATCCGGCACGCATGGCGCGAAGGATGTCTTTCAGGCCGTCGAGTCCGGGACCCTGCCCAGGCAGTGGAACCTGCTCGATCACGTCTTCCCAGACATATTGCGCTGCCGCTTCGATGTTCCCCTGCGTGATCACTTCGTCCACAAATCTGCGGACGATCGTGGCGTTGTCTCGCGACATTCTGTTCTCCTTTCAACCCTCGGATTAGGAGTATAGCTACGAACGGTGCTGCGGGAACACCGACTGCAATGATTCATCCTCAGCGCGGCAACCGAACCGGTCAGTATCGGTAAGTGGCTTCTTGTCCGTGATTCGTCACTACCGGAAAGCGCGTCTGAACTTAGCCGCTGGTGCGGCGGATGCTGCCGTTGTGCTGGACAATGGCCGACTCTTCGTTCCGTATCTGGACAACAGTTTGCGGATTGCCGATCACAGGGGTGGTGTCAACCGTGGAGTCCCGCGCCAAGCTTCCAGGAGGGCTATTCGTCCTGCTAGAGTAAGTTCCGGGCAGGACACGATGGAAACGACATCGACTGGCTATGGGATTCGAGGAACATCCGGCAGAAAACAACCGGCGTCTAAAGACTCAGAGAGGCAATGATGAAAGCATTGATCTTTCGCGAGACCGGTGAACCGAAGAGCGTATTGAAACTGGAAGAGATCCCTCCTCCGCCTTTGGCCCCTGGCGAAGCGCTCGTACGAGTGCTACTGAGCCCGATCAACGCATCAGACCTGCACATGGTGCGCGGGCGCTATGGCTATCAGCCGCAGTTGCCAGCCAGCCCGGGCATTGAAGGCGTGGGGATTGTGGAGTCCGTAGGTCCGGGCGTGCAGGGTCCGATGGTCGGAACTCGCGTAGTTTTCGTTGACACGTGGAACACCTGGCGCGAGCAGATCGTGTGCCCAGTGGACAAACTCGTGCCCGTTCCAGACGGCCTGGACGATCCGGTCGCGCCGCCACCTCCTACATCAATCCTTTGACGGCATGGGCATTGACGAGATCAAGTCACAATCTCAAGGAGGGCGACTGGCTCGTGCAGACGGCGGCTGCATCCAGCGTCGGGAAGTTCGTGCTTCAGTTGGCGCGGCAGTATCGATTCAAGACAATCAACGTCATCCGACGGCGCGAGCAGGAAACAATCATACGGAACCTTGGAGGCGATGAGGTAATCTCCACGGACGATCAGGATCTCAGGGCACGCCTGCAGGAATTGACCGCGGGCAAGGGCGTTGAACGAGCGATTGACTGCGTTGCCGGGGAACTTGGCGCTGAGATTGCACGCAACCTCGCTCCCGCCGGAACCATGCTTGTGTATGGAGCCCTTTCCAGTCATCGGCAGACGGACCCCTCGAAATTCATCATGCCGCTCTTTGCTCCGCGTTTGATTTATTCGACAGCAACGGTTCGCGGGTGGTGGCTTCCGCGTTGGGTGCCTTCCCAGCCGCTCGCCGAAGTGCGGGCAGCGACAAGCAATCTTCTCACCATGTTGTCGAACGGGGCACTTACGCCGGCGGCAATTGTGCGGTATTCACTTAAGGACTTCCAAGAGGCAGTACGCCTAGCCGATGGTGAGGCAGGACAGGAAAAGGTCTTACTGGACTTCTCCAATTGAGGGGTAATGCAGTGAGAGCATACCTATCGCCGCGAAATGGACCGATCGGCGTGAATAGGTATCATGTCACCGTATTTCTCCCCGGAGAGGTACAAGTGAGATGCTCGCTGTTCTCTGTGCTGCTGGTGTCGCTCGCCTGGTTGTCGCTCTTACTCTGCGCGGCCTCTGGCCTCCACGCCCAGACCTTCAACCTACAAACCGGACGCGAGCCCGTCGCCTCCCTCGACGGCCTCTGGCGTTTTCACACCGGAGACAATCCCGCATGGTCCGACCCGAATTTCGACGATTCGCAATGGCCTCTGCTCCGCTCCGATGAGGCTTGGGGCCAACAGGGCTATAAGAACTATGGCGGATTCGCATGGTATCGCTTCACCGTCGCGGTGCCTGGGGGTAGTAGGAACTGGTCCATCTACTTAGGACCCATGGAAACGGGCTATCAGCTCTTCGTCGACGGACGCCTCGCCGGTTCATTCGGCCCAATCCTCAATTCTCGGGCCTACTCCGCTTCAAGCCGCGCCTTCGCCATATCCCCCGCCGCCTCCGGCCCGCGTACGTTTCATATTGCCATCCGCGCCTGGCACGCTCCCGTCTGGGCCGATTATGCGCCGGGAGGGTTTGTCGGTAGCAGCTATTTCGGAGACTCCCGCCTCATCGCGCAACGTGCGTCGACGGCCAGATCGCTTCAGTGGAACAGGTTCGTCGATGAATACACCTATGCCGTCCTCGGCACGCTCGTCGGCCTCGTCGTGCTCGTCTTGTTTTTCATCCGCCGCGAAGAGCGTGAATATCTATGGTTCGCGCTGCTTCTACTGGCCAACGCGATAGACAGTGGATAAAACATCAGCCGGCAACTTGCTCTGATCCCTATGCCGGTCTTTGATTTTATCGATGGCTCAGTGCAATCGGCTGCTCTCTTTGCCGCCCTGGCTTTTTTCTCCGTCGTGCTGCGCGCCCCGCGTTCCAGAACCTGGTGGCTCGTAGCCGCCCTGTTGTTCATCAGTCCGCCAACGGTCTTTCTTTACGTCTTCAATATCAGCTCCGTGGCATTCGCCAGCCTGCTTGCCACGCTGGCTGTGCTCCCTGCCACCGTCTGGATTCTCGTAACCCTGCTTAAGCGTGCGCTCCAACGCGATCGCGACGCACTCATCCTGCTTGTTCCCACGCTTCTCTGGCAAGGATTTCCCTTCATCGACAACATCCTCCTCATCACGTGGCAACTGGGCTGGCAGCGATGGGCGTTATACTGGGTTTTCCCATTGCTAACCAAACCGTTCGTGCTGATGCCTGGTCCGGCCGTCGGTACAATCTTCATCTTTGCCCTTCTTCTATTTCTGATTCGGCGCTTCTCGCTCGCCCGGCAGGAGGAAACGCGCCTTTCAAGTGAATTCGAGTCTGCCCGCAACATTCAATCGCTGCTCATCCCAGCAACGCCGCCTGTCACCCCCGGTTTTGCCATCGAAAGCGTCTATCTTCCCGCCAGTGAAGTAGGCGGTGACTTCTTCCAGATCATGCCCGCCAACGACGGCTCTCTGCTCGTTGTCGTCGGAGACGTCAGCGGCAAGGGCATCAAAGCTGCAATGACCGTCGGCGCCATCATCGGCGCGCTGCGCGGCTGCGCGGTGCGAAAACCCGCCGGACAGTCTCTCCCCGCGAGCCCGCAAGCATCCCTGCGACGACTTATGGCGCTTATAGCACATATTCCCCCGGACCATCTCTCGTTATGGATCCGCCAGATATGGTCTACCTACTTTTTCAACCGATGTACCTCCACGCGCGGCGCTACCGGTCGCACCCATGGATGCGCGTAAGGATGAACGTATCCAACTCGGTTGACCCACACTCGAGTCCATGGACGGCGATCGATCAGGATGGTGTGTGAAGGCCAGAGAAATCCTGAGCCAAGCCACCATCCCCATCCACCGAATGCCGCACCAATGGTGATTTCCGGGCCGAAGTGGATTGCGACCGCAATCGAAGCCAGGCCGCGGTGGCGCGAAGACCACGAGAGGGTCGTAATAGGGAACATAAACCACATTTGGATCGATGGGAAGGATCTGGATATACCCTCCGGTCGCGATGACATTGATGTAGCTATTGGGTGCCAGATAACCGTAGCTCCTGGCACGCTGGCGCATCCGCTGCACGGCATCCATAACCTCCGCATCCTGCGTCAGGACCGCATTACCGAGTTGCTCCGTCCATGCCGGGTCCCGCGCCATCATGTCCAGAACCGAAGGGAAGGGCAACAAGGCCAGGATGCTGGGGTCCCACAGCAAATGGTCCGCCTGCATGGCCTGAGCCAGCGCATCCCCTTTCAGATAGCTGTGCTGATCTGCCCAGGATGCAGCTTCAGGATCTCGCTCCAGTAGGTCGAAGCGGTGAGTATATTTGCCAGGAGGGGATCAGGATACAGTGCGATGCGCTCCACGAGTTGATCCAGCTGGGTCGGAGTCAGTGCCACCGGCTGTGAATCGATACTAGGGGCTGCCCCCCAAGTATCAGGATCAGGCACATCAGGAGCAGCAGGCGGATTGAACCCCATCTCTCGATCCATGGTTCGAGATGACCAGAGCAATGTGGGAGAGATGCATAAGATGCATGCGCTTCATCTGGACGCCCATGGTGGGACCCGCCCCGGCTCTTGCGGAGAAGCATGCTGACAAATTGTTGAGGTGTTCGAATCCGTACCTGTACCTTAGCGTTGTTCATGGTCTCTCCTTTCGTTGAAGCCTGAATTCGTGAGAACAAATCATGCGGTTGAGCCCGGTCTTTGCCCGCCAGCTATCGCGATGGTCACTCTTGCAACACATCTTCCTCTAACGGGGGTGCGCAATTGGCGACGAGCCAAAATACAATTCCGAGCGCCAGGGCGGCTCCGGCCAGGGCTGCGACCACACTCGGAGCGGTCTGATAGAGATCGAGGATGATGAACCTGCGAACCAGTGCGAGCAGAGCGATCAACACTACGGCGCGTACCTGGACGATGGCGCGGCGCTGATGCCTGACGACCAGCAGCGTGTGCTTGAATTCGAGAGCGATCAGCACCGTGAGCACCATGCCAAAGAGACCCTGAAATGCCTGGGAATCAGCAGGGTTTACCGCATGGGTTTCGACCAGGCTTAGTGTGTGCAGCAGCAATTGCCAGGCGGCGAGCGCTATGATGACGGCTATCACCAGCGTGAGTACCGAGACGACCGTCTGCTCAAATCGCTCATAGAGCGACAGGGTTTTCCATTTTGAGCGCAGGTCCATGAACTCAGATGTCAGAGTAAGTATTTTGTTCGTCACCGATCCTCCGCTCTTCAGCTCCTTAGTCCACAATCCGGATGCCGACTTCATCGAGATGAATCAACAAGTCGGCTGGATCCTGGTACACGCGATAGGCGCCTACCTGTTGCAGTTCTTCTTTGCCATAGCCGCCCGAAAGTAGGCCCACCCCAAGAGAGCCCGCTCTCCGGGCTGCCAACAGATCCCACACACTGTCGCCCACAACCATCGCCCTTGCGATGGGTACGTTGAGTTTTTGGGCGGCAGCGAGAAACAGATCCGGATCCGGCTTTGCGCGTTGCACTTCCCGTCGTGTGATGACGGGGATCTCTGGTCCAACACCCAGGCGTTCCAGGGCCGTTCGACGGCCTCCCGATAACCGCTAGTTGCGACCGCATAAGGAAACGTTCGCTCGGCTGAGTTGTTGCAGAAGTTCGCGAGCGCCCGGAAGAGCCCGAATCGCTCCCCGATAGCGCTCGTACGCTACAGCGTGTCGTTCCTGAAGTTTTTGTGTCTGTTCTGGGTTCAGCCGCTGGCCGATCTCGCGGCTGAGAGCCTGAACCAGCAGACCGCCACTCATGCCGATGCGCCGATGGATGCGCCACACGCCGAGCGTGAGACCCAGCTCCTCCAGTGCCTCATGCCACGCAAGAACGTGTTGGTAGACGCTATCGATGAGCGTGCCATCGAGATCGAAGAGCATGGCCGGAGTATGAGATGTCTCCTGAGTCATAGGGTCGCTGCTTCCAATGGCCGCAGGGCTTGGAAGGGCAACGGCATGTAGAATCAGCTTCGCCAGCAATATAGCCGTTGCGACTGAGGCAAAAGCAGTCAGGGCTTTGATCGATCCGGAAACCCAGTAGTTCGCATGCCAAAGGGTCCACGCGTCCATGGCGTGTGTGACGCCGCAGGCAAGAATGAAAACCCCAAAGCAGAGGAACATCCAATGAAATGGCAGATCCCGGCGTTTGCGGACAAAGTAACCGAGCGTGAAGGGTATCGAAAGATAAGACAACGCGATCAATGAGTCAGAAATAACATGCAGACCGACCAGGCCAGGTTTCCACAGGAAACAGTACCCATGAGGCATGTAAGGGCTGGAAGAGAGAAGCGCTTTCAAGTGTTGCATCGTGCACCTCGCAACATTTCACTCGGGTCTGCGCGAATGAACACAGAAAACAAAGTTGTTTATAACGGGCACGCTCTCGCGCGGTGGTAGCTAGAACAGAACTTTGGCTGACAGCCATCTGCCGCAGCCTTGACTTGTCTTCGTGCATCCACTGATTAGACGATCGGAAGAACCGGAAATGTTCCAAGCGTCTATATAGATAAGTACGTTCCCGGGCCCCTGTAACTAGATGGCTGCGTTCTGCGTTTCCCGCACGCCGCAAACATCATACGCCAGTTCTGTCGGCGACTGCTCGTCATTGCCCGCTTATCGAAAATATCGAGGAGATGTCGCGATGTGGCGTGCCAGAGAGTCCGTTTGTAAGTTTTGCGAGATAACGGGACACCACACCTATCCCCCAGAATTGCTGCAATAGGTAAGCGATCCCCCCGATTCCTTGTCCCCCGGTTTCCTCGACTTCAATCCGGATAGACACGACAGACATCGGTCGCCGGAGGAGTGTTCGGTTGTTGCTGCGCCGCGCTAAACCACGCCACAGCATCGTCCAAACTTTTGATTGTCGTCTTGTCTGAGGCGGCGTTGCTATCGGAGCAGCTCGAACCATCTCCCGCTCTGGACACGGCCCAAAAACCGTACTACTGTGGGAGTAAGTATCCACACACGTCAGCGCCGTCTTGCCACGACGGCCCTGTTTGGCCTTGCACCGGCGCGCTCTACCCGTGCATCTGCCGCCAACCACCGAGAAAGCATCATCGCTTGTCGGCGTGATGACTCGGTGATCGGAAACGGTAATGTGACATCAAAAGCGACAGATCAAGCCTGTCCGCAGCATTCTTGCGCCCGCGGAGAGCAGAAATTACCGCGTAAGCAGGGTGCGCTCAGTGCGTTCTCTTGATTGAGCAGTTTTGACAACTTCGAAAACACCACACCACCGGACACCGGCCTGAGGCCATCCCAGACCAGATGATAGGGACGCTGGATGACAAACGGGACGTTCGCCAATCTGTAGCGCGCAGGCAGAGATCCGACATCGCGCTCCGTCCCCGAAACTTCCCCAATTGCCTGGAACCCTTAATGTGTCGGCAGCCACACGTCTGACCTGAACTATTTGCGGGATGGTCGCGATCGAGCTATCGGTAAGATCCCCGCGCATTCCCGGGCTGACCAAGTGTCGATGCCACGAGCGGCATTCTGGTAGCCGAGGTGATCGCTTCCTCTGCGAGGGGGGTCATCACGATGTAGCCCTGCGAACTCGGATGCACCCCGTCAAGGGTCAAGGCTGTTATGTAGTTTTCAGCGTTTGATGCTTCGAGGGCCGTGTGATAATCCACCAACGGGATGTTGTTGTCGGAGGCATACCGCCGCAACCAAGCATTCCAAGTATCTATCAACGCGTAGCGCCCAACACTCGGATCAGCATCATAAGCTATGTCTCCAACAGTAATAGGGTCAGTCTCCCACGGCGGAATGGTGGCAAGGATGACTTTGATGTCGGCAGCCTGTGCCATTTGAACCATCGCGGTGACGTTGGCGGGACTGTCTATGGCGTTTCGAGAACCGGCAGGGACATCACACGGTCCAAGTGCCCATCCCGGATATACATCGTTGGTTCCTACCAGAATATGAACAATGTCAGGATGTAGATCGATTACGTCCGTTTGGAAACGTGCGAGGAGTTGGTTGGAGTTTTGCCCTGAAATCCCTTTCGCAATCCACGTTGGGTGTTGTGCGAACTGCGGACCTTCCTGTCCTGAACCCCAGATAGCGGTGATTGAGTCACCGATGAACACGACGGTGGGGGGTCAGTATCCCCAACGGGAGCGACCCAGAGTCTTGCCACCACAACCTGAAACAAGAGGAGAGCAGCCGCTGTTATGGCGAGAGTCTTCATTGATGTCTCCGAGGCGCGGTTCGGATACTTTCCTTCGGAAACTATCGGCAAGGTTTAGGCCGTCCAGCAGCAGAGTTTGGCGACAATTTGTAGTGTGGCCGGGGGAGTAATCCGGTGACGAGGAGAGGGTGGTGGCCCGGATATTGCGGAAGATTAAGGAGGCTTAATGTAGAGCTCTTTGAATCGGGAGGCGAGGCCACGCAAATACATCCGATCCTTCAGCTCAGAAGGGTGGGGGTTAGTTCGTCCCCGAAAAGGCCTCAGTTGCTGGTGCAAACTTGTAACGGTTACGTTCCGTCTGTCCCGCCTTTGTTTGTCCCGCCCTTGTTCCAATCATTGCTATCCACCTCCAATTAGGAAGTTCCAAATCTGCCCAAATAGACGCAGTATGGCCGAGAAGGTCGCGAAAATATTAGTGAGCCACTATCAGCTTTATTGATAGGGGAACCTGCACCTTCCTCCCTCAGCTAAGTGAGTGGTCGGAAGATCACTCCGAGACACTGCCCCTTCACCAGATAAAACACCGGGGCGTTTGGTTGCGGACGATGCTGGGACTGATTTTACGGTGGCTTTTGGGGCTCCCCCAAGCCGGCAGAGGAGATTCCTCGTTATGATCTCTGCAAGCGCGGCCTTAACTGGCTCCTACGACTACAACCAAGTGCCGCGCTCAGTGTTGATCGCTATCTTCGCGTCCTATGCCGCGCTCGATTTTACAGGTCGTGTAACCGCTGCTAGAGGCCGGGGCCGACTAGCTTGGTTGAGCGGTGGGGCGATTGCGATGGGCCTCGGCATCTGGGCGATGCACTTCCGGGGATGCTGGCGCTGCGCCTGCCAGTGCCCGTCGAATATCACTGGCCGACAGTTCTGGCGTCGCTCTTCGTAGCCGTCCTCGCGTCCGCGGTCGCGCTGTATGTTGCGAGCCGCCAGAAAATGGGTCCGGTTGAGGCTTTGACCGGCGGCGTCATCATGAGCACTGGCATCGCTGCCATGCATTACATCGGCATGGCAGCGATGAGACTGCCCGCCATTACCCGGTATTGACCTCTCGGTGGCCCTTTCCGTGTTCCTCGCATTCATCTTTTCTCTGGTTGGCCTACTATGGCATTTGACCTGCGAGAAGAAACCAAATGGACTGTTCCGCGAAGGCTTGGCAGCGCCACGGTGATGGGAGCCGCCGTCTCAGCGATGCATTACACCGGAATGGCTGCTGCAAGTTTCCTGCCTGCCTCGGGTCCAGACCTTTCCCACGCAGTGAACATCTCCCCCATCGCCAATAATGGAATTGCTATTGTGACCTTGATCGTGCTCGTCGCCGCCGTGGTGACATCGTCCGTGGACAGGCGGGCGAGTGACGAAGTCCGGCGGTTCAACCAAGAGTTGGAGCGGCGCGTTATTGAGCGCACTGAACAACTCAAAACCATCAACGAAGAACTACGAAGAGAAATCGCCGACCGTCAGCGCGCCGAAGATGCATTGCATGAGGCGCAGGCGGGCCTTGCTCGCGTCAGCCGTGTGCTGGCGATGGGAGAACTGGTTGCCGCGATTGCCCACGAGGTCAACCAACCCCTGACCGCGGTCGTCACGAACGGCAATTTCTGCACTGCGCCAACTCGCTGAGTCGGACGCCGAATCTCGAGAAGCTGCGGGAGGTCAATTGCGGAAATTGTGAATGACGGAACCCGGGCCAGCGCCGTCATTTCGCGAATTCGCGCGCTGTTGAAGAAGGGCGCTCCTGAGCGGGTTGAACTGGACATCAACGAGATGATTCAGGAAGTCACCATTCTCATGCGCAATGAGGCGACCCGAAACCATGTTTGCCGTGCGGCTCGATCTTGCCGCTGATCTGCCACGCATATTAGGCGACCGCGTGCAGTTGCAGCAGGTCTTAATCAACCTGATCACAACAGCATCGAGGCGATGCGTACAATCACTGATCGGCCACGGGAGCTTCTCATCAAGTCGGCAAAGAACGCTGATGGTGTGCTGATCCAAGTTCGGGATTCCGGAAGAGGACTCGATCCGGAGCAAGCCGACCGTATCTTTGAGCCGTTCTTCACTACCAAGCCGCAGGGTATTGGAATGGGATTGTCGATCAGCCGCTCCATCATCGAGTCCCATGGAGGGCGTTTGTGGACCGTACCAAGTTCCGACTGGTGCGCTCTTCCAATTCACTCTGCCAATGAATGGGAACTAGTGTTTCATGAACGAACCCGCACCCATCGTTTTCGTTGTCGATGACGATCCCTCGGTTCGTCGTGCGATCAAGCGACTCATCGGATCGGTAGGTTTGCAAGTCGAGCTTTTCGGGTCCGCACAGGAGTTCCTGCCAGGCAAGCGTCCGGATAGCGCCCAGTTGCCTCGTCCTCGACATCAGGTTGCCAGGGATCAGTGGGCTCGATTTCCAGCACGAGTTGGCCGAGGCTAAGATTCATATTCCGATCATCTTTATCACCGCACACGGCGACATCCCGATGACCGTGCGAGCCATGAAGGCGGGGGCCGTCGAGTTTCTCACCAAGCCGTTCCGCGACCAGGATCTGCTGGATGCGATTCAGCTGGCGCTGGAAAGGGATCGGGCCAGACGCCAACGAGAAGCGGAAATTGCGGTGTTGCGGGAGCGCTTCGAATCCCTGTCGCCGCGAGAGCGTCAAGTCGTCGGCATGGTCGTCTCCGGCATGCTTAACAAGCAGATTGCGGCTGAGATTGGAACCACCGAAAATACAGTAAAGGTTCATCGCAGCCGCGCAATGGAAAAGATGCGGGCACAATCTCTGGCCGACTTGGTGAAGATGGTTGAAAAACTGCGGCGTCCCGCTCGCAAGAGCCGCGTAAACTAAAGCACCATAGGCAGCCTTCTTTCTGTTACACCACCCTTACCTACGCTCAATAGCATTCTCCTCTTCCCGGTCATATCTTCATTCCAGCGTCGGCAGCCGGATGGCCAACATTATGCCAAAAGCCGGGCGTTGCTGCCGTCGTCTTAGCTTTACCACTCTTTTGCTTACTCTCAGACTTCAACAGATCAAGACTCACAAAGCATGCAAGGCGCGGAAGCGCCTATTACCGGCCATCACAAAGCTATGCGAATGACAAGGGCCCGTGCCGAACTCATGCGTGCGTTGGATGCCAGGAAAGCTATGTGTGATGTCGACGGCGCTTCAAAGCTTCTCAACGATGTTTGGCTAAATGACGGCTGGATGGTGATGATGCAGGAACCACGAAAAGGCCAGAAGCGCTCCCGGCAGAGTGAAGGACCGACGCAAGATATCCCTGCCGTAAACCTCGCCCGATCGGAGGGTGCGAAGAAAGAAGCTTCGGCCGAAGCGTCCGGAAAAGCGTTCCGGGCGCGACCGGGCGATCTTCTCACCGCCGAACAGGAACAGCTCATGATCGAGCACCTACCCATCGTGCGCTTCATCGCCCGGCGCATTCATGTGCGCCTGCCTAAACACGTGCCTATCGCAGACCTCTACAGCGCCGGGGTATTAGGGCTGCTCGATGCCTTCGGTAGGTTCGATCCCTCCAAGGAAGTTAAATTCCTCACCTATGCACGATTTCGTATCCGTGGAGCCATTCTCGACAGTTTGCGGACGCTCGACTGGAGCCCCCGAGAGT
Organism: uncultured Acidobacteriaceae bacterium; assembly: GCA_963830325.1. Lineage (GTDB taxonomy): Bacteria > Acidobacteriota > Terriglobia > Terriglobales > Acidobacteriaceae > PALSA-350. The sequence goes on from CAWHMV010000002.1 coordinate 547,379, forward strand.
TGAGGGGCAAAGGGCGGGCCGTTGAGCAGGCAATCCAAATGCTAACAGGCCAGCTTAGCCGTTCGCCGACCGAAATTGAGATCGCTCAGAAGCTAAACATACCTCTGGCCGCCTACCAGCAGTTGTTAGTGGCCTGTCGCAGTGATGTCGTTACTGCGGATGCGCCGCGAGGTGTCGGAGTATTTCCAGTGGATCGGCCTTGCGTTTGCTGAATAGGCGTTGATGTAGCGGCGCAACTTCCGCGCCAAGTCGGGAACAGAGGTGAAGACGCCGCGAGCGATGACGTCCCGTTCGATTTTGGCAAACCAGATTTCGACCTGGTTGAGCCAAGAGGAGTAAGTGGGCGTGAAGTGAAAGCGTACCCGGGGATTTTGGTCGAGGAAGTGGCGGACCGACTGTGTTTTATGAGCTGAGAGGTTGTCGAGGATGATGTGAATCTCCTGTCCAGGCGGGCATGAGGAAATGACTTCGCGAAGGAAACCGATGAAGTCGTCACTGGTGTGTCGGGCTGTGGTTTTGCCGGTCACCTTGCCTGACTTCACATTCAGTGCGGCGTAAAGGGAGAGCGTGCCGTGGCGGTAGTAGTCAAAAGCGTGGAACTGAGCGCGACCCGGAGAGAGCGGCAAGACGGGGTCCAGACGATCCAGCGCTTGAATGGCCGTTTTTTCATCGACGAAAACACCGCCGCATGGTGTGGAGGACGCAGATAGAGCCCGATGATGTCGGACGCCTTGGCTTCAAACTCAGGATCGTCGCTTGCCATATATCGTTCCAGACGGTGCGGTTTCAAGCCCGCCTCCTTCCAGACGCGATGTACGGCGTCTTTACTGACGCCAAGGGCGACGGCTAACTTACGACAACTCCAATGTGTGGAACCGTCGCTGGGCTTCTTGCGAGTGGCTGCCAGGATCCTGGCTCGCATCGCCGGTGTCAGCACGCTCGCGCTCTGCCCGGGGTGGAAGGTGTCCAGACCGTCGACTCCGTGTTGAAGAAACCGCTGCTTCCAGCGAACGATCGTCGGCGAGGTCGTCTGCAACCGCTGTTTGATGACGCTGAAGGCGGTACCCTCTGCAAGAAGAAGAATCAGTCGGGCACGAAACACGTATCCCGCTGGCAAGGAGCGGGATTGAGCGATGGTTCGAAGTTCGAAACGCTGATCGTCGGTTAGCACGGGTCCGCTGACATGAGCCATACTAGCTTAGAAGCAGAAAGACCAGTAACGGTTACTCGCGACAGGCCACTAGGTGAACTGAAGGGGCTTGAGATCGGTAGCCTGCATGTCGAACGGTGTGAGGATTCAGACGAAGAAGAGCTGGATCGTATACCGGGTCGCCCCGACAACGATCCTCTGTCTCGCTACCTGAATGGGGAGATGCGGGAGCGTCTTACCACGGCGATCAACGACCTGCCCGAGCGCGAGCGCCTGGTCCTGACCCTTTACTACTACCAGGAAACGACCATGAAAGAGATCGGACTTATCCTGGATGTCGTGGAATCCCGGGTCTCGCAAATTCTCGCCTCCGCTGTGTTGCACCTTCGAGCCCGGCTCTGTGGCTCCGGGAGCCATCGAAGAGTCACGACATGAGGAAACGCTCCCGGAACATCTCCGCAAGAGGAGAGGAAAACGGCGGACTGGAGGTCTCATTCCTCCTGAGCTTCACAGAGGAAGTGCCTACATCGGGAAAGGCAATCGATCTGCGCCCGAAAGAGTTTCTGCTGCTTGAATACCTGGTACGGAACGTAAACCGCCAGGTCACCCGAACGATGATCCTTGAGCACGTATGGAACCCTTCGTTCGAGGGTCTAACCAATGTGGTTGATGTCTACATTAGCGCTGTACGAAGCAAGGTAGATCGCGACTTCCCTCAGAAGTTGATTCAGACCCACCGTGGCATCGGCTACACCTTTACCTGCAGCAACGCGGTGCTCAAGCTGCACCCGTCTGTAGCTTCAGCGTCGGCTCGGTCCGCCGCTGCTTCGACAGCAAGCAGCACCCAATCATCGGCAAAGGAAGGAGTAGTAGGCAGTGAAAGGCAGTAGTCACGATCCGACGCACAGCTCATCCCCGGGGCGCTTGAGCATAAACGGGCATCAGGGGCCGCGGTTTACGCATCATTTACGAGAGCCGATGTTGAATCGCCCCCTTTCAACACGCGAAAGACAGGTTGCAAAACTTGTCGCTCATGGAATGACTAACAAAGAAATAGCGGAGATGATTGGGGGGATTACCGAGCAAACTGTTAAGAACTTTGTGGCCCACATCATGATGAAAACGGGAGCACCAAATAGAGTGCGCATCGTTATTTGGGCATTAAAGAATGATTTGATTAACGTAGAAAATCTATGAGTAATCGCGGAGATTACCGAATTCGTGCCAACCAATTGTGCTGATGGTCGAACCGGGTTCGGTAAATCTCGAAGCCGCACTGTTTTCCTCTTTCGGTGTCTCAAATTGTGGGACATAAAGTCTAAAGTGAAATTAATGAGAACTTCCTGATGGTTGGATGTATTAGTCTGGCATCACGAAGGAAGATTATGCAGTCTTTCAATTCATTCTCCCGAGGAGTTCGGACTTCAAATGAGTGGGTCTCACGGAATTGTGTTCGTGATAGACGATGATGCGTCGATACGGGATGCTCTCCGGAGGCTGATCTGCTCCGTCGGTCTGCAGGCCGAGCTTTTCGGTTCGGCGAAGGAATTTCTAGATCGAAAGCGGCCAGAGATAGCCGCTTGTATGACCCTCGACATCAGGCTACCCGGGATGAGTGGCCTGGATTTCCAGCGCCAGTTGGCTGAAGCTCACATCAGCATTCCGATTATCTTCGTAAGCGGCCAAGCGGATATCGCCATGTCCGTCCGCGCGATGAAAGCGGGGGCGTTCGACTTCCTGACTAAGCCGTTCAAGGATCAGGAGCTGCTGGATGCGGTCTATCACGCGCTTGAGCACGACCGTCTTAGACGCCGGCAGGACTCCGAAGCCACAACGCTGCAGGCACATTTTGGATCTCTGAGTCCGCGTGAACGAGACGTGCTGATTTGGGTAGTTTCCGGTCTGCTCAACAAGCAGGTAGCCGCGGAGATCGGGACTACCGAAGCCACGGTCAAGTTTCATCGGGGTCAACTCATGCGGAAGATGGGTGCAGACTCACTGGCCGATTTGGTGAGGATGGCCGATAAACTAGGGATCTCTGTCGCACCTCGCTGCACCGGTCTTGCGAGCAGAGAGGTGCGCTCAGCCACAACAGCCAGCGGCATCGAAGCGTTCGGTCCTCGCGGTAAAGCAGAATCCCGCCTGTCTGCTCCTCCCATTCTTCCCGATTAGTGCTGAAGACCGGTAAACTCAGCCTTACTAAAGTATGGCTCATCCCTACCAACGGACGGTAGCGTTTCGGGAATGCGCGATGGTACTGTCATTCTGTCAATGCGCATATTAGTAAATTGCTACCGCGATCATTACCAAAGACGACGACTTATCTACAAACACCTGTATTTGTTTGCGTTGTTCTAACCTCGCTCTGCTTGGCATAACGCAGCCGTACCCAGGGAATGGTTGTCCTCCGCGATGAGACCACCAAACGCTAATACGCCCTGCACGCCCTATATCTCTAGCAGATCAGATCTGTAGATTCAACCATCAGGGTATGACAACACGGCCTCGAGCCCTCATGTTTGAAATCGGTTTTCTTGACCTAATCACTAACAAAGGGCACACCCGCGAAGGCAGGGACAAAAGGAGTAAAGATGACTTCGGTTTTCTTGGGCCAAACGAGATCAACTCCTCGGCTTGGGCGCTGCCCAAACATCCATAGCGTTTCCGATAACCGCCAGCGAATTCTTATCGTGACAGCCGTAATCAAGAAACAGCCGGGAGGGTCGCAGAGCCGCCTTGTGCAGTGTGACGACGGGAAGCTCTATGTGCTCAAGATGCATCCCAACCCTCAAGGTCCAAATGTGCTGGCCAATGAAGCGCTCGGATCGATTCTTTTGCGTGGGCTCGGGCTGCTTTCGCCCCCATGGAGGCCGGTGACCATCGACCTCAAAACGGTACGCTTTTTCCCGGACCTGGCGATGAAGACATCTGATCAAGAAACCACTTTCCCAGCATGCGGGATTCACTTTGGCTCAGAATATCTGGGTGGGCCACAATATGATCTTTATAACTTCATGCCTGAGAGTTGCATGCATAAGCTTAGGAGCAACGCCCAGTTCCTGGCTATCTATCTCTTTGACGTTTGGGCGAATCACCAGGATGAACGACAATGTGTGTTCCAGAGGATGCGCCAGACGAGTATCTATGACACCTTTTTCATCGACAATGGTCATCTGTTTGGAGGACCCAAGTGGTCAGAAGTGGCCGGTCTCTCTCGGGGGGTGTGCTCGGGTAACGTTCTGCCGCCGTTGATCGAGGATCCACGGATAGAACCATGGCTGAAAGTGTTTGAGGACCGTCTTCCTAAACTTCTTCACTACGCCATCGCTTTGGTTCCAGAAGATTGGTACAAGGACGACATCCGTGCGTTATATGCTCGTCTGCTGTGGCGTTTGGAAAACATTCGCGCGTTAGTCAATCACGAGGTACTCAGAGCAAGCGCGAAACTTGTGAGATGAAAAATATAACTGGACGGGGGCCTTCCCCCCGGAAGGCAAAACCCGGCGACATGATACCTATTCACCGTAGCGATGATTGGTCCATTGCTATAGGTATGCTGTCACCGCATTAAACCCGAATGTCGCACAAGAGATCCGAAATGTGCGTTGCGTTGCGTCGCGTCCTTCAGGTTCAGGATCATCACCTGGCCATCCAGTACACTTTTGTCTGTAATAGCCAGACGGGATCCGTCGAACGAAATAGTCCAAAAGGAACTATAAGGCGCATCGATTGAGCCAACCTGTTTAACCAGGCCGCGCGTTGGGTCTAACTGATAAAAGAGTAAATTGTCATTTTGTGGACGAGAAAAAATACAGCCGGCAGCGAGAGAATAGCCCGCAAGAGTCCCTTGTGTGGGGTCTTTGTTCGCGTTGTGTAACGACTCAAGGGCGTCCATCACTACTCACACGTCGTAGCAGAATGAAAAACGAGAAGGTGGCTACTGAGTAGCTGTGCACCTTAGCATCTTGCCTTGGTGAGTTCGAAGCGCGAGCGCTCCCGGTAGCGTTCACGAAACAAGCAAACACGACCAACGGGTTGCCAGGGATTAGAAAATGCAAGTGTCCAGAATCGATGTTGTGCAGATGTTCGATCTTGATCTGAGCAGAAAGGGGCGAATGCCAGATCCTCGAACGCTCCTTGAACCGACCGAAAGTCGAGCCTATAAGCGTTACATTGATAGCTTTGAGTGGCTCTTCGAACCCCAGACCATCGGCGGCAATGCACTCTCACGGAGTGTCGACCCGACGCGGCGCTCCTTATCACGCGAGGTTAATTGCCCTTATTCGCCGCCGCGTTACGATCGGTTTGCACTGCAAAGTAACCCCTCGGACCCTGGCGATCGGGGCGGGGTCATCACACTCTCATCGTCTCTTCTGGCGGGGATGGTGTGCATCTGGAAAAACTATCCCGATGGGGGCGATGCCTTCGCCATCAAACATTCCCTTTCCGTCGATATTCCGGAATTCTGCCTTCGGCAACTCGCTCCAATCTTTGAATACATCTCGGAAGGGTTGCTGATGTATCCATTCCTCAGCCTGCGCTATGCATCTGGCGACCTTGCACAGGTCATTCGTGAGGAGGGAGTATTTATTGGCCGGCTGATATCCGGCGGTCTGAATCACGAGTCAGACGAGACGATGCGATCCTATGTCTCGCAGAATGTGAGCCGGCGTAACTATGAAGGATTATTCCTTCAATCGAGTAAAGCAATCGGCGTCTATACGCGCGGCGCCGAGCCAAACTCAAACGCCGATCTTGATCTGTATGAAAAAACATTGTTTCGCGCCGTTCAGGTCTGCGAAATGGGTCTTCTCGAACAAAGAATGCTGCGAACCTTTAAAGCCAGATCCGACGACAACGCCAAAAAAGTCAGACTCTTACCGCGACCTCTCCTGGTCGAGCGCCGGCGGGAGGAGTTGCTTGTCCTGGAGTATGAAATGATGCGGTCGCTTCCCTTTCGTACCCAGGAATCAATCCCCCTGATTCGGAAGGCCCAGGAAGCCTTTCAAATTCCCAGTTTTCTGCAAGACGCCAAGGACAGCTATAACTTCCTGGAAAGCCGCTACCAAAACACCAAAACCACCGCTTTGGCATTGCTCGCGGTGGCAACTTACATCCTTGACAAGCTGAACGTTTGGGCAAAGGTTGGCAAACTTTTAGGAATTTCTTAGCGGCGAACCCACCGCCCAACGGGGGATTCAATGGGAGATTCGTGGACATTCATGATAGGTAAAAGTCAAATGGGAAACGGAGATTCCCCTTGACTCGGCGGGCTAGCTAGGTTCTCCGAGCGTGTAGATAGATAGTGTTGCGAACTGTGCTCGATCCCTTAACAAGACTTTCGGATGCGGGCCACCGAAGTTCTCAGGGCAGTTCCCACACCCACAAGACCGACGATTTCGAGCCGCGCACCGCGCCGAGCTCAGGTGCGGCGCTCAACGCAAAGTTGCCCTGGAGCCCGGGGTCGCCGACCGGCATGGCAATATACTGCTTGCCATCCACCATGTAGGTGATCGGAAAAGCGTTCGGGACGTCGTTCAGCCGCGGACTCTGCCACAGCACCTTGCCGTCGCGATCGTCGAACGCACGGAAATAGCGGTCCGGCGTCGCCGAAAACACCAGACCTCCGGCAGTCGCCAGCACTCCGGACGACTGCGGGACGCGGGTGCGAATATCCAACACAAGCTTCTGGGTATTCACGTCCAGCGCGAGGAAGCGAGCCGGCGTGTCGCCCATCTTTCCCATGCAGTAATCTTCGATCGGCAGGTAATACCAGTTCGTCAACGGACTGTACGCGCCGGCCGGGAAACTTCTGATACCCATGCCGGTCGGGCAGTTTTTCACGCCGGGCGGCGCCGGTTCAGAGAGCGTCGTCCTGGCCCCCGTCACAGGATCGACCGATGTGAGGTCGTTTTGCGCGCCCGGATCGTTCGCGAACAGGAACTTCCCGGTCGCGGCATCCAGCGCCTCGAAGATTCCTGGCTTGCCGACCGTGATCACCGCCTTGTGGCGCTCTCCCCGCACGGTTACCGGCACTATGATCCGCTCGAAGGCGTAGTCCTGATCGTACGGATCGTGCGGGACGTGCTGGTAGTACCAGACCAGCTTGCCTGTGTCGGGATTCAGCGCCACCGTGGAATCCACATAGAGCGACGCCGCGCCGAAGGTCCCGCGGGTGATCGTCGACCACGGCGAAGGCGAGCCTGTACCCCAATAGGTCAGATTCAGCTCCGGGTCGTACTGTCCAGCCACCCAGATGGCCGCGCCGTCGCGCTTATCATCCGGCAGATTATTCCAGGTGTCGCCCCCCGGCTCGTCCGAGTGGGCAGTCAAGTTGAACCGCCACAGCTCCTTTCCCGTCTCGAGATCGTGGCCGGTGATGAAGCATCCGCCCGGGGGGGAATAACCTGCATCTCCACCCCTATGATTGGCGCTCCCCGGCCCGCAGTTGCCGGCCCCGATGAGCACCTTGTCCTTCACGACCAGCGGGCCGCTGTTGTACGTGCGCTCGCTCTTGTAGTCATCGGTCACGACATCCCACACCTTCTTGCCGGTCTTGACGTCCAGCGCAATGACGTGCATGTCGATCGTTCCCACAATGAGCTTGTTACCGCCGATCGCGAGGCTTCGCTTCGTCCGGTAGAAGCCCGGCAGCGACGGGTAGTCATCCGGCAAATCGTGGTTGAACTTCCAGAGCAGGGTGCCGGTCTTCGCGTCGAGCGCGTCAATCGTTTCGCCGAAGTTCCAGAGGAACATGACACCGTCGTGCACGAGCGGCGTGGTCTCGTTGACCGCGTCGGGGCTCGAATCCATGCTGAACGTCCAAGCGACCTTCAGGTCTTTGACGTTTTTGCGATTGATCTGCGTCAGCGGGCTGTAGCCCCAGCCATTGTACGTACGGCGCCAGTTGAGCCAGTCGCCGGGAGGAGGATTGCGCAGCATTTCGTCGGTTACCGGCGTCAATTTAGCGAGCGGCGCTTGCAAGGCCGCAAACGCGGCCTTGGCGTACGGTGAATCGATCGGCCGTGGCGGTCGGGGCGGCGCCTGCCCCTGGATGGGCGTTCCGGTGGCCGGGTTCACCTTGGGAGTCGCGGCCGCCTGCGCCAGAACGACGCTATCTACAAGAGTCAACGAGGCCAACATGGTCAAACACACGCCAGCGGAACGTGTCAGTTTCAGTGCGAAGGATCTCGCCAAATGCATAGTAGTGTCTCCTCGGAGCCCGCCCCGAACTCCGGGGTCCGCTCTGTGCTTAGGACGCAGATGAAATATAGGCACAGCGAACTACAGACGCCGTCCCTTTAGCTTTATATGTCTAAATCCTGGTGACAACAAAGACGGTACGGAACACTTATCGGGTCGCGTGGGAGAGGACGTTATTGTCATGGGCCGCAGGAAAACTGGTACCGCTATCGTTAACCTCTTTCTTAACTAGAAATACTCTCGAAGTTCCGATGTACATCATTCCATCCATTGCAACCTTGCCGTTTTGGTCAGTTCCCTAATGAACCTGCGAAAAACCAGGGTGGCTAAGTTTCCGGGGCGTCATAGCCTCGAGCTAAGTAAATAAACCTCCGAACGAATAACTGTCAAGATTGAGAATAGCGCGGTTAGTTCCGTAATGAACTCATGGGAGCACCTATCTTGCAACATGATTATTGACGACGGCAGCGGCACAAAGTCTCGCAAGTGCCCCCGCTCAGTCAAAAAGGTTGTCAGACAGCGACTAAGCAGGAAGACTGATGGAGGAGGAAAGAAAAAACCTTGAAGGCACCTGTAAAACGTTACAGAGATAGAAGTCGATTTTTTATGTAGATTCAGCCGGATTTTCCTTGAAGGGAGTCGTCGCCTGAGACCACGCCGATCCAGAGCACAATGAGCCTCCGGCAACCATTGTCAGGCTATTCAACAAATCTCTGCGCTTCATCTTGCGATCCTATCTTGTTCTGCCATGTCGCACAGGCCGAGCTCAAAGGATGCCATCACGGGATCTATTCCTTCGGCGACCACTTTCAAAAGCAGGGACATTCATTTGCCTTCAGATTGGGATTTGGCAAGGTTGCCAAATAAGTCGTTTGTTTCATGAAGATGCTCAAGGTGCTCAAGCAATTTATTTGAGCATCTTGCCTGGTTGACCGGCGGGTACTAATCCTCCGGAGGGGGCAAAGTCCGCCACCAGGCACCTGATTTTCCGTCTTTGGAGCTACGGACGCCGATATCGAATTTGGCGCGGCGCAGGGTGGCAAGGGCGACCCAAGTCTTTCCTGATCCGGGCTCCCCGGAAATCATATCTGTGCCGGTTACGGTTGCGTCTGCATCCGCGGGCAACGGTGATGGCGTGTGAGGCCAGAGTGGATCGTTACTCATGGCTTGCTGTGGGATCATCGCTTGCTCCAGACGGAAAGGCTCCGCGGCGCTCTCTGTGCAGGAATCGGTTGAGGACGGTTGGGTCCACGCGACCAGTTTGGCATAACAATCCTGTCTTATGACCGATAGTAATACGCTCGGGAGCCGCCGTCCATGAGCCTGGGGAATAATCATGTGGAAGTGCGGGTAGTAAACTCGTGATTACTCCCTACTGTTCAAGAATGACGAAGTAGTTAATCCCGATTTGTTGGCAACGATCTGTCCGAACAGCCGGTTTTACGGCCACTTGGAATTCCAAGCACACCTCTGCCCTGCCACTTCTTAGGAACTCTTGGGAATTGACACGCGCGGGAAGGAAAGCACGGAAACAAAAGGAAAACGTATTGCGGGGGCGTAGTTCACCTGGTTAAACGCTTTAAGAACATCCGATCGCGACTCATGCTGTCGACTTTGCCGCATGTGACCGCAGTGATCTGAAGCCCGCGCGAAGCTCTTCTGAAAACATGCCGCTGCTCCTCCGCAAAAGCTGCGGCGGGTAAATCCGAATGTTGTTGACGCACGAGTGGTCTCACGGGGAACGTCGGTATCAGTCGCCTGCATGCTGTCTTGTCGTGTCGCAGTAGCTTGCATGATCATGTCCTCGCATCGGAATGACGAGTGTCCCCGCCCTTCAGAAATGCGCTGGATCCGCCTCGTTCTTCGGGTCCCACCCCTTCATTTCATTGAGTTCCTCGGGCGTGATCTGAGGCAAGTGCCGGATGAACAAAACCAGGCGCCAAGTTTGCGGGACAGTGTGCGTTCCGTGGAAGGCGGGCATGCCGCTCAAACGAACTCCATTTTCAATTGTGTAGTAGAGCTCACCATCGCTCTTGTTCTGCGTCCCGGCTGCGCGCAAGTCGGGCGGTTTCGGATAGAGGCCCCTGCCGAATACCGTCTGGCCCCCTCCGTCGTTCGAATGGCACTCGGAGCAATGATAGGAGAAATGCTCCATGCCTCCCCGAATGTTCTCCGTTGAAGGCATGATGGGATTGTGAAGTTCGCGATACGCGGATGGCACCGCCAATTTGCGTGCCGTTGTGGCCGCGAACTCCTCAATCGCTGATGGTGTCGCAAGTGCGCTGAAGCCTCGTCGCACGAGAATCAGCCCGTATCCCGCGGTTGCGACCGCGAGAGCAATCAGAATTAGCAAAACTGCTTTCCAGGGTTTCATGTCTGCCTCCCTTGTCCCGAGCCGGCCTTCGATGGGCTGCCTTCCGCGTCAGGCGCGAAGTATGGCAGCTCCGAAAGGAGCGCCCGTTAATCCGCCATCCACCATCAACTCGATCGCGTTGATGTACGACGAATCGTCCGAGGCAAGAAAAAGCACAGCCTTGGCCAGATCTTCCGGCTCGCCCCAACGGGCAAGTGGAACCGTGGAAGAGAAGAAGTCGGAAACTTTTGCGGATTCCTCTGCCGTGGCATTGGCGCGCGCCCCGCGCTTCCAGATGGGAGTCTTCGTCGCTCCAGGGGCCACCACGTTCACGCGAATCTTGCGCGGTGCAAGGTCTGCGGCGATGGATCGAGCCATCGAGACGAGTCCGCCTTTCGTGGCAGCGTAGGCAGCCAGACCTGGTTGACCGAGATAGCTCTGCACCGATCCGTTGAAGATGATGCTGCCGTTGTCGTTCATGAGAGGAGCGGCTGAATTGACGGTAAAGAAAACACCGTAGAGGTTGGTGTGGACTACCTTCTCGAAGATGGCTTCGTCGGTCGTGCCAGTCGGCGTCATGCCGGAAATGCCTGCATTGGCGAAGACGATGTCAAGTTTGCCAAAGTCTTTGGCGAGTTCAGTGAAAAGCTTCTTGCGGTCCTCCGCAACCGTAACGTCGGCGCGATAGCCGCGCGCTTTCGATCCCAGTTCGGCGACCGCTTCATCCAGTGTCTTCTGGTCCCGGCCGGTAATCGCGACCTCAGCGCCTTCTGCAACGAAAAGGCGGGCTGTGGCCAGGCCGATGCCACTGTTTCCGCCGGTGATGAGAGCCTTCTTGCCTGCGAGTTTCATGATTTCCTCCTGGACGGCTGGGCCGTTAACTACGACGACCGTCATAAATGGGATATGGCGTGTGCCCAATTTTGCTTCGTCAAAACAGGAGAGCTGGGAAGATCGAAGCTCTCCTGTTGCTGTGGCGGAGATTTGGCCGTCAGTCGTGTCAGATCAGGCTGCCAAGTTCGCCGTCCTGGATCGCAGGGACCGGAAGCCGGCGCGAACCTCTTCGGTGAAGAGCTGCGGCTGTTCCCAGGCCGCAAAGTGGCCGCCCTTGGGCAGCTTGTTGTAATGGATCAGTTTGGGATACGCCCGCTCCGCCCAACTGCGCGGGCACAGATCGATCTCGTCCGGAAAGGAGCTTACGGCAACCGGGATGGACACGCCTTTGACACTGAAGTACCCGAGTTTGTTTTCCCAGTAGAGGCGGGCTCCGGAGATCGCCGTGTTGGTCAACCAGGCGATCGTGACGTTATCGAGAATGTCGTCACGCGTGAGGCCTTCGGATTGTCCCTGAAAGACACGTGAGATCAGCGCGTAGCTCCACGCATCGTGGTCCAGAAAATAGGCGGCCAGGCCGACGGGGGAATCCGCAATTCCGTACAACGTCTGTGGTCGCAACCCCATCTGGTAGCCGTAGGCGACGCCTTTGCTGTAGACGAATTGCAGCCGCTCGAAAGCGAGTTTTTCCTCAGGTGAGAGACCATCTGGCATTGGAGCACCGGTGAATGCCGCCTTGTCAATCTCAGGCGGAACCGCGCCGGGCATGTTGACGTGAATGCCGAGCAGTTCGGGAGGCGCCTGCACGCCCATCTGCTCGGTAATAATCGCGCCCCAATCACCGCCTTGCGCCACAAATTGCGTGTATCCCAGGCGCTTCATGAGCGCGACCCATGCTCGTGCAATGTGCGCGGGGTCCCAGCCTGTGGTGGTCGGCTTGCCTGAATACCCGTAGCCTGGTATCGACGGAATCACCAGGTGGAAAGCGTCCGATGCGCTCGCGCCGTGTGCGGTGGGATTGGTTAGAGGATCGATGATCTTCAACTGTTCGGTGATCGAGCCAGGCCATCCGTGCGTAACGATGAGCGGCAATGCATTTTCATGTTTCGAACGAACGTGAATGAAATGAATGTCCAGCCCATCGATCTCGGTGATGAATTGCGGTAAGGCGTTCAACCTAGCCTCGCACTTCCGCCAGTCGTATTCCGTGCCCCAATAGCGCGCGAGCGCCTGAGTCGTGGCGAGCTGCACCCCTTGGGTTGCATCTGTGACCGTTTCTCGTTCCGGCCACTTTGTGTTGTTGATGCGCCTGCGCAACTCGGTGAGTTCCGCTTCCGGCACATGGGTTTTGAAGGGACGAATCGCATCCGTCCCAGCTGACTGCGTGGTTCCTTCGCGTAAAGAGACTGCTGTGGTCATAGGTTCCTCCTTTTTGGTGGTTTCAGGTTGTGTGGTTTCTGCGTTTGTGGACGCCAATCTTCTTCTCGTTCCTGGCCCGGCCCTTCGTATTGCATCCTCGGCTCGACGGCGACGGTCTGGCGCTGGGCAGTGTTGAGGCACCCGGCTTATGCGAAGTCAACCCAGATTCCAGGCCCGGTCCATTGCCGACGATTCTGCGCACTACAGCATTTTCACTTCTGGTGCTTACAGAGCGACCGCACCCGACGCGGCTTTTCCTCAAGAAAAGCCGCACTTCGCTGCTCTGTCCTGTTCAGAGTAGAAGTGAAAATGCTCTAGCTGCTCGTTCGCTCGTTCGTGATCCACTCGCGGATGTAGGCAGGGCAACTCCTGAGCTCGATACCTTCAGCTTCGGCCTGAGCGAGAAGCTTCACAGCGTCGCGGTCCACCAACTCTACCTCCGAGAGTTCGATAGCGACGACACGGCGTCCGTCGAGCGCAGTGCAAACGACCTCCAGATCTTCCGAAACGAGTCGACCACTCACGTAAAGGAGCAGACCCTGTTCAGTCCAACGCCGGTCGATTCGGCAAGTCATTGGCTCGCATCGCCTGTCGTCCACTGATTCCGATGGCAACCAGCGTGCCATTCGAAAGTGACTGAAAAGGCTAGAAGTCGAGCCCGTCGCCCACCGGCGAATTTGGCAGATCTGGTGAATGTGGTGAATATGGTGAAACTGGCGGGAATTTAGCGAAACTTGAATTGTGCCTTGTCGATTCGCAACGCCTTGATGCGATGGTCCAGCGTGGATGGTGGGACGCCCAGCCGCGTGGCGGCCCCTAAGCGCCCAGCTACACGGCCCCGTGATACGGCGAGCGCCGCCTCGATGATCTCCCGTTCGCTGCGGGCCTCACCTTGAGACTTTGCGGGTGAAGCAACTTGAGGTCGCCCTCGGGCGGGTTGTCTTGAGAGCCATGAGTCGTCGATGGCAAACACCTCGCCCGAGTTCAGAATGACAGACCGCTCAATCACGTTCTGCAACTCACGGATGTTGCCCGGCCAATCGTAGTTCTGCAGCAAATCCAGCGTCTGCTTGTCGATCGAGCGAAAGTTCTTTCCGGCGCGCCTGGCGTAGCGTCGGACGAAGTATTCGACGAGCATCAAGATGTCCTCAGTCCGGTCTCGGAGCGGTGGCACCTCGATAGGAAATACGTTGAGTCGATAAAAAAGGTCTTGGCGAAAGCTTCCATTGGCCACAGCAGATGTGAGGTCTCGGTTGGTCGCTGTGATGACTCGAAGGTCGACACGGATCGTCTGTCCTCCCCCGACTCGCTCAAATTCTCGCTCCTGCAAGACTCTCAAGAGAGCGACCTGCGTATCGGGCGGAAGTTCACCTACTTCATCCAGAAAGATCGTGCCGCCATTAGCCTGTTCGAAGCGGCCCAGCCGCCGCTGGGTAGCTCCTGTGAAAGCTCCTTTTTCGTGACCGAACAACTCCGATGAGATCAGCGTAGGCGCAAGTGCGGCACAGTTCACACTGACGAAGGCACGTCCAGCCCTCTGAGATCGTTTGTGGACGGCGCGAGCGATGAGTTCCTTGCCGGTGCCAGTCTCCCCCGTGATGAACACCGTGGAGTCGGTCGGCGCCACTTTAGCAATCCTCGAGAGAACCGTCTTCAACGGCTTGGAGGAACCTACGATCTCCTCGAACATCTGAGCGCGATCGACTTCGTCCCGCAGAGCCAGGTTTTCCCGATAGAGTTGATCCTTGAGCGCTCTGATCTCGGCTTCAGCCCGTTTCTGTTTACTCAAATCGAGTGCGAAGGCGACGCCGTCATTTCCCCCCTCCTGGAACAAGGTAGCTCCAATCAGCACGGGTACCCGGCTGCCATCTTTCCGGAAAAATTCTGACTCAAAGGGCTGTACGGTCCCGGTCTGGATTACTTCTGCCAAAGCGCGTTCAGCGCGCTCGCGCCAGTCCGCAGGTGTCATGTCCAACCATCGCACGCGACCCGCAGCGACATCTCCATGATCGTATTGCACCATGCGAAGAAAGGCTTCATTAGACGTCAGGATGGCGCCCTCGACATTCCAGGTCGCTATTCCCAGAATGTTGGCGTCCACCAGGCGGCGGATCTTCGCTTCACGATCTTCGAGATCGCTGTAGAGGCGTGTGATCTCCATGGAGGTCGCCGCCGCCGAGGCAATCAACTTCAGGACGGCCATTCGCGCAGGAGTGAATGCGTGAGAAGTGAGGCTGTTTTCTAGGTACAGCAGCCCGAGCAACTGAGTCTGTTTGAGCAGTGGGAGGCACAGCACAGAACGCTCGTGGTGCCCGCGAAAATAGTCGTCGGCGGCGAATGAGTTCTGACCGGATGCATCATTTAAGAGAACACCTTCCCTGGTCCGAAGCACATACTGCAGAACCGAACTGGGTAGATCCGCGGCGGTGACGCTTGCCTCTCGAAGGACGACTGTCACCTGATCGCTGCTGGTTGTGGCTTCCGCTTCGATGCGATAACCATGTCCTCGATGGAGAATCAGCAGACCTCTCTCGGCACCTGCGTGTTCGAGCGCTGTGCGCATGATCGTGTCGATCAGTTTTTCCGGCACGATCTCACCCGACACAGCTTCGGACACTTTGATCACAGTCGCCAGCTCGAGTTGCTCGACCGGCGTGTGTATCGTTGCTGTCGAATCCGACATTGCTCTCTCGGGTCTGATCTGCGGGTAAAGCTGGTCAAGCTGGCGAACCTTGGCATCCGCTCCCCAACGCATATAGCAGTAGCGTGCTTCCCGCAGGTAGGACGTCGCAATTTTCTCGTACCCACGTGCCGCATAGAACAATCCTGCCCGTTCATTAGCGAAGGCTTCATTGTGGACGAAGCCGTGCATGTGCGCGGATCGAATCGCCTTCTCGTAGAGTTCCTGCGCGTCCAGAATGCGTCCCTCAATCCGTGCAATCTCCGCTGCAACCATGGCGGCGCGGTTCTCAAAAGTCTGCGGTGAATGCTCAGCCCAGACTTCGAGCTGCTTGTAATGCTCCGCCAAGGCCTCGAAGTGTTTCGGTTGGTCTTCGGGCGACGCAATGCTCCAGGCGCCCGCATGAGCGAGGGCAGCATAGACACGAAATTCTGCAGTTTCGAACATCCCCGCAGATGTCCAATACATCCGCTGGCCCTTGAACGCGGCCTCAGCCGCTGAAGCATAGTCTCCGGCAAAAACACGAGCCTCCACCTTGCGGGTCCAATAGTAGAACTCGGCAAATACCAGATTCGGATTGCTGGCCAGATCGCGCTCGACCTCCGGCTCGCTGTAATCGTCGTGATCCAGGCGCCCCAGAGTCGGTGTTACTCCACGTAGCGTCCGAATAAGACCCAGCTGTGCTCCGCAGAGGTGAATGACCAAACCGAAGCGCACCCTTTTCGCAAAAGCCAAGCCGTTTTCGCATTCCGTCTGCACTTCCGCGAGCGGATCTCCGACTGCCAGGCAAATCGTAATCAGTTGGTCCCAGCTATAGGATGCGAAAGTCAGATCGCCAATACGATATGCAACATCGAACGCGCGACGCACCAGTTCACGTCCGCTGGCAACGTGCTGATTCCATGGCATGACCATGGCACCCACAGACATATAGGTTCGCGCCAGATAGCGTGTCAGGCCGCGCTTCTCGACCAGGTCATAGCCCAGTTGCCCGAACCGGAATCCGTCTTTGTAGTTGCCAAGGCGCGGGCCCGCAAACATCGCAAGCCAAACATAGGCGAAGCACGCGGCGTCGCTGTTTCCGTGTTCGAGGCTAAGGGCTACTAAACGGCAGACGACCAATGTCGAGAGGTGCTCGTCAAAGAGAATCGACGGAGTGACAATCTCTGTGAAGACATCGAGTGTGTCTAGTACCTCCGGATCCACAACGAGCGGCAGGTCCATGAGCTCTTCAATTTGCCGACTGCCGAGAAGAGCCCAGATTCGCTCGTATTCGCGCAATACGTCATCGCGTGTCGGTCGGTTCGACCACACCGTGCCCTGACTGCGGAGCCATTCCAGAAACACGTCCACCGCGCGGTCACACCGATCCAACGTGGTGTATAGGGTGAGTCGCAAGCGCGTGGCTACGCAGAAATCGTGCCGATTGTTCGCGCGCTGCGGCAACAGGGAGAGTCGATTCTCGGCAGCAACCTTGTCTGCGGTCAATAGCTCGCACTCAGCCATCAGATATTCGGTCGAGAAGATGAGGGAGTAGTTTCTCTCCCACGTCTCTTCCGTCAGGAGCGCCCGGCCTGCCCCGAGATATTTAAGTGCCGAAGCATATGCTGTTGAGACTTTGGCACGCCGGCCTGCAATGAGATTGAGCTCTGCGACGCGCTCGCGATCTTCCACCGAGGTAAGCAGGTGTGAGCCGCGGTTGAGTTGGTTGACGATCTCGAATATGACCTCTTTGCGCTTCGCCTCAGGAGTATGCTCAGCCAGAAGCATCCCAATGCGCAGATGCGCCGCGGGACGCAGATGTTGCGGAATCATGGAGTAGGCTGCTTCCTGCACGCGATCATGCAGGAATCGATAGGAATCGTCTGAGCGGAAGATAAGTTCGGTGCGTACTGCTTCCCAAAGGTGCTGGTGAAGATCCTCGATCGACCTGTCGTAGGCCATCGCCAGCATGTCGAACTCGGCGCTATTTCCCATGCAGGCGAACTGCTTGAGTGCCTCCTGCGTGTCTACTGGAAGGCGGTTCAACTTGCCGACCATGAGCTCCACAACGTTGTCGGTGTAGCCTTTGGCGTGAATGCGATTCAGGTCCCATACCCAGCGGCCCGCGCCGTAATCAAAAGTGAGCAGGCCCTCATCAGAGAGTGCGGAAATGAACTGAATTGCGAAAAATGGATTCCCAGTCGTCTTCTCGTGAATCAGTGTCGCGAGCGGATCAACACGCTCCGTTTCGCAGCGCAGGGAGTCCACGAGCAGTTGGAGCAAGTCGTCGCGTCGAAGCGGGGTGAGGACGATGTCTTGCACCGCGGCTCCGCTCTGGCGAATCGCATCGAGCTTGCGGACCAGCGGGTGAGTAGCATTGACCTCGTTGTCTCGATACGCACCAATGAGCATCAGGTGCTGCAAATCGGTCTGAATCAACAAATCTTCGAGCAGATCGAGCGTGGCTGCGTCCAGCCATTGCAAGTCATCGAGGAAGAGAGCAAGCGGATGTTCCGGTCGTGCGAACACGCCGATGAAACGGCGAAAGACCAACTGAAAACGTCGCTGCGCTTCCGACGGCGGGAGTTCGGGAACGGGAGGTTGCTCGCCAATGACGTGCTTCAATTCGGGAACAAGATTGATGATCAGCAGCCCGTTTGGTTCCAGCGCCTCCTGAAGCGCGTCACGCCACTTGCGTAAGTCGTCCTCGCCCATACTAAGAAGCGGTCGTACGAGGCTTTGGAATGCCTGCGCCAGGGTCGCATACGGAATGTCGCGCTTGTACTGATCGAACTTACCAGACGCAAACAGGCCGCGCGGCGGGACGAGCGGCTTATGCAACTCGTTCACAACCGCGGACTTGCCGATACCGGAGTATCCGGAGACGAGCACCAACTCCGGCCTGCTGCCAGCCACAATCCGATCGAACGCGGTGAGCAGAGTTTCCACCTCACGGTCCCGCCCGTACAGCTTCTCGGGGATCATGAGGCGGTCCGGAGTATCCTGTGCCCCGCAAGTGAAAACGTCGATGGATCCTCGAGACTCCCATTGCGACAGGCAGTGCCGTAGATCGCGTTCAACTCCAGCCGCCGTTTGATACCGCTCCTCGGCTGTCTTCGAGAGCAGCTTCATCGTGATGGCGGAAACAGCCGCTGGAACATCCCTTACCCGTTCGCTGGGAGCGGTGGGGAGTCTGGCAATGTGGCAATGCACCCATTCCATCGGATCGGATGCCGTGAAGGGAAGGCTGCCGGTTAACATCTCGTAGAACGTGACGCCAAGTGAATAGAGGTCACTCCGGGAATCGATAGAGCGATTCACTCTTCCCGTTTGCTCTGGCGCCATGTATGCAAGCGTTCCGGCAATGAACTCTGGAGGTTCAAGCGGTTGACGTTCGCGCGGGAGGCGCGATGCGATCCCGAAGCCGGTAAGACGGACCCGGGCAGTTCCCAAGTCCACCAACACGTTCGCGGGTTTGATGTCTTTGTGGATCAACCCTCGCCCATGTAGCTGACCTATTGCGCCAGACAACGCCACGGCCAGGCGCAGGAACTGTCCGACCTCCATCGGCTGCTGGACGAGGCGATCGAGCGGCTCGCCACCTGTGTAATCAACCACGAGCAGCGTGTGCCCGCGATCGCGGACCAGCTCAAGCGGCCGCAATGCCCACGCATCGTCCAGGTAGCTTCTGAGTTCGTGCTCGTGCGCGAGTCGATCGACGCTTTCCAGAGTCGGGTGCTCGGCAGCGGCAGGGATGGGTACGAACGCGTGCCTCTGGCCCTTAGCATTATGCTGCTGGCTTAGCCTACAAAAGACACGCCCGGCATCGCGCCACAGCACCTCTACGGAGTCGTTCTCCCAGCCCGCCCCGAGCAAGACGGATGCCTTCATGTGTCCCGTCTCCTTCTTCCAGCGTTCAAACCGCCACTCTGGTTCGCGCTAGCGGAAGTGCGACAATTCGAACGCGATGAAGCTCGACCCTGCACTCACGAGATCCCGCTTTGCGCGTACAGCACAACGTGCTGAACGCCTTCGCATTCCCCACAGAGCTTTCCGTGAAGTCCAGCTTTTCTGGTTCTCCGGGATTCGCGTCCAGGACCCGTGTAATCTTCACATTCGGTGCTCCATCGATCTTCTAACGGCAGCCCGAGCTCAAAAGCGCGGGCTATAGAACCAGAAGACATGAGCAAGGCTGAGCGGGATCTCGACATCGGGAACAGTGTTCCCGTGGCTCTAAACACATACAGCAATAGCAACTTATGCCCCAGCGAATGTTCGCCCAAGTATGACAGGAGCGGGGAAGCTTCGGAAGAATCATCTCACAACCCCAAGGAGCTTGTGGACACATTTCGTGCGTCGAGCGTCTCGCACCTCGAATGGGCAACGCCCGGGGTTCGCCTCTATAAAATTCTCGGAGAAATCGCACCCGCGCAGGGGGGATTTCGTCGTCTGGACGGCCCGGCCAAACACACACTGGACTCGGTCTGAACTCATTTCAACGAATCAGCATCCGAAATCCGGCTTCAATCTAATAAGCGGCTTGATAATTGCCGGTTGTTCTCGAAGCGACGCGAGGGCAGAGGTTTATGGGGCAAAGGTCGTGGGATTGATTCGGGTTCGATAACGGTTCCCGATCGTACTTTACAGCGCCAAAAGAGGCCATCCGTGGCGCTTGTTTTCTTTAAGTTACGGCATTCCTTTTCGCTGTCACGGCAGAGGTCAACAACCACATGGGCGGATAGTCGGCTATGCGTCCAGTTAGCGCCTGGGCGGCTCACCCGGGTTCGATGCCAAGCCTGTCGTTTACAGCGATCCTGAACCGCTGCTTGCAGCCTATGTAGCGTTCCGTGGTTTGGACTGAGACATGCCCGAGCAGAAATTGGATTTGT
>CAWHMV010000003.1:0-2041150 GCA_963830325.1 uncultured Acidobacteriaceae bacterium
CACAGCATGAACGAGGAGCCTCAGATAGCCATGGCATACTCGAAATTGTTGACGCACGGACGTCCTCAAACTCCGGTGGTCAAACGAGTAGTGAAAACCGCGGGAACAATACGGGAACAACCTGGAGAGTAAAAGATCCCAGATGATCCCAAACGATCCTAAATCGGCACCGTGCTAAGAGTTTTCGTTTCAATCGGGTCCGTTCATTTTAGGCATCTTAGGTCCATTGGTAGGGGGCCCTGAAAAGGCCGGCGGCGGCGGTTCGATCCTGTCTCTGGCCACCACTTAGAATCTTAGAATCAATAATTTACAATTTTCAATGAAAAGCCTTCGGCATGCCGAGGGCTTTTCTTGTGGTTTCGTTTCTGGAACCGAATGCTGTTCCAGAGCAGCGCCACAACAAGTAGATTGGCTGGTGGAAGACTTAATCTGGAAGGCTCCCACGGTGATAGCCGCGTTTTGTTCGAGATACCGGTGTGTGAGGGTCAAGCTTGGGATGCCCCTCCTCGTATGTCTGCTTTCTGCCTCGCCCCGCATTTCAAGCCACGCACAGGCCCAGCAGCCGATTCCCATCGAGTTTACGAACTCTACGGCAGCTGCAGGCATCAAGTTTATCCACTTCAAGGGCAACAACGGCACCTCCATCAACCGGGAGGAGTTTGGCCCCGGAGTCTGCGTGGCCGACTTTGACGGTGACGGCTGGCCCGACATCTATTTTGTAAATGGGCGCGATCTGTACAACCGCGGCATCTCTGTTCGCAACGCACTTTATCGCAACAATGGCGATGGCACATTCACTGATGTCACCGAAAAGGCCGGCGTGCCTGGTACTGGTTACGGGTTGGGATGTGTCTGGGGCGACTACGATAACGATGGATTTCCCGACCTGTTTGTTACCCAGTACGGCCGCAACGTTCTCTATCGCAACAACGGAAATGGGACATTCACCGATGTAACCGACAAGGCCGGAGTTGCCGGCACAGAGTCAGGTACATTTCATTCGGGAGCGACATTCTTTGACTACGACCGCGACGGCCGACTCGATCTCTACGTCGGCAGTTATGTCGAACTGGGTGACAAGCGTTATTGCGACTTGGGCGGAGTGCAAAGCAGTTGCGCGCCCAGTGTTTACCGGGGCAGTCCCGACGCCCTGTACCACAACAATGGCGATGGAACCTTTACCAACGTTACCGTCAAAGCCAAAATCTATCAGCCCGAGGGAAAGAATCTTTCGGTAGGCGCCGCCGATTATGATAACGACGGCTGGCCCGACCTCTTCGTCGCCAACGATGGGCTAAGCGCCTATCTTTATCATAACCAGCGTGATGGCACGTTTAAGGAGATTGGTGCACCCAGCGGCATGGCCTTCAGCGGATATGGTGCCGTCATGGCGGCGATGTGTATCTCGCTGGGAGACTTTAACAACGACGGTTGGCTTGATCTGTACATCTCTGATTTTCAGCTATCCTCCGACCACCTTTGGCAGAATGATGGCAAAGGCTTCTTCGACGAGGTCAGCAACCAGTCCGGAATTACGCGCGCTACTCATGACGTCCTGAGCTTTGGAGGAGGTTTTTTCGACTACGACAACGACGGCTGGCTCGATCTCTTTGTAGCTAACGGTCACGTTTATCCCGAAGTCGAGCAAACCGCCCAAGGAATTCACTACAAGCAATTGAACTCCCTGTTTCACAATGAACACAACGGCAAGTTTGTGGATGTCAGCAAGTCGGCGGGTAATGGGTTTCAAACCCCTTATGTTGGTCGCGGAGTCGCGTTTGTGGACTTCGACAATGACGGATTCGTCGATGTTGTGGTCGCTAACAACGGAGATGCGCCTCTGTTACTGCACAACAGCGGCGGCACCGGGAATCACTTCCTGAATTTCAAGCTCGTGGGCACTAAGAGCAATCGTGACGCTATGGGGGCTCGGATACGGATCCTCGCTGGCGGCAGTTCGCAAATTCGGGAAATTGAAGGCGGCGGGAGCTATCTTTCGCAGAGCGATCTGCGCGCCAATTTCGGCTTGGGAAAAACCGCTCGTGCTGAAACGGTCGAGGTCAAGTGGCCCAGCGGTCTACAACAAACATTCCGGAACGTAGAAGCCGACAAATTCTACCTAATCGAGGAAGGCACCGATCGGCTGAATATCCAACGATTTGCCAGGCCAGCCAGGGGCAAGCCCTCTGAGCTTCCAGCCACGTCCGAGCACTGACGACCGCATTCCCACTCGACCGGCAATGTCTGGCCACGTTTTCCTCAATGGAGCGATAAACCGTTGTTTTAAGCCAGCGCTGCGACGCGGCCTCGAGTCCCCGAGTTCCGGGCTATGACACCTCTGAATTCACTCCATTGATGAGAGCGTGGATATAGCCATATCCAAACGCATAGGCCTGCAATTTTCCCGGATCGCCCGGATGGGAAGGCATGTGATCCGGTAGGATGCCGCCCCCGTATCCTGAGTCCCTCAGTATGCGCATGATCTTGAACAGATCGAGCACCCCCTCATCGGGATAGACTTCCGCGAAGTGATTGAGTCCGCCCTTGATCGCGCGCATGTGAATCTGATGGATCTTGCCCCGTTCGGCAAGGTAGCGCACTAGAGGAGGGATCTGCTTGTTCGCGTCCACGGACCCTTCGGCGAGTACTCCCAGATCGAGTTGGAAGCCGTTGTAGGGACTATCGACGATCATCTCGTACCGTTTGTACGCTGTGAAAATCGACGGGGAGTCGAAGTTCTCCACGTGCTCGTAGCCAAGCGGCAACCCGGGAGGATCGTAGGGATGGTTGGCCATCTTGACGTTGTACTCCTTGCAGACAGGAATCACTTTCTGAAGGAAATGAGTGATGCGCTCCCAGTACTCTTCTGAGCTGACATCGCCGGCAATGCCCGGCGGTAAATCTTTCCAATTCTCTTCCAGCTTGAAGGTTTCATAGGTCGATCCTCCTCTGCCTGGTTCTTTTCCGTTGCGACGGATGGGGATCATGGTCCAATGCTGGCTGATGAGGCCCACTCCCACCAGGTGCGTCTTGCGGACATTTTCGAGGATTTGATCGATCTTGCGATCGCGCTCCGGACCCGGCTTCATCACGATGTAACCGGAATCCATACGGAAACCTTCGATCGTCATCCCCATGGCATCGCAGGCGTCCCTCATGCGCTTCAACTTGTCGAGATCAAAGGCGCCGCCTGAGGGTCCTTCCGCAGAAATAAAAGCACCGCCGCGAGAGTCGGGCGAAGCAAGCGGCCGGCGGACGCCCGCCTCGCCTTCGAGGATCATCTCCGGGTCTGGACTGATATGCGTGACGCCGAAACGCAGGTTGTATTCGAGGTTCTCCCGCGACATGACGCCACCGCCCTCGGCGACGTGGTAATCGGCGCCGACGTGCATCATGGTATTTTTTCTGGGAGTCGCGGCGGTTTTCTGCACCTGGCTGGTGGCGGCTAATGCAGTTGCAGCCCTCGCTATGGCGGTGGTAAGAAGTCCGCCGGCAAGCCCCTTACCGAAATCCCTGCGTCTCATCCGACGTTACTCCTTGAGCCCTTCACCGAGGGGGGTAATTCTTAGCGAGAAATTCGACGATCCTCTTGAAGTCGTCGTCTGTTGCGACCGCTCCCTTATCTTTCATGTCCGCCACTTCACTTTCCCAGGCACTACGGCTCATTCGAAGGGTCGAAAAGGTATTTGGCCCGTGACATTTGGTACAGACCGCAATGACGGTTGCTTTTTCTCGCCCATCGGGCAAATCTGCCATCGTGCCTGTCGATGAGGCAAGAGCACCGGGTGCGGCGGAGTTGGTTGGCCTCAGTGCAGGCGCGGTCGAAGAATTCGGCCTAGGACTGGATCCAGCCTGCTGCTGATCTGAAATTGAAAAAGCTATGAGTGCGTCGGAGTTCTTGTCCGCCGTGTCGGCGATCATCCGAAAGCGGTTCGTGCCGCCGGCGGCAACCAAGACATATTGCTTGCCATCGCTACCTAGATATGTCATCGGCACGGTCGTACCGCTCGCGTCGAGCTTCACCACCCATAGTTCCTCGCCGGTACGCGAATCGAATGCCCGGAACTTGGAGTCTGTGGTCGCGGCAATGAACACCAGGCCGCCGGCGGTCACTATGGAACCGCCGATATTCGGCGCTCCGGTATTCTTCAGGCCCTGCGCTTCTAACTCGTCATAGCTACCGAGGGGTTTCTGCCAAACAATTTCGCCGGTGTTGGCATTCACGGCGCTCATTTCTCCCCAGGGAGGCTTTTGGCAAGGATATCCCTCCTGGTCGATGAAGCGCGTGTATCCGCCCAGATTGTGATAGGGCAGGGGCGCCCCGGGTGCGGTCGCCGCCATTTGACCCACAGTGCCCAGGCTGCTTGTGTTTACGAATATGTATCCCAACTGCGGATCAAAGGAGACACCACCCCAGTTTCCTCCGCCCATGGTTCCCGGCATAGATAGCGAAGGAGTCAAACCGAACGGTGTGTAGAGTCCCCCAAAGCGTAAGCGGCTCAACCATTCACTGCAGAATTTTTCCGCCTCGGGAGTGCGCCTGGAGATATCGTCCTTGCTGATCGTCGTGCGCGAAAGCGGTGGAGGCTTAACTGGGAACGGCTCGGTCGGCGAATACCACTCGCCGGGCGTATCACCCTTAGGCACCGGACGTTCCTCCACACCGAATATAGGCTTGCCTGTTCTTCGATCGAGAATGAACAACAGGCTCATCTTGTTCGTCTCTGCCAACGCAGGAATAATCTGACCGTTGCGCTTGACTTCGATCAACGCCGGAGGGGCGTTCATATCGTAGTCCCACAGATCATGGTGAACCATCTGGTAGTACCAGCGCAGCTTTCCAGTCAGTGCGTCAAGAGCAATCACGCTGTTTGAGTACAGATCCGATCCCTTGCGATCGGCGCCGTAAAAGCTGTCTGCCGCATTGCCCACCGGCAGAAAGACCAGGCCGAGCTCAGTATCCACCGTATCGAGACCCCACTGACTCGGGCCAGCCCGGTTCTTCCATCCATTTTCACCCCAGGTGTTGTTGCCTTCTTCTCCCGGCTGCGGCACGGTATGAAAAGCCCATAGCTGCTTCCCGGTTCGCACATCGAAACCCCGCGGTTCCCCACTCGGTCCAACGCTGCCTGACTCCTGCGTCGACGGACCCACAATCACGACATCGCGATAGATCACGGGCGGCGAGCTGATGGCGTAATTGGCTTTCGGGTAGCCATCCGCTATCCCTGCTCGCAGATCGACAATCCCTTTGTCTCCAAACGACGGCACAAGCGTCCCAGTCTTCGCGTCGAGCTCGATGAGCTGCCCGTTCCCCGTGCCAAACAAGATCCGAGGCGGTGTTTGTCTATCGCCCGCCCAGTAGGCCACTCCGCGGCTCTCTGAACCCCGGGGATTGGGATTGGTGTACTTCCAAACTTCCTTGCCGGTTGTCGGATCCAGAGCCACAATGTTCTGGTTCTGAGTCGAAAAATATAAGGTGTCATTGACGCAGATCGGAGTCGACTCCAGGGATCGGCCTTTTTCTCCAGTGTGATAGGTCCAGGCGCGCTGCAATCGGCCGACATTGGCCGTATTGATTTGTTTGAGGGGTGAGTAACGTGTGCCTCCGGCGTCGTGGCCATACACCGCCCAGTCTCCTTTTTGAAGAGTTATCTGTGAGAATGCGAATGCCCAAGACGCCGCCACCAGAATTGTCACGATCTTGCGCATCTTAAGCTTTCTTTCCTGAGCTATCGGATCGCCGCAACACGAGATCTTACTATTTCGAGTTCAAGTTGACCGGGTTCAACCAGGCACCGCTTCCAGTCGAGTCCCATACGGAGAGCCGGATCCACTTCTTACCCGTAGCGTCGAAGGGAATGTTGAACTCCTTGGTCCCGAAAGGCATGGTGTCTTTCAGATCGATGAACTTGTGCTCGGTCTTGACGCCATCGCCCCACGTCAGGTCTGCAAAATCCAGCGGGAAGGTGTATTCGATCCTGGCTTTATAGACACTCTTCGCACCGGTACCCTGGACGCCCCAATCGTGAAAGAGCACTTCACCGTTGGTGCCGTAAAACTCGCCGCGCCGAATCGCCTCGAGGACCGGAGACCAGCTTTCGTTGTAAAGAGGAACCTTATCGAGCTTGATATAGTTGATGGCCAATTGAGGGTAGGTCTCATCATCGGGCCATTTGGTATAAGTATCACCTTCGGTGAGCATGTACTTTACCCTGGGTGACCAGTTGCTCATGTTGTCTTCGACTCCAAAGCAGCGGACCTCACACTCTTCCTTTTCCGACAGGTCCACAGGCAATGATTCCCATGATGCACCGATGAACCGGTCGCTCTGGAAAAAGTCCTTGTCCTTATAGGCTTCGGGATAACCTTCGGAATTTTTAGTCTCCGGGTGCGTGGTCCACATAATGGCATTCTCTTTATTGACGAAATTCAGGACGTCTTCCGAGGAGCCAAGGTGGTATACGTGACCATACTCCGGAAGATCCTCTTCGAAGGGCGTGCCTGGCGGACGGACGTTACCTTGCGTCGCCCCAGCTTTGCCATCGCCCGGACCCGAAGTATGGGAGTAGTACACCGGTTTCGGTGTCATCAGGTACCAGTGGCCACCGAAGTAAGCATCGGGTTCTTCTGCTGGAATGACCAGGAAATCTTTGTCGGAGACACGCTCCGAACCTTCGAAATAGACTTTCTCCTCCGCGAAGCGGAGCGGCCCGGGATCGTTGGGATGCGAGTCGTCATGGAAGTCGGCTAAGTAAAGGATGTTAACTCCGAGTGCGCGGAAGACCGCGATCCAGGGTGGCTGGTAATCCAACGTGTTGCGGTCGCGCAGCAGCTCGTTGAAGTCCATATGAAAGTGTCCGGTCATCACTTTGAAACCAGGCACAGGCTTGAAGACGTCATCATGGGTGTAAGCAAGAACGGACTCGCGGGTCGCGCGATCATCCTTGGCGTTCAGATAGTAATAGACCGCCATGCGCTGCTCCGTTCCTGCCGGTGCATTGTAGAGGGCGTAGTTGTCCGCATGGCCCCGGGAAGTCTTAGTCCGGCGATTCCATTCCTCATCGGTGACGCCCCAGGGGTGGTATCCCTCGCCTTGCTCAGGCCACATCACCCCTAAAGAAAAGGAAGAGTTGTCGTCCTTGCGGTAGTAAACGTAGCCGACGTTTATTTCATCCTCGCGAGCGAAGAAGAACTTGTGCGGGGACGGAAAGACGGCGAGGGAACCGGCGCCCGGATCCAGAATCGTCATACGGTTGCGTGCCCGCAGCCCAACCGGCTCCGTATTCGGTGCCCCGCCAAAGTATTCGTACTGCGTGTGCTCCGCACTGTCGCGCCAGACCAACTTGGTGTTCGGCGTGATGGGAAAGCCCTTCAGGCCCGCCTTATAGATATAGGCAACGGATGGCTCCTGGGTCTTGGCCAACGCTTCCTGGCGAAGCAGGTTTGTTCCCTTGTAGGCGATGAAGCGTAGATTGCCCGCGAAAATGCCTAGCTTCAAGCCATCGAAGGTCACGCTCAGCTGGTTTCCTTCCGTAGCTACCTTGCAGGTGCTGGATTGGTAGCTAACGGACGCATGGGTGATTTCAGCCTCGGTGCGTGGCAAATCTGTGGTGTCCCCGCGGCCCGGGATAACGAGAGGTGCATCCCAGAAAGTATTCCACTTTCGCCTGCTTTCCTCCTCGGGAGTGTCTTTGTTGAGAGCCTTCAATTGGGTACGTTGAGCTTGCGAGATGCGCCGCTTCCCAGTCGACACCTGGAAGTCCGGGGTTAGATTCTTCCCCAAAACGACCCAGGAGCCGATGCCCTGGCGCGCTGCAAGCTCCTGAACGACCGGTTGCCCATCGCGGATGCCAAAGGATGCCCGAAGTTCCTGCCCGCCTTCGCCCTGCCACGTCAACGTCACGCCACGATCGCTTCCGATCGCTTTCAAGCCGTCGACAGCCTTGTATCCCTGGAGGTTACAGTCAAGTGATTGCGCACTTGCTACGCCGGTCAACGTTGCTAAAGCCAGCAACAGCCCACGATACTTCATTGACGCTCCCTTCGATCGCTGTTCCGTTTTCCGTCGGACGCTCAAGCAGCCCCAGAAGTTTCGTCCCTCAAACTCCATTCACCAATGTGACGTGATAGATCGACCCTTTGAATCGATGTTCCCGAACCTCGCGATAGGCGGGCCCGTTGTACCACGCCTTTGCCGCCTCCATACTCGGGAACTCGAGGATGACTGTACCTTCCGTGGAAGGTCCTTCCAGGTCTTCGTGCAAGCCGTAAAGAGCGAGAAGCTTAACCGGATGTCCGGCGAGAGTCGCCGGCACGTCTTTTGAGTAAGTGGCCAGCTCACGCTCATCGAGTGTCTTGTCGCGGGTAAAGATAAGGTATGCGCTCATTGGGATCTCCGTTCCAGTCTGTAAGGCTGACAGCCAAAGGGTACACTGGGCCTTGCACAACCCGGCGTACGAGCCTCGCCCGGGTTACTCGGACAATCAAAGTAGGAGTCGAACTTGGATAAATTCGACGCGATGCAGATGTTCGTTCGAATCGTTGAAAAGGGTCTGCCAAGGGAGATCGCTCTTGGATAGCATCGGTGCCAGACTACGCACGATTCGTCAGCAATGGCAACTCTCTTTGCGCGAGGTGGAAGAACGGTGCCTTCGCATTGCTCGGGAACGGGGCAATCGGTCCTACCAGGTCTCTGCTAGCTGGCTGGACCGACTGGAGCGCGAAGAACATGAACTGACTGTCAACAAGCTGATTGTGCTGGCCGGCATCTACAATCTCCATCCAGAACATCTGTTACGCTCCTTATATCCGGGAGACACCCAACCCAATCTCCTCATGCAACTTTCCAGTCCGAATGCGACGATGTCGTTAACGGAAGGGCCACTGGAGGAGCAGGCAAGATATTTGCTTCAGAACGTTTGTGGTCCCGATCAGCCGCCGGACGAGACCACACTGCTTTGGACAACGACCGGTTCGTTGCCGGTGCAGTACAGGCGAGGCATCCTTGGCAGGCGCGACCGCACCTTGGATCCTATGATTCCGCCGGGCTCAATTGTTCAGATCGATACCCAAAAACGCGCTATCTCTTCGCGGAAAGACTGGACGCAGGAATTTCAACGACCCATTTATTTCCTCATGGTCAGGGATACCTATGTCTGCGGCTGGTGCGAATTGGATAAGAACTCGGAATGGTTGACGCTGATTCCCCACCCGCTGTCTGCCACTCCCAGTCGGAGGTGGAAGTACCGAACAGAGATAGAAAACGTGGGACGGGTTGTCGGTGTGGCTATTCGATTGGCAGAATGAATTTGGCTGGGCGAAGAATCCCCGGAAATGCCAGGATTCACTCGCGGTGACAGAAACTGAGCAGGAACAATTGTTTACCAGGCCAGCGTGGCCGGCAGGAACTCGGCAAACAGGTCGTCGTAATAGGGCTTCAGCTGCACGAGATTGGGCTTAGTGTGCCCCTTTGAGTACAGGTCGTACTGATTGAATTTGAGCACCCAATCCAGCATGGAGCGATCTTTCTCATTGCACAAGTGGTCATACGCTCCGTGCTTGTGCCACGGATAGAACGAGTGGTAGCGGAGCATGTAGAGCGACTCGTCGCGAAGGTAAGGCCGCATCACCTTGGCGATGTAGCCATCGTGACCGAAAGACATGTGCAGGTTATCAAGCCCGCAATTGGGCTCGTAGATGCCGTACCTCGTTTGGTAGCTGGCGACGTTGCGGTCAGGGTTTTTGGCAAAGTATTCAGGGAACACGATGTCCTTCGACCAGGCGCAGCCAACCGGAAAGGTGTCGCCCACCACGCCCCATTGCGGCTCACCATACAAGCAAAGACACTTGCCGAGATCGTGGATGAAGCCCGTCAGGATCATCCAGCGCGGCTGACCGTCGCGGCGCATTGCCTCCGAGGTCTGCAATAGATGCTCAATCTGGGTAAGGTCAGTATCCGGATCGCTGTCGTCCACCAGGGTGTTGAGGAATTCGGCGGCTTCCCAGACGGTCTTTTGCCCCTTCCGCAGGGTGAAGTATTGCTCTTCCTTCGCCAACACATAGTCGACGGTCATGTTCTCGTGGTTCAAGCGGTAGAACTCGGCGACGCCGGGGGTGGCGGTTGCGTCGTATTGGCGAAACTCCTCTTCGCTCTTGCCTTCCTTGTAGCGGCCCTCGAGAAAGTCATCCCACTGATCAAGATTTTGCAATGGTTGGTTGGAAACAACAGTGGGTTGGCTCATGTGAGTATCTCCTTCAAGTATCCGGGTGCGGGCAGCTTCGCGAAATCTACGTTACCGCTAACGTACACTAATTCCCGGCGGCAGACAATCCTACTTTCGATGGTATCTCTGAAGCTCTCAAGGGTTTTTCTTGACAGTGGCACGATGCGGCCGATAACGTAATTTTTCGTAATCGGTTACGTTAATCCGGAAGTTAACACAAGATGCCCATGGATGAGGAACGCGGTGGCCGGACGAAAACATTACGGGCTATCCTGACGGACGTTCAGTTCTGGATCCCTGCCGTTGTCCTGGTGATGGGAGTAGGGCTGCTGGTCTTCATTCACGGCAAGTAGTTCATCCTCTTGGAGCCAGATGGCCACAGACAACGCGGTAGGAGTGAAAGCACGAACCCCAGCAGCTAATCGCTCGCTTCACGGATTGGGAGTGATCTGCGGTCTCGCCGCGGGCGTCTGGTTGGGCGCGGCCGAGGCGCCGACGAAGCTGGTCAACGCCGGCTTCTCTCCGTTCGCGGTCTCTCTGTGCATGGTTGCCGGCGTCTTTACCGCCCGCTGGACGTTCCCCACGTTGCTCAAAGGAACCAGTTATGTCTTTGCGGATCTATTTGCAAAGAAACACCTGATGGTCTGGGCGGTCCTTGCCGGCGCGCTCTGGGCCGTGGCCAACACCTTAACGGTCTTCGCCATTCGCGATGTGGGACTGGCCACGGCTTTCCCCCTCTGGAACACCAACTCATTGATCGGGCTGCTGTGGGGCAGACTGTTATTCCGCGAGCTACAGGGGGCGACGGCAAAAAATGTCGCCAAGGTAGTTTGCGGCAGCATTTGCATCGTGGCCGCGGCCATCATGCTCGGCTTTAGCACCATTCAAGGTGCCGGCGGAGTTCCGCCGCACGCCATCATGGGCCTTCTGGCGGCGGCCGGTGCAAGCCTCATGTGGGGAACCATGTATGTGCCCTATCGCAAGGCTTATCTAAGCGGCATGAATCCACTCTCCTTCGTTACCGTGTTCACGGTGGGTGAATTGGGGACGATGTTTCTCCTCACCTGGACGCTCGACGGCGGCATGAAGTCGTCTGCATTCCAGCTGATGCAGAGCAGGCAGTTGCTGTTTTGGCTATTCCTGGGAGGCTTCGTGTGGGTAGTCGGCGACCTCTTTCAGCAGTTTGCCGCCAAATATCTGGGCATTGGGCGGGGCATTCCGCTCTCCAATACCAACCAGCTCTGGGGACTGGCCTGGGGTGCACTGGTCTTCGGCGAGCTGGCCTCGGCGAACCGGGCTCATCTCGCCCTGGTACTTGGAGGATCGGTGTTGATGATCCTGGGGGCGCTCGCGATCAGCACCGCAGTGGCTTCGTCGCGCGAGAACCACTCGCGGAACGAGGCGCTTGCGCGAGAGTGCAACCGCTATGGATTGGACTATGGCGAGGTGCTGCTGGCGCAGAGCGGCGACGAATTCACTGACCGCAGCGGACGACGCCGCTGGTGGGACGTGGCTATCGTCCTGGCGGCAAGCTGCCTCTTTCTGTGGCTTGGATTAAACGCGGTCGTACCTCCGCTGGCAATGAACGTGGGTTGGATTGCGGTGCTGACGCTGGCACTGTTGGTTGCGCTGGGTGGCGCGGGTTGGGCGCTCTGGCGACAGACGCGCTTCGGATGATTTCTTTCCTGAAGAGTTTTGATCGAGGGGCAACGTGGCCGTACGTCTGAAAGACATTGCCGCGGATCTCGGTGTGTCAACGGTCACCGTGTCGAAAGTGTTACGCGGCGGCCTCGACATCGGGGAGCGGACGCGCGCCCGGGTGCTGAAGCGGATGGCCGAGCTGAACTACCAGCCCAATATGCAGGCGCGCGGCCTGGCGAGCGGCCGGTCTTTTGCCATAGGACTGGTAGTACCGGATCTCGTGCATCCGTTCTTCGGTGAGTTCGCCAAGTCTCTCGCGGGAGCGCTGCGCCCGAGCGGACTGGCACTGGTGTTGTCATCTTCTGAAGAAGATCCCGAGATTGAGCGCCAGGAAATCCGCACCCTGGTGAACCGGGGAGTGGACGTTCTTCTCGTGGCTTCTTGCCAGAACATCGAAGAGGCAGAGTTCTCCACCGATGGGGGTCCACCGCTACTCCTGATCGACCGTAACATCCCGAGACTGGGGACCGATTTCGTGGGGTCGAACGATGTGCTGGTGGGCGAACTGGCGACGCGTCATCTGATCGGTCTCGGACGCAAAAGGATCGCCCATATCGGCGGCCAGGGTACGAGTCCATCGATAGATCGTCTCAAGGGGTTTCGTAATGCTCTGGGTGTCGCGGGCATCAAGCTGCCGAAAAGCTACGTGATCACTCGCGAACGATTTGAAGAGACGGGCGACTCTGCCGGCTATCGCGCCATGCAGGAACTGCTGGCGCAAAAGCAGCGGCCGGACGCGGTCTTCTGCTACAACGATTTGTCGGCTGTCGGCGCCATTCAGGCGGCGGTACAGGCCGGCCTTAGCATCCCGGGCGACATCGCATTCGTCGGCTGCGGCAACCTGCGTTATGCCGAGTATTTCAAGGTGCCGCTCACGTCGGTAGATCAGTCAATCCAGCGTATGGGCGAGGCCGCGGCGCGACGAGTGCTTGTGCTTGCGACCAAACCGGACGACGACGTACCGCAGACCGCTTTTGTCGAACCGAAGCTGATCGTTCGCCAGTCGACTGTGGCGGGGTAATCCTTTGGCTAAATGCCACCGCGGCTGTTTTGTATCAGAGCACGACCTTAGTCGGGTCGCAAAGGGTGCAAAGAGCCTTGGGCTTCAGCCCCTGCGTGACATCTCGAAAGGGAGTCCCGCAGAGCCTGCCCTGAGCTTGTCGAACGGGGACGGCTGAATGTTACCCAGGATGCAATCCTGGGTATTCCTATCTGGAGATGCTCCGTGATCCCGGACCATGCCATGGTAGCTTCCAGTCGTCCCAGCGGGACTCTTCGATGGCGAACACCAACCCAGAACTGCGTCCTGGGCTAAGTTCAGCCGTCCCTGCGGGACTCAATCCGGAGCCGGTCGCCCATCCACAGATCCTAAAGATGTACCTCAGGGGCTGAAGCCCAGATCTTTGTTGTGCCCTCAACGGCCCGACTTTTAGTCGTGCCCTGATACAAAGCCACAGAGCGGTGACTCCCAGATAACTTCTTTTCCGTTCTACGATTTGGGCTCTCGGGTCTTGCCTTTTGTTACGGAGGAGTCAAGCCGGGCAGCTAGTGGGGCAAAGTCTGCAGTAGGCCCTTTCCATTCGAGCTGGTCAACGGAGTCAAACACCGGAACGTCAGTGCGCAACGTGGCCAAAACCCGAAAGAGCAAAGCTTGATCAAGATTGGCGACGAGCGTACTCGACAATGCCTTGGGGCTGGCAACATTCACTCCCCACTCTCTCCAGTTGGAAGGAATGGATTCGAGACGATTGAACTTCGCGAGTACAGCGGCAGCCGATTTCGCTCCCCAGCCGGGCAGCCCGGGAAAACCGTCTGCCGAGTCGCCCACGAGGGCAAGATAATCAGGTATCGACGCCGGCTCTACTCCGAATTTCGCGACCACACCTAATTCGTCCCGAGTAATGTTTTTGCGCCGGTCCAGTTGTACCACTCGAGTTCCTCGTACACACTGCGCGAGGTCTTTATCGGGCGTGCAGATAATCACACGTTCGACGCGCGGGTCGTCCGCTGCCGCTTTGGCGGCCGCTGCCAGTGCATCATCCGCCTCGAACTCCACCATCCGCCAAACCACGATCCCAAGGGCGGAGAGCGCTTCTTCAAGGAGTGGGAACTGGGCTAGCAGTTCCGGCTCCACGCCTTCCCCCGTCTTATAGCCCGGCCACAGGTCATTGCGAAATGATTCAATAACGTGATCGGTGGCTACGCCCATGTGCGTAGCACCGTTGCCCAACATGCCCATGAGCGAGGCCAGCACGCCCCGCACGGCTGCGACTTCCTGCCCCTTGCTGTCGCGCACCTTGGGAAGAGCATAATAGTGGCGAAACAATTCGTACGTGCCGTCGATCAGGTGCACTTGCATAGCAACAGCTTATAGACTCCAACGGGATGCTACATAATTGACTCCATGAACGGCATCAATCTTTCTCGCCGAAAGTTCCTGTCGACTGCGCCTGCGGTCGCGGGCGGCGCTCTGCTGAGTGGCCGCACGAGGCTCGCGTGGACGACAGCTGGAAATCTGCAGGCGGAGACAAAAGCCGATTACGCTCTTACCATTGCCACCCAGCCGATTGAACTGGCTCCCAATCGCATTGTCTCGGTGACGGCTTACAACGGTCAGTTCCCCGGGCCGCTGCTCCGTTTCCGGGAAGGTGTGCGGGCGACGGTGGACGTGCACAACGACACCGACATCCCGGAGCAACTTCATTGGCATGGGCAGTCGATTCCTTCGGATGTGGATGGCGCCGCCGAGGAGGGAACACCCTTTATCCCGCCCCACGGCAGCCGGCGGATTTCGTTCGTACCTCGCCCCTCCGGATTTCGCTTCTACCACACGCACGTGCGCGCCGGCGCTGACCTAAGCCGCGGCCAGTACAGCGGCCTGGTCGGTCCGGTCTATATCGAACCGAAGAATGACCCGGGCAAGTACGACCGCGAAGTGTTTCTCACCCTGAAGGAGTTCCAGCCTACTTTCAGCCAGGGCGGCGATATGGATATGGATTTCCTTTCGCCCTCGGCCACGGTGAAAGATCTGAAAGAGGCCGGCGAGAGCGCCATGAAAGCGTCGCTGGCAAAGAAAATGCCGAAGGGGTACGAGGTCGGTTACGACGCATTCACCATCAATGGACGCATGCTCGGCCATGGCGATCCGGTGCGCGTGAAACAGGGCGAGCGGGTACTCTTTCACGTGTTGAACGGCAGTGCGGGCGAGATCCGAAGCCTGGCATTGCCGGGCCATACATTCCTGGTGGTGGCAATGGACGGAAATCCGCTGCCCAAACCAGTTCGAGTGCCGGGCTTGTGGATTGGAACTGCAGAACGGATTTCTGCCATCGTCGAAATGAATCATCCCGGCGTGTGGGTGATGGGCGATATGAGTGACGACGACCGTCGCCACGGAATGGGAATCGTGGTCGAGTACGCCGGACGCTCGGGCAAGCCGCAATGGATACCTCCCCATCCGTTTCACTGGAATTACGCACACTTCGGTCAAGCGGAGAGCCCGTCGCAGGCGCCCGACCACCTGATTGACATGACCTTTGCCAAGGACAATGCCGCGCTCGCCGGCTTCAATCGCTGGACGATCAACGGCGTGTCGTATCCGCTGGATCAGATGATGGCTACGCCGGCCTTTCATCTGGTCCAGGGAAAGCGGTATCGCCTGCGGATGCGCAATGCCAGCGATGACATCCATCCCATCCATCTGCACCGCCATACCTTTGAACTCAGCCGGATCGCTGGACAGCCAACTTCCGGGGTCAGGAAGGACGTGGTCATGGTGGGCGGCTACCAGGAAATGGAGATCGACTTCACCGCCGACAATCCAGGGCTAACCCTCTTTCATTGTCACCAGCAGCTGCACATGGACTACGGTTTCATGTCGCTGTTCGACTATGAGCGATGAACTCGAAGACCGCATAAAAGAGTTGGGCGTTTTTCTCCGCCTGGGCTTCACATCCTTCGGCGGACCCATCGCTCATCTCGGCTACTTTCGCACCGAGTTGGTAGAGCGGCGAGGATGGTGTTCTGAAGAAACCTACGCAGAGATCATCGCGGTGGCTCAGTCGTTGCCGGGACCCGCCAGCAGTCAAACGGCATTTTCTCTCGGCTTGTTGCGCGGCGGTTGGCTGGGAGGTCTTGCTGCCTGGATAGGTTTTACTCTTCCCTCTGCAGTTCTGATGATCTGGTTTGCCTTTGCCGAGCAATCCCTGCACGGAAAGATGGGAACCGCAGTCGTGCATGGGCTCCAGCTCTCCGCGGTGGCGGTGGTTGCACAGGCGATTCTGGTTATGCGGAAAAGTCTTACGCCAGACTGGCAGCGAGTGCTCATCGCTCTCATCGCCCTTGTCATTGCCATGTTCGGCCCGGCATCTATCAGTACGTTCCTGGCGATTGTCGTTGGCGCCCTCTGTGGAGCGGTATTTCTGCGCGGCGATTTTGCCCCCCAGCTGCCGCCGCTCGACTTTCGCATCTCTCGCCGTGCGGGAGCGATCGCGGGCGCTTTGTACCTGGTGCTGCTCATCGCCGGCGCGATCATCCCGAAGACACATCCTGGCATGGTGCAGGTCAGCGGCGCGTTCTACCTCAGCGGGGCGCTGGTGTTTGGCGGTGGCCATGTGGTCTTGCCGCTGCTCGAACATGCGGTCGTATCGCCCGGTTGGGTAACGCAACCATCGTTCCTGACAGGTTACGGTTTCGCGCAAGCGCTTCCAGGCCCACTGTTCGCGTTTGCGGCTTTTCTCGGTGCGGCGATCCAAGCCAGCAATTCGCGCGTAGGTCTCGGTTTGGTTGCGCTGGTCGCGATTTTCCTTCCCGGTCTTCTTGCCATGGTGGCTGCGCTCACTTTCTGGTCACGAATCAGAGAGTCGCGGCCTCTGCGAACCACTCTCCCGGGCATTAATGCGAGCGTCCTGGGGGTCTTGGTGGCGGCGTTTTTGCGCCCCGTTTGTAGCACTGCGATTCACTCCGGAGCAGATGTTCTGGTGGCTGCCGCCGCTCTTGCCTTGCTGACGATCGGCAAAGTGCGCCCGTGGATGGTCGTACTGGCTGCAGTCGTAGCGTCTGTTCTGATGCTGCGGTCACCGTAGAAGATTGGTACGTACGATCAGGCGGGAGGTGTCATCTTTTGTCTATGATTCGTTCGAGATGGGGAACCGGACGCATGAATAAAGGCGATGGTCAGGACACGGCAGACCGCCTCTCTGCAATTGTCGCGAACTCCCTGGACACTCAGGCGAAAACGCAAGATCTGGCGCGCCAAGCGTATCAAAGCCGCACGCAGTTCCACAGGTTGTTCCGAACCGTGGTCGATGAAACTCCGGCAGCCATGCGACGACGGCTGTTGTTGGAAAGAGCAGCCTATCAACTGGGGCATACCGGAACGTCGGTCACGGACATTGCCCTGGACGCCAACTACGGTTCGTTGGAGGCGTTCACTCGCGCTTTCCGCAAAGCTTTTCGGACTTCGCCCAGCATCTACCGGCGCATGCGTGATCCGCACTTTCATTTGCCGGCGGCCAACAAAATTCACTTTTTTGCCCCTGGTTCGACAACAAAAGGAGAGAAAGACATGGATCTATTCGATCGTTTTGCAGGCAATGACTCCTGGCATACGCGGCGTTTGCTGGAATACGCGGGTACTTTGACAGAGGAACAATTGGATCGGCCGCTGCCCACGGTCGTAGAGCTGCTGCCGTGGCGAGAGTCGAATAAGACTCTAAGGCAGCTATTAGAAAACATTGTCTTCACTAAGGAAGTCTGGACCGCAGCGCTGTCAGGAGCCGATATGGATATGAACGGCCCTCCCAAATCCCAGCGTTCCCCGCAAGCGATGCTGCAAAGGCTCGAGAAGACAGATGGTGAACTGCATCGTATTCTCGGTGACATCCGAAACCGGTCCAGCTGGGATGATACTTTCGTCGACGCTCTGTGCGAACCGGCGGAGACCTTCACGTACGGCGGCGTCTTCGCCCATATCATGACATTCAACGCGCATCGCCGATTGATGGCCTTGGACGCTCTACGCCAACTCGGCGTCCAAACCGAAGGTTTCGGCGATCCCATGGAGTATGAGGAAAGTGTGGCACCCTGGAACCAGCGAGTCGCTCTCAAAATGCCATAGAACCCCCCGCTGATGAGTGGAGCGACGATGAGAACGGAATTGCTGCGATTAAACGGCGCTGTCGAGCGGGATCCCACTATCGATGCGTGGATAAAAGAGCATGCAGGTGAATTGGGAGCCATCGCGCATCAGTGGTTTGAGGTAATGCGAAAATGCGGGGACGAAGTCCGGGAACTTTTGCATGACGGCTGTCCGGTGGCATGTTTGGGCGATGCGCCCTTCGGCATACTCGGATATAAAGGCGCGCGTCGAACACGGCTAGCTCAGAGAAACGCCTTGGGAAGGCGTCGCGGATGAATCGCCACGCATGCTCATGGGCTATCTCGGTCTGGTTCCTTCAACACTCGATGACGTTCAAGGCGAGGCCGGCCAGCGACGTCTCCTTATAGCGGGCCTGCATATCCAGTCCTGTCTGGTACATGGTCTTGATGACCTGGTCGAGTGAAACCTTGTGGCCTTCTGACTCGTTCATCGCCATCCGGCTTGCGTTGACCGCCTTGATAGCTCCCACTGCGTTGCGCTCGATGCAAGGAACCTGCACCAGACCTCCGATGGGATCACAAGTCATGCCAAGGTGATGCTCCATTCCGATTTCCGCGGCGTGTTCAATGCGGTCATTGATCTCTGCTGCGGAGAGCGGTGTTTCCCTGGGCCCGTTGATGGCCGAAACCAGGCCGGCTGCGGCCATGGAACAAGCAACACCCACCTCGCCCTGGCAGCCGACTTCCGCTCCGGAAATGGAAGCGTTCTCTTTGTAGAGAATGCCGATGGCGGCTGCAGTCAGGAAATAGCGAATGATCCCTTCCTCATTGGCTCCGTCGACAAATTCCAGATAGTAGTGGGCAACCGCGGGGACCACACCTGCGGCGCCATTGGTAGGTGCGGTAACGACTCGGCCCCCTGCGGCGTTTTCTTCATTGACAGCCATGGCGTACACCGTGATCCAGTCAAGCTGGGAGAGAGGGTCTTTTGATCCCCCTGCGCGCAACCGCGCCGCCAGCTTCGCCGCGCGACGTCGGACCTTAAGGCCGCCAGGAAGAATACCCTCAGTTTCGATGCCGCGCTGGGTGCACTCGCGCATAATTTGCCAGATGTGCAGGATGCCTCGACGGACTTGTTCCTCAGCCGGCAATGGGTTCCCAGGAGTGCCCCGTTGGTTTGCCAGAGCACACTCGTTGGCGAACATCAGTTGCGGGATTGTGATGTTGGCGGCAGCCGCTTTCTCCAGGAGTTCCTGTGCACTATGAAAAGAATAGGGTACTTCTCCTGCATGATTGTTCACCGGGGACTGCATGGCCTCCGCGGCAGCACGCTCCTCTTCAGACAAAATGAAACCGCCACCGATCGAGAAGAAGATGCGCTCGAAAAGCAAATGCCCATCCTTGTCGAACGCGGAAAAGCGCACGCCGTTGGGATGAGAAACAACATTGGCCACGGGATACATCTGGTCGCGATGAAAAATCAGATGCTTCGCCTCCTCGAAGGCGATGGAGTGGCGACCGGGCAATTCCAGTTTTTTGGCGGCGCGAATTGCGGAGAGCCTGGCTTCGATTTCCGCGGGATTGATGCCTTCCGGGGTTTGGCCGGAAAGTCCAAGCAGGATGGCGCGGTCCGTGCCATGGCCGTGGCCGGTGAGCGCGAGCGAGCCGTAAAGATCGACCTGGATGGATGCGGTCTGAAAAGTCAGTCCGGCCGACTCCAGTTCCCTGGCAAAGCGAAGCGCGGCCCGCATCGGCCCCATGGTGTGTGAGCTCGACGGCCCGATACCAATCTTGAACAGTTCAAACAGACTATGCTTCACCGCACGGCCCTCGTTCCTGTTGAATCGACATCTCGGCGCCCTACTGAACTATAAGCTGATTGCGCCGCATCTTCCTGGCTAAGGTAAGTGTTGATCCAAAGACCAAAAGCGCCCGCGAAGCGGCAAAAGCTGCTTGGCGTGTTGCAAATTCTCCCCGACCACTCGGGGCTGATCTGGATCTGTTCACTAAGCGGTTTGTTTTATGTGAACAGTAGGACTGGTACGATGTGTCGTACCAGCCGAAAGCAACCGGCGGCAACGGAGTGAACAGCGAATTGCCCTTTCTTACTTTGCGACGTGTCTGCCGCGGACTCACATCCTCCAGTCTGGTTTGGGTTGGGCTTGTTCTGTCAGCAACAAACGCCCTGGCACAGCAGACCTCGACCGTCGTGCTTGAAGTGGACGCAACGACAATCGCGAGAAAAATCCTGCGGGCACATGAGTCTTTCCCTTTGGCCTCCCCGTCGGCTCACACGGTAGATCTCGTTTACCCCAAGTGGATCCCTGGCAACCATGCGCCGACCGGACCTATCGCCGACCTGGTGAACCTGAGGTTTACCGCAGACGGCAAGAGTATTGCCTGGGTGCGCGACCCGGTGGACATCTTCCGCTTCCATATCCCAGTTCCCGAGGGAACAAATCTCCTGGTGGCGGACTTCACCCTGGTAGGAGCGTATGCAGCGGGCAACGATTTCGCCATCGGCAATACGTCGACTCCAGTGCAGGGGGATGTGAACTGGGATCAGGTTGTCCTCTATCCCGCGGACGCAATCGCCGAACAGGTAACCGTCTCGGCTTCGATCAGGCTTCCCGACCGCTGGTCTTACGCTACGGCGTTGCCGCATCCATCACAGCAAGGTGGAAGCATTCACTTCGATCCGGTGCCGCTCACCATGCTGATCGATTCGCCTCTGATGTGCGGATCGATCATGCGCGAGTTCGACATCACCCCCAAAGGGGTTGCACAGCGCCATTTGCTCGACGTCTTTGAGAAATCGCCGGAAGGTCTCAACGTGCCGCCGGAGCGAATTGCCGCTTTGCGCAACCTGGTCTCCGAAACCGGTGCAATGTTCCGCTCGCGTCACTATGCCAGTTATCGCTTCCTGGTGGAAGCACAGGGCGAAACCAGCGACGGACTGGAGCATCACCAATCGAGCGATGAACAGGTGCCGGAACTGGGGATGGTGAGTTCTTCCTTCTCCGCAGAAGCGGGCAATTTGCTGGCGCACGAGATGATCCACTCCTGGAATGGAAAGTTCAGACGGCCCACCGGCCTCGCGACCCCTGACTACCAGCAACCGATGATCGGCGACATGCTGTGGGTCTATGAAGGACTTACCAGCTACTGGGCAGAGATTCTGGCTACGCGGGCCGGCCTCGAAACGAGCGCTCAGATGAAAGACCGGATGGCGGTCTACCAGGCGGAGATGGACAATCGAACCGGGCGCGACTGGCGAAACCTGCAGGATGTATCGAGGTCCGCGCAGATTCTGTATTCCGCCGGGCAGCCGTGGACGATCCTTCGCCGGGGGACAGACTTTTACCGGGAAGGGCCTCTGCTCTGGCTGCAAGTCGATAGCATTCTGCGAGAAAAAAGCAAGGGAGCGCGCAGCCTGGATACGTTTGCTGCCGACTTTTTTGGACCACCCGATGGAGTGGTGACGGTAAAGCCTTACACTTACCAGGACCTGGTCGACGCGTTGAACCACACCGTTCCCTATGACTGGAACAGCCTGCTCCAGGGTAATCTGCTGGCCACGCGTCCCACGCCGGTTTCGCCCGGCCTCGAAGCGGCCGGCTGGACCGTGACTTACACAGACGAGCCAAACCAGGCTGCTGTCGACGCGGAGAGCGTCTCTCAACAGGCCGATTTATCAGCCTCGATCGGTTTGATCATCGATCAGGACGGAACCATCGTCGATGTGGCTCCGGACTCGGCGGCAGGGCGGGCTGGACTGTCTCCAGGATCGAAGTTGATGGGTGTTAACCATCGCGTCTATTCTGCCGACTTACTTCGTCAATCTATCGTGGGCGCGGAAACCATGCCGCAGCCGATCGAACTGCTTACCCTGACGGATGGCTATTATGCCGACTCCGCGGTGGATTACCACCAGGGTTTGCGCTCGCCGCACCTTACTCGCATCTCCGGGAAACCGGACCTACTCACGACGATTCTGCAATCGCGGCGAACCGATTAGCCTGGATGCTAGAATCTCTGAAGTCTTGATCCTTCCGCTGGCTGGATTGGGAAAAGAAAATCATGGTCGATTCACCTCGCGGTTCCCGGTCTTCAAGACGTAAGACACCAACCATTTATGATGTAGCGCGCGAAGCACGGGTTTCCGTGTTCACTGTGTCTGCTGTCATTAATAACAAGAGCCATGTTGGCGCGCCGCTCAAAAAGCGGGTCGATGCCGCCATCCTTAAACTGAATTACCGGCCTAATTCTCTCGCCCAAAGCCTGGCCAACGAGCGCACACGCACACTGGGTGTGATTGTTCCCGATATTTCTAACCCATTTTTTCCCATGCTGGTGCGCGGCGCTGAGGATACGGCGCAAAAGCGCGGGTACAGCATTCTTCTCTGTAACAGCGACGGACTGCTGGAAAAAGAGGAACTCTATCTCGATTTGTTGGTAGCGAAGCGAGTGGACGGCATTCTGCTTACCAAATCGCCGGGCGAGCTCAGTCCTCAGACCATCGGCCTCTTGTCGGGCTTGAACGTTCCCACCGTGCTCATGATGCGCACTTATCCCAGCCTGACGGACGACGCCGTGATTACCGACGATCTCCAGGGTAGCTTTGAAGCGGTGTCGCACCTGGCCAGGATCGGACACAAGACCATCGCCATGGTGGGCGGCCCACTGAGCGTAAGCAACGGCAGAGCCAGGTTGCAGGGGTTCAAGAAGGCGCTCAAGGCCAACGGCCTAAGCTTCAACCCCAAGCTGGTGTATGAGGGAGACTATCGTATCGACTCCGGCCACCGGGCCGGTCTGTCTCTGTTACCGCATCGTCCCGATGCAGTGTTTGTCGCAAATTTCCTGATGACCGTTGGCTTTATGCAGGCAGCTCAGGAGATGGGAATGCGGTGTCCGGAGGATTTTGGGCTTGTCACTTTGGATGATTACCCGTGGCTCCGTCTATTTGATCCGCCGCTTACGGCAATGGAGCTGCCCAAGTATGAGGTTGGGTGCATGGCGACAGAACTTCTTCTCGACCGGATTGAAGGCAAGAACACACCTGCGGTCACGCATAAGATTGCTCCCCACCTCTGCGTGCGAGAGTCATGCGGTTTTGGGCTGCGGAATGGCTCGACCAGCGTGAATGCCGCCCCCGGCTTGCCTGCGCTGGTAACCAAGGGCCGGCGCAAGTCTCCCTGACAATTGAACCTTACGCATTCGCGAACACGACGCGGCTGATCGTAAAAGACATCCCCAGGGCATCGTTGTGTGTGTGAGAACCTACCGACTGCAAAATGAGTCCCGCAGGGACGGCTGAACTTAGCCCAGGACGCAGTCCTGGGTAGGGATTTGAGAGACAAAAAGTCCCGTAGGGACGGCTGGAAGTTACCCCGAGGCGATCCCAGAGCACTTCCAATCGTTCCTTGCGGGACTCTTCAATGGTGCATGCTAACCCAGGACTGCGTCCTGGGCTATGTTCAGCCGTCCCTACGGGACTGAGTTTGGAAATGGTCAACCGTGCACCAGGGGCAAGCGGGGATCGATTTGCTTCCAGGTGGAGCGAAGCCAGACGCGTTCGGGGTCCTCTGTCACTGTCATGGTGCGCGAAGTTCCGGCCAGGAAGTTGAGGTAGTAGGTGTCATAGCCGTCACGGACCAGTACCACATCTCCGTCTTGCACTTTCACCAGTGACTCCCGCGAACGATCGGAACGATGAAGATTCTGTAGCGCAAAGCCGCGTGCGTTCCATCCCACTAACCGCTTAGGGAATACTATAAGGAGCTTCGCCTTCCCCGCTACGGCTGCGCCACCTTTCTTTGGGGTTGGC
The DNA here is from genome assembly GCA_963830325.1 of uncultured Acidobacteriaceae bacterium. GTDB lineage: Bacteria > Acidobacteriota > Terriglobia > Terriglobales > Acidobacteriaceae > PALSA-350. The sequence continues at coordinate 23,854 of CAWHMV010000003.1, forward strand.
CCATAAGGGCTTAGGAATTCTCCTGCAACTTCGGGAAATAGTTTAGATTGAATTCTCGACCCTACTTCATGCCCACCGTCCACCTGCCCAAGAAGTTCGGCTTGCTCAACGCGATCTCGATCAACATGTCCAACATGGTGGGGACAGGACCGTTCATCACCGTGCCGGCCATTCTCGCCACGATGGGCGGACCGCAAGCCCTGGTGTGCTGGTTCGTGGGAGCCTTGATTGCCATTGCGGACGGCCTGGTTTTCGCCGAGCTGGGCACCACCTTCCCCAGTTCGGGTGGTTCCTATACCTATCTGCGCGAGTGCTTCGGGCGAGAGGGCCTGGGGCGATTGATGGCGTGGCTATTCGTTTGGCAGTTCCTCTTCAGCGGCACGCTGGAGATCGCCACCGGGACAGTGGGCATGGCGCTCTATACCGGCTTCGTGTTCAAGGGGTTGGTAAGCCGGCCCTGGGCTTTGCGCCTGCTGGCTGCGGGATTCGCACTCGCTGCCATGATCCTGCTCTATCGCAAGATTCGGGATATCGCCCGCATCATGCTGGCGCTTTGGAGCGGCCTCCTGTTGACCAGCCTGTGGGTCGTGGGGGAAGGCCTGGTGCATTTGAACCCGCGGCTGCTATTCGACTTCCCGCCGGGCGCTTTTCACCTGAGCGTTGCGTTCATGCTGGGTCTGGGCAATGGAACCATGCTGGTGATGTTCAACTTCCTCGGCTACTACAACATCTGCCACCTGGGCGATGAGGTACGCGAGCCGGAACGGGTCATCCCGCGGGCCATTATCGGATCGATTCTGCTGGTGCTGGTACTGGATCTGGCTATCTCTGTCGCGTTTACGGGCGCTCTTCCCTGGCGGGAGATGATCAAGCCAGGCACCGTGATCTACGACGCCGTGGGCTCGGTCTTCATGGAACGGGTAGCCGGCTTCTGGGCTGGGCAGTGGTTGACGGTCATGGTGCTGGTTACGGCCTTCGCCTCGGTCTATTCCATGATGTTGGGCTATTCACGCATACCCTTCGCGGCGGCGATTGACGGCACTTTCTTCCGCTTCTTCGGCAAGACCCACCCTACGAAAGACTTTCCTCACCGGTCTTTGCTGCTGGTCGGTATCCTGTCGGCCATCGCCAGCTTGTTCGACCTGGTGCAGATCATCACGGCCCTGATCCTGGCCCGGATTTTGATCATGTTTGTTGGCCAGATCATCGGCCTGTTGGTGTTCAGAAAGCGACACCCGGAAGCGTCTCGTCCTTTTCGTATGTTTCTGTATCCGTTGCCCGCGTTGTTTGCTATGGCCTGCTGGCTCTACATCTTCCTGGTGCAAGCCTTCCAGCCCCAGGGCTGGAAGTACATGCTCTACGTGCTGGCGGTTTTCGTTAGCGGCGTCGGTCTCTTCCTGCTGCTGGCCCGCAAACAACGGTACTGGCCTTTTGCGCCCTAGTTCGTACCCCTTACAGGTATTCGTTCGCCCTTAAGGTCGTATTTTCTACCTCACATTCGCATGACAATATCGTCTCCAATATGCGAGTCAACATTCGAGCACGGTTACCCCACCAGCAAGCCAGCGATTTCCGCACCCTACCAGTGGCCGTCACGATAGAGAATTCACGCGGCATCAAGGCCAACTATCAGCACGCAACCACGGCCGCAGAGTTGCTGCACCTGCTGGACAAGCGCACGGACCTGAACGCGGCCGTCCTTGATCGGTTCCGGGAAGAATTGAAGTTCACCAAGGTAGCCAAGCTGAGCGACATCGAAATGAGCGACGAGGTTCTCGAAGCAATCGGATTTTTCATCTAGTTTTCACTGTCCGTTTTGCCCCAGTTGCCTCGGTTCTCGAGCTCGCCGCCAAGGGATTGCCCCGGGCGGCGAGACTCATTTCAGGGCATTTCTCGCTTGCTATATCCTTTCCCGTGGACAAGAACGGGACAACTGGATGAACAGCACAATTACGGCACGCCGGCTCTTGCGCGGCAATGAATTCATCGATTATCCGCGGATCACGGTCGACGACGGGCACATTACATCTATTCATAGCCGCCTCAAGAGCGAGGCGGGCGATACCTACCGCGAAGCCACCCTGGTTCCGGCTTACCTCAACATCCATGTCCACGGGGCCGCGGGCCACGACGTCATGGAGGGAACACCCGAAGCGATGCATGCAGTGGGCGTAGCGCTTGCTGGGCACGGGGTGGGAGCGTATTACCCCACCACCATCACCTCATCGGCCGAAGAAACTTTGCGTGCCCTGGACATGATTGCGGCGGTGATCGAGCGTGCACCGTCCACCGATGCCGCCGTGCCTCTGGGTATTCATCTTGAGGGGCCGTTTCTTTCCCCAGCCAAGCGCGGCGCTCACCCGTCGCGCCTGCTGGTCCAGCCATCGATATCGCTCTTCGATCGTTTCTGGCAAGCTGCTCGAGGGCATATCCGCATCCTCACCATCGCTCCGGAGTTGCCCTCAGCGCTCGAGTTAATCGAGCACGCCAGTGGCCTTGGCGTGGTGTGCAGCCTGGGTCATAGTGATGCCACGCTGGAGGAAGCCGCAGCCGGTTTCGGCGCTGGTGCACGCAGCGCCACGCACACTTTCAACGCCATGCGGAGTCTGGACCATCGCAACCCTGGCGTGGCTGCTTATGTTCTGGATAACGATGCCCTTTTCGCGGAAATCATCTGCGACGGGATTCACGTAGATCCCGCCATGGTCCGCCTGTTCTTCAAAGCCAAGGGAGCAGAAAAATCCATTTTGATCACGGATGGCATGAGTGCCACCGGCATGCCCGACGGAGGCTACAAGCTGGGCGATCTGGACGTGGAGGTGGCGCACGGACGTTGCACTATCGCTGGATCACCCGGAGTCCTGGCGGGCAGCGTTTTGACCATGGACCAGGCGGTACGCAACTTTGCTGAGTTTACTGGCGCCGGTATCGCCGTGAGCGCCCAATTGGCTGCGCGCAATCCTTCCAAGTTGATGGGGCTTGACCAGAATTGGGGTTGTCTTGAAGAAGGGCGGGAGGCAAATTTAGTTGCCCTTTCGCCGGAAGGCCGAATTTTGGAATCTTTTCGCGCCGGGCGACCAGTACTAGCCTGAACAGGCAGCGGAAAAGGGACATTTCTCAACACTGATTGACACCTCAGGGCCCAAAGGCCAGATCATTCTGTTGGGTTTGTGTGCGGGCTGAGTGTGTGCGTGAGAACCGATTGCAATATGAGTCCCGCAGGGACGGCTGAACTTAGCCCAGGACGCAGTCCTGGGTTCTGCATGGCCATTGAAAAGTCCCGTAGGGACGACTGAAACATCTGTCGGATCGGGAGTTCTCAATCGCGGAATATTTTTAGATGGAAGTGCTCCGGGGATCGCCTCCAGGTAACTTCCAGTCGTCCCTACGGGACTTTTCGTCTCTCGAATTTCTACCCAGGACTGCGTCCTGAGCTAAGTTCAGCCGTCCCTGCGGGACTCATATTGAAATCGGTTCTCACGCACACTAGAGCCTGTACCTACCTGCCCGCAACGGGTTTATTCTTTTTCCCATCCCAGCGCGTCCGCGACCTGGCTAGCCAGCCGTAGGGGATCAAAGGGCTTGGGCAAGATGGCGGCCACTGGCAGGTGCGAAAGAGAGCCATCGTAGACGGCTTGCACTTTTGCCGTCAGCAACACAATGGGGATATGGCTGGTGGCGCGGGTTGCCCTGAGCTTGCCTAGCATGGCAGGTCCGTCCATTGCCGGCATCATCACGTCGAGCAGGATGGCATCCGGTTGATGCTGCTTCGCGCTTTCAATCGCCTGCGCTCCGCAATAGGCTTCGACCACTTCCCAACCCGCCATGAGCTGCAGGCTGTGCGCGGCCGCCTGCCGTGCTGTGTCATCATCATCGACAACCAAAATGCGCCTTTTCACAGTCACTCTCCGGGCTAGAGGGGCCAGTCACAAGGTACCCCAGATAACGCCAACAAGAGCTTCCACTTTCAGGCAATTACTAGTACTAACGGACAACTTCTCCGGTGCAACGGAGGGATACGCCTCCGCCGGATGACGACAGACCAGGGCACCGATTATGCCATCTTCAGTGGCTTAACTCCTCCGTCTTCATCATCTTCTTCTTCCTCGTCGTCCTCATCCTCGTCTTCATCCTCATCATCTTCGTAATCTTCGTCGAGATCTTCTTCATCTTCCTCATCGTCGAGATCATCGATATCTTCGTCTTCTTCGTCGTCGTCTTCCTCGTCAAGATCATCCAGGGATTTGAGAAGGTCAAGTGCCGGCAGCTGGTGCGGCTCGCCCCATGGAGCGGTGTTCAGTTCGAGCTGCATGGCGGCGAGGTAGCTGACATAGCCTTGATTGTGGGGGGGTGGTGTTAGGGGCATTTGCACGATTTCTCTTCTCCTCTGCCTTCAATGTACATGGCGCATGCTAGCGCCCGAGTTTCTCCACGCTTGGATGCTGGAGAGAGACTATCGTTGCTGTCAGGAGGCCGGGAATTTCTGCCTCCGTCGATCCCGCAGACGAAGCCTTTCCGCATCTACGCATGTGGTAATTTTCTTAACATCAGCCCGGTGATCCCGGCAAGCTTGCAAATCTCCGGAGCAATCGCCCTATGGCCGAGCCAATTCCAACTACTGCTTTGTTGCTGATCGATGAATCCCGCCAGGAAGAGATCAACGTTACGCACACGCCGTTCACCATCGGGCGTTTGCAGGATCGCGACCTGGTACTGGCGCACGCCTTTATTTCCCGCGACCATGCCGCCATCGTCTATGAGAAGGGTCAGTTCCATGTAATCGACTGTGGCAGCCGCCATGGCACCTTTCTCAATGCCAAGCCCCTGGTTGATCGCGAGGCGTTGAAGCCGGGAGACGAAATTCGCCTGGGCTCGCTGAACGGCCCATCGCTACGCTTTGGCCCCGCCCGGGAAAGCACCTCGACGATCCACAAATTGTTGGACGAACTGCATGCGATTTCGACCCCCACCTCCGACCTGGAGAAGCTGAGCTGGTTCCTGGCTGCCGCGCAACGGTTGAATACCCTGGGGGCGGTCAACGAGATCCTGGCAACGCTGGTGGAAGCGACCCTGGAGTTGACCCAGGTGGAGCGAGGCTACGTATTCCTTAGGGACGAGAAGGGGAAGTTGACCCTGGCCGCGGGCCGCAGCCTGAAAGGCGATCGTCTGGAAGACGATTCCACCATTTCCCACAGTGCCATTGCCCAGGCCCTCAAAGCGTCTAAATTCATCGTCACCGACACGTTGTCGGCTGAGGCCAATTCGCGCACCGAAAGCATGGTGCAGCAAAGTATCCGCATGGTGTATTGCATTCCGCTGCGAAAGCGGGCGGCCAGCAGTGATTTGCATGAGAAAGATATCCTCGGCGTCCTGTACCTGGACAGCCGGCTGCAACCCGGCAAACTGAGCCAGGTGGACAACGATCTACTGGAGACGATCTCGACCGAAGCTGCGGCGTTGGTGGAAAACGCCTTTCTTGCCCAATCGGAAGAATCGGCACGGCGGTACCGCGAAGAACTCAACATCGCGGCCGCCATCCAACAGGGGCTGATGGAGTTCGCCATCCCTAACCTGCCCTATGCGCGGGTGCACGCCCGCAGTGTGGCCTGCAAGGAGGTGGGTGGTGACTTTTACGACGTGATCGCGACTCCGGACGGCCTCTACGTGGTGATTGCCGACATCTCCGGCAAAGGAGTGTCGGCGGCCATTCTTGCCTCTACGCTGCAGGGCCTGCTTTACGGGTTGCTGCTGGCTGGTCAGCCGTTGGCACAAATCGCGGATGTGGCCAATCGTTACATTTGCGAGAAAAATGTGCAGAAATACGCCACCATGATCCTGGTCAAGCTCGGGCCGGACGGCACCTTCGAATATGTCAATTGTGGGCATGTGCAGCCCATGTTGGCCAATAGCGCCGGGGTGAGGCGCCTGGAAAACGCCAACATGGTGGTGGGGCTGATCGAAGAAGCTACGTTCGCTTCTGAGCGGTTGCAGCTCAAGCCCGGGGACCGGATTGTGCTGGCCACGGACGGCGTTACCGAGGCGGAAAGCTTGAATGGAGATTTTTTTGGCGAGGACCGGTTGGATGCCGCTCTCGAAGGTTCCACCATCGAGGGGGTTCTGAGCAAGGTCGAGAGCTTCATGGCCGGGGCTCCCCCTAATGATGATTACACTATGCTCGAGGTCCTTTATAGCGCCTGAGCGCTTTTCGTGCTGCCCAGTAGCCACACATCCCATGGACTCCGCCGCCGGGGGGTGTGGACGAGGAGCAGAGGTACACACCCGGGAGCGGGGTGCCATATTGGCGCCAGGTTGGCCGCAAGAAGAACTGCAGGCCGGAGACCGAGCCGCCGTTGATGTCACCTCCCACCAGGTTCTGGTTCCAGGCATGCATTGCTTCGGTGTTGAAGGCTGCCCGGGCCAGGATGCAGTCGCGAAAACCGGGTGCGAAGCGCTCCACCTGGTCTTCGATCGCTTGCAGGGCAGATCCGGACCAACCGTTGGGGACGTGGCAGTAGGCCCAGGCCACGTGCTTTCCCTCGGGCGCGCGGCTGGGATCGAAAAGCGTTGGCTGGGATAGCAGGACAAAGGGGCGATCGCCCATTGCGCCGCTGCCGGGCGCGCGTTCGGAAGCCGCAATTTCATCGAAGGTACCACCCAGGTGAACGGTGCCCGCTCGCAGGCACTCTTTGGCCCTCCACGGAATGGGCTGGCTCAGCGCCCAGTCCACCTTAAACACGCCGGGACCGTAGCGATAGCGCTGGAGTTGTCGCCGGAAGGACGCGGGGATTTCTTCGCCGCCCAGGGTCAACAGCTGCCTGGGAGTTACGTCGAGGAGAGCCAGATCCCCCAAGCCTTGCAGCGATCTCACTGGGGCATCTGTGGTGACCGTACCACCGGCCTTTCGGAGACAGACGACGAGCGCATCCGCGATGGACTGTGCTCCGCGTTGCGGAATGGGCCAACCAACTGCATGTCCGGTCACCCCTAACACCAGTCCGAAAGCTGCCGAGACGGACGATTCGAGGGGTAGGAATGAGTGCGCTGCGAGTCCGGCGAAGAGTGCGCGAGCGCGGATTCCCTTGAAATGGCTGTTGGCGAGAGAGCGTGCGGAACGCAAACCCAGCAAGCCAAAACGCGCCATGGCGATCGGATGCCGGGGCCAGCCGACGGGCTTGAGCAGGTCATGGCGAAGACCATCCCAGTCGGCCAGCAGCGGGGCATAGAGGCGACGGTACGCGGCTGCATCTGTCCCTAATTGACAGGCTGTGCTTCCAATATCCCGTTCCAGGATGACGGCGGTGCCATCATCCAGTGGGTGCGCCAGCTCCGCGGAAGGATAGATCCAGCGCAACCCAGCTTCCTCCAGCGGCAAGCAGGAGAAGAAGGGCGAGGTCACGGCCATCGGGTGCACTGCGGATCCCAGATCGTGGAGGAAGCCGGGTAAGGTGAGTTCAGCCGAGCGTGCGGCTCCGCCAGCGACGGACGCCGCCTCCCTTACCTCCACGGCGAAGCCGGCGTTGGCCAGGACTATGGCGGCGGCTAATCCGTTGGGACCTGCTCCGACAATGGTGGCGGTAGCTGGCACAATGAGAAACCAATCATACGGGCGGCGAATCTCAAGGTGTATGACAACGTTACAAACAGAAACAACGGGAACTTTTGCGCTGGGCGGAGACCTCACCATCAACCGGCTCGGGTATGGAGCCATGCGCTTGACGGGCCCCGGCATCTGGGGCGAACCCAAAGACCGCGACGAAGCGCGTAAAGTGCTGCAGCGCGCGGTGGAACTCGGCGTCAACTTTATTGACACTGCAGACGCATACGGTCCTGAGGTCAGCGAGGAAATCATTGCTGAAGCTCTTTCTCCCTATCCTGAGGGGCTCGTGATCGCAACCAAAGGTGGTTTTGCGCGGTCCGGACCCAATAAATGGGAGATGGTCGGGCGTCCGGAGTACCTGCGGCAGTGCGTGGAGATGAGCCTTCGCCGGTTGAAGTTAGAGAGGATTGAGCTTTACCAGCTACATCGTATTGACCCCAAGGTTCCGGTGGAAGAGAGCCTGGGCGCACTCAAAGATATGCAGAAGGCGGGGAAGATCCGGCATATCGGGTTATCAGAAGTTTCACCGGCTGAAATTGATCGGGCGGGTAAGACGGTCAAGCTCGTCAGCGTACAGAATCAATACAACCTGAGCGATCGACAACACGAGAAGGTGTTGCAGTATTGTGAGCAGCACAAGCTGGCGTTCATTCCGTGGTTTCCTGTGGCGGCCGGTAGGCTCGCGAAGGCCGGTGGGCCTCTCGACAAGATTGCCAAGCAACACAATGCTACGGTGGCCCAAATTTCATTGGCTTGGTTGCTTCACCATTCGCCGGTTCTGATTCCCATACCTGGGACTTCTTCTGTGAAGCACCTGGAAGAGAATATGGGAGCGGCTAAGTTGCGGCTTTCGGCGGCGGAGTGGAAGGCGATTGAAAGTGTTGCGGAGAAGGTCAAGGGGTAGGCAGTATGGGTTTGCTGGTGAATGAGCAACAGCGATTGTTGGGCTTCGCCCCATCGTTTTCGTCCCACGTATCCGGATTTCCTGCACGGGGCGCCCCCGACATCCGCGTGTGCGGCTTTCATTAAGGAAAGCCGCATGAAGTTCGCCAACGCCATCAAGATCCACAGGAAATCCGGAGTACGCTGGTGCGAGGGGCACCCGTCCGATTTCCTTTTGGCTTGGTTGTGTCGTGTGGCGTGACCTGTCAGGGTCCGTGGTATCCCACATCTCGCGAAAAACGAGCGAGATGCGGGGCACCCACGGGTTTTTGGTCACGCCAGAGTTTGACACTCCAGGGTTCGTGATCACGCCAGACTTTGATACTCAGGGTTCGTTGTCACCACCCAGAGTTTGACACTCCGGGTTCTTGGTTGATTGAGAATTTGAGGTTTAGGGCTTTGGGGTTGAGGCGACGCGTACCAGGGTTTGAGTGATGCGTATGGCGGCTCGAAATGAGCCGCTTAGTGAACCGGCTACCTTGCTTACGCCTCCGGCGCGTTTGCGACAACTCACTGGGATTTCGCGAATGCACAGGCCGCATTGGGCTGCGCGCATCTGCATTTCCAGATTCCAGCCGTAGGTTTCTTCGCGCATTTGCAGGCGGTTGAGGGCTTCTCGCTTGATGGCGCGAAAGGGGCCCATGTCGGTGTAGGAAACTCGGTAGAGGAGTTTGAGAAGTACTCCCGCCAGCCAGCCCGCAAAGATCTGTGAGATGAGCAGGCTGCCAGGTTCACGCTTCCCGCGCAGGCGGGAGCCGATCACGAAATCACAATCCCTATTGAGGATCGGTTGCAGCAACTGGCTCATTTCGGATGGCACATCGCTGCCGTCGCCGTCCATGAAGACCAGGATGTCGGAGCCTTCGTCCGCAGCAGCGGCTCCCGCGGCGCACGCCCGGCCATATCCACGCAGGGGCGCGGCTACCACCCTTGCACCGGCTGCAGTCGCCTCAGCTGCGGTTGCGTCGGTGCTGCCGTTGTCCACGACAATACACTCGCGGATCAAGTCCCACGGCAGTTCGCGAACTACCGCTCCGATGTTCCCCGCTTCGTTCAATGCGGGAATGACAACCGAAACGCCGTGGGCCAAATCAGAGGCTCCAGCGCAGACCACAATTGGAACAGGCAGCGGGCGGGTGCGGGCTTAACAACGCGCGCCGAAAGTCCTGGTACTTTTCGCCGTTCCAAATCTCGCGCATGGTCTGCTGGGTTGCGTTGCCCAAGGTGAAGCTGTCATATCCGCGCATCGAGAATGGAGCGATACAACAGGGCAACGCCTGGCCGTTCGCGGTGATGTACATCAGGCTCCAGGGACGGCGGCAGAGCGACCAGGGGCTGTCGTCCTTACGCTTCTTGATGCTCACCTGCGGCTCCGTCGCACCGGACGCACAGAAGTACACCCCTAGTTCGTGCGCGACTGCCTCGGCTCGTTGTATCACTTGCTCTTCCTGCTCGGTGGTGTGTTCAAAGAGGGCAGACTCAGGCCGTGCCAGTCCTTGTCCTTCGGGGAGGTACACCATCCTTTGCAGATAAACTTCCATGACGTCCAAGCGGTGCGCCAGGCGAACAAAGGCCTCGAGTTGCGCGAGCGTCTCCCGCAAGCCTGTGAGCCAGAGAGAAACACGCGGTGATTGGGTATTCGTAGCGCGCTGCATTTCTATGAAGTTGCCTACATTGGTCACGATGCGATCGAACATGTCTTTGCCGCGCACCATCTGGAAGACAGACGATTCGGCGGCGTCGAGGGAGACCCGCAATTCATCGAGGCCGGCGTCGATCAGGGCCTTTCCGTTGCTTTTAGTTAACAGGGTGCCGTTGGTATTGAAGAGCACATAGACGTCGCGATCCTTCAGGTAGCGGATCATGCGTGGCAGTTCCTTCACCAGCATCGGCTCGCCTACGCCGTGCAGCACCACGCGGGCAATCTTCGGGAACTGGTCGATGATGCTGGTAAATAACTCCCACGACATATCCTTCTCGGGCTCCAGCTCTTCGAAGGTGCGCGGGCAGGTGGTACACAACAGGTTGCAGCGGTTGGTCGTTTCCAGGTAGAGGCAGACGGGATCGGCCTCCATGATCACTGAGAGCTGGTCTTCCGGCTTCTCAAAGTAACGCCGCATGTCCTGCTGCGGTAGTACAGAAAGACTCTCGCTCATGGGTTCCTCGCATAAATGGCAAATGTTTTGTGGGGCGTGGATCGCCCGCGGGACAGTCTCGCTTCCAATCGACGCGTGCCCAGGCACCACAACGCCAGTACGGCCGTTGTGGCATATAGCCATTCAAACATGTAGTACATGGCTGGGCCCGGATTAGCAAGCTGGGTGGTGTAGAGATAAAAGCATGCGGTGGTGAAATAAAGCATGGGCACGTAGGGGATCAGGCACACAAAAGGGAGCAACCACAGGTAGTACCACGGGTAGTGGGAGGAAAACAGGAGCATCAGAGCGGTGGCGAGGACAAAGGAACAGCGAATCGCAGAGTATGCGCCGGCTTCACTCGTCACCCAGGCCCAGGTCGTCAACCCCAGCAGCAACAACGCGGCGAAGGCGTAAAAGGCGCCAGTCGGAAGAGTCTCCCAATGCAGGGCGTGACGGGCCAGGGTGAGCAGAAAATAGCGGCTGCCGGATTCCAAACCCTCTTCTTTTGCATATTCAGGCAAAAAGCCCAGGACATGCGGGCCCACGCTTGCATAGCATGCGTACCCGGCTGCTACGACTCCGGCGACCGTGGCGGGCATCCTCCAGTTGCGCCACTCGCTCCGCCGGTATAGCGCGGGGAAAAGGGCGATGGGGTAGAGCTTGATCAGGGTCGCGGCTGCCAGGGCAACTCCGGTTGCCACCGGTTTATGGCGGATGTAGAAGAGCAACGCGAGCGCGATGAAGGGCAGCGCCGCGCCATCGACATGACCGCTGCTGGCAACCTCCCAAAACAGCATCGGGTGCCAGGCATAGATCAATACCTGCTCGCGGCGTAGGCCGAGGGCGTTCAAGAGCTTGACCAGGATCCAAATCGTGAACGATTCCATGCCGACCATGCCTACCTTCATCCATCGGATTGATGCGCCAATGCGGGTGATGAGCAGGAAGAGCATTTGTGCGCCCGGGGGATAAACGGTGTGGGCGTAGGTGCGGCGATTGATGTTGGGGTAGATATTGAGGTCGCGCAGGAAGGCGAGATGAGGATCCGCGGGAATGTAGCGATAGGGATTGATGCCGGCGGCCTGTACTTGTCCGTCCCACACATAGCGGAAAACATCGGTAGACAGAAAGGGCGGGGAAAAGAGACAGACCAGCCTGCAGCCAATGGCACAGATCATGATGATGGCAAAGGTCCAGCGATTCACCGGCCGGTTAAGCACCACCCACACCGCTACCAGGTAGAGCAGCGCCTGGTACATGTCGACTAGCCCGAAACCAATCACGAAGTGATGAATCTCATTCACTCCCTGGCGGCATAGCACCACCAGCGCGAATCCCAGCAAGGCAAGACCAGCGTTGGTCCACCAGTCAGGGGATAGGCGCCGGGTCAGCATGCGCTGCTCACAGAGAAGCTTCCTTGCGCGACGTGCAGGCTCCGGAGATATCCGCGGGTGTGTTTTGCATCGTATCCTGTGCCCGACGGAGCGGTGAGCTCGCGATGCAACCTCTCGAGAGTCGTGGAGTCGTCCACGTCGTACCAGGTGGGAAGCAGTTCGGTTCTAAGGCCGATTTCCCTGGCCCGCTCCAGCGTCTGCTCAAACACCCGCTCTGTGCTCCAGTCGATTTGCTGGAACAGCCGGTGGTGCAGACGCTTTATGCCGATCAGGTAGTAGCCGCCGTCATCAGATCCGCCCAGCACCATGCGATCTCCTGCGCGCGACAGCCTCTCGACCGCCTGCAACAACGCGTCCTGAGGCATAGTAGGGCTATCAGAATCGATCAGGCACACGGCGCTGAACCCGCAGGCGAATAGATCCTCGCACGCATGGAGAAGGCGCTCTCCAAAACCGTCGCCTCGCTGTGCCAGAAGCTGGAAACCGGAGGGCAGGAGGCCATCGAAAGCGCTCTCATCCCCTACCGGCGTGTAAGCCACCAGCCCGGCGCTGTTACTGGCTTCTGTTACCTGCTGGATGTTTTCCGTGGTGTCCCGGATAAAGCAGATGTTGATGGCTGAGGCCTGGTCAGGGGTCAACGGGGGAGAGAGCCGGGTTTTTACTTTGCCTGGGCGGGGAGCCTTGGCCATCACTGCCAGGGCGCAGCAGTCGTTGCCAACACCTGCGGGGCTGATATGTGCCGCTTCTCCGGGTTGCAGTACCTTGTATGGCAAACGTCAGCAGCTCCGATCACACACCGCGTACTGATACCAGTTATCCTGCCACGTGCTGACTGCGCTCCAGGGCTGGGTGGCGATCAGGGACTGGAATTCGTCCTGGTTCAGCACGGCTGCGCGACCGGGTTCGTGGAATCGGGTGCTCCAGTCCCCCATCATGCGGGCAAAAAGCCACATGCAGGAGAGGGGAACCATGGCGCGCAGGGCGGATGTGGGCTCGGCGATAAAGCAGCGTCCGCCGGGACGCAGGGCGGAGAATATTTCTCGCAGCGCCTGAGCGCGATCTCCCACCACCATCAGCATGCGGCTGGCAACGATCGCGTCCACCGGCTCCAGCGATTGGGAGAGGGCGAGCACGTTGGCTTTTACGAAATGACAGTTCTTCAGACGGCGGGTGTCCGCCCGGTCTTTGGCGCGCGAAAGTAAGCGCTCGGAAAGATCGACGCCGGTGATCTGAATGTCGGGGTAGCGCTGCGCAAGACTGCAGGCGTAGAAGCCGGGGCCACAGGCAATTTCGAGAAGGCGGGTCTCAGGGCTGGGATGCGCGCCGGGCCAAAGGGCGTCGGATATGGCGGCGGTGTGATCGCGGAAGAGATGTTCACGACAGAATGCATAGAGCCATGAACATCGTTCGAACAGGCTTTCCGGGTCTCCACCGAGCGGACCAGGATATTTTGCTCCCAAATTCTCTATTGCCATCGTTTGAGTCCGGTTCTCTCGAACATCGTCTCTGTGGCGCCGGTTATTGTTAAAGCCCTACCCGCATCATACCCCGAGCCCGCTTGGAGACGATCGTGGAACTGATCTGAGTGTTTTGATGCCGTAGAAGTTACGTCAATTCTCGTAGGTTTCGAAAAAGCGTACCTCAGGGGCTAAAGAGTCTGCGTGTAGGTAGCATTTATCGCAGGGCCGAGCAGGCTACGGAGAGTCTCTGCTTCTATGGGACCGTCCCCTCAGCGGCTGAAGCCGGATTCATCGCAAAGGAGAGATGTACGGCCTAAAGGCCGGACCCTTCAAGAAGCGGCCTTCGTTTAGGGTGATGGGCTCAGGACACAGTTTCACGGCGCTTAGCGATCGGTTCGAAAATGATTGGCTCGCTCGAACTCGTCGCGCAGTTCGGGAGTCTTGAGGTTTTCCCGCAGGTAGGCCAGCCGCTGCTCCAGCGATAAGAGTGCTTCCGCGATTTCTGCGTCGTTGGCATGGGCTATGTCACGCCACATGGAGTAGGGGCTGGCTCCCAGACGCGTCATCTCGCGCAGGGCGCGGCCTCCGATAGCTCGCAGGTCGGGCGCGTCACCGAAGCGATCTTCCAGCATGGCGCTTAGGGCGGTGGAGAGAAACTGAGGCAGATGGCTGACCCAGGCGCAGATCTCATCATGCCTGATGGCATGGATGTCCATGGTGCGGCAACCGAAGCGCTCCACCCAGATTCGCCATTCTACGGATAGAGGGTGCTCGGCGAATTCGGTGAATAGCCACACGGCTTTGGTGAAAAGCTGCGCGTCTGCGTTGGCGGCGCCACTGACTTCTTTGCCGGCCATGGGGTGACCGGGGAGAAAGCCGGCTTGGCCGGGTCCTCCAAAGAGTGGTTGGGCGCGGGCCGAGATGGCTGCTTTGACACTACCGACGTCGGTGACCAGTTGATGGGGCTTGAGATGGAGAGCCAGCTTCTCCATCCAATCCTGAATGGCAAACACAGGCGCGCTGAGGAGGATGAGGTCGCTGCTTACTGCTGCGGTGATGGGTTCGTCCGCGATTGCGTCGACTGCTCCGCGCTCCAGCGCTAGCTGAGCTTCAGAGGGGTGACGGTCCCAACCGATGATTTCACCGGGGAACCGGGCAGCGCGCAGCGCCATGCCGGCGGATGCGCCAATGAGGCCAGTGCCGATGATCGATATGCGATGGATGGTCATCGAGAGGACGTTTTCCGAAAATATGCGCAAAAAGAGCAAAAAGCGCAAGAAGGGTTTCGGTCGGCCGGTGCGGGGAGCGTGAGAAAACCGATAATTGGGAGATAAATGTCCTGGGAACTGAATGGGCCTCCACTAGGAGGATCCCAGGTCTCAAAATCGAGACCTGGGGCACCCCGTCATACCGGTGTTACGACCTTTTACCCTTTTAACCTTTCACCTCTGTTACGACCTCAACGTTGGGTTTTCATGCTCTCAGCAAGACTGGGAGCCGTTCAGAGGACGGGAACCTCCGCTCTTATGTTCCGGTCCACGGCCGTGGCTATGATGCGCAGTTGGTCCATAAGCTGGTCAAATTGCTCCGGGAAAAGCGACTGGGCTCCGTCGGACAATGCCTTGTCGGGGTTGGGATGGACTTCGATCAGCAGCCCGTCACAACCGGCTGCGACCGCAGCGCGGGCCATAGGGGCAACCTTGTCGCGGCGGCCGACACCGTGCGAGGGATCAGCCAGCATGGGGAGATGAGAGAGCTTCTTGATCACCGGTATGGCCGAAATGTCCATGGTGTTGCGGGTGTAGGTCTCGAAGGTCCGAATACCTCGTTCGCAGAGCATCACTTCGTAATTGCCGCCCGCCAGGATGTACTCCGCTGATAGCAGCAGCTCTTCGAGGGTAGCGGCAATGCCGCGCTTCAGCAGCACCGGCTTGCGCACCAGACCAATCTCGCGCAGCAGGTTGAAATTCTGCATATTGCGAGCGCCCACCTGCAGCACATCCACGTAGGGGAGCATCAGGTCTATCTGGGAGATTTCCATCACCTCACTGATGATCAGCAGGCCTGTCCGGTCGCCCACTTCCTTAAGCAGTTTGAGGCCCTCCAATCCCATTCCCTGGAAGGAATAGGGGGAGCTACGCGGTTTGAATGCTCCTCCGCGGAGAAACGAGGCGCCTGCGGACTTTACCTGGTCGGCAATGGTAAAGATTTGCTCGCGCGATTCCACCGAGCAGGGGCCGGCCATGACCACAATCTCATCTCCACCCACTGCTACTCCATTGGGGAAGCGAACGACAGTGCCTTCCGGCCGGAAACCTCGGCCTGCCAGCTTGTAGGGGGATGAGATACGGACCACCTCGGCGACGCCGGGCAGCAGTTCGAAGTCTTTGTGATCAAAATGCGAGGGCGTGCCTACACCCGCCAGAACCGTCTGGATGGCCCCTGTGGTGCGATGAACATTGAACCCGACCTGAACAAGGCGTTCGATCACTCCCTGGATGTCTTCTTCGGTCGCTCTCTCTTGCATTGCAACTATCATGGTTGCTTTCCTGTCTCCCCTGTTTTGGACGCCAGCTCATCTTTTTGCAGCGCCCGCATCACATCGATGATGCGCTCGTAAATATGGGTCAGTTCGATATCGGGAAGCGGTCCTTTATTTGCGGCGCGAACATTCTCGAAGATGACGCGCTCACGGTTCGGCTCGTACACCGGCATTGAGGTGGAACGCTTCAACTTGCCAATCTCCTGCGCGGCATGCGCCCGCGCGCTGATCAGCGCTACGATTTGACGATCCAATTCATCAATCTTCATTCGCCAGTCAACAATATCCATGCACTTCCCTTGCTCTAGTGTGATACGATCCGGCCCTTCACCTAAGGCTGAACAGCAACCTGCCTGAGTCCCTGAAGGAAGGTTGATACTGCGGCCGGGGCCTTGCCCGGCTTGGACTTCTCAATCAGGGCAACGATGGCACTGCCGATCACAGCCGCATCGGCGAACTCGCCCACGGCAGCTACGTGTTCCGCGGTAGAGATGCCGAAGCCGACGGCAATCGGCAGCCGCGTAAAGCGGCGCAAACGTTCGACCAGGCGACGCGCATCGGAGGCCAGGTCTTGCTGCGCCCCGGTAATGCCTACACGCGAGATGGCGTAGACGAATCCGTCGGAAACCTGCGCGATCATCTTCAGCCGGTGATCGCTGCTGGTAGGCGCGGCTAGAAAAATCGGCATCAGTCCGTTGTGGTGCAACTGATTCAGATATTCTGCGGCCTCTTCCACAATCAGATCGGTGATCAACACACCGTCCACGCCGCAAGTGGCAGCCTGGACACAAAAGCGCTCCAACCCAAAGCGCAGCACCGGGTTGTAGTAGGAAAAGATAATCAGGCCGGATGAGGGCCGCATGGCACGCAGTTCGGCGGCCAGTGTGAGCACGTCCTGCAGGCGGGTACCGTTGGCCACGGCACGCTCGCTGGCCCGCTGGATCACCGGACCATCGGCTAAGGGATCGCTGAAGGGCACCCCCAGCTCGAGCACTTCCGCACCGGCATCGATCGCGGCCAAGGCCACGTCACGCGTCGTCGCCAAGTCTGGATCACCTACGGTGACATAAATGACCAGGCCGGGCTTTTTGTTGAATTCAATCGGCATTTGCTTTTGCGTCTTCTTTTGCTTGTGGGGCCAGGTGCAGCTCGCGGGCCATGATGCCCATGTCCTTGTCGCCGCGGCCAGATAGATTGACTACCAGTATGTCATCCGGCGCCAGACCGGGGGCAATCCGGATGCATTCCGCGACCGCATGCGCACTCTCGAGCGCAGGCACGATGCCTTCGGTCCGAGCCAGCCGCACAGCAGCGGCGAGGGCCTCTGCGTCGGAGGCGGAGACATATTCAGCCCGGCCCAAATCGTGCAGGGCGGCATGCTCCGGACCCACCGAGGCATAGTCCAGGCCGGCGGAGACGGAGTGGGTCAACGAAACTTGCCCGGCATCGTCCTGCAGTACGTAGGAATAGGTACCCTGCAGCACGCCGGGGCTGCCACCACGGAAGCGTGCGGCGTGGTCGCCCAGCCCGAAGCCGCGGCCACCCGCTTCGACGCCAATGAGCCGGACATTGGGCTCATCTATGAAATCGTAGAAGGCGCCAATCGCATTGGAACCGCCGCCTACGCAGGCCAGCACTGCGGTGGGCAGGCTGGCTTCCTTCTCCAAAATCTGCTGCTTGATTTCCTGGCCGATCACGCGATGGAAATCGCGCACCATGGTGGGGTAAGGATGGGCACCCAGGACACTGCCCAGCAGGTAGTGGGTGGTGCGGACGTTGGTGACCCAATCGCGCATGGCTTCATTAATCGCATCCTTCAATGTGCGGGAGCCGGAACTGACACCGCGGACCTCCGCTCCGAGCAGGCGCATGCGGTAGACGTTGAGCTCCTGACGCCGCATGTCTTCCTCGCCCATATAAACCACGCATTCCATGCCGAACAGTGCGCATACGGTCGCCGTAGCTACGCCATGCTGCCCGGCTCCGGTCTCGGCGATAACACGATGTTTGCCCATACGACGCGCCAACAGCCCCTGGCCGAGACAGTTGTTGATCTTGTGGGCTCCGGTGTGCAGCAGGTCTTCGCGTTTCAAGTAGATCTTTGCCCCGCCCAGTTGACTGGTCAGACGCGAGGCCAGGTACAGCGGAGTGGGGCGTCCGGCGTAGTCCGCCAGCAGCAAATCGAGCTCGGCGTGAAAGACCGGATCCGCCTGGGCTTCCGCGTAAGCGTGCTCCAGTTCTTCCAGAGCGGCCATCAGTGTCTCGGGAACATAGCGGCCCCCATAAGCGCCAAAACGACCGGCAACGGTACTGGTAACTGTGTTCACGATGGGCTCCTCATTTCGTTTCCGTCGCTAAGATCTCTTCTGCCGCTTCCTGTGCTGACCGGATGAAAGCGAGCACTCGTGCGGGATCCTTCTTGCCCGGGGCCCTTTCCACGCCGCTCACCACATCTACGCCCCAGGGCCGAAGGATCTGTATGGCATGCTTCACGTTTTCCGGCGCCAAGCCACCGGCCGCAATCATGCGTAGATGCGGTGTGGTCCGGAGGAAGCTGTTTCGTGCTTCCAGCCAGTTGAAGCTGGTGCCGGTGCCGCCTACCGCCCGCTCCGTCGATGAGTCCACCAGCACCCCATCCAGAGCTTCGTTCCGTCCCAACTCCGCCAATTGCTGCTCAAATCCCTGATTCCTATAGTGTAGGACCCGCAAGATACCGATTCTTCCTGGAAACTGCGAAAAGTGCTGGCGCAGGCGCAAGGGCAAAAGTCCATCGGACGAGCGATGAATCTGCACCCCGGTCAAACCACATGCAGTGACGGTGGACACAATTTCGTCGAAGTCTGCATCCACGAAAACGCCGTACTTCTCCAGCTGCGGAGGCAGCTGTTCGATGATCTTGCTGACCAGGCT
This sequence comes from uncultured Acidobacteriaceae bacterium, assembly GCA_963830325.1. Lineage (GTDB taxonomy): Bacteria > Acidobacteriota > Terriglobia > Terriglobales > Acidobacteriaceae > PALSA-350. Next base: position 42,837 of record CAWHMV010000003.1, read on the forward strand.
AGCTCCGACTTGCCTGGGGCTCGGAGCAAAGACAAAGCCAACTGCACGGGCCCCGCACTCCGCGGCGAAACGCGCGTCTTCGAGGCTGGTGTTGCCGCAAATTTTGATCCACATGGCAGCCCTTCACTTGCCCACGGGCGCGCGCTCTGCGGCCGCCAACAGCATGTTCTCGAGCGCTGTTCCGGGGTCGGTCTTGCGCATCAAAGATTCGCCGATGAGAAAGGCGTGGAACCCCGCGGCCCGCAACCGGTTCATATCCTCAGCTGTCTCAATACCACTTTCGCTGACGCGCACGGCCGCCGCCGGCAGCCGCGGGGCGAGATCGAGCGAGACTTCGAGCCGTACCGCAAACGTCTTCAGGTCACGGTTATTGACGCCGACCGCGTCGCAATCAAGATCCAGTACCCGTTCAAGCTCCTCGGCCGTATGCACCTCGCAGAGGACGTCGAGCTCCAAGGTGTGTGCCTGCGATGTCAGGCGACGGAGTTCGAGATCGCTCAAGGCTGCGGCAATCAGCAAGATGGCATCGGCCCGGTGGGCGCGCGCCTCCAGCAGCTGGAACTCGTCGACGATAAAGTCCTTGCGCAGGCAAGGCAGGTCGCAGGATTGAGAAGCCACTTCAAGGTTATGCAGACTACCTTGGAAAAAGTGCTCTTCGGTGAGCACGGAGAGCGCCGCGGCCCCGCCACGCGCCATCGCCGCGGCGAGGACTGCCGGATCGAAATCAGGACGAATCAGCCCCTTGGAGGGCGATGCCTTTTTCAGCTCGGCGATCACTGCCGGTCCGCAGGCCGCCTTGTGGCGCAACGCGCGGGCAAAACCCCGCGGTTGGTGGACGGCCGCCGCCTGCGCCAGAGCCCGGGTGGACGACGCGTCTTTGCGCTCTTGCAGTCCGCGCCGTGTGGTGGCCAGGATCTTTGTGAGTTGACTCTCCATCTCTCAGGTCGAAATATCAGTATATGCCGCGGGCTTGAGCCAATAACGAGCTGGCGTAGACTCCAGTTTGGTAGCCTGGGCATCCAACTATCTGTTTATGAATCGGTTCCCCCAGCTTTGGACGATGTCGGCAGAAGCAGCGGCACTGGGACTTCGTCTACGGGCTGCGCCCCGGTCGGTGCTGATGCTGGATTATGACGGCACGCTGGCGCCTTTCCATGTCGATCGTTTTGCGGCGACCCCCTATCCGGGAGTCGAGGAACGGCTCGTAACCTTGTCCACGATTCCACAGGTTCGCCTGGTGCTGGTCTCCGGCCGTTCCGCCCGAGAACTCCATGATCTGCTGCGTCCTGGCATCAGGGCGGAAATCTGGGGCAGCCATGGCCGGGAACGCTTGAGGAGCGACGGGACCTATGAACTGTTCACGCTTAGCCCAGTGCAGCGGGCTGCTCTGGAGCAGGTGGGACTGGAAATGTCAGCTCTTGGCCTCTCCGCAACGCTGGAGGTCAAGCCCACCTCCGTGGCCATCCATTGGCGTAGTTTCGAACCTGCCATGCAGGAACGGATTCGCTCCGCGGTGCAAACGATTTTTGCCCGCATTGACCAAGCAGACGGACTGCACTTGCTTCCCTTCGATGGGGGTTTGGAGCTGCGCTCGACCAACCGTACGAAGGGCACAGCAGTGGCGGAGATCCTCTCCCAGGAGCGGGATGACACGCCGGTTGCCTACCTGGGCGATGATCTCACCGATGAAGACGCCTTTGTTGCCGTGGGGAACAAGGGATATTCCCTCCTGGTACGACGTGAGGTTCGCGCGTCGTTCGCCCGGTTTTGGCTGCGCCCGCCAGAAGAGTTGCTGGAGTTCCTGGACGCGTGGATCGTAAACTCTCAAATCGCCCACGCGGCGGCAACCGCGGGGGCTTCCCGATGAGCGGACCGAAACTGGTGCTGGTTTCCAATCGCATCCCCATTACGTTCACGACGGAGGATGGAAAGCTCAAAGGAGTGCCCAGCAGCGGCGGTTTGGTGAGCGCACTCGAGCCTCTGCTCAAGGATCACGGTGGCATCTGGGTAGGCTCTGGCGGAACTGAAGATTCGCCGCAGATCCGCAAGATCCTGGAAAAGGCGAGCGGAGAGAATCCATACAAATTTGCACCACTCTTCCTGACGGAGGAGGAGCAGAGCAACTTCTACGAAGGCTTCTCAAATGAGATTGTGTGGCCGCTGTTCCACGATCTGCAATCGCGCTGCAACTTCGATCCCCGATATTGGGATTTCTACGAACGAGTCAATGGCAAGTTCGCGGATGCGGTGGAGCGGTCTTCGCGTCCCGGCGACCTGATTTGGATCCATGACTACCAGCTCATGCAGGTGGGCAAGACCTTGCGCAGCAGACGCCCCAATGCGAAGCTCGCGTTCTTTCTGCACATTCCGTTTCCGTCGCCCGACATCTTTGGCAAGTTACCGTGGCGGCAGCAAATTCTGCAGGATCTGCTGGCACACGACCTGGTTGGGGTGCAGACGGGACGCGACCAGCGGAACCTGATCGCCTGCCTGCGCAGCTTTGTTCCATCGGTCAAAATTTCCGGCCGGGGCGAAAGCCGCATGGTCATGAGCGCGCATGGCCACACGCACGTTGAGGCTTTCCCGATCAGCATTGACTTTCGCGCCTTCTCTGAACAGTCGGAGTCGGCGCCGGTAATGGAGCGCGCGAAGCAGATCAAAGCCAACACCCATGACATTCAGATCACCGTTGGTGTCGACCGTCTCGATTACACCAAGGGAATTCCTGAGCGACTCAAGGCGTTTGGTTATTTTTTACGCAACTACCCGCAATTCCATCGCAAGGTGCAGCTGATCCAGATTGTCGTGCCCAGCCGCGAAGGCATCCCTCGCTATGACCAGCTCAAGCGGGAAGTCGAGCGGCTGGTGACCCACGTGAACGGAGAATTCAGCGAGCCGGGCTGGGTGCCCATCAACTACATCTATCGCTCAGTGCCTCGGGAAGAGCTGGTTGCCGTCTATCGGGCTGCGGACGTGGCACTCATCACTTGCCTCAAAGACGGCATGAACCTGGTGGCGAAGGAATACTGCGCAGCCAAAACCGAAGTGAATGGAGTGCTGGTCTTGAGCGAATTTGCCGGGGCTGCGCCTGAACTTCGGGTGGGCGCGATCCTGGTTAATCCTAATGATGAGGTAGGGGTTGCCGCGGCGCTCAAACAGGCGCTGGAAATGAAGCGGGAAGAACGGCGGCGCCGCATGCTTCGTCTGCGACACCAGATTCGCCAGGCTGACATCCTCACCTGGCGCGACCGTTTCTTCCAGGCGTTGGAAAAAACCGGGGCGGCGGCTACGCCGGCTTGATTGATTGTTACGCTACAGGTAAAGCTGCTTTGGAGGCTGAGTTTTGGTTTTGGCACGACTTTAGTCGGGCCGTAAAGAATGGAAGGACTCGGGCTTCAGAGTGTGTGTGAGAACTCCGTTTCCAAACTCAGTCCCGTAGGGACTGAGTTTGGAAATTGGCCAACTGAATAATCTCAATTTGGACGAGTCTGAAGTTCAGCCGTCAAAGTCTAATCTGGACAAGCATGAGATACATGGATTTGACGGTTGGCTTCTGCCTCGATCCACATCAGTGCACGCTGATTGAAGAAAGAAGCAAGGACCTCAACCGTAAGCTCGAACCCGCTTCATTCTTCGTTGACTCGGGAATGCCGCGTCCGTATAAAGGTCTCAGAAATCGGCCCGTCTCGTCCCAATGATAGGCCAAACCATCTCGCGCTACCGCATCATCGAGAAGCTGGGTGGTGGTGGCATGGGTGTGGTCTACGAGGCCGAGGACACCGAACTCGGCCGCCTTGTAGCTCTCAAGTTTCTTCCTGAAGAGCTGGCTTTTCATCCACAGGCGCTGGAGCGGTTCCGTCGCGAAGCCCGCGCTGCATCTGCACTCAACCATCCTAATATCTGCACTATCCATGAGATTGGCGAGTATCACGGCAAGCGCTTCCTGGTGATGGAGTTCCTGGAGGGCGAGACGCTGAAGCATCGCATCTCCGGCAAGCCGATGGGTACCGATGTCTTACTCGATCTAGCGATTGAGATTGCCGATGCGCTCGAGGCTGCTCACTCCGAAGGGATCGTTCATCGTGATATCAAACCCGCAAATATTTTTGTAACCCGGCGCGGCCACGCGAAGATTCTAGACTTCGGTCTGGCGAAAGTGACGCCAGCCGGCAACAGACTGGCAAGAGTGGCGGTTCAGGAGACAACGGTAACCGAGGACCACCTGACCAGTCCCGGCTCGCCGCTCGGCACTGTCGCCTATATGTCACCGGAGCAGGCGCGAGCGGAAGAACTGGATGCGCGTAGCGATTTGTTTTCCTTCGGTACGGTGCTGTACGAGATGGCGACGGGGGCATTGCCGTTCCGTGGCGGGAGTTCAGCAGTCATCTTCAGCGAGATTCTGGATCGCCACCCAGTTCCCGCGATGCGGCTTAATCCTGATCTTCCATTCAAGCTGGAAGAAATCATCAACAAGGCTCTGGAGAAAGATCGCGAACTTCGCTATCAGAGTGCGGCGGAAATGCGTTCTGATCTGAAGCGTTTGCGGCGCGACACGGAGTCGGAGCGTTCGGCCGGAAAGATCGCTTGGGCAACCGCGGGGGCAACCAGACCCGGTGCGATGCAGGAAGAAGCAGCTACTCCCAAAACGGTTGCCGGCTGGAAGCGCAGGTGGGTAGCGGCCGGCATTGCGGCCTTGGTCTTAGCCGGAGCGTACACCTGGCGCTTTGCGAAAACACACCACGCTTCCATGACCAGGCCGCCCATGAACATGCGCCAGCTTACCGCCAATCCTGCGGGGCACGGCGTGACTCGCTCCGCTATCTCGCCCGATGGTAAACACCTGGCATATTCCGACGACACGGGACTGCACATCAAGCTGTTGGAGACTGGAGAGACGACGACGGTACCTTTGCCGGCCGAGGCGGCATCGAGCCACGCTACCTGGCTTCCAGCGGCCTGGTTTCCCGATGGAACCCGGTTGCTCGCAAACCTGGAAGTTGCCGGCAAACCGCCGAGCATCTGGATTCTCTCCCTGATTGGCTATGCGCCGCGCAAATTCCGTGACGACGGCTACGCGCACTCGATCTCGCCGGACGGCAGGCAGATCGTTTTTACCGCGGCGCGACCAGGACTGGACGCGCGTGAGGGGCTGCAAGCCCGGGAATATGGGGACCAGACGATTTGGTTGGCGGGGGAGAATGGACAGCTTCCGAGGAGATTGACTGAAGGTGAGGCAGCCACGGGATACACGGAAGTGGTCTGGTCCCCTGACAGTAGTCGAATCGCATACCTCAAAGTTCACCAAGCCTCAGGCGCTTTCGAGTGCGCCATCGAAGATCGTGACGTGCAGGGCGGGCCGGCGGTTTTGGTTACGTCGGGCGTTGACTTATGCCAGAACCCTCAAGGGTTCTGGTGGGCGCCGGACGGCCGGCTCATTTTCTCGGTGGCCGAGCCCTACCCCAACGGGAAGAACTCCAATCTTTGGGACGTCAAGCTGGATCCGCGGACCGGAAAGCCCGAAAACAAGCCGGTTCGGCTCACAAACTGGGTTGGTTTTTCCTTTGCCTCTCCGACGCTCAGCGCTGACGGGAAGCGGCTGGCATTTCTGAAATGGAATTTTCAACAGAACGTTTACCTGGCCGAATTGAAAGCGGGCGGGACCAAGCTGACAACTCCGCGGCGGTTGACCCTGGACGAGAACAATGACTGGCCTAACGCCTGGACGAGCGATAGCCGCACAGTGATTTTCTGGTCGGACCGTAACGGCTCGAACCAGGTTTTCAAGCAGAATATTGATCAGCAGAATGCCGAAACTGTGGTTGCAGGGCCCGAGCAGACCTGGATGCCGCGGATGAGCCCGGATGGAGTGTCTATTCTTTTCTTGCAGGGCAAACCTGCCTATCGGCCCCGCCAGAGCACCGATAACCTGGCACGGATGATGCGGGTGCAGTTGAGCGGAGGCACACCGGAGCAAGTGATGCAGGTGCCGCGGATCGCTAACTATGCCTGCCCGCAGCCACCTTCGCAGGAATGCTTCGTGGGGCAACTAAGCGAGGATGGGCAGTCACTTCATATCAGCGCATTTGACCCTCTGACGGGGAAAGAACACGAGGTACGCAGCGTCGGTCGTCACCCTGGAGGACTCCATAACTGGATGCCGTCGCCCGATGGCTCGCGCCTCGTTTTTGTGGAGTTTAACGCGCTCGAAGGCCGCATCCGGCTGCTCTCCCTTAAGGGCGATCCGGATCGCGATTTCGTGGTGAAGGGATGGGCGGGTTTCAATTCCGTGGACTGGGCCGCGGATGGCAAGTCGCTTTTCGTTTCCAGTCAGTCACCCACTAGCTCGACCCTGTTGCACGTGGACCTGGAGGGTCATGCGACGCCTCTCTGGGACCAGCGTGGTGGGTGGCGAACCTGGGCGATCGCCTCACCGAGCGGCCGTGAACTGGCGATCGCCGCGATGACGAGCGGCAGCAATGTCTGGATGATCGACAATTTTTGATTGGTCGTTAGGGAGGGTGCAGCGCTTGAGGAAAGTTTAGAGGCGCGTTGATTGGGGGTTACAGCTTGAACCCCCGGATCTATGTTATTGGTGCCGAAGAAGGGACTCTAGACCTCAGTAATATATATTACTCACTACAAAGAGTTTATGTTTTGGTCTCCGGTGATAGCACGATTTTCGCACGGCAAATCGCTACCGGGAGACAAAAATGACCACGACAGTACCGGTACAGCCCTCCAAGGAACTTCACCAGCATCTGGCCGCCAGGCTCGCCGATGCCTGCGTCAACCGTATACATGCCGGATCTCTGGGCGACGTACTTCCAACGGTTTGAGGAAGTCTTGTCCGGAGAACTGGCAAGCGGTGAACGTCCGCATGTCTAGTCGAATGGCTATTTGCTGGGTGCTGGTTGGGGTGCTGACGCGTCCAGCATCGACCAATCCACATCCGGAATCTCTGCTGCCCTCAATGCGTCAATCAGAAACTGGATAGGGGTCATGCCCGCAACGTCCCAACCGACAAGCGCAGACGATTGCACGCCTATCAAGGAAGGTCTCCCACCGCCGAAGTTGAGGCCATTGAACGCAACCGGAACGTAGAGTATTGGCGATCCGCTGTTACCCGGCACCAGGCTCGCCGCGATCATCCATGCTGTTTCGCTGTGTTCGATTCCGTTGGGACAGTCCTTCATCGTGATCTTTTCGCTTGGTCGGCTGGATATATATCCGAACTTGAAGATGGGGTAGTTCCGTAACTTTCCTGACACACCGGGAATCAAGCCTGCAGACATGACCTGAGATCCGGTATCCATTGTTTTCGTTTCTTTCGGCGTTGCGAGTTGGTCCAATCCTGCTGCTATGTAATCGGCACCCAATGACGCGAGCTTGCCAACATTGAGAACGGTGAAGGCGACATCGGCGGATTCGTCAGTGGGGAACACCCAGTTCATCCACTTGGCCTCGTTCTTGGAATCGCCTATCCGTGGAAGGCCGTAGTCGACTGTTCGAACTGATCCCTCGACATCTGGATTGAAGTCTTTTTTGTTGAACCGAGCAACCAGATTGGGTGCTTCTTTGGAACAGCCATCCCAGGAAGGATCAACCATATGCCGAGCGGTAACCAGGATGGTGTACCCCTTAGTCGGATCAGATTTCAAACGAGCGCCAAGCAGAAATGCCGTCCCATCCGGTTGAGACTGACCGTTAGCTCCCTGCGCATAAATGAACACGACCGATTTCCGTATTATCTCGTAGTTGACTTGGAAGGCGCTCTGCTGAGCGGGCAAGGAGAGAGTACTGAATAGTGTCGCAAATGCGCATATCCAGGAAGTCGACTTCATTAGAATCCTCCGCTAAACACTGCACCGGGCTCTCATGTCACTCTCGCGGCGGGTCTCAGCTTCCGATACTGTTCCGGTGTCACCCAAAAACGGCTATTTTGGAAGTTCCTTCTGCTTGTGCATCCTCCCGGACAGACTGAGCGTTGTACCAGGTACAGTCCCGCTTACGTCAATCACGTGCCCGGTCTCGTTGCGCTTTCCGGTGAGCCTGAGTTGAAACTGGTCACGTCCCATGACGCTAGCCGAGCCCGGAGCAAACCGACGCACGATGACGTCTGCCGTCAGGGTGTCTGATTGCGTGGTATAGCCGCCTGTGTAGAGGAACCCACTATCCCCGCCGAACAGCTCTCCATTCATAAGGGTCACGACACCAGACCCCAATCCGTCTACGCCTTTGAACTGGACACTCCAAAAACCTTCCATCGTAAACCACCTTTCCTTAGCCTGCCATCTAAATGCGAAGCCACTACTGTCTATAGTGGTTGTCTACTAAGGTACTCCATTTGTGGTACCGCGTACATTTCTGATCGGTCCTGTCAGGGAACTATCAGCCGCTTCTGACCCGGCCCCAACCCCTCCCTCTTCTGGCATAAACGACAGTTGTCGTCTAAGTGCGCCGAATCTCGATATAACCGCACACAAGCTATTTTGTTTTCAGTAGCTTGCATAAAGCGTAGAATACCCGCGATCACCGGCAATCTGATCGAGGATTTGTGATGGCAAAGCTCACCATGCAGGAGATGATCTGGCAGGTCAACGAGGAGCGGGCCAAGAAAGAGGCCAAGAGCAAAGCGTTTGAAGCCTACATGCGCGGCCCCCGAACCCCTCTTCAACGCTTCCGTGACAACGTACGGTTATGCCTCATCTTGTTTGCCATTGTGGCGATCATCGTTCTCTCGGGAGTCGCGGCCTTTGCGGCTGCTGTCGCGGTCATCCGCTGGATTATCTGGGGCGGTCGTTAGCCTGTCACGTACAACTGGACTCTACCCCAACTGTACGAATTAGCCTTACACTTTTCGCGTACAACTAGGGTCACTCTACTATTTTCTTGACATCCTTCCACAAGGCTCTTAGACTCTATTTGTACGTGGGAGGAAACATGACCATCACCAAGCCAACCAAAGCCCAGGGCCAGATCGTAGGCTACCGCCGTGTCTCGACGCTCGACCAGAACACCACCCGCCAGCTAGACGGAGCCGAACTGAACAAGGTGTTCGAGGACAAGCTATCGGGCAAGGACACCAACCGGCCCCAGCTCGCCGCTCTGCTCTCCCACGTCCGTGAGGGTGATACGGTCATCGTTCACTCGCTGGACAGACTGGGCCGCAACTTGGACGATCTGCGGCGCATCGTGATGGACCTAACAGGCCGGGGTGTGCGCGTGAAGTTCATCAAGGAGAATCTGGAGTTCTCCGGTGACGACTCTCCGATGTCCATGCTCCTGCTCAACATCATGGCCAGCTTCGCCCAGTTCGAGCGCGAGCTGATAAAGGAACGCCAGCGTGAAGGCATCACCATAGCGAAGCGTGAGGGCCGCTACAGGGGCAGGAAGCCAGCGCTGACGCCTGAGACCATCAGCGCGATCCGCAAGCGCGTAGAAGCCGGTGAGCAGAAGGCCGATCTTGCTCGCGAGTTCAACATATCCCGGATGACGCTCTACAGCGCACTGAAGGCAAGCTAACCGGAGGGTCACCCTCCCTACTTTTCCATGGCTTTCCAGAACCCAGGTCTCTCCTGCCGATCAGGTGAAGGAAATCCGTGCCAGGTTAGGGGCTGGCGAAAAGAAGACCGCCCTGGCCAACGAGTTCAAGGTGTCCCGGCAGACGCTTTACACGGCCATCGCATAGCGTAACGGATACGCCCCCGGCCCACGACGGACGGGGACACTGGGGACCCCTTTTAAAAGCATGCTGGCGGTACGGTGTACGCCGGGGAGTCTCCCGGGGTAGGTCTGTTGAGAAGCGCTCTGGCCTGGCCCAACCCGCCTCTTCGCCTTCAACTGATAAATGCGCATACAAATCCGCCACAATCCTGCCGCATGGTCGAGCTAATTCGGCTAATATTTTACGTGTAAATACTTGTTTATATTGTACTTAATGCTGCAGCGACCGGGTAGCAGGAGGCTGTTTAACGTGGTAGCAACCGGGGTAGTAAGTGGGGTGTTTAGGGGGTGTTTAGGGGGTGGATGTGGTAAGGCTATTGACTAAAAGTTAACCAGAGAATTATAGGTAAGTTCGCCGTCCTTCCCAGTGCCGAAGACCCTATCGGCGCGTCCTGGAGCATCCTGGCGCGATTTCGGGGCATTCTGGCGCTGTCCGCAAATCCGGACGGACGGATGGTCACCCTCCTAACAGACGACTGCCATGCTGGGAACAAGGCCGGGAGTTGAAACCAGGTCTGTTTTCGTTCTGCCCCGTCGTGTCCGATGCCCGTTTGTGTGAGCAAAACTTTAGGGTACTGACGGGGGGGTCTTTAAGACCACCATTTTTGAGGACGACGGCCAAGACCCCACCAGGGTTATGGCACCAAACGCGACGGGTGGCCCGGCCCAATCCGCCTCTTCGCCTTCAACTGACAATCGTGCATAAAAAATGCACCTGATAGTAGAGCTAATTGACATGTGTGTTTCTGCGTAAATAGCTGTTTATATTGTACTTAATATTGCAGGGGAGCGAGTAGTAGGAGGCTGTTTAGGTGGTAGCAGATAGGGTAGGGAGGGGGTGCCCTAGGGGGTAGTCATGGTAAGGCTGTTGCCAACAAAGCTCACCAGCGATCATTTACGCTGTACGCCGGATCGGAAACTACAACCAGACCCGATTGTTCGCGGTAGTGCGTTAAGCAACGGAAACCACCCGACTCAAGCCGGGCCGCAACCGCTCTAGAAGGCCGAAGCCCTGCCGCCACACAGGAGGATTGCGTGTTTCAAAGCGTCTGCAAATCTACGAGCCGATTTCGAGTCCATCTGTATGCCGGAGTTTGACACCATTAATGTCTCTCCAAAAGCTTTGCGCGTTACTCTATTTTTGAAATTTGTGGTATCAAGTTCCACAGAAGACGACCCTGGAAACGAGTCATCGCTGAAGTCTTTTACGGCAACCGAGTTGGGGTCCATATCTTCCAGGGAAAAAATATCCTGAATTGTCAATGAACCACGCGCTTCGCCTCTTTCCCCAAACTGTTTATTCACGTCGGTAATGGTGACAACACATCCGCTACCCTCGAAGGTATCTGCGTCTACAAGCGTGCCGTCTTTGTTCCCGACAGTTTCGCTCTGTCTTACGATTCCACTCAGAAACTCTAGTGTGCCGCTCAGTGACGGACTTGATTGCCCAAAAGCAGCGGACACGAGGAACCCGCAGATCAGAATGAGGAACCCGCAGATCAGAATGATGAGACGTCGTTTCATAACTGTACCTCCCCGCAAACCGACCTACGTTTACAGGCTAGCCGCGAGGAGCGGGCTCGCACCATGCCTCTTTTCGGTGTCTATAGATCGACTTCGGATTGATCTTTGCTCGGTGGTTCGTGATTCTCCGTGCGACGCCAAGGGGATAATACGGTGCGGATTCCTGTGATGTCGATCAGCATTCCTGGATGAAGCCGATCAAGATTCCTGCGATTCCGATCAAGGTCGGAGCGCAACGACGCGCTGGCGAGATTGATTGTCGCGAGAAGTGATCGGGATCGTCAAGCTGAGAGGGTTTTTCCGAGCATAGCGAGGCTTTCTTTTGGGTTGAGCGGGGATTGGGGGCGTGAGGCAAGGGGCTGGCGTTTGAAGCCTGACCTTGCCCCACCCCAGCGCCTTCAGAATAGAGACCTTACTGCCCACCACACGGAAACTTCCGCGCCACCACACCCATCACAAACGAAACGGCTGGCATCGTGCTGTCTTCGGGGAACCTCACGAGGTCCCGCGCAATGGCATCGGTCACGATCTGCTGCATGTCTGACTTACCGACACCTTCCGGCAAACAGATCGTCTTATTGCTCTTTTCACGAAATTTTCCCGGGGCATACTCCTCGCTTCCACCTCCAAGGTCTGCACCTTCTGTGACACCCCAGATGTAGAAACTGCAGGCTACCCTGCCCTCTTCAATCGGGTTTGTGCAGAGCTTCTGCAAGTCGGCCACCGTCATTTGGGCCGCTCCTGCCGGATAGCAGGCAATCAGCCCGAGCAGAAACACCCAGGACATGTTTCTCATGGCGTCACCGCCTCTCGCTTGGAAATGCTGAGCAAGCATACTCCAGTGGATGCCACGTTTCACTCACCCCCACGTGGCAGCCGACTCTTGAGGGTAACCCCGCTCGTACCACTGATCTCTGCAGTCATCATGCGGGTAACCTCGGAGGCCATGCGGATGTACACCTCGCGAGTCTTCCTGCTTACAAGGCTCTATTAAAAGAAGCAGCGCTCTGTATTCTTTCTGACCCTATTTTCGAAAGATCGTTCTCGATGGCTTGCTGAGTGACTTTAAAAATATAAGGAAGTGGAAAGCGCACATACGCTAGAGCCGGGAAACCCGCTTTGCATAGCCTACGACCCTGCCATATCCCGGTATCGTCGAGCCGATGCTGTATTGAGTGTCATGAGGCATTTGCCGGATGATGCAATAGCTGACCTTGCCGTATCTTTTCGACCACGAATCGCTTGTTCATAAACGCTCCCCACCACTGAGGAGTTTTTGTTTGAGCGTTCACCTTGGGTCGCCCGGGGGAGCGTTTCGGCCTTGCATCCCGGCTGGAGTTTCGGCTTTGCGCCATACGGCGACGCGAACCCCTCTCCATTTCTCATTCACATGCGGCTGAGGCAGGTATCGGTATCGATTATCGGAAAACCCCATCGACGCGTCCTGCGGCAGTCCGAGCATTGCGCTGATTTATGGCAAAACTTTTTAAGAGAATTCGGCACGTCTATCCGTCACTTCGACCGGTATTGTTCGACGGATTAGAATCATTTTTCGGTTGACAATCGTCACCATTGCTGGTACTAATAAAAGCAATTGATTTTCTGAAGTCAGAAGTACAAGACGCGCACCCGAGTCCCACTCGGATAAAGCTGGCTAAGCGCACAAGTTAGCGGAAGAGGCTCCACCGTCCGGTAATACCGCACTGAGACCGTATCGGACTCGTGCTCCCGTTCCTACACAATCGAATAGCCGTCTCTTTTTCTGTTCTCGGCGGAACTCTTCACAGGGTTCTGTACTGTTCCTGTCGAACTGATACGCCGTCCCCCCAGAACGCTTGGAACAGAGAACAGAAGCAAAATCCGCGTACAGGGGAGGTATATATAGAACTCTCTCTCTTTTTAGATCTAAAGGGTTTAGACGGAAAACGGAACAGATCCAAACTATTGTGTTCTCTGTTCTTGTGTTCCCGAGGGCACGAGAGAGACGCATGACGCAAAGCGAGAGCGACCAAGTAATCGCCCCTGATACGTAGTTCCGCCGAGAACAGGAAAAACTTTTTTACCAGACGCACTGTAACTGTTACACGCACTAATGCAACACCGAAGCAACACCAACGAAAGGAAGCGAATGGCAAAGTACATAAGCACCACAGAAATCCTCGCACTACCCCCCTCCAAACCAGAGGACTGGGTTGTTGCCGATCTATTGCGCACCGGTCGTAAACGTCCAGCACTTCTCTGCGGACTTCCCGAAGCGGGGAAAAGCACCCTCGCACACCAGCTTGCCCTTGCCGTCGCCAACGGCGTCCCGTTCTTGGATCGCGACAACCGTTAAGGGCCATGTCCTGTTCTGGAAGAATGAGGAGAGCGACGTCGGACGTTCGAGAGGATCTTATCCGGGCAGGTCTCGTTGACGCGGGCAAGCTGACGATGATCCTGCCCGAGCCGAAGGACAACAACACTCAGGTTCTTACCCAGGGGTTGACCGAGCACGGTTCTCGCCTGTGCATCGTGGAGACGCTTGCGGACTTCATGCCTGATGCCGAGCTTGAGAAGAGCAAAGAGATGCGTGATGCTCTTTCGCGCTTCGCGAATGACATCATGGCCTACTTTCCGAACACTGCATTTCTGCTCCTGGCGCACTTCAACAAATCGACCAGTAAGGATGGTCTAGCGCTTACACGAATCAATGGCAGCACATTCATTCCGGCGGGAACCGACGCCAAGATCTATTTGGAGCAAGTCAGTGACCTAGATCATCGGCGTGTGTTGCACGCCACTGTCAGAAAGGGAATGCGGATAGAGCCCACTTATCTTGAATTCGATGAGAGGACGCTGACATCCACAATGGGAGTCAAGGTCAGGGATGAAAATCAGGACAAAAGGGAAAAGGCCAAACTTCAGAAGTTGACGGGGTTGGACACTCGGATTCAACAGGTTCTCACCGAAAATCCAGGCATTCCGAAGATGGATGTCGTTAAAGCTGTCGGAGGCAATCGACAGGCCGTGAGCAAACGAATTGACGAACTTGTGAACGACTACGGATGTATCGAGGTGACAGCGGGCGGTGATAAAGGCACAGCCAGGCTTCTCACTCTAGTAGGCGAAATGCCGGACGTTAACGTGGACTGGAAAGCAGGGCTTGAGCAAATGGGTAACCAAGCCGCAACGGATGCAGCAGCATGAGTGAACAGGTAGCGTAGGCTTTAGCGGAAATAGTGGTCAGCCCTACGTGAGCTAACGGGTGTTGGAGAGTCCCGTAAAAGTGTGTGGGAAGTCTGGTGATCAGATTTCTGCAGCACAGTAGTGAGTTCTAAAGCAACTTGCACTTGCGACTAACTGATACGAACGAACGGAAATAAAAAAAAGGGGGACGTTTGCCAAGTGAACACGAACAACATTTCGATATCTTCGAGGCACTGTCCTCCAGAAAAGGCTGCCTGACGGTTCCCGAGCTGGCGGATATGCTTGGGGTCTACAAAGAATGGCCTATACGAACAGATAAAGGCGGGGACACTGCCGGGGATGCGTATTGGTACAACTGTTCGCTTGAACCCTCGCACCATCGCCACTTGGCTCCGTGAGCGGACTACTGCCAGGCGATGCCGTTGATAGCGGCCTGTGTCTCCTCGTTGTCGGCAGGACGCAGGTACTTCAGAATCGTATCCAGATCAGAGTGACCACTCAGCCGCATGATCGTTCTTAGGTCTATACCGGCTCTGAGAAGGCGGGTGATGTACGTCGATCTAAACTTGTGCAAGAACCACTGCCCACACTCGTTCTGTTCGCTGCATCCTTCACACGCCCTGCACTGTAACCCTGCCCTGTTTACCAGTCGCTTCAGCGTCCGTAATAACTTACCATTCGGCCTGTCTCTTTTGGTACCGGTTGCAAGGATTGTCTTTGGGTTGGCCGCTCGATAGGCTTCGAGTTGTGAGACCAGTTCTCCCGGTACCGGTATAACGCGCTCTTCTTTATCCTTCACCCAGAATTCCCATTCTGGTGCGGAACGAACTGTGAGCGTCCTCTCCTTCATGTTCACGTCCGCCCACTTCAAATGCATCAACTCCTGATCTCTCAAGCCACACATCAGCGCCAGGCCATACGTGATCCGATGGTAGTCATTCTTGAGGGATGCGAAGAAAGTCCCCATCTCCTCAACCGTGTAAATCTCCGGGAGCGTCTTTTCATACTTGGGCGTAATCGGTGCAAGAGCTTTGACATCCAGCTTGCAGAACCGCAGGAACGATGTGACGTGGGTGTGTCGGTTCGCGATAGTCCTGTCACTCATCCCCCGCTTTCGTAAAGCCCGTTGATACCTCAGAACGTCTTCTCCGTCCAACTCATCCGCGTATACCTTCCCTATCACCTCCAGGAACTCCGTCATCGTGGTCTGGTATTCATCCGCAGCGACTGTAGAGCCTCTGTCTTCCGCAGCCTGAATGAACCGCCCGGCTTCTTTTGCCAGGTTCTTTCTCCCGGTTCCTCCAGGACCTTGACGCCGATTGCACCGGCAGTGTGACGAACCGCGAGCAAGTTCGCCTCTCGGTCCCGAGCCTGTTCCGCGGCCTGGGCGTCTTCGCCCACGTTCCGCTGCACAGTCTTCCTGCCCTTGTAGTACTTGATCTCGTAGTGGCCTTCCGGGAAGTGCATCGGAACGCCGTCCACCAGGGCGTACTTCGGACGGACCCTGCCATTCTTCGAGTAGGCTGCCGGGTACCGCCTCCAGCCGTTAGCGGTCTTCGCATAAAGCTGTAGGGTGACTTTCTTGTTTGCCATGCTCCGTCTTGTAGCACGACAGGATTGGTTTAGCACGAAAAAATGCCCAGATCGCACGAAATAGGGCGTACTGTGCGCACTCCACGACTACTATCACCTTAGCCGTAAGTACTTTAGTTTGAGTTATTTCTCTTTGTTTTCAGAGATTTACAGAAAAGTTGGTGCCGAAGAAGGGACTCGAACCCCCACACCCTTGCGAGTACATGGACCTGAACCATGCGCGTCTGCCAATTCCGCCACTCCGGCACGATAGGATCCAGCACGATTGGCTGGATAGGCAGCAACATCCAGTGTACAAAAAGCAGGGCTGCCGATCAAACAGGGCTGCCGATTGAGTTTGAAGGAAAGGATACGGACCTGAGCTTCTATGCTGCAAATTTGGAAAAGCGTACCTCAGGGGCTAAAGCCCTCATCTGCTAATGCGAGGGCGGTACGGCTGAAGCAGCCGTGACCTTCGTCCAGAGTTTTTCCGCAGCCTGTGAAGCCCGACGCTTAAGGGTGCATCAGCTCAACTGAAACCTAACGGTTTACGGGCACTTGCACCGCAATCGCTTCCAGTTGCGCCAGGTGATTCAGGTCGTGACCGGCCATGGTTTCAATGAGCTCGCGGAAGGTCATTTCGCCGCGCTCGGGATGCAGAACGGGCTTTGCCATCGCCTCCGTGGGTATCGAGCGCAGCAGCATCAGGTTCCATTGGCGGATGCAGGAGAAGGTCATCATCGCAGCCTGTGGATCGTAGCCGGCGTAGTTGATTGCCCAGGTTTCCTGATCGAAGGGCTGGATGACGTGATGATCCTGGGCCAGCGTCTGACGTAAACGGTAGCTGAAAACCAGTTCGCAGTCGGCCAAGTGGCACAATATTTCGTGCGGACTCCACTTTCCCGGAGCCGGCGATTCTTCTATCCGCGCTGGACCGAGGGCGGCAGATAGTTGTTCAAGATGTCTTGCGGTTGTGGCCACCACCTTGAGAGGATCGCGGCTGCCTAGGTGTCGTGCATATGGATTCATCCCATTACAATAACGTCTGCGGGTGCCTATTCTCAACTTACGGGGACGAGGTTACCGAAGATCCGATGGTCACCGCTCCGGAGTGGGAACAACCAGCCGGCCCATGTGAACAATCAACATATACGCCAGCATGAATCCGGAACTGTGATTGGTTTCGGGCTGAGGTCTGAATGACACCAAATCCCCCGTCCATACCTGCGGAACAGGCCAAAGAGATCCGCCGTCTGTCGCACGATCTTAGCAATGCGCTTGAAATTATCGTGCAGGCCAACTACCTGTTGGGAGCCACGACACACGATGAGTCTGCCAAGCAGTGGGTGCAACTGCTCGAGAATGGCGTTCTCCAGGCTGCTGAGATCAATCGCAATCTTCGCGACTATATCGTTGCCAATAGCTGAGTATGGCGCTGGGAGGAAAAGGGCACAGGGGCTAAAGCCCAGGTTCTTTTGAGGTTGACGGCCCGACTGAAGTCGGGCCTTGATACAAAACATTAGAGCAGTGACTCCCGAAAACTCGCGCTTCTATTTGCCTTTGCACGAGGATGGGCCCAAGGCCACAGCCTTTGACCCATCCTCACTCGATCAGGCGAGCTTGGCGTCCAGGGTGATTTCGGCGTTGTTCTTGAAGAGCCGTGAGATGGGACAGTTGTTTTTTGCTTCTTGCGCGGCCTTGTCAAATGCCGCCTTGTCGGCACCCGGGACCTTGGCCGTGGTCGCCAAAAGGATCTTGGTGATGGTCGGGCCAGCGTCCGTTTTGTCGAATGTTACCGTGGCCTTGGTATCGATCGATTCCGGCGGCAGATTGGCGGTGGTGAGCTGGGCACTCAGCGCCATGGTGAAGCAACCCGCATGAGCAGCCGCTATCAGTTCTTCCGGGTTGGTGCCGATACCGTTTTCAAATCGAGTGCCGAACGAGTACTGGCTGTCTTTCAACACGCCGCTCTGGGTCGAAATCTTACCTTTGCCGTCTTTCAGGCCGCCGTGCCACACTGCGCTTGCTGTGCGATCCATACAAACTCCTCTTGAGGCGAATTGGAAACTCGGGACGCATGCAGAACCGCCCCGTCTCATTGTATTGATGCCGCCGGCATCCCATTGTGAAGAAACCTGTTCGAAAATTTAGCCGTTCGGATATTGCCTGGCCATAGGCAAGGACACCATGCGCGCCTGCTCTGTCTGAGATGAGACGTCATGCAACACCAGCCGGCCCTCCAACAGGTAGTAGCCCTGCTGGTCACGGCTGCGGGCGTTTCCGCGCACGATCGTTCCCTCAAACGAGAACCACACGCCGTGGACCTGCCTGGTGGTGAAGGAGAATCGCTGGCCGGACAGCCGGCTGGTGGTAAAGAAGAAAGTAAGCGGCGTACCCTCATCGCTTTCCCTGTCACCAAGCCTGGTGATGTAGCCGGTTAAGCGGTCCGGCTGCAATTCCACATCCACGAATTCCCCGGAGCCTAAGGTGTATTCCCCCGAGGCCTCAAGCGGAAGTAGGGTCCGGCCGCTCGACCGAGTGTCCATCACATCTTCCACCTGGTTGTAGCCGCGCCGATGCAATACCGGCATAGGCGCAATGTTGGTCTGCCCCCACAGCGGCGACGGCACGCACTGAGTGAGGGCCAGGGTGAGGAGCGCGATGACGTTCCAACGCGAAAATTTCACGGTTACCTCTAAGGGCTCTTCCTTCGGGCAGCCTCAAACTCGTCCCCCGGCTTCCAGGTCACCGGGGGCGCCGAGAGAGCCTGCCACCCTAGTAAGAACCCGAACTGCGCCAGTCTGGCATCGGCGCGGAAATCCATATCCGCACGATATTCGTCAGCGGGACGATGGTACCGCTCAGCATCATACTCCGCTTTCTGTTGTTTTCCCCAGCCTTCGGGGTGGCCGGCGAAGAGATCCCCTTCATCGATCGAGAATGCCGGCACTCCGACGCGTGCCAGGCTGAAGTGGTCGGAGCGGTAGTAGATCCCGGCCATGGGTGCACCGTCGGGCTGGATCTGCAGGCCAAAGGCGGCAGCGGTCTTCTCCACCACAGGATAGAAGCTGGTGCGCTCCGAACCGTTGACCTGCACCGAGGTGGGTACGCCGATGGGCAACAGCTCATCGAAGTTGAGGTCCAGGCTGAGGTCGCGAATGGGTTCCGGGGGATGCATGCCAAGATATTTTGATCCCAGCAGGCCCTGTTCTTCTGCGGTGACCGACGCGAAATAGACGTTGCGGGGCGGAGGGATTTTCGCGGTGGCGTAGGCACGCGCCAGTTCCAGGAGTATGGCGCAGCCAGTCCCGTTATCCACCGCGCCATTGTAGATTTTGTCGCCCGAGCCAGCGGGATCGATTCCCAGGTGATCGTAGTGGGCGGTGTAAAGGACGTTGTTACCCGGGCTCGGATCTGCTCCGACCACCATGGCGATGACGTTGGAGGAGTCGTAGTTCCGCACTTCGCTCACGATGTGCGCCTTGAGATGTACGGGGAGTTCTACTGCTTTGAATCCGCGCTTACCGGCGGCTTCGATCATCTGGTCTGCGTTCATGCCCGCCGCAGCGAAGAGCTTTTGCGCGACGCTGAGTTGGATCCAACTGGCGGCTTTGAGCACGGAGAGGGGGTCGTTCCGCAGGTAAGAGGTCTCGGTCGATTCGGAGTTACGGACGACGTCCCATCCGTAGCTGGCCAGGTCGGTGCGGTGGATGACCATTACCCCGGCTGCGCCTCTGCGTGCTGCTTCTTCAAACTTGTAGGTCCAACGGCCGTAGTAGGTGAGGGCCTTGCCCTTGAAAAACTGTTCGTCCGCAGATGGCGGCTCGTTGACGATCGCCAGCAGGATTTTTCCTTTGACGTCGAGGCCTTGGAAATCATTCCATTGATATTCGGGCGCGTTGATCCCGTAGCCTACGAAGACGATGGGGGCGTCGAGGTCGACACTCGGCGCCCCGGTTTGATCCTTGGTCACGTAGTCTTCGCCGTAGGTTAACCGGATGGGTTGGCCACTGGCCGGCACAAACGTAAAGCTGGTCTTCTCGACATCTGTGTGCACGGCCATCAGAGGAACGGCCTGGAAGTACGTGCCGTTCTCGCCGGCGGGCTTCGCACCGGCTAAGGCAAACTGGGTGGCGATGTATTCTGCCGCCAGCTGGCCACCGCGTTTGCCCGGGCCGCGGCCTTCGAGTAAGTCGCTCGAGAGAAACCGATCGTGGGCACGCATTTTTTCCGGATCGATGCTCGCCGCGGCCTGGCGGGCAGCTGGCGGAACCTTTTCGAGCGCAGGTACTTCGGGCATTTCCAGTGCGTGGCCTAGTGATGCCAGGAGCAAAAGCACTGGGCAAAGGAACTTCTTCATTTCACCTCTTTCCGGAGGTTTCACGATTACGGTTTCCTATCTAGCCTCTGCGAGGTGGGGCTTTTCTCTTGAGGAAAAGCCCCGTTTGGCAGCATTTCGATGAGTTACACCTATCGTGAAACTTCTTTGGGCATGATTTGCAACCGCTGTAGCACCTTGCGCGTTAACCCGGTAAGGGGCAGGGTGCTCAGTTCCGAACTTTTTGTCCATTGCCGGGGATTCTTCTGCATTGGCCAGCGAAGGGCGGCTTCCTGCTCAGAAAAGCGGAGTACGTGAACCTGGTAGTTGGTCACCGTGATGGCGTGGCGGAGCTTGAGTTCGGCTCGCTCGTGATCACTCTCCAGCATCTCTACCTCCGGCAGTTCCCACATATCCGGCATCAGGGAGGCGGACGGGGGGCGGCGCTGAAGCAGTACCTGGGTGATGCCTGCACGATGGCGGCGCAACAGGGCATAGGCGATCTGCCGGTTGCGCATCTTTTTGGGCGGGGGAGCCTGGTGCTCGCCGCGGGTCCTACAGAATGACTGTACCGGGCAGTGGAGACATAGAGGACGTTGGGGGAGGCAGACCGTCGCGCCTAATTCCATCATCGATTGGTTGAAATCTCCCGGACGCCGGGGGTCGAGGAGGTTGGCGGCGCGATCGCGAAACCACTTTGCTTGAGGCGCGAGCGCTCCATCCTGGGGAAAGACACGGAGGAGAACGCGCTCGACATTGCCGTCTACTACAGCGACCGGCTCGCCAAAGGCAATGCTGGCGACGGCAGAGGAGGTGTACGCTCCGATTCCGGGGAGTTTGCGCAGTTCTTCGGCGGTCCGGGGGAAAATTCCCTGGTGTTCGTGGACCACCACCTGCGCGGATTTGTGCATCATCTTCGCGCGGCGGTAATAGCCCAAACCGCTCCAGGCGGCAAGGACGTCTGGTTCCTTCGCACGCGCGAGGGCGGTTACAGACGGGAATAGGGTTAGGAAGCGCGCGTAGTAGTCGAGGACCGCAGTCACGCGGGTTTGCTGCAGCATGATCTCGGAGACCCAGATGCGGTAGGGGTCGGAGTTTTGCCGCCACGGGAGGTCACGGGCGTGGGAGTCGAACCAGGTCAACAGGGCTTGTTGGAATTTCCGGATCTCGGCCGGACGGGTAACCACAGTTTGAATGTATCAGAGGGGTGTGGGCCGGCTTGGAGAATGGGTACAAGTATCCAGTACAAGTATTCAGGATGATGTTGTTGGTAGTTTTCAGCCGTCCCTGCGGGACTGAATCATCTTCTCGATCCTACCCAGGACTGCGTCCTGGGCTAAGCTCAGGCGTCCCTGCGGGACTTTGCGGTTGCTCGGTGTGCACGGTTAGGATCCAGCCTGATTCGACTTGTTGCCAGACGCTGATTGCGGTGTAGGTCTGGACAGGGGGGCCGGCCGATGAAAGTTGCAGGGTGTAGTTGAGGGTCATGTCCGCACCGTTTGGCTTAACGACCATGCCGGTGATGGTGAAATCGGTGATGTTGGCGGCTTGCAGATAGGGAATCACCTGGTCCTTGCTGAGGATCTTGCCGCCGGCGCTGTACATGACGTTGGCGGCGAGCATACCGGGGATCTGCTGCCAATTCTTTGCTTTTACCGTCGACCAGAAGATGCGTTCATATTGCTCCGCGCTGGTTGTGCTTTTGAGGGTGGGCGGTTTCTTTTCGCCGTAGATGGTGCAGCCGGTAAGACTAAAAGCCGCAAGGCTGGCAGCAAGCAGACTTGAAATCCAGATCGCGCGCATTGCCCCCATTGGAGCACAAAAAAGGCTGCCATTGTTGGCAGCCTTTCTGTACTGGTGTTGCTATGAAATGCTAGTCGCCCATAACGGGTTCTTCGCTGGGTGCTTTCGGAGCCACCTTGGGCGCCGGAGCAATCAACGTGTCGAGCGGAATGAAGCCCTCTTTCGGTTTTTCTCCCAGGACATGCTCGCGATAGAGCCGAGCCATCTTGGCGTTTTCCGCGTCCGACTTGATCTTCTCGTCGCGGGCCTTCAGCTTCTCTTCACGCGAGTTCTTGGCAATGCCCAGCTTGTCGAGGGTGTCGTTGGCAGACGCCATGACGTGCTCCTGGTTGAGGACCAGGTTGTGGGTAGCATTGCCCATGCCGACCTTCTTGCCGCCGGCAAAGATCTCGTGCCGTCCATGCTCCTCGTACCACTTGGTCAGAGTCGCGGTCATGTGCATCTTCTCAATAATGTTGCGCCAGCCCACGCCGGTGTTGTACGCACAGAAAGAGATTTCGCCTTCCTGGGTGGCGTAGGGAATGATGCACTGCTCGGTGCGGCGGAAGTCGTAGTTGAAGAGATCCTGGAACCACATGCCGGCGATGAAGAGGAAGTTCCACCGGTCGGCGCGGCGCTGTTCGATGTCCGCCATGGTGCGGTCGCCAGTGACCTTGCCGTAGTTGCGGCCGGTGGCGCCGAAGCACTTGTCGAACTTTTGCAGCAGATCAAGAATCTTGAAGTGGGTGGGCGACTTGGTGGGATCGTAGTTGCGCAGCAGCGCCAAGGTTACGCCGACCACGGAAAGGAACTTACCGCGGGCCGCGTCGTTGATCTTGGCTACGTCCTTGGCCAGCCGATCGGCGTTCAAAAAGGCTGTGACCGGGACTGCTTCCTTGGTTTCCTTGTCGATCATCAGCGCCATGCCGATGCCGCAGTTCGGATGACAGCCGCAGGAGAGCTGACCCCAATCGGCGTTGGGCCCGTGCACCAGGTCAGCCCAATCGGAGAAGGTGCTCATGAAGCTGATGGGGAACCAGTCGCGGGTGGGCTCGCCCAAACCGGTCTGGTTCTTGACGTCGTGGGCCATGTGGCTCAGGGTGTAGCGCTGCGCCACCCGGCGTTCGTCGCTGACATCCTCGTCACGGCCGGTGAAGGAGACCGGCTGGAAGCTGACAAAGTTGATCTTCTTGGGGTTGTCGAGGGCGAACTGGATGATGCGGCCGACCTGCTCGTTATTGATGCCGTTAATGATGGTGGTCACCGGAACGATGTCGACACCAGCCTCGTGCAGGTTGTGAATGGCCTGCAGCTTGACGTCAAACAGGTTGCCGACTTTGCGATGGGAGTTGGCTGCGTTGCCGATGCCATCGAATTGCAGATAGGCATAACGCAGGCCTGCTTCCGCAGCTGCGCGGCAGAGCTCCTTGCTCTTGGCAAACTCGATGCCGTTGGTCGCAGCCTGGACTGAGTTGTAGCCGACCTTGCGGGAGTAAGCGATGGCGTCGAGGAAGTAGGGCGACAGCGTGGGCTCACCACCGGAGAACTGAACCGACATCTGACGACGCGGCTTGATGGAGATCGCGTTGTCAAGCATGGTCTTGATCTCTTCCCACGTCAACTCATGGACAAAGCCGACCTGGTTGGCGTCCATGAAGCAGGGGTCGCACATCATGTTGCAGCGGTTGGTCAGATCGATGGTCAAAACCGAGCCACGGCCGTGGGTCACGGTCGAGGTGCCGTGGTTGTGCAGCTTGTCGTCGTTGTGCGCCTTGATGTCGCGCCCGGGGAAGACCTCTTCCAGATGGCGGAAGAACTCAGTGTCGATGGCCATCACATCTTCAAAGTGGCCGTGCTTGGGGCAGTCCTTAATCATCAGGATCTTGCCGTCGCGCTCGATGATCTGGGCCTTGATCTCGCCTACCTTCTCGTTCAGGAGCACCTCGTGGGGCAGCTTGCCGTCGATGATCTGCTGGCGGATCTCCGGTACGCACTTGGGGCACAGTGAATCGGTGCTGCGCGGCCAGCCCAACGGAGGCTTTTCTTTCTGGTAGGACTTCAGGAGGGGCTTTTCTGACCATTTCGGCGTGAAAGAAGCATTGGGGCTGATGCGGTTGACCCGCTCAAAGACCGACCACGCGCCCTGGGCAAGGATCGTTACCGCTCTCTCTGAATACTTCACGGCTCTCGACATAAGGTCTCCTGACTAAATTGAAGCTGAAGTGCTGGGGCCGAAGGAACTTAAGAATCTGATAGTTGGACGCCGGTGAGGCCGGGTCTATCCAGTTATAGGGTACGAGCATTACTTGCTAATCAAAAACGAGTCGCGGTGAACGGCGAGAAACCGAAGCCGGACGGCAAATGATTGATTTGAACGGCTTGGGGGGATACCGCGACAGTGTCTATCTGGGTTCCTAGCCCACGTGCGGGTTATTGCGACTGCGCACCCTCGGCGATGGCTACCCGATTGATGATCCGTTGGACGATCACAACCTGGACATTGACGCGACGCGCCAGATCGGGCACGAATTCCGTAATCGCGTTGCCAATCGGGTCGGTAGCCAGCGAGGTGGCAATACGGGCAGTGCTGGCGCCAAAACTATTTCTGCGGCCGGGTACGTAGAGGTTGCCCACGGCGCTGGTGCAAATAGTGCCTACGACGGTGGCGTAGTTGAACATGGACGTTCCGTCATCGCTCTGCCCGATCACGACCGCGTCGAAGACGTGGAGGAGCCGCGTGCGAAGGGGCATATTCGGCAGGCGATGGTAATGCGGATCCTGGTGTACCAAGGAGGGAATCAGGAAAGTGCCGAAGAACTCGCCCGTCATGTCCTGAGAGAGGGACACGCCTGCATTCTTGGCGAAACCGTGGAATCCGGGCCCGTCGGCAGTATTGGCGTCTTCTGCGACGGTAATTGCAGAAACCGCGGCGATGGTCAGCAGATTGAAGGGATCGCTCACGTTTTTCGCCGCCAGAATGAATTTCTGCCTGGAGGTGAGCGGCAGCGGAGTGGAGGAGTCAAGGAAGCGAGCAAACCCATTGATGTTGGGCTTGCAGCTCATGATTCTCTCGGCAGGAGTGGAGGAATCCGGGAGGCACTCCGCATTTTTACCAAAGACGTTGGGGCGAGCGGCTGGAGGCACGCGCATTCCTCCCGGAGCCGGTGGGCTGACGGGAGGGAATCCAGGACGCCTGTTATTGTTCCCTTGCCCGCGATGGAAGATTCCGCCCGCAGACCGGCTGCCCGGGTTGATATCGCCGGGGGCTGGTTCCTGGACTGGGGCTGGTTCCTGGACTGGGGCTGGCGCCGCGGGCTGCGGCGCCTCGGGCAGAGTTTGCTGCTGCCCGAAGAGGAGAGGGCGTACCAGCAAGATGGCCGCCAACAGCAGAGCCCGGTTAAAAACGCTTCGGTTCATAATCACTGTCCCGACGCCGGGAACGCTACGCTTGATTATTCGAGGCGAAGCTTCTGCATGATCGGAAACTTGCGGATAATGTTCGGCAGAAATTCCAGTACCAGGTTGCCGCCCGCATCGGTGGCGATCGATGTCCAGAAGGTGTTGCCGACGACTCTGGCGGTGATGCTGGGTTCGGGATAATAGGTAATGACCATGGCAGCAGCGGCCGCACGCCCCAAAATTCCGGAGTAATTGATTTGATTCGTTCCGTCGTCTTTGCGGCGAATCACCGCCTGCCGAGCAGAAAGCAGGCCCCGATGGACGATGCTACCTCGGCCGATCCGGTAGTAGCGTGGGTCTTGATGAAAGGCCGCCGCCAGCGCGCCGTCGGCGAAAACGCGGACGCTGGCAGAGCGCAGCATAGACGCGCCGAACTTCTCTCCAAAAGCTCCGGCATCATGCCCGTATTTAGGGTCAGTGTTGAAAAGTTGCTCATAGCTGGCGGAGTAGAGAGCGGGTAACAGGGTGACGGGCCTGGCTACCTCGGTGAAGGAGAAGATCAATTTATCGGTAGCGGACAGTTCCTGCGCCTGCCGTCCGGGCTCGATCGTCTGCGCATACTTGCGCTCGGGAGGCAGGGAAGCAACTGCCATCGGTCGCGCCGACGGTGCAAAGGGCTGAGCCGGCTGCTGCGCCTGGGGCGAATCGGGCAACGCCGAACCAAGCATTGACCCGGTTATTCCCGTAGCCGCCTGCGCCATCCCCAAGCCGGGGACCATGAGCGAGAAGGAAAGAAGGCGGCAACAAAGTCGCAAAGAGTTCGTCAAGGCACCCCTTAAGTTTCAGAATTCCTTCTTCTCCAGTCTATGCGAACCGCACGGTTCGGGCGCAAAGCCGGGGTCAAGTCGCCTGCCACCAGTGCCGTTGCGGTACTCTACCTGTGATGCCACTCCGCATGAAAAGTTTTGCGGGAGAGGCAGAAGTGAGGGCCTATGGTTGACCAGACGTCCGAGGGAAATGGCAGCAGCCGCTTTGAGGGTTTTGGCAAAAAAGTGGACGAACGCTTTAACCAGGTAAAGCCGCGGGTAGAAGAAGAGTTGAAGAAAGTGATCGACTATCTCAACGATCAAGTTGTGCCGCAGTTACGGCAGGGCTCCTCCGATGCCCTGCGCTCAGCCGCGGACCGGTTGCGCAAATTAGCTGAGCAGCTCGACGATCGGCACGGCAGCGGAGTGAGCTAAGGTGGCGCGGCGCTGCCGACTGCTGCGCGCGCTGCCACAAGTGATGCTGGTCAGCACGGTGATTGCTCTAGGGACCGGATGCCGGCACAAGTCCGTGCCCGTGGCGGTGGCTCCGCCGCCCGCGCTGGGTACTCCACCGCCAGCGCCTGCTGCTCCATCGTCTGCCCCGGTGCCCAATCCAGCCCCGTCGCCGAACATGGCGGCCTCGATCGCTGACAGCCAGGCGGATGCTGCGTTTGTCGCGTCGCACCCGGTTATTTACAGCGAGGAGGGAGCCGCCAGCTGGTACGGTCCTCCCTATGACAAGCGGCGTGGGGCTAACGGCGAAATCTTCGACAAGGATGCTTTGACTGCGGCTCACCGCACACTGCCCATGAATTCGCTAATCCGGGTGACAAACCTGTCGACTGGACAATCAGTTATCTTGCGCATTACCGATCGTGGGCCTTTCGTTCCCGATCGTTTGCTCGATCTTTCCCTGGCATCCGCTAAGGCGATTGGCGTGTGGAGGCCGGGCGTGGCCCGGGTGAGGGTGGAAGTATTTGCTGCTCCTTCTTCACTCGATAGCGGGGGACGCTGGTGCGTGCAGATTGGCGCGTTCAAGAGTGAACGGGGAGCGTATAAGCTGCGGGACCAGCTCACGCGGAAATACAGTACTGCGAATGTGATCGAGTTTACTGGGCCTACCGGTCATTGGGTGCGAATCCGGCCGGCCGGCGACGACAAGGGACGCGCGGTTGAAATTGCTCGCAGCCTTCAGCCTAGTGAAGGCGAGGCGTATTTGGTTCGGCTTGATTGATGGGGCGGGTGGGACGAAAGGAAACCACAGATCTCTCCACTACGCTACCTTGGATTTCCTCTTTATTGGCGACAAATCCCGGGTGCCCCGCATCTCGCTCGTTTTTCGCGAGATGTGGGATGCAACTGCGCTCAACCCCAAGGCATTCGGCTCTCTATCAACACTTAAGGTTTGGACCTGTGGTATCCCACATCTCGCGAAAAACGAGCGAGATGCCCCGAATTTCCTGCACGCTGCTTTGGCAAAGACGGCGTGTGCGCCTTTCTTCAAGGAAAGGCGCATGATGTTTGCCAAAGCCACCAACTTCTACAGGAAATCCGGGGTAGCGTAGTGGAAAGATTTGCGGTTTCTTTTTTTGATTCGTGGGAGAGCCGTTGATGGTGCTCTCGATCATTGCTGCTCCCAGCATGGTGTACACGCTTCCTCCAGATGTGTTGGAACGTGCCCGTTCGCTTTATCATTGGCACACCGGCCTCGATTTTGGCTCCACGCTTTGGAGCGTTCTGGTTCTCCTGGGCTTTCTGAATTTCCGATGGGCTGCGCGACTGAGCGCATGGGCCACATCTATTACCCCGAAGGCCTGGCTGCAGGGGCTTTGCTTTGCTCCTGTTTTTTTGCTGCTGTGGTCGCTGTTCCACCTTCCACTGTCCGTCCTGGGCCACCACATTTCGCTTGCCTATGGTCAATCCATTCAGGGTTGGGGCAGTTGGTTTATCGACTGGGGCAAGGCTTTGTTGCTGGATCTGGTCTCCGGGACTTTGGTTCTATCTGTGCTCTTCGCGCTCATTCGAAAATCGCGCCGGTGGTGGCTCTGGTTGTGGGTGATTTCGCTACCGATGGAAGTCCTGCTGGTCTTCGTGCTGCCACTGGTGGTGGACCCCATGTTCAATCACTTTGAACCGCTGGCACAGGGCAATCCGGCGCTGGTGCAGCAACTGGAACGCGTGATCGACAAGACCGGGGTTTCCATTCCTCCGGCACGCATGTTTCTCATGAAGGCCAGCGAAAAGTACACCAGCTCAAATGCGTACGTCACCGGCTTTGGGTCCTCACAGCGGGTAGTGGTGTGGGACAACACCATCAAGCATTCTCCTCCTGACGAGGTCCTGCTGGTCTTCGGGCATGAGCTTGGCCATTATGTGCTGCATCACATCGTGCGCGGTCTTGCTATAGGGGCTGTGGTGTCTCTCTTCTTCTTGTGGATTGGCTCCCACCTCGCGCGTTTCCTGATCCGTCGGTATGGGCAGCGTTGGCATGTCGCATCGCTGGAAGACTGGCCGGCGACAGCGGTGCTTTTGCTGGTGTTGACTGTCCTATCTTTTGTGGCTGAGCCCATCGGCAACAGCATCAGCCGCGCGCAGGAGCACCAGGCGGACGTGTTCGGCAGCGAGGTAGTCCATGGCATCGTTGCTGACCCACAGAAAGTGAACGCCCAATCGTTCCAGCGCCTGGGGGAAGAATCCTTGGAATACCCTTACCCCTCGCCTTTCGTAGTCTTTTGGACGTATACCCATCCGCCCATCGCCGAGCGTGAGGCGTTCGCGGCGGGCTATGATCCGTGGGGGCCGAACGGCCATCCGCGATACTTCAGCAAGTAGGATGATTACAGAAGGAGCTGCATTCCCATGGCTTGTCTGTTCTGCAAAATTGTTGCCGGCGAAATTCCTTCGAAGAAGGTCTTTGAGGATGATCTAACCTACGCGTTCAGAGATATTAACCCTCAGGCGCCTACGCACGTGCTGGTTGTGCCGCGGAAACACATTGCATCCCTCGCAGAGGCAAGTGCGGAAGACCAGGAGTTGCTGGGTTATCTTCACCTGGTTGCGGCGCGCATTGCGAACAGTGAGGGACTATCGAAGGGGTTTCGTACAGTCATCAATACTGGGCCGGATGGCGGCCAGACAGTCGATCACCTTCACGTTCACTTGCTTGGCGGCCGCGCCATGATGTGGCCGCCGGGCTAGTGAGCATTCGTAACTATAAATGAGCTTTAGATTTTGCCAGGATTTGCTGGCGATTTAGCGAAAACCGATCGTTGGGCTGCGCCCATCTTTTTCGGCCCATATACGCCCCACGGCAAGCCGGGGCGGGTGGGGCGAACAGGCACCCGTCCAGTTCCGTCCGGTTTCCTTGCGTCTGTTGCGGCACTGGCTAGTGCTGGCTATGCTTCGATTGGTTCCACTTCTGCGTCCAGCCCGTGGCGGCGCAACAGATTGGGCAGGTTTTGGGAGAAGGCAGAGCGCGGCATCACCATGTCACAGCCGGCTTCCATCGCCTTGGCTTTCAGGTCACCCTGCAAGTGAGAGAGGAAACCGATCACCGAGGTGCCGCGTTTCATCTTGCTCTTGAGCCGCGGGATCAGGGTAAGCGGCTTGGCGCTGACGTTGTTCAAGTCGAAGACGATCAGCGAGGGACGAGCGCCTTCGGGCACATCCGCCAGGCGTGACACGATGTCCTTGTCAGCTTTGACGAAGGCTACCTTCACGCCGATTTTCCGCGCGGTCTCCTGGATCTTGGCCAGGAAAAAGAGGTCTTCGATGAAGCAGTAGATGCGGGTTGGGGCGTCTTCCCGAACCGGGACTACGATCGACTCTTTGGGCACACTCTCCGCGAAATGCCCGTTCTGGAAGTGGCCGTTCTGGCCGTTGCCACGGAATTCCGCCTGGGCATAGGGAGCATCCGCCGTGTTGCCGTTTACCACCCGGTAGCTGTGGTCCATGGGGCCGACAAATGTCTGCTGGCGGCGCTGCTTGCCTTTGCGCCGACCTCCACCGTTGCTGCCATTGTTCACGGCTCCGTGGGCGCTTCCATTGCCGTTCTTAGCCGTGAACCGATTTTGCCCGGACGACTTAGGCTTAGCCGCCTTTTTAGGCGGATGGGCCTGGGCGGCCCCTTGTCCGGCCTCGGCATTGGGATGACCCTTTGCCTGGTTTGCGTATCCTTTACGTCTGCGGCGCCGGCGACGATGCCCTTGCCCTTCACTCTGTCCCGCAGGCTGGGCCTGATTCGGCTGCGCCTGAGGTTGATTTTGCTCTGTCATGCATGCACATCCCGGTGCGTTGGCAATTCTTGCAGCTTGCTCAAGTTTGACCCTCCCCGGACGGGGGAAGGCAGAGATCGGCTGCAACTCATGTTTCCACTTGGTTGATGGCCAGCGGCCACGTCCACGCACTCAAAAGGAACTTTTCCAAGAGATTACGGTTTGGGGGTGGAACCTATGGTTTGATCTCTCAAACAAACTACTGGTGTTGTCTGTACCGCTATTAATTGGCCCAGCGACCGAACACCACTCTTTGGGCCAGCAAATGCGAACGCGGCAGAAAAACCCTATTGACTCTCGAGAATTGCGGCGAGCCTGACTCATTTGAGATCTGGCTTCAGCCGCTCGATAGGCAAAATCGATAATACACAGATAATCTGCCCGAGAGCAAGTGCTATTCGGAGACGTTGGATCCAGTAGTAAGAACGATAGTGTTACGGGTCGGGGGGAAACAGGGCAGATCAGCCGAAAAGCGTTCCTAAAATCGAAAAGCCACGGCTGAGTGGCTTTTCGTAATGATGGCCAATCACTGGCCTCCCAAGGGTCCCCGCGCGTATCTAGTCCGCGGGAGGTAAAGCTCCGGTTTGCGGCTGGTCCCGGTAGAACCTGGCTCTGCTCGCCGGATCTGAGGCGCCGGACTCGCTGTTCAAGCGCGAGCCACGTGCGTCGCTGGCTGCTGTGCTATATGCAGTTGGGATGCCGTTTATCATGTTACCTGTTATCAGATAGTTAGCTCCATGGCGAGGCTTTGTGCTTCCGGTTTATGGAAGCCTTACCTGGGCAATCATTCTGGAATTCATAGAAATCTAGCGTTGGCAGTGGGGACAATAGTGAGTTCCCCGGCCGGCCACGAGAATGCGACGGATGGGGGTGCCGCAAACCAGGCAGGGCTGCCCAGTCCGCAGATAAACCCGATGCTGGAGTTGGAAGAAGCCTTCCACTCCGGCGGCGTCGACGTAGTCCGAAACCGAAGAGCCACCCAGTGCGATTGCTTCCCTCAGTACGGTCTGCAGGGCGGAGTGGAGACGATCAAACTCTACCCGCTTGAGGTGCCGCGCCATCCTGCAGGGCCGGATGCCGGCGCGGAAGAGACTCTCGTCGGCATAAATGTTTCCCACTCCGTGCAGTAGTTTCTGGTTCAGCAGGGCAGCCTTGATGGAGGTGCGGCGGGGCCGGAAGAGCGCTGCGAAGTGGTCCTTCGAGATGGTGAAGGGTTCCTGGCCTGTGCCTGTGAAGTGCGTAGTTTTTTTGGTCGGGATACCGTACAGCTCCATGCGCCCGAAACGCCGGGCGTCGACAAAGCGGAGTTCCCTCCCTGAAGCCAGATGCAGGATGCCGTGAGTGTGCGGAGGAACGGGTGTCTCAGCATCAGCAACCAGCAAGCGGCCAGTCATGCCCAGGTGCACGATCCATTGCAGGCCCTGCGTCTTGGCATCCTCAAGATCGAAGACGATGTGTTTGCCTACGCGGTGGACGCGTTCGATGCGCCGGCCGGGTAGCTCCTTTGCCATCAGCTGCGGAGAAGACTTGAAGGGCTCGGGCTTTCCGCTGAACCAGGTGGTTTCAATGCGGTCCCCACGGAGACGCTCATCGACCCCGCGGGCGATGGTTTCGACTTCAGGCAGTTCGGGCATGGCTCATCTAGTGTCATTGTCGCAGGTGCTTGGCCGCTGCCGAGAGGCGTTATATCATCAAGAGTCGGAACAGGCTGAGAGTCGCTACAAGCTACGGTGGCGCGCCAGACTTGTCTGCAATATTCCACTCAACCCCTGCGCAGGTTTAAAGAAGTTCGATCAAGAGGCCGAGCCGGCAGGGGAAGAGTGCGTCACGCGAAATCGATTGGAGTGCATGCGAGCCAAGACTGCGGTAGTACTGGGTGCCCAATGGGGCGACGAGGGAAAGGGAAAGATCGTCGACGTTCTTTCCGATAGGTTTGCGGTGGTGGCTCGCTATGCAGGCGGTCACAACGCCGGGCATACCGTCATTATCCGAGGACAGAAATTCATTCTGCAGTTGGTCCCTTGCGGGGTTTTGCGTCCCGATTGCCGTGCGGTCATCGGCAACGGCGTGGTGCTGGATCCGCTGGCCTTCCTTAAGGAGATCGGCAAGCTGCGCGACCTGGGAGTCAACGTCGATGAGCAGCTTTTTGTCTCGAATCGTGCCCAGGTGATTTTGCCTTACCATCGAATGATTGAGCTGGCGTCGGAGAATGCTCCCGGACGGCAGAAGATCGGCACCACCAGCCGGGGCATCGGTCCGGCGTATGAAGACAAGATGCATCGCAGTGGACTGCGGGTGATTGACCTGCTCAACCGCAGTTTGCTGAAAACCCACATTGAAAACGCCTGCAACGAGAAGAATGCGGTGGCGCACGCGCTGTTCGGAACGGATCCGCTCGACCCGATCAAGATGTACGACGAATATGCCGAGGCTGCGGAGCGGGTTCGGCCCTTTGTCACCGATACGGCCAAGTTACTGAACGACGCCATACGCCAAGGAAAGAGCGTGATGTTCGAAGGGGCCCAGGGCACGATGCTGGACATCGATCATGGCACCTACCCATTTGTGACCTCCTCATCGGCCACGGCCGGAGGCGCGGTGATCGGCACCGGGGTGGGGCCGACCATGATCGGCACGGTAGTCGGTGTCACCAAGGCCTATGTCACCCGGGTGGGGGAGGGTCCTTTCCCCACGGAGATCCACGGCGGGCCCAGCGATCTGCTGCGCGCCCGCGGACAGGAATACGGGGCGGTGACGGGACGGCCTCGCCGTTGCGGCTGGCTCGATCTACCCCTGCTGCGTTACTCCAATGAGATCAACGGCACGGAATGGCTGGTGGTTACCAAGTTGGATGTGCTCGACAGCTTCGCCGAGATTCCGATCTGTACCGGCTATCGGATTGATGGCAAGAGCGTTGACACCATCCCGGCAGATGTGAGCGGACTAGAGAAGATAGACCCGGTTTACACCAAGCTGGAGGGCTGGCAGGCGTCCACCGAGGGCATCACCGAGTTCGACCAGCTACCTAAGGCGGCGCAGAAGTACCTTCGTTTTCTTGAAGCGGAGTCCGGTGCCCGCATCGGCATGGTCTCCACCGGCCCGGACCGGGAGCAGACTATGATTCTGCCCGGGTTCTCGGCAGCGCTGGACTGGATGCACTCCAAATGATCGGATAGATTAGAGGCACAATGGTCAGCTTTATCGTTCGTATGCGATTCGCCGCGGAAGACCGTGAAAACGTTAGCGATATTCTGCGCCAGCTGGCCCTCGCCTCGCGCCAGGAACCTGGCTGTGTCAGCTATGTTCCGCACACTGCCGAGGACGACACGACCATGGTCGTGATTTACGAGCAATACAAGGACCGGGCGGCGAGCGAGTTCCACCGGACCACTCCTCACTTCAAGAAGTTTGCCGTGGGCGGGCTGTTTCAGTTGATGCGGGAGCGCGAGGTGGAAAATCTGACTGCGGTGGTTTAGCGGGATTGCCGTCCAATCCCCGGGGCATTGCGTTCAACCGCGAAAACTGTCAGTCTGAAGTTTCAATTTTGACTGACCTTCGGACGCGGGCTAACATCCGATACGCTTATGGACGCTCATTCCGAGCATCGTTGGCTGTTTACCACGGTTGGCAGACTGTCCCTTGTCCTCATACTGGCGTGCGGGTTTACGGGTCAGGCGCATGCCGGGTTTCCCCACCGGGATAATGCTCACAAAGAGATTGAAGGGCTGGAGCTGGATTGGCGTCAGGCTCAGCTTACCAATAACATATCCGTGGTCGAGCGGCTGCTGGCCGATGATTATCTCGGCATCAGCGCCAATGGCACGCTGGAAACCAAGGCGGATGAACTCAGCCGCCGGCGGAGTGGGTCTCTCCACATCACCCAGCTGGACCTAAGCGACATCAAGGTAAGGATTTACGGGGATACGGCGGTGGTTACGTCGAAGGCTGACCTGGTGGGCAAGAATGGGGATCGGGATATCAGTGGGCGTTTTCGGTATACCCGGGTTTATAGCAACCGGGATGGCCAGTGGCGAATTGTGAGTTTTGAGGCCAGCCGGATTTCTGGTGGCGAGGAAGCCAAGCACTAGATATAGGGTGAAACCGCAGAGCATATACCCCGGCAGAGGGGTATGCGGTTTCTTCGTGTCAGGAAGATGCGGCCAGAATGGCGTCTGCTATAGCCGCCGCTTCCCGGCTTGGACGCACGTCGTGAACCCTTACCAGGTGCGCACCGGCCAGGATGGTCGCGGTGACTGCGGCCAAAGAGGCGTTTCCTCGACGATCCGCCGGAACGTCCTTCCCCTTATAGAGCGGCGACAGGGTTTTCCCTAGGAACCCCTTGCGGGAGACGCCTGCTAGCAGCGGCTGTCCCAAGCGAGTCAATTCATCCAGACTCGCGAGGAGTGAATAGTTCTGATCGGCGATGATTCCGAAGCCGAAGCCGGGATCCAGGACGATTTGCTCTTGCTCCATTCCCGCTTTTAGAGCTTCGTCCAGGCGCTGGTGCAGCACACGCCTGACTTGCGGTACGACCTGGTCTGGCTCGAGAGGGGGCAGCGCGTGCCATTCTTCAGGCCGGCCCCGGGTGTGCATCAGGACCACGCCGCAACGGGCGCCGACACAGACCTGAGCCATGGATTCATCCCATAAAAAGCCACTGACATCGTTGACGATCTCGGCCCCGGCCTCGAGTGCGGCCGTCGCCGTTTGGGATTTATGTGTGTCGATGGACAGAATGGCTTCCGGACGATGGCGCAAAATGCCCTTTAACACCGGGATGACCCGGTCGATCTCTTCCCGGATGCCCACCGGCTTACGCATTCCAGGCCGGGTGGACTCACCGCCGATATCGACGATGTCTGCTCCGTCCTCAAACATCTGGAGCCCGTGTTCGATGGCTGCGGCAGGGCTGTCAAAGGCTCCGCCGTCAGAAAAGGAGTCAGGGGTGGTGTTCAGCACTCCCATCAACACGGTGCGCTCACCGAGCGGTAAGGACCGGGTGCGCAGCTTCCAGTCGCAGCGGGCTCGCAAGGCAAAGGGCATCTTTGCCATTCTAGTGAGGTACACTCCGCGAAGACACATGCAACCGAGCTCCCCTTATCTCAGCCTGTTGTTGCTTGGCGGCCTTTTCTTTCCTCCTGCTCCGCACAAAGCTGCGCACAAGGTACCCCTGCCGCAGGCGGTGGCCCGCATTCTTGCTGATCCCGGAGTAAGCCAGGCGCACTGGGGAATCTCTGTAGTAGCGCTCAGCGGCAGTTCCATCTACAAGCTCAATGACGGCCAGTACTTCAACCCGGCTTCCAATGCCAAACTGCTCACCACCGCGGCAGCCTACGCCCTGCTGCCCAGCGGTCTTACGTTCACCACGGCGGTCTCGAGCAGTGCTCCCGTGAGCAGCGGGGGAGAGGTTCACGGCGACGTCACCATCTTTGGCGTAGGCGATCCCAACATATCTGCCCGTACCATGCCTTTTGGCGTGAAGACGGACCGTACCGGGCCGCCGCTGGCTGCCCTCGAGGATATGGCCGACCAGATCGTCCAGCATGGGGTCCACTCCGTGACCGGAGATATCGTTGGCGACGACACCTGGTTTCTTTTTGAACGCTATGGCACCGGCTGGAGCTGGGATGACCTGCAGTGGGGTTATGGCGCGCCCATTTCGGCGCTGAGCGTCAACGACAATGAGATTTATCTCAATGTCGCGCCGGCGGCGCAAGTGGGCGATTTCGGCGTGCCTTCCTGGGTCCCGGCAACGCCTTACTACGCCATCGAAAATTCTCTGACCACCAGCTCTCCCGGGGACCCGGTCAAGCCCGGTGTGGAGCGCTCGCCCGGTTCCATGACGGTGCGGATTTTTGGCCGGACTCCGCTCGGTCAGGCGGGTCTGCACACTGCCCTGGCTATCGAAGACCCGGCGGAATATGCCGCGCGGTCGCTTCGGGGGATGCTTCTGGCGCGCGGAGTCAAGGTGACCGGCAAAGCCCGGGCGCAGCATCGCCTGTCCACTGATACCGGCGACTTTCTCTCGGCACAGCAACAGCCGATCGCCCTGCATCCCATTACTTCCTCAACCGTTGAGTCACCGAGTGCGGGACCCAATGTGCTGGCGTCGCATGTCTCGCCGCCTCTCGGTGATGATCTGGTGGTGACCAACAAGGTCAGCCAGAATCTGCACGCCGAAATCACCCTCAGGACATTAGGAAAATTCGAGGGCTCGGATGGGTCCCTGCTCGAAGGCACGCGGGTGGTGCGCCAGTTCCTCATTTCCGCCGGTATTAGCCCCGCGGATTTCGTCCTCTTTGACGGGTGCGGGCTCTCGGTACAAGACCTGGTCACACCGCGAGCGTTCACCACCTTGCTCAGCTACGCGGCACGGCAGAGCTGGGGCGAGGCCTTTCGCACTTCATTGCCCGTGGGCGGAGTGGATGGCTCCCTGTCGGCCCGCTTCAAGCAGCCGGTACTCGACGGCAAGGTTTTCGCTAAGACGGGAACCCTGGGAGAGGCGCGCGCGTTAAGCGGCTACCTGGTGGCTCGCAGCGGCCAGACGGTCGCTTTCTCGATCATGTGTACCGATCACAGTCCGTCTTTGCCTGCAGACCGCACGGCGATGGACAAGATCGTCGCGGCGATCGCAGATGCAAATTGAAGGAGTCACATTGAAGGAGGTTCTTCTTCTGGGCTTGTTGGCGGCGTGTGGGTGCAACCGGCTGCCGCCCTCCAAACCGTTGAGCGAGCTCACCCCGCAAGAGGCCGCGGGCCGCCAGGTATTCGTGAGCCGTTGCTCCAGCTGCCACTATGCGGACACGGAAAAGGGCATGAACGGTCCTGGCCTCGAGGGTCTATTTCGCAAGCCGTATCTGCATAGTGGTATGGCGGCGAATGATGCTCGAGTCACGGCGGTGATCGTGCACGGAAGAAACATGATGCCCGCTCTGGGCAATACACTGTCAGATCAGCAGCTGGCAGATCTGATGGCCTACCTGCATACGTTATGACCAACTCCAAATTACCGCTGCCTGGAATGGCGGCCATCTCGCTATATATGTTGGGGCTTGCTTTAGTGGGAGTGGCTGGGGTGCTGACCCATCGCTATCCGACCGGAGCCCTCATCCTGTGCAGCGTCTTCGCTGTCGCCGGCCTGGGGTTGATACGCATGCTGCGCTGGGGATGGGCGCTCACCCTGGGAGCGGTCTTCTGCTCCGTTTGCTACTGGTGCTATAGCCTTTTTCGCTTTCACCAGCCCCAGGGGGGAGTCTGGGCCGTGATCAACTTCATCTTCTTTCTCTACCTGGTGCGATCGGAGGTAATCGAGCGCCTTCGCTAGCCACGATACAATTGGGGCAGCGTGCTTGACCTTGTTCAGATCGACCAGAGCCCACGGCGTCCTGCTCCTAAGCCCGCTTGGCTCAAGGCTCGTGCGCCGGTGGGCGAGAATTACCACGAACTGAAGAGTCTTGCGCGGTCGCTCAACCTGCATACGGTATGCGAGTCTGCGCACTGCCCGAATATCGGCGAGTGCTGGAACCAGCGCACCGCGACCTTCATGATGCTGGGCAATACCTGTACCCGCCGCTGTGGTTTCTGCGCTGTGCCCAAAGGGCGCCCCGACCCCATCGACTTCGACGAACCGCGCCGGGTAGCGGAAGCGGTCGCCAAGCT
Source organism: uncultured Acidobacteriaceae bacterium (assembly GCA_963830325.1). Lineage (GTDB taxonomy): Bacteria > Acidobacteriota > Terriglobia > Terriglobales > Acidobacteriaceae > PALSA-350. The sequence goes on from CAWHMV010000003.1 coordinate 81,080, forward strand.
CGAGCTGAAACATGCGGTGATCACCAGCGTGAATCGCGACGACGATATTCTTGGGGGCGCACGCGCCTTTGCCATGGTGGTTAAGGAAATTCGCAGCCAGGCACCGGGTTGCCAGGTGGAAGTGCTCGTCCCCGATTTTCAGGGCCGGGAAGAAGCCATCCGGATCGTGGTCGAGGCCAAGCCGGAGATGTTGAATCACAACACCGAATCGGTGCCCCGGCTTTATCGCGCGGTGCGGTCGGGCGCGCGCTATGAACGCACGCTGCGGCTGCTGGAGTATGCCAAGGTTGTTGAACCGCGCGTGACGACCAAGTCTGGAGTGATGGTTGGGCTGGGAGAAGAAATGCACGAGCTGCTGCAGGTCTATCGCGATCTCGCAGCCGTCGGAACGGATGTGTTGACCATTGGACAGTACCTGCGTCCATCCAGAGATCACCTGCCCATGGCGCGCTACTACACGCCGGAGGAGTTCGCCTATATGCGCGAAGAGGCTCTTGGTATGGGCTTCCGCCACGTGGAGTCGGGACCGCTGGTGCGCTCCTCGTATCACGCGCGCGAGCAGGCGATGTCCATTTAATTTCGGGGGAATAAGAACATGGCAGTCTCAGTAATGGGCAGTATTCCCGCCCTCAAAGACACCCAGCAACAGCTCAAGACGCGGATGGAAAAGGCGGTCGACGATTTCCGCGCCACGCTCGCTTCCACACGTACGGGCCGTGCCTCTGTGCACATGCTCGACCAGGTCAAGGTCCCTTACTATGGCAGCGACATGCCCCTCAACCAAGTGGCGCAGGTGACTGCTCCGGATGCCAACCTGATCCTGATTCAACCTTGGGATCCCAGCATCATTGCCGATATCGAGAAAGCGCTTCGTACTTCCGATTTGGGGTTCAACCCGCAGAATGACGGCAAGGTTGTTCGTATCCCTGTCCCGCCGATGACTGAAGAGCGGCGCAAGGAAGTGGTCAAGCACTTGAATAAGACGCTGGAAGACCATCGCACGGCGGTGCGCAATATCCGTCGCGATGGCAATGACATGATCAAGAAAACGGCTAAGGACAAGAAGATCTCAGAGGATGAGGAGAAGAGATCGCTCGAGGAGATTCAGAAACTCACCGACGATGAGATCCGGCGGATGGAAGAGATGTGCCGTAACAAGGAAAGGGAAGTGCTGCAGATCTGATTGCAAAATGAGTCCCGCAGGACGGCTGAATTTAGCCCAGGACGCAGTCCTGGGTGGAGATCCGAGAGACGAAAAGTCCCGTAGGGACGACTGGAAATAGGCCGTGATGCAATCCTGAACAGCCGTCAGCCGTCCCTGCGGGACTCGATTTCGTGATGGTCTCGGCCAGGTTGATACAGCACGGCTGAAGCAGCCGTGCCCATCGTCGAGAGGTTTTCCGCAGCTTGTTCAGTTCGTGCGGTTGCTGTGATCCAGGATGATCTTCCAGCCTTGCGGATCTTTCTTCAGCACGAGGGAAAAGATCCCATCCGCATTTCCTCCGCCTGCTGTGGTTCGTTCCAGATGAAAATTTCCTGTGGCGACGGCGTAGTTGGGGTCAAGTTCCCTGACTGCTAGATTCGAGAACGTTAGTTTGCCCATGCCGGCGGGCGTTGGATAGATCCTCTTATAGCGTTCGCGGATGGTGGCATAGCCATATTCAACGGTCTTGCCCACGAATGCGGTGGTGGGCGCGTCTTCGTAGGCTTTCATGAAGGCGTCCACGTCGCCTCGGTTCCAATCGGCGGCCTGTTGGTCCATCAGGCGGTGAATGGCGGTCTCGGATGCTGGTTGTGCCCACGAGTGGGTGGAAAGCGTCAGAGCGAGAACCAGCAAGAGATGCATGCGAGCCATGTGTTTCCTCCGGTCCAGTTACAGTAAGCCCTGTGGGAGGGAAAGGGAAAACCGCCATTGCTACTACAATGGGCTATGTCCCCAGCGAGAACTGTCCAGGCGGTTTGTTCGCACGATTGCCCGGACTCGTGCGCCGTGCTCGTAACCGTCGACGAGCTCGGTAAAGCTACGCGGATCCAGGGCGACCCGTCACATCCGGTGACGCGCGGTTTTTTGTGCGGCAAGGTGGCCAAGTATCTGGACCGGGTCTATTCCCCAGCGCGGCTTCTGCAACCTATGCGGCGCCGGCCTGGCACGCCAAAAGGGAAAATGGCCTACGGCCGCGAGGCAGAGGTCTTCGAACCCATCGGGTGGGACGACGCACTCGACTTGATCGCGGAACGTCTGGGTTCGATCGCACAGCAGCATGGTCCTGAGTCCATCCTGCCCTACTCCTACGCCGGGACCATGGGTGTGCTTGGTTATGGGTCCATGGATCGCCGGTTCTTTCATCGGCTCGGCGCCTCACAGCTCGATCGCACCATCTGCGCAACTGCCGGCGGCGATGCCCTGGTGTCGGTCTATGGGAAGAAGCTCGGCACCGACCCGGAACACTTCCGCCATGCCCGTTACATCATTGCCTGGGCTGCGAACATCCATGGCAATAACGTTCACCTGTGGCCCTTCGTCCAAGAAGCGCGCCGCAATGGCGCACGACTCGTGGTCATCGATCCATACCGAACCCGCACTGCCCAGGTCGCCGACTGGCATATCCCCATCCAGCCGGGCACGGACACTGCTTTGGCGCTTGGCCTTATGCGCATCATGATCGAAGAAGGTCTTTATGACCGCGATTATGTTGCCCAGCATACGGTTGGGTTTGAGCAGCTGAGGCAACATGTCCAGCTCTATACCCCGGACCATGTCGCCGGTTTGACCGGCATCCCCGCTGCCGACATTGAGCGCCTGGCGCGCGAGTACGCGAGTAGCGGTCCTTCTGTCATTCGTTTGAACTACGGCATACAGCGATCGCAGAATGGTGGAGCAGCCGCTCGCGCGGTGTGCATGCTGCCCGCTCTGACCGGTGCCTGGAAACACCTGGGGGGTGGGTTGCAGCTCTCCCTGAGCGGCGCCTATGCATTGAACGGCATGGCTCTCGAACGGCCTGACCTGATGATGGCCAGCCCGCTCCAGCGCCCGGCTCGCATCGTCAACATGTCACGCCTTGGCCACGCACTCACCGAGTTGGAGGCTCCTCCGGTGAAGGCGCTGTTCGTTTACAACTCCAACCCGGCGGCAATTGCCCCCAATCAGAACGCGGTGGCGCGCGGGCTGATGCGCAGCGACCTGTTCACCGTGGTCCATGAGCAGTTCTTCACCGACACCACGGACTACGCCGATGTAGTGCTGCCGGCAACCACTTTTTTGGAGCACAAAGACTTTCAGGGAGCGTATGGTCACTATTTTCTGCAGCTGTCAGAGCAGGCCATTGCACCGCTAGGCGAGGCGCGGTCGAATGTCTGGCTGTTCAGCCAACTGGCACAGCGCATGGGGTTCACCGAGTCCTGCTTCGGCGACAGCGTCGATGATCTGATCGAGCAGGCGCTTGCGGGGCGTGCAGATGACGGACTTACCCGCCAGGAACTGGAAGTCAAGAAGCGCATACGGGTGAACTCCTTGCCCTTTGCTGATGGCGTTTTTGCCACACCGAGCGGCAAGATTGAGTTTTATTCGAGTGCGCTGGCGGGACAAGGGATGGAGCCGCTGCCGACGTTTCACCCGCCCGACGAATCGCGGCGGGGCGCGGACTCGCATACGTTTCCGCTCGAGTTCCTGCCCCGCAAGGCCGACAACTATATGAACTCAACCTTCGCCAACCTGCCCGGCCACCAGAAGATGGAATCGCCCGGCCTGGTGATGATGCATGCCGTCGACGCCGGTGCCCGGCAGATCGACGAAGCAGACTGGGTGGAGATATACAATGCCCGCGGCAAAATACGCCTGCGCGCGCACATCGACGGCAGCGTGCCCGCCGGAGTGGTCGCTGCCAGCCTCAATTGGAACAAGCTGTCGACCGGGGGAAACAACGTGAACGCGCTTACCTCCGAGCGCCTGACCGACCTGGGCCGCGGGGCCACGTTTTATTCCACCCTGGTGGAAGTTCGAAAGCTCAGCCCGGAAGAAGCGCAAAACGTGTTCCCTCCGATAGACTAAGGACACCTGCTCAAGCGTGAGAAGACAATGCCGTTTCCAGCGGGTTTCCAGTGCGCGGGCTGTGGAGAGTGGAATGAGATCGTGGTGGACGAATCTGCCGGGGGACGGCAGCGTTACGTGGAAGACTGCCAGGTCTGTTGCAAACCGAACCTTCTCTCCGTTTCCTGGGATTCCGCGGTGGGCGAATACTTTGCATGTAGCGAACTGGAGAGTTAATGGCGTTGTGGTGTATCAGCTGAGTGGATCTCCGGGATGGTAGGCAGCGTGAGAAACCAGTCCCCGGAGTTGGGGAGTACCCCTTCCGTCACATATAATCGCCTTTTCCTCCAGCAGGATCCGATTTTCAGCAGTGAGGGTGTGCCTATTCTTCGCGTCGTGTCAGGGAGCCTTCGCTCCCGGTTTCATCAGAACCAACCTGCGCGGTTCTTTTTCCGGATGTGCAGGATTGTGGGCTTGCTTCTCTTTTGCGGTTCCAGTCTGAATGCCTGGGCACAGCAGGACGTGGCTCCACCCGCCGCCGTCGCCTCACCGGCGGCGTCCCCGCAGAACGTCATCGTGCAAATCCGGGTGATTGGGAATCGGCGCATTCCCCGCGAGACGGTGCTGGCACGGCTGTTCAGCCATCAGGGAGATGCCTACGATCCGGCAACCATCGAGCGCGACTTCAATTCGCTCTGGAACACCGGCTACTTTGAGAATCTGCAGATCGCCCGGGAGGACACACCCAAGGGGATCATTCTCGATGTGATCGTTAAAGAAAAACCGACGATTCGCGAGATCAACTACAAGGGCCTGAACTCAGTCTCAACCTCGGACGTACTGGACCGCTTCAAAAAAGAACACGTCAGCCTCTCGGTTGAGAGCCCCTATGATCCCACGCGCCTGGCCCGGGCCATCGATGTGATCCGCGCCCTGCTGGCGGAACACGGGCACCAGTTTGCGACCGTAAAGCCAGACATCAAGACCATTCCGCCGTCCTCGGTCGCCCTCAACTTCATCGTCAAAGAAGGCCCCACGGTCAAAGTGGGGAACATCACCTTTACCGGGAATCACGCTGTGCCTTCGCGCGAGCTGCGCGCGTCCATGAGAAACCTGCGGCCGATCGGGATTCCTCACTCGATCTTCCTGGAGAACATCTTCGCCCGCACCTACGATGCCAGCAAACTCGAGGAAGATACCGAGCGAGTTCGCCGCGCGCTGCAAGATCGCGGGTATTTCAGGGCCGGGGTGGCCGATCCCATCACCCATATCCGGAATGAAGGCGGCCTCTCGTTCTTTACCTTCCGCCCTCGCCAGGGTAAGCGTATCGATATTCGTATCCCAGTCGAAGAGGGGCAGCGCTACCGCCTGGGTGGCGTTACCTTCACCGGCAACGCGCATGTGCAGAACGTAAAAGCGTTGCGCGGTCAATTCCCCACCAAGGACGGGGAATGGTTCAATGCCACGGCAGTCGGCAAGGGTCTGGATAATCTGCGTAAGGCTTATGGTTCGCTGGGCTACATCAACTTCACCGCGGTGCCGACACCGCGCATCGATGATGCCAAGCACGAGGTCTTTCTGGATATCGACATCGACGAAGGCAAGCCCTTCACGGTGTCACGCATCGAGTTCCAGGGCAACACCATCACTCGCGACCGCGTCATCCGCCGCGAGTTGTTGCTCGAAGAAGGCCAGGTCTACAACAGCAACCTGTGGGAGCAGAGCCTGCTTCGCCTGAACCAATTAGACTATTTCGACCCGCTTAAGATCGAGCAAGATTCTGAAAACCACACCGACCCTGACAACGGCACGGTCTCGCTGCTACTCAAGGTGCATGAAAAGGGCAAGAACTCGATCGGCTTGAATGGCGGCGTCAGCGGCCTCTCGGGCACTTTCCTTGGCCTGAACTACTCCACCAATAACTTTCTCGGCCTGGGCGAAACCCTGAGCGTGCAGGGCAACATCGGCAACCTGTCGCGCAATGTGGTCTTTGCCTTCACCGAGCCGTATCTCCGCAACAAGTCGACCAGTTTGGGCTTTCAGGTTTTCTCCAGGAAGTCGGACTACAATTCGGCACGCAACTACGCCAATGTCACCGGCCAATCCTCCAGCCTGACGGCCGCCCAGCAATCGCTTACGCAGAATTACAATCAATCGTCGACCGGGTTGAATTTCTCGGTCAGCTACCCGCTGCGCCGCTCATTCAAGCGGGTTGGCTTGACCTATAGTTGGGATAAGTCGACCATCACGACGTTCAGCCAGGCGTCGGCTAACCTCTTCCAGACTCTCGCTTTCCGCAGCGGCCAGATTCAGGGGGCGAATGCACTGGAAGGCATTTACACCAGCTCGGCTTCATTGAGCTATCAGTACAACAAGGTTGGCCCGTCCGTCTTCCGGCCTCGTTTCGGAACGGAAATCTCCGCTGCCTTACAGGTCGCGGGCCTCTGGGGTAATGTTCGCTATTTCACCCCGGTCTTGCTGTACAAGCACTACATTGCGATGAAGGGCCTGCGCCCCAACCCGGACGGGCGCAACGTGCTTGGCTATCGCATACAGGCTTCTTACATACAGGGTTACAGCGGAGATGTGGCACCACCGTTCGCTCGCTTTTATTCCGGCGGCGATAACGAACTGCGCGGCTTCGATGTTCGTGCCGCAACACCGTACGCATTTATTCCTGTGCGGACAAACATCACGCTTACCAATCCCGATGGCACGCCCGTTCCCATTCAGCCGGGCAACTATACGTTGGGTAACATCACCATCCCGATCCCCATCTACCGGCCCGTCTCTGTCGGTGGCGACGTCAAGGCGACATCGACTGTCGAATATCGAATTCCAATCGCCGGACCTGTCCAGTTTGCCATCTTCGACGATTTCGACATCACTTCGGTCATTCGGAAATCCCAGTTACGGCAAAGCGTGGAAGGCGCTGACCAGCTGAATTCACCGCTCTATGGCTGCACAGGGTACTTCAATGGCGCTTGCCAGGGCGGACAGTCCATCCAATTCATTAACCAGATTCGGCCCATCCACGGCACCAACTTTGTACCGCGCAGCTCTGTCGGCGGCGAAGTCTCAGCCATGTTGCCCATCGTGAATGCGCCCTTCCGCCTCTATTACGCGTACAATGTTCTGCGGCTGTTTGAGAATGTTCAAGGGGAAAGCCTGATCACACGCAGCATGTACCCGGCGGGTGGCGCAGGGGACTACACCTATCAAGAGTCCATCGCGGCTTACGATTCTCTGTTGCACTTCCGCGAGCCGAGAAAAACCTTCCGTCTGAGCGTCAGCACAACGTTCTAGGAATCGTCCTTGCAGGTTGCGTTGACGCTCCCTCAACCCACACCTATAATCACTGCTGGCCCTGTGATTATCTCGGTCCGTGTCTCTTCTTCGCATTTGCTGCCAGATGCGCTGGCCAGGTGACTGCAATGCAAATGCGCCTGCGGGAGACCCGCAAGCGAAGGCCCGCTTTCCGCTGAAAGACGCGGGCGATCTGGATTCAAAGATCAAAAGGAGTTTTGTATTCCGATGAAGCGTTCGTTGACACTAGTTTGCCTGCTCGCGTCCGCCACCGGCGTGGGTTCCGTCGCGTCGAGCAGCAGAGCATTCGCCCAGACACCCTCCGCCCCTGCGCCCGCCGCGCAGTCACCGGCCGGTCTTTCTGCCGCCCCTGCGGACGTTCCCGCCAATCCCAAGATTGCGATTATCGCCTTCCAGCAAGCGGTGGCGGCAACCAATGAAGGGCAACGCAACTTCGCGCAACTGCGGGTGAAGTTCGAGCCCAAGCAGGCTGCGCTCAAAGCTCAAAGCGACGAAATCGATTCGCTGAAGAAGCAGTTGCAGGACGCCGGAGCAACTTTGAGTGAGCCGGAGCGCGACAGCCGCCTCAGGACCATCGACGAGAAGACAAAGTCTCTCCAGCGCTCGGCGGAAGATGCTCAGAACGAGGCCAGCACTGCGATGAACGACATGTATCAGCAGCTGGCACAGAAGGTATACACGGTGCTGGACGCTTATTCGAACCAGAATAAGTTCACGATGGTGCTCGATACCAGCGCGCAGCAGACACCCGTATTGTGGGCAAATCAAGCGTCCGACATTACCAAAAACGTGGTGGAAGCCTATAATGCCAAGTCCGGGGTTCCTCCGCAACCAGCTGCCAGCGCTCCCGCCGCACCGCGCCCGAGCACGCCTCCTCGAACGACGACACCACGGCCGAGCACGACCAAGCCGCCGCAGTAGAGCGTTCCTCATGTGTTAGCCCGGGGAGATTTGGATTTTCTGCCCGGGCTAACGCAGCCTTAGAAGAAAAGGCCCAGCGGCTAAGTTCAGCCGTCCCTCCGGGACTTTTCGTCCCTCGAATTTCTACCCAGGACTGCGTCCTGGGCTAGGTTCAGCCGTCCCCGCTCGACAAGCTCAGGGCAGGCTCTGCGGGACTCATTTTGCAATCGGTTTGGAATGGTTCACCCTCTCCCTGAAGGGCCGTAGCCTCCGGACGGTTGAGTTTTTTCCACTGACCGTAGATCGCTTTCCGGCGGGCATTGAGATGCTGTAAAAAACTCTCTTTTGGGCCCTCGAGGAGAGCAAAAATTGCTGTGACAAGGTTCCCGTTGGGTTGTGGAAAAAACTGTGGAAAGCTGAGGAGCTCGTTTTTGCCGGCGACCGTCGGATGCCCGTAGGGTCAGCCAGGACGTTGTTCATCGTCCCTTAAACCGTTTGGAGTGAGCTGCTTGGGACGGAACGACTTGGGTTTACACCATTTGGCGCTACTGGTTTTTGCAGCGGGTACGATTTACAGCTTTCCACAAAACGGGGTTAAGCGTAACTAAGGTAACCGCAAACTGCTCTTATTTGCTTGAATCCTCGCCCACTTTTAAAACTGCCAGAAACGCCTCCTGCGGAATGTCAACTTTACCGATGCGTTTCATACGCTTTTTGCCTTCTTTTTGCTTCTCCAAAAGTTTGCGCTTGCGGCTGATGTCTCCCCCGTAGCACTTGGCGATTACGTTCTTGCGCAAGGGGGCGACGGTTTCGCGGGAGACAATTTTGGCTCCGATGGCCGCCTGAATGGCGACCTCAAACATCTGCCGCGGAATGAGCTCGCGCATTTTGGAAACCAGCGCGCGTCCGCGCTCGTAGGCAAAGTCCCGATGCACAATGATGGAAAGCGCATCGACCGGTTCGCCGGAGACCAGAATGTCCAGCTTGACCATGGGAGATTCCCACATCCCGGCAAGCTGGTAATCGAGAGACGCATAGCCGCGCGATACCGACTTCAGACGGTCGTAGAAATCCAATACGATTTCGTTGAGCGGCAGCTCATAGGTCAGCATCACGCGCGTGGGAGTTACATATTCGAAGTTTTTCTGCCGGCCGCGTTTCTCTTCCACCAGTTTAAGAATGCCGCCCACGTACTCTTCACTGGTGAGAATCATGGCATTGATAACTGGCTCTTCGATCTTCGCGATGTCGCTCGGGTCGGGCCACCGGGAGGGATTCTCCACTTCGATCACGGACCCGTCGGTGAGGGTAATTTTGTAGCGCACACCAGGAGCGGTGGTGATGAGGTCGAGGTTAAACTCGCGCTCCAGGCGCTCCTGAATAATCTCCATGTGAAGCAGGCCGAGAAAGCCACAGCGGAATCCGAAACCCAGGGCGACCGAGCTCTCGGGCTCAAAGAAAAATGAGGAGTCGTTGAGGCGCAGCTTCTCGAGCGCGTCACGCAGCAGCGTGTGCTCGTGCGAGTCCACGGTATAGAGCCCGGCAAACACCATGGACTGGATGTCTTTAAAACCGGGCAGCGGAGCGGCTGCGGGGCGTGCATCGTCGGTGACGGTGTCACCGATCTTGGTGTCGGCGACATTCTTGATGGTGGCGGAAAAAAAGCCAACCTCTCCCGCAGACAGCTCCTCAATCTCCACCGGCTTCGGCGTGAGTACGCCCACGGCTTCCACATCGAATACCCGGCCATTGGACATAAGCCGGATCTTCATGCCCTTGCGTAGAATGCCATTGATTACACGAGCCAACACAATCACGCCGCGATAAGGATCGAAATGGCAATCGAAGATCAGAGCCTGCAGGGGGGCTTCCGCATCTCCAGTGGGCGGCGGCAGGCGGCGCACGACCGCCTCCAAGACATCGGGGACGCCGAGGCCCGTTTTGGCACTGACCGGCAGGGCGTCGGTGGCATCCAGTCCTACAGTGGACTCGATCATTTCCTGGGTGCGCAAAACATCCGCACTGGGGAGATCGATCTTGTTGATCACCGGGATCATGTCCAAGCCGTTATTGATGGCCAGGTGAGCATTGGCGAGAGTCTGGGCCTCGACTCCCTGGGAAGCGTCCACCACCAGAAGCGCGCCCTCACAGCAGGCCAGAGAACGCGAAACCTCGTAGGAGAAGTCGACGTGGCCGGGCGTGTCGAGAAGATTTAACTGATACATTTCACCATCTTTAGCGAGGTAGTTCATGCGCACGGCATGAGCCTTGATGGTGATGCCGCGCTCCCGTTCCAGATCCATTGCGTCCAGCACCTGGGCCTGCATCTCGCGCGCAGTCAGGGAGCCGGTCAGTTCGAGCAGCCGGTCCGAAAGCGTGGATTTGCCGTGATCGATATGGGCAATGATGGCGAAATTGCGGATGTGCTTGCTGTCCATGAAGGGGTGCCGATGGGCGGGCGACTCAGTTGGTAAATGAGAGGAAGGGTCTCTCCCCCGATCTTATCATTCACACCGTAGGGGTCCGGGCAATACAATCAAGGACAACGACATGGTGCCAACGGGCTGTGAACCAACCGTCTTGCCTGTCCTGCAGGGCGAAATGCGGTCAGATCACGCCGCAGAGGGATCGAGTAGACCACAGAAATAAACTTGTGGCATAGGCTTAACAAAGGGATTGAATAGTGGAGGATTGATTATCGCTCCCAGAATTTTCCTGCTGGCGCTTGCCGCGGCTCCCCTGCTGCTTACCGGATGTGTGCCGGAGGCCGGTGTAGCCAAAGGGACGGCGAAATCGCCCCAGTCTACGGCTCCAGCCCTTAAGCCCTCCGCCCCTGCCGCCCCGGCGAATGCACTGGCGACACCCCCCGTCACCCCAGCCAGCCCTCAGATTCAGGCAGTGATCGACGCAGTCGAAGTGGCTTATCAGAGTGGTGTGGCGAATTACCACGCGGGCAAATTGCAAACCGCCAAGGCCGACTTCGATCGCGCCGTAGACCTGATGTTGAGCAGCAATTTCGATTTGCGCAGCGAACCCCAATTGCGGGATGAGTTCGACCGCGTAATCGACGCGGTGAATACGCTGGAGATGGAGGCGCTCAAGCAGGGGAACGGGTTCGCCCCCAAGATTGAACCCTCTCCCGTGGACATTGCCAACGATGTAACTTTCCCCGTCGACCCGACCGTCAAGGCTCAGGCAATCGCAGAACTCAAGACAACGCAGTCCGATCTGCCGCTGGTGATCAACGATCCTGTAGCCGGTTTCATCAGCTATTTTTCTTCCAAGGGGCGGGGAACGCTCATGCGTTCTCTGGAGCGCGCCGGCCGTTATCAAGCCATGATCTCGGCAGTACTGGCGGAGGAGAAACTTCCCCAGGATCTGATCTACCAGGCGGTGGCGGAATCCGGTTTTCAGCCGCAGGCGGTGAATCGTTCGGGGGCGGGGGGCATGTGGCAGTTCATGCCTTACGGCGTCTACGGTCTCAACCGTAATGGTTGGTACGACGAGCGCTTCGATCCGGAAAAATCGACCCACGCCTATGCTCGCTACATGAAGCTGCTGTACTCCCAATTGGGCGATTGGTACCTGGCCATGGCAGCGTATGACTGGGGTCCGGGCAACGTACAGAAAGCCGTGGAGCGGACCGGCTACGCGGACTTCTGGGAGCTCTATCACCGCAACGCGCTTCCCCAGGAAACCAAGAACTACGTGCCCATCATCATCGCGGCCGCGATCATGGCCAAGAACCCCCAGCAGTATGGACTGCAGTCACTCACCCCCGACCCACCGCTGGTGACCGACACCGTCAGCACTGACTACAGTGTCGACCTGCGCCTGGTCTCCGACCTGGTGGAAGCGCCGGTGCAGGAGATTGCCGACCTGAATCCCAGTCTGCTGCGGATGAGCACGCCTGCCGACGCACCCTTTGAGCTGCATCTGCCTATCGGCAGCAAAGATCTCTACCAGAAACGTATCGCTGAAATTCCCGTGGACAAGCGCAATCAATGGCGGTTTCACAAAGTGGTTTCCGGGGATACGCTGGTAACCGTGGGTCGCGATTACCACGTCACTCCCTCAGAGATTGCCTTTGTTAACCAGTTGGACGCCGGCGAGGATCTTTCCTCAACCGACTCGCTCATCATTCCGGTGCCCCCTGCTCCCTCCAGCAGAAGCCGGCTCACGCTTTACAAGGTTGAGCACGGCGACACGCTGGTGACGGTGGCCGATCGCTTCAACGTCACGGTGCAACAGCTTCGCCGCTGGAATCATCTGAGCGCCGCACATCTGGAACCCGGCCGCCGTCTCTATGTGGCCGAGCCGGCCCGCGTCACCCGCAGCAGCAGATCGAGCGCCAAGCATAAAGTGAGTGCGGCCACCAAGCGCAAATCGCCGTCGCGCACGTCGTCCGCTACGCGTGCGACGACGAAGAATGGAAAAGAAACTTAATTCTCACTTGCGTTCATTGGCATCCCGTTGCATGCTGTTGCTATAATCCGCGCCGCAGGCAAGTATTATGGAAAGTGGTTCTCTGCGATCCGAATCCGTAGCAACTAAAGCCTTGGAGGCATAAGAATGCAGGACGAACTTAAACTGTACGCACACGCTGAAAATGAGTTTGAAGCCGAGGCGGACGAGTACCCGGATGAGCTTGAGGATGGGTTCGATGACGACGAAGAGGAAGAAGAAGTAAGCGTTATCGTCTCCTCTACTCCAGTGATCGCTGAGTTGCTTCCACCACCCGCGAGCACACCGTCCGCACCACCAGCCAAGAAGGCCCCAGCCAAAAAGGCTGCGGCCAAGAAGACCGTTGCCCCGGCTCCAGCTGTCAAGAAGGCACCGGCAAAAGCAGCGGCAAAAGCTCCGGCCAAAAAGGCCGCCACAAAATCTGCCGCGAAGAAGAGCACCAAAGGCGCGAAAAGCGGCAGAAAGGCTGCGAAAGCAGTAGGCAACAAGAAGAGCGCCAGCAGTAAAAAATCTACCAACAAACGAGGTATTCCTTTGGCAGTGAAGAAAGCAGCAACCAAGAAGTCGGCGGCAAAGAAGTCTCCGGCCAAGAAGGCAGCAAAGAAGTCGTCGGCCAAGAAGGCGGCTAAGAAGGCTCCGGCGAAGAAGTCAGCAAAGAAGAAGTCGGCTAAAAAGTAGGTTTTTTAACAAAAACAGGCAAGCAAAAGAGCCCGGCTGCGCGCCGGGCTCTTTTGCGTCTGGGGGTTTTTGGGATTTTTCACTATTTCTTTTCGTAGCCGGTCAATGCTGCCAGGACCTGTTCGCTGTGCTGCTGCGGGTTCACGGCGGTCCACACCTGAACGATCTTGCCCTGGGGATCGATCAGAAAGGTGTTGCGCTTCGCCATCTTCATTCCCATGTGATCGCCCACGGAGCCGTACTGGGCTACGACTGTCTTGTCCTGGTCGCTCAGCAGTTTGAAGCTCAGCCCTTCCTTGGCACAGAATTCCTTGTGGCTGTCGGTCGAATCGACACTGACACCCACCACGACGGCATCCAGTTTTTGATATTTGTCGATATCCTGCTGAAAGTTGTGGGCTTCAATGGTGCAGCCGGTGGTCATGTCCTTGGGATAAAAATAGAGCACGACCCACTTGCCACGAAAACTGTCGAGACTGATCTTGGAACCATCCTGGGATGGCAGGGTAAAGTTGGGGGCCATCTGACCGGCTTGCGGCAGGGCGGTGTCGTCCGCGAGTCCGCGGATGCTTAAGGCGGCGCCGGCGAGCAGAACCAGCAGGACTGCGACAAATGCTACTCTCGTTGTTTTCACAGGAATCTCCGCAAATTGTTGGATTTCAGGCCCAACTGATTAGACCGCTTTCGTCTTCCCGTGTCCAGCAAAGAGCAGGCCTACACCGCTACGATCGCGATGCCGCCTGCCGTGGCCAACTGCTGAACCGTATCCAAGTCGAAGATCAGGGTTCGACCGGCCTCGATCGACAGGCAGGTCGCCCCGGCCAGGTGCATCACTTCGATGGTCCTGGGCCCGATGACCGGCACGTCAAAACGCATATCCTGCTTCGGCTTGGCGACCTTCACCACGCTTAGTCGGCGATCAAGGGTGGACGTGGATGGCCCAGCTTCTCCTTCGGCCTCCAGAGAGCGCAGGATGGCTCCAGCGCGTTCGATGGTGGCATCGGTACCCTCCATGGCCTCGACCGCTACACAGGCCTGCCCAGCCACCACCACGGTCTGTCCTATGTCATAGCCGGCCAGGGCAGCGGCCACTTCGCGTCCATAGGCAAGATCCTGTTGTTCTTCCACCGTGGGCGCGCGCGACGTCAACACGCCTGCCTTCGCCAGCAACGGCTCAAGGTAGGCGGTGGAGGAGATCAGCTCAATCCCCTCATCGCTCAGGACCTTGGCGACGGCCCCCAGCAGCATGTCGGTGTTCCTGGTGCGCAAATTCAATAGCAGTTTGGCCAGCCGCCAGTCTGGGCGAATGCTGGAGAAGATTTGCTTGTGCTTGACCTGGCCTGCCATCACTGCCTGGGTGACGCCTTGCTGGTGGAAGGTCTCAATCAACCGTGACAGCTCGCCCAGGGAAAGCCAGTGCACTCGGATGCCGGGGTCGGCGGCGGCGCGTGCATCCATTTCCGGTTCGGTTTCTTCTTTGATGGCGGCCACCACCACTTCCACGCCATGAGCACGCGCGGCGTCGAGCAGCAGAAACGGAAATCGCCCATTGCCGGCTATCAGCCCGAGCCTGGTGATCGGTTCAGGTGTCACGCTGCTCCTACTTGATGACGCCCCGTTGGGAACGCTCGATAAAGGCGACCAGGTATGCGACGCAGCCCTCCAAGTCGCCCTCGCCACGCAAACGCTCCAGCGCCTGTGAGGTGTTCAGTTTGGCTGCCAGCAGGATGCGATAAGCATGCTGTAGGGCCTTCAACTGCGGCGCGCTGAAACCGGAACGCTCCAGGCCGATGCGGTTGAGGCTGTAGGCATGGGTCTCGCGCTTCGCGGAAGTCAGCGAGAAGGGTAGAACATCCTGGGTGATGGTGGTGCCGCCGCCTACGTAGGCATGCTTCCCGATACAGCAGAACTGGTGCACCGGGCAGAGCGCGCCGACACTGGCATGGTCCTCCACGGTGACGTGGCCGGCCAGGGTGGCGCCGTTGGCCAAAATGCAGTGGTTGCCGATGGTGCTGTCGTGACCGACGTGGGTGTAGGCCATGATCAGGCAGTGATTGCCCACCCGGGTGGTGCCGCCGCCGCCCTGGGTTCCCCGGGAGATGGTGACATATTCGCGGATGGTGTTATCGTCGCCGATTTCGAGCGCCGTCGGTTCGCCGCGGTATTTGAGATCCTGGGGCGCTACGCCGAGACAGGCAAAAGAGTAGACGCGATTTCGCGCTCCGAGGCGCGTCTTGCCGTCGAGTACGACGTGCGAGACCAGTTCGCAGTTCTCGCCCAGCTCGACATCAGGACCGATGGTGCAATAGGGACCGACGTTACAGGATTCTGGAATGGAAGCCGTAGCAGCCACAATGGCTGTTGGGTGAATGCTCACTCGTGACTCACCGGCTCCAGGGAAACATCGCCGACTGGTTCAACCGCAGGGCCGGCTCCTGCTGGAGCGGGGCCAGCTTGACGGACGGGCCCCTCATTGGCAGTGCTGGATGGCCGGGGCACCACCGCACACAGGATGGTGGCCTCACACGCCAGCTTGCCTTCTACGTAGACCTTGCCCTCAATCCGTGCGGCCAGGGGTCTCCAGTTCAACACATCCACTTCAATGCGGAGCTGATCGCCCGGGACCACCGGCCGCCGGAAGCGAACCCGGTCGATACCAGAGAAGACCAGCAGCTTGTGTTCATGGTCCGGAACCTCGGGAAGCAGCAGAACCCCACCCGCCTGGGCGATTGCCTCTACCATCAGCACTCCCGGCATGATGGCGTAGTCAGGAAAGTGCCCCTGGAAGAACGGCTCGTTGATGGTCACGTTCTTGATGGCCACAATACGTTTCTTGGAGGTGCTTTCCAGTATGCGGTCGATCAGGAGAAAGGGATAGCGGTGGGGCAGAATGGACATGATCTGGCGTATGTCCAACCCGCGCGGCGCCTTCGGCCTGGGATTCTCGTCTTCCATAGTCGCAGGGCATATTGTAGAGCATTCACCCGGCTATTTTTTGATTTTGGACGCGGCCTGGTCAGGATTGAACATGTCCGGCGTCAAGGGAATATCGTAGGCCGCGCGGCTGAGGAAGCGCTGATTGGTCATGTCGCCATTGTGATAGCGGGTGATGGCATAGGCAGTGGGTAAGCCATCCACCATCTCGTAACGGTCGTATTCTTCCGCGTCTGTATTTTTGTCCTTGTAAAGCGGATCGCGCCACTGATAGCTCCGCCGCAGGGGCAAGTGGGTCTCGGCGTCGGTCTGGATGGTGATGCTGTCGTTTTCTGAGTTGATGAGTGTCGTTTGGTCTGCCAGGTGGCGCTGCACCAGGCTTTGGCCGCCATAGATGAGGACTGTCCTGGGATCGTTGAGCCAAACGCGCATGGCTGTCTGTATGGAATGTTCGCGGCGCCGGATGAGTTCCTGCACCTGGTCCTGGGGCAGCTCTTTCTTACCCTTGTAGGTGACTTCCCAAACCTTATCCCCGTCGATGATCTCCAGCACGTCGCGCTTCTTTCCCAGCTCGATGCGGGTCTGGTTGGGAAATTTCTGGATTTCATAGAACTCTGCGGTTGCCCCGGTGGGCTTGCCCTGGTAAAAGCCCGAGGTGCGGCCCTGCTGCATGCTGCTGGTGAGCGTGAGCCACCGCTGACCACCCAGGGCGGTAATCATGGCATCCAGAGTTGCACGGGCTTTCTTCTGGTTGGCTGCACCATCCTGGTCCTGGGCCCCGGCCGGATGCAGCAAAGTCACAATGAATAAAAAGCTGACAAGCCGCAACGACACTTTGCAAAGCCCTGATCCCATTCCATCGTCTCCTGCTGCTTCATTGTACAAACAGCTACGGCCGTGAAATGGAACCGCCAACGAGATGCCGCGCGTGCGGCCAGCACCTTCTTCGGTCCTGCAGCAGCAAGAGCGTACCTTAGGGCCACGTGCCGGTGATTCGCTACCCCGGGGATGCTTTAGGAATGCGAGGAGAGGGCGCGAGACCGCCAAAGAGAGCGGAAGAAAAGAGCCTGTGAAATAATCCATTTCATCGCTGACTGAGGAGAGGAACATACGCAAAATGAACAAGTTGCTTAAGCGGATCCGTCGTCTCGGGTCCAATGCGATAGGGCGACTTGAATCACCAACGGACCGTGCCTTCCTGGTCGATGAAGTTCCGTTGACACGCTTTATGGGACCGAAGGACCTGCTGAGTTATCTCGGTTCCACGGGTGGGAAGCCGCGCGTGCTCGAAATCGGGAGCAGAGAAGTGACCGGCCTCTCGACAGCGCGGCAGGACTACGCGGACGCCGATTATGTCGGATTCGATTACTATCCCGGACCCAATGTGGACGTTGACGGCGATGTGCATCGTCTCTCGTCCTACTTCCAGCCGGGAGAGAAATTCGATCTCGTCTTCTCTTTTGCGTCTTTTGAGCATTTCGCGATGCCGTGGGTTGTGGCACTCGAAATAGCAAAGATGATGAAAATAGGCGGAATTCTCTACATCAGGACTCATTTCTCATTTGGTGCCCATGAACGCCCTTGGAACTTTTTCCAGTTCAGCGACATGGGACTGCGTGTCCTCTTCTCAAGCGCACTTGGATTTCAATGTCTCGATGCAGGAATGTCCAACCCGATAGTGGGCCGATTCTCTGGCCTAGCTCAAAAATCGTTGCGTTACCAACCCGTTTGGGGACTTTATTGCGGCAGCGAGTATCTTGGCCGAAAGGTGCGGGACGTACATTCGTTTGATTGGAATCAGGTCACAGTTGAAGAAGTTGTCGAAGGGACCAAATACCCAGCTCCGAAGCAGTAAATTCGCATCCTTTGAAGCCGGTCAATTCAAGCTAAACTATTCGTCTTCTCATGGCCCTCTTTTCTCACGCACACACTAAAGCCCGTACTTACCTGCTCGTACATGCCTTGCCCGCGGCCGCGCGGACAGCCAGCAGCTTCTTTCTCTCCCGCAACAATTTTCGCTGCGCCGAGGGCGGCATCGCCAGCACCTCCCTGGTTCTCTTGGGGAGTTTGTTGTAGATCAGCCGGCGCCCGTGTTCGAGTAGCTCTTCCAGTTCGCTGCTACGGAAGACTCCCCAATGCTTGAGTGCCACCCAGTGGGCTCGGGCCAAATAGGGGGCGGGAAAAACACCTTCGGTCTCCAGGAGCTCAGCATATCGTTCCGGCCCGGCGGCCAAGGAGAGGACCGCCTTTTGGTCGTCGTCAAGGTTCAGCACGGCAAACATTCTGCCACCAAGCGCTTTATCCCCCACCCAGAAGACGAGGTTGGCGCCCCATTGCATGGTTTCGACAACATGAGGAAGGCGCAGCAGGTATTCCCGTACCCGTTCTGCATCCATCATCTACACCCCGGTGCCGATGGCGCGTACCGCTGCGCAGAGGCGTTCGATTTCGGCCTCTGTGTTGTAGTAATGCGCCGACGCCCTTACCAGCTCATCGAGACCCCGCTGCTCCATGTCGATGCGGGCGGAGGACAGTTCGATTGTTCGCACCGCGATTCCTTTTGCTTTGAGCCGCTGCATGACTTCTCCTGGGGAATGACCATTGCAGGTGAAGGTCACAATACCGCAGCGAACCCGGCCCAGGTCGCGCACGGTGACACCCTTTACTTGGGCCAATTGCTCCCTCAACCGTGCGGCCAGATGCTGAACCCGGCGTTCGATTTTTTGGAGACCCAACGCTAACGCATATTCGATGGCTACCCCTAATCCCAACCGGGTGGCCGCGGACGATTCCCAGGTTTCGAACTTTTTTGCGTCGCCGCGAACCTCAAACTTGCCTTGCGCAACCCAGGTGGCTGCGTGCAGATCGAGCGTTGGCGGGTCCATCTGCGCGAGCAAAGCGTTGCGCACATAGAGAAACCCGGTGCCACGCGGTCCCCTGAGGTATTTGCGCCCGGTCGCGGATAGCATATCGCAGCCCAGGACATTCACGTCCAGGTCCATCTGCCCCGTCGACTGGCAGGCATCGAGCAGGAATGGAATACCGGCCGCACGAGTCAGCTCGCCCACTCGCGCTGCCGGCTGGACCAGGCCTCCATTGGTGGGCACATGGGTGAGGGCAATCAACTTGACGCGATCGTCAAGCAGGTTCCGCAGAGCCTCGAGGTCCACCTCTCCGGCTGCGTCGCTCTCCACCACGCTAATTTCAGCCCCGGTACGCTGCGCCACCTGCAGGAACGCAATGTAGTTGCTGGCGTATTCGTTGGCCGCAGTCACGATGCGGTCGCCGGGAGCGAAGCGCAGGGAATAGAAGGCCATCTCCCAGGCCCGGGTCGCGTTTTCCTGCAGCGCGATCTCCTCCGGGGCGCAATGCAACAGCCGCGCTACGCTGCCGTATACCCCCGCGAGCTCGTCGGCAACACGGTCAGCCGCCTCGTAGCCGCCCACCTGCTCCTCCAACCGGAGGTGTTCGACCACGCGCGCGACTACGGGTCTCGGCTGCAGGCTCGCGCCGGCATTATTGAAGAAGGTCGACTGCTCACAGCCTGCCGTCTCTTCCCGCAACTGATCGATGTTCCAATCGTCTGCCATGGGTCTCTCCCTATGAAACCTTATACTGCTGAAGACATGGACTTTTTGCCAGTTGATGAGCAGTTGAACTACCTGCAGAAGGGCGCGGCCGAAATCATCCGGGTCTCCGACCTGCAAGAGCGCCTGAGTCTTTCCCGGAAAAGCGGCCAGCCGATGCGGGTCAAGGCGGGATTTGACCCCACTGCGCCCGATTTACACCTGGGCCACACGGTGCTGATGAGAAAGCTCAAGCACTTTCAGGATTTGGGCCACCAGGTCATCTTTCTCGTCGGAGACTTCACTTCGCTGATCGGTGACCCCACCGGACGTTCGCAGACCCGTAAGCCGCTTACCCGCGAAGAAGTGAACCAGAATGCAAAGACCTACACAGACCAGGTTTTCAGGATACTTGACCGGGAAAAGACCGAAGTTCGCTTCAACTCGGAATGGCTATCGACTCTCGGATTCGAGGGCATCATTCGCCTGGCGGCGCGATTTACTGTCTCGCAGATGCTCGAGCGCGAGGAATTTCATCGGCGGTTCAACAACGAGCAGCCGATTTCTCTGCACGAGATGCTCTATCCCCTGGCGCAGGGATACGACTCTGTGGCGTTGCGGGCGGATGTGGAACTCGGCGGCACGGACCAGAGATTCAACCTGCTCATTGGACGGGAATTGCAAAGGCACTATGACCAGCCATCCCAGATCGTCCTGATGACGCCAATCATCGAGGGCCTGGATGGCGTACAGAAGATGTCGAAGTCGCTGAACAACGCGATTGGCATTCACGAACCGGCGCAGGAAATGTACGGCAAGTTGATGTCCATTACCGATCTGCTTATGTGGCGCTACTATACACTTCTGACTGACCTGCGCCAGAGCGAGATCGAACAAATGCAGGCCGATGTGGCGAGTGGCGCCCTGCATCCCATGGAAGCCAAGAAGAGGCTGGCGCGCACGATCGTCGCCGGGTTTCATTCAGAGGCTGCGGCGCGCAAAGCCGATGAGGACTGGGCCCTGCAGTTCCAGCAGCGAAATGTGGAAGCGGTGGCGGAGGAGGTCGCGGTCGATTTAAGACAAGTTGCGGTCGCCGCATCGCTGGACCTTGCACTCGCGGACCAGAATCATCCGATCAACATCAGTGTGGCCAAATTGCTTGTGGCGCTAGGTTTGAAGAGTTCCCGCACGGAGGCAGAGAGACAGGTGACGGCCGGAGTGAACATCGATGGCGTGACTTCCTCAGAAAAGGTGATCCGGCTGGAGAAGCGGCCGGGACGTCTTGCCATTCGTGTCGGCAAGCAGGCCAAAATCGCTGTGATCCTTCAGGGAGAAGGGCTGAATTGACTTCCGAAATTCTCAGCACCGGGGACCCGGTACGCGGCAATGATTTTCCTGGCCTGCAACCCGGAGTTCCTCGTGGGTTTCTTGTACAACTGGTGATCGTTTTTCTGGTTTCGTTCCTGATTCTAGCTGCCGGCATGTCGCGGCGCCCGGGTATGTATGACGAAGGCATCACGCTCACCGCCGCGATGCGGGTTGCGGCGGGACAAGTTCCTCATCGTGACTTCTATTTCATTTATGGCCCTGCGGAAGCCTACATCCTCGCGGGCCTCTTCAAGACCTTCGGCCCTTCACTTCTGGTGGAACGGCTCTTCGACCTGTTGATTAAGGCGTTGACGGTCACAGCTGTCTACGCCATCGCTTTGTCCTACTGCCGCAGATCCATCGCGATTTTCGTATCCATCGTAACCGTCATGTGGCTTTTCGGTTTGATCGGGTGGGGGTCTGCGACCACGCCGGTGTCCCTGCTGAATTTAATTGGCTCCGCCTTAATTCTCCCGGTCTTTGCAGGCCGCTTGTCCACGGGGCGGATGCTGGCCGCAGGTGCTGTTTCGGGAGCGGCGTCGTTGTTCCGGCACGAGACCGGTATCGCCCTGCTCGGAATTCACGCTTGCGTGATTTTTATCGCGACCTGCCTTCGATTCACGGGTACAGCCAACAGACTGCGCATTTTCGCATCTACCTTCTGGCCTTACCTATTGGGCTTCGCTCTCTTGACTGTGCCGGCGGCGCTCTACTATTTCTCCGTTGCCCCGCTTGCACCATTACTTCACGACAGCATTTTCCTCGGCAAGAATTACCACCGCATCCGCAATCTTCCCTTCCCGGCGATTGACCTGAGGGGGCTCGAGAACCTTGCCGTTTACCTGCCGATTGCGATTGCCTGCTTATCGCTCTATATTCTGGTGAAGTCCTTCCCGCAAACAGGTGGCCACGCTGTATCCAGCGCTGAAAGCACTCGCAGGGATAACGCCTGGCGCGGTTTCCTGATCACATTCGGACTTCTTCTGGTGGTTATGTACCTCAAAGGCCTGGTACGGGTGAGTCCTGGCCAGGTGCATCTCGCGGTGATTCCATCGTTGCTTCTGATCGGCGCGCTATTCCAGCAACGATTGGCCTTTTCTCGCCTGGTCCGAATTGCGATTGACAGTCTCATGTTGCTCTCGTTCGTAGCAGCCGCCTGGTCGAGCCTCCACGAAATAAGCATGGAACATGCGGAGCATTTATCCGTAGCGGAATGGGTTTTGTCGTCTGCCCAGGACTCAACGCAGAAGACGTCAGCAGCGTGGTGCAAAATCCCCAGTCCTTTGACCAGGGGATTCTGCTTCTTGCCGGAAGACGATCGCATTCACGCCATTGAGTTCATCAGCAGCCATACTCGTCCGGGGGATTCGCTTTATTCGGGGCTGAAACACCACGACAGGATATTTGCCAACGACAACCTTATCTATTTCGCGACCCAGCGACTTCCGGCAACCCGGTGGTCGCATCTTGATCCTGGCCTGCAGACCAATTACGACACGCAAACGCAAATGATCCAGGACCTGGAACGGAATGCGCCACCCTATATCGTGCTCGACTCAGAGTTCGACCTGTCGCGCGAACCGAATGACAGCGCAAAAAGCAGTGGAGTCACGCTGCTGGACGACTACATTCGCGACAAATATCAACCCGTGGAAACTTTCGGGATCATGTCTATCCGGCGGAGAGGTAGCCCATAATCGGGATGTCTGTTTGGCGTGAGCACATGTCCGGTCCTCTCATCCAATGCGTCGTGGTGCTGTACAAATGCACGCTTAGCGAATCCAGGACGGTTCAATCTCTGCTCCAATGTTGTCGGGAAGACAAGGACGTTTTAGAACAGCTTTCGATTCTCTTCTACGACAATTCACCGGATGCCCAGGAATTCGACGCGACTGCCTGGCCCTCGATGCGAGCCGCATACCACCACCCCGCCGAAAATGGCGGCCTCGCAGCGGCGTACAACGAAGCGCTGACGGTGGCGCGGGAGCAGCACATCGAGTGGCTGCTGTTGCTGGATCAGGACACGCTTCTCTACCCTGCCTTCTTCCATGCTCTCTCTGCAGCGACAAAGAGCCCACCCGCGGAGATCTGCGCCATCGTCCCTAAGCTGGTACAGGAAGGCAAGCTGATTACCCCTCAGGTGGTGGCATTTTTCCAAAACCGCTATTTACCTGCTGGTTTTTCGGGGGTGTACCCAACAAAGATCACCGCCATGAACTCCGCGGCTTGCCTTCGGGTGCAAGCCATGGTCGACATAGGAGGATTTCCCGCCAAATACTGGCTCGATTACCTTGACCACGTCGTATTTTATTGGCTGCAAGCGGCAGGAGGAAAGGTGCTGATTCTTGATATGGCGATCGAGCATCGCCTGTCTTTGAAAAATATGGAGGCGGAGATGAGCCTCACCCGCTATGCAAACGTCTTAGCCGCCGAATGGATGTTCGTTCGAGAGACGCGATCGGGAGGTGGCCCGCTCACTCACCGTCTGCGCCTGGCCAAACGCGCAGCAGTCTACATTCTCACGATGAAGAACAAAGACTACGCGTGGCAAACGCTGCGGGCAGCTCTGCAGCAGCATTAGGAAGCATGCGCCCACGTCACCTGGGGCGGCTGCGTACCAGGTCCTTGGCCGCGCTGAGCAGGCCGGATGCATGTCTTGCATACCAACCGTAGCGCTTGAGCACAGAAGCAAAGCGGGCGATGCGGCGATGCGGCAGGCGGGATCGGAAGAGGGCGAAACGCAGCCACGCTTGATAGCCGGCCAGGATGTTTTGGCCGCGTGCGTCGAGCGGGATTCCCTCGAGGCGGTTACAGATGGCTTGGGCAAATTCGATGTCCTGGGAGAGCTTGTTCCAGTATTTGTCTGACCTCTCCCCCCCCAACGTGTCCCAGTGATCTTTTATTTCTCCCTGGGGGATCGGCTCCGCATGTAAGCCGACCTGCTGCGAGGCGTGCCGCCGATAGCGAACGAGCGGCTCATCGATTGGCCTTAAATCAGCGAAAGCAGGGACCATTGCAGCCAGCCATTCATCGTGGATCCATTCCGCGGGTATAGGCAAACAGGAATCGCGCAGAGGAGCGCGGAACATCACGGTTGCGCCGGTGACAAACCGATAACGGAGAAGAAGATCGTAGTTTCCCGCTAACAGTTCTTCGGCTCTCGGCACCGAGAACTGTGTGGATGGCCACATCCTGGCTCCCGTAGACCGATCCTCATCGTCGATGATTTCGCCGTCAGAAAAGACCAGGCCCGCTGCGGGATGGCGTTTGCAGTTCCTGCTCCGAACGTGCAAGGCGTTGCGGGTACCACACATCATCCTGGTCACTGAGCGCAATCAGATCGCCGGAACACAGCCGCATCGCGTTTTCAAAATTCTTTGTGGAGCCGAGGTTGCGCTCGTTTTGCATGACCTTGACGGGGAAAGAAACAGACGAAGCGAAACTGCGCACGATTGCCAGGGTGGTATCGGTCGAACGGTCGTCGCAGATCACCAGTTCGTCGGGCAATCGGGTCTGCTGTTGTATGCTGGCCAGCTGCCGGGGAAGAAATCGCTCACCGTTGAAGGTGCAGAGCGCCACGGAGATCCGATTTTCCTTGGAGGCTGACATCCGTGAATCCATTCGATAGGCCCGATCTGGGGGGAAGGGAATTGTATAGACGGACCCTCGCTACTGGTAGCCTATAGGAGATCTATGCTGGTTAAATGATAAAAAAGGTTGCGACCGCTTATAGGCTTCTCCGTGAAGGAGGAGTGAAGACCGTCTACGATCATTCGTGGCTCACGCTGCAAGTAAAGGCTAAGGGACACAAGCGCGAGGTGCGCCTCAACGGATGCACATTCAGTCTGGACGGACTAGATAGCATTCCCAAGGTCGAACTCATCACGAACAAGTATGAGGAGGCGGAACGGCGCGCGGTGGCTCGCTATCTACGCCGCGAACTGGCTGCGGTCGAGTTGGGCGGGTCGATGGGCGTGGTGGCGTGCGTGACCAACAGACTTTTGAACAACCCGGCGGCTCACGTGGTAGTAGAGGCAAACCCACTGGTGATTCCGCAGCTGGAGCTCAATCGAACGTTGAACCGCTGCGAATTTGAGATTGTGAATCGCGCCATCGCTTATGAGGTGGACTCGGTTACATTCCGACCCTCCTCGAATATTTGCGGAAGCTCGATCACCAGGCCTGGAGATCAGTCGCCGGTCACGGTGGCGACAGCACAACTGGGCAACCTGGTGCGCGAGCGCGGGTTCGGCAGATTCAACCTCATCTGTGATATTGAAGGGTTGGAGTACGATCTGGTCTGCCATGACTCGGAGGTTCTTAAAAACGCGGACACGATCATCCTGGAGACGCACGCCCGCTTTATTGGGGACGACAAGTGCGCTCTCATGATGAACAAACTCAAAGGCCTGGGTTTCACTATCGTGAAGGAAATCGGGTTTGTGGTCGTCTTGCGGCAATAAATTCATCCCTCGTCCAAAGGTAAGCCCCCTGTCTGCCGAGAGAGCCCGCCTGTGAAAGTGCCAAATGTCGACTAAGCGGAAAGTGTTGCAAGGCTCTGCGTCCAACATTGTGCGGGTGTTGCTCTCGATGCTGGTCTCGTTGGTGCTGCCGCCTTTTCTGGTTCACCGTTTGAGCGCGGCTGAATACAGCGCGTGGGTTTTGATCCTGCAACTCGGCGCCTACGTCGGCCTTCTCGATCTTGGATTACAGGTAGCGATCGGCAAATTCGTCGCAGAGCACGATGCCGCAGGCGACCGGGAATCCAGCCATCATGTGGTCAGCACCTCGTTTACCATCCTCTCCGTAGCCGCGCTCATCGCCGTAGCTGGGCTCCTGGTGTTGGTCGCGCAAGTCCCCGTGTTATTTCACCAGATGCCGGCAGCCTTGCTGCCTGCGGTACGCCTGGGGATTTTTGCGGTCGGCTTATCCACTGCCTTTGCGCTACCCTTCGGGGTTTTTGCCTCGATATTCACCGGACTGCAGAAATATGCCTTTCCAACGGTCGTCGCTGTCACGGGCCGTGTCGGCTCTGCCGCAGCGCTGATCATTTTGCTGCTCCTTCATGGTGGTTTGGTGCAGATGGCATTGGTGATGGCGGCCTTCAACGTGGCCACGGGTGTAGCTCAGTTCATCGGCTGGCGAAGCTACGCCAGGGAACGTGTTGCTTTTTCATTTCTTCTATTTCACCGCAGATCTGCCGTGCGGCTGGTCAAGTACGGGAGTGTGCTTGCGCTTTGGACGTTATCCATGTTGTTGATCAGCGGACTGGATACCGTGATCGTTGGCCATTACGATTACAAAAATACGGGCTTCTATGCGATCGCGAGCAGCGCTACCAATGTGATGCTGGTGCTGATTTCCAGTGTGTTCGGTCCGCTCCTTCCCGCATTTTCGTCTATGCAGGCGCGCAGCACGCCGAGGCAGTTGGGAGAACTGTGCATCCGAATCACCCGTTATTGTGTTTTAGTGGTTTGCCTACTGGGATTGCCGCTGTTCTTCGGTGCCTATCCGCTGCTCAGTTTGTGGGTGGGCGGTTCGTACGCTGCGCACAGTACCCTTTACGTTGAGGTATTGGTGGTGGGCAATGCCATTCGTCAACTTGCTCTACCGTATGTAATCGCGGTCGTGGCCACCGGCAAGCAACACCTGGCGACGATCGCGGCAGTCGCGGAGGCATCCGTCAATATTGTCTTAAGCATCTGGCTGGTACAAAAGTTCGGAGCGATCGGTGTTGCTATCGGCACCGTGGCAGGAGCAATTGTCAGCGTTGCCGTGCATATTCTGGTAAGTATGCATTACACCCGGTCCACCATCTTCATTGAACGCGCGCGCTATGTAGTGGCGGGGCTCCTGCGTCCGCTGCTGACGACGGCGCCATCGGTTTGTCTCTTTTTCTTCTGGCGAAAATATTCCATGCTTCCGGCTGAGCCGGCCATCCTTGCGAGCTGGGCCGTGCTCACGCTTGCTCTCGCCTGGTGGGTGGGGTTGACCGCCGATGATCGGCAAGCGGGCAAAGCAGCTGTCGCGAGACTGCAATTCTGGCGCCGGGAGCTGGCCTAGCTAACGATGCTTGCTCCTGATCCCCATCCGGCCTCTTCGATACTAGCCATTATTGTTCTCTACAAGTGTGAGCTCGCACAGAGTCAGTCCGTCTCCTCCCTGTTCAAGATCCTGAGCGAACATCCTGAATTGGCAAAGCATTTCTCACTACTGCTCTATGACAATTCGCCGGAACCACAAGGTCACGCGATGCAGGCGACGTTTCCTACCGAATATGTCCATGATCTCTCGAATGGAGGGCTGGCTGCGGCGTACAACTTTGCGCTAGCACAGGCCGAAGCCCAGCAGCGCGCGTGGCTCCTGCTCTTCGATCAAGACACCATGCTGACGAAAGAATTTCTTTTCGAGTTAGTCGAGTCTGCGAGGACGCTGCACGGTCAAGCCCAGGTAGGGGCCATCGTACCCAAACTGCTGGTACGCGGCGCCATCTACTCACCGGAGGCAAACTTTCTCGACCAGGTGCGCCATCCATTCCGCTCTCTCCAGACAGTAAAGAAGGATGTTGTGGGGGTACAGCAGGGCCACCTGAATGCGTTTAACTCGGGCGCGACGCTTCGCGTGTCAGCTTTGCGCGCGATCGGTGGATTTCCGCTGCAGTTCTGGCTGGATTACCTCGACCATGCTGTCTTCCGCGCACTCTTCGTCGGCGGCTTTCGCATTTACGTGATGCGTGCGGAGCTGGTACACAATTCCTCTCTTGCCGAGGTGACGAGTTTGCCACTATGGCGGCTGCGTAATATCCTCCAGGCCCAGACTCTGTTCGTGAAACAGAGCGGCGGCTTTCTCGATCGTATGCTCTATCGCATTTTCCTCCTGCGCTTCAGCAGAGGTCTTTGGAAAAATCTAAAAGGTTCCTCGGCCTGGAAAGAGGCCGCGTGGCAGGCTCTGACGTTGCGGGCGCGGGTGGTCCTGGGCCCGGACGGCCGGCCCCGTTGAGTTCGGGCAAATATAAGCGTTTGTTAACTTGAATTTCCCTTCCCGCGCTCCTAATCTGTGGGCCATGCAAAACGGCGTCCAATCAGGTTGGTGGCTGCGGCGTTCTTCCGAGTTGCTGTTTCTCATCGCGACGGCAAATTGTCTCGCCGCAACCAAGGTGCATACTGTCTTCCTTGGCTCGGGGAAAAATGTTCCTTACTCCGCGATCGGCGACCCGGCTGGTGCTCTGCCTGAAGAAAAGCAATTGAAAGTTCGCCCGCTGCTGATCGATGGCAAAGTCAAGGAATGGACAAACGGGGAATCACACTCCATTACGGACCGCAGCTTTGTGGTTCGCCGGGCACTGCGCCTGAATGACTCACTGCCGGGTGACAAGGCGGAACATTGGATCTGGCAACGTGGACCGTGGCTGATGATCGATCGAGTGAAAGGCAGCGTCACGGCCCTGCATCTCCCGGATTACGACCCTGCGGTCTCGAGTGTTGTCTGGTTCCGGGACTACGCCGCCTACTGTGGTCTTACGGCCTCCGGGAAGCAGTTGTATGCGGTGGTCGCCCAGATCGCCGCGCGCAAGCCGGTATTAGCGAAAAAGCTCCTGCCATGGTCTCCGGGTGAGAATCAACCGCCGGCATGTGCGGCTGCCACCTGGCAGCGGGACCCGCTGCGGGTTACGTTTCAACCGTCGGGAGCGAGTGCGACCAGCTATGACTTGGTTGGGCTCTCCGCCGTGCTGGTGGAAGACGGCGACGGCAATGAAGAATCTGCAGCGCCGGCTTCCAGCAAATAGCGCCGGCAGGTACCTGGTTTAGGTCTTAGCGAATATTTGCATAATGGCTTACGATTCCCGTCAGAGGAATCTATGCAATCCTTCGATGATCTTCTCGAAGAAGCCAAAGTCGCTCACGGGCATCTCTGCGCAGGCCAGGTGCTGGGGGTTCGTTTAGCGATGCTCGGATGCGCCCGCCTGGGTATCGAGGAGCCACGTGGGCGAGATCGCAAACGGCTGGTGACCTTCGTCGAAATTGACCGTTGCGCTACCGATGCTATTGGCGTCGTCACCGGATGCCGTCTGGGCAAGCGCGCGCTCAAATTCCGCGATTGGGGCAAGATGGCGGCCACTTTTGTCGACCTCGAAACCCGCCGCGCCATCCGGATTGCCGCCCGGGAATCTTCCAAAGCGCTGGCTCGTCAGCTGCATCCGGAGATAGAAAACAAGAACCTGCAACAAATGACCGCCTACCGCGAGATGAGCGACCAGGACCTTTTCGATGAGCAGTGGGTGCAGGTAACCCTCGATGCGAAGGAATTTCCCGGATACAAAGGCGAACGGGTGGCCTGCAATGAATGCGGAGAAGGAATCAATTATGACCGGTTCCTGGTGCAGGATGGGCGTACGTTATGCCTCTCCTGCGGTGCGCCGGAAGAGCGGTACTACCAGCCGATTTCTACGGTGGCCTCGAATCACTGATTGGCCACATCCGACGGGATCCGCAGGGCCTAACGAGCCAATCGATTCTGCTTATATGTACGAGCAGAAGACAGTGTGAGAACTCCATTTCCAAACTCAGTCCCGCAGGGACGGCTGAACTTAGCCCAGGACGTTAGTCCTGGGTTGGAGTTGAAGGGACGACTAGTCCCGCAGGGACGGCTGAAAATCGGCCTCGACGAAATCCTGGACAATCTTCAGCCGTCCCTCCGGGACTTAATCATGTTTCATGCTGTACCCAGGACTAGCGTCCTGGGCTAAGTTCAGCAAGTTCAGCCGTCCCTCCGGGACTTAGGTTTACGTACGGGCTGAAGCCCGTACGTACCGGCCCGTACACATCGGCCGCATAGCTACCTTCCCGCGCCCTCGGCTGCCTCAACCGCCAGGGCGGCGCGCAGGACAGTCGCCTCATCAAAATGCTTGCCCAGGATCTGTGCGCCGATAGGCAGTCCCTGCGACGACTTCCCGCAGGGCACGGAGATTCCGCAAATTCCTGCCAGATTCGCCGTCACGGTGTAGATGTCGGCAAGGTACATGGAGAGGGGATCGTCCGTTTTCTCGCCCAGTTTGAAGGCCGGCGTCGGCGCGGTTGGCGTCACTAACACATCGACCTGCTCGAAAGCAGCGAGAAAATCCCGGGTGAGCAGGGTGCGCACCTGCTGCGCTTTTTTGTAGTAGGCGTCGTAGTAGCCCGCGCTCAAGGCATAAGTGCCCAGCAGGATGCGACGCTTCACTTCGGCGCCGAAGCCGATGTCCCGCGACTGGCGATACATTGCGGTGAGGGTATTTGCATCTTTGGCCCGGAATCCGTAGCGCACACCATCAAACTTGGCCAGATTAGAACTGGCCTCGGCGGTGGCCACCAGATAGTAGGTGGGAATGGCGTACCTGGTATGGGGCAGCGAAACGGGCTGGACAGTGCATCCCGCCTGGCGCAGATGCTCAATGGCGGATTCCACCGCGCCGCGGACCTCGGGGTCAAGTCCTTCCCCGAAGTACTCCGCGGGAACCCCCACGCGCAAGCCCTTGACGGGCTGATTCAGGGCCTCAACATAGTCGGGGACCGGTAGCGTGGAGGAGGTGGCATCCAGCGGATCGTGGCCGGCGATAACCCCCAGCAGAGTGGCTGCGTCGCGGACGGTGCGGGTGAGCGGACCGACACGGTCCAGCGACGAGGCAAAGGCGATCAGACCGTAACGGGATACGCGTCCGTAGGTCGGCAAAACGCCCACAACACCACAGAAGGATGCAGGCTGGCGTATGGAGCCGCCGGTGTCAGAGCCTAGAGCAGCGACCGCCATGCCAGCGGCAACTGCGGCAGCCGAACCGCCACTGGAGCCGCCGGGGACACGGTCAAGCGCGACAGGGTTATGCACGGGAC
This sequence comes from uncultured Acidobacteriaceae bacterium, assembly GCA_963830325.1. Classification (GTDB taxonomy): domain Bacteria; phylum Acidobacteriota; class Terriglobia; order Terriglobales; family Acidobacteriaceae; genus PALSA-350. Next base: position 112,210 of record CAWHMV010000003.1, read on the forward strand.
CGTAGCCGGAATTCTCGTTCGATGAGCCCATGGCGAACTCATCGCAGTTCAGCTTGCCCACCAGGACCGCGCCTGCAGCCTCCAGACGCTTTACGACGGTGGCATCGTACGGCGGCAGGTAACCCTCGAGGATGCGTGAGCCTGCGGTGGCCGGGGAACCTTCCATTACAAGCACATCTTTGATGCCGATGGGAACGCCTGCCAGCGGGGGCAGCGGACTACCCTGGGCCGCGAGCCGATCGATAGCCGCAGCCGCACGATAGGCCCGCTCCGGGCTCACCGCCAGATAAGCATTGATTGCGGGGTTCCTGGCTTCGATCTCCTGAAAGCAAAGCTCAGCCAACTGAGTTGCACTGGGCTTCGCGTTTCCCACTGCCGATTGAACCTCGGTAATACCGGCCTGCTTCCAATTCATGCTTCTATTATCATTCGTGACGGCAGGGTTATTCTCAGGGTTGTTGTACGCGGGTAGCGGAGCTAGCGCACGATGGACGCCAGGCTAGCGCTCAATCACCTTGGGCACTTTGAAGAAGACGCCGTCCGTGTCCGGAGCACACGCAAGAACTTTCTCACGGCTCAAGGAGGGAGTGACTTCGTCCGGACGCAAGGACGCGGCTGGCCCGGGCTGCCCAGCCTGAGAGGCCTCGACAACCGGCAACATGGGTGACACGGAACTTGTATCTAACTCATTGAGCTGGCTGAAGTAGCCGAGGACCGAATTCAGATCCCGCACCATGCCGGCCTTCTCGTCGTTGGTCAATTCGAGATTGGCGAGTTCGGCAACACGCTCGACGTCCTGCTCGGAAACGCTCATGGTTTTATGCCGACTTGGAGAAATCATCGACCCAGGAACTAGCGCGGCTGGAGACACAGCAGAAGACCGTCTCATAGAGAAGCGAGAAATCGCTCATGAGCGTGGCCTCACGCATGTAGTCCCAATCGATCTTAGCTTTCAGGGGTTTGATCATGCGGCAGTAGTAGGCTTCCAGCTCATCGTCGGGAATATCCTGCAGCATCTCTTCTTCACAGCGGAAAGCCAGGGTAGCGGCCCCGGTCAGGCCGGGCCGAAAGGGCATATGCATTACTTCCAGGTGAGGGAGCTTAGGCCGCGGCCCAACCAAGCTCATTTCGCCCCGCAACACATTGATGAGCTGAGGAAGTTCATCCAGCTTGTACTTGCGCAGGAAACCGCCGAACCGCGTCACGCGCGGATCTCCGCGTTTAGTCAAGCAGGGCCCGTCTTTCTGAGCAGCGATGGTCATGGTCCTGAACTTGAATACGGTGAAGAGTTCTCCATCGCGGCCGACCCGCTTCTGGCGGAAAATCACCGGTCCAGGGGACTTGTACCGAACCAGAACAGCAGCGAGCAGAAGCAAAGGAAAAAAGACCAGGAGGGCCACTGCGGCAAATGCGAAGTCAAGGCACCGCTTGATTGCCGATATGCTCCAGGCGCTCGGTGGGGCGTAATAGGCTGTCGGGTCCGGAGGTATGGCACAAAATGGTGGAAACAAGGTCGTCGAATGACTGCTTACCTCAGAGACGACATCATTCCAAAGCAGGCCCGCACTGGGCTGCGGGGGAGCAAAGCTTGTGTCCATGCGTTTTTTAAGACCTGTTCTAAAATTTAAGAGCGATTACTGAAAACCGTGTTAAGGGTCTTATTGATCAGGTTTTAATTACGGCGCCTTACAGCCTGCTGCAGTTTGTTTTGCCAGACACCTGCTTGATCGGCTGAGACGGTGGTGATCTTAGCCAAAATCTGAACCGCTGGATAGAATCACCCCTTAAGAGCATCGTCTCCGCGAAAGCGAATACCTCGACTCCCGTTATGTACAGGGATGAACCCATGGCCAAAAAGGATGTTGCGCCGGGGCGGAACTTTCTCCGATTCAGCCTTTTAACCAAAATACCAGCATTTGCTTCCTTAGGGTACCCCACCCTTGATGTCAGTCAAGATTCCTCATTCCTGAACTTCAGCTACGACTTTCAAAGGTATAGACCGAAGAACGAACGTTCGCGATTACTCGAAACTTTCGCAACTCAGGAGCAGAAATTCACACAAAACGCAAGTCGTACCAGACATCCCGGCAACTTCCGCAGGGAAGCTCCGGAACCTTGTTTCTCAGATGCTGTCCATATGGTCTCAGAAGTAAGGGGAAAGAATCTACCCCGACGAAGTAACGCATTTGGGGAGTTGCTCATCGAAAGACACCCTGAGACAAGCCGATTTGAGCCCCCACGGAGAACCGTTCATCAGCCCTTAACGGCTGACACCGATAGTAAAGAAAAATTCACTATCGAAATCACCCGCGTGGCAGTCACAAACTCAGCAGCGACCTGAGAGACCGGTCAAATTTTTGTATCTGCGTAGCGCGCGAAAAAAATTGCTGATACACAGTGAAACAACGTCGCTGCATAGCAGCGATCTTCTCAGTTGATTCCATGAAGGATAGGAGCTGCTCGCTGACCTGGTAAAGATTTTCGCCGGTCAACACCCATCCGATCTCGAACTCCCGAATCCAGCGGGCGAGGGATGAGTCAGCACCCCCAACAAACAAGACCGGCCTTCCGGCCGCCAGGGCACCAAAGAACTTCGAAGGCACGACCATTCCAGTCCAGTCGGAGCGGAGGGTTACCACATGGATATCGGCACAGGCCAGGCGGTCCTGAAGTTTGTCGGAAGACGCAAAAGGGACGAATCCGACGTCGACATTCCGCTGCTCCACAGCTTTTTTCAGCTCCTCCTGGCGCTTGCCGCGCACACTGAAAACCAGCTTCACACCGCGAGGGTTGAGCAACTCCGCCAGGTCAAGGATTTCCTCATAGCTGTGGGCGCGACCGAAGCTTCCTGAATAAAGGAGGGCGAGGCGGGCAGTGCCAAAGACAGCGAGACGTTCGGAAACCGCAATAGGCAGGGGTGCATCCGGCTCCTCAAAGGCCCACGGAACGATCGTTTCTCGTTTAGCCGGGGAGGGATATTTGAGCAGGAGGGCACGCATGCAGGGCCCGAGATCGACAATGAGAGAGCATCTGCGATAGGCCGAACCCATGAGAGCGGCAAAGAAGCGGGTCAGAAGGCTGCGCCGGGGCAAAAGACCGTCGGCAATCGCGGCTTCGGGATAGATGTCGTGGCACCAGTGCACCACCTTGGTTCTAGGGCTGAATACCTTCCAGATCCAAGCCACCGAAAGACTAAGGATGGGGTCGGTTCCGACCAAAAGCACATCCGGGTGGGGCCTGAGCGTAAGAGCCAGCATAGACCAACGCAAGATCATCCAGGCGGCGTTCAAAAATCTTCCGGCGTCGGATGCCTGGCGCAGATTGGGACGCCAGATCCTGCTAACGGATACACCTCTCCACTCTTCTCTGGGAGAGAAGCAAACTTTGTCATCTTGTGAAGATCGGATGCTCGGGTGCGCACTGACATGCCAGCCCCGGCTAGCCAAGCCCGAAGCCACATCTCCGAAGAGTACAGCGCTGATAGTGTCGTCGGGCGGGAAAAAATGATAAAGGACTGCTATCGAGGGCTTTGCTTGCGACATGACCTCAGACAATGCTATCAGCCTGAGCTGAGGGAGTGGCTGGGGATCGGCAGGCTACGAGAATTCCGAACCCCTGGTGACCGCGATCGACGCTCCGGAGGAGACATCAGCAAAGCGGGAGGAGCAGCCGGCGTAGACTTCCAGGGTCCGGCGAGCCGTCGTCGACCAGTCGTACAGCTTCACCTGTTCATAGCCAAGGCGACGCTTTTCGCGCAGACCGTCCCCGTCCTCGAGCGTGGTTGTCAGGGCATCTGCCAATTCTGCCGGATCCTGTGATTGAAAGTAGAAGGCCGCGTCGCCGCATATTTCCGGCAAGGACGAGGTGCGGTTCGCCAAAACCGGACACCCCAAACTCATCGCTTCCAGGGGCGGGAAGCCAAATCCCTCGTAAAGGCTGGGATAGACAAACAAGGCGGCGTTTCGGTACAGATCCGCTAGTGCGGGGTCGCTCGCCCTGGGTATCAGGCACACTCGACCCGTCACCCCGAGCTGGGAGATCCTGGAATCCTCTTCAGCCGCAGGGGGCCCTCCGCCGACGGCGACCAGGCGATAATCCGCAGCTAAACCGCTCTGGGCAAAGGCTTCGAGAAGGAGCATGAATTTTTTGTACTCTGTGCGCGAGCCCACGTAGAGGAGGTAGGGGTCCTTCAGCCGGGCAGAGCGCGGGGCATTCGACTCCAGCGGCGATGCTTCCTGCAGGGGAGAAAAACCGTGGTGGACAACGTGCGTCTTTGCCTCGTCCAGATCGTAGAAGTGCAAAAGGTCCTGACGGCTGGACTCAGAGACACAGACGATGGCGTCTGCGAGGGACAAAATTTTGCGCTTGACGCGAATGAAGGCGTCCGTATTTCGGAAAAGATGAGGAAAACGCTCGTGCGTGCAATCGTGTTGGGTCACAACGACGCGGCGGCGACGGACCGCAGGCATGGCTCGATTCAAGGTCGGATGATAGATGTCGGCCACTCCGCGTAGCGGGGCCAGGAGCGAGAGAAGCGCCTCGTTGATCGCATAGCGTGCATAGTCGGGCCGGGTGCGTGTCTTCCAGCCGACCACGCGCGTCCGCGCATCCTGCAGCGCGGCAAACGGGAGTACCGAGGCGTTGCCGCCCATGAGCAATTCGATTTGCACATCCCGGAAGGCTTGCAGACCTCGCACCAATTCGTAGTGGTAGCGAGAAATACCCCCGGTATCCTGTAGCGAGAAGACCTGGTGGTCATAGAGGATGCGCATGAATGCTACGTTTATCGGCTAGCCGGTTCGTGCCGTCAACAGGCATCATTCGATGCTACCAGCGCGACTGGTGTGGAACGCTTTAATTGGATGACCACTCCCCTCGGCAGGTAACGGAACCGCCGCCCGCGGCGGTGGTGGAGAGAGATATTTCCTGCACATTCACCCCAGACTTACTGATGCCTGTTAGCGCTCCCACCGTATTTGCACCGTCGCCCGCGGAGGCCATCGAGCATACGACTGACGACGGCGTGCTCGTAAAGGGGGCCGGCCACTCACCGGATGCTACACAGATCGTTCCGATCGATCCGGCAGGAATGCGGCATCCTCTAAAGGTCACGCTTTGAGTCACGGGCTGGGTAAAGCTGTTGGCGCCGGGAAGGTAGGCAGGCGAGGTACCAGCCCCAACGCAGGTAAGATAGTTTCCGGTCGTGAAGCCATTTAAGCCAACCACGGTCCCGTATTCGTCCCCAGCGCCCGGGGTGTGAATTTCACAAATCTTTCCGGAAACGTAGTAGTCATTGTTGGCATCGATGACCGTCCACCGCGCGTCTTCAAGCTCGATGTTGTAGGGGGCCGTTTTCGCGCTGTTGAAATAATTGCCGGTAATGTGGTCTCCCGAAGACTGGGAGACGGGCCCAGACCCCTTCGTGCCCAAGACGATATGCCGAGGCGATGCCTCAAAATAGTTTCCTTCGATGACGGTTCCCTGGTCTCTTGACATGAAGATGTCTCCGTAGATGGGACCGGCGGAGCCATTGTTCTCCAGTACGTTGGAGGCGACAATGTTGCTTCTTGCAATGCCGTGCCCGGATGGCGTTTGCAGGAATATGCCCCATTTGCCATTTGCAGCAATGTAATTGTCGTGAATGTGGACAGCGTTGGGGTCATATTCAATACCCGGCCCCGTTGGACTGCAGGCATACGGTGAAGCTCTCGAACAAAACGTCGACTCAGCCATGATTCCGTACTGGTTATTGATAAGAATGCTGTTCTGAATACTCATCGAATTGGACCCTTCGAGCCAGATCCCCGAACCGGCCGAGAAACCGGAGATCAGCATCTGGTCGACAGTCACACCGTTCGTGGGCTGAATGCGAATGCCGTCGACTCCTGAAGATGTTCCAAGGAGCTGGAAGCCTGAGATTTGCAGGTTTGCGACCCCAACCTGCCCAACATGGTTGCTGGTGACGAAGATCCCATCTCCTGAGCCGCCGTACTTCAGAACTGTTCCCTTTTCACCAATCAGCCGATACGTAGCGAAGGCCGGCGGCGCGATCGTAATCGTCGTTGAGTAGGTGTAGGTTCCTGGAGGGAGATAGACCGTGCAGGCGGGGGAGCAGGAGGAGAAGTAGCTGTTGATCTTTGCGCCCAAATCACCGTTTCCGGGGAGCGTCCTGGCATTGGCTACACCTGGCGCTGTCTGGGCCCCGAGCGGGAGACAAAGAAGTATCGTGCCCCAACAACTCACCTTCACCAGCGCTTCGCGTCCTGAACCCATGAAACCTCACTTCCCCGCGGTTCTTTGCCGTGGATTCATCCGATAGCTCGGCGAATCATATAATAAGGTTTCGGCAATGAAGGTTACGGTCCCCATCCCGTCTGTAGGATTGCCAGAGGCCCCGTCATTTTTCATTCGACGGGAAGTCCCGCAAGTGAGAATTCCCTTTCTTTCCTTGCTCCTGGAGCCCCGGTCACTGAACAAGTGGCTACTCATCTGGGCGTATTGTTTTTATCTCGCGCTGTGCGTCGGCGCGTATTTCTACTGGGAGCTGCCCAGGCTGAAAAACGAGCCCTCGGTGAGGTTGGGCGCGGACTCACCAACCTATTGGGATGCGGCGCAATATCGCGACGAGCATGCGTATCACAACAACCTGGTCTCGTTCACCAGTAATTACCTGGGACCGGTAATGATCGCCGAACTTTGCCGGAACGGTCTGGGCGTGGTGATTTTCAACATGCTGCTGTTCTTCCTTGCGGTTGAGATCGCCTGCTCGATTCCCGGCGTCGACCGATACTGGCTGGTCTTCCTGCTGTTGATTTGTCCCGAGACCCTCCCGGCGCTCTCGACGCTTAATAAAGAGATCCTGGTGCTGGTGTCCGCTCTTCTTCTGGCCAAATATGTTTACGCCCCGAGGCGTTCCTGGTTGCTGCTCGGCATGGTTCTTGTGGCCTCACTCTTCGCCCGCTGGGAGCAGATCGCGATTATCCTTGCCTTTCTCTTCTTGCGGAGAAGGGGCTCTTTCGGGGATCGGAAGCCTTACCTTGGCTTAGCCAGCATGATTGCGGCACTCACCATCGTCTATCCCCTGATTGCGCGGCTTCCCGGATCGCATCTTGGCGCATTCACCCAATACACGAAGGGCGCCAATACGATTGCCAAACTCGATAACATACAAAACAACTTTGGCTTTCCCCTGGTCATCGTTCCCAAGATCATTATGGATATTTCCGGCGAACTGCTAAGACCCAAGACCTTTTGGGGAGAGTTTGACATCTATGGCATCGGCGATGTCCATAAAATGTTCATCATTCCCCTGTTTTCGATCTCGCTCATTACGATGCTTGTGATGGCATACCGCAGGGGCATGTTGAACCCTCGCCGGCCCATCGCATTTTTGATCATCATCTATCTGATCATGACGTCGATCACGCCATTCGTTCAGCCGCGCTACAACTATTTCGTTTATGTCCTGCTGGCTCTGGAATTTGCTAAGAGAGCTCCGGATAATGCGAAGCAGAAGCTTAGACCGCCGGTGACGAACGCTCCAGATATTGCCGGCTTAACTCGAAATCCTGAGTGTTTGGGTTCTTGATCGTGTACCCCAGGGCGCTCCGGAACCCTCCCGAACCGGGTAGAAGTCCTAGACCCGTGCCTGCACCGATGAGCCCCGGAGCCCCACAGTGCATTTTTGTTCTCCACCATTCTTCCTGAAAGAAGAAACCCGCAATCTCCATGTGGTGGGCTTCATGCGTGAATAGATAGCATCCGTTCTGCAGCAGCGGCCAAAGATAAGTGAAGCAGGTCTCGAGAGAATCCACCAGATCGACGTCTATGAAAACCATCACGCACGATTGTGAAAAATGCGGCAGCGATTGATCGAAGTAGCCGACATTGAAATGACAAGCCGAAATCTTGCCATATTTTGAAATGTTTCCCTGCACCTCCTCCAGGGGACCACAGAAGGCGCCCTGGGCATAGCTGTGAATTTCCTGCAGATCGACAAGAACATGTTCTTTGTCGCCGCTGACAGGTTCAGGAAGACCGGCAAATGAATCGAAGATTTCCAGCTTGCGATGGCACAAGTCGCAGATCAGAGATAAATTGGCCGCACTCCCACCCTTGAATGACCCGCACTCCACCACCGAGCCTTCGACAGAAGCGGGGACGCGAAGAATTTGTGTGGCCATCATAAGGTGCTCAAGAAAATGAGACGCGGTAGGGATCTTGCGGTTATTGCGCGCCATCTTCACCATCAGCCAGATTTTTTTAGAAAGACCAACGCCAAACTCGGCTCCTGTTTCGGAGCGGAAATAATCCTGGAGAATGATGGGAAGGCTCAGCGAGGTCACCGCGATCCTCCAGCACCGCATAATCACCCCTTCCGAGGCTTGTTTTTGCAATTTCTGAATAACGGAATCTCCTCTCCAGCCCGAATAAGCTTGAAGTCTACCGGTCAAAGATATTGGCGCGCACTCTCCAGGATGCCGGCCGCCCGGTCACTGGAGAAGAAAAGAAAATTGTTGATGTATTTCCCGGCCTTACCGTTCTGTCTAACCTGGTCGCGGTGAGGGTTGAACTGTGAAATGGGCTTGATCTGCTTTCCGTCCAGGTAGAACCCCAAATAGCCGATGCCATGGAGAAGAGTCGATACGCGGTCAAGTGAGCCCGGGGCATGGCGCTCCTCAATTTCGATCATCAGGTTTGGCTTCTCTCGCGTCAACGTTTCCAGGCCGCCGTGCAGAACGGCTTCCTCATGACCTTCCACATCGATCTTCACAAAGCCGACATTCGTGAGGTTAAAACTGTCTAACGTCCGCATCGGCGCGACCACAGTTTCGACGACACGGCCGCTCTCCAGTGCAGCCGTGTTCGATTCCGCGATCGTCGCTGACATGTAACCCCCCGCGGGATACTTTAGCTCCCCTTGGCCCTCCCGGTCGGAAATAATGACACCATGGATTTCCATCTTGCCTGCATAATTTTCGTGTAGACGTGCCAGCATCTGCGGGAGTGGTTCAAAGGCTATGACTCTCTTGGCCAGAGGCAAGAGATGGTGGGCAAAAAAACCTTCATTTGCTCCAATGTCCAGGGCAAGAGCATCTTTCCGGCAGAGCGCGGGCAGAAGTGGCAATTCCGGCTCCACCATGACCCACGAACGGAACCGCTTGGCGTACATCGTCTTAGGAAACAGGCTCTCCGCAACCCGCTTTAGTTGGGGCCGCAACATTTTGAGGGTGCGTTTCATAGAGGGTGTAGAGAATTCCTTACCGGAGCCACCATAACAGTTTACCCGAGGACGCCGATTAGGCCGGTTGGGGAACCCTCGCCGAGTGCCGAGGCGCAGGTGGGTATAATCTTGCTTTGGTCAGGCCCTGCGGGCCTTAGACAAGTATGGGCGGGCGCAAGAAGCACGATTTCCAGTTGTTTGAACGAACATGAAGAAGAACCAGATCGTAGCCGTGGTTGTACTTTACAAGCGGCTGCCGGAGCAAAGTCAGACGATCAACAGCCTGGCGGCAATCTTCGCAGCCAATCCAGAGCTGCTCGACTCCATCCGGGTTATTCTTTTCGACAATAGCCCTAAACCGCTCGACGAGATCCGCCTGTCATTTCCTTATACCTACGGCCATGCCGGCCGGAACATGGGGACCTCGGGCGCGTACAACTACGCCATGGAGTTTGCGGAAGCAGAGGGGGTTCCCTGGCTGCTGCTGCTCGATCAAGACACGACCCTGTCAGTTGAATTTCTTCCTCGCATGCTGGAATACAGTCATCTGCTGCAGGAACGGAAGGAAATTGGATCGGTCGTTCCCTTCATTTATTCGAGCGGGTTGTTGATATCTCCGAGAAAACTTGGGCGGTTCAACCACCACAGCCAGATATCGCCACCCTTCGACGGAGTCTTCCCGTACAAGGCCTTTGCGGTGAACAGCGCTACCTTGATGCGTGTGGAAGCTTTGAGCGAGATCGGCGGATATAGCGATGACTTCTGGCTCGACTTGTCCGATGTCTATGTTTTCCAGGCCATGTATCAAAAGGGGAAACACATTTATGTCGCAGGCGATCTTACGCTGCAGCATTCCCTGACGAGCACAAACTTTGACCATGACATGGCCCCTGAACGCTACCGTAATTTTCTTTCCGCAGAGAGTGCCTTTGTGGACTTGTATTCGACTGCTCCCGAACGGGCGGTTCATCTGCTTCGATTATTGGGGAGAACGGTACGCCAGCGCCGGCGATATCAAAATAAGATTTTTTCCCGGATGACCTTTGAATACTTCCGCCGTCGTCTCTTTCATTCGAGAGCCAGGAGAATCCGAACCTGGCGGGAACAACTCGTGCGTCGGGATCTGCCGATAGTTGAGGAGGGGCGGGTGGTGGGTTAGGCGATTTCAGGCTCCGAAGCGCAGAGCACGACGCAAGGTAAGCAGTCGCTTGGAGTGGACTTCGTCTGCATTGACACGGCTGAAGACATACCCCGAAATGACCCGCGCAGAACCGATAAAGAAGCCCAGGAGGCAGCCCACCAATAACCACAAGGCGCGGTAGGGAGCCGACTTGCGATCGGCCGGCATGGCCGGGTCGACCAGCTGAATGAGTGGAGCAGCCTTGGCCTCATCGAGTCTGGCACCCTCAAACTGGCGAGCGATCAGGTCAAAGAGCAGGGTGTGGTAGCTTACCTCTCTTTGCTTGCGGATGTACTCAAGTTGCGCTTGAGGGACACCACGCGGGGAAAGAGTGATATCTCCGGGTTCATGCCCCTGTCGAGCACTCTGCACTGAATGCAACTTGTCGCGTAAGCTCTCCAATTCGCTGTTGGCACGGATGACGTCGGGGTTCTGGTCAGTCGAAGAGGTACGGAGAGTCTCCAGCTGTACCTCGCGGCCGATAATCTGCGCCTGCAATTGCGCTACCTGCGAAATGACCACCGAAGTCTGGCCGGCCGGGGCGATCGCGCCGGTCTCCTCTTCCGTTTTCTTAAGGGCAACTTCGGCATCCGCCAACCGGTCTTTCTCTTCGGCAAGCTGTTCCGCGAAGAACCTCCGGCGCAGAGCCGCATCGCCAATGGCGATTCTACTGTTCATCTTGTGCAGCTCGTCGACGTATGCGTTGGCGATTTCCGCAGCCCGATTCGGGTCCTGGTCTTTGACCGAAATGCTGATCAATCCGCCTTTTTCAACCATGAACTTGGAATTGCCTTCCAGGATGACGCGCGCAGTGCTCATCTTGGATGACTTATAGACTTTCTGCAAATTGAAGCGTTTGATCAGCGCATCCTCGAGCGTCACACTCTGCAGAAGTCCCAGAAAAAGATCATTGGGATCTCTCTGCTGGAGATTGCCACCGAGCCCGGTAACTGCAGCGAGTCCTCCCAGCTGCGACACCAGGGCGGCCCCTGACTGTCCCTGCTGGGGGGGCATGATCAAGGCTTTTGAGGTGAAGGTAGGATGCACAAACATCACCACCATCCACGCGATCAACACTCCCAGGAGCGTAGTCACGAAAATACTGCGCTTGCGCTCAGCCAGCACAATAAGCAGGTCGAAAAGATCAAATTCAATCCCGCTCGGGGCGGCGCTATCGAGTTTTGATCTGTATTCTTCCGTGATGGGGGTCATGGCAACTAACTGGAAACAGGCTCCCTACCGCAATGATACCTATCATGTTACTGCAGCACGGCAATCGCTGCTGCTCCCAAGGCAAGCTGGGAGAAGATTTGGGTATAACTGATAAAGTTTCTCAGACCTGAAGGCCTGGGGACCTTTTCCGGAACCACGACCGTATCGCCGGCATTCAGTCTCAGGCTGGCAAAGGTATTGCCGAAGACACCATTCTTAGAATTCCGGCTCACCACCGAGCCATCGGCCCGGATGACGAAGGAATCCTTGCCATCGGCACTCTTGGTTGGGCCGCCCGCCAACCGCAGATAGCTCCCTACCTCCTGGGTGCTACGGAACAGGAAGGAATTCTGGTCATAGACGGCGCCCACCACATTCACGGTACTGGGTTTGGAAGGGACCACGAAGCGATCGCCGTCCTCCAACGGGATGTTGGGCAAACTGTCGATTCCCGAAGCATTCTGGGAGATATCCAGCACCACGCGGCCGGTGGCGCGGATGGTGCGGAACCTGGCGACCAAACTTCTCGAGGCAGCGGTCGCGGCAGGATCGACGTTGCCGACGCTAGCCGAGGCAGCGATGGTGGACCTGTCGATTTCCAATTCCAGATTCGTCAGATAGTCATTCAGGCGTAACTGCTGCAGGATCCGCGTGGATTCCCGGGTAAAGTTCGATCCGAAGAGGTAGGCGTCGGGCGTGAACCCGCCTGCGCGAGCCACGAGCTGAGGCAGTGTCTCACCCGGGAGAACACTATAAATACCCGCCTGCTTGAACTCGCCTTCCAGGCGGACGAATTTGGTGCGTTGGGCCTGGGGAACTTTGATATCCGCCTGGGAGAAGATGGTGACGACGTCGCCTGCCTGGAGGGCCAGATCCTGGCTGGGGTCGTGGTCAAGGACGAGCTGGCCGGGGTTGAAGGGTACCAGCGAGGTGGTGAGGGTTTGCGGGTTCATCCGCTCAATCACTGCGTAGGACCAATCGATCTCAGGCACGGGTAGAGCGACAGTCAGGGCCGGCCGAGGAAGGTTTCCAGCGGACGCCTGCTCCTCATCCGCCAGCGATCTGCTGCCTGGAGTGGTGCAGGGTTGGCCATTCTGGGTGTTGGAGGAGGTTGAGGCTATCGAGCCCCCACTCTGCTCGTTTTGATTTTGCTGCCCGACGCCGCCCACCCCTGGAATGCAATTCGGATCGTTGTTTTGCGCAGGAGTCACATTCTGGTTGGAAGGTGTGCTCCTGTTCTGCCCCTGCGATCCATTGGACTGCTGCCCCTGGCCGTTCGCGGTCTGGCTGTTATAGATGGGAACGCCGTTGATATCGTATTGGGCAGAACCCGTCTGGTAGCCGTTAATATCCCGGGGGTAATAGTCGGGATTATTGGCGTATTCCGGCTTGAACTCCGGACCCGGGACGCCTAGCTGGTTCCTGCGCTCCCAGTAATCCCGGGTGATGAGCGATTTACTGTCGGGAATGATTTCGCTTAACTTCATGCCCGGATGCCAGGAGAAGCGTCCGGTTTCTGCGACATTGCCGCGTAGCGTGACCGTGTTCTGGAACCCGGGAGAGATGGGGAGTACGCGCAGGAGGTCGGCCTGTTGCAACGTGGTCTGCAGGCCGGCGCCCTGGAGCGAGATATCCAGGACCTTGCGGTCCTTGTGGTCATCCAGACGTTCGAGCGAGGCCCGCAGCGTTGAGGCTGTGGCCGAGAGTCCTCCGGCAAACCGGAGAGCCTGATCTACAGAGGTGGTGCCCTTGAGCTCGAAGATGGCGGGAATGCGGACATCGCCGGAGATCGCAACCTGTGCACCCACGGGAGGGATGTAAATTACGTCGCCGGGAAGCAGAGAAGCATCTTTGGACATGTCTCCGAAGATCAGCAGGTCGTAGAGGTCGAAGTGGGTGATGGTCTGCCCATTCCGCCGAAGCTCAATGTCGCGGAGAGACCCCTGGACTGCAGGGCCACCGGTAGCAAACAGGGCGGTGACCAGGGTGCTGAGCGAACTCAGGGTGTAAGTGCCCGGACGCCGCGCCTGGCCTACGACGAAGACCTGGATCGACCTGAGCTGCCCCATTTGAACATCAAGATCGAAGCTCTTGTAAATGTGGCCCACGGCATCATGAATGTGCTCCTTGACTTGTGCAAAGGGCAAGCCAGCGACGTTGATTTCGCCTACCTGGGGGAGATAAATCGAACCGGCACGATCGACGGTAAGTTGTGCATTTAGATTGACTTGACCCCAAATTCGGAGGACCAGTTGATCGCCGGGTCCGAGAACGTAGCCGGGAGTGACGTTCACCTCACGCAACGGGGCATAGGTCGAAGGCACCTGGCGAAAGAGGCTATCCCCATACACCGGCAGGAGCACACCAAGGGAACCGCGGACCATCAGTTGAAAGTCGCTCGGAGCCGACGGGGCCCTCATGCCCAACAATCGTGCTTGCTCATAAGCTTCCAGTTGGGATTGGGCATTGCCGAGACCGCCCTGGTCGGTAACATTTGGGACCCTGGCGTTCAGGCCTTGAGACTGCAGGCCGGGGTACTGCGACGACAACTGACCGGGTGTAACCCCCCCGGCGCCGTAGCCGCCGCCTACAGATGAACCGGCTAGCCCGTTGCCAGATAAGCCCAGGCCCTGGGTGGTGCTAGGGGTCTGTTCATCGCTTACGCAACTTCCATCGACCGAGGAGATGACGCCTGACGGGCAATCAAAGTTATCGGAACTTGAGGATTGAGCAGCAGCAACTGGCAGTTCGACCTGCGCAAAGCTAGCGACCAGCAGGATCGCAAAGAAGAGACCTGAACGCTTACCCATAATTTGTGAAAGCAGGGGATTGTTCGGCGCACAGCCGGCGTGCCTGCTAAGTTTTACTCCTTTACCATCGGCAGCCCTGTCTCATTTCGGATGGACTAGTCCATTTCAACCTTAGTTTAGTTCTTCCCTTAGTTTAGGGCTTGTCGAGGGATGTGCAAATTCTTTTCCCTCGGAGCGGGTGGAACCAGTCTCGAAACGCAAACAGGGCAGGGCTGTTCAGCCGTCCTGCTGGACGGGGAATCGGAGTGAACGGCTTCGGCCGGCGACGTGGCGGCACGAGCGTAACCGCAAAGGGTGCCCTGTGATTCCGCTCGGGATAGGGATGACCTATATACTTTGGCTGTCCTCGTTCCCCCGCGGCGACTTCGGATGGCCCCAGGCGCAATACTGACCCTTTGGGCCGGAGGTGGGGTTCTATGTGCCGCGTGCTTCTTTTTCCTGTCTTGCTGCTGATGGTCTCTGCGTTTTCTGGCCTGGCTGATGCACAAAGCGGAAGCCACACCGCGACAACGACCGTGACCGCCGAGCCGGCCACCACCACAGTCGGAGGAGCGGTCGCGCTGAATGCGACCGTCCAGCCAAACGGCGTCGTGGGCCAGCCCATTTCGAGGGCTACTGGGACGATTACATTTCTGGATGGAAGTACGCCGCTGAGTACGGTGGCGCTGACGCCAAACGGCTTTGCTAGCGCCACCTTTCAACAAACCTTCGGCACGCCGGATCCGACATTAATTGGCGGAGAACTGACAGGAGATCTCAATGGGGATGGCCTACCGGACCTGCTTATCTACAACTTCACGGTTCAGACTTCGACGCTTTCTGCGCAAGCATTCCTGAGTGACGGAAAGAACGGCTTCAGCGCCGGCGCACTGCAAACGTTCAGCTTTCCGGTTTCTTCTTCATACCCAAGCATAACCACTGTTCCGCAGCTCATAGACTTCAACGGTGACGGAAAACTGGATTTACTGAATGGGCTTCAGGTCGCCTACGGGAACGGCGATGGAACCTTCGCCCAACCCGTTCCCGTTTCGTTTCTCTCCAGCGGATTCGTGACGACTTACACTGCGGACCTGAACGCGGATGGAAAAACCGATATCGTTGCAGTGGATGCAATTGCAGGCGACCCGGCTTTCGAGGTCTTCCAGTTTGCAATCACGGTTTTCCTCAACCAGGGTGGAGGAACCTTTGTTTCAGCCGGAACATTTCCAGTTGCCGCCCAGACAAGTACGGTGGGAGGCGCAGCAAATTTTCTTGTTCCGGCCTTTGTAGACCTGAATGGTGACGGCAAGCTTGATCTGGTTGCGCAAACCCGGACAGCCGCGCCCATACAAATCCCCGGCGATGCGAATGTAGAAGTATTGCTGAACCATGGTGACGGCAGCTTCGGCAATCCCATACCCGTGACCGTGCCCGACCCGCCAGGGAATGGCGGTGCGAACAGCGCCTACGGAACCGCCTCTGGAGATGTGAACGGCGATGGGAAGCAGGACCTCATCCTAACCTTAGCGGACAACGTCGGAGATCTGTACGCGATCACCCTCCTCGGCAATGGAGATGGCACCTTTCAGGATCCGCTCTACCTGACATTAGAAACTGAACCGGACTACTATTTCCCAGCTCCTGCCATGGCCATTCTTGACCTCAACCTGGATGGCAAGCTTGATGTTGTTTTCGGCAACGGTCAGGTAGCCCTGGGTAACGGTGACGGAACATTTGTATTGTCGTCTCCCCTGTTTCCGCTGAAAACCCTCGGCGAGACGACGACCTTCGCGGCTTACGCGTTGGTGCAGATGGATCTCCCCGGAAATCTGACGCCGTCTCTGGTCTATTTGCCTCAAGCCGGGTCACCAGTCAACGCCGTCTTTACGCCTCAGACGAGCAGCTCGGCTGCGCTCTCCCTAACGACCCTCGCGGTGGGAACGCATACGGTGAGCGCGCGTTATTCCGGCGATGCAAACTATGCCGCGGATACCTCCGCGGGGGTAGCGGTTACCGTAATCCAGGCGGCTTCTGCGACTGCGGTCGCATCTTCCGCCAATCCCAGCTTTGCCGGAGAGAGTGTAACGCTGACGGCCAAGGTCACCAGCGACGGACCAACGCCCACAGGCAATGTGATTTTCACCTCTGGCTCTGCCACGTTGGCCACAGTCGCTCTGAGCGGAGGATCGGCAGCGTATACCACTTCCTTCGACACCGCGGGCACGCAGACGATCACTGCGTCTTATTCAGGAGATGGGAACACACAGGCTTCTTCCGGCATCATTAGCCAGGTGGTCAATGCTGCGTTTGCTCAGGAACCTGGCGGCAGCGGCAGCACGACATTAACGGTAAAAGCTGGTCAGACGGTCAGCGCGCCCATCAATGTGACCGGCACAGCCGGATTCTCGGGGCAGGTAACATTTGTATGCTCTGGTCTGCCCGCGAATGCCAGCTGCAGCTTTAGCCCGGCGAGCATAACGGTATCCGGGACGGCCGCTGTTCCCACTCTGCTTTCCATTAGCACGGCGGCGAGCACGACAACGAGCCAGCTGAGACTCGGTACTGTCGCTTATGGGCTGGGGCTCGCCGGACTGGTCATGTTATGGCCGATACGGCGCAGAGGTTTTCCGCTCTTTGCGATGATGATCTGCACAGTAGCCATAGGCGCCCTGGGGCTCACTGGGTGCAGCAGCGCCGGCGGTAGCTCTGCTCCTCCCTCAGCAACAGCGGCAGGCACATATAACTTCACCGTCACGGCCAGCTCGGGAAGCGTACAGAGCCAATCCGCCTACACGCTGGTGGTGCAGTAGGCGGGCTTTCCTCAAACGCGGCGAACCTAATGGTATTTTGAATCTTACGATGGAGGGGTTCAGGAGGCATCCGTGCGCTTAGCAGCTCACATTCGATGGACCGTATCTCTTCTGGCAGTGAGCCTTTGTCCGATCGAGCTGCAGGCGCAGCAACCGCCGCCCTCTTTGCCACAGGGAGCGATGATGCCGGGCATGGTGAACGCGACGAGCGTGAGCGGAAAAGATATTGGGGAGCGCATCAACCATGCCCTGAAGGCTTGCGCCCTGCAATGCACCGTATACATTCCACCGGGAAACTACTCGTTCGCCACGTCTATCACGCTCGAACTGAATCCATTCGGCAAATACAAACTGACGGGTGATCCGGCCGCAGTCCTCACCTATACCGGCAACGGCGACGCGATCATGACGCCGCTTGGTCAGCAACCTGGATACTCGCAGTTGTTGATCGAGGGCTTTCAGCTGAAGGGCAATCCACACGCGAGTGCGGGTATCCACTTGATGCCGACCAACCGCATCAGCATCCGCAACATGGCCATTCTCGACTTCAACGGTGGCGACGGGATCCTGGTCGAAGGAACGGACAGCTCGAACATCTACGACAACCTGATTGCGGGCAACAAGAACGGAATCCGGCTCATCCCCACGTTTTGCAGCACCGGCCACCCGGTTCGTTGTGGGGCAGCAGTCGACGGTCTTCCGTATGCCGCCAACGCGATTCACGTCACCTACAACCAGATCACTAACAATTGGCAGTTTGGTATTTGGGAAGATACCGTGGTGGTGGGCCGCGGCGTGTCAGAAGCGCTCAACAATCTTTACATGGGCAACGATTTAGAACAGAACGGCACCGCTATCTATCTGACTCGATCCCGCGGGACCGTCATTGATGCAAATTACTTCGAGGGAGCTGCTCGCCAGGTGGTGCTTGGGGTGCCGAACGGTGGAAGCGGCTATCGCGCCTACGGCCCAGTAGTGCGTGACAACTACTTCACGACAGCCAGCGGAACTACCTACAACATCGAAATTCAGAATGCAGATAGTGCGATGATCGAGGGCAATAGCGAAGTCGTAGCCTCTATCGGTCCGAAGAATTGTTTCATCAACATGACCGGAACGAGCCGCACCTGGATTTCAAAGAACGCGATCTACCAGAAGGATGCCTATTGCGTCAACGGAAGCCCCGGCACACCTTCGACCAGTGATGGCTCTTTCTTCTTTGGCCTGCATTAGGACTTCTCTGTGCTGACTTCACTTTGGAACCAGCGTAACTGCGACAATCGCATTCGAATTGAAGATTGAAGCGGCTATCTATATAGTTATGGAGTCCTCCCCCGACAACTTACGACAATGTCCAGGCGAAAGGCTGACCTGGTAGGTAAGGGTAAGCCTATGCGCCGTCTGACTGTTTTTTCTGCCTTGCTGTTGACACTGAGTGGATTATCTAACCTTGCCACGGGACAAAATGGCGTCACGACGGCGGTGACCGCTAACCCGCCCACAGTCACGGTGGGTTCCGCCGTAGGTCTCAGCGCGACCGTCCAGCCTGATAAGGCCTCGGGCACGGGAAAGACCATCGCCCAACCGACAGGTACCATCACATTTCTGGATGGAAGCACGCCTTTGAGTAGTTCTCCTATCGCGCTTACGCCCAACAGCTATGCCAGCGCAACGTTTCCGCAGACGTTTGGGACTCCTGATCCAACGTTGACCGGAGGCGAATTTACCGGGGAGACCGGCGGCGAAGTCACAGGCGACCTGAATGGCGATGGAATCCAGGACCTGCTTGTCTATAGTTCCACAACCCCCTTCTCCGTACAGACCTTTACCAGCAACGGGAAGGGGGGCTACAACGCCAGCACGGTACAGACGTTGGGCTTTGTTGGGTATGCTGCGCCTCCCTCGGTGGTCAATTACCCGCAACTCATTGACGTGAACGGCGACGGCAAACTTGACGTTCTGTGCGGTCTTCTGGTCGCTTATGGCAATGGCGATGGAACCTTCGCGCAAGCGGTTCCCGTTTCCTTTCTCTCCAGCGGCTTTGTCACTTCTTACGCCGCGGATCTAAATGGAGATGGCAAGACCGATATTGTCGCCGTGCCTCTCCTTACAGGAGAACCTTATATCCTCCAAGTTCAGTTTGCGGTCACCATTTTCCTCAACCAGGGGGGCGGAGTCTTCGTGTCAAGCGGAACATCTTCAGTCGCTCCTCTGAGCCCTGGAGGCTCTCTAGGGGGCCTGGATTTTCTGCGGCCGGTCTTTCGTCGACCTGAATGGCGACGGCAAACTTGATTTGATTGCTCAAACCCAGACGTTCGGTGCGACGCAAACAAATGGCCCACAGAGCGTCGACGTGTTGCTAAACCAGGGAGACGGCACGTTCGGCACCTATATGCCAGTGACCATTGCCAGCGGGCCAAACATCGGCCCCGACGGCCAGTTTCCTTTCGGGACTACTGCTGGAGATGTGAATGGGGACGGGAAACAGGATCTCATCCTGACAGTCGCGGACGCCGACGCAAACCTGGACGCAATCGTCCTCCTGGGAAACGGCGATGGCACCTTTCAATCGGCCAGTTATTTCATACTGCACCAACCGGAAAACGCACAAAGCATTCCGTACTACCAAACGCCTTCCGTGGTGGTTGAAGATCTCAATCTGGATGGCAAGCAGGATTTGATCTTTGGCAATGGACAGGTGGGGTTAGGCAATGGGGATGGGACTTTTGTTTTGTCTTCGCCCCTGTTCCCATTGCAACTATTGGGGGAGGCAGACTCCTACTCGACGTTCCCGCTGGTGCCGATAACGATTCCCGGCAACTTAGTGCCATCTCTTGTCTACTTGTTGCCCACAGTTGCTCCACCGGCAGCGTCCGTCTTTACGCCGCAAACCAGCAGCTCCGCCACGTTCGGTGCGTCGACCTTAACTGTGGGTGCACACACGATTACTGCTCGCTATTCCGGCGACGCAAATTACTCCGCAGACACCTCCGCAGCGGTTGCCGTGACCGTGAATCAAGCAGCATCCGCAACTGCGATCACATCCTCCGCCAACCCAGGTTTTGCCGGACAGAGTTTGACGTTGACCGCCAACGTAACCAGCGCTGGACCTACGCCCACTGGCAATGTGACCTTTACTTCGGGATCCGCAACTCTCGGCACCGTGGCTCTGAGCGGCGGATCTGCGAACTTCACCACATCCTTCAACACGGCCGGCACGCAGGCCATCACGGTCTCCTATTCGGGGGATACCAACACGCAGGCCTCGTCCACATCGCTCAGCCAGGTGGTCAACGCTGCGTTCACTCTGGCGCCCGACGGAAGCGGAAACACGACATTGACAGTCAAAGCCGGTCAGACAGTGAGCGCGCCCATCAACGTAGCGGGCGCTGCCGGCTTTTCGGGGGCGGTTACGTTTGCCTGCTCGGGTCTGCCCGCAAACGCCAGTTGCAGCTTCAGCCCGGCAACCATCACCGTATCTGGCACGGCGGCCGTCCCTACACTGCTATCAATCAATACAGCCGCAAGCTCAATGGCCAGCCAACTGACACCGAGTTTCGGCGCTTATGGTCTGACATTAGCCGGCCTGTTTCTGTTGTGGCCGGCGTGGCGCAGAGGAGGTCGAGTCTGGGTTGTGCTGATTTGTGCGTTCACATTTGCCGGGTTGGGCTTGAGCGGCTGTAGCAACGGCAGTGGTCCGGCACCGGCGGCACAAACTTCAACCGGCACGTATAACTTTACCGTGACGGCAACCTCGGGAAAGGTGCAGACACAATCTTCTTACACGCTTGTGGTGCAGTGACCAACCTAAATAGGCGGTCGGACGCCATTCCTGTTATTGGAGTGCAGATGTCAGAAATGTTGGAGCTGTTTCGGCTGCTCAACAGCGCACGATCTTTTCGGAAACCAGGCCCTTGGTCGCATTCCGCGAATCCACCACCAGCAGCGACTCCTCCACGATGCGGGCGTAGTCGTAAGAAGTATGATCGGTGACAATTAAAATGCAATCGTAACTATCAAGGTTATCGAGCGGTTGCGACTTCATATTCAGGTTGTACTTTCGGCCCCGCCCTACCGTGGGAAAGAACGGATCGTTATAACTGACCGCAGCCCCCTCCTGCTGCAGCATTTCTATGATCGACAGCGAGGGGGATTCGCGCAGATCGTCCACATCCCGCTTGTAGGCCAGACCGAGCACCAGAATCCGCGATGCTTTGAGCGGCTTGCTGCGCTGATTCAGCGCGGAGGATACCGCTGCCACCACGTGATAAGGCATGGCTTCATTCACTTCGCCCGCTAATTCGATAAAGCGCGTGCTGAAGTCGAACTCCTTTGCCTTCCAGCTCAAATAAAAGGGATCGATCGGGATGCAGTGCCCACCCAGCCCAGGGCCGGGATAGAAGGGTTGGAAGCCGAATGGTTTGGTCGCGGCCGCACCAATCACCTCCCAAATGTCGATGCCCATGCGCAGGCAAAGCAGTTTCAGCTCGTTCACCAGCGCTATATTTACGCAACGGTAGATATTTTCGAGCAGCTTGGTCATTTCGGCTGCCGCTGGACTGGATACACGGATTACGCGGTGGAAGGCCACACCGTAGAGCGCTTCAGCGGCCTCCGCCGCTAGTTGCCCCAGCCCCCCGACTACCTTGGGAATGTCGCGGCGATCAATACTCGTATTGCCAGGATCTTCCCGCTCCGGAGAATAGGCCACCAGAACGCCTTCCGGCATCATGGCATCGCGTATCACCTTGACGCGGCCCGCGCGCTCAATGGCCGGGGCGATCAACTCTTCCGTCGTGCCGGGATAGGTGGTGCTTTCGAGGATCACCAGTTGACCCGGGTGTAGATGGCCGACAATCGAGTCCATCGTCGCAGCGATGTAGCTCATGTCGGGCGTGTGGTGATCGCTGAGCGGCGTCGGCACGCAAATCAGAATGGCGTCGACACTGCCAATCTCTGAGAAGTTGGCGGTCGCGCGAAAACCCTTGCCCTGGGCACTCCTGATCTGTTCGGGGTCGATGCGATGGATGTAGGATTCGCCTGCGTTCAGCCGGTCTACCTTGGCCGCATCGATATCAAAGCCGGTTACGCGAAAGCCTTCCTGGCTGAAGAGCAGTACCAGCGGGAGACCGACGTAGCCCAGACCGATAATCCCTACCCGCAGTTCCCGCTTCTCTACAAGTGACAACCATTGTGGCAAAATTGTCTGGTCGACCAAACGCTTCTCCATGGAACGCGGCTCACTATCGTGAGGCAACCGGCATCTTCAGCGTCTCGCGATACCACTCCACCGTCCGCTGCAAACCCTCTTCCACACCAACCAGTGGGCGATAACCAAAGGCCTCGGCCGCAGCGGAAATATCGGCTTGCGAATGCAGGATATCCCCCGTCCGCGACTTCGCGTAAAGCGGCGGCCGCTCAAACCCGGTCAATTTGGCCAATAGCTGGTAGATCTGTTTCAGCGTGTATTGGCCGCCACACGCAGTATTGAAGACTTTACCGGCTACCTTCTCAGCCGGCGCGGCGCAGGCCAGCAGGTTGGCGGAAATGATGTTGTCAATATAGGTAAAATCCCGGCCCTGATCACCGGTGCCGAAGATGGTTGGCCGCGTGCCCTCAAGCATCTGTTGGATGAATTTGGCGAGCACCCCGCTATAGGGCGAGTCGGCTCCCTGGCGTGGTCCAAAAACGTTGAAGTAGCGCAAGCTCACCGTCTCCAACCCATACACCTGCCAGTAACTGCTCATGTAGTACTCGCCAACCAGTTTTTGTACCGCATAGGGGGAAATCGGCATGGGGCGCATGGATTCTTTGCTGGGCAGAATTGGCTGATTCCCATATGCGGAAGAAGACCCCGCGTAAACGATTCGCTTCACGCCCTCTGCTCGCGCGCCTTCGAGGACATTAAATGTCCCCTCTACATTGCAACGGTGGCTGGGCTCAGGATGCGCGACCGAAAGGGGAACAGAGGGTAATGCCCCTATATGCAGGATGTAGTCTATGCCTTCACAGGCAGTGCGTATCGCGGAAGCATCGCGCAGATCCACTTCGCGAAAGTCGATCTGGTCGTGGTAGCCGGCCAGGTTCGCGGCCTTGCCGGTCAGATAATTATCTACACCGCGAACCTCTTCCCCGCGTTCTAGCAGGGCTCTCGCCAGGGAGGATCCAATAAAACCCGCGATTCCAGTAATAAGATATTTCGCCATCGACGATCAGGGCCAACCTTGAAAATAGCACACCGTATAACTCGGGGACTATTCCTCAGCCCAGAAGCCGGTCTGCGCAAAATCCTCTGACATTCTTTGGATGTACTTTTGGGAATTGAACTTCTTGCCCGTGGAAGCGCCTGACATGTAACGGATGGTGCCAAAGATAGGGCGGTCAAACCAGGGACGATCGAACTTGCCCACAATTGACCAGGCAATTCCCGCGTATCCATTGGGATCTCTGCCATCGAGAAAGTAGCGATCGTTGAGGGTGACGCAGGTATCGAATGCTTTCGCCGGATCTGGAGACCACTCGAGGATCTTTTTGGCCCAGTACATGCGCATGTAGTTGTGCATCCATCCGAACTTCACCATTTGCGTTTGGGCCGCATTCCAGAGTTCGTCCCTGGTCTCGGAGCGTTCCAACTGCTCCATGGAGTAGAGATGCTCCCGCCGATCGCGGGCGTGTTCCATCAGGGTCTTACGAGCCCACGGTTCGGCGCACTCGAAGGAATCGTAGTTTTCAGTAAACTTGACGAAGTTCACCGCGAGCTCCCTCCATCCGATCAACTCGCTGATGTACGAATCCCTTGCTGCCTGGGGGACTTTACCATCCTTGAATGCTTTCTCGACGGCCAGGGCGATGGTGATGGGGCTAATGTGCCCAAAGTGCAGATAAGGCGAGAGGCGGCTGGTTCCATCCACCTCGGGATGATTTCGCATCTGGTCATAAGCAGCTAGATCCTTATTAACAAAATCGTGAAGGCGTTTGACCGCCGAATGCGTTCCGCCGGTGAAGCTCTCCACGGGGCCAACAGAACGATCCAGCGTCTTCCATCCGTAAGTAAGATCTTCCCGTACGGGAAATGATTCCAGAGAGTGTGGCGGTTTCCATTCGTGTTGGGGCTTCGCATTGGGCTGCGGGACCAAATACTTTGGCAGCTCGGCGTAGAGCTTTGGCCGGAAGATATGCAGAGCGTACATGCGCTTTTGGAACAAGCCGGACGGAACAACTACATCCGCATCGACGGTCCAGTATGGGATACGTAATCGGCCCGCCAACACCTTTCGCCAGCGCTCCGGCTCACGGCAGGGATTTTCATCGCCGATGACCATGGCCGCGTTTACTTCGGCCAGCAGCGTTTGCAGTGAATTGTTGGGCGGACGGCGGACGATGAAACCGATCTGCCGCTGTTGCAAATCTTCTTCGATGTCGGCGAGGCCCTGGCTTAGAAAGACGTAGTGGCGCAGGTTGGCATGAGGAAAATTGGAGATGGCCGAGAAGTAGACCAGAACCGGGAGATTCAGGGCGTTGGCGATTTCTACCGCGAGGTCGAGCGCAGGATTATCGAGTGCTCTTTCCGCTCTCTGCATCCAGTAGACGATGCATTTTCCGTCTGGCGCGGGAGCGCCGCCGCGCCGGACCAGAACTCTGGGGTTGGCGGCGATTTTGCGCAGCGCTTCGGGAACATGTTGGTCTAAAGGTTGGGAGCTCACTTGTTCTGTTGACTTTTTACCGCACTACGAACCCTGGGTGCCCCACATCTCGCTGGTTTTTTGCGAGATGTGGGATACCACGAATTTTAATCCTTGGTCTTTTGCGTGGCTTGAAAAGTTGGGGGTTTAGCGCAGTGGTATCCCACATCTCGCGAAAAACCAGCGAGATATGGGGCCAGAATTCGTGGCAAAGAAGGGTTGTTACCAGAGTCCCCAGTTGCGGCTGATGTAGTCGGATAGAGTCATGGTGATCAACACCAGAAAAGTGAAGAAGCCGGCGCCTACGGTGAGCATCATCACTTTTGAGCTGTAGCGGATGTGCATAAAAAAAAGGATGACCAGCATAGCCTTGAGGCAGGCGATCCCGATCGCCACGATCGGGCTGAACACACCCATATTGAGGAAGGCCGCACCAGTGGTGGTGGCAGTGAGCACCAGCAACGCGATTAGAATGGTCAGGTAGATCTTGGGGCCGACGATGTGATGTTCGTGTTCAGTAGGAGCAGACATAGGTACTTTCCTTTATTTCAAAGGATGGCGGCTGATGAGATACAGCAGCGGGAAAAGGAAGATCCACACAATATCGACGAAGTGCCAATACAGTCCGAAGTTATCGATGGTCGAGGTATGTCCGTTGGTATACGCGCCGTGGTACGCGTGGTAGAGCAGAAAGAACAGAATGCTGATACCGATGATCATGTGCAGGGCGTGCATGCCGGTCATGGCAAAGTACAGGAAGAAGAAGAGCTGGGCATGTTGCGCCATATCCGGAGCCAGCGGAACATCCCGCTTGTCGGTGGGATGGACAAAATCTTCTACGCTGAAGCTTGCCCCGGGGATGTGGTGTTCAGTGTATTTGTCGTGATATTCAATCGTCTTGATGCCCAGGAAGACCAGCCCCAAACAAATCGTGAGGCTGAGCGAGGTAAGCAGGCCTTTGCGGTTGCGCGTCTCCGCTGAGTAGACGCCCATGGCCATGGTGAAGCTGGAAAGGATAAGAACCGCGGTGTTGGTAGTTCCGAGACCGATGCCCAGCGTATTGCTGCTGGCCACAAAAGCGTCGTAATACCAATTGCGGTACAGCAGGTAGGCCATGAACAGGCCACCGAAGAACATGATTTCGGTCAACAGAAAGAGCCACATGCCGAAGCTAGCGGTCTCCCGCTGCTGCTCCACCGTGACAAAATGGTGGCGTAGGTAAGCGGGATGCTCCTCATGTCCTTCGTGGGGTTCCGCGTGTCCGGTGGCGATCGCTTGGCTATCCAACAGTCGTTACCTCGTGTTCGGTCTTATGAGCCAACCAGTCATAGTCGTAGGCTTCGTGATCCATGATCGGTATATCGATAAAGTTCTCGGTCAAAGGAGGCGATTGAATCTGCCACTCCAGGCCGGTCGCCTGCCACGGGTTGCTGCCCGCGATCTTACCGTACTTGAGCGACCACGGCATATAGAGCATAGGTAGCAGATAGCCAATGCCGAGCACCGTTGCGCCCGCAGTCGACAGGACATTCAAAACCTGGAACTCCGGTGGATAGGCATGATACCGGCGCGGCATACCCAGGTAGCCGACGATGAATTGGGGAAAGAAGGTCAGGATGAAACCGATGAAGGTAGTCACCGCGGCCAACTGCGACATGGATTCGGGATACATTCTGCCCGTCATCTTAGGCCACCAGAAGTGGACCCCCGACAGGTAAGCCATCAACATGCCGCCAACCATCACAAAATGGAAGTGGGCGACGATGAAGTAGGTCTCGGTGAGGTGGATGTCCATGCCAAGCGAACCCAGAAAGACACCGGTGAGACCGCCAATGGTAAACAGGCCCATGAAGCCGAAGGCATACAGCATCGGCGTCTCAAACGTGATGGAGCCCTTGTAGAGAGTCGCCGCCCAGTTGAAGATCTTGATCGCGGAAGGCACGGCGACCAGCATGGTAAGCAACGAAAAGACCAGCGCCGAATAGTTGGAGACACCCATGATGAACATGTGGTGCGCCCAGACAAAGAATCCAAACACGGCAATGGCGACAGACGAAAAGGCCACTGCGGTATAACCGAAGACTCGCTTACGCGAGAAAGTACTGATGACTTCGGAAATCACCCCCATGCCGGGCAAGATCATGATGTACACGGCGGGGTGGGAATAGAACCAGAAGAGGTGCTGGAAGAGCAGCGGGTCGCCACCTTTGGTGGGATCGAAGACGCCGATGCCGACGGTCCGCTCGAGCATGACGAGAACCAGCGTGATCGCCAGAACCGGGGTGCCCAGAACCATCAGGAGCGAGGCCGCGTAGTGCGACCAGCAGAACAACGGCAGCCGGAACCAAGTCATGCCCGGGCAGCGCATGCGATGGATGGTCACAATGAAGTTCAGGCCGGTGAAGATGGAGCTGAACCCCGCGATGAAGACTCCCATCGCAGCCGTGATCACGTGGGTATTGAGATAGTGGGTGCTGAGCGGCGTGGTAAACGTCCAGCCGGTGTCGACGCCGCCGTTGAGGAGCGCGAACACCAGGAAGCAGGCGCCGGCAACATACAGATACCAGCTCAGCAGGTTGATCTTGGGGAATGCTAGATCTTTAGCCCCCACCATGATGGGAATGACGAAATTCCCAACGGTTGCCGGAACCGACGGCACAAGGAAGAGGAAAACCATGATCACGCCGTGCATGGTAAAGAGCTTGTTGTAGGTATCGGAGGAAACCAGGTCAGGCAGCGGAGTCAACAACTCCAGACGGATCAGCCCGGCAAAGGCGCCTCCGATAAAGAAGAAGACCGTGATTGAAATCAGATACAGCATGGCGATGCGCTTGTGATCGCCGGTGAGCAGCCAGCTCTTGAGCCCATACTCGCTGTTGAGATAGCTCAGCTTCGGCAGCTGAGCCTCCTCCTGGTTTGGAAGCCTGACAATGGTACTCATTGGTTCACCGTTTCCGGCACACCAGGTGCCGTCCTGCCCGACTTTTTGGGTCCACTATGGCCGGCTCCCAGCGTCTCCTGGGGGCGGTAATTCATTGCGGGCGAGCTCGAGCCAGAACTGGACGCGCCGGCTTGCCCAACGGGAAGTTGACTCGCAGTCAACGTTTGTTGAATTCGATAATTCGAATTGAGGTTCTTGATGTATTCGACCAGGTCGATCAAACCCTCTTCGCTGACCTGCCCTTGATAAGTAGGCATGATCGGGGCATAGCCCGCAGTCACGCGGGTCGATGGATTGAGGATGGCCTCGCGGAGATAGGCATCACTCGCAGTGACATACGACCCGTCCGTCAGCTGCAACCGGGAGCCGTACACCTGGGCCAGGTTGGGGCCCCGCGCGCTGGCTTCGCCTGAGTGGCAGGAGTTGCAACCCAGGCTGGCGAAGAGGCGTTCCCCGTTCTGAGCCAGGGATGCTCCGCTCGTGCTGCCCGACGCCCATTTCTGGTAGTCATCGGGGGTCATGGCGACGATGTCTCCAATCATTGCGGAATGATTCGTCCCACAGTATTGGGTACAAAACAGATGATAGGTTCCCGTAGCCGTGGCTTCGAACCAGACCGTGGAATATCGGCCAGGAATGACTTCCCGCTTAACCCGAAATGCCGGAATAGAGAAGCTATGGAATACGTCCTGCGAGATCATCGTCAACTGCACTTGCCGGTTGATGGGGATGTGCAGCGAATCAATTTCGTGTTGGCCGCCCGGATGCTCGGCCTTCCACATCCACTGCTTGCCCACAATGTAAATGTTCATGGCGTTGGTGGGCGGGTCGTAGATACGGAAATAGAGCAGCGCACCCCAGACAAAACAGATCATGAACAGGGCCAGAGGAATAATGGTCCACGTGGCCTCCAGCAACGTGGAGCCTTCGATCTGCGTGGCGACGGGGTTCTTCTCCTGGCGATACATGATGGAGAAGCCGAAAACCAGGATGATGACTGCGATCATGCCCACCGCAGAGATCGCGATCAGAAACAAGTAGAACGCGTCCATGTAGGGCGAAATAGCCGAGGCTTCCGGCGGAAAGAGGGCAGAGTTCGTCAGCCACCTTACGAGAAACTGCCACAGCACTGGACTTATATGCATCGTTACCCTTTACCCTTGAAATCCCGGCGGAAGCTCACCAGCATAAAGCTGCCCAAGCACAAAACGGTCAGCAGGCAGCCAGCCTGCACCACCCGGGCAATGACCAGGCTGTGCCGATTCAGCTTCGGATCATAGCGATAGCAGTAGGTCAAAATATTGTCGACCGGGGTGCCGATGGTGTTGTGGGACGCCTCGACCAATCCCAGCTGCAAATCCCTGGGCGCGTATTCCACCCCGAGGTAGTACTGCGCCATGCGTCCTTCCGGTGTCACCACTTCGATCGAACTGGCGTGAGCAAACATCGTCGGCTTGCCATCAGGCTGCGGCAACCGTACATAACCCCATCCGACTGCTTTCGCCAGAGCCGTGATGTCGGGTTGACGGCCGGTCAGAAAGTGCCAGCCTGCCTCGGTCTCCGGGCGGCCATAGCGTTTTACGTAAAACGCCTTTTTGGCTGCGGCCATGGCCGGCGTCTCTGCTGGATCGATGCTCACGATGACGATCTGAAAGTCCTTGCCTGGCGTCAGGTTCACCATCTCCAGCGCACCGACCAGACCGCTTAAATCTTCCATGCACAGGATCTGGCACTGGTAATAGACCAGCGAAAGGATCACCGGCTTCTTGCCGAAGTAGTCTCCCAGCTTGACTGTCTTGCCGGTCTCGTCGCGGAAAGTGGCGTCCAGGGGCAACTGCTGCCCCAACCGCTGGTCGATCTTGACCGTGTTCAGAATATCGGGCAGATGGTCCTGGGCGGGGTCGCCCATGGTCTTTTCCCCGTAGGGCGCCACCTGGGCGATCACCGGCGCCGCCACGGGCAAAAGGATAGCCGCCGCCATCAAGAACCGGATTGTGCCCTTCATCTGCATTCGAAAATCTCTACCTAAATGGTACCGCCGAGTTAAAGCTGTTCGCGAGTCCGAGCCGCCTGGTGTTGATCCCGCTCAACATATCGGGTAAATCTGCAGCTCAGCGACTCGCTCCCAGAGCGGCCTGATCTGCTGGTTTCTCGCCCCGCATCCGCTGCTGCTCCAGGGTCTCCATGTACTGTTGCTCGTAGCCCGTCCGGGCAAATCCATCCGTCAGCGGCACGACTACGACCGGAACCCGGTCCCCTGCCATCAACGGTTCGCTGGTTTGCTCCTCGGGGGCGACCGGTAGTCCGTGCTCTGCGATGATTTGCATTGCTCGGGCGATGGGAATGCGCACTTTGCCGCTCGAGCGATCCACCCAGCTGTAGTAGTTCAGGAGCAAATCTTCCCGGGCATGCATTTCTGCAATTTCCTGGTTGCCATCGTCTATCTGCAGGCGAGGGGTAGGAAAACGCTGCACCATCTGGTTGAGCTGGTTCTGCTCCATGACCGCATTGGACGTCAGGTCCTGGCGCTTGCCGGTGGGCTGCGCACCGATCATGTTCCATTTGTTGGGGGGCCCGTCACTCTTGAGAATGGCAGTGTTGATGACCTTGCCCATGCCGAAACAGAAGATGAAGAAGACCCCGACAAATGCGCCCAGCGAGGCGAGAAAGACCACGATGCCGTTAACGTTGACATCGGTGACCTCATAACCGGGCGATTCAATGCCCGGATTGTATTCCGGACTGTGCGGGTCCCTAGGATCGTGTGCAGGTGGCTCATGCGTGGGCATGTTCGCCCTCCAAAATCTCTTCCAGGTGAGGATCGTTGGTCTGGATCAACGGCCGCTTCTCCAACTGGCCGAAGTAGAACCACATCCACAAGGAAATGACGACGACCGGCACGGTCATGTATTCCAGAATGCCAAAGCTGAAATGCAGATTACGCCGGGCATCGGCAAAGTTCGGCTCAATGAGCCAGAAGGTATCCCAGCAGCGGGCAAAGATCATTAGCTTGCATACCAGGATTAGGCGCTCCTTGTTGCGCTTGAGGTCGGCCGAGAGCAGCAGGGTAAAAGGGATGAGCCAATGAAATACGAAATCCAGGGAGCCGATCACGCCCCAGCCGCCGCGAATGCGGTCGAGGTACCAGGGAATCTCGTCGGGCAGGTTTCCCGACCAGATGATGAGGAACTGGGAGAAGGCAAGATAGATATTCAGCATCACGAAGGCGAAAGCTAATTTGCCCAGATCGTGCTGCTCGGTTTTGCGCAGCACCGTTTTCATCGGCTCCGCTTTGGAGAGCCGAAGAACCGTGATGATGGAAAGAGCCAGGACCGCGTACCCCTGACCCACCAGGAACATGAGCCCATAAATCGAGGAGTACCAGGTCGGGTCCAGCGACATGACCCAGTCAATCGCTCCCACTGACATGGTGATGGAGTAGACGAGGACGCCGAAGCCGCTGAGATTCTCGAGCCTTACCTGCCAGAAGCGAACGTTGGGATGAGGGTCGGCATCGCGCTGGAGGCCCCACTTGTTCAGCAGGTACGTGAAAATGAACCAGATCGCGAAGAGGACCGCGGCCTGAATCCAGACGCTGGGAATGCTCAGCATGGGGTGCTTGAAAGCGATCGCGTGCGCCTGATCACGAGTGATCAGGTGCTGGCGAAGCGCCTCCGCAGGGTTGCTGTATTTCGCCCACAGGTACAAGGTCTTCATGAAGAAGCCTATGGGCAGAAAGAGAACGATGACCAGGGGAAGGCAGCGCGACATTGCCTCCAGCGGACGGCGTATCAGCAAGCCCCACTTGCCGCCGGTCAAGTACTGCACCATCAGGAGCGCCAGGCCTCCCACGGTGAAGCCCCAGCACATGATGTAACCGAGCAAGTAGGAGCGAAGCAGGTGATTGATGCCGTCGTGATCGACGGTGGCCGCCAGGACTGCGAGGACGATCGACAAAACGGCAAAGATACCGCCCACAACCATGGCCCGGCGCCGCCACGCATTCAGCAGCAGCGGAGCATTCAGCTCGGAGGGTAGCGAATTTGCGTGGTGTTCGTGAGCCATGTGTTTTTTCCTGACCTATTTCAATCCCTTCGGCTTCACTGCATTGCCGCTGGTGGCGGCGCCACCGCCTGGCTGGCTCATCGCCGGCACAGGGCTGTCGCCCGTTGCCGGCGCCATTCCTGGCGTGCCCTGGCTCGGGTCGGGCGGTTCTGCAGAGACTGCAGTCGCGGGCAGCGACCACGGCTGGGCAAACGAGTCGGGCAATCCTTCCCGTTCGGCAATGTCTTTCAGATTCTGGACCTGGACCCCTGAAGGAACTTCGCTTTCTCTTGCGTTTTGGCTGATTTGCAGCGCCCGGATATACGCTGCTACGGACCAGCGGTCCGCCGGGGTGAGCTGGGCGGCGTATTCCGGCATAGCTCCGTATCCGTTGGTCATCACGTAGAAGTAGTGACCCAGCGGCTCGGCGAGTATGCGCGCAGAGTGAAAGTTGCCCGCCGGCTTATAGCCTCGCTGCACGATCATGCCAGCGCCGTTTCCTACCCGCGAATGACAGGGCGTGCAATAGATATTGAATCGCTCCTGGCCTCTCGCCAGCACTTGCATGGAAACCGGGAAGGGCATCAGGTCAGCTTCCTTGCCGTCGATCAAGCCGGTGTAGTAGAAGCTGTCTTCGCCCAATTGCCCGCGAGCGACGGTATGCGCGACCTGGGGGCGAACCGAGCGCCCGTCGGCGAAGAAGGTCGTGCTTCGCTGGGGAACAAACTTGGGCTGGTTCTGCATGTCCTGACGACAGCCGGCGGCGGCGAAGGCAGCCAGGCCCACGGCCAGGAGTCGCGAAGCAGGGCGGATTCCCTTGGTCAGATTAATACTCCACCTCCACCACGGAAACAGGCTTGAAGCTTTCCAAAAAGCTGCGCGATTCCAGGAGTTCAAACTTAGGATCGTTGGCCTCCAGACAAAGAAAGAATTTGTCCGTAGTTGCGCCGTTACGAAAATTGGGAGCATTGAAAAGCGGGTGGTAGAGGGTGGGGAGGCCACACATGGCCAGCATGCCGAAAGCGGCGGAGAGACCCGCCCAGAGAATCGTCCACTCATAAGCGGGAATAACGAAGGCCGGCCAGGAAAAGAGCGGGCGCCCGGCGATGTTCAGCGGATACGCGAAGACCGCTACCCAGGTTTCGAACAGGAACATAGCCGCCAAACCCATCAATCCGCCAATTAGGCAAATGAGAGGCACGTAGTTGCGGTGGAAGCCGATCGCCTCGGCCGCCTCTTCGACGGGGTAAGGCGTATAACAGTCCATCCGCCGCCAACCCGAGTCATACGCGGTCTGGGCAGCGGCCACCAGTTCACCGGGGGTATCGAATTCCGCCAACAATCCGTAGATTCCTTCGGGGAAAGGCATCAGTCACCCGCCTCCAGCGGTTCCGGCTCCGGCCTTACCTTGGCCTGAGGCAGCATCATCCGTATCTCAGACATAGGAATCATGGGCAGCAACCGAACGAAGAGAAAGAATAGAGCGGTAAACAGCCCCAGGGTTCCGACAAAGGTGGCATAGTCCCACCGGGTCGCCTTATAGGTTCCCCAGGACGAGGGCAGGAAGTCACGATAAAGGCTGGTCACGATGATGACGAAGCGTTCGAACCACATGCCGGTATTGATGATCAGCGACATGATGAACATCTTGCCCGGGCTCACCCGAAGGCTGCGCAGCCACAACAGTTGCGGCAGGGCGATGTTGCAGGTAATCAGCACCCAATAGGCCCATCCCAAGGGTCCGAACATGCGGTTCCACATCATGAAGTATTCCCAATGGCTGGCGGAATACCAGGCCATGAAAATTTCGGTGCCGTAGCCGTAGGCGACGATGAGGCCGGTGGCCAGCATCACCTTCCCCATATTGTCGATATGGCGGATGGTGATCAGGCCTTCCAGGTGGTAGAACTTGCGGATCGGAATGGCCAGTGTGATCACCATGGCGAAGCCGGAATAGATGGCGCCGGCGACAAAGTAGGGCGGGAAAATGGTGGTGTGCCAACCAGGCAGGATAGCGACCGCAAAATCGAAGCTGATGACGCTATGCACCGACAAGACCAGAGGAGTGGCTAAACCGGCGAGGAGCAGGGAAGCTGTCTCGTAGCGCATCCAGTGGCGCACCGAGCCCCGCCAGCCGAGGGACAAAATTCCGTAAATGTATTGCGTCAGTTTGGTCTTGGCGTTGTCACGCATGGTACCCAGGTCCGGAACCATGCCTATGTACCAGAAGACTACGGAAATGGTGGCATAGGTGGAAACCGCAAAGACGTCCCACAACAGAGGAGAACGGAACTGAGGCCACACGTTCATGGTGTTGGGGTAAGGAAGCAGCCAGTACCCCACCCAGGGGCGGCCTACGTGGATAAGGGGAAACATGCCGGCGCAGACCACGGCAAAGATGGTCATGGCCTCGGCGAAGCGGTTGATCGAATTCCGCCATTGTTGCTTAAAGAGCAGAAGGATGGCGGAGATGAGTGTGCCGGCATGGCCAATACCGATCCACCACACAAAATTGATGATGGCGAATCCCCAGCCCACTGGGATGGTGACGCCCCAGATGCCGACACCTTTGAGGACCAACCAGGTCAGCGCCGTGAGCAGCATGACGACGATGCTGCCCGCCACGGTAAAGCCGAAGAACCAGCCCAACGGCGTGTGCGGGGTGAGCACAATGCGCGAAATAACATTCGTGACCGACTTGAAGGTGTATCCGGGCGCAATGACCCGGAATTCACCTGTCTTCGGATCGAGCTGCGGATCATTTACCGGTAATTCTGGTTTGGTCGCCATGCCGCGCTAACCTCTCAACTTTTTTCCGGCGCGTGCTCAGTCCGCGCCTCGGCCAAATCCGGATTGGGGTTGAAGACCTCCGCGATATACGTAGTACGGGGACGAATGTTGAGGTCCGCCAATACGCCGTAGTTGCGCGGCTGCAGCTTCAGCTTTCTCACCTTGCTGGCGCGGTCGTTGACATTGCCGAAGACAATGGCGCCGGTGGGGCATGCCTGCTGGCAGGCGGTCACCACCTCGCCATCACGGATTTCGCGATTTTCCTTATCGGCCGCAATCTTGGCGGCGACAATCCTCTGGGTGCAGTAGCTGCACTTCTCCATTACGCCGCGGCTGCGAACGGTCACGTCTGGATTGCGCATCAGCTTCAGGCTTTCCGTCTCAAAATCGGAGTAGAGCAGGAAGTTGAAGCGGCGCACCTTGTAGGGGCAGTTGTTGGAACAGTAGCGAACGCCCACGCAGCGGTTGTAGATCATGATGTTGAGGCCTTCAGGGGAATGCACCGTTGCTCCCACCGGGCAAACCTGCTCGCAGGGCGCGTTCTCGCACTGTTGGCAAGTCATGGGCTGGAAGTGGGCCTTGGGGGTTTCCAGATCGCCTTCGAAGTACGTATCAATGCGGATCCACTGCATGATGCGGCCGACCTCGGTGTTGTGCTTGCCTACCACCGCGATGTTGTTCTCGGCGTAGCAACTGACAATGCAGGCGTTGCAGCCGACGCAAGAGTTCTGATCGATGGCCATGCCCCAGGCGTTCTTGTCGTAGCGCCAATTGCTGAACATGGTGGTTTCCGGATCTGGATCTTCAGGGACCCACTCCTCTTCATGAGCGAAGTGGGGATTCTGTTTAAACTCGTCCAGCGTCGCGTAGCGAATGATGCCGCGGTTGGAAGCCTCATCGCCTTCGAGCGAGCGGTCGGCCGTACCGTCTCCACCGGCAACCACGGAGCGGTGATCCGTGTAGTGACTTTTGGTCACCGCAAACACATAGGTCTGGCCGGTTTTCTTCATGGTGGCGCCGGAAGCGAAGAGCAGAGCGTTGGAGGTTCGAATGGCGTAGGTATTAAATCCCGCCCCGCCGGCAACGCGGCCCCCATTGCGGCGTCCATAGCCCAGGTGCAGCGTGACCGAGCCATCGGGGTGACCGGGAATCGCCATGACCGGGGCCATGACTGTGTTCCCGTTCGATTCGATAGCCACCACGTCCTGTTCCGCCAACCCGAACTTGGCCAGCGTGCGGAAGCTCATCAGCGCGGCGTTGTCCCACGAAATGCTGGTCAACGGCTTGGGAATTTCCTGCAGCCAGCCTACATTCGCATAGCGCCCGTCGTAGACGTGAGGGTCGGCTCGGAAGATAACCTCGACCGTTCCGTCCGGTTGGTTGGCCGGATTAACCGCCAGGTCAAGAGTTTTCGCGGAAACGGTCTTGGGCTGAAAAGCGGTTCCCTCCACCATGCCGTCGTGGAGAATCTTGCGCCAGGCATGTTCCGCATTGCCGGTCCCCACGCTTGCCTGCCACGTCTTGCGCACCGCATCGTAGGGCGACGTATCGGGATCGCTGAGCATGGACTGGATCACATCGTGCGCTGATTTTCCACCATACAGCGGGTCGATCATGGGCTGGATAACGGTCGCCGTGCCGTCATAGGCGCGGGTATCGGACCAGTTCTCCAGATAGTGTGTCCCGTTGATATGCCATTCGGTAACGACCGCGGTTTCATTGAAGTGGGACCCGAGGTGCGCCGTAGTCTTCACCTTGGCCAGGGCCTGCTCAAAATGCAGATCAACGGGCGCGGTGTAGACCGGGTTGGCATTCAGGATCACCAGCCAGTCCACCTTGCCGGCCTTCATGTCGTTCACCAGTGTGACGATGTCCTGGCCCTGGATGGACGGCATGGGATTTACGGTCTCGGTGTAGACCACCGTCTTGCCGACGTTGCCCAGCGCCTGGTTAATGGCAATCGCGGCCAGATGCACTTCCGGCGGCTGCTGCTCGCCGGGGATGACGACGCACTTGCCTGCGTTGGCCTTCAAATCTGCCGCTAACGCGGAGAGAAACTTGGCCGCCGAGTCTGAGGGTGGCTGGGAACTGGAACCACCCGCTCCCACTGCGGCCGCTAGCGATGCGGCAAACGATGCGATCTCCCCTGCCCTGAGAACCAGACGATGTTCGGCCTTGAACCCGGTCGTGGTGGGCGAACTCTCGACCGCATAGAGGCGGTTCATCGTGAGAGCCGCGTCTGCCAGTTTGCGGCGGGCCGCGTAGTCAGCGGCCAGACGCAGAAATCCGGGATGGGTAATGCCAGAAAGAAAGTCCGAGTCGAGGGAGACGATGACATCGGCCCCCTGCAAACGATACTGAGCGTCGTTGTAGTCGCCAAACGCAGTCTTTGAGGCCGAGTATGCCGAGTCGCGGTTGATCGGGTCCCACTGCAGCCACTTGGCATTGGGATACGTCTGTTGCGCCGCCTTCCATTGCGCTGCCAGGGTGGGAGAGGTGACGGTGTCGCTCAGGATATAGAGGCCCGCGCCCCCGTTCGATTTCTTGTCAGCGAGCATGGCGCGGAACACGGCCAGGAAGGCCGCAAATTGGCGAACCTCACCCCGGTAGAGCACTCTTTGGGAGCGGTCAGGATCGTAAAGATCGAGGAGCGAACCCTGGGACAACGGATCGGAAGTTCCGCGGTTGAAGGGGTGCTCGGGATTACCATCCAGCTTGATCGGCCGGTAGGCGTCACTCTTGACCAGCAACGGCACGGCACCGGTGTTGAAGGGCATGGCCGTGGCAAAATACACCGGCCGTCCCAGCACCAGGTCTTCCGGCTCCTTCACGTACGGGTAGATGGGCTCATCCGGCTGCTTGGTACAGCCAGAAAGCCCGGCCAGCGCCAACGAGGCGCTCATGACCTTGAGGAAGCCGCGCCGGGATACGGGGTCGGTCCACTCTGCCGCCTGGGTGGGGAATTCTCGCTGCACCGCCTCGCGGAACGCGGGTGTGTCGGCCAACTCGTCCACGCTGCGCCAGTACTTTTTTCCCGTTTGGCCGGCAAGCTTCGCCCTGGCGGCCTCCAACGTCAATTCCTGCTGATTACCCTTGTTTTCACTCATCGGTGGCATGTCTCGCAACTGCTCAATTCCTGGGGCGTGCGGATGTGATATTGCTGGACCAGGTATTTGCCCAGCGAGTCCTGGTCGGTGAGTTTCACATAGTGCAGGCTCGCTGGAAGCATCATGCCCGGGGCGTCGCTCGTAGCTTGCCCATGCAACCCATCGGGCAGCATGTGCAGTGAGGCCATCTGGGCGCCTCCCTGGCTGGGGTCGGAGGTGGTGCAGCTTACTGTCTGCGCCGTAGGAACGCCATCCTTCGGGCCCGTACTACCGCACCATACTGGCTTCTGACTGGTGGGGCCCTCCCACGCCATGTTGTAAATCTCGGTAGTAGGGCGAAGGTTCTTGCCCGGATCGCGATGGCAATTGAGGCACCACTCCATCTGCAGCGTGTTCTGCTGATACATCAACGGCATCAGGTCCACACGTCCATGGCAGGAGGAGCACCCAATGCCCTTGTTCACGTGGATTTCATGATTGAAGTAAACAAAGTCAGGCAGGTCGTGGATCTTGACCCACGGTATGGACTCGCCTGTAGCCCAGCTGGTGCGAACCGGCTCCAGCAGTCCCGCGTTGGTCCAGATCTGCGCATGGCAGTTCATGCAGGTCTTGGTGGGCGGAATGCCGGCGTAGCTCGACTTCTCGACGGAGGTGTGACAGTACTGGCACTGGAGACCCAGTCCCATGACGTGATGCTTGTGGCTGAACGGCACCGGTTGTTCGGCGCGCTGCCCCTGCTTGGTGACCCATGGAGAACCCTGCAATTGATCAAGGGTGACTCCCAGGGCGATGACGATCAACCCTGTCAGGACCAAGCTCGCGCGGGCTAGCGCGTTGGCACTCCGGTCAAAAATCTGCGCCATTGGATGAGTCCCTGCTTCCTCGGATTCCGTGGTGGTAAAAGAAAGGCTCGGTTACGACTCTTTGCGATTCGATCCAAGAGGATGACGGTAGAAATTACTTCCCCGCATCGTGCCTGGAAAGTTGAATATAGCAGCAAACCGGAGGGGGTAGGCAACTCCGGGACAGCCCGACCCGGATTTATGATCGCAGCGAAAGAGCCATTATGGAAAAGAAGCCCGGCTGCAAGTGCCGAGTCTTGCGGCGTTCGGGCTGTTTGCATTTCCGGTACTCATGACAAAGTTAAAATGTTTTGATGGACGAAGGCCTCCGCCCGGTTCGCTACGACGTTGCTCTTGCGCTCCAGCAATTATCGGCGGCGGATCCCAAGCTGGGCGCGCTGATCGAACGTGTCGGCCCGTTCGCGCTGCGGGTGAAAAGTACCCATTCACCGTTCGAGGCGCTGCTCGAAGCCATTTTGTACCAGCAACTGCACGCCAATGCTGCACGGGCGATTTTGGGACGGCTGTTGGCTTTATTCGGCGATCTGCATCCTCAGCCGGAGCAATTGCTTGCAGTGCCGGATGAGATGCTTCGTGCGGCCGGCCTCTCGCGGGGGAAGCTCCTTTCTCTACGGGATCTTGCGGCTAAGACTCTGGACGGCACGGTTCCCTCCATTGGCGCTATTCGGCGCTTGCCTGATCAGGAAATTATTGAGCGGTTGAGCCAGGTGCGTGGGATTGGGACGTGGACGGCGGAGATGCTGCTTATGTTTCGATTAGGGCGGCCGGATGTGTTTCCGGGGACGGATTATGGAATTCGCAAGGGATATCTGTTGACGTTCGGTAGAGTGAAGGCGGGAAAGCCGATTACTCTCGATATGCTGCCCAAGGCTGAGCAGATGCAACGGCGGGCGGCACGGTGGAAGCCATGGCGCTCGGTGGCTAGCTGGTATTTGTGGCGGGCTTGCGAGTTGCCTCCGATGACGTAGGGGAAATTTGCGGGCCCAAGCTTTCGATTCGTCCTTAGAAGCGAGAGGTCGAGGTTCGTCGTATCCCACATCTCGCGAAAAACGAGCGAGATGTGGGGCACCCAGGATTTGTTCGCGGGACAGAGTGCATTCGCGGTTCTCACGCAGACTCTTTAGCCGGTACCTACCAGCCCATATACCGACGGCTTTATCGTCGATTCAGGGACAGCGATCGTTTGGGCTGCGCCCGTCGTTTTCGTCCCAGGTACGCCCCACGGCAAGCCGGGGCAGGTTTGGCGAACCTGGGGCACCCGTTCTGTCCCCTTCGGCTTTCGGCGGCGGGGAGAGTTTTGGAAAAACGTGCGAACTAAGCGAACTATGCGGACTAGCCCGCATTTCTCACCATCACAGATTCTGCGACACGATTGAGAGTGGGGAGAGCCTGTTGCAGTGCTTTTGCGTGATAGGGTTGGCCGGTCGGTGTAATTTCTAGCGTGTGGCGGGCTGCTTGGGGGTTAGCAGGGTGTCATTTTGCATGGCTCCGCCAGGCCGGAGCCATGGGCCGAAGTGGAAGTGTCGTTAGCCGCTGGGAGCGGGTTTCAGCAACGCAGGGCGTGGAAGGCTTGTGCGAAGAGGTGTTTCCAGGGATAGGTCGAGTTGAGCTGAAGCATAATGCGGCGCACGCTGATGCGCACGATGGCACCGATCTTGAACAGCTTGAGACGGATGGTATCGACCTGAGCCTGGGCCCACTCCGTGCCTTGGAGGCCCAGCCGGCGGAGCGCCTCCATCAGCGTGTAAGCCAGCGCGGAGAAGTAGAGGCGCAACTGATTGCCCTTCATCTCGTCGGTTGAGAGCCGATCGGCGAACAGGCACATCTGTTCCTTAATGCGGTTCTCCATTTCGCCACGGGCGCAGTAGAACTTCTCGTAAAGTGCCTGGTCGGGCCACTGGTCCGGAGTCAGCGAAGTGACCACGAAGCGCGGATTTTCGCCCTTGTCGAGATACTCGGCTTTGGCCACCACGCGGCGGGCGCACGACCAGCTATGGCGCGTGGTATAGGCGAAGCCGGTAAAGACGCGCGCCGCCTTGGCTGTGCCCTGATGAAGGGCACGAGCTTGCTGCATCTGGGCGCCGATGATCTTCTGCAGCCGCTGGTTGCGCGCCAAGCCAAACAGGTAATCCACCTTGTTGGCCTCGCACCAGCTCATCAACTCTTCGCGGCAGAAGCCGGAGTCGGCGCGCAACACGATCCGGGTTTGCGGCCATCGCTGCCGCAGTTGGGCAACGATGCGGCTCACTTCCTCCACCGCTCCGGCGGCAGCGTCTTGGTTGGCCGCCCGCAGACGCGCGCACAGCAACTGGTCGCCGGCGAAGATATACAGCGGCAGATAGCAGTAGCTGCCGTAGTAGCCGTGGAAGAAACGCTCCGGCTGATGGCCGTATAGCGGGATGTCGGTGGCGTCCAGGTCCAGCACGATCTGTTCCGGCGCACTGCGATGGGACTCCAGATACAGCTCCCCCAACAAACGGTCCAGAGACTCCGCCGAGTAGCCGATCTTGTGATAGCGACCGGTGCGGCCAACCAGTTCCAGTCGGTTCAGCGTGCTCTTGCCGGCCAGCGGCTTATCCAGCTCACTCTTACCGCTGAGCAACGCCAGCAGAGGATCGGAGCGCAACTGCTCATGATCGCAAAGGTCCTCGTACCCCAACGCCAGACCGAAGATGCGCTGCGCCAGCATCTGAGCTAACTGGTGCTTGACCAGCAACGGCGATCGGCCATCGACAAAGCAGCACCCCAGCCGCCCCAGCAGGTTGATCTTCCGGTCCACCTCGCGCAACAGCAGCGCACCGCCGTCGCTGGAAACTTGACCGGCGGTAAACCCTGCCTCCACGCGGCGCGAAAAATGACCTGTAAATGCAAACGTTTCTTGGTTACACTCTGTCATCAGAAAGGCCGCCTCCGCACGGCAAACACTACGTCTCGACAACGCAGTTATGCCATGAAAAGACGGCCTTTCCAAGCAACTTTCTAAATCCCCTCGCCCAGATCTGTATCTTGATTGTGAGAAATCCGGGCTAAGCGGTGTCTGCAACAATGAAGAGCTTTTGGGTCACAGTGGTTTAGATCCCATTTGAGGCAACAAGTGTCGGCATCCGGCAAGAATAGTTGCTAGGGGGCCATGGCCTTCAGGGCTAGCGGGGCGGGGTCTATGGAGGACGAAAGGCCGCGGGCTACCAGCGAGCCTTCCTCGACCACTAATTGTTCGACGGCAATCGATAGCTGGCGGCCCAACTCCATGAAGTTTTCTCTCCAGTGTTCCGCAGCCTTGGCTTCCAGGCCCATGAGGAAGCGGTTGGACTTGATCAGGATGTCGTACCAGATGTTTTGCGCTTGCCATAGGTTGAGCTCGAACGGGAGCTCGCGCAGGGTGCGCGCCAGGGTGAGGGCGTGATCGAGGCTGTCATTCTCCAGCGGCTTGGCCTGGAGATGGACCATGGACCGCTTCATATGTTGATCGGTCAGATAACGCAGGGCGTGGCTCTCCAGAACGACGCCGTCGGATTTGGCCAGGGAAATGAGAGAGCGAACCCGGGGCAGGTCGATGGGCTCTTGTTCGAGGGCTCGCCGCAAGCCCGCATTGATGGCGAAACCGGCGGCCATGGTGAGGGCCGGTGGTTTGGGAAGACCGGACGCGTTGAGAAAGTGCAGGAGCGAAGCATGCTCCTCGTAGATTTTGACCAGGCTGTCTTCGACTTCGCTGAGGGTGGCGTTCAAGATGAAGCGCAGGATGCGGCGCTGATCGTCCTTAAAGAGAGACGCCAGCGAGTAGGGACTGCCACCAAAGAAGCTATCGATCAGGCGCACGACTTCAGGCAGATTCGCCTGGGTGACGGCGGCGCTGCACTTGTGCTTGAGGTCCTCGAAAGCGGCTAGATCTTGTGGGGTCGACCGCTCCACTGCGGCGGTTACATTGTGATCGCCGAAATGAAGGGCGGCAAAGGACACCTCTTCGGTCTCTTCTGTGAGGTTGGAGGTGATGCGGCAACGGCCGATGGCGAGACGCGCTCGTCCTGAGGTGACGTTCTCGTAGTCGAGACGGCGGATGGTGTAACAAAAGAGAACGGTGTCGTCAGGATAGCTGCCAAAGACAGAGGAGATGGCGTAGTGCGCGGCCACCTGCTCCAGGTTGACCTCCATCGGCTTGACCAGGCGTTTGTAGATATCTCCCCCGTCTTTCCATTGCGGGCTGTTGCACTTGGCTTGGCGGAGGCGCTCCACAAATTGCCATTCCAGCAAAGCGCAATTGAGGCCGAAGATGTCGGCTGCCAAGCGCAGTGCGCGGGCCGCGTACGCCATGATCTGCACTGTCTCGATGCCCGAGATATCGTCGAAGAACCAACCGCAGCTGGTGTACATGAGTTGGGTGTGGCGCTGCATCTCCATCAGCTTGAGAATCAGGGTTCGTTCCTCAGGCGAGAGTATGCGGACCGCCTGGGCCGCGAAAAATTGTTCGATGGCCGCCTCCGCATCGCCTGTCCCAGCGGCGAGGATGACCGCAATGTACGCATCGCGCGCGGCCCAGACATCTTTCAGCAGACGGGTGGCGGTGCTTTCGCTGAGCGGGGCAACGGTATCGCGGAGCCAGTCGAGAGCGGCACGAAGGGGCGCGCGCCAACGCTGGTTCCAGCCTTGGCGTCCGCCGTTGCAGCCGCAGTCGGAACGCCAGCGCTCGACGCCGTGGGCACAACTCCAGGAGGTGTTCTCCACGATTTCCGCTTCCCAGGTGGGGGGGAACTGGGCCAGGAATTGGCCGTAGTTCGTCAGCTTGCCAAGCTTCTTGTCTTCGATGAAGCGGAGAGCGTAGGAGAGAGCCATTTCGCCATGGCGATGATGGTGGCCGTAACTCTCCCCGTCGGTGGCCACGTGCGCCATCTGGGGGTTGGGGTCACTGGGATCTAAGCCGCGCGCCAACCGCCAGGCGAAGTTTTCACCGTTGTAGAGAAGGCCTTCGAAGGCGATCGCGCGCGATTGGGGTCCGTTGTAGAAGAAGACGGTGATGCTTCGCCCTTCCTTGGTTCGCACCAGGTAGGGATGGTTGGGGTTGACCGAGGCGTCGGGAGTTTCCACCCAACGGGCACCCGCGCCGTCTAATCGGTCGAGAACGGGTTGTATGGTGATCTCCGCGCGCTCGCGAACGCGGGCGCATTGGTGGGGCGCAAGGATGGTGAAGAGGATGCCCTGCTGCGCCAGCAGGTCGAGGGTCTCGTTATCTACTGCGGTTTCCGAAAGCCACATGCCTTCGGGGGCGCGCCCGAAACGGTGCTGGAAATCAGCGATGCCCCAACGGATCTGGGTGATGCGGTCACGGGTATTGGCCAGGGGCATGATGACGTGGTTGTAGACCTGAGCCATGGCGGATCCATGGCCTTCGTAGCGCAACATGCTTTGGCGGTCGGCGTCGCGGATCATGCGATAGGTACGGGGCGCGTTTTCCTCCAGCCAGGAGAGCAGGGTGGGGCCGAAGTTGAAGCTGATGCGGGAGTAGTTGTTCATGATGCGGATGATTTGGTTGTCACCGTTCACGATCCGCGAGGCGCCGTTGGGGGCGTAACACTCCGCGGTGATGCGCTCGTTCCAGTCGTGGTAGGGGGCGGCGGAATCTTCGGTTTCGACGGTTTCGAGCCAGGGGTTTTCTCGTGGGGGTTGGTAGAAATGGCCGTGAATGCAGATGTAGCGTTCTGGGTTCGTCGGGTAATCGGCCATGGATTCATGATAGCTGTTGCGGGGATGGAGGTGAATGGTGGGGGTGGTTAGCGGAATGGTGCGGGCCAGAAATGGGATGATGGGTTGATGCTTCCGATGGGATTTTTGGGAATGAACGGTCTTAGGGATAGCGCAGCGGTATCCCACATCTCGCGAAAAACGAGCGAGATGTGGGGCACCCGGGGGGTAGGTAGTGGGGACAGGGTTTAAAGAGCTATGAAGGGCTTCGCCCCGTCTTTTTCGGCCCAGGTACGCTTAGGCGAACCTGGGGCACCCGTCCTGTTCCCTATTGTTCCTATGCCACCTTGTGATCCTAGCTGCGCCAGCGTAGGGTTACTGGACCGTCCATGGGGTGCTGCAGGGGCCGATTGGTTTCTTCGGCTTCTTGACGGGCTCGCTTCAGGGCGAAATACCATTTGGCGGGACGATCGGCGTCGTCTATCAGCATCAGGCCGGGATTGAACTTGAGGCCCTCGGCTTGCTGCACCATCGTGAGCTGGTCCTGACGCACAAAGCGCTTACCGAAGAATTTGGCCACTGCAGTCACCAAGGGGACTGCGTAGAAGACGTTCCAGGCAGCGTACAC
Source organism: uncultured Acidobacteriaceae bacterium (assembly GCA_963830325.1). Classification (GTDB taxonomy): domain Bacteria; phylum Acidobacteriota; class Terriglobia; order Terriglobales; family Acidobacteriaceae; genus PALSA-350. Next base: position 157,152 of record CAWHMV010000003.1, read on the forward strand.
GTCAATGCGGGAATTCCCTGGTGTGGTCGGAGTGACTGTGGTCAGACTGGCGAACCATTTTTTTCCGCAGCGTATGGTCTCAAAGCGCCGGTTGGGGAGTACGAAATCGATGGTGGTTTCGATGGGCTCGCCATAGACACCGAGCAACTTGTAGGGCGCGCTGTTGGCCGAGGGAGTGTGGGCCGACATACGAAAGCCCTGGGGAATGGGCTCGAAATGTTTTTCTTTTTCGTGGATGCTGTGGCGCGAACGCCACCACCAGGCCTGATGGACGAATGGCCCGTGGGCTGGATCCATCAATCCGATGATGCCGTGGTCCACATTGCAGGGCAGATCCGCAGTCAGATGCGCGCTGCGATGCCGCTCGCTGAACTTCGGCAGTTCCGGGACTGAGGGTAGAGCGTCCCTGGTCTCCATGCGTACTCGGCCGCTACCCGGCTTGGGCACATAAACCCAGGCGTATCCATCCTTCTCCCGGCAGGGGAAGGCCGTGGCATAGATGCGGCGGGGATAGGAATCCTGGCTGGTGAGCGAAGGGATCTCCATGCACTGGCCGGACTCCGGTTCGAAGACCCAGCCGTGATATTTGCAGGTGACCGCGCTGCCATCAAACCATCCGCAGGACAGCGGGATACCGCGATGAGGACAACTGTCGCGCATGGCGAAGAGGGTGCCGTCCTCTTTGCGCCCCAACACCAGGGGGATTCCCAGCAGCATGGCGGTTTGCATCTTCCGTCCACGGAGAGCGTCGCTCCGTATGGCCGGGTACCAATCGTTGTAAATGAGGGACGTGTCGGGGCCCAGCAAATCGCTTGCCGGAAATATCGCCGGTCCTCTTCCCGCTGCTGTGTCTGGCGCCATCGCTCACGATCCCGAAAGACCTGCATTTACTATAGCGCCACTGCTCAGTGGTGGCCGGGAGCCGGAGACTCGGTAGAATTTAGTTTTTGGAGCCGCGCTATCCGAGCATATTTCACCCGGCGTTCGCGGAGGATACTCCTCACCATTGCCGCTCTGTGGATGTTGCTTTATGGGAGCTTTACGCTTTTCCGTCCGCCCTTGCTGGATGATGCAGACTCAGTGCATGCCGAGGTGGCGCGGGAAATGGTCGCGGGGGACGACTGGATTACCCTGCATGCGAACGGCATTCGCTATCTTGAAAAGGCTCCGCTGCTGTACTGGGGCATGGCTGCCAGTTTCACCGTCTTTGGCCCCGAAGATTGGGCCGCGCGGCTGCCGCTGGCCATCTGTGCGCTCGCTCTTTTCGTAACGGTTTACCTCGCGGGTCCTCGCTTCTTCAATTCCGCAATCGCCGGGTTCTATGCGGCGCTGATCCTCTTAACGTCGTTCGGCATTTTCATTTACAGCCATATCATCCTTCCCGATGTGATCGTTTGCCTGTGGCTTAGTCTCGCCATGCTGCTGTTCTGGATCTCGCTTGAACAGCCACAGCCTTCACGCGCGACCGCTTGGGGCTTCGCGGCTTGTTGTGCGCTCAATGTGCTCACCAAGGGGCTCATCGGGATCGTGTTCCCGCTGGGTATTGTTTTTATCTTCCTGTTGCTTAGCCGCAACCTGGGACACTTGCGGCGATGGCATCCGCTTTCCAGCCTGCTGATTTTTCTGGTCATTGCAGTGCCCTGGCATATCGCTGCGGGGATGGCCAATCCGTCGCAGGGGCAGCCTTCGGGCACCGTTCCTACTGTGGGGAATGTACACGGGTTTTTCTGGTTTTATTTCGTCAACGAACAGGTGCTGCGTTATCTCAATCGCAGGGTTCCGCGTGACTACGACACGGTGCCGCTGTGGCTGTTCTGGGGATTGCTGGGAGTCTGGTTGATGCCCTGGATTGCGTTCGTGTTCAAGGCGATCGTTCCGGTGCGGATGAGGTCTTCGGTGCGCCGGGTCAGGCTGCCGCGGCACGATCAGGCTTGGAACTTGCTTGGGATATGGGCTGCTTTCGTGATGGTGTTCTTCAGCTTCTCCACTCGCCAGGAATACTATGCGCTGCCGGCGTTGCCGCCGATCGCGCTGATGATCGGCGGGTGGCTGAATCGAGAGGAGAAATGCCACGCGAGGGACCCTCGCCGCATCGCGGGACGACGCATTGCTGTGGTTTTGTTTGTGCTGGGGATGATTGGCTCGTTGCTTGCGGGGTACCTGGCTGTCCGTGGCCGTCCCCTCGCCCCGGGTGCGGATATTTCCAGTGTGCTTACGGAAAATCCGGGAGATTACGCCCTTTCACTGGGCCATTTTCTTGATTTGAGCGCGAGGGCTATGGGCGCGTTTCGGGTGCCGTTGATTCTGGTTGCGGTTGCGCTGGTGTTGGGGACGTTTGCCAATATGGTGATGCGGGCTGTCAACATGATCCGTCTTGGCAACTATGCGCTGGTGGCGATGATGGTGGTGTTCCTGATCGCCGCACATATGGCGCTGGTTACGTTTTCGCCGGTGCTGTCTTCGAAGGTTTTGGCGGATGCGATTGGTCCTCGGATTAAGAATGGCGATGTGGTGGAGATCAATGGGGAATATGAAGCGGGCTCGACACTTGGTTTTTATTTGCGACGCCAGGTTCGGATTTTGAATGGGCGGTCTTCTGATTTGTGGTACGGGTCGTTTTTTAGGGATGCTCCGCAGATATTCGACGATGAGGTTTCGTTTGGACGGTTGTGGCGCGGGCCGACGCGGGTTTTTCTGTGGACTCCGCTGGATCAGGTTCCTGCGTTGACTAGGCCGGCTTACGCGATTGCGCGGAGCGGGGGTAAGGAAGTGCTTAGCAATCAGCGTTGACCGAAAGAGGAACGATTCTCCGGCAAACACGTTCAGGGCCCGTACCGGCCTTTACTAGGAGGATCCCAGGTCTCAAAAGCGAGACCTGGGGCACCCTTCGCGTGTTTCCGACACTGCTTAGTCGGGATGACGAAGGGTGGGTGGGTTGGTTGGTTTTCCAATCGAGTGTTTTCCGACTTAGTTAGACGGCGGTCAGGCGGCTCATTTTGCCGTCTTTCAAGGAGAAGTGTTGGCCTCGCCAGGCTACTGTGTTTCCGGCGAAGCTCCAGATCCAGATGCCCAGGGCTACTACGTCGCGGGCGGGCAGCAGCCATAGATCTCGGATTACCTGGCGATCGCCCAGCACGCCCACACCGACGGCGAGGGCCAGCGCCACCCTGGCTAACAAGGTGAGGCTGAGGAGGGCGATACTGCTCAGGCTGGCGCCTGAGGCGATCAGGTTACAGAGCGCCCAAGGCAATCCGTAGGTAAAGACCATGCCGGTGAAGCCCAGCTTTCTTGAGTAACGGGTGCTGCGGCTCCAGCGAATCTGGTGGGCCAGAAATTGACGGAAGCGATAGGCGGGCAGGAAGGTCTCGACCACCTCGCCGCTCAACATCACTTCAAACCCATTCCGCCAAACGCGCGCCCCTAACTCGTAGTCGTCCGCCAGGTAGTCGACCAGCGGCTCCAGGCCGCCAATGGCTTCCAAAGCCTGGCGCGAGACTGCCAGAGTGGAGCCGAGTCCGAAACGGATGCCGTCTTCGATTTGACGCGCGGTCAATACCCCGGCAATGAAGTCGGTGGCAATTCCCAGGGCTTCCATGCGCGAACCGACGGTGCCGTGCGCCTGTCCCCGGTAGAGTGCTGTCACCAGGCCTACCCGGCCGCCGCGCCGCTTGGGGAGAAGAAAACAACCCATGATCCGCCGCAAGTAGTAGGGCGAGACCTTAATGTCGCTGTCGTTGATCAAAATGTAGTCGTACTTCGCGCTGCCCAGCATCTGCACCAGGTTGCTCACCTTGCCGTTAGCGCCTAGCAACTCCGGGCATAAGACCAGGCGAATCGTCCGCTGGGGAAACTCGGCCTGCAGCTTCTCAATCGCGGACACGGCCGGATCGGCCATGCTGCTGACGCCAAACAGGATTTCGTAAGGACCCTGATATTGCTGCTGACAATGGCTGGCGAAGCTGGCGTACATCTCCGGATCAAGACCCTTCACCGGCTTGAGGATGCTGATTCCTGGCTGAAAATCAGGCAATGGCCTGCGTAATTGATGCTCAAAGGCGCGCGCGCTCCATAGCGCCAGCAGGTAATAACCCAGGCCGGCAAGGCTGAGAATGGTGGTGACGGAGGCGACGACGATCGGCAACATGAGAGCGACTTTAGTGTAGCCGACCGGCAAACTACTCGTAGCGCAGGGCAACGATGGGGTCGAGCGATGCTGCCTTCCAGGCAGGATAGATACCGAAGAGAAGACCGATGCCACAGGAAACGACAAAGGCGGTCGTAGACCAGGCGACGGACATCTCGGCCGGCAGCACCTTTCCCAGGATGAGCTTGAGCAAGAGAGTAAGCAAACCGCCGACAGCGATACCAATCACGCCGCCGATAGCGCATAACGTGACCGCTTCGAGGGTGAACTGAAACATGATGTTCTTTCGGGTCGCGCCCAGCGCCTTACGGACGCCTATCTCCCGCGTTCGTTCCGTCACGCTCACTAGCATGATGTTCATCACGCCCACGCCGCCGACCATTAAACCCACGCTTGCGACCCCCACCAGAAAGATGAACAGTCCCCCGGTGAGCTGATTCCATAGCACCAGCAGGGCATCAGAGCTGAAGATGGCGAAGTTGTCCGGTTGGTCGGAATGCACCTTACGGCGGCGGCGAAGCAGCTCGCGGATTTCGTCTTCGACGGCGATCTTGTTCTTGACATCGTCGTACTTGACGCTGATCCAGTGATCGAGGATCTCCGGGTGAAGCTTGTGAAATGTCATGGTCGGGAAATGCGCAGAGTTATCACTAGGATTCTTGCCCCCGCCGAACACCTGTTTCTGTGGCCCGAAGACGCCCACCACGGAGAACACGTCACCGTCGATCTGCACTTCCTTGCCCACCGCCGGGTCGATGCCAAAGAGTCCCTCGGCCGTGTCCGAGCCCAGAACTACCACGTTGGCTCCGCGCCGGGCCTCCTGAGGAGTAAAGTAGCGCCCCTGGGAAATAGGGAGGTCGTAGACATTCGGTTCGTCCTCCGAATGACCTGCCAGAACAGTGTTCTGGACCTTGCGGCTCCCGTACTTGACCGAGAAGCTGCCCCGCGATCCGGCAGGCGTGAAGTATTGCTGCGATGCATCGACAGCGACCACGTGGGGCAGCACTTTCATGGCCTCGGCGTCGTCATAGGTCAACTGCTTTCTGGCCAACATCTCCGAAGTGGGCCGTGAGCCGAAGACCGGAAAGCGAAAGACCCAGTAGACGTTGGTTCCGAGCGACTGGATCAGGACGTTGACGTTGCCGGTCAGACCGTTGATGACCGATGAGATGAGAATTACGGTGGTGACCCCGATCATGATGCCGAGCATGGTCAGGCCGGAGCGCAGCTTGTTGGTGCGCAGCGTGTCCATGGCCATCCTGATCCCTTCATTCATGTCAGCGAACCGCATTGTGTACCTCTCTTACAGCTCCGATCGCAAAGCCACGATGGGATCGAGCAGGGCGGCTTTGCGCGCGGGATAAACTCCGAAGAAAATGCCCACTGCTGTGGCCACAAAGAGGCCCAGAGCTACCGACCATAGCTCTATCTCAGAAGGAAAGCCGATCACCAGGGTGATGGCCTTGGCAAAGGCTACTCCTGCAAGGACCCCGATGACTCCGCCGACCAGCGACATGGTGGCTGATTCGATCAGGAATTGCAGCATCACATCGCCGCGCCGCGCGCCAAGTGCTTTACGCACGCCAATCTCCCGCGTCCGCTCGGTCACGCTCACCAGCATGATGTTCATGATCACGATGCCGCCGACGACCAACGATATCGCGGCAAGGGAGACAAAGACAGCGGAGAAACTGGAGCTGATGCTCTGCCAGATGCCCACGAAAGTACTGTTGGTATCGGTGGAGAAGCTGTCGTCCGCTCCGGGTAGATCGTGTCGGTGGGAACGGAGGATGGTGCGCACCTCACCCACGGCCAGCTCCAGTGGATCGCCGACTCCGTTGGCGCGGGCGTAGATAGTCAGGCTGCGATTGGATCCGTAGGCGTTGAGGAACGTCGTCAGGGGGATGGCTACCCAATCATCCTGGCTCTGTCCTAGTGTCTTGCCTTTGCGCTCGCCTACGCCGATGACTGTGTATTGACCGCCGTCGACCCGAATCTCTTTGCCGATGGGATCGATCGAGCCCATCTGGTTGTCAACAATGTCAGGGCCGATGATAGCGACCCGGCTGTTGTGCTCTTCATCGACGGGGACGAAGCCACGGCCGTGGTCGATGTTCATGTTGTAGATGGGGGGCATGGTCCAGGTCCAACCGCGTACGCTGGTGTCGGTGCTGGAGTGGCTGTTGTAGACCACCTTGCCGGTGGTGGTGGCCATGGCCCCGGTGCTGGCGCAATCCTTGCACTTTGCGGCCACTTCACGGTAGTCGTCGAGTTTGAGATCTTTGCGCTTTTGGTATTTGTTGAACTCGGCGTCGCTGAAGATGACGGAGGGTTGTTTGGAGGCAGTGAAGACATCCGCTCCGTAGCCGTAGACTTTGGTGGCGACGAATTTGTTGGCGCCGTTGACCAGAGTGATCACCATGATGACCGCAGCCACGCCGATCATCACGCCCATGAGGGTGAGGATCGAGCGCAGTTTGTTTGCCCAGAGGGACTGTAGGGCGATTTTGATGGCTTCGGTGAATTCCATGGCAAAGTCAGAGAGTGATACGAGTTTAGACGGTTTATCGGTTCCCGCATGGGGATAAAACAGGCTTCGGAAGGTCCGCCAATGAAGGTATGAGCTTCAGTGGGCGCGTGGAAACCGATTGCAAAATGAGTCCCGGAGGGACGGCTGAACCTTACCCAGGACGCAGTCCTGGGTAGAGATTCGGAACGAAAAGTCCCGTAGGGACGAGTGGAAGTTACCCTTAGGCGATCCCCGAGCATTCCGGTTGAGAATTCCAGATCCGGTAACTTTTTCAGTCGTCCCTGCGGGACTTTTCAAGGGCGCATGCTAACCCAGGACTGCGTCCTGGGCTAAGTTCAGCCGTCCCTTCGGGACTCTAGTCTGAAAGGAGTTTCGGACCTTCAAAAGCGGAGGCCCCGCAGCTTGGTTAGAGGTGCGGGGCCGCGTTTGCAAGTGAGCCTGTAAGCCGAATTCTGTCGAGGACGATCATTCCTCTAGGCGACGCATTGCTGCGCCGCTCAAGCGACCTACCCGGAGGTTTCCCACCGTCCCGGCGAGCCGGGATCGGAACCCGGGTGAGCGCGCCGGGCCGGCACGCATCCGCGGCCCGGGTCTGGCCGTCGGATTCCCTCCCTATTTGGTCTTGCTCCGTGTGGGGTTTACCCTGCCACCGCCTTTACAGACGGCGCGGTGCGCTCTTACCGCACCTTTTCACCCTTACCCCAGGCGATGAAGCCCAGGGCGGTATGTTCTCTGTGGCACTGGCCGTCTTTGAGCCTTGACGCTCAAATCCCGGACGTTATCCGGCACACTGCCCTGCGGAGTTCGGACTTTCCTCTCCCGAAGCACGCGAGTGCTCCGGCAGCGACCGCCCGGCACACCTGCAATTCTTATGCTAGTCCATCTTGCAGGGTTTGTATCCCGAAGTCGCGACCTAGGTCTTGGCAGCGGTGACGACCAGGGTTATCTGCGGCTGCGTGGGCGGGGTAGTGGTCTCGGAACCGGTGGTGGACGACGACTGGATGGTGATGGTGTAGCTGCCGATCGGGGTTCCCGGGTTATCCGGCGGTCCGTGGTTCAGATACCGGTAGCGCTGCGAGCAGGCCGTCATTCCCATGACTCCGGCAAATACCAACATGCCCAAGGCCAGGTTTCGCCAGGCTCTCCGTTTGCCGGCGCCCAGACCGGCCAGGCCAAACAATACCGGGAGCACGAACGCATACCGCTGCATTCCCGGGTCATTATTGCTTGCAGTGGGATTGGGCGACGGGGTCTGGGTTTGGATCTGCATTACGCTGCCGCCGGGAGTGCAGGTCTGCGCTCCGGTGGCACTGGTGGTACAGGATGCCTGCACGCTGATGGGGCTGAAGGTACAGGTGGTGTTGAGGGGAAGACCGGTGCAGGAAAGGCTGACATAGGCATTGAAGCCGTTGACCGGGGTGACGGTCACGTTGCTGCTCACAAAGCCGCCCACCGCGGTGGATAACGACGTGGGTGTGGCCGCCACGGTAAATCCTGCTGCCGTCGAAACGTTTGCCTGGACCAGCTCGGGACTGGAGATCGAATTCAGATACGCGGACTGCCCCTGGTAGATGGCGACCACCGGATGGCTTCCAGCTGGGAGGAGATCCGTCTGCAGCGCGGCTTTCCCTTCGCTATCCACAAGGGCCGAGCCGAGATCGGTTTGGCCGGAGCGGAAGTTCACGACCCCGGACGGCGCACCGAGACCCCCACTTACATGGGCAGTCAGAGTTGTCCGGGTGCGCGGACCTGTGTTATCGGTAGCAACCGTCAGTGTGGTCTGGGTTGCTGTCGCATTTTCTGCTGCCGCACCGGCTACCATGCCCAGAAACAACATGCACCAAGCGATGGTGCGCTTCCCTAGTCCTACGTTACACAGCCTGCCCACGCTCAACCGCACATCCTTCAGAGTTCTTCAGATCGCTGACTTTAAGACTCATTGTATCTGGGGATAGCACAATGCGTTACGATTTTGCCCGTGCGACCAGGCGCTCAGCCTCGGCATACACCGAAAGGTTGTCACCGAAGCCGTTCAGCCAGGAAACTTCGGGCTCGCGGCGAAACCAGGTGAGCTGGCGTTTAGCATAGTTGCGGTGCCCCTGGCTGGCGGCGGCAATGGCTTGCTCAAGTGTGAGACTGCCGTCAAGATACTGCGCCGCCTGCCGGTAGCCTAACGATGCAAGGGCAGGTGCATGACCATAGCCGGCAAGCAGGTGTCTTGTTTCTTCCACCAAGCCCTCGGCGAACATGATTCTGGCCCGGGCATTGATGCGTTCATAAAGCTGCGGGCGCTGTGGATCAAGGCCGAGGCGGAGTACACGATAGCCGGTCAGGGGCTCGCGGCCTTCCTTCCAGGCTTCTGACATGGGCTGCCCAGCGGCCAGCGTCACCTCAATGGCGCGGATGACCTTGGCGACATCGTTGGCGTGGACGCGTGCGGCCGACGCCGGATCAAGTCGCTTGAGGATCCGATGCAAGACGGCCGGCCCACGCGTTTCGGCCTTGCGCAGCAGGCGATCGCGGAGTGACGTGGATCGTTGAGGACCGGGAAACAGGCCCTGAAGCAGGGCACGAAGATAAAGGCCGGTGCCGCCGGTGACGATGGGCAGGTTGCCCCGGGCGGTAATGGCGGCGAGGGCGGTGCGCGCGGCGCGGGAGTAATCCCCGGCGGTATAGAAGGCATCCGGCGTAACGACATCGAGCAAGTGATGCGGCACTTGCTTCCGTTGCCCGGCGGAGGGCTTGGCGGACCCGATCTCCAGGCCCTGGTAGACGGCCACGGAATCGCAGCTGATGATCTCTCCGTCGAACTGCTGCGCCAAGGCAACGGAGAGGGCGGTTTTGCCACTCCCGGTCGGGCCCAGAATGACAACCAGCAGTGGGAGCTGGGGTTCTACCAAACTCTCCACCAGCCCGGGGGAAAGAGATTGTGCGCCGAGGAGCGGCCCAGGCCTACCAGCAAAAGAAGGACGGCTACGACCAAGAGGCCGTAGACCTGGCGTTTGCGGAGCTCGGGATCGGCTGGCACGACGGAATCAATGAAGCTTGTCTGGATCGAGATTGTAGTAGAAGCCGAAGCGCAGCTCCAGGAAGGGTCCCTTGAACTCTTTGGGAAGCGGAGGGTAGGGAGAGGCGCCGGTAACCCCGCCCCAGGCGGCACGGTCCAGAGAAACGTCGCCGGAGGGGAACTCGAGGATCATCTCTTTGACGCTGCCGTCGGGATAGATCTTGAAGCGGACCCCGACGCGGCCTTGTTTGTCGAGGGGAGGCCGAGCCGATTCGGGGATAATGGGAATCCAGCTGCGATACGTGGCCTGGATCACCCGCCTCATGTAAGGGCCAAAGTCGACCCCCATGGTGTCGCTGAGAATATCGGGCCCCACGGCCATCGCGGGATGTTGGGACGGCGCATTCTGTCCGTAATCGCCCGACTGCCCGGCGGGACCTCGGGCAGCGTTCCGTTCGGCTTGGCGAATGGCTTCCCCGGCAGTTTGCGGGCCGGTGTCAAAGCTCGGCTTGGCCGGCGTGGGGACCGGCTTGGGTTCGTTGAGCAGCGACTGGTTGGTTGGCGGCGGTGGAGTCGCTGGACGAGCCTGTGCCTGCTGCTGGGGCTCGGGAGCCGGCGATGGCGGAGCCGCCTGCTGAGGCGCCGTCGGAATGGGCGGTCCGGCCTTGCGCATTGCCTCTAGCTGTTGCAGGGTCTTTTTATCGAGCGTGGGGTGGCGCGATTGCGCCATGCGATCTTTGTCGGAGGGCGGGGCCTGCTTGGGTGGTTTGACCGGCCGCTGCGCATCGGGTGGCAGGTTCAGAAAGGTCATGTCCTTCTGTTTGTTGGCGTCCGGGTTGACTACGTGTACGCGATGAGCGCGTGGCCCATAGAACAGAAACCAAAAGAGGATCAGGTGAGCGATGACCGAGATCCAAATGCCTTCTCGGCGCAGAGCGCGAGAGCGCTCGTCTTCGAGCCTGTCAATCAGGTGAAGGAGTTCATCAGGTTCCAGCTCCTCGTAGCGCACGCGCTTCCGTCTGGAGAACGGCTCCGGCGGTCGACCGGGAGGGCTGGTTGGAACTTCGGTTGAGGGCATCGGCCGGCAGTAAAGGGTGCAATCCAGACCGGGACGATCAGCCGGTTATGGACACCGCACATCCTCTCATTCTCTCATTGTTTGCAATCGTGCCGAGATCGGGCTTTCACAAAGAACCCTTACAATCGTTTGATGCGTGCCGCCGTCATCACCGTGAGCGACTCCTGCTTCCGGGGGCAACGCGTTGACATTTCGGGCGGGGTGGTCGCCGAACTGCTGCGGGCCAACGCCTTCCAGGTAATCAGCCACCTGGTACTGCCCGATGAGCAGGCGGAGATTGAAGATGCTCTGCGCCAGCAATGCGAGGTGGCGAGCCTGGTGGTTACGACCGGAGGAACTGGCATCGCGCCCCGCGATGTGACCCCCGAGGCGACCCGGGCGGTCTGCGATCGGCTGATCGACGGGTTCGCGGAACTGATGCGCGCCGAGGGTAGGAAGCAGACGCAGTTTGCCCCTTTGAGCCGGGCCCTTTCGGGGACTTTAGGGAGATCTCTGATTGTGAACCTGCCGGGGAGCCCACGCGGCGCCAAGAGCTCGCTCGAAGCCGTTTTGCCTCTCATTCCGCATGCTTTAACCCTGCTCGAAGGAATTGCCACCCAACATGACGAACATCTAACGATCGGGTCGGATCTTGAAGAAAATCCTCCATCTCTTTCTTAAGTACAAGATCTGGCTGCTGGGGATTCTGAAGCCGCTTGGCTTTTGGGGTGTCGCCGGGATCGGTTTGGTCGATGCCGCGGCGATTCCGGTGCCGATGGATTTGATCATTGCCGGGTATGTGTGGGCAGATAAGAGGCATTTTTATTTGTATGTGCTGGCGGCCGCGTTTGGATCGGCGCTGGGTGGATTGGTTTATTTTTTCATAGGACGGGCAGGGGGGGAGCTTTTCCTCATGAAACGGCTCGACCGCGCCCGGTATGAGCAGTTGCTGGAACGGTTCGAAAAGCAGGAATTTATGGCCATGATGGTCCCTTCGATCCTGCCCCCGCCTACTCCGTGGAAGCTTTTTGTTTTCGCGGCTGGGGTGTTCGAGATGAAGATCAGCACGTTTATGCTGTCGGTCTTCGTGGGACGGGTGATTCGGTATTTGATCACGGCGATCTTGACGATCGAGTATGGGCCACAGATTGTGGAGATTGCCGGGCGGTTGGCTACGCGGCATCGGTTTGCGCTGATCGCTGGGGTGATTGGCGTGCTTGGGCTGCTGGGGTATTGGTTCTGGCGAACGGTTTGGAAGAAACGCGGTAAGAAGGATGAGCCTGGGGTGGATACGGAGTGGGCCAGCGTTCGTAAGTGACCGTGGGTCTTTTTGGGGTGGTTACGAGTGTTTGATCGGAAAAGAACGTACCTCAGGGGCTGAAGCCCAGATCCTTATTGGGCCTATACGGCCCGACTAAAGTCGTGCCCTGATACAAAGCATGAGAGCGGCGACTCCCAGGAGACTCGCCCACAGGACGCTGGGACAAAGGAGTTTCCGTTTGGGATCGGTGGTGATCCCAGGCATTTGAACGTCGCTAAACAAAAAGCGATCGTTGGGGCTTCGCCCATCGTTTTCGGCCCACGTACGCTCGAGCGAACGTGGGGCACCCGTCCCATTCCCTACGACTTTGATGGCGTTATTTTTGCAGGCGGTTGTTCATCACCATGGCGTCGATCGCGCCCTCCGGAGTTACGTAGACCCAGGCGGTCAGTGCCGAGGAGGCACGAGCATTGCCGCGAGAGAGGAAAGAGTAGGCAAATCTCAGGTCTCGGAACTCTACCGCTGTGTCCTGGGTCTGGGGTGCGAGGTCGTCGGAGGCGACCAGGTTGGCGCGACCGCGGTCGGTCACCAGGGGGAATCTTGCCCAGTCGAGATATACGCGACTTAACCAGGAGCGCTTCGCGGCCGCGACCGCGGCGGTGACCGGCGGCTTAAAGATGACGTCGTCCTGGTCGCTGGTGTCGACGGTTTCGGCGAGGGTGTTGACTGATCCTGTCTGGTAGTAGGCTGCGGTCTCGACCACAGCGAACCAGTGAAATGGATTCACAGGATAAGGCTCTGCTCCAGCACGCAGCATGGGCTGGTCGCCGAATCGCGCGTTGCTGATCAAGTGCAGGGCTCGATGATGCTCGACCGCGCGCACGCCTAAGTCGATCCCGACCAGCACCATTGCGGCGATCGCCCAGCCTCGTCCCCGAAACAATGGCTTGCGGGCGCCTATCTCCCGGTCGGCCAGGCCGAAGATCGCGGGCAGGAGCAGACCGAGTAACAGAGAGGCAAAGACCACAGGCTCGAGAATGAAGGCGATGTCCAGCGCGTACCAGCGCTGGTTGAAGGGAGCAAACGGGCGAACACCGTAGTTGTTGGTCCAGTCGAGGAATATGTGGCTGAGAGCCGCCAGTAGAGACAATAGCCATACCACAGTCCAGCGCGGCGGAATGGTGGGCTGCTGCCTGCGGCTGCGGTGCCAGAGCCAAACGATGGCGGTCACAGCCAGGGCGACGATTGGTGCGCCCAGAAGGGTGTGGGTAAATCCGCGGTGATGCTGGAAACCTGCTACCGGCCCGCGAAAGCTCCAGAGGACATCGATGTCCGGCGCTTCGGCCGCCAGGGTCATGGCCAACGTGGCGTAGGCGGTTCTACGATTGAAGCCGGTGCGGCCGAGACATGCGCCGGTAAGGAAATGCGTGACGGGTTCCATGGTTACCTGTTGCTGCCGGTCAAGTTTCTATAATGCACGTTATGTCTGAAACCCGATCCCGCGCCGTGGCCGGCCCTCTTGAGGAAGCTACCAAGAGGATCGACGCGCTGCGCGATGAGCTCCGCCACCACGAATATCAATATCACGTGCTCGATTCTCCAGAGATCTCAGACGCAGAGTACGACGCAAAGATGCGGGAATTGCGCACGCTTGAAGGCCTCCATCCGGAGTTGATCACACCCGACTCACCTAGCCAGCGCGTTGGGGGCAAGCCCAAAGAAGGCTTCGCCAAAGTAGAACATTCGCGTCCCATGCTTTCGCTCGACAACGTGAATAGTGAAGAGGAGCTGGGGGATTGGGAACGACGCGTGCGCTCGTTGGTGGGTACCGCTGATGTGAGCTTCGTGTGTGAATTGAAGATGGATGGAGTGTCGCTGGCGCTGCAGTATGAGCCCGGACCGGCGGGGATTGCCCTGCTGAAGACTGCGTTGACCCGGGGAGACGGAGTCACGGGTGAGGATGTGACGAGCAACGTGCGCACGATTCGATCGGTGCCCCTCTCGGTTTCGAAGGAGCGGTTACATCGCGCCAAGCTGCCGCAAAGCTTCGAAGTGCGGGGAGAAGTGATTCTGCCCGACGAGGCTTTTTCGAAAATGAACCGGGAACGTGAGGAGCAGGGACTCGCCCCCGCGGCGAACGCTCGCAATGCTGCTGCGGGCACGATCCGGACACTGGAGCCCAATATCGTGGCCCAGCGGCGGCTGGATTTCTACGCCTACTTTGCGCTGGAAAAGGGAGAGAGCGCTTTCCCCGAACAATGGACGGGGCTCGAAGCACTCAGCGTTGGCGGCTTTCGCGTCAACCGTCATCGCAAACTCTTGCGGACGATGGAGGAGCTGCTCGCGTTTGTCGCCTGGGCGGAAGGTCAGCGTCTTGCGCTGGGCTACGAGATCGACGGGGTGGTCATCAAGGTGAACGAGACGGCGCTGCAGCGGCGGCTCGGATACACCGGACGCGCGCCGCGTTGGGCGGTGGCTTACAAATTCACGGCTCGATCGGGCATTACACAAATTGAGGACATCGCGGTACAGGTGGGGCGCACGGGCAAATTGACGCCGGTCGCGGTGCTGCGTCCGGTGCTGATAGGAGGCACAACGGTAAGCCGGGCGACGCTGCATAATGCGGACGAAATCGAGCGGTTGGGGGTGAAGATCGGCGACTACGTTACGGTGGAACGCGGCGGAGATGTGATTCCGAAGATCGTGGGGGTGGTGGAGGATAAAGAGCATCCGCGCGGCGAGAAAACCTTTGTTTTTCCTGATGCGTGCCCGGTGTGCGGCAGTGAGGTGGTGCGGGATGAAGGCGAAGCGGACTACCGATGCATCAATGTGGATTGCCCTGCCCGGCTGAAAGAAAGCGTGCTGCACTTTGCTTCCCGCAAGGTGATGAATATTGAGGGGCTGGGTGAGGCTTTGGTTATGCAACTGTTGGAGCGACAATTGCTGACCGGCGTTGCGGGGATTTACTCGCTCGACGAGGAGCAGCTGCTGGGACTGGAGCGTATAGGGAAGAAGACGGCACAATCGCTGTTGGCGGAGATTGAGAATTCGAAGAAATTGCCGTTGAACCGGGTGCTGTTTGCGCTGGGCATTCGCTTCGTAGGGGAGCGGACGGCGCAGCTGCTGGCTGAGGCGTTTGGGTCCATGGATGCGCTGATGGCGGCGAGTGTCGAGGAGTTGGAGGCGGTGGACGAGGTGGGCCCGCGGGTGGCCCAGGCTATCCAGGAGTTTTTTGCTGAGGAGAAAAATCGTCAGCTGGTGGAGAAGTTGCGCCAGGCAGGATTGACCTTCACGGCGGAGAAGAAGAAGAAATCTTCCAAGCTTGAGGGTCTGACGTTCGTGCTTACCGGCACCATGCCCGACCTGGCGCGCGAAGACGCGAAGTCGCGGATTGAAGCCGCGGGGGGCCGCGTATCCGGCGCGGTCAGCAAGAAGACCAGCTACGTAGTGGCTGGTGAAGATGCAGGATCGAAGCTCGACAAAGCCAAGGAGTTGAAAGTGCCGGTGATTGAACAGGCGGAGCTTCTGGAATTGCTGGGATGAGGGCGCGCATATAATTGCGCGACGGAGAAAACGATGCGATTTGCTTTCTTGCCGGCGTCAGCGCTTCTTTTTTGCTCGACCCTGAGCTGCGCTTTTCCAGCACTCGCCCAGGATCGCCGCAATGAAAACAACCAGTTCTACAACGGAGCACGACGCGGGACCCACGGGGGAGACTATGGTGGAGGCAACTACCACCACGGAAATGACCAATACTACGATAACCACAACCAGGGCGGTATTGGCCCGGGTAAGGGCGCTCTGATCGGAGGAGCGGCCGGGGCTGCACTGGGTGCATTGTTCGGCGGTGGGGTCAAAGGTTCTTTGATTACCGGCGCTGCGGGTGCGGGCATTGGCGCAATCATCGGCCAGTCTGCGCAGGACAATCGAGACCGCAACAACTATTACCGCCACTAGGAGAATCTCTATGACGAACAGATACGCTGTCGTTCTGTGGGTTGCCAGCCTGGTGCCCTGCGTTGCTATCGGACAACAGGCGTCTTCCAGCAGCGAACCTGCTCCCAACTTCACCATCGATCAGGCGGTGACGTGCTCCGTCCACGACGCGTGGGTGTTGGGGGGAAGGACTGAGGCGGGATTTTTCGCGATTGTTAAGGCGGAGGCGGAGCTTTCGGCGGAGAAGCGCGGGTTGGTTCTGCCGGATAATGAGACGGTGGGGCGTGAGTTTGGCGAGTACATCAAAACGCAGGCGAAAGCGGATCGCGATCAGTTACTGTATGCGATCGTGGACCGGGCGGTGCGTAAGTATGGGACCAAACCGGCTGCCGGTGGGAGTAAATAGGGCTGATCCCCCTTAGCATTTGTTTGGGGTTAAATGAAACCGCGGATCCCTCCACGGCACGCCGGGACAGGTCGGCTCCCCCGGATTTCCTGTCGAGAGTTGTGGCTTCGGTCAACCACTTATGTGGTTCTCTTCAGGGAGAACCACATAAGTGGTGCTGGTGAGAGCTGTGAAGTAGGAAATCCGGGTACGCTCGGGATGACAAAGGGGGCGGCGACGGTTCCATAAAGAGTGGTTGCTGGACCGAGGCGTTTTTTCAGGTCCCGCGGTTGCTTTCCCGACAGCCGCTCAGAATTTGGGGGCGAAGTAGCCCTTCTTGGCGCGCACAACGTAGCGGGGGTTGAGGGCTACCAGGTAGATGGAGCGGAAGGCTCCGTCCAGCTTGAAGTCGGCGGGGCGGTAGGCTAGCGAATATTGACTGCGCAGCTCTTCCTCGATGTCGTGAAAGCTGTTGGTCATGTCTTCAATGCGCTTGGGGAAGAAGGGAAAGCCTCCGGTCGCTTCGGCTATTTTTTTCAGGACGTCATCGCCGCGGTCACGGCTGGGACTGACGTTGGTGCTGATGGTGTAGACAATGGTCTCCGCGCGCTGGCACATTTTAATGGCGTCGTCCGGGTAGGCTCGGCTCTGGTTGTCGTCTCCATCGGAGATCACGATGAGCGCCCTGCGCACAGAACCCTGCGGCGAGGGCGGTACTTTGATCAGCTGATCGCGGCAGGCAGTGTAGATAGCGTCAAAGAGAGCGGTGCCGCCACCGGGCCGAAGCTTGGTGATGCCGGCCTCGAGTTTGTCCTGATCATTGGTGTAGTTTTGCGTCACGTAGGGGGTGACGTCAAAGCCCATGGTGAAGGCAAGGTCTGTCTGAGGACGCACCACCTGCTGTAAAAATTGGACCGCGGCCGTCTGCTCGAACTGGAAACGCTGGCGGATGGACGTGCTGGCATCAATCATGATGCCTACGCGCAAAGGCAGGTTCGTCTGCTGGGTGAAATTGAAAACCTGGGAGGGCGCCTTCTGATTATCCAGCAGGGCGAAATCTCTCTGCTGCAGGTTTTGAATGAACCTTCCGTGCTTGTCAGTGACGGTAAAGATCAGGTTCACCTCGTTGACGTTGGTCCGGATGGTGAAATTGCCGTCGTTTTGTCCATTGGTGGTCTGGCCACTATTCGTGACCTGGGGCACGGAGCCGAGAGCGCCGGGTTGGGTTGGCGGAGGTGGCGGAGCCGCAGCCGGAGCTTGCGCACGGGCGGCAAAAGGTGACAGCAGCACGAGCGAAAGCACACAGTTCGCAAGCAGAGAGCCAGCCGGGCGCAGGCAACCGTTCATTAGGGTCATAGAAACCTTTTTTATTCTAGAGCATTCCTCTTAGACTGCCGGGGCCGGCGCTAGTTGGGCCATGAATTGCTTCAGGTCGGCGGGTAGATTGGAGACCAGGCTGAGGGGCTGCCCGCTACCGGGATGGGCAAATTCGAGTTCGGCGGCGTGCAGGAAATTGCGGGGCAAAACGAGCCGCGGGAGCCTGCTTGCGGCAGCCGCCTGGGGCGCGATTGCGGAAGGGGCGCCGTAAAGTGTGTCACCGACCACAGGGTGACCCAGCGAGGCCATGTGGACGCGAATTTGGTGGGTGCGGCCGGTCTCGATGCGCACCGAGACCAGGGTGAAGCTACCGTAAGGGCCGTGAATGCGGCGCAGCACCTGCCAGTGCGAGACGGCGGTCCGGCCTCCTTCACGACGAGTGGTCATGCGGGTTCTGCGAATGGAGTCGCGGCTGATGGACGCATTTACCGTCCCTCTCTCCTGCGCTAGCTCCCCTTGCACTAACGCAATGTAGAGTTTGCGCACCTGGCGGCGGGCAAACATCGAGGAGAGCCGGGCGTGGGTTGCGTCGTTCTTCGCCACCACGATGAGGCCGCTGGTCTGCTTGTCGAGACGGTGCACGATGCCGGGGCGCAGGGGACCGCTAGTGGAAGAGAGCTCTTGTAGATGGTGTAACAGAGCATTCACCAAAGTGCCCCGATTGCGCGCATCGTCGGTCGCGCCGGAACCGGCGTGGACCATCATGCCGGCAGGCTTATTCACCACCGCAAGGTCTCCGTCTTCATAAACAATCTCCAGCGGAATCGATTCCGCCATGGCGCGCAAGGGAGGCGGTTGGGGGTCGCCCAGAATCGAAATATTTTCGCCGCTGCGCAGCTTGCGCGACGCCTTGGCCAGCTTGCCGTCGATCAGCACACTGCCTTGCTGCAGCAGCAATTGCACCCGTGAACGGCTGACCTCACTCAGCTGCTGGACTAAAAACAGATCGAGACGCTGGCCGTTGGCTTCTCCGGGAACGGTGATCTGGCGTAATTGCGGTTCTTCATCCGCCATGGGAGACCTGGGCTGCGGGTTGGCGGTGTAGCCACAGGAGGCCGCCCGCGAGCACCATCACCGCGCCGAGTAATTGCGTGGCCACGACACCGTCACCACGCAGGAATGTCAGCAGAGAGCTGGAGAGGCCGCCGAGGAAGAGCCAGGCACCCAGGATCTCGCCGTCGTGGTGCGGACGATGCAGCAGCCACACCAGAAACACGCACAAAAGGAACTGCAGCAGGCTGGTGTAGAGCTGGGTGGGATGCAGCGGGACTCCCAGCGGAGTACCGGGAGCGGCGGCGGGATCGTTGAAGATCACGGCCCAGGGCACTCGAGCCGGCGTTCCGTAGTCACATCCAGCTTCCAGGCAGCCAATGGACGCGACGGCGCTGCCCAAGGCGAGACTGGGGGCAAAGGCATCCGCGGTTCGCCGGATGGGGAGGCCAAGACGCAAGGCATAGGCTACGGCGGTTACGGTCGCGATCGCGGCCTGCGCGAGTCCTACGCCAAGACCGTAGCGTGGCCAGCGAAAGAAGATCAGGAGAATGCTGCTGGCAAGGAGTGCGGTAACGATGGCGAGCAAAGCCACACTCCAGATCTTGTCGGTGTCGAGCGAGAGCAGACGGGCGCTAAGAACGAGGAGCAGTAGGGAAGCGACTGTGCCGAGCGCAACCAGAAATCCATAGGTCGGCAAGATGAGGCGGCCGAACTGGAAGAGATGCGGGTGCACAGAGGCGGATTTCCTATTTCGATGCCGCAAGGAAAGTTGTTAGGAGCGTCTTTTCTTGACGGAAAAGACGCGTCAACATCGGCGGCTCACTATAAAGCGATAGGAAATCCGCCGAGGCGAATCGAGAAAGACGAAACCGACCCACTGGGCCGTGCAGCAGTGCGCCGGTGAACCCGTCCTAAGACGTTGGGACTCTCCGCAGCTCTTTAGGCATTCCGGACTGGCGGACACTGCACACGGAGCCGATTGTTCGAGTCGAGTCCCGGTTCGATGAATGTTGGTTCAACCAGCGTTAACTGCCGCACCTGCTTTGCAGGCCGGTCTCTGAATGGATGCTAACGTCAGCGAAGCTGATTGGCAAGTGACTGCCCGGTATTGACACCGGCGCCAACGGGAACACGATCGTGATGACGGTATTCCGGGTCGAGTACCGAGTCCAACAGGCCGGAGAGACTATTGGCGCGAGAACGGAGCGTAGTCTGGCTTTCGCTCACGCTGCCTCGAAGGACACGGGTGTGCTCCTGCAGGCGCAGGAGCTCATCAGCGATGTTCAGGGCGGCGAGCACGGCGACCCGCAGGGAGTCCACCGTATTGCCGTTGGCGGAGACAGCACGCATCTTTCCGTCAACCATGGCTGCGAGCTTCTGAATGTAGTCCTGATCAGAAGCGCGCAGGTGATAGGTCTGGTCGTAAATATCTACGCTGACGGACGTGGTGGCACGCCGCACTTCAAGACTTTCTGCCATGTGTCCCCGATCAATCGCCTAGTTCGTCGATTTGTTTGAGCAGGCGCTCGATGCGTTGCCGCACTGCATCCCGCTCCTTCTGCAGGCCCGAGAGTTGCTCTTCTAACTGGGCAACATGCGCGGTCTGTTCTTCGATACGGTGAGTGAGACGCGAAGCGTGTTGTTCGACAGAGAATCGAAGTTCCCGTTCGCCTTTTAGTAATTCTACCGTGCGCAGTACGCGTTCTTCGAGCGCCTGAAAATCATCTGTCGCCATGGTCATCTCGGGAGGGTGTTCTGCGAGTGTGGACATCAAGACCTCATTACACAAAAGAAGGATTGCGTTCTCTAGAAAAGTATAGACCGCAAATTCGGCGGCTCAAGAGGAAAGAAGGGGGTGCGTTACCTTAGAGTGTTCCTCCCGTTTCGAGAGGTTGTACATTCGATCACGTGCTGCGCGCAGCAAGGAAAATGCTTACGCGCGTTGCTGCCCGCCCAGTGACTCCAGCGCAGCCACCACAGCCTGTGAATAACTTTGCAGTTCTTCTTCGCGGAGTGTGCGCTCCAGTGCCTGAAAAGTGATGCGGATAAGCATGGAGTAGTGTCCGCGGGGCAAGGCTTGACTGGCGCGAAAGATCTCTCGGGGCGCGAAGCGGGTGATCTCGGCGATGTGCAATTTGTTGAGAGCTTCGGCGATCGACTGCCAGCCCACCGCATCGGCGAAGACGAAAGAGAAGTCACGCTCGACCGGTTGGTAGCGCGAGAGTTCCGGCGCAATGGGCTGACGGAGGGGCAAGCGATAGAGACGGTCGAGATAGATTTCTCCGACGTAGACAATCTGCCGGAGCTTGCGCTGTTGCGCCTCGGCGGGATTGAGTTGACCGAACCAGGCGACGGTCAAGCCATCGGCGACAGCACGGGCCGATCGTCCGGGATGGAGCCACGCGGGAATGATTCCCGCGGTGGCATCGAAGGTGTCGAAGTAGAAGGAGCGCTGGGCAAACTTTTCCAGTATCTCTTCGATGGCGCCCTTGAGATCGTAGAAATCGATGGCGTGCGCGGGAAGCTCGGGGCCACTCCACACCGATCCTGAGGCGCCCAGGGAGAGCGCGGGACGCTCGTCGACGCGCTCCGGGCCACCATTGAAGACGGCGCCGTTTTCGAAGAGCTGGATGTCACTCACGTTGCGGTTCAGGTTGTGGGCCAACATCGTTAGCATGCCGGGCAAGAGCGACGGACGTAACATGCCGGCTTCATCATTCAGCGGATTGCCCAGGGCTACGGCAAGGTTCGGCTGGGGTGCGAATGTAACCGCTTCGGTAGCAGAGCAGAAAGTGCTGGATAAAGCCTCGTTCCAACCCAGGCCGAGCAGGGTTTGGCGCACCACCGCTTCTTTGCGGGCATCCGGCTGTTCCCTCACGATGCCGGAAAAGGTGGGCAGGGTATTGGCGAAGCGGTTGTAGCCATAGACGCGAGCGATCTCTTCGATCAAGTCAATTTCGCGTTCCAGATCCAAACGCCAGCTGGGCAGAGTCACCTGGTATTCGCCTTCTGCTACCTTCCGCAAGGTGCAGCCCAGGGCCTGCAGTACCGATTCTGTTGTTTCCCGCTCCACGCCGCGGCCGTCTTCAGTTGCACCAAGGATGCGCCGTACTTCGCGATGGGTGAGCCCGATGGGCGGGCGCAGTGCGGTCCGCGCGGCAGCCGCGGGGATGGCCACGTCCACCATCTCTCCCTCAACGTGCCCGCCGGCCTGGAGAATGAGCTGGCTGACCATGGCGGAGGCTACGGGCGGCGCGTTGAAGTCCGCACCGCGCTCGAAACGGTGAGAGGCATCGGTGTGCAGGCCATGCCGTTTGCTGCTGCGGCGCACGGTCGCGGGATCAAACCAGGCTGCTTCGACCAGGATATTTCTGGTTTCGGCGTTGATCATCGTGTCCCAACCGCCCATGACGCCGGCCAACCCGATGGCCTTTTTCTCATCGGCGATGACCAGGTCTTCGGGGTCGAGTACGCGTTCGATGCCGTCTAAGGTTTTGAGTTTTTCTTGAGCACGTGCTCGGCGAACGATGATGCCGCCTTCCAGCTTGTCGCGATCGAAAGCGTGGGTGGGATGCCCCATCGCGAAGGTGACGAAGTTGGTCGCGTCGACCGCATTGGAGATGAGTTTTTGCTGCAGCAGGGCGAAGCGCTCGGCGACCACGCCGGTCGAGGGCTGGATACGCACCTGGCTGAGAGAGCGCGCGGTGAAGCGTCCGCAGAGCTCCGGAGCTTCGATCGTAACGTTAACTGAAACCGTCACTGGTTGCGATGGCGGCAGCGCGGCGTCGAGAGGCGCCAAAGGAAGACCGGCGATGGCGGCCGCCTCGCGGGCGATACCGTAGTGGTTCATGGCATCAACGCGGTTGGTGGTGATGTCCATCTCGAAGAGTGAACCACCGCCCGGCCCGAGCTCGTAGATGCCTTCGACGGCAATGCCACGCAGAGTCAGGGCCTCGGCGAGCTCACGGTCGGGCAGGGTGAGGCCGGGTACGTAGGAACGAATCCACTGGGAGAGAATGTTCACTTACTTGAATTGCTCCAGAAAGCGCATATCGCCGGAGTAGAGCTGGCCTATTTCGCCGATACCATACTTCATCATGGCAATGCGTTCGACGCCCATGCCAAAGGCGAAGCCGCTGATTTTTTTCGCGTCGTAGGCAGGCTGCTCCCGGGCGGCGAAGGCGAACACCGCGGGGTCGACCATACCGCAACCGAGCAGCTCGATCCAGCCGGACTGCTTGCACTTGCGGCAGCCGCGGCCGCCGCAGAAGATGCAACTGATCTGCACATCGGCAGAGGGCTCGGTGAAGGGAAAGAACGAGGGAAAAAACCGGGTCTTGACGTTGGAACCGAAGAACGCCTTCATAGCGTGATCGAGCGTGCCTTTGAGATCGGAGAAGGTGATGTTGGTGTCCACACAGAGTCCCTCCACCTGGTGAAAAATGGGGGAATGGGTGGCGTCTGCTGCATCGTTGCGGTGCACCTTGCCGGGAATGACGATACGCAACGGCGGCGGTTGCTGTTCCATGGTGTGAATCTGGACCGGCGAGGTGTGGGTGCGCATCAACAGCCGATCGCGCAGGGCTTTGCGCTCCTGGTTAGCGACCACCAGCGTGTCCTGGGTGTCGCGCGCGGGGTGGCCGGGGGGGAAGTTGAGCGATTCGAAGTTGTAGTAGTCGGTCTCGACCTCGGGGCCGAGGCCAACCGAGTATCCCATGGCCGCGAAGACAGAGACGATCTCGCGCATGGTGCGGACCAGCGGATGCTCGGCGCCGAGAGCGCGGCGCGTGCCGGGGAGGGTGATATCGATGGCATCGCTCGCGGCTGCGGTTGTCTTTAGCTGCGCCGGATCGCAACGCGGCTCGATGGCGGACTTGAGGGTGTTGAAGCGCATGCCGGCTTCGCGGCGTGCTTCGGGTGGGGCGCCCTTCAACACTTCGCTGATGCGCGTGAGCAGGCCCTGTTTGCGGCCGATCCAGCGGATGCGCAGTTCCTCGACAGCTTCAACCGTGGCCGCGGCAGCGGCGTCCTGATCGAATTGCGCCATAATTTCGCCGAAGAAGCTATCCAGGGCTCCGGGTGAATAGTCCTTTAGCGCGGGAATCTCAATGGGCGGCATGTGCGGCGTCGATTCTGGCCATAGGAGCAGCAGCCCGATCAAGTGCGAGCGGGCTTATCGGCTGCGGAAGAAGTCTGTGCTTGCGGAAGAACCGCCCCCTCAGTGGCTAAGGCCGCATTCACTCCAAGTAAGTATGTACGGCCTAAAGGCCGTACCCTTCAAAATAAGAGAAGTCAGCCCGCAAACTGTTTGGAAACTCTTCTAACGCAAGTGTTACGCGGCGGCGGTTTTGTTGAGCGCGGTCTTGGCCTGGGCGGTTAACGCGGTAAAACCGGCCGGATCGTGAATGGCGAGTTCTGCCAGGATCTTGCGGTCAAGTTCTATGCCGGCCAGCTTAAGACCGTGAATGAGTTGCGAGTAGCTGATGCCGTTGAGCTTGGCGGCGGCGCCGATGCGGACGATCCAAAGGGAGCGGAATTGACGCTTCTTTTGCTTGCGGCCGATGTATGCGAATTTGAGACCGCGCTCTACGGCTTCCTGCGCTGCCTGATAGAGCTTGGATTTGGTGAGGAAGTAGCCGCTGGCTCGTTTGAGGATCTTTTTGCGGCGGTCGTTGCGTTTTGTGCCACGTTTTACGCGGGGCATGGTTGGTTCTCCTTTGGGCAGTTCGTTATGCGGCTGGAGGTAGGAAGTACCTCTTCACTCGCTGTTAAGCCGATCGTCTTGTCCTGAGGACAGGGGCCATTGGCCCTAACCCGTGAGGGCCGATCAGGCGTACGGAATCATTCGCGCTACCTTGCGCTTGTCACCATCAGAAACCAGAACGAGGCCACTCAATTTCTTCTTAACCTTCTTGGACTTGGAGGTCAGAATGTGGCGCTTCTTCGTTTGACCGCGGAGAATTTTCCCCGTGCCGGTCTTTTTAAAGCGCTTGGCCGCGCCCTTGTGGGTCTTTAATTTGGGCATGGTTTTCCAGCTCACTTCGCGTGTAGATAACTGTGGTGATTATACGGGAGAGTGGGTGGTCGCGCCACTCTCGCGAGGTTTGCTTGGGGGAAAGGCGCACTGCAGATCCCTCAACGGCAGGGCGCTCGACCGCCTGCCTATGGACCCAGCCCTTCCGGGCTGGGCTGAGTGCCGGCCCTCCGGGCCTGGATCGCAAACACCGCTTTCCCATGTTCATTCCTCCCTTAACTTGCCGCAGGCAAGTCAGCTGCTCCCACGGCACACCGGGGCAAGCGGGATGGCAAAGGGGGAGTAGGGTTTCCAGTGGGAATTGGCTGCTCGGATTCCCAGGTCTCAAAGGCGAGACCTGGGGCACCCTTCGATTACTTATCGAGAGATTGATTGCCGGACGAGGCCATCCGCTACGACTGGGCGGATTGGGGGTGTTGCTGGCCTACCAGGCCTGGAGCCGGTGGCTTGGGCGCGGCTGGCTTCTTGGGTGGCTCGGCTTTCTTGCCTGGGGCCAGGATGGCGTGCAGCGTGGTGCCTTCCATGCGGGGCATGAACTCGACGATGCCGGCATCGCCCATATCCTGAATGAGGCGGTTGATGATGGCGTAGCCCAGTTCGCGGTGGGCCATTTGACGGCCTTTGAAGCGCAATGAGGCCTTTACCTTGTCGCCTTCGCCCAGGAAACGAACCGCCTGGTTCTTCTTGGTCTGGTAATCATGCTCATCGACGGTCACGGAGAATTTCACTTCCTTGACCACGATGACTTTCTGCTTCTTGCGCGCTGCGCGATCGCTCTTGTCCTTCTCGTAGAGGAACTTGCCGTAATCCTGAATGCGGCAGACGGGTGGCTGGGCGGTGGGCGAAACCTCTACCAGGTCGAGGCCACGCTCGCGGGCTATTTTAAGAGCTTCGAAGGGAGGCAGGATTCCGAGCTGTTCACCGTTTTCGTCGATGACGCGGATTTCACGCGCGCGAATTCTGTCGTTAATGCGGATAAAAGACTTGGCCGAACGCTTATCGATGGTTTCCTCCGGAAACGAGAGACGCAAGGCCCCTCAAATAAAGCATAGCATTTCAAGACACCGTCCGGTAGAACTCTCTCAACCTTCGGTCATGCGGCTAGGCGACCGGTCAATCCGCCGTCCTCAAGGCCGCAGATGTGCACGCGCACGCTTTGGTTCGCCGGCAGGCAGGCGTCAAGCCGAACCTCGAGAAAATTGTCGGTGAGGGCCTTGGCCTTCTCGCCTGGCGGCGCATGCAAAGTTACCGCGGGGAGTTCGCGGTCCAGGAAACTCTGTCGGAAAACCAGATTCCTGGCGGCGATCAGCTCTCGCAGTCGCGCGCAGCGCTCCGCCCCCACGCGGGGCGCGACTGGGTGTTGCTGAGCAAGTTGCCACGCCGTGGTCCCAGGACGAGCGGAAAATGGAAACAGGTGCAGGTACGTGAAAGGCTGGGCCGCGATAAACGCGAAGCTCTCCTCAAAGAGAGCGTCGGTCTCGCCAGGAAAGCCCACCATCACATCCGCACCGATGGCGGCGTCCGGCATGGTTTCGCGAATCAGGCGCAGTTTCTCGGCGTAGTGCCAGGGCCGATAGCGGCGATGCATGGCGCGGAGAATGGCGTCGGATCCTGATTGCAAGGGCAGATGGGCGTGACGCGCCAAGCGACTGGCCGATGGGCCACGGAACAGCGCCAGCAGTTGTGGGGTCCAATCCATGGGCTCGACGGAGCTGAGACGCAGGCGCGGCAAGGCGGTTTGGGTCAGGATTTCACTGACCAATTCGTCCAGGGTGCGTTGCGGGTGGAGATCCCGGCCCCATCGCCCCAGGTTGATGCCCGAGAGCACCATCTCGGTACCGCCGGCGCCTGCAAAAGTCTGGACACTCCGCAGGCAGGCCTCGAGCGAGAGAGAACGGCTGTGGCCGCGGGTGGTGGGAATGATGCAGAAGGAGCAGCGGTTCCCGCAGCCATCCTGCACTTTGAGATTGGGGCGGGTCTGGCCGCCGGGATACCAGCCACTCTGAGGCATGGACAACTCTGAGTGGGCAAATGTGTTATCTACAGAGAGCGCTGCCAGCGGAACGAAGCCGGCGGCCTGTTCAGCTGGCTTCGGGCGAAAGTCAATGGCCTGTTCGGCCATTGAGGGGACGAGAGCTTTATGACTATTGCCAATGACCGCGTGGACGCCGGGCAGCGCGGCGACCTCCTGCGGCGCGCGCTGGGCGTAACATCCGGTGACCAGGATGGGTGCGGATGGATTTTCGCGATGGACTTTGCGCAGAAAGGCGCGGGCGGTACGATCCGCCTGCGCGGTCACACTGCAGGTGTTGGCGATGATCACGTCAGCCCGGCTGGGGCTTAAGGCCGGGGTCAGGCCGCGGTGGCGCAAGTCGGCGCTTATGATTTCGCCGTCGGCCCGGCTGGCTCGGCATCCGAAGTTCTCAACGTGATATTCTGCCACGTTGCCAGTCTACTCAAGGAACGGATACCCGCTCAAAGGAACGCTATTTCAGGTAGGATCCGATCAGGCGACAAATACCCCCCGTAACGCTATTGCTTTTGCACTTTGGAGCTTTTCCCCATGAAACGTCGCATTCTTTTGGTAGATGACGAACTCGCGATCCTGCTGACCCTCAAAGCGGTACTGGAAATGAACGATTTTGAGGTGGAAACGGCGGCTTCTGCTCGCGAGGCCCGGTCCAAGCTGCGGGCCAGCACTTTCCACATGGTGATCACCGACATGCGGATGGAGAACGAATCGGCCGGGCTCGAAGTGGTTCGGGCAGCGAAGCAAGCTTCGTATCAACCGGCGGTGGCCATGCTGACGGCGTTCCCGGTTCCCGGGTCCGAATGGCGAGACGAAGGCATGGACGAGATGCTGGTCAAGCCGATGAACATCATGAATCTATTGCGCCAGATCGAGGCGCTCCTGGTCACCCATGAAGACAAGAAGCAGAAGTCGGCTCAAAAGTTGAGCACGCCTGCAAGCACACCCGCCAAGGTCGCCGGGAGAACCGCGGCACGGAAGCCCGCTACCGCAAATTAGACACACCTGCAAACCTCTCCAGTGAACAAGAGCTCACTGGAGAGGTTTGCACGTTTCCTCCGATTAGGAAGCTACGCTGGCTGCTACTGTAGCTGGAACCGGGGGCCGTCGCTGCTGGAAGCATGACCTGCAGAGCACAGGACGACCTTGTGTAGGCTTGAAGGGAACGGTGGTTTCGGTGGCGCACTCCGAACAAACTGTCCGGGTTTCTGTGCGTACGCCACTGCCGGTTCCGGCCACACGCTTGATTTTGCACTGTTTGCAACGCTTTGGATCGTTCTTGAACTGCTTATCGTGAAAGAACAGTTGCTCACCGGCGGTAAAGACAAAGTCATTACCGCAATCCGAACACTTCAGTATCTTGTCGATGAAGTCCATACGCGTCCCCCCGAGCATGCCTTGGAATTTTTCAGTATTCCGTCGACCAAGCGCCGGATTGGCATCTTCTCACCAACCAGCTACTTCGTCTGTAATTCGACAACTTTCCTCGCATTCGCCTAACCCGGGAATGAGAGGGGAAATGGTGCCAAACCTTTACGAATTCTTGAAGAGTGCGGGACTGCCGGCCTAACGTATCAGCGGGTAACAACGTTAGGCCAGCATTTGCAGGGTTAGTCCTGCTCTTTTCTTGCCTTCTTACGATTCCGCTTGCGCGCCAGTGCTTCTTTTACTCGACGGCGCTCGCCAGGTTTCAGGTAGAAGGAGTGACGCTTCACTTCCTTAATAATGTCTTCTTGCTGAACCTTGCGCTTAAACCGGCGCAATGCATTTTCAAGCGGCTCGCCTTCCTGCACGCGAACCTCTGCCAAATGAACCACACCTCCAAACATCCCAATTGGGTTCTATAAGCTTACGTTACCTTTTAGGTATGGAGTCAAGCTTAATCAGCGTTACCTGGAAGGATTTTCCTTATGGTCAGGTCTTATCTCGGTTATAGCCCAGTGATCCCCGGGTCGTGCTATGTGGACATTTCCGCACAGATTATTGGGCAAGTAGAGTTGGGCGAACACTCCAGCGTGTGGATGAATGCGGTTTTGCGGGGTGATGTGCATTCGATTCGTGTGGGAGCGAACAGCAATGTTCAGGATTGCGCGGTGTTGCATGGGATGCGGTACAAACACCCCGTCGTAGTTGGGGATTGGGTCACGATTGGACACAATGCGACGGTGCATGGTTGCGTGATTGAAGATGCGTGCCTGATTGGGATGGGTGCTGTGGTTCTTAATAATGCAAGGATCGGCGAGGGGTCGATTATTGCTGCCGGCGCGGTGATCCCGGAGAATACGGTGGTTCCGGCAAATACGCTTTGGGCGGGTGTGCCGGGGAAAGAGCGAAGACAGCTGGATCCTGAGGAGAGGGAGTCGATCCTGCAGTATGCGCGGAATTATTTGGATTACACGGCGAACTATCTCAAGGAACGAGAGAAGTAGTCGGTGTGATCCTGGCGCATTGACGTTGTTTTGAGAGTCGAACGGACAGGGCGGTGGTATCCCACATCTCGCGAAAAACGAGCGAGATATGGGGCACCCGGCCTCTGCTGGTCGATTGAGCAAGAACGTTCGAGGGGCTTCGCCCCGTCGTTTTCAGCCCAGGTACGCCCCACGGCAAGCCGGGGCAGGTTTGGCGAACCTGGGGCACCCGTCCCCTTCCTCGCGCGTCGTGCTATGACACTGGCTTCCCGGTCCCTGTATTCTGGTGATAGTTGAACACTTCAGCACTTATGAGCATTTTGCAAGCTGTCCGCGGCACCCGGGATCTGCTGCCGCCGGAAACGGAACTCTGGAATCATATCGACACTACGGCGCGGCGGGTTTTTGAGCGCTACTCGTTTGGGGAGATTCGCACGCCGATTCTTGAAGATACTCAGCTCTTCGCGCGGGGCGTGGGCGAAGAGACCGATATCGTTTCCAAAGAGATGTACACGTTCACTCCGGATGCGGAGTCGGCACAGTCGCTGACGCTGCGGCCGGAGAATACTGCTGGCGTGGTTCGCGCCTACATTGAGCATCAGCTGGGCGAGACCGGCCAGTTGCAGAAGCTCTACTACATCGGGCCGCAGTTCCGGCGGGAGCGGCCGCAGAAGGGCCGCTACCGGCAGTTCTACCAGATCGGCGCCGAAGTGATTGGACCGCCCAGCGCCGGCAGCGAGTCGCCGCTACGCGATGCGGAGGTGCTGGAGATGCTGGCCACCCTGCTGGGTGAACTCGGCATTACCGGCTGGAAGCTGCTGCTCAATTCTGTGGGCTCGGCCACCGACCGGCCGCGCTATGTGCAGACCTTGAAGACGGCGCTGGAGCCGGTGGTCGGGCGCATGTGCCCGGATTGCCAGCGGCGAGCGGTCACCAACCCTCTGCGCGTCCTCGATTGCAAGCATCCTGAAGACCAGCCCATCATTGCCACGCTGCCCCGCATCTGGGATTCGCTGGACGAGGGCTCGAAGGAGCATTTTGCGGCCGTTTGCACGGCCCTGGACGCATGTGGAGTGCCCTACGAGCACGACCATCGCCTGGTGCGCGGGCTGGATTACTACACGCGGACGACGTTTGAGTTCGTCTCCGAGGACCTTGGGGCGCAGAATGCCCTGCTCGGTGGCGGCCGGTACGACGGGCTCTCCGAGGCTATCGGTGGTCCCAAGGCGCCAGGGATCGGGTTTGCCATGGGGGAGGATCGCCTGGTGCTGACCCTGCTGGCGCAGGCCAAGCATAAGCCGCTACTAGCCGCAGCCTACATCGCGCCGCTAGGCGAGCGAATGAACCCGGCCGCGCTGGTTTTGGCTCGGGAACTGCGGGCGGACGGCTTGCGGATTGAGTTGGGCGATGGATCGTTCCGGCTCAAGAAATCGTTCGAGGCGGGTAATAAAGTGGCAAATGCGATCGTGATTTTCGGCGAGGACGAGGCCGCCTCGGGTATCTTGACGGTAAAGCACTTCGCCTCCGGTGAGCAGAGCAAGGTTCCTCGAGGCGAACTCGGCCAGAAGCTCTCCGCTCTTCTCGGCCCCCCTCCCACTTCAACTTCAAATTAGGACAGCCGCATTGCTCGACTTTCTAGGCACTCTTCAGCGAACGCACACTTGTGGACAACTCCGCGCACAGCAAGCCGGCGAACAGGTCATCCTCATGGGATGGGTGAACCGGCGCCGCGATCACGGCAACCTGATCTTCCTGGATCTGCGCGACCGTACCGGGATCACGCAAATCGTGCTGGATAAAGACCTCACCCCAGAAGGCCATGCCAAGGCCGAAATGGTGCGGCCGGAGTTTGTGGTGGCGGTGGTGGGCACCGTCCGGCTACGCGGCCAGGATGTGATCAACCCCAAGATGGCTACCGGCGAGATTGAGGTCTCCGCCAAGGAGTTGCTGGTCTTGAACGACTCCAGGGTTCCTCCGTTTTCGCCGGCTGAGGACGCCATCGCTAATGAAGAATTGCGGCTGAAATACCGCTACATCGATCTGCGCCGGCAACAGATGCAGCGGAATTTCGAGCTCCGCCATAAGGTCGCGCGGGCGGTGCGAGAGAGCCTGTCAAATCAGGGCTTTCTTGAAATCGAGACCCCGTTCATGACGCGATCGACCCCGGAGGGCGCCCGCGATTACCTGGTGCCCAGCAGGGTGCATCCCGGCGACTTCTATGCCCTGCCGCAATCGCCGCAGTTGTTCAAGCAGATCCTGATGATCTCGGGTTTTGATCGGTATTTTCAAATAGTCCGCTGCTTCCGGGATGAGGACTTGCGCGCGGACCGGCAGCCGGAGTTCACCCAGGTGGATCTGGAGATGTCGTTTGTGCAACAGGAAGACGTCTTCCAGGTAGTCGAGACGTTTTTGCGGGAGGCGTTCGGGGCGGTGGGCGTGGTGCTGCCTACTCCTTTTCCGCGGATTACGTACGACGAGGCCATGCGGCGCTATGGAATCGACAAGCCGGACTTGCGCATGCCGGGGCTGACGGATGTTCGCTCAGCTTTCCGCGATGAGGATTTGCAGGCGCTGGCCATTGATCCAACCCAGCCCGTGGTGGTGGTGTGCATTCCTAAGGTCGGGGAGCTTTCGCGCAAGGAGCGCGACGACAACCGGCCATTCTTCGACGCCGGCAAAGGCGCGAAGATGATCGATGATTGGAAGCGGCTGGAAAAGAGTTTCCCCGAGGCGGTGAAGCAGATTCGGGAACTGGTGCCTGCGCGGGTAGAGGGGGCGGCAGAAGATTTGCTGGTGCTGGTGGCCGGCGATGCAGCTTCCCAGGTCAGGGCTAGTGACACCAAGACGCATGGCCACCTTTCTGAGCGCGAGATTTGTGTGTACTCGGCGGCTGGGAATCTTCGTGTGGAATTGGCTCGGCGTTACGCTGACCGGCATGGGGTGTCCGCGATCACCGACCTGGTGGTCGAGTCACCGGAGCGCTATCTGGGCCAGCAGGTCGCTGGAGATGCTGCGTTCCGCCCCATCTGGGTGACGGATTTCCCCATGTTTGAATTCGATAAGGAATCGCAGCGTTGGCTTCCAGCGCACCACCCCTTCACTTCACCGCATGAAGAGGACATGGAAAGACTGGTATCCGATCCGGCCTCGGTACGTGCGCGGTATTACGACCTGGCGATGAATGGATTGGAATTGGGATCCGGATCTATTCGGATACACCGCCAGGATGTGCAGCAGGAGATATTTCGCGCTTTGGGTATGAGTGAAGAGGAGGCGCGATCGCGGTTTGGGTTTTTCCTGGAAGCGCTTACGTATGGGACGCCGCCGCATGGGGGTATTGCTTTGGGGCTGGACCGCATTGCCATGATTCTGGCTGGGGCACAGAGCTTGCGGGAGGTCATCGCGTTTCCCAAGACGGCGAAGGCCATTGATTTGATGGTGGATGCACCGACGCCAGTGAGCGCTCAGCAACTGAGGGAATTACATATACGCACTACAAGTTGAGCAAAAAGGAAACCGGGGTTAGTTCATCCACTTGCGGTCGTTGGGATCGCGCTTTTCGTCGGGGTCGATGTAGCGGCCCTCGTTATCGAAGCGGACGTCGCGGTTCTGCTTACGCATGTAGACCTCGAACTTGCGTGCGGTTCGCCGGCGCTTCCAGCGGTAGTAGTTGTTACGGAGACTGAAGAGGCCCTCGCTGAAGGCCGTGCTCATACCCCGCCGTGGTGCACGCCGCGCAAACAGGAAGCCAAGCAACGCACCGCTCAGGATGACGAAATAGGCTAGCGGCGGACCGCCGGAAAGCAGCAACGCCACTTCGATCAGCATGTACACGATGACCAGGTACTTGGCTCGAATCGCCACAGGCAGGGGGAACATGTATATTTCCAGGTCACCGAAGAGAACGGCGAAGGCCGCCAACAAGCCGAAGAGGGCAGCGTCGGCGCTGGTGGTCGTCGAGAGCGGGCTGGAATGAAAGATCTGGGTAAAGCTGAGGGCGCTGCCGATCAGACCGCCGCCAATCGCGCACAGGAAGTAAATTTCCAGCAGCCAGCGGCTGCCCTTCGACGTCTCAAGAAATGAGCCGATGAACCACAGGGTCAGCATGTTGAAGGCAACATGCAGCACGCCCTGGTTCAGGAAGCTGTAAGTGGCGAGTTGCCAGATCCAGCCGTGGAGCAGGAGAGCCGGGGTGAGCGAAAAGTAGGTGACAATGATCAACGCTACGTGCGGCGCCGCATACTGCATAAGCAGCAGCACAAAGAACACGACAACGTTGGCTATCACCAGTTGGCTGGTAACCCCGCGAAAGCTCGGGAAAGAAAGGGCGGGGAAACCGGTGCGGGGAAAGCGTGCCATGATTTCTTTTGTAAGACTAACGCGTTTTCACAGTTGCCGGGATCTCGCCGTATGAAAACGCTTTAACGTGCGGCGCCGGTTCGCGGTACGATTTGATATCCCGCAGTAGTTTCTTGACGTCCGGCGTGTTCTCCCGGAAACTAGCCAAGCCGCCTATGCATGGCGGTCACCATAAGCATTTTAATACTCCGAGAAAGGAGAGCTGTATGCCAGTTTGTCAGGAATGCGAGAGCGTTCTCGATTTCGATCCCGACGAAGTTGAAGAAGGCGACATTGTCGTCTGCGATGAGTGCGGGACCGAGTTCGAAGTGGTGGCAACCGAACCCCTCGAACTCTCCCAAGTGGACGAAGAGGGTTACGAAGACGAGGATGAAGAAGTAGCCGACGAGGAAGAAGAATGAGGCTTTTGGGGATATTGTTGCTGCTGGTATGCGCAGCAACCCAGCCACTGATGCTTGCGCAAAGCCTCGCGCAGTCAGTGCGCGTTGTACAGGGCACCGTGTTGAATTCCGATGGCCAGCCGCTGGCGAATGCAGTGGTCTACCTGCAGGATCAGAAGACCCTCGAGGTGAGGACCTTTATCACCGAGGCGGATGGACATTACCGTTTTGGGCAGCTGGCTTCAGACGTGGATTACCAACTCTGGGCAGAGTACAAAGGTCACAAGTCCAAAACCAGGGCCATCAGCTCTTTTGACAGCAAAAAGCAGTTCAACTTCGATTTAAAGGTCGAGACCAAGTAGGCGAGAGCGCCTGCGAACACTTTAGCTACTCGTGAGCTTTATTCATGAGCTTTATTCGTGTTCGAGGCGCTTCCAGTTGACCAGGTCACCCAAGGTGGTGGTGGAGCTTGAAACCGGCTGCTTGTAGGCCTCAACGTCAGCCCTGCTGGCTTCTTCGCCCACGGCGCGCAAGCTCAGGCCGACCTTCTTCTCATCCTGATTCATCTTGATGATCTTGAAGTCATGCTCCTGGCCTGCTTCGAGCTTGAGCGGCTGACCCAACGCATCGGCTGCTTCGGAAACATGGCAGAGGCCTTCGACCCCTTCGGCGATCTCGATGAAGGCTCCGAACTGCGCGGTGCGCAGCACTTTGCCCTTGACCACATCGCCAACGCGATGCTGGGCAAAGAACGTCTCCCACACATCCGGCTGAAGCTGCTTGATGCCCAGTGACAGGCGACGGTTCTCCGCTTCCACCCCGAGTACGACGGCGCGGACTTTCTCGCCCTTCTTGAGAATTTCGGAAGGATGCTTGACGCGCTTGGTCCAGCTCAGGTTGCTCACGTGCACCAACCCGTCGATGCCGTCTTCGATTTCAATGAAGGCGCCAAAGTCGGTCAGATTGCGGACCCGGCCTTCCACGATGGTGCCCGCGGGATAGCGCTCGGAAAGGTGCTCCCAGGGGTTCTCGAGCAACTGCTTCATGCCCAGAGAAATACGACGGTCGCTGGGATTGACGCTGAGAACTACGGTCTCCACTTCGTCACCCGGCTTGACCAGCTTCGAAGGATGTTTCATCCGCTTGGACCAGGTCATCTCGGAGACGTGCACCAGCCCCTCAATGCCCTGCTCCAGCTCGACAAAGGAGCCATAGTCGGTCACGCTGAGTACCCGGCCGCGTACCCGGGCGCCAATGGGATACCGCTCAACGGCGTCGAGCCAAGGATCAGGCGTGAGCTGCTTGAAGCCAAGGGAAACACGCTGCTTTTCACGATCGAACTTGAGTACCTTGACCTGGATCTCGTCGCCGACGTTTACCAGATCGCGGGGGTGGGTGAGCCGGCCCCAGGACATGTCGGTAATATGCAGCAGGCCGTCGATGCCGCCCAGGTCAACAAAAGCGCCGTAATCGGTGAGGTTCTTCACCGTTCCGGTGAGGATCGCGCCTTCTTCGAGATGTTCAAGGGTCAGGCTGCGCTTGTTGACCTGCTCCTCTTCGAGCAGCTCCTTGCGCGAAACCACGACGTTGCCGCGTTTCTTGTTCAGCTTGATGACCCGAACTTCGATCTGCTGGCCAATGTAGCCGTCAAGATTACGGACTGGCCGGATTTCGAGCTGGGAGCCGGGCAGAAACGCCTTGATGCCGATGTCGACGGTAAGACCGCCCTTGACGCGTCCGAGCACCGTGCCCACGACGGGAGTTTTTTCGTTGGCGGCCTTTTCGATCACATCCCACACCCGGTGGCGCTGGGCTTTGTCGTAACTGAGCAGGAAGCCACCTTCGGCTTCTTCGCGCTCGACCACCACTTCCACCGTGTCGCCGGCTTTCAGCTTGGGTTGGCCGGTATGATCCAGAACCTGTTCCAGGGGAATGAGACCTTCGGACTTGAGCCCTACATCCACCACTACATGCTTGTCCGTCAGCTTAATGACGGTGCCGGTAACGACGTTATCGTCGTAGGCCTGTGCGGCCGCTTCGGCGGCTTGCTCGCGATCGAAGGATTCCAAAGCGGCGGCAAAATCCTCCATGCCGGTCAGTTCGGTATCGTCTGAACCGGAATGGGTAGTCACAGCCTTTGGATCCAGGGCGCGGTGCGGCACGGTGGGGGCAGTAGCGTGCGGGTGGGTAGTCTGTTCTTCAGACGGGTCGAAATGATCCGTCGGTGCATCAAGCGTTGGGGTTTGCAGTTCGGTGTTCAGGTGTGTGCTCTCGGTTCGTTCAGGATTTAGGACGTCTGCCATGAATGCCAGCTCCGGATTCTCGATCGGTGGTTTGCCGATCCGTCCACCACTACAGGGCTTTAGATGAATTACGCCCGCCATGGTCTCACAACATTGGCCAAAGCACAGGTGAAAATTCAGTCCCGCAGCTTGCTTCGCCGGACTATTTGCAGACTGGGTCGGCGAAGTAGGGCACCGTAAGTTTTACTCTCCGCCAACAAACGTTCGGAGGGAGACTGTGAGTGTAGCCGCACTGAACGGCTTGGCACTTAAATCAGTCTCCGGTAGGAGCATCCGGGAGGGGGGTAAAGCAAGAGCGGCGATGGACGTCTACGCCGAATCCTCTACGTAGACCCTTCATACACAACTATAGCAATCGTGGTGAAAGCATGTCAACGAACTAGTCGGGTATTCGTTACTCGAAAAGCGACTCAAAAAGTGCGGGAAATGCCTATTTTTATTGGGTTGGAACCCTGCGATGAGTACAGGCTCGCCGGGTTATGCACTGCCCGTGATAGCTGCCGTGGCACTCCGTATACTTGAACCGCATGGACTATCTGTGGACACCTTGGCGCTATGCTTACCTGGTCGATGCCGACCCGAGCTCCCCGAAAGGTGGGCGCAAAGGTGTACCCCAGGCGTTGGCTGCGTGGCCCGGTGACTGTGACTGCGTCTTTTGTAACCTGATCGCCGCCACCCGGTTCGCTGTGGAACACGGCATGCCGGCGAAGGAAGCGGAGCGTGCGGCCCATATCGTGCTTCGGGCAGAGCATTGCTTTATTTGCCTGAATGCCTTCCCTTACACGTCCGGTCACATCATGGTCGTGCCTTATGCCCACGAGGAGACGCTGGCCGCTCTGGACCAGGCGGCCGCGCTCGAGATGATGACGCTGGCGCAAAGAACCGATGCGGTTCTGCGCCGGGTGTACGCACCCCACGGGATCAACATGGGATTGAACCTGGGCCAGGCGGCGGGAGCTGGGATCGCGGCCCATCTGCACCTGCACGCACTGCCGCGGTGGCTGGGCGATTCGAATTTTATGACCGTGATTGGGGAGACGCGGGTGCTTCCCGAGACGCTGGATAGTACGTGGGAACGATTGCGGGCGGGGTTTGCAGGGGTCGAGGCGGCGAAGTTGAGTCCGGCGCCGCCGGGGACACTGTAAGAAAAGGCGAGCACGGTTTTTACAGCGTGTGTGAGAACTCCATTTCCGAACTCAGTCCCGCAGGGACGGCTGAACTTAGCCCAGGACGCTAGTCCTGGGTACATCATCAGACATGATTGAGTCCCGCAGGGACGGCTGAAGGTCGTCCAGGACTGCGTTGCGGCCTATTTCCAGCCGTCCCTCCGGGACTGGTCGTCCTTCCAAATCCAACCCAGGACTAACGTCCTGGGCTAAGTTCAGCCGTCCCTGCGGGACTGTATCCAAGTGGGATAAGCAAGACTGCGGGGCCCATCGATTGCTTGACTGGGCGCGACTCTAGGGCAGTTCTGGCTGGTCTTCGAGTTCCAGGATCTCTTGTTGGGCCAGCTCGACTAACCCCTGGGGAATCTGTTTGGTTGGCTTGACGCCCAGGGTTTTCAGCATTTCCGCCTGGCGGATTACGTTTCCGGGCCCCGTGTGCAGCTTGGCCAGGGCGCCCCCGTAGCTGGTTTGGGCCTGCTCAAGGCGCTTCCCCATCTCGGTAAAGTCGGCCACAAAGCCGGCTAGTTTGTTGTAGAGTTCCGCACCCCGGCGGGCGATCTCCTCCACATTGTGTTTCTGTTGCTCCTGC
The DNA here is from genome assembly GCA_963830325.1 of uncultured Acidobacteriaceae bacterium. Classification (GTDB taxonomy): domain Bacteria; phylum Acidobacteriota; class Terriglobia; order Terriglobales; family Acidobacteriaceae; genus PALSA-350. The sequence continues at coordinate 195,110 of CAWHMV010000003.1, forward strand.
CGCCAGAGAGAGGCAACCGTCCGCAACACGAAAAGCAGCGTACTGGGGCTGACCAGCAGGACATTTCGCTGCCAGGCTTGTTCCCATAGCTTTTCATCCCGGGAAACAGCCAGCATGAAGGCCGATTCGAAGGGGAGAAACATGATCACGAAATCGATCGAATTGAGGCCGTAGAGGGTCTGGTAGTTCTTGTCTGCCAGACCACGGATGTGGGTGCGTACAGAACTGCAATGACTGTCAGCCGCCAGCGATCGTTCCGCCTCGCTTTCCGCGGTGTTGTAGGCCCCGTGGTGCACCAGGGAAACCTTGGAATCGATGATCAGGTGCCGGTCGCCCGGAAGGTGAATGACCACGTCCGGCTGTGCTCGTGAGCCGTTCTCCGCGGCATAGCTTTCCTGGGCGTCGTATTCGTGTCCCGGGCGCAGGCCGGCGGCCTGCAAGGTCCGTTCCAGGATTAACTCTCCCCATGCCCCCTGGGCTTTACTCGACCCTCGCAACGCGATGGTCAGATTGTTTGCCTGATCGCTGATCCGGGTATTCGACTCGAAAAGCTTATCGATGTGGGCACTTAGCTTTTCGCCGCCTCTTACCTGTTCCATGCGGGCGGCTTCAATCTTGGCTTGGAAATCCTCTAACCTCGTCTTGAGCGGCTCGAGAACCCGGCCCAGGCTGGTCTGGTTCTGCTCGGAGAAATGCTTCGATTTCTCTTCCAACACCTCGCTGGCCAGAGATTTGAAAGTCTCAGGCAGGCCAACCCGCATCTGTTCCAGCATGCGTTCGGTGGCGGCGTGGCGTTCTTCCAGACGGGCGATGGTGGACTTCAGTTCCGAGCCCTCGGTACGTGCGTGGTCCAACCGAGTGCGGGTGTCAGCCAACTGGTCTTGCAGAGTTTTAGCGGATTTTTCATGACCGGCTCGCTCTGCCACCGTGCGGCCGCGCTCGAAATAGGTGGCCACCACGATGCCTGCGACAAAGGCTCCGGCGGCTACAAAAAGGAGTGTAATGATTCCAGGAAACATGGCCATCTTCTTTTTTGACTTTACTCGTCATGATGGCAGGGTTGCTGAGGGAAACCGGCGCCCGGCGGATGGAGTACCGCGCTTTACACCACTTGGAGCGCTCAGTAGACTGGAAACTTCGGGGCCGTGAACTGCGCGGGTTGCGGACAAGGCCGTTTTTCCTGTTGCTGTCTCCTGCCAGACATTGGCTTCCGGCGCAGCCGGGTTCTCCCGAACCCTCTGCAAAGCCAGATCCTTTTTCTGCGGCAGGCGGCGCCTGGAGGAAAACCGGACACACCTCCGTACCCGCCTTTCCGGACCGTTCGCCCAACCTTGCAGGGTTCTAACCCTGTTGAGCGGCTTAACGATTAGTGTGCCCAATCCGGCAGGACGCGTCGACACCGGATAAGCCGATCGTGAAACCGCTAACAAATTGTTTTCATAGACAGGAGAACGGAATGGCAACAGCAGCAGTGGAAGAAAAGGTAAAGCAGATCATCGTCGAGCAACTTCAGGTCGATGATGCTGAAGTGACTCCCAGTGCGTCGTTTCAGGAAGATCTGGGAGCAGACTCGCTCGATGTAGTCGAACTGGTGATGCAGTTCGAGGAAGCTTTTGACCTGGAAATCCCGGACGAGGATGCAGAGAAAATCAAGACCGTAAAAGACGCTACGGAATACATCGAGAAAAACGCGAAAGGCAGTAAGTGAGTCGGACAAAATGGCGAGAAGGGTCGTTGTTACCGGCATCGGGCTGTTGTGTGGAATAGGTAAAACTGCGCCCGAGGTTTGGAACAACCTGCTTTCCGGCAAGAGCGGAATGGCTCCCATCACCAGCTTCGATGCGAAGGGGTTTCCCGTAACATTTGCGGCCGAGGTGAAGGGATTTAATCCACTGGACTTTATGGAAAAGAAGGAAGCGCGCAAGATGGGGCGCTTCATCCATTTCGCGCTTGCTGCGGCCCACGAGGCCATTACCCACTCAGGTTTGAAGATCGGTCCGTGGAACGCCGAGCGGGTGGGCGTGAATATCGGATCGGGTATTGGCGGTTTCGACGTGATCGAGCGGGAGCACAGCGCCATGCTGCAAGGCGGCCCGCGCAAAATTTCACCATTTTTTATTCCTGGGACCATTGCCAACCTGGCGGCCGGCCAAGTCAGCATCCGCTATGGGGCGCTGGGCCCGAATGAGTCAACCTCGACGGCGTGCACCACCAGTGCCCATTCCGTGGGCAACGCGTTTCGCACCATCGAGCGCGACGATGCCGACGTGGTCATTGCGGGCGGCGCCGAGGCCGCTATAACGCCCATGGGTGTGGGCGGGTTTGCCGCCATGCGAGCGCTTTCCACTCGCAACGCCGACCCGGAGCATGCCTGCCGGCCCTTTGACAAAGACCGCGACGGGTTTGTGGTCGGCGAGGGCGCCGGGATCCTCGTCCTGGAGGAGTTGGAGCATGCCCGCGCCCGAGACGCCGCCATCCTGGCGGAGGTCGTCGGTTATGGAATGAGCGCGGACGCGTACCACATCACCAGCATGGCGCCGCGAGGGGAGGGCTGCCTGCGGGCCATGAGGAATGCGCTGCGCAGCGCGAATTTGGAGCCCAGCGAGGTGGGTTATGTAAATGCCCATGCTACGTCTACTCCTTTGGGCGACGCACTGGAGACTGCGGCCATCAAGTCTCTTTTCAATGAACATGCAACCAGCGGCAAGCTCCTGGTGAGCTCGACCAAGTCGATGACGGGGCATCTGCTGGGCGGTGCGGGCGGCCTGGAGGCAGGTATCACCATCATGGCCCTACAAAATCAGACCGTGCCTCCCACCACCAATCTCGACGATCCGGATCCGGCCTGTGACCTGAACTACATTGCCAATAAGCCGCAATCGGCTCAGCTGGACGTGGCGCTCTCCAATTCTTTTGGCTTCGGTGGAACCAACGGAGCGCTCATCTTCCGCCGCTGGCCGGAATAAAGGCTACTCCGGCTCCCTCCTCCGTGTTACAGGGGCTGCCACGTCTGTGCAATCGCGTAATAACACTTTCGTGGATACGGGATGAATCTCTTGGTTCGCGAGCGGTTTCTCAGGCGGAATGGGGCTGCAATCGTGGGATCATGGACGGACGAGGGAAGCGAGGAAGATTGAAGCGAGCCGTCACAGGATTAGTCTGGTTTTTTTTCACGGCAGCTTCGTTCGCGGCCTGCCCCAGCACGCTGCAGGTCTCCAAGGAGATGAAGGACTCGCAGGCGGTAATTATCGGTACCGTGATGTCGTCACGCCAAGTGCCGCAGTCATGGGACGCGTTGGATGGCACCGAGTATGTAGTGCATATCGACCAGAAGGTCAAAGGCAAACAGACGGGCGAGATCACCATCTTCAGCGAGCACAGGGATGATGCTGCCGTCCTGGAGTCGGGCAAGCAGTATCTGCTGTTTCTCACCAATAATTATCAACATTGGATGGTGAATGTCTGCGGAAATTCCGGACCGATGGATGAGGCGAGTAAGGTCATCCGGCAGGTGGTTCACGCCAATGGTAATGATTGAGGCGTGGGTTTTGTATCAGGGGACGACTTCAGTCGGGCCGTAAAGGTCAAACAAAGCCGCTGCGTGAGAAACCGATTGCAAAATTGAGTCCCGAGGGGACGGCTGAACTTAGCCCAGGACGCTAGTCCAGGGTAGAAATTCGAGGGACGAAAAGTCCCGTAGGGACGACTGGAAGTTACCTGGAAGCGATCCCCAAAGAACCTTCCACCTAAAATATTCCGCGATTGAGAATTCCCGATCCGATAGGTTTTCAGCCGTCCCTACGGGACTTTTCAAGGGCGCCTGCTAACCCAGGACTGCGTCCTGGGCTAAGTTCAGCCGTCCCTTCGGGACTCAAGTCATGCCGGTCGTTTTTCACGCGGACACTTCGCCTGATACAAAACCGTGCCAATGACACTGTGACGGTTTCCTAAAAGCGCTCCAAGTACCCTGGTGCAAACGTAGGTACCTGCCTGCTCTGCTCTTCTATGCCACAGTCACAGGTTTCTATCTGCCACGTTCCTGGTGGCAGATGGTGCAAACAGGGCGCTTATTGGCGCTTCCATTACCATCGGTCTGCTTACCCTCCTCCGAAGTAAGGGCGTTCCAAAACAATACAATTGCCATCCCCCGTCGGACACGGCAATCTACCACTTAAGCAGTACACATACAACTTACGTGGTACCGCAAATATCGATACGTAACCCTAGGAGGGTTTGTGAAAAACTTTGCTATAGCATTAATTCTCTGCCTGAGTGCCGCCAATGGTTTCTCCCAGTGCAAGACAACTCGTGTCAGCACGCATAAGGAGATGCATATGGCATCCTCCGTGTTCTTGGGTACGGTAACGGCAGCTCAACCAGTACCGGAAACGTGGGATTTTCTGGATGGCGTGAACTATACGGTTCGCGTTGACTCCAAGATCCACGGCAAGGCGCGCACCAACACCGAAGTGACGGTTTTCAGCGAAAACAGCCCGCGCTTCTTTGCCATGTATGTTGGCCAACAGTACGTCCTGTACTTGCAGCCCCAGTACGGCCGCTTTGAGGTGGACAACTGCGGCAATTCACACGCGACAACGTCCGACGATTCAGCTTCGACCAAACAGCCGAAACTGAAGTCAGCCAGAGGTTTCTAAGTTTGAATCACTGCTAATCTGCCTTGAAGAGGGGTACCGCGCTCGCGGTACCCCTTTCCTTTTATTGCAGTAGAGTGCCGTTTTCGGGGTCGGATTTAGCCTCTTCCGGCGGGATGACCACCGCTGCGGCAACCTTGTCCTCATCCTCGAGATGCAACAAACGAACGCCCTGCGTGGACCGGCCGGCAGCGCGGATGGTCTTGGTATCAATGCGAATGATCTTGCCGTATTGGCTGATGACCATGAGTTCCGAGGTTTCATCGACCAACAGGATGGCGCTCACCTTGCCGTTGCGGCTAGTCGTCTTTACGTTAATGACGCCCCTGCCGCCCCGGGTCTGCAGCCGGTATTCGTCCACGTCCGTGCGTTTGCCATAGCCCTGCTCGGTAATGGAGAGAATCAACGAGGGGGATTGTCCCCCATTGCCATTCTTCTTACGCTCCAGGGGAGTAGCAGCCAGACCGACCAGGTAATCACCCTTCATCAGGTCGATACCACGGACACCATAAGCAGGCCGGCCCATGGAGCGCACGTCGTTCTCACCGAAGCGAATCGCCATCCCGGCATGGGTCGCCAGGAAAATGATCTGGTTGCCATCAGTGCTGCAAGCGCCGATCAACTCGTCATCGTCGTCGATACCGATGGCAATAATGCCGCGGGCCATGACGTTGGAGAAGTCTTTGAGCGGGGTCTTCTTGACTGTGCCCTTGCGGGTGGCAAAAAAGATGAACTTGCCATCCTCTTCCAGGTTGCGGACGGGCAGAATCGTGCGCACGTTCTCTCCCGGCTGCAGGTTGAGCAGGCTGGCCATGGATTTGCCCTTGCCGGCAGCACCGATATCGGGAATCTCATAGACCTTGAGCCAATAGACGCGGCCGGTGTTGGTGAAGCAAAGCAGGTACGCATGCGTGGAGTCGACGATGAGCTGGGAAACGAAGTCTTCTTCCCGCGTCTTCATGCCCAGCCGGCCGGTGCCGCCGCGCCGCTGCTGGCGATAAATCGATATCGGCGTGCGCTTGAGATAGCCGGAATGGGAGACAGTGACGGCGACTTGTTCGTCCGCGATCAGATCCTCCAGCTGCAACTCGGCCGTCTCGTCGAGGATCTGGGTGCGGCGCTCGTCGCCGAACTCTTTGCGTGCAGCTTCGAGCTCCTTGATGATCAACGCGCGTAGTTTTGGTTCCGAGGCCAGAATCGCTTCATACTCGGCAATGCGCTCGCGCACCTCGACCAGTTCTTTGATGATCTCGTCAGTGGAAAGCTGGGTGAGGCGATAGAGCTGCAATTCGAGGATGGCGTCGATCTGCCGATAGCTCAGCCCGGGTTCCCGCTCCGGCCCGGTTACGATGCCGGTGTCGAGCTTGAAAACAATATCCTTGGACAAAGAGAAGCGGCGCAGGTTTTCCCGTGCTTCCGCGCGGGATCCTGAGCCACGAATGATGCGGATGACCTGGTCGATGTTATCCAGGGCAATCTTGTAGCCCTCAAGAATGTGTTCGCGCTCCCGAGCCTTCTTTAGCAGGAACGCCGTGCGCCGGCGAACCACGTCTACCCGGTGGTTGATGAAGTGGCGAATAGCGTCATGCAAAGCGAGCTCGCGCGGCTGGCCATTGACCACCGCGAGAAAGATCATGGAAAAGCTCTCTTGCATCTGGGTGTGCTTATAGAGCTGGTTGAGGACGATCTGTGCCTCTGCGCCGCGCTTGAGGCCGATGACAATGCGCATGCCGTCGCGATCGCTCTCATCGCGGAAGTCGTCCTCAGAGATGTCGGTGATGACTTTGTCGTTTACCAGTTCGGCGATGCGCTCGATCAGCTTGGATTTGTTGACCTGGTAGGGAATCTCAGTGACGATGATCGCCTGGCGGCCGCCCTTTAACTGCTCGATAGCCGCCTTGGCACGCATCAGGAAGCGCCCACGGCCGGTCTTGTAGGCCTGGGCAATGCCGCCACGGCCGTAGATGAAACCGCCGGTGGGGAAGTCCGGCCCTTGCACATGTTGCAGGACCTCGGCCAAACCCGCCTGAGGATTCTTGACCAGTTCGATGGTGGCGCTGATCACCTCGTTCAAGTTGTGGGGCGGAATGTTGGTCGCCATGCCCACCGCGATTCCATTTGACCCGTTCACGATCAGGTTGGGAACGCGGGTTGGCAGCACCGTGGGTTCCGTGGTGCTTTCGTCGTAGTTGGGAACAAAGTCGACCGTGTCCTGATCGATGTCGGCCAGCATCTGGCCGGCAATGCGCGTCATGCGGCATTCCGTATAGCGCATGGCCGCGGGCGGGTCACCGTCTACGGAGCCGAAGTTACCCTGGCCGTCGACCATGGGATAGCGCATGCTGAAAGGCTGCGCCAGCCGCACCATGGTGTCGTAGATCGCCGAATCGCCGTGGGGGTGATAGACACCCATGGCCTGACCGACGACTTTGGCGCACTTGGCGTACTTCTTGTTGAACTCCAGGCCCATCTCATGCAGGGTGTAGAGGATCCTGCGATGCACCGGTTTGAAGCCATCTCGAATGTCGGGAAGAGCGCGCCCGATGATGACCGACATCGAGTAGTCGAGATACGAACGCTTCATCTCATCTTCAATGTTGATGGGGATGAGGCGAGTTCCCGGTCCGTCGGGCGGGTTGCCGTCGCTGCCGTTTGGACCTAGAGGGAGGAGAGGATTTGGATCGTCTGCCATAAGATGGTGGGCCTTGGACGGGGAATAAATCTGCGGTCGAGGGCTATTTAGATGATACGTGTTTTAGAGCTGCCCAGCAAGGCAATGAGGCCACTCTAAGTCTTTTTCTTTGAATCATTTGTCCCATCTAAGGCAAGGAGAGAAGGCTCACAGCCGCTTGCAGAGCAAGGAGGCAGCCAGTCATGGCCAGGAAGAGGCGGCGATAGCGGGTTTCGAGAAAATCGGCAAACACTCCGGCGATAAATGTGAGCAGAAAAGGGAGAGCCCAGAGGGTGGGTTCGCTGGAAATTCCCGGGGTGACGAGGAAAAAGAACAGCAGCGACAGGAGCAAGGGCACGGTATTGCCAAAATATCGCGATCGGCGGGTCGGCAGATAAAGCAGCAGGGCGGTAGCTGCGGCCAGGGTTACGGCCGAATTCTGAAGGCTCAGCAACCAATGACGCGCGGACTGCAGAGAAAACCCTATGCGTCCGGCGCCGCTGCGAAAGAAGTAGCTGAAGGCGTCGAGGCTGAAGTCATAGGAAGCGAATACCAGCAGCAAAGTTCCGATGCTCGCCGCCATCATGATGGGCACGATGTAGGCGCGGCGGCCGACCGCCAGGTAGGCCATCAGGCCGATGGACAACAGCAGCGCGAGCAGAAAGGCGGCGACATGGGACGTTGCGGTAAAAGCGAGAGTGAGGGTGAGCAGCACAATGCGCGAGCGCCACTTACGAGGGGGTCCCTGCATGGCGTGGGCCACGCCCATGGCAGTGTAGAGCGAGGCAAAGAGCCCAAAAGCCGTGAGGATTTCGTTGTTCGGGTAGGTACAGGCGTGGATTACCGTGGGAGAGAAGCAGTACAGGGCGAGAGCGATAAAGCCGCCGGGATTGCCATAGAGGCGCCGGGTGACCCACCACAGCGCTCCCCCCAGCATAATTCCGGTGAGCAGGAAACCGCTGTGCAGCAGCACCAGAACGTAACCGAGTTCGTGGCGCATTTCCCAGGTTGAGGTGTCCGCGGCCTGTCCGGCGAGCACACGCTGGAGGGTCAGGGGTAGGGCCGCGATGCGGTATCCCAGGGTGCCATCGGGAATATTGCCACAGGTGGTGAAGTATCCGGCGAGGGGGTCTGGCTTTTCCCACATCTCACGACCGCAGCGGGCGAAGTCGTAGTCGCGCGAGGTCAGAGTTTGGCGGTGAAAGACCCAGAGGCATTGCGCCACCAGCAGCAACAGCAGCAATGCTGCGAGTTGTTGCGGGCGATTAAATTGAAAGCCTGAAAACTTGGGCATGAATTTTGCGTTTTTACTATTGCTGGGCGTTGGACATATTGGCTCTGTGCGGCCTTTCTTCGACGGAATGACCGCGTTCGCACCCGTCTTCCTCTTTACGTCGATAGTAAAAACGCATGGGCGATCTGTCTCTAGAGGCGCGGCCACCTGAAATGGGGATGGGGTAGATATTGGTGGGCGTTAGGAAAGCCAAAGATGCGTCCGTACGCGGTGTAGCCGGTTTCGCTGAACCAGAACCAGGCCTTCTTCCAGAGCGGATAATCGGGTGGCCAGGGGGCGTCGTCCATTTTCCAGGCAAGCGGATAGTGTTGGAAGATAAGGCTGGCACGGCGCACATGGGTGGGTGAGGTGACGATTAGCGCTGAAGTCCACCCCTCCGCTTGCATGATCCGGTACGAGTAATACGCGTTCTGGATGGTGTTGTGCGAATCTTCTTCGGTAAAGAGTGCGGATGCGGGCACACCCTGGGAGTGGGCATACTGCATCATCACCTGGGATTCGACAAATTGGTTGCGCACTGCTCCTCCGGTCATCATGATCCGGGGCGCGACTCCCGCGCGATACTGCCGGATGCTCTCCGTGACGCGCGATTGGGCAAGCGGCGCGATGGAGCCATTGTCTGTGGCGGGATTGCCCAGCACCAGAATCACGTCGAATTTGTTCTGTTGAGTGTCGGCCATGGGTATGGAGAAATAGAGAACGGCAATGCAGGCGGTGGCTGTCGCGAGCATGATTCCGAAGATGCGAAGAAGTTTAGTTCGCTGCGGAAGCAGCGTTGTTGAAAGCATAGATGATGATTCTACCCAGAATGCGGGTTCCTTCCCGCTTGGATGCGCTTCACCCCGCCCGTTCTACAGCTCTTGCTGCTAATCTGATGCCAATGTCCGACGGTAGAAGTGAAGCTGAGCGGCTGGTCTCTGCCGACCGTGCCGAAGATGATAAATCCTTTGAACTGAAGCTGCGGCCCAAGTGGCTGCGGGAGTTCATCGGCCAGGAGAAGGCCAAGGAACAGCTAGCTATCGCCCTCACCGCGGCGAAGTCGCGCGGCGAAGCACTGGATCATGTGCTGTTATTCGGGCCGCCCGGCCTGGGTAAGACGACGCTGGCGACGATTATTGCCAACGAGCTGGATGTCGGCTTTCAGCAGACCTCGGGTCCGGCGCTGCAGATTCAGGGAGATTTGACCGCGATCCTGACCAACCTGCGGGATCGACAGGTGTTGTTTTTGGATGAGATCCACCGCTTGCAGCCGGTGCTCCAAGAGAAGCTGTACACCGCGCTCGAAGATTACAAGCTGGATATCATCATCGGGCAGGGACCGGCAGCTCGGACGCATGTGATGGAAATCAGGCCGTTCACGTTTATCGCGGCCACCACACGATCGGGGCTGCTTTCCTCGCCCTTGCGGTCGCGGTTTGGGATCCTGCTGCGACTGGAGTTCTATAGAGAAGACGAATTGCGCTTCATCGTCGAGCGGTCGGCTGAAGTATTGAACGTGCCGATTGATCGGGATGGAGCGGCGGAGATCGCATTGCGCTCGCGCGGAACGCCGCGCATCGCCAACCGGCTGCTGCGCCGGGTGCGTGACTACGCCCAGGTACGGGGTACGGGCAGCATCGACCGGCCCACGGCCGAAGCGGCTTTAAAGCTGCACGGGGTGGATGCTCACGGGTTTGACGACCTCGATCGCCGGCTGCTGCTGACTATTATTGAGAAGTACGATGGAGGCCCGGTGGGGCTGAATACGTTGGCAGCCAGCCTGGCGGAAGAGGAGGATGCCCTGGAGGAGGTGTATGAGCCCTTTTTGATCCAGATTGGTTTTCTGGATCGGACTCCTCGGGGACGGGTGGCTACTCGGCTGGCGTATGAACATTTCGGGCTTCCGTTGCCGCGGAAACAGACGCACCTTTTTTGAGTAGGTTTGCGAACGAATGGCACGGCTTCAAGTCTGGGTGAGAATGTCATCTCGAGATCGAGTCCCGTAGGGACGGCTGTACTTAGCCCAGGACGCAGTCCTGGGTTGGAATGCTCTAGTGAAAAGTCCCGTAGGGACGGCTGGTACGGCTGTCGACACGTGGTCCTGGATGCGCGAGCGCGTCGGGAATTCAAACGCAAAAGGATCTGGGGCGTATCTGGAACTGCCTGTTAACTTCCAGTCGTCCCTTCGGGACTTGTCGTCGCTCGAATCTCTACCCAGGACTACGTCCTGGGCTAAGTTCAGCCGTCCCTTCGGGACTCATTTTGCAATTGGTGGGTTCTCTCGCACACACTACGGACCTGATCGGTATTTTTCCTCCGACGTTCCCTACTGAGCGCCGTTTTTGAAGATCTGCTCCGCCAGATGGTTCTCTACCTTGGTTTGATCGCGCATCATTTCGTAGTAGGCGGCTCGTAGCAGCTGGGAGCGGCTGTCGCGCAGTTGTTGGCGGATGTCCTGCTGCACTCGGGGGTCGTTTAGCTCGCGCTGGCCGGCTGGCTCTTTTTCTATTAGTTTGTAGATCGCGTAGCCTATAGGAGCTTTTGCGCCCGGAGCGAGTATTGGAATGACATCCGTAATTTGCCCCGGCTGCAATTTAGAGATCGCGGCAAAGATTGGCGGGGGCTGGCTACGCAAGCTCGATTCCGGGACAAAACCCATGTTGCCGCCATTGCTGGCGTCATTTGTGTTTTCAGATAGGTTCGATGCCAACGTGGCGAAGTCTTCTCCGCTTTCCAGATGGCTGTGGATCATTTCGATCTTTTTCCGCGCTTCGGTATCGTTGTTCGCTTTGCTGTTCTGCAGATTGGTTCCCTGCCGCATGGGTGTGGGCTGAGAAGTTACGACAATGTCCGCTATGTTGTACTTTGGCTCTATAAAATTGAACTGGGCCTTGTTCGCGTTATAGAAGTTGCTGACATCCGCGTCGGTGATGTTGATGCGCGAGTTCACTTCCTTGTTCATCAGTTTTTCTGAAGTGAGATTGCGCCGGATCTGGACCCGAAGTTCGTCCAGCGACAAGCCGACTGCCTGTAGGCGCTTGTCCCATTCCTCCTGGGTGTAGGGAGCCTTCATTTCAGCCTGTTTGGCGTCGACCTCTTCATCGCTGGCCACCAAATTCATCTTCTTGGCCGCTTGTTGCACGATCTCATCGTCGATCAACTGCTTCAAAATGCCCAGCCGTGTGGCCTCAGCCTGCTCTTTGGTGGGTTCTTCCTTGTTATTGCCCAGGTTCTCGCGGTAGAGCTTCTCCACCTCAGAGCGCTGAACGGGTTGTCCGTTGACCGTCGCCACTACGTCTGGCCCATAGCTGTGTTTGCAACCTAGAACAGCGCTCAACAACACGAGGCTTATCGAGGCACAGGCAACGGCCACAGTGGAGTTGCGTGGTAAGGCGGGCACTCGCAGTCGTTCCAACGGTCTTTCTCCTCGCGATCGCATGGTCTCTATTTGGGGGCCGGCGGTGTTGGTTTCTTTACCTCTTCCGCTACCTGCGGCGGAGGCTGTACACCGGCCTCTCGCAGAGCCCGGTCGATCGCGATCCAAAGCTCTGGCTGCGGCAAGGCACCGGAGATGCGCTCGCCGTTGATAAACAAGGTTGGAGTACCGTTCACGCCAAGACTGTCTCCCTGCTTCATCGATGCACGTACCGCAGAATCGTCCTGTTTTACGATGCATGCGTCGAGCTTGGGCTGGTCCAGCTTGGAGCGCTGGCCCTCATCCCGCGCAAGTTTATCCAGCGTCTTCTCCGCTTCATGGACGTCTTTCGACGGCCCGGTGACATCTGACCCGTGCGAATGCACGTAGTCGACAAACCTCCAGTAGGCCTCTGGGCCCTGTTCGGCAAGACAGTTCGCATCCACTGCGGCGTGCATAGCCCAGGGGTGGATTTCGACCAGTGGATAGTCCTTGTAGAAGAACTTAACCAGTCCTTTATAGCGATCCAGCGTGGCCGGGAAGAGCTGCTCGTGCATGCGCGCGCAGTAGGGACATTCCAGGTCGTCAAAGTTCACGATGGTGACCTTGGCATCGGGCGTCCCGCGCAAGGGGCGGGTTTGAATCGAGATCATCTCCGCCGGACTATGACTGATGTCAAACCTTTCCAGGCGCGCAACTGTGTTGCCGTCGCTGGAGAGGAGAAAATTCACCACCGTGTGCTTGCCATTGCTGGAGAAAGTGATGGGCAGATTGTCAAACCCGGGGAATTCGCTTTTGCTGGTGGCCCCAATCGCGACGTCAACATTCGGAGGCACCTCAAACTGCGAGCGCACCAGGACTTCGATTCTCCGATTCAGCTGAGTGGTAGGGACGGGCGAGGCATTACTCGATGTAGTGCTGGGGGGACTCTGCGCCTTACAGCCTGCAGAAAGACAAATGAGCAGGCACAAAACCAAGGTACGGCGAACCGACAAGACAACCACCTTTCCGGAGCATCTTTTCATTAGAACGGTTTTCCCACTAGCGTGTCCAGCGGCGGCAGCCGGGGCAGATTAAAAGATCCGCTCTGAATGCTTCAGGTTTCCCGCCGCGCCTACGCCGGCCAGGGTGAAGTTGAAGCTGTATTGATTCTCGTTGCGGACTGATCCCAGTGCCAGGCGGCGATATTCGACGCTAAGCCCGCAACAGTCCCAGTTGTAGGAGGACTGGATGCCGCCATATTGCAGAGCATTCTGAATAAAGTCGTAGCCGGCGTTTACGCCGGCGCTCAGCCCGCGCTTGGTCGGAGCTCCATACCCCAGCAACAGACGCAGGAGGTTGTATTTCGTTACCTGGCTGGCAAGGGTGGCGGTGAACGATGCATCCAGCGCCTGAAGGCTGGAGTAGCCCACGCTACCGAAGACGCTGTCTCGCCGGTAGTCGACGAACACGTTGCTGGCGTCCATCCGGCCGGTCTTGAAGTCATAATCCGCATCCCATTCCAGGTCGCTGTGTTCGCTGGTGCGAACTTTGAAGCGCGAAATAAGCGGCGAATTGTTGCGCGGTCCGTTGAGAAAAGCCACCCCGGTGAGGTCGAGCGTAGACGCCAGCACATTGCGCCGGAAGGGAGAGGCGGCCCCCCCGAAGGACGGGTCGAAGAAGTATTTTGCGGCCAGCTTCCAGGTAATCCACGCATCGGTATCGCCGCCGCATTCCGTATAGCTTCCGGGCAGGCTGATGATGCCGTTGATCGGTAGAGGCAGATCGCCGCTGCTGCAGGCTTTGGGATGTAAATGCTTGAAGAAGAGCCTCTGGGTGAGCGAGTATTCCACCTCGTTCGTATCGCTTACTACGTCGGTGGTGTCGAAGCGGGGGATGGACGCGAAGTTGTTAACCCCGGCAACATAACGATACTGAATCTCAGGCTCGATCGTGTGCCGCAGGTCGCTGCCGAAGAGCCGTTCAAGGGAGGGCGCCTTGAAATCGCGAACCAGCGCCGGCGGCCGGAGCTCAAAGCTGGCCTCCAGGTCAGAGCGGTTGACACTGCCATTCCCCGGCAGGGGCGTAGTGGGGCTGGGAATCTGGCTTTGCGTGTAATAGGTCTCACGAGCACCTATTTCCGGCCGCAGCGTCCAGCCATCCAGGTGCAGGGGCAGCTCAAGGTGGGGATAGAGATCAAAGCGGCCGATGTTTCCCGTCTTGTAGCCCGGCTCACTGCGGCTCAGTCCGGCTGCGGAACTATCCACGCTCCAGCGCAGAGGCGTCCCGAGAAGAGGCTGGTCAACCGTGTCGAAATCGAGTCGGGGCACGTGCAGGATACGGATCTGCGGCGTGACGTAGGTGTTGCCCACCTGGGTGACGCCTTCAAAATTCTGATAGCGGTCGAAGCTGATGCTCGCCGAACGCCCAGCGTCATTGTGGGTAACGAACGCCGACGACGTGACCTGAGAAGCGACTGCCAGCGCAAAGGATTCGGCGAACGCCTCGCGATAGACGAAAGAGCTGAGATATTCGCCGGTGGCCACGGCCCGGGTGTGCTCGTCCAGGTCAAAGTCGCGCCTGCCACTAAAAACGATGTCCTGGCCGCCCTGGTCGAGGTAATCAGGCGCTAATCCCCGGTCCCACAAGGCGGTGAAACGGGCATTGACAAAATCTTCTCCGCGGCCGTGATATCGGAAATCGCCACTGGGCGACCAGCCGCGCTTGGAGAAATACTGGGTGCCGAAGGTGGCATCCATGCTGCGGTTGATCACCAGGTAGATCGATTCCCCAACGATGGTCCCTTTAGTCGAAGAGGTCCCCGCGACCGGGAGCAGCAGTCCGCTTTGCCTGGCGTCCGCGTCGACCGGGTGGGTGACGTAGGGCAAATAGAGAATGGGCACGCCAAGCAAGGTGAAGTAGCTGTTCTTTGCCTTCGCCACTCCATAATTCATGCGGATCAGCGATGAATGAATTCGCCAGTCGGGGTCAGGCAGGAGACAGGAGGTCATCGTGCCCTGGATCACCCGGTACCGCTCTGGTCCTTCCTTGATGAGCACACGGCCGGTAAAGAGGAAGGGGTTGGCGGTGGTGTATACCAGCTTCTTCTTGCTGGCGGAGGGCTGACGGCCAATGCTTCCGGTCACGTTTTCGAAACGGCCGGTCTCCAGTTCGAAGTTGAGCTTGCCGTGATCGGCGAGGATGAGTTCGTTGTTTCGTCCTCCCTGGAGCCGTACATGGCCATCCGCCTCGGCGTCGCCGGTTTCGCGATTGTAGGAAACTTTATCCGCGGTGAGAATGTAGTCCTTGTATTCGATCCTGACGTCGCCGATGAGCGAATAGACCTCGCCATGCTTCTCCTGCTGTTTGGACTCGAAGCGCACTGGTACGCCCGACGGCGGCGCGGCAACCACTTCAGCAATCGGATAGTCGGGCGCGTCGGGAAGCGACGATGGGCCTGAAGCCGCGGGAAACTGCTTGGTCAACGTCTGCGGCCAAAGCTTGAGATGACACAGCATTAACGCTGTGATAAACAAAAAGGTACGGACTCTCATTTACCAGGGGCAAGGCTAGGATAGCAAATGGCCCATACCCAAGGTACTTGATCGCGCCGTCGCTCTGGTGAAATTCAGGCTCGTTCTCTCGCCTTCATTGCGCTTGCCAATGAAGAAAGAAGCGTGTTTCTGTTGCCTCCGCTCCCATGTCGCTTAAATAAGGTGCACACCGGGAAGTGTGTGCCCATCTCCATTCTTTGTTCTACGGGGCCACGCAACATGCAACATTTAAGAGGAGAACAGAATTGAGTCCTTCTTCGTCAAACGTCGGGGAAAACCTTTCACATGCGGACACTGAGGTTATGCCGGCATGGAAGACAGAATTGAGCGAGCGCCTTGCCGCGACGCGCACGCGCCGATTGCGCCACAAGGAGGAGCAGATCGCTCTTCCCGGCCTGGAGCGCATCGAGCGTAAAGTTGATTCCCGCGCATCCCAGCTGGCCGCTAAGGTCGCCCAACGTTACGCAAATGCTCCCTCTTACAGCGAGGTGTTAGCCGCTGAGGCTCGAGCCCGGGAGGAGAAGCCGGCCGCCGCCACGGTTCCAGTCAGCGATGGCGCCCCTCTTTTGCCGCAACCTTTACCCGAAAGCTGGAGTGGTTCTCTAAGCCCTGAAGAAGAGGGTGTGCTTCATTACCCCGAGGTGGTGGAGGGAGAGCCGGTGTTTACGGCTGTCGAGCCGCTGGCGGTGAATCTGATAGAGTTTCCGCGGGAGCTGGTCGCAGCACGCAAAATGCGTCCTCGCCTGGCGGAAGGTCCGTTGCGTGAGACCTCACAGGACGAACTTGATCAGCTGGGGATTTTTGAAGTTGCGCCCGAGAGTATCTCGCAGACAGTCAACATCGGGGCGACGCCGGCGGATTGGTCTCCCATCCGGCTGGATAACGAGGCGTCTACGGATGGGGGGGAATCGGTGTCACCACAAATCCCGCTCAAAACGGCGCCGTTGGAAGACAGAATCATGGCCGGGATTTTTGACCTGGCTCTGATCGTCTCTGCCTTCGCTATCTTCGTGCTGGTGTTTGTCGCCTGTACAGCGCATCCTCCCTCGGGAAAACCTGCGCTGGTGGCCGCCGGTTTAGTGCTGGCAGGGTTTGGATTGTTGTACCAATACTTGTTCTTCAAGTATGCCGACGGGACCCCCGGTATGCGCTACGCGAAAATTGCGTTGTGCACGTTCGAAGACGAGAACCCGACGCGGAAGGCAATGTGCATGCGGGTTTTGTATGTGCTGCTCTCGGCCGCTCCGCTGGGCCTGGGGTTTGCCTGGGCGTGGTTCGACCCGGATCGGCTGACATGGCACGACCGGCTGTCGCGGATTTACCAGCGGAGTTATTCCTAACGATAGATATGTTGTGTACGGGCTTCAGCCCGTACACAACCCAACAAAATCATTTGGGCTTTAAGCTGCTGAGGGGTACCTTCCGGCGCAACTGCTTCTAAAGAGCCTGTGTGCGAACTCCAATCCAAACTGAGTCCCGCAGAGCCTGCCCTGAGCTTGTCGAACGGGGACGGCTGAACTTAGCCCAGGACGCTAGTCCTGGGTTGGATTTGGAAGGACGACCAGTCCCGCAGGGACGGCTGAAAATAGGCCGCGAGGTAATCCTGGACAACCTTCAGCCGTCCCTGCGGGACTTAATCCTGTTTCGTGGTGTACCCAGGACTAGCGTCCTGGGCTAAGTTCAGCCGTCCCTGCGGGACTTAACTCATAAATCCCGGTCCGCATACACGCTCTAAACCGCATCGCATTTGTTTCTCGTATGTACTAAGAGGTGGGAGCCAACAAAGCTGACGCGGCTGCACCGATGACCGCGACCTCGGGTTCATCGGGCACGACCTCCAATGAGTAGCTTTGCAGCGGGCTCATTTTGACCATTTGCCACAAATATTCCTTGAGCAGATTCAGGTCGAGGAAGCGCACATTGATGCCGGTAAAGTAAAAACGACCGGTGCCCCCTAAGTGAATCGAGGTGGCTGTGGCGGCGCCCAGACCGCGGTGCCAGAGGCGCACAAAGTCCATGCAACGGGCGTCGCCTTTCTTGGCTGCGGCAAACACTTCCTCCGGCTCCATATCGAGGAAGCGCAGACGCATCGCGCGGTAACCCATGATCCCTTCCAGGTGTCCTCTCCCTCCACAGCCGCAATAGGTCTCTTTGGGATCGAGGGTCACCACCGTGTGACCGCCCTCCCACACACCTGGCACGTAAGGATAGCGGCCGAATCCGATACCGTTGCCGATCGTCCAAACCCGCACCAGCTTATCGGTACGACCTTGGGTAACGGCCAGCCCCGCGGCCACGGCATCGGCATCATTCAGCGTCTTCAATGGTGCAGTAATCCCCTTCGACTGGAAGATGGCAGCCAACGATTCGGCAACATTCGCGCCCTTTAATTGAGCCAGGTTCGGAGAGTCCTCACAAATCCCGTCGCGGATGATCCCGGGAATGGCGACACCTATAGCATCGAACTTGCCCTCCGGATGAAGGGCAAGGACCTGATCGCTGATCAAATGGCAAAGGCTTTCGAATGGATATTCCAGCAGAGCTTCGTGATCATCCGGATTCGCAGGATATGTGCCCAGCGGTCCAACCAGTTTGTGATCTTCAATGAGTCCCGCAACAATTCTCGAGGACACGACAACGCCAATCGTTCTGCCCATGCGCCCTCCCCTTCCCTCAGTCCGCCGCCCGGGCAAGCCGGTTGATGCCGTTAAATGCGGCAGCCTTATAGCACTCGGCAAGGGTGGGGTAATTGAACACCGTATCGATAAAGTAGTCCAGTGTACCGCCGAGGGCCATGACGGCCTGCCCGATGTGCAGCAGCTCGCTGGCGCCCTCGCCTATGATATGCACTCCCAAGAGATGCCGTGTCTCGCGATGAAAAACAATCTTCAAGCGGCCGGTGGTATCGCCCCTGATCTGACCGCGGGCAATCTCGCGATAATAAGCGACGCCCACTTCGTAGGGCACATCTTCGTCGGTGAGCTGCTCCTCAGTCTTGCCGATAAACGAGATCTCCGGAATCGTATAAATGCCATATGGATAGTAGCTCGGATTGGAGACCAGGTTATCGTTGCCGAAGGCGCGCGCAACGGCGATTCGGCCTTGCTCCATCGACACCGAGGCCAGGCTGGGAAAGCCAATCACGTCTCCCACCGCGAAGATGTTCGGCACCTTGGTGCGGAAATCTTTGTCCACGGGGATGCGGCCGCGAGAATCCGGCTCGATGCCGACGCACCCCAGGTTGAGTTGGTCGACATTGCCGGAGCGGCCAACCGCATACAGCAACGCCCCGCCGGAGATTCGCTTCTTGCTTTCAAGATTGGCGACCACACTGCAATCGGGCAGCTCTTCCACGCTTTCCACTTCCTCGTGCAGACGCATAGTCACGCGGCTGTCGCGCAGGTGGTAGCTGAGCGCCTCTACGATTTCCTGGTCGGCAAACTCCAGCAGCTTAGGCCGCTTTTCAATCAGGGTGACACGCACGCCGAGCGCGGCGAACATGCAGGTGTACTCCACACCGATGACGCCGCCACCCACCACGATCAGCGACTTGGGCAGGTTGGGCAGGTCGAGAATCTGATCGCTGTTAACGATCGAACGCCCGTTGATGGGTACCCGGGGGGAGTCGGCCGGCTTGGTGCCGGTGGCGATGATGATGCTCTTCGCCTCATAGGTCTGCGTCCCACCCTCGTTGGTGACCTTCACGTGATTGGCATCTTCAAAGCTGGCCACGCCGGGAAGCACGTCGATTCCATTACGCGATAGCTGCGCCTCGGTCACATCGATCTCGGTCTTGATCACATGCTGGACGCGGAAGGCGAGGTCCGCCATCGTGATCTTTTCCTTGACCTTGTAATTCATGCCATAGATCGAACGGTAGTTATAGCCGGAGAGGTGCAGCACGGCTTCGCGCATGGTCTTACTGGGGATGGTACCGGTATTGACGGAAACACCACCGATGGTCCGCATACGCTCAACCACAGCGGCCCGCTTGCCCAGCTTATTGGCGTAGATAGCGGCGCGTTGCCCCGCAGGGCCGGAACCAATGATGAGTAGATCGTAGGTAATCATGCCTTGTTGGAAGGGTACCGGAAGAACGAACTGACGAGATTAATTTCGTATTTCTGCTGGCTGGACAAAAACCCGAAATGAAACCCGGAATTTCCTGCTACGCGCACTCGGCTCATATCCGCGTGTGCGGCTTTCCCCAAGAAAGCCGCAGAATGTTCGCTGCTTCCACCAGCCTCGACAGGAAATCCGGAACAGCATGACCTGTGGTTAGCATACGCCCGTGGGTTCACTGCGGTGTAGCGAACTGGGGCCTATCTCCTCCATGAACCTAGTTGTGCCTCTCGACTAGACTCCACTCTATGCAACTGTGTGCCATTACGGATCGCAAGGGGGTGGCACCACCCCTGCTCACCCTGGTCGAGTGGTGGTCAACCGGTGGCGTAGATTTCATCCAATTGCGTGAGAAGGATCTGAGTGCGGCCGCCCTCCAGTCGCTCACCCGGGAAGTATTGGCGAGAATCGATCGGGGACAGTCGAAACTGCTGGTGAATGTGTCCTCGTCCGAGTCTGCGGCCCTGGCACTGGGGGCCGGTGCCGACGGAGTTCACCTTGCCGGCAGGCCTCTCCCGGGTGCAGCTAACAGCGTGCGGAATGCCTTTCGCTCCGCGAGCCCGATCATCAGCGTGCCCTGCCACAGCCTGGAGGATATCGATGTGGCCTGCGGAGAGCAGGTGGACCTGATACTTTTTTCCCCAGTCTTCGAAAAGCTCGCGGTTGGGTTTTCCCAGCCCGCCCAGGGCCTCGAAGGCCTGCGCCTCGCTTGCGCAGCAGCGCGGGGAACCCCGGTCCTGGCTCTGGGCGGAGTGACCATTGGCAATGCTTCGGATTGCATAGCGGCCGGCGCTGCTGGAATTGCCGGCATTCGACTCTTCGCGGGAGACGATTGGCGGAGGCTCTAGAGGCAAACCGAGCCGATGGAACCATATATAGTGGGATAAGACTCAACCATGCAGAGTGTCAGTTTGAAAAAGTTCCTAACCCTCCCTCGATCGGCTCGAAGCCGGCGGTTTCCCTCCTTCTTAAGCGCGGTATTAGTGGTGGGCATGCTCCCTTGGGCTGTCGCCGGTCATGCACAGGACACGCAAACCATGCAGACGGTAACCCCACCCAAAGAGAAATTCGATGTTGGCGTGGCCGGCCTTTACCAGGTGACGGGCGCGGCCAATGGCAACTTCATTCGCGACGATACGACTGAGTCAGGCGGGGTACTGATCAGTTTTCGCCAACCCTGGCGTCCCTGGGCAGGGTACGAAGTGAACGTTGGCTTCACCAAGTTTTATGAGTCTTACAACAAGAATGTGGTCAAGGTAGAGAGCAACGTAACCGACTTCAGCGCCTCCTACCTGCTTCAGTCACCTGCGTATGCTGGGGTTCAAGCTTACCTGGCGCTGGGGGGCGGGATCATCGTTTTTTCTCCTATCGCCGGGACAATCACCAACGTGAACCAGCCAGGGACGAGCTTGCCGTCTCAACTGCTGCCAGAGTTCACCTTCAACCTGGGCCTAAACTATTCGTTGTTCAAACGAATCGGAGTACAGGGCGGGTTGCGCGGCTTAAAATACAAGACGCCTGATTTTCACCAGTTCGCGATCGATACCAAGACGCTGCGAACGACCCTGGAACCAAACGTCGGGGTGTATTACCGCTTTTGAGCCGGAGAGTGCTATGGCCCTACTGATTACGGTGCTCGATCTGGAACGGGAGCCGATCGAGTTCAGTGAGACGATCCCGGCCGGCGCCATCGACTACGGTTCTGGAATCCGTCAAATCGACGGTATGCCGGTAAACGGCCGCGCCGACCTCCTCACGGAGCATCGCGGACCCCATAATCTGATCCAGGACATCCGCTTGCGGGCCGGCTACAAGGGCAATTTCGAAATGCCCTGCGCTCGCTGCCTGGATCCGGTCGCGCAACGGCTCGAAGAAGACTTTGATTTGCTGTTTCGCCCCGCCGGTGTCGACACGGACGGCTCGGAGCACGCTATCTCGACCTCCGATACCGAAATCGGGTACTATGAAGGAGGCCGTCTTGCGGTTGAGGACGTATTGCGCGAGCAGGTGTTGCTCTCCCTGCCGGCAAGAGCGCTCTGCCAGCAGGAATGCAAAGGACTCTGCCCTCGATGCGGACGTAATCGCAACAACGAGATATGCGACTGCGATACAAGCCAGGTCGATGCGCGGTGGACAGCCCTTGCCGACCTCCGCAGCAAGATCAAAACGTAAAGTTGAGAGCGATCTCAGGCTGCAGCCGCACAGCCGGGGAGAACGCCTGAAAGGAATCTGCAATGCCGAATCCAAAGCGGCGCCACTCCAAGGCCCGCACTTCCAAGCGCCGTTCGCACGACGCGCTCACTCCCATTACCACCTCGGAATGTCCTAACTGTCACGAGCGGAAACTACCACACAGGGCTTGCCCCAAATGCGGCATATACAAGGGTCGCGAAGTGCTCGAAGCCAAGGAAGCCTAACCCCTTCCGTGCCCACGCTCACGGATATCGCGCTTGATGCCATGGGGTCGGATAAGGCTCCCGATCCTGAGATCAAGGGCGCCATCCATGCCTGTCGCCAGCTTCCGGTCCGGGTCCACCTGGTGGGTCCGGAGGATCGCCTGCGGGCTGCGTTGCACGAGGCAACCAGGGGTGAACAGCTCCCGATCGTGATCGTTCCGGCGACGGAATGGATCAGCATGGACGAGAAGACGGCCACCGCGATCCGCAAGAAGCCGGGCAGCACCATGCGTGTCGGGCTGCGCCTGGTCAAAGAAAAGAAGGCCGCCGGCTTCCTTACCGCGGGTAACACCGGAGCCGCTATGGCCCTGGCCAAGATGGTGCTGGGGGCGTTGCCGGGGGTAGATCGTCCATCGCTGGCAGCACTCCTGCCCACCTCCACCGGCTCGCCCTGCGTGCTGCTTGACGTGGGCGCAAACGTCGATTGCAAGCCGCACAATCTGGAGCAGTTTGCCGTCATGGGCGAAATGTATGCCAGGAGTGTGCTCAAGATTCCTCGTCCCCGCGTTGGCCTGCTGTCAATCGGCGAAGAAGAGGGTAAAGGCAATGATCTTACCCGCGAGTCCTCTGCCCTGCTCAAGCAGCTTTCCTTCAACTTCATCGGCAACGTAGAAGGCCGCGACATCTACAACGGCCGCGCCGATGTGGTGGTGTGCGATGGGTTTGTGGGCAATGTCGCGCTGAAAACGTCAGAGGGACTGGCCCGCCTGGTTCGCGATCTGCTACGCCAGTCGTTGAACTCGACCGTGACCGCGCAGGTCGGCGCCCTGCTTTCGCGCAAGGCATTCGACGACTTCAAGAAGCGATTGGATTATTCCGAGTACGGCGGTGCGCCGCTGCTCGGAATTCGCGGCGTCTGCATTGTGAACCATGGCTCTTCCAATGACCGCGCCATCTATAACGGTATTCGGGTGACGGCCGAGTTCGCCCTGGCTGGTGTCAACCAGCAACTGGAGCAGGAATTTGCCTGCCGGCGGCCGGCGGATCCGCCCTCTGAACCCGATATGAGCGAGCCCATCCAACCGCTTTATTAAGATCTCGCGCTCTACCCGAAAAACTACATGAGTAAGACTGCTTTCCTCTTCCCCGGTCAAGGTTCCCAAAGCGTAGGCATGGGCCGAGACCTCGCCTCATCTTTCCCGATCGCGCGCCGGACCTTCGAAGAAGCCAACGACGCTCTTGGCTTCGACTTGGCGGACCTTTGCTTTCAAGGACCCGAAGAGCAACTTCGGTTGACCGAGTTCACCCAGCCGGCGATCTTTACCGTTTCCGTAGCGGCGCTGCGCGTGCTGGCTGAGGCTGGAGTCAATGCGGATTATGTAGCCGGGCACTCGCTGGGCGAATACTCCGCCAATGTTGCTGCCGGCGCGATTGAATTCGCGGTAGCCGCGCGCACGGTTCGCCGCCGCGGGCAGTTGATGCAGCAGGCCGTGCCTGCAGGCCAAGGGGCCATGGCGGCGATTCTGGGCATGCCGGCGGAGACCGTGGTCGCAGTTTGCCGGGATGCAGCGAGTGAGGGCGCGCCGGTCGAACCAGCTAACCTCAACAGTCCTGAACAAACCGTCATCTCCGGGGCGACGGCGGCCGTCGAACGGGCCATCGCGCTGGCTAAGGAACGCGGCGCCAAACGAGCCGTTCTGCTGCAGGTCTCCGCGCCCTTCCATTGCAGCCTGATGCAGCCGGCACAGGATGGCCTTGCCCCAATCCTTCAGGAAATGCCGTTCTCTGCCGCGAAGACGCCGGTCGTCGTAAACGTTGATGCTGCACTGGTCACCGACGGCGCCCAGTTGCGCGATGCCCTGGTCCGCCAGGTCACTGGCGCGGTTCGCTGGACACAATCCATGCAGCTGCTGATAGCCGAGGGAGTCACGACCTTTGTTGAGGTCGGTCCAGGCAAGGTGCTCAGCGGGCTGTTGCGGCAGATTGACCGCAATCAGAAGTGCGCACAGGTGGAAGATCCAGCCAGCCTGGAAAAGCTACTAGCGGTTCTCAGCGCCTAATCATCCGAAAGCTGAACTGGGGAGAAGCCCAGCGTCTTGTCGCTGCGCTGGACCCACAGGAAGACGGGCTTCTTCTGCCCGTTCACTTCGACCCCGACCACCACCCCGGAGCCTACCGTTTTCGCCATCGTGATCTTGTGCGTCTTGACGTCGCCCCAGTCGCTGTTGTGGCCCCAATCTACTTCAAAGCGGCCGTAGGAGTAGGAGGTGTATCGCTGCGTGTGCTGTTGCCAGTCCGGGTCGTGATTCCAAATGCCGAAGGCCTTGGGCAGATCGTTGGCCTCGAGCGCCGCGAAGAATTGATTGACGCGGTGCTCCTGTGGCCAGTCCCAGAAGTACCAGAGGAAGCCTGCAAGCAATAGGCAGGCGACCAAGCCCGCAATTAAAAGATACTTACGCGTGCGCGCCTTGGCAGGATCATACGTGGGTGCGTCGAGCAGGGTCATGGCGGCTCCTTGCTTACACGAAGTTTACCGCTCATGACCATATCACCGCGAGTAGGAGATTTGTTCCTGTTCTGCTTTGCGTTCCAGGGCCAACTCAATCAACCTGGAAATGAGGTCGCGATATTTCATTCCTGAGGCTTCCCATAGCTTGGGGTACATGCTGATGGAGGTGAAGCCGGGCATGGTGTTGATCTCGTTCAGGTAGAGCCGTCCGGAGTCACCCGCTTCGAGGAGAAAGTCCACACGCGCCAGACCAACGCAGTCACAGGCACGAAAAGCGTCGAGCGCCATTGCCTGCACTTGCTGGCTCTGCTTCTTTGTCAGCTTGGCGGGAATGATGGCTTGTGAGCCTTCGCTGAGATACTTGGCCTCGTAGTCGTAGAACTCTTTCCCGGGGACGATTTCGCCGACCACTGAGGCTTTTGGTTCATCGTTGCCCAGCACCGCCACTTCCAGTTCGCGGGCTTTGCCCATTTTCGCGCGGTTGCCACGGCCGCCCACGGCTTGCTCCACTACGATCTTGCGATCGAACCCCGCGGCGAGGTCGATGGCGGGCCCGAGTTCCTTGCGATCATGTGCCTTGCTGATGCCTACGGAGGATCCCAGGTTTGCGGGCTTGACGAACAGCGGATATTTGAGCGCAGCCTCCAGTTTGGTTACGACCTTCTTAGAGGCTTGCTGCCATTCGTGGCGGAGAAAAGTCACGTGCTTCGTGATGGGCAGGCCGGCGGCGAGGAAGAGGCGCTTCATGACTTCTTTGTCCATGCCGGTTGCCGAGCCGAGTACTCCGGATCCGACGTAGGCTAGCCCGGCGAGCTCGAACAGGCCCTGCATGGTGCCATCTTCGCCAAACGTACCGTGGAGCACCGGGAAAACGACATCCAACTGCAACACGTCATGAGCCGGGGAGATGGAAGATGCGTCGCGCTCGAAAGGGACGAGGGTGCCGCCCCGGCCGCCTTCCGCGGCGGGCATGGGGGGCACGATGACGCCTTGTCCCTTGGCTAAGAGGGCCGCGGGGGCGGTGTGTTGCGGATCGCCTGCGCGCAGGGTGCCGGTGTCGGGGAAATCGCCGGCTAACAACCGCTCGGCATCGCCAGAGATGAGCCAGCGGCCCTGCTTGGTAATGCCGATCGGCACCACCTCATAACGCGTGCGATCGATTGCCTTGAGAACCGAAGCGGCCGAGAGCAGTGAGACTTCATGCTCGCCGCTACGCCCGCCAAAGAGTATGCCTACCCGGAGTTTCTTCTTCATGCCCTTCTGATTTTATGGGTGGTCGACGTGAACGTAGGTTGTCGCTTCTGGTGCGGCTCCTCGCTCGTAAGGATGGTAACGACCGAAGCCTGGCAATCAGTCCCGAAGGGACGGCTGAACTTAGCCCAGGACGTAGTCCTGGGTTTATGAGCACGATCGGAATAGTACCGACAGGGACGGCTGAAAGCTGCCGAGGACGACGTCAGCCGTCCCTGCGGGACTGGATCGTCTTCTCAAATCCTACCCAGGACTACGTCCTGGGCTAAGTTCAGCCGTCCCTTCGGGACTGACTTTGGCCTTTAACGGCACGCAAAGGCGCTTAGACGGACACCATCCGGTTTTCTTCAGCGGATCCGCGCTGGCTGCGCTCTACCCGCAATGCGATGAGCGCCACCAGCAACGCCACACTGGCAACCGCCGCGCTTCCCAAAGATAGATACCGGTAGCCGATACCCTCGGTCAGCATTATGCCGCCGAGGCTTGCGCCCAATGCGTTCCCCAGGTTAAAAGCACCCTGATTCAGGGTCGAGGCCAGATTCGGCGCTCCCTTCGCTTGATCCACGATGCGCGCTTGTAGAGGAGCGCCAGCCGCGAAGTGGATGCAGCCCCACACAAACACCATAAGCACTGCTGGGACCACTTTGGTTTCGAGCAGAGGCATCGCCAGGAAGATCAGGATCAACAGCATGATTCCGCCAATGATTACCGGCATCTGCTTCCAATCCGCCAGCCTGCCGCCGGTTAGATTGCCCAACGTGATGCCAACGCCGAACACCACCAACACCCTGGTCACCGCAGCCGGAGAGAGATGCGTCACCTGCTCCAGTATTGGCGCGATATAGGTGAAAACGCAGAACAGAGAAACGGAAGAGAGCGTGCTCATCGCGAGCACCAGCTGCACCTGGGGGCGTACTACAGCGTGGAATTCGTGCTTGAGGTGAATCTTCTCTGCCGGCTGGTGGGGCACCAGGCGAAACAGTCCGATACCGGCGACCAGGCAAATGGGAACGATGGCCCAAAAGGCGAATCGCCATCCGAACGCCTGGCCCAGGGCGGTCCCGGCGGGAACCCCAAGTACATTCGCCAGCGTGAGGCCGCTGAACATAAGCGCAATCGCCTGGGCGCGCTCGGAGCGAGGCACCAGGTGAGAAGCCACGATGCTGCCGATGCCGAAGAATGCGCCATGGCAAAGCGCGGTAAGAATGCGGGCAAAAAGCAGAAGCAGAAAGGTAGGGGCCAGGGCACAGAGCGCATTTCCGACCAGAAACATGCCCATCAAAATCAGCAGCGCCCGCTTACGGTCCATGCGCGAAAGCGCAAGGGCCACCAGCGGCGATCCTAACGTGACGCTGAGCGCATAGCCGGACACCAGAATGCCGGTCTTGGGAATACTGACGTGGAAGCTGCGGGCGAGATCCGGCAGCAGCCCCATGATGATGAATTCCGAAGTACCGATGCCAAAGGCGGAAACGGCCAGCGCAAGCAGAGGTTTTCGCATAGGTCATTTCTATTGTCCTCGATTTCTGGTCGAGAACGGCCGTCGAACGTCCATCGAGGCCCGGAATGATCGCCATGCGCATCGGCTCCTACGACCTGGGCAGTTTCAGAGTGGCATCTCCATAAAAACGTTTGCCCGCACATAGGGCATGTCGGGAATGCTCTCGGCAGGCACATGGCGAAACCCGACGGACTCGTACAGATGCACGGCGCTTTGCAGTTTGCTGTTGCTCCCCAGGAACAAAGATCTGGCTCCGATCCGTTTCGCCAGTGCAATCGCTTCCAGCAGTAATCTGCGGCCGATCCCCAATCCGCGCATTGCTGGCGAGACCGCCATTTTCGACAGTTCATACACACCTTCGCCCATGGGGATGAGAGCGACGCAGCCGACCGCCTGATGGCCGAGCCAGACCATGAGGATATGGCCGCCGTGCTTCAGGATCTTGCCCTCGGGATCGCCCAGAATTTCGCGATCCTTTTTCTCCAGGGTGAAGTAGCGGGTGATCCACTCTTCGTTCAGAGTTCTGAAGGCAGTCGCGTCCTCGCCCGCGCGGAGTGGCCGAATCTCGATTTGCGGAAGACTCGCCGCTTGCTGTTCGCTCATCACGTGCATCCCGTCGTTATGCATTCTGGTTGCCCCCTGACAGCAGTCTCCCGCTGTAAATCGATTACGTCCAATATCTTGTTTTGCTGGATTAAGATCTTGTGTATATGGATAGAGATATCGAGCTGAGACATCTCCGTTACTTTGTCGCGGTTGCCGAGGAGTTGCATTTTGGACGCGCAGCGGAGCGCCTCCATCTTGCCCAACCTCCCCTCTCCCAACAAATACGCAAGCTTGAGGAGTTGCTGGGATATCCACTCTTCCTCCGCACCTCCCGCTCCGTAAGCCTGACCACTGCCGGCGAGGCTCTCCTGCAGCGCGCACGCCGTACTCTCCGCAATGTGCAGCGTGACATCGATGAGACCCGCAGCATCGGGCGAGGCGACGTTGGCTCCCTGCATATCGGCTTCATTGGATCGGCCATGCTGACCACGCTGCCAGGGATCTTCCGCGCTTATCGTGAGGCGTATCCACGAGTGCAACTGCATCTGCACGAATCGTTCACCGCCCTGGTGACGGAGGGTCTGGAGAACGGCACCCTCGATGCCGGGATCCTGCGCGACGGAGACCCGTTCGAGGGCTTGCAGGTAACCACCATCCTCTCCGAGCCTTTCGTTGCCGTTATCCCGGCAACTCATCCTTGCGCGAAACAGAAGACCATCTCGGTCGCTTCGCTGCGCAACGATCCGTTCGTCTACTATCCGCGCAGCGCGGGCGCACGCGCCTATGAGAAGCCGCTGACGCTGTGTGAGGAGCACGGGTTTCGCCCGCAAATTGTGCAGGAAGCGTCTCATTGGCTCACCATCCTGCGCCTGATAGCCGCTGGGCAAGGAGTTTCGATTGCGCCCGCATGTGTGCGGCGCATCGCCTCAGCCGAGGTAGTCTGCCTTCCGCTTCGCGGGGCAAAGGCGGTAAGCAACATCGAACTCGCCTGGCTCGCGGGAGATTCGCGGCCCATTGTCGAGCGGTTCAAACAGATTGCGGAAAGCACGCGAAGGCCTATGGGTTAGGCCCACGCAAGAACGATCGCCCCGGTAGCGATCAATAACACGCCGGCCGCCTTGGCCAACGTGATCGTCTCTCCTAACAGCGGCCATGCCAGCAAAACCACAAAGACCACGCTCAACTTGTCAATGGGGGCCACCTTCGATGCTTCTCCCATGGAGAGCGCACGGAAATAGCAAATCCACGATAAGCCTGTTGCCAGACCGGAAGCGGCCAGGAACAACCAGCTACGGCGGCCCACATGCACGAGACCGGCATGCGTACCCAGACTGAGAGCAATGGTCCAGGCAAAGACCACGACCACCGAGGTACGAATTGCCGTGGCCAGGTTCGGATCCACATGGGCAACACCGACCTTGGCCAGCAACGCGGTTGCGGCGGCAAACAGTGCAGAGAGTACAGCCCAGAAAAGCCAGTTCATGACTACAGTTTACGTTCCGGGCAGAAATCGACTTTTACCAGGAGGATCCCGGGTCTCAAGAGCGAGACCCCACGGCACGCCGGGGCAGGCTTGCCCACCCTTCAATATCTGTCGGACGTTGGTCTGTCCAGAAGCTATGCGTGGGCCTATAATTCGCGCCGAGGTGGCATCATGCAAACGTATCTCTGCTTACTGCGTTGGACAAAAGAAGGCGTGGAAAAGGTGAAGGACAGCCCGTCCCGCCTGGACGCCGGCAAAAAAGCCTTTGAGGCTGCGGGCTGCAAAATCACCACTGCCCTCCTGTTAATGGGTCAATACGATATGGCGATTGTGGCCGAAGCTCCCGATGACGCGACCATCGCTCGCATGACCCTTGCGCTCGCTTCCAAAGGCAGCGTCCACACGGAAACGGTTCGTGCCTTCACCGAGGACGAATATCGGAAGATCATCTCCGGCATCTCCTGATCTGCGATTGAGCCCCCGGGCGTTCGCCAACGCTCTACCCGAGAGCTGCCGGAGGTGTGTCTGCCCTGCTCTCGACTAAATAAATCTCAGGATCCGCCGATTGTCAGAAGAGACTCTGTCAGGTCAAGAGGTCGTACGCCCGCGTTCACAAAGCTGAAAAACCATGAACAGCATCTCGTGGAAGTTTGCGCTGCTGCAGCTGGTCTGTGCCTCGCTTGTCGTGGTGATCCTTTACTTTTCCATGGATTGGCAATTATTGCCGCGAGTCAAGGAAAGTTTCGTGGCCCAGTGCGAGGTCGTCACCGCAGGTTTGGCGCAATCGGTGGAATCTCCCTTGGTCGCGAGAGATATTACCTCCGCGCAAGTAGCCCTCGATCGGGTGCTGCGTGTTCGCGATGTGAAATGGGCGTACATCACGGCGCCCGACGGCGAAGTGCTGGCGCACACATTTGTACCCCAATTTCCCGCTGACTTGGCACGACAAGTCTCGGTGGTGAACGACTATGCGTGGATCAATCTGGGGGGCGAGCACGTACCCACACTGGTCATTCGGAAAAAGGTATTAACCGGCATCGTGGGTACGGTTTGGGTCGGCTACAGTCAGGCAAGTCTGGTCTCCTCGATCCGCGATATGGAGCGCACGGTCCTTTCCTTAATCGTTCTTGTCATGCTGATGGTGACCGGCATTTTCACTCTTGCGACTCGGCGGATCGTCGCCCCCATTCGTTCCCTGACCCAAGCAGCCCAGCTGCTGACCGAAGACGCAAGCGAAACATTCCGTCCGCTACCGGTGCGGTCCGACGATGAACTTGGCGTCTTGACGCGAACCTTCAACCGCATGGCGGGAGAAGTGCGAGAGCAGCGGGAGACGCTGGAAGCGCGGGTTGATGAGCGCACGGATTTGCTTTCTCGCACCAATGCAGGACTAGCGACGGAGATTTCCGAGCGCGAGAGCGCCGAAGCAGCGCTGCGCGAGAGCAGCGAACTGATCTCACTCCTGCTGGAGTCCGCACCCGAAGCCATCTACGGCGTCGATTTAGCTGGTGACTGCACTTTTTGCAATGCAGCCTGCCTGCGCCTGACAGGCTATGACGACGCCTCTGAACTTCTGGGCAGGAACATGCATGCGGTTATCCATTATGCCAGGTCGGATGGAGCCCCTTACCCGGTGCAAGAGTGCAGCATCTACGCAGGTTTCCTGGAAGAGCTGGGTGCGCACGGGGACGACGAAGTGCTGTGGCGAAAAGATGGAACCAGCTTTCCAGTTGAATTCTGGTCGCGACTGCTGCATCGCAACCATCGTGTGATCGGCATGGTGGTCACGTTCGTCGACGTCACCGTGCGCAAGCAGGCTGAGGAAGCCATGCGCAACGCGAAGGAAGCAGCGGAGGCAGGGAGCCGCGCCAAAAGCGAATTTCTCGCCAACATGAGCCATGAAATCCGCACCCCTTTGAACGGTGTGATCGGAATGACCGAACTGGCATTGGGAACCGACCTCACCGAGGAGCAGCGCGATTATCTCAATACAGTCAAACTGTCGGGTGATTCGTTGCTCAGTGTGATCAACGACATTCTTGACTTCTCCAAGATCGAAGCTGGTAAGAGCGATCTGGAAGTCAGTGATTTTGATTTCCGAGCCAGTCTGGAAACCATATTGAAAACCTTCGCACTGCGAGCATCCGAAAAGAAGTTGGAGCTCTTGTATGAAGTCGACGGTAAGGTGCCGGAGATTATGCAGGGGGATGCAAACAAGCTTCGCCAGATCCTGGTAAACCTGCTCGGCAACGCTATCAAGTTCACGCACGCCGGGGAAGTTGCGCTGCGCGTGAAGATTGACCAGGTGGAAGATAAGCAATACATGCTGCACTTCACCGTCTCCGATACCGGGGTGGGACTCGCGGCGGATGTGCGAAAGCTGATCTTCGATCCCTTCACCCAGGCTGACAACTCGACCACCAGGAACTACGGAGGAACTGGATTGGGGCTGGCGATATCGGCTCGCCTGGTCAAGATGATGGGCGGGGAAATCTGGGTCGAGAGTGAACCTGGCAGGGGCTCCCAATTCCACTTTACGGCGCAACTGGTCGCGGATCACGCCCAGAGCATCGCCGGTTCCCCACTGGTTGCGAAGGATGCGGCCAAGGTCCTGGTCGTCGATGACAACCGGACCCATTGCGATATCCTGGGGGGCCTGCTCGAGGGTTGGGGATGGATCGCAAATTCGGTTCAGAGCGGAGAAGAAGCGATCTTGCAAGTACGGGCGGCACGCGAATCCGGGGATCCTTACGAACTTATTCTCATCGACCGGCATATGCCTGGGATGGATGGATTCGAGTTGGTCGAACATCTCCAGAAGCTGCCGGGCGTTGTCCCGGCTACGATCATGATGCTCACGTCCGGCGGCCAGCGTGGAGATATTGAACGATGTGCCGAGCTTGGCATTTCTGTGCACCTGTCAAAACCGGTGCGCCCGTCGAAGTTGCAGGATGCGATCCGCCAGGCCGTGGGCACACCACCGGTGGAAGCAGCTCCGGCCACGCAGCCCGATTCGGCTCCGGCCCGCGGCCTCACCCCGTCTTTGCGCGTCCTGCTGGCAGAAGACAATGCGGTCAACCGTAAGGTAGTCACCAGCCTGCTTGAAAAACGAGGACATCAGGTCCTGGTCACCACCAACGGCAAAGAAGCTCTTGCCGCCCTTAAAAACGACACGTTCGACCTGGTTTTGATGGATGTTCAAATGCCCGAGATGGACGGCTTTGAGGCCACTCGGTTGATCCGGCTTTCCGAGCAGGGGACTGCGTTTCATCAACGGATCATCGCCCTCACCGCATATGCAATGAGCGGGGATCGGGCGAGATGTCTGGAAGCAGGGATGGACGGCTATCTTACGAAACCGTTAAGCGCTCTTGCACTGGACCAGGTTCTCGAAAGCTGCCTGAAACGGGAAGAAGTCCACGCGAACCAGGTTCACGATCATGAGACGGCATGACCCGCCGCTTTCTTATCTGGATGCCGGGCACGATGAAATACGATGTTAAAGGCGAAGATTCCGCCTGAGGTTCACCGGCGGTGAATGCTCACCAGCGGCCTCTTTTTTCTGGTAGGACTACTGCATGAGTTTCGTCTCCCTTTCGGGCCTTCGGCGAGAGTGGGTGCTGGCAGTGGCCTTCGCTACAACGGCACTGTTTCTACTCTTTGGCAAAGTGTGGCTCGCCGACCTCTCGAATCCGCTGTGGTTCGCTCTGATGCTGGTTTGGCTCTTCGCGGTCATCATGGGTTCAGCCTTCGCCATCGTGCATCACGCCGAGAGCCTGGCGGCACACCTGGGCGAACCTCTGGGCACGCTGGTGCTTACGCTTGCCGTCATCGGCATCGAGGTCATGATGATCTCGGCGGTCATGCTGACCGGCGAGTCGAAACCTGCCCTGGCTCGGGACGCGATGTTCGGCGTGGTGATGATCGTGCTCAATGGCATGATTGGGGTCTCATTGCTGCTGGGAGGTCTGCGCCACCGCGAGCAGGATTACAACCTCAGAGGAGCAAATTCCTTTTTGTCCCTGATTGTGTCGCTGACGGTGCTTGGCCTGGTGCTTCCTAACTACACGGAAGCTTCTCCGGGACCCACTCTCTCCGCATTTCAGTCTGTTTTCATGGTCGTGATGTCAATCGCGATCTATGGCGTCTTTTTGATCATTCAGAACTGGAGACACCGCGATTATTTCGTCCAACCGGTAGTGGGTGAGACGATCGCTGCGGTCGAGGCGGGGCACGGCGAAACCCATTCGTTGACCTATCATGCGACCTTGTTGTTGATGTACCTGCTGCCGGTCGTGGTGCTGGCGGAGGAAATTGCGGTGCCCATCGATCATGGGATCGAGGTTCTCCATGCGCCTGCAGCATTGGGCGGGTTCCTGGTGGCGGCGCTCATTTTGTCTCCTGAGTCGCTGAGTGCAACCCGCGCGGCGCTGGCCAATGATCTGCAGCGCTCGATCAATATCCTTTTGGGTTCGGTGCTGGCGTCGATTGGGCTGACCATTCCCGCGGTGTTGACGATTGGCCTGGTTACCGGAAAGACCGTCGTGCTGGGGCTCGACCCGGCAAATTCTGTTTTGTTGGTTCTTACCTTGGCAGTATGCGGCCTCACCTTCACCAGCAATCGAACCAATGTGCTGATGGGCGCAGTTCACCTTTTGCTGTTTCTCGCTTATGTGATGCTGCTATTCGAGCATTGAAAAGAGGCCAGGGGCTTAAAGAGGGTGTGTGAGCACCAGGATTTACGAATTTAGTCCCGCAGGGACGGCTGAACTTAGCCCAGGACGCTAGTCCTGGGTAGAGATTCGAGAGACGAAAAGTCCCGTAGGGACGACTGGAAGTTACCCGGAGACGATCCCAGGGCACTTCCATCTCAAAATACTCTGCGATTGAGAATTCCCGACCCGCTGCCGAATTCAGGGCCATATCACGATTAACCTTTTCAGTCGTCCCTGCGGGACTTTTCCATCGAGAATGCTAACCCAGGACTGCGTCCTGGGCTAAGTTCAGCCGTCCCTACGGGACTCGATTTCGTGATGGTCGTTCTCACGCAGACACTTTAGCCCGTTCTCGATGACAGCCTGGTTTGGAGACGAGTCTGGCACAGAAATTCGAAGCTCTATACTTTCCGCGCCTGGTAGAGCAACCGGAGCAGGCGTCTTTCTTCTGTCAGCGTCTGTACGCAGGAAAGGAATCGCTGCAGGCCGCTATATTTTTGTTCGCCTTCAATGGCGAGCAGCTGGCCTTTATATTTCTGCCGGGCTTCATGCCACCTGGTCGCCGTGCCGGCAGCCTGGTCGGTTGTATCCGCTACTTTGAGATCGGTGAATCTCGCTTGCAGGAGGAGGCGTTCATTCTCTCCCGGAGGACTGAACAAGTAATACCCGATCGAGCTGCGCGTCGCGATCTCATCATGCGAAATCATGCCTCCGATGATCAGGGCGTCACTGAATAACATGCGCCTTCCGCCAGGTTTCAGGACACGGTACATTTCGGCCAGAAGAGCCGGCCTTCCCGGAATGTGGCACAGCACATCGTTCGAGAAAATGGCGTCGAAAGTTTCATCTGCGAACGGCAAGGGCCTGGATACGTCGCATACTTCGAAGTGCGCTTGCGGAAGGCCACGATGCAATGCCAATTGATTCGCGTTGTGAATGCCCAACGCATTGATGTCTAAACCCGTGATGCTGCAGCCCGTCGTTTGTGCAAGGTGTAAGGCGTACACCCCGGAACCGCAACCAATTTCCAGCACGGAGGAATTGCCCGTGATTTCAAGCAAGCCCGGAATCTGCGTGGACTCTTCGGTCGTAACCCAGCTGGTCTGCCCGAAATCTACCCCGTAGGTCTCGATGCGTACTTGCTGGTAAACATCAGACTCGTAGTTTCCGTACTCACCGTCATAAAGATCGACCTTGCCGGTCATCGCGTCCTCACTTTATCCGCGCGCAAAAACTTGTCCATGCAGCCGTTCCGCAAAGAAAAGATGGATCATAGCCTTCCGGGACAGACAGGTCCAGGAGAAATGCTCTAGCATCTGCCCATCATGAAATGTGCACTCGGGCGGCTTTTGTCTTTGAACCTGGGGTTTATCAGCATACTTGCGGGAGCCGCCGCGCAGACGGCACAGCCCGCAGGCACTCCGCCACCGCCCATCACCGCGCCCTTCATAGCGCATACGATCGCCACCGGCATTCGGGGCGGCTACCAGGTGGTGGCGGCCGACCTGAACCACGACGGCAAGGTCGACCTTATTGGCTTAGGCAGCGGGGCAGATTCGCTCGTATGGTATGAGAATCCTTCATGGGCTCCTCATGTCATCGTTTCTGCGGCACACATGATCAACGCGGCGGCGGCTGACCTGGACAATGACGGAATTCCCGAGATCGCCTTAGCCTATGGATTCAGTTCGAACCCGGCCAAGAGCACGGGCAACATCGCGATCCTGCACAGCAATGGCGATCCCAAAGCTCCCTGGACCCTCAAAGAAATCGACCAGATGCCGGCAGCGCATCGTGTCCGCTTCGCAGACATTGCGGGGAACGGGCACAAGGTATTGGTAGTGGCCCCTGTTCTCAATGCCCAGGCAAAGGGCTTCCCCGATCCTGATCACTTGTCGACGCCACTGCTGATGTACCGGCCGGGAGAATGGCAACGCGAATTCATCCCGCAGGAAAACAAGGGGGTCGTTCACGGGTTGCTACCGTTCGACTGGTATGGCGATGGAAGGCAGGACTTGTTGACGGCCGGATATAGCGGAGTGTTTGTGCATAGCTTAGGGAAAGACGAGAAATGGAAACACCTGGAGATTTCTGCCGGCAGTCCAGCCGCATGGCCCAATGGCGGCGCCGGTGAGATTGCAGTGGGAAAAATCAAAGGTAAACAGTTCTTCGCCACCATTGAACCATTTCACGGCAACATGGTGGTCGTGTATACACAGGACCCGCACGGCCATTACCAACGCAACGTGATCGATGACAGCCTGGTAAATGGGCACACGCTTTCGCTGGTGGATGTGGATGGTGACGGCGTTCCTGAAATCGTTGCTTCCGGCAGTGGCACGCGGAACGGCCTGTTCTTCTATCGGGCCACCGACGCTACCGGACAGAGATGGCAAAGAATGCTGATGGACAATGACATGTCTGCGCAAGGCTGCGTGGTCGCCGATATCAAAGGGACGGGGCGAAGCAGTGACGTCGTGTGCATCGATACGCGAGGATCGAACTCCCTCAAGTGGTATGAATACCAGGGCAGGTAAGTGCGAAACGTTTGTTACGATGTGAACGATACGGCATCTCTTTTCCACCTAATTAGGACTGAGCACCGGCGCCAAATACGCAGCTGTGCGGCTGGTGGAGGCTTTGGCGATGTCAGCGGGCGTTCCGGACGCGACCACATGTCCGCCCTCGTCGCCGGCGCCAGGACCGATATCCATGACCCAGTCACTCGCGGCGACCACGCGCATGTCGTGCTCCACCACGATTACCGTGTTCCCCGCTTCTACCAGCAGATCCAGCTGGGTCATCAACTTGTCTACGTCCGCGGCATGAAGGCCGGTCGTTGGCTCGTCGAGAACATAGAGAGTGGCGCCGCGCTGTAGACGTTGCAACTCGGTGGCAAGCTTGATTCGCTGAGCCTCACCGCCAGACAGCTCCGTGGCAGGTTGACCGAGTCGCAGATAGCCGAGGCCAACTTGCCGCAGAACGTCAATCGAACGGCGCAACGGTGGCTCATCGGCAAAGAATTCCCAGGCCGCATCGACAGTCAACCCCAAAACGTCAGCGATGGATTTATCGCGATGTTTCACTTCCAGCGTCTTGGCGTTATAGCGAGCTCCATGGCAGGTTGGACAAGGTGCATAGACGCTGGGCAGGAAGAGCAACTCCACGAATACGAAGCCCTCACCCTGGCAGGTTTCGCAGCGGCCTTTGGCCACGTTGAAGGAGAAGCGTCCGGCGTCATAGTGACGAGCGCGCGCGGTCTTGGTCGCGGCAAATAGTTTCCGCACGTAATCGAACAAGCCGGTATAAGTGGCCAGGTTCGAACGCGGCGTGCGGCCGATGGGAGTTTGATCCACCCTGACCAAGCGCTTGATTGCTTCTATGCCGGCGGTAATCTTTCCTTCCGTGGGGATTTGCGGCGCAGTCTCCAACTCCGCGCCTTCTGCTTCCTCTTCTTCCACCGGCAGCTGATGGCCGAGGTGCTCTGCCACCAACTCAACCAGCGCCTGACCCACCAGGCTCGACTTACCGGATCCGGAAACACCGGTGACGGTGGTGAACACTCCCAGGGGAAAGGCGACATTGAGATGGTTCAGGTTATTGCGCGTAACACCTTGCAGCCGGAGCCAGCCCTGAGGTGTGCGCGGCTTGCGACTGGGAAGACGCGGGTTGCCGAAAAGATAGCGTCGCGTAACCGATGCTTCGATTTGCTCCAGGCCAGCGGGTGGACCGCTGTAGAGCACATGGCCGCCCTGCTCTCCGGCTCCTGGTCCTACATCGACAATCCAGTCTGCGTGTCGCATTACGTCAAGGTCATGCTCAACGACGAACAAGGAATTGCCTGCGGACCGCAATCGCTCGAACGCTGCCAGCAGAGCCTCGGTGTCGGCTGGATGCAGTCCCGCGGAGGGCTCATCGAGCACGTAGACCACTCCGAAGAGGTTGGAGTGCACCTGGGTCGCAAGCCGTAGACGTTGCAGCTCACCGGGTGAGAGGGTGGGTGTGCTGCGCTCCAGGGTCAGATAGCCCAGCCCTAAATCAAGCAACACCGCCAGCCGTCCTACTATGTCTGCGCTGATCCGTTGCGTCACAATCACTTTTTCCGGGTGCTGGGATCTTTTGTCTTTAGCTGCTTTTCCTTCCGCAAAGGGACGCATAA
Organism: uncultured Acidobacteriaceae bacterium; assembly: GCA_963830325.1. Classification (GTDB taxonomy): domain Bacteria; phylum Acidobacteriota; class Terriglobia; order Terriglobales; family Acidobacteriaceae; genus PALSA-350. The sequence continues at coordinate 233,336 of CAWHMV010000003.1, forward strand.
CGGCTGCAAGCCGCTTGAGCGGGAGCCGGGAGATGTCGGCGATATCGAACCCGGCAAACTTCACCGATAGCGATTCCACCCGCAGCCGCTTACCGTGGCACAATGAGCACTCCTGGCTGAGCATGTATTGCGCTACCCGCTTCTTCATCAACGGACTGTGGGTGTTAGCAAAGGTGTGCAGCACATGCCGCTTGGCGCTGGTGAAGGTGCCCTGGTAGCTCGGTTCCATCTTGCGCCGTAGCGCCTCTCGCGTTTCCCTGGGAGTGAACCCAGCGTAGACCGGCACCACCGGTTGCTCATCGGTAAAGAGGATCCAGTCGCGGTCCTTCTCAGGCAGCTCGCGCCACGGACGGTCAACGTCATAGCCGAGGGAGGTCAGGATGTCACGCTGGTTCTGCCCCTGCCATGCGGTCGGCCACGCAGCAATGGCCCGTTCGCGAATGGTGAGGGAATCGTCCGGGACCATGGAACGTTCCGTAACCTCATAGATTCGGCCGAGTCCGTGACACCTGGGGCAAGCTCCCTCAGGCGTGTTGGGAGAAAAAGACTCTGCGTAGAGAAGCGGCTGATTTGGCGGATAGTCTCCCGCGCGCGAATACAACATGCGCAACAGATTGGAGAGTGTGGTAACGCTGCCGACAGAGGAGCGCGTGGTCGGCGATCCGCGCTGTTGCTGTAAGGCCACGGCGGGAGGCAGGCCATCGATGCTATCGACCTCGGGCACAGCCATCTGATGGAACAGGCGCCTGGCATAAGGAGATACAGATTCCAGGTAGCGTCGCTGTGCTTCCGCGTAGAGGGTGCCGAAGGCCAAAGAGGATTTGCCAGATCCTGAAACGCCGGTGAACACCACCAGGGCGTCGCGAGGAATATCGAGATCGATGCTCTTGAGGTTGTGTTCCCGGGCGCCGCGCACCCGTACAAATCCGTTGAATTTTTCGCTGTTCACCGTTTGGCCATTCATTGTTTGATGGGCTTCGACAGCTTGCGGAGCCGCGCCGTCTCTCATTGGATAAGTCTAAGGTGCACTGCCCGCTACCATGCAGGACTCGCTAGTTGAATGCTCCAGATGGGACCGCCGGCATACAACGCCGCATCCACCCGAACGATCGCAGGCACTCCGCCTTCAGCTATCCACACGTGCAAATCTGGCGGCTGTTTTCCGATCATGGGAGCTACGATCCCGCTAAGCCCACCCAGTTCGGGTTTCACGTCCCACTTCAACGCCTTTAGGTGGCGTCCGGCCACCGTGAATGGCTCTTCTTTCTCTAACGCAATCGCCAGCTTCACCATCCGCGGCTTGAGTGATAGAGAAAGAAAAGAGACCTCGAGTTTGGGAGCATCCTTTTGCAAATTTTTGATTAAGTTGAAGAGCAGCCCATTCGCGAGATCGAGCGGCATCTCGACGTGTTCGGTCTTTACCTCTTCGCCCTCTTTCGATAAGGCACGAATACTCACCTGCTGCGAGCCAGCATCAATGGTGACTTCGCAGGGATCGGGAAAGGAGGGACCTCTCTGGATATGCCGGTCGCTGATGAGGCGAAAGTCTGATCTCTGCGAATAAACCGAAGTTTCGTCATCCACTGACCCGTCACGGAAGTAAAAGACGAGTCGAGATTTGATCCTGTCTCCACGGGAAACCTCAGAGAACTCGCCCGACGCGAGAGTCGCTCCTTTTTCGCTCTTCAACACGACAAATCCGCGCAAGGAACCTTCGCGGTGGTGAACTCTTACTGCTTCACCTTTCGCGCACCCCGGCGGAACGAGCATTGCAACGGCGACCAGACTGACCACGCAGCTGCTCCAACATCCGGACATTGTTCTCATTAGGCTCCCCGCTCATACGATGCCGATTGACTGTGTTTCGGCGGGCGTGATAGCTTTTCGCGATCTAATGAAATCGCTATTGCATAATATGAACCAAAGAAATACCTACGGCAACGAATCCAGGACAAACAATCAACTGCGCACGCCCGGGGTCCCAAACTATGACTTCGCTCTCTACAAAGACACGCCTATCCGTGAGAATGTTACCTTCCAGTTCCGATTGCCAATCTCAGTCCCGCAGGGACGGCTGAACTTAGCCCAGGACGCTAGTCCTGGGTACATATGAAAAACGATTAAGTCCGGCAGGGACGGCTGAAGGGTATCCAGGATTACGTCGCGGCCTATTTTCAGCCGTCCCTTCGGGACTGGTCGTCCTCTCAAATCCAACCCAGGACTAGCGTCCTGGGCTAAGTTCAGCCGTCCCTGCGGGACTGAGTTTGGCAATGGAGTTCTCACACACGCTCTGAAGCCCTCATCGGATGCAGATGTTGTGGCCGTCTCTGTATAGCCGGCGAATTGCCGCGCCGATTCACTGATGCAGAGAGGTTTCACCTTGACGGTGGCTTTTCGTCTTTGGTATCAATATTCCGGCGTTCGCAAGAATATTTGCGTAGTGTGCAACGGTTCCCCCTTTATCCGACGCAAGTAGCGGTCAACGTGTTTGCCTTACCTGAGCCGGCGCATAAGTAATATCGCCGTGTCTCGGCTTTGATTGACCGACTTATCGTTCACTGTTAGGCTTTCTTGTGCCCTACGCACATGCTGTCGCTTATCATACAAAGTTAGGGTCCACATCCAATGGATTACTCAAGCTTCGGGCTGCGGGACAAGGTAGCCATCGTCACCGGCGGCTCCCAGGGTATCGGCCGTGCCATCGCTCTTGGCTTGGCTCAGGCCGGGGCTCATGTAGTGCTGGCAAAATACCCCGATAAACGCCAGGATGAGGTCAAAGCCGTAAAGGCCGAGATTGAGGCGCTGGGACGCAAGGCCCTGATCGTGCAGACCGATGTTGCCCAGGTCGACCAGGTTCGAGCCTTGATGGACCAGGCCCGCTCTACTTTCGGACGCATCGACATCCTGGTCAACAACGCCGGCTGGACCGGGACCACGCCTGCTCTGGATGTGAGCGAAGAGGAATACGACCGCACCATGGCGGCCTCCCTGAAGAGCGTGTTTTTCGCATCGCAAGCTGCTGCCCGGGTGATGATTCCGCAAGGCGGGGGCAGAATCATCAACATTGGATCCAACTTCGGAGAGATTGCATTCAAGGGACGATCGGTCTACGCAGCGGCGAAGGCCGGGGTTCACCATCTGTCGCGTGCCCTATCGCTCGAGTGGGCGAAGGATGGCGTGCTGGTGAACGTAGTCGCGCCGTGCATCACGGAAACCGAGTCACGGAAGAACATACTGGAGCGGCCCGGCTACAAAGAATGGGCCACCAAGGAAATGATTCCACGTGGACGATGGAATCAGCCTGAGGACCTGGTCGGCGCGGTTTTGTTTCTCTCCAGCCCGCTTTCCGACATGGTGGTCGGACACGTGTTGATGGTCGATGGTGGATGGACGATCCACTAGAGCAGAGGGGTGATCATGAAGCTCCGCAATAAAGTAGCGATCATTACCGGAGCCAGCCAGGGGATCGGCAAAGGCATCGCAGAAGTGTTCGCCGAAGAAGGTGCTGATGTGGTCATCAACCACGTCGGGTCGTGCGAAAAAGCTTGTGCGGTTGCGGCGTGGGTCAGGAGCAAAGGCCGGCGCGCGATCGCGGTCGAGGCAGACGTCAGGGAGCGCTCGCAGGTCGAGGCCATGTTCGAGCGAGCGGAAAAAGAACTTGGGCCGGTCGACGTTCTGGTGAACAATGCAGGGATTGAAACCATTATTCCTTTCCTGGAGCTGAGCGACCAGCAATGGCGCGACCTGGTCGACATCAACTTGTGGGGAGAGTGGCTGTGCTCCCAGGTCTTCTGCCGCCTGGCGGTGGCCGCCGGACGTACTGGTTCCATCATTAATATTGGTTCGATCCAGGCAGGCAAGGTTTTGCCCGGACGCACTCACTACGCTCCCGCCAAGTTGGCGATCGAGGCGCTTACCCGCAATGTGTCCGCAGAGATGGGGCTAAAGGGAATCCGCGTCAATTGTATCCATCCTGGTTTGATCGAAACACCGATGGTCAATTGGGTTCTGAAGCATCCGGACCCCAGCGTGCTCGCCGGAGTCTTAGGCCAGATTTCACTGGGCCGGCCTGGCCAGCCGCAAGAGATTGGCACCGTGGCTGCGTTTTTTGCGTCGGATGAGGCGAAGTACGTAACCGGCCAATCGCTGTATGTGGATGGCGGTTGGGTCGGTAAGTAGCCGGCGAGAAGGAATGATGAAGAATCCTACATACACCACCGTTCGGCGCGAGCGATTGAGCCTCGAATTCTCCCGCAATGAAGACTTCGCGGTGCGTCAGGGAATTCTGAAGTTGCTGGCCATCAAGGACTCCGACATTCGTCTGCTTACCCTGGAGCAAAGCCGTGACGCGGTCGACAAGGGTCTCCACGCAGGCGGGGCTTTCTCATCGATCATTCCCCTGGTCGCGCTCTTCTATGGTGGCTTTATTCACCTGGACATTGAAGATCCTACCCGCCGTGGGCAGGACATTTTCACTCTGAGCAAGGGGCACGCGGTCGCAGCACTCGCTTCTATCTACGCTGAGCTGGGCTATTTCGACCGCAAGACACTGAAGAATTCGCGCTCGTTTGCCAGCATCCTGAATGGACACCCGGGGCCGATTCTACCCGGAGTGCATATCGCTACGGGACCCATGGGGCAGGGATTTGGTGTGGCCCAGGGTTTTGCTATTGCCGGCCATAGCAGCCCGCGGTTCGACTCCTATTGCATGACAGGCGATGGCGAACTGCAGGAAGGTCCTATCTGGGAAGCAGTGATGTATGCCGGGCAAAACCACCTGGACAACTTGTGTGTGCTGGTGGATCGCAACAACGGCCAGCTGGATCTGCACACGCGCATGATTTTTCCCATGCCTGAACTGGAGACGGTTTTTCGCGCCTTTGGTTGGCAGGCGTACAACGTGGATGCGACGCAATATGACGGCGTGGTGGCAGCTCTGGAGAAGTTTCGCTTTGGTCCTCGCAACGGAATGCCCACCGCAATCATTTGTAACAGTCGAAAAGGTTTTGGCTCGTTTTCAGATTTCCTGAACAAGCATAAAGTCACCATGCCGGAGAGCGTGATTGCCCAGGAATATGCTTTGCAGTCAGAGCAGCGTCAGGCCCGGATTGATGAGTTCGTAGTTTACTGTGATCGGCTGGCCGGCAGCACCGAAGGCGAAGCGACTCGAGACTTACTGCTGGATGAGGCTCATCGGATGCATCTCGAGGTTGACTCGGCGGGAAGCACGGTGACCAGCATTGTCGGGCCGGTGCTTACCAGGCGGGTCCCTCCGCGGAACAAGCGCATCGCCTACGACGCGAGGTCGCTGCCACAAATCGATCCCAAGAAGGAATACGCGGCCTCTGACATCGTGACCGGCGCGATGAAAGTGTTTGCCAAGGATTCGCGCGTGGTTTCGATTGATGCGGACCTCGCTTCTACCAGCGGCCTCGAAGCAGGCATTGCTGCAGTGGATCAGAAGCGGGCGCTGAATGTGGGTGTGGCCGAGGCAAACATGATGCTGATCGGGGAGGCATTCGCGGCCCTGGGTTGCAACACCTGGGTGAGCACCTTCTGCCCCTTCTTCGATTGGAAGGTGCTGCGCCGCATTGCTGTGGGAGCCCAGGAGCGGCAGGAAGCCATCGAGGCTCCGGACGGTTGGCTAAGTGAAGGCCATGGCCTTGATTTGACTTTCCTGGCCACGGCTGCAAATTTCGAGACCCGCACCAACGGCGCCACGCACATGGGCAACGACGACAGCACGACGTTCGATGCGGTCGCCCAGTTGAAAATCATCGATGTTTCGTGCCCGCAGCAAATGCTTTCCATCATGAAGTGGATTATGGAAGGGAACCGCGGGTTGGTTTATGTGCGCGTCATGCGCACGGGCTCTGCGGTGCTTTACGGCAGCGGCTACGTATTCGAGTTTGCGACCGGCCATCGTCTGCGCAGCAGCCCGGCGGACAAGGCAACCATCATCAGCAGCGGGCGCGGAGTGCATGAGGCCCTGGCTGCCGCTAAAAAGTGCGCAGACGCGGGCATTGCGGTCGGCGTGGTGGATATGCCATCGATCGACGAGAAGCTGTTGCTGGATCTGTACAACTCCGGCCAGTGGCTAGTTCTGGCGGAACAGAACAATGGATACATTTGCCAAAATCTGCTGAAGGTTCTCTACCGCAATCGGGGCAAAGTGAAGACCGACGGATGGGACAGGATCATCACCATCAACACGCTCAAGGGCGATGGCCAACCTCAGTTCATTCACTCCGGGACGTATGAAGAGTTGATTGAGGCCTTCCACTTGACCCCGGATGCGATCGCTCACACTATTCAAGAACACGCCAAGGAGAAACCATGAAGCTACCTATTGTGGAGGAATATTCGATCCCGGCGCTGGATCTTCCCGGGCGGCGGCTTCGCTGGTTGATGACCCAGGAGAATGTTGGCGCGCAGCATTGCTCGATGTGCATGATCCAGGTGGCTCCGGGAGAGACGGTCAGGCCGGCACATTCCCACCCCAATGGGGAGGAGGTCATCTACATTGTGCACGGGTCGGGGAAGGTGATGATCGAGGGAGTGGTGGAACCGGTAAAGGCGGGGAGTACGGTTCTGTTTCCGCAAGGGAAAATACATATGCTGCGGAATACCGGGAGCGAGGAGATGAAGGTGGTTTGTTTTTTCGCGCCGGCGACGAGTCTGGATAACTACAAGTTTTTCGATGATGTGGAGTTTCCCGAGTAGGCCCCAAAAAAGCCCAGGGGCTGAAGCCCAGATATTTGTTGGGTCCTTTACGGCCCGACTAAAGTCGTGCCCTGATACAAAGCATCGGAGCAGTGACTCGGGAAAAACTCGTCCGTTCCGCAGATTTGCGTCTCTTGTCCGACACCGATTGCAAAATGAGTCCCGCAGGGACGGCTGAACTTAGGCCAGGACGCAGTCCTGGGTTAGCATGCGCCGTTGAAAAGTCCCGTAGGGACGACTGAAAAAATTATCGGATCGCGAATTCTCAAGCGCTGAATACTTCGAGATAGAAGTGGCTCTGGGGATTGCCTCCAGGTAAACTTCCAGTCGTCCCTACGGGACTTTTCGTCTCTCGAATTTCTACCCAGGACTGCGTCCTGGGCTAAGTTCAGCCGTCCCTACGGGACTGAATTTCATGCCTGTCGGTTCTCACGCAGGGGCTTTAAAGCTGTGCCCTTAGTCAGAAGCTTCTCAGGACGCGGTCCTACTGGGCCTTCAGGTAGGCGAGCAGGTCGCTGATTTGCGCTTCGGTCAGGATCGAGCCGAAGGCGGGCATGGGAGCCTTGCCATTCTTAATGGTCTCGGTGGCTTGCGCTAGCGTAATCGGAGGGGTCACCATGGGCTTGCTGCTAAAGATGCCGTGCAGGTTTGGAGGACCGAAGGGTGTACTGTCATCCGGCTGCTTGTTGTGGCAGCTCACGCAATTTTGCTGGAAGATGGCGGCACCCCGTTTGGCTTTGGCATTCAGGACCGGTTGCGCGGTGTCGGCAAAACCAATCACGCTCGAAACTCCCATCGCACCGGCTGAAGCCAGGATGCATACTGCCAAAAGCCCACGACCTATAACCATTCTTCTAACGCCCTCCGGTATCTATCCTGCTATCGAAATGATAAACCATCCCCCGGTAGATCCGGACGGCGGCGGATGAATCCCGTTGTGCGTATTATGCAAAAGTTCTGGACAATCGCGATTTGCAACGGTAGTCTCTTATCGGGTTGATGAGCTTGTCAAGACAGAAGATCAATCGCCGCAGCCTGATAAAGCTGGCTGCCCTGGGCGCGGCTACCGATGCAGTGCCTGTCCTGGGAAAGAAGAAACGGAATACTGAAATAGGCCATACCGGCATCACTTGGCCGAATGACGTGGTGCAAGCGATCACCGACTCCGGAACTCTCGGCTTCTGCGGGTTTGAAACGTTTGGAGACGTCCTCACCAAGTGGGAGTCGCAAGGCGGGCTGGGAACCGGCGCTCGCGCGGCACCACTTGCCGCTGATCTCCGGTTACTGCACCTTGAACCTGATCGACTCGACCAAGCGAAAAGATGAGATGGATAAGGCAGTCGCGTGGGCGAAACTCATCAAGAAGTACAACGGGCGGATTTTTGTTCTCGGCCCTAACCAGGTCAAACGGGATGAGTATGTCTTTGCGGCAAACAAGGCAAATATCGTCAGTACTCTGAATAAGGCAGTCACCGATCAGGGGCTGACGGTGGCGCTGCACCAGCATACGGCACCTGCGTAGAATCACGCGACGAAACCTATGCGGTGCTGGACGCAGTGGATACGAAGTATGTAGTTCGCGCCGGATACCGGCCAACTCACCAAGGGAGGCTCCGATGCGGTCCAGGTGGTGAAGGATTATCTGCCGCTGGTCCAACACCCGCCATTTTGGACTTGATGGCGGGGCGAAAAATTCATGGTATGGTAATGGGTGAACTCGACAACGACCCGAAAAACCCATCACCCACTGCCCCGGTGGAATTGGTAAAAACCAGCAAGATTTACCTGGAATCGCTGGGAATAACGTTTCGACCCTAGAATCGGACCCGTCTTTATGCCCGAGGAAAAAGTTCGCCAGATTCCCTTCATACAAAGTCTTGATCGCGGCCTCACCATTCTGCAAGCAGTCGCGCTTTCCAAACAACCTGTCTCGCTGGGAGAGCTCACTGAGTTGCTGGGGATTGACCGCAGCAGCGCGTTCCGGCTGGCGAACACGCTCCGGCGGCGGGGATTCCTCGCCTGCCCGGCGGGGCGAAAGGACTACATCCTCGGCTCTTCCATGTGGCGTCTGTCGCATCGCTACGACTGGGGCAACATGTTGATCCGGGTGGCCAACAAGCAACTGAAGCTGCTGGCGGCGCAGATCAACGAGACGGCGCACCTTGCCATCCGCGAGGGCAAGTACGCTTTGTTCATCGACCACGCGGCGGCCAGCAACGTAATCGCGGTGGCGGGACAAGTGGGCGAGCTGGTGCCCCTCTACTGCACCGCGCATGGCAAGGCCTTGTTAGCGGATGCGGATGAACGCGAGTTGCGCGCCCTGTTTGGTTCCGGCCAACTGCGCCGATACACCAAGAACAGCATGACCTCGATTCAGGAGCTGAGCAAAGATTGCGCCTTGATCAAGAAACGGGGCTTTGCTACGGACGAGGCGGAATACGCGGAAGACCTGCGCTGTGTGGCCGCTCCCATTCGAGTGGATAACGATGTGATTGTGGGATCGATCGGCGTCTCCGCGCCGCTGGCGCGTTTTTCCAAGGAGCGCTTTCGCGTCTCCGCGCAGCAGGTGTGCAAGGTGGCTCAGGCAATTGGTCTTTTGCTCAGCAACGCAGACCAGAATGCCGATGCAGACTCGGATAAGCCAGTAGCCGAATTCGCATGACAGAGAATCCGGTCCTGGAATTTGTTCTTGATAAGTCAGCGATTCAATTCATTGGCAGCGATCTTCAGCGCCCGGAGTGTATTTTGGCGGAGCCGGATGGCACGCTCTGGTCTGCGGACGCGCGCGGCGGCGTGGTCAGGATTTCCCCCGACGGCAAGCAACAGATCATTACCCAACAGCGGTCTGGTCATTTTCAGGGCGTTAGCAGCGAGGCAAGCCGGTACCTGGAGGGCACGCTGCCCAACGGATTGGCCTTCGCCCGCAATGGGGACATTCTGATTTCGAACTTCGGCAGCGATTGCCTGGAGCTCATGACCCGGGATGGTGCGATCAAAGTTCTTGCCGACAGCATCGACGGCGAACCGATTGGTAAAGTGAATTTTGTTTTGCGCGACTCCCAGGATCGTATCTGGATCACAGTCTCCACGCGCATCAAGAACTGGATGCACGCTCTGCGCACCGATCTGCCGGATGGCTACATTGCCCGGTACGTCGACGGGAAATTTCGCATTTTCGCCGACGGCTTTCATTTCACCAACGAAATCCGCATGGATGCGCGGGAAGAGTTTATGTATGTGGTAGAAACCACGGGTGGGTGCGTGAGCCGATTGCGGGTGGGCAAAGATGGGAGCCTGAGCAACCGCGAGGTCTTCGGACCATCGAGCCTGGGTAAGGGCGCATGGCCCGACGGCATCGCGTTCGATAGCCTGGGAAATTTGTGGGGCACGATGGTGTATTCCGACAAGCTGTTTGTGCTGGGTCCCCAAGGCGACTTTCGCCTGCTGCTGGATGAGGGTGATCCGCAGAAGGTGGAGGCTCTGGAGAAGGCGTTCTTTGAGAACACGGTGAATGAGCAGGTGCTGTTTACCACCGGCCAGGGTATTGCTCCATGGATGGCGAGCGTCACCTTTGGCGGCCCTGATCTACGGACGATCTATATTGGTTCGCTGAAGGGCAAGAAAATTCCCTACTTTCGCGCACCCGTACCAGGACTGCCGATGGTCCATTGGAACGACGCCCATTAGTTTCGAACGGCTCCCTGGTCGATGAGCCAATCGAGCGATTCGCGTACGGCTTCGAGCGAGCTGTAATGCGGTTCGTATCCAAGCAGAGTGCGCGCTTTGGCGATGCTGCAGTTTGGCGAGTGGGCGATGTGATCCCAGGTCACTGCTGCATCTCTTTCGCTAACCCCCTGGCGCCACTGTTCCCAGGGTAAAAACTGCAGCTCGGCCGGATGCCCGAACCAGGCACTGACGCGCTCGGCGTATCCTTGCAAGGTTAACGCTGCGGGCGACACCACGTGAAAAGCCTCACCCAATGCGGCGCTTCGCTGCTCCATCGCTTTAACGAAGCATTGCGCCACATCGTCCGCGTGGACGTGATGCACGGTTTCCATCCCGAAGTTCGGGAGCTGGATTGGTTTCCCCTGCAGCAGCTGGGAGAAGACGGCGGGATTGAAGTTGCCGGTGGGATTGATCGGGGCCCAGCCCGGCCCTACCAGGTGGCCGGGGTGCAGGATGGTTACCGGGAGCTCGCTTGCCTGGCTGAGAAGCCAGGCCTCAATCGCAGCCTTTCTTTGGCCATAGTCGCCGAATGCGGTTCGCGGCGCCGTTTCCGTGGTGGGTGCCTCGACGCTTGGTCCGTGTACCCAGATGGTGCCGCAGTGAAGAAGGTGGGCGACCCGTCCGCGTAAGGCTTCCACAAGCTGCTGCGCGCTCTCTAGCCGATAGCAAGTGAGATCTATGATCACCTCTGCATCCAGCTTCGCGATGCGTTCACCAAAAGTTCCAGCCGCCTCCTCCGCTGTGCGGTCGATCTCCACCCGTTCGATGGCGCGCCATGCCGAGTGCTCCTGGTAGGGTGTCTTCAGGCCCCGGCTGACGCAGATGACCGTGTGACCCGCGTCGAACAGTCGCGGTGTCAGATAGCTGCCGATGTGGCCAGTTCCGCCGATGATGGCTACGCGCATGCTCGCCTCCCGATCAGATCAAGCCACGCAAGGTTCCGCCGATGTCCAGGGTAGCGCCGGTAATGTACTTGGCCAGGGGCGAAGCGAGAAAAGCGATGGCCTGGGCAACGTCCTCGGGTTGTCCGATGCCGAGAGGCATGTGGCGGTCTTCCAAAAATCGCTTCAGGGCAGCGTCTTTGTCGAGGCCGTAGCTTTCCACCAGTTGATCGACGATTCCTCCGGGACGGGTCCACATTTGCGTCCAGATGGGCCCGGGCAACACTGTGTTCACGCGAACCCGGGGCGCGTATTGCACCGCCAAAGCCTTGGAGAAATAGAGTAGTCCTGCCTTACAGGTTCCGTAGTCCATCAGGGTGGGCTCGGGCTGCTTCGCCAAATCTGACCCGGTGTTGACCACCGAAGCCCCGCCCAACTCAGCCATCCTGGGAACGAGCGCGCGACAGGTTCGGACGCAGCCCATCAGGTTAACCTCAAAGCTCTGCGCCCAGCGCTCATCGGACAGCTCTTCAAACGATCCAGCGTTGCCCACGCCGAGATTGTTGACCAGAATGTCGGGCGCTCTGCCAAAGGTGGCGAGTACGTAAGAGATTGCCTGGCCGACGCCGTCCGCAGTCGCCAGGTCTGCGGCCACGACGCCGGCCCAACGCCTGGCTTTTTGCTGGAGAGTGGCACCATCCCGATCGGCCACTATGACGCTTGCGCCTTCCTGGGTGAGCAGGTCAGCGGTAGCTTCTCCGATACCGTGGGCACCGGCGCTCACGAAGGCGTATTTTCCTTTGATTTGATAATCCATCGGTTGCTCGATTGGTGACGGTGTTTATGAAGCCTGCAGTGTAACAGCGCCCTGTCATCTAAACCTACACGTGAGGCGTGAAGGTTTAGATGGATCTACGGGATACACTTGTGAAGAAAATTTTCTCCTGGGCAAACCGCGATGCTGGATACCCCACAAGACGTTTTTATTGTGATTGTTGCCTTGGCGTGCTCCTTGTCGTTTATGGCCGGGGTGAACTATTACTGGCCTCCGGAGCAGAGGCGGGCACATAACGATCTGATTGGATGGCAGCTCTCCGTTCTGGGCACAACCTATGCGGTCATCGTTGGCTTTATGCTCTACACCGTTTGGATCAACTTCGGAGCGGCGGACCTGAATACGGATGCGGAGGCGAATTCGCTGGTGAATGTCTACCGCCTTTCCGACGGTCTGCCTGCGGATCAAGGGGCAAGACTCAAGACCTTGGCGCGGGCATACGGCGATGCGGTTGTCGACCATGAATGGGGAGAGATGGCAGCAAATACCATGCCCACGGATAGCCGCGAGATCGCGCGGCAAATGTGGGAGGCTTTGATGGCCACGAAAGGAGCCTCTCCCACGGAGATCACGGCGGAAGATCATGCGCTCTACGAACTCAGCGCGCTGGCGGGATATCGCCGGATTCGGCTGGTTCAGAACGCATCCCGGCTTCCTGTGGTGCTGTGGTTTGTTCTGTTGATTGGCGGGGCGGTCACGATTGCGTCCACCTGCATGTTCGGTGCTTCGAATGGCATATTGCACGTAATCCAGGTGTCGGCGTTTGCGTTGCTCATCTCGCTGGTGCTGGTGGCGATTGCTGATATTAATCGGCCGTTTCAGGGGTCTGTGCACGTCAGCGACTATGCTTTCCGACGCGCGCAGATGGATATGAACGAGAAGTAGGGGCATTTCCGGCTGAAAAAAAGTGTGCGCCTAAGGAGCGTCTGTAAGAACTGGATTTTATGAGTTTAGTCCCGCAGAGCCTGCCCTGAGCTTGGATTGAAGTTCTCACACAGGCTCATAAGGGTCGTGGAAGGGTCTACAGTCGGGCGCCGCGGAGGCGCAGGGCGTTGGTGATTACCGAGACGGAGCTGAAGCTCATCGCAGCCGCGGCAATCATTGGGTTTAGGAGCAATCCGAAGACCGGGTAGAGTACCCCTGCGGCCAGCGGTACACCCAGCGTGTTGTAGACAAAGGCGAAGAAAAGATTTTGGCGGATGTTGCCCATGGTTCGCTGGCTCAGCCGACGCGCCTTGAGAATGCCGCGGAGGTCGCCTTTCACCAGGACGATGGCGCCGGACTCCATGGCTACGTCAGTTCCGGTGCCCATGGCAATGCCCACGTCTGCCTGTGCCAGCGCCGGGGCGTCGTTGACTCCGTCGCCCGCCATCGCCACAACCGCTCCCTGCGACTGGTACTTCTTCACTGCCTCGGCTTTTTGCTCCGGCAGGACTTCGGCCTCGAACTCTATTCCTAACTTCTGCGCCAGGGCCGCGGCAGTGGTGCGGTTGTCGCCGGTCACCATCACCACTTTGATGCCTTCGCGCTTGAGCTCTTCGATTGCCTGCGGGGTTGATTCCCTGATGGGGTCGGCCACCCCGACCAAGCCGGCCAAACGGCCATCCCAGGCGACGAACATTACGGTCTGCCCCTGCTGGCGCAAGACTTCGGCCTGCTGGTCAAGCGATGGTGATGAGGCTCCGAGATCGTGCATCAGCGCCACGTTACCAGCAGCAACGTGGATCCCTTGTATGGTTCCGGAGACGCCTTTCCCGGTGAGGGATTGGAAATCCGCTACCGGCAACAGGTCGAGCTTTTCTTGTTTTGATGCCGCCAGGATGGCGGCGGCTAAAGGATGCTCGCTCTCTCTTTCCAGGCTAGCCACTGTTTGTAAAAGCCGGGACTGGTCAATGCCTTCGGCGGCGAGGATGGTACTGACTTTCGGCTTCCCCTCGGTGAGCGTTCCCGTCTTATCGACGATCAGTGTGTTTACTTTTTCCATCGTCTCCAAGGCTTCCGCGTTGCGGACCAGGATCCCCTCCCTGGCGCCGCGGCCGGTGCCCACCATGATGGACATGGGCGTGGCTAAGCCGAGAGCACAAGGGCAGGCAATGATGAGCACAGCCACTGCATTCACCAAGGCATGCGCGTACCTCGGCTGAGGACCGGCCATCGCCCAGACCGCAAAGGTGATTGCGGCCGCAGCCAATACCGCTGGCACGAAATACGAAGCGACCCGGTCGGCCAGGCGTTGAATGGGCGCTCGGCTCCTTTGCGCTTCGCTTACCATTTTTACGATCTGGGCCAGGAGTGTGGCCGAGCCCACGCGCTCGGCTTTCATCACCAGGCTGCCGGTCCCGTTGATCGTTCCACCGACCACTTTGTCTCCGGTGGTCTTTTCTACCGGGATGGGTTCGCCGGTGACCATCGATTCATCTACGGAGCTGCGCCCTTCTGTCACCACGCCATCGACAGGCACTTTCTCGCCTGGGCGAATGCGCAGCAGATCGCCTACAGTGATTTCGCTAACGGGAACATCGGCTTCGTTTCCATCCGAGGAAATGCGACGCGCGGTTTTGGGGGCTAAGCCAAGGAGGGCCAGGATCGCGCCGCCGGTTTGGCTGCGGGCTCTCAGCTCCAGCACCTGGCCCAGCAACACCAGTACTGTAATGACGGCGGCTGCCTCGAAATAGAGACCGAGGTTTCCGGAGGCATCCCGGAAGGTTGCAGGAAAGAGGCCGGGGGCGAGCACCGCAGCCACACTGTAGAGGTAGGCTGCGCCGCTGCCGATCGCAATGAGGGTGAACATGTTCAGGCTGCGATGAACAATCGAAGCCCAACCGCGTTGGAAGAAGGGCCACCCGCCCCACAGGACCACTGGCGTCGCCAGGATTAGTTCCATCCACCCCAAAAATGGTCCCGGCAGAAGGTGTTGGAGGGGATGACCGGGCAGAACGTCGGAGATCATGACGGCGAGCAGCGGGAGTGTCAGCACCGCCCCTATCCATAGGCGGCGGGTCATGCTGATTAATTCTGGATTGGCCGCAGTGGCGGTGACGGTTCGCGGCTCAAGGGCCATGCCACAGATAGGACAAGTGCCCGGGCCGTCGCGCACGATTTGCGGATGCATGGGGCAGGTGTATTCGATGTGTTCCGGGGCAGCGATTGGCTGGGATGGCTCTAGAGCCATCCCGCATTTCGGGCAGGTCCCCCGTTTTGGGGAGAGCACTTCGGGATGCATCGGACAGGTGTATTGCGCAGACGCCGCAGGCTTCGGGGCTGTGGTTGTGAGGGAAGCGGTTTGCGAGCCGTCGTATTTGCCCGGATCAGCCTCGAACTTTGTCTTGCAGCCCTGGGCACAGAAGTACCAGGTACGGCCTGCGTGGTTCACGGATGCTGCGGCACTTTCCGGCAGCACTTTCATGCCGCATACCGGATCGATCTTTGCCACCGCTTCTGCCACGTTTGACACCTGTCATTCCTCCCGCAATGGTTAGAGTCTCTATGAAGCTCTGACGATTCGGGCGGCAGTTGGGAGCCACTTCTCAGGCCATCTTGAGGGATCGGCGGCCTATGTCTCGCCGGTAGTACATACCCTCGAATTGGATTCGACCTAGCGCCTCGTAGACCTTTGAGAGCGATTGCTCGAGGGTTGCGGCTGCCGCAGTCACGCCCAGCACCCTTCCGCCCTCGGTGACGTAATGCCCATCCACCAGGCCTGTGCCGGAGTGAAAGATTTCTACTCCCGGTATGGTTGCCGCTTCTTCTAGACCGCTGATTCTGTGACCGGTGAGGTAGGTGCCGGGATAGCCGGAGGAAGCCGCAATCACGCAGGCGGAAGCACCGGGTTTCCATCGCAGCTCGGTCTCGCTGAGACGGCCTTCCACACAGGCCTCGAGCGCTTCCAGCAGATCGCTGTCCAGTCGGGCCAGAATAGCTTGGGTTTCCGGATCGCCAAAGCGCGCATTGAACTCCAACACCATGGGTCCCCGCGCCGTCATCATTAACCCGATGTACAGAACTCCTGTGAAGGGAGAGTCTTCCGCGGCCATGCCGTTCACAGCGGGTTGAGCGATGTGATGCAGGATCCAGTCGCGCATCTGGTCGTCTACCATGCCGTCGGTAGTGTAGACGCCCATGCCTCCGGTGTTGGGCCCCTTGTCCCCCTCCCCTATTCGCTTGTGGTCCTGCGCCGGCACTAAGGGCAGGACATGCTTTCCGTCGGTCAGGGTGAGGAAGGAAACCTCTTCGCCGGTGAGGAACTCCTCAATCACGATGGCTGGCTGGATGCCACCCAGCAGTTTTCCGCCCAGGAGGCCGGAGATGGCCTCGGTGGCTTCGCGGCGCGACTCGCACATGATTACGCCCTTGCCTGAGGCCAGACCATCCGCTTTGATCACCAGGGGGAAATGGAAGAGGTCGATCGACTCCATCGCTTGATGCTCGCTGGTGGCGACGGCGTAGGCCGCGGTCGGGATCTGGTGGCGCTGCATGAAACGCTTGGCGAAGGCCTTGCTGCTTTCCAGTTGGGCGGCCTTCCGCGTCGGGCCGAAGACCGGGATGCTGCGGCGCTGCAGTTCGTCCACCAGGCCCAGCGACAAGGGGAGCTCAGGGCCAACCACTACCAAATCTGGGCTTTCTGCTGCGGTGACTCGTAACAGGTCGTCCACATCCCGTTGACTGGCGGGAATGCAGCGCCCTAATTGCGCAATACCGGCGTTGCCGGGCGCGCAAATCACTTCGGAAACGCGGTTGGACCGGCTGATGGACCACACCAACGCGTGCTCCCGCCCGCCCGCACCAATCACCAGCACTTTCATTCGTTTACCGCTAGCCCCCTGGGCAAGACTACCGCAGCCGCGCCGGACTGCGAAGGGGGTGTTAACTATGGTTAACAAAAAACGGAAATGCAGGCTATACTGAAAACGCAGCCGCTGAACTCCACAGCGATCGAGGATTCGCGTTATGGCTCCCGCTTCTCCACCCTCGCTTCCCGTCTCATCGTCCGAGCCCGCGGCGCTGCTTTCCAATCTGAAGACTCGCCAGGTTTTGTCGTGGTTCGGACCGGCATTTGTCGCCAGCATCGCCTATATCGACCCGGGTAATTTTGGAACGAATTTAATTGCCGGGACGGGGTTCGGGTACAAGCTGCTCTGGGTATTGCTGTGGTCGAACCTGATGGCCATCCTCATCCAATATCTCTCTGCCAAACTGGGCATCGCTACCGGAGCCACGCTGCCGCAGAATTGCCGGGAGCATTTCTCGCGCCGCTACGGCGATTGGCCTTTGGGTGGCTGCCGAATTGTCGGCGCTGGCCACTGACCTGGCCGAATTTCTGGGCGCAGCACTTGGCTTTTACCTGCTGTTCGGCGGCTACTTTCTCCACCTGGGCATGGCCAAGACCACGGTGATGTTTCTGGCGGCGATTGTTTCCGCCGTCTGCGTCTTTGCCATCCTGGCGCTGGAACTGCGGGGGTTCCGGACCCTCGAAATTGGCATCATGGTTTTTGTTTTGGTGATCGGGCTGTGCTACCTGGTGGAGATCTTCCTGGTGCATCCCGACTGGCGGCAGATTGCTTACCATACGGCGGTTCCCTGGCTGGATCGCCGAAGCATCTACGTGGCGGTCAGCATGCTGGGAGCGACGGTGATGCCGCACGTGGTCTATCTGCATTCGGGCCTGGTGCAGCCGCGGTTGAAGGCGCAGGAGCGGCATCTGGCACCGTCCGACGATCGGTACCTGTCACGGCTGCGCCACCTTCGGCTGGAGGCGCTGGATGTGTTTACCGCTATGAATGGGGCTTGGCTGGTGAACTCCGCCATGGTGATTGTCGCTGCGGCGGCGTTTGCCGGGACCGGGCGCAGCGACATGTCGATCGAGGAGGCTCACCGTACCCTGGGCCCGTTGCTAGGCCCTGCTTCGGCTACCATTTTCGCGGTCGCGCTGTTGTGTTCCGGCCTTTCCTCGTCTACGGTGGGAACCCTCGCCGGGCAGATGATTCTCGAGGGGTTCCTGAAGGTACGTTTCAGCATTTTCCTGCGGCGGCTGTTGACTTTGCTGCCGGCGATGATCGTCATTGGGCTGGGGCTGGATCCGCTCCGCATCCTGGTCCTCTCCCAGGTGGTGCTCAGCTTTACCCTGCCGTTTGCCCTGATACCGCTGCTTATTCTTTGCAGCCGGCATAAATTGATGGGCGGGTTCGCCAATGGGCCGGTTGTCAACTTTCTGGGATGGCTGACGGTTGGGCTGATCCTGGCGCTCAACGTGGTCCTACTGGGATTAAGTTTCTAGCCACAAAAAGGGTTTAAACTAATTAGCGGACATGAACGCCCGAAGCAGACTTCGCGACTTCCTGCACAAGCGTTTCCGTCACGGCAAGCCTGACCGTGGACGGAGCCTTTCCTCTTAACTTATCGTCCACCAGATCCTGTTAACCAGCTTTTGATCAGGCACGCGCCTGCGCAATTTTGCGCGATATCAGAGAGGAAATCATTATGAACAGCTTCGGCAGCCAATCGACTTTGAAGGTCGGCAACAAGAGTTACGAAATTTTCCGTCTTAATGCACTGGAGGCCAAGGGCCTTTCGCTTCGCCGTCTTCCCTACAGCCTGCGCGTACTGCTGGAAAACCTGCTGCGGCAGGAAGATGGCAAGAGCGTGACCGCGGACGACATTGAATTTTTAGCTAAGTGGCAGGCTAAGGCCGAACCGGCGCGCGAGATCGCGTTCATGCCGGCGCGGGTTTTGATGCAGGATTTCACCGGGGTCCCCGCGATTGTCGATTTGGCAGCCATGCGCGATGCCATGAAGCAGCTGGGCGGCGATCCGGAGAAGATTAATCCTCTGCAGCCGGCAGAGCTGGTGATTGACCACTCGGTGCAGGTGGACGAGTACGGTACTTCGAATGCGTATTCGATCAATGCCGCGCTTGAGTTTCAGCGCAACCGGGAACGCTATGCCTTTCTCAAGTGGGGACAGACTGCGTTTCGCAACTTCTCCACCGTGCCTCCGGGCATGGGTATCTGCCACCAGGTGAATTTGGAGCACCTGGCTCGGGTGGTCTTTACGACTTCTGCCGAGGGTGGTGTGGTTCGGGCTTATCCCGACACGCTCGTCGGCACTGATTCCCATACCACGATGATTAACGGTCTGGGCGTGCTGGGTTGGGGCGTTGGCGGCATTGAGGCCGAGGCTGCCATGTTGGGCCAGCCGGTTTCGATGCTGGTGCCGCAGGTGGTTGGGTTCAAGCTGACGGGCAAGCTGCGCGAGGGCGCTACGGCTACCGACCTGGTGCTGACTGTCACCGAGATGCTGCGCAAGCTGGGGGTGGTGGGCAAGTTTGTCGAGTTTTACGGATCTGGCGTGAGCGAGCTGAGCCTCGCGGATCGAGCCACGATCGGCAATATGGCGCCGGAGTATGGCGCTACTTGCGGCATCTTTCCCATCGATGCGGAGACCCTGCGTTACCTGCAATTGACAGGGCGGAGCGCGGAGCAGATCAAGCTGGTCGAGGCGTATAGCAAGGAACAGGGATGGTTTCATACTCCCGATTCCGCTGAGGCGGAGTACACGCAGACCACCCATCTCGATCTTTCGACGGTCGAGCCCAGCGTGGCGGGACCGCGGCGACCGCAGGATCGTGTGCCACTTTCGCAGACTGGCACCAGCTTTAAGCAACAACTACCCAGTTTGTTGGGACCGAACGCGGCGGACCGCAAGGAACGGCAGACTATGCGGTGGGAGGGTGAGGGCGGACATACCTGGCCCAACGGCAGTGAAAAGTCCACGCCGGAGAAGGGACCGGCGACTACGGTCAAGGAGCGCTTCGGGGTAGATGTCGATCCCTACCTGGACCATGGTTCGATTGTGATCGCGGCTATTACGAGTTGCACCAATACCTCGAATCCGTCGGTGATGATTGCCGCCGGGCTGCTGGCCAAGAAGGCGTCCGAAAAGGGGTTGCGGGTTCCTCCGTGGGTTAAGACTTCGCTGGCGCCAGGGTCACGTGTGGTGACGGATTATTACCAGAAAGCAGGGTTGCTGGAGTCCCTCAACAAGCTGCGTTTTCAGGTTGTCGGCTATGGCTGCACTACTTGCATCGGCAACTCCGGCCCGTTGCCAACGGATGTTTCCAAATCCATTGATGACCATGGGCTGGTTGCGGTCTCGGTGTTGAGCGGGAATCGAAATTTCGAGGGCCGTATCAATTCGGAAGTGCGGGCGAATTACCTCATGTCGCCGCCGCTGGTAGTGGCTTATGCGCTGGTGGGCAACATCAATCATGATTTTGCAGCCGAGCCTATGGGGAAGGATGAGCAGGGAAAGCCAGTGTATTTGAAGGACATCTGGCCTAGCCAGGAAGAAGTGAACAGCACGATTGCGGCAGCCATCGATTGCGAGATTTTCAGCAAGGAATATGCAACTGTTACGGATGGTGATCAGAATTGGCAGAATCTCAAGTTCCCTACCGGCGACACGTATCAGTGGGAGCGTGATTCTACTTATATCCGCAGGGCCCCGTATTTTGATGGAATGCCGGCCAAGCCGGCTCCGGTGGCCGATATCAAGGGTGCTCGGGTGCTGGCTGTTCTTGGGGACAGCGTCACCACTGATCATATTTCTCCTGCCGGGTCTATCAAATTGAATGGACCTGCGGGCAAATACCTCGTGGAGCATGGTGTGAAACCAACGGACTTTAATTCGTATGGATCGCGGCGCGGCAATCATGAGGTGATGGTGCGGGGCACGTTTGCTAATGTGCGGCTGCGGAATAAGCTGGCTCCGGGAACGGAAGGTGGGGTGACTCGTTTGCTGCCCGAGGGCGAGCAGATCAGTATTTTTGATGCCTCGGTCAAGTATGCGGAACGGGGTATTCCGCTGGTGATTCTTGCGGGCAAGGAATATGGGTCGGGGTCTTCCCGCGACTGGGCGGCTAAAGGACCTCGTCTGCTGGGGGTGCGGGCGGTCGTTGCGCAAAGCTATGAGCGCATTCACCGGTCTAACCTGGTGGGAATGGGGATTTTGCCGTTGCAGTTTGAGAACGGGCAGAGTGCGGAGTCGCTTGGGCTCACGGGTGAAGAGGTGTTTGATCTGGAGGGGATTCGCCAGATGCTGGAGCAGAAGTTTGCCCAGGGCCGCACGTTAAAGGTGAGGACGATTGATGAGGCGGGGGTGAAGAAGGATTTCAACGCGACGGTGAGGATTGATACTCCGCAGGAGATTTTGTATTACGAGAACGGTGGGATTCTGCAGTTTGTGTTGCGGCAGTTGGCGGGTAGTTAATCCGGAGGCACCGCCCCGCGCGACCACTCCCTGCTGGAAATCCAACTCTCCCCTTTGTCATCCCGCCTGCCCCGGCGTGCCGCGGGAGCGAAGCCGAGGGACCTGCGGTTTCACTTTCCACACAACAAATGTTCAGGTCGGATCCCAGTCCCTGAACGCGAGACCTGGGGCACCCTTCGATTTTTTACGACACAGCTTATGCGATCGACTGAACGAGATTAGTGATTTCCGACACAGCTCAGCGCGGTAGGACGAGCAGGCCCCAGGGGCCCTTGCCGGCTTTGATTTTCTTTGTCACTGTATTTGTTGCGAGGTCGACGACGGATACGTCGTTCGATGGTCCGTTCGCCGAATAGAGGGTCTTGGCGTCGAGCGAGAGGGCTATGCCCCAGGGACGGGCTCCTACTTCGACCGAGCCGAGCACCTTGTTAGTTGCGGTGTCGACGGTGAAGACCTGGTGGCCTCGGCCGGTGCTGACATAAAGCTTCGTCGCGTCCGGCGAGAGTACCACGTTCATGGGCTTGATGAGGCCGGGCTTGCCTAGCGGAATGGCTTTGATCATCTTGTATTTCTTCGCATCCACCAGCACCACGGTTCCGTCATTTTCTGCGTTGACGTAGGCACGTGAGCCGTCTGGAAAGAAGGCTATGTTGCGGGGACGATGGCCGACCTTGAAGGTCTTGATGATCTTTCCCGCTACGGGATCGAGCACAGCGATCGTTCCAGTTTCCTCAGAGGTTACCCAGACGTGCTTTCCGTCCGGCGTTACTTTGACGCCTTCAGGCTGCGCGCCCACCGGGATTGTCTTGGCTACGGTGCCGGATGCGATGTCGATGATGCTCACCGCTGACTGGTCTTCGTTCGAGGTGTAAAGTTGCTTTCCATCCTGGCTGACGTCGAAGTTTTCCGGATCGGAGCCGCCGGGGATGGTGCGCACAACTTTCCTCTGCGCGACGTCGAAGACGCCGATTCCATCAGCAGTCTTGTCGGGGGGCGGAAGGGTACTCTCATCCACGTCCGGGCCGGCAATGGGCGAGCCACTGAGCGCAACATAAATTGTTTTGCCATCAGGGTTGGCATGAATGCCTCGAGGACGTTTACCGAGTGGAACGGTGGCAAGCACGTTGTAGTTGCCGGAATCGATGATGGTCAGATCGCCGCCGACTTCATTGGTCACGTAAATTCGTGGAGCCGAGGTCTCCGCGGGCGCAACTTGTGCGGTCTGTTGCTCGGGAGCTTTGGGGGAGTTGTTGCACCCCGCCGAAACGATTGTCAGACCAAGGGCAAAAAGAACATATCCGATCTTGCGCATGTTTACTTTTCCTTGAAAGTAAAGTTGGCCACAGGTTTGCCACGGGGAGGAACGATGAGCTGTTGCTCCTGCGTACCGAGTGTTTCCGTCCAGACTGCGATGGTATAGGTGCCTGGGGGTAGATTTTTTATTTCGAAGGTTCCGTCGTCATTTGAAACGGCGAAATAAGGATGATCGAGAACTCCGATGAAGGCGTGCATCCAACTATGGATGTTACATTTCACCGGGATCATGATTTCAGGCTTGAGGAACCTGCGCGCCATGGGAGGATCATCGGCTCCCTGGCTGTGGTTCCATTCCCGGTTGACTTGCGCCATGGGGTGAATGTTGTGGGTCACCGGATCGGAGTTGACGATTTTCAAGGTCTGCCCGGCCTGAATGCCGAGTACCCTGGGATGAAACCAACAACCCTTCTGATCGATGGTGACCGGGTCCGCGGGAACCGCAAAGGTCTTTCCTTCCAAACCGGTTTTGATATAGATAAATGCGTTCGCCAGGTCACCTTTTCTGTTTACAACCAGCGATTCGTTGTAAGCCTTTCCCTTATGCGCCTCGACACAAGCAGGCTCTTCACTCATGTCGATCACTTTGGGCGCGGGTCGTTTCCCTTTGTAAAGTATTTGCCCGGTCACCGTACCGGCCGTTTCCGGGTCCACCTTGAAGTACACGGGCGCGGGTACGGCTTGCGCGGCCTTCGGCGGTTCCGTCTTGTCTTTTCCTGAGCAACCGGCGAGAAGAGCGGCCGCGCAGCAGAGAGTAAGAAAGGGATTCGGTTTCATGTTTCGATCTCTAGACTATTCCTTCCCGGGCGGTCCTGCGTTCCTGGGCATCTGGCCGGTAAGAGACTCGAGAAACGCGACCAGGTCCGCGCGGTCCTGCGCGGAAAGGTGGAGCGGCTTGATGTCCTTGTCCAGATAGGGATTTGAGTTGCCGCCGCCGGCGTAGAAATCGACCACATCGTTGAGCGTCTTCAGGCTTCCATCATGCATGTAAGGAGCACTAAGGGCGACATCGCGCAGGGTGGGGGTTTTGAACTCTCCTTTGTCTGCTCGTATTTTCGTTTGGCCGAATCGGCCGAGGTCGGTGAAGTCGCCCTCTCCATTCACCCCGGCGCCGGTGTTGTGAAACTTTCCGTCGGTGAAGAGGGCGTATTGGTCGTTGATGGTATGGCAGACGGCGCAGTTGCCCCGGTTCACGTCTTTAAAGATGGCCAAGCCACGGATCGCAGCAGGGGTGAGCGCCTGCTTGTTGCCGCCGTACTGGTATTGATCAAAGGGTGAGTTGCCGCTCAGCAAGGTTCGTTCGAAGCTGGCCAAGGACTTCTCAATGAGCCCCAGGGTGATGGTTCCGGGCCCGAACGCCTGCGCAAACTCGGCCTTGTACGTTGGGTCATGGCGAATCTTCCCCACAAAGACGTCATGAGCCTGATTCATCTCGACAGGGTCGGAAATGGGAAAGGCCGACTGCGCTTCGAGAGAAGGAGCGCGGCCATCCCAGAATTGGAGAGGCGAGTAGGCGGCATTCAATAAGGTGGGAGCATTGCGTACGCCGATCAGGCCGCCGACCCCTCGCGCAATCGCCAGCCCATCGGTGAAGCCGATGGTCGGTTTGTGGCAGGAGGCACAGGACACAGTGTTGTTTTTGGACAGCCTCGGGTCGTAGAAAAGCTTGCGCCCCAAAGCAATGGTTTGCACGGTGGGAGGGTTGTTTGCGGGTATGGGAACCGGCGGCAAGCCGAGGGGAGCTTTGATTGCAACAACCTCACCGATTGGCTTGTCGTGACCTACTGTTCTACATCCAACGCTAAGGATAAGGATCAGGATCGGGAACCCGGCGAGGAGAACGAAATGTCGACTGGGGACTCTCAAGCTCGGCATCATTATAACTTTGGCCCTACTTCAGGATGACGTACGGACGCATCATGTCGTTAGCTTCATGCTCCTGGACATGACAGTGCCAGAGATATCGTCCGGGATATCCCGCAAAAGAAATGTGGATGCGGGTGACCATGTTGGGCGGACATTGGACGACATCCTTCCACCCCTGCTCATTCGGATTAGGCGCGGTTGCGGCACCGGTAAAACCTAGTGTGGCGTTTTGCAACAGGTAGACGTCGCGATCAAAGGGCCGGCGATCGACCACCTGGAAGCGAACGTGATGAAGATGAATGGGATGGGTGTCGTCGGTGAGGTTGACGAAGGACCATATTTCGGTCGAGCCGAGCTTCACTGTCTCGGTCACCGGCATGTGCCAGGGCGTGCGGTTGAGCAGCATGACCATCGGGTTGCCGGCAGGATCCTTGAACTCATTGAGCGTCATCTCCCGGGTTCGCGCTGCAGCGTTCTCGGGCAGGGAGACCCTGGGCAGTAGCGTGCCGGGGACATGGCTGCTGTCCCGAGCAGGGCCTGAGGCGACGCGAAACTGCATCATCTGAAACGCTCCGTTGGTTAGTTGGATGCGTTCTCCGCGCATGGGCGCGAAATCGACGATCAGATCGGCCCGTTCCCCGGGGGCGAGGAGAAGCGTGGCCAGCCGCACCGGGGCCGGGAGCAGCCCCTGATCGGCTCCGATTTGCTGGAAGGAGGCGCCATTGGACAATGCCAGGCGAAAGAAGCGCGCGTTCGCTGCGTTCAGCACCCGTAGGCGGTACCGGCGCGCCTCGACCTCATAAAAGGGCTGCACCCGGCCATTCACGACCATCGCGTCGCCGACAACCTCGTCCATCCAGGGATGCTGCGGATCGGGCGAAACGGGGTAGAACAACTGGCCTTGGTGATCGAAGATCCGGTCGTACAGCACCAGCGGCAGCTCAAAGCTGCCGGACGGCAGGCTGAGCTGTTTTTCGTGCGCATCGCGAAGCAGATACACGCCCATCAGGCCGGCATACAGGTTCAGCCGGCTGGTACCCATGGCGTGGTCGTGGTACCAGAGCATGGCTGCGTCCTGGCGGTTGGGGTAGTGGCATACACGCGACTGCCCGCTTGGGTACCAATGCTCGGGATAGCCGTCATCGACTGCGGGGGTTCGGCCGCCATGCAGATGGACGACCGTGCGAGAGTCCGGCAGCTCCCGGCCGGAGCCATGGAGGCTGTAGTCGATAGGGAGGAAATGCCGCAGAGGCAGCTGATTACACCACTCGACAACCAGTTCTTCGTGACTGCGGGCTTCGAGCAAGGGGCCGATGGCGTCTGGTCCATAACTCCACAGCCGGGTCGGCGGAAGATCACGGTGCATTTTTACGCGGATCTCCCGCATGGTGATGCGGAAGCGCTGGTCTTGCAGAGGCGACCGCTGAGGAAGAGGCAATGGGTCTACAAAGGGCTCGAGCTGGAGGGCGTTGATGGCGCGGGCGGATGCGGACGGGTGCGCCAGCTGGTTGATCCCGTTGGCGAGCCCGGTGCGCAAAGCCAGCGCAGAGAGCGCCGCTTGCCTCAGTAGATCGCGGCGATTCAGCACCACTTAAGGTCCCTGGACTTGTCCAGTCGTAGCATCCAGTAAGATCACCGCCCCATTCTGGGGTGACGTCGTACTGAAGTCAAGCATGTCACCGATAGAGCCGGCGATTTGATCATAGGATCCCTGGCCGATTCGCTGCTGGTGTAAAAAAGTATCTTCGATGAAGCGCAGGACAGAGCTCTGGTCGGTCACGGTGTGAGAAACGTAGTTCGGTTTGGCCCACGGCGAGATCACCAGGAGTGGCAGGCGTGGACCATAGCCGCATCTGCCTTGCGCATGCAAGGTGTTGGGGTCCACGCCGGGAAGCGCGGTCGTTCCGTCGCCACACTTTCCTGGCCCGGAAAGGCCATCCTTCGCTGTCTGGCTACCGTTGACTACGTTGCTCACGTGGTCGTACCAGCCGTCGGAGTCATCATAGGCAACAATGACAACCGTGTTTGTCCACTCCGGGGTTTGCTCAAGGGTGTTGATTACGTGGACGAGAAACGTCTGCTCATCCAGCGGATCGGAGTAACCGGCGTGGCCGTCGCGATAAGCTGCGGACTTGAGATAACTGACCGCGGGAAGGTTCCCGGCTTTTAGAGCGTCGAAGAAGTCATGCATGTCGTATTGGTGATTGGCGCCGCCGTCCGCTGTTTGTCCGATCATTGAAATAGACGTGGGCCGGGTATGAAGCGGATTCGCGGTCGAAGCGTAATACTGAAATGGATTCACGGCCGGCGAATAATCCAACGGCGTTTGCCCAGTGACGTCGGATCTGTTGCTTCTGCGGCAACCCGTAGTGCCATTGATGTTGGTTACCGACGTATCGAAGCCTTCATGGAAGAAGCCCCAGGTGACGCCTGCCGCATTCAACAAATCGCCGACGTTCTTGCCCGTCATATGGATGAGAGCGCCGCTGGTGGCAGAGCAAATGTCGTTGACGGGCGCAGCGTTTCTGGTCAGCGTAAATCCGCCGTTTCCATCCGAAACCATGCTGCCTTCAGCGTTGCCATCGCTGACGACGCCGTTGGTCTGACCGGAGATGAGATTGAGGGCGCCAAGAGTCGATGGGCCAAACGTAGTACCGAAGAAGCGATCGCTCATCGCGTAATGCTGCGCATAGTTCCAGAGCGCAGTCACTGTATTGCCATCGTAATAACCCATAGTGAGCCCGGTGGTAGCGGCTATTCCACTTCCCTGGCTGGGGCTATCCGCTGCGCCGACCGAGCGCGGGAACAAATCCATGGCGCCGCCATCGAAGGCTAATTGTTCCTGGCTGTAGCTGTGATCCTGGTCAGCTGTGGCGGCATTGAGAGGGGATAAGCGGAACGGATTGCTGGCCCCGTTCCCGTTTCGAGTGTTGCTGAGGTTGGGGTTCTGCGCTAACAGACTTTGGGAGAGCCCGTCGATGGCCGGAGTACCGGGAAGCGCGGTGAAGGGTGTCTCGCCAGGCAAGTTGAGCGCGTTCGGATAAGTGCCAAAGTAGTGATCCAAGGAGACGTTCTCCTGAAAGATAACCACAATGTGCTGGATGTTCACTGCCGGCGATGGAGTTGGTATCTGAGTGGCAGGAACAGAACTACTGGAACCACAACCTACCTGGGTTATGGTGAGGGAACAACCAAGCAGCAGAAAACAAAGTACGGCAGTTCGGTGAATCATGACGACTCTTCCCCGTGACATTCTCTTGCGCAGGGGATTTTCTAGACGCGCATAGGTTGTGTTGAATGCGCCGTCATTCTAGACATCGGCAAATTAGTTACGCAAGTGAACATTTGTACCCAAATCCAGGTAATAAACAGGTGCGCCCGGTCGTTAAGTGGCGCTGCACGCAGGAGTGGTAGTGGTTCACAGATCTTCCTGTGGCGGGTTCGCCTAATCTTCGCCTGCAAGGAAACTGCCTCTGGCCGGCAAAAAAGCACAGGGGCTTTGATGTTTTGTATCAGGTCACGACTTCGGTCGGGCAGCTAAGGGCGTGTGTGAGCACTCCATTTCCAAACTAAGTCCCGAAGGGACGGCTGAACTTAGCCCAGGACGCTAGTCCTGGGTTGGATTTGAAAGGACGACTAAGTCCCGAAGGGACGGCTGGAGATAGGCCGCAACGCAATCCTGGACAACCTTCAAGAGTCCCCGTTTGACAAGCTCAGGGCAAGCTCTGCGGGACTATATTCGCAAATCCTGGTTCTCGCACACGCTCGTAAAGGCCCCGCAAAAATCCGGGCTTTCAAAGCCGTGACTCGGGAGAAACTCGCGCGTTCCGCAGGATTTGAATCTATCGCCCGACCTGGGACTAACGTCATGGGAACGCTTTCAAATTGGAACAGTGATTGTATCTTATGGCGAACTCTTCCGCGGGCCGGGTTGCGCTTCTTCGGATGAAGCATTGGCTCCTGAGAACACCGCCTGCTGCAGATTTGGACTTGTGGCGGCGAAGGTAGGTGCTCGGCGTCTCGGGATCAAATGGAGTGGAGCGGTATTGAGGTAGCGAAAGTCCTCATGTAAAACTCATTATCCGACTCGACGCCAAACTTGCATTTCGGGCGTCGTCTGTTGGCGGTTACGGTTGGTTTGAAATATCCTTCGCGAAAGCGTCGTTCTGAAACACCTCGATCGGAGTTGAATGTGTTTGGACGCGTCACTCGTAATTTGTACACAAGCCCAGCTAGATTTTACCTAGTGCTTGAAGATATGCCTTGAAGCCAGTCGAAATGATCTGTACGCCTATGCAGAGTAGGATGAATGAAGATAGGCGCATCACCATCGACGTGCCGGAACGGCCCAGAAGTTGCTCAGCCTTTCGGGCATATAGATAGCACACGTAGATGATGACGCAGATCAACGTGATACCGCAGACAGCAGCAATCAGAACCCTGGGCGAGAAGAGCGAATGCTCTTGCAGTTCAGGAGGCAGATGTGCTCCGAGCGTAATGGCAACAGAAATAGAACCTGGGCCCACAGTGATCGGTAGAGTAAAAGGATAGAAAGCATTTTCAAGGATCTGGTCTTCCGGGGTTGGCTCAGTTTTCGCTCGTCCGGTGTCCTGGCCGAGCAAAGACCATCCGGTAGCAGCCACCACCAGGCCTCCCCCGATCTGTACTGCATAAATAGCGATACCGAAGAATGCGAGTACATGCACTCCCCACAGCAGGGAGCAGAGCAGCAGGAAGAAACTATAGATCGCGATCTTCTGCGCAAGTAGGCGTTGGGTGGAAGATGCGACGGGCCCGACTAGATTGACGAAGATGGCGGCGCTTCCCAAAGGATTGACGATAGGGAAGAGGGCGGCCACCACGAGAACCGTAGCTTCAATCACCGCTGTTATTTCCTGACGGATGTCGATCACTTTGCGCTTATTCTCCGGAGGTCACGACTTGCCTCAGAATCTTACTACCCTTCCCCGCGGCCTGCGGTCCTGGGAGCGGCCGCCAGCCGAAAATTCATTAGGCAAAATGCTGCCGTTTAAGCCCGGCGCGTTGCTAGAATCGAAAGTAATGACGGTCACGACGACGAGCCTTTCGCCTGAAGTGTTGGACCGGTATGAGCCGGTCATAGGGCTCGAGGTCCACGTACAACTGCTGACAAATACCAAGGCCTTTTGCGGCTGTGCCAATCGATTCGGCGGCGAACCGAATACGCACATCTGCCCCACGTGTCTTGGGTTGCCGGGCGCCCTACCGGTGCTGAACCAGCGTGCGGTGGAATACGCTGTGCTGGCCGCGACGGCGATTAACTGTGAAGTGCGCAAGCATTCGGTGTTTGCGCGCAAGAATTATTTTTATCCAGACTTGCCGAAGGGCTACCAGATTTCGCAGTTTGACAAGCCGCTGGCGGAGCATGGATGGATTGATGTTCCCGCGCTCGATGAGTCTGGCCAGAGCGTGATTAAACGGATCGGGGTCACTCGCCTGCACATGGAAGAGGATGCGGGCAAGAGCATGCACGACGGGTTTCCTGAATCCGCGACCAAGACGTACGTCGATTTGAACCGGTGCGGCACGCCGCTCATCGAGATTGTGAGTGAGCCCGATCTGCGCACGCCCGACGAGGCGTATGAGTATCTGACCCGGCTCAAAGAGATCCTGTTGTATACCGGCGTCAGCGACTGCAACATGGAAGAGGGTTCGCTGCGTTGCGATGCCAATGTAAGCGTCCGGCCGCGCGGGCAGAAGCAATTCGGGACCAAGGCTGAAGTCAAGAATGTGAATAGCTTTCGCTTCATCCGCTCCGCGCTGGAGTATGAGATTGAGCGCCAGGTGGAGTTGATCGAGAGCGGCGGCCGCGTGGCCCAGGAGACGCGGCTGTGGAATGCGCACGAGGGTCGTACGTATTCCATGCGCTCCAAAGAGCAGGCACATGATTACCGTTATTTCCCGGAGCCGGATCTGCCACCGCTGCTGGTTACCGGGGAGTGGAAGGCGATTCTTGTCGAGCGCATGCCGGAGTTGCCGGAGGCGCGGCGCAAGCGCCTGGTGGCTGAGTACCAGGTCACCATGCAGGATGCCCACACGCTCACGGCCACGCGGGAGTTTGCCGATCAGTTTGAAACGGCTGCGCGGCAGGCGAAGAGTCCTCGCCGGGTCGCTAACCTGATCCAGAGCGAATTGATGGGGCGGCTGAAGGCTAAGGGATTGGATCTGGAGCAGTCTCCGATCACCATGAAGGGTTTGGTGCAGGCGGCGGATCTGGCCGAGGCGGGAGAACTTTCCAGCAAGCAGCTGAAAGGGTTGTTCGACACGGCGTTTGAGAAGGGCGAAGATTTTGGTTCGGTTTATGAGCGGGAGAAGCCGCAGCAGATCAGCGATCCCTCTGCGCTGGAGAAGATGATTCAGGAAGTCATTGCTTCGAATCCCAAGCAGGTGGAGCAGTATCGCGGGGGTAAGAAAACGGTGGCGGCGTTTTTCGTGGGCCAGGTGATGCGCTTGTCGAAAGGACAAGCGAACCCGGCGTTGCTGAATGAGTTGGTGAGTAAGCAGCTGGACGCATAAGCCAGGATGCTAGTCCAGGGCTCACGTCCTGAGTAGTTTTCAGTCATGCTTGTCCAAATTAGATTTTGACGGCTGAACAACTAGGTTTTTGTATCAGGGCACGACTTTAGTCGGGCCGTAACAATTGAGAATACGCTGGGCTTTAGCCCCTGAGGTACTTGTGTCCTGAGCAATCACCCTAAACGAAGGGCACGGCTTGACAGCTTCAGCCGTGCCGTAAAAGGCCGACGCGCTTTGACGGCCGCTGAGGTACGCCTTTCAAGACTTGTAGGGGGAAGTCAACTCCGTGTCTGAGTTCGCGACCGACGATCGGATGGACGTACCTCAGGGGCTAAAGAGCGTGCTTGAGAACTCCATTTCCAAGCTGAGTCCCGGAGGGACGGCTTAACTTAGCCCAGGACGCTAGTCCTGGGTACACCATGAAACTGTCGAAGGGCATGGCCGGCGGGCATGGGTTCAACCGTGTCATATGGCATGGTACCCATGAGGGCTTTACGGGCTGCGGAAAACCTAACGCTTGCAAGATGAGTCCCGCAGGGACGGCTGAACTTAGCCCAGGACGCAGTCCTGGGTGGAGATTCGAGAGACGAAAAGTCCCGTAGGGACGACTGGAAGTTACCCGCAGGCAGTCCCCAGGGCACTCCCATCTCGTTCCCCGAATCCGGGATCATGTATCGATGCCTTTCTCAGCCGTCCCTGCGGGACTTAATCATGAACAGCCTGGACGACGGCAACGCCAGTATCACGCCGAAGTACCGACAAAACCCGCTTTGCCACCCATTTCATCCCGCTGCCAACGCGCATACCAAACCCGAGTGACCTCTGGGCTTGTATTCCTGTGCCGAAAAAAGCATCTCGCCACTTGCATCAAACTTGGAAAGGCCCTATCTCTTAAAGTAGAAGATATCGGCAGGCGACGGTCTCTCACGCAACCGCGCCCTGGCCGGCAGTTGCCGGTAGTTTCGGCCTTCCGCGTGAGCGAAGGATAGCTTCACCGCTGTCCGGTTCCTCACTCGATCCCTGTCACAAAATCACCAACACCACCCATCAGCGGCCCTCCACGGCTCTCGCCCCCTTTCTGTCACTAAGAGAGCAGCAAACAAATTCGTCCCAATCTCCAGCAAACCAAGGAACGAGACCACTTATGCCCAAAAATACTGTCAGCGACCCTATCACCGATCAGGAAATCGCCTTTGCTCACCTGATCATGTCCGGAACCATGACTGACCGCCGCGCCGCAGAAGCCGTCGGCCTCAACCCCGAAACCGCCGCCTACACCAAATCCAAGCCCCGCGTCCGCGCCTACATGCTCGAGCACCGCGCCGCCGTCAGGGAAAGGCTGGTGGACCAGGAAGCCGACGGGCTGCGCAAATTGAACCTTAGTCGCGACCAGATCCTGGCCCGGCTCTGGGAACTGGCCAATCTTAGCCACGAAGTGACCAGAGGCAGCATCGCCGGCCAGATCAAGGCCCTTTCGATGATCGTAGCCATCGAAGGCCTGATTCAGGACCGCCGCCTCTCCCCATCCGCTGCGCAACCCGCGGCCCCGCCCGTGGAAGCAGACATCTACGCCTCTAAGTGGCGCCGCCAACAGCAGCACCAACAAGCGGGTGAAGAGCCAGGCGATCCGATTGCCGCCACGGAAACCAAACCCGCCGCGCCCCAGGTCCCCGAGCCGGGGCCTACTCCCGAGCCCGCCCCCAAGCTGGCGAACGACGCGCCCCCTCCGCCCCTTGACCGCAACTCTGACCGGAACTTTGACCGCAACCAGCCCAGCCTTGCCGACTCCCTCATCCCGCACGGGTTGAACTGGGTTCCCCAGGCGACAAACGGCGGCTTCGATGCTGTTCTAGACACAACCAGTTCACTCAGGCAGCCCTTTTCCGTAAAAAGAAGCCCCTTTGCGCGACGCCGCTGAAGTCGAAAAAAGCCAAATTTTATCGAATTTTATGCAATATCCTGCCTCACCGGAGACGGTCCCCGAAAAGACGCTGGCTCTTTCGATCTCTCACTCACTGTTAAGGGGTGACGAGACAGCGAGTTTTTCGCGAGTCACGGCACTGATGTTTTGTATCAGGGCACGACTTTAGTCGGGCCGAAAAAAACCAACAAAGATCTGGGCTTTAGCCCCTGAGGTACGCTTTTCCGATCGCGTTAGGAAACAACCGAAGGGCGCCCCAGTCTCGCCTTTTGAGTGCATCGCGCTATCAATCTGGCAACTCGACGCCAATACTTACTGTGTCGGTTACGTTCCGTCTGGTCACGGTCCCTCCCAGCCTTGCCGACTCCCCCATCCCGCAGGGAGTGAACCGGGTTCCCCAGGCGACAAACGGCGGCTTCGATGCTGTTCTAGACACAACCAGTTCACTCAGGCAGCCCTTTTCCGTAAAAAAAGCCCCTTTGCGCGACGCCGCTGAAGTCGAAAAAAGCCAAATTTTATCCAATTTTATGCAATATCCTGCCTCACCGAGACGGTCCCCGAAAAGACGCTGGCTCTTTCGATCTCTCACTCACTGTTAAGGGGTGACGAGACAGCGAGTTTTTCGCGAGTCACGGCACTGATGTTTTGTATCAGGGCACGACTTTAGTCGGGCCGAAAAAACCCAACAAAGATCTGGGCTTTAGCCCCTGAGGTACGCTTTTCTGATCGCGTTAGGAAACAACCGAAGGGCGCCCCAGTCTCGCCTTTTGAGTGCATCGCGCTATAAATCTGGCAACTCGACGCCAATACTCACGGTGCCGGTTAGGTTCCGTCTGGTCACGGTCCTTCCCAGCCTTGCCGACTCCCCCATCCCGCAGGGAGTGAACTGGGTTCCCCAGGCGACAAACAGCGGCTTCGATGCTGTTCTAGACACAACCAGTTCACTCAGGCAGCCCTTTTCCGTAAAAAAAGCCCCTTGCGCGACGCCGCTGAAGTCGAAAAAGGCCAAATTTTATCCAATTTTATGCAATATCCCGTCCAACAGCGGCTGTAACTCCCCGGCTTGTCGTGAGTCTAATGGCAGGGTAAACCTATGTTCGACTCCGACCTGAACGAAGATGTTGCGCGGCAACGGGTAACGCGCCGCGCTTTTCTGCTGAGCGGGGGTGCGGCGGCGGTTGGGATCGCTGTCTGGTCACTCCGTTCTGTGCCCCCACCATTGTCAACCACGTCGCCCAGCGGGCCTGCTGGTGAGGTTACGATTGCCGAGTTTTCTGCGGCCGGGGTGCCGACCGGTACGATCCGTGTGCAGAAAATCGTCAAGAGCGAGGCGGAGTGGAGGCGACAACTTTCCGCCAATGCGTTTGACATCGCCCGCAGAGC
The DNA here is from genome assembly GCA_963830325.1 of uncultured Acidobacteriaceae bacterium. Taxonomy (GTDB): domain Bacteria; phylum Acidobacteriota; class Terriglobia; order Terriglobales; family Acidobacteriaceae; genus PALSA-350. Next base: position 267,804 of record CAWHMV010000003.1, read on the forward strand.
TGATACCGAGATGGCGTATACCGGTTCGTACTGGAATATCCATCAACAAGGGATTTATCGTTGCATCTGCTGCGATACGGCGCTCTTCTCTTCGCAGACCAAGTTCGACTCAGGAACCGGATGGCCCAGCTTCTGGCAGCCTATCGCGCGGGAAAACATAGTAGAGCTGGAAGACCGGAGTTTCGGCCTACGAACAGCCGTCGCGTGCGCCCGGTGTGACGCGCATCTCGGACACGTTTTTGACGATGGCCCCCCGCCAACCGGCTTGCGGTACTGCATGAACTCGGCATCCATGGTTTTCAAGGCTACGGTGTGAGAAGCCGCAGTTGGACTACATATTCATCTTCTTGAAAAAGCGATTTGGGATCGCGCGCACCAGCAGCATGATCCAGAACCAGAACCAGGGGAGGTAGGCCACATCACGCCGGCGCTGAACCGCTTTCAAAATGCCTTGAGCAATCTGGTCGGGTGAGGCGAAGAGAGCGTTGTGCGGCACGTGCGCGGTCATGGGCGTGGCGACGAAACCGGGTTTGATGGTGAGCACGTGCACTCCATCACGGTCGATGCGGTTGCGCAATCCTGCCAGGAAGACGTTAAGCGCGCCTTTGGAAGCGCCGTAGACATAATTGCTCTTGCGGCCACGGTCGCCGGCCACCGAAGAGATGACCGCGAGCGTGCCACCACGCTGGGCTTGAAAGTAATTTCCCAGCCAGGTGAGCAAAGAGACGGCGGAGATGAAATTGGTATGCAGAATCGCCGCAGCCACTTCGAAATCCGCTTCAGCGGCATGCTGGTCGCCCAGCACACCGTGGGCGATCAGGGCCAGATCGATCCGGCCCAGCCGTTCCGCTGCACTGGCGAGCATCTCCGGATGAGCCGTGGTGTCATCGAGATCCATGACCCAGGTGTCGACGGCGAGCGCGCCGCGGGTCAGCAAGTCCTGAGCCACTGCGGTCAGCCGGTCTGCGTTTCGGGCCACCAGCATGAAGTGCCAGTTCGGCGCCGCGAGCCTGCGCATGGTGGCAATAGCTATGCTCGAGGTCGCTCCCAAAACCAACACCCGGGAGGGGAAAAGAGGATCGCGATCAGGCACGGCCGGTTACCCGTTGCCAGAAGCTGGAGCTGAACGCGGGATCGATGTAGGCGGCCCACTGCTCCCACTGGGGATAGAACTGCTGGAAGTGGGCCGCGCTCATGCAGGCATCTTTGGCCGGATACATGCGTCCGCCGAAGTCGGCTGTGATATCAGCGAGCCTGTCCAGAAGGTCGAAACTCACCTCGCGCCGGACGGGAAAATCCAGCGCCAGGGTGATGCCAGGTACGGGAAACGACATCACTCCGGGAGAGACGGCATCGCCGAAGACTTTGATGACGGCAAGGAAAGAGGCGAGTCCTGATGCGGTGATCGCCTTCAGCAGCTGGGTCATGCCCATGGTGTCGGTTTCCCACGGCAGGACGCATTGGAACTGCAGCAGACCTTGTTTGCCGTATAGGCGATTCCATTGCAGGATGCGGTCGAGCGGATAGAAGAAGGGCTCGTAGTCGATCAGGCCAGTTCGATCTTTTACCATTTGCTTGTGGTAGTAGAGAGTGTTGAAGGCTCCAACCGAGGAGCGGCTCAGCGCGAAGGCCGGCATGTCGAAGGGCAGGGCAAGCTTTGGCTTGGCCAACGGCGTGAGCGGTCCCGGATTTTCATCATGCTCCCCTTGCAGGAAGATACCGCGGGCGAAGTTGCGACCCTGGGCAACGCAGTCAATCCACGCCACGGAATATTCCTTGTGCGCGCTGGCTTGCGAGAGGGCGACGAACTCCTCCAACCCGACGAACCTGGTGGATCGATAGCGGATGCGGCGGGAAACGATTGGCCGCAACTGCAGCTCGGCCCAACTGATCAGTCCGGTCAGCCCCATGCCGCCGATGGTCGCGGCGTACCACTCGGGATTTTCGGTTGGGCTACAGACCACCGGCGTGCCGTCTGACCGCACCAGCTCGAAGCGCGGGGTATGCAGGCCGAAGGTACCGGCTACGTGGTGGTTCTTGCCGTGAATGTCGTTGGCAATCGCTCCCCCCACGGTTACGTATTTGGTGCCCGGACTGACGGGCAAAAACCACCCGCGGGGCACGGCGAAATCCAGGATCTCCGCCAACGTGACACCGGCTTCGCAACGCAGTAGACCGGTTCCTGAATCGAAAGAGATCAGGCGGTCGAGGTTGGGCGTCGTCAGCAGGGTTCCATGTTGCAGCAGGCAGACGTCGCCATAGCTGCGGCCCATGCCCACCGCCAGCATTTTTGTGCCGGCGGCAATGGACGCAGGGAAATCTTCCTTCCAGAAAAGGGGGCGAACTTCGGCGAAGAGTTTTGGAAAGCGGCCCCAGGATTCAAACTGCGGCCGGGCCTGACTAGGGGACATAGATTCCTTTTAGAGAGCGGAGTAGGCGATGATCACCACTCCTAAACCAAGCAGCAGGCTCATGCGGTCAGAGAGAGCAAAGACCACCGGATCTTCATCCAGCAGGCCGCGCGAAGCCAGCAGCCAAACACGGCTGACCCATAGGATGAGCAGCGGGGTAATCAACCACATGCGGTTGGGATGGTGATAGAGGGCCACCACATCGTGGCCGTTTATATACAGGGCGAAGATGACGATGGAGGCGTAGGCGCTGGAGGTGCCAAAGCTGCGCAGCTGCTCGATGTCGCTTAAGAGATAGCCTCGTCCGTTGGTCGGGGTCACACCGCGGGCATGCAGATTCTGCAGCTCGCTGAAGCGCTTGACCATGGCCAGGCTAAGAAAAAGGAAGATCGAAAAGGCGGCGAGCCAGGGAGAGACAGGATCGTGGGTGGCCGCGGAACCGGCCATCATGCGGATGGTGTACAAGCTCGACAGAATGACGACATCCACCAGCACGACGCGTTTCAGAGAAAGAGAATAGGCCAACGTGGTGACGAGATAGAGCAGCAGGTAGACGAGAAATGTTCGCGGCAGGTAGGCGGCGGCTACCAGGGCGAGCGCCAACATCGAAAGCGAGATGCCAAGGCCGGTGGCCACGGAGAGATCGCCCGCGGCAAAGGCACGCTTGCGCTTGTTCAGATGTAAACGGTCGGCCTCCAGGTCAAGCAGGTCGTTCAAAATGTATGTGGCCGAAGCGGTGAAGCAGAAACAGAAGAACGCTACGCAGGCTGCGAGGATAGGAGCAGCATGCAGAGAGTGGGCCAGCAACAGGGGCAGAAATACGAGCAGATTTTTTGCCCACTGATGGACCCGGAGGGCCCTGGCCAAGGCAGCAGGCCAGCGCGAGCGGTCGAGGAACTCCCTGCCCACGGTAACATTCCGGCTCTTCAGAGCACCGTTCAACCGGGAGACAGGGTTGGCCACCATCGCGTGCTGCGCGCCCTGAAGAATGGGCAAATCAGGCATGGCGTTGCCAATGTAGTCGAAGCCGTCACCGGCAAACCGCTGCTCCAGGTGAAGCAGTTTGTTGTTTCCGGTCAGGTTTACGCTGCCATCACTCGCCATTACATCTTCAAAGATGCCCAGGTGGGCTGCAATCTTCCGCGCCAGGACACAGTCCGCCCCGGTCGCCAGGTAGAGCTTGCGGCCAGAGGCGTGCTCGTCTCTCAGGTAATCGAGCAGGGGTCGGTTATACGGCAGATGAGCAACATCGAGAGTGACCATGGAGGCCACCTGCGACTTGAAATGCGCCTTGCCTTTGAGGAGCCACTGCGGAGTTTGCAAAAGAGCGATGGGATCGCGCCGGGCGAGGACCATCAACGAGTCAACAAAAGTGTCCGACTTGACCAGGGTCCCATCCAGGTCGACGCAAAGTGGACGCTCTGCCTGGACCGCCACTGGAGACTGCATAACCTTAAGTTCGGTCATTCAGAGCAGTTCTCCCGTTGCCATGCCAATTCGAAGAGGAGACCGCAGCGAAGGCCCCTGAAATCCGCACTTCCCGTGATTGAACCTTTTGCGCTTGCGGACCAAATCTATCAACAAGATACGTGAGCAAAAGGCACAGCCCAAGTAACCATTGCAGTTCATATTGAGAATAGCAGAGCACCGGCTTGCCAAAACATCATGCGACCAACATGGAAGGCAAGTATTCTTGGCCGCTGTCGAACCTTTCGCCAGCGGCTGCCGTCATATAGGTGCGGGCCCGGTGAGCGGGCAGGAGATCAGGGCTAAAGGATTATGAAGATAGGTAGTTGCGGGGTTGGGAATGGGATCGGCAGTATCGCGCTGGCGATGGGAATCTGCCTGGCTATGCCGGGCGCGTTTCGGAGTGCAGCAGCGCAGGAAACATCGACGGGTCGAGCCGTGGTGACTGCGGAAACGAAAGCCGTGGAAGGGGTCACCACTATTCCCAAGCAGAGCATCAGCGTTTACGAAAATCGCAGGCTACAGGATGTGTCCGGTTGGACCCCGCTGCGCGGTGCGCGCTCCGGACTGCAGCTGGTACTGCTGCTCGATGACTCTTCCCGCGGCAATCTGGGTTTGCAGTTGAACGACATCCGGAGTTTCTTGAGCGGTCTGACTCCCACGGTCCAGGTAGCTATCGGCTATATGCGCAACGGGACCCCGAACCTGGTACAGAACTTCACCAACGACCACGCCCAGGCGGCAAAGGCACTGCGCTTGCCACAGGGGGTTGCAGGGGGTAATGGAAGCCCCTATTTCTGCCTCTCGGACTTGGTAAAGCATTGGCCAGGCGGTAACAACAATGTTCGCCGCGAGGTAATCATGGTCACGGATGGCGTCGACCGGTATTCCGGTGGACGCTTCGACCCGGACAATCCTTATGTGCGGGCAGCCACCAGTGACGCGCAGAAAGCCGGAGTCATCGTCTATTCCATCTACTACCGGGGCGCCGGGCGCTTTGACCGGAGCGCGCTGGCGACGGATGGGGGGCAGAACTACCTGACCCAGATTTCGGGGGATACCGGGGGCAAGGTTTACCTCGAAGGATTTGGAAACCCGGTATCGTTCGCGCCATTTCTTTCCGACATTCAACGTAAATTACAGAACCAATACGAGCTGACCTTCGTCTCTACAGCGAAGCCGGGTTTGCAGCCGGTTCGAGTGAAAACCAACCAGCCGAACACCAGCTTGCAGTTTCCTGCGCGAGTTCCAATTGGCGGCGTGACCCCGCCCCAGTAAGAGGGAAAGATGCTATTCACGAGAGTACGAACCAGGGTTACTCGTTTTGTTTTTTGTTCTGTTCTTTGTGCCGCGGTGCTTGCCGGCTTGCCGCTGGCTGCTACTGCGCAGGATGCAGCCGCCCCTGCTAAGCCGGTGACTTTCCTGGGGACTGTGCAGACGCTGAGCGGCAACAGTATTACGGTGAAAAATGACGCCGGGGCCACCATGCAGGTAACGGTGGAGGACAATGCGCGCCTGCTGCGCATCGAACCGGGACAAAAGACGCTCGCGGGCGCCAGCCCGTTCAGCCTGGCTGATCTGCAAGCTGGGGATCGAGTCATGGCCCGGGGATCCGCCAACCCCGATGGCAAATCACTGGCCGCGAACATGCTGGTGGCCATCAAGGGCGCGGACATTGCGCAAAAGCAGGAACATGAAAAGGAAGACTGGCAGAAAAATGGCACTGGAGGGCTGGTCAAGGGGATTGATGCTGCGGCGGGGACTGTAACCATTTCCACTGGCGCCGGCGGGGCGCGGACGATGGTGATCCACGTCTCGCCGACCACGATCGTTCGCCGGTATGCTCCGGGGTCGGTCAAGTTTGATCAGGCAGTCAAGAGCACCCTCGACCAGATAAAGCCTGGCGATCAGCTGCGTGCCCGCGGCTCCAAGGGCGCCGATGGGGCAACGCTGGATGCGGTGGAGATTGTCAGCGGAAATTTCCTGAATCTTGCCGGCGCCATCCAGGCGGTGAACGCGGATGCTTCGACCATTACGCTGTCTGACATCGCCACCAAGAAGCCTGTGGTTATTACCGTTACCCCTGACAGCGAAGTCAAAAAGCTCGACCCTGCGGTTGCCCAGCGGATTGCCGCACGGCTGAGCGGAGCGAAGCGTCCGGGCGGGGCGGCTAGCGGGTCTGGGGCGGCTGGTGCCGGTTCCGCGCCGGGCGCAGGAGGGCCGGGTGCATCGGGTGGGGACCATCCAGCGGGCGGTCCTCGGGGTCCGGGAGCGGCCCCGGGTGGCGGGGGACCTGATTTTCAGCAGGTGTTAGCGCGCGCGCCATCCGTCACACTGAAAGACCTTCAGAAAGGCAACATGATCATTGTTGTCGCTACTGAGGGCCAATCTCCGCAGTCCGCAACTGCCATCACCGTCGTCGCCGGCGTGGAACCCATGCTTCAGGCGTCGACCAGCGGAAGCCAGGCCATGCTTTCTTCATCCTGGAACCTGGGCGGTGGCGGTGGTGGTGAGGGCGGTGGTGGTGGGGAAGCACCGCAGTAGAAGCGGGCCTTACCAAGCAGTCCTGACAATCTGACAATACTGACGCATTTAGAGGAGAACCTTTGAATCGATTGCTCGCTCTCTGCCTTACGGCTTTCTTTATCTTTGCAGGAGTAACACCGTGGCAACAAGGCCTGGCCCAGACGGTTGCGGGATCCACCGTGTCAAGTGTGGGAACGCTGCGTGGCCAAGTGGTCGACCCGAGCGGGGCGGTCATTCCCCAAGCTTCGTTAACGGTGACATCGGCCGCAGGAGTCAGCCGCACGGGCACGTCGGATGCTTCTGGCCAATACGTGATCTCCGGCCTGGCGCCCGGCCAATACACGGTCACGGTCGAAGCCCCGGGCTTCTCCACGTTCACCTCGCCACCGGTGCGTGTTGCGGCCGGGCAGACGCAGCATTTGAATGTCTCGCTCGCGATTCAAATGGAACAGCAACAGGTGCAGGTGACGGGAGATGCTCAAGGTGTGAGCGTGGATCCAGACAGCAATGTGAGCGCAGTGGTGATGACCGGCAAGGACCTCGATGCTCTCTCGGACGATCCTGACGAGTTGTCGAACGAACTGACGGCGCTGGCCGGACCTGCTGCGGGCCCGAGCGGGGGCCAGATCTACATCGATGGGTTCACCGGCGGGCAGCTGCCACCCAAGTCGGCGATTCGCGCGATCATCATCAACCAGAATCCATTCTCTGCTCAGTATGACAAGCCGGGTTATGGGCGGGTCGAGATATTGACCAAGCCGGGGACGGACAAGCTGCACGGCCAGGTGTTTGTGAATGCCAGTGCTTCGGCGTTTAACACCTCAAACCCTTTTGCGGCGAACCAACCGCCGTACCACACGCTGCAATACAACGGCAACGTAAGTGGTCCCTTGGGAAAGAAGGCTTCGTTCTTCTTTAATTTCGATCGACGGAATATTCAGAACAACAGCATCGTCAATGCCAATGTGCCGTACGTGCCCGACCCTGCTACCTGCGAGCCGGAAAGCGGCGTAGTGCAAGAGACCACCGGTACGCTGTGCAATCTGGCTGTGCCGTACCCGCAGACACGCACCGATATCAGTCCCCGCATTGACTACCAATTGACGTCGACACAAACGCTGACGGCTCGCTATAGCTACTACCAGGACACACGGGACAATAGTGGCCTGGGCGGCAACCCCTTCGTGCTACCGAGCCAGGCGTACAACACCAACGAGGTGGAGAACCGGATTCAGATCAGCGACAGCCAGGTGTACGGAGCGAAGTTCGTCAACAATACCCGTTTCCAGTACATCCACGACACCAACAATCAGACTCCGCAGTTGGTGGCTCCGGCTATCAATGTGTTGCAGAACTTTCAGGGTGGGGGCAGTCCTCTAGGGACGGTCCACGATACGCAGCAGGAATTCGAGGTTCAGAATTACGCGTCGCTAGCATTGGCGAAGCATTACATTCGGTTTGGCGGCCGGCTTCGCCAGAATCAGGACACGAATTACTCGAATGCAAATTTTGAAGGAACGTATACCTACTCGAACCTGAATGCCTACCTAGCGGCGAAGCCCAGCCAATTCTCGATTACTACCGGAACGCCCACGCAAAAGGCCAGCGTGACCGACCTGGGACTTTATGCCGAGGACGACTGGAAAGTGCGGCCCAACTTCACCATCAGCTATGGATTGCGGTTCGAGACGCAAAACCATATTGCCAACAAGGTGAATTTTGCGCCGCGCGTCGCGCTTTCCTACGGCATTGGCACAGGGGGAAAGCAACCCAAGACCGTGCTGCGGGCCGGGTATGGGATTTTTTATAACCGCTTCACTTACGACCTGCTGCTGAACACGAACCGCTATAACCTCGACCAGCTCGGGCAGGTGCAGAATATCCAGTCGAACCCCAACGGCACGCCTCCCGGCAGCACTACGGAGGAGTCTCCCGCGCTCCCGACATTTTATCGCACGCAACCCGGGCTGAATGCGCCGACAACTGTCGAGGCCGGAACGGGCATTGAGCACCAGGTGAATAAAAGTGTAAGTGTGTCGGCGACGTATCTTTATTCCCGCGGGATACACCAGCTACTGTCGCGCAATATCGATGCGCCTACGGTGGACGGTACCAGGCCGGCGCTTGGATTGTGCCCCAGCAACCCTATCGGAGCTGCACCGGGCACACCATGCAACATCTACGAGTACGATTCGCTGGCGGTCTTCAAGGAAAATCAGATATTTCTCAATCTGAATGTGACTGTTGGCCGCAAGCTTACGTTTACCGGGTTCTATATTTACAGCAAGGCTAACAGTGATTCGGGCGGGCCTGGGTACCATCCCTCGAACCAGTACGACATCATGCAAGACTATGGACGCCAGTTCTTCGACGTGCGCAACCGGGTATTTGCGTTTGCGAATTACTCGGCTCCTTATGGGTTCAGGATCAGTCCTTTTCTCAGTGCATCGTCGGGTGCGCCTTTTAATCTCCAGCTGAGCCAGGATATTAACGGCGATTCGTTCTTCAATGATCGGCCTACTTTTGCATCGTCGGCTTCGAATCCGGCGACGGTCGATACCACGAAGTATGGGAACTTTGATATCAGTCCCACGCCTCCCACGGGGTCTCAGCTTATTCCTATCAATTACGGAAATGGCCCGGTTCAGTTTGCGATGAATATGCGGGTGGCTAAGAGCTTTGGTGTCGGCCCGCGCGTCGAGGAAGGCAAAGGGGCAGTCGCGGGCGGGGGTGGCGGGGGTCCTGGTGGCGGCGGGCATGGTGGTGGAATGCCTGGTATGGGATTAGGTGGCACTGGCGGGGGTCCTCATGGCCCGAGTACGCGGGTCGATCGGCGCTACAGCATTACGTTGAGTGCCTTTGCTCACAATATATTCAACGTGGTGAATCTTGCGCCGCCGAATGGGACGTTGGGTGGGCCTCCGGATGGGACTACCGATTCGCCGTTTTTCGGCAAGTCGAATCAGCTGGCGACGGGGTTCTTTTCCCACGGTTCAGCGGTGCGGGATTTTAATTTTCAGGCGTTGTTTAATTTCTGAGTTCCAGAGATCGAGCGCTCCAATGTCCAACTCAGTCCCGCAGGGACGGCTGAACTTAGCCCAGGACGCTAGTCCTGGGTTGGATTTGAAAGGACGACCCAGTCCCGGAGGGACGGCTGGAGATAGGCCGCGACGCAATCCTGGACAACCTTCAGCCGTCCCTGCGGGACTTTAATCATGTCTCGTGATGTACCCAGGACTAGCGTCCTGGGCTAAGTTCAACCATCCCTGCGGGACTAATATATAAATCCTGGTTCTCAGAAAACCTCTCAAGCCCAATTGCTGCTTGATCCCTCTAGGCCCGACTCAAGTCGTGCCCTGATACAAAGCATCAGAGCGATGACTACCGGAAGACTCGCGCACTCAGCGGTCGTTCATCCGCTCCAAGAATTCAATCGGCTGAGCAGAGACAGATGTCTAGCCCGGACATTTCGATGGTTGCGCAGGAGGTGCCGAGGACTTCTCCGTCGGCCTGGACCGCAATTGGCGGCTGATAAACGCGGTCAGGGATTGGTTTGCAGACCACGCGCAGTACGTCGCGGTAAAGGGCGGCCGCATCGGCTGCGGGTTCTCGGTCGCGCGCACCGCCGGCACGAAAGAGGGCCTCGAAGGAGGCTAGTGCTAATCGGGAGCGCGAGTCACCCGCTACTGTCGCCAAGCGGAGAAACGGAAAGTGCAGCCCGCCGCCTGGACGCCATCGGTTCAACTCCGCTACACGCACGGCTAATGCCTCGCACACCTGCGCGTCTATGACCGAGCCGCTGGTGGTGGTGATCTGGATGTCGAAGGGTCTTACCGGATGGTTTAACAGTAACCTGCCACCGGCAGCGAAATAGGCGGCACGCCCTACTCTGCTCTTTCCCGAACGTCGCGCTTCGGACATCAGGGAGGCATGCATGCCCATGCCGGCAGCCATGGCGAACAGCCAGCTTTCTCGCCCTCCAACAGTGCAGCAGGTAATTTTGCCCATGCCAACCGAACGTGGACGGCTGCGTAAAATCCAGTGCGCGGCGGCCACCGGGTCCTTGGGAACTTTCAGGTTCTGAGCCATCACGTTGCCGGTGCCGAACGGAATGATCCCCAACGGTACGGCTGAGCCGGCGAGACCCTGGATCACATCGAAGATAGTACCGTCGCCACCACAGACAACGATGGTTTCGTAGCCTTCCGCTACAGCCCGTTTCGCTTTGGGACCCGCGGCGCGATTCTCGCCCGTCTCCATTACCTCGACCGTGGCGCCCTGCCCACGAAATACATCGACGACGCGAGTAATATCTCTGCGCCTGACGGCTGTTTGCTGAAGCACCGGGTTGACGAAGAGCAGGATCTTTCCCATGGCGCTTCAGCCCTGGGGTCCCCGGCAGCCTCGCTGCTGGGGTGGATCAGAAGTGCGCCGGCTTCTCCCAAGCGGAGAATACGAATTCTTCCAGAGGCTTCCGCTGCCGCGGAGAGACCTCCATTTTTTGCAGGTGCTCAGGCAGGCTTGCCGGGTCGCCAAAGTATCCGATTGCTGTAACCGCGCCCAACTCATAGTCAGAGGGTATCGCAAACGATGCGCGCATCAGGTCATTGTCGAATCCCGCCATCGAATGGGTGTGGAGCCCGTCAGCGGTCGCCTGTAGGGCCAGAGTCGCCATGGCTGCGCCGGTGTCGTGCAAGCCATGGCGATTGGGCGTTCCCTTAGCGGTGAAAGTCTTCTTTGCCACGGTGAGCACCAACACCGGAGCGCTCCTGGCCCAGGCCTGATTGAATTCAACCAGCGCGTTGAAGATCTTCTGATAGGTTTCGTCGCCTCGCCGGCCTACCAGGAACCGCCAGGGTTGCTCGTTGGAAGAAGAGGCGGCCCAGCGCGCGGCTTCAAACAGCTTCTTGAGCTCCTCCGCTGTTACTTCTTTCTCTGCGTAGACGCGCGGGCTCCAGCGCCGGCGGATCACGTCTTCGACGCCGGCTACGTCCGGTGCATGCTTTAACTTCTCGATCACTTCGGGGGATGATGTTGGGGACACGGGAGAACTCCTTAACGAAAAATCGCCTGCTCCGAAGAGCAGGCGGTCATCTATGAACTATTTCATCCGCGTTATTCGCGGACACCTTCGACGAAGGCCTTTAGTTTGCGGGAGCGTGAGGGGTGACGCAGCTTGCGCAGCGCTTTGGCTTCTATCTGCCGGATGCGCTCGCGCGTGACCTGGAAGCTCTGACCCACTTCTTCCAGCGTGTGCTCGGAGCCATCCTCGAGACCAAAGCGCATCTTGATCACACGCTCTTCACGCGGGGTCAAGGTACGCAGCACCTGGGAGGTGTATTCCTTCAGGTTGACACTGATCACGGCTTCAGAAGGCGAAACCGCCTGGCGATCTTCGATGAAATCGCCAAGGTGCGAATCTTCTTCTTCGCCGATCGGAGTTTCGAGCGAGATCGGTTCCTGTGCGATCTTGAGCACTTTACGAACCTTGGCCACCGGGATATCCATCCGGCGCGCGATCTCCTCGGAAGTGGGCTCGCGGCCCAGTTCCTGCACCAACTGACGTGAAGTACGAATCAGCTTGTTAATGGTCTCGATCATGTGCACCGGAATACGAATGGTCCGGGCCTGATCGGCGATCGCGCGGGTGATGGCCTGGCGAATCCACCAGGTCGCATACGTTGAGAACTTGTAACCACGACGATATTCGAACTTATCGACCGCCTTCATCAAACCGATGTTGCCTTCCTGGATCAGATCGAGGAATTGCAGACCGCGGTTGGTGTACTTCTTGGCAATCGAAACCACCAGGCGCAGGTTAGCCTCAATCAGCTCACGCTTGGCCTGCTCGGCGTCCATATCGCCCTGGATCATTTCGCGCTGGGTGCGCTTGAGTTCGGCTATCGATACGCCGGCCTCTTGCTCCAGCTTTTCCAGGTCGGTTTTGCAGTTCTTTTGCTGGCGGCGGTATTCCTTGCGCAGCTCTTCGCTCTTCGACTGGTCGTGCTTCTGTTCCAGCGACTTGACCTGCCGCTCGAGCATGCGCATGGCGTCGACGGTTTTGTTGACCTTGTCCAGGAGCCGCTTGCGTTCCGCGTTGGTGTATTTCAGTTCACGGACAATGCGCGAGACTTCAACCCGCTCGCGGTTCATCATCCAGCGCGTCTTGCGATGTTCTTTTGCCTTCGCCTTGACGTTGATCGTTTCCAGCTTTTCGAAGAGCAGCGCTGCTTTCTTCTGGTGCTTGAGCAGCGTGTCGACGCGGCCGATGGTGACACGGATGCGCGCCTGCAGAATTTCTTCGGTGATCTCTTCCTCGTCGAAGATCACCACTTCCTTGATGTTGCGCACGCCACGCTTGAGGTCCTCGCCCAGGGCGACGATCTCGCGAATGACGATGGGGGAACGGGAAATGGCTTTGAGTACCCGCAATTGCCCGCGCTCGATGCGCTTGGCAATCTCAACTTCACCTTCTCTGGTCAGAAGTGGAACAGTGCCCATTTCGCGCAGATACATGCGAACGGGGTCATTAGTTTTTTCGAGTGTGCCCGGTGTCAGGTCGAGTTCTACGTCCTCGCCTTCCTCACCCTCGCTCTCGAACTTGTCTGCGCCAAACTTAGGACCGCCTTCGAGCACATCAATGCCCTGGGTCCCGATGGTGGTCAACAGATCGTCGAGATCGTCCGGTGAATGCAGATCGCCAGGAATCAGGTCGTTGACCTCGTTGTAGGTCAAATAGCCTTTTTCCTTGCCTGCATCAATCAGTTTCTGAATATCTTCTTCGTACTTGTCTTCGATAGCCAAGCAAATCCTATCCCGTGCCTTATTTTTCGGATCGGTCCGTGCTCAGAAAGGACAGGGTGCTATGCGAGCCGCTAAGGGCATATTCCGGACGGTTGATGAACCGTTTGGGCAAGTAGACGCACGTCCTTCAAAGAGTTATAGAATATCATGGATTGGAGTGTGCTCCCGGGCCGCTCCCCGAACGACACCCCTTATATTTCTCTTCCCACTCTCTGAGCTGGATCCTAAACAGTTAGATGTAAAAAGCTGGATTTCGTTTCACTGGGAAATGGGTGAACTGCTGCGGATCAGGGTCAAGGCAACGTTCCCTCAGTTGCTAATGGGCGTCTATGAGAACGCCATTTCAAACTCAGTCCCGCAGGGACGGCTGAACTTAGCCCAGGACGCTAGTCCTGGGTTGGGTTTGAAAGGACGCCCCAGTCCCGCAAGGGACGGCTGAAAATAGGCCGCGACGCCATCCTGGACAACCTTCAGCCGTCCCTGCGGGACTCAATCATGTTGCACGATGTACCCAGGACTAGCGTCCTGGGCTAAGTTCAACCGTCCCTGCGGGACTAATTTCGTAAAATCCGGGTTCTCACACACACTCGAAAGCCCTCGTCAGTTCCAACCCCTGCGGCAAGGTTTGCGTTTAGCGGTCGGCGTCTCGCATTTGGCGATCGACTTTGAGTTTTTCGGCCATGAAAACGGCCAACTGGGCCAGATCGCCCCTTCGCTCCGCTTCGGCGATGTCCGCTCGCACCCGGCGCTGCAAGGCTTCCAGATGGCGATATTTGAGCGATTCCAGGGCGGCCTCAACCTCTCGCAGTTCCACTTCTCCGGACTCGCGGAGCAACGCCTGGGCCAACAAAGCTCGGTGGCTGGGGTCGGACACGGCTGATAACGGCTCCAGCGGCCCACGGTCGCGCAGAACATTGAGGATGGGGGCGATGCTAAGCCCTTCAAACGATTGGGGCTGGTCATGCAAGGCCTGGAATACACGGAGGCATACGCGGCTCTCCGGACTGGTAGCCGCCGCCCGCAACAGCACCCGCTCGGCCTCGGTCAGGGCGTCCGCTCCGGTCGGGCGGACCTCGTCGCGGCGCTTGCGCGCCGCCTGACGCAGTTCTTCCCTGACCAAGGCTGAGTCGATACCCAGCTTCTGCGCTGCGTCGGCGGCGAATTCGTCACGCATGACGCGATCGGGCATACGCCGGATGTGCGGCATCAAGTAGTTGAGGGCCTTGCTTTTGCCCTCAGCGGTTCGGGGAGGGAAAAGCTGCATGGCCCGGTCGATCAGGTAATCCGAGTGGCGCCTGGCGCCTTCAACGGCGCCCACATAGGCTTTGATTCCGCGTTCGCGTATAAAGCGGTCGGGGTCCAGGCCTGCTTCGAGGGTAACCACCCTGACTTCGAAGTCCTCTTCGGTGAGCAAAGCAATCGACTTTTCGGCGGCGTTTGCCCCTGCAGTATCCGGGTCGAAATTGATAAATAGCTTGTTGGTGTAACGGCTGAGCAACCTGACCTGCATCTCGGTAAAGGCCGTTCCGCTGGTTGCCAGCACATTGTGGAAGCCGGCCATGTATGCCGTGATGCAGTCCATCTGCCCTTCCACCAGTAGGGCATACTTGCGTTCCCGGATTGCCTGCCGGGCCTTGTCGAGGTTGAACAGCACCTGGCCCTTGGAGTAGAGGGGGGTCTCGGGCGAGTTCATATACTTCGGCCCGGATTTTTCGTCGCTATCGAGGGCTCGCGCTGTGAAGGCAATCACGCGCCCTGATTCGTTGTGGATGGGAAAAGTGATGCGCTTGCGGAAGCGCGCATACAGCGGTCCTGCAGAGCCATCCTGCTGTTCTTTGGAGGAAAGAAGGCCGGAAAGGCGCAAGAGATCGGGGGCGGCCATTCCCTGCAAGCGGTCACGCAGCGCGTTGAACGAATCGGGGGCGTAGCCGATGCGGAATTTCGCGATAGCTTCCGGTGTCAGGCCGCGCCCGGTGAGATATTCGCGCGCCCGGGCGCCCTCCGGAGAACGCAATTGCTCTTCAAACCAGGCTGTTGCCTGCTCGTGCAGTTCGAGCAGTTTGCCACGTTGGCGATTCTCCTGGGCTTCTTCCGGGGTGGCGAATTCCCGTTTAGGTAGCGGAATGCCCGCCTTTTGAGCCACGATTTTAACGGCTTCGGTAAAGCCGACATCCTCGATCTTCTGCACGAAGGAGAAAACATCGCCTGACTCATGGCAGCCGAAGCAATGGTAGAACTGACGCACTGTATGCACGGAGAAGGACGCAGTCTTTTCCTTGTGAAACGGGCACAGTGCGGCGTAGTTCGGTCCTCCGGACTTCTTCAGCGTGATGTATCCGCCGATGATGCGGACAATGTCCGCCTGCTGCTTTACGAGTTGAGCGAAGTCTGATGCCACAGGATTATTTCTTTACTATTCTCGTCTATTCGGGAGGCAAGGAAAATCGGTCAGTTATGTGCATGGACGCCAGCAGTTGCTCTGGCTGCTTGCCCTGTTCTCGCAGTGTGCGCAGGCTAAGCGCATCATGCCGTTTGGCAAGCCTGTGCCCCTGCTGATCGAGCATCAAGTCGCAGTGATACCAGGCCGGGGAAGCAAGCCGAAGCGCATGTGCCAGCAGAATCTGCCTCGCCGTCGACTTGAGCAGGTCCGCGCCTCGGACCACCTCGGTGATCTGCATGGCTGCATCGTCCACCACGACCGCGAGTTGATACGACGGAAAGTCATCGCGGCGCCATACCAGGAAATCGCCAAAGTCCTGGCCAGCAACAAATCGCTGGGAACCGAAGTGCCTATCCTCGAACTCGATCGCCTGGCCCTCGGGAACGCGAAAACGCCAGTTTGCGCCGGAGGGCTGACTAGCAGTGATGGGCTGTGCGGCGGCTGGGCGGCAGGTTCCGGGATAGATTCCTTCATCATCGTGCGGGGCCTGCATGGCCACGGCAAGGTCTTTGCGAGAGCAGCGGCAGGGGTAGAGCCACCCCTCGTCCAGCAGGCGGCGCCAGGCGTCGCGGTAAAGGCCGTGGCGTTGGCTTTGGGTGTACGGTCCGAAGCGGCCGCCCACGTCCGGCCCTTCCTCCCACACCAGGCCTAGCCAACGCAGATCTTCGATCATGGCGTGATAAAAGTGCGGCTGCGAGCGATCGGGATCGAGATCCTCGTTGCGCAAGACCAGAGTCCCTCTGGCGGCCCGTGCGCGCTCCTGCGCGATCCAGAAGGTGCGGGCGTGGCCCAGGTGCAGATAGCCGGTAGGAGACGGAGCCAGCCGGCCGCGATAGGGGAAGCTGCTCAAAATAGGTCCGGAATGCTGGAAAATGCGATGCGCGTGGGAGCGGCCGCGCCCGCCAGCAGCATGCTGGCAAAGCAAAGCTTGGTGGTCCCGTATTTGTAATTCACCTGGTCTATGGTGGTGGAAAGGCGCGTCCGTTTGGCTTCTTCTTCAAGGCCGGAGAACAGGCTGAGGGTGTGCAGGTGGTCGGGAACCAGGTTGCCTAGGGAAACTCCCACGAAGAAGGGCTTCTTCTGTCCTTTGCCTGCAGGGCTTTGATTCCATAGGCGCTGCAGACCCTCCAACAAGGTCTGGTTGTCCTGGCATTCGAGCAGGGGGCAGCTTTGCGTCCACGGCTGCTGATGAATGCCGGAGGAATGCCTGGACGTGGCGGCCGCGCTCCCGACGGAGAAACGTATGGTCAGGGTCATGTGCGAGGCCCACAGCCGTGCCTTGCGCAGCCGCATCGCGGCTTTGTGCAGCAGCTTGTTGGCCACCGCGTAGGCACCCTCCGGAGTTCGCAGCTCCGGCGATAGGACGTGCGAGTGGCCAATCGATTTCGCGTGCTCCAGCTCTTGATCGCCAAAGTCCTCACCGCGCAGCCAGTGCCAGAGCTTTTCGCCACCGATCCCGCCCCACGCCGTGTGCAGCTGCTCCCGGTCGAGGGCCAACAGTTGCTCCATGGTCTGGATTCCCGCCTGGTGCAACCGCTTCTCCATGCGTGCACCGACACCCGGCAGGTCACGCGGCGTCAGTGCGGCCAAGGCATCATGCAGCAGGTCGGGTGTAAGCGCCACCAAGCCGTCTGGCTTTTCCATATCGGAGGCTACTTTGGACAGGTACCGGTTGGTCGCCAAACCAACCGAGCAGCGCAGGGTTGAGCCCACTCTGCGGCGAACCGCAGCTTTGACATCGCGGGCCAGCTCCAGCGCCGCCAGCAGGGGCTGCTCCCGGCCCAAGAGGCGGCAAGCCATCTCGTCGATGGACATCACCGAGGTGACCGGCAGGCAAGACTCGACGGCTTCCACGACCCGATGGTGGTAGTCCACGTACAACTCATGCCGGGCCTCAACCAACACGATGGCGGGGCAGAGCCGCTTCGCCTCACCGACTTGCGTTCCGGTGCGGACTCCATATCGCTTGGCTTCATAACTGGCCGCGATACAGCAGGTTGTGTCCGCGACGAGGGGTACTACGGCCAAGGGGCGGTCGCGTAGCTCCGGCCGCAGCTCCTGTTCTACGGAAGCAAAGTAGGAATTGAGATCCAAGAACAGCCATTGCAGCCGGGGATCACCCATTCGGAACCTACTGTTTGTCGCGTCAGTCACGTTGCACAGCTTTTGCTCATATCGGATTTTCTATTGCAGTGCTAATCTTTGTGCCATCGGTGGTTTTCGGGAAAGTGGACGTACGTTATGCCAAAACGGAAGCAACGCCGATAAATATTTTGAATCCTGGAAAACCTACCCCAGTCTTCTGGTTTCATACAGTAGTGGAGTATCACAATGCATTCGCTTCATTTTCACAACCTCGCACACTGGTTCTTCCAGTTTGAGTCGTACGGCCCGGCAATTCTAGTCACCATCGGCGCGGCCCTGTTGATCGCTTGCGGTATCGGCGCGACGTGCTCACCGTGTGAAGAAAAGGACGAGGTCTTTCACCGCCAGGTGTTCTAGACCGTAGATTTCTCGACCTGCCCTACTGCCCCCGTTCGGCCCCTCTTTATTGTCTTAAAAATGCTGTGATGGAAAGCGTACCTCAGGGCCTAAAGGCCAAATAAGTCTGGGGGATTTGTGTACGGGCAGAACCCCGGTGTGAGAACTCCATTTCCAAAATGAGTCCCGCAGGGACGGCTGAACTTAGCCCAGGACGTTAGTCCTGGGTTGGATTTAAAGGGCGACCTAGTCCCGCAGGGACGGCTGAAAATAGGCCGCAACGCCATCCTGGAAAACCTTCAGCCGTCCCTCCGGGACTAAAATCATGTTGCATGATGTACCCAGGACTGGCGTCCTGGGCTAAGTTCAGCCGTCCCTGCGGGACTTATTTTGCAAATCCTGGTTCTCACGCTATGAAGCCCGAACCTACCAGCCCATATCTACTTTTCGTCAGTGTGATCCAAAGAAATTCTGCTTGCTGCTCTGCCCTGCGTCTGCTTTACTGCACCGCATGCAGGACTCTGAAACATGGTTGGCGCGCTGGCAAGCCGCTGGTCTGCTCGATGACGCGACTGCCGCCGCTATCCGCGCCTACGAAGAGTCCCATGCGAAGCCCAGCAGCCGCCGATGGCAGGTGCTGGTCGCCCTGATCTTTGGCGCCATCCTCCTCGGCACAGGGGTGCTTCTCTTCGTCGCCGCGCATTGGGATCGCTTGTCACCGCCGGCCCGCTTGTTGCTGGTGCTGGCGATGCTGGTTTTTTTCCACGGGCTTGGGATGCTTACCCGGAGCCGCTTCGCCGGCTTTGCCACCACCATGCACGGGGTTGGCACCTTATCCGCCGGGGCGGCCATTGCGCTGGTGGGCCAGATCTTCAACATGCAGGAGCATTGGCCTTCGGCGGTTATGTTGTGGGCTCTGTGCGCTGCGTTCGGCTGGGCTTTGCTGCGCGATCAGTTCCAGCAGACCTTGACTTTGCTGCTGGTGCCCGCGTGGATCGTGTCGGAGTGGATGGATCGGGCGAATGATTACGGCGGCGTGGACACCTACATAGCGCGTGTGCTCGCAGTCATTGGCGCCGTGTACCTCACAGGTTTTTTGCGCAGTCGCCGGCGCGCCGTCTTCTCCATCCTCTTTGCCGCCGGAGCACTGCTGTTGCCAGTCGCCGTTATCGTCCTTTCCAGGGGATGGAGCGTCGCGGGTTATGGAAGGCAGCAGGGGGACTTCCTGCCTCTGAGCTACCGGCTGTGGGCAGCTGGATTGGAGTTGCTCGCGATTGCCGCCGGCTGGTTCCTCGACCGCAAGAGCTGGGCTCCGGTTCTCGTGGTTGCTGCAATGGCCTGGGCTCTCCCCTGGGCTCAAACCAATTTCGTGGAAAAGACGGCGGGGCGCACCTGGAGCCACAGCGAACCCAATGTGCTGGCTTACGCTTTGCCCGCTGCCGCGGCTGTCTTCCTGGTGTGGTGGGGTATCCGCAACCTTGCCAAGCCAATCGTCAACTATGGAATGGTCGCCTTCGCCCTGATCGTCATGTGGTTCTACTTCGCGAGTGTCATGGACAAGCTCGACCGCTCTCTGGGGCTTATCGGTCTTGGCATACTCTTTCTCGCTGGCGGCTGGGCGCTCGAGTATACCCGCCGCCGGATTGTCGCCGGCATGGAGACCGGAGTTGCGGCGTGAGAGCCATCCGGGCGGGGCTGATTCTCGTTCTCATTCAGGTTGTTCTCGTCCTGAGCGTGGCGGGTAAATATCTCTACGAGCGACAAACTCGGCCGAGGGTGTGGACCCGAGCCGCCCAGTTCGATCCCGCGCTTCCCCTGCGCGGGCGGTATCTGGCGTTGCAATTGATGTTGGACGCCTGCGGCCTTCCACGCGATGCGGAGCATACGATTCCGGGGTATGGCGGAGGACATCCGTTCTGGCAGTGGCATGTATCTCTCACGACTGCGAACAGAAAACTGGTGCCGCGGTTGGAGAATTCGTGGTCACCACGGGCGGGAGGGACGCTGACGCTTTTCGCAGACAAACCTTGCGATCAGGCAACTCTGAGCAATGAAGTAATGTTTTTTATTCCCGACCGGGCTCAGATTCCTTTTCCTCTTCCACCGGGTCAGGAATTGTGGGTGGAAGTCACGCTGCCTCAAAGTGGGCCGCCGCGGCCCATCCAGATCGCTCTTTCCAGTGGAGAAGGCTTCCATCCGGTACGACAGAACTGATTTGCGCGCCCTAGAGAAAACCGCAGATCTCTCCGCTACGCTGCGCTCCGGTCGAGATGACAAGTTTGTTTGAATGTGGAATCCGAGTGTCCAGGAAAATTACAAGCATCTCCTACAGACAAATTTGTCATCTCGACCGGAGCGCAGCCGGATTTCCTGCCACGCAGAACTCGCAACGTTCACGTATGCGCCTTTCCGTAGAGAGAGGCGCATGAGGATCGCCAACGCCACCAATTTCGACAGGAAATCCGGGGGAGCGGAGTGGAGAGATCTGCGGTTCTTTCTCGGGATCAGGATAAGTGCGGGTTCGGCTTCAGCTGCGGCTTGCCTTTTGGTCCCCATTCGACGTAACCCATCGGATGGTGGTGGTCGTGGGTAAAGAGAACCAGCCACTGCTCCGGGATCGCCCGGCTTAGGAAGCGCTTACGCTGCTCAATGCAGGTGAGAGGATACAGGTCGTAGCCCATCACCCAGGTCACGTCCAGGTGCGCGCTGGTGGGGATCAGGTCGGAGATGTAGCAGGCTCGCCGGCCGCCGGAATCGAGCATTACCGCCATCATCTGCGCCGTATGGCCGGGAAATACCTCGACGGTCACGCCAGGGACTATCTCCAACTGTGCTCCGCTTGGCGGATCGATCAGAGTCATCTGCCCGCTGGCGATGAGCGGGTCGTAGTTGTCACTGATATAGCTGACCGCATCGCGCTCCAGTTGCAGGTGGCCGTGCTCCACCTCTCCGCGATGCGCAAAGTAGCGGGCGTTGGGGAAGGTAGGCACGATGCTGCCGTCGTCTTTCCGGGTCGTGTTCCATCCGCAGTGGTCGAAGTGCAAGTGGGTGTTGATCACCACGTCCACATCGTCCGGTCGTATCCCCGCAGCCTGAAAGCTTTGCGGCAACAACTGCTTGGCTTCAAAGATGCTTCGCTGCTTTTCCGGCAGCTTGTTCCCGATTCCCGTCTCAATCACCACGGTATGTTTGCCGGTGCGCACAACGACGGTGTTGGTTCCGAGCAGGATTTGGTTGCGCTCATTAGCGGCCGTGCGCTTTTCCCACAAAGGTTTCGGTACCACTCCAAACATGGCGCCACCGTCCAGCAGATAAGGGCCGTCGGTGAGTATGGTCAGCTCAAAATCGCCCAGCGTGGTCTGGGCGCGTATCAGGTCGTTGGTCACGGCTGGCTCGCCAGGTAGGTTTGAAAATGCGTCAGGATGCGGGTGAACAGATGGGTCATGGCTTCGGCGCCATCGATACCGTGGGTCTTGCGCGGGTAGAGCTGCAAGTCGTAGGGCAGGTCGGCATCGATCAGTTTCTGAATAAACTGGATTGAATTTTCAAGGTGCACATTGTCATCGCCGGTGCCCTGAATCAGCAGCAGCCGTCCCTTCAGGTTGGCCGCGCTGTTGACCACGGAGTCGTCGCGATACACATCGTCATTCAATGCGGGCGATCCGAGATAGCGCTCGGTGTAGATGGAGTCGTAGTCCTGCCAGGCGGTCACTGGGGCCACGGCCACGCTGGCGCGAAAGCGATCGTTGTGGGTCGTGGCATACAGGGTAAAGCTGCCACCCCAACTCCAGCCCCACCAGCCGAGGCGCCTGGGGTCGAGCTGGGGATACGCATGCAGCGTCTGGTCGAGCGCTGCGATCTGGTCGCCCAGCTGCACGGGACCGAAGTTATGATAGGCGGCCTGGGCAAAATCGCGGCCTCTGCCCCCCATGCCACGATTGTCGACATGCAGCACGGCAAAACCGTTCTGTACCAGCAGCTGATCAAAGAGACGCTCTCGGGCCGACCATTTTCCGCTAACCATCTGCGCATGCGGACCGCCATACGGGTTGACGATGAGAGGCACGGCGGCAGTTGCCGTCTTTCCCGGGGGTAACACCAGCTGACCATACAGAGTGGTCGCGCCGTCGGCAGCCTTCAGCTCGACGGGGACCGGCGGGGTTAAGACTGCATCCAGCGGTGGCGCTTTCCAGATGGTCTTACAGTCTCGCTCGTGGCGGCACAAATCCATCACCGGTGGAGTCATGGTGGAAGAAACCGTATCGGCAAAGAAGTTTGTGTTGGGCGAGAAGACCGGCTCGTGCCAATCGCCGGAGCGACTTACCTGGTGTTTATTCTGTCCGTCCAAACCAACTACCCAGATTTGCTGCTGCCGTGGATCCCCTTCGTTGGAAAGGTAGTAGACCGTGTGCGCCACCTGGTTCACGCCTAAGATATCCGCGACCTCATAATTGCCGGCTGTCAGTTGTTTGACCAGAGTGGCGGATGAGGCCAACGGATTTCCCCCATCGAATCCATAGAGGTAGATGTGGTTGTGCCCATCCCGCCAGCTGGTAAGCAGGAAGTTTGAGGCGAAGAAGGTCAGGTCATAGGAATCATCCAGGAATTTCTCGTCCTTTATGGTCAGCACCGGCTTCAACTGGTCAGTGGAAACATCAGCGAAATAAAGCGTCATCGTCTGGTGATCGCGCTTCAGGGTTTCAATCCACAACGTTCCGGGGTTGAGCCACCCGAAGCGCGGGATGTAATCGCTTCCGTTATCGATGGGCAGATTGATCCACTTGGTCCTTCCACGGTTCGCGCCTACCACGCCAACACGGACTACGGGATTCGGATCGCCAGGCTGCGGATAACGCTGGCGATCGACCGACGCATGGGAGGGGATCCAATCTTCAATCGGGTATTCAGGAACCGGGGCTTCGTTCATCTGCAGGTACGCGATCCGCCGTGAGTCGGGCGACCAGAAGTAATTGCTCCGGACGTCGAGTTCTTCTTCGTAGACCCAGTCGACCTCGCCATCGAGAGTCGCGTCTGTCTGCGAATCCGTCAGGCGCGCTGCTGCACTATTGTCTTTTAATTTATTGACATAGATATTGTGACCGCGCACGTAGGAGAGGTAGGCTCCATCGGGAGAGAACTTGGGATCGTCGCCGCTGCCGGCGCCGGTGGAGGCCAGTTGCACGCCCGTCTTGGTTCCCAGATCGAAAAACCACAACTGCCCGCTGGAATCGAAGAGCAGATGCTTTGAGTCTGGCACCCAGATGTAGCTGGCCTCTTTGTAGCGGGTGCGATTGTTGAGGTCGTGCTCCGAGGTGACCGGTGGATTGAGGGCCTTCATCCTATCGCGATCGATCAGCACTTGCGACGTCCCCGTCCCGCCTTCGACTGCCCGCAGATCGCCATTCTCGTCGATATAGCTGAAACGAGTTCCGTCCGGGCTCCAGGCGATGCCGTCCGGCGGACGGGTCGCCTGCTCCTGGCGGTAGATCTGTTCCGCAGTCACTGGTTTGGGCAGGTCGGCTGCCAGGGCCGGAAAATGCTGACAGAACGCAAGCACCAGGGCAATTCGAATCAGTTTCAAAAATGGCTCCAAAGATTGGCTCCGGACGGGAGGGCTTTGAGCCTGCAGTGTATCGCACGCCGATGGCGCAGAATGGGGCGGTTATTGACCGCATAAAGCGACTAGCCCAGGGTCGGCGTGCTAGACTCCAGACCACGACATGGATGTTCAATTGGAGTTGTTGATTCGCTTGCAGCAGGTCGATATCAAGATCACCCAACTGCTGGAAACTATCTCTGCGTTACCTCACAATCTCCGTTCCCTGGAAGAAAAGCTGCAGCAGCAGAAGGTGACTCTGGAGCAGGCTGAGAAGGCTGTTCCCACCGAAGAGGCACGGCGCAGAAGGCTGGAAAGCGATCGTAAGGATCAGCAGCAAAAGCTGATCAAATACCGCGATCAGTCCGGCAGCGTGAAAACCAACGAGCAATTCCATGCATTGCAGCATGAGATTGGATTTGTAGAAGCAGAAATTCGCCGTATTGAAGACGAGGAACTCAGCAGCATGATCAAGAGTGAATCGTTGGAGGGCCAGCGTGCGGAAGGGCGCAAGGCATCGGCGCTGCAGGCGAAATTGGTGGACGAGGAGAAGGAGCGGGCTCGCGTGGCCACCCAGGGCTATCAAGAGGAGCTCGAGGTTCTGCAGAAGGAACGGGCAAAGATCCGAAAAGGAGTGAACGAGCCCTTGCTTGCCCAGTACGACCGAATCGCTTCCTCGTCACGTAAAACTGCGCTGGCACGGGCTGCCGGGCAGCGTTGTCTCTCCTGCCAAATGTCCTTGCGTCCGCAGTTCTGGAACCAGGTGCGCGAAGGCACACTGCTGAATTGCGAGAGTTGTGGACGATTGCTCTACTTCGATCCCAGCCAGGTCAATGTTTCCTCGTCCTCCTCCGCTGGAGCGTAGCGAGGGAAGGTCCAAATTAGACTCAGGCCTTAACATTTGGGAATGAAACGAATTGCTGTCGACATGGATGAGGTGCTGGCAGACGCGCTCAGCGAACACCTCATTCGCTACAATCGTGACCACGGGGAGGCCATCACCAAGGGCCAGCTGCATGGAAAGTGGTTATGGAATATCGTCTCCGCCGACCGCCACGAGCGGTTGGAGAGCTATCTCCGCAGTGAAGATTTCTTCGAGAACCTGCCGGTTGTCGAGGATAGCCAGGAGGTGCTCCGCAAGCTCACAGAGCACTACGAGATTTTTATCGCCACGGCGGCTATGGAGTTCCCTAATTCCTTCGGCCCTAAGTACCGCTGGTTACGACGGCATTTCCCCTTTATATCGCCGGCGAACTTTGTTTTTTGTGGAGATAAGAGTATTTTGCTGGCGGATTATTTAATTGACGATACCTACCGGCACTTCAAGCGGTTCAGAGGGAAGGGCATTCTCTTTTCCGCTCCGCACAACGCGAAAGTTACTGGGTTTCACCGCGTGGCCAGCTGGCGCGAGGTTGAGGATTTCTTTTTGCCCGTGGGCAGGGCCTAGAACCTGTCCCTCATTGATTCGGACGAATAGGTTGTTGGTTTACCTGGAGACATGACAAGGGATGAAACTGGCCTCTACTAGGAGGATCCCAGGTCTCAAAAGCGAGACCTGGGGCACCCCCATCTTGTTAAGAGGTTTTTACTAGGCGACGAAAGAGCGCAGGGGTAAAGAATTTAGTCCCGTAGGGACTATCTCCAAGACGCGGAGCTTGTTGGTCTACCTGGAGACATGACAAGGGGTGAGACTGGCCGCTACCAGGAGGATCCCAGGTCTCAAAAGCGAGACCTGGGGCACCCCCATCTTTGTTAAGAGGTTTCTACTGTCGACGAAAAAGCGCAGGGGCTAAAGCCAGAGCTTTGTTGAGCCTCTACGGCCCGACTAAAAGTCGTGCCCTGATACAAAGCATCAGAGCAGTGACTCCCAAAAACTTCGCGCAAACCGCAGGTTGACCCAAGGACTGCCGGTTTCTGCACTACTGTTGAGCCGGGGCGTTGTCTTTGACGCGTGCCGGCGTCGGAAGAGTCGTCGTGGGCTTGCCGGCAGGAGCGTTCACACCAGTGCCCTTCGCTGCCATCGCCCCTCCCAGAGGGCGCAGATTCATGGCCGGTTGCGGGGATTGCTGATGCATGGTCACGATGATGGCCTGCGCCGCTGACTTGCCCGCACAACGATACCCGTGAGGCGTGCTGGCATCGAAGTAGACGCCGTCGCCCGGAGTAAGAACATGCGTCTTGTCGGCGTGCCGGATCTCCAACTCGCCCTCCAGGATGTAAAGAAACTCGTATCCGGGATGCACATGCGGGCGGATCTCAATATTCTTCTTCAGAGGGACAAATTCCGCAAAATAAGGATCCAACTGGCGGTCGGGGACCATGTATCCGAGGCTCTCGAAGTAGTAGGTCGGATCGTCGACTCCAGTCTGGGGCAGACGAACGCGCTCCTTTTTGCGGTGGATGCGGAAGAGCGTGTGCGGCTCAGCTTCAAAGAAGTAAGACAGATCTTTGCTGAAAACCATGGCCACCCGGGCCAGGTTGCGCAATGTGGGCACTACACGCCCGGTCTCCAACTGTGAGAGGAAACTGGCCGATAGGCCGGTATGGCGGCCGAGTTCGACTAACCCCATCGATTTCTTCAGCCGTAGGCGCTTTATGCGCTCGCCGATACGCTTTTCGGCGATGAAGGATTCAGCACTGGCTGGGTCAATCTGAGAACTTGTAGCGGCGGTGTCTTTGGTGTCCACGGCACAGCTCCTGCGTTGATTTGTCCTGACAATCTGATGAGACTCGTTCCCTAAATGTTGCTAGGAAGAAAACAGTTTTTTCTTCTGTCAACGTTAATGCAACATGGTGCGGGCAAAACGGCATCCACCGGAGGATTAGTGAGATGAATGTGGAACGAGTTTTGTTGACTGGGTCATCGGGACTTATCGGTACTTCTCTAGTACGAAGCCTGATGCAGAATCGGATCTCAACGATTACCTTGCATCGGCGACCGTCCGCCCAACGAACAGAGGCTTCGGAGTTGTGGGATCCCTACGCGGCGGCGCCGGTAAGCCGTCCGGAGGGGCTCGAAGGGATTACTGCAGCGGTGCATCTCTCGGGCGTCAACCTGGCGGCGCGGCGTTGGACCTCCGCTTACAAAGGTGAGATTTCCGCGAGCCGGGTGACGCCTACCCGTGCGCTCGCCAAGCTCCTGGCGGGCCTAAGATCAAAGCCTGAAGTGCTGGTCTGCGCCTCGGCCATTGGCATCTACGGCAATCGCGGGGCCGAAGAGCTGACCGAGGCCTCCCTGCCGGGAAGTGGATTTCTGCCCGACTTATGCGTTGCCTGGGAAGAGGCTGCCCGACCGGCGGAGGAGGCTGGAATCCGCGTGGTGCATCTCCGCTTTGGCGTGGTGCTTTCTCCCCACGGCGGCGCCCTGGAGCAGATGCTGCCGATCTTCCGGGCCGGCTTGGGCGGGCGGCTGGGCAGCGGCCTTCAGTGGATCAGCTGGGTCGCGCTCCCCGATGTGAATCGGGTGATTGAGTTTGTGCTCCAGAGCAAGAATATTTCCGGAGCGGTCAATGTCGTTGCGCCAAACCCGGTTACCAACCTGGAGTTCACCCGCTCTCTGGCACGCGCCCTTCGTCGCCCGGCGGTGCTGCCCGTCCCCGGGTTCGCGCTGCGACTGGCTTTCGGCGAAATGGCGGAGGCCACGATCCTGCAAAGTGAACGCGTAGTCCCCGCTCGCCTGAGCGCCGCGGGCTTCGACTTCGAATATCCTAAGCTTGACGTTGCGCTTGCGCGCGATTCTGGCGCCGTGAAAAGAATGATTTAGGTTTGGAGAGCATGAATCGCAAGCTCCCTGTTTTCGCTCTCCCGCTGGGCATGGCGTGCACCATGATTGGCTGCGGAGCACCCGCCGCACCGGCGCCCCCGAGTCTCAACCTGCCGACGCCGGTCGTGAATCTCTCCGCAGTTCGGATCGGCGACTCCATTCACCTGGCCTGGACGATGCCGATGAGGACCACCGACCGTCTCCCCCTTCGACATCCGGTTAAGGTGCAAATTTGCCGTGGGATTGATAGCGGCCCCTGCACCAACACCGGCACTCTCAGCCTGACGCCCAGGGCTGCCGGGACTTACACGGACGTGTTGCCCTCCGACCTGAGCCACCAGCCCAACCGCCTGCTGCGCTACGAAGTCGCCCTGCAGAACCATGCGGGCAAGTCCGCGGGCCCTTCAAACCCTGCGTACAGCGCTGCCGGGAACAGTCCGGCCGCCGTCACCGGATTGACCGGCCAGGTGCGGCAGGATGGGGTCTTGCTTGGCTGGAAGCCGGTCTCCGAGCCCGGGCGCTCCATACTCTTCCGCATCGAGCGCCTGCAACTGACCGTCCCAGCGCCCCAAGAGGCTCGTGGTTCCCCCCTCGCGCCCTCCCCACCATCCCCTACGCAGACCCTTGTAGTCCACGGACGGGAAAGCGAAGACCCGGGCCACGCGATCGATACCTCGGCGCTCTTCAACCAACGCTACCGCTATGTAGTAGAACGGGTCGCATCGTTCGACCTTTCCGGACGATCGGTGGAGGTCCAGGGTGTGCCAAGCGAGGCCATCGAGGTGACTACCACCGACGTTTTTCCGCCGGCCGTTCCCCAGGGGCTGGTCGCGGTGGCGGATTCGGCAGCCGGCGCCATCGATCTTTCCTGGACACCTGACAGCGATAGCGATCTGGCTGCCTATCGTGTTTATCGCCGCGATGTGCAGGGAGGCTTGCCCGCTCAACGCGTCGCTTCGGTAGGGGTGGAAACCTCATTCAGAGACACCGCAGTCCAACCGGAACATGCGTACGCATTTTCGGTGTCGGCCGTCGATCAAAGCGGGAATGAGAGCAAACGGTCCCCCGAAGTCGAGGAAACCTTAGCCCGTCCCTAACCCCGTGAGAGGAGTGTTATTCATGAAATACTGCCGACTGCAAACCAGGCAAGGAGCGCAATACGCAGAGGTTGTTGACCGCGGTGGCCGGCCTTGGATCGAGCGTCTGATTCCACCTTTCGAGGAAGGCCCGGTCAGCGATTTTTTTGACCCAACCGGGGCTCCCTTTGCTCCTCTGCCGCTCGATGAGGCCCTCCTCCTGGCGCCCGTCGCGCCCTCCAAAATCGTCTGCGTGGGGCGGAACTATCGCGAGCACGCGGCTGAGTTGGGAAATGAGGTCCCGGCCGAACCTCTATTGTTCCTGAAGGCCCCATCCGCGCTCATCTCCCCGGGCGAGGCGATCCGCATCCCGGAGCTTTCAAAACGGGTTGATTTTGAGGGGGAGATCGCGATCGTGATTGGCGAGCGGTGCAGCAAGATTGGTCCCAATGAGGACCCACGCGAGTATATTCGCGGCTACACGATTGCCAACGATGTGACCGCCAGAGACCTGCAGAAGAAGGATGGCCAATGGTCGCGCGCCAAAGGTTTCGACACTTTTTGCCCCGTGGGGCCGCTGGTCACCGATGAAGTGGATCCGGCCGCGGGCATAGGCATTACCACCCGCCTCAATGGGGAATTGCGTCAGGATGGCAACACGCGCGACTTTATCTTTTCCATCGACCATCTATTGCGCTATATCACGGCTGCCATGACGCTGTTTCCAGGGGACTTGATACTGACCGGAACACCGGCGGGAGTGGCTCCGATGCAGCCCGGCGATCAAGTGGCGGTTACCGTGGAAGGCCTGGGGATATTGAGTAATCCCGTCGTCAAATGAGACCAGGATGAACCCAAATCGCAATTTTAAGAATCACAGTGTAAAGCCTTACACTGGAAGGTGTACGCAAGGAGATTTGATATGGCCAAGTCACTGCTCGAACAGCTTAAGGAAATGACGGTGGTCGTTGCCGATACCGGGGATTTTGAATCGATTGAAAAATTCAAGCCCCAGGACACCACGACTAATCCCTCCCTTCTCACCGCAGCCGCCTCGATGCCACAGTATCAGCCCCTTGTGGATGAAGTGCTCCTCGAGGCGAAAAAACAGCTGGGTCCCCAGGCCAAAGACAGTGACGTAGCGAACCTCGCCTTCCGTCACCTGGCCGTCGCTTTTGGAAAGAAGATTCTGGCCATCGTTCCCGGCCGGGTTTCGACGGAAGTCGACGCGCGGTTGTCCTTCGACACCGAAGCGACAATGAAGCAGGCGCGTGAAATTATCCAGCAATATGACCAGGCGGGCATCTCTCGCGAGCGCGTGCTGATCAAGATCGCTTCCACCTGGCCTGGCATCAAGGCCGCGGAGCAATTGGAGAAGGAAGGCATCCATTGCAACCTGACGCTGCTGTTTGGCATGCATCAAGCCGTCGCGTGCGCTGAGGCTAAGGTGACCTTGATCTCGCCCTTCGTGGGCCGCATCCTCGATTGGTATAAGCACGACACCGGTAAGGACTACGAGGGTGCGGACGATCCGGGCGTGCAATCGGTGACCAAGATTTACAACTACTTTAAAAAGTTCGGCTACAAGACAGTGGTGATGGGGGCGAGCTTCCGCAATATTGGGGAGATTCGCGAGCTGGCCGGATGCGATCTGCTCACCATCGCTCCGAAGCTGTTGGAAGAGCTGCAAGAGACGCAAAGCGATCTGCCGCGCAAGCTTGATCCTAAGAATGCTCCGAACATGCAGATTGAGAAGATCCCGATGAACGAGTCGATCTTTGAAAAAATGCATGCGGAAGATCGGATGGCGCACGACAAGCTGAAGGAAGGTATTGAAGGCTTCAGCGCAGCCCTCGAGAAGCTGGAAAAACTATTGGCCGAACGGCTGGCCAAAATGGGCGCCGGCAAACAGGAAGCAGTCGCTGCCCGATAACCCGCAACACAAGTCCAACGCGGCTGGCTAGGGATAGCCAGCCGTTTTGCGTTTCTGGTACTAACTCCGTTACAAATTCGGAATTGGTAATCTCGGGTCACCCGGTAAGGGCTGATCCGTAACACCAACGGGTGTTACCACAAGAGGTTCCATTTCGCAGTTGTTCATCAAGACTGCCAAAAATTTTCTATAACACCACATTCATCACTTTGTAATCTGCAACAAATCGCTTAGTCTTCGTGTCATACGTAAGCATAGAAGCGGCTTCGGAGAGTTCGAGCGAGCTCCGCAGCCTTAGCAAGGAACAGACCCAGCCTTCATTGGAGGTGGATTTTGATCCCGCTAGAGCACTCCTTACGCCAGCTCTTCCACGAAGTTGTTTCCGAATGCTACGACTCACGCCTGGGTTTGCGCGATGCGGAAATCTCAAGCTACGTCGCCGATTTGCTAACCGAATTCTGCCGGACTGACAACATCTATCGCATCCGCGATGCCGCGGGGAATCCCTTGCGCGCAGTGGGTGAGATGCTGCGTGCTTCTGATCCTGTACACGGCACTGCTTCGTCCTTTGTAGAAGAGCGGGAGCGCCGGAAACATATCGGGGACTACACCCTCTTCTGTACTGGTATGTATCCAGAGTCGATGGATTGCTGGGGAGAGGGGCAGCGCGACAGTTTTCTACAGATGGTTCAGGCGGGCAAGGAGAGCTACTACATCGTTTCGCAATTCGACGTCTTTGAATACGCGCGGGAGGCGCCCTTCTTCGCGCGCCTTTCCGGTTCCTTCGAGGCCTGCATCTATGGGTTGAATATGGTGCGAGGGGAACTCGACCGGCGCAAAGCGATCTCTCCGCCACGCTCCAGCTCCTCCGGTCAGTCAACGCACATCATGTAAGTTTGACCTCGGATTGACGCGACGGCCTTCCGCTGGTGTAGCATTTCGCTGCAACCAAGATTCGAGATGAGGAAAAGGAGAACGATCAAATGCTGACCACTAAGTTGAGGGCCCTGTCACAAAAGAGTTTGACCATCCTGCTGACGTTGGGTCTTCTGGGCGGGGCAGCCGCAGCGCAGTTGGGGGCCAAGCCTTCGGTCACCCACGCCATGATGGCGCAGACCACGCCTCCCGCTGCCACAAGCTTGGTGGATATCAATTCCGCCAGCAAAGCCCAACTCAGCGCGCTGCCCGGAATCGGCGATGTATATTCGCAGAAGATCATCGATGGCAGGCCGTACAAGACGAAGACGGATCTGGTAAACAAGAAGGTAATTCCGCAAGCGACCTACACCAAGATTCGTGCTTTGATCGTCGCTACTCAGCCGAAGAAGTAGGCTGCTTTAAATGCAAAAAGGGAAGCCCGGTGGGCTTCCCTTTTTTACTGCCTGGTCTGGTTCAGACGGCTAGCGGCAAAGCATCCTTTACCCGAAAACGCTGCATGTTGATGCGCAACGCCCGCTCGATCTTGCGCAGATCACCCTTCTCCTCAGGAGAGGCGAAGGTTGAGGCTACGCCACTGCGGGAAGCGCGGCCAGTACGGCCGACACGGTGCACAAAGTCTTCCGCGACCTTGGGCATGTCGTAGTTCACCACATGCGCCACGTGATCCACGTCGATTCCGCGGGCGGCCACATCGGTAGCTACCAGGACGCGATGTCCGCCCTGGGCAAAGCTGCGTAGTGCGGCGTTGCGCTGCGATTGGCTGCGATCGCCGTGGATGCTGGTAGCCTTCCAACCGGCGTGCGCCAGTTTCTTGGCTACGCGCTCCGCGCCATGCTTGGTGCGAACGAAGACCAGAAAGCTTCCGTCCTCAGAACGGAGCAGGTGTTCCAACAAGTGCAACTTGCGATCCGCGCTGACTTCAAAGGTTTGCAGCTTCACGTTTTCTGCCGGCTTGAGCACGGAACCGATTTCGATCCGAACCGGGTTCTTGAGGTAGTCGCCGGCTACTTCCCGTACGGCGCCTTCCAGAGTAGCTGAGTAGCAGAGCGTTTGATGGACGGGCGGGATGGCTGCGACGATGCGGCGAATGGCTGGCTTGAAGCCCATGTCGAGCATGCGATCGACCTCGTCCAGCACCAGGATTTCCACCTGGTTGAGTTTTACCAGCTTGCGGCCCAGAAAATCTTCCAGGCGGCCCGGAGTCGCCACGATGAGCCGCGCGCCGCGACGGATAGCGTCCAGTTGCGGACCCTCGGCCATGCCACCGACCACCAGAGCGGTGGGAAAACTGATCAGCTGCGCGCAGGCTTGTTGCACCTGCATGGCAAGTTCCCGGGTCGGGAGCAGGATCAGAGCACTGGCAACTTTGGCCTGTGTCTTCTGCAGCTTCTCGATGATGGGGATGAGGAAGCTGAGCGTTTTGCCGGTGCCGGTTTGGGCGGTGGCTAGAACGTCCTTGCCCTCGAGGGCCGGAGGAATCGCTCCCACCTGTACCGGGGTGAGCGTAATAAAGTTTGCTTTGGCAAGACGCTGCTTGAGCGCCGCCGAAATGGGTAATGCTGAAAATTCGTTCAAAATGAAAATCCCTTGCTTCCGGTCTCTCGCTGAGACCTGGAGTGCTGTTCGTCTCCGCGCGGCTTCGTTCCACCCGGCGATCCAAATGAAAGCCCAACTGCCATGTCGCGGTGTCCCGCGTGCCGACACGAAGATTACCGTCGGCTTCGGCCCTCAGGCTGCTGCTTTTGATCTGGCATTAGGCTGCATCAGATTATGTGCAGTTAATTTGCGCTGCGGAAGGAGTGTTTGGCGTGAAGGCCAAGCATTGCTCGTAAACCGCACCATGCCAGGGAAGCGCGTGCTTCCTACCGTCGCCTGCGAATTCGCGGCGACTACGCTGAAGGGCTTGGGCGGTATCCGACCGGCTTTCTTGTCCGCCGCCAGGCGGAAAAGCAAAGAGGTCTAGTGCAGGCAGTCTAGCTCAGAACACGAGAAAGGCTGACAACCAAACAATTTAGCGCAGGTTAAGAATAACATATGGCGCGCGCAAGGTCACTCTTTGCGGGGAAGGCAAAGCGCTTTAACTTTGTATCAGGATACGACTTCAGTCGGGCCATAAAGCCTAAAAGGATATGGGCTTAAGAGCGTGTGTGAGAACCACATTCCCAAACTCAGTCCCGCAGGGACGGCTGAACTTAGCCCAGGACGCTAGTCCTGGGTACACCATGAAGCATGACTAAGTCCCGCAGGGACGGCTGAAGTTTGTCCAGGATTGCGCCGCGGCCTATTTTCAGCCGTCCCTGCGGGACTGGGTCGCCCTTTCAAATTCAACCCAGGACTAGCGTCCTGGGCTAAGTTCAGCCGTCCCTGCGGGACTGAGTTTGGAAATGAGGTTCTCACACACGCTCTTAAGGCGCTGTCTATTTTTTTGCCAGAGTTGCGTTTGGACTCAAGGATTTCATTGAGGACGCGACGTGCAGGGGCTAAAGCCCAATTCTTTTCAGTCCTCTTCGGCCCGGCTAAAGCCGTGCCCTGATACAGAACAAAATTCATGTTGAGGTTGGAGCGTCCGGCCGATCGGGGAAGTGCTAGCGGTCGTTGTCGCTCGAGCGTTGCAGGGGCATAAGTGCATTCTTGTTGTCCGGGCCCTGGGGATCGATGCGGAAGTCCCACACCGAGAGGTTCACTTCTCCGGGCCCTAGTAACTCCATGAGCGCAAAATCGCCAATCGTCAGGGGTTCTTTTGGGGTCAGCCGGATCCAGCGATTTCCCGGTAGCACCTGGACCGTGGTCGGAATGACATCTTCGGTCTGCGTCACCTTGCCGGCCACCCCAATCTTGATCCCGGTTACCACGCGGTAATCCTTCTTGAAATTGCTGCGGACCCGCACGATAGCGTATTGGCTGTTGGCGGAGCTAAAGGAATTTTTTTCCTTGGCCGATCCCGCTCCGCGGGTCTCCACCGTCACGGCGGAGGAGTCAGCCTCATTGTCGTCGACCCCGACGATGCTGACGTAGAATGCCGGGTCGTTGATGTGCAGCTTGACCTTGGACTCCGCACCGGGAATCTGTACGTTCTGCTGGATTCCCCCGAGCGGGTTGAGGGTAGCACGTAATACGTTGTGGCCGGTCTGGCGATCCACACTCGCCGAGTTTTGGGCAAGCGCTACTAACTCTGGCTGATCGCGAAAAGTGTCCAGCGCCCACACTCCATCCTGATCGGGCAGCCTCAAACCAGGAGATACGTCGGGAGTCCGGGCCCGCGCATGTTGCTCTTCTTTATCAATGGCGGCGGCTTCGGGCACCGCTGGGGAAACCGGCTCCGCCCCCGGCTTGTGGTCTTTGGCCCAGGCCTCGGTCGCCGCCCAATCCACCAGGTTCGCCGGCAACTCTTCCCATTGGCCACGCTCGGCACTGAAATACCGCACCCGGTCCCCTACCTTCTGGTACTTGGTAACGACCTGGTATGTCCCGTCCTTAAGCACCAGGCGCTGGTTGGGAGCCTGCGCCAACCCTCCAGGGCAGACGGCCAAGCTCGACAAGAGCAGCACGAGAACCAGCAGAACGCGAGAGGGCGACATAACCGTGTGACTACTTTAGACGAATCCGCGGAGACGATGTTTGCTTGCTCCTTCACTTCTATCTTCCATTCGTTTTGACTTCCTGCGATACTTGTACGTGCCCACCCGGTGCGCCAATCCCATCCACAATAAAAAGGTGAAGAAGCAATGTCAGCAAAGTACATCTTTGTGACGGGCGGAGTTGTGTCCAGCCTAGGCAAGGGCTTGGCTGCAGCCTCCATCGGATGCCTGCTCGAGAGCCGTGGTCTACGCGTCAACCTGATGAAATTCGACCCTTACCTCAACGTCGACCCAGGCACGCTTTCCCCGTTTCAGCACGGGGAAGTTTTCGTGACCGACGACGGCGCGGAGACCGACCTGGATCTGGGGCACTATGAGCGCTTCACCCACGCCCGGCTGAGCCGCGACAACAATCTGACCACGGGCCGGATTTACGAGCAAATCATTACCAAGGAACGTCGCGGAGACTACCTGGGCAAGACGGTCCAGGTGATTCCCCACGTGACCAACGAAATCAAGAACGCCATGCGCAAGGTGGCTACCGATGCTGATGTAACGATCGTGGAGATCGGGGGGACGGTCGGCGACATTGAATCCTTGCCCTTCCTGGAAGCTATCCGCCAGATGCGGCAGGAGTTTGGCCGGGAAAATACCGTCTTCGTGCACGTCACGCTGGTCCCCTGGATCGGCGCCGCACAGGAATTGAAGACCAAGCCTACGCAGCATTCGGTGAAGGAACTGCTCTCCATCGGGATTCAGCCGGATATTTTGTTGTGCCGCACGGACCGCTTCCTGTCCCACGAAATCAAGAGCAAGATCGCCCTCTTCTGCAATCTGGAGGAGCGGGCGGTGATTGCGGCCAAGGATGTAGCGTCGATCTACGAGGTGCCGCTGACCTTCGCCCAGGAAGGCGTAGACAAGCTGGCTTTGAAGTACCTGCACATTGACGCGAAGGAACCCGACCTGACCCGCTGGAAGAGCCTGGTAGAACGTTGCTACAACCCGCGCGACGAGGTCTCGATCGGCATTGTGGGCAAATACGTCGAGTACGAGGACAGTTACAAATCGCTCAAAGAGGCGCTGGTGCACGGCGCCTTGGCTTACGACCTCAAGCTGCGGGTAACCTGGATCGAAGCCGAGGGACTGGAGAGCAAGCACCCCGGAGACCGGCAGTACGAGGAGCAGCTGGCCGGCTTTGACGGCATCCTGGTGCCGGGCGGATTTGGCAAGCGGGGGATTGAAGGCATGCTCAACGCCATCCGCTATGCGCGGGAGAATGCTGTGCCCTACTTCGGCATCTGCCTGGGCATGCAAACCGCGTGCATAGAGTTTGCCCGCAACGTCTGCGGGCTGGCTGGCGCCAGCTCCAGCGAGTTCGACCCGGCCACGCCCCACCGCGTGATTTTCAAGTTGCGTGAACTCACGGGCGTAGAAGAAATGGGGGGGACGATGCGCCTGGGTGCATGGCCCTGCGTGTTGGCCGAGGATTCGATCGCGGCCAGATCGTATGAAGCAACCCAGATTAGTGAACGGCACCGTCACCGTTACGAGTTTAACCGGGAGTACGAAGCGCTGCTGACCGGCGCAGG
Organism: uncultured Acidobacteriaceae bacterium; assembly: GCA_963830325.1. Taxonomy (GTDB): domain Bacteria; phylum Acidobacteriota; class Terriglobia; order Terriglobales; family Acidobacteriaceae; genus PALSA-350. Next base: position 304,407 of record CAWHMV010000003.1, read on the forward strand.
GCTGCGCATTACGGGCACCACGCCGGATGCGACCTACGTGGAAATCGTCGAGCTTCCGGATCATCCCTTCTTTTTGGGATGCCAGTTTCACCCTGAGTTCAAGTCGAAACCACTGGAGCCGCATCCGCTGTTTCGCTCGTTCATCGCGGCCTCTTACCAGAACCGCCTCCGCTCGCAATCCGAGGCCGTGAAGCAGGGCAGTCTCACCCAGTCTCGGCAATGAACGACTTTGAAATCGGAGCGGTGCGGGTCGGGTCTCCGTCGCTTTTTCTCATAGCAGGCCCGTGCGTGATTGAGAGCGAAGCGCACGCGCGTTTCATGGCCGATTCCATCCAGCGGATTACGACCGACCTCGGTGTGCCGTACATATTCAAGGCCTCGTACGACAAGGCGAACCGGACCTCGGCTAAAGGGTTCCGGGGGCCGGGCTTAGACGAGGGTGTGCGCATCCTGCGCGGGATCGCTGAGGCCACGGGTCTGCCGGTCATCACCGACGTGCACCGGGCGGATGATTGCGAGCGCGTCGCCGAAGCCGTAGACGTATTGCAGATTCCCGCCTTCCTTTGCCGGCAGACCGACCTGCTGCTCGCGGCTGCCAAAACGGGGCGTGCCGTCAACATCAAGAAGGGCCAGTTCGTTGCTCCCTGGGACATGAGTTACGCGGTCGAAAAGGTGACGGGCGCGGGCAATCCGCGGGTTTTGCTGACCGAACGCGGTTTCAGTTTCGGATACAACAACCTGGTAGTGGATATGCGCTCACTAGCGATCATGCGCAAGCTGGCGCCGGTGGTCTTTGACGGCACCCATTCGGTGCAGACTCCCTCTTCTGCCGGCGGGCAAAGCGGCGGGCAACCGGAGTTTATTCCGGTGCTGGCCAGAGCTGCAGTCGCTGCTGGGGTGGACGGCGTCTTCCTCGAAGTACACGATGACCCGGCCAACGCCAAATCCGATGGGGCAAATGCACTAAATTTGAAGCACCTTAAGCCGCTTTTGGAAAGTTTGTTAGATATCCACAGGGTTATACAAAAAAGCCAATAGCTTTGGCGCTGTTTTTTGGGTACATTTAGGCGCTGTATGGCCTACACGATGGTAACAAAGCTGGCCTAGACTTTTGTTGACTGTAGAACTTTGGGGTACCAAAAAAAGGGCCCCTCGGGTGAGGGGCCAATCTGCCTTGGTTCTCTCGTTGTGTGAGAGCTTTTATGCGGCGTTAGTTCTGGGGCTGCGACGCAGCATTCCGGGGGGAGGGCTGCGGGTTCGACTGCTGCGTCGCGCCTATTGGTGAACCGCCGTTATTTTGATTTGTTGGCGAGTTCAAAGCCGCAAGACTGTTGTGCATCAACGTTACGTGGACGACCGTACCGGTGGTGCCGGATTCTGTGGTTTCCTCGCGAGGAGCATTGCCCATCGCCAAGCGATAAATTCTGAAGACCGGAACATGGTGGTCGACGACTAAGTAGCGTACGACGGCATCTGCCATGTCCTGAGATTTCTGGATCCCGACCTGACCGCGTGCGTGGGAATACCCCTGCACTTCTACGATATAGCCTTTTTGGCCTTCCAGCTGTGTTGCAACTTGATCCAAAGCCTCTTTTGCTTTGGCATTCAATACCGTTTGAGTGGAGCGGAAATGCAACTCTGTATCGGTAACTTGCTGGTATTGGTCAAGGTTCGTGACCGTTGTATTCAGCTGAGTGGTCTGCGTATTTGCCTGCTGCGCCATCTGCTGCGCTTGACCAGCCTGAGTGCTTGCTTGCTGTGCCTGCTGGTTCGCAGCATCGGCCGTGCTTTGCGCCTGGTGGATCCCGGCTTGAGCGCGGCTGTCTACATCCTTAATATCGTTCGCATTCTTTGCTGTGAGCTGATCAAGCTCGTTCAACCGATCTTTTACCGGCGCTACCTGACGATTTACCCACTTCTTGCGAGCCAGGGGGTTCATCTTTCCCCAGAAGCCCTCAGTGGACTTAGCCGGAAGCGGCTGTCCAGTGGCGTAAGTCGTAGAATCTGTTGCTGCGCCAGAAGTGCTCGCGGGGGTCGAGCTAGCCGGGGCCGGAGTGGCGCTGGTCTGCGGAGCGCCGCTGTCCGCCGCCGGGGTAGCCTGCGCCATCGCCGGCACGCCCAAACTGGCGGCCAACAATATTGCAGCGATCGATCCCGGGGTTGCCGTACCTTTGTTCACGTTGTCCCTTTGTCGGCCCAAAACCAAATTTGGAAGAAGACGCGCACACCCGTCGCTTCCGCACTTGCCTGACTCTATTGCAAGTGATTGGCCAAATAACTTTACTCGGGAAATAATTTATTTATCTGTGTGATTAAAGAGGACTTACTTGGTACCAAAGGCCCATTTGTGGATATTTCCCGGAATGGGCATAGCAGTGAAAAACGTGCACTTTTCTCTAGTGGGTAAGAAAAAAATGCTCGAACGCGGCCACAGGGATTTAGGTGGTTATTACAAATGCCGATGATAATTACCGGCTACGGACGCTGATAACCCGAATCTCGGGGATTTGCTGGTTCCAATCCGCCGGGACGGTATCGAAAATCAAGCGGAAATCCCGGGTCTGGCGGGGCTCAATCGGGGCGGCAGAAACTGGCTGGGTGTCCACGTAAGGCTCGCGGGTGCGTATCAGGTTGAGCGGGACCGCCAGCCTTTGGGCAAACTGGCCCACATCGTTGTGAAAGCCGACCTGGACGGTAATGGCGGACATTGTCCGGTCACCGCTGTTGGTGATCTGGCCGTCGATATAGGTGACCTTAGCCCCGGAAAAGCTGGCGGCTTCGCTCATCTGGATACCGTTGATGGATAACTTGGGGGCATAAGGGTCGGCGGCAGCCATACCGGTGCCGAGGGCAGAGTCCGGTGTGCTGCGGCCGCCGGTTACGACCAGGATCCCAAGGCCCAGAATTACCACGGCTGCGGCAATGATCCACGGCATCCACGAGGTTGCTTCCCGGGTTTGGTGCGAAGCAAGAAAACCCGCATCTTCGCCGGATTTGGCGTCAATCTTGTCTTTGTCTTCTTGAGCCGGCATCAACGAGATTGTACCTGCCGGGGCTAAGAATTCGACAGTCGGAGCCGGCTTAGCCGAAACGTGCCTTCTTGACGGATTGCCTCAGGTCATTGCCGCGCATCTCCACTTCCACGCACATCTCAGCTAAACGCGAACGCATGCGCTCGCCGATGCGGTCTCCCAGGGTCTCTTCGCGCGTCGGTTTATCGGCGGCACGCGCCAACGCTGCCGGTGCGTTGGCGTAGTTGGTGGTGATCAGGGTGGTCCGTTTATCGTTGTAGCGGGTGTTGAGGATGAGCGCCACCGTGTCCCAAACCCAGTCGGTCGGTTTCTGTGCGCCGAGTTCGTCCAGGATCAGGACTTCCGCCTCAAACACAGGGGCCAGAATCTGCAGTTCTGTGGTGGCCACCAAGGGGTTGTAGGATTCCTGGATGCGCTTGAGCAGTTCCCGGTAATCGCAGAAGAGAGAGCGCACACCTTTTTCGAAAATCAAGGCCTGAACGATGCCTACGGCCAGGTGGGTCTTTCCGACGCCTACATCTCCGGTCAGCAGGAGCCCTTTCCCTTCGGTGGTCACGGGATACCCGGCGACGAAGTTGCGCGCCATCATGTGGGCTGCCGCCAATGACCGGTCTGCCCCGGGGTAGCCGGCCTCGAACGTTTCCAGGGTGCAATGCTCGTATCGTTTCGGGATCGAGGCCCGACTCAACAGCCTGGCCGCTTGCACCTGCAAGCGACATTCGCAGGGCTGGGCATAGCGTTCACCGTCGGGTTGGATCATCAGACGCAGGCCGGAGTCTTTACAGATGGGGCAGAATTCGCTCATGGGACTATGGCCAACTTACCTGAAGCCGGGACCGCTCGTCAGGATAGCGGAAGGTGGAAGAGTGGAAAGATGGCAATAAATGCCCTAGAATGGAGTTTCGAGCCTTGCGCACGAAGTTCGGAGCGTTGCAGGCTTGCAGGAAAGGTTTTTCAGATGCCAAAAGAGGGAATCCATCCAAATTACAAACAAATCCGGGTGCAGTGTGCCTGCGGCACCGCGTTTGAAACGCGCTCGACCCACAAGGGTGATATTCACGTAGAAATTTGTTCTGCCTGTCACCCGTTCTTCACCGGCAAGCAAAAGCTGGTCGATACGGCAGGCCGGGTCGAGCGTTTCCGCCGGAAGTATGCCAAGTCGGATACCGGCAAGGCTGAGGCGTCCAAAGCTCCCGCGGCTAAGTAAACGCGGTTGGTCTCGAGTGAAGGCCTCCGGCAACGGGGGCCTTTGTCGTGTGGGAGCCGGATGAAAAAAGTCTCCATGAAGAAGAATTGGGACAATCCGCGCGAGAACAGCATGCCGGCGATGGCTCGCGTGCCGGCGTCGATGGAGATCGGAGGGGTGCTGGTAGCCCCGGCTACTGTGTTGGCGCCGATGGCTGGGGTGACGGATACGGTATTCCGCCGGTTCATCCGTAACGCCAGCATTTTTACCGGCAGTGAGGGTTCGCTGGCCAGCAGCCCTCACTTGGTGGAAACGCCTATCAGCAATCAGCAATCCGGTTGCGGCCTGATCATGACCGAATTCACTTCGGCAGATGGACTATCGCGTATGCGGGAGTCGAAGCGGAAGCGGTATCTCTCGTATGACGAGGATGAGCATCCCATCTCTGCGCAGCTCTTCGGGTCCGATCCTGCGACTCTGTCAGAGGCGGCGAAGATTGTCGAAGATGCCGGCTTTGACATGGTGGACCTCAACCTCGGGTGCCCGGCCAAGCGCGTGGTCAGCTGTAACGGCGGCAGTGGCTTGTTGCGGGATTTGCCCCACATTGCAACCATTTTTGAGCGTGTGCGGGCGGCGGTGCGGATCCCGTTTACGGTCAAGTTCCGCATGGGCTGGAACGATGAGCACATTGTTTGCGTTCCTCTGGCTCGGCTTGCCCAGGAAAGCGGTCTGAATGCGGTTGCGCTGCATGCGCGCACGCGGGAACAGGGTTATGCCGGCCAGGCGCGGTGGGAATATATTGCTGCGGTCAAAGACGCGATTCGTATTCCGGTGATTGGGAATGGGGATATCCGGTCCCCGGAAGACGCTTGCACCATGGTCGCGGAGACGGGCTGTGATGCGGTCATGATTGGCCGCGCCGCGCCGGCGAACCCATGGATCTTTCGCCAGATCGCGCAGTACACCGCTTTCGGCAGCTACGAAGAGCCGACCCCAATGGACCGGTATCGCATGATCCGCGATTACTTTGTCATGCTGATGGAGGAGACGGAGGAGAGGGCCGCGATCGGCGGCAGGATGAAGCAGTTTGCCTCCTGGTTTACCCATGGCGTTCCGGGCGGAGCCATTCTGCGCAAGAGTATTTATGAGGCGAAAAGCGGTGACGCGGTGCTCGCCGCGGTGGATGCGTTCTTTGCCGCGCAGCCGGAGCAGCTGGTCGCCGCCGGGGCTTAGCTTTTTGGTTTTCTTCTCTCAGCGAAGCAATGGGTGGCCCCCATATCTCGCCCTTTTTTTTGCGAGATATGGGATACGCGAACCTTGAGGTTCGTTGCTCATACAGTGAAGGATCCGCCGCTAAACAGCCGTGGTATCCCACATCTCGCGAAAAACGAGCGAGATGTGGGGCACCCAGGGTTCTGTGGCAGATACAAGGTCTGCTAGGCAGAGCCGCCGCGTCGGCGAAAGACTACCTTCGGCTCAGTGCGCCATGCCTCGTTTAGCGCGATGAGCGTCCAGGAAATCCTGGGAGACAAGTGTTGCAGCACGGTATCCATCGATGGATGCACACGCAGCGCGGGAACGATGAAATACAACAGCGGCGAGTTGGGTAGCAATGGGACGCCCGGGAAATAGCCGTTCTGCTCCAGCTCGCCCGCTCCGGTGGAACTGCGCTGCTGCTGCAGCCAGTGCACGCGAATCCAGTAATCCAAGCCCTGGAGCGGAAAATGCAGATCCTCGCCGGCCTTCAATTCCAGGATGGCCAGCCGCCCACCGCGCGTCACCGTAAGCAAGTCGAGCATGGCGCGGTCGGCGCCCGCGAAGGCGGGCACCTGGTGGTAGATGACATGCCGGCCGAGGCAGTCGTCCATTTGGCTAAGGTCGCCGGCAAGCGTGGATTGGAGCCACGACTCCGGCTGTAGACGAAAGAGCGGATTGCGCGCGCTCCCCTTTGGCAGGCGGCTCTCGAAGAGCCGCTGCATCAACTCCACGAAAAGAGCTTCTGTCTCTTCCAACAACGGAGTTTCACTGGAGCCAGCCCCAAAGGTCACGTGGGCGTGGCGGTCAAAAGAGTCGGCCACAAATTCCTGCCGCACGCGTGCGAATTCCAGGCCGTAGAGGGAGAGCGTGACCTCGTTGGCGTGACGCGCGGCGACGGTTACCCGGCTTTGCATACCTCCGGGTAACAAGCGCATGACGCGATCCACGCCATCCTGGGCTCGCTCCACCGCTGCCTGGGGATTGAAGGCATGCACCAGGCGCATTTTCAGATTTCCCTGGTCGGCGGTATCAATGCTCACCAGTTCCTCGCTGCCTGCGCCGACTTCATAGAGCTCCCATTGCGCCAGCTCGCGGTTGAGCCAGGCCATGCGCGCCTGGGTGGTGGCGCCGCAGCCCGTGGGCAAAAAGACCTTGAGTCCGTGGCACACTCGTTTGCCGGCGAAATGTTCCCGGCAATACGCCAGCCAGAGAATGCCCAGGGTCAACACTCCATCGATGATGGCCGGGCTCTCCTCGGCATTGACTCCGATGATCGCCCAGCAATGCTGGCCGCGCACCAGCAGGCCGCGCGCATACGCAGGCCCGAAGCTGTGCTCCAGGTCCATGGCCGAGCGAAGGCTTTCCGCTTTGTACTCGTTAAAGTGACGAATCAGCAGCCGCTCCAACAGCTGCAGGTACCTGGTCCTGGAGAGAGCACGGGTAGCGGGCGTCCGCAGGTCGCGGTCCCTCACCACCTCAAGCGATTGCGGGCGCTGGGTCCCCAGACGCCGCACGCGGATGCGCAGCGTTTCTTTGCGCGCTTCCAGGCCGACCACGGTGCGGACCATATTCCGCTCTTCGGACCACAGATGCAGCACACAGCGGCCATGCTCGGATGAGAGGGAGTAGTGGGCGGTGCCCATCTCAAACAGCACCCGCCCATCCTCCAGCAACGCGGCGCGCGGATAGTCGGAAAAGAATTGTTCCAGTGAGCGAGCGAGTTCCGTGGGAGAAACTTCAGCCTTGCCGCGGATTTCCAAGTGCGTTTCTACCAGCCCATGCGCTGAGAAAGCTGGGTGACATGGGCGGTGTGATGGCGGCCGTGCCAATCGTAGAGGATGACCGTCTGTTCGATGGATTCCCGGCCGTTCTCAGGATGCAGATAGCCGCGATTCCAGTCTTGCTCCTGGAGCGACGAGAAAAGGCGCACCCAACGGAGGTGGAGCGATTGCAACAAGTCGAGCGAGGTGGACACGTCCTCGGCGCGAGCGTCTGCCAGCTCAGCCCAGCGATTCTCCTGGTAAGCAAAAATGGTGGGCCAGTCTTCCGTCAGCCCGAGACGAACGCGTGCGTAGGCATTCATGTGGCTGTCAGCAACGTGGTGTATCAACTGGCGCACGGTCCAGCCGCCTGGCCGATAGGGAGTTTTGAGTTGTTCTTCGGAAAGAGGAGCGACGGCTCTGCGCAAGTTTTGCGGCAGCTGCCGTATGCCTTCGATGGCGGCGCTCCGTTCCTGCTGGGTGAAGGATTCCGCCCGCATGGGACCGCCGATGGGATAACGAAGAGACTCGTCGGATGTCATCAGGACATCTTAGAGCAATTATCAGTCGGTGGGCGCGATGGCGTAGTACCCTTTGCGCGCCTGCGCCTTCAGGCCATCTCCCTTGCACTCAATGTCGATCTTGCGGTAGCTCCCGTCGAGCTTGGCGTTGGTTGGGGTATAGCTGGCAACGTACTGGGTGCGCAGTTCTTCCTCGATCTGCGCGAAAGCGCCTTCCATTTTCTTGCCGTTGTTGCCTACATCAATGACCCGGCCGCCGGTCTCTTCCGCCATTTTCCTCATGTAAGCGTCGCCGGAGTAGCCCATGGTGTAAACGCCCCGCCCGTAGAATCCGCGATCGGCGCAGAGCAGAACATAGACGATGGTATTCGCTTTCTGTGCCGCCTCGATGGCGCCCTGAATCTTCTGAACGCTGCCCTGGTCTTCGCCGTCTGTCAGAAGAATGATGGCCTTACGGCCGGTCTCCTGTTGCAACTTCTCGTGTGTGGCACTGTAGACGGCATCGTAGAGGAGTGTGCCCTTGGGCGTGCCCGATGGCATGCCGCCCATGCCGCCAGTTCCCACATTAATCTCCGCCTTATCCATAGCGCGAGCCAGCGCGTGTGCATTGTTGGTGTAGTCGGAGAGAAGATCGAGATTCACATCGAAGGAGATTAAGAAGGCTTCATCTTTCGAGCGCAGGACGCGGCTGAGAAAAGCAGCGCCCGCCTGCTGCTCCAACGGGAGAACATTCTGCTGGCTCCCACTGGTGTCAAGCAGAATTCCCAAGGTGAGGGGCTGGTCGGTTTCGGCGGTGAAGTTTTTGATCTTTTGCGGAGCCTTGTCCTCGAGAATGTTGAAGTCATCCTTGGTGAGATGGGGGATCAGCGCGCCGTGTTTATCGTGCACGGTGAAGTAAAGGCTCACCAGGTTGACGTTTACTTTGAGGGTCTCGAGTGGCTGCTGCTGGTCGTCCTGATTGGGATCTCCCGCGGGTCCCTGGGGTGGGGCGTCAGGAGACGGCGCAACCTGGGCCACTGCAGGGACAGCGGCAGCACACAGCAAAGCGCACAGCAAGACCGCCCAGCGGGAAGGCGGAAGACGGAATTTCATGGAGGTTAGACGATGAAACATGGCGAACGACACCTCAGAAAACGGAACAGGGCCACCTTACAACGCCACCGGCGCGTCTGGTAATCTTATCTGTCTAATAGTAAGTCACAACGAGTGAGCGGGACCGAGGATGGCCATGAACCGTTTCGTCCGCCTGGAGGATCTTCTGGTGAGGCAGGGTGTCTTGGCAATCGCGCTTTTGCTGCCGTGTGTGGTGTTGGGTCAACAGGTGCCGGATGCTCCGACACCACAGGGGCCTGACAGTCTGGGCAATATCACTTCCGGCGTGACGCCGGGAAAAGGAACGCAGCCTCCGCAGGACCAGAACAACACGGCGCCGCCGGCCACTGGCGGCCAGCCGGCTGGTCCGGACCAGGTGCAGCAAACGCCCCCGGTGGTTCCGCCCGCCGGCGAAATGCAAAAAGACCTGGCGACCTTCCGTACCAACGTCAATTACGTTGTGGTACCGGCTACAGTGCTGGACAAGAAACATCAACAAGTGGCTGGTCTGACGTGGCGGGATTTTGAAATTTACGAGAATAACGTGCGCCAGCGCATCGCCTTCTTCAGCGCCGACGCGGTGCCTCTTTCCGTTGCCCTGGTGATCGACCAGAGCCTGCAAAAGGACACCATGAAGAAAGTGAACGACAGCCTGTCTGCGATCCAGGGTGGTTTCACTCCATACGATGAGATCTCGGTATTCACCTATGCCGATGGGGTGAACAACCCGACGGATTTCACCGCGGCGTTGAGCGCGCGTTTACCGGCCGTGCTGGAGAAATCCAAAAAGCCCGGCGAGGACCTGGGACCCCCCATCACCAGCGGACCGATGGCGAGCGGCCCCACCATCAACGGTAGATCAGTGGACCCGAATCTAGACCCGCAGCGCGGGAATGCCGGCTTTCTTGTCTACCCCAAGGAAGTCCATACGCTCAACGATGCCATCCTGGCGGCGGGCAAGTCTCTCTCCAACCGGCCTCTGGGGAACCGTCGCATTATTTACGTGATCAGCGACGGGAAAGAATCACGCAGCAAGGCTAATTACCGTGAGGTGGTGCGCTACCTTCAAACCAACCAGGTCGCGGTGTATGGAACCCTGGTCGGCGATTCGGCCACCTGGGGCGTGGGATACCTGGATAAGTTCAAGATTCCTCTGCTGCCGCTTTCCCCGGACAACATTCTGCCCCGGTACACGGCTGACACCGGCGGCCATCTCTACTCTGAATTTTCCACCAATGGAATAGAGCGAAGTTTCGCGGACCTCGCGGTCCTGGCGCGTACCGAGTACACCCTTGGCTACTACAGTCACGTTCCTTTAACCGACGGCAGATATCGCACCCTCGACGTTCGCGTCAAGCGGGCAAACCTGGATGTCATTGCCAAGAAGGGGTACTACCCAACAGCAACCAACCTCTCGCGATGACCGTGGCAGCCCTTGGGCACCCGGGCTTGAGCTTCGTCGGCCTGGGCCTGGCGGCTTCGGCGTTCTGGGGCTCGAGTGACTTTCTCGGCGGTCTCGCCACCCGCAAAGCCCACGTTGTTCTGGTGGTTGCTCTAGCTCACGGTCTAAGCCTGGGGCTACTGCTGCTGATTGCGTTGTTCACACATCCCGCCCTTCCGACGGAGCACTTCGCTCTTATCGGTCTGTGTGCCGGAGCCTTTGGAGGGGTGGCTCTCCTTCTCTACTACCAGGCCTTGTCCCTGGGCGAGATGGGGCTCACGACTGCCCTCACTGGCCTGCTCACTGCCTTGGTCCCGGTGGTCTATTCATCCTTTACCCAGGGCTCGCCCAAATCGAGCCAGATCGCGGGGTTCGTGCTGGCCGCAGCTGCCATCGCGCTGATTGCCTACAGACCCGCCGGTACGCCTCGTCCCCTCGCTCTTGGCCTCGCGACCCTGGCCGGACTCGGGTTTGGTGTGTTTCTGGTGGTATTGAAAGTCGGCAGCGCGCACGGCATTCTATGGCCGCTCATCTTTTCCCGCGTGGCCAGCGCCACGCTGGCGGGTGCGATTGTGATCCTGGTCCAGGTACGAAGCGGCAAGGATGCGGCGACCTGGCGCAGGCAAGCTCGCGAGAATCGTTTCTTTTTGATCGCGGGATCTGCCGGGGTGCTCGAGGCTACGGGGAGCCTGCTGTATATGCGGTCGGCTGCTGAGGGACGCCTGGATGTAGCGGCAGTACTGGCATCGCTCTACCCGGTAGTCACGATTCTGCTGGCGGCCTGGTTTCTGAAGGAACGGACAACGTCGAGTCAGGCATTGGGAATGGCACTGGCGTTAGGCGCCGTCGTGCTCGTGTCCCTGTAGGAAAGTTACTTGACCTCAGTCGTCACTTCAGACTTGGGTGCGGGAGTGTCCTGCTTCACAGGATCCGGCGTGCCCTTGATGGCATCTTTGAAGCCCCGCATTCCCTCGCCCAGGCCCTTACCGAGCTCAGGAAGTTTGCGTGGGCCGAAAATCAAAAGTGCGACCACCAGAACGACAATCAGGTGAGTTGGTGTGAGTAGTTCGCCCATGGAATTTCTCCGCTTCTTCTATTGTCGCACAGTAGGCACGTGCCTAGGATCCGCGCGAGCGTGCCCAGTTATAGTACGCCCTCAACACACTATTTGGATGGATCCTGCAGGCGGCCCGAGACCATCTTGTAGAAGGCGGAAAGGTTTTCTCCTTCGCCCAGGGTCAGGCGTCGATAGACCTTCATCAGGGGATAAAGCCGTGCGCCTCGGACCACTAAGATAGGAACAGCGGCAACCCCTCCGGCGGGGTGCGGTCCAAGCTCCCATTCACCAGCGAAGCGGCCTCGGATCACCTCGCCAAAGTAGCTGCCCCAGAGACGGGTTTGAAACTCCAAATCTTCGGCCGACTGGCCGTCCAGAATCTGCTCGAGCAGGTCGATCGAGGACTCACTCAGGTCGAGCCTGCGGCGGTGGTCACTCCAGGCAACACGAACGGCTTCCTCCGCGTATGCGCTCATCATGTCAGCTAAGGATGCGAAGTTGGTTTCGGCCAGCTTCGCTTTTGCGGTCATAGATTCAGCCTAACCTTTCCCCTGTCTGACAGGAAGCGAAGTGCAATGTATCTTAAGGATTACTGGGCATACAGTTGGCGGAGGTTTGGTTGAAGGCATTTGGTGTTGCTGCACGGAAGTGGAGGGCTGTCCTCCTGGGTATGGGGCTGTTGAGTACGGGTTGGATGCTGGGCAACATGGCGGACGCACAGGTGGTTCCGCCGGCGCAGACTGTACCGGAAGCACCCTCGCTCCAGAATGAGTCGCTGAAACCCCTGGATTATCGAAATAAATACGATATTTATGGTGGCGTCGCCTCGTCGCACTTCAACGCCGGCCCTGCCTTGATTCCAGGGGCAAACCTGGGGGGTTTTGATGTCCAGGGAACGATGTGGTTAAGCATGCGGCTGGGGGCTACTGCCAACGTTCGCGGCTACTACGGCACAACAGGTGTCGTTCCTAACCCCTACGGCATCCACGGCCCCTTCATCATGGAGCACCTGTTTATGGCAGGACCGTCCATCCGCGGCCCGAAAAATGAACACGCTGCTTTGACCTTCCATGCTCTTGTCGGGGGCTCCTACGGAATATTTGACTCCGCCATTGACCAGGGACTGACAGGACCGAATCTGGGCCTCTTCAGCAACGGCGTGGCCCTGGCGACGGCGCTGGGTGGATCGCTCGACTTGAACCGCTCCCCGAGGTTTTCCGTGCGCCTTTCGCCGGATTACCTACTCACTCGCTTTGGCGGCGTATCGCAGAACGAATTCGCCATCTCCGTGGGTGTGCTCTACCGGTTCAGCAAGATGCGCAAGCATTGACGCTGCGACGTGCGACTTCAATTGAGTCCCGAAGGGACGGCTGAACTTAGCCCAGGACGCAGTCCTGGGTTAGGATGCACCATTGAAGAGTCCCGTAGGGACGACTGAAAAAGCTATCGAAACATGGTCCTGAATTCGGGCAGCGGATCCGGAATTCTCAATCGCGGAAGATTTCGAGATGGAAGTGCTCTGGGATCGCCTTCGGGTAACTTCCAATCGTCCCTCCGGGACTTTTCGTCTCTCAAATCTCTACCCAGGACTGCGTCCTGGGCTAAGTTCAGCCGTCCCCGTTCGACAAGCTCAGGGCAGGCTCTGCGGGACTCATCTTGTAATCGTTAGGTTCTCACGCAGACACTTTAAGCCCGTACCCCCATCGTTAGGCCGGACTCGACTGGCCTTTACTAGAAGGATCCCAGGTCTCAAAAGCGAGACCCCACGGCATGCCGGGGCAGGCTGGGGCACCCTTCGCGTGTCCAGGCTGACCTTGTTATGAACTCCCCGGCCTTTGCAGTGCGCCTGCCAGGCAAAGAATTAGTTCGGCTTTCCATTACCAACCCATTGCGGTTTCCACGCAGTCTGGGTGAGCCACTCGATCGGCGCCACCATCGATGCGATCGCTCGCGTCATATGGGGAAAGTCGATGCGGCTGATTTCGTCGCTTGGCTGATGGTAGTCCGCGTGAAGCCCAAAGCTGGAAACAGTTTGGGCAACGATTCCCCGCCGTGCAAGACTGTAGTTATCCGACCGCTTGAAGAAGTTTTGCTCGGGGTGAGGATCGGCAACCAGGCGGGCGCCGTGACGCGCGAGCATGGGCCCCAGGTCGCTGCGATCAAAACCGGTGAGCCATAGTCCGTCTCGGGGCAAAACCGGATCACGGCGGCCAATCATTTCAAACTCCAGGTTGGCCACGATTTGATCCAGCGATACAGGGGAATGGTCAAGAAAGTATCGATTTCCGTAGCCTCCAATTTCTTCTGAACCGAACAGGACGAAGAGTATGGTGCGCGCTGGGCGGGCCCTACCGGCAAACACTCGCGCCAGTTCGATGACCGCAGTGGTTCCGGAAGCATCGTCATCGGCCCCGTTGTAGATGCGATCCCCTTTTTTCTCCGGCCCAATTCCCAGGTGATCCAGATGTGCAGTCAGCAGGATCGCGCCTTTTCCCGCATCGGAACCGCGCAGAATGCCCACCACGTTCCAGGTTTCTGTTCTGGGCACCTGGGCGAACCCAGCCATGTGGCGAGCGATCGGTGGCGGCAGGGTGGAGGGCAGCCGAGCCTTTTGCAGGAAGCTGCCCTGATCGCCGCCCGGCTCCAGACCGAAACCGGCAAACAAAGAGGCCGCATAGAGTGCAGCCAGGTGCTCATCCCGGGTACCGCTACCACGCCCGTGCAGTTCATCGGAAGCAAGAAAGCTCATATCCCCCATTATGCAAGGAACACACAGGGATGCCTGGATTGGCTTCATCGCTTGGGAAAAGCAGGCGGTTCCACTCAGCAACAGCGCACAGAGAACTGCCTTGGGAAACGAGCGCATCGGGAAAGTATAATGGAGTTCTTCCGAGTACTTTCACCGAGCGGATACCGGCGCCTCATCGTCTGGTGCTTGGACTGGTCTACTGGTAAGGGACATTGATGCGCCGATTTCAGGGTTTGTGTGGTCTGTTTCTCCTCGGTATGGCGGGTTGCGGCGGTTTCTTTGTTCCTCAGACCAACAGCGGCGGGGGCTCCAACACCGGCGACTACATTTATGTCGGCAATGGGAACAATACGTACATTGCCGGTTTTGGCCTCAACAGTAGCGGAGCCCTATCGGTCCTCAGCGGCTCCCCTTACAACAACGGGGTTGCCGCGCAATCGCTGGCAGTGACGCCCGCCAATACATTCCTGTACGCCGGAACTACCAACGGAATCTACGCTTACGCGATCAACAGCAATGGTTCGATTGGCATTCAGAACAGTGGCACCGCCGTCGCCCAGGACGTGGTTGCGACACGCATGCAAGTGGACAGCACGGGAGGCTATCTGCTGGCAGCGGGCGTTAGTACGTCGATTGGGGCACAGGCAATCGGCATTTACCAGATCAACGCCTCGACAGGATTGCTGACCGCGATTACGGGTTCCCCCCTGCCCCTCTACACCGGTAACGCCTCCACTGCGACCGTGGTGGCGCCGACTGGACTGTTGATCACTCCCAATAACTCTTACGTTTACGTCTCCCTTGGCGCGCTGGGCGTGCAGATACTCACCCTTGGTACTGGGGGTGCTCTCAGTGCCGGCGCCGCACCCGCGATTCTGTCGCCCATCAGTACTTCGACCAGCCCGGGGGACGCGGGACTCGCGAGCGATCCTCTCTCTGCATTCCTATTTGTGGCCGAGATCAACACCGGGCTTCGAGTGTTGAGCATCGGCACGGGTGGCTCGCTCAAAGAAGTCTCCGGTTCGCCGTATGCCGTAGGGACCGGACCAGCAGGAGTGATCCTGGATGCTACGGGAAGCTATGTGTACGTCGCCAATAGAGGTAGCAATAACATCAGCGCCTTCACCCTCACCGCGGCTTCGGGCAAACTGACGGCAGTTGCAGGATCACCCTTTGCTTCTGGCGGACAGTTACCGATCGCACTGCTGAATGACAATACCAAGAAATTCGTGGCCGTGATCAACTCAGGTGCGAACGGTAGCGGAGGGAACAGCGACATTCAGGTCTTTAGTTTTGACACCACTACGGACGGAAAGCTCGTCCCGGTTTCCACTGCCACGACAGGCACAGATCCTACCAACCCTCAGTCGCTCGCAGCCTCGCATTAGTTCGGAGCCGAGTGTCCAACGAGCTTGAGAACGATCTGATCTTTGTCTCGATAGCTGCCTATCGTGATACCCAGCTGAATGCAACCGTGGCGGATTGCCTCAGCAAGGCCCACAATCCTGCTCGCTTACGCTTCGGCATCTGCTGGCAACACGGTGACGATGAGTTGCCGCCTCCCTACACCGGCGACCATCGCTTTCAAATTCTGGACATTCCCTGGAGAAATAGTAGAGGTGCCTGCTGGGCCCGCGCTGAAACGATGAAGCTGTGGCGGGGTGAGCGATGGTTTCTTCAGGTGGACTCACACTGCCGTTTCGCCCCCGGCTGGGACGAAACGCTCATCCGCATGATGGGACAAACGGCAAGTCCCAAACCTATTCTGAGCACTTATGCGACACCGTTCACGCCGGGGCCGGCGGAGATTCTGACTGGTGCGCCGCTGCAGATGAGCTTTCAGGGCTTCACCGCAGACGGCATTCCGCACATGAAGCCGATGGCTATCCCGAATTGGCACTCGCTTCATCGTCCGCTGCGCGCGCGATTCGTTTCCGGAGGCTTTCTGTTTGCCTCCGGTACCTTCGTCCGCGAGGTCCCATACGACCCGGAGCTCTACTTCCTGGGCGAGGAAGCATCGATGACGCTGCGCGCCTTCACCCATGGCTACGACTTGTTTCATCCTTGCGAGACCATCGTGTGGCACGACTATGTCCGGAAAGATGCCGTCAAGCATTGGGACGATCACACGGAAGCGAACAAGACCGGGATCCAGTGGGGTAAGCAGGACCTGCAGAGCAAAAGCAAAATCAGGAAATTGCTTCTAGGCCAGCAAGTGGATGCGTTTGGCCTGGGAAGCGCACGCACCATCGAGGAGTTTGAAGAATATGCGGGTCTGTCATTCCGGCTGCGTAAGGCTCAGGATTACACGATGCGATCGGAGGAGCCGCCCAATCCGAAAGCTCGATGCTAACTGGGCGCAGGAAATCTACTCGTGGCTGGTGCGGATTAGGATAAACAGTAGCGAGTTTCCCCCAGATTGTTGGCGGGATTTTTCCTTTTGGTACATCGGAGTCTACGACGAAAATCATCACGAGATTTATCGTCGCGATCTTTCGCCAAAAGAACTCGAGCCGCTCGCCGAACAGCAGCCAGAAATTGAACTGGTGTGCGAGCTACAATCCGGGAGCATCCCTGCGGGGTGGACCGTGTGGCCAGTGAGCCGCTCCCGCGGGTGGCTACAGAAAATCGAGGGCCAACTGCGAGAAGAAGACTTTACGATTCTGCTGGAAGAGGATGAGTAAAAAAGGCCCATCCATGCACCCTTTTCCGGGTAGAGGGATGGGCCAGAAATGTTCTGGTACTAACTGAAAAGCCCGTTCAGGCCATTGGGAAAGAAAACCCCGGTGTATTTGGCGCCTGATGCGGGAATGTTCGTGCTGCCGGTAACAATTTTGAGCACCTGCGTTGTGGTGCGACTGTAGGTTTTGGAGTAGTTGGGTGAGCCGGTTTGGGCATCGACGATGGTTGCAGCACCGTTTGTCGTGCCAGTCGGCTCAATGGTAACAGTTTGGAAGCCAACCCCAATATCATCCGTGGTGGAGCTGCCATCAAGGGCCATGCGGGTCGCGGAAATTTTCTGGGTGTAGCCCTGGAGTCCAGCTTTACCGTCCGGGTCTGCAATGAAGATCGAGGTGCGGATCAAGCCTGCGTGATAGGCCTCGACCCCCAAAATACCCGCTGCTGCCGCCAGATATGCCGGAGTGGTGATGAGCGGAGCCGCCCCACTGTATGCGGTGACACCCACATCCTCGAAGATGTACGCGCCAATCAGGAAGTTGAGATCGTTCGCGAAGGGATCGAAGGTGCTCGCGATCCCAGCCGCACCGGCGAGTGTGTTGAAGCTGTTGTAGAGATCCAGATTGGGTTGTTCGACGGACGCGGGACCCAGGTTAGCGCGCAGGAAGTTAACGTGATGACGCTCCTCCGCAGCCGTTTCGGTGGCATACGCCTGAATCGCCGGCAGCGTCCACGGTACGAGGCAAGCACCGGGGCCGCCGGGTTTGGTGACCACCGAGCCGCCACCGTACTTCGTGGTGCCAGGCCCGATCCCGGAGCCTTCGTTCTCGATCGTTGTGCCCGCGGTGGCCAGGGTATAGAACTCGGCCTCGAGATACTCCAGGTTCAACGCGAAGTTGAGAATGTCCGCGTCGGTATAAGCAGGAGCGGCCTGCGCTTCTGCCATTTTGACCCCCGCAAAGGCGAGACCGGCAAGGGCAGCGCCACCAAGGGCGAGCATCTTCCGGCGACTATTGACGATGATTTCATCGAGTTGCTGTGTTTCTAAAGTTGCCATAAGTTCTCCGTCCTAGCTGGTGGTTACGCTGATATTGCCGTTCATTCCATTGGGGAAGAAACCACCGCCCTTGACACCGGCACCAGGCGCCGCCGCATAGACGATATGGAGAACCTGATCCGTGGTCCGGGCCCAAGCAATCGAGTTCGTATCATCGGCAGCAACAATTGTGCTGGCGGGCATGTATGCAGTTGGATCAAATGGGACGGCATAAGGTGGAAGCGCCGTGAGCGTGGTTTCATTACCGCCGCCCAGCGTCCCGCGCAATTTGCTGATCTGTTGGGCGTACGTCACGTAGGTGGGGTTCGGCGTGACCAGGGTCGCGGTCTTCGTCGCGGTGGCAACAGAGTCTGCGATCAACAGCGTACGTATCTCTGCGGCGTGATAGGCTTCGACCGCAAGAATGGATGCAGCAGCCGCAAGATAGGTCTTTCCTGTTGTCGTGGTGCTGAGAAGGCCGGCTGCACCGTGGTATGCGGTGACGCCCACATCCTCAAACACGAACGCGCCGACCAGAAATGCTTCGTAACTGGCAAATGGATTGAACGCGGAGCCAATGCCGGCGGCCGAGGCTGCTGCATTGAAGCTGTTCATAAGATCGATGTTGGGGCGAGACACGGCACTCGAGCTTAACGCTGAGCGAAGGAAGCGAACGTGGTCGAGCTCATTCTGCGCAATTTCGTAAATATAGTTCTGCTGCGCGGTGGTCAGACCCGGAACCATGGTGGTGGAGGGAACGACAACCGTGGTGGTTGCGTTGCCCGTATCGGTGGCCGAAAGACCGCTACCGGTTGCGGCACGGAGGTAAAATTCAGCTTCCAGATACTCCAGGTTGAGAGCAAAGTTCAGATAGTCGGCGTCGCCCAGAACAACGGGTGCAGGGGTAGGCGTGGGTGTTGGGGTTGGGGTTGGGGCCGGCGTTGAGCTGCCACCGCATCCAGCAACGACTGCTACCGCAGCCGCTGCGCCGGAGCGCGCCATAAAGCTTCGACGAGTGAGCGCTTTGTCGATAAGCTCGGTCAGTTTTTTTTCCATGGATTACCTCTCTTGCTTGAAAGATCAAGCGATACCCGAGCCGATGACCCTGCACCACTCGCTATCTTGAGTAACGCGCCAGGGTCATGTATCGGATTGCGGCAAATCGCGAATTCGTCGAAAGCACTGATGATTACAACGAAAGTTGCATGGTTTCGTTTCAAGCGTCGTGGGCAGTAACCATTCAGTCTCGATACCACCGATGCGCTATTCCGGTGCACTATCTCGCGTATGGACCATAGGGAACACTGTGTCTTGGATTTTTCTCTGAAGTCGATGGTCTAATGCTGACAGGGAGACTCACCCCTCGAATGTTTGCTGCATTGTCGTTCTTTCGCCGAACTGGCCCGCGCCCGCGCCTTTGCTTCGCAATATGCGTCGCCCTGATGGCCGCGCTGAGCGGGTGCACCCGTTTGCGCGAACACCTCAAGCCCGAAATGGTCTACGTGGTGGCGAAGCAAACTTATCTGAGAGATCGGGTGGCTGCTGTATCAAATCGAGTCGCTTTGGTAAGCAACGGAGAACCGCTTGAAGTAGTCGAACATGGACGGCGCTTCCTCAAAACCAAGACCGCGAAGGGCGAGATAGGCTGGATCGAAGATCATATGGTCATTGACCAGGCGGCCTATGATCAGTTTGCCGCCCTCGGGCAACAGCACGCGCATGACCCGGTGGTCGCCACCGGGGTCTTGCGCGATGATCTGTATCTGCACGTGAAACCCGGCCGCGACACCGACCGCTTCTATCTCTTGCCGGAAAATGAAAAACTTCAGCTGTTGATACGTGCTTCCGTGCCCAAACCGGCACCGCCGCAAGGCTTGCTCCCTGCGCCTCACCCGACTGCGGCGGCAAAAGGAAAAAAGGCTGGATCGTCCAGTGCAAAGGCAGCCTCGCCAGGTGAACCTGCGGTCCCGATGGAAGACTGGTGGCTAGTGCGCGACAGCCGCGGCCAGGTGGGCTGGATGCTCTCACGCCGGTTGGACGTGGATGTTCCGGATGAGATTGCGGGATATTCCGAGGGACAGAAAATCGTGGGCGCCTATGTGCTGACCGAGGTCTACGACCCGGAATCTTCGTTGCCCGGCAAGATGGTGCCTGAGTACGTCTCGGTTACAAATGCCTACAAAGACGGGCTTCCCTACGATTTCGACCAGGTGCGGGTTTTTACCTGGAACGTGAAAAAGCATCGCTACGAAACAGCCTACCGGCAGCGAAACGTCGAAGGCTATTTACCGGTTACGGTGAGCCAGGCCAAGAACGCTCAAGGCCAGTCTGTGCCCGAATTCTCCATCACCGTCGCCACCAGCGTCGAAGTCAAGGTTGATCCGCTCACCGGAGCCGCCCGCCCAGCGCAAACCGACGTCTTGCATTACCAGCTTGAAGGAGGCATGGTGAAGCGCGTTACGGCGGGCGGCCCGCCGGGATCGGCCCCGGTATCCGCAAAGGCAAAGCCCGTCGAAGCACCAGGCCATCACCATCGAGGCAAGGGCAAAAAAGCGGGGGGCTAGGAGGGAATCTGCAGAGCCGGCTAAGAAAAATACGGGCTTCGAGGCTGCAGAGAGGAAAAGCGTACCTCAGTGGCTAAAGCCGTCAAGCTCGGAAGCGTTTACGGCACAGTCGAAAACGACATCTAAACCTTTTAGAACCATCATGGGCGAATCCGATGGTTTTCATCACCTTGGGTGAGCCGCAGGCTCATGGGGACACGGCTGAAGCCGTGCCCTTCGTTCAGAGCCGATTGACAAGGGAGTTCTGCGGCTCGTTTCGGCCTGGGCTTCAGCTCAGAAAATCGGCAATTGCGGCAACCACGATCTCCTGTTCCTGAAATGTGAGTTGGGCGAACATGGGGAGTGCCAAAACTTCCGCCGCAGCACGCTCACTCTCCGGAAAGGCTCCTGTCGGATATCCCAAGCTCTTTAAGGCCGGCTGCTGATGCAAAGCCAGGGGATAGTAAATCTCTGACCCTACTCCCCTGTCGCGAAGAAATTCCTTCAATTGGTCACGGCGGCGAACCCGGATGACGTACTGGTGGAAAACATGCGTAGCCCTCGACTTGGTCTTGGGCAGGACCACTCCATTTTTTGGATAGGGTCCGGCCTCAACCAGGCCTGCCTGCTCGAAAAGTGCCCGATAATTTTCAGCCAGGAGCCGGCGCTCGGCGTTCCAGTCGTCGATGAAACCTAGCTTCACCAGCAGAACCGCGGCTTGCAAGGTGTCCATGCGGCTGTTCCAACCGACCTCATCGTGGTAGTAGCGACGGTGCATTCCGTGCACCCGCAAGAGGCGGATCCGCTCAGCGACGGTATCCACTCCGGTAGTGACCATGCCGGCGTCGCCGCCGGCGCTGAGATTCTTGGTGGGGTAGAAGCTGAAAGCGGCCGCGTCACCCAGGGCGCCTGCCTGGCGCCCATCCCAGAGGGCTCCGAACGCCTGGGCGGCATCTTCGATCAGCATTACGCCGTGCTCCTGCCTGAGCAGCTCGAAGCACTCCCAATCGACGGTCTGGCCAAAGAGGTGAACCGGCAGAATCGCTCGAACGGCGGATCCGAATCCCAGGCACGCCTTGACGGCTGCGGGATCCAGGTTGAAGGTCTCCGGATCGATATCTGCAAGTAAGGGCTGAGCTCCGGTGCGCAGGATAGCGCTGACGGTGGCAAAAAAACTGAAGGCGGTGGTGACCACGGCATCGCCGGGGCCGATTTCCACCCCCTCGAGCGCCAACCAGAGGGCATCGGTGCCAGAAGAGCAGCCGATCGCATGGGCCACCCGGCATTTTTCCGCAGCGGCACGCTCAAATTCCGCCACCTGCGGTCCCATGATGAAGCTTTGCGAGGAAAAGACGCCTTCTACGGCCTTGAGGAGCATCGGCCCGATGGCGCGATATTCACGGGAAAGGTCCAGGCTGGGCACTCTCAGCGAGGCACCGGCTGGACTTTCTTTCCTGTCTCCCACATTGGTAATGGTACACCCCTGAATCGCGTGGCCGACACGCCCCTGGAATGCATCTAATCTTGGCATTGGGCCTGGGATTGGGAGTGCCAAATGGCGCCGGTACAGGGTTTTTGGGCCGACGGTCTTATGAGACCCGGTCGCAACCGGGGAAGGCGTGTAAACTTTCTGTAGCAGGACTTGAGCCTACTTCGGCTCATAGCCCGACGTTGCAGTAGCTGCAAGTGCTTGAGCATTTTCCATAACGTAACTCGACATTTAAGAAATTGGAGATCGGCACATGGACAATAAGCCGGCACAGAACATTCAGGACACGTTTCTTAATACGGTCCGCAAAGATAAGACTCCGATCACGATATACCTGGTCAGCGGAGTCAAACTCACAGGCAAAATACGCTCGTTTGACAAGTATTCTGTGTTGCTCGAGAACAACAGCCAGGAGCAGTTGATTTTCAAGCATGCCATCTCAACGGTGGTCAGCACGCGGTCTGTGCTGCACAGTGATCATCGTCCGAGCACCGGGGTCGGCCATCCTCCCGCGAGTGCTCCGGGCCTTGGCGGGGCGCGCCCTGACAGCGCGGTGGCGGAAGGCTAGCGCAGGATCTGCTGCGGTTTCGATGAGGGTTTGCTGAAAATCACTGGCGTTCAGCCGGACCGGGCGCTGCTGGTCGGTGTCGAGTTCGTCTCGCGACCGTCGGCCGTTTCGCGTTCTGCGGAAATGGCGCGGGGAGCAGCGAAGCTAGCTGAGATCACCCGAACCGGGGGTGACGCGAACAGCCAGGAATCTCGTCCAAACACCGCCGATACGGCATTCGCAGAATTTCGTGAGTTGGTCGCTGGCGCGGGGGCCGAAGTTGTCGCCGAAGTGCTGCAGCGCAGACCCAGGCCGGACCCTGCGACGCTGATCGGCAAAGGCAAAGTGGAAGAGGTCGCCGCGGTCGCGGAATCGGCGCAGGCTACCCTGATTCTCTTTGATCACGACCTGACACCGACCCAGCTCAGGAACCTTGAACGCGCACTCCCCGTGCGGGTGGTGGATCGCACCCAGCTTATTCTCGACATCTTTGCGCGCCACGCACGCAGCCGTGAAGGCCAGCTGCAGGTAGAGCTGGCGCAGCTGGAGTACATGCTGCCCCGGCTGTCCGGGCGAGGCGCGGCCATGTCTCAGCTGGGCGGCGGGATCGGGACCCGCGGACCCGGCGAAACCCAGCTGGAAACCGATCGGCGCAAGATTCAACGTAAATTGCTGCAGCTTAAGCGCGAATTAGAGGACGTACGCCGCGTGCGCACGCAACAGCGGCATCGCCGGGCATCGGTCCCGGTGCCTACGATCGCCCTAGTCGGCTACACCAACGCCGGCAAGAGCACCCTCTTCAATCGGCTCACCGATGCAGGGGTGCTGGCCTCGTCGCGCATGTTTTCTACGCTCGACCCCAAGTTGCGCGCCCTGGTATTGCCCTCACGCCGGAGGGTACTCTTATCGGACACGGTCGGTTTTATCAGCAACTTGCCTCACACCCTCGTCACCTCATTCCGAGCAACCTTGGAGGAGGTGGAAAAGGCAGAAGTGCTTCTCCACGTGCAGGACTGCTCCAGCTTGCAGCGCGAACAACAAAGAGAGGATGTGGAAAAAGTTCTTGCCGAACTGGGTGCGCTGGACAAGCCAATCGTCCCGGTGATGAACAAAGTCGATCTACTGCCGCCAGAGGAGCGATCGGCGTTCTTGGATGATCCATCGTCGGCGGTCATCTCGGCGACAACCGGGGAGGGCATCGATCACTTGCTTGAGCTTATCGATCGTGCTCTCACTGCGGACCCCATTGTCGAAGACAAGTTTGTGGTTCCGCAGCGAGAGGGGGCCGTGCTGGCGGCTCTGGACGCCGGAGCATTGATTCTGAAGCGCGAGTTCTCTGGCGATTTCGTCGATCTGAAGGTTGCCGGGCCGGCATCATTGTTGGCGCGATATCGCCAATATAGACAACCAAAAACTGGCCTGAAAGTAAGGACGGGCCGGGGGGGTGGGAGCGGAGCGACTTCCCACGAGACCGGCCCTGTCTGACCCTGATATGGGTCTAGGAAGTAACCAAAGTATACTCCTTACTTGAAGACACCACAACGAATAAACCTTCCGGAAGACACTGACCCTTCGATTGCCGGGGTCGGGCCCGGTTCCTGCCGATGATTCAAGACACGACACGAAAACATGGTAGAGGCAGCCCGCGCCGCGGAAGTTTGACAGCTAAATTTCGCCTCTGTTAAAAACAAAGGTCCCGGCTGTCACTACCGACTCTCCGCCCACAATCTACCCATATACTGAATATTTGGCATGAACGAGACCTTACATCAACTCGGCGGACTACTGCTCGGCGCCGTACCGACCATTTTTTTGTTCCTTTTTCTGGTAATTCTTTACCGCTTTCTGGTTTATGGCCCTCTGACCCGGGTGCTGAACGAGAGGCGTGAGCGGACCGAGGGGGCGATTGAGCATGCGAATGCCGCTGCTGCTGCTGCCGCCGCTAAGACTCAAGAATACGAAGCGCAACTTCGGGCGGCGCGCTCCCGGATCTTCCAGGCACGGCAGCAGAAGCTGGAACTGTGGAATCGCGAACGAGACCAGGCGATTGCGGAAGCCCATGAAGCTGCCCAGCGCCAGGTGCAGGACGCGAAGCTGGCGCTACAGGGGCAGGCCGCTGCAGCCCGCCGCACCCTCGAGGGCTCGATTGACGAGCTCGCGTCTGAGATTCTCCGCGCTATCCTTCCCAAAAGCGCCTCGACGCCCGGTGCGACTCTGGAGCGAGTCCGTTGACCTTCTCACGTTTTTCCTTCTGCTTAGTTGTTCTATTCTGCTTAGCCAGCGCACTCGGCCTGCCGGCGCGGGCCTTGCAAGCTGCCCCCGCCGACTCCCACCCGGCGGCAAAGACCACGCAACCGGCCGCCGACTCGACGGAACAGGAAACCGGCGAGGATGTCTATCGCCATTCAGGCTCAGTAAAGCTGTTAGCAAGCTGGTTGCATCTTGATAAAGAGTCCGCGGCGCGGCTGTTTGAATACCTGAACTTCGCCATCCTTGCGGGCGCCATCCTGTTTGCCCTGCTGAAGTACTTGCCCAAGACCTTCCGGGCGCAACGGGAAGACATCCAGCATCGGCTGGTGGAGGCGCGAACGGCCACGGAGCAGGCCAATCAGCGCCTGTCTGCGATTGAGCAGAGACTTTCGCGGCTGGATGAGGAAATTGCGGCGATCAGCAAGCAGGCGGAGAAGGATAGTTTTGAAGACGAAGCTCGGATCAAGGCGTCGATCGAAGCCGAGCGGCAACGGATCACGGAGGCGGTAAGCAGGGATATCGCCGCAGCCTCGAGCGCTGCGCAGCGGGATCTGAAGCGTTTTGTGGCGGGCCTGGCGGTGGATCGTGCAGCCCAGAGGATTGCGTTGACCGAAGACGATGACCGCGCCCTAGTGCAGGAGTTCTCAAAGAGCCTCGGCATGCAAGTTCGGAATGGAGGCAAAAACTAATGTCTGCCTTCGCCGCCCGTTATGCCCGCGCCTTCGCCGATGTCGTGGTCGACACCAAGTTGGACCCCGCACAGGTGGAACAGCAGTTAAAGGATTTTGCTGCTACTTTCGCCGCCAGTAAGGATCTGAGGGAGGTTCTCTTGAATCCTTCCATTCCCACGGCAAAGAGGGTGTCGATTCTTGACGCCGTCAACAGCCGGATTGGCTGCGGACCCAAGGTGAGAAACTTTCTGGCGGTTCTGATCAGCCACGAACGGCTGGCCGCGCTCAGCGAGATGATTGAGGAGATCAGGTTGGAGATGAACCGGCGTTTGTCGATCTCCGATGCTGAAGTAGTGACCGCGCGCCCACTGCAGGACCAGGAGCGGGCAAAGTTGGAACGCGAGGTTGCCGACCTGGCCGGCACCAGGGTGAATGCAACCTTCCGCCAAGACAAGTCGCTGATCGGCGGAGCGATTGTGCGCATTGGAAGCACCATCTACGACGGCTCGGTGCGGGGCCGTCTAGAACGCTTGAAAGAGCGGCTGGTGGCCAGCTAAGCAAATCCGTAGAAACCCCACGCAACAAGAGAATTGACGGAAGAACGTATGGCTCAGATCAACGCAGACGAGATTACGCAGCTCCTTAAGGAGCAGATTCAAAACTACGATGCGGAAATTCGCGTCGATGAAACCGGGACCATCATTTCACTCGGCGACGGAATCGCCCGCCTCCATGGGTTGGACAAGGCCATGGCAGGAGAGATGCTGAAGTTCCCCCATGGAGTGGAAGGCCTGGCCATGAACCTCGACGAGGATCAGGTCGGCTGCGTCATCCTGGGCGATTACACCCAGCTGCGCGAGGGAGATGAAGTGAAGCGCAGCGGCGAGATCATGAGCGTGCCCGTGGGCAACGGGATGATTGGCCGCGTCGTGAACGCGCTTGGGCAGCCGATCGATGACCGCGGTCCGATTGAAGGGACAGAACTCGCGCCGATCGAGCGCATCGCTCCGGGCGTAGTCGAGCGCCAGGGTGTGCGCGAACCGATGTCGACCGGCATCAAGGCGATCGACAGCATGATCCCGATTGGCCGTGGGCAGCGCGAACTGATTATCGGCGACCGTCAGACGGGCAAGACAGCGATCGCGCTCGATACGATCATCAACAGCGCCAAGAACAACCTGATATGCATTTACTGCGCTATCGGACAGAAACGATCTTCGGTTGCCCAGGTGGTACAAACGCTGACCGAGTACGGTGCGATGGACTACACCATCGTGGTGGCTGCGACCGCGTCAGAGCC
The DNA here is from genome assembly GCA_963830325.1 of uncultured Acidobacteriaceae bacterium. Classification (GTDB taxonomy): domain Bacteria; phylum Acidobacteriota; class Terriglobia; order Terriglobales; family Acidobacteriaceae; genus PALSA-350. The sequence continues at coordinate 331,017 of CAWHMV010000003.1, forward strand.
TGCGCCGATGCAGTACCTGGCTCCTTACGCCGCTACCAGCATGGGCGAGTATTTCCGCGATAGCGGCCGCCATGCTCTGATCATCTACGACGATCTCTCCAAGCATGCGGTCGCATATCGCGAGATTTCGTTGCTGCTGCGCCGTCCTCCCGGCCGCGAAGCGTATCCCGGCGATGTGTTTTACCTGCACTCGCGCCTGTTGGAACGCTCGGCCAAGCTGAGCGACGCCAAGGGCGGTGGATCGCTCACCGCGCTGCCTATTATTGAGACCCAGGCTGGAGACGTCTCCGCTTACATTCCGACCAACGTGATTTCCATCACCGATGGGCAGATCTACCTGGAAGGGGACTTGTTCAATTCCGGTGTTCGACCAGCGGTAAACGTCGGCCTTTCCGTAAGCCGCGTGGGCGGCAGCGCGCAAATCAAGGCTATGCGCCAGGTGGCGGGAACCCTGAAGCTCGATCTGGCCCAGTATCGTGAGCTGGCTGCGTTTGCGCAGTTCGGCAGTGATCTGGACAAGGTCACGCAGAATCAGCTCAACCGTGGACAACGGCTTACAGAAATTCTGAAACAGCCGCAGTTCTCGCCGCTGTCGACGGAGAAGCAGATCATCATCATTTTTGCCGGAACCAATGGCTTTCTCGATGACTTGAAGGTAGAGGAGATCCACGCCTTCGAGACCGGACTTTATCCCTACCTTGATTCAGCACAGTCTGGATTGCTGAATGACATTGTGAGCAAGAAGGCGCTGGACGACGACCTGCGCAACCGCATCAAAAGTGCGTTGACGGAATACAAGGAGAACTTCCTTGCCGAGCATCGTGATGCGGCACTCAAGGAGTCGTCAGTAAAGCCGCTTTCTGAAGAAGAGAAGAAGAAAGAAACGCAGAAGGTCTAACCGGCGCATGGCAAACGTTCTCGATTTACGACGGCGAATCCGCAGCGTGAAAAGCACGCGCCAGATCACCAAAGCGATGAAGATGATCGCCGCCGCCAAGCTTCGGCGGGCGCAGGAGCGCGCCATATCCGGGCGGCCGTATGCGAACATGCTGGCGAGCGTGATCGGTTCGCTGATGCGCCGCATTGACTCGTACGATCCCCAGACCGGAGACGTGCGTCACCCTTTGCTGCTGGCACGCGAAGAGAAGCAGGCTCTGCTCATCGTTGTTTCGGGAGACAAGGGCTTTGCCGGCGGATTCAACGGGAACATCACCAAGGCAGCTTTCCGTTTCATCAGTGAGCGTGGCGAGGAACAGATCGACATTGCTCCCATCGGCAAAAAGGCCCGTGACATGTTCCGCCGCCGCTACCCGTTGGCCTCGTTTGTCGATAAGCAGGGCCAGGACGAGGCCAACGACCCGGCCGCAGACACAGGAGATAGAGACCCTGGTCAGTCGGCGCCGTCTCCCGAAAACAAGCGCCGCGGCGATCGCCAGAACCAGATCGAGGTGGCGGGAGATTATCCCGGCATGCTGGATAAGCCCAGCTTTGACCAGGTAGCGTTGATGGTTCGTGAAGTGGTTCACCGCTATATGGAAGAAGAGCTCGATGCGGTCTACCTGGTCTTCAACGAGTTCAAATCGGTGATGGCTCAGCGGGTGGTGGTGGAGCGCATTCTGCCCATCATCGAGCCGGGCCAGCGGGACATCAAGCAGGCCGAAGAGATGAGCCAGGAAGAGCGCGAAGAGATGGCGATCGCGGCCGCTCACTCCGGCGTAAGCGTCAAAGAAGCCGATAGCAGCGAGGCCGACCAGGAAGCCAAGAAGTTCGGCACGGCGGAAGTCGACTACATTTATGACCAGCCGCCGCGGGAGCTTTTGGACGGTCTTCTGCGGCAGTACGTCAGCTCGCAGATTTATCACGCGTTGATTGAGTCCAGCGCCGCCGAGCAGGCTGCGCGTATGACCGCTATGGACGCGGCTACGAGTAACGCTTCCGAAATGATCGACTCGCTTACACTCACCATGAACCGGGTGCGCCAGGCTGCGATCACCAAAGAGATTATCGAGATTGTGAGCGGTGCGGCAGCGCTTTAGATCGCTTATTGCGGAAAACCCTCGCGAGAGAGGAACCAGCTCCCTCAGGGGCTAAAGCCCAGTTTGTGTTGCAAGGTTAATGTACGGGCTAAAGCCCGTACCCTTCATGGAAGGGGATGGCCTTTAGGGCCGTCTATAAGCCCATAGGATGAGAGCGGCCTTAAGCCGCTGAGGGAAAGAAAGAGTTATGGCAGAAAACATAGGCAAGGTTATTCAGATTTCCGGACCGGCGGTCGATGTGCAATTCGAAGAGGCGACCATGCCCCCGATCTACCAGGCACTGCGGGTGACCAGCGAGGGCTTCGATGTTCCGCTTCCCATCAACGTGGTGCTGGAAGTGGAGCAGCACATTGGGGAGGGCCGGGTTCGCTGTGTGGCGATGGAGTCGACCGAAGGTATGGTGCGGGGCATGAAATGCCTCGACCTGGGCTCACAGATTTCTGTTCCGGTGGGGGTTGCGACGCTGGGCCGCATCCTGAACGTGATTGGGGAACCGGTGGACGAGCTGGGACCGGTCAACGCGAAGGAAAGATGGCCCATCCATCGCGCTGCGCCGTCTTTCGAAGAACAGGCTACCGGCGAAGAGATGTTTGAGACCGGGGTCAAGGTCATCGATTTGATCCAGCCTTTCTTGAAGGGCGGGAAGATCGGGTTGTTCGGCGGCGCCGGCGTGGGCAAGACGGTCATCATTCAGGAATTGATCAACAACGTGGCCAGCAAGCATGGCGGCGTTTCCGTGTTTGCCGGGGTCGGCGAACGCACCCGTGAAGGCACTGACCTTTGGAATGAATTTGAAGAATCCGGCGTAATTAATTCGAAGGACCGCGAGAAGTCGAAGGCGGCATTGGTGTACGGGCAGATGACGGAGCCGCCTGGCGCGCGTCTGCGCGTGGCTCTGACTGCCTTGACCATCGCCGAATATTTCCGCGATGAGCAAGGCGGCGATACGCTCCTGTTTATCGACAACATCTTCCGCTTTACACAGGCGGGCTCCGAGGTCTCTACCCTGCTCGGCCGCATGCCGTCGGCGGTCGGCTATCAGCCGAACCTGGCAACGGAGATGGGTGAACTACAGGAGAGAATCACCTCCACGAAGAAGGGTTCTGTCACTTCAGTGCAAGCCATCTACGTGCCCGCTGATGACTTCACCGATCCAGCACCGGCGACGACCTTTGCTCACCTGGATGCGACCACTGTGCTTTCCCGCGCGCTGACCGAGATTGGCATTTACCCGGCGGTGGATCCGCTGGCGTCTACTTCCCGCATTCTCACCCCACGCGTGGTGGGTGAAGAACATTACGCGGTGGCCCAGGGCGTAAAGCGCATCCTGCAGCGGTTTAAGGATCTGCAGGATATTATCGCCATCCTGGGCATTGATGAGCTTTCGGAAGAAGACAAGCTCACGGTGAGCCGGGCTCGCAAGGTGCAGCGTTTCCTTTCCCAGCCCTTCCATGTGGCCGAGGTATTTACCGGCGCGCCGGGAAAGTACGTCAAGGTTGAGGATACGGTGCGCAGCTTCAAGGAAATTATCGAAGGCAAGCACGACGATATTCCGGAGCAGGCCTTTTATATGAAGGGCACCATCGAGGAAGTCCTCGAAGCCGCCAAGGCCATGAAGGACAAGTAAGCGAATGGCAGATACAGGCAATCAACTGCAGGTCCGGCTGGTAACGCCGGACAAGGTTCTGATCGACCAGGATGCGGATGCGGTCGAGCTGCCGTCGAAGTCCGGCTATATGGAGGTGCTGTACGGGCATGCTCCTTTGCTGGCTGAGCTCGGCGTGGGCGAAGTGAGATTGCACGGCGGTAGTGGCGACCAGACGTACTTCGTGGTGTGGGGCTTTGTGGAAGTGCTGCCGGACCGGGTGACGATCCTGGCACAAAACGCGATCAAGCCGGAAGAGATCGATGCGGGTGAGGCACAGCGGCAACTTGAGGACGGCCAGAAACTGTGGAACGAAGCCGGCGAGGATGCAGAGAAATATGCGCAGGCTAATGAGATCATCCACGAGGCCCAGGTGAAGCTGGCCAGCGCGCATGCGGGCTGAACACTAGCGTGCGCCGGCCCTACCAGAGTGCGATTCCGTGGTTCATCCTCGCAGCGTTCACCGTCATCTGGTTCAGCTTCTTTGCTCTTACGTCGCCCCAGCCGGGTGGCCCCGATGTGTTCGTGTTTCGCGATGCGGGCTGCAACTGGGCTCACGGAGGCGGGCTGGTGGCCGCATCGGTGCCTCATGCAAACACCGTTCGTCCGATGGTGTTCGCCAGCTATACGCCGGGGGCTCCGCTGCTCTTCGGCGCCGCTGCTTCGCTCTTCGGTTGTTCCGGCGCGGTAGACACTTTCTATAATCTGACGCTCGCGACCGTCGCGATCTTTTTGCTCTATGCATGCTTCAGCTTCGCGGCAACGAGTGGATGGCAGCGAATTTGCGCAGCCCTGCTGCTGGGAGCATTGTTGCCCACAGGGATGGTTGCATTCGACCCCGATCGCCCGGAGATGCCAGCCTTCTGCCTGCTGGTTGTGATTCTCCTGGTGTGGCGACGTACGTCGTCCATCGCCGCAAGGTCGTTGCTGTTCGCCGGCTCGGGTATTGTGTTTCTGATTCATCCCTTCGCCGGAATTGCCGGCTGGATGTTGCTCGCGTTCCTGCTGCTGTTCGATGAGCGGGCGGTGCAAGCTCACTCGTGGACCCGAAGGGTACAAGTCGTGATCGCCGGCAGTGCGCTCTATGCGCTGATTGTGGCTGTCTGGGTGCTATCGATGTGGTCGCAGGATCATACCGCCCCTCATCGCTTTCTGCAGCACGCGGTGGGTCAAGGCACGGGGGCGGGTGTCGTTCTGCACGGGGCGAAGGCAGGCAGTGCCCATGCAGGGTCAGGCGTACAAAACGGATATGCTGTCGCCTTCCGCCACCTCTTCGACCCGGCCTTCCCGGCTTCGGCAGCGCTGGCCATCAGCCTGCTTGCTTCCGGCTTGATCGTTGCAGGATATGCTTTCTTCAGGGCAAACAGAGCAGGACGAGCCGGTCTGGTGCTGCAATGCGGATTGCTGCTTTCGGTGTTGCTGATCTTTCCTCTTGCCGTTTTCCCCAACCAGACAAACTACCTCGGACTGTCGCATGCGCTGCTGCTAGCCGTGCTCTTCGCCGGCGGGTTTCCCCTGGCGAGCGTCATACGCGGATCGCTGACACCGCTGGTTCTCATCCTGATTGCGTTTGTATTCATGGCTCCCTGGGTTGGGCTCGGCGTTTTGCAAACCGTGGACGCGCGCGGTTCCTACTACGCCGAGCGAGCCCAGGCCCAGCGCGTACGTGCTTTCTTCCAGCAACGCGGGATGGCGAATCCTGCCTTGCTTGTGGATGCGGGACACTACTTCGTATACAAACCTTTCTTTCCCAATCTTTACAACCGGCTCTACCTGGAGCCTGGAGATGCGACCGACCCCTACCAGGGCCTGGTTCTTTGCTACTCCGGATCGCGTGCCTTCTCCCGAGGGCAGCTTCCGTGGGACGACGCGCTCGAAGCCAGCCAGTGGAGGCTGATCGACGGGGGCGAGGATGCGGTCAGGGTCGCGCTCGCCGGCCACCCGCTCATGCGCCGCAACTGGACCTGGATGTGCGACGTCTATGCGCGTCGATGAGGTTGCGGCCAAAATGGATGGACGAGTCTGCAATGGAACCCAAGTGAGCTACAGCAGAAGGGTGCCGGGTCGTTGAAAGGGTGAGGCGCGATGCGCCAAGTACTTATAATTAAAGATGCCCCGGGGTGTAACCGATGCTGAACAACAAAAAGGTGGTCGTAGTCTTGCCGGCCTACAATGCGGCAAAGACTCTGCGCCGTACGGTGGAGGAGATCCCTCGCGAAATCGTCGATGAGATAATCCTGACCGACGATGCCAGCCGGGACAACACCTCCGCTCTTGCCCTGGAGCTTGGACTGATCACCATCCGGCACGACCAGAACCGTGGTTACGGCGGCAACCAGAAGACCTGCTACACGGCCGCGCTGGCCCATGGGCGCAGACATCGTGGTGATGCTGCACCCTGACTACCAGTACACGCCGAAACTGGTTTCCGCCATGGCCTCAATGATCGCCTACGGGGAATACGACGCTGTTCTGGCCTCGCGCATTCTTGGCCGGGGTGCGCTGAAGGGAGGCATGCCCCTCTATAAATACATTGCCAACCGGGGACTTACGTTCATTGAAAACATTCTGATCTGGCACAAAATGTCGGAATACCACAGCGGTTACCGGGCATGGAGCCGGGAGTTGCTGCAGAGGCTGCCGTTGCTGAGTTGCTCAGACGATTTCGTCTTCGACAACCAGATGATTGTGCAGGCCCTTTATTTCGGCTTTCAGGTGGGGGAGATCTCTTGCCCGACCAAATATTTCGAAGAGGCCTCTTCGATTAACTTTCAGCGCAGCGTGACTTACGGATTCGGGGTTCTGGGCACGGCCCTGGATTTGCGCTTGAAGAAGTGGGGCCTCGCCAAGCCATCGTTCCTCGCGGATGTTCCTTTAGAGAGACTGCCGCTGGAAGGTTCCGCGCCGCCGTCGCAGTCGATTTCCAGTACTCTCGGCTGATTGAGCGAACCGCATCCTTGCGAGTGGCCGCTAAGTCCTTTGTTTTATCAAGATGCTCAAGGTGCTCAAGATGATCAAGAGAGTGGCCGCTAAGTCCTTTGTTTGATTCAAGGTGCTCAAGATGCTCAAGGTGCTCAAGATGATTATTGAGCATCTTGAGCAAATTTCTGATTTCCCCGCGCCCCTAAGATCCTTAGGCATTAGGCTGACCCGGGTAGCGAGAAAGCTCTACTACGACGCTATTACGGCCTATTCGTGCCGTCCATGGCTACGAACAGAAAAAGATGTGGAAAAGCGGGCAGGAACTCGGGGAGGTTCGAAGACTATGCTGCAGGCTCAAACGGAAACCTCTGGAAACTCCCAGCCTGCGCGCTTTCCATTCAAGTCAGAACGCGTGCAGTTCGCGATCTACGCCCTGATTCTTGCTGTATCCATTTCCACCTGGTTCATTGTCATCCGCGCGCCGCTCTGGCTGGATGAGACAGTCTCGATGTTCCTCATCAAGGGGGGTTGGGCGGGCATTGTGTCCCGCCAGGTCTGGCCCGACGCCCCGGCGTACTCATGCCTGCTCTGGCTATGGACCAAAGTGATGGGAACGGGCGAGCTGATGCTCAGAATCTCGTCGGTTCTTCCCATGCTGGCGGCGGTGTATCTGCTGTATCGTGCAGCGCGGGAATTGTTCGACCAGGATGTTGCCGTCGTCGTTGCGATCGTCTTCTGCCTTCATCCGATCATCATTTTTGCGGCGATTGACGTTCGGCCGTACGCCTTTGCCGCCCTGGCCATCAATGCGACGATCCTTGCCCTGGTTCGCTTACGGCACAACAACTCGAATTGGCTCGCCGCTTTGTTCGGCTTCCTGGCAGCAAGCATCGTTGAGTTTCAACTGCTATTTGCGACCATCCTGCCCGCTCTTGCCGTCTGCTTCATTGCGAGTAAGATCGGCGACCGCAAGACACTGTGGAGGCAGCTCGGTATCGCGCTGGTGGTGTTTACTTTAGCGTTCCTGCCGGCCATCCCCAGGCTGCAATACATGATGCACACCAGTGGCACGCATGTGTTCTCGGAGGCTCCGCGGCTGCTGCAGATGATTTCGACCATCACGGTGAGAGGGCTGGTGATTGTCCTGGTCATTTTTTTATTGATCGCCGCGGCGAAACGGCGGCTGGATCTGCGGAAGCATTCCGATCGATGGACGGTCTTGGTCTGCGCCTCGCTGGCGTTGGTTCCGATTCTGACCCTCTATGGTCTTAGCGTGGGAACATCGATTCATGTATTCGTTCCCCGTTACCGGCTGGTTGCCGTTCCCGGGATCGCGCTGTGCTGGGGCTTGGTCGTCAGCTGGATTGATTCCCGTGTTCTGCGTCTGGCCTTCGCCACCGCGTTGGTGGCGGTTGCCGCCTGCGTTTGCTTCACCGCGCCGTCGTTCCACCATCACATGTACAGCTGGAAGAACGCTTTGGCGTTTGTGGAGAAGAACGCTTCTGCCGACAACGCTTCGGTGCTGATCTGCAGTGATCTCCCGGAGGCCGATCACATGCGGATGCCGGTGGGGCCAGCGATCGAGGAAAGCGGCATCTTGCCTCCGCTCAGTTATTACAAGCTGACGGTACCGGTGGCGCCGCTGCCGCGGACGCTCAATGAGGAGGCGATCCGGGCGGGTTCGGTGTTTCTACAACAGCAAGAACAGCGGCGATTTCTTGCCATGGCATTTATTGAGTCTTATGGCACTCTCGATTGGCTCGCAAAAGCCGCCGCGGGCAGCCACACTGTCCGCGAGCTGGGTGCATTCGACGGCGTCAAAGTGCTGGAATTCGTACCCCGTTAAACAGCAGAAGGGCCACCATGGCGGTAACCGTCTGGCAGTTCCAATGCCGATCGCGAATTAGCAGTGGGTCAGCGATGACCGTAACGGGAGTAACAATGGCAAACAGGCGATGCGCCAGTTGACGAAGTGAAGCAACATAGTTGGCGATCAGTTGCCGGTCCATCAAAGACATCCTGAAAATACTTCACCAAGCCGAGCATAAATCTGAGTTTCATCCACTATGAGTGGCCCTCCTGGTGCATTTCAGTCGATTCTCCAGAGTTCGTACCGGTCGTCCGGACTCTCACCAAACCCCCACAGCCAGTACCCTGCCAAGTTGGTGTAGAGGCCGATTCCAGCTCCCCAAGTTCTTCCAAACCGATACTTGTGGGATATCGCGTCGACCAATGTGCGGTGCGGGAAACGGGCCAGCGTCAGGACTCCCCCCTCGTTGAGGCCCACTACCAGCAGATCTCCGGGCTTGGCTGAGGGCCGCCAGGGAACGTAAGCGTTGCTCCGGCCAGGGGCGCATACCAATAAGCTGAGAACTGCGAGCCGAACCATACTCTTTCGCCCGCTGCGACGTGCGGTTCGATCAAACGATACATGGAGTCCCGGCCAAAACGCGCAAACTCTGCGTCCGAGCGAAGGATCAAAAGGGAATAGCCGGCGCTGGCAACGATCAAAGCGAAGGCTGCGGCTCGCGCGACTCGGGCCGAAAAACCTCCATCAGCCGGAAGCAGAGGAGAATCACGGCGGGCATGCAGGGAAGCAAGTACTTAGCCGGAAGGTGGGCGTAGTAGACGATGGGGAGAGGAATCAGAACCCAGAGCATGAGGAAGAGACCGGTATGTTCGCGCTTTCGTAGCGCCTCGAAAAGCAGGTCGGCCAGCACAACGAACCCAACAACGTCTAACGAAGTGGCAAGGTCTAAAGAAGGGCAAGCGGTCGATGATGACGCAAGAAAAAGTATGCGATTGGCACCGCAGCCGCGATAATCACGATGAGCGGCCGCCGGCCCATCTTCCAACGGTTCGCGGCCCAGCAGGCGGCCAGGGGCAGAGGAAAGACGAAATACAACAGATAGGAACGAAGATTGTTTCGTATATATTTCGTCCCTGTGAAAAGGCGGGGGGATTGATGGCCAGGTTATGCTCGCGGGTGATGGCGATGATTGCCAACAGCAAAACGGCGCCTGCGAAGACCGGGGCGAAAAGCCAATATCTCCGCCGGATCTGCGCCAGAACCTCTTTGGGATTGGTGCTTTCCAGCAGAAAAAATGCCGCAAGAGGTAGAAGAAGCGCGAGGTGTGGACGAGCATAGCCGGCGAGGCCCAGCGCGATAGCGGCCGCCGCGCCCTGGCTCCACTTCTGCTCGGCCTTCCACGCTGCAAGACGTTCCATTGCCACCAGCGCTACAGCTGTCGCGAGGATATCGGGCATGGCGGTGCTGGCCATGGGGAGAAATGGAGCGATGGCCACCAGAAGCAGAGCGCCGGCGATTGCGTGCGCCCGGTCCCATCCGAAGCGAAGGACCAGGGAAGTCATCGCCACTATTGCAATCCAGACCAGCACCAGTTGCGTTAAGTGCGCCATCCACTCATGGGCGCCGCCCAGAACTGTCGGCACGAGCACGTACCCCATCAGGGCATTTCCGGGCGTCAAAAGGTAGGCTTTCGTGCAGTCGTTGCTAAGGTTCCAGCACACGGTGAAATCCATCGGATGCGTCGGGTGCCTGACGATCTGCCGCGCCATCATGAGGAAGTGCGGATCGTCTATGAGGAAAGGCTTGTTGAGGAATGGAAGAAGGCAAGCGGTAGCAAGAAGCAGCGCAGGCCACGCGCAAGCCAGCACAGTGACCGCCGAGACTGGTCGGTGTGTCTCGCGATCCATCGTGACTTCGGTTTCCATTTTTATCTCCGTGGCTTTCGTTTTCATGCTTCGCGATCGCATGCAATGGGACGGCGGCTGAACAAAAGGTCGACATAACCTGAATCATTCATTGCGTGCGGCAGCCCTGGCGACAGCTTTCCTCGAGGATGGACGACATAAATCTTGAAGTCTCGCTCCACGAAGAAGTCGATCAGCTTCGACGGGTCGAAACCCATCTCGATCATCATTGAGGGCGTGAACTCAAGAACGATGGTTATATCGGGATTTTGCTGCAAGGTCTCCTGCATGCCCTGACAGACCGCCAGCTCATAGCCCTGAACGTCGATTTTGATGAAGGAGATTTTCCCCGGCCTGCTCTGCAAAAAGCTGTCGATGCTCACTAGTGTTGCGCTGATTGCCCTCGACTCCGGATGTTCCAAGCGAAACTTTTGCGTAGCGATCCTGTGATCCGCGTGGTGACGATGGTTTACCCACAGGTCAATGGTCCCGTTTTCGGCTCCGACGGCGCATTGCAGCGGAACAATTTTGCCTTCGAACTCGGGCTGAGCCGCCGTCTGCTGCAGAATTCCGAAGTTAAAGGGCTCCGGCTCGAAGGCATAAACCTTGCGGCCAGGCTCTACGGCCCGCGCCAAAACCGCGGCCGTGTAACCGATGTTCGCGCCAATATCCAAGACGTTACCCCCGCTGACCAGAGCGGGGTGGGACAGCACCAGATCCCGCAGATCGTCTTCGAAGTAGCGTTTGTAGAGGAAGTAGGCTGACTTGAATAAGCGGCGGCCTAGCGACGTTTGCAGAAACCCGGAACGCCTCACCAGGGAATACGCATCTACGAGCGCGTTCCCTCGTTCAGTGGAAAGATTCATCGGCTTATCCTGCGCTGCCCGATCCCTTGCGCTCTTCATGCTGCGGCAAAAGGGCGACGTGGAAAGTCGGGAAAATTACTCCCAGTCGCTCCAATGATGGCTTATCTCAACCAAGAGTGCCTTGAGCTGATTCCGCGCACGATGTGTGCCTCAGCGCTGAGCAGCAAATCGAAATCCGGCGAGAACCGTAAGCTCTGGGAGAAAAGCCTCTGCTGCACAAGGTTTACGCAGTTTTGCTGCGATCGTCCGGCGGCTGAAACGGCTGTCCCCGGCCTGATCGTGGAATAGGGTCGGACATCGGCAATAGTCAGGAACATATTCCTCAATGCATCACACCTGAGGATTTCCCCATCGTTGCTGGTTCGGTTGCGAAGCCATCATCTCTCTTCCGCCGTGAGTCAGCAATCTGATCTTTTTCGATGACTGCACCACTTCAATATCCTGGGACGGCGCTGAAGGAGTTTTCAAGGATCCTTGCCCGGGCGGACGTGTCATCCTTTTTGAACCCGCGATGGGGCTCATCGGCCGATTTGTATTTGGCCACTTTCACCACGAGCCATTGGGCCTGGAGGACGAGATTCAATGGAACGCGCCGGACGGTTTCTCCGGGCGTGAACCCGGACATTATGCGGCTCAGGGGAATCAGCCGCTTTTCAGGATCTGTGGCTTTCGCAGGACAAGCTTCGCATGTGGCGAATTGCGGATATCAAGTGCTTTTCTGGCCTCCTACGTAGCAAGGAGGGTTCCAGGGGCCGCAGATATATCCGGAAAAATTCGTTCCTTCCTCAACCTGCTAGACGCGGCGTTGTCTGATTCCGACCCTCGTCGCGAATGCTGTGGCACTGGCGCCGATGCCCCTGAGGCGCCGGCGGGCATGTTCCAACCCCAACAGCGCTCTTATTCCGTGTCCTGCTCCGCCAGCCAAACGGCGCATGGCTGCCTGTTCATCTACCCTGACGAGCATAAAGCATGCCCGAATGGTATGTGATTTGTAGGGCATGGGTGCATCCAACTCACAGCAGTGGAACCTAGAATGGCACCGAGAAAATCCCGTGCCGAGGGTTCTCCGATGGTAGCTTTATTCCATGCCATCTTCCCAGATGTACTCTGTGGAATCAACCTTGGTAAGGCCTTCAGAACAGTCAGAAGTCTATACGGAGGAGCGCAAGCGGTATTGGGAGGACTATGCGCAGAGCGCCTCCAAATGGGTGCGACTTCGTAGCTATTACCAATTCCGGTTGGCTGAGATTTACAAGCTTTCCGTTCCTCCCGGCATGCGAGTGCTGGAGCTTGGCTGCGGTGATGGATCGCTACTGGCAAAGTTGGACCCGGCGTACGGCTACGGCCTCGATCTCTCGTTGGGACTGATCGAGCAGGCCCGGAGCAAGTATCCTGGTTTGCATTTTGAAGTGGGAGACGCGAGCGCCCTTCAGCTGGAAGGAGAATTCGATTTTATTGTCTGCTCCGACCTGCTCAATGATCTGTGGGATGTTCAAAGCGTCTTAGAAAAGATAAGCATTCATTGTCATCCGCGCACACGCCTCCTCATTAACTGCTACAGCCGCGTATGGGAAGGTCCTCGGCATCTGGCAGAGGCACTGGGGCTGGCGAAGCCGCAGCCGAGCCAAAACTGGCTGACGGTTGAGGACATATCGAATTTGCTGACTCTCTCAGGATTTGAAATGATTCGTGCATCCTTAGAGATCATGTGCCCGATTCGTCTTCCGTTTTTGGATAGCCTGTGCAACCGGTATCTGGTGAAGACCTGGCCCTTTCGTCTTCTGGGCATTACCAACTTCATCGTCGCGCGTCCTGTGCCAAAGTTTAATTCACCTCCGAAACCGGTTGTCACGGTTGTGGTCCCTGCCCGAAATGAGGCCGGCAATATCCCGGCCATTCTCGACCGGCTTCCTGAAATGGGTGCGGGCACGGAGCTGATTTTCGTTGAAGGCAATTCGAGCGACGGAACCTATGAGCGCATCGAACAGGAGATTGCAGCCAGGCCCGGCTGCACGGCCAAGTTGTACAAACAAACCGGCAAGGGAAAAGGGGACGCCGTTCGATTGGGGTTTGAGCGGTCGTCTGGCGACCTCCTCATGATTTTAGACGCCGATCTGACTGTCCCACCGGAGGATCTGCCGCGATTCTACGACGCCTGGTATTTTGGCAGAGGCGATTTTATCAATGGGGTTCGCCTTGTCTATCCCATGGAGGATAGGGCGATGCGGTTTTTGAATCTGCTCGGAAACAAGTTCTTTAGTGTCGCCTTCTCGTGGCTCCTAAGCCAAACCGTGAAGGATAGCCTTTGCGGAACTAAGGTGCTGAGCAGGTCACACTACGAGACCATTGCAGCCAATCGGGCGTATTTCGGCGAGATAGATCCTTTTGGTGATTTCGATCTTCTTTTTGGCGCCGCCCGATATAACCTTAAAATCCTGGACCTTCCCATCCGTTACCGTGAACGAAAGTACGGCGAGACCAATATTCAGCGCTGGAAGCACGGGCTGTTGCTGCTCCGAATGGTAGTGCTGGCGTCCCGAAGGATTCGTTTTGTCTAGGTTCAATCGACAAGACGCTCCTCGTCTTAAGCGCCGCTCGCGGGAAAATCTTATTGGCGCTGGTGATAGCTCACCCCTGGTCCTGGTCTAGTTTAAGGAGCAACGTTGCCGCCCTCGAATAGCTTCCCAGCTGCTGACACGAGCCGCTGTACGATAAAGTATAAATTGCCATGCCGGCGTGCCTTTCCGACAGGAGCGGGGGGAACACACCAGCCAAGTAGCCCGAATCAATGGAGATTTACCCTCGTACCCCTCCAACTACAGGCGACCAGGAGTTCATGCAGAAACTGAGAAAGATTGTCATTATCGGCGGGTGCGGCCATGTCGGTCTTCCCCTGGGCATCGTCTTCGCGAATTGCGGGCTGGACGTGGTTCTTCTCGACCGCGACCAAGCCAAAATAGACACCGTCAATGCAGGCCAAATGCCGTTTATGGAGACCAATGCCCTGGAACAACTAGGGCGTGTCGTGGGCAAGAAGTTGATCGCTACCTCAGATTCTTCCTGTCTGCACGATTCGGACGCGGCCATCGCGGTTCTTGGTACCCCAGTCGATGAACATCTCAATCCCACCGTCACCGACCTATACAAGAGCATCGACGAGGTCATTGCCCGCATGCCGGAGAACGCTCTCCTGGTGCTCCGCAGCACCGTCTATCCGGGGGTCACCAAGCTGGTATACGAGCGCCTGCAGGCATCGGGACGCAAAATTCTGTTGTCTTTTTGCCCGGAAAGAATCGCGGAGGGCAAAGCGATGGAAGAGATTCGGACCTTGCCGCAGATCATCTCGGCTTTCGATGCCGATTCCATGGCTCGCGTGCGCGAGTTGTTTTCTATTATTAATGAGGATCTGATCGAGCTCTCTCCTCTCGAGGCGGAGCTGGCCAAGCTGTTCACGAATAGCTGGCGCTACATGAATTTTGCGATTTCCAACCAGTTCTACGTGCTTGCCGAGACTTACGGCCTGGACTTCCAGCGAATCTACGGCGCGGTGACCCATCGCTACCCGCGCATGAAGAGTTTCGCTAAGGCGGGTTTCGCGGCGGGACCGTGCCTTTTGAAAGACACGCTGCAGTTGTCGGCGTTCTCCGGCAACAATTTTTTCCTGGGACATTCGGCGATGCTGGTCAACGAGGGTCTACCCAATTTCGTCGTGAACCAACTACGCCAACAGCAAAATCTTCGCGATAAGGTGGTCGCCATCCTGGGCATGGCGTTCAAAGGGGAATCCGATGACAAGCGGGAGAGCCTTTCCTACAAGCTGCGCAAGCTTCTTATGGTGGAAGCGAAGGAGGTGCTCTGCACCGACCCGTACGTGCCCGACCCGAAGCTTGTTCCGCTGGGAGAGGCCTTACGGCGTGCAGACGTCATCATTCTGGGAGCTCCGCACGCGGCTTATCGCGATCTTCCTATCGCCAGCGATAAGGTAGTTGTGGATGTCTGGGGCTTCTGGCCCAACCGGCATCAAACTGCAACAGGGGGGCAGATCGTATCGTGAAAGTACTGGTTACTGGCGCTTCCGGCTTTATCTGTGGCTACCTGATCCAGGAGCTGCTGGATAACGGATACGAAGTGGTGGGCCTCGACAACTTCAGCAAGTATGGGCGCCTGCGAAAAGTCCTACGATTCCCATCCCCGCTACAAGCTGGTCGAAGGTGACGCAAAAGATGCAGGTTTGATGAAGGAGCTGCTTTCCGATTGCGATCACTTCGTGGCAGCAGCCGCCATGATTGGGGGCATCTCATACTTTCATGAGTTTGCTTACGATTTGCTGGCGGAGAACGAACGCATCATCGCCTCTTCGTTCGACGCCGCTATCTGGGCCCACAAAGAACGTAAGCTTAAAAAGATCGTGGTGCTCTCTTCCAGCATGGTTTTCGAGAGCACGACCGAATACCCTACGCCGGAAGGAGCCGAGCGGCGAAGCCCGCCGCCACGCTCGACCTACGGTTTCCAAAAGCTTGCGGTCGAGTATTTTGTCCAAGGAGCCTTCGAGCAGTACAAGCTGCCGTACACCATCGTGCGTCCTTTTAATTGCGTTGGCATTGGCGAAAAGCGGGCATTGTCTGACCGGGACATCATGAGCGGCAATGTACGCCTGGCCATGTCTCACGTAGTACCCGACCTGGTTCAAAAATTGATCAAGGGTCAGGATCCTCTGCACATTCTGGGCGACGGCGAGCAGGTGCGCCATTACACATATGGCGGCGATCTTGCGCGGGGAATCCGGGTCTGCGTCGAACATCCTGCTGCGTTGAACCAGGATTTCAACCTTTCGACCCCGGTGCGTACCACTGTGCTGGAGCTGGCGGAGTTGATCTGGAAAAAGATCCACGGCTCCTCCAAGCCATTCCGTTACGTGAGTGACCCCGCTTACGAGTACGATGTTCAGGAGCGAGCGCCGGCAGTTGCGAAGGCGCGAGATTTGCTCGGGTTCGAAGCCGCAACCCCTCTCTCGAAGATTTTGGATGAGGTGATTCCGTGGATTGCCGAGCAAGTGGAAATCGGGCAGATGTAAGCGACGGACGCGCCAACTAGCCTCACAGGAGATTGAATGGACAGGCCGCTGACCATAGTGATTCCGGTCTACAACGAGGGAGCCAATTTTCCCGCGCTCTGGTCAGAGATGACAGAGCACCTCAACTTTCCCTTCACCGCGTTGGTCTCGTACGACTTTGACGGCGACGATACGCTACCTGTGGCGCAGCAGATCATCGCCCAGGGCGAAACGCGACTGAAACTGATCAAGAACACCTACGGCCGCGGGGTGGTGGGCGCCATCCGGACTGGCTTCGATGCCGCGCCGCCAGGACCGGTGCTGGTGGTGATGGCCGACTTGTCAGACGACCTGGGGCAGGTTCGCAGAATGCTGGAGCTCTATCGGCAAGGGAGCCACATTGTCGTGGGCAGCCGGTATATGAAAGGCGGCCGGTTGATCGGGGGGCCGTGGTTCAAGCAACTGCTGTCACGGCTTTCGGGACTGACTTTATGCTGGTTCCGCGGCATACCGACGCACGATGCGACCAACGCGTTCAAGATGTATGACCGGGACATGTTGGGTGACATCCGCATTGAGAGCAAGGGCGGTTTTGAATTGAGCCTGGAAATCACGGTGAAGGCTTTCCTGGCCGGGTATACGATCACCGAGACCCCGTCTACGTGGCGCGATCGAACGGCAGGGACGTCGCGTTTCAAGCTTTGGCAATGGCTGCCGCACTATTTGAAATGGTACTTTATGGCCTTTCAGCCGAAGTCGCGGAGTCGAAACGCAAGGGAGGAACTTCGGCCTACGTGAAAGCCGCGAGCGCGACGTTAAGCATTGGGAACACCTCGGATAGACAGAGGATGTCGAGAGCCGAGTTTCTTTTGCTTTGCTGTTCAGTGGCTTCGCTGATTATTTCTTGTGTCATCTGGTCTTCGCGTAAGCAAGCATGGATGGACGAGATCTTTACCTGGAGAGAGGTAAGCGACCGCTCTCTTTGGCATTTGTACTGGGCCATTCAACATGGCGCCGACGGTGGACAGCCCCTTTTCTATACGACGGCGTGGCTTTGGGCAAAAACTTTCGGCGCGAGTGTTCTGTCGCTCCGCCTGTACTCTTGCGCGTCTATGTGTGGGGCGCTGCTGGTTACGTGGAGATGCATTCGCCGCGTCTACGGGCTCTGGGCTACGGCTTTCGGTGTTCTTTGGATGTGGGGTTCCGCGGGCTTGCTGCTCGATCAGAATGCAGAAGGGCGTTTTTACGGGCTCTACATGCTGGCGGTCGCGGTCGTGGTCGATGTGTATATGCGATTGGCGGCTCGTGCCACCCCCACGCGCTTGCTCTTGCTGTACAGCCTTCTGGCGCAAGCGGCATTGGTATTGACCCACGTCCTGGGCCTGTTCTACAGCGGGTTGATTCTGCTGACACTGGTACTGTTCGACTCCATCAAGGGTCGATTCAGAATCAAGGTGTATCTCTCCCATGCTGCCGGGTGGCTGGCGCTCCTCGTTTGGGTCCCGGCGATTCGCGCGTCCATGGCAGCGGGCAAGCCACATGGCTGGATCCCGATTCCCACGTTCTCGCGGTTTTTTGACGCGTATTTCTTTTGGGACTACCTTCCGTGGCTTTCGCTTCTCCAGCGCCATGTCTCGGATTTGTTCTTTCAAGTTTTTCGTCAGGGGGTTCGAGCGGCGATCCTACTTCCGATCGCAGTGGTTCTGTTTTTCGAGGCGAGGAGGCTGCTGCTCGCAAAACGGTCATTTTCGCCGTCACAGGAGGACGCGCTCCTCCTGGTATCGTTTGCGCTGTTATCGATGCCCATCGTCTTGTTTGTGGTGTCTCACCTACTGACGCCTGTTTTTGTTGCCAGATATTTGCTCCCCTGCGTTATCGGTGTGTCGATCATCCTCGCGGCGTTTGCCACAAAGCTTAGCTTGCACCTCCCGGCTTCCCTGAGAGCGGGTCAGCGGGCTATAACCGTGGTGGTGGTGATGTTCCTCGTTACCTGTCCGGTTTCGTCCGCACTGCTTCGAGGAACGGTCGCTGCGAATCCTCTATTTCTCGATGTGGAACGCCTGGACGGGATTGACCATGCTGACACTCTGATGGTCATCGACTGGCAGCAGGATTTTTCCAAAATAATGCGCTACTCGCGGAAACCGGGAGCGCACTACTATTTCTTGTTGGATTGGCAGGCGGCACTAGCAGGCCCCAGAACCCACGTCCTTGATTACCACTTGATGAGGTCCTATCGCGATGTTGGGTACTACTCGCAATCTATCAAAGACGGCGACGCCTTCCTGTGTTCCCACCCTAATTTCATTGTGCTTGATACCCACGTTCTGACGCCTATGGAGCAAGGCGCCACCTGGTTTGATTTCAAAATCAGGAACAATCCAATATTTGCATGGAAGACTCTTGATTCTCTCGACGCCCCGGATGTGAAGAGAGAAATGATTGTGGTCCATCGCAAAGCGCCTCTTAATTTTTGTGATCAGCCGTGATACGGCCAGAGACCATGTGGAGACGAGCCTGATGTTGGAATCTCTCGCGGACTCGCAGTCTCATCCGTCCCCTGTTAACCCTGCGCCTGGCGCGGATTCGAAAGCATGCGCGATGCCGCGTTTTCATATGAGTACGCCGGAGATCGTGACCCTCTGCATTTACGCCGGGCTGCTCGCGTGGGCAATTCCGAACCACAAGCCATGGGCCGATGAGGCGCAAGCGTGGCAGATTGCTCGCACCCTGCCCCTACGCCAGATCTTTCCCCTACTCTCCTATGAAGGTCATCCCGGGCTTTGGTATCTCTGCCTGTGGGTGCTGTCTCGATTGCACATAAGCTACACCGGAATGCGTTGTTTTGCAGCGGCGATCGCATTTCTTGGGGTAGCGGTTCTGGTGACCACTTCGCCCTTTCCTCGCTTCATCAAGCTGCTGCTGCCCTTCACATTTTTTCTGGCGTTCCAATATGCAATGGTGGCGCGCAGTTACGTATGGGTGCCACTACTACTCTTCCTGTGCGCATATTTCTGGCCGCAACGATTCGAGCGACCTTTGCTCATCGCTTTGTGCCTGGGACTACTTGCCAATGTCGCACTGCACGCCGCGATGATCTCGGGCGGCCTGGCCATGGTGTATCTCATCGACCTCTGGCTGGGGCGGCGAGACCTAGAACCGGGTGTGCCAGGCGCCAGGCTTTATTGGGCCATCGCCCTGCTGCTGGCACTCTACGGAGCCAGCATCTGGGTAGCGCTGCCGGCGAAGGATGCTAGTGGCGCGGGGTTTGTCATCAGACCCAACGCACAGCACGACCCGGTCGAAGCGCAGCAGTCGCTGTTGCCGCCGCGTTATCCTCGTCCTGAGCCGGGGAAGAAACGCTCGATTCAGTGGCTCGCCTGGAAGGTGGAGACACGCCTGGCAGAGCTCACGGAAGGACTCATCGGGCCGTTTTGGTTGGGGTGTTTGTTCTGGGTGCTACTGACTTGGAAGCTTTTTCGAACGCGCAAGCTGCACTACCTTATCCCGGCCGTCTTTCTTGTCGTCCTCTCTCATGTCTATGCGTTTTTTTGGCATTCGGGCCTGATGCTGCCGTGCGTCATCGCCATTCTATGGATGACATGGCCGGCGCAGCAATTGCCTTTCCGAAAGCTACCTCTCTACGAGCAACTGCCTTTGCTGATGTTGTTGCTTATCGCCGTTGTACAGATAAGCTGGGCTGAATTTGCCTTTCAGTTCGACCGTAAGCAGGACTATGGATCCGGCGCAGCAACCGCTGCTTTCCTCAAGCCGTATGTGATGTCCAAAGCCAGGATCGTTGAAATCGGCAACGATTTTCTCTCCGTCGGCGTCCAGCCCTATTTCGATCACAACGTTTTTCTGAATCAACCGCACGCGTACTACTGGTGGAGCACACTCAATACCTCCAAGCTGCGCTACCAGCGGCTGCTGACGGAGTCCCCTGAGATCGTCGTCCTGGAATGGAGATTTCGCTACTACCCTACGGCCCAGACGATTGCTGCCCTTCCGCTGGCGAACCAGCTGACCAGACTGGCTTACCGCAACACGCATACTTTTTGCGGCGGTCTCGTGCAGCCGGGGCGAGACATCCTGGAATGGGATTGTGATCTGATCTATCAAGCCGTCAAAACGCAACCTTAAAGGTGGATCCTTTGGCAGACAAAACCCAGAGCAATCCCGATATCTCCCCGCATAAGATGATGGCGGGCGAAGTTCTCTTGCTCGGCTGCTCGGTGCTGTCCCTGATTGTTTCCTGCATCGTATGGTCGTCTCGCAAGCAGGAGTGGGTCGATGAAATTTTTACCTGGACAGAGGTGAACGATCCCTCTCTGTGGCATCTTCTCTACGCGATTCAACATGGTGCGGACGGCGGGATGCCGCTGTTCTACACAACAGCATGGATTTGGGCTAAGACCTTTGGGAGCGGGGTGCTTTCACTCCGCCTTTACTCCTGTCTTGCATTCTGTGGGGCATTCGTCGTGCTGTGGAGGACGGTTCGGAGGGCCTACGGAGCACGTGCGACTGCTGTCGGCCTCCTGATGGTGTGGGGCACCTCAGCACTCATACTCGATCTGAACGCGGAGGCTCGTTTCTATGGTCTCTATACGTTGATGGTGGCGATCGCCATTCTGTTCTATTTGCGATTGGCTGAGCAGGAAAACCCGGGACCGATTCTTCTCGCCGGTGCAATGCTGTCTCAGGCAGGTTTAGTGCTTTCGCATATCTTGGGGATTATTTACGGAACGCTCATACTGCTGGCCCTCATTCTTTTCGATGCTTCGAAAAGACGCTTCAGAGCAAAAGTCTACGCTTTTCAAGCAGCCGGCTGGTTGGCACTTCTGGTCTGGGTTCCGGCAATCCGAGCCTCCAAAGCAGTAGGCAGTCCGCGCGGATGGATTCCCATGCCGAGGATCTCCGACATCGTCACTTCTTATAACTTCCAGATGTGGCGGATTCCTATCCTTGTGATTAAGAGCCGCTACCATGTAATTCCAATTGAGGCGATGTATTGGTTGGTGATGATCGTGGTGACCGTCGCCCTAGTGGCTGTATTCGTGGGACTCTTGCGCACTTCAGTGCGTCCACCGGGGATCGAATTCGATAGGAAATTGGCGCTGCGGATCGTCGCTCTTTCGATCCTAACCATGTCTCTGTTGCTTTTTGCCCTTTCGCATTTGCTCACACCGCTCTACGTTCGGCGCTATACCGTCCCGGGTGCAATAGGCCTGGCAATCGTATTCGTGGCTTTTGCAGACGCAATGGGAATCGAACGCATCAGGAAAATCGATTCCGCCGGAGGAGCTGCCTGGATCGGCACAGTCATTTTGCTCATGACAATGCCGGTGATTTCTGCGGCGCTGGTCGGTTATCCAGAGATCAATGGGGAGTATCTCGATGTTCCACGGCTTGACGCCCTGATACCGCGCAATGTTTTGGTGGTGGTCCAATGGCAACACGACTTTTTCAAAGCGATGCGCTATTCGGGACGTGCCGATCGTCCGTATCTGTACCTGCTCGCCCTGCCCCCTGTCGCGAACGGACTACAGGAGCCTGTCAGTGATTTTCATCTGATGAGGAACTATCGGCAGGTAGGTTACTACTCTTCGAACATCAAGGATCAGCTCGACTTCGTCTGCACTCATCCGTACTTCCTGGTGCTCGACAACAAGTGGAGTGACTGGTTCGCTTCCGTGAAAAAAGAATTCCCAGATTTGAAAACTGATGCCGTGGTAGTCATTGATCAGGACAGGGAGCTCTTCGCAGTTCGCAGAACGGGATCCTCGGCAGCCTGCGACCAGCTACAAGCCGGTCGACTTGCTGCCCACCAGTGATTGGCCCGGGTGACCGAACACGGCTGGGGAAACCAAGTCGCACTCATGCGTTTGAAGGCCATGGGCTATGGACCAAAGGGTATGCGGCCTTTCCTATGTCACATAGCGCTCGCGCTCATGGGGGCTTTTAGCCGCCGGGGTACGTCTTTCCAATCGTCTGTGCGAACTCAGGCGCGGAATGCGACGCCTTCACACGATAGGTCTTAAAAAGCGTACCTCAGCGGCTAAGCCGTCGTTCGAAGGCCTTTTTACGGCACGGCTAAACCCATGCCCTTCGTCAGAGACGCTTTTTCCCTCAGCATGTTTGGCCCTTGCCCTGCCGGGGACCAGCATTTGGTGCAGGACGCGCTATTGCAGGCTGCGGAAAAATGCCAGTCTTGAGAAGAAAGCAGCCCTCAGCGGCTAAAGCCTAATTCATTACAGAGCAGTTATGTACGGCCTAAAGGCCGTACCCTTCAGAGAAACGAGTTTTTCCGCAGCCTGTAGAGCCGTCAAGCGCCCATTACGGCACGGCTGAAGCCGTGCACTTCGTTCGGCAGTCTCTTAAGCGCAGTGAAGGATTCATGTGCAGTCCAAATTGGCCAACTGAAAAATTTAATTGGACAAGTCCGAGTCAATGTCATCGCGGCTCCCGGACTCTACAAACTAGTCGACTTACTCTCCACCAATCCCCGAGCCCGGCCAACAAACTCCTCCAGCGGCATTCCACCCTGATCGCCTTGCCCCCGGACACGCAGGCTGACCGCACCCGTCTCCGCTTCTTTGTCCCCGACCACAAGAATGTAAGGCAGCTTCTGCATGGTGAAGTCCCGAATCTTGGCGCCCATCTTCTCGTTGCGATGATCAATCTCTACCCGCAAACCGGCATTCTGCAACGTCGACTGTATCTTTTGCGCGAAGTCCAAATGGCGCTCGCTGATGGGCACGATCCCCACCTGCACCGGCGCCAGCCAAAGCGGGAAAGCGCCTGCATAATGCTCCACCAATACCCCAAAAAACCGCTCCACTGACCCGAATAGCGCGCGATGGACCATCACCGGTTGATGGCGCTCGCCGTCTTCCCCTACATACTCCATCTCAAAGCGTGCCGGCATGTTGAAGTCGAATTGCACCGTCGACAGTTGCCATAGCCGGCCCAGGACGTCCACCAGCTTGATGTCGATCTTGGGGCCGTAAAACGCGGCTTCGCCTCGGATGGTCTTGTAGGGAATGCCCTTGCGCCCCAGCGCGTTCTCGAGCGAATGAATCGCCAAGGCCCAGTTTTCGTCCGAGCCGGTATAACTCTTTCGGTCTTTCGGGTCCCAGGTGGAAAGCTCCACTTTGAATTCCGCAAAGCCAAAGGTGCTCAGCACCAGCTGGGCAAACTCAATGCAGGCCACCACTTCATCTTCAATCTGATCCGGGGAGCAGAAGATGTGCGCATCATCCTGAGTGAAGCCGCGCACACGCAACAGCCCATGCATGGTGCCCGAGCGCTCGTAGCGGTACACATTCCCCAACTCCGCATAGCGCACCGGTAGATCCCGGTAGCTCTTGGGCGAATTCTTATAGATGAGAATGTGGAACGGGCAGTTCATCGGTTTCATCCGGTAGTCCGCGTCGTCCAGCTCCATCGGGGTAAACATGTTCTGCGAGTAGAAGCCTTCATGACCGCTGATCTGCCACAGATTCACCCGCGCCACGTGCGGCGTGTACACCAGCTCGTAACCGTGCTTGAGACACTCGTCCCGCATCCAGTCTTCCATGATGCGGCGCACCATCGCGCCTTTGGGATGCCAGAAGATCAAGCCCGGCCCGGCAACTTCCTGGATGGAAAAAAGGTCCAGCTGCTTGCCCAGGACACGATGATCCCGCCGCTGCGCCTCTTCCAGGCGAGCAAAGTGCTGCTCCAGCTCCTTGTTGGAGAAAAATGCCGTGCCGTAAATCCGCTGCAGTTGCGGATTGTTTTCATCCCCCAGCCAGTAAGCCCCGGCCAGGTTCATCACTTTGTAGGCCTTCACCCTGCCGGTAGAAGGCACATGCGGTCCGCGGCAAAAATCCTCAAACTTGCCGTTGCGGTAAAAGGAAATTTCCTCGCCCGGCTTGGTGAAGCGCTCGACGAAGTGGGCCTTCATGAAATCGTTGCCCGCCTTGAAGCGCTCCAGGCTCGCCTCGCGCGGCTCCCATTCGCGCACAAACGGTTCGTTGCGCGCGACCACCTCGGCCATTTTGGCTTCGATGGCCTTCAGGTCTTCGGGAGTAAAGGGCGTGGGCCGGTAGAAATCGTAAAAGAAGCCTGCGTCCGTCGCTGGGCCATGGCCGAGCTTGGTCTCGGGATACAGCTCGAGCACTGCCGTCGCCATCACGTGCGCAGCGGAGTGGCGCACTACCTTCAGCGCGTCGGCATCCTTTTCGGTCAGCAGCTGCAACCACATGTCCTCTTTCAGAGGAGTGCTCAGGTCGACCAGGCGTTCGGCGTTTGCTTCCTCGGCGGCGTACATACCGGCTTCCGGCGGCGCGTCTCCGGCTGCCTCCGCGTGGGCATCACTGTCGTGTGCCGTGCCGTTCGTGCTCGCCGGTCGAACCCGGGCAACAATCGCTGCTGCTGCGAGTCGCGGTGAGATGCTCTGGGCCACATCGAAGGGAGTGGATCCGGCGGGGAATTCTTTGATGGAGCCGTCGGGAAGATGGACTTTTATTGAGTCTGGGTTGGGTGTCATTTTCCTGCTTTAAATCTAAAGGATATGGGTCTGGGCACCTCGTTGCCAAGCTCAGAGGATATTCCGGACTGCGTCCGGGGCTTATTTCAGCCGTCCCCGTTCGACAAGCTCAGGGCAGGATCTACGGGACTGAGTTTGGGAATGAAGTTCTCACGCAACGCTCTTCAGCCCCTGAGGTACGTCTTTCCCATCGTCTGTGGCAAACTCAGCTGTCGACCGAGTGCCGGTCGGTTTCTGTTCACCAGCTCGGGGTGGATGTTGCTACCCTGTGGTGACGTCATGGGTGTCCATGGAGCAGTGGTTGCGGGGATCCCAGGTCTCAAAAGCGAGACCTGGGGCACCCTTCGCGTTTTTCCGACACGGTGCGTTCAGGCGATCATGTACGGGCTAAGAGCGTCATGCCCGAGTTGTTGGCAACGGAGAGGTTTACACCAGTGCGGAGTGAGTCATGGCTTCAAGGACAGAGAGAGGCGAGGATTCAGGAGAAACCATGGCGCCGTGTTCCACCAGAAAAGTTTGCTCCAGGGCGTACTGGCCGGAGAGAACCGCATGCGGAACCATGTCGGTGTACACCATCCAACTCGACCCGGCGGGAAATTGCAGATATTCCTTGCGGCACTCCGCCTGGAAGGAGGCGTTCTCCTTGAGGAAGTTGTGGAAGCGCATCATGAAGTCGTCATAGGGTGATCGCTTCAGGCTGGGAATCGCATATCCCAGACCGGCGGTGTTGGCCAGGGAGCGCAACGCGCGGCCGGCGGAGTTGGCGGGCGCAGGAAGCGAAATTTGTTGCGGGGCATAGCGTGACGCAAGCACCGGAAATGGGTCGCTGACCACCCAGTCGCGCGAACGCGTGGGATGAATGTTGTTGAAGAAACGCAGTATGCGCGCGCCACGCGTAGGGCGGGTAGGGAAGGCGTCGGTGTGCAGTAGATCGTTGCGGCGGCGCAGCGGCAAGTCGCGGCCTTCTTCCTCCTGCGGCCGGAAGCTGGCGTAATCCAGCTGCCAGCGGCCCTCGTAGGGCGACAAAAAGCTGGTCAGAAAACGGGTCACATCCTGTGAGTACTGGCGCATGATCGATTGCAACTGCTTCAGTTCCGCAGCACCCGTGGTGGCGGCGTCCAGCCCGCTTACGCTATCCAGATTCGGCTTGTAGGCGATGTTCTTGTGCATGGTGCTGCCGGTCTGCTGCTGGCCCAGCAGAAAAGAAAGGTCCTCAGGCCGCAGGCGAATGGGGGTTTGCGGAAAGTAGAGAATGTCGCCCGCTTCGAGTCGCTGGCACCAAGCTCGCGCCTCGGAGTTCGCCTCGGAGTTCGCGCCTGCGAACCCGTTGCGCTGCGCTCGCTCAACATCGATGGTGACGAGAGCCACTCGAGCAGGCCTCCTAGCCTCGGGAAACCTTGCGGCGTACCCAAAGCGAGCCGAAAAAGATCAGGCTGGCGAGCAGCACGACACAAGCGGCAGGGAAGGAAATGTACTTGTAGCTGACGGCGTAGTCCATGTGGTGGCCCATGCCGTTGTAGATCATCAGGCCGACGATGGACAGGAACGTAAACAGGAAGAAGCTCAGGAAACCCACAGTAAAGGCCATCAGAGCACTGGTGACGAAACCCAGGTCGCCCAGCGGGACACCGAAGAACTTCCCCCCTGCCTGTGGGGGCCGAACCAGCTGCAGGTTCTGCTGCGCATTCATAATTGGCCTCGAAAGGGGAAGTGCACACCCCTCCACTCAGCTAGAATACTAGGTTATGGCTGAAGCCGCCCAAATGGAGTTGTTACCGGCCTCGCTCGTGGCGCAGCAGACGCCCGTGCGTCAATCCGAAAACCGCCTGTGCTACGCAATCTTTGCCGATACCCACATCACCGAACAAGAGCTCGAGCCGATCGTGCAGGCAGTGCCCAATGCAATCGCCGCCGCTCTCTCCCGGCATGCATATTATTTTGTGCCTCTCACGATTGGTGAAACTGAGGAGACCATGGTGGCGCCGGGCTACACCATCGACCTGGGCGACCGCGCGATGTGTCACCGCAATGTGCAGTTTGACGGTTCCGATTGCATCTTCATTTCTACACGCCTGATGCAGGACCGGTTCGCCCTGGCATTCGAGTTCTTTATTAACGTGGGGCATCACTTTGTCGAAGCAGCTGGAGTGCCGCAGAGTTTCTGTGACCTGGTGTGGTCGCAAGCGATGGCCGAGGTGCGGGGGGAAACCAGTCAGGATAGCTACGAAAGCCGCCGCCGTGCACTTGACCGCGGGCGCAGTGATGGTCCTGCCACCCGCATGGCCGAGAGGAGCTTCTCCCGTGCGGACCAAACCGCCGCGAGCCGGCTAGCGGAAAAGGGCCGCATCGACGAAAAGGCTAAGAGCAGCTTTTTTGAAACCGCTTTTTCTGATGCGTTGGCGATTTATATGCTCTCGCTCACGCTGGACTTCAACTACACCGATTTGCGGGAGCGTGAGTACCCGCTGCTGGCCGCACCAGCGCTGGCCGAGCGCCTGCGCCATGTAGCCGCGCTGTTTCCACCCAACGCCGGATATGACTTTCAAATCTCCTATCGGCACAAGTTCTAAATTCCGGGCCGGAAAGAACCCAGGGGCTAAAGCCCTCATCTTTGTTCGGCCTTTATGGCCCGACTTAAAGTCGTGCCCTGATACAAAGCACCGGAGCTGCGGTCCCCTGAAAACTCTGAAATCTCGAACCAGTACAATCAGCGAATGATTGCGCACCTGCGTGGAAAGCTACTGGCGAAACATCCACAGCAGGCGATCATCGAGGCCGGCGGCGTCGGCTATGACGTTGTGATCAGCGTGACCACGTTCAGCGCGCTGCCAGCAGAGGGAAGTGAGGTGGCCCTCTTCATCCACACCCACGTACGCGAAGACACTCTGGCGCTTTATGGTTTTCTCAACGCCCAAGAAAAGCGGGTCTTTGAGCGCTTGATCACGGTGAGCGGCGTTGGGCCAAAGCTTGCCGTCACCATCCAAAGCGGTTTGAGCACAGAACGATTGGTGGGGGCCATTCGCGGCCAGGATCATGCCACGCTGTCTCAAATCCCGGGCATTGGCAAACGGCTGGCCGAGCGGCTGGTGGTGGATCTGAAAGACAAGCTCGAAGATATGGCCACCGCGCCGCGAGCGATCGAAACCGGACCGTCTACTGAGGACGTGCTTTCGGCCCTGGTGAATCTGGGCTATCAGCGCCCGCTGGCGCAGAAGGCAATTGCCGCGGCGGTGGCTAAGGATAAGACAGTTAGCGACAACTTTGAGGCACTTTTCCGCGCTGCTCTCGCAGGAATGCGCAACTAGGTTCGGTCCCAAGCGGGTAGAATTTTCCCATCAGAGAGTAGATTGAACCGGTTTTCACCCTGCGGGAAATCCACAACGCCGTAAAGTGCTGAAACCATACGCCTCCCAAGCATGTTTGTTTGGCACGGCACATGCATCCATAAAGACGTAACCGAAACGAAAGAAGATAACCGCCCGCGGTCGGCGGTTCCAGGTTTGCGGCTCACTTCGGTGATGCCGCGGAGAAGATGCCCATGCCAGGGAGGTGTGGGCATCTTCTTTTTGCGTTTCCCCCAGAGCTTATTCAGCCGCCGGTTTCATCTGTGCCTGATTGACACAGCCGATGGCCTTGCGGATATCGCCATCGTCGCCGGAACTAGCTCCAGTCTCGTGCATAATATCTTGCTGAAATTTCTGCAGCTCAGGGAACGAGTAGTGCGTACAAAGATTCAATTCCCACGTATCGGCCGTCTTTTTCGAAACTACATACATACGGATGGTTTCATCCGCGTGCGCGGGAGAGTCGCTTTCCCGAATGATGGAAAAGCTATAGTAGCCAGGAATGAAGCCGGCATCGGTCCGTGTGTCCATCGAGTTCATCACGATCGTGCGATCATCCACCGTGATGTTGTCGTATCGGGCGACGATGAGTGCGACCTGGCGAGCCTGATCGAACTCCATCTCATGCACACGCGCACGCGCGCACAGGGTAGAGGTGGCCATTAAAAAGAAAAAAAAGGCAAGTTGTCTCATTTGTGTGAGGAGCCGGACAGCCTTGTCAGATTGAGGGAGGCAAGCAAAGTCTACCGAACAACCATCGAAACACGCTTTGTTGTGGAGTAGCAAGTCCATTACTTTCGTACTTTAAAACTGGTTTCCGAGTGTATCCTGCGGAGTTACTATCATGAACAGGACGCAACCTCAGGGCCTAAAGGCCAGATAATTCTCTTGGGTTTATGTACGGGCTGAAGCCCATACCTACCAGCCCATACCGGCTTTTGAAATTTTACGCAGCCTGTTTCACCGGCATCACTTCCATTTTCGGTAATTGTTTTCAGAATGACGATCTCCTCCTTCCCACACGTCGCCGGCGAACCGTACTTTCGTGAAGCCGGCCTCAAATTCCTGCGCAGCCTGAAACGAAATAACCGCCGCGAGTGGTTTGAGGCTCATAAACCGGAGTTCGAGCGCGAGTTGAAGCAGCCCATGCTGGCGCTTATCGAAGCCGTCAACAAGGCTATGGAAGCCTTCGCTCCCGGCCATCTACGACCGCCTCAAAAATGTATGATGCGCATCTATCGGGACATACGCTTTTCTTCTGACAAGCGGCCCTACAAAAGCCATATCTCTGCCTGGTGGTCGCGGGAAGGCCTGGAAAAGACTTCCGGCGGAGGCTACTACATGCATATCTCCCCGGAGGAAGTTGTTATCGCCGCGGGCGTGTATATGCCGGAGCGGGAGCAGTTGCTGGCGATCAGGCAGCATCTGCTCGTCCACCATGCCGAGGTGCGGCAGATGCTCATGGACCGCAAGCTCAGGCGCCTGATGGATTCGTTTACCGGCACGCCGCTCACACGGCCACCGAAAGGCTTCCCGAAAGATCACCCGGCGATGGATTTGCTGTTGTGCCGGCAATGGGGCGTGGAAGCAAAGCTGCCCTCATCGGCGTCGTTGCAGAAGGACTTTGCGGACGAGACCATTCGCCGCTTTCGGCTCGCAAGCCCTCTCGTAGACGCCCTCAATACGCCTCTGCTGCAGAGCGCGCAGAAAAAACGGCGGCCCCTTTTCGGCTTGGAGCCGGTGGGCAAAGCACGCTGAAATCTGAGGAAAACCTTTGAAATTGGGCCAAATCTTGGAAAAACGAGCCAAAAACGGAACAATTCTCGGTTTTTTCATTGACAAACGCTAGACAAAGCCGCATCGTAAACGGCGGTGGGTCGTTTTTACCCGCATAAACACTGGGTTTTCTGATGATTGATGCGCGTTTCCGCGAGCATCCAAATCTACAGAAACCGGTCAAGACATGGATTCTCAAGGGTGCGGAACAACGCGACCGTGGGCCATGAAATAACACAGAGGAAAGAAGGACACAATATGGCAACAGGCATGACCAAGACAGCACTGGTCCGGACAATGGCAGAAAAACTTGAGTTGACTAACAAGCAATCCGCGGCTTTTCTCGACCTGCTCGCAGAGACGGCAGTGAAGGAAACGAAGAAGAATGGCGTGTTCGTCATCCCTGGGCTTGGCCGGTTGGTAAAGGCTGAGCGGAAAGCCCGCATGGGTCGCAATCCCCAGACTGGCGAAACGATCAAGATCAAAGCCAAGACGGTGGTCAAGTTCCGCGTGGCCAAGGCTGCCAAAGACACCATCGCGCCGCCGAGGAAGTAGTAGCCACTCCTGCACGGCTGCAACATCGAAGAGGGCAGGCGTCTTGCCGCGCCCTCTGCACCTCCAACGCGTTCTTGCACTCTAAACCCTGCCCTCGACTCCTTTACCTGTCAGCGCGCGAACCACGAGGGAAACCCCGTAGCAGATGAGCACGCACTGGACCAGGATGCGCGCGTTGTAGCGCCAGGCAAGCACTGCGAAGCAAAGCGTAATGGCGACAGGATACGTTTCCGCCAAAAGGGCTTGCACCCAATGGGGGCGAGCAGCCGAGGTTGCCGCATTTCCGCCGGTTACACGAGGCCATAGCCGGGGCACAGTCTGGCGATACTGCTGATACACATCTCCCTGCCTGGTCGATAGGAAGCGTTCCTCCGCCCGGATCAGAAGCAGCACGAAGACGCTGAAGGCAACCAGGAAGAAAGCCGCACCGCTGGGCGGCATCAACACGGAGACGCCAAGCGCAAGCAGCCACGACCCCAGGTAGAGCGGATTGCGGACATATCTGTAGGGCCCCGCTGCAACGAACTCTTCGCCCTGCAGCGCAGCGCCGCGCATCACGCCGGAACCGAGATACGCGGTGCCCCAAACGCGCAGAATAGTCCCCAAGACCAGGCAAGCGAGGCTCACAAGAGTCACTGCCACGGTTGCAGCTGCCAGGCTGATCCATCCGCTGCGAGCCAGAAGCGTCGATGCAGCGAGCCAGAGTGTGCCTTGATGGCCGCTGCGAAATTCCCAGGGGGCCAGAAAGCCAATCAAGTAGAGGAACACAAAGATGAAGACGCGAAAGCGAAACGCCAGCTGCGCCGCGTTCATCATTGCCCGGCCCGCCGACCGTTCGCGCACGGCGACGCGTAGTGTAACTGTGACAGTTCCATATCCCGAGGCCGGCGGCTTAAAGCCACTACTTGCCGGCTATGGTTTCGAGCAGGGCATCGAAGTCTTCCAGGCGGGAATATTCGATGATCACTCGTCCGCGACCGTTCTTGTCTTCGATCGAAACCTTCAGGCCCAGGGCTCTCTGCAGAGCATCCCGGGCTTCACGGACATTGGGATCGAGGGGCACCTTCTCCTTTTCTTCACCTTTCGGCTTTTTCTCCGGATTCAATAGTCCCTGCACATAGCTTTCGGTCTGGCGTACTGACATGGAGAGCGCGGTCACTTTTTGTGCAGCCTTCAGGATTGATTCCGGCGATTCGAGGCTAAGCAATGCGCGTGCGTGCCCAAAGCTAAGACTGCCGGTCTCCACCTTTTGCTGCACTTCGGATGGCAACCGAAGCAGCCGTAAGAAATTGGCAACCGAGGCCCGGTCCTTACCAGTCCGTTGGGCCATTTGCTCTTGCGTCATTTTGAAGTGGTGGCTGAGGCGGTCGTAAGCACGCGCTTGTTCCATGGGGTTCAGGTCTGTGCGCTGTAGGTTTTCGACGATGGTTATCTCCATCGCCTGCTCGTCAGACACATGACGCAGGATGGCAGGCACGGTGGCCTTGCCGGCCATTTTGGAGGCAAGCCAGCGGCGCTCGCCGGCGATCAACTGAAAACGATTGTCGGCCAACGGCCGCACTAATATCGGCTGCACCACCCCCGTAGCCGCAATTGAAGCGGAGAGCTCTTTGAGGGTACTTTCATCCACGGTCGCCCGGGTCTGGAAGGGATTCCGCTCAATATGGTCGATGGGGATCTCCCTCGGCTTGCCCTCATCAGGAACCGGGGCAGCGTTTGCTGCGGGGGGAGCGGGCGTAAATCCAGATCGTCCGGGCAAAAGGGATTCGAGACCTTTACCAAGGGCGCGGCGTTTGGGTAGTTCGATAGAAGGGGTCATCGTCTAGAGTCCTGGGAGCCGAGGGTTGAAAACTGCAAATTCGGTTTCGGCCTGATGCAATGACTGGCCGGCATCACAACATCTCGTCCGGGTAAGAAGAAGGTCAAGCGTATGGCCAGAAACGCACTTTATTCTCTTGTCGTGTTTGCGCGGTTGCCTGTGTAGCTGCTTTCCGCTCCAGGGCGCGCGGGCTCTCAATGTTGTTGCGAGCCAGAATCTCTTCCGCAAGTTCGCGGTAACTTTCGGCGCCTCGGGATCGAGGATCATACAGGGCGACCGGCTTTCCGTAGCTCGGCGCCTCTGCCAGGCGGACGTTGCGCGGGATGGCCGTCTTAAGCAGCTTGGCTCCAAAAAACCGGCGAAGGTTTTCCGTAACCTGTTGAGCCAGGTTTGTCCGCTCGTCATACATGGTGAGAATCACACCCTCGATGTCGAGGGTCGGGTTGAATGCTGCTTGAATGCGGCCCAGGGTCGTCAGGAGTTCAGAGATGCCTTCCAGGGCAAAGTATTCCGCTTGCATGGGGACAAGCAGCCGGTCTGCCGCGACCAAGGCATTCAGGGTCAGCAGATCCAGAGCCGGGGGACAGTCGAGGATAATAAAGTTGTACAGATTCCGGACCGGTTCGAGAGCTTGGCGAAGACGGTATTCGCGGCGTTCGGCCTGGATCAGTTCGACGGTGGCGCCAATGAGGTGGTTGCTACCTGGAACTATCTTTAAGCCGTCGATTTCTGTGGAAAGGGTAGCCTCCGCAATGGTGGCGTTTCCCGTGAGGATGTCGTAGGTGGAGTTGCGGTTTTCATCCCGCGTGATTCCGAATCCTCCGGAGGAATTGGCCTGAGGATCACAATCAACCAATAGGCAGGTCAATCCTTCGAGAGCCAACGCCGCAGAGAGGTTGATTGCGGTAGTGGTTTTTCCTACTCCGCCCTTTTGATTGACGACCGCGATTACTTTGCCCATGCGTATATGGAAGAGTATCTAGGGATGACGGGGAGAGCAAGAAATGAGGGTGTGCAGAACTGGTCTTGAATTGTGGAGAACGCCGTACAGCTTAACGGGGGGTGCCCGGCAACTCGCACATTTGCGATGAGATAGGTGCCAGTCGGCTGGATAGGTTCTGGGACTTGCTTTCTGAAGCGCCGGTGGAAATCTTGGTGTTCCACGTGGAACAGGGGTGGACGAACCACACCGAAACGGCGGGCAGAAACACGATGTTCCACGTGGAACAGTCTAGCCTCGTCGACCGATTTCCAGGACCATCTGCTTGGTATTGGGGATAGAGATTGGCTCCAACCATTCCAGCCCCGGAAGCGCTGTTCCACGGGCCAGACCCGATCGCTCGGTGGTAAGCAACACAAGGTAACGCTTTACACGTTGGAGCGCCAGGGGAATTGCCAGATCCATCTTCTCTACGGCTCTCATGGTAACAGCGTCAAATCTGCGCTCGGGCATTGCTTCCACGCGGCCGTCATAGACTTCGCCTTCGAGGTCGAGCCCCCTCAATGCCTCCCGGAGGAAGGATGCTTTCTTGCCGTGCGCCTCGGCTAAGGTCACCCTTATCTCCGGACGGCAAATCGCGATTGGTATTCCCGGCAGCCCCGCGCCGGAGCCGTAGTCCAAAAGATCGGCTATATCCCGCGGCAGCCGCTGGGCCACGAACACGCACTCGACAAAATGCCGCTGGATGATTTGATCCGGCTGCCGAACTGCGGTCAGACTAAGGCGCTGGTTCCAACGGAGCAGTAACTCCAGGTAAACCCGGAATTTGTCATAGGCGCCCAGGGGCAAACCCAGGACGCCGGCTTGGGCGAAGGCCTTCTCTATCTGCCCTGCCGTGGCATTCAATTCGCGCACGGCTCGATGGCGTCGGCTCTCGAGGAAGCTGCCCATTCCCGTGCGGCGTCCAGAAATGCAGCGAAGAGGGCGCGCGAAGCAGCGCTTACGTCGTAGCTGCGTTCCGGATGCCACTGCACCGCGACCAAAAACTGATTTGGGTCCGAACCTTCCAACGCTTCGATGACCCCATCGTCAGGGCTGGTGGCCGCAACCACCAATGCTTTCCCGGGACGACCGATTGCCTGATGATGGCTCGAATTGACGAAAAGCCCCGGCGCTTCCCCGCTGATGCCTTTCACTAAGTGTGAAAGCCGGGAGCCTTGCGTCACCTGAATCGGGTGTGCTTTTTGCACCTCGCGCCCAGGCTGGTGGTTAACAATCCCCGAAATTGTCGCATCTGCGTGAGCCAAATCGTTGGGCAAGTCTTGGATCAGCGTGCCTTGGCGCCATACATTCAGCGACTGCAAGCCATAGCAGATGCCCAGAATTGGCTTCCCCTGCTCGAGTGCGCCTTGCAGAAGCAGCTCGTCCACCGCCTCACGCGCCTCATCCTTAGCCGCGCATTCCTTCACCCGCTCCTGCCCGTAGCGCGCGGGATCAACGTCTGCAGGGCTCCCCGGCAGCAAGATGCCAGAGCAGGAAGCGAGGATGCCTGCCCATTCGGCAGGAGTCGCGTGCAGGGGAATGGGCACCGCTGTCCCTCCCGACGCTTCCACGGCGCGTATGTACTGCGGCAAACTGCGCTGGTTGTATGCCTCGTCCGTCGACGTAGGTTCTGGAATGGCGATACGGGGAAGCGTCATAAATCCTCTTTTACGATCTCCGCACTTGAAGTAGCCAGGCTCGGCGAAAGATCTCCGGGCGCCGCATGACTTTGATACAACTGCAGAATCTCGTCGCGAAGTTTGGCTGTAAGTTCATCCGTCTGCCGGATGGTATAGCCGGACGGGTCGATCGGTTTGCCAATCACCAACGTGACCGGCCGCGGACGGAAATGATGCGTGTGAATCGGCAACAACTCATAGGTACCAATCAGGGCAATGGGCACCAACGGAACTCGGGCGCGAATCGAGATGTAAGCCGGCCCACGCATGAATGGCTGCACCTGCCCATCTTTGGTACGCCCGCCTTCAGGAAAGATGAACAGCGGCATACCAGACTTAAGCAC
Organism: uncultured Acidobacteriaceae bacterium; assembly: GCA_963830325.1. Classification (GTDB taxonomy): domain Bacteria; phylum Acidobacteriota; class Terriglobia; order Terriglobales; family Acidobacteriaceae; genus PALSA-350. The sequence continues at coordinate 366,285 of CAWHMV010000003.1, forward strand.
ACGGATGGCCCGATTGAGACCGGCAACCGCGCCGCTTTCTTCGTCCACTGGAATCTGCCCTGAACGCTGCAGGTGCCATCCAATGAACGGCCACTTCCACAAGCTCTGCTTAGCCAGGATTCGAAACTGAAAGGGCAGGCTGCTGAACACCAACGGCGTGTCCATAAGTGAGGTGTGATTCGAGGTATATACAGCGACCGGCAGCAAGTTCTCACGTCCGATAATGGTCACAGGAGCGCCGGCAATTCGCAGTGAGGTCCGTGCCCATTGGCGAGCGATGTTGTGCTGCAGCCGCCCGTCTTTTTCCAGGCAAGACGCAGCGAGCGACATACATCCAAAAACACCGGTAAAGAAAAAGAACAGCGGTCCTCGCGCCAAGTTTGAGGTCAATCGGCTGGTCAACGACAAAGTCGGTTGAGCACCGGGTGTAGAGCTCATACCCTCGGACCTCATGCTTTCATCGACTCCACAGGCGCAGCCTGGCCAGCCACCAACTGCGGCCGTAACTGCCCCACCAGGTAGACTGACCCGGTAACCACGACGAGACCGTTTACCGGGGTCAGATGAAGCGCGCGCTCCAGCGCGCCGACCGCCCCGGCGGCCGCCTCTACCTCGCTGCCCGTAGTCGCCGCGGCCGCCAGCAGATCCTCAACCGAGGCACTACGCGGCGAGTCGACCGGCGTTAGCACCACCTTGCCAAACAGGGGAAAGAGAATCTGGGCGAGCTCCACCGCGGGTTTGTCTTTCAAACAGCCGAAAACAAGGGTCAAGGGTTGGCCGCGGTCCAGATGTGAAACCGCCGCGCGCAGCGCCCACGCACCGGCAGGATTGTGGCCCACATCCAGCAGCACATCTGCGCGGTCGCGGCTACCGGGTATCAGCTCCAGCCGGGCCGGCCAAACCGTATCCCGAATGCCGGCCTGGATATCGATGGGAGTGATATTGTAACCATGATTGTTTCTTAACTCCACCGCGGCGGCAATCGCCAGCGCGAGGTTGCGCTGTTGATGCGCGCCCCCCAACGGAGAGTCGATGCCGATCAGTTCGCCCATCACAGACAATGGATAACGGTTGCGCGTGTACTGCTCGGGATGATTGTGCACCGGCACATAGCTGGCGGCATTCACGCCTCTGACCCCGAGCGCGACTGCCACTTCTCCCAATGCCTGGTTAGCTTCCGGGTGCTGCGGCAATGTGATCATGACTCCATTGGGGCGCAGGATGCCGGCTTTTTCGCGCGCTATCAGGTCGACCGTCGATCCCAACCACTCCGTGTGGTCAAGCGAGATATCGGTAATCACCGAGACCGCGGGCTCCACAATATTGGTCGCATCCAGCCTGCCGCCCATGCCCACTTCCACTACCGCTGTATGCACCTGACGGGAGGCGAAATGCAAAAAGCCCATAGCGGTGAGGGTCTCGAAAAAACTCGGCAAAGCCGGCAGCCGCTCGTCCCGCACCAGGCTCTCGGCGACTTCCTCGACATGAGAAAAGAGGGCGGCGAAATCATCGTCGCCAATCATGAGGCCATCCAGCTGGATGCGCTCATTCACACGGCTCAGGTGAGGCGAAGTATAGAGACCGGTCCGGTAGCCCGCGTGCGCGAGGATACTTGCCAGGGTGGATGCGGTCGACCCTTTGCCATTGGTACCCGCCACGAGGATCGAGGTGAAAGACCGCTCGGCATTGCCCAGCGCTGCCATGAGCGTGCGCATATGCGCCAACTCAAATTTCCGGCGAGGCGCGCCGGGCGCAGTGTGCAATTCCTGACCGAGAGCATGCAGGCGGTCAAGGGCCGAGGCATAGGACATGTTCTTATTCTAGAGTGAATTCCCTGCTGCTAAGCGCCCGCCGGCCACATGAAGTCCAACGCGCGGATGAGATAGTTCTTCATTTCGCGGCGCGGCACGATGGCGTCCAACATACCGTGTTCCAGCAAAAACTCGGATCGCTGAAATCCTTCCGGAAGCTTCTGGCGAATTGTCTGCTCAATCACGCGTGGGCCGGCGAAGCCGATCAGGGCGCCGGGCTCGGCAATATTGAGGTCGCCCAGCATGCCGAAGCTGGCGGTCACACCACCCGTGGTCGGGTTGGTCAGCACTGAGATGTATGGCACTCCCGCGTCATCCAGTTGCGCCAGGCCAGCGGATACTTTGGCCAATTGCATGAGGCTTGCGACCCCTTCCATCATGCGCGCGCCGCCAGACGCGGCGACGATGATGAGCGGCTGCCGCGCAGCCAATGAGCGATCGATCGCCCGGGCGATCGTCTCCCCCACCACGCAACCCATACTCCCACCAATGAAGGCGAACTCCATCACACTCAGAACCACGGCATGAGGGCCAAGGTTTCCCAAGGCATTCATCACCGCGTCATTGAGGCCGGTCTCGCGCCGGGCCTTTTCCAGCCGGTCCCGGTATGGCTTGATATCGACAAACTCCAGCGGGTCGGTGGATATGAGTTCCAGGTCGACCAGCTGGTACCCCGGTTCCAGCAGGCTGGCGATGCGGCTGCGCGCGTCCAGCCGGAGATGGTGTCCACACTTGGGGCACACCTGCAGGTTAGCTTCGAACTCGGCCTTGAAGACGTATTGCCCACAGCCCTCGCACTTCTGCCACAACCCTTCGGTGCGCACACTCTTTTCTGCTGTATTCGGTTCAATCTCGTTTTCCTGCCGCTTAAACCAGGACATGTATTCCCTTCCGCCACTCGTCCCCGGTGGTGTTGATTGCCGTGCCCATGAACGTCCTTGCCCCGACTCTGGAGCATACAGCCACTGCACTCTTTATGCCTCTGATTTTGTGCAGCCTTCCCCGGTCAGGAAGCTGCATAAACACTGCTCGCATCAGTGCCCGGTGTGGTACGGATGACCTGCAAGTATTGTAAATGCCCGGTAGAGTTGTTCCGCCATCACCAGGCGGGCAAGCTCATGGGGCAACGTCATGCGTCCTAGGGAAAGCATCGTTTGTGCAAGTTGCGGCGCGCGGTCCGACCAGCCGCTTGCTGGCCCAATAGCGAACACAATCATCTGCTGGCCTGAATCCCGCCGGACAGCAAGCCACTTGGCTAGTTCTTCTGACGACCAGGCCTCGCCACGGCTATCCAGCAGAACCAACCACGCGGGGGTGCGCGTTCGTTGCCGGGCCGCAAATGCAAACAGCGCCTCCTCGTCACGGAAGGCCTTCGCTTCGATGCCAGCATAAGGGGCAATGCGCTCCAGATAGGAGGTCGTCGCAGGTCCGAGCAGGTCGCTTCGGGTACGCTGGGCAACGAAGGCGAGGGTCAGGTTCACGGGGTCTCCTTAGGACGCCGCGGAAAATAAGCTGCGGAGAAGGCGTGTGGGATCCGGAAGAGGAACAGCAGGTAGGTTCTTATGGTTTGGTTTCCAACCGCTTCCAGCTATTTTGATCGTGCGCTGCATGTTTAAAGAAAGCGTACCTCAGGGGCTAAAAGAGTGCGCATGAGACGCCGACCCGATTGCAAAATGAGTCCCGTTAGGAACGGCTGAACTTAGCCCAGGACGCAGTCCTGGGTTGGATTTGAAAGGAGGAGCAGTCCCGTAGGGACGGCTGAAAAAGATAATCGAGACATGGTCCTGAATTCGCGCAGCGGACCGGGAATTCTCAATCGCTGAATAAGTTGAGATGGAGTGCTCTGGGATCGCCTCCGAGTAACTTCCAGTCGTCCCTACGGGACTTTTCGTCGCTCGAATCTCTACCCAGGACTGCGTCCTGGGCTAAGTTCAGCCGTCCCTGCGGGACTCACTTTGCAAGCGGTAGGTTCTCGCGCGGACTCTAAAGCCCCTCGTCAGCGCGAGTGCTGCGCACGCTGAAGCCGTGCCCTTTCGTCGAGATACGTTTGCCCAGGGATAAACACCGGCAGCACGGTGGCAAATACTAAACGCTACGGCCGGCGCCTGCTTGCTCTCTGACCGCCGCCATTCCTGCCCCGTCCAGCACGGCTTCGATCATGGCATCGCAACCCATGCACGAGTTGATCATCATGTGATACAGCCGACGATCGCTCCAGTCCCGGTCATAGTAGCGGCGGACGTACTCCGCGCGCCGAATGTCGGTGGCCTCGAGCTCTGCCCGGGCGCGTCCTGCCTGCTCCGGGAAATGTTCTTCAAACCAACGAACCTTCCTCGACATAGACGCGTACACGAAAATATTGAAAACGCGCGGCAGGGATGCCAATGCACAAGCAGCGCCGCGGCCGACAATCACACAATTGCCGTCAGTCACGCATTGTTTCAGGTAGTTGCGCACGAACTCGACCATGCGCTCGCTGTCAAACACCTGATCTTTGGGCGGTGCCGGCAGCCGGTCCACACTGCCATGCCAGAAAGACTTGCCCATCCGGTAGTACCACGGGTCCAGGCGTTCATCGCACTGCTCCGCCATGCTCTTGGGTACTCCGGCCTTATGGGCAATTTCATCGATGAGGCACTTGTCGATGAGCTTCCAGTGCAGCCGGTTGGCCAGGCGGTGGGCAAACTCTGCCCCCTGGCTGCCATACTCCCGTTCAACCGTAATCACCCTGACCATGGAGATTATCTCCCGCCAAAACGTGCCGGACCTTCCGGTGGCGTGATGCTAGCACCGGCAGAATGAATAATCCAGAGGCCGGCGGTACCGTCAAGGTTCCGCGACGACAGGGTTTCTTAAGCTGCCGATACCGGCAATCTCGATCACCACATCGTCCCCGGGCCGGAGCCATCGCTGCGGAGACCGGCCCATTCCCACCCCAGCCGGAGTACCGGTGCTGATGATGTCCCCGGGCACCAGGGGCATCATGGTCGAGATGTAAGAGATGAGACGCGGCACCTTGAAAATGAGCTCCCGGGTATTGGAACTCTGCAAGGTTTCTCCATTAATGGACAGAGAAATATCCAATTGGTGAGGATCGGGTATTTCGTCCTTGGATACGATCCACGGTCCCATCGGGCCGAAGGTGGGGAAGTTCTTGCCCAAGGTCCATTGCGAGGTAGCCAGTTGGACGTCGCGAGCGCTCACATCATGCATGATGGTGTAGCCGAAGACGTGATTCTCCCACTCGGCCTCGGGTATATTGCGGCCTCCCTGGCCAATCACTACCGCGAACTCCGCCTCATAATCGGGTTGCTGGCTGGCGCGGGGCAGAACGATGGCCTGCCCGTTGCCAATGAGCGTATGCGGATATTTGGTAAACACAGTGGGAAACTTGGGCGGCTCCATCTTCGATTCCACGGCGTGGTCGCGGTAATTGAGACCGATACAAAGAATCTTGGGTGGGCGCTGCAGCGGTGCCTCGAGCGAGACGGAAGACAAAGACGCGAGCAGATTCGGACCAGTCTCTTCCAGCTGAAGATTTACCCCTGCCCACCGCTTAGGGCCGGCGGCGATGAAAGAGAGCGCGTCCGGGTATCCGAGCGGACTGAGAGGGAATACGTGGCCGTCCTTGAGGAGTGCCGGGCCAACGGTTGCATCACGACGATAAGTGATCAGGCGCATCCGTCAATTGTCCATCGGCTGGCGGAGAAATGGGGAAAAAATCGTGGCATTCGGAGGCGTTCGCCGGGGGTTTATGTACGGGCTTTAGAGCGTGTACCTACCCTTCGCTGTCTCCGGAAATGACTTTTCCGCAGCCTGCGTAGGTGCAAACCCAGATCGCAACAGCAAAAAGCTGCATCTGCCTACAATGGGTTCAAACGGGGGGTTAATGGAGAAGCCGAACGAGGGACGAAATCGGGTAGTGATTGAAAACGTACTGCCACAAGTAAACTGTGGCCTTTATCCCATCAAGCGAATTGTTGACGACCTGGTCTCCGTGGAGGCGGACGTCTTCGGCGACGGGCATGACCATGTGCGCGCCCGGCTGCTCTGGAAGAAGGACGGAGAGAGCACCTGGCAGACCGCAGAGATGCTGCCGCTGGGAAACGATCGCTGGCGGGGCGAATTCCCTGTAGCCCAGATCGGCCTATATCGCTACACGGTCGTGGGTGATGTCGACCATTTCGAAACCTGGCAGAGCGACCTCAAAAAGCGGGTGGAGGCACAACAGGATCTCGAAGTGCCGTTTGCCACCGGCGCCCTCCTTCTCGAACAGGTACAGCCTCGGGCAACTAAAGAAGACCGCGCAAAACTGGCAACCTGGGCCAAAAAGCTCAAGACGGGAAAGAAAGACTCCGCGGCAGTCGCATTCGCATTGCAGGAAGAACTGTTGGCTATGGTCCATCGGTATCCGGATCCCGCGGTCGAGACCTGGTACGAGCGCGAATTGGAAGTGTTTGTCGACCGGGAAAGAGCGCGTTTTTCCGCCTGGTATGAGCTCTTTCCCCGCTCCTGGTCAACCGTTCCCGGCAAGCATGGCACGCTCAGCGACGTAACCAGCCGGCTGGACTATGTAGCGGACATGGGCTTCAACGTTCTATACCTGCCCCCTATATCTCCCATCGGGAAAAGTTTTCGCAAAGGCAAAAATAATGCGGTCGAAGCCGCCCCGGGCGATGAGGGCAGCCCCTGGGCGATCGGGTCCGATGAAGGGGGGCACACCGCGATCCATCCCAAACTGGGCACCATGAAGGACTTCGCAGACCTGGTCAAGCGGGCCAAACAACTGAAGATGGAAGTTGCCCTGGATATTGCGTTCCAGTGCGCCCCGGATCATCCCTGGGTCAAAGAGCATCCTGAATTTTTCAAGAAGCGCCCGGATGGGTCGATACAGTACGCGGAGAACCCGCCCAAGAAATATCAGGATATTTATCCGCTGGATTTCGAGTCCTCGAACTGGCGGGGACTGTGGGATGCTCTCAGAGACGTCTTTGCGTTCTGGATGGATGCAGGCGTGCTTATCTTCCGCGTAGACAATCCGCACACCAAGGCGTTCCCGTTTTGGCAGTGGGCGATCGACGAGCTGAAAGCGAAAGACCCGAATGTACTGTTTTTGGCCGAAGCCTTCACCCGGCCCAGGGTCATGGAACGACTGGCAAAGGTTGGCTTTTCCGAGTCCTACACCTACTTCACCTGGCGCGACACCAAAGAAGAGCTCACGGAGTACATGCTTGAACTCACCACCACCCCGGTACGCGAATACTTTCGGCCTAACTTCTGGCCCAATACACCCGACATCCTGCCCGGGCACCTGCAGACTGGCGGTTTGCCGGCCTTTCGCAGCCGGTTGGTGCTGGCGACGACCCTCTCCGCCAATTACGGGATCTACGGCCCTGCTTTCGAATTAGGAGAGAACACCCCCGCCAAACCGGGGAGCGAAGAATACCTGAACTCAGAAAAGTACGAGATCAAGACGTGGGATTTGCAAAAACCGTCCAGCTTAAAACCGCTGATTACTCACCTGAACCAGATCCGGCTGACCAACCCGGCGCTCCAGAGCAACGAACGACTGCACTTCCACTCCACGGACAATCCCTCCCTCATCTGCTACTCCAAAGGCACGGCGGATGGCAGCAACCTTATCCTCGTGGTGGTCAACCTCGATCCTTCTTTGGTTCAGGCAGGTTGGGTGAATCTCGATTTGGACGTCCTGGGGCTCACTTCGGGCGATACATTTGAAGTCTATGACCTGCTGGCGGATCACTCGTATCCCTGGCAAGGGTCGAGAAATTATGTTGCGCTGCGGCCCGCCGAAGCGCCGGCTCATGTCTTCCGCGTAATGCCGGCGGGGGAAACGCCACCGCAAGCACCTTTCACAGTTACGATTTAAGCAGGAACCAAGCCGGGAGGCAGGATTGAAGAAACCGGGAAGCGCGGCGGACCCGCTCTGGTACAAGGACGCAATCATTTACGAGTTGCACGTCAAGGCGTTCATGGACGGCAACAACGATGGCATTGGCGACTTCCAGGGATTACTCAGCAAACTCGACTACGTCCAGGACCTGGGCGTCACCTGTCTTTGGCTATTGCCGTTCTTCCCGTCTCCTCTGCGCGACGACGGCTACGACATCTCCGATTACCTGAGCGTGCACCCGAACTACGGCACCATGGAGGACTTTCGTGAGTGCCTGACCCAGGCGCATGCCCGTGGTCTGCAGGTGATGATTGAGTTGGTCATCAATCACACCTCCGATCAGCATCCCTGGTTCCAGCGCGCCCGCCACGCCCCAAAGGGTTCACCCGAGCGCGACTTCTACGTGTGGAGCGACACCGACCAGAAATATCAGGAAGCGCGCATCATTTTCACGGATACCGAAAAATCCAACTGGACCTGGGATCCTGAAGCCCAGCAGTACTACTGGCATCGCTTCTTCTCTCACCAGCCGGATTTGAATTACGACAATCCTGTCGTCATCGAAGAAGTAGTCAAGATCATGCGCTACTGGCTCGATATGGGCGTCGACGGGCTGCGCGTCGATGCGATTCCCTACCTGGTAGAGAGAGAAGGAACCAATTGCGAAAACCTTCCCGAAACCCATGCAGTGATGAAGCGCATTCGCTACGAGATCGACAAGGACTACGCCGCCAGGACCATCCTGGCCGAGGCCAACCAGTGGCCGGACGACGTGCGCATTTACTACGGCAACGGGGATGAGTGCCACATGGCGTTTCACTTCCCCTTGATGCCCAGAATGTACATGGCATTGCGGCAGGAAGATCGCCTGCCCATCACCGACATCATGGCACAAACGCCGGAGATTCCCGGCAACTGCCAGTGGGGGCTGTTTCTCCGCAACCATGACGAGCTGACGTTGGAGATGGTAAGCGACGATGAGCGCGATTACATGTACCTGGCTTACAGCGCCGACCCGCGCATGCGGATTAACATCGGCATCCGGCGGCGGTTGGCGCCGCTGGTCGATAACAGCCGGCGCCGTATCGAGCTGCTGAACAGCTTGCTCTTCTCCTTTCCGGGCACGCCCATCCTTTATTACGGGGATGAAATTGGCATGGGTGACAACATCTATCTGGGCGATCGCAACGGCGTGCGCACCCCGATGCAGTGGAACGGAGACCGCAATGCCGGCTTCTCCCGCGCGGTGCCGGCAAAGCTCTACAGCCCGGTCATCATGGACCCGGTCTGGGGCTATGAAGGCTTAAACGTCGAGGCGCAGCAGAGCGACCCCTCTTCACTGCTGAGCTGGATGCGCAACATGATCGCCTTGCGCAAGCTCTTCCAGGTGTTTGGCCGCGGCACCCTGTCCTTCCTAAACCCCACGAACCGCAAGATTCTCGCTTACATTCGCGAATATCAAAACGAGAAAGTCCTGTGCGTGGCCAATCTTTCCCGTTTTGCCCAGCCGGTCGAATTGGATCTGGCAGCATATGCCGGCATGGTGCCGGTCGAGATGTTGGGTTACGTTGAATTCCCCAAGATCCGCACCACAGCCTATCCACTGACCGTGGGCCCCTACGGCTTTCTGTGGCTGGAGTTGCAGCCCTCTCCCGAACGAGTGCCGAGCTTGGCAGAGGCTGGCGAGCCGGAACTGGAAGTCAGTGGAACCACTGACTGGATGAGCGTTCTTGAAGGCAATGGCCGCCGCGAACTCGAGGAGTCGATCCTGGGAGGCTACCTGGCTCGTCAACGTTGGTTTGGCGCCAAAACACGCCCTATCACCGGCACCAGAATCGAAGACTGGGCAGTCTTCAACGAAGGCGTCAGCGCGTTGGTGTGGACCCAAGTCCAATACGCTGAAGGGGAGTGCGATACCTACCTGGTCACCTTGGGATTGCTGTTCGGTAAAGCCGCCGATGCGCTCCGGGAAGAGTCTCCCAACGCCGTGTTGGCCCGGCTGGCCTCAGTCGACGGCGATGGTGTGCTCCACGAGGCCATATTCAACGACACTGCGAGCGAAGCGCTGCTGGCGGTGATCTCCGCGGGAGCTCAAATTACCTCGCGGGAGGGCGCCATCCTTGGCGTGCCCGGTAGCGCGCTGAGTCATCTGCAGGGCGAACCCGGGGATCGTGCTGCGCCCCGGCGCGGCTCCGCGGAGCAAAGCAACACCTCGATCCTCTTCGGTGACAGGCTGATCATGAAGCTGTTCCGGAGACAGCAACCCGGCCCTAACCCGGACACTGAGATCGGCCGCTACATCACCGAGTCCACGCATTTCACCCACATTGCGCCATTCGGCGGATCGATCGAGTACACCCGCAAAGGGCAGGAACCGTCGACCCTGGCCATGCTGCAAGGGCTGGTCAGTAACGAGGGGGATGGGTGGCAATGGACCCTCGAAGAATTGGACCGCTACTACGAGGAGAGCGCCGCGGAGAACTTCGCCCAGGGGGTTATCGCGGATAGGCCGCCCCACCTTCTGCAGTTGAGCGCGGCCAACGAGACAGCGTTTGCCCGCGAACATGTGGGCACTTATCTCGATGCGGCTGCGTTGCTGGGCAGAAGAACAGCGGAGCTGCATCTGGGCCTGGCCTCACCCACCCATGACCCGGCATTCATGCCCGAACCGATGAATTCGATGGACATCGCGCATCTGCGCGAAGAACTGATCGCGCACGCCGGCAGCGCCTTCGACGCGCTCAAGGAAAACATAGCCCGTCTGCCCGACGCTGTTCTGGAGAAGGCTGGCCTGGTGCTCAGTCGCAAGAGCCTGGTGCTTGATCGTTTAGGCCAGTTGTCCGCGAAAGAAATCCATGCCCTGCGCACCCGCATTCACGGGGACTATCATCTGGGACAGGTACTGCGTTCCAAGGGGGACTTCGTAATTTTGGACTTCGAGGGTGAGCCGGCGCGCTCGCTGGCGGAGCGCAGGACCAAGCAATCGCCCCTGAAGGACGTAGCTGGGATGCTGCGCTCGTTCAGTTATGCGGCGTTTTCGGCCCTGATGAAGTACACCTCACGGCGTCCGGAAGACTATCGACGGCTGGAGCCGTGGGCGCACCTGTGGGAACAATCGGTTTCGTCCGCATTCCTCCATGCTTACTGTGAATTTGCCCGAGGCGTCGCGGTGGTGCCAACGGAACCAGACCTCTTCCAGCAATTGCTGGAAGCTTACGTCATCGACAAAGCGTTTTACGAATTGGTCTACGAATTGAATAATCGGCCGAATTGGGTACTGATTCCGCTGACAGGGATTCTGAGTTTGCCCCTCATAGGGTGAGGGGCCTCGCAGACCCCGCGGCCGGAGTCAATCGGCCTTTACTAGGAGGATCCCAGGTCTCAAAGGCGAGACCTGGGGCACCCTTCGCATATCCAGTATGAATAGGCGCGCGGAGTAGAAAGGGCTTTGGCTTTAGCCCCTGAGGCCGTTAAGCAGTTAAGATCCGATGTAGGGACCAAAGGTATAACGCATGGCAAAGGTTGAGCTTTCGGAAGAAACGAAAGCAGGGATAGAAGAAGTACGAGAAGCCGATCTGCTGATCGCGGTCGCTGTGCCGGTGGATACCGAGCAACTGCGCGCGGCGGCCACACAGGCGATCCTTGGCACCGGTCAATCCATTTCTGGATTGCGCACCGTGGTCGCTTTTCCCGGCTCGACCGGCATGGACGCCCCCATGCAGGCGAAGACGGACCTCGAATCCGGGGAAAAGCCAGGCTTGCGCTTCGTCCCTTATGCGTTGCCCGCCGCGAGTCCCGAGAGAATACCCTGGCTCCCGGTTGCCAGCACGTATCAAACGCTTTTTGCCATGGCCCGGGAATTGGGAGTCAGCGCGTGCGCCGTCATCGGATTCGATTTAGCCGCGTTACAGACAAACTTTCTGGCTCCCATGATGACGGCAGTACTCGAAAAGGGCTGCGAACTGGTGATGCCGGTCTACTCGTTGGGAAAGTTCGACGGCCTGCTGAATTCGAGCATTTATGCTCCCCTTACCCGCGCGCTCTATGGCCGCCGGGTGCGTTTTCCGTTGGCGCCGGATTTCTGTCTGTCCTCCAAGATGATTCCGGAGTTGGAGTTGGCCTTGCAGCGAGCGACCGCCCAAGGCCAGTCCACTTTCTGGCCGGCCACCGAGGCGGCCATTCGCGACCGTACGTTCTGCCAGGTGAATGTAGAAACGCGGCACATTCCGCCCGCCGATGGCGTCGATCTGACTACGGTCCTCTCCCAGACTGTCGGATCTTTATATGCGGACATGACGACCCATGCAGCCCTTTGGCAGCGCGTCCGGGGTTCCCAGCCGGTTGAGACGTTGGGTGTACCGGTGGCTCCCCCGGCCGACGGGGCCGCGGCAGATACAACTCCCATGGTCGAAACTTTTCAACTCGGCTTTCGTAACTTGCAGGAAGTCTGGTCTCTGGTGCTGCCCCCGGTGACGCTTTTGGAGTTGAAGCGTCTGGCCCGGCCGAGCACTTCGCGCTTCCACCTGCCCGACGAGCTTTGGGTGCGCATCATCTATGACTTTGCTCTCGCCTACCGTCTGCGTACCATTAGCCGCGCCCATTTGCTGGGGGCATTGACCCCGCTTTACCTGGGCTGGGTAGCCTCCTACGCATCGGAGGTTGGAAACGCCAGCCCGGCGGAGGCTGAGCAGCGGCTGGAGAAGCTGGCTCGCGCCTATGAAGAGGGCAAGCCCTATCTATTATCGCGGTGGCGTTGGCCAGACCGCTTCAACCCTTAGGCCCGAAGGAGATCATTATGTGGAGTCAAGTGTCACAGTCACTGCACGAATCGATGGCTCGGGTCATCAGCCGCATCGCAACCCTGCTTCCGGGGATTCTGGCCTTTATTCTTGCCGTCCTGTTCTTCGCAGCGATCGCCTGGGTACTTGCGTGGCTGGTCCGTACCATTCTCAACGCCATCCGCGTCGACGAACGGCTTGCCCGCGGCACCAACGCGATCGCGGAGTGGTCCCCCACCTACACGCCCACCACCCTGATCACGCGTGTAGTTTTTTGGTGTATCGTGTTGGTCGGCTTTTTGGTAGGCCTGGAGGCCTTCGGCGCATCATCCGACAATCTTCTCTCCGCTCGCTTGCTGGGCTATATACCCAACGTAGTGGGCGCCGTAGTGTTGCTTATCCTGGGCAACGTCATTGCCCGCTTTCTTTCGCGCAGTGTGCTGATCGGCGCGGTGAATATGAATCTGCATTACGCGCGGCTGTTAAGCCTGGGCATTAAGTGGCTGGTCCTGGTGCTTACCGCCGCGATGGTGCTCGATCACCTGTCGATTGGGGCCGCTATTGTGGATCTGGCCTTTGGCATTCTCTTTGGCGGTATCGTCTTTGCACTGGCGCTGGCGGTAGGCCTGGGTTCGCGTGACTTGGTAAGCCGCTCGCTCGAACGGGAAGCGACCCGGCCCGCAGGAGAGACCATGCCCGAAGAGCAGTTCCGTCACTTTTAATTTTCTTCCGGCGAAACCCTGGCGAATGGAACCTTGGTTGTAGCAAAAACCTCCCCCGGTTTAACTCTTAGGTCGGTGAGAAAGCTGGGTGAGTCGACATGGACAAACAAATGAAGGTCGCTATATTGGGGTTTGGCACCGTGGGCAACTCGGTTGCCCGTATTTTGTGTGAGCATCCTCCGAAGGGCGTAGAACTGAGCTGCATTTTTAATCGGGGCATTGATCGTAAACGCGTCTTGTGGGTCCCCTCATCCGTTCTTTGGACCGACAACTTCGATGAGGTCCTGGCGACCCAGCCTGACATCGTGATCGAGCTCGCAGGTGGCCTGCAGCCCGCGGGCGAATGGGTCCGGCAATCGCTGGCGGCGGGCAAGAACGTAGTCACTGCCAACAAGAAGTTGATTGCCGAACACGGCATCGCGCTTGAAGAACTGGCCCGGCTGCATGGCTGCCAATTGCTTTACGGCGCTGCGGTTGCCGGCGGAGTGCCTGTCATCCCCGCGGTGCAGCAGGGGCTCGCCGGCGACCGCATCTACCGCCTGCACGGCATTTTGAATGGGACCTGCAATTTCATTCTCAGCCATATGGAAGACGGCGCCGAGTTTGAACCTACGTTGCGCGAGGCGCAGGAGCGGGGATACGCCGAGGCCAATCCTACGGAAGACGTCGACGGCTTCGACGCCCGGGCCAAGCTGGTTATCCTTTCCCGCATAGGACTGCGCGTGGAGGTCTTGCCCGAGGAAGTTGCATGCCGTACCATCCGCGACGTCTCCGCGATCGACTTCGCCTATGCCAAGGACCTCAACTGCACCATCCGGCAGATTTCGCGCGCCGAAGTTAGAAACCAGGAGCTGTTGGCCACGGTTGGGCCGATGCTGGTTCCGCGCAGTTCTCCCTTGTCCTGGTCGCGCGGCACCGAAAACATGGTGATCTCAGGCGGCCGCTACGGAGGCGAGATCGTCTTCTCGGGTCATGGGGCTGGGGGAAATCCTACCGCGGTTGCCGTCATCTCCGATGTGTTGGCGATCGCCCATGGCGGCTGTCCGGTGACGATCACCAGTACCCGGGCACGCGTTGACGGAGACTTTGTCGTGCCCCACTACATAAGATTTGTGGTGGACGACAGTCCCGGCATCGTCGCCGCCATTGCCGGCCATCTGGCTGAGCAGGGCATCAATATCCACGCTTTGCTGCAAAAACCCGGCTACCCGAAGGACCGTCTGCCCTTCGTCGTTACTGTCGAGCCCTGCCCCAGCTCAGCCTTAAAAACAGCCCTGAAGAAAATTGCGCAACTGGATTGCATGCAGGCCGCACCATTCGATCTCCAGATGCTGGAGGAATAAACCGAAAACATTTTCGACGATCAAAAGCCGAGAACCGGGTGCGGCTCATAAGGCTCCTCCAGAGCCTTAATCTCCGCCTCGTCCAGATGGATTCCAAGCGCCTCGATCGCCTGATCCAGGTGCGCCATCTTGCTGGCGCCGATGATAGGTGAGCTAACCCCCGGCTTGGACAAGATCCACGCCAAAGCTATCTGCGCATTCTGCACTCCGCGCTTTTTGGCAATCTCCGTCAGCCGGTCCACCACAACAAAGTCCGAGGGCCGGTAATAAAGCCTTTTCGCAAAATCATCAGTCTTTGCGCGCACCGTCTCCCCACGGCTCTCGGCGTTTCGATTCCCGGCAAGAAACCCGCGTGCCAGGGGACTCCAGGGGATGAGCCCCACGCCTTCCTCCAGGCAAAGTGGGATCATCTCCCGCTCTTCTTCCCGGTAGACCAGGTTGTAGTGGTTTTGCATACTGACAAACCGCGCCAGGCCCATCAAGTCGGAGGTCTGCAGCATTTTCAGAAACTGCCACGCGTACATCGAGGAGGCGCCGATATACAGCGCTTTCCCTGCCCGCACCACTTGGTCGAGGGCCTCAAGCGTCTCTTCGATAGGGGTGTGGGGATCAAAGCGGTGGATCTGGTAAAGATCGACATAGTCG
Source organism: uncultured Acidobacteriaceae bacterium (assembly GCA_963830325.1). Classification (GTDB taxonomy): domain Bacteria; phylum Acidobacteriota; class Terriglobia; order Terriglobales; family Acidobacteriaceae; genus PALSA-350. The sequence continues at coordinate 381,498 of CAWHMV010000003.1, forward strand.
GTCTGCAGGCGGCGCAGACTATCGTCGATGGCGTGCATGATGTGCTTGCGGGACAGACCCTGCTGATTCGGATCATCTCCCATGGCATTGAAAACCTTGGTGGCGATCACCACTTTGTCCCGCGACGGACCGTACTCTTTGAGGGCGCGCCCGGTGATCTCTTCGCTGACCCCGAGCGAATAAATATCTGCGGTGTCAAAAAAGTTGATCCCCGCTTCAAACGCGCGGCGGTAAAACGGCCGCGCCTCCGCGTCCTCCAGCACCCACTCGCGCCACTTCTTCGAGCCGTAGGTCATGGTCCCGAGGCAGATCCGGGAAACTTTAAGGCCGGTCGAGCCAAGATTGACGTATTCCATTGCACCCCCTGAGATCGATTATGCACCGGGCAGCTTCTCAGAAGATGTTGGGGTGACTAGAATGCAGGGCCCAAAACAACAGCGGCGGCTGACAGTTTGTTTAGCCAGACCTGGTACTCATTGTTCTCCATATCGAAGGTGATCTGTCCCGCTGCGAGGTTCTCCATCCCGTTTGCCGGCATCGGCGCTTACGGTCCCGTTTCGGTACTTGATGGTCCGACACAAACAGAAGGCGTAAGTCGCCTCTCACCTCACTCCACTCAATGTCGATAAACGTACTGTTACTGATCCGAAACGGAGCGGTGCATTACGATGACGTTCATAGAACGACCGATCCCGCGTGCCATGAAAGTGCATGCAGCGGTTATTCCACGCCATGGCACTCTGGCAATATCCATAAGCCTCCTGGTGTTCGCAGTGCCTTTGATTCTCCTGGGATGCGGTCTAACGATCAACTCCACGGCTGGATCCGGTCCCAGCCAAAGCGCGGGTAGTGCGGGAGGAAGTGGATCCTCAGGAGACGGCGGACCAGCCGGAGGACAAACCATCCCAGCTCCCGGCGCTCTTCAGGCACTCACCGGGTGTGCGAATCCCAATACGGGAGTCTCTAATGGAGACTGGGGCGTAGGATCCGATCCCGTCTATACCTTCGTCGACAACCAGACGCCGGTCGTGGGAGCACCTGACTACGCATCGAACGCGATCTTTTGGACGTCTCGGGAAAACGCGCCGGGCCAATCGATCCTGCTGACGGGTGCTTTCACGAAAATGACTAAGACCGCGCGTTTAGCTCTTATCCCGGCCGGAACCATTGACTGGGAGACCCTGGTGCGCGGAAGCAACACGGTGATTCCCACGACACAGCAGGGTACGACCGGGCTGTCATTCATTGTCCCTGCAAATTTTCCTGCGGGCGTCTATGGATTCGAGATCCAGGATTCTTCGACGTCACCCATTTTCGGGTTGGCCAATGTACCTTCGCTGAATTGGGCGATCGGAGTTCCACCCGTAACAGAGCCAGCCCAGGCTCTTCAGCATCAAGTCTATGATTGCGGCGTAGAATCAGGCGGGACATTGCGCCTTTTCGGGAAAAATTTCACTCCTTCTGACCAGGTCATTTTGCAGTCGCCCACTGGCTCTGCAAACTCGCTCAAACCGTCGAAGGTCGACAGTAACTCCATTACCATCCCGGTTCCCAACACCCTGGCTCCGGGAAACTTCACCATCTGGGTGGGCAATTCCCCTTGGGATGCCACGTCAAGTCCGGCCGCCCAGATCACTGTGAATGCGCCATTGGCACTGTCTGTAAGAAATGTCGCCTGCTCTACCCTGGCAGGCGACGGCGTCACCGACGATACAACACATCTGCAGTCATGCTTGGACTGGTATGCTCCCATAGCTGGCTCAAAAGAAGTCGCATACATAGCAGTCCCTGCCGGAACATTCGTACTGACTGATCAAGTCACAACCCACCCTTTTGAAGTCCTTGTTGGATCTTCTTCAGCTTCGACGAATTTTATTGGTCGACCCCGGAACTTACCGCCCGTTGCCTGGTTCAAAGTTTCTCCTTATTTCGGGATGGCTAACCTATCACTGACAGCGCCGGCGAACCCCAACCTGCTTATTAGTCCGGGCATCCAAACAGGGGATCCTCTGACCTCTGGTCATCTGTTTTTCAGCGGCGTGAACTTTAGCTCAACTTCCGATGCCTCCAAAGGTGCGGAGTCAATGTTCGCCCTTGCAGGCCCCGATATTCAGGTCTACAACTCTTTCTTTCTTTCCAACTCCAACCAGGTTTTCGATATTAATTACGGGGACGGCGGTATCGTCTCAGGCAACGAGATTGTCGTTAATGACTACACGGGCCTTGGCATCAGTGACAGCCAGAACATAATTTTCGAAAAGAATAGAACTCACTCGCAAAACACCCCGGGGCAAGGGAACGGCGGGCATTCCGGGGGAACTGGCCTCAGCATCAGCCGAGGCAACAGCCAGTGGGGACAATCGGCACTGTCCAGAGATATCTATGTCGGTTACAACACCTTCGACGATATGGGCTCTAACGATCAGCAAGTGATAACCAACGACGGAGACGGGGGATCCTACTTCGGGCCGGTGGCCTCCAGCACTGCAACAACAGTAACTTTAGCCCATGATCCCGCATGGAACTGGATGGGAACGACAAACCCTCAAGCGGCAATGATGGCGATCCTCTCAGGAACAGGAGTAGGTCAGTATTCCCTGATCCAGAGCTACAGCGGCAGGACCATAAACCTCGTGAGCCCCTGGACAATCGTGCCTGATACCAGCTCAGTCGTTGTTATTTCTCAGTATGAGTTAAATATGACCATCGCCAACAACACCATAACCAACACTCTAGGCACAGCCATCGTATTAGGCGACGCCCTTGAGGGTGTCATCGAAGACAACACTATGACCAACTCTGGCGCGGGCGTTCTCATTTCCGCTTTTGGCCCTTATGGGGGTCCAGCAGCCTACGGCCCGGTTATGAACACCGATGTACTCCGCAATACCATTGCGGTGGGAGCAGGCAATTTTATTTGGCATTCGGTGAATACAAATATCGCCGGAATCGGCGTACAAGTTTTTCCCGGGTGCCTGGAGTCAGGCCTTCTCATCCGCGATAATGTCGTTGCTTCGATAGATACCATCTACAACACCGACGGTCTTAATGGAGTCAACGCAAATCTGATCGAGCAAAATGAGGCGATTTGGACTCCAACCTTTCCTGATCCTCAGTTTCTGATACAGGACAACTCCCCGCCGCCCTCGTAAGGTGCTGCGGAATACCGGTGCTTTTGCTGGACACCAGGTTTCCCGAGCGAGCGCTCGTAGAGTCTCGCGCCCGTTGCACACCGGATTTCCTCTATGCAAAGCAGTAGCTGCTTTGGATTAGCTGCGTCCGGTAAAATGCTGGGATGGAAGTAGGAAATGAACGCGCTCACGGATCTTCCGTGGGGCTGGCCCCGGTAGAACATGCTTCTCCAGCGCCATTTCGAATAACTTCAGGTCACATTCCCGCGCTCGACGGAGTTCGGGGTGCCGCTGCAGCAACTGTTTTCATTTACCACTACGGTGGGGGCGCACGCTCCTCAGACTTTGCATATCATATCGTCGGCAAAACCATCCATCTTGGCTGGGTCGGTGTCTCCCTGTTCTTTGTCCTCTCTGGTTTCCTCATTACCGGCATCTTGTTAGATTCCATGCAACGTCCCAACTGGCGAGTAACGTTCTATATTCGTCGTGCTCTCCGTATTTTTCCTTTGTATTACTTCGCCCTATTGGGAGCCATCCTCGTGGCGTTGTTGCTGAATACTCCGTGGCCTACCATTTCCCCGCTTTGGCCGCTTTTTTTCTATTTGCAGGATATTCCACAGATTGTCCACACCCGGGCACTTAGCCCACTCCTTGTGGTAGGCCACTTCTGGAGTTTAGCGGTCGAGGAACAGTTCTATCTGGTGTGGCCTTTTTTGCTTTTGTTTGCCAGCAGGCGCAGCGCCTTGAGGCCACTGTGCATAAGTGTCTACCTGTTTTCGCTGCTGTTTCGTGTTTGGGTCTTCGGACTTCATTTGAATACGGAGTGGGCGACCTATTTCATCATGGGCCGGGCGGGGGAGATGGCTGCGGGAGGGTTTTTGGCGGCTTCTATTCGTGGTTCCGAGCGAGAGAAAGGCCAGGTCGTCCGCGGTGCAAAACCCCTACTGCTCACGTCCGTCGCGGGTGTCACTGCCATCGTTTGGTTCACTAAAGAGACCGCCGCTGCAGAACCCTGGTTGGCAACGTTAGGTATTGCTCTTTTTACCCTGATCTTCGCAGCGTTGATTTCCTTATGCCTCCGACCTGGCATTACAGAGCGAGTCTTTAAGTTTCCCACGCTGCGCTGGTTAGGCAAGATCAGTTATGGCATCTACGTCTATCATTTGCTCCTGGCTCCGCTATACGCTTGGCTTACGCGGCAGATTTTTCCTGGCGTGACCGGTCGGAGATACCTGCTGGCGCTTGCCGCCGTTGCTACTGTAGGCACGCTGTTAGCAGCATCGATCTCATATGCGACCCTTGAGAGCAGATTTTTACGGCTTAAGGATTCGTTGGGCAAGCCACGCCCGATCCCAGCGAGTGACGGGCTTTCCACCGCCCCGTGACCTTCGACGTGGATCAATTACCCACGCACGGCGTCATACTCTTCAGCGAATAGACAACCGCGTCAGGAAAGCCGTATTTTCCGCTGATCTCTCCGAATCTGCCTAATACTCGCTCCTTCCACGAAGCCAGCGGTGGCTGATGAAATTCTCCCACTTTATTAGCCAGGCGGTCGCGCAGCGCATCGGGCATAGGCTCCCCTTCCAGGGGATGGACGCCATCGGGCTTAGGCCAAATCGCGTACGTAGGACGGGAGCAGATCTCTGCGTCAAGCTTGTCTCCCATCGGATTTCGGCCCACCGAATAGAGACCTGGTGTTGTCTGCTCATGGGTGTACAGGTACTGACGGCCGGACAGTTCAACTGGGTAGAAGTACCCCCCGATAGGGCCGTACACCGCCGCCCCCTTCGGTACAGTTTTGTCGACAAACGCCTTGAGATCGCCAGTGCTTCTTCGATTCCAGGTAAGAATGACAGACGCGCTCTGTTCGACCTGTTGAAAAACCAGCAGCAGCACGCAGATACCAACCAGGGTGACGGTCACAACTCCGAGTTTTCTGTCTCGGTGGAAAGTCCAATCGATCCAGCAAGTAAAAGCTGCGAGGGCCGGTGGCAACCAAAACGGCGACTGACCGAGTGAGTTCGCCAACAACAGAAGCATGAGAAAAAGATTGGTCACTGCAAAGAAAGTCAGGAACAACTTGAGCGGAAGCTTCGTCGGGTAAGCGCGGGCGACCCATTGTGAAATCACCTGATAGGTGAAGATCAAAAGAAATATGGAGAGCAGGACCGCCAGCGTTTTGTGGTGGTGCAAATCAGGGTTCCAGTTGCCCTGCCCTACAAGCGGCGTAGCATTGATACTGTCCGCTCGTGTTGCTCCCTTCAGGTACAAGTACCAGGAAACGGAATTCTCTCCCCACGGCGAGAGCAGAACAGTCTGCGTCAGTGCCGCCAGCGAGAACATGCACAGCGCTCCCAGAAAAAACCTCTTTGAGACTCGGCGAAAACACAGCATAACCAGAACCGACGCAACCACTGCAGCCGAGACGAGTGTCAACGACCGTGGGCTTGAGGCGAGCGAAACACCGATAAAAACCCCGCCGGCAGCAGCGCGCCAAAGCAGGGCTTTGCCATCATGCTCAACCCCACGAAGAAAGAAGAGCAGGCCAGTTAAGAATAGTCCGGCAGTCACTGTATCCCATCTGCCTGGAAAGGGGGCCAGGGATCCGGAGAGCGCGGTAATCAGTCCGGTGATTAATCCCGCCCACTTGTCCCCACCCGCCGCATCGACGAGCCTCATGGCAGCCCAGATGCTAAGGGCAACCCCGGCTAGGCAAGCCATCCGCCACACCGAGAGCGATAATCCGAAAAGCCGGATCAACGACGCTTCGGCCTCAAAAGATACCGGACCGTAGAACTTTATCGGAGAACCCGTCCGCGGATACTGAGCGAGAACGCTCAAGATGGGCGGATGCGAACGGGCCATCGACCATCCCGTCGAAACCGCAAAGATTTCGTCCTCCCACGCAGCTTGACGCACGGTGGTAAGCGCGGAAACTGCGAGTGCCAAAACGATCGCGAACATCCCGGCGAAATATAACCGGTTGGGTCCACAGTCGCGTCCGTTGAGCCTTTGATCATTCTTGAGTTCGTCACGGGCAATGGCTCTCAACGGTTTTTTCTCCATCGAGCTTCGTTTCGTGAGCTGGGTGCCCACGAATCTCCTCCAAATTCATGTCCGTTCATTTAAGGAATGTCACATCGAAAATGGACCCCGACGGGAAGCCCCAACGGGTGCTGGCAGTCAACGCGGCATCCTTCATTATGCGAGACGACGTCGGACGATAACTGGGGTGCGAATTAAGTGCCTCGGTCTTTGCAGGGCTGATGAAAGGTCTTTGTCCGGGATTTGCAACAGATTGAAACTCAGGAGGATGAGGTAAGCTCCCCAGAGCCGGTTGATGCTGCCAAACGGCGAATAAAGAATATCCCATACGAAGTTCACTAGAAGGTAACAGTAAAGAGGTGAAAGGGGTGGCCGGATAGTCGTAATCCGCAGAATTGCGCGGATGACAAGCACCAAAATGTAAATCCAGAGCACGCCGCCAAGTATCCCCGACTCCACCCATGCCATTGTCAGGTGAGAGTGAGTCGGGATCGCGTTCCCGTCTGCATCATCCGATTGGTCTGAATCACTGTAGCCATTTTCATACATCAAGTCCGCCTTCAGATCGAGGTAGCGCTGGTCCGCCGCAAAAGAACCGTGGCCGATGATCGGGCTATCGCGAATCGCCTGAAGGGCCACGAGTGTTTCCGGCCTTCCGCCAAAGAGTACACCGAGCTTGCCTTGCGATTGCGATTGGAATTTATCTGCCACATCCTCGTCGAAGAATCCTTTCTTGGCGGCAAACTTGATCGTTTCGCTCGCTAGAAATGCAGCACCCCCCGCGAGTACCAGTAGCAAAATGGGTTTTAAGATCTTCGCCATATTGGAAGATCGGAATCCGGCCGGCAGACCATGGCGGTCAAAGATTGGTATTGTCAGAACCGCCGCCACAAGATCGACGACCATCTGGGACCGAAACGCAAACTTGAGATTCAATACAACAAGAACCAGATAGATAATTATGCAGTTCCGGTATTTTTTCCTGGCGTAATAGTAGGAGCAGCCCAGCAACGCAAGGAGCGTTACGGATGAGGAAATTCCAAATTTCCACTCGGTCAGGAAGTCGCCCTGGAAGTCCCTGGAAAAGACGAGCATCACCGCCACAATACTCAATGCGAAGATAATCATCCTTCGGGTCTTGTTATTCATCAGAATCGCCAGGGCCATGAAATCCAATCCAAAAAACACAACCCGTGCGATCCCCTTCATACGGAAGGGGAGCCCGATTCCTACATACAAATCGGCCACGATCGTTCCCAACAGCCAGGCGAGCGTCAGCACGTAAAACCAAAGATATTCGCGCTTAAATGCACGGCTTCCTTTGGCCAGGAGCAATAAAGGAAGAAGCGGAAATAAAAGGATCTCGTTGCCCGGAAGAGCTCCGACTAGATTGACGCTAAACGCACCGGCGACACCAAGAAGAAAAATTCCCAGGTCGGTGAAAAAGGCATCTCTGGAGGTCCAAAGCCGCTTTCGTCGCGGCCGGTATCCGATCTGTCTGGCTGTCGCGATAGGCATGGATGAACTCCGCCGTCCAAATCACTGTGGCGCTCGACGGCTGTGGCGCCAAGTCTAATGCGTCGATGGTTTAAGCTTACCGGGTGTCTCTTTGAAAGCGCACAGAAGAACATGCGTGGAGGTGAGAAGCGGGTGCAGCCAGCTTCTACGGTTCGACCCGTCACCTGCCGTGGGGAGTAACCAAACCTGCTGCGTTTGGGCAGCCAGCTGGTCGTACGAATCGAAGACGCTGTATGAGTACTGCAGACCATCACCCTCTGAGATGGTGTACATCTTTCCTTTGGTTTGAACGAATCGCGCGGCTCGCCACAAGCCGGATTTGTAAAGAGCTGTCTTCAGCAGTCGTGCGGCATGGCTACCCTGTCCAAAGCGATTCGAATCGGATAGGAAAATAGCTTTCTTCGCCACCCGGATCATCTCCGCGACCATACGGCCCGGTTCCGCCACGTGGTGCAGAACGCCACATTCGAACACTGCGTCGAACGCCCCGTTCTCGAACGGTAACTCATAGCCGCTACCCTGCAGCAACACCCCTGGAGGCACGCCATTCAACTCCGCCTTCTCGATCATGGCCGCTACAGGTTCGATCCCACGCACGTCCTTCCCTCGATCCCGAAGAAAGCAGACGCCCCTACCAGTTCCCGCACCCACATCGAGGAAGGTTTGCAATCCAAACGCATTACTAATCATCTCGATGTATTGCAGAGCCAGGTTGTGCTCGTGGTCGTCGCTGGCATTATGCACGCTGTCATAAGCCGTGGCGCTCTGTTCGTAGTACCTGGCCAGCAACGTCTCCGCAGATTCACTCATCAGCTATCCCGCCAGATTTCCCCGTTTAAGTAGGGTATCAGGCATGGATCAGCCTCGGGAGTTGCAACCTGGTGGCGCCGGGAGGCGTCTAGGTAGACGTGGAAATCGTAGCCGATTTCGAACCATCGGGCATGGAGTAGTGCCTTAGTAGGTTCTCCGCGAACACCGGTCCCAGGGCGCTGGCCAGGTACGTCAGAAGCATCAGGCAAGGCCATCGCTCGCAAAAACTGCACGGCAGTCGAGAATCGATTTGTGCCCGGCCACAAGAATAACAAGCAATTTGTTGCCTATTTGGCCCATACGGACGAGTTTGAGAACGCTTACAACTGCCCGCCAATCCTCTGCTGTAGTTCCTTGCCCAGAGTGCGCGGCCGACAAGATGCTTCAAAGAAGCACCGCTCAAATCTAAGCGTTTCCCCTGGCTGCACTTAGCTATCATTGGGCGAGCGTCGACTGATCCGGCTCGCGCTCAGCCTGATCAGAGTCTGCCACCAAGTGGATAGTAGCCGGTGAAAAGATTTTGAGACGAAAGACTAATCGCAACCATCAGTTCGACCTCCTGCGCATCATTTTTGCAACCTTGGTCTTGTTGTCACACGCTCCGGAGATCACCGACGGCAATGCTTCTCGCGAGCTTCTCCACCGTTTGACGCGCGCCCCCATCACCTTCGGATTATTGGGCGTGGATGGTTTTTTCGTGCTTAGCGGGTACCTGATAGTTCAGAGCTGGCTCGGAGATCCGGAGTTTCTCAATTTTCTCCGCAAACGCATTCTGCGCATCGTGCCCGGCTATCTGGTGGCGGTGGCGCTCAGCACGGTCGCCGTCGGCCTGCTCGCTCCTGGAGTTTCTCATTTTTTCCGGGACCTCAACGTCGGGTTCATCAAAAGCATTGCTCTTCTCAGCTCGCCGGCGACGCCTCCAGTGTTTCCCGGACACCCGTATGCGATGGTGAACGGCGCGATGTACACCATCGGTTACGAATTCCGATGCTACCTGTTGGTTGCGCTCCTCGGGCTTTGCGGCTTACTCCGGCGCCCGATCCCTGTACTCGTGGTTACCACTGTCCTGCTGTCCTCACTTTTGTTCCCAGCGCCCTTTGGACTTATGCACCGGCCGAGGCACATGGAAGCCCTCGTAGGCCAGCCTGGCTTGTTTTTCCGCTTAACCGCCGTTTACCTGGTCGGCTGTTGCTTCTACCTGTTTCGCCATCGCATTCCCTTCCGGCCAATGTTCGCCATCATTCTCACTGTAGTGATGGCTACCTGCTTTGTCTTCGCGCCCGCCAGGGCCGAGTTGGCCATGGTATTGTGCGGCGGCTACCTCATGTTTTACCTCGGTCAGATGCATCTACCTTGGTTGTCCGTGATGAAAAGGCTTCCCGACATCTCTTACGGAATCTACCTATACGGATGGCCCGTGGAAAGCCTGTGGATATGGTTCCACCGAGGCTCACCCTGGATCGCATTTGCCGCGTCGACAGTCATCTGCTTCAGCCTCGGCTGGTTGAGCTGGCACTTCATCGAGCGCCCCGCGCTTACCTTGAAGCGGAAAGCCACTGCTCCGCTGACTGTCGCGTAGGGCGTGCGCCGCACGAGCGCTGGGCGTAGCCCTACTTACTCCGTTCGCAGCGCCCGCATCGGTTCCAACCCCGCTGCGATGCGCGCCGGCAAGAGCGCGGCAAAAAACGCCGCCGCGCACAGCACCAGCAACGTGACCGACAAAATAAGCGGGTCATAGGGCTTCACCCCAAACAACTGGCTCGCCATCGCGTGTCCGGCCAGGATGGCCACTGGAATCCCGATTGCCAGACCAATGCCCACCTGCAGGAAAGCTCCGCGCAGCACCATCCGCAGCACGCTCGTGCGATCAGCCCCCAGCGCCATGCGGATACCAATCTCGCTCGTACGGCGTTCCACCGAATATGCAGTCACACCGTAGAGTCCGATCGAGGCCAGAACCAGCGCCAGCACGCCGAAAAACGATGTCAACTTGGCGATCATCGCCTGCTGGGTAAAGTTGGCCTTAACCTGTTCCGCAAAGCTTCTCAAATCAATGATCGCGAGATCCGCATTCACCTGCGCAGTGGCACGACGCACCTGCGCCTCGAGTCCAGGCACGTTGCCCGCAGTCTCAATCTCAATTGCATTCAGATATTGAGACCGGTCCTCAAACTGCTGATAGCGCGGATCGTCGCTGTGGACAGTCTGTCCCTGCGCGAGAAAATACATCGGGCGCATCTTCTCCGACGGTCCCCAATAGTGCGTGTCTTCTGTCACACCGACGATTTCAAAATTTCCCGGATGCTTCACATCGTCGCTGAAATGCTTGCCGATCGCGTGGCCATCCTTGAAGTACTTTTTCTCGAAGAAGCGATTCACCACCGCAACATTGCGCGTCGTTGGCGTGTCCTGCTCGTTCATGGCGCGGCCCTCTACGATCTTCGTCCCGATGGTGTCGAAGTAATGCGGGCCGGCGCGCAGCCATGAGGCTCCATGATCGTGAGTTCCGGGTGGCGGTGGTGGCTCGCCGTCGATAAACACGCCCTCGCCCCAGTTATCTCCTTCCATCGGGCTGTACATGGAAAAACTCACCTGCTTCACACCCGGGATCGCCGCCAGGTTGGCGTGCAGTTGCCGAAAGAGCGCTTCCAGCTGGTTCGGCTTGTAGCCGGCCATCTGCGGGTCGATATGCAGGATGTAGCGATTCGTCGTGACAAAACCAAAGTCCTGGTGCTGCATGTTGCTCAAGCTGCGCGCCAGCAAACCAGCGGCACAAAGCAGGACCAGCGAGAGCGCCGCCTGCAACACCACCAGCGATTTCTGTCCCCATCCCCCATGGTTCGCCGTGGAGCGATTGGCGCCGCGCAGCGCCTCTACGGGGTTTGCCTTGGACGTCAACCAGGCCGGGCCGACCCCAAAAAGAACACCCGTCAGCAAGGAAACCAGGAGGGCAAACCCGAGCACCGGCAGAGAAGGACTAGCCGGTATCGGCACCGGCTCCTTTTGAAACGCAAGCAACAGAATGACCCTGGTTCCGGCGAATGCCACCACGATTCCTGCAATACCACCCAGCACGGCCAGGACAATGCTTTCGGTAAGGGTTTGCCGGACCAGCGTCATGCGGGGAGCTCCCAGCGCCGACCGCACCGACGTTTGCTGCTGCCGGTTTGCGGAACGCACCAGCATCAGGTTAGCGAGGTTCGCGCAGGCGATCAGCAGAACAAACCCGGACACCCACATCAGCAGGTGCAGCCCGTCCTTATACTCGTCTCTCATCATCTGCACGCCGTTGCCCCCGTGAGAGAAGTGCAGCATCTGCTTGGCCACCAGGGGTTTGTCGCGCGGCTCTACTTTGCTCAATGGGCTGAGCAAAAATTGCCGCAGCTGCACCTGCATTTGCGCTTCCATGGCTTGGGGGTTTGCTCCGGGTCGAATACGGCCGATCAGATCGAGCCAGTCGAGTGAGGCCTCCTCCAGGATCGTGCCCGTTGGGCTGATCAATGGTTCATCGTTGAGAGGAATGAAAAAAGCCGGCGGCGTGCTCTGTACGCGGTCGCCGAAAAATCCCGGCGGAGTGATCCCCACCACGGTGAACGGCTGACCGTTGATCACGAAGCCCGACCCGACCACCGAGCTGTCTTTGCCAAACTTATCCTGCCAGGTCCTGAAGCTCATCATAGCCACAGCAGGCGCCCCCTTCCGGTCGTCGTTCGGGGTGATCGCCCGCCCGAAATAAGGCAGGATACCGAAGGTCGAAAAGTAGTTGCCGGAGACGAACTCGCTCTTGTAGGGCTCCGATGGCTTATTGCTGCCGTCGCGGCGAACGCCAATCATCGTTCCCCCGGCTTGAAAAGCAGCGAGCTCGGCGAAGCCGGTGGCCTGCGCCCGAAACTGCTTGTATTGTTCGTAGGAGAAGAGAGTCCAGTTATCCTGCATGCCGCCGTTGACGCAGCAGTTCTCTTCATTGCCGACCCGCCACAAATCCTCAGGGTTGACCACCGGCAGCGATTTCAGAAGGACCGCATAGACCAGGGTAAAGATTGCCGTGGTGGCGCCGATGCCAAGGGCCAGGGTAAGAATCGCTGTCGTGGTAAATCCCGGCGCCTTGGCAAATTGACGTAATGCGTAACGGATATCTGCTGCAATCTGCATCCCTGTTCCCCGAACTATGTGCTGAGAGGCAATCCCCTCCCGCAAAGCTAGATACGGAGAGTCCAGGCTCGTGGTTCGATTTATTTCAAGCCTTCTATTCGGGAGCTGACCGTCGGCGGCGTCCGCTCAATAGATAGACTGCGGCCCGCAACTCCAGCAGCGGGTCATCGGAGGCATCAATGCCATCCACGCGTGGAATGGGATCGAAGATAATCTGCTTCTGTTCATGAACTTCATCGAGCACCGGCTCTGTGAACGACAGTTTGCCCAACTCCACCTGCTTGCGGCTTTCCGGCCACTGAATGGTCACGTCGTTCACCGTATCCCCGTCCTCGGCTAATTGAGCCACCACTCGAAACTTGACTGGCTCATTGGCGATCCGGTGCTCAATTTCGTCGAACAGATAATTTGGCCCCTTTGCCGCGGCAGCCGCCGCCTCCAGATGATCGTTGCCGGCCTCCGGGAGAATACGGTAACGGCCGTAATGGCTCACGCCATCTTTATTGATAAAGCGAACGGCGGTCAGACCAAAATATGTTTCCCGGGCGAAGCTCGAAGCGGGGGGCTTCGGCGCTTGCACAAATGCCAGCGCTGCCGGGTGGGTGCCCAGGTATTTTTCCAGTGGCGAGCCGGGAATGTGAGTAAGGTCGGTCGCGGCAATGGCGGTCAGGAACTCCAGGAAGTCCTGCCCCGTTCGCGCAGGAAAACCATTGGTGGAATGGGCCACGATGTCGGTGTGCACGCGATCGGCAAGATAAAACCGGATCGCACAGCCGCGTGGATCGGCATTCGGATCATTGTCCGGTATGACGGGAATGCCGGTGGAGTTGGAGAACCGCACCGTGACCGGCGTGGATGGACGGTTCAAGTGAGGCGCCTTGCTGAGCGAAGCCGCTTCCGGGGTTGGCGTGAACGATCCATTCAACATGATGCCCTTGGCGTGAGCCGGCCGAAAGCCAGGGTGCGCTCCGAACAGGGCCTCGAATTTCTGCAGTATTTCGTTGCTCAGAGCAACGATTTTTTCGTCTGTGGGCAGCGGCATACTGTGATTCCTCCATGGTAGGTAGGCGTTGATGGCTTACTCGAGTCGCGAAACCCTCGAAGGCTAAACGCGGAGGGAGCAACCGGTCCCGGATGAAAACCCACCGGCCCTCCGGCCCCCGAGCGCAAAGGTTTCCATCACTACGATGCTCTGCGAAGCGAATGGTCTCAAAACAACCAAACCGGGTCTTTGTTAAAGAGCAATCTTGTCCCGGCAGATCAGCTTCGCAGCCCAATGGCCTCAAACACGCCGCGCAGTGCGCGAATTTTGGGAGTCAGCGCTTTGAAGCTTCGTAACAGGGCACGACTTGAAGTCGGGCCGTAAGGGCCCAAACAAAGATGCGGTTTCTTTTTAGTGCCCACGTAGACTCTAAAGCCCCTGAGGTTCGCTTTTCAGTTTGTCTCAGCGGCAATCATCATTTCCCGATGCAAAAGGTAGAAAAGATCAGATTCAGGATGTCGTCGCTGGTGGTCTCGCCGGTGAGCGAATCGAGATGACGAAGCGCTCCGTACAAATCCAGCAGCACCATCTCATGCGGAATATTTTGCCTGGCCGCGACGCCTGCGGCCGCCAGGCCTTCCAGCGTTGCGGTTACCGCCTGGTATTGGCGCAAGCTGGTCAGCATGCCGCTCTCCGTCTCCACCGTGCGCTCGCCTACCATGGCCAACATCTTTTCCTTTAGCTCGCCCACTCCTTGTCCGCTGAGTGCCGAGGTGTGAACCACCGGCAGTCCCAGACCGCCCAGTGCGTCCTCCATTGCGGCCGACGGTTGTGCCAAATCGCTCTTGTTCACTACCACCAGCGCTCGACGTTGCGCCAGCGTTGCCAGAAGCTCCAGCTCTTCCTGACCCGGCGCCGCGGTTGCGTCCAGCACCATCAACACCATGTCTGCATCCGCCAGCGCCTCGCGCGATTTACGAATCCCTATCTGCTCCGCCTCGTCACTGGCCTCACGCATGCCAGCCGTATCCACCAGCTCCACGGGGATTCCGCCCAGCGACACCCGCTCCGTCACCAGGTCGCGCGTGGTCCCGGGCGCCGCGGTGACAATCGCGCGCTCTCGCTGCACGATGCGATTAAAGAGAGAAGACTTGCCCGCATTCGGCCGGCCTACAATCGCCAGCACCAACCCCGCATGCACAATGCGTCCGCGGGCAAAGCTGTCCGCAACCGGCTGCAGCAGAATGCGAATCTCCTCGATCCTGCTTCGGATCTCTCCCCCAGGAAGCACATCCACATCGTCTTCTGCGAAATCGATTCCCGCTTCGAGCATAGCAATCAGCGAGACCAGTCCCTCTTTGATGGGCTTGATACGCCGCGAAAGAGCGCCATGCAGTTGCTGCGCAGCGACCCGCGCCTGGTAAAGCGTCTGCGCTTCAATCAGGTCGTGCACCGCTTCGGCCTGCGTCAGATCGATGCGGCCGCTGAGAAACGCTCGCTGCGTGAACTCGCCCGGAGCCGCTAAACGCGCTCCGCCTGCGAGCGCCTGCCGCACTAAAGTATCCAAAATCACCGGTGAGCCGTGTGCAGCCACTTCGACCACATCTTCGCCGGTGTAGGAATTGGGCGCAGCAAAGAACGTGACCACCGCCTCATCCAGCTTTTCCTGGGTGTCGAGGTCCAGCAGATCGGCAAAGCGTGCCTGTGCATGGGCCAGAGGATTGCGCAGGCGGAGCATCGGCTCGGCAATCCCGGTTGCTTCGGGGCCGGAAAGGCGCACGATCCCAATACCACCGCGTCCGGGCGGCGTGGCTACGGCGACGATGGTCTCGTTTTGGTAAACCAAGTGTGGATCGGGCTGCATAAAGCCTCCCGATGCTCAATAGGGGGAGTTGCGCCGCGCCGGCCGTGCGCCGCCAACTTCCGAGGCCCGTGGCCGAAGCCGCGCCGCTCCCTTCGGATAGACCACCACGAAGCGGCGTAAACCCTCGCCGCTGCTCTCGGTTTCGAGATCGGTGTAGTCCCGGAACGCCAGGTGCAGCATACGGCGCTCTCGCGAACTCATCGGCGCAAAGCTGTAGGGTTGAGACGTGCCGCGGACCCGTTCCGCCGCCGTCTCTGCGGCCAGCTTTAGCTCCCGCGCGCGGAGCGCCTTGAAGTTGTTGGCGTCGAAAGAAACAATGTCGTGCTCTTCCGCTTCGAGGCGCACGATCTTGGCCGCGATGTGCTCCAACGCCCGCAGCAATTCGCCGCCGCGCTGAGTCAGGAGCACGGCATCCGGCCCGGACATCTCCACGTAAATCTCGCGGGCCTCGAGGCCATCGGGATCACGGGCTCCCGCGCCCGCGATGATCCGATACTTCAATCGCAGGCCGCCAGTGGTGGTAAGGGTCTTGAGGAAGGCTGCAATCTTTTGAGCTGCAGCCGCGTGGTCGACAATCGGCATCGGTTTAGTATCGCATCTTGCGAGCGCGGACGTCAGCCGGGGCAGACACCAAATCTCACGCTCGGTAACCGCCCACCCGAATCCTTAACGGCGAACCATCTGGCGGCCACTTCCACCGCTTTTTTTGGCCGCCCGCTTGGCAGCGATTTCGCGCATCTGCTTGCCTATGCCGGTCCGGTTCATGACCGCCTGTTGGATCACGTTAATCACGTTGCCGAACGCCCAGTACAAGGCCAGCCCGGAACTCAAATTCCATGTCATGAAACCAAAAAAGACCGGCATGGTAAAGGCCATCATCTTCTGCTGCGCGGGATCCATACCTGGCGATGGAGTCAGGTACTGCACCAGGAACATGGTCACGATGAAAAAGACCGGCAGAATATGCAGGGGGTCGGGAGCAGCCAGGTTATGGATCCACAGCCAGGGCGCCTGGCGCAGTTCGATGGTGTGCAGCAGCATGCGATAAAAAGCGAACAGTAACGGCCACTGCACCAACATCGGCAGGCAGCCGCCAAACATGTTCACGCCCTCGCGCTTTTGCAGGTCGAACATTTCTTTGTTCATGTCCGCGCGGCGCGGATCCGTGGTCTTGTACTTCTTGTACTTCTCCTTGATCGCATTCATCTCCGGCTGAATGCGCTGCATCTTCAGAGCAGACTTCATCATCTGGATGCGGGTCGGCAGCATAGCCAGGTTGATCACCAGGGTTAGAACGAGAATGGCCCAGCCCCAGTTGGAGACAATATGCTCATGTACCCAAAGCAGGGCCAGGAACAATGGCTTGGCGATGATCCCCGAATAACCGAAGTCCACCACCGGTTCGAGACTCGGGCCCGTCTGCCCGCCATTCGCCGTAGCGCGCACAGAGGCAAGCACGTCCAGCACCTTAGGTCCGGCGAAGAGGCGCAAGCTGCTGTGCCCGGAGTTCGAACCCATCGCAGCGCCGAGCACAGACGCCTGGTCGGTCTGATCGGCTTTGCCGTGGCGTGGTAGGTCGATCGAATCATGCAGACCAACCAGCAGCGTTTGCGAAGGGTCGTCGGGAAGAAAAATCGCTGCGAAAGACAGGTCGCTCACTCCAGCCCATTCGAATGGTCCGGGCATTGTGCCGCCGCCGGCAATCTTCTTCGCCGCCTGGTTCTCGTTCTTGCCCCCTTGCATGGTGTCGAACTGCGACTGGGCATAATCCGGGAGAGTATCCTGATCGCCAAAGCCGCTGGGCCAGGCAATCAGGGCGGTCACCGGGCTCCCATGATTGGTGGCCGTCGTGTCCAGATGAACGACGTACGTGGAATCGAAGCTGAAAGTCTTTTTCACTTCGAGGCCGTTGTTGGAGTAGGTAAAGCTGAGCGTGGCAGGAGCATTCAACGTACCCGTGGCCGACGGCACATACAACGCCTGCGCGAGCTGGTTACGCAGATTTGCGTCGTAGGTCCAGAGCGAGAGTGGATACCCAGCCTTGGCCGCGGCCTTGGGGTTGACCAGGTCCAGCGGTTTACCGGCATCGTCTTTGTACTTCTTCAGAATCCAGGAGACGGCCTGACCGCCGCGATTCGAAAACGTGATGCGGTACAACTCGTTCTCAACCACAGTGGTCGACTCGGCAGCCGCCTCAACAGCTTGCGTCGACGCTTTGGCGGGGTCGGGCGCAGCAACCATCGCAGACGCAGGCGCAGGAGCAAACGTCGACGCCTTGGGCGCAGAGGTCGAAGCCACATCGGCCGGAGTCTCCGGTTGCGTCTTTTTCTTCGGCGAAAAATATTGCAGGCCTAGAAATATAAGAACAAAGACGATGGAGAAGATGAGAAGAGTGCGTGAGTCCTGCCCACCGCCACCGCCACCCGGCTGATTAGGATTGCGTATTTCTGCCAAAGAGAGTTCCTGTCGATCGGACGATCTTGCGGCATTTGGCGCCTGATGCACCAATGGCCACGCTCTTATGGTAAATGGCGGGGGTCATCTGTGCGGAGCGACGGCGGAAGGGGCCCCGTGTAAGTGCCCGGAACCGGGTCAAAGCCGCCGCGACCGAAGGGGTTGCAGCGCAGCACACGCCAAATTGCAAGCGCCGTGCCATAGAAGATCCCGTGCCGACGTACTGCGGCCACGGCATATTCTGAACAGGTCGGCTGAAAACGACACGCACCCGACGCTCCACTGACGGAATGGAGCAGCGGCGAGATCCAGCGCCGATAGAGATCAGGCATCCGCTGGCCTCAACCCGGCGGGTGCGGCCTTGTCTCTGGACTTTTGCACGGTGGCAAAGATTCTGGATACCTCATCTTGCAGGCCAGTAAATTCCGCAGTCAGCACCGTGCGCCGAGGGTGCAGCACCACGTCGACGTCGCGCGTCAGCGAAGCCACGCTCAGGCGCACGGCTTCGCGCATACGCCGCTTGATGCGATTGCGTTCCACCGCTTTGCCAAGGACACGCCCAGCAGTCAGACCCACGCGCGGGCCATAAACCGGGCCCGCACCGCGCTCGGCGTAGAAGTATGTCATCGAAGACGAGAAGTGTTTGCGGCTCCGTTGATAAACGCGTTGATAGTCTGCGTGCTTGCGTAGCCGCGGATCGCTTTGGGTAAGAGGTCTCAACGGAGAATTCCCCCGGTCGCCCGTAAACTCTTCTAGTCCCGGTAACCGGCACTCACGGAAACGCGCTTGCGTCCCTTGGCCCGGCGGCGGGAAAGCACTGCTGCCCCTGCCTTGGTCTTCATGCGGGTCAAAAACCCGTGAGTCTTCGCCCGGTGGCGGCGGTTCGGTTGGAATGTGCGCTTGGGCATAACACTGCGCTCCTGATCTCAGTCAAAAATTTGTGCCTTGAGGCAAGCTTTAAGTATAACGGATTCAGCCCAAAAGGGCTATGCGGCAAGATGCCTCATGCGGCCGGGGCGTTCGCTTTCACTGCGCATGGTGCAACTCGGGAAAGAAAGATTTTTTTGCCTGGAATGAGCCGTTGCACCGCCTTGTAACTGTGCTAGTATC
Source organism: uncultured Acidobacteriaceae bacterium (assembly GCA_963830325.1). Classification (GTDB taxonomy): domain Bacteria; phylum Acidobacteriota; class Terriglobia; order Terriglobales; family Acidobacteriaceae; genus PALSA-350. Next base: position 400,570 of record CAWHMV010000003.1, read on the forward strand.
GGCTCCGATCAAGATTGATTTTCTGCACGTCCACACTACCTGATCTTTCGATCTGGATACTTTCGCGAAGGGGTTGTTCCCCAAAGCAGTTCCTAAGCACAGGAACTACAATGACACGCACGGTCAACACCGCAGCGAGTTTGCTCCTTTGCACCTAGCGGAAGGTATCAGGCAGTCGGCGTTGAACGAAGGAAGCGTATGTCTTTTGTCGCCACCGCCCCCGCCGTGCCCAATCCCTGGGCGCGGATACTGGGAGCTCTTGAAAAGAAGGTCAACCGGCAATCTTTTGACACGTGGCTCAAACCCACGCGGTTCAGCCACATCACAGGCCGGATGCTTTTCGTGCGGGTGCCCACACCTGAGTTTCAGCACATCGGCGACCGCTACGGCGATCTGATCCAGGAAGCCATTGATGCCTTCCACCTGGAGTTCGACGATGTCTCTTTCGTCATCCCGCAGGAGGAGCCTGCCGCTGTCCGTGTGCGTGAGGATGGAGGGTTCGCTCCCATGCCCTCCCACTCGCCAGGAGCACAACGCCCAGCCAACCGCAATGTCGGCATGCCGCCGGCGCCCCAACAGGCCAAGTTCGACTGGGCCACGGCCGCGCAGCTTAACCCTCGCTACACCTTCGATGCCTTCGTCATTGGCAATGGCAATCAGTTTGCCCGCGCGGCTTCTGAGGCTGTCGCCGAACGTCCTTCCAAGGCCTACAATCCGTTGTTTATCTACGGCGGTGTCGGCATGGGCAAAACCCACTTAATGCATGCCATCGGCCATGAGGTGAAGAAGCGACAGCCGCAATGCTCGGTCTGCTATGTCTCCAGCGAGAAGTTCACCAACGAGATGATCAACTCGTTGCGCTATGACAAAATGACCAGCTTCCGCGATAAGTTTCGCTCCGTCGACCTGCTGCTGATTGACGACATTCAGTTCCTGGCGCAAAAGGAGCGAACCCAGGAAGAGTTCTTCCACACCTTCAACGCGCTCCACGAGAGCATGAAGCAGATTGTCATCGCCTCCGATCGTCCCCCCAAGGAACTGCCGGAAATCGAGGACCGGTTGCGCAGCCGGTTTGAATGGGGATTGATCGCCGACATTCAGCCCCCCGATCTGGAGACCAAGGTCGCTATCCTGCAGAAGAAGGCGGAGAGTGAGCATGTTCTCCTGCCCACCGATATCGCTCTCTTCATCGCCTCGAACGTGCGCACCAATGTGCGCGAGTTGGAGGGCGCCATGGTGCGGCTGTTAGCCTGGTGCCGCCTCAATGGCGCCGAGCTTACTCTGGCCACCACCCAGCTGTGCCTCAAGCAGTTCATCGATACCCAGGTACGCAAGATCACGATTGAAGCGATTCAACGCGCTGTCTCCGAGCAGTTCGGCATGCGCGTAGCCGAGCTGAAGCAGAAAAATAATTCCCGCTCCGTGGTCGTTCCCCGCCAGATCGCCATGTATCTGGCCAAGCAGATGACCGAGGCATCCCTGCCCGAGATAGGGCGGCAGTTCGGCGGCAAACACCACACCACCGTGATGCATTCCATTGCCAAAATCGACGAACAGCGCCGTGCCGACAAAGATCTAAACCGCACCATCAACAAACTCCTGGAGACCCTCAACGGCTGAACGAATCCGAAAGCCGAATGACATCTGCGGTCTCTTTTCCCCATCCGGCGCAAACTCTCCAAACCCTAGAGCCTTTTCACGTCCGGGCCGCTCCCGGTATGCTCAAGTTGTCTATGTTTTGTTTCGAGTCGCCGCGCCGCCTGGCTTCATTGGCTGGCTACTTGATCACCGCTTTCCTCCTCAGCGTAGTGCCGCTCGTGGGGCCGCTGGCTTACGCCCGCCAACAAGACACCGGCTTTCTCAATCGCACCATCACCCTCGATGGCACCGTTTATCACTACGTCGTATATCTACCCATGGACTGGTCCCCCAAGCAGAAGTGGCCGGTCATCCTGTTTCTGCACGGATCGGGGGAACGCGGCTCAGACGGTCTTGACGAGACCCAGGTAGGTCTACCCAACGCCCTGCGGTCCCACTACGAGCGCTGGCCCTTTGTGGTGGTCATGCCCCAGGTGCCCTACAACCATCATCACTGGACCGACTCGGACATCATGGCCATGGCTATGGAGGCCTTGCACGCCGAGGTCAAAGAATTCCACGGCGATCCAGATCGGCTCTACCTCACCGGCATGTCACTGGGCGGATACGGCGTGTGGGAGATTGCCAAGGACTATCCTGGCCGCTTTGCTGCCATCGCTCCCGTATGCGGAGGCATCTACTGGTCCTACGCGCCCGGCCGCTGGCATCAGCCGGAGCTTGTTCCGGAGTACGTCAAGGCCATCGGCCGCACACCCGTATGGATCTTTCACGGCGCAGACGACCCTGTCGTATCTCCGGCGCAATCGCAGATCATGTTTGCCGCCCTCAGTGCTGCGGGGGGCAATGTACGCTTCTGGGAATATGCCAACTATCATCACAACGCCTGGGATCGCGCGTACGTTGATCCGCAATTGCCGCAGTGGTTTTTAGCTCACCACCTCTCCGATATCGCTGCCACCAAGCCGTACTCAGAAAAGCGCGTCATCCCCATCCATCCTTTGCCAATCCGTGTGGATCCCACTGTTTATGACGCTTATCAAGGTGAGTACGTCGACGCCGGCGTGACCCAGGTCACCGTCTTCCGTCAAGGCAACCGTTTGATGTCCAGAAATCGCACCGGCGATCAGACCGAGTTGCTGCCCGAGCAACCGAATCGATTTTTCTATCCCAGCGGCAGCAGCACTCGCCTCACTTTTCAAAAAGGTCCCGACGGCCACGTCACCGGATTGCTGTTTTCCGATGACCGCCACCAGGAACTGTGGGAAAAGGCGCCGGAAAAAACACCGTAGCTGCGTTTAGGGCTTTGTGCAAAGCCGGCCTCCAGCAGACCCGCATCAGCACTGCTTGCGGACGCTCTTTGCACTTGACGCGGCCGCTTTCCACAGCCTTTTTTCGGGCGGCTGTGCAGACCGTGGGGAAGGCGGGACCCAACTCAGGGCTATGCGCCACTCTTCCCGCTTTTCATTTTGCGCAGGCCCGGTTTTCTAAAACGTGGACGGCTGTCATCCGCGCCACCCGATTGGTTTCCGTCCCCCTTTCCACTTTTCCGTCACGAACGGCTACTACGACTAAGAAGGAATGGATTATTTTGGTTTTTCATCGTAGTAAAACTTTTCTGTTCCGCTTGTCATCGCAGTCGTTGCATTAAGCACCGGGAATCCACAGGATGAAGCACAGATGAGATTCTCAGGCCCCTCCGCAGTGGTGTAGAGTGAGTCAAACCGACAAGGGGGCAAACACACCATGCTTAGCGCGGGGGTTGAGCAGGAGAGACCGGTCGTACAGGGAGCCGCAACGATGGAAATCAGCGTAAGTCGTCAGGACCTGCTGCGGGAGCTGAGTGCGACCCAGAGCGTCGTCGAGCGGAAGACGACCATTCCGATCCTCTCCAATTTTCTCCTCGAGGCAGGGGCCGGAGAAGGGGACGCGACTGACCGTCTCACGATCACCGCGACCGACCTGGACCAGAGCATTCGTACCTCCTGTGCCGCCAGAGTCAAAAAGCCCGGGGCATGCACCATCCCCGCGCGCAAACTCTTTGACTACGTCAAGTTGCTGCCCGACGGCGATATATCCATCAAGCTCATGGAGAACCACTGGGTACAGATTCGTTCCGGCCGCTCCAACACCAAGATGGTGGGCATGGCTCGGGCGAATTTTCCCCAGGTACCCGAGTTTCCCGAAACCGGACTGACCCAGCTGTCAGCGGCTTCGATCAAGGGCATGATATCGAAAACGATCTTCGCCATCTCCAACGAAGAATCGCGTTATACCCTGAATGGCGCGTTGCTCATTCTGAAGGCAGAGTCGCTCTCCATGGTTGCCACCGACGGTCACCGCCTGGCGCACATTGAAAAGACTGGCGAATCGCTCAAGAACATCAGCGGAGAGAAGAAGACCCTGATCCCGCGTAAGGCGTTGGCTGAGCTGCAATCCCTGCTGGCTGATAGCGATGGAGAAGCGCTCGACTTTTACGATGACGAGCACACTCTGTTCTTCCGTCTGGGCCATCGCGTGCTCACTACTCGTAAGCTCACCGGTCAGTTTCCCAACTACGAGGCGGTGCTACCCCGGGACAACAATAAGTTCGTCGTTGTGCGCAGCGAAGAATTAATGGGGTCCATTCAGAGGGTCGCGCAATTCGCTGACGAACGCTCCGGCGCTATCAAGATCCGGCTGGAACAGAATGAGATGAAGATCTCTTCTTCCTCCACCGAATCGGGCGAGTCGGAAGATACCATCGAAAGCCCCTACAGCTTCGACCCCATCGTGGTCGGTTTTAATTCGACCTATCTCATCGACTTTCTGAAAGCTGTCGGGTCAAGCGGTGAAGTACGGCTCGAATTTAAAGACGCTCAGTCCGCCGGCCAGATGCGCCCGGAAGATGCCGCGGATGATTTCAAGTACCGCTACGTCATCATGCCGATGCGCATTTGAAAAATTCCATCAGCTTTTATCGGCCTTACTCACCGCGGGCTTGCGCCGGACTACGGTCGCTTTGGGCGAAGCCTTAGCAACTGTCTTCTTAGCCACAGCCTTTTTGGCCGCCTTCTTTGCCGGCTTGGCACGCGCCACCGTTGTCTTTTCCACCAACATGGCCTTCAACTGATCCAGGTCCACGGTGCGCGCTGATTTTCTTAGCCGTTCAATGTCGTAGTACGCCCTCTTTTCGGTTAGAAAAATGTGGACGACAAAATCCACATAGTCCATTAATATCCACTCTCCCTGGCGGCGGCCCTCGACCGAGTTGGGGTAGGTTTGGAAAACCTTTTTCAGGCGAATCTCAATCTCGTCGGCAATCGCCTGCGTCTGGCGTTCGTTCGACCCACTCGAGATGAGAAAAAAGTCGGTGAAACCGGCGTCCACTGCATCGAGTTCGAGGATTCGGGTGTCCTCAGCTTTTTTGTCTTCGCAGGCCTGTGCAGCGGCCAAAACCATGCGGCGCGTTTCCTTAGTTGCCATTCGGTCGGTTTCGTATCTCCTGGTCCTATGGTATCTCTACCTGCCGGTAGAGTCCGTGAACGCGAATGTAATCCGCAACCGCGGAAGGCAGCACGGTTTGCGGCGTCGACCCTTCGGCCAGGGCGGCGCGAATCTCCGTTGCGGAGATGTCCTGGTCCAGGTCTGGCAGCACAAAAAGCTCAGAGCTCTGATTTGAAGGCCCGGAGAGGGTGAAGCGGGTGTACCCGGCTTCCCGGCATTCGCCGGTATTCTTGATCCCCTCGGGAAGCGCCGCATTGACCTCATTGAGCGAGAACCCAGGCCTCCCGGCGACGATAAAGCTACAAGAAACAAGGAGTTCGGCGCATCGATGCCACGACTTGAGTGTCAGGAAGGAATCGGCACCGAGCAAACAGAAGAGCATATCGGTGGGTTGGAGCTGGCTGCGCAGGCGTTGGAGGGTATCGAAAGTGTAGTTGGCCTGTCCATTGGGCAGAGGCGCGTCCACGCTGCTCGCGATAAGTCCGGGCTCTCCTGCCACGGCTAGGCGAACCATGGTCAGCCGATCTTCAAAACTGGAGTGGGCTGAGCCGCCCTTAAGCGGCTGGGTGCCGACGGGAGCGACCAGCACCTGGTCCAGTGCCAGCCGGCAGATGGCGGCTCGGGCAATCGAGATATGGCCACAATGCGGCGGATCAAATGTGCCCCCGAAGAAGGCGATGCGCATAGGGCATCGTATCGTGAGGGCTGTATTCTAGGGCCACTTCGATGCCTACCGCCTATATTGCTCTCGGCTCCAATCTGGGTGACCGGGAGGAAACCCTGGCCGCCGCAACGGATCGTTTGGAAGGGCTAGGACGGGTGGAAATGTGCTCCTCGCTCTACGAAACCGAGCCGGTCGGTTTTCATGATCAACCGTCCTTCCTGAATGCGGTCCTGGCTTTGGAAACTAAATTGGAGCCGCTACCCTTGTTGCGTGCCTTGCTGGCAATTGAGAGGGAGCTGGGCCGCGACCGCAGCCAGGGTGTTCTTAACGGTCCTCGGACGCTGGACCTGGATCTGCTCCTGATTGGCGATACCGTCATCATGGGGGAGGAACTGACGCTGCCTCACCCGGCCTTAGTCCGCCGCCGCTTTGTACTGGCGCCCCTGGCCGAGATCGCGCCGCAGCTCCAGCACCCGCAGCGCAACCAGACCATAGCTGAGCTGCTGGCCCTGCTGCCTGATGAGGGTGAAAACCGAGTGTCTGCAGTGCGTCGGCGTGAGAAACGGATGAGTCCCGAAGGGACGGCTGAACTTAGCCCAGGACGTCAGTCCTGGGTTGGGTTTGGAAAACAGGATCAGTCCCGGAGGGACGGTTGAGAAGGTCCAGTCCGAGGTCGTCATGGGCAACTTTCAGCCGTCCCTGCGGGACTTCCAAATTGTGTCGATGTGAACCCAGGACTGACGTCCTGGGCTAAGTTCAGCCGTCCCTTCGGGACTCATCCGTCATTCCAAGGCGCGGGACGCACGCTAGAATCACCTACGTGTCTCTCGCTTTTCAGATAGAAGCCATCAGTGGACAGGCGAGGCGAGCGACCCTGACGCTGCCTCATGGGCTGGTCCAGACTCCGGCCTTCATGCCTGTCGGCACCGCCGGGTCAGTCAAGGCGATTCCCCAACATCTGCTCGAAGAGCTGGGCGCGCAGATCATTCTCGCGAATACCTATCACCTGTACTTGCGTCCGGGCCACGAGCTGATTCGCCGTCTGGGCGGCCTCCATCACTTCATCGCCTGGCCGCGGCCCATGCTCACCGACTCTGGCGGCTTTCAGGTCTTCAGCCTCAATGAGTTGCGCAAGGTGAGCGAAGAAGGCGTGAAGTTTCGTTCCCACCTGGATGGTTCCTCCCATTTCTTCTCCCCCGAGCACTCCATGGACGTGCAGATAGCCCTGGGCGCCGACATCATCATGGCTTTTGATGAGTGCACGGAATACCCGGCCGACCGGACGCGAGCCCTGCAATCCCTCGAACTCACCCTACGCTGGGCCAAACGCAGCCAACAGCACTTCAACGCCCACGCCAACGGCGGCCAGTCGCTGTTTGGCATCGTGCAGGGCGGCATGTTTCCGGACCTGCGGCGCGAGTCCGCCGAACAGCTGGTCGCCATGGATTTCCCCGGCTACGCCATCGGCGGACTAAGCGTGGGCGAGCCGAGAGCGCTCACCCGGGAAATCATCGAAAGCACCCTGCCACTGCTACCGCCGGACAAGCCAAGATATGTAATGGGCGTGGGCTACCCGGATGAGATCGTGGAGTACGCTGCGTTGGGCGTGGACATGATGGACTGCACCATCCCGACCCGCGCAGCCAGGCATGGCCTGCTATTTACCTCCGGCGGGAGGCTCAACATCAGAAATCGCCGCTTCGCCGAAGATTCGGAGCCGCCCGATCCGCACTGCGGCTGCCTGGTGTGTGCCCGTTACAGCCGGGCCTACCTCCGCCACCTGATGGCGGCCCAGGAACCGCTCGCCGGAGTGCTCAACACGCTGCACAATCTGGCCTACTACCTTGACACGATGCGATCGGTACGAAATGCTATTGCGACGGATACTCTTCCTGCGCTCTTGGCCCGCGTGCGCGGCCAAGCCGATCGCGTTGGCGCGGGATGAAGACCATCACGCCGAGTCTCTCTGCCTCTCCGGCGATCTCCCAGTCCAGTAGACAAACCGGGGCAGATAGAATGTAGTAGAGAAGAAATTAGAGGATGGTACGTTGACCTTCACCCCCGTGTTACTGGCTCCTGTGATTCCGCCCGGCCTGGTGACCTTTCTCCCGTTCCTGCTGATCATTGCCGTTTTCTACATGATGCTGGTACGGCCCAACCAGAAGAAGCAGAAGGTATGGCAGGAGATGCTGGCGAGCCTGAAACCTGGCGACCGCATCACCACCACCGGCGGCATGCGCGGAACTATCATTTCGCTCAAAGAGGACGCGGTGCAGCTGCGCGTTCCACCCGACGGCATAAAGTTAGAAGTCATCAAGAGTGCTATCGCTTCCGTAACGACTAACCAAGAGGAAGCTAAATAACCGTATTTCGCGGGCAGACGGTAAGTCCGGCGAAAAACCTGATTGCGAATTCCCATGCGTAAAACCCTCCTGATCGTTGCAGTACTTCTCGTGTTCGTCTTTGGTATCTTCGGCATTCCGAAGGGCGTTGGCCCGTCTGCCTGGAAGACGGCATTGACCGACCGTATCCACCTGGGTCTTGACCTCAAGGGCGGCATTCACCTGGTATTGCAGGTAATGGTGCAGGAGGCGGTCAGCGCGGAGACGGATAATGCTGTCGGCAGGGTACAGGCCGACCTGCAGCAGGGCGGCTTCCCCGCTCGCTCGGTGCTGAAGCCCGATCCCAAGAAGCCAGAGTTGATCCAGATTCAAGGCACCCCTCCCGATCGTGTCGGGGACGTGCGCAGCCTGCTCGACTCCCGCTACGGCGCCCAATACACCATCGCGTCCGAACCCAATAACAACTGGACCCTCACCATGAAGCAGACCGAGGTGCAGTCGATCGAGGAACGTGCGGTGCAGCAATCGATCGACACCATCGGCACTCGCATCAATAGCTTGGGAAACTACGAACCCACCATCCAGGAGTACAACCTGGGCACCAACCAGATCCTGGTCGAGTTGCCGGGCGTGGACGACCTGAGCCGGGTCCGCGACATCATCCAGTCCACTGCGCGCCTGGAGATCCACCTGGTCGTCGGTGGTCCGTTCCCCACCGAGCAGGCTGCCGCGCAGAGCGTAGGGGGAACGGTTCCTCCTGAAGACGTTGTCATGGCGTACGGAGGCACTGAGCCCGACTTACAGGGTCAATACTTCGTCCTGCAGAGGATTCCCCAAGTGGCCGGCGACGATTTCCGCGATGCCCAGCCCTCAGTGGACGAGAACGGACGGCCCGATGCGACCTTTATTCTCAGCCGCAACGCGGGTGACCGCTTTTATCAGTTCACCAGCGCCAACATTGGCAAATCGCTAGCTGTGGTTCTCGACAACCGGGTGCAGGAAGCAGCAAACATCCAACAGGCGATCCGCGACCAGGGCCGGATCACCGGCCTGGGCAAAGACAAGGCGCAGAACCTCTCGCTGATGCTGCGCACTGGAGCGTTGCCGGCCTCCATTCACTACCTGCAGGAGAGCGTGGTCGGGCCGTCACTGGGCGCCGATTCCATTCGCAGGGGCGTCCTCGCGGCGATCATCGGCATGTTGGCGGTCATGATCTTCATGCTCGTCTACTACCATGGAGCAGGCATCAACGCGGATCTGGCCCTGATGCTGAACCTGATCATCCTGCTTGGCTTTATGGGCTTCTCCGGGGCCACGCTCACCTTGCCCGGAATCGCAGGTGTGATTCTGACCATCGGTATGGGCGTTGACTCGAACGTGCTGATTTTCGAGCGCATCCGGGAAGAATTGCGCGCTGGCAAGGCGCCAGCGGCGGCCGTCGACCAGGGGTTCGGGCACGCCTGGGTGACGATTGTCGATACTCACGTAACGACGATCGTTTCGGCCATCATCCTGTTCCTGTTCGGCACCGGACCGGTCAAGGGTTTTGCGATAACGCTGAGTTTTGGTTTGTTCGCAAACCTGTTCACTGCGGTTTTTGTCTCGCGCCACATCTTCGATTCGATTCTCAAGCGCAAGCAGCGCGGCGAAGCGCTTTCGATCGGCTAGTGGCCGCGTAGTAAGGCGGAGTTTCAAGTGGAACTATTTCGTGAAGTTAACGTTGATTGGCTAGGGAAAAAGTGGTACTTCCTCGCCTTCTCGCTGGTCTTCAGCGTAGCGGGAGTGCTGTCGATCCTTTTTTGGCATGGCATCAAGCTGGGGATCGACTTTCGCGGTGGCACCCTGGTCTACGTTCAATTTGAGCAATCACCGGACCCTGACCGGATCCGCCAGGCGATGGATCACGCCGGCATCCACGACAGCCGCATTCAACCCTACGGTACGGCCGCGCAGAAGCAGGTAGCTATTTCGCTGGCGCAAAAGGAAACCCAGGAGTCGGCCCTCGACACCGGGCGGCAGACCATCGTGCAGGCGTTGAACACAAACTACTCGAGCAACGGTGCAGCGAACCAAGGCAAGCCGGATCTGGATAACGCCGGCCAGGGCTCATTGGCCCAGTTTCTGCAGCAGAATGACCCCGAACACCTGGCGAGCACGGGCGGCGGCGCGCAGAAATATGCCGAACAAGCAGCGGCCATCCTGAATCACCGCGACCACGATCTGGGCGGTATCTTCAGCAGTATCGACCAGCTGAACGGCGTGGCCGATCCGGCGGTGGTGAGTCTTCTGAAACAGAGCGCCTATCTCTCCGGTTTCCATGTTTTCGCGGCGGATATTATCGGACCCCAAGTGGGGGCGGCCTTGCGTAAGCAAGCCCTGATGGCCACGCTTTATAGCTTGGCCGGAATGCTTATCTACTTGTGGTTCCGTTTTGAGCTGATTTATGGAGTGGCCGCTGTGGTGGCCGTCTTCCATGACACCCTGATCACCGTCGGCGCCTTTAGCCTGAGCGACCAGGAGATCACCCTCACGGTCATCGCCGCCATTCTGACCCTGATTGGTTACTCGATGAACGACACCATCGTCGTCTTTGACCGCATCCGTGAGAATCTGCGCATGTCTCGCCGCGAGACCCTGACGAGTGTGGTGAATCGCAGTATCAACCAGACGCTGAGCCGGACCGTTCTCACCTCGGGCCTAACCTTCCTCACTGTCCTGTCGCTGTACGTCTTTGGCGGCGAGGTCCTGCATGGCTTCTCCTTCGCGCTGGTCATTGGCATCCTGATCGGTACCTATTCGTCGATTGCCGTGGCCGCTCCGATGCTGGTGGCGTACCAGGAGTGGCGGGCCAAGCGAGGCAAGAAGGCAGTTCTGCCGGCCGGTAAGAAGGCCAGGGTCTGAAATTTGGGCCCGTTGTCAAAGACGCAGCCAACTCAATCGCCAGTACAAGCACTCTGACAGGGATACAGACGAGCAGGGGAAAAAGCCAGTACATGGCCCAATCCTCTGCTCATCTGGCTTTTATCGCCGGCACGGAGTACCTTTGCATGCCAATAGCCCTTTGGGATCAAAAAAACCAGTGCCGGTGTCTAAACAGGTACAAGTTCGAATATCCGAGGTAAGGCGATGTTTGAAGATTCACTCATGGAGTCTGGTGGCAAGCTCAAGACTAAAAGTAAGTATTGGTCGATTGCTACTTTTAGCCTCAACGGGCTAATCCTGGCAGGACTAATCATTTGGCCGTTGCTGCATCCCGAGGCGTTGCCTACGCAGATGATGGCCACGTTGCTGGTTGCCCCACCACCCCCGCCGCCCCCTCCCCCGCCACCACCACCTCAGGCGCCTGTACAGGTCAAGATCAAGTCTGAGATGCTTAACAATGAATTGCAGGCGCCAAGCAAGATCCCGCACGACATTAAGCAGATCAAGGAGTCTGCGGCCCCGCCGGCCATGGCCGGTGTTTCCGGTATGGAAGGTATGGGCGGTGGCACCCCTGGCGGCGTCATGGGAGGCATTCTCGGCGGCATCGGAGCCGGCCCCGTCGTCAAAGCAGCACCACCCAAGAAGCTGAGTATTTCGTCCGGTGTCATGGCGGGTAATCTGCTGCAGAAGACAATACCTCAGTATCCGGCGATCGCGAAAGCGGCCCGCATCCAGGGAACCGTTGTCTTACAGGCGACGATTTCGAAGAGCGGCGGTATCGACAACCTCAGAGTCATCAGCGGTCCTCCGATGCTGCAGCAGGCGGCTTTGGATGCAGTCCGCTCCTGGCGCTATAGACCCTATTTGCTCAATGGAGACCCCGTCGAAGTCGAGACTACCGTCAACGTCGTCTTCAACCTCGGTGGCTAATCCGATGTGTGCCGGCGCCGCCTTTTGACCAAGAGGTGGTAGCCGGCAATCCCCCTTGTGGCCACTTCGGGTCATTTCGGAACGAAGTTGTCGAGTGCTAGCATCTGGTTGTTTCAGAGCTATAACGAAAGTTATTCCGTAGGAGGAAAGATTCAGTGATTCTCGCTCACCTCGCCCATCAGGCAGCTCTCGGTATGTACTTCTTTCAGGACTCAGGACAAACCGTTGGCTTCTCTCCCATGGACCTGTGGCATAACATGGGCAACGCGGCTAAGGCCGTCGTCGCTGTTTTGTTTGTCATGTCCATCTGGTCTTTGGCTGTGATCATTGACCGCGCCCTCTATTTCAGCGCGGCTCGCAAGCAGTCCCGCGAGTTTGCGCCACGTGTTGCCGGCGCCCTCAAAGAAGGCAAACTGGACGAAGCAGTGAAGGTTGCTGACCGTAATAAGAAGTCTCACCTGGCCGAAGTGGTCACCGCCGGTTTGCAGGAGTTCCGCAACTATGGCAGTGGCGGCGCGATCACCGAAGAGCAGATCGAGTCCAGCAAGCGCGCGCTCGAGCGTTCCGAAGCCATTGTCCACGCCAAGTTGAAAAGAGGCTTGGGCGGTCTGGCCACCATCGGTTCCACGGCGCCCTTTATCGGACTGTTCGGAACGGTGGTTGGTATCTTGAACGCCTTCCAACAGATCGCAACCCAGAAGACCTCTGGTATCGGCGCAGTCGCCGGCGGTATCTCTGAAGCCCTGGTCACCACGGCGTTCGGACTGCTGGTAGCCATCCCGGCGGTTATGACCTTCAACTACTTCACCGGCAAGGTGGAAGCCTTCGACGTGGAGATGGACAACTCCTCCAGCGAGTTGATCGATTACTTCATCAAGCAGAGCCACCGCCGCTAAACGGCGCCTGTGTTCAAGCACTCAACAGCGGGAATCCTGCACCGGTTGGAACGGACGAGAAAATCCGTTCCAACCTGGTGGTTTTCACCGGACTCACAGAAAGTCATCTTGAAGGTGGGCAAGCCTGGAGCGTTTTCATGGTTGGTGCGGGCCGCCGGTCAACATCTACCGGCACTCACTCTGAAAACGCTATAGCCGCTCAACCCACGGAGCAAAACAATGGCAATCGTCGTAAGAAACGAAGGCGCTAAAGTTAATTCCAACATCAACGTCACTCCCATGGTGGACGTGATGTTGGTGCTGCTGATCGTTTTCATGGTCATCACTCCAATGCTTCAAAACAAGGTGAATATCGAGCTGGCCAAAGTCACGGACCCCACCTCGATGCCCGACGCCGATAAGGAAGATGCGGTGGTCGTCGCCATCACCCGGGATAACAAGGTGTACCTGGGGCAAAACCAGGTCTCCATGGCGGATCTTGGTGCTAAAGTGGCCGATCTGTTGCAGAACAAAACGGAAAAGCAAATCTTTATGCGTGCGGACGCCCGGGCGCAGTACGGCTCAGTCATGGATGCCATTGATGATGTACGCACCGCTGGTGTTGACCAGGTTGGCCTGCTGACCGATCGCCGGCAAGACCAGGCGGCTACGCCTCCTGCGACTCCGCCAGCCGGACAGTAAGCTTCTGAGCGCAAACTAAACGAACTACAGAAATCAGGAAACGAGGGAACGGAACATGGCGTTTGATACGGGTGGTGGTGGTGGTCTCAATTCAAGCATCAACGTGACCCCAATGATCGACGTTTTGCTCGTGTTGCTGATCGTATTCATGGTCATCACGCCGGTGACGCCGAAAGGGCTCGACGCCCTGGTGCCGCAGCCACCCAAGGAGCCGCAAAAGCAGCAGGATAATGACCGCACCATCGTGATCCAGATTTCGCATCGGGCAGGCGGAGGAGTCCCAGGGTACAAGATCAATGAGCTGGACGTTTCTCACGGGGACCTGTTAAATAAGTTGGAAGGTATTTTCGCCACCCGCGCCGAGAAGGTCATGTTTGTCAAAGGGGACCCAGCCCTGGACTTCTCCGCCGTGGCTGACGTGCTCGACATCGGCCATGAGGCGGGCGTTGATCACATTGGTCTGATTACGCCAAAGGTGGCGGCGGGGCAGTAGAGCTGTATTTGTTGTTGCAGGCCGGGCCATGGTATCCAGCAGTTGCAGATGTCGCCACGCTGGGATTGAAGGAAAGGTTGCCTGACCCTGCTGCATGAGCCGCAACGACAAACAAGCACCGGTCGACGTTCAGCGCGCTTTGCAAAAGGTCCGCGGCTGCTTCTAGCAGCCGCGGGCTCTGTTTTTAGGGCGGGACTTGCCAGCGGGCAGAAACCAATTACAATCACTGCGCAGAGATTTTTCCCCTCGAGTCGCAGGCCGGGTAAGCTTGTAGGAGATCAGGCATAGCCTGGCGATCACTAAGGAGATTTAAACCAGAATGAAGCGAAGCGCATATATTCCGGTGCTGGCGGTCGCCACCCTGTCGCTGCTGACCATGGTAACCGGGTGCAGCAAGCTGCAGGCTCGCGATCAATTGATTAAGGGTGTGCAGGCGTATAAGAACGCCAAGTTTGAAGAGGCCATCGACCACTTCCAGAACGCGGAACGGCTCGATCCGACGCTCGAAAACGCTCCTCTGTATCTCGCCACGGCATACGCTCAACAGGTAGTTCCCGACGCAAACACGCCAGAGAATACGAAGAATGCGCAACTGGCAGTGGACGCCTATCAGAAAGTGCTGGTCAAGGATCCGAACGATCTGACTGCCCTGCGGGGAATTGCTGCGGTCTACCTGAATACCGGCAAGACTGAAGAGGCCAAGCAATGGCAGAGGAAGGTCACGACTGTCGACGCCAATGACCCGGTGGCGCATTACACCATCGGGGTTATCGACTGGCGCGTTGCCTACAAAAATGCGATCGCGACGCGTAACGGCCTGGGCATGCAGGATAACGGCGACATGATCAAAGACAAGGCGGCGTGCCAGAAGTTGGCAGAACAGAACGGGCCCATCGTGGACGAGGGTATCAAGGAACTGCAGCAGGCTATCAATCTACGCCCGGGGTACGATGACGCGATGTCCTATCTCAGCCTGCTCTACCGGCGCAAGGCCGACCTGGATTGCGGCGATGAGGCCGCACACAAGGCGGACATGGCTATGTTCGATCAATGGCGCGATAAGACCATGGCGACCCGTAAGGCGAATGAAGCGAAGAAGAACCAGCAAACGCCTGGCGGCATCACGATGGACGGCAAGCAGTAATTATCGAGAGTCTTCGAACAGCCCCTGGCTTCGGCCAGGGGCTGTTTGCTTTTAGCAACCGTTACCGCTACAACTGCGGCGTCGTGCATGTTGTAATCTTGGCCCGTGGCTACCCTGCTCGAAGTTGACCAACTCTCCATCTACTTTCGCGACCAGGCGGTGGTCCGTGATCTGACTTTCTCTGTCGGGCAGGGAGAGGTCCTGGGGTTGGTGGGCGAGTCAGGATCGGGAAAGTCGTTGACCTCGCTCTCCATCCTGCGCCTGCTCGACAGCGCAGCGCGCGTGGAAGGCGCGATCCGTTTCGAGGGCCAGGACCTGTTGACCCTGAAACCGGAGCAGATGCGCCACTATCGTGGGCGCAAGATCGCCATGATCTTTCAGGAGCCCATGACGGCCCTCAATCCCGTCATGCCAGTGGGACGGCAGATCGCGGAAGCCATCGAAGCCCATCAGCCTGAGTTGAGCCGCAAGCAGGTGCGCGACGCCGTCGTAGAGGCCATGATCGCGGTGGCGATTGCCGAGCCGGAGCAGCGCCGGCGCGACTATCCTCACCAGTTTTCCGGTGGCCAGCGCCAGCGCCTGTTGATCGCGATGGCGCTGGTGAACCACCCATCCCTCCTGATTGCCGACGAACCCACTACGGCCTTGGACGTCACTGTGCAGGCACAGATACTGCTTCTGCTTAAGGACCTCCAGCAGCGTAACGGCCTAGGCATGCTGTTCATCTCCCATGATCTGGCCGTGGTGGCGCAGATTGCCGACCGGGTTGCCGTGATGCGCCGGGGCATGCTGCTGGAGACTGGAACGCGTGACCAGGTCTTTCTCCATCCCCGGCATGCCTATACAAAGAGCCTGCTGGGAGCCGTGCCGACTCTCACCACTGACCGCGACCAGCCGCTGGCCACGCTGGCGGCGGCCGATACCACGACTGGGATCCTGGTGGAGCAGGCCCCCGGCCACTGGGTACGCAGCATCGCGCCGGTCTGATATTCTGATCGTTTGCGGCTGATTTCGGGTGGCGCCAGACCCCTGAAAAGTGTGCCGTCGAACAGGCACGGACACTATGCGCGCTTTACTCCTTTCCGACATTCACGCCAACATCGATGCCTTGGAAGCTGTGCTTGAGGCTGCTCCGGCCCACGACGTGGTCTGGAACCTGGGCGATGTGGTGGGCTATGGGGCGGCGCCCAACGAGGTCATAGAGCGAGTGCGGGGCTTGGGCAATACGTTTGTCCGGGGCAATCACGACCGCGCCTGCAGCGGGCAACTATCGCTGGAGGACTTTAACCCTGTAGCCAGCCGCGCTGCCCGCTGGACGCGCCAGGTGCTCACGCCAGAGCACATCGATTGGCTGCAGCATATGGTGCGAGGACCGGTCACG
The DNA here is from genome assembly GCA_963830325.1 of uncultured Acidobacteriaceae bacterium. GTDB lineage: Bacteria > Acidobacteriota > Terriglobia > Terriglobales > Acidobacteriaceae > PALSA-350. Next base: position 417,105 of record CAWHMV010000003.1, read on the forward strand.
CCAGATGGTCCCCAGGTGAGCTGTATGCACGGGTCTTATCTCGATGAGGATGAATACCTGCTCTCGGTGCGCGATGCCAGGCTGCCACTGAAGCAGGCAGAAACCCGAATCAATTTCTTCGGCCATACGCATTTGCAGGGTGGTTTTGCCGCTCATGGTGAGGACTGGTTCAAGCTCGACCCGGTTTACTCGAGTGACGATGAGCCCGATATGTCGGAGTTGGTGTTGGTGCCGGGGGCGCGTTATTTGATCAATCCCGGTTCGGTGGGCCAGCCCAGGGATCATGATCGCCGCGCCGCATTTGCGCTCTACGACGATGAGCGCATGCTAGTCGAATTCCGCCGCGTGCCTTATGATTTCCGCTTGGCGCAAATGCGCATCATGCGCGCCGGACTACCCGACCAACTAGCCATGCGGCTAAGCTACGGCCGTTAAACGCTCAGAGGGAATCTCGAGGTAATCGGACGGGTGCCCCACGTTCGCCAAAGCGTACGTGGGACGAAAACGACGGGCGACCGGATTTCCTGCCACGGGGCGCCACCCACGTCCGCGTGTGCGGCTTTCATCAAGGAAAGCCGCATGGTGTTCGCCAACGCAAAATAGGATCTACTGGAAATCCGGGCGAAGCCCCACAATCGTTTTTGCTCATTCGCTCAGCGACTCCCACGTGAGAGTCAAGCGGCGCAAAACCTCTGAACGAATGGCCTGATGAGGGCCTCAAAAGAAACCGCAGATCTCTCCACTCCGCTACGCTCCGGTCGAGATGACAAGTTTGCTTGTGCAAGAAGAATTGTCATCTCGACTGGAGCGTAGCGGAGTGGAGAGATCTGCGGTTCTCTCAATCAGCATTCGAAACTGAGGGTCCGAGACTAAGCCTCAGTGTCTTCGCCCTTGACCGTGACCTTGATGTGCGCCGTCACTTCACGATGCAACTTGATCGGGACATGGAACTCGCCCAGCTGGCGCAGCGGCTCTTCCAACTGCAGTTTGCGCCGATCGATTGTGAACCCCTTCTGTTCCAGCTGGTGCGCGATCTCAGAAGCAGTTACCGAGCCGAACAGATGATCGTTCTCGCCCACCTTGCGTTCGAAAACAAGCTCGACCTGGTTAAGCTGTGTGACCAATAATTCAGCCTCAGACTTTTCCTTCGCGGAACGCCGAACAGCCGATTGCTTCATCTGCTCGATGACCACCTTATTGGCGGCAGTGGCTTCCATCGCGAGCTTTTTCGGCAGCAGAAAATTCCGCCCATAGCCGTCGGCCACTTTCACCACATCGCCGCGCTGGCCGAGCTTGTTGACATCTTCTTTCAGAATGACTTCCATGACCAATCTCCTGGTGATCGCTCTAGTAGCGGGCTGCAAACGGCAGCAAAGCGATGTTGCGTGCCTGCTTGATGGCACGCGCCAGCCCCCGCTGATGGGTGGTGCAGACGCCCGTGAGGCGCCGGGGTACTATCTTGCCCCGCTCGGCGACAAACTGCTGCAGTAGGCGTACATCGCGATAGTGGATGGAATCGATCTTCTCGACACAGAACTTGCAAACCTTCTTGCGGCGAAAGAACTTGCGTCCGCCGCCGCCGGGGCCGCTGGGGCGTCCACCGGGCGGGCGTCCGCCAGGGCCTGAGGCCCCGGGTCCGGAACCCTCGGGCCGGGATGTGCTTGGTGCGCTTGGCGTGCTGGTTTCGTCAGCCATAATTTTCCTGTTCCTTTCAAATATCTCTTAGGCGCTGGCCGCTTCGGTAGCCGCCGCTGGTGCGGCAACAGGCTCGACCGGGGCCGGAGCACTTGCCGCCGGCTGGGCGCTGAGCTTCTTGCGTGTGGCGCGAATAGCCTTGATCTTGGCCACTCGCTTCTCTTCTTCGTCCATGCGGACGGAGATAAACTTGATCACCGGCTCGGAGACTCGCAGGCGGCGCTCAATCTCACCTACCAGCGATCCATCGGCATTGATCGTCAACAACACATAGTTGCCGTCGTTGAACTTCTTGACCATGTAGGCCAGCTTGCGCCGCCCGAGCTTTTCCATCGACTTGATGCTGCCGCCGCCCTGGGTGATATTTGCCTCCAGGCCGGCGATCAACTTGTCGAGATCCTCGTCCAGAATGTCAGGACGAACAATAAACATGATTTCGTACGTGCGTTGCATGGCTATTCTCCAATTCTTTCCTGTTCGCCGCCGTTCTCGCGGCGATTGAACTCATTCATTGCCGGCTTTGCTCCCTTTGCCAGCACCATCTCCACTGCCTTCGCCGTGCGATCCAGCACCTCATCCAGGATCACCAGTTGCGCCTTGCGCATCGGCGTCAGCACATAATCCTTCCGCCCTCTCCGGGCGCTTTCTGCTGCCTCATCCCCCGGGGGAGCTACCCCGATACGTATCCGCAGCCACTCTTCGCTGCCTAACGCACCAGAGACGGATTTGACCCCGTTATGGCCACCTGCGCTGCCCCGCTCCCGGATACGCAGCGAACCCAGGCTCAACGCGATCTCGTCATAAATCACAATCAGATCGCGCGTCGCATCGGCATCGAACTCTTTCACCAGCGCCTGAACTGAGATGCCACTCAGGTTCATGAACGTTTCCGGCTTCGCCAGCACGACATCTCTGCCGGCAATACGAGTGGTGGCCGTCAGCGCCCGGCAGCGCCGGTTGTTCACTGTCACCCCACCCTGTTCCGCCAGCCGGTCGATAGCCAGAAAACCCGCATTATGGGGGGTGAACTGGTACTCGATGCCCGGGTTTCCCAGGCCGACCACCAGCGCCGGACCCTTTCTTTCCTCGTCCACCTGGTCAGCCAAGCTCAGAGCCAGGTCACTTCTTCCCGCCCTTTTCCGCAGCCGGATCCGGAGTCTCGACCTTGCCCTTCTTGGCGACTTCCGGCTCCGCCGGAGCCGCTGCTGCCACTGCGTCCACCACCGGTGCAACCTCTTCCTTGATCGCTACCACGTGGGCTACGGTTGCGTTCTCATCGGTAATGAACTTGAGCTTGCCACCACGCGGCAGATCGGCCACGCGGATGGAGCTGTTCAATGCCAGGCCGGTCACATTCACGTCAATATGGCTCGGGATATCTCCTGGCAAGCACTCGATCTCAACCTCGCGCAACACTTGGTCGAGAATGCCGCCTTGCATTTTGACGCCAACGGGAATGCCCTCGAGCAATACCGGCACCTTCACCCGCATCGCCTTGTCCATTGCGATCCGCTTCAGGTCGATGTGCATGAGCTTGCCTTTGATCGGCTCGTACTGCCAATCGACTATCATGGCCTTAGTCTTGCCGGTGCCGATCTCCAGGTCAAAAATCGTGTTGTGTCCCGAATCTGAGTGAAGGATGCGGGTAATCTGCTTGGGATCGAGTTCCACCGCAATGGAGGGCTCTTTGGCGCCGTAGACTACACCCGGAATCATGCCCGCGACCCGCACCCGGCGCGCCGCATTCTTGTTGAACTTGCCCTCGCGGGGTTTTGCTGCGACCACTTCTTGCTCAGCCATACTTCTCTCCTCTAACTCTTCCGCGCCGCCCGGCTTTAACTAAACAACGAGCTGACGCTGGTCTCCATGTGAATACTCTCGATCGTGGCGCCTAACAGGCCGGCTACCGAAAGCACTTTGATCCTTCCCTGTCGTTCCAGCTTTTGCGCCTCCTCGCGCAACGGGATCGAGTCAGTGACAATCACTTCCTGTATCCGCGAGCTGGTAATGCGCTCGATAGCCGGTCCTGACAGCACCGCATGCGAAGCTGCCGCGTATATCTTCACCGCTCCCGCATCAAGCAGCGCCTGCGCCGTCTTGACCAGCGTGCCCGCGGTGTCGATGATGTCGTCGATGATCAGGCAGGTTCTTCCCTGCACATCGCCGATCACGTTCATCACCTCGGTCACGTTCAGATCCGTGCGCCGCTTGTCCACAATGGCCAGCGGAGCCTGCATCTTGGTCGCAAAAAACCGCGCCCGTTCCACACCACCCGCATCCGGCGAAACCACCGTAAGATCAGGCAAGTTCAGCTCCCGGAAGTAGCTCACCATCACCGGACTGGCGAACATGTGATCCACCGGGATATTGAAGAACCCCTGGATCTGCGCCGCATGCAGATCCATGAACAACGCCCGGTTGGCACCTGCGGTGGTCAACAAATCCGCCACCAGCTTGGACGAGATTGCCACCCGCGGGCGATCCTTACGGTCCTGCCGGGCATATCCGTAGTACGGCACCACTACCGTGATCCGTCCGGCCGAAGCGCGCTTCAGCGCGTCAATCATGATCAGCAGCTCTACCAGGTGCTGATCCACCGGAAAACAAGTTGGCTGCACGATAAAAACATCCACGCCGCGGACGTTCTCGAGCAACTGAAAGTAAATCTCTCCGTCGGCAAAGCGCTGCAGCTTGCTTTCGCCCAGCTGCACGCCGACATGGGCACAAATGCCTTCGGCCAGTTTGCGGTTGGCAGAGCCGGCGAAGATCTTGAACCGCCTGTCTTCGCTCAAACGCCCGGTACGCTTGCGTTCCGGCTTCACCTTGCCTGGCGCCGCTAGCTCCTGGGTCACGCTCTCCACCTCTTGTTGCGAGGTGGGAACCGTCAAAACAGTGGATTCACCCTTCACACGAACCTCCCAAGCTGGTTTGCTTTGGTTGTTCCGCCTGATTGTCGCGCCACGGCTTGTCTCGCCGTGACAGGGACCACATTTCCTAACTCAAAACTTGGCTGGGCGACTAGGAGTCGAACCTAGACAAAGTGCTCCAAAGGCACTTGACCTACCATTAGTCGATCGCCCAACTGGGTGCGGCTGAAACGCGTTACTCTGCGTCTGCCACCATCATAGTGCGCCAGTAATCGCTGCGAGGCAACGTGCTGGTGACCAAGCCAGTTACACCCTGTCGCTCCAGCCGAACCAGTGCCGCCTTTGCCGCTGCCGAAGTAGCGTACAACCCAAAAAGGGCTGATCCAGACCCGGAGAGGCCTGCATAGACAGCCGCGTCCTCCGTGCTGGGAACGCCCGCAAGAATGCGCTTGATTTCACCGAGAAAGGGATACTGAGGAAAGACGACCCGTTCAAAGTCGTTTTCGATCCCGGTTCGGACAAGCGCGAGAAGCGGATCCTCGGCCCGGTCTACTCTCGCATTGACTGCTTCGGAGAAGACACCGGAGGAGTGCGGTTCGCCAAATGCAGCAGCGATCGACCGACTCAACAGTGTGATTGTAGCTGAGGGGGCGGCCTCGGTCAACGCTGCCGCGGCCTGCAGGCTATCCCAGTCCCGGTAAGCTTGCGGGGTCGAAACCCCGATTGCCGGCAGCGCGAGCACGCAGGGCCACGAGCGAATATCAGGGAGAGGGTAAACTTGCTCCCCGCGGCCCACCCCCACCACCGCGCCACCGAGCAGAAACAGCGGGATATCAGAACCGACCTCTGCGGCCAGGAGCAGCCGTTCTGGCGGCGAGAGCCGGCAGTCGAGTTCGTGCTCCAGCCCTATGAGCGCGGCAATGGCGTTGGCAGAGCCGCCGCCGAGGCCGCCTTGCACCGGCAATTGTTTGTCGATGTGGATATGAACCTCGGCCCGCAGGTCGAGTAATTCGAGGCTGCGGGCCACCATCCGCCAGGCGGTGTTGCCCGCACCCGTGGGCACACGCGGATGATTGCTGCTGACCGTGATGCGCGTTGGTGTTGCCCGGCGCGCCTCCACGGTTACCCATTCGTGCAGGGCCAGGGTTTGGTACACGGTCGTGAGCTGGTGGAATCCGTCCGGGCGCAGAGGGCCTATGGCCAAGCCCAAATTGATCTTGGTATGCGATCGAACGCTGGTGGGCATCGGTCCGATTCTAGTCTGCGGCGTTCACCAGCATTACTTTGTTGCAAAACTTATACGAATTACCTATTGCCAATTGTTAGTCTCGCGGAGGAAACTCTTTCTCGATGCACCCCTTCCCCCTGAGAGTTATCGAAGTCGGCATGTTTGTGTGCGCCGTAATTGGTCTGCTGATCCTAATCGCTCCTAACTTCGGCTTAAAGCCGAAGCCAACGGTGGATGGCTGGCGATTCCCGGTAAAACCCACCTGTCTTCTGCTGTATTACCTTGCACTCGGTGGCGGCATGGGCGCGGTCGGTCTCAGCTCTGCCCAGATGCTTACCTCAGGAACCACTAATTGGCTTGCTTGGCTGGGCTTTGGTTTCGGCTTCTTCCTGGTTCCGCTGGTGTTGGCCGACTGGCCCGAACCGCTGATCCTGGACGGGCAAGGCCTGCTCGAAGGCGGTTGTGCCTCCAGCCGCATCCGCTGGCAGGAGCTCAAGCATGTGCGCGCCTATCGCATCCGCTGTGATCGTGGTGTGGTTATCCACGGCGACGGAGGAAAGCAACTGGTCGTCGCCGATATTGCTTATGATTCCGAGGCCGTGCTCGATTGCCTGCTGCAGTGGAGACCGGTTCCGTACTATTCGCTGCACGACGAAATGGCTCCCCTGTCAATTTTCACCGATCCTCATTCCCGCTACTAAACCCCGTACTGGGTCTTGTTTTGTATCAGGGAGTTTAGTCCCGGAGGGACGGCTGAACTTAGCCCAGGACGTTAGTCCTGGGTACACCATGAAGCATGATTAAGTCCCGCAGGGACGGCTGAGAAGTGTCCAGGATTGAGTCGTGGCCCATTTTCAGCCGTCCCTGCGGGACTGGGTCTTCCTTTCAATCCAACCCAGGACTTGCGTCCTGGGCTAAGTTCAGCCGTCCCTCCGGGACTAAACGCGTAAACCCTGGTTCTCTCACACATGCTCTTTAGCCCTTGTGCTTTGGAGATTTTCTTAACACGATCATTTTCGTGCGGGACCCGCGCAGGGGCTGAAGTCCAATTCTCCCCCTACTTTTAGGACCCGACTAGAGTCGTGCTCTGATACAAAGCATTAGAGCCCCGGCCTACGCGAGCCTAACTTCCCGAGAGTGTTTCTCCTGATTCATAGGCCCATCCACGCTAGCCCGCGGTGAGAAGATAGAAAGAGAACAAACGGAGCCGAGGAGTTCCGTGGAAACGGCGCGATGCTGAGAGCGATTTCGACCCACATATTTTTGCGCCAGCGGCTGCATCCGGGGCTGTTGGAAACGCTGGCCAAAGGAGGCGCGCAGGGAATCGAGATCTTCGCCGCGCGCCAGCACTTCGACTACACCTCCAAGACCCATGTAAAAGAAATCGCGCTGTGGTTCTCGGCTAACCCCGTAGAGCCGTTTTCCATGCACATGCCGATGTTTGGGGATACCGAGATGGGACGTAGCGGCTCACCGGCCGTCAATGTCGTTCATCCCGAAAAGTCGCGGCGCATCGACGCCATGGACGAGGTGAAGCGAGCCCTTGAAACCGCCGAAGAGATGCCGCTGCGCCACCTGATTCTGCACCTCGGCGAGCGCGAGGACCGCTGGAGCCCGCGGACACTGGAGCATGCCATGACCGCGATCGAGCATCTTCAGGCCTTTGCCCGGCCGCTGGGAGTGAAGATTCTGCTCGAAAACCTCCAGAACGAAGTGACCGAGTCGGTCAACCTGCTGGAGATCGTGAGAATCGGCCACTTCAAAGACGTCGGCGTGTGTCTCGACCTGGGTCACGCGCATATCGGGAGTGGCATTGCAGCGGCCATCGGTGAGCTGAGTCCGCTCATCCGATCTGCCCATATTCATGACAACCATGGGCAGAAGGACGAGCACCTTTGGCCGGGAGACGGAACCATTCCGTGGGCGGAGACCATGAAGGAGCTGCGCACATCGCCGCAGTTGTCCGCCGCAGTGCTGGAAATTAATTACCTGCCCGAGGAGTCGCCAGAGCACGTCGCCAGCCGGGCCTCAGAAACATTCAAGATGCTCGAGCTGTAGGTGGAAATGGCAGAGGAAAACAAGAATCAAGCGGTGGCCGCTCCGTTGGCCACCATCGCAACCCTGAACCAGCACGAAGGCAAACCAGTAACGCTAAGAGGATGGCTCTATAACCTGCGCGAGAGCGGGAAGCTTCTCTTCCCCATTTTTCGCGACGGGACGGGCACGGTGCAGGGCATCGTACCCAAAGCCGCAGTACAGCCAGAGGTTTTTGAGCGGGTGCGCGGCCTGACCCAGGAATCAAGCGTAATTGTGACCGGAAGGGTGAGAGCAGATAAACGAGCCCCCGGTGGTTACGAACTGGACGTTGATAACGTTGAAGTCCTGCAAAGAGTAAGTGAAGAAGAACCCTTCCCCATCACGCTCAAGGAGCACGGGGTCGAGTTTCTGATGGAGCACCGGCACCTGTGGATCCGCACTCCACGGCAGTCGGCTATTTTGCGCATCCGCGCCGAAATCATCAAGGCGGCGCGCGATTATCTCGACGACCACGGCTTTGTCCTGACCGACCCGCCGATTCTCACCCCGGCCGCCTGCGAAGGCACCAGCACTCTGTTTCCGGTGGATTACTTCGGCGATGAAGCCTTTCTCACCCAGAGCGGCCAGCTGTATATCGAGAGCACCGCGATGGCGCTGGGCAAAGTTTATTCGTTCGGTCCCACCTTTCGCGCCGAGAAGTCCAAAACCCGTCGCCACCTGACCGAGTTCTGGATGGTGGAGCCGGAGTTGGCGTATGCGACCCTGGATGATCTGATGGTGCTGGCAGAGGAATTTCTCAGCTTCCTGGTGCAGCGGGTCCTCACCCGGCGGGCATTGGACTTGAAGGTGCTGGGGCGCGACACAGCCAAGCTTGAGGCGGTGAAGCCGCCCTTTCCCCGCATCACCTACGATGAAGCCGTCAGCATGCTGAACGACGCGTTTTCGCGCGGCTTGCTCGAACAAAAATTCGAGTACGGCAACGACTTTGGATCGCCTGACGAGACCTACCTGTCCTCCCAATTTGATCGTCCGGTGATGGTGCACCGCTACCCGGCTGCGGTGAAGGCTTTCTACATGGAGCCCGATGCGCAGAACCCGAACCTCGCCCTGTGCGTCGATGTACTGGCGCCGGAAGGCTATGGAGAGATCATCGGAGGCTCGCAGCGCATCGCTTCCTATGACCTGCTGAAGAAACGGATCGAAGAGCACCATCTACCCCTGGAAGCTTTTTCCTGGTATCTGGATCTCCGCCGCTATGGCTCCGTTCCCCACTCCGGCTTCGGCATGGGGATCGAGCGCGCGGTGGCGTGGATTTGCAGTCTGGACCATGTGCGGGAGACCATACCTTTCGCGCGCACCCTTAACCGAATTTATCCCTGAAAGCGGTCACACGATCGCCGAGACGATTCTGCCTCCCCAGGCATCCTATGGGGTGTCAAGGAGTTGGGCGTTTCTGTGGATGAGGGTTTCATGGCTGGCGTTACCATCGACGGGAGTATCCGGGAGTTTGTAGCGGGAGAGCGGTTGATTGATCTGATCAACCGCATCGGCACTCAATTGCCTCAGGTGTGCTACCACCACCAGCTTGGCCCCATTCAAACCTGCGATACCTGCATGGTCGAAGTCGACGGAAAGCTGGTTCGTGCTTGCGCGACCGAGCTGGCCGACGGCATGGCCATTTCGACTACCTCTCCCCGGGCCGATGCCGCCCAACGCGAAGCCTTCGATCGCATCCTCGGCAATCACATGCTGTACTGCACGGTTTGCGACAACAGTAATGGCAACTGCACCGTGCATAACACTGCCAGGTCTCTCGCGGTCGAGCATCAGACCATTCCTTTCGCGCCCAAGCCCTACGAAAAGGACATGACCAATCCTTTCTACCGCTACGATCCGGATCAATGCATCCTGTGTGGCCGCTGCGTAGAGGCTTGTCAAAACGTCCAGGTCAACGAGACTCTCTCCATCAATTGGGAATTGCCTCGCCCGCGTGTGCAATGGGATGGCGGGGTGCCGATCGGAGAGTCGAGCTGCGTTTCCTGTGGCCATTGCATTACTGTCTGCCCCTGCAATGCGTTGATGGAAAAATCAATGTTGGGGCATGCCGGATACTTCACTGCTTTGCCGTCCGCCGCGTTGAACGGCATGATCGACGTGGTCAAGGGCATTGAGCCAGAAGTCGGCTACGAAGCCATCATGCGGCTTTCTGAAGCAGAGGCCCATATGCGCGAAGCGGTCATCCGCAAAACGAAAACGGTGTGCACTTACTGCGGAGTCGGTTGCAGCTTCGACATCTGGACCAAGGGGCGCCACATCCTGAAAGTCGAGCCGGCCGAGGGAGCTGTGAATGGCATCTCCACCTGCATCAAGGGGAAGTTTGCCTGGGACTTTGTCAACAGCCCCGACCGCCTTACCCAGCCGCTAATCCGCGACGGAGATAAATTTCGACGGGCTACCTGGGAAGAGGCCCTCACTCTCGTGGGCCGGAGAATGACAGAAATCAAGGCCGCGCACGGACCCGATTCGCTGGCCTTCATCTCTTCATCCAAATGCACCAATGAAGAAAGCTATCTGATGCAGAAGCTGGCGCGCGCGGTGATCGGGACCAACAATATGGATAATTGTTCCCGCTACTGCCAGGCGCCTGCAACCACGGGCCTCTTTCGGACAGTAGGTTATGGCGGCGACTCGGGATCCATTACCGACATCGAACAGGCCGGCCTGGTGATCATTGTCGGCAGCAACACCGCGGAGAGCCATCCCGTGCTGGCCACTCGCGTCAAGCGCTCCCACAAGCTCAAGGGACAAAAGCTGATCGTCTCCGATCTTCGCGCACACGAAATGGCGCATCGCGCCGATGTCTTTATCAGCCCTAATCCAGGCACTGACCTGATTTGGTTATGCAGCGTCACTCGCTACATCCTCGAGATGGGCTTGGCCAAGCAGGAGTTCCTCTCCAAGTGGGTGAATGGTCTGGACCCGTACATACGCAGCCTGGACCCATTCACTCTCGAGTTTGCCGAGCAGCGGTGTGGTATCCCCGCCGAAACCCTGAAGCAGATTGCGCATATGATCGTTGATGCCAGCGGAGTCTGCATACTATGGGCGATGGGCGTCACCCAACACTCCCGGGGTTCCGATACCTCCACGGCTATCTCCAACCTCCTGCTGATCACCGGCAACTATATGCGCCACGGCACTGGGTCCTATCCCCTCCGCGGTCATAACAATGTTCAGGGAGCAAGTGATCACGGAGCGATGCCCAACTACTTCCCCGGCTATCAGAAGGTGGAGGATCCGGAAATCCGGGCGAAGTTCGAGCGAGGGTGGGGTGTTTCTCTGCCGCCCAAGGCTGGCCTGGACAACCATCAGATGATCGATGCGATTCACGACGGATCTCTGAAGGCGATGTACTTGTTTGGCGAAGAGATCAGCCTGGTCGATTCAAACTCGAACTATGTCGATGCTGTTTTGGGCAAACTCGAGTTCTTCGTTGTGCAGGATATCTTCTTCAGCGAAACGTGCAAGTTTGCCGACGTGATTTTTCCGGCGAGCCCATCGCTCGAGAAGGAAGGAACCTTCACCAATACGGAGCGCCGCATCCAGAGGTTGTATGAGGTCTTTGAGCCTCTGGCCGAGAGCCGTCCTGACTGGCGCATTATTCAGGATGTTGCCAACCAACTTGGTGCGCATTGGCATTATCAGCATCCGGCGGAAATTTGTACGGAAATCGCGGCGCTTACGCCGCTTATGGCGGGAGTGACCTATGAACGCCTCGAAGGCTATAAAACGCTGCAATGGCCGGTGGCCGTGGATGGAAGCGACCAACCGCTCCTCTATACCAAAGAGTTCCACTTCCCTGATGGCAAGGCAAATCTCTTTCCCGTGTCCTGGAACGAGCCCACCGATCAGCCGGATGAGCTGTACGACCTGCACCTCAACAATGGAAGGCTCCTCGAACATTTTCACGAAGGCAACATGACCTACCGCAGCCAGGGGATCAAAGCAAAAACCCCGGACACGTTCGTGGAAGTCTCTCCCGAACTTGCGCTGGAGCGCGGAATTCACAGCGGCACATGGGTGCAACTTATCTCCCGCCACGGCAAAGTACGCGTTCGCGCCGTGGTGACTGACCGCGTACGCGGCAAGGAGCTCTACATGCCCATGAACTCGGTAGAGATCCCGGTGAACCGTCTTACCAGCAGTCACACCGACGCGGTGACCCACACCCCGGCGTACAAGGAAACATCGGTGCAGATGATCGTACTGCCCGAGCCCGGAGAGAACCCGCTTCCTCGTACCAACTTCCGCTTTGGTCATCCCACGCCGCAGCGTGGCGTCGAAGTGGAGCGCAAATGGAAGCGTCCCGACTATACCGAACCAGGAAGCCAGAAGTTAGTACAGATCAGGATGAAGGAAACCAAATCAGTTTGACCTGGTGAAGCGTGACCAGTCAGTGTTGAAAGGATCGGCGCCATGGCGCGTCCCATACCCCTCGAACTACCTGAACTAGACCCCAACGTTGCGCTGGGGGAACGTCTCGAGCGCGCTCCTATCGAGCATGGCGAGGCGCTGGTCGATGCTTACAATCTACTGCAGCAGCTACGCGACGCCCACGTGTTTGAGGTGCTCCACGGCGTACTCACCAAGGGCGACAAAATCGTAGAACTCGCGGTCGATGCGGTGAAAGAACCGGACGCCATTCGCGGCCTTACCAACCTGATCATCCTCAGCAAGATCCTCAGCTCCATCGATCCCGCGCTCCTCCACGGCGTCGCCGCCGCAGTGCAGGAAACAGTCGAGACAACTCATCAACAAGAGGTCGAGCCGCCAGGATTTTTCGCTCTCTTGCAACAATTGCGCCATAAAGAAACCCGGCGTGCCCTCGGTCTGATGACCAGGTTTCTTGGCTCCTTGGGAAGGCATCTTCCGGCTTCCGCAAGATCCTCAGACTGAATGCGCGAGCAAGTACTCGCAGGAGTCTCTTTTCATGGAAAATTCGCTCGAGTCGGCCGCCCGATGATGGTGCATGCGAATGACCCGAACCCGGGCAGCCTCCTACACGGTGGCGTGCAGACCCTTCCACCGCGCCAGATCCGCATCCTCGGCGCTCCTCTCGATCTGGGCCAGTCCCGCCGCGGCGTGGACATGGGGCCTTCCGCTGTCAGGGTCGCTGGACTTGAAGCCAGGCTCGAATCCCTGGGGCATCGGGTGAGCGATGGGGGGAATGTGCCGGTAGCCATCGCTGAGACTCGCAACGCCGGGGAAGCCAACGCAAAATACCTCAGAGAAATCACCGAGACCTGCGAACGGGTCGCCGGCATTGTGCTGCAGACACTGGAAGAAGGCATTACCCCCCTGATTCTCGGAGGCGATCATTCTGTGGCTGCGGGCTCGGTTTCGGGTGTCGCCGAGTTTTACCGGCGCCGCAACCAGAAAATCGGTCTGCTGTGGATCGACGCTCACGCCGACATCAACACTCCTGAAACCTCACCCAGCGGCAACGTGCATGGCATGCCGCTGGCCGCTCTGCTTGGCCTGGGTCCAGACATGCTGTCGGATATCTTCGGTTGGCGGCCCAAAATCGCGCCGGAAAATACCGTGCTGATTGGCGTTCGCGACATCGACAAAACGGAGAAGGAGAACATCCGGCGCGCCGGCATCGGCGAGGTTTACACCATGCGCGACATCGACGAGCGGGGTATGCGCACGGTGATGGAAGAAGCCTTGCGTGCAGCCGGCCGGGGTACAGCGGGCTACCACGTCTCGCTCGACATGGACTGGATCGATCCTGAAGACGCTCCCGGTGTGGGTACCCCGGTGCGCGGCGGCGCTACCTACCGTGAGGCGCACCTGGCCATGGAAATTCTGGCCGACCACGGACGATTGCTGAGCTTTGAAACTGTCGAGGTGAACCCGGTGATTGATGAGCACAACCGAACCGCCGAATTGGCGGTCGAGCTTATCTGCTCCGCCTTCGGAAAAAAGATTCTCTGACCTCAGTTACCGATGGGCCGGTATCGCAGGTTCATGGACGGGAGACGCCTCAATCGCAGCCGGGTTTGAAAAGCGAAGAGAGAAAATCGCAGCCAGATACAGCAGAAAGAGAAAGAGCATTTCCAGGTTCTGATGCCGCAGCAACAGGATGAACAGAAACTTGTTGGCGAGCACACTTTGCCACTTTCCCTGTTGCAGAAGATATATCTGTACCCGGTACTGAACAGAAACCGTGGTGAGCACGGTCAGCACCGCGATAACAGCGCCCAACACGCGGCGCTTCTGAAAAACGACCACCACTGCCGGGACTGAGAGCAGAAGCAGCCGCGTGTCATAAAAGCGATGATAGACAGGCATTAGCGTGAGGATCGATAGGGCTCCGAGCGCGACCAGGTGTAGCTCCGGCCCTCGATGGGCTCGCAGAACAACCACTATGCCCGCGCCGTACAGGGCCAGAAAGATAGCGTATGCGGCAGCGTTGAATTGCCCCGCCTTGGCAATGAAAATGCTCGTAAGAGCCTGGAGATTTTCATCACCGATGGCTTGTGGGTTCGCTGGTCTGGGATCCGCGCTGCCGCCGGGGCTCAATGTCGCAGACAGATTTGCGCGAAGAGTGGAAGCCCAGGCAGCACTGCGCGGATGGTGCCCAAGAATCAGGCTCGCGCACAGAAGAAGCAACGCCGCGCCCGCCAGGGCAGAGGCGGCGTAGCGCCAATAGACTCTCTGTGCCAGAAAGTAGAGCACAATGAAGCCGCCGATCTGGGGCTTTACTGCGAGGCTTAAGAAAAACAGAAGGGCGCCAAGTGGGACAAAGCGGCCACGGAGAAACAGGCAGCTTCCGATCACCACCAGGGAAATGGCGAACACCGCAGGTTGACCCAGTACCAGCACAATGGAGGCGGTCACTACGAAGAAGGAGACCAGGATCGTGGCCAGCCAGCGATGGGGCGGCGGACAGATGGACAAAATGAGCCCTGCAGCGGTAGCGAACAGGCAGCCATTCAGCAGGAACCAGACCAGGCGAGCTGCGGGAAAACGAAGCAGCGCTATCGGGGACAATGCCAGGAAGGTCGAAGGCGGGTAGACGGGGACGTCGATTTGCCATGAAGGCAGGTCAGAGGGCCGGCCGCCGGCACGAAAAAACTCCGGTTCCAGTTGCGACGGGTCGTACGGGTCGCAGCCATGGACCAGGCACCGCGCCCCGGCGTACACAGGAACGAAATCGTTGGACGCATGGAAGACCCTGGCTCCCCCCACGGCAAATAACACCACGGAGGCGATACAAACAACCAGCAAGTGCAGGTCCGGCTTGGTGAACTTCATGGTTTATCTACGACCTTGGGCCAGACGCTTGCCTGCATCATAGCGCCCAAATGTTCGTTTTTCTTAACCACAACGTTGCGTAACCATGTTCTCCTCCTCGAAGGAGGGTCTTCGTGTCCTGGTACGCCCTAGATGATCCCAATGACCGGCAATTGGATGAACTGGCCACTCGGTTTCAGCTCCATCCCCTCCACATTGAGGACTGCCGCAGCAACAATGAGCGCCTCAAGGCCGAGGGAACGGACAATTATCTCTTCCTCATCCTGAAATATATCCAGTCGGTGCAGGACGGGAACATAGGGTTAGAGAATGTCTACCTGTTCGTCGGCCGCGATTTCCTCGTCTCCGTTCGCGATCCTTCCTGCGTCGGAAACGAGGTCCTGCAGCGTGCCTTGAGGGCGGGACCGGAAGAGAAACCATCCAAGCTTCTCTATCTGATCATCGACAGTATTGTCGACTCCTACTTTGTCTCCATCGATCACAGCGATGACCGCATCGACGAACTGCAGGATAGGGTCCTTGACAATCCATCGCCCGAGATACTGGAGAATCTTTTCGATCAGAAGCGCAAGTTGATCGAGCTACGCCGCGTGCTGGTCAACCTTCGCGATGCCTGCATGTCGCTCCAGCGGGAATCCGGCTCCATCCTCAGCCCCGAGCTCTACCCGTTCTTCCGCGACGTTTACGATCACTCACTACGCCTGCTGGATATGGTAGAGACGCTGCGCGACCTGCTCAACAACACTTTTGACGTGTACCTGTCGAGCGTTGCCAATCGCACTAATCAAGTGATGAAGGTGTTGACCGTGCTGAGCACGATTGCACTCCCTGCCCTCGTCATCTCCGGCATTTACGGGATGAACCTGAAAGGCCTGCCTTTTCTGGAGTCGGATCATGGCACCGAGATCGTCGTAGGGGCGATGGTCGCTTCTACCGGGATGGTGTTGTGGATGCTCAAGAGGTTCGGCTGGCTGTAGAATTCTCGATCACATGCCTTTTACGCCGAGCAACATAGCCGCGCTGGTCATTGCCGCAAGTTTCGCCGCCGGGCTTAACGTGTACGCGACCGTCCTGACGCTGGGCCTGCTGGCTCATGCCCATTGGGTCGCCCTGCCGCCGGGTCTGGAAACCCTCTCCAGCTGGTGGATCATCGGCGTGAGCGGAACACTCTTCGCGGTGGAGTTCGTCGCCGACAAAATTCCCGGATTCGATCTGCTCTGGAACGCCCTGCACACGTTTATTCGCGTGCCGGTCGCAGCGTTGCTGGCCTTTCGTGCCACCTCGCAGCTGACCCCCGGCATGCAGATCCTGGCTACGGCCCTGGGCGCTGCCATTGCCTTGGCTGCCCACGGGTCCAAAACCGCAGCCCGGGCGCTGGTCACTCCCAGTCCGGAACCCGTGTCAAACATTGCCCTTAGCAGCAGTGAAGACGTAGCCGCAGTGGGCATCACCTGGCTGGCCACCCAGCATCCCTGGGCTGCGGCCAGCATTACCATTGCGCTGCTCCTGGCGTCTGTTTTGATGGTGCGCTGGGTGATAAAAGCGCTGCGTGGGCTGTTGCAGAGACTGCGGCCGGCTCCGGCAACTCTATCCTGACCGCGGAACTTGGGTGCCCTATATCTCGCTTGTTTTTCGCGAGATATGGGATTCCACCGCTCTATCCGCGCAACTTTGGAATCTCACTCGTCCTTGAAGGCGAACGGTCAAGACCCGTGGAGTCCCACATCTCGCGAAAAACGAGCGAGATATGGGGCACCCAAGCTCCGCTGGCAAGAGGAATTTCTAATCGAGGTTTTTTCGCAACCTCGTACGGAACCCAGGACTAGCGTCTGGGAAATGATTTTTCGAAGCAACTCAGCCGTGAGCGGCCGCGCGCCGGGTCAGGGCCGGCTCCGTGACCGGCTGGGTCACATCGGTCTCTCCCTCCGGCAGCACGCAAACCGAGCCAGCTACTCCGGCTTGCCTGGCGGCAGCCATCAGCCGTTCGACTGGCTCTTCCATCGGCTCCTGGGACAGCCGGAAGGTGCCGTAGTGCATGGGGATCATCCGCCGTGCTCCCAGGTCGAGGAAAGCCTGCAGCGCCTCCTCTGGGCACGTGTGCACTCCGCGATAGCTGTCTGGCCGGTAAGCGCCGATTGGCAGCAGTGCAACCTCGGGCTTGAGCCGGTCACCGATCTTGGCGAAACCGTCAAAATATGCGGTATCTCCAGAATGGTAGAGAGCGTGACCGCCACCGCGTATTACGTAGCCGCCGAACCCCCGATGGGTATCTTTGAACAGGCGCGCTCCCCAGTGCTTGCAGGGCGTCATCGTTATCTCGAGGCCGCCAATCGACTTGGTCTGCCACCATTCGAGAGTCACCACCCGCGCAAAACCCAGGTCGCTCACCAGGTCCTCTACCCCCCAGGGCACTACCGCAATCGGCGCCCGGCCAGCGACCTTGTTGTTGTGGGCGACGATCCGGCGCAGGGACGGCCGGTTGAGGTGATCCATATGCGCGTGGGAAAGGAGTACCAGGTCGATGGCAGGCAAATCCTTGATCCTGACTCCGGGCCGTCGCAGGCGCCGCAGCGCGATCAGCCGTTCGGCAAAAACCGGATCTATCAACAGTTTACGGCCGGCGATCTGCACCAGGAAGGACGAGTGGCCGATGAACGTGACCCCCAATTCCCGCGGCGAAACCAGGACAGGCTTCCTCGATTCTCCGGTCATCGGCCGGAAGGCAGACTCGCCTACCAGCGTTCCCAGCGATTGCATCTTGAGGAGAACTGCGCTCTTGCCCCGGCCCTTGGTCTTCATTCTCACTCCGACTACTAAATAGATTCGCCTGCCCGGTCGAGAGATGCCATTTCGACGGTAAAGTACCACAGGTCGACCAGTTCGCGGTACCTCTATTAATAGACGGGACCCACTAAAGAATGCTTTGGCCCGGGGTTAAAAAGAGACGTTTTGCCACTGACGTATTCGGATGGTCACGGTGACCGGGGTTCCACGCCAAGGTTGTGCATGAGGAATGAATAAATATCGGCCGCAGTGTCGAGCGCTTTGCTGGTATTGCTGGCCCCATGGCCGGATTGCGTATCAATGCGGATCAACACCGGATTGGCGCGGTTCGCTTTTGCCTGCAAGGTAGCCGCGTACTTGAAGGAATGGGCTGGGACTACTCGATCGTCGTGGTCCGCGGTGGTGACGAGTGTCGCAGGATAGGCCACGCCGTCCACAATATTGTGTATCGGTGAGTATCGATAAAGCTCCTGAAACTCTTCCGGGTTATCGCTCGAGCCATAATCTGCAATCCAGTTCCATCCGATCGTGAACTTCTGGAACCGAAGCATATCCATCACCGCGACCTGGGGCACGGCGGCGCGGAACAAATCTGGTCGCTGATTGATCACCGCACCCACCAGAAGGCCTCCGTTTGAGCCTCCCGTGATCGCTAACTTTGCCGGTGAGGTGTACTGGTTGGCAATCAACCACTCCGCGGCGCCGATAAAGTCATCAAAGACATTTTGCTTTTGCCGCTTCATCCCCGCCTGGTGCCAGGTTTCGCCATATTCGCCGCCGCCTCGCAGATTGGCCGAAGCATAGACAAATCCTTGCTCCAGCAGGGCCAAACGCAGGGGGTTAAATTCGGGAGCAACGGTGATGTTGAAGCCGCCATATCCATAGAGCAGCGTGGGATTGTTTCCATCGAGCTTCAACCCGCGCTTGAAAACGAGAAACATCGGCACCCGAGTGCCATCTTTGCTGGTGTAAAACACCTGTACCGTCTCGTAGTCAGCAGCCCTGAAGCCTTTGATCGCGGACTCGCGGAATACACTGGACTCCGCGGTTGCGATGTCGTAGCGAAAAATTGTGCTGGGATAGTTGAACGACGAATAAGCGTAGAACGCAGCGGTATCCTCACGCTGTCCCCCAAAACCGCCCGCAGTTCCTGGTCCCGGTAACGCGATTGCGTTCTCCATCTTGCCTTCGAGCGAATAGACATAGGGATGCGAAGTGACATCCCGCACATAGGTAACGAAGAGCTTGCCTCCCTGGGTAGAGACATTGCTCAACGTATCCGCAGTTTCGGGCACCACGTCCTTCCAGCCCACTGCGGGATCGTAGAGGACGACTCGTCCGTTGGGAGCGTCCTTGTTGGTCAGGATGATGAATTTATCGCCGACATTGTCCACCACCTGAAAGCGGTCGTTGGTCACCTCAGCAACAATCGGAGTGAAGATCGCCTCTTGCCGGGAGAGATCGCTGAAAAACAGCGCGTTGCCGTCTTTACCCTGGCCGCGCTCCGAAACCGTGAGAATCGCAAAACGTTCGTCTTCTGTCGTCTGCACCGTGTGGAAGCGCTGCGGGTGCGCCTGGTCCTCGTAAATCAACCGGTCGTCTGCTTGCGTGGTGCCCAGGCGATGGTAGTAGACCTGGTGACCGTCGTTGCGCGAAGAAAGATTGTGCCCGTCCTGGGGCGCGGCGTATCGACTGTAAAAGAACCCATCGCCAAACCAGGCAAGGCCACTCACCTTCAACCACCGCAGATCATCTTCGAGAGCCTTTCCGGTTTCAATTTCCAGAACATGACCATCCAACCAATCCGAGCCACTGCTGGAAAGGTAATAGGCAAAGTAGCGGCCATTCCGGGAAGCCTCTCCGGCCATAAGACGCACGGTACCGTCGGGAGAAAGCTGGTTGGGATCAAGCAAAACCCGCGGCGTTCCCTCTAAACCTTCCTGCGCGTAGAGCACACTCTGATTCTGCAGTCCGTCATTTTTCGACCACAGGTAGTAGGCTCCACTCCGGCTGGGAATGCCGTACTTAGGATAGTTATAGAGCTCTTGCAGCCGCTGCTTGATCTGCGAACGGTAGGGAATCTGCTCCAAGTAGTTGCGGGTTACCTGATTCTGCGCGGTGACCCATGCCAGCGTTTCGGCAGAATTGTCATCTTCGAGCCAGCGGTACGGATCGGCGACCTCGGTGCCGTGATAGTCGTCCACCTGGTCATCTTTGCGGCTTTCAGGATATTTCACGTGTCGTCCATTCGAAGGGTAAGAACCGCAGGTCTCTCCACTACGCTCCGCTCCGGTCGAGATGACAATTCGGTTTGAGGGGCTAATAGCTGTTTTCCCAAGGAAAAGTACAAAAGTGTCCTTGCAACAGAGTTGTCATCTCGACCGGAGTTGCCAAGGGCCTGTCGGCCACCCAATGCGATGAAAAAACGCCTCGGTCCAGCAACCACTCTCTATGGAACCGCTGCCCTTTCCTTTGTCATCCCGAGCGAAGCCGAGGGACCTGCGGTTCTCCTTCTACCGTTAGCGGCGTCCTAAATCGACAACGACTTCAAATACTCGCGAAAAGCCGTACCCAGTTCATTGTGATTCAGAGCAAACTCCACCGTAGCCTTCAGCATGCCCAAGCTTATCCCCGGCATCGAAGCGCAGCCCATCAAAACTATACCCATAGACTTTTTCGTACTGCAGCAGGCCCTTGATGCCGTCCGTTAACTGCAGTTCCCCGCCTGCCCCGAGGGGCGTCTTCTCCAGCACGTCAAAGATCCTGGGGGTCAGAATGTAGCGCCCGATAATCGCGTTTCGCGAGGGAGCCTCCTCCGGCTTGGGTTTCTCCACCAAACCCTTTACGTCGAATACCCGCTCGCTGCCTTCCACGGGAGTGCAGTCGAGTACGCCATAGGATGAGATAGAAGCACCATCTACCACCTGCGTCGCCAATATCGAAGACTGCGTCTTCTCGAAGACCTCGATCATCTGCTGCAGACACGGCACACTGGCTTCAATAATGTCATCGGGCAAAATGACCGCAAACGGTTCGTCACCCACCAGGTCGCGCGCCATCAGCACTGCGTGTCCCAGCCCCATAGCCTCTTTTTGCCGCACATACGCAATCCGGGCCATGTGGGATATCTGCCTGGTCATGGCGAGCAATTCGGTCTTGCCCCGCTTCTCCAGCAACTGTTCCAGCTCAAAGCTGATGTCGAAGTGATCTTCGATTTCTGCCTTGTTGCGGCCGGTAACGATGATGATTTGTTCGCAGCCCGCCGCAATGGCCTCTTCCACCCCGTATTGGATGAGTGGCTTATCTACCAGCGCCAACATCTCTTTGGGGAGTGCCTTGGTCGCCGGCAAAAAACGTGTGCCAAGTCCGGCCGCGGGAAAAACTGCTTTGCGTACTTTGTCTTTCATCTCTTGATGCTCCTGTCCAGTCTCACAGTAAAAGCAACATCCTGCTTCGCGTATCTAGGATGCAGGAAAGCTAGAGTGTAGGCGAGGTGTCACCCAGAAGAGCGCGGCGGACGATCTTGATCGGCGGAAATCCTTGCTTGAGAAAATCGTCGTGGAATTGCTGCAGCGAAAACTGCGCGCCCTCCTTTTTCTCCAAATCGGCCCGCAACTTCAGAATCTGCAATTTACCCAATGTGTAATAGAGATAGGTCGCATCGGTGGTTCCGCGCTTGGACTCCACTAACCCGCCGGCGCGCGTCTGATAGCCCTCGTCTACAAAGAATCTTACCGCCTGATCGAACGTCATCTGCCCCGTGTGCATCTGGATGCCTACAACAAATCGGGCATCACGCAGGAGAGCATCCTGCAGTTGTCCCAGACGAATCATCCTGGCATCCTGGGCATCGCGTGCCCCTGTCCCCGGTTGGCCATACCCTTCATCGAGCATCATCTGCTCGCAATAGTGGGCCCAGCCCTCGGCGTTCGATGAGGCCCCTAAAAGCTTGCGCACCTTGCTGGGCGCCTGTGGCACCCATAAGAATTGTACGTAGTGCCCCGGATACGCTTCATGAATCGCCGTGCTGATAATGGTTCCCCGGTTGAACTGGGCCATGAGTTGCTCCGTTTGTTGCGGAGGCTCGTGGCGGCCGGGCACGGTCACATTGAAGTAAGCCTGGGTCGAGACTTTCTCAAACGGTCCTGGCGTATCCATCGATGCGGTCGTGGTAGCGCGCATGAATGGCGGCGTGTTTTCGAGCGTCGGACGCACCCGCGAAGGTATGTCAACGATATGCTTTTCCTGGATGAACTGGATCAAGCCCTGAAATGTGTCGCGAAAACTCTGCAGCAGATGATCGGGTGCAGGATGGTCGCGGCCCAATTCCGCCAACACCTCGCGCGGTGCCCGCTTGGGATCAACTTCTCCGGCGATGCGTTTGAACTCCGCCTGGTTCCGATGCAGGTCCGCATAGCCGATCTGCAACAGCCTGGGTAGCGGAGTGTCCACCATCTCGTCGTATTGCAGCAGCTTCGAGAAGGTCTCTGCGCCAAACCGGAAATCGCCGTGAGAGCGAGGAAGAACGTCGTTCCTGAGCCAGCTCTGATAGCTTTTGAGAGCCGCGATCACGGCGCCGTTCGACTGTGAAAACTCGCTCTTGAGTTGCTCGTTGTGCGCTTGCCGAAAGGCTGTAGGAACGTCCGTTTGGAAGAAACTGATGATGTCTGGCAGTTGTTGGAGCGCTATCTCGGTGTAAATCTGCGGCGGATTCTTGAGATTCTGACGAGCCTCGTCGAGTGCCGCCGGCATCAGTTTCTCTCGTGCGACCAGCGAACGCAAACGATCGTCGGCCGACGCAAAGTTACGCTCCATCAGCACAAAGGCGCTATTTGATACACCGCTCGTATACTCGTCCGGATCTTTCTCCCACAAGCGAATGGTATTCAGCCTGAGCAATTTTCCATGAATATTTGCCAGCAGCAGGTCGAGGTCGCCCTGGCTCGTCAAATCGAGCTGGTCCGCGGGAATTGCCGCAAATCTGCCCTCAAACCGTTGCAAGTCGCCGGTCTCCTGATCGACCGCGGCGCGCGAGTAATCCTCAAGCTGCGCATCGTATTGATGGAAACCGTCCAGTGTTCCGGTCGAGGGGGCGTAATGATAGTAGACCTGGTCGAAATAATCATCGGCCAGCTTACGCAACGCCTCGGCTGCGCCGCTTGGTGCCTGCGTATCCGGTGTCAGCGTTTTGCGCGAGCAGCCCGTGACCGCCACGAGCCCAGCCAAAGCAACAGGAATCCATTTGCGATGCAACAAGCGTGAGTGTCTCCGAACTGCTCAACCGAGCGGCAGCACTGAATTTTCCAGCGCCCATACAGCTACAAGCAATATTGTCCAACGCCCCGTACAGGAAATTCGGGGATCTCGCGCGTTTTTCGCGAGATGTGGGATACCACGAACCTTAACTGAAAGCCCTGAAATCTGACCTATCTACGCTGGTGTGGGGCCGCTACCTCGGGTTCTTCGCTGGCGGCCAGCGCCTCCAGCAACGCCCGTATCTCATGGAGTACGTCCCCCGGGTCCGTTGCCTTAAGCGGAAAACGAAGTACACCCTGGGGAGTAAACTGCGCACCCTTCTTCGCATTCTGCGCCACCAGCTTCATCAGCCGCCCAGGATCGATACTGGCCTGACCGGTAAAACGAATGTGGATCTGATCGCGCTTGCGATCCACCTGGGCCACTCCCGTCCGCTCGCATTGCAGTCGAAGGCTCGCCGCTTCCAGAAGATGGTGCACGCTGACCGGCAGCTCGCCGTAGCGGTCTTCGAGCTCAGCCCGCACTTCGCCCAGCATCCCCTCATCCTGCGCGCCGGCGATCTTCTTGTAGATTCGTAGCCGCTGGTTTTCTTCCTCGATGTATTTCTCGTCGATACGCAGGCTGATCCCGAGGTTAAGCTGGGTGGTCGCCCGCTGCGGATGCTCTTCGCCTTTCAACTCGTTGACCGCGTGCTCCAGCATGCTGGTGTACATCTCGAATCCCACGGCCTCGATGTGCCCACTTTGCTCCCCGCCCAGCATATTGCCCGCACCGCGCAGTTCAAGATCCAACGCGGCGATCTTGAAACCAGCTCCCAGGTCGGAAAACTCCTTCAGCGCGGCCAGCCGGCGGCGAGCGATCTCGGTCAGCTCCTGCTCCGGCGGAATCAACAAGTACGCATACGCGCGACGGTTGGACCGTCCCACCCGGCCTCGCAGCTGGTAGAGTTCGGAGAGCCCATGCCGGTCGGCGCGGCTTATCAGGATGGTATTTGCCAGAGGAATATCGAGTCCGTTCTCGATGATCGTGGTCGCCACCAGCACATCGTATTCCCCGTGCATAAACGCCAGCATCACTCGTTCCAGCTCGCCCTCGCTCAGCTGGCCGTGGCCGACAGCAATGCGAGCCGTGGGCACCAGCTCCCGGATCCTGGTGCTGATCTCGTAGATGGTTTCTACCCGGTTGTGCACAAAATAGACTTGGCCGCCTCGTTCTAATTCAAGTTCCACTGCCGAGCGAATTAATTTCTCGTCAAACCTGGCCACCACCGTCTGAATGGCCATGCGATCTTTGGGCGGCGTTTCAATCACGCTCATATCGCGCAAGCCCACTAGTGACATGTGCAGGGTCCGGGGAATCGGCGTGGCAGACATGGCCAGCACATCGATCTCCCGCCGCATCTGCTTCAGGCGCTCTTTATGGCGCACGCCGAACCGTTGCTCTTCATCCACCACCAGTAAGCCCAGGTTTTGGAAAAGCAGATCCTTCGACAGCAGGCGATGGGTCCCGATCAGGATGTCCACCTTGCCCGCCTCTACCCGCTCCAGGATCGACTTCTGCTCCTTGGGAGAGCGGAAGCGCGAGATCATTTCCACGTTGATCGGGAATTGTTTGAACCGGCTCTTGAAGGTCTCGAAATGCTGAAAGCTGAGGACCGTGGTAGGAGTCAGCACCGCCACCTGACGGCCATCCTGCACCGCCTTGAACGCAGCGCGCATGGCTACTTCCGTCTTTCCGTAGCCCACGTCCCCTACCAGCAGGCGGTCCATGGGCAGGGGCGATTCCATGTCGCGCTTGATGTCGGCAATGGCCGAAATCTGATCCTCGGTCTCGTTGTAATCGAAGGCGTCTTCGAACTCGCGTTGAAAATCATTATCGGGGGGAAACGCGTGCCCCTGGGCGGCCTTACGCTGCGCGTAGAGCTTCAGCAGCTCATCGGCCATGTCCTGCATGGCCTTGCGCACCCGCGCCTTGGTCTTGGCCCACTGCTGGCTACCCAGACGATTGAGCACCGGCGCCGGGCCAGCGTCGGTAGACCGATATTTCTGGATCAGATCGAGCCGGGTAAGCGGCACGTAGAGCCGCGCCTGCTCAGCAAATTCCAGCACCATGAATTCCACCCGGACGCCGTCCTGCTCAATCTCCTTCAATCCCATGTAGCGGGCGATGCCGTGCTCCACATGCACCACGTAGTCGCCAACCGTCAGGTCGCGAAAATCAGAGACGAACGCAGCCGTCTTGGACTTGGCCTTTTTGGGTATCGGGCGAGCCGCCACATCGGCTTCGTCAGAAAAGTCGTTGGCGCCGAAGAGCACCAGGTTGCACTCCGGCAAGCTGACCCCACTCGAAATCGCGCTCTGCACAATCACCGGGGTACGAAAATCGCCTGCCAGATGGCTGGATTCGTCATATGCCTGCTCCCCACCTGGGGCTTGGGCGCGACTGCCGAGCCGGTAGGGCTGGCCGTACTCACGCAGCAAGCCGGCTAACCGTTCCACCTCTCCATGGTTTGGCGCCACCAGCAGCATGCGTGTTTCCTGCTCCGCCTGCGACTTGATCTGCTGCAGAAACGCCGGAATCGAACCGTGGAATCGCAGAGTCGGACGAGACGAGAAAGCAATCTCGTCCATCGAGTTGATGTCCTCATCTAGAACATCCACTGCGCCCAGTTGATCCATCTCCAGTCCAGGCAAGACGGAGATTTTAGCCAGTAATTCATCAGGCGAAAGATAGATATCGCCTGGGGTAATTAGCGTGCCAATACCGCTGCGTTCATGCCGCTGCTCGACTTTGTTCCACCATCTGTCAAGCTGGTTGCGGATCATAGCCGGCTCTTCCAGAAACACCTGCACCTTGGGAAACAGATCGAAGAGAGTACGGTCGGCGCCCGCCACAGGGCAGAAAAACTCCCACCCCGGAAAAACGCTCACACCACCGGCCGTCAGCGCGCGATCCAGCAGTTCGGGATCGTCTCCGGCATCCAGACGGCTTCCTGTCAGACGCCGATGCACGGCGGCTAGCAGATCCTCGGAAATGGGCGTTTCGGTCAGCGGCAACAGTAATGCTTCATCAATCGCGGTGGACGAGCGTTGCGAGTCCGGCTCGAATTTGCGAATGGACTCGATCTCATCGCCGAACAGCTCCATGCGGACCGGCCGGTCCGCCTCCGGGGAGTAGACATCGAAGATGCCGCCGCGGCGGGTAAACTGCCCGGGCATTTCGACAATGTCCATGGGGCTATAGCCCACGCTCGCCAGGTGGCTAGTGAGCTCTTCCATGTCGATCTCTTCCTCGCGGCGCAAAACCCGCCCGAGGTTGGCATAGTAGTCCGCAGGGAAGACGCGCATACTGGCCGCCTCCACCGGAACAATCACAATCGAGGCCGCACCGGTCGCGATCTTCCACAGCACGGAGGCGCGCTGCTCCTGCACATCCGGGTGAGGCGACATATTTTCGAAAGGCAAAACATCGTGGGCCGGCAGGCGGAGCACCCGCTCTGCTGCGGTGGCTCCGGTCAGCTCACAGGCAGCACGAAGGGTGAGCTGGAGCGAATCGGCCGCCTTATTGTCGGCGACGATCACTACCACCGGCGACTGGGCGACACGGGCGAAAAGCGGTAAATAAAGGGCCCGCGCGGTAGCGGTAAGTCCGGAGACACGTTTCCGCCCCGCAGCGAGGGCCAGGTGCCTTCGTACGCGCTCAAAGGGTGCACAGTGTTCCAGGTCCGTGAGCAGCTCGCGGACGAAGGGGAGGATCATGCCTGCTTTAATTCTAACGTGAAGGTTTTTGGTAGAGGCCCGTCAGGCAGCAAAGATCAGAGGGCCATTTCAGAGAGGGTGGATCCAAATCTGCGGGTATGCGCGATTATCCCGGAGGGACGGCTGAACTTAGCCCAGGACGCTAGTGCTGGGTACATCGTGCAACATGATTGAGTCCCGCCAGGGACGGCTGAAGGTTTTCCAGGATCGCGTCGCGGCCTATTTTCAGCCGTCCCTCCGGGACTGGGTCGTCCTTTCAAATCCAACCCAGGACTAGCGTCCTGGGCTAAATTCAGCCGTCCCTGCGGGACTCGATATCGAGGTGGAATGGGGGAAGTTGAATGCTGCAGACACACCACGAGCAGTCCCAGCCGTGAACCAGGACTGCCCGCGCGTTAGAGTAACGCTGGACTACGCCTGGACGGCGACAGCCTTTTCCGCAGCATTGGACATCGTCGCAGCCGGAACGCCTTCTTTACCCTGACCCGGCTTGCGGATGTCGATGCCACCCTTGAAGAAGGCGCCATCTTCAATGCTGATGCGCTGTGCAATCACATCCCCGGTCAAGGAACCTTCGCTGCGGATGTCTACACGGTCGCTGGCATTGATGTTGCCGCGTACCTTGCCCAGAACCACGACTTCACGGGCAGAGATATTCGCGGAAACCTGGCCATTACGGCCCACCGTAACCCGGTTGCCAGGTAGGTTGATCGCGCCTTCGACCTTGCCGTCGATGTACAACGACTCAGAACCTGTCACTTCGCCCTTCACCACCAGGCTCTTGCCAATCGTCGCCTGATCGGCAGCTGCCGGGGATGCGGGTGAGGTGCTGGAAGTGCGCGTGCTGGTTGGTTCGTGGCTTGAGGTCGTGGGTACAGACGGGCGCGTGGGCTCCGTGCTAGGGGACTGCGAGGGACTTCCAGGTTGGTTCGGTTTCCACATCTGTTTTGTACTTCCTTTCGTTTACTTCTGGATACAGGCCCCCGAACAACCCTGCGGAGCTGTTTCCGCATTTCAGGGCAAATCAGGCGGAACTGTGAGTTTCCTTCTCATTGCTTGCCCGGCCAACGCCATGCAAGCGGCGCAATCCTTGCTCTTCTCTGCATCTTAACCACGCTTAGCGCAAAATTGAAATCCCCCATTCCGAAACTTTAGGACTTCGGGTGGGGCCGACCCATTAGTATCAACAAAGGCATGGCCTTTGGTGCGATTTGTGTAAATCTGCCCAAAATACCCGGAATGACTGATCGCGACCTCCTCCACCGCATTGAACGTTCGGCTGGCCAACGTGCCGGGTACAAGCAACTGGTGCGCGAACTGGGCCTTGGCGGAGGCCGGGAACGCCGCATGTTGTTGGAACAACTGGACCGCATGACCGCCCGTGGCGAACTGGTAAAGGCCGACCGCGATCATTGGGCGCTTCCCCAGGCAGCCAATCGCAACCACCTCCTCGCCGGCCGCTTGGATGTGCATCGCGATGGCTTCGGATTCGTCCGCCCGGAAACGCGCCAGGCTGGCGGGGATGACGACATCTTCATTCCTCCCAACGAGATGAATGGCGCCATGCAGGGCGATCAGGTGTTGGTTGAACTGGCGCCCCCCCGGCCCGACGGCCGCCAGAGCGGACTCATCGTCAGGGTCCTTAGCCGCCGCAACCCCACGGTCGTAGGGATTTTCCATTATGCGCTTCAAGATCACGCCCCGGGAAATACAGTCACGCCCCTGGACGAGCGGATAACCCAGCCCATCCTCATTCCCTTTGGGTTGGAGCAAGCGCCCGCGCTAGCGAGCGGAACTCCGCATCGCGTCGTTAGTGACAATATCGGCCCGCAAAGTCGTTCCGTGACCTCCGATCTGGAAGGTATGGTCGTGGACGTAGAGGTCACCGACTGGCCGACCCCCACGCGTTCCGCCCGCGGACGGGTCATCGAGGTTCTGGGCCGCGAAGAGGATTTCGGGGTGGACGTGGAAATCGTCATCCGCAAGCATCATCTCCCCCATGTTTTCCCGCCCAACGTTCTGGATGAGGCGCGCGCCATCGCCCACCTGGATCACGACGAAGTTTCCCGCCGCCGGGACTTTCGCGACTTGCCGATCATCACTATCGACGGCGAGACCGCCAAGGATTTCGATGACGCCGTCTTTGTCCGCCAGCATGGGGGCGCAGACGGTACCTGGGAGTTGCAGGTCCACATCGCCGATGTCGCTCAATATGTCACCCCTGGCTCGGCGCTCGATCTGGAAGCGCGCCTGCGCGGCACCTCTGTCTATTTTCCCGATCGGGCCGTCCCCATGCTTCCCCAGGAACTTTCGAGCGACATTTGCAGCTTGCGTCCAAAGCAAGACCGACTGGTCCTCTCCTGCATCATGTTGATCGATCCTGATGGCGAGGTTCGCAGCTACGAGGTTACGCCAGGAGTCATCCGCTCGGCCGCCCGTATGACTTACACCCAGGTACACGCGGTGATCGACGGCGATCGGCAAGTGCGGGAGCAATTTGCTCCTCTGGTACCCGATCTCGAACGGATGTACGAGCTCGCGCGCTTGCTGCACCGCAAGCGCGAGCGTCGCGGGTCGATCGATTTCGATCTGCCGGAGCCGGTCATTGAATTTGATGCCCGCGGCGCCATGCAGAGCATCGTTCGTTCCGAGCGCAGCTGGGCCAATCGTCTGATCGAAGAGTTCATGCTCTCTGCCAACGAGTGCGTCGCTTCGTGGCTACAGAACCTCGACGTACCATCACTGTATCGAATCCACGAAAAGCCGGAAGCCCGCCGCGTGGCCGACTTCGAAACTGTAGCGGCTACCTTTGGTTACTCCCTTGGCCTGGGTACGTTGCCGGTGAAGCGCGTGACCATGAAGTCGGAGCGCCGCGAGCAGAGGGGCCGCGCACCGGGCCGCGGTCACCAGCCGCGCCAATATGAGATAGCAGAAGACATAGCCGTCACCCCGCGCATGTATCAGCAGCTGGCGCTCAAGATCGCCGGCAAGCCGGAGGAGCGCATTCTGGCCCACCTCATGCTCCGTTCCCTGCGCCAGGCGCGCTACAGCGAAAAGAACGAAGGCCATTTCGCCCTGGCTGCGCCCTGCTACACCCACTTCACCTCGCCGATCCGACGCTATCCGGACCTTATCGTGCACCGCATCGCCAAGGCGGTCCTTGCCTCCGGAGAGAGCGGTATCGGAGTACTGGCGAAGCATACCGGAGGCAAGACCAGGGAGCGGCATTCAGAAGCCCAACCAACTCAAATCAGCGAATCGGAGCTGGCCGGCATCGCCTACGAATCCAGCCAGGCCGAGCGCCGCGCCGAGGAGGCCGAGCGCGAGCTGATGGAGTCGAAAAAGGTCAAATTCATGCAGGACCGCATCGGCGACGACTTCGACGGCATGATTCTCAGCATCACCAAGTACGGATGCTTTGTCGAACTCGACAACCTTTTTATCGAGGGCCTGGTGCCGATCCTGAGCCTTCAGGGTGACTACTACACCTTTCGTGAGAACACCCGCCAGATTATGGGCGAGCACTCCGGCCGGCGCTATTCCATGGGCGACCGGGTGCGGGTGGTCCTCGACCGCGTGGATTCCGTGCAGCGGCGGTTACAATTTTCCATTCTGGAGGATGTTGCGCCCATCCGCCTGGCCCGCCCCGCCAAGGCTAAAACCAGGCTTAAGTCCGCTAAGGCACATCCTTACCTTCCCCCCAAGAACAAGGTGCTGCGCAAGGGTAAGCAAAAGTCGAAAACCAAGCGCCCGGGCAAGAAGCGCAGCTAAGCTGCTTATCTCTTACAATGAAGAAAGTTAGTTTTCGGAGGAAAATTGCATGCCACACATGGTCGTTTGTGCGCGCTACAAGCAGGAGATGGAAGGGCTCGACGAGGCCCCGTTTGACAGTGATTTTGGACAAAAAATCTACGATCAGGTGTCCAAGAAGGCGTGGTCGGAGTGGATCGAACGCCAGAAAATGCTGCTCAACGAGTACCGTCTGCAACCCTGGACGCGGGAAGCGCAGGAGTTCCTGGTAGAGCAGATGCAGGAGTACTTCTTCGGCGAAGGATCCGCGCTGCCCAAGGAGTACGTCCCGCCTGCCCACTAAGCCGGTTTGAGTCGCCGGCTGGACACGCGTCCATTTTCCAGGGACCGCCCGCAGTCGTGTACACTCAAGAGGTATTTTTCCGTCGGGACGTGGCTCAGCCTGGTAGAGCACTCGCTTGGGGTGCGAGGGGTCGGCAGTTCAAATCTGCCCGTCCCGACCATCAAATAAACCCATCTCTCTATCCCGGTTGCGCCCTCTCGCAAGCTGGGAAATACCCCTTATAAAGCTCTAATCAGGACGCCCTTCCGGTGCGCGATTGCGCCTGTTTCGCATATCACCAGCCCTTGGTGACCCGGATCACATACGAGTCTTCCAGCCGACTCCAGAATACAGATTCGGAGATGACTGGAATGCCAAGCCAAAGTCTTGAGAATCGTCGCACCTGCCTATATCAGTGCATCCACAAGGGCTGCCTGCATTGCACCTCGATCCGTCCCTGCCCGCCGCTGATTGTGATTGCCACGCGCTACACAGAAGAGATGAATAAGGTTTCCGGCAAATGGCGCCCGCCGGCTTAAGGGCGGCAACGGCGTGATGTCCGTCACAGCATTCAACGTTCTCCAGGTCTAGGCTTGAGCTTGAAAAGGAGAAATAAAATGAGTGCCGCCAACCTGATTACCGTCAATACCCGGGTATCGCCCTCCTCCGTCAAGCAGGCGATCGAAGCCGCATTGCGCGGAAACTCCGAGATCGATCCACGCGGGATCCAGGTGTCCGTGTATGACAACACGGTCCAGTTGTGGGGAACGGTGCATTCTTATTCGCAGCGTGAAGAAGCAGAGCGTGTGGCCAGGACGGCTCCGGGAATCGAGTCAGTCGTGAACCGCATTCAGGTCACTTTCCCAGATTGACCGAACTCCCTGGTGCTTATGGAAGGGCCACGCCGGAGAAGACAAGCCAGTGATAGCACGACGCGGCGTGGCCTCAATCGAGAATTCAATGATGGGAAATAGAGGAGTGACACATGACTATCGTGGGAAATCAGATCGTGCTGAGCCTGGATAACGTTTTGTTTGCCACCGACTTTTCGCCCAGTGCGGAGACCGCCAGGCTTTATGTGCAGGCGCTCGCTGCTCGCTATCAATCACACGTGCGGCTGATGCATGTAGTCGATATTGGTCCGGCCTTCAAAGCGCCGGACGCCGGTCTTAGCATCGACGTCTTTCGCCGGTTCGGAGAAGAGTCTCTCGCTCGAATGGGGAGCGAATTATCTTCGGAGAAGATCCGCGTGGAGACGACCCTGTGCGAAGGAACCGAGCCAGGGCCAGAGATTCTGCGGGCAGCTGGCGAAAGCTCCCCAGACTTGTTGGTGATTGGCACGCGGGGCAACAAGGGCCTGGCCCGGCTGGTTCTTGGATCGACGGCTGAAATGCTGATTCATCAGGCCAGATGCCCTATTCTGGCCATCGGACCTAGGGTGCTGGCGCCAAAGCAGCCGATAGGTTTCCAGCGGATCGTCTATGCCACCGATTTCTCGCCGGAGGCTGCGAAAGCGTGCGTGTTTGCTCTATCGTTTGCCCAGGATTTTGGCGCTCATCTCTATCTTTGCCACGTTCTGCCCCAAGGCAATGATCAAATGAACGACCAGGAATTGAATGATCGTTTTATCGACGCACTCAGGAACCTGGTTCCCGATGTGGCCCGGGAATGGTGCGAGCCCGAATGTGTTCTTGAGCATGGAGTAGCTGCGGATGGCATTCTGTTGCTTGCCCAGCGTGTGAAAGCCGACCTCATCGTGCTGGGAACGCGCAAAACTTCACATTGGTTCGACAATTTCAAAACCGGCGTCGCATTCCAAGTGATTAGCAGCAGCCCTTGTCCGGTGCTCACCATCCGAGCGTAGTCCTCGCATACAACCATGGTTTCTTTATGAGCGGGAACAGGTTTCTGCCCGTAGAGCTAAACATACTCGCTTCTCTCAATGCCCAGCTTCCTGAGCTTCGAATTCAACGTCGTGCGCTTAAGCCCCAGCTTCTCCGCCGCTCCTCCTCTTCCGCCGATCATTCCCTTCGACTCTCTTAGAACACGCAGGATGTGCTCCCGTTCGGCAGCATGAAAACTCGGGCTGGGCATCGCGTCCTCTTCAATCTTTGCGAGCTCAGCCAGGGGCGCTCGCAGAGTAGATCCTGGAGTCAGAATTACCGCTCTTTCAATGAAGTTTTCCAGCTCCCGTACATTACCGGGCCATGGCCATGCCACCAGAGCGGCCATGATTTCCTCTGGAATCGACCGGATAGGCTTGTTCATCCGCCGGGCATGTTTGTTGACGAAATAATTTACCAGCAACGGAATATCCGCGGTCCTTGCACGCAGCGGCGGAAGATCGATGGGGAAGACCCTGAGACGGTAGTAAAGATCGCTGCGAAACTCCCCGGTTTTCACCATCTTGGCCAAGTCACGATTGGTTGCGGCAAGCAAACGAACATCCACCGGAATCGTTCTCCTACCGCCGAGCCGCTCTATCTCTTTTTCCTGCAACGCACGCAGGAGCTTGGGCTGTAGCTCCAGCGGCAGGTCCCCGATTTCGTCCAGGAACAGAGTGCCCATATGAGCCAATTCCAGGCGTCCAATTCGCTGCGAGATGGCCCCGGTGAACGCACCTTTCTCATGACCAAAAAGCTCGCTTTCCAAGAGGCCAAACGGAATCGCCGAGCAGTTCAACTTCACGAAAGTGCGATCCCGTCGCCGGCTGATGGTATGAATGGATCTTGCGATGAGCTCCTTACCAGTTCCCGTCTCACCCAGAATCAGCACCGTTGCGTCGGTCGAAGCCACGGTTTCCACCTGCTTCAACACTGCCTTCAAATCGCGGCTTTCGCCCACGATCTCCTCGAAGTTGTACTCGGTACGAAGTTCTTCCTCGAGATAACGCTTCTCCTCTTTGAGCTTGCTGCTGAGCTCCACAATGCGGCGGAAGCTGTGGTCGATCTTGATGATTCCCGCAATCTGGCTGGCCGCCTGGACCAGCGTGTCGGCATGCCGTTGTTCGAAGGCCATCTCGTGCCGCGTTCCCACGAACAGAACGCCGATGACTTCGCCGCGAGAGCTGAGAGGAACCCAGCAACCCCCTTTGATCCCGGCTGTAAGTTGCAGAGCCGGTGCACCAACCTTCTTCTCGCTGAGCTGGGTCATCAGAAGCGGTTCCTGCTGCTCGGAAAACCCAGCCCTCCGGCGTTCCTTCCATAGGCAAAAGCACTTCTTTGGTAGGGCCCCGTTGCCCTTCGACGGGCAGCTCCTGCACATGCAGCTCCTCCGTGCTGCTGACGTCCTGAAGCGCCAATGTAGCGTAGTCGTGAGGGATCAACCGCTGAATACTCGCCTCGATGGCGGCCAGCATCTGCCAGATATCCGGATTGGTCAACAACGCTTTGCTGAGTTCCAGCACCAGCGACTCTTCGGCCTCTTTCCGGTTGGTAAAGTCACGGGTAACTTTGGAGAAACCGAGCAGCTGACCATCTGTTCCGCGCAACGCGGTGATGATCACATTGGCCCAGAACCGGGAGCCGTCCTTGCGTATCCTCCAACCTTCGTCTTCGAATCTTCCTTGCGCGGCGGCTACTTCAAGTTCGTGTTCCGGTTTTCCGTGTTCAATCATCTCCTGGGGATAGAACTTGGAGAAGTGCTCGCCGACGATCTCTTCCGCGCGATATCCCTTAATGCGTTCCGCCCCGATATTCCAGGTAGCCACTCGTCCCTCAGGATCGAGCATGAAAATCGCATAGTCTTTAGCGCCTTCCACCAATAAACGAAATCGCTCTTCGCTGCGACGAAGGGCAGTCTCGGTTTGCTTGCGCTGGGTGATGTCACGGACAACCGTCAGGACGGACTGATCGCCACCGGTCTTCACGGGGCTTAGCATGATGTCGACTGGAAACTCGGTGCCATCTTTCCGCCGCCCAAAAAGTTCAAGTCCGGTGCCCATCGGGCGCACGCTGGGCGCGGCAACAAAGTCACCGCGATGCTGGGGGTGACGGCCGCGAAACCTCTCCGGCAAGAGGATTTCTACCAATTGCCCGACCAGCTCTATTTCGCGGTAGCCGAAGAGCTCTTCCACTGCAGGATTGGCCGCAGAGATACGGCCGTCAGGGGCGGTTACGACAATCGCATCCGGAGAAGCGAGAAAAAGTTCCTCGAACAGCGCCTGCGCATGTTCTGAAACATCTCCTCTGCGATCTGCATCCGTAGCCATTCACCGACCCTTTCACGAGGCGCTCAAGACGGCTGACCATCAGTTTGGGGGCACTTAGATAGGCAGCGGTGGGAAGCTCCCCGGTGGCAACCACTCGAATTAGGATGTCTTCTGAAGCAGCATCATAATACTACTGCGTCGCCCGTGGACACCTGAACGATGTCTCCGGCTACCAGGTTGCGCACCTGGATCTGCTGGGAACGCCGTCCCTCAGCACCGTGGCCGTTACATGAATCATGGCGCTGAGCTTTGCCGCCGCCGCAGGCGTGGTCATGCCTTCCACACCGTGGCCACCATCACCCCAACGACTCTATGCACGGCGTAAGATTATTTCGCAGCAGAGATTTAATGGGATAAACGCAGTGTCTGGGAACGGGCCAGATCGAAAGGCCGGATCCAGTGCGCTACCTCTAAGAGAACCCTTATGAAAAACACTCCAATCAACTGTAATTCCGCCACATCAGCCCTCACATTCGGAGCATTTGCTTTAGGTGCCGCCGCAGTGGGCGCAGTTGCCATCGGCGCAGTCGCGATTGGAGCCCTCACTGTGGGGGCACTTACTGTAAGAAGGCTGCGCCTGGTAGAAGGTAAGCTCAAAGAATTGAACATTGAGCGGTTGACGATTGGAGAACTGAAAATCAAATCGAACCCGCAAGCCTGAACGCGGCGCGTCTATGCGGGCGCCAGCTTCAAGCATCAGTCTCCGCATACCGCTTGCAAAGCGGAGCGACTGGGGATTGTGACGGTGGCTCCCTTGAACGTCACCAGGTGTTTATTCTTGAATTCGCTGAGAGTGCGCGTGATCGTTTCGCGGGTTGAGCCTACGCATTCGGCGATCTGCTCGTGGGTCAAGGCCATCTTGATTTGGGCGCCTTCCGAAGTCTGCGCTTCCTCAGAAGACCAGTCCAGGAATAAGCGCGCTACCTTCTCATTGGCGCTTGTCGATAGCCCCACCGTACGCAACTGCTCGCAGGCGCGCGAGTACTGAACGTTCAGCTGTCGGGTAACGGCCTGGTATAGCTCTGGGAACCGGTTGACAAAGCGGAGGAAGTCCTCACGACGAATAAACGTGACCTTCGATGGATGAAGTGCTTCCGCGCTTACTTCGTAAGCCATGCCAGACATGGAGGCACTCAAGCCGAGTATCTCCCCTGGGCGCGCCAGTTGGAGGATCAAGGTCTTCCCCCCTCTTGAGCTGACCGACAATTTTATCTTTCCCGAGCAGAGCAAAAAGATCCCTTTGGGCGGCTCGTTTTCGAGAAACAGCGTAGATCCGGCGGCATAGAAGGAGGAGGACTTGATGGACTCAAACTCTTTCGCGGCGGTTGGGGAAAGATGACATAGAAAGCCATTCTCCTTCAGTTTGCAGGATTCGCAGGTTCGTCCGCTGTCGGCATGCATATCATGTCTCCTCTGGGTCTAGGGCCTTATCGGCCGTTACCCGGTTAGCAAAATACTGCGTCAGGGGAGAGTCTGCGACTATCTCCGCACCTGTCGTCCTGACAATCTCTTGAAGAATCCGGCTACCTTTTTGATCCGCGAAGGTCACTCCGCGAATGTCCAGCTGCAATCGCTTCTGCCTTGCTGACGCCCATAAGCCGTGCCAGGTTCTTCCCAATTCGGTGGCCCAGGGGCCGACAACCCTGCCCTCGACCTTGAGTGTGGCCACCGTCCCTTCGTCGCTTATGGAGACTCTCATCACAGGCTTCTTCTTCCTGCCCTCTGATAGAGCAAATAGGTCACCAAAGGCATGAACGCGCCTGAACGACTCAATATCATATGAAATTAAAGGACTTAATCGTTGGTTGGAAATCAGGGAAGGGAGGCCGGGAGACGAGCCATAGCGACGATATGTCGTCACGAGACGAAACGATCGTCTCGGCGTTGTTTAGTCCGTTCATGGCGGTCCGGGGAGGTAGGGAGCCGGACCTCTCACGTAGGCCGAGCAGCTTACGGGTCCTGAGAGTGTCGCAGGGTCAGAACGGGACAGTTGGCCTCGGCAATCGAATCGATGGCCACCAGGATCTTATCCGGCTGCAAACGATGAACTCTTGTGTTGAGTGTGCGTCGCAGCAGTAGTACGGATCGCCTTTCCAGTGGCCTCCCGAAGCGTGAGCGCTCCCGCCTCGGGAACTATGGTTGTAACAATGTCATCACCGGGCAAGGCGCATCGAGCAAAACTTTCGCGGCGATTCCGGGCGCTAGATGTGTGGCTAGGGAGGAGGCTGGACGAGCACCCATCACAATCAGATCGGAACCACGTTGCTTGGCCAGATCCACGATACTCACGCCCGGAGCCACGGCGAGGCGTGTGCGCAACCATGAGGACTTGCCGAGAGCATCAACCGCATAGTAATGAAAGGCATCTTCGAACGATACCCAATCCACGTCTGCCCCGGTGCCCACATCCTTTACGTGGAGCAAGATCAACCCTGCTCCATGCTGGAGCGCGAGTTTCTGCGCATAGGCTACGACCTCAGCTGAATGGGGCTGGAGGGTCGTGGCACAGATCACCTCGCGCAGCTGCCACGTCTTGTTCTCCGCCACGCCGGGTCCTATCGAGATCACGGGGCAATGTGCGTGCCGCAAGAGCGCTTCGGCATCCGAACCGAGCAACAGCCTCTCCAGGCCCTTCCTGCCGTGGGTTCCCAAGACAACCAGGTCCACCTGGTATTTCTCGATCGCGGAAAGCAGCTCATCATTAAGTGGCCCAGTGAGCGAGAGTGTCCGGGTCCGATAACCTTCGGAGCGCAAAGCGGCACTGCTTTGCTCCAATTGCTGCTCGTCCAGACCCGCGATCCCGGCTGCATCGATCCATGCTGCCTCGGGTGAGGTAATCAGGTCGGCCCCCGGGCTCACATGGGCCAGCAGCAATTCCGAATTCCCTTGCTTGGCTAAGGTCTTCGCATAGTCCAACGCACGTTGCGAAACGTCAGAGAAGTCGGTGGGCACCATTACATGTTCAAATGTAACCGCGATGG
Organism: uncultured Acidobacteriaceae bacterium; assembly: GCA_963830325.1. Lineage (GTDB taxonomy): Bacteria > Acidobacteriota > Terriglobia > Terriglobales > Acidobacteriaceae > PALSA-350. The sequence goes on from CAWHMV010000003.1 coordinate 455,313, forward strand.
GATGAGTAGTAGCCATAAGCACCTCCTGCACAAATTTAGTTGATCCGCTATGGAGTGGCTGTGATGAAAATCACACGCTTGCCTGGTTGAGCCTGGAAGCCGGCCCGGCCTTCTTCATTACCTGGCGCTCAAGAAAATACATCGTGAGCAACATCTGAAACCCCATGAACAAAGAGTAGCCGGCAAGCACGGCCAGGGAGTCCCGATCGTCATTCCCCGCAAAACCAACCAGGGCAGCGCTAAAACCGAGCGCCACCACTGCCAGGATGTACATGATTACCTGCTCCCGCCGGCTGCCGCTCCATGACCTGGCGAGACTGAATTTTCCAGCACTGAGCAAGAGGGCATAGACGGCGATGACATAGCACACCATCTGAACGTTTGCTCCTGGATACAGAATCAGCAAGAGACTGCAGACGGCCGCGCCTGTGCTCACGATCAAGAGGCCTCGCAGTCTGCTCACCTGGTGGCAACCAAGGCCGGCAACGCAGATCCAATCTACGGCAGCGATGAACAAGAGCGAGCCCGCCACCAGCAGCAATGCAAAAGCACCACCGAAGACGTAAAAGAAAAGATTGGTCATGGTCGCCCGGATATAAAAAAGCGCCAGCCCCAGCGCCAGCATCATGTATCCATGCGTCAGCATCAGTCTTGCTCGGGTGTTTTCCGTTAATCGAATCATTTCGCTCACCTGCACCAAGAAAGTGTTGCAGGACTTTCTTGAAGCGGCTGTGACCGCCGTCACGGTCGTCGTATCCCCATGGTCTATGCAGCGCAGCCGTTATCCCTGGGAAGAAGACCCCAGCAGTACTCTGGAGAACTCACGGTAATTCCCGCCTGTTTTGGCCTTTGGTCCACTGCGCAGGGTGAAGGTTGGGCACGGCGCTTCAGCGATCACTCGATAGGCCACCCCGGCGCGGAACTTGGCACTTAGCGGGGATGCGGAGATCGCGCCCAGAACCAGAAACTCGGGGCTCTGAACCTTACACTCAGCAATCACCTCCTCCGCCGGCTCACCACAACGGATGCGAATATGCGGTTCGACTTGCGTGGGCTGTATCGCCCGAAGCAGTTCCTCGATTTTAGACATGGCGCCAGCCGCAAGCCCTTCGTCTCCAAGGTCCTGTTCGCAGATGTGGAGCACGATAAGCTCCGCTGGCAACCCGGCAGCAAGATCAACCGCGAACCGGAGCGCGTGTTCAGGTTGATGACGTAGCGAGAGGGCAAGGAGAATGCGGCGAGGGCGACTCGACGCAAGTGGTTTGAAATGTGGACCCACTGTACACACGGGAATATCCAAACTGCGTATCAACTCTTCGGCTACCGATCCGACCAGCAGCTTACCCAACTTCCCTCTGCTGGAAGTGCCAACAATCAGCCGGTCTATGCCATGTTCGCGAATGCATCCCTTGATCTCGTCCACCGGGTACCATCGACGAACCTCGTAGGCACAGGCGATCTTCTTCTCCCGCAAATCCAGCGCCACCTTGGCAAGAGCGGCTTCCGCAGCGCGGTATTCTTTCTCTTTTCCAACGAACGGATAGGCTCCGGCTTCAATCGAAGCGTAGGCCTCTGGAGGAATCACGTGGAGTAGCCAGATCATCGCGCCGGTCATCTTGGCTTGGTCGATTGCAATCGGAAGCAGAAAATCCAGATCGTTCAAATCCGTCGCCACCAAAATGGATTTTGGCTGGCTCATCGAAGGCAAATGTATGGCGTTCATCTCGGGTCTCCTTTGCTTGTCGGCGCCGTTCTCGGTCGAAAGGCGTAAAGCTGTGCTCTTTCTGTGACCGCGTGTTCGCCCTCGGCTTCCACACGGAATGGATTGCTATCAGGATCGCGGAGAGAAGTGGTTTATGTCTGTGATGGAAATCACCAATCCCAAATCACCTGCAAATAGGGAGTACTGTGACCCGGATCACTGCGCTCTTCTGACCGTCGAAGCATGCTGCACTCAGGAGAAAAATAGCGATGAACCACAACATTCTGAAATTCAGAACGATCGTCGTAGCCACTGATCTCACCTACCCGGCTTCTGAGGCGCTCCGTTATGCCCAGCTCATGGCGCGGATGTATCAGTCGACGCTCGTGGTGGTGCATGTCATCGATCCCTTGGCCTATGCCTTCCCGGAGGGAGCACCGTTGTTCCTGACAGCAAACCAGGCAGCGGCTGCAGAGCTCAAGAGGATAGAAGAGGAAACCATGGCGCTCGGCGTTTCGGTTCATTCTGTAATGGAGAGCGGATCCGTCTGCGATCGCATCTTGCAAACCATGAAAGATCACAAGGCCGATTTGCTGGTATTGGGAACACGCGCCAAAACCGACGCAGGACGGGTGGCATTGGGTACCGTCGCACGGCAACTTCTAGCCAGGTCACGCTGTCCCATCCTGACCATCTCGCCTGACGCTGCGAAATCTCTGCCGTGGGCCGGTTGCTGGGGCCGCGTTCTCGCGGCAACAGATTTTTCCCCTGCTTCCGTCCGCGCCCTGCAATGTGCGCACCAGCTGGCTCTCAGGCAACTAGTACTTCTGCATGTTCCCGAAGGCGATCAACAGCCCGCCTCCGCGCATTGCCTGGAGCAACTGCGGTTTCTTGCCCCATTCAATGAATCTCACACCGTCCCTGTGGAGCACGTAGTCGATGAGGGCAATGCGGCGGATCTGATAGACCGCTACGTTCGGAAATACGCAGTAGATTTACTGGTGCTCGGTTCTCCCGAAAGGGAGTTGGCGGAACAGGACTTTCAGTCCAGCACAGTCCTGCAAGTAATATCCAGGGTCCACTGTCCGGTCCTATGCCTGCCGGCGCAAGCGTCAGCAGCCGCGCCGCCGCCTGAATGTGCTCTGGTGAGCGGCCTGGCGTACTGACTGGCTTTGGCGTTAGCGCGTAGCTTCGTGGCTGCGGCGCTCGCGACGCACCCGGCCGGCCTGCAAAAGCACCAGGGCCAGCGGCAGTCCCGCGTAAACGCGGCGGTGACAATGCCGGCAACGCACCGGGTATTGCAGCAGTAACAGCCGCTCAAAATCTTTCATGCGGAACCGCGACAAACGAAAACTGGAAGAAGAACATTCGGGACAAGTCACTGGATTCACCGGTTTTACAAGGTTGATGCGGCTTCGTAGTGAAGTTCGGCTGAGGGAAAGACCCGTTGCCTTTTGGCAACGGAAACTGTATCTCGTGGTCTTTCCAGAGCCTAATCACCGTGAACCGCTTTATAATCGATCCGGCCCGTGCTTACCGCTACTTTAGCACGATCACCGGCTGCCTCGATTACTATCGGCGGCTGATTAGGCTTGCCTGCTTGATGGACAAGCACTTCTCGCCGGCGATCCCCATACGGGAAGAAATGCAAGATGAAGTCTTATACAGGATGAGGTAAACGATGGTTTGGGATGTCTCGTTCACATGCGACATTTGCGGCCGCAAAAAGCTTGAGGCCAACCACTGGTGGATGCTGGTGCTGGGCGACGTCCCCTGCTTCGAGGAAGGCCAGCCAGGGCAACGTTTCACCCTTCTACCGTGGAACAAGGCGGAGAGCGGCAATCCGGATTTCTACCACCTCTGCGGGCAGGGCTGCGCCATGCAGGCCATGGAACGCTTTATGCATCACGGCAGTATCGTGTCCGATGGTGCTTTACACGGCGCAGGTGACGGCGCCGCCGGCAGGCCGGCTTAAGATCTACAGTTCGAAGAGACCGGGCTTGGCGGCCGGAGCAGCGGGCCGCTCCTTTACCTGCAGTTGCGGCGTGGGAGCCGCAAGCACGCTCAGGATCTCTCGTAATTCCTTGCGCACTTTGTGCATCCGGGCCTCTAGAAGCTGCACCGACTGTTGGTGCTGTGGCAAGGGAAGTTCCGGCTGTCCGCTGGCTCGTTTGCTCCGCGTTTCCGCCTGGATCGCCTGCCGCGCGCCGGCAATAGTGTAACCCTCGTCGTAGAGCAGCCGCTTTACCCGTAAAGCCATCTCCACATCACGCCGGCGATACAGCCGTTGACCGGTACCGCTCTTGTTCGGTTTGAGCTGGGTGAATTCCGTCTCCCAGAAGCGCAGGACATACGGCGCTACCGAGCACAAGCGGGCAACCTCACCGATGCGGAAATACAGCTTGTCGGGGATCTCCGGTTTTTGCGGGGCACGTTGTTGAGGCAGGTGAGTAGCCATACTGATATTCAGGCGGTAGCCTTAGACGGACCCACCTTCGCTCAGAAGTATAGGACAGCTTGCCTTGCCACCGGAGGTTTTCTTGTGCTGTCCGGTGGATTTCTCGCCGCAACACACCAAGTATGACAATGGCTTCGTTTCTCTAAATCGTCGCTCTTTCCCGAACGGGAGATGCAACGATCGGTTCGCGCTCCCGGCTGCCTTGCGGCGCCGCGCGCAGGTACTGTGCAGGCCAGCTGGTCAGGTCCCCGAGCTCGCTGGCTGCCTCCAGCGGCCAGTATGGTTCCCGCAGCAATTCTCGCGCCAGTAGAACTGCGTCTGCTTGTCCCGTGCGCAGAATGTGTTCCGCCTGCGCAGCCGCGGTAATCATCCCCACCGCGCCTGTTGGAATCTCCGCTTCCCGCCGGATTCGCTCCGCAAACGGTGTCTGGTAGCCCGGTCCGACTGGCATCACTGCCGTAGCCGCCATCCCCCCGGACGAGACGTCGATGAAATCCACTTTATGTTGCTTCAGCACCTTGGCCAACGCTACCGACTGGTCGATGTCCCAGCCACCCGCGACCCAATCCGTTGCTGAAATGCGTACCAGCAGGGGAACTTCGGCGGGCAACACTGCGCGCACTGCGTCCACCACTTCCACTAACATGCGGATGCGATTTTCAAACCCGCCGCCATATTGATCGCTACGCCGGTTACTTAAGGGGGAGAGAAATTCATGCAGCAGGTAGCCATGTGCCCCATGCAGCTCGATCAGGTCGAAACCCGCCTCCAACGCCCGCTCTGTGGCCCTGGCAAACGCCCTGACAATGTTCTGTATACCCGCCAGGTCTAGCGCCGCGGGCGCAGCATAATTATCCGCGAAAGGCACCTCGCTCGGGGCCATCACATTCTGCCACCCGCCTTCACTCGGGGTCAGATACCGCTGTTCCTTAGCCCACGGGCGCGCCATGCTGGCCTTGCGCCCCGCGTGCGCCAGTTGCACTCCTGCGCGTGCACCCTGACCATGTACAAATTCAACAATTCGTTTGAGTCCTGTGATGTGGTCGTCTTTCCACAATCCCAAGTCCTGGGGTGTGATTCGGCCTTCGGGAAGAACGGCCGCCGCTTCGGTAAACACCAGTCCCGCGCCACCCACGGCCCGGCTCCCCAAATGCACCAGGTGCCAGTCATTGCTGAATCCGTCCTCGCTCGAGTATTGGCACATGGGAGAGACGAAAACGCGGTTGGGGAAGCTGACGCCGGCCAGCTGAATCGGGGAAAACAAGAGCGACTTAGGCACTGGGCGAATCCTCTGCTGAGAGATGCACCGCAAACCGGAAAGACTCAAGCCCAGGTGGGGGTGAGGGTTGAAGAACGCGTAGGAAGACCATTCGCATGCGAACCAAGACTTACGAATTTAGTCCCGCAAGGACGGCTGAACTTAGCCCAGGACGTCAGTCCTTGGGTAGATCACGAAACATGATTGAGTCCCGGAGGGCTGGCTGAAGGGTTGTCCAGGATTGCGTCGCGGCCTATTTTCAGCCGTCCCTGCGGGACTGGACCGTCCTTTCAAATCCAACCCAGGACTGGCGTCCTGGGCTAAGTTCAGCCGTCCCCGTTCGACAAGCTCAGGGCAGGCTCTGCGGGACTAAGTTTGGAAATGGATTTCTCACACACGCCCTTTCGCCCCTGTTGCGGCGCATGCTGAACGAGATCCTTGTCCGGGAGACGGACCCGGAATTAATCTCTGGGACGACATCATCCTTTCCCCCCACCCCCTCTTTACCCACTAGCGGAACCTTTCCGGAACATGAAAGACTCACTCCGCGTACATACGAAGGGAGAGAAAAACATGAAAGCTGGCATCCTGGTGTCTTCATTGCTCGCCGTGCTCCTCTTTGGTGCAATTGGCTGCAAGGTGAGGGTGGACAAGTCCAGCGATGGCGACAACGTAAAGATTGCCACTCCCTTTGGCGGCATCACCGTCAACAAAGACCAGACGTCCGCCGCCGAACTGGGTCTCCCCGCCTATCCCGGGGCGGTGACAGACACGGCGGACGACGGAAAGCAGTCAGCCAGGGTGGACATGGGTTTCGGCTCCTTTAAGCTGCGCGTAAGGGTGGCTCACTACAAATCTGCGGATGACCGCGATCAGGTGCTGGCCTTTTATCGCAAGGCCCTGAGCGAATACGGTAACGTGATCGAGTGTGTAGGAGGTAAACCGCTCGGCGCAATCTCGACGACCAGGGAGGGTCTCACCTGCGACCATTCCGATCACGACCACGCTAACTCGCATAGTTCCGATGATTTGCAGTTGAAGGCTGGATCCGCTCGCCATCAGCACATTGTCGCTTTCGGCGGCCGAAGCTCCTCCCCAACTGAGTTCACCCTGATCGCCCTGGATCTCCCCCATGGCTTCGACAACGAAGAAAAAGGTACGAATTAAACCCCCGATTGCGCTCCGCTCGCCCCTGAGATAGCTTCAAGAGGGATGAATCTGCTTTGCCATCGATGTGGCGCGAACCTCAGCGCATCGGACATGTTCTGCCCCAACTGCGGTTCGCCGCAACTCAAGTTTGCCCAGCAGGAAGAGGGTGAGGCCACCTATGGCGGTGGCCGCCCACCTGGGGCGCCCCCCCGGGCCCAGGGAATCTCCTGGAAGGACGCCATCCTGGCTGCGCTGTTCGTTGCTGTTCCCGCCGGTCTGCTGAGCGCCGTTTCCGTGTTGTCCTGGGGATGCTGTCTGTGGGTGGTCGGCGGCGCGGTGCTGGCGATCGTCCTGTATCATCGCCGGGCTCCCGGGTTTCTCCTGGAAACGCGCTCCGGGGTGCGCATCGGCGCCGTCGCCGGGCTCATCGCTGCCTACAGTTCTGTCATTGCCACCGCCATTTGGCGGGTCTTTGCGCGCTACGTCCTGCACCAGGGTTACGCCATCGATCAGTTCTACGATGCGGTCATCCAGCAGTCGACCGCGCTGGTCAAAACCAACCCCGATGCCGAGGCGCAGTGGCACGCCTATGTCCACTTCCTCATGTCCCCGGATGGGCGGGCCGCTTATACCCTGATCAATGCAGCCACCACTTCCGTGGGCATCATTCTCTTTTCCGCGATTGGGGGCGCTTTGGGTGTCCGTTTACTCGCCCCGCGCAAGACCCCGCTGGGCAACGGCTAATTGGCCCTCGTCCTATTCATGGCAAAAAAACTTTAACCCTCGTATCATCCGGCCAGAGCAACTATGAGCAAAGCAAAAGTCACTGCGACACCAGTGCTGCGGGAAAAATCCCGCATCATGTCGGCTTCGGAAATCGAGCGCACGCTGATTCGGCTGGCGCACCAGATCATCGAGAAAAATAACGGCGGCCAGAACCTGGGACTCGTGGGCATCAAGCGTCGCGGAGTACCCCTGGCGCAGCGCTTGGGTCACCTCATCGGCGCCATCGAGAAAGCGCCGGTCGATACCGGAGTTCTCGACATCAACTTCTACCGCGACGACCTTTCCACCCGTGACATTCGCCCAGTCGTCGTTCCCGGCGCCATCGGCTTTGACATCGCGGGCCGCGACATCATTTTGATCGACGATGTTCTCTACACCGGCAGAACCATCCGCGCTGCGTTGGACGCTCTCTTTGACCACGGCCGTCCGCGGCGCGTACAACTGCTGGTGCTGATTGACCGCGGCCATCGCGAGTTGCCCATCGAAGCCAGCTTTGTCGGCCGGCATGTGCAGACCACCGACCGTGAAATTGTCGAGGTCAAGCTACGGGAGATCGACAACGACGAAAAAGTGATCCTGGTCGAACGCGCCGATTAACCTTTCGCGTGCCATGACTACGGAATAACGACCGCGGCATAATGACCGCGGCCCACCATGACAGCCATCAAAGCCATATCGGAGCCACCTCGCGTCGCGCTGCCCACTCCGCCTGCGACCGCCCACGCTTGTTCGCGGTCCTTGCTCTCCGTCACCTCGCTTGCTGTGGATGGTGTCTCTGCCATCCTCCGCCTGGCCACGGAGCTCGAAGACCAGGATCCCGCGGCGCGCGCCCAGCGGCTGGCCCATCGACGTGTTGCCCTCCTCTTCTACGAATCCAGCACCCGCACTCGAACCTCCTTCGAGCTGGCGGCCAAGGGCCTGGGAGCGGACACGGCACTGATCAGTTCCCAATCCTCCTCTATTGAAAAGGGAGAATCGCTCAAAGACACCGGCATCACTCTTCGCGCATTGGGCGCGGAGTGCATCATTCTGCGTCATCTTTCCTCCGGCGCGCCGTACCTGCTGGCCCAGGCAACGGGTCTGCCGGTGCTGAACGCCGGGGATGGCATGCACGAACATCCCTCCCAGGCGCTGCTGGACGTGAGAACCATGCTCCGTGCCCTGGGCCGGCCCGAAAACGCCCCAGGCGAGACTCTGCTCCAAGGCATTACCGTGGCGATTACCGGCGACATTCTGCACTCCCGCGTGGCTCGCTCCAATGCGCTTCTGCTGCCCCGGCTCGGAGCCCGCGTCCTGCTCTGCGGGCCGCCCGCGCTCCTGCCGGACGTGGCCCTGGAGTTGGGGCCCGGCATCGCCATCGAGAGAGATTTCGATCGCGCGCTCAAGCAAGCGCAGATTGTGATGATGCTGCGCATCCAGAAGGAGCGGCTGACCGGGGTACACATCGACCTCGAGGAGTACACCACTCGCTATCAACTGCATCGTGAGCGGCTGCGAACCAGCGCGCCGCAGGCCATCGTGATGCACCCGGGTCCCATGATCCGCGGGCTCGAAATTACCAGCGATGTGGCCGATGGGCCGCAGTCCGTGATTGCCGAACAGGTACGCAACGGTGTGGCCATTCGCATGGCCCTCATTCATCGCGCCCTGATTTCTGAACCGCCGGCGCCGAGGGCCCGCCTGGCGAAGAAGCCCAGGAAGGCGCCGGCGGCCACGAAAGCGCCTGCGGCCGGTAAAGGGAGTGGGGATTGAACGCGATCCTGATCCGCGGAGGCCACTTGGTCGATCCTTCCGCCGGGATCGACGCGAGCCGCGACGTCTTACTGAAAGATGGCAAGGTGGCTGCCATCGAACCTCCCGGCAAATTAGCCGCTGCAGCCAAACAGGCAGGCGCGGAGGTTATCGAGGCCGGCGGCCTCGTGGTCGCCCCAGGCCTGGTCGACATCCACGTCCACCTGCGTGAGCCGGGGCAGGGCTACAAGGAGACGATTGCCACCGGCACTGCAGCGGCAGCCGCGGGTGGATTCACCACCGTATGCGCCATGCCCAACACCGTTCCAGTCAACGATTCGGTGGAAACCACGCGTTGGATGCAGAGTGCGGAGCGCAATCCCAGTGCGCGCGTCTTTCCCATCGCCGCGGCCACCCGCGGCAGCATGGGCGAAGCCCTCACCGAATACGGCTCGCTCAAGGCCGCCGGTGCGGTTGCTGTCACCGACGATGGCAAGCCCATCCTGGGCGAGGCGATCATGCATCAGGCGCTGGCTGCTGCGGCCCGTGCCGGGCTGCCCGTGATCCAGCACGCCGAAGACACACGGATGACTGGCGGATGCTCCATGAACGCCGGAGCCCTCGCCTTCAGGCTTGGCCTGCGCGGTATGCCGGTGGCTGCGGAAGCCGGCCTGGTCGAGCGCGATCTTCGCCTGCTGGCCGAACTCAAGGGTGGTCGCGCCCACCTGCACGTTGCTCACTTGTCCACGGCTGCGGCGCTGGATGCGGTTCGCAAAGCCAGGCGCAACGGTCTCCACGTAACCTGTGAGGTCACGCCTCACCATTTCGTGCTCACTGAGGCGGCAGTCGGCGAGTACGACACGAATGCCAAGATGAATCCTCCCTTGCGTGCAGAATCCGATCGCCGAGCCATGCTCGAGGGTCTCCTGGATGGTTCCATCGATTGCATCGCCACCGACCACGCGCCCCATGCGGTCCACGAAAAAGAGCAGGAGTTCGAACGCGCGCCCAACGGCATTACCGGCCTCGAGTCCGCTCTAGGCTTGGCCCTCGATGTGCTTCACCGCAAACACAAGGTCTCGCTCAGCCGCCTGATCACGCTGCTGAGCACTCAACCCGCCAACCTGTTGAACCTGCGCGGCCGCGGCACTCTGGTGGCAGGGGCCTTCGCCGACGTAGTCCTCTTCGACCCCAAGGCGGAATGGACCTTTCGCGCTGCCGCCACCCGCTCAAAATCCAGCAACACGCCCTTCGACGGCTGGCCGATGCTAGGCAAGGTGAGGCTGACCATTAGCGAAGGCCGAGTAACCTACCGCGCAGACTGAAGCAGCCCTCTCTTTGTCATCCCGACCGAAGCGTACCCGGATTTCCTGCCACGCAGTACTGGACACGGCCGCGTGTGCTCCTTTCTTTAAGGAAAGGCGCATGATATTTGCCAACGCCACCAACTTCTACAGGAATTCCGGGGGAGCGTAGCGGAGGGATCTGCAGTTCTCCTCCCGGGCACCACAAATCGTTGGGATACCACGGTCCTACATCGGCCCTCTTTAGGCGGAAACGTCTTCCAAAGGTGAGGAACGGGTCGGCCACAGACCCTCCGGTAGGAAAAGGACTGAACCCACCCCCAATCCAAGCATCAACCCAAAAAAGAAGCGGAAAAACGGCAGATTCCCATGCCAGTGCATTGCTCCGGAAGCGACATCCACCAAATTGAATATCAACGCCAGAGCCAGCAACCAGCGAGCCCTTCTCAACCTCACCACCATCCCCAGCGCGACTCCCCAGTAAATGCCCAGGCAGCGCACGCACACCGCAACCGCCGAGCCATCCACCACAAAACTCCGGCTCGGATCCTGGTGGCATAGCCGGGAGAAGAAATTGCGAATGAGCAACGCCTCGAAGGGGTGGCTCGTGGCCAGCAGCGGCGCGGCCAACGGAGCCAATGTCAACGCCAGAGCCAGGGTGGTCAATGCAACGCGCAGTCTCATGTCAACCCAGTCTACTAACACAAAAGTGTCGCATCCTTAGCCGGCACTTCGCGGTAGGCTTTGCCTTTGAGGCGCTCCCGATGAACGATTCCCCCAATCGCTGGCGAGCCATTGCCGCGTTTACGATTCTGGCCTCCGCACTGTCCTGCACGCTTGCCGGATGCAGCAACAAGACCACCATTCCTACCGGGCAAACGCCCCCCGCCGCAGTCGGCGCTAACCCGGCAACTGCTGCCAACGCCCCTCCTGCCAATCCCGCAAACGCGGCGAATCCGGCTCCCGCAAAACCTGCACCCGCTCCCCTACCCGCCCTGGTCCTCCCTCGCGGCACCCGTTTGCAAGTGCGTCTGAACCAGACTATTGACGTCAAACACGCCGAGTCCGGCGACCGTTTTAGCGGGGTCCTCGCCGAGCCAGTCGTGGAAGGCAATACCGTTGCCGTGCCCTCCGGTTCCGCTGCCAGCGGCGAAGTCCTGGTAGCCCACAAGCGTGGACACTTCAAAGGAAAGTCAGTACTGGCATTGACCCTGACCCGGTTAGAAGTCAACGGCGCAATCTACCGCATTGATACCAGCAACCTGGCCCGGACCAAAAAAGGCAAAGGTAAGCGCAGCGCAGCCTTCATCGGCGGCGGCGCGGGCATGGGCATGCTGATTGGTGGACTAGCCACCGGCGGCGTCGGCCTCCTCGTCGGCGGCCTGGCTGGCGGCGGGGCGGGAGCCCTGGGCGCAGCCTTCACCGGCAACCGCGATCTATCCATTCCAGCAGAGTCGGTAGTCACTTTCCGCCTGCAGGATGCACTCACCTTGTCGCCCGAGACCCAGGTGAGTCAGATGAACAACCCGGCTCCCTAACTCAACCATGCGGGTTTGACATCTGGTTCGGCGCAAGCCATGGTGAATCCATGGTGATCCTGCTCTACGCCTTCCCGCTGGGTTGCGTTTGTGGTTTTTCTTTTGATCTCCCACTTGTGAAAGCCTGGTCCACCCGAGCGTTGCGGGCATCATAGTGTCTTGCTCATTGGAGGTGGTCGCACATGAGTGCGGATGCGAGTACGACGCAAAAGTTTGACGCTATCATCATCGGCTCCGGTCAGGGGGGTAATCCCTTGGCTGAGGCTCTTACCGCGGCTGGAAAGAAGACCGCGATGATCGAGCGTAAGGATGTCGGTGGTACTTGTATCAATACCGGTTGCACTCCCACCAAAACCATGGTGGCCAGTGCGAGGGTAGCCTACCTCGCCCGCCGCGGTGGGGAATACGGTGTCGATGTGGGACCTATCGTGATCGATATGGGCCGGGTTCGGGAAAGAAAGCGAAATATTGTCAGCACCATGCGCCAGAGCCGGGAAAAAAGACTGTCGCAAACCCATGTAGAGCTCATTCGCGGCGAAGCATCCTTTACCAGCCCCGGAAAATTGAGCGTTGCGCTCCGCGACGGCGGAGAGCGGCAGCTGACCGCTCCCCAGATCTTCATCAATACCGGCACTCATAGCGCCTCACCCGCGATCGAAGGTCTCGATACCGTTCCCCACCTCGACAACGAAAGCATCATGGAACTGGATCGTGCACCGGAGCACCTGCTGATCATAGGCGGCGGCTACATCGGCATTGAGTTCTCCCAGATGTTTCACCGCTTCGGCAGCAAGGTAACCGTGATCCAGGCGGGGTCACAGCTTCTGCACGAAGAAGACCCGGATGTGGTTGCCGAAGTCACCAAGATCCTCCGTGAGGACGGCATCGAGGTGCTGCTCAATGCGCATACGCAAAAGGCCGCGCAGGCTAACGGCGTCATCAGTCTGACGGTCATGGTGGAAGGCAAGGCGCAGACGGTGGAGGGAACCGATCTCCTGGTGGCGACTGGCCGGATACCCAACACCCATGCATTGAACCCAGCGGCGGCCGGCATTGAAACCGATGAACACGGCTTTATCCGCGCCAACGAGCGTCTCGAGACTACGGCCCCGGGAGTTTGGGTGATCGGCGATGTGAAGGGGGGTCCGCAGTTCACACACATCTCTTACGACGACTACCGCATTCTCAAAGCCAACCTCTTTGATGGCGGTAACCGGACCGTGCACGACCGCATGGTGCCCTACACTGTGTTCATGGATCCGCAACTGGGCCGCGTCGGCATGACAGAAACGCAAGCAAAGAAGTCCGGGAAAAAGATCCGTGTAGCCCGTATGCCGATGACCTCGGTAGCGCGCGCGCTCGAGATGGACGAATCCCGCGGCCTGATGAAGGCTGTCGTCGACGCCGACACCGAAGAGATTTTAGGTGCAACGGTGCTGGGAATCGAGGGTGGAGAAGTCATGACGGTCATTCAAATGGCCATGATGGGCCATCTGAAATACAGCGTGCTGCAAGCGGCCGTCATCGCGCATCCCACTCTATCGGAATCGCTCAACAACCTCTTCCTCCACTTCGACGACGAAAAGTAACCTGCTCTCTCAAGTCCTAGAAGGGTTAGAGGGAATAGGACGGGCGCCCCTCGATAAGGTACGTGGAAAAAAGAAGGGCGCAGCCCCATAAGCGCTCACCTAAGGAGAGTGCCGGGTGCCCCACATCTCGCTCGTTTTTCGCGAGATGTGGGATACCACAGTCTTTAACCTGCAACCGTTGAGCCAACCGCGAAGCCGAAGTAACTGGACGGGTGACGCGGGTGCTGGTGGTGCCCCGTGCAGGAAATCCGGATACATGGGCCGAAAAAGAAGGGCGCAGCCCCAACGATCGCTTTTGCTCGACCGGCCGCTAAACCCGCAAATCAACCACCGTGGCGCCCGCGCCACCTTCGCTGGGACTAGCCTCGGCAACCAGGGCCACGTGGGGATGCCGCTCCATGAGCGTCCGCAGAGCCTTACGCAAAACCCCCATCCCCATGCCATGCACGATCCGGACCCGTGGCAATCCAGCCAGAAACGCACGATCCAAATACTGCTCCACTTCGCCGGTAGCCTCGTCCACCGTGCGCCCGATCACATTAAGCTCCGGCCGAACCATCTCCTCCGGATGAGCAATAGACACGGTAACCCCACGCCCCCGTGCCGCTTCCAGTGGACTCACCGCCCTGATCTCCCGCCCCGCGATGACTTCCGCGATATCATCCCGGGCCACGCGCATCTTCATCGGCCCCACCGCAACCTCGAAGGCATTGCCATCTACCTGCCGCTGCACCACGCCGGTCTTGCCCAGCGATTTGAGCTTCACCGTATCCCCGATGGAGACATGTCGCACCAGGTGTGGCTGTGCGTTGCTGTCTCCCCGGTCAGCCCCGCTGTGTTGTGCCACCACCACGGAGTTAAATTGCTCGCTGAACTCCCGCCGCAGCCGAGCCATGCGCCTCTCTGCTTCCTTGGAAAGCTTCTGCTGCGCCGCCCGATCGTCAATCGCCCGCACCGTCTCCCGGATCTGGTAGGTAAAGTCCTTCAGTAACGACTGCAGTTGCTGTTCCAGATCTCGAACCTTGGCCCGCCACTCTTTCAAGCCCTCGCTCTCGAGGCGATTCTTCTCCCGCGCCACCTCCTGCTCGCGGCGCTTCAACTCCTCGCGTTCCCGGCCGACGGCGTCGAGCTGGCTATGCAGCTGGTCCAGGAAGTGGGCAATATCCTGCGTCTGGGTGTTCTGCTGCCCGCGGGCGTGGGCAATAATGCCGGAGTTCAGACCCAGGCGCTGGGCAATGTTGATGCCGGCAGAAGCCCCCGGAACACCCAGCCGCAGAGCAAACGTTGGCGCCAACGTCTCTTCGTTGAAACCCACCGACGCATTCAGCACCCCCGTCCGTTTCGCAGCATAGAGTTTCAGCGAAGTGTGATGGGTGGAGATGAGACACCACGCACGGCGCTCCAGAAAATAATCAGCGATGGCCACGGCCAACGCGGCGCCTTCTTCCGGATCGGTGGCCGAGCCCAGCTCATCCAGTAAAACCAGTGAAGACGCATCCGCCAGCTGCGAGATGCGCTCCAGGTTCGTGATGTGGGCGGAAAACGTCGAAAGATTTTGCTCGATCGACTGCGCGTCCCCGATGTCCGCCAGAAACCCGTCGAAAAGAGGGAAAACCGCCTCAACCGCAGGTACCGGGATTCCCGCCTGGGCCATCATGCCCAGCAGACCAGTAGTCTTAAGCGCCACTGTCTTGCCGCCGGTATTGGGACCACTGATGATCAACTGCCGCTGAGCGTCGTTCAATGCCAGCGTCATCGGAACCACGGCTGCCTGTCGCGCCCGCAAACGCTTTTCGAGCAGCGGATGCCGCGCTTGCGTGAGTTCAAGTACCGGCTCTGCTGGGTCCGCAAACTGAGGACGTACGCAGTCAAACTCCGCAGCGAAACGGCCTCGTGCCTGCAGACCATCCAGCTGTGCCAGAATCGCTGCGCCCTGGGCGATGGTGTGGGACTGCACTCCAATCTCCCGTGTCATCGCCAAAAATATGCGCCGCGTCTCGGCCAGCTCTTCTTCGATCAGCCGCACCAGCTCATTGTTTTGCTCGATGGTCTCAAGCGGCTCCAGATAAACCGTCTGCCCGCTGGAAGAGGCGCCATGCACCACGCCAGGGATACGCCGCTTATGCTCCGACTTCACCGGGATCACAAAACGCTCCCCGCGAATGGTGATCAGGTCCTCCTGCGTGCTGCCGCCCTCCGACAGACGCCGCAAGGTACTCCGCAGGCTTTCTTCGATCACTCTTTGCTGGCGGTCCATTTCCCGGCGGATGCGCCGCAGATCCGGGGACGCATCGTCACTCAGCGAACCATCAGGATTGAGGCGCGAGCGAAGTGAACGCGCCAGGCTAGCTAGTTGCGCCCCCGCAGGCAATTCGCTCAGTGTTTTCAGCCCAGCGAGTTGCGTGGCCACATTTTCGGGAGGGCGATCGATCAGCGCCTGCCAGGTGGTGATGTTATCCACCAGAAACAGCAAGTCGCGAATCTCTTCCGGCGCCAGCAAGGCTCCCTGGATGCGCGCCTTATCGGTCAGCTTGGTCGGATCGAACAACCCACCCAACGATGGGGACACGCCTTGTCCCAGCAGCAAGCGCATCTCGCGCACCAGGTCGTGCTGCTGCTCAATCCAGGAGCTATCCCGGGACGGCTTCATCGAAAGCATCCACTCGCGCGTGACCGAAGAGTGGACGAAACTCGCCACCAGCTCCAGCAGCCGCCCCCATTCGAGCGCGTCACAGCTGCATTCCTCCACCACCAACGGAACTGGTTCTAAAAGACTCACAGAACCATGCTAGAGCAATCACGGCCAGATAGTTTTCCGACCCCTTAGAATCAAGAAATGGAATTCCCTATCACCCGCCTCCGGCGCTTACGGCGCACCGAAGCGATGCGCTCGTTGGTACGTGAGGTTCATCTCCGCCCTGAAACCTTCATTTACCCGCTCTTTATCTGCCCCGGGGAAGGCGTCCGCCGTGAGGTCAGCTCCATGCCCGGGGTCTATAACCTTTCCGTCGACGAAGCCATGAAAGAAGTGGAAGAGGCCGCGCGCCTCGGCCTGGGGGGGCTGCTGCTCTTCGGCCTTCCCGCCGTCAAGGATGAGGAAGCCAGCGGCGCCTGGGCGGAAGACGGCATTGTGCAGCAGGCCCTTCGCGCCTTTAAGCCGGCCGCGAAAAAGTTGCTGCTGATTGCCGACGTGTGTCTCTGCGAGTACACATCCCACGGCCACTGTGGCATCGTCAGCAAAAACGGCGAGGACTACGAAATCCAGAACGACCCCAGCCTGAGCCTGATCGCCCGGACCGCCGTATCGCTAGCCGCAGCGGGAGCCGACATCGTAGCTCCCTCCGACATGATGGATGGCCGAGTGGGAGCCATTCGCGATCATTTGGACGATGCGGGCCTGGAGCAAGTGCCCATTCTTTCCTATGCGGCGAAGGTCGCCTCTGCCTTCTACGGACCCTTCCGCGAAGCCGCCGATTCCGCGCCCCAGTTCGGTGACCGGCGCACCTACCAGATGGACGGAGCCAACCTCCGCGAAGCCATGCGTGAGATCGACCAGGACATCGCCGAAGGCGCCGACATGATCCTGATGAAGCCTGCCATGCCCTACCTGGACGTCCTGCGCGCCGCAAGGGAGCGCCTCGACGTACCCATCGGCGCCTACCAGGTCTCCGGCGAATACGCTATGCTGCAAGCCGCCTTCGCCAAAGGCTGGCTCGACCGCGACCGCGCCATCCTGGAGTCCCTCATCTCCATTCGACGAGCCGGCGCCGATTTCACTGTGACCTACTTCGCCAAAGAAGCCGCACGCCTCCTCGGATAAAGCAAGCTGCGTTGGTAATAAGCGAAGGGTGCCCCAGGTCTCGCTTTTGAGACCTGGGATCCCCGCAACAAATACCGGATGGAAACCCCGCTCACCGCTTTGTCATCCCGAGCAGCCGACTGGCCTGCGGCAAGTTAAGGGAGGAATGAACATGGGAAAGCGGTGCTTGCAATCCAGGCCCAGAGGGCCGGCACCAAAAATCAGCCCAGCCCGGAAGGGCTGGGTCCATAGGCATGCAGTTGACCGAAGCCGCAACTCTCGACAGGAAATCCGGGGGAGCCGAGCGATCTGCAGTTTCTCTAGGACTTAGTTGACTCCTCCAGAGCAGCCATCGCCGCCTCCAACCGTTGCGTGAAGCTTTGCGCCTCCTCACCCGGTTCCATGGTCAACGGCTCCCCCAACCGAACCGTCACCGTACCGCGATCCGGCCAATTCTCTCCCTTAAGCCGCTTCAATCCCCTCACCAAAATCGGTTGCACCGGCACTTCCGACTCCTGTGCCAGCAAACCAATACCCGGCTCAAACGCCTGCAATCGTCCATCACGCGAACGCCGTCCTTCTGGAAAAACCAGCACGTGATAACCCCTATCCATGGCCTCACCGGCGTGAGCGAAGCTCTGCCGCAACCCAGCCCCCCGAGGCAACGGAAACACATTGAACAGGGCACTCACCAGCCAATACGCCAGCGGAGTAAACGCGCTGGCCAGGCGATGTCGCTCAGCCCTACCCCGGCGCCATCCTGTCAACAATTGCCCGGACATAGCGATCGCCACGTGATCCCGGTCATTGCTGATCAGGGCATAAAGAACGACCGGCACATCAAACGCCGTGAGATGGTTAGCAATCAGCAGAGAGGGCCGCGCCAGCGGAACCCGCGGTGCGATGCGAGGGGCAAGCACCAACCACAACAACGGACGCATGACTCCCTCGAGAAAACCGGCCCGCACCCAATGGATCGCCGGCCACCAAGGCCAGCGTGGAAAAACCGCGCCATCATTCTCCCTGGGAATTACCGGCAACCGCTCCGGCGCACCCTCTGCCGCAGGAGCCACGGCCATCGACCCCGCTGTCACGCTGCCGCCAGCAACCTCACGCGCAAGCGGACCCTGGGACAGCAGACCCCGCAGATCGCCAACCGTTCTCACCTGTCCCCACACGCCGTCATCCAGCTCCAGGCCAAACTCGGTTTCAAGCGTCGACTGCAGTTGCACCATGGCCAAGCTGTCCAGGTGCAGATCTTCAGCCAAACGGTCGCTTGAAGTCACCTCCTGCTTGGCCGCTCCCCACCGGCGCAACACCTCGAGCAGCCGGTCGGAGGGGTCGACAACCGCGACCCCTCCCCCGGCAAGCGACGGCTGCGCCCAACTCTGCACCTGCCGCCGCAACACCTTCCCCGTGGACGTGCGGGGAAACTCCGGCTGCGGCCAGCGCAGCCAATACCGAATTTGCTGGAAGGCAGCCAGTTCGCGGTTGGCGCCATCGACCGCGCTCTGCAGAACGGCACCATCCGCAATCAACACCGCGGCGGGCGCAGGGCCAGCGGACGAGTCGTAGCCCACGATCAGGCAATCCCGCACCCCCGGTTGCCTGCGCAAGACCGCCTCCAGATCCTGGGGATGAATATTTAATCCGGCGGCCGTAACGATGACGTCACTCTTCCGCCCGGCGAAGATCAACTCCCCCTCCGCATTGCGCGTGGCCAGGTCGCCAGTCGCGAGCCAACCCGGATCGCGCGCCTGCAAGCCGCCGTGCTGCCATACCTGGGAAGCAATCGAATCGCCGCGCACCAGGATCTCGCCATCGGCCCCGATCTGCACCTCCCGGCCAGCGAGCGGTTTGCCGATGCTGCCCCGAGCAATCTTGAAAGGGTGGTTCAGGGTCACCAGCGCGGTGGTCTCGGTCATCCCGTAACCCTGGACCAGCGCGAAGCCAACCGTAGTCCAGAAACTCTCCAGGTCCGCCGGCAACGTAGCACCGCCCGACACAAAAGCCCAAAATTTAAACCCCAGCCGGCGATGCAAGGCACGGAACCGCCACCAGCGTTTGGCAATCGGCTCGCCCCGGGCGGCAGCCACGCTTTCGCGCAGCCCGGGAAACTCAGCTTCCACCCACCCCCGGAGCAGATCGAGCACCCGCGGAACCGCCGCCAGAACCGAGATGCGCTCCTGCTTGATAAGCCTGGCCAGGCGGGGCGCCTGCAGCCGGTCTTCAAAGTGCACTTCCGCCACCAGCAACGGAGGAACCCAAAGCCCCATGAACTGCCCGAAAACGTGGCTGAGCGGCAACGTATGCAGAATGCGCAGCGGATGAACAAACCGTTCGTAGCGCAGGTACTTGCCAATCTCCTTTTCCAGGGGATCGAGCGAAGCCAGCACATTCCCATGGGTATGCACAATACCCTTAGGCTCACCGGTCGTACCGGAGGTGAAGATGATCTGCAGCGGCGTGTCCCGTGAAAGCCCTGGCCACGGCCGATAATCCGGCGACGGAAGGGAAGACGGCATCACGGCAAACCCGATCGTGGGAATTCCTCCGTCGAGCTGCTGCAACAACGCCAGGTCGCCCACCAGCAGCCGTGGCTGCACTTCGGCCACCACCCGTTGCGCGAACTCCAGGCTGCCGGCGGCGTCCAGCGGAACTGCAACGATTCCGCGCAAAATGCATCCAAAGAAAGCTGCTACCCACTCCACCGAGTTGCTGCCCCAGAGCAAAACCCGGTCTCCGGGTTGCAGTCCGGCCTCATCGAAGGCATGGGCGCAACGCCCGCAGAGCCGCGCCAGATCCGCGTAACTGGATGAAAAACGGCGATTGCCGCGGTGGGTCACGACCGCGAGCTGCTCATCATAGCGGCGGAAATCCGCCACGAGCGTTGCCAGGTGCGGGCGCACCCGTTCAGTGTGGCACAAGGGAGCGCTTGGCGGGGGTCGCGTAAAATAAGAGTTTTGCGTGCCTAACGACTAACAGATTCAGTTCAGGGAGCTTGCTGTGGCAGAAACAATTTACGACATGGTCATCATTGGCGGCGGTCCAGGGGGATACACCACCGCCATCCGCGCCGGGCAGTATGGGCTGAAGGTCGCCCTGGTCGAACGCGAAAAGAAACTGGGAGGCACCTGCCTGCACGTGGGTTGCATTCCCACCAAGTCCCTGCTCTTCGACGCTGAGATCTATGACCACCTGAAGCATGCGGCCGAGCACGGCATTGAAGGCGTGGGCACCGTCACCATCAACTGGAAGACGATCCTGGACCGCAAAAACGGGATCATCACCAAGCACGTGAAGGGTCTCGACTTCCTCATGCGCAAGAACAAGGTCACCACTATCGAGGGAACCGGCAGGCTTACCGGAGCGGCGAAGAATGGCGTTCACTCCATCTCGGTCGAAAGTGCGAACGGCGAAAAGAAAGTGGTGCAAGCCAAGAATGTGGTGATTGCCACCGGCTCCGACGCTCGCATGTTGCCGGGGGTGGAATCGGATGCCACCAGCATCCTCACCAACATCGAGATCCTCGCCCTACCCCAGATACCCAAGTCCATGGTGGTCATCGGCGCTGGCGCAGTAGGGGTGGAGTTCGGCTCCATCTTCAAGAGCTTCGGCAGCGACATCACCATCGTCGAGTATTTGCCGCGCGTGGTCCCTAACGAAGACGAGGACGTGAGCAAGGAACTCGCTCGCAACTTCCGCAAGCGAGGCATCGACACCCACACCGGCGCCAAAGTCGACAAGGTCGAGAAGACCAAGGACGGGGTGAAGGTCACCTTCACCAGCGCCGACGGCAAGCAAGTAGTGAAAGAAGCGGAGAAAGTTCTGGTGGCCGTCGGCCGCGCACCGCGAACCGCCAACATCGGTCTCGAGTCTACAAAAATCGAAGTAGAGCGGGGTTTCATCCGCGTGGACGAGTGGATGCAAACCGCGGAACCCGGTATCTACGCTATTGGCGACGTCGTGGCCGGTCTACCCCAGCTGGCCCACGTTGCTGCCATGGCAGGCATGGTGGTCGCGGCCAAGATAGCCGGCAAGCGGGCACGGCCGGTGCGCCGGGATCGCATCCCCGCCTGCACCTACTGCGAACCGCAGATCGGCAGCGTCGGCCTCACCGAAGCCCAGGCCAAGGCTCAGGGCCACGAAGTGAAGGTAGGCAAATTCCCCTTTTCTGCCAACTCCAAGGCCTCCATCGTCGGCTCTCATGAAGGCTTCGTGAAAATCGTCGCCGATGCCAAGTACGGCGAGGTGCTGGGAGTTCACATCATCGGCCCCCAGGCCACGGAACTGGTAGCCGAAGCCGTGGTCGCCATGGAGTTGGAAGCGACCATCGAAGACCTGATGTTCACCATCCACGCCCACCCGACCCTGGCGGAGGCGATGCTGGATGGCTTTGGCAGCGTGGAGAACATGGCCATTAATGTCTGAGCAGTCCATTGCGCTGGTGAATCTCGGCCGCCTGGACTACGCCGCGGCGCTCGCCCTGCAACAGCAGGTCAGCGCAATGCGGCAACAGGAAAGCATCGGCGATGTGCTGCTGCTGGTCGAGCATCCCCCAGTGATCACCCTGGGCCGCAATGCCCGCCGCCAGCACGTCGTGGCCGGCGATGATTTGCTGGCGCGGCGCGGTATCTCGCTGTTTGAGACCAACCGCGGTGGCGACGTCACCTATCACGGGCCAGGTCAACTGGTGGGTTATCCCATTCTCCATTTGCGCGGCTTCACTCCATCGCTCGGCATCGTCGAATACCTGCGTAAGTTGGAAGAAGTGCTCATTCGCGCCTGTGCGGACTACGGCGTGTTGACCCAACGCGCGCCCGGCCGCGCCGGCGTGTGGACCATGCCCGGAGGCGCCGTAGCCGAAAAGAAAATCGCCGCCCTCGGCGTCCACGTGGCGCGGGGCGTCACCACCCACGGCTTTGCCCTCAACGTAACCACCGATCTCAACGACTTCGCGCTCATCGTGCCCTGCGGGATTTCCGACCGTGGCGTCACCAGCATCGAAGCAGAAGCGGACGCAACGCCGTCACTCGACCAGGTGGCCAATTCGGTATCCCGGCACTTTGGCCGCGTTTTCGGCCGTCAGATGATATGGATGGAAGCGCTGGATGATCTGCTGCCGTACGCGCACCCAGTCACTTCAGGATTGCTCTAGAATAGGAAGTTCGCCGTAGGGAAAGGGAGTTCATGCCGACCGATGTGATCATGCCCCAGATGGGCGAGTCGATTTTTGAAGGCACCATCACCAAGTGGCTCAAGAAGCAGGGTGACACGGTGCAGCGGGACGAGCCTCTGTTCGAGATCTCCACCGACAAAGTGGACGCGGAGATACCGTCCCCCGCCAGCGGAGTCCTTACCGAAGTCAAAATCGCCGAAGGCAACACCGTCCAGATCAACACCGTAGTCGGCGTAATCGGTGACGGAGACGGTCAGCCCGCCGCAGCGGCTGCTCCAACGCCGGCGGCCCCGGCTCCTACGAAGATTGACCCGCCCAGCGCCAGCAGCTCACCCGCCCCCGTAGCCCAAGCTGCGCCGGCGCCTGCCTCTCTCACCGACGTGATCATGCCCCAGATGGGCGAATCGATTTTCGAAGGCACCATCACCAAGTGGTTGAAGAAGCCGGGCGATACGGTACAGCAGGATGAACCCCTGTTCGAGATCTCGACCGACAAGGTGGACGCTGAGATACCCTCGCCTGCAGCCGGCGTGCTCTCTGAAATTAAAGTCCAGGCCGGCACCACTGTCCAGATCAACACCGTCGTGGCCACCATTGGCATGGCGGGAGCAGCCCCCGCGGCTTCCAAGCCTGCAGCCGCAACCCCTGCTCAGCCTGCAGCCCCTGCGCCCGCCGCCGAGACGGAGACCGAAAGCGATATTGCAGACGCGGAATCCGGAGAACGGGTCCGTTCCTCGCCCCTGGTTCGCCGCATAGCCCGGGAAAACAATCTAGACCTGCGCAATGTTCCGGGTACCGGCTCCGCGGGCAGGATCACCAAGGAAGACATTCTCGGCTATCTGGCCAAGGGAGGCGCCTCAGCCCCAGCCGCCCCGGCCGCCAAACCTCCCGTGACCGCATCAACACCGGCGCCGGCGCCGGCCGCGGCGAAGCCAGCCGCCCCTCCGGTTGCGCCAGTCGCCATGCCCGGGGATGAACTGGTCCCCATGACCCGCATGCGCTCGATCATCGCCCAGCGCATGGTCGACTCCAAGCGCACCAGTGCGCACGTGCACACGGTCTTCAAGATCGACATGAGCCGCATCGTGCGCATTCGTGAGAAGGAAAAATCCAAGTACGAGCAGCGCAATGGCGTCAAGCTCACCTACATGCCCTTTATCTCCCGCGCGGTCATTGCCACCCTGCGCAAGATGCCCATCGTGAACGCTTCCATGGAAGGCGATGCCATCCGTTACCACAAGAACATCAATCTGGGCATTGCTGTAGCCCTCGATTGGGGGCTCATTGTGCCCGTCATCCGCCAGGCGGAAGACAAGAGCTTTCTGGGGATCGCCCGCGCCATCGTCGATCTGGCAGAGAGAGCACGCGCCAAAAAGCTCAAGCCGGAAGAAGTAGCATCTGGCACTTTCACGATTACAAACCCAGGCATTTTTGGCGAGCAATTCGGAACCCCGGTCATCAATCAGCCGGAGTCAGCCATTCTGGGTGTCGGCGGCCTGTTTAAAGAACCAACCGTAGTTACCGATGAGAATGGCTCCGACTCGATAGCCATCCGCAGCATCATCCGGTTAACCCTGGGCTTCGATCACCGCATCATCGACGGAGCCGACGCCGGCCGCTTTATGGCCGAACTAAAGAAATACCTGGAAAACTGGAGCGAAGACATAGGCTAAAGCCGAAGGCCCAAACCGGTGCGTAGGGTAGGACGGGTGCCAACTCCACCCTCCGCTACAACCGGCTCTTAGCCTCCAACACCCGAGCCACCGCCTCTTCCGCCGTATCCGCCGTCGCCGAAAGATGCCCCATCTTCCGTCCCGCCCGAGCGGTATGTTTCTCATACAAATGCAAACTAACCTCCGGCACCGCCAGCGCCCGCTCAAACCGCGGCTCGCCCTGCAACCACAGATCGCCCAGCAAATTAGCAATCGCCGCCGGCCGAACAATCCGTACATCGCCCAAAGGCAAGTCGCACACCGCGCGCACTGCCTGCTCAAACTGGCTGGTAACGCAGCACCGCTCGCTGGCGTGATAGCTATTGTGTGGCCGCGGCGCCAGTTCATTCACAAACAGCCCATCCCCTTGCGTAACGAACATCTCCACCGCCAGCAACCCCTCCAGCGCCAGCTGCCGGGCCATAGTGGTAGCCAGCTCCTGCGCCTGGGCTTCCAACCACGCCGGTATGGAAGAGGGAAGCGCGCTCCACACCAAAATCTGCTGTTCATGATGATTCGTAGCCGCGGGGTAGACCACCACCTCCCCGCTGGGATTGCGCGCCACCATTACCGAAATCTCAGACTGCAGAACGAACGCCTGCTCCGCGACGCAAGGCTGCTCTCCCAGCGCCCGCCAAGCAACGCCGGCGTCCGACCCTTCTAGCTTTATCTGCCCCCGGCCGTCGTACCCGCCTTGCGCCCGCTTGAGATAAATCCGCCCGCCCAGCTCCGCGATCGCATCTGCCAAATCGCTTTCCGAATAGATCGCCCGGTAAGGTCCCACCGGGAAACCCTGGTCCCGCAACCAGTTCTTCTGCCGGATCCGATCCTGGACCATCGCCAGGATCTCTTTACCCGGACGCACCGGGGCATGCCGCTCCGCTGCCTCCAGCGAAGCAATCGAAATCTGCTCAATCTCCAACGTGATCACGTCGCTACCGCGAGCCAGGTCGGACGCCGCCTTGGCGTCGTCCCACGACCCGACAAAGCACGCATCCACCACGAACCGGGCAGGGCAGGAAGGATCGGGGTCCATCACCTGTACCCGGTAGCCCATCGAGCGTGCCGCCATGGCGGTCATGCGCCCTAGTTGACCGCCCCCTAAAATCCCAATGGTCGAACCCTGAGTGATCGCGCTCGTCGTCAAAATGGCAACTCCGCTTCCAGCACTTCCTGCGCGCGCGCCTGCCGCCAGGAACGGAGCCGGCTTCCCAACTCTGCGTCGTGACCAGCCAGAATGGCCACCGCCAGCAACGCCGCATTGGCGGCGCCCGGTTTACCGATCGCCAGCGTCGCCACTGGCACCCCCTTCGGCATCTGCACAATGGAAAGCAGAGAATCGATCCCCTGCAGGCAAGTGGAAGGCACCGGCACCGCCAGCACCGGAACAATCGTTTTGGCAGCCAGCATTCCCGGCAAATGCGCCGCGCCGCCCGCGGCCGCGATGATGATCTTCAGCCCCCGCGGCTCCGCTTGCTCGGCATACTGGAAGAGCCAATCCGGGGTGCGATGGGCAGAGACAATGCGCGCTTCATGGGGGATGGCGAACTCCCGCAACAGGTCCAGGCAAGGCAGAAGCACTTCGTAATCGCTCTTGCTGCCCATGACCACGCCAACCACTGGAGAGGCGTTCATGTTGCCGATTATCCCACCTCGCCCCACTCCTGCGTCGGGCCCCGCTCCGGCGTCGATTGTTAGACGCGAAGCTCCCGCCGCGCCGTGTCCGCAATGCGTGGCAGATCGGATGAGGTCATCACCCGGATCGTATGTTCCTCCATGATCTCCACCCCAAACCGGTACCGCGCGATCCACTCTTCGCTCGGCTCATCTCCCTCCGCCTGGCGAATCGGTTCCACAATCGCGGTCAGCTCCAGATCCGCCTTCTCCACTCGCTTCACCCCGGCCACCAGGCTCAGCGCGCTAAACGCCAGCAGCTTGGCATCGTCGGCGTCGCTCTCGAGAGAGATCGCTTGAAACATACGCACCACCCCATTGGGCCGATAGCCGCAATCAATGTGCAACGGATCCCCAGGCTTGGTGTAGTTCGCAGCAGCAATCTGTTTGCGCATCAACGTCCACACCCCTGCCTCCTCAAAGCGGGTACGCATGGCCGCGTGCAACGCAGACCGGCCGCTGCGCCGCTGGCTTCGTGCGCGCGGCGGGGTATCGACATACCGGCGCATCAGGTCTTCCAGGCCGGCCAAAAAGCTCTCCGCCAGGTAAGCCTTGCTCTCGCTTATCTGTATCCCATTGGAAAGCGACTCCTCCAACAAGCCCCTGATCGGCTTTGGGTGGGTGGCTGGTTCGGTCCGTAACCGCTGCCCCACCTCGATCTCCAGGGCTTCCAACATCGCCGTGTCTGCGTCGGGATCAAGGCACCGTACCCGGCCCCAGTCCCGGGTAAACCGCAGCATGCTCTGTTCTTCCTCGGCGGCGCGCAGCAGCACGCCAATATTCACAAACTCGTTCTTCACCGGATCCGGCACATAACGGATGAGTTGAAACTCGCACTTCTTGCGTTCCGCCATGCCCTTCTCCCTTCCCTCAAACTCCCGACTCTCTATCTTGGACCCACTTTACCTCCCCCAACCCCTCCCCCAATCGGTTTTCCCCCACCTCCCCCCAATTAGGAAATGGCCTTCTTGCCGATTCCCCAAATCCCACAATCAGTTCCCGTACCCGCGCCCGCCGCGCCAGCAAACGATCCATCAGCAGTTCCAGGGCGCTCAACTCTCCGCCGTACCACTCTGGCGGGATGATCTCCGCGATAGCCCATGCAGTTTCCGGGGCCAGATTCTCTATCCGGCTCAACCAGGGTTCAAAGCTTGCCCAGCCGGTGACCCCGCGATAGACAGTGTTTTCGGCAAAAACGCCGCCCAGGTGGGCGTCGACGAATTTCCAGTCCCCGGCATGGAAACAGTATCCCTGGTCGATAAAAATCGCGTTGTAGCGGCGGTCCCGCCGGCCTTTCTGAAAGACTGCTTGTCGTCCGTTGATGTTGCAGGTCCACTTGTCCAGCGCCAAAATGCCGGCAAACTCGCCCAGATTACGCACCTCCAGCAGCTGCTGCTGGGGCAGGTAGTCGACGGTTTGTCCCGGCATCAATCCTCCCACCCAGCGCGAAGCGAAGTGCAGGCCGGCCTGGCACCGCTGCGCTCCTCCACGCAGCTCTATGGTCAAATCTTCCGTATGTTGGATCAGCCAGTCACTGACCTCGATCACTTCTGACGAAGGAACCGCTAGTCCGACCGCCTCCGCCAGCCTGGTGGCCAGCAACTCGTTGGCCAGGACCCGTACATGTTGCGGATTATTGCGGAATTTGACCACGTACAGATTGTTGTCGGAGGCGAGCATCAGGTGGCTCTGCGCCCCGCCACGCATGCGTCGAATCTGCTGGATCGCGATCACCGCCACCGCATTCACCGTCGCGCCGTCCCGGCCGCCGCCAGTAGCAGCATACTCGAACCGCCCCGCTGGTTCTGGTAGCATCGCCACGGAGGAAGTACATGGACCAGGCCGTCACCACCCCGAATAGCTCGCGCCGCAATGAAGATATCGCGTTGGATTTATTGAAATTTGTCGCTGCGACGACGGGAGTCATCAAAGCGACCTCAGCGGCCGCTGGTTTTGTCGCTGCCTCCGGCGCTAAGCCGGAAGATCAGGTAAATCAATTACTTGCCCTCTACACCAAGTGTCTCGGCGTGGTGCAAGGCAAATAAACAATCCGCCTATGGCAGACAGTAACGACGCTCAGC
Source organism: uncultured Acidobacteriaceae bacterium (assembly GCA_963830325.1). Lineage (GTDB taxonomy): Bacteria > Acidobacteriota > Terriglobia > Terriglobales > Acidobacteriaceae > PALSA-350. The sequence continues at coordinate 483,273 of CAWHMV010000003.1, forward strand.
AGGTTCGCTTCTGGTGTGTCCAGAGCCATGGCTGCGCTTGCGGCTTTTCCTCAGGAAAAGCCGCACTTCGCCTCGCTCTCCTATGCCGATAAGAAGCGAGAATGCTCTCAGCGTCGCCGTCTTCGGAGCTGGCACCTTTGGCCGTAACCACTTGCGCATCTATCGTCAACTGGAACAGTCCGGCGACGGGGTGCGGGTGGCTGCCATTGTGGATACCGATCCGGCCACAGCCGAAAAACTGCGCGGGGAGGAAAACCTACCCGTCTTTTCCTCAGCGGAAGCATGCCTCGAGGCCTGCCGCGCCGGCCAGCTCCGCTTAGACGCGGTCTCCATTTGTGTGCCCACTTCGGCGCATTATGCTGTGGCCTCGCAGGCCCTGGCTCAGGGTCTCGATGTCCTGTTGGAAAAGCCCATCGCCGTCACTCTGGCCGAGGCCGACGCCCTGGTCGCGCAGGCCGCAGCCACCGGCCAGATCCTGCAGGTAGGCTTGCTCGAACGGTTCAACCCCGCGGTGACCGCTGCCCAGTCGTTGGTCAACGGGCCCATGTTTTTCGAAGCCCACCGCCTCAGCGTCTTCCATCGCCGGGCTCTCGACGTCGATGTGGTGTTGGATCTCATGATCCACGACCTCGACATCGTCCTCACCTTGGTGCGTTCTCCGGTGCAACAGCTTCACGCCGTCGGGTTGAGGATTCTATCCTCCCAGGTGGACATCGCCAACGTGCGCCTGGAATTTGCCTCCGGCTGTGTGGCCAACTTTACCGCCAGCCGGGTCAGCACCGAGACCGTGCGCAAACTACGCTTCTTCCAGCCCCACCAGTACCTCTCCATCGACTATGCCCGCCAGGATTTGCTGATCATCAACGTGGCCCCAGGGGAGAACGGAAATGCGGCTCTGGCTGCCAACAAACCAACCATCCAGGGCGGGGAACCGTTGCTCCTGGAGATCAAAGCATTTCTGGACGCGGTCAAAAACCGCACCGCCCCGCGGGTAACCGCGCAGCAAGCGCGCGATGCGCTGGCGCTGGCGCTGGAAATCAACCAGGCAATTCAGGCCCATGCGGCCCGTGCCGGCCTGGTCTAGAAAACGCAGGGCGGGTAGGTACGGGCTTCTTCGATAGTGCACCTACGGCATCCTCTGCACTTTGTAACTCGCAGGTATCTTCGGCGGTACAAACTGATCGTCGGGCAACGGCTGATTGAAGATCACCTTCTCCACCGTGAGCCCAATCCGGTATTCCTCCAGCGTCCGGTTGATGGTGATGGTGCTGGGAAACGGTATCCCGTTGTAAGTCTGGTATCGCCCGTAGAGCACCTGAGTCTCCAGATCGCCATCCTTGTCATAAACGTCCTGCTCCGTTGGCATCAGGTCGACCCGGCTGAATTTGATCACCCTCTGCGCTTGGTACACCTTCGCCATCCCGGGGGGCCCACCCGCTTGGCCCGGGTTCAATACCGTCAATTCATATTGCGGTGTCTCGATCAACTGCTTGGTTCGGGGATCCATGGTGGTGGTGCTGGAGTTGGTCAACGATACGATTCGGTCCGGAGAGATACTGTGAATCAGAATGGCATCCAGAAAGAATTCCGGACGCATGTTCTCGAGTGGATTGGCGGTCGGCTTAGTCACCGCATTACTACCGATAATCGCTCGACTCCGGGGCGGAATCAGAAGGGTGAATGTCTCGCCGTTGCTGGCCAGGTCAAATGCGTGCGTGTGTAGGACCGGCACCAGCCCCAGCACCCTCAGCATCTTTGGCTTTTGAAAAATAATATAGCCGCGGATGGAGGTGTAATCGGTCTCCTGCCCCTTGTGGGCGCCACCCACCGAAGCCGCGAAGTCCACTGTGGCGGTCAGGTTGTTCACCTGGTCGTAACGGCGATTGATCGCCTCCACCAACAGTTCTGGTTCGGCGTTCAGCGCTACCCCGGCCGGCTTGGGCTGCTGCAGCTTGCGGGTGTGGCTCAGGCATCCGGTTAACACCGGCAACAGCAGCGCCAATAGTTTCAGCCAATCTCTCCGCATCCAATTCAACTCAGGAACTGCGAGTATAGAGCAACCGCACCGCCACGCCCGCTCAATGGGCGCCCTGCGCATCCTTAAGCCCTTGCCGGTACGCGGTTACATTCCGTTCATGTTCTTCGAGCGTGGCCGCAAACCTGGAGTGGCCGGCTGCGGCGGGATCGGCCACGAAATAGAGAAAATGGCTGTCAGCCGGATGCATCGCCGCCCGCAGAGAGGCGGTTCCCGGGCTACAGATCGGCCCCGGCGGCAGCCCTGCGTGGCGGTAGGTGTTGTAGGCCGAGTCGCGCTTCAGATCCGACTGGTAAATCGTTCCCCGATACCGCTTTTCCAGCATCGCGGCGTAAATTACCGTGGGGTCGGTCATCAGCGGCATCTCCTTGGCTAAACGGTTCGACAGCACGCTGGCCACCAGCGGCCGGTCTTCCGCCACCGGGGTTTCCTTTTCTACCAGCGAGGCCAGGGTGACCACACGGTGATAGTCCCGATCAAGGCCGATCGAAGCACTGTTCTGCCGAAACCTCTTCACCATCGCGGCCAACATCTGCTGGGCGGTCAACCGGCGGGGAAAGCGGTACGTATCGGGAAAAAGATAGCCTTCGAGGCTCCTGGCTCCCGAATCGAGATCGGCAATCAGCGCCACGTCCTGGTTGGCCGCGGCCAGAAAATCAGTCTTCGATCCTAGCTGTGCATCCTCGACCGCCTGTGCGATGTCGAAAAGGTTGTAGCCTTCCGGAATCGTCACCGTGCGGGTATAGACATCCCCTCGCACGATGCGGTTGTACACCGATGGAAGCGTTGCCGGCTGAATAAATTGATATTCTCCCGCCTTCAACGTGCCCCCGCGCACCACGTGCCACACATCGAAGGCATATTGGCTGCGGATAATGCCACGCTGGGCAAGCAATGCACCGATGGCACGCGTACCCATTCCGGGAACGACTTCGACAATTGTCTCTGCCGGCGGCACAGCCGGCTTAACCAGATCCCGGTAGGCGAGCGCAAGCGCAAGCAGCACCAGGACTAAAACAACTACCAGAAAACGTCGCACAAGCGGGGACCTTGGGAATTGGATTCTCCTCCTGGATTTTATGATGCGATTCTCTTCAGCGCTCAGGAATGCACCAAGAGGGGAGCAGTTGATTGGAGTAAGATCCGCAAAGGCTATCCAAACCTATGCATGAATCGGACCAACACCCTTCGCCTGAGAGGCCCGTCGGTCGCATTCTAGGTCTTGATGTGGGCGATCGCCGGGTCGGTGTCGCCGTCTCCGATGAACTCGGACTCACCGCCCAGCCCGTCCTCACCCTGGTGCGCAAGAACCGGCGCCAGGACCTAGGCTCCCTGGCCAGGCTGGTACGCAAATATGGCTGTGCCCGGGTGGTGGTGGGCAACCCGCTCTACATGTCTGGTGACGTCAGTCCCCAGGCGCTCAAGGCGCAGGACTTCGCCCACGCGCTCCACCTCCAGACGGGGGTGGAGGTGACGCTCTGGGATGAACGGCTCTCCACCACCGAAGCCCATCGTCATCTGGATGCCGCCGGCCGCGTGCCGTCCGACCGGCGTGCCGTGATCGATCAGGTAGCCGCCGTGCTCATCCTGCAAAGTTTTCTTGACTCCCGCTCCGCCGGCCATGGTTGAGGAGAGAGACTCCGCTGAGCGGGAACCGTCCGTCGTATAATCGACTTTTGCTGCGATGGGGCCGTCTATCAAGGACGGCCGCGGGTGGCGTACCCGCAAGAATGAACCACAGGCTCTGAAATCGGCGACACGAAAGAGGGTAGCGCGGGCTGGTCCGCCACGCGCTTCCCGGATCATTGCGAAATGCCTGAACATATAAAGAAAAAGCTGGAAGAACAGATTCGCGTGCTTGAGCACGAGCTGACTCACGAGCTTCCTATCGAGATCAAGAAAGCGGCCTCGCTGGGAGATCTGAGCGAGAACGCCGAGTACCACATGGCCAAGCAGCGCCAGGTGTTCGTCAATGCTCGCCTGGGCCAGCTCAAGAAGCGCATGGCCGAACTGGCGCTGGTGAACTTATCCAATATCCCCAGGGACAGAATCGCGTTCGGTTCCACCGTCGTCGTCTTCGATTCCACCAAGAATGCAGAGATCACCTATAAGCTGGTCACCAGTGAGGAGTCCGATGTGAACCAGGGCCTCATCTCCACCACTTCGCCGATTGGCCGTGGACTGGTCGGCAAGCAGGTGGGAGACATCGCGGCCATTGTGACCCCTAACGGCAAGCGCGAGCTGGAGATTCTCAAGCTCACTACAATTCACGACGAGGCGCAATGACCCCTAGTTGGACTTGGACCGCCGCCTTCGGTAAAGCCTGTGGCGTCCTCTTGCAACTCATCGTAGATGGGCTGGCGCTTACCCGTATTTCGCCCAACGTGCTTACTTTCCTGGGCCTGGTCATCAACACCGCCGCCGCCATTCTCTTCGGCTGGGCCAACGAGCATAATTTCGTTCGTCTGTTCCTCTACGCCGGCCTGGTCATCATCGGCGCCGGCATCTTCGACATGGTGGACGGACGGGTGGCACGCCAGACCCACCAGGTCACCATCTTCGGTGCCTTCTTCGATTCGGTAATCGATCGCTACAGCGACGTGGTTCTTTTCTTCGGCCTGCTGGTGTTCTATGCTCGCGGCAATCGATTCTTCTATGTGGTGTTGACCGCCTTTGTCATGGTCACTTCACTCATGGTCAGCTATACCCGCGCCCGTGCCGAAGCCCTGATCGGTTCCTGCAAGGTGGGTTTCATGGAACGGCCAGAACGCGTGGTGCTTATCATTCTGGGAGCCCTCTTTAACCGTTGGGGCGTAATGGCGCCGGTGCTTTGGGTCTTGGCCGTCTTGTCCACCATCACCGTCATCCATCGCATCAGCTACACCTATCAGCGCACCAAGCCACAGCTCGCTCTGCCGCAACCTGCCGAAGCGCCGTCCGCCGAGCTTCGGCCTCAGGGGGCCCCGGCCACGGCAGCGCGCTCTGCCACCGCCGACCTGACCCCTGCTCCCCGCGCTTGACCATGACGCAAGGCCCTTTCCTTCGCTCTCCTGTATTGCTGGTTCATGGCGGCGCCTGGGATATTCCCGACGATCAGCTGCAAGCTCACGCCTTCGGTGTGATTCGGGCCGTGGATGTGGGCTACGAGCTGCTGAGCCGCGGAGCCTCCGCACTGGACGCGGTCGAGGCCGCCGTGACCGTGCTCGAAGACGATGAAACCTTCGATGCCGGCCGGGGCAGCTTCCTTACCGCGGACGGACGGGTACAGCTTGATGCGCTGGTGATGGATGGCGCCACCCTGCGCGCCGGTGCCGTAGCCTGCGTGGAGAGATTGAAGAATCCCGTTCAGGCTGCGCGCCTGGTGCTCGAACGCAGCCCCCACGTTTACCTGGTCGGCCAAGGCGCGGAAGCGTTTGCGCAGAAAAATGGACTAACCCTGATCGACAATGCCGAGCTGGTGGTCGATCGCGAACGGCAACGCCTCCAGGAGGCCAAAGCACGAGCCAGCGCGGGGATCCCCGATTCCACCTTTGCCGGTGATCCAACCGAATCGCATGACACCGTGGGCGCGGTCGCGCTGGACGCTGACGGCAACCTGGCCGCCGCCACCTCCACCGGAGGGACTCTGAACAAAACCCCCGGGCGCGTCGGGGACTCCTCGGTCATTGGTTGTGGGGGCTACGCGGACAACCGAAGTGCGGCCGTGTCGCTGACCGGATGGGGCGAGCCCATCATGAAGCTGGTGCTGGGCAAATGGGCGGTTGACCGGGTGCCCCTGCTGGGCCCGGAACAAGCTGCCGAGGACGCCATCGCCTACCTCCATGCCCGCCTGCAGGGCCACGGCGGCATCATCCTGCTCGGCCCCGATGGACGCTTCGGCATCGCTCACAACACTCCGCGCATGGCGTGGGCCTTGTGCGACCAGGATGGCGTCCGCACCGGCACCCACGTGGCCGACGAGGCCTAGGTCATGAACTCCACCCTCATCCTCGCTTCTGCCTCCCCGCGCCGCCGGGAGCTGCTGACCCAGGCAGGATACCGTTTTGAGGTCCAGCCTTCCTCCATCCCCGAGTCGCGCCGGCTGGGAGAGGATGCGATCCGCTTCGCCACCAGGCTAGCCCGGGAGAAGGCGGAAGAAGTCTTTGCCCGCCATCAACCGTCCCCCGCGCCAATCATGGTTCTGGGCGCCGATACAGTCGTCGTCTGCGATGGAGAAGTCATGGGCAAGCCGGCGGATGCCGCCGACGCTAGCCGCATGCTTCTGCTGCTATCCGGCCGTACTCATCAGGTAGTGACCGGCGTGGCCGTAGTCTGGGACGTGGGCTCAGCCGAAGTGGCCGCGGAAATGACCCAGGTGACCATGCGCACCCTTTCCTCCGAGGAAGTCGCTGGCTATGTCGCCAGTGGCGAACCCATGGATAAGGCTGGCGCCTATGCCATCCAGGGCTATGCCGGAAGATGGGTTCCCCGCATCCACGGCTGCTACTTCAACGTCGTCGGGCTCCCGCTGGCCCTGGTCACCAGCCTGCTCGAAGGAGCCGAACTGCGCATGGCAAGCCAACTCGATCCGGCTAAAGCCCTGTCTCTCGGAGGATCGAGCACCTGATCTTAGATAGGGGCTCTTTACAGATGGGGCCTTAGAGACGGTGTGAGAACCGGGATTTCCCAATCAGTCCCGCAGGGACGTCTGAACTTAGCCCAGGACGCTAGTCCTGGGTTGGATTTGAGAGGACGACCAGTCCCGCAGGGACGGCTGAAAATAGACCGCGACACAATCCTGGACAATCTTCAGCCGTCCCTGCGGGACTTAATCATGCTGCATGATTCACTCAGGACTAGCGTCCTGGGCTAAGTTCAGACGTCCCCGTTCGACAGTTTGGCGGAGCCTACCAACTCTCAGAGTGACCCCTTCTTTTCACCCTTGGGGCGCAGCAACTGCGTGGAACACAGAACGAAGATAGTCAGCAGAGTCACATCAAAGGCAGCCAACATAACTGTCCCTTTCCGCGGCCTACTGCAAAGAAAGGCCGCCGATCATCGCCGCAAGCAGTGCTGTCCTGGGAACGAGAGCCTCGAGCAGAATGGATTCGTGGGAAGCATGTGCGCCTTCGCCCACCGCTCCCATTCCATCCAGCGTCGGAATCCCCAAGGCAGAGGTAAAATTCCCGTCCGAACCTCCGCCTGTCGCTGCTTCCTGCAAATGAAAACCCAGCCCCGCGGCCATTGTTGCTGCGCGCCGAAATAATGCAACCGTCCCCGAAGTTCGCTCCATCGGCGGCCGATTCAACCCGCCGCTGATCTCCAGCCTGCATTGCCGGTCCACCGCCCGCAAAGAGCGAAAGCGCCGATCCATGCGCGGTGCATCGACCGCCCTGGCAATGCGGACATCGAACTCCGCCCAAGCCTCAGCTGCCACCACATTGGACCGCGTCCCGCCGCCAACCACCCCGGCATTGACCGTAATCCCCCGAGCCAGATCGGTGAAGGCGCTGGCGCGCTCGATCTGGCGGCCAAGTTCCAGCACCGCGCTGTGTCCCCGGTCGAAGTCCACCCCGCTGTGCGCCGCCACCCCGTGTACCTGCAGGTGGTAGTTAGCCACTCCCTTTCTAGCCGTCTTGTACGCCCCAGGGATACCCTGCGCTGGCTCCAGGACAAAAACCGCCCCGCATTTTCTTGCCAGAGACTCGGTCAGCGCTCGCGAACACTGGCTGCCGGTCTCCTCGTCACTGTTGAGCAAAAGCCACACCGGCCTGGTCAGCTGCCCCGCGTCCTGCAATATGCGCATCGCGCCCAGGGCCATCACCACCCCCGCCTTCATGTCCAGAACCCCCGGCCCCCATGCCCGGCCTTGGCGCACCCGGAAAGGCATCTTCTTCAGCGTGCCCAGAGGCCAGACCGTGTCCAGGTGACCCAGCAGCATCAAAGGTTTGACTGCGGGTTTGACCGTACTCCGGGCCGGCCCGAAGCGGCCCACCAAAAGATCCCCGGCCGTCCGTTGTTTGGAGCGCTGGCTCCTCCCCCCGCTGGCTTTGATCCACCGCTCCACCAGGGCTACACAGCGATTCACTCCGGCCCGGTCTTCCGTAGGCGACTGGATGCCCACCAGCTCGGCGATCATTTTGAGCATTTCCGGCTGCCGTTTGGCCACTGCCCGGGTCACGTCGCTGTAACTTTCCATCCATCTTTCTCCTCTCCCGGTAAACCTAACACCCTTGTCGTACGTCTGATGGCCCGATCAGTTTGTGTCGTTTTTGCCACACCACAACGTTTCTAATCATAGGTACTCTATGACTTTGCGACTCGCTGCAAGCCAGGAATATTGTTCGTGGACTCAGACCACTTAGAAAAGACCATCGCGTCGGTGATTGAATTCTCAGGAATCGGTCTCCACAGCGGGGCACCGGTGAACATGCGATTGCTGCCTGCCCCTGCGGGCTCAGGAATCGTGTTTCGTCGCACCGACCTGGACAACTACGAGATCACCGCCACCGGTAGGAACGTCGCCAAGGTTAGCTACGCCACCAGCATCATGCGCCAGGGTGTGCTCATCTCCACCACCGAACATCTTCTTTCCGCCCTCATTGGCATGGGCGTCGACAACGTCATCATCGAACTCGACAATCTGGAGTTACCCATCCTCGACGGCAGCGCCCTGCCCTACGTGGAAGCGTTTGCCGAGGTGGGCATCCGCAGCCAGCGGCGCCGACGCCAGTATCTGCGCATTCTGAAAAGCGTCGAAGTACGCGAGAACGGCAAGTTCATCGCGGTGTATCCCGGCGAAGGCTACAGCATCACTTACGACATTAATTTCGCTCACCCCATCGGCCGTCAGGCCTTCACCGTCGACTTGGCAGCTGGAGCCTACGGCGCCCAGATCGCCGCTGCTCGTACCTTCGGGTTTCGCGAAGACGAGAAGATGCTGCGGGATATGGGTTTGATCCGGGGTGCGTCCGAGGAGAACGCCATCATTCTCTGCGCCGGCAAGGTGCAGAATGGCCCGCTTCGTTTTGACGACGAATTTGTCCGCCACAAAGTGCTCGACCTGATTGGTGATTTGGCCTTGGCTGGACATCGCATCCTCGGCCGGGTCGTAGCCCAGCGAGCCGGACATGCGATGCACACCGCCTTGGTTTCCCGCCTGCTGCGCGATCGCTCTGCCTGGGAGCTGGTGCAACTTCCCGCGCCCCGGCGCACCATGGTGACCGTCGCCGCCGCCCGTCTCGCTACTGCTTAATATTCAGCCAGGATGGAGTTCTCAGGAACGGGAGCGATTTCCGCTTCGCGAGACGCCCGCACCACATCCCCCACAGCATATTTGAGTTCGTTGATGCCCGCGCCGCTCACAGCGGAGATCGCAAAAAAGGGCAGCCTGCGACGTTTGGCCATCGCGCGCAGCTTCTTGAGCTTTTCCGGATTGGCCACATCGGCCTTCGACGCCACCACCAACATCGGCTTTTCGTCCAGGCCGTGCCCGAAGCTCTTCAATTCCGCCATGATCACGCGGAAGTCCTCCACCGGGTCGGGCCGTCCACTGGCATCCGAAACATCCACCAAGTGCACCAACACTCGGGTGCGCTCAATATGGCGGAGAAACTGCACCCCCAGCCCGGCTCCCAGGTGCGCGCCTTCGATCAAACCCGGAATATCCGCTACCACATAGCTGTCTTCATGCGGCGGATCTCCCACCGACACCACCCCTAGATTTGGCTCCAGGGTAGTAAAAGGGTAGTCGGCAATCTTGGGCTTGGCGGCGGAGATTCTGGAGATCAGCGTCGACTTGCCGGCGTTGGGAAAGCCCACCAGTCCGACATCGGCCAGCAGCTTCAGCTCCAGCCGATAAGCCCGTTCTTCGCCCTCTCTGCCTGCTTCCGATTCCCGCGGAGCCTGATGGGTGGCGGTAGCGAAGTGCTGGTTTCCTCTCCCTCCCCGTCCGCCTTTGGCAGCGATGATGCGTTCATCCGGCTGGCGGAAGTCATGCACCAGGGCACCGGTCTCATCGTCATAGAGCACTGTCCCCACCGGCACCTTCAAAATCGTATCCACGCCTTCCCGGCCACTGCAGTTGGATCCTTCGCCGTGCCGTCCGCGCTCCGCCTTGTGCTCAGGATTGAAGCGAAAGTGAACCAGCGTATTGTGCCGCTCGCTCGATTCCATGATGACGTCGCCCCCGCGTCCGCCATCCCCACCGGACGGACCGCCCCGGGGAACAAATTTCTCCCGCCGGAATGCAACGCAGCCATTGCCGCCATCCCCCGCCTTGACGCGAATCCGAGCCTCATCAATGAACATAGCCATACCTTCTAAGTGTAGCCCCTCGAACCGTCCCCGCTAATTCCGTCCCTGCCACAACTCCCGGGTGCCCCACATCTCGCTCGTTTTTCGCGAGACGTGGGATACCACAGACCTCAACGTTTATTCCCGACGCCTCTGAAAACCTTAATGGAAAATGGGACGGGTGCCCAGGTTCGCCAAAGCGTACCTGGGACGAAAAAGACGGGCGAAGCCCTTCGAACGCTTTCGTTGAAGTCAAAGAAGATGCTTCGGCTAATCCACAATCCCCCGGGGAACCCGTGAGCCGATCGCGCACAACACTTCCCAAGGTACGGTCTCGGCAAGATCCGCCAGATCCCACGCATCGATCGAATGCTCGCCCTGACTCCCCAACAAAACCACTTCATCACCAATACCAACCCCGGGAATCTCCGTAACATCCACCACCGTCTGGTCCATCGAAACCCGCCCCGCAATCGGAGCTTGATGACCGAGCACCAGCACATGTCCGCGATTCGTAAGCAAGCGGTTGTACCCATCCGCATACCCAACCGGCAACAGCGCAAGCCGCGTCTCCCGATCAGCAACGAACGTACGGCCATAACCCACGGCCTCACCAGCCTGCAGAGTACGCAGCGAAATCACTTGCGTCTTCCACGCAAGCACCGGAGCAAAGTCTGGCTCGCTCGCCCATGACAGCCCATCCAGCGTGAGTCGGTCGAGGTAGCCATACAGCGCAAGGCCAGGACGCAGCATCAGCCGCGCCCCCATCCCCGAAGCCATCTCCATCAGCACCTCGCGGTCGGGTCCGGCAACGATGCTCGACGAATTACCGGCCTGCAGCCACTGCGGCCGCAAGCCGCGGTCAACGATCACTTCGAGCGCGCTCTGGAGGCCCGCCAACTGCGGATTGGGGCGAACCGAAGAAATGGTCTCAGGCTCACTAAAGTGCGTCATCACCCCTTCCAGCCGCAGGCAAGATCCCTCCCGAAAACGAGGCAGTAGCGCAGGAGCGTCCGCCACCCGCACCCCCTGGCGCGACATCCCGGTATCGATCTCCAGGTGGACCGCAATCGACCCGGCCGGCATGCCCCGTCGAACCGCAGCCTCCTCCAACACATCAAGCTGCCAAGGCTCCCAAACCACAGGAGTCAACCCGCGGTCGATCACCGTATCCGCTTCCCCGCGAAAGAGACCGGACATCAACAGAATGCGCGGCTCAGGACAGACCGCGCGCACCGCGGCCCCTTCTTCGGCCGAGGTCACCCCCAACCACCGGGCACCGGCGGCAGCCAACAACGGCGCGCACGCCAACACGTCGTGGCCATAGGCATTGGCCTTAACCACCGGCATCAACTCAGCCTGGGATCCCGCCATGCCGAGCAGCTTTTGATAGTTGGCCAGCAGCCGATGGCGGGACACTTCAGCCCAAAGCGGTCGGGTCGGCATCAGCTGGCTAGAAATCCCCGGGCCCCTGGCCAAAGGCCATGTTCTCGAAGCGGGTGCAGTCCGCGATGTAGGCCAGGTGTACCGAGCCGGTGGGACCATTGCGCTGCTTGGCGATAATGATCTCCGCCTTGTTCTTGGAGTCAGGGTCCTCTTCCCCGTTCTCGTCCTTGTTGTAATAGCTATCCCGATGAATAAACGCCACCACATCGGCATCCTGTTCAATCGACCCGGACTCGCGCAGATCCGACAGCATCGGCTTCTTATCCCCGCCGCGCTGTTCCGAGGCGCGGCTGAGCTGGGAAAGCGCGACCACCGGAACCCGCAGTTCCTTAGCCAGAGCCTTCAGCCCACGCGAAATCGCCGATACCTCCTGGGTACGGTTCTCGTACCGCTTTGCGCCTACGCCAAACGAAGAAGCGCTCATCAACTGCAGGTAGTCGATCACGATCAGGTCCAAACCACCTTGCTGCCGCTGCAGCCGCCGCGCCTTGGCCCGCATCTCCGAAAGCGCGATCGCCGGGGTATCGTCGATAAAAATCCTCGACTCCGCCAACCGTTCCAGTGCCTCCATCAACTTGCCCCGGTCCGCCTTGGGAATAAACCCGGTCTGGATCTTTTGCATGGAGACCAGCGCCTGCGAAGCCAGCATGCGCCGCAACAGCGACTCTTTCGACATTTCCAACGAAAAGACGGCTACGATTTTTCCATCGCGCACTGCGGCGTTTTCCGCAATGTTGATAGCCCACGCCGTCTTGCCCATGCTGGGGCGGGCGGCAATGATGATCAGGTCGGAAGCCTGCAACCCGCTGGTCATCTTATCGAACTGGGTATAGTGCGTCGCCAGCCCGGTCACTTCTTTCTGCTGCGCGTACAAATTGTCAATGGTCCCGAATGAATCACGAACAATCTCCGGGATGCCGGCAAAACCACGTGTGATCCCGCGCTCAGAAACTTCGAGCAAGCCGGACTCGGCCGCATCCAGCACCACCAGCGCTTCATCGCTTTGGTCCGCCGCCCGGGTGATGGCCGTGCTGCAGATATTGATCAACTGCCGGGACAGTGATTTGTCCTTCACGATACGGACGTACTCTTCGATGCTCGGCCGCCGCGGAAGCCCCTCGGTGAGGGACGCGAGGTAGGCCACTCCACCCACCGCTTCTACCTCTTTGCGCCGGCCCAACTCTTCCGCCAGGGTCACAATATCGACCGCACGCCGGGCATCGATCAACTCCGACATGCGGCTGTAAATGCGGCGATGCGAATCGAGCGAGAAGTCTTCCGCGCGCAGCTTCTCCGCCGCCTCGTTATAAGAATGGTTGTCGAGCAGGATCGCGCCCAGAATCGAACGCTCCGCCTCCACGCTGGCGGGCAAGCCGCGGTCCAACGACACATCAGAAAGGGAAGCCATGGGGAAACTCCAAGCCCAGTGTAGGGCACAACCACCAGCGGCCGCCCTGAGGGAATCAAGGTAGAAATCTGAACAAACGGTATGATTAAGCAAGATGGGTCGTCGAACTAAATCTCTACTCTTTGCCCTCTGCATGTCCTTGCCGGGAGCCACCGCCGGAGCACAAACCAACAAGCCAAATGCAAATTCGGCGCCGCCAGCCTTTCGCGAGATGCAGCAGGTCGAAGACCGTTGGGCCACTGCCGTCACCAAGCGCGATCAATATGCGCTCGAACTGGTCCTGGCCCCACAGTACATCGGCATCTCTGCCGGCGGAGACGTAACCACACGCAACCAGCAAATCGCCCACCTTTTCGTCAAGAACGCCGGGCCCGATTCTCTGGAGCAGAAGGTAATAAGCGTGCGCTTCGTGGGCGATGTAGCCATCGTCAACGGCACCTACGTGATGAGTTGGAAGGGCGAGAAAGGCCCGGTGTTGGAAAAGGGCATATTTTCCCATGTCTTCGAGCACGTGCGCGACAACTGGCTCTGTCTGAATTCCCAGCGAACCGTAGTAGCCGAAGAGAACAAGGGGGAAGTATCCAAGGAGAAGCCCAAAGCCAAGCGCAGCGATGCCGAACTGCCCCTCCACGTTCCCCTGGTCTACAAAGGACCAGACGGCACCCAGCCCCCTCAATAGCAGCGTGGCAGCATGGGTGATCGATCCCGAATCGAAACCCGGTCGTCCCGGTTTTCATCCCGAACATCCGTGAGCGGCGTCGGTAAGAAGTGAAGGGTGCCCCAGCCTGCCCCGGCGTGCCGTGGGGTCTCGCTTTTGAGACCTGGGATCCCTGCAACCGATCCCCCGTGGAAACCCCACTCTCCCCTTTGTCATCCCGACAGGCGCACCGCAGTGACAGCCCCTCACCATAGCTGCGCTATAGTTCTCCTGCTATGCGAACCTTGACCGCTCTACTCCTCACCGTTCTCGCCTCCGCCAACCTCACCGCACAAAAAATGACCGCGCCCCAACTGATAACCCTGGCCCAATCCCACAGTCCCGCCCTGCAGGACGCGATCAACGCCACCTTCACCCCGCAGGAACTGAAAGAGGGCACCGCCTGGGTGGGACAAGGTCACGACTTCTTCTTCGCCCTCCAATCCGCCACCCCGCCTCAGCTTTTCATCGACCGTGCCCCCGGCCCATCCATGCAATCCCTCGGCGCCACCGGGCAATGGTACGCAGTGGCCAGGATAGAAGAAATAGGCGTGCTCCACTCCTTCAACTACCAGGTCTCAGGAACAAAATTCGGCGGACGCCTCGACCTTCCCGCCTTCGGTCCGGACTCCTATCTCGAACCCGGCGTTCCCTCCGGCAAACTCTCAGAAAAGCTGATCCACACCAGCAAACTCTATGACGGCATGAAGACCGAGTACTGGGTATACGTGCCGGCAGGCTACGATCCCAAAGTTCCTGCGGCCCTCATGGTCTTTCAGGACGGCGCCGGCTATATTCACCGCGATGGCAACAACCCCGCGCTGAACGTGATCGACAACTTGATCGCCCAGAAAAAGATCCCGGTCATGATCTGCGTCTTCATCAACCCAGGCGACGTGACAGACGCACCCAACACCCCGACGTATCGGTTTGTCCAGGCCTATGCCGAGCAATGGCACCGCACCCTCAAAGACTCCATGCGCAGCACCGAATACGACACCGTCAGTGATCGCTATGACCGCTTTCTGCGCGACGAGCTTCTGCCCCAGGTCACGGCCCAATACAACGTCCGCAAAGACGCCTATAGCCGCGCCATCACCGGCCTTTCTTCGGGTGGCATCTGCGCGTTCAACGCAGCCTGGCAGATGCCCGATCAATTCAGCCGCGTCATCAGCTGGATCGGCAGCTTCACCAGCATCCAGTGGAAAGAAGATCCGGCAATTCCGGATGGGGGTCAGGATTATCCGGAGAAAATCCTGCGCGAGCCGGCACGCAATCTCCGCGTATGGCTACAGGACGGCTCCAACGATCAGGAGAACGACCGCTACGGAAGCTGGCCGCTGGCCAATATCCGCATGGCCAACGCGCTTAAGCTGAAGAACTACGATTTTCATTTCAGCTTTGGCCAGGGAACCCACAATTCCGGCCATGGCGCAGCCGAATTTCCTGCGGAAATGCTCTGGCTCTGGCGCGACTACGACCCGGCTAGGACCAGTCAGACCTATGCCATCGACCCGGCAGAGAAAGCCAAACCGCTCTTCCGCGTAAGCGTCACCAGTCGTGACCTGCAATAAGCGGGGCGCAGGGGCGTCGCGCGAGTTTTTCCCGAGTCACGGCTCTGATGCTTTGTATCAGGGCACGACTTCAGTCGGGCCGCACAGGCCCAACAAAAATCCGGGCTTTCGCGTCTGCGTGAGAACGACCGTCCCGAAATCGAGTCCCGTAGGGACGGCTGAACCTAGCCCAGGACGCAGTCCTGGGTTAGCATGCACTATTGAAAAGTCCCGCAGGGACGACTGAAAAAGTTATCGAGACATGTCCTGGATTCGGGGAGCGGATCGGGAATTCTCAACCGCGGGATATTTTGAGATGGAAGTGCCTGGGATTGCCTCCGGGTAACTTTCAGTCGTCCCTACGGGACTTTTCGTCTCTCGAATCTCTACCCAGGACTGCGTCCTGGGCTGTTGCGAAACCCACAGGTTTGCGGTTTCCCTTCAGGTTCTCAGACACCCTCTTAAAGCCCTAATGAATCCGCGCGCCGTGCGGCACTGCTGAACCCGTGCCCTTCGTTCGACAGTCCTATCGCTCGCTCGCGCCTGCTCAGGCAATCGCAAAAAAGGTGGCCATCCTTCACGGAAAGCCACCGTTGCGGAGTCCCCAGTAAACAAGTTAGGGGTTTGATTGCCCCTGGTTCAGTTACGGTTCAAGCCGTAGCCGATTTCGCCATCTGAGTTTTGACCAGTCCCACGATGACCATGATCACCGCCCCGCCAACACCACCGCCACCGACACTCGAGAGGATCGAAGTCATATCCAGCCCTCCGCTTGCGGTCGGGGCAACGGCTTCGGTCAACATACTGAGCAGCTGACCTCCGCCAACACCACCAAGGATCCCGGCAATGGTATTGCCAATGGGACCTAGATTGAACTTCTTCAACAAAGCGCCGGCTATGTTTCCACCAACGCCACCGCTGATCAGCTGAATAAGAATCGGCATCCAGTTCATCCCGTTTTCTCCTTATCTTTCTGCGTATGCAATCGCGATTGTGCCTAGGGGCCGGAGGGGAAACGTCGCTTATGTCTATGGATTTGGCCGGGGTTCGGGGCCGAAACAGATGGGGGAGCCCATTTATTCATATAAGTCCCACTAACGCAACCCCTATGTCCGTGTTATTCGTTCCTAACATCGCGCTTCGCTGGCTATCGCACCCGTCTCTCGAAGAACGCCACATGCAGCGATCAAGCGGCCCTTCCTACCCGCACATCATGAGCCTCGGTGCGAGGCTCTTAGCATCGGGTGCAGAGCTTGCTGGGCAATGACTTTTTTATTCCATCAATCCCCAGGCACCCCTGCTTCGAGAAATGCGCTTGTACTCCCATTTGCACTCGTCGTAGGATGGGTGGGCTCTAACCCTCTAAAATTCTCGCTTTTAGCTCAACTGGAGTGCATATGAAGAAATTGGTTAGTTCGCTGCTGGCCGCAATCGCGCTGGCTGTAACCGCAATGATCGCTTCACAAGCAGGTGTCGCCCAGGCCCCCGCAGGCGCACCCGCGGGAGCTACCGGGCTTTGTAATGATGGCTCCTACTGGACCGGCGCGAGCAAGAGCGGGGCGTGCCGTGGTCACAAGGGTGTGAAGACCTGGTACGCCGCTGCCGCCTCTGCACCAACTCCGGCGGCCACACCAACCGCCCCGCCACCACCTGCTGCTGGCCCTGCGGCACCCGCTGCTGCGGCTCCTGCCGCGGCTGCCCCGATGGCAAAAACCAAGACCACGGCATCGACCACTCCGGCAGCCGGCGGTGGACCAGGTATGGTCTGGTTAAACACCTCCACCAAGGTCTACCACTGCTACGGGACCAAGTACTACGGCACCACCAAGGCCGGCGCCTACATGACCGAAGCTGCGGCCAAGGCCAAAGGCGCGCACGCGGATGCGGGCAAGCCCTGCAGCTAAAGCTGTACTAGGATTGCGCCTCGGATCTTTAGTAACTCCCTTCGGGGCAGTGGTCTTTTCCCCAGGCCACTGCCCCGAAGCTGTTTATCGCCGCATGGTGACAAAGTCTGCCCGGCAACCGCGGTCCACCCACACGCCGCGGCCGTCGTAGCCCCACGTTTGCCCCTGGATACAAGGGGAACCGCTTCGTTGTTTAGTGAGTTGTACTCCGCGGCTGGTGTTTGCCGAGCAGTAGTTTCGCTTTCCATTGTTTGACGAGCAGGTAATCGTTACCCCGCCGCCATAACCAGGTCCGCCGGGGCCAGGTCCAGGGCGATAGTTGGCAGCCAGGTAGAAATCGGCCCGGCACCCGCGGTCCACCCAAATTCCCTGGTGTGAGTATCCCCATGTCTGCCCCTGAATACAGGGCGATCCGCTGCGCTGGTTCGTCATTGTCACCCCCCGGCTGGTATCGACCCGGCATAGATGCCGTTTTCCGTCATCCGAAGCGCAGGTTACATTACGCCCGTTCTGCGCAGTAATCCCGCTTTGCGCCCACGCTCTTGACGATCCGGAAGATAAGCTCAGGATCCCCAGTAGCAACATAAGCCATGTTAGGTTCTTCATTCCCATCTCTCCTGAAAGGGCTTGGAAGTTCTAGTACCCTGCTTACCGTGAAATTGGTTCAAGCGATGATAAAGCCGACTGCCGCTATGTCGCATGAATCGATGGAGATATTAGCCACGGAAAGGATTCGTGGGATGAACATCGGTATGCTTGATCCCTAACTGGATCGGGCACCGCGAGGAACTGACCCTGGAGGACTGAAGTTAGAGGAATTCCAACCGGTCTCCGACCTTCATCCCGCAATCGGAGATTTGGCCGGCCGGCAGTTCCAACATGCTATGGGTTTTCAGGCTGACGCTGGTAACGCGAAACGGAGCCAACCGAGGCCATAGCTTGAGAACCTGTAGGTTTTTGCTCAGTGCGACCACGTCGATCGAAAACAACATGCCAAAAGTATGAACGCCGGATGAGGGCCTGATCAGCAGCCCACATCCGGCGTCCAGCCGCCTCTTGCCCAGCAAACCTAGCAGGCGTGTGAGAGACGTGTCGGCTATGGTTATCCGTGTACCAACCGTGGTGGCCCTCGTTATGTTTCTGAGGTTCATGGTGTAGTCCTCAGCGCCACTGTGTCGAAGGCCGGTCACGGCAATCAGGCTATGCTTTCGAGTGCTTTCTGCGATAGATCACGAAGGCAAGCGCGGCCACCGCCAAAACGCCCGCAATAATTCTAACCAGGGTTGTCGTATCCATAGGATGTTTCCTCCTTTCTCTCAATCTCCTATAACTTTTTGTTCCTCCCGGGCAACATAGTCGCGGCCAATCGCGCTACTTAGATGCCTGTATATTCTTGGCAATACTCAAAATCGCCGGTGCAAGCAGGACAATGAAAATGCATGGGAATATAAACAGGACAAGGGGAAAGAGTATTTTGATCTTGGTCTTCGCGGCCATCTCCTCGGCCCTCTGCCGCCTTTTCAGGCGGATCTCGTCACCAAACCTGCTGAGAGCTCTCACAATGGGAGTGCCGAAACGGTCAGCTTGCGTCAACATGCTGACAAACAGCGCGAACTCTGGAATCTGGGTACGCTCTGCCGCGCTCTTCCATGCCTCCAGCCGGGGCTTGCCGGCAAGCTGCTCCAAATTCACTTGCATGAACTCGTAGTGGATGTCAGGGTGGCTGATGCTCAGCTCCTGCCCAACGCGCAGCATCGCCTGGTCCAGGCCCAACCCTGCCTCTACGCAGATAACCAGCAGATCGAGTGCGTCCGGAAGGCTTTTCCTGATTCTTTCATTCCGTTTCTTGATCATCGTTCTCAGCCACATGTCCGGGACCAGGTAGAACACAGCCGCCAGGGAGAAAGCCCAGAATATGGTGTTGGTGTGAATCAGGCTTCCGCAGACCAGGCCCAATAGCGGACCGACGATGCGGCTGGCAGAGTAGGCGTTGAGGCCTCGACTGGTTCTGATGCCCGCACTCAAAAGCCGCTGTTTGACCTTGTCATCCGCTGCCAGCCCAAACCGGATGCGCAAGTCCCTTGCCATGGAGAGGAGCCCCTCTTGCAGGCGCTCTTTGGTGCCTACGTTTCTTTCATCCGGGCGATTGCTCCGCACCATCTGCAGCATCCGCCTGGCGGCAGGCGAAGGCCGCAGAATTACTGGAGCGAGCAGCATCGCAAAAACCAGAAAGACGGTAAGCGTGAGCGCGATGTAATAAACCAGATCCATATCTTGCTAGACCTCGATCCCATTCACAATGCGGCGGATGATCACGCTGCCAACCACCAGCATCCCCAGCCCGAGGTAGATCAGCTTGCGGCCCGCCGGATCGTGAAAGAGGATACTGGAATAGCCAGGATTTACCAGGTTCAGGAGCACCATCATCACCACCGGAAGACCGCTCAGAATCCACCCCGTAAGCCTCCCCTGGGCTGTTTGTATTTGAATCTCACCCTGAATGCGCAGCCGTTCTCGAATCACGTGAACCGTGCGATCCAGAATGTCGACCAGGTTGCCGCCGGTGTCCTTCTGTACCATGATCGCGGTCACGAGCACGCGCAGATCGGCAGAGGGGACGCGATCGAGAAGTTGCAACAGCGCATCTCGGATCGACAAGCCGAGGTTCAGTTGCTTGAACACCTCACCGAATTCGGAGGCGGCCGGCTCCTGTGCATTCTCAACCAGCATTTCCAGGGCCCCCACCAGCGAATGGCCGGCACGCAAAGCGCGGGCCAGCATGTCGATGGCTTCCGGGAGAACTGCATTGAAGGTGCTGATTCTCTTCTTACATTTGAAGGAAAGAATCCCATAGGGCAGTAAGCCCAGTACTGCACCAGCGCCCACGTCGATGAGAACCATGGGCGCAAACAGCCACGTGATCGCAAAGCCGGCAATCGACAAACCCAGACTGGTTAGAATCAGACCGCCAACGGAGGACGAGCTGTTCGCCTGGAGAATCCGCGCCTGCAGCGTTTTCGCGAATTGGAAACGAACCAGAATGTCATCCAGCCAACTGCTCCTCCTCGTTGCCTTGAGCAGTTGCGCTGCCTCCAGGCCGATGCCGTCTTTTTGTTTCGAGATATGGATCGATGCCATTCGCTGGCCGACGATCTTCTCCTCCGGCGACTGGCGCGTCAACGCGATCACCAACAGGAAGGTGGCCAGCAGAATCGAGATAAATGTTAGAACCAGTACACCCATTTTTCTGACCTTTTACACTTCCATCGAGTAATCGAGCAGACTTGCCGGCAACGGGAAACCCGCAGCCTTCAATTTGTCGCCAAATTTGGGGACGATGCCGGTGCCGCGAAAACGGCCTTTCACCTTCCCCGTGGGTCCGAGCCCTTCCTTCTCAAAAAGGAAAATGTCCTGCATGCTGATGACATCGCTGAACGCTCCCGTGAGTTCGCTGATATGCGTAACCCGGCGCGAACCATCGCTCATGCGGGCTATCTGCACGATCAGATGGACGGCCGATGCGATCTGCGCCCGAATCGCCTTTTCCGGCAGGCTCACGCTGCCCATCATGGCCATGGTCTCCATCCGGGCCACGGCATCGCGCGGCGTGTTGGCGTGGATGGTGGTGAGTGAGCCATCGTGGCCAGTGTTCATCGCCTGTAGCATATCCATGCATTCCTCGCCTCGGACCTCGCCCAGCACGATCCGGTCGGGACGCATACGAAGAGCATTGATCACCAGCTCTCTCTGCTTCACCGCACCTTTTCCTTCCACGTTCGGAGGCCGGCACTCCAGCCGCACCACGTGCGCATGTTTCACCTGTAGTTCGGCCGAGTCTTCAATGGTTACAATTCGCTCCCGCTCGTCGATAAACCCGGACAACACGTTCAGCAAAGTAGTTTTTCCCGCGCCGGTGCCCCCGGAGACGATGATGTTGAGGCGGGCCTGAACAGCACCCTTCAGGACTTCGAGCATCGGCTCGGTGAGCGCTTTATTCCGCAACAGGTCTTCTGCAGCCAATGGTTTCGCCCCAAACTTACGGATCGATAGAATGGGGCCGTCCACCGCCAGGGGAGGAATAATCGCATTCACACGGGAACCATCTTTGAGACGCGCATCCACCATCGGCGAAGACTCGTCTACCCGCCTTCCTACCGCGGAGACGATCTTGTCGATAACATGCATCAGGTGACGGTCATCCTTGAAGACCACGGTGGTTTTTTCCAGCACGCCACGGCGTTCTACATAGACCGCGTTGAAAGTGTTTACCAGGATGTCGTTGACGGTCGGGTCCTGCAGCAGCGGTTCCAGCGGACCAAGGCCGAAGACTTCATCCAGCACCTCCTGCGCCAGCCGGTCCCGCTCCGCCCCAGATAGCGGAATGTTCTGCTCGCCAATCAGTTGATGAATCACCGTAATGAGCTGCTGTTGGGAGGCTGGGTTCTCGTGCATCAGGGCGATCTTCTCCAGATCCAAACGCTTGATGAGTCCCTGGTGCACTGCGGACTTGATTTCCTGCTGAAATTTTAGGGCGACCGGTCTCGCGGTTCTCGCTACGGCAGGGATCACCCCGGTACCGCCTCTTCCTCCCGCCCCGCCATTGATTGTTGCTTCACTCATGACTTACTTCCACAGTGCAAACCGTTTTTTTGCCGGCTCCTGAGCAGTCGGGCCAACGGTCCCGGCTAATGCAGTCGCCCACTTCGTCATCTGCAAAGAGAAATCTGACTTGCTCTCCGACGTCACCGGCTCGCCGATATTGATAGACCGGACCAGCTCGCTATAACTATTGGCGATCTTGATCGCAATCGGCAGGTGAACCGCCTTCTCGATTTGCTCAATCGTGACTGCCTCGTGCGACGAGTAGCGATTGACGACCACCTGGAGCTTCTTCGTGGCTTGCTCATTCTGAACCAGACCGTCCACATACCGCGACAGGTCGCGGATCGCCCCGATCTCAGGAGAAGCCACGAGGTATATCAAATTCGAAAAAGAAATGACCGCCAGGTTGATGTCCTCGAACGACGCCTCACAATCCAGCAGGACGAAATCATATTGCGTACCCAGGAACTCGAGTGTCCGTTCGACAGAGTCTTTGTCCGTCTTCCACAAACCACCATAAACGTCAGGAGAGGACAGAACATCCAGACCGCTGGAGTGTGTGGCGATAAACCCGTGGAGCAGATCCTCGTCCAGTCGACTGACGTTCTGAACCAGATCATAGAAATGATGATTGCTCCCATCCATTCCGAGGTACAGGACAACATGTCCTAACTGGGCATGGTTGTCGATCAGCAGCACTTTCTTTCCCAGTCCGACCAGAAACATGGCCAGATGAACCGCCAGCGTGGTCGTGCCGACTCCCCCTTTCGCGCCGAAAAAGGACAGAATCTTTCCGCTATGCCGCGGCCGAATCATAGTCGTAGCCCAGCGTTGGTCAAGCCGCGCAAGTGTTTCCACGAATTCGTCGGGATGGAAAGGCTTGGCCAGAAATTCGCTGTAGCCCGCTCGCATAGCGCGCAGCAGAAGATCAGGGTCGGTGGTGAAAGAAAGAGCCAGGATCCCAATGTTGTGGAAGAAGCTCTGGCGTAAGAATTGAGCGGTCTCGAGCGCCCGCTCTGGATCCCCGTCGAAGTCAACAACCGCGACGCAGGCCTGGGTGTTGATCGCCCGTTGGGTGAGGGGTGGGAGCTTGGCTGCCGAGAAGTAATTCTCGTAGTCCAGATGAACCAGTTCCCATGGCATCTCGGATGCAGTTTGGCGGATCTGGTCCAGAGTCTCGTGATCGACATGTACCGTCAGCAACGCCACCGTGAGCGCATCTGCATTGTGTGGTTTCTGCGTCACGGCGTACCGCCTGTTCCGGGCTGTGGTTTCGTCCCTGGTTTCGGCTTGACCATCTTCTGGTCAAATTGCTTGGGTTCGAGGTTGGGTACCGGGAGTTTCGGAAGAGTAGGAGTTGTGGTGTCGTTCAGCGGATCTATAATCGTGGGGGTCACTATCACCATCAGCTCCACAGTCGAGTGGTTGACTGACTTTGAGCGGAACAATTGACCCAGAATGGGCACGTCGCCAATGCCCGGCATCTTGTTGAAAATATCGGTGGTGCGATGATCGAGCAGCCCGGAGATGGCGAAACTCTGTCCATCCCGCAGCTCTACCTGGGTGTCCGCTCGGCGGGTGGAGAGGGCGGGGATGGTGTACCCGGAGATGGTGACCGCGTTGGTGTAATCGAGCGCGCTCACCTCGGGCGCCACCTTCAACAGAATCGTCGCATCGTCATTCACAATCGGCGTGAAATCCAACTTCACTCCGTACGGTCGAAATTGAATGGTGATGGATGTAAGTCCGCCCGAGGAACCCTGAACAACCGGGAAGGGAAACTCGCCTCCGGCGAGAAATGACGCCTTCTGTCCGCTGATAGTAGTGATGGTTGGTTCGGCGAGGATTTGCGCGATCTGCTTGTTTTGAAGATCCTGCAGACTTACTCCGATATTCAGGCCGAAATTGTAGAAGAACAGGTTCAATGGGTCGCTGGTCGTGAGCGTTGCCGGCGTCGTGCCACTTGCCGGAGTATAGGTTTGCGTCGAGGGAAACTGCCCTGTGGTGGAGTTGCCCAGATTCTTACCCTGGCTGAAAAGGTTGATCCCAAACTGATCCAGCTTTGAGCGGTCAACCTCGATGATCTGGACCTTTAACTTCACCTGCCGGTTATGCAGCAGTCTCACCTGCACAGAATTCACCACGTTCTTCGCATACAAACCCGCAAGCTTGGCCGCCGCTTCGGAGGAAGCATCACTCCACACCGTGCCGGAAAGAGAAATCCGGTCCTGCTGCGCCTCCACTCGAATGTTCTCGTTCGGCAGCGCCTCGTGAATCGCCCTTTGTAGACCCGCGACATTCAGGTCGGAGGAAACCCAGTAGGTCGCCGACTGGCCTTCCTGATCCCACAGGATCAGGCTACTCACACCGGGCGCCTTAGCCGTGACCACGATCTGCTTCGGACTCGAGGTGAACGAATCGACCACCAGGGGATCGCTGACATACACCCGCTTCAGCCGGCTCACTGTCGTGATAAAAATCGACTGTCCTACCAGTACGTGCAGCGGCTGGCTCGCAGATACCGTTGAGCTGGCGAGCGGGGTCGTTGCGTCAGGCAATGTCGCTATGTGCAAGGCGGCGCGCGAAGGAGCAGTAGCCGCCGCCGCTGCTGGCGTGGGGGCCGCTGTTTGCGCGTGGATGAAGCCACACAGCACAACCGGCGCGAGCATGCGACAGGTACCTTTCCATACCCGGCTTATCGATATCGCCATACCCGCCTCAATCACCCGCCTCAATTAAAGGTCCTTACCACTTGCTTATCGCCCAGAATGGTTTCCACTTGATAGGGCTTGCGGGGTGTGGCAATGGCCGCTTGGGCCTTGGCGCGCGGAGCAACCGTGCCGGTGAGTTCATCGAGCCCCACCGACGAGCTGGACTCCTGCTCCTTGTCTGCCCCGTTTCTTAACACAAAGTGGATCGCGCCCAGGCTGGTCGCGAGCACCAGCTTTTCCGAGTCCTCGGGCTTCAGCAGCAGCGTCACTACGGTGTTGTCGCTGATCGGCTTGCCTTCCGGATCGGGGCGAATCTGCTGTCCTGCAGCGAGAACCACTACATCTTGCAGCACCGTCACTGTCCGCGGATCCGGAGACTTGTCCGAATGATAGGTCAGCAACACATCGACATGCGTTCCTGGCAGCAGAAAGCCGGCCACGCCCACCACTTCGTCGGAGCGTACGGAAATCGCTCGCATGCCCGAGGGAATCTTTGCCGTCAGCCCTACGCCTACTCCAACCGGAGCGAGATACGCATTGAGAATAGGTTGGTCCTTCGCCAGCGGAAAGAGCACGACTCTGCCCATAACCTCATCGATCTTGCTGAAACTTCCGGCGAGCGCAGTGGGCGCCTCCACCAATCGCAGGCTCCCCGGTTTCAGTAGCTCGCCCGCTTCGAGCGTCTGGTTCGCTGCCACCATAAGTTGCTTCTGTGCAGGCGCAACATGAGCGACCCTGGCGAGCCGTCTGCTTAGCCAAAACGTAAACAGGGCGGAGATGAGCAGTGCGGCGAGCAAGGCCATCATCAGGCGCTTCGCATTCATTGCTTCACCTTTGCATAACCACCAGGCAGAGACTAAGGCCACTCCCGGTCGCGATCGCCAGCGCATATGGCAAGCGAAGCGTCCGATCGTTGCCGATGTTGAACTGGGGATGTGGGGTCAGGCCCATGGTCCTGTGATGGACCACCAGGGTGTGCATGTTATGGCAGGTTTCTACCAACTGGCGGCGATAGAGTGCCAGGCCGATTGCCATGACTCCGCCCGCCAGGGCGGTCAATATCAGCAAATGACCAATAAGCGGTAGTCCCGCAATGCAACCTGCGGCCGTGATCAACTTCACGTCGCCCCCACCCATCCCCCCAGCCAGATAAAAGAAAAAAAAGATGAGACCGCAAATCAGTCCCCCGGCAGCCGCAGTGACCAACTGCCACCAGCCCCCAAAAACGGCGTGCAGCAGCAGGCCAAAGACAATTGCAGGCAGCGTAATAAAGTTTGGTATCCGCCCGCTGCGCACGTCGTATACCGCGCCAATAGTGGCGCAGAGCAGTGAGCCGGCAGGGAACGCGAATTCAGTAGTCATTTTCAACATGAAGACTTCCGAGGTCAGTCATCCGCATTCGTGCGCAGGTTGACCGCCCTCAACAGCGTGCGTGAGAACTTAATTTCCAGATCCAGTCCCGCAGGGGAACGGCGGAGCTTAGCCCAGGACCCTCGTCCTGGGTACCGTTAGAAGCACCATCCAGTCCCGCAGAGCCTGCCCTGAGCTTGTCGAAGGGGAACGGCGGAAATAACCCAGGACGCAGTCCGGAGTATCCTCTTCGCGTGGAGATCGGGTTCTCGCACAAACCCTCGCAGGCCCAAGACCCTGGCAGCATTTGGAGAGCAGACAGTTAGAAAGGAACCCTTGTAAGTGACTCACGCCCGCACTTCTAAATTGAGCGAAGTCCGGATCGTCCGTTGCCTTACGTGGCGCTGGCTAAGCTGGTTCCAATCTTGGTGAACACAGCGGTGATGTCCTTCGAGACGGTCGTCATAGCCGCCGTCGCCCCTAGAGCGATGATCGCAGCGACCAGGGCATACTCGATAAGGTCCTGGCCAGACTCATCATTGATAAGACCGGATAGTATCCGTCTGAGGCTAATCCGTAGCTTGAGGTTAATCATCATCGTTCTCCTTTTAATGTCTAAAGACCAATCCATTAAATGGTTAATGTTAGTAATGTCGATGTCAACCACATCCTCTTGCTGGCGCAAAGAGAGTAAATTACATTCGTCACAGATGTGTATGTGCTAAGTCACGCCAGGAAGAGCGACCCTTGCTCGTCAGATAAGAAGGTCGAAATAACCAAACAATGTTAGTTCCAAACCAGGAATACTCGCAGGCTAATCATGATGGTTGACTCATGATGGCCGATAAACAAACGTGTCGCGTGTGAAAGCGGCACCTTTACAGGAAGCGACGTGCACTCGGTAAAGTAGCACACATTGCGTGCGGAGAAGGTGTGCACTTATGCCGCGCTACGGATCTGCCAGCGTATTCGCAAACAATATGAATGCATGGCGCTATGACCGCCACTGGTCTGCAAGTCGAACAGGAAGGCGTAAGAGATGAATCCCGAAAAATGTGCTGCGCCGCTATCAAACGGGGTCGCCCATACGCGGCTGCGCGGCCTCGCGCAAGATGGCCAGGCAATGGTCGAAATGGCGCTCGTCTTGCCGGTATTGCTGCTGGTGGTGACGGGTATTCTCACCTTCGGGCTTGCATTCAATAACTACATACTTTTGACCGAGGCCACCAGTGTCGGCGCGCGAACCCTCGCCATCAGTCGAGGGGAAACAACCGATCCGTGCGCCACCGCAGCTTCCGCCGTGTACGCGGCGGCGCCGCTGCTCGTTCCAGCAGATCTTTCGTTCACCGTTGTTCTCAACGGCTCGACCTATAAAGGCGCATCGTGTAACAGCGGAAGCAGCACCACCGGCGCGGCAGGAAACCTGAAGCAGGGGTCCTACGCCGTTCTGACCGTGAACTACCCGTGCAGCCTGGGTGTCTACGGCGCCAACTACGCCCCTAACTGTTCACTGCAGACCCAGGTGGCGGAATTGGTCCAATGAAAAACACAACCGGCTCCATAGTGCGCGGTTGGCGGCGCAGTTTTCTCCGCACTTTGCTCCGCAGTTTGCTCGACGACGAGTGCGGGCAAGTGCTGCCCTTCGTCGCCGTCATCTTCGTGGTGCTGCTCGGCATGGCTGGGTTGGCGATCGACGTAGGGCATGTTTTCTACTGCGATCGCGCACTGCAAGGGTACGCGGACGCGGCCGCGCTGGCAGGCGGGGGGAGTATGCGTACGGCCGCCACCAGTGCCGCGGTGATCGCGGCGTCGAATTCGTTCAGTGCCGCTCCGGGTTCGGTGAACGCGCGGGCATCTCTACCGAATGTGACCATGGTGAGCGGCTTCCCCGCGTTGAAATGCCTGACCACTCTGCAAAATCAGGGAATCGCGTGCGTGGGCGCGGTCCCCTACAACGCCCTCCAGGTGAAGGAGCAGGCCGTTGTGCCCATGTACTTCGCCGCATTGTTTGGAATCGCCACCATGACTGTTACAGCTAGTGCGACTGCCGCCTCGAGAGGCGGAGCGGCGACCCCGTATAACGTGGCAATCCTCGTCGATACCACCCTGTCGATGCTCTTTCCCGACGCCGACTGCGGCAGTACGCAGATCGCCTGCGCGATGAACGGGGTCCAGGTTCTGCTCAAAAATCTGAGCCCTTGTGCGGCCAGCCTGGCTAAGTGCACCATCAAGAATGGAGTCGCCGCAAGCTCAGTCGATCGTGTCGCCCTGTTCACCTTTCCTAATGTGTCAAGTGCTACCGCAGCGCAAGATACAACCTGCACCACTGCTGTTCCCACGCCGACAGTGCCAAATCGCTATTGGAGCATGGTCAACAACGGACTGACCATCAATTTTGTAATGCCCATGTCCACGACGGGCGCTACGCCAGTGACGCCCTGGTCCTCGTTGCCGGCGGCAATGGCGTACTCGTTTCCCTCCGTGGGGGCATCGTCCTACGTTCCCACCCAATCGGATTTTGCGACTTATCCCATGACCCTGGGTACAGCAACATACCAGGTTACGCAGTTCTTAAGCGACTATCGCACCTCCAACTCAGCCATCTCGTTGAACCCGAATTCCACCTTGGTGAAGGCAGCCGGAGGGGTGATCGGCTGCGGCAGCATGATGTCGCCGAACTATGACGGAGTGTACGGAACCTACTATGCGGGTGCGATCTATGCAGCGCAGTCAGCAGTGGTCGCCGTAAAGGCAGCCAATCCAGGAACCGAGAACGTTCTCATCATCCTCAGCGACGGCGACGCCACTGCTCCGCAGACCAATGGCAACAACACCGTCATGGGGCCCCCTGCCACCAGCAGCGGGCAATACCCATCCTGGGTTGGCGAGTGTGGGCAGGCGGTCGTTGCGGCGAAATATGCCACCAGCCAGGGTACGCAGGTTTACTCTGTTGCCTATGGTTCTGAGCCGACAGGTTGTGCCAGCGATCAATATGGCGGCTCTTATCCCAACATCACCCCTTGCGACACCATGGCGGATATGGCCAGCGCTTCGCAATACTTCTACTCCGATTACCACCAAAGCGGATCCGGCAGTGTCTGCGTGGCCGGCCAGCCGGTCACGTCGTTGAGCGATATCTTCACCGCCATCTCGGCCGACCTGACCACGGCAAGATTAATCCCCAATAACACCCCTTAGACGCCGCAATAGAGCCCAATTCGGTGACAGCGTAAGCGCTCAAAATCGTCAACAGCGGGTCCAATACCAATCGGAAACGAAATTCGGCATGCGTGATGTAGTAAGGCAGCGGAAAGAGAAGGAGTGGCAGCAGAAACAGCACCGCCACCGCGCGTCGCCGTTTGAAGAGTGCCGCCAGTCCCGCCAAGCCCAGCAGCGAAGTCGTGACTGCGTGTAGTTCGACCACGCCGGAGTTCACCGCAAACCCGGCGCCCGTCCAGAAGCGAGCCACTCGCTCGGCGCTGAGCCTGATGAACTCGCCCGGGTGGGCCCGGATGTAGGTTCTGGCGAGTATTCCTTTATAGCGCATGTACCCGACCTCCCCCATGGCCGCGTAGTCGGAGTACTCCTGTTTGTTGTGGAGCGGCTCGATTGTGCTGTCGAAGACACTCGTGGCTCCGGAGTGGTTCCCCTGCCATACCTCGTATCCGAAGTTGCTGCGCAGAGGAATGAAGGCATGCAGAACACGCGCGTTTCGCAGAGGCCATGGAGCAAAGACCGCCAGCCATGTAAGCAAACACACCCATGGTCCGCAGCGCCACAGCGGCCGGGTTTGATGAACAGTCCAGCCTAGGATGGCAAATAGCGCCAGCATAAGCGACGGGTTCACCAGCATCGTCAGGCCGCCATAGGCTCCCATGACTGGCCAGTTGCCTTTTGCGGGTTTATGCACACCCCGCAATGCCAACGCAACCATACCGATCAAGAGCAAGGTCGACAGACCGGTTTCCCAAAGAACAGCAGGCAGCCAAATGAGGGGCAAGGACACGGCCCAGAACGTGCCGGCGAGTTTTGCCGCGGGCGCGCCGAAAATTCGGCAGGAGACGTGCATGATAACCGCGACCGTCAGCACAGCAAACATCGTCTGCAGGCCCATCATCACTGCACCCGCGGCAAAACTGTAACCGCCAAAGAGACGAAATACGAGACCAAGAACGGCGGGATAGCCGGGCGCCAGAAAAGCAGTGGGGCCGGTCGATCCCCCGAAAGGCGAGGAGAGTCCACGGCCGGAAGCCAGGGATTGGGCCAGCATCACCAGGTCCGGCGATTTGCTGAACAGCCAGTTCCTTGGGTACAGGAAAAGTACCATCGACACCACACCCAGGCGCAGTGCCAAAGCCAAAACGAGGATCGCCTTCACCGCTTTCCCATGGAGCTCACCGCATACGCGGCCAGCACTGTGAGCAACGGATCGACAACCAGCCGGTAGCGGAACTCCGCGTGGGTAATGTAATAGGGCAAGGGAAAAAGCAACAGCGGTAGTACGAACAAGACTGCCACGCTGAAGCGGCGTCTTTGCCACAAGTGCCAGATACCCATTGCTCCAAGACCGGTTGTTAACACAGCATGCAGAACGAAGAAGGGGGAACCATCTCTGGTGCCGGTCCCACTCCAAAACCGCAACAATCGTACCCCGCTGAGTCGCAGGAATTCACCCGGATGCGCCCACATATACGTCTTGGCGAGCGCCGATTTTTCGCCCATGTAAGCAGCCTCGCCTTTCGCTACATACTGGTCATATTCCGATCTGTTGAAGAGCGGAAACACCGACTCATCCAGAAAGCCCGTTGCTCCCGCACGATTTCCCATCCACAATTCGAATCCAACCGTGCTCCGCAGCGGAATGAAAGCCCCCAGCGCGCGTGCATTGCGGATAGGCCAGGGAGCGAATACCAGCAACAGCACCAGCAAACCCAGCAGAGGCGAATACTGAAGCGTCTTCCGCGTCTGCCACGCCGCCCATCCCACCAACGCCACCAAAGCCATCAGCAGAGCCGGATTCACTAAGGCAGCCAATCCGCAATAGCCGCCCATCAGCGCCCATAGAAACCTGCTCGGCTTTTGTTCACAGCGCAGCACCAAATCGATCATCCCCACCAGGAGCAGCGTGGATAAGCAAGTCTCCCAAAAGATCGTCGGCATCCAGAGCAGCGGCAACGATACCGCCCAAAATACTCCCGCCAGGTCCGCCGTCCGGCTATCAAAGCACCTTCGCGCAATGATCATGATCAACAGCACGGTCCCGACACTGAACAGAACTTGCATCACCATCACCGCCATCGCCGCTGCAAACGTGAACGACCCGAAGATGCGGAAGACGAGGGCAATCACCGCGGGGTAACCGGGAGCCAGAAGCGCAGTCGGTCCGGTCGATCCGCCGAAGGGTGAGCTGAGTCCTCGCCCGGCCAGGAGAGACTGCGCCAGCGTTCCCAGCTCAATCCCGCGCGAATAAAGCCACCTATGCGGAAACCGCTCGACCACAAACCATAGGACCAGTAGCCGGGTTACGAGCGCCAGCGCAAGGATAGCCAAAGTGTGCGGTTGCCCTCCGCCTGCAATCTCCTGCGTCGTCGCCGAGCCGCCTGCATTGCGCGTCGACCTGCTACTTTCCGAGCTGAAATGAGTAGCCAAAGCCGAAAGAAAACACAGGAAAAAACGATGCGTAACTGAGCCGGAGCACACCTGTACTGCACGTCGCGACCGCGTCAAGCCCGGAAGCCACGGCTGTATTCGGTTATCGGCAGATTGGGTGGATCCCTGAGCGAATGGACGGAGCGAATGACGGAGCCGGGCTGACGTCAACGCTCTCGCTGTTGGCCACAACTTTTCCCGCCCTATGGCGTCTTAACCTGCAGGAGTGAAAGCCGCCATGTTGCGTCCCCCCGCCCGCGTTGCCCTTCTACTGCTCATGCTGATGGCCCCGCTCGCGCTATCCGCCCAGAATGCGCGGCCCGCCCAGCAGCCACCCATGAACTGGGTTCCACAGGGCTTCGAGGTTCTGGGTCAGCGTGCCGCCTTCCACACCGATTTCACGTTTGACCGCTCCATGCTTCAGCTGGCCGGCTATTTCATCGGCGACGCCGATCAGGAAACCCGCAACGCGATCGCCAAGTTAAACAGTATCTCCGTCCACAGCTATCACTTTGCCGCCCCCGGCCTTTACGACCCGGCTGCGCTGGATCTGATTCGCAGGCAATACGAAGCTACCGGCTGGAGGCACCTGGTCGCAGCCCACGCCAAGGGGGACCCCTTCAACGCCGGACAGACCGACCTCTGGATTAACTTCGCTCACATGGACGTAACGGGAATGATGGTATTGTTCGCCGGTCCCAAAGATCTCAACTTGATTGCCTTCAACGGAGACATCAGCACCGTCGATCTGCTTCATCTGCGCGGCCATTTCGGCATCCCACGCTTCCCAGGTGATCGTTTCGTGCCGCCCGGTCAAGCTACGCGCCCGCGTCCACCCTATGTGTCGCCGGAGCCAGCCCAGCCGATGGCCAACCAGGCGCCAGAATCATCACCCCAGCAGTACCCAGCCCCTGAGCAGTACCCAGGCAGCGTAGGCGTCGGAATCGGCGCAGATGCCTCGCCGGTAGAAGCTGCGCCTCCGCCGCCCACCCCGCCAGGCAACTGAGTCCCAGGCACCCGAATCGGGGACCCATCCACGTCGAAAACCAACCGATCGGTCGGTGATCCATCTCCGTCGGAACCAAGCGAATCGATCGGTGACTTTTCCAGGTCGGAAACCATCCGATTGGTTGATCTATCTCCCTCAGAAACCAGCGAATCGGTCGGCGACCCATCCACGTCGAAAACCATCCGATCGGTGGGTGATTATCTCCGTCGGGAACCAGCGAATCGGTCGGTGACTTCTCTGCGTAGGAAACAAGCGATGGGTGCCCCAGGTCTCGCTTTTGAGACCTGGGATCCTCCTAGTAGAGGCCGGTCAAGTCCCTTGTTATAACCCCAGGTCCGAGCCAATTTACGTTCAAGGATCCTCACCAGCCGTAGGCATTACAAACGCGGCGCCCTACTCGGCCGCAATCCCAGCGGCCGCCGCCCTCCGCTTATCCCCAACCTCCAAATGCACATGCAGCAAAGAAAGAGCAGCCGGAGTCACCCCCGGTATCCTGCTAGCCTGCCCCAGCGTCTGTGGCCGCACCCGCGACAAGGTCTCCTGCATCTCCCGCGACAGCCCGCTAATCCCGGTATATTCGAACCCCGGAGGAATCGTCCGCTGCTCCGCCTTCTTCAGCTTTTCAATCGCTTTCCGCTGCTGGTCCAGGTATCCGGCATACTTGATCTCCGTCTCCACCGACTTCAGCTCGTTGCGCACCCGGGCGTTGACCACCCCACTAAAGAAAGCCAAAGGATTCCCTGACCCCGTAGCCTCCCATTCCGCCCGCAACACCGGCAGCAACCCCTCCAGGCTGATTTCAGGCCGCTTCAGCAGCTGCCCGTACGTCTGACCGGCAACATTACCCAGCTCCGGCAGCAACTCACCCAGCCGAGCCACATCCACCTTGCGCGTAGCCAGTACCTTCTCCAGAGCCACCGCCCGGGCCTGCTTCTGCTCATAATCCTGCCAGGCCTCGTTCGTGATCAGCCCCAGCTGATGTCCATACGGAGTCAACCGCCGATCGGCATTATCGATCCGCAAATGCAACCGGAACTCCGCCCGCGAAGTAAACATGCGATAGGGCTCATTGGTGCCCTTGCTGATCAGGTCATCAATCAAAATCCCGGTATAAGCCTCAGTCCGGTCCAGCGTAAACGGAGCCTCCCCGCGCACCAGCCGCGCCGCGTTGATCCCTGCCATAAGCCCCTGGCAAGCTGCCTCCTCGTACCCGGATGTCCCATTGATCTGCCCCGCCAAATAAAGCCGGGAGATCTGCTTCACCGCCAGGCTGCGATCCAGCTCCGTAGGATCGATGGCATCGTATTCAATCGCATACCCAGGCCGCAGCATCTCCGCATTTTCCAGCCCAGGAATCGACCGCACCACCTCCCACTGCACCTCCATCGGCAGCGAGGTCGACATACCGTTCACGTACACCTCATTCGTATCCAGCCCTTCCGGTTCGAGGAAGAATTGGTGCTGTTCCTTATCCGGGAAACCGAACCACCTTGTCTTCAATCGAAGGGCAATACCGCGGCCCGATCCCCTGGATCTGCCCCGAATACATAGGCGACCGCCCGACATTCTCGCGAATAATCCGCAACGTCTCCGGCGTGGTGTACGCAATGTGGCAGGAAATCTGCCGCTGCGGCAACTCCACCGTGCGGAAGCTGAAAGGCGTCGGATCCACATCCCCCGGCTGCTCGGCAAACCGGCTCCAATCGATGCTCCGCCCATCCAGCCGGGGCGGCGTGCCCGTCTTGAGCCTGCACCCACGCAGCCCCAGTCGCTTGAGCGCCTCGCCCAGCAGCACACTGGGTGGTTCCCCGCTGCGCCCGGCGGGATACCGCTCTTCACCACAATGAATCAGTCCGTTGAGGAAAGTCCCGGTGGTGATCACCACCGCCCCGGCGAACACCGTGCGTCCGTCGCGCAGCCGTACGCCGCGCACCACCCTCGGCCCGTCCTTCTCATCAAGGAGCAAATCCACCACTTCCGCCTGCTTGATGTGCAGATTCCCCTGCGCCTCCAGCACTTGTCGCATTTTGACTCTGTACTGGCGTTTATCGCACTGCGCCCGAGGCGACCAAACCGCCGGCCCGCGAGAAGTATTCAGCAGCCGAAACTGGATCCCCACCGCATCCGCAACCTCGCCCATAATGCCGCCCAGCGCGTCCACTTCCCGCACCAGGTGTCCCTTGGCGATGCCGCCAATCGCGGGGTTGCACGACATCTGCGCGATCAAATCCAAATTAAAACTGAACAGCGCCGTCCGCAGCCCCATCCGCGCAGCCGCCATCGCCGCCTCGCATCCCGCGTGCCCCGCACCCACAACTACAATGTCGTAACTTTCCGTAAACGCCATAACACTTCTATTCTAGAGCGTGGGCAGGAGATCTTATGGAACAGAAGATAGCGTTACTAGGGCTTGGACTGATGGGTTCAGGCATGGCCGGGCACCTGCTGGACGCAGGCTATCCCCTCACCATCTGGAATCGGACTCCCGGCAAGGCACAAGCACTGCAAGCTCGCGGAGCCAGGCTAGCCAAATCCCCGCGCGAGGCGGCAGCAGGCGCCGCCGTAGTCATCAGCATGCTGGCCGATGTCCCAGTCTGCCGCGACGTCTGGTTGGGCCGGGGCGAGGCACTGGTCGATATCGCACCGGGAACCATCCTGATCGAATCCAGCACCGTCACCGTCGAATGGATTGAGGAACTTGAACGGGCGGCCAAGGAGCACGGCTGTGACCTGGTGGACGCGCCGGTGACCGGGAGCAAACCCCAGGCTGAGGCCGGCCAGTTGCTCTTCCTGGCCGGAGGTTCTACTGCGACCGTGGAAAAAGTGACCCCAATCCTCAAGGCCATGGGCCGCGACGTGGTCCACGTGGGCCCGGTCGGGAGCGGTGCCCGCCTGAAGCTGATCAACAACTTCCTTTCCGGCTCGCAAGCGGCCGCCTTGGCCGAAGCCCTTTCCTTGATCGAGCGCAGCGGTCTTGACCGTGAGAAGGCGCTTGGTGTCCTCACCGAAGGAGCCCCCGGCAGTCCCCTGGTGAAACTGTTGAGCGGGCGTATGACCGCCCGCCAATACGAGCCCAATTTCGTGCTCCGGCTCATGGCGAAGGATCTTCGCTATGCCGTCAGTGAGGCCGACCACCAGGCCCTCGACCTCGATATGGGCAGAGCGGCCCTGCGCGTATTCGAGCACGCCATCGCTGCCGGCCAGGGAGACGACGATATGTCCGCCGTGGTGGAGCAATTCCGCATCCAGGCCCAAACCGCAAAATGAGGAGAATGCTGGGCAAACTGTACGCACGCTGGATGTATCGCTGGGAAACCGACCTGACCACCCGTGACACCAATCGCATCGTGCGCCCGGTGGAGTGGGGATTTGATTGGCTTCAGGAATTCGCCCAGTCCCACGGTTTCAGCTTTCCCCAGCATGCGTCGCAAGATGACGGCGCGGCGGAGCGCGCCATGCTGCAGTTGAATGACTTCATCCTGCACCATCGCTCCGAATTTTTCGCCTATCAGACTCCGCAGGACTTCGTCCTGGAGGAGCGTCACCCCCAGTTATTTCCCACCAACGTCCGTCCCCGGACTCTCAAGCAGGATGCCCGCTTTCGCCACCTGGCGGCCGCCGGCCTCCTGCCCAAGGCGGAATTTCTGCGGTTTACCTCGCCGGTGCGCACACCCTATCCGGAAAACGACCGTGTCAACGCCCGCTGGTTTCCCGCTCCTCCGGAAAAGATGGCAGGCAAGCCGAAACAAGCCATCATCGTCATGCCCCAGTGGAATGCCGACGCCTTCAGCCACAACGCACTCTGCTCCATCTTCAATCGCTTCGGCGTGTCCGCCCTGCGCCTCAGCAAGCCGTACCACGACATTCGCCGCCCGGCAGAGTTGGCCCGAGCCGACTACGCCGTCAGCGCCAATGTCGGCCGCACCATCGCTTCCTGTCGCCAGGCCGTCATCGACATCCGCTGCTGCATCGACTGGCTTGAACAGCAAGGCTACGAGCAATTCGGCATCCTGGGCACCAGCTTAGGCTCCTGTTACGCCTTTCTCGCCGCCGCTCTGGACAGCCGCCTGCGCGTCGGCGCCTTCAACCACGCCTCGATGTCTTTCGGAGATGTGGTGTGGACCGGGCAAAGCACCCGCCACATCCGGGCCGCCTTCGAGGGCATTTCCATGACCCAGCAGCGCCTGCGTGACGTCTGGGCTGCCATCAGCCCGTCCTACTACATGGACGAATTTGCAGGCAGCCCGAAAAAGGTCCTGCTCGTCCACGCCACCTACGACCTGACTTTTCTCCGCGAGTATTCGCTCCAGGTAATCGACAACTTCCGTCGCCGCGGTATTGATTTCGTCTCCAAAGTCTTACCCTGCGGCCACTACACTACCGGGGAAACCCCGTACAAGTTCATGGATGGCTGGTACATCGGCTCGTTTATCTATTCCGCCTTCAAACATTTGGCTACGCTCCCGGCCGTCCCGGCCACCGACAAGGAACTGCTCGCCCGTTAGCTTCCTCTCGGTTACCAAAGTAACTTAAGGCGCTTTTCGCGCTTTTCGCGCACATTTCTGCGGCACAACAAGCAAAGAATCCCGCGAGCCAATAGTCTAAAATCGCAACATGTCTGACCGCATGCGTCGCCCGCTCACCGAGGCCGATCCAGAGATCGCCGCCGCTGTTGACCACGAAATCCGTCGCCAGCACGACGGCCTGGAAATGATTGCCTCGGAGAATTTCGTCAGCCAGGCGGTGCTTGAGGCTGTGGGGTCGGTTTTCACCAACAAATACGCAGAGGGCTATCCCGGCAAGCGCTATTACGGCGGCTGCGAATATGCCGATGTGGTCGAGAACCTGGCTCGCGACCGTGCCAAACAGCTCTTTGGCGCCGAGCACGTCAACGTCCAGCCCCACTCCGGTTCCCAGGCTAATGCCGCCGCCTACATGGCGGTCATCAATCCCGGCGACACCATCCTGGGTCTCGACCTCGCGCACGGCGGCCATCTGACCCACGGCCACAAGCTCAGCTTTTCCGGCAAACTTTACCGCGTTGTCTTCTACGTCGTAGACAAAAAGACGGAGCGGATCGACTACGATGTCCTGGAAGCCATCGCCGAGCGCGAAAAACCAAAGCTCATCATCGGAGGAGGCAGCGCCTACCCCCGCATCATCGACTTCGCCCGCATGCGCCAGATCGCCGACAAGGTTGGAGCCTTGCTCCTGATCGATATGGCCCATTTCGCCGGCTTGGTCGCTGGGGGCGTTCACCCGTCACCGGTGCCTCACGCCCACCTGGTCACCACCACAACCCATAAGACGTTGCGTGGTCCTCGCGCCGGCATGATCCTGTGTCAACAGCAATTCGCCACCGCAGTCGACAGGAGCGTATTTCCTGGCCAGCAGGGTGGCCCCCTCGTCCACGTCATAGCTGGCAAGGCCGTTGCCTTTCGTGAGGCACTCGACCCGGGCTTCAAGCAATACGCGCAGCAGGTGGTAGTGAATGCGCAGGCCCTGGCAGAAACCCTGATGGCTGAAGGCTACCGCGTCATCTCAGGCGGGACCGATACCCACCTGATGCTGGTTGACGTCTTTTCCCGCGGGATCCTGGGCAGCGAAGCCGAGAACGCCTTGCACGAAGCCGGCATCACGGTAAACAAGAACGCCATTCCCTACGACGCCAACCCGCCGCTCAAGCCCAGCGGCATCCGCATCGGCAGTCCAGCCCTGACCACGCGCGGCATGCGTGAGCCGGAGATGCACACCATCGCCAAGTGGATCACCCAGGCCCTCGATCAACGCAACGACCCGCAAGCCCTGCGCGCCATACGAGGAAAGGTGCTGGAGCTGGTCGAGAGCTTCCCCCTCTACGGCTGGTTACGAGTCCCTGAAACCGTAGCCGCCGAGTACGGTCCTTAAACCTGCCAGGGGTTGTAAGTCCCAACGTGCCACAGATAGCCTTCGGGGTCGCGGCACGTAAAAGCCTTGCCGCCGTAGTCCTTCTTTTCCAGGTCGAAGACCATCTCGGCGCCGGCAGCCTTGGCCTGGGCATACGCCGCGTCGCAATCGCTCACGATGAGGGAGATGCTACGAATCTCGCGTCCCCCTAACTCATCGGGCATGGCAGCATATTTCGAATAGTCGCTGCGATTGCTTTCTGAGCCAAGCATGATCATGCCGTTTCCGAAGGTGAGTTGAGCGTGCATCACACTCTTTCCCTCGCCCATATAAACAGCCTGCTTCTCAAATCCCAGGGCGGTGCACAGCCATTCGATTGCCGCCAGGCAATCGCGATAGCGCATACCTGGGATCACGGTTGATTTGCAATGAGTCGCGTAATTAGCCATGTCGCCATCCTGCCCCAACCCGCATGTCGTGTCTTGAAGAAATCGGAACCCCGTAGCTAGAGGGCAACGTGGTTCTGCCACCGCCCGCGTGACGCGCTATAGGTTGTGGGATCAATGCCCGAGAAGCTACGGAAATCGCGCGAGAAATGGGCTTGGTCCGCATAACCGCAAGTAGCTGCCAACTCCGCCCATCTCATATCGCAGCCCTGGTGCAGTGCCCGCAGCGCGCGCTGAAAGCGTCGAACCCGGCTCCACTGTTTAGGAGAAAGACCAACATCCTCGCTGAAGACAGAGTGCAGACGCCGCTCGCTGATGCCCAACGTGCGTGCCGTTTCGCGAACGCTAAGCGACCGAAGCAAGTTCAACGCCCCGCGAACATGGTCTCGTCGTTCCCGAGCCGAAGCTCGCTCACAAAGCATCTCGTCCAGGATCTGCAACGTGATCTCGGGCGTGGTTTCCAGATCGCGCAAGCGATCACGCCAAGCTTCCATAGGCCACAAGTCACCGAGCGAAACAGACTGTTCAAAAAAAAGCTCCGCCCGTTCGTGTAACCAAGGGCCGAGGCCGCCAGGCCGAAACACCACCCCGGCAAGTCTCTTCATATCCCCAGTGGCAACCAACTCCGCAGACGTGCGCGCACCCACCAGCAAAGCCGGCGCGATGGCTGCATCCCCCTCCGGACAGCAATCCGTCAGATGGTCCGCCGCGAGCGAGATAACGAACTGAATCTTGCCTCCGGGCAACACTAGCTCGTGCTGGTGCACTACATCAGGCGCGCAAGCATACCAAAGCGTCTCTACGCATCCAGCCAAAGCCGCCGATGGTTTGCGCTCCAGGTAAATCATGTCTCTCCCGGGTGATTAGCTGTGTCAGTAAAAATCGAAGGATGCCCCAGGCCCTCGCTTTTGAGACCTGGGGCACCCTCAAACCAATTCCCACTTGGGAACACCCACACTCCCCTTTGTCATCCCGAGCGAAGCCGAGGGATCTGCAGTTTCACTCCACCAGCATCCAACGTGAAAGGAGAGCGCGATCCTACCCGTTCAACCCTGTCCAAGCCTGCGAAAATGGGTGCCCCACATCTCGCTCGTTTTTCGCGAGATGTGGGATTCCACAGCCCTAAACCATCAACCATCAATCACCCACTAACCCTTCAACACCGAAGACCGTATCTCAATCAACTTAGGCAAAACATCCCCCAACTCCACAGCCTTCCCGTGCCGCTGCCCGAAAGCAAAATAAACCCTCCGGTACAACTGATAAATCTCCTCATACACCCGCACTGCCTGTAACTCAGGCTGATACGTTTTATGAGGCAGGCACATCTTCTCCTGAGCCTCTTCCACCGAACCAAAAGCCCCAGCCGCCAAAAACGCAAAAATCCCCGACCCCAAACTAGTAGGAATCCCATCCGGAACCAGTACCGGTTTCCCCAGCACATTGGCATAAACCTGGTTCAGCACCGCATTATTCTGCGGAACCCCCCCGGCATTGATCACCCGGTCCACCGGAACCCCATACTCCGCCAATCGTTCAAGAATAATCCGGGTATGAAACGCCGTACCCTCAATCGCAGCAAACAACTCATCCTGCGCGGTGTGCACCAAATTCCAACCCAGCGTGATACCACCCAATTCCGGGTTGACCAAAATCGTGCGGTCGCCATTATCCCAACTCAAGCGCAGCAGCCCGGTCTGTCCTGGACGATAATTCTCCAACCCACGGCTCAATTCCGCGACTTTTACATTCGCGCGCCGGGCAATCGCTTCGAAAATATCCCCAGTAGCCGACAGCCCTGCTTCGATGCCCGTATACCCCGGATGCACGCTGCCGGGAACCACCCCGCAAACCCCAGGGATCAACGCAGTCTTCTGCTGCATGGCCATAATGCACGTGGAAGTACCCACCACATTGACCACATCCCCCTGCTTGCACCCGGCGCCAATCGCATCCCAGTGCGCATCGAACGCGCCCACCGGAATCGGAATCCCCGCCCGCAAACCCATCTTCTCCGCCCAGGCCGGCGCAAGATGCCCCGCCAGCGCATCGGAGGTGTGATACTCCCCCGCCAGCTTCTCGCGAATCCCATCCAGCAGCGGGTCCACATCGGAAAGAAAATCCTGGGACGGCAACCCATCCCACTTCGGGTTCCACATCCACTTGTGGCCCATAGCGCAGACGCTACGCTTCACCAGCTTGGGATCAGTGATCCCGCACAGCGTAGCCGCAACCATGTCGCAGTGCTCAAAAGCGCTCGCAAACTGCCCACGCTTGTCCGGATTATGGCGCAGCCAATGCAGCAGCTTGGCGAATCCCCACTCATGCGAGTAAACCCCACCGCACCATTCAATCGCTTCCAGGTGTTCACGGTGGGCCAGCTCAGTAATTTCCTGCGCCTCGCCCTTGGCGCGATGGTCGCACCAGAGATAATAGTCATCGAGCGGTTGCATGCCGGCATCGACCGGCACCACGCTCGAGCCGGTGGTATCGAGCGCTATAGCGTCAACCTTAGCGCCCGAAATCCCCGCCTTCGCCAGCACTTCCCGCATAGCGCTCACCAGCGCATCCATCTGATCCTGATGCGACTGGGTGGCAAAATC
This sequence comes from uncultured Acidobacteriaceae bacterium, assembly GCA_963830325.1. Classification (GTDB taxonomy): domain Bacteria; phylum Acidobacteriota; class Terriglobia; order Terriglobales; family Acidobacteriaceae; genus PALSA-350. The sequence goes on from CAWHMV010000003.1 coordinate 524,846, forward strand.
CGGGTCTTCCCGCTTACGCTTCAGCGAATAAGACGCCGACGCAGTGGCCAATCCGCCCTTCTGCTGACCGGCTCGTTCACTATTGAAAAGCGTGACCCGCACGCTCAGCGTTCCAAAATCAACCCCTGCGACAATCGCCACGCACTGCCCTCATGCCTTGATCAAAGAAACATCCAATTCGAGTTTGAGATCGTCGCCCAGCATAATGCCGCCAGTCTCGAGCGCTGCGTTCCACGTCAGGCCAAAGTCGCTCCGCTTGATCTTGGTGGTAGCTGACGCGCCCACCCTCGTATTTCCCCACGGATCCTTCTGTTCCTCGGTCGGGCCTTCCACGTTCAAAACCACGTCTTTCGTGACTCCATGAATGGTCAGATCGCCGGTAACCTTCAGGCCGTCGCCATCCTTGGTGATCTTCTTGCTCTTGAACGTAATCGTGGGGTAATTCTCCACATCGAGAAAATCCGGGCTCTTAACGTGCGTATCCCGGGTCGCATCCCCGGTGCTGAGAGTCTTTTTGTCGATGTTCACATCGATGCTCGATGAGCTGAGATCATCCGGATCGTACACAACCGTGCCCTGCACTCCGCTGAATCCGCCGCGGACATTGGTGATCATCATGTGACGAACGACAAACTGCGCACTGGAGTGAGCTGGATCAATTTTCCAGATGGTTTTCAAAACGCCCTCCTTTATTCGGAATCGTGGTTGTACATGCTCCAGCCCAAATAGCGGACCGCGGCTTCGTACACCGGGCTGGCGACCTGGGAGAAATTCGCCGCCACGTGGTGCTCAAAGCCCTGCTCGCAGATGAGTCGAAGCAGCTTCTGCAGTCGTGGAATTCTGGCGACGCCGGCGCCCCCAAAAGTCTCCAGCGCATCATTGGTAAACTCCCCCTGCCCCACGTAACCCCGGATCTTGCCGTGGAAATCGTCCGTGGAGAATCGCACATACGTCATGGCGCCTGCTTTTACCCGGCCAACACAGGTGCCAAACGTATTTTCCTTACCCACGGTACCGGCGATAATTGCTTGAAAATCCATAATGACGTCGTTAAAGAAATGCTTAGGCAGGTTGGAGCAATGAAAGCAAACACACTTGTCAGGATCAGAACCGTAGTTGTTGTTCCAATCCAACAACGCGCTCGGCGTCTCGGAAGCGAGAGCCAGGGCATGCATGCTGATCGTCCCGCAAATGTCCACCTCGCAGGCGCTGGGGAACAAGTTCTCGCTCATCATGCTCATCACCGTGCAAGGCACCACGCCAAAATATTCTTCAAGCGACGTCCAGCACTGAATAGCGCTGACCGTGCAATAGGTCTGCTGCATCCATTGCTCGATCACCACTCCCAGCTTGGACATCTTGATCAAAGCCGCGATGGGAATATTGTTCGTGGAGACATACTTCTGGATGGCCGCCAGCTTCATTTGCACCGCATCATCGTTGTCCTTGAGCCGTTCAATCCGTCCCAGCACTTCGGAAAGATCGAGCGTATCGACCGAAATCCCACTCCGCTCCAGCAGCTTCTCGCTGTAACGAACCGTGTTGAAGGCCGCAGGGCGCGCGCCGATCGCGCCCACGCGCAGATTGGTAAACCCACGCACCACCCTGCAGATTGAGGAGAACCACGCCAGGTCTTTGCGGAACTCATCCGAGTCCGGCTGTACCGTATGCTGCGCCGTGAGCGAATAGGGGATGCCGTACTGCATCATATTGTTGCAGGCCGACATCTTGCCGCAAAAACTATCGCGGCGGTGAGAAATCTTCATGTCCGCAGCCCGGTCGGGAGTCGCCTGCACCAGCACCGGCACCTTCAAAGTAGACAGCCGTAGCGCATCAACAATTCCGCGTTCTTCGCCAAAGTTGGGAAGTGTAACAATGACGCCGTCGATCTCGTCGCGATGTTTGCGGAAGAGATCCGCGCAAAGACGGGCTTCCGTCGGCGTTTCCACAGCGCCAAATTTCGATTGTTCCGGAGTCAAAGAAATGGTGCGGATGCCGGCCGTCTCCAACACGCGGAGCATTTCTTCGCGCCCCGTCTTTGCCAGGTGATCGGGAAAAAAGCCGCGATTGCCTACAATCACACCAAACGTCATCTGTTTCGGCATTTGCTATTTCCTTCGCTTGTTAACCGCTTGTCGGGGTCGAAAGCCGATGGTGTAACCCAGGCCGGCAATGGTGAGTAGTCCGCCCCACCAGATGGGCGCATGAAGATTATTCAGGACTGGAGGATGGGGCAGGGGGTGACTCAATTCCCAAATACCGGTCGTGAAAATCACCACTCCATACGCTAACAATAGGATGCCTGCGAACCACCAGATAGAAAAAGACTCTCGCATCGCTTTGGCTCTCTTTCAGAACTACCAGAAAATCACATTCAGAATGATGAACAATACCGTCACCACGCCGGCCCACACAATGGGTCGCTGGTACCAGTGCTCGTCGTGTTCCTCAGGCAGACGGGAGGCGCCATAAACCAGACCTTCCAGTTCCGCGACCGGTCGAGGTTTGGTCATGTAGCTCACCACCACCGTGACCAGCACACAGGCCAGCCAGGCCCACAAAGCCCGGTATACGTTTTCTGCCATATCTTTGGCGTCCGGCGACATGGCCACGTAGCGCAGGGCAGAAGGGTCATTCTTGACCCACAGCCAGAGGCCGATGGAGGTGCACGTCCCCGCCAGCAATCCCCAGAATCCCGCCTCCTTGGTCGCCCGCTTCCACAGCATGCCCAGGATCACCGTTCCAAACAGCGGAGCGATGAAGAAGCTGAACAGTTGCTGCACATAGTCCATGATGCTGGCCGCATGCTGCACCAGGTACGCCGTCCCCACCGAAACCAGCACCCCAACCAGCGTGCTCCAGCGGCCCATCGCTACATAGTGCTTGTCGGTCGCCTTCTTGTTCAGGAAGGCGCCATAGATGTCGTAGGTCCACACGGTCGAGAACGCGCTCACATTGCCCGCCATTCCAGACATGAAGCCGGCGATCAGCGCCGTGACTCCTAGTCCCAGCAGGCCCGGTCCGCAGTACCGCACCAGCATCAGGGGCAGAACCTCGTTGAAACTATGCTGGCCGGTCTGGACGGCCACGTCCTGCGCCACCAGGTGAAACGGCAACACGGAAAGCGCGAGCAAGCCGGGCAGAATCACGATGAAAGGCACCGCCATCTTGAACGCTGCGCCGATCACCGGAGCCAACCGTGCCGACCGAATGCTATCTGCCGATAAGACGCGCTGGACTACCAGAAAGTCTGTGGTCCAATAACCGAAACTCACCACAAAGCCCAACCCGAAGACGATCCCGAACCAGTTCACCCCCATGGGATTGGTATTGAAATGACCCAGCGTCGACCACAAGTGAACATAGTCGGAGCGGCCCAGGTTAGTCGCGATCTGCTGCCGCAGGTTGGTCCAGCCCCCTACTTCAATCAGGCCCAGAATCGGGATCAGAAGGGCGCCCGCCCAGATCAGCAGGAACTGCAGAATCTCGTTATAGATCGCCGACTTAAGACCGCCCAGCGCAACGTATACGGCTACGGTGACCGACGAGACCCAGATGCTGAAGTTCAGGTCCCAGCCCAGGACCACCTTCATCACAATGGCCATCGAATACATGTTGATCCCGCTCATGAGAATGGTCATGAACGCGAAGCTGACCGCCGACAGGGCACGCGCGCCGTCACCGTACCGGAGTTTGAGGTATCCGGGTACGGAGTGGGTTTTGGAGATGTAGTAGAACGGCATCATCACGATGCCCAGAAAGAGCATCGCCGGAATCGCACCGATCCAGTACCAGTGCATGGCCAGGATCCCGTACTGGTAGGCTGATCCCGCCCAACCCATCAGCTCGAGCGAGCCCAGGTTAGCGGAAACAAAGCTCAAGCCGGCGATCCAGGCGGTCATCTCCCGCCCCGCCATGAAGAACTCTTCGCTGGTATTCGACGAACCGCGCAGGTAAAAGCCAATAAAGACCACGATCGCGAAGTAAATCGCGATCACCAGCACGTCGATCCAATTGAGCCGGGCAAGTTGGGTGGAAACCGCGAACCCCGCGGTCACGGGCCGGGGAAGTAAGCCATTAGCCAGGTGCATCACCAGGTGCATCATTTCTCCTGTCCGTAAGTCGCGGTGGCGCCATGTTTGCGAAAGTAATGCCGGTCCAGCAGGGCCTGGGAGACACCGGCACAACCAGCCTGCAGGGTAGCGGTGTAATAGGCCATGCGGGCAACCGTTTCCAGAACGGCAGCGGTGTGGGCCGCTTCGTGCGGCGTTTTCCCCCAGCAGAAGGGGGCGTGGCCGGCTACCAGAACGGCCGGGATAGCGAGCGGGTCAAGACCACGGAAACGGCGGCTGATCGCCAGGCCGGTGTTGTGCACGTAGGCCCCGCAGATCTCCTCCGCAGTCAGCTCCTCGGTGACGGGAACCGGACCATAGAAGTAGTCCGCGTGGGTGGTTCCGTATGCAGGAATCTCCCGCCCTGCCTGGGCCCACGCCGTCGCATATTCAGAATGCGTGTGCACCACGCCCCCGATGCTGGGAAACTCTTTGTATAGCAGGATATGGGTCGCCAGGTCAGAAGACGGCCGCAGCCTGCCATCGACCACCGTGCCTTCCATATCGGTCACTACCATGTCGGAGGGAGCCATCGCGGAGTAATCGACCCCGCTGGGCTTGATCACTACCAGCCCGCGATCGCGATCGATGCCGCTGGCGTTGCCGAACGTGAACAGCACCAATCCCTGGCGAACCAGCTCCAGATTTGCCTCGAGGACCTGCTCCTTCAACGTGTCTAGCGAGTCCAGAGGCGGCTGGGCGGCATTGGGCATCGCTCCTGACCTTAGGAGAATCAGGCACACGGCGTCAAGCGAATGCTCTTAACCAGCTTTTGATGTAGGGGTCTGTTGCAGGTGAATCTTCTGGGGGCCCTTAACGGGAACGTCTTTGGCCTCTACCTCGGTCGGCTCAGAGGTCGTGGTGGCGCTTCCCCAGATGGCCCGCACCGCCTTGCCAAAGGCGCTGTACTCTTTGATCCCGGTTGGGGAAAGCTCGATCACCACCCACCGGTCGTCCAGAATCTTGGTCTTGGAACCGTAGGCGGCTTGCCAGCGGTCAAACTCCGGACCCTTATTCTGGCGCAAATAACGCCACAACTCTCCATCCGCCGTGCCCCCATAGGCACTGGCGACCAGCACCGGCTCGTGATCCGGCCATCCATGCTGGACCGCATGCGCGGTCATCGCTCCGCCGCGAATCATACGGGTGATTTCCTGCTCGGCTTCTCTTAGGGTGCGGGCGATGACGTTGGCCTGAACGTCCTGTCCAACGTAAGCCCGGCAAAAGTAACCGTGGGGCGGTTCCATAAGTCACCTCTGATAAGCTACGCGATCCTGCTCGTATGCGAAAGAGGGAAAAAACCACCGGGGTTACGTTTGGTCAGGGTCCCCCGAGGAAATCCCTGTTTCTATTTTTTGTTGTTGTTGTTGTTGTTGTTGTTGCTGTTGCATGCGCTCCAGCTGCAACAGCTGCACCGGAGGCGGCGGTTCCTGCGCTCTTTCCACCAGGATAGACCAATCTTCCGGAACCGGCATGTCGCGATCCAGCGGAGGCATGTCGACATATTTCGACACCTTGACCGCGACGTAAAGCTGGCTCTCCTTGCTGCCACGATAAGTCCCGCGGGTGGGAGGGACGTCCGCGTAATCCCTGCCGAGCGCCGTCCGGATGTACCTGTTCTGTGCCAGCAGATTGTTGGTTGGATCAAATCCCACCCACCCCACCTGGGGCAGGAAAGCCTCCACCCAGGCATGGGTCGCATCCTCCCGGGATCGGTCCCCGTTCTCGTCGCTGTGGTAGAGATAGCCGCTGACATAGCGGCAGGGGATACCCACATGCCGCACCAGCGCGATCATGGTGTGAGCAAAGTCCTGGCATACCCCTTTCCGCGATTCGAGCGCCTCGTCGATGGGTGAGTTAACGTGAGTGCTGCGCGGTACATAGTCGAACCAGTGATAGAGCGATGCATTCAGCTGTCGTAAGAGCACCAGCGGATCGTCGCGGCGGCGGACATCCAACAGTTTCGCCAGATCGAGCAGTGCGGGCGAGGGTTTGGCAAACTCGCTCGGCAGCATCATCTCGGAGAAATCCCCTAAGGCCACCAGCGCGTCCAGCTCATTCCACGCCCCGGGCCGGAGCGATTGAGGAATTTCCGGCAGCGGCTGCTGTTCCACCAGGGCTTCGGCTACCATCACCAGTTGCGAGTGCTCTCCTGGAATATCGAAGTGGTGGACGTTGTTACCCAGATGATCTCGATAAGAGAAAACCCGGCAACGCGGGCTGACGGATAGGGAAAACGACAGGCAGCGTTGATTGTTGTCGCTGCGCGGGTGCATACGCGCCTCCATCAGGCTCTCGCTTACCTGGTCCGCATACAGGAACTTGGTCAGATGCCGTATCAGATAAAAATCCATCGCCTGTCGAACTCCCCGTTCCCAAAGTAGTCTCAGTTCTGGTGTATCCACAGCAACTACCCCATTTGCGACCACAAGCCGCGAAAAACACAACCCAAATCGCCCAGACTTTCTACATGAAAATCTCTGTACGGAGGGCACGGCTTCAGAGGCTGCTGAAAAACTCGGTTTTGTATCAGGGCAAGACTTTAGTCGGGCCGTAAATGATTGAGAATACGTCGGGCTTTAGCCCCTGAGAGCCTGCCCTGAGCTTGTCGAACGGGTACGTCTTTCTTGCCCGGTCCCGAATTTTTCCGCAGCCTGTTTAGCCGTGCCATAAATCTTTCAGACAACCCCCAGTCCCGTAGGGACGGCTGAACTTAGCCCAGGACGCTAGTCCTAAGTTGGATTTGAACAGACGACCCAGTCCCGCAGGGACGGCTGAAAATAAGCCGCGACGCAATCCTGAACAACCTTCAGCCGTCCCTACGGGACTCGATCATGTTTCATGATGTACCCAGGACTAGCGTCCTGGGCTAAGTTCAGCCGTCCCTGCGGGACTAAATTCGTAAACCCTGCTTCTCACCCACCCTCAAAAGCCCTCCCAGATCCAGCGCCTTGCGGCACAGTCGAAAACGACATCTAAACCTTTTAGAACCATCATGGGCGAATCCGATGGTTTTCATCACCTTGGGTGAGCCGCAGGCTCATGGGGACACGGCTGAAGCTGTCAAGTCGTGCCCTTCGTAAAGAGATTCTTGTCCCAGCCCTCCCCCTCGCTACATAGCGAGAGCCGCTTCGACCGAGTACTGAATATAAAACCGGTAAATCAGGTCATGCGTCTGCCGGCATTGTTGCAGGATGTTGTGCAGGTAAGCCCCAGCATCCTGCGCCATGATGTCAGAGACCTCCACAAAGCTCAGAGAAGCCTGCAACCTGCCGGAGATCCTGGTCAACTCGTCCACTGGCGCTCTCCCACTCGACTGTTGCACCGCAACCAGGGCTTGCCGCAGACAATCGACCGAATACCGGAGCGAATGCGGAAACTGCGGGTTCAGCAAGAGAAACTCAAGGATTTGGTCCGCCGTGATGTCCGCCGTATAGACCTTGCAATACGCTTCGAAGGCGGTACAGCATCGCAGCAGGCCTACCCATTCCTGGTATTGCTGCCCTTCCGCCGCTACCTCCGGTGTATGCAGGATTTCCGGCTGGTAGAGGTCGAGTAAATGCGCAATGGCGGCCGCCCGCTCCAGGTAGCGGCCCATCTGGATAAACTGCCACTCCTCACCGTGGCTCATGGTGGTATCCGTCACCCCTTGGAAAAGGTGGACCCCGTCGATCACCGCGGGAAGAAAATCGCCCAGGCGTGTATTCAATCCGAACTCGGAGTGGGGCTGAATCACCCAGTGGTACATCCGGTTTAATTGCTGCCACTGTTCGGAACTGATCTCATCGCGCACCTGGCGTGCGTTTTCCCGAGCTTCAATCAGGCAGGAGGTCACCGACGCCGGGACGTCCGCGTCAAACGTCAGCGTGTGGACGAGCCGGTAGTAGTCATTTTCCCACTCGACCCCCTGAGGATTCCCCAGCGCAGCCAGCACCCTTTTCCACCGCCCCTCGGCACTGGTGCTGGACTTGTCCAGCATAAGACCCATGTTCACGTCGAGCATGCGCACCGTATGCTCGGCGCGTTCGAGATACCGGCTCATCCAGTAAAGACTGTCTGCTACGCGAGAAAGCATGAGCTCCTCTGGTTAATCGTTGAGAACCCAGGTATCTTTACTGCCCCCACCTTGTGACGAATTCACTACCAATGACCCGCGGCGAAGCGCGACTCGGGTCAGGCCTCCCGGAACGATCCGCACCTTATCGCCATACAGGATGTATGGCCGCAGATCCACGTGCCGAGGCTCAATTCCGTTTTCCGTTAAACAACCGGCGCGGGAGAAATCGAGTGTCGGCTGCGCGATGTAGTTGCGTGGGTTGGCTTCGATCGCACGCTTGAATTCCTCCCTCTGTTCTGCGCTGCTGTGAGGGCCGATCAGCATCCCATAACCACCCGACTCACCCACCGCTTTCACCACCAGCTTATCCAGGTTCTCGCAGCAATATTTTCGCTGCTTGGGGTCGGTCATCAGATACGTTTCCACGTTGTTCAGAATTGGTTCCTCGCCCAGGTAGTAGCGGATGATGGCAGGCACATACGCATAGACCGCCTTATCGTCGGCGATGCCGGTCCCGAATGCGTTGGCCAGGGTTACGTTCCCGGCCCGGTACGCATTGAACAGACCGGCCACACCCAGAATCGAATCGTTACGGAAGGCCAGGGGATCGATAAAGTCGTCGTCCACCCGGCGATAGATCACATCCACCCGCTTCAGGCCGGCGGTGGTCCGCATGTACACGATGTTGTCGTGGATGACCAGGTCACGTCCTTCCACTAGCTCGATCCCCATCTGGCGGGCCAGGTAGGTGTGCTCGAAGTAGGCCGAGTTGTACACCCCGGGAGTCAGCAACACGATCGAAGGGTCGTGCCGCCCCTCGGGAGCCAGCGACCGCAGCGTGCTCAAAAGCAACTGGGTGTAATGCTCGATCGGCTGCACGCCATAGTCGCGGAAAAGCTGGGGAAACGTCCGCTTCATCACCCGGCGGCTGGTCAACATGTAGGAGACTCCGCTCGGCACCCGGAGATTGTCTTCCAGCACCACGAATTCTCCGTTGCTGAGGCGAAGAAGATCTGTGCCCGTGACCGTGATGTACACATTCCGCGGCACTTGCAGACCGCGCATCTCCCTTCGAAACTGCCGGCAGCTGTACACGATCTCGCGCGGCACATGGCCGTCGTTGAGAATCTTGCCCTCGTTATAGACGTCGTGCAGAAACAGGTTGAGCGCGGTGATGCGCTGGGTTAACCCTTTTTCAATGTGCGCCCATTCCGTCCCGGTGATGATTCGCGGCAACAGGTCATAGGGAAAGATTTTTTCTGTCCCCTCCCCGTGCCCGTAGACGTTGAACGTGATTCCCTGGGTCAGGAAAGACAGGTCAACCGAGCGCTTGCGGCGGGCGATTTCGTCGGGCGGCAGACTTAGGAACTTCTCGAGAGCCTCCGCGTAGTGCGGCCTCACCATGCCGTCCTCGGTAAACATCTCGTCGTACGTGTTATCGAGGACGTAGTCCTTCAGGAGCGGATTGCCGAACGTGCTGGGGCGGGCTACTTCCATCTATTGCCTGAATCCTGACGCGGCTTCTGTAGCCACCTCGTCGCTGACCACGTTGAAGTGGGTGAGACTGGCGATCCCGAATGAGGTGGTGATCGCTACATCTGAAGCATCCCGGCCTACGGCCATCAACACCCGCCCAATGCGGGCATGATTGTGCCGCGCATCCACAGTCCACCAGCGATTTTCCAGGTACACCTCAAACCACGCGCTGAAGTCCATGGGAGTGTAGGTCGGGGGTATCCCGATGTCCCCCAGGTATCCGGTCACGTAGCGCGCCGGGATATTGACCGCCCGGCAAAAAGTCACCGCCAGGTGTTGAAAGTCGCGGCATACGCCCACCCGTTCGGTAAACACATCGAGAGCGGTTTTGGTGGATCGGGCATGTTGATAGCCAAAAGCCACCTTGGAATAGACCCAATTGCAGATAGCCTGGACCCGGCCCCAGCCTGGCGCCACATCGCCAAATAGCTCCACGGCTATATTGGAGAGCCGATCCACCTCGCAATACCGGCTGTTGAGCAAATAGATAAGCGTTTCGTTGGGCAACTCCGAAACGGGATGCTCCCGCGCCTCGAGCGGGGCGGGATCTTCCAGACCCGAGTCTTCGATGAGGGTAGAGCCGGTCAGCGTGATGTGGCCCCTGGGAGCTACGAACCTCGAGCATCGATTGCCGAAGGTATCGATATAGCTGGTGATTGGCACTTCAGGGTTAAGCTTCAGCTCGTCTGGTTCGAGCAGATCTGGTTCCCGCGAGGGATGCACATGGAGCATCGCGACGATCGTCACGGGGGCGGGGACGTTGAAACCGATGTCATAACCTAAGCGAATAAGCATTGCGCTCCTCAATCGACCCCTGAAACGAAAGTGCCCAAGGCGTTACCCCAGGCAAGTCCGACAGGAACGACAAGGTCCTTGTCGCAAAAATTATGATGCTGAAAAACTATCAGACAATGATGCTCGGTTCACACGGAAAATGCTCTAGCATTCAGTTTGGGGAGGAATAATGACCTATTGTCTGGGCATCATGACCCGCGAAGGCTTGGTTATGGCGTCCGATTCTCGAGCAAACGCCGGCTTCGACCAGGTAAATGTATGTCCCAAGATGCACACCTTTCTGCAGCCAGGAGAACGTGCTTTTGTCATCCTGACCAGCGGCAATTTGTCGCTAACTCAGTCTGTCATCACCCTGTTGCGCGATGAGTTCGACGCCGGCGAGGGGTTAGCCAAGGCCGAGACCATGTATGCAGCCGCCCGCGTTGTGGGCGATATGGTGCGCCGGGTCTCCGACCTGGACCGGGCTGCGCTGGAGAAGGACGATTTCAAGTTCAACATCCATCTCCTGCTGGGAGGTCAGGTCAAGGGCGAAAAGCCTAATCTTTTTCTTATCTATCCCCAGGGAAACCCTCTCAGCGCGACCGAGGACTCTCCATACCTGCAAATCGGTGAGGTAAAGTACGGCCGGCCTATCCTGGATCGCGGCATCGAGTTTGAATCCACCAGTCTCGACGTGGCGGGCACCTACGCGCTGCTGTCGTTGGATGCCGCGATGCGCTCTAATGTAACCGTTGGTCCTCCCCTGGAAGTCCTGCTCTACCAGAACGACAAGCTGGACTTCGATCGCTACCGGCGCTTTGAGGACGACGATCCCGAACTCGCCCGGATGCACGCGCGATGGGAACAAGAACTCCGCCGAGCCGTAGAAGAACTCCCCAACGTCCATTTTGACGCCCGGCCAGTGCACGTTCCATAGTGCCCGATGAGAGCCGGCGGAAAGTAGCACGAGATTCACGGTTCGCGAAAACTCTCGACGAAGGGCACGCCTTCAGCAGCCGTGCCGCATAGATTCGGGTTGGTGAGGGCTTTAGACAGATGGGAAAGAGGCTCTTGACGAAGGGCACGGCTTTAGCCGTGCCGAAAAAAACTGCCCGATGAGGGCTTTAGCCCCTGAGGTACGTCTTTCCGATCGTCTGTGATTAACGCAGCCTTGGCAAGAGATGACTTCGCCCGATGTGTCCGGAAAAGCGTACCTCAGCGGCTGAAGCCGTGAAGCGCTCAAGCCATTTCAGCACAGCTGAACCCGTGCCCTTCGTGAAGAGACATTAACCTGCTTACAAAATGTAACGCGACAAATCCTGGTCCTTCACGATAGACGCGACCATAGCCCGCACGTATTCGGGATCGATCAGTACCACCCGCTCCCGGCCCTCAGCCGTCTCCACTTCGGTGATAGGAAGAGGCACTGTGGCGCCGTTCTCCGCGGCTGATGCCGCAATCTCGAGCAACCCGCCTTCGGCGGAATGGCCCTTCATCATATCCGGCGCCATAAAGCTGATCTCATCCAGCACCCGCTCCATGATCGTGTGCAGCCGCCGGGCGCCAATGTTCTCCGTGGTCTCATTGACCCGGAAAGCAAACCGCGCCATCTCCTCCAAAGACTCCTTGGTAAATCTCAGCTTCAGCCCTTCGGTCTCGAGCAGCGCCGTGTACTGCTTGGTCAGCGACGACTTCGGCTCCGTAAGAATCCGGACAAAATCTTCCACCGTCAGCGACTGCAGCTCGACCCTGATAGGAAACCGCCCCTGAAGCTCGGGAATCAGATCGCTCGGCTTGGAAACGTGAAACGCCCCTGCCGCGATGAAGAGAATATGGTCGGTCCGCACCATCCCATATCTGGTATTGACCGTAGTCCCTTCGACGATTGGGAGAATATCTCTCTGCACGCCCTCGCGCGATACATCCGGACCATGACCACCCTCCCGGCCGGCAATCTTATCGATCTCGTCCAGAAAAATGATCCCTGAATTCTCCACCCGTTCGACCGCCAGCCGCGTCACCTGGTCCATGTCGACCAGCCGGGTCTCCTCCTCCTGCACCAGGTATTCGAACGCCTCTCCAACCTTCATCTTGCGCTTTTTGGTGCGCTGGCCGAACAGGTTGGGCAGCACATCCTTGAGGTTGATATCCATCTCCTCAATGCCTTGGTTGGAGATGATCTCAAACGACGGCGTGCTGCGCTCGCGCACATCGATTTCCACCGTGCGGTCATCCAGCTTGCTTTCGCGGAACTGTTGCCGCAGCTTTTCCCGGGTACGGTTGTGGCTCTCCTGGCTTGCCGGGGGAAAGCTGTTGCCATCGACCACCACCGGCCCCGGTGCACTGCTGGTGGCCGCAGGGGCGGGAGAAGGCGGCAGCAGCAGATCGAGCAACCGCTCTTCTGCGTTGAGCTCGGCCCGGTCTTCCACCTCTTCCAATTTCTCCTCACGCACCATGTCCACGGCGATCTCGACCAGGTCGCGGATCATCGATTCCACGTCCCGCCCGACATACCCAACCTCGGTGAACTTGGAGGCTTCCACCTTCATGAAGGGTGAGTTGGTGAGCTTGGCCAGGCGGCGCGCAATCTCCGTTTTGCCCACGCCCGTAGGCCCGATCATGATGATGTTCTTGGGCATGATCTCTTCGGCAATATCCGGCGGCAGCTTCTGCCGGCGCATCCGGTTTCTCAGAGCAATGGCCACGGCCCGCTTGGCCGCACGTTGACCGACAACATGCTTGTCCAGCTCCGCCACGATTTCCCGTGGCGTCAGGTCTTCGAGCGACAGCTCAAGCTCTTCCGCAGTTCCTGGTAAAAAGATCGCCATATGCCTCCTTTGATTGGTGAAGGGTACGGGCTTTACGGGCTGCTGAAAAACCCCGTTTTGTATCAGGGCACGACTTTAGTCGGGCCGTAAAGGATTGAGAATACGTTGGGCTTTAGCCCCTGAGAGCCTGCCCTGAGCTTGTCGAACAGGTACGTCTTTCCTGTCCCATCCCGAATTTTTCCGCAGCCTGTTCAGCCCGTACAAAAACCCACCAAAGTTCTCTGGGCTTTAGCCCTTGAGGGTGCTTTCAGCATATCCCGCGGATAAGCTGCCCTTAGGGGCTAAAGCCCACTGTTGTTGCTTTCTTTATGTACGGGCTAAAAGCCGTACCCTTCAGCCAGCGAGTTTTTCGCAAGCTCCTAACCGTGCAGTTCCTCGATCGTGATTTGATCGTTGGTATAAATGCAGATTTGCCCGGCGATACGCAGGGACTTTTCCGCAATGGCGCGTGCCGGCAGGTCGGAATTCTCAACCAGCGCACGGGCTGCCGCTAAGGCAAAGCTTCCACCGCTGCCGATGGCCGCGATACCCTCATCGGGCTCAATCACGTCGCCCGACCCACTGATCAAAAAGGTCTGCTGCAAATCGGCAACCACCAGCAGGGCCTCCAGGTTGCGCAGCATCTTATCCGTGCGCCAGTCCTTGGCCAGCTCCACGGCAGAGCGCCCCAGATTACCAGCGTACTGTTCCAGCTTGGCCTCAAAGCGGCTAAAAAGTGAGAAGGCATCCGCCGTCGAGCCGGCAAATCCAGCCAGGATCTTGTCCTGGTAAAGCCGGCGAATCTTGCGCGCCGAATGCTTGATCACGCTTTCGCCCAGGGTCACCTGGCCGTCAGCAGCCATCACCACGCTCGAATTGCGGCGGACGCACAACACGGTAGTCGAGCGAATGCGCCGGCCTGCGGAGCGGGAATTTGCGTTAGAAGCGGACCTCAAAGCGGCGGACGCCGTCGAGCCTTGAACAACAGACGAACGAATTGACATCTCAAGCGAGTATATCGCAGACGGGGTGTTGCCGAATGGGGTCCAACACGTTCACCACACCCCCAGTGGGCTTCCGCCTGAGATATCCTGCATCGTGTACGCTTTTTCTCCCCCGGAGCATCAATGAACAGTTTGCCTCTCTTTGGCGCCGTTGGACTCTGCCTTGGGGGCGCGGCTACCTACGCCATGCTTCGGCGCCGGCCCAGCCCGGACGAAGAGGAGCGCAAGCGTAGAGACCTACTGGTGCAGCAGGGTCGCATCATCGATGCCACCGTTATCGACATCTCCGACCTCAATGCCGAAGAGAGCGGACGGCCCAACGGGATGCAGCTGATTCTATATAAATACGAGGCGGCGGGGGTGGTCTATGAGTGCTCCCAGGACGTCACCATGTTGCGCCATTTGGTCAACATCTACGACTGTCGCCTGGGCTTTCCCGCATCCGTGCGCTACGATCCGCACAACCCAGGTAACTCCCTGATCGTGGCCGAGAGTTGGAGCGGGTTGCGCAACACGGCCAATTCCGTCCCTCTCCATGGCCGCGCGAAGGCCGCTCCCTCGCTGCGCTAACCTCCGCTTCACCTTCTCCCGGTACAATATAGCCATGCATGTTCACGGCGGGGGGTCGGAAAAGACAAAGCGAATCTTACGCATCTCCCTGCTGGCGACCTTGGCCTATGTGGCGCTGACCTTCTTTGCCGGCGTCCGGGCTCATTCTTTGGCCCTGATCTCCGAGGCCGGGCATAACGTCTCCGATTTTCTCGCGCTGTTGCTGTCCTTTGTGGCCGTCTATTTCCAGACTCGGCCGCCCACGGATCAAAAAACCTTTGGCTATCAACGCGCCGGCGTGTTGGCGGCCTTTCTCAACGCCCTCACCCTGGTCCTGATCGCCATCTGGATCGCCATCGCTGCCATCCATAGGCTCAGCGAACCGGTCCAAGTGCAACCCCGGCTGATGATGATCGTCGCCGCTGCCGGTGTGCTGATGAACGGGGTCATCGCCGCACTACTTTGGACCACCTCGCGCGATGTCAACATCCGCAGCACCTTCATTCACATGCTGGGCGACACGCTTTCGACCGCGGCCGTGATTGTTGGCGGCGCCGCAATTCTGTTCACCGGGCACAATTGGATTGATCCGGTGCTCTCCCTCTTGATCGCGGGATTGATCCTATGGAGTTCGTTTTCCATCGTGCGGGAAACGCTCAACATTCTGCTGGAGGGCACCCCCCGCGGTTGCTCACTGGCGGAGATACGCATTTCGCTGCAAGCGATCGAGGGGGTCCAGGATGTACATGATCTTCACGTGTGGAGTCTGGGATCCCAGACCCACGCCCTGGCGACCCACATCACCATCGACGACATCCCGCCCTCCGAGAGCGCCCGCATCCTGGAGCAGGTGAATGGGACGCTTCGCCAGAAGTTTCGCATCTATCACTCCACCATCCAGTTCGAGTGTGTCGAATGCGAAGTAGCCCACGGTTGCGCCCCGCCGATCGAGATTGACGAACACAACCATCCCGGCCACGACCACTCGCACGCCCATTCCCACTAGGGTTCGGTTGACCAATCAACCGTCGCAGGCAAGTCCGCTAGCTGTAAAAACCCTTTGTCGTTTGTGACCAGGATTGCTCCGACGGAAATCGCATGAGCCGCGATCAGCATATCGAGATTGCCAAGTGGCTTTCCGGCAGCCTCCTGCTTCGCCCGAAGCGCTCCATATGTTAGCGCCTCTTCTCTTCCCCACGGAAGAACTTGAATTTTAGCGATGAACGATTCAACGACTGATCGGATTGCTGTAGCCTTTGGCGTCTTGGCTAGTCCGTATTGAAGTTCCGCCTCAGTGATGGCTGAGATACAGGCAATCTCCCCATGCTGCAGAGTCGCCAGCTTTGCACGTGCTGCTAAAGATTTGCCCTTGACGATGTCGCTAACAATATTTGTATCGAGCATGTATCGGCGGATCACAACTCATCACGCTTCTGAGGTGGACCCTGGCCTCGGTCGGCCATGAAATCGTCTGGAATACCAGCACGATCAAGGGCAGCAAAAATCTCATCCCAGTCCCCTGGAGCTTCAGAAAGGATCAGGTCTCCGCTTTGGGGATCCCGGCGGATATAGACTTCATCCGAGGCAAAGCGATACTCTGCTGGAATCCTGACGGCTTGACTCCTGCCATTCATAAAAACCTTTGCCTTTGTGACTTGCGCCTTCATTGTGTACCTGCGGTATATATCATGCTATACAGCAAAGACGAATTTCAACTTTAAAGCGTGGCTAACTATCCCCTTTTGGTTTCGACCGGCTTGTCCGGCTGCGACTGGTAGATTTCAGCCACCCGCTCCAGGCTGTCAATCTCGCTGACTGGCTTGTCGTCGCGGATACGCAGAATGCGTGGGAAGCGCAGGGCAAAACCGCTGTCATGCCGGTCTGATCGCATCACGTTGTTGAAGGCGACTTCGAACACCACCAACGGTTCCACGGCGCGGACGCTGCCGTAGTCCTGAACCGTATGTTCAAGAAAGAATTGGGTTAGCTGGGCGATCTCCGCGTCGGTCACTCCCGAATAGGCTTTACCCACATTGCGCAACACGTCGCCGTCGCGGACAGCGAAGGTATAGTCGCTGAGCCAGCCGGCGCGTCTCCCGTGGCCATACTCGGCGGCCGTCACGACCACATCGAGGGTTGCCAGCTCCCGTTTCAGCTTGAGCCAGGCGAGACCCCGCCGTCCAGGCTGGTAGGTGCTATGCCGGGCCTTCAGCATCACGCCCTCGTTCCCGCGGGCCCTGGCATCCACGTAGGCTTGTTCGAGCTGGGCCACGCTTTCGAGCTGCGTAGCCGGGGCAAGTACCAACCTGGCGAAGCCATCGTCCTGGTCAGGATTGTCAAAAAGCAACTCTGTTTGCTGGGAGGTCGCGTTCAAGCGGCTGCCCACCCTGGTGAACGCCTGCTCCCTTTCCACTAACGCTTCAAGCACGCTTCGCCGTTCTTTAAGCGGCCTCTCCATCGTCATTTCGCCGGCAGCATAAAGCACATCAAAGGCCATGAAGACCACCGGAACGGAATCACGCATCTCCGCCGTGACCCGCTTCCGTCCCAGCCTGGCTTGCAGAGAGGAGAAGGGCAGCGCCCGCCCTTCTTCACTGATCGAGTCACGTCGCCAGGCCAGAATTTCGCCGTCCAAAACCAGCGGTTCCTGAACCCCGGCAAATGCCTCGACAATTTCCGGAAAACTAGCCGTCATGTCCTCCCGGGATCTGGAAAAGAGCGCCACTCGCCCCGGGTAGTCAGGCGAGCCACAGTGAATCTGCGCTCGGACGCCGTCGTATTTATCCTCCAATTGCGCCTCCCTTATCAGAGGTTGATCTGGCCGAGCCTCTGGGGAGGACGACTTGGTTTCTTCGGCCACCTCGCTGGAAAAGCGCTCCAGCGCCTCTTCGACCGTCTCCACCGGGCTGGCGAGCATGAACCCGAGGGGGTGAAAAAGCTTCATCCGTGCCTCCGCCAGGGAGCTGGTAGCCGCCAACTCGAGCACTTCGGGGAGGTTGCCGTTCAGCATCCTGGCCCGCCTAACGTCGCCGATGGGTGCGCTGTAGGCTGTGGCTATCGCCTCCTCTACCAGGTTGACCTTGATCCCGGTGCGCATATCTCCCAGGATGATCTTGATCAGATACTTGGCTTCCAACGGCGTCGCTCGCTCGAGTAAGCCTAACGTGATGTGCTGTTTGGCGGCAGGCTTCCCGGCGTCGGCAATTGCGGCAAAAGCAGCCGCCAAATCCGGAAGAAGGAGCGACGCGGCAACTTTTCGACCCTGCAGAAGGTCTTGGGCGGCCCCGCCCAGATCGCCATGGCGCAGGTAAGCGGCGTGCATTTCGGGTTGGCCGGCTCCCGAGAGTTGGGCGAGGACGCGGCTGAGAAGCGCACCGCCCACATTCAACGCTCGCCCGTCCGTTTCGGGGAAGGGAACTCCGGCCAGATACAGCGCCGCCACCCCCGCCTCGGAAACGGGGAGTCCACGCAAATACTCCGCCATGAGCGCGCGCTTCTCGAGCTTGCTGCCGGTTTCGGCCAGCAGTTGGCAGAGCTCGGCAAACTGGGACAACAGGGCGGGCATGGACTGAGCCTCGTTTTAAAACCTGATAAAATGAGATCTATGGTTCATCGCGTCGCCAACACGGTTCCCGTCCGGCACGCTCTTTCCTAGCGGCTCCCGCCGCCGAGTGTCTATCTCTCGTTTCGTCCCAGGAAAGGAACCTGATCATGTTGGATCGTTTAGAACAAATTGAAACCCGTTATGAAGACCTTGGACGCCAGTTAGCCGATCCGCAGCTGGTGACCGACCAGCAAAAATACCACAAGACCGCCAAGGCCCATCGTGACCTGGAAGCGATTGTGGGAAAGTACCGTGAGCTCAAACAAGCGCACCAGGGAATCGCGGATGCCAAAGGCATGCTCAACGAGAGCGACGCGGAACTGGCAGCCATGGCACAGGAGGAGCTGACGCGCCTCGAGGCCACGGCCGCCACCCTGGAAGAAGAGATCAAAGTCATGCTGCTGCCCAAGGATCCCAATGACGAAAAGAACGTCATCCTGGAAATCCGTGCTGGCACCGGTGGAGACGAGGCCTCGCTCTTTGTGGCTGAGATTTTTCGCATGTATTCGCGCTTCGCCGAGCAGCATCGCTGGAAGGTAGAAATCCTTTCACAGTCCGAATCAGGAGTGGGTGGTCTGAAGGAAGTGATCGCCATCATCGAGGGCAAGCGAGTCTACTCGCAGATGAAATACGAGAGCGGAGTCCATCGTGTGCAGCGTGTGCCTGCCACCGAGACTCAGGGCCGTGTGCACACCTCGGCCATCACGGTCGCGGTTTTGCCTGAAGCCGAAGAGGTTGATGTGAAGATCGAGGCCAAGGACATCCGCATCGATACGTTTTGCTCTTCCGGGCCCGGCGGACAGTCGGTGAATACCACCTACTCTGCCGTGCGCATCACCCATCTCCCGACCAGTACGGTGGTGAGTTGCCAGGACGAGAAATCGCAGATCAAGAATCGTGAAAAAGCGATGCGCGTGCTGCGTGCCCGGCTCTATGAAGTCGAAATGGACAAGCAACAGGAAGCGTTGGCCAAAGAGCGTAAGCAGCAGGTGGGGAGCGGCGATCGCAGCGAGAAGATTCGCACTTACAACTTTCCCCAGAACCGGCTCACCGACCACCGCATCGGCCTGACCAATCACCAACTGGCGGAAGTCATGGAAGGCCGGCTACAGCCGACCATCGATGCCCTTATCGCTCACTACCAGGCCGAGCGTCTCAAGGCTGAAACAGCCACTGTGGCGTAAAGTGCCGGCAACCGCCGGTGATGTACTGCAAGCAGCCCGCACTCGACTGTCTTCTACTTCCCGATATCCTCGACGCGACGCTGAGCTGATTCTGGCCCACGTGCTCGGGTGCGATCCGACCGCTTTGCTCACTCATCCGGAGCGCCCGCTTTCCGCGAAGGAAGCAGAACAGTTTGAGACCTTGCTAAAGCGCCGCCTGGCAAGTGAACCAGTGCAGTACCTCACGGGCACGCAGGAATTTTTCGGCCTGATCTTCGAAGTCTCGCCCGATGTTCTGATCCCACGTCCCGAAACCGAGCATTTGGTGGAAGCTCTACTGGAGCGGTTCGACCGCGAGGCGAACCCGCGCATCGTTGACGTGGGGACCGGTTCGGGCGCAATCGCTGTTGCGATTGCGCATGCCTTGCCGCGGTCCCAGGTGACGGCGGTGGATTTATCCCCTAGAGCACTTGAGGTCGCGCGCCGCAATGCGGACCGGCATGGAGTGATGGACCGCATGAGTTTCCTGCAATCAGACCTGTTGGCGGCGGCAGAGCCCACGCAGTTCGACGTTGTGGTATCAAACCCCCCGTACGTCGCCGATGGAGAAGTATTAGAGCCGCAGGTAGCCAACTACGAGCCCCGTTCCGCGCTGTACGCCGGCCCATCCGGCCTGGAAGTCTACGAGCGCTTGATCCCCCAGGCCAGCACAATACTCAAGCCACGAGGGTGGCTGATGATGGAGATCGGCTACGGTCAGCGTCCGGCACTGGAGGCGCTGCTCGGCGGCTGGAGTGAAGTCAGCTTTGTTCCAGATCTGCAGGGAATCGCGCGAGTGGTTCAGGCGCAAAAGCTGTAGAAAAACCGCAGATCTCTCCACTTCGCTATGTGTCTGCGTGAGAACCCAACGATTGCAAGTCCCGCAGGGACGGCTGAACTTAGCCCAGGACGCAGTCCTGGGTAGAGATTCGAGAGCCGAAAAGTCCCGTAGGGACGGCTGGAAGCTACCCAAAGGCGATCCCAGAGCACTTCCATCTCGAAATATTCCGCGATTGAGAATTCCCGATCCGCTGCCCGAATTTACGACCATGTCTCGATAACTTTCAGTCGTCCCTTCGGGACTCTTCAATGGTGCATCCTAACCCAGGACTGCGTCCTGGGCTAAGTTCAGCCGTCCCTGCGGGACTCATCTTGCAATCGTTAGGTTCTCAAGCAGACACATAGCGTGTGGAGATCTACGGTTTTCTCGGTTGGTTGATAATAGAAACATACGAGGGACCCATGGCTACCATCACCGAGCTTCCGAAAATATCTCTTACCTTTGAGCAAAAACTCGACCGCCTCGCCCAGGTCGCCGTGAACGTCGGCCTCGGGCTCGAGCGCGGACAAGAACTCGTCATGACGGCAACACTCGATGCCTTACCGCTGGCCCGTCTGATTACGGAGCAGGCATACAAGGCCGGAGCCTCACTCGTGACCACGCTCTTCACCGACGAGCCGTCGACTCTGTTGCGCTATCGCTACGCCGACGATGCGGGCTTCGATAAAGCGGCGGGATGGCTCTATGAAGGCATGGCACAGGCTTTCCGCAGCGGAGCTGCACGGCTTGCGATCGCCGGCGGAAATCCATCTTTGCTTTCCAAGGAAGATCCGGAAAAGGTAGGCCGCGCCAACCGCGCAGTCTCGAAGGCCTATCGTCCCGCAATCGAGCTCATTACGCGTCATGACATTAACTGGACCATCGTAGCCTCCGCCACGCCGGCGTGGGCCGCCGCAGTCTTTCCCGATCTGCCGCCCGACCAGGCAATGACGAAGCTGTGGGATGCGATCTTTGCCGCATCGCGCGTAGACGTAGACGATCCCGTTGCGCGTTGGAAACAACATGACAGCGGACTGCATCGACGCGCAGACCTGATGAATGAGAAGCGCTACGCCGCACTCCATTTTCGGGGACCGGGGACCGATCTGCGCGTGGGACTCGCCGACGATCACCTATGGATGGGCGGAGGCACGCAAGCCGGAACAGGCGCCTACTGCATTCCGAATATGCCGACGGAAGAGGTGTTCACCACTCCGCACAAGGATCGCGTGGAGGGCACGGTGACCAGCACCAAACCCCTCTCCCACCAGGGAACACTCATTGAGAAGATTGCGGTGCGCTTTGAGGGAGGCCGCGTGGTTGACGCAAAGGCATCCCGCGGACAGGAAGTGCTGGAGCGGATGATCGAAACTGACGACGGCGCAAGGCGGCTGGGCGAGGTGGCCCTGGTGCCGCACTCATCACCTATCGCCAGTAGTGGATTGTTATTCCTGAATACACTATTCGATGAGAACGCAGCCAGCCACATCGCTCTTGGCCAGGCCTACAGCACATGTCTGAAAAATGGTGACAAGCTCACTCCCGAGGAGTTGGCCGCCAGAGGAGCGAACGAGAGCCTCATCCACGTGGATTGGATGATCGGATCGAGTGAGATCGATCTGGACGGCATCACCGCAACCGGCACTGCGGAGCCCCTGATGCGCAAAGGCGAGTGGGTGTAATACAAAGAAAACCGCAGATCTCTCCACTGCGCTACCCCGGATTTCCTGTAGAAGTTTGTGGCGTTGGCAAACATCACCCGCCTTTCCTTAAAGAAAGGCGCGCACGCGGTCTTGTCCGGTGCCGCGTGGCAGGAAATCCGGGTACGCTCCGGTCGAGATGACAATTCAGTTGCAACTGGTCGATGCAGCTCTCTTGGAGAGAGTTGTTTCGACCCCTAACAAATTTGTCATCTCGACCGGAGCGTAGCGTAGTGGAGACATCTGCGGTTCTTATTCCGGCAACAGCCACAAATCAGGCTTCTACGGTTCTGCCTGCAACCTCGAACAGCAGCTTATTCTTCAGCGGGTCGGCATCAATGCGGAGGTGATCACCATGAAGCACCTCGCCGTCCAGAATCTTGATAGCCAGGGGATCCTGGATCAAGCGCTGAATCGCTCTCTTCAACGGACGAGCCCCGTACTGCCGGTCATACCCGGTCAGCAGCAGCTGATGACGCGCACCATCCGTCAATTCCAACGTAATCTTGCGCGGTTCCAGCAGCTTGCGCAGATCGTCCAGTCGTAGATCGACGATGTGCTCCAGTTGCGCCTCGCCTAGTGGACGGAAGATCACTACATCGTCAATGCGGTTGAGAAATTCCGGCCGGAAAGTCTGCCGCAACAGTTGCATGACCTGCTCCCGCGCCTCGTCAAACGCCGCTTCGCTGTCCAGGTTCTCTGACTGTAGCAAATGCGCTCCCAGGTTTGAAGTCATGATCAATATCGTGTTCTTGAAGTCCACCGTGCGGCCCTTGGAATCCGTCAGGCGCCCATCATCGAGCACCTGCAGCAGGACGTTAAAGACATCAGGGTGTGCCTTCTCGATCTCGTCGAACAGGATCACCGAGTACGGTCGCCTGCGTACAGCCTCCGTCAACTGACCGCCTTCGTCGTAGCCCACATATCCAGGCGGTGCGCCAATCAGCCGGGAGACCGCATGCTTTTCCATGTACTCCGACATGTCGATACGAACCATCGCCTGCTCGTCATCGAACAGGAACTCCGCCAACGCACGGGCAGTTTCTGTCTTACCCACGCCCGTAGGTCCCATGAAGAGAAAAGATCCGATGGGTCGCTTGGGGTCGCTCAGCCCGGCGCGGGAGCGGCGGATCGCATTGGCTACTAGTTGTAGCGCCTCGTCCTGCCCAACCACGCGCTCGCGCAGGCGACCTTCCATCTCGACCAGTTTGCGCACTTCGCCTTCCAGCATCTTGTCTACCGGGATGCCGGTCCACTTGCTCACAATCTTCGCGATGTCTTCCTCGTCCACTTCTTCCTTCAGCATCCGGTGGCCTCCGGCGGCCCCGTCCTGCTGCGCCTCAAGCTTCTTCAGTTCCGCTTCCAACTGGGGAAGCTCGCCATACTGGATGGCAGCCGAGCGCTCCAGATTTCCGCGCCGCGTCTGCTCTTCCATCTCGAAACGGAGCGCCTCAATCTTTTTTTTCACCTCGGTCAGCCGAGTGATGGCCGCCCGCTCCGTCTGCCACCGGGCGCGCAGCCCGGTGGCCTCTTCCTTCAGCGCAGCGAGCTCCCGGGTTACGGCCTCCATCCGCTCTTTTGAGTTCCGGTCGGTCTCCCTCTTCAGCGCGGTGCGCTCGATTTCGAGCGACATAATTCTCCGCTCCAGCTGGTCAATTTCCATCGGCACCGAGCCAATCTGAATAGCCAGGGAAGCCGCTGCCTCATCTACCAGGTCGATCGCCTTGTCGGGCAGAAAGCGGTCAGAGATGTAGCGGTGCGAAAGCGTAGCTGCAGCCACGATCGCCGAATCTTTGATGCGAACGTTGTGGTGCGCTTCATAGCGCTCTTTGAGACCGCGCAGAATCGCAATGGTGTCTTCTACGTTAGGTTCGCCCACGTACACGATCTGGAAGCGGCGCTCGAGCGCGGCATCTTTCTCGATGTATTTGCGATATTCGGCCAGCGTGGTGGCGCCGATAGCCCGCAACTCGCCCCGCGCCAGCGGCGGCTTCAACATATTCGAAGCGTCGATGGCGCCTTCAGCCGCGCCTGCCCCTACCAGCGTGTGCAATTCATCAATGAAGAGAATGACCTGGCCGTTCGATTCCTCAATGTCTTTGAGCACTGCCTTGAGCCGGTCTTCAAACTCACCGCGATACTTCGCTCCCGCCAGCATGGAGCCAAGATCAAGCGAAATCACCCGCTTGTCGCGCAGCGACTCGGGCACATCGCCGGAGACGATGCGGCGCGCCAGGCCTTCCACAATGGCGGTCTTCCCCACGCCGGGTTCTCCGATCAGCACCGGGTTGTTCTTGGTTCGGCGAGAAAGCACCTGGATCACGCGGCGGATCTCTTCGTCCCGTCCAATGACCGGATCCAACTTACCCCGACGCGCCAACTCCGTCAGGTCCTTGGCGTAACGGTCGAGAGCCTGGTATTTGCCTTCCGGATTCTGATCGGTGACCCGTTGATTGCCACGCACCGAGGTGAGTGCCTGCAGAATCGCGTCCCGGGTGGCTCCCAGCGATGCCAGCAGCATTTGTGCGGGGTCTTTCTTATTTTGTGCCAAGGCCAAAAGCAGATGCTCGGTCGATACGTACTCGTCCTTGAAGTCCTGCGCCTCTTTCGAGGCGTCGTTCAATACTTTTTGCATGCCTGAAGAGAGGCCAGGCTCTGAGGTTGCGCCGGAGACCTTAGGTAGTTTGTCGATGACTTGGCGGGCACTCGAGACTAATTGCTCGGTGGGCACACCGATCTTCTGCAGCAACGGAACAATAATGCCTTCTCTGTCTTCAACCAATGCCATCAGCAGATGGATTGGCAACACTTCGGGTTGGCCATTCTCATTGGCCAGCGCACTGGCCTTCTGAATTGCCTCCTGTGATTTCAACGTGAATTTATCCCAGCGGATCGCCATATGGGTGTCATCCTTCATGACCAGATCATCCTCGATCGCCCGTAGCGCGAAAGCAAGGGCGGCATCCCCCGGATGCCACTCGGATCGGTCGTCATTCCTGTTTCGATCTTGAAATTGCTAACTAGGTATCTGAAAAAAAATTTGGGGAGCTCACCCCAGAGGACGCCCCGAGTGAACTCAACCCGTAGAGTTACGCTGTTTTAGCGGTTTCGGCTGCCATATATCTCCTCCGAGTTTGCGGCCAGTCACTGGCCAGCCCTTACTCAGATGTAAGTGTAGCATAAATGACTCATAAAAGATGAGTGTATTTGCATCAGATTATCGGTAATTCCGGTGTCGCTTCCAGAAGCGCTTTGGTATAGGCCGCACCTGGAAAGCGGCAAATCTGGTCGCAGGCGCCCATTTCCACCACCTTGCCGGCGCGCATGACCACGATGCTGGTGGCGAGGTAGCGCACCAGGGGCATGGAGTGAGAGATAAAGAGGTAAGTCAAGTGGAATGTTTGCTGTAGGTGCCGGAGCAGGTTCATGATCTGGGCCCCCACGCTGACGTCGAGGGCGGAAACGGGCTCGTCGAGCACCAGGAGCTCGGGGCGAAGAGCGAGGGCCCGGGCGATATTGATGCGCTGGCGCTGCCCCCCAGAAAATTCATGAGGATAGCGAGGCAGGGCAGACTCGTCCAGACCTACCTCAGCCAGTAGCTCTCGGGGATTTTCGGCCGGGCCCCCCGAAACATCATGGCGATGGATGCGAAAGGGTTCGGCGATGATTTCGGCTACCGTCATACGCGGATTGAGGGCCGCGAAGGGATCCTGGAACACGGGTTGCATCCGCCGGCGGAGCGTCCGCAGCCTGGCGCTGGAAGCGCCGCAGATGACTTCTTCGCCAGCGAAGGAGACGGTTCCTGAAGAGGGTGGGATGAGGCCCAGGATCATTCGGGCCACGGTGCTTTTGCCGGAGCCTGATTCGCCTACCAACCCCAGGGTCTCTCCACGGGCAATGGAGAAAGAGACCCGGTCAACGACGCACTTTTCCTGGCGGGCGCCAAGCCAGCCGCTGCGCCGTGCATAGTTCTTGGTGAGTTGGTGTACTTCAAGCAGAGCCATGGCCGGATGGTAGCAGCCGCTCGCCCGGTCGCAACTTGAAACCTGGATGTCTGAAACATTAGATGTCTAGGTTCTTGACGTCCAGCGCGTTGTCTTCGATGAACTTACGCCGCGCTTCCACGTCCTCGCCCATGAGCGTGCTGAAGATAGACTCAGTCTCCGCTATATCTTCGAGCTTCACCGACAACAGCGTACGGCGGTCGGGATCCATGGTCGTCTCCCACAGCTGTACAGAGGTCATCTCGCCCAGGCCTTTGTAGCGCTGTACGTCGTACTCACGCCGTCCCTGCTCGATCACGTACTCAAACACCTCACGTGCCGATTGCTTGGTCACGGGATCAGCGGTGACCCGCTTGGCCTTCTTCGGCTTCGCGGCCGCGGTTTCCGCTGCCGGTGCATCCGCCTCTGGTTCCTCGGCTTCTGCGGCCTTGGCGTACTCGATCACGAAGGGTGGTTCCAGCTCCTCTCGGATCAGGGAATACTTGGCCATCATTTGCCGGTATTCCGGGGACGAGGCCAGTGTCCAGTCAACCCGGCGCTCCGCTCCCTGGCTGTCGGTAAAGCTGACCGACCAGGTGCGATGCTCTTCCTCGTATCGCGGCGTTGCCACTGCTTTGAACTGGAAGCGCTTGGTCATCTTCACCAACTCGGCGTGCAGCTTGGCGAGTTTCGGTGGCACTGTTCCCTCGGACTCAAAGTCGGAGCGCCGCATCAGCTCAAACCTGGGGAGCAGCTCGGTGACCTCCTCGTTGCGCATATGCTTGTTGGCCTTCTCAAACACGCCCAGGTAGTCGTTGAGCTGGCCCATGAACTTGGTCAACGCTGCGCCTTCGAGCCTCTTACCTCCAGTTCCGTAGCGCAAGCCCATGCCTTCTGAGGCGCGCTTGATCATCACCTTGATGAACTCCCGGTCGTCCTTGATGTACTGCTCGAACTTGCCCTTCTTGATACGGTAGAGCGGTGGCTGGGCAATGTAGACGTGCCCACGCCGGATCAGGTCGACCATATGGCGGAAGAAGAAGGTCAAAAGCAGGGTCCGGATATGAGAACCGTCCACGTCGGCGTCGGTCATCAGAATGATCTTGCCGTAGCGCAACTTGGCCGGATCGAAGTCATCCTTGCCAATACCGCAGCCTAGGGCGGTAATCATGGCGCGAATTTCTTCGTGCCCCAGCATCTTGTCGTAGCGGGCCTTCTCCACGTTCAGGATCTTGCCCTTGAGCGGGAGGACTGCCTGGAATTTCCGATCGCGTCCCTGCTTGGCGGTACCACCGGCGGATTCACCCTCGACCAGGTACAGCTCGCAACGGTCGGGCTGGCGTTCACTGCAGTCGGCTAGCTTGCCGGGCAAGCCTCCGCCATCGAGCGCGCCTTTACGCCGGGTCAGGTCGCGTGCTTTTCTGGCCGCCTCACGGGCTCGCGCGGCTTCGATCGCCTTGTTGATGATCCGCTTGGCAACGGGAGGGTTCTGCTCGAAGAACATGCCCAGCCGTTCATTGACGAAGGCCTGCACTGTGCCGGCGATGTCGGAGTTGAGCTTGCCCTTGGTCTGCCCTTCGAACTGTGGTTGCGACAGCTTCACGCTTACCACGGCGACCAGACCTTCACGCACATCGTCTCCGGAGAGATTCTCCTTGACGTCCTTGAAAAGCCCCATCTGCTGTCCAGCAGTGTTGATGGTGCGCGTCAGCGCAGTGCGGAAGCCCGAAAGGTGGGTGCCGCCGTCAACCGTGTTGATGTTGTTGGCAAAACTGAACACCGACTCGGAATAGCTGTCGTTGTACTGCAAGGCGATATCGAGTTCAACCCCATCGCGGGAAGATTCCATGACGATGGGTTTGTCATGGAGTACCTGCTTGCCCCGATTCAGATGCTTGATGAATTCGGCGATGCCGCCGGCATATTTAAAGTCGGAACGCTTGGCTTCTCCGGTCTTGGGATCGGTCGTTCGCTCATCGACCAGGCTGATCTCCAGGCCCTTATTGAGGAAGGCAAGCTCGCGCAGCCTCTGGGCCAGGGTGTCGAAGTTGTATTCGGTTACCGTGAAAATCGAGCGATCGGGGAGAAAGTGGATCTTTGTACCGCGCTTCTTGGTCGTCCCCGTCTGCTTCAGCTTGGTGATCGGGATTCCCTTGGCGTACTCCTGCTCATAGGTATTCAGGTCTTTCCAGACCTCGACGTCGAGCTCTTCGCTGAGCGCGTTCACGCAGGAAACACCAACCCCGTGCAGTCCGCCTGAGACTTTGTAGTTGGAGGAGTCGAACTTGCCTCCAGCGTGCAGTTTGGTGAGCACCACCTGCAGGGCCGGCATCCGCTTGCCACCGGGAACATCCATCTCGTCCACAGGAATGCCGCGTCCGTCGTCCGTGACGGTGATTGAGTTGTCGATGTGGATGATTACGTCTACGTGCGTTGCATAGCCAGCGAGCGCTTCATCCACCGAATTGTCCACCACCTCATACACCAGGTGGTGCAGACCCTGATCGCCGGTTGACCCAATGTACATTGCGGGGCGCAGGCGAACAGCTTCTAAGCCTTCCAGAATCTTAATGTTGTCGCCGGTATAGGTGCGTTCCGGGATTAAATCATCGCTCATGGGAGCCTGGGGAAGAGCAGCGGAAACGGAAAGTTCTTTGGTGGACATGCAACTCCGAACAGCAAAGCTTGAAAACGGCTCTCGGTACGAAGGGACCGATCGGAAATAACATCTTGAAAGTGCAGGGGTTGACTGCACTTGACTGCTTCAAGTTTACCACGTTTCGGGGTCCAAATAAGGCTCGCAGGCGCACCCAGGCAGGGTGGAAATCAGGGCATAAACATGGCTTAGCCAGGCAGCGCAACCTTTTCCGGAAAACGAAGGTCGCTGGTACTTAGGTGACCACTATACCTCTTTCGAAGAATTCTGAAGTAACTTAAAAATGGGGTACTCTAGAGCAGTAGAAGAGGTACTTAGGTAAGGGCAAGAGTAGATAACCTCTATATGTGCCTAAAAACACAAGCTCGTGAATCTCGCGGACTATACTCTTGTTTGTCCCCCTCTTCCACACAGAAACGAAACACCCACCCCCCGGAGGTAACCAGTCATGAAACTTTTCGTTCACGCATCCATCTTTTCCATCGTCTTCGCCGGTGTTGTCGCCAGTGCAGTAACTATCAAGCCTACAAACCAAGTGACCGCGATTCATAGCTTGGTCGTATCGCACGCCATGCCGGTACCGATGTGCCCCCCCGGCAGTCCATGCATGTGGTAGAGCGAAAAAACAGTACTAACGCGACCTCCGTCAGTACCCAAACTATGCACAGATAGCACAAAAGTGCCACCTTTAAAGGTTTTCTTAGGTTGAGCACCATCCCTTTTCGAGCTATTCTCAAGACTCAGAAGGGGTGGTGTGATGACGAGCGTAGCCCTCAACACCTTGTACGCGGCAGAGCCCCTCCTCATGGTCGTGGCCATGGTGGCTCTGCTTAGATCTCGGGAGCATCGGCGCTTTCCAGCGCTTTTCGCTTACGTCTCGGTTCGGCTCACATCTTCGGTGATCCTTCACCTCCTGCTGCAGGCGCATCGCTTCATCACGGTGAGCGAGAAAGCCATCTACTCGTGCTACTTCTATACGTACTGGTGCAGCTACGTAGCGGGCGCGATCATCGTGTTCCTGGTCATCCAAGAGCTGTTCCAGTCCTCCATGGATCCCTTTCCTGGCCTGAAGTGGTTGGGCTCTATATCCTTCCGCTGGGTGGCTTCCATTTCCTTTGTCGCCACGTCGGCGGCACTGCTCACACCGGGCGGCAGAGGCAACAAGTTTTTCCTCGCCCTTGTGGCCCAGGCGATGCGGTGCGAGAGCATCTTCATCCTTAGCCTCCTGCTGTTCCTGTTGCTTGCCGCAGGCAAGCTCGGGCTGTCTTACCGCAGCCGGGTCTTTGGTATTAGTTTCGGTTTCGGCATCATGGCAGCGAGTGACCTGTTCATTTCTACAGGGCTTTTGCACCTCGGAGGCGACATGTTGACTTCAACCGTCAGCGTGGTCACGACCAGCGCCAGCCTTGTAACGCTGGCCGTCTGGTCCGCCTACTTCATGGTACCGGAGCCAGCTCGCCGGTTTACCGCGCTCAGCACCTCTTCGCCCCTGGCGCGTTGGAACGAAATCGCAACCACCTTTGGACACAGCACGCCGCGGGTTCCAGTGGCCCTCCCGGCAAGCGATTTCTTCCTTCAGGATGTCGAAAAGGTGGTCGACCGCATCCTGATCAAGAACTCACTTCACGTAGCCAGTTAAACCTTCAGGCAACTCAAAAGGCCGTAACGGGATACTCCGTTACGGCCTTTTTGTTTTGTGCGGCAAATGTCCTTCGTTCAGAGCGTCCTCACGTGGAAAGCCCTATCGCGCGCAGCTAGTTTGCGGGGGTTTCTACTGGATGTACGGAGACAAAACGGCCAGTCCTGCCGCGGTCGATGAAGTTCACTCGGCCGGCAATCTCGGCATAGAGGGTGTCGTCTTTACCCCGGCCGACATTCAAACCAGGCTTCAACTTGGTGCCGCGCTGGCGCACGATGATGGAACCACCGGTGACCACCTGTCCGGCGAAGATCTTGACGCCCAGTCGCTGTGCATTCGAGTCGCGACCGTTTTTAGAACTGCCTAAGCCTTTTTTATGTGCCATTGCCTAATCCTCAATCAATCAGAAATTTGCCTACTGGGCAGCCTTTTCGCTGCCATAGCTAAATCCATTTACCTCGATGCTGTTGATCCGCACCTCGGTGTAGGCCTGGCGATGGCCCTGCAGCTTCTTGTATTGCTTCTTGCGCTTGAAGTGGAAAACCAGGATCTTATCCCCGCGTCCCTCGCTGACTACGGTGCCAAGTACCTTGCCTCCCGTAGGTTTGGAGAGGGGAGACTGACCATCCGAAAACGCCAGCACTTCGTTGAATTCCACCGCGCCGTTGGGCTCGACGCCTGCCTTTTCGATTTTGACTACCTCGCCTGGGGAAACGCAATACTGCTTACCACCCGTGCGGATCACAGCGTACATAAAAATCCTCCACGCCGAATCACATCGGCGGAAAAAACTAGCTGGGCAAATAATAGATTGCTGATTGTGCTCAAACCCGAAGGTGAGCAGACCGCACCAAAGGCTTAGGTCCCAAGCTCTCTAAGTTTACGGTTCCTGCCAGTTTTGGTCAACTCGGCGGATTGAAACAGGTAAACCCCGAGGATCACGATCAAAGGCTCCAGCGGGTGGCGAAAGCGGGCGTGGGCAGCCACGCCGTAATACACCATCGGTAGGAGCAGAAAGGCCCACGCGAACAGCCAGGCGGCCGGCGCTCTTCGCTGCAGAGCGAGAGCCAGTCCAAGCAGTCCGCAAACGCTGCCAAATATGAAGTTCAGGCTGCGCGCGTACTCCACCCACTCTGTCCGGCTTACCGGGTGGGGAACCCCGGCCCAAAAGAAGAACACCCGCTTGAGTGTGTTCTTCACAAAACGCTCCGGGTCGGTGCGCATCGAAGTCATGGCTCGCTCTCCACGCATTTTGGAGTAGGCAATCTCGCCCATCGCGGTGTAAAGCCGAAGCTGATCGGGCGCCTGGATAGGGTGGTCGTACTCCATCAATAAGCCAGTTGATCCCGGCCCATTGCCCAGGTACAGCTCGGCGCCGAAATTTCCTCGGGCAGGCACGAAGTGGTGGAAGACCAGCCAATTCCTCCAGGTCCAGGGCCCCAGGCAGGCGGTGAACAACACGGCGGCCAGAAGGACTCCGCTCAGCTGGCGTCTGGGTGATCCGGCAAGAACCCACAGTCCGCAGGCGGGCAGGAAGATGAGCAGAGCCGGATTGCTCAGTCCGGTCAACCCCCAGAGCAGCCCAAGGAGTCCCCAGCGTCCCAGGGTTTCGCCCGATCGGATGCGCAACGCCAGCACCAGCACCCAGGAAAAGAGAAACGTGGTGAGCGATGTATCCCATACCCAGCGGACGGCATACTGCATGGCAGCCGGGTAGAGCGCCCAGATCCAGGCCGACCACCTGGCTACGTTCCCGTTGAAACAGCGAGCCCCGATCTCCCAGATCGTCAGGGCCGTCAGGGCGGAAAACAGACTGTTGAGGGTGAGAATTACCCATGCAGACAGCGGGCTAAACACGCCGAACAGCTTGAAGACTCCGGCCAGGAGCAAGGGAAAGAGCGGTCCTACCCACGCCGTCGGGCCTGTGTGTCCCCGGAACGGATCGGAGAAGCCGTACCCGGTGGCCAGCGCTCGAGCAACTCTCCCCATCTCTTCACCGAACAGCATGTGGTCGTCATAGGGCCGGAAGCGATAGGTGTGAGCCAAAGTGAGGTAGATCACCCGCACGGCGAAAGCGACCCAGAAAACCAACCACGGCGGACGGAATCGTTCTTGTTTGGGGTGGGAAGGAGCGGCTACATCGCGTTTGGGCATCGAGGGAGCAGGAAGTCGTGATCCGCTATTCTATAGCGCCCATGAAGTTGCAGAGGAGAGCAGACGCTCAAGGCAGAAATGAAAGCGTACCTCAGAGCTTAAAGAGTGTGCGTGAGAACCTACCGATGGCAAACTGGGTCCGGCAGAGCCTGCCCTGAGCTTGTCGAACGGGGACGGCTGAACTTAGCCCAGGACGCAGTCCTGGGTAGAGATTCGAGCGACGAAAAGTCCCGTAGGGACGACTGGCAGTTAACCGGAGGCGATCCGCAACGCGAACTCAGGACCATGTCTCATTTGGGTTTTTCAGTCGTCCCTGCGGGACTCTTCCATCGTCCAAGCGAACCCAGGACTGCGTCCTGGGCTAAGTTCAGCCGTCCCCGTTCGACAAGCTCAGGGCAGGCTCTGCGGGACTTGATTCAATGCTTCTGCGGATTTAGGTACCGTTCCCTTGCTTTCCGCAACCAGGAGGCCCGGGTTGTCGCCGGCTGCGGGTCCGGCTATACTGGTAGTTCGCGAGTTTGTTGCGTGTACGTGTGCTTTAGCCCACTGTCATCCTCTTCGATAGTGCGTGCACAGAGTTAGACTGCCGCACGGTTTCTGCGAAAAGCTTAAGTAATCTGGAGTTTGTCATGGCTCAGGTTTGCACAATCTGCGGCAAAGGCCCGCAGTTCGGTAACAAGATCTCGCACGCGCACAATGTTTCCAAGCGCCGCTGGAACGTCAATCTCCGTCCCGTCAAGGCCGAGGTGGACGGCGGCAACAAACGGATTCGCGTGTGCACCCGCTGCATCAAGGCGGGCAAGGTCGTTAAAGCCTCGTAACTATTCCTTTGTCCCCGTATGTTTGGGGTCAAAACCAAGCGACAACGAGTTGATGCAATAGCGAAGCCCGCCCGGCCCCGGGCCATCCGGGAAGACATGCCCCAGGTGGGCGCCGCAACGAGCGCACGTAACCTCGGTGCGCGTCATCCCGTAGCCCTTGTCTTCGTGGAGGTCCACTGCCTGCGCGTTTGCCGGCACCGAGAAGCTGGGCCACCCGCTTCCTGACTCAAATTTGGTGTCGGAGCTGAATAGCTCAGCACCGCAGGCCCCACAGCGGTAGGTTCCGTCCGCATGGTTCCGATAGAGAGCACCGGAGAATGCCGGCTCCGTCCCCTTCTGCCGCATGACGTAATACTGTTCCGGAGTCAGCTCAGCACGCCACTCCGCATCCGTTTTCTCAATCTTGTCCAGCTTGGCGACTTGCTCTTTTTCCATGATCTCGCTCCCGAGTGATTCGATGCATCTCGTCACGTTAAGAAGCGAGGCCTAGCGTAGCGCGATCACTTCGATTTCAACCAGGGCGTCCTTGGGCAATCTAGCCACTTCGACCGTGGACCGGGCCGGCGCGACCCAGCCATCTTTCGCCAGATACGTGGCGTAAATCTCGTTCATCGCCGCAAAATCACTCATGTTCTTGAGATAAACCGTGGTCTTAACCACCTTTTGCAGGTCACTGCGGACTGCCGCCAGGACCGCCTTGAGGTTCTCGAGCACGCGAATGGTCTGCTCACGGATGCCGCCGTCCACTATCTGCCCGGTCTTCGGATCAAGCCCCACCTGCCCTGAGGTGTAGATCATTTCCCCGATTTCGATGGCCTGGGAATAGGGGCCGATTGCTGCTGGAGCATTTTCTGTTGAAACCGCCAACTTACCAAGAAGATTCATGCCCTGATTTTCCCATGCTTCATACCTTGTGAGCGCGTTGCACATCGCGAACACCCGGCACCCGCCGCAGGCCGCTTACCAGGCGTGTAAGGTGCCGCATGTCTTCGGCTTCCAGAACAAATTCGACCACCGCTTCTGAGTCGCCCGTTGGCTTGGAGTCGACCCCCCGGATATTGGTGCCGTCGTCGCTGATGACCGCGGTCATTTCCTTCAGCATGCCGGCACGGTCGTCGCAAAATACCGTCAGTTTGACCGGGTAGGTCATTTTGCGGCCCGGGTTTTCTTCTGCCACGCGGGCCCATTCCACAGAGATGCGGCGGTCGCTCTCGTAGAGCAGGTTCTGCACGTTGGGGCAACTTCGCGCGTGCACCGCTACGCCCTTGCCGCGGGTTACGTAACCGACAATTTCTTCGCCACGGATCGGATTGCAACATCGGGCGCGGTAGACCAGCAGATCGTCCTGGCCTTCCACCTGCAGGGAATCGGACCCGTGCATATGGACGCGCCTAACCGTCTCCGACATGAGACCCTTGGGAGCGTCCTTACCCGGCTCTATTTCCAGGCCGGTCTGCGAGGTCACACCCGGAGAAAGCTTGTTCAGTACCTGGCGCGAGGAGTACTTGCCAAAGCCAATGGCCGCCATTAGGTCGCTGGCCGTTGCCAGGCCACATTCGCCGGCCGCGCGAGCATAGTCCGTGTCGGTGAGCTTGCTCAGGGAGACTTTGTACTTGCGCGCTTCCCGGTCGAGCAGCTTCTTGCCGATTTCAATGGCCCGCTCACGCTGATGTTCGTTGAGCCAATGCTTGATCTTGTTGCGGGCCCGCGAGCTCTTGGCGAAGGTGAGCCAATCGCGGCTGGGGGTATGCCCGTTCTGGGTAACGACTTCCACGATGTCGCCGTTGTGCAGCTTGGTCCGCAGCTGGGCCATTCTGCCGTTTACCTTGGCCCCTACACAGGTATTACCCACCTCAGTGTGGATGGAATAGGCGAAGTCAATCGGCGTCGCATCCTTCGGCAGCACCACCACTTTGCCCTTGGGGGTGAAGGTGTAAACCTCTTCGGGGTATAGATCGATTTTCAGTGTGGAGAGAAACTCGTTGGGGTCGGACATCTCCCGCTGCCACTCGACCAGCTGCCGCACCCAGGCCAGGCGCTGCTCATCTCGCGCGCTGGTGGGCGAACCAGCCGCTTTGTATTTCCAGTGAGCCGCGATCCCTTCTTCGGCGATGCGATGCATTTCTTCGGTCCGGATCTGAACCTCGAATTGGTGCCCGCCCTCGCCCATCACCGTGGTGTGCAGCGATTGATACAGATTGGGCCGGGGCATGGCGATAAAGTCCTTAATGCGCCCCGGCACCGGGCGCCAGATGGAGTGGATCAGGCCAAAGGCCGCGTAGCAGTCCTGCACCGTCGGAGTGATCACGCGGACTGCCAGCAGGTCATACACCTGGTCAACGGTTATCTTCTGCTTTTGCAGCTTCTGGTAAATGCTGTAGAGCCGCTTGATGCGCCATTCCACACGTGCGTGGATATTGTTTTCCCTGAGCCGCTCGTTGAGTAGGGATTCGACCGAGTTGAGAAACTGCTCATCCTCATCGCGGGCTGCATCCACCGCAGTCTTGACCTGCTCATAGCCGAAGGGATCGACGTATCGGAAGGCCAGATCTTCCAACTCACCGCGTACCTTGCCCATACCCAGCCGGTGGGCGAGGGGAGCGTAGATATCCAGAGTTTCCCGGGCGATTGATTCCTGCCGGTCGGGCGGCAGATGTTGCAGAGTGCGCATGTTGTGCAGGCGGTCGGCCATCTTGATCAGGACCACGCGCACATCGCTCACCATCGCCAGCAGCATCTTGCGTACGTTCTCAGCCTGGCGATCCTCGCGATTAGCGAACTGGATCTTGTCGATCTTGGTCACGCCTTCGACGATGTGCGCGACCTGCTCTCCGAATTGTTCGGTGATGTCCTCGGTGGTGACGGGGGTGTCTTCGACGGCGTCGTGGAGCAGGCCGGCCGCGATCGCGGTCGAGTCCAGCTTCATCTCGGCCAGAACCTGGGCTACTTCGAGTGGGTGCAGGACGTACGGCTCCCCGGAGGCTCGGAGCTGCCCGCTGTGGTGCTGCACGCAAAACTCCCAAGCTCTGCGAATTACTCCAATGTCGTCGCTCGGCCGGTTTTTACCGATTGTTGCCAGCAATTCGGCAAATTTCGCCGTGAGGATGCCTGGCTCCGCGGGAGGCTCGAGTGGCGTAGAGTGCACAGTCGCCATACCTGATTATAGGCTGCTTGGGTTAGGCAGGCTATGACTCCGTGTTTGAGGCAATCGTCAAGACGTGGGCCCGGCTTCGTCGGTGCCAGACGAAGCTGGACCCCCATAAGGGTTAGAGCGTGTGTGAGAACTCCGTTTCCAAACTTAGTCCCGTAGGGACGGCTGAACTTAGCCCAGGACGCTAGTCCTGGGTACATCATGAAACATGATTGAGTCCCGGAGGGACGGCTGAAGGTTGTCCAGGATTGCGTCGCGGCCTATTTTCAGCCGTCCCTGCGGGACTGGGTCGTCCTTTCGAATCCAACCCAGGACTAGCGTCCTGGGCTAAGTTCAGCCGTCCCTACGGGACTGAGATTGGAAATGGAGTTCTCACGCACGCTCTAAAAGCCGAATAATCTCCAGGCCCGGGGAGCATTGTGCCTTCCTTTCAATCAGCAAGGCTGTGCGAAGATGACTTGTGGCCCGTGAACCTATCTCCGCGCCCCCCAGCCAGGCTGCGCGCGCCTTCAGCAGCGAGGGACCGGTCGCGATTATTTCCCGCAGGGCGGCGGACCGGCTGCGTGCCGGCCACGTCTGGGTCTACCGTTCAGACATTGAGCATTTAGTGGAAATGGATGCAGGCCTGATGGCGGTGGCCGACCATCGTGGTTTCCCCCTGGGCACGGCGCTGTGGAGCCCAACTTCGCAGATCGCGCTTCGACTGGTAACCTCCGATCCCCATCTCACCCACACCGCGTGGATGGCGCTGTTCGAACGACGCCTGCGCCAGGCGATTCAGCTCCGCGCAGGCATGTTGGACGAGGGTACGGACGCCTGCCGCCTGGTCTTCAGCGAAGCTGATCAGCTTCCCGGCCTGATTGTCGATCGTTACGGCGACTTAATCCTGTTTGAGATCAACACCAAGGCGCTAGACCGGGACGACATTCGTGCGCTCATCGTTCATGTTCTACAAACGGAACTCGCCCCGGTCACGATCGTGGAGCGGTCGGATGCTCGCATACGCGAACTGGAACAACTGAGCGAGCCGCCGGAGGCGCCGCTCTACTCTGCCGAGCCTGTTGCCCAGTTACGGACCATATTCCATCTCAATGGGCTGGCCTTTCACTACGACGCCAATGCCGGGCAGAAGACCGGGGCCTTTCTTGATCAGCGTCTGAACTACGCCGCCGCATCCCACTATGCCCACGGTGAGGCGCTCGACGTCTGCACCTACCAGGGCGGTTTCGCGCTGCATCTGGCCCAATCCTGCACCCGTGTTACAGGAATCGACGCCTCCCGGGCGGCCCTCGAGGTGGCGGAAGAAAACCTTGAGGTGAATCGGCACCGCATCCAGGCCCCGGTCGAGTGGATCGAGGCCAACGCTTTCGATCTTCTTCGCGACTGGAGCACAGCGGGAAATACTTATGACACCGTTATCCTGGACCCGCCCGCCTTTGCCAAGTCCAAACGCGCCGTCCCCGGAGCCCTACGCGGCTACAAAGAGCTCAATCTGCGGGCGCTTAAGATGTTGCGCTCCGGCGGGACGCTGGTTACCTGCTCCTGTTCGCACTATGTTTCCTGGGACGAGTTTCACGCCGTGGTAGCCGCCGCCGCGGGAGATGCGCAACGCCGGATTCGCCTGCTGGAGCGTCGCGGGGCAGCCCCAGACCACCCAGTGGTTCTCACTATTCCCGAGACCGAGTATCTGAAGTGCCTGATTCTGCAGGTCGACTGAGAGAATAAGACTGCATGGCACTTGGTCCTCACTGGCAACACGCATGGCTGGTCATCGCTTCTTTTCTCGCCGGCGCCCTGAATGCCATGGCGGGCGGCGGTTCCTTCTTATCGTTTCCGGCGCTGCTGGGCGTTGGCGTTCCGCCTATCCAGGCGAATGCAACCAATACGGTTGCCCTCTGGCCGGGCCAGTTCACTTCGATTGCCGCCTACTGGCAAGATCTGAAGGCAAACCTGAGGCTGGTGCTGCCGGTTTGTTCCGCGGCTCTGCTGGGGGGAGTGTTGGGAGCGATCGTTCTGCTTCATACCGGGCAGGCCACCTTCATGGCGTTGGTGCCCTGGTTGTTGCTGCTCGCCGCTGGGCTGTTTGCGGCCAGCGGTCCGGTTTCTGCCTGGCTGCGGCGCAACCGCGTGAGCGTCTCCGGCGCCAAGCCGAGCCCCAGCCCCAGTCTCGTCCCGCTATGGATTGGTGTGGTCATGGTGTGCTTTTACATCGGATATTTTGGCGCCGGTGCGGGCTTTCTGCTGATGTCCGTGTTGGCGGTCTTCGGCATCCAGAACATCAACCAGGTCAACGCGCTGAAGGTGATCGCCACCACTACGGCCAACGGCATCGCCGTCGTCACCTTCATTGTGGAGAAGCAGATCCTTTGGCAGTACTGCCTGCTCATGATGATCGCTGCGGCGTTGGGCGGGTTTCTGGGAGCACGTTATTCGCGGGGTCTGAATCCGCAATTCATGCGCCTGCTGGTGGTCGCGATCGGGTTGGGAATGGCTGCGTACTTTTTCTGGAAACAGTATGCTTAAAGAGGGTTTGCGATGAGCCACGAAGGCATTCGATTTATCAGCGAGCAAGAGGCTCAGAAGCTGGCGCAGGAGACCGCGCATCGCGATTTGCCGAAAGAGGCGACCGAACCGGCACGGGTCCGGGTGCAGAAGACGACCGGGACAGGCATGGAGATTGACTGGAAAGACGGCCATCAAAGCAGCTGGAACTTCACCTGGCTGCGCGATGCCTGCCCTTGCGCCACCTGCCACGAAGAGCGCGGGGCCACCGGCCGTAAGGCGGGTGAACCCAAGCCCCAGCCGGCAACACTGCTGCAAATGTACAAAGCACCGGCGCGGCCGGAGTCGGTCTCCCCAGTTGGTCGCTATGCGATCAGTTTTCGCTGGAATGACGGGCACCAGAGCGGCATCTATTCCTGGGACTACCTGCGCCGTCACTGCCTTTGCGATCAGTGCCGCACGGCTGTAGGGCCGTGAAATCCCGTAAGGGAAACCGCAGATCCCTCCACTCCGCTAGGAAAACATTTCCAAGGAAGGTCCGCTGAACTGCAGATCCCTCGGCTTCGCTCGGGATGACAAAGGAAAGGGCTACCCTTGTATGGAGAGTGGTTATTGAACGGAACGTTTTCATTGCCATGGGTGAGCCGCCGGCCCGTCAAAGGTGGTGAAAAAGCCTCGGTCCAGCAACTACTCTTTGTCTCGGTCCAGCAACTACTCTTTGTGGAACCGTTGCCCTTTCCTTTGTCATCCCGAGCGAAGCCGAGGGATCTGCAGTTCAGCGGACCTTCCTTGGAAATGTAGAGAGCGCAACCTAGCGGTAGTCCCACCAGGGCGTATCCGCACCTTCCGGTTTGTGGCGCTGGATATGCTGGGCAATCTCGATGATCCGCTGCGCAGGCGTGACCGGCCCTTGCCAGCAGTGCGGCTTGAGGTTGCCATACATAAATTGCGCTTGCGAGTGCGGCGCAGTGGTCGTCTTCAGCCACGCATCAAGCTCCATAGTGGAGTTGTTCAGGAAATAAGTATCCGCGTCCCCGGCAAAGAAATAGAGGTTGTCCTTCAGCTCCGGCCCGACCGTGGACCAGTTGCGCCTTAAGTACTCCAGCAGATCCCAGTGGTCGCGCCAATAGGCGACGACGTCCTTGTCAATCTTGCCCGTGGACTTGTCGAAGGCAGGCTTGAAGAACCCGTCCTCGCCGACCGGACCCCACACTGCAGACCACACGTCGATCTGTTCGCCGGAACG
This sequence comes from uncultured Acidobacteriaceae bacterium, assembly GCA_963830325.1. GTDB lineage: Bacteria > Acidobacteriota > Terriglobia > Terriglobales > Acidobacteriaceae > PALSA-350. The sequence goes on from CAWHMV010000003.1 coordinate 565,163, forward strand.
GCCGTGGTCGCCGCTGACCAGCTCATAGCGATTGCGCTGCTCCGAAGTCTGAATCGCCTGCCCGTTGGTGAAGCGGCTGTTGATCGTAGGCACCGGACGCCAGTCGTACATCTTGAAAAAGGCGTTATCGTCCTTGTAAAAGTTCACTCCCTCCACGTCAGAGAAGGTGACTGCATCCGGGCACGAACACCACGCCCCGCCGAAGAAGGTGGGATGGAAGATCTGTAAATACGCCGAGATCCAGCCCCCGGTAGAACCGCCGGAAACAACCCTGGCATAGGGCTCGCTGATCACCCGGAACTGCTTTTCAATAGCGGGTATGAGCTCTTGCATCAAAGCGTCGTCGTAGGGCCCAACATTGGGTGAATTCACCAAATACGAGTCGTCGTAGTACGGATTGGGATGCTGCAGAGTCACAGCAATCATGCGCGGGTAGTGATCGCTCATCCAGGCTTTGGAGAATTCGTTCTGGCCATCGAAGCGGTAGGGAGCCTCCAGCGAAAAATGTCCCTGAACGTAGTCAATCGGATAGCGGATTGTGGTGCGGTCGTAGTCGCGGGGCAGAAGTACGACCGCACCGAGATAAACGGGACGTCCCCAGAACTTCGAAAGCAGCTCGCTCTTGAACTTGATGTGTTTGACGTACTCAGTGTCCGGGGGCACTGTGACTGGCGGGATCACCTGGTCGGTGACCAGGCGGATAGCGCCAGAAGCAGGGTCAATGTGCATCTTGACCGCTTTGCTGTAGAGGTTGCCGGGCGACCGTTGCCACCGCTGTCCTTCCCATTGATCGTCATGCATCCACACCGTGTGTCCATCAGCCCGGTGGAACTCGGAGTAGACGTTGACCATGGCCTGGATGTAGTAGTCGCCGGCGGGAATGTCTGACAGGTGCGCGAGAGGGGAGCCGAGGTCGGAATTGTCGATGGTCGCGGAGTCGCCGGCCTTAAGGGAATTGACATCGCGGCCGAAGAAGGGAACACCGATGCGGCTGACCTGCAAGCGGGGCTCACAGGGTTCTGCCGTGGCGGCGACTGCATCGGCGGGACCGCAGTGCGTTATGTCGCGGGAGAGGATAACGAAAACCCGCCCGGTAACCGGGTCCGAGTGGGTTGCCGCAGGAAAGGAAATCTGGAACGTGAGCCCCGGTTTTGCTGAAGGTTTAGGAGCCTCGCCGTGCGCCAGGCACGTGGCGAGCAGGAGCGCGAAAGAGCTTTTCCATCTCATCGGTGAGCCGGTTATATCGCATGCCGGAATTGCAGACAACAACTTAGGGGGCAGGCTCAGCTGGGGCGACATGGCTGACAGGTAGAGATTGCCACAGCTTCTGCATGCATTTGAGTGCATCGGGAGCATTCCCCACTACCTGAATCAGGGCATAGTTTTCCGGTTTAAGAAACCCCTGCTCGACAGTCGTTTGGAGAAAGCTAAGCAGTTGATCGTAATAGCCATCGTAATTCACCAGCACGCAGGGTTTTGCATGGATGCCCAGTTGCGCCCAGGTAAGAATTTCGAAAAACTCGTCGAGCGTGCCGAAACCGCCTGGCAAGGCGACAAAGGCATCCGCCTCCTGCGCCATCAATGCTTTGCGCTCGTGCATGGTCTCGACCAAAACCAGCTGGCTCAGATGCTGATGTGCAACTTCGATCCCAGCAAGGGAACGGGGAATCACTCCGATGACCTCGCTGCCGTGGGCGAGTGCGGAGTCGGCCAACGCGCCCATCAACCCCACTTGTGCTCCGCCGTATACCAGGCCCAACCCAGCTTCTCCCAGCAGGCGGCCCAGGGTCACTGCCTCCGCACGGTACGCCTGCTTTACCCCAAGGCTCGATCCACAAAAAACACAAACTCTCCGCCGAACTCGCTCATCCACGCTGTGCATATCCGAATTGCAACACAACTCGCGCCGGGCGATACACTGGTAGAAGAGAATTCATCGCTTCACCATCCTCCAGAGACCAGCCATTGCAACATCTGCTCGACAAATTAAATCCGCCGCAACGCGCCGCCGTCGAATCGGTGGACGGCCCCTTGCTGATCCTGGCTGGGGCGGGCTCCGGCAAGACCCGCGTCATTACCCACCGCATCGCCTATCTCATAGAGGTACGGAATGTCGCGCCCGATTCCATCCTCGCTGTCACGTTTACCAACAAAGCGTCGGCCGAGATGGCGGAGCGGGTAGATAAGCTGCTCGAGCACCGATCGCTGGCCAAGCCGCTGCTGGCCACCTTTCACTCCTTTTGCGTGCGCCTTCTGCGCCGCGACATCGAAGCGCTGCGCATTGGCAATGAAGGGCTTACCCGCAACTTCGTGATCTACGATGAAGCCGATCAGCAAGCCATCGTCAAGCAAGCGATGCGCCGCATGGGGCTTGACACCAAGCAGTTGACGCCGCGCACAGTTCTGTCGCGTATCTCTTACGCCAAGAACCACATGCTCGATCCACAGGAAATTTATCTGGAGTCCACCGATCCCGTGGCCGAACGGGTCGCGCACATTTACGAAATTTACCGTAAGGAACTGCGGAAGGCTAACGCGCTGGATTTTGACGACCTTCTGCTCGAGGCGGTGCGCGTGCTGCGCTCATCGGGCGAAGTGCGGGAACGCTACAACCGCCGCTATCGCTACCTCCTGATCGACGAGTATCAAGACACCAACCGCCCGCAGTACGAATTGATGAAGCTGCTGGCCGGCGCAGAGCACAACGTCTGTGTCGTGGGCGATGAAGACCAGAGCATCTATTCGTGGCGCGGGGCCGATATCCGCAACATCCTGGAATTCGAGCGCGACTTCCCGGAGGCGAAAACCATTCGCCTGGAACAAAACTATCGTTCCACGCAGGTGATTCTCGAAGGTGCTTCCGCGGTCGTGGCTCGCAACCTGCAGCGCAAGGGCAAGAACCTGTGGACCTCGCGCGAGGGCGGAGCCCTGATCGGCTACTACGAAGCGCCGGATGGAGAAAACGAAGCGCTCTTTATCGCCGACCAGATTCAGAAGTACATGCGCAAGGCAGGCGAAGAGCAGGAGGTGCCGCGCGCCGCGGTGCTTTACCGCACCAACTCGCAGTCGCGGCTGGTAGAAGAAGCACTGCGCCGCTACGGAATCGCCTACACCATGGTGGGCGGCTTCTCTTTCTATGACCGTTCCGAGATCAAGGATCTGCTGAGTTATCTCAAGCTGGTGCAGAACCCGGATGACTCGATCGCGCTGGCACGCGTGATCAATACCCCGGCACGCGGTATCGGCAAGACCACGCTCGAAGTGCTGGACCGGCTGAGCGTGGAAACCGGCATGAGTACGTGGGCGGCGATCGGGCACGCGGTGAAAGAACAGCTTTTGCCCGCACGCGCGTGTATTGCGCTCGCGAGCTTCCGCCGCCTGATCGAAGATGCCCGTGCTCTGCTCGAGCCGGGATTTGCCGAGAAGCTCGCGCAAGACGTCGCCGCCGAGCCGGAGTCGTGCGCCGCTGAAAGCGTCGAAGCCGATTCAGGCGAGTGGGAGGATGTCGGTTTTGACTTTGGCGATCTGGAACCCGAGCCCGCCGATGTAGACCCGGAGGAGCAAACACCGCCACTACTGAGCTTCGATGAAGCGGACAAGCCCTTTCTTCCTGCGACCGACCCCGTAGCCCATGAGGGATTCCGCAAGCCCGGAGACGCAGCCACGCTACCGGAATTGATTCGCTTTCTGATCGACCGCACCGGCTATATCCGTTCGCTCGAGGAAGAAGGGACGCCTGAATCCTTCTCCCGCATTGAAAACCTGAAGGAACTTGCCAACGCTGCCCAGGATGCACAGCAGCGGGGCGAGACGTTATCCGAGTTTCTCGATCACGCCGCACTGGTCAGTGACACTGACCGTTACAATCCCGAGAGCCGGGTCACTCTGATGAGCCTGCATTCCGCCAAGGGTCTGGAGTTTCCGCTGGTTCTCCTGGCCGGAATGGAAGAAGGTCTCTTTCCCCATTCACGCACACTCAATCAGCCCAACGAGCTCGAAGAAGAGCGGCGCCTTTGCTACGTAGGCATGACGCGAGCCATGGATGCCCTGGTGGTGACCCGAGCGCGCTATCGCCGCAGATACGGCAACGACATGCCGGAAGCGAGCATGCCCTCGCGCTTTCTGGAAGAAATTCCGGCGCATCTGTTGCAAGACCTCACCCGCGGGCAGCGTCCGTCGAGTGGCGCCTATGCTGCGCGTTACGGCTCGAGTCGCGATCAATGGGAGTCGCCCCGCCACTACAACTACGAAGATGAGGACCAGCGCACCGTTTCCCGGACCGCTCCTTCGAGCAATCGGCAGTCTGGCAGTTCGAAGCCCGCCGGTTCGTTAGACAACATCGCCCAGTTTTTCTCCTCGCGCAAGACGAGTGGGAGCAGGCCGAAGCTCGAGATTCCTGTTCCTCCTGGAGCTACCGGCTTTCGCAGTGGCCAGCGTGTGCGCCATCCCAAATACGGCGAGGGAGTTGTCTTCCGCCGCGAGGGAGACGGTGATGATGCGAAGATTACGGTACAATTTGCACAATTCGGCGTGAAAAAGCTGGTGGAGAAGTTTGCCCAGCTGGAGAAAGTGTAGACAAGGAAGATAATGGCCAATACCAAAAGCATTGAAGACAAGTTGGAACGGAAAAAGATCAAGCGCACGGCGCGCAAGAAAGCTGCACCCAAAGCCGCGCGTACCACACCCCGAGGTTCCAACAAGAAGAAGACCAAGAGGCTGTCTCGAGGTCAAAGCAAGCGTTAGCGTTGGACGTCAGAGATCATTAAAGTCCCGGAGGGACGACTGTAATTAGCCCAGGACGTTAGTCCTGGGTGGTTTCAAGAAACCTGATCAGTCCCGAAGGGACGGCTGGAGCTTGCTCAGTATGCAGTTTGGCGAGACCTTCTCCCTTCTGGCGATTTTCGAGTTGAGCCCGTTACCTCAGGTTTGCATCGTGGGGTATTTTCAGCCGTCCCTACGGGACTGGTCAGGTGTCTCGGACTACCCAGGACTGACGTCCTGGGCTAATTACAGTCGTCCCTACGGGACTTTTCTGCGGATGCGGAGAAGTTCACTGACTGCGGGTTTATTGGGCCGCATAGCTGTAGAAATCCGAATCTCCAGGAGCCGAGACGCTGCGAAAGCAACTGTTCGCAACCAAATCGATCGATAAGCTGATCAGCGACTCGGAGCTCCCCGAGCACTGTCTCAAGAAAACGCTTGGCCCCTGGTCGCTGACTGCGCTAGGCATCGGTGCGGTGATCGGTTCGGGGATTTTCACCGTGATCGGCACCGCCATTGCCGGCGAAAAGTTCGATACCTCCTCGATCCTGAACACGCCCTTACTCGATTACCTGGTGAACCACCACGCCCTGGCGGGGCGCCCGGGGGCCGGGCCCGCCCTGGCCTTTTCCATCATGCTGGTGGCGATTGTCTGCGCCTTCACCGGGCTATGCTACGCAGAACTGGCATCGATGATTCCTATCGCCGGCAGCGCGTACACCTACACCTACGCCACCATGGGTGAACTGGTCGCCTGGATTATCGGTTGGGATCTCATCCTGGAGTACGCCGTCAGCAACATGGCCGTGTGCGTCGGCTTTGCCGCCCACATCGTCGATTTCATGGATTGGTTCGGCGTGCATCCCAGCGCCCGTTGGATTTCACCCGCGTTTCTGCCCTCCGGGCTCACCGACCTGCAAGGCAACACCATCTACCAGCCGGGCTGGCACCTGGGCTTCAATTTGCCCGCCTTTTTCATCGTGCTGATCCTGACCATCGTGCTGGTAAGGGGAATCCGCGAGTCCGCGGGGACCAACAACATCATGGTTCTGCTCAAGATCACCGCCATTCTGGTGTTTGTGATCGTGGGATCCCGCTTCGTCCACCCCTCCCATTGGCATCCGTTTTTTCCCAATGGATGGTCCGGCGTGCTCACCGGCGGCAGCATCATTTTCTTTACTTACATCGGCTTCGATTCGGTCTCAACCGCGGCGGAAGAATGCCACCGTCCGCAGCGCGATGTTCCCATCGGCATCCTGGCGACGCTGGTCGTCTGCACCGTGCTGTACATCGGGGTCGCGGTGGTGCTTACCGGCCTGATCCCCTGGCAGACGCTGGTGGATGATGCGGCGCCTGTGGTCAACACCCTCAAGAAGCTGAGCCATAGTACCGGCTCTTCGACACTGAATTGGGTGCGGCTGATTGTGCTTTGTGGGGCCATGATGGGGATGATTTCCTCCATCCTGGTGTTTCAGCTCGGTCAGGCGCGGGTCTGGTTTGCCATGTCCCGCGACCGTCTGTTTCCCCGCTGGTTCGGCAAAGTGCATCCGCGCTATCGCACACCCGCGGTCGCCACCTGGGTGGCCGGCTTCCTGGTAGCCATCCCCAGCGGCTTTCTGGACATCGGCACCCTGGCCGATCTGTCCAACATCGGCACCCTCTTCGCCTTCGTGCTGGTATCCATCGGGGTGCTGATCCTGCGCTTCCGTCAACCGGAGCGGCGTCGTGGCTTCCGCGCGCCGGGCGGCATCTCCGTACCCATTCTGAGCCTCTTTTTCTGCGCGTTGCTCATGTCTGGATTGCCGGTGATCACCTGGTTGCGCTTTTTCGCCTGGCTGATCATCGGGCTGGTCATTTATTTTCTCTATAGCCGTAAGCACAGCGAATTTTCGTCCCTCTCATGACACGTATTGCCAGCTCGCGCCGCGTCGTGGCCACCTGGTTACGTGGTCTTCCGAAAGCGGAACTCCATCTCCATCTGGAGGGCACAGTCTCCCCGGAAACCCTGGTCGAATTGAGCCAGAGGCACGATGACGAGCGTCTTACGCTCGCCGAGGCCAGGGCGCTTTACCGCTACACCGATTTCACTGGCTTCCTATTGGCGTTCAAGGCAGTCAGCGAACGGCTCCGCACTGCTGCAGATTATGAACTGATCACCTTTCGCATGCTGGAGCGTTTGGCGGCTCAGGGCGTGGTGCACGCCGAGGTGTATGTTTCCGTGGGTGTCGTCTACTACTGGAGGCGGATCGAGTTCGAAGCGCTCTTTTATGGGATGGAAGCTGCGCGGGTGCGTGCCGAGCGCCAATTCGGGATCACGCTCTACTGGATCTTCGACGCGGTTCGTCACTTCGGCCCGGAAGAAGCGGCCCGCGTCTTTCGCAAAGCAGCAGAATTGCGGCGTGACTCACCCAGTATCGTGGGCATCGGGATCGGCGGAGATGAGCGGCGTACCGGCGCCGAGCCCTTCCGCGAGCTCTTTCAGGAAGCACAGGATGCCGGCCTGCGCCTGACTGCCCATGCAGGCGAGACCATGGGACCCGAGAGCATCTGGGCAGCACTCAATATCGGCGCGGAGCGCATCGGCCATGGCCTGTCAGCCCAACTCGATCCGGACCTGATGGAAGTACTGGCGGAACGCCAGGTGCCGATCGAGATCTGCGTTACCTCGAATTTGCGTACCGGGTGTTGTCCCACGCTTGAGGAGCACCCGGTCCGCCGGTATTTTGACGCTGGCCTCATGATTACGCTCAATTCCGATGATCCGGCTATGTTCCTCAGTGACCTCCAGGACGAATATCGCCTGGCCCACGAGGCGTTTGGCTTCACGGAGGAGCATCTGCGCGAGCTGGCGGCAAATTCGATCGAAGCCAGCTTTCTTCCGGCGGCGCGCAAGGTCGCTCTTCTGCATCAAATTGAGCAGGTCAAATAGCCCTTTGGTGTCGCCCACCGTAACTACGTGATTGTGATCAACCTGCGCTATTATTTCGGCATGAAGTACATGGATAGTAACGACATTTACGGACTACAACATTCCGGTCAAAAGCCGGAAATCTCTTCCCCCCAGGAAGAAGGCTCTGCAATGTGGATTGTTGGCTGGACTTCAGTTGCTGTCGGAATTGCCGCTCTGGGTCTCTACGTCGGTCGCGAGCTGCGTGCGCGTTACAAGTTCAACCACCGCACCCAGTACGATTTCTTCTCGCATGCCGGGGATAGCGTCTGCGCAGCAGACTACGGTACCGGAATTTAGCTTTTCTTAACAGCGGGGCCCCTTCGCTGGAGCGGCGAACGATGAGCGTTGCATTGCGCGCGTGAGGATGCGTGGCGTGCAGCCGCGCGAGGGGCTGAATTTCTTTCTCCGCAAATGCGGCCGTGGGTGGTTTCTGTACGAAGGGCACGGGTTCAGCCGTGCCGCCAATGCCTTCTACACGACGCGGCTTCAGCCACTGAGGTACGCTTTTTCGCGCTACAAGGTGGGAGCAAAATCATCTCTTAATGAACTCAGTCCCGCAGGGACGGCTGAAGCTTGTCCAGGATTGCGTCGCGGTCTATTTCCAGCCGTCCCCTACGGGACTTGATCGTCCTTTCAATTCACGCCAGAACTAGCGTCCTGGGCTAAGTTCAGCCGTCCCTGCGGGACTGAGTTTGTAAATCCTGGTTCTCACACACGCTCTTTGGCTGTCATCGGACCAGCTCTGCTGCCGCGCGGCTTCAGCTGCGCCCTTCGTACATTGCAAGTACAAGGCTTTTGAGACCAGTCGCTATATACTGCGTTTACCCGCCGAAATGGAGTCAATCTACACCCCGATGGCGGGGCTGGGGCTATTGAGTCATGCGAGAAGAAGGAGAAAATCCTCCCGGGCACGACGCCTCAAAACCGGGCCAAGGGGGCGTCCGCGCCCCGGTGAAGGGTGAAAGCTCGTCCGCCAACATTCATATCCCCAGCGACGCCGATACCATGTTCGGCGCCCCCAGCGTCAACCCGAGCCCCAGTGACAGTCCCACCGTACTAGGAACCTTTTCACAAGTTTTGTCAGGGGACTATACCGAGGGAGGACAACACGTCCTTACTTCCGGTCACCTGCTGGCGCAACGCTATGAGGTTTTGAACTTGCTGGGCGAAGGCGGCATGGGCGCTGTTTATAAGGCGCGAGATGTCGAGCTCGGCCGCATGGTCGCCCTCAAGGTAATCCGCCCGGACCTGGCGCGCAACCGAGCCATTCTCGACCGGTTCAAACAGGAACTCATCCTCGCCACCCAGGTCACCCACCGCAACGTCGTCCGTATCTATGATCTCGGCGACGCGGAGGGGATAAAGTTCATCACCATGGAGTACGTCGAGGGCGAGAATCTCGCAGCCGTCATCCATCAGCGAACCAAGCTTCCGCCAAAGGAAGCTGTCGACCTTATTGAGCAGGTATGCCGGGCACTGCGAGCCGCGCACAACGTGGGCGTCATCCACCGCGACCTGAAACCGCAGAACATCATGCGGGAAAACGGAACCGGTCGCATCCTGGTCATGGATTTTGGCTTGGCGAAGACCCTCGAAGGCAACCGCATGACCCAGACCGGTGCCATGGTCGGCACCATGGAATACATGTCGCCCGAGCAGGCGCTGGCCGGGAACCTGGACCAACGCTCCGACATCTTTTCGCTGGGGCTGATTTTTTATGAATTGTTGACCGGTCAGACGCCCTTTCGCGCGGATAGCGCGCTGGCCAGCCTGATCAAACGTACCCAGGAACGGGTCGTCCCCGTCTCCGAATTCGATAAGAGCATTCCCCCTGAGCTGAGCCAGATCGTGAGCCGAAGTCTGGAACGGGATGTCGCCCTCAGATACCAGTCCGCGGCGGAGCTGTTGGCAGACCTGGAGCTTTGGGCGGGTACCGGCAAATCGGGCATCATCGCCGCGCGTCTCAAGCCTGGGCCGCGCCGGTGGGCAGACGAGAACAAGCGACTCGTTGCCGGCGCCATCGGTTTGGCGCTGTTGCTGGTCGCAGCCCTGACGTACTTCCTTGTGCGTCCTAGGAGTGCCTCCGTTCCCCAAGCGAAACAAGAGGTCCAAGCCGCTAAGGCAAGATCGCTGGCAATTTTGCCTTTTCGCAATTCATCCGGCGATCCCAAGGACGACTGGATTGGCTCCAGTGTGGCTGACATGCTCAGTACCGACATCGGCCAGTCAGCTCATCTGCACACCGTGCCTACCGACCGGCTTCACCAGGTGCTTTCCGATCTCCACATCGGGCCCGACGTGGCGATGGACCCGGATATGCTGCGCCGTGTAGCCCAATTCAGCAGCGCTGACGTTCTCGTCTCCGGTCAATATGCACGTTTCGGCGATCAGATCGTGATCGATGCCTCCATTCGTGACGTGGCGCACGATCAGGCGATCCCGGTAAAGGCGCAGGCGCTGGTGAAGGACCTGCCCACCGCCATCGACAGCCTGGCTGATTCGGTGCGCAAGAACCTTTCTCTCTCCGCCGACGTGGTCGAAGAATTGAAGGCGCAATCGTTTAAACCAAACACCAAATCCGTCGAGGCACTTCGCGAATACGACCAGGGTTCGGTGCTCATGCGGGAGGGCAAATATCTCGACGCATTGAAACATCTGCAGTCCGCGACCAACCAGGATCCCCAGTTTGCTCTCGCCTATTCCAAGCTGGCGGATGCGCAATCTCAGCTGGGCTTTCAAAGTGACGCCGAGCAGTCTTCCATTCGCGCAACCGATCTCGCGAACAACCAGAATCTGCCGTTGCCTGAAAAGTACCTGATCAACGCCAGCAACGCGCGGACCATGAAGGACAACAAGAAAGCCCTGGAGGCCTACGAAAACCTCGCCAAAAGCTCGCCTGGAGATGTGGACGTCCAATATGAGTTGGGCAACCTCTATTTGCAGAACGGCCAATACGATAAAGCCCGCGCCGAGTTCGCGGAAGTTCTCAAAACCGATCCCAAAAATATAAAAGCGCTCTGGAGCCTAGGCGTTGTTGACAATCTCACCGGCAACCCGCAGGCAGCCCTGGATTCACTGACGCGCGGATCCAGTCTTGCCATTCAGGTAGACAACGAAGAACAACATGCGTTGATGTTGCTGTCGATCGGAATCTCCTACCGCTTGCTCGATAAACCAGAGGAAGCGCTGCGCAATTATCAGGAATCGATCGCAGTGAATGAGAAAATCGGTCAGAAACGTGGCGTCGCTGCGGCCCTGAACGAGATCGCCGCCGTTCAATGGACGAGGGGGCATCCGGAATTAGCCCTGGTCAGCAATAACAAAGCACTCACCCTCTTGCGTGAGATCGGCATGAAAGATGAGGTGGCCAACACTCTCACTAACATGGGGTCGGCTTATTCTGATCTCGGTAAATTCGATCAGGCGCTCGACGTTTATAAACAGGCTTTGCAGATTAAGCGAGAGACTGGGGACCAAAGCTACGAATCGCGATGTCTGGACAATATCGCCGTCGTATACCTGGCCATGGGCGACACCAACAACGCCTTCACCTATTCCCAGCAGGCCTTGCAATTGCGGGAAAAACTGGGCGTCCCAGGTGATATTGCCGACACGCTTCTCGGTCTGAGCGAAGCCTACACGGCGATGGGACAATACGATCAGGCCACCACCTCGCTGATGCGCGCGCTCGAACTAAGCCGCCAGGATGGCGACCCTAGCCGCATCGCGCAGGTAGCTCGTCAGATAGGGCTGGTCCTTGGATATCAGGGCCGGTTCGGCGCCGCTGTTAAGTCGCTGCAGGATGCAGTGAGCGCATTTCGGCAGCAAGGCGAGAATGGGCTGAATATGGCCGGAGGCCTGAGTGACCTCGCAGAGGCCTTGGCTAAGGCAGGGAGGGGAGACGAGTCCGCCGCCCATCTCGCCGAAGCAGAAAAAATCCAGCAGTCGTTGAAAAACCAGCCTTTCCTGGCCTCGATCCTGAACACGCGCGGCGATATTGCATTTTTTGGCGGCGACGTTAAGGGCGCCGACCGATCCTATCGCTCAGCGCTGCAGATTGTATCCCGGTCCAGAGAAGACGAAGTAACGATTCTATCGAAGCTGAATGTGGCCAGAGTCGCGGTGGCGGAGGGCCGGTTTCAAGAGGCGATGCATTCTTTGCAGACCTTGCTTAATCCTAAAGGTGGCGTCAGCGCAAATCTGTCTTTGCAAATCCAGCTTGCCATGGCGCAGGCCGCGATTGGGATGAAAGATTACCCGCGTGCCAACTATATTCTTGAGCAGCAGCTGGCAACGGCGAAACGATCTGGAATACGTTTTGACCTGGCAAGAATCTACTATCTGCTGGGTGCTTCCGCGAGACTCAGTGGCAACCCCGATCGGGCTTCTGACTACTACCACGATGCAGCACAATTGCTGGACGTAATCCGCAGCGACTCGGGCGATGGTATTTTGCGGCGCACCGACTTTAAGACGATGTACGACGAATCGAAATCCTTCAAGAAATAGTGGATGGTCTTCATCGTGCGTTGAGACCGAAAGAGAAACTCCAGATCCCTCTGCTACGCTACCTCGGATTAGGCTTTGTATCAGGGCACGACTTTAGTCGGGCCGTACCGACTGCAGCCAATGAGGGCTTTAGCCCCTGGGCTTTTCTGGCTGTTCCACAACGTATTTCGGGGGCGAGATGCGCGCTTCAGCAGGGGCTGAAGCCCAAGCCGTTTTTATCCGTAACGGCCCGACTAAGTCGTGCCCTGACACAAAGCAGGGGTGCAGGTCTCGCAGATGCCGGCACCCCTGACCGCTCGTTATTTTGTAACTAGCGTCGTTGCAGTGGACTGAAGGACCGCCAACTTTCCTTCAGGGTTTGCGCTGCTGACCGTGGTTGTGTTCTTGATTTTTGTCCCAACCGCGGCTTGCACCTGGACAACAATGTTGAACAGCAGCGGAGTTGTCAGCGTAACGGAAGGAGCCTTACAACTCACCGTGTTGCTGGCGAACGTGCAAGTGGGTGCTATGGAGCATTTGCCGTTGACGCAGACGGGCTGAGTCTTCACAAACGTGACGCCCGCAGGAAGCGGGTCAGTCACGGTTACCGACGAGGCCGTCTGATTGCTCAGGTTGGCCACGGAGACGGTGTAGGTCAGCTGGGTGTTCTGCTGCACCAGCAGGGGAGCTAAATTCAGGATCACCAGGTTTACCTGGGGGGCGGCGACCACCGTGTAATTCACCGCGGCGGACGTCTGGTTTCCCGCAGCATCCACCGCGGGTACGGTAAATGTTTGCGCGCCGGCTTTCGAGGTATCGACTGCACTGGAAAGGTTGCCGGTATTCAGCGTGGTCCCGGGTGCATAGGTGGACGTGCCACACTTGACGATCCCGGAGCGCTCATCGGTGCAGCTGTAGTTAGCGGTGACTTTCTGACCAATCAAATAGGAGTTGGCAACCCCGCCGTTGGTAGAGGGTGCGGGAGACAATGTCGGTCCCGATGCGACGATCGGAGCGACTGTGTCCACGTTGATCGGGAACGTGTAGAAGGATGTCGACCAACTTCCCGCAGTTTGGATGAACTGCAGCTCTTCGGTACCGGCACAGTCCTGGGCAAAGTAATGCAGGGCGTAGGTGCCGTCCTCGGAGACGCTGATGGTTTGTGGGGCAGGCGTAAAAACTGTGGCCGGCGGCGGGTTGGAGCCGGGAGTTGGGCAGGCACTGTTGAGTACGGTCTTGTCAGTCGATATAGGCGACCCGGGCTGAGGCACGTTGGAGGAACTGGAGATGCCATACGTAAGGCTCTGAATCGGCGCGGCGACGAAGTTATTGTTCGATTGAATGGCAGGCGGTGTGCTGGCAAAGCTTACGACAGCGGTCTGCTTGTTGATCCAGTTACCCGGTTGGGGTTGAGGGCTCAAGCTGACCTTGGTCAGATCCTCGGGCACGGGGGCTACGGTAATGAATCCGGAGTTGGGATTCTGTCCCGGTCCACCGCTCCTGTACATTCCAGGACCCGAAAAGTTGGTGAGCACATTTTGCGGGCAAAGCTGATTGTGGATGCTCGACGAGGAATCGAAAACGCAAGTCCCTCCGCCCCATCCGTCTGCCGCTTCCAGGAAACCCACTCCTTGGTGGAACGTTAAGTTGTTCGTCCCGGGAATGTCAGGAAGGGTAAAGCTGGGGCCGTCGAAGACTTCCTGGAAGAATTCGTTGCGTTCCTGCGACACCGGGCACAAAGCACCTTTTTGGGTCGGATCCGTACCTACCTGGCAGGTAAGGGTGTAGAGGTTGCAGGCTGGCGAACCGCTGATCAACTCACCGTCGTGCAGCAGGCAATTAGCGGTCGCGAATGACGTGCCCTGGAGATAGTGAGTGGTGAAGGTTGTCGGGTCGATCGGTGTGTTCGCAGTCGAAGGCGTGGAGCCGTCGGGGATCGTGAGCGTTCCGGCACTCTTCGCCTGGGAGAGGTCGTAGGTGAACTGGACCTGCAGACTATTCGAGGAATTGAACGCATAATTCTGGGTCAGCTGCTGGCTGGTCGGATTGCTGCTCGAAATCGGGTTGCCGGTGATGTTGCCCGGCCCGCTAATTCCCTCGTTGGTGCAGTTGGTCACCAGGTACAGAGTGGAACTGCTGAGATCGCCCCCCGTATCCACCGTTGTAATCTGCGCCTGAATTTGGCCCGGCCAGAGGCGGTTGCTGATATCGATGGCCGGCACTCCTCCGGAACTGGCCAAGCCGTCCGGATCCTGCCCAGTCAATTTACCTTCGCTCGCTTGGGACGCGTAAGTGGTGTTGAAGCAGTTCTGTTGTTGGCCGTCATGTTCCGTCGTGCCGTATTTGCAGATGTCGACTGCAGACTTTCCGTTGACACTGACCGAGATGAAGTTGTCGACCAGCACATTACCGTTGCCGTCGGGCGAAGACGAAAGGATGGCATGGACGGGCGAGGCGGTGCAGTTCAGGTTCAGAATCGTGCTGTTGAAGGTCTTTGCCTTGTCTCCATAACCCGTGCCCTGGGTGGACAACCGGACGTTAGCAGGGCTGAAGAGCTGGATGGCATTCTGACCGGACACGGCTGAGGCAGTGGCAGCAATGCAGACAGCCGCGAGGCCCTGCAGGACAGTGGAAATCTTCTTTTGCACGCAAAACCCCTATTTCGTTCTGAGCAGTCATGCCGGTGGGATCCGGCTCACGCTTGAAGGAGAATCAAATTCCGGACCCAGGGGAGGAAGTGTTCCGGCAGTGTTTACTGAAGCCTTACGGATTGTGCAATTCGACAGTGCGCCTGTCAACTAAAACTTCGCGCGGGAAGGTTCTTCTTCGACTTGCAGGAGGGATTCTTCCGTCAGCTGAGCGATGCCCCGAAGGCCAGGGAACAGCACGCTCCAGATGCCGGTGATGGCGAGCGCCCCCAGGCCGCCGGCGACTACGGCGCGCACCGCGCCCCACCACTGGGCGGTCACGCCGCTCTCAAATTCGCCCAACTCATTCGAAGCGCCGACAAAGAGGGAATTCACCGCGCTAACTCTGCCCCGCATGGAAGAGGGCGTCGCTAATTGCAGCATGGACGAGCGGATCACGACACTGACCATATCTGAAGCCCCCACAATCATCAGTGCACCTAGGGACAGCGGTAAGTTCCGGGAGAGTCCGAAGACCACGGTAGCGACCCCATAGACAGCGACTCCAAGAAACATGAGCACGCCAGGGCGGCGTAACACCGGCCGGAAGGTCAGCCATATGGAAACTGCCAGTGCGCCGACGGCTGGGGCGGAGCGAAGTGCGCCCAATCCCTGTGGCCCCGTACGAAGTAAATCGTGGGCAAAGATGGGCAGCAGTGCAGTGGCGCCGCCTAACAGGACGACGAATAGATCCAGCGAAATCGACCCTAATAACAGCTTCGATTCCCAGACATAGCGAAACCCCGCCAGGATCACATCCGCTGAGATGGCTCTGTGTTCCATGCGTCCCGGGCGTACATGCAGGGAACCGATCAGTAAGACGAAGCTGATGCCGGTGACCAGGGTAAAGAGAAACACAATCGGGGCCCCATACAGCCGGCCCCCATAGAGTCCCCTTTGGATCGGCAAAGTATAGAGCAGGCCTCCAACCGCCGGACCGGTAATGTTGGCGATCTGGAACACCGTGGCGCCCCAGGTGATGGCGTTCACAAAATGTTTGTTAGATACGAGGTGGGGCAGCAGGGCGGAACTTGCCGGGCCGCTGAACGCGCGGCCGGACCCGATCAGGAACAGCACGGCAAAGATAGGCCCAACTCTGTGCAGCCCGCGCAAGGCGAACATCAGCAGGGTCAGCGTGCAAAGAATTTGCAGAACGTAACAGACCAGGATCACTTCGCGGCGGTCGTAACGGTCGGCGACATGCCCGGCAGGCAGCAGAAATAACAGTCCGGGCAGGAAGAGCACCAACCCGGTATAGCCCAGATCAATGGCTCGGTGGGTGATTTCATATACCTGCCAGGCCACAGCGACTGCCTGCGCCTCCGCACCCATGATGACCATGACCCGGGCCAGCTGATAGCGGCGAAAGTCCCGGTAGGCGAATGCGGCTGTACCTGTTTTCGGTGGGGCCATAGGCCTGCTTTTCTTAATATTTGACCAACAAGAATGGACCGCCCCTGAAAAGGATATCGCACCCTGGGAACTGGGATACGATGCAAGCATGGCGTCAGGAACTCAGGCAAAAGTCGAGACGGCCGACCCTCAACCTATCGTTACCCTCAACGAAGGTGAGAAGAGCAGGCCCGAAGCCGCGCTGCACGAGCTGCTTGCCGGCAACCTCCGATTTACCAGCGGGCGGACCTCCTCCCACCGGCGTGACCTCGCCATGCTGCAACAGATGATGGAGAAGCAGGAGCCGTTTGCCGCAGTCCTCTCCTGTGCCGATTCGCGAGTACCGGTGGAGGTGCTGTTTGACCAGACGATTGGCCAGCTCTTTGTCACCCGCGTCGCCGGGAACATGGTGACTGCGGAGATCATGGCCAGTCTGGAGTATGCGGTTGCGGTTCTGGGTACACACACCATCCTGGTGATGGGCCACAGCCGGTGCGGCGCGGTTACGGCGGCCATCCAGGCCACACATCAGGGTCAGGTGGCTCCGGGACAGATCAGCGCGCTTTTCCCGCATCTCGAGGCGGCCGTGAAGCAAGCCGGCCCGGACCTGGAGGCCACTGTCCGCGCCAACGTGCTGCTCCAGGCTGCCCGCCTGCGGGAATCCCCTCTGCTGGCGGCAATGATCGAAGAGGGCAAGCTGTTAATAGCGGCTGGCTATTTCGATCTGAGAAGCGGAGCGGTGACCCTGCTGGACCGGCCTCAGGTCTAACCAATCAAACTAGTTCCCGTGCAGATAGGTGGCATATTGGGTATCCACGATGCCCAGATTGCGCGCCAGCCCTAGTTTCGCCTGATTGTGCTGGCTGGTCGTATTGATGAGATTGCTCTCTGCGTTGGCCAGGGTAGCCTGCGCCTGTACCACCGGCAGGTTGTCGTCCACCCCGGCCTGGAAACGGTCCGTGGTCTGTTCCAGTTCCTTGCGTGCCAGCTCAACATTGCTTCGTGCCACCCGCACCAACTCGGTAGCGGTTTGCACATCCAGGAGGCTATCGCGCAACTGCCGGTTGATCTGCTCTCTCAGGCTGGCCATCTGTTGCATGAGATTGGTCAGGTTGGCCGATGCAACGCCACTGTCCCCGCGAAACTTCGCTTCCTGGAAAATCGGCAGCTTCAACGTTCCCGCAGCCACGAAAGTGCCGTGGTATAGGCCGCCGGTCACCCCGGTTACGCCGTAATTCCCATCAAAATCCAGCGTTGGCAGGCGCTCCCATTTGGCCGCTCTCCGTTGCAGTTGTGCAGCCCGGATTTGTGCCTGCAGGCTCTGGTAGTCCTGCCGGCTGCGGTAGGCAATCTCCTTGGCCTGATCGATATTCATGGTTGCCAGGTCGGCGTAGGGTTCCGTATCTGTAAGCTGGATTTCCTGTTCCGCCGGGAGACCAATTTCCCGGTTGAGAGCAATCTTTGCCTTTTTGAAATTCACTTCTGCCGAGATGACGGCCAGCTGCTGGGTCTGGAACTGGACCCGCGCTCGGAGTTCATCAAGATTCGCCGCCGTCCCGGCTTGATGCTCAGCGATGGCTTGATTGAGGAGCACCTGGTCGGCCTGCAGCAGCGCCTGCGCGGTATCCACCTGCGCTCCGAGAGCCAATGCCTGCAGGTAGGCATTGCCCACCGTGAGCACCACCAGCCCGCGCGAGGACTGCTTACTGAAATAGGCAGCCACCTCGTTTTGCTTCGCCGCCCGGTAACGGTCGATGTTGGCCAGGCTGAAGAGGGTCTGGGAATAATTCACCATGGCGTCGGTGACGTTCACTTTCACCACAGTGGGAACGGAGGAGAGGTTCAAGCCAGGGAAGAGGGAGGCGGATTTCCCCAGGAGACTAGTAGAAAATCCCAGGGCTGCCAGGTTGATCTGGTGAGCACCCGAATCGGCTTGAGCCGTCACCGTCGGCAAGAGAGACTGCAGGCTCTCGAGCGACTGGGCTTTGGCGCTCTGCTCCTGTTCCCGCGCCTCGATCAGCGCCAGATTGTGCTCGATACCCATCCCGATGGCTTCGTCGATCGTCAGGGGTTTGACGCCGTCGGTCGGTTTCACCATGGTGACGCTGCCGTAGTAGGGGCTCTGCGCGGAGCTCTGATTGGCCGTTTGCGCTGGCAGCATTCCGGCGGACAAAAACACTGCCATACACGCTGCCCGAAGGCTCCGCGCTCGAATCGTCATTATTGGGGGTCTCTTCCTTTCCGTTCAATCCTTTAGATCGAATCGGGGGCTTCAGGTTGCCTAATTTTGGCCGCCTCGGGACACGGACGTCTTCTATCGTACTCGTCTCGGAGACACCTCTGAAAATACCTCAGGAAGGCAGTCCTGGGGCGGCACAGCTTCAAAAAAGCTGCCAGAAACTCTGCACGAATGGCAAGGCTTCACAGGCTACGGAAAAACTCGTTTTGTTTGAAGGGTACGGCCTTCAGGCCGTACATAACTGCTGTGTAATGAATCCGGCTTTAGCCGCTGAGGGCTGCGACTCTTCTCGAAATCACCCTTTTCCCGCAGCCTGCTCAGCCGTGCGGTAAAACGCTTAGTGTCTGCGTGGGAACCCTGGCGATTGCAAAATGAGTCCCGTAGGGACGGCTGAACTTAGCCCAGGACGTAGTCCTGGGTAGAGATTTGAGAGACGAAAAGTCCCGTTAGGGACGACTGAAAACTGCTCTGAGGCAATTCCAGGCACTCGGATCTCAAAATATTTCACATTGAGAATCCCCGACCCTCTCTCCGAATCCAGGACCATGACATGACAACTTTCCAGTCGTCCCTGCGGGACTTGGGCGCCCGCCCACCCAGGACTGCGTCCTGGGCTAAGTTCAGACGTCCCTACGGGACTCGAGATGGTGGGGGTTTTGCACGAGTCGACGCTCCGGGCTCACCAAAGCCGGAAACCGGCACGAACAACCCCGAAACCCACCCTTATGGCGCATAGGGCGCTTAAGGCGCAACTTCCACACAAACGGCGCATAGGGCGCTTAAGGCGCGTACTTCCACCCAGCAGTCCAACCAGGCCTTCTAGACCTGTGATGCGGGGAATGGTTGGATTTATCTAGGTGTGAGCACAGACGGCTACTATTCGTCGTCCGCGTGTACGTGTTTATGGGCTGCGGCAATGACTTTTTCCGCTGCCGCCGTGGGGACCACATCATAACGGGCCAATTCCATGTGGAAACTGCCCAATCCCTGGGTTAACGAGGTGAGCGTGGCGCCATAAGTGAGCATTTCTGCCATGGGAACTTCGGCCCGGATGATGGTAGTGCCCCGGCCGCCGTCCATTCCTTGGACACGGCCGCGCCGCCCGGTCAGGTCGCCCATGAGAACGCCGGTGAAACCCTCTGGCGCCTCAATTTCCACCCGCATAAGCGGCTCCAACAGCACCGGCCTCGACTGCTCCATGCAGTTGCGGAAAGCCCGCCGCCCAGCCAATCGGAAGGAGAGCTCATTGGAGTCCACATCATGGTAGCTGCCGTCGTACAGTACGGCCCGGAAATCGACCATGGGAAAACCAGCCAGCCACCCTTGTGCAGCCGCTTCCTGAATGCCTTTCTCCACCGCCGGGATAAATGTCCGGGGAATTGCCCCACCGAAGATCTCGTTGACGAACTCGAAACCTGAACCCACCGGCAGCGGCTCCAGGCGAACCCAGCAGTCGCCGAACTGTCCATGACCTCCGCTTTGCTTCTTATGTCTGCCCTGGGCGTCGGCGCGGGCGCGAATCGTCTCCCGGTAGGGCACCTTGGGCGCCTTGAGCGTCACCTCGGTGTGGTAGCGGCGGCGCAGCTTCTGCACTACGGATTCGATATGGGGCTGGCCCGAGCCGGCCAGCAGGAATTCGTGCGTCGCATCGTCGCGATAGAAGCGGACCATCAGGTCCTCCTCCATCAGCTTATGCACTGCCGGCGCCAGCTTGTCCTCGTCGGCCCGCGTTTTGGGCTCGATGGCATAGGTGACGGCAGGCTCTGGCATAGTCACCGGGTCGAAGTAGATCTCATGGCCTGCATCCCCCAAGGTGTCGCCGGTGAAGGTCTCGCGCAGCTTGGCTACTGCCCCTATATCACCGGCGTGCAACTCGGTAATGGGCATTGCCGTACGTCCCTGCATGACCGTCAGGTGGGCCAGACGCTCCGTGCTTCGGTGGGTGTAATTGTTGATCGTGGCGTCGCTTCTGACGACTCCGGAAAATACTTTGAAAAACGAAATCCGACCCGCGAAGGGATCCGACATGGTCTTGAACACATACAGTGCCAATGGCTCACGATCGTCCACCTTGCGCAAAACCATTTCCCCAAGCAAATCGGAACTGGGGGCAGAGCTGTCCCCGTTTTTGACCTCGTCTCCACCCCCGGATGTCTGCTCCGCAGGCTTGGCCCGGCGGGTAGATTCCAGCGCTCCCCTGGCTGCTACGGGAACCCGCTCTATCGGCGCCGGCGTATAGACCTGAAGAAAATCAAGCAGACGGTCACTGCCCACGTTTCTCAGCCCGCTTGCGTAGAGCACGGGGAAGATCCGGTCTTCGCGGATGGCCTCGTGCAGGGCAACAATCAAGTGCTCTGTGGGGATGGTTCCCTCGCGGAAAAACTCTTCCATCAACTCGTCTTTGCCTTCGGCCACCAACTCCACCAGCGCCTGGTGGGCAGCGGTGGCTTCTTCGCGCAGGCGCACAGGGATCTCAGATAGGCGTCCGCAGCCGCTGCCGTCAGTCTCGTAAACGAAGGCTTCCATCGTGACCAGGTCCACGACGCCGCGGAAAGTGGGGTTTTGTCCATTGCCCTCGAGAATAGGCAACTGTACCGGAACCACCTGTCGGCCAAAAGCTTCGGTGAGCGCGTTGATCGTGCGTTCCCGATCGGCGCGGGGATGATCCATCTGGTTAACCACGATGGCCCGCGGTAGGTTGAACTCTTCGCCGAACTTCCACACTCGCCGGGTCATGGCCTCGACGCCGCACGCCGCGTTGACCACCAGCAAGGCCGCTTCTACCGGCAGCAGAGCCGCGCGTGCCTCATGCACGAACATGGGAAAGCCGGGTGTGTCGAGAAAATTGATTTTTACGTTGTGCCACTCGGCGAATGCCAGCGCATTCTGCATGGTCGTGCGGCGCGCTACATCCTCTTCGTCATAGGCGGTCACTGCACTGCCGTCATCCACCCGGCCCAGCCTCTCGGTCATTTTGGCGGCTTGCAGCAGCGCGGAGATCAAGGTGGTCTTCCCGCAATGGGCGTGACCTACCAGAGCAACGTTGCGAATGTCCTGTCCTTGATAGGGTTTCAATGAACGATTCATCCGGGATATCTCCAATTACGATCCGTACGCGCAGGGAAGCGGGTAGCGGAAGGCTATGGGCCTGCGAATCGCAGGAGAAGTACAGCGCAGACCCGATTTTCGACGCATACGAGCGGCCTGGTTCGTTTGCGGGAACCGAGTGTAGCACAGAGCTCCCGCTTCGTTCTTTTGTCCACCGGTGGATCAATCTATTGGCGATTAAGGTCCGCGCGTTGCCGGCGCAGGTTCCAGACGAAGATCCCAATCCGCAACAAAAGGATCACCAGCAGGGCTATTGCCAGGGCAACCGACTGCCCATGGACCCCGCGGCGTAACAAGAAACCCAATGCGCCCAGGACGGCTATTACGAATACTCCAAAAGTTAGCCACTCCGCCCGATTCTTCATATCACTTCCTTATACGTGACAGTCGCACGTAGATCACGATAGCCAGCCCGGCAAAGACCGCCATGGCGATCATCGAACTTAGCTGAAAGCGGAAGAGCACAGCGCCGACGGCGGGTGCATGCGCTCCCGGTAGTAAGGCTTCCAGCAAAACAAAGACGCCAAAGCCAACCACACCCGCTCCGACCAGGCTGAATACGATCTTAAGCGTTGCCTGTTGCATCCCCCACCGGAAGCCTGCATCATATCAGCCCCCACCCGTTACAATTAGTAGGAGTGAAGGTCAAAGGAATGATGCAGGTAATACCACCAGCTCCGGCTGCAAGTTTGAAATCACGCCCGAAGCGGCTCCCCATGGCGGCGTTCCTGCTGCTCAGCGCGCTCACTGCGCGGTTTGCCGGCGCGCAGGCGACCACCGTCCATGACCCCGCGGCGCTTAAGCCACCGCCGGGCTCTCACGTAGCGATCGTTGAGTTTGAAGACATGGAGTGTCCCGATTGCGCTCGCGCGAATCCGCTGCTCCGGGACGCTGCGGCTCAGTACCATATTCCCTGGGTGCGTCACGATTTTCCGTTGCCGTTTCACGCCTGGAGTTTTGACGCAGCAGTCTATGCCCGGTGGTTCGACAGCAAATCGAAAAAGATTGGCGACGACTTTCGCGACGCGGTCTTTGCCAACCAGATGTTGATTGATGCGGCGGGTGAAACTTCTCCCGAGACGCCGGCAGGTCCCACTACCGCCGCGGCTGCTGCTATCCACAACTTCGCCGAAAAATTTGCCCAGCAACACGGCTTGGCATTGCCCTTTGTCGTTGACCCGCAAAAGAAGCTGGCAGCAGAAGTCCAGGCGGACATCGATCTTGGTAAACGCATAGGCATCGAGCACACACCGACCATTTGGGTGGTCACCAGCAAGACGAATGGGGTGCCTTTTGTCGAAGTAGTCGACCGGCAGCGCCTCTACCAGATCATCGACCAGGCCTTAGCCGACACCAAGGGCCAGGCTGCACCTGCCCATCACGGCACGGGCCAGTAGAAGTGCATAGTCCCAAAAAGAGAACGATAATCTGCTGAAAGCGCGAGTCAGACGCTTTGAATCGGGGCACCACTCTAGTCGGGCCATAAATGCTCAACAAAGATCCGGGCTTTAGCCCCGCGTGAGAACCGATTGCAAAATGAGTCCCGCAGGGACGGCTGAACTTAGCCCAGGACGCAGTCCTGGGCTAGAAATTCGAAGTACGAAAAGTCCCGTAGGGACGACTGGAAGTTAGCTGAAGGCTATCTCCAGAGCACTTCCATCTAAAACAAGTCCACGATTGAGAATTCCCGGCCCGATAGCTTTTTCAGTCGTCCCTACGGGACTTTTCAAGGGCGCATGCTAACCCAGGACTGCGTCCTGGGCTAAGTTCAGCCGTCCCTACGGGACTCATTTTCATGATGGTTAGTTCTCACGCAGACTCTTTAGCCCTGGGCTTTTTCCGGGTAGAGCCTAAGTCTGAATCTTGACCAACTGGCTTGGAGTGGTTTGTTGCGTCTGGGGCGAGCGCCAATGGTCGATATACGAAATCTGGTGTACGCACGACACCGTGCAATGTGGAGCGCAACTCTTCTCCGTCAAATATTCCCGCTTCAAATCAGCTTTGGTGTATTGCGCCAGCGGAACACCAGGGTACCCCCGCTGTTGCGAGCAATAATGCACCAGCCCGTCTTCGCACACATACAGGAAACGTGACCCGGCCCGGCACCGCCAGTCGTTCGGCTCCGCATTGGCAATCGCCTCTTGGAACTTGTTGAAGCGCGAATAGTTCTTCTTTGCCATGCCGGCCATCTGGTAATAGACTCGCCGTTCCTCATCCTTCAAGGCCTTCAGCTGACCTTCCCCGTCGTGGATAATCCCGATGGTGGAAGTAAACCCAAGCTCCAAAGCCCGTTTTCCAATAACCAGCGCGTCCTGAGGATTCCTGATACCGCCGCCGACCACGGAGTTGATGTTTACGTGAAACTCGGCATACCGGGAGAGAAATTCCAGCTTCTTATCCAGAACCTTGAGACTCTTCTTCGAAATCTCATCCGGCTCGATGTTGTCGATCGAGATCTGCATGTGGTCAAGACCGGCACGGTTTAGCCGCTCGATCCTCTCCGGCATCAGCAGATAGCCGTTGGTGATCATGCCGGCTACCCGCCCATGATGGCGGATACGGGCGACAATCCCGTCCATTTCCGGATGAGTGAGCGGCTCGCCCCCGGAAATGGTTATGATGCTCGAGCCCAGAGCCGCCAGCTGGTCAATGCGGCCCACCATCTCTTTCAAAGGCACCGGCTTGGAGACCTTGTCGTATTCGTTGCAATAGGCACAGGAGAGATTGCAGAAGCGCATGGGAACGATCTGCGCCATGACCACATGCTTGGTGGAAGCTAAAGCATGTCCCACCACCGCCAGCTCGCGCACTTTGCGCGCCGCCGCCTTGGCCCGGCCTTTCCAGGTGTGCTTTTTAAGGCGTTCCGTCTGCTGCATCTGCTTGTATTCAATCACAGTGCAACCGGAGGGCGCGAGTAGCCAGAAAGGAATGGGGTGAATCTTAACCTGAGCTGCAGCTCAGGGCCTGTGGACGACGCTTACTTGTTTTTCAGCTTGCCCGCGCTCATGGTCAGGATCTGTTCCTGCTTATTGCGCATGACGGTCACCTGCACCAAATGCCCGCGGTGATTACGAATGGCCTTGACCCAGTCGCCCTTGCTGGTCATTTGCTGCGACTCCACTCGCACCACGACATCACCAGCTTTGAGACCCGCCCGTGCCGCCGGGCTTTGGTAATCCACATTCTCGACCAGCAATCCCGTACCGCTGCTCACCCCGAAATAGTCGGCCAGCTGCGTCCGCACCGGGTTCAATTCCGCGCCCACATAGAGGCCCTTGGGCATCACCGTATCCAGAATCCCATTCACCGCCGTGCTGGGCGCCCCTACAAAAGTTTGCGAGAACCCCGATCTTGGCGGCGCTGGTTCCCGAACGGTCTTGTGTTGCGACCAGGCCTTATTCTCGAGTTCTTTCTGGTCGCAAAGTTGTACAGAGATGGTGAGAGGACTCCCGTCACGGTTGACGAGAAAACTGACGGTGCGTCCGGAGGGCATATCCAGCAGCCGATGTTTTAGTTGCTCGGCATTCTCAACCGGCTGCCCATCGAGTTGAAGAATCACATCATGGACCTTGAGGCCAGACTTACCCGCGGGCGCGTCGTGGTCCACGAACATCACCTCGGCACCGTGGGCATCTTTCAAATGGAGCGCAGTGATGCGGTCGGTATCGACCTCGCTCAGATTGACGCCAAGGTAGCCTTGCGCGCTGTACATCAGAAAATCGGGGCCCAGTTCCCCGGAAAAGCTCGCGGGACTGCCGGACGCCCAACCTGGATAAGGGGTAAGAAGACCGCCAACGATCATAGCCACCAGCGAACCAAACATCGGAAAGTGTTTCATCGGAAATCTCCCCAGGGATACAAAGCTCAGACTTGTTGACGCTTCAAACTAGCTCCCAAGCTACTGGATGTGAGGAGATTGATCCAATACTTCCTGGGATACGGTCCGAATGTGAGGATTGTCATCCTCGGAGGCCACAGTATGCAATACCTCTCGCACGCTGCTATCCGCCTCGACGGGATGCAGCAGTTCGATTGCGCGCGAGCGCACGGTGGCGTCCGAGTCATCCAGCAGTGCCTCCAGCACTCCGTCGCGCACGCCCATATCTTCCGCGACATACGGTTTCAGGCCGCTCAAGGCGTTCAACCGAACACCGCTATCCTTGTCGTATCGCAGGGCGACCAGCAAAGCCTTACGAATCGGGCCATCGCCACACTGGTGGCCGGCCTCGCACTCACGGGCCAAAAGGTTAACGGAATTTTCGGCTACCCCGGGATTGATTTGGCTCTGTGTACCTAACACCAGGAGCTCCCGTATCCGCTGGTCGTCGAGAGACCCCTGGGCCGTTTCCGGGACAAGGCGATTGAAGTGCACGACCACATTTTCTGAATTTGGCTCGGGGACGATGCTGTTGATATTGGCGATCTTGCCGGCACCCTCGACCGCCCCAGCGAGTTCGGCGACCGGCCGGTGGCTGCGGGCGGCGTACTGGAAGCCAGCCCAACTCCCCGAGCCAAGGCCCAGAACCAGTAGTGCAGAGGCGGCGACCGGAGCCCGGCCGAGCGTGCTGACACCTCTGAACATGGACTGCTGGATGCGCATCAGCCAGCTGGTGCGCGGCATGGTGTCCAGGGCTTCCTCCAGCCGCAAACGAGCCTGCGCGAGCAGGTTAGCCGAAGGCTCCTGGGCAGGCGCGAGCGCCATTGCCTGCTGGAGCGCTTGTACTGCCGAAAACTCCTCTTGACACCGCTTGCAGGTCGCTAGATGACCTTCCAGCGCAGGACACTGATCGTCAGGAAGCTCTCCATACGCAAAGAGAGCGATCTTCTGTTGAGCCAGTTCGCAGTCCATTCTTGTAACCTCGCCTCACCGAATTGCCGCCAGATTTGCTCTTAATTTTCTTGTCGCACGAAAGAGAGTGTTCTTGGCGGTCTCTTCCGTGGTGTTCAACATTTCACCGATCGTTCTTAATCGAAGGCCCTGGTAGTGCTTGAGTTCAAAAACCATGCGTTCCCGCGGGGTCAGGTGGCTTAGCGCCTCCTGAATGCGCTCCCCCAGCAGCTTGCGTTCTAATTCGCGCTCCGGATTGGCCATTGACCGATCGTCAGAGATATTGCTGAGCAGGTCCATCTCTCCGCCGCTGGAGTCCACCACCACCGACTGCTCTTCGCGGCGGGACTTGCGCCGGCGCAGATGGTCGAGGCACAGGTTGGTGACGATGCGGTAAATCCAGGTGTAGAAGGAACATTCAAAGCGGAAGTTTGCCAGGTAGCGGTAAGCCTTAAGGAAGGCTTCCTGATGAATATCCTGCGCATCCTGCTCCGACCCGGTCAAGCGCAGCGCCAGCCGGAGAACGGCCTGATCATACTGGCGCACAAGGGCTTCGAAGGCAGTGCGCGAACCTTTTTGCGCCTCGCGGATCAGCTCGGTCTCGGTGGCCCGACCCCATGCTTCGCTTGCCATGCCTGAGGAGGATTGTAACGTTCGCTTCGGAGCCCAGACAGGGCTGCCGGCCTTGCCCCCAGCCTTGATGGCTCCTTGCGAAGGAAAAGAAAGCGCGTCCGCCGTCATTGGTCGCTCCCACGTACACACTAGACCGCTGTTCCTAGGACGAAGCAAGGGCTGTTTGGTAAGCAAGCCGGGCTCACGTTAATCTCAGCCTATGCCCCCTCCCACTCATGCTTCCGATGGCAGCCCTCGTGGCCCGATCTTCGACGGAATTGTCGCCTACTGCGACGGAGGATCGCGCGGCAATCCAGGACCGGCCGGCTTCGGCGTTTACATTCAGGATTCGGCCGGAAGGGTTCTCGCCGAACTGAGCGAATACCTGGGTGCCCGCACCAATAACTTCGCCGAGTACTCCGCGCTTCTCGCCGCCCTGCAGTTTGCCATCAGCAACGGGCACAGGAGCCTGCGGGTCGTCTCCGACTCGGAGCTCATGGTCAAACAGATGAAGGGGCAGTATCGGGTGAATAGCCCGGAACTCCGGCCTCTGTACGAGGAGG
Source organism: uncultured Acidobacteriaceae bacterium (assembly GCA_963830325.1). Taxonomy (GTDB): domain Bacteria; phylum Acidobacteriota; class Terriglobia; order Terriglobales; family Acidobacteriaceae; genus PALSA-350. The sequence continues at coordinate 592,791 of CAWHMV010000003.1, forward strand.
CGAAACGCCGCGTCCCCAAGCTCGAACACTTCCAGATTCAGCATGTTCTGCGGGAGAAGAACCGTCACGCCGATAGGTTGGCAAACCTGGCCATGGACCGCGGTATGGGCAGGGCTCCCGCGGCCAGTCCGGCTCCAGCACCAGCGCCCGCACCGCCGGCGCCCAAGTCAGTTATGCTTCGCGGATTGGTCAAAGGAGGAGTCGTGCACGTACTAGGGGGAGAGCTGCCAGACGGTATCTTCGTTAAAGTGATCCCCGAGTGACCTTAAACTCTGTCCCAGCTACAGACCGACGGGTGCCCCACATCTCGCTCGTTTTTCGCGAGATGTGGGATACCACTGCCCGTAGCCCGCAAGCTTCCATTCCCGATTAGCCCTTAAGGTCGAGATTCGCGGCATCCCACATCTCGCGAAAAACGAGCGAGATGTGGGGCACCCGGGCACTTGTCGAAAGGAAAAGGCTAGACGGCCAGGGCGGCTTTGACCATTTCGCTCACCAGCCGCCCGTCGGCGCGCAAGCCGCCGGCCTGAATTTTCGCCTGAACAGCCTTCATCACGCTGCCCATATCCTTCGGCCCGAGGGGAGCTCCCTGCGCCCGCAAATCCACCACGGTCGAGGTGACCAGCTGGCGCAGCTCTTCATCGCCGGCAGCCTTCGGCATGTACTCCTCGATCACCACGATCTCCGCCGCTTCCTTTTCCGCCAGCTCCGGCCGGTTCCCTTTAGTGAACTGCTCGATGGAGTCCTTCCGCTGCTTGATCAAGGTCGTCAAAACCTGCACCGCCTGGGCATCGGTGACCGGGGAACGTTGGTCTATCTCCTTATTTTTCAATGCGGCCTTCACCATGCGCAAGGTGGATAGGCGGTCGACCGCCCGCTGCTTCATGGCCCCAACCATGTCCTCGTGAATCTTCTCAACCAGGCTCATAGGCCTCCAGTAGTGTCAAAACCCCATTATAGAAACCTTTGTTCGGGCGGACTTTATTACAATGGAAGCATGATCCGGAAGACGCGCTTATTTACTCCAGGCCCCACGCCGTTACTCCCTGCAGCCCAGTTCGCTATGGCCGCAGCCGATATACACCACCGCACTCCGGAGTTCCGCGCTCTCTACACCAAGGTGCTCCGCGACCTGAAGACTTTTGTCGGGACAAAGAACGATGTCATCCTGCTCGCCTCCTCTGGTACCGGGGCGATGGAGGCATCCGTGTCCAACCTTACGTCGCCCGGAGACCGGGTGTTGGTGCTCACGGCGGGCAAGTTTGGCGAGCGCTGGGTAAGCTTGGCCAAGGCCTTTGGATGCGACGTCGACGTGGTGAGCGCCCCCTATGGCCAGACCTTCGATCTGGAAGAAGTACGCAAGGCGCTCAAGATTGAGACCCGGGCCGTATACATGCAGGCCACCGAAACCTCGACCGCAGTGCGCCACAACGTGCAAGGGGTCGCGGAGGTTCTCAAGCAAAGCGGACGCGATGCCGTGCTGGTGGTGGATGCGATCACCGGTCTGGGTACCACCCACATCGACATGGATGCCTGGGGCGTCGACGTGTTGATTGGCGGATCACAGAAGGCGGTCATGATTCCGCCGGGCCTGTCTTACCTTGCGGTGAGCGATCGTGCCTGGGATCTGATGGAGATCAGCCTCAACCCACGCTACTACTTCGATCTGCGCAAAGAAAGAAAGAACGCAGCGAAGGGCGAATCCGCTTACACCCCTGCGGTGTCGCTGATCGCCGCCCTGGGCGCGGCTTTCGACTATATCGCTGGTCAGGCAGACGGCGATCTGGCGGCGGGCCGGGCAATGCTGGTGGAGAACGCCGAAACCTGTGCTGCCATGACCCGCGCCGCTGTGGAAGCACTCGGCCTCAAGCTATTTGCACCTGACTCTCCTTCTGCTGCGGCGACTGCCGTGCTGCCCCCGCCCGGTATGGATTCCGGTGCCTTCGTAAAGGAGTTGAAGACCCGCTTTGCTGCCGTCATCACCAATGGACAAGGCGAGATGAAGGGCCAGATCTTCCGCATCGCGCATCTTGGATACTTCGACTACATGGACACCATCGCCCTGGTCGGAGCGCTGGAACAGGTCGCCCATGCTTTGAAGCTTCCTGGTTTTGCTTTTGGGAAAGCCTTAATTGCTGCCCAGAATGTCTTCGCCACCCGAGCGCCCGATGAGGCGGCGCGCAAAGAGCTTGCCATGGCAGGCGCCGCCCCCTCCCGTTAGAACCGGTCCAACCCCATGCGATTGCGCTGCTATCAGCGGCAGCAGTCGCGTCGCGGTATGCAAACCCCTTAGGAGCACGATGAAGATCGTATTGGCAGAGAAAGTCTCGCCCGCCACTCTGGCTGTGTTTCAAACCGAGGCTGGTTGGCAGATCGTGACCCACGATCAGATAAAGAACGGGCTGGCTGCAGAATTGGCCGACGCCGATGCACTCGTGGTTCGTTCCGCGGTGCAGGTGGATGAAGCATTGCTGGAGGCGGCACCGAAGCTGCGGGTGATCGGACGAGCCGGGGTGGGAGTCGACAATATCGACGCCGAGGCATCGACCCGGCACGGAATCGTAGTCATGAATACCCCGGGCGCCAATGCCATCGCCGTGGCTGAGCTGACCATCGGCCTGATGCTGGCACTGGCGCGTCAACTGCCCCGCGCCAACACGCTGTTGCACGCCGGCAAATGGGAAAAGAAGTCGCTCCAGGGAGCCGAGCTGCGCGGCAAGCAACTGGGCATCCTCGGCCTGGGCCGTGTTGGACTCGAAGTAGCGCGGCGAGCCAAGGCCTTCGGCATGGAGCTGTTGGGTCACGATCCTTTCGTGGCGCCCGCCGTCGCTCGCGAGAATGGTGTGCGGCTTTGCTCCGTGGATGAGCTATTCCGCAGTGCTGATTTTCTCACCTTGCACGTGGGGCTTACCCCGCAGACTGCGGGCATCATCAACGCCGCCACGCTGGCTACGATGCGCAAGAATGTACGCATCGTCAACTGCGCCCGCGGAGAGCTGATCGATGACGCGGCCTTAGTAGCCGCACTGAAGTCGGGCCAGATCGCTGGAGCCGCCCTCGATGTCTTCAGCCACGAGCCCTTGAAGGACTCGCCCTACTTCGGTCTGGACAACGTGATCCTGACTCCCCACATTGCCGGTTCCACGGGCGAGGCCCAGGAGGCAGTCGGAGTGCAGATTGCCCAGCAGGTGAAAGAGTATTTGAAGTTCGGGGTAGTCCAGAACGCTGTCAATCTGCCCTCCATGACCTACGAGGAATACCAGGAGGTTTCCCCTTACATCCTCATGGCCGAGCGCCTCGGCGCCTTCCTCTCTCCGCTCGCTGCAGGCAATCTGGAGAGCATCCACATCTCATACAGCGGGCGTCTGGCGCAGGGCAAGACTGAATTAGTGCGCAACGCCGCCATTCAGGGTGTGTTTGCGAACTCGGAGAACGTCAATCGCATCAATGCCCTTTCTGTGGCCGCCGAGCGCGGCATCCGGGTGCATGAAGACAAAAAGGAAGAAGGGTCGGGGGGTGCGGGGACGGTGCTCAAGATTACCCTGCATACCGGCACCGGCGACACTACTGCGAGCGCCACCGTGCTCCATGGAAGTTCGCCACGGTTGCTCTCCTGCGACGGCATCGACATCGAAGCTCCGCTGCATGGAACCCTGCTCTTCATCCGCAACCTTGACGTGCCCGGCGTCATTGGCCGTATCGGCACCATTCTGGGCGAGCATAAAATGAATATTGCGAACTTTGCGTTGGGACGGAGCGTGCGGACGGGTCAGCACAACGCGCTCGCGGTGGTTCAGATCGATGGCCGTGTAGCACCGTCGGTCCTGGTCGCACTGCAGTCAACGGAAGCCATCACTGAGGTTCGTCTGATCGAACTGGCGGATCGCCGGCCGGCGCCCGCAGCTACTGAATGAAGAACTTGCAAATTTGAAGGAACATAAATGCCGCTATACGAATACCAGTGCAAAAAGTGCGGACATCGATTTGAACGGATCCAATCCTTTTCTGCCCCAGATGAAAAAGAATGTCCCGTCTGCCAAGGCGAAGTGGAACGGTTGATTTCGACGCCGGCCCGCGCGCATTTCAAAGGTTCGGGTTTCTACTCCACTGACTATGCTGCCAAGCCCTCTGCTTCGGCCAAGTCGGGGGATGGAAGTAGCGGCTCTGACGGCGCCTCCACTGCTTCGGAAAAAAGTGGATCCGATAAAAGTGGATCCGATAAGGGATCAACTGACAAGCCAGCCGCGAAGACGGAAAGCGCTCCGGCTCCCTCCCCGTCCACTTCCTCCAGCAAATCGGACTAGAGCAAAGACGAAGCCTTCTCCAGCACCAAAGACTGTGGTTACGACACGAAATAGCCTTAGCGACTCGCAGCAGTGGCAGGCAAAATCTCCGCCACATCCACCCACTGTGTCGGATAGTTACCCGTGTAGCACGCGGTGCAATAGCGATTGCCTTCGCCCCCGTCGCAGGCCTTCTCCAATCCTTCCAGCGAAAGGTAGCTAAGCGAATCCGCTTCGATGTACTGGCGAATTTCCTCGACCGAAGAGTTGGCCGCGATCAACTCGCTCTTGTTCGGTGTATCGACCCCGTAGTAGCAGGGAGAAATAGTCGGTGGGCAGCTGATGCGCAGATGCACTTCCTTCGCCCCCGCCGCGCGCACCATACGCACGATCTTGCGGCTGGTAGTACCGCGAATAATCGAGTCATCAATCAGGATGATGCGCTTACCTTCAAGCAAATTCCTCACCGGATTCAGCTTCAGCTTGACCCCAAAATCCCGCACCCGCTGTTCGGGCTCAATGAACGTGCGCCCCACATAGTGATTGCGGATCAGTCCAAAGTTGAAAGGGATCCCACTCTCCGCTGCATACCCCAGGGCCGCTGTCACTCCAGAGTCTGGGACCGGCACCACCAAGTCGGCATCCACCCCCGATTCAATCGCCAGGCGCCGCCCCATCTGCTCCCGGCTCGCCTGGACCCAACGGCCGAAGATTTTGCTGTCGGGCCGGGCAAAATACACGTGCTCGAAAATACAGCTCGCCTGCCGTATACCGGTTGCGTATTGCACCGAGAAGACACCATCACGCGTCACCATCACCACTTCGCCTGGCCGCACATCCCGCTCATACTTGGCGCGCAACAGGTCAAACGCACAAGTCTCCGAGGCGAATACCACCGTGTCGGGTCCATCCGGATTGCTGATGCGCCCCATGGAGAGCGGCCGAAACCCATACGGGTCGCGAGCCGCAAACACACGGTCCCGGGTCATCATCACAATCGAGAAAGCGCCCGTCACCTGGCGCAGCGAGTCGCCGATCGCCTCAATGAGCGAGTTCGCGTTGGAGTGCGCTATCAACTGGACAATGATCTCTGAGTCGCTGGTGGTCTGGAAGTAAGCGCCCTCTCGCTCCAGGCGGGTGCGCAGCGTCCCTAGGTTCACCAGGTTGCCGTTGTGCGCGATGGCAATCAATCCGCGCGTCGAATCCACCCGGATCGGCTGCGCATTCAGCAGCGCTGAATCGCCTGTGGTCGAATAGCGAGTGTGTCCGATCGATAATTCGCCGGGCAATTTAGACAGCACATCATCGGTGAAGATGTCGGCCACCAGGCCCATACCCTTGATGTTGTAAAGGTTGGTGTAATCGGCCGTAGCGATGCCCGCGGACTCCTGCCCGCGATGCTGCAACGCATACAGAGCGAGATACGCCTGGCGCGCTGCATCAGGATGGCCATGCACCGCGACCACTCCGCACTCTTCCCTCAACTTGTCCAGATGCTCGATGGCCGTACTCTCCATGCCCTTAGTTTCCTACCGGCGGATCGTTGCGCAACAGTGCCGGCAGTGCGGTGGACCACACGTTGCGCAGCCCGGAGACCTTTTCCCGGATCAGCACCCGGCTGTCGACCGCAAGCTCAAAGAGATCAGCCACGGTTTCCCCCAGCGTGGCCACCATCAGACCCGGGTATTTCCCAACCAGCTTTTCGATCTGGGCCACCGACGCTTTGGAGCAACTGAGGATGCACTGGCTGGCCGTCTCGCCAAATAGATCCCATTCCGCCGGCAGGTCCGGGGCTTTGGAAAGATTTGCCCGCACGCCAACTCCGTGGCAAAAAGAACCTTCCGCCAAAGCCACCGCGAGGCCACCGTCGGAAACATCCCGCGCTGAGTGGACCAGACCATGCTTTGCCAACTCAGCCAGGCAGCGATGGAGACTGGCCTCTACCTCCAGATCCAGGCTGGGTGGAGTGCCCCACATCGTCGAGAGAACTTTTCTCGCGTACTCCGAAGAACCAAACTCCTGCATACGCTCCTCCAGCGGAGGAACTAAAGCGGGAGCGATCAGCAGCACCGCATCGCCGGCGCGCTGAAAATCCGACCCTACCGCGTTGCTGATCTGGTCGAGGATGCCCACAATCCCGATCACCGGGGTGGGATAGATTCCCTGACCACGGGTCTCGTTATACAGCGAAACATTGCCCCCGGTAATCGGCGTTCCCAGGGCAACGCAGGCTGCGGAGATTCCGTCGATCGCCAGCGATAGCTGAGCCATAATCTCAGGCTTTTCCGGATTGCCGAAATTAAGGCAGTTAGTGGCCGCTACCGGCGTGGCGCCAGAGCAGGCGACTTTTCGCGCAGCCTCGGCGACGGCGTGGGAGGCGCCCAGCTTGGGATCCAGGTAGCACCAGCGTTCATTGCCATCAAGCGCCATCGCCAGTCCGCGATCTGTGCCCTTGATGCGCATCACGCCGGCCTCGCCACCTGGGCCCTGGATCGTGTTGGTCTGCACCATCGACTCGTACTGCTCGTGGATCCAGCTCTTGCAACAGATATTCGAGGAAGCCAGCAACGCCCGCAGCTCGTCCGCATAGTTAGTGGCGGCAGCTGTGCCGCCCCGCAGAGTCTCTTCGAAGAAGGTGAGCTCATCCAGCACCTCCGGCGGCGGACCAAGCGGAACCGGTGCCTTCCACTCCCCAACCGGCCGGTGATACAGCGGAGCATCGTCGGTGAGCGATTGGTTAGGAATGTCCGCGACCAGTTGGCCATGGTGGAGAATGCGCAACCTCGGTTCGGCGATCACCTCGCCCACGATGACAGCGTCGAGGCCCCACTTTTCAAAAACCCGGATCACTTCATCTTCGCGATCCTTGTCAGCCACCAGCAGCATCCGCTCCTGGCTCTCGCTCAGCATGATCTCGTAGGCAGTCATGCCGGATTCACGCTGGGGCACGTGGTCCAGTTCTACTTCCAGTCCCACCCCGCCGCGGGCGCCCATCTCGCAGGTGGAGCAGGTGAGCCCGGCGGCCCCCATATCCTGGATGCCCACGACGGCGCCGGTGCGCATAGCCTCGATGCAGGCCTCCAGCAGCAGCTTCTCCATGAAGGGGTCGCCCACCTGCACGTTGGGCCGCTTCTGTTCCGCGCCTTCCTTAAACTCTTCGCTGGCCATGGTGGCCCCGTGGATGCCGTCCCGGCCCGTCTTCGCGCCCACGTAAATCACCGGATTCCCAATGCCGGTCGCCTTGGCATAAAAGATCTCATTCCGCCTGACCAGGCCCAGGGCAAAGGCGTTGACCAGCGGATTGCCCGAATAGCAAGCTGCGAAACGAGTCTCCCCACCCAGGTTGGGGACGCCAAAGCAGTTTCCGTAACCCGCTATGCCGCTGACTACCCCTTCGAGCAGCGAATGGTTCTTGTGCACGACCGCGGAAGCGGATGGCTCTTCGCCCAACTCCTCCTCGCAGATGAGCCCGAACCGCAGCGAATCCATGATCGCAAGGGGCCGGGCGCCCATGGTAAAGATGTCCCGCAGAATCCCGCCGACACCGGTCGCGGCGCCCTGAAAAGGCTCGATGAAGGACGGGTGATTGTGGGATTCGATTTTGAAGGCGCAGGCCCAGCCATCGCCAACGTCGATGATGCCGGCATTCTCTCCCGGCCCCTGCACCACCCGGTCGCTGCGCGTCGGCAGCCGCTTGAGATGAACGCGTGAGGACTTATAGGAGCAGTGTTCACTCCACATCACGCTATAGATGCCCAGCTCCGTCAGCCCAGGTTCCCGCCCGAGGGCGGCAACGATACGTTGATACTCGTCGGGTGTGATGCTGTGCTGAGCCAGAAGTTCCGGCGTAATGGGGACTGATTCCAGGTCCACGGAGAGCGACTCAGGTTTCATGCGGTTAAATCCATTGTCGCATGTTGCAGGAGTGTGACGGAGAGAAAGGACTTAACCCTAGGCTAAGAGGCCCTACTTCCCGACGCTGGATTCCGCCATGTTGAGGAAGACATTCGTCATGCTCTCCGCACCCCCGTCGGAGCGCTGGATCAGCATGATAGAGATCAGGCTATTGTTGGGATCGATCCACCCCTGGGTCCCAAAAGCTCCACCGTGGCCGTAGCTACCAATGGTATGCCCGGCCAGTTCGCCCAGCGGGTCCGTCACCACTTCCCACGCCAAGCCATAATCGGAGCCGCGCATCCATCCGACCGGCTGAATTCCGGTGGTCTGCGGCTCGGTCATCACGTGTACCGAAAATGGTGACAAATAGCGGTGGCCTTCGTAGACACCGTCGTTGAGCATCATGCGGTAGAGGTGCAGCAGGTCTTCCGCGGTGGAGTAAAGCCCCCATCCCGGCGCGGGAAAAACGGCGCCCTGGCGATACTTAGCCGGGTCGCCTCCCAGGATGCTGGCCGGGGCACGCACCAGCTTCCCATCTTTGTGCGCGTAGACCATGGCGATACGGTCGACTTTGTCCGCCGGCGGAAAGAAAAAGCTATCCTTCATGCTCAACGGCCGAAGTACGTGCTCGGTAATGTAATCCACGTATTTCTCGCCGGAGCAGACTTCGATGATGCGGCCAAGAATCTCAATTCCCGGGCTGGAATAGCTCCACTGCGTCCCCGGCTGAAACAGCAAAGGCCGTTTGGCTAGCTGCTTAACCACTTCCTCCAACGGCACGCTCATTGTTTGCGCGTAGTCGGCGATGGCGGGAGGTCCGGGGTAATCCTGAATGCCCGCGGTATGCGTAAGCAGGTCACGGATCGTAATGGCGTGGTTCGGGATGGCCAGCCGTGCGGCGTCAGGACCGACCGTGGTGGCAACCTTCAGGTCGTGAAACTCGGGCAAATAAAGATCTACCGGGTCGCGCAGTGCGAGCTTACCTTCTTCGGCCAGCATCAGGATGCCGATCGCGGTGACCGGTTTAGTCATGGACATGATCTGAAAAATCGTGTCTTTGCGCATGGGGTGGCCGGCTTCCACATCGCCCATGCCGCTCGCGTCGAACTCTACGATGTCGCTGCCGTGGGCCACAAGAGTCACCGCCCCGGCGACGGTCTGCCGGTCGATAAAAGACTTCATCCGCTGTGGGATCTGCGACAGAACTTCCTGGTCCAGGCCGGCAGCTTTGCCGGTCTGAGCGACGGCAGGAGACAATGTCGAGCCAACGGCAACAAACATCAGAAAAATGAATAGTTTTTGCACGCAGAACAGCTTAGACGGTTTTGTTCTTCTGTGCACCGAAAGCCCCACAGTAGACACGCGAAGGAAAGGCCAATGGAATTCAGAGGATGTGCGAGGGCTCCCTTTTTCAGACTCCGGGACTAAACTCGCAAATCCTGGTTCTCACACACCCGCTTCCGCCCGACGGGAAGCATGATCTGTTTCAACTCTTAGGACGCGCTTGCACCGGTCTAGCACGCAGCCGGTTGGCCACACCCAGGCTGACTGTCAGAGGCAGATTTGCGCTCGACTTGTATACGCTGCCGGTCTTGGAAGTGAACGTCCCGGCCAGGCTCAGGGTTGATGTTCCAGCAAGGGCGCTCGCACTGCCCGTCAGCGTCAGCACACGGAACAAGATCCCGGCGGACGTTACACCCGGTGCGCCCCACGCAGCCGTAATACCTTTCGGCAATCCCGAGGCGATGCTGAGGGTCGACCAGCCGGCGTTGGTTACCAAAACCGCTCCTCCCCAGGGTGTGGCTGTCACCGTGACCGTTGCGGTTGAAAGAGACGTCATCCACAGTGTCTGCGGTGACACAGCCAACGCAACACCCAGCGCGGATTGCACGTTTGGGGTGATACTCTTGCTTGCGGAAACGCCATCTCCGGCAACCGTAACCACCACGGTGGCCAACGATGGCGGCGCGGTAGAAGACGCCGTGAGCGTTAGCGTCTCGTTGTTTGTACTGACACTTGCCGGCGGCGTCGCCGGATTAGCCGACCATTTCGCAGTGACTCCCGCGGGCAGGCCGCTCGCCGAATAGCCGATCATGCCGGTGAAGGACCCGCCTGTGAGCACGGTGAGCCCCACGGTACCGGAAGCGCCCTGCACCACTGTCATCGATGTAGATGCTGCATTCAGCGCCAGAGTAGGCGGTGGCGTTACCGTGAGCGTGTAGGTCGCGGTTCGTGTACCCGTGGTGTCCGTACCGGTGATGACAATGTTCTTTGCTCCCGATGCAATGGTCGAAGCTGCCGATATCGTCACCGTAGCGGTTTGGCCGGGCACGATCGATGACGGGCTGATGCTTCCCGTCAAACCGGCCGCCGCCGTCGCCGTGAAGGAAACCTTATTCTTCGCGGCCCCGCTTTCCGTCACGCTAAGCGTGAACGAAGTCGTCCTGCCGGGGAGCAGGGTCCCCTGGCTGGCTGAGGGCGTCAGCACGAAATCTATTTTCGGATTGGCCGTGCTCGACCCGCTGCCCCATTCGGCCACCAGCACCGATCCGTCCACCGATCCCAGACCGGTGGCGAGATTATAGGCAGCGCCACTCGCCGTGAAGCCAGTTACGCCCGATACATTGTTGTTGCCGGAGGGCGTGGCATGGAAAGGAGTCTTGTTCGCGTTGAGCAGTGCATAGAGCGACGGATTGGCGTTGCCCTGTCCCAGTCCGCCCTTGCTTTGGTCTACGAGTGCCATCACACCCGCAAAGGAGGGCGATGCTGCCGAGGTACCGGAGATTACGTAATAGTTGCCGTTCTCGATGATGATGTAGCCGTCGTGCGCGGATGCCGACATCGCGACATCCGGAACTGCCCGCATCCCATTGGCTGCTCCAGTCCCGTTTACTCCCCGTTGCCACGCCGGTTGGCTAAAGTAGAGGCTTGCCCCGCCGCCTGAGGCCCACAAACCCGAACCACCCTTGGTAGCGCTTTCGTTCCAGACCTCTTCAGGAATGTAAGTAAGCGCTGAACTGGACCCAGCTCCGTTGTTCGCAGCCCAGTAGGCGGCCGAATTGGAACCTTCGTTGAATTCCGTTCCGCCCACGCAGGTGGAGTATGGCGAACTGCACAGTCCATTCACGCCTGTGCTCGATGCCGAGCTGGATGAGCCGCCATAACAACCCGCGGCGCCCGCATCTCCAGAGGACACAAAGGAACTGATGCCCTCACTCGCCGCCTGCTGCCACAGGCTGTTATAGAAGGACAATTCGGCCGAGCCCATATCCGCTTCGCAGCTTCCATAACTCGTGCTCATGACGGTAGCAGTTGCATGGTTTACCACATATTGCGCGGACAAGTCGATGCCGTCCGTGGTCGAAGTCGAAGCACCCACTACAAATTTGACGGTGGCCGAAGGAGCCACGGCGCCAGACCACTCCACGTCCAGCGTGGATTCGTCCTGATCCCCAGAGACCAGCCCCGGATTCGTACTCACCAGGATCACCGTAGGATTGCGCGCTGGAAGGCCGGAGGCAGCACGAAACGCAGAAATATCGGCTACGTTGATGTTGCTCCGACCTACGATCGCGATCGAGGTTCCCGCGCCACTGGTCCCCGCTTGGTAAAGCGGGTTCAGGTCGTAGATGGCAGCCCAATCCGCCGGAAACAGGTAGTGCGTGTTCCCGCTCGTGTACCGCGGACGGACTTCTAAACTGACTCGTGACTGGATATCTGAAACGTGCCGGAAATTATGCAACGATAGAATTCCACTCACCACGCCCGCCATGGCCACGGGAATCTGCGGGTCTTGCGTATTCGCGATGTGGTTCTCGCCGTCAACCAGGAAGCGATGAATCTGGGTGTGAAACGTATCCTCAACCTGTCCTGCGTTACCGGAAAAGGCGATCTGCCGGTGGTTAACGGCGATATCGTCGACCGCAAACCCATGCTCTTTCAGCCAGGCCGTAATCCTGGCCAGATCCTGCTGGCTCGCCCCAAAACGGGAACCATATTGGGCCGGAGTGAGCCATTGATGGTACAAGAGCGAATGCGGATCATGCTGTGCTTCCACCAGCGCATCCAACGCCGCCTGCTGCGCCGCCGAAGGTTCGAGTTGAAGCACCATGTGTTCCAACGGCGTCTCGGCGCTCACCACCCCTTGGTCAAAGTCCCCCCGCGCCATCGGATGTACGTTACCCTGCAAGGTGGTTACCTGCGCTTCGTCAATCCGGGCCGCTACCCGATTGGTTGGTACTTGTGCCAGGGCAGTTGTGCCCCATCCGCAGAGAACTAAAAAGGCAAAAAGAGAGGAGCAGGATTTAACTGGCTTAGGCATTCATATCCCTTCAAGACGGCCAGCGCACAAAAGGCGCATTTCGCGCCGATTTTCGGCGTCCCTGGTCTATCGGCTTGCCTGACGGCAAGTCCGACCTTATTTGCGGGAATTGACTTACTTAAGTTCGCCCGATCGCCAGCAACTGGGCTCTGGCCGCAGGAAGGGTGGGAGTAAGGAGCCGAAGAAAAAGGCTGGTTGGGTCCAGCTATGTGGGCCCGCTATACAGGCGAGCGAATTTGGGACGAATCAATCAGTTGCGCCAGACGTCGGCGACCGCCCGAACGTGCTCCGGTCCGGTGCGGCAACAACCCCCGATCCACTGTGCCCCGTCGTTTCGCCACATCTTTGCCAGAAGGCCGAACTCTTGTATCTGTCCATCGCCTTGCCAGCAACGGTGCACCGCGTCCCACTGCTCGCCGGAATTCGGATATACGACAATAGGTTTGCTTGTGACCTTGGTCAGCTGCCTGACGAGGTTGCCAATGAGTTCGGGTGCCGTGCAATTGACGCCGATCCCGATGACCTGGGGTCGGCCGTCGAGCAATTCTGCGCACGCCTGCAGAGTTTCGCCGTGCGAAACGTGGCGTCCATCCCGGCAGGTAAAACTCAAATACACTGCCGCGTCAGGGTACGGGAGAAGTGCGGCCAGGATAGCCTCGGCTTCTTCGAGCGAAGGAATACTTTCGAAGGCCAGGAAGTCGGCATTGGTTTCGACCAGCACAGCGATGCGCCGGCTGTGGAATCCCACCAGGTCATCGAAGGAACAGGTGTAATTGCCGTGATACTCAGACCCGTCGTGCAGCATTGCGCCATAGGGCCCGAGCGAGGCTGCGATCCAGATCCTGCGCGGTGAACCGGCCTGGTACTCGCGCCTGACCTTCTCGGCGATGGAGACAGAGGCGCGAAGCGCGTTCGCCGCAGCATCGGTTGCGCTCCGGGCGTCGTAGCCGATTTTCTGAAACCCTTCTGCGGAGACCTGGTAACTGGCGGTCAGCAGGCAATCGGCCCCGGCCTCGAGATAGTCGCGATGCACGCCGGCGATGGCTTCGGGCGAGCTTTCCAGCACGTGTGCCGACCACAGTGGACCGGAGAGGTCGAAGCCTTTTCGCTCCAGTTCGGTGGCCATAGCACCATCGAGAACATGCAAGCCGGTCAGGTCGAGTTGGTGTACCGGTTTCATCGGTGAGCGAGCCAGAGGGCTCTCGACGGCAGTGTACGCTCAGTGCTACGGCAAACTGGAGACCGGGCGGCTCGCGTGGGCCTGGCCTTATCTTCTGATACACTCTGTTGTAGTTCACGGGCGTTCACAAAGGCATCAGCCAGGAGCCTTTCGGCCCGTAAACGTCCTTCCAACCGCAAGTTCGGGGAGTGGCTCAGCCTGGTAGAGCACCTGGTTCGGGACCAGGGGGTCGGAGGTTCGAATCCTCTCTCCCCGACCATAAACAGCGCATTTTAAGCCTTTTTGAATCACTCGTTTACTGCTCCCTTCGAATCCTTTGAGATAACGAAAGATAACCGCTCGTTTTTGGGGTCCCGGGTGCGGCCGATAATTTCCGTCGGTGGCGTCATCCCACGAATCGGCCGCGCTTGCTTCATCGTTCTTCATCGCGTGGCTGTAAATAGCGAAGGTGACCTGGCTATCGGCATGGCCGAGTCTCTTGCTGATGATGGGAATCGGAACGTGCTTCGACAGCAGCATAGAAGCGTGCAGGTGGCGCAGGGAGTGGAGTGAAGCGTCGATGCCTGCCTTCGCCATGAACTCCGAGATGCGGTTGGTCACCCGGTCGGGAGAGTAGTAATTGCCATTCGGCGTCGGAAACACGAGGTCGTGCGGCGCGTAGTCCTCGGCAAACAGTTCCTTCTCGCGTTCGATTTGCTTCCGGTGCTCCGATAGCACTGCAAGGTCGTGCGGTCACGCGAACGAAGCGGGTCTTCCTGGATTTGGTCGACTTGATTTCCAAGCCGGCTTTGGTTTCCGATACCGCCTTCGATACGGTGACCGTACCGGTCTTCGTATCGATATCAGACCAGCGGAGCGCCAGCAGTTCACCGCGCCGCATACCCGATGCCGCGGCCATCACCACAAAGGCGTAATACCGTGTCCCCTGCAACACCCCGAGCAGCTTCTCAAAGTCATCTGCCTGGGGGATGCTAACCTCCGCCTTATTCGCGGCCGGACGCTCTACCTTGTTCATCGGGTTCTTTAGAAGGAAGTCACTGTCGACAGCCTTGTCGAGAGCCTGCGAGACCAGCGCTATCACAGAATTCACCGTCTTAGGTGAGAGCGGGAACCCGTTCTTGCCGCCGCCGAGCAGTAGCTTTGTAAACCCGGCTTCTAGTTGCGCCGGCTCAAGCTTGTGGAGTGGGACATCGCCCCACAGCCGTATCGCATAGGTCGCGCGCTTCGCGTTCTGTTCCGCCGTCATCTTCCCCCACTTGGTGGCGCCCTTGAAGATAAGCCACTCGTTGAAGAACGTGCCGAACAGCCGGCCGTCTGTCGCGATGGTCGGGCCCTTGGGACCGAGAGCGATTCGTAACGCATCATCAGCTTCCTTCTTGGTCTTAAAACCCTTCTTCACTACCTGGACGCGCTTGCCGGCTGCATCGCGGCCGGTGGTGAATACGTACCCCCATGAATATCGTCCACTGGTGAGCAGGTGCTTGGTAATGCTTCCCGTCATCGCGTCTTGCCTTTCTTCGGCGCATCAACGACCTGAAAGCGTCATGAGTCTCCTTATGGGCGGGGTCTTCCACTTCGGTCTCGAAATGCTTTAGTGCGGCAAGCGCGCGCTTCTTTATTCCCGGGTCGGGAGAATTGATTTGGCCGAGCCAGTGCAAGAACACCGTGGCGCCGCGCAACTGTAGCTCGCCATCGAGGGACGACACCAGAAGTCCGTGACGTCCGCGGCGGTAAAAGTTTTCACGGGACCAGCGCTTGTCTACATCCTGCAGCCAAACACTTTGAAACTGGTCTGCGAGCCCCATCTGCCCCTGCTCTCGGGCTATATCGCGCAATCGTAGGAGAACGTCACCTGGCGGACGATGGCTCGTTTCGTACCTGGCCACCGTAGTGACGGCAGTCTTCAGCACCTCAACGGCAAACTGGGCCTGCGTCTTTCCCATCTTTTCGCGGAGCTGAATAAGCGCAACGCTTGCTGAGTCT
This sequence comes from uncultured Acidobacteriaceae bacterium, assembly GCA_963830325.1. Taxonomy (GTDB): domain Bacteria; phylum Acidobacteriota; class Terriglobia; order Terriglobales; family Acidobacteriaceae; genus PALSA-350. Next base: position 608,455 of record CAWHMV010000003.1, read on the forward strand.
CGCGGCTTCTTATATCCAACCATCGCAGAAACCTTAACACGGCACTCAATTCATAGCAAGGGATTCGCGTTTCGCAGTCCTATCGATAAAATCCGTTGCAGCCGATCCTATTAGATGTTATGTTTTGCACTGTCGGCCGAGGAGGCCGCTACAGGTGCGGAGAAAACGAGAAGCAGACACCAGCGCAGCGTACACCGTTCCAGAGGCGGCGCCTTTTATTCGCTCAGGACCGCGAGCACTGTACAAGCTCATCGAGGAAGGTATCGTGCCCCACATCAAGATAGGTGGCAAGATCATCATCCCCAAGGCTGCGTTTCACCGGTGGCTGGACAGCGCAGGTCAGTAGCCCCATGGCCCCCGAAGACATTGCCGAGCGCGTAGCTGAGAGCTTAGACGCCAGGCGGGCAGGCAGCGGCCGATGGATGGCTCGCTGTACATACTCACGGTGATGACAGCTCAGCATCCCTGTAGATTAGCGTGGGCAGGAATGGTGGTGTTTCTACATTGCTTTGCCGGCTGCTCCACTAAGGACGTGCGCGCGGCCAAAGGCATGGGGTTGAAGGACTTTACCCTGGCCCACCACCTACTCCGCAAACGCTGGCAGAGACGAAGTGGCGGCGGTGGATACAGGCAGAACGTGATTACAGGAGCCGGCGCACTGAACAGGAGATATGGTTCACCGTCGACAAGCTGGAGTCGGTCAAGAACCACTTAGGTGGGCTGCTGGCGACCAAGGCCAACTTACCAGAGGGTGACGAGCTGGACAGGCTTTTCCATCGCGTTTGCGCGATGCACGCGCGGGCTTCGATTCAACTGGAACAGTATCAGGCACAAAAACAAAGAGCCGCTGCCGGCGGCTCCTGATTGGAAAAGGTTAATACGTGAGTGAAGCCAGTGTACCACCAGTCTTGAGGTTCCCAGGAAGCGGCCCATCTAAGCCGGCGCCAGACCTGGAGATAATCGGGGCCATCGAGGGATTACTTCGGCGCTATCTTCTGTTGAGCGCTCACACCTACCTGCCCCTGGCCACGTGGATCGTTGCCACCCATGCCGCTCTAAAGTTTGAATGTTTCCCCTACCTGGCACTGCTGTCACCCACAAAGCGATGCGGAAAGACCCGAGTGCTGGAAGTCTTGGAGTTGGTTTGCGCAAGAGTGTGGCGCGGTGCAGCTCCTACGCCTGCGGCGCTTTATAGGATGATGACAATTGCCCTACGCTCCTCCTTGACGAAGTGGAAATGCTCCGCGGCAAGAACGTGTCGGAGACTGAACAGGCTGTCTTGGCTGTCTTAAATGCCGGTCACAGGGCGGGCGCGACGGTACCTAGATGCGCAGGCAAAGACAATCACCTGGAATTTTTCCCCGTTTACGGGCCGAAGGCGTTCGCGGCCATTGGTAAGTTGCCGGACACGCTCGGGGACCGCTCCATCTGTATCGCGATGCAACGAAGACTCCCTGGCCAAAAACTAGAGCGCTTCTTACAGGCCCGCGCCAGGAGAGAAGCTGAGCCGGTTGTCGAGAGCATCAAGAATTGGACCCTCTTGCACGACAACGATGTCGCGGCGGCGTACCAGGCTACCGCCGACCTGGCTTGGCTTGGTGACAGAGATGCAGATTTATGGATGCCACTCTTTGCTGTTTGCTCTGTGGCCTCACCGGGCCGGTTTCAAGAACTGAAAAAGTGTTCCGTTGTACTGAGCGGAAAGAAGTCCGAAGACGACGGAGACGACTGGACAGACATCCGCCTGCTCGCTGACATCCGCACCATCTGGCCAGACGATGCGCCGTACATAAGCACAGCCGACCTGCTGAAAAAAGTTAAAGGGCTGGACGAAAGCCCCTGGAACGACTTCGACCTGAACCCTCGAAAGTTGGCGAGAAAGTTACGTCCTTTTGGCATCGCGTCCAAGGATAAAAAGCATCAGGGCGCGGTCTTCAAGGCTTACCAGCTAAGTGAGTTCACAGACGCGTGGGGCCGATACCTATGAATTCCGGGTTTTTATCCGCTACCCGCTACTACCCGCATGGATATTGGCTAAAGCGGTAGCGGAAGGGAAATTGGGGTAGCGGATGAAAAGTGCTTCAAACCCGCATGAATAAAGGCTGGTAGCGGGTAGCGGATAGAAAGGGGAAATCCTTATGGTTGGGCTAAGCGAGACCCTAAAGCGAGCATTCGATGTGATGGAGGCGGCCGGTGTCACGGTTGACAGTAACCCGCGTCGGGGGTCAAACACCACCGTTTCCTCAGCGGCCAATGTTGATCAAGTAGTCAACACGCCTATCGCGTCTCTTGCTGACCACTCTCCGGACGAATGGGAAGACGAATTCTTGGCTTGGTTCCTGGACAGATGTACCCACCGAGAGCATTACGACGACGGAGGCGGACTCAGCACCCTGCATCGGGACTTCTCCGGATGGCTGATAGACCGCGGTTCCGTTCCGTGCAACCGGGCGACCTTCGAAACGCTGATTACTGATGCAGGGTTCCCGATTGACCACGGAATGGTACGCGGCGTTGTTCTCACCATGGACCTTCTCTCCTGGCTAAGAGACCAGGCGAAACCACCACAAACCCAAACCGGCACTCAAAGGGGGCGCAGGATACTATGAGCACCAACATCACCAGCTTTCCAGTGAACCATGAACGGCGAGAGCTCGACCAACGCGCGGCGCAACGCGCACGGTCACCGAAGAAATCACCACTCCCGGGATGTATCGGTATCGCAAAACGCAAGAGCGGCCCGAAGCGGAAGGGCGAAAAAGGACACCACTGCGGCAAGGTCGTGATTGAAGGCACGCTGTTGTGCCGCGCTGTATGGCACTCAGCACTGCGCCGCCGATTACCCCGGGCGCACTACGTATCGACCGCGCTGCCATCATCGAGAAAAAGCGTAAGCGCGACGAAGCGCGTGAAGCTGCACGTAAGCAAGACGCGGCCGCACTCGAAATATCACCGCTGCGGGCCGTGAACCCAGAGTTTGGCTTGAGCAAGTTAGCCGCGCGCGCTGTATGGTTGCGCGAACATGCCGGCGGTGACCGATGAATGCCCCACACGGCTGTATCGGCGTCGGCAACTTTGGCCACCAAGTAAAGCACCAGCGGTTCCACTGCGGCAAATCACCAGTCCCCGGCACCGTACTCTGCCCACGATGCGCGGCACGGATTTCTATCTCCGACACACCCGCAGGCCGCGCCGCTTACCGTCGGCGTAGGGCAAAGGAGAAAGCCACTCTTGCGGCAATCGAAGCTGCGAAGGCACAGCAACTGTGCGACCTGGCCAATTCTCCACTTGCCTCGCACAATCCGCAGTACGGCCGTCGACCACTCGGACTCTCGGCGAAGATGCGGACGATATGCGAGTGGAACGGTGTTAAGCGGCGGGTAGAAATCGAAGCGGCACAGCGCGCAGGTGGCCGCCGATGACCCGCTTGAGCTCGCGTAAGACCCGCCTGACGTTCGAAACAAACAATGAAGTGCGGTACCGCGGCAAGTACCGCGCTGTGGTGCTCGAAGCCCAACCGGAAGTCGCACTGGTGAAACTGAAGGGCACGCGCACTGCGTTCCCAATCAGCTACGAAGCCATCTATCACGTGGCCGCCAAACTCGAAGCTGTCCGCGTGCACAACGAAAAGAAGGCGAGAAAGAAGAAATGATGCCACGACCTGAACCGACACGCACCTACTATTCAGGCCCGCTCAGGATGTTTTGCACCCAGCCGTTCCCAGGTAGCGTTCCCTACAGCGGCGGCTCATTAAAGGGCTTTGCAGGCTTGTTCATCTGCACTGGGTGCAGGGGCGAGGTTCCGCGGGTCCTTTGGTCGATGGCGATGGGTGATTGGATCTGCCGAGACTGCGACACGGCGGCGAAGCGAGAGGCAGCGCGCTGCACGTATAGAGCGTAGGGTACGGGTCCATCTAAAGGAACCTACGCGGTACGGCGACGGCAGGGGCACAGACGATCTCTAGAGCCGGATTGCCGTAGACCAGGGTGACGGCACTTAAACGAAAAGTCGGTCGATTTTTAGGGGGTAGTTGAAAATGGGACCAAAAATGCCGCCAGACCTGGACTCGACGGCCAGAAAGAAATGGAACGAGCTGGCCGAATTGGTTGACGAGGACACTGACGGGGAATTGTTGGGCCACTACTGCAGGCAGTGGTCGAGCTTAGTCTGCCTTCGACGGGAAAAGTCGAAACAGCAGAAGGATGGCAGTTTTAAGACTATGGTGCGCGGTCGTGACGCCAGCGAGCAATTGAACCCGATGCTCCGCGAAGAGAACAGGCTTGTCTCTGCGCTCGCCCGAATGCTGCGTTCGCTGGGTTTGACCCCGACTAGAGACCAGCAAGAGTACCGCAAGAAAAAGGCGCCAAACTCGGACCCCCCGCCACCCGGTATGAGCGGGAGCGAGCCTGGGCACGGCTGGCAAATCGAGATTGCGCTTTGCCGTGGACTGCCGAATCCAACTCCGGCGGACTTGAAACGGGACAAGCAGTGGGACGAGTGGCTTGCCGCTCGAAAAAAATAAGGAGGAATACATGGCAATTAAGACGCTCGAGGAAGCGATCGATGCAATCTCTGTCCTGGCACAGGGGCACGTCGATTTGGAAGCAGTGGTCAAGGCGCAAGGGGAGCTTATCCAGGCGCAGGACTTGGCAATCAAAGCTCTGACACGGCTTCAGACCTCGGACCACATTTCGCTCGAATACCTCAGCCACCAGAAAGCAAAAGCCTGAATGCCGACCGACGACCCGCTCCTCGTGGAACTGTTCAAGGCTGCGGTCTTCTCAAAATTCATGCGCGCGCTCGAGGTTCACGAGGCTTTGCGCCAGGCATATTTGGAGCGCAGCGGAATCGAGCTACAACCCGATAGCGATTACACCCTCGACGACGTGCGACGCGCAGTCCGCATTCTGAGATCTGCGGGTCACCCGGGGATTGGCGATCAGTAACCATGCTGGTTCCCCGTACCACTTTCGGGTTTGGCGGCATCGGTGCGCTCGATGGAGAATGGCCCCAGACACTCCCTGCTTCCGCCGACAGCGCATCCTAGCATCGGCACTACGGACCAGGCGAGCAGTTGTGCCGTACCCGCACCGGAAGCGGTCCTCGCGCCGGCGTTTGAAGCCCCACCAAAAATCACACCTAGGAGTGTCTAAAAATGCCTGTGACCAATCCAGACCCTACCGCGCTTTCCGCCGCGGCCACCAAAGCCTTAAACGACGTTAAAGCCGCCGTCGCCGGGTTCGCGACCAAGACCGAGCTCGAGGCGCTTCAAACTAAGTACGCTGCACTTCAGGTTCAATGGGACGCGATGGATATTGCCGGCAGAGAGCGTCACGCCGGCGGCAACTTCGGCGGACTCACGCTCGAGAAGCTGCTTACGGAGAATGAAAGTGTCAGCCGGTTCATAAAAGACCGCGGCCGCGGCCGGTGCGTTATCAAGTTTGAGGGCGCCCAGGAGATGGCCGCTCTCTATCGCAAGAGCATCGTCTCCGGTACCGCGTCTGGCTCTGCATCAGGCGACACCTTGGCCCCGGTCGGCATCAGCACGAGCGGCGTCTTAACCATTGATCGAGTGCCCGGCATCACCTTGGAAGCCAGACAACGTCTGACCATCGAATCAGTCCTTAGTTCAGCCCCCACAGGGCAGGCCGCCGTAGATTTCGTTCGAGTAAGCTCGCCGATGGCGATCGCGAGCCCCGTTCCTGAAGCGAGCGTCAAGCCCGAACAATCGATGAGCTATACGTCGCACAGCGAAAAAGTGCGGACGATTGCTCATTGGATTCCGGCCACACGGCAAGTGTTAGACGATCTGCCGAGCCTTATGGCCACCATCCAGGGCTCGCTCTTGTACTATCTCGGTTTGGAAGTCGAGTTGCAGATTTTGAGCGGCGATGGCACTCTCTGAAAACCTGAACGGAATTTTGAATCAGGCGAGTTCGTTCAACTCCGCGTTGTTGCCTCCCGCGGCCGCCGGCTGGCAGCGAATCGATGTTATCGCTCAGGCGATTAACCAAATCAATTTGGCGAAGGAACTCGACCCGTCTTTTGTCGTGTTGAATGTCCAGGATTATTGGAAGCTCCGGCTGACAAAAAACACTTTGGGCTCTTACATTCTTGGAAGTCCGAATTTGCCCGGGGATGTGACAATTTTCGGTCTCACCCCAATCGCAACAACGTCGATCAGCCCGGGCGTATTTTTGGTCGGCTCCGGAAATCCCGCCGCTGCAAGTGTCCGAAACCGGCAAGAAGCTGTGATCGAAATTAGCGATAGCCACGCGAGTTTCTTCACCTCGAACTTGTTAGCCTTACGCGGAGAACGGCGGCTTGCGATGTTGACCCTTCGGCCAGGATCTTTCGTGACAGGGTCGTTCAGCACTTCTCCCGCGTCCTAAGCCACACGCGGAACTCTGCGGGCGCAGCGTCCAACCAGGCGGGCGCCCTCGGTTCACAAGAAAACGCTTTGGAGGGAAAGTGGAGACCCGCGATTTTCATTGCAAAGGATTCAAGAGTGTAACCGATACCGGCACGTTCACCGGGTTCGCGTCGACCTATGAGAAGGACTTGCAAGGCGACGTGATAATGCCAGGCGCGTTCAATCAGGCCATAAAGAGCCAGGGCTCTGGGTACCCCGTTTTGTGGAATCACGAGCCGGGGAGCCCTATTGGAAAAACGACCATTCAGGACTCGCGTGCCGGCCTGATTTGCAATGGAGCTCTGTTGATGAAAATCCCGGCCGCGCAGACCGCCTACGATCTCATGGCGGCCGATGTGGTCCGCGGGCTATCGATCGGTTTTTCAATCGACGATCCGAGCGCTATCAGCTTTGACGATGAAGGCATCAGGCACATCAAGTCACTCCATCTTTACGAAATTTCGGCCGTCTGCTTCCCGGCCAATCCAAACGCTCGCATCACCGCGGTCAAGAGTCTCAGCCAGGTCGAACAGTTTCTGCGCACCGAGCGGGCACGCGTCCTCAAGAGTGCCGCGGCGATGGACGACGCGATGGTTGCCCATCTGCAAGCGATTCGCATGCACGTTTTGAGCATGCTCGATGCTGGCGCCGACGATGAGGATGACGACGACGTCGCTCCTATCGATGAGGAACAGGAGATCGTTAACCAGCTCTCGGTGTTTGCCGCCGAGTTGAAGGGGCTCACGGCCACGTAGGTTTTCCAGTCTTCACGTCGGGCTGTGGCGCGCGGGCGAATCCCGCGATACGGCTTAAGGCTTTGAGCCTCCCTGCATCACCCGGCGTGAAGTTTTAAACCAGGTCGCCCTGCAAGCCGTGGGCACGTGATGCGGGACAAGTACCCAGGATCGCTTTAAAAGGGGAGTCTAGATGCCGGCAGTGAAAGTTACAGTAAGGCTGGTTCACGCGGCCGTGACTCGAGCTCTTCCACATGCTGTGGCGGCGTCGGTGCAGGCGAATCGTCAGTCGCGGATGCGTTCGCCTGAAGGCCGGTAAGGAACTCGCTGCGGGCTTGGCACGGACACGGCGCAACTAAACCATGGCGCCATGCGAACGTCATGAGCTCGTGCCTGCTCGCCACGCCGACCTTCTTGAAAAGACCGCGCAAATAATTCTTGACCACTTGGTCGACGAGCAGAAGGCGCTCGCCTATCCTTCGGTTCGAGAGCCCGGCGCAAACCAGGGGAAGAATCTCTCGCTCGCGGCGTGATAGCAATCGCAGTATGATCTTTCCTCTTGGCGTAATCGCGTCGACCATGGACAGAACGATACCACCACTTTTAGTCTGCTTGTGACTCAGAAGGAGAGTCGTCGCAATGGCTAGGTTCTATTTCAAAATACGTGCCGTGAATCGCGGAACTTATATCTACAGCGTCGAAGCAGAAGACGAAAAGATGGCGCGTGCGTTCATGGGCGCTTACGCGGGCGTGGGCGAAGTCGAGCGAATGGATGCAGAGGACGTTCCGCCAGGCATGACCTTTGAGCCCTCCCAAATTGTGCCCCAAGTGTGGGAAGGCCAAACAGAGCACGGCTGAAAGCCGAATGGAGTGGCAAGGGATCGCTGGTTCGCTACGTGGTCCGTTAACGGAAATGGGAAGAGAACCGAAGTCCCCTTCCCATCTTTTCCCAGCCTCGGGGGAGGCCTGGGTGTGCCATGGCAGGCATTAAAAACAACATAGCAGACCGCGCGGACCTCTCGCGTCGAGGAAATCGCGTCAGTAATGTGCGAAAAATCTCTTCCCGGGAAACGCAATCACGCGCCTCTTAGGTTCAACAGGATCGAGAGCCCCGCAACCTGTCACTTCTTTGGGCATGTGCTTTTCCTGACTGCTGCCCTGTCACTCTGCGCACCCGCGTTTTCATGTGCATGGATGGGGCAGCGTAGATTTCCCGACCGAGAACCGTTGCTCTATGAGTCGCCAGACACACGATTCCCGTGCCAGGACGACCCCAGGGGCGTCGCTCGACTCTCTGCGCACTGAGAGACGTCGGACGCGGGAAATCGAACGCCAGAGATAACGGCGAGATAACCCCACGCAGGAACAGGGCGCGACAGACTGCAATATGCGGAAGAGACAGCCTTTAAGAATCACGGACTTACACGGATTGAAACGGGGAGATACGATTCTAAGTAGATTCGAATCCTCTCTCCCCGACCATAAACATTAAAGAATGAGCACTTCGCGTTTTGGCGGGCGAGCAAAATAGGCTCTCTTGTTTGACCAAGGGATTTCAGGTTTCCTCCTCCGACTGATAAACCGCATTGAGAGAATACGTTGAACGAGCAGACGGCTCCCATTGGACCTGTCGAATCCTTATCCCAGCGGATTTAACTTACCCCAGGGCAAGAACCCAGCTTGCCTTGCGGTGGCTGCTTGCGTTCAATCCATCGACGTCGGCACAGCAATTGGCCAATCGTACTTTGACTCTCACCGTTCGCCGTACACCATTCAGTGGAATGCCAACGTGCAATATGCGTTCCCTGGCAATCTCATTTTGGAGTTGGTGATTGGCAGGATTCGCCAAGCCGGCTCCCTACACCATCGGAAATGCACCCCGCCCGCTATCGTGGGTGCACAACCCTAATACTCAGATTTTCGACTTCTCGCTCACCAAGAACACCAGGTTTGGCGACCGGTATAACGTCCAGATCCGGATGGAGATGTTTGACGCTCTCAACCATCCTGTCCTTGGTTCGGTCGACTCCAATTTCGGCGACAAGACCTTCGAAACGAACGGCAACCGAACCGGCACTCCAGCCTCATTTTCATGGGAAGACTAGAATTCGGTCCAAGCAAACTCGATGAATCAACAAGCTCCAGCCGCGATGCCGATTCTGGTAAGTGGAACCATGAATCGCATAACTCTTCGTTCTACTTGCCGCCTGGTCTGCGTCTTCAGCATGGCGATCACGCTCATTCCGATGTACGGGCAGTCTCCGTCATCGCCCGTTGAGGCCTACGGTCCATACAATGTGAACTCTTTGCCGGGCGGACGGGGGTTGAGCAAGCAGCTCGAGGGCGAGCAGTTTTTGTTAGACCAGGGAGCCCGCTGGTCTATGGTGTTCTGGTTCCGCCCCAGCGAGGCTCTGTCCGGCTCTACGCTCCTGGCAGGCTTTGGAGATCCTGGTGCAGGGAACGCCCGGTATGTTGGACTTTCAGGCAATCACCTGATCCTTTGGCTCGGCCCCGACAAGAGCCTCCGGTCTCAGTCCGAGTTGACTCCCGGGGATTGGCACTTCGCTGCTATCGTCTGCGATGGTCAGATCGCAACCCTTTATGCGGACGGTATTGCAGCGGGCAGTCAACAAGTCGGAGGCGGGCCTGTAACGCCGTTGCTGCGTTTCGCGCCCTCTGCTGTGCCACCCATCATCGACAGTCACTTTGGTGGCCAGATCTCGGGATTAAAAATATATCGCCTCCCTCTCACGGCTACCGAGATTCAACAAGCCTTCGCCGTGCGGCCGGACACATCGCTGGCGGTTTTCGAAGACGCTTCACCCTCCTGGCCATTACAGACACGCGGGCAGGCCGGCTACACCGCCCCACAGGATCCTTCAACCCTGCCGCGCGCGATCGCATCGCCACAGAAGCCAAAGGCTCAGCCGGCGCCGACTGGCGGCACCAAACTGGCAGGTGCGAATCCCTGGTCTATACAGGGTGGGTGGAAGTTACAGGCAGCGCCTCAAGTGAAGGATTCGGGCATGCAGATCTCGCAGCCGGGCTATTCTGCCAGCGACTGGTATGCCGCGATAGTCCCTGGGACCGTGCTCACAACCTTGATTGATCGCGGGGTCTATCCTGATCCCGATTACGGTCTGAACAACCTGGCCATTCCGGAGAGTCTCGCCCGTCAGAGCTACTGGTATCGTGTCGAATTCGAAGTACCGCCGCAGGCTCGGAAACGAACCCTGACGCTAACTTTCCAGGGCATCAATTATGCCGCGGAGGCGTGGCTCAATGGTCAACGTCTCGGCACTGTCACAGGTGCATTTATCCGGGGTAGGTTCGACATCACAAAGTTGGCGGCATCCTCAGGACGCAACGCGCTCGCTGTGCGCGTAAGTCCACCGCCCCACCCAGGCATTCCGCATGAGCAATCCATCAAGGGCGGTCCCGGTGAAAACGGGGGTGTCCAGGTGATCGATGGCCCAACCTTTGCCGCGACGGAAGGATGGGACTGGATTCCGGGAATCCGCGATCGGAACACAGGAATCTGGCAGGATGTCACACTCTCTGCGACCGGTTCCGTCGAGATTGGCGATCTTCAGGTCGTGACCACTCTACCCAAAGCCGATCGCAGTGAAGCAGATGTTGAGATCGAAGTGCCCTTGACCAACACTCGTACCTCAGCCGTCAAGGGTGATCTTTCCGCCACCTTTGACGACGTGAAGATTACCAAGCGGGTAAACGCTGTTCCGGGTGAGTCCATCATTCGCCTCCGGCCTGATGAGTTCAGTGCATTGAAAGTGCAGAACCCGAAATTGTGGTGGCCCAACGGATACGGCGAGCCTGCGCTGCACACCCTTACTGTCAGTTTCAAGTCTTCAGGTTCACCAAGCGATCAGAAGCAAGTTGACTTCGGGATGCGGGAACTGAGTTACGAGCTTTCGCTCTTCGACAAGGGTGGTCACCTAAGGCGCGTGGAAGTGATGCCGGGGCGGACGCACGACGAATCGTTGCCACTCATCAATGAAACCCACGAAGGCATTCGCGAGATTGACGATCGAACGCCCAATCTCTCGGCTCCCGAGAATCCGCCGTCGGCTTCGCGGGCTGTTTTAGATGGCCCGCGGCCAGGCTGGGCGCAATCCTTGCGAGCGGACGCAGAGAACTCAACTTCCGTTCGCGATGTAGCAGGAGACTGGCTCGGCACCGATCTGGTCATCAAGGTCAATGGTGTTCGGATTGCCGCACGTGGCGGCAACTGGGGAATGGATGACAGCCGCAAACGTGTCAGCTTAGAGCACCTTGAACCGTACTTCCGGCTTCACCGCGATGCGCATCTCAATCTGATTCGAAACTGGATGGGTCAGGATACCGAGGAAAACTTCTATGCCCTCGCCGACAAATATGGCCTGATGGTTTGGAATGATTTCTGGGAATCGACTCAGAATTACAACCTGGAAGCGCAGGATCCACAGCTCTTTCTCGCCAATGCCCGAGACACGATTCTTCGCTATCGTCGCCACCCGTCGATCGTGGTTTGGTGTGGGAGAAACGAGGGGATGCCACAGCCAATCCTGAATGAGGGCCTGGCGGAGCTTGCCCGCACCCTTGAGCACACACGCTATTACACCGGAAGCTCCAATCGGGTGAATCTTCGTAACTCCGGACCCTACAAGTATCAGGCGCCAGAGACTTACTACCGCATTAACCGCGGCTTCAGTGTTGAGTTAGGCATTCCCAGCGTACCCACACTCGAGAGTATCAAGTCGTGGATCCCCGAACCCGATCGATGGCCCGTCAGCGACACCTGGGCATATCATGACTGGCATCAATCGGGCAATGGAGCGGTCGCGCCCTTCATGGCGCACATGGAGACCGAGTTCGGCGCTCCCGTCAGCCTCGAAGACTTCGAACGAAAGGCACAGATGCTGGACTATGTTGGACATCGCGCCATCTTCGAAGGATTCGCAGCGCACCTCTGGCAACCCAATTCCGGAAGAATGCTGTGGATGACTCAACCCGCATGGCCCAGCATGGAGTGGAATATCTTCAGCTCAGATTACGATACCCAGGCCAGCTTCTACGGAGTGCAGAAGGCTTGTGAACCAGTCCACGCGCAGCTGGATCTGACCAACAACGCTGTGGACCTCATTGATCTGGGCGCGGCACAGTTGTTTCACGTCGCGAGTCAAGTCGAAAGCCTCGATGGGAAGGTTTTGCTGGATCAGACGCAAGATGTGTCGGCAGCGGCCAATGCGCGGACCCGCGTTAGAACGCTGGACCTGGACAACCTGGCGGCCGGCCACACCGTGCTTGTGAAGTTGAAGGTTAGCGACGCGGCTGGCCGGCCGGTCTCGGACAACTTCTACTGGTGGTCCGCTCAAGAATCGAGCCTGAGTGAGTTGAATACTCTTGCCGCAGCCACGCTCACAGCTTCGGCAAGTTCGTCTTCCAGGGGTGGGGAACGACAGGTGGCAGTCGAACTAACCAATGGCGGATCGACGCCGGCGCTCATGATCAAGCTGACCCTCAAAGAAGCGCAGACAGGCGAACGCATCTTGCCCGCCAATTACAGCGACAACTATCTCTCGCTGCTTCCTGGAGAGACTCGAACCGTCGTGATCAGTTTCTCGGGAGAGTCAGCCAGGCCCTCTGTCGGTGTGCGAGGCTGGAACTTGAAAACTGAGGACATCCATGTAAATGGAGCAAATTGAGAAGTTCGGCTTGATCTCTCTTGATAAGTTTGCGAACCCGAACTTGCCTCCACCCGGGGCCAATATCGTCAAGGTGGACGCACACTGCTCCTGCATTTTTTGAACACGGCCACCCCCGAGCAAATACAGCTGCTTTTCTAAGCAGACAGATCCGACATCGCGCGCATGGAGGTGCAGCGGGGTTGTGAAGCTGTGGGGCCTCCTTGGGTCCTTGAGTCGTGGAAGGTTTCTCCACTGTTACGTAGCGGTCACCCTGCACATCGTTCAGGGGCTGCAGTAGCCGCCGGGCCAGCGGATCTGTACAGTCTTGACTCGCGTGTCCCGCCCCAGTCCGAAGTGTGCCTCAGTTCGAGTCCAGTCCTCGAATCTGGTCGATGCTGCTCACCTGCATCCGCATCGCCTCCGGATACCAGCCATCAAGGCAGATACTGGGATCGGTTGGGCGCGAAGAGAAGCCTGTGCCGAATCCGGCCACGCCTCTGTTTCCGCATCGCGGAGCCGATGACACAAGCACTGCGCGCAGCTAACTGTTCTGCAGCCAGCAAGCCCCTATGGTTCGTCTGACTCCAACCGTTCGCATGCGAGCAAAGAAAACTCATCGGGTGCGAGCCGCTCTGTCGGCGGTTGTTTTCATACTCAGCGTGTCATTCTGCGCCCAGGCCCAGACGGTCACGTTCAACGCTCCGTTTGCTTCGGTCTCGCAAACATCAGTCACCTATGGCCAGGGGATCGTCGCCGACGCAAACAGCAATTTGTACATTACGGGGACGGTCAATCTCCTTTTCCTGCAACGAAATTCCAATGGAACCTACACCCCCGCGAGCACCAAGATCGACAGCATGGGTGGAACCGCCTATGGACTGGCTATCGATGCAGCCAACAACCTCTACCGGCCCGACATTGCTCCCGGTTCCAATCCGTATCTCGCGAAATATATCTACCAGAGTGTGAACACATTCACCAAGGCCCCGATCGGGACATGGACGACCGCGAACAGCCCCAGTTCGGTTGCGGTGGATGCAGACTATAACGTTTACGTTTTGGACGCCGGCGGTTCCAGCGTCACCACGGGATCGCTGATCGAGCTGACACCAGCCGGCTCTTGTTCCTCAAACATACCTGCGTGCACAACTTACACCCAAACCACTCTTCTGACCGACACGCGGCTTCATTCCACTACGGGACTTTCCAGAGATAGCGCAGGAAACTTCTATGTCTCCTCCGGATCCAGCACCGGTGATACGCCCACCAGGCTATCGAACAGCACGGAGGCAGTTTACAAACTCATCCCGAGCAGCGGCACGTATTCGTTGAACACTCTTTCCAGCGGATGGACCAGCCCTGCCGCGACCGCCATCGACTCGCTAGGAAACGTCTGGGTGGCGGACTACGGGGCACAAAAGATTTATCAACTCGTTCCCCAAAGTTCATCTCCTGCTGAAACTAACTACACCAAGGTCCAGTTTCAATCTGCGACCAGCTTCACCTGTCTGCGGACCCTCACAGTCTCGAAAACCGGGCAGCTGTTTGGGTTGGAGACCGGCGGATCCGGTTGCAATTCCACGGCTGTCCCGGAAGTGGGTGGGACGGCGCCGCATAACCTGGGCACGCCACAGTTGGGAACTCCCTCAACCCAGGAGGTGGATCTCAGCTTCCCGGCGCCACAACTTACAGTCAGCTATTCGCTGGTGACCCAAGGCTCAACCAGCGGGGGATTGAACGATGCGACTCCCTCCACTGGCTCCACTAGCGGTGGAACACCCTACTGCACCGGAGGTACCTCGACCGGAAGCAGCTGCGCGATCATCGCCCGATTTACTCCGGCGGCGCCAGGACTTCAGCTAGGCGCCGTGCTCATCAAGGACAGCAGCGGGATCGTCATTGGGACGGACTATCTGTACGCTGTGGGCTACGGATCGGAGGCGACTCTGATGCCCGGCGGCATAAGCATCTATACCACCAGTTCGCTCGCCGCTCCGGTTGCCGAGGCAGTCGATGTGATGGCGAACCTCTATGTCGCCGATACTGTTTCCAATGTAGTTGTCCAGGTTACACCCGGCGGCAGCCTCTCGACTCTTGCCGGAACCGGCTCTCCTAGTACTTCCTCTGACCCGGGATGCGGAGGGGGTGGCCTGGCCACCAGCACCAACGTCACGCCAACGGGAGTAGCACTCGATGGAGCAGGGACGCTCTACTTTTCCGATCTCAATGAGGACCGCGTATGCGCATTGAATCTGTCGACGGGCGTTTTGTCGACTGTCGCCGGGACCGGCGCCGCCTGCTCCTCTCCCACCGCAGCTTGCGGCGACGGCGGCGCCGCCACGAGTTCTCAGCTGGCGCTCGGATCATTTTCAGGGCTGAGTGTGGATGAGTTGGGGAACCTGTTAATTGCGGACTCCGGCGATAACCGCATTCGCTCCGTGAACTTGAACACAGGAGTGATTACCACCGTAGCCGGCAGCGGCACAGCGTGTCCGACCAGTACCGCAAGCTGCGGCGATGGCGGCCAAGCGACAGCTTCCGCCGCCTACCTCAACTACCCCACGGCAATTGCAGTCAACACAGCCGGCGATTATCTGATTGCCGACATGAACGATAACCGTATCCGCAAAATATCCCAATTGACCGGCAACCTTACCACCGTCGCCGGGAATGGCACTCCCGGATCATCGGGTGACGGTGCTGCGGCCACGGCAGCCGAACTCAACGCGCCCACGGGACTGGCCACCGATGCAGCCGGCGATATCTACATCGCAGACCAGGGCAATAGCCTTATCCGCATGGTGGCCGGTGGTAATGGCGTCATGATGACGGTGGCTGGCGGTGGCGCGTCCGCGCCCCCCTCAAATCCCATCGCGGCTACGAATGCGAGCTTGCAGTCTGCTGCGGGCATTGCTGTCGACACCCAGGGCAACCTGTACGTCGCCGATACCGGAGACGGCTTTGTCGACAAGGTGAACTCGAGCGCGGTGCAGCTTACCTTCCCCACCGCTACCACGGTCGGCACTACGGACAACACGGACGGACCGCTCTCGGCGTCGTTGATGAATATCGGCAACGTGACCTTGGCCCATGCATCGCCGGCGTTCATTGCTCCTGTTGACTTCCAGCAGGTAACCGGCAACAGCACCGATTGCACCTCAACGTTTTCGCTGGGTGTGGGGCTAAGCTGCAGCGTCCGGGTGCAGTTCGTTCCGCAAACCATAGGGTCTCTGAGCGAATCCTTCACCATCGCCGACAACTCGCTGAACGGCAATCCCAGCACACAAACCATCGCCCTGGTGGGCACCGGTGCAAGCTTGGCGCCCACGATCTCGCTATCGCCCTCCGGCGGCACACTTCCGGCGGGGACTGTTGGAGTCGCCTATAGCCAGAGTTTTGTGGCCAGCGGTGGTACATCGCCATACACTTACTCCATCACTGGGGGCAGCTTACCCACCGGACTTACACTCAGCAGCGGAGGAGTTCTTTCCGGGGCGCTGACCAGCGCTGGTGGCGCGTTCAACTTCACCATCACAGCAACTGACAGCAGCAGTGGTCCGTCTACCGGCCATGCCAGCTACGTGCTGACCATCAATCAAGGAACGGCGACTGTATCGCTAGGTAGCCTGGCGCAGACCTACACTGGCTCTCCGCTGGCGGCGACGGCAACCACCAGTCCCGCCGGTCTGACGGTGAACTTCACTTACTACGGCAGTGCGACGGCTCCGACTGCAGCCGGCAGCTATGCCGTAGCCGCCACCATCAACGATGCCAACTATCAGGGCACAGCCACAGGAACCCTGGTGATCGGCAAAGCCACTGCGACTGTATCGTTGGGCAACCTGGCGCAGACCTACACTGGCTCTCCGCTGGCGGCGACGGCAACCACCAGTCCCACCGGTTTGACAGTGAGCTTCACCTACAACGGCAGTGCGACGGCACCGGCCGCAGCCGGCAGCTATGCCGTAGTCGCGACCATCAACGATGCCAACTACCAGGGCACAGCCACAGGAACCCTGGTGATCGGCAAAGAGAAGGCCAACGTGCAGTGGGTGACACCTGCGTCGATCCCTTATGGAATGCCTTTGACCGTAACCCAACTTGATGCGACCTCGAACGTGGCCGGATCGTTCACCTATTACCCGGCCCTCGGAACCGTGCTCGGAGGAGGACCGAATCAGATACTCTCGGTGACGTTTACGCCCAGCGATACGGTGAATTTATCCCCCACCACGCAGACGGTAGGGATTACGGTCAATCAGGCTGGGGCAGCGGCAAGCTTATCCTCCAACGACAATCCGTCGCTCGCTCAGACTGCTGTGATCTTCAGCGTCACGCTGAGTTCGACGGTGGGAACGCCAACCGGATCTGTCACGTTCCTGGATGGCACAACACCGCTTGCTGCGAGCACGCTCTCGGGCGGCGCCGCCACGTTGACTGTCTCGTCCCTGGCGATGGGGACTCACTCCATTACCGCTGTCTACAGTGGTGATGCCAACTTCCTCGGCACCACCAGCGCTACGCTGTCGCAGAGTGTGATCGACTTCGGCGTCACTGCGGGCGGCGGCGGAAGCGGCGGCGGTGGCGGCGGCAACTCGGGCACACCAACCCAGACGATTACTCCAGGCGGTACGGCCACCTACGACATCGCGATCGCACCGACGGCAGGATCAACCTTCCCCACGGCGACTCTGTTGACCGTGACCGGCCTTCCCAAGGGAGCCACTGCGACACTCGCGACGGCGGGCTGGACGGGGGTGACAAGCACATCGTGGTCCTTGCCGGCGAGAGCCTCTCTACAGGATGTGTCCTTGTCGATCCATGTGCCTGGGGCCTCGGCAAACGTTTCATCACCCAAGCCACCCGGCAATCGCAATCGTATACACCCGCTCACGCTAGCACTTTTCCTATTGCCTTTTGCGCGCGGTCTTCGCCGGGTGAGACCACAACTGAACCGCGTAACAGGTCTGCTGATTGCGCTGGCGTGTGTAGCCGTATCCTCGATCGCTTTGAGCGGTTGTGGCGCGCTCAACGGTTTCCTCGGCCAACAACAGGCGGCTTACAACGTGACCGTGACGATCACCACGGGAGCGCTGTCTCACTCCACTTACCTGACACTCAACGTCGAGTAGCCGAGGACCACTCAAATGATGACGAAAATGCGTACGAAGGCCCTCCACGCGGGGGTTTGCATCATAGTCATCTTCGCTGCTCGGGCCGGCGCGCAGATGGAACCACAGGCGAGGGGATCCATGGAAGTGGCTGTGACTTACAACCCCACGCTGGCCAACACCGTGGGCGGTTATGGCCTTTCCATGCAAGGAGCCAGCGTGCAGGTCCGCGGCCAGTTTTTTCGCGGGTGGGGTGTGGCGGCCGATGTATCCGGCTTGCACGCCAACATGCTGCCTCACTCCATGTCGGGCCTGGATCTGGTCATAGCAGATTTTGGTCCACGGTACACCTGGTTGCCGGTGCATCACCGCTTGGCCTTCTTTGGACAGTTCCTGGTTGGTGAAGCTTTTGGCATGAACAGCATTTTCCCTTCGACCGGGGGTGTGAGTTCGAGTGCCAACGGTCTTGCCCTTCAAGTAGGCGGTGGAATGAACCTGCCGCTTTCCAGTCGTATCGGTGTGCGCGCCTTCGAAGCCGATTGGCTGCGCACAGCGTTGCCCAATTCAACTACAAACGTCCAGAACAACCTCAGGCTGGGGGTCGGGATTGTCTTCCGCCTCCGCTAAACCGAATGGGCACGAGCGCCCATCGTCAGCTTTTCCCAGGACCGAGGGACGCAATGGACGCTCGGTGTGTTCCTCGGGATCTGCGCGGCTTCCACTCCTCGTCCCCGCGGAACAACGAACAGTCATCTGCTCTTGCTCGTCGCTCCAACCTGATGAATCTCCTGGGCGACCTCCTCATACTGATCCGACGCGAGATAATCGACATGCGCAGCGATCGCAGCGCGCCACCGTACGCGAGCCTTATCCAGCGAGCCAAAGTTGTAATCATGAAACCAACCGTTGCAACTGAGCTGTGCCTTGGTCGCCCCGTCGAGGGTATAGAAGCGAATCCATAGACCGTTCGCGTGGGCGCGCTCTACCAGCGCGCGGAGCCGGTTCATTTTGGCCGCTGTCCACTCACCCGCGTTCGGTTGCCCGCCGGCCTCAACCACCTTCCACGGATTGTTCCACCACCGCCGGTAATTCGTCGCCTTGCCTGGATCCATCACCTCAGGTGCCGCAGACGGATCTTTACCTTCTGTGTGAATGGCGCCGAACAGCAACACACGATCCCCTGTTTGCAGCTGATCGTAGAACACGGTTTGCTGCTCATCTGGTTCGCCGGTCAGAACCAATATTGGCTTCACTTCTAGTGGCTGTACATCCGTTGACTCTGCTCCTTTCACCGAAGTCGTAAGCCACGACTGATATTTGCGGAGCAGCGACAACACAGCCGCCAGGTGCTCCGGCTTGTTGTCTTTGAAATCGAGATTGAGCGTAATGATCGGCCAATTACCATGGTTGCCGTCGCGCAGCGCCTTCTCCACGATCGGCCGGACCCGCTCGAAGAAATACTGATCCATGGTTGGCTCGTTGCCGTATGTCGGTTCTCCATGCGTGACCACCGACCAGCTGCGGCCTGTCTTGGGATCGGTATGCCAGGCCAGGTCCTGCTCGATCGCCAGGGGGGTGCCCGCAGAAAGAGCACGATCAATGCGATCGCCCCACCATTCAGAGTAGGGATAGCAGTTGTGCGCATCCATCACCGTGCGCGCACCCGGATGCAACTGCTGCGCGCTCAGCGAAGAACAACAGACCAGGAGAGCCAGGGCAAGCCTTCGCATCGCTTATTCCTCAGGAAAATTTATATACAGCGGACTACTGATCAACTCGCTGACCCCTGCGTGGTCGCGCACCTCTACACGCAGGTAATGGCGGCCGGCGCTTGGCGTGACCGTGGTTTTCACGGTGGAGTCGACGCCGTCGAGCGGAAGAGGTGTGTTGGTATCCTCACCGTCCAACAACAGGTGAACCACAGATCCCTCTGCCGCCACGGTATGGATACGCACCGAAACGACCGCCCCACCAGGGATGTGCCCAGGGATGTGTAACGTGCCGCCCATCCTTGCCGATGCGCCTTGCGCCTCAGCCTCAAAGTCCAGCATCTTGTCCCGCGAGGCGGTTAGATCGATGAAGGTGCGTCCGGCCCGAATTCCATTCAGCATCGCCGGCACAGAAAGTTCATCAGCCTCGATCGCAGTCGTTGGCCACCCGATGGCTCCCACGTCACCCGCCGGAATCGTCGCGTTGTGGTTGTCGCTGCCGCCAACCGCTGCCAGGCGATGCCCTGCGCGCAACTGAGAGTCCCAGTATTTCGCACTGGATAACATGATCGCTCCATAGTTGATCACTTCCACTGCGCTGAAAAGGCTCATGTCCGTGTCGGCAGCAGGCATCCAGCGGCAGCCCATGCATTGTTCCCCTTCCGGCGCTTCCGCATGGTTCACAGAAGCAATGCCGCCCTTGGCACGTGCGTCGCGCAGGATAGCATTCAGATCAAGCCCGCCTTCGCTTATCCGCCAGTCCATGTACTGCGTCACCCCGAACACGTTGAAGTGCCCGTGAAAGGTAGTCATCTCGCGCCCCGGAATCAAGAGCAGGTGATCGAAGAAAGGTTGCAGCTCGCGTAAGTCGTCATAGTGCGAGTCGGTATTGTGATCTGTAACCGCAATGAAGTCCAGGCTGCGCGCCGCCGCTGCCTGCACCGTCAGAAACAGGGGACAAGGCACCTTGCGGCCGCTTTGGCTTTGGCAGTTGCCGTCGCTATGCGCGGTATGCATATGCAGATCGCCGCGATACCACCTCGTCCCAGTGGCTAGGGGCTGCGCGGTGAAAGCCTCATCTTCGGCCCGGGAATTAAAGCGTATCTCCGCCTGGTAGTGTGAAACCACCTGGGGGCGCATGTTAGGAACCGCAATCATCAGCCGCCACTGCCCGGCAGGAATCGCCCCGGGCAGATACGACGGCGTGGCATCCGTCTCGCTGATAGTGAAATGGCTTTTGTTTCCCCCGCTTTCTCCACGAAAGCGTTGCGGGTCGGCGATGCCGAGATCCAGAGTAGCGCGCTGATCCTTTTCGGTGTAACGGAAGTCGACGCTGATGCGATGTACGCCGGCAGGCACCATGAAGGGGACATCGAAGTAGGTCTTATTCTGCGCACCTTTGACCTCGCCAGTAAGCACCAGATCTGCCGGTTTTCCCTGCTGAGCAACGGCCCCAGGTGCAAGCCAAAGAGAGAGCAGCACAAAACAAAGACACCGAAGCATGATGTCCAAAATAACCCTCAGGACGTTTTTCGCCAAGGTCGGCATTACTGCCCAGTCTTTAAAGTCTGAGGAGCGCATTTCCAAGGCGTAAGTGCTGGGTTGGGCGATCGATTCAAATCTGCGGAATGCGCGAGTTTCCCCCGATTCACGGCTCTTATGCTTTGTATAAGGGCACGACTTCAGTCGGGCCGCACAGAACCAATAAGAATCCGAGCTTTAGCCCCTGGGCTTTTTTCGGCCCAGAATTCGCTCCAATCAAAGTATTTCGGGCAGTTCGGAATGCGGTTCTCACACGCACGCTCTTGAACTCCATACGGCCATGCAACGCGAGTCCTTACTTCGAGATCCCACTTGCTTCTTGCGAAGCACCGACGGAGAACTTCTCCAACAGCTCGATCATTCCCATGTGCTAGGCGGATTCTCTGGTTTGTACCCCTGCCACCCGTAATAGCCATCTCTTAGGGTAAGGTCCGCTCTCTTTTAGCCGATAGGTCAATACGTGGGTGCCAAAGCGGTCGTCATGAACCCGCGCGACCGTTGACCTGTGGCTGGGACCGCCCGCCTCCGCGCTCGTGGGCCAATGAAAAAATGGTGAGACGAACCGAACCAGCGGAAGTTGTGCGTCGTTGCACAGTGCGAGTCGTTCTCCTCGCCCTCGGGGCGTCCCTGGCCCTCCCCGCGTGGGCAAAGCAAAAACAAAAGGATCTCACCAACCTCAGTATCGAAGACCTGATGAATTTCCGGGTGACCTCGGTCTCGAAAACAGAGCAAAGCCTTTCCAAGGCGGCGTCAGCAATCTTCGTAATTACACCGGAGGCCATTCGCCGCTCGGGGGCAAACAATATTCCGGATCTGTTGAGAATGGTTCCGGGACTAGACGTGGCCCGCATCAATGCCAATACATGGGCAGTCAGCGCGCGCGGATTCAATGCACGTTACAGTAACGAGCTGTTAGTGCTGATGGATGGCCGAACCGTATACACGCCTACATTCGGAGGAGTGTTCTGGGATGTTTTGGACCTGCCTTTGGGAAACGTTGAGAGAATAGAAGTTATCCGCGGACCAGGCGCCTCGGTTTGGGGTGCGAACGCAGTAAATGGTGTCGTCAACATCATCACGACCCAGTCCTCAGCCACTCAGGGCCTGCAGTTGATTGCGGGCGACGGCAATGTCGACCAGGGGTTTGGGACCGTCCAATATGGCGGCGGGCTAGGTAAGAGCACCCGTTATCGTGCGTACGCGAAATATTTCAACCAGGGTCAATTTCCCACGAACACAAGCGTCAACGGAGAAGATGGTTGGCGTATGCTGCGCGGCGGCTTCCGCGCTGATAGTGTGCTTTCTTCGAAAAACACGCTGATGTTCCAGGGAGATATTTACAGCGCCCGCGAGGGACTTCCTACTAGCGACTTTGTCATTATTCCCAGTCCCGCAGAGCAGGACCTTCAGCTGCTGGTCAATGTCGGGGGCGGCTTTCTCCAGGGTGTCTGGAATCACACCTCGTCTCCTCGTTCCAACACCAGCCTTCAGATCTCCTATGACACCTACGAGCGCAACGATCAACTGCGCGAGGAGCGGCACACATTCGATATTGACTTTCAGCACAACTTCAATGTGCGAGCCCGGCAACAGATCGTCTGGGGAGGAACCTATCGCTATTCGATCTCTCGATCTGAAGGATCTTCGGGCGACTCACTCGTTCCCGCCGACCTCAACACACAATTATTCAGTTCGTTCCTTCAGGATGAGATCGTCGTTGTGCCGGATCACCTCTTCTTCACTCTTGGAACCAAGTTGGAGCACAATCACTACACGGGTTTTGGCATCATGCCAAACGCTCGCGTGGCCTGGACCCCCACACCGCGCAGAACGCTTTGGGCCGCCTTCTCGAAAACAGCGCGGACCCCCGGTGAGACAGACGCTGCCATGCGTATAGACGTCGATGCGTTCGCCGGTCCGGGGGGAATTCCAGTTGTGGTCACCCTCTTCGGCAATCCGCTTGTACGCAACGAGGAGTCCACCGATTACGAAATAGGGTATCGCACCAGCTTCATGGAACAATTCTCGATCGACGTCACCGCCTACTACAACAACTATACCCACCAGAACACAAGCGAACCCTCTCCACCGTTTCTCGCGCAGATGCCATTGCCCCACCTTGTTCTACCCTTGGTTCTCCGGAATTTGATGCACGGAGAAACTCACGGCTTTGAGGTCGCGGTGAACTGGAAAGCAACCCGCCGTTGGACCCTGAATCCTGGCTACGCCTTCGAGCAGATACACATGCATCTGGCTCAAGCAAGCCAGGACACGACATCGGTGAGCGAAGCCCAGGGAAGTAGCCCGGTCAACGCCGCACAGCTTCGCTCCCACGTTGATCTGCTACGTCGGCTGTCCTGGGATACGTCTGCCTACTTCGTCGGCCGCCTGAACGATCCCAGGGAACCCTCGTATACGCGGCTCGATACCGGGTTATCGTGGCCGCTCGGTGAAAAAATAAATTTGACCCTGTTCGGCCAGAATCTACTGCGGGACCGCCACGAAGAATTCGTCGACTCGCCTGGTAGCACGATGATCAAGCGCAGCGCCTACGCCAAGGTGGAATGGCGATTCTGATCGATAGCGCTGAAGCCAACGCATCTTCAAGGTTGAGTGATCCAAGACCAAGCAACTCGTAAATAGTTCTCTGTGTGCGGCCCATGCTGCTGTGTTAGTGCGAGAGGAAGCCGCCGCGAACATACCGACTCATGACCAGCAGAACGCTGCGGTGAGCGTCCAATGATCCACCCTGCTCTGCGGATCGTCTTCCGTGACGAAGACCGCGGTGTCCGTCCAGATTGCACTGTGCGAGAGAACGTCGATGATTTGCCCTAGCGCCAGGTCGTTATCGGCCACATAGGACTCAAGCAACGGATATCCATCGCCGGGACGCGGACCGGCCGAATGGTCGTTCCCCAGGCGGATGACGATCATCGCTGGAATGGCTCTTATGCTTTGTATCAGGGCACGACTTCAGTCGGGCCGCACAGAACCAATAAGAACCCGGGCTTTAGCCCCTGGGCTTTTTTCGGCCCAGAATTTCGCTCCAAACAAAGTATTTCGGGCAGTTCGGATGCGGTTCTCACACGCCCCCTTGAACTCCATGCGACCATGCAACGCGAGCCCTTACTTCAACACCCCGCTTGCTTCTTGCGAAGCACCGACGGAGAACTTCTCCAACAGCTCGATCAACTCTTTAATCTCAAGAGGCTTTGAGATGTAGCTATCCATGCCGGCGGCAATGCAACGCTCCCGGTCACCCTTCATCGCGTGGGCGGTCATAGCGATGATCGGCAAGTGTACCCCGGTGCCTCGTTCCCGGGCCCGGATGGCGGCAGTGGTTTCGAACCCGTCCATCTCCGGCATCTGCACGTCCATCAACACCACATCGAACCGAGCTTGATCGAGAACGCTCAGGGCCTGGCGCCCGTCCGCAGCCACCGTCACGTAGTGTCCCTGTTTCTCTAGTACGTGACAGGCGATCTTCTGGTTGATGGCATTGTCCTCCGCCAGCAGAATACGTAACTGCTTCTTCTCCTTTTGTACTGCCCGATCCATGTCCAGCACAGCTGAAGCGAACTCCACCACCGGCGCGCAGAGAACCTCCGGTTCCGCCGGGGCAGCGGTTTCCGTCACCGGGTTGGCCGCGCCGAGAACAGCGGTAAAGTGAAAGCTACTGCCTTGCCCCAAGGCACTCTCCACCCAGATCTTGCCGCCCATCAACTCCACCAGGTGCGAGCAGATGCTCAGGCCCAGACCGGTGCCTCCAAACTTGCGAGCCGTGGAGCCATCCGCCTGAGAGAATGCCTCGAAGATGAGCTTCTGTTTCTCCAGAGCAATACCAACGCCGGTATCCGCCACCACGAAATGCAGCCGCAGTTCAGCGGGCGTGCTGGAATCCACCCCGACGCTCAGCCCCACCGCGCCACTCTCTGTGAACTTGATGGCGTTGCCGATGAGATTGACGATGATTTGCCGTAAGCGGCTCAGATCTCCAATCACCGAGTCGGGCACCTCCGGCTGGATATCGCAGGTCAGTAAGAGACCCTTCTGCTGAGCCCGCACGGCCAACATTCCGATGCTCGGAGCTATGCCGTCTCGCAGCTGGAACTCGATCGACTCGAGCTCGAGCCTGCCTGCTTCGATCTTGGAGAAGTCGAGAACGTCGTTGATGACGGTGAGCAGTGAATCGGCGGACGACTTTACCAGGACTGTATATTCCCGTTGTTCGCTGTTGAGTTCGGTGTCGAGAAGCAGGTCGGTCAGACCCAGCACGCCGTTCATGGGAGTGCGGATTTCGTGGCTCATGTTGGCCAGGAACTCGCTCTTGGCACGGCTGGCATCTTCGGCGACGATCCGGAGTTTTGCCGCTTCCTGAAGTTGCTGACGGATGGTAGCGGTTTGCTCTTTGACGCGCCTGCGCAGCACGGCCACCCATGTCAGGACCACCAGGATAAACATGGCTCCCGCGCCCAGCATGGCGATAGCGTGCGCGGGGGACCACCAGGAAGGACTCTTGATCACCACCACATCCTGCGGCGACCGCAGCAGGATGCGAAACGACGCAGCAATAGAATAGCCGTCCCCAACCGTACCGGCCCGATCGGTGCCATCCTTCACCGAGCAGATTCCCACTATTTTGAAGGTGGTTCCCTTTTTCCAGGCGGGGAGTCGCTGCTCTGGGGATTGTGCCGGCAGGACCGCGGAAAACACAAATTTTCCCGAAGCCAACACGATTGTCGGGTCACTTGCAGACTCGTCGTTCCCAATAAGCTGGCCTCGGATCTCGACCAACTCCGCGTCGTGGTCGCCACGCAGAGCCTGGTCGGCGGTAACAGCCAAAGCAGATACCGGCTGGCTGTAACCCGCGGCCTTATAGGTAGCGCGGGTCAAGCTGGGGGTAAATGCGCCAATGATGGGAAAGCCGATTACGTCGGCCAATTCTCCCGGTCTCAGGGGGGTGGTTTGATTCGTTTGCGCGCAAAGACCGTGGAGGTGGTCTTGAATGCAGAGCAATCGGCCAGGCCACGCCAACGTAACCGTCCCTCGAATGTGGACCAGGTGGTGCGAAGCGGAATCGGGAGCGAAGCGCAGTAGGCCGCTGACTGGCGTCACCGGCAATGCAAAGGGGTGCTCGGGCGCAGGTTCCTCAACTATCACTTGCGCGCGATTGGGAAAGAACACGTGAACGCCGGTCATCTGCAGCTGGTGGTTGAACAGCGGTGCCTCGTTGCCGCGAAGTTTTATCTTGGCGTCGACCAGACTGTGATAATCCGCTCCCACTTCGTTGATGGTGACGGCGGTGATGGCGCCATCGCTCAAAGCCAGATCCAAACTGATGTTCTTTCCGGATTCCCGAACCGCCTGTACTACGCCTTCGACCTCCACCCATTGGCCGTCCTCCGCGCCAGTCAGCAACTCGGTCAAGCTCTCCCTCGGCGCACTCGAAGGCAAAGGGGCCTTCCCAATCACGTGCGCCTCGGTGCCCTTAAGGATAGGAGCATAATCCCCTGCGGCACTTACGCCCTCGATCTCGACCAGGTCGCCTGCCTGGAAAGGCAGCGCATGCATAGACACAAAGATCGCGCCCGAAGCGTCCGAGGCAAAAAACACCGGGTGCCGCGGATCGGCGTTCAAGTCGTAGTAGGTGACTACGGCGGTTAGCCGTACCGGATAGTTCCGCACCGCCTCTTCGAGCGTCAGACTGTGGACGTCGTGGGCCTTGGTAAGGGTAGGTAGCGGCTGTGGCACGGCCCGCTGTTGCTCGCTGGCCGCAGCCCGCCCCTGAACCAGGCCAAGCACAATAATCAGGACAAGATATCCGTAGCCGCGCAGGGTCTGTGTCCTCTATTGCTTATCGGCATGCTCCCGCAGGAGGCAAGAGTTTCTGGTCGGCACTTTCGTGGGATACGAAATCGGCGACGGGCGCCCGATCAGACCCTCGGCTGACTAAACCGCATCGCGTTGCCCATAAAGTACTCAGTCTGCTTCAAGCTCAATCACTTCTTCCGATGGATCCTGATGTTTCTGATTGCAGCTCTATCGAACGTACTGCCGGGCTATGGCATGCACGGCAAAGGTATCGTGCTCTCCGTGATCTTGCCGCTGGCCGTCTCCATTTCCTTCTGTCTCATTGCGGATATCGACAGCCCCCGTGCGGGCGTGATTCGCATCCAGCCGCAGAATCTGTACGCCTTGGCCGACAGCCGCAAAGCGCAATAGGACGGCCGTGTGTGCCGGAGCATTGACAGATGCAGTCTCCCGGGACTATCAATCTTCCGGGAATGCTAAAGATTTCCATCTCCTCGCCCTCGATCGTATTGGCCTCGTTGCTGTTGGCCCGCGTCTGTTCCGCACAGAACATCGCACCGGTCCGCGATTGGACCACCTGGGGCTACGATCAGGAACGCACGGGCTGGAACAAGGGCGAAACCTCGCTAAGCAAGAGCAACGTGTCGCGGATGAGGCTGCTGTGGAACACACAACTGAGCACGCCGGCCAAAGGCATAGTTCTTTCTACCCTGACGGCGCCCTTGGTAGCCGAAGGTGTGAGCACATCCCGAGGTCCCAAAAATCTGCTCTTCCTGCTCGGTGCCGACGACACAATGTTCGCGCTCGACGCAGATACAGGAAAAGTTTTTTGGCAGAAGACCTTCACCAATCCCGCCACTCCCATGTGGGCCTCCACCTGGCTCTGCTCGAACACCGTGAACGACACCCCGGTAATCGATAAGCAAAACGGAATCATCTTCCTCATCACCAGCGACGGTAAGCTGCGCGCTCTCAATTTGAGCGATGGCAATGACCGAATGAAGCCCGCTGACATGGTCGAACCATTCGCCCGTGCCTGGAGCCTGAACCTCATCGACAACGTCGTCTACACCACCAGTGGGCGCGGTTGCGGGCAGTTACCAGCAAGCAAAGGGGGCAAATCCCCCGTGCCAGGCAGCGTCTCTGCGATGGATGTGAGCGATCTTACAAATCCAAAGGTGACCCGCTTTTATACCAGCGGCACAAAATATTCCGGACCGTGGGGGCGTGGCGGTGTTACCAAGGGCCCGAATGGCACTCTGATCACGCAAACCGCGGACGGTTTCTATGACCCGGCATCCGGTGATTTTGGCGAGACCGTCCTGAAGTTGGCCCCAAAAGCGACGCGGCTGCTGGATTCATTCACGCCCTCGAACTGGCAATTTTTAAATACCCAGGATCTTGATTTGGGTTCGGCAAGCTCAGACGTTTTTGTTTTCCAGAACCGGACGCTCATCGCCGTCGCCGGCAAAGAGGGTTTCCTCTATCTGCTCGATGCTGCTGATCTCGGCGGACGGCCAAACCACTCCACCCCCTTATACAAATCGCCGCAGCTGGGCAATGACGCAGCAGAGGGTAAGAATCCAGGGGAAGGAGTGTGGGGCTCCATCACCAGCTACGAAACTCCTGACGGCAAGCGCTTCCTATACGTGCCCATGTGGGGACCGCCATCGAAAAACGCCCCACCCTTCCCATCGAGCGGTGGCCCAGCACCCCACGGCAGCATCATGGCATTTCAGGTAGTCGCAGAGGGCGACAAGGTATCGCTGCTTCCACGGTGGACTTCGCCCGACATGATCGTGCCCGATCCACCCGTGGTGGCGAACGGCGTGCTGTTTGCAATCCAGACCGGAGAGCAGACTATCCAGAGCCCGGCCTATGTTCGTGGAACCCAGGACGAAATCAATCACAACCCGCTCTCGGCCCAGTACCGCTCCACCCCAGTCAACAACCTCGTTCTCTTTGCATTCGATGCGGAGACGGGAAAACAACTCTATGCGAGCGACAAGATCATTCCGGATTGGGTGCATTTCAGCGAACCCGTCGTGGCCCTCGGAAAAGTCTTCGTGGTGACCCATGACGCCCATGTCTATGCGTTCGGGCTCAAATAAATAAAAGGAAAAAACATGCGCGGCTTCAACAGGCGGGAATTTATTGCTTCAGCACTGGCGCTGGGCAGCTCCTACGTGTGGGGAGCTACCCCCAAATCCCTCGATCCCATCGACCCCTACATGCGCTTTGGGATCACCGGAGCCTTATGGGGTGACTGGCCAAACGGCAATCTGCGCATGTCCACCGATATGCAGCAGATCGTCGCCGATACGGCGCGCTTCGGGCTGCAAGGCATCGAGCCCTATGCCAGGCAACTGGGAGATTTTGAATCAAGGCCGCTCGCTCTGAAGCAACTGTGTGAAGCTTCCGGGATCAGTTTGATCGACGTCGGAGATTTACCTCCCTCGCGCCTTCGCAACAAGGCTGGCTCGAATCCCTGGATCAACTCTGAAGGCAACGCCGAACTCATCGCCGCTATGGTGAATTTTGCCCACGACTTTCTCGCCCCCTGTGGCTGCGATCATTGGAAGACCAACATGGGGAGCCGTCCCGATGGAGGACCAAGCGACGATCAGCTCAAGATACTCGCCAACACCCTCAATGAAATCGGCAGGCAGACCATCACCTTTGGCGTCAGGCTCGCCCCGCATCCTCATATCTGGGGACCCATGGAACGGGAGCGCGACATGCGCGAGGTGATGGAGCTCACCGATCCTAAGTACGTGTACCTCATAGCGGACACAGCCCATCTAACCCTGGGCGGTGGAGATGCGCTCGAAATCATCCGCGACTATTATCCGCGGCTCGCCGAAGTGCACATGAAGGACACCTATCCCAGGTATCGAGGCAATACCGCAACGCCAACACAAGCGGAACACGCGAAAGCCAGCCTCTATCACAATCTCGGCGCGGGGGGCGTAGACTTCCCGGCCATCTTCAAGCTGTTACGCGATCGAAAGTTCAAGGGATGGGTAGTCTACGATCTCGATGCGCCGCGGCCTGGAGACGGCAGCGGTAGCATTCAGGACAATCTCGCAGCCAACATCAACTATCTGAGAAACGTTCTCCACGTCAAGCTTCCGGCACCCCCGCAACATGCCTGATCCTCGCATCTTCAGGGCCGCTCCGGCCACGAGTGTCGGGGATAGCGGCGCATCAGCTCGCGCCGGACTTGCGGATACAGCCGCTCCCAGAATCCCGCGAGATCGGAAGTCGTTTGCACCGCCCGTTGATTGGGCGCCAGCAGGTGGACCACCAGCGGTGTCTGCTCCGGCCCAATCCGCGGCGTTTCCTGCATGCCGAAAAAGTCCTGCAAGCGGGACGCAATCCAGGGCGGCTTGCCGGGCTCGTAGTGCACCTTCGTCTGCCGCCCATTTGGCAATCGAACGCGTGCGGGAGCAAGCTGCTCCAGCTTTCGCGCAACCATCGTTTGCTCGAGCAGTGAGACCATGTTCGTCGCCGCGTTCTTCAATTCACCGAAGCTTCGTAGCCCCAGGCACACGTCTTTCAGTGCCTGTGGAATGTCAGGCGGCTCGAATCCGGCGAACTGAACCCGCGCCATGAATTCATCTACGGCCTCTCTGTCTACAAAACGATCCACGCCCGCTTCCAAGGCTTTCTGTGCCAGCAACTCGGCTGCGGCCTCTGCGTTTGGAGCCGCTCCTCGCGATTCCTGTATCACCAGTTCGTCATACAACAGAGCGCTCACGGCTTCCACTCGCTCACCTGTGCGGTTCCATTCCACGCCGGATTTCTCTCGCACACGATCCGGAAATAGCTCGATCAGCCACTCCGGCTCGATGCGCGCCGTCATACGAATCAACGGCAGCGGTTTATCCTTGCGATCTTCCGCATCCACAGCCACCATGAATTCGTAGCGCGGAGGGTCGCCCGCAACCTCCGCCGAGCCGCCTGTCGAGAGCAGCACCTGGTTGCCTGCGCGCCGCCGCGCCACCCGATCTGGAAACCCCGCCAGTACCGACATCAATAACGCATCGTCGTTGTGCTCCGTTTGTTTGGTCGGACGTGCAATTCTGCGCAACTGCTCGATTTGCTGCCGGGTTCGGTAATCCTGATCCGAGTCGATGGCTGCGAGCAAATCACTTTTCTCCGACCGCCCGCCCGACCCAAGCAGCGCCGCCGCCACGCAACCGTCCTCACCCACCCCGCGCTCCATGGCCGCGATGAGAATGCGCGACAACCGTGGATGCAGCGGATACCGCGCCAGCTGATGCACTCGCTCTTCTGTCGCGCCCAGGCGGTCGAGCAGCGCCTCGGCGCTTTGCCATGCTGCCTTCGGAGGGGCATTCAACCATGCGAGGTCGCCGATCTGCATGGCTCGCAGAGCAAGACAAAGCTGGGAGAGATCGCTGCGTGCGATCTCCGGTGCGTCGTGTTCTGGCCGGCGCTGATAATCCTCTATCCCGTAGAGACGCAGCACTCGGCCTGGCGCGGTACGTCCTGCTCGCCCAGCTCTTTGCTTGGCTGATGCCTTACTCACCCGGCCCACATGCAGCGTCGGCAACCCTGTCCATTGGGAGTAAGTCGCAATGCGCGCCAATCCGCTGTCGATGACCGCGTTTACACCCTCGACCGTCACTGAGCTTTCCGCAACATTCGTAGCCAGGATGACCTTTCGTTGTTCAGCGGGCATGATCGCGCGATCCTGTTCGGCAGGGGACAGGTCGCCATGCAACGGCAGTACCAACAAATCAGCCCGCCGCGCGACTGCCTGGCTCTCGCGCATAGCGCGCCGAATCTCCGCGGCCCCAGGCAAAAAAGCCAGCACATCGCCGGTAGGCTCCTCGGTGATCAGCAGCTCGAGCGCGTCCGTCAACTGTGTCTCGAGGCTCTTAGGGGAGTAGGGCAGATGCCGGATCGAAACCTCGAACAATCGCCCCTCTGACCGTAAGACCGGACACCCGCCAAGATATTCCGCGACATGACCCGTATCGAGCGTTGCCGACATGACGATGATCCGCAGGTCCGGCCGGGTCCGCTGCAGACGCTTGAGTAATGCCAGCGCGAGATCGCTCTCCAGGTGGCGTTCATGGAACTCGTCCAACACCACGGCCCCAACGCCCTTGAGCGTCGGATCGGAGAGCAGCCGTCGCGTGAGCACTCCTTCGGTGACAAATCGCACCCGGGTACGCGAGCTGACTGCCTCTTCAAACCGAACCTGGTAACCAGCCGTTTGCCCAACCTGTTCGCCCATCTCCCAGGCCACACGTCGCGCTGCCAGTCGGGCAGCGATCCGCCGCGGCTCCAGTACAACCACTTCACCACTCACAATTTCAAGCAATGCCGGCGGCACGCGGGTCGTCTTACCCGCGCCAGGGGGTGCCTCAATGACAAGGTTAGGAGAGCGCTTGAGAGACACGATCATCTCCGGCAGAATCGCGTCCACCGGAAGAACAAGTTTGCTGATCACCAATTTTCATCGAAACACGCCCCACCGCCACCGTCAACGCCACGTAACCAAATCGAACGGTTCCCCCATCCATCGTCATCTGATCCCGATGGAAACGCTGCTCCCCGTTGTCATCACTTTCGATGGAAGTGTCCCCCTTCCCTTTGTCATCCCGAGCGAAGCCGAGGGATCTGCAGTTTCCCTTTCGGTCTCAGAAGAAATAAAGGGAACAGGACGGGTGCCCCTCAAGGTTCGCCCAAGCGTACCTGGGACGAAAACGACGGGGCGAAGCCCCACGATTGCTTTTGCACGGGCTTTACCAGAAACCTTGCGACCACCACTCTCAGTGACTAAACTCCTCCCCATGAAGTTCGCAATTCAGAATTCCATCAAACTCACCGTCGCAATCCTGCTTCTGTCTCTCACAACCGCGTCCATCCAAGCGCAAGACTGGGCAAAGACCCGCCTCGAAGCATCTCCGCGCCATCACGAATACGTACCCCTCAAGCACGGAGATCGCTCCGTTCGGGCATTCGTCGTTTATCCAGAGGTAAAAACCAAAGCCCCCGTCGTCATCCTCATTCACGAGATCTTCGGCCTCAGTGACTGGGCCAAGGAGATGGCGGACGAGCTGGCCGCAAAGGGCTTCATCGTAATCGCCCCCGACCTGCTCTCCGGTTTCGGACCCAACGGCGGCGGTTCTAGTGAATTCCCCGACCAGGACGCAGCCGTAAAAGCCGTCTCCGGTCTGAATCCAGACACCGTGATGGCCGACCTCGATGCTGCAGCCGACTACGGCAAACATCTTCCCGCCGCCAACGGCAAAATCGCCGTGATCGGCTTCTGCTGGGGCGGCGGCAAATCCTTCGCATTTGCCGCCCATCGCAAAGATCTCTCCGCCGCCTTTGTCTTTTACGGCACCGCTCCTGCGGACGTGACCACCATCACCGCCCCCGTCTACGGCTTCTACGCCGGCAACGACGCTCGTATCGGCGCCACCATCCCGGCTACAACCGAAGCCATGAAGGCCGCCGGCAAGAAATATGAGCCTGTCACTTACGATGGCGCCGGTCACGGCTTCATGCGCGCCGGCGAAGATCCCACCAACACTGTCCCTGGAAACAAGACTGCGCGGGAGCAAGGCTTCGCCCGGCTCGTCCTGCTGCTTCAACGGATGTAAACACGAAAGGGAACAACATGGCTAAGGTCGTCTCGGTCGAGGCGCGTACCGTACATATTCCTCTGCGTGTGGCGACTGCTTTTGCGCGTCGCAAAGTCACCTCACGCGATTACAGCCTGGTAAAAATCCGCACCGATGACGGGATTGAAGGAATCGGCCATTGCTACGCCGGCCATTCCGGGGGCAATGTGGTGACGACGGCGGTGCGCGAAATGCTGGCGCCCATGCTCATCGGCGTTGACCCCTACGCGACCGAGCTGCACTGGAAAAATATGTATCAGGAAGTGTTGCTGCACGGCCGCGTGGGCTCTGTCATGCGGGCCCTCAGTATTCTTGATACCGCGCTATGGGACAGAAATGCCAGGGCGGCCAATCTGCCTCTATACAAATATCTCGGCGCCGCCTACGAAGACACCGTTCCCGCCTATGCCAGCGGCGGCTACTACCTCGACGGCAAGACGCCCGAAATGCTGGGCGAAGAAATGGCGGGCTACGTAGCCCTCGGCCTTGACGCCGTGAAGATGAAGGTTGGCCGTGGCGACCTGAGGTCAGAAGAGGCAAGGATCGCAGCAGCGCGCAAGGCCATCGGGCCGGACGTGCTGCTCATGCTGGACGCCAACAATGCCTGGTCCGACGTACCGACAGCCTTGCGCTTTATCGAGCGTTACGCGCCTTATGACCCCTATTGGGTGGAAGAGCCCTTCAACCCCGATCAGATCGACAACCACGCCAAACTGGCGGCGGCCATCAGCATTCCCGTAGCCACCGGCGAAATCGAGGCCGGACGCTGGCGCTTCAAGGAACTGCTGGACAAGCAGGCAGCGTCCATTCTGCAACCCGACGCCCTGGTCTGCGGAGGCATCACCGAATTCCGCCGCATCGCCGCTCTGGCCGACGCTTACGGTGTCACCATATGCCCCCACTGGTTCCACGATCTGCACGCACATATGGTTGCGGCCTCGCCCAACGGTCAATTCGTCGAATACTTCCCCGACGAGACAGTATTCAACTTTCGCGAGATTATCGACCGACAACTAGAAGTGCGTAACGGCGGCCTGGCACTCACAACAGAGCCCGGCCTAGGCTATCAATTCGACGAAAAGGCAATAGCACGCTTCCAGTCGGATAATTGGAAGTAACCGCGATTTTTAGCTTTGCGGGAAATTAGTCCCGCAGGGACGTTTGAACTTCAGAGCTGTCCAAATTAGCGGATTAACTGCCTGTTTGACGATGTAACTTGTTGATCGCCTTGAAGAGAGCTCGGCCGAACAAAATCAGGTTGCTTTCGTTGATCAGCCGTCTAAACGGCAGCGTGTTCTCGGATTGCCGTGATGAACGAAGGGCACGGGCTTTGGAGCGTGTGTGGGAACTGCATTTCCAAGCTGAGTCCCGGAGGGACGGCTGAACTTAGCACAGGACGCTAGTCCTGGGTTGGATTTGCAAGCACGACCAGTCCCGCAGGGACGGCTGGAAATAGGCCGCGACGAAATCCTGGACAATCTTCAGCCGTCCCTGCGGGACTTAATCATGTTTCATGATGTACCCAGGACTAACGTCCTGGGCTAAGTTCAGCCGTCCCTCCGGGACTCAGCCCAGGACGCAGTCCTGGCTAGGCTTCTGTGTCTACGATCAGTCCAGCAGGGACGGCTGAAAATAATCCACCACGCAGTCTTGGGTATCCTGAGCCATTCAAGTAGTCGACAAATCGGCGTCACCCTCCAACCCCAAGTAGAATGGCCCCATGGACTTTGGCCTCAAAGGAAAAACGGCACTGGTGCTAGCCGGAGGTGGCGGCTTGGGCCGGGCAATTGCAGAATCGCTGGCCCACGAAGGTGCAAACATCGCTGTAGCGGGCAAAGGACCCGATTCCATCGCCGCCACGCAAGCAGCATTGGCAGCCATCGGCAGCAAAAACCTGGGTTTGATATGGGACCTTTCCGACCTAACCCAAATCGACGGGCACGTCTCGAAAATCGAACGCGACCTGGGGCCAGTCGACATTCTCGTGAACAACACCGGCGGGCCTCCACCCACGACGGCCAGCGGTCAAGACCCCGCGCTATGGTCCAAACATTTCCAGGCCATGGTGCTTTCGGTCATCGCCACCACCGACCGCGTGCTGCCCAATATGCGAGCGCGCCATTGGGGCCGCATCATCACCAGCGCTTCCTCGGGCGTGGCTGCGCCCATTCCTAACCTCGCCATTTCCAATGCACTCCGTCTCTCCCTGCTCGGATGGTCCAAAACCCTGTCCCGTGAAGTCGCCAAAGATGGGATTACCGTAAATGTTGTTCTGCCCGGACGCATCGCGACCAGCCGCATTAAATTCCTAGACGAGGCGAAAGCCAAGCGCGAAGGACGCGCCCTGGAGGATGTGGAGGCCGAGAATACGGCCAGCATACCCGCCGGTCGTCTAGGCAAGCCGGCAGAATACGGCGACGTGGTAGCCTTTCTTTCCAGTGAACGCGCCGCTTATATCACCGGCTCCGTCGTTCGGGTCGATGGCGGCATGATCCCCTGCATCTGACTCTCATTTATCAGGAGCGACCATCTGGGAATAGCACCGGCGTTAGACGAAAAAACCGCGGCAACACTCTCCTCGATAGCGACGGCAACGCTCACCACCGTGCTGTTGAAGAAAGGCCTACGCAATGTCTGGCTGCGCGGCACCAGGCCGTTGTCTCCAGGCCAGAAGCGCCTCGTCGGCCCCGCTTTCACGTTGCGTTTTGTCCCCGCGCGCGAAGATCTGGCTACGCCGGAATCCTGGAGCTCGCCAATCTCCACCCGCGCCGCGATTGAAGCGATGCCGCCTGGCTGCATTGCCGTGGTAGACGCCATGGGCATCACCGACGCTGGCATTTTTGGAGACATCCTCTGCGCCCGGATGAAAGTGCGTGGTGTCGCCGCCCTGGTCACCGATGGCGTAGTGCGCGATGTTGCCGGCGTCCTCGATACCGGTTTACCGGTGTGGTGCAAGGGCGTCGCCGCGCCACCATCGGTAGCCGGTTTAACGTTCGTCAATTGGCAAGAGCCGATTGGCTGCGGCGGGGTAGCGGTGTTCCCAGATGATGTCATCGTGGTGGATGAAGATGGCGCCGTCGTCATCCCCCGGGTGCTGCTCGACGAAGTGGTAGCAGCGGCAGCCGAGCAGGAGAAGCTGGAGGCGTGGATCATGGGTGAGGTGAAGTCCGGAACGCCTTTGCCCGGCCTTTACCCGCCCAATGCGGAAACCAAAGCTCGCTACGAAGCCTTCCGCAACGAAAGAACCAAAGCTTTGAAGTAGAGCAGATATTTCAGGCTCGCTGGGACGGTGTGAAAGTAGCCCCACACAGCGCCGGGCGAATCAAAAGATGCATTGAGTCCCACAAGAGCGGCTAAATCGACGTGGATTTACCTGCTCCCTTCCTCGGGGATTCGACCGCTTCTGCCGATCACCCACCGCCATCTTGGGCTACTTTCGCGCCGTCCCATGGAAACCTGGTAGCCTCTCAGCGACCGCCTTCCGAGAGTCACGGCTCAGATGCTTTGTATCAGGCCACCATTAGTCGGGCCGTTGACGGCCAACAAGGGTCAGGGCTTCAGCCCCTGCGCCTTCAGCTAGTTCCAACTGCTAAATGGTTAGCCCAGCAGGGGTAGTCTTCTTTGCACTCATCCATCTTCTGCTTGGCTTCTGGTTTCTCCGCCTTGCAGTGAGCCCATGCCAGAGTAGTGCTCCGAGCCCATCGAGCGTTACATTACTTTCGGTGAAAAAGCCCAACGGCGGGCATCGCTAAATAGTTCGCGTTTCTGTAACGTTTGCTTCGTCTTCACCACTACTCGGGCATGCAGAACCGCCCAACGACGGCCCCGATTCGTATTGGCAAACGGCCAGAGCATCGTAGGCGCTGCAAAGGGCTTAGCTCCTTAAGACCAAATCATGCCCCGATAGTCCTCTTAGCGGGTTCACGCGGCAGTGTAAACTTGAACCCGCCCGCTCTCGTCGGGGAGGAATCGCGATTGGAATTCTTTGCGTTTGACGCGTCCTACGTCGAAAAACTCCGCTCCGGGGACGCACATATCGAAGGGCACTTCGTAAGCTACTTCAGCGAACTGATTCGGCTCAAACTGCGCTCGCGATTGAATTCCAAAGAAGCCATAGAAGATGTCAGGCAGGAGACCTTTATGCGCGTGCTGGCGTTGCTGCGCGGCGAGTCAGGCTTAAGGCAACCTGACCGGTTAGGGGCCTTCGTTAATTCTGTCTGCAACCATGTGTTGCAAGAGCACTATCGTTCCAAAAAAAGGACAGAAGCCACCATCGACGACGAAACGGAGTCTACCGTAGCCGGCCGGGAGCCAAGTGCCCTCCGCCTGCTTGAGGCTAAGGACACCGAGCGAGTGGTGCGGAAAATCCTTAACGAGTTGCCCGAACGTGACCGGCGTCTGCTTCAGTCGGTGCTCCTCGATGAGCGCGACAAAGATGAGGTGTGCGCGGAGTTCGGCATCAGCCGCGAATATTTAAGAGTGCTGTTGCATCGCGCAAAACATTCATTCAAATCGTTTTATGTTGACCACCTGGGGTTGCATCAGGGACGATGAGGCCCGCAAAACTTATGGATCACAACCAGTCCACCGATCTTATGGCAGTCGAAAAGTATCTTCTCGAAGAACTAACCCCAGAGCTACGCGACCAGTTCGAAGAGCATTTCTTCGATTGTCAGGAATGCGTCCTCGATCTCCAGGCAACTGCTGCGTTCATGGCTGCGGCCAGGCAGGAATTCGAGGCCAATCCGGTTCCAAAACCGGGAAAGGCTGCCAAAGGCAAATCGTTCTCCGCCCCCTTCTGGCCCACGGCACTCGTTTGGTCGGCGATTGCAGCGTCTCTTCTCCTGGTCGCATATCAAAACCTCCTGGTATTTCCGCGCTTCAAAGCCGAGATTGCGGAGCTCAAAGCTCCGGAGATTTTGCCTGTCATTTCCCTGGTCGGGGGCAACAGTCGCGGGGGCCAAACGCCGACAGCCTCTGTGGGAGCTGCGCATCCTTTCCTCTTATCTCTTGATATTCCGACCCAGGACCGCTTTTCGAGTTACACCTGCCTGCTGTATTCACCCTCTGGTACGCTCGCCTGGCGGGTCGAAGTTTCCGCCCAGGCAGCGAGAGATACTGTTTCAATCCGCGTCCCGTCGACGGAAAAGCTGCCCGGGGAATATACCCTGGCTGTTCAGGGGAACCTTGCCGGGACCTCGGTCGATCTAGCGCGCTATAAATTTGCTTTAAATTCCCACGATTAGAATTTCTGCGTAACGAGGTGCATATGCCGTCCGACCTAAAAAAGACCTACTATTTCCATGCAGAGGCAAACTCACTCGGCGGGTACATCGAAAAGCCGTTTCAAAAGCACCTTCCATCCCAATCGTCAGCGTCGTTGCCGGCGGTGGGTGGCCACGTAAGCAGCCGGACCGAAGCGTTCAATTTTGAGGAAATCGTCTCCTGCCGTTCGGCGTACAGCCGCATTTCCGGCGTGCAGGAGGGGGAGGATGGATCGTGGTGGACGTTGGTCACCTCGGTGGTTGAAGGACTAAACATCCTGGAAGTCGTTACGGCGGACCG
Organism: uncultured Acidobacteriaceae bacterium; assembly: GCA_963830325.1. Classification (GTDB taxonomy): domain Bacteria; phylum Acidobacteriota; class Terriglobia; order Terriglobales; family Acidobacteriaceae; genus PALSA-350. Next base: position 647,688 of record CAWHMV010000003.1, read on the forward strand.
GGTCGTGGCACAGATCTCCGTCGAACACCCGGTTGATGGCGGATTAGGTCGAATCTCCTTTACTGGTTCTCGTTTCGAGCGGCTCCAGATAGGTGGTTGCGACCTCTCTCCGGCGCCAAATCCCAGCCTGCTCGCGTATGCGCCCGGAGCAGGCGCCGCTCAGCACCATATCACCTGGCCGCTTTTTCAGGAGACTGGCAGCCGACAAGCTGCCAAACTGATCAAAAGCGTTGAAGCTGATAATGACCGGGGCGCCTTTCGATGGATATCCGAACGATACGGTTGGATGGGTTCCAAGCGGAAACCAGGTGCGCCCGAATGTGTTCTATGTTCATTGGTCGAAAGCGTGGATCGTGGGATACCGGGCAAACCGTTCGGACACGTCGTGGATATCCCCCATTTCGGAAGGGTCATATTCGGGGAGATCGTGGCCTATCCAGGATCGGTTCATCTCTCGATGATTCGGGCCGAGTTGGGTTGCGCGACCCACGGAGGGCTGAGCATGGCCAGTGCCAGGGCCAACGGTGGCCCCTTCCCATAGGCCTGGCGTTGGCCCTATTGGCCGCCTGGATCCTGGCCGGATGCCACGCATCAGCCAAGCCTGATCCAGCAGCAATTTGGCAGAACATCCGCGGCGATTCCGTACGGGGCAACTTGGAAATTGCGCGGCAAGAAGCGGAGCAGGCGCGAAAAGACTTCTCTGCGAGCAGTACAGATTGGGCTCTCAAATTCCGTCTTCTCGAAGCCGAAATCCTCACTTACCAGGGTCGCTGGCCAGAGGTGGTCGCACTGCTCGACAGCCCAGGCATTCCGTATCCCGCAGCGGGCGATGTTGCCATCAAGAAAAACTTTCTCTGCGGGCTGGCAAACGACAAGCTCGGCTACGTGCAGCAAGCAGATAGACAGTTGCAGGAGGCACAGCGCCTATCCGACGAGAGCAACTCCAGCTTGAGTGGCGAGGTTTTGCGTGCCCGAGCCGTAGCTCAGATTGATCGAGACCATTTGACCGAGGCCGCGGACCTGTCGCAAGAGAGTTTAAAGGTCGCGCGGCAACAGCGCGATACGTTCCTCGAGGCCAACGATCTTGTGAACCTCGGCTTTGTGGCTCTGAGACTGGAGCACTACGACGAAGCCGAGGCCCTGTTGAACGAAGGCGCGGATTCAGCCAGATCCATTCATGCTCGGCCGCTCATCCAGGTAGCCCTGCGAAATATGGGGAGAGCCTATTTTTACCTGGGAGATTTTGAGAAGGCTCTCTCCAGCTTTCAACAGGCCGAACAAGTAGCAACGCAGATCGGTGCCGCGGGCGCGAAGGTCGACTCGTTGTGGGGTGCCGGATCGGCATACTACAAACTCGGCAATGTGGACGCAGCCGCCAGGTGCTTCCAGGAAGCGCTAAAAGATGCACTAACCATCCATTCTCTCCACGAGATTGCGGGCATCAACACAGAGCTCGCGTATCTGCTCTATCAAGAAGGACAGTTCGATGCGGCCAGGATGCATACCGAGGAAGCAATCCGGGCGGCTCGAACTTCTGGAGACAAAGACGCGGAGTTGGACCCATCGTTTCTGCAGGCCCTGCTTGCTACGCGGCAGACAAATGGGCGGGATGCAGAACGAATGCTGATGCAGGTGCACCGCCAAGAGGCGGAAAGCCCTTCGCTACGGTGGGAGATCGAGGATGCCCTGGCAAATCTTTACGCAGGCAAAAAACAAACAAGGCTAGCGGATCTGTGGTATCGCAAATCCATCCACTCCTTCGAAGATCAGCGGGCTACAGTCAGGGATGAAGAGCTTAGACTGCCGTTCTTTGCCAATGGCGATGCGCTCTACCGCGACTACGCGACCTTTCTTATTGAATCGCAGAAGCCGGAAGAAGCATTACGGCTCCTGGACATTGGACGGGCGAGAACACTTGAGGAAGGCCTGGGACTGCCGAGGGAGAAGCCAAATGTCCGGCCAGACCAGGCGGTCGACCCGCAGGCTGTTGCGCGTAAGCTTGACACTACTATTCTCTTCTATTCCTTGGGACCGAAAAAATCCTGGTTATGGGCAATCAATCCTCATCGCACCCGCCTGTTCCCGCTCCCAGGTCAGTCGGATATTGAGCCCCAGCTACGAACCTACCAAACCGCAATCCTGAAATCGACCGACCCACTACGCGAGGAAAATCAAGCTGCGAGGAATCTCTACGAGACTCTCGTCATGCCTGCCGCGGCGATGATTTCCAAGGGGTCCAAAGTCCTCATCATTCCGGATGGCGTTCTGAACGGATTGAACTTTGAGACCCTGCTCACGCCAGCCTCCAACGGCTCCCACTATTGGATCGAAGATGTAACCATCCGGAGTGCAAACTCAATTCGCATGCTCTCCGGGGTGGAGGCGAGCTCTTCCACAGTGAGCACAAAGAAACTGCTGTTGATCGGTAACCCCACGACCGCCGGAACCGGATATGACAGTCTGGTGAATGCCTTCGCTGAGATTCGTGGGATCGAAAAGCATTTTCCTCCGGACACCCGCACCGTGGTAACACAATCCGCGGCCGTGCCCGCCGCTTACGAGGAGAACAAGCCGGAGGAATTTTCCTACATCCACTTTGTGGCTCACGGCACCGCAAGCCGATTGGATCCGCTGGATTCGGCAGTGATCCTTTCGCCGTCGCCAGACAATCCTGAAGACTTCAAGCTCTACGCCCGCGACATCATGCGTGATCCTATGCACGCCAGGTTGGTAACTATCTCTGCCTGTTATGGATCAGGTCTTCGCGCCTACGCCGGCGAAGGGTTGGTGGGTTTGTCCTGGGCCTTCCTCCGTGCTGGAGCGCACAATGTAATTGGTGCAATGTGGGAGGTAAATGATGCATCCACCCCGCTTCTGATGGACAAACTTTACGCCGAACTCGAGGCCGGCAACAGTCCTGACGCCGCCTTGCGCGCGGCAAAATTGTTCCTCATTCATTCCCCCGCCGTATACCGAAAGCCGCTCTACTGGGCAGGATTCCAACTTTATACGCGTTCTTGAAAACATGCGACGCCCAGTCGGCCGTGGGGATTGTCGCACAGGTCACCGCTCACTTTTTCACGAGACTGGCAGGCAACAAGCTGCCAAACTAGTCAAAAGCGCGAAAGCGGAACTCGACCAGAATACTCTCCGCTGGCTGACTGACCGATATGGCTTGATGGACTCCGATCGAAGACCGGAGAAAGACGGATCTTCTTTATGCTCGCTGTTAGATGGCGTGGGTGGACTCGGGTGCAGCACACCTGGAAAGGTGAGCGTGGGCGCGGCCTCGGTTCGAGGTGGCTCGATTCCGCCATCTTAGCCATACCCTTCCTGGCAGCGCTGACCTTGGCCGGATGCCGCTCCCCGACGATTGCTGACCCGAAGGCCGTCTATCAAAGTATCCACAGCGATTTCCTCCGCGGTAATCTGTCTGCCGCGCAGCAAAATGCAGAGAAGGCTGTTAAGGTGTTTTCTGCCAGCGACGCGGATTGGGCTATCCGATTCAGACTTCTCGACGCCGAGATCCTCTCGCATCAGGGGCGTCGACCGGAAGCGATCGCTTTGCTCAACGCCCCCGGGGTGACCTATCCGACCTCGGGCGATCTTGCCATCAAGAGAGCTTTGCTTTGCGGGTTGGCATACGCCACGCTTGGCCATGATGAGCAGTCGGACGCGGAGTTGCGGAAAGCGCAGTATCTTTCTGAAGCAAGCAATTCCGAGCTGAACGGCGAAGTCCTGCAGACAGAAGCAATCATCCAAATTCGTCGAAACCACTTGCCCGAGGCTGCGAACTTTGCCAGAAGAAGTCTGCAGGTTGCCCAGGAACAGAGGGACTCATACCTTGAAGCAGGCGATCTCTTGAACCTTGGCCGCGTCGATTTCCAAATGAGGCACTACGACGAGGCGCTGACCTTTCTGAACGCAGCCGCGCATCTTGCCCAACCGATTCAGGCGCGGCTGATCATTGAAGCGGCCTCGGGAAATCTCGGACTCACCTACTATCACTTGGGAGATTTTGAAAAGGCCCTTTCCAATTTTCAGCAGGCGGAAAGCGAAGCGAAGGAAATAGGAACCGCGAGCCTGCAAGTTGACTGGCTGATGGACGCCTGTCACTCCAATTACATGCTCGGTAGACTGCAGGTAGCGAAGGAATGTTTCGACCAGGCACTAAAGATTGAGAAGGGCATCGACGCGCATGCGGAAGTTGCGGATATCCAAAACGGCCTCGCATTTTTGCTCTATCGGCAAGGGCAGTTAGATTCTGCAAAGGTGCATAACGACGAAGCAATCCAGGAATCACGCAGAGCCGCTGACAAACCTCAAGAACTCGAGACGCGTTACCTGCAGGCACTTCTGGCGACTCGACAGGAAGATAATCGAGCATCCGAACGACTGTTGTTACAGGTGAACCATGATTCCGCGGCAGATCCAGCGCTGCAGGCGGAGATCGAAGGTGCTATCGCGGACTTCTATGCTGGTAAACAACAAGCAACGAAAGCGGATCTCTGGTATCGCAAGTCCATCCGTAGCTTCGAACAGCAGCGTGCTGCTGTTGACGATGAGGAACTCAGGTTGTCGTTTTTTGCGAATGGGGATGCCCTCTATCGGCGATACGCCGACTTTCTCATCGCATCTCGGAAGCCTGACTACGCCTTACAGCTTCTCGATCTCGGCAGGGCAAGAACACTGGCAGAAGGGCTGAAACTGGCAAAGGAAAACCCAGATCCGCAGCCAGAACATCAGGTTGACGTCCAAGCCGTTGCACGCAAGTTCAACGCGGTTATTCTCTTCTACTCGCTGGGACAAAAAAAGTCCTGGTTATGGGCAATTACTACCCATCACACCCGCCTCTTCCCGCTTCCCGCTCAGTCAGCCATAGAAACCCAGTTGCACAGCTATCAAAACGCGATCCTGAAATCAACCGACCCTCTGCGTGAGGAAAATCAGGCCGCGAAGAATCTCTACGAAGCCCTTGTCGCGCCAGCCGCAGAAATGATTCCCAAGGGTTCCAAGGTACTGATCATTCCCGATGGTGTCCTCAACGGACTTAATTTCGAGACCCTGTTAACTCCGGGATCCGGCCGCTCGCACTACTGGATCGAAGATGTAACCATCCGCAACGCGAACTCAATTCGCATGCTCTCCGGCGTCAAGCCAGATGCTTCTCCGGTCAATAAAAAGAAACTGCTGTTGATCGGCAATCCCGTCATCACCGGAACCGGTTATGACAACCTGGTAAACGCCTTCGCGGAGATCCGCGATATCGAAAAGCATTTTCCACCAGACAGCCGGACCGTAGTCACGCAATCCGGTGCGGTCCCGGCCTCCTACCTGGAAAGCAAGCCGGAAGAATTCTCCTACATCCACTTTGTGGCTCACGGCACGGCCAGCCGGTTGGACCCACTGGATTCAGCAGTAGTGCTTTCGCCGCCGCCCGACAACCCCGACAACTTCAAGCTCTACGCCCGCGACATCATGCGTGATCCGCTGCACGCCCGGCTGGTCACCATCTCCTCCTGCTACGGATCGGGCCTTCGCGCCTACGCCGGCGAGGGGCTGGTCGGTTTATCCTGGGCGTTCCTCCGCGCCGGGGCGCACAACGTAATCGGCGCCTTATGGGAGGTGAACGATGCATCCACGCCGCTGCTGATGGACCGACTCTACGCCGGCCTTGAGGCTGGCAGCACTCCTGACGATGCACTGCGCGCGGCCAAGTTGTCTCTCATTCATTCCCCAGCTGTCTACCGCAAACCACTGTACTGGGGTGGATTTCAACTTTACACAGGCTCCTGAGCAACCAACCGCACCCGCCAACCGTCAAATTATTCGAAACCAAAATAAATTCGATACGAGTTGATACGAAAATGACGCTTACGTCACTACCACGATGATGAGAACACCCCGTCATGGATAGGAGAAAAATCGTGGCAACTCTGGCGAAGTCAAAACCTGAGACCTCCGTTGACCAGGTTCAGCGTTTTGAGCGTAAACTCCGCGAAGTGAAACAGGCAGTAGCCAGTCTTCCTGGCAATGAGTACCACACCGAGCTTCTTAATCTTGTTCGCCGCGCCGGTTGGACCACCAACGCCGAAGGCATCTTCTTCGATGCCCTGACAGACTCAATCCTGGCGCAGACCCAGGATCTGCAGCAGCTTCACCAACGCCTGAAGGCTGCGTTCGAGGCGGTTCAGGGACAATAGCGGGGCAGTATAGTATGGCGGGATGAGTGATCCGCCGGGACCAGACACCACCAGGGGCCTACGCAAAGGGCTCACCAGCTATGGTGATGCGGGCTTCTCGCTATTCCTGCGCAAGGCCTTCATCAAAGCTGCAGGTTATTCCGATGACGCGCTCGATCGCCCCATCATCGGTGTGACCAACACCTTCAGTGACTACAATCCCTGCCACGGCAATGTGCCCGACCTGATCGAAAGCGTAAAGCGCGGCGTTCTGCTCGCAGGCGGTTTGCCGATGGTGTTCCCCACCATTTCTATCGGCGAGAGTTTCGCTCATCCCACCTCCATGTTCCTGCGAAACCTCATGGCCATGGACACCGAGGAAATGATTCGTGCCCAGCCCATGGACGCGGTGGTGTTGATCGGTGGATGCGACAAGACCCTCCCCGCCCAGGTCATGGCCGCTGCCAGCGTAGATCTGCCGGCCGTCGTCGTACCGACCGGGCCCATGGTGGTGGGCCATCATAAGGGTGAAGTCCTCGGCGCCTGCACCGACTGCCGCCGCCTTTGGGGGCAATACCGTGCCGGCGTCATCGACGTTGCCGAGACCGAACTGATCAGCGGCCGCCTCGCGCCGTCCGTCGGCACCTGCATGGTGATGGGGACCGCGAGCACCATGGCCTGCATCATCGAAGCGATGGGCCTGGCGCTCCCCATGAGCGCCACCGCGCCTGCCACCCTTGCCGATCGGCGCCGCATTGCTGAGGCCAGCGGCAAGCGCGCCGCCGCGATGGCCATTGCCGGCGCGCCCAAGCCCAGTGACTTGATCACCGAGGCTTCCGTGCGCAACGCCATGATTGTGTTGCAGGCCATCGGCGGCTCGACCAACGGCTTGATTCACCTGATCGCCATAGCCGGCCGCGCCGGCGTGAAGTTCAACCTCGAAGCCTTCGACAAACTGGGCCGGCAGGTTCCGGTGCTGCTCAACCTCAAGCCATCAGGCACGCATTACATGGAGCACTTTCACCATGCCGGCGGTCTGCCCGCTCTTATGCGCGAGCTCAGGTCCTTGCTCGATCTAAGTGCGCCCAGCGTATCCGGCTGCACCATCGGCGATGCGATTGCGAGCGCAGAAAAGGTCCCCACGCAGGATGTGATTCGAACCCTCGCCGCACCACTCACGAAAGAGGGAGCCATGGCCGTGCTCCATGGCAACCTCGCTCCCGGGAGTGCGGTCATCAAACAGTCTGCGGCTTCCCCGAACCTGATGCGCCTCACTGGCCGCGCCGTCGTATTTGACGGTGTAGAAGACATGACCAGGCGCATCGATCTGGCGGATCTCGATGTAAACCCGGAAGACATCCTGGTCCTGCGCAATGCAGGCCCGAAGGGAGCGCCGGGCATGCCGGAAGCAGGCTATCTCCCCATCCCGATGAAGCTGGCTCGCCAGGGCGTGAAAGACATGGTCCGCATTTCCGATGCGCGCATGAGCGGTACGGCTTTCGGCACCATCGTGTTGCACATCACGCCGGAGTCCGCTGTTGGTGGCCCCCTGGCCGTTGTCCAGACGGGCGACCGCATCATGCTCGACGTGGAATCACGTCGCATTGAACTGCTGATCGACGAAGCCGAATTGCAAAGCCGTCTCGCCGCCTGGAGACAACTGCCACCGCAACACAAGCCCGCAACGCGAGGTTACGCCAGGCTATTTGAGGATTCCGTCTTGCAAGCCGATCAGGGGTGTGACTTCGATTTCCTCCTGCGTTAAGGCGACGCAGGGGATCCCTAGCTGTCTGAATTCGGCTGAGTTCGCATAGCACTTGCTGAAAAGAGACCAGCCATCAGGCATAGTCCCGCAGGGACGGCTGAACTTAGCCCAGCACGCAGTGCTGGGTATTCGTCCCGGCAAGACCGGTCCCGCAGGGACGACTGGAAATCACTCACGACCTTGTCCTGGGTGTACTTGAAAAATCCCCAGCCTCCCAGATTCCACATCTGGCCTCTGCGTTCCGCTTTGACACAGATTGGGTCCTCCATCACTATCCTTCGACGAAGTCCATCGCCCCTGATGAGCGCCAAGCCGTATAGCTATCCAGAGGGCCGCTAGATCGATGTCTGACCCCGCCTTGAAACCTTTTACCTATATCCCCACCTTGGACGGTTGGCGTGCCCTTTCCATCGCCATGGTGATTATGCATCATTAACAGATACAATCTAATGTCCCCATTCTCGGACCACTGCTGCAATCTCTCGCCCACTTTACACGCCCACTCTCGGTGAATCCCCCGTCCCTGAATAACCCATCGCGCACCGCTGTGGGTGTCAGATCTGGACAATGAGAGGGGAATACCCGCGCAGCGTGGCAGATCCGGGTCAGATGCTTACCACGAAAGGGCCGAACCGGCCCCCTTTGTAGTATTTCGGCCACCTTCAGCCAGATGCATGATGATGGTGTGAAAGAGATAAATCCAGACTTCGACGCGCTACTCGTATTCCTGGCCAACTGGGAAGCAATAGAACGTTCCGCGCTGGGCAGAATCTTAACCGCAGGCCAACTGGCCGACGTGCAGGAACTGGAGCGCCTGTACGCGCTGCCATCGGAACCAACGGAACATTTGTCAGAATAAACCGCGCAACTCAGCGCGTGTTCAGCTGCGGAGGTCCCGCAGCGGGTGTCTTGCCTGACCCCACCTGCACCACCGTCATAATCCCGTCAGTGACAATACTGTCTCCGGTCGCATTCGCCGCGCGCCGCGGCGCCCCCGGGCGATTCACATCCACATAACCCGTGGCCGTTCCCGCAAAAAGCAGATCACTCTCAATCCAGTCTCTTTCCCGGTCAATATACGGATCGATCCGATGCGTCCACTTGGTCATGGTTTTGGTATGTTCTACGGCTATGTCATGGGTCGACGAGGCCACCCAGACCTCGCGCCCCTCATACGTAGAAGGCAGCTTCCAAACACGAATATGATGCCGCTTGGCAAAGGTATCGAGAGATTTCTGAAATACCAGGTCAGGCAGACGTCCATTGATCAACAACCCTGATACCGGCGCTTCGGAGTAGCCCGTTTGCCGCAATGTGGCCTGCACCACCTTCAGGTTGTTGCCGAAATCTGAGGGAACAGCCTCAAACCATCCTGCCTCGTTAAAGGCGGAAACGAGTTGCTGTCGTGAGCCCAGAAACATCAGGTTCGTTATATCCGACGGTACTCCGTTCGGAGTACGTGTACGCATCGGGGCATGCTCGACCAGGGCGCGCAGCGTAGGAGTAAGAGGGAGCGTCGGCCACCCTTCCCAGGTTTCCTTTTGTGTCAGCATCGATGGGCGTACTACCTGGACCTGGACATCTGTGCCCGCCGGGAAAAGTATCTCCCGCCGGATCGAGAGCCCGTACACGGTTCGAGCACCGTTGATGGCGTATCCCACGATCGGATTGATGGCCCCCAGGGCTGCAAAGGCAATCGAAACCTTCCCCGTTACGTGCGGCTGAATGATGCCCAGAATTTCGTTGTTACGCACCGTTTCGCGCGCGTTGTCGACATCGATCACACGCGTATAAAGCTTTGAGGTCTTTCCATCTTTGTGCACCACGTTGGACCAGTCCAACACCAGGCGCGGCCGCCAATACTTATCCGGCGCTTTCTGCGCAAAAAGCACCGTGCCGTTGACTTTCGTTCCCGGCGGAATCAATATCTGGCCTGCGTCGCAGGCCAGCCGCTCGCCATCCCTGCAAAGCGGATAAGTGACTACGCCCTCGATCGGGTCACCGGTACGTGATTGATCGCTCGACGCTGGCGTGATGAGCCTGATACTCAGAGTCAGTCCGGGCGTGAGATCCGACTTCATGAACGCGGCAATTCTCGTCGACTGCTCTGACTGCTGTTGTGCGGATTGCGCAGCGGCAGCGGTTCCGGGCGCAGCGACGGCCGCTGCCGGGTCCTGAGCAATCGAAACAGCGGCAGGAAAGCTTTTTCCTCCGGGACCGTGATTCACAGACGAGCGGAGAGAGGGATTCTGGCCCTCCGGAGTCTTACAGATTTCCAACTGATTGATGAAGTTAAACGATGCCGCAAGAAATCCACTGCTGGCGCCATGTTCGATCAGGAGCGTCTGCATCTCAAAGTTTGGCGAGTACAGCAGGTAGTCGAGCGCCGTGTCGTTGTAAATATCCTCGTGGTTGATATCGACGCCATGAGCAATGAGCGCGGCCGCGGTTTTCTCGTAAGCAACAATGAGCGCCTGGTTGCTGGCATAGCTGGACCCGAAGATTGCCCAGTGGAGCGCCGTCCGTCCCAGGGAATCCGTCGCTTTCACATCCGCCCCTCCGTCAAGCAGGCTCTTCGCCTGCGCCAGGTCGTCAAGGGTCGGCTGCGTCTTGGTTTCGCGGGTCGCGGCATAGAGCACCTGGATCAGTTTGGAAGCATTGGAAACGTCCAAATGAACGGCCGCCGGCGCCAATTCTCCATCCGGAACCTCGGCCTCCTGAGCGTCTGCTGTTCCCTGGGAATCATTCGAACTCTGCGTGTTGGCGGCGTTAGGGGGTGCGCTCGGCGTCGCCGTCTGAGCAGACGTCGGCAGTACCAAAAGGGTGAGGAGCAGCCATCGTGCTGATCTGCATCCGGGTAGGGCAACGTCGACGACTGACACCGCATCACCTCGCAAAACCGAAAGTATCTAGCCGGGGTAGCGTCGCCAGTCTATTACACGTCGATTGGCGGGTGCTCCAGTTAGATCACCTGCCTAGTAGCCCTGGACATCAGTCCTGCGTAGACTTGGACCCAAGTCGGGGTCAAGATGCGGCGCTCTCACTTCTTTTCGCTCCTGTTGCTGGTGGGCGTTATGCTGCGGGCCTCCACGTCTCTGGCCGCAACCGACCCTGATCAGGCCTGTGCCCGCTGCCATCAGAAAATCTTCGACAGCTACAAGAAAACTCCCATGGCGCAAGCGAGTGGCTTGGCCGTCGATGGCCTGCTGCCGGGTGAGTTTACTCACGCTGCTTCTGGTGTTCGCTATCGGCTTTTCTTACGAGATGGGCGTGCCTGGCTGAGCTATGAGCGGCCCAACGCATCGCCCCAACAAGCTCTCAAGGGAGAGCAGGAACTCACCTATTTCGTCGGCTCTGGTCAGCGAGGCCGCACCTATTTGTTTCAAAACAACGGCTATTGGTTTGAGAGCCCGGTGAACTGGTATAGCAAGCAACGCGTGTGGGATATGAACCCAAAATCGATCGATGCGCGCGAAATGCCTTTCACCCTGAAGGTGGACCGGGGCTGTCTCCACTGTCACGCTACCGGCGTGCAGCCGGTGCGCGGCGCCAACAATCACTTCGGGCCTCAGCCCTTTCTGTACGGCGGCATCACCTGCCAGTCTTGTCATGGAGATCCTGCAGCACACCTGGCGAGCGGCGGGGCAGCCCCTATTCTGAATCCGGCAAAACTGTCGCCCAGCAAGCGAGATTCGGTATGCCTGCAATGTCATCTCGAAGGAGAAACTGCGGTGAACCCACCGGGACGTTCCCTGGCTGCTTTCGTCCCGGGAGAAAATCTTTCCGACTACGTAACTCACTTCGTTCACTCCGGAGAGTTGGGCCCCAACGGCAGAGCGACCAGCCAATGGGAAGCGCTGTTGCAAAGCGAGTGCAAGAGAAAGAGCGGAGACCGTCTTACCTGTACCACCTGCCACGACCCGCACAATTCGCCTTCTGCCGAACAGCGTGTCAGTTATTTCAGAAGCCGATGCCTCACCTGCCATGGAGCATCAGCCTTCGTCACCAGGCACCACCCCGATCAGCCAGACTGTAGCGGCTGTCACATGCCCCGTGAAAAAACCGGAGACGTAGCCCACGAACAAGTGACGGACCATCGCATCCAGCGCCGCCCTTCGCCGTCTTCCACGCAGATGCAGCAGACGGCAGACCTGGCCCTCGTGGGCGGCGGAACCGCCAGCGACCGTGACCTCGGGCTGGCTTATTTCCAGATGGCAGACCTAGGCGATCAGGAAGCAGGGCGTCGCGCAATGGCGTTGCTGCAACAAGCTGAGCCCCATGAAGGCGGCCAGCCGGACCCAGACATGCATAGGGCTCTCGGCTTTTTGGCGCACCTCGCGGGCGACCGTGACCTGGCTACGCGTGAGTACGAGGCGACACTCCGAGAGAACCCGGCCGATTCCCTGGCGGCAGGAGACCTCGCAATCCTCGAGGCGCGCGCCGGCAACGCCAAAGCCGCCATCACCTGGCTGGAGGGGATTAGCAAGAATGATCCAGGAGAAACCACCGCCGGCATGGATCTGGCCATGATCGACTGCGCCATCGGTGATCCGCAAGCCGCCACCAGGGCCTTACACCACGTACTGGACTTCTCGCCCGACGACGCCAAAGCCCGCCAGGCCCTGGCCGCCATCGAGGCCAAACCCGAAACCTGCAAGGGCAAGTAAATGAGACTGCACAAAGATGGGACGGGTGGTCTCCTCACCGAGGATGTTGAGAACTTGGGCTCCCCGAACCTTCCTTGAGAGAAATCATTTGATCCGCCGCGACCCCAGGAAAAACTTCGTCCTCACCGTTGGGCCACCGCACTTCAATCGATCCCACACTCGTCGCATGCCCCAGCCCGAAGTGCAACCGCATGTCGTTATTGGAACTGTAACTGGAACCGCTACGTACCTCATCGACCCACACCCGCCCACTCCCCGAACCATGCACCACAACGCGAGCGCCGATGCCGTCGCGATTAGAAACCACGCCGATCAAATGGATACCCAACCAATGGTTATCATTCCTCGCCAGGTTGACCAGCAACAGCGGATAGTCACTCACATTATTGACCACCGCCTCGAGCCGCCCATCGTTCCAAAGGTCACCCACAGCCAGACCCCTGCTCGACTGCGGTTCAGTAATCCCCGGACCTGACTCCTTGGAAATATCTTTGAACCTCCCATCCCCCTGGTTCCAATAAAGCACTCGCGGCTCACGGTAGGCCGAGCCCATGTTGCCGCTGTCCACCTCGGGATAAACGTGACCGTTGACCATTAACAAATCCGGCCACCCGTCATTATCGACATCCATAAACATGCATCCCCATCCCAGGTACTGTGTGTTGACTCCAATACCAGAGGCAAAGGTCATATCGCCGAAAGAGTGGTCGCCATTATGGTGGTAGAGGGTAGCCGTATCGTCGGAGAAATTAGTTTTGACAATATCCAGGTGGCCATCCCCGTCATAGTCTCCGATCGAGGATCCCATGCCCGCCTGTTCGCGCCCATCGTCGTTAAAGGCCACGCCGGTGTCCGCCGCAGTATCCGTAAAAGTGCCATCGTGGTTGTTACGATAAAGAATGGCCGGAGTCGAATCGCAAGCCACGAAGATATCGGGCCAACCGTCCTCGTCATAATCAATGGTTGAGACGCTAAAGCAATAATGGCCCTGGGTCTTCTCGAAGCCGCTAGCCTTGCTCACGTCGGCAAACTTGCCATTGCCGAGATTGTGGTACAGAAGGTTAGGAGAACTAGCCAACCCTCTGGGGCCGCACATGACCGGAACCCCCTTCCACGTGCAACTGGGGGAGGAGCCGGGAGCGGGAGTAGTGGCCAGATCGAAGCTGACGTAATTGGCCACAGCCAGGTCCAGCTTGCCGTCGCGGTCATAATCCACAAAGGCGCATCCCGTTCCCCATAGCGTGCCGGTGCCCGCAACGCCGGCCGTAGCGCCTACTTCCTTAAAGGTCCCATTGCCCTGGTTGTGATAAAGCCGATTCTTGCCATAGGCGGTAACAAACAAGTCTTCGTAACCGTCATTGTCATAATCGCCCACGCACGCGCCCTGGCCCCAGGCCGTATCCGTAAGTCCGGCACGCGCCGTGACATCCGTAAAAGTGCCATTGTGATTGTTATGAAAGAGATGACTTGTGGGATGCTCGTTTTTCTGCAGCAGTTCTCCATTGACCAGGAAAATGTCGGGCCAACCATCGTTGTCATAATCGAAGATGGCGACACCGCTCCCGGTAGCCTCGACAATATAGTGCTTCGATTCCACGCCACCATTAGCGTTCAGCACCCGGATACCGGCCTTCGCAGCAAAATCCTCAAACCAAGCCGGGCCACCATGTTGCGCAGAAGGCGGAAAAACCTGTACCCCCCCGAGGCCATATGCCGCGCCAACCAGCAGCAAAACAAGCAAGACCCCAGCGAACACCGCCCCTTTTTCGTGCTTGCCTATCTGCATGCCATCCCTTCGCCCTCATTCTAGAACTCTCCCACCTTCTAGAACTCTCCACCCTCCAGAACTCTCCACCTTCTACAAATGCCGGGTGCCCCATATCTCGCTCGTTTTTCGCGAGATGTGGGATACCGCGAACCTAAACCCTTTGCACGTACGGGCTCTAAGAACCCGTCGGCCTTTAACTACCGAAGCTCCCACCCCTAACCATGGCAGACAAATCCCTTCGCCCTGTAAACTGTCCGCGGTAGCCCTATGCTGAACCTGCGCGCCCTGTGTCTCCTGGTCCTGGTACTACCCGGCATTCCCGCGCACCCGCAGGCAGCCATTCCACCCCCCACTCCTCCCACCGCAGAAGCGCAAAAGCTTCTGGACGCAGGCCATCTCGAAGAAGCATTAAAATCCCTGGACACGCTGGCCCAACAGCAGCCGGAGCCAGCAAGCGTCGAACGGCTCCGCGGCATGGCTTTCTACGAGCAAGGAAAAATCCAACTCGCGGCCGAAGCCTTCGATCGTGCAATCGCCCAGGACCCATCCGACCGCGAAGCAATGCAAATGCTAGGGGTCGTGCTCTTCCGCTCCGGCAAACCAGCCGCTGCCATTCCATTGCTGGAGAAAGCTCACCTTTCCATCCCTCGCACCAACATCGACACCAACTACGTTCTGGGCTTGTGCTATCTCGACACCCGCCGCTACGACGATGCTCGCAAGGCCTTCGCCAGCCAATACAATTTCCCACCCGATTCCGCATCAGCTTACCTACTGGCCGCAAGAATGATGCTGCGTCGCGACTATCTGCCGGTGGCGGACACCTTCGCCCAGAAAGCCATCGCGCTCAACCCAAACCTGCCCATGGCCCATCTGCTCATTGGACAAATCCGGCTGTCGCAGTCGAAATTGCCCGAAGCAGTCGCGGAGTTTGAAAAAGAGAACGAACTCAATCCGCTATACGGCGAAGTGTACGACCGGCTGGGCGACGCCTATCTACGCCAGGGCGACTATGCCAGGTCGCAGGCGTCTCTCGACCGCGCCGTACTGCTGGAACCCAATTCCTCGGTGCCGTACATTTTGCTGGGTAAGGTACTGTTGAAGCAGCAAGATCCGATGATGGCAAAGATGTACCTCGATAAGGCGCTTGCAATCGATCCAGGAAACTACACCACCCATACTCTGCTCGGGCAGGCCTATCGTTCCCTGGGGCAAGCAGACCAGGCCTCGCATGAGTTCCAGGTAGCCGAGCAGATCCAGGCCGACGCTCAGCCCAAACTCGAGACCCCCAAATAAGCTAAGGCGGAAACTCCGATGGCTGGGCGGTCCTCGGCTCGGTCTACCACCAGCAGAACAAGCTGCCGGAGCGCGTCTTGGCGCTCCAACAAGCAATTCGTCTTTCCCCCCGGATGCCGGGGCCGCACATCACGCTCGCCGGCGTGCTGTCCGAAAAGGGAAAGCAGCCCGAAGCCGCCGCCGAACTACCGAAAAGTCATTTGCAACGACCGGGAAAGGTAGGTATCGGCTTTAACAGGCTGCTGAAAAACTTGGTTTTGTATCAGGGCACGACTTTAGTCGGGGCCGCAAATGATTGAAAATACGTCGGGCTTTAGCCCCTGAGGTACGGCTTTCCTGCACAGTCCTGAATTTTTCCGCAGCCCATTTAAGCCCGTGCCCAAATCCGGCAGGATGATTAGGCCTCTAGAGCGTGAGGGAGAACCAGGATTTACGAATTTAGTCCCGCAGAGCCTGCCCTGAGCTTGTCGAACGGGGACGGCTGAACTTAGCCCAGGACGCTAGTCCTGGGTAAATCGTGAGACATGATTAAGTCCCGCAGGGACGGCTGAAGGAGGATTGCGTCGGGGGCTATTTTCGGCTATCCCCGTTCGACAAGCTCAGGGCAGGCTCTGCGGGACTGCCTCTAGAAATATAGCTCTTGCACACACTCTTTAGGCCCCTAAGTACGGCCTTCCATTCGGCCGAAAGCCTTGTCCGACGCCCTGTGAAACCGTGCTACCCTGAACCGACCCATCCCTACCACGTATAAATAGCCACGACCTGTGGCGGACCCGGAACCGAGTCGGTCACCGTGGTCTGTATCACAAACTGCAAATTCTTCTTCGCCCAATCGGGCGCAGAGGTACGGAGAGCTTCCTCCAGATACTCCGAACTCGAAACAAACTCGCCGGCAGCTTGCGTTCCGGTGGCCAAAGTCCCTGCCGCGGATACGACGAATTGGCCCGTCTTGGAGTTGAGTAGCCTGGTGACAATGCCAAAGTCCTCCATCACTTCGCCATGAGGCCCAAATTTGGCGTGCCAGGCGCGGCCCGCCGGACCTTGCTCCCGGATCATCGGTTCCCCATTCTCTTCCACAAATGCAAAATGGAGGTTGGACGTCATTTGCATCGTCCACCGATTGTTGAACGCCCCAACAACGATGGCGGGAGAGTTGCGCAAGTCTGCGAAGGAGTACTGGCTCCCAATCCTGACTTGACTCTGCTTACCCATGCGGCCCAGGAGAGCGGAGAGCCGGACCGCCGCGTAGACATCCCCCGCCGCTACGCCGTAGTCAGCGTATTCCACCATTTCACCCCAGACCAGCTTGTCCTGCGGATGCAAGGGTGACGGCTGAGTGAGCCTCTGCGATTCGCTGGTGAATGCGCCCGGAGTCTTGGAATACCTTTGCAGAAGTTCCGCCGAAGGCAGGTAGACGGCTGGTTTTGCCAGGCAGATCAGGACCGGGTCTGAAGTGCTAAAAACCGGCGACCAGAATTGATTCACAGCCGATTTCTGTGCGCTTGAACGGTGGAGAATCGGTGCCAGCAAAACCAAAATGAGCGCCATCGCAAGAATAGGCGCCGCCCACATCACCAGGTTTCGACTTTTCGCCGGCTGATTTGTTTCTGCAACCGAAGGCGCCGTTGCTGGGATGGTTTCTTCCTGCGGTGGTTCTCTTTGCGTCGCTTCCGCTGGTGCCGGTTCCTCGTGGTGCGGCGCATTGGGAACCCACCGGAATTCAGGCGCATACGAACCCACCGGCAATTCGATGCGCACCGGCGAGTGGTTCAGCGCCGCGTGATGGTATTGTTCCAGCCTTCTGCGTACCTCGCCGGCCTGGACGCGCACCACCGGATCGTCTCCCGTCGAGTAGCCGGCTGGACGCTGGAAAAGTTTTGCCCCTATCGTGCGCTCTTTAAGCGGTTCGTGGTTGCCCTCCAATGTGTGCTGGACCACGTAAGCCAGAAATTGCTTACTTCGATTGCTGGTGCGAAAGAATGGGCTGCTCAGAATAGCTTCCAGTTCCCGAAGGACAGCCTCTTTTTCTGGGCTGTCGACTGGAGGGCCGCCATGAATCTGTGGGTTTGAATGAGGGAATGTCGGCGAATTCATAGAACTCACTACTCTGCCGGTACAAGCGCGTAAGGGGTCCGGCCGAACATGGTGGAGAATCGGGCTGCATTCGGTCACGCGGCCCTGATCTCTACTTCCTCAAGAACCCTTTAGCAGCTCAGTCGTTAACTGCTAAGCCTTTAAGAGCTACACCACGAGTAATAAAAGGCTTAGCCGACAACGGGAAACGCTTCTAAGCCGCGCGTGTACTGTAATACACCGTAAGGCACTTGAAAAGACCTTTTCTGAAGCCGAGAACGGACTCGCCAGAATTACGAAGGCGCTGAAGTACTTCTATGGAGGATCGACCGATGCAACCTATATTTACGACGCGCACACGATGCGCGGTTATGGCCCTCGTGCTCGCCTGCTTCCCCCTGTCAACCTTGCCTCTTCGGGGACAAGCGATCTATGGATCCATTTACGGTCAGGTCACTGATCAGACCGGCTCCGTGGTGCCAAACGCCTCGATCACCGTAAGCGATGAGAGCAAAGGCACTTCTGTCCAGGCCACCTCCAATCAATCGGGCGAATACACGGTGCCGAATCTCATTCCGGACATTTACGACGTCAAGGCAGAGGCTGCGGGGTTTAGAGCGGTTGAGAACCATGGAGTTCAGGTCTCAGCCGATACTTCACCCAAGGTCGATCTGAAACTCAGTGTCGGCAACGCCACCGAAAGCGTTACCGTAACTACCGAAGCCCCACAGCTTCAAACCGATCGCGCGGACGTAGGGACTGTCTTCAACCAGAAAACGATTTCCGGCCTGCCCATCGCGGGGCGCAACTTTGCCAGCCTTCAACTGCTGATTCCGGGAGCCCAGGCGATGGGATGGACGCAAAACAACGCCGAGGACTCGCAGGGCAGCCCGACCGTTAACATCCAGGGGCAGTTCTTCGCCGGTGTGGGTTATCTGCTCGATGGCGCCTCGAACCAGGATCCAATTTTGGGCCAGATCGTCATCAATCCGCCGTTGGACGCAATTGGGGAGGCTAAAATCTCCACGCAAAGCTACGACGCGGAGTTCGGACAGTCAGTCGCCGCGGTGGTGAGCGCCCAGACCAAATCGGGAACCAACAACTTCCATGGGGACGTATTCGATTACCGGCGAAGCGGGGCCCAGTTGGCAAGAAACCCTTTCAATCAGTTCGCGCCCTATTCCGCGTTGTCGCCGCGCTTGGCTCCGCCGGCTCTCTACAGCCAATTTGGAGGGTCGCTGGGGGGGCCGATTCTGAAGAACAAAGCATTCTTCTTCGGCGACTACCAGGGCCTCCGGCAACGGAATGGAGCCTCCGCTCAGGAAACCGTTCCGACGGCGCTCGCCCACAACTCATGTCTCTCCGGCAATGGATGCGATCTCAGCGAGTTTCTTACCGGCCGCGGGGCTGCGCAGGGGCAGATCTATAACCCCCGTGCCGGAGCAGCACCTTTTGTGAACAACTTCATCCCCAACCAGTACCTCTCTGCGCAGGCGCTTTACCTCCTCAAACTCATTCCGTTGCCCAATTCGCCGGGTACGCAGGATGGCACCGCCAATAATTACAATTCAGGCGGCACCGGGGCTACCAACCAGGACCAGTTCGATGTGCGGGTTGACTACGAGCTTCGCCAATCGGTGCACACCTTTGGCCGCTACAGCTATTTCAACAACAAAAACTCGGCCAGTACCATATTTGGAGCAGCGGGCGGCTCGGGATTTTCGTCGAGCACGAACAACTTTGGAGGCTCCGCGGCCGGGCGCAACCAGAGCGCGGTCACAGGCATGGATATCGGGTTGAACCCCAAGTTGCTCACCGACTTCCGTTTGGGCTACCTGCGCTATCACGTCTCCACGGAAAAGTACGACGGCACCCAGGACTTGGCCACCATGGCAGGCATCCCGGGACTGAATTTAGGTACCACCTTCACCGCCGGTGCCCCTGGTTTCTTCATGAACAATACCAGCGGAGGGAGTGGCGATGGATTGTCAAGCTTCGGTTCCAGTCTGCAGGTAAATGCATGCAACTGCCATCTGCTCGAGACGGAAGACCAGTATCAGGTGGTGAATAACTGGACGAAGATTATGGGCAATCACAACATCAGGTTCGGCGCGGACCTGCGCTATGCCCGGAACCTGCGCGTCCCAAGCGATAGCAATCGAGCCGGCGAGGTAACGTTCAGCGCCACCGACACCGAAAATACGTCGCAGAGCATTCCTGGAGGGCTGGGCCTGGCGAGCTTTCTGTTGGGCGATGTCACCAATTTCTCCCGCTATGTGAGCACTTCGGTGAACGCAAAGGAATCGCAGAAGATTGCCTTCACTTATGTTCAGGACAACTGGCGTGTCACGCCCCGTTTGACACTCAACCTGGGAGTCCGTTGGGAGATCTATTTCCCTGAGACCGTCAACGGTGCAGGGCAGGGCGGCTTCGCCGACCTCTCGACCGGCTCAATTCGCGTGGCCGGGGCCGGGCCATTCAACACTGCCATGAATGTTGATAAGGACTTCAAGAATATTGCTCCGCGTGTTGGCGTCACCTACCAACTCGATCCCAGAACGGTGCTTCGCATGGGCTATGGAAGAAGCTTCGATATTGGCGTCTTCGGAACGAACTTCGGTCACGTGGTCACCCAGAACCTCCCCGTGCTTGCCAATCAGAACCTGACCAACGCGGGCGCGAACACCGCCGCGTTCAATCTCTCCACGGGTCCTGCGCCCTTCGTCTTTCCCTCTGTTCCCTCCAACGGTCAAATCCCAATCCCGAATGGCCTGAGTGCCAAAGTCCGCGGGAACCCGCAGCTTTTGCCCACCGTGGACGCATGGAACTTAAGCGCCGAGCGGCAACTGACCAGCTCCGTGTCCGCGACACTTGCCTACGTCGGCAACAAGGGTAGCCATACGTTTGCCGGCGACGGGCAGACGGTTAATCTCAATGGCCCCGCCGCCTGCATACCGGCGAGCCAAAGCCTGAACGGTCAAGCGCTTTGCTGGGATCCAGCTGCTCCTTCCACGCTCCCTACGGCTGGGCAAACCCTGACCAGCAACACCAACTATCTCCGCCACTACTATGCCCAGTACGGCTGGACCCAGGACCTGACGTACTACCACGACGGATTCGACAGTCATTACAACGCCCTGCAGGCGACATTGGATAAGCGCTTCACCCAGGGTTTGCAGTTCACTGCAAGGTATTCGTGGCAGAGGGCGTTCAACTACGGAAACAACGATTACGACGAGATCAACAGGAAGGTCATGTACGGAAGGAACGACGATCTGCGTGAGCAGGAGTTCCAGCTTTATGGGAACTACAATCTGCCTTTCGGCCGCAACCAGCAATTTTTGAGCGGCGTTCCAACCTGGGCGAATCTCTTGGTCAGCGGATACCAACTTAGCCCGTCTTTGAACTGGTCGAGCGGTCTCCCCTTCAGTCCGAGCTATGGCGAGTGCGGATCTGACATACCGAACGGACCCTGCCAGCCCAACAAGGCGATCGGTACGATGCCCACGAGTCTCACTTCTTTCAACGATACATCCCACTCGCGGACGTACTTCGTGCCCTACCCTGCTTTTGGCCCCAACGGCTCGACTACTGGACCGTTCTCCCGGCCCTACCTCGATACCTTCGGCGATGCTCAACGCAACAGCTACACTGGTCCGTCGTACTTCAATACCGATCTCGCCGCGTTGAAGAACACTCCGATCCGCGAGAACATCAACGCCCAGTTCCGTATGGATGCGTTCAATGTCTTCAACCATATCAATCCGTCAAATCCAGGAAGCAGTTGCATTGATTGCACGGGCGCCGGGATCATTACCGGGATGGCAATTGGAGCGTCGCCGCGTCAACTGGAATTCTCTGTGACTCTGATCTTCTGATCCGGCTCTGGTTGCCGCGAGAAGAGAGAGGAGCAGGAGATGCACAAACGGAGTTAGAAGGCGGGGCGATTTCCAGGGCGCACGCAGGAATTTCGCCGTCGCCGTGACTGTGCTTAAGCGCTCTCACAAAACCGCGCAATGCCGTTATGCGCGTTTTTTTTGTGCCCAATAAGGTCGGTAAATGATGGATGAGCGAATCAATACAAGCCGGGTGCCCCAGGCCCCGGATTTCCTGTGGAGGTTGGTGGAGCAGGTGAACTTCATGCGGCTTTCCTTGGAGAAAGCCGCACACGTGACCATTTCATGGAGCGTCGTGGCAGGAAATCCGGGTCCGTTGCGTTTTTTGCAAAGGGTGGGGCGCCACCGTGCTCAACCCGTCAACCTTTGGTTCCTGATCCGCGCCTCATACAGATTCAAGAATCCATTTAGACAAGGCTAATGGGAATGTCGACGAAAACTGTCTTGCCGGCTCGTGCCGGTGTGTGGGCAATGATCCTGATTCTCCTCTTCCTGTGGAGTGTGAACTCTACTCGATCGGCGGCGCAAATTCCCGGGGCCGCCATACCAACGCAGCCTCCAATCACCGTAACTCAAACAGACGATGGCATGACAGCAACCATCGGCAGCGAGACTCTTCACGTCGCAGTGTGTGGGGAATCCGTCATCCATGTCACGGCCAGCCCCAAGCCCCTTTCCGAAGCGGTTCACGACCAGCCGTGGATGCTCGATCGCCGGCAGTCGTGTCCGGGTGCGCCGTTTCAATTCACCCAGACCAGCGACGAAAGCATCCTGACCACGCGTACGTTGAAAGTCACGTTCTCTCTGGCGAGGGGCAATCTGACCTACACTACCGCTCATGGAGATAAGCTTCTCCGCGAAGGCGACGCCATACCTCGTACCTATGAACCAACCGAGGTAAATGGAGAGGAGACTTTCCATGTGACCGATCGCTTCGCGCCCGATGCGACCGAGGGATTCTATGGTCTCGGCCAGCACCAGAGCGGAATGTTCAATTACCGCGGCAGCACAGTTGAGCTCGGCCAGAACAATACAGATGTTGCTATCCCGCTCCTGATCTCCAGCAAGGGCTATGCACTGCAATGGAACACAGCGGCGTTGACGTATGCCGACAATCGCTTTCCGCGCGAATTCAAGTTCACCTCCCTGGCGGGCGATGCGGTTGACTACTACCTGATCTATGGGCCGGAGATCGATCAGATCATCCACGAATACCGGACCATGACCGGCCACGCGCCTATGTTTGCAAAGTGGGCTTATGGATTCATCCAGTCCAAGGACCGCTACACCTCGCAGAAGGAAGTGCTCGATATCGCCCATCGCTATCGCGCCGAGCATATTCCCTTGGACATGATTGTCCAGGATTGGTTCTGGTGGTTGCATGAAGGCGATCCCATATTCAACGCAAACTTCCCGGATGTGCCCGGAGAACTGAGGACCTTGCACGACGAGCACGTCCACGCCATGCTATCCGTTTGGGGACTTTTTGATCCGGCAGCGCAAAACTTCGCCACCATGGTGGCTCATCATTTCGATGTTCCCGATGCACACGTGTACGACGCCACCAATCCCGCGGCGCGCGATTTTTACTGGAACGATCTTGCCGGCAAGCTCTTTGCGCAAGGGTGGGATGCTTTCTGGCTGGACAGTGCGGAGCCGGAAGAATACTGGCCGCACGTGGGCGACGCCATCCTTTTCAACAAGCAGCTTTTCATCGGGAATGGAGCGCGTTACACCAACATTTTCCCTCTGATGCACACCGGCGGCGTTCAGCAGCATTGGAAGCAGACCACCGATCAAAAGCGAGTTTTCCTTCTCACCCGCTCTGCCTTTCTCGGCCAGCAGCGGAATGGCGCGACTGTCTGGTCGGGCGATGTTTACAGCACATATTGGGGTTTGCAGCATCAGGTGGCTGCAGGCCTGAACTTCGCCCTTTCCGGAAATCCTTATTGGACGACCGATTCCGGAGGCTACTGGCAGCCATACGATCGTCCTCCGAATGACCCTGTGTACCAGGAGCTCTATACCCGCTGGTTTGAATACAGCGTCTTCTGCCCCATCTTTCGCACCCACGGCCATCGCGCTCACAATGAGCTCTGGACCTATGACAAGGTCGAGCCCATCCTCTTACGCTACGACAAACTCCGCTATCGCATGATGCCTTACATCTACTCCCTGGCGTGGCGCGTCACCAGCCAGGACGACACCATCCAGCGCCCCCTGGTAATGGATTGGCGGAAGGATCAAAAGACCTGGAACATCGGTGATGAATTCATGTTTGGTCCTTCTATCCTGGTCAGTCCCGTACTGAAGCAAGACGCAACTCATCGTCCGGTATATCTGCCGGCTTCTCCCGCCTGGTATGACTTCTGGTCCGGGGCACGAGTCGAAGGCGAACGCGAGATCGAAGCAGCCGCTCCGCTTGATCGCATGCCGCTATACATCCGCGCCGGAGCCATTCTTCCCCTCGGCCCCGAAATCGAGTACGCCGACGAAAAGCCGGCCGGTCCAATCGAGCTGCGCATCTATCGCGGAGCCGATGGCAGCTTCGACCTTTACGAAGACGAAGGCGACAATTACAACTACCAGAAAGGCGCCTATGCCCTCATTCCCATTCACTGGGATGAGGCCGCAAAGACTCTCTCCATCGGAGATCGCAAGGGGCAATATCCTGGCATGCCCGAGAAGCGTATCTTCAATATCGTCTGGGTCTCCCAAGGCCACGGCGTCGGAGAATCCGTCGAGTCCAAAATCGACAATGTGCTTCCCTATGACGGACACCACATCTCCATAAAAACGCCGTGATAGCTGGCATCTGTATAGAAATCCATTCCAAACTCACTCCCGGCGAACCCTGTCCTAACAACGTCCAAACGGAATCGGACTGAGCAATACCTAAGGATGGGAAGTAGGTGCGTGTGCGTGAGAATCTACCGATCGCAAAATGAGTCCTGGAGGGACGGCTGAACTTAGCCCAGGATGCAGTCCTGGGTAGAGATTATAGAGGCGAAAAGTCCCGAAGAGCCTGCCCTGAGCTTGTCGAACGGGGACGACTGGAAGGTATCCGGAGGCGATTCCAGAGCATTTCTACCTCAAAATATTCCGCGATTGAGAATTTATTTTTCAGTGGTCCTTGCGCGACTTTTCAATGGTGCATACTAACCCCGGACTGCGTCCTGGGCTAGGTTCACCCAGAGCTGTCCAAATTAGCTAGCTGGTCGATTACGTGGTAGTGATTTTATTGGACAAACTGCAGCGGGGGCCCGGGTGTTGGAAATCAGGTTGGGGTTGATCGAGAAAGTGGCGAGGGTTGTGCTTTGTATCAGGGCCCGACTAGTCGTGCCCTGATACAAAACCGAGTTTTTCCGCAGCCTCTAAAGTCGTGCCCTGATACAAAGCAAACCCCACCACCCTGCATCGCCAAGCGTGCGTTCATGCACTGGCCGCTCTTTCCCGGCAATCGCAAAATATCCAATTTGGCCAGGTCTGGACCTGTCGAAATTAGATTTTCCGCCGGCCAATTTGGACAGCACCTGAAGCCTTCGCTAACCCCTAAGAGGCTGAGGAAGAGACTGTCCAACGAAGGGCACGGCTTTAGCCGTGCCCTGGAGTTTCTACATTTTCAGAGCCACGGCGTGGGGCGGCGGACCCTAGACACGCTATTTTTTAGCAAAGCTACAGGCTTGATCCGTGCCAGCCCCGGACTTCAGTCCGGGGAAGCGGGTTTTCAAACCCGCGAGAACGCTTTATCTTGCAATGACCGGGCTTTAGCCCTGGTGAGAATGCCCCTAGCTCCCCAATCAACCCGTACGTTTTTCGTGACCTCGACGACGGCCGGCCGCCGCGCGCTTCTTCAATCCGATCGCATGGCTCAGCTTCTGGTGGATGTTCTAGCGGAGAATCGCCAAAAGAGGCGGTTTCTGCTGCATGAATTTGTGATCATGCCCAATCACTTCCATCTGCTGCTGAGACCTGCAGCGG
Organism: uncultured Acidobacteriaceae bacterium; assembly: GCA_963830325.1. Classification (GTDB taxonomy): domain Bacteria; phylum Acidobacteriota; class Terriglobia; order Terriglobales; family Acidobacteriaceae; genus PALSA-350. Next base: position 673,316 of record CAWHMV010000003.1, read on the forward strand.
AAATCCCGCTGGAAAAGGCACTGCAATTGATCAAGGGCGGTTTCTCCTATCGCGCGAAACGGGAAATTCATTCTGCTTTTGAAATATGGCAAGCAAGTTTCGTGAATCACCGCATTCGCGACGCAGACGATTACAAACACCACCACACGTACATTTGGGAGAATCCGGTTAGAGCGGGCTTGAGCGAGAGACCGGAGCTGTTTGCCTGGTCATGCGCGTCTCTGGGGATGGAATTGGACGACCCGCCTCCAGGGCTAAAGCCCTGAATTTATATACCGGAACGTTCTCGCGGGTTTGAAAACCCGCTTCCCCGGACTAAAGTCCGGGGCTGGCACAGCTCAACCAATACGGCAAAATGTCTTCCGCCGACCAATTCGCAGCTCCAGAAATGTGGAAACTCGAAGGGCACGGCTTTAGCCGTGTCCCCATGAGCCTGCGGCTCACCCAAGGTGATGAAAACCATCGGATTCGCCCATGATGGTTCTAAAAGGTTTAGATGTCGTTTTCGACTGTGCCGTAAATGGTTGCGCGCTTGACGGCTTCAGAAGCCGCTGAGGTACGCTTTTCGAGACCTATAGGGCAGTAGCAAATCCATGTTGGACAGAGAATCCAAAGCCCCGGAAACTACGCAGCGCCTCTACTGCCCAGTCGTAAGGTTATGGAACCAATCAAAGGAAGCAGTGAGTGCCGGCGCTTGGCTAGGCGTGGCACCGTAATTCCACGCATACGGCGCCAATCCCGTCACCACCAGGCTATCGGTAAATGTCCCTACCTGGTTCCAATTCACCCCATCGCTACCCCAATACGCCGTGTAGTTGTTGCTCACACGCGTCAGGCGCAGATACGTCGGCACCGGATAAGAAGAGAAAGGCGAAATCTGGAATTTCTGGCTTTGCACTCCGCCCGTGATGGTGCTCACGCTAAGATTGACAGTACTCCCGGAGCTGACCTCGAAGCGGATGTAATCCTTGGCATCGCCTTCTACCATCAGACCTTGTCCGTAGGATGGATGAGCCGCCAGCAGGGTGGAATCGACCTTAACCGCCACATCGAAGTTCGCATTGCTGATCGGCTGAATCACCTGGACCGCATCCAGGGCCGGAACCGCCGCATCGTGATCGCTTCCCCCCGGAACAGTGAGGACCAGCTCTCCATTGCTCACGGCCACCGAACCGCCCACCGGCGTGCTCACCTGCCACACCGCTGTGTTCAGATTGGTGCCGGTGAATTCATCCGATACCGGCGCTCCGCTCGTTACCGGTGAATAGGTATAGCTGGCCGACCCTTGGGCGCTCTGCGAATAGCCGCTCGCGGTAGCGATGGCATTGACGGTAGTCGAAGCGCTGATAGTGAAGGGGCTCGAGTAAAGCTGAGACCCCGTCGTAGGCGTGCTTCCGTCGGTGGTGTAATGAATCGCCGCCCCCGCAGTCGTATCCGCAATCGACACACTCAACGTGGTAGAGAAACTCGTTCCGCTGGCAGGACTAAACGTCGGTGTCGTCGCTACAGGCGTTACTGGTGAATAGGTATAGCTGACTGATCCCTGTGCGCTTTGCGAATAACCGCTCGCTGTGGCGATGGCGTTGACGGTAGTCGAAGCGCTGATAGTGAACGGACCGGAGTAAAGCCGAGACCCAGTCGTAGGCGTGCTTCCATCGGTCGTGTAGTAAATCGCCGCCCCCGCAGTCGTATCCGCAATCGACACACTCAAGGTCGAAGAGAAGCTCGTTCCGTTTGCAGGACTAAACGTCGGTGTCGCCGCGGCAGGTGTCCCACTGCTGGCCAGGTTATGGAACCAATCGAAGGAAGCAGTGAGTGCGGGCGCTTGGCTGGGCGTGACACCGTAATTCCCCGCATAGGGCGCCAATCCCGTCACCACCAGGCTGTCGGTAAACGTTCCCAACTGGTTCCAATTCACGCCATCGCTACCCCAGAACGCTGTGTAGTTGTTGCCCACACGTGTCAGGCGCAGATAGGTCGGCACGGGATAAGAAGAGAACGGCTGCATCTGCAATTGCGAACTTTGCACTCCGCCCGTGATGGTGCTCACGCTAAGATTGACAGTGCTCCCAGCGCTGACCTCGAAGCGGATGTAATCCTTGGCATCACCCTCCACCATCAGACCTTGTCCATAGTATGGGTGAGCTGCCAGCAGGGTGGAATCGATCTTGACCGCCACATCGAAGTTCGCATTGCTGATCGGCTGAATCACCTGGACCGCATCCAGGGCCGGAACCGCCGGATCGTGATTGCTTCCCCCCGGCACAGTGAGGACCAGCTCTCCATTGCTCACCGCCACCGAACCGCCCACCGGCGTGCTCACCTGCCACACCGCCGTGTTCAGGCTGGTCCCGGTGAATTCATCCGATACCGGCGCTCCGCTCGTTACTGGTGAAGAGGTATAACTGGCAGAACCCTGGGCGCTCTGCGAATAGCCACTCGCCGTAGCGATGGCGTGAACGGTAATGGAAGCACTGATAGTGAATGGAGCCGAGTAAAGCTGAGATCCCGTGTTAGGTGTGCTTCCATCGGTGGTGTAGTAAATCGCCGCCCCCGAAGTCGTATCCGCAATCGACACACTCAACGTCGAAGAGAAGCTCGTTCCGCTCGCAGGGCTAAACGTCGGTGTCGCTGCTGGTGACGGCGCCCCCTGAATCTGGTATGTGCCCACGACGATCGGACTATCCTGATAACCGGTTGCCGAGGCAAACGCGCGTATAGTCAGCGACGCTCCACTGACCACGATCGGCGCGCTGTAGACGCTGGAAGAATGCGTGGGCGTTGATCCGTCCACGGTGTAGTAGATCGTTGCGCCTGTCGTCGCGCTGCTCAGGGAAACGTTCTGTGCTGAGGTATAAGTACCGGGCAATGGATTGAAAACAGGATCGGCTGCCACCTGGGTCGTCCCCGAAGTGAACGTCCACGTCTTGATGTTTTGGATCGCCGTCGATCCTCCCGTGCCCCCCGTAAAGCCAACGTAGGCAGTGTTCGCTCCCACCGTTGACGGAATATTGACTGTGAACGACTGGCTGAAGGTGTCATTCGTAACCGTGTCGGTAAGGTTAAGCGTCAGCGTCGTCCCGTTATAGACAAGCTGCGCGGAGATGGTATCCCCGCTCGACAGCACGATCCCGGAAGACGTAAGGTCAACCGCTGGAGTACTTGGCACTGCGCCATTGGTAAACACTCCTGTAGAATCTGCGCCCTCGCCGGAGTTGCTGTAAATATCGAATTTGATCGCCACACTCTTCGCTATGCCCGCCGGTGTCCCCGTAGCCGGATTCGGCCCGTAACCCAGGCCTCCGCCGATTCCGCCAAGCGCCGTCAACCCAGCGTTCTGGATGGTGAAGGTAAATCCATCGGCCACGGCACTGGAAAACTGGAAGGTGAAGTTTGTGGTGAAGGCCTGGATATTCACCGGGGTAGTCCAGAAGGCGCTACCAGCCTCACTTTGGCCGCCATCGGTAATCTCAAGGAAGTGGCTCGAGCTTACTTTAGCCACACTATTTAATTGCAAACCGGTGGCACTGGGGAAACCGCCGGAAAAATTGATGTTGCCGGGTCCACCTGTTTGAATCACGTACGCCGCAGTGGCAACCGCACTCTGCCCAAACCCCGGAGCGGCCGCCAGCGCTTTAAGCGTGCTGCTGGCGCTCACCGGGATGGCGGAGCCGTAAACGGCAGATGACGTAGTCGGCGTAGAGCCATCAGTGGTGTAGTAGATCACTGCTCCGGACGTAGCGTCAGAGATCGTCACCGACTGCGTCGAGCTATAGGTTCCCGTACCCGGTGAGAAGCTAGGCGTCGCCGTAGCCGTTGGCTGGATATTGAAGGTGGCGCTCCCCACGCTGCTGGCACTGAAGCCGGTTGCCTGCGCAATGGCTTTGATCGTGACTGATCCGCTATCCACGCTGATGGGTGTGCTGTAAACGGTCGACGAGGTGGTAGGCACTGAGCCATCGATCGTGTAGTAGATCACCGCTCCGGGGGTTCCATCGCTCAGCGTCACGTTTTGCGCCGTCGTAAACGATCCTCCGGCGGGCGAGAAGGTGGGCGTTTGCGTTACCGATCCGCTTTGGGACGTCAATGTCCAGGTAAGAATCTTCTGGCTCGAGGTCAGGCCGCCAGAGCCGCCGGTAAAGCCGATATAAGCCGTATTGCTGCCGATCGTTGCCGGAATGTTGATAGGGAACGTATGCGTAAACGTCTTAGTGACCACGGCATCCGTGAGCGTCAGGATCAAATTGACACCGTCGTAGGTCATGTGAGCGGTCATGGCGTCGCCGCTGTTCAGAACAACACCAGAAGAAGTCATATCAATCGCCGGGACCGTGGGCACCGCGCCATTCGTGTAGAGCCCCGTTGAGTCGGTGCCCTCGCCCGAATTGTTGTAAAAGTCGAACTTGATGGCAACGCTCTTGGCGATGCCGGCCGGCGTGCCGGTGGCCGGGTTCGGTCCGTAGCCCAGGCCTCCTCCAATCCCGCCAAGCGCAGTCGGGCCAACGTTTTGGATGGTGAAGGTAAATCCGTCGGCTTGGGCAAGCGAGAGCTGAAATCCAAAGTCGGTAGTAAAGTTCTGGATGTTAATAGGAGTGTTGTAGAAAGCGCTTCCTGCCTGGCTGGTCAGGCCCGTGGTCAACTGCAGCCGAGTGTCGTCTACGTTGGTTGCGCTGCCGTTCAAGGTCAGCCCCGCGACACTCGAGAAACCATTGCCGAAATTAATTTCTGTTCCGTTCGGCTGGATGGTGTAGGAGGCCGTGGCCACATTACTGTTGGTCAGCCCGCTGAACGTAGCCATCGCTTTGATCACCGTGCTGCTGCTGACAGTGATAGGTCCGGCATATTTTGTCGAACCGGTCGTTGGGGTCGATCCGTCGGTGGTGTAATAGATAACCGCTCCCGACGTGCTGTCGCTAATCGTAACCGTCTGCGTAGTCGTGTAGGTCCCTGCCGCCGGCGAAAACTGCGGCGTCGGAGTTTGCGTGTTGAAGGCATAAGTTGCGCTCGCCACCGGGCTCTGGAGATATCCGCTCGCGCTGGCGATTGCCTGCACCGTGCTATCCACAGAAAGTTGGAAAGCCCCCTTGTATAGCGTCGATCCTGTGGTCGGAGTCGATCCATCCGTTGTGTAATAGATGGTCGCGCCGCTAAGTGTATCTGTGAGAGTGATTTGTTGCGCCGTGCTATAAGTACCGCCCGAGGGCGAAATGACCGGTGCCGGCGCCTGTTGGACCCCGTTTAAAAGTCCGTATACGTCGACCTGGCCACCCGCACCCACATAGACTTTTCCATTGGTGACCACCGGAACCGTGAACTTGACCGCGGGCCCCGCGTCGTCCCGGGTCGAATTCTGATTGCTGCCATAGAGCTCCTGGCCAATGTTAGTCGCGTTAAACGCAAACAAAATCGAAGATCCGTTCGAACCGTACAAATCGGTTTCTAACGCCCAGACGATACCGTTCTGTGTGCCACTGGACGAGACTACCGGGCTGGCTCCCGGAAACATCGAGGTGGCCGACGATTGGGCCGTGGCCCGGTTCGGCAAAGCTCCATTCGTAAGCGGAAACACCTTGAGGGCATCGTTTTCCGCCCACATGTAGACGTTCCCATTCCAGTAGGCCGGCGTGCTCCACAAGCCGTTGTCTGATGTCAGCGCGTTGGTAATATCCTGCAGGATGTTCGTATTACGCGGCGCACTGGAACCCGCATAACCGCCGAGACCATCCCGGTTCATGACCAGAATGCGGCCTTCCTTGCCCACCTGAACAAGTTCATGGATGTGGGCGCCGGGTTGATCCGGAAGAATGAGAACGCCGCCTGAGCCCTGGTCGAGATCCGAGCCCGTCAACGAAGATTGGTTGTACGCCGTAAATGCGTCACTGATAGCGAAGCCGCCATTGGACAGGTCGTAGCGCAGGACGCTCTCGCCATAGTCCACGCTGTTGGTGAGCGGCGGATAGGAGGTCATATCACCATTACCGGTAGAAAGGAAAGCCCTTCCGTTTGCGCTGACCGTATCGATGGGCAATCCTGCACCGGCCCCCCAGATGCCATCTCCGTATCCGTTAGGTGAGGTACACACCGCGGCCGTTTGCTTCAGTGTGGTCTCGTTGTAAACCAGCACCCAACCATGCCACGGGCCGTTGTCGCCATGAGCAGCAAAAGCAATGTAGATATTTCCATTAAACAGTCCGAGTGCAGGACGATTGTGCTGCCACAAAGTACTCAGGCTGAGCGTACCCCCAGAACTTCCGGAGCCTGTGCCTGGCACCGATGCTGATATCGATACCGGGCTGCCGGAGCGTTCGCTTCCATCCAGGATGCTGAGCGCATGCAGCCGTTGCACGTACGTGCCATTCTCTTTGCTCTTGGCGACCACGAAGATGGTTCCCGCGTTGAAGTCAATCACCGGGGTGGAGCTGATCCCAATTTCGGGATGGAGGTCTTGCGTACTGACATCGGTGGCCGGCACGGTGGTCGCCCCCGACGCGGCCCCATGAGCCGTGCTGATCATGCTCGCCTGCCAGAGTGGCCCACTATTGGCTCCGCCGTTGCTGTCGGCGTCGAAGGCGTACACCGAATCATGCTCTGTAGCAATAAAGATTACGTTATGCGTCGTCTGGTTCGGAAGGGTGAGATTGCCAACATAGAGCGGCTGCGCATAAACCTGGCCATCCACCGTGTGGCTAAACAGCTTGCCAAATGTATTGGTGTTGACATTGGTCGGAGTAAGAATCGTCTCCTGCGTATTTTGGCCTTGATGAGTGTTGTCATACCGCCAGGTCAGCACATTGGGGGCTTGCGCAAAGAGGGGTCCCGCTGCGCCTAAAAACAAAAGACACGGCAGCAGGAGATTGATTAGGCCTTCGGTCGAAACTGAACGGAACCGGACGAGAGAAGCGACACGAGTGGATACCCTTGGCCGAAAAATAGGACCCTCCTACCCAGGTGGGCTGTCGGGTCACAAACTCCGGCGACTGTCGTCGCCTTGCCAGGCCCACTCCACCATCCAACAGTTGTTTTGGACTGAAGCGCTTGTGACCGTTTCGGTCACGAAATCGTACAGTCCAGGGGATGGGGGGATCGTACAGGGGAGGGAATACGGCAGAAGTTACTTGAGCGCTAGATGACTATACAACATTTGCGTCATTACCGAAGAGATTAAATGAGGTATTCCTTAAAGTGAATAAAAATTTTATGGGGCTTGACAAGCCCGCACTCGGCGGCCAGAGTTCGCCTCGCCCAATGAGGACCGAGACTTAGGTAGACTCAACCATGAAGCGTCGAAGCTTGTTGTTTGCAATGGGAGCCGGAATTCTTGGCCTGTTAGGCGGTTCAGCCACCATCGTTGTGGCTGAGAGCGTGCCTCCGGGCCCCGATCCTACTGGAATGGTCTGGGAAAGGCATGGCGACTGGCATCTCAATGGCAGCTCCGATACGCTCCGGCTAGGAGAGGCGATCCCGCCCGGCGGTCTGATCACCGCGGGTGCGGAGGGTTCGACCCACTCCATGATCATTCTGTTGCCTGACGGGCAGCGCCTGCTCTGCGAATGCTTCGAAGCAAAAACCTGCTCCCAGGGTTTCCGCGTGCCCGCGATTACTCCGCAGCCCACACCTTTAGTTTGGAACATGTTTGTAGCCGTCAGGAACGTTCTGTTGTTGCGCCCAGTCGCGGCCGACATGGCTTTCCCCAAGCCAACGGGCCGTGCGGAGATGGCCGGCAATTTCGAAATGGTCGCGGCGGTTAGTCCCCAGGGTGAGATCTCCATTACTCCCGCGCTTCGCGTTTTGCCGCCGGGCCAATACTCTCTCAGCGTGATGAAGGAAGGGCAACAAGCCGCGGCATCAACCATTCCAGCCCTCCAGCCGCTGGACTGGAACTCCGGCCAGCCTGTAGCGCAAGTGCGAGTAGGGGGAGTCGGCCTCTACCATATCCGTGTATCGGATCAGGCGTACATACCGCGCATTGAGATTGAGGTGCTGGCGACCTCTCCCGCATCCTATCCGGCGGAAGCCGCCAGATTGAAGCAAACCCGCGAGACCATCCTGAACTGGAGCCATATCCAAGAGGCCTGGCCGCTTCATCCCTTCTTGCGGGTCTATCTGGAATCACGCCTGAACGCACTTTTCCGATGATCGTAACCCCCAACATTACGAATCGAAGGTTGCCCCAGGTTCGCTGTTTCGGACCCGCTGTTTCCTCGACCCTCAACACACTCTCCCCTTTGTCATCCCGCCTGCCCCGGCGTGCCGCGGGAGCGAAGCCGACCTGTCCCGGCGCGCCGTGGAGGGATCTGCAGTTTCTCTCTATTAGCAACCACTGCCCAGGCATTCCAAAAATGCACGTTCAGCACGAAAGGCCATGACCTTTTGAGCAATTCCTTTAATGGAAGCGCGACAAGTCGCTCCTAACCCGCATCAAAACCAATGAAGCCCGAAATGCTTCCTCCCTCCTATCACGGGGTGGCTCAACTGACTTAATTCGCATAGTTCGCTTAGTGCGCATGTTTTTCCAAAACACAAACTAACTAGTGCCGCCCCAGATATTCCGCGACCTTAGCATCCACAGGTCGTGCCCGGCCAGCCTCAGCGGCCTCATCGATACGCAAAAAAGCATCCTGCATATAGCGCACCACCAGCCAGCGCAGAGGCTCTATCTCCCACTTAGGAGAGCATCTCTGGGCCAGTGGAAGACCTTCCAGTCCGCTCTTCCGATCCGTGATCAGACCTGCCAGCAACCGCCCCGCCAGATTGCTGGTCGAGACACCCTGTCCCGTGTACCCCATGATCGAACCGATCCGCGAACCTGCGTCGTACCGCACCGCCGGCATCCAGTCGCGGGGCATGCCCACCGGCCCGCCCCAAGCATGCGTGAAACGAATGCCCTCAAGCGAAGGGAACCATTCCAAAACCGAGCGCCTGATCATCTTCACCGTGGCCTCGTGAGTATCCTGCTCATCAGTGATCTTCGAACCAAAGGCGTACGGCGCGCCGCGGCTGCCAAAGAGAACGCGGCCATCCGGCGTCTTGGTGAGATAAACGACTGTGTTGCGTGTGGAAGAGACGCTCTCGCCCCGCTGCCATCCGATCTGCGACCACTGCGCAGCCGTCAATGGCTCGGTCAGTGAGATAAGCGAATAGATCGGCAACAAAGCCCGATGCAAGCGAGGTAACCGTGTCACATAAGCCTCTCCCGCAATCACCACTGCCCGCTTGGCGCGCAGTTCTCCGCCAGGCGTGAGCAGGCTGCCAGGTCCCAACCCGTTCACTGGCGTCTGCTCATAAATAACACCGCCCCGGGCTTCCACAGCACGCGCCAGACCACGCACCAGCCGTGCTGGATGTAGGCTCGCCCCGTCATGCGTATACAGTGCACCGTGCACACCGGCCACGCGAATGCGTTCCGCGGCTTCTTCGGCGCTGAGCAGCCGGTAACGATCGCCAAGCCCCAACCGCTCATAGGCTTTATAACTCGAGCGGATGCCCGGTAGCTGATGCTGTCCGCGCGCCAGGGTCAGCACGCCGCCTTGATGGAACCGGGCATCGATGTTCTCTGCACCACAGACCCTGCCCACCTCGTCCACCGAGGCGCGCATCGCCAGCAGCAGGTTACGCGCAGCTTCAGCACCAAAGCGTTTTTCTAGACCTGTGGCGGTTACAGAAAAATTTGGAGAACACCAACCGCCGTTTCGCCCCGAGGCGCCGAACCCGGCAATCTCCTTCTCCACCACGGCAACCCGCAGCGCAGGCTCATGAAGCAGCAGGTAATACGCCGTCCACAATCCGGAGTAGCCACTACCAAGGATGGCCACATCAACATCGCTGGACGAGGTCAGCGCCGGACGCGGCGTTAACGCCTCGCCTGCATCCTCAAGCCAGAAGCTATAGCTCCGATAATCTCGCTCAGGAGAAAGCATCACCCGGCCAACAGGAATCCAGCCAGCAGCGCACAAGCAATGCCGAGTCCTTCCCGTGGCGAGATCTTCTCCTGCAGGAAGAGGACGCTCAACACGATGGTGATCACCGGGTAGAGGGACGACATGGCAATCACCGTCGAAACCTTACCCTTCTCGATCGCCGCAAAGAAGGCCAGGAAACCCATGAAATTCACAAAGCCGGCCGCGGCCGACCAGCCAAATCCTTGTGGAGACCACGTGATGTGGAAGCGTTCCATGGCCAGCACCACAAGCCCAAAGGCCATGACCCCGGCCGCTTGAAAAATCAGCGTCTGCCGGGGCCGTGTATAGCCTGAGGCCAGCTTGCTGAACACTCCCCATACCCCCCATGCCAGCAGGGTCATGCATGCGTAGAGGATCCAGGGTTTCATCAATGGTGGCTCAGAGCCCAGACATAGGCGGAGAGTGCCTGCACCTGGTCAGGAGTCAGTTGAGCGCCGCCCATGGGCGGCATGGCGCTGCGATACTCTTTCGGTTGCATCACGCCCTCAGTGATGGTCTTGGCAATGCCGCTATAGCTGCCATCGCTCCACAACCACTTGGCATCCGTTAAATCGGGGCCGAGCGGAGTTCCTTTTGCACTGGCGCCATGGCAGCCTGCGCACGACGCTCCACCCACTTCACCGTGGTAGATACGATCGCCTAAGGCCACCATCTCTGCTGTCGCGCCCGGAGGTGGAGTAAGTCCGGCATCGGGGTGCGTGCCTTCCGGCGGTTTGGCATCGGCTCTGACGATCTCGCCCGCGGCAGCCGATGGACCGGGGCAGGGTGTGGACTTGGCGCCGCCACCTGCAGCCCCGCCCGAATAAACCACGTGGTAAATTCGTCCCGTGATGTCGTCTGAAATGTAGAGCGATCCATCCGGTCCGACCGCAAGCCCGCTGGGACGATGCTGGGCCTTCTCCGGAGTTTTGACAGGTCCCGCAAAACCGTCGGCAAATACTTCGCACGGACCAGAGGCACGATCCCCGTTCAGCGGTTGATACACAATGTTGTAGCCGCCCTGCGGGTACGGTGCGCGATCCCAGGAACCGTGGAAGGCGATGAACACACCACCGCGATAGTGGGCCGGGAACTGCTTGTGGTCATAGAACACTGCGCCATTTGGACCCCAATGCGCGGGGAAAGCCGCAACTGGAGCAATCTTGTCGGCGCACACGCCCACCTTCTTGCCCCCGTCTCCACCGTATTCCGGGGCCAACACCAGCTTGCGTTGCATTGGGTCGTAGTAGCACTCAGGCCAGCCATAATCGCCGCCCTGCTTGAGCAGCACTAACTCTTCCGACGGCAGCGTGGCTTCTTCCTCAGGCTTATACAGGTCGGGCCAGTTCGCATGCAGCTGGTCTCGCCCGTGTTGGGTAACAAAGACCCGCTTGCTGGATGCGTCCACAGCAAAACCTTCGCCGTTACGTATCCCGGTGGCATAACGGTCGGCCGGGGTAAATGGCTGGTTGGTCCGGTTCGCGTCATAGCGCCAGATGCCGCCCCGTGTCTCCAACTCCGTACACGGATCGGCACCCGGCGACTTGAGCGTTCGATTCTTCAACTGGCACGAGTTGGTTGCGGTGCCCACATCGACAATGATGGCCCCGTCGCCTGTGATGGCAAAGGGATGCATCGGATGATCGCCGCCCAGGGGCAATCCGGAAACCACGGTAGTGGCTGGACCCTGGGGCACAATCGAGCCCGCAGGCAGCGTATACCGCACGATCCGATCGTTGACCTCCGCGTAGATCGAACCCTTGTAGAGCGCAATGCCCGAGCCACCGGCCGCCCCGGTCTCCGCGGTTTCGCCAAAGCGCTGTGTTGTGCCGGCCTTACCCGTACCCGCGTCCGGTTGCAGCGCCACCAGGAACCCTCCAGCGGGCGGCTTGTCGCCAGGAGGGTAGTAGTCGCCCGACCAGGTGTTGACGTAAACCACGCCACCCGGAGCCACCGCCAGGTGCCGGGCATGGCCAATGTTGTCTGCGAATATCGTCGCGCAAAAGCCGGCCGGCAACGTTAGCCCGCTATCGGTCTCCGGGCATGCCTGGCTGTTGGATTGGGCGCCGACTTTAGGTTGATCTGATATCCACGAGCTGCCAACACACAAGGCGCCAAGACCGGCGACGGCGGGCAGCAAAACTCTGAACAGGCTGGAGAATCGCATGAGCACCCCCTACGAGATGAGTAGAGCAAAAGGCGAGGGCCCGTATTTCTGCTATGCGGCTAGGATCACAAACGGCCAAACTTCTTGACCGCGTCTTCAATCGATTTCGTGTTCTCGATAAACGCGTACATACTGTGTTCTTTAAAGTCCAGTTGCTGTGACAATACCAGGACCTTGGGGGCTATCTCCCGGGGCACCACCACCACCCCATCGCTATCCGCCGCGACAATATCGCCGGCATTGACGGTAACTCCGTCACACACCACCGGTACGCCTGTGCCTGCGACACGGTAGTGGCCGGCAGAAGTAGCCGGGGTGATGCCACGGGCATACACGGGGAAGCCGATCTTGCGCAGATAGGCAACGTCACGCACCGCTCCGTCGATCACCGCACCAGAAAATTCCCGCGCGGACATGGCCGTACCCATCAGGCCGCCCATCCCGGCGATATCCACTCCATCTGGAATGGTCATCACATAGACCGAGTCTTTGCTGCCGTGGTCGATCGCTTGCAGCATACCGCTCAGCGCGTTCGGATCGTGGTTTTCTTCCTTCACCATCTTCACCGTGACTGCATAGCCCGCGAACTTGGTGGTGAAGATCGGCTGCATGTGGTGCGTCATATACATCCGCTGCCCGGTGAGCTGCTCAATAGCGTCCGAGACCGAAGAGACCTCGACATGCCGGTAGCCCGCCAGCATTGCCGCCGGGTCGTTGGCATAGACCGATGCGTCGGGAAAGGTCTGGCCGTGCACCAGCAGGGCAATCAAAGTGCAGGGAATCGTCAGAGCCGCTGCCAAAAGGAATTTCTTACGGGACATCGGTTTCTCCTTCAACGTCTACCAGTCCAGAATGGCGCCGTCTGCTGCACGCGCAACCGAAGTAGCAAAGGTCTCCTGCTGGAACGGGTGTTTCGCCGCCTCTGCTTCATTGACTTCAATCCCCAGGCCCGGAGCCTCCGCTTTGACCCAGTAGCCATTCTCCATTTTCAAGCCATGCTTCACCACATCCCACCGCCATGGCACATCCGTAAGCATATCCTCCTGGATCAGGAAATTCGGCGTCGATAGGGCAAAGTGGAGTGCGGCAGCATTGGCAATCGGTCCCAGCGGATTGTGTGGCGCTACCCCCATGTAGTAAGTCTCCGCAGCCGCAGCTATCTTCTTCGCTTCCAGAAGGCCGCCACAATGGCACAAATCCGGCTGAACGATGTGGCACGCCTGTTGCTCGCAGAGTTCGCGAAACTCGAATCGAGACACCAACCGCTCACCCGTCGCTATCGGCGCACGGACCGCTTCGCGGACCTGTTTCATCGCCGGAATATTCTCCGGCGGAACCGGCTCTTCGCAAAAGTATGGACTGAATTCCTCAATGGCGTGGATATATTGGATTGCCATAGCCGGCGAGGTACGGCCATGGAAGTCGATCATGATGTCGATATTGTCTCCGACTGCCAGCCGCAGTTTCTCAAACATGCTTGCGAATTGAAGTACATACTGCCTGCCCATGAGCGGCTCAGAATAGGGAACGAAGACGACCTTGAGCGCAGTATAGCCACGCGCCACTACTTCGTGGGCAAGATCAATGAGCGGCTGAGGATCGAACGTCTGGTAGACGGCCTTCATATCCCCACCCCCCAGGTGGGTATACATCCGAACCTTGTTCCGAACCTCGCCCCCGAGGAGTCGATAGACCGGCATACCGAGCGACTTCCCGAATATGTCCCAGCACGCCTGTTCAACGCCGCTGATCGCGCTCATGCCGATCACGCCCATGCGGAAAAACGAATGCCGATAGAGCTTCTGGTAGATATGCTCGATGTTGCGAGGATCCTCCCCGATCAGCATCGGAGCGAAATCCTCAACCGCACCGACTACCGCCCGGGTCTTCCACTCCAGCGACGCCTCACCCCAGCCGAACAGCCCCGCTTGGTCGGTGATGACTTTAACGAAGATCCAATTCCGCATCTCTGCGTTGACAACCACCGTTCGTACATCCGTGATTTTCATAAGATGTGGCTATGAAGAATGGAAACCGCAGATCTCTCCACTACGCTACCCCGGATTTCCTGTAGAAGTTGGTGGCGCTGGCGAACTTCATGCGGCTTTCCTTAATGAAAGCCGCACACGTGGCCCTGTCTAGTGCTGCGTGGCAGGAAATCCGGGGTAGCGTAGTGGAGAGATCTGCGGTTTTTTCCCCCGAACAATCTTCGCCCCCACAACCGTTCGGACATAGACCTCTGTACCTGCCAACAAGGCCGGGTGCCCCGTATCTCGGTCGTTTTTCGCGAGATATGGGATACCACGAATCTTAACGTTTTCCCCGTTGGTTCCGAAGGCTGGAAGGTGGAACGCAGTGGTATCCGCCCACCCGGCCTTGTTGGAAGGTACAGAGCCCTGCTTTAGTGAGCCTTCGCGACCGCATGTGTCGCCTTCGTTTCTCCTTCCGGGAGCGCCCACGCGAACAACACACTTCCACCACTGGTCAGCAGATACTGTCGCCCGTCGAGCTCATACGTAATCGGAGAACTCCCGATCCTCGCTCCCGATCCGGCATGCCAAAGCGTCTTCCCGGTAGCGGTATCCAGGGCAAGAAAATTCCCTGGAACGTCCCCGGTAAACGTGAGTCCGGAGTCCGTAGTCAACACTCCAGAGCCCGGACTTCCTTGTCCGATTTCATGCGACCAGCGAATCTTGCCCGTTTTATAGTCAATCGCTTCGATCACACCCTTGCCCCACAACCCATAGTCCGCGCCCGCCCAACCATAAGCGCCATCTGCCGGTTTGTGGAAATAAACGCTATAGGCATGATGAGCACTGACAATAAACAGGCCCGTCTTAGGGTCATAGCTGGGCGAGCGGTAGTTGGTTAGGCCGGCCTCGTCCGGTGCAATCAGGACGCCGTCAGGCGACGGTTCCTTGGCCGGGTCCGGAATCGGACGGCCCTCCTTGTCGACTTCCTTTGCCCAATTCACCGGCCCAAAAGGAACCGTCAGCAGGCTCTTGCCATTGGTGCGATCAAGAACGAAAAAGTAACCATTGCGGGATGCCTGCAGCAGCATCTTGCGCGGTTGGCCGTGGAACGTTCCGTCGACCAGCACAGGTATTTCGACCGCATCCCAGTCGTGGGTATCATGCGGTGAAGTCTGGAAGGCCCATACCAGCTTGCCCGTGTCGGGATTGAGGGCAACAATGCTGCAGGTGTAGAGGTCGTCGCCCGGCCGCGCACTGCCGTCCAATACCGGTGTCGGATTTCCTGTCCCCCAATAGATAAGGTTGAGAGCGGGATCGTAGGTCCCTGCCATCCAGGTCGTGCCACCCGTAGTGACGCCCGGACCCGGCGGGGGAGTGACATTCCATGTCCATTGCGTCGCGCCCGTTTCCGGGTCCACTGCCTTCAGAAAGATGGGCAGGTTATCAATATCGCCGCCCACACCCACGATCACGTGGTTGCCCACAATGAACGGTGCCTCGGTTGCCCAGTAGCCCTTATTCACGTCCGCGAGTTCGATGATCCAGCGCACTTTGCCATCCTTGGCATTCAGAGAGACCAGGTGTGCGTCCGGTGAGACGAAGAAGATCCAGTCCTTATACATGCCAACGCCACGCTGGCCGATGTGGTCCCCTTTGTTGGGTGGATAGGTGTAGTGCCAAAGCATGTGACCGGAGCGGGCGTCGACAGCCCAAACATTGTCCGGCACAGTAAAGTACAAGACGCCATCGACTAGAAGCGGAGTCGCTTTAATTTCCGCCGGCTGACCGGTTTGAAAGGCCCAGGCGAGGCTTAAGTCCTTTACATTTTGCGGCGTAATCTGCGTCAGCTTGCTGTGGCGTTGCCCGGTGTAGTCGCCCTGGTAGCCGGGCCAGCTATCTGCCGGTGGATGCAGAAGCATCGCCGCATCCACGTTCTGGGCCTGAAGCGGTTGGGAAATCCCCGTCAAGACCACCGCGCTCAAGGCAAAAAGCAATCCGTTCTTCAACAGCTTCATATGGGTTTGGAACCTCTAGCGCTAGCGCAGTGTCTGAATGTAAGCCATCAGGTTATGGATATCGGCATCGGTATATTTGGGGAAGAGCGCCACGTGCGCCTCCACCGGGGCATCGACCTTGACCTTGACGGCGCTCACCGGCCAGGACCGATACGTTCCCGCAGCATCCCGCAATCCCACCGTGAATTCATCCAGATACTCCAGGGTCCCCGCAACCGTCTCGCCCGAAGGCAGCGTGACCGTCACCTTGTTCTTCACGTCTTTCGGGTACAACATCCGTTCTTCCAACTGCAGGCCCTCGTAGCGGCTGGCGATGCCGGCCAGATCCCCGGTAGGCGAATGGCAGGTCGCGCAACCGCCTGCTCCGTTGAAATAGGCCTTGCCAGCTTCCACGTTTCCGGTCTGCAGGTCAGCCACATCCACGCCTTTGCGCTTGCCGCTTTGCGACATCGCTTTTATCTGTTGGGCATGAATGAAGGCCGCGACCTGAGTGACCTGTTCCGGGGTAAATTGAAAAGCCGGCATGCCCTTGTCAGGCCGTCCATGCAACACGACGTCCCCAATTTTGTCTCCGGCCACATCCGCTGACACCAGCTTGGACCGGGTGAGGTCGGGACCGGTTTCTCCCCCGCCTGCGTCGCGCCCGTGACAGAAGGCGCAATTCTGCTGGAAGAGGGAACCGCCGGCAGCAGCCAGCTCCGAATTATGGGGCGACGCAGTATCACCCCCGTGGGTGGGTCCCGCGTTTTGCGTCGCGGCCGGCGCCTGCCCAGTCGCGGCATAAATGTGCAATTGCCTACCCTGGTAGGCGGCTAACCCGGCGATCGCCGCCAGAAATGCCAAGTCCCGAAACTTCTTCATTCTTCTGTTACCGCCTTTAGTCTTACCAACTTTATGATCATCGGGATGCGGCCGGCTTGGCGTGAGACGTGGTGCTTCCCTCGGTCATCCCCAACGACCACTTAATCGCTTCGAAGTACATCTTCTTTATATCCGGATCTTCCCAAGCCTCTTCGGTGTGCCCCAGGGTGGAATAGAAAACCCTCCCTTTACCGTACATCTTGCTCCACGCCACTGGAAAGTCGTGGTCCGTACGATGGATACGCGGATTGTTCTCATAGTTCAGCTTGCTTGAATCCAGGCTGAGCAGCACGTTCACCTTGTCGCGAGACCAGCTTTTAGGCTGATAGATCTCGTCGTATTTGACGAACGCTTTAGGAAAATGACGGACAGCAGGAAAGTCGGGGTCCTCATTGAGAATCGGCGCATTGAAGGTCATCCACGGATGCTGATCGAACCAGCCGCCGATCATCTCACCGTACTCCGGCCAGTTGTAGTTGGTGTCCAAAGCCGCATGAATGCCCACAAAGCCCTTGCCATCTTCCTTGATAAACGACATGAAATCCTGCTTCTGGCTGTCGTCCATGTCCAGTTCGCCGGTGGTGCTGGCAAAGATGACCGCGTCGAAATAGGTCAGATTTTTGGTATTCCGCTTCAAATCCTTCTTGGTGAGCAACTCGGTGTCGGTACGAATCATGGTGTCCCAAAGGCCGCTCTCTTTGCCCATGTCATAAATAGCGGCCATCGCAGCCGAGACAGAGTCGTGTTCGAACCCCTTGGTCTGACCGACCACCAGAACGTGCTTAAGGTGAATCTGCTTGGCATGCGGTGGCGGCGGCGGCATATCGCTCGCTTGCTGTGCTTCCACGAGGCCACCCGGAACCAGTAGCTGAGGACTGAGAAAAGCCAGGGAAAGGAAGAGAAACATCCGAAGAAGGCGCACCTAGACTCCTTGCAAACTTTGAAAAACCTGGACGACGCTGATCTCAGCGCGGCCTCAGCTACTTTTTCACTCGGAGAGAAGTTTATTGAGGATTGCCCGGAGACGCAATTCTTTCCCGGAGTGGTCACGGGAAGCGCCGCCCTCACCTTACTAATTTCTAGCCGGAGGAGGCGCAGGCTTGGCCAGCGCGCTGTCCCGCTGCTTTTCAGTCGCGGCTGCTGCGGTCGTGTTCCCGGCGAGCCGATAAGCCGAAGCCAGGGCTCCGTACATGGCCGCGTCAGGATTGCCCGCCTCCACCGCTTGCTTGAGATAGGCGATGGCCAACTGGGGCTGTTGCTGAGCTAAAGCGCACAGGCCGCGCCGGTACAGATTCACGACTGAGTCAGCGGAGCTGGTATAGGAAGGGCTCGTCAGGTTCCACAACTGATGACGATCGCCGCCGTACAGCCGGAAATTGATTGCTTGCGACGTGGTTTCGTTGTTTTCCGGATCGGTGACATGGATCACCAGGCGGTAGTTGCCCGGGTGCAAATCGGTCGTGGGAAGATCGGTGCCCATCAGCAAATTGCCTTGCGGATCGAAACCGGCACGGTCGATCTTCTGCGTCTGTTCCTTTTTGTCAGGCACTCCGAGCTTGCCGATCAAATAGGAAACATCCAGATTTTTTCCTTTGAGCGAAACCGGGGAACCCGGTTGCTCCCACAGCTGATAGATCACTCGGATAGGGTCGCCGGCAACCAACTCAACATTGTCCGACCCAGCCACCGGAATTTTCACTCCCGCAAAGCTGAACGGCTGGGTTTGTTCGTAGTCGTGCTTTGGAGGCGTCACCGACGAAAAAACGACCTGGCTGATCCCGAGGTTGTGGTCAAACGAGGGGACAAGCACAGCGCGTGTTTGGGAAAAACTCTGTTTCGTGACCCGATTGGTGACGTCTACGCGCAATTGATAGTTGCCTGGAGTCGCAACCACGCGGCCGGACACGGCCAAGCGGCGTGGTCGTACCTGCTCGACCTGGTCAGGTGTCAGATAATCATGAAGATCCTGGGTGTCGGTGTAGATCGGCTTGCCGTCAGGCCCAAGTAGCTGCGACTCAACCGAAAGGGAATAATAAACACGTTGGTCAGCATCTTTGCCCAGAACGAAATCGCCGGCATTCAAAAGCCGCAGCATGTAATGGATGCTGGCTTGGTTGGCGCTATCGCGGGTAGCCATGACCGAGAGGTCACTAAAGTCCTGTCCCAACAGAACCCGGTGGCTCACGCCCTCCAGTAACGCCCGCCGCTGCGCCAGCAGGTCCTTGTTTTCCGGCAGGTTGCGGTAGTCACGAATTCTATTCAGCAGTACATCCGATTCCAGCGTTGGAGCGCCGGTCTTGTTGTCCACTGGTTCGTTGGGGAAGAGAGAAAGGGTGAGGTTGGCAACCTCGTCTCCCAGATCAGCCTTAATGATTCTCAGCGCGGTCGGAACATCATTCGCCCCGTTGGTGCTGGCAATCAGTTTGTCCGGGCGGTCCTGGTACGGCGAGTAAATGCGGAAGTCTTCTGCCGGGCTGGGCTTGAAGAAGAGGACGGAAAAATAGGGTGCAAGCGCGCTGGCTGGATCCTGATAAAACCAAGTCTCTAACGGCTCCAGATACTTCGTATTGAGATAGGAACGCTTCTGCTGCGGGGGACCCAGGGTGATGTAGACCATACCGCGGTCGGTGTGCCATCCGTTGCCAGCCGAGGGCGAGCCGTAATGGTTATTCACATATTCCAGACGGCGGTAGTGTTCGTCTTTATAGGTGTTGCCGGGTGAGTTAGGGTCTGGATTCCGAATTGCCCAGAAAGTATCGATGAAGGCATCGCGATCCTGATTGGTCGTCAACGCGAGGAAACTTTCCCGCTCCTGATTCGTGATCAGGTAATTGACTTCCTGGTTCAGCCAGTGGTCATACGTGGGCGGTAGCTGCGGATGCTTGGCTGCCGATGCCGTAAACGAGCAGAGCGCGAGCCCGAAAGTCAGAACGACCATAATGCTGGTCGCGTAAACAGAACGCTTGAACAAGTTGGCCTCAATCATGCGGGGTGGCTACAGCAGCAGCCAACGACCCTTTCACGTACCTCTAGTGTAATTGACCGAAACTTCGGCCGCTATTGTCCCTAAGCCAAAAAAAAAGGGAGGAGGATGTTTCCATCCTCCTCCCCTTTCTTAACCGAGCTAACTAGAACTCAAATCGCACCGATCCGCGCCCATAGAATGCACGCTGGAAGGATACTGGCTTCAGATAATCCGCGTCCGGGGTCCCGTAGCTGAGCGCAATGTTCTGATCGACTGCGGTCAGTGAGCGGGAGTTGGTGACGTTAAAGGTGTCAAAGGTGAACTTGATCTTGTAGCGCTCACCCAATTGAAGCGGGTAATCCGCGTGGAGATCGAGTTGATAGTTTGACGCTGTGGTACCAACGGTTCCCCGCCCGCCGATCGGGATTTCCCCGGCATCATCGTAAACGGGATGTGCACCGAGCATGCTGATCGGTGTTCCAGCGCTGCCACGCAAACCAATGCCCGCGCTAAATCGCTTCACGAAGCCAGAAGGAATCACGTAAGAGCCGTAAAGGTTTCCAGTCTGTCGCCGGTCAGTATTCAGGTAGCCGCGTTTAAATTGATCGCCCAGCAGACCAAGGACGCCGTTGGTGAAGTCGAACAGCGAGTTGATACTAGGATCAATTTGGTTGTTATCGTTGCGGTAAAGGCCCTCGTAGTTGCCGTACAACTTCGCCCAACGATAGTTGACGCGGAGCATGAAGTTGTGGCTGAAGCTCTTGTTGGCTTCCAAATCGAACGCCTGGTAGTGGCGGCGGGGGTTAGGAAAGTCGTCTGGTTTGCCGTCTGGTGTGGGTATGCCGGCGGTGTCTGGGTTCAATCCGCACGCGCCGCCCACCGGGTTGCCGATACTGTCGAACTGTTGGCCATAATCATCGGGGCAGCCAGCAGGGGCCGAACCGCCGACCGGGTAGGCTACCTCTTGCTCGTTGATGAAATAGTCGGTTTTGGAGGTTAAGTTGCCAATCACAAAGTTCTGAGGAATATTCCCGGACAGGGCTCCTTCAGGAGAAGCACCCGAGTTGTCTTCGACCACGCGCAGTAAGCGGCGATCCATGTAGCGGGCGCTCACAACGAACCCGCCGATTTGGCGCTCAATGCCTCCAACATATTCTTCTTCATAGTCCAGCTTGGTGTTGTGTTCGACAAACACAGGCGATGCACCGCCGGAGAGAGCGATATTTCCGCCCAATGTGCCTGCTGCCGGATCGCCACTAATCAGGTGATTTGCATCGAGAATCGGCTGCGCCGATCCGTTTCCATTGAGAACCACATTGTTCCCGGCATCCGCCTGTGGCTTCCAGTTTGCGCCAGTGATGTCAAGCTCGTTTGCCAGATCTCGTAACGCACCATCCTGAGGGAAAGCCTGCGTATAACGTCCCCAGTTGAAGAAGACCTTCGACTTACGATCGCCAAACGGGTCGACGTTGATGCCTAAACGCGGAGACCAGTTATCGACGAACACGTAACCCAGCGTTGTGCCGTTCAGCTGTTCTTCTTCCCAGCGCAGGCCGAGGTTGAAAGTGACGTAACGGTTGAACGAATAGTTGTCGTTCCCGTAAATGGCGTGATAGACCGAGCTGGTTTCAGGCGTCGGGCTGCTGTAAATGCCACGAACCTGCTTCAGGTAAACCTGCGTGGGAACGCCCGAGGGTCCGGTTAAGAAGGGGCAGTCGCTTGGCGCACAGGTCGTAGTCGCGGGGACTACCTTCAACTGGAAGGCGGCGTCAAAGGTCGAGCCGATCAGTCCCGGATTGCTTACCAACGTCTTGGCATCAATGCCGGCGATGTTCGTTGACGGAAAGACAGTACGGCCGCCGCTATAGCCTTTGTTCAGGGAGTAAATAGAGTGTTCAAAGCCCCATCCCACGGAGAGCGTGTGCTGACCGTGGAAATTGACCGTCTTCTCCGTTTCTGCCTCGAATCCGTAGTCGTGAGTGAGAGGATTTTGGAAAGCCCCCAGTCCTTGTGCTGTATATTGCCCGGCTTTCAAAACCTCCGACTGGTCGACCACTTGATACGCATTTCCCAGGCCGATCTCAGTGAAGTTGCTCTTTTTGGCGCTACCTGACAAATCTAGCTGCCAGGTGGGACTGAGTGAACTAGTCAGATGTAAAGTCTCGCTGCGGGTTCCATAATTCCAGCGGCTAAACCCGGTTGTACCGGCAATATTCAGATTCGGGAAGAAGGGAAATGTATCTTCATTCGCAATCCCGTAGCCGGCGTTGGTCTTCGAGGGGTCCCCAAAAGCAGAAGCATCCAGGCTGGTTCCCTCGTTAAGCTTGAACGTGACCTTGGCTGCCCAGCTATTCAACGTCGTTTTGTTGGTGAAAGGACCCTGGCTATACAGAGCGGCTACCGACGGCGGGAGCCAAAATACTTTGTTCAAACCGGGATTGTAGGCGCCGTAGAAGAACAGTCTGTCCTTAAAATGTGCACCTGGAACGTACCCACCAAACTCCGCAAAAGCATCGTATTGGGGTTCCGAGGCAATGTGTCCGTGTACATTCACGCGGTCAAAATAGTTGTCAGCGTACCGCTGACCAGAGCTGAACGCGTCCGGCGCAAAGAATGCTCCGATCGCTCCGTGGTAAGCGGTGCCGCCGGACTTAGTCACAATCTGCACGATGCCGCCGTCTCCCTTGCCATACTTTGGCTCGAAAGCGCCGGTCTTGACCTGAACTTCCTCGATGAAGGTCAGATTGATGCCTGTGCCCAAAGATCCGTAGATCGGGCTGACGACGCCCAGTCCACCGTAGCCACCATCGGTGATGTTCACACCGTCAGCGATGTACTGGTTTTCGAGGCCCGTCGCGCCATTGATCGAAGGGTTCGAAGTTCCCGTCCCACCGCTGTTCGATACGCCGGGCGCCGTATAAAACAAGCTGCCCACGTTTCTAGCGACCGGAACGTTGCTATAGAAATTCTGGGTCAGATTCGAACCCAGTGCGGTCGAACCGGTGTCAATACTGGTCGCAGTCGCGTCTACTTGCACGGTTTCGGCAACCGCACCTGTCTTCAGACTGAGATTGACGCTGTTGACGCGATTGATCTCGACGTTGACAGCTTTTGTCTCTGTCTTGCTGAAGCCCTCTCGTTCCACCGAAATCGTATAAGCCCCCGGAGTCAAATCCAGGATTTCCCAGCGCCCAGCGTCGTTTGTGTTCACCTTTCGCGTGTCGGAGTTACCAGTCACGGTGACTGACGCAGCCGGCACGACTGCTCCGCTGCTATCCGTGACCAGGCCGGCAAGGCCACCCTTGGTGGCAGAGAGCTCCTGTGCTGAAAGGGGCGACAGGAACGCTGTAATGGCAAATGCCAGGAGGATGAACAATGCGCCCATCTTGCAAAAAACACTATTAATTCTTGAACTTGTCACGCGATCTCCTTAGAAAAAGCTCCACAGGCAACTTTGGCCGGGATGAAAGTTTGGTTTGTTTCGGCATGGCCCGAAGCTGTTTGGAAGGCTGTCTAGCCCGATATGAAATCTCGCTGGTAAACACCAGATTCAACGACCCACCAGGGTGAGTCCCGCCAGAACCTGGTCCCAAGAGCGCAATCCACCTAATCCTTCTCTAAGCAATTGGGTTGCCTAAGTAACACAAAGGTGGAGTACCACTGGAAAATTTTGCTAAGACGCATCGAATCAGTAAATTAATCTATCTAGTGGCACCTGGCCTAGCCCAGCCAGCGTCGTGGATATTCCATAAACCATAGGCTGGAGCCCAGTAGTCCGCTTTTTCGTACAACTTTCATACTATGCAGATGTGCATTCGGCGGTTTACGTGCTAACGGAGGGCCTACCCGGTTGTCTCGGCGCTAGCCGCGGAAATCCAGATAGTCCGGTCGTCTCCTCAAAGGAGAGCTATCGAAACCCGCCGGGAGACGAAAAACCTCACGGGTCTCACAACTCGCATCCGGCGTCATGGGCCAATCTCCCTACGTCGTTCGCACCCTCTCCAGAACATCCTTTATGGAAATCCGTAGGACGCATGCGAGAGTCGTCCGAATTGTAAGAGATTTCACCTGCCAAATCGTCCGGTTCACCTGTGCCTAACCGGAGAGATAGGTCATCAACGTCTCTCCACTCAATATCTATTAAGTATCCGCACGCTCTCCTCACCCGACGCAGCCTTCTTATTGTTAATAAAATCGCAAGCTTTTTGACTACCTCACAACCTCAGCAAACTTTGGACATCTGCTTGCGATCTATGCGAGTAGCGGCGCGGTCAAAGGATCAGAGTTTTGATTCCGCCAGGTACCGTGGCGGCCGAATTAAGTGGTCAGTATGAAATCGGGTGAAGTGGCTATTGCTCCCTGCCATCTTCTTGGTCAACATAACGCAAGTGGCAGGCGGCTCGTTGTCAACCGATGAGCGAGTTCCGCTGGCGAGAGTAGCGTCATCGTTCAAACGCTTTCCGAACTCACATCGAGTTCGCCGGGAAGTCGGCGGCTCTACGCCATAAATCAAGTGTCCTTTTAGCGCGGATCCACCCTCGAGCCGTTTGGGGCGATCGCCCGATCAGCTGAATATCCGCAGCACGACCAGTTCAAGACGCACGCAGATCTGGCCACTTGTACGCGCACTTAACCAGAAACGAGGAACCAAATGCTGAACCCTACACGGTTTCTTCTTATGGATGCCACGACGGCACGGCCGCGCGCCGCAGCCAGACAGAACCCATACCTTGCTGCCGGCCATACAGTAACGGATACGGTTGGAGCAGCTAACGACAGCCCGCTGTATCGATTACCTGATACGGGCACCAGCACCACAACGGCAATTACGGACAGTCACGGCTACATGCAGGAAACAACTTATCGGAAGTCAATTCGGAGGCTAGTGACCGTGGAAGCGATAAAAATGACGGTGGAAGGAATGATCCGGCGTGAGGTACGCAAGCTCTGCCTCCTGGGTACAATCCTCGTGCTGTGTGTGATGTGCCAAAACTCAGCCTTTGCCCAGAGCGCGACGACTGGGAGCATCAATGGCACGGTCGTGGATACGAGTGGAGCTGTAGTCCCGGGGGCTTCCGTAACCATTACGGATTTGGCAACCAGGGATCAGCGTGTAGTGATCTCCAATGCCGAAGGCCGCTTCACCGTCCCGTTCCTGAAGCCGGACAATTTTGAAGTCTCGGCAATGGCTCAGGGGCTGCAGTCGACCAAAACAACAGTGCAGGTGTTGACCAGCCAGCAGTCAGCCGTCAATCTGACACTAGCGCCCAACGCAACCACGCAGACGGTCGAGGTCAGCGCCAACAACGCGCAGCTGATCGATACCCAGAGTTCTAATACCACAACGACTTTTACGACCGAACAATTCCAGAACCTGCCGGCGCCGGGCGGCGACATTACCACCATTGCGTACACCGTGCCCGGAGTGGTTGTCGGCGCCGGCACGCAGGGTTTCGGCTCTATTGTCTCCGACGGACTTCCTGGGCTTTCGAACCTGGTCGTCATCAACGGCGCCGACTACTCCGTTTCCCTTTACAACATCGCGAATTCCGGTTCCTCCAACCTGACGCTTGGCCAGCAGGAGATCGCCCAGGCAGCCGTGGTGCAAAATGGCTACAGCGTCCAATACGGACGCCAGGCCGGCATCATCGAAACCTACGCTACCAAAGCCGGGGCCAATCGGGTCCACGGTTTGGCACAATGGAACTACAACAGCGCCGGCTTGAACGCGAATGACTTCTTTAATAATCAGGCAGGCATTCCTCGTTCCAAGGCTGTGTCCAATCAATACGCCGCACAGATCGGCGGACCCATCAAGCGCGACAAACTTTTCTTTTTTGCAGACACGGAAGGGATTCGCTACGTTCAGCCCAGCACTGGTTTTGTCAATCTGCCTTCGAAGGCAATGCAAGCCAGTATTTTAGCCAACCCCAACCTCTCCGCAGGCAGCAAAGCTTTGTACGGTGCAATGTTCGCGGGAACGAATGCATCTCCGGCTTACGCAAAATCGGCTCCGGTCGTAACCGGTCCGGGGTCGCAGCAGGATGCCTCGGGTACTTACGGCTGCGGAAGCCTCGCCGGGACGCCTGACTATGCGACTGGTGGAACACTCGGCGCGAGCGCACTGGAAAGCTGCATCGATTCAGCTTTCGTGAATGTCGGCGCACTCAACCGGGAGTGGCTGGCGGCCGGACGGCTCGATTGGAATATCAGCGACCGGCACAGAATCTTCTTTCGCGTAACCGACGACCAAGGGGAACAGCCCTCTTTCGTAAGCCTGATCAATCCGGCCTGGAACATGGTCAGCATCCAGCCGAATTACACCGGCCAACTCAACGACATCTACAGCTTCAGTCCAAACCTGACCAATCAATTTATTGCGTCCTCACTTTACACGGGCGGGGTTTTCAAGCCGGCAAATCTGGCCGCCGCACTGGCAGCTTCACCCACCGAATTCAACGAAAGCAATGACGGCGGAACCAATTCACTGGCAGGCGTCGGACAGTTCTCCTTTTTTGCGAACGCCACTACACTGGGATCGGTTTGGGACGATTTTCCGGGAGGCACCAACACCTCGCAATACCAGATTGTCGACAGCCTTTCCTGGGTAAAAGGGAGCCATAACCTCAGGTTCGGAGCCGACTTCAAGAGGTATAACTTTACCGACATCAGCCTGCAGACAGCCGCTTACGGTGGTTTTTATACCTTCGGTAGCATCGCGGATGAGGCGGGGGGGTCCTTGCCCGGAAACACCGGTTCCAACTTTATCCAGGGTTTTCCGCGATTTGCCAACATTCACAACGCCGTCTATAACCTGGGAATTTACGCTCAGGACGAATGGCGGGCGACCCCGAACCTGGCCCTCGACTTCGGGATCCGTGTCGATCGCAACGGCAATCCCATTTGTCACGATGGTTGTTATTCGCAATACCTTGGAGGGTTTCCCAACTCTTCGGCGACTCTGGATACTCCCTACAACGCGACCCTTTCCGCCGGGCATAACAGCTTCGCCCCGGCGATTGAACGAGCCATCGTCCAACCACGTGCGGGATTCAATTTAGACATTCGCGGAGACGGGAAAACCGTCGTGCGAGGCGGAGTCGGATTGTTTTCCGACAGTTTTCCAGGTCTTGTTCTCGAGCAAACCTTCCTCTCTTTTCCCAACCGGTATTTTGCAGCCGTGAATTCGGGAACAGTAGCGCAAGGGTCAGGCAGTGCACAAGCCGTTGCCGCCGGTTCGGCCAGCGCTGTGCTGAACGGATTTTCGCAAGGAGCTACGTACAATCAGATTTCGGCGGCCCTCGCGGCGCAGGATATACCGTTCTTCGCTCCAAATTATGTGACCACGCCGCATACCTTCAAAAGCGCGCGATATCTGGAATTCAGCTTGCAACTTCAGCGCCAGATCACCCCATCCGATGCCTTGGTTATTTCCTATGCCGGCAATCACGGTTACAACCTCTTCATCGCCAACGACCACCTGAATCAGAATGTCGGCACCTCTCTCTATGGAGGTTACGGAAACGGAACCTTTGATGACGTTCCCCTCGCATCGCCGGATCCGCGTTTCGCGCAGGTGCAAAGCTTCACCAACAATGCAATCTCTAACTACGGCGGCGTTTCCGTGCAATACAAACATTTCGACCGGCGAGGTCTTACGGCCAACGTTTCGTACACGTATTCTCATTCGCTCGATGACATCTCCAACGGAGGCAACTCACAGCTCCCTTACAATGGCAACACGTCCATCGGCCTTCAGATCACGCCGGACATGCCGTCCAGGTTGATGTATTCAAACTCCGACTACGACATCCGTAACAATTTCCTGGTGGATCTCGTCTATGTGGAGCCCTACCGCTTCAGCAATAAATTCGTAGCTGCGGTGGGCGCGGGATGGACTGTGGGCAGCAAGGCATACTGGCGTTCCGGACAACCCTTTAGCGTACTGAATGTCAATGCAGAGAGTGCCCTCGGGGCCAATGGGACGGGGGGAGCCAGCACCGTGCTCGCCCAGGTGCTGAATAACAATTTCAACCACAAATGCAACTCCTACTCCAGTCCGTGCTTTCAGTCTGCAGGCATCTTCAACGGTCAGGGCTTAACCGCTGATCCTGATTCTGGCAATATCGTGCCGGTTGGACCTGGGCCCTCCCCGCAAACCAACTATGGCAACGTGCCACGGAATGCGTTTTATGGACCGCACTACGCAGATGTCGACCTGAATGTCTATAAAGATGTCTTCAAACATGAATCGATGACTTTCCAGATCGGCGCCCAGGCGTACAACGCATTGAACCATGTGAACTTCGCAGCGCCGCAAAACAATGCGTCCAACCTGAGTACCCTGGGCCATATATCGTCGGATGTGAATGCACCCACCAGCCCCTATGGATCAAGTCAGGAGCCGACGGTCGCTGGCCGTGTACTCGTGGTGCAGGGACGTTTCCTCTTTTAGAACGCGGGGCGCGCAAAACGGGCGGTCGGCGTCACGGGCTGCGGAAAAGCGCTTGCGCGAGGGGCTTACGGCTTTTGCCGTGCGTTCGTGCAAAGAGTTGTTCCGTTGCCTGCTAAGCCAATGGATGCTGAGTTGTGGTTTTGTATCAGGGCACGACTTTTAGTCGGGCCGTAAGAATGAAAGGCGAATTGGGCTTTAGCCCCTGCTGGGGCGTATCCTGCCCGAAATACTTTGCCTGGAGAGAATTCTGGGCCGAAAAAAGGCCCAGGGGCTAAAGCCCGGATTTTTGTTGGGCCTTTACGGCCCGACTAAAGTCGTGCCCTGATACAAAGCATCAGCGCCGTGACTCGGGAAAAACTCGCGCCCTAATACAAAAACATCAGCGCGGTGATCCGGAAGGCTCGCGCATTCCGCAAATCCGAATCTTTTTCGATCGCCTGATTGGAGCAGTTGAGGGCAGGCCTCGCTTCGGAGTCATCCAGGCGAGGCCATGATCTGCCCCAGTCGTCCTTTAACGCGTGCGAACCCTGGTCCCGGCTGCACCCCGCGGTCCAACCGTGGTCGCGGTCACCGTGCCCGTGCCCCGGCCGGAGACGCTGCGGGTAGCGACCCCGCCATTGCGACCCGTTAATGTTGTTTGTGAATTCCCGCCCCCATACGTCGTCGATCGGGTAGCGCTTTGCCCATTCGGCCCGGTCAACGTTGCGTTGGTCGAACCCGGGATGCGGTTGACGGTGCGCGTAGCGGTCTGGCCGTTCGGCCCGGTGGTTGTGGATTGAACATTCCCCCCGCCCCGGATCGTAGAGCGCGTGGCTGTTTGCCCATTGGGCCCGGTAACGGTTGAACTGCTGCTCACCTGGGCTGTGGCGGCTAGGGTGCAAAGAGCGATAACTGACACTGTTACTGTGCGCGAAATAGAGTTCATGTTTTCCACCTGGTGTGCGGCCGTTTCTGCGCCGGTTGCTCTACTCAAAACCAGAGCTTAGCCGATTGTTCCGCGGAGAATTGTAAGGAACTGTATGATCGCGCAGCTCCTACACCATTGGTTGTAGACCTTACACTTCTTTACCGAGAGACCCCTTCCTGCCGTGATATCTCCAGTACAGTGCAAAACGCTGTAAGTCACCAAAACGGAGATATAACCATGAAAACGAAAGTTGTTTCTATCGCGCTTACGGTGTGCGTGCTTGCGGGGCTCGGTTTTTCAGGATGCTCAGCGGGCAATCAATCTTCACCCGCACCGGTGTCCTCAACCGCCACATCATCCGGCACGGTAAACCTTGTGGTCCAGGACACCCCGCCGACCGGCATCACCGTTCTCTCCTTTCAGTTACAGATCGCCAGCGCCACGCTTCAGCCGGGATCCATCTCACTGATCAAACATCCCGTCACTGTCGATTTGGCACAATTGGTTACCGACACCAGTTTCCTCGCGTCCCAGGTGGTTGATTCAGGGACCTATACCAGCCTTACAGTGACTTATGCCAATCCGCAGATCACACTGATGAACAGTTCGAACGCGCCCTTGGTCACACCGGCGGGTACGTGTGCGGTTGGCCAGGTCTGCACGTTTTCCCCAAGGGTCAACAACGCCTCCGTCACTATCAGCTCCGGAGTATTTCCCATCACCGTCACCGCCAGCAGCAGCACAGGGTTAAACCTTGATCTTTCCATCCCCGATCTGCTGCAGTCCGATCTCTCTCTCACCTTTGCCAGCGGCCAGTCAGTGAATCTGTCGTTGCTCTCCGCCCTCGCTTCGCTTACCGATCAGCAGAGCCAAATGGATGCCGTGCTCGCGACCGTTCAGTCGATCAATGCACAGCAGGCAACCATTCAAACTGCTTTAGGCAACTCTCTTACGATTGGGTTAAACTCGACCACCAGCTACAACTATCCCTCTACCGTGTGCCCTGCTGCGAGCTCATCCTGTTTGGCCACGGGCCAAATCGTCGACCTGAATCTGAGCTTGTTAGGCGACGGTTCCTTAGTGGCGCAAAGCGTGACGTATGCGGATGCCTCCGGCGGTGCGGCTGCTCGCGGGACCATTTTGGCGTCACCTGCCGGCGAGGCGAACAGCTTCCAGATCCTGCTGCATCAGGTCATCCCGGGCGCCACTTCCGCAGCCGGCGGAAACGTGGTGACGATTACCCCAGCCAGTAGCGCGCTCTTTGCCGTGCCCTTCACCGGCTATCCAGTGGTGAACGGGGCGAGCTTTGCCGGCACCAGCGATCTCGTGGCTGGCCAGGAAGTGCTGCTCCAACTGGGGGCCGGAAGCTCGACCACGAACTACAACTCTGCCCGCATTTATCTCGAACCTTCCCAAACCA
This sequence comes from uncultured Acidobacteriaceae bacterium, assembly GCA_963830325.1. Classification (GTDB taxonomy): domain Bacteria; phylum Acidobacteriota; class Terriglobia; order Terriglobales; family Acidobacteriaceae; genus PALSA-350. The sequence goes on from CAWHMV010000003.1 coordinate 704,017, forward strand.
TCGGCACGGTTCAGTCGATCAATGCGGGCGCGGACTCGTTCATACTGAACGGACTGACGGGCCTGTGGACCGCCTCGAAGCCCACCATCAATCAAATCACCTGCCAGACGGGTTCGCAGACCACGTATGAGAACCTATCGTCGGCGAGCCTGGGCGCCCTGAGCCCCGGAACCGCCATAGCTGTGAAGGGGCTCGTATTTAATAGCGGGGGCCCAACCCTGAGCACTGTGATTGTGCGCGGGCGGCACTGATTTAATTCCGAGGAGTGTATGCCGGGTACAAAGCTGCTGCTGATCGATGACGACAAAGCCTATTGCACCTCGCTGGCTCGCCTGCTGGCTATGGAGGGCTTTGAAGTAGAAGTGGCGCACACTGCCGAAGCTGGCTTTGCCAGCGCCACCGGTCAGCAGCACGAACTGGTTCTGCTCGACGTAATGCTGTCGCCGGGCGATGGGAGGAAAGTTCTGCAAAGGATACGTACCGTGAGCCAGGTGCCGGTGATTATGCTCACTGCCCGAGGCGACGAAGCAGACAGAATCAGCGGCCTGGAGGGCGGAGCCGATGATTACTTGCCCAAGCCATTCCACCCCAGAGAGTTGATTGCGCGCATTCGCTCCGTCTTGCGCCGGCGCTCGGCGCCTATGCCGGCGAATGTCATCGTGATCGGGGATCTCGAGATCCATCCGGGCAGCAGGCTTGTGCTGCAGACGAAAGAAGGAGAGGGCCAGCAAGACATCCTGCTTACCGGCGCGGAGTTTGATTTGCTGCTGCTCCTGGTGCGCGCCGCGGGCGAGGTGCTGTCACGCGACGACCTGGCGCAGGGTGCGCTGGGGCGCAGCGTCGCTCCCTTCGATCGCAGCATCGATAACCACATCAGCAGCCTGCGCAAAAAACTGGGAAATAAAGTGGATGGCGTAGAACGTATCCGCAGTGTCCGGGGTAATGGCTACGTGTACGCCAATCAGAGCCGGAGCGAGCCGCAATGATGCGCAGTATCTACACCCGGATTCTAGTCTGGTTCTGGCTGGCCAACGCGGGGATCACTCTGAGTATTCTAGCCATCACACTGATCAGCGGTGCGCAGCCACTAGGCCGCCGATGGTTGGCCGCCTCGCTGGATCTCTATGCCCAAACGGCAACCGATGCCTACCGCAGCGGGGGAGCCCCGGCCCTCAACGCTTATCTCGATCACATTCAGTCGTCGGTTTCCATGCGGGCCGTTCTGCTTGGCCCCAGCGAAGAAACCCTTTCCGCGCATGCATTGCCTCCGGAAGGTCTTTCCATGGTCGAGCAGGTCCGGGCCACAGGAAAACCGCGCTTCCATTTTGGCATCAGTTGGCTGGGCACCTCCATCGTGCACTCGCCGCAAGGGGATTACGTCTTCATCGCGCAGGTGGATGCGCTGCGCAGATTCAGCCGCCAGCTCGGTGCCGGCGGACTGGTCGTCAAGGCATTGGCGGCGATGCTTGCCGGATGCCTCCTCTGCTGGCTGCTCGCGCGCAGCATCACGGCGCCCATCAGAACATTGCAAAGCGCGGTGCGTTCGCTGGGGGAGGGAGACCTTTCTGTCCGCGTCTCGCCAAAAATTCCGCCGAGAAACGATGAATTGACCGATCTTGCCCACGAGTTTGATCGCATGGCCGCGCAGATTGAAAGCCTGCGTAACGAGCAACACAGGCTGCTGGCCGATATCTCCCACGAATTGCGGTCGCCTTTGACAAGGCTCTCGATCTCCACGGAGTTGGCAAGCCGGGGCGATTCGGAATCACTGAAGCGCATGCGCAAAGACATAACAGCGCTTGACCAACTGATTGAGCAGATTCTGACGCTCACCCGGCTGGAAATACAGCAACAGACCCGCGTTCAATCGAATACTCCGCTCAACAAAATATTGATGGCCCTGGTGGATGATGCAGACTTCGAAGCCAGGGAACAAGGCAAGAGCGTAATCCTGCAGGCGCAGCAGCCATGTTCCGTGCATGGTGAGCCCGGGCTCTTACGTAGCTGCCTGGAAAATGTCATCCGCAACGCAGTGCGTTTTGCACCCGTTGCGACTGCCGTGCGGGTACTGGTGGAGAAGGGACAGAGAGACAAAAAGCCCGTCGCTATCGTAACTGTTGCAGACCAGGGAAGAGGAGTGCCGGAAGAATCTCTCGCGCACATCTTTGAACCGTTCTACCGGGTTTCCGCGTCAGAAGACGATGTCTCTGACCATCGAGGTTCCGGGCTCGGCCTTTCCATCTCAGAGCGCATCGTCACCCTCCACGGCGGAACCATCCGCGCTCACAATGCTGAAACAGGCGGACTGGTCGTAGTGATCGAGCTCCCGCTAGCGAGCTAGAGACCTCTCCACTGCGCTCCGGTCGAAAAAACATTTCCACGAAAGGTCCACTGAACTGCAGATCCCTCGGCTTCGCTCGGGATGACAAAGGAAAGGGTGACGGTTCCATAGAAAGTGGTTGCCGGACCAAGGCATTTTTCATCACCCTGGGTGGGCCAAAGGCCAGGCCACACGCCCATGACTCTTCCGGTCCGGCAACTACCTTCCATGTAACGGTCACCCTTTCCTTTGTCATCCCGAGCGAAGCCGAGGGATCTGCAGTTCAGCGGACCTTTCGTGGAAACGCTGAATTCTATCTTCAAACAGAATTGTCATCTCGACCGGAGCGTAGCGCAGTCGAGAGATCTGCGGTTCTACCCATGCCCATCGTGGATTATTTCGTGGCCCCAGCACTCATCGCTTTGCGCATCTGAGCTTCCGCATCGTCACTCCAGTATTTGCAATTAAGCTGCAGAAACACGGAGGTATACGGAACCGTCATGGTTGTCTTAAGAACCACGATATGGAATGTCTTTCCCACCTCGTCGACCTTGCCGATGATCTGCTCATGCGGCAGTGACGTTATTTTCTGCCCCGCAAGCACACTCTTGATTCCCTGCCGGTAAGCGGTCACTCCAGGAGCGTCTTTCTCGGGCACATAGGGCAGCTCCGCATCCATGTACACAATCGGCCTCACGTGAATGGAGGTGTCGATTGTGCTCAAAACCTGGCGGATTACCTCCATCTGATCCGTGTTGGTCTCGATCGTTTCCACGCCGGCGGAGCTCTGCAGCGGGTACGCGGAATCCACGATCATGATCCAGTTACGATGTCCGAGCAGTGGCAAAATCTGCCCCAGTCTGGTTTGCCACTCTGCCGTGGGCTGCTGCGCACTGGCCGCCAGTCCGCTCGCGATAAACAACCATGTGGCCAGGATGGCCTTGACTGCGCTCATCCTAAGCTCCTTCCAAACTCTCTCTCCGCTTCATGCGGACTCCAACAAAGGAGTAGAGGGCGATACCGCAGTAGCAGAGGAGCGGGACCATATAGGCCGTCGCGATGCTGTGCTGGGTCTGCGAAATCCAGCCCATCAGCGGTGTAAGCACCGCGCCCCCGACAATCGCCATCACGATCAGCGAACCCCCAATCTTTGTATTCCGATCCAGGCCATCGATGCCCAGAGCGAAAATTGTAGGGAACATCACCGACATGAAGAAGCTGGTGATGAAGATGGCCCAAAGTCCCACCCAACCAGGAAAGGCAACTCCCACGGCAACCAACGCAATATTGATCAGGCTGTAAATCCCCATCAACAAGGCGGGCTTGACGTAGCGCATCAGGGCTGCGGAACTAAACCTGCCCAGGCCAAAAGCAACCAGTGTGCCGGTTAGAAAATATCCGGCGATCTTCTCCGGCTGATGCGTCCCATCCTGGACATACTGAATAAAGTAGCTCCAGGTACCAACCTGCGCCCCCACGTAAAGGAACTGCGCGACGATGGCAAAGAGGAAATTAGGGTAACGCAGCAACTCCTTGAAGCTGCCATGTTCCTCCTGCGGATTCTCATGCTCTCGGGCAATCGTGGGAAATTTGGTTCGCGCAATCAGGATGGCCCAGATCAGCGCGATCAGCCCAACCACCAGGTAGGGCACTACCACCCGCATCGTTTCGTGCTTGAGGTACGCGTCGTAAGTATTCGCCACCTGCATGGCGGCCACTTGCTGGGGCGTAAGTTCAATGCCAGAGAAGATGAATACCGTGCCGGCGAGTACCCCGGAAATCGCACCCAGGGGATTGAAGGCCTGAGAAAAATTCAGCCGGCGTGCCGCACTCTCAGGAGAGCCGAGCTGCGCAACAAACGGGTTAGAGGCCGTCTCCAGGAAAGAAAGCCCACTGGCAATGACGAAGAGCGCGAAGAGGAAAAAACCGTAACGTCCAAGCAGGGCGGCCGGCCAGAACAAGAACGTGCCGCTGGCAAAGAGAAGCAAACCAACCACGATGCCGAATTTGTAGCCCATCTTGCGCATCAACAGCGCGGCAGGAATGGCTAGCAGGAAATAACCCATGTAGAAAGCCGACTGCACCAGGCCGGCCTGGAAACGGGTAATGGCAAACGACTTCATGAACTGGCGAATCAGAACGTCGTTCAGGTTGCTGGGAACGCCCCACAGAAAAAACAGGGCAGTCACCAGAAAGAAGGGGACAGCCAGTCCCTTCGGCACCAGGGGTGGTGTCGAATCCTTTGCTACCGTTGCGTCCGCAGATAGAGGCACTAGCATCGATGCGTGTTTCCTTTCCTAGTCTCCACAAAGATGCACATGGATGCCCAGCTCCGCCATCATCGCCGCTTTGGCTGCCAACGCCTGGTCCGCAACCTGGCTGGTGGGAGCGTAGGCCACGTTGAGGTGGTTAGCCCGATGCCTGGCCATGAACTGATCACGGGTAACGCCGTGCAGGAGTGTATGCATGATAGGCCACTGCGGCGTCACCGACTTCAATCGCCGCTCGGTCTCTTGCGCGGGCAGTTCGATCGCGGTTGCGCGGCCCAGGTCGACATGCAGCGCTCCACCTTCCACGAAAACGCGGCTCCAGACGACATGTCCCGGCTTGCAGACTCCGTTGAGGGTGCCTCCACCCAGCCGGAAGTACATCGGCGGCTGCCGTTCGCTCCGGGCCTTGGCATAGCCGCCGGCAATATGCGAAGCCGGGACAGCGCCCGAGATCTGAAACACCCACACGAATTCGTCGATGTCCCCTCCGCTGTAATGCTCTCCCCAGCGGACGTCATGCAACGTCGTTGCCGGGTCAAGTTGCATCGCGCTCCAGACCCGGTTGGTGATCAAAGCATCCAGGCCGGCGCATTCGTCAACCTCGTTGAAGTGGGGCAGCGGTTTCCCCGCATACAGCTCGCGGCCATTGGCATCAAAGACCGGCGGCCGTTCCACGTTATTGAGCAAACCCTCGACCAGATCGGAGGCGGGCGCCATGTCTTTCAATCCTTGTTGATATTGGATCCCAATGGCATCGCAGCCGAATTCATCGGCGATCCTCACCGCAGCGATGTACATCTTGCACTGCCCCAGGATCTGCCCATCAGTGAGCTCGGTTTCTTCCCTGGTGCCGGTGACAAAAGTAAACCCGCGCTTATCGAGCCAACTGCGCACCGCTTGCGCCTCTGCATCGGTCACTGCAGCCATCGCGGCGACCAAGGCCGACTGGCTAAGCCGTTCCTTGTAAATTCCCGTCGGATTGAGGAGGTTGTCCTCAACGATGGCGTTATACATGCCCATGCAGCCTTCATCGAAAACGCCAAGGATAGCTTTGCGCGCTCTCAGATCGCGGGCCAGGGACGCGCCCAACTGTCTCTCTGCTTGCGGTAGACCGGAGAGCTCGAGCTCATGCACGTGGCTCAGATCCTGTTCGACCGTATGCTCCTTCAACCATTGCCGCAGCCCGCTGCGGAAGAATGGATCCTTGAAGTCTTTGCTCCACAAGGTGCTGAAAGTCACCCCACCCTTATGCAGACAGCCATTCAGGTTCAGCATGCCGACCAGGCCCGGCCACTGGCCAGACCAGTTGGCTACCGTGAGAATGGGGCCTCGATGATGTTGGAGTCCAGAGAATACGTTGTGACTGTATTGCCAAACCGCTTCCGCAACGATGATCGGCGCATCGGGGTGGATCTTCACGAACACATCCATGCCCATGCGCTGGTTATAAATGAACCCGTGTTGCAGGTCCTCACGATAGGGATGCGCGCGGCGCAGGGTGAAGCCCTCTGCATGCAGGGCCTCGGTCAGTTGTTTTTCCATCTCGGCCTGCGCCGCCCAGCAAACCTTATTTGCGGATTGGCGCAGGTCGCCACTCGCGACCAGCAAAATTTCTCCAGGAGCAACGGGTGTCGGCGATTCCGGAACCGGGACAGCATAAGAGGACATCAGCAAATCTCCTGGGGCTATGGCAACCGCCAACGATAACAGTTGCTCCTCGCTTGTGGCAAAATGGTGAGGCTAACTCTAAGCATAGACAAAGAAGAGATGAGATGGGCGCAAGCTCCGCACGGTTGCGTTACCAGAGTGGGGTGGCTGTATGAGTGGACCATCCGATTCCACCCGGCCGTGGGTGGTGCTGGTGGGAGGATTCCTTGGAGCCGGCAAGACCACATTGATCCTTGCCGCAGCACGTGAGTTGGAGCGGCGCGGCCTGCGCAGCGCCATGGTATGGAACGACCAGGGAACGGACCTGGTCGACAGCCGGTACGCAGCGCTGTCTGGCATGCGTTCCGGAGAGGTTACCGGCGGTTGCTTCTGCTGCCGCCTCTCCGAGCTGATCGATGCGATCGGCGACCTGCGCGCACACGCACCGGACGTAATTTTTGCTGAGCCGGTGGGGAGCTGTACTGATCTGTCGGCCACCGTGCTGCGGCCACTGCTCGAATACAGCGACACCTATCAACTTTCGCCGCTGACAGTACTGGTCGATCCGCTGCGCGCCCGGAGCATGCTCGAAGCGGATCCGGATCCAGACATGCGCTTTCTGTTTGACAAGCAACTGCAGGAAGCCGACTTGGTCTGCTTTACCAAGTCGGACCTCTACCCTGAATATCCGGAGACGGCCGCGCCCAACGTTCGCCAGCTAAGCGCGAAGACAGGGCAAGGCGTGGCCGCGTGGTTGAACGAGGTTCTCTCTGGCGCCATCGCCACCGGCGATCAGGCCCTGGTGATCGACTATTCTGAATATGCACGGGCCGAGGCGGCACTCGCCTGGTTGAACCTGCGAGCAGTCTTTGAACCGGAGGATTGGCTCTCTCCGGCTATGCTGCTGGGGCCGTTGCTCGACCGGCTCGATGCCGCCCTTACCAGGGAGCAGATCTCCATTGCCCATCTAAAAGCAATCGTCACTTCGCCAACAGGCTTTCTGAAGGCTGCAATCTGCGGAAATGGGCAGGAGCCAATGCTCGATGGAGACCTCGACGCCTCGCCCGCAAGCAAGCTGGAGCTATTGCTGAATCTCCGCGCGGTGGGGCAGCCGGCCCAGGTACGCCGCCTCGTTGAGCGAGAACTGGACAACCTCGATAGCGGCCTCACGCAGTGTGCGGTCGATTGCTTTAGTCCAGCAGCACCAGTCCCCGAACGGCGCATTGCCAAGGCTGGTTGAAGGCTTCCATCTTTTAAAAAATTAGAAAGCCCGGTCGCTGAACCATGCTTCGAACCATCGTTCAAACTGTCTTCCCTGAGCCGTGCGCTCTGGCGAGTTAGGCAGCGGAAAAGTGGCCTGGAGGATTCCCCGTGCCTGCGCGATCCATTTAAGCCCCCACGGTGTAGGGAATCCGCTAAGCTGCCCAATCAATTCATCGAGTGCTTGTGAGGCCTGGGCACAACGCGAGGGTCAGTTCCGGCACCACACAGAGATCACCCCGTCACAAACCTTTGCGCGCAATGCCGCGCTGAGTACACTTCCAGAATGCAGAAGAGCATGAGCGAGACCCGTCTACTGATCAGCGTCTTTGCGATTCGGCGCAGCGGTCACAGCAAAGAAGCGCTCACCAGCATCCAGAAATATCACCAGAATATTCTGAACGCGATCGTCAAACAGGACAAGGAGTTGGCCATGCGCGAGCTTTCGGAGCAAATCCAGGAGAGCCAGCGCGAGCGAGTCAACGAATACGACCAGTGGCGCCGCGAAACCTCCATGCGGCAGAGCATGCCCGCCTTTTTCGACCATCCTACGATCCCCAATCACCGATGACCCCGGGCGAATCGCCGGACCGTGGCTACAAGTGGCTCGTTGTAGGCATGCTATGGTTCGTCTGTTTCTTTAACTACGCCGATCGCCAGGCAATCTTCGCCGTGTTTCCCCTGATCAAGCAACAGTTGGGGCTCACAGATTTTCAATTGGGAATTGTGGGCGCTGCGTTCATGTGGATGTACGCCCTGTTCGGCCCTCTGGCCGGCTGGCTGTGCGATCGCCTCCCGCGAAAGACCCTGGTGTTGGGCGGATTGATCGCGTGGTCACTGGTCACGGCGTTTACGGCGCTTTGCCACACCTATGGTCAACTGGTGCTGTGCCGCGCGCTCAGCGGATTAGGAGAAGCGGTTTATTTGCCCGCCTCGATGTCTCTGATCGGCGACTATCACGGAGAGGCCACACGTTCTCGCGCCATGTCCATTCACCAGTCAAGCGTGTATGTAGGCTCGATCGCAGGCGGTGCGATTTCCGGCCTCGTCGGCCAGTTTTATGGCTGGCGATGGAGTTTCATAATCTTCGGATCCTGCGGACTGTTGTTCGGCCTGGTGGTGGGAAAGTTCCTAATGGAACCATCGCGAGGTCAGCAAGACGCCGGTACGGTCTCGCTGCCCGCTGCCATCGGTGGCGGCAACCTTTTCCATGAACTGAAGGCTCTGCTGGCAAGCCCCATCGTGCGCTTGCTGACCCTGGCCTTCGTAGGCGCCAACTTCGTGGCCGTCGTCTTTCTTACCTGGATGCCGTCGTTCCTCTATGACAAATTTCACATGAGCCTGAGCATGGCGGGATTGAACGGCACCATGTACCTGCAGCTCTCTTCGGTTGTGGGCGTTCTCTGCGGTGGGCTGCTGGCCGATTACCTGGCGCGTAAGTTTGCCGGCGGCCGCATGCTTACCCAGGCACTGGGCCTCTTCCTGGGCATACCGTTTCTGTTCTTCACCGGCTGGGCCGCTTCGGTTCCGGCAGTGGTCTTGGGCATGATTGGCTTTGGCTACTGCAAGGGCCTTTATGACGCCAATATCTTTGCCTCGCTCTACGATGTGGTCGCGGTGAGACGCCGCGGCATTGCTGCCGGGATGTTGAACTCCCTGGGTTGGCTCGGCGGCGGCTTCGCCCCCGTCGCCGTTGCACTCGCGGCTAACCGGTACGGGATGGGGCCGAGCATCAGTGGAACGGCGTTCGTTTACTGCCTCTCCGGACTGCTGATGCTGCTGGCGGCGTGGCGAACCATCTACACCCGACCAAAACCCCCAATCCCCCAACCTTCTTCAAGCTACTAAATTGTTTTCGTATACGACGGTATTCCGGTTGTCGACAAGTGTAATCGTTTCTTCTTCCGCTGGCGCGATCGGCTCACAAAGAGAATTTCAACTCGCTCTCCGCCTTTCGTGGTAGCTTACCTTTCACGATTTTTGCCGGGGTTTGACGAATGCATTGGTACTCACGCAGAGACTTTGTTAAGAACGCGTCCTTCACCCTGGCCGCACATCGCGCTCACTGGTTTCAAGAGTCAACACCAGCCGAACAAATCGATCTCAAAGAATGTGCCCTCATCACTTCGCAAAATCCAACTCCGCGCGAACTCAAGGCTCTCACTGTTCTCTCGGAGGAGTGCTACAAACGAAGCGGGCTTAGCTGGAAAGTACAATCGTCTGGTAAAAGTACAGCACCGGTTACGATTTACGCCGGGCTGGCGTCCAGTATAGGAAAAATGGGGTCACGAACGCAATCTGTGGCCGCGTCCGTGGGACGTGCTCCGGAGACGTATGCAATTCATGCTGGAAGCGATGGCAGCGGACGCTGGATAACCGTTGCCGGTAGCGACGAACGCGGGGTCCTCTTTGGTGTGGGCCAGTTGCTCCGTTTGATTGACTTTGGCCGGCAAGAAGCAACCATCGATCACGGCCGGTTTCCTATACACAGCAACCCCACGTATCCCCTACGTGGACATCAGCTCGGCTATCGTCCGAAAACCAATGCATATGACGCGTGGACGGTCGAAATATGGGACCAGTACATCCGCGACCTGGCGATCTTTGGCACGAATGCAATCGAGATCATCCCTCCCCGGTCAGACGATGAGCCGGACAGTCCTCTCTTTCCCCTCCCTCCAGCGCAAATGATGGTCGAGATGTCGCGGATAGCCCATAGCTACGGATTGGACGTTTCGGTCTGGTACCCGGCGATGGATAAGGATTACGCCGATCCGCAAACGGTCAACGCTGCCCTGGCCGAATGGGAGGCTGTTTTCAAGATGCTGCCTCGCCTCGACGTGGTGTTTGTGCCCGGAGGCGACCCGGGCCATACTGAACCCAAGTACCTTCTGAGCCTGCTGCAAAAGCAAAAGGTAGGCTTGCGCAAGTACCATCCCAAAGCGCAGATGTGGGTTTCTCCTCAGTCCTTCACCGCGGACTGGATGGAGGAATTCTTCTCTATCGTATCTACGACTGAGACGAAAAGCTGGCTCGACGGTGTCGTGGTGGGACCGCAATCCCGGCTAACGCTGGCAGAGGTGCGGCGGCGTCTGCCTGCTCAGTATCCCATCCGCTTCTACCCGGACATCACCCACAGCACAGGCTGCCAGTTTCCGGTTCCGGATTGGGATGTGGCGTATGCGCTCACCGAGGGACGGGAGACGATCAACCCGCGTCCCCTGGGTGAAGCCAATATTCTGCGGAAATTTCTGCCGGAAACCATTGGCTTCATCAGTTATTCCGAGGGCTGCAACGATGACTTGAATAAGTTTGTCTGGAGCGGGCTAGGGTGGGATCCGCAGAGAAGCGTGATCGATGTTCTCCGCGACTTTTCCCACTACTTCGCCGGGAAGGAGCAAGCCGAGGGCTTGAGCCATGGCCTGATGAGCCTGGAGAAGAACTGGCAGGCGCCCTTGGCCACGAACACTTCTGTTGCGGTGACGCTGGCCCAATTCCAGGACATGGAGAGTACTGCTGCGCCGGCGTTGCTCGGTAACTGGAGATTCCAGCAGGTGCTGTATCGGGCGCATTACGATGCTTACGTGCAGAGCCGCCTGGTGGAGGAAACTGGCCAGGTAGAGCGTGCGCTGGCTGTGCTGCGCCGCGTGGAAGACATTGGCTGGACCCCCGAACCGCTGCAAATCGGCGCCGCTCCAAATGCCACATCTCCCAACGGCAGAGATCCGTTGTTGCTCCTGGAGGAAGCGCGCAGCCTATTGCAACAATCAATGATCCAATCAGCCAGCGGGAGCCTGCGGCAAAGGGTTCTGGAGTTGGGAGAGGCTCTATTCCAGAGCATCCGCATGCAGTTGGCGGTGGACCGCTACCACGGAGAGGCGGTCGTACGTGGTACCAACCTGGATACTCTGGATTACCCGGTCAGTGATGCTCCGTGGCTGCTTAACCGGATTTCCGAGATCATGCGCGAGTCCGATACAGCGAAGCAATTAGCCGCAATCCGAGCGCTAATGCGCCGAACCGATCCTGGTCCGGGTGGGTTTTACGACGACTTGGGGAACGCCACCAATCGCCCCCACTTGGATTTAGGCGAAGGAGCGGAGCGAGACCCCGAATTCCGGGCCACTCCGCTGACTGGCTTCCTCTATCCAGATGTGCTTGGCAGTCATGCACCCTTGGCCTGGAAGCGCTGGGCTGAGTCGCTTTTCGACGCGCCACTGAAAATGCATTACACCGGTTTGGACCCGAAGGCGCATTACCGTTTGCGTGTCGTGTACAGCGGCGATCAGCCCACGAAAAGGATGCGATTGGTTGCGAACGAGCAGCTTGAGATTCACCCGTATGTCTTGCGTCCGTGGCCTCCGGTTCCACAGGAGTTCGACATCCCTGCCGCCGCAACCGCAGGAGGCGAACTCACGCTTTCATGGACCCGCGAGCAAGGTCAGGGAGGCTCCGGACGAGGCTGCCAGGTTTCTGAAGTCTGGCTGATCAACACTAGAGAACAGGGCGGCAAGTAGCGTGATTGCGGCCGAAAGGACTGCAGATCCCTCCACGGCACGCCGGGACAGGTCGGCTTCGCTCCTAATGACAAAGAGGAGGGTGGGTGTTTCCAGTGGGAATTGGTTTGAGGGATCCCAGGTCTCAAAAGCGAGACCTGGGGCACCCTTCGATTTCACCCTTCGATGTTGCAGAGGGTACAAGCTTTGTCGTTTCTCTCCCGACTTGACTGCGGCAAGTTAAGGGAGGAATGAACATGGGAAAGCGGTGTGTGCAATCCAGGCCCAGAGGGCCGGCACTAAAAATCAGCCCAGCCCGGAAGGGCTGGGTCCATAGGCAGGCGGTCGAGCGCCGGAGGTGCGGCACCACCCTCTCCTTTGTCATCCCGAGCGCAGCCGAGGGATCTGCAGTTTTTTCGGCCGCAATCACGCTTTCGGTTACCGCTTCACCTCAACCACCGCCAACCCCTGAGCCGGGACTTCCAGCGTGAAAGACCCTCCATGCAGGTGCTCCACCTGCGGAGCCTCAGCCCGCTCCACCTCTCGCAACTGTCGTAGTTGCTCTTGACTCGGATAAACCGGCGCACCCATCTTGTCATAAGCCGCCAGCACATCCCCGTGGGTCTTATCCACGCGGCTAATGCTCACCGCAGCGTTCGACTTAACACCCTGAAAAGTCAACGTAATCGACTTAGCCGGAGCAGCAACGCCAGGTTCCGCCAAATTCCACGCGGCAAACACCAGAGACCCGTCCTTCTTTTTCGTGACCAGCACGTCGTTCGCCTGTTCCGGAATTCGCTCGTCGCCCAGCGTATGCAAAAGCCGGAACACATTGAAAGCCGGTTTGGGCAGGTGGTCGATGGCAATCAACCCAAACCCCCCAAAGAAAGGTGCGCGGATAACGCCCTGCTCTTCGAAAACATCGGAAAATGTCCAATACGACATCATCGTCACTTTGCCGTCACTCTGACTAATCGTGTTCGCTAACCAAGGCCCCATGTAAACCGAATCGGTGATATCCCGCTCGCTCATGTAAGTGGCATTGAATTCGCTCCAAATAAGAGGAATATCCGGCCGCGCAGAAGCCGCAATCTGAGCGTGCACCTTATCGATCGCAGGCGTCAGCATCTGGTGAGGAGCCACCTCCGCAGGATGTCCAAGGATGTCCTGAGCCGAATCGTTGCCGTAGGCGTGCGTAGAAACGAAATCGAGCGGAACATGCTCCTTCGTCGCGTGGGCGATGATCGCATCGACCCACGCCGCCTGCGCGGTCGCGGGGCCGCCGACGCGAATCCGTTGGTTTACGGCTTTCAGAGTACGAGCCGTATTGTCGTAAAGCTGAAAGTACGTTTCCTGCGCCGGACGCCCAGTCCAGAAATCGATATTAGGCTCATTCCAGACTTCAAAATACCAATTGGCCACCTCATCGACACCGTAGCGATCGATCAGATGCTGGGCAAACGCGGTGATGAGCGCGTTCCACTTTGCATAATCAGCGGGCGGAGAAACAATCGGTTTATACCAGAAAGGGTGGTAGTCCAGGCGCGCCGCCAGTAGCTTCGGCATGAAGCTCAGCTCAACGAAAGGCTTCACTCCATCGGCCAGCAAGCCATCATAGATCTGGTCAACATAATCGAAGTTGTAAACCGCGTTCCCTTGCTTGTCCTCGCTGTAAACGCCGAGCTCGTCATGGAAGATGGCGTGGAAGCGAACATACTGGAAGTCGGTAATCTTCTTTACCTGGCGCAGATCCTCGCGATAGCTCTCGCGCATGCTAAGCACAGCCCGGCCAGACCCAAACATCTGTTCCCAGAAATGAGGAAACGGTTTGGCCGCCGCGCGGGCATCGATCGTGATCGTTTCAGGGGAGGCGGCCTGGGCCATCGCATCGCGATGGGCACCGGCGAGCAGACAAAAACCAAGGGCCAGGCAGGGCAGGGGGAAAACGCGCATGGAGAACCTCAGACCGGTCAGATGCTACTGCTGATTGTAAGGAGTCGCGTCAAACGCGCTTGGCGTTGACTTTCGTGGCGAGGCCCACTTTTTCCAGCATCCAGATTCCCAGGTAGTTCACATCAAGCTCGTACCAGGCCATCCCGTGGCGGGCCGAAACCGGGTGCGCATGATGGTTGTTGTGCCATCCCTCACCGCCGGTCAGCAGGGCCACCCACCAGTTATTGCGGGAGTCATCCCGGGTATCGAACCTGCGCGAACCCCAGATGTGGGTCGCCGAGTTCACCAGCCAGGTGACATGCAGGCCCACTGTAACCCTGAGGAAAATGCCCCAAAGTACCCAGGACCATCCACCCACCGCCAGCAACCCAAAGCCAAGCAGGGTTACTGGTAGCCAGTGCCAGCGGTTGAGCCAGCGGTAGAATCCCTGCTTCATCAGGTCGGGAGCATAGCGCTGCAGAATGGCGCTTTCGTTGTGCAGCGAGCCGTTAAGAATCCAGCCCATGTGCGACCACCACTTGCCATCTCGCGGCGAATGGGGATCCCCCGGCTTGTCGGTGAATTGGTGGTGCAGACGATGCACCGCGACCCAGTAAACGGGGCTGCCTTGCAAAGCCATGGTGCCCATGATGGCCATCGTGTACTCCAGCCACGTGGGGACCACATAGCCCCGATGCGTCAGTAAACGGTGATAAGACAACCCGATACCGACGTTCTGAGTCATAACCCATGTCACGGCAAACACCGCGAGGGCCGACCAGCGGAACATGAAAAAAGCGGCCACGGCCGCCAGGTGGAAGACCCCGATCACCAAGGCAAATTTCCAGTGGAACTTACCCTGGTTGGGCTCAAGTGCGGCCTGGAGTGCAGCGGTTTCGGCGGCCGAGCCGGTCGGATTCACGACGGTTGCCATCGCTAATAGGCTATTTGGCGTAAGCGACGGGCGATGTAAGAGTTACGTAATATCTTAAATTCCTCGGTTTACCCGTCCGCAGGTTGTGATTGTTGGGAAATCGGACGTATACTGAATATGCGACCAGCCCGGTCGCAATTGCATCTCAAGGTAATCGGGAATGCTCAGGCTAACCAAGAAGGCAGATTACGGGTTAATGGCGCTGAAGTTCCTGGCCGAGCGTTCTGACATGCCTTCCCTGAGTGCAAAAGATATCGCCGAGGCCTATGGCATTCCGCCGCAATTGCTGGCCAAGATTCTGCAGCGGCTTACCAAGGCGGGGCTGCTTCGTTCCCATGCCGGCACCAACGGTGGATACTCGCTTTCGCGGCCGCCTGAAAATATTACGGCTTTTGAAGTGATCGGCGCCATCGATGGGCCGCTGTTCATTACCTCATGCGAGACCGGCCCGCACGGTTGTGACCTTACCGATAGCTGCACCGTCAGGGAGCCGCTCCGGAAGGTGAACGAGAGCATCTCAGGGGTGTTGAAGGCGATTCGGGTTTCTGACCTTTGTGAGCCCGAGCACACCCGGAAATACCACGGTAAGACAGTTGAATCCGTGTTGGTCAGCCTCGGGGGTTGAGGCAAAACGTCAAGATTTATGTGAATGTCAGGAGTAGGAGAGCTGAAATGAGCACCGTTGAGACAGCAGCAAAGGCGCCGGCAAACGTGAAGTTGCCGATCTACATGGATGACCACGCAACCACGCCCATGGATCCGCGCGTGCTTGAGGCGATGATGCCCTTCTTCACCGCGAAGTTCGGTAACGCGGCCAGCCGTAACCACTCCTTTGGCTGGGAAGCCGAGCAGGCAGTCGAACAAGCTCGTGAGCAGGTAGCAAAGTTAATTGGCGCCAGCGCCAAGGAGATCATCTTCACCTCGGGCGCGACCGAGAGCAACAACCTCGCCATTAAGGGCATTGCCGAGATGTACCGCGAGCGCGGCAACCACATTATTACCCAGGTAACCGAGCACAAGGCAGTGCTCGATGCCTGCAAGCGTCTGGAAAAGTATGGGTATCGCATCACCTATCTGCCCGTTAAGGCGGATGGGCTGGTCGATCTGGAAGACTTGAAGCGGGCCATCGACGACAAGACGATCCTGGTCTCTATCATGTTTGCCAACAACGAGATAGGCGTAATTCAGCCAATCGCCGAGATTGGCAAGATCTGCCACGAGCGCAACGTCATCTTCCACACCGACGCGGTGCAGGCCGTGGGCAAGATTCCGGTCGACGTCAACTCGATGAACATCGATTGTCTGTCGCTGACCGGGCACAAGATCTACGGGCCCAAAGGCTGCGGCGCGTTATACGTGCGGCGGCGCAATCCGCGGGTGCAGATCTCCGGACAGATTGATGGCGGCGGCCACGAACGCGGCATGCGCTCGGGAACGCTCAACGTCCCCGGCATTGTTGGCCTGGGCAAGGCTTGCGAGATAGCCGGCCAGGAAATGGCAGCCGAAGCGGATCGCCTGGGCAAGCTGCGCGACAAACTGAAAGCCAAGCTGTTGTCGAGCCTGGACTACGTCCAGGTAAACGGCTCCATGGAGCACCGTCTGCCGGCCAACTTGAACGTCAGTTTCGTCTATGTGGAAGGCGAGTCGCTGCTCATGGGCATTAACGATGTCGCAGTTTCCAGCGGATCTGCCTGCACCTCCGCGTCACTTGAGCCATCTTATGTACTGAAGGCTTTGGGCCTGGGTGACGATGTGGCCCACAGCTCGATCCGATTTGGTTTGGGCCGCTTCAACACCGAAGCTGAAGTTGACTATGTTGCGGACAAGGTGATCGATGTAGTGCAGAAACTTCGCGAGCTTTCGCCGCTCTACGAAATGGTGAAAGAAGGCATCGATATTTCAAAGATTGAGTGGCAGGCGCACTAAAACGCATCCAACGAATTGAGGAGAAACAAATGGCATACAGCGACAAGGTAATCGACCACTACAACAATCCGCGGAACGTGGGCCAGATGGACAAGAGCCGGTCTGAGGTGGGTACTGGTCTCGTCGGCGCCCCAGAGTGCGGCGATGTCATGCGCTTGCAGATCAGGGTCAATCCCGAAACCCAGGTGATTGAAGAGGCAAAGTTCAAGACCTTTGGCTGCGGTTCCGCTATCGCGTCCTCGTCGCTCGCGACGGAGTGGGTCAAGGGCAAGACGGTTGAGGAAGCGATGCAGATCAAGAACACCGACATCGTGAAGGAGCTGGCGTTGCCGCCGGTTAAGATTCACTGCTCGGTGCTGGCGGAAGATGCAATCCGTGCTGCCATCGGTGATTGGAAGAAGAAGAACGGCGTAACCGAAACCGCGGAAGCCACAGCTTCCGTTGCTCACTAAGCAGGCAAGATGGAACCAGCCGTCCTCAATGCGGAGAATGCCGCGCCGAATCAGAAGGGCATCCAGGTAACGGAGCGCGCTTTGAAGCGGATTCGCGTAGCCATGGCCAAAGAAGGAGTCTCCCCTGAACAGGGGGGCCTCCGTTTGGGCATCCAGGGCGGCGGCTGCTCTGGTCTCTCCTATAACATTCGTTTCGACTCTCAACCGCGTGAACGGGATCGTGTGTACAACTTTGAAGATGTTCGCATCTTCGTCGACCCCAAGTCTTTCATTTACCTCCACGGCATGATTCTCGATTACGAAGAGACGCTGATGCGGCAGGGCTTCAACTTCATCAACCCACATTCGACCAAGTCCTGCGGCTGCGGGTCATCTTTTTCGGCCTAGAAACGCCGGGGTCGGCTCCGCCTTATGCAAATTACTGAAAGCGTCAGTGCGCCGGCAAAATGCTGGTCCTGCGGCGAAGAAGTCGCGGACGGTCAACCTTTCTGCGAGTCTTGCGGCAAGGTACAACCCCCGCGACAGGCAGATTATTTCGGCATGTTTGGACTGCCGCCAAAACTCAATCTTGATGTGCCTGCGCTGGAGAAGCAGTTCTACCGCTACAGCCGCAAGCTGCATCCTGACGTGCACGCGCGGGCCCCGCAACAGGAGCAGGAATGGAGCCTCGCGCAGGCTTCGCTGCTCAACGATGCTTATCGCACCTTGAAGAATCCGCTGGAGCGGACCAAGTACTTGCTGCGGCGGGAAGGCGTGCAGTTCGAAGAAGACCGTGGTCCGAATCCGTCGAAGGTTCCTGCGGATCTATTGGAAGAAGTTTTCGAGCTGAACATGCAACTCGAGGAGTTGCGTCAGTACCAGAAGATGGGTGAAGACGACCCGCAGTTGCGCCGTGATCTCGAGGCGGCAAAAAACCAATTTACCGCGCAACTCAGCTCGCTCGACGAGCAGGTGAGGTCGCGATGGTCTGCTTGGGATGAAGCCTGGGAACAGAACGACGAAGCAAAGAAAATCGCGGCGAAGGAAGCGATGACCGCGTTGTTGCAGCGCCGCAGCTACCTGCAGAACCTGGTGCGCGACGTGGATCAGACCCTGGGAGGGTCGTGACAGTTATGGTGGATGAGCGCGTAGTCGGTATTGATCTGGGCACGACTAACTCGTTAGTCGCCTTCATGCAAGGGGAGAAGCCCGTCGTGATCCCCGGCGAAGACGGGGTGAACCTGGTGCCGTCCGTGGTGGCGTTAGGTCCTGCTCGCGATGGCGCCCGCCCCGCAATGGTGGTTGGCAACGGGGCGCGAACCACTTTGTTGGGCGCACCAGAGCGAGCGATTTACTCCGTGAAACGCCTCATGGGGCGCGGCGTGGAAGATGTTGCCGAGGAATTAAAGTTTTTCCCTTTCCGTCTGGTTGAAGAAATTCAGCCGGGCGAAGTGTTGCGGATTCGCTTGGGCGATTCCGAGTTCACACCGCCGGAGATTTCCGCGCACATTCTGCGCCAGCTTAAGCGCAACGCGGAACGGTATTTCGGTGCACCGGTGACCCAGGCAGTGATCACGGTGCCGGCGTACTTTAACGATGCTCAGCGGCAAGCTACGAAAGATGCCGGACGCATGGCCGGCCTCGAAGTTCTCCGCCTGGTGAATGAGCCGACCGCCGCCGCCCTTGCGTACGGTCTCGACCGCCAAAAAGAAGGCATCATCGCCGTCTACGATTTCGGCGGCGGGACCTTCGACATCTCCATCCTCAAGCTGCATGAAGGCATCTTTGAGGTCATCGCCACCAACGGCGATACCCATTTGGGCGGCGATGACATCGACAACCTCTTGATCGCGATTGCGCTCGATGACATTGCCGGCGATGCCGGCACCGATCTCCGTCATCAGCCCGAAGCCATTCAGGCCATACGCAAGGCGGTGATCGAAGCGAAGATCGCGCTTTCGTCACAGCCCGTGGCACACATCGACATCCAGCTTCCGCAAGGCGGCCGCTACAGCCGCGAAGTGTCGCGCGAACAATTCGAACAACTCATCCAACCGATCGTCGCCCGTACCCTGGCGCCCTGTCGCGACGCTTTACGTGATGCGGGCCTTACCCCCGATCAGATCGACGAGGTCGTGCTGGTTGGCGGCTCCACGCGCATTCCTCTCGTGCAGCGCCTGATCAGCGATGTGTTCGAACTACCGCGTCGTGGCAAGCAGCCCCGCACCGAGCTCAATCCGGATGAAGTGGTCGCCCTCGGCGCCGCTGTGCAGGCTAATATTCTGAGTGGTGGATCGAAGGCTACCCAGGATATGCTGCTGCTTGACGTGACGCCGCTCTCGCTGGGTATCGAGGCTCTGGGCGGAGTCGTCGCGAAGATTATCCAGCGCAACTCAACTATCCCTGCCTCCGCCTCCGAGTCATTCACCACCGGGGTCGACGGCCAGACGAACGTCGCCATCCACGTGCTGCAGGGTGAGCGTGAAATGGCAAAAGACTGCCGCTCGCTGGCGCGTTTCGACCTGAAGGGAATTCCACCCATGAGCGCGGGCTTACCGCGCATCGAGGTCAAGTTCCTGATCGACGCCAACGGCATTCTTCATGTTTCCGCCTTGGAACAGCGCAGCGGCAAGCAAGCGGAGGTCTCCGTAAAACCCGCTTACGGCCTTACCGATGAGCAGGTGGAATCGATGATCCTCGACTCCTTCGATCACGCAGAAGAGGACATCCATCTGCGCCAGTTGGTCGAAGCCAGGAACGAAGCGGACACCATCCTGAATGCTCTGGAAAAGGCTCCTTCCAGTCCTGCATGGCAACTGCTCGAGCCCGACGAACGTACCGAAATCAACGCGCTGAGCGCGGAGCTGAGCGTCCTTAAGCAGGGCGACGATCTGCAGGCATTGCGGGCAGGCACCGAGGCGCTGGATAAAGCAACCCACCGCTTTGCTGAGCTCATGATGGACGCGGCTGTATCGACCGCGATCAAGGGTCAAACCATGCAATCCGCAAATGACAACCTGGGCCAGGGCCCCACATCTTCGCATCCCATTGCCCAGGCCGAGTTTATTGAAAGAAAGTAAAGCTGATGACTGACAACATGGTTCGCGTCACATTTCTTCCTGAGGGCCGCACGGTGGAGTTCCCCTACGGCACTCTTCCCTATGGGCATCATGGCAAGCCCATGTCGTTCCTCGACGTAGCCGAACACTTCGACATTTTTATTGATCACGCCTGTGGCGGCGTGTGCGCCTGTACCACCTGTCATCTATGGACGAAGGAGGGCGCCGAAGCACTCACGCCGCCGGACGACGATGAGCTCGACCGGCTGGACATGGCAGCGGATCAACAGCTCAATTCGCGGCTTGGCTGCCAGGCCGTGATTACCGGGCCAGGAACTTACGTAGTTGAGATCCCCAAGTGGAATCGCAACTATGTTTCCGAGGGCAAGCCGTTGACCATGGCGGAAGGGAAGTAAGGAGCAGACGATGGCCCGTGAAATCATGTGGAATGACGCGGAAGAAATCGGTATTCAGCTGCAGGAAAAGTATCCCAGCCTGGATCCCCTCACGGTGCGCTTTACCGATCTGCACAAGTACGTAACCCAGCTGGATGGTTTCGCGGACGACCCCACAAAGTCGAATGAGCCCAAGCTCGAAGCCATTCAAATGGCCTGGCACGAGGAATACAAAGACGCCCAATAGCCAAGGAAAACCGCGGATCTCTCCACTCCGCTACGTTCCGGTCGAAAAACATTTCCACGAAAGGTCCGCGGAACTGCAGATCCCTCGGCTTCGCTCGGGATGACAAAGGAAAGGGCAACGATTGTCTAGAAAGTGGTCGCTGGACCGAGGCGCTTTTCTTATCACCTTGGCTTGGGCCTCAGGCCCATGACCCCTCCGGTCCAGCAACTACTTTCCATGTAGCGTTGCCCTTTCCCTTGTCATCCCGAGCGAAGCCGAGGGATCTGCAGTTCCGCGGACCTTTCGTGGAAATGTTTTTCGACCGGAGGGTGTAAGCAAGGTGGCGGGAGTCGGACGGGTGCCCCACGTTCGCGCCAGCGTACCTGGGCCGAAAATGATGGGCGCAGCACCACAAACGCTTTCGCTGCATCACCGGAAAATCAAATCTTCCGCATAGCGGTATTCGGCCGCACACCGACAGCACGCGACATCTGGGCAAGCTCCGCATCGGTCGAAGCATCAGGAACCGAGCACCCCGGCGTGATGATGTATTTGCTCCCAGCCTGCTCCCGAGCCAGAGTCCACTGCTTCCGAATCTCCTCCGTAGTGAGCTTATCGAAATCCACCTCGTCCACGCCTCCGGCGATCGCCTGCGGGTAATCCTTGCGGACCTCGGAAATAGGAATACCACTCGTCTTCACCGAGTAGTTGATAACCGGCGCCTGAAAGTCTTTGAACTGATCCAGGTAAGGTCTCTCCAGAGTATGCAGATGCAGGAGCGTCAACTTGCTATCCGCCAGGGCCGCGAGCACGCGCTTATCGTATGGCTTGCTATAGCGCTCGTAATCTGAGACCGAGCCAAACCTACTGGTCGCATTGAAAATGCTGACTAAAGTCCCCGAGCAGCCAATCTCCTGCGAATGTCGGATATGGTTGATGGTCGATTGCGTGATGGCCTCCATCGCCTGTTCCCACGCCGTAGTGTTTTCCTTCTGGAAGCCATGAATGCTATTGATGACCTCCGTGCGATCCTCTCCACCCTTCTTGTCGGCAAACTGCGGCTCGGCCGCCAACAGCAACATCGCTGTCATGTAAGGCCCGTAGAGCGTATCGATAAAATACGCATCACCGTGTAAGCCATCACGAACCAGCTCCAGCGTACGCAGCTGTTCGGGATAAGGCGTCTTCAAGGGCTCCAGCTCATACCACTTCCCGGTCTTCGACCGCGGATAGTCAAAGTCGTTCATCACTTTGACAAAATCGGTATCGTATCTGTGATGGAATTCCAGATGATCCTGCGCTTCCAGCTCTGCGGTCGGCCGCTTGTAATGGTGCCACAGGCTGAAAGGAGGACGGTCCACATCCTCTCCCCGCAGTGCGCGGTCGACTCGCTCCTTATGCGAAAGACGGGCCGGCGACGCGAACGACGCCGGGACTGCCGTCATCGCCGTAACTGCACCCATTGCGGAAATAAATTGCCGGCGGTTCATCAAGTGCGGCTCCTTTCAACGCCAATCAAATGCACCACGGAAGAGTTGAATATCGGCGGCCCTTTGAGCCTCGTAATAAATCGACAAGACATCGAAGCGTACCTGGTCAGGCGTATCGGGCAGCGCAAGAAGATACTGCCGCGCGATCCGGCGCAACACTCGGGCTTTGTCGTGGTCGACAGCAGACTCTGCCGTGGCCACATTCCGGCTGGTGCGCGTTTTCACTTCAATAAAGCAGAGAGTGTTGCCTTCCCAGGCCACCAAATCAAGATCGCCACGAACTTTCCCGCTGCGCCAGTCACGGGCCACGACGATATACCCGCGGCGGCGCAGGTAAAAGAAAGCCGCTTCCTCTCCACGCCGTCCCAGCTCCAGGTGCGCCGCTCGCCCAACCCCAAAGCGAGCAGTGAGATAGTCGCTGACATGAACAAACTCCTCCAGCAGCCGCAGCCCAAGCATGCGCCTTATTCTATGCCCGGACGCATGCAACAAACCGGCTAAACTACTGACAGCGCGACGTGAAGCCTCCTATCACCATCTCGAAAGAAGACTATTTAAAGGCCGTTCTCGAAGCAGAGAGCGAGGGCCAGGAGGTTATCCCCGCAACCCTGGCTCACTGGCTTTCGGTCTCCCCACCCGCGGTTACCATGGCGATCAAACGCTTAAGGCGCGACGGATATCTCGAGGTCAAGCCTGACGGGATCGTCCGCCTAACGCCCAAAGGTAAGGAGACCGCTTACCGGACCGCATTGCGTCACCATCTGATCGAGCGCATGCTGGCGGAGATGTTTGGCATGGAATGGTATGAGGTCCACGACGAGGCAGAGCGCCTGGAGCACGCCGTGTCGCCTGCGTTTGAAGCCAAGCTGCTGGAAAGACTGGGCTCCAAAGGAACCTGCCCGCACGGCAACTGGGTGTTACCGGAGACCCCTGAGGAACGCGCAAAGCGCGGGATGGTCCTGCTTTCGGAAGCCAAAGAGGATGCCGGCTACACTGTGGTAAGCCTCTACGAACGCGACCCAAAACTGCTGCTTTTCCTGCACCAGGCAGGCATCGCCCCGGGTGGCCGGGTGAGTGTCCTGGCAAAGAACTACGACCGGACGGTCTCCATCGAAACCAGTGCCGGCCGTTCCACGCTGGGCCATCCGGCGGCAGAGAGGGTCTGGGTAAAGCGGCGGGGGAAAACTTAAAGACAATTTAGTTTTAGAATTATTTGAGTAATGGGAAACCGAGGTTTCCGATGCGATTCCCAAAGTAATGGAATAGCCGAGAGTTGTCGCATTGTGAACCGGAGTCGTTGAGGTAGCCTCGATGCGAATGAGGAATCTTTCCTTTATCTGGTTCGTGGGCGCGGTGGTCTGGTGGATTGATGCCGCTGTGGCTGTCCACTACGGCAACAAACCCCACGCCATCCTGGCGCTTGCCGTGGCCTGCGTCTTCTTCGCCGCCGGCGTCATGTGGGTAAAGAGCACCGAAAAGCGCTGATCATCAACAAACGCTAGGTGTTCTGATAGCGTGCCTCGCTGAGGTCCAGTTCGCGCTCGATGGTTCTCAGAATCTCGTCATTGATCTTGTCCTCGTTGCGCAACATGACCGCGGTGGACCGTTCGAGAGCTCGTAATTCCTGGCTCAGATTGCGTTCATAACGAGCCAGGGCGATTTCCCCCTCCAGCTGCATCTCCTCGCCTCCAGTTTCGGCCAAGGTGGCACGCGCCTGATAGTGGCGGATCATGTCTTCGTAAATCTCCTTATGATCCGATTTTGACTGTTTCGACAGATCCCTCAGGTAATCGAGCACCGTGTTCAGGATGAGCAGGCGAGCCTGCTGCTCTTCCAGGTTTTGCTCGCCGCCGGCCGCGAGTCCCAGCTTCCTGATCACTGCCGGGAGGGTCAGCCCCTGCAGGACCAGGGTCACAAAGATCACACAAAAAGTGAGAAAGATAATGAAGTTCCGCTCCGGGAAAGGTGCCCCGTTCTCGAGTACGGTAGGCAGCGAGATGGCGGCGGCCAGGGCCAGCACTCCGCGCATTCCTGTCCAGGCCACGATAAAGATCTGTTTGCCGGTGGGACGCGTATCGATCTGGTGAAACACATGCTGTCGTATCCAATACGCGATGGCCGCACCAGGAAACACCCAGATGATCCTCAACGCGACGACCAGGATCGCGAACGTTATCCCATAGCGGATCAGTTGGCTCACGGAACGGTGGTGGATGCCGCTCAGAATCAACCGAAGCTGCAGGCCCATAAGAATAAAGACGAGGCCGTTGAGGCCGAACTCCAGCGTCTTCCACACCGCGGTGCCGTCGATACGCGCGTTGATGGAGAGCGTCTCCGAACTTTTGCGCCCGAGATAAAGGCCGCAGACCACGGTTGCGAGCACGCCCGACGCATGGATCCCCTCTGCTGCAAGGTAAGCCATGTAAGGGGTGGCAAGGGACAAAGTGATTTCCACCGGAGAGTCGGTGATATCGAGTGAGACTTTGTGAATGACGATGCCGGCAAACAGGCCGATTGCTACGCCGCCAGCCACCAACCAAAGAAGTTCGAGCACGGCCAGGCCCGGTCCCGGGCGCCTCCCGGCGACAACCAGGGCAACAGAAAACTGCAGAGCGAGCAGACCACTCGCATCGTTGACCAGGCTTTCGCCTTCCAATATGTCAACAATTCGCCGAGGGAGGCCGAGGCGCTTGGCAATAGCGGTCGCAGCGATCGCATCCGTAGTAGAGATTACGGCTCCCAGTACCGCGCCCAGCCGGTAGTCAAATCCAGGAATCAGCCAGGC
This sequence comes from uncultured Acidobacteriaceae bacterium, assembly GCA_963830325.1. GTDB lineage: Bacteria > Acidobacteriota > Terriglobia > Terriglobales > Acidobacteriaceae > PALSA-350. Next base: position 729,188 of record CAWHMV010000003.1, read on the forward strand.
CGTGCCCACCGCAACGCCAAACACAGTAAATCCGACCAGGCCAAAGGCCAGCATAAGAATACTGACAATGTTTTTGTGAAAGTCGCGCCAGGAAGTGTTGAACCCCCCGATGAAGAGCAACGGAGGCAGAACCACCAGAAAAACAACGTCCGGATTCAGTGCGATCTGAGGCAGGTGGCGGAAGAGAGAGAGAACCACTCCACCGATGAAGAGCACGATGGGATAAGGAATTTTGAACCGCTGCGCGAGCGTCGTCAGCCCAGCGACGAGGAGCACGAGGAAGAGAAGCGTGAGCTCGAGGTGGTGAATGCCTGCGGCCTGCACGGGGCGTCGGTCTCCAGAGCTTCCAGATTAACCCAGAGAATAGCGGATGCCCCACCTCGCATGGAGCATCCGCTCAGGCATTGAGCAGAATCAGAAAGCTGTATCCAGGCCCAGAGATGCCGACTGGATTTCTTGCCAGGAAAAATCCAACCTCACAGATATAGTTCGGTCAAACGGATTCTGATTCTGCTCTAAACAGTGGCAGAGGCAAAGCTGGCCGCTTGCGCATGCTCCTGCTCTACCTCTGCCACGCACTGCTCGAAGATATCGAGGCCAATGGTAGCTTCATGCTCGTTCAGGATCAGCGGGGGCGCTAAACGGATGGAAGTTTCTCCGCAACCAAGTAGCAGGAGACCCTTCTCGAACGCCAGAGACACGATGCGGTCGCGTAACGCGGGTGCTGGTTCGCGGGTTTGCTGGCTCTTGACTATCTCCAAACCAATCATCAACCCTCTCCCACGGACATCGCCGACAATCGGGTGCTTGGACGTCCAGTCGCGTAAGCGGGAAAAGAAGACTTCTCCCATGGTAGCCGCATTGGCGATGCCCTCACGCTCCAACACGTCCATGGTGGCGAGTGCTGCGGCGATGGCCACCGGGTTGCCCCCGAACGTCGAGGCGTGCGAGCCAGGAACCCAGTCCATCAGCTCCGCGCGCGTCATGCAAATACCCAAGGGCATGCCTGAAGCGATCCCTTTGGCGATGCAAACCATGTCCGGCTGCACCCCGGAGTGCTCGACCGCCCACCATTTGCCGGTACGGCCTGCTCCTGATTGCACCTCGTCGACTACCAGCAGAATGCCGTGCTTGTCGCAGATGCGACGCAGCTCCTGCATAAAGATATCCGGCGCTACCACGTAGCCACCTTCTCCCTGGATGGGCTCCACAAAGATCGCGGCGACTTCTTCCGGGGGAAGCGTGGTCTTGAAGAGCTTTTCTTCGATGTAACGGGCGCAAGCCAGTGCGAAGCGTTCCTCTTCCTGAGGGCCCCCACTACAGCCGCGATAGGCGTAGGGATAGCGCACGTGCGTGACCCCGGGAACCAAAGGAGCAAAGCGCCGCCGTTGCTGGGGCTTGGAAGCCGTCAGCGAAAGAGCACCCATGGTGCGCCCGTGGAAGGCGCCAAAGAAAGCGATCACGTTCTGGCGGCCGGTATGGTACCGGGCAAGCTTGAGCGCGCACTCGATGGCTTCCGCCCCGGAGTTTCCATAGTAGAAGCGGTGCGGCCCCGGCATAGGAGCGATGGCCGAGAGCCGCTCGGCGAGGGTCACCATAAGCTCGTAATAAAAGTCGGTGCCCGAGATGTGGATCAGCTCGGCAGCCTGTTGCTGGATGGCGGCCACTACTTCGGGATGGCAATGACCGGTGGAGACAACGGCGATGCCGGCGGCAAAGTCCAGAAACTCGTTTCCGTCCACATCCTCAACCCGGACGCCGCGGCCGCGTTTGGCCACCATGGGGTAGGAACGGGTGTAGCTGGGGGAGACGTAGCGTTCGTCACTGGCGACAATTGCGCGGGCTTTTGGACCCGGCACCGGGCCCAAAAGCTTCGGACCGTACCGGGCAAGAAGGGTGCTGCTATGACCATTGTTCTGCATGATGCTTCTCTGCTTTCTCGGCGTTCTACAAAGGCGAGTCAATCGAACCGCTGCGGAGGAAACGCCAGGCGGTCGGAGTCAGGGCAGAGCTTCGGCGGAGGAAAGCTAGTCGCCGCCGAAGAGACTAGGTCGGGTGCCAGCGGGGAGCACGTTCAGACGCGTGCGTGGCATGGGGCAGGAACCGGTGTACAAACCGCGCGGTCTCTGGTCTTCCATCCACATTTTGAATCCCCTTGCCCGTTAAGGTTATCACGGGCCTGAGGGGTGCGGCCCTCAGAGGATGTGTGAGATAGTCCGCACTCTTCCAGACGGATCAAGTCCCGCCAGGGACGGCTGGAAATAGGCCGCGACGCATCTTGGACAACCTTCAGCCGTCCCTGCGGGACTCAAGTCGTAAAGGGGTTTCCTGTCTCTAGACGACCTATTTCCGCTTCCACCGCGCGCCATCTTTGGAGTCCTCAATGAGGATGCCCAAAGCAGCCAGCTCATTCCGAATGGCGTCACTGCGGGCGAAATTGCGGCTCCGGCGAGCCTGGTCACGCTCAGCCAACAGCGCGTCGATTTGCTGGTCGCTGAGGGAATAAGCAGCCACCAACTCAGGCGCTGCCTGGGCGCTCCGCCCCTCCTCCTGCGCCCACTGCAAGGCTCCGCGCGCAATCTCCGCATCCCGATCCTCGAGCACAGCGAAGATCTGATCGAACCGGCGAAGTGCCTCGTCGATGGCCGGGACGTTTCCGGCAAACAACTTGCCCGAGTCAGCCGCAATATTCCCATTTCGGACCAACTCAAAAATGGCGGCAAGGGCTTGCGAAGTATTCAGGTCGTCGGCAAGCGCCGCGCAAAAGTTCTGCTGTGCTTTCGTAGTCTGGGCTTCCACATCGCTGTTCATCCCAGCCGGCCAGTTTCCTCCCCGGATTCTTTGCGCAAAGGTCCGTACCCGATCCACCGCACTGGCCGAGTCTGTCAAACCCTCCAAGGTGAAATTCAACGGGCCGCGGTAGGGAACCGAGATGAGGAGAAAACGAATCGCCGAAGGTTTATACCCCTTAAGCAGCAAGTCACGCAAAGTGAAGAAGTTACCTTCAGACTTCGACATCTTGCGCCCATCCACCAGCAGAAAACGAACGTGCATCCAGTGGTAGGCCATGGTCTTTCCTGTGGCCGATTCCGACTGCGCGATTTCGTTCTCATGGTGGGGGAACATCAGGTCCTCGCCCCCGGCGTGCAGGTCGAAGCTCTCGCCCAGGTATTTGAGCGCCATGGCGGAACATTCAATGTGCCACCCCGGCCGGCCGGGGCCAAGCCTGGTATCCCAGTGTTCTCCGGGCTTGGCAGCCTTCCACAGGGCAAAATCACGGGCCGAATCCTTGTCGTACTCGTCCAGGTCCACCCGCGCCCCGTCGCTGATGGCAGTGAAATCCTTTTTTGACAGCTTGCCGTACTCGGGAAACCCGGCTATCCGGAAATACCAGGACCCGTCCGGCGCCTGATAAGCAAGGTCCTTAGCCGCCAGCCGTTCGATCAAATCCACCATCTCTCCGATGTTTTCCGTGGCCCGGGCGATAATCTCCGGCCGTTCGCAGCCCAGCGCGTCCAGATCCTGAAAAAAAGCGCGCTCATACTTCTCGGTGTACTTATTTATGGGGAGTTTTGCCGCGGCCGCATTCCGGATGATCTTGTCATCGACATCCGTTATGTTCATGACATGCTGGATCTTATGCCCTTGCTGTTTCCAAAAGCGGCGGAGCACATCCAGCTGCAAAAACGTGCGGAAGTTGCCGATGTGCCCATAGTCGTACACCGTAGGGCCACATACATAGATACGCAGCGTCTCGCCATCAGAAGGCTCGAGATCTTCGACAGTATTAGTGAGAGTGTTGAAGAGACGGATGGTCATCCAGGCTGGGGGCTTACCTGACCCTCATGGTAACTTTTCGAGCGTCTAGCGTCCACCGGCGCGGATCCCTCGGTATCCAGGTCGGCATACCACTACCCGGGTTTCCTGCCACGCAGCACTGGACAAGGCCGCGTATGCGCCTTTCTTTAAGGAAAGGCGCATGATGTTTGCCAACGCAACCAACTTCTACAGGAAATCCGGGGTTAGGGCAGCAGACGCTTCACTTCCGCAATGGATTTTCCCTTCCAATGGCGGGTGAAGTTCTCGAGTGTGCAGAGACTCACACTGCGCATCCGGTCCACATAAAGCGCGCCCGACAGATGATCGATCTCGTGCTGCAGGATACGCGCATGCCACCCCGAGGCCCGGATGACTTTCGGCTTTCCCTGGGCATCGAGGCATTCGACCTTAACCTTGCGTGCCCGGGGCACCAGGGCGACCAGGGTCGGCAGGCTCAGGCAGCCCTCAAAAAACTCGACCTCCGGCTCTGATTCCAACGTAAGCACGGGATTGATGATGACCTCGAAAGCCACCGGCTTGCGCTCCCGCTCGGCCAGCATCTCCCGGCTAAAGTCCTTCATATATTCTTCGCGGTCCTCGATGACGGCGAGTTGCAAGGGCAGACCTATCTGTGGCGCAGCCAGGCCAACTCCCGGTGCGTCGCGCATGGTCTCGCGCATGGAGGCGATCAGTTCCTGGGTGCTGGGCAGCAGGATTTCTTCGGGTCGCAGAGGTCGGGCGCGCTCGCGCAGGACGGGTTCACCGGCCGCTCTAATTTTCAGTATCATTTTTTCCCCAAAGCTAGCGAGGCATTGGCGGTTAGATCCAGGGCTGCAAACCCGCCCGCCATGAATCGGGGCCAAGCCGCAGCCGCAATCATGGCCGCATTGTCGGTGGAGAGCGCAACCGTCGGGAACGCGATCGGCAACCCACGCCGTGCGGCTTCCTCCGTGAATCGCTCCCGCAGTTCACGGTTCGCGGCGACGCCGCCCGAAACCAGGATACTTTCCGCGCCCAGCGCCTCGGCAGCCTGAAAGGTCTTCCGCTTGAGATCCTCGACCACTGCACGTTGAAAGGACGCGATCAATCCCAGAGTCCGGTCGTCACACAAGGGAAGCACCTCGCCGGGTCCAGCCATCGGAAGCGCGGCCAGGGCTTCACGGCGGCGCTCAATCGAGGGATAGAGGTCGTGAATCTGAACATACCGAAGCACCGCGGTCTTGATGCCGCTGAAGGAGAAGGCAAATCGATCAACGGGAGAATCCGGCCTATGAGCTTTTTGTTTCACTTGGGTCAGGGTAAACGCGACCGACGAAGGGTCCCCGTGCGGCGCCAGCGCATCGATCCAGGGGCCGCCCGGATAGCCCAGTCCCAGCAGCTTGGCGACCTTGTCGAAGGCTTCGCCGGCCGCATCGTCGAGCGTGGCGCCGACGTTGCGATAGGTAAAGCTCTCGCCCTCGCAGCGGACGAGATAAAGATGCGTGTGGCCACCGGAAACGACCAGGGCCAGCGATCGGCTATCCCTCAGCTCGAGCATCTCGCTATGCGCTAGCAAAACGGCGTGGATGTGACCCTCAAGATGGTTTACGGCGATGAGCGGCTTGCCGAGAGCGAAGGCCAGCGACTTGGCATAGGCGACTCCCACCAGCAATGCACCCGCTAGGCCGGGGCCTTCTGTGACCGCGACCGCGTCCAGATCGGAGAAGCTGACGCCGGCTTTGTCCAGTGCCGCACGCACCACGGGAACGATATTGCGCAGATGTTCGCGCGAGGCTAGTTCCGGAACCACACCGCCATAAGGAGCATGGATGGCGATTTGCGAGGCCACGATGCTTGAGAGTACATGACGCCCGCGCTCGACCACCGCGGCTGCGGTCTCATCACAGGAGCTTTCGATAGCGAGAATCAGGCCCCGGCTATAAGCGCCCTCGGCGCCAGAAAAGAGCTGGCTGGATTGACTCACCTTTCTATAGTAGTAGGAATGGAACTTACCGTAGCTCGGGATGCGGCAACGGCGATCGTGGCCCGGCTGCGCGGCGCCGGACATCAGGCTTATTTCGTTGGCGGCTGCGTGCGCGACCTGGTGCTGGGCCGCGCTCCCAAGGACTTCGACGTCGCCACCAGCGCGACGCCAGATCAGGTATTGACCCTGTTCGAGAAGACTTTTGCCGTGGGTGCACACTTCGGCATCGTCTTGGTCTGCACCGGGGAGATCACGACCGAGGTCGCCACCTTTCGCAGCGATGGAGACTACTCCGATGGTAGACGTCCGGATGCGGTGCGATTCTCCGCCACACCGGAAGAGGACGTGAAGCGCCGAGACTTCACCATTAACGGCATGATGATGGATCCGGTCAGCGAGTCTGTACTGGACTTGGTGGGCGGGATGCAAGACTTGGACGCCCACTTGATCCGTGCCATCGGAGACCCCGGCGCGCGATTCACGGAAGACAAGCTGCGCATGTTGCGTGCCGTACGCTTTGCGGCGCGCTTCACCTTTGATCTGGAGCCGGTGACCGCGAAGGCAATCGAGCGATTAGCGCCGGCCGTCAACCAGGTGAGTCACGAGCGAATGCGCGATGAATTGACCCGAATGCTTACCGAAGGTCACGCCCGTCGCGCCTTCGAAATGCTGGATGCGACCGGGCTATTGGCCCAGGTGCTGCCGGAAGTGGTCAAAATGAAGGGCGTGGCGCAGCCACCGCAGTACCACCCCGAAGGCGATGTCTGGGTGCACACGTTGATGTTGCTCGACGGGCTTCCTGCTGGTGTACCGGTGGCCCTCGCCTGGGGGGCGCTACTCCACGACATTGGAAAACCCGCGACTTTTCGCGTGGCGCCAGATCGTATACGTTTTGACGGGCATGTGGAGGCAGGAGTTCGTATAGCCGGGGAGATATGTAAGCGTCTGCGATTTCCCAATCACGAAACGGAGCAAATCCTGTCCCTCATCGCCAACCACATGCGTTTTGGCGACGTGCGCAAAATGAAGGAGTCAACGCTGAAGCGGTTCTTCCGCCTGCAGAGTTTTGATCAGCACCTCGCGCTGCATCGTCTCGACTGCCTGGCGAGCCACGGATCACTCGAGCTGTATGATTTTGCCCGGGAGCGCTTCGAGACATTACCGGAGGAAGAGGTTCGGCCTCCCCTGCTTTTGAGTGGCAAAGATCTGATCGAAGCCGGCTATCAACCCGGCCCACAATTTTCTCAGATGCTCGCTATGGCTGAGGACGCCCAGCTCGAAGGAACTGTTCACACCCGCGAGCAAGCGCTCACTCTAGTCCGGGAACGATGGCCGCAATCCTGAACGGAAATGAGTCCCGCAGAGCCTGCCCTGAGCTTATCGAACGGGGACGGCTGAACTTAGCCCAGGACGCAGTCCTGGGTGGAGATTCCAGCGACGAAAAGTCCCGTAGGGACGACTGGAAAATTACATGGCGCGAATTAAGGACCATCTTTCGATTAACTTTCTCAGTCGTCCCTGCGGGACTTTTCAAAGAGTGCAACCTAACCCAGGACTGCGTCCTGGGCTAACTTCAGCCGTCCCTACGGGACTCATTTGCGTGGTTTGGGGTGGCGTAGAAACAGCAGCGACCTGCGGTGTTCCCAATCTCCCGACAACACCGTCGGGAGACTGGGTCTTCCGTGAACTACTTACTTCTGTGCGTGCTCGAAGCGCTTGTTGACCTCGTCCCAATTCACCGTGTTCCACCAGGCCGCAAGATAGTCCGGCCGCTTGTTCTGGTATTTGAGATAGTACGCGTGCTCCCAGACATCATTCCCCAGAATGGGAAAAAGCCCCTGCGAAATGGGATTGTCCTGGTTGGGCGAAGTGACAACCTTCAACTTGCCGCCCTCAAACACCAGCCAGCCCCAACCTGAACCAAACTGCTTCGCAGTCGTCTCATTGAACAGTTTCTTGAAATCCGCAAAGCTGCCGAAATCCTTCTTGATCTGCTCGGCAATCTTGCCCGTCGGCTCACCGCCCCCACCGGGCTTCATGATCGCCCAGAACATGGAGTGGTTCACATGGCCGCCGCCGTTGTTGCGCACCACACCACGGATGTCCTCCGGAATGGTGCTCAGATTGCGCAGCAAATCCTCTGGGGAGTGCTTGCCCAGCTCAGGATGCTTCTCAATAGCGCCGTTAAGGTTGTTGACGTACGCGGCGTGGTGCTTGTCGTGATGAAGCTTCATCGTTTCGGTGTCGATGTGGGGTTCAAGCGCGGCGTAGTCGTAGGGAAGTGGTGGCAGTTCGTAAGCCAAAATATCCTCCTGGATTGGTCCCTCATCCACAAGGATGAGTCTGGGACCAGCTAGCCCGGATTGGGCGTGGTGCGGTTAGGGAGTGGCGGCAAAAACGTCCGGCGCAACGGCTGCGCCTGGTTGCCCCATCCAATATTGCGTCTCCATGCTATCGGATGCAATTCGGGCAACGCAGGTTCGGAATGTAGATGCATTGTCGCGATATCACTGTATCAGCAGAACAGGAACCCGTTACCAGCCGGTCCCCCCCACCTTATGGTGATATCGAGGGCCAAACACAGGTTTACACTCGAAAGAGTGCGGTAGAGCTGCCGCGTGGAAGCCGCTACCTGGTTCTTATTTTGGCCTTGAGAATAAATTTTCATTGACCCGGACACGAATAACCCGCAGGCAGCTCTTACGGCAAGCGGGCGCCACCGGAGCGCTCGCCCTCAGCGCATCAGGTCTAGCAGCAGGCGAAGCACTGCAGGACCGGCCAGCCGTAGCATCGAACGCCGCCGCGGCCGCCCCAAAAACCGAGAGCCAGGCAGCCGAAAAATACGCCCACCCGCCAGGCGTGTTCATCAACCGCCCGCTCACCCAGGTTTCCAGGATCGCGGAGGCTCTCTTTGACGATATGGAAGGACGGAACTGCGACTTCTTCTTTAACGAGGCAAGTCCCAGGAGCGGCCTGGTGCGGGACCGGGCGCCGACCGTCGGACGATCCCTTAGCCGGGTAGCCAGCATCGCCGCCACCGGCTTTGGTTTAAGCGCGTTGTGCATCGCCGCCAAATATAGCTACCTTCGCCCCATGGATTGCGAACAGCGAGTGGAGAAGACTCTGGCCTTCCTGCTGGAAGAATGTCCGCACGAGCACGGTTTTCTCTACCACTTCATTGACATCGACAGTGGACAGCGGCTGTTCGGGAGCGAGTTGTCGTCTATCGATACAGCGCTCCTCCTTTGTGGTGTACTGCACTGCCGTCAGTTCTTTACCGGAAACACTCGGATCGAGGCGTTGGCAACCACCTTCTATCGCCGTATTGACTGGCAGTGGATGATGAACGGGGGCAACACGCTTTCCATGGGCTGGCTGCCCGACCAGGGCTTTCTCAAAAACAGGTGGGATATCTACTCCGAGCTGACCACGATGTACCTGCTGGCGATCGGCTCGCCCACCCACCCGGTTCCGCCCGAAGCGTGGGACGCGGTGCAGAGGCCAGTCGTGACCTATGGCGGAATTGACTACATCAGCGGTGCCGCACCGCTCTTTATTCATCAGTACCCACAAGCCTGGTGCGACTACCGCAACCAGCGCGACCGGCATGCCAATTACTTCACCAACTCCATCGCCGCCACCCGGGCGCACCAGCTCTGGTGCCTGGTGCAGGGGCAGAAATATCCCTGGATTGACCAGGATATGTGGGGCATCTCAGCGTCCGATTCCCGGCAGGGCTATCGTGTTTGGGGTGGACCGCCCTCGATTGGGCCACTCGACGGAACCCTGGTGCCCTGTGCAGCCGCAGGGTCTTTGGTCTTTCTGCCCGCGGAATGTTCTCACGTGTTGTTAACGATGCGAGAAAGATTTGGCGATAAGCTTTACGGGCGTTATGGATTCGCCGACGCATTCCAGCCAAAAGTCGGGTGGTATGGCGAGGATGTGATCGGGATCGACGTAGGTATAGGCATGCTGATGGCCGAAAACCTTCGTTCCGGTTTTGTTTGGGATTGCTTCATGAAGAACCGGGAAATTGCCCATGCCATGCGGGAGGTCGCCTTCCATCCTGATCCCGACGCCAATACCCAGGTCCTGTAACCCATTCCTGCTTATTTTGCCGGTTTTCTGAGCTGTGGAAATCCCTCATGCCGGGTTATTTTCAAGTCCTTTGTAACTTCGAGAGCATCCATCCGTCAGGTAATTTGCATTCTCTGAGAAAGGTAGAAAGATGACGCATCACGCTTCCAGCTACCGCTGGATCGAGGGCCAGGGCGCGGCCTTTGGATGGCCCGGAGTTGAACCGCGTTGGACTTCCAGTAGAAAAGACTGTGTAGGCATGGCGTACTCCGCCTCCAGCCGCATCTGGTTTACCGTATCGCACGGCATCCTCAACGAAATCTACTACCCCACCATCGACCGGCCGCAGACCCGGGACATGGAGTTCCTGCTCACCGACGGGGAGACGTTTGTCCACGAAGAGAAGCGCGATCTGGAACGCATCTTCGAATACATCGACGGCTGCTCATCCGCTGTAAGGCTCATCAACTCCGATCACCAGGGGCGCTACAAGATCATCAAGGAGATCATTGCCGATCCCCACCATCCCGTAGTGCTGATGCGCGTGCGTCTCGAAGGCGACGAGCGTTTGTTGTCGCGCATGAAAGCCTACGCCCTGCTGGCCCCGCACTTGGATGTCGGCGGCGCGGATAATTCGGGGTTCGTCCTAGACCTATCCGGCAAGCCGGCGCTGCTGGCTAACAAGCACGGCATCTCATTGGTCATGGCCGCAAGCTGCGGTTTCAGCCGCGCCAGTTGTGGCTTCGTGGGCCGGAGCGACGGCTGGCAGGACCTGATGGACAACTTCCAGATGGATTGGCAATTCGGTTCCGCAATCAACGGCAACATTGCCTTGACCGGCGAGATCGACATCGCCCAACATCGCGAATTTGTGGTGGCCATCGCTCTCGGAGAGGGACATCACTCTGCTTTAACCGCAGCCTTGGGGGCAGTCACCACTCCGTTCGAGCATAACCTGAAGCGCTTTAACGATCAGTGGCACCGGGCGGCCACCCCAGTGGGTTTGAAGGACGCCGCTATGGATGCGGGCCGCTTGCTCCAGATAAGCCAGAACGTCATTTTGTCTCACGAGGACAAGTATTACTCTGGCGCCTTTATCGCCTCCGCCTCCATTCCCTGGGGTCAGCATAAGAGCGACGAAGATGTGGGCGGATACCACCTGGTCTGGACCCGCGACATGGTGCAGAGTGCCACCGCACTCCTGGCCTGCAATCGCGTCGATACAGCACGGCGGGCCCTCGTCTACCTGGCCTGCACACAGAAACCGGATGGCAGCTTCGCGCAAAACTTCTGGATCGACGGCACCCCTTACTGGATAGGCATTCAGCTTGATGAAGTCGCTTTCCCGATCATCCTGGCGTGGCGGCTGTGGAAGCTGGACGGCTTGGGGGAATTTGACGTCTTCGCGTTTGTGGAGCGCGCCGCAGGATTCCTGGTGCGTCATGCTCCCGTCACCCAGCAGGAGCGCTGGGAAGAAGCTGCCGGTTACTCCCCTTCCACTCTGGCCGCGGTGATTTCGAGTTTAATTTGCGCCGCCGACATCCTGCGCGCTTATGGATCGGCAGAGCTGGCCCTCTTCCTCGAAGAGCATGCGGACTGGATTGAGTCCCACCTGGAAGACTGGACAGTGACCAATAACGGAACCCTATTGCCGGGCGTACCACGGCATTACATGCGTATTCGTCCACCCCGGCGTGGAGATGCTTATGCGAGGGATGGGTGCGGCGAAGAGATGGTCCGCATCAACAACCGCGGTCCGGGTGAGAGAGCAGACTTCGAAGCGCGTAATGTGATCGATGCAGGGTTTTTGGAGCTGGTCAGGTACGGGATCCGGCGCGCGGATGATCCGGTGATCGTGGATTCGCTGAAGGTGGTCGATCACACGCTCAAGGTGGAAACGCCGGTGGGCCCATGCTGGAGACGCTACAACCACGACGGCTACGGACAGCGCCACGACGGCGGCCCGTTCCTGGGCTGGGGTCAGGGCCGTGCTTGGCCGCTATTAAGTGGCGAGCGCGCGCACTACGAGTTGGCGGCGGGTCACGACGTCCGGCCTTACATACAGGCGCTCGAAGGCTTCAGTTCTCGAGGAGGCATGCTACCGGAACAGATATGGGACGCGCCCGACATGCCCGAGATGGGGCTGAGGCTGGGCAAACCTACCGGAGCGGCTATGCCGCTAGTGTGGGCCCATGCTGAGTATGTCAAACTGCTGCGGTCGGTGACCGATGGCCAGGTGTTCGATCGGATCTCGGCAGTGGCCGAGCGCTACGGCGCAGGTAAGCGTTCCTCTCCGGTTGAAGTCTTCCGGCTCGATCGGCAAGTGGAGGCCATTCCGGCGGGGAGTAAGCTGCGCCTGGTGGCCAATGACCACTTCTACCTGATATGGACAGTGGACGACTGGAAGACCGTACGCAATAAGGAAAGCCGCCCCGCAGGTTGTGCCGGTCATTTCGCCGACATGGAAACCGAGCCCGGGCAAGACGGCTGGGTGATCTTTACTATGAAATGGTACCCGGACGATCGCTGGGAAGGCCGTAGTTTCGAAGTTCGCCTGGATTCGGCTGAAGATCCGGTTGAAAATCAGGAGACCGCCTACGCGCTGGCTTCATCTGAAGGAAAGAATCAGGATTGAATCCTTAGAACAGCAAACCGAAGTATTCTCGAAGAAAAGAGCGAGGTTGTTATGAGTGAACTGGATCAGCTGTCCATCAATACGCTGCGGTTTCTTGCCGTGGATGCCGTAGAGAAGGCGAAGAGCGGGCACCCCGGGGCGCCGTTAGGCGATTCCCCCACCGTGTATCTCCTCTTTCATGAATTCATGCGCCACAACCCAGCCCACTCCAAGTGGAGCAATCGCGATCGCTTTGTGTTGTCCAACGGCCATGCGTCCGCGATGCTTTACGGGGTTCTGCACCTGACCGGCTACAAGATCGGTATCGAAGACTTGCAGCAGTTTCGTCAGTATGGCTCCATCACCCCGGGCCATCCGGAGTATGGGGAAACGGACGGGGTCGAAGTCACCACTGGGCCTCTGGGCCAGGGTTTCGCCATGGGCGTGGGTATGGGCATCGCCGAGAAGCATCTCGCCGCGATCTACAACCGTCCCGGCTATAACATCGTCGACCACTACACCTATGTCATGTGCGGGGACGGAGACTTGATGGAGGGAGTGTCGCACGAAGCGGCTTCGCTGGCCGGTACGCTTGGCCTGGGCAAGCTCATTTACTTCTACGACGACAACTCCATCTCGCTCGACGGACCGACAGCGCTTTCCTACACCGAAGATGTGACCGAGCGCTTTGCGGCCTATCACTGGCACGTCCAGATGGTGGACAATGGCAACGATCTGGAAGCGATTTCGCTGGCCATCAAAGCCGCGCAGGCAGTGAAGGACCAGCCTTCGCTGATCCGCGTTCGCACGGTCATTGGGTACGGCAGCCCCAAAGCGGGCACCAACAAGGCGCACGGTGAGGCGCTTGGACCGGAAGCCACCAAAGAAACCAAGAAGACGTTGGGCTGGCCGGAGGATAAAAGCTTTTACGTCCCGGACGAAGCAAAGCAAAACTGGCTGCAGGCAGTAGACAAGGGAAAGAAATACGAGCAGGACTGGAACGATCTGTTCGCGCGCTACAAAAAAGATTTCCCCGAGTTGGCGGCGGAGTTTGAGCGCACGCAGGCTGGCAAGTTAGCTACCGGATGGGAGAAGAGTTTGCCCGTTTTCGCAGCGGACGCCAAGCCGATCGCCACCCGCAGCGCCGGCGGCGAGACGATGGACGCCATCGCCAAGGCAGTGCCTGAATTGATCGGGGGTGCAGCCGACCTGACTTCCTCGACCAGGACGATTTTCAAAGACAGTGCCAACTTCCACCTCGATCCGGCCGGCCGCAATATCTTTTTCGGCGTCCGCGAGTTTGGCATGTGCGCCGCGGTCAACGGTATGGCCGTTCACGGCGGATTGATTCCGTACGGATCGACGTTCTTCACCTTTAGCGACTACTGCAAACCGGCGATCCGCCTGGCCGCGCTGATGCATTCGCACTCGCTCTTCATATTCACTCACGACTCGATCGCGCTGGGTGAAGACGGACCGACGCACCAGCCCATCGAGCAGCTCAGCATGCTCCGGGCAGTGCCTCACCTGACGGATTTTCGTCCCGCGGATGGCAATGAGACGGTTGCTTGCTGGCGGCTCGCTTTGGAACGGAAAGGACCATCTTTCATGGCGCTTTCGCGGCAAAACCTGCCTATCCTGGATCCTGAAAAATACAAGGTTGCCGAAGGGGTTGGAAAAGGCGCCTACATCCTGCAGGATGGCGGCGCTTCGCCGGACGTGCTGCTGGTCGCCGCGGGCGCCGAAGTCTGGCCGATTCTGCAGGTTGCTGCGGATTTGAAAAAGGAAGGTATTTCCGCGCGGGTGATCTCGATGCCTAGCTTCCGAATCTTCGAGGAACAGCCAGAAGCCTACAAACTGCAAATCTTCCCCGATCATCTCCCCAAGCTCGCAGTCGAGGCTGGCGCACCGATGTGCTGGTGGAAGTACGTCGGCCGGCACGGAGACGTAATTGGCCTGGAACGCTTTGGCGCTTCCTCGCCAGGGCCCAAGGTCATGGAAGAGCTCGGCTTCAGTCCGGCGAACATCACGAAACGGGCCAAGCAATTGCTGGAGCGGGTACGGCCTGCCGCAACCGCCGGCAAAGCCTAACCTCTATCCTTACCACCAACCCCGGGTGTCCCAGACCCCGGATTTTCTGTTGGGCTTGAGGAGGTCATTGAGTTGCATGCGGCTTTCCTTAAAGAAAGCCGCACACGCAGATCTGGGTGAGGCCACGAGCAGGAAATCCGGGTATCTCGCTCGTTTTTCGCGAGATGTGGGATACCACAACTCTTAATGCTAAAGCTCCTAGGGGTCCAGGAATTGCCGGTCACGAGCAGCGGCATCCCACATCTTGCGAAAAACGAGCGAGATGTGGGGCACCCTTTCTCGTTCGCAGGTTGAAGGCCCCCAGTCCACTCTTAGGGAGACGCAGACATGGCCGAGATCAGCACGATTCTTTGGGATGTGGGTGGCGTTCTGCTCACCAACGGATGGGATCATCACGAACGCGCCGCCATCCTGAAGAAGTTTCAGCTGGATAGCGACCCGTTTGAGCAAAGGCATGAGCTCGCCAATGATCCGTGGGAGAAAGGCTTGATCACCACTGATGAATATCTCCTGCGGACCGTCTTCTACGAGCCGCGCCCTTTCTCGTCCGCGGACTTTCTCCAGGCGATGAAGGAGCGGTCGGTATTGCTGCCCCACACCGCCATGCGAATCCTTCAGGAGCTTGCAGCATCAGAGGAAATAGAGTTGGCCATGCTCAACAATGAATCCCGGGAACTGAACGATTACCGCATCGAACGCTTCGAGCTGGGCCGATACTTCGATTCCTTTTTCAGCTCCTGCTACGTGGGACTGCGCAAGCCGGACCCAAATTTTTTTGATCTGGTGCTGGACGTGCTCCAGCGCGATCCCGAGGAAGTCGCTTTTATCGACGACCGCCCGGGCAACTGCGAGGCGGCGGAAGCCCTGGGGATTCACGCGATTCACTATCTCGATGAAGCACAATGCGTGCAGGCGCTGGAGCGGCTGGGCCTCCATACTGGTGTAAGGACATAGACATCACTGTTTTGAGCAAGGAGCAAGGTCCATGGCAACCACAGAAGTGCAGTTTTCTCCCGAAGATTTGAAAGCGGCGCAGAGTGCCGAGCGAATTCCTGAGCCAACAGTTGTGGTCATCTTCGGCGCCTCCGGCGACCTGACCAAACGCAAGCTCCTGCCTGCTCTCTTCCACCTCGAGCAATCCAACCTTCTGCCGGAGGAGTTCTCGGTTGTCGGCGTGGCGCGGCGTCCCCTGCAGGGCGAGTTTGAAAAAGATATGCGCGAGGGCATCCTCCAGTTTGGAGGCGTGCAGGAGGGCGAGAAAAAGCTCGACGAGTTCATACGAAAAAGTAAGCTATCTCGCCATGAACTTCGACGACCCGGGCGGCTACGACAAATTGAAGACCGTTCTCGAGGGCATAGACCAGAAGCAAGGCACCAAGGGGAACAGATTGTTCTATCTGGCGACGGCGCCGGAATACTTTGCCGAAATTATCGAGCAACTCGGTGGCCACGGAATGGCGAAGCCGCAACAGGGTACGGTGCACGTCATCATCGAGAAGCCTTTTGGCCATGATCTGGCTTCGGCACGAAAGTTGAATGACGAGGTAAACCAGGTCTTTGCGGAAGACCAGATCTTCCGCATCGACCATTACCTGGGCAAGGAGACGGTGCAGAACATCCTGATCTTTCGCTTTGCCAACGGGATCTTCGAGCCGGTCTGGAATCGTAACTACGTCGACCACGTACAGATCACGGCAGCAGAGGATATCGGCATTGAGGGTCGTGGACCGTTCTACGAGAAGGCCGGCGCGCTCCGCGACGTAATACAGAACCATGTGATGGAGCTGCTGTCGTTCGTAGCCCTGGAGCCGCCCGTCTCTTTTGAAGCCGACGCGATGCGCCGGGAAAAGGTTAAGGTCTGGCGCTCGGTCCAGCCTATCCACATCATGGACGCAGTGCGCGGTCAATACGGCCCCGGCAAGGTGGATGGTAAAGACGTAAAAGGTTATCGGCAGGAGGATCGTGTCGATCCCAACTCCTCCACCGAGACCTATGCCGCGCTGAAAGTGGGCATAGAGAACTGGCGTTGGGCGGGTGTGCCTTTCTACCTGCGCGCGGGCAAGCGGTTGGCGAAGAGGGTCACGGAGATTACGATTCAATTTAAGCAACCTCCGCAGTTGCTTTTCAAGAACCAGTCGGGTGCTTGCAGGGAACTGCAGCCGAACCTGATCGCCATGCGTATTCAACCGGATGAGGGGATTTCCTTGCGCTTTGGCGCCAAAGTACCCAGCCCGAATATGGAAGTCTGCCCGGTTAACATGAATTTCAGCTATGCGGAGGCGTTCGGCAAATCATCGGCAAATGGCTACGAGCGGCTGCTGCTGGATGCCATGCTCGGTGATGCCACTCTGTTCGCTCACCGCGACGGTGTAGAGGCCACGTGGTCGTTGCTGACTCCGATCCTAGATTTTTGGGCGACCAATAAGCCGAAAGACCTTCCTAACTATGCCGCCGGTACCTGGGGACCGAAATCTGCCGACGAACTGCTGGCGCGGGATGGACGCGCCTGGAACAAGCTCTAAAATACGAGTTGCATGGCTCAGACAATCGAAGTCCTCTATTATGTGGATGCGACCGCGGACGCGGTAACCCGGCGCACGGCGCAGTACTTTACTGACGGCATTCGCGCAGGTGCGGCCGCGCGGGGGAAGGCGCGGATTGCCATCTCCGGAGGCCATACGCCGAAAAATGCGTTTGCCCTCCTGGCCGATCCCAGCGCGCAATACCGCGAGCAGATTCCCTGGGAGAACCTCGAGCTCTACTGGGTCGACGAACGCTGTGTGCCGCCAGATCACCCCGACAGCAATTACCGCATGACTCGTGAAGCGCTCCTGGACCAGGTTCCCCTGAGCGAAAACCAGATCTTTCGTATTCGCGGGGAGCTCGAGCCGGAAGCAGCTGCCTCCAGGTATGAGTTCGATATTCGGCAAAGCTTTCGCCTGGAAGGCGCGGAGATGCCAGTCTTTGATATGGTGGCCTTGGGGATGGGCCCGGATGGTCACACCGCGTCCCTGTTTCCCCACACGGAAGGCTTGCACGAACTCATGCGCATCGCGATCGCCAATCACGTTCCCCAACAAAAGGAATCGTGGCGGGTGACGCTCACTTGGCCGGTTATCAACCGGGGCCGGGATGTCTTTTTTCTGATCGAAGGCGCCGACAAAGTTGCCGCGCTCAAGCAGGTCTTTACTGGCCCCTACGATCCGGAAACCTATCCATCGCAGCTGATCAAGCCCGCTAGCGGCCGCATCACCCTGCTGCTCGATGCTGCTGCCGCCGCGGCGTTGCCCCCGCCCGGGGCCGACGGCGAGGGTAAACTGGAGATCTCGCGATGATTCTGGCCGGGGACGTGGGCGGCACCAAGGTCGACTTGGTCTTGTGCAAGTTTGATAATGGACAACTACTGACCGTCCACGATCACAAGTATCATGCCAGGGATTTTCCTGGCCTGGTGCAGATCGTGGAGGCATTCCTGGCGGAGTGCAGGCAAACGCTCGGCCAGCCGGTCGATGTGCTGGCGGCCTGCTTTGGGGTGCCGGGTCCGGTACGCCATGGCCGGTTGAAGCTGACCAATCTTCCCTGGGTACTCGATTCCAGCCAGCTTAGAGTCGATCTCAAGATCGAACATGTTTTCCTAATCAACGATCTTGAAGCGAATGGGTATGGTATTGCCGAGCTGACCCCGGATCAGATTCTCGTGCTCAGCAAAGGCGACCCCGCTGCGGAAGGGAATCGCGGGTTAATCGCGGCAGGCACTGGCTTGGGTGAGGCTATTCTGGTATGGAATGGTCGCAGTCATCTGCCAATGGCCTCCGAAGGTGGACACAGCGACTTTGCGGCGCGTAACGAAGAGGAAATTGGACTGCTGCGTTATCTGCAAAAAACTGTGGGCGGCCGCGTCAGCTCGGAGCGGGTCATTTCCGGCCTCGGACTGGCCAATGTCTACGCCTACTGTCGCGATGTAAAGGGCCTGGAAGAACCGCAGTGGTTGAAGGATCGCATGCGCACGGAGGACCCCAACGCGGTGATTGGCGAGCTGGGCGAGTCTGGCGCTAGTGAGCTTTGCGTGGAAACCTTGAACATCTTCGTGTCTGCCTACGGGGCGGAAGCCGGCAACCTGGCACTGAAGATCCTGTCCGTCGGCGGTATGTACGTAGGCGGAGGCATTGCTCCCAAGCTGCTCAAGAAGATGCAGGACGGTACTTTTATGAAGGCATTCACTGACAAGGGCCGGCTGAGTGATCTGCTGGTGCAGACGCCGGTGCGCCTCATCCTGGAGAGCCGCGCTGCTCTGATGGGTGCCGCCGCTTATGCCGAGGCCCGGGCAGCGGAAGTAGGCGGACACTCCGAGCGCGCCCAGTCTGTTCAAATGTTGCCATCCTAGATAAAACGACAAAAACTCCATCACAAATCTTGGCTCAAGCATCCAAGGTTCCAGATCTCTTTGGGAGAGGTTCATCATGCACAGCAAATCACCGCGATGGTTCGCAAGCGCAGTGATTCTTTTCGTAGCAGCGTTCCTGGCAGCAAGCTCGCGCCCCGCGTTAGCCCACGCCGTGCTTGTAAGTTCCACGCCTCAAAAGAACTCCGCAGTCAGTGGCCCGGATATTACGATCAATCTTAAGTACAATTCGCGCGTCGACGGAGCCCACTCGACCCTAAGCCTGCTAAAACCCGACGGCACGGTAGAAAGAATCGGCACCCCTGCACAGCCTGCCCCCGATGTGTTATCGGCAACCGGCCACGGGCTCGCGAAAGGAACCTACGTGCTTCGCTGGCAAGTTCTCGCCACCGACGGCCACATTACCCGGGGCGAAGTCCCTTTCCAGGTGCAATAGCGCTGTGTGAACCCGAAGGTAGTTCCGCGGACCTTTCCTGGAAATGTTTTCCAAACAAACTTGAGATGACGGCTTGATCTGGCTGCTGCGTGATATTGATCTACTAAGCACGCTCCTGCGTGCGGCAAATCTCTCCTTTGAGGCCTTGCTGCTGGGCGGCATCGTTTTTCTGCTCGCGATTGCGCGTCCAGCCGGCGCAACTGCCCCAGTCGAGTCCTTTTGCTTTCGCGGTATTCGCTGGGCTGCTCTCGCGCTCGCAGTGTCTGAGCTGGTGTCAGTAGTTCTCTCCAGTGCATCGCTGCTCGGCGACAGCGATCTGCATTTCCGCGATGTCATCACCACCAGATTTTTCGTTGCCGGTACGTGCGCTGCTCTGCTCGCAGTCCTGTTGTGGATCTGCGCCAGAATGAAAACCCGTAGAGCGGTGGCGGCCACGATTCCCCTAAGCCTCCTGCTGTTGATTGCCACCGTGTCCACCAGCCATGCGGAAGCCCGTATGGATCACCGTTTCTCGCTGGCGTTGGCGACTGCGGCCCATCATTTGGGCGCGGCGGCCTGGATCGGCGCGATGCCTTTCCTGCTGGTTTCGCTGGGGCGTTCCGAAAATGTGCAGCAGGCCCGCTCTATGGCCAGGCGCTATTCGTCGATGGCCATCCTAAGCGTCGCGATCCTGGTTCTGGCAGGGATTTACATGGCCTGGTTCTACGTAGGCACCTGGAATGGACTCTATGGAACGAGCTATGGCGTCCTGTTGCTGGCCAAGATTTACCTCCTGCTGGTGATGCTGATGATGGGCACGCTGAACTGGGCGGTGACGCGTAGGCTAAACACCGACCCCCAACCCCTCCTGGCGCGCCTGCGACGCTTTGCCGAGGTAGAGGTGGGATTAGGATTCACCGCCATCCTGGCTGCGGCTTCGATGTCCGCGCAGCCACCTGCGGTCGACGTCCCTGACCAGGTGTCGCTGCAGGTCATCGCGGCGCGTATGCATCCTCAAGTCCCCCGCTTGAAGAGTCCAACCGCTGCGCAGCTCACCCCACCCACTTCGATCGAGGCTGCTGTACGAGCCACCGAGTTTCAGGCTAACGGGGGCAGCGATGCCACCGACCGCGAATGGTCGGAGTACAACCATCACTGGGCCGGCCTGATTGTTTTGGCCGCAGGGCTGCTGGCTTTTGCCAGCCGCTTTGCCGGCTTGCGCTGGGCACGCTTCTGGCCGCTTACCTTCGCCGGCCTATCGATCTTCATTTTGCTGCGCGCCGACCCGGAAAACTGGCCCCTGGGTCCGCGTCCCTTCTGGGCCAGCTTTTCTGCTCCCGACGTGTTGCAGCATCGCGCTGCCGCGTTGCTCATCCTATGCTTTGCTGCGTTTGAATGTGCCGTGCAGGCCGGCAAATTGCGCGCCCGATGGGCCGCCCTCATTTTTCCCGGGATGTGTGCCCTGGGCGCGGCCGTCCTGCTCACTCACAACCACGCCCCCAGCGATACAGGAGAAGATCTGCTGGCGTCGCTAAGCCATACCCCAATCGCTTTACTGGGTGCGACCGCCGGATGGATCCGTTGGCTGGAGTTGCGCCTGCCCTCCGGCCGCGCATCCAGAATCGCCGGCCGGGCCTGGCCGCTTCTGCTGGCCGCGGTGGGGCTGATACTGCTCAACTATCGGGAAACCTGACCGTCTAATGATAAGAACTGTCAGAATGTTGTAGGAGATCTCCTTTTTTGTTCGTGTCAATCCGTCTTGCCCGTCGCCTCGCCCTCGCTATCGTCTTCCTGTTTCCCTCTGTGACCGTAGTCGCTCAACGCTTGCCCACCGTCGCCCGTCCGCAGCACTACACCTTACAACTGGCGCCCGATCTGCAGGCAGCCACCTTCACCGGCGAAGAAACGATCGATCTGACTCTGGCACAGGCCGTGGATTCGATTGTGTTGAACGCCTGGCAGCTCAAGTTTGGTGCAGTTATCGCACAGGTTGGTGGCAAAACCTTGCCCGCGGAAGTCACCCTCGATCCTGGCCTCCAGCAGGCTACGTTTCATTTCGAGCGCAAGCTACCCGCCGGGTCCGTCACCTTGAAAATCGCATTCAGCGGCATTTTGAACGGAGACCTGCGCGGCTTCTATCTTTCCCGCACCCCCAAGCGAAATTATGCCGTAACCCAATTTGAGCCCACCGACGCGCGCCGCGCCTTTCCCTCTTTCGATGAGCCGGCCTATAAAGCGACCTTTGACGTCAGCCTGATCGTGCCCCAGGGAGATACCGCGATTGGAAACACCAACATCGTTTCCGATACGCCCGGCCCCATCGCAGGGGAACATACCATCACCTTTGCGCGCACGCCGAAGATGTCAACCTACCTGGTGGCCTTCCTGGTGGGCGATTTCAAATGTCTTTCCGGCGAGGGTGACGGCGTGCCGATCCGCGCCTGCGCCACCCCTGACAAGGTACAACTCGCGCAATTCGCTCTTTCTGGCGCAGAGTTCTTCCTCCACTACTACGACGACTACTTCGGTATCAAGTACCCCATGCCCAAGCTGGATATGATCGCGATCCCGGACTTTGAAGCGGGAGCAATGGAAAACTTCGGCGCCATCACCTACCGCGAAACGGCCATGCTGGTGGACGAAAAAACCGCCTCTGTCAATGCAAAGAAAATCGTCGCTGTGGATGTGGCGCACGAGATGGCGCACCAATGGTTCGGCGACATGGTGACCATGGAATGGTGGAACAACGTCTGGCTGAACGAAGGCTTTGCCACCTGGATGTCGAACAAGCCGCTGGCCGCCTGGAAGCCGGAATGGCAGATCCCCGAGAGCCAGGCCGCGGAGCTCAACCGGACCCTGGACCTAGATGGCGGGCGGGCAACCAGGGCCATCCGCTCCCGCGCTGAGACTCCTGCCGAGATCAATGAGATGTTCGACGGCATCGCCTATGGCAAGGCTGCAGCCGTGCTTCTGATGACGGAGAACTACCTGGGCGAAGAGGCGTTTCGCGCTGGTGTGCATCGCTATCTGCAAGCGCACATGTATGGCAATGCCACGGCAGAGGACTTCTGGAATACGTTGCAGGCAGCGAGTGGCAAGCCCGTCGACAAAATCATGGAGAGCCTGGTGGTGCAGCCCGGGGAGCCGCTCTTGACCTTTGGCGGCGTGCACGACGGTAAAGTGGAAGTGTCGCAGAAGCGCTTTTTCCTCAATCCCAAAGACACGACTGCTCAGGAGGAGACCTGGGTTTTGCCGGTGTGCATCAAGAGTGCTGCCGATCAACCAGAGTGCCCCATTATGAAAGCCGGTACCCAGCAGCTGCAGGCGCTCCCAGCTCCAGTTTTCTATGGCAACGCCGGCGGCAAAGGCTACTATCGCAGCCGTTACGACGGCGCCGATTATCAGCAACTGTTGCGGCAGGTAGAGACCAGCCTTACGCCGTCCGAGCGGATTACTTTTCTAGGCAGCCAATGGGCGCTGGCCCGGGCCGGCATCTCCCCGGTTGGGGATTTTCTGGATCTCGCAGCCGCCGTTCGCGACGACAACAGCCCATTTGTGATCACGACCGTCTCGGGCGCATTGCGCATCATCGATCAGCAAGTGGCTTCTACACCCGAAGAGCACAAAGAACTAGCGGCGTGGGTGCGCAAGAACTTTGCCCCAGTTCTCGCCCGCCTGGATGCGCCCGTCGCCGGGGAAGCGCCAGATAAGAGCCTGTTACGAGCCGCGCTCTTCGGGCTCCTCGGCAACCTCGGCAGTGATCCCGGAATCATCGCGGATGCCACGCAGATCGCGCAGCAATATCTGAGCAACCCCACCTCTGTTAATCCGACATTGGCGGCTACGGCGCTTAACGTTGCGGCCCAAAATGGAGACCCAGCATTCTTCGATCAGTTGCAGCGAGTGAGCCAGACCAGCGCCGATCCCCAGCTTCGCAGCCAGGCTTTTCACGCCCTGGCGAGTTTCCGCGATGAAGCGCTGGTAGTCCGCGCTCTGGACTATGCGCTGTCCGCTCAGGTAAGGAACCAGGATTCCCTGAGCCTGGTCCAGCTCGAAATGAGGGACCGTCGTACGCGGGATGCCACCTGGCAGTACGTCCAGCAGAACTGGCCGAAGGTACGAGCCCAAATCACAACCTGGATGGGCGGAGGATTAGTCGAGTCGATGGGCGGCTTCTGCAGTACGGACCGCAGTAGCCAGGTCTCGGAATTCTTTGCCGCGCACAGCGTGTCGGCCACCTCGCATGCCCTCGACAATGCCCGTGACAGTATCGCGGATTGCGTAGACCTGCGGGTGGCGCAAGGACCCAACTTGAAGCAGTGGCTACAAACGGAAGCTAAAGATGCCCGGTAGATGAGTGCCGAAGCCTCATCCTAATCTCCCTAGCAGGCTGCGGAAGAAGAATCAGGACTGGAGCTGACGTGTGCCTTGCCAAAACTCTTCGTGCAGCCGCGCGCGATCAGCGCCGTGCAAGTCCAGCATCCCCTGCGCTACTTCTCCGCTGGAGAGATTCTCGACCGCCACTTCAATTGTCTGCACCTGGTGCCATGGATAGACGAATTTCTCCCAAATGAGAAATCCCGAGGAAGCCCAGCCTTCCAGCAGCGCAGTCACTTCCTTTTTAACGTCGGTCTCATGTCTTACTGGAAGCAGCTCGACAGTTTCGCCGGTTACGAGACGCGCTTTAAGCTGCGCTATGAGCATGTGATGTTCTCTCCTCTGAGGCTGAGATGCGATACGGGCTGGGTCTAAACCCTTGAACGTTACAAATGCATGTACAAAACAGCCCGCTATTGCACAAAGGTTGTACAGCTAATTCAATCTGTCACT
Source organism: uncultured Acidobacteriaceae bacterium (assembly GCA_963830325.1). Taxonomy (GTDB): domain Bacteria; phylum Acidobacteriota; class Terriglobia; order Terriglobales; family Acidobacteriaceae; genus PALSA-350. Next base: position 753,399 of record CAWHMV010000003.1, read on the forward strand.
TGAGTGGATACATTGCTTCTGCTTCAATCGTTGAGTGAACCCTGTGCCCCAATCCCCTGTTTCCCCTTCGCAGCAACCAGTCACCAGTAACGTGGTTGCATTCGCGGATCTACGCCTTTCAACACCGATGACGGGTCAGCCTATCGTGCTGCTCGAATACCAGGACCGGCAAGGCGTCCGTTCGATCCACCAGGTGGCGTTGACCTGCACTGGCAAGGGTCGTGGTGGTTTGATCTATTTTGGCGGCTATGACAAGGGCAAGTTCAGCATCTTCCGGGCGGATTGCATTCACCGGGTTGTCACTCTCTAAAGGCTTTTTCATAAAGACCACGTCTGAAGCCGGTCTAAGCCGGCGAACTCGCAAACCCAAGTACCCCTCCTAGGCAAATCGAAAGATTGCACTTTGGTGCTTTCCCTCCTTCCGACGCAAACCACTGATTAGAAAGAGCAAAACCCGGGCTCTTCCCGCCGGAGTGTGTTTGCCGGAGGCGGAGAGGTTTTTTCTCTGGACCCATATCAAAAGCTGTAGCATTTTGCGACATCACAGTGTAACCTCAGTTCCACTCCCCGCTCAGTAATTGCAACTTCAGTGGTATGGGCAAAATCTGGCCCTTGGGGCGACCCCTGCGTGCATTTGCGTTGCAAAAGGGTTGCAAGTTTATAGCATCCCCTTAGACTAGGGGTGTCCGAACTAAAGTTGTATAGGAGTGCCAATTCCATGTTTGTCAAGCCATCCGGGTTTCCTGCAAAAGATTTCATTTCGAAGCGGAGATTATTCTGCTTCCCTGTCCTGGTTCTCGCTATTTCCGCTTCCACGGGCTGGGCACAAGCCCCGTCCATCGTTGTCGATGCACAGCAGACCATCGGGTCTGGCTACTCCCAGCCACAAAACATGGCAATTTCCAAGAACGGGACGATCTTTGTCTCGGATAGCAAGAAGGGTCAAATTTTTGCGCTTGACCCCAAGACCCGCGTGAGCACTCCCGTGTCTACTGGGACGATTACCTTGTCATCTCCGACCCCAATCGCGCTGGACGCGAATGGAGATCTCTTTGTGGGCGACACGCCCTCCGGCATCGGAGGAAGGATCGTCGAGTTGATGGGGGATGGCACGGGCAATCTGACGGGTGCTGCGAAATCTTATTTCGCTGGAAGTCCTCTGACGAACCCGTTTGCGCTCGCGGTCGACAGTTCGGGGACACTGTTCATTGGCGACTACCCGAATACGGGTGATGGGGTCATCTATTCTCTGCCTTCGCCCGGCACCACGCTGACAGCTTTGAGTTTTCCAGGGATCCCGACTGAATTCAGTCCGGTGTCGTTGTTCCGGGCTGGAACCAATCTTTACATCGCGGACAATGGCGATCTCGAGAACGGGATTGGTGGCGTTTACGTAGCACCGGCTGCCGGCGGTAACGCCCAAAAAATAGCCACTGGCTCCTTTGCCATCGCCTTCCCTTCAGCTATCAGGTTGGATGCGGCGGGCAACATCTACATCGCGTCGATCCTGGGAACAGGTGACGGTTACAACCCCGGCCAGCAGGTGGTGGTTGTGCCGGCAGCTTCCCCTGATACCCCTTACATTTTCCCCACCTCTGGCATAGGGGGCACCGGCGACATGGCGTTCGATCTCGCCGGGAACCTCGACGTGCTTGATTTTGTCAACACGGATGTCGTCCAACTGACATCGGCGAATCCAGTCAACGTAGGCAATAAAAACAACGTCGGCGGGACCGGATCGCCTGTCCAATTCAACTTCGAGTTCAACGCCGCAACCACCCTCCGCGGGTTTCGTGTCGTTACTCAGGGCGACGTGAGTCAGGAACTCACTCAGAGCACCGGCGGGACTTGTGTCAATGGGAGACACACCAATCTCGGCTCCGGCGGTCCGACCATTTCTAACTACTTCCCTTACACTTGCCTGGAAAACTTCTCCGGCACTCCAACCTACCCGGGGATACGCACTTCCGCCCTCCTGGTTAGGGGTGCGAGGGGTACGATACTTGCTTCCATACCGGTCTACCAGACAGGTCTCGGCGGAGCAGAAATTACCTATCCGCTCAATCAGACTTCGACCGCTACTGGTTTACAAGAACCTCAGGCAGTGGCAATTTCGGGGTTGGACAAGACGGTCTATGTCTCCGACAGTCAGGCCGGTCAAGTCTATTCCATTAAAGGTTTGGGGGGCAGCACGCTCACTCCCGTTTCGACCGGCACCGTCAGCCTCTCGGCCCCGCTCGGGTTGGCCCTGGACGGCGCAGGCAACCTGTTCATCGCTGACTACACCAACGCCCAGGTTATCGAAGTACCCACTACCACCGGTCTTGCACCGTCGGTGATTAATACCGGGGGTCTCTTGCAACACCCGCTTGCCGTGGCATTCGATTATCAGGGAAACCTTTATATCGGGGATGCCGGGCCGGACGGGCTGAACGCCAGCACCGGCAACCCCGGCTACGTGGTAAAAGTACCGGTTGGGGGTTCTCCGTTTAAAATGACCATCCCCTCGGTGCCGACCGTTGTTTTCCCGCAGTCTCTGGCGACCGATCCCGTTACGGCCGCACTGGTGATCGGCGATGGTGGTGAATTCCCAGGTGTAGGCCAGGTGGTCACGGTCTCCGCCGACGGTTCGACCGCGAGCGTAATCACGCTCGATGGCGTAACCAATCCGAGTGGACTGGCCTTTGATCCAGCTGAACAACTTTATGTTCTCGACGCCGTTGCCAATACCATCACTGTCGTTCCTCCGACCAGTGCTCAGCCCGCCCACTTGCTTACCTTTGATAACAGTGCGTTGGTCGCTTCCGGTGCCTTCGCTATCTCCTCTGGCGGACAGAGCTTTGTCCTCACAAACCTCGGGGGCGACACCAACGAGCTCGTATATCTGAACGGCAATCGCTCCGCGCTGGCATTCGGAGGTGTCAAGCTTGGAAACCAGAAGAACCTAACGGCCACGGAGTACAACATCGGCAATATGCCCTTGACGCTCGGTTCGCCGTATTACACCACCAACGGAGCCAATGCCGCATTCAGTGTGTTGGGTAGCACGACCTGCCGCAACGGCTTGGTCCTGGCTCCCGCCGCGCCCTGCGCCATCAATGTACAGTTCGCGCCGGATACCCTTGGACAGACCACCCAACAACTCACGGTGAACAGCGACGGATACAACGGCGGGAGCGGCGCCATCAGTGCTCCGATCCTCACGTTGCGGGGAACTGGCAACCCCGGCGCTGCCAACAAGAACAAGTAAAACTGGCTTTACCAGGCAGCCGGAACGCAGCTCACCGCGTCCGGCTGTTTGTTTTTTTTGAGATTTTCAGCGGTGCCAGCTCAGTTTGGGAAAATAAGTCAACTGGAACGATCCGGTGAAGTCATGCTGTTGTCCGGAGGCCAAAGCCGGGACCTTCCAAAACTCCGCCTGGCCAAAAGCATTCAACTCCAGGTTCTCTTTCAGCCGCAACACCGCTCTGATGTTGATGTCGTTCTGCGTCGTGCCCCCGGGGATGAAGCTCTTCGAGACTTTTGCGTTGCGATAGCCGAGCTGGATGTATTCCTTGGGGCTGAGCCAATCCGTCAGCCACGCCTGGCCGCCTTTGCCTTCCCGGCCTATCCAACTGCCCAAGAAGTTGTTCTTGTTCGTATAGCCGTCTTTATATTCGAATTCATAGTAGATCTGCTGGCCGCCTGAAGGAAGGGCATCAGGGTCGGTCGATACCGCCTCCGCGCGAAGATCGACATGCGGAAGCTTAGGCAGGTGGGACAGGTAGAGCCCAGGGTTGATAGAGGCGTGTCGCGGCGCCGAAATAGGGCTCGCGTCATCATGGACGATCGAATCGGAGTAAAGCGTCAGCCAGTTCTCTACCCAGGGAAGCCTCCAGGTAAAGTCGAAGCTGGAATGCCGGGAGCCTGGATCATTGCGGCTCTCCTTCTCCGCCAGGCTCACATTGCTGAAGCTCGTGAAGCTGTGCCAGAACGAACCGAAAGTGAGGGGCACATGGTCCTTCCCGGCGAACACAACGACACGAGAGAAACCGAATTCCAGATTCCTGGTCGGCTTGAAGCTGAATTTCTCAGCGTGGATCCACGGGGCATTGGGATAACGATGGCCCTTTAACGAGCCAAACAAACCTTCATAGCGAAACGGCCCTGTGAGGTCGGAGAGTATGGGAATGCGCAGTGGCACCACACGATTGATGCGCAGCGCGTAAATGGGTTCGGCGTTGTCGCTCAGCGCCATGCTCCCGGATTGCGTCGGTCCCCACCAGTCCTCCGACTTGCCGACGGAGATCACGTTGTTAGCCAGGGAAAGCGCAAGATTCGCATCAATCAAGCGAAATACATTGGTCTGGGGTACAGGTTCCGGCGCCAGCAGCGGAGTGCTGTCCACTTCTGCGATCAGCTCCTGAACGGATTCGGGATACGCCGCCCGACCGGGCGCGTGCTGATACTCCCCGCGTACATCAAGGGTGAGATGGTAACCCTCTGCCCTGGCCGAAAACCCATCAAGAGCGTTGAAGCCCTGTTGGTATGGGCGCCCGTAGTCATTGATGAGCGTCTGTCCAAAATGAAAGGAGTCATTGATCGGCCGGCCCTTTATGTACATGTTCCGGGTATAGACATTCGAAAGCTCGGCCTGAGGTGTTGTCTGCCCCGCGTCTACGCCAAATTCCAATGCCAGCGCCCGAAAGATATTCCATGCTTCCGCGTCCTGAGGAGCGTCCTGCAGCTTGGGGTAAGTCTCCTGCAAAATCTGCAGGCAGCTGGTGCGCGTCCATGGCCGCATACCGAGGTAGGCTGAGTCTGCATAGCCGAGCGAGAAGAGGCGTTCAAAGGCGGGATAGACCCAGCTGTCGAGATGCACATAAACCGAACCGTAGTTGCTGCTGGTGGCCGGCTCAAAGTCGTTGAAGGCCGGATCGAGACTTGCCGGCAACGCCGGCGGGGTAGCCGTTTGCTGGCACAGCACAGGAAGCCATGGCACCGCGGTCAAGCTGGAAATTAGAGCAAATCGAACCAGCAACCTACTGGCCCAACTTCTTTGCAGATTCAAAACGCTCTCCAAATTAAGAGGATAGCGCACTAAAGAAAAATGAACCTGCTTGGCCCGGGCCATCAAGGATTTACGATGTCTCCTTCGTGGCTGACCACTGGGCCTGGCCATATTCGCCCAGCTCCACCGTTCCGCTCATCGAATTTCCCGTTACCGATCCGGCGAACGAATATTCAATCTCGTTGCCTCCCACCGGCATGATGCTGCGAAAACTCACCCGTTGGGCGTGAACCTTCCCGGTTAGGTTTCCGTTGTAGATCTCGCCCTGATGGACGCCCGTGACTATACCCTCCTGTTGCTCTAACAAGAACCGTTGTCCACCTTCGCCGCACAGGTACTTCATTTGTACCCTCCAGATCCCGGCCACATTGGCCGGCGCGCCCTGCGGAATTCCGGGAGCAGAGAACATGGGTGGATGGGAGAGAGTAGCGAACAGGGCGTCACCCACTATCTGGGCGTCTCCGGGCATCATCATATACGGCATGATGGTTACCGAACTCTCCATCTCGTTCGGACGGCTTCCGCTCCACTCATCAAATTGGATGCGCGGCGTGCCGGCGTCCAACGTCTTTGCCAGCTCGTCGCCAGTGATCTTGAGCGCATTGCCATCCCACTTGACCCGCAGCCTGGGCGAATGATTCGACAGATCTTCAGGCATCAGGTATTCGGTGGTCACCGAGGGTAGAGGCTTGACCTTAGCTTCGATGGTCCCGAGCCACGCCTTCCACGTGTTCCATTCAGCATCGTGGTCGCGCTTCGTCCACATCTCGACGGCCGTGAGCATGCCCATGATTTCTTCTTTGCCGACTTTCAGGGAGCGCCCCACGTTGTGGTGCGGCGCTGCCTGGAACCAGGCAGCCTGCACCAGGTCCTTGCGCCCCAGCAGCAATCCCGCGCACTGCGGTCCGCGCATGCACTTACCGCCGCTATATCCAACAAAGGTTGCGCCTGCCGCAAGATGAATGTTGGGGATGGTGAGATTTTCTGCAGCGGCGTCGACAAAGACAGGAACGTTTTTCGACTTGGCGGCCCGGCATATATTTGCAATGCTCAGCGGGCCGGTTGCTGCGGAGGGCGAGGACAGAATGTAGATCATCGCCGTTTGCGGCCCCATCGACGCCGCGAGTTGTTCCGGCGTTTCCACTTCGACCACGTCGACCCCGAGCAGGCGTGATCCTACGTCATAAGGATTGCGGGAGTGTTTGGGGATGATCACCTGGCTCTTCAGCCCGCCCTTCACCATGTATGGCATCTTCTGCGACTTTTCCGGATCGGTCCCGGCAATGCAAGCCGCGGTGGCGCCTGTGATCGCGGCCGCGCAGCCGGCGGTCACGATACCCCACTCCGCACCGGTGATCTTCGCCAGCCTTGCACCCACTGCCGCCATGAGCTCGTCCATGTTGACGTAGTGACGCCCAGCCTCATCCATTGCTTGCTTCACTTCGGGCAAGGAGAGCGAACCGCTGATGATGGTATAGGTGCCCTTGGCATTGATCAGCGGGCGTACGCCTATCTGCTCGTAGAGATTGGGACCAGCTGGTGCGGGAGCCGCAGTCTTGGCCGCTTGGCTCGTGCCCGGTAGAAGCGATGTGGCCGCTCCGGCCATCATCGAACGCTGTACGAATTTGCGCCTGCTCAATTTCGGCCGGGTGAGATTTTCCATGTGATTATTTGCCCTCCCAGGCATGAAAAGAACGATCGCGATTCTGCAATGATTGCTTCCCAGCTTCGTTTTGGCACGTCTAAAGCGAATTGCTTCTCACGTCGCTTTGCTTTTCTTGACACCTTAAGGCATCACGGTTAACCTCTGTTTTATCATCGTTTAGTTTTCTTTATCATCGTTTGGTTTCGGGTCCCGTCACAAATTCCTATTTGAGAGGTCAGGTGCCATGAATCGATTCTCAAGATTCGTGTCTTTCGCTGGCGTAGTTGCTGTTGTGTTTCTAGGGACCCTTGCAGCATGGGCAGCCATTACCGGTTCCTTTTCCGGAGTGGTGACAGACCCGAGCGGTGCCGTAGTGCCAGGAGTGACGGTCGTAGCCACTGCCGTGTCGACCAATGTGCAGAGCACCGCAGTCACCGATGCCAAAGGCTTCTATAGCTTTTCCACCTTGAACGTTGACACCTACAATGTCACCGCCAGCCAGGCTGGCTTCCGCGACTACCAGCAGACAGGGATAAAGATCGACGCTAATTCCGCACTCCGCGTCGACATCACCATGCAGCTCGGAACCGTAACCAATACGGTGAGCGTGAAAAGCGATGCGCTGCAGGTAGAGACGCAGAGCACGCAAAATGGTGTGCTCATCGATGGCACCAAAATCACCTCCGTACCACTGAACGGACGTTCCTACATCGACCTCTTGAAGCTGCAGCCCGGCGTGTCGCCTTATTCGCACAGCACGGACAGCGATACATCGGGAATTGGCGCAACCCAGGTATCGGGCGACCTGGACAATGGCCAGCAATCCGTTAACGGCGGCCGTACCGGGTCCAACGCCTTCATGGTCAACGGAGCCAACGCAGAAGAAGGTGTACATAACGGGGCCGCGATGATCCCCAACCTCGATTCCATCGCGCAGTTCCGTATCATCACCAACAACTTCGACGCAGAGTACGGAAACTATAGCGGGGGCCAGATCAACGTGGTCACCAAGTCCGGGAGCAATCAATATCACGGGACGGTCTTCGACTTCCTCCGTAACACAGATCTGGATGCGAGAAACTACTACTCTCCCAGCCGCGGCGTATATATCCAGAATCAATTCGGAGGTACAGCCGGTGGCCCGATCCGCAAGAACAAGATGTTCTGGTTTGCCGACTATCAGGGGACGCGGCAGATTTTAGGCGCCACGCAGAGCTATCCCGTGCCTTCCGACGCCAACCGCACCGGTGACCTCTCGGACTCAGCGGATTCGCTCACCGGCACAGTTGTTGGCGCCGGCTGGGCCAACACACTCTCGCAGACCGTGGGATATCCCGTATCACAGGGCGAGAACTACTACACCCCAGGCTGTACCGACACTGCAACCTGCGTTTTCCCCAATGCCGTCATTCCCCAGAGCGCGTGGTCGCCGGTTGCAGTGAACTCGCTGAAGTTCCTCCCCACGGCTAATGGAGTCGTCAACAATACCCCTAACTTCGCCACTGCTGCCTATAACGAGACGTTGAGCGACGATAAGGGGAGTGGCCGCATCGACGTTCCCACCCGGTTCGGTGCTATATTCGGCTATTACTTCTTTGACCAATTCAACACCATCAATCCCTATAGCCAGGTAAACGTCCCGGGCTTTGCCGCAACCAACAAAGGCAAAACCCAGATGATCAATTTGGGGTTGACGACCACGTTTAACTCGTCGAGCGTCAACGATCTTCGTCTCGCCTATCTGCGGGACGTAAACCAAACCGGGCAGCCGACCGCAGGTCAGGGCTTGGGTGTCACCCTTGCCTCGCAGGGCTTTGTCACGCCGTGGGGTCCCGACGGCGGTATCTCCCCCACCAATGCTTCGTACGAAGGCGTTGCCAACTTCCAGTTCAACAACTTTCAGCTTGGGGTTCCGCCCGACGCGTTAAGGCAATACAACAACACCTTTCAAATCATTGATAACTTCACCAAAATTCTGGGCACACACACGGTGCAGTTTGGCGCCAACCTCCACTACAACCAGATCAACGAGCGCAATTACGACTGTTATGACGGCTGTTATGGCTTCAATGGTTCCGAGACCGGCCTGGACTTTGCGGATTTCCTGATCGGGGCGCCGTACAGCTTCGTGCAGGCCAGCCAACAGCTTCTCGACTCCCGGAGCAAGTACTACGGCTTTTATGCTCAGGATAGCTGGCGCGCGACTCGCAATCTCACCCTCAATTACGGACTCCGCTGGGAAGTGGCTACGCCCTGGTACGACACGCAGAACAAGCTCGAAACGGTCGTTGCCGGACAGCAGTCATTAGCTTTCCCGACCGCCCCGGTCGGACTGGTAGTACCAGGAGACCCGGGCATTCCACGCACGCTTGGGCCTACCAAGTACACCAATTTCGCTCCCAGGATTGGGTTTGCTTATGCACCCGACGTAAGCGATGGTTTTCTTGGCAAACTCCTGGGCGGTGCTGGAAAAACCAGCATTCGTGCCGGTTATGGCATCTTCTATAGCTCCATCGAAGACGCCACAGGATTCGTCGAGGTAGGCGACGCTCCCTATGGCAACTACTATTCAGTCTCATCGACGCAACTGGCCACCCCGTTTGTCGATCGGCCATCGGGAAATCCCGCAGGACAGAAGTTCCCCTTCGTCTTTCCGCCAACCAACGTGTCGCCTAAGAACCCCGATACAACCTTCAACTGGGCGGCAGCGACACCCATCGGCGGATCCGACTATTACTACTACAAAAACAAGATGCCCTATGTTCAGGAATGGGAACTCTCTCTTCAGCGCCAATTGGGAACCGCTACCGTGCTCAGCGTGAACTACATCGGCACGGTAGGGCGGCAACTGCTGACCTTTGTGGAATCGAATCCAGGAGACCAGGCGCTGTGCCTCCAATTGAGTGACCCAGCCAATGTGGCGCCCGGTACAACCACATGCGGCCCGACCGGCGAAGACACGATCTACACCACAGCCAACGGACAGACGGTGAGCGGAACCCGGCCGGCCTTCGGAATTAACTTCAACAGCAATCCCTACATGAAGACCGCGGGTAGCTCCAGCTTTAACTCGCTGCAGGTGACCTTGGAGCACACTGAAAAATACCTGAATTTCCTCATTGGTTACACCTTTGAGAAATCGCTGGACAATGGTTCGGATTCCTTTGATGCGACTAATCCGTTCGATCCAGGCCAAACTCGCGCATTATCGAGCTTTGACGTCCCGCATACCCTGGTAGCCAGCTACACCGTGCAGTTGCCCTTCGATCACTTTATCGGCGGAGGCGATCTGGCGAAGCGGTTCACCGCGGGCTGGGAACTTTCCGGCGTATCTACATTTGCCAAAGGAGAGCCGGTCAGTCTCAATGAGAATGACGATAATTCACTCCTGGGCGCCTTTAATGCAAACGTAGATGTGCCAAGCTACGCAAACAACGGTAGCAGTCTCTATGTAAATAAGAACCCGCGCAAGGGGCTGCCCTATTTCAACCCGGACTTTTTCGTCCCGGAACCAATCGGGCAGGTAGGAAATGCAATGCGCCGGTATTTCTCCGGTCCCGGCCTCGACAACTATGATATGGCTCTATTAAAGAGCACCACCATCACCGAGAGCACCAAACTGCAATTCCGGGCAGAAGCCTTCAACGTCTTCAACCATGCGCAGTTTAACAATCCGTCGGGGCTCGTCAACAACACCGGCCAGGGCGGATTCGGTTATGTGACCTCGGCGAAGGATCCTCGCATCATGCAAGTAGCGCTGAAATTCTTGTTCTAAGCTGAGCGAAGAGGACCAGTGACGAAGATGGGTTGGTGGCGGGGTATCTTCGTTCTGGTCGTCTTATTAGGTTGGGGGTCATTGACCACTCTGCAGGCGCAGCCGCCCGGCGCCGCAATCTTCGCGTCCAATTGCGCCACTTGTCATGGTGCAGATGGACGCGGCGGGGAGCACGCACCAAACATCGCCACAGCGCCCGCAGTGCAACACCTGATGGATCGCGAGCTGGCCGGCATCATCCGTTATGGAATTTCCGGTGCGGGTATGCCGGCCTTCTCATCCCTGAAACAACAGGAAGTAGCCGATGTGGTCAGCTACTTGAGGGTCCTGCAGGGCAGAGGCGATATTGTGAAACTCCCAGGAGATCCCAAGCAAGGGGAAGCCCTCTTCTTTGGCAAGGCGCAATGCTCCGATTGCCACATGGTCAATGGCAAAGGAGGATTTATTGGCAGCGATCTCTCCTTCTACGGTGCCGAGGCAAAGCCCGATCAAATGCGTGCCATCATCCTCGATCCTGACAAGAATCTTTCGGCGGAGAAGAAAGCCACTACCGTGGTGACAACTGCAGGACAAAGAATCACCGGGATGCTCAGGACCAACAACAATTTCTCCCTTTCTATACAGACCCTGGATGGTTCGTTTCATTTCCTACCAAAATCAGAGCTCACCCAGGTGGATGCCGGCTCTCGCTCCCTGATGCCCGCCGCGACCTTGAATAGCAAGGAAGTGGACGACCTGGTCAGCTATCTCCTCCGTACAGGCGATGAAAGCGCCAAGCGCTCACCAGCGCACTCTTCGAAGTCTGACGATCATGACGATTAAAAACCTCATCGCCTTTCTGGCCATGGCGACGTTGGCTGGCCTCCAAGGAAGTATCTTCGTTCACGGACAAAGTGACAAGACCAACTCTGGGCTTGAGGCCGTCACTCCCGGGTTTTGGAAGCTCTTCGACCACAAGGTGCAACTCACGAAGGTGGCCTCCGGCTTCGGCTTCACGGAAGGGCCGGTCTGGGATCCGGCTGGCTATCTCTGGGTCAGCGACGAAACACTCAACAAGATATTCAAGGTAGACACGAGCACGGGTCAAAAGCGAGAGGTCATCTCTCTCGGCGATCCTGACGGCAACACCTATGACCGGCAGCATCGGCTGCTGGATTGCGCCAGTGTTCTGCGAGCGATCATCCGCCTCTCCCCTGACGGCACCCAATACGAAACAGTCGTAGACCGGTACCAGGGAAAGCGTTTAAACAGTCCCAACGATGTGGTGCTCGGCCCGGATGGAGCGATTTACTTTACCGATCCAACCTCTGACCTGCCCAAGGATCAAAAACAGGAAATTCCCTTTAAGGGTGTCTATCGCATTGGGTCCAATAACCAGGTTGAGCTGCTGACCAAAGATCTCGATGAGCCCAACGGGCTCGCCTTTTCACCCCAAGGGACGAAGTTCTACGTAGACGACTCGAAGCAACAGAACATTCGTGTTTACGACTTTCGAGACGGCAGACTCAGCAACGGGCGCATCTTCGGCGTCGAGCCCGGCGGACCCAAAGAGGGCGTGCCCGATGGAATGAAAGTCGATCGCCAGGGCAATTTGTACGTCGTCGGTCCCCGCGGAATATGGGTTTGGGATCCGAGTGGTCATCACCTCGGAACCATTGTCGTACCCGAGCAGCCCGCCAATCTTGCCTGGGGAGACCCGGGCTACACGACCCTCTACATCACGGCAACCACGTCTGTGTACAAGATCTCGACGCGGGCGCATGGCTTTATCCCGTACCTGTAAGAGGACCCCTAAGAGGACCAAAATGATCCATCGATTTCCTCGCGTCTTCGTTTACCTCTTGCTCTCGGCCTCCACTGTATGGCTCTCGGCCCAGACCAGTGGCTTCAAGGTCATTCAGCCGCCACGTGCGGACACGGCCTACAGTGCCGGCCTTCTCGCGAATGGCACCCTTTATGTATCGGGCCAGGGAAGCTCTGCCAGGGACTTTCCCGGTCAGGCGAGCGAAGCGATGCACAAGGTGCAGACAGTGCTACGCGGTGCCGGAATGGATTTTGAGAACGTCGTTTGGATGAATGTCTATCTCACCGATAGCCACGACCAGGCGGCATTGGAAGATGTGTATTGGAAGATGATTGGATCAAGCCCTCCGGCACGAACGGTGTTGACGGTTGCCGCTCTACCCAATTTGGAAAAGGTTGAGATCAACTGCATCGCGGTTGCGGATGCCGGCGAACGAAAAGCAATTTGGCCTGCAGGCTGGCCGCGTGGACCTCGCGTCGATCCGCCTGCGATCGAGGCTGGGGAAATGCTATATCTGTCGGCGCAAGGAGGACAGGACCCGCTTACTGGAAAAGCGAATCCAGATTTCTCTGCGGAGACAAAGCAGGCTCTCGAAAATGTCGGCACCATTTTGAATGCCGCGCAGATGACCATGAAGAACGTTGTCTGGGTGAATCCCTACATGAGCGTCGGCGGCCAATACGACGTCATGGGTAAGGTCTATGCGACCTTCTTCGAGTTTGGCAATACTCCAGGCCGCGGGACCATTCAAGTCATGGGCCTCCCTAAAGGAGAGCACATCGTCTTCAGTTGCATCGCCGGATCTGACCTCAGCAAACGCAAGGCGGTGCGCCCGCGAAATATGCCTCCCAGCAAGACTGCGAGCCCTGGGATCCTCTATGGCGACACCTTGTATCTGTCCGCTAAAGATGGATTCATCCCCGACCAAGGCATGGTGACGCCGCTATTTGATTTGCAGCTTCGACAGTCTATGCGCAACCTTCTGGACGGATTACAGGAGGTCGACATGGATTTCTCCAACGTCGTTTTCAGCACAGTCTACCTGCGGCAAATGAAGGATAGTAACCAGATGAACGAGCTGTATAACAAGTTCTTCAAGCCCCCATATCCGGCGAGATCAATCCTGCAACAGAACCTCGAGTTTGGCGAAGAGGCTGCCGAGCAGATTTCTTTTATCGCGGTCAGACGGCAACCGGCAGGGACCAGCGAGGCCTCACGATGAAGCGTAGGTCGTTCGTTAAATGGGCTGCCGCCTTCCCGCTGTTAGCACAAGTTGGCCTGGAACAAGCTCTGGGCACCGGGTGGGCAGAAGTCGCGCGGAACTCTACTGACAATATCTACACCCGGCTTGGTGTGAAGCCGCTGATCAATGGCCGTGGCACCTGGACCTATCTCAGCGCCAGCCTCGAGTTGCCTGAAGTGAGAACCGCTCAAGTGGAGGCCGCGCAGCACTTCGTAAACATCTTCGAGCTGCAGCAAGCCGGCGGCAGGCGTCTGGCCGAGCTCACCGGCGCGGAATCGGGCATGATCACGTCGGGAGCGGCGGGCGCCATGGCTGTCGCAACCGCAGGATGCATCGCCGGAACCGATCCGGACAAGGTATGGCAATTGCCGGATACCGAGGGAATGAAAAATGAAGTCGTCATGGTCGGTGGTCGCAGCGTGTTCGATAGCGCCATCCGTCTGGCCGGCGGCAAACTGGTTCTCGCCAAATCTGCCGATCAGATTCCTAAAGCAATCACCAGCAACACGGTGATGATCTACACCACCTCGGAGCCCGAGCAACTGGCGAAGGAGATCGCGATTGCCAAGGACCATCGAGTGCCCATCTTCATGGATGCCGCCGATGGCATACCTCCCGTCAACAAGCTCCAGTTATTCAACAAAATGGGCTGCGATCTCTACACCTTCAGCGGGGGCAAGGGGCTCTGCGGACCGCAATCGAGCGGCATCCTGCTGGGGCGCAAGGATCTCATCGAGGCCGCCCTTGCCAACAGCAATCCGTGGGAGGGCGCGGTGTGCCGCCCGATGAAGGTGGGCAAAGAAGAGATCATGGGCTGCCTCGCTGCGGTTGAGGCATGGCTCAAGATGGATGTGCCCAAACTCAACAAGGAATGGGGAACGCGTGTCCAACGCATCGCGACCCTGGTGGGCACTGTGCCTGGCGTGGAGGCGAAAGTCTACACGCCCGAAGAAAACCAATGTCCCACGCTCATGATTTCCTGGGACCAGAAAGCCTGGCGATACAGCACCGCCGACTGCGCGAAACAACTACTAGAGGGCACTCCTGCGATCGCAGTCCTCACCGATGACAATCCGAGCGATGTGCTCTCGCGCAAACAAACACCTGGCAAGACCCCGAGAGGGGACGACAAGCTGCAGATCGTTTCCATGACGTTGAGGCCGGGTGAGGAAATTATCATTGGCCAGCGCCTGCGGCAGTTGCTGACACAGGCGCGGCGGCAGGCGAGTCAGTCATGAAAACTACCGCGGCTGGTATCCTCACGCTCGCTTTAGCGGCATCCGCAGCTAACGCCGAGCCTTCGACATGCAAGATCCAACCTGTCGTTTATGAGGGATGGCAGGCACAGCAAGTCGCGAACGATTGGGTGCAGCTGACCTTTGTCCCCCAGTTGGGTGGCCGGCTCATGCAGGTCACCTTCAACGGACATCCTTACCTGTTTGTCAACCCGGTCTACAAGGGGAAATATATTTCCCCCGCCGAAGCCGCCGGCCGCTGGATTAACTATGGCGGTGACAAAATCTGGCCTTTGCCCGAGGGGGATGACGACGAACAACACTGGCAGGGAGCCTCCACTCCGCTGGACGATGGCGCCTACACTTTCTCGGTTTTATCTCAAGGCCCGAAGTGTACTGTCCGGCTGGAGGGCCCGCCCGATCCACCCACGGGCTTGCAATACACCAGGGAGATCAGCATAGGCAGCGATTCGCCGCAGATCTTCTTCCATGCGATTACGAAGAACTTTACCGGCCACTCCATCACCTGGTCGGTGCAGTCGGTCTCCCAATACAATCTCTCCGATGCAAACGACCGCACCCAGTATAATCACAACTTCTGGGCGATCACGCCTATGAATCCGCACTCCGCATATTTGCTGGGCTACCACGTCCGAGACGGGCTCGCGAACGATCCGTCGTTCAAAGTGAAAGCCGGGCTATTCCGGCTGAATTGGAAATACCTCGAAAATGAAGTGTGGCTCGACTCGACCGCGGGATGGGTCGCCCTCATCGATGGCGCAACGAAATATGCCATGGTCGAGAAGACCAAAAGCATTGCCGGCGGCGACTATCCCAGTAAGGCAACGACCATCTTCTACAAAAACGGGCCTACGGTGGAAATGGACGAGAAGGGGACGCCCTACTTCAGGTCCTCCAGCATAGAGAAGACGCCGTATTACATGGAAGCCGAACTGAATAGCCCCATGGTCGTCCTTGGACCGGGTGAGACTTACGCCTTCGATACGACCTGGTTTCCATCGCGCCTGAGCGGCGAGCTCACGACGGTCACCGAAGCGGGCCTGGTGGCCCAACCGCTTATAGCTCGCCGCAACGGAGATAAGATCGATCTCACTGGAAGCTTTGGCGTTTTCTTTCCCGGGGAACTCAAGGCTTTTCTCTACGATGAAGGAGGTCTGGGAACAGGCGAAGTGACGGTCGAGGCTGTTCATCCACAGGAGCCCATCATCCTTCACCAGGCCATTGCGGCGTCGAAGAACATAGCCCGGGTTTCTATTCATCTCATCGACAGCAGCGGTGTCGATCGCGGGGCCTTGGGAGAGGTATTCGTTACCATGAACGATGAGGGCCATTGAGCGCATGAAGCTCGCTCGACTGTGGGTGATAGTTCTTTGCGCAAGTACCTATGCCTCGGCGCAGATCAAAGACGATTGGCCGTCTTACAACGGCGACTACACCGGCAGGCGCTTCAGCAGCCTTACCCAGATCACTCCGCAGAACGTTGGCCACCTACAAGCGCAGTGGGTCTTTCATACCAAAACCCCTGGCGTACTCGAAGCGACACCGGTGGTGGTCAATGGCATCATGTACTTCACCGGTTCGAACGATGCCTTCGCACTGAATGCGCAGTCGGGAGAAGTACTCTGGCATTATTCGCGGCCGACTTCGAGCGGGCTCATCGATGATGCCTCGGGTCATATCAATCGGGGCGTGGCTATATCCGGTAACCGTCTTTACATGGAAACAGACAACGCTCATTTGCTTTGCCTGGATAGCCGATCGGGCAATCTGATTTGGGACGTTGCCTACGCCGACTGGAATAAGAACTACGGAGCCACCGGTGCGCCACTCATCCTTAAGGACAAGGTATTAGTCGCGACCTCCGGTGGAGACGACGGTGTACGCGGTTTTCTCGCTGCCTTCGATGCCACGACCGGAGAATTAGCGTGGCGCCTGTGGACTATTCCGGGTCCAGGGGAACCCGGCTCTTCCAGCTGGCCTGGCGATAGCTATCTCCATGGCGGCGGCACAGCCTGGATGCCCGGCACCTACGATCCGGAGCTGAACACGCTCTACTGGGGCACCGGCAACGCTTCACCCGACTACGACGGAACCGTTCGACCCGGGGACGATCTGTATACCTCGAGTTTACTCGCTATCGATCCGGACACAGGCAAGCTGAAGTGGTACTTCCAATTCACGCCGCATGATCTCTATGACTATGACGCCGTGGAAACACCCGTGCTGGTGGACCAGGAGTACCAGGGTCAGCCGCGGAAATTGCTTGTTGAGGCGAACCGAAACGGTTACGTTTACGTGCTGGAGCGCGCCACCGGAAAATTCCTGTCAGCCACGCAATTCGTCAAGCAGTTGACTTGGGCCAAGGGAGTCGATGCAAATGGCCGCCCGATGACCACCGATCTGCAGCCGAACGCAGATGGAACCCTCATTTGCCCGGGAGTAGAAGGCGCTACCAACTGGTACTCGCCCTCCTATAGCGAAACCACTCACCTTTTCTATTTTTCATCCCTCGAGAGTTGTTCAGTTTATTTCCGCAAGCCGTCTGGTTTCGAAGAGGGTAAGGAATACTACTCCACCGGGACCAAGCGTGATCAGACCCAAAAGAGTTCGCAGATACTATTGGCTTTTGATCCTCAGTCGAAGACTTTTGCTTGGCGCTACCCACAAGCGGGTGATACGCATGGCTGGGGTGGAGTCATGAGCACAGTGACAGGTGTAGTATTTTTTGCCGACAACCAAGGCTTCTTCGAAGCCGCGGATGCGAGCACTGGGAAGTCGTTGTGGCACTTCAACACCGGGCAAAGCCTGCATGCCTCACCGATGAGCTATGCAGTGGGCGGCACGCAGTATGTAGCCATTGCCTCCGGCAGCGACCTATTCAGCTTCGCCTTGCCCCGATAAAGAAAACTGCAGATCCCTCCACCGCACGCCCGGACGGGACTGAGTTTGGAATAGAGTCCTGTCCGGGCGCGCCGTGGAGGGATCTGCAGTGTCAGCGAATTGCGCCGCTCATGCTAACTGCAGCTCGATCTTCCTCGCATCCGGTTCCATCTTGGCAATCCGGAAGCTGCGAATCTGCCCAGCGCCTATAGCCTCGGGCTTCGCGGCGCCGCTGCTAACGCCGCCCTTCCAGCGTGCTTGCAACATCGAGCTGAGCGACGACAAATCAACTCTGCCGGCAGCCGCCGGCGTTTCCGCAACATCGCTCGCCGACTTGGTGGGGCACACGCCCTCAATACCCTCGCCTAATTCCACCCTTGCCAACCCCTGTGTAACCTCGAGAATCCGGCCAGTGACCACGCTACCCACCGGGTGTTCAGCAAGATACTCATCCACCGTGACCGAAGTACGTTTCTTCATGCTCAGGCGCAACTGACGCTTCACCTTATCCACCTCGAGCACCTGGGCCTTCACCACCTGGCCCACCCGCAGCACGTCTTGCGGATGATGAATATGCTTCTCGGCAGTAATCTCGCTGACGTGAACCATGCCCTCGACCCCCTCCGCGAGCTGCACGAAGGCGCCGAATTTGGTGAAGCTGGTAACCGGTCCCTCGATCGCCGACCCGGCCGGAAACTTCTGTTCCACCTCAGCCCACGGATCGCCCAAAGTCTGTTTGAGACCCAGGGAGAGGCGGCGTTCCCCCATGTTCACGCCCAGCACCACCGCTTCCACAGTGTCGCCAGGCTTGAGGACATCGCTCGCCTTCCTCACCTTCTTGGCCCACGACATCTCCGACAAGTGGATCAAGCCCTCGACTCCAGGCTCTATTTCGACGAAACCACCAAAATCAGCAACCCGCGTCACTACGCCGTTCACCCGATCGCCGACCTTCAGCTTGCCCGCGATCCCATCCCACGGGTGCGGCAAAAGCTGCTTCATGCCCACCGAGATGCGCTGTTTTTCAGCGTCCACCTTGAGCACTCTCGCTTCGATCTGTTGTCCTACGGAAAGCACGTCCTCCGCTTTGTTGACGCGACTCCAGGAGATATCGCCGATGTGGAGCAACGCATCCACGCCGCCTATATTCACGAACGCTCCATAGCCGGTGAGACTACGCACTTCACCGTGCACCGTGTCGCCTTCCTTCAGCTCATCGTACCGGCGCTCTTTAGTGGAGCGGTCTTCCTCCTCCGTGAGCACACGGCGATCGACGACCACGTCTTCTTCTGCCGCCTCCAGTTTGATGATGCGGCACCGAATCTGCTGCCCCACGAGCCTTTCCAACTCAGCGGCGTCCCGCGCTCCACTGCGCGAGGCGGGCAGAAAGGCCCGCACGCCCACATCCACAGTTAGTCCGCCTTTGACTACGCCGGTCACTGTGCCGGCGATCGGAGCCTTGTCGGCAAAAGCCCGCTCCAGAGCGGACCAGTCCTTTGGTTGTTCCACGCGGAAGCGCGAAAGCTCATAGTAGCCTTCAGCATTGCGGCCTTTGACCGCCACCAGGAATTTGTCTCCAGGTTTTACCGCTTCGTTTGCGCTTTGAAATGGGGCCAGCGGCAGAACGCCTTCGGTTTTGTAGCCGATGTCGAGGTAGACCGAGTCAGCGGAAACCGCAATGACCGTACTTTCGATCTGTCTGCCGCCGCCCTCTGCCTGGCGCGCATGGCTCTGCTCATATTCCTGGAAGATTGCATCGAATGATTCGCTGCCTTCCAATTCCGTGTTGTCCGGGCTATTGCTGGTGGGCATGGGTATCCAAGCTGATTTCGCTCAGGATACCACTTCATCCTCTTCCCGCTCTCGGGGCACGATCATGAGGTGCTTGAGCGCGGTGCCCCGAAGCAGGCTTACATTCTGTGGTTTACCGGCCCGTTCCGTGGTCAGCAGACGATGGAGATCGTCGATTCCGCCCACCGGCTGGGTCGCAAAACCCACAATCACGTCGCCCTCCTCCATACCCGCCGCCGCCGCGGCACCACCCGGCGCGATGGCTGTGGTCATCACACCCGTTTGCATTGGTAATTTGTATTCATAAGCCAGACGCCGGGGGATGGGCACATTCTGCGCTGCAACCCCAATCGAGCTGCGGCGCACCCGGCCGTGTTGCAGAATCTGCGCCACCACGTATTTCGCTGTATCGATTCCCACAGCAAACGACAGGCCCTGAGCGCCAAGAATGGTTGCCGTGTTCACACCGATCACGCTGCCGGAAGAATCCAGCAGCGGTCCCCCGGAATTGCCGGGATTAAGCGGCGCGTCTGTCTGGATAATCTCCTCCATCATGCGGCCTGAGGCCGCCCGCATACTACGACCGAGGGCACTCACCACGCCGGCTGTCACCGAAAACTGAAAGCCGAACGGATTGCCGACGGCAATTGCGATCTGTCCAATGCGCAATCGTTTGGAACTGCCCAGAGGGGCGGGGGAGAAGACGGCGTGCTCGGTTCTGAGCACAGCGATATCCGTATCCCGATCCTCACCGATGAGTACCGCGCCGCTTCGGCTTCCATCCGTAAAGGTGAGCGAAATCTTTCGTGGCCCGATGAACCACATGGCTATTGGTCAGGATCAACCCATCAGGAGTAAATACGAAGCCCGAGCCAGAACCTTCCTGCCCCGGCCGATTGGCCCGGCGCGCGCTCTGCACGTCGATTTTTACCAGCGATCCACTTACCCGCTCGACAGCTTGCGTCACCGCGCGGGAGTAGTTGTCCAACAGATCGGAGTCGTCCAAACGGCTCGAGACCACGCCGGCATCGTCGGAGATTACAGAGTTGTGTTCCATTTGCTTCCCCTTTAAATGGCAACCAGGCCACGCGTCATGCCAATTGTCACCGCTTCTGTACGTGTTCGAGCGCCGAGTTTGGCCAGAACGGAGCTCACATGGAACTTGGCAGTATGCTCCGAAATGTTGAGCTGTGCGGCCAGCTGCTTGTTTCTGTAGCCTCGCGCCATCAATCGCAAAACCTCCACTTCGCGCGCGGTCAGGTCTTCTGCAATACGCACTGCCTCCGCCGGCACGGCAGGTGGCCGTGGAACAGTGACAGCAAAGCCGGCCACCGTAGCGGAGATAGCGGCCACCACCTGTCGCGTAGTGGCCTCCATCGGCAGCACGGAATATATCTTCATGCGTGCTGCGCTGCGCACCATGGCCGCGTTCGCCTGTGCCGCCAGCAACACCGCAGGGATATCGGAAAATACCTCCTGCCATGCTCTGCGCTGCGACGGCCCAGCGAGGAAAGCCTCCCCTGCCGCAATCAGGATTACGTCCGGATTCTCACCCTGTACCCGAAACAGCAAAGTCGAGGGCAATGCGACTGCCAGCAAATGCAACTCACGCGCAGCACGAAGAGATACGAATCGGCCCGCGTGGAGCATTGAGTCCACGACCGGCAACACTACGAATGGTGTTGCCGCCGCATTGTGATCCTCAGCCACGATCCGCCAGAATTACCTTCAGATCCATTTTTACGCCGCCGCGGATGACCGCGATGGCGACCGGATCTCCGACTTTCAGGCTGGATAGCCGGTGCTGAACATCGTGCACGTTATGAACCAGGTGGCCGTCGACCGAGAGCATCAGGTCGCCCACCAGGATTCCGCCCGAAGCAGCTGGAGCGTTGGGTTCCACGTGCAGCACCAACAAGGCCTCGTCGACTCCTTCGCCGAAGTCTGAGCGCTGAGCTTCAGGTACGGGAACGGCCTGCATGGCCGCGCCAAGAAAGGGGCGAGGTACATGACCCCGTTCGAGAATGGCATCTACGACTCGATCGATAGTCGCAGCCGGCACAGTGATGACCGCGTTGCGCGCCAGCGCTGCGCTGTTGATACCCAACACGCGACGCTCTTCGTTTACCAGCGCGCTGCCTGACTGCCCCACGTAGAGCTGCACATCCGGACGGATGAGTGAATCCATCTGCCCACCGCGCCAGGTACGCCAGGCGCTGCCGAGCCGCGCGATGATTCCCGCGCTGGCGGAGATATCGCCGAGCGAGGAACGGCCTACGGCGAGCACCATCTCGCCTACGCGGATAGCTTGTGCGCCGGCGGTATCCGCGGGCTTGGTAGCGCCTGGGTCAATGCGGAGCACGGCGAGATCAGTTCCCGCGTCGGCGCCGGCCAGTGTGGCATGAAATGGTTCACCGCTGTGGGCCACTTGTATGGAGTCGCTGCGACGCAGTCCGTGACGCACAGTCACCACAACTCCAGGACGCCAAACCACCCCGCTGGAGGTAGAACGGCCCCCTCCATGCACCGTTACGATGCTGTCCTGAACCGCCTCAATTGTTTCTGCTAATGACTTGGAGAGCCCACTCCAAACCCCTGCGTTCTGCACTGCTGTTTCCATCATCTTCTCCCATAAGGACAAGATGATCAAAACACTTTGCTCGACTCGGCACATCACCCGGATGACTAGGGCGTTTCAACCACCCGGGCCCTAGTCCTTCTGGTGGAAGACCGCGTTGTTGATGTCCGGCCACACTTCCTTGAAGACAAATACGCCGCCGTCGATGCAGAGGTTCGTGATCCAACGCTGATAGGTTTTGGTGACCGTTCGTTCACCACTCGGATAGTAGAGATTCGCTATGCCGGAAAAGGCACCCGCTCCCAGGATCTCGCTATAGTTGAAATCCCGGTGGCCTGAATCCGTGCGCGTAATGACGACGCGTGAGAACGCATACCCGATCCGCTTGCCGAATTCTCCCTTGCCCAGCGTGTAATACCTAGTGTCCTGATGCAAAAGCGAGGGGACGATGAACTCGACCCAGGTGTTCTCATTGATAGCATCGGCAAGTGTGTGCCAGTAATATCTGCCGTATCCTTTGGCGCCCTGACCAAACTCAGGATAGGAATTCGTCGCCTGCGCAACACCGGCCTGGGCTCCTACAAAGATGAACGAGGAGTAATCAAAGCTATCAAGCATCGCCGTTTTGAATTTTTCCTTGACCGATTGGGGCGGCAGGTGCTGGTCCGCGCTTACCGCGCGGAAATTAGGGACGACGTACAGAATTCGCTTGGTTTGCCTTCCCTGAGCGAGAGGGTCAGTCTGAGGATTGGTGCTCGCTGCCGGGGGTGTAGTCTTGGACCCTTCCTGGGCCTGTTGCTGCGTGCCGGCCGCAGGATCATCAGGCAGAGCTGAATCCGGAGACCCAAGCGCTATCGAACTCAGACCGGCTACGGTCACGCGCTGGTCAGGCGCCTGAGTCTCAATGGTGAGCGAGAGAGTTTCATCTGCGCTTGCTCTCGACCCTGGACAACAGATGCTTCCTATCAAAAGCAGAAGAACAAGCAAAGAGGATCTCTTGGATACCCGCATACAAGGCCTTTGATTCCGGTAGTGGGAGTTTGGGTGCAAACCGTACGTACTCTGTAGGATATACTTCGGCCGGGCCTGGGACGGGTACCTGATCTCCGACGCACTACTAAGCGAAAATTAATTGCGCTCACTTACGATGACGTTTCGCATAGATGACGTTCTCATATTTGACGTGTAAATCGAAGCAGAAGTGTGCAGCAGGGTAAAAAAAGTTCCTTCGAAGGAACTCCTGTGGGTACAACCTTTAGGGGACAAGATACTTTTTCAGCGCAGCCAGGCCCTCTTCGATGGCGTGCGGATCGATAGCATAGCCAAAGCGGACGTGACCCTCGCCCTGCCCCCCGAAGACCACCCCGGGAACGGTGGCAACATGTGCCTTGGTGAGCAGCATCCGTGCTGCAGCTCGGCTATCTTTGCTGATCTTTGTCACCCGGGGAAAAGCATAGAAGGCCCCCTGTGGCATCTCGCAGGGAAGGCCCACTTCGTTCAATCCGTTTACCAGCAGATCGCGTCTCTGCCGGTACTGCTCGCGCCGCGCATCAATCTCGCTGCGCGGAATACGCAGGGCCTCGAGTGCGGCCCACTGGGTCATGGTGGAGACTCCGTTGACGGAATACAGTACCAGCTTTCGCAAGCCGGTCATAAAGGGTTCGCTGGCGACCGCATAGCCCACCCGCCATCCAGTCATGCCGTAGGTTTTCGAGAAGGTATAAGCCGAAATCGTGCGCTGCGCCATTCCCGGCAACGACGCAATCGAAAAGTGCTCTCCCTCGTAGACCAGGTCTTCGTAAGCCTCGTCCGCAACCACGATCAGGTCGTGTTTCTGGGCGAACGCCGCTACTTCTTCTGCTTCCGCCCGAGAGAAGACCGTGCCCGTGGGATTCTGCGGCGTGTTGTAGTAGATGGCGCGCGTGTGTGGAGTGGTGAAATCCTCGAGCGTCCGGGTCAGGCCCGCACTGCGCGCCGTCGCTGTTGGCACCAGCAGCGCCCGCGCCTGGCAACCTGTGATCATCTCCCGAATAGGCGTCCAATAAGGGGAGAAAAGCAGCACATCGTCGCCCGGATCAAGCACCGCCTGAAACGCCACATAGAGGGCATGCGCCCCTCCAGCAGTCACCAGCACGTTTTCCGCGGAGACCTCAAGGCCGTTGCGTTCCTTCAGTTTCGTGGCGATCGCCTGGCGCAGTGGATCTATGCCTGAAGAGGGCGCATACCGGGTCTTGTTCTCGACTGCCGCGCTGAGCAACGCATATTTCACCGCATTCGGCGTTTCGAAAAAGGGCTCACCGCCATGGAAAGCGTGCACCGATTGACCTGCCGCCCGCAGTTCCATCACTTTGTTCCGCACCTGGACAATATCGGAAAAACCTACCTCATCCAGCCGCTTGGCCAAACGCATCGCGTCCGCCGCCATGATTGCCCTCTCTCCGCAGCATTGCTAACTTTAGGCATGAAGTCCCGGTATCTCTACCTTGCGGCGTCCGTTGCCTTCCTGGTGGCTGCGGTGATGGAACTCCGGCCTCCACGCAACATCACTGCGGCTGTTCTCGATGCGGCCGCAGGTTTCATCTTCCTCTTTCTCGGAACTGGTCCGCAGAGACGTGCATGAAACTAAATTTTTATGAAGATTTTCTTCCGGTACAACAACAGCACCGGTACGAAGCAGACGAGCACATAGGCAATGGCATACATCAGCGATCCGAATGAAGGATTAATGATGGGGAAGAACCAGTGCTGGTAGATGAACTGCTGCAGGTTGGTAACCCTGCCGCCGTCATGCACAGTTATGGTGTCCAGGCCGGCGGCCAAAAGCTCAGAGAAAACATACGCGGTGATGGCATTGGAACCGAAGACCAGCCACGGAAACGTCCAACCGCGCGTCCACTTCTTTATCTCTACCGCGTAGAAACACAGAGCGAGCAGCAATAAAGTGCAACCCGCGGCGAACAGCACATAGGAGCTGGTCCAGAGCTTCTTGTTGATGGGGAACCACATGTTCCATAAACTCCCCAGCATCAATCCAGTGATGGAAGCAACCAGTAGGCCGACGGCCTTGGTCGACAGCGACTTGGGCCGGCGCAGCCAGATGCCGGTGAGAACACCAAACAGGATTGTGCCCATCGCGGGAATGTTGCTGAGCAGCCCTTCCGGATCGCGCACTCCCTCGTACAGCCGCCCGAACAAGAGCTTGCGGTCAAGATAAGCCACCCAATTCTGGTCGGGGTCGAGCAGCGGCACGCTGTGGGTGGGAACGCCGATACCGGGAATCGGGACCCACCGCATCAGGATCCAATAACCCAACAACGCCACCACTGCGGTGGTGGCGGCCACCCAGGCCCGGCTGTTCCACAGATAAAGCAGGCTGGCGATAAGAAAACAGACCGCAATGCGCTGCAGCACCCCGTAGATGCGCAGCGTCCCGAGATGGAACAAGGGAAAGCCATTGACCACCAGGCCAAACAGGAACAGGATCACTGCCCGCTTGATGACGTGCAGACGCAGAGTGCCTTTCGACTCGCCCCGCGCCATGCGTGCCTCGTTCGAGAAAACGATCGCAATCCCGGCTATAAACAGGAACGACGGGAAGACCAGGTCCGTCAGGGTCCAGCCGTTCCATGGGCTGTGTTCCAGCTGCCGGTAGCTATATTTGCCACTGCCGCCGTTG
Source organism: uncultured Acidobacteriaceae bacterium (assembly GCA_963830325.1). Taxonomy (GTDB): domain Bacteria; phylum Acidobacteriota; class Terriglobia; order Terriglobales; family Acidobacteriaceae; genus PALSA-350. Next base: position 779,097 of record CAWHMV010000003.1, read on the forward strand.
TTCACCAGGATCATGAACGCGATGGTGATTCCGCGCGCCACGTCGAGCGAGACCAGCCGGCGCATGGTGTTCGCCATGGTCTCCGGAGCCGTAGTGGTCGTAGCCGCACTCTTGGTGACCGAGGTTGCCATGCTGGGAAGTGTATCTGCTGCGTTCAAGCAGTGTCGACTGGTAATCTCGTTGCCATGCGGGGCTCTGTCATCTGGTTTGTGCTGGCGGCCGCCTGGGGTCTTGACTGCCTGCTTGCGCTCATCCGTCACAACACCGTGCAAGGCGTGCTTACGGCCTTTTTCGCCTGCTGCTTCTTAGCCGCCGGCCTGGTCTTCCGCAAACGAGAGCAGAAAGTGATGAGGCGCTAGGCCGGAAAAGTCCCCTAACGAAGGGTATGGCTTCAGCCGTGCTACAGTCACGGGGCTAGATGAGGGCTTTAAGCCCCTGCATGAGAACGACCATCTCGAAATTGAGTCCCGTAGAGCCTGCCCTGAGCTTGTCGAACGGGGACGGTTGAACTTAGCCCAGGACGCAGTCCTGGGTTGGCGTGCGCCATTGAAAAGTCCCGCAGGGACGACTGAAAAAGTTATCGCGACATGGTCCTGGATTCGGGGAGCGGATCGGGAATTCTCGACTGCGGATATTTTGAGATGGAAGTGGGATTGCCTCCGGGTAACTTTCAGTCGTCCCTACGGGACTTTTCGTCTCTCCAATCTCTACCCAGGACTGCGTCCTGGGCTAAGTTCAGCCGTCCCCGTTCGACAAGCTCAGGGCAGGCTCTGCGGGACTGATTTTGCAATCGGTTGGTTCTCACGCAGACTCTTTAGCCCCTGAGGTACGTCTTTCCCCGGCTTCCTGTGGAAGATCTGCGGTTCTCTTCTTCGCCCGTGAGCCCAAGCGATCAGGTGGAGAGCACACCCGAATACACCGCCATGCCGGCCACGGCATCCACCCCGATCGCGTCCAGGGCATCGATCTCAGCCTGTTCGCGGATGCCCCCAGCCACAATCAGCCGCCGCTTCGTCTTCTGCTTCAGCTGCTCCGCCACCTCGATAGGAAAGCCCTGCATGGTCCCTTCCCGATCGATGTGCGTATAAAGGAAGGCGCCGCAGTACGGTTCCAACTGAGGAATGGCCTCCTCAGGAGTCAACGCCACCTGTTCCTTCCAGCCCTTGACCGCCACTCGACCCTGCTTCGTGTCGACGCCGAAGACCAGTTGCTCCACGCCCACCGCCTCGGCCAGAGTGCGCGCAAAACCGGTGTTCACCAGGCTGGCCCCGCCGAAAAGCGCCGAGCCCACGATCACCCGCCGGGCTCCGGCCGCCAGCACCGCAGCTGCCTTCTCCACCGTGGAGATGCCACCCCCCACCTGGCAAGGCAACCGGCCGGCAATCCTGGTGATCAGCTCGCTATTCTCCCCTTGCCGCATCGCCGCGTCGAGGTCGATCAGTTGCACGAGTGGATAATGCTGGAACCGGCCAATCCAATACTCAAAATCATCAAACGCCAGCTTGAGCGTCTCGCCCCTCACCAATTGGACGATCCGTCCGCCCATCAGATCGATCGACGGAATCAGCATGGCAGCCTCACCGGAACCCCGTGCCGCGCCAGCTCCTGCTTAAGCGCCCGCACATCCGCAATGCCGAAATGAAAGATGCTCGCCGCCAGCGCAGCGTGTGCCTTGCCCGCCTGGAACACCTGGGCGAAGTGTTCCGCCGTTCCAGCACCGCCAGAAGCAATCACGGGGATCTCCACTGCCTCACTGACCCGCGCGGTCAACTCACAATCAAATCCGGCGCGCGTTCCGTCGGCATCCATTGAGGTCAACAGGATCTCGCCTGCTCCGCGCGCCTCCGCTTCCCGCGCCCACTCGATCACCCGTCGCCCGCTACGGGTTCGTCCACCGCTCACAAAAACCTCCGCCTCTCCCACCGGGTCCGCGCTCTCCTTCGTCCGCCTGGCGTCGATGGCCACAATCACCGCCTGAGCCCCAAAGCTCCGCCCGATCGCGTCAATCAGGTGGGGATCGACAATCGCAGCCGAGTTCACACTCACCTTGTCCGCACCGGCATCGAAGACCGCCGCAGCCTCATCCGCCGAGCGTATCCCGCCGCCCACGGTGAACGGGATGAACAACTCCTTCGCCGTCCTTCGCACGGTGTCTAACAAAGTCCCCCGGCCCTCGTGGGTAGCCGTGATGTCGAGCAAAACGATCTCGTCCGCGCCGGCCGCCGCGTGCCGCCGGGCTAATTCCGCCGGATCTCCCGCATCGACCAGGTCCACGAACTGCACCCCCTTCACCACCCGGCCATTGCGTACATCCAGGCAGGCGATGATCCGCTTGGTCAGCATCGAAACTCCAGAAAATTCTTCAGAATCCTGAGCCCTGCGGCGCTCGATTTTTCCGGATGAAACTGCACCCCCATAACGTTCTCGTGCTCCACGGCCGCGGCGAATGGCTTGATGTAGTTGGTGTCGGCCGCCACTACCTGGCCAGGCCCGTTGCGGGAGATGGACGTGGGAACGTAATACGAGTGGGTGTAATAGACAAACTCGTTCTGTTCCACGCCGGCAAATAGCCGCGTGGGCGATGAGGTGCGGGTCTTTATGTGGTCCCAACCGACGTGGGGTACCTTTTCGCTCCCTTCCGGAAAGCGCTCGCACCATCCCTGAAAATGGCCCAGTCCCGGCTGTTCCGGTGCCTCCCGGCTACCGGTAAGAAGCCACTGCATACCCACGCAAATCCCCAGGAACGGCACTCCCCGCACAATCGCCTCGCGCAGGGCGGGCGTAATTCCGGTTTCGTCCAGCCGGCGGGTTGCTGCAAAATGACCCACTCCCGGCAGAATCACCCGGCTGGCCGCGCGAACGTCTTCCGGGCGATCCGTCACCGTGACCTCGGCGTCCAGATAGCGCAGGGCCTTGACCACCGAGGTCAAATTGCCGGCCTTGTAGTCGATGACCGTAACCGGGATCACAGCAGTCCCTTGGTACTGGGCAACATCTCGCCCAGTTGCTTATCCCGCGAGCAGGCAACGCGCAGCGCCCGGGCGAAGGCCTTGAACAGGGCCTCGATCTTGTGATGGTTTGAGCGGCCGTACATGGTTGCGATGTGCACATTGGCCCGCGCTCCGCGCGCAAAGCCTTCAAAAAAGTCCTCCACCAGCTCGCTTTGCAGATCGCCCACCAGGCGCTTCTTCACCTTGGTCTTCACCACGCAAGAGACCCGTCCGCTCAGGTCGACCGCCGCCACGCCCAGGGTCTCATCCATCGGCATGAGGAAGTATCCCGCGCGCAGAATGCCTTTCTTGTCGCCAAGCGCCTGGTTGAAGGCCTCCCCCAAGGCAATGCCGACGTCTTCCACCGTGTGGTGCTGGTCGACGTCCAGATCGCCATCGCAGGCGAGTTCCAGATCGAACGCCCCATGCCGGGTGAACAACTCCAGCATGTGGTCGAAGAAGCGAATGCCCGTCTTGACTTTGTAGCGCCCGCTGCCTTCCACCACCAGCTTCAGCGAGATCTTGGTCTCCGTTGTTTTGCGCTCGATGGCGGCGTGGCGCTTTTTCTCGGGGACTGCTTTCTTCCTGGCCATCATGCTTTCTCCCATCCAATCTCGTTCAGCGCTTCCGCCATGGCGGCCACCGCCTGCCTCATCTGATCCCGTGTTCCCACCGTCAAGCGAACACACCCGTCGCAGCCCTGGTCTCTCGATCGGTCCCGCGTAAGTATGCCGCGGCGCTGCATCGCCTGCACGAAACCGGTGTGTTTGGGCCCGATCTTCACCAGGATGAAGTTCGCCCGGCTAGGCCATTGGGGAACGCCAAGTTTGCCCAGGCTCTCCGCCATCTCCGTGCGCGCCGTCTTTACTTCTCCCACATACCATTGCAGGTACGGCTCATCATCAAGTGCAGCCGGCAAGCAGGCCAGGGCCAGCGAGTTCACGCTGTAGGGGGAAATGACCGTCCGCAGCCACTGCTGCATGCCCACCGGCGCGGCGAGCATCCCCAGCCTCAGGCCGGCCAGTCCGTAAGCTTTGGAAAAGGTGCGCGCCACAATCAGGTTGGGCACCTTTCCCACCAGGTCCATCACCGTTTCGCCGCAGAAGTGGTAGTAGGCCTCGTCCACCAGCACCACCGCGTGTGGAGCACGATGCAGAACCTGCAGAATCTGCTCCCGGCTGGCCACCGTGCCGGTAGGACTGTTCGGGCTGGCAATCGCGATGAGCCTGGTTTCCGGTGTGATGGCAGCCAGCAGGGGCTCCAGCGGGAAAGCAAAATCCGCTGCCGAAGGCACAGTCTTGACGATTCCATCCGTGCAGGAACCGTAGATCTCATACATGGAATAGGTCGGGGTTGGAAAGAGGAACTCGTCTCCGCGATCCAGATACGTCTGGCACAGAACATGGATCGCCTCATCCACCCCATTGGTCAACAGGACCTGCTCCGGAGCAAGTCCCAGGTGCTTGGCGACTTTCGCTTCCACTTGGCCCCGCTCGGGATACTTCGCCAAATCCGAGGCAGCGATCTTGCCCAGCGCTTCCAGCACGCGAGGGGAGCACGCGACCGTGTTCTCGTTAAAATCCAGCCGCATCCCCTGCCGCCCGCTGAGCGGTGGGTGATACGCATGCATCCGCTGCACTGCGGCACGTGGCGCCGGTGTTTGTTGCAAAACAGTCTCAGCCATCGATCCCCCTTGCCCGAACCGCCTCTGCGTGGCCGAGCAATCCCTCCGCGTTGGCCAGCGTGATGGCCGCTGGTCCCAGCTTTTGCAACCCCGCCAGCGTATATTCCTGCACCGTGATCACCTTCAAAAAGTCCATTACGCTCAATCCGCCCCGCACCTGTGCAACACCACCGGTCGGCAAAGTATGGTTGGGGCCAGAGACGTAGTCACCCATCGGCTGCGGCGAAAATCGGCCAACGAACACCGAGCCCGCATTGCGCACCCAGTCGACATCGTCGTTGGCATCAACGGTCAGGTGCTCGGGGGCCAGCCGGTTGGTAATTTCGCGGGCCTCGTCGACAGAACCCGCAACCACGGCTAGGCCATTGCGTTCGATCGCCTGTCGCGCAACGGGATTTGTCTTTATCCGCTTCCCAACCTCTTTCACTACCGCGCGGGCCAGCGGTTCGTTGGTGGTGATCAGGATGGCCAGCGCTTCGGGATCGTGCTCTGCCTGGGCCACCAGGTCTGCTGCAATTCCGACTGCGTCGCCGCTTTCACTGGTCACCACAATCTCCGTTGGGCCCGCCAGCATGTCGATGGCGCAATCGAAGGCCACCATCTTCTTGGCTGCGGTTACGTACCAGTTGCCCGGGCCCACAATCTTGTCGACACGATGGATGCTCTCCGTCCCGAAGGCGAGCGCCGCGATCGCCTGGGCTCCGCCGATGCGGTAAAACCCGCTCACGCCGAGCAGCGCTGCGGCCGCCAGCGTCTCCTTGGCCGGCTTCGGCGACACCACCACAATGCGCTCCACTCCAGCCACCTGCGCCGGGATCACCGTCATCAGCAGGGTGGAGGGCAACGGATAGCGCCCGCTCGGCACGTAACACCCCACGGCGCCCAGCGGCCGCACCTGCTGTCCGGTGGTAAGCCCAGCGGTCGTGGTGCTCCATTGTTTCGGCATTTGCCGCGCAGCAAATCGCCGGATATTGCCCGCCGCCGTCTCCATAGCCGATTGCAGCGTCTTCGGCGTCGCGTCCCACGCCTGTTCCATCTCGGCGCGGCTTATCTCCAGCGGTTGTTGCTTGGGCAGGCCGTCCAGTTTGGCCGCGTAGCGGCGCAGCGCCTGGTCGCCACCCTTGCGAACATCGGTCACAATGCGCTGCACTACCGGCATCGCACGCGCCGTGTTCCGGGCGCCTCGCACCTCCAGTTCACTCAGCATCTGCCGGGTTTGCTTGCCACCACGGCCCTGTGTCTTCACCACCCTCATGCAGACGCTCCTCGAGAAAGGTTGACCGCAGATCTCTCCACTTCGCTACGCTCCGGTCGAGATGACAAATTTGTTCATACAAGAAGAATTGTCATCTCGACCGGAGCGTAGCGAAGTGGAGAGATCTGCGGTTTTCACTCATTACCCCACGGCTTCTTTGGTTCAGGATTTCCTAAAAAACAATCTTGTTCAGCGGATACTCAACGATCCCACTAGCCCCCGCACCCTTCAGCTTGGGAATAACATCCCTCAGCACGCTCTCTTCCAGCACCGTGTTCAACGCCGCCCATCCCGCATCGCTCAGCGTGGAGATAGTCGGCGAATCCAGCGCCGGCAGCATTGCCAACACCTTGTCCAGATTTTTCTTCTCCACGTTCATCATCAACCCCACCCGGCCTTTCGCCGCGATCGCTCCATTGAGCATGAGTGATATGTTGTCGATCTTCTGCTTCTTCCACGGATCCTCGTAAGCGGCCCGATTGGCAATCAAATGAGTTTCGCTTTCCATCACGGTATCGATGATGCGCAGCCGGTTGGCCCGCAAAGAGCTGCCCGTCTCCGTCACTTCGACAATGGCGTCCGCCAGCATAGGCGGCTTTACTTCTGTCGCCCCCCAACTGAATTCCACCTTCACCGGAATATTCTTGCCTGCGAAGTAATTCTTGGTCACCTCTACCAGCTCGGTAGCGATCACCTTTCCGCTCAGCTCTTCAGCTCGTTGGAAAGGGGAATCCTCAGGCACCGCGAGCACCCATCGCACCTTGGTGCGTGTCGCCTTCGAATAGGTCAGCGAAGTCACGCTGACCACATCAAGCCCGCTCTCCACCACCCAATCGATGCCCGTGAGGCCTGCGTCCAGAACGCCCTTCTCCACATACCGCGCCATCTCCTGCGCACGGATCAGCATGCACTCGAGCTCGCTATCATCGACGCCCGGAAAATACGAGCGGCCGTTGGCATAAATATGCCACCCTGCATTCTCAAACAGCGCGACGGTCGCATCCTGCAGGCTCCCCTTGGGAATACCGAGCTTCAACTTACCTCCTACCATTCCGTGCCTCCATATTCTCCGTAGCCGGCAACGCAATCGGCCGGGTAAAGCAGCTCACCGTACCCTCATGGCAGACCAGCCCGTCGCCCTCAACCTCCACACGAAACAGCAGCGTATCCTGGTCGCAATCAGTGGCCGCCGAAACCACCCGCAATCGGTTGCCGCTGGTTTCGCCTTTCATCCACAATTTCTGCCGCGTGCGGCTCCAAAACGTCACAAATCCTGTTTCCAGCGTCTTGGCATAACTGATCTCGTTGAGGAACCCCACCATTAGCACTTCGCCGCTCACCGCGTCCTGCACGATTGCAGGCAGCAGGCCATCCATCTTCGCAAAATCGAGCTTCACTGCTTCGGTCATTGCCAAACCTCTCCCTTTTACGTTCTCTCAGACCAAACGCAAAAAAGCCCGCGTGCGCATCTCGCGCCGGCGGGCTTTTTCCTGATTCTGGCTTCCTGGCCGCTATCGCTGGCCGAAACCGTCCGCCGACACGCTCGTCACGTGATGATGGTGATGACGATGATGGTGGGTGCGGACTTGCATATCTACTAAAAAACTAACCGTGTCTCTCCACGATGTCAACCTGCGGTCTGCTACCATGCCGCCTGAAGCATTATTACGATTGGCATAGCGGCACCTGGTGAATCCCGCCAGGTCAACGAAATAGTAAAAATGCTTTATGGGGTCCATGCGAACGAACCTCGCCAAACTTCCGTATCTCTTGCTGGCCATATTGGTTGTGGGTTCGACGCTCTTTTACGCGGCCAACACCGCCGCGACCTTCGACAGCTTTCTCAATCCCAAACGGGCCCGGCCGCCTCTGGAGCACTCGGATAACGCCCGTTTTTTGGTCCAGCCACTCCCCGAGTCGAGACGTGCGGGGATGGCGGCCGAGGACGAGCCCATTTCCGTGAACGGCGTGCCGTTCACCGGCATGGCAGGGCTCATTCGCCAGACCTTCCACGCTCATCCAGGACAAATCTTCTCCATCGTTTATCGCAATCGACTGGGCGGGATGCATACGGCGCAAGTGGGGTTGATGGCGCAGCAGAGAACTCCTCCCACCTTCACCGGCTGGCTGATCCACATCGTGCTGGTGGCCCTCTTTCCTGCCTTCTGCCTCTTGCTCGGCTATTGGGTAGTCTTGGCCAGGCCGCTGGAATGGAACGCCTGGTTTCTGCTGGGCATCATGAACGTGGTTCCCGTCTTCAGCAGCCGAACCGGGTATTTTCCCGGCTTCCTTGCGCCCTTCACCATCTTCTGGCAAATCTTCGCCATCCAGTGGATGCTCATTTCGCTCATCCTGTTCAGCATCTATTTTCCCGTCCGCTCCCGTACTGACATCCGCCACCCCTGGATCAAGTGGCTCATCATCATTCCCCAGATCGCCATCGTCCCCGCCCAATTCGCACTGGCGTACGGCCGGCTTTACCACGTTCGTTTCATCCGACCTTACCTTTCCGCCATCGATCCTCTTCAAGTCGCGGGAAATGTCTTCGCCGCGCTTTCTCTCTGTATCTTCATTGCCGCCATCGTCGGCAAGCTCTTCGCTGTTCCGGCCCCCGCGCCGGATGCCCGCCGTCGCCTGGGAGTGGTGGCCGCTGGTTCATTGCTCGGACTTGGCCCGGTGCTCGTCCTGCTGGTGACCTCCACGCTTTCGCAAAAAACCTACATGGAGGTGGCGCCTTCCTGGGCCCTCCTCACCGTGGCGGTTCTGTTCACCTTCTTTCCTCTTTCGCTCGCTTATACCGTGATCGTGCAGCGGGCCCTCGACCTGCGTATCATCCTTCGCCAAGGCACCCGGTACGCCTTTGCCCGCGGCACCTTATGGGTGCTGCAGGTGATCGTCTTTACCTTCCTCGCCTTCCGGCTCTTTCACTTCGCCCACGCCTCCGGCCGCGGGGCGCTACTCATCGCTCCCGTGGTGTTCGTGGTCATCGCTCTGTTTCTGCGTTTTCGCATCGCGCGCCCTCTCTCCTTATGGATTGACCGGCGTTTCTTCCGCGAGGCCTACTCCGTTGATCAGATCCTGGTAGATCTCTCCGAACAGGCGCGCAGCTTCACTGAGACCGAGCCCCTTTTGCGAACCATCACCGAGCGCATCGGCCAGACCCTGCACGTGAAACGAATCTCCTTCCTCCTGCGCCAGGGGAAGCTCTTTCAACTGCAATATGCCCAGGGAATCCCGGATGGAGTGGACGTTTCGCTGCCGGAAAATTCTTCCACCATGCGCGCACTGGCCATCGACCGCAGTCCCAAGCGAGTCTTCCGCGAGCATCCCGACCCATGGCTGGCATTGGCCGCCCCGGCCGAGGTCTCGGTACTCGATCGGCTGGATGCCGAGCTGCTGTTGCCCTTGCCCGGCCGCTCCAGCTTGATTGGCGTCATGGCTCTGGGGCCCAAGCTGAGCGAAGAGCCATACTCCCGCTCTGACCGCCGGTTGCTTTCCTCCGTAGCCTTGCAAACCGGCCTGGCCATTGAAAACAGCGCCCTCGTCCACCACCTGGCGCAGGAGTCGGCGCAACGCCAGCGCGTCGACCGCGAAATTGAAATCGCCCGCCAGGTACAGGAGCGCCTGCTGCCGCAGATCTATCCCCTGGTCAAGGGTATCGATTTCGCCGGCTACAGCCGCACCGCGCAGGAGGTTGGCGGGGACTACTACGACTTCATCGCCCTCGACAACGGCAAACTTGGTATCGCCATCGGCGACGTCTCCGGCAAAGGCATCTCTTCCGCGCTGTTGATGGCTTCCATCCGCGCCGCTCTGCACGGGCTTACCTTCAGTGGCACGCTTAGTCTTGCCAGGCTGATCGAGGGTCTCAATCGCATCATCTTCGACTCCTCCACCAGCAATCGCTTTGTGACTTTCTTTTTCGGTGAATACGATCCTTCTGCGCGCACCCTTGATTACGTGAATGCGGGGCACAATGCGCCCGTACTCTTGCGTCCGGCGGCCCCTGGGATGGATAGTTTCTGCAGCCCGGATGATCCCTGTACGGTGCAGCGACTCGAAACCGGTGGACCCGTCCTTGGCATCTTTACGGATGTTCAATATGAGCAAGGCCAACTCCAGCTCCAACCCTATGACGTCCTCATTGGTTACACCGATGGAATTAGCGAAGCCATGACTACCGAATACGAGGAATGGGGAGAAGAGCGCCTGATTGCGGCAGCCAGGCTGAGTACTCATCGCTCCGCGCAGGATATTGTCACCGCGGTGGTTCAGTGCGCCGACCGCTTTACCGCGGGTGCCGAGCAAAATGACGACCTCTCCCTGGTCGTCCTGAAGGTGCTCTAAGATGCGTTTCCCCCGGGTGATTGCCTTCGCGCTCTTCTGGTTGGCCACGGCCGCACTCCAGGCCCAAACACTTCCGGTCGAATACGCCACCTTCATGAGCCACGGCAAAGCCGTCTCCTGCGCGGTGTATGACGCTCATGACGCGACCGCGACGATTATCTTTTTGCGTGGCGCGGGCCCTGCCGATCTCGCCTTTGCCCGGACGGAGGCCCGCTTCTTTGCCGAACACGCCTTTCGTGTCCTTCTGGTGGACTACTTAGCGGTCACGCCCAACCTCGAACCGACCGCCACCAACTATCGGCGGTGGGGCCAGGCCGTCGAGGACATCGTGGGGGATCTCCACGCCCGCCCGGCCCCCAGGGCCCGGAAAATCGCGCTCATCGGACAAGGTTTGGGAGCGTCCGTCGCGCTGCTGGCCGGCTCCCATAAACTGGGTGTCGAAGCCATCGCGGAATGGTCCGGCCTTCTCCCCAACCAGTTTTTCTCCCAGGTACAGAACCTGCCTCCACTCCTCATCCTGCATGGCGGGCAGGACAAGCAGGTCCCGATCGTCAACGCCCGACAGCTTGTCCGCCTCTGTGAGCTTAAGGACTTCACCTGCGAAGCGGGCATGTATCCCGACGAGGGCCACGTTTTCAGCACCAAAGCGACAGACTCAGCCAACCAGCGCATACTAGCCTTTTTCCGAACCTATCTCTGGGCAGGCCTGCCTACGAAGGCCGAGTAACGGACGACTCGGAAGATGTTTTAAGTCCCGCGGGACGGCCGAACTTAGCCCAGGACGCTAGTCCTGGGTACATCATGAGACATGATTAAGTCCCGCAGGGACGGCTGAAGGTTATCCAGGGTTGTCGTCGCGGCCTATTTCCAGCCGTCCCTGCGGGACTGTGTCGTCCTTTCAAATCCAACCCAGGACTGGCGTCCTGGGCTAAGTTCGGCCGTCCCTGCGGGACTTAATTCGCAAATCCTGGTTCTGACAAACGCTTTCAGCCCCGGGGCTTACCCACCCTAAAGCAACCGAGCCAGATCCTCAGCAGGATCCTTAAGCCCCAACCCGGTCATGTGCCGCCGCGACGACTCTTGCATGTAGTAGTGCAATCGGTTCGCTGCCGCCGTGTATCCCAATCCCTCTTCCCTTACGTTCGAGATGCAATTCCGCTCCGAGTCTTTCCTGCCCCGCCGCGGTTCCCAGGTAATGTAGACCCCCAGAGAATCAGGGGAGCTCAACCCCGGCCGTTCCCCAATCAGCACCACGGCTAAAGGCGCGTGCAGTGCCTCGCCAATCGCGTCCCCTATGGCGACCCGTCCCTGCTCCACCACGCAGACCGGCGCCAGCCGCCAACCGGCAATTAAGGGCAAGACTTCTCGCATCAGACGTAGCGCGTGCCTCTCCACCGCCAGGGCCGAGAGCCCATCCGCGATCACGAAGACAACATCGTATTCCCCCGGTGTCAGCAGCTCCCCCGAATCCTCGCTCAGTGCCCGGCCCAGGTCCGGCCGCCGAAGATACGTGCTCCGGTCCAGGGCCTTGCTTTCCAGTGCCAGAGCCGGCAATTCGGACCGCCGCAATTCATCGCACAACATGCGCACATCGATCGCCGCATGCACCGCATCGCGCGCCCGCGCGTGCGCCAGCTGGAAGTCGAGCAGCGGACGCGTCGCCAGGCTCACGCCGGTGCGTTCGAGGCCCAGCCGCGCCGGGGTATAACTGCGCAATGCTTCTCGCGCTGCGAGCGACATCTCTACCACCGTCACATCCGGAGCATGCTGCATCTGGTTCGTCTTTTGCGTCCGTCTAGCAAACATGAGCTACGCGAGAAACGCCGGTACATTCAACCGAAACCGCTCATCACTGTCCAGCCACGCCTCAAACTCCGGCGCTGGCCTCAGGCCCAGCACCCGCCTAAGGTACAGCGCATCGTGAAACGAGGTGCTTTGATAATGGAGCATGACATCGTCCGCTCCGGGCACCCCCATAATGTAGTTCACGCCGGCCGCGCCGAGCAGCGTCAGCAGCACATCCATGTCGTCCTGGTCGGCTTCCGCGTGATTGGTGTAGCAAATATCGCAACCCATCGGCAGCCCCAGCAACTTGCCACAAAAATGATCTTCCAGCCCAGCGCGAATAATTTGCTTGCCATCATACAGATACTCCGGCCCGATAAACCCCACCACGGTATTCACCAGCATCGGCCGATAGCGCCGGGCGACGGCGTAGGCTCGTGCCTCGCAGGTTTGCTGATCAACTCCATGATGGGCGTCGGCGGATAGGGCGCTCCCTTGCCCAGTTTCGAAATACATCACATTGTCGCCCAGCGTAGGCTGGCCGCCCCTGGACGACGCCTCAAAAATCGCCCCGCGCTTGAGTGCCCGCGCCGCCGCGCAGGCTTCATCCAGCAGCGCCAGGCTCACCCCGAACGATTGGTTAGCGGCTTCCGTTCCGGCAATCGATTGAAAGACCAGATCGATTGGAGCGCCCTGTTCGAGCGCTACCATCAGGGTGGTGACATGGGCCAGGACACAGCTCTGCACCGGGATCGCATATTTCTGGCGCACGTGGTCGATCAATTGCAGCAGCGTCTGCACCGTGTTCACATTGTCCGACGCGGGGTTGATCCCGATCACCGCATCCCCCGAGCCCAGCAGGAGCCCGTCGACCATGGCTGCAGCGATACCTGCCGGGTCGTCCACGGGATGGTTCGGCTGCAGGCGGGTCGAGAGTCTCCCCGGCAAGCCCACCGTGGTCCTGAATTGCGTTACCACCCGTATCTTCCGTGCCACCAGGACCAGGTCTTGAACCCGCATCAACTTGCTGACCGCCGCGACCATCTCCGGCGTTAGACCAGGTCCTAACGCGGCCAGTGCCTCGCCGGTCGCGGCATCCGAAAGCAGCCAGTCGCGAAATTCTCCCACAGTAAATGTTCCTACCGGAGCAAAGGCGGACAGATCGTGGCTATCGACAATCAAGCGGGTAACTTCGTCCGTCTCGTAGGGGATCAGGGCGTCCTGCAGAAAGGCGCGCAAGGGAAGATCGGCCAGCGTCATTTGCGCCGCCGCCCGCTGTTCATCGCTCTCGGCGGCGATCCCGGCCAGCGCGTCCCCTGAGCGGTAGGGGGTGGCCTTGGCCAACAGGTCGCGCAGATCATCGAAGTTATACGTAACCTCGCGGATCTTTCTGCGCAGCCGCATAATTTGACCCAATAGTAATACGAAACAAACGCCCAGACCGGATCTGCTGATATTCTGCAAACCATCTTGGCCATCCGATACCCTTTCCTCATCCTGCTTGGATTCTTAACCGGCGTCGCCTCGGCGCAAACTCCACCCGCATCTCAACCCATCGTTCTTCACGCCGCGCGTCTTCTCGATATAGAAGCGGGCCATATTCTTGTCCCCGGCGAGGTCCTGGTCGAAGGCGGAAAGATCGTTGCTGCCGGCTCCTCCGTTGCTCATCCCGCCGGCGCGGAGACCATCGACCTCGGCGACACGACCCTGATGCCTGGCCTGATTGACGCTCACGTGCATCTCTTTCTCCACCCCGGCGCGGAAGATCTTCAGACCGTGATCGAGTCCGTGCCCCAACGGGTGATCACCGCCACCCTGGCCGCCAAGGCCGATCTTCTGGCCGGCTTTACTGCCGAGCGCGACATGGGCACGGAAGGTGCGGGGCCGGCCGACTCCGCGGTTCGCAACGCCATCGACCAGGGACAGATCCCCGGGCCGCGCATGCGTGTCAGTGGCAACGCGATCAGCGTCCTCGGCGGGCACGAGGACGCCATCGACTACAACCCCGAGCAGCACGTCCTGTCTAACGCCACCTACGCCAACACCGGAGACGAACTGGTGGCGGTGATTCGCCAGCAGATCAAGGACGGAGCGGACTTCATCAAGATCTACGAGACCGGCCGAGACTTCTTTAAGGACGGCCAGTTTCATTCCATCGACCAGTACTCTGAGCCGCAATTGGCGCAGGCCGTCACCGAGACTGCACGTCTGCAGACCCGTGTCGCCGTCCATTGTGAAGGCGAGCCCGGCGCCCTGTACGCCGCCCAGGCGGGGGTGGCCTCGATCGACCATGCTGACCAGCTGGGTGACGAGACCATGCGCCTGATGCGCGAAAAGCAGATCTATGCCGTTCCGACGTTCACCATTCAGGAATACTTTGCTGCTCACGCCAGCTCGCCGGCGGGGGAGGCGCGAGAGCACCAACTCCTCGACTATCACGCGCAGGAGTTTCGCCGCCAACTGGAGCACGGTGTGCCCATGGCGGTAGGTTCCGACGTCGGGCCCTTTCCCCACGGCACCCAGGCGCGCGAGTTCGAACTCATGGTGCAATACGGAATGAAGCCGCTTGACGTACTAAAAGCCGATCTACTCAACGGCGCAAAGCTCCTCGAATGGGACCGCGAACTAGGCGCGCTCAAGCCCGGCTACAATGCCGACATCATCGCCGTCCCCGGCAATCCTCTCGACGACATCACCGTGCTCAAGCGAGTTTCCTTCGTGATGAAAGCCGGGGTAGTCTACCGCCGCTAAAACCCAGACTGCGGTTTCAGTGACTCGCGCCGCAGACGACCAAGTCACAAACAATCCTAGACCCCTGGCCGGGTGCCCCACGTTCGCACCAGCGTACGTGGGACGAAAAAGACGGGGCGGCCCGAATTTCCTGCACGCGGCTCCAACCAGGTTCGCGCTTGCGGCTTTCATTAAGGAAAGCCGCATGATGTTCACCAACGCCAACGACTTCGACAGGAAATCCGGGGGAAGCCCCACCGTATGCTTTCCCAAGATTCCACCCCATCTATTTAGACCAAATCGGATTACCGACCCCGCGAAGCTGCGGTCCATCCAAATCATTGAAGTCAAAGACCACCACCTGATTCAAGCCCCTCTTCAACCAGGGTGCTGGTAGAAACAGCGACTGTTGCGGACCAATACTCCAACTGCGTCCGAGATTGTGGCCATTGACCCAAACGAACCCCTTACCCAGCTTACTGACGTCCAGATACGTATCCGCAACAGATGCAATACTGAACATCCCGCGATGAAACGCAGGCCCCGGGATGGCCTTCGTTTCCCAGCCTTGAAGACCCTCTGGGCCAGTCATCGGCAGGGAATAGACCTGCCATCCAGACAACTCGTGACCCGAGAGCGAAACCGATCGGGTGATCCCTGCCTGCCCGTCCTGCAACCGCGGCCCATAGTTAATTCGGCCTGAATTCTCGACCAGAATGTCCAGCGTCACCGTCCGCGGTGGCACCGTGATATCCAACTGCGTTTGTTTCAAACGGCGATCGAGCGTGCCCACCAGCCTATGGTTCAGATAAACGGCAGCAAAATCCCGCAAATCGTCGATAACTAGCCGGCCCGCGACCGGCCCAGTCACTTGCGTCCGATAGAGAATGTAACCGTAGTCCTGACCAAACGTTTCCATGGAGCGGGGATGCTCCGCAACCACCGGCGCCGGCAAGTTGCTCCAGAGAGGCGCCGATTCCGTCAACTGAAAACTCTCCACGCCACCCAGCGGCAAAGGATCAGGCAAAGCCGGCGGCGTGATCCCCGTACTGTGCTGGATGACATCCCTGAACAGGAAGAACTTCCTCGTGGGCCGACCGGCCTCGTCCAGCGCCGCATCGTAGTCGTAACTCGTCACCAGGGGTAAGTACCCATCATCGCCATAATTCGCGCCATTCATAAACCCAAAGCTGGTTCCCCCATGAAACATGTACAGATTGACCGAATACCCTTGACCCAACATCCAGCCCAATTCCTTAGCCTGTAGCTCCGCGTCTGTCTTGGCATGCTGACCGCCCCACGCGTCGTACCAGCCGGCCCAATATTCGCCCGTCATCCACGGCTGCTCGAAGTGGAATGACCCTATGGTCGAAGCCAGGTAAAGCATGGCGAGGAACCGCGTCGTATAGGCCCTTTCCGCCTTACCAGGACCGAAATTGATGACCGGCAACACTCCCGGCAACGCATCGTGAACCATGTACTTGGCTCCGTCGGACGTAAACAGGATGGAATCGCCGAAGCCCGCGCGAACCAGCGACTGGCGAATCTGCTCCATATACAGCCGGTCGCTACCGTAGGTCCCATACTCGTTCTCTACCTGCACTGCGATGATCGGGCCGCCATGAGTAGCTTGGAGAGGCGCCAGCTCTCGGCCCAGCCGCCCGAGGTAACGGTCCGTTGCGGCCAGAAAGCGGGCGTCCCGGCTGCGGACCTGTATGCTCGGATCGGCAAATAACCACGCCGGCAGCCCCCCAGCCTCCCATTCTGCGCAGATATACGGACCCGGTCGCACGATCACGTTAAGTCCCTCGTCCTGCGCCATGCGCACAAATGCCGCAATATCGTTGTTACCGTTAAAGTCGAAAACCCCCTCCCGAGGCTCATGCACGTTCCAGAATGCATAGGTCTCGACCGTGTTCAAGCCCATCGCATGGGCCTTGCGTAGACGGTCGCGCCAATATTCTCGGGGCACGCGCGGATAGTGGATCGCCCCAGAGATAATCTGGTACGCTTGGCCATCGCGCATAAATTGGTCGCCCGCAATGGTGACCGTAGAAGTGTGGGTGGTCTGTGCCGCACTCTGAAAAACCGGCCCTAAGCCTAGGGCAGCCCATATCAATGCGGGAAGCAGCAAGCCGGTGCGGTTTCGGCGCTCGGTTGACCCTCCGGTCAGCGCACGGAGCCCGCCGAAATTGTCCCTGGTGTTCTCGGTTGAGCCGCGATTCCTCAATAAGGCCTGCCTTTCTCGAAAAGCTCGGGCCGCTTGGTTGTTTCGGCGGCCTTTGCATCAAAGCATTGTGAGCAACAACGATTGATTGTTAAAGAGAACTTGTATAGTATGCTCAGCGGTTGCCGGAGGACGTTCCATTTCCGGGCTCAAGCGCAGGCATGTTGTATTGCTGCAATGGTGTCGAGATAAGCCTCAAGGAGAGAGCATGAAAAGAACAGTCGTGGCACTAAGCCTCATGGGCCTGATGGTTCTGCCCGTTTTTGGGCAGGACAAGGAAGCGGATCGAGTGAAGGCCGCGGGTACTGTAATGTCAGAGATCATGAACGTTCCGGACAACGTACCGCAGAGCGTGATTGATAAAGCCGACTGCGTTGTCGTTTTGCCGTCCGTAGTCAAGGCCGCCTTCGTTGTCGGAGGCAGCTATGGGCGTGGGGTGATGACTTGCCGTAGTGGCGCGCACTTTCACGGTCCCTGGAGCGCGCCAACCATGATGGCTCTGGAAGGCGCGAGCTTTGGACTTCAATTGGGCGGGCAAGCTACGGATTTTGTCCTCCTGCTCATGAGCCCCAAATCCGCCGATAACATCCTTACCAGCAAGGTCAAGATTGGTGGAGATGCCTCCGCGGCGGCCGGTCCCGTCGGCCGCAATGCTTCGGCCGAAACCGATGTCACGATGCGGGCGGAGATTCTCTCCTACTCGCGCGCTCGCGGACTCTTCGCCGGGGTTTCCCTATCCGGTTCCACGTTGCGTCCTGACAATGACGCCAACAAGAATCTTTACGGGAAAGAAGTGACCGCAAAGTCCATTGTCTTCGACAAAGCGGTACCGGCCCCACCCTCCGCGGCCCTGTTGTTGCGAACGCTGGACAAAAAATCGCCCAAAAACCTGTCGTCCGTCAAATAGCGCCGGGCTAAACAGAGATACCCCGTCGGCCGCGTGCAAGAGGATCTGCACGCGGCTTTACCGGCTGTCAGTGTGAACCTTTCAGGCAAATCAGGAGGTGCGTGTATGTTTCACCTATTGTGGGAAGCAGTCATCGGCCTGATCGTTGGGGCGCTGGCCAAGTTCATCATGCCCGGAAAAGATCCCGGCGGTATTTTTATTACTATGCTTATCGGCGTCGCCGGTGCCCTACTGGCCACGTTTATCGGCAGCCATGTCGGTCTGTACCAGGAGGGCCAGCGCGCTGGCTTCATCATGTCGCTTGTGGGCGCAATCATCCTCCTGGCCATCTACCGCTTGTTCAAAGGCAAATCAGCCACCACCTAGACTGGACACAGTCTTCGTTCATGACCTTGAGCGAAGCCTGGTCGCCAAGGGAACGTCCCTCCTTATCCACGCCTTCCACAGCTATCCATAGCGGCTCGCCCTATCTACGCCTTGTTAGATCCCCCACCCGGGCGTAGCCTTAATTCAGGCGCCTCTTGGTCCATACATCTCAAAACGCCGGGTGCCCCACTCCTGAAGGCTCTGGAAGCCGCGAAAACTCAGTCCCGCAGGGACGGCTGAAAATATGCCGCGACGTTATCCTGGACGAATGCCAGCCGTCCAAAGACCAAACCCGCCCCCAGACTGGCCTTCCGGCGTTCTCCACAGCCGTTTGTCCGGGTTTGGGACGCAAATGGGGGGGATATGCATATAAACTACTAGATATAGTGGTTCTGGCTTGACACACGCCATGGAGAGCGGTACTTTCGCATCTCACGGCTTTACTTTGATCCGACGGTTCGCCGTTGTTTGGATGTTTTGTCCGCCACAGCCTGGGTTGATCAGCAGTTCCAGGAAGGCCGGTTTCATCTCCCGTGGAAGGCGCCGCTACGAGTGCCCCGGGAACGGCTTTTCTGTCAAATTTTAAAAATTGTGAGGAGAATTATGGCTGAGGCCACCAATTCCGCAACTTCCGCCGCCGCAAACGGCTGGGCCGCCCACTATAGCCACTCCGTGCCAAAGCCTGAGCCTACAACCGGCGTGCACTGCACCCGCATGTTCTCCAAGCCCGGTATTTCGCCCTATAGCGAGGTTACGTGGGAGCGCCGCACCGCTTCCATCACCGACGCTACCGGAGGGATAATCTTCGAGCAAAAAGACGTCGAGGTTCCCGCGGATTGGTCGATGACCGCGACCAACATCGTCGCTTCCAAGTACCTGCACGGACACGTAGGCACTCCACAAGGTGAGTTTGGCGCCCGGGAAACCGGTGTGCGCCAATTAGTCGCCCGGGTGGCAGAAACCATCCGCGATTGGGGGATCGCGGGAGGTTACTTTGCCACCCCGGAAGACGCGGCCGTCTTCCATGACGAACTGGTCCATCTGCTGCTGACTCAGAAAGTAGCCT
Source organism: uncultured Acidobacteriaceae bacterium (assembly GCA_963830325.1). Classification (GTDB taxonomy): domain Bacteria; phylum Acidobacteriota; class Terriglobia; order Terriglobales; family Acidobacteriaceae; genus PALSA-350. Next base: position 798,454 of record CAWHMV010000003.1, read on the forward strand.
TCAACTCACCCGTCTGGTTCAACGTCGGCTGCGACCGGCTGGAGCCAAACTCCGATGCCCAGAACTGGCATTGGAATGCCCACACCTGCGCCGTCGAGTTCTCCGCCACCGGCTACCGCAGTCCGCAGTGCTCGGCTTGCTTCATCAACTCGGTCGACGACTCGCTCGATTCCATCCTGACCCTGGCCAAGACCGAGGGCATGCTCTTCAAGTGGGGATCAGGCACCGGGACCAATCTTTCCAGCATCCGCGGATCGATGGAAACCCTTTCCGGCGGCGGCACCGCTAGCGGCCCGCTCAGCTTCATGCGCGGCTTCGACGCCTTCGCCGGTGTCATCAAGTCCGGCGGCAAGACCCGCCGTGCGGCCAAGATGGTCATTCTCAACGTCGACCATCCGGATATCGAAGACTTCATCGAGTGCAAAGCCAAGGAAGAGCTCAAAGCCTGGACCTTGATGCAGGCCGGCTACGACGGGTCCGGTCCGGACTCAGAAGCCTATAGCTCCATCTTCTTTCAGAACGCTAACAACTCCGTCCGCGTGAACGACGACTTCATGCGCGCCGTCGAGCGGGATCAGGACTTCACCACCCGCAAGGTCAAGGGTGGCGAACCAGCCAAGGTCTTTAAGGCTCGCGACCTCATGCGCAAGATTGCCGAAGCTACCTGGCAATGCGGCGACCCGGGCATGCAGTACGACACCACCATCAACAAGTGGCATACCTCCAAGAACTCTGGCCGCATCAATGCCTCGAACCCCTGCTCTGAGTACATGTTCCTCGATGACTCAGCCTGCAACCTGGCCAGCTTCAACCTGCTCAAGTTCATCACCCCGGCGGCTGCCTTTGACGTGGAAGCCTATCGCCATGCCATCGACATCCTGATCACTGCCATGGACATCCTGGTCGACAACGCCGGCTACCCGACCGAGTCGATCGTGCGCAATTCTCACGACTACAGGCCGTTGGGCCTCGGTTATGCCAACCTCGGCGCCCTGCTCATGGCCATGGGCCTGCCTTATGACAGCGACGCGGGCAGAGACTTCGCAGCAGCCCTGACTGCCATCATGTGCGGCCAGTCCTATTTGCAGTCCTCCGTGCTCGCCGAGAAGGCGCCAGCCTTGGTCTCCGCCACCGCGCTTTGCCAGCAGGCTCAGTACGCTGACGGCGGTCTGGCGCAGCGGGGAGGCGCGTGCCCCGGCTTCTACGTCAACCGTGAGCCATTCCTCGACGTCATCCGCATGCATCGTGCCGAGGTAAACAAAATCGGCCATGCCAATTCGTCCGAGCCGTTCACTACCCCTCAACTCGCCTCGCTCATTGCGGCCAGCAAGGATTGCTGGGACCAGGCCCTGGCTCACGGCGAGCAGCACGGTTACCGCAACTCGCAGGTCACTGTGCTGGCTCCCACCGGCACCATCGGCTTCATGATGGACTGCGATACCACCGGCATCGAGCCAGATCTCGCGCTGGTCAAGTACAAGAAGCTGGTCGGCGGCGGAATGATCAAAATCGTCAACAACACCGTGCCGGTGGCGCTGTTCAAACTCGGCTACACCAATCCCCAGGTCGATTCGATTGTCAGCTACATCGACTCTACCGGGACCATCGAAGGGGCGCCCGGCATCAAGCCCGAGCATCTCGCGGTGTTTGATTGCAGCTTCAAGCCCAGCAAAGGAACCCGCTCCATCCACTCTTCGGGCCACATCAAGATGATGGCGGCTGCCCAGCCATTCCTGTCTGGAGCCATATCGAAGACCGTCAACCTGCCCCACGACGCGACCCTGGACGATATTACTCAGGCCTACATTGAGGCCTGGCGTCTGGGTCTCAAAGCAGTGGCCGTCTACCGCGATGGATCCAAGGGCGCCCAACCCCTCAACGTCTCAGACGGCAACAAGGCCAAGGTCATCAAGAACGCACTGGGTGGGGAAACCAGCGCCGATGTGGCCGTCAGCGCCGCCGCCAACCGCGTTCTGACCGCCATGGCCCAAGGAGACACCAGCTCCATCGGCGACGACCTGCGGCTGCTGGAAGACAAGGTCTCGGCCCGGCTCGAGGTCACTGCCAACGCGGTGGTCACGGCCGCCAATGCCTTCTCCGCCTCCATCGCCAACGCCGTCACCCTGGGACAGGCCGCCGCGCAGCGCGAAGACCAGGACGCAACGCAGGGTCCGCCCCGTGCTGTCCGTCATCGCCTGCCGGAGGAGCGTCCTTCGCTCACCCACAAGTTCTCCATTGCCGGCCATGAAGGCTACATCACCGTCGGCCTTTACCCCAACGGCCAACCGGGTGAGATCTTCATCAAGATGGCCAAGGAAGGGTCCACTGTCTCCGGGTTGATGGACTCTTTTGCCACTGCGGTTTCGCTCTCGCTCCAGCACGGTGTTCCGCTCAAGGTGCTGTGTGAGAAATTCGCTCACACCCGCTTTGAGCCCTCAGGCTGGACGGGCAACGAGCAGATTGGCTTCGCCAAGTCCATCATGGATTACATCTTCCGCTGGCTCCAGTTGCGGTTCCTTTCCGGACATCAATTGAGCTTGTTCTCCGGCTTGGCAGCGGGCACGCAACTGACCGCTGCGCCTAGCCTGGCAGATCAGACGCCGAATGAGGTAGGGAGATACGAAGTGAGGTATGAAACCAAGCCTCCGAGCAGCGGCATCCTACCCGAAGCTGGCGCACCCGCTCAGGGCGGGGCCAGCGGAAGCATGGAAGACCGCGGCATCTACGGCATGCCCGAAACCCGCAAAGGCAGCCCAATCTTTCACGCGGCCGATGCGATGAAGGAGTATCTCGACATGGGTGACGCACCCAGCTGCCACACCTGCGGGGCCATCATGGTCCGCAACGGCAGCTGTTACCGATGCATGAGCTGCGGCTCCACCAGCGGCTGCAGCTAGAACAATGATTGACAGATTGCCCTATCCTTCGCGGACCAACGCAAAGGATAGGGCACTTTTTTGCTCTCCGCTATCATCGGCATATCGGAGGCGTACCGAGCCCTTGTGAGAACTCAGTCCCGAAGGGACGGTCTGGTTGACCTTAGCCCAGGACGCCAGTCCTGGGTACTTTCAGAAGCACCATTCAGTCCCGTAGGGACGGCTGAAAGAGTTCCAGGATGCAAGTATCCTCTGAGCTTGGAAATGAGTCGGAGATGTAGCAACTTGAAGTTCAGAGTGAAAGTCGTCTTCTCCTGGCTGTTTGCGCTCTACTGTGGCCACGCAACTGCGCAGGCTAGCCCGCAAATCCGCGCCAGGCTATCGACCAGCGATACCGTGCTGGAACTCTCCGCCGGTCCATCAGCACCAGCAATCATTTCTCTCGCCGGACACCAACAAAACCGATGGCGCAACCGTGTCCAGGACTCTCTCCCCGCATTTGTGGAACTGGGCGGCACCAGGCTTCCGCTCACCTGGCGCCTCCTCCCCCACTCCGCCACGATCGACGTCAAACACGTGATCTTTGTCTACGAGTCGAAGGAACCGCATCTGCGCCTTTCCTGGCAATGGACTACTCGCGCGCAATTCGGGCCAGTCGAGCACCGCATCGAAGTGCAAAACCTGGACACTCGAGAGTTCTGGATGCCAATCATGGACAGCCTGTCTCTTGACTGGCGGATCTCGTCCGCCATCCCGCTGCATCATTTTTACGTCGACAAGGGTGCAGGCGAACCGACTCCATCCGGTACCCATCTCGAAAAAGCCGGGCCAGGATATCAATGGACCGGCTGGTCCACCACCTACGCGCACGACGTCCCCGGTCGAGGCCGCGAGATCATACCCTACGAAGCAGTTTTCCTCTCCAGCGGCAACCACCCAGGTTGGTACGCAGGGATTGAGTTTAGCGGGCGAACGCGGATTACGCTCGATCGCACGTCCCATGATCTTCGCAGCCAGCTTGGCCTCGACCCTGAACCCCGCCCAGCACTCACCCGCCTCACTGCCGGGGGCAGCATAGAATCTCCAATCGTCTTTCTGGGCGCGTTTGCAGGTGGGCCCGATGGCGCAGGAAATCAGCTACGCCCCTGGGTGCGCACCGTGCTTGGTTCGCCACGCACCTGGACGAACCCCCGCTATCCGCTCACCGTGAACAACAGCTGGGGCGCCGGCATGCAGGTGAACGAAGCGATCGCCCACCGCATGATCGCCGATTCCGCCGACCTCGGCCTGGAGATGTTCCACCTCGATGCCGGCTGGTTTCGCGGAGTAGGGGACTGGTATCCGAATCCCAAAACCTTTCCCCACGGACTAGCACCATTGGCTGATGACGCTCATCACCGCGGGATGAAATTTGGCTTGTGGTTAGATTGGTCCCAAGCTGGCCTTGACACTGCACCCGGCGCGCTCAACTTACGCAATCCAAACGTGCGCGACTGGCTGGTAGCCGACGTTGGTCCGGATTGGAAGCCGCAGGAATTCAAGGGCCAGACCATTGACCTGGGTGTACCCGCCGCTCACGACTACTCCACGCGCGAGGTGAACCGCATCGTGAGCGACTACCACCTCGACATGCTGGAGCACGATGGGTACGTGGTGGCCCAGGGATGCACTCGCGCCGACCACCCTCATGCGCCCCCTGACCCACAGCGCATGAGCATCCAGCACATAGACGGTTCGGACCTGGTGCTCAGCTCCAACTCAACCGACGTGAGCTATCACGCGGTGCACTCGTACTACAGCATCCATGACCAGCTGCGCCGGGAACATCCAGAACTGCTACTGGAAATTTGTAACGACGGCGGACGCATGGTCGACTTTGGGAGTGCCGCGCACGGCGACTACTTCTCCATCACCGATGCGTACGATCCGCTGTCGAACCGCCGAGCCTTTTACGACGCCAGCTTTGTGCTGCCCGCTGCGATGCTCGAAACCTATGAGCAAACGTGGCCCACACCGCACCTGGAGAATTTCCTCTACGAATTGCGCAGCGGCATGATGGGCTGGTTCACGGTCATGCAGGATACCAACGCCTGGACTGCGGAACAGCACGCGGCCGCGCGACAGGCAATCAACTTTTACAAGACGAACCTGCGTCCATTGATTCGCCAGGCACAACTCTTCCACATATCGGCTCGGCCAGACAGTGTGCACTGGGACGGAATGGAATACTGGGATTCCGCGCAACACAGAGGAATCGTCTTCGCCTTTCGCGGCTCGGGCAATGACGAACCGGAACACCGCTTCATGCTGGCGGGGCTTGACCCGAAACAACACTACCATTTGCATTTTGAGGATGGCAGTTCACCCGATACACAGCGTACCGGGCGGCTCCTCATGAGCACCGGCCTGACCGTAGTTCTCCCGCGACCTCTCAGTTCGGAGTTAATTTCTGTAACAGTGCAATAGCTGCGTCGGAAGCTCTCGGGGATGTGTCCCGAGCGCAAAAGGAAGTTAGAGCGTTGCCGCGTACAGCTCTTTCAAATCGCGCATACGGCTGCGCGTGATCGTGATCAGGCAGCGCGTCTGTGCGCTGGGCTCAGTCGATCCCGGATGCTTGATCGTGCCCAGGTCGTAGACTTTCACCATTGCGTCGCACGCCGTAACCCGGTATTTCTCCCAGACCACTTCCGTCCCGTCCAGCGCCAGGGCATTGGCATCATTGGGGGAGCTTTGGATCAGAGCCTCGCGCAACGCGCCGAAAAACTGGGCGTAGTTCTTGTAGGTCTCGACCCGAGCGTCGTTCAGGCATACGTTGCGGTCCGTCACGTCCAGTGCCTCTGGACACGCTCCCACCTCGTGCGACATTTCTGCCTCGTAAGCCAGATCGGCTATGCGCTGCTGCTTGCCATCCTGCGCGGCCCCCCGCAAGTTGGAAGCAAGGGCCAACAATAACATTGAGATCGCCGCCGGCGGGCGTAGGTTCATCGCTCCATACCTCCGCACCCATACTAGAGTGTCGGGAGCAAATTTGATGCTTTCAGAACGGGAGAGAAGCCCGGGGAAATGCGGTTGTGTCACATTTCCCCGGCGGGGGAGAACAACAATCTGGCTGTTTTTACCGGCTTCCCTGCTGGGGGAGCAGGGCCCGAACCAGAGCTTAATAGCCGAGAAACTTGCCCATAGTGCCGTAGGTAGGTTCGCGGCGCTCCGGCATTTCGACCGGTACCGCGCTGTCTTGCCAGCGGCTTGATGTTTCCGATTGCACCGGCTTTTTCGCGGTGAGCGGCTGTCCTTTTTGTGCCCAGTTTCCAATCGCAGTCACGATCCGGGCCGCGGCCAACCGTCTCGAAGCCGCATCGCTTCTGGTCCCACCTTGAAATTCTCCCAGGGAACTTGGGGACCGGCCGTCTTCCAGCGCGTTCAGGGTCCAATGACCCTCCGGCTGAGGCGACAGCACAAAAATCGACCGTAGGCTGCGCACGATAAATTCGACTGTAGGCTTGCCGTCCTGGATATCCAACCGGGGATCGAGTTCCAGCTTTTCCTTGCTGGTGAAGTCAAACGCCGCCTCGATCTGGGTCGAAAGTTCCAGGAGCTTTACTTCGCGTTCCTTTTCCCGAATCCGGTCGTTTTCTTCCGCCAACTTCCGATCGGTATCCACGACCAGCTTCCGCGCCTGCTCGAACATCTCCAACAGAATCTGCTCCATGCCAATACCCTCGGGAGCAGTATGCTGGCTAAGAGATGTACGCGGCCATACAACTACTTGGTTACATTTGTAATCCGGAGCAGCTCTAGTGGCGTCGGCGATCCCGGTCGCGGTTCCCGCCACCACCACCGCCACCCCCACCGCTGCGGTTCTGCCGTCCACCCCCACCACCGCCGCCCCCCCCACCTTGTTTGGGCCGGTAGCAGCTCTTGCAGTAGACCGGACGGTCCCCACGGGGTTCGAAAGGCACCGTTGTGGTTTGGCCACAACTGGCACAAACCACGGTTGTTCCAGTGCTCATGCCGCCGCCAGAGCTGTAACCACCCTCGTGTTGGGAATGGGACGGAGCGTGACCCCCACCCCCGCCGGCGCCTTGTTTAGCTTGGCGGCACGGTTTACAACGCCGGGGCGAGGAGTAGCCGCGTTCCTGGAAAAACTGCTGTTCACCAGCAGTGAAAACAAATTCCTGTCCGCAGTCGCTACAGGTTAGTAACAGGTCGCTGCCGCTCATGGCTTCGCCCCTTTCAGCGAGTGTACTGCCAACGCCCCCCGCGCAATGGAATGTTACACGCAAAATTACCGACTAACACTCGACGATTTAAACTGGCATTTTCGGAGGAAGGAACTAATGAGGAAAATACAAATGCTTGTGCTGCTCATTCTGCTCTGCGCCACCGCGCTTGCGCCTGCCAAGCAGCTTGGCTGGAAGCAGCTTTTTGACGGCCACGACCTGAGTGGCTGGCAGCATGTAGGCCCGGGCAGTTTCATTGTGGAGCACGGTTTGCTGAAAACCCAGGGCGGTATGGGGCTTCTCTATTCGACCGTTGGTCCCATGACCGATTGCGAGATCAAAGTGGTCTACAAGATGGAGCACGAGAACGATAACTCCGGTGTATTCATTCGTATACCGTCCGAGCCTACAGAACCCTGGATGCCCGTCAACCGGGGATACGAGGTGCAAATCGACAATCATCCCGAGCGCAGCAACGAAGACGACTATCACGTGACTGGCACCCTTTACTCGCTGACCCGCCCTCTCGCCAAGCCGGGCAAGCCTGGCCCGGAGTGGAACACCATGGTGATTCGCATCGAAGGCCCGCGCACCCAGGTCTTTGTGAACGACGTCAAGGTCACCGACTACATCGAAGGCCAGCCGGTGCCAGACAAGAAAGCTTCCTACGAACCCGACCGCGGCACGCGTCCGGACAAGGGCTGGATCGGCCTGCAAAATCACAGCGACAAAGACATTGTGTACTTCAAGACGGTCGCCGTGTTGGAACTGGGCACGGAACAACAAGGTGTCGTCTACCGCTAGTTAGTCCCGAAGAGCCTGCCCTGAGCTTGTCGAACGGGGCACGGCTGAAATTACCCAAGACTTGTAAGTTTCGGAGAGGCTGGGCAGATGCAAACCTTCAGAATGCGCGAGTTTTTCGGGAGTCACCGCTGTGATGCTTTGTATCAGGGCACGACTTCAGTCGGGCCGTAAAGGCCCAACAAAGATCTGGGCTTTAGCCCCTGGGCTTCTTTTCGGCCCAGAATTCTCAAATTTGAAAATGCCATCACCTACATGCCGTCATAATTAGGCCCACCGCCACCTTCAGGCGGGACCCACGTGATGACCTGGTAGGGGTCCATAATGTCGCAAGTCTTGCAATGCACGCAATTGGCAAAATTGATATGGATCTGCCCATCCACCATCTCGTAAACCGCCGCCGGGCAGAAATGCTGGCACGGATTCCCAAACTCCTGAACACAACGATGGTTACAAATATCCGTATCCCGGATAACCAGGTGAACCGGTTGATCGTCGTCGTGACGCGTGCCTGAGTGGTAGACATCCGTAAGCTTGTCGAACGTGAGCTTTCCGTCGCTCTTAGCCGGTCCCAGCGTTGCTTCCCGGCCATACGTCGATCGACCGATGTCATCCAGGTGGCGCATACGGCGGTAGCCGGCTTCGTTCTTGAAGTCGGGACCAATATTTCTGCCCCCCAGTACCTGCTGTATGCCGCTCTGCACCAGGCCGGACCACAACCCATGCTCGAACCCCTGATGAAAATTGCGTACCGGGTATAGCTCCTCTTTGATCCAGCTGCCTTCCACCCGGCTCTCGTAGGCGCTGAGAGCCACGCTCGAGTTATCACCCACCAGCATCGATTCGAAGGCTGTTTCCGCGGCCAGCATCCCGCTTTTAATCGCCAGGTGAATCCCCTTGAGACGCTGCGAATTGAGCATGCTGGCCGAGTCACCCAGGATCATCCAACCCTTACCCGCCAGCTTCGGCATCGTGAGCCACCCGCCATACGGTAGGCTCTTGGCGCCGTAGCGAATCATCTTTCCCCCCTCGAGCAGGGGACGCGCCAGCGCATGTTGCTTGAACGACTGAAACACGTGGTGCGGGTCAATCCGCGGATCCTGGTAATCCAGGCCCACCACATAGCCCAACGAGAGCAAAGTATCGGAGATGCCATAAATCCAGGCCCCTCCATACTCCTGTCCCGTGAGCGGGTACCCCAGGGTGTAGATCACTTCACCTTTAGCCACCCGTCCGGCCGGAACCTCCCACAACTCCTTGATCCCCACCCCATAGGTCTGCGCGTGCTCCGGGCTTTCCAGGTGGAAACGCTCGATCAATTGCCTGGTGCACGACCCGCGCGCGCCCTCGGCCAGGATCGTGATCTTCGAACGAAGATCGTACCCCGGCTCGAAGTTAGCTTTAGGATTGCCCTCCTTATCCACCCCTTTGTCATCGGTGCGCACACCAACGACTCCGTCTTCGTCGAACAGCAACTCACTGCCGGCAAAACCGGTAAACAGAGTGATACCCGCCGCTTCGACCTTGGCCGCCATCCACTTAACGAATTTGTTAATGGAGATAACGTAGTTGCCATGGTCGCGCAGAGGTGGCGGCACGATGGGGAGCTTATGATGCCCCTTCTCCGTCAGGAAGTAAACCGACTCTTTAGTGACCTCAGCATCAATCGGAGCGTCGCGCTCAAAACCCGGTAACAGCTCGCGCATGGAGCGGGGATCCAGCAACGCCCCAGACAGGCAATGCTGGCCGGCCTCCCGAGCTTTTTCGAGGACGTAAATATTCTCTTTGGAAACCGGCGGTAGGGGAGAAGCCTTGAGCGCCAACTTATCGTTGTGCGCGTCGATTAACTGCGAAAGCCGCAGCGCACAAGCCATCCCTGCGGGGCCGCCACCGACGATGACGACATCCGCCTCCATCTGTGGCCGTTCGATCCCCTGAATTGGTTGGCGGAAGTGGATCATGGCGTTGGCTTGGAAGCCGGCCTCAGGCCTTCGCCTTCTTGATTTCTTCGGTCAGTGCCGGGACCACATCGAACAGATTGCCGACAACTCCGTAATCCGCGATCTCGAAGATGGGCGCCTCCACGTCCTTATTGACGGCCACGATGGTGCGTGCACCCTTCATGCCCACAATGTGCTGGATGGCGCCGCTGATACCGAGCGCAATGTAGAGCTTGGGAGCAACCGTTTGCCCGGAACTGCCGATTTGCCGCTCCAGCGGCAACCACCCGTTATCGCAGATCGGCCGCGAAGCAGCGAGCTCGCCACCCAACGCCTTGGCCAGTTCTTCCGCCAGGGCGACGTTTTTCTGCTCCTTGATACCCCGGCCAATGGCCACAATGATCTCGGCCTGCGACAAGTCCACCGCTTGCTTCGCTTCCTGAAAAACCTCGTGCGGGGTGATGCGCAGCGCTGGCGGTGCTGCTGCTTCGACCGTCTCCACCGGAGCGGAACCAGTCTCTGCCTGGTCAGCGCGATAGGTCCCGATCTGCAGCGTCGCAAGCCAGGGGGCTTCTCCAGCGAACGCCACATCGGCCACGAACTTTCCCTGAAACATTTGCCGCGTGAAGAGTAGCTTGCCGTTTTCGTACTTATATCCAACCGCATCCGAGATCAAAGTTCGATCAAGGGCCAGAGCCAGCCGGGGGGCAAAATCGCGTACCTGGTAGGTGTGGGGAAACAGCACCAGCTTCGGTTGCTGGCTCGAGATAAATTGCTTCAGGGCGTGTACGTAGGCGTCCGAAGTATAGACTTCGAGCGAAGCCGCATCCAGGTCGTAAACCTTCTCAACCTTGCGGCCCGCCAGTTCCTGCGCCAGGGCAGTGGTGTGGTAGCCGGGCAGAACCACTTCGACTGGCCAGCCAGTCTCCTTGCCGATGGCTTGGGCGGCGGCCAGGGTTTCCAGCGAAACGCGGTTCAGCTTACCTTCCCGCTGCTCCGCGACTACCAGGATCCGATCTGCCATCACTGCCTTTCGCGAAGAGCTCTAAAACTCCGGGGCGCCCCGGCGTAGGTAAGCCCCAGCCATCCCGGTGAACGCTGAAACCATCAGCGCAAAGGCAAAGTAGTAGGCGACCGGATGCGCCCACCCCGGCGCATAGGTCAGGTCCTGGACCAGCCAAAGCAGCAGAACCGTGGTGATGATCCCGAACTGGCCGGAGATCACCAGGAGCGTCATACCGAGGCTCCTGCGCTTATCCAGCCATTCGACCTGGTCGGGGTTCAGACTTCGCTCTTCTATCGGGAGGAGTGTATTCGCCATGCCATATCCCTCGTGCGCAACACTGAATTGTACTAAATCACCCGTGCCTGATTTTTGAGTTGCTCCACTAGCTTCCGCGCTACTTCGGCGGGCGGGCCTTCCAGCATCTCTGTCTTTTTTTGCTTCATCGGCACGTAGAGCCGTTCGATCTGCTGTTGGTTCTTGCTCAATTTCCCTTCCACGTCAGCCCACGTGACCTTGCGCAGCGGTTTCAACCTGGCTTGTTTGATGCCGATGAGCGTGGCATAGCGCAGCTTGTTAATGCCGCTTTGAATCGTCAGGACAGCGGGCAAGGGCACATCGACATGCTGGTATCGTCCGGCTTCGAGTTCACGCTTCAGCCGCAGACCAGTGTCCGTCTTCTCGATGCCAATGATGATGGTGGCGTGGGGCCATCCCAGCACCTCAGCCAGCAACACACCAGTTTGAGCATGGCCGAAATCATCCGACTGCAGGCCGGTCACGATCAGGTCGAACTCTTCCCCCGCGATCGAAGCGGCCAAAGCGCGCGCGACGTTTGCCGCATCCAGGGTGGCGAACCGATCATCTTCGAGGTGGATGGCGCGATCCGCGCCTTTAGCCAGAGCCTCGCGCAAAACCTGCTGCGCTCTTGCCGGACCGGCGGTCACCACCACCACCTCGCCGCCGTGCTTTTCCTTTTGCCGTAGCGCCTCTTCGAGAGCGTACGCATCCGGCTCATTTACTTCGTAGGAAACGTCTTCGCGAATCCAGGTGCCGGCGTCGTTCAGCTTGAGCGGCGCATCTTTCTGCGGTACCTGCTTGATGCAGACGAGAATTTTCATAGGTCTCTTGGTCTAGATAAAGGCCACGGACTGCAGGCTCGACACTTCGAACCGTTTCCGGCAGCGAACGTTCTTGCACCCGACGACGTCATCTTTGCGCACCATGTAGGACTGGGCCTTGGCAAACCGCGCCCGGTCTCGCTCGTCTGCCCTGCCCGGCAGTTGCGCTTTTTTGCGCCTCACCAGCCACGCTACCTCATATTCTTCCGCCTTGCCGCAATGAGGGCAGGTCAGCGTGTGCTTCCGCTGTTCAGATTTTTCCTCGAAAAAGTCCCGTTCTTCCATTGGCCTGAGACCCGCTTTCCCGGCGGCGGACAAAAACTCCTCCCGCCGAAATCTATAGAAGTATTCCATACTTGGACGGGGATTCCATAACCGCGGGTCTCGAGGAGGATCGCTTTATGGCCAAGAGGAAGCGGCGGCCAGAGAAGTTTTCGGTCGTCAAAGCGGTCAAGGCCAACGCCAGGGAGCGGGTTGGCCAACCCCGGCCCGAACGCGTGATCGAAGACCCCAAAAAGGCCAACACCCGCAAGCCCAAGCACCGCCAAACCATGCCGCAGCTGTTAAGCGGAGAATGAAGGAGACGATGACCCGAGCAACCGGACTAGGGTGCCTTCCTCCGTGCAGCCGATCCAGACAAGCCATATGCGTGGTATGAGGAGCACCTGGGCATCAAGCGCACTGAAGACGGAGCCTTTGCCTTCTTCAGCGAGGGACCCCGGGAGATGACTGTCCTCGCGTTCTTCCCAATGGATACGAAGTACTTCGGCCCCACCGAACAACGAGCCATGCTCAATCTAAGAGTGGACGACCTGGACGCTGTGCTGGCAAAACTCAAGGCAGCGGCCGTCGAAATTGACCCCAAGCGCGAGGATTACGACTACGGTCGTTTCGCCTGGTTCAACGATCCCGAGGGCAACCGGGTAGAACTCTGGCAACCCCCGGGCCCGGCCGAGGCCTAAGACTGCAAAAAAAGACCAAGGGAACGGGCTGGTAGCTACGGGCGTCAGAGCATGTGTGAGAACTCCATTTCCAAACAACTCCATTTCCGAACTCAGTCCCGTAGGGACGGCTGAACTTAGCCCAGGACGCTAGTCCTGGGTTGGATTTGAAAGGAAGACCCAGTCCCGCAGGGACGGCTGAGAATAGGCCGCGACGCCATCCTGGAAAACCTTCAGCCGTCCCTGCGGGACTTAATCATGTTCCTGATGTACCCAGGACTAGCATCCTGGGCTAAGTTCAGCCGTCCCTGCGGGACTGAGTTTGGAAATGGAGTTCACACACACGCTCTGCGGCCCGTACAAAAGCCCAATAAATCATCGGGCCTCGAGGTATGTTTGTCCCTGAACGGAACGTGCTCTCAAGTTTGCGGCAATTCTGGACGGAGGGCACGGCTTCAGCTGTCAGCCATGCCGCACAGGCAGCCGGGACGAGGGCTGTAGCCCTTGAGGTACGATTTTTCCGTTCTTTCGTAGCACTCAACTGCTTCAGGGCCGCAGAAAACAACGAATGAGTTTGGAAGTCACGGTTCTGAAGCTTTGTAACTCGGCCAAAAAAAAGCTGATTACGCTGCGGAGACGACGAACGGATCGACGATCAATGGCTCGATCGCTGCCTGCGGCAGAATCTCTGGCATGCATACGTCGGTGTAGCGGCCGGCGGCCACGTCTACGAACACCACATTGGCGGTGTCTTCGGTGCGGGTAGTGCTGATGTGCAGCTTCCGAACTGCTTTGATGGCAACAGTTGCGAGCAAGAACCGGTTCGCTATTTTAAGCCCGGCTGAGTACACCAGTTCAGAACGCATAGAGCCTCACATTTTTCAGGTTAACTATCTTCTAAGGGGACTCAGGCTCAGGGACAGGACACAAGCCGAAGCGTTGCAAGCACTCTTACCAGCATACAGGTGCACCATGATTGTTCCTATCGAATTCGTGCTCGGAGGACACAAGGCCACTCCATAGGTAACGAACTCGGCGGCGGGTCAGCGTTTCCACCTGAAATCGAACCCGATCAGCATCGTCCGGCCAGAACCTCAGCCAAATGCACCGCGTGGCGCGGCGAATTCTGCCGAATCTGCTCCCGGCAACTGAACCCGTCGGTAACCAGGATGGTTTCCGCCGTGGCAGCGCGAACTGCGGGCATAAGCACCCGCTCCCCCAACGCCTGCGAGACCTCGAATTTGTCCTGCTCAAACCCGAACGGGCCCGCCATGCCGCAACACCCTGAATCCAGCATGTTTACCTGGGCGTGGGTGGCCAGCAGTAACCCCAGTTCGTCCTGCATGCCCATCAGCGCCTTTTGGTGGCAATGGCCGTGCAGCACCATCTGCCGCCCGCCCAAATTGGGAGGCCGGTATCCGGGCGCATGATGGGCCAGTATTTCGCTGAGCAGGAAAGTTTGTTTTCCCAGCCGCCGGGCCCGCTCATTGGCAGGGAAGAAGTTGGTCAGCTCGTCACGAAAGACGCTGGCGCAGCTGGGCTCAAGCACCACGAAAGGCATGCCGGCATCGATCTGCGGACCAAGGCGCTCCAGAATCCCCACCAAGTACTTCCGCGCCTGGTCGAGGAATCCGAAATCGTACAGTGGCCGGCCACAGCAAATATGCTGCGCTGGGACCTGAACCTGGAATCCAGCCGAGGAGAGCACCTCATGCGCCGCACCCAGTACCTGCGGATGAAAGTAGTTGTTCCACGTGTCGGGCCACAGCAGCAGCGGAGTCCCATTGGAACCGGGGCGGTTGCGGTACTCAGACTGGAAGCTCCGCCCGGCGAACTGCGGCAGTGTCCGTTGCGGCGCCACGCCGGCAATCGCCTTCACCAGGCCGCTAATCCCCGGAATGCGCATCGGCAGATTTGCCAGTCCTGGTGCAAAGCCAGCGAGGTGGGCCCAGCGGTCCATGAAACCGAAAAGATAGTGCTGCAGCGGGTGGACACGGTCCTGATAATGATGGCCCAGAAACTCGGCCTTCCAGGTCGCCATATCGACGTTGACCGGGCACTCCGTCTTGCACGCCTTACAGGATAGGCAGAGGTCGAGGGCTTCCTTTACTTCCTCATTGCGCCATCCATCGGTGATCACCTGGCCTTGCATCATCTCCCACAACAGGTGGGCTCGGCCGCGGGTAGAGTGCTTTTCTTCCCGTGTGGCCATATAGCTGGGGCACATAGTGCCGTGGTCCTGCTTGCGGCAGGCTCCCACGCCCACGCAGCGCAGCGTACTCTCAGCAAATCCGCCCGGATCCAGGGGGTAATGGAAAAAAGTGTCGACTTTCTTGTCCTGATACCCAGCCCCAAGGCGAAGATTGTCCACCGCGTCGTAGACCGCGATCGGATCGATCATCTTGCCCGGGTTCATTCCGTTCTCCGGATCCCAAAGCGCCTTGAACTCCTGAAAAGCCCTCATCAGCTCCGGGCCGTACATTTTCGGCAGCAGGGCGCCGCGGGCTTGCCCATCCCCGTGTTCGCCGGACAGCGATCCGCCATGCGCCAGGACGATATCCGCCGCCTGGTCAATAAACTCGCGATATTTGCGGATGCCCTCCGCGGTCACCAGGTCGAAGGAGATCCGCAGGTGAACGCAGCCCTGGCCAAAGTGTCCGTACATCGGGGTCTTGTACTCATACCGCTCGAGAAGAACATAGAGCTCGCGAAGGTAGCTGCCGAGCTGCTCTGGCGGTACGGCGGAATCCTCCCATCCCTCCCATCCATGCTTTTCTCCGGGAACAAAGACGGTGGCGCCCAACGCAGATTCGCGAACATGCCAGACCCGTTTGGCCTCGGCACTGGTATAGCTCCGCACGGTGCAGCTTTTACCGAACGAGAGGGCCGCCTGGATGAACGTTTCCGCGATACGGTCGACTTCCTCGGCGGAGTCGGCGCCAAACTCACACAGCAGAAAGCCCCGGCCTTCGGGCAGCAATAGCACATCCTCGACCGCCAGGTGCTTGCGGAGCATGTAGTCGACCACCAGGCCATCGAAGCCTTCAAGACCAATCGGCTTGTACTCGAGCACCGCGGGCACGTGGTCCGCGGCGATGAACGGATCGGCAAAGCCGAGCACCACCAGGCGGCGATGCTGGGGGCTATGCTTGAGCATGCAGTGCGCCTGCAGCACGGTGACGCAGGTCCCCTCCGTGCCCACCAGCGCGCGGGCTACATTAAAGCCGTTCTCAGGCAGCAGTTCGTCGAGGTTGTAT
The DNA here is from genome assembly GCA_963830325.1 of uncultured Acidobacteriaceae bacterium. Taxonomy (GTDB): domain Bacteria; phylum Acidobacteriota; class Terriglobia; order Terriglobales; family Acidobacteriaceae; genus PALSA-350. Next base: position 814,613 of record CAWHMV010000003.1, read on the forward strand.
CCAGAAACGCGCCGCGGGATTTGCGGAAACCGCTGGCGGATAAGCTCGCTGTAGGTATCGCGAATACGGGCCAGGCCGGCATAAATCTCCCCCCGGCGTCCGCCACCGGCGATGATGGTCTGCAATTCGGATTCCGTGGTCGGGCCGACTGTAAGCCGCGTGCCGTCGTACAGCAAAATATCGAGCGACTCAATGTTATCGACCGTCTTGCCGCCCATCAGCGCGTGTACGCCACAGGAGTTGTTCCCGATCATCCCCCCAAGCGTGCAGCGGCTATGGGTAGCCGGGTCGGGTGCGAACGTAAGATCGTGGACTTCGGCGGCATCGCGCAACCGGTCGAGCACGATCCCGGGCTGAACCCGCGCGAACTTTTGCACCGGATCCAGTTCCACAATCGAGTGCATATATTTGGAGAAGTCCATCACAACGGCCACATTGCAGCACTGCCCCGAAAGGCTGGTGCCGCCTCCGCGTGACAGCACAGGTGCCCCAAATTCGCGACAGGCCGCCACCGTAGCCACAACATCCGCCTCATCCAGAGGCAGAACCAGGCCGATCGGCACCTGGCGGTAGTTGGAAGCGTCGGTGGCGTACAGGGCTCGGGAGGCCTGGTCGAAACGAACCTCGCCGTGCACCACCTGGCGCAGCTTCTCTTCGAGCGCCCGGGAAGCAGAAAACTTCTCATGCGAGTGCGGCTCGCGGCTTGCCTGTCGCAGGATAGGAAAAGCAGTTGGGGCGGCCATGATCAAGGAGGATATTACCAAGTCGAACTGCGCTGAGGGTAATAGCGGCCCTGGCCAGCCTAAATCAAGCCAGGCCATGGAGATAAATCAGCCGCTGCAGCAACTCCTGTGCAAGCCGCGGTCAACATTGCGTTTGGACCGTTTTTGCGGAGCAAGGGCCGGAGGAAACGGGATGGTTGCCCCACGTTGGCCAATTCGGGCCAGGCGAAAATTTTCCTTCACTTCCACTGGACTTGTGCTTCCCGTCCGAGACAAACTAATCTGCGAGGAGCATTGCAGATGGAAATGGAAATTTCGGAGAAGGTTCAACGCTTGACGCGCATTCTTTCGGAAGAAGCCAACAAGTTCCCCAGGATCACCGTCGACCAGTACTCAACCGGCACCTACGGGTACGACTGGAAAGTTTACCTGGACAGAGAGCGACAGCTTGGCACCATTGCTTTTACCACTGAGGTCACTCTCTCTGAGAAAGAACTGCGTGCGGCATTCCGGCACGAGCTAAAAGCGCTCGTGCGCAATGAGGTGGCTTCCCCTGTTCCAGCACTGACTGCCGGCCCCCGGTAGCACAATTCTCAGGAAGCCATCAAGCCGCAGGATTCGAAGACCACCTTCGATGCGGCCACAGGAAATCTATATTCGTGCAGTCCTCTGAGGTTGAGTCCGCCCAGCGGACTTGAGGCTTCGGACCAAGGGTACGGCTTCAGCCGTGTCCCCATGAGCCTGCGGCTCACCCAAGGTGATGAAAACCATCGGATTCGCCCATGATGGTTCTAAAAGGTTTAGATGTCGTTTTCGACTGTGCCAAAACCGCAGATCTCTCCACTACGCTGCGCTCCGGTCGAGATGACAAGTTTGTTGAGCCATTAACAGCCCTTTGTCCATTGGGTACCCAGAGCATTTTCTTGCAACAAACTTTTCAACTCAACCGGAGGAATCATCGGCCATTGTCCCACCCAAGGGGATGAAGAACGCCTTCTGTCCGTCAACCGCTCTTTATGGAAGCGTCGCCCTCTCTTTTGTCATCCCGGAGCGAAGCCGAGGGGTCTGCATTTCCACGGACCTTTCTTGGAAACACGGAATCTCGTCCCGCCACAGAATTGTCATCTCGACCGGAGCGAAGCGGAGTGGAGAGATCTGCGGTTTCATTTTGGGTTCTCACACCCCCGCTTTAGCCCCTGCGCCTTTCAATCTCCGTCGCGTCAAGAGAGAAGCATGGAAGGACCTTTTATGCGCCGACACGATACATATTCCCGGCCAAACCCGCCCTCCCCCGCGTTAAGCTAGCCCCTCAGCCCAGTTGGCGGGTAGCGGCTCTTCGAGGAGCCCGACAACAGGAAAGGGGCCCGCATGAAACCGACTCGCCCTGTTCCGCCGACCTGGCTTATGGGCCTCTCGAATGCTTCCTTCGGGCTCTACAGCGGCATCGCCTTTTTCGCGATACCCCAGGTGCTGGCGACGCACCATGTAACGGAGGCGAGAATCGCTGCGATCACGGCGATGGCGTTGTCTCCTAATTTCTGGGCCGTAATCTTTGGCCCCATGCTTGATGTACGCTTCAGCCGTCGTTGGTATGCGACGTTTTTCGCTGCTCTGGCAGCCGTCCTGGTCCTGATTGCAGTCATGAACCTGGACCATCTTGTGGTACTGGAAGTAGCTCTGGTTCTGGGTTCCTGCTCCGCCATACTGTCAACGACAGCGCTTGGCGGATGGCTCTCATCTGTGTGCCCCAAAGCAGACGAAAACAAACTCAGCGCGTGGTTTAACCTCGCGTATATCTGTGCCACGGGCTTCACCATGATCATTGCAGGCGAACTCATCCGCCATCTGCCCGTTTGGATTGCGGCAGCAGTTCTGGCAGCGATCATATTTCTCCCCTCCACCATCTTCCTGCTGATTCCGGCTCCCGGTCCCGACCGCCGCCTGGCCGGAGAAAGCTTCACCCAGTTCACTCGCGAAATCCTCACCCTCTTGCGTCGCCGGGAAGTGCTGATCACGCTGCTCCTCTTTCTCGCCCCTTGCGGATCATTTGCATTAACCAACCTGCTCGGAGGAATTGGCAACGACTTCAGCGCATCGCCGAGGATGGTGAGCCTGGCCGGCGGAGCGGGGGCCATCGTCCCCGGCATCCTCGGCTGCCTGCTCTTTCCTCTCCTCTCCAAGCGGATGCCGCTGCGCCTTCTTTATCTCGCCAACGGAACATTAGGTGGCCTCTTTACGCTGAGCCTTGTTGTGTTGCCCCACGCCCGATGGACCTTTGTACTTGCTTTGTTCGGCGAATTCCTCTTCCAGGCTGTCTCTTATACCGGCACGGTTGCCCTTGCTTTTGAAACCATTGGGCAGGACAATCCGCTTGCTGCAACCACCTTCACATTCCTGATTGCCGCCACCAACGTCCCGGTTGCTTACATGCTGTACCTGGACGGAAGCGCTTACGGGTTCGGAGGAGTACGTGGCAGCTTCGCAGCCGATGCCATCATCAGCATTGTTGTATGCCTGCTGATCGGCTTCATTCTCTCACGGCTTCAAGGAGAGGCCTTTGGCTCGGGCATCCCGGCCATGGACTCACTGAATCCGTTGTTGCCGGATGAATAATTCCAGTCTCCCCAGAAACCATGTCTACCCTGCGCATAACGTGTTACGCAAGGTCGCTCTACAGACATCAGTGGTGGTTACCTACTTACCCGGAGCGCAGCGATATGCGATTTGCGTTGGAGAGGAGTGCAGCAGGATGTAATCCGTAAATTCGGCCAGAGAGAATATGAGTCGCTACTCTCGGAACTCCATCGGCTGGCGGACTGTGCGGCAGACGACGGTTAAGGAGATGCGCTTCTGCGAACGGGATCGGCAACCAGCACCTTGCGCAGAACCTCGCTCATTTCTCTTACCGTCCAGGGTTTCAAAATCACCGCATCGAAGCCGTATTCGGCAAAGCGGGACATGACCGGGGCGTCGGAATAGCCGCTCGAAACAATCAACCTTGCGGACGGGTCCAAGTGCTTCAGCATGGCGGCAGCTTCCAAACCCCCTATCCCGCCAGTCACCGTCAGGTCTAAGAGGACCGCGTCAAATCCCTTACCGGCAACCTCGGCTTTTTCGTAAAGGTCGACTGCTTCGGCTCCGTCGCCCGCGGTCTGCACGTCGTAACCGAGCGTGCTGAGAACGGCCTTGGACAGGTCCCGGAGCGCCTCGTCATCGTCCATCACCAGCAGTCGTTCGGTGCCGGTCGGCATTGGAAAGGTCGTCGGCAATGGGGGAAGAGGAGCCTCGAGAGAGGCCGGTAGATCAACCGTGAACACGGTTCCTGCACCCGGCGTCGACTCCACCGAAAGACGGCCTCCATGTTTGATCACGATGGCATAGGCCGTCGCTAGGCCGAGACCGCTGCCTCCCGGCTTGGTGGTGAAATATGGATCAAATATCCGGCGGAGTACTTCGGGCGAAATGCCGTGGCCTTGATCCCGGATCGAGACGCGCACATGAGGCTCGGCCTCGCCAGAACCATTTTGCAGGGCAATATTTTCGGCCCGAACTTCGATCGTGCCACCACCACCCGTGGCCTCTCGAGCATTGATGAGGATATTGTGGAGGACTTGGCCGATCTGCCCCGAATCGACCTCGGCGGACCAGAGGCTTTCCGCAAGCTGAAGCTCAATCGCGATCGAAGAGCCGGAGCGAGCTAGTAAAACAGCATCTGTGACGAGTTGGGCGGTGGAGGCCACTCGTCGAACCGGAGCCCCACCTTTCGCGAACGTCAGCAACTGAGAAGATAAGAATTTCGCGCGCTGGCAAGCGCTGGCGGCGTGATCGAGAAATTCCCTGGCCGCCTCGCCCGGCGTCAGGTGTACCTTGGCGACTTCAATGTTCCCCTGAACGACGGTCAGGAAGTTATTAAAGTCATGCGCAATACCCCCGGCCAGCACTCCGAGCGATTCCAGCTTGCGCGCGCGTAACAGTTCTTCTTCCGCCTGTTCTCGTTGAGTGATTTCCGCTCGCAATTGCTCCGCCGACTTATGCAGTTCGGCCGTGCGCTCCTCGACCCGGAGTTCCAGCACCTGGTTCAATGCAGCCGTCTCCCGGTTTGCTGTCCGCAGATCCTCCACCAGGTCCCGGTTCTCAAACTGCAGTCTGAGCGACGAATCCACCATGCGATAAAGCCGCCTGGTCGTAATCAAGGTGGCAAGAGTGAACAAGGACGCCAGAAGCCCCATGGCCAAATGCGTCTCATCGCGGTCAAGAAAGAGCCGGACCGCCGGGATGAGACCTGCCGGGATCAAGAAGGTGAGGAACGCCTCCGGTCGGGGGGCCAGCACGGATGAGGCGCCGAGCATCATGCCCCCCAGGACAAAGACGAGAAAAACCTGATTTGTCAGGTGGCCTGGCGGGTAGAGCAGAACGCCCGCCGCGCCCCAGCCGGCACCTGCGCAACCAACCCCTACGGTGAAGACAGTACGCCACCTGCTAAGGTCTGTCGGGGTTGATAAGGTTTGCCAATAACGCCGCGCAAAAGCATACCGCGCAATTGATACCAGCGTTATGTACAAACACCAAGCCATGATCGTCGGCTTGGAAACAAGTCCCCATTGCAGGGCCCCTAAAATGGCAGCCGCCACTATGTTGACCACGACCCCCAGGTTAGCGTTGCCATACAAAAGCCGAAGCTGCGCCGCCAGAAGCTGTTCTCTGCTGGAATCCCGATTGACCCGTGCTACGGACGCAGTGGGGCGCATGGCGCACAACCCAATAACCGGAGTAATTGCTCACCCCAATATAAATGCTGTGAGCCTGGATCTGAAGCCCGCCCGGACAGGATTGGTATATACCGCCCATCCGTCCAAACCCGTAAGACTCCCGCCCAAAGCCGCGACCGCCAGGAATCCGGTATGAAGGAGATATTTGTATCCGTCTCGGGACCTATTGAGGGAAACCATGACCCATGCAAGCCGCGGGCAACAGGAGGTTACAACCAACACTGCCGACAGGAGCAGTTCGTAGAGGATTTATATAGTGAGTCCAACGGGCGATTCATTACACGATATTATTCATCGCTGGCATCTCGTGACGAATGGAGAGCAATCTAGACAAAACCAAGATTCGCGGAGCTGAACCCGCCGAGACTGGGAAAGATCGAATTAAGCTGAGCCGCGCTGACGCCGAACCAACTGGCGAGTGTGGCCGCGTACTGCACCGTGCTGGTGGATGGAATCCATCGCCCATTCACGTCGGAGTCATCCGGCCCCCCGAGGGCAAGCGTGGGATACGTGCCGTAAAGTTTCCCTCCCCGAACCGCCCCACCCAGAACAATGTGGTGGCTGCCCCAACCATGGTCGCTGCCGTTGTTGGAATTCGGCTGGAAGGTACGTGAAAAATCGGACATGGTGAAGGTCGTTACCTCATTTGCGATGCCTAGCTCCTGCGTCGCCTGGTAGAAGGCAGACATCGCCGAGGAAACCTGTCCCAACAGCAGGCTCTGCTGCCCGAACTGGTCCGCATGGGTGTCGAAGTTACCTACCCCGGCAAAAAAGATCTGACGATTCACTCCAAAGCTGCTTCGCACCTGCATCAATTGAGCAATTTGTTGCAGCTGCGTGGCAAACGGATTATTGGCAGGGAAAACCGTAGCGAGCGGCGCGATCGAAGACACGGCCTGGGTAAGAATACTCGCATAACGCGCCGCATTCTGGCTGATTGCGTTGTCAGCCTGTACCAGGCTGAGGCCGCTGGCGAAGCTAAGGAAGCTCTGCGCCATCGTTTGCCGCACGCTGCACTCCGCCGCGCCTTCACCACACGAGACGCCTGAAAGATTGCCCGGGCTCACCGCCAGAGGAGTGGTGGATTGGCCGTCGCAGAAAAGCGTGTCCCCGGCCACCGAAGTGATCATGGGGATGGAAGCGGATGGATTGAAGCTGCTACCCAGCAGATCGCTCACACGGCCCGCCCATCCCGTGGAAGTGGCGGCGGACTGCGCCGCGTTTTGCCATTGCAGCTGTTGATCCGAGTGGCTGAACAGGTTCGACGGCAGATTGAGCTGTGCGGTTACGTTCGCGCGGGTCGTCGGTGCCACCAGCGTGCCAACGTTCGCGATCAAAGCGGCGGCCCCACTATCCACGAGCTGAGCAATTTCGGGCAGACTGCCGTGCAGGCCGTAGTGGGGCAGGGAAGCAAGCTGTATCAGCTGGCCTTGCGGCAGGGCCAGTGGTCCACGCAGCGTAGCGTAATTGTCGTAACCAGCCGTGTCGGTGGGAACTAGAGTGTTGTTGGCGTCGTTTCCCCCAAAAAGAAAAACGCAGACCAGCGCCTTATAGCCCGACGTTGGAGCCGTCTGTGCAAACGCGTTCAACGCCCCAAACGGACGGAGCCCGGCCAGGCTGCCGCCCGCGGCCAGCGAGGCATATTGAATAAAACTGCGCCGGTTATAACCCATATTCGTAACCTCTACTGTTCAATCTTGTAAAAATTGGAGCTGATGACGAGCCAGGTGGATACGCGTACACGTTGGCCGATATCCGGTAAAAGCGCAGCGTTGCCCGCAATCGCCGCTTGCATCGTGGGCGTCATTTGCGCGTGCATAAAAAGGATGTTCAGCGCGGTCACCAGGTTCCCGCTGTCCGTCGCGGGGTTGCCGGTAGCGGACGCGATTTGGCCGAGAAAGCTTGTCGGGCTCATATCGATGGAAAAGGCTGTGAGGTGATTCCGTACGATCGAGTCCGCGAGCGTCATGCGAAGCGTCGCCGCGGCCGTGTTCTCCTGCGCGAATTCGGGTGCGTTGATCGCGGTGCCGGGAATGACATAACTCGGCGGGAAAAAGTTAAACACACTCGCAGCCGTATAGGGCGCCTCTCCCAATGGCGCCGTGTAGTTGCTGGCAGCGTCGTAGCGGCCCTGTGGATCCACATTGGTGAACTGCAGCGCCCGGAGAATACCCGTGAAGTACAGGACAGGCTCCCGCAGATGGCCACCGGCGGCAGTCGGGTCGGTATCGGCTGCGCGCGCTTCCGGATCATTCAAAACAGCCGTGACTACCGCCGTCATATCACCGCGGACACCAGAGCCGTCGTTCGCAAATGCAGCCGCGACGCGACCCACGTATGCAGGGGATGGATTGCCGGTGACCAGGTGCTGGATGAGCTGGCGACCGACGAAAGGCCCCACATTAGGATGATTGAAGATGGAATCAATCACTCCCGAGAGGTCCTGTTCCGCCGTTTGCCCGGCGGGCAGAGTCACACCGCTCAGCAGCGCCTTGGCCGACATATCATGCGCCACCTCAATGGCCCGCATCGGTTGATCGAAGTTGGGTACTCCGTTGGGGAAACTCGTGGGTACGCCTCCGGTGGCGTTGGCGTAGGTCCACCCGGTAAACGCGCGTGCGTAGGCCTGCACCTGCGCCTGGCTGTAGACCGGCTGTGGCATTCCCTGGCCGTCTAGCTCAAGGCTGCCATCAGCATTGAGCAGGTACAGGCCGGTAGTAAAGAGCTGCATCAGTTCGCGGGGGAAGTTCTCGTTCGCGATCTGACCGGCGGGCGCCGCGTTGCTGTTCAGCATGTTGAGGTACGCACCCATCGCCGGAGAAGTGGCGACATCATTCAGTAGCTGGCGAAAATTCCCGAAAGCATCGTCCGCCAGTAAGTTCTGGTAGGACGGTATGGTGCGCGCGTTCACCATATCGGTGGACACCACAAAGATTTCGCTCAGCGCAAAGGCGACGCGTTGGCGCAGCTGGTCGTTACCGGTAAGCGCAATCTTCCAAAAAGAACTCTGCGCGCAAGCGAACGTCCCGTTGGGACAAGTGGCTACCGGCGGATTGGGAATAGCCGGCATCCGCGTCGTTGGGATGGCGAACTGCTGGTTGAGATAAGCGGCCATGCCCATTTGCTGAACGTTCTGCACGGCGGAGAGCGTAGGGCCAAACGTGCTTTGGTCAAGCAGTCGCGTCGCCTGGGCAAGGCTTACGGGCGGAACTGTTTGCACTGCCATCGTTTGCGTAACGGCAGATTTCTGCGCGGCATTTGGATTCAGAACGCCCACGGCGATCGAAGTCGTTCCCGCGGGCAGGCTTATGCTGCTCTGGAGTTCAGTCGACGAGAGGAAGGTGGTAGCTGTGTTCACGCCTGCGAGTTGCAATTGGGAAGCAGAAACGAAACCAGAGCCATTTACGGTGAGCACAAAGCTGGTGCCCGGCGCCGTCTGCGTGACGGAACCGGCAGCGATCGTTGGCAGCGGGTTGAGGATCTTAACGCTAAGGGAAGCCGAGGAAGCAGGTGTTGCAACCGTTGCTGCGCTAATGGTGACCGAGTGGCCGGCGAAAAAGTTGGCAGCGGGCGTGTAAAAGCCCGAAGTGGAGATGGGCCCAGTGGAGTTGGTACCGCCGGCAACTCCGTTGACCGACCATACAACCGAGCCGGGGACGCCATTGACCAGAGCGCTATACTGTCCGGTGCCGCCAAGCCTTACCTGGGATGGACCGCTTAGCGCGACGACCGGAGTCTGCGCATGTAGCAGGCAGCTGCAAGTCGCCAGCAAGAACACCAGCGAGATCCGCGAGGAACAGGTCGACATTGCTCGACCCTAGGATCATCCCTATACAAGGGCCATACAACCAACATCCAATTACGAGAGGTGCGGAGTCTTCCTCTAGTTTCTGAGTAGCCCGCCGATAAGTAATGCTCTGCTTCAAGAAGGGCGCTGAAGGGCACAGTCATCACATTCTGGTCGAGGCCAGAAATCTCAAAGGTAGGCGGGACGGGTGCCCCACGTTCGCCTTGGCGTACGTGGGCCGAAAACGATGGGGCTCTTAGCCCCGCAACCGCTCTTGCTGGATCACTAGCAAATCCTATATCGGATAAAAAGCCTTCGAGGGATCGAAACGCTCTTGCTATGGCACAGTCCCGAAGGGACGGTTGAACTTAGCCCAGCACGCAGTGCTGGGTATACCTCTCAGCAAGACTAGTCCCGTAGGGACGGCTGAGATTACCCAGGACGTCAGTCCTGGGATACCTGCAACCCACGCCAGTACCGACAGGCGAAGACCAACCTGATATTTGTCGCGCGCCGGCAACCCCTCGCTTCACAAGTGAAAATGCATAATCGCCGCCTCAGAAGTTGAAAGACACTTGCAGATCAATACTTCGATTGGACGAAGGCGATGAGAAGAACCCGCCTGCCAGGGCATTCGACTTGCCAAACAGAGGCGACTCCAGCACACCCACAGGCGCCGCAAGGTTCACGTTGTTGAAAATATTTCTACCCATCGCCGTGAAGTTCAACGAATAACGCCTCGACGCCTGCTGATCCAGCATAGGCGGCCGTCCCCCGCCGCTGCTGAGTCCGCCGGGGCCAAGTCCGCCTCCGGGAGGGCCGCCGCCTCCGGGCCCACGTCCGCCACCGCCTCCAGGAGGCGGCCCATTGAAGCCTCCGCCCGCCGCCCGCTCGGTGCGCGGTCCGATGCCAATCGACTTGCTCACCCGCAGGTTGGTGCTGAACAGTCCCGGACCTGTCACGTAGTTGTAGGGAATCCTGGTCGCGTCCCCAGAAGGATTCAAATCGAAGTCTCCGTATTTGGTCTGCATGACATCCGTACTTCCAGAACTGGCAAATGCAGGTCGATCGTTGAACTGGTTATCTCCGTTGAGGTCTTGCCCCACGGTGATATTGAAGGGAGTTCCCGAATCCAAGACCAGAAACGGGCTGATCGAAATACCCAGAGGAGCAGAGTAATTTCCGCCCACCAGGAAGCGGTGATGAATATCAAAGGTCGATCTGCCGTAGTCCGCGCGCGGGTCAAATTGATTCGAAGGAAAGTAGGTTGCTCCCGAGGTGTCGGCTTTGGCAGAGTTCAACACATAAAAGCCGAACAGAGTAAGCCTGCGTTCGCGTACGCTAAAGTTGGTAGTCAATTGATTCTGGTGATAAATGCCGCCGGACTGAAATTGATACGTATTCTCATTTATGCCGTTGGGCCGCACCCCTGTTCCGGTAGTGATGTCATACGTACCAGGGAGGAAGGCGTTGATGTTGTCGCTATACAGTTGATGCAGGCCACGTGAATTGATGTAGGTGCTGGAAAGAGTGATATTTTTCCCAAAGCGATGTTCGATCCCGATGGCCGCTTGCATGTTCACGGGAGCGGTGAGGTTGGGCGCTATGGAGTAGGTTGTCGGTGCTGCTTCGCTCGCCGCCAGCGAGCCCACTGGAATGGCAGCTTCCGGAGCCGGATTCTTGACCACGTACTGCTGCTGGTTGATACCATTCTGCCGGATCGCCTGCAACACATTGGTCGATTGAAAGCGGTCAAAGAACCACCCGTATCCGCCACGGATCACCGTCGTTGCCGGCTTGCTTTTCCCGTTCACCGCCCAGGCGAACGATAGGCGCGGCCCAAAGTCAGCATGATCGCTGATACGATTCTGCCCCTCATAGCGAATGCCATAACTCAAAGTAAAGTCTGGACGCAGCCGCCAATCATCCTGGAAGAAAAGCCCGGCGTCAAACAGAACCACACGCGCGGCGGGTGTTCCGACCGTTACCTCGTACTGCGATGGCTGGCCGGCGGCGTAGTTATCGAGCGACGCATACGTATAGTTTCCATTGAAGCCCGCAGTTGAGCTGTTGGCATCCCGCACCGCGCGCAGCCGGCCGCCAAAGCGAATCGAGTGTGTCCCCAGCGCCGCTGAAGTGTAATTCTGCAGCTCATAGTGATCCTGGGCGTCATGAATCGCTCCCTCGTTGTTGCCACCCCCGGTAAAGGCGCCCTGCACCGTGATGGTTGGTGTGGTGAAGAGCGGCGTCTGATTGTCGCGATCACGGATATACTCGAACCGCGTTTCATTGATCACCCGGGAGCTCAAAATCTGTGTGTCGCTCACCTGCAAAGTGTTTTCCTGGTTCAGAGTGTCATAGCCCTGCGTCTGCAAAGCAAACTGGGAGACCCCGTTGTTCGAGCTCTTTTGCCGGTCATACATATAGCGCAAAGTAAGCGTGTTGCTGGGTGTGATCTGAAGGTCCAGGCGCGGGCTTAGATCCATTCGCGATTGTGGATTCGCGACCGCCGCCGCGTAGTTGTAGCTTGTGCCCGTAGGATCGAGCAACTGCGCATTGATGATGGAGTTCGCATTGTTGTCCCGGCGAAATCCACTCAGAAACCAGGACGACCTGCTGTTTATCGAGCCGCTGACGTTGCCGAGAAAGAAAGTGGAGTAGTACGGCGGTTCGCTGGTCACAAACGTGTTCAGCGAGTTGAAAGCCGAATCGTTACCACTGGCCATGATCATTCCATGCAAGCGATCCGTGCCCGGCTTGGTCAATATTTCAATGCGGCCGTAACCCAGCTTGTCGTATTCCGCAGAAAAGGGATTCTGGTTGATTCTTATTTCGCGGATAGACGATTTCGGAGGCAACTGTCCGCCCGTAAACCCGTCGATATAGATCTGGCCGCCATTGGGGCCGGCTGCCGGCCCGGCAAGCGCGTTCAGTTCATCCTGTAGTTGATCGGGGTCGTCGGAAAGCGCGTCCAGATCCTTGCCCTTGATCACGATCGAACTGGCGTTATTGTCAGGACTGGTATCGAGCCCTGCACCTTGGTCGCTAACGGTGACCTGTTGCTGGTCAACAGCGATGATCAGGGCCAGATTCGCAACCGTGGCATGGCCCGCCTCCACCGTCACACTCTGAGCCTGGGCCAGCGTAAGGCCCGGAGCGGCCACAGTGATGACGTATGTACCCGGTGCAAGTTGAAGGAAAACGTAAGTACCATCGGCCCCGCTCAGTACGGCCGAAGTGTGCCCATCCGCATCTTGCACCGTGACCGTAGCTTTGACCACGCGAGCTCCCGAAGGGTCGGTCACCGCGCCGTGCAGTGATCCATTCGCCGGCAACCCAAGCAAATGGGCGGCTGTGAAGAAACTCACACACAGCAGCAACACCACCGATCGTAATCCTGCGACTGAACTTTGCATTGCACACTCCTGAAGTAAGGCCACCTTCAGAAGACACCGTCCAGGATCGCAATGCGGTCACGATGCGTAATTCTTGGTAAAGGAATGTCACCCCGCTGTGACAATTTGTTACATTTCCGCCGCCTCATGGCAGCCCGCTCGGCGTACTCTCGGAAGTGGCAGAAAGACAACGGCATGGAGCCCATTCTTCTTATCGACGATGACGTGGAGCTTTGCGCGATGCTGAGCGACTACCTGGGACGCCACGACTACCAGGTAACCGCCGCCCATGACGGCAAGACCGGCCTGGCAAAGGCTCTCGGCGGAAGCTACTCCATCATGCTTCTCGACGTAATGCTTCCCGGCCTGGATGGTTTTGAAGTGCTCCGCCGGTTGCGCGCCGCAGCCTCCCCCATGAGTGTTCTGCTCCTCACCGCACGCGGGGAAGACGTGGATCGTATCGTCGGCCTGGAGATCGGGGCCGACGACTATCTACCCAAGCCGTTTAATCCCCGCGAACTATTAGCCAGGATCCGCGCCATCCTGCGCAGAAGCGGAAGCGCAGAGGCGCCGACGGCCGCAGGAGACTTCCTCGCCGTGCAGGGTCTGGAGTTGGACACCGCTGCGAGGGTCGCGCGCTGCGGCGGGGTGCAACTCGACCTGACAGACATAGAGTTTGGACTACTGCAAGCCCTCATGCGCAGCGCCGGCGAAGTCGTCGCCAGGGAGCAGCTTGCGGAAACCGTGTTGGGCCGTAAATTTCATCCCTTCGATCGCAGCCTCGACATGCACGTCAGCCGCTTGCGTCACAAGCTGGATGCCGCCGACAACTTCGGAGACAAGGTCAAGACCATCCGCGGCATTGGATACCAGCTGGCGGTACCGGCTCCCCGCAAACTTGCAGGAGATCGATAGCCAATGCGAGGACTGTTCGCCAAGATCTTCCTTGGTTTCTGGATCGCGCAGAGCTTGACGTTTCTGATCTCGACCGTGCTGATCCTGCGCCGCCAGTTTGTGCGGCCCAACGAGATCATGGGAGTGTTGAACACAACCCTGCCCGGTGCGGCGACCGCGGCTGCGAACGCATATGAAGCCGGCGGTTGTGCAGGGCTGCAACAGTTTGCCGCATCGCTTCGCCAGACCATTTATCTCGCCGACTCACCAACTCATTTTCTATGTGAAGCGAATGTTTCCTCTGCTGCTGCCGGGGTGTTGGTCAATGCGAACAGAGAACCCGGAGTTCATTCGAGCCTGGTGGGTGAGCAAAACTTGTGGAGCGCGGCGATCCAATCTACCAGCGGCCGCGATTACTTTTTTCTCTTGAGCCGCCACCACACTGCCAGCACTTACGGTTTGCGCGAACTGCTATTCTTCGCGTTTCCCCAGCTGCCCGTGGCAATCGTGGTTTTCGGCATAACCACCTTCGTCCTTGTCCTCCTGCTCGTCCGACCGATCGGCCGTTTGCGCATCGCGGCCCGAGCCTTGGCGAACGGGGAGCTGGCCACGCGCGTTGCCAAACCAGACGGAGAAGAACGCATCTTCGGCGGAGACGAAATTCAGGGCCTGGTTCACGACTTCAACTACATGGCAGAGCAGCTCGAACGGCTTGTCGGGGCACAAAAGATATTGGTGCGCGACGTCTCCCATGAATTGAGATCCCCCCTTGCTCGTCTCAGCGTTGCTCTCGAGCTGGCACGCGAAGAAGCGCCTGCTTCCATGCAGGAGCATTTGCAGCGCATCGACCGCGAAGCAGGGCGCCTGAACCTGTTGATCGGCCAGCTGCTTCGCTTGTCCTCCATGGAAACGACCAACGCCTCCAGCCACTTGGAAAAATTCACGCTGCATGGGCTGGTCGAAGAGCTGCTGCCCGATGCGGAATACGAGGCTCAGCAACGATGCTGCAAGATCCAGGTGCTGGAGCACTCGGACTGCACGGTTCAGGGCAATCAGGAACTCATTTATCGTGCCATCGAAAATATCGTTCGCAACGCCATTCGTTATACCCGGCAGGACACGGTGGTCGAGTTGAGGATTAGCTGCCAGGAACGGGCTGGGGTACGCATGGTCACGCTCGATGTGGCCGATTCCGGGCCAGGCATTCCGGAGACGGAGCTGGAAAATATCTTCCGCCCCTTCTACCGGGTAGATGCTGCGCGACAACCGGACACCGGGGGCTTTGGAGTCGGCTTGGCGATCGCGGACCGGGCAGTGCGCCTGCACCACGGGGAAGTTCGGGCGCGAAACCGCCCGGAAGGCGGCCTCACCGTTAGTCTTTCCCTGCCTTGCGAGAAGTGACGAACGTACCAGGCATCGTCATCAACTCTCCTGTCCGCTACAATGAGCGTGAGTTCCTTCCAAGCCGCGTGTGGGACAGTGGGGAATTGAAACCGAAGTTCTTATTGCTATGGTTAGCCGTCCCGATGATGGCATGGGGTCAGATCCCTCAACTGGCCTCGTCATCCCTTTTAGACAACAGTAACAGTCGCACAAAAAAAGACTCGGACAGTTGTCACATCCGTGAAGTAACCAATCTTCCCGGAAGCCACGAGTTCGGAAGTCACTTTCTTGAAGCCATGGCCGGCGATCCTGATCCTAAAGCCAAAGATCGCAATGTCGTGTGGGGGCTCACCGCAGATTTAAGCAGCAGGGTTCCTGCTCAGGATCGAGCTCTATACATATCGAAATCAACCGACGGTGGACAAACCTGGACACAAGTCGCGCGCGTGGGTCCGGCATACTTTGACGCGGACATAGGTGAGGGCGAACGCAACGGGTTAGCCGTGTCTCCCGGTGGGACTGAGTTTGTGATTACGACCCAGAAGGGAGCCTTCCAGATCTTGCCGCAGGCAGGTAAGTCTGATGCTGTCGTGAAATCCATTCATGGTCCCAAGGTGCCTGAAACAGACCCCATGGTGACCATCCCAAAAGCAAAAGGCGATCCCGTCACCGCAGGTGTGGTCAAGATAACACCCAATGGAAGGACGATGGCGGTCAGTTATGGTTACTTTGACATGGAACCACTCATCTTTACCTATCACAAAGGTCGCGGTGGCTCATGGATCGAAGATGGACCCTTGCCTTCGATTCCGACCGAAATGGATATTCTTTCGATGGAATTTGCCAACGAAAGAAATCCCGGTCCAGGTTCTCTCTATGTAGGAACCGGGGATCAAGCCTTCCGTTTTCACCCTCAGACCAAAATATGGACGCGCATTGATGGAGTGGGTGATGATTCCGCGATCCAGGGAATCAGCATGGTGGGTGGTCCGCACCTGGCGGCCTGTTGGGGGATCTATAACCCATTAAGCGCGGATGTCGTGGAGAGAGTGACGCACGCGCAGTTTCTTTTGCACAGACAGAGTGACGAGGCGGGTCCTAACATTCGGGCCTTCAGCATAGAAGTCGACCCATCGAGGCCAAACCGGGAAGTTGTGACCTCCCTCACTGGTGTCTATGCCAGCAGCGATCGTGGAAAAACCTGGAAAAGACTCAATGAGCTCCCGGATGGAGAATTTCGTTCCGCCCGCTTCACATCTGACGGAACAGTCATTGTGTCTGGAATCGCAGGAACTTTCCTGGCCAATCCCTTTTCAACCACTTGCTCACCTCATCTTAAATCTCGCGACCAATAGGTCCTGCCGAAACGGATTTCCTGTTAAGACTGGCGGCGCTGGCGCCTCCTCGTATCCTGTGTGACGTGGCAGGAAATCCGGGTGCACTCCGGGCGAGATGACAAATTTGTTGTGCCCCCCTCGGCTGTTCACCCATTGGGCGAAGAGGCCTTTTCACTGCAACAAATTTGTCCGGAGCCAATTCTGAGCAGTGCACTGGAAAATCAGCAAGGAAAAAAGCGCTTCGAACGAACGGCACGGCTTCAGCTGTGCCGTAAATGGCCTGCGCGCTTGACGGCTTCAGCCGCTGAGGTACGCTTTTCGAGACATATAGGGCGAAGTCATCTCTCTCCGCAGCTGCGTTCGCCGCAGACGGTCAGGGGCTGAAGAGGGTCACCCTGCGTCGCTACCGTTGGCGTGAAAGTTTTTCCGTTAAAATTTGTTGCCCAACTTGAATATGCGACCCTTATGATCGTATATTAACTCAGACCGAAGTGGTCGGAGTTCGACGAAAAAGAGCGTTATCCCGAGTCCCAGCACGTACTCTTGGCCGAGCGATGCGAGGACCCGGGCAAACCCACAGCTTGGCAGCCGTAGTGTCCCTACTATAGGTCTCTGCGTCTGCCGCTTTCAACTCGGCAGAGGCTTTTGGGCGCCCGCCCTCCGAAGCTGGCTGCGCGAAGGAGACCAGCGGACCATGAACAAGAGTTTCCCTCAAAACCCCCAACCGGCGAGGCGATCAGAACTTACCCGAGGCAGAAAAGCCTGGCTCGCCCTGGGAACGGTAGCCGCCTACGCCGCCGTCTCCATCACGAAATCTGTGCCGGCGTGGGCACAGAATGCCGTCCCGAACTCCGCGAACAGCAAGCCAAAAGAGCAGCAAAACCTGACCGTGCGGCGCCTGGATATCCCCGCGGGCCCGCTCGATGCAACCATCAAAGCTTACGAGGGGATTACAGGAATAGAAGTCTCGTTCTCCATTCCGGCTGACACCATCGCGGGTTTCAAGTCCCCAGGGGTAAAGGGCCTGTACACAGAAGACCAAGCGCTGCGCGCGTTATTGGCGGGCACAGGGCTCTCCTATCAGATCGGCAGCGACGGCGTAGTAACCATTGCCGTGAGGGCGGGTGAGTCGGTCGAAGTGAACGATACCACCCCGCAGCTGAGTCTCGATCGCTATCCCGTGCCGCTTTTGGATACACCGCAATCCATCACCACTATTTCGCAGGCGATCATCCACGAAGAAGGTGCGACCACCTTGCGCGATACCTTGCGCAACGCGCCCGGCATCAGCCTGGCAGCCGGTGAAGGAGGCTCGCAGGGCGACAACCTTACACTCCGCGGCTTCACTGCGCGCAACGACATCTTCCTCGATGGCGTGCGCGACTTTGGCAGCTACTATCGCGATTCCTTCAACTACCAGCAGGTCGAGGTGCTTGAGGGCCCTTCGTCCGTGACCTTTGGCCGCGGGTCAACCGGGGGCGTCATCAATCAGGAAAGCAAAACCCCCGTGAATCACCCATTTGTCGTGGCCGAAGGAGATTTCGGTACCGACATCACTCGCCGGTTCACGGCCGACATCAACCAGCCTCTGGAGAACCTGGCCCACGGAGCGGCGGTACGCCTCAACCTCATGGGCAATGAGTCCAACGTGGCCGAGCGCGATGTAACCGAAAATCGCCGCTTTGGCATAGCCCCATCGTTCGCGCTTGGCTTGGGAACCGCCAACCGCCTCACCACCAGCTACTTCCACTTCTCCGAAGACGATATTCCCGACTACGGCATTCCCTGGTACTTCAACCGCCCCGCGCCTGTCGCCCGCCACAACTACTATGGCTTTCGCGATGGCAACTACCTGCGGACAGATGTTGATATGGGGACGATCAAAATGGAGCACGACATCTCCGATTGGGCCATTCTCCGCAACCGCTTTCGCGTGGCCAACAATCATCGCGATGCCCGAATCACTGAGCCGCAGTTAAACAACGCATCCGCAGGGACCATTACCCCGTCCACACCGTTGAACCAGATCGCCGTCAACCGCAATCAGATCGCGACGCTTAGCAACGAGGGATTGCTCTGGGACCAGCTCGACGCTACGGCGCACCTCAACAAGTTCGGCATGCGGCACGTGGTCGTGATTGGCGCGGAAGGTGGGCGCGAAACGTCAGATCCGGTGCGGCCAACGTTCAATTTCGTTAATCCCTCCGGGCAAACCATCAATACCGTGCCCACGGCCAATCTGCTCACACCGAATGAGGGCCAAAGCTTCAGCGGCACCTCTGCGCCGGCTTCCAATGTTCATGTCACCTCGACCAGCTATGGTCTTTATCTCCTCGACACCATACAGTTCGGCAGCCACTGGGAGCTGATCGGAGGAGCTCGCTTCGACCGCTTCCTTACTGACGAAAAGAGTATTGTTTACCCCACGCCGAAACAGGCGGTTCCCGGGGACCCGATTGTGCAGGGTCCGCCCACCATTACGTATCCTAGCCGGCTCGATCGCAAGCCCAGCTGGCGCGCGGCGACGGTGTATAAACCGATCAGCTACGGTAGCATTTATTTCGACTACGGTACGTCGTTTAATCCATCCGCTGAAGCGCTCGCCCTCACCGTAGGGCCGGCCGGCACCGGCACAGCAAACCTCGCGCCTGAATTCAACCGGTCGTACGAGGTCGGCACCAAGTGGGATCTGAACAACGCGCGATTCTCCTTGCGCGCAGACCTCTTTCGCACCACCAAAGACAACGCCCGCGAAGCCTCACCCACCAATTCGCTGCTCTACGTCCTGGCGGGAACCCAACGCGTGAGCGGTGCTGAGCTGGTGCTCAATGGCCGCGTCAGCAATCGCTGGCAAGTCCTTTCCAGCTACACCTACATGCATAGCGAAGTGGTCAAGTCGCAGTACTATCCGTTTGCCGTGGGCCACAGGCTGGCAAACGTGCCCAACAATCTCTTCAATCTCTGGACAACTTACCAACCCATGCAGCGGCTGACCATCGGCGGCGGCGGCAACTATGTCGACAGCCGCACAGCCAGTTCCACGGTGCCGCTGGATCCCACCACCGGCCTGGTCAAGCAAGTGCCGGGCTACGTCGTCCTCAACGCCATGGCTCGCTACACGCTGACCGACAATTTGTCACTGCAGGCGAACGTCTTCAACCTTGCCAACCGCAACTACATCGACGAAATCCATCCCGCGCACATAGTGCCCGGAGCAGGCACTTCGGGTCTCTTTGGCCTCAACTTCAGATTCTAAAAATCATCGTCAAACCGTGAAGGAGAAGCCACGCAACCATGTTGATTACGATTCCCCATGTCTTGACCGCCGATCAAATAGCGCATGCGCGGCGGACACTCGCTTCGGCTGATTGGGTAGATGGCCGCGTGACCGCCGGCCATCAGTCAGCCCAGGCGAAAGATAATTTGCAGATCCCCGAAGGTCATCCAGCGGCAATGGAGATCGGCGATATGATCCTGACTGCGCTTGGTCAGAATTCGCTTTTCATCTCGGCCGCTCTGCCCATGAAAGTCTTCCCACCGCTCTTCAACAGCTATGGCGGAGGACAGTCTTTCGGCCTTCATGTAGACAATGCAATCCGTCACGTAAAGGGAAGTTCGCACCGCGTGCGCAGCGACCTCTCGGCGACTCTTTTTCTAACCCCGCCCGAAGACTATGACGGGGGCGACCTGATCATCGAGGATACCTACGGCATTCATAAAGCGAAGCTGCCGTTGGGACACATGGTGGTCTATCCTTCCTCGAGTCTGCACCGCGTCGAGCCGGTAACACGCGGACGCCGCGTCTCCTCGTTCTTCTGGATCCAGAGCATGGTGCGCAGCGACGCTCAGCGGACTCTCCTGTTCGATCTCGACAACGCCACCCAGCGCGTGAACCGCGACATGCCGTCCAACCCGGCGGCCGTCCAGCTCACCGGCATCTATCACAATTTGCTACGGCAATGGGCAGAGGTGTAGCGTACGTGCGCCGCGTACTTTTCTGGATGCATATGTTTACCGGCGTGTTGATCAGCATCCTCGTCCTTTTCTTTTCCATCACCGGCGCCCTGTTGGCCTATGAGCGGCCGATGCTGCGTGCCGCGGATGGGCACAACTACCACGTAGATCCTGATCGACAGCAAACCGCACGACTCCCTCTTGACGCATTGATGGCGCTCGCTGCGGCTGCCCTTCCTTCGCCCATCGAGATGGTGACTACCCACCAGGACCCACATGCTCCGGTGGAGATACAAACGGCCAATCGCAATGTGTATTTTGTAGATCCGTACTCGGCCAAAATTGCGGGACCTGAATCTCCCCGACTGCGTAATTTCGTTGCCGACGTCACCGCACTCCATCGTTCGTTCGGCTTGAGCAATGCGCACCACGCCGCTGCCACTGCCGTGAAAGGGGTAGCCGCTCTGTTGTTGCTCTTTCTCCTCCTTTCCGGCGCCATTCTCTGGATGCCGAGATACTGGACGCGCACTTCGCTGGGCGTCGGCATTGTGCCCCGCCTTGGCGGCCACGCCCGCGCCCGCAACTTGAACTGGCACAAAGTCACCGGGTTCTGGATCGGGCTCCCGCTCACCATCGTTGTGCTGACGGGTGTGATCATGGCGTATCCATGGGCCAACGCGCAGCTTTTCCGCCTTGCGGGAAGCCCGCTGCCGGCGCGTAACGGGGATGGAGCCAACGCGCGCCGCCACGCGCCCGGAGCTGCCACATTGCCGGGCCACCTGGAGCAGGCTTTCTCGCAGGCTACCAACAGCGTGCACGACTGGCAGAGCGCAACTCTGCGGCTCCCCGCGGGCGGGAGAGGCCTAAGCTTTATCGTGGATCGGAGCGACGGCGGCCATCCGGAAAAACGGGAGCAGGTTTTGATCGACTCCACTACCCTACGGGTATTGCGTCAGGAGCCTTTTGCGGCCTTGAGCCGAGGCCAACAGTGGCGCAGTTGGGTTCGCTTCGTGCATACCGGGGAAGCCGGCGGCTGGTGGGGAGAGACGCTGGCGGCCCTGACGGCGTGCGGTGCCATGGTGCTCTCGCTCACCGGCGTGGCCTTGGCTTTGAATCGCCTGCAGCGCTGGCGACGCCGAGCATCGCGCCGGCCGTTGGCATCAGATCGCGTGGCAATCGACGCGTGACGTAAGCACAAAGCCATTCCGCCGAAACAAAGAAGTTTACGTTCGGCACACGCCGCCTCTGTAATATAGTAGAACGACTGTTCGATTTATTATATGAAGCGCGATACTTCAAGCCGCACTGCTGAATATATGGCACTTTTCCGGGCAATGGAATCTGTTCGTCCTCCGCATCAGCGACTCTTCGTCGATCCCCTTGCACCATGCTTTCTGCGTCCTTCCTTGCGCAATGTCCTCAGGCTTTCGTTGCTGCCTGCGCTCAGGGCAGTGGTCGAACGGTATGTGGACTGGCGCCTGCCAGGAGCGCGCAGCTCTGCCATCGCACGGACCATCTTCATTGATGACCTGTTGTTGCAGGCTTTGCGCGATCAAGTCAACCAGGTTGTGATTCTCGGTGCGGGTTTTGACTGCCGCGCCTATCGACTTCCCCGGTTGAGCACCGGCACCGTCTATGAGGTGGAATACCCAGGCACGCTCAAAGAGAAACTTGCATGTTTGCACCGGGCCCTCTCTACGCTTCCCGCCAATGTTCGCTTTGTCGCCATAGATTTCAACCACCAGAGCTTGCCGGATGTGCTGGAACAGGCTGGTCTCGAGTCTTCACAGCCTATAGTTTTCCTCTGGGAAGGAGTGACTAACTATTTGACCCCAGAAGCTGTAGATTCCGTGGTGAGCCATGTAGCCCGATGTAGTCCCGGAAGCCGGCTCATTTTCACCTACGTAGATGCCGCCGCTCTGGACGGTTCGGTTTTCTTTGCCGGCGCCCAGCGTTTGCTCCGCGATGTCGCCGACATGGGTGAACCCTGGACATTTGGCCTCCACCCTCGCTTGTTAACAGAGTTTCTTCGGAAACGTGGCCTGTGTTTGGATATCGACCTGTCTGCGAACGAATATCGGAGCCGTTATTTTGGAACGGCCGCTCAGAGGATGAGAGGCTATGAGTTCTATCACGTTGCGAATGCCCGCGTGCCAGGGCAAAGTACAGACACGGGTGCGATCCGGGAACTGGAGGGATGTAATGCCTAAAGTCAGCCAGGAGTATCTCGATGCCCGGCGGGCTGAGATCCTGGATGCAGCGATCGCCTGCTTTTCGCGGGACGGGTTTCATTGCGCGACCATGCAGGACATTGTTCGACAATCCGGCCTCAGCCCCGGGGCCATATACAACTACTTCAAAAGCAAGGAAGAGATCATCGAAGCAATTGCCGCCAACCGCCATGCAAAAGAGCGGCGAATGGTCACGGACGCTATGAAGGAAGCCTCAAAAGTATCTGCTCTCAAGCAAATTCGGGACGCATTCTTTGGCGAGCTGAAACAACCAAAGGAGCGCCTTCGCCGGCGTGTCAGCATTCAGGTATGGGCCGAAGCCCAGAGAAATCCGAAGATCCTCAGAGTCGTACGTCGGAGCTTTAAGGAACCGTGCAAGTTGCTGAAAAATGCAGTCGCCCAAGCGCAGCGCCGAGGAGAAATCTCCGCCGAAGTCGATCCAGAGGCAATGGCGCGCTTTGTGATTGCGGCGTTTCATGGATTGGTGCTTCAGACGGAATGGGACGAAGGCTTTTCCGTGGAGCCGCAGTTGAAGATTCTCGACATGCTTCTGGCAGCGATCTCCACGACCACGAGGAAGAGTTCGGGGCCGTCGTCAAAATAGCCGCATGATGACGAATTTTCCATCAGGGAACGCGAGGCAACTCGATTCCGGGAAATATTTTAATCACGGCTGAGTCATCTTCCCGGCCGAAACCGGAGCTTGAGGCTTGCAGGAACATCTGGTGTGCGGTGCTGGCGAGCGGTAAAGGAAACTTGCTGGCGCGGGCCGTGTCGAGCACCAGGCCGAGATCCTTGACGAAGATGTCCACCGCTGAAAGCGGGGTGTAATCGGCAGCCAGCACATGAGCCATCCGGTTCTCGAACATCCAGCTGTTGCCGGCGCTATGGGTAATCACCTCATAGAGGGCTGCCGGGTCCACTCCTTCGCGCAAACCCAGCGCCATCGCTTCCGCGGCCGCTGCGATATGCACGCCCGCAAGAAGCTGATTGATGATTTTGACCTTGCTGCCGTTTCCGGCCGCCGCGCCAAGACGATAGACCTTTGCCGCCATAGCATCCAGGGCGGCCCCTACCTTCGCATATGCATCGGGATGGCCTGACGTCATCATGGTGATCTCGCCCTTGGCAGCCTTGGCCGCTCCGCCGGAGATCGGCGCATC
Source organism: uncultured Acidobacteriaceae bacterium (assembly GCA_963830325.1). Classification (GTDB taxonomy): domain Bacteria; phylum Acidobacteriota; class Terriglobia; order Terriglobales; family Acidobacteriaceae; genus PALSA-350. The sequence continues at coordinate 838,248 of CAWHMV010000003.1, forward strand.
GAGGTACAGGATGCCTTTCTCTGCCAGACGTTTCTCGAGTCCAATCGACCAGCCAGGATCGACCGTAGAGCACATCACGAAAACGCTGCCGGCCTTCATCGTTGCCGCCGCGCCACCGTCGCCAAACAGGACAGCCTCCGTTTGCGCCGCATTGACCACAACGCTGATCACCACTTCGCACAACGCCGCTATCTCTGCCGGGCTGCCACAGACCACGCCGCCTTCTGCCGCAAAAGTCTCGGCCACCTCGCGGCGCACATCGAATACATGGACTCTGTAACCCGCCCGCCGCAACGACTTGGCCATGCCCATGCCCATGGCCCCTAGACCAACCAATCCAATTGGGTTCTCACTCATGCATTTCTCCTTCGTTCCTAGCAGATCTGTTCCTTTCAAACCAGTCGTGGGCCTATTGAGGGGTGTGAGAACCAGGATCTACGAGTGTAGTCCCGTAGGGACGGCTGAACTTAGCCCAGGACGCTAGTCCTGGGTACGTCATGAAACATGATTAAGTCCCGCAGGGACGGCTGAAGATTGTCCAGGATCGCATCGCGGCCCATTTTCAGCCGTCCCTGCGGGACTGGTCGCCCTTTCAAATCCAACCCAGGACTAAGGGCAAGCAGTACGGGACTAAGTTTGGAAATGGAGTTTTCACACACGCTCTATAGCCCGTGGGACCCATCCCAGCTACGCGACGCTTGCCGACAAATCCTCCGCCGGAGCACTGCCGGAAATCTTCATCAGCACAGAAACCACTGCCGCGACCCCCAAATTAAGCGCGAGTGCGGGCAACGCCGCGTACACACCATAGACGTGTCCAGCAAAATGCAGCTGATAAATCGAGCTCCTGAGTCCCAGCGAACCGACCATGGCCGTGCCCGCAGCCATGCCGGCGAGCCACCCCCACAACAATGCCGGGCCACGAAAGAAGCGACTGAAAAGACCACCCACAACGGCCGGAAACACCTGCAAAATCCACACCCCGCCCAGCAGTTGCAGTTCAATGGCAAGCTGAGCCCGCATCAGCAGAACAAACGCAAGCGCCCCCAACTTGATTGCCAGAGAGATGACTTTTGCCATGGCTGCTTCCTGCCCGCCGGTCATGCCTGCGGAGAAGAACGAGCGATGAACCAGCTCTCCATAAAGATTCCGGGTAAAAAGATTGGCCGTGGCAATCGACATGATCGCCGCCGGCACCAGCGCTCCAATGGCAATCGCGGCCAGGCAAAAACCGGCAAACCAGGGAGGGAAGACCGCGGTCAGCAACAACGGAACTGCACTTGAGGTGTTGGTGGTGTGGACACCAGCAGCAATTGCCAGGTACCCGAGCAACGCAATCAAGCCAAGCAGCAGGTTGTAGGCCGGCATCAGTGCAGCGTTGCGTCGGATCACGCGGTCACTCCCCGCGCTCAGTGTGCCCGTGATCGTGTGCGGATAAAGCATGAGCGCCATCGCCGATCCCAGGGCAAGCGAGGCATAGCTCGTGTACTGCGCAGGACGCAGGATAATCGAAGCCGGCGGCGAGTGCCGGGCCAGTGTAGAAGAAGCCACCGCGAACACGTGTCCGTAGCCGCCCAGCCGCAAGGGAATGATAACCACCGCCGCCAGCACCATGATGTAGAGCATCACATCCTTCACAATGGCGATCAGCGCAGGCGCCCGCAGGCCGCTCGAGTAAGTGTAAGCCGCGAGAATGACAAAGGCCGCAATCAGCGGCCACTCTCCGCGTACGCCGAGGGCGGCAATGACCTCGCGCATGCCGATCAACTGCAGCGCAATGTAGGGCATGGTAGCGAGAATTCCGGTAATCGCAACGGCGACCGAAAGCCACCGGCTCTGGTAGCGCCCGCGCACATAATCCGCCAGCGTTATGTAACCGTTTCTCTGGCATATCCGCCAGAGCGGCGGCAGCACCAGCATCATGAGGGGATAGCTCATGATGCAGTAGGGAATGGCGAAGAAGCCAATCGCGCCGGCGCCGAACAGTGCGGCAGGAACAGCAATGACGGTGTAGGCCGTGTAGAGGTCTCCACCGATCAGGAACCAGGTGACCAGGGTGCCGAACTTGCGCCCCGCCAGGCCCCACTCATCGAGACCTGGACTGTCGACCTCCGATCGCCGCCAGCGTACAGCCCAGAACCCAGCGCCGGTAACCAGCAGGAAGCAGCCGCAGAACACAGCCAGAGCTACGGGATGGATGGACGCAGACAAGACCCTAGCGTAACAGCGCGCCGTTCGACCCCGTCCATTCGTCCACTACGACCCCAAGGTCGTTGAGGATCTGGATAGTGGCCTCGACGTTGCGCCGGATGGCGACGCGCTCGGTTCTGGGCGCGGTGGGCGACTCTTCGATCGCAACTACCCGGCCATAGGGCCAGACATCAGGGGCAAGAGAGGCGAGTGCCTCGGGCAAGTCAGCGATCCGCACGTCGATCTCCTGCTTGCGGGCTTTCACCGGGCGCAGCAGGCCCCCGCCGTTAAACCCATTTGGATCTTGGTCGCGATAGAGGATATTGAGGGTGACGGTCTGAGGATGGACCACGAGAAATGGATTGCCGTAAGCCTCTTTGGTGCGCACGCTGAGGTACCGATTCTTCGACGGTGGCGGAATCTGTTCCAATTCCTGCCGGGCCGTGTCCATCTTGCTCTGTTCGGCTCGGCGTTCCTGCCGCACCTCTGCCCGGGTGGGCGCCGAAGTCTGCGCTGCGTTCCGGCAGCCAGTAACGCCGGGCAGAAGCGCGCATAACAAGGCGAGCTGGATAGCCGGGAATGCTAAGCGCCGTTGCCGGCCTATCGGGAAGGGAGCGGGTTGCGGCCGAGCCACAAAATCAAGCATAGCAAGCGGAACACCGGATTGCCGCCGAGTCTGTGCGTACTGGTTGGTGAGCGTGGTTCATTTTCCGCTCCAATTTGGAACGCGCTTCTCGAGAAAGGCCCGTGCGCCTTCCGCCTTGTCGCTGGTGGAGCAAGCGAGGCCAAAAAGCGAAGCCTCCAGCTCAAGAGCGCTCGCCAGGGGCAGGTCGTACCCGGAATTCACGGCGCGAATGGAGTCGCGGACGGCGAGCGGCGCCATCCCGGCAATAGTCTGCGCAATCTGCTCCGCGCGGGCCAGTAGCTGATTCGGCTCTACCACCTCGTCGACCAGGCCCAGCCGCAGGGCCTCAGCCGCGCTGATAGCCTCGCCGGTGAGAATCATCTTGAGCGCCGCCCCCTTACCGATCAGGCGCGGCAGGCGCTGGGTTCCGCCGTAGCCGGGGATAATGCCAATCTTTACCTCAGGTTGCCCCAGGCGGGCGTTGGAACTGGCAATCCGCAGGGTGGAGGCAAGCGCCAGCTCACATCCGCCGCCCAGGGCGAAGCCGTTGATGCAGGCAATCACCGGCTTGCCGCAATTCTCGATCAGATGAAAAATGCCCTGCCCGCGGGCCGCGAGCTGTTCGCCTTCCAGAGGGGAAAGCGAAGCCAGCTCGCCGATGTCCGCGCCGGCAACAAAGGCCTTTTCTCCCGCTCCGGTAAGCAGAACGGCGCGCACTTCGCCGTTCTGCCGAATGTCGAGGAAGACCTGCTCCAGCTCCGTCATGCTGAGGCGGTTCAGCGCATTGAGGACCTTGGGCCTGTCGATGGTGACTACCGCAATCGGCGGTCGCAGTTCGTAGCGAATATTCTCCAAAATCATGTCAATCCACTCCGTGGGCGAAGCTGTGAGTCTAACAAAGTACCGGTGGTACAGTCAGAAGAGGATGATTAAGGGAATCACAATCGTGCGTCCGGCAGGCACGCCCGAGGCGTACGCCAAGCTGGCCAGCTTCTTTTCTGCACTGGGATTTGAAGGCGGCCGGGGATGGGAAGAAGAGTTGAGCCGCGGGGTCTCGTTCCTTGCACCGCTGGGAAATCTCGAGTTTGCCGATGGTACTGCGCCATCCCCGTCAGAGATCATGGTGGAAGTGACCGGCCTCGAGGCCGTGCAGGCAGTCGCCCGCGATTGGATGACCCGCAACTGGGGCGAACAGGAAACCGAACATCGCATAAGCGCCGTGACGGAGACCCACTGGAAGACCCGCCTGTTCATCGTGGAACCGGCTCCCGGCCACTCCATCGCCTTCTGGGAGTGGGACGATCCCCATAAGGGCAAACCGGTAGCAGTGGAAGGTGATCTGAGCGCGCACGGCATGCGCTTTGCCGTGGTGGTGTCGCGCTGGAATGCAGTCATCACCGACCGCCTCTTGCAGGGAGCGCTGGACGGCCTCTACCGCAGCGGCGCCTCCCGTCGCGATGTGCAGGTGATCCGCGTGCCCGGAGCCTGGGAAATCCCCTTGGCAGCGCGCAAAGCAGCAGCGAGTAGCCATGTGGACGCGGTGATTACCCTGGGCGTACTGCTGCGCGGGGAGACTGCGCACTACGAGGCTATCTACAACGAGGTGTCGCGCGGCATCGGCCAATCGCAGCAGGAAACGGGCATTCCTCATGCCTTCGGCGTGTTGACCTGCGAGAACCTGGAGCAGGCGCTGAACCGCGCCGGGATCAAGGCCGGCAATAAGGGATTCGAAGCCGCCATCGCCGCCATCGAGATGGTCTCACTTGACCGTAAGATGCAGACCCCATGAGCGCTACCGGTAAACGGCGCAAGTCACGCGAACTGGCTATGCAGATGTTGTTCCAGGCCGACGTGGGCAAGCACACTCCCGACCAGGTGCGACAAACCTTCTGGGGCTCGCGGGACGAAGTCGATGCCGAAACCCGAGGCTTTTCCGAAGATATCTTCCGCGTCGCCACCGCGCGCAACGAAGAAATCGATGCCCTGATCCAATCTCATTCGGCGAACTGGCGCCTGAGCCGGATGCCCGCCGTCGACCGCAACGTGCTGAGGACAGCCATCGCCGAACTCCTGGGGTTCCCCGATACCCCGGTCCCCGTGGTGATCAACGAGTCGCTGGAGATAGCGCGTCGCTACTCTGCCCCAGAGTCGCTCAATTTCCTGAACGGGGTGCTGGATGCAATCGCAAAACAGAGGAAATCGTCAGCCGTGTCCTCTCCAGCAAGCAGAGAAGAAGACGAGCTCGCCTAATGATACAAATCCCTTAAACTCAGCGCCGTTGACCACTCGCCCCTGCGCCTCCGGAGCTAAATCCTGCACCAGAAGGCGCCTTCCTTTGCGCCTCGTCCATAAAAAAAACATAGAGACATAGCGGGCACTGCACGTGTAGGGCATCCACGCTGACTAATGACTCGACCGGCGATGCATACTTGCAATCTTTGCAAAGCACGGTGGAACCTTCCGCTTCATCGTTGCGGCCATTGGAGAGAGATTCGTGAGTTGGTGGCACGAAAGTTGTACGAGTCCACTTGGACCTTTGGATTTTTCTTTTTTTTGACTTTACGCTTTATAGCCCTCCGCCACCTTTTGTGGGAGGGAAAGCAGCCGGGATCAAGTTTAGGCTTGGCGCAGCCACCCCATCTAAGAAGCGAAGCCCAAGGCTAGGGTTTGCTGGCTGGATCCATTCCGCCAGCGTGGGAGAGGCGTAAAGCTCTGGGGAGAGACCAAGCGTGATGACCTTCCGTTCGTTTTGCCGGCTGGGGGCATCAGCCCTGATTTGTTTGGCGTGTGCCGCCCAGGCCCAGACCCAGTCTGCTGTAGCCTCTGCAGCTCCCATACCCGATGGACCGACCCTGTCGCAACAGCAACTGGCAGCAGAGCAGGTCAGGCAGCAGGAGAAGCAGCGAATCGCCGGGGTGGTCCCGAATTTCAACGTTTCTTACAACGAAGATGCAGTGCCGCTTTCACCAAAGCAGAAGCTGCATATTGCTTTCCGGAGCGCCGTAGATCCGGTTACCTTTGGCGTAGCCGGACTCGACGCTGCTCGAAGCCAGATACAAAACGACTTTCCAGGCTACGGGCAAGGGCTGCAGGGATACGGAAAGCGGTGGGGAGCCGCCTATGCGGACAACTTCGACGGCACCCTGCTGGGGAACGCCATCTTTCCCATCTTGTTAAAAGAGGATCCACGATACTTCCGGCGAGGCACGGGAAGCTTTTCCTCACGCCTTCTCTACTCTCTTTCGACCACCGTATGGTCCAAACGGGACAACGGCAAGTGGGGCCCGAACTACGCAAACGTCTTAGGAAACCTGGCTGCTGGGGGAATCTCCAACCTCTACTATCCGGCTTCTGATCGGGGTGCGGACCTGACCTTCGAGCGCGGGTTCACGGTCACTGCCTACGGTGCCCTTGGCGGCGTCTTCAACGAATTCTGGCCGGATGTCGCGCGCAAGATCTTCAAAGACCGCCTGGCCAAACTACAACCCATTGCTCCTCCGCCCTCTACATCGGCCGCAGCCGCAACATCCGCTGCAACTCAATAAAAAAGACTGCGAAACCTTCAGTCGTCCCACAACCGGCTGGGCCGACGAGGGCTTAGAGCGTGCGAGGGTTTAGAACGTGTGTGAGAACCCCACTTCCAAACTCAGTCCCGGAGAGACGGTTGAACTTAGCCCAGGACGCTAGTCCTGGGTTGGATCTGAAAGGAAGACCAGTCCCGCAGGGACGGCTGGAACCGCGATTCATTCACTTCAAATCCATAACCACAATCCGGCCATCCGATTCGAAGCTGCCGCCTGTAGCCGTCCTTGCCGTAGTCAACGGATTCGCCGGCATCACATAAGCAGCGCCCGCGATAACCCCGGCTCCAGCGAAACTCTGTTCCAGAAAGTCACGCTCCTGGTCGACATTGGCGTCGATGTGATGAGTGACCCCGCCATTGCGCTGATCCTTCTCAAACCCATTGTCGTGAGTCGCGGACCCCACCCAAAGCGGCTCGCCGCCTACCGTTTGGGTGGTCTTCCACACCCGCAAATGATGCCGGATCGCAGCCACCGCGAGCGGATCCGCGCGCGCATACGAAAGGTCCTGCGACCTCCCAAACAAGTAAAGCGTGCTCATCGGCATTTCGGTATAGGCTGCGTGAGAAAGAGTCGAGATCAACCCATGGACAACTGCGTCCTGCGTGGTCTTGTCGACCTGCACCCAGCCAGCGGCAGCAAAGGCTTTCGTGACTTGGTCCTGGGTGCCGATCAGCGCGTAGTTCACCATGTCCCCCGGATTCCCTTGCAGATCCCCCACCCGGCGGGGAACATCGGCGAACAGTTGCGGTGACAAAAGCCTGGCCAGGTCCGGCGCCGAGACCGTCTTCTGCGTGGGCTGGTTGGTCAGCTTCATCTTGACCTCGACGTTGCCGGTTCCGGAAAGATCGGAGCTGAGGTTCAGCCGCAAGTACAGATTGCCGGTGGCGGAGACATCCATATCTTTGCTGGCGCCGATGAGGAAAGGAACCGCCGCGTCTGCGTTGCCGATGCGGCCAATCAGGGCTCCACTGTTGGCCGAATTCAACGGGTAAGTGCGCACCAGGTCTTTCCATCCCCGGGTCAGCCCGTCGGGCGGGGAGGATCTCCCGTCCGCCAGAGCAAGATTGCCGGTCGCGGTGAAGTTGAGGTGGTCCGCAGGCGTGACCGTAACCCCGGTGTCGGTCCAATCCCCTCCTTCGATTTTGAAGGAGTAGGAACCCTTGCGAGCCTTGAGCTGCGAAGCATCCGGAGTTGTCGCCTTAATCACCTCGACTGCCGGATGGGGAGTGGTGGTGACTGCAGGCGCCTGCGCCAGCATACGGGTGCCGAGGATCAGCAGGCAGCCGATGATGGGAACTTTCTGTTTCATGCTCATAAGACGTTTCAACGGGGGAAAGAGATGACCGGGCCGTCGTTGCCGGAAAAAGAGAAGGGCTCCAGTCAGGAAGACGGGAGCCCCTAAATTGTACTTCGTTCGGTCAGTAGCGGTAGGTGTCGGGCTTGTAAGGGCCCTCGGGAGCGACGCCGAGGTAGTCGGCCTGAGCCGGGGTCAACGTGGTCAGCTTGACGCCGATCTTCTCCAGGTGCAGCCGCGCTACTTCCTCGTCCAGATGCTTGGGCAGGGTGTAGACGTCGACTTTGTACGTGTCCTTGTTCTTCCAAAGGTCGAGCTGAGCCAGCGTCTGGTTAGCGAAGCTGTTGCTCATCACAAAGCTGGGATGGCCCGTAGCGCAACCCAGATTGACCAGGCGCCCTTCCGCCAGCACATAGATAGTGTGCGCCGGCTTGCCCTTCGCTGCGGTGAAGTTGTACTGGTCCACCTGGGGTTTGACGTTGACCTTCTCCACGCCCTTCGCGGCGTTCAGGCGATCGATCTGGATTTCGTTGTCGAAGTGGCCAATGTTGCAGACGATGGCCTGGTCCTTCATCTGCGACATGTGTTCCAGCGTCAGAACGTCCAGATTGCCGGTGCAGGTTACGTAGATATCGCCGCGGCCGAGCGTGTCCTCGACGGTGGTGACTTCAAAGCCTTCCATCGCTGCCTGCAGAGCGTTGATGGGGTCGATCTCGGTGACCACCACGCGCGCGCCCATTCCACGCAGTGAGTGAGCCGAACCCTTGCCCACATCGCCGTAGCCGCAGATCACGGCAACTTTACCTGCCACCATCACGTCCGTAGCGCGCTTGATGCCGTCAGCCAGCGATTCGCGGCAGCCATACAGGTTGTCGAACTTCGACTTGGTGACGGAATCATTGACGTTGATTGCCGGAACCAGAAGCTTGCCCTGTTCCTTCATCTTGTACAACCGGTGGACACCGGTTGTGGTCTCTTCCGAGACGCCGCGCCATTCCTTCGCAACCTTATGCCAGTGCTTGGGGTCCTCGGCGTGAATCTTCTTCAACAGGTCCTTGATCACCTGCTCTTCATGATTGGAAGAGGGGGTGTTGACCCAACCGTCTCCATTTTCCAGTTCGTAGCCCTTGTGGATCAGCAGGGTCACGTCGCCGCCGTCATCAACAACCAGCTGGGGACCCTTGCCCTCTCCGTGATCGAGAGCTTGTGCCGTGCACCACCAGTACTCTTCGAGTGATTCGCCCTTCCAGGCAAATACCGGAACACCGGCTTTCGCGATGGCTGCGGCCGCGTGATCCTGCGTGGAAAAGATATTGCAGCTGGCCCAGCGCACATCGCCGCCCAACTCCACCAGGGTCTCAATCAGGACTGCGGTCTGAATGGTCATGTGCAGGGAACCGGTGATGCGCACACCGGCGAGAGGCTTGGCCGCGGCATACTTGCGGCGGATCGACATAAGCCCGGGCATCTCGTGTTCGGCAATGGAAATCTCTTTGCGGCCCCAATCGGCCAGGGAAAGGTCAGCCACCTTGTAGTCGGTAGCAGTGCGGTCAATCGTTGCTGGTGACATGGTATCGCCTCATATCAATACATCAGGATATATTGATACAATATCAGAAATGGCCATCCCGTCAATCGTAAAATCTCTCCGGGTGCTAGCAGACGCAAATCGCCTGCGCATGCTGTTACTTCTGTCACGGGAGGAGCTTTCCGTAGCCGAATTGCAGGAGATTCTGGGTATGGGGCAAAGCACCATCTCGACCCACCTGGCGCAGCTGAAACACGCGAGTATGGTCGAGGACAGGCGAGCCGGCAAGAATATCTGGTACCGGTCGAAGTCGGGCGAAGTGTTGTCCAAGATGCTGGCGCTGTTGCAGCAGGAGGACCTCCCGGAAGCTCGGCACGATCAGGCGGCCCTGGAGTTGGTGCTGCGCAAGCGCCAGGATAAGACGCGAGCATTTTTCGATGACATGGCAGGGCGCCTGGGCCGCGAGTATGTTCCCGGTCGATCCTGGAAGAGTATTGCTGAGGCGTTGTTACTCATGCTGCCGCCGATGGTGATCGCCGACCTGGGTGCGGGCGAAGGAGCCTTCTCACTCTTGCTGGCGCAGCGAGCGCAGCAGGTGATTGCGGTCGACAACTCAGACAAAATGGTTGAGCTGGGAAGCGACCTGGCGCGCAAGCAGGGCGTTCCCGCCCTCGAGTATCGCAAAGGCGATCTGGAAGCGGTGCCGATTGCGGATAGCTCCGTAGACCTGGCGCTCTTCAGCCAGTCGCTGCACCACGCTCAGCACCCGGAGCGCGCGGTCGCGGAAGCCTGGCGAATCCTCAAGCCAGGAGGCAGGATCGCCATTCTGGATCTGGTGCAGCACCGCTTTGCCGAAGCAAGAGAGTTATACGCCGACGTCTGGCTCGGCTTCAGCGAAGTAGAACTAGAGTTGCTACTAGGCAAGGCAGGCTTCGGAAGCCTGCACACTGCGGTTGTGCACAAAGAAACCGAAGCGCCGTTCTTCCAGACCGTGCTCGCGACGGGGATCAAGGCTTCGGCCTAAGCAGTACCGGGTCCCGTAGGGACGGCTGAACTTAGCCCAGGACGCAGTCCTGGGTTGGTATGCACGATTGAAAAGTCCCGCAGGGACGACTGAAAACTTCATCGAGACAAGAGATGCGGGGGAGCGGATCGGGCATTAACCGTCAGTCGTCCCTACGGGACTTTTCGCCTCTCGAAGCTCTACCCAGGACTGCGTCCTGGGCTAAGTTCAGCCGTCCCTGCGGGACTCAGCAGCAATTGATAAGGCCTCACGCACACACCAAGTGCGCTTATGGCGCACACTTTTTTTCGCCGCTCTCCATGCGCAAAAGCTTCTTCTTGCGCTCCACGCCCCACCGGTATCCAGTCAACGAGCCGTCGCTACCGATCACGCGATGGCAGGGAACCGCGATCGCGACCGGATTCGTAGCGCAAGCCCGGGCCACCGCCCGCACCGCGGTCGGCTGCCCGATAGCCTCTGCCAGTTGTGCATAGCTCCGCGTCTCGCCGCGGGGAATCTCCCGCAGAGCCTGCCATACCCGCGCCTGGAACGCAGTTGCCCGCACATCCAATGGAATGTCCCCAGCCGCCGGGTGATCCGTCATGGCAGCCAGGACGGCCTTCACTTGGTCCGCCATACCGGTAGTGTCGGGAAGAATCTTCGCCGCGCGAAACTGGTGCCGCAGCAACCGCTCCAGCGCGTCTGCACGATCGCCCAACATAACACCGCAAACCCCACGTTCAGTTGCTGCCACCAGCAAGATTCCCAACTCACACGGAGCAGTGGCAAACCGAATCGTCTCGTTCAGACCCCGCTCCCGAAACCGGGTAGGACTCATGCCCAGATCTTCCGCTGCCTGCTCATAAAAACGGCTCGAAGAGGAATACCCTGCCTGGTAGATCGCGTCGGTCACGCTGGCGCCGGCCTCGGAAAGGCCAGTCCGAACCTTGTTCGCCCGCAGCTGCGCCTGGTACTCGCGGGGGCTGACACCCAGAACCCGGGTGAACATACGCTGGATGGTAAATGGGCTGCTGTGTACGACCTTGGCCAGATCGGCCAGGGTCACCACCCGATCGCGATGATGGGCAAGATAACGGCAAAGCCGGGATACGGTTGCCGCCTCCCGTCGCTCGCCCAGCGGAGCACACCGTTTACACGCACGGTAACCCGCAGCCAGGGCTCCGGCTGCTTCAGAAAAGAATCGTACATTGGTTGCGACAGGCCGCCGGCTGGGACAGGAAGGACGGCAGAAGATTCCGGTGCTGACTACGGCATAGACGAAATCAGCGCTCGCATCCCGCGCCAAAACCTGTTGCCATGCCCGCGATGGGTTGAGATCAGGCTGTTGAATACTCGACATGCCAGAATCATCAACCCAAAGCAGAGCGCGCCGCTATCCGTATCTTGCCGCTGAATTATTTAGACGCCAGCTCCGGCTTTCCCTTGAGACCAGCCGCCTCGCGCAGCGCTTGCGCTTTATCGGTCGCCTCCCAGGTGAAGTCCTTATCCGAACGCCCGAAGTGGCCATACGCCGCGGTCTTGCGATAGATCGGACGGCGCAGGTCGAGGCTCTCGATAATGCCCTTCGGTGTCAGCTTGAAGTTGGCACGAACCAGCTTCTGCAGCGTGGCCGAGTCCACTTCTCCGGTGCCAAAGGTTTCAACCAGCACGCTGACCGGCTCAGCCACGCCGATCGCATAAGCCAACTGCACTTCGCAACGCTTGGCCAAGCCAGCCGCCACGATGTTCTTGGCAATGTAGCGAGCCATATAAGCCGCCGAACGATCGACCTTTGTCGGATCCTTACCGCTGAATGCGCCGCCGCCGTGGCGTCCCATGCCGCCGTAGGTGTCGACGATAATTTTCCGCCCGGTCAGACCGGTGTCGCCCATCGGACCGCCGATCACAAACCGCCCGGTCGGATTGATGTGGTACTTGGTGTCCTCATCCAGCAACTTGGAAGGCAAGGTCGCCTGGATCACGTGCTTCAGGATGTCGGCGCGGAGCTCTTCGGTAGAAATGGTCTCGGAATGCTGGGTGGAGATCACCACGGCATCAACCCGGACCGGGTTCATATCCTTGTCGTATTCCACGGTCACCTGGCTCTTGCCATCGGGCCGAAGGTAGGAAAGCAGACCGCTCTTGCGCACATCGGTCAGCTTCTTGCTGAGCTTGTGGGCAAGCGAAATGGGAGTTGGCAACAGGTCCTCGTTCTCGTTGGACGCATACCCGAACATCATGCCCTGGTCGCCCGCCCCGCCGGTGTCCACGCCCATGGCGATATCGCCAGACTGTTTATTGATGCTGGAGATGACGGCGCAGGTATTGGAATCGAAGCCGTAGAGCGCGTTGTCATATCCGATCGAGGCCACCACCCCGCGCACCAGGGACTGGAAGTCGACGTACGCTTTGGTCGTGATTTCGCCGGCGATGACCACTAGGCCGGTGGCCGTCAGCGTTTCGCAGGCTACGCGGCTATAAGGATCCTGCGCCAGGCAGGCGTCGAGGATGGCGTCAGAGATCTGGTCAGCAATCTTGTCGGGATGCCCTTCCGTCACTGACTCAGAAGTAAATAAAAATCGATCATGTTGTGGCAAAGCAGCTTCCTCCTAATTCTTCAACGCGCATCGCACGCGCGGCTTTTCGTCCGTTTAAGCCTCTTAAGACCGTATCAGTTGGGGGTCCGACAGGCAAAACCTGTTTGCTGTCAGTGGTGCTAAATAGTGGTTACCGGAACGGGGGTCTATGGTTACTGCGGCGATGGAACGAGTCAGGTGCGGAGGAGGCCCCATCGACATCTTCTTGTGTACATAGCTCCAAACGAACCAACTGAGACCCGCCACCAGGAGGAGTAACAGCCCAATGCCCGTCCAGCGCAGCCGCTGATCAGGGCGGCTCCGTCGGCCAGAATCGCCACGGGCCTTGCTGGCATTTTCGGCGAAGCGCATCCAGCCGTCTTCGTCGGCGTCCTTGGTCGACTGGTGTGCCGAGAGGTAGCGTCCGACCCATTCCTCTTGATCCAGGCCAACCACGCGGGCATATTCCCGCACCATGCTTTTATTGAAAACCCCGCCCGGGAGCACTTCGAAGTGCTCCTGTTCCAGGGCTACCAGGTGACGGTTGCTGATCTTCGTAACCCGGGTAATGGAGTCCAGCGTGATCCCCCGGAACTCCCGCTCCTGCCGCAATGTATCGCCGAATTTCCCCATACACTCAACCCGTCGGCTGGACCTATACCAACATCCTCAACCATAAAGCCGCGTTACAGCCAGATCAAAAGCAAATCATGTAGCCCTTTAGTTTGTGCACGCTACAGCATCTTTTGAGTTACTGGAGTCACGCTCCATGGCACTTGCAAATCGGCCAGGATCAAGCCATAAAAGCAATTTTGCTACACTCGGCACAGTCAGGCGAATAGCATGAATAGGTTAGTCATCGGCAACCTCCTGCATCGGCCTTTGCGCTCCGCCATCAGCATTCTCGCGGTCGCTATCGAGGTGGCCATGATCCTGTCGATTGTGGGCATCCTGTTCGGCCAGATCGACGGTTCGCGGCGGCAGACGAGCGGCATTGGCGCAGATCTCATCGTACGCCCGCCCAACGCCAGCTTTATTGCCGGGGTGAGCGGCGCACCCATTCCCGCCAAGGTGGCTGACGTTCTGCGCAAGCTGCCACACGTTGCGGTGGCCTCGCCCGCCATTCAGCAGTTATCCGTGAAAAACAGTGTAGAGACGATTTGGGGCATCGATTACGAGAGCTACAACGCGCTGCGCCCTTTCGTGTTCCTCTCCGGGGGCCCTTTCCAGGGGCCCAACGACGTCATCGTCGACGATATCTTTGCCCGGTCTGACAAGCACTATTCGGTGGGGGAGACAATCCAGATCCTCGACCACCCCTTTCGTATAAGCGGCATCGTCGAACATGGCAAAGGTGGACGCAAATACCTGCATATCCGGACGCTGGGCGCCCTGTTAGGCGCGGAGAACAACGCCTCGATCATCTTCCTGAAGAGCGATGATCCCAAAAACGAGCAGCTCATCGAGCAGGAGATCCATGCTTACCCGGGGCTGTCTGAGTACAAGGTGCAGACGCTGGCGGAATCGCTCTCCCAGATGACGCCGGAGCATCTGCCTGCCTTTTCGGATGCGCTCTACGTCGTGATCGGCCTGGCGGTGGTGGTCGGCTTCATCGTTATCTTCCAGGCGATGTACACCGCCGTGCTCGAGCGCACCCGCGAGATCGGGATCTTGAAGTCGTTGGGCGCTTCCCAGACCTACATAGTCGACCTGGTTTTGCGGGAAACAGCCTTTCTCTCCATCATTGGCATTATTCTAGGCATCAGCGTCACCTTATTGCTGAAGAAGGCGATGGATATTCGCTTCCCAAGCATTCCGTTTCCGGTTGATCTTCATTGGATCATTGCCGCCACCCTGATCGCGCTAGGCGGGGCCCTGGTGGGCGCAAGCTACCCAGCGCTAAAGGCCGCCCGCAAAGATCCAATCGAGGCGCTGGCTTACGAGTAGTGCTGGCAGCTACCATGGAGAACTCCATTTCCACACTTAGTCCCGTAGAGCCTGCCCTGAGCTTGTCGAACGGGGACGACTGAACTTAGCCCAGGACGCCAGTCCTGGATTGGATTTGAAGGGGCGACCAGTCCCGCAGGGACGGCTGAAAATAGGCAAACGCGATCCTGGACAACCTTCAGCCGTCCCTGCGGGACTCCATCATGCTTCATGACGTACCCAGGACTAGCGTCCTGGGCTAAGCTCAGCCGTCCCTGCGGGACTAGGACAACGTTATTTGGAAGCCCGGCTGAACCCATACCCTTCATCTCGTTTGGATCATTAGATGGGGTCGTCCAGCCCTCGGGCTACACCCGGGAAGCTGAAAGCAACTGAACCACCCCATCGTGCTGGCGTTCCCGGGCGTAGTCAGCAGGAGTTTTGCCTTGATGGCAAACGCATGCTGTGTTTGCTCCGGCGTCAAGCAGTATCCGCGCCAAGTCCGCACGCCCGGCGGCAGCTGCTTGATGAAGAGGCGTGTATCCTCCAGCTTGGGTCATATTGACATCCGCGCCCTGCTCGATCAGCAAGCGCACGGTCTCACAATCCTGGCTCAAGGCAATACATGCATGGAGCGCCTGGTTGTGCATGGGATTTCGCGAGAAACGGTGCACATGCGCACCATGGGTGAGCAACAGAGCTGTGGCCTGGGGTCCGCCAAACGCGGCCGCCAGGTGCAGAGGCGCCCAGCCGTCGGCCGAACTCTCATGGACCAGCATCGCATCCTGTCGCAGCAGCGATTCAATGCGGCCGCAATCGCCCAAAGCGCAGGCCTCAAAAATATCCAGCGTGGGCAGGTGGGTAAGCAGGAAATCCCGGATCAGCGGCTGGCGGTGATAAATGCTCCACAAAAAAGCAGAGACGCCCTGGGCGTCTCTGCAAGCAATCAGCGAAGGATCTTCTTCCGCGGCGGCGGCGACTTCCGCCGTTTGGCCGTTGCGGATCAGGTTAAGAAAACGCTGGCTCACCGAGCCAGCTTAGCATCAATGCGCGACCTCTTGACCGTCCGTATCGGCGACCGAAGCAGCCAGTACAGTCTCCTTCGACCCTTTGACCACCGAACCCGGTTTGGTGCGGTTGGAGTAGATGCGGAAGGTGACCACCAGGTCAACCACCACCGGCACTGGCTGGCCGTTCAGAGTCGCCGGGCGGAAGTGCGAGTTCTTGATCGCCTCCACTGCCTTCTCATCCAGCCCAAAACCTATGGGGCGTTCAATCGCCATCTGCCGGGGAATTCCCGTGGCATCGACTACTGTCCGCAACAACTCCATACCCGCAATCCCGTACTTCTGAGCATATTCGTTGGAACTGGGATCAATGCTGTTCAGCACCCTGGGCGGCGTCATACCCTCGCTAACCACCTTGATGGTGGCGTCCTTGGGCATGTACTGCCGGTGCTGGCTCTTGCTGGTGAAATACTCCTGCCAGTACTCAGGCAGGTGAGACATCATGACCGGATCGATGTCATTGGCAAAGATGCTGTTGAGAGCCTTGTTCATCACCATTGCGCTGTGTGCCGGTGAGACCGCCTTGAGGGCATCATTGGTTTCTTTGAGGGCTTCAGTTGTTTCTTTGAGGGCCTTATTCGTTTCTTCGAGAGCTTCATTGGTTTCCGCGGTGGCGGCCGGAGTCGCTGGTTTGGGCGCGTCTGCCGTTGCCGGCGCCGCCGCGTCCCTGGTCTTCAGCGTCTGGGCCGCTGCCAGTTCCTTGGGCGTGGGCTCATTCTTCTTCTTTTCTTTCTTCACCTTAGGAATAACAATGACTTCGCGCTCGATCGAGATGTGGACTGGCTTCTTGGAAATCTTCACCTGGTCGAAGGTCTTGGCGTCGTCTTCATAGGGCAGCGTGCCCAGGAAGTGGAGTCCGTAGCGATCAGCCTCGATATCCAGCTTGTGCTTGGAAAGCTTCACTTTCCTGACCTCGAACCCGGAGAGCGTGAAAGACCCGACCGTAGGTGAGCCGTTTACTTTGCCGTTCATGTCGAAGTTCAGGTCGTCGCCCAGGTAGGAGCCGCGCAGAAAGATCAGCTTGCCGACGTAGCGGGCGCGCAGGTCATCTTCGGTGAGAGGAGGGGTTGACTTAACCAAAGCTGCATCCACTGCCGCGGGGGCCGAAACTGCAGGAACCACCGTCGCGGTACCCGCCACCGCTCCGCTGGCCGGCGCTGCCTGCTGCCCATTGGAGAGGGGAGTGAACGCACTGCACAGTAGAGCCGCGGTCATAAGCGACGAGAGCTGCTTTTCAAAAATCATAAGTCTCCTTGCTCCAACTCACCGGGCGGCTACGCCGTCCGGCTGGTTCGAGTGCTTGCAGCGTCTATTCGCGATTGCAAGCGAGTGGTATGGCCAGTTCGTGAATGGGGTGACGACGGTTGAGCCTGGGCATTTTCGGCCATCAGCATGATGGCCAAGGCCAGCAACAACCCGACGCGAATGAGCGCGGCGACCAGAGATTCAGAGGCACGTTGTGTCATGTGTGGGGGGACCTCCGCTATATTCCAAGAAGAGCGTATGTTGTTCTGAATGAAGCGGAAATGCCTCTTTTGTGCGCGATGAGTAACCCTACCCCCGTTGACTCTATTGCCCGATTGCGTTACTCTGAATTTCTTGCGCAGCGCCGCGTCCGGCCCTCTGCAGTCGCTGTCTGATCCGTACTGAGGTGAAGCCGCTTCACCGCAAACCGATCTGAAGATGAGCGAGCCCAGGTAGCCTGCCAGGAAAGCGAACCGAAGAAGCGCTTTGACCGTTTTCACAATAGGTGTGAAACCGGTCTGAATCCATTCTTCGCCACTCAAGCGATTCTGAACCTTTCGTTTGCGGGAGCGTTTGCCGGCCGCGAGCTTTCTGCGGTGTGCAAGGCGTGCCTTTTAAAAGGTTCTCCTGGAGAAGCAGGTTACGATGTCTACGTATTTTCCGAGCTCGCACGATATCACCCGCAAATGGTTTGTGATTGACGCCAGCGGCAAGACGCTGGGACGCCTGGCGACCGAGGCCGCCAGCACCCTGAGCGGCAAGAACAATCCCAAATACACTCCCTTTATCGACATGGGTGACCACGTGGTCGTGGTCAACGCCGAGAAGATCGTGCTGACCGGCCTCAAGAGCCAGCAGAAGGTCTATCGCCGCTACACCGGGTTTCCCGGGGGGCTGCGCGAAGAGTCTTTCGTGCGCTTGCTGGCCCGCCGGCCGGAGAAGATCGTCGAAGACGCAATTAAGGGCATGCTGCCCAAGAGCAAAATGGGCCGCCAGATGGCGACCAAGCTCAAGGTCTACCGGGGCGATAAGCATCCGCACCAGGCCCAGCAGCCTCAAGTGATGGAGTTGGCGGCCCGCTAAGCAGGAACCATAAAGAACAGGACGGACATGGCAGATTTAGTTCAGTACTACGGAACAGGGCGTCGCAAGGCTAGTGTGGCACGCATCTTCTTGCGCCCCGGCACCGGCAACTTTGTCGTCAATCAGAAACCGTTTGAGACTTATTTCGTTACCCATCAGCAACGGGTTTCGGCCAAGCGCCCACTGGAATTGGCCGAGCTTTCCGCCAACTTCGATGTGCTGGCTACGGTCAAGGGTGGCGGCGTGAGTGCCCAGGCGGACGCGGTCAAGATGGGTATTGCGCGTGCCCTGCTGGAGTTCAACCTTGAGCTGCGTAAAACGTTAAAGGCCGACGGACTGCTGTCTCGCGATGCGCGTATCAAGGAGCGCAAGAAGTACGGACAGAAGGGCGCCCGCAAGCGGTTCCAGTTCAGCAAGCGCTAGTGTCGAGGTGAGTCGTTTTCATAATCTTCCCCGCCCGCTTTTGGGAGCGGGCCAGGGAAATCAATTCCGGCCATGCCGGAATGCAACTCACGAGGAGGTATTTTGGCCACAATCACCATGAAGGAGCTGCTCGAAGCAGGAGTTCACTTCGGGCATCAGACGAAACGTTGGAACCCGCGCATGAAGGAATACATCTTCGGTGAGCGGAACGGAATTTACATCATTGACCTGCAAAAGACCTTGAAGATGTTCAAGGAAGCCAGCAAGTTCGTGACTGATCTGACCGGACAAGGCAAGGTCATACTGTTTGTCGGTACCAAGCGGCAGGCCCAGGACGCGATTGCCGAAGAGGCAAACCGCTGCGGCATGTTCTACATCAACCAGCGCTGGCTGGGTGGACTGCTGACCAACTGGATCACCGTCCAAAAATCTGTGAAGCGCCTTCAGGAACTGGATGAGATGGCCACCGATGGCCGCTATGAGCTGCTGACCAAGAAAGAAGTCATCCGGCTGGAGCGCGAACGCAAGCATCTGCAGGCGAACCTGGCAGGCATCAAGAATATGCGCCGGTTGCCCGATGCTCTCTTCGTGGTCGACTCGAACAATGAAGCAATCGCCGTGAAGGAAGCCCGCAAGCTGGGCATCCCCGTGGTCGCCGTGGTCGATACCAATTGCGATCCCACCGTGGTCGATTATGTTATCCCGGGCAATGATGACGCGCTGCGTGCGATCCGCCTCTTTACCTCCAAAATCTCTGACTCCGTTGTCGAAGGGGTGCAGATGGCTGGCGATAAGCGCGCCGCCGACGCTGGAGTGACGGCGGATGAACAGCTCGAAGCGGCTCCTGTGGAGTTGAACGGTCTGGCAGCCGGCGCTGACGAGCCTGCAGGCGACGGCGAAGTGGTCGATCTGGAAGCTGCGCTGGGCGGAGGCATTCGCAAAGCCCCTGGAGCGATCGCCGCGATTGACGAGCCGGAAGTCGCCGAGCGCACGCTGTAACCACCTTTACACCTACTGATTCAAGGCCTGTTAACAGGCCAGCAAAGGAACTGCAAGAGGATGTCTACTGTGACTGAAAATATCTCTGCCGCCCAGGTCAAGGAGCTTCGCGAGAAGACTGGCGCGCCGATGATGGACTGCCGCAACGCGCTTCAGGAAGCCAAGGGCGATCTGGAGCAGGCGGTCGTGGTTCTGCGCAAGAAGGGCATGGCGTCGGCGGCCAAGAAGGCATCCCGCAGCACTTCTGAAGGGGCTGTCGGTACCTACATTCACGCTGGCGGCAAAATCGGCGTGCTGATTGAAATCAACTGCGAGAGCGACTTTGTCGCCCGGACGGAAGACTTCCAGGAGCTGCTCAAGGACATTTCCATGCACATCGCGGCTACCGACCCACGTTATATCCGCCGCGAGGATGTGACCGCCGAGGATCTGGAGCGGGAGAGGGACATCTACCGTTCCCAGGCCGCGGCCACGGGGAAGCCGGCCAAGGTGATTGAACAGATCGTAGAAGGCAAGATGAGCAAGTTTTTCGAGGAAGTCTGCTTGCTGGACCAGCCTTTTATCAAGGACCAGTCCTTTGCCATCAAGGACCTGATCGCGCAAAAGATCGGCAAGCTCGGCGAAAATCTGAGCGTGCGCCGCTTTGCCCGCTTCAAGGTCGGCGACCCAGTGTGGACTGTAGCCCAGATCAAGCCAAACGCCGCAGAATAAGCGTTCTATGAGCACTAGGAAGGGCCGGGGTAATCCCGGCTCTTTTATTTTGCGCGTTGGGAAAAGGCACGGCATGGAATTGAGTCCCGTAGGGACGGCTGATCTTAGCCCAGGACGCAGTCCTGGGTTAGCATGCGCCCTTGAAAAGTCCCGTAGGGACGACTGAAAAAGTTGTGGGATCGGGAATTCTCAATGGCGGAATGTTTTCAGATAAAAGCGCTCCAGGTAACTTCCAGTCGTCCCTACGGGACTTTTCGTCCTTAGAATTTGTACCCAGGACTGCGTCCTGGGCTAAGATCAGCCGTCCCTACGGGACTCATTTTGCGAGCGGTTCTGACGCACACACTTCAGCCCTCATCCACTCAGCCAGTGGCGGCACGCTTCAGGCCGTGCCCTTCGTCAAGCTCTTGCCGCAAACCTGCCGAGCCGTGCCCTTCGTTGAGACCCAAGTGACTCAATCTGCGTCGAATAAACAACGCAAGTTGCCCCCAAACCGAGGGATAGAGACCGGTCCTGGATGTGCGATACTTTGCTTGAATGTATAAAAGAGTGCTGCTCAAACTGTCCGGCGAAGCTCTGGCCGCCGACCGCGGCTTCGGAGTGGACGTAGCCAAGCTGCATGAAATTTCACTCGAGATCCTGGCGGTCCGGGATCTTGGCGTGGAAGTCGCGATTGTCGTCGGCGGGGGCAATTTCTTTCGTGGCGTGGCCGAACAGGCGCGCATGATGGACCGCGTCTCCGCAGACCATATGGGCATGCTGGCGACCGTGATCAATTCACTCGCCTTACAGGATGCCCTCGAAAAATGCGAGGTGCAGACCCGGGTCATGTCCGCAATCGAAATGAACCAGGTAGCCGAGCCATACATCCGCAGAAGGGCTATCCGTCATCTAGAGAAGGGTCGCGTCGTCATTTTTGCCGCCGGCTTGGGCAACCCGTATTTTTCCACAGATACTGCAGCTTCTTTGCGTGCCATGGAAATCAAAGCAGATGTGTTACTGAAGGCCACTAAAGTGGAAGGGATTTATAACGCAGACCCTGTTATTACCAAAGATGCCGTTAAATTCGAGCAGATTACCTACATGGAAATCCTCCGGCTCGGTCTAAAGGTAATGGACAGTACTGCGGTGAGCCTGTGCAAGGACAATAATTTGCCCATGATCATTTTCAATATGAATCGGCCTGGAAACATCCTGCGCGTGGTCAGCGGAGAAAAGGTCGGTTCCCTGGTGACCGCCTGACCCCCCAGAGCACAGTCGCGGAGCGTTCCCCAGCACTACAGGTCCCAGCAAGTTCGGTTCCCGCAATGCCGGCCCCACAGGCTCCGGCACGTCCGGTTCTTGTCAAGCCAGCCGCCGCCGCACCGCGGAAATCCCAATTGCCGGCCCTCACGGGTATTCGCTGTTTTGCTGCCCTCAATCTGGTCTTTTTCCATTTTGCCGACCCTCATTCCTTTGGGCCCTTGAGCCCTGTGGTGAACGGTGGATACATCTCGGTCAGCTTCTTCCTGCTGCTCTCCGGTTTCATCCTCACCTATAACTACGCCGATCGGGCGCAACAAGGAGCGCTTACGGCGCGCAGTTTTTGGTCCGCGCGTTTCTCCCGGCTTTATCCCGTGTACGCCTTCAGCCTGCTTCTTTCGGTGGGCATGCTGACACTGGAGGTCCAGGCGCACACGCGGTTCGACTTTGGCCTGGGATTGATCCTCACCCCGTTACTGCTGCAGGGATGGCATCCGCTTCTGACTAACTTCTGGAACACGCCCGCCTGGACCATGTCCACGGAAGCGTTCTTCTATGTCCTGTTCCCGTGGTTGATCACCCGCCGCCGTCCGCGGCAGGTACGATCCATCCTGCTCATTCTGTTTGCCGTGTGGCTTTCGAGCCTGGTGCTTCCCGCGCTCTACATGCACTTCAATCCGGATGGTGATGTCCACCCTGATCGCTACTCCACCGGCATCTGGATGCGGGCGTTGAAGTTCATGCCTCTGCAACACCTGCCGTCGTTTCTGTTCGGCATGGCGTTGGGGTTTCTGAATGAGAAGATCCGGCCGGAAAGCCGGAAGCGCCTGGCAGCCGGGCTCATTGCTTTTGCCTCGCTCTACCTGATCCTTTGCGTGGGCGACCGCCTGCCCTACGTGATGATGCACGATGGTCTGCTCATGCCTCTGTTCGGCGGAGTCATCCTGTGCCTGGCCGGGCGCAATCGTATCGCGTGGTTCTTTGGCCTGCTTCCCTTTATCGCCATCGGCGAGGCCAGTTATTGCCTGTACCTGCTGCACTTCAATCTCTGGACCCTGCTGCACGATTCGCAGTTCCTGGAAAAAAGCGGCCTGATCGTGTTCGATCCGTGGATTTCGTATCTGTTGTTGATCGTCGCTGCGCTGCTGACCAAAAGGTTCATCGAGCGGCCGGGAAGAAGCTGGATTGCCCGCCGCCTTCCATCCGGCGCCGCGCGCGCCTAATCCTCAATAATGGAAGATCAAATCGCAGGCGATCGTGAGCTGACTCTGTCGCTTGCCCAGGTCGTATGATTTCCGGTCCCATGCGTGATCGAAGCGAATCTCCGGCCGCATCTGCACTGTCGTCCCAATCCAATGGCTCAGCATCAGTGTGTTCTCGGTGTACTTGGTGTTGTATCCAGTACGCTGCCCCTTCTTGTCGTTGAGCAGGTCGCTACGGAAACCAATAAAGTCGTGCTCCGACAACTGCTTCAGGATGTAGTTCACGGC
Source organism: uncultured Acidobacteriaceae bacterium (assembly GCA_963830325.1). Lineage (GTDB taxonomy): Bacteria > Acidobacteriota > Terriglobia > Terriglobales > Acidobacteriaceae > PALSA-350. The sequence goes on from CAWHMV010000003.1 coordinate 861,234, forward strand.
CGCGTATTCGGGTGCGAAACAAGTCTCGAGGCCGGGGCGGCAGGTTGCTCCATTGGTGTTGGGCTGGGGCTTGATCGGGCCTGAAACGCTGGGCACGTCGCGCTCGTACATCACGTAGGCCTCGGTCGCCATATGCCAGCTCTTGGAGAACTTGTGATACCACGTGGCGTCGTATTGCTGAAGATTGTTGTAGGCGTATTTGCCGTCGTTGATCCCGTTGGCGCAGAGATAGACGTTGTTATTTACTGAGCTGGTGGTGTAACTGACGCACGCCGTTGCCGTAGGTTGAGCATCGTTTGTCCATAGCGCAACGTCGTGGCTACCGGTAATGCCTGCCTGCACCAGCCACTGATCGCTTAGCTGTATCGTGGCGAGAATCCCGGTATCCGTGAACGGATCGATAGCGTATAGCAGGGAATGACTGAACATGTAGTTATTGGGCGTAAGCTGCGCCTCGATGCCAGGGATGGAGATAAAGCGGCCAGCCCGGATGTTCATTCCCTTCGCCACCTTGGGCACGTAGATGTCGACGTATTCCAGAATCGGATCGAAACCGTATTGGCGGTCGTGTACCAATAACTGGCTGCTTAGATAACCTTTGTCGGTGGTGTATCGGTAGTCGGTTCCATAAAAAGCGGTCAGATGATATCCAACATCCACATGATCCCGCTGCACCGAGTTGGGCAGGCGTTCCACGTAAACGATCAGCTGATTCATTTCCAGGCGATTGGAGTAGACGTCGTTGGCGACTGGGGCGTTGCGGTGCGTCGAAGTGCTGAAATTCACCGTAGGCTCGACCCACCCATAAACCTTGGTACGGCTGCGCGCACCATTCCAGGCAGTCATCAGAGGATAGCTATTGGTATCCGGTTCACCCAGCACCGGCGATCCCCCATACGACCAGTCGGAGTTGGGGAAGGGTGGGGATTCGAGCGGCGAGGGCAGTCCCCGCCTGGGCGGCGGCGGGCCCTGGGGAGTGGTGCCATGCCAGTCCTCGCGATAGAACTGAACCAATCTTTGGAAGAAGCTCTGAGCCTTGGCCGGTTGCGGAGATGGGCTATCGGGCAACGCCGTCGTGTTCTGAGCGAAACAATGGCCAACGGCCAATCCTGTACAGACGAAAAGTAAAACAACGCGACCTGACCAGGACTTCGAGAACATCACTCCCGTAGAGTACATGTGCTTCTCGTCGCCTCTTCATGACAATTCGGAGTTTGTCCGTTGCACCTTCTCCCGATTTGGCGCTGTCTTCACAGAGAACCCGGCCACGGAGAGGACTTCAGGATAGATGGATTGACATGGGTCTAGAATGCCAACTGGCACGATTGCGCACTCCTGGGAGAGGTCGATGGCCCTGACTCGGCGAACGCTGCTTTCACTTCCCGTTGCTGTACCGTTGTTGAACCTGGCGGCGCGTGCGGCCGCAAGCGAACCGCTCTACTTTCCGCCTCCCGATGCCAAAGGAGGCTGGCGTACCCTGCAAAGCTCCACCGAGATTCGCGCCCGCACGGGCATTGACACAGCTCGGCTGGATGAGGCGTTCCAGTATACGCAGACCACCAGCCAACACGGAGGCTTGCTCGTCGTCCGCCACGGCTACCTGGTCTACGAGAAGTATTTCGGCAGAGCCCACAGGGAAGCGAATCCAAACATGTATTCCATTGGCAAGATGTTTACCAGCGCCGCGTGCGGAATCATGTTGTCGGAACATGCCAGCCGTTTTCCCGACGGATTGGCACAGAAGGTGTTTACCCAGGAATATCTGCCCGAAGCCTTTCCCCTCAGCGATCCGCGTATGGCAGGGATTCAGTTGGGCAACTTACTCACCATGACATCGGGAATTCAGGCTGCGGTTTACGCCACGCCGGGAAGGGAAACGGTTGCCACCGCCGGTCATCTAACCGGGATCGTTCATGGCGAGAATGTTGAGCTGCCCAATTGGGTTTCGCCTGATCCAATACACGACCAGGTGCAGGATCAGGATGGCAGCGCGCTGCATGGAAAGATGTGGACTTCCCCCGGCGAGGGATACTTATACGGGCGCGATCCGCACATCGCGTCCATCGTTCTTCGCCGCGTGGTGGGAATGGAGCTGCAGGCATACCTGGATCAGAAACTCGCCCAAGCGATGGGATGGGGCCAATGGGGGTACGCAACCCATCGACCCGGTGGAAGTCTCCCGCACACTCCTGGCGAAGGAGGGATTGCTCTCCACTCCACCGACGCATTGCGTTTCGGCTATCTTCTGGCCAGGCAGGGCCGTTGGGAAAATCGGCAGCTGCTCCCGCTCGCATATCTTGAACTCCTCAGCCGGCCGTCTCCGTTCAATCCGCATTCTCCTTTTAGCCTGCAATTTGAAGTGAACACAGACGGGCATGTAGCAGGTGCGCCGCGCGATGCCTTCTTCAAATCGGGCGCGGGCGGGTTTGGCCTATATGTCGTTCCGTCGCTGGATATGGTGATCTACAAAATGTCTTCGCTCAATGCGGAGACCTATGATCCAGCCGCGACCGGTCTGCCTCTTACTTACACACCCGATACTTCGCGCGACACCTGGACGCCGCACCCCTTCAACCAGTTTGTCGATGGCCCGGTCTCAGGAGATGTAGGCGTGCGGAGAGCACTCGAGATGGTAGTGGCCAGCGCGATTGCGTGAGGGGTCACTGACCCGATGCACAGCACGGCATATTGGTCATGAGCAACTTACCCCCGCTACGGCCCAGGACATCAATATTGCTTTGGCCGAGAAGGTCGGCAAACCTTTGCATCTGGTTTGCTCTCGCCACCAGGTAGTAGCGTTGTGGCTGTGACCAGAGCGTCTTGAGCTTACTGTCATCGAGGAACACGTCCGGAGCATTGGGCGCGTTCGAACCATACTCGAGATTGTTCCATCGCCCATTGAGTAAGAGCACCGGACGGTTGGTGTAAAAGGGTATGGACGAAAACCAGTAATAACTATGATCGAGGATAATCTGCCCCGGCGGATCCTTCAGGATTGCCGTGGCGAAGTCACGGGACGAGAGGAGCGGATCGAATTTGACCATCGCCAGGCGAGCCGCTTGAAAAAAGATGACCATCATCAGGGCGGCAGCGAGATATACCCGAAGATAAGGTCGCGAGCCCTTGATTCTGAGCCCACCAAGAGCGCCTAAGAGAAAGCCGGCGCAGGCGATCATCAGCGGAACCCGCAAGTAAGCGAATGAGTCCACCGTGAGGTCTTCCATATGGCCGAGGGATAACTTGTAGGCGTTGGGATGTACGCTGAGCGCCGCCGTGATGTCGCCCGGAGTCGGCACATGCCGCACCGCAATGAGGATGGAAAGGCAAGCGATAGCGGCAATACCGGCAACCGTGCTTAAGGTGCGTGTGCCTCCGCGAATCCAACTCCCCTCGGCGGCCATTGCTGAACCTAGCAGCAATGCAAATGCTGGATAGCAGGGCATCGAGTAGTACTCTTGCGTGGTAGAAAAAGTAAAAAATACCAGCACAAACCCTATCCAGCAGAGTGCCAGCAGCCGGGCCTTTCCTGCTCGGTCAACAGGCTTGAAAGAGAGCCTGCTGACAGCAGGCAGATAGACGCTCCATGGAAAGAGCCACACTAAATGAAAAAGCCAGAACCAGACACGCGGCACCGTGTCGTAATCGCGCGGGTATCGCAAGTTCAGGAAACGGAGCAACTGCTCATTGATGAAGTAGAACCAAAGAAAACCGTGATAGTGGCCGGCCATGCTCTTGAGCGTCCAGGCAAAATAAGGAGGATTGCGGACCGTCGCCAGAATATGCCAGGGAGCCGCAATCAACAGCACCAGGACCGTGCCGGAAATGGGGCGTAGCTTCTGCCACGTGGGCCGTAAAAACAATTGCCCAGTGAAAAACAAAAACAATATGGCTGCTGCAAGTGGGAAGACGACACCGATAAGACTCTTCAGCATCAGGCCGAGAGCGAGACATACATAGAAAATTCCAGCCCAGAGTGCCCGATGTTTTTCGTCCTCATCCAGAACGCGGAGGAAGGCCCACATGCTCAGAGCAATGAAAAAAGTGAGCATGACATCGGGGATAAGTATGCGGGTGAATATCCATAGTCCGATGCAGGTTGCCATCACTAAGCCCGCATAAAAACCGCCTCGCCTGCCGAATGCCCATCGGCCGAAAGCGGCGGTCAACCAAGCCAGCCCGATTGCTGTGAACGCAAAAGCGAGCCGTGCTGCCCAATCATGAAAACCAAATACCTCGTAGCCGATGTTCGTCAGCCACCACGATAAGGGAGACTTCTCCAGATACAGGACTCCATCGATCCGGGCAGTCACCCAATCGCCCGAACTCAACATGGTCCGGGCAATCTGCGCCTCCACCGCGTCCGTATCGTCCATCAACGACGGAGGGGACACAATACTTGTAAGGTAGATGATCGCGGCGATCAGCAATACGACGAACAGAGAAACATTCCATCGCTTCTCTTCTTCCGAGTTGAACAACCGAACGCTCCTGACGCAAAACTAGACTAAGGATACTTGAACATCCTCAAACAAGATGTAATGAGCGGCGACTCGGGGGTGAACTGGAATTTGCTCTCAGTCCCGTAGGGACGGCTGAGCTTTGCTGAGCTTAGCCCAGGATGCAGTCCTGGGCGAGCGTACACAAATCGGGGTACTCCCGCAGGGTAAGCTCCGCAGCACTGTGCGGAATCAGGGTGCCGCGATGGTATGTTTGCCATGCGTAATCGCGGCGCTGCAGGTAGGCTGCTGCGCCGCGCCGAAGGGCGTATTTTGCACGGCCGAGAGTCCTCCGGTCGCGGGGTTCAGGGACAGGCCGGACACCGTGTTGCCGAGAAAATTGGCGGTGTAGATATAGCGGCCTTCCGATGGTTCGATCAGGATACAGAGAGGCCCGGTACCAACCGCGTAAGTGGTCGAACCGGAGACGGGGGTGGCGTTGCCGGTCGATGGATCGATGGTATATGCGTTTACATCGTTACCATTGTAGTTGGCGACGTAAACGTAGATGCCGCGGGGGTCGACGGCGACGGCATCGGGCAGGTTATCGGTCTTGAATGGTGTTGGCATCATCACCAACGATCCACCGGACTGCACCTGGAAACCGTACATCTGATTGGAGGCGCCGTCGGTGACATACAGGAATTTACCGGTCGGATCGCTGGCGATGGCATTGGGGGCCATTCCGACCGGGAAAAGGCCGATCGAACTAAGCGCACCATCCGAGCCAACTTGAAACGCGGAGATGGTGTGATCGGTTTCATTCACCGCGTAAACGAAGCTTCCACTCACCAAGACGTTCACGGCCACCGGATTATTTCCCAGTGGGAAGAAAGTGCTTGTGCCATTTGGCACCGGCTGGCACAGGCTGCTCGTCGCGCCCAGCTGACCGTTGGCATTGAGGGGAAAGACTACGAGCGCGCCGGGCCCGGGAATGCTGACGCTGAAGTTCGGCTGGTACGTCTCTACTACGTAGAGATAGGTACCGGCGTGGTTGACCGCCAGCTGCGTCGGGTAGCTGCCTGGCAGGTTGCAGGTCTGCTGGGGATAGAGTTTGCCATCGGTGCCAATGGCGAATTCCACAATTGTATTGTCGTCATGATTGATGACGTAGAGATTCTTACCGTTGGCCGACGCCACATCAGCGACGGGGTTCCGGCCGCCGGAGCCGTACGGGGAGTCGGCGATCTGGTACAAAACGCCCGCTTCGCTATCTACTTTGTATACGCCGATCTGTCCGGGATTTTGCTTGGACGCCGTGACGTAAAGAAAATCGATTGTATTGCTGGGTCCGCATGCAGTAACACCGAATCCAAGACCAAAGGATATCACCGAGACCAGGGCAATCCGGCCGAATTTACTATGCAGAATCAGGGCTGTATGACCTCGATGGAATGGTTGCCGTGGGTAATGGCAGCACCGCAGGTAGGCTGCCCGGTGGCCTTGAAGGGTGTGTTCTGCACCGGCGCTAGCGCTCCACTCGAAGGGTTTAGACTGAGGCCGGACACCGTGTTGCCAAGGAAGTTTGTGGTGTAGACGAAACGTGCTTCTGCGGGTTCGATCAGGACGCAGAGCGGGCCCGCATCCACCGCATACGCGCTCGTTCCGGCGATCTGGGTCGCATTTCCGGTGCCGCGATCGATGGTATAGGCACTCACGTCGTTGGCGTTATAGTTGGCGACATAAACATAAATACCCCTGGGATCGACTGCGACTGCGTCGGGGAGATTGTCCGTCTTGAACGGGGTCTGCATAGCGATCAGGGTTCCGTTGAGCTGAATGAGGAACCCAATCATCTGATTGGCCGCGCCATCCGTCACGTAAAGAAACTTGCTCGTCGGATCGCTGGCAAGCGCATTGGGGGCAACCCCGACCGGAAACGTGCCAACGGAAGTGAGAGCACCCGTCGAGCCGACCTGAAACGCGGAAAGCGTGGCGTCACTCTCGTTGGCTACATAGACGTAGGTATTGCTGGCCACCACATTGACCCCTACTGGATTGTTGCCCACGGGAAAGAACGCGTTGTTGCCATTCGCGACCGGGGTACACGAGCTGCCCGTGGCGCCCAGTTGCCCGTTCGCATTGATGGGAAAGACCACCAACGCTCCGGGGCCGGGTGTGTTGGCGTTGTAGCTCGGCTGGTAGGTCTCCACAACATAGAGGTAGGTACCGGCCCTGTTGATCGCCAGCTGAGTAGGGAAGGTGCCCGGAGTGGTGCAGGACTGTTGCTGAGAGAGGCTGCCGTCAGTGCTGATGGTGAACACCACGACCGTATTGCTGTCGTGGTTCACCACGTAAAGATTCTTGCCGTTCGGGGAAGTGATGTCTGCTACGGGATTACTGCCGCCCGAGGTGTAGGGCGAATTTGGAATGGGAATTAACGCACCCGCTTGACTGGAGACCTTGTAGACATTGATCTGCCCTGAGCCCTTGGAAGAGGTGACGTAAAGGAAGTCAATCGTATTGGGGGGTCCGCACGCAATAACCCCGAATCCAAGAGCAAGTGATACAACAGAGGCCAGTGCGATCCGGCCGAATTTACTGAACTTCATGCGCTTCCTTCATCCTGGCCTAACTTAAGAATGGAGCAGGCTGCCGCTCGCAGCAGAGCTATGGATTGAGAGTCTTTTAGGCCCACTTGCATTGTAAAAGATCATTAGAACAATGTACCGCTGGCGGTGCACCAAGTAGGCTGGCCGGCCGCAGCGAAGGAAGTGAGCTTCCGCAGTGTGGTCAGGGTCCCCGTGGACGAGTTGATGATCGCGCCGGTCACCGTGCTGTCGGAATAATTAGCCGTGTAGAGGTACTGGTTCGAGGGGTCCTCCACGATGCACCGTGGAGAGGATCCCGAGCCAAAGGGCACGCTGGTCGCCAGTGGTGTCAACCTGCTCGTGGTCGGATCGATGAAGTATGCGCTCACCGAACTGGCCTCGCTGGTTGCGGTCAAATTCGGTCCCGCGTTGGTGAGGTACAAGAATTTGCCTTGGTGGTCCACAATCATCGGACCCGGATTGGCCACGGTGCCTGAGTTCGCCACCTGGCCGCCCACCAGTGACTGAAGGGCACCGTTGGTGCCGATGGTGTAGGGCAGGATCTGGCCGGGCGTGGTTCCATTCTGGGCATCGATCAGGTACACGTTATTCTTCGCGCTGATGTAGATGTAAGAGAGCTGGGTAGCGCCGGTGGGGATGGGAGTATTCTGCGACAAGGTCAACTGGCCGCTGCTGTTCGCGTATACAAAGACCGCCTGAGGAGGATCGTTTGGGCTGGTCCCGCTGCCCGTTTCAATGGTGTAGATAAACGAGTTACTCGGAGCTACGTAGAAATTGATCGGTCCGCTGCCCACAGGAAAGTACGAGAGGTTGGTGCCATTCCCATTTTTTACTCCCTGGTTGGTGATCAGCGAAAGCCTGCCGGTATTGGGGTCGATGTTGAAGGAAGTGATGTCACCACAGATGGTCGCCGAATCTCCAGGCACATAGTAAGGGCAGGTAGTGGGATCGGTGACGGTTGAATCGAGGACAAAGAGATGGGTTCCGGAAGAATCCGTCTGAAAGGAAATCGGATTATTGCCTTGGCTGGTATAAGCAGCCTGGAAGCTGATTGAACCTTGGCCGCCGATGGTGAACAGAGAGATGTTCGCTCCAGTGTCGCTCGCAGCCGTGCCCGTCGGACAGGCAATCTGTGAGGTTCCCCCACAACCTGCGTTGAGCACGTAAAGAAATTTCCCCGCGTTTGCTGTCAGCGCCTTGATGGGGTTCACCCCACCCGAGCCAAAGGGAGAATTCGGTACAGGCATCAGTTGTCCAAGATTGTTATCGATCCTGAAGCCGGAAATCTGATTATATTGCGAGCCGGTCGTATAGAAATAACCGACTGTGTGATTCGTACTGCAGGAGGTCACTCCCAATCCCGTTCCAAGGGATACTGCCAAGGCCAGACAAATCCGGCCAAATTTCCTGAACTTCATGCGTTTCCTTCATCCCGGTCGCTGTCGCGGTCTAGGGCTGCCTGTGCAGCTAAACTGTCAAAACTGGATACTATCGCCAATTGTAAAAGCTAGAACCACTTTCGGCTATAGCGGCTACCTTACAGCGGATGCGCGTCACCACACCCTGCAGGCGTTCTCCGGATACATGGGAGCACCCTTCTTACAGCTGAACGCCTTACCGAACTCGTCGAAATTCTGCACCGCCCCGTTCACCCGCCATCTGCCCGGGGAGTGCGGATCCACCAGGGCACTGTTGCGCGCTGACTCCTCGCGCACGTTCTCGCACCACAGCTGGCCATAGGCAATAAAGAACCGCTGCGCCGGCGTGTAGCCGTCGATCTGCGGTGCCGCCGCTGGGTTGGCTAACGTATCTGTCAAAGCCATGTAAGCCAGGCGAAGGCCGCCATTGTCGGCCGTATTTTCGCCCAGCGTCAGGTTGCCGTTCAGCTTTACCCCAGGCACAGCCTCGAAGTTTCCATACTCCTTGGCCTCGCAGTCTGTGCGCTCGGTGAAGGCCTTACGATCGGCTGGCGTCTGCCACTCCACCACATTACCGCGACCGTCGTATTTGCTGCCCTGATCGTCGAAGCCATGCGTCATCTCATGGCCAATCACCACCCCGATGCCTCCAAAGTTCACCGCAGCGTCCTTAGAGAAGTCGTAGAAAGGAGGCTGCAGGATGCCGGCAGGAAAGTTGATGTCGTTCATGGGAGGCATGTAGTACGCATTCACAGTCGGCGGAGTCATCTGCCACTCTGTCTCGTCGACTGGTTTGCCCAGCTTGCGCAGGTTGCGGCGATCTTCAAAAATGGTGGCCCGGTTCATGTTCCCCAGCAGATCGTCACGTTTTACCTCCAGGGTCGAGTAGTCGCGCCAATGCTCTGGATAACCAATCTTGTTGCGGATGAGCGCCAGTTTTTCGAGCGCTTTCTTCTTGGTTTCCTCTGACATCCAGGGCAACTGCTCAATATCCTGGTGCAGCGCGGTTTCGAGCGCGGTGACCAGTTTGAGCATGTTCTCTTTCTTTTCCGGGCTGAAATACTTCTTCACCCAGTCCTGCCCCACCGCTTCACCCAGAGCATTATCGGTAGCCAGGGTGCACCGTTTCCAGCGGGGTGTCTGCTCCTGCTGGCCCTGCAGCGTGGTGCCGTAAAACTTGAAGTTCTCCTGCACAAACGGTTCCGACAACCAGCGGGCGGCACCATGCAGCGCACGCCAGCGGAGATAGCTCTTCCACGCTTCCAGGCCCTGGCCGCTAATCTGCGCGTTCATGGCGTTAAAGAATCCTGGCGAGACTACGTCGAGAGTCTGGAACGAGCCCATGTCGATGCCATGCAGATAAGACTGCCAGTCGAAGTCCGGGGTTAGCTTCTCCAGATCCGCGAGCGGCATCATGTGATAGCGTTTGGCCGGGTCCCTGCGGTCGGTTCGGCTCATGGAGCCTTGGGCCAGGGCGGTTTCGATAGCCATGACCGCCTGCGCTTCGCTGGCAGCCTTCTCCGGAGTGTCTCCAGCCAGCTCGAACGTCCTGGTCATGTGGGCAACATATTCCTCGCGAATCTTCTGCTGCCGCGGAGTCTGCGCCAGGTAATAGTCGCGATCAGGAAGCCCCAGCCCTCCCTGGTCGGCTTGCGCGATCTGCATGGTGGAGTCTTTTTGATCCTGACCCACTCCGAAATCGAACAGTCCCCCCGTGCCATCCTTTATCTCGAGCGTACCCAGCAGAGCACCCAATTGCTTCTTGTCGTTCAAGGCGTTGATGGCGTCCAGGGTGGGCTGCAGTGGGCTCACGCCCTTCTTGTCGGCGAGCGCCGTATCCATGCAAGCGGCGTAGAAGTCGCCATATTTCTGTTCCAGCGGCGTCCGTGTTGGGTTTGGCTGAGCGGCTGCCTCCAGCTCCTTGTAAAGCAGCCAGGATGTTCTCTCCCGCAGTTCCGTGAACTCGCCCCACTTCACCTGGTCAGGCGGGATGGGATTGTTTTTTTGCCAGTTGCCGCAGGCGTACTGGTAGAAGTCGGTGCAGGGGTCAGCGGTCTTGTCGATGGCAGTCATGTCAAAGCTTTGCGGGGCCTTGGGCTCGGACGGGGTTTCCTGCACGCTGCCCTTTACGTTTTCGCTGGTGCGGCTTTCGCCAAGGAAAGCCGCATGCTGTTCATCGATTCCACTTAGCCCCACAGGAAATCCCGGAGAAGGGGCTGCATTGCTTTGTGCGTGAGCCATCCCACTACACAGTAAGAGCGTGCTCAGGAGACAAACTACCTTCATAGAGCTCAAAAAATCTTGACGTGAAACGTTAAGTACTTCTTGGGATTTTCGCGGATGGCCGCAATGAGGCCCCGCGTTTCGGTCAGCGATTGGTCGAGATTATTGTAGAGAGAAGGATTGCGCACCAGCTGCCCAACCGTGCCTTCGCCGCTGTCCACCCGGTTCAGCACCGAATCGAGTTTGTCGACCGTGTCACGGAGCTTGGCGGCGAACTGCGGATCTTTGGCAATCATGCCCAGGCCGCCTTTGCCGGCATTGATGTCGGCGAGCAGCTTGTTGGCATTGGCGACGGACTGGTTCAGATTGTTCGCCAGGGTCTCATCTTTCAAAAGTTTGCCCAGGGTGCCTTTGCCCTCGTCGAGCTCGGTCGACATCTTGTCCAGCTTGGCGACCGTGTCGTTGACATGGTTGTACAGGGTGTCGTCGGCCACCAGCTTACCGATCGAGCCTTTCCCATTGGCGACCGAATCCACCAGTTGCGAGAGCTCGTTCAAGGTAGTCACTGCTTTGTTGTAGAGGTCCGGATTGTTGATCAGCTCACCGATCGAGCCCTTGGTGGAGTTGAGGGAATCGGCCAGGTGGTCGACCTTGGCTAGGATGGTGTTCAACTGCTCGATGGTCCCCTGGCTGGATTTGATGACGTCGGAGAGGTTTGGGGTCTCGTTGGTTTTGAGCTCGCCGTTGTTCTGGACCACGGGGCCGGTGGCGGTCTTACTGTTGATGTCCACGACGGTGTCGCCGAGAACGCCGATGGTCTCCAGGCTCGAGGTCGAATCCGTGTGCACTGCGTCTCGATACCTGTTTCCGATCTTCATCGTGACCTCGACCGGTGTGAGCTTGCGCGCAGGTACGATTTTTATATCGGTCACGGTGCCGATCGTCACCCCTTCCAGGTTGACGGGAGCGCCGTTCTTCAGGCCGGCGGAATTCTCAAAATAGGAGCGAAGGGTGATCTTTCTGCTGAAGATGCCGCCCGTGGATCCCGACATGAGGAAGATGAGAGCACTCAAGGCTACCAACGCCACGATGACCAGAACGCCCACCTTCAGTTGTGACCACTGGACTTCCTGCTGGCTAGGCACAGACCCCCTCGGGTTGAAGCGACTGCAGCGGGCTTTTCCCCGCTGGGACTGAGCATATCAAATGACGCTTTCGCGTGGCCTTCCGCGATGTTTCGCCGGGATTTTCATCCCACGAACGCTGAACGAAGGGCACGGCTTCACAGGCTGCGGAAAAAGTAATCGGCGAGTGTAGGGAAGGTAGGACGGGCTTCAGTGTATGCGTGAGAGCCGTCCATCATGAAATTGAGTCCCGTAGGGACGGCTGAACTTAGCCCAGGACGCAGTCCTGGGTCAGCATGCGCCCTTGAAAAGTCCCGTAGGGACGACTGAAAAAGTTATCGGATCGGGAATTCATCGCGGAGTATTTTTTAGATGGGAGAGCGCTGGGGATCGCTTCCGCGGAACTTCCAGTCGTCCCTACGGGACTTGTCGTCCTTCGAATTTCCATCCAGGACTGCGTCCTGGGCTAAGTACAGCCGTCCCTACGGGACTCGACATCGAAGGTGGTCGTTCAGTCTTCCATCATCACGGTCGCCATCGCCAGGTTCCCAGTGTGGGTGAGCGAAAGCGAAATCGTCTTCACTCCGAGTTCCTGGGCCAGCAGCGCCGCCCGCCCGCGTAGTTCGAGAACGGGACGCCCTCCAGGTTGGCGCGCAACCTGGAACTCAATCCACGTAACGCCCCTGCTGATTCCGGTTCCCAACGCCTTCGCTCCGGCCTCTTTCGCGGCAAAACGTGCGGCGAAGCTCTCTGCACTGCTTCGCTTACTGGTGCAATACGCGATCTCATGATCGGTGTAGATACGGCGCAGAAAGCGGTCCCCGTAACGCTCAATCGAACGCGCGATGCGCTCGATTTCAATCAAATCCACGCCCGTCCCGATTAGCATTCTGAACACATTACCATGGGGTCATTTCCGGTCATCTCAAACGCGAACCGTGGTACCTGTTCTGCGGTTGAAGATCGCGCTTCCCTGGCCGATCAGGTTAGCAAGCGAGGTATATTCAAAGTTCGCGAACCATAAATGACGACGTACTCGATACCTTTATGTCCGACACCTTTGCAGATGATGTTCTCTACCTGACCGCTCTTCTGGGCGAAGACCAGTCCACGGTCGTACCCCGTCTCAGCGGGATCATTCCGGATTGCGGCGCATGGATCCGCAGCCGTTCCTACGTGGAGCCCGGTACGGCTCGCTTTGTCTTCGAGTTTCCCCGTGACATCTGCATCGAGATTTATAGTGCGTTGGTCTCTGTGGGACTTCAACTCACTGCGGCTTCGCATAACCTGCTCACCGAACTCTGCCGCTGCACTCCCAATGTCTTCGATCTATCCGCGAGGACGCTTCCGGCCGTGGATGGCGCGACCCTGGACGACGCGACACGCTACATTTGTTCGCTCGAAATCATCAAGGTTCAATTGCAGATCTGGATGGTCAAGGACGAAGAGCTACAGACGCAGCTGGATGCCATTCAATGTTTCGCTGCCTGATTTCTAACCCGCGTCGACCAATCCGTAGCGACGCTGCCACGCTTCGCGTAGCCGGCTCCATACTTTAGCCTTTTCTTCCTCCGTCACCTCGCTGCCCGCCTCTGAAACGAACCAGGCCGATTCGGTCTTTGCCAGCTCGAGAAGAGCCCGGTCGCGCACCAGGTTAGCTACCCGGAAATCCGGGATGCCCGCTTGCCGCGTACCAAAGAACTCTCCTGGGCCCCGCAGCTGCAAGTCCAGCTCCGCCAGCTCGAAGCCGTTCTGCGTGCGCACCATGGCCGCCAGCCGTTCTGCCGCCGGCGCGGAGATTTTTCCTCCTGTCATGAGAACGCAGTAGGACTTCGCATTTCCGCGGCCCACCCGGCCACGCAATTGATGCATCTGCGCCAGGCCGAACCGTTCCGCATGTTCGATGACCATCATGGTTGCGTTTGGCACATCGACGCCGACCTCAATCACCGTGGTCGCGATCAGCACATCCACATCCCGGCGCTGGAAGCGGCGCATGATGATCTCCTTCTCGTCCGAGTCCATCCGTCCGTGAAGCAAGCCCAGTCGAAGGCCCTGCAGGGCGCCCGCTTTCAATTCCTGATACATGTCGGTGGCGGCTTTGAGTGAGGGACCGGATGGCGTCGAGACCTTTTTGAATAGCAGGCCCGGCCGTCCTGATGAATCCTCCTCGTCCGCCTGCCCCGGCATGCCGTGGGCCTCGCCGGCAGCAAAATCCAGTTCGGGCTGATCCTCCTTGGTGCCCTCGATGACGGGATAGACCACGTACGCCTGGTGCCCCTTCTGCACTTGTTCCCGCACTAATTTCCACACTTCACTGGCCTTGTCGTCTGCGACCTGGCGGGTAACGATGGGCGTGCGGCCAGGGGGCAGTTCGTCCAGCACGCTGAGATCAAGATCTCCGTACAGAGAAAGCGCGAGCGTTCTGGGGATAGGGGTTGCGGTCATGACCAGGACATCGGGTTCGCCCGCGTTGGGCTTCTTCATCAGGCGGAAGCGCTGCAGAACCCCGAAGCGATGCTGTTCATCGACCACCACCAGGCCGAGCTTGGCAAAATCCACCCGCTCCTCGATCAGCGCATGGGTTCCTATGACCAGTTGGGCCTCGCCCCGGGCGATCAATCCCCGGTTCTCGCGCTTGCGATCCTCCTCGAGCGACCCGGTCAACAGAACTACTTTGTAGCGCTGCTGCGACCGCTCCAGCAGCTTGCGCGCTCCGAGGAAGTGTTGGGTAGCCAGGATCTCCGTGGGCGCCATCAGGGCAGCCTGGTAGCCGTTCTCGATTGCCACCAGCATGGCTTGCAGGGCGACGATGGTTTTTCCCGATCCCACATCGCCCTGCAGCAGCCGCCGCATCGGTTCCGGCGCCCGCATGTCGGCCACGATCTCCCCTAACGCAGTTTTCTGTGCCTTGGTGGGGTGGAAAGGAAGCACCTGTCGCAGTGCAGAACGCACTTCGGCATTGGTTTCGAAGGGGATCCCCTGCCGCTGGCGGAATTTTTTCCGCTTCAGCTCCAGGCCCAGCTCGAGGAAGAACAGCTCTTCAAAGATCAATCGCTTCTGTGCCGGCGTAGCCCAGCCCTGGAGCTGGCTCATCGGGGTCCCAGCCTCGGGAAAATGCGCCCACCGCAGCGCATCTTCCCGGCTGGGCAGGTCCAAACGGCGGCAAATTGCCTGGGGGAGGGTCTCGGGGATGCGGCCTTTCAAATCCTCCAGCAGCCTATAAATAACCCGGCGCTGCCATCGGGACGCCAGCTTGTTGCCCAAGGTTTCGTACACCGGCGCGATGCGGCCCACTTCCAGCAGCTTGGACTCTTCATCGTCGTGGTCGTCGGGAAGGACTTCCACTTGTGGTTGGATCATTTTGAAGCTGTTGCTGCTACGCGAAGGCTCAACTTTCCCGTATAGGGCTACCCATTGTCCGGCTTTGAACCGGTCTTTGAGGTACGTGCCATGAAACCACATGCACTTGACCCTGCCGCCCAGGCCCTGGCCTACGGTCATTTCAAAGATGGGCATGCGCCGGGTGCGCAGCAGAGCCATGCCGCGGACTTCGCCGATAAGGCTGGCCATTTCGCCGGGAACTAATTCCTCAATGGCTTGGGGACGAAGGCGATCTTCATATCGGAAGGGAAGGTGGTAGAGGAGGTCTTCAATCGTGGTGATGCGCTTCTCTTGCAGAGTCTGGGCGATGCGCGGGCCAATGCCCTTGACGAACTGCAGAGACGTTTCCAGAGTCAGTAGCACACCAGAGATGCTATCAGCGGACTCGGAAAGTCACGGTGCTGTGCCCTGGTCGCAGCCGCGTACGTGGGACGATAACGATTTATTTCCAGTGCTTTCCACCGGGGCTCCGCAGACCGGCTTTGAGGCACAAAAAAGCACGGATGGGGCTTTGTCGCCGGATTTCCTGTTGAGCTTCTTGGCGCCCCCGATCCTCATGCGCCTTTCCTTAATGAAAGCCGCACACGTTGGTGTCGGAAGCGCCCCGTGACAGGAAATCCGGATCGCCCGTCCTTATCGTCCCACGTACGCCACAGCGGACGCGGGCGTCTTTCCCCCGCGTCAGCTCTGCTACCGGACGGAATGGACCAACCGCCGCTTGTGAGTGGCGGCATCCAGCATGTAGACACACCGGGCGTCCATATGCTCGGCCATCTGGAAGACTCTATCGAGCTTGTCATCCAGGGACGGTTTGCTTCCAGACCTAGGCAGAGAGTAGTCACGTGAAGTAAAAGCAATCTTGTGTGTGCTCATAATGAGTATTGGTATACCTGAGGGCTGGGCCGGGAGAAATGCGCCAATCTCACTATTACCCGCACACAAAGGCGGTAGCGGGACTCCCCCTTCGCCCGTCCTGCTGGTTACCGTCGGGGCGGCGCAGCTTGCGCAGTACGCCATAAAATCCCTATCTGTAACAAAACATGAGCTCAATAGGGCGAGGCTTGCGACTCCCGTGGTGCTTTCTGGCGGAATCTTCTGGTGGGACTGCGGGTATTCACGTTAATATCGGGCTGCTCCGACCAGGCGAAAGCCCAGGTTCCCCGCGCAGTGGTTACCAGTTTCATATCTTTATACGCGGTGATTGATCTGCCATGGGCCACGGGGAACGAAAGGTGCTTCGCCACCGAGCGTCGCACATCCTGATCGTACTTACATGGATGGTTGCCGGTTGTGGAGGAGAGTTGCCCCGAAGATATCGTTCTGACCCGAGGTGACGGCGCAACCTACACACTGGAGAATGGAATGACGCTTCCTTGACAAGGGGTTCCATTCGGTGAACGACTCCGCCCAGAAGTTCAGCTTCGGCCAGCGCATCGCAATCGCGATTGTCCCGCGGCTGGCGGCTTTGCTGTTGCTGGTGCTGCATCGTACGCTACGCTATGAGGTGGTCGTAGAGCCGGGCGCTGCTCCGGCGACCCCCCCGGCCGCGCAAGTGTGGTGTCTCTGGCATCGCTGCATCATCTCGTGCACTTGCTATTTTCATGAAAGGTTTCAGGCCGCCGTCTTGATCAGTCGCAGCTTTGACGGTGAATTGATTGCGCGCACCATCGAACGGCTGGGATATTTGACCGCACGAGGCTCGAGTACGCGGTCCGGTGGAAGTGGCCTGTGGGCGCTGGCCAAGGCAGTGGAGCGCGGGCATCCGGCAGTGTTCACCGCAGACGGTCCGCGCGGCCCGGTGTACAAGGTCAAGCCAGGAGCCGTTAAGCTGGCCCAGCTGACCGGCTACTCCATCGGCATCTTCTACGCTCATCCCGAGCAGGCATGGCTGTTGCGGTCGTGGGATCAATTCATGATCCCCAAGCCTTTTTCTCGCGTAGCGATCAGCTGGGGACGCCAGGTCCAGGTGCCGCCGAGCGAAGACCCGGCCCTGATCGAAGCCAAGAGGTTGGAGGTCGAAGAAGCCCTTGAACGAGCGCGCCTCAACGCCGAGCGGCACTTCCTCAAGTGATGAACATGCAGTCGCCGTAGGAGAAGAAGCGATACCCGGCTTCGACTGCGTGACGATACGCAGCAAGTGTGTTCTCTGTGCCCGCAAACGCGCTGACCAACATCAGCAGAGTCGACTGCGGCAGGTGAAAGTTGGTGAGCAGCGCCTTGACCACTTCGATGCGCGAGTCGGGGGAAAGGAAGATGTCCGTGGTGCCGCTGTGGGGCTCGAGGCGGCCTATGCGGGCACAGTGCTCCAGTACCCGGACCGTGGTGGTCCCGGCGGCCACAATGCGGCGCCCATCGCGTAGCGCATCATTGATCCGCAAGGCCGTTTCTTCGGGCAAAGAATACCGTTCCGCATGGAGGCGGATCTCCGAGACCTCGGCCACCCGCACTGGCTGAAACGTTCCCAGCCCCACGTGAAGCGTCAAAGCAGTGATCAACACACCGCGGGCCCGGATACGCTCAAGAATTTCAGGGGTAAAGTGCAGCCCCGCAGTGGGTGCCGCGACCGATCCGCGCGGGCGAGCAAAGACGGTCTGGTAACGCTCCCGGTCGAGCGGCTCATCCCCACGACGAATGTAAGGGGGTAACGGGACATGCCCCAGCAGCTCAAGCCGGGCGAAGAAATCCTCCACCGGCGTGAAGCGAAGCAGACGTTCGCCGAACTCGCCGCTCCCGGTAACTGTGGCGTGGAGCAACTGCTTGCCCTCCGCAGTCGAGAACGCCAGTTCCTGCCCCAGCCTCATCCTGCGCGCCGGTCGTGTCAGTGCTCTCCAGTCCCATTCGCTGACCTGCTCGGTCAGCAGAACTTCTACCTTTCCAGCCTCTTGTCCCGGGCGCAGGCCAAACAACCGTGCGGGGATGACCCGGCTGTCATTCAACACCAACACGTCACCTTCCCTGAGCAGTTCGGGCAATCGCTGAAACCACGAATCCTGCCATGCCCCGCTTTCCCGGTCCAGGGTCAGCATGCGGCTGCTCCCTCGCTCGGCGGGTGGTTGCTGCGCGATCAGCTCAGGCGGAAGCTCGAAGTCGAAGTCAGAGACCAACACAGGTTCGATTGTATGAAAGCGACAACCCTGCGCCCGGAGCGGTATTCTCAAAGGAGGAGGACGCTATGGCAACCCCGACACATGTTCCCGTTGAGGCTTATCTCCGCTCCTCTTACGAGCCTGATGCCGAGTACGTGGATGGCAAGATCGAGGAACGGGCTGCGGCAGAGTTTGACCATGCATCCTGGCAACTGGCGATACTAAAGTGGTTCTGGCAACACGAGGGGGAATGGGGTATTCGTGTCCTGCCGGAGCTGCGAGTGCGGGTTGCGGTCACCCGGTATCGCGTGCCTGACGTGACGGTGCTTGACCGTAGCCGCCCCATCGAACAAATCGTCACCCACCCGCC
This sequence comes from uncultured Acidobacteriaceae bacterium, assembly GCA_963830325.1. Lineage (GTDB taxonomy): Bacteria > Acidobacteriota > Terriglobia > Terriglobales > Acidobacteriaceae > PALSA-350. The sequence continues at coordinate 879,887 of CAWHMV010000003.1, forward strand.
GCTCGCTGTGTTTGAGGTTCTTTCTCCCGAAGACAGGCTGCAGCGTCTGAAACAGAAACTGGAAGACTATAAGATGATGGGCATCGCGGAAATCTGGGTCATTGATCCGCAGGACAGTACGTTTTACCGATATGAGAACCTGCAGCTACAGCCAATGAGTCCTTCTCCCACACCGAAAAGGGCATCGTCTTCGACATGAATCAGCTCAAGACTCTGCTTGACTGAAGAGGAATGACTTCGCCAACCAAGCCTCCTATTTTTCTGCTGGACGCCATGTCGTTCATCTTCCGTGCCTATCACGCGATGCAGCGGCAGCGCCCCATGTCCACCCGCTCCGGCGTGCCGACCGCAGCCACGTTCGTCTTCGTCAACATGATCAACAAACTCCGCCGCGATTTTCAGCCGGAGTATTTCGCCGCCGTCTTCGATGTGAGCGGTTCCGTCTTTCGCGATGAGCGCGCGCGCAGCATCGCCACAGTGCGCAAATGGAACATCAAGACGCAGACATTCGACGAGCTCGACTACGGTGGTTACAAGGCTAATCGCACGGAAATGCCTCCGGATCTGGCTCAGCAACTACCTTTCATCCGCAGATCGCTGGAGGCGTTTCGCATCCCCATTCTGCAATCCGAGGGCTTTGAAGCCGACGACGTGATCGGCACCCTGGCGCGGCAGGCCGCCGAACAAGGCCACGATGTGTTCGTGGTTTCGAACGACAAGGACATGCTGCAACTCGTCACCGGCAAGGTGAAGGTGCTGAACCCGGTGAAAGACAACCTGATCCTCGATCGCGAAAAAGTGGTCGAGGTGCTCGGGGTGCCGCCGGAGCGGGTCATCGACGTGATGGCTTTGCGCGGCGATTCCATCGACAACATCCCGGGTGCTCCGGGAATTGGAGATAAGGGTTCGGTCGAACTCATCCAGCAGTTTGGCAGCGTCGAGGCGGCCCTCGATCGAGCCTCGGAAGTGAAGCGCAAAACTTATCGCGAATCGCTCGAGAACAATCGCGACACCGTCCTGCTCAGCAAAGAGCTGGTGACCATCCACTGTGAGGTGCCGGTCGAGCTGGAGCTCGAAAACATGCGCACCCAGGCGCCCGATGTGAGCGCCTGCCGTGCCCTGTTTAACGAGCTTGAATTCACCACCATGCTTAAGGAGCTGGCTCCGGAAGAGGAGACTACGCCTCTCTCCGTCATCCCCGACCCCTCGCCGGAAGAGATAAGCCGCTTCGTGGCCGCCGCGCGCACCCATGGTTTATCGCTGGCCTTTGACACTTCGTTGTTAGAGGTGGCTTCGGAACAAGTAGCCGAGGCCGAAAGCGAGGCCATTGAGGAGGAAGAGCCGGAACTGAAGACCATGTCGCTTGGCCTGTTCGATGTGCCGCAACCACAGGCAGAGGAGAAGGCCGCCGCCCCGCAGACTCTCAAGGTCGCCGTCTCAGCGGAAGCGGGCAGGGCCCTGGTCTTTTCTCTCGATAAGGCCTTGGATAATCCGGCTGCAGAGCCGCTGCGCGCCGTGTTGGCAGACGAGCATACCGCCAAGTCGCTCCATGATCTGAAGGCCGCGCTGCGCATTCTTGGGCGGCACGGCGCGGACCACGGCCTGCGCCTGGCGGGTCCGGTCGATGATCTGATGCTCTATTCGTATCTCATCAACCCAACCCACGCCACCCATCCCCTCCCTGACGTCGTCGCGCGCTTTAGCGGCCGGGCGTTGCCACCGCCGGGCGATGAGCTGTTGCCGGCATCGGCAAACGCTATTCGCAGTCTCGCGCCGCTGCTCAAAGAGGACGTGGAAACGCTCGGTGCGGGCCAGGTATATCGCGACATCGACCTGCCGTTGGTTCCCGTCCTGCTGCGCATGGAAGAGGCGGGCGTGCGCATCGACCGTTCCGTTCTCGCCGAGATGGGGGAGCGTCTGACGGTAGAGATGGAGCGGGTGAGCGAGCAGATCTTTGCCGGCTCCGGCCATCGCTTCAACATCAATTCGCCCAAGCAGCTGGGAGACGTGCTGTTCAACAAAATGCACCTGCCCAAGCCCATGAAGTACGGACGCGGCAAAGTAGTCTCCACAGCTGTGGATGTGCTCGAAGAGCTGGCGCAGCATAATGAAGTTCCGCGCCAGGTGCTGCAGTACCGGCAATTGGCCAAGCTCAAGTCCAACTACATCGACTCGTTGCCCTTGCTGGCCGATGCGGAGAGCAGGGTACACACCACCTTCAACCAGGTGGGCACGGCGACCGGGCGCCTCTCGTCCACCAATCCGAATCTGCAGAACATTCCTATCAAGACAGAATTGGGACGTGAGATCCGTGCGGCGTTCATCGCGGCGCCGGGGAACGTGCTCATCTCCGCGGATTACTCCCAGATCGAACTGCGGCTCATGGCGCACTTCAGTGACGATCCTCTACTGGTGAAAGCCTTTGCCCAGGGAGACGACATTCACACCCTGACCGCGTCAGAAGTTTTTGGCGTCGCACCCGAGGGGATGGACAAACAAACGCGCGACCGTGCCAAGGCGGTGAATTTCGGCATCGTCTACGGCATCTCGCCCTTTGGCCTGGCTCAGCAATTAGGCATCGAGCAGAACGTAGCCAGGCTGTACATTGAAACCTATTTTGCGCGCTACAGCGGAGTGCGCAGCTACATCGATCGTCTGCTCGAAGAGACTCGCAGAGAGCAGAAGGTGCGTACGCTTTTCGGGCGCGTTCGCCCCATACCCGATATGCAGAGCCGCAACGCCAACCTGCGCGGTTTCGCGGAACGAACGGCAGTCAATACGCCGTTGCAGGGCACGGCCGCTGATTTGATCAAGATCGCCATGATTCGCATCGATCAAAGGCTACGCGAAGAAAATTTTTCAACCAGGATGACCCTGCAGGTTCACGACGAACTGCTGTTCGATGTCCCGGAGAAGGAAGTCGAGCAAGTGAAGCAACTAGTCCAGCACGAAATGGAAACTGTGATCCAACTGAAGGTGCCGGTCGTCGTGGATTGTGGCGTAGGACCCAACTGGCGCGACCTGAAGTGAGCACCACTACCGGTCTTAGGCTCTGTATAAGGGCAATACTTTAGTCGGCCGTAAGGCCCAACAAACATCCGGGCTTTAGAGGGTGTCTGAGAACTTCATTTCCAAACTAAGTCCCGCAGGGACGGCTGAACTTCAGAGCTGTCCAAATTAGCGGGGTAGTGAACGTCGTTGTGTTGATTTCATTGGACAAACGAGTGCTGGAACCGGGTATTGCGAAACCAGGTTGGGTCCTAAGGGAGCGGTAGATTTAGAGAGGTGCTGTCCAAGTGTGTGCGATAAAACTCCTGAGTATTGGCCGATAAAGGGTTTTGCAGACGGGCGGCAGGTTTCAGCTGTCCAAAGAGGGCTGAGAAATTTAAAGCGGGAGCGGAAGTTGGTCGTGAATTCCTGCCAGGGCAGGCGGCGGTTCGAAAGGACAATCCAACCAAGTCCATAGGTCGCGGTATACGAACAACTGCTGGCGCAACAAGGCCACGAGGTTGGAGAGCGACCAACCAAAGCTGGACTTCAACTGCAAATATTTCAAGATCAACATGGCGATCAAGGCGGTCCAGATCTGCGTCTTTAAAGCGTTGGCGCTGGTGCCCACGAATGTCTTGACCCGCAAAGATTGCTTAAGAGCTTTGAAAAAAGTCTCGATCTGCCAACGATCGCGATAGATTCTGGCAATCGTGCTGGCAGCAAAATCCATTTTGTTGGTCAGAAATTCGAACTTCTTGCCTGTCTCCGGATCGCGCACTACCACCCGTCGGACCGGCACACCGGTGCGATAACCGCGGTGGCCCAACTTCACTATCTGATCGGCCAGGATGTCGCCCTTTTCCGGTACCGGCAGTTCCTTCACCAGCTTGTAATAGCTGTTCCAACGCTGCCGGGTCACGAAGTACACACCTTGCTTGGTCAAGCTGGCGAACCACTTGTAATCGGTATACCCACGATCGAACACCACAATCGTGCCCGGCTCCAAAGCCAGCCCGCGCGCTACCTTCAGTTCGGCCACGCTGGCCGGCTCGATCACCGCATACTTGGGTAAATATCCGTCGTGATCCAGCAACAAATGCAGCTTAACTCCGCCTTTGGTCTGACGAAACTTGGCCCAGTCATACATCGTCGCGCTGAGGTCAATCACGCTGCCATCCAGACTCAGCAACTTGTTCTTAAAGCGGAATTTCTTCCCTCCTCGCACCTCCCGCTGACACTTTTCCAGCAGCCCCCCAAACACGGTCTGGTACAACTCCCACGGCCGATGCTCGTTGGCATAGGCCAAGGTCGACCGCTTGGGACTCTGAACCACACCCAGGTGCCTTAGCTTGCCTTCGCAAGCCGCCAGACCTCCACAGATTTCTCGTAACGACTGCGCCTTGCCCAAATGACAGAACAGCATCGCCACCATCTGCGTCCAACTGCTAAAACCCCGGGCGTGATGCTGGGCTTTATGATCGAGAACCGCCTGCTCAAACTCGGCCCTCGAAAATACCCCTAAAACCTGCGAAAAAATACTGCATACTCCATTCATGGCGGAAAGCTCCTCCTGTTTGAGATTGGTTTCTTGGAAAATCCCAACCTCAACCTAGCAGGCTTTCCGCCTCCTCTTAAAACGCTAATTTGGACAGGTCTGACTGAACTTAGCCCAGGACGTTAGTCCTGGGTTGGATTTGAAGGGACGACCCAGTCCCGTAGGGACGGCTGGAAGTTGGCCGCCGCGCAATCCTGGAACGTTCAGCCGTCCCTGCGGGACTTAAATCACATTTCACGATGTACCCAGGACTGGCGTCCTGGGCTGAGTTCAGCCGTCCCTACTGGACTAAATTCGTAAATCCTGGTTCTCACAGACGCTCCACTGCGCTTTTTTCAAGTCGTGCCGGACGCACCACGCAAGGGCTAAAGCCCAATTCTCCGTTCGTTTACGGCCCGACTAAAGTCGTGCCCTGATACAAAACCCAAACAAAAACAGATAGGCCCTTACCTACTGCGCCGACGGAGCCGTTTTAGTACTCAAGCTAGGTGGCGCCTCATGAATATGGTGGATCACAATCGTGTCCCCCTTGAACTCCACCTTGTCATAATCCCGGCCCGTGCTATCCACGTAACAGCCACAGTCCGTATTCGCGTGATGAGCCAACTCAACACCCTGGGTCGCCCCCATCAGGGCAGCCTTGGCCTGCACCAGCTTGGCTTGTGCATCGGCCACAGCCTGGTTGGCATCCGCTAGCGCCTTTACCTCAGCGGGAGTAAGCTTCTCCGTCCGTACCGGAGCCGTGGTTGTGTCGGGCGCAGGGGCTGCAGCCAGACCCGGATCTTGCGGCTGCATGAGGGCGAGCAGAAGGATGGCACTAAGCATAACTGTCTCCTTCCTCCATGATACCCATCTACACCCCGATTTCCACCCGGATAGCCTGGGCGATACGATCCGCATGCACCCGCATCTGCTGTTCCGATTCGGCCTCAATCATGACCCTCGCGAGGGCCTCGGTACCGGAATAGCGCACCACCACCCGGCCATTGCCATGCAGATCGGTTTCCGCCTGATGGATGCTCTCAACCACACCCGGAATCTGCTCTAGCGGCCGTTTCTCCCGCACCTTCACATTGACGATCACCTGGGGAAAGACCTGCAGATCGCTCAACAACTCGTGCAGAGGCCTCCCGGAACGAGCCAGCAGATCGAGCAACACCAACGCCGTCAGCAGTCCATCGCCGGTAGTGCTGCGGTGGGGAAAGAGAATATGGCCCGATTGCTCCCCGCCCAGACTGGCCTGGTGCTTCTGCATCATCTCCAGAACATACTTATCGCCCACCGGAGCGCGGAACATGCGGATGCCACTGGAGCGCAACGCGGCTTCCAGACCCATGTTGGACATGGTCGTCGCCACCACCAGATCGCCCGCCAGCTCAGCCTTAGCCTTCATGTCACGGGCTGCCACCAGCATGACTCCATCCCCATTCACCACCCGGCCGTTGGCATCAGCAAACAGCGCGCGGTCGGCATCGCCATCGAAAGTGATTCCCAGGTCTGCACCTAAGGACTTGGTCTCCTTAGCCACAATCTCAGGGTGCAGCGCGCCGCAGTTTTCGTTGATATTGCGTCCGTTAGGAGTCACGTGCGTGAGATGAATCTCCCCGCCAAGGGAGGGGAAAAGCTCGGACGCAATGACCGCCGCCGCTCCGTTGGCACAATCAATCACAATCTTTTTGCCGTTCAGATTCAGCCCGGGAACAACACCACGCAGAAAGGCCTCGTACTCCTCACGGAATTCCTTGCCCGCCGCGGGGGCGTTCAGGATTTCGAGATCCGTCGAGGGAACCTCTTTGAGACGGCGAAAAATCTCCCCCTCAATTTCCAGCTCGGTCGCGTCCGGCAGCTTGTAGCCATCGCCGCCGAATACCTTGATCCCGTTGTCCTGCCAGGGATTATGCGAAGCGGAAATGACGATTCCAGCAGCGAATTGATGCTTGCGCGTCAGGAAAGCCACACCGGGGGTGGTGATAACCCCAGCGTTCAGTACCTCCGCACCCCCGCTTTGCAATCCCGCGGCAATCACGGCCGAAATCCAGGGACTGGATTCGCGGGTATCTGACCCCAGCAAAACCCGAGGCGTTGGGTGGCCCTTCTTGAGCGTGGATGCCAAGGCGAGCCCGGTGGCGAAAATGGTGGGCGGGTCAAGAGGCGCTTCCCCGGCGACCGCACGAATTCCGTCTGTTCCAAAAAGTTTTCTCATGAGTGGGTTGGGGGCAACTTCCTTTCGAGCACCCGGCTGGTGAGCATGCTTTGCGCAAATCGTGTGGTGATCAGGCCGCCATCCGCGGCGGCTGCGGCATCCCGGATCAATACCCCCGCTTCGTCGAAAACCAAGGCATAGCCCCGATTCAACACGGCCAGGGGAGAAACGGCTTGTAACAGCCCTTCCGCACGTGCGTGCCGTGCCTTCCATCGCAACAGCAATTCCTGTTCCGCGCGGACAATCCGCCCGTCCAGCATCTCCAGCCGCTCGCGCACCACGCGCATGCGGTGGCTTACATCCTGACGCAGTAATCTGGCCTCCAGTTTCTGCAACCTTTCGGTCATCTGCCGGCTTTGCCGGTGCCACGCCGCGTCCAACTGATACTGCAGCTCATCGATCCGCTGCTGGCGGCGCGCCAAAGCATTACGCATTCGGGCAAACGCGGCGGGAGCGGAGAGCCGGGCAAAACGTTCCTGGGCGCGCATCAGCAGGTAGCGGCAGGCCTGGTTCAGGCGCCGGTGCTGCTGTTCCAGCCGCTCCTCCACCTTATGCTGCGCCTCGGTGAGCAGTTCCGCCGCGGCGGAGGGTGTGGGTGCACGCAGGTCGGCAACAAAATCGGCGATAGTGAAGTCGGTTTCGTGGCCGACGGCGGAGACCACCGGCAACTCAGACTTGGCAATGGCACGGGCCAACAACTCGCTATTGAACGGAGCCAGGTCTTCAAGCGAACCGCCACCGCGGGCCAGGACGATCACGTCCACGGTACGCGCCCGGTTGAAAAAAGCAATCCCCGCAGCAATTTCCAGGGACGCGCTCTCCCCCTGCACCGGAGTAGGGTAGAGCAGCACGTGCAACGCCCCGTGCCGGCGCCCGGCCACATTGAGGAAGTCTCGAATCACCGCGCCCGTGGGAGAGGTAATAATCCCAATGCAGCGCGGAAAGGTGGGTAGAGGCTGCTTGCGATCCGCGGCGAAAAGCCCTTCCTTCTGCAGCCGGGTTTTCAATTGCTCAAAGGCGATCTGCAGGGAGCCTGCGCCGACCGGTTCCACGAACTCAGCCACCAGCTGCATTTGCCCGCGCTGCTCGTACACCGAGACCCGCCCCCGCACCAGGATCTGCAGCCCATCTTCCGGCCGGAAGCGCAGCAGCATCGCCTGCCGCCGGAAAAGCACCACCGGCAGCTGGGCCTCGCCATCCTTTAGCGTGAAATACATATGACCGGAGGGCGCCGGGCGGTAGTTGGAGATTTCACCCTCTACCCACACGTCGGCGTACTCACGCTCGATGTGGTTCCGCACCTCGCCCACCAGCTGGCCCACCCGCCACACCCGCCGGAGGGCGGCAGGAGCTTCGGCAGCAACCTCGGGAAAAACCAGTCCCAACTGGCTTAGCGATTCTTCCGGATTGGGCACAATACCTCCCAGCAAACGAATTCGATATTACCGCCGAAAGCGGGAGAGTATATAGAAGACCAGGGAGAGCAGGACGCTGAGCAGAATCGAAGTGCCCAGGGGGACATACACGGAGAAGTTCTTCCCCCGGTACGAGATGTCTCCAGGAAGCCTGCCCAGTGGGATGCCGGTTCGCCCCAGCAGTAGAAGTAAGCCGCCGCCAATCAGCAGCAGCAATCCTAAACCGATGAGCAGCCGGCCCAAGTCATTCATGAACTCATTCTAATTTCAACCCGGACCGAGGGGCCCGCGGTCGATGAGATGGGTTAGCTCCGCCAGCAGGACCTGCAAGCGTTCGATCTCTACCTTGCCCGGCGTCGTTGATTGCCCAAAGAGCACCTCAGCCTCCCGGGCGAGGTCTGTGCCCCGGGGTAAGCCGAAGGTGCCCAGCACTCCCGCCAGCTTATGGGCAGAGTCCACCGCGTTCATCTGGGTGGCCTCGTCCAAACGGTGGTGTGCCAGCAGATCGCCTGCTGTTCGCAGCAGAGCAGCCCGCTCCACCACCGTGTGCCGGCTCCGATCCCAAAGGGCGGAGATCATGCTTTGCAGCTTTTGCTCCTGGCTCTGACCGTTCTCATCCGGGGAAATGCGGTCTTTGTGGGTCAATGGATCATCCTTCTTTCCAGCCTAATGCGGCAGAAATCTGCTTAGCCAGGGTGAGAGGATCAAAGGGTTTGAAAAGTGTCGCTGCCACTCCCATTTCGGCAAACTTCCGCTGATCTGGGCCTTGTACTTTGGCCGTCAACAGCAAAACGGGAATATGGGAGGTGCTTCCGTTGGCTTTGAGTTTGAGCAGGGTAGTGGGGCCGTCCATCTCCGGCATCATGACATCCAGCAGAATGGCATCCGGCTGCTCGGAACTGGCGCGTTCGATCCCCTGCTTGCCGGAACTGGCAAGCACAACGTCCCATCCGGCAACAGTTTCCAGGCTCATGGCCGCAACCTGCCGTATGTCGTCTTCGTCGTCAATGATTAAGATACGGTGTGTCATAAGAAAAAAAAGAAGGCCTACCGGCAATGCTAAAGATTGGGAGAAGGGCTTTCATCCCATCCCAGTGGTACCTCGCTGGATCCATGTGGCACCCGCAGCATCGAGAGCACCAGAGTCTCCACATCCTGCGGCTGGACGCGCGCCTTGGTCAGGAACTCAGTAGGTCCCAACCGCAGCTTGTTGCGCTCGCCCTCGCTCAAGTCCTGGGCGGAGTAGACCACGAGAGGAAGTTGCTTCATCTCTTGTTGCTGGCGCAGCCAATCGACCAGTCCGAACCCGTCGCCGTCGGGCAAAGCAATATCCAGAATCAGCAAGTCCGGCCGCGACGAAACGCAGAGCTCCATCGCTTTGCGCTGCGTGGAGGCGTGATGAACCTGAATGCCCGCCCGCTCGAAAGTAGCCAGGATGACCTTAGCCAAATCGGCATCATCCTCTACCAGTAACACACGCGAGGGTTGCCGTTCTACCTGCAGCACGCGGGAGAGCGCGGCTAACATCGATCCCGTCTCCATGGGCTGCTCCAGCCACGCGTCGGCTGTTTTTTCTACTTCAGGATCGTTGAGCGCACCAAAGGCGCTCAAAACCACCACCGGGATGGCCGCGGTGCGGAGATCGTCACGCAACAGGTGTAGCGTCTCCCAGCCGTGCAGGCTGGGGAGGCTCATATCCAGCAGGATGGCCTGAATTTGGGTTTGCCGGGCTATGCCGACGGCCTCGTCTCCGCTGGCGGCTTCCAGCACCGAATAGCCATTTTGCCGGAGACTCTCGGCCAGCGTAGCCCTCGTCTCCGGGTTCTCGTCGCAGACCAGGACAGCGGGGGCGCTGACCATCGAGGAAGCGGAGGCGCCTCCCAGACGAGACGGATCCGCGTCTCGGGTAACTGAGGGCAGGAACATGCGGAAAGTAGAGCCCCGATCGGCATTGCGCTCTGCCCAGATGCGGCCCCCGTGTTGCATGACGATGGTGCGGCAGATGGCGAGACCCAGTCCGGTTCCACCTTTTTGCCTTGCGTCGGAGGCATCGACTTGCTGGAAGCGGTCGAAGATCGACTCCAGTTTGTCCTTGGGAATGCCCCGGCCGTTGTCTCTTACGCTGATGGTGACTCCGTCCAGCAGCCGTTCGATCGAAACCGTGACCTGCGAACCCGCCGGGGAGAACTTGATGGCGTTGCTCAGCAGGTTGGTCATCACCTGCTGCAGGCGATCGGGATCCACCTCCACCTGTGCCGGTCCCGCCTCCAGCAATAGTTGCACCTTGGCGGCTTCCGCCATGGGTGTCATGGCATCGATGGCCTGCCGCGCCAGCTCTTCCAGGTCGCAATTGCGATAAGTGAGCGGTGCGCGTCCCGACTGCATGCGCTCCAGGTCGAGAATATCGTTGATCAGCCGGACCAGCCGGTCGGAGTTGTTGACCGCGATACGCAGCAGGTTCGAAGCCTTCTCGCCCATCTCCCCCAGCAGGCCGGTCGAAAGCAATCCTAACGACCCGCGGATCGAGGTGAGGGGAGTGCGCAGCTCGTGGCTCACCGTGGAGACAAATTCATCCTTCATCCGATCGAGAGCATAGCGCTGGCTGATGTCGCGGAAGCTGAGCACGCTGCCCACCGCGATGTTGTGCTCCACCATCGGTGTTACCGAAAACTCGACCGGGAACGAGGCTCCATTTCTGCGGTAAAACACATCCTGGCCACTGGTGCCCTCGCGCACCAGGAAGGCTCGCCCGGTGCGGCATTGATCGGAACACTTTTCCCGCCCTTTACGCTCCTCATGCACCACGGAATGCACCGTGCGGCCGATCAGATCAAAGGCGTGAGCGCCGAGCATGCTGGCGGCTGCTGGGTTTACGAACACGATGCGCCCGGCGGAGTCAGTGCCGAAGATCCCGTCCGCCACCGAGTTGAGGATCGACTCCTTCTGCCGGTTCAACTCTTCCAACCGGCTCTCTTGCGCCGAACGCGCCATAAACTGGCCAATGGAAGCGCAAACCGTTTCCACCGTGGCCATCATCTCCGTATCTTCGCGCTGCTTCTGCCGGCTGAAGAATTCCACTACCGCGATCACCTGGTTGCCGACCCGGACGGGAACGCCCCAACCGGTCACCAGCCCGTCGGTTTTGGCCGATGCGGCTCGTAAAAAATTCGTGTCTTCGCCCAGGTCTTCGATCCAGCAGGGACTTTCCGCAGCCCAGATCTGGCCCGGCAGGTCTTTGCCCTTCTGCAGAACGCGCCCGATGCTATCGCGGTGAAACTCGATGCAAGCGCGATCCGGCGCATACCAGCCAGCCAGGTAGCGGCAGTGATGGTCACTGCTGACAAACCACAGTCCCGCCATGTCGAAGCCCAGGTTGGTTCCCAGCGACTCCAGCATCGCCGGTAGCGCCTCGTCAGAGGTAGTGGATTCGCCCACCACCTGGCTAACGGCCAACTGCATCGCCAGTCTACGTTCGCGCTGGTACTGCGCCGTGACATCGCGGAAGATGCAGCGCACCGATACCGGCTCGCCGCGGTCCTGGCGGCAGCTCAGGCTTGCTTCCAGCTCGCGATACATTCCGTTGGAATCCTGAACCCGCAAATTGGCGCGATCGATGCGCTCGCCCCGCAGCGCACGGTCAAACAGGCTGGCGGCATTGGCCTGCATTTCCGGCGGGAAGGCAGCCTCGAAGTTGATCAGGCTTTCAAACGCAGCCGCGCTCTTGCCAAAGCACATCTGCCACGCCGGGTTCACGTAGAGGTATTTGGCACGCGGGCTCAGGGTGGCAATCATTTCCTGCGAGTTATCGAACAGGTCGCGGTAGCGCTCTTCGCTTTCGCGTAATGCATGCTCGGCTCGCTTGGTGGCGGTGAGGTCCGTGGCGATGGCCAGCAATCCAGTCAGCGCACCTTCCGAATTCCTCACTGCGGAGAGATAGACCATGGCGGGAAAGGTGGTCGCATCCTTCCGCCGGCAAAGGATTTCAAACCCCCGCACCCGGCTTACCGGGAAGCTGGTGACGTACTGGACGTAATGCTTCAGTTCCGCTGAGACACTGTCCAGATCGATGACCGGAGAGCGGTCGAGGCGCGAAACCAGCAGCTGACCCACTCGTTCCAGTTCGCCTTCGGGAAAGAGATCATGGGCATTCAGCTGGCCCAGAACCTCGTGAAAGCGGTAGCCCAGCATCCGTTCCGCGGCGGGATTGAAAATGAGCAGGTTGCCCTGGAGGTCGGTGGCCAGAATCATCGGGCCGGCGGAGTCCAGAATGCTTCGCTGTAACTGGGCTACCTGTTGCACTTGCCATTCCGCTTCATCCTGGCGGCCGGCATTGAGAAAGGTGTGTACGCACAGAGCGATCAGAAGCACCTGGGCACAGGCCCACGCGATGACCGCAGCAGAGAACGTGCCCCCGCGACCCAGCAGCAATACCAGCCCGCCGTAAGCAGAGAGCAGCAGCGCAACCGCGAAAAATATGGTGGAAGGCAGCCTATCTCGAAGCCAGGTCACTCGTACTCGATCGATGCGGGTCTGATTAACGAGCTCTCGCCAAGTCAGGTGTCCCAACCAAAAAGAGACAAAACCGGCCCATGCTACACGTTAACTGTCCGGAGTATAGGCGTCTGGTCCTGGCCTAGACAGTGACTAACCGGAGTCCACGGTTGCACGAAGAAAGAGCTCACGCATCTCCAACGGGTCGGATCGGGGGAAAACCGCAATCGAATGAGCAGCGCGTTCCATAGTGTGAGATCGCGGACGCGCTGGCTCCTAATTCCTAGGGCCATTTCACAAACTATCGCGAGCCAGGGCTTCTCTTTTGAAGAACTAACCGCGACGGAACGGGATTACGTTGACACGGCTCTCAACGAATCTGTCTGACAGGGCCGACATACGGCCGAGGGACCAGAATCCGAGGAAAAGCAGTGCATAGGTGAACCCGGCAACACCAAGAAGCAGAGACAAGATAGAACCCCCAAATCTTCAATTCGCAGCCATTGGGGGATGCCTCGAAGTATACCCATACTGCGCGGGAAACTATAGAAAAAGAACGAGTTCGGCTGCCACTTTAGTACTACCGTACGTAACCCTTTGCCCGGGTGTCCGCTTTTAGGCCGTGACCGGTTCCAGCAGACGTGACCAGCGACGCTCTTTGCGCTGCGCATGTGCTTTCTTATGATAGGCATAGCCCGTGATCATGGGCAACGCCAGGGTAGCCTCGCTGTACACCATTTGTTCGAACGTGGTGTCGACCTTGCCCCAGGAACTTGCTTCCTTGAGGGTACTGGACGAGAGCGCTCCGTCGCGCACATCGGCGACGGTGATCTGGATCGCGTACTTGTGCATCGGCGCATCCAGGCCGAGGATTTCGGCCGCGACCACGATGTCCTGGGCAAAGTTCTTGGGGACCCCGCCACCGATCATGAGGAGGCCGGTGGTCGGGTTGGCAATCTTCAACTGGGTCAACTCGTAGAAGTCCTTCACCGAGTCGATGGAAACTTTGGGGTTGTCTCCCCGGCCGTGCTGATGCGCCACCAGTCCAAAACCGGCCGAGCAGTCGCTGAAGGCGGGTACAAAAATCGGTACGTCCATCTGGTAGGCGGAGTAGATGATGCTGTCGACGCCTCCCTTTTCGGGAGTCTTGCCCTGTTTTTCCAGGTACGCGCCCATCTCCCGGATGAATTCGCGCGAGCTGTAGGGGCGGGGGTCCAGGGAGTCGGCAATGACCTTGCAGGTGTCGTCGCACAGCCGCAGCTCTTCTTCGTCGATCAGCGTGTCGTAGATGCGATCGATCATCAATTCGCGCAGGGTGGCGTCTTCCGTCCCCTGGCGGTAGAGGTCGTCGGCGATCCAGTGCTTGTACCCGAGAGCCTCGAAGAAATCCTGGTCCACGATGTTGGCGCCGGTAGAGACCACGGCATCGACCATGTTGTGGCGAATCAGATCGACAAAGATCTGCTTCAAACCGGCGCTGATCAGCGATCCGGCCAGGCAGAGGATCACTCCACAATCCTGGTCACGCAGCATACGTTCGTAGATAGAAGCAGCCCGGGCAAGATCACGGGAACTGTAGGCCATGGAGTGCATGGCATCCACCATCGGAACCACGTTGTGCTGCTTGATGTCGATGTGCTGGATTGGGGAAGTCAGAAGCTCTTTTTTCGTAGGCATAGCCTATCAAGGATAGCAAAGCGAAACCGCTGCGCTTGTTAAATTCCGCGAGAAATGGTGGGCAGAAGGGCGGCCAGCAGGCTAGTCAGTTGCGCCTGCACGCGCGCTCCGGTTTCCATCACTTCCTGGTGGTTGATCGGCTGATCGAGGATGCCGGCAGCCATGTTGGTGACGCAGGAAATGCCAAGTACCTCGATGCCCATGTGCCGGGCAACAATCACCTCCTGCACGGTCGACATGCCGACCATGTCGGCTCCCCACCCGCGGAAGGCCCGGATCTCCGCCGGCGTTTCAAAGCTGGGCCCGGAAAGGCTCAGGTAGACTCCCTCCTCGAGCTCGGCGGCGGCGTGGGCCAGGAGACGAAGCCGCTTGGAATACGCATCGGTCATATCAAAGAAGCGAGGTCCGAGGCGTTCGTCATTCGGGCCCGAGACAGGATTACGGCCGCTAAAGTTGATGTGGTCGGAGATCAAAACCAGCTGGCCCTGCTTGAGATCGACCCGGATCCCGCCGGCAGCATTGGTGACGATCAGCGTGGTGATTCCCAGTCGCCCCAGGACGCGAATAGGAAAGGTCACTTCTTCCGGGCTATATCCCTCGTAGGCATGGACGCGGCCCTGCATCACCGCGACCGGCGCGCCGGCGACGCTGCCAACGACCAACCGGCCGCTATGGCCCTCCACCGTGGGCCGAGGAAAATGGGGAATGTCTTGATAGGCAATCCCGACCGGCTGCTCAACACTCTCCGCAAACGAGCCCAGTCCCGAGCCAAGCACAACCGCCACCCGCGGGCTGACCATGATCCGCTCGCGGATAGAAGCGGCCGCCTCCTCCGCCTTCTCGAAAATGCCTGGAGCCAATCCCTTTTCCTCTGTCCTGATCACGGAATCCTCGGTTTGTCCTAACCACTGAGCCCAGGTAGGACCAACCACAGTATCCTGGCTCTGGACCAACCACAGAACCCTGGGTGCCCCATATCTCGCTCGTTTTTCGCGAGATGTGGGATACCACGAATCTTAACGCGAGCAGTTAATCGAGTTGATATTTGCAGGTGAGCTACCGCAGCAAGACACTGACAATCGCAGCCGACATCAAATTAGCCATAGTCCCCGCCAACATCGCGCGCAATCCGAGTCGCGCCAGGTCGTTGCGCCGGTTCGGCGCCAACGCACCGATCCCGCCAATCTGCATCCCAATAGAACTCAGGTTGGCAAACCCGCACAGGGCAAACGTCGTAATCGTAAACGACCGGAAATCGAGCGACGACTTCTGCGCTCCCAACAACGCGTACGCCACCAATTCGTTGGTCACCGTGCGCGTGCCCAGAAGATTGCCGACCTGGTGCGCACTGTGCCACGGAATCCCGATAAGCCAAGCGACCGGAGCGAAGACGAACCCCAGGATCGCGTTCAGGCTCTCGGGAAAAGGAATGTGATGGCCGCCCAGCCAGTTGTGAAGGCCACCCAACATGCCATTCAGCAGCCCAATCAGCGCCAGGAACGAGATCAGCATGATGCCTACATTGAACGCCAGCCGGCCGCCATCAATAGTTCCGCGGGCAATCGCGCCCAGCAAATTCTCCTCCCGATGTTCTTCGTTGATCGGCATCGTAACCCGGCCCATGGTGGCAGGGGTGTGCATCTCCGGAACCAGCATTTTAGCCATCAGCACAGTTCCCGGTGCGGTCATGATGACTGCGGCCAGCAGATGTTTAGCCTCAATCCCGTACAGGATGTAGGCCGCCATAATCCCGCCGGAAACGTGTGCCATGCCGCTGGTCATGACCGTCATCAGTTCCGACTGCGTGGCTCCTGGCAAAAACGGCCGAATACTGAGCGGGGCCTCCGTCTGCCCCATAAAGATGCTCGCAGCCACGTTCAGCGACTCGGCGCCGCTGATACGCATGGTCAGCTGCATCAGCCGAGCCATGCCTTTGATGACAATCTGCATGATCCCCAGGTGATACAGCACGGCAAAGAAAGCGGAGATAAAGATGATGGTGGGCAGCACCTGGAAAGCGATGATGAGTCCGTAGGACGAGTGCTGCTTGCCCAGCTCGCCAAACACGAATCCGGAGCCGACAAATGCGTAGGCCAGCATCCGGTTCACCGCGTCTCCCGCGGCGGCCAAGGCCCGCTCGCCGGCGTCAAAGCGCAGCACCAGCACGGCAAACACCCACTGCAGCCCCAGGCCCCAGGCTGCGGTACGCCAGCGAATGGCCTTCCGGTTCGTCGAAAGCAGCCACGCCACCACTAAGATTGCCACCAGCCCCAGCAATCCGGTAAATCGTCCCAAGCTTGGCTCCTTACCTCACGAATTTGAAGCGATGGGGGAAAACCTCTTCGAAGCGATAGTCTTCCCACCCCGCCTCACCGCGAAAGATGACCCGCGAGGCCGGCAGCATGAACTCGCTCAACACCTGCAAACAAGCTCCGCATGGAGGACTGGCCGCCTGGTTCAGGTTGGTGACCGCGCAGGCAAGCACCCGCATCTCCGGCCCGTGCTCTGCCACCGCGCGAACCACAGCCGATCGCTCCGCACAAATAGTGAGGCCGTAGGACGCATTCTCGACATTAGCCCCGGTAACCAGCGCGCCGTTTTGCAGCAGCAACGCGGCGCCCACCCGAAACTTGGAATAGGGAGCATACGCGTGATCAGCCGCAGCGGCTGCCTGGGTAGTCAACTGCCGCACCAGCTCCGGGGTAAATCCACTCTCACCTGGTTGCATTGTCCACTGAGCCTAATGGCACTTGCGCACATACGCAACAGAGGATCCCGCCACCCTTTCCTTTCCAACCTTTACCTGTAACAGATCCCGGGTGCCCCATATCTCGCTCGTTTTTTGCGAGATATGGGATACCACATCCCTAAACCCGTAACCTTCGGCCCTCACGCATTTCCGGCCCATGGAAACCCCGGTGCAACCCGACCTCCCCTACCAGCTATCCTTGAAGCAGCACCCTATGGCGGGAAAGAAGCAAACTCGACCACCAGCCAGCGACGCCCTCCAGTTCTTTCACCCCGTGACGGCGGCCTGGTTCCGAGCAGTCTTCGAGCAGCCCACCGCCCCGCAGCGACTAGGATGGCCGGCCATCGCCCGCGGTGAAAACACCCTGATCCTTGCACCCACCGGCACCGGCAAAACCTTGACCGCCTTTCTCTGGTGTCTCAACCGCCTCATGTTGCACCGGCCCGCGGACGAGACCGAAGGCTGCCGGGTAATCTATCTCAGCCCCCTGAAAGCCCTCGCGGTCGACGTAGAACGCAATCTGCGCGCCCCTTTGGCCGGCATCGCGAACATGGCCCGGCAAGCCGGAGTCCCATTCCATCAGCCGGAAATCAGTATCCGTACCGGTGACACATCGCAAAAGGAACGAAGTCGCTTCCGGCGCCACCCAGCCGAGATCCTGATCACTACGCCGGAGTCGCTGTATCTCCTGCTGACCTCAGACGCCGCCGCCAGCCTGCGCCGCGTCGATACGGTGATCATCGATGAGATCCACGCGGTCGTGCCCACCAAGCGCGGCGCACACCTGGCCCTTTCGCTCGAACGGCTCGAAGCCATCACCGAAGGCCGGGTGCAGCGAATTGGTCTTTCCGCCACCCAACGCCCATTGGAAGAGGTAGCGCATTTCCTCGGCGGCTCGTCGTCTCCCGTAGAGACAGCAGAAAATGATACGACCCCGGAAGCAGCTGAGGACTCTCCGCTGGTCGCCTATCGGCCCGTCACCATTGTCGATGCCAGCGAACCCAAGCGGCTGGATCTGCGCATTGAAGTGCCAGTCGAGGACATGGCCCGCATGGGCCAAAAAGAAGAACTGCCCAGCGGAGCCGCCTCCCAGGGCCCCAAGCGCACATCTATCTGGACTGCCATCCATCCGCGCCTGGTAGACATCATCCGCGAGCGCCACTCCACCATCATCTTCGTCAACAGCCGGCGCATCGCGGAAAGGCTGGCTGGGGCGATCAATGAACTAGCGGGCGAGCAACTGGCGCGCGCTCACCACGGCTCACTGGCCGCAGCACAGCGCTCCGAGATCGAAGAACAACTGAAGGCTGGCCGTCTGCGCGCGCTGGTGGCGACTTCTTCGCTCGAGCTGGGAATCGATATGGGCGCCGTTGACCTGGTGATCCAGATTGAAGCTCCCCCGTCCGTAGCCAGCGCCATGCAACGCATCGGCCGGGCCGGACACCACGTGGGCGCAGCCAGTGAAGGAGTTATTTTCCCCAAGTATCGCGCCGACCTCGTAGCCTGCGCCGCGGTCACGCGCGCCATGCACGAAAACCTGGTGGAATCCACCCGCTTTCTGCGCAACCCGCTGGACGTGCTGGCGCAGCAAATCGTCGCCATCGTGGCCCAGCCTCCCGCACTGGCTGCGTCGCCGCTTGCCGAGCGAGAAATTCCCGTCGAGGAAGTCTTCCGCTTGATTCGCGGCGCCGCACCCTTCAGCAGTATCACCCGAACCGCCTTCACCGGAGTGCTCGATCTACTAGCCGGCCGCTACCCCTCCGACGAATTCGCCGATCTGAGGCCCCGCATCACCTGGGACCGCACTCGCGACACCCTGACGCCCCGCGAGGGAGTCAAGATGCTCGCCATCCTGAATGGCGGCACCATTCCCGACCGCGGGCTCTACGGCGTATTCCTCTCCGGAGCGGAAGGCAAGCCGGTCCGCGTGGGTGAACTCGACGAGGAGATGGTGTTCGAAAGCCGAACCGGCGATACCTTTGTCCTGGGCGCGTCGACCTGGCGCATCGATGAGATCACCCACGACCGCGTACTGGTGTCTCCGGCGCCGGGCCAGCCGGGCAAGATGCCGTTCTGGCACGGAGACAACGCCGGCCGCCCCCTCGAATTTGGCCGCCGCATTGGCCAACTAGTGCGCGAGCTGCGAGACATGCCGCGCAATGCCGCCCTGAGCCGCTTGATCCGGGAGCACGACCTGGACACGATGGCAGCAGAAAATCTCATCCGCTTTTTGGCTGACCAGGAAATTGCTACCACAGTAGTGCCAGATGACCGCAACATTGTCATCGAACGCACGCGCGACGAGATGGGCGACTGGCGCGTCTGCGTGCTGACCCCGTTTGGCAGCCGCATCCACGCTCCCTGGGCCATGGCGATCACCGGCCGCATTCGTGCCAGTGGCGGTGCTGATGTAGAAGCCATGTGGGGTGATGATGGTTTCGTGTTGCGCTTCCCCGACAGTGATGCCCCGCCAGACTCCGAATTGATTCTCATCGATGCCGAAGAAGCCACTGACCTGGTACTCCGCCAGCTCAGCGGCACCGCGTTGTTCGCCGCGAAATTCCGCGAGAGTGCCGCCCGGGCTCTGCTCCTCCCCCGCAGGCGGGCGCAGGGTCGCGCGCCCTTGTGGCAGCAACGCAAGCGAGCCTATGATCTGCTCTCCGTCGCCTCCCGCTATCCTTCCTTCCCCATCCTGCTCGAGACCTATCGCGAGTGCATGCGCGACGTCTTCGATATGCCTGCCTTGCTCGAAACGCTGCGCGCCATTCGCCAGCGCAACGTGCGCGTCCACGTAGCCGACACCCGCACCCCTTCGCCCTTTGCTTCCTCGCTGCTCTTCAGCTACGTAGCCAATTACATTTACGACGGCGATGCGCCGTTGGCCGAGCGCCGCGCCCAGGCCCTCTCCATCGATCAGGAGCAGTTACGTGACCTGCTGGGCGATGCCGACCTGCGCGAGCTGCTCGATGCCGATGCCATCAACGAGGTGGAAGAGCAGCTTCAGGGCCTGCTCGAAACCCAGCGCATTCGTACTGCAGATGGAATTCACGACCTGCTGCTGCGCATCGGTGATCTTTCGCGCGAGGAGTTACTACGCCGCCTCGCTGATCCCGGGCTCATCAACGAGGTAGACCGACTGCTCCGGAGCCGCCGCCTGCTAGAGATCAAGATAGCCGGAGAAAAGCGCCTGATCGCCGTCGAGGATGCGGCGCGCTATCGCGACGCCCTGGGCATTCCCCTTCCTCCGGGAATCGCGGCATCGTTGCTGCAGCCGGTCGAGGCGCCCGTACTGGAACTGCTTCGCCGCTTCGCCCGAACCCACGGGCCCTTCACTCTGCGCGAAGTTACCCTGCACTTTCCACTGGATACCCAACAGGTCGAAAGCGTTTTGAATACGTTGCTGTTGGATGGCCGCATCGTAGAAGGAGGATTCCGCCCCGGCGGCGTCTACCGCGAGTGGTGCGATGTCGAAGTGTTGCGCCAGATCCGCCGCAAGTCGCTGGCCCGTCTGCGCCGCGAAGTGGAGCCCATCGAGCAGCAGGCACTGGAGCGGCTCTCAACTCACTGGCAGGGAGTGCTGCAGCGCAGGCGCGGTCTCGATGCGTTGCTGGATACCATCGAGCATCTACAGGGCGCGCCACTCGCAGCCTCCCTGGTCGAGACTTCTATCCTCCCTGCGCGCCTGGCGAATTATTCTCCGGGAAGCCTGGACACCTTAATTGCCGCGGGCGAAGTAGCCTGGGTCGGGCTCGATTCTTTGGGTGAGCACGACGGTCGCATCGCCTTGTTTTTGGCCGACAAGCTCCGGCTTCTGCTGCCTCCACGCCCAGACCCGCCGCCAGAAAGCCCGTTAAGCCCGCGAGAGCTCGCCCTCATGGACCAGTTGGCTCGCACCGGCGCCGCCTTCTTTACTCAACTGCATGAAGCGGTTGGTGGAGGATACCCGGGCGAATCCCTTGATGCGCTATGGAGCCTGGTGTGGCGAGGCCTGGTGACTAATGACACCTTTCACGCCTTAAGGGCGTACGTTGCCCGGCCCGCTTCCTCTCGCCAACCGAAGCGGCAGCACAACCTGCCCTCCTTCCGCTCCCGGCGAACCACTCCACCCAGCGCCCAGGGCCGCTGGAGCCTGGTTCCCTCGTCACTGGCTTCAGCCACGGAGTGGAGTCACGCCTTTGCCAACCAGTTGCTCAATCGTTATGGCGTGCTCACCCGCGAGTCGGCTGCGACTGAAAACCTCCCCGGAGGATTCAGCGCCATCTACGACGTGCTCAAGGCGCTCGAAGAAAGCGGCCGCATACGCCGCGGCTACTTTGTCGCTGGCCTGGGCGCGACCCAGTTTGCTTTGCCCGCGGCGGTCGATCTGCTGCGCTCGCTGCGCACTGGGCCGCCGCTCGAAAAGCCTGAAATGGTAACACTCGCGGCTACGGATTCCGCGAATCTATATGGCTCAGTGCTGCGCTGGCCGGCGGGCGAAGAGGAAGATGGCCCCCGCATGCTTACCCGCAGCGTCGGCGCCAGCGTGATCCTGCGCAACGGAGAATTGGTGGCCTACCTGCGGCGCGGAAACCCCAGCCTGCAGATCTTTCTGCCCTCTGACGAGCCGGACCGCTCCATCACCGCCCGTGACCTGAGTCAATTCCTCGCGTCTCTGGCGCAACAGGATATGGAGCGCCGCGAAGACCAGCGGGGCGGCATGCTGATCTCGAACATCAACGGTCAGCCGGCCGCGCAGCACTTTCTCGCTTCCTTCCTCCAGGATGCCGGTTTCCATCTGGCGCCGCAGGGCCTCAACTACAGGCGCGCATTGCTGGCTGTCGCTACTCCCAATGCCTGAAGGCGATACCATCTTTCGCTCGGCCCGGGCTCTGCACCAGGCGCTTGCCGGCCAAACGATCAGCCTTTTCGAAACCGCGTACGCACCGTTGGCCAGCGTGAACGACCAAAGCCCAGTGACCGGTCGCACTGTGGAGCAAGTGGAATCGCGCGGCAAATGGCTGCTCATCCATTTCTCCGGCGATCTCATCCTCGCCACCCACATGCTGATGAGCGGCAGCTGGCATATCTATCGCGTGGGCGAAGGATGGAAGCGCGCCCGCAGCCACATGCGGATCGTGCTGGGCACTGCTGATCTGGTAGCGGTAGCCTTCGATGTGCCGGTAGCCCGCTTTTATACTGCGCGCACTCTGGAGCGGTTCGCCGGGGTGGCCGGGTTAGGGCCCGATGTCTTGGGCAAGCAGTTCGCCGCAGACGAAGCCGCTGCGCGGATGCTGGAGCACGGCGACGAAGAGGTGGGGAACGTTCTGCTCAACCAGCGGGTCATGGCCGGTATCGGCAACGTCTTCAAATCGGAAATCTGCTTTACCTGCGGAGTCCATCCCTTCCGCAAAATCGCCACCCTGAGCGCGCAGGAGATCGAATGCCTGTTGGCAACTGCGCGCCGTTTCCTCGCCGCCAATGTCGCCGACGGCGCACGGGACGGCATCGTGACCTATACCGGAGGCCGGCGCACCACAGGATCAAGCAATCCCGCAGCCAGGCTCTGGGTCTATCACCGCGCAGGCGAAGACTGCCGCCGTTGCGGCGCAACAATTCTTACCCGCAAGCAGGGCATCGGTGCACGCTCCACCTTCTGGTGCCCCGACTGCCAAACCCCTTCAAAGAATTCGCAATAACTTGACGGAGGGAATCGAAGGGTGCCCCAGGTCTCGCTTTTGAGACCTGGGATCCCTGCAGCCTGTCCCGCCTGCCCCGGCTTGCCGTGGGGCGTGCCGTGCCGCGAAAGAATCATGACGAAGGGCGCAGCTTCGGCCGGGAGAGTCACTGCTCTGCTTTGTATCAGGGCACGACTTTAGTCGGGCCGTAAACTCAAACAAAGATCTGGGCTTTAGCCCCTGTGTTTTTCGCTGCAAATTCGCCAGGCATTTTCGTGCAGGATGCGCCCAGCAGGGGCTGAAGCCCAATTTTTTCTCATCCCTTATGGCCCGACTAAAGTCGTGCCCTGATACAAAACCAGAAGCCTCCAGGCTTCCTCCTTGGAGAACGCCTAATGAGGCTGGGACGGATCAGCCTGCTGTTGCTTATTGTCGTTGTCGCCCTTCCCAAACAACCTTCCGAAGAAGCCTCTCTTTTTCTTCTGCTGCTGATCCGGAGGAGGCGGGGCCGGTCCCGGCTGGGCCGTAGCAGCTGCCGCCTGGGCGCCCGTCGGCTGCGCGGGCAACCCCGGCATCCCGTTCACCGGTGCCCCAGGAGCCACAGTGGTCTCCTTGCCAATACCAAAAAGCTTCTGGAAAACATTTCGCTGATCGCCGGCGCTCTGGTCGCAGGTCTGCGTGGGTGCGGTCCCATCAAGAAACACCGCATCAAAATCCTGAGGGCAACTAGCGTCCGCCAGCAGATTCGTCACCTTATCCAGCCGCACCGTCGAGACCCCGCTGGGAGTAGGGAACTGGCGCGTATCGGAATACTGCGGCAACTGCACAGCGTGCTTCATGAAATCAGCCCAGATCGGAGCCGCTGTCTTGCCGCCTTCCTGCTTGATATCTGAGTAATCGTCATTGCCTATCCACACCACGCAGAGCAGGTTGCTGGTAAAGCCGGCAAACCATGCATCGTGGGAAGTGCCCGTCTTGCCCGCCGCAGGGGCGGTGAAGCCGTGGGCGCGAATCGTGGCGCCCGTGCCGGCGTTCACCACGTTCTCCATCAGCGCCAGGGTCAGATACGCAACCCGTGGATCAAGAATAGGTTTTGAGTTTGGTGGATAGTCGTTGAGCACATCGCCAGTAGCAGAACGAACAGAAGCCACAAACCAGGGATCAATCCTCACCCCGCCGTTGGCGAACGTGGTGTAAGCGCCGGCCATATCAAGAGGCGTGGCGCCATAGGAACCTAAGGCCACCGAGGGTGTCCCGCGAGCTGATTTGATTCCGGCATCCCGGGCCAAAGCAGCGACGTTGGCGTAACCCACCATCTGGGCCAGAGACACCGTTGCGTTGTTTTGCGAAAACTGGAGGGCGGTTCGGGCGGTGATATCACCGTTGTAGCGCGTGTCATTGTGGTAATTGCCCGGAGCATAACCACCTTCAAAGGTGGTCAGATTGTTGTTGAGCATGGTGATGGCGGTAAAGACGCCGCTCGGCCTTCCCGGATCGGGCGGAGCAGGATCGGCGGAAACCAGTTCCTCGCTGGGCGGGCCCTGCGCAGGCGGCTGCGTGAGTATGGTGCCGGCCAGGCTGGTGTTAAAAGCCGCGGCGTAGACAAAAGGCTTGAAGATCGATCCGGTCGGCCGGTTAGAAACCGCATGATCGTACTGGCTGGCGCCATAGTTCCTTCCCCCAACCAAAGCCAATACCTGCCCGGTGTGAGGATTCAGCGCCACCAGCGCCACCTGAGGATAAACAATAGGCGAGTCATCCCCCGCTTTTACCCGGCGCGCATGCAGTTTTTCTACCTGCACGTCGACCGCCTTCATGCCTTCCATCACCGCTTCCGTCGCCTCTCGCTGCAGGTCCGGATCAAGCGAGGTGTATATGCGCAGGCCTTGCCGATTAAAATCCGCATCGCCCAGGTGCTGCACCAGCCGGTCGCGTACCAGGTCGACGAAATACGGCGCCTCACCGGCATCGATATTCATCGGGGCCAGCTTGAGCGGCTGGGCCTTGGCTTCCACGGATTCTTCCTTGGTGATCTTGCCCGTTTCCACCATCGCATCCAGAACCATATTGCGGCGCTGAACAGCCCGATCCGGATGGCGATAGGGGTTTAGATAACTCGGGTGCTGAATCATCCCGGCGAGTAACGCGCATTGCGCCAGGTTCAGCTGCCTCACGTCTTTGCCGAAGTAGGTCTGCGCCGCCTGGCCAAAGCCATTGATGGCGAAGCTTCCCTGCTGTCCCAGCGGGATCTGATTGGCATAGAGCGCGAAGATCTGTTGCTTGTTAAAGCGGTTTTCCAGCTGAAAAGTAATGGCAATCTCGATGATCTTGCGCTTTACCAGCTTCTCCGGGGTCAGGAAGAAGCCGCGTGCAAGCTGCATCGTAAGCGTGGAACCGCCCTCCCGTCGCCGGCCCGCCCGCAAATCGTCACGCAGGGCTCCCAGCAAACGGAAGTAGTCGACGCCGCCGTGATCAAAGAACCGCCGGTCTTCGATCGAAGTGACGGCATTCACCAGGTTGGGCGGTAGCTCGTTGAAGGTCACCAGGCGGCGCTTGGTGCGGTACTGTCCTTCGGAGAGCCCGGTGATGAGCTGCGGCTCCAGCTCATACGCGTCCAACTGCTGGCCGCCATCGCCGGAGATCCGGCTGACCATGCCCTTATCGAACGAGACCGTTGCCCCTTGCTCCGAATGGTAGGACTGCGGACCGGGCTGGATCGTGACACTGCCCTCGTTGAGCGCATAGATCCCCATGCGCGACCGGTCGCGATCGCCATCGCCGCTGTAGCCCGCATCCCGTAACTCCTGCGCCACTGTCTGCGAAGTCAACTTCTGCCCGATGCGGACTTCCTTCGGCGCGGCGTAGATCTTCGCCGTTTGCTCAAAGAGTGGCTTTTGCAGCCGCTCATCCACAATGTGCCGGTACTTGTAGTAGTAGTAGCCAAAGATAGTTTCGCCAACTACCATGCCGAGCAGGAGCGTGCCACCCACCACCAGCAGGATGATGTTGCGTACCGGGTGTTCCAGCAAACTCGCACGGACAACCTTGATTTTGAGAGCCAAATTACCAACTCCGCTGCGGCATTAGACGGCTTCCGCGTTAAACGAGTTCTTGAACCCGCTTGACTATCTCCTCGGTGGGAACATCCTGGCTGGTAGCCGAAGATCGCGTCACCAGCTCCAGTCGTCCCTCTGCCGCTTTCTTGCCTACATTAATCCTGAAGGGTATGCCGATCAGGTCTGCATCTTTAAATTTGACACCCGCCCGCTCATCTCTGTCATCCAGCAAGACCTCAAATCCGGCCTCCTCGAGCTTCGTCGCCACCTGCTCGCCGGTGGCTGCCAGCTGCGCGTCGCCGGTATTGGTAACGGTGACGACTACGTCGAACGGAGCAATCGACCGCCCCAGCCAGAACCCGTTGGCATCATGGTTCTGTTCGATAGCTGCGGTTAGGATGCGTTCTATCCCGATCCCGTAACAGCCCATGATGGGGGTCACTTCCTTGCCATTGGGATCCAATACCCGGATACCCATTCCGTCCGAATACCGGTAGCCCAGCTTGAAAATGTGCCCTACTTCGATGGCCTTGGCCACCTTCAGCGCATTCCCAGGTACCGCCGGGCATTGCGGGCAACTTTCTCCCTCGGTGACGTTGCGGATGTCCGCCGTCAGGGTAGGAACGAAATCGCGACCCGGGGTCACATTGCGCAAATGATATTCCTCCCGATTGGCGCCGGCGACCAGGTTGCGGCGTCCATCGAGAGCGCTATCCAAAATAACCGTCATCTTTCCCACCTCCGCCTCTTCACCGGGGGCCAGGGCGTCAAGCCCGATGGGTCCGAGGTAACCGGCCGGGGAATGGAAAGTATTCAGGATTTCCTCGGCAGTCATGGGCCGCAGTTCGCGGGCGCCCGGAAACAGCCCGGTGAGCTTGGCCAGGTTGACAGTGTGGTCACCGCGCAGAAAGACCACGACCGGGCTGGCGATCTCTGCCGCCCCCGCCTTGGCCGCCTGGGTCAAAGTCATGAAGGCCATGGTCTTAATCTGGTGAACCGCTTCCAGTTCAAGCAACGCGCCCACATCTTGGATGGTGCGCCGCCCAGGTGTATGAACCAGCTCCGGAGCGGCATCCCCGGGCAGATCTTCAACCGGGGGAAGCTGCGAGGTCGCCTTATCCATGTTGGCCGCATAGTTGCACGCGGCACAGCTGGCAATCAGGTCTTCGCCCGCTTCCGCGTACACCATAAACTCCTGCGATTGGGAACCGCCCATGGCGCCGGAGTCGGCCTGCACCGCGACGAAGTTAAGACCACTTCGGGTAAGGATTTCGCGATAGGCCGCGTCGTGCTTCTTATAGCTGACATCCAGGCCGGCGTCGTCCAGATCGAAGGAATAGCTGTCCTTCATGATGAACTGACGCACCCGCAGCAGGCCCGCTCGCGGTCTTGGCTCATCCCGGAACTTGGTTTGAATCTGGTACCAGATCTGGGGCAACTGCTTATAGCTACGCAGCTCTTTGCGGGCAATATCGGTCATGACTTCTTCTTCGGTCATCCCGAGCACCAGCCACGCGCCTTTGCGGTCCTGTAGTTTGAACAGGTTCTGGCCCATGATCGTCCATCGCCCGCTCTCTTCCCACAACTCACGAGGATGCAGCGCCGGCAAAAGGAACTCTTGCCCGATGCGGTCCATCTCCTCCCGGACGATGGCTTGGATCTTATTAATCGACCGTTGGCCGAGGAAAAGGTAGGAGTAGATGCCGGCGCCCAGTTGACGGATATACCCGGCTCGCAATAAAAATTTGTGACTGGCTACCTCGGCATCGGCCGGGGCTTCGCGCAAAGTAGGGATGAACGACTTCGACCAACGGTGCATTCAGGGGGTACTTTCTCCGGCAAACGTCTTTCAATTCTAAATGGTCCAGAGATCGGCCGCCGGTATTCACCAGACTGTCATCAAACCCGGCCTCATGCTTTTTACAATCACGGATGCTATGTATAACGAACCTTTGACCTTCGAAGTTGTTTCCGGCAATTCGGCGGACACCCGTATCTTTCGCTTGCACGGACCGATTACCCTCGCTAATCTGTTCGACTTTCAGAAGGTTCTGAACACCGGCACCGAGAAACTCACCATCATCGACTTCACGGAATCGGAATACATGGACTCGGCGGGGCTGGGAGCCCTGCTTAACTACTACGTCTCAGGCAAGCGCCGCGGCCGAACTCTCCGCCTGGTAGCGGTCAACTACCGCGTAGCCGAACTGCTAAAACTGACCAGCTCCCACACCCTGATCAAAACCTACGACAGCGTGGAAGCCGCAGAATCGGCCACCTCGTAGATCTGCGGTTTCTTTTTACACGTCGGTTAAATCAGTTCAAGTCCCCACAAATCGTGCAGATGCAGGACGCCGCTAACAACCCCGCCACCCTCAACCACCACCAGCGAAGTAATCTTCCTCTCCTCCATCATGCTCAAGGCGCGCGCGGCAAATTCATCCGGGCCAATCGTCTTAGGCGCCCCATTCATAGCATCCCCTGCCGTCATACCCAACGCATCCGGTCCCTTCGCCTCCAACAAACGGCGCAGATCACCATCGCTCATGATGCCGACCAGGAGCTGCCCATCGGTAACCGTAGTCATGCCTAAACCCTTCCGGCTCATCTCATAGATCACCGCCGGCATAGGCGTGTCCGTGTTCACGCGAGGCACAGCTTCACCCGCATGCATCAGCTCCCGCACCCGAGCCAATTTCCTGCCCAGTTTGCCCCCTGGATGCAGATCAGCAAAATCCTCCGCCCGGAAACCCTTTTGCTGCGACACCGCAATGGCCAGCGCATCGCCCAGCGCCAGCATCACCGTG
The DNA here is from genome assembly GCA_963830325.1 of uncultured Acidobacteriaceae bacterium. Lineage (GTDB taxonomy): Bacteria > Acidobacteriota > Terriglobia > Terriglobales > Acidobacteriaceae > PALSA-350. The sequence continues at coordinate 908,485 of CAWHMV010000003.1, forward strand.
GTCGACGCCGTCGGCGCCAGTCCCATGCCGCAAGCTTCTTGCTCCACGCTAAGATCCAGGGCAACATCGCTGGCCAATGCCAGGGTCGAATGCATCGCGCAGCAAAAACACATCAAGCCATCGCCCATCCTTTTTAGCGTCGGCAGCAAACGCAGAATCTCCTCTGTCTCCCCGCTGGAAGACAGTGCGAGCACCAGGTCCCCCCTGGCCAGCATGCCCAAATCGCCATGAATCGCCTCAGCCGGATGCAGGAATAATGCAGGTGTTCCGGTGGAGTTGAACGTAGCCACCAGCTTCTGCGCGATAATGCCGCTCTTGCCGATGCCGGTCACCACCACCCGTCCCCGACGGCTTCCGCACTCCATCACCAGCTCCACCGCGCGGGCAAAGCGGGCCGACATACCGTCCTCGAGACGCTCCGCAAGTCTTAACAGCGCTTCGGCTTCAATGCGAATCAGTTGCGCGGGCGTGGGCGTGTTCATCAATCATCCAGGGCGAAAACAATTGATCGTAGCAGGCGTCCATTAGAATGGGAGACGTGAAGCGCAATCAATGGGTCATCGTGCTGGTTCTCGCCGCATTCGCCCTTATGGTGTGGTCGGGATACGCCAACTACAAGCGCCGGAAGCAATATGCACAGCGCCAGGCGCAGGGCACGTTGGTTCCGGAAACTGCTAACAATCAGTCTGTCCAGCAAGACGTAGCCGCCGACGAGGGCCTCCCCGATCTGCGCGGGAAACGAGCACCAGACTTCAGCCTGCGCAGCGTTGAGGGCAAAAAAGTCTCGCTCGCCGACTACAAAGGCAAGGCGGTGCTGATCAACTTCTGGGCGACGTGGTGTGCGCCCTGCAAGATTGAGATGCCCTGGCTTGTCGCCCTGCGCAGTCAATACGCCCCCCAGGGTTTTGAAATCCTCGGGGTCAATGCGGACGATCCTGGCACACCGCGATCCAAGCTGGCCAAATTCGGCGAGGAGCAGGGTCTCAACTACCCACTGCTGGTAGGCGATGACGCCATGTCCCGCAAATACGGGGGAGTCGAATTCCTGCCCACCTCCTATTTCGTAGGCCGCGACGGGAAGATTGTCGCGGAGACCGCCGGTCTGGTCTCAAAAAGCGAAGTAGAGGCCAGCATCAAGAAGGCTCTGGCCGCAGGGAGCAAATAACGTGTTCCGCTGTGCCGTGCTGATCTTCGCCGGCCTTGCGGCATGGTTGCAGGTCATGAAGGATCAACCTTTACCCCTGCCCGCCGATAATGCGGTTCAATTCCTTTACCCCGCCCAGGTAACTGTGCCAGCAAAACGCGCCACTCAGATTGATCTCCACTTCCGCGTGGCCAACGGTCTACATATCAACTCCCACGCGCCCACAGAGAAGTCGCTGATTCCCGCCCGTCTGGCAGTGGTCGAAGTCCCTGGTCTCAACGTAAGCGCGGTCGACTTTCCGCCGGGTACCGACTATGCCTTCCAATTTGCGCCCAAAGAGAAGTTGAGTGTCTACACGGGCGAGTTCGTTCTCCACGCCCGCCTGACAGCGCAGCCAGGAGAACACGTGCTGGAAGGGGGCCTGCACTACCAGGCCTGCGACTCCAACTCCTGCATGCCGCCGCACACCATTCCTGTCACGGTTACCGTTGTCGCCCAATAACTCCCGAACCTAGTCCCGCAGGGACGGCTGATCTTAGCCCAGGACGTTAGTCCTGGGTGTAATGTAAAGCATGATCCAGTCCCGCTAGGGACGGCTGAAATCCCCACTCATTTTCGAATCCGGATCCTTACCTACCCAACCCGCGATTCTTCCTGAGCAGAAGGAATCGACCCAGCCGCTTTCAGCCTCTTGGTCACGCGCTCTTTCCCCAACGCCGCCATCACCGCGAAAAGACTCGGAGCCACACCCTGCCCGGTAAGCGCCACCCGCGAACCATTGATAAGCGCACCCGCCTTCACGCCCTTCTCTGCTGCGAATCCACGGAGCAATTCCTCCGCACCCGCCTCGGTAAACGCGTCCACCCGTTCATACCGCTCGCCTAATTCCTCCAACAGCCCGCGACTTTGCTCGTCCGGAAGAAATTTAGCCACCGCAGCCGTATCGTATGTCATACGCATCGCTGAAGTACCCGCGGAAAGCCCCAACAAAATCCTTGAGACTGCGCGCCCGCGGTTGCAACAAAGCAATCGTTGCCAGAATTTCCTCCCTGGTCCGATCGGAATGAAATCCCGCCCGCGCCCACTCCTGCTCAATCAGCGGCAGCAACTCCTGGGGCGAGTAACGGCGGATCCATTCGGTGTTGAACCAAGCCAGCTTGTCATTATCGAAGACCGCATTGGACTTCGAGATGCCACCTAAAGAGAACAACTCAATCAATTCGTCGGAGCTGAGTATTTCCTTCCCCGCGATCCCCGGCGTCCACCCCAGCAGCCCCAAAAAATTCCTGAAAGCTTCAGGCACGATGCCCATGTCCTGGTAAGCCAGCACACTGGTCGCGCCGTGACGCTTGGAAAGCCGGCTCTTGTCCGGCCCAAGGATCAGCGGCAGATGAGCAAAGATGGGCAGCTTTTCCCCCAGAGCCTGGTACTGCAACACCTGCTTGGGCGTGTTCGAGATGTGGTCAGCCCCGCGAATAACATGGGTGAGCCGCATATCCACATCATCGGCCACCACACTTAGGTGATACGTAGGCACTCCATCCGAGCGCAACAGGACAAAATCTTCCAGCTCCGCGTTGGCGAATTCCACCCGGCCAAAAACAGCATCCTCAAACGGGGTGACTCCACCCTCCGGCACCGCAAACCGCAGAGCGCCGATCTCGCCCGCCCGCACCCGTGCGTATGCCACCAAAGGGTCGATAGCACGGCACCGCCGGTCATACATCGGCGGCTTGCCGGCAGCCACCGCTGCCGTCCGCCGTTGCTCCAGTTCTTCCTTGGTGCAGAAGCAGTAATACGCGTGCCCGCTCCGGCGCAATCTCTCGGCCGTGGCCTGATACAGAGGCAGCCGCTGCGATTGAAAAAACGGGCCTTCGTCCCACTCCAGCCCGAGCCAGCGCATGCCATCGAGGATGCCCTGCACCATATCCTCGGAGGAGCGCTCGAAGTCCGTATCTTCAATGCGCAGAATGAACACGCCGCGAGCGTGCCGGGCAAAAAGCCAGTTGAAAAGCGCAGTGCGCGCCCCGCCCACATGCAGGTAGCCGGTGGGTGAGGGCGCGAAACGAACACGAGGGGTCAAAGGTGCGTCTAGCATCGCTTTCAAGATGCTAGATCATTCGCAGCAGATCTGCTCTACGCTCGCGGCTGGTAAGGTACCGGCGGCGGTGCGGGGTAAACCATTCCCGCGGGAACGACATTCCAGCGTGCGAAAGCCAGAAAATACAACATGACGAAGTTGATCAGAGGCAGGAGCATCAACAATGAGAGAAAAGGACTGAACCCGGCCTTCTTGAAAATGAACCAGTAGGGAATGAGCACAATGATCGAAATCAGTGCTCCGAAGAAGGCGAAGAACATGAAGTAGATGAGCGAGTGCGCAGGCCCGAATCCATAGAGTGGGTGCATGGCTTAAGTCTCCGCAATGAGGTGCTGGCAAGATTACCGCTCACACGGCATGGGAGCAAGAAGAATGCGCTAGGTAATGTCCTCGGTATCGAACGCCGGCAGAGGCACCATGCGCCGGGTCTTGCTGCTGCCCAGGCCCTCACTTGCGCCGATATGAGTGAGGACCTCGTCCACTTTAGCCGGGTCATCGACCTCGGCTTCCAGCAATCCGATCCCCACGTTGTCGTCTGATGATTCCAGCAACACCACGGCGTGGGCTTGCGCTACGTGATCCAGATTCAGGCCCTCAGGTGTTTTGGCCTTGATCCCCACCGCGTTGGGTTGAATCTCCAGCAACTCCGCCACCCGTTGCCGCATATCGCCGGAGATTGGGCCGATCTTGGGCGCGGCCAGCACCAGCGTGGTGTCGACGTTGACGATGCGATAGCCGGCCGTGCGCACCTCTTCCAGGGCCAAATTGAGGAAGATCGCAGAATCGGCATCCTTCCACCGTGGATCGCCGGGCGGAAAGAAGCTGCCGATATCGCCCACCGCCAGCGCTCCCAGGAGAGCGTCGGTGATCGCGTGCAACAACACGTCACCGTCTGAGTGGCCGGCCAGGCCCTCGGGGTGATCGATCGCGATACCACCAATCTTCAACGGCACGCCAGGCTGAAATGCGTGCGAGTCCCAGCCGCAGCCTATTCTCATGCTCATTCGTCTCTCAGCTCGTCAGGACCGGTGTTGCAAATAAAACTCTGCCAGCTTCAGATCGCCAGGATGAGTGATTTTCAAATTTGCCGGTGAGCCCATCACCACCGCGACCTGTACCCCCGACCGCTCGACGATGCTGGCCTCATCAGTTCCAATAAATCCATCCGCTTCCGCGTCGGCAAAGGCTTCACGCAGAACGCTCCAGCGAAAACCTTGTGGCGTCTGCGCCTGCACGATGTATTCCCGGGGAATGGTAGCGGTCACAATGGCGCCCCGGGCGGTGCGCTCTACCTGTTTGATAGTATCCACGGCCGGCAGTCCTACGATGGCCGCGCCCGAACTTTCTACGGCTTCGATGGTGCGTTCGATGGTGGCGGGGTCGATCAGTGGCCGCACCGCATCGTGCACCAGGATGATGTCATCGTCGGCGGCAGAGAGAGCCTTAAGTGCCTGGCTTACTGAAGCCTGCCGTGTGTCTCCACCCTCCACCACCCGTACCCGCGAAGCCAGGGAATGTTCTGCGATCATCGATTCCATGCGGCCCATTTCCGGTTTACGCACCGCGACATAAATGCAGCTTACACGCGGAACAGCCGCGAAGGCTCGCAAGCTGTGGACCAAAATCGGAAGACCCTGCAAAGCAAGAAACTGCTTGGGAGCGTTGGGGGTGGCATGGCCCGGCGCCATCCGTGTGCCCATGCCAGCGGCCGGTAGAATAACGAAAACCCGCATAAAGATCGGAGTATAGCAGGAAGGGCGGCTCAGCCTTCGACCGCCTCCACGTAGAACATTTCATTGGTCCGGCGGAAGCCGTTGCTCTCGTACAGCGGTCTTCCTTCGTCGGTCGAATGGAGAGCAACCACACGAATCTTTTGCTTCCGCGCCTCCGCCAGTGCCTGGTCTATCAGTTGACTGGCCAGCTTTTTGCGGCGATGCTCCGGCTCGACGTAAACATTTAGCAGGTAGCCACGTTTATCCTGCCGCGGATCCAGCGGGTGTGGCGGCCAGTCGAGCACAATCAACCCCGCGCCGGCGACGACCGTGCCGTTTTCGCTGGTCAGCCAGCCAATATACCGTCCATCCGCTAACCTGGTCTCGACCCAGGGTTTAAAGTACTCCGCCATTACATCCAGAACCCGGTTGTCCTGCCGTCCGGCATCCACAAACATCCGTCGCCGGTGATGGGTAATGACAGCCGCGTCAGCGGGCGTCGCTGCTCGTATCTGGTACATGCCCGCAGTATAGCGCCCAACCGCAAATGCTCAGGTCTCTGAACCGAACGCTGGTAGAGAGAAATCGCATATCTCTCCACTTTAATCACCACTATGAACGAAGGGCACGGCTTCAGCCGTGCCACAATAGGCCGCGTCGAGGAGGGCTTCAGCCCCTGAGGTACGCTTTTCGAGATGACGGAATGCGCGAGTTTTTCGCGAGCCACGGCTCTTATGCTTTGTATCAGGGCACGACTTCAGTCGGGCCGTAAAGGCCCAACAAAATTCCGGGCTTTAGCCCCTGGGCTTTTTTCGTTCCAAGGTCCCACGGGACAAGACTTCAGGCGAGATGCTTCGTTCCAGGGGCTGAAGCCGGTGCCTTTTCCATGCTTTACGGCCCGACTAAAGTCGTGCCCTGATACAAAACCAAATTCTGCATTCAAAGCAAGCGTCCGACATCTGCATCCGCCATTCCCGATAACATAAGCCGAGGCATGCAGACAGCCCCACTCAAGCTCCGGAACCCTCTCTTTCGTCCCGGTCAACGGATTGCCGTCGCCGTTTCCGGGGGCGCCGACTCCGTAGCTCTGCTTCGGCGCCTGCTCGAGGAGCGGCCTAGGCTAGGCATCGCCCTTTCCGTGGTGCACGTTCATCACGGCATCCGCGAAGCTGCTGACGAAGACGCAGCCTTTGTAGGCCAGCTGGCTGCCACCTATGAGCTGCCCTTTCACCTGCATCGTACGGACGCACCCGCCGCTGCCGTCGCCCTCCGCGAAACCCTGGAGGAAGCGGCCCGCAATCTTCGCTATGCCTTCTTTCGCCAGCTGATGGTAGACGGCGCAGCGGACGCCGTTGCCACTGCCCACACCCTGGACGACCAGGCGGAGACGGTGCTGCACAAACTCCTGCGTGGTGCCTGGACCGAAGGCCTGAGCGGCATCCACCCCGTGCTCGTCCTTGAGCCGGGAAGCATCCTGCGGCCCTTTCTCGAAAACACCCACGCTGCCGTGGAGGCCTGGCTTGTCGATCTACAGCAGCCTTGGCGGGAAGACGCCAGCAACCAGGACTTGGCGCACACCCGGAACCGCATCCGCTGGGAGTTGCTGCCCTTGCTGCGTACGTTCAACCCTCAGATCGCCGCCCAACTGGCGCGTTTAGCGTCGATCTCGGCGGATGAAGAAACCTACTGGCAGGAAGAATTGAACCGCCTTCTCCCTGGCCTGTTGCTGCCCGGCCGGCCCACCCGAGGCGGCGGCCGTTCCTCCAGCACCCATCCGGAGGAAGAAACCTTGGCCATCGAGCACGGCCGCCTGCGCGAGATGCATCCGGCTGTGGCCCGGAGGGTGCTCCGTGCAGCCGCGCGCCGCCTGGGCGCCCGGCTCAGCTTCGACCACACCGAACAGCTGTTGGCGGTGGCCGGACCCAACTCCCCGCGTGCGGGGAAATTCGATCTTCCAGGAGGGATCACGGTAGAGCGCAGCTTGCGGGAGATCCGTTTGACGCGAGGTTCGACCCTCCCTACTCCCGGCCCCGAGCATGCGTTTGTAATCCCCGGCGAGGTGCGCGCACCCGAGTACGGCGTGTGTTTGCGGGCCGAGTCGGAGGCAACGGCATCCGCAACCCTAAGACCCTGGAAAGCCGGGGATCGGGTAACACTTCGGCACAGCCGAGGTCCCAAAAAAGTTGCAGAAGTGCTGGACCGCCTCCGCGTGGTGGGCGCGGCACGGAAAAACTGGCCGGTGGTCGAGTCCGAGGGAAAGATCGTGTGGATGCGCGGGGCCGATGTGGAGGCGCCGGGATTACGGTTTACTGCCCAGCTGCTTCCCGAATGAGACCTGTAGCACTAACCGGCTAGCCAGTGCCGTCGGCGTATAACTTCGGACACGCTTTCCCACGGTTTCGCAGCCGTTTCCAGCTTCTGCGGAGTAGAATAAAAAGCGGTAACAAAGAGGTGTGGCACGCATACGGTTATTGGCCGTATCCAACACCCAAAAGTCTTTCGGAATCATCGGCAGGTTACTGTCGTCTAATAGTTGTAAAAGCTGCTGAGAGCGTTCCCGGTGAAGCAAATGTCTTCGCCTCGAATGGTCCTTTCTCTTCAAAGAGCCGCAGTAGAAAGAGGGTTATTCGTGAATTCGACGGTCAAGACAATTATTTTCTGGGTATTCATCCTGGCTTGCCTGGTGCTTCTATGGCAGATCGTCCAGAAGAGCACGGGCATGAGTCATGACCGGGAAATTTCCTTTTCTCAATTCATGCAGGACGGTCAGCAGGGCAAGATCAGCGACGTAACCATCACCAACAGTGAAGTGCGCGGGCACTACGCCACCGATCGCGAAGCCTTCCACACCACCGTGCCGTCCAACTACCCTGACATGTTCAAGATCCTTCAAGACAACCATGTCAGCATCACGGTAAAGGATGGGCAGGGCAATTCGTGGCTCCCCATTCTGCTTAACTTCGCGCCCATCATCGTGATCGCGGCGCTATGGTTCTTCATGCTGCGGCAGATGCAGAGTGGTGGCAATAAGGCGCTGTCGTTCGGTAAGAGTCGCGCCCGGCTCCTCTCCATGCAGCAGAAAAAGATCACCTTCAAAGACGTGGCCGGCGTGGACGAGGCCAAGGAAGAGCTGAAGGAGATTATCGAGTTTCTGCGTGAAGCGCAGAAGTTCCAGAAGCTGGGTGGCCGGATCCCCAAGGGCGTCCTTTTGGTCGGACCTCCAGGCACTGGTAAGACACTGCTGGCCCGCGCCGTTGCGGGCGAAGCCAACGTCCCGTTCTTCTCCATTTCCGGTTCCGACTTTGTGGAGATGTTCGTCGGCGTCGGTGCCAGCCGGGTACGTGATCTGTTCGAACAGGGGAAAAAGAACGCCCCCTGCATCATCTTCATCGACGAAATCGATGCCGTTGGACGTCATCGCGGCGCCGGTCTTGGCGGTGGGCACGATGAGCGGGAGCAGACCCTGAATCAGTTGCTGGTAGAGATGGACGGTTTTGAATCCAACGACGGCGTCATTCTGATCGCTGCCACCAACCGCCCCGACGTGCTCGATCCCGCCCTGCTCCGCCCCGGCCGCTTCGACCGCCGGGTGGTTGTGGGCAGACCCGACGTACGGGGACGCGAGGAAGTGCTCCGCGTTCACGCCAAGAAGGTACCTTTGGCGGAGGATGTCGACCTCCGGATCCTGGCCCGCGGTACTCCCGGATTCTCCGGTGCCGATCTGGCCAACATGGTGAACGAAGCCGCGCTGAATGCCGCGCGTGCCAACCGTAAAGCAGTGCACCAGTTCGACTTCGAGCTCGCTAAGGACAAAGTCATGATGGGAGCGGAGCGCAAGTCCATGCTCCTCTCTGAAGATGACAAGCGGGATACGGCTTATCACGAAGCCGGCCACGTGCTCGTGGCGGCCATGCGCGATCATGCCGACCCCTTGCACAAGGTCACCATCATTCCTCGCGGGATGGCGTTAGGCGTGACCATGCAATTGCCCGAAGAAGACAAGCACACCGTGACCAAGGATTACCTCGAGACTCAGCTGGCCATTCTCATGGGCGGCCGGTGTGCCGAGGAAATCTTCATGAACCGCAAGACCACGGGGGCAGGCAACGACATCGAACGGGCAACCGATCTGGCTCGCAAGATGGTTTGTGAGTACGGCATGAGCCGCATGGGTCCGCTTACCTTCGGCAAGAAGGAAGAGCAGATCTTCCTCGGCCGGGAAATCGCACAGCACCGCGACTTCTCCGAGGAGACGGCGCGTCAGATTGACGCCGAAGTGCGCAGCCTGGTGGACGAGGCATACAAGTCCGCCTACTCCATTCTGGGCGACCACAAGGACACCATGCACCGCATGGCGCAGGCCCTGCTGGACCGTGAGACCCTGGACGCGAATGACATCCGCATGATCATCGCGGGCGAGGAACTGCCGCCGCTGCCGCCCCTTGGTCCGCCCCCTGGCAACCCCGGCGGTGACGTCCAGCACGTCATCAAACCGGAGCCCGGACGTGCCCCTGGTTTCGGCGGCGAAAGCCAGCCCTCACCAGCCTAACCCGCACTCATAACGAAACCCGAAAGCCCCATTTCCAACGAAATGGGGCTTTCGTTCGTTTGACGATTCGCTCTCCACATATACTCGGCACGGCCGGAACGGCTGAGAATCAGACTTGTCCTAATTTTTCGAATCTGGACGGCACCTGCTGAAAAGAGATCAGCTATGAGGCTGTATCGGGACCAGTCCCGGAGGGACGGTTGACGATAGCCCAGGACGCCAGTCCTGGGTCGCGCAAACACAATGAGACCAGTCCCGAAGGGACGGCTGAAAAATCGCCCACAAGACTTCCTGGGTACACTCCAAAGCCAGATGCGACAATAACCAAAGCATGCGCGGTCCTGTTGTTCTATTGGCGGCATTTACCCTGGCAACCCTCACCGGTTGCGGATATCACACCCTGGGCTCCGCCGCTCATCTACCCGACACCGTGCACACCCTTTCCGTTCCCATCTTCAAAAACAAGACGCAGTTCTACCACGTAGAGGTCCCTATGACCCAGGCAGTGGTGAGAGAGTTTACGGATCGGACCCGGCTCAGCGTCACAGGAGACTCGGGCGATGGCCCCGACGCCACGGTCCGTGGCACCATCCTCTCCGAATCAGTACAGCCATTGACCTACAGAACCGAGACCACCGACGTCCAAACAGGACAGCAAACCAGCGTCACCTCCAGCTTCCTGATCACCATCAACATGAACGTGCTCGTGACCGACCGTGACCAACGCGTCCTTTATCAGCACAACAACTACGTTTTTCATGAACAATTTGAAACCACCGCCGACCTGACCAGCTTTATCGAAGAAGACTCGCCTGCCGTCCAACGGCTCTCGAGGGACTTTGCGCAAGCCCTGGTGAGCGATATTCTGGAATCCTTCTAAATGCCTCCGGACGACGTAAGCAAGCTGCGAAGTTTCTCCTCCTCGGATCGCTTCGTTGCCGAAGTCAAAGCGGCTGCGTCTTCAAAAGGTCCCTTGCGGCCGGGGTACGTTCTCGCCGGGGACGAGATCTTCCTTTACGAACGCTGCCGGCGAGCCCTCGTCGACTCGCTGATCGATCCCACGCTGCGTGAGTTTTCACTCACCGACCTCGACTTGGCCGAAACCAGCATCTTTCACGTGCTCGACCTTGCGCGCACGCCCTCACTGATGGCGCCATTTCAAGTCATTTTCGTCAGAAACCTGAAAAACCTCTTTACCCGCGGGGCCAAGAAGGAAGAGTTCGCGGCGCTGAAGGACTACTTCCGTTCTCCCAATCCCCAGGCGGTGCTGATCTTCGTTGCCGACCACCTGCGCCTTCCCGCCGATCTGCGGCGGATGGACCTGCAGGACAAAGAACGCTATGACCGAATTCGAGAGACCCTGGGCGACGACTGCGGCTTGGTCGAGCTGGCCCGGGTGGACGAAGCGGATGCCGTGCGTTGGCTGCTCGCAACCGCGGAAAACCGGGGGATGAAGTTCGATGCAGACGCGGCCAGGGAGCTGGCCGATGCTCTGGGAGCGGACATGATGCTGATCTCCAGCGAATTGGAAAAGCTTATGCTCTACGCCTCCGACCGCGGACGAATCACCCTGGGCGACGTCGAAACCATGGTCCTGGCGGCCAAGCAGCGTTCTCTGTACGAGCTGACGGACGCCATTTCCGCCCGCGACAAACCCCGCGCACTGGCCCTGCTGCATGGCTTGTTGAATGCCTCCGATGGGGGAGAGGATTCAGCCATCGGACATCTCTATATGCTGGCGCGGACGTTTCGCCAGATGGTGGTCATCCTGGAGAAAAATGTGCGCGACTCACGCGCCATCTGGCAGGCGTTGTGGCAAGGATTCCGCATGCCTCCATTTGCCGCGGAAGATCTGATTCGCCAGGCTCGCCGCTACAGCTCGCGCCGAGAGCTCACCCAAAAGCTTCGCCTTATCGCTCACGCGGACCTTGAGTTGCGCTCCTCGCCGCCCGATAAGCGGTTGGTGCTGGAGCGCCTGGTAATGGATCTGGCCAGTGAACCTCGTCCCCGAACTTCGGCCCTGGCCGGGGCTCAATACGCAATGGACCTGTAAAGCCCCGGGCTGGCTCGTCGCAAACGATTGCCCAGTCGCATATCCTCCGGCTGTAGGAACGTGCGGGTCATGCAAATGCGCGTGACTATCAAGCGAACTCTTTGTCTTCTGGGGCGATAGGCCACGGTTACGACTCCTTCCTAACGTTGCACAAACCCACGTTCACCCCCTAACATTCTTAGCGTTCCTGCCTGCTCAATTGAGCCGTTCCGTGTGCGCCACCTCCGGAGGGATACCCAAGGGTGAATCGTAGAGAACTCATCAAGTCAGCTGCAGCCTCGCTTCCATTGCTCTCTGTCGCCGGCGCACAGGAAATTGCCAACAGGTCCAATGGTCTTCCACCACTCACCATCAAGGATTGCAAGATCATCACCACCGACGGCGGCAGCCACTACCGTTGGATCTTCCTCAAGATCATCACCAGCGAGCCCGGACTGTATGGCATCGGGTCCGCCAACAATAACTACGAGACCATGGCTGTGGTGGCCGCACTGGAAGAACATCTGAAACCCTGGCTGATCGGAAAAGACCCCGCACGGATCGAAGACCTGTGGCAGTCGGCACAGATGCGCACCTACTGGCGTAATGGCCCAGTGAACAACAATGTACTCTCCGCTATGGATATGGCGTTGTGGGACATCAAGGGCAAGCGTGCCGGCATGCCGGTCTACGAGATGCTGGGCGGCAAGGCGCGCGACGGTGTACCCGTCTATGACCACCAGGGAGGAAAGACCAAGGAAGAATGCCTGGAGGCTCTGCAGAAGTCACTCGCGAACGGCTTCGCCCACGTGCGCATTCAACTTGGCGGCTACGGTGGAGGCGGCTTTACTCCGGCGGGCGAAGGCAATCGTCCGGAAGGCGGATACCAGGGCGCGGCGTTTGATGAGCAGCAGCTGGTCGATACCATACCTCCTCTTTTCGAGTACCTGCGTGATAAAGCCGGCTTCGGGCCGAAGCTGATTCACGACGTCCACTCGCACTTAAGCGGCATGAACGCGGTAGAGCTGGCGCGGCGCTTGCAGCCCTACCAGATGTTTTATGTCGAGGACATCCTTCCCCCCGAGCAAATTGCTTACTACCGCAACATCCGCGAGATCTGCACGACTCCGCAGGCGGTCGGCGAAGTCTTCTCCCATCCGTTTGAAGTCATTCCGCTGGTGAAAGACCGGCTGATCGACTTTATTCGCTGCCGGGTAGCAGCGACGGGTGGAATTACGCCGATCAAGAAGCTCACTACGTTGTGCGAGCTTTTCGGTGTCCGAACTGCATTCCAGGAAGGCGGCGAAAACGATCCCATCAACCAGATCGCGAGCTATCACGTCGACATCTCGAGTAGCGCTTTCGGGATCCAGGAGGAAAACCATTTTCCGCCGATCGTCCACGAGATGTTTCCCGGCATAGGAGAGATCCGCAAGGGCTATCTATACGGCAGCGGCAAACCTGGTCTCGGCGTCGACATCAACGAGCAACTGGCGGCGAAAAACCCTCTGGGTCCCATCCGGGACGGTGGCGCTTACCCGACCGATCGCACCATCGACGGAACGGTAGTCAAGCCCTAAGAGCCCGTCGAGCGAAGGGCACGCCTTCACAGGCTGCGGAAAGACTCGGTTTCAGGGTAGGCCGGGGACTTATCCCCGGCATAAACGTTCTGGGATGTTTTCCTGGCAAAACCGGCGGGAGTCTCCTTCAAGTGTGCAACTTGGTTCTAACTGGGAAGCTAGGTACCGGCTTTTAAGGGGTAGAACAGAACCGCAGGTCACCCGGACGCAATCAGTCCCGAAGGGACGGGACAATCTGTAGCCCGGCACGGGAGTGCCGGGTAGGATTTTCACGGAAAGCGAGTCCCGTAAGGGACGACACAATGGGGAGTCTCACGCAAACTCTTTAGCCCATACCTACCTTCCCTAGGCTCGCGCTGTCTGCTCAATTTTTTGACCGGCCGCACTATTGTGAAGCCGCGCTCATCAGCCTGGAAAATATCTTCTACACTCAAGAGAGCAGCGATCTCACCGCCGGTTGGTGATCCACTGCGCCTTCGCATCATCGATGAAAAAGACCGCAGGGACACCAGGAATGCCGAGTTGCCACGTTCCGGCCGCGGTGATCACGTTGGTCTTGTGGCTGGCAGGGGTGCCTCTGCTGGGCTCCTCGCACGACAAACAGCCCCCCCCTGCAGAGCCTGAGGAGCGCATTCTGGTGGGCCCGTTGGGCTATCGGCCGCCGGGTCCGCTGTACATGTTGTCGGGAAAAGCATTCGCTTCCCTCGATTTCATCGATGCCCATCACTTACTCTTCACCTTCCATCAGCCGCGGCTGATGCGGCGCGAGGAAAACCCTGGGCGGTTCGATAACGACCAGGTGATTCAGGCGCTTACGCTCGACTTGCCCGATGGGACAGTGCAGGCGTCCGCGGAATGGCGGATGCATGACCGTTCCAGATACCTATGGCCCTTGGGCGGTGGAAGGTTTCTGGTGCGACAGCGAAACACCTTCTCGCTTACCGACGCATCGTTGAAACTGCACCCCTACATTGACGTAGCGACTCCGGTGCTGCAAACGGAAGTTTCCCCGGACGGCCGCATCCTGGTGGTCGAGCACCAATATGAAAGGCATACTCCGGAGGAGCACACCAAACTGGAAGCCCAGGCGAGACAGTACGGCGAACCGCCTCCTGCCGAAGACACGCAAATAACAGTGTTGAAAATCTCTTCCAGAGAAGTGCTGGCGGCGCTGAAAACGGAAAATCCGATTCACGTGCCCATCACGTCCACCGGCTATGTGGGCGTGGCAAAGGACAAGGGGGAAGACCAATTCCTGATTCGCTTCATCCCCTTTGAAGGCGAGTCGTTGGTGTTGGGTAGGGTGGCGTCCACCTGCACGCCGCACGAGGAGTTTCTCTCCCCCGCAGCGCTCATGATTGAGAGCTGCGGCCCCAAGTCGCCGGACGTTTATCTCGATGCGTGGACTACGAAGGGGAAGAAACTCTGGAACGGGCGGCGCGAGGGCCACCTCGTGTGGCCGACTTTCGCCTACTCATGCACCAGCGGTCGCTTCGCCGTAAGCCTGCTCCACGTCAACCATTTCATTGACTTGGTCGACTCGCTCAACGACGAAGATGTACGCGAGCAGGTGGTGCAAGTCTTTGATTCAGCAACCGGGGCGCTCTTGATGGCGACTACGGCCTCCCCCATCCTGACTGCAGGGCAAAACTTTGCTCTCTCCGAGGATGGAGACCGTCTGGCGATCCTGCGTGAGGGCGCGATCGAAATCTATAAGGTGCCACCGCCTCCGGCAGCCGAGAATCCCGGCCCTGCGGTGGCAAAGAAGAAGTGATCCCATAGATAGGACGAGACTTAGCTACGCCGCTTTGTGGGTGAGAGCCTTCACCCGGGCATGCAACCGGCTTTTGTAGCGAGAAGCCGTATTTTTGTGGAGCACACCCTTCTGCACACTCTTGTCCAACGCCGAGACGGTCTTGCTGTACTGCTCAGCAATGCTCGAGGTGTCGCCCTTGGTAATAGCCTCGCGCAGCGCGCGAAGGGACTTGCGGACGTGACTTTTGTTGGAGCGGTTGACCGCGGTACGCTTTACTGTCTGACGGGCGCGCTTCAGCGCCGACACATGATTTGCCATCGTAAACCCTTAGCTTTCTTGAACTGGGAGCGGGCGGAGGAATACCGGATCGCCTGCAAATACTAAGTTTACGGGCTTTCACCGTGCCGGTCAATCTCGCTCCAGCTGCTTGCCGGGAACCTCCCCGGCACTCAAGTGCATCCAAGTAGGCAAGAATTCACCGATTAGGCGTTGACGCCAAGATCGGCAAACGCTACTCTGTGCCCATCCTCGGGAAATATCTGGTGATTATCGCCAACCCGGCTAACCATCCGATGCACACGCACTTTCCTGCGTCGCTGCCCTTCCACAGATCGTGTTCTGCAACCAACCCAACAATCATGTCAGTCCTTAGGGATCTGATAGGAGGTCATTTCTCCGCTTGATGAAAAAAGCCCTGGAAATCACGCCCAACCTCGAGCCCCTGTTCGGGACTCGCGATGAGAATCTCAGGCTGCTCGAGCAAAATCTCCACGTCCGCATCGACTTACGTTCCGATGCCCTGCATGTGGAAGGCGCCCCGGAAGCAATAGCCCGGTTTGAAAGGGTTTTTGCCGACTATGAGCATTTACGGCGTAGCGGTACCCTGCTCTGCAACGGCGAGTTGCACGGCATGCTCAAGCTGGTGACGGCGGATCCAGCGGTCACTTTGCGTGGACTGGTAGAGACCGGGAAGCAACGCTCCGCCGGCATCAAGCGTATGGTGCAGCCCCGTTCAATCAATCAAAGCCGTTACTTCGAGGCCATCGAGGAGTGCGATATGGTCTTCGGGGTCGGCCCCGCGGGCACCGGCAAGACCTACCTGGCCGTCGCCATGGCCGCTTCTGCGCTGCTGGCAAAGAAGGTGAGCCGGATCATCCTGGTGCGGCCTGCGGTCGAGGCAGGCGAACGTTTAGGTTTCCTCCCCGGGACCTTGCAGGAGAAGGTAGATCCCTATCTCCGTCCGCTCTACGACGCCCTTTACGACCTGCTTGAGCAGGACCGCGTAGATAAGATGTTGGAACGCAACGTGATCGAGGTCGCTCCGCTGGCGTTTATGCGCGGCCGAACGCTCAACGATGCTTTCATCATCATGGACGAGGCGCAGAACACAACCAGCGAACAGATGAAGATGTTCCTAACCCGTCTGGGCAGTAATTCCAAGGCTGTGATCACTGGCGACGTCACCCAGATCGACCTCCCGAATCCCAAAAAGAGCGGGCTGGTGGAGGCGATTGAGATTCTGCGCGGCGTGGATGGCATCCGTTTCTGTCATTTCGAAGACGGCGACGTGGTTCGCCATCACCTCGTACAGCGGGTCATCCGAGCGTACGATAGCTTCGGCCGCGCGCAAAGGGAGCTGCCGCTCAATCTGCGTGAAGGCGCCTCGGCAAAATCGGCTGCGAAACCCCAGTAAGATTCGGGTCGATTGTAGGTGTCGAAGAGGGCGCCAGGCTTACGAATGCCGCCCGGTCTCGCTTGAGCAGCGAAGCCAAATCCCTAAGTGTCGGAGAAACAATCACTCCCGACACTGGGCAAAGCGCGGGCATCGCGATTTGGAAATGGTCAGAGAGGCGTAATGGAGACCAATGCACAGGTCGCCGATCGCAATCCCCTTGCGTCACCCTCGGTCCCCGACCCATTTCCCAGGCGCCTGGCGAGGAGCTTACTGCGACACGCCGCCCGCCAGGTCCCGGACAGTGAACTCGGCCGTCGTGCGCTTGTCTTCTCACCCCATCCCGATGACGAGTCGCTGGGTTGTGGCGGAACGATATTGAAAAAGAAACAAGCCGGTGCGACCGTCAAACTGGTCCACGTTTCCGACGGTGGCGGCTCAACCACTCTTATTCCCCGAGACCAGCTGACCGCCATGCGCAAACAAGAGTCGCGCAATGCAGGCCGAGTTTTAGGCGTGGACGATATCTACTTCTTAGACTTCCCAGATGGGCAACTCGGCGAAAACATGCCGGCGGTGATGGAACGAGTCGCTGACATCATACGCCAGGAGTCCCCGGAAGAGATCTTTGTGCCCTATATTCGTGAACCCATGAAACAGGCGGCCGATCATGTCGCGGTAACCAACATCGTGCTGGCTGCCCTTCGCCGCCAAACCAAGCCGGTCACTGTCTGGGAATACCCGGTGTGGTTCTGGCTCCACTGGCCGTGGGTTGGATTCTCGCAAAATACTCCGCCCTTGAAGTCTAAAAATATTTTAAGAAATTCTCTTCTGGCTCAGTTTGGAGCGCGCGCCTTCCTGGATCTCAAACATAAGGTCGATATTACCGATGTACTGCAACAGAAGCGCGCGGCGATCGCCGCGCATAAGTCGCAGACAGAAAAGCTCATGGATGATCCCAGCTGGGTTACGCTTGATCAGCTCTCAAACGGGGAGCTGATGGATTGCTTTTATCAGGATAGCGAGTTCTTTCGCTGTTATCTCTACGGCGGTGCGGAAGGTGCGAAGGGTTCTGGTATTTGATCGGTCCCTCAGCCACCACTAGTTATGCAACCTGGGAGTTAAGTCCCCCTTAACTCCCGCTTAGTCAACTTACATCGTTAGTAACCTAAATCGTGATTCCTCGACTCTTCCAGGCAACACAATCCGTTGACATGAAGGTAGGGTGCGGCTAGATTACGAGAGGACGGAAACGTTCCACTGGGCGCGTAGCAAGAGTGTGTTGCCGGGGCAATTTCTGTAGTAGTCCGTAGACGGTGCCTTGAGATACCGTCACGGAGATTTTCCGCTAGATTTGCAAGGGTATTAGCGGCCTATATTTACTGCTTTTAGGGCTCATCTATGCGCCCGACTCCAGGATTTTAGAGACGTTTTGACTGCGTGGTTGTTTATAGGAACCGCTTCTACAAGGAGGTTCCAACCCCGCCGAACAGGTAGTTTCACCGTCGAGCCATGCATGAATAGGGGCTTCGATGGTGCAGTTACTAAAGTTTTTATGTGCAAAAAGGGGCCCATGTCACGTTCACTGCTACAGGAAGACCGTAGTGCGAAACACGTGCTGCTGACGCTCAAGCAGTTACTGAATGTGGACATCCGTGACGCGCGGTTGATTGTTTGGTTTTGTATCTGTACCTTTTTGGCTGCTGGATCGATGCCCGTGGGGCAACGGCTCTACGGCTTAAAGGGGACGGCTCTATTAGTGCTTTGTCTCTATGCTTTTGGCACGGTAGGATTAGGAATTTTATTCGCCCGTTCGTCGGGCGTGGGTGGCTTAAGTCTCCCCATGGCATTCGGCAAAGTTTTCACCTCTTCCCCCATACAGTTGTATAAAATCCGCGGCATTTTGCGCGCAAATCGGGCGCCGGCCCTGGTACATGAGCAGTTCGCCGTCGTATAAGGACGGGCTTCTGACCAGGGATAAGGCGGGAAGGGTTATATGAAAGTAGCCTTCGTCAATCAGGCCATCGACACCATTATTCCTCCCGGCCAAAACTCTGTGGGAGCGTGTACCTATGGTGTCGCCAATATCCTGGCCAAGTCCTGCGATGTTGTTGTCTACGGGGCGAAATCGAGCAATCAGGCCCACGGGACCGAAGTCTCAGCCCACGGGGTGAAGTACAAGTTTTTCACCACTGCCCGCAGCGATCGATGGCTCTTTGAAGCGCGGACGAAATATTCCCGGCTGGCTCCGAGCGCCCCGCCTATTTCCACTTCCAGCATGCTCTACCCTTCCTTTGCCAGGCAGGTCGCCATGGACTTGCAGCAGCAGGCCTGCGATGTGATTCATATCCAACACTGTTCTCAATGCGTGCCCGTCATTCGCGAATACAATCCAACGGCGAAGATTGTCTTGCATCTGCATGCAGAGTGGTTTTCCCAGGGCGACTCCCGGGTCTTCGAGCGCAGGCTCAAAGACGTTGACCTGTTAACTGCCGTGAGCGGTTATGTTGCGGAGAAGACGCGCCGGGATTTTCCGGCCATCGCGGACCGCTGCGAAGTGATTTACAACGGCATCGACGCGCGCGAGTTTGTCCATGAAAAAGACTACGGCGTCTCACAGGACAAGCCAAAGCGCATTCTGTATGCGGGGGCCATCTCCCCACATAGGGGATTGCACGTTTTGCTCGAGGCGTTCAAGATCGTCGTCAAGCGATACCCCAACGTCCGCCTCGACCTCGTCGGCCCGGAAGGCAACTACGCCCTGCAGGATACCTTCGACATCCGAGATGGCGCGTTGCGGCGGAGCGTTGCCCCCTACTACGCATTCAAGCCCATGTCGTTTCTCAAAGCCAAACTCTTCCCGTCGTCTCTCAACCGGGCAACCTACCGGTCGTATCTTGAGGGCATGATGCCGGCCGAAGTGTCCGAAAGAGTCACGTTCCACGGCTTGGTTCGCCATCGTGCCCAGTTGATTGAGCACTACTACGCGGGTGAAATCTTCGTGCTTCCATCCATTTGCAACGACAGTTTCGGCATACCCGTAGTCGAGGCGATGGCGGCCGGCTCTCCGGTAGTCGCCAGCCGCTCGGGTGGAGTCGTCGAGACGGTTAAGGACCGCGACACCGGCTTCATCGTCGAGAAAAACGATCCGCAGCAGTTGGCCTATATGCTTCTAAGGCTTTTGGAAGATGATGAGTTGCGGGAAAAGATGGGAAGAGCAGGACGGGAGAGGGCACTGTCAAAGTTCACTTGGGACATGGTGGCTGAGACGATGCTCTCGCGCTATCGGTCACTTTCTGGATCCAGTCTTTCGATTCCAACCGAAGCATCCCTTGCGCCGTTGATGGAGTATGCTTCTGCGAATATGGCGTCATAGAAAAGTCAGATAAGAATGGGGTCAGGCAAGAGCTAAGCTCGATTGTTTGCGTCGTCTGCCCTCCGTGCTCCCTGCTCCGTCCAACTACAAATCCGCAATCCCCCGCGGGCAGGAATACCGAGTTCCTCGCGTACCCACAACCGCGACGGATCCAAACCGAGGTAACATACAATAAACCTTGCACTCTGCGTCGAGAAGATTGTCGAGGTGGTCTTTCCTCCTTGATCCTGGACACGCAGAGCGCACGGCAAGATGATTGTTATCGAAGCTGCCCGAGCGAAGACCTTACCGGCCGCCTCTGCTCTCGGTAAGCGTGACCTGAACCGGTTTCTTGCCTGCGCTGCCAAAGCGCTCGGTTTGACCGGCGAATTCTCCGTCCTTTTGACGGGAGATGAGCGGCTACGTGCGTTGAATCTTCAATTTCGAGGCAAAGACAAGGCCACCGATGTACTCTCGTTTCCGGCTTTGCCGGAGGCCGCGAACGGCGGTCAGGGCGGCGATTTGGCCATTTCTCTGGAGACCGCTTTGGTCCAGGCAGCAGCCTACGGGCATACCTTGCAGATGGAAGTTAAGATACTGATCTTGCACGGCCTGCTACATTTGGCCGGCTACGACCACGAACGCGATCAAGGGCAGATGCGGCGCCGCGAAACCCGGCTGCGCAAGCAGTTCGCTTTGCCTGCCGGCCTGGTCGAGCGCAGTAAGGCAGCTGATCATCCGCGACCACGGCGGGCCGCCAAGCCATGAGCCTCGTTTCCGCCATCGTCATCGCCCTTCTGCTGGCAATCCTGACCCTATCGTCCTACATCGCCAGGCTGTATGCGGAGATGGGCAAATTTCTCTCCGGTGAATTTCAGGAAAACATCGACGTATGGGAGCTCAAGGTGGAGTCGCGGCTGGGGCTCAGCCGGGAGCGAATCGCGCTTTCTGCCGCAGTCTTGAGCCAAATCTCCCTGGCTTCGCTGGCCCTCTACTTCGGCGTGCTGCTGTTTGCAGGAAATGGTGGAGCGCCGCCCAGTGTCGCAGAGGTGGCTCAGGCGGTGCTTGGCGCCGTGCTGGTCATCGTTCTCTTCAACCAGTTCCTGCCCTTCGTTTTTTTTACCCGCACAGGCGGCGTGTGGGTCGTGCGCCTGACGTTGGTCATCCGCGTTCTCTTCTACCTCGTTCTGCCGGTGACTATATTGCTTGCCTTCCTGCTTTCCATCGCAGCCCTGGCGGAGCCGCGTCCCGGCAACCTCGAAGAGGATCCCAGCGAGGCCGCGGTTGAGGCCCTCATCGAAGCGGGAGAGGAAGAGGGAATCATCGAAGAGAGCGATCGCGATCTGGTCCGCTCCGCGGTGGAATTTGGCGACAAAGTGGTGCGTGACGTCATGACCCCGCGGCCGCATGTGTTTGCTGTTCCGGCGGAAATGACGCTGGAAGATTTTATCTCCGGGTTGAAGAAGCACCCGTACTCCCGCGTCCCTGTGTTTCAAGGCTCGCTCGATCACGTCACTGGCATTGCCTTTGCTCACGACCTGCTGCACATCGCCGATGCTGCCGCCAGCACCCAGACAGTGGCCAGCATCCAGCGGCGCGCCGCCCTGGTGCCGGAAACCAAGCGCGTCAACGAACTGTTGCGGGAGATGCAGCGCGAGAAGCAGCACATGCGCATTGTGATCGACGAGTACGGAGGAGTCGCCGGCCTGGTGACGATCGAAGATCTGCTGGAGGAGATCGTCGGCCGCATCAGCGATGAGCACGAATATGACAGCGACCAGGACGCCCCGATTCACGAAGCCGGAGGCACCTGGTTGGTTTCGGGAAACCTCGAAGTATCCCGCCTCGAAGACCTCTTAAGCGGCGCGTCGCAGGTGGGACAGGAATATCAGGCGGCAACCGTCGGCGGCTTGGTCAGCGAGATCGCCGGACGCATCCCGCTGCCGGGCGAGGTGATTGTTGCCGACTCGTTGCGCTTTGAAGTGGTTGCCTCGACCGATCGCAGGATTGAGCGGGTGCGTGTGTCGGCGATTGAGAGCCATGATCGTTGAAACGGTTGAGGGAGACTACACTAAGGTGTGCGCTCCGGTTTCGTCTCCATCCTCGGCCGTCCGAATGCAGGCAAGTCAACGCTGTTGAATGCGCTCATCGGCGAAAAAATCGCCATCGTCAGCAACAAGCCGCAGACCACGCGCAACCGAATTCAGGGAATCGTCGAGGCGCCGGCGCGCAAGGGCCGCCACGCCGCGCAAATCGTTTTCGTAGATACCCCCGGCGTCCACCGGCCGGGCTCTCAACTCGACCGGCGCATGATGCAGGAGGTCTACGAAGCCCTGGAGAGCCGGGACATCGTCATCCTGATGGTGGATGCGGCCCGCTACAGCGAACCGGTCCCAGCGGGGAAGAAACCATCGCCCCGGGCGGAACGCGAAAGCAGTGAAGATGAGTTTGTCCTGCAATTGATCCAGAAGCTCGACTGTCCCGTGTTTCTGGTCATCAACAAGATCGATCTCGTTCTACGCTCGAAGCTTCTGCCCCTCATCGAACGATTCAGAGCCCTGCATCCCTTTGCCGAAGTGATCCCCATCTCCGCCAGCAAGAAGGATGGTCTGGACACTTTAATGATGAAGTTGGTCGAGTATCTGCCAGAGGGCCAGCGTTACTTTCCCAAGGAGCAGTTCACCGATCAGCCCGAGCGCTTCCTGGTGGCCGAGCTGATCCGCGAGCGGATTCTACTGGAGACGGGGGAAGAAGTTCCCTACGCCTCCGCAGTAGTGGTAGAGCGCTTCGAGGAACCCGAACCCGTTGCGGCCAAGTCATCGAAACTGCCCCTGACGCGGATTTCGGCTGTGATCTACTGCGAACGCTCGGGGCAAAAGGCAATTTTGATCGGCAAAGGCGGGAGCAAACTCAAGAGCATCGGTGCGGCTGCCCGCAAGGAGATAGAGTCCCTCCTCGGCACCCGGGTCTATCTTGAACTGCATGTGATCGTCGAAGAGAACTGGCGTGAATCAAGGTACTTTGTCGACTCCCTCGACTGGCGCAAACAGCTGGAAGACCTGGCGCAGGTTGAGCCCAACTCAGAAGAGAAGACGCACGTAACCACGAAACCTGTCCAAAACCTCGAACGCAAGCCAGGAAGCAAACCACGACGCAAGACTGGACGGGTGCCCCAGGTTCGCCCCAGCGTACCTGGGACGAAAAAGAAGGGCGAAGCCCCACCATTGCCTTAGCCTTCACAACCAAAAACCGATCAATTTGGACACGCGAAGGGTGCCCCAGGTCTCGCTTTTGAGACCTGGGATCCCCCTAGCAAAGGCCAATTGACAAAGGCCAATTGATTACGGCCTAAAGGTCGTAACCACCTACAGGGCCTACTCCCGCACACTAATCCCCAGGCTCTTCATCTTGCGATACAAATGACTGCGTTCCAATCCCAATGCCTCCGCAGCACGGCTAACATTCCCGTGGCACTCATCAATTTTCTTAAGGATGTAATCCCGCTCGTAAGCTTCCCGCGCCTGGTGCAGGGTGCTGAATTCTTCTCCCTTGCGGCCACCCCCGCGGAACACCAGCATGGGCAAATGTTTGCGTTCGATGCGGATCGTCTGCGGGTTCAGGATCATCACCCGCTCAATCACGTTCCTCAGCTCGCGCACGTTCCCCGGCCAATGGTATTGCTTGAGCACTGCAATCGCCTCATCGCTCATCTCGATACGAGGACGCCCGTACTGTCTCCCGAACTCCTGCAGAAACTCGCGCACCAGAAGCGGAATATCTTCCTTCCTGTCCCGCAAAGGCGGTACGTAGAAAGGAATGACATTCAAGCGATAGAAGAAGTCCTCGCGGAAGTTGCCCTTGGCAATCTCCTCTTCCAGATCTTTGTTGGTGGCGGCGATGACCCGGACATCGACCTGGATAGTCTGCGTGCCCCCAACCGGGGTGAAACGCTGCTCATCCAGCGCGCGCAAAACCTTGGCCTGCATTTTGAGGCTCATATCCCCCACTTCATCCAGGAACAACGTCCCCTCGTCCGCCCGCTCAAACGTCCCCAGTTTTTCTACCGGACCGTTCGAAACCGCGCCATGACGATAGCCGAAAATCTCGCTTTCGATGTAATCCTCGGGAATCGCGGCGCAGTTCAACTCCACAAACACCCGGTCGCTGCGCAAACTCTCACTGTGGATAGCACGAGCGATCAGCTCCTTCCCGGAACCGGATTCACCATAGATGAGCACTCGTCCATTCGTAGGCGCCATCAGTTTGATCTGTTGCCGCAACGCCTTGATGGAAACGCTCTCCCCCGTGATGGGCACATGCATCAGCAGCTGGCGCTTGAACTCCTGGTTCTCGCTGCGTAACCGCCGCGCTTCCACGGCATTTTTCAGCAGGATCAGCGTGCGGTCGATAGAGAGCGGCTTCTCCAGGAAATCAAACGCACCCAGCTTGGTGGCGCGCACCGCCGTCTCAATCGTGCCATGGCCGGAAATAATGATCACTTCCGGAGTACTCTCGATGGCCAGCGAACGAATCTCCGTCAGCACATCCAGGCCATCTCGATCCGGCAGCCAGATGTCGAGCAGCATCACATCATAGGAAGCGTCGCGCAGCAGGATTAGGGCCTCAGAGGCGGTTGCCGTGCTGGTCACGGCATACCCGTCTTCCTTCAGGATTTCGCCCAGGGACTCGCGAATCTCCGCCTCGTCATCGACGATGAGAATATGGTTCATGAGGATAGCCTGCCGTTAGCGCCAGCCAGAGCTGCTTCATGGGTGCTCTTGGCATCGGCCAGCGGCAGTTCGATGATGAATCGCGCTCCGGTGGGACTGTTTTGCTCCGCCCGAATGGCCCCGCTGTGTTCCTGAATAATTTTCGATGCAATGGCCAGGCCTAGGCCTGTTCCACGCTGTTTGGTGGAGAAGTAAGGCAGGAAAAGCCGCTCCCGCATTTCATCATTCAAGCCGTGACCCGTGTCGGCCACCACGATTTCCGCCGTCGTATGGCCCTCGATCAGACCGCTTTCAATCGTCAGTTCCCGCAGCAGGCTGCTCTGCATGGCTTCGGCCGCATTGTCGATGAGGTTGGCGAGCGCGCGCTTCAACGCCTCCGGATCGGCTAGCACCGGAGGAATGCCGCTCCCAAGTCGCTTCACGACCCGAATATGCTGGATTCTCCCCGCGAACAGGGCAAGGGCGCTCTCCACAATGGAGTTGAGATCGCAGACCTTAGGCCGCGAAGTGGGGAACTGGGCCAGCGAAGCAAACTGATCCACCAGCCTGCGCATCGTTTGCACCGAGCCCAGGATAACCTCGCTGCATTTGCGAATCACGAAGTCAGAATCTGCTGTGGGCCGGTCGACATGTTTGCGGATTCGCTCCGCGGAAAGCGCGATCGGCGTCAGCGGATTTTTGATCTCGTGAGCCACCCGCTGGGCTACTTCCTTCCAGGCCATCTGGCGCTGGGCATGGAGGAAATCGGTGACGTCCTCCAACACCAGAATGCATCCCTCGCGATCCTTGCCCAGCTCCAGCCGGGCGATAGTCGCGGTTACGTTGAGTGGGCCGCGGGGTCCGGGTAGCTCGATTTCCGTAGCCGCCAGGCCCATGCGCTTGCTGCGCCGCAGAAGGATAATCAACTCGTCGGCGATTTCGCGCGGCAAAATTGATTCGAGCGCCATGCCCGAAAGGTCGTCATGGTCGCGCGGGCTGAGCAGGTTGCGCGAGGCGCGATTCGCCTGCAGGACGCACATTTGCGGGTCGAGTGTGACCACCCCGCTGGGGATCGTCTCCAGCACCGTTTCCAGTTCGCTGCGGCGTTCTTCCAGTGCCCGGTTCGCGGCTGACAACTGGGTGGTAGAGGTCTCGGCCAGTGCCCGGCTCCCTTCCAGGTCCTCTGCCATGCGATTGAACGATCGCACCAGTTCCCCTAGTTCCTCCGACGCCTCCACCCTGACCCGGTGAGCGTAGTGGCCGGCCGCCACAGCATCCATGGCATCCGCCAATGCCTCCACCGGCCTGGTCACTTGCTTGGAGAGAAACAGCGCCAGCCAGCTGCTGGCGAAGAAGACCAGCGTAGTCATGAGAAACAGCAGCAGCAGGTAGGTGCTGCGGATGCGGTTGCGTGCGCGGTACAGCGTCTGGTAGTCGCGGGTGCCGGAGCGAATGTCCTGAACCGTGGCACTTAGCCCTGCCGGAAGGGGCAGACCCGCGACCACGATTCCCCCGTCTCCGGTACTGGCCTCGCCCAATACATATTCGTCCTTTCCGGTCACCAGCATGGGCACATCGCTGCGCTGAGCGGCCCGCAAAACGGTGGCGCTTAACGAGTTCTGTCCCTGGGCGACATCGCTTTCCGTTTCATCCATCCAGGAACGAATGATCGCCCTGCCATCATCCCGGGGCAGCTGATATTGTCCGATAGCCGCGCCGTTCCGGAACACCAACGCGAACCCACCCTCAAGCGTGATGCGGTGCGATCCTATTTCCCGCTGCAGGGCTTCGGAATCTCCGGTCTGCACGGCATGAAGCATCCTGGGAGAACTGGCCAGTGACTCCGCCTCGGCCCTGGCATTGGCAGCTGCGTATTCCGAAAGTTCCAGCGACACCCGCGTCGAATCCTGCCGCAACTGTGAGGCTGGCTGCGAGAACCAGCGCTCGATGGAGCGATTCAGCAATCCGAAGCTGAACAGAAACATGAACACGGCTGGCGCGAACGAAAGCAGAAGTGCGCCGACCAGCATCCGGCTGCGAATTCTCGAGCCGAGTACCCGGCTGCGCTGGTCGGCCAGCAACTTCACGATGTTACGAAACAGCAGGACCAGCAGCGTCAGCAGAAGCAGAAACGCCAGAACCGAAAGGGCGGTAAACAAAAAGATCTGGCCGCTGCCCAGAGGGCGGAGAAATGGCGGCAGGGGATTGAAGGCATTCAGGGCAGCCAGCACCAGGAGAAGCAGGAACATGGCCCCGCCGAGCGCTACAACTGCACTCCTGCGATGCTGGGATTCCGTTCCCATGCATGTCCCCCTATGTGTCTAACAGATTACAGGAATGGTGCAAACCTAAACGGAAAACTGCAAACCCCACCAACGGGGCAGCAGGCGTGCATGGGCTCAGTCCCGTAGGGACGGATGGACCTAGCCCAGGACGCTAGTCCTGGGTCGACATGCGCCATCTGAAAAGTCCCGAAGGGACGACTGGAATCACCCGAGACCGCGTCTCGGGCGAAATCGTTTGAGATGGGTACAGGCTTCAGCCCGATCGCTACAACGAGTTCATCTTGAGCAGGAACTCCGCATTATTGCGCGTCTTACCCAGGCGGTCGACCAGCAACTCCATGGCTTCCACCGGGGAAAGCGGGTTGAGCACCTTACGCAACACCCAAATCCGCTGCAAATCTTCCTTGGGGATAAGCAACTCTTCCTTACGCGTCCCGGAACGCTGGATGTCGATCGCAGGAAACACCCGCTTGTCGACCAGCTTGCGGTCGAGAATCACTTCCATGTTTCCCGTACCTTTGAACTCTTCAAAGATGACTTCATCCATGCGCGACCCGGTATCGACCAAGGCAGTGGCAATGATAGTGAGGGAACCGCCTTCTTCAATATTGCGCGCTGCGCCGAAGAAGCGTTTTGGCCGCTGCAGAGCATTGGAATCGACACCGCCCGAGAGTACCTTGCCGGACGGCGGAACAATAGTGTTGTAGGCGCGCGCCAGGCGAGTAATGGAGTCCAGAAGGATAACCACGTCGCGCTTGTGCTCAACCAGCCTTTTGGCCTTTTCGATCACCATCTCGGCCACTTGCACGTGTCGCGCCGCCGGCTCGTCAAAGGTGGAACTGATGACCTCACCCTTCACCGACCGCTGCATATCCGTCACTTCTTCCGGGCGCTCGTCGATCAGCAGAACAATCAGTGCGACCTCAGGGTGATTGGTGGTAACGGAATTGGCGATCGATTGCAGCAGCATCGTCTTGCCGGTGCGCGGAGGAGCGACGATCAGGCCGCGCTGTCCTTTGCCCACGGGAGTCAGCAGATCCATGACCCGCCCACTGGTGTTCTCGTGGACGGTCTCCATCTTGACTCGTTCCTGGGGATAGAGAGGGGTGAGGTTATCAAACAGGATCTTGTTGCGAGTCTCCTCAGGAGACTCAAAGTTGATGGCCTCGATCTTCACCAGGGCAAAATATTTTTCGCCTTCATGCGGCGGTCGCACGTTGCCGCTGATGGTGTCGCCGGTTTTCAGATCAAATTTGCGGATTTGCGAGGGCGAAACGTAAATATCGTCTGGACCGGGGAGGTAGTTGTAATCAGGGGAACGTAGAAAGCCGTACCCGTCGGGAAGGATTTCCAGCACCCCTTCGGCAAAAATATGGCCTTCTTTTTCACTCTGGGCCTGAAGAATCTTGAAGATAAGATCCTGTTTGCGGAGGCCGCTGGCACCTGGAATTTCGAGGGTGCGGGCGATGCGGCTCAGCTCCGTTATGTTCTTTTCTTTTAACTCGGAAATAGTCATTTTCACCTACGGGAGGAAGTTATTGGAGGGGTTTATTGGGCAGGAATCTTGCTGGTTTGAGCAGGTTCGAGTTTGTCTAGGGAAGGGGTCGAAAAGGCCCAGAACAGGGCCGCGCTTAAGCTGCGCGGCGCTGCTGGATCTGAGATGCTTCCGGAGTAGCGGCGGCTGGTGCCGCCGGGCTTTCGTGGTGGAACCGGACTAGAACCTCGTTGGTGGTGTCCTGTAGACGAGTATTGGGCTTGTGCAGCTTGCGCGTAGCCTTCGAAGCTAGCTGGCACAGTGTATAGCGATTCGTGACGTGGGCAAGTGCCCCAAAGATAAGATCAGAGCGCATCTTTATTCTCCTTCATCCTTTGACCGTCCATATGCGCATTTGTCAGGCGGCAAAGGGTCTGCCTGCGCGGCGTCGGTCGATTTTCTATCTGTTAGACGCGTATGTTCTCTTGCGGGAACAATTTTTTCGTCTGGGTTTCTTGTTGTCCAACCGGTTACTGGAAAGATTCCCTGCGTCGTCGGTGAACGGCGCTTCCGGCGGAATTCCCTCGCGCGGAACCCTTATGCAAAGGCGCTTGTATAACCCTTGGCCTTTGTCTCCAGGTTGCGCATGCGTCTAAATGACCTGCATGTCGCGCTGCTGTGACCTCTACGGTTAAGAGAGTTCCGTCTTCCGGATGCCCGATACCTTGCTGAAGCTGGACAAGCAGAGAAAGGGCGATCACCCGGCCTATGCCCAAAGGGCGCGCTCTCTTTAAGCCAAATAGAACTTATCGCGATCGAAACTGAGGGTCAACACTTTTTTTCATATAAATTACTCGAATGGTTCCCAAAAATGGAAGATTCGAGAAAGCTGGCTAGCAACCCTCTATTTTCGCTGGAAACGCGTGTCTGGGCAAGTCCTGGACAACTGGATACGATGAGCGCAGGCGGGACCCGGCCCTGCCAACACGTTGATGACCAAAAATCCGAACCCTGAACCCGCCTCCGCGGCTACCTTGCCCCCACTTTCCCTCGAAAAACCCGAGAAAGGCTCGCACCGCTCTATGTGGGAACTTCTACTTCAGTTGCGCGTTGTGTTGCCCTATCTTGCCCGCTTGGTGCCGCTGCTCGACCGGGGCATCCTCAAAGCCGCTCCAGACCTTACCGAACTCACCAAGGGCGTCGCCACCATGCAGACCAGCAGCCGTGATCTGGAAGTCCAAGCCAGAAATCAGGCACTCCAGCTGGAACGCATTGAACAACAAATGGGGCGATTGCGCGTGGTTCACGAAAACAGCATTGAAGAAAGCCGCAAACTCGTTGCCGAGATCAGCGCACTCCGCCGGGTGTTCCTCACCATGTCCATCGTGATGGCTGTGCTCTTGGGCGCTACAGCGGCGATGATCGCTTATCTGCTAATCCGGTCGTAGGGTCCGCTGTGGTTGGTATGGGCTTCACAGGCTGCGAAGAAAAGTCCGGACGGAGGGCACGGCCGACAGCTAAAGCTGAAGCGTAAATGGCCTCGGCGCTTGACGGGTTTACATGCTGCTGAAAAACTCGGTTTTGTATCAGGGCACGACTTTAGTCGGGCCGCAAATGATTGAGAATACGTCGGGCTTTAGCCCCTGAGGTACGTCTTTCCCGCATTTCCGCAGCCTGATTAGGTACGCCTTTGGGGGTTATACGAGCGAAACCGTACGCCAAGGTAAGGCCCATACACAATCCAGGCCGAATCATGTGTGGGGCTTGACGGCCGCTGAGGTACGCTTCCCACCCTATTTCCATGGAAATCATCCCTTTTCCGCAGCCTCTAAGCCGGCTTTCCCCCGGTTATTGATGGCACTATAGTTTATTTCGACAACACAAATGCGATTTATCGAAGACGTCATTTTGTGCCGTATCGCTGCAGGCTTTCTGTTGCCAGTCGTTCTAATCCGGGACTAGGATACGCGATAGTTCGGTGCAGTCCTGTTCCTTGGACGTGCCAGATCTCCCCTACGAAGTCGTTCCAGGCCTCACGATCGCAAAGAAAAGCTGGCGACTTCCTTCGTCAGCATAGTGTGGAGTGACTCTCTATGGCATGGTATGCCTATTGCATTAGTGAAAAGCAGGCGTTTCCTGAACTTAGCCGCCACCGAAAACCCGTACCAATGGAATCGGTGATGGGAATCTCAGGAAATCAGATCTTCCTCTATCCAGCCAGTGATCTCGCAGTTATCGTCAGCGAACATCAGCCCTCAGAAAACTTAGACCAGAAAGCAGCCGTAGAACACGCACGTGTGATCAGCGACTGTTTCAAACTCTCCACTGTGCTCCCTTTCCGCTTTGGTACTGTCTTTGCGGACGATGAAGCCTTGAGAAAATCCATTCGCTCCAACCAGCGGCAGTTTCTTGCTAACGTTGAGCGTTTACGCGGAAAAGCAGAGATGCACCTCAAAGTGCTTCTGGACGACTGCTGCCGCGAGCAGGGCACTCCGGTTCCGATGGACCGGGTGGGCAAAGAATATCTGTCCAGCTTGCGGGAGAGTGCTACCCGGCAGCGCGAACGGCAGACCAAGGCGCGGGCCGTTTCGGTGCAAATGCATCGCATGTTCAGCCCACTCGATGAAGAGATCAGTTGCCGCAGAATGGATTCCGGCAAGATGCTGCTCGACATCGCTCACTTGATTGATCACAAGGGTATCGAGCGCTACCAGAACAAGTACTCAAGCGCCAGCCAGCAGTTGAAGGATTGCCACATGCAACTCTCCGGACCCTGGCCGCCCTATCACTTCGTGCAGCGGTTGACCCGTCCGGTGCATGTACATGCGGTACCTGCATAAGACCATGGCAAGATGAATCCAAGACAAAGCCCCGGCCATCCGCCGGGGCTTTTCTCTTGCGGACGGCAACAACTCGAAGGGAGGGTCGATTTATGTACGGGCTAAAGAGCGTGCGTGAGAACCGGGGATTTACGAATTTAGTCCCGCAGGGACGGCTGAACTTAGCCCAGGACGCTAGTCCTGGGTACATCATCAGACATGATTAAGTCCCGTAGGGACGGCTGAAGGTTGTCCAGGATTGCGTCGCGGTCGATTTTCAGCCGTCCCTGCGGGACTGAGTTTGGAAGATGGAGTTCTCACACATGCTCTGAAGCCCGCACATACAATCTCCGTGCCACGGCTTTAGCCCCTGGGGTACGTTTTGTCCGTCATTTTCGGCGGACTCTCAGCCACTGAAAGACTCGACCTGCTCCGTGCGCGGAGCACAACCCGCGTCACACTAACCAACCTTATTAGCCGCCGGCAAATCTTTCCTTCTGCTCAAAACAAAGCTGGCATGGGAACGCCGATCCGCGGAAGCATGATCGATCTTGCGCCAAAACGCCACGAAGTAATCCACGGCAGAAATAATCGACACCAACACCATGAAATAAATAGCAGCGATCGCGATCCACTCGACCGGCAGGATAAACCACCCAAAATGCCACTCATACCAGGCATGGGCCAGGATAACCGCTACCACCGAAACAATCTGAATCACCGTCTTGAGCTTGGCCAGGTCGCTGGCCTCGATGGTGAACCCTTCCGAACTGGCAATCGATCGCAGCCCACTGACCAGAAACTCACGGCCAATCACCAGCACCACCACCCAGGCTTTCATCAGGTGAGGATTGAACTGCACCAGGCAAACGTAGGCCGCCGTGATCATCAGCTTGTCAGCCAAAGGATCCAGCAACATGCCCATGGTAGTGATTTGACCGCGCTTGCGTGCCAGGTACCCGTCCACGCCATCGGTGATGGAGGCCAGGATAAACACCAGCGACGCGGCAATCTCCTGCTCCCCATGAATGCTGTGAAAGGGAAAGAAACCGGACAGCAACCAGATGAGCAAGGGGATGCAACAGATGCGGCTCATCGTAATGGAGTTTGGCAGGTTCACGATCGACTCGGCTGTTGAGGGAGGGCTCGCGCCCCTCCTCAATTATGCACCAGGCGCCTGTCGACAGCCGGGCGCCCGGTGGATCCTGTGCATGCAGGGGTTACTTAAGTCCCTGCTCCCTCGGATTTCCTGTGGTGCTTGCTGGCGTTGCCACATTTCATGCGCCTTTCTTTACGGAAGGCGCACACGCGGCCTCGTCTAGGGCAACGTGGCAGGAAATCCGGGTCAGGCGTAAATGCCGCGTTGCTTGATGGTGAACGCAACCCGGTCAATGGCCAGCATGTAAGCGGCAATGCGATTGTTGACCGCGTGCGCCTCGGCGTAGCGGACCACATCCCCGAAACTTTCCGCCAGGATGCTCTCCAACTGCTCGTTCACCACCGCTTCCTTCCAGAAGTAGCCTTGACGATCCTGCACCCATTCGAAATAAGAAGCCGTGACTCCACCTGCGTTGGCCAGAATGTCCGGAATGATGAAAACCTTCTTATCGGCCAGGATCTCATCGGCAACAGCAGTGGTAGGCCCGTTCGCGCCTTCGCAGACAATGCGTGCCTTGATGCGGTCGGCATTGCGGCTGGTGATGACGTTCTCCGTGGCGGCGGGGATGAGGATCTCACAGTCGGAAATCAGCAAGTCCGACGAATTCACCGCTTCCGCCCCCTTGAAGCCCATCACCGTACCATTCCGCTGCCGGTATTCCAGCAGCAGGTGGATATCGATTCCGTTGCTGTTGTAAAGTCCGCCGTCATATTCGGCGATGCCGATGATCTTGTAGCCTCTTTCCATCATCAGCTTGGCGGCGTTTGAGCCCACGTTGCCAAAACCCTGGATGATTACCCGGCATCCCTCGCGTTGCATGTTCAGGTACCGCAGCGCCTCGTCACAGACCACGGCAATGCCGCGGCCGGTCGCTTCCCGCCGGCCCCGCGAGCCGCCGATATTGAGGGGCTTTCCTGTAACCACAGCGGTCACCGTCTGCCGCATGTGCATGGAATAGGTATCCATGATCCACGCCATCGTCTGCTCGTTGGTGTTGATGTCCGGTGCCGGTACGTCTTTTTCCGGCCCAATGAACTCAATCAACTCCGACGTGTACCGGCGCGTCATGCGCTCCAGTTCGCCGATGGACATCTTCTTGGGATCGCAAATCACACCCCCTTTGGCGCCACCAAATGGGATGTTGACCACGGCGCACTTCCAAGTCATCCAGCTGGCCAGCGCGCGTACCTCATCGAGGGTTACATCTGGTGAATAGCGGATTCCGCCCTTACCAGGACCGCGGGCAATCGAATGTTGGACCCGAAAACCGGTAAAAACCTCAATACTTCCGTTGTCCATCATCACCGGGATGTGCACGATCACCTCGCGTGCGGGGTAGCGCAGTACTTTCCACAGCCCTTGATCCAGGTTCAGTTTTTGTGCAGCAAAGTCAAAGCGAGCAGCCTGAGCTTCCCAGGGATTAATCTCCTGCTCGAGCGATACGGTTTGCATAACCAATTCTCCACGTTCGGACTGCGGTAGCAATCCACTCAAGTCCCGCCGCGGTTGAGCCGTTTGCGCCCGGGCGGGACGGCGCAGGCACTTCGACGGGGCGAAATCCAGCTGAAGACCCAGGCTAAATTTCCGCTCCCGGCGAGCCCTACGCGCGCTTGCGCCCACTTGGCCGGGACCTGTTATTCGTACTAACCCCAAACCTACCGAGTATATGCGTCCCCAGGAACCCGGGCAAGCACCTCAAATCCTTTAGATGCTTCACCCGGATAGATGCTTCATCCGGACGAATCCTCTCCTGTTTACCCGCTTGTCGCTATGGCCATTTAGTATGAGCAGGATGCCGGTTGACACTACGATTGCACCCGCGCGTGACGAATTCCTCCAGTTGGCGGCGGAGCACAGCCTGGTTCCGGTTTACCGCACGCTGACGGCCGACCTGGAAACCCCGGTTTCCGCCTTTTTGCGCCTCGCCGCGGACGAACCACAATCGTTTCTGCTGGAATCGGTAGAAGGCGGCGAGAAAGTAGGCCGCTATACCTTTATCGGCATCCGGCCTTATCGCACCATTCTGTCCCGCGGCAGCTCCATCACCATCAACGAGCGAGGAAAGACCCGATCCCTGCAGGGGGACGTGTTTGCGCTTTTGAAGGAGCTCTTGGCCGGGCAAACCCCGGCGCATATTGCGGGCCTGCCGCCGTTTACCAGTGGCGCCGTCGGCTTTTTCGCCTACGACGTAGTGCGGCAACTGGAACGTCTGCCCGAACTGGCCGAGGATGACTTGGGCATCCCGGACGCCTGCCTCATGTTCTACGACGAGGTGCTGGCCTTCGACCACGTACGTAAGCAGATCCTGCTCATGGTGACTGCCGATTTAGGCCGTCAGAAACCTGCCGCCGCGTACGCGGATGCGAAGAAGCGATTGGGTCAGTTAGAAAAGCGCGTGGCCAGGCCTATTCCCAAACCGAAGCATGCGCGGCCGAGGGGTAAGCTTTCCGTCACCAGCCACACCCTGAAGGAAGATTTTCTTGCCTCCGTCGTCAGGATCAAGGAGTACATCGCCGCCGGCGACATCTTCCAGGCCGTGCTGTCCCAGCGCTTTGAAGTCAAGCCGGGAGTCGACCCTTTCTCCGTCTACCGTGCTCTGCGCATCGTCAATCCATCACCATATTTATATTTCCTGCGCTTCGATCTGGATAAGGCGTCCACCTGCCTGGTGGGCTCTTCTCCCGAGTTGTTGGTGCGCGTGCAAAAGCGTCATGTCGAGTACCGTCCCATCGCAGGAACCCGTCCGCGCGCTGCCGACGAAGCAGAAGATCTCCGCATCGAGCAGGAGTTGCTGAGCAACGAGAAGGAGCGGGCCGAACACGTGATGCTGGTAGACCTGGGCCGCAACGACATCGGCCGGGTATGCGAATTTGGCACAGTGAAAGTGAAGAGCCTTATGCATGTGGAACGCTACTCCCACGTGATGCATCTGGTCAGCTCCCTTGAAGGCCAACTCAAGGAAGGGCTTTCCGCGGTGGATGCCTTCTGCTCCTGCTTCCCGGCCGGCACCCTGAGCGGAGCCCCCAAGATACGCGCAATGGAGATCATTGAGGAGCTGGAGCCAACGCGCCGAGGCATTTACGGAGGCAGTGTTTTCTACGCCGACTTCTCCGGCAATTTCGACTCCTGCATAGCCATCCGCAGCATGCTCCTCAAAGGAGACCAAGGCTACATCCAGGCAGGAGGCGGTATCGTAGCCGATTCCGTCCCCGAGGAAGAGTACGAAGAGTCGGTAAACAAAGCCAAAGCAGTGGTCCGAGCGGTCGAAAGGGCAAGGGCTGTGGCCGCCGGCAAGTGAACATATTCCTGAATCAGTTCAGCCCCCCCGCGACGGTTGATTCTAGCCACAAACAAGTCCCGCAGGGACGGCTGACCTTAGCCCAGGACGCAGTCCTGGGTAGGCTATGAGCGCACGAACAGTCCCGAAGGGACGGCTGGCTTTTTAATCCGGCTCTCATGCACCAACGCCCATGAGCCGCAAAGCCACGTTCTGTTCACCCCTCTAGCGCTACACTGAAACAAGTGGCGCCCATGGTCTTCGTCCTCGACAACTACGATTCATTCACCTACAACCTGGTGCAATACATGGGTGAGCTAGGTGCCGAGATGACCATCACCCGCAACGACCAGATGACGCTCGAGCAAATTGACGATCTCAAACCCGAGCGCATAGTCCTCTCACCCGGACCCTGCACTCCTCAGGAAGCCGGCGTGAGCATTCCCCTCATCCGTCATTTCGCGGGTAAAGTGCCCATCCTGGGCGTCTGCCTCGGCCACCAGGCGATCGGAGCCGCTTTCGGCGGCAACGTCATACGCGCTCCAAAGTTAATGCACGGCAAAACCAGCCCAGTCGAGCACGATGGCCGCAATCTGTTCGCCGGCCTACCCAGCCCCATGACCTGCACCCGCTACCACTCGCTCATTGTTGCTGAAGAGGGCTTGCCGGAGGAACTGGAAATAACCGCCCGGGTACAAACTGGCAACGGCGACGGAACCATCATGGGCTTGCGGCATCGCCGCTTTCCCATCGAAGGGGTCCAGTTCCACCCCGAGAGCGTGCTGACCGTAGACGGCAAGAACCTGATCCGGAATTTCCTGTCTCTTTGAGAACAGCTGTGACGATGCGATTTTTCCTGCCCGGAACGGTTGTCCTCTTTGCTCCGATCCTGCTGGCCCAGCAACCGATCGGACGAACCTCCGCCACCGAGGTACAGGTTTCAGGCGCCGTCGACATCTCTCATGGAGAGACCCTGCTCGGCAATGGCAGCCAGATTACCGCCGGAGAACAAGCCGTCAAGATTGCCCTGCAAAGGGGCGGCTCACTCCGCCTGTGCTCCACCAGCTCCGTTCACTTGGCGAAGGACCGCTCCATCGACGACCCGGCCAGCAGCGCGCTCATGATGGCGCTCGATCGCGGCGCTATCGAGGCCAACTACGTCGTAGGCAAGTACTCCGATGTCTTGCTTACCCCCGACCTGCGCATCCTCATCTCCGGTCCTGGACAAGCCGATTTGAGCGTCCGCGTAAATCCCAAGGGCGACACCTGCGTCGACAATCACGGCGCCGATGCGCCTTATGTCACCGTTACCAGCCAACTGGAAGGTGGGGCGTACAGGGTGATGCCGGATCAGCGCGTCAACTTCCAGCATGGCAGCCTGAGTGAAGTGGTGGATCATGAACCGGAGCCGTGCGGTTGCCCGGCGATGCCAGTCACTTCCGTGGCCAGTACCGGCACTACCGGGGCCAACCCTGCAACACCAGGAAAGCCGGTGGGCGGTCCTTCCTCAACGCCGGCAGATACGGCCTTTCCGCTAGCGCAGAGCGAAGGCCTGGCGTCCCCTCCCACTCCCGCCGCGCCCGTGGTTCCTGCAGGCCAGACGCACGCCCAGGTCACCGTTCCGCTCACCTACAACGGCGAGAATCCCCCCGCAGCGCCGGCTGCGGCTCCGGCCACTTCCTCGCCGGCGCCAGCCGCGCCTGTTTCTCCCTCAACCTCTCAACCGCAGATCGCGTCTCCACCACCCGCGCCGCAGCCAACACCGCAACCGGAGGTAGCCTCCGCGCCTCCCCCGCCCAATCCCTCATCGAACAACAACGGCGTTTTCCACCGCATCGGCCGCTTCTTCTCCAGAATCTTCGGCAAGTAGGGAAGGCGCTACAATCGACTGTTGAGAGTTCTGCACAGCCAATCCAGTGAAAGATGAAGGAGTTTTTCTTTTATGGCGATTCCTGCCACACAGATGCGCCCGGGCATGATCATTAAGCACAATAACGAGCTGCACACGGTTTTCAGCGTTGAGCATCGCACTCCTGGAAATTTGCGCGCGTTCATCCAGGCCAAGCTCCGCAACCTGCGCACCGGCGCCATGTTCGAGCATCGTTTTCGTTCCCCAGACCCCATCGAACGCGTCATCGTGGATGAAATTTCCATGGACTTTCTGTACGCCGACGGCGACGACTACTACTTCATGAACACCGAGAACTACGAACAGACCCATCTGAAGGGCAGCACACTGGGAGACGCGATCGAGTACCTCACCCCTAATCTGCAGATCAAGGTTTCGTTCTTCGATGGACTCGCGGTAGGCATCGAGTTGCCGCAAACCGTGGAGATGACCGTAGTAGAAACCGAACCGGGCTTGAAATCAGCGACTGCCTCTTCCGTCACCAAGCCGGCCAAAATGGAAACCGGCCTCGTCGTCCAGGTGCCCCCGTTCATTAACGAGGGGGAAAAGATTCGCGTCGATACAGCCGAAGGCGCATACCTGTCTCGAGCATAAGGGGAAGAGCATACATATGGTGCGCCACTACATCGTCAAGGGTCGTGTGCAAGGGGTCGGCTTCCGTTGGTTTGTTCACCGCGAGGCAGGGACTCGGGGGTTGAAGGGTTGGGTTCGAAACACCGACGGTGGCGAAGTCGAGGTCATGGTCGCGGGTAGCGAGGAAAAGTTGGACGAACTTCGTGCCGAGCTCGAACGCGGCTCACGCGGCAGCCGGGTGGATGCTGTGCATGAGCGCGACCTGGATGAAGCCATGGCACAAAACCTGGAAGCATTCCAGATCGAAGGAGCCTGGTAGCTACGAATGACTCACCCGCCTATTAACTGTGAGCCTCTGAAATCTCTTATCCGGACGATTCCGAATTTCCCCAAGCCGGGCATTCTCTTCTACGACATCACCACTCTGCTCAAGGACAAAAATGGCTACGCCACCTTGGTGGACGCCTTGGCAGCTCACTACATCGGCATGGAGAATGTGGATCTGGTGCTGGGCATTGAAGCCCGCGGCTTCATCTTCGGGCCGGCGTTAGCCTATCGCCTGAATGCCGGTTTCGTACCCGTGCGCAAGCCGGACAAGCTGCCCGCGCCCACTGCGCGCGTAACCTACGATCTCGAATATGGAACCGATGCACTCGAAATCCACCTGGACGCCATCGAGCCGGGCCAGAACGTTCTCATTGTGGACGACCTGCTGGCCACGGGGGGAACGATGGAAGCAACCGTGAAACTGGTTCGTCAGTTCGGGGCCAGGATCGTCGGTCTTGCTTTCGCCATCGAACTCGACTTTCTAAATGGACGCGACCGGTTCAAAGAGTACAACGTGTTCAGCCTGTTGCATTACAGCGAGTAGGTCATCTCGAGTAGGTCATCTTAGGAGCGGCTCAAACCATGCTTCTGCGCACATCGCTAGCTATGCTGTTTGGGTGGGCGCCACTATCGCTCGTTGCAGCCTACTCCCAACCGACCCAACCATCAGGCGTCACCGCTCTGACCCATGTGCGGGTAATCGACGGCTCCGGTGGCACTCCGCTCGAAGATGCAACCGTGGTGATCGAGGGCAATCACATAAAGGCTGTTCAGTCTGCGGCCGCCGCGGTCCCTCCAAATGCACGGGTACTCGATCTGCACGGCGATACGGTCATGCCCGGGTTGATCAATGCCCATGGGCATCTGGCTCTGATTGCGGACGGACAGAACTCGGCCACTGCCTATACTGCGGAGAACGTGCTCGCGGAATTGCGGCAGTACGAGAGCTACGGTGTAACCGCGATGTTATCCCTGGGCCTCAATCGCGATCTTCTGTACGCGATACGCGAGCAGCAACATCAGGGCAAGCTCGACGGTGCTACCGTCCTAACCGCAGACCGCGGTATCGGCGTGCCGGATGGCGCACCGCCCTTGCCGTGTGCGCCCGACCAACTATACCGGCCCGCAACCCCGGCAGAAGCGCGCCTGGCAGTCGATGCAATGGCCAAACGGCACGCCGACATGGTCAAGATCTGGGTCGACACTCTCGGAGGGACCAAACCGGCCATGTCGCCCGAGATCTACCGGGCGGTGATCGAGGAAGCGCACAAACATCACCTGCGTGTAGCGGCGCACGTCTATTACCTGGCTGACGCCAAGTCGCTGGTCAATGACGGCGTGGATGTACTGGCCCACAGCGTCCGCGACAAACCGGTCGACCAGGAGTTGATTTCTGCCATGAAGCGACGCGGGGTCTGGTACATTCCCACCTTCACTGTGGACGAGTCCTTCTACATCTACGCTGAGAACCCCGGGTTCATGCAGATTAATTTTTTCAAGGATGCCCTATCGCCCGCGGTGCTGACGATGTTGACCAGCGAGGCTTATGTCCAGAAGGTGAATCAGGATCCAAAGACCGCGCAGCACAAAGCAGACTTTGCCCTGGACCAGAAGAACCTGAAGACCCTCTACGACGCGGGCGTACGCGTGGGGTTTGGAACCGACTCAGGAGCTTTTCCCACGCGGATTCCAGGGTTCTCTGAGCATAGGGAATTGGAAGACATGGTGCAGGCGGGGCTCACCCCGATGCAGGCCATCGTATGCGCCACCAGGAATAACGCAGAGCTGCTGGGCATCCAGGCCAATAGGGGAACCCTGCGTCCCGGCAAGCGCGCCGACCTGATCGTGCTTGCCGCCAACCCTTTGGATGACATCACCAACACCCGCTCCATCGTGACCATCTTCCACGACGGACGCACCGTCGCCCCGCGTGTTCCAGTAGTCATGGCCCGCTAACGTCAAGGTAAAAACGGTGGGTGGTCCCGTTTTGTAACCAAAGGTTCAGAACCAACGTGCCTGCGGCAAAAGATGGAAAAGGTGGAAACAGTGGCAAAGGTAAAAACGATGGGTGGTCCGGTTTTGTAACCAAAGGTTCAGAACAAACGTGCCTGCGGCAAAAGATGGAAAAGGTGGAAACAGAGGCAAAGGTCAAAACGATGGGTGCCCCAGGTCTCGCTTTTGAGACCTGGGATCCTCCTAGGAGAGGTCCATTAAATCCCGTAATGTAACCGGAGGTTCACACAAAAGTACCAGCGGCATCTGTCCTGACCCGCCGCACTAACGTCAAGACTCTGTCCCGACCACGACCGACGGGCGCCCCACCGCTCTGTCATTCAGACTCTTAGGCGAAATTCCGAGGCTCAGTTCTTAGCTTTCCTGGCAACAGGACCAGCCTCGCGAACCCCGGCGGGCGCATCGAACTTGGCAAAATTCTTCTCAAACTTTTCCGCCAACATGACCGCCTGCGCATCGTAAGCCCGAGCATCCTTCCACGCATTGCGTGGATTCAGCAACTCCCAAGGTACATCAGGACAACTCAGCGGAATACTCAAACCAAACGCAGGTTCAGTAACGAACTCAACGTTGCTCAGGCGCCCATCCAACGCCGCATTGACCATGGCGCGCGTGTACTTGAGGCTCATTCGCTCGCCAGCGCCAAACGCCCCGCCAGTCCAGCCGGTATTGACCAGCCAGCACTGCGCATTATGCTGCTGCAGCCGTTCGCCCAGCATCTTTGCATACACTGCAGGAGCCAGGGGAATGAACGGCGACGCAAAACAGGTGGAGAACTCCGGCACCGGTTCACTGCCCAATCCCGCTTCCGTCCCCGCCAGCTTGGCCGTATATCCGGAAAGAAAGTGGTACATGGCCTGGGCCGGGTTCAGCCTGGCAATCGGAGGCAACACCCCGAACGCATCGGCAGTGAGGAACAGCACATGGTTCGGATGCCCCCCAACCCCAGGAATCACCGCATTGGCGATGTACTCCACCGGATAGGCAGCCCGCGTATTCTCCGTGTACCGGATGTCACTGTAGTCCGGCGCCCCGGTTCTGCTGTCGATCATCACGTTCTCGAGCACCGCGCCGAAGCGAATGGCATGGTAGATCTGAGGTTCCTTCTCCGCTGACAGATCGACGCACTTGGCGTAGCAGCCACCCTCGATATTGAAGATCCCGCTTTCGCTCCAGCCGTGCTCATCGTCCCCGATAAGCCGCCGTTTCGGATCGGCGGAGAGAGTAGTCTTGCCGGTTCCGGAAAGTCCAAAGAACAGCGCCGTGTCTCCTGCCGTTCCCAGGTTGGCTGAGCAGTGCATGGGAAACACGTCGCGCGCGGGTAATAGGAAATTCATCACCCCAAAGATCGACTTTTTCATCTCGCCGGCATATTTCGTGCCCCCGATGAGAATGATCCGGCGGGTGAAATCCGTAATGATGAAAGTGCCGGAGTGGGTGCCGTCGCGCTCCGGCACGGCTTCGAACTCAGGCGCGGCAATCACCGTGAATTCCGGTTTATGCCCGGCCAGTTTCTCCCCCGGCACGCGCACAAACAATTGCTTCACGAAAAGAGCGTGCCAGGCATACTCCGCGATGATCTGCACCGGAAGCCGGTAGTGCTCATCTGCGCCGGCACAGAGATCCAGGACGTAAAGGTCGCGCTCCCGCATATGGGTGACGACCCGCGCCAGAAGCGCCTCAAATTTCTCTGGGTCGAAGGGTTGGTTCACCTTGCCCCAGTCCACGGTGTCGCTGGTAACCGCATCCCGCACGATAAATTTATCCCGCGGGGAACGTCCT
The DNA here is from genome assembly GCA_963830325.1 of uncultured Acidobacteriaceae bacterium. Lineage (GTDB taxonomy): Bacteria > Acidobacteriota > Terriglobia > Terriglobales > Acidobacteriaceae > PALSA-350. Next base: position 950,713 of record CAWHMV010000003.1, read on the forward strand.
GTTCGCGCGCCGGTGAGAGCCACCAGGGCGCCGTTGTCCGCCAGGCTCGCTTCTCCCCGGGCAATCGCCGCTTCCACCAGTTGCGGAATGGAGAGGTTGCGGTGGACGTGGGCCCCTTCCACCAGCTTTCCTGTCATCGTGGTTGCCCTGACTGAATCCACTCGACGCTCCTCCCCTGCTACCGCTCAGGTATGCAAGAGTTTACCCAACGCTCACCCGTCGGAGCAACGGTTTTGCAGAGCGATGACCAATGACTGTTGCGTCTTGCCCAACGATAGTAATTCCAGGCGATGGGGCCGACGGTGAACAGCTACGACCCGGATATAACGGGCAGTTCGGGGAGCAGGGAGGAATGCTTGGCTTCCGCCATGACGGCGTCCACCTGTTCCAGAACCTCCGCCACGCTCATGGTGTACATTTCACGCCCGTTGTCATACCCACTCTCCGCCGCCTGCTTCAGGTAGCGGCCCGCTACCTGGGCTGCCAGCCGATCGGTAATGACGTGGCCGGACCGCTCCTTCTGTTCCACCCAGGCCAGTGCGGGCAGGGCGATCCAGACCGGCCGGCCGTTGACCTCAAAGCGGATGTCGACCGCGTCCGCGTGGCGGGTGGCGATGGCCACTACATTGGCCGTCCACCGGCAGTGCAGGTCCTCTTGGGTCCAGTGATCGATGACGTGGAAATCTTCGTACATAATTACCAGCCTAGAGTATTTTGTGCCCGGCAGGGTGTTCCTTCTTGGGCACTCTCAAAGAAATGAGAAAAAATTTAAAAAGAAAGATAATTTCACCGCTAATCTGCGTCCAATTAGGCGACACTAGAACGATATTTTTTTAGGTGTCGAGGAGCAAAGAAAACAGTGGTGCATAATCCCGAAACAATACAGAAATTTGAACAGAGCCTCCGCCGGCAGGAAAAGCAGTTGGAACACTCCATGATCTCGGCGGTGGAGCAAGGCCGCGAGGTTGCGGCAGACAGCGCGCTGGACGCTGCAGACCAGGCCGTGCAGTCTTACCAGAAAGAGATGCTTTTCAGCCAGGGAACCAGCGGCCATGAGCAGCTCGCGCTTGTCCGCCTGGCCTTGAAAAGGCTGAACGAGGGCACCTATGGAGACTGCATGCATTGCGGCAAGACCATCGGTCTGAAGCGGCTGGAAGCCCTTCCCTGGACTCCGTACTGCATCGACTGCCGGGAGAAGATCGAAAACGGCGAGATCGAAGATCCAGTCGTAGCCGCCTAGGTCGGCTAGCCCCTTACAGAGGGTGCCGAACCTCGCTCGTTTGACCCGCAAACTTCAGCGCTGCTAAACTTTAGAAGCTCACGCAGCCAGCAAACGGTATAGCGGCTGGACTGCGACCCTCCCGCAAAGGCTTCTCAAGGAAATTAGTGGACACACAGACACGTCACGCGCTCAAACAGAACCGTTTGATCGAAGCTACCAGGACCAGTGTGGACTGGTTCGCAGACCATCGATCGAGGGTGATTCAAGCCACTGTGGCCGCGGTCCTTTTGATCGCCGTGGTGGTGGCTGCATTGGTCGTTTACAACAAGCGTTCCGCCGCCGCCGACCTGGCTTTCGGTGAGGCGATGGACACCTACAGCGCTCCCTTGGCACAACCAGGGCAGCCGGCCATGCCCGGGGAAAGGACCTTTCCTTCCGCCGCCGCGCGCGCCAAGTTGGCCAATCAGCAATTCGTGCAGCTCGCGGATCGATACGGTTTTTTTAAAGCGGGCAAGACCGCCGAGTACTTCGCGGGCCTTACGGCGATGGATCTGGGCCAATCCGGGCAGGCCGAAACCTATCTGAAGAAGCTTTCGGATGGGCACGATGCAGCCTTGGCCTCGCTCGCCAAGCTGGCATTAGCCAACCTCTACCAGCAGCTGAACCGCAGCAGCGAAGCGGTTGTGCTTTACAACCAGCTGATCGCGAAACCAACCAACACCGTGCCGGCTGACGCAGCGCGCTTGCAATTAGCGTCCCTCTACGAGAAGACCAATCCTGCCGAAGCTAACAAAATCTACGCCCAGCTAAAGACCTCCAAAACCGCCGCCGGCCAGATCGCCGCCCAAAAGCTACAGCAAAAGTAGCTGAACGCCACATCGAGCACTTTCTAACTGTCAGCCACGGACGGGTGCCCCACATCTCGCTCGTTTTTCGCGAGATGTGGGATTCCACTGCCCTCTCCTTGCAACTCTCAAGTCTGAGTTCCCATGCGGTGAACCACTCAAGACGTTTTAGGAAACAGTCTCTGTACGAAGCGCACGCCTTAAAAGGAAATCGGACGGGTGCCCCACGTTCGCCCCAGCGTACGTGGGACGAATATGATGGGCGCAGCCCAACAATCGCTTTTCCCGCGTCCACCACCCCAATCCCTAGTGCGCCGTGGCTCCCGGCTGCTGCACGGCATCGGTCTGGAACTTCTTATACTGATCAAACCGAATGTCGATCTCCGCCCGAAAACCAGCAACCAACAACGCACGCGCCTGCAGATGCAAGGCAATCGCCGTAGGCAGCCACGCCTCGTTACGAATCAGCGCCTGGTCGAACACCACATTGCTGCCCTTGGCAACCGAAGCCAACAGCCCAAACCCTACATGGTAGTTCTCATCCAGGGTCGCGCTCATGCGCGAGACTTCGCGGTCAGTCTCATCGATCCAAATGGTCCCGCTGACCTTCTTCAGCGCGTCCTCGCCGCGCCCATGCGTCTTGGCGTGTGGATCCCCGGCGAAGTCAAACGCAATCGTATCCCGTCCGTTCAACTGCACCCGCCGCGGCCTGGAAAACGTAACAATCTGTAGCAGGCGCGAAACCGTGATCTCATCCTTGTCCGGATTGCTATACCCAGGTTTCGAGATCTTGAGGACCTCTTTATTGACCCGGTCCTGTTCTTTACGCGCTTGGTCCGGAGTCAGGTCCTTGCCATCCTTGCGCACCAGCTTCTGCACCCGCTCGCCATTCACAAAGAAGACCTCGTGCTCCTCCGTCTCAACCTTTTTCGTATTCCCGCTGCTGTCCAATTGCCGAGTAGTCTGCACCGAGCGGAAAGTATAGTCTTCCCGCACTTTGTCTAACTGCTTCTGGTGCGCCTCAACTTCGTGCAGCATGGTTGCCGCATCGGGCAAAGCCGCCGGCTCACTCGCGCCGAATGCGGCAGGAGCCACGCAGGCCAACAAAACCAGCAAAACGGTCAACCACGGCGGTACGACAGGCATCTTGCCCCTTTGTGCTCATCTTAGCGTAGGCTGTTACCACTGAATTCCCTGTGTATTCGAAAGGAAGTTACAGCAATGGTGAATTTGCTCCTGAAGTGGATCCTCGGCGCCTTGGCTCTTTTAGCTGTGACCTACATCGTGCCCGGATTCCGAGTGGTGAGCCTGCCCTCCGCATTGGTGGCAGTATTGGTGATCGGCTTTTTGAATATGACCCTGGGACTGATCTTGAAGATCGTCACCTTTCCCTTCGCCATCCTCACTCTTGGCTTGTTGTTTTTAGTGATCAACGCGGTCATGCTCATCCTGGCAAGCAAGATCACTCCAGGGCTGCAGATTGCCAGCTTTGGCGCCGCTTTTATTGGAGCGGCGGTGTTGGCAGTCGTTCACATGATTATCGAGGCAGTGCTCTAGCGTCAGTGCGTCGCGTCAGGAACAACGGCGGGGGTTGCATGGGGTGCGGCAACTCCGCGTGGCAAAGGTGCCAGGTTCCCGGTTGGGAGCACAGCCCGTCCCGATCTGGATCGACCCCGTCCCTGGTTAACCGGCGTGGGCTGCACCGGAACCGGCTCTACCGGTACGTGTACCGCCGAGGCGGTGCCAAACCCGCCTGAGACCGGTGACACGACTCGCGGAGTATTGGCCGCGGGCATACTCGGGGCCGAGGCATGGTGAAACGCCCGGCTGCGCAGAGCGGGATTCAAGACCACGGCCGACAGAGCAACGCTGGCCGCCAACGCACAGGTGGCTATGGTGCGTGTCACCCTGGCCGAAAAACGGTTACGCGAGTTCTGAAGCCGGAGGTTTATCCGCCCCTCCAGTCCGGGGGGCGGCTCGACACTGCCCAGCCGGCGCAGGGTATCGTCGATTTCCGAATGTACGCTCATTGCAAACTCCCTTCCTGCTCCAGCAAAGCTGCGAGCGCGTGCCGGGCCCGGTACAACCGCGAGCGGATGGTCGATTCAGTGGTGTCGAGAACCAGGGCAATCTCTACTGTCGACAACTCCTGCACTGCGGAAAGCAGCAAAACCTCACGTTCCCTTGCCGGCAGAGTGTCGATCAGTGCAAGAATTCGGGCATGGCGCTGGGCGGTAATCACCCGCTTTTCGGCGCTCAGCTCGCCTGTCGGCAGAACCCGTGCCAGGTCTTCAAAATCATCGACTTGGGGCCGCGTTTTGGCGCGCCGTTTGCGGTCCAGGACCAGGTTCCATGCGATGCGCACCAGCCAGACGCGATAATCCCGCACCTCAGCCAGCTTGCTGCGGTGGCGAAGAACGCGCAAAAAGGTCTCCTGCACCACATCTTCCGCATCGGCTGTATTGCGCGTAACCGAATAGGCCACGCGGTAGAGGGTGGTTGAATATTCTTCCACCAGCGCGGTCACCCGGGCGTGCGTATCCTGCTCTGGTACGGCCACAGGCTCGGCCTCCAGCCATCCGACGAATTGTCCTTCAAATGTTCCCATAACCGAACAAGGACCGTCGCATATAGAGACGCATCATATACCCTTTCCGCTCGTCCCCAGGTTCCCCGGAGCTCGCTGAATTCTTGTGGCTATGCCGAATTCCTGTGACCGGGCAGCCGGGCGGCATCTATGATCATTCGTCATGCTTGTCCGTCGGCTGATCCCCCGTTCCTTGCTGGCGCTCTGCTGGATCCTTCCAGCCGCCTTCGCCACCCTGTTAGCCCGGGGCCACGAGACGGATCTTTCCGGGGTCTACCAGGGTCACGCACCGGCGTCCGATGCGGCGAGACGGGTTTTTACCCTCAACCTGGCTTCTGATGGGACGGCGATGTTCACTACCCAGTACATCGGCAAAAACAACGCCACCATGCATGGCCGCTGGACGCAAAGTGGCAGGCAAATCGTCCTTACCTTCGACTCTATGGGACCCAACGGAGCTCCACGGCCGATCACCTTTCGTCATCGCGACCACGAACTGAGCCCGGTTCACTGGGATCCCAACGAGTGGGGACGTGCCGGACCGCCCATCCTTCACCGTTCCCATGTCGCGCAAGGCGGCGTCTGACCCATGGGTGTGTTTTATAACATCATGCTCGGATATTTCTTTGGCTTCGCGCTCGGTGTGGGCTGCGCGCTGGCCGTCTTTTATGCCATCTATTCCGGTGGCTACCGCAAGGCGATCGAGCACGGACTGCAGCAGCAAAAGCCCAAGCGTTACCTCGAGGAGATGGCCGCGGCGGTAAAGCGCGCCGATAAGGAGAAGGCTAAGAGTAGTTGATTTTCAAATCCTTCAGCGTGGGCAGAAATGCAGAATGCACCTCCACCTTCACTCGTCCGGCCTGCACGCCTGGATCGGCGGAGGCGATTGCCAAAGCCTCGGCAGCGTTACCCGCGGCGATGATCGACATCCCCACCAGGGGGCCGTCATCGGTAATCGGCCCCGCCAGCAAGTAGCGCCCGGCTTGCACCTGTTCCCGTATGAATGCCAACTGGCGAGGCACCAGGTCGGCCACGTCCGCGCCTTGCGTATCGTTCCAACGTTCACCTTTCAGAAGAAAGGCGATGTAGTAAGGCTCCACGTTACGAGGGATATCCGGCGTATTCCTGGTTTGCGTATCTTTGGTCCGCGGCTTTTCTTTTGCCACTGCCTCTTCCGTCATTTCTGCGCCTCTTGCAGCAATTGAGCCGCTGCTTCGGTCTTGCCTTCCTTTTGCAGCAGGGCAGCATGCTGGCGCAGGATGGCCCGCCGTTTCTTCTGGGCTGCTGACGTGTCCGTAGCCTTTGACGCCTTGCGGAAATTCTCTTCGGCCGCTCGATAATCGCGGTCGGCCTTATCGTTCTGACCCATCTGGGTGTAGATCATCGCCCGGTGCCAGTAGGCCGTACTCCACTCCGGCGACCCGGGCTTGACCGCTTTGGGCACCAGCGTCACCTCGCGATCGAACTCCTCTAGTGCCTCCTGCTTATGATCGAAGGCAGCCAATGCGATCCCGTATTCGTCGTAGGCCAGCATCTTGTCGACCAGGCGCTGGTGCGGAGGATACTGGTCAGCCAGGTCGCGCTGCTGTTTGCAAAAATCCAGCGAAAGGGGGTCCTGTGCGGTAAGAAGGTTCACGCACTTCACCATCAATTTCCCCACCTGTTCGCTCAATTGGTTGGCCTTGTCCTCGTCGGACACGGGAGGAGTTGTGGGGAGAGGGCTTGCGGGAGGCGCTACATCCCCGGCCTTGGCGCCCGCTTGTGCCGCAATCGATGCCTGCGGGCTCATCATGAGCGCGGCCATGCAGTAGCAGACAAATAGTCGCATAGCACCCCTCTCTACAGATTGATTATGCCGGAGGAACGAGTGAGTGTGGCTGGCCACGTGGCTTCGGGTTATAGCACTATTGTGTAGCTAACAGCCGTTGCGCTTCGCTGTGTTTGCCCTGATGCTCGAGCACATCGGCGTGCTGCCTGCGCACCCGCTGGCGCAGGTCCCGGAAATGCTCGGCCAGGGTTGCGTCACTGCCGGCAGCGGCGATGGCGGCGGTGAACGTATTCTCTGCCGTCCTCAGATCAGCGGCGGTGCGGTCCCACTCTTGCAGTTGCTGATAAGCGGTGGCCCGGTGCCAAAAAATGACCGCCCACTGCAGGCTGTCAGGCTTAACCGTGCTGGCCGGCAGCAGTGCAACTGCCGAGTCAAAAGCCTCGAGTGACTGTTTTGGCTTGTGGGCCACTCCCAGCAGAGCCACGCCGTATTCATCATTGGCTACGATGCGCGCCATGTGTTCGCTGGCGGGAGCATTTTCGGCCGCATCGAGTTCCGCCTTGCAAACCGTAATTGCTTTTGCATCCTGTGCCTGCAGCAACTGGGCGCACGTCCGGCTGCCCCCCTGCCCCAACGCGGATCCTACCGTCAACAAAAAGGCGATCCCGCCGAACCCGGCTCGACCCCTGAAAAGTGGCAACCTCAATCTCCCCGGATAGAATAACCTGCAGGATGTCTAACCGGCTCTACTACGCTGACCCATCACTGGCCTGCTTCGACGCGCATGTTTCCGACATCCGCGAGGTCTCCCGGACCCACGGGCGGTCGTTGTGGCAAATCGCCCTGGACCGCAGCGCCTTTTATCCCACCAGCGGCGGCCAACCGCACGACACCGGCCTGCTCACGGCCACCTCTTCGGGCGGCGCTCTGCTCCAGGCTCCCATTCTCGCGGTGGAAGAGGACGAGCACGGAGAGGTTTGGCACACCACGCCGAAGCCGCTTTTGGCTGGAACTGCGGTGCGTGGGTACGTTGACTGGAGCCGCCGGCGCGACCACATGCAGCAGCACTCCGGCCAGCACCTGCTTTCCGCCGTGGTGTATCGCCAATTAGGCGCGGCAACCGTTTCCTTTCACCTGGGCGAGATGACCTCAACCATAGATCTAGCCCGTGACGCCATTTCGCAAGAGGAGTTGGAGCGAGTGGAGGACGCGGTCAACGAGATCATCGCCGAAGACCGGGCAGTCACCATGCGCACCATCCCGCGGGAGGAAGCGGAGATGCTGCTCGCAGCCGGCACCCTGCATAAACTGCCGGAGCGGGAAGGAGACATCCGCCTCATCGAGATTGACGACATCGATCTCAACGCCTGCGGTGGCACACACGTCGAGGCAACCGGGCAAATTGGCGGCCTGTTGATCCGCGGCACAGAACGTATGCGGCAGGGCCTTCGAGTGGAATTTGTCTGCGGCATGCGCGCTGCGGTGACCGCCCGGCACGATCTGGCCACGCTCACGCACGCGGCAACGGCGCTTTCGGTGGGTCGTCTGGACGTAGCCGAAGCGGTGGACCGGCTCTTAGCTGAGACCAAAGCCGCGCACAAGGCGCGCCAGAAGCTCACCGAGGAGCTGGCTGGGTATCACGCTGCAAGCCTGCTACTTCAGCATCCTGTGCAGGGCGGCCGCAGGCTAGTGCGGTTAACTTTCACTGATCAGGATGCCGCCTATCTCAAACTGCTGGCCTCGCGGCTGATTGCCTCGACTTCGCAGACCTGCGCTCTGCTGGCCACCGCGCAGGAGGAACCAGCGCGTGTGGTGGTTGCGGCAAGCGCGGATCTGAAGATCGACTGCGGGTCCATGTTGCGTGAGGCACTGGCGACCTATGGTTTGCGGGGCGGGGGATCGCCCGGGATGGCCCAGGGTCAAATTCCGAAGGTCCATCTGGACGAGCTCTTCAACGCGTTAGAGGGCCGTTTCCTGAACCCCTGAGCCTTGCACTCGGGTGCTTCCGCAATCCCCGGCTTCGCTGCTAAACTGAAGCTGGTTGTTCCCGCCTTGTGGGGCTATAGCTCAGCTGGGAGAGCGCCTCGTTCGCAACGAGGAGGTCAGCGGTTCGATCCCGCTTAGCTCCACCAATCCAATCCAGCGAAATCAACATCCCGACCGCGACAAAACCACCCAAATCCGCATCTATGCAGTGTGCCGCGACTCGCACTTCACTGCTCCGAACCGCTCTGGGGGTTTACGCGGTGACTTACCGCGCTTATCGCGCTTATCGCGCACTATTTTGCGCACGCTCCGGCAAGGGGGCGGGAAATAATGGAATTTTGATCATCTTGATAAAACAAAGGACTTAGCACGCAACCGGATATGAGGGCGTGTGTGAGACCCTCACGTCATAGCAACTGCGGAGGGAATCGGACGGGCTGCCCCACGTTCGCCTCAGCGTACGTGGGCCGAAAACGATGGCGCAGCCCAACGATCGCTTTTGCTGAATCGATCAGTGAACCCATGTCGCATGGGGTACGTACCTCAGGAAAGAGGCTCTCCCAGACCCTCGATCGGCCTTAAAGAGGCTCTCCCACACCCTCGATCGTCCTTGTTGATCGCCTTACCGTTCCAGATTTGGTTAACAAGAATTCAAACTCGACCTGGGTACCAAAGTTTCCCGATGATTACTCAAAATTGATGGCGCACCCTGCCCCGCACTTAGTACTGTGGAAGGCCCCGGCCTGCTTTGCGGATCTCCTCTCCCCCACAAGGCCCCGTCGCAACTACCTTTCTGAAGTACTGCGCCGCTGCGCAAAGAGTGAGGTGAGCGCAATTGACAACCCAACTAAGCCGAGCGTCAACGTTCAGGAGTCTATCGAGAACGCGAAGTTTTATTGCCAGCGATACCCTGAAAGCTTTGTCAGTCTGCGGGATTATAGTGGTGACGTTTACAACCAGACCTGCGCGGCCTTTGCAGCTGAGCAGCACGCCACAGATTCCTCATACAAAATCGGCTCAGATTGACCCGCGCAGGATAGGCTCCGTAATCCTGGCGGAAAGTGGGCCCACGGGGCAGTCATCGTAATAAGAGTTTCGGCGGCGCCTTCGTGAGCCGCCGAAACTCGATTCATTGCCGTTGGGACCGTCTATCCATGAGTCCCGCATTTGAGCATTCGCTCAGAAGGGCGAATGCTCAGTGAAGCAAGTTGAAGGTGTTCGTAGCGTCGTCCACGAAATAAACGCCATCGCGGACCGCTATCAAACCAAAGAGTGCTCCTGCGCCTGGGGGTGGGCCGCCGGTGTTGTCGACAAGTTTGACCGCAACCTGTTTGCCGCTAAAGGCATTCACCTCAACAAGGTTGCCATCATTCCCGTTCGCCGCAATGAGGTGGTGATCTCGTGTAATCGTGAGGCCGAGTGGGTCATTGAGAGCCCCTCCCCGGCTCAGCGTATATCCAGGACCCGCTGATTTGGTTAGGAACAGCGCGCCGGGAATCGCCGCGATCCGATTGTTCAGGCTGTCTGCGACGTACAGTGTTCCGGTAAGGTCATCAAATGCCACTCCCGTCGGGCCGATGACCAATGCGTTCGGGTCGGTGCGCTCCGGAAAGCCGGAGGCAACCACCGTGCTATCGAGCAATTCAGGCGCTTTATCCTCGTCGATGTCCAGGAGCAGGCGTACCACCGTTCCCCTCTTCACTACGCTACCGGCGGCCGCGACCGTGCCGTTAAGCACATTGGTCACAAACAATGCGGCCAACTTGCCGCCGTCCACCGCAGTCATGTCCCACGGACCATTGATGTGATGCCCGGCAATTGTCTTGATCACCTTGCCATTACTGTCGAGGACGATCAGGCACCCCGCCTCCGAAGTCGTCGGGTCTCCGCCCATCGTGGGCAGACTTCCAACCACCACCAGACCGCTGCGCAGAGCGACCAATGCGGTCGTCAAGCCGACCCCTCCGGGACAGGACACCTTGCTCGCGTCGATCTGGGCAAAGACACTGAAAGCCCCATTGGGCGCGATCTGAACGATGGTCGTCCCCGTTCCTTGTTGGTTTGATCCGTTGTTGAAGTTACTGATGAGGAATCGGCCTTCCACCAGGCTTCCCTTGGTCCTCGGTACGCGCGCAACCCCATACGGATTCAAATCTCCGTTTGCCGGGATGGTCGTGCTGATAGAAGTGATGGTGTTTAACGTCGCGATGGATGGAGCATCAGCGGCAAAGGCGCTTCCGTCCGCAACGGCCAGGATCGAGAAGATCATGGCAAGCACACGGATGCGACGGGAGAGTATGCGGGTCTGTTCCATATTGTCCTCCTCGGCTATGTGCACACGATCTTGCGCGATCAGAGCTCTGCCTTTTCATGCCGGGAGAAGCGTAGATTTTTTACGAGTGACAGTTGTCATCAAATTGTCGCGATGTTGTCAATGTTTCGCGATCAGCCTCGCGCGTCCTCAAATCAGGTTCCCAGTGAGCAACGTCCATTCCGCTCATTGACACTCCGGGGCTGGCGGAGGCAACATTAGGCGCACGCAAACTGCCATCGCAAGGAGCCTCCCCAATGCCCATCACAGCGACAGAGACCACGTTTGCCGTCAGCAGACCGGCGCTCAGTACAGCCGCGGCCGCGTTCCTGGCCAAGAAACATCAAATGCTGATCGACGGTAAATGGGTGGATGCCCGCAGCGGGAAGACGTTTACGGTCGAAGACCCTGCGACCGAAGAGATCATTGCGCACGTCCCTGCCGGAGATAAGGCGGATATCGATCTCGCCGTCGCCGCCGCGCGCCGCGCCTTCGAGACCGGACCGTGGTCCCGCATCTCACCTGCCGCACGGCAGCGCCTGGTCTGGTCGTTGGGCGACTTGCTGGAGCGTCATGCCGACGAATTTGCCGAACTGGAAGCGCTGGACAACGGAAAGCCGGTCACCAACGCTCGCCGCGATGATGTCGGCGGCTCCATCGAAATGTTCCGCTACATGGCGGGATGGGCCACACGGTTGAACGGCGAGCAAATCCAGGTTTCGACTCCGGGCAACTGGCACGTCTATACCGTCCGCGAACCAGTCGGCGTCGTAGGCCAGATTATTCCCTGGAACTTTCCCCTGATGATGGCAGCCTGGAAACTGGCGCCCGCCCTGGCGGCGGGATGCACCATCGTCCTCAAACCCGCGGAGCAGACGCCGCTCTCGGCGATCCGCCTGGGCGAGCTCATCACCGAGGCCGGTTTCCCCGACGGCGTGGTGAACATCGTCACCGGATACGGCGAGACCGCTGGAGCCGCACTGGCAGAACATCCGGATGTCGACAAAGTCGCCTTCACCGGGTCGACCGAAGTCGGCAAGCTGATCGTCAAGGCCGCAGCCGGTAACCTGAAGCGGGTCTCACTGGAACTGGGCGGCAAATCGCCGGCCATCGTTTTCCCCGATGCCGATCTGGAACTCGCCATCGCCGGCACAGCCAGCGCTATCTTCTACAACCAGGGCCAATGCTGCACTGCCGGCTCCCGGCTTTTCGCCCATAAATCGATCTACGACAAGATCGTCGACGGCGTCACCAGGGAGGCGGCCAAGCTGAAGGTTGGCCATGGCCTCGATCCGTCCGTCAACCTGGGACCACTGGTCTCGAAGGAGCAACACAACCGCGTTACCGGCTTTCTCGAAGCCGGGCGGCAGGAAGGCGCAGAGGTAGTCACCGGCGGCAAGGTCATGGGCAACCAGGGCTATTTTGTCGAGCCAACCGTCCTCGCCCAAACCAATCGCTCGATGAAGGTAGTACGCGAAGAAATATTCGGCCCCGTCGTCTGCGTCCAATCCTTCGACGATGCCGACCTGGACGCGGTCGCGAAATTCGCCAACGACACGGAATATGGCCTGTCCTCGAGCGTCTGGACGACGAATCTGAAGGCCGCTCACATGATGGCCCGCAAAATCAGGGCGGGCACCGTCTGCATCAACGCCCACAATTACGGAGATCCCGCCTGGCCGTTCGGCGGCTTCAAGCAATCCGGCTGGGGCAGGGAAATGGGCAAGGAAGTCATGGAGCACTACACCGAAACCAAGGCGGTTGCCGCCCGGCTTTAACTATCGGTCTAACTTCGGCCGCTGAACGTATTGCAGGCACTTACCTGCCCGGTGGTAAATCCGCGGTTGAACCAGGACATACGCTGTTCCGAGGACCCGTGGGTAAACGAGTCTGGGGTCACGTATCCCCGCGACATCTTCTGCATGCGGTCGTCGCCCACGGCGGCCGCAGCTTGTAAGCCGCCCTTAATATCGGCCTGGTCGGTGACCTGGCGATCCGTTGTTGAGTGGGCCCATACTCCGGCGAAGCAGTCTGCCTGCAACTCCACGGCTACGGATAGCTGGTTCCGTGCCTGGGGATTCTGCTGCTGCATGCCTCGGACCTTGCGCTCAATACCCAGCACATTCTGCACGTGATGCCCAATTTCATGGGCAATCACGTATGCCTGGGCAAACTCCCCTGACGCCCCGAACTGCTTCAACTGGTCCCAGAACCCGAGGTCCAGGTAAACCTTTTGGTCTGCGGGGCAATAGAACGGTCCAGTCGAGGATTGCGCCGCACCGCAGCCTGACTGCGTGTAGTCGCGGAACAGCACCAGGCGCGCCCGAGGATAGCGGATACCTTCTTTGGCAAGAATCTGGGTCCAGGTGTCCTGGGCATCGCCCAGCACAAAAGAGGCCAACTGTGCCGATCGGTCTTCCTGAGGTGACACCGCTCGCGGTCCGCTCTGCTGCTGTGTGGCTCCGCCGCCGCTGGAAAAATAGGCGCCAATGTAGTTGCGCCCGGTCACCAGGCTGATCACCAGCAGGATGATGAACCCGACGATTCCGAGCCCGCCTCCGCCGATGCCCCCGCCTGACTGGCCTCGTCTGTCCTCAACGTCGCTGCTAAGACCACCGGGAGTCCAACGCATAAAGTGCTACGAGTGTAGTACGCGCGGGTCGGATTGGAAGTGAAAAATCGGCTTATCGTTTCCACTGACGTAAAAAGTTAGTTGGCCCCGAGCAAACTCTGGATTTAGTATGGTCGTCACACACTTGCATCACTTTGTCTTCCTTTAAGTCTGCGCCAACACGCAAACAGGGAGCTGATATGAAAGCCTTGATTCTGATTATTGGGGACGACCCGGTTCTCTTGCGGACGCGCGCCGAGCTTCTGCGAGATTGGCAGATAACCACAGTGAGCTCACGGGACGCAGGAGAAGCTCTGCGGTCGCGACCCTATGACCTCGTGATATTGAGTCAAACCGTGCAGGAAACGCAGGCCAGGAGCTTAATCGCCCAGGCACTGGAGCACGACCCGCATCCCAGGATATTGGCGATTCGCTCAGGAGACGATCGGCAGCTTGGATCCCCAACCTACCAGGTGGACCTGAACAACCCGGGTGGGTTGCGGTCTGCGGTGGCCAGGATCCTGGACTATGAACAACCCCCTCTGGATGCTGAGGCGTTGACCACGCGAGCCCTTCCTTGACTACATAAAGGCCAGAGCAATCCCCAGCAGCACGACCAGCAAATGAAAACCGAAGTTGTCGAGGAAGCGGTGGGTGGCGCTCGTGGGGGCCGGTGAGCCCACAGTCATTCCGTGGGCGGATTCAGTGGCCTGTGTCTGACCAGGCGGAGCCTGGCCAGAGGAATTGACAGCGGATGGGGGAGACCATGCAAACCTCTTTCCGTTCATGAAATTATCGACTCATTCCGCGGAAATTAATGGCCTTCCATCTACACCTTTCGTGCAGGGTCAGGTACCGGGGGCAGGAGAGAAGACCACGTAGTTGCGATTGATGTAAAGCCGGTACCGGTTCGGTGCAGTATCAGCCAGAACCTGCAACGGAGTCGGGCGCTTCAACTCTGTGTCGTGCACGCCGCCCACGGTGAAGAGGTCGTGCGCGCCGAGATCCATCACCAGGAACTTGTTCCCCTCCACAAACCCCACGCCGTAGGCTCCCGGCTTCAGCGTCTGCCCGTTGATATCGAGCGCTACCTCGGTGATGAAATAACCCTGGTATTTCTGCTGCACCGCCGTCGAGTAGCCCGAAGTATCCACAAGAGCGCAAAGCACAAGCATGCCGTCCGCCAGCTTCACTCCACCTGAATTACGAGCCTGTACGCTGGCCACCTGGCCGCGGAAGAAAACGGTCGCGGGCATCAGGTTGGCCATGTCGGGCGCCTTCAGTATGCCCGGGCTGGAAGTGTCGGCGGCCGCGCTCATGTTGCCTGGAAGAGAAAGAAATAGGATGGTGCATAGCAGTATGTTCAGGCTGGATTTAGCGGGTAACAAGAGACCCCCTTATCAGGTCGACTCGGCGGTTGGGTGCAACAGCAATGACTGTACCATTGGGCCCTTGAAAGTTTCATTGCACCAAAAAGGTGCCGTGCGCCCCGTCCTTCCGCCGTGCGGCGCCAGGTGCGCCGGGCCGCATCCCAGTCAGATCGGAGCTTTCGTGCCCTTACGCAAGTTAAAGAAGAAGGCTGAATCGCAAGCGAACGCATCATCTCAGGTCCAGACCGAGCTCGATCGGCCAACCGCGGACGAGATCTACGAGCAGGTTTCCCGTAACGCGCGCCACGAGTTGGATCGCGCGGCTTTGGGACTCTTCATCTCGGGACTTGCTGGCGGAATCACCATGGGTCTGACCGCTCTGAGCACGTCGATAGTGATTGCTCAACTGGGGCAAAGCTCCGCTTCAAAGTTTATCGCCGACCTCTTATACCCGATCGGATTCATAGCCGTCATTCTCGGCCGGGCCCAGCTGTTCACGGAGAATACGCTCTATCCCGTCGCGCTCATGCTTGCCGAACGTCGTCACGGCTGGCGAACCCTCCGCCTGTGGGCCATCGTTCTCCCCTCCAATGTTCTGGGAGCTTTTCTCTTCGCATTATTGGCCGTGCGCACCGGTGCATTGCGGCCTGAGTTTGTGACCGCGATGACACACATGGGCGTGGAGGCAGCCGGGGTGACGACCAGCCACGTATTTTGGAGCGCCGTTATCGGCGGATGGATCATCGCGTTGGTCGCCTGGCTGGTCAGTGGCAGTCACTCCATCACCGGCTCTGTCATGCTGATTTGGCTCTTGACGTTTGTCGTGGGCCTGGGAGGCTTCGCCCATTGCATTGCAACCAGTGGAGAGATCCTCTCGGCGATTCTCGATCATCAGCTCGCCATGTCCCGGTACTTTGCCTGGCTTGCTCCGGCAACGCTGGGCAATATTTGCGGCGGCGTCCTTCTGGTCACGCTACTGGAGTACGGCCAGGTAAAGGGCGGAGAAGAGGGAGGCTACTATCGCTAGGTTTGTGATCCTGTCCCTTGTCATCCCAACCGTAGAATGAGTCCTGAGGATGGCAAGAGGAATGACAGATACAACACAAAACACCCACGCTCCAATTGAAAACTACGCGGTCATCGGGGATTGCCAGACGGCCGCACTCGTCTGCCTGGATGGATCGATCGATTGGCTTTGCTGGCCGGACTTCTCCTCCAACGCGTGTTTTGCTCGTCTGCTGGGAACAGAGGAAAACGGCCGCTGGCTGCTCGCGCCCGCCATTGAGGTGGAGAAGACGACGCGCAAGTATCGCGACCACACGCTCATTCTGGAAACCACATTCGAGACCGCTGATTTCGCGGTCATGCTGATCGACTTCATGCCCATTCGAGGCACCAACTCCGACATCGTCCGCATCGTCAAAGGAATTCGTGGAAGCGCACCGATGAAGATGGAAATGTCCTTGCGCTTCAACTACGGCGCCACTGTGCCCTGGGTGACGCGACGGCAAGGTGGCATTCGCGCCATTGCCGGGCCTGACCTGGTGGTGCTTCACACCAAAGCGCCGCTTACCGGCAAAGGACTGACGACGGTGAGCGAATTCACCGTGAACGCAGGAGAGACCGTCGATTTCGTGATGACCTATGGGCCTTCACACCTGCATGCGCCGCGTACCATCGATGTGAACGAAGCGCTCAAGCAGACTCAAGACTTCTGGGAGAAATGGGCGGCGCAGAACTGCTACCAGGGCCCCTACCGGGAGGCGGTGGAGCGCTCCCTCATCACTCTGAAAGCTCTCACCTATCAGCCGACCGGAGGGATCGTCGCTGCGGTGACCACGTCTTTACCGGAACAGTTGGGCGGTTCCAGGAATTGGGACTATCGCTACTGTTGGCTGCGCGATGCGACGTTCACTTTGCTCTCATTCATGTTTGGCGGATATTTCCAGGAAGCAAGAGCCTGGCAACAGTGGTTGTTGCGCGCCATTGCCGGCAGTCCCGATCAAGTTCAGATCATGTACGGCATCGCTGGTCAGCGCTTTCTGCCCGAACGCGAAATATCCTGGCTTACCGGCTATGAGAACTCCAAGCCAGTGCGCATCGGAAACGCAGCATCCGAACAGCTTCAGCTGGATATCTACGGCGAGGTGATGGCCGCCTTTTATCACGCGCTGAGCAAGATGGGAAAGGATGGCGAGCAGTCGTTTTCCATGCTTCGCGCCATGGTGGAGCATCTGGAGACCATCTGGCAGGAGCCCGATGAAGGCATCTGGGAAACGCGAGGGGGAAGGCAGCACTTTACCTATTCCAAGATGATGGCCTGGGTCGCATTCGACCGCGCTATCAAGGCGGCTGGCATGTTGCACGCCAACGCCCCCGTGGAGCGGTGGCAGAAGGTGCGGACGAAGATTCACGACGAGATCTGCAGCCGCGGCTACAACGAAAAGCTGGGCAGCTTTGTTCAGAGCTACGGCTCCGAGCATCTCGATGCATCGTTGTTGCTTATGCCTCTGACCGGGTTTCTGCCCCCGGAGGATCCGCGCGTCAAGGGCACACTCAAAGCCATCGAGGGCAACCTGATGTCGGGCGGACTGGTCTTGCGGTACAACACGGAAAAGGTGTCGGATGGACTGCCTCCCGGCGAAGGCGTGTTTCTTGCCTGCAGTTTCTGGATGGTAAGTGCGCTCAAGCTGCAAGGGCGCGACGCCGATGCCAGAAAGCTTTTCGAGCGCGTTCTGTCGTTGGCCAATGACGTCGGTTTGCTCGCCGAGGAATACGACACCAGCGCCAAGCGCCTGGTGGGAAATTTTCCCCAGGCACTCTCGCACATCTCGCTGGTAAACGCTGCCGTCAACCTGGCCGGCTTTAATGCCCCGCCAACGAAGTAGCGACCCAGGACGCATCCCACTGGAAGCACGTAGTTCTGCAACGGAGGAGTTGGAATGCACGTATTTGAGGTCTGGGCTCCTCGCGCCAGCACCATGGAAGTCAAAATAGAAAACAAAAAGTTTCCAATGGAAAAAAAGCCCAGGGGCTATTGGTCAGCCCTCGTGGAAGAGGCCGGGCCGGGCACGGACTACGGGTTCGTGATCGATGGGTTGGAACCCGCTCTCCCCGATCCGCGAACCCAATGGCAGCCTTATTCAGTTCATGGTGACTCCCGGCTGGTCGATCACGGTGCGTTCGCCTGGAGCGACAGCGACTGGCAGGCGTCGCCTCTTTCGAGCGCCCTCATCTATGAGCTGCACCTGGGCACGTTTACGCCGGAGGGAACGCTGAAATCAGCAGAGTCCCGGCTGGACTATTTGAAAGCCCTGGGTGTGACCCACGTGGAGCTGATGCCGATCGCGAATTTTCCCGGCAAGCGTGGCTGGGGTTATGACGGTGTGGATTTGTACGCAATTTTCAATGCCTACGGAGAGCCAGACGATCTTAAGCGCTTCGTGGATGACTGTCATGGCAAAGGGCTTGCTGTGTTGCTGGACGTGGTCTACAACCATCTCGGCCCGGTAGGT
Source organism: uncultured Acidobacteriaceae bacterium (assembly GCA_963830325.1). GTDB lineage: Bacteria > Acidobacteriota > Terriglobia > Terriglobales > Acidobacteriaceae > PALSA-350. The sequence continues at coordinate 968,928 of CAWHMV010000003.1, forward strand.
AATTACCTGGGAAAATTTGGACCGTATTTCACCCACAGCCACACCACACCCTGGGGTGACGCTGTCAATTTCGAAGAAGCCGGCGCCACCGAAGTACGCCGCTTCCTGATCGACAACGCGTTGATGTGGCTGCGCGATTACCACATCGATGGATTGCGCCTGGACGCGGTGCACGCCTATATGGATCGCTCTGCGATCCATTTTCTGGAACAGATCACGGGGGAAGTCAGAAGGCTCGAAGCAGCGATGGGAAAGCACTTCGTCCTGATTGCCGAGAGCGATCTAAACGACCCCAGGATCGTGAAGGCCGAAGAGGCGGGCGGATACGGTCTCGACGCTCAATGGAGCGACGATTTTCACCACGCATTGTTCTCCGTTATCTCCGGAGAGCGCGCGGGCTACTACGAGGACTTTGGTTCCCTCGCGCAACTGGCCAAGTCGCTTCACTGCGTATTTGTCTATGACGGCAACTACTCTGAACATCGTCAGCGGAATCACGGCCGCCAGGTGGTGGGTTTGTCCGGCCATCGCTTTATAGGATTTGTGCAGAACCACGATCAGGTCGGCAACCGCGCCCAGGGCGAGCGGGTCAGCCACGAGGCCGGCGTTGGCCGGTCAAAAATAGCCGCCGCGCTGGTGCTCACTGCACCCTTTGTCCCCATGCTTTTCCAGGGGGAGGAGTTTGGCGCCGCTGCTCCCTTTATGTACTTCACCGACTACGATGACCCTGAGCTCGGCCGGATGATTTCCGAGGGCCGCAAGAAAGAATTTGTGGCCTTTGGCTGGGCTCCGGATCAGATTCCCGATCCCCAGGATGAGCAGACCTTCCTCCAATCCAAGTTGAATTGGGCCGAATTGACTGAGCAGCCCCATCGCTCGCTGCTGCAATGGCATAAGGATCTGATCAGTCTGCGGCGCAACCAGAGCGAACTGACCGATGGAAACCTCAACGCCGTGAACGTGCGCTTCGACGAGGAGGCGCAGTGGCTGGTGCTGGACCGAGGAAACCTGCGCATCGCCTGTAACCTGGGGCAGGCCCCTGTGAATCTCGAGGTGGGAGAAGGTGCGCAAATACTGCTGGCCTCCGATGTTTCCATCGCTCTGATCGGCGCAAATGTAAAGTTAGGCCCTGACAGCGTGGCTGTGTTAGCCCTGCCACGCTGATTCGGGTGGTGAGGTTTTAGACAGATGGGAAAGAGGCTCTTGACGAAGGGCACGGGCTTCAGCCGTGCCGTAAATGCGATGCTCGTTCGATCGCTAAAGAGGTTGCGGAAAAACTGAATGCTGAAGGTACGGGCTTCAGAGCGTTTGTGAGAACCAGGATTTACGAAATTAGTCCCGCAGGGACGGCTGAACTTAGCCCAGGACGCTAGTCCTGGGTACATCATTGAGACATGATTGAGTCCCGCAGGGACGGCTGAAGATTGTCCAGGATTGCGTCGCGGCCTATTTCCAGCCGTCCCTGCGGGACTGATCGTCCTTTCAAATCCAACCCAGGACTAGCGTCCTGGGCTAAGTTCAGCCGTCCCTGCGGGACTGAGTTTGGAAATGGAGTTCTCACAAACGCTCTTCAGCCCGTACATAAATCCGGCAAATCATCAGGCCTTTAGGCCCTGAGGTTCGCTTTTCATTTCATTTCCCCCGAAACCATCCTTTTTTCCCGCAGCCTGTGAAGCCGTGCCCTTCGTTCAGAGATGCTCACTCATTGGGAAACGCGAGTGCTATCCGCGTTCGGGCTAAACTGAATTCGAATCTGGAGCCGGGCTAGACCTGTGGCGCTTTATGCCAACATCAATGCAATAATCTTAGCGGAGCTGAGGAAGTTGCCTGTGAGCCGATGCATTTTGCTCGTGTACCTGGCTGCGAGCGTATCGCTCACAGCGCTGGGTCAGAGCGCCGCCTGGCAACCGGACTTAACCCGTCAGCAGTCGTACACGTTGCATCGTTCGTCCAGCGCAGATCCTACCGGAGCCAATGCTGACCGCCGCAAGGTCGACCCCGGGGAAACACTGACTGTGCTCGACACGGACGGTCCAGGCTTGATCTCGCACCTGTGGTTCACCATTGCCAGCTCGGAACCCTACCATTTGAAAAGGATCGTACTGCGCATCTACTGGGATGGTGAAGAGACCCCAAGTGTAGAGGCCCCGATCGGCGATTTCTTTGGGCTTGGCCTCGGCTACTACCACCCCTGGCAATCGGAAATGCTTTCGGTGGGAAGCATTAAGGATTTGAACTGCTTTTTCCCCATGCCCTTTGAGCGCCATGCCCGGATCACGGTGACCAATGAAGGGCAGCGAGCTGTCAAGGCGCTCTACTACAACATCGAATACCGCATGGAACCAACGACCCTCGCGCCAGGGACGTTGTACTTCCACGCGCAATTTCGTCAGGCGCAACCCAACCACGGCTGGACCAGTAACTGGACGCGTAACGGCCAACCGCTGGTGAACAAGAAAGCCAACCTAACCGGGCAGGACAACTACGTGTGGCTTGATGCCAAGGGGACGGGTCAATACGCGGGTGTGACCATGTCCATCTTGCAGAACCAGGATGATTGGTGGGGCGAGGGCGACGACATGTTTTTCGTCGACGGCGCAAAGAAGCCAACCATCGCCGGCACCGGGGCAGAGGACTACTTCCTTGGCGCCTGGGGCTTCCGGGACCATCCTTTCTCTTACCAGCTGTACGGTGCGCCCATCGTAGAAAAAGGCAGGGCAGGATCCCGATCGAGCGTGTATCGCTTTCATCTTGATTCGCCGATCGTCTTCAAGACATCGTTAAAGGCGACCATCGAACACGGCAATGCCAACCATCGCTCCGATAACTACTACTCGGTGGCCTATTGGTATCAGACGGAGCCGCACGCTCCCTTCCCTCCGTTCCCGTCCGTGGAGCAGAGGTTGCCCACGCTGGAGCATGTGGGCGGCCCAGGAAGCGAAGCCCCAGCGAGCCCCGCTAAAACAAATCGCGCAACTCCGCCAAAGACTGTGACTCCGCTAAAAAAGTAGTTTCAAGCCAAACTGAAACACTCGCGGGGAGTTGGCGCTGATTTGCCCATAGGTTCCCGACGAAACGGTAGCCACAGGCGCGGTATTGGCGTTTGCGGGGTTGCCGAAGATCGCTGGGCTACTCTCGGGATGACAAAGGAAAGGGCAACACCTCTTTGGAAAGCGGTTGCCGGACAGGAGGCGTTTTTCATCGCGTTGGGTCCAGCTACCACTTTCCATGGAAACTCAACCCTCTCCTTTGTCATCCCGAGGGGTCGACTTGCCTGTGTCAAGTTAAGGGAGGAATGAACATGGGAAAGCGGTGTTTGCAATCCAGGCCCAGAGGGCCGGCACCAAGATCAGCCCAGCCCGGAAGGGCTGGGTCCTAAGATACAATACTAGTTACATATTAGAGCGCTGCTGCAAGGGCGAACGTCAACAGCAGGGCAATAATGGAGATCAAGGTTTCGCTGATGGACCAGGTCTTCATAGTATCGGCTACGCTCATGTTGAAATACTCCTTGACCAGCCAAAAACCACCATCGTTTACATGGGAGAAGATGGCCGATCCTGCGCCCGTGGCGATGGTCAGCAATTCCGGCCGCACGCCTGGGCTATGCGCGAGGATGGGAGCAAGGATGCCCGCGGCCGTGGTCAAAGCGACGGTCGCGGACCCGGTAGCCAGGCGGATAAGGGCGGCAACCAGCCATCCCAGCAGCAACAGCGATACATGGGCGTGCAGCGCAACCGAGACAATTGCCTGCGAGACGCCGCTATCCTGAAGGATCCGCCCAAACCCGCCGCCCGCTCCGATCACCAGCGTGATGTGAGCCGTAGGCGCTAGGCATTCATTGGAGAATTTAAGAATCGTCCCCCGGTTGAAGCCGCGCATTTTGCCCAGGGTGAGAAAGCTGACCAGCACCGCTACCAGCAAGGCGATGTCAGCAGTCCCCAGCAAGTGCAGCACGCGGTTGGCAGACGTGCCCGGCGCCGCCAGTACTCCTGCCCAGCTGCCAATCAGCATCAGCACCACCGGCAGCAAAATAGTGGCCATCGAGATACCAAAGCCGGGCAAGGAGCGATTCTCATCATGCTCGGCGAACTGTTCCGCCATGGGGTTATGCGCATCGAGCACAATCCGGGGGGCGATGAATCGGGCATACAGTGGCCCTGCAATCACCGCGCTGGGAATACCAACCAGCAGGCCGTACAAGATGGTCCGTCCCACGTCAGCGTGAAAAATCGTAACCGCCAGCATGGCAGCCGGGTGCGGCGGCACCAGCGCGTGCACCACCGACAGCCCGGCCAGCAGAGGCAGGCCGACCAGGATGAGAGAAGTGCGGGTGCGCCGGGCGACCGTGAACGCAATGGGTATAAGCAGAACAAAGCCGACCTCAAAAAACACCGGCAACCCGACGATCAGCCCGGCGCACATCATGGACCAGGTCACGCGCCGCGCTCCGAAAAGGTGAATCAACGTCTCCGCGATGCGATCCGAGGCCCCGGATTCCGCCATCATCTTCCCCAGCATCGTGCCCAGCCCAACCACGATTGCGATGTGTCCGAGGGTATTGCCCACCCCCGTCTCAAAGGAGGAAACGACGCTCCCGAGCGGCATCCCGGTCACGGCCGCCAGTGCCAGCGAAACCACCATCAGGGAGAGAAAGGCGTTCAGCTTGGCCACCGCGATGAGCAGAACCAGCCCAATCACCGCACTGACAGCGGCGAGCAGTAGAAAAACTCCGTGACTATCGAGCAGGGGCGCCGGGTTCAAGCGGGACCCAAGGAGGGACGAGGGAGAAATCGTCCGGCTCGCTGGCCGGTGGCATCCCCGTCTTTGTAGGAAAGCACCCCGTTCACCCACACGGCGGCGATTCCTTCAGCGGCGCAGACCGGGTTGCTGAAGGTAGCCGTATCTCTGATGGTCTCCGGGTCGAAGAGCACCAGGTCGGCATGGCAGCCTTCGCGGATTAGTCCTCGCCCGGCCAAACCGAATCGCTGCGCGGGCATGCCTGTCATCTTGTGCACTGCTTGTGCCAGCGGGAAGATACCCTCTTCCCGGCAATAGTGACCCAACACGCGAGGAAAGGTTCCCCATAAGCGAGGGTGGGGGCGCGGGTCGTTGGGCAGGCCATCGGAGCCGATCATACTTGCCGGATGCTGCAGGATGCGGCGTACATCCTCCTCCGACATATTGTGGTAAATCGCTCCAGCGGGCTGCAGGCGCGCGGCCGCTTCTCTCTGCTTCATGCCCCAGGCCAGGGCGATTTGCTCCAGTGTCTGGCCGGCCATCTCGGGATGGGGCGTAGACCAGGTGATCACGATGCGGATGCGCTCATCCACCTGGCGCAGATCGAGGGTGCTGGACGATGCCGCGTAGGGATAGCAGTCGCAGTGGACCGCTTGTTCCTCCCGAGCTGTCTCCAATGCGTGAAGGATCTCCTCACTCCTGCCCCAGTTCGCAATGCCCGCGCACTTCAGATGGGAGATCACGACCGGCACATGGCAGCTGCGTCCGGTGGCAAATGCTTCGCTCATGGCTGCGAGGATCTCCTCCGCTTCGGTGCGCATGTGCGTGGCGTAGATTGCGCCGGCGGCCGCAAGGGGTTCGGCAAGCGACAGAATTTCCTCCGGCGGGGCAGAACGGGCCGATCCGTAGGCCAAGCCGGAACTCAACCCAAGCGCACCGTGTTCCAGGGCCTCGATCAGCTGCGCGCGCATGGCTTCGATCTCGGCTGGTGTGGCCGCGCGGTCGAGTCGATCCATATGGTTGTTGCGCAGAGCCGTGTGGCCGGCCAGGGCAGCCACGTTGACCGCCGGTTGGGCTGCGTCCACGGCCGCCACATAGGCAGCGAAGCTGGGGTAGCGGAACGCATCGGCCTCCCCCAACAGGTTCATCGGATCCGGTGGGGGGCCTGCCAATTGCACGGGCGCCGCGCTGATGCCGCAATTGCCCACAATGACCGTCGTGACCCCTTGCGACAGCTTCGCCATCATCTGCGGGTCCCGTATGACATTCGTATCGTCGTGGGTGTGGGTATCGATAAAGCCGGGAGAGAGAACTCGTCCGTCTCCGTCTATTACCTTCCGGCCCACATACTGGGAGAGTTGCCCGACCGCGCAAACGACGCCGGCAGCGAGAGCTACATCCGCTGTCTCTGCTTCGGCGCCACTTCCGTCGAGCACGCGAACGTTCCGGATAAGCGTGTCACAAGGAGGCATATGGCATGGTAAATCCCATGCGCCGGCGACGGCCATGGAAGTGATCAACCTTGAAACCGAAAATGCTCTAGACTGTTCTGGCGTATTTAAGATTCAGGAGGATGCTCCATGTCAGAAGACGATCTAAAAGCAGAGCTTGAGAGACTGCGTGCAGAAAACGATCAGCTGAAAAATAAAAGTGTGCGTGGCCTGAGCTTAAAGGTCAGTGAAAAGGGTGCAGTATCGCTGTACGGAGTCGGCCGGTTCCCGGTCACGCTCTACAAGGAACAGTGGGCCAAGGTCCTGGGCATGAAGGATGACATCGAAAAATTCCTTCATGACAATGCCCATTTGCTCAAGACGAAGGAATAACTTTGACATCCTGGGGAACGCCGGTCGTCGCAGACCGGTACAGGGCTTCGATAATCGCCATATCGATGATCGCGGCTGACCAGGGCAACCAGCTTGGCCCGCCGCATGCCGCGAAACGCAGGCAGGATGGCTGTCGTTGCCAGGGTGCCCAATCCAACTACAGCGAAGCCTACTGGAGGCATGGTCTAACTCTCACGGTCTGCGCGTGAAAGCCGCTGGTTGCGAATTGCCTTGTGATCCAGGTTGCGCAGGCTCTCGATATTCTTGAGAACTTTCTGCATCGCCTCCACCATGGCGTCGATGTCGCTGCGTGGGCCGAGGAAGATCTGGTGCGGGAACCAGATCGCTTCACGGTACGCTGCCTTTTCAGATTCTGGACAGGGGTACATGGTCTTCAGGTCCAGCGGCTGCGATCGGCCCCAGCTCAGCGCGGGGAAATCGGCCGGATCAAGCGGGAACAGTGAGCTGCGATAGACCGGCTCATAGAACAAACCGTCGCAGGGTATGCCTTCCAGTTGCAGAGCGGCCACGAACGCGGCGCGGGGAATGTCTTTCACTTGTTCGGGGAAGTATTTCAGCACAAAGCCGTAGGGAGCCAGGGTGGTGATGCGCGGCTCTGGTTTCAAGAAGCCGATGCCCGCCGTTTTTGCCAGCTGTTGTTCGAAATAGGCCATGTTTGCCATGCGGATTTTGGCCTGGTCGGGAAGGCTCTCCAACTGCGCGGTCAGCAGCGCCGCCTGAAACTCACCCAGCCGATAATTGAAGCCAATTGTCCGATGGTGAAATTTATCCGTCACACTGGCGCGGCCGGCATTGATGTAGGTTTGCACGCGCTCGTGGTATTCGAGGTTATTGGTCAGCACGATGCCGCCTTCGCCGGAGGTGATGAGCTTGCTCGACTGGAAGCTGAAGGCCCCCAGGTCACCGATCGATCCCGCGCCTTTGCCCCGCCACTTACCGCCATGCGCATGGGCACAGTCTTCGACGATCTTCAGTGAGTGTTTGCGGGCAATCTCAGGCAGTGCATCCATGTCGGCGAAACGCATGCCCAGGTGCACCGGCAGAATGGCACGAGTCTTCGGAGTGATGGCGGCTTCCGCGGCTGCAGCATCCATGCAATAGGTTTCGGGATCGATATCGACAAACACCGGCACTGCGTTCACCAGCAGAACCGGCCCTACCGTACCCTCCCAGGTATAGGCAGGGACGAGCACCTCGTCGCCAGGGCGGATATCGATGGCTTTGAGCGCGGCCTGGATGGCAACCGTACCCGTGTTCACGCATTGTCCGTAAGCGGTGTCGTGCAGCTTGGCAAAACCCGCGGCGAACTGGACCGAGTACTTGCCGGGAAAGGGCTGACCTCCCCAGGCTCGACCGCGTAGTACATCCAGTAATCGCGTTTCTTCCTTATCCGAGAACAGTGGCCAGGGTGTGAATGGGGTGGTCCGCAATGCGTGGCCACCCAAAATCGCGAGACTTTCCATTTGCTGCCCGCCTTAACTGGAAAAGCCCAACGATAACGCATCCTCCTCGCTGGTGGCAAGCCTTCGTTGGGCAGAATTCAAAGCGTTTAGATGGCAAGGATTGCTCCTAAGCAGGATTGCGGTGCATCCATACTGGCAACAACACTAAGCGGTTTGGTGGATTGCTCTCCTCCGGGAAATCTCCGTGCTGCCGCACCGGAAATATGGGCAATCATGTTGGCATCTTTTCCGATCTGCCCCGAGGCTGTACCATTCGAAGGATCCCTGAGCCCACTGGTCTTGAAGAGGAACCGAGATGCGCACGAGCATATTGGTAACCGGTTCGGTCGCCGCGCTCCTGATGCTGTCGGCGTGCAGGAACCAGGCCGATCCGAATGAAACCGCCGCTCGGGGCAAACCCCACGACCCCAATCTAAACGTACAAGCAAGCGGATATCACGGAAATCACTTCAGCGGCCCGCTCTATCTTCCCCGATTTTCTCCTATGGAAGGCGGCACCACCGCGTACAACGTGACCTATCAGGATGGCGTTACCGTGATCAGCAGGGCCGATACCATGCACCACCTGGTCGCCATCCGCCGGGACGGAAGCTACGTGTTTGACTCCTCAGCCAGCCAGATCGCGAACCTTCAGCCCGGAAGTGTGCTCCTGCTTTCCGGCCTGGCGCTGTGCACGGTGGTGGATGTGAAAGACACCGGAGACGATTACCTGCTCAAAACAGGACCAGCCAAAATTACCGACGCCATCAAGGAAGGCCGGCTGGAGGGCACGTACAGGATCGATTTCAGCAGAATGCAAACGGACAAATCTTCATCCAGTCAAGAGGGCATCGCTGACTTTGATGTGGACTTTGGCGGTTACAATTATCACGTCAAATTCACGCCGGGCAACGACCGCATCGATGTTCAGGCGACCATTAAATTTGGAGGCAGCCAGGGAACGCTGGCGTATGAAGGAGTGGGTTACCTCAGCAACTTTGTTTCCCACGTGAAGATGCAGATTACAGATGGTGAAGTCACCAACCTGAGCTTCACCAACTCTGACCTCGGCGGGCAGGTCGAGCTGAAGTGGTTTGCCGTCGCCACCGATGTGTTGAAACCCGAATCAACGGCCAAAATAACCTCCTGGCCGGCTGAACTTTTGAAGAGTGCCCCGCTCACCAAAGCGGCCTATCACGTTCCCATCCTGGTGGGAGCATTGCCATTCGATTTGAGAATATCGCTGGGCTTCAGCTTTATTCCGGCATTCACTTCGAAGAACAGCGTGTCTGAAGGCAGCAAGCTCATCAAGTACAGCGGCACCGGTGGCTTCGTGTTTTCGAATGGCCAGACCAGGCCCGCTGGGTCTATCAATGTTCAGGGAGAAGTCGCCGGGCAGGATAACCGGGTTGTAGCTGCCGGCCCTGTAGGCTTTACCGCGGCCGCCGAGGCCCCCCGGCTGGAACTGATCATGGGCTGGCCGCCCTCAGCCATGCTTGCCGCGGGTTATCTCAACGTCATCGCTTCCTATGGCATAGTGACCAACGGAATGGCCAGTCCAATTCCATGCCAGACCAACATCACGGCTTTCAGCGTGAACGCCGGATCTGCCTACACGTCACCAAACACCTTCGCCGACTGGTTTGGAACGGCCACGGGCGTAACTTCATCTGTCACGCTCTGGCAAAAGACTACGAAGGCCGCGGGTGCCGTAGGTCTTATGTGTCCCAGCTGAGGGAAACACCGCGGCGATTACAGATAAATCCGCTTAACCGTCTTCACCAATATCTTCATGCCAGATCTCCGGAAAGTCGCGGATGAAACTTTCCATCATACGCACGCATTCTTCAGAGTCGAGGTCAAAAATCCTCACCCCGGCTTCGCGTAGCCATTCGAGGCCACCGCCAAAGGTCCTGCTCTCCCCTACGACCAGCGTGCGAATGCCGAACTGGCGCACCAGCCCGCTGCAGTACCAGCAAGGCGCCAGCGTAGTTACCATGACCACATCGCGGTACGAACGCAACCGGCCCGCTCGGCGAAAAGCGTCGGTCTCTGCGTGCACCGACGGATCGCCTTGTTGTACCCGTCGATTGTGCCCGGAGCTGAGCAACTGCCCCTGGCTATTGAACATTGCTGCACCGATCGGGAGGCCGCCTTCCGCCAGGCCTGTGCGGGCCTCGCGGACCGCGACCGCCAACATCGAAGCCCAATCCTGTTCCACGTTCATTGCTCACCTCACCAGCGAGCATACGTATGCCGGCTCCGGCTTGTCGAGATCGACGATGGAGATGGCTAGCAACAGCAGTGCCTGAGAAAAGCATCCTATCGCCTGCTCCGCTCGAACCCGCACATGAGCATAGAAAGGATTTTTTGATGACCAGGTACAACCAATACAGAGCAGTGCTCGTTTGCGCTGCCACACTACTCTTCGCAGGTTGCAACAAGCAGGACGATTCCAAAATGAATTACCAAACTGCGATCAACAACTACTACAAGGCTCATCCTGCCTGCATCTGGCAGGACACCAAAAAGTTCCCGGTGCAGGCCGCGACCTCTGACGACGCTAAGACAGAGGGTTTCGACGCTCTTACGGATGCCGGCCTGCTCACCCGCACGACCGCGGAGAAAAAAGTGTTCATTATCGCTTCAAAGCAGGTGAACAACTACGATTTGTCGGACCAGGGACGTTCCGCCTGGACGCCTGATACGACCCAGCCGGGATACGGTAACTTCTGTTTTGGCCACCGGGCTGTTGATGCCATCGATAGCTTTACTACCGGTGTCAACGGTTCCGGCTTAAAGACGGCGCAGGTCAACTACCATTACAGCTTTGCCGACGTTCCGGCCTGGGCCAAGTCCCAGGAGGTGCAAACGGCCTTTTCATCCGCAGGCGCCGCGCTCGCGCACAGCCAGCCGGGACAGGATTCCCTGGTGATGAATGGCAACAACTGGCAGGTGACAAAGTAAAAAAGGATGCCCCATCCTTGAACCGGTTTGGAGTTCAAGGATGGGAACCCCATCCGTTATTGCGCGGCCGCTTCCAGGGCAAACACGAGCAAAGAGCGCGCAGTGACTCCATAAGAATCGCCGATCTTAAAGCTTCCCTTTTCGCTGTTGTCCGCAACATTCGTGTCGATCAACAACGACCAGGTATCGCCACCGGAGCATTCAGGCAAGGTAAATTCAACCAGATCGTGATAGTCATTGATCACGATCAGGAGTGTCGCTTGCTTTCCTCTCTGGCGGATGCCGGTTACCTGGGCACGCCCGTCGAGCAGCATGCCGAAGCAGCGCATGTTTGTGTCACCCCAATGCTCCTGCTCCATTTCTGATCCGTTGGCGTTGATCCAGGTTAGATCTTTTACCCCCAACTCCTCGTTATATTGGCCGGTGAGAAAGAGATTGCGGCGCAGGATGGGGTACTTGTGCCGCATCCTCATGAGCCGCCGGGCAAACGTAGCCAGGTGCTGGTTCTTCTCCAGCAGCTCCCAGTTGACCCAACTGATCTCGTCGTCCTGGCAATAGGCATTATTGTTGCCGTTTTGCGTGCGCGCGAACTCATCGCCGGCCAATACCATCGGTGTTCCCTGGGCCAGCAGCAACGTCGCCAGAACATTCCGTATCTGCCGCTGGCGCAGGGCGTTGATCTCGGGGTCGCCCGTAGGACCTTCAACGCCGCAATTCCAGGAGTTGTTATCTGAGCTCCCGTCGTTGTTATCTTCTCCGTTGGCTTCGTTGTGCTTCTCGTTGTAAGTGAAGAGATCGTTCAAGGTGAAGCCGTCGTGTGCGGTGACGAAGTTGATCGAAGCCCACGGTCTGCGTCCCTGATGATTGAAGAAGGAGGGGCAGGCACACAGGCTTTCCGTCAAGGCGCCGGCCGGGGCATTTCCGATCCAGAACTTGCGCGTTGTGTCCCGAAATTTGTCATTCCACTCTGCCCAGCCAGGAGGAAAAGCGCCCACCTGGTAACCACCAGGCCCTAAATCCCACGGCTCAGCGATCAACTTGATTCTGGAGAGGCATGGATCCTGACTGCACGCCTTGAGAAATCCACTTTGATTGTCGAATCCGTTGGGTTCCCTAGCCAGAATGGTTCCGAGATCAAACCGGAAGCCGTCTACGCGGGTCTGCTCCGCCCAGAATCGCAGGCTATCCGTGACCATCTGGATCACTCGAGCGTGACTGAGGTTCAGAGTGTTGCCGGTACCGGTATCGTTGATGTAATAGCGTGGATTATCGGGAAGCAAACGATAGTACGTTGCGTTATCAATTCCCTTGAACGATAGCGTGGGACCGCGTTCGTTTCCTTCCGCGGTGTGGTTATAAACCACGTCCATAATGACTTCGATCCCGGCATCGTGAAAGCGCGCGACCATTTCCTTGAACTCGCGGAGTGGGTGCCTGCGGTCGGCCGCATAGCGCGTATCGGGCGAAAAGAAACCGATAGTGTTGTAGCCCCAGTAGTTGACCAGGCCATTTTCCAGCAGGTGGCTGTCATTGATAAAGAAATGAACCGGCAGCAACTCAATCGAGCTAACGCCCAGCTGCTTGATGTACTTGACCACCGCCTCTTCCCCCAGGCCCGCGTACGTGCCGCGTAGATGCTCTGGCATTCCGGGGAAGAGCTTGGTGAAGCCCTTGACGTGCAGCTCATAGATAATCGTGTCATCGAAGGGTACGCGGACCTCGCTCAGCACACTTTGACCGTGCCAATCGAAATTGGGATCCACCACCACGCATTTCGGCATAAACGGGGCGCTATCGCGCTCGTCGAAAGTCGTGTCGTCACCAGACTCCATCTTGTAGCCGAAGACCGCCGGGTCCCACTTCAGCTCGCCTGTGTGGGCGACCGCGTAAGGATCGAGCAATAGCTTATTGGGATTGAAGCGGTGCCCAGCCTCGGGTTCATAAGGTCCATGGACGCGATAGCCGTATACCGTGCCTGGGCGAATATCGGGAAGATAACCGTGCCAGATTTGATTGGTGTATTCCGGCAGTTCGATCCGCTCCAGCTCTTGCTCGCCGTTTTCGTCGAAAATGCAGACCTCAACCTTGGTGGCATGGGCGGAGAATAGAGCGAAATTGGTACCCTTTCCGTCCCAGGTTGCGCCTCGTGGGTGAGGTAAGCCTTCTCTGATCGGGGTAGTGCGGGGTTCAGTCATCGTCATTGCGGCCATGATGGTGTGAGTCCTGTCTTAACTGAATTGAAAGTAATTGCAACGAAAAAGGCAGAATCAGGTAGATGCGGATTTGGGGCTTTTAGCTGGTTGGCTTACCTGCAGCCCCACTCTTTCGTTCAGGCCATCAAATGAGGAGCAAAAACTCGCAACCGCCAGCTCAGCAAAACCGTCATTGGACTGCGGCTCACGGCTTGGGGATGGGCGTGAGCAGACCCTGATCCCGAAGCCACTGTTCGAGCAGAACCGGCCATAGGTCCAGCGCTGCGAAACCCGCTCCCAGTCCGCTGCCGTGATCGCCATGACGGAAGATATGCAACTCTGCCGGGACGCCGGCCGCAATCAGGGCATTGTAGAAATTGACGCTGGCGCTGATGGGGACCGTTTGATCGTCAGTCGTGCTGTAGATAAATGTGGTTGGGGTTTGCGCAGTCACGTGCAGGCTGGGGGTATATTTCTGCTCGTCCAGCTTGCAGGTTTCCGCTGGGATAGTTTTGATCCGCGAGCAGTAGGTGATGTAGTGCCCGCTGGGCTGCATGGCGTTGAGCCAGGGGTAGCCGAGCACCAGGAAATCAGGCCGGCTGCTCAGCCGCTCCACCGGGTCGGCCGAGTCGGGCTTGCCCGCGTCGAAAAGCGTACCGGTGGCTGCTGCCAGGTGCCCTCCGGCGGAAAAGCCAACAAAGCCGATACGTTCGGGGGCAAAACCGTAGGCAGAAGCTAGGGACCGCACCAGCCGCACCGCCCGTTGCGCATCCTCCAGCGGAATAGGATACAGGTACTTCGCACCCAGCCGGTATTTGAGCACAAAAGCGGTAACGCCCCGAGAGGTGAACCAGTCAGCGACCTGGCGGCCTTCCAGGTTGCTGGCGAGACCGAGGTAGGCTCCCCCAGGGGCCACGATCACGGCCGATCCCGTGCCGTTACCTTTCTGTGGAAGGAAAAGGGTGAGCGTGGGCAAATCGGCTGTGTCGGTACCCGCGACCTGCGATGCTTCTCTTGGCCATAGCTGCAGGGTTGAGATACCGAGAGCCGGATCAATTGCCTGCTCAACCTGCGCCCCCGACAGCAATGGGTTTACGGCCAGCAGGCACAGAATAGCTACAAATATTTTCTTCAAGCTTCTTTCTCCTCCACGTTGAAACCACTCCTAACAGGGTGTCCCACCCCCCTCGAAAGGATTATTCTCCATCTCTCGAATTTGATGTTCCCTGCAGCGTCCGCTTGCCGGGTTGGCCGGCCGTTGCCCAGTAACCATGCGGTTTTGCCCGTCGGAAGCGCTTTTATCCATCATCGACCGACCGCGTTGTTCATCTTACTTTGCTTCTCCCGAATGGTTGCCTGACATCCGCCCGAATGAGGGTTTCGTGCCGACGGATGAACCACTAACGTGGACCCATCGCTGCACGCTTCTCCCGCGATTGGTACGAAAGGTGGTCCGCAAATGCTGAGTGCTAACTTTGCTGTCGATACCGTCAGCCCGTTTCCTGGGGTCGTTTCGCCAAAGGTGCTTCCTGCCGCGAAAAGGAATACGCGCGTGGGGCATGCACTCAGATTGGTCGAAGCCGGAACCTACGGAAATCGCATGGCCAAGCACCTGCACCTGACAAGCGCGCCCATGATTAGCGTCAAGACCCGCCACCGGGCGCATCTCGCCGTTACCCGGCTGCGCTCAGAGACGGCCCTCGCTGACAGGACGAAACCATTCCCGTGCGAAAGAGCCTTCACCGTTCAGTTGCACATGCGGGCGGTCTCGCCGGTGAAACTCTGGCTCCACGGACGGCCAGTGCCGGCCGAGACGGCACAAGAGGACGGCAGCGTCAGCATCCTCCCCTTGGAACAGGACCCCTCCATGTACCTGGGAAGTGCCTTTGATATAGTGCAATTTTATGTGTCTCGTGCCTCCCTGGATGAGTTCGCCGATGAGAATGACGGCTGCCGCTGCGAGACCCTGTCCTGGCCTTCTGGCAAGGTCGATTCCCGGTTGAAGAATTTGGCGTTGTGCCTCTTGCCCGTGCTGGAGAGACCCGCAGCCGCCAGCGAACTGTACGTCGACCACCTGGTGTTTGCCGCGCATGCTTACATAGCCCGCACTTACGGTGGAATACAACCTGCACCATCAGTTGTGCGTGGAGGCTTGGCCCCATGGCAACTGCATCGCGCCACGGAGATGCTGAAAGCAAACCTGGATGGGCAGATTGCGCTTTCGCAAGTGGCACGCGAATGCAAACTATCGGTCAGTCATTTCGTGCGCGCCTTCAAGCAGACCGTGGGCGAACCGCCCTACCGCTGGCTTCTGCAGCAACGCATTGACGCAGCCAAGGAGCTCCTGCTGCATTCCGGCCTACCCATGGTAGAGATTGCGCTGAAGTGCGGGTTTGCCGACCAGGCATGTTTCATTCGGGCATTTCGCAAGTTGCTTGAGACTACGCCCGGCGAGTGGCGGCGGATGCGCATGCAGTAGACTCTTGCACCCGCCGCCCGCACTCGGTTTTCGTGACGATCAGTCAAGACTGTCGACAATCTCGCCCAGGAACCATGACCTGCGTTCCGTCTCGTCGATCCAAACCTCGATCAGGCTGGTGGTTGCCACATCGTTGTGGCGCTCGCAGACCTCGTGAGCGGAGCGAAGGAATGCCGTTAGCTGCCGATTGTCCGCAAACAACTCGCTGAGCATCGACTTCGGGGAAACGTGCTGGGCATTGTTGTCCTTAAGCCGCTGATAGGTGGCGATCTCGCCGATGGAATGAATGGTAGTTGCCCCCAATTTGCGGGCTCGCTCCGCGATTGGATCGCTCATGGCAAAGATCTGGTCGCCTTGCTCATCGAGCAACAGATGATAATCGCGGAAGTTCTTGCCCGTCATATGCCAGTGAAAGTTCTTGGTCTTTAAGTAGAGGGCGAAGGTATCGGCGAGCAAGGGACGCAGCGCGGCCGAAATTTCTTCCACTGCGGCATGATCCAACTGTCCAAAGTTCTTGGCTTTTTCGTTCTTCGATTCAACTTTTTCTGCTGTTGCCATTGTTGTCTCCTTCTGTTCGCGCCGGAGAGTCTTCTCCGAGACACTATCTCTTATGGATGCACTTATTGAGGAACGGGCCCGTGAAGCGCGCTTTAATTTCTTACCAGGCTGGTGCCGTCATCGTGTTCTCACCGGTTGCAGCAATAAAAGCAAACTATGCGCAAGCCGTAACAAGATCGTAGGCTGTTGCTTCCTTACCGTGGGGGAGATGCGTTTTTCAGGAAATCAGATGGCACATCTGAGCTATGACAGCATGGTCAGCTACCTGGCCGCCTATGGAGATCCCGATGCTCTCAAGGTCGCCCGCGATCTGGACAGCAAGGTGGAGAGTCTCCTCGCGGTAGCGGCAAGTTGATAGGAGGTATCCCATGCCTGATGTTGAACAATTCGATGCAGTTGTACTGGGCAGCGGAGAGGCCGGAAAGTCGATGGCCTGGTACCTGGGCCTGAACGGCAAACGGGTAGCCGTTATTGAGCGCAAATACATCGGAGGCGCCTGCCCAAACATAGCCTGCCTGCCGAGCAAGAATCTGGTTCACGGAGCCAAGGTAGCCTCTTATTTCCAAAGAGGCGAAGAGTTCGGCATGCTGGCCGACAAGTGGACCGTTTCCATGCCCGGCGTACGAGCCCGCAAACGTCAAATGGTCGAAGACCTGGTGCAAATGCACCTCGACAACTTCCACCGCAGCAAGGCAGAGATTGTCATGGGGGAAGGCCGCTTCATTGCCGACAGAACTCTGAAGGTCTCATTGCCAGGGGGAGGGGAACGCGTTGTCCATGGCGAGCAGGTCTTCATCAACACCGGGACCCGGGCGCACATCGGTAACGTACCGGGTCTGGCTGAATCCTCTCCGCTCACGCATGTGGAAGCGCTGGAACTCGACGTTGTACCCGACCATTTGCTGATTCTTGGCGGCGGCTACGTCGGTTTGGAATTTGCCCAGGCCATGCGGCGCCTGGGCAGTCGCGTCACCATCATGGAACGGAATGATCGACTGGTGCACCGCGAAGATCAGGATGTTTCCCAGGCGCTCACGCAACTCTTCCAGGATGAAGGCATTGTCACTGTGGCAAATACCAACCTGGGGCGCGTAGAAGGAAAGTCCGGACAAGGGGTTCGCCTGCATGGTTCCAGGCGCGGGTCCGAAATCATCGTCGAAGGTTCGCACCTTCTGGTAGCAACCGGCCGCTTGCCCAATACAGAAGGCATTGGCCTTGAACTGGCTGGAATCAAAACCACCCCAAAAGGGTTTGTCGAGGTAAATGAACGCCTGGAGGCCAGCGCTCCCGGGGTTTGGGCGCTCGGCGATTGCGCAGGCAGTCCGTTCTTCACTCACATATCCTTCGACGACTTCCGCATCGTTCGCGACAACCTTGCCGGTGCTCACCGGACAACGACGGGCAGGCAAGTGCCGTCCTGTCTCTTTACCGACCCTGAACTAGCGCGAGTGGGCCTGGATGAATCGCAAGCGAAGCGGCAGGGCACTCCTTACCGGTTGGCCAAGATCCCTATGGCAGCGGTGCTGCGGACCCGCACCATGGCGGAGACTAGGGGATTCCTTAAAGTGCTGGTCAGCACGACGGATGACACGATCCTCGGATTTACGGGCTTCGGCGTGGGCGCCGGCGAAATCATGGCGACCGTCCAGTTGGCCGTGAAGGCAGGAATACCGTACACCGTATTACGCGATATGACGATCACACACCCCACGCTTGCAGAAGGCCTGATACCGCTCTTCTCCTCGGTACCCGCACGGAAATAGGGCATCGTAGCCCCGGCGGTACCGACGGATACGGCTTATCACATGGCGAATCCGCCAATCACAAACGCCACCAGCAGCCCACCGATAACGAGGTCGGACCAATCGCCTCCTCGTCCCAATGGACTGCGTGCTGCTCAACATCATGACCAATTCAGATGTCGTTTTGTCTGGCCTTTTCATTGCGTGCCTCCCGCAAAACTCAGCTTGCGGCGGCGCGCTCAACCGTCGACACCATTGACTTGCGCAGCGCAACCTTAGCGCGCGCCAGGCGGGACTTGGTCGCCGGAATCGAGATGCCCATATTATGAGCAATTTGTTTCATCGAGTGTCCCTCCATCTGCCCGCGCTCAACCACCAGTCGAAGCGCATTTGGCAGGCGGCAGATGGCCTTCTTCAGGTGCAGGGACCTTTCGTGTCCAACGTAGAACTTCTCAGGGTCTGCGGAGTGGTCGGCGATTTGCCACGTCTGCCACGTCTCTCCTTCGGCGGTCGCGTCGATTGAGGTTTCAAGACGGATGCGCCTCTTACGCAGGATCATGAGTGCCGAGTTGATGCCAATCCGTGTGAACCAGGTGGCGAAGCTGGACCTGCCGTCAAACTGTTTCAAATGCAGGAAGGCTCGCATCATCGAATCCTGGAGCGCGTCTTCCGCATCCTCGCGATTTTTGGTTACACCGTAGATGGTGTTGAAGACACGTTTGGAGTTACGAGTACACAGTTCGACAAACGCCCACTCCTCGCCGGCTTGTGCCGACACAACCAGCAGGTCGTCGCCCATATCGCTGGGCTCCAGGTGCTGGGCGAAGCTGTTGTTGATCACGCTGCAGGAACTCATAGAAACACCTCAAGAAGAGATTTGGTAACGCTACCGGGGGAAAATCCGTGCCTGGAAATGAACCTGTGCGTACCGTGAGGATGACAGAAGCTCGGAGAAACAAACCGGTGAGCAACTGTTAGCTAACGGTTATCTGCGATACGGAGTGGTATTCATGCGCTCTCATGCTCTGACTAGACAAAATTAGCGTGGGCAAATAGGGGTTAGCTTGATTGAAATTGCTTTTAATTTGCTGATCTTGCGGGAAGGATGCATACGCAAATGCTGTAGTGTTAGTGGCAAACTAAAATGTGCTTCCTGTAACATCCTCCCTTAGAGCCGAAGCCGAGGCCGGCCAACAAGGAGAAGGAAACATTGGAGCAGAAGGATTGGACTGGAATCTTCCCCGCCATCACCACACCATTCCAGACAGATTTGTCCGTCGACTACGAAACGTTCGGAGCCCAGGCTCGATGGATGGTAGAGTGCGGCTGCAAGGGAATTGTCGCTCTTGGATCTCTGGGCGAAGCGCCCACGCTGACCAGAGAAGAAAAGGTTGAGATTCTTAAACAGGCCCGGCGCTCCCTGAGCGACCAAGCGCCAGTGATTGCCGGCATTGCTGCCCTCAGTACTGCTGAAGCGGTCTGGTTGGCGAAGGAAGCATACCGCGCAGGCGTAGACGGCTTGATGGTGTTGCCGCCCCAGGTCTACCGGAGCGACTGGCGCGAAACGCAGGCGCACCTGGACGCCATCTTCCAGGCAACGCCGCTCTCTTGCATGCTCTATAACAACCCCATTGCGTATGGAACAGATATCACTCCGGAACAGATGGTCGAATTGCGGGCGCGTCATAACAATTTCCATGCCGTAAAGGAATCAAGCGGCGACATCCGCCGCATCACTTCGCTCAAGCATCTGGGCTCACTAGCCATATTCGTGGGCATGGACGATGTCGTGGTCGAGAGTGTAGCGGGTGGTGCGACCGGCTGGATTGCCGGACTAGTAAACGCCTTTCCAGAGGAATCGGTCCGCCTCTTCAAGCTGGCGCAAAGCGGTCCATCGGCAGAGCTGGACACACTCTATAGCTGGTTCCTGCCCTTGTTGCGCCTGGACACCGTGCCCAAGTTTGTGCAACTCATCAAGCAGGTGCAGGAGGAGTGCGGGGGCCCCGGGGCGCGGGTAAGGCCTCCCCGGCTTGAACTCGCAGGTGCGGAGCGCGAGGAGGTCATCGCACTCACCCGCAAGAGCCTTGCCAACTGCCCCCGCTAGCTATGGTCAGAGCTTTCCCGTGGCGGTGGGCTCCAGAAGGGCTTGCTGCTTTGCACCGCCACTCGTTCGACGCCGGCTGATCATCGCCAACATCAACAATGCTGCCGCCCCAGGCACCATCAGGCCGATGCGCAGAGACCCGGTGCCGCTCGAAATCGTTCCCGTCAACCAGGACAGTACGGCTCCTCCAAGTCCTGCGACCGCAAACACCCAGCCCGCGTTGCGCGACCCCCCTATCTCCTCCAGGAACAGGGCCAGAATCAGCGGGAACAAGGGTGCCAGCGCCAGCCCGCTGAGAGCCGATCCGGCCAGGACAGTAAGCGGGTTGTGCGCTGCCAGCAGCAATAACACGCCGGCTATGATGGCAAACACGGACGCCCGATAGAGAACCCGTTCCGGCACCCAGGCCAAAATTGCCGGAGTCATCGCTCGGCCCAGCAACAGGGCTGCCCAAAAGATCGCCACCGCCAGGGTGCTGCCGGCGAAGGTCCAGGCAGTGGCACGGGTTGCGTAGGTGCTCATCCAGTTGCCGATGGAGGCCTCCATCCCCACATAGAGAAAAGCGAGAGTCGCAAAATAAAGGATGGTCGTCGCCTCTCTCATGCCGGCAGGCGCCGGTCCAGCATTGGTCGAGGCATCCAGGTCGCGCCGATCGGCGAGCAGCGGAAGCAGGCCGAACGGGAGCGCCAGCAGCCCGACCACGGCAAAAGTGGCGCTGCTGGTGGTGTGGCGCAGAAATTGGGCAACCAGCAGAGGACAAGCCACCGCCCCAGCGCTCCAGGAAAAATTGAGCAAGGCGAGCGCGGCTCCCATGCGCTGTGGATAACGACGGCCGGTGAGCATGTTGGTCGACGTCATCGCCAAGCCAAGACCAAGTCCGTAGACGGCAAAGGCGGGCAGGGACTTCTGTTGCAGCAGAAAAATACCGACCGCTCCTGCGCCGATCAGCCCATAGCCGCAGGCCAGGGCCTTCCAGAGGTTGCGCCGGACTAACAGGGCCCCGGACGCGGACGTGGCAAATTGCACCAGCAGCAGCAGACCTGCGTCTTTATCGCGCAGGTGCCACTGCGCAGAAAGCCGGGGCAGAATGCTTCCCAGCAGCACCGTGCCAACACCAGTGAGAGCGAATCCAAGGTGGAGCAGGGGCTCCAACAGACGAAGGCGAAGGCCCTTGGCCGCACTGTGATTTGCGTGAGACATCCGAAAAGGCGTTCTTGGAGCGCCGTTGACGGCAGCCACCCTATCCACTGTACGCGT
The DNA here is from genome assembly GCA_963830325.1 of uncultured Acidobacteriaceae bacterium. GTDB lineage: Bacteria > Acidobacteriota > Terriglobia > Terriglobales > Acidobacteriaceae > PALSA-350. The sequence goes on from CAWHMV010000003.1 coordinate 990,253, forward strand.
CGGAAGGGCGAAATCACGACTGGGCGGCGAAACGGGATTGGTTAAGAAGACGCGTCTATGCCCCAGAGTTGATGCCAATCTTTGCTGGCATCAACAACAAGGCAGCGTGGTTTGACCCTGTGGGCTACGGTTGCTACTATCAAGGTGCGGGGTGGAGCAGTCCGGTAGCTCGTTGGGCTCATAACCCAAAGGTCCCTGGTTCAAATCCAGGCCCCGCAACCAACAGAATCTAAACAGATTACTGTTGTCTGCACGTTTCCATTCCCAGCAATATTTCTCTTCGCCCCAAGACAAACGGAAACTTTCGCCATTTCTGTCTCCCCCCTCCGATGATCGACCTGAATCTGAGCGCTCGCTGCTGGCAACTGGTGCTCCCGGAGTCTGGGCTTCCGGCTTCAACGACACTAAAGTACCGGCTTCGTCCGGGCTGTTCGCAAGCAACTACAACCGCATCCCTGCCGACGCGGTTCCCGTCTATAACGGTCCCAGAGGCTGACTTTTGCCGGAGCCAGCGGCAAGGCTTTTGGCTCTGCTGACCATGGCGCCTCCAGAAGCCGCCCTGCCACCGGGTTTTCCCCTCTTCGACGATGCCCGTAGCAGCGTTGCCTTGGCGTTCATGGCGCATTAGCAGCATGGAAAGAACGGTCGCGAAGGCCGTTCCTCTGTTTAGGCAAATGAGATCGATGAGGGCAGTCGAAAGCCTCACGAGCCACCAGCCACAGAGAAGGTCTTTCATGATGCCGTCCCGTCTTATCGCTGCTGCGTTTCTCTTATCGTCCCTCTTGCCTGCACAATCCATCGATGCAAGCAAGGTCGGCACCGTCCACGTATACCGCGAAGGCAGACTTTTGATCGGAGTTTCCTTGTCTGTCGATGGTAACGACGTCGTGTCCCTGACCCCACACAAGATCGCGACCTTCTATGTGTCTCCGGGATATCATGAGTTGGCCCTGCAATCGGGTGAGATTACCCCCCGTGCTTCATTCAAAGCCGAACCGGGCAAAGAATACTTCTTCAAAATGGACTACGAGCACGTCGTCTCTGCCACGTCCCTGAGAGACCTGAGCGTAAGCCTTAGTATGCAGCCTAACGCTGGAAATGCGGATGAGCTCCGGGAAGTGAAGATTGATCAAAGTAAACTGATAGATATTCTTGAACAGAGCAACCCGCACGGACTCGAGACGGCCAATTCGACACCTGGCGTTTCTAACGCAACCGAGTAATCGGGTGTCGATTGGGTAATAGGTTGGTCGGCGTCCATCCATCGAAAAGTCATTGACAAATTCGGCGCGAACTCGCGTGGGCGAAGAAGCATGTGCGTGGCGTCCCGAGAAGAACCCTATCGCGCCCCTAACCGGCCTGGCAGTTACCCATTCATCTTAGTGGCTAACGAGTGGCGTGTCCTCGGGGGCGACCATCCGGGGACGCCGTGACATAGCACCTTTAGTCTCCGCAAGCACTCGCCGGAGTGCTCGGTCACCACAAGAGGGGGACGCGGTTGCACACCACGCCCTGGATCTGACTTAAGCCGATCCTTCGACGGAACGGTTGTAGTCTCCGCTCCACTTATTGGTTGTGTTGCTCTCGTAAGCTCTGACAACTTGGTTAAAATGTAACCATCATCTTTGCGTTCGCGCAGTCCCCTCCAGGGCTGTGAGTTAGTGAGCAGCGGCTCTCCAGCGATGCCGGCAACGGCCTGTATCTTGCAAAACACGCCTCATAACTGATCGACAGCGATACCGCCATTTCTCGGCGTAACAGGGGGAAGCGGTGCGACTTTGAGGCTATTAACCAAGCCATGTCGGATGCCGTAAAGGTCTTAGCGTCAATGACTTTAAGAGCTGCATAGACATTAGTCAACGACTGCTAACTCCGTTCAGATACGACAAGGTGGAAAATAACATGATCTGCAATCTTAAGTTGCCTGCACTGCTTACTATCAATAAGGAATCAGTAGTGACACCGCAGTATTTCGGTGTCTCAATGCAACCGGCAACCAGAACAGCCGATTATGCGCCATCGACCACACTCCCGATTCACGACCCTCTCAATGAAAGAGGAGTCGTAGAGCTGGCAGGCGGAGATCCTCAGGTAAACCCGACACGCACCCAGTCTCTCGTGGAAAAAGGGGGCCGCCTCGGTCTTCTTACCCTTACGTTTTCGATGCTCGCCGGTTGCGCCGCCCTGCCGTCCCGCGCACCAGTGACGCCGCCGCCGACAGCTCCGCAGGCCAAATTCGTAGTATTCGATGGCACGTTGTACCAGGCAAAGCCAAGTTCGGAACAATTGGGTATGAGTCCAATCACTGTTCTTTATCAAGCATCTATGTGGCCGGGCGGATCAGGCGATCCCCAGAGCGTTCCGGATGCAGACGTGGTGCGGGCACTGGCCTTAAAGGCCAGTCAGTCGGCGGGCATTGCGGTCGTGGACATCGAGCAGTGGCAGGTTACGGGAGATCCCGCTACGGTGGCACAGAGCCTGGATAAGTATCAACAGACATTGCAGATGTTTCAGCAAGCTGCCCCATCGCTCCAGGTCGGTTACTACTCCGTCGCGCCGATCCGAGACTATTGGAGTCCCGTCGATGGCGCGCAATCACCGAACTATTTGGCTTGGCAGCAGCAGAATAATACCGTGGCCCCCATCGCCAAGCAGGCCAACGCACTCTTCCCCTCCGCCTACACGTTCTATGCAGATCAGGCTGGGTGGCAAACATACGCGATTGCGCAAATAGCGGAGGCGCGCAGGATAGCTCCGGGTAAACCCGTCTATCTCTTTCTATGGCCCCAGTTCGACGATGGTAAAGGCGCGCAGGGTGGCGACTATCTGCCGGATGCTTATTGGCAAATGGAGCTCGAGACGGCCAAAAAATACGCTGACGGCGTGGTGATTTGGGGTGGTTGGAACCAGAAGTGGGATAGCAATGCCTCTTGGTGGCTCGAAACTCAGCAGTTTATGACAGAGACTGGAGCGAACCAGGCCAGCGAGACAGGTAAATAGACGGGTGTTGTAGTCGACTGTCGGTTCTAAAGATGGAGATCCGACATGCCACGGGGCGCGACGATTGGAATCTGGTCGAGTAGTAGAAGCTACCTGCCTAAATCGCGCCGATCCGGTTAGCTTGCGGCGTGCGATGCGCCCGAGAGGGAATAACAGGCGCTATAGGATACCGGGCAATCCTGTTAATAGTTGCCCGCCACAGGAGCGTTGCGACCGGGGAGCGCGATCATAAGCCGAAGTAACTAAGAAGCGGGATTGGTTCAATGTATCTACAAATGCCGATAGTTTCGATGGTGAGGACCTAGTGAGTGCAAAATGAGTCCCGCAGAGCCTGCCCTGAGCTTGTCGAACGGGGACGGCCGAACTTTCAGGCTTATCCAAATTAGATTTTGAGTTGGCCAATTAGCACATGAAGCCTTCACTGACCTTCAGAGGTTGGGGAAGACTGTCGAACGAAGGGCACGGGTTCAGCCGTGCCGTAAACAGCCTGTGCGCTTGACGGCTTTAGCCGCTGAGGTACGCTTTTCGAGACACATGGGGCGAAGTCATCTCTCTCCCCAGCTGCGTTCGCCGCAGACGACTGCAAAGACGTACCTCAGGGGCTAAAGCCCTCAGCAGTGAGAGCGGCATGTGGCACGGCTAAACCCGTGCCCTTCGTTCATCAACACAACTCAAAACTCGTTGCCATTTAGACAGCAGCCGATCAACAGAAGCAACCTGATTTTGCTCTGCCAAGCTCTCTTCAAAGCAATCAACAAGTTACATCGTCAAAAAGCAAGTTAATTCGCTAATTTGGACAGGTCTGAAGTTCAGCCGTCCCTACGGGACTCGATCTCGTGATGGTCGTTCTCACGCAGACTCGTAAGCCGTCCGATCGGGGGGATCAAAACCTATCCAGGGCGGCTGAATGTGTTCTCGGATCAGAACGTAACTCAGTGTCTTGGGATAAGATGCTTGTTCTCCGGCGGACAGGGCGGGTCGCTTCTACGGCGAGGCGACCCAAACCGGGTCAGATCCCGGATGATGGTCTGAGATCCTCTATGGGGCAGAATGGGTCACTGTTGTTACCGGGCTAACCTGTTGCGATTGCGCGAGAAGCATGGTTAACGGCGATCACGTTGCGAGCATGATGAAGTTTATCCGCCCGCCGATGATATGTACGACGGCGAGCGCCAGGATTGTTACAAACAAGGCACCTGGCCGAGCGTGCAATCTAAGAGTTGTAGAAAGGGAAGATCACTTGCTAAGTGACAATGGCGAAGCTGCATCCGACCAACACTACTCCGGAGAATCGATAGCTAATTCACAACGGGAGTGGTTTGCGGCGTACACGATGTCCCGTCACGAAAAGCGTATAGCTTTCCATTGCGAACGCATCGGCATCGAGCAATTCCTTCCCCTCTATATCTCCCAGCGATCGTGGAAAAACCGTACGACCGTCGATCTCCAAATGCCGCTCTTTCCGAACTACCTCTTTGTGCGATTGTCGCCGCAAGATCATGGCCCGCTCATGAGATTGCCTGGCTTGTTAACCACCGTCGGCAACGCCGCGGGGCCGGTGGTGATTCCGGATGGCGATATGGAATTGCTCCGCCGCATCATCGCTTGCAAAACCATCGAGCCCCATCCCTTTATGGCCAAAGGAGACAGGGTTCGCGTGGTGACGGGCCCCTTGGCCGGCGTGATTGGCGTGGTGCAAAAAAGAGGTAATGGCCTCCGCTTTATCGTGACTCTGGATGTGATCGGTAAGAGCGTTTCCCTGCACATTGACGGAAGCGCTCTCGAACTCATCGCCTCCCACCCTGGCCTGTCTGCCGAACATCGAAATGCCGTCGCCTGATCCTGCAGGCAGTTAGCTGCCTGCGTGCGCAAGCCGAAACGTACAGTACTTTTCTTCCAGAGTTGTAGAACCGGGAAACCCGCAGTATGCGGCAAGCTTTGCCTTCCGGGGAGACTCTTACATGCCTTGGTTTTCTCTGCCCGGCGGTAGGCCGGTGCAAGTTCCGCGCCGGCTCCTCACCTCCGTCATCGACATGGCCGGATTTACCCTATGCGGACTCCTTGCCTTCCAGCTGCGTTTCGATGGTTCGGTGCCCGCTATCTACGCGCATGGAATGCGTGAGGCCATCGTTATATGGGCAGTCGCCAAATCGGCTGCGTTCTTCTTTGGCGCCGTCAACACCGGCTACTGGCGGTATACCTCTCTCGATGAAGCCGTACGGATTGGGTTAGCTAATTCGGCGGGGTCGATGGTGGGTAGCGGAATCATCGTTCTTGCGGTACATCCGGGAATTCCGCGTTCCGTCTACATCTTGGAATGGCTGACCTCATGCTCGTTGACCTTGGGCACTCGATTTGCGGTCCGGTTAGCCACGACCGCCAGAAGGGGTAGCGAAAAGAGGGCCGGCGATTGGACGAGAACCCTTATCTACGGCGCTGGAACCGCAGGATTAGCACTGGCCCGCGAGCTGCGGGAGAATCATTCACTGAAGAGTGAGCTGGTCGGCCTGATCGATGATGATGCGCGCAAGGTCGGCTTGACCTTCCACGGAACGAGAGTGTTGGGTACCGGCGAGGCACTTGGAGCCCTGGCGAGAAAGTACGAGATTGAACAAGTGTTGATTGCGATCCCCTCCGCCACCGGTCCGCAACTGGTCCGCATGTTGCAATCCGCCATTGACGCGGAAGTTGATTACAAGATGGTCCCGGGATTAGCGGATATCATCCACGGCACGGAACTGGGCAAACAAATCCGCGATGTCGCGGTGGAAGACCTTTTGGGAAGAAGGCCCGTGCTTCTGGATGAGGCGAGAATTCGCGAGCGCATTGAAGGCAAAACCGTTATGGTGACCGGTGCTGCGGGTTCGATCGGTTCTGAGATCTGTCGCCAGATCGCCAAATTTAACCCGCTTGCCCTGGTCGGCTTTGATGAGGCCGAAACTCCTCTGTTTCAGCTCGACAGAGAGTTGAACAACAAGTTTCCCCGGCTGACGTTCTTCCCCGAGCTCGGTAATATTACGCGCTCCGGGAATGTACAGCAGGCGATGGAACGCTATCAGCCATCGATCGTCTATCATGCTGCCGCCTACAAACACGTACCCATGATGGAAAGACACGTGTTTGCGGCGGTGGAAAACAACATCTTCGGAACCTGGAATGTAGCCAGCGCCGCGATTGACCATGGAGTGGAAGACTTCGTCATGATCTCTTCCGACAAGGCGGTTCGCCCTACGAGCATGATGGGCGCTACCAAACGTATCTCAGAACTGGTGATCAGCGCGCTTCAGAAGCAAAGCAACACGCGGTTTATCGCCGTACGCTTCGGGAATGTCCTGGGAAGCAATGGCAGTGTTGTTCCGATATTTAAAGAGCAGATTGCCGCGGGTGGGCCCGTAACCATTACTCACCCTGAGATGCGTCGCTACTTCATGACCATTCCGGAAGCCACGCAACTGGTTTTGCAGGCATTCTCCATAGGTAAAGGCGGAGAGGTCTTTGTCCTCGACATGGGCGACCCCGTCAGAATCGTAGATCTCGCCCGTAATCTCGTTTTACTATCCGGATTGCGGCCCGATCGGGATATCAAATTCGAATTCACCGGCTTACGTCCGGGTGAAAAGCTCTTCGAAGAACTCAATCTCCAGAACGAACATTTTATGCCGACGGCACATGCAAAAATTCTTAGCTACCTATCCCCTTTTTCCGCCGACCTCAAAGTGATGCATGTGGCTTTGGAAGAACTTCGCCAGATCTCCGAACGGAGAGATGTCGCCCGCCTGGTGTTGTACTTGAAGGAACTGATTCCGGACTATAATCCCGGCTCCCCACTACTGAAGCTCGCCATGTCCGCGACAGCAACCCAGGGCCCGCTGGTGAAACCCAGTCACCCTGCGGCGGTCACCAACGAGTGGCCGCAACCGCTTGGAACGCCGGCCAACCTGCTCAACTGAAAACACGCTCCTCCCACAAAACCGGAGTGTGTTGCTGGTGAAGCCAAACACCTGCACGAAACTTTCTCGGCAAACCATTGATGAAGCGTTTTACCTCCTTTACGCGGCTGCTGCTACTTTGCCTGGTTGGGACGAGTGCACCTCTCAGCTGGGCGCAGGTAGTAGTAAAGGATACGCAGCCTGCGACCGTCCACGATCAGAGCGCGATCGCTATCGGCCCCGGCGATCTGCTCGATCTTAGCGTTTTCGATGTGCCTGAGCTGGTGTTGAAGGTTCGAGTGGATGTAAACGGATGCGTAAGTATTGCTTTCCTCGGAGACCTGAAGCTTGCCGGGATGACGGTCGGCAGTGCGCAACGCTTGATTGCCCGCGAGCTGGTCGCGCGCCAACTGGTGAAGGATCCGCAAGTCTCGATATTTATCGAGGAGTTCGCTACCCAGGGGATCACGGTATATGGAGAGGTGAACGCGCCGGGGATCTATCCGCTGATGGGTCCACATCACCTCTATGATGTGATCTCTGCTGCCGGCGGTCTCACGCTGAAATCAGGCCGCACCGTCACTGTTTTGCATGCCGGGCAAAGTGACCACTCCGAAGTGGTCGCACTGGCAAACATAAATGCCACTGAAAATCCTCTGGAGCACGCCAATGTACCGATTTATCCGGGCGACACGGTCGTCGTCTCCAAAGCGGGGATGGTCTATGTGCTGGGAGAGGTCAACAAGCCGGGCGCCTTTCTCATGGAGGACAACACTTCGATCTCGGTTCTGAAGGCGACGGCATTGGCCGGGGGCACCACCAAGCTGGCATCTCTGAAGGGTTCGATGATTCTCAGGAAGTCTCTTGCGGGCACAACGCAAACCAGAATTCCGCTGGACAAGATCTACCATGGCAAAGCCCAAGACCTGCAGTTGCATGCAGAAGATATCGTGTTCGTTCCCCTGAGCAACATCAGGAACTACGGAGCCATGGGGCTGCAAGGCGCGATTCAGGCAGCCGTTTATTCCATCTACGCTTTTCAACTGCACTAACCACAATGCTAAACGCGCAAGAGGCAATCCGGTGATGAGCTCGACTCGAAGCGAATCTGAGCACCGCAATCTGGGGATGATTCGAGGCGCCGGAGAGGCAGGTGATCGCGGCAGATCTGACGAGATCAGTCTCTCGGATCTGATCCGTGTCTTGCGTCGCCGCAAACAGATCATCCTCACTTCAGTGATCGTGGTGTTTCTTCTTGGCAGTTTGTATTGTTCGCTGAAGACGCGCCGATACGAAGCGATCGCGGACCTCGCGATTAATCCGGAGGGTTCCGATGCTCTGGATATGGGTGACATCACTGCGAGCCTCGGAGGCGGTGGCCTCGGCTTCGATCAAAAGCTCGAGACCCAGGTTCGTATTCTGAAAAGCGACAGTCTGGCGTGGACGGTCATTGGCGCATTGCGGCTCGACAGGCAGCCTACCTTCGCCGGCCAGCGCAAATTCATTTTCTTCGGCCGGTATAGTGTGCGGGACGCGCCAGATGAGGTGGAACAGACGGGGCCGCAGCGGCGCAACGAGCTGCTGGCAAGATTCCGTGGGGCGCTGACCGTGCAGACGATCACCCGCACCCAGGCGGTAGAAATTACCTTTCGCAACGCAGACGCAACCCTGGCGCGCGAAATCGTCAATCATCTGGTGTCTGCTTATACCCAACGTACCTTCATGACCCGGTACAACGACACCATGAAAGCGTCGGACTGGTTATCGGGTCAGCTCGTTCAGCTCAAGTCTACGATCCAGGAATCGCAGTCCCGACTCTCTAGATTGCAAAAGCAGACAGGCATCTTCGGCACCGATGAGAACGACAACCTCGTGCTCTCCAGGTTGAACGATCTCAGCAAGGAGTTGACCGACGCCGAAGCCGACCGGATTGTGAAGGAGGCAAAGTACCGAGTGGCCCAGTCGGGCAATCCCGAGCTGCTCGGGACCATCGTTCCGGACAGCGTTCTTCCCGTCCTGCGTGGACAGCAAGCCGATCTAAAAACCCAACTCGCTCAGGCAGACTCGGAGTACGGTCCCCAGTATCCCAAAGTGATCCAGCTCAGGAATCAGTTGGCCGAGGTGGAGAAGTCTCTGCAAACTGAGATCGAAGACATTCAGGAACGCTTCCGTACGGACTACGAGGTTTCCGCCGGCGCCGAGAAACAGTTGCACTCAGCCTTTGATGGGCAGAAGCAGCAAGCCTACAAAATGAGCGAGGGCCTTGACCAGTACGGCATCCTCAAGCGTGAAGTGGAGTCGGGCAACGATCTCTACGAAGACCTATTGAAGAAACTCAAAGAAGCGGGTGTGGTGGCCAGTCTAAAGGCAGCCACCGTCGATGTCATCGATCCGGCAACGCTCCCCACCAGGCCGGTCGAACCCAATACCTCGCTGGTGCTGGCGTTAAGTATCCTGCTTGGCCTGGGTGCCGGCATCGCCTGCACATTCGCCGCTGAAAGCCTTGATAACTTGATCCGGAGCCCGGAAGAAGTGGAAATTTTGACCGGAGCTCCTCTCTTTGGGATGATCCCTCACATTAAGGGAATGGTCCCGCATAGCGAGCCGGGGCGTATCAAGACGACCGGGCAAGAAGGAGCATCCCATTGGGATGGATCGAAACAGGGCTCTCTGGTTACCGTGCTGCGGCCTAACTCCCAGGCATCGGAAGGGTTTCGCTCGCTGCGCACCGCACTCCTGCTTGCTTCGGCTGGCACCCCACCGAAGACGGTCCTGATCGCCAGTGCTCTGCCTGGTGAGGGCAAGACGACGGTCAGCATGAATATCGCCGCTGCGCTCACCCAGCGGAGCGCGCGCGTACTGCTGGTCGACGCTGACCTGAGGCGTGGCGTGCTCGCGGAACGATTAGAGATGGCGAAGAACCCTGGGTTGAGCGGCTCCCTCACCGGAGCCGCCAATTGGCGCGACGTGGTCGAAGCTCTCCCGAACGCTCCTAATCTCTTCGTTCTCCAGGCCGGCCCGCGTCCGCCGAATTCCGCCGAACTGCTCGGATCCGTCCAGATGCACGAACTTCTCGAGGAGTGGAAATCGGAATACGATCACGTGATCATCGATAGTGCTCCGTGCCTGGTTGTTACCGATGCTGTGCTGGTGGCGCAAAAGACGGACGTCGTTCTTCTCGTCTCCAGATTGGCCGTCACGCCGCGTCGCGCCTTGCATCGCGCCAGCGAGTTGCTGCAGTCTGGTGACGGTCGTCTCACCGGTATCGTGGTCAATGATGTGCGGGTTGCCGAACACTATTACGGATACGGCTACGGTTACGGATATGGAAAATATCACGGCTATTACTCTGAGAAAGCCTTAGAAGAGAGCTAGTAGCCTGTCGCAGAGAATTCATTCAACCACCTGTATTTCAAGCCCCCCGACAAAGCCGTCATCCTGAGCGAAGCGCTTCGCAGATCTATCGCAAACAGAGGGCTTTATAGCGCGGAGTCGAAGAGCCTGTCCCGAGCGTGGCCGAGGGAACCCCGGCGATGCTTGTTGGCAGATGCTCTTGGGAGCTTTCCGGCCGCAAACTACACCGGAAGATAAAAAAGTCACAAACCCTAATCGTAGGGGTAAGTTGACCCCGTCCACTCGATTTTCCTTTCTGCTGCGCTGGCATGCTCATGAACCAAGTACTTACCAGACTGTGTAACCGATGGCTGCCAACCGGCGGATTCGCTCGAACCGTCTCGATCCTGGTGGGTGGAACCGCCATGGCGCAAGCGATTGCGGTTGCCGCATCGCCAGTCCTGACGCGTATCTACCGGCCGAGCGATTTTGGCGTACTTCAAGTATTTATCTCCCTGACGGGATTCGTCATGGTTATTGCTGCAGGGCGATATGAGTTTGCGCTGCTCCTGCCCGAAGATGAACAGAGTGGGTTCGATCTGCTTGGGGTAGCGATCTTTTTTGTGTGCCTTACTACGACGGTGACTGCCATGATCGTCACGGTATTACACCGGCATCCCTGGATGCTTCCTGCCGGCGTGCTGGTGCTGAAGGGTTACCTGTGGCTTCTTCCGGTCAGCGTACTCGGCGGCGGACTTTATCAGGCGCTCAGTTACCGGGCCATGCGACAGAATGCCTATCGGCAAATTGCCACTACCAAGCTCACGCAAGTTGCAGCGATGGTTGCCATCCAACTTGCTGCGGGTTTCGTGATTCGCGGTCCGCTGGGGCTGTTGACGGGCGATGCAGTGGGCCGCATCACGGGAAGCGGGAAGTTCCTGCGCGAGTTATGGCAGAACCATGTGGTTCAACTCCGTCGCATGCGCGTGCCTCGCATGATCCGGTTAGCAGTGCGCTATCGCGACTATCCGCTGGTTTCCACCTGGGGGGGCCTGCTCAACGCGTCGGGGCTGGCGCTGCCCGCCCTGTTTCTGGCTGCGTGTTACGGCGCACAGTATACGGGATGGTTTGCCTTGGTCAACCGCGTTTTGGGCGTTCCGGCAGCCTTGATCGGGGCAAGCATTGCGCAAGTCTACACTTCTCAGGCAGCCACGTTATCGAGGACAGATCCCCAGCGGCTCATGTATATCTTTCTTGAGACCACTCGGCGAATGCTCTACCTGGGGCTCGCCCCTTGCGCCCTGTTTACCATCTTCGCGCCGTGGATCTTCCAAACTATTTTTGGCCGCGTTTGGCGTGAGGCGGGCGAATACGCTCGCTATCTGGCCTTCATGTGCTATGCCAGCTTTATCAACTCACCGGTCACGCTGACCTTGAGCGTTCTTCAACGGCAACGGACACAGTTCGTTTGGGATGCCGGCAAACTGGCGCTGACCGCCCTTTCCTTCACCTTACCCTACCATTTCGGCTATGGTCCGCGAGTCGCCATCCTTTCCTACGGCGTTGCGATGACCCTGATGTATAGCGTCCATTGGACGCTATCGCATGGTGCGATCAAGCATTGCGCAGATGCAGCGGCAGCGGCGTCAGTGAACCTGGCAGAAGCGTGAAATTCGTTTGGACATGAGATATCCAATCAACCATTACGGAGCGTTGGCGAGCGAGGTGACCACCGCCGAAACCTCAAGACTGGCCGGGACGGTGACTCTGCTCATGACGGGAACCTTAGCGGGCTTTCTCATGGTCTCTTACATCCCCGGTGCTCTGGGTGTGGACAGCCGTATCGCGACCGTTCCCTTTCGCGGCCTCATGCTACTTCTGCAACTCTATGCGCTCTTCAGATTCCTGGGTGTCGGTCATCTCCGCATAGGGATGTCGATTATCTCAGTGGTGGCGGTGTTTTTCTGGATTGCTTATAGCTTAAGATTTATCGTCGATGCGGTGTTCCTGCAGGTTCCGCTGGGAACAGCTCCATCGGATATGGCCTTGTCTCTCTTTGCTATCTGTCTCCCTACCTTCCTTGTCTTGTACCAAATCAGAGACATCGAGCTCTATAGGAAGGCGCTCCCGTGGAGCATGCTTGCCCTCGGTGTGTGCTGCCTGGCATCGATGCTTCGCACCAGAACTTCGCAAGATGTAACCCTGCACGGTCGCTATCAGGGAAACGATATTCTTAATTCTGTCTCCTATGGTCACATGGGAGTCACAGCAATCATCCTGGGACTCTTCGTTCTACTACAAATAGGGCGTGTCAAGAGAGCGTGGTACCTCCGGGTCGGCGCAGCAGCCACAGTCTGCCTGGGTGCGTTCAGCATCCTGGCAGCATCTTCCCGCGGTGCCCTGGTTGCCGGCATCCTGGTGATTCCGTTTATCGGATACCTGGGGCTACGGTGCGGCTCCCGGTTTATCACGGTTGCCATGTGCATTGTCCTGGCGTTTGTCTTCTCAGTAACTGCTACTTATTTTTCCCGGAACGGCCTGAAACTCGATCGCCTGCTAGCGTCTGCTGCGGCTTACGATACGACGAGTGACTCGGTCAATACCCGCCACAATATGATTCGGGATGCATGGCGTGAGTACATGGACCATCCCTGGCTCGGCAGCTCGATCGTGGAGAGAAATGCTCTCATCTATCCCCACAACGCGTTGGTAGAGGCATTCATGGCTACGGGAACGTTCGGCGGCTCAGCGTTCGCACTGCTGATCCTGGCAGCCATCTATCGTGCGATGAGATTCGTCCGGCGGGATCCCGCCATGGCCTGGATCCCGGTTTGCTTCATACAGCAACTGATCGGGGCCATGTTCTCGGGCGGACTCTATGGCAATGTGCCGCTGTGGGGCATGATGGCGATCATGCTTGGCGCCGACCTTCCACGGACGCAACCGCCGCGGTTGTCAGCTAAACAACTGCCGTCCTCATGATCTTCCAGATAAAGGAATTTCTGGACCGTATGTTCTATCCGTTCTATCTCCTGCGAGGACGCAGGCCGTGGACGCCGGGGTACTATACTGCGAAGCGCCGGCGAATCGAGAGTGCCATTGAGAACGGCTTGCTCAAGCCTGCGTCCCCTCTTCCCAAGGGCTACGGTTTTCGGATGGATGAACGTGTCATTGAGTATCCGTGGGTCTATGCACGGTTGCCCGGAGATCCGGGCCTGATGCTCGACGCGGGTGCCGCTCTCAATCACGGCTTTCTGGTGAGCAGGCCTCCTGTGAGCAAAGCGAAACTGTCGATTTGCACCCTGGCGCCGGAAAAGCAGTGTTACTGGCAGCGAGCTATCTCCTACGTATTTGGCGATCTCCGCTCATGCGCGTTTCGCTCCGAGATATTCGACACCATCGTGAGTATCTCTACCATCGAACACATTGGCCTGGATAACACCATGCTTTACACGACTGATGGAACGAAGAGGGAAGATAACGCAGAGGGCTTTCGAGCAGCAGTTCGAGAATTCCGGCGGGTCCTTCGTCCAGGAGGAGTTTGTTTCATAACCGTACCGTATGGGAAGGCGTGCAATCGCGGCTGGTTCCAGGTGTTCGATGCGGCGATGATCCGCGCGGTGCTGGAGGATTTTCAACCGGCACACACAGAAGTTGAGTATTTCGCGTATTCGCCCGATGGATGGCATGCCTCGGATCCCGCCGCGCTGGCAGACGCAACTTTCTTCGATATCCATCAGGAAAAGCATTTCGGTGCTGATTATGCCGCCGCCGCGCGCGGTCTGATTTGCATGCGGTTGGTTGCATGAATCGCGACCATGTAGCTCCAAGATGCAGCGAACACCTCGTATGAGGCTATTTCAAAACTCAGGCGTTCCTCTCTCTTATTTATCCCGCCACCGGGCAGAGCTACAAAGTGCAGTCACCTTCCAGGACCGAATCGCGCGCTTTCTTGATCAACGCTACGGAGCGTTGCACTTTCTGGCGCCGGTGTTGAACGGCGAGGAAACGGCCTTTTTCACTAATGGCGACGACGAGGCCTTGCAACGGATGTGGGCGCGGCAGATGGGCATGCCGAGACGGGCCACTCTCCCTGATATCCTGCTGGCGCAAATCGAATTCCATCGGGCAGAGGTTTTCTATAACCTCGACCCCATCCGCTATAACAGTGAATTTGCGCGCAAACTGCCAGGATGTGTGCGCAAGACGGTTGCCTGGCGTAACATCCCTTTGCCCGTGGCAGACCTGGGTGGATACGACTTGGTGGTATGCAACTCCGCCACTCTTCTGAGACGGTACCTCGCGTCCGGCTGGCAGGCAGCGTATTTCTCGCCGGCACATGATCCTGTCATGGACGAGTACGCCGGCAACCAGGAACGTCCGATCGATGTTCTTTTCGCGGGAGGGTATTCCCGGCACCACATGAAGCGCGCCGCTGTACTGGAAGCGGTGGCTGGTCTCAGAGGCCTCTACAGGATTGAGTTCTGCCTCGCCCGTTCACGGCTCACCCGGTTGGCAGAGACAGCCGCCGGCTACCTTGGACCTCTCGGGAAATATCGGAGACCCAGAGACATTCGCGCAGTCTCTCGTGAACCTGTGTATGGCCGTGATCTGTACGCGCTCATCGCAAAGTCGAAAGTGGTTTTGAATGGCGCCATCGACGTGTCAGGAGAAGACCGGGGAAATATGCGCTGCTTTGAAGCGATGGGCTGTTCTGCCCTGCTTCTGGGCGACGCAGGTGTGTATCCCGATGGCATGCGGGATGGCGAGACATTGCTCACTTACTCCTCGCCGGCAGAGGCAAAGGAATTGGCGGAGCGGGTTGTCAACGATTGGAGCCGTTATGCAAGAACAGGGGAGCGGGCGAATCACATGGTCCGCACTCTCTATAGCAAAAGCAACCAGTGGGGTGAGTTTTGCCGGCTGGTGAGCGATCTCTAGTGAAGTGCGTCACACAGATACTCGTTTATCGAGCGAGGTTTGAGCGCGGGTAATTTTGGGAGGAAGCCCATCAAACGATCTCTCTCTGCACCAAACCGCTGGAAAGGTCTCCGAAAAAGCTTCCCCCAAAAAAAGAATCCTGAAGGGTAGGGCTTCAGCCCGTACATAAATGCATCCATACAGGTCCGGCTTTAGCCGCGGAGGGCAGCATGTTTCCCTCTATTCACCCTCATCATAAGAAGACCGCACCACAATACATGATTCTATTTGTGACGCCCTACTCTAGCAGCGCCGCGTTCCAAGAGGCTGGTTAGGTGAACCTGGACTATGTGGCACGGCGCCTATTGGGGCGTCCGACTTGCATTCTTGATCGCGGCGCCAAGCTCTATCGATCCGCCAGAATCCGCAATGCTTCGGGAAAGGACAGTGAGATACGGGTGGGAAGCCACTCGATGATCCTGGGTGAGCTTTTGACCTTTGCTCACGGTGGACAGATTCAGATCGGTACGTGGTGCTATGTCGGAGAGGGCACAAGGATATGGTCTGCGTCCCGCGTCTTCATCGGAGACAGAGTGTTGATTGCACACAATGTGAACATCTTCGACAGCCTTACCCACCCCGTCGGCGCAAGCGCGCGGCATAAACAGTTCCAGACGATCGTCACCTCAGGCCACCCCAAAGAAATCAATCTCGGCGAACAGGAAATCACCATCGGTCCTGATGCGTGGATCGGCGCCAACGCGATTATTCTGCGAGGGGTCACGATCGGAACTGGCGGTATTGTCGGCGCCGGAGCAGTGGTGACCAGGAATGTTCCCCCCTACACCATCGTAGCCGGCAACCCTGCTCACCCCATTCGCGAACTTACACCCTCGGAACGAGATCCAATATGAGGGAGCCGTCGTCTGCATGGGAGAACGCGGTCGAGTGGCTGCGTTCTCAACCCGATAAGCAGGATCTGGTTCTGAACGCATACTACGACGACCCTGTGATCGCCGCAGCAGAACGCTATTGGAATAGCTGCGAATGGGAAGAAGTCCGAAAGCTCCTTGGTCCCACCAGGGGACAGGCGCTCGATGTGGGGGCCGGCCGAGGGATTGCGAGCTACGCGTTGGCACGCGAAGGATTCGCCGTGACCGCTCTGGAACCGGACGGCAGTCGTCTAGTGGGCGCTGGTGCGATTCGTTCACTCGCGGAAGAGAGCGCGTTGCCGATCACCGTAGTACAGGAGTTCTCCGAACATTTGCCTTTCGACGACTGTCAATTTGACATTGCGTTCGCGCGCGCCGTTCTTCACCATACCAGCAACTTACACTCGGCTTGCAGAGAATTCTTCCGTGTCCTCAAGCCCGGCGGTCGGCTGATCGCTGTTCGTGAACATGTGATCTCGCGTAAGAAAGATTTGCCCGTATTCCTTGCCCGCCACCCCCTGCACCGCTTGTACGGCGGCGAGAACGCCTTTCTACTTTCAACCTATACGGATGCGCTGTTACAGGCAGGCTTTGCGATCGATGTTGTGCTCTCCCCCTTAAGCAGTGTGATCAACTACGCTCCCTATACCGAGCAGACGCTGAAGCAAGTGATTGCCGATCGTCTGGGGCTTGCGACGCGGGGCGTGTTGCGCCGTGCGCTCAGCTTCCCAGGCCTGTGGTCCCTGGCCCGCAGGACACTCTCCTGGGTTGACCGCCGTCCCGGCAGGCTCTACTCGTTTGTGTGCACTCGACCATAACCATGGCGCAGATCTGGATCACGGGAACCCGGGGCTTCATCGGCCGCCATCTCGCCTCCTGGCTATCCCGCCAGGGTCACACCGTGGTGGGCATCGGCCACGGACCCTGGCCGCCGGCGGAGGCGCAGGCATGGGGTGTGCAACGCTGGCTCAATGGGGGAATTCATGCCAGCAATCTGCAACAACTGCTGCGCGATAGCGGTTCTCCGGATTATATCTTTCACTTGGCCGGAGGCTCTTCGGTGGGCGCGTCGATTGCCAACCCCTATGAAGACTTTACCCGCACCGTCGCGACCACAGCGGAATTGCTCGAGTGGATGCGGCTTGGGGCGCGCAACGCAAGGCTGGTCTCCGTATCGAGCGCGGCGGTCTATGGGGCGGGTCACACAGGACCCATCCGAGAAGAACAAGCGCTTCTGCCATTTTCACCTTATGGCTACCACAAGTTGATGATGGAGAACTTATGCCTGTCGTACGCGGCGAATTATGGCCTGGCCGTGATGGTGGTGCGGCTGTTTTCAGTGTACGGCAGTTGGTTGAAGAAGCAGGTGTTATGGGACATGTGCTCCAGCCTGGCTTCCGGCACGCGGCAATTGGTGCTGGGTGGCACCGGCGAGGAGTTACGTGATTGGACGGACATTCGGGATGTAGTGCGCGCTTTAGAGTTCACCATGAGGCTGGCATCCGATCCGGACGCGATGACCGTCTTCAATGTGGGCTCGGGAGAAGCGACGAGCGTAGGCAGAATCGCCGCGATGGTGTTGGAGTCCTGGCCGGCGCCAGCGAGGGTTGTCTTCAATGGCCAGGCACGGCCCGGTAACCCTTGCAGCTTGGTGGCGGATGGCTGGTTCCTGCAGAAAAAAGGTTTTGCCTGGAGCGTTCCCGTAAATAGCGGTGTTCGCGACTACGTGCGGTGGTACTTGCAATCTTCGAGGAGTGACCTGTGACCCGGGTGGCGTTCACGCTGGTCAGTGCCGCCAACTGGATGGGCACGGGCGGCTATAACTACCTGGTAAATCTGGCACAAGTGCTGTCTGCGCATACGCCTGATCGAGTGCAGATGGTGTTGTTTGTGGGCACGGATGCCGCGGCGGCGAATGTGGAGCCTTTTGCCGCGATCGCGAGGGTGCAGGTAGTTCGCGTTTCCACCTTTGACGACGCGCGAAGGAATCAGCGCCTGCGCCAGGCACTACTGACCGGCTGTGACCAGGCTGCAGCGCGCGTATTTCGCGAGCACCAAATCGACGTGCTCTTCGAGTGCGCACAATTTTATGGCTGGCGGTTTCCTTTTCCCAGCATCGCCTGGATCACCGACTTTCAACACCGGCATCTTCCTGAATTGTTCAGCTTTGGCGCGTATTGGAAACGCGATCTCGGTTTTCGCGCGCAAATCCTTAGCCACCGGCATGTCATGCTCAGCAGCGAAGATAGCCGATCTGATTGTGAAACCTTCTTTCCCCGATCCATGGGCAGAACCTCCGTCGTTCGCTCCGCGATGTTACCGCCGAACTTATCGGAGGATGACGGCGATCCGCCAATTGCATCCGTCTATCAATTACCCGAGCGCTACTTCTACCTGCCTAATCAGTTCTGGAAGCACAAGAACCATCGCACGGTGATCGAGGCGCTACGCATATTACGGCAAGAGGGTTACAACACGGTGGTAGCCGCCTCGGGCAGAGCGGAGGATTATCGTCATCCCGAGCACTTTGCGGCGCTTCAGACATTGGTTCATCATTATGGGTTAGCGCATAACTTTCGCTTCCTCGGCATCGTGCCACGCAAGCATGTGTTTGCGTTGATGCGCGCGTGTACGGCGCTTATCAATCCTTCCTTATCCGAAGGATGGAGTACGACCGTCGAAGAGGCCAAATCCCTTGGGGTGCCGATGCTGCTTTCTGACCTGCGCGTTCATAGAGAACAGGCCGGAGATAGCGCCGATTATTTTGACCCCGCGGTAGCAGGGCAGCTTGCGTCGCTCATGGCTCGCCACGAAGACTCGCCTGACCCATCACGCCGGGATAGAGAGAAGGAGGCCACCGCGGCCTTTCAGAAGCGAACCAGGCAATTTGCGCTTGATTTTTCCGAAACCGTGGAGCGCGCCGCGGCTTCAATTCTCCACCAATGAGCTCCTTCTCACCATGAGAGTTTTCGGTAGGACTGAATGATCGAACTAAGAACCGGAGTCCTCCTCGGCCTGTTGACGTTGCTTGCAGCCGCTCCGGAGGCGAGCCCTCAAATAGCGCAGAGTGGTCTGCCAACGAGGCAAGCGGCCCTTCGCAGGACCGGCAGATTCGGAAAGAACGGAAGTTCTCCGGCCACAGGGGTGATGCCGGGGCTCTGCTTTCAATCTGGAGTCGGCTGGCAACCCATGCTTAAGCAACCCAGTGGACCTGCCACGCGGGACACGAATACTTCCATGGGACTCGAGGAACGTGGCTCGGCCAGCGGAGCCAATCCACCATCGGTCTATGCTCGGTTATCTAATGCGAAGCAAGCGCAATCGACCGAGTGTCCCGAAATATTGACAGACAAGAGAGTGCTCGGAGCCGGAGCCGAAAAGTTCACCATCCCCAATCGCCCCAAGCCCGGCACGGTAACTTCACTCCGCGTGAATTCGCCGTACCATGCGAATGGGAGTGCCGGCCTCGAGCCGGCGGGGATGATGCCGAGCGCCATCCCACCCACCCCCAATTATCTTGCGCCAAAAGCTGAACCGGATGCGCACCCAGACCAGGTAGACGTTCGCGCCTTTCACGCCTACATAAGTTCGATCAAGCTACGCAGGTTGATACGAAATGCACCAGATTTTCGAACGCGTATCAAACTGCAACAGCTACAGAACAATCCGGCAACTCAGCTGCACAAAACGAGGGTCGGCGCAAGTACAGCCACGGCGGCCAGGAGGACACTGCAAGGTGAGCGCGTAGCCCGTAGCCTGGGACTAAGACCATGAACGTAGTAATCGTGAGCGCGGTATTCCCGCCTGAACCTGTGGTGACGGCGCAGACCAGCTTCCAGATTGCCGATGAATTATTTCACGATGGCCATCAGGTCACGGTCTTGGCCCCATTTCCCAACCGTCCCGACGGCAGGCTTTTCAAAGGCTACCGGAGGTCGCTCTACCGCCGGGAGAGCATGGGTTTCTCGGTAATCCGCTGCTTCTCCTTTCTCTCCCGGAAGTCCACCATGGGCAGCCGGTTGCTGGAGAATATGGGGTTTGCCATTACCTGTTCCGCCCGCGTTCTCTTTCTGCCGCGGCCTGATGTCCTTTATATGAACTCATGGGTAATTGTCTGTTCCGGCATGGTTTCCGCAGCGGCTTGGCTTCGAAGCATTCCTGTCGCGATGAGTATTCAGGACGTCTACCCGGAGTCGCTCTCACAGCAGAAGAGGATCAGCGCCCATTCGCTCCTGTTCAGAGTTCTGCGTGCGCTCGATCGCCGGATCGCGCACTCCGCAAAAGCCCTCATCGTGATCTCGGATCAATTTCGTGAGACCTATCGCGTGGATCGTGGAGTGCCTGCCGAGCGTATCCATGTGCTGCAGAATTGGGGAGAGACGAGCTCCGTCAATGTGGATGCCCGCGGCGCCTATGGCCTGCGCCAGAAGTACGGCATACTCGATCACACGATGTTGGCCGTCTATGCCGGCAACATTGGCGCGGCTGCTGGAGTCGAAACGGCGATCAGGGCATTTGAGTACCTATGGAACGATGAGAATATCTGTTTGCTCATCGCTGGAGTGGGCTCATCTTTGGCAGCGTGTCAACAGATGGTAGAAGAGAAAGGGCTGCAGGATCGCATCTTCTTTTACACGCCCTGGCCGAAGAAGGACACAGGAATCGTCTTAGGTGCAGCGGACGTTCTCTTGTTGCCAACGCAGGGCGAGCAGTCGCTGGTTTCCGTTCCATCCAAGCTCATCTCCTATATGTTGTCCGGCCGGCCGGTACTGGCTATGGTGCTGGGCAACTCTGACACTGCCAAGCTGATCATAAAAGCGAAAGCGGGCTGGGTCATTCCGCCCGATGATCCGGTAGGTACGGCCGCGGCCTTGAAAGTCATCGCCGCCAGTCCTCCCGAAGATCTTCGCGCCGCCGGAGCCCGCGGTCTGGATTATGCCCTGTGCCACCTGACCCGCGAGGCGAATCTCCCCAGGATGATCCAGCTGCTGCTCGAGACTGCAGAAAACAGAAGCGTGCCATCGGTGCCCCAATACTAATAAAGGATACAGAGAGTGACCAACTGGCTAGGCCGTGCCTGGAAGCGCTTCTTTGATCTCACGGTGGCCGTGGCAGCGCTGATCGTGTTTGCGCCGATGCTTGGGCTGATTGCAGTGGCCATCAAAGTCAGCTCCAGAGGACCCGCATTGTTCATGCAGGAGCGTATCGGTTGGCAGGGCCGAAAATTTCGCATCATTAAATTCCGATCGATGGTGCGCAATGCGCCGTATATTCGCAATCCTGACGGCAGTGCTTATAGTTCGGATACAGATCTGCGCGTGACCCGCTTGGGTAGGATTCTTCGGCGAACCAGTCTGGATGAAATACCGCAGTTGTGGAACGTGGTGCGCGGCGAGATGAGTCTCATCGGGCCGCGTCCGGAGCTTGCTGAAGGCATTCGGAGTTACCGGCCAGCAGACTTCAGGCGGCTGAATGTCCGCCCCGGTATGACCGGTTGGGCGGTTGTGCACGGACGCAATGACGTGCCCATCAGCATGCGTCGGGATTTGGATACCTGGTATGCCGACCACGCGGGCTTCCTGCTGGATTGGAAGATCCTCTGCAAGACGATTGCAACCGTCGTGGTCCGCGAAGGAATCAATCGGACGGGAGGCCCACCGCTTCCGGATGCGTCGTCCGACCACGCAATGGAGGCCCAGCGATGTTCCACGGAAAACTAGGGGCGCTTCTTCCTTTCGATGAAGCCGCTTTGCCGTTGGTAAGAGCCTGGATCAACGATGAGGAAGTGAGGCGGGGTACGGGAACGGAAGGCCCCGTCTCCGATCGGGAACACCGTCGATGGTACGAATCCGTCATGGATGACCCTGCGCAGCGTATCTTCCTGATCGCACAAGGGAGAGGGAACGAGGCGAATGCGGTCGGAGCGCTCGGGCTCCGTGGCATTAACTGGCGATCGCGTAATGCGGAGTATTGGATCTACCTTGGAGATCGTTTAGCGCGCGGCAAAGGTCTCGCTGAGGAGGCCTCCCGATTGTTGCTGCGGTTTGCCTTTGGCACTTTGGGATTGCATAGGGTCTTTCTCCAGGTCAATGTCACCAACCACTCCGCGATTAGCCTTTACCGGCGGCTTGGCTTTGTGGAGGAAGGCGTACTGCGTGCGGCGGTATTTGCCGACGGCCACTTCGTCGACCGTCTCCTGCTCTCCATGCTGGCGCACGAGTTTGGACAGTCCCCAGAGTAGCGATAACCGAGCAAGCAACCACGACGGCAAATAAATCAGACTTGTCCAGGGTAGATTCCACCCATAAGGCGCTTAAGGCGCACACTTCCACCCATAGGGCGCTTAAGGCGCACACTTCCACCCGCGGTCCAACCCAGCAACCAAGCCCGGTGCGTTCAACACTCTCGATTGGCTCGGGTTCCAGACCGGTGGGATGCAAGTTGATCCGCTAATTCGGACGGCTCTGAACCTAAATACAAGTTCGAAAGGACGAATCTTGATCCCGAGCTTATTGGTGGTGGGCGCCGGTCCACTGCAGTTACCCGCGATTCACGAGGCTCGCGCCTTGGGGATTCGCACCATTGCCGTGGATGGCAATGCTTCTGCTGTCGGCCTCGCTTTGTGCGATGCACCCTACGTAGCCGATATTCTCGATGCGGACGCTGTCAGCGCTATTGCGAAGAGAGAGAATATCGACGGCATTATGACCCTATGTACGGACGCGCCGGTGTCCACCGTGGCAGAGGTCGGCCAGCGCATGGGCCTCACCGTGTTGTCGCCCCAGGCGGCAGCGCGCGCGACCGATAAGCGCCTGATGCGCGAAGCTTTTCGGGTATCGGGGGCGCCGTCTCCGCGTACTCATCTGATTCATTCCTTGGCAGAGGCGCGGGTTGCGGCTGAGTCTTTGGGATATCCTGCGGCGCTCAAGATCGGGCGCGGTTCAGGGAGCCGTGGGGTTTACCGCGTCGATGATCACGACGCGATGCAGGCGGCGCATGTTCGTTGCCGTGACTGGCAGAAGGAAGGAGCGTTGCTTTTAGAAGAATGGGTGGACGGTGAAGAAGTGAGTGTGGAAGGCTACTGCACGGATCGCGATCGGTTCATGGTCGCCATTACGGATAAGTTCCTGTTTCCTGGGGTTTCACCGGTCGAGGCTGGCCATTGTCAACCATCCACCCACGCACCCTTGCGCGAGCAGCGAATCCACAGCTCTGTTCAGGCAGGACTGAGCGCATTAGATCTGACCTGGTGCGCTTTTCATGCGGAGATCAAGGTCTCCACCAAAGGAGCGCAGTTGATCGAGATCGGCGCCCGGCTCGGAGGGGACCGCATCTCCACGCACTTAACCCCGTTATCGACTGGCGTCAATTTGGTGAGAGTCGCGATCCTGCTGGCTTTGGGGGAGCGCCCTCAATGCCCGCGTATCTGGGAGCGCGCCGCGTGCGTCCGCTACTTTGACGTTCAGCGCGCCGGCACGCTGAGAGGTGTCCAGGGTCTGCGCAGACTCTACGAGATTCCAGGCGTGGAAGTCATTTATCCTGCCTCCGAACGGGATGGGATGTTGCGCAAGGGCTTTGCCGTAGGCGAGATTCGTTCCAGTCTTGACCGTTACGGTCACGTCCTCTATTCCGCCGCAACCCGCAATGAGGCCATTGCCCGCTGCGAACTAGCCGCGAGTATGGTCTGTTTTCAATTTGAGGACGGGGATAGCCGTAATGGCGTGGGCGCACCCTGGTGAAAAACGCAGCGAACGATCGAGTCGCCGCACGCTCAGACTTGTCCAAAACAGTTTTTCCTGCGCTGGGGGCCCAAACTGGAGTTTCACAGGAGTGGATAGATCCAAATCTGTGGAATGCGCGAATTTTTCGGGAGTCACCGCTCTGATGCTTTGTATCAGGGCACGACTTTAGTCGGGCCGTAAAAACGCCAACAAAGATCTGGGCTTCAGCCCCTGCGCTCTCGTTCCATGCTATTTTTCGTCGTGACGAAAAATACCTATGCGCTGTTCAGAATCGTCTCTCGACAAGGATTTCGTGCAGGACGGTCCGTAACAGGGGCTGAAGCCCAATTTTCGTTCCTCTGGTACGGCCCGACTAAAGTTGGGCTCTGATACAAAACAAAACGCACTATGGTTCCCTGGCCCCCTATCTTAGATCATGGTTCTCTGGCCCAACGTTCTCCGCGAAACACAATCCATCGATGAAAATCAAAGAGCAGACAATTCCATTTCACGCAGCAAGCGTCGGAGACGACGAAGCCAGGGCCGCCGCGGACGTTATCCGTTCCGGCTGGCTCACCATGGGGCCGAAGACCATTGAATTCGAGCAGAACTTTGCATCCTATGTTGGCGCCAGGCATGCCATCGGCGTGAGTTCGTGCACCGCGGCGCTACACCTTGCACTCGAATCGGTCGGATTGCGGCAGGGCGATGAAGTGCTTGTGCCCACCACCACGTTCACAGCAACTGCCGAGGTCGTCGTTTATTTTAAAGCCATTCCCATGTTGGTGGATGTGGACCCGATAACGCTCTGTATCGATCCCGAGGAAGCTCGAAAGAAGGTTACCAGCAGGACCCGCGCCATTCTCCCAGTCCACTTTGCCGGGCAGCCTTGCGATATGGACCGAATTCAACAACTCGCCGCCAGCCACAGTCTCCATGTAATCGAAGACGCGGCACATTCGCTTCCAGCTTCTTTTCGCGGCACGCCGGTAGGGGCCATCAGCAAGCTGACTGCGTTCAGCTTTTACGCGACCAAGACCCTCACCACCGGTGAAGGCGGTATGGTCACTACCGATGATGATGAGCTCGCTGCTCGCATGAAGATGATGAGGCTACACGGTATCGGCCGGGATGCATGGAAGCGCTATAGCAGTGAAGGTTCCTGGTATTACGAAGTACTCAACGCGGGGTTCAAGTACAACCTTACTGACATTCAATCGGCTATTGGTATTGTCCAATTGAACAAGTGCACAGAAATGCGCAGTCTCCGTGCACGCATTGCCAGGCAATATACGGAGGCTTTCTCGCAGTGTGAGGAAATCCAAACTCCCACGGTTCTCGCCGATCGCGAATCCGCCTGGCATCTTTATGTTCTGCGTCTTCATCTAGACCGGCTGACGATCGGGCGATCGGAAGTTGTGGAACGGCTGAAGCAGAGGGGAGTGGGGACCAGCGTCCACTTCATTCCTCTCCATATGCACCCGTACTATCGTGACGCCTACCATTATTGTCATGAAAGCTTTCCAGTTGCTCTGAGGGAGTATTACCGGTCTTTTTCGTTGCCCATCTATCCCGGTATGTCACTGGATCAAGTCGCCTACGTGATCCAGCAAGTGAGCGAGGTCATTAAGGAAGGGCGTCGGTAGCCGGCGTTGTTGGTTTACGCGCCTTCGGCCACGCAACGAACTCCTCCATTTTGCCAAGCCGGCGGCAGCGCTAGTTGATTCGATAGACAAGGCCGGCACTGGCGTTGAGCGCGTTCAGGGTTCTGCCGGCCAGGTATATTTGCGAGTAAGCGAGCTCGCCCACGCGGAGGCGGAAGTGATGGGCGAGGCGCACGTCAACTCCGCCCAAGATCGACCATTGGAAGCCGACTGCCTCAATGATAAAGGGTGGTTTGCCAGGCAGGTTGCGAGACCATGCGTTGCCGGCGCCCACGAGACCGCACGCATAGGGAGTAAGGCGCCCAAAACGTTTCGCGGCCCGTGGACCTGCAAGGGCTGACTCTTCATGCTGGTCGCTACCCCACTTGAGGATGGAACCGCGTACCTCGACGCCGAGGAGACGCCGTGTCTGCCAGAAGCCACCCGCAGAGAATCCGTAGACAGCGCGGTCGTAAAGATAATGGAAATTAGGCTTGGCATCAGTAGCAGTCGCAAATATGGAGATATCCGGCGCCCGCCGGACCGCTGGACCCACCTGGGCCGACCCGATGTGCGGCAGGCCAAAGAAAATCAGGACCGTAGTGAATTGCAGGACGAACTGTTTTCTAAAGAAAGAGTTCCTGTTCATGATTCCCTTGGCGGCCCGGTGCCGCAGTTGAGGGTTTCGCGCAAGGTCCCCGCCC
The DNA here is from genome assembly GCA_963830325.1 of uncultured Acidobacteriaceae bacterium. Taxonomy (GTDB): domain Bacteria; phylum Acidobacteriota; class Terriglobia; order Terriglobales; family Acidobacteriaceae; genus PALSA-350. The sequence continues at coordinate 1,016,435 of CAWHMV010000003.1, forward strand.
CTTTTCCTCTTCACCGTCTGCAGAAGCGACAGCATGCGGCGCGTAGCACTTGCTCGACGAGTCGCCGCGAGGGACAAGCAGATCGTGCGTAGATCGCTGAGCACACGGTGAGGCCTCATGAGGAACAATCGGCAACTATCGTGTAGTTCGTGATGCGAAAACGACTCCAGGGTAACGGTGATGATCTGTATTACCCTGCAAATTGGCTTGCCGGCAGGCAAGCGACCTCCAGTGACTCGAGAAGCGAATGTCTGCGCACTCGGCTACATCCATCCACCTAAGCTGTATGAAATTGGGACCAACCAACAGCTGCCGTATGACCGGAATCACAACTTAGTTCTTGAAGTAGCAGTACTGGGGGTCACGCTTGCCTCAGTCTCTATTATCGGCACTTAAGCTGATCGCATTATGGAGACGGCGGGTGACCGTCAGTTCAAAGGCACTCTACACTATTGATCTTGCTTGAGACCTCAAAAGCAAGCGCGTCCACATCGGCGCAGAACGTTTTTCGCTCTCTGTCTGGAAGTTCCTCCAGCAGATCCGCATACGGGGTGAGCTCGCAACCTTGAAATACAGCGAACCCTACGCTGTCAGCCATTCTGCAACTCACATTGATCAAGTCGGGCATATGCCAGGGATCGCCCTTCTGCCTGGCGGAATGATGATCGGAGACGATGCTCGCGAAGTTCGAGGGCAATTTCCAATCCCGGATGAGATGTTGTCCTACCTCACAATGATCGAATCCGAACAAATCGCGCTCCGCCTGGAGAACACTGCTGGCAGATCCGCTATGTGTCTCCAACAGGGAGACGTATTCTTTCGCGGAGATAACCGCCAGCGCCAGTCGTCCGATATCATGCAGAATCCCAGCGGTGTAAGCTTCGCCTGAGGGCATCGAACCTGCGCGGGCCAACTGTTGAGCGATCAGTGCACAGGCCAAACTGTGACGCCACATAGCCCGCAACGACTGATTGTTGAGCGAATCGCCAAGGTACGCTCGCACTCCGACGGTAAGGCACAGGCCTCTGAGGTTTTTGGTGCCAAGCACGGCGACCGCCTGAAGCACGCTGGTGACAGGAAAACGACCGCTATAGAGCGCAGAATTCGCGATCGTGAGAACTTCGCTCGAGAAGGCCGGCTCCGAAGAGATCAAAGCACTCACCTGACTCATCGAAACGTCTTCGTTATTGGTCAACTGGAGTATCCGGATGGCGATTTGAGGAAATGGCGGAATCCGGAGGTGGGCCCAAGGCAACCTGACTGCCTGCTCGCTCTGTCCCTTGATCGGCATGGTCTGAGCATCCCCTCCTTAACAACATCGGCAGCCAAACAAGTCTGGAGATAGTCATCGGTCTATCGGGCACCCGCTCGCCATGTTCACTTGGCGACCGAATTGGCCGATGAACGAGATATGGAAACCCTGACACCGTCGACCCTTATCCCGCACGGCCTCAACTGGCTACGACGCGAGCAACTGGGCGCAGGAGCCCAAAGCAGGGTGCGGCGATGACGGCGTGGGTAGCCTTAGGCAACGGTATGGCCGGGTTTGCGGTGGGCCTTTTCCTGCACGCGATACCCGGGTCATGGTGGCCCCGATGGCTGCGGGAACTCGTCGGGAAGAAGGAATAAGCGCAGTCCAGCATCAACGCCGAATAACCCTCCCTCAGCAACTGCCCTCCCCTTTGTCATCCCGAGCGTACCCGGATTTCCTACCTCACCACTCTCACCGGCGACCACTTATGTGGTTCTCCCTAAGGAGAACCACATGCAGCTGGCCGAAGCCGCAACTTTCGACAGGAAATCCGGGGGAGCCGAGGGATCTGCAGTTCTCCTTCCCTCACACAAACCCTCCCTCAGCAACTGCCCCCCTTTGTCATCCCGAGCGAAGCTGTGTGCCCACAATCCGTCCTTGTTGGCTTAGCCCCGAGAGATCGTGGCGGCGGGCAACTCCCACGATAGGTATACTGTCAGCCGGCTAGTAGCTCGGCGGCCGGTTGTCCATCTTTGAATGGAAGTGTGGACACGATGCGAGTCAATGCCACTGAAAAGATTGCGGGGAAAGACCATGTCAACAGCTGCAGGAAATTGGGCCCGCGCCACTTTCATGACCGTTGCCTGCTTCTCTGTTCTGAAGTCGGGGGCTCAGCAGCTAACCCCAATGCCTGCCGGAATGACGATGACTTCCAATGGGGTGACCCTGGAAGTAACTGCACTACGCGATGACGTGCTTCGCGTACGCATGTGGAAAGGCGCCGCAGCGCCCGAAGACGCCTCGTGGGCAGTTCTTCCATCGGCGCGTTCCAGCCGGGTTACAGTCGTGGCCGAGCCGCACGGGTTTGCCACCGGGAAGCTCCGGGTGACGGCAGATGATCAACTGCAGCTAACCGTAGCCGATCTTGCCGGTAACGTCCTCCAAAGCGATGCAGCGCCGGTTCGGTGGGACGGTGCGACATTCAAGGTAAGCAAGCAGGGCACGTGGAGCGACCACTTCTTTGGGCTGGGCGACAAACCAGGGCCGCTTGATCGAAAGATGGAAGCCTTCACCATGTGGAACACCGACTCCTTTGGCTGGCAGGAGTCTACGGATCCTATCTACAAAAGCATTCCGTTCTTCATCGATATGAATCACGGACGTGCCCTGGGCGTGTTCCTCGACAATACCTGGAGGACAGATTTCGACTTTGGCCGTGCCCAGCCGGACCGCTACACCTTCGGCGCGCTGAACGGTCCGCTGGACTACTACCTCCTTTATGGTCCTGAACCAAAGGCAGTAGTTTCCGGCTGGTCGTGGCTCACCGGGCCTACTCCGCTGCCCCCACTCTGGGCTCTCGGTTTCCAGCAGTCGCGCTACACCTATTTTCCCGAGTCGCAGCTTCGGGAAGTTGCTGCAAGGCTGCGCAAAGATCGCATTCCCGCCGACGTTCTTTGGCTGGATATCGACTTCCAGCACGAAAACTGGCCTTTCACTGTAAATAAGAAGGCTTTCCCTGATTTCGCCGGGTTGGTACAAGATCTGGCACGAGAGCAATACAAGCTCGTTGTCATCACAGATCTGCACATCGCCAGGCAGCCGAACGCCGGCTACGCGCCGTACGACTCAGGAGTTGCAGGCGATCACTTTGTGAAGAACCCGGATGGCTCTACCTTCGTGGGCAAGGTGTGGCCTGGTCCCGCCGTCTTTCCGGATTTCACCCGGGCACAGACACGGAAATGGTGGGGATCCCTCTATAAGACGTTTGTTGACGATGGGGTCGCCGGATTCTGGAACGACATGAACGAGCCTGCCGTGTTCGAGACTCCCACCAAGACCATGCCAGACGATGTCCAGCATCGCATCGACGAGCCCGGGTTCGACAAGCGCACAGCCCCTCATCTGGAAATCCACAACGTGTACGGCATGCAGAACGCGCGCGGCACTTATGAGGGCCTGCTCGCGCTTCGGCCGAACGAGCGGCCGTTTGTCATGTCTCGTGCCAGCTTCGCCGGTGGTCAGCGCTACAGCACAACCTGGACCGGCGACAACAGTTCGACCTGGAATCACCTGCGCATGACGGTGCCACAGATCGTCAACCTCGGACTGAGCGGCTTTTCTTTGTCCGGCGCGGATGTGGGCGGATTTGCCGGTTCACCGCCGGCTGATTTGCTTACCAAGTGGATCGAACTATCGGCCTTTCAGCCCATCGATCGTGACCATTCCGCTAAAGGAACACGCATGCACGAGGTATGGGTCGACGGCCCGCAGCAGGAAGCGATTCGCCGCCGTTTTATTGAAGAGCGATATCGGTTGATGCCCTATCTGTACACCGTGGCTGAGGAAACATCGCACGACGGCTTGCCAATCAATCGCCCACTGTTTCTCGAATTTCCGCGCGCCACCGCAGATGGCACTCCCTTTGACCTCACAACGGGCGGTGCCGAGTTCCTCCTGGGCAGCCGCCTTCTCATTGCACCCAACCCTTCTCCCGAGGAAGTCGCCCCTTATGTCGTGCTCCTTCCGCCGGGAACCTGGTATGACTACTGGACCGGCGAGCGATATATTCGGAAGGCTCCTGGCGCTTCGCTCGATGCGGAGCAGCGCGATCTGGTGCTGGCGGAGAAGGAGCTAAGCGTCACCCCAAAGCTGGAGCAAATGCCGGTATACGTGCGTGGCGGCAGCATTCTTCCCATCGCCCCTTTGACCCAGAGCACGGCCCAAACTCCCAGCGGTCCTCTGACCCTGCGCATTTATCCATTAGCCGCAGGCCTGAACCTTGCGGGAGAAGAGTGCGCAGGAGAGGTTTATAGCGACGATGGCCACACCTTCTCCTTCCGCCAAGGAGAGTACGCGCGTATTCGATTCACCTGTGCAGTCGCGGCAGACGGCTCGGTGTCCGTGACCGTCGGAAAACAAGAAGGTAGCTGGAAACCGTGGTGGCGGTCCTACCGGATTGAAGTGGTGGGATGGAAGCCCAAACAAAGGCGCGGGACCGCTAATGGCCTTAGCGTCCCGCTCGTGATAGCAGAAGGACGGTGGGGAGTTACCGTCACGGCCGACGGCAGCGCAAAACAGGTCGAGCTGCATTAGACGCGCCGCCCGGGCCCTCGCTTGGGGGCGCTGCAAGGCGCTGTGCTACTGTTCTATGGGTCATGACACCGCACCTGATTTCCCGCCGAAGTTTCCTCATCACGGGTAGCGCTCTGTTGGTGGCGCCGCTCGTCAATGCCGAACCAACTCCAGCCCAACTCACTGCCGCCCAGGTGGTGGAACAAATTCGCAATCACGTGGGCGTTCCCTGGCGAGCCGAGACGGTCGACCGCATCCTTGCCGGAGACCCTGAGACGGCTGTACGGGGCATCGCCGTCACCATGATGGCCACGCTCGATGTGATCGAAAGAGCCGTCGCTGCGGGCAAGAACATGATCATTACCCACGAACCCACCTTCTATGTACACCAGGACACAACCAAAGAAATTCAGGACGATCCCACCCTCAAGTACAAACTCGACTTTATTCGCAAGAACAACGTCGCGGTTTTTCGTTTTCACGATCACTGGCACGCTCATCATCCAGATGGCATTGCCGTCGGGATGATGCAGGAGCTTGGCTGGGAGAAGAATGTAGACCCCACTGATCCTAAGCGTTTCGTGTTTGCCGGTGAACCGCTGGCGCAGTTTTGCCAGGGAATACAAACCCGCCTGAACGATCGCACCATGCGCGTCATTGGCAAGCCCACGATGCCGGTCAAGAGGGTGGCTGCCAGTTGGGGTGCCGCGGATCGCTTGACCACGATTCCTCTGTTTGCCCGGCCTGACGTGGATGTGCTCGTTGTCGGGGAAGCGCGCGAGTGGGAGCTAGTGGAATACGCGCAAGACAGCATTACCGCCGGCAATCAAAAGGCGCTGATCGTGTTAGGCCATGTCGTTTCAGAACAGGGCGGCATGAAGTACTGCACCGAATGGCTGAAGTCGTTTGTCACAGACGTACCGATCGAATTCATTCCGGCGAGGGAACCCTTTTGGAACCCGAGCAATCCTGTCGAAAGCTGAGAGGGACCTGCATTGACGCCCATCATCACCGGAATTGCCTGGCACATGGTCGGTGCCGCATCCGCCGCCTCGTTTTACGCGCCCATCAGCAAAGTCAAACGTTGGACGTGGGAATCGACCTGGGCCGTGGCCGGCATCTTCTCCTGGGTCTTGCTGCCCATCTGCGTGAGCGCCATCCTGCTGCCCGACATGCGCGCGTTCTACGCGTCGCTTGACTCATCCGTCGTGCTCAAAGCTTTCCTCTTTGGCTGCATGTGGGGAGTCGGCAACGTGAGCTACGGTCTCACCATGCGTTATCTCGGCATGTCCCTCGGCATTGGCGTGGCCATCGGTGTCACTCTGGTTGTGGGCACGTTGATTCCGCCGCTGGCCCACGGACAGGCCGCGGAACTTGTGACCACACGCGGAGGCCAACTCACTCTCCTGGGCATTGTGGTGGCGCTCTGTGGCATCGTCATCGTGTCCTTTGCCGGGCATAGAAAAGAGATTGCACTGGGTTCGGAAGTCCGCGAATTCGATGTAAAGAAGGGGCTGCTGCTGGCTGTCATGTGCGGCATCTTCTCCTCCGGCATGTCTTTTGCCATCGATGCGGCCAAGCCCATTCAAGCTGCAGCGCTCACCGTGGGAGTGAGCCCGCTCTACAGTGCACTGCCCAGCTACGTCATCATCATGGGCGGGGGAGGCCTGGTCAACTTTGCCTACTGCTTCATTCGGCTCGCCTTCAAGAAAGACCTTTCGTTAAAGGCTGACCTCGCGCTACCCGGGGCCACGTTGTTCAAGAACGGAACGCTTGCCGCTACGGGCGGCATCATGTGGTACCTCCAGTTTTTCTTCTATGCCTGGGGAGCAGCCAGCATTCCTGCCAGCTTCGCCTACGTGAACTGGATGCTACACATGAGCGGCTATGTTTTGTTTGGCGGGATCGTGGGCCTGGCATTAGGCGAATGGGCTGGCGTAGGCTCGAAACCCGTTCGCCTGCTCTGGGCCGGCATGCTGGTCATCATTGCCGCAGCTAACATAGTGGGCCTGGGCATGGCGTCCTAGTTACCCTGCAATGGCTACCACTAGCTGCTCGCCCTCTTGTAGTTGGACCGGGTCTTCGAGATGAACTGTCGTCTGTTCCTTGTTCTTCTCTAAACGGGCAGTTATCTTTTTTGCCGCAACCTGCGCCGTGACGCGGGAACCGGGCGCGGCGAACGTGCACGACTTGCACAACAACGTGCCAGCTAGCGTCTTGATCGTGAGCTGCACCGTGCCTGACTGCGTACGCTTCAGAGAGTACGTTCCCCATCCTGTACCCGTCGCCCAGAAGCATTGAAAATTCTCATGCGGAAGCCGTGGCAGCGCAATCACATGTGCGCGATCGCCTTCATAGTGGAACCCGCTCAGGGCCACCACGCTTGACCACGATGACATCGCCCGGGCATAGTGATGTCCACACTCCGCCTCATCCCAGGGGTTGCGCTTGACGCCGTCATATCGTGCGCGAAGATTTTCAACGTACTCTACTCCTTGCGGAATCATCCCCGAGTAGAACATCAACGCGGCGGTGGAATGTTCCAATCCTGTCCACGCCTCTGCATAGTAGGGAAAAGGAATATGCGGGCGAGGAGCCTTGCCGTAATCGCACACCACCACGGCTGCCTCATCATTGAGAGCATAGGTACGCTGCACGGTGTCATGGTCCACCAGGCTGCGTTTGTAGTTGTAGCGGTAAATTGAATCCAGCGTGGTACGAACATGCTGCGGCGAAACTAAAGGCCCCAGTCCAGCGATGTCCGCGAGATATTGTCCCAGAAGTTGATCGATCAAGCAGCCGGCACCCACTTGATACTCTGGCTGTTCCGTATTTTCGCTCCCCATGCCGCTGCGCAGTTGTGGTGAAATCTGGTCCGGGCGAAAGCCGCGAATTTGCTGGATATAAAACTCCCCTCGAAAGAGATTAGCGTCAATCCAGCGGCTGCCCTGATCGAACAGCCTGCGATACTCACTGGCGGAAGCATCATCGCCGGCGGCGCGCCCCATCTCCTCTGCCGCGCGCAAGGCCCCCAGGTAGTAGATTCCGCACAGGGGATTAGGCCCGTAGAATTCCACGTCGTAGGTGTTATGTTGCACTCCGTCTAGAACGCCGTCGCGGTTTGCGTCCCAGCCTCCTGGAATCCAGGCGAACTCGATCCCTTTTTTCACCCGCGGCCACATCATCTTGAGCCATGCCTCGTCTCCGGAAAGCTTCCAATCCAGGTACGCGTGGATGATCTGGCCCATCTGTCCATCGGCCGCCGCGATGTGGTATCGCTCCTTACCGTCGGGCAGCAATTGACGAAAACGCATCCCACCCTGCTCGTCCATGCTGTAGCCGAAGGCAGCCTGGCGTAGCGATCGCGCGTATGAGGGGAACAGGAACGCAGTGGCTGTCTCGTAATTCCATACGTGGGTGCAGTTGCCGAAGCAACAGCCCCGATGGTCATCGGAGCCCTCGAAGCCGTGAAATTCTCCATCCGCCGTGCGGAAGCAGGTGGTCGTCGCCAGGGTGGAGAGGTTTGCGCTCGCCGCCTCCTTCACCGCCGCCGGGAGCGTGCTGGCAGCGAAGGCATCGGCGAAGGTGCGGGTGCGCTTCTCGAGCGCGGGCAAGTTCGTCGCGGTGTACTCAGCCACCGCCCACGCATCTTTGAACCGAGTGGCATAGTGATTGCCAATGATGGTCTGGCCTTCGCCCGGGGGAAAGTCCCAACCGCACCATTCCGGCGTGCGGTTGGGGAAATGCCAGGCCAGCAGGAAAGTGAACTCGGCAGAGCCGCCCGCCGGAATCGTTCTCTGTTGACAAACCGCGCCTACGCCGTTGTGCGATGGGGGCTCGTTCAACAAAGCCCCATCTTGCGAGAAGGCATCCCAAAATAACATGGGCGAATTCCACCAACGCCCGCGTGGCCAACCACGCCAGTGCGTGATCTGTGCCCCTGGGCTCGAAACCGCCGCGAGAGCGAAGCTTCCCTGCATCGGGTCAACGCTATTCAAGCTTGGGTTGGTCATCAAGAGGCCTTCCAACTGGTTTCCCGTCTGGTACTCATTCACGCGGGGATCTTCGCTACCACGTGCCACGTCAACGTTGACGGGCGCCTTGACCGGGTTGTCGATGGAAAACGCAATGGCGACCTTTGCGCTGGAAGCCGCAGGGTTGTTCACCCGATAGCGCAAGATCGCCACCGGCAAGCCCGAGGCGTCGGGATCATGCGGGATGAAAGGCGAAAACGCTTGGAGCTCGATCTTGACCGGAAGGCTCGGATCTTTGAAACGCAAATGCGCCAATGGATACTGCGCGGTAAACTCTGCCGTTGCGATGCGGCTCAATCCCGGAGAATTGTTGGCACCCAGTCCATCCTGTCCTTCATAGGGAGGCAATATCCGTGCTTCGAGCACCCGCGTGACGGGTTTGGCATTCCCTGACTTGATCCAAATCGAGGGAAACGCATACTGAGGAGAAAAGCCCTTGTTAGGCCGGTTGAAAATCTCCCAATCGCGTAGCTGGCCTCGGCCTCCGAGCGCCAGGCTTCCAGCAGCGACGCCACCCAGCGGGAAAGCCAGCATTTTGAGCTGATCGCCCGAAAACACGCGAGGAAACGAAATCCTCTCTGCTGCTGGATGAATATGTTGCTGAGCGTTTTCGCTCTCCGCCTCTGCAAGAGGAGACCAGTGGGGAAGGTGTGTGGCAGCGCCGACGACCCCCGCTGCCTGCTTGAAAAAATCCCGGCGCCCGATACGATATTTTTCGGCCATCGGATTAGTGTAGATGAGCAACCCGCTGGTTGACCTCGCGGGAAACTTTGCTCATGTCGTTCTTCTGCAAATGGTAAGTATCGACCAGTAAGTCGCCGCCGACATACACTTTGGCCAGGTTCATCGCATTACAGGCCAGCACTACGGCAGCGTAAGGATCAACTACCGGCCCGCGTTCCACCAGTTTGGGATCGACAATGATAATGTCGCCAAACTTGCCCACTTCCAGGCTGCCCACTTTGTCTGCGACTCCCAGAACTTCCGCGCTGCCCATGGTGTGAAAGAGCAGCACGTCGATTGGCTGCAAAATTTTGGCGCTTTCATATCGGGCGCGGATAACATACAGGCCCATGCGCATATTCTCAAAGGGGTCCGGCAGGTCCGAGCTGCCTTCACCATCCACACCCATGCCCACCTTGATCCCCATCTTGCGATACTTGGGAATGTCGGCGATGCCGGAGGCCAGCCGGCCGTTCGACATGGGGTTCCATACCATCCCCGAACCCGCGGCCGCCACGGTTTTGAGAATGGCGTCATCGGTGTGAATGAAATGCCCGAAACTGATGTTCGGGCCCAGAATATTGACCGCCGTAATGTATTTGAAAGTGTCGCGCTGCTTCTCCTGGTTTACCGGGGATTCAAGGAAATGAATTTCCGAGTAGAGATGGTAATCACGGAGAAACGAAGCATCCAGCTGCATAGCCTGCGGCGTGGTAATCCATCCGGAGTAAGCCATCTTTAAAACGGTTGGGCGCGACATATCCTTTCTGGCAAAGGCCAGAAACTTCTCCAGGTTTGCCCGTCGAACCTCCGGGCTTGAATTCCCTGAAGGTTCGTAGGAGTGAATAAAGCGCATACCGGAATCGAGTTCAGCGCGCCATTGATATTCCTCGAAAGCTTCGTCATCCTTCCTGGCGTAGGCAAAGTTATAAACCGACGTGATTCCATGGACCAGATGATCGAGGGCGCCTTGCAGGGTAAACCAGTAGTAGTCTTCCGGCTTGGTGCCAAGCTCCCGCGTTTCCAGCGCTTCCACCCACCCCGTCAACGCCGGGTACTGGTAAACGTACTGGTCCGTTGCCAGCCCGCGAAACGCGCTCTCCGAAAGATGGCTATGCGCAGAAATAAAGCCAGGGAGGACAAACTTTCCCTTAGCGTCATAAGTGGTCCGCGCAGCCGTGCCTGCCGGCGGATTGCCTTTCCCGACGGCCTTGATCTTCCCGTCATTGCCGACCAGAATGTAGCCGACGAAAGGTTCCGTCTCTCCCGGCTTCATGGTCAGGTCTGTACCGTTGACGATGAGCAGCTTGTCGACGGCAAAACCACGGCAAGGAAGCAGGGAAACGATCACGACAACGGCACAAAACCAGCCCCAGCGACCGGAAGAGGTCATGCCTGGATCCTCCTGACTATATAGGGGCTATAGAGTACCACCGAAAAAGTCCATCCCTGAATCAACACCCTGATGCCGTCGCAGAACCTCCAGCACTTCCTCTGGAGCTTCGATCTCCTCAACAGGCCTCTGCGCTTTCGCACCTGCACAGAGGTGCCTCGACCGTATGGGGATAGTCTCCCGCGTCGCGACGCCATCCATGTTCCGATCCGTACAGCGCCCAACCAAGCGGAGTTCCCTTGAATTCCCGCTCCTCCAAGACACCACGGGCGGCAGCGTGCAGAGCGCATTTGCCTTTGCCACCAGTGGGCTGCTCACTTCGCAGATGTCTTACAACCTCCTGATCAACACTTGCCCGAAGACGTCGCGATTGCGTCCGTACTCCGCAATCGGGCCAGCCTTACAATTGATGCATTTGGATGACGCCCCGATCAAGAAGGCTCCCAGTTATTGGAAGCTGGGGCTAAGTAATATCGGTCTTCTCAGTGCCGCCTATAACTTCGGGTCCACGCCGCCGCTGGAGGGCGGCGGTATCTTCCAGGTGGGCTTCAACTACGGCGGTGGCGTTCGCTATCGAGTCACACCACGGTGGATGATTCGAATGGACTATCGGGAAACGCTCACCTCTCAACCAGACTTCTGGACTAAGTCGAAGACCAGCATCCTGAACGGTACTGTGTTGGATAACGCGACCCTGACGTTCGTGGGCCCGGTATTTCAGGGAGCCATGCGCCAACAGCGTGTTGGCGGTGGAGTTTCTTTCACCTTTTGAGTTCGCTTCAGACCGGTATGTCGGGTATCTGGTCTGTCTCTGAGAAGCCGCTGAGGTACGCTTTTCGAGGCTTACAGGGCGAAGTCGCCACAGATCCTCAAGCCTACTAGCCACTCCTTAAGGCCCCTTCAACCAAGGTTGCGCGAAGCCCTTTTTCGCTTCGGGACCATGGAGGAGCACCGGGTTGACGCCTCGGCAGTAGATTCACGCACCACCAATTCCGGTTGCATGATCACCTGCTGGGCATAAGGCGCTTTGGGATGGTTGATCCGGTTGATCAGGCATTCAGCGCCTGCTTTGCCCATTTCCCGCAACGGTTGGCGGATGGTAGTCAGGCTCGGAATATGGAAGGGGGCGCTGAGCACATCGTCAAACCCGATCACGGAGACGTCATCGGGCACTCGCAGCCCAGCTTCATGCAGAGCTCTCATGGCGCCAAAGGCAGCAATATCGTTAAACGCGAAGAGCGCGGTGAAATCTTTCGTACGCGAGAGCAACGCCTTCACCGGGCCATATCCGAGGGCCGGGGACCAACTGTTCTCAGTTAATCTGATAAGCAGCTCCTGGTGAAGTTCCATGCCGCAGGCGCGGGCTGTGTCCAGTATTTCCTTCCAGCGGTAGTCCGTATCGACCGTCTGCTCCTGACCTTTCATGAATGCCACCCTGCGGTGTCCCAGGTCTGCGAGATGTTTAATCGCGAGACGAGCGGCCAGCTTGTGGTTTAGCTGGATGTTCGTGACGCCGGGTACTGCCTGGTGCCCGGAAATGGAAACGATCGGCACCTGTACTTTGGATGGGGTCGGAGTATTCACCAGCAGCAGACCATCCACCGACCGTTCCAGCAACATCTTTGGATACTCCTCGAGCAGCTCCGGCTGCCAGTAATGCGCGGCCAACAGGTAAAAGTACTTTGCCGACACGAGATACTCTTCCACGCCGTTCATCACCAGCGTGAAGTAACCCTCGCTCATTTCAGACACCAGCACACCTACCGACATGCTTCGTTTCCTACGTAGCGAGCGCGCGAAGTAGTTGGGCCGATAGTGGAGCTCGCTGGCTGCAGCGAGGATGCGCTTTCTGGTGGCGAGGGGAATCGCCTGCGCAGCCGGCGAGTCGCTCACCACGACTGAGACAGTGGTAAGTGAGAGGCCCAGATGGGTAGCCAGGGTCCGCAAAGTTACGTTCCCGTTGTTGTCAGTTGTTCTCTTACTAGTCAACGGTAACTTCCAAGATATTTTTAAAATTCGCTGAGGGAGTGTCGCATCTTAATTTGGCCCTGTCAAAAGGGGAAACATTCCCGGGATCCAGCTTTGCGGCGCAAAAGCGCGTGTTCCTCATCGTAAGCGTTTTTTAGGAGATGAAAGCCGGGTTTGACAGGTCTGGGAAAAATGGAGTCTACTTGGCGACGATCGTTTACAGAAACGTTTCTTCTCTTTAAAGAAACGGTTCTGCTCGTTTGACAGCGCTGCACGCGCTCCGATACTCTCGGTTGCGGTCGAGTTCCCGGTCCTGATCGGTTGTGAAGTGCCCGGAGAAGACCGAAAGACCTGCCAAACCACGAACGTTACGGTTTAGGCAGCCAAGACAGTAAAGATTCGTTTTTACCTTTTGGAGGACCTATGCGACGCCATCAGCAGTCAAGGCAGTGTGCTGCCTTCTACCCGACCGAGTTCACTCCATTCCAAAGCATCCAGGGGCATCTCGCCCGTGACCAACGCCTTTTCAATCCAAGCCTCTTCCTGCGCATCGCGTTGCTCGCGCTCCTTGCGGCATTCTTCCCTGGGGCCAAGCTGCATGCACAGACAGGCTCCATTACGGGCACGGTCGTCGATCCCTCGGGTGCGGCGATTCCTGGAGCGCAGGTCAAGATCATCAACCAGTCCACCGGTGACTTAACCCGCGAAGCCACTTCGGACGGAAGCGGCAACTTCCGCGCATTAAACGTGCCGCCTGGCACCTACAAAATCACGGTGGCCGCTCCAGGTATGCAGGAGCTCGACCGAAACGGTGTAGTGCTCGATCAGGATCAGAGTCTCGGCTTAGGTCAGGTGGCGTTGACGCTTGGGCAGGCCTCGCAGACCGTGACGGTGAGCACACAGACGCCTCTAATCGATACGGCAACCTCCAGCAACGCGGCTGTGATCGACCAGCGGCAAGTCACCGAGCAACCGTTGAATGGTCGAGATTTTGAATCGCTGCTCACAACGCTGCCCGGCATTGTTACAAACAACAATTCGCAATTCCGTCTGGTTTTCAACCAGACCGACGATTTCTACGTTAACGGAATGCGCGGTACCGCGAACAACTTCTTTCTCGATGGCATTATCAACACGGATGTAGGCGCGAACGACGGTGAATATACTGCGCTGAGCCTTGATGCTGTGGGTGAATTCAAGACCCTTACCGGAAACTTCAATGCCGAGTACGGCCGCAGTCCGGGCGTCATGATTCTCATCAACACCAAGAGCGGCGGAGACCACTTTCACGGAACGGCCTACGAATTCAACCGCAATACGGATTACAACGCCAACGATTGGTTCAGCAACCACAATGGCGAAGGCCGGGCCAATCTAAAGTTCAATCAGTTCGGCGGAAACATCGGCGGTTACATTCCCATCCCGAAAATCTCGCCCCGAGACAACAAAAAAGCATTTTTCTTCTTCAACTACGAAGGAACGCGCGCCAATCGGCCAAACGGCAATCCAGGCGGCGCCGGCAGTACCTTCTACACCATGCCCGTGCCGTCCATGCTCGGTATCGGCACACCGAACGGACAAGCTGATCTCTCACCCGTCTATCGTTCGGGCAACATGTGCGATTTCAATGGAACTCAGACCTGCACGCCGATTCACGATACCAGCGGCAACCTGGTGCAGAACGGCCAGGTGTTCATACCTGGAACGGTACAGTACAACTCGGTCGGTGAGGTAGCGACGGGAACGCCTTATGTCGGGAATATAATCCCCTCGTCGCAGTTCAGCAGCCAGTATGCGGCGATGATCAAGTACTTCACCCCTGGCTATCGGGGAAGTTTCAGTAACCCCATCTACAACAACGGCCACAACGACGAGCAACAGATCAATTTTCAGGACACATACACCTTCACCAAGAATCAATACGTCGCTCGTGTCGATTACAACTTTGGACCGAAGGCGAATGCGTTCTTCCGTTACGTAGATGACCGCCAGCAGGAGAGTCAGGGCTTCGGCATCTTCTCCGGTAACAGCTTCCCGGTCCTGCCCCAATATCGCAAAAAGCCGGGCAAGAGCTACGGATGGAGCCTGGTGAATGTGATCTCTCCAACCCTGACGAACGAGGCCACGGTGGGCTGGTTGCACTTGACTCAGGTTGTTGATATCGTCCCCGGCACCTCCAAGTCTCTCTACGATAAGAGCACCTTGGGTTTCAACTTCACCGACATCTATCCGTCGACCAACACCCACGACTTGGCCCCGAATATCAATACTGGCGATGGCTACATCAACATCAGCCCCTTTCCTTCTGGTTGGACCTCAACCGGCAACACGGTTGTTGCCACGGATGATGTAACCAAGATTCTCGGCAATCACGTGATCAAGTTCGGTCTGTTCGCGGATTTGAACGAGAATGGCCAGGAAGGAAACTGGACTGAAAATCCCAACCTTAATTTTGGGGCAAGCAATCAGAACGCGAACAACAGCAACTCCGGAATAGGGAATACTCTGCTGGGGAACTACACCACCGTAAGCCAATCCAATATTTTCGCCTTTGGTCACTTCCACTTCTTCCAATACGAGGGCTACGCCCAGGACACTTGGAAGGCCAGCCCCAAGCTGACATTAGATTTGGGTGTTCGCTACGAGTTCGTCGGGCCCACATACACGGTTGGCCAGTACCACCAGTACTATTTCGTTCCTGGTGCTTACAACCCGGCGAATGCTGTATCGATCAACACTGCGCCTAACATCCCCGGCCAGGCGCCCACCCAGGGTTCGATCATCACTGGTTCTGGCGACCCCTACAACGGCATGGTCCGGGAAGGTACGAACGGACTACCGAAGGGCGGCGAGAACTTTCGCTGGAACAACTTCGGTCCGCGTCTTGGTTTTGCTTACGACGTCTTCGGAAATGGCACGACGGCGTTTCGTGGCGGTGCGGGCATCTTCTTTGAGCGCTACCAGCAGAACGTCTTCAACTTCGGCGGCATCAGCAATCCGCCCACCGTCTACACGCCTACGATCTACGGTGGAAACATCGGCAATATCTCTCCTGCCTTGGCCAACGGAGCCCCTCTGACGCCGTCAGGTGGGATTCTCTCGCCGGACCAGGCGGGAAATATTCCCACCACGTACGGATACAACTTAGGTATCCAACAGGAGTTGCCTTCTAAATTTGTGATGGACATTAGCTATGTCGGCAATGCCAGCCGGCATCAGGTCTATGTTGACGAATTGGAGCAGCTACCGCTCGGGTACACCACCAGCACGCCCATCCTTTCCACCGTCAACAACGTGACCAATGCCATTCTGCCGTACAAAGGCTACAGCTCCATTCACTACAGCCGGTGGGGTGCAAGCAGTGTCTATAACGGCCTACAGGTCAAGGTGAGTCGCCGGTTTAGCAACACGCTGACCATCAACACGGATTACACCTGGTCAAAGGTAATTGACCTCTTCGATCAGGACAACGAAGCAGACGTCATTCCCGATTACACCCAGCTGAAGCATTTCTACGCTCCCGCGGGCTTCGATCGGCGCAATGTGTTCAACTTCCAGTACGTTTACACCCTCCCGCAGTTCAAGGGCTCGAACAAGCTGGTGCAGCTCACCGCCGGCGGGTGGGAGTATTCAGGGGTCACACAACTCTGGAGTGGAAGCCCCTGTCTCAATGGTGCCAGCCCGACTGATGACGGCTGCGATCTGAACGTCAGCGGCGGCGGCAACCTGGGGAACGGGGGCTTCGGTCACATTCGGCCTGACTACATCGGTGGTGTGATCAAGACTTCGCACGGCCACAATCAGCCCGCGGGTCAAAATCCAATGTGGTTCAACCCGGCAGCATTCGCCGTACCCGCTCCAGGCAGCTTCGGCGACTTCCATCGCAACACGATTTATGGTCCTGGGCTGTTGAATTTCAACATGGCACTTTACAAGAACTTCAACTTCACGGAAAACACCCGGATCCAGTTGCGGTTCGAGGGCTTCAACGTCTTCAACCACACCCAGTGGGCAAACCTCAACAACAGCTTGTCTGCGCCTACTTCCGGAACCCCATTCTCCGGAAGCAACGCCGGCAGTTCGGGCCAGATCACCAGTGCTCGCGATCCTCGTCAGCTGCAACTCGGGGGCAAGTTCTACTTCTAACTTCACTCCTCAATGGCCGGACCCAAATCACCATGGGTCCGGCCAATTTTTTTTGCCAGAGCGAAGCCCGCACTAGACTGGTGAAGAAGATCTGTTCATGAAACGTCTCGCCGCGGTTGTAGCCATGGTTCTGTTGTCGGCCTCGTTAGCCGCGTTGGGGGCGCCTGATACGGCCAGGCAGACCTTCGAGTCCGCCATGCAAGCGCTGAATGCCGGCGACTACCCGGCCGCAGAGTCGGGTTTCAACAAAATTCTCGCCACCGATCCGCGCAACGTAAGTGCACTCGCGAACCTGGGTGTGCTCTATGCCAAGACCCATCGCTATGGGAAAGCGATCCAGGTCTACCAGCGGGCTCTCCGCGTAAGTCCTCAGCTGCGCGAAATTCAACTCGATCTCGGCCTCGCCTATCTTAAGCAGGAAGACTACGTTCACGCGCTGCCGTATTTCCGGGAGTTGCACGCGCGATCTCCCTCTGATCATCAGGCCACGATGCTTCTGGCCACATGCCTCACCTTCAGCGGCCATCCCGATCAAGGCTTAAGCCTGTTGAAGCCGTTGACCGACACAACGGATGCTGACCCGGCTGCACTTTACCTGCTTGGCGTAGCCTATGCGCGTGCGGGGCAGGCAGACCAAGCCCAGGAAGTATTTACCAAGCTCTTTGCCGGCAGCGCAACGCCGGCCCAGGCCAATTTCCTGCTAGGCCAGGCGTACTACGATGCTGCTCAATTCCGCGAAGCGGAGCAAGCCTACCAAGCAGTGCTGCAAGCGGATCCCTCGTTGCCAGGGGCTCATCGAGAACTGGGCAAGGTATACATTAGCCTGCAAAAAAATGACGATGCGGAAAAGCAGCTGAAACTTGCGATCGAAGCCGACCCGCAGGATGCAAACGCCTTCTATTTCCTCGGCGCGCTCCTGGTTCAGTCACAACGCTATTCGGAGGGCTTGTCCTATCTTGAAAAAGCGCAGACCATGACCCCGGACTCCTGGGCCACTTATTTCTACATGGGGAAAGCGAAATTTCAGCAGCATGATACAGCGGCGTCCGTGCGCCTGCTCCGCCAGGCTGTAGACATGAACCCTGAAGACCCTGGCTCCTTCTATCTGCTCGCCAGGGCGTTGAGATCTGAGGGGCAAACGCAGGAAGCAGATGCCGCCATGCAGCGTGTGGTGCAACTGCACACCTCATCCCTCGACGCGGAGAAACGCGCCTTGAAAGACGCCGGGGTGGTGGGCACCCGTTAACGTTACGGGTGCAACACCAGGGTTCGCTCCAGCCGGAAGGTCATCACGGTCTCCGCCGGCACGCTGATTTCTTTGCCGCGGGTAAAGAGCTGGGTAAGTGCACCGCCGCCTGCTCCCGCCAGGGCGCCAATACCAGCGCCTTTCCCTCCGCCAAACACAGCGCCCATCAAGGCGCCGACCCCCGCGCCGCCACCGGCAAACTCGGCCGTGCGACGATTCGCACCGAGCCCGCTCTTGTTGCTCTCCGTCACGGAAGAAGTATCTACGCGGTATTGTTCGCCGTGAACGTCTACGGAGTAGAGATCCAGGACTAACTCCGGGCTATGCACTGCGCCCCCGCTGCGGACGTTACTCACCACCAACTTCGCACGTGTGCCTGCGGGAATCGCTATCCTGCCGGCGCTGCCGTAAACATCCCGTTCAATGGTTGCGGGATACAGCTGGCCCGAAGAGTCCTGCCCCGATCGGACACCGTCCTCCGTGCGGATAGCGATGTCTGTACCTTCAGGAAGGATCACCGTAGGGATGTGGTGCGGCGCAGAGGGAGCCTGCGATCCCGTGAGCACAAGCGAGCTGACATCGCGTAAGGGGAACTGGTAGTCGATGCCTCCGCTGCCCTCGAACGGAATCATTTCGGCTCCATTCAATTGGCCGGAATAGGTTTTTCCATTGCGTAGCGTCAGGTGGTCGGCGGCGTTCGAGAATACCAACGACTGCACGTCGCCAACCGGTATGTCATAGTGGATGCCCTGGTTGTCGGTGAACGAGAGGGTTCCGTTTCCGCCGGGAGCGTAGTGTCCGGAATAGCTGGTGCCGTCATGCAGAACAACGATGTCAGCAAAAGAAGGAACCGCGGCAGACAAGAGGGCCCAAATCAAGATTCGCGCTAGCACTTTCATTCGCCTCAACCCCTCAAGGAGATTAAGCGCTAGGGGACAAGAAAGCCAAAAAACTACGAACAAATTTCACAAGGCTGGATCCGGCCGGAGGGTAAACGGGAGATAGGTATTGACTTTAGAGTCTGTGAGAAAGGTTATCAGGGACTCATTTTGCCATCGCGGCCTCTCGCTAGAAAAGCAGCTTCAACCCAAACTGGATCTGCCGCGATGTAGTCGCCGTAGCGCTGATAACGCCGGCCGTCGGTGACGCAGCAGCTTCGGCGGTCGGAGCCTTTGGCGTTGGGCCGGAGCTATAAACAACCGCGTTCGGCGTAGTGAAGTTGGAATGGTTGAGCACATTGAAAAACTCCGCACGGAACTGCGCGCGCAGTCTCTCATGGATCGTGGTGCTCTTAGCCAGGGCAAGATCCAACTCCGTAAGCCCCGGCCCCGTGAGCGTATCCCGGCCGACGTTACCGAATGTACCCGGATACGGCGCACTAAACGCAGCAGGATTGAACCATTGCTGCACCGTCTTGCCATAGAGCGGCCCACTGAAGCCCGTAGCCCTGTTGGGGCGCACCGGATTGCGCGTGTCCCCGTTGCCGGTCGGGTTATAGCCCAGTTGCGGCGAGAAGGGGAAACCGCTCTGTAGGGTCGCGATGCCGCTGAGCGACCAGCCTCCAACCAACTCCTTCGCTACCGGGTTTGCCAGCAGCCCCTGGCTGAAGGGAAGCTCCCACGTGCCGTTGATCGCGCCGGCATGGCGGATATTGGTCGCCGCCGGACCGTAGTCAAGCGCAGGGTTTCCCGGATACATAACGAAGGCCGGAGTATTTGCCGACACGCTGGTATTCCAAGCTGAACCGTTGTCCAGGTTGCTGGCAAAGGTGTAAACCCCGCGAAGCTGCAGTCCATGCGATAACTGGCGCCGGACATCGACCTCCAGACCGTTATAGTTACTCACTCCCTGCCCAACCCAGGAGGTGGTATTCGCCACGTTGGGGTTCGCCTTGGTCGTTGAAGGATAAAACACAGTTCCCGCCGCGAGCGCAGCAGGGCATCCAGGGGCCGGGCAAGTCAGAGTGGCGGGTGTGTTCTGGTCCTCGGAGAGTATCTGGTGGTACCCGTGCGAACCCACATAGCCGATAGTGAGCGAAGTAGCAGGGGCGACCTGCTGCTCAATTTTGAAGGTCCACGCCAGCACCGTCGGGGTAGCGATATCCGGCTGCACGTTGCTGGGCGAGATCTGTCCGCTCCCGGAGGACGATCCGCTGGCAAGGCTGGCCAGCTTATCGACGGTGGTGTTGCTGAACGAAAGGGTAGTGTTGAACGGCGCTGTCTGATCAAGCCGGTAATCCAGTGTGTCCAGCAGCGCGCGATGTACGCCGAAGTTCGCCCGCACCGCAGTCTTCCCATTCCCAAACAAATCGTAGGCCACACCGATACGCGGCTCCGGCATGAACTTCGCCCGGTTATTTGACAGAGCGGAGCCGCCGATCGTGGGATTCGTATTAATCACCCCATTGGTAAACCCGTAGTTCGAGGCGCGGCCGTGGACCTCATTCCAACCGGTGGTCGACTCGGAGCGGAAGCCGGCGCGAAGCTCGAGCCGTGGCGTTACTTTCCAGGCGTCTTCAATAAAGCCCGCTCCAAAAAGAGATCGCCAACCCAGCTCTGTTGGCGCAGGCACAACGGTAAAGGTCGCGACGCTGCCTTTCAGGAACGAACTCAGGGTGGAGAAAGACGCCTGTCCGTACTGATTCTGCGCCAGGTTGTCGTTGGATTGCAGCCGTTGCAGCCACACGCCGAACTCCACCTGGTGCCGTCCGTGGGTCCAGAAAACATGCTCATCCACGGTGAACAGGTTACGTACGGCCTGGTTGTTGCTGCCGGTGTTCGCGCCCGCGAGCGTGACCTGAGACGCCCCATTCGATGCCGTGCTTCCCGAGATTACGACCGCGCCGACAGGCTTGCCGGCAATCCATCCAGGTACCGATCCCGGCGCCTGGCCGGTGAAGTAATAAGCTCCTCGTGAGTAGCCGATGCGGAGTGTATTCAGCAGGTTGGGTGAAAATACGTGCTGCTCCTGCGCGCTCAACACCTGCTCCCGCAGCCGCTCGTAGATCGTCGAATAGGGATTTTGCGAGGGAGTGTTGGCGTCACTGTCATCCGCGGTGTAAACCCCGAAGAGCAGATCGTTGGCGGTCAGGTTGGCATCGACCCGGGTGGTTCCAAAATCCTCTCGAACATGTTGCGGTGGATTGGCGAAGGCTTCTGCGATCCCACTGGGGGTGCCATTTGGGTTGAGCAGCTCAGGGCCGTTGGCCACCGGCCATAGCGCGAGCAGCGGCCGCACGATGGAGGAAGCAGCCGCGCGCGAGGCATTGTCCGGAACAAAGCTGACCGCACTCAGTCCAAGATGCTGGCGGTAACCTTCGTAGTTACCAAATCCAAAAAGCTTGTCATGGCGCAGCGGTCCGCCCAGCGCGGCGCCGAAGTCGTTGCGCTGAAACTCCGGGATACTTGCTTGGTCGAAATAATTGCGCGCATCCAGGGCGCTGTTGCGCAGGAATTCGTATACCGAGCCGTGGACTTTATTTCCTCCGGAAGCGGTAATGATCGATACCTGAGCACCCGTGCGCTTGCCATAGTTCGCGCCATACGTATCGCTGACCACATTAAATTCGCGGACTGCGTCCACGCCCAGCAGCTGCCCACTGGTGCCGCCCGGGGTTACGTTGATGAGCGACGCCCCCGTGTACTCGATTCCGTTCAGCAGGAAGAGATTGTCCTGCGGCCGCCGGCCGGAGACGGAGTACATATTGCCGACCGAAGAGTTGGATGTGCCCACACCGCCCGAACGCTGGGTGGTGTAGCTGACCGACGCCGGGTTGAGCTCGATAAGCTGGTCGAAGCTGCGCCCATTGAGTGGCAGCTCCTTTACCTGTCGCTCATCTACCAGCCCCTGTGTCTGGAGGGTAGAAGTATCAACGACGGCCGGTGTGTCCACAACCGCGACAGTTTGTTGCACACTGCCGAGTGTAAGGGCAAGGTGCAGTTGGACATCCTGGCCAACGGTGAGCCCGATTCCTGTTCGACTCAGTGGAGCGAATCCATCCCGGGAAACGGTCACGGTATACACGCCCACAGCCACCGAGGGTGCGGAGAAGGTTCCGCCGTCCGCTGTGACAAATCTGCGTTCGCTGCCCGTCTCATCGTTGCGGATGACCACTTCAGCCCGGCCGACAGCAGATCCTGCGGGATCCACAACCTCCCCGGAGATGGTGCCACCCACCATCTGTGCCCTGGCGCCTGGGGCAATCAAAATCAGGATAGAAAGAAGGCAATTTGGAAGTGCAAGCCGCAAGTCACGCATAAACGAACTCCTGGAGATTTTTCCGGATAAGGCAGGAAACAACTAGCGGCAACAACAAAAACAGAAGGAGCGCTGCAAGAGGGAAGCGCGTGGTGCAGACCTGCGTAGCTGGGGAGCGAAGCTCAAATGAGAATTTCCCTGGTGAAGTTTCTAGATAGAAGAAATACTGCTGATGAGATGGTTGCGAGAACTATCGCGAACAACAACAGCTAGCCGGCGCTGAGGAAGCGCGGCTACAACGTACGAAGCTGTTTGGAGCAGAGGTCACACTAAAAGGCTAACACAGGAGTCGCCTCAGGCCAAAGTACCCGAACGGGGGGCCTAATTACCTCAGACCCGAAATGAGCTTACTTTGGTGAACCTTTCAAATGCCGTGTCATCCGCGCTTGAGCTCTCGTCCTGACCAGGGGCCGCTGGCAATTGGAATTCCTAATAGAGGCTTTTTCCCCTAGCCTGCAAAGCAGTGCATTCGCCGAGCCCGTTTTCGCGGCCCTTAGTGCGGTCTCGCCGGCGCGAAAGTAGTCCACTTACGGGCATCTGCATCATGAGGGCCGGGCGGAGCTGTCCACAAATCCGCGCTAATGCCATTCAAGTCATACACGATCTTTCCATCTTTAATGGTGAGCTCGCACAGTAGCTTCTGCTTCCCATCAAACCGCCTGTTCACCATGTCAGTAAAACCAAAAGACCCCGTTTCCACCCGGAGCACCGCAACGTCTGCGATCGAACCCTCGGACAAATTGCCAAGCTCCTCGTGCTTAATCTCGTGCGCCGGGTGAGAAGTCATCTCGGCCAAAACCTGCTTCAGCGGTACCCCGATCGCCATAATCTTATCGGCAACATTCAGCTCATCCTTCATGGCGCCATTCATGCTGGTGACATGCAGATCGGTCGAAATGGAGTCAGGAATGAAACCCGCCTTGATCATCGGCACCGCGAGCGACCACTTAAAGCTGCCCCCGCCCTGGCCCACGTCGAAGTAGATACCCCGCTGACGGCCCTCGATGAACGCCTTACTGGGCCCAAGCGTAACCGGATCCTGCTCGTGACGAAGTCCCGAGTACATGTGGGTGTAGATGTCGCCCGGCCGCAGCTTTTTCGTAAGCAGGTCATAGAGAGGCCGCTCCGGATGATCGACTCCAAAATCCACCATGACGGGAATATTGGCCTTGGTTCCAGCGATGACGGCCTGTTCCACCGGCTTCCACTCTGGACCCGCGAAGTGAGCGGTTTTGATACCGACAATGGTATTGGGATACTTGAGCGCCATGGCAGCCGTGGCTTCCCCATCCATGTCATCCATGTTCTGTTCGTAATGGCCGCCGCGCATGCCGGCGCCGACAATATTAAGCATGGCGAATACGCGCGTCTTCGAGCGATCGATAATCCGGTCCTTGAAGTCCTCAAAATTCCGCCATCCTGAGCAGCCCGCATCCACCACCGTCGTGACCCCGACCCGGAAGGTGAAACCATCGGGGGGCACACTCAAATCCCCAGCATAGGAATTGCGCTCGCCCGTGCCCGCATAAACGTGAACGTGAATGTCGATCAACCCCGGAGTTACATAAAGACCCTTCACCTCGACCGTCTTGAGCGCCGACGTCGGCGGAATATGTGCGGCCACCTTGGCAATCTTGCCGTCCTTGATGGCTACGTCCATCACGCCGTCGATATGGTTCTGGTCGTCAAGCACATGTCCGCCGCGTAGCAGAAGATCATACGCAGGCTCGGCCTGCTGGGCGAAAGCGTTCGCGCCCGCGGCCAGCGCGAGCCCGATCATTGTCTGTATCAATATTTTGCTGGTCATATGTTCCGGATTTCGATAGTTAGATATACGCAATAAGGTCGATTTCTACCAGGGAGTTTCCGGGAATGCCGCCGGCGGGCGCAACCGTAGTGCGCACAGGAGGCACTTTTCCCCAACGGCCCGCATAGGCGGTGTTCATTCTTGCCCAGTCTTTGATGTCATTCAGGTAGACATTCACTTTGAGCACCTTCTCCATGGAAGAGCCGGCACAGATGAGGTTCTTCTCCAATTCGTCGAGAACATGCTTGGTGTGTTCTTCAATCGTGCCTTCGAAATGTGCGCCCACGCCGGCAAGGAAAAGCAGGTTGCCATAGGAAACGGCGCTCGAAAACAGTGGAGCAGCCGCGGGAGCGTTATCCGCATTTGGCTTGCACGAGTAGGCCTTCTTTTCGAGCGTGCTCGTTTTCTTTGCCTCGGCAGCGGCTCCGAGCATTGTGCCACCGGTTGCAACCACGGCCGCTTTAGCCGCGTTCTTGAGAAGACCTCTTCTGGACTGCGTTCCCATCGATGTACTCCTTTTCATTTGGATTCGTAGCGTTCAGGCACTGGGACAAGAGAGAGCGTGATGAGACCGGCGTCCGAAGCAACTTGAAATGATCAACCCAAGCGTGTTCTGATAGCGATGCTTTTCGGTTCGCTCACCAATGCGACTCTCGTTTTGCAGTGTAGCTTACCCGTGATGCGGTAGGCTGGCAGGCAGCTGGTAAATCGACCCTGTGCCGCCAAGCAGAATATAAATGCTTCCCCCATCGGGCGCGGATCCTTCGCGTGATCGGTCATCAGGCTGCATTAAAACGCCCCTCTAAGCGCGGATCGACATCTTATGATGAAAGATGTTGTTCGAGTCATACCGCCGCTTCACCTGTTGCAGAAATGGGTATAGATCCCCGGTGCCGTAGTAAACCTGTGGCCAGAACGTATACGCGAGCATGTCGCTGTCTGGGTAGTTGATGTAGCAACCCTCGTAGTATTCGTTGGGGTAAGGAGTACCCGCGTACTGCGGCTCCACTTCCTGCGAGTAAAGTTCCGTATAGAACTCTCGCATCCATTGCAGACGGGCCGCATCTTCTTCCGCACGATCCCAATATTGTTGGAACTGGACCTTCATGATCGACGACCGCTGCCAGACAGACGTGGTTGCGGCCAGATCCTTCGCATTGACGGCGCCTCCATAAGAATCCACCGCCATAACCGAGCCCCGTAGATCCGCGCCGGGCACCACGCGCGTCAGGTGCTTGTAGATACACTTCGCTTCCGCGCGCGTAAAGTTCCGTTTCATGTAAGACGATTTGTAAGCTGCGCGTCCGCTGTGCCCACCCCCGCTATCGCCAATCGTGGCCTCGAGCCACAGCAGCCGGTCGATGCTGTATCGGCCCGTGTGCTGGCGGTCCGCCGGGGTACGCGGTGCAAAACGCTGATCGCCCGGTACACCCGCGCGTCTCTCCACCGGGTCAAACCCCTCAAACCGGTCCAGGAACTCGTCCAGGGGCTTCAAGTCGTCGCAGCGGCCGTCCGGATTACAGAACTGCAGCCCAAGCCCAATCCGGCCCGAAGAAATGTGCGACAGGCCGAGCGCGGCAAACAGGCCCCATGTGTCCCGCTCGCATCCCCGCTGCGCCATGTAGTCGCCAAACGCCAGAAGCAGGGCAGTGAATTTGTCCTCGGTCATGCTCGGCCAGTCAAAAGAGAAGTGGGCATTCGCAACCTCAAACGGAGCGGCCGGCAAGCGGTCAAAAAGAAAGCCGGTCACAATCCCGAAGTTTCCCCCGCCCCCGCCCAGGCAGGCCCGAAAAAGATCCGCATCATGATGCCGATCGATCTTCCTGAGCGCCACGTGGCCCTTGTTGTCGACCGTGAGGATCTCCATGGCCGAGACCCAGTCGACCGTCAAACCATGCAATCGCGAGAGTACGCCGTAGCCGCCTCCAGTGATGTGGCCGCCGGCACCCACGTTGTAGCAGCTGCCTCCGGGGATGGTCACCCCCCGTCGCTTATACAGGTCAATATAGGCTTCGCCGAGCTGCTGCCCGGGGCTGATGCGATAACGATCTCCATCGCCAGGCTGGGCATCGCTTTTCAGCAGGCTCAAATCCAGGAGCATCCCCCCGGGATTATTCACCACAAAATCCTCATAGCAGTGGCCGCCGCTGCGCACGGTGGGTCGCATGCCCGCGTTGATTGCCCGCTGCAGGGCTTCGGCAGCCTGCTCGGCGGTCTCGCACAATTCGATCTCGGCAACCGCGTCTGCTGCGTTGCCGTCCCAGCGAAGGTTGCGGCTGCGCTGCAACAGCGCATACCGCGGATCGCTGCGAGTAACTCTGATGGCCATCAATGACTCCGCGAAGTCCTTTTACATAGAACCGAGTTGTTGCACACTGCTGTTTTTACAGAATACCGGAACTGCCCTTGACGAAACTGCTGCTCTTCGGCCTGGAGCCGGCGCCCGGCGAATAACAGGTATTTGATACCATCAGCCCTTGTACGCAGGAGCGGTTGATGGAACTGATCAAGGACAAAGTCGTCATTGTGACCGGGGCAGCAGCAGGAATTGGCGCGGGGGTCGCAAAGTTGTTTACCGAGGGCGGAGCCCATGTATTTCTCACCGACCTTGATGGTCCTGGCGTTAAGAACGTTGCAGCCACTCTGCAAGCGGCGGGCGGCTCGGCATTTGGCTTTGAGGCCAATGCGGGCAGTCGCGATGCCATGGCAAAGGTGGTCGAGGATGCGATGACCCGCTTCGGACGCATCGACGTTCTGATCAACAACGCCGGCATCTATCCGCGGCAGCCGTTTCTCGAAATGACAGAAGAGCAGTGGGATGGAATGCAAGACGTCAACCTGAAGAGCGTGTTCCACTGCACAAAACTGGTCATGCCCCACATGGTTCGGCAACAGTCCGGAGCCGTCGTTAATATTTCGTCTGTCACGTTCTTCACCGGATTACAGAACCTGACCCACTACATCGCTTCAAAGGGGGCGATCATCGGATTCACCCGCGCTCTGGCCAGAGAGATGGGAGAGCACAACGTGCGCGTAAACTGCATAACTCCGGGAGCCATCGAAACCGAGGGAGAGCGGAAGCTTATGTCCAAGCAGGAAGCGGACAACGTGATGGCACTGCAAAGCCTCAAGCGCCGCATCACCCCGCTCGACCTGGCCCGAGTGTGCCTCTTCCTCTCAACAGAACTGAGCGATGCCATGACCGGCCAGACCCTCAACGTCGACGGCGGCTGGATCATGTACTGATCGTTCCGCGGTTCCCTTCATGCAGTAACCAGCGCCGACGAGAACTCGACCTCTAATGACTGTCGGCCATACCCGCAGCGTCGGAAACAATCGAAGGGTGCCCCAGGTCTCGCTTTTGAGACCTGGGATCCCTGCAACCGATATCAAATGGAAACCCTGCTCTCTCCTTTGTCATCCCGAGCGAAGCCGAGGGATCTGCAGTTTCTCTCAACCGGCATCAAACCTAAACAACGGACGCAAATATTCGGAGCTCATGGCAAGCGCCTGTTTCCGCTGCGCCAGACTCCCTTCAAACTCCCGCTCTTCCACCTCCACGCAAACCGGTCCGTTATACCCCGCCTTAGCGAGTGCGCGCAGAAAACTGGCCCAGTCGACATCCCCCCTCCCCGGCAGCTTCGGGGTATGAAACTCAAGCGGATAAGCCAGGATGCCCACCTCATCCAACCGTTGCCGATCGACTGCTACATCCTTCAAATGAACCCGGAATATCCGAGACGAAAATTCTCCGATCGGAGCGATATAGTCCATCTGCTGCCAAACCATATGCGACGGATCGTAATTGAGTCCAAAGTTAGCGCTCGGAATCTCCGCGAACATGCGCCGCCAGATCGCCGGACTAGCTGCCAGATTCTTACCTCCCGGCCACTCGTCGGCGGTGAACAGCATCGGGCAATTCTCAATGGCAATCCGAACCCCTTGATCCTCAGCATAAGAAATCAGATCGCCCCAGACCGTTAAGAAGCGAGGCCAATTCTCCGCGACTGACCTCGTCCAGTCGCGCCCCACAAACGTGCTCACGACTGTCAGTCCAAGCATCCTCGCGGCGCTGATGACCCGCTTAAGGTGCGCAGTCGTAGCCTTGGCTTCCTCCATATTCGGAGTGAGGACATTCGGGTAATATCCCAGCCCGCTGATCTTCATCCCGTGCGCGTCGGCGAGACCCAGCACCCGCGAAGCATCCGCCTCGTCAAACTTGCTGACGTCGATGTGGGTAACCCCCGCATACCGGCGATCGGCCTTGCCCGGAGGCCAACACATGACCTCCACACACGAATAGCCAGTAGATTTGCCCAGCGCGAATACTTCTTCCAGCGTAAGGCCGGGGACGATGGCGCTCATGAAACCAAGTTGCATAGTCTTCGATTCTACTGTGCCCACCCAATGCTGTTGAACTCAAACATATAGAATGCAGGCATTCTCCCGCACCCCAACGGCCCCGTTTCCATTGTGATCGAGGAAGCAAGCAGCTCATGAACATCGCTGGAATCTTTTCCGTCTCGCCCTTCCTGTTAATGCTCTTCGCGTTCTTAACCTCCAGCCCGGTTGGACGCGCCGAGGCTACAGAGAATATGACCCCGCTCCTCCTGGCAGTCCAGGACGCTCCCGTGCCTTTCATGGGCTCAGACGGGCACGTACACCTGGTTTACGAACTGGGGATGACCAACTTCTCGAGCGCGGAAATCGCAGTAGAGAAAGTCGAAGTGATCAGCGAAGGCGCCACCCTACAAACACTCGACACACGCCGCTGTTGCCGGACGCCTTCAGCCCGCCGGTCAGCGCGATTCCACGGGAACGCTTGCCAAGGGCACGCAGGCGCTGCTCTTCCTCAATGTCACGCTTGCCCCTGGCGCGAAGGTTCCCGCTGATCTCACGCACCGGGTCTCCTTGCGGGTAAGTGCCGCTCCTCCTGGACACCAGGAATTCAGCGAGACGGGAGGCGCCACCACGGTAGACCGGCGACCAGTCGCGTCGATCGGTCCTCCACTGCGGGGAACGCATTACATCTCAGCGGACTCATGCTGCGACGCCACACGCCATACCCGCGCAGCCCTCCCCGTTAACGGCCGCGTATGGGTCGCACAACGGTACGCGGTCGACTGGGAGCAAACGGATGCCGGCGGACGGATCTATGCCGGCCCGCGGGAAAAGCTCGAAAGTTACGCCATCTTTGGCCAGCCGGTCCTCGCGGTCGCTGACGCTCTCGTGGTCTCCGTCATCGACGGAGAACCGGAGCAAACACCGGGCAATTACCCCACCAACATCGCTCTGGATAAAGCTGACGGCAACTGCGTCATTCTTGATCTCGGCGGTCACCGCTATGCCCTCTACGCCCACATGCAGCCGGGCAGCATCAAGGTGCGCAGTGGAGAGAAAGTTCACCTTGGCCAGGTGATCGGCTTGGTAGGCGACACCGGCAACTCGATTGTGCCCCACCTGCACTTCCAGGTAACCGATGGCCCGTCCTCTCTTTCCTCGAACGGGCTTCCGTACGAGATCAGTGAGTTTCAGGTAACGGGTGCAACTGCCGGCACCAAAGCCTTCGATGAGGCGGAATCAAATGGAACTCCGTTGCCGGTTACACCAGTTGTTCCGCCGCGGGTAGTCAAGCATGCCATGCCACTCGACCAGTTGATCATCTCGTTTGCCGATCAATAAGCCTTAAAGTCGGGCCGGCTAAGGGGTAGGCGATTGCCGCCACAGCCGGTAGCTTGCCCAGGCCGCGATGGTACACACATCGCGAATCTCGCCATCTCTGAGCTTCTGCTCAAAGGTGGCGATGGGCAGGCGGAGGACATCCATGTCTTCCTCTTCCGGGTCGCGCTGGTGCTCGCCCGGCGCCAGTTCTTCGGCGACAAAGATATGTTGGCGCTGGCGGACGAAGCCATAGGCCATCCACATCCACGGCAACTCTGTCATGCGGCCGGCAGTCAGGCCGGTCTCCTCGCGCAACTCGCCTCGCGCGAGGGTTTCCGGATCCACGTTGTTCGATGCCCAGGCGCCCTGCGGTAGTTCGAGCGCTCGCTCGCCCACGGTGTAGCGGAACTGCTCCACCAGCCATATGTGGTCCCCGTCAATGGGCAGAATGACCGCGCCGTCCGGCTTATCGACCACGCCATAGATGCCGTGTGCTCCATTGCTGCGTTCAATGGCATCCTCGCGCAAACTGAACCAGCGGTTTCGATAGATTTCACGGGAAGAGAGCGTACGGATGGCCATGTCCTAGGATTGCAGGGAAGAAGGACAGGGAGCAAGTGATGAAGCGTGATCTATCGGTCCCCGGCCTTCAGGCTTTGCAGGTATACCGCAAGGTGCTCGCCGACCGCGTGCAAAGGTTCACGAGTTTTTTCCAGTCGCGACATCATGACCGCTCCTTCCAGGCTGGCGATGACAATCGCTGCGACGGCGGCCGAATCAACGCCTGCTAGCAACTCCCGATTCTGCTGTCCCTCGTGCACAATATCGGCGATCTTGGCGCGCCACCGGTCGAGGGCCGCACGGGCTTTGCCGCGGAGCAGCGGATTCCCGTCATCACTGTCGACTGCGGTGTTGAGTAGCGGGCACCCTCCGGGAAGGGTGCGCGGCGGCTGCTCCACAAAGTTCTTCACCAGCAGCAGAAGTTTCCCCAAAGAGCTTGCGCAATCCTCAAGTCCACGCCAGCGTGGCTCGCTGACCGTCTCCCACGCATAGTCGAAGGCGGCCAGGGCCAGATCCTGCTTGCTCGCAAAGTGTCGGTAAAGGCCGCCCTTTTCGAGACCAGTGGCGGCCATCAGGTCAGACATCGAAGTGCCGGAGTAACCGTGTCGATTGAAAACAGAAGCGGACTGCTCTACGATGCGCCGGCGGGTAGCTTCGCCCCGGAAGGATTTTGTTGTCTCTGCTGTCATTCTTTTGCGACCGATCGGTCTCATTATACATCTGAACGCTATCTTGCTCAAAGAGAGGGTGACGCACGGTGGCCACCACAACAGCGGAATTAAGCGCCGTACCCGCCTCATCGAGCGCCAGGCAAGTCAACCCGTGGGCAGTGGCATTGACAGTCACGCTGGCCACGTTCATGGAACTGCTGGATACGTCGATTGCCAACGTGTCGCTGCCGCACATCGCGGGCGGTCTGGGACGCAGCTTCGATGAGACCACATGGGTCCTGACTTCCTACCTGGTGGCCAACGCCGTAGTGCTGCCGATGAGCGCATGGCTGAGTCGCGTTCTAGGGCGAAAGCGTTACTACATGATCAGCGTGGGCCTGTTCACCGCGACCTCATTCCTGTGCGGCATTGCGCCCAGCCTGAACTTTCTGGTCATCTTTCGTGTGCTGCAGGGGATTGGTGGCGGCGGGCTAGCTCCGGTGGAGCAGGCAATCCTGGTCGACACCTTCCCCGCGAACAAACGAGCCGCCGCCTTCGCCCTCTACAGCGTCGCGATTGTGACTGCCCCAGCCATCGGGCCGCCATTGGGCGGCTGGATCACTGACAGTTTCTCCTGGCGTTGGGTCTTCTTTATCAATGTGCCGATCGGCCTCATCTCTCTCTTTCTCAGCAGCCGCCTGGTGAGCGACCCTCCCGCCTTCAAAGCAGAAGTAGCCGAGGCCAAGCGTCTGGGAAAATTGCGGGTGGACTACATAGGCATTTTGCTGATCGCGTTGGGCTTTGCATTCCTGGAATTCGTACTCGATCGTGGCCAGATCGACGACTGGTTTGGCAGTTCCATGATTACGACCATGTTCCTAGCAGCCATTGTGTGCCTGGTGCTTGCCGTGTGGTGGGAATTGCGAGTACCCGATCCCGTGGTGGAACTCGGACTGCTTCGCGAGCGAAATTTCGCCTTTGCCAACATCTTCTACTTCCTCTTCGGCTTCGTTCTCTTCGGCAGTACGACCATGATTCCTGAGATCCTGCAAAGTTTGTACGGCTACACAGCCACCGATGCGGGTTTGGTTTTGGGGCCAGGAGCCGCGGTGATCACGGTGCTGGCGCCTTTGGTCGCCATATTGACGCAGAAGGGAAAAGTCAGTCCGCGATGGTTGATCGCCTTCAGCTTTTTCGTGGTTTCACTATCCATGTTTTATTACAGCGGCTTCACGCTGCAGACCAATTACACGCACTATGCATTGGCGCGGGCGCTACAGGGCTTCGGCTACGCCTTCCTGTTTGTGCCGGTCAGCGTGCTTGCTTATTCCTACCTGCCTCCAGGTAAGAACAACAAGGGCTCTAGTCTGACCAATCTCGCCCGCAACTGGGGCGGCAGTTTCGGCGTTGCATTCATCACCACCGTGCATGAGCGCCGCACCGACCTCCATACCGACCGGCTGGCGCAGAGTGCTGATTTAAGCTCTCCGCTGTTTCACTCACGAATCGATTCGCTGACGAGGACCTTTGAGCACCTGGGTTATTCGCACTTCGACGCGGCACAACACGCACAGGGCCTGCTCTACAACCAACTGAACCAACAGGCGAGCCTGATAGGCTTTATGGATTGCTTCCGCATGATGGCCATCGTAGCCCTGATCGGCATTCCCCTGGCCCTGGCCACAAAAAGCTTCCGTCCCGGAGGCGAAGCCTCAGGCGGCCACTGAGTCGGGCGAGTCATTCACGGCCGCGGCGTCGATTGGAAACCAAGCAATTTCCCTGCAACAAAGTTGTCATCCCGACCGGAGCGTAGCGGAGTGGAGGGATCTGCGGTTTTCTTTTTGGCTCTCATCAAAATCATCTGGCCCTTAGGCCCTGAGGTTACGTTATTCATTTACTCCTGTTTTGGTTCACTAACGGCAGTGCAACCGGAACGGAGGAGCAGTTTAATCTGGAACCGTTGAGGTTGAATGGACTTCAAAGCGAAATTCGATCAACGGCCGCCCTCTCTAGCCAATCTTGCGCCCGAAATCCTCCTGGAAGCAGCATCTCAACTCAGCGCCTCGCCTCTACGCAACTCTGCTGTACTAAGCGGCGGCTTTAGCACCACCAATATCCTTCTGGAATTTGCCGACGGCGAGCGTTGCGTTCTCCGAGCTTCCCCTCAACACGGACGATTGAAAATGGAAGCCGATCTGCTGGACTACGTGTCGCATAAAGCGCCTGACGTGCCGGTGCCAAAAGTCCTATGGCGCGCGTCGGAGTATCTTGATGGCAAACTCGGAGCATTCGCCATGAAGTATGTAGATGGGGAGCTTCTTGCGAACATTGAGGACGGTCTATCCACCGCAGACGGTCGAGATATCTGCGCGCAACTGGCACTTGTAGCAGCTCGGATTCATAAACTCCGCTTTGCCCAATCCGGCCTGCTGGGGCCGGGACCAAAAGTAA
Organism: uncultured Acidobacteriaceae bacterium; assembly: GCA_963830325.1. Lineage (GTDB taxonomy): Bacteria > Acidobacteriota > Terriglobia > Terriglobales > Acidobacteriaceae > PALSA-350. The sequence continues at coordinate 1,049,875 of CAWHMV010000003.1, forward strand.
CCGAAACCTTCGCAAGCTATGCCGCAGGGACCGTGGGATTCATGCAATCCAGTCTTGACAACGCAGATCTTCAACGACGAGTGGGCGTTGACCGATGGATGCGATTACAGCATTGCCTTACTCATCGGCCCGACCTGCATGAACCATCCATGACTCACCAACTCTGTCACAGTGATTTCAATCAAAAGAATTTCCTGATTCGCCGCAACGCCAATGGGCGCCATCAGCTGGCTGCGGTACTCGATTGGGAATTCGCCTTCTCCGGATCGAGCGTCATAGACATCGGCAACCTCTTAAGGTTCGAGCATGAATCGTCCGCTGTCGAAAGTGCCTGGTTTGCCGATGCCTATCGATCGGCTGGCGGACATCTGGATAAAGCCTGGAAAGAGCAATCCTTATTCGCCGACCTGCTCGCTCAATGTGCGTTCCTGATCAACCCCGAAGAACTACCAAACACCTTCAGAACCGCGATCGGAGTGGTCGATAGCACACTAGCTGTGCTGGATCCGCAAGCCTGAAATTAGTCGGTCGTCCCTGTGGACTTTCATCTACAATTCGGTCCGCTCACGTCAAATCGACGCCACCCCACCATCGACGAACAACTCGATCCCATTCACAAAACTGGAATCACTCGAAGCCAGGAACAGCGCCGCCGTCGCAATCTCCTCCGGGCGCCCAATCTCCCCGCGGGGAATCAGCGAAGCGAATTGCTTCTTTGCGTCCGGCCCAAGAGGATCAAGAATCGGCGTATCGATAGTTCCCGGACTCAGCACATTCACTCTTATCTTCCGATCCTTCAATTCCAGCAGCCACGTCCGTGCAAACGAACGCACCGCAGCTTTGCTCGCGCTATAAACGCCAAAGGCCGGGAAGCCCTTAACGCTGGCGATTGATCCATTCATAATGATCGACCCGCCATCGCTGAAAATGGGCAGAGCCTTCTGCACCGTAAACAAAGTGCCCCGCACATTCAGGTCGAAGGTCTTATCGAAATGCTCTGGTGTAACGTCTTCAAGCTTTATGAGCTCACCCATGCCGGCGCTGGCAAACAAAACATCAATCTTTCCCTGTGTCTTCTTAACCGTGTCATACAGCCGATCCAGGTCGTCAAGGTCGGAAGCATCGCCCTGAATGCCGGTCACATTCCGGCCAATCGCTTTCACCGCCTCATCCAGTTTGTCCTTGCGGCGACCAGTTATGAATACATACGCTCCCTCTTGCACGAACAGCTTTGCCGTCGCCAGCGCCATGCCGGAAGTTGCCGCTGTAATCACTGCTACTTTTCCATCCAGCTTTCCCATTGCATTCTCCTAGAGTGTGGGTGGGGTTTACCCGCAGGCCGCCGCGGGCGAGGTCATCCTCGCCCGCGAAGCCAGGCTTCCGTTCGATTCCTTGGTTGAACAAAAAATCTCGTCCGCGCATGCCCCACACAGCTAACGCCACACGGGGCACTTGTTCTAGCGGAGCCCGCCGCCGGCGAGGATCTGCTCGCCCGTAAGCCAGCCAGAATCGTCGGAAGCGAGAAAGACGGCAATCGACGCGATATCGCCGGGCTGACCGATGCGACCGAGCGGAGTCTGCGCAATCGTCGCTTCCTTCCAGGCAGAGTCCAGAATGCCGGCGCTCTGGGTGCCTTCGGTTTCGACCATGCCGGGGTTAATGGTGTTAACCCGGATCTTCTTCGGGCCCAATTCGCGCGCCAGCACGCCAGTGATCGCGTCCACCGCGCCCTTGGTACCGGTATAGACAGAGGACGTAGGAGGCGTGATGCGGCTCACGACCGAGCCAACATTGATAATGCTGCCGCCCTCGCCAATATGCTTCAGGGCCGCCTTCGTCGTGAGTAGCAAGCCAAGCACATTGGTGTTGAACATCCTGTGGAACTGATCTTCGGTGACCTCTTCAATCGCTCCAAACTCGTAAACCCCCGAGTTGTTGACCAGGATGTCGAGCCTGCCATAATTCTTGATGGCCGCGTCGACGATGCCTTGTGCCTCGGAAGCCTTGGAGACGTCGCCACCGACGGCGACAGCCTTGCCGCCCGCGGCGGTGATGGAATCGACAACTGTTTTCGCGCCGGACTTGCTCGACGCGTAGTTGACAACCACGGACGCACCTTCCGCGGCCAACGACTTGGCGATGGCCGCTCCAATGCCCTTGGATGCGCCCGTAACCACTGCTACCTTACCTTGAAGCTTGCTCATATGCGATTCCTCTTCGAAGACTCTTAACCACTTGCTGACGGTTAAGATGGAGGTCACCGCGTCCAGGATTCAATAGTTCGTAAGTTATGCACTATTGAACAAACAGTCATGTGAATGTAAGATGAAAACCATGCGCCCCCTATTCCACCCTTCAATCGAAGACATTACCGTGGAAGGGATTCTTCACGCGCTTTCTGATCCCGTGCGCGTCGCGATATTCACCGATATCGCAAGCTCAGAGTGTTCGCAAAACTGTACCAATTTCGTAAACGTAAGCGAAAGGCCTATACCCAAATCGACTCTGTCACAGCACTTCAAAGGGCTGCGAGAGGCAGGCTTGATCCGTGGGGAACGCCGCGGTGTCGAAATGCAAAACACTTCGCGTTGCACTGAAATCGATCAGCGCTTCCCCGGCCTGATCGCATCCATCGTCAACGCCCATAACATTCAGTCGCGAGACAAACTGGCGTCCGGCAAGACCAACATGCGCAAAACCGCCAAGCGGAGTGCAAGAGGCAGGTAGGGAGCCCTAGTTGAGCTCTCTAATCCAGATATTTCTAAAACTGATGGGCTCACTCTTGTCGCCGTGCGCTTGGAGCTTGATCGGGGCGCTGGTATAGGCCTTGTAGAAAGGCTTGCCGATATAAAGCGTCTGGCCTTTCAACTCAAAATGATTTTCCACCAGCACGCCGTTGAACAAAACCGTGGCATAAGCCGGTGTTTTCACCGAGCCGTCGGCGTTGAAAGTAGGCGCCGTCCACACGATATCGTAGGTCTGCCACTCTCCCGGCTTGCGCGTCGGGTTCGCCAGTGGAATTGCCTGCTTATAAAGGCTGCCAGCCATGCCGTTCACGTATGTCTTGTTTTCATACGAATCGAGTACCTGCAGCTCATACCCGTCGTCGCCGGGCCCGGTCGAGGCCAGGAACACACCGCTGTTGCCACGTGCCTGGCTGGTGCCGGTGATGTTGGTAGGAACCTTCCACTCCACGTGCAGCTGATAGTTGGTGAAGCTCCGTTTGGTTTCGATGCTTCCCCCCGACTTGTTCACCGTCATCACATCATCGGCCACATCCCATTTCGCCGGAGACTTGTCACGGTTCGTGACCCACTCATCCAGGTTCTTGCCGCCGAAGAGCACGATCGCATCCGAAGGGGCCGCCCCACACGTGGCGCCCGGAGTCACAACCTTGGGAACCGGCTCCCAAATTTCCGTTTCCTCAGGTTTCGGTTTAGCCGGTGATTGTGCAAAAAGCGGGGCGGTCATGGCAATCAGTGCTGCGGAGGCGAGAAGGCTCGAAAAACGTAAGCGAATCATTAGAAGAAAATACACCCAACGGCGTCGGTCTGGCCAAACGAACCGTCGACTTCCATCAATCAGCTACCAGTGAACCGGCGACCGAGGCAGCAGGGCCGCCGTCGATTTCATTGCTCCGGGTCATCCTTAATGGTTTAGGATAGTGATCCTCCCCGGATCGCTACCGGAGATGGTTTTGCCATGAGCGTGGTCATACGGGAAATCAAAGACACTGGTTTAGAAGTAATCGACATTCTGAGTGATCCTCAGTTTGCCCATCGAAAACTGCACGTCCGCGACATTTCCGTGCAGATCAGCGGTCTCCAGCGCCTTGCGCACGCCTTTGTCGAAAACCCTGAAAGCATCCTGCAGGAACTAGTGAATGCCGCGGTCGATTTATGTGGAGCGGATAGCGCTGGCATCAGCATCGAAAAAGAAGATCGAACCGACAAAGATTTCTATCACTGGGTGGCGACCGCTGGAGACTATTCGGGTTTCCTGAACGCGATCCTTCCCCGTTATCCGAGTGCATGCGGCATTTGTCTCGAGCGCGGCAGGCCACAGCTCTTCCGTGTCTCGCAACGTTTCTTCGAGATTCTCGGCGTGGAAGCTCCGTTGGTGACAGATGGCATTCTCCTCCCGTGGCAGGTCGATGGCACGCGCGGAACCATCTTCGTCATGGCTCATGGACGCAGCGAGGCGTTCGACAGCGGGGATACGCGCACCATGCAGATGCTGGCAGACTTTGCGGCCATGGGCTTTCGGCAGCAACGTCAAAAAAAGCTGTTGATCGATCAAGAGCGGGCCGCCGCGGCCGCCGCCATGGCAAATGAGCTTGCTCACAATATCAATAATCCACTGCAGAGCATCACCAATGTCATCTACCTTGCAGCCAACAACAGAACCAACCCCGAACTAAGAGCGCTGGCAACGGATCTGGAATCCGATATTCGAAGACTGTCTGAATTGGTGAAAGAGATCCTGGCTCTTCCCCTCGCGTCAGCAAGAAGCGACGATCCATCTCATTCTTAGCCGATCCCTGCTCAACTTCAGACTTGTCCAAATTAGATTTTGCATTTGGCCATTTTGCCACATGAAGCCTTCCTGACCTTCAGAGGTTGGGGAAGACTGTCGAACGAAGGGCACGGGTTCAGCCGTGCCGTAAACAGCCTGTGCGCTTGACGGCTTTAGGCGCTGGGGTACGCTTTTCGAGACACATGGGGCGAAGTCGTCTCTCCCCAGCTGCGTTCGCCGCAGACGACTGCAAAGACGTACCTCAGGGGTAAAGCCCTCAGTAGTGAGAGCGGCATGTGGCACGGCTAAACCCGTGCCCTTCGTTCATCAACACAACTCAAAATTCGTTGCCATTTAGACAGCAGCCGATCAACAGAAGCAACCTGATTTTGCTCTGCCAAGCTCTCTTCAAAGCAATCAACAAGTTACATCGTCAAAAAGCAAGTTAATTCGCTAATTTGGACAGCTCTGAAGTTCAACCGTCCTTACGGGACTCGATTTCGAGATGGTCGTTCTCATGCAGGGGCTTTAAGGCCCAACCCCGGAGTATCTACGTTCCCGGCGCACTCGGGTTATAGCTCTGAAAGCCGGCGACGGCCATCCCCCGTTGTGCCTCGGGGTTCTTCATGAATGTCTCCCACACGAAGGACGATCGTGCATTCTCTGCCATGAGCATGGTGATGCCGGTGTCGATGCCGACAATGTCTTGGTCATACCAGTTCTTCAACGGATTGAAAGCATCCACGAAACCGTAGCGGCTCCAGGCCTGTGGGTAGCGAGCCCGAATGTTCTTCAACACCCGCATCGTGGCGGCGGGCTGAAAGGGAATCGAGCCTCCAGCAGCAGCAGGAACCACCGTTCCATCAATCGGACCCATGGCTGGTGGCCCGCCCCAGATCACGTAACCTTTGTCGGAGTCAGAGGCCGTAATTCCCCAAAGATCGTCGCTGTAATCGGGAAACTCCTGGCCCAGTTCCAGGCAGAAGCGCCGGTGCACATCCGTAGCGATTGCCGAGTTCTGGAAGTAGTCGGCATACTTGTCGCGCTTGCCCCTGAAGTCGAACCAGGCCTGCGAATACTGGTGAACAAAGAGCGGCGCAAACGAGCCAATATAGCGCTCCCCGTCATACTCGAACGTGATCCGTTTCCACGCCGACCACGCCGACGGGTGCAGGGGGTGAGTGGAAGAACCCATCCCCAGCAGGTAGATCATCATCAGTTCGCTGTAGAAGTCCCACTTGTATGGCAGAAAGCCAAACTCTGGGGTCCAGCCCTGGGGCAGCAATGCGGTGTCTTCTGACAGCCACGTCCAGTCCACCCGGTCAAAAATGGCATGCGCCAATTGAATGATGTCGCGGTCGTCAAAGTACCGGCGGCAGGTGAGTATTCCGCAAAGCAGAATTGCCGTATCGACCGAAGACACTTCAGAGTCCCAGATTCTTTCCCCGGTATTGATGTTGGCGAAGTGATAGTAGAATCCGCGATGCGTCGGCAGCGTTCGCCAAAGAAAGGTAAGCGTCGCAATCACCCGCAGGCGAGCGTCCTGATGCGGGATAAATCCACGCTTTTCGGCAATGCATATTGCCGTCAGGCCAAAGCCGGTCGAAGCGATGCTCGCCACCACGCCCATGTCAGTCGTACGTGCGTTGCAGCGGTCTTTGATCAAGCCCGTTTGCGGACTTGCTTGCTCCCAGAAGAAGAGGAAATTACTGCGTTCAAGGTCGTCCAGGAACTGCTCTTCCTCCGGCGAAAAGGGCGTCTGCGGAGCCGCCGAATCCTTATGTTGCTTATCTGCCGGCGCGGTCGCGGGCGTCTGCGCCAGCCCAGCAAGGTCCATCCATGGGGCGAGCGGCAGACCCATGGAGATGCCGGCCATTTGCCTCAGTAGTCGGCGCCGGGATCCGAGATGCTCGCGGGAGTGGATCATTGTACGAAGATGTGTTGCGCGCCTTTCGTCAGTCTCATCCAGCTCCTTCAGGCCATCCACTCTCGCTCATCGCACGGATTCCCTGCGACAATGGAATCGATTAATTGAATAATAGATGCAGGGGCGACCCAGCAGAAGTGATTCCTCGGTAGCGTGAGCTCTCCACAGGCGCGTCCAACTGGTATGGCATGACGGGAAAAAAAGTTGTCTGGATGATTATCGCAGTCGCCGCTGCCGCGGTCATTGGGCTGCTGCTGTTTCTGCGCGCTCACCGGTCGCGCTTGATTTCTGAGCGCCTGTCGGTGCCCATCGAGGGTGCCGTGATCCAACGCGATGCTGATTCCAAGAAAGAATTGCCGATCGCCGATGTGGTCATCGCCGCGTCTGACGGCGTGAGGAGCGCCGCCACCCGGTCCGACGCGGCGGGCTATTTCAAGCTCGTGCTGCACAAAAGGGTATTGTCCGACCTGCCCATCAGAGTCACTTTCCGTCATCCGCGCTACGAACCGCTGGACTTAACAGTGCAAACCGGAAGATTGCAGACTCCGGAACAGCTTTTTGTTGCCGCTCTGGTACCCATTGTTCCCAAAGTTGTCATCCCCCCGGGCCCGAAGTCTCCAGTCCGGCCTGCTCGTCCCCCAATCCAGGTCTCCAACATCCGGGTGAGATATACCATCAACACCCGCACACAGACAAACGTCGGCAGCGCCGTCAGGACGTTCCAGGTGGTGAACCAGGGAAATGTACCCTGCGATCACCGCTCGCCTTGTTCGCCGGATGGAAAATGGAAAGCAACCTCTGCGACGGTGAAGCTCGATGCGGGGGCGGATAATACGTTCGGCAACATCACCGCCTCCTGCGTTGCGGGCCCCTGCCCGTTTACGCGCATTGATTCCAGCGGCTTTATTCATGGCGGCCGTAACATCAGCGTGACTGCCCTGAACTGGTCAGACACGGCTACCTTCCTGATGGAGGCCGAGGTATATCACACGGCCATCAGCTCCGAGGTACGCGAACTGTTCCCGGTGAAATTTGGTCAGACGCTCAACTTTACCCTGCCGCCAACCCAGGAGGGTGTGAGCCTCGAGGCTGAAGTCGACGCCGCCCCCATGGTCTTCCCCTTGGGCCCGAATCTCTCCTTGAGCTGGGCCACCTGCAACGTCCGAACCGGCCCCGAACAAGAAAAAACCACCGTCTACCGCTGTGAGCTAAAGCCCGGATTCGGGTTCTAACCGCGCCAGCCAGCCTCGCGCAGGCTTTTGCAAGTTGCGGAAAAAGTCATTTCCGAGGATAGGGAAGGTAGGTACGGGCTTTCGTGTGTGTGAGAACCGATTGCAAAACGAGTCCCGCAGAGCCTGCCCTGAGCTTGTCGAACGGGGACGGCTGAACTTAGCCCAGGACGCAGTCCTGGGTACAAGTTCGAGAGACAAAGAGTCCCGTAGGGACGACTGGAAGTTACCTGGAGGCGATCCCCAGAACACCTCCTTGTTGCTCGGCCGGGCACAGTGATACACCAGATGGATGCATTTCTCACGTCTTGCTGTCGTTCTCAGTCTCATCGGCTCGATCAACGTCATGGCGCAGGACAATCATCCCACCACTGCATGGAAAGCCGGCCAATTTGTCATAGATACTGCTCGCCTGGTTAGCCGCTCCGACATTGTCTTAGGCCAGCCCAACGCCCCGCCCGCCGAAGCCATGCCGATGGGCAACGGTCGCCTCGGTATTGCCGTCTGGTCCGCTGACGGATTCACCGCCCAGCTAAACCGCTCCGACACTCTGCCTCATCGAGATTCGCCTGGCCAGGTGATCATTTCCGGCCTCCGCGCCCTTACCTCAGCGAAGGATTTCACCGGCCGTCTCGATCTCTACGACGGAACCCTGGTGGAGCATGGCGCCGGCATGACCCTCGCCGCCTATGTTCAGGTATTTACCGATACGTTCGTGGTCGACGTAACCGGAGCCGACCCCAACGTCCTGCAGACGGCTGAACTAAGGCTCTGGCCGCCCCGCATGCCCGAAGCCACGGCCTCCGCAAAAACCGGCGTACTCGCACAAACCTGGATCGACCACTACGGCCCCGGAGCATCCGGGGATACCTTCGGCGCCCTGGCTGCCATCACAGCAACGGGCCGCGACGTGTCCGCAACCGTAAGCAACTCCCGCGCAGTCACAGTAAGCTTCAAACCTGCCCTCGATGGACACTTCCGGGTGATCGTTGCCTGCCCTCACTACAACGGTGCGGCGACCAAAGAGGCCAGCATCGGGGACGCGTTGATCCACTCCAACCCCGCGGAACACGCTGTCTGGTGGCACGCTTTCTGGCAACGCGCAGGCCTCATCAAGCTCACCTCCGCCGATGGTTCCGGCGAGTACATGGAGAACCTCCGCAACCTCTATCTCTACACCGCTGCCGCCGAGAGCGGAGGTCTCTTCCCTGGATCACAGGCCGGCATCGCCGACCTTTTCTCCGCTGTGCAGGATGTTCACCACTGGGATCCCGCCGCCTTCTGGCACTGGAATCTTCGCATGCAGGTGGCCGCCAACCTCGACGCCGGAGTGCCTGAACTAAACGTGCCGTATTTCCGCCTCTATCGTGAAAACCTCGCCAATATTAAGGACTGGACCCTGAAACACATGGCTGGCCGTCCCGGGATCTGTGTGCCCGAGACCATGCGCTTCAACGGTCCAGGAGTTGAGTACGAACCCGATTGGGATCCGTCTAAGCCTCCGATCATCGGTCTGAACTGCGATGCGAACTTTCACCCTTATTACAACGCTCGCACTCTCTCCACGGGTGCTGAAATCTCGCTATGGATCTGGCGCCAGTATCTGGCGACCGGCGATCGCCAGTTTCTCGCAGCGAATTTTCCGGTGATGGCTGCGAGTGCGCAATTCCTGCTTGCCTATGAAACCCGAGGCACTGATGGAAGGATGCACACCCATCCCTCCAATGCGCACGAGCAGCAATGGGACGTTACCGACCCCACCACCGACCTATCCGCGAGATCAACTCTCTTTCCCGCAGTCATCGAAGCGGCGGGGTTGCTGCACACCGACCCCACGCTTGTTCAGCGACTCAAGACGGAACTCAGTCAGATCGCTCCACTACCGCAGGCCGAAAAAGCAATCGCCACCGGTACAAAACAGCCCGCGATTGCGGAGTCATACACCCCGGGCGCTCCCGAACACAACGAAGAGAATACTGGGCTCGAGCCGGTCTGGCCCTACAACCTGATCGGTGACGACTCACCGATGCTCGCCCTGGCCCGGCACACTTATGCCACCCGCCCCTATCCAGTTCACCAGGACTGGAGTTTTGATCCGGTGCAGGCAGCACGCCTTGGCCTCAGCGGGGAAGTTCGTTCCACCCTGATCGCCTTGACCGAGCGTTACCAGAATTTCGTGAACGGCTTTGCCAATTGGGGCGGCCCGGCCGGCGAGTTCTACGTGGAGCAGGAAGGCGTCGTAGCCCTCGCTCTGGCAGAAGCCTTGGTGCAGGATTACGACGGGCTGATCCGCATCGCACCGGCCGTGCCGACAGAATGGAATTTCGAGGGCAGGGTCTGGATTCGCAATCGCACTCGGGTCGACGTCCAGGTTCGCGCAGGCGTGCCCACCACCGTCGCCATCGAAGCCGGTGCCACGGAAACCCTGCGCATCCGCAACCCCTGGCCAGGTCAGCAAGTGGAGGTGATCGATGCGCATGGCAAGACCGTTCTCGGCAGCGGCGACTCCACTCTCCAACTACCCGTACGCAGCGGCGAATCTTACTTGTTAAAGCGATCCGGCGCGGCAACACAGACCTTCGCCGCCATCACCGGCACTCCCGCGATGCAATACAAAAAACTTGGCCCCGTACAAATCGGAAAATAAGTTGAGCCGCATTAATCCTTCGCGCGAGGGAACTCTTCAACGTGTGACTCGCCCTTGCGGCCGAGGTAGAGCACCTTTTTTCCAGTGAGGAACGCCCAATAACCCACCACTCCCGCCGCCGTCGAACGCTGCACAAATTCCGGATAGCGAATCGCATCCGCCTGCGCCCCGCGTATAGCTGCCACCAGTCCAGAATCCGAAAACTCTCCGGCAACGGGATCCAGCTTGAGGATCATCGGCTCCGTGTACGCGCTGCCGTCCGCCATGTAATAAGTCTTACGTCCGGCGGCCAGGTCTACGAAGTAGGACTCCACGCCGGCCTCCGTTAACTCGTGGACCACTTGCGGGAAAGTCATTTTCCCTTCCTCTGTCTTTCTCGTCACTTCATGGATAGCTTGCGTGTTCATCGTCTCTCCTTTATTCGGTAGGCAGCTTATGCAGCCCGTGAGCCAGCACCAGCTTTTTCAAGGTGGCAATCAGCGTTTCGCGTTCCTCAGCGGAAAGCGGGTGGAAAAACTCCTCGTCGTTCTTATCCGCGAGGGCCGCCAGGGAAGGTACCAGCCGTTGTCCCGCCGGGGTGAGTGCAATGTCCTGGAACCTGCGGTCATCGCGCCTATCCTGTCGTGTCACCAGCGCCTTGCCCACCAGGCGGTCCACCAGCTTCGAGATCGCTCCGCGGGTCATCCCAATCCGCTCGGCAATATCGCTGGATGACATCTCCTCCCGGCCATACATCTCCCGCAGAACAACCCACTCAGCCACAGTGACCCCACTGTCGAGGAGCTTGCGTGCAAATGCATGCGAAACATGGTTGGACACGAACCGCAGCCAGAAGCCAGCATGCTCCTTCAGATCGCTCACCGCCCTGACGGCTCTCTTTGCCTGGCTCATAAGAAAAGAATACACGGAAACAGTTGCCAAGGAAACTAATATTTACGAGTTTAGTCCCGCAGGGACGGCTGAACTTAGCCCAGGACGCTAGTCCTGGGTACATCGTGAGACATGATTAAAGTCCCGGAGGGACGACTGAAGGTTGTCCAGGATTGCGTCGCGGCCTAAGTTCAGGCGTCTCTGCGGGACTGAATTTGGAAATGGAGTTCTCACACATGCTCTTTAGCCCCCGAGGTACGCTTTTCCGGCCTCGTCCTCCCGAGCTTTCAAAACTCCTGCACCCTTTATCAAAAAAAATTATTTGACAAGTTGTTAGTGTTGTAGTTAAGTATAACAGTAGGTCACGTCCCCGATAACAACCGCCGCACCAAAAGGATGCACAAATGAAACCCACTCGATTTCTGCTCTCAGCCGCTCTTATGGGACTTTCCACCTTGGCCTTCGCCCAATCCGACGCGCAAAAGTCCTTCAACCAATTGAAATCCCTCGCTGGTTCCAGGGAAGGCACCATGGAGGGAAAACCCATGCAAGTTTCGCTTCGCGTCACTTCCATGGGAAACGTCCTCATGCATGAAATGACGATGGCTGGAAGACCAGACGACCCCATCACCATGCTGTGCGTCGACGGAGATCGCTTGCTTCTGACGCATTATTGCGACGCAGGAAACCGCCCTCGCATGGCGGCCACCATGACGCCCGACGGAAAAACCGTGGACTTCCATTTTCTCGACGTCGCCAACTTCAACAGCAAGCAGGTCGGATACATGCAACACGCCGTATTCACCACGCTCGATGCCAACCACCACAGCGAGGACTGGACGTTCCTGGCGCAGGGAAAGCTGATGAACGCACACATTGACCTGCAGCGAACGAAATGACTGGAGCCTGTTTGTGGCAAGGAACTTTTGGAAAACGCAATGGACCCTGAGTGGAATGACGGTCAACCGATTTACCGCCAGCTGCACGACCGTGTGGTCGCAATGATACTCGACGGAGTTCTTAAAGAAGGCGATCCGCTTCCGTCGGTGCGCAATGTTGCCGCGGAATATCGCGTCAATCCGCTCACGGTTCTCAAAGGTTATCAGCAACTGGTAGACGAGGGCCTGGTCGAGACCAAACGAGGACGGGGCATGTTCATCAACGAGGGGGCACGCAGTTTGTTGCTGCAGGGCGAACGGCAGAAGTTCCTGGGCGAAGAGTGGCCCAGGATTTACGCCACCATCCAACGGCTTGGCCTGAATCCAAAAGAACTGCTGCAGGCCGGCGTCAACGGCCAGTCGTCCCCGGGCGCTAAGAATGACGCTAAGAAAGAGGAGCGCTAAACAATGGTATGCATAGAAGCACACGGCCTGCGCAAGGCTTTCGGCGCAACGATCGCGCTGGACGGAGTCGATTTGCGGGTGGAAGAGGGCCGCATCCTCGGACTCATCGGTCCCAACGGCGCCGGCAAGACCACCGCGCTGAACGCCATCCTCGGCCTCGTTCCCTACCAGGGCGAACTGAAAGTGCTCGGACGCAACCCCTGGACCGAGCGTGAACGGCTCATGTGCGATGTCTGTTTCATTTCCGATGTGGCCGTGCTGCCCCGCTGGATTAGGGTTTCCCAGGCGCTCGATTATGTTGCCGGCGTGCATCCGCGATTCGATCGGGCCAAGGCGGAACATTTTCTGGCCAGGACCGCCATTAACCGCGCCAGCAAGGTCAGGGAGTTGTCGAAGGGCATGGTGGCTCAACTGCACCTCGCCCTGGTGATGGCCATCGACGCGAGATTGCTGGTGCTGGACGAACCAACCCTCGGTCTGGACATCCTGTATCGCAAGCAGTTCTACGATTCGTTGCTGAACGACTACTTCGATCGCAGCCGTACCATCCTCCTGACCACCCATCAGGTGGAAGAGATCGAGCACGTGCTCACCGATGTCATGTTCATCAATCGCGGCCGCATCGTATTCAATCGCAGCATAGAAGAACTGGAGGCGCGCTATCTGGAAGTCTCGGTGCGTCCCGAGCAGCTCGCCGCGGCGCGAGCGCTCAATCCGATGTATGAGCGCGAGATGTTGGGTCGCAGCACCCTCTTGTTCGATCATGTCGATCGCCAGCAACTCGCCGCCCTTGGTGATGTGCGCACGGCCGGCTTAGCCGACTTGTTCGTTGCCGTCATTGGCAATGAGGCCGGCAATCAGGCCAACCACGTTAAAGGAGCTGCGCGATGAATACCCGATCGGAAGCCATGGCGCCACTCGAAGCCAACGTAACTGTACCTGTGGTGATCCCCGCGAGCCGTCGCCTGTACTGGTCGGTGCGACGCGAATTGTGGGAAAACCGGGCGATCTACATCGCGCCCCTCGCCGTCGCGGTGGTGTTTCTGGTCGCGTTCCTGATCGGCGCGATTCATCCGCCGGTCAAGATGCGGGATGCGATGGCGCTCGATCCAGTGCAGCATCAGGATCTGGTCGAGCAGCCCTACACCTTCGCCGCCTTTCTGCTCATGGGGACCACTCTAATCGTCGCCATGTTTTACTGTCTCGAAGCGCTGTACAGCGAACGCCGTGATCGCAGCATCCTGTTCTGGAAGTCGCTGCCTGTTTCGGATCTCACCACCGTGCTCGCGAAGCTGAGTATTCCACTGGTCATTCTGCCCCTGGCCACCTTCGCGATCACCATAGTCACCCAATGGATCATGCTGCTGCTTAGCAGCGCACTCATGCTGGCTCGCGGTCAAAGTGTCGGGGCGCTATGGAGCCATCTACCGTTATTCCAGATGTCGCTGATGCTGTTGTTCCACGTTGTGGCCATTCATGGGCTTCAGTTTGCACCGGTCTACTCTTGGGTGCTGCTGGTCTCGAGCTGGGCCCGGCGCGCGCCACTTCTCTGGGCCGTGTTACCGCCGCTGGCCATCGGTGTGGCGGAGAAGATTGCCTTTAACACTTCGCACTTCGCCGCGTTGCTGGGCTATCTCCTTGGCGGCGGCCCGGAAATCGTAACCGGCAAGATGGAGATGCTTCCGCTGACACCACTCGCGGTGGGTGAATTCTTCATCAACCCGGGGTTGTGGATCGGCCTGGCAGTCGCCGCGGCATTCCTCGCCGCAGCGGTCCGCTTGCGCCGCTACCGGGAACCGATCTGACCGGCCACTTAATTCGATAGGCCTTATCAGGAGAAGCGAGTATGAGCGCTCAACTGCAAACGGCGTTTTGGATCGCTGATACCACGCAAAGGGGACAATCGCTGCGAAAACTCGCCGACCGCGCCTTGAAAGCGGCAGCCGGCTTTTGGTTTGTGGTAACCGTCCTCGGCCAGTTGGTGTTCGCGTTTGCAGTCGCGTCTTTCTATGGCCTCGCGGCCGCGCGGGGGAATTGGCAGCAGTGGAATAAATCTATGACCCACGGGTACGCCCCCGACCATCCCATGGGCAATCTGGTAGTCGCCATCCATCTCACGTCTGCAGTCATCATCATGTTCAGCGGCGCGATCCAACTCATTCCGCAAATCCGGCGCCGCGCACCGCTCTTTCATCGCTGGAATGGTCGAATCTACATGGTGACCGCCTTCTCCATCAGCTGGGCCGGTCTTTATATGCTGTGGTTCCGTGGAACCGTCGGCGACCTTTCTCAACACCTCGGCCAGAGCCTCGACGCCGTCCTGATCATGCTTTGCGCCGCCATGGCGCTGCGCTATGCATTAGCTCGTGACTTCAAAACTCATCGCCGCTGGGCCCTTCGCCTGTTCATGGTGGTGAGCGCATCCTTATTCATCCGGGCTGGAATATTCCTCGCGTTTCTCCTCAATCACGGTCCTTTCGGTTTCAATCAGGTTACGTTTAGCGGGCCCTTCCTCACCTTCATGTCATTCGGCCAATACCTGGTGCCCCTTGCTGTTCTTGAAATCTACCTGCGCACCCAGGACCGAGCCGGCGCGCCAGGCCGCTTTGCCATGGCCGCAGGCCTTTTCGTACTGACGGTGGCGATGGGCGGGGGGATCGTCGCGGTCACCATGGGCCAGTTTCTGCCGAACATCAAAAGGGCCTACGACTCCCGCAAATCCATCGCCGAGACACTCTCTGTAACTATAGCCGGCAGCGGCATCGACCAGGCGACTAAGCAGTACCGTGAGGTGAAGGCGGCCGCACCCGCCAGTTACAACTTCGACGAAGACGAACTGAACGCCTTAGGCTACCAATTTATCCAGGCCAGTAAGTTCAAGCAAGCCATCCGCATCTTCCAGCTCAACGTAGAAGCCTATCCGCAATCAGGCAACACCTACGACAGCCTCGGAGAGGCCTACATGGACGACGGTGACAAAGCGCAGGCCATCGCCAACTATCAAAGATCCCTCCACCTAAACCCCAGGAACGCCAACGCCGCAAAGATGCTTCAGAAACTCAACGCCCCCTGATGTGTCCGCGTTTCCAGGCCAGGGTCCCCGTTATCTTCATCTGTTCACCGCAATGAAGCAAATCTCTAAGCAGCAGGAAGTTAATTCGATATTCAGGAGGAATTATGGAATCCGTTACTGTACTTAACTCAGCGATTGAAAGTACCACCCTCTCTCCCACCGCGCTGATCTGGCAAGACGTGCTGGCACAGGCGATGACTGGCGAACTCATGGCCGCAATGAACTACACCTCCTTATCGGAGATCTGTGACGACCCCGCTGAAGTAGCGGATGCATTGGAGCATGCCGCAGGAGAAAAGGGGCACGCTGCTGCGTTCGCTGCCGAGGGCCGCAGAATCGGAGTGGCGGTCTCCGACAACGTAAACGCGAAGCACTGGAAGCGCCTCCGCGAAGCATTCCTGCGCCGCATTGCCGAGCGAGACTTCATCGGTTGCCTGATTGTTCAGGAGATCATGCTTGAGTCCTTCGCCGTCGCCAGCTACGCACGGGTGGGTAAAGTGGCGACGGGCAGTCTGGGCAAGACCTTTGCTGCCATCGCTGCCGAGGAAGAGGAGCACATCGAGCACGCAATGGAAATTCTTAAGGCTGAGCGAGCCTTGGACCCGCAGCGCTTCGACGGCAAACTGTATCAACTCCACCTTGAGGTGATGACCACCCTGGCGGAGATGCTGGCCAGGGATTGCAGAACCGGACATTGCGAAGTGTGTCACGGCAGTTGTGTCAAGCCGGCGCTCCCTGACGTCAGCTTAAGTGCCGCTGAGCTGCGCGGAGCCTCCCTGCATCAGTACCTGAAAACGCTGGACAAGCTGGGGCTGCCGGGGGAGGTGACACTCGCATGGGTAACTCAATTGCCAATCTAGCCGAAGTCGATTTTGCTTTGATCGGGCACCAGGAAAGTTGGCGTGCGGCTGCCGATGTACTCGCGGTTCTTCGTGGACCCGAGCGTACGCCGCTGCCGGATGACGAGATCCGGGACATTCTGCCCTGGATCCCGCCCCGGGCAGTCTGTCACGTCGAAATTGCATCCGTCACTGGCACGAAAGCGCACGGTCTTTATATCGACTCCTTCATCCCTCCCGACCGTCTCGCAGACGCCCATCTGCTCGATAACACGGCACGCGTACGCGGGGCTGCGGCCTGCGCCATCCAAGCTGGCGCAAAGATCGCAAGTCTCGGCGGGTTCAGTTCCATCCTCATCGAGGGCAACTTCAATCAACTCCCGGAGAGGAAGAGTACGGTCTTCACCACAGGCAATACCTTGACGGTTGGTTTCATTATCCAGGGCGTTCGGAAGATGTGTGCGCTCGAAGGCCGGAACCTGAGCAGATCCACGCTGCTCATAGTGGGAGCAACCGGAGACGTTGGGTCTGGCTGCGCCCGCTGTTTGGCGCGTGGCGTAAAGCGTGTGCAGCTCCACGCGCGGAACCTGGAGCGGCTACGCAGGCTGGCTGCGGAGTTGGAAGCAGATGGAGTGAGGGTGGAGATGGCCACCGATCTCCGGCAATTCTCCACGCCGGCAGATGTCGTGATCTGCGCAGCCAGCTTGGCATCCTCTTCGCTTCTTTTGGGCGCCATCTCCCCCGAAGCAATCATTTGCGATGCGGGCTACCCAAAGAACTTGTCACCCGGTGCAGAGATGCCTCGCGCCAGAGTATTCTTTGGAGGTCTCGGACAGGTCACGGGGGAACTGACCTTCCTCCCCGATTTTCATGGAATCCTCAATCGGCATCCATTCCCCGATGTGGTCCACGGCTGTTTGCTCGAAGGCATGGCTCTCGCTCTGGAGCACCGCTTTGAGCCGTTCTCACAGGGAAGGGGATTCATCACCCCCGATCGGGTTGATGAGATAAAGACCATTGCCGCGCGCCATGGAATTTTTCTCGCGCCGCTGTACAACGCCGCGGAACCACTCGAAACCGCGACGGATCGTTTGCCTTTTGCATGGCGCCGCGATCCTCAAGCGACCCTCCAGCCTGCTACCGCTGGCATGTAGTGAAGAACGCGACTCGTACAACAAAAATTAACAATGCAGACAGTCGCACGAGGGTTTTCTGCATCATAGTGAAGAATCCGGGGAGATACACCTGCCCCGATGCCTTATGAAAGCCCTGTCAAACCCGCTGACTGGCTGAGGCATTTTGGCGTGGCAGGCACGACTTAAACCGTCCCGTGTCTGTTACATACACCAAATAGCACGAGGTCCTTGAAATACCAGGAAAATCACCCTGATGAGGCACCTGATCCGTGACTTCATGCCCATAATGGATGTAAAGTAGCACTTGAAAATAGTCAAGTATAACTGTACAGTGAAGAGGAGCGGTTACTCCTTGGTAACTGTCAGATTCCGCTACGGCTTGGAGTGGTGACGCGTGGTTTGGAATCCCCGAAAACTCCTCCGCCGGGGTCTGGTTCAGAATGTGATCGCCCTTTACGGGGTTCAGATCTGCACCTACGCCCTACCGTTGATCACCTTTCCATACTTGGCGCGCGTCTTGGGCCCGTCGGGCTGGGGCAGTGTTGTCTTTGCCCAGGCAATTGGTGCTGTGATTGCGGTCTTTGTCGAGTACGGATTTGACATCTCAGCCTCCCGGGAAACTTCGCGCCACCGAAACGAGCCCGGGCTCCTCTCTGAACTGATCTCCGGCGTGTTGGGGGCAAAAGTTCTTCTGGCGGCACTATGCATTTGCGGTGCTGTATTTTCCCGTCGATTTACCCACCACATTGCTCCCTCGCTGGCGCTGTTTTGGTCGAGCACCATCTGGGGTGTCTGCCAGGGCATCAATATGCTTTGGTATTTTCAGGGGCTGGAGCGCATGCGTTTAGCGAGCGCTCTTGAAATCGGGGGCAAAGTTGTCGCTACCTTAAGTATTTTCGTCCTGGTCCACAACCCCGATGATGGATGGAAGGTTATGGCGGCGCAATGTGTCGGCTGTGTCGTGGCCCACGGGGTTACGGTGGTTCTTGCCTATCGTGAAGTGGGCTTTGTGTGGCCCACATTGTCCTCTGTGCTGCACGCCCTTCGTTTGGGCTGGTCGATGTTCTTGTTTCGTGCAGCCCAGGGGCTTACCGGTTCCCTCAATGGGCTCGTCCTGGGGTGGGTAGCTCCCATGGCGGCTCTTGGCCAATATGCGGGTGCTGAACGAATCTCGCGCGTCTTTCAACAAGGACTATGGCCGATCAACCAGGCGCTCTATCCAAATTTGACCAAGCAGATGCGCGACAACCGCCACGACGCGATGAAGATGGTAAGGCTTAGCATTTTCTTTCTGGGCGGTCTCGGTTTGCTCTTCGGCCTGATTCTATTTCTCGGAGCTCCGCTGCTGGTCCACGTGGTCCTGGGGGATGCTTTTCACGGGTCGATACCCGCGCTGCGCGTATTCTCTCTATGGATCCCGCTCATTGCATTGTCCACGGTGATAATTTTCCAGTTGCTACTGCCTAACCAGATGGACCATCAGTTTAACGTGGTGGTATTTACCGCCGGCCTGCTCGGCTTTGGCTGCGCCTTGTTGTTTGCTCCCGGTTTCCAGGCTGAGGGTATCGCGTGGTCGGTAGTGGTGGCCCAGCTCTACACCCTGATCGCGTTTTCCGTCGTGCTGGCACGAGCAGGGCTAAATCCCTTCGCTTCTTCGGTCAAGACCGCCGTAGCTGCTGTCTCCGGATAAATGGTCCCGAGTGCGCGGTCAAAAGAAAAAGGTCTCTGTACGAAGGGCACCCCAAACCGATTCAGCCCTGGAAAACGCGAAGGGTGCCCCAGGTCTCGCTTTTGAGACCTGGGATCCTCTAAGAAAGGCCAATCGAGTCCATCCTAAAGGCCAGGAAAAGCCGTTTTTCCGCAGCCTGTTTAGCCGCCCTGCAATAGGCTGCGTCGACGAGGGCTAGTCCGCGAAAACCCCGTCTTACGAAGATCCGATGCACAGCGCAACCTCTCGTCCGACTTGCGCCAAAACAGCGTTGCGCTTCGACTCTGGCCCGGCACAAACCGTTAAATACGCAGCCACCAACACAGGAGACCGATGGCCCGGCCAAATGATGGCGACATCGTTCGCAGTGTTGTCGCCGTTTGACCCCGTCTTATCTCCGACCCGCCAACCACTTCTCAGGCCCGCGCGTATTCGTTCGTCGCCCGTCTTATTTGCTATCAGCCACTTGATGAGCTGCTCCCGCGAAGCCGTCGACAGCTTGTTGCCAACCAGCAACACGCGCATATCCGCAGCCATCGCAGCCGGCGACGTGGTGTCACGAGGATCGCCAGGCAGCGCTTCGTTCAACGCCGTCTCGATGCGATCCAATCGTGTGACGGTATCTCCGAGCGACCGCGCAAAACGGGTGATTCCAGGGGGGCCGCCGACCGAGGCAAGCAACAGGTTAGCGGCCGTGTTGTCACTGCGGGTTACGATGGCTGCCGAGAGATCACGAATCGTCATGCTACTGCCGGCGTGTTCCAGCGAAACCGGCGAGTTGGGCAGAAATCCCGTCGCACCAATCGCGATCGTTCGATCAAGCTTCTCCTTGCCGGCATCGACCCGCTCCAGAACCGCCGCCGCCAGCAACATTTTGAAGGTGCTGCACATGGCGAAGCGCTCGTCCTTACGATAGCCAACAGAATCACCCGACCCGGTATCCAGCACTGCGACACCCAGCCGTCCGTCGCTATCTTTCTCCAGTCGTGCGAACGACTCGACAAGGTTGCCAAAGCGTCCACCTGACGCGGATAACAGCGGAGAGGTTGTGGCCACGGCCCCAATCAAGCCAAACCCACCCGCAAGAACGGTTCGTCGACTGATCATGCTGCTTCGAGCGAAACACCGAGTGGGGGCTCGTTCAAGTGTGCAACTTGATTCCACTGCCCCGGCGTTCGTGCTCGCACCAAGGCCTCTCGCCGGGAGAACGCAGCAACCGGAGAATTACTATATATTTCGGGTCGTGGCCTCGTGACCCGAGCCTGGCAATTCGGAGAAAGCATGACGGACCGATCAGCGTGCCTGGAGCGATGGAGAACGAGTAGCGCCCAGGGAATCCCCATCCTCGGCGCAGGCGCAGGGACCGGAATTTCTGCCAAGTGCGCCGAAGCTGCAGGAGCCGATCTCATCATCATCTACAACTCCGGCCGGTACCGCATGGCCGGGCGAGGCTCTTTAGCAGGCCTCATGCCCTACGGGGATGCGAATGCCATCGTCGTCGAAATGGCCCGCGAAGTACTGCCCATCGTTCGCAACACGCCAGTGCTGGCTGGCGTTTGTGGAACCGATCCCTTTCGCGTCATGGATCTCTTTCTTCGCGATCTCAAGCAACTCGGCTTTTCCGGAGTACAGAACTTCCCCACCGTGGGTCTGATCGACGGCCTCTTCCGCGAGAACCTCGAGGAAACCGGGATGGGATACATCCACGAAGTTGAGATGATTGCCCGCGCGCATGAGCTGGACCTGATCACCTGTCCGTATGTCTTTAACGAAGATGAGGCCAGGGCGATGGCAAAAGCAGGTGCGGACCTTCTGATCGCCCACATGGGATTAACCACCAAGGGGACCATCGGCGCCAGAACGGCCATCACGCTCGATCAAGCGGTCGACCGCATTCAGTCCATCCAGCAGGCAGCCGTCTCCATCCATCCGGAGATTCTGGTCCTCTGCCACGGTGGCCCGATTGCTGAGCCTGAGGACGTTCAATACGTTCTCGACCGGACCGACGGCGTTTGCGGATTCTTCGGCGCCTCAAGCATCGAGCGTCTGCCCACCGAGCGTGCCATTACCGAGCAGGTACAAAATTTCAAAAGCCTGAAACTCCAAGCGGAACGCAGCCAAAGGAGCAAACATGTCTAAGCTCGCTGGTCGCCGATTTGTAACCCCGGCCGACGTCGAAACCCAGGTCTTTGACTGGGGAACGATCAAGTGGCTCAGCGAACCGCGCGTCACTGGCACCGAGCGCTTCACCATGGGGGTCGTCCTCTTGCAACCTGGGAAGGGCCACGTGCGGCACAATCACCACGGAACAGAGGAGATCCTTTACGTCGTCTCCGGCCAGGGCAAGCAAATGATCGATGTCGCCGGCGAGCAGTGGGAGCCGATCAGCGCCGGAGATATGATTCACATCCCGGCCGACATCTTCCACGCCACGATAAACAGCGGTTGGGAACCCTTGAAGTTGATCGCCGTCTACTCGCCGCCGGGTCCCGAAGCCCTTCTGCGCGCGATGCCGGAGTGCCGGGTTCTTCCACCGGGCGAACTGCCCCAAACCTGACCGTGATGATTTCGATAACTCCCCACACCACCCCGAAGACCATCGCGCTCATTGGCACGTTCGATACCAAAGGGGAGGAATTTTCCTTTCTCCGTGCTCGCATTGAGAGCGCCGGCTTGCGAACCATGATGATCGATGTCGGTGTGCTTGGCAGTGCGCCCTTTGTTGCCGGCATCTCGCCGGCCGAGGTGGCTGCAGCAGCAAAAGAAGATCTCGCCACACTACAACGCGAAAGAGACCGGGGTCGAAGTGTAACCGCCATGGCGCTCGGGGCAACGGCAATCCTGTTGCAGCTTCATGCCCAGGGAGCCATTCACGGTGTGGCTGCTCTCGGCGGATCCGCCGGTACCACGATTGCCACCGCAGCCATGCGTGCGCTTCCCTACGGCTTCCCAAAATTGATGGTTTCGACCCTGGCCGCCGGTGATACCAAACCCTACGTCGGAATCAAAGACATTTGCATGATGCCTTCCGTGCTCGATATCTCAGGGTTAAATTATGTTTCCCGCCGAATACTGAGCAACGCAGCTGCTGCCATCTGCGGCATGGTTGCCGCGGAACCCCCCATCAACCCCAACCATAAACCCGCAATCGCGGCCACCATGTTTGGCGTCACCACGCCCTGCGTTACCGCTGCACGGCGCATCCTCGAGCAGAGAGGCTATGATGTTCTGGTTTTCCATGCCACGGGTACCGGCGGTCAGGCCATGGAGCAGTTGATCGAAGACGGCGCCATCCAGGCTGTTCTCGACCTGACGACCACGGAACTCGCAGACGAACTGGCGGGCGGGGTCATGAGCGCCGGGCCGCACCGGCTGGAAGCCGCCGGCCGCAAGGGCATTCCCCAACTGGTCTGCCCGGGCGCGATTGACATGGTCAATTTCGGTCCCGCGGAAACAGTGCCCGTCAAGTTCCGAAGCCGCAAGCTTTACGTTCACAATCCCACGGTCACCCTGATGCGGACAACACCCGAGGAGTGCGCGGCGATCGGACGTATCACCGCCACCAGGCTCAACTGCGCAACCGGTCCGGTGACCGTGCTGATTCCTTTGCAGGGTGTTTCCGCCATCGACAAACTCGGCGGACCTTTCTATTCCCCTGAAGCGCTCGACGCCTACCGCGGCGCCCTGAAGACGGCACTCAGCTCCGCCATTGAGCTGGTTGAGCTTGACGCGCACATCAACGACGACAGCTTTGCGCGTGCCGCCACAGAGCTTCTGCTGCAGTCGCTCGACGCCGGCAGGGCGTCGCGGGTTCTCTAGGAACCTATCAGGGCTTCGAACGGGCCACGGCGATGCCACGCACCTCGTTGGGGTATTGGCCGCTGACCGCGCAATAGAAGTGATAGAGAGCACCTTGGTAGGTGATTACGGAAGGTTTGTGGGCAAATGTTTCGTCGATCGTTCCCGGTGCGCCGGTGTCGATCAGGATCTCGGGAACCTTGACGAAAGAGTAGGGATCGCGGCCAAGCGCGAGCATCTCGCACGCGCGGCCCGGGCGTTGATAGCGGAACCCGTAGTAGAACATCGCGAAATCACGACCGTTTTGCACCACGAACGGATTCGAGGCGAAGCGGCTGTCGCGGGCATCGGGTGTGGGCGGCTGAGTCGAGGAGAGGGGATTCGCGGCAGGGTAAGTAGCACTGCCGCGGGCACCGTTACGGACGTTGGGATTGTGTTGATAACGGGTCCAGCTCTTCAAATCCGTGGAGGTTGCGACCCCCGTCTGTTCCCGCCAGCCTCCGCCTTCGCTCGTTGGAAGTGTATCCGTCTTGGCGTTGTAGTAGAGATAGTAGGTTCCATGGTCGAGCATCAGGTCCGGCCGATAGAGACCTCCGCGCTCCCATGCAGCTCCGTCCTGCGGGGTGAGGATAGGATCGGATAGCTGCCAGTGCAGAAGGTCTTCTGAAGTGGCAATGCCGATGACTGCAGCACCTTCTTCGTAGCCCGCGTTAGGATAAGCGTTCCACGCACCAATGTATTTGCCCTTGACCTTGATGGCGTCGCCCCGCGACCGCAGCTGCTTGTCACGCAGAATGGAGCTCAGTGCGAGGTTGTACTTTGTATACTTTGACGCCGCATCGCGCGGCCCCACCAGTGCCGTGCGCGTCCATCGCAGGAGATCGGGAGAGGTCGCGAGCCCCGTCTGGTAGCCAGTGCCGTCCCAACCGATGTAAAGCATTTGGAACGCTCCGTTGGCCTAGAAAACGATGGGATCATCGATACTGCGCTGGTCGAAATCGCCTTTGCGGCCGGTAGCCGAGAGCACCAGCTGTGGATATTTATAGGGAGTGCGATAGGGCGCTGCCTCGTCCACAGCAGCCAACACGAACTGTGGCGCTATGGATGTGGCCGCACCGAGGAGGGTAACGTTGCGCACGAAGCGGCGACGAGTACTGTTCATGTTTAAGAGGTCGCGTCCGGTATCAAACACCGGCCACGCTGACAACTAGGTACGTCGATGCGGCAACCACCAGCCGCGGAGGCTCTCGAGCAGTCGCACTGGCGCCCGCTCCTCTGATGCGCTCGTTTGCCGCCGCTTTTTGCGTCTACCGCGGTCGCCGAACTTCCATGACAGGGCCTCTTCTGCCGAAGGAATCGGGCGGTTCGGATTTTTTCGCGAGTACTCCTCAATCGCATTCTGAATGACCAGTATGTCCATCGGGCTAAGGTGAGTCATTGCATCCTTCCCACAACACTCTTCTAGAGCCTCTTCGAGATGCCACCGGTCTCAGTGGCGAGGCTCGCTTCGCGCGAACAATCACTTCTTCTTGGGGGATTTCTTCAACGCCGCTCTTATTTGCGCCAGCCTTTCATCCCCACACGCGAGCGGCTTTCCGGAACGCATCGCCTCGTAGAACAGCCACAAGCTCTCCAACACCAGACTCAAGGTCTGGATGCGGCTCTCCGGCCGTGCTCCGGTGCCCACACGCTTCGAAGCCAAGGGTGCCTCTCCTGGAGAGAGTTCACCGAATCGCAGCGTGTCCACGTTCATAAGCCTCTCGAGCTCGGCTGCCATTTCGCCTTACTTCCTCTTCATCAGCAAATTGCATTGTCCAGGTGCAGAAAAGCCCAAGACTCATCCGCCATGCCTGGAAGAAGCATTAAGTGTCTGCAGTGTAGGTAGGGCGAACAGTACAGGCGACGTGCTCTTAACATCGCTTTCCCTTCGACTAATAAGTAGCTCGGGGAAGTAGCAAAATTAAAGCACAACTTAACCGAAAGTGGTAGCCAAACTAAGTTTTGCGTGAATGAGATACGCGCATTTTTTATCAAAATAAGTAAGAGTTAAGGAGAACCGAACAGCAGTTAAATCAGGCTGGATAGAAGCATTTGCTCTGTGCGAATCCAGCATAGCCTTGCATAACACCTACGCACTTCGGTCAAGTTGGTGCATGGGCGCAGAAGTAAGCTAAGTGCGCGAACTTACCGGGCAATGAACCTGAGTTATCCGATCAGCGAAGTGGAGGCGCGGGATGGAATTGAACCATCAAATAAGGCTTTGCAGACCCTTCGCTTTTCGTTTTGGGTTCCGCGCCATCTCTCACAACGTCGGCATAGTGACCACAGCGAAGCAAGCGTCACAAGAAGTCCGAGCCGCGATTCTCCTCGTTCCACTTCATGAAATCCCTCCCCCGAAAGAATCCATGAAAAAAGCTCGTAGAAAACCGCAGCTGCGAAGGAGCATACGTGACAAATCAAGATTTGTATCCCGCATCTGAGTAACATAAAGCTTCAATCTGGTACTCAAGCGGTAATCTACGACTGCTGGACTTGACCTCTATCCATCAACGCCAATCTTCTTCAAGGAGTTTTCTACGGTAAAAGCACATCCAACACTTCTCGCGGTTCCGGACGAACGCGAAAATCGGCATGTGCGTCGGCGAACAGCACCGTGCCGTCACGCCCAAGGATGTAGGTAGCGGGCAGAGGCAGTTGCCAGCTCGCATCCCCGTTGACCAGCGGAATGTTTACCAGGATGCTGCGGTAATACTGCTGCTGCGAGGGAGCCACTGCGTAAGCCAGCCCGAATTGTGCCGCGACTTTGCATCCCGCGTCTGTGAGCACGGGAAATCCCAGCCCATGCTGCACCGCCGTAAAGTCGTTCTGGCGGACCGTCTGTGGGGAAATCCCGACCAGCAGCGCTCCCCGCTTGCGCACCGCGCCATACAGGTCGCGCCAGGTCTCAAGCTCGGTCACGCAGTAAGGGCACCAGCGCCCCCGAAAAAAATCAACCACCAACGGCCCGAGAGCCAGCAGATCGCTGCTCCGGATGATCCGGCCCCCAGCATCCGGCAGCGCAAATTCCGGAGCCTGGGAGCCCACCGGCAGGATTCTATCCTCCACCCCGGCCGCGTAAAGCTCGGCCACCGCGCGCTCGCTAATCTCCAGGCGCTCCGGCTGCACCAGGTTCCGCGTGTTGGCCGTAATCTGGTCGAGTTGGTCTTGCAATTTCGACATGATGGTTTCTAAAGCACTTCAACGATCCCTTAGGTCTCCTTGGACGTGTCCAGATCCGCTTTCGTTTCAAGAATTACCGTAAGGTGGGTAAGGGCTTCACCGGCTGCGGAAAAAGTCGCTTCTCTGAAGGGTACGGCCTTTAGGCCGTGCATAACTGCTGTGTAATGATTCGGCTTTAGCCGCTGAGGGCTGCTTTCTTCTCCAAACCAGCATTTTTCCGCGGCCTGTTCAGCGAGCCTTCAGCCCGTACATTCACCCAATAGAATCACTTGGTCTTTTAGGCCCCAGGTACCCTAACGCCCCATGCCGCGCATGCCACCCAGCGCGCCCATCATCCGACGCTGCATGCCGCCGCCCTTGCCCGCGCTCTTGAACATCTTACGCATCTGCGCATACTGCCGCAGCAGCTGGTTTACTTCCTGCACGCTCGTTCCCGAGCCCCGCGCTATCCGCTTGCGGCGGCTTCCCGAGATGATTTCGTGCTTGTCCCGCTCCTGCTTGGTCATCGAGTTGATGATCGCCTCAATGCGGTTGAATTGCCCTTCATCCACCTGCCCCGCCATCTGCTGAATGCCTTGAAAGGGGCCCACCGAGGGCAGCATCTTGAGGATGCTTTGCATCGACCCGAGCTTGCGGATCTGGCGCAGCTGATCGCGGAAGTCTTCCAGCGAAAACCCGTCGCCGGAAAGAGCCTTGCGGGCAAAATCCTCCTGCTTCTTCTTATCCAGGGTCTCTTCCGCCCGTTCGATGAGCGTCATCATGTCGCCCATACCCAGAATCCGGCTGACAATCCGATCAGGATGGAAGGGTTCAAAGGCGTCCGACTTCTCCCCCGTGCCGATAAACTTCACCGGCTGGCCGGTAACGTGGCGAATGGACAGTGCCGCACCGCCGCGCGCATCACCGTCCATCTTGGTCAGCACCGTGCCCGTCAATGCCAGCTGCTTATGAAATTCCCCCGCCGAATGCACCGCATCCTGCCCCGTCATGGCGTCGGCGACGAACAGGATCTCCTGCGGGCTGAGCAGCGCCTTGAGGCCCCGCATCTCCTGCATCAGCTCCTCGTCCAGCGCCAAACGGCCTGCAGTGTCAACGATCAGCGTGTCACAGCCCGAATTGATGGCCTCGCGACGCGCCTCTTTGGCCAGCCGCTCCACCAGCGCATACCCCGGCGCCTCGCCCTTGGTATCGCCCTCATACAGGTTCACCTTGATTGCGTTGGCCACGATCCGGAGCTGCTCCCGCGCCGCCGGCCGATAGACGTCAACCGAAACCAGCAACGGCCTGTGGCCACCCTTGCGCAGCCACGCTGCCAGCTTCCCCGAGGTAGTGGTTTTGCCCGAGCCCTGCAGACCGGCCATCAGGATGACCGTGGGCGGCCGGGAAGCAAAGTTGAACCGAGCCGTATCCTTGCCCAGCAACGCCACCAGCTCGTCGCGGACAATCTTGATCACCTGCTCGGTGGGCGAAAGAGCCGTCATCACCTGCTGGCCCACCGCCTTTTCCCGGATGTGCTCGATAAGCTCCTTGACGACGTTCAGGTTAACGTCGGCTTCGAGCAAGGCCACACGGATCTCCCGCAAGGCGTCCCCGATGTTTTCTTCGCTGACGGTACCCTGGCCACGGAGATTCTTGAACGCTCGCTGCAGCTTGTCGGATAGGTTTTCAAACATGGTGGTGCTTATAGTTTAACTGAGGAAGGCTGCCGGGGATCCTACCAGAGATAAGGAACTAAGCCCTTCACCTGTTCCCGGTAGCGAGCGTACTGATCGCCGAATTGTTGCACCATCAAAGTCTCTTCGCTCATGGATTTGATCTTCCACGCGATCGCCGCCAACAGGACGCCGAGGAAGCAGCGCAGCTCCCCCAGAGCAATCGCCGTGCCTAGCAAGGCAACCAGAAGTCCCGTGTAGATAGGGTGGCGGACAATCCGGTATGGCCCCGACCGAATCAGGGTGTGGTCCTGCTTCAGGGTCACACTCGAACTCCAGTTCCCCCCGAGAAACAGGCGCGCCCAACCGGCGAACAGCATGCCGGCCATCAGGAGGCCGTATCCAACCGCAGTTGAAGCCCTCCCTTCGGGCGCCAGCCGTATATTCAGCCAATTCCAACCCAGTTCGCCGTTGACGATCAGCACATATGCCACCAGCAGCAGAATAAGCTGCAGGATGCGAGAGCCGTTGGTCTGTCGTCGGATGGTCCGCTTCCCGAAAACTGCCGGTAGTATCCAGAGCACCCAGAACACCGTCCAGATGGTCGCCAGAGTGTTATGGTGAAAAAACGTCAACGCACGCCTCGGCTTTCTGCCGACCATTGTACGGGGGATCGAGGACTTGGCCGCCCTCTCCACGAAAATCCATCGAAAGCACGCGACTTCAAACCCAGCCGGGGGTCTGAACCCCATAGATCGATAGATCAATAGATCAATGTTTTGTGGAGTTGCTCGACCATGCCCCTTGCTTCCGGTTGGATGTTCAGTCGCTTTACCCGCCTTATGGCGGGCTGCCTTGTGTTCTCCCTGGTGCAGGAGCCGTTAACCCTATTGGCGGCTCCTGTGCCTGGTTGGCATGCGAAGAAGTCGACTGCCGCCAAGCCCCTGACGGAGGAAGAACGTGCCACCCACGCCCTGAATCGCCTTACCTTCGGGCCCAAACCCGGCGATCTCGAACGCGTACAGGCAATTGGCGTTAAGAAGTGGATCGAGATGCAGCTCAACCCGGAGCAGATCGACGATAGCCTCCTCGAGGCGCGCCTCCAGAGTTTCCCCGCCATGCACCTCAGTCAGCAGGATTTGATTCAGACCTTTCCCTCCGCAGGTGTGATTCGCGCGGTGGCCGACGGAAGGATTCCCCTGCCCAAAGATCGCGTGGAACACGCCATCTATCAGAACCAGGTCTTTGCCTACGAAGAACGACGTGAGAAGCAGGCCCAGGAAGCGGCTAAGCAGCCGGCAGCCGAGCCAATCGCCGCACCCGCGCCCAATCAGATGGCGGCCAGCGAAAGCCTGATGGCCGACGCGATGGCGCTCGAGGACGTGGCCAGCTCCCCCTCGATCGCTGTCCACGAGCAGAAACTGTATGCGGACCTGGCCTCGACCCAGATCGTCAATCTATCCCCCGACCAGCGTTTGCAGAGTCTGGTGAGCATGAAGCCGGGCCAGCTGCGCGGTTTCATGAAGGAGCTCACCCCCGAAGAACGCTCTCAGTTGACAGCCGGGATGACGCCGCAGCAGAAAGAAACAGTGGTTGCGCTTTTAAACCCCACCCTTCTGGTGGCCGGCGAATTGTTGCAAACCCGCCTGCTCACCGACCTTTATACCCAGCGCCAGCTGCAGGCGGTCATGACAGATTTCTGGCTGAACCACTTCAACGTATATCTGAAGAAGGGGCAGCTTGCGCCGTGGTACCTGGTGGACTACGAGCAGAACGTGATTGCCCCGCATGCGATGGGTAAGTTCGAAGACCTGTTGGTGGCCACGGCGAAGAGCCCCGCGATGCTCTTCTATCTCGACAATCATGCGAGCATCGGGCCGCACTCCATGGCCGCCATGCGTGCTCAGGCCAATCCTCAAGCTAAGAATAGGGATCCCGGCCTCAACGAGAACTATGCCCGCGAATTAATGGAGCTGCATACCCTCGGCGTAGACGGAGGCTATACCCAGAAAGACGTGACTGAAGTAGCCAAGGTCTTTACCGGTTGGACGATAGACGAGCCCCGCAAAGGAGGTGGGTTCACCTTCAACGAGCGGCGCCACGAGCCTGGCCCGAAGGTGGTGATGGGCAAGACCATTCAAGAGGATGGTGAGCACGAGGGTCTGGAAGTGCTGCACCGCCTGGCGGCCAGCCCGGCGACGGCGCACCATCTGTCTCAGCAGCTGGCCGAGCGTTTTGTGAGTGACACGCCTCCTCCCGCCCTGGTGGACCGTATGGCCAAGTCCTATTTGCATTCGGATGGTGACATCCGCCAGGTATTGCGCACTATGTTTACCGCGCCGGAATTCTGGTCTCGCGACGCCTATCGCGCCAAGGTAAAAACTCCGGAGGAGTTTGTTCTATCGGCGGTGCGCGCAACCGGAGGTCAAGTCGATCGGCCCGCCATCGTGTTGAATGCGATGGGCCAACTCGGGATGCCCTTCTACGGCTGTCAGACCCCCAACGGCTACTCCTGGACCGCGGGAGCCTGGGTAAATTCCGGTGACCTCTTGACCCGCATCAACATAGCCCTTGCGCTGGCCAGCCATAAGCTGGGCACTGCTACAGATCTCGATGCCCTGATGAAGATCAAGGGACCGGATGCCGCCTCTGCCGCGCAGAAGGAAACCAAACTGGAAGCAGTCTTTCTCAACGGCGAATTGAACCCCCAGGCGCGGCAAACCGTCTTGCAGCAAGCCGACGCACTAGCCGCGCAGGGACCGATGGCCCTTCCGGCAGCAGAGCCATTCAAGCCCGGCCCAAAGCAAGCCGGAACCATGCCCGTTCGCGCAGCCTTTGTGCAGGTAATGGACCTGGCAACACCAATACCAGCCCCAGCCGACAAACAAGCAGCCCTGGTAGCCGGCCTGCTACTAGGCTCCCCCGATTTCCAAAAACGCTAGGACCAAATCTCTGTCCTGACCGCAAACCCTGATGGAAACCCAACCTCCCCCTGGAGTCCTGCGGAGTCTGTGTCATAGCAGGACTTATTGGAAACAGGACGTGTACCCAACACTGAACCCGGGTGAACCTGCCCTACGACGGAACCCCGGGTGCCCCACATCTCGCTCGTTTTTCGCGAGATGTGGGATACCACTGCGCTAAATCCCTGACTTTCCAACCCAAAACCCCGGTCAAAGGAAACAGGACGGGCTTTTGCGAAATCAACCACGGTTGCAGAGGACTAGGTATTACTGAGGCGAATTGCTGCTCGGCGGAGTGGGAGTAGGAGTAGGGCTAGTGGGGCTGCTCGGTGGTCCGAAACCAGAGCCATTATTGGACCCCGAACCGGTGTTGGAACCAAAGCCAGATCCTGAATTCGATCCAAAGCCGGACCCCGAACTTGATCCAAACCCAGACCCACTACTCGACCCAAATCCAGACCCGTTACTGGACCCGAACCCACCATTCCCATTGCCCGAATTAAATCCAGTGCCGTTAGCACCAGTGCCGGCAGTCGCGCCATTCAGGTTGCCACCACCCGCGCCGCCCGCCGCATCCAAAGTCATCTGATTGGGATCAAACACAAACTCCCACTGGTTGTAATGCGTCTGCTTCCGATAAACCTTGATCGACGTCCGCTTATCCGTCAAACCGACGCCCACAATCGGCGCACCCCCAACCGACACACCCGGTGACCCAAACGCGCTGCTGCTGCCCCCGGTCGTTTGCACGCCACCGATGTTATTCGTGGTGCCCGTCCCGGCGGCGCCATTCGTCGTTGTTCCGCCGCCAATCCCAGTGGACGAACCGAATCCACTGCCGGAGCTGGAACTAGTGCCCCCAATCGGGGACCCCGAACTTCCGCTGAACGGCGAACTGGACGACCCGGACCCAAAAGAAGACCCGCTGCTCCCAAACCCAGATCCCGAAGAACCCAGCGAAGAGCTGCCGTTACCTGCGGATGTCCCCGGAGACCCCGAAGAAGATCCAAAAGGCGATGACGATCCGAACCCGCTGGCAGTGCCATTACCAGTGCTTGTACTAGCCCCGGTAGGCGTGATGCCATTCTGCTGCACGGACTGGCCAAACAAACCCATAGCCGGCACCTTTTGCTCACCATTGTGAATGATGCGCCAATCGTCCTTGCCCGTCATCGGATCAAGATACCGCTTGCGCAGAAAACGCTGATCGTTGGTCTTCACCAGTTGATCAATGGTGTTGGGATAGCGGCCGAACTTGTTGTAGTACATCTGGATCGCGCGCGCATACTGCTTTCCGCGGTGTATCGTCTCTTGTTCCTTGTCTCGTCGGATGGAATCAGCAATCTTCGGCGCCGCGATCGCCAGCACGATCATGATCAGCAGGATCATGAAAAGCACGCCGAGCAACAGAAACCCATCTTCCTGCGCCGATCTGGCTCGTACCCATTTCGATTTGGAGACAGCTCTCATCATTGGCGAAGCGGTAGCGTCTGCGTGTTGTGATAAGGAATATCTTCTACTTGGACGGACACCGGGTTGATTTTGACTACGCGATAGCGCCGGTCGACCACATCGCCTTCCGAAGCGATGAAAATATCATCGCCCTTCAGCAGGAAGACCTGTTTCTGGCCGGTCTTCTCCGCCGCGTAGCCATAGAAACCCAGGTTGATGGGCGGCGGTGGAGGAGGCGGCGGCGGCCCGGTATCAACCGCCGCCTGGCGGATAGGTGCGATCGGTTTCGGAATGACTGGAGGCGCCGAGAACTGGGAGAAGATGTTGCGCCCGTGGCCGGTGTACTCGAGCGACTCCGCCTGCCGCATGATCTCCGGATGCAGCGTAGGGTCAAGCGCGGCTAAGCCGCTGACCTTGGCGGCTTGGTGGCCGCCATAAGCCGGACCAGCCGTCTCTTGAGATGTTTCGCCATTGGTCGTCGCCGGTCGCGTCACGGTGACCACAGGAGGGGGCGCCGCCGGCGCCGCAGGCGAAGGTCCGAAAGTCTGCCACAGAAAACGAATCAGCAGAATGAGCATGACTCCGCCCAGGCCGGCCGCCAGATACACCTTCTTCTTATCCTCGGTACCGACTTTGATTGCCATCAGCGCTCTTCCTCCCCTGACGGCACTTCATCCCCCTGCGTCAGCGGAACCAGCTGGTTCAAGTCGTTAGCGTGGAGATAAGTGTTGAGCTTCAACCGCAGGTTCACCAGGCCGCCTTGTTGCCCAGTGAGTGTGAGCCCGTTGATGAGAAAGAAAGTCTTGCTCCGTTCCAGCCCATTGATAAAGTGCATCAGCGGTGCATACTCCCCGCTAAGACTGGCATCCATGCGCACCTCGGCCAGGCCCGCAATGGCGGGCGTCGGGGTGTAGCCAAGGTTGGTCAGGCGAACATTATTCTTCATCGCCAGGTCATTGATGGCCGCGGAGATGGTGGAGTATGCGGCAGGGAATCGCGCCGTGTAGAACTCATCCGCCTGGGTGCGGGAAAGCGCAACCTTTTGCGGCAGACCCCGCAACGGGGCCATTTCAAGCTGCAGCGCGCGATAGGCAGTCTGCTGCTGCTGGAGCTGGTCTGCGCTGGCAGTGCGCAAAGTACTCCAGGCGAGAAATAGGCGCACGGCGAGCACCAGGTTCAGAATCAACAGCAGCGCCACCCCGGCGAAATGCAGGTTGAGCAGGCTGATCAGCTTGCTGCGCCGCGGCTTCATGGTGTGGCCGCCTTTCTGGCATGCCGTGGTGCACGGGCTCCTTTGCCGGTCGCGCTTGCCTGCTTCGCCGCCGTCTGCTTGGCCGGCTTCTCCCCTGTTTCCGGTAACGGGTTGTATTCTGCGAGCAAATCGAAGTTCACGTTGGTGGCTGCGCTTACCTGTTCGATGGGCCGCCCATTCTGGTTGCTCTCCGCCGTTTCGCGCGCCAGGCGAGGCGCGAGAAACCGGTGCGAATGCTCCAGGTTGCGCACCAGGTCAACCCCGCGATCATGAGCTCCGCTCACTCGCAGACGAATGGTCACTTTCCCATCTTTGGCGGGGACCGGATCGATATTCAGCACCTGCACCCCGCTGGGCAGCACGTTTTCCAGGTCCATCATGACCGCCGTCCAGGAAAAAGCCTTACGAGCAAAAACCTGGTTGAGAAACTGAGATTGTGACAATACCGAAGCATTTTGCGGCTCCCGCATCGACGACTGAAACGCCTGCCGTTGCGCCTCGATCGTATGGATCCTCTGCTGCACGGCGTCCAGCCGCGCCTGGGCCTCAGCCGCCTTGCGCTTTTCCGTAGCCAGCAGAAGCCACAGCGGCACGGCCACCACAGCCAGCAGCACAATCAGGATCCTTAATCGAAGATATAGCGGGCCTAGCTCGACAAATGGCCGCGAAGCGAGATTGAGTTGGATGCGCATCAGTTCGCCAGCGCTCCCACTACCCCGGCAAGGATGCCGCCAGGCATAGCCTTGCTCCTGTAGGGCGTGGGCACCAGGTCACGCACCGGGATTGTCTCCTCGCCCAGCAGGTGGATAAGCTCTTCCGGACCGCCCAGTCCGCAACACAGCAACTGTCGCGGTGGCGAGTCCAGCGTGTCCTCAAAATAAGCAACCGCAACCGTGACGGACTGTTGCAGCTCTTCGGCGGAATGGAACGCGTTTTCCTGGGGCGTCCATTCCTTTTCTGTGAGTTCTAGCGTCCGGTGCAGCAGCAGTTCATTCTGCCGGGTTATCGCGGTCGTCACCGAGCTGCCGTTGCGATTGATCACCAGGGCCGGCTCCTCCGAGTTGACCGCCGCCAGCGCCGCCAGCGTACTGGGCAGCACCACGCCCGGCTCGTAGCCGGCTTCGCGCACCGCGCTCTCATACTCCGCCAGCACCGCCGCGGGTGAAACCGCGACAATCACCCGCACTTGGCCCGGCTTGCTGGGCATGACCTGGTAGCTCACGGCTGCATCTTCCACTTCAAAAGGCACCAGTTTGCGCAGGCGAAAACGAATAATGGGCAGCGCTTCCGCAACCTTCGCAGGGAGCTGGTCGAAATCCAGCAGCAAAACCCGAACCGCAGCGTCGGGGATCACTACTGTGATTTCGCCCTCTTTGATGCTGACTTCATTCAGAGCCTGGCGCAACGCGCTGGAAACCGCCGCACGGTCGCTGAAGTTGGGTGTCTGCAGCCCGGCCGCAAGCACCCCCGGACGCAAGGGAGCAAAGGCAGAAACAATCTCCTGTTCCGCCTCGCCTGGGCGGCCCGCAACCACGCCCGCGCTGGTGATCTCGCACGCCAGGCGAGGACGCAGCGCGGTGGCTTCGGACGGGAAAATACGGTTGGCAATGTTTGAAAGCATCTCTAGCGGAAGGCCTCGATAAAGGTGACCTTGTTGATTTCCTTCAGTGTAGTCAAGCCCCGGCTGGCGCGGTCGACAGCGGATTCGCGCAGGAACTGCATGCCCCCCTGCTGGGCCAACTTACGCACCTCGGAAGCCGGCTTCTTCTCCAAAATAATTTCCCTGATCGGATCGGTCAGTTCCAGCAATTCGTGGATCGCCGTTCGCCCGCGATAGCCGGTCCCGCCACATTCAATACAGCCTGCCCCTTCATGAAAGTCGAAGCTGCGCCACAACTCCGGATCCAGTCCGCTGTTGCGCAGGAATTCATCGTCGTAGCGCACCGGCCGCGTGCAGTGTTCGCAGATGGTGCGCACCAGCCGCTGCGCCAGGATGCAATTCAGCGCAGAAACAAAGTTGTACGCTTCCACACCCATGTTGAGAAAACGGCCCAGCACATCAACCACGTTGTTGGCGTGGACGGTCGTAAACACCAGGTGGCCGGTGAGCGCGGAGTTAATAGCGATCTGCGCCGTCTCCTGGTCGCGGATCTCACCTACCAGGATCTTGTCTGGATCATGGCGCAGGATGGAACGCAATCCTCGGGCGAAGGTAAGTCCCTTCTTCTCATTCACCGGAATCTGCGTGATCCCGCGGATCTGGTATTCCACAGGATCCTCGATGGTGATGATCTTGTCCTCGTCGCTCTTGATCTCGTTGAGCGCCGCATAGAGAGTCGTGGTCTTGCCGGATCCGGTAGGGCCCGTGACCAGCACCATGCCGTAAGGTTCGCGGATATAGCGGCGGAAACGGCGCAGGTCGTCCTCGCCGAAACCCACCACGTCGAGCGTGAGCTTGCGGAACTTCTCGCTCATCGACTCCTTATCCAGCACACGCAGCACAGCGTTCTCGCCATGCACGGTAGGCATGATGGAAACGCGGAAATCGATCAGCCGTCCTTTGTAGCGGACACGGAAACGCCCGTCCTGCGGTACCCGGCGCTCGGCGATGTCCAGTTCGCTCATGACCTTGATACGGGAAAGGATGGTTGAGTGATGCTCGCGCGCGATCGGCGCCATGGCCGCCTGCAGCACACCGTCAATGCGGTACTTGACCACCAGCGAGTCGTCATAGGTTTCCAGGTGAATATCCGAAGCCCGGCGCTCGAGGGCGGTAAAGATGGTGGTATCCACCAGCCGGATAATCGGGCTGATGTCCTCTTCCGACGTGAGCTTCTCGATCGAGATATTCTCATCGGGATTGTCTTCGGCTGAGATGACGTCGAACGTGAGGCCCTCGGACGCTTCGTCGAGCACCCGCTGCGACTGCTCCGTCTTTTTGAGCAGGTCGGTGATCTGCGACAGAGTCGCCACCCGGGTGGTGATCCGTTGCCCCAGCAGGCCGCTGATTTCGTCCAGCACCATCAGGCGGCTGGGATCGCTGACGGCGATCACCAGGCGATCTTCCATCTGCTCCAGGGGCACGAAATTGTAACGAAACATCATGTCCACCGGCACGCTGCGAAATAGCTCGTGCTGGATGCGGAAGTTCTTGAGATCGACAAAATCGCAGCGGTAGCGATGTGCCAGCGCCTGGGCGCGCGTGGTCTCGTCTGATTCCGATACAGCCGTGGTGACAAGTACAGTGCTGTCAGCCATAAACAACTCCTAAGGGCAATATGGACAAAGAGGCCTCAGTGGCCTCCCATGGTGCTCGCTTGTCCCAGCGAGAAGATGGGCAGATAAAGCGCAATCAGGATCACCACCACCACCGATCCCATCACGATCAGGATGGCGGGCTCGATCAGGGCCAGGGCAGCGGTCAACGCCGTCTGTACGTCTTCTTCGAAAAATTCCGCGACCGAATTCAGCATCTGCGGCAAGGCGCCGGTCGATTCGCCCACATCAATCATTTCCACCGCAAGGTCCGGGAAAACACCGGTTTTCTCCAGGCTCTGGGCCAGGCTTTTTCCCTCCCGCACCGTGCCCACAGAAGCCATAACAGCCTGCGCGATGGTGTTGCTCGAAATTGAGCGTGCCGCGGTCTCGAGCGAGGGCACCGGGGGCAATCCGCCGGTCAGCAGGCTGGAGAGCGTGCGCACAAACAGTGCAACCTGGTACTTCCGCCAGATATTCCCAAACACCGGCATGCCGATCCGCATGCGGTCGATCCGCGCCGCGCCGGCCGTGGTCTGGCTATAACGGAACAGTGCGTAGACGATGATCGCAATGCCTGCCAGCACCCAAAGGATATAGTGCTGGAAGTTGTTGCCCACGGACAGCAGCATACGGGTCACCGCGGGAAGATTGGTACCCAACTGGTCGTATAGCATGGCAAACCGCGGGACCACGAAGCTGATAAGAAAAACGAACAACGCGACCACCATGGTAATCAGCAGGCAGGGGTAGAGCAGGGAAGCCATCAGCTTTTTGCGAAACGAGAGAGAAATACGCTGGAAGGCAAGATAGCGCGATAACACGTCTTCCAGTTGGCCGCTTCGCTCTCCGGCCAGCAGAGTAGTGGTGTAGATCAGCGGAAAGCCACCCTGCGCTTCAAACGCTGCCGAAAGTGACTCTCCCGTGCGCACCCGCGCAGCTACATTCTCCAACTGCGCCCGGAACGTCGGGTTCTTCTGCCCTTTCACCAGCATGTCCAGCGAGCCCAGAATCGGCAGGCCCGCGCGGATCAGGGTAAGAAACTGCTGGTTGAAGATAATAAAAGCTTCCAGGTTGGCGCGTTTGCGGCTGCCCCCCACGCCGCGCATGCCGCGCGGCCGGACCGAGTAGACGTAGTAGCCGGCCTGCGAGAAACGGCTGCGCAGTTCTTCCGCGGAGCCGGCGATCTGCACCTGCTCCTGTATGCGTCCCCGCTCATCCGCCAGCTTGACTACGTACTCTGCCATGGACCCCTTACCAGTTTACCGGGATACTCCAGCCGGGTGGGCCGGAAGCGTTCCCAGCTTACCAATCTGGCCATTGGGACCAACGGCCCACGGCAGGCTGAGAGCATTCCAATTGCCACTATCGAGCCATTGCCAGGTGACGCCATCGTCGTAGGAGATATCGGATCCATTGCTGCCCACCGTGATCCACGCTTGATCGCTCGCGTCCCAGGCCACCGCAGAACGGTACCCATGGGGTAGTTTGCGGGGAACGCTCCAGTGTGCTCCTCCATCCGTGGTGTAAGCCGCAGTGCCGATTGCCTCCTCTGGTTTGCGATAGTCTCCACCGACAGCGATCCCGTGCTTTTGGTCGCGAAACGCTAAGGAAAAGACGCCCGAGGAGTCATTTCCGCTTGCCAGCGAAGTTTCCGCACTCTGCCATGTGATCAGATCGCTGGTCCTTAGAACCCGGGCCTTACTCGTTCCTAGCCAGATCCATCCTCCGCTGGCCGTCATGGCGCTATTGCTGGCGGCAAAAACAGACTCTCCGGGAAGCGGCTGCAGTTCCGCGGCCGGGCTCCACGTTTTCCCTCCATCGCGGGTCTCGAGTAAACCAAACCTCACATGACCAGTACGTCCCGGAGCCTGTGCCGGATCGCCATAGATCAAGCCGTGCTGCCGATCGAGGAAGAGAAGACCATCCCAGAAGCCGGCTGCCTCCGGGTTGGTCAGCAACAGCTTCCAACTGCTACACCCATCGGTCGTCTGATAGAGGCGGGACAAGTCGCCGGGTCCACTCGACAGGACCAAAACATTGAGCGCGTCCCAAGCCCAGATCCCACGGAAATCCAGCTTGCCAGCCCCGGGAGGCATGACGCACTGCTGCCATAAATAGCCAGTATCCTCGCTGCGCAGTACTGTGCCACCCGTGCCGCTGGCCCAAACAACGCCACCACCTACGGCATGGACTCCCCGCAGTCCAGCAGCAGACCCGCTATCCTCAATCTCCCAGGGACCGCTCTGCGCCCCAGCAACCAGGGTCGCCAGCATGCATACGGTCGAAGCCATCAAGGCTCTGATTCGCATGTTTGAAGACTAAAGGGATACCGCAGATCTCTCCACTACCATCCCCCACCATCACGCGAACCAAGGGCACGGCTTCAGCCGTGCCGTAAAAGCGTGAGAGGACGAGGGCTTAAGAGGGTGTGCGAAAACTCTGTTTCCAAACACAGTCCCGTAGGGACGTCTGAACTTAGCCCAGGACGTTAGTCCTGGGTTGGATTTGAAAGGACGACCCAGTCCCGCAGGGACGGCTGAAAATAGGCCGCGACGCAATCCTGGAAAACCTTCAACCGTCCATGCGGGACTAATCAGCAAATCCTGGTTCTCACACACGCTTTAGCCCCTGAGGTACGGCCTTTGCCCGGCGGCTCGCGTCGACCTCCCCTGGGTAATTATTTTCTCGGCCACCGAGAATGTCCTAAACCGGAGGCAACCCATCAACCACCGGAACTCCCGCCGGCGCATGAAACAGAAACTCCGAATCCGGTGCCGGCGCATTCGCCACGCTGTCCTTAAACGTGAAAGCAGTCTGGGCGCCATCCGTCTCGGTGATGCTCATGGAGTGAATGACTCCTTCAGGACTCACCCCAAGCACAATCTTCTCCACCCGCTTTTCCATCCCCTTGGGCACCCCTGACAGCAGCAGCCCGTCGGGCCCAGAGGACACCGTCAACCCCTCAAGCTCCTTCTGCAGTTGCGTATGTCCCAGTAGAAACCGCAGCGGTGAACGCAAATCATCCAATTGCCCCGCCGACACTCGTTCCACCTGCGCATCCCCAGGCGAATAGAACCACGCATACTTGCCATCCAGCACAAACACCTTGCCCGCCGGATGGCCATAGCTCCAACGCATCTTCCCCGGTTTGCGCAGCAGCATAATGCCGCTCTCCTCCCGGTCGATGCCCATGCCGTGAAAGCTTTCGGTAAAAGCAGTCCGCAGAGAATGGAGCCCGTTGTAGTACTTATCCACGCGCTGCGCCAGCTGTTGCGCGGTATCGGCGCACAAGCCTGTTCGCGGGAACAGAAGAAACCCCAGCAATAGGGCGCGCACGCTTACTGAATTGGCTGAGTGCAATTAGTGCCGCCCGCAAGATCTGCCTTGATCTCACCTGCGGAGTCGATGCAGAAGCCACGGTGACCCGATTTCCCAATGGACTGGGGAACTGCGGTCGCCTCATACGAGGTGTACATGTCCTGGTTATTCACCGAAACCTTGTTGCAGTTGACGACATTAAACGTATAGCCCGATTTTTGCCCCGTGGCCAAATCTCCCTGTAGCACCTGCGCCGCCGTAGGGCTGGGTGGACCCGAGGTGGGGTTGCCGCCAAGCGCGCTCAATGCGCAGGCAAAGCCGTTCGACGGAAAGTTAGTCTGGTACTGGATCTGTGCCTGATAAATGGCCCGAAGTGATTGGATGGCCGAGGTCTCGTCCGCCTGTGCCTTCATGCTGATGAAATTCGGAATAGCAATCAACATCAGAATGATCATGATCGACATCAC
Organism: uncultured Acidobacteriaceae bacterium; assembly: GCA_963830325.1. GTDB lineage: Bacteria > Acidobacteriota > Terriglobia > Terriglobales > Acidobacteriaceae > PALSA-350. The sequence continues at coordinate 1,090,541 of CAWHMV010000003.1, forward strand.
GATGAGCAGTTCCATCAGGGTGAAGCCACGTTGGCGGTTGCGTTGGGTCGAGCGGGTAAGGCTGATCTGAGTCATGGGTATTCTCGATTCCTATAGCAACAGGGCGGTCCCGCCCCGTCTGACCGCTATAAGTCTATCAAGAATAAGAAAAGACGCAGCCGGTAGCAGAAACGCTCAGCAGGCCAGCTGAGCGCGGCTCACCTTGAGCCCGTCGAGCCGGCCCAGTAGCGTGACGGCGACCTTGTCCGGGTCGAAGAGCGTGTTAGCCATATCCATCACTTGCTCGCTGGTAACGGTTTCGACCTTGTCCATAATTTCCTCGACGCCGAAAAAGTGCTCAAAATACATTTCCTGCCGAGCCAGGTTCGACATCCGTGACATGGAGCTCTCCAGGCCAAGAATGATGTTGCCCTTGAGCTGGTCTTTGGAGCGGCGCAACTCGTCTTCCGGCAAAGCTTCGGTCTTGAGGCGCCGAAACTCGCACATGATCAGTTCGATTACCTCTAAACAATGGGCGGAAGATGTGCCTGCGTACACGCACAGCGAGCCCGTGTCGCGATAAGGGTTGAGGTCGCTGAAGATGGAATAAGCCAGGCCATGCTCTTCACGCACCGTCTGGAACAACCGCGAACTCATGCCGCCGCCCAGAACCGTATTGAGTAGCAGGGTCACATAACGGAGTTCATGCGCGATCGGCGGCGAAGGCACGCCCAGGCAGAGCTGTACCTGCTCCAGGGCCTTCTTATTGCGCAGCACAATCTTCGAAGCCGTACGCGGCTCCGTCTCCGCAAGGTCGACGGTGCTAGGCGCGAAGTGGTCGAAGCGGCGGGCCACCAGGTCCACGAAGGCATCATGCTCCAGGTTGCCGGCGGCGGAGAAAACCATGTTGTTGCCGGAGAAGCGCTTGCCGTAATAATCGAACAACGTCTTCTGTTCGAACCGGCGCACTGTCTCCTTGGTGCCGAGAATTGGTTTCCCCAGCGGATGGTCCTTCCAGAAATTCTGGGTAAAGATCTCGTGCACCAGGTAGTCGGGGTTGTCCTCATCCATTTTGATTTCTTCCAGGATGACGCCCCGCTCGCGCATGATGTCTTCGTTGTTGAAGACTGGATTCAAGACCAGGTCCGACAGCACGTCGAGTGCTGTAGGAACATGCTCATCGAGTACCTTCAGGTTGAAGCAGATTGTCTCCTTGCCGGTGAACGCGTCCAGGTTGCCGCCGATGGCATCCACCTCGCGCGCAATCCGTTTCGCGGAGCGCGACTGCGTGCCCTTGAAAACCATGTGTTCGACGAAGTGAGAAATGCCGTTCACTTCCGGCAACTCATGCCGCGAGCCGGCTCTGATCCAAACACCCATGGCGACCGAGCGGATGTGTTCCATGCGCTCTGTCAAAATCGTTAAGCCGGAGGGAAGGACCGTGCGTCGAATGCTGCGTTCTGTCACCATCTCAGTGTAGCGGCTTTCCCCGGGGTGCAGCGGATTTCCTGCAGCCAACCGGATGCTATCCTGCGAAAAGAGCCTGGGTGGCGAGTCAATGCCTGGTGGGGAAAATCTCGTCCAAGTGTTAGACGGCGCAACCAGGCCCGGCGCCAAAAACCTTTTTGGCCTTTCCCGTCAACAACTTACAGAGTTGATGTCCGAATTTGGGCAGCCCCCATACCGCGCCGGCCAGCTCCTCCAGGCCATGTTTCAGCACCGGATCGGCTCCCTGGACCAGGTCCAAACCCTCCCTCGCACCCTGCGCCAGGAGCTGGCAGAGGCCGGCTGGACCATCGACCGGCCCCGAATTGTCGAGACTTTTCGCTCCATCGATGGTACCGAGCGCTACCTGGTCGCCGGCCAGGACGCGCAGACAGTGGAAACGGTCTGGATGCCTGGGGGCGACGGAGCCGAGCAGGGGGACGTCCGGGAGACGGGCAATCTGCGAGCCACCATCTGTGTCTCCAGCCAGGTAGGCTGCGCGGTGAACTGCCAATTCTGTCTCACCGCAAAACTGGGGCTGCAGCGAAATCTCTCCGCGGGAGAAATTGCCGGCCAGGTAATTGCGGTGTTGGAGCGGCAGGCGGTGCAGTTGGGGCGCGACCGAATCAACCTGGTCTTTATGGGCATGGGCGAGCCCTTCCTGAACTACGACGAGTTCATGGCCGCTGTGCGCCTGCTGGTAAACGAGGCATCGCTTGCGGAATCTAGAATGACCGTTTCCACCTCTGGCATTGTGCCCGGCATTCAACGTTTTGCTGCGGAGCCCATACGGCCCCGCTTGGCCATCAGCTTGAACGCGCCCGACGACACCATCCGCGAGGCCATCATGCCCATCACGCGCAAGTGGAAGATTGAAGACGTCATCCAGGCCGCTGCCCAACTGCCTTTAAGGCCGCGGGAGCGAGTGACCTTCGAGTACGTGTTGCTGGGTGGTCTGAACGACGGCTTGCAGCATGCCGAGCAGTTGGCTGCACTAGCCCGCAGCGCACCCATGCCGGTAAAGATAAACCTGATCGCCTGGAATCCCGGCCCAGGCATCCCCTTCGCAATGCCCGCACCAGACCAGGTAGCCGCCTTTCAGCAAAGACTCATCGCCCGAGGTGTGCCCGCCTTCCTACGCCGCCCAAGGGGCCGAGACATCTACGCCGCCTGCGGCCAACTAAAGCGAACACTGACCGAAATCCAACCCGCACTCTCGTGAAGCTCAAAGCGTCGGAAAAAACCGAAGGATACTTACATTTTCCTCACCGGTCAGCGTCGGTAAGACCGAGGATACTTAATTTCACTCACCGGGCAGCGTCGATAAAAACCGAAGGATACTAATCTTTTCCTCGCCCGGGCGGCGTCGGAAAAAAGCGAAGGGTGCCCCAGGTCTCGCTTTTGAGACCTGGGATCCTCCTAGCAGACGCCAATCAAATCCCTTGTTATAACCCAAGGTAAGCCACGGAAGTCCCTACCGTCGTCCGCCAGCGCCCAATCGAAGCACCGCATCCGCGACTCGATCCGCCGCATGACGAACCACATCCCCCTCAGCCGCAAAATCCCCAGCAATACACCGCACCCCGAGCGCCTCAATAGCCTCAATATCCGCCACAATCGGTGAAGCTCCCTCACCCGCGTACCGATCCAGCAAAACCCGCGACACCGGTGCCGTATTCACCAGCGCATAGTCAAAAATCGGCCGATGCGCATGCTCATAAATCCGCTCAATATGCTGCGAAGCAGTCAAATTCAAACTCTCATTAGCCTGCGTCATCAAGTTGCAGATAAACACCCGCACCGCCTTCGAAGAAGCCAGCGCCTCCGAAACCCCTTTCACCAGAAGGTTGGTAATGAGACTGGTAAAAAGCGAACCCGGACCTACGGTGATAAGGTCCGCGCACTCAATCGCCTCCAGCGTTTCCGGCAGCGGCTCAGCATCCGCCGGATCGAGCATCAGTTCCACAATGCGCTGGCGGCTCGCCGTGATATCAGTCTCCCCGCGGACCAGGGAACCGTCGTCCATGCGGGCGGCGAGAGACACGTTGGCGTTGGTTGCCGGATAAATATGACCCCGCGTGGCCAGCACCTGGGAGGACAACTTGATCGCCTGGGCAAAATCCCCTGTAATTTCGACCAACGCGGCCACGAACAGGTTGCCAAAGCTGTGCCCTTCCAATCCCTCCCCGGTCGTAAACCGGTGACGAAAGAGGCGCGAAATCAGGTGTTCATCTTCAGAAAGAGCCACCATGCAATTGCGCAGATCGCCGGGCGGCAGCATGTTAAAGCCCCGGCGTAGTCGACCGCTGGACCCGCCATCATCGGTGACCGTGACCACCGCGGCCAGATCGGAGATGACGCAAGGCGCGTCCTCGCAGTCGGCCAAAGACTGATGCGGTGATGCGACATAGCGGCGTAACCCACGCAGCAAAGTGGAAAGCCCGGTACCGCCGCCGATGGCTACCGCACGAATGCCGTCAGGTTTCGGGGTCCTGCGCGTGACGATGGCTTTTGCGGACCTTGGCTTGGCCAAGGTAGGGGAGAGAGTTTTCACCATAGAGCCATCACACAGCTAACCTACGCCAGAAAACGAACCTGCGGCGATTCCCTGAAAGCGGGACCCATGTAAGCGAGGATTCCTGGCGCTTAGGGAACTTCGGGGTAGAGTAATTCGGTGAAACGGGGATCATCGGCCATATCCTGGAAATCTGAATCGCTGCGCGCCTGGATGCGGTTGCGAGGGCTCAATTCAATCGCCTTGGCCAGGTGTTCGAGGCAGGGTTCAGCCAACCCGGTCATGCTTTCTAAGATGGCCAAACCGTAGTAAGCGTAGTCGGCATCCGGGTTCGTTTTGAGAATTCCCTGGAACTGATCCCGAGCCTCTTCGTAGAAGCCGGTATTCAACAGGGAAATAGCGTAGTCGTACTGCTCCTCTGGACTGTCAAATGACAGGCCGCTTTGTTGTGCACGGCGTTGGCAAGCAACGAGATACACCCGCACCCGCTCCAGAATCTCCACCGGGCCGTCCTGGCTGAGCTTTTCAAACACCACCCGTGCTTTGTCGTACTTGCCTTCGTGCATCCACTGCAGCGCCGTCTGGTACTCGTTCAGAGACTTCTGGTGTGAAGCGTTAGGCATAGGGCGCGCCTTGCCCTCGATGGTGCGAGGATTGCGCCGAGCGGGGATACCCTGACCTGTGTTTTGCATAACCCACACTTCTTTCAACCTGTCCGCTGACAGGAGTACGTAAGTCGAAATTTTGAGATGCAATCGGCCATCAGATTCGTCTTTATACGCACCCCGGGGCGCGTGAGTCAACCCGGCAGGGCGTGGCATCCTTGGTCAAGACTGTAGCACGGGCGCCGGTAACGGCGTCATTCTAGGGAAACTCCGGCCCGGTCGGAGGGCCGGCTCAGGAATGAGACCCAGGCCCGTACACCGCCGGGTTCAGCGCTGGGTCGTTATACATCTTGAGCTGACGGTAGAGCTTGAAGCTTCGCTCGCCGTTCAAGACTTGCTGCCACAGCCGGTCGAGCGCTGCAGCCAAGTCGTCCCGCTGTTCCGCCAGAATCCGCAGGCGTTCCACATTTCGCGCGGCGTGGCCCGGCGGTGCCCCGGGACGGTCGATCTCTTCGCGCGTGTGAAAGAGCTTAAGCGACAGGATCGAAAGCCTGTCTAGGATCAGGCCGGGAGACTCGGAATGCAGTTCGGCTCCGGGAGCGGGCAGGTTCTGCCGGCTCAAGAACTTGAGCAGCAGCTCATCGCACTGTTCGGTGAGATCATTGCGCCGCTGGTTGGCGCCATCGATGAAGCGCTTGGTCCGGGCTAGGTCCTGGTCGCTCGCTTGAGGCGTGCGGGCCGTATCCTCCGCGTGCCAAAGCTCGAAATTGGCCAGGTGTTGTTCCGTCACCGCGCGCTCCAACCCGGTCAGGGACGGCAGCACGCCGGGAGTCTCATGATGCCAGGCGATCGTGCACCGGTCCTGCAGCAAAGTGACCTTCATTGAGCTAAGAGAAAGGGTGTCAGGCGGACTGGCGGGCATGGTATGGCACCGGTAAGGAGCGTCGAATGAGGCACCTGGGGGCTACCCCCGCCAACCAGGTACTCGCTAGCTCCGAGACGTGGTGAGCTCGGTGGGAATCGAACCCACGACCCACGCATTAAAAGTGCGTTGCTCTACCGACTGAGCTACGAGCTCAACTTCTACTTAATTCCAAAGTACCACAATGAAATTTCGAGGTATGTTAGGGAACTGGAGTTGCGGAAAGAATGACAGAGACGCCGGAGGATATCGCAAACCTCTACTCCCGTGCGCGCATTGAATGGACAAGGTACTGGGACTTTTCCGCGTCTCGAAAGCAGGTGCGGCAGCAGCTCCGCCTCGGGGTCGTTCGTGCGCCTCTGGAATGGCCGAGCACTGCTCTACCTGTGGCGGAGTTTCCGACGCAACCCACAGAAGAGCTCCCCCAAGCGCAGCTTCAGGACTTCCAACCTCAGGAGGCGCCTCAGGTCCCAACGATTGAAGTCCAGGCGACAGAAATGGAACCTCAGGGACCCAACGAGCCGGAGAGCGGCCCACCAACCGAGTCGATCCCGCAAACCACCCCGGTAGCCTCCACCCGTTGGTATGCTTTGCGCTCCATCTTTGCCCCGGTGCAGGCGCCCATGGACCGGTCGTCATTTCCGGCGTTCGAACAGCGGCCACCCATAGTTGTCCTATTCTCGCTTGCCGGGGGCGTGGGAAAGACCTGCCTGGTCGCCACCCTGGGGCGTGTGCTCTCCGCCCTCGGGGAGCATGTCCTGCTAGCCGAAACTGCGGCTTGCGGACTTTTGCCCTTCTACTTCGGCTCGCGCGAATTGAGGCCGGGGGTGGTGCGTACTTTCTTTCCTCCCGGCGCTTTTGGAGAGGATTGCGACGCGCCAGTGCAGATGCTGAACCTTCATGGGGACGGCTCCCCGGGAGAAAGCAGTCAGCATGACCCGTTGCTCGCGGACCTGCTGCGCGATGGCCGTGGGGCCAGCCGCATCGTGGTCGACGTGGCCACAGCTAACCACAAGTGGATGAGCCGTCTGCTCTCGCTACGACCCACACCCCTGGTACCGATCCTTCCCGATATGAGTTCGGTAGCCTGCCTCGGATTGCTCGAAGCATTGGATGCCAGCTCAGCCAGCGGGGAAAAAGCCCTCTACCTGTTAAATCAGTTCGATGCCTCGTTGCCACTGCACCGGGACGTGCGTGCCATCCTTCAACAGCAACTGGGCGATCGGCTGCTGCCCTTCGTGTTGCGTCGAAGCTCCCTGGTGAGCGAGGCCTTGGCCGAGGGAATGACGGTGATCGATTATGCGCCGGGTTCGGAGGTCGCCGCCGACTATCGGGATCTCGCTGGCTGGCTGCGTAGCTTATCCGCACCGGCGACGGCTGGGAGCGGGGTACGCTGGAGCGAGCGATGAACGCCGGGTGTAACCATCGAGCCCGGCAGTCCGTCGAACAAGGAGTATGAAGGCAACTCATAAATGGTTCGCTGCCACGTGCCTGCTGCTGGTGTGCGCCCCATGCATGGCCAACGCCCCGGCTCCCACAGAGATTGAGCGGGGCTTTCAAAGCATGTACAACCTGGAATTCGATCAGGCTCATCAGGATTTTTCTGCCTGGGAACGGTCGCACCCGGCAGATCCGCTCGGGCCGGTTTCCCAAGCCGCAGGATATCTGTTCGGCGAGTTCGCCCGCCTCGGCATCCTCGAGAGCGATCTCTTTACCAACGACAAGACCTTTGAAAGCCGCGCCAAACTGGCTCCTGACCCGAAAGTTCGCGATGAGTTCAACGGCGCCGTGAGCCGCGGCGACCAGTTGGCAGACGCAGCGCTTAAGCAAAATCCCGAGGATACCAACGCACTTTTTGCCCAGGTCCTGGCATTAGGCTTGCGCTCGGATTACGTCGCCTTGATTGACAAGCACGATTTCGCCGCTCTGCACTACATGAAGCAAGGCCGAATCCTTGCGCAACAGTTACTGAAGCAAAAACCCGACGAATACGATGCCATGCTGGCAGTCGGCGTAGAAAACTACCTCACCGGCATCAAGCCGGCCCCGGTGCGCTGGCTGTTGAGCTTAGGAGGCATCGACCCCAACAAGGAGCAGGGCCTGCGCGAGCTAGAGCAAACCGCCGCCCACGGAAATCTCTTGAAGCCCTTCGCTAAGCTCTTGCTGGCAGTAGCCGCCCTCCGCGACAAGAACAACACCCAGGGCTGCGACCTGCTGCATCAACTAGCGGTAGCCTATCCGCGCAACGCCCTCTACCGCAACGGCGCCCCCGAATGCCGCTAAGGCAAGAGGCATACCGCAGATCTCTCCACTCCGCTACGCTCCTGGTCGAGATGACAAATTTGTCTGTACAAGAAGAATTGTCATCTCGACCGGAGCGTAGCGGAGTGGAGAGATCTGCGGTTTTCTTTTCTCCTCTCATGCACCGGACCGTGCCCGACCCGGCATGGCGTACTGCCTGAAAAGCAACCGAAACAGTCCCGAAGACCCTGCCCTGAGCTTGTCGAACGGGGACGGCTGGAAAACTACCCCGGACGCACTTCGCCGCAATTCACCGCTTACCCTTACCGATGGGAACCACTTGCACCGTGGCATCGCGAATCTCCGCCAAAAACCGGTTGATCACCGACCCGTGCAACAGAATATCGAACCGCGACCGAGCCGATTGCCCAAACACCACGTGCGAAATACTCTCCTGCTGCGCAAACTCGATCAACGCGTCCGCGACATTCTTATCTTTCAACACCACCACCTGCGCCCCCAGCTCCCGCGCAAGACGCTGATACTCCTCCATGCGTTGATACTCCTCCGCGTCTCTATGCCGGGCATCTTCATCCGGTGATTCCACCCGCACCGCATACCAATTCGTGGCCAGCCGGCCGGCTATGCGAGAGCCCACACGCAACAGTCGTTCCGCACCGGGACGAGGGGAAAGGCAGACCATCACCTTTTCCGGAATAGGAGCCTGTTCTAAACCCTGGCTGCGGCGATACTCCGCCGCCTGCGACCCGACCTCTTCGGCAGTCGTGCGCAACGCGAGCTCACGCAGCATACTAAGATTGCCCTTGCGGAAAAAATTAGCCAGCGACTGCTCGATCTTTTCCGCGGCATATATCTTGCCCTGCTTGAGCCGTGAACGCAGTTCGTCCACGGTGACGTCCACATTCACGACTTCATCGGCCCGCTTCAGCAAGCTATCTGGAATCGTTTCCCGAATCTGCGTATCGGCGGAACGGGAAACCGAATCGTTCAGTGTTTCCAGATGCTGTATGTTGACTGCGGTCATCACGTTGATGCCGGCGTCCAGCAACTCCAGCACGTCTTCATAGCGTTTGCGGTTCTTCGATCCCGGCACATTCGTGTGCGCCAGCTCATCGACAATACAGAATTGAGGATGCCGGGCAAGGATGGCATCGAGATCCATCTCTTCGAGAACCACGGATCGGTAAGGGATGGCACGCCGGGGAATGAGCTCCAGATCCTTAATCTGATCCTGCGTATCTTTGCGGCCGTGCGATTCGATCAACCCAATCACGACGTCGATGCCCTGTTTCCTCATCAGGTGGGCATCCTCGAGCATCTGGAAGGTCTTGCCCACGCCGGGCGCCGCGCCGATATAGACGCGCAGCTTCGCCAGCTCTGGAGCGGCGGGAGTGATGTCGGTCGAGAGTTCTGTCATGTCCCTTGTGAAGATGAAAGCATCAGATGATTACGCTTTAACCAATCTCTATCGGATGCCGTGTCGCGATCGTGGTAGCGACGGGGAGGGTAAAGGTGAAGGTTGCTCCATGGCCGAGCCTGCTCTCCACTGACACTTGTCCACCAAGCAATTCAACCAGCCGGCGCACCAGGGCGAGACCCAGACCGGTCCCCTGATCGTGCGCCGCGTTAAACCGCCCGAAGATGTTTGCCAGCCGCTCTGCTTCGATGCCCCGGCCCGAGTCCCGTACGGAGAATTGCACCGTTTCCTTCTGCTCCTTCGCCTGTAACAGGATCGTGCCGTCCTCCGGAGTGTAACGGACAGCGTTGCTCATCAGGTTGTCCATAATGCTGCGCAGAGCCCGGCGATCTCCATTTACATACGAGAGGTCGGCGAACGCCTCGATCTGCACATCTATATTCTTGGCGCGCACTTCCTCGCGTGCCCGGGAGCAGGTGTCGCGAAGAATATCGACCGGCCGGAATCGATCCATGCGGAGTTCGCGCCGTCCGGTATCGATTTCGGAGACCTCGATCAGATCGGACATGAGGTCATTGAGGCGTTCCGCATCTTCCTCGGCTCCATGCAACACATCCGCCTGCAACGGCCGCAGCTCGCCCGCGAAACCCTGGGCGAGCGTGTACAGGCTCAAGCGGAGCTGCTCCAGCGGCTGCCGCAATTTCTGCGATGCGATGCTGAGGAAGCGAGTCTTGAACCGATCGATGTCCTGCATCTCGGTGATGTCCTCAAGCACGCTGACCGCTCCCAGCAATTTGCCTTCGGCATCCCGCATGGGTGTGGTGCGCAGACGATAGCTGCGCTGTCCTTCTCCCAGCTTCATGGGCAGCATGGCCGCTTCACCCTCGCTGGCGATGGACTGACGCATCGAGACGGCGTCGCGCACCGCGCGCAAAATCCTCTCGCCCCCCGGTGTGTTGGTCAGGGCCATGCGATCTGCGGCCGCTTCGCCCAGCACTTCGTTCGCGGCCTGGTTGAGTTTCAGCACATGTCCTGTCGCGTCGGTGACGATCACCGGCTCGAAAATCGATTGCACCACGGCATCGGAAAGCTGCTGATCCATCTGTTTGCGCCCGTATTCCGTATCGCGCAAGTCGCGCAGCCGCACCGCCATCCGGTTGAGCTCGGTGGCAATCGTCCCCAGGTCATCCCGGGTGCGCCATTCGATGCGCTGTTGTAATTCGCCTTGGCCAATGCGGCGCGCCGCGGCGGCGGTACGGCGAATCGGCCGGATGATGGAAACGAGAAAGCCGATCGTGATCGCGATCCCGCTCAGGACGCAGACAGCGGTAATCATCGTGGCCCGCCGGGCAAGCGCAGCCCGCGCCGCCACTGCCGCCGAGAGGCTTGCGTGGTGATCAAGAGCGGCTGCCTGGTGAAGGGATAGGGAATCGTGCAAGCCAACGGCAAGCAGAAGGGCGAGCAGGAGAACGTACCCAAAAATAAGCCTCTGATACAGCGTCAACATGAACGGCCTCTCCGCGCCTTTCCCCCGGATATTATTTTGCGCCTTCCGCGCGATGAAGCAAAGCTCCGCTCAGCCGGCAAACCCGCACTCGTGCGTTGGTAAAGGGACATGGAAAGCCCGTGCTCGCCTGCACAGGCAGCACGATCCAGGTGACGCCGAGCGGCAGAAGCCGGGCCAACCGTTGCTCGTCGCTGGCCTGGTTGAGCTGCTCGGTGGCCGTCGACCCTTGCCACCACAAGGCGGCCGCTTCACGAAAGTTGCTGGCGATTCCCCCGTCTTTAAACCAATCGGCGACCGCGCTTCTCTCCGCGGTTGCACGAAACCCCTGAGCATCCTCCCCGGGGCTCTCAATGTAATCATTATCGAGCGCGAAGATCGCGTCGCTGGGCGTGTTGGCGCGAATCCAGAGGAACGCCTCCCGCCACAGATTGCGTGGCTTTAGCCCCGGCCATTCCACATGGTTGGATTGGGGATAGGTGAGCCTCTGTCCGGCAAAGAGAGCTCCTGACACCAGAAGGCAGAGCACGGCAATCGCGCGCATATGCTGTCGCGTCAATCTCCCCAACATTCCTCCGGCCAGCAGTACGCCGGTAATGTAGACCAGGTGGAAAGCGCGCAGCACCTGCACCCGCGCCAGCAACAGGCTTCCGCTGCGATGCACAAAACAGAGGGACGTGATGAGCGCCCAGCTGCCTGCCAGGGCCGCAGTCATCGCGAGCGCGCGCGCCGGCCACGGCAGGCGGCTGCGGAAGCCGGCGAAGCCCACCAGGAGCAGCGGTACCACCAGCCCCGGATACTCGTACCATCGCCAGCTGGAGAGGAAAAAATAAGAACGGCTAAGCGCCGCGCGGTTATACGCGAGGCTGGCATCGGCGTGATGCGCGGCGAGGAAGATGACCGCAGTCAGCAGCCATCCCATTGCGAACATCAGGCCAAGGGCATGCCACATCTTTCGCCGGGCAAGCGCAAGCGTGAGCATACTAATAGCCGTGTAGCCAGCCATCAAGGGATGGAGCAGAGTGGTCAAACCCAGCCAGAGGATGGACCCCGCCCAGTTTTCGTCGAGCAAGGCCGCCACCGCAAAGAGACTCAGCGGCGTGGAAAAGGAGCGTGCCGTGGCGTAGGGATCCATGATGGAAAGCGAAGTGCCCGCAACCGGAAGAGTGAAGCAGCAAGCTGAAAGCAACACCGCTCCCCAGCACATCCGGCGGTCGGAGAATATGCGCGTGGCCACCTGCCGGGCGCCCAGAAGGAACAGAAAGATCGAAGCCACATGGCAAACCAACAGCAACACCGGCAAGGAGCTCCAGTGAACCAGCGGCGCCAGAACGTGGGCAAAGATCGAGAAACGTGTGGGCGATGTGGCGAATACCGCGTCCGATCGGTAGAGGCCGGGATTTGCCAGCTTCTTGATCCCAGTCACATAGACGGCGCCATCATCGGCCAGCGGGTGGTAGCCATGGACCAGAAGCACCGCCGGCGTAAGCAGTGCGATCGTAGCCAAGGGCGAATCACCGGCATAAGGAAATCGGACGGCTGCCCTCAATGTTCGCCCCACCTGCCCCGGCGTCCCGTGGGGCGTACATGGGCCGAAAAGGATGGGCGCAGCCCTACGATCGCTCTTTCCATTTCAGCCCGTACATAAACGGAGCAAACTCATTGGGCTTTTGGCCCTTGGGGCACGTTTTCCACTCCTCAGCTCTGAAGCCAATGCAACGCGGGTCGCAATTGGGGGGCTTATGGCGCATAGGGCGCTTAAGGCGCACACTTCCACACAAACGGCGCATAGGGCGCTTAAGGCGCACACTTCCACCCGCGCCCTCACTTCTGCTGGTAACGGCCGAGGACATCTTCAAGCGTCACAACCCCCTCCAAAATCCCCTTGCTGGCCCGATTCTGTATGGGCAGAACCGGCCAACGTGCCAGGTACGGGATCGCGCTATCCAATGGCAGATCCGGAAAGAGCAGCGGCGTCCGATCGGGCTTGATCGCGCGCTCCAGAAGCGTATCTGGGGTTTGCGCCGCCGCGAGCGAGGTGAACTCGGTGCGATTCATGGAGTACCAGGACCCATCCCGGAGCTTCACCAGCAACATTGGGGCGTCAATTCCCAGCTGTGTGGACACTTCCTCCAGCGTCGCCGTACCCGGGAATACCGGCAGGTTCACCGGGCACAGGGCATCCTCCAAATGCAAAACGCTCTCCTCGCGTTGTTCCTCCATGGAGGGCAGATCGAGTCCATCCTGGTGTGTGAAGGTTTCAAAAATCGGATACGGCTGCAAACTCCGAGACACCAGGTACGCGATCGTATTCGCCAGAATGACCGGAAGCACAATGGAGTAATTGCCGCTAACCTCGAGGACCATGAAGACTGACGTCAACGGGACCCGTAAGAACGCCGCGAACAGCACCCCCATGCCCACCAGTGCATAAGAACCGACCGAGATGGGAAAGGCGGGGAAAAAGATCTTCTCGAAAGTGCCAATCGACGCCCCCAGCATCGCACCAATAAAGAGCGTGGGCGCAAACATCCCGCCCGGGGTGCCGCTGGAAAAAGAGATCGTCGTGGCCACAATCTTGAGCAAGGCAAGAGCGAGAAGAAACTTCCAGGTGAATTGGCCGTGCATGGCCTGGTCGATCACGTTGTACCCAGGACCCATCACCTGCGGGGCCCCAAAAAACGCAATGGCCCCCACGATCAGACCCGCGATGGGTGACTGGATATAGAAGGTCCAGCGGGGAAGATTGCGAAGACGAGGCCGGAAGTATCCCAGCGCCTTGGAAAAGAGCAGCGACGCCACACCACCCGCGACCCCAAGAACCGTATAAGCAAGAAGTTCCTGGGGGCCCTTCAGCGTGACCACGGGGATACGAAACATCGGCTCCGCGCCCCAGAACCAGCGGGCGACGACCACACTGGAAATCGCAGACAGCACGATCGAACCCAGAACCGCCGCGCTCCAACGTCCAATCACCTCTTCCACCACGAAAAGAATCGCCGAGATAGGAGCGTTGAACGCTGCTGCCAGGCCTGCCGCGGCCCCAATGGGCGCAAACATGCGCAGCCGTTCCCGAGAGAGATTCAGGCGGCGGCTGACCATCGAGGCCACACCCGCCCCGATTTGCAGCGACGGGTCCTCGGGTCCCAGCGAGAACCCACCGCCGATAGCCAGGGCCGCGGTGATGAATTTCCCCAACACCGTTCTGAAGGAGATGTAACCGTTGTAGATATAGAGCGCGGCCTTGGTCTGGTTGATCCCGCTGCCGCGGGCCCCGGGAAAGACCAGCTGCACCAGCACCGCGACCAGCAGCCCAATACCCATGGGCACAAAAAACAACCGGAATTGGCCCGGGTGGGGCGAAGATCCCAGGGTCAGGACTTGGATCCAGTTGATAGCGACACGGAAACAGACCACCATCAGGCCGGAGATGACGCCGATAAAGATCGAGAGAACGAGGAAAAGGCGCTCGTCCCGGCCGGGTGCCAACCTCTGCACCTCGGCGGGGTTCGGCCGGTAACGCCGCTCCGCCGCGACCTCTACCGGATCAGCTCCCGGAACCACGCCGGGAATCGGGTTCACCCCAGGGGTTTCCGTGGCCGTGCTCATTCTTCCTCCACTTGATTCGGTGCCTGGGCAATCTTTAACAGCAAAGCGTCGTCTCCAGTGGGAGTTCCGCAAACCTGCTGCGTGACGAGCTCAGTGTCGTAGATCAGTTGAACTTGCGTTTGGGCCAGTTCAGGATCCTTCGTGAGCTCTGCCAGGGTGACCTTGGAGGGCAATTTCTGCCATCGCTCCACCAAGCCCTGCATCGGGTCAACCGCGGGAGGAGCCGTCGGAAGGTTTCCTGCAGGCTTGAATGGTTGGCGGGTGAAACGGGAGGCCAGGCTTTGTAGCGGGTTGGAGGAGACCTTGGGCGCAGGAGCCGCTGATGGAGTGGCCGGCGCCGCAGCCTTTGCGTTCACACACATCGTCAGCCGCGCCATGGCAAGCTTGCGGGCGGTAAGGATACGGGCATCCCGTTCATGGGGGTTTAAGCGCGACGATGGATAGAGCGCCAATATCCGGGATGCCTCGCTGAGTTCATCGCGGCTTTGCTGCAAAGCGGCAACCGCGCTCTCGTCTGAGTCCGCTTCGGTTGCCGGGAGTTCCAGGGCACGGGCAAGATAACGTTTTGCCTCCAGGTACCGCCCCAGTTGAAAAGCCGTGCGGCCGGCTCCGTCCAGAGCCTCTCGCAGCGAAGGATGAAGATGCAGGATCGTCCGGTACACGTGAAAGGCGTCGCTGGGGTCCTGCGCCTGCTCCATGGTGCGGGCAATCTCTAATTGGACGCTGATGTCGTCCGCGGGAGCGTTTCCGGAAGCAACCAGCAACTCACTGCGAGCCTGGTCCAGCCGGTGGTTGGCAATGAGGTAGTGGATGAGTTCAAAGCGAACCTCTCGCCGGCGCACATAGCCATCGCCTTCCCAGTTACCGTAAATTGCCTTTTGAAAATCCTCAATCGCCTGGCTTTCGTTCCCTTCCCGCGCAGCCAGCCGGGCCAGTTGCAGGTTGATCAAGCCATTGCCTTGCTGAGACTCCAGCAGCGCGTTGAAGTAAACCGTCGCCTCCCGAACCCGTCCGGCAGACGCGAGCGCCTCGGCCAGCTTGATGGCTGTACTGCGATCATTGGGTGCATAGGCGAGCGCCGAGCTGAGAGCATCAATGGCCGCCTGCGGCTTGTTATCCCGCAAAGCCTGTTCGCCTCGTTGCAGCCACCGGGCGCCCAGGGAAACCTGGTGGGAGGCGTAAGATTGGTAGAGGTAATTGGTGAGGATGGCCAACGAGGCCGTGATCGCGAACAGGATGACCAGGGACAACGTATCTGAGAAAATCAGACGGCGCCGCTCGATCCGGTCGGTAGTGCTCAGTGGGGACTTTACAGCGAAAAACGACATCGCTTATTCAGTTTACTTGGATTCGATCATCGTAACTCCGTGGACTGTTCGCATTGCTGGGGAGCGTACTCACAAATGAACCAGAACAGCGGCCCTCAAACCAACCTCGCGCAGGCCGGCAGCCTCGAGGAAAAAGAACAAGCCCTGCACGCGAGATTGGGCGCGCTCAAGAGCGTTATTGTTGCCTATTCCGGTGGGGTGGACTCCGCTTACCTGGCTTACGCGGCTCATACTGTGCTTGGACCGCAAATGCTGGCAGTCATTGCCGATTCTGCCAGCCTGGCCCGGTCACAGTTGAGCGATGCGCGCGATTTTGCCCGCGAGCATGGCATTCCTATGCGCGCCATCGAGACCCATGAGCTGGAACGTGAAGAGTATGCGGTGAATGGGCCCGATCGCTGTTTTCACTGCAAGGATGAACTCTTCAGCATGCTGGAGCAGGAGCTTGAGCGCACCGGCTTTGAGGCGCTGGCCTATGGATTAAACCTAGATGACGGGCAGGATTTTCGTCCCGGCCACAAGGCGGCAGCGCAGCATCGCGTGGCGGCTCCTTTAGCAGAGGCCGGACTTACCAAAGCCGATGTTCGCGCCCTCTCCCAGCGCGCAGAACTGAGGGTTTGGGATAAACCCGCTTCGGCGTGCCTCTCCTCGCGTATGGAGTATGGGCGTCGTGTAACCCCGGAAGCACTGCGCATGATTGAACAGGCAGAGGATTCGCTGCGCGGCCTGGGCCTGAAGCGGTTCCGGGTGCGACATCACGGCTCGATCGCGCGCATCGAAATCGCCGAGGAGGAAATGGCAGACGTCCTGCAGATGGGGAGAATGAAAGCCATGGCCGCGGTCGTGCGTGCGGCAGGATTCCGCTATGTTTCCCTGGATTGCGAAGGTTACCGCTCCGGCTCAATGAACGAGGTACTCCCCATTGAAGTCCTGACCGGCTTTCAAAGCGGCAGGCCCAAGTGAGCGGATCTTTGACGAGCCAGAGCATGCGCATCGGCTACCTGGAATGCTTTGCCGGTATCAGCGGCGACATGCTCATGGCGGCGCTGGTAGACGCCGGCGCACCGATAGATCTGCTACAGGAGGACAGCGGTTTCGCTCGGCCTCGGCGCTGAACTACAAGTCACCCGGGTAAGCCGGAGCGGCATTCAGTCGACCAAGATCGATGTGATGGTGGATGGCCGGTTGCATGAGACAGTCCAGCCCTCTGGGCCGATCGAGCACGAGCACAATCATCACCACGACCATAAACACGAGCATTCCACCCATCACCATGAGCACGACCATGGTCGCAGCCTGCCCGAGATTCGCGCCCTCCTCATGCGTGCGAACATGACCGAGCGCGCCCGCGACCTCAGCCTGAACGCCTTTGGATTGTTGGCTGCGGCCGAGGGTCGCATCCATGGCATCCCGGCGGAGAAGGTCCACTTTCACGAAGTGGGTGGGATCGATGCCATCGCGGACATCGCCTGCTCCGCAGCGGCGGCGGATGCGCTCGATTTGGACGCTTGGTATTGTTCCCCGGTGAACGTCGGCAGCGGCTTTGTGAACTGCGCCCACGGACGCTTCCCGGTACCCGCCCCGGCCACGGCGGAATTGCTTAAGAACGTGCCCACCTACTCCGCACACGTGCAGGCAGAACTGGTCACCCCCACCGGGGCGGCTTTGCTGCGTGCATTGGATTGCCGGTTCGAATCGACTCCCATGATGCGCACCCGGGCGATCGGTTACGGAGCCGGCACGCGCAATCCGGAACGCTTTCCCAATGTATTGCGGGTAAGTGTCGGTGAGATTGTCCAGGCGGCGCATTGGATCGGAGAAAAGGTTACCGTGCTGGAGTGTGCCGTGGACGACTTGAGTCCACAGGTTTTGGCCCATACCGCTCAGTTGGCGTTGGAGCGCGGCGCCCTCGATGTCATGGGCGCACCCGTGACCATGAAGAAGGGGCGTTTGGGAACGCTACTGACAGTGCTGTGCAAGCCCAGCGATGCCGATCAGCTGCAGCGGTTGATTTTCCGCGAGACCACCACCCTGGGCATCCGGGTGCGGGAGGAAAATCGCGTCATCCTGGCCCGCGAGATCACTCCAGTGCAAACGGACTTTGGCGTGATCCACATCAAGACCGGCTCCTGGCAGGGCGAAGAGTGGAATGCGGCTCCCGAGTTTGAGGACTGCCGCCGTGCGGCAGCGGCCTTCGATGTACCCCTGAAGACCGTCATGCAGGCGGCATTGGCCGCATGGCGCACACGACAGGTGGGTCTCGACCCTGCCGGCACAACGTTGGAAGCTGGATCCCGATCATGACCACAGAGACCATTCTCGAGATGCTACAGCGGGTGCGCGATGGCGGTCTGCGCCCGGAAGAGGCGATGGAGCGCCTCGCCAACCTGCCCTACGAGGAAGCAGGCTTTGCCAAGATCGACCACCATCGCCAACTCCGGATCGGCCTGCCCGAGGTTATTTACGCCGGCGGCAAGACCGCTGAGCAGGTGGGAGAAATCTTCTTTCGCATGGCCGCAATGGGCGGCGATGTGCTCGCAACGCGCGCTGATGAAGCCGCGTTTGCGGCAGTGAAAGCCCTTGTCCCGGAAGCGCAGTATCACCCGGTTGCCCGCATTGTCGCCCTACGGCAGACCCCGGCAGACGGCAGTCACAGCAGCGGTTCACTGGCGGTGCTCTGCGCGGGAACCAGCGATCTGCCCGTTGCCGAAGAGGCAGCCGTGACCGCCGAAGTGATGGGTGCCGAGGTGCGGCGAATCTACGACGTAGGAGTCGCCGGCTTGCACCGGCTGCTCGCACACCGGGAGGCATTGCGCGAAGCCGAGGTAGTGATTGTGTGCGCGGGCATGGAAGGCGCACTGCCCAGTGTCGTCGGGGGCATGGTGGGAGCACCGGTGATCGCTGTACCCACAAGTGTGGGCTACGGCGCGGCGTTTGGGGGCATCGCGGCCCTGCTGGGGATGCTGAATTCCTGCTCGCCCAATGTCACGGTCGTGAACATCGATAACGGATTCGGCGCCGCCTACGTCGCGTCCATGATCCTGCGCCGGATCCATATTGGGAGCCGGGAGCATTCTGTGTATAACCAGGTAAGCTGATTTTCCGGTTGCCCCTGTTTGCACCAGAAATGTATCTTATTCTCCTCAGGAGAGCCATGGCATCCACAGTTTGGAAGGGCTACATCTCGTTTGGCCTGGTGTCGGTGCCGGTGCGCCTGTACGCGGCGGCGCGTGAACAGCACGTCAGTTTCAACCAGATTCACGAACCTTGCGGCTCCCGCATCAAGCAGCAGACCACCTGTCCGGTCTGTGACCGCGTGGTGGAGCGGAACGAACTGGTGAAGGGCTACCAGGTAGACCGCGACAGCTATGTGCTGGTCTCCGGCGAAGAGCTTAAGACCCTGGAAGCTGATTCGTCGGAAGCGATGGAGATCGCCCAATTCGTCAGCCTGGATGAGGTAGACCCGATCTACTACGAGGCGTCGTACTACTCAGCCCCGGAAGATCCGGGCAAGCGCGCCTACGGGTTGTTACTGCAAGCGATGGAAAAACTGAATGTAGCCGCCATCGCCAAGGTGACGCTGCACCAGCGAGAGCAGATCGTGCTGATGCGTCCCTATCACCAGGGGATCGTGCTGCATACTCTGTATTTTCCCGCTGAAGTGCGGGAGATCGCCGAATACGGCAAGACTGAGACCATGAACCTGCAGAAGCCGGAAATGGACCTGGCGGAACAATTCATCCGCCAGCTCACGGCCAAGTTCGAACCGGAGCAATACAAGGACGAATATCAGCAGCGGGTCCTGGATCTTGTCGAAACTAAGCGGGCCGGGCAGGTCGTCGCCGGCCAGCCGCCTAAACCCAAACTGGCCCCGGTCATCGATTTGATGGAAGCTCTCAAGAAGAGCATCGCGGAGCGGGGCGGGGCGGCCGCCTCGCCTGCATTGGTGGAAGCGGACAAGAAGAAGGCGCCAAAATCGGCTCCAGCAGCCGACGCCAAGCCGGCCCGTCGCCGCAAGACGGGTTAGTTTCTCCCCATCATGGGAAACGATTTTTTGTAATCCACGTTAAAGCTTGACCCAATAATCTTAAACAGTTAAGACTATGAACAGCCCATATGGCCACGACACCCGTTCCCCACGAAATCGGCGGTGTTTCTTCGAGCGACGAGGAACGACGTTCCTATGCGCAGCATGTGAACCCGATATGGGTGAAGCTGCTGGATTCGCTGGGAATGAACGTGCAGTACACACACTGCAGCGGTGCAGAGCTATACACCGAGGATGGCCGAACCATACTCGACTGCCTCTCTGGTTACTGTGTCCATAACGTCGGCCACAATCATCCTCATATTGTCTCTCAGCTGATTGCTGAACTGCAAAGCCAGAGCACCGCGATGATTCAAAGCAACGTGGTTGAGGCAGCGGGCGCGCTTGCCCAGCTCCTCTGCCGGCAAGCGAGTGGCAAAGTCTCGAAGGTATTTTTCTGCAGTTCAGGAAGCGAGGGGATCGAAGCAGTTATCAAGTTTGCCCGCGCTCACACCGGGAGGACAGACCTCATCTACGCCGCTGGCGCGTTTCATGGACTGACCTGCGGCGCACTTTCGTTGATGGGAAGCGCCTTCTGGCGCGAGAGTTTCGGTCCGATGCTGGGCGGCACTCATGAGGTACTGTTCGGAGATCTGTCATCCATCGAAAAGCTGCTGGCTACCAGGAAAATTGCGGCGGTCATCCTGGAGCCGATCCAGGCCGAAGCGGGCATCGTCCTGCCTCCGGAGGATTACCTGAGCGGAGTGCAGAAGCTCTGCCACAAGCACGGGGCCCTGTTTGTTCTGGATGAGGTGCAGACTGGCATGGGCCGCACCGGAACCTTCCTGGCCGGGCAACGCTACGGAGTAGATCCGGACATGATCGTGATGGCCAAAGCCTTGAGCGGAGGCCTGGTTCCGTGCGCAGCGGTGCTGATGTCCGATGCGATCTATAAGTCCGTTTTTCATTCATTGCGTCGGGCGTTCATTCACACGTCGACGTATAGCGAAAATACCCTCGCGATGCGTGCGGGCATCGCGACGGTTGAGGTCTTGTTGCAAGAGCACTTGACCGAGCGTGCTGACTCCCTCGGTATGGAATTGCGCTGTCGATTGCGCGAGGCGCTCGAGCCCTACGAGATGGTGAAGGATGTGCGTGGAGAAGGCATGTTGACGGGCATAGAGTTTCAGGCTCCGCGAAGCATGTCGATGCGCATGTCGTTCGAGGCATTCAAGGCCGTTCATCCCGGGCTATTCGGACAGATCCTGGTCATGCGTTTGTTCAAGGACAAGGACATCCTGACGCAGATATGCGGAAACAACTTCATGGTCTTGAAGGTGGTGCCTCCTCTTGTGGTGAGTGAAGCTCAATTGGACCATTGCGTGGAGTCGATCCGCAGCGTGGTTGAAACCGTACATTCCTCCAAAGTGTTCTGGATCGATGCGCTCAATTTAGGACGGCGCGCGATGTCCCTATGATCAAAATCCTGTTGGCTGGTCTCTTGACGCTGCTGCTCAGCGGCCCGCCCATGATGAGCTACGGGCAAAGCGTCCCGGAGCAGCTTGCGGCAGGCAGTATCAGCGGCACTGTTCTCGACGTGAACGGTGGCGTCGTTCTGGGTGCGCAGGTGACGTTGGTTGCCTCGGATGGCCTTGCCAGCCGCACGGTCATGTCCGATGACGCAGGACAGTTCAGCTTTCCTGGACTGACTCCCGGAAAGTTCAAGTGCACGGTTGCTTCGACTGGCTTCGAGCCTTACGCCTCTTCCGAGATCGTCTTGTCCTCCGGCGAGAAATTGATATTGCCTGAGTTCCGGTTGTCCCCCGCGGCAACCACCACGAATGTTCAGGTCTCCGTGACCCAACTCGAGATTGCCACCGAACAACTGCAGGTTCAGGAGCAGCAGCGTGTCCTGGGCATTTTCCCCAATTTTTACAGCAGTTACATATGGGACGCGGTGCCGCTGTCCTCCGGGCAGAAGTATCAGCTTGCGGCGCACTCGCTGGTAGACCCTTTTTCCTTTGTGGGAACGGGCATTTTTGCTGCCGCCGAGCAGTGGCAAAATACCTTTCCCGGCTATGGTCATGGCGCGCAAGGCTACGCCAAGCGGTATAGCGCCGCCTACGCGGACGAGGCGCTGAGCAGAATGATCGGCAGTGCGATCCTGCCCTCACTGCTGCATCAGGATCCGCGATATTTTTACCGCGGCACAGGAAGCAAAAAAGCGCGAGCGCTCTACGCCATCTCTCAAGCCATCATCTGCAGAGGAGACAACGGAAAGATGCAGCCGAACTACTCCTACGTTCTGGGGAGCTTCGCCGCCGGCGGCATTTCCAATCTCTACCATCCTGCAGGTGATCGCGGAGCAGGCCTGACGATTGGCAACGGTTTCCTCAACGTGGGCGCTCATGCGATCGATAATCTCGCGCGTGAGTTCCTGTTCCGCAAACTCACACCCAAAGTTCCCGACTACGCGCAGGGTAAACCCTAGGCTCACCCGCTGAGAACAAATCAGGGACGAAACGTATGGTGGTTGGCTTTGTCTCAGGGCACAACTTTAGTCGCGCCGTTGAGCAGTACGAGCCACCAAAATTTGGGCTTTAGCCACTGCGCTCTTCGGTCATACGCGTTTAGTCCGGGAGGGACGGTTGAACTTAGCCCAGGACGCTAGTCCTGGGTACATCCATGAAGCATGATTAAGTCCCGCAGGGACGGCTGAAGGTTATCCAGGATTGCGTCGCGGCCAATTCCAGCCGTCCCTGCGGGACTGGTCGTCCTTGCAAATCCAACCCAGGACTAGCGTCCTGGGCTAAGTTCAGCCGTCCCTGCGGGACTGAGTCGCGCAATCGAGTTCTCACACACGCACTTTAGCCCCTGCGGTCTTTGGCCACGGTGGCTCCCGTGCACGGCTCAGAATTGTCGGATGGAAACACCTGGCTAACCGCCGGCTTGCATCCTGGGGACAACGCAAATCCTTGCCGCCAGCACAACCAATGTGATCCAGAGAAGGTCCGCTACGAACAGATGGGTAATCTGCAGCCACAGGGGAGCAAGCAAGACCACGTCCGCAACCCCGAGGGCACACTGCAAGGCCAGCAGCGACAGCACTCCGATCGCCAGTTTGCGTTCCCGCGGTCGCGGGACGCTGCGCAGCAGCAGCCAGCAGATAAAGAGGCCGGCAATCACCGCAGTGACAGGATGAAGAAATCGCAGCTGCTGCAACCACGTGCTCCCACGCGAAAAGTCCTGTGCCAGTGCGGCGCGAACGGATGTAGCAGGGAAGAGCGTGTCACTGAGCGCAGCCAGCGTTCCGCTCATGCCCACTAGCAGGATGGCCACGAGTCCGGCGATAGCCTGAGGTAGTTGCGTAAACCCGACGCTCCGCCGATAGAAGGCTTCGCCGCCCGAGAGGAAGTGCGCACAGAGCGCGAGTGCACCCAGCAGCAGCAGAGTATTGGCCAGGTGCAACGAGAGGTAAACCGCACGTGCAGGCGAGCGGTTGTCTGCCGTCAGACGAAGCAGAACCAGCAGGGCGCCCAGCAACGCTTCGTTGAAGATAAGGAACGTTGCCGCGACCACGCTCATGCGAGCCAGATGTCCCGCCACCGTGCTGCGAAATACCCAAACCAGCAGGAGCAGAATCGCTATGACAGTGACGCCGCTGGTCATACGGTGGGCTAGCTCGATCAGAGTCGCCAGCTGCGGATGAGTCTGCACCACGACCCCATTGCACAGCGGCCAATGATCGCCACAGCCGGCGCCGGAGCTGGTGGCACGCACCACGGCCCCCCACAGAACCACAGCCACGTTGTAGCCCAGAACGATCCAGGCAAAACGAGGAAGCAGACTCGACGTGCGCGAGGTCTTGGGTGTCGCCGAAGCCGCAAGGGCGTGGGCAGAACTCATCGGTACCCCCTCCCCATCTTACCCGGCTAGTTCCTTGGCGCGTTGTGTAGCGCGCATCACGGCTTTGATCAGAGTCACCCGAAGGCCGCCCTCTTCCAGTTCCAGGATGCCATCGATCGTGCAGCCAGCCGGAGTCGTAACCGCGTCCTTCAACAGCGCCGGATGGTAGCCGGTTTCGAGCACCATCTTGGCCGCGCCGAAGGTGGTCTGCGCGGCCAACAGGGTTGCGACATCGCGCGGAAGACCGACCTTCACGCCCGCTTCCGCCAGCGATTCCAGGATGATGTAGATAAACGCCGGTCCGCAGCCCGAAAGGCCAGTTACGGCGTCCAGGTGCTTTTCTTCCACCACCACCGTCCGTCCGACAGTGGCGAAGAGAAAGGCCGCGAGATCCAGCTGCTCCTGGGTGGCGAACTGCCCCCGGCTGAGCGCAGCAATGCCGGCCCCCAGCATGGATGGAGTATTGGGCATCGCCCGGACAACACCGATTTCCATGTCCGCGGAGTGTTCGATGGCCGTGGTCCGCACCGACGCAGCAATGGATATCAGCAGCTTTTTCGGGTTGAGCGCGGGACGAATCTGCCGCACCACCTCGGGCACCGTGATTGGCTTAAGTCCGATCAGGATCAGATCCGCTGACTGGGCAGCGGTCACATTGTCAGTCGATACATCGACCCCCCACTGCGCGGAGAGCTGCCCGGCTCGCTCCTCGTGTTCCACCGTGGCCACGATCTGTTCCGGCTCAAGTACCTTTGACTTAAGGAACGCCTGGAGCAGAATCCCGCCCATTTTTCCGGCTCCCAGGATGGCTACTTTTAGACCGGCTAGCGGTTGCCCGGTTGTAAATCCGCCCATGATCTCTCCCTTACTGTTGTGCTTTTTGCTGTGCGATCCAGCTGTCGACGCGTTGCTCCAGGGTATCGAGGGGCAGAGCGCCCGAATCCAGTACTTGATCGTGGAAGGCGCTCAGGTTGAACTTGTCGCCCAGGGCCTGCTGCCCCTTGGCCCGGAGCTCCAGGAACTTGAGTTGTCCCACTTTATAGCCGAGTGCCTGGGCCGGCCACGCGATATAGCGATCGACTTCCGCCTGTACACCGCTTTCCTCCACCGCCGAATGGTCATGGAAGTAGTCGACCATCTGCTGCCGCGTCCAGTGCTGCGAATGGACGCCGGTATCGACCACCAGGCGGACGGCGCGCCAGATGTCGCCTTCCAGGCGGCCGTAGTCGCTGTAAGGGTCCTGGTAGAAACCAAGATCCTTGCCTAACTGCTCGGCGTAGAGACCCCACCCTTCGGTGTAAGCGGTGTACCCGAGGTATTTGCGAAACTCGGGAACGTCGGTGAGTTCCTGGGCGATGGATATCTGCAGATGGTGCCCAGGCAGTCCCTCGTGATACGCCCGGTACTCGACATCAGCGAGCGACCGCGTCTCAAACTGATAGGTGTTGACATAAACCATGCCGGGCCGGGAACCGTCCGGCGAGCCGTGTTCGTAGTAGGCTGCCGCCTGGTCCTTTTCGATATATGCGGGCACTGGCATGACGACCACCGTAGCTTTGGGCAGACGCCCGAAAAGCTGCGGCAGTTTCGGGCGCATGCGATCAAGATAACCACGGTAGGCGTCCAGAAGCTGCTCTTTGCTGGTTGGGAAAAGCTTCGGGTTGTGAGTCGCGGCGTTCTGCAACGCGTTGATATCCGCGAAGCCGAGCTTGTGGGCAATGGCCAGCAGCTGGTCCTCGTTCTTCTTTACCTCGTCGACGCCGATCTGATGAATCTGCTCCGGCGTCAGGTCGGTAGTGGTGCTCTGTTTCACCAGAAAGCGATAGTAGGCTTCGCCATCAGGCAGAGCCCATATGCCAGGATCATTCCGGCCGCCGGGAATGTATTGCGCCTTGAGAAACTTGCCGAAACGGACATAAGCAGGCGTCACCTGCCCGGCGATCGCAGCCAACAGCTCCTGCTTGATGCGCGCCTGTTGCGTGGCAGAAACCGAAGCAGGAAACTTTTTGAGCGGCTGAGCGAACGGTCCGTCTTCAGGCTTTTGATTGGCGATCGCGTTCACTTGCGCCAGCACCTTCTCCATCAGGTAAGCGGGTGGCTCGCGATGGTCATCCATGCCGATCGACATGTCGTCGGTGATCTGCTGAAAGGCGAGTGGCACCTTCTTCAGCCGGGCGATGTAATCGTCGTAGTCCTTGACGGAATTAAAGGTGAGTTGAGGAACAAGCTGGGGAAGCGAGACCTGCAGGCCGTCGAACTGGGTAATGGGCATTTCCCAGGGTTTGAACCTGGCTTCCTGCTGGTTCTGGATCAGCTCGTGCACCAGCAGATCTTTGCTCAGCTGCTCCTGGGGCGACATTCCGGCCGTATCCACTTCCGCGAGTCGAGTAAGAAATCCTCGTCCCCGGGAGAGCGATTCGTTATAGGCCTGTACGGAGTAATCGCTCAGTTGATCGTTGTAGCGGTTGTCGCCGATGGAGGAAGCAAACTCCGGCTTGTGTTTGAGTTGATCTTCCCAGTAATCGGAGAAGACGGCGTTCAGGGTCTTCGCGCGGTTGTTAAGGGGAAGGTCTTGCGCTGCGCCGCCGTTGATCGTAAGCGGGAGGAAGACGAAAAAAATGGCGATAAGGTTGGGTATTCGTGACAAACGGATTCCTGGGCTAGCTGGAAGCTGGCTCCCGGATTCCCAAGTGGATTGGTGAGATCGCGAACCCACACGCAACTGTCGATGGGTGCCGCACGCGGGAATCCAGGTCTATGCGCAGTGTATCGACATTTCGCGCGGGCGAACAGGGCGATGGCGCTCAACCGCAGTTTCCAGCCCAGGAACTCAGTCGTGGTGAGCGATAGCGGGCGTTGCCACCATTTCGTCTTGCTTTACATCGGAGGACTGCATGGGCATGGCGAGGTCGGCTTCGAGCATGCGATAAAGCGTGGACCGGCTGATCCCGAGTTTGGAAGCGGCGCGCGCTTTATTGCCATCGCATAACTTCAGCACCTGGAGAATGTGCCGCCGGATCACCCCATCGAGGGTGAAGTTCTCGGGCAAGGCCGGCTCGCCTTCCTTGCTGCCCGCGGGTTCGAGGGGCAGGATAACCAGATCGATGGGACGCAGCCACTGGGCTTCGCTGGACAGGCACGCCGCGCGGACTACGCTTTCCAGTTCGCGTACGTTCCCCGGCCACAGGTGGCGCAGAAGTATAGGGAGGGAACCGGGACCGAGACCCTGCAACGGCCGCTGCTGCTCCCGGGAGACGGTATCGATGAACATCTGCACCAGTGCCGGGATGTCTTCTTTGCGATCGCGCAGCGGAGGCAGCGCGAAGGAAACAGCGCTTAAGCGATAGTAGATTTCCGGCAAAAAGGCGCCGGCGAGCACCTGGGCTCGCAGCGACCTGCGCGCGGTGCAGATCACCTGGGAGGGGGAGGGTTGCACGCCCTGCTTTTCAGCCGAGAGCGATGTTTCGAAGGAACGAATGTAGCGCAACAGCTGCGCCTGAGGCGCAGCTGCCAATTCGTCAATGTTGCGGATCAGCAGGACGCCTTCGCTCGCTCGGCGAACGGCCGCGCGCAGAGCCTCAGAACGAGGCTCGCTGTTGTTGGGGTCATCAGCCAGGAGCAAGCCGGACGCCTCTTCCACAACCATCGGACCCGCAGAAGCATGCCGCGCCTGGATGTGTCTGGCAAGCAGGTGTTTCCCCGTGCCCGCCTCGCCTTCAATCAGGACCAGCCGTACGCGCGGGCCGATCTGCTGCAATTGCTCACTTACCCGGCGCATGGCCAGCGATCGCGAAACCAACTCAGGCAACGGGCCGCCCGGAGGCCGGCGCGAAGGCGCCCAACGACCTTGATCCCGGTGCGGTTGCAACGGCTGATTGATCATTCCTTGCTCCTCCACTTTGCCTAAACAAGCTTTGAAAGCGCTCTTAGCGGTTTATCGGCGGTGCAGTAGAAGAGTTGAGCTAAGGAAGTGAGGATGGTAACAGGACGACGAAAACCGTTTCGAGTGAAGGGTGCGGGCCTTCACAGGTGAGGGGAACCCTCGACGAAGGACACGGCTTCAGCAGCTGTGCCATGTAGTACTCGGTCGGATGATGGCTAAAGGGTGTGCGTGAGAACCTGCCCATTCCAAAATGAGTCCCGCAGAGCCTGCCCTGAGCTTGTCGAACGGGGACGGCCGAACTTAGCCCAGGACGTAGTCCTGGGTGGAGAATCGAGAGACGAAAAGTCCCGTAGGACGACTGGAAGTTACCCGGAGGCGATCCCGGAGCACTTCCATCTCAAAATATTCCGCGATTGAGAGTTCCCGATCCGCGCCTCGAGTCCAGGACGATGTCGATCACTTTTTCAGTCGTCCCTGCGGGACTCTTCAATCGCGTACGCCAACCCAGGACTGCGTCCTGGGCTAAGTTCAGCCGTCCCCGTTCGACAAGCTCAGGGCAGGCTCTACGGGACTAAGCAGACCTTTTAGCCCCTGAGGTGCGTCTTTTCCGATCGTTTGAATGCTGAGCTACTTCGATGGAACAGGCCGGGGAGCTATTTTACGTCTTAACCCGGCGCGCACCCGACACCGAGTCGGAAGCGATGATTCCATCCCGGATGTAGACCACACGGTGGGCGTACTCTGCGATGTCTGGCTCGTGAGTGACCAGGATGATGGTGTTGCCCTTTGCGTGCAGCTCATCAAAGAGCGCCATGATCTCCTCGCCGGTCTTCGAGTCCAGGTTGCCGGTCGGTTCATCAGCCAGGATGATCGAGGGCCGATTTACCAGGGCCCGCGCAATCGCCACACGTTGGCGTTGACCACCCGATAACTCGTTGGGTTTATGGTTCATGCGCTCCTCAAGATTGACC
Organism: uncultured Acidobacteriaceae bacterium; assembly: GCA_963830325.1. Lineage (GTDB taxonomy): Bacteria > Acidobacteriota > Terriglobia > Terriglobales > Acidobacteriaceae > PALSA-350. The sequence goes on from CAWHMV010000003.1 coordinate 1,118,954, forward strand.
GAGCGCAGAGCTGCCTTGGCCCGTTCGATCCTTTCATCCGCTGGCGTTCCGTTGTAGATCAATGGCAGTTCCACGTTGTGTAGAGCCGTGGCGCGCGCCAAAAGATTGAATGTCTGAAAAACAAAGCCGATTTCGCGATTGCGAATACGCGCCAGCTCGTCATCATTCAATTCACTCACCAGGTGACCGTTGAGCCAGTATTTTCCCTTGGTCGGTGTGTCCAGGCAGCCAATCAGGTTCATCAGCGTCGACTTGCCGGAACCCGAAGGACCCATGATGGCAACGTATTCATTGTGTTGAATGCGCAGATTAATGCCGCACAGCGCGTTCACCACCTGGTCCAGGCCCATGGTGTACGTCTTCCACAGATCCTCGACTACGATGACCTCTCCCTGGGCGCCATCACGGGCCATGTCGGCTTGCGCTGCGCTGGTGGTTTCGAGTGCCATCTTTTGCTCCTGTCTCGCGGTTGTTACGTTTACGAAGATTCCGTGCTCTGGGTTGCCGATGCATTATCCCGCTTCAGTTTGACGTCGTTCTTGAGCGTGCGCAGCACTTTATAGGGCCCAATGACAATTTCATCCCCCTGTTTCAGCCCACCGGTGACTTCAATGTCCGTAGATCCGGTAATGCCGGTGGTGACTGTGACGAACTGCGATTCAATTTTGCTGCCATGAGAGCGCAACAGGAAAACCCCCTGGGTTCCGGGATCCTGAACGCTGGTTGGGGGCGCATCCCCGGTGGAGGCAGCGTTCACCGTCCCCATCGAGGCGCCGGGCTTCAGGGATACCGCGGTGCGCATGGCCAGGGCCTGAATGGGGATGGTCAACACATTTTGCCGGCGAGCAGTCGTAATTTTGGCCGTGGTCGAGAGTCCCGGGCGCAGTTCCGGGGACGGATTGGAGAGCGTGACCACTACCTTGAAATCCTTCGCCTCTTCGGTGCCGGTGGTGCTTTGGCTGGTGGCGATGCCGGTGGAGCGCAGAATCGCCTGGTCGCCAACTTCCGTCACTTTACCCGCGAAGACCTTGCCGGGAAGGGCATCCACCGTGACGTCCACCGGCTGCCCCATGGCGACATTCACGATATCGGTCTCGTCGACCTTAACCTCCGCCGTAATGATGGACAGATCCGCCAGCGTCATCAGTGTGCTGCCCTCGGCGTTCTGAATGCCCACCACCACCGTTTCGCCTTCGCGTACCGGCATGTTGGTCACGATCCCGTCAAAAGGCGCGATACTGACGGTCTTGTTCAGCGCATCGATGTTGCTGGTGAGCGTGGCTTGGGCGGTGCCCAGCTTACCCCGGGCAGATGCGGTCTGGGCTCGCGACTGCACCAGGGCCGCTTTGCTTTGCGCCAGGGTGGCGACGTCGGTGTCGTAGGCGGCCTTCTTGGAGTCGTACTCCGACTTGGCGATCAGCTCCGCCTTGTACAGCGCCTGCGCTCGCTGCCAGTCCAGCAGCTTTTGCTGGAGATCGGCCTGGGAGTGGGCCACCGTCGCTTCTGCTGTCTTTTCCGCCGCCAGGTAGGACGATATGTCGGTATCAGCAGACCGGATACTGGCCTCCTGCGCGGCCACGCCGGCCTTGGCCTGCACACTCTCGACTGTGGCCAATATCTGCCCGCGCTTCACGTGGTCACCTTCCTTTACGTACAGGTGCGTGATGCGCCCAAAGGAAGTAGCTCCGATGTTTACGTAAGTCTTGGGTTTGATCTGGCCGGTCCCACTGACGATGGAGACCAGGTTTTGCCGAACCACCTTGGCAGTAAGCACCTTGGTATAGCCCGATTGAGCGCGGACGATGGTGAAGCCGGCGATACCCGCCGCCACCAGGACCGCACCTGAGATGATCAGTATCTTCTTAAGTTTCATGGGTAGCGGTATAGTCCGCCCTTGCCTACATCATACGTGGACCAAGGGCACGGGGTTCCCGGCTTTTCGCTCGAGTACCTTAAACTACGGTTACCTGAGCGCCTCCTACCGGCAGGAAGATAAGGGTCGAAATCACATTCCCCGCTTGAATTCGCCGTTACCGAACCTTAAACTTGTTCTGCCGTACGGGGAGTATCGCGCAACCTATGCTAAGGGTTAATTCCACCCTTTTTCTGCTCTTGTCGTTGGGCCTGCCATCCTTGGTCATCGCGCAGACTGCGTCGCCGTCACAGACCAGCACGCCGAACGCCGCTTCTAACGCAACCCAGGATACCCAGAGCACCCCAAGCAATCAGGATCCGCTGAAACGGCCGCTGAACGATAAGGAAAAGTTTAAGCAGCAGAAGGAACTGAGGAACGAACTCAAGGGACCTTACAAGAAGTGGGTCGACGAGGACGTGCGCTGGATCATCACCGACCAGGAACTAAAAGCATTTAAAAGCCTGTCGAACGATGAAGAGCGGGACAACTTCATCGAGCAGTTCTGGCGCCGGCGCAATCCAGACCCCGATTCTCCTGAAAACGAATACCGCGAAGAGAACTACCGGCGCATTGCTTATGCCAACGAGCATTTTGCCGCCGGCAAGCCGGGTTGGAAAACCGACCGCGGACACATGTACATCGCCTATGGCAAGCCGGACAGCATTGAATCTCATCCCAGCGGCGGCTCCTATGAGCGGCCCATGGAAGAGGGCGGCGGCGAGACCTCGACCTTCCCCTTTGAGACCTGGCATTACCGGTACATTGAAGGCATCGGCGAGAACATCGATATCGAGTTTGTCGACACCTGCATGTGCGGCGACTACCACATGACCCTGGACCGGTCGGAAAAGGATGCCCTGCTGCACGTCCCGGGCGCCGGTGCGACGCTGGGCGAACAAATGGGAACCTCGAAGCGGACAGACCGCTTCAACGGCGGCCTCGAGAACCTGGGCGGCGGCCCCATGGCTAGCTCGAATCAAGCCAAGGAGTTCGACCGCCTGGAGCAATTCTCCAAACTGCAGGCCCCGCCAGTGGTCAAGTTCAAGGATCTGGAATCGTTCCTGGTGAACCACAAGGTGCTGAGCGGACCGTTCTTTCCCTTTGAAGTCCGCACCGACTACGTGAAGGTCACCGAGGATACGGTACTGGTTCCTTTGACCCTGCAGATCCGGAACCGCGACATCACCTTTAATACCAAGGACGGGGTGGCTAAGGGCGAGGTAAACGTCCTGGGGCGCATCGCCACCATCACGGACCACGTGGTGCAGACCTTTGAGCAGACCCTGGAAGTAGAAGAACCGAGCGAACTCCTGGGTAAAGCGCTCGACCAGGCTTCGGTCCACTGGTGGGCTTTGCCCCTCAAACCAGGCCGGTACCGGGTCGATATCGCGATCAAGGATGTAAACAACCCCGACCACATCGGTACCTGGGCGCAGGGGATCGTGGTGCCCAAGTATGACGATGAGAAGCTTTCGGCGTCCTCGCTGATTCTGGCCGACAAGATGGAGCAGGTGCCGACCAAGCAGATTGGCACTGGGCAGTTCATTCTGGGCAACACCTACGTCCGGCCGCGGGTCAGTTCCGGGCCTTTGGTTGCGGTCAGTTTCCATCGCAGCCAGAAGCTGAACTTCTGGATGCAGGTCTACAATCTTGCGATCGACGACAAAAGCAAGCAAAATGCCGCCACCATTCAATACCAAATCATGGATATGGCGTCTAATAAGGCGATCCTGGATACGTCGGAGACCAGCGCCGCGTTGGGAGACAACAGCGCCAACTCCGACCAATTGACGGTGAGGAGATCGGTACCCCTGGCCAGCCTGCAGCCCGGCAAGTACCAGGTGACCATCACGGTTAACGATCATGTATCCAAGCAGCAGGTGGCACAATCGGCCCCGTTTACGGTTGACTAGGCCTCTGATAAGCTCAAAAGAGTAACGTGACTGGCCGAGGTCGGGCCGTCCGGCGATCGCAGGACTGGGTAACTGCAATGCGTTTGAGTGAGTAGCGTATTGAGTGCGTAAAAGGTATTGCCAAATCGCAGCTCTGATGGTGATGACCGTGGCCGGGCTTTTGTCCGCCTCGGCCGCGCCTTTCCCTGCAACCGTTAGCGGAGTAGTGCGCGACGCACGGGGCACTCCACAGATGGGCGCCATGGTCGAGCTGATGGCGGCCAATGCAACCGTGGTTGCCAGGGTCTATACCAACGTCCGCGGTGCTTTCAGCTTCGATCACGTTTTTCCCGGAACCTATCAGATAAAGGCAACCGGCGACTCTTTCCTTCCAACATTACGTGAAGACCTCCGGCTTGGTTCCCGCAGCAAAGTGATCGTCAATCTCACTCTGAGCACACTGTTTGAGGCCATCCAATGGCTCCCGGCTCAGCCCAAGTCACCCGACGAGCCAAGTGATGACTGGAAATGGACCTTGCGTTCTTCCAGCAACCGTCCGCTGTTGCGATTGCTGCAGGATGGTCCGCTGGTGGTGCTTTCCGGCGATGACCACGGCTCCGGCCCCCAATTGGCAGCCCGGGTCGAAGTGACCGGCCCCTCGCGGGCATTTGGCCAGGGCGGTCCCCATCATGCCTTTGCTGTAGAGCGCTCGAGCGCAGTGGGCGGCCACCTGATCTTGCGGGCCAACCTGAGCCCGCAGCCCGAGCAGGGTTCCGAGTACATGGCGGGATATCAACTGGCTCTTGGGCCGGAACGCCAGATCCGCAATGTGGTCAGCGTGCAGCAAATGAACGCTGTGGAAGGCGCAGGCAGCCAGGGTTTCTACGCTCTACGGTTGCGCAGCGCCGAGGCCGTGAACCTGGGTCCCAACGCGTCGATGGAACTGGGCAACGAGGTTCAGTCGGTGCATGGTGCTTCGGAGACCGCGTCCAGTCTTCCGTTCGTGAACGCCTCCTGGCATGAAGAGGGCATCAGTGTTGCGTATCGCGCTGCCACTTCGCCGGAGATGCAGAATGCTGGAAACGTGGCCGACAGCGCCACGCTTACCCCCATGTTTTCTGAAGAAGGTGGCAGGGTACGTATCCAACACGGTCTCCATCAGGAACTGCGGTTTGAGGACAACACCTCATCGCGTCGCGCCTTGGTGGCTTTCTATGAGGATGAAATCCAAAGCCCGGTTATCGGCGGCGGCGGGTGGGTATCGCAACAGGATCTGACCACTGGGGACATCTTGTACGATCCGGTTTCGCAAGGCTTCCGCGTCACCGGTCCTGGCTACACTACGGGCGGAATCAGCGCCGTGGTTGCGCAAAAAATCGCAGGGTCAACCTGGGCGACTCTCTCCTATGCCAATGGCAAAGCTTTAGCCTTCGAGGTCCCGGAGTCTGAGGTCACCGTGGCCGAGGCAGTACAACAATTGACCCAACGCAGAACAGAAGCCGTTACGGCGTCGCTCGATGGTCGCGTAGTGCGGACGGGAACAAGCTGGCATACTTCTTACCGGTGGCAGCCCGTGAACACGGTGACCCCGGTGGCGGTCTACGACAGCTTCGGGCAGGGTGCGTATCTGAATCTCCTGGTCCGCCAACGCATCCACTGCGGTCACCTGCTACCCAATGGAACAGAGGCACTGGTGGATGTTCGCAATCTGTTGGCGGAGGGATATCGCCCCTTCCTGACACGCGACGGAAGCACGCTCTATTTCGCCCAGAGCGAGCGGTCGATTCAGGGCGGTCTCTCCTTCTCGTTTTAAACCAGAAAATACTTTCTCTTTCAGCGATTCCCCGTGCACTCGGTATTTGAGCGCAAAGGCTCCGGAAGAGCGGTGTCGATTATGTTATATTTTGCTTGGGCATGAGACGCGCTCAGTGCGCTTGTCTCCTGAGTGTTGCTGAACATTCAGCTGTCCCAGCCCTTCCGGACGCGTAGCTCAACTGGCAGAGCATTCGACTCTTAATCGACAGGTTGGTGGTTCGATTCCACCCGCGTCCACCATGTGATAAAAGGCCTTAATTGGACGAAGCCTGATTCTATCCCGCCTTCGCGTCTGCACCCGCCTTTGCGTCCAGGTTTCTCATCTCGAACCGATCACTTGCCCGAAGAAGGCTCGAGAGTAAAGGCATGAATAGAACCCTTAAGATAGCCCCTGCCGAGAATCTCGCCTTTATCGTTGATACGCGATGCCACCAGCAGCCGCCATCCGGAATTGGGGTCGATCACCTGATTCAGGTTGATCATCTTACCCTCCTCCCATAGAAACGCCTTGAGCTTGCCGTCTTCAGGCTGGGCAACGCCGACTACCTGATTCCACGAATTGATATCCAGTGCGAGGCTCGTCGCCTCGTCGGGTTCACCGATAATGCCCAGATCCTCGACTGAGCCATTCCTCCAGATCATCCCGTGGCCCAGTCCATTGGGCAGCTCGCAGGAGCCGATCATCACGCCTCTATTGTTGATGGCCTGGGCACTGCAGGTGGTTCCACCGGGCAGCGCTGGAAGTTGCTGCATCTTTCCAGCGTGCCAAAAGAAAGCCTGCGGCTTGCCCTTGGGAACCGTGTTCGCTTCACCGACCACATCGCCCTGATCATTGATGCTGTGAGCGCTGCTGTAATCTCCGTGGCCAAGCAATCCCAGATCGCGAGGCTGTTTTCCTCGCCATACGGCTGCATGGCGAGCGCCGTCGCTGGCCTGCGCGCTGCCCGCAACAACTCCCGCCGCATTGATGGCTAAGCCGGTGGAGTAGGGTCCTCCCAAAGACGCCAGCAGGTCCATCTGATGGTTCGCCCAGCGAAAGGCGTGGGTAAAGCGCAGGTCCAATTCAGCCTGGACCGTCCCGGCAACCACCATCTGGTCGTTGATGTCGGCCGGGTAGACTAGCGGGAACCCCTTGGCGCCTTCGATGGAAATGAAATCCTGCCCATGCATGACCACACCGGGCATTTGGCTGGCGCTGATCGAATGCCAGATAGCCACATCGCCGCGGTTGTTTAACCCCGGAGTATCGGCGAGCATACGAACCAGGGCGAGTCCGCGGTCCACCACCGTGTAGCGCGGCGCGGCCTGCTGGGCGAAAGCACTCGCGGCGCTCAACCAGCCAAGTAGGGTGCCGCAAAGCACGTGTCGAAGATTACGATGTTTGTCTACGGCGTCACCGTCAGGCTGAGGACTACGGTTTGCGTCGTAACCCCGGAAGCATCCGTTCCCGTGGCCACGACGCCCATCTGGGAGGTGGTTTGGCTCATGCTGGATCCGTTGCCCGAACCGCAGCCCGACAGACCGGCGGCAAATGCGCAAGTGCATAGCAGCAGTATGCAAAGCTGCGCCACCCTAGGCATCTTCGAGCTGCGCTTGCGCACAAAGACAGCCAAGCCGGTCAGCCCACCAGGCCACCAGAAGGCGAGCGCAAGCAGTACCGGGCTAGGCGGTGTGCGCCGGCTAGACGACTGCGCCGCCGTGTTGATAGTCAGGCCTACCGTAGCGCTTTGGTTGTTGCCAGTAAGCTTGACCTCGTTCTGAGCAAATGCGCAACTGGCATTCGCAGGAATATTCGAGCAGCTCAGCGCAATGGTTCCGCTATATCCGCCGCTGGGCGTAAAGGTCAGCATCGTATTCGCTGCCTTGCCCATCTGAACTGTCAACGACGTTGGGTTCGCACTCACCGCGTAGGCGGCCGGCGTCACCACGGGGGCGCTAATGAGAAGGTTCGCGGTGCCGCTGCTACCGGCGAAGTTGCCCGCAGCCGTATAGGTAGCAGTCACGGTATCCGATCCGGTGGGCAGCGCCGTCGTGTTCAGGCTGGCTACGCCGCCGGTAAGCGTACCCGTGCCCAGCGAAGTGGCGCCGGCCGAGAATGTCACGCTGCCGCCGGGTGTACCGGCGCTCGACGTCACCGTCGCGGTGAGCGTGACGCTGGAGCCACTGGTTGCACTGGCAGGCGCACTCACCGCGGTCGTCGTTGCCGCCCCGTTCACGGTCAACGTGCCGTCGGTCGCGGTGACTGTGTAGTTGCTCACCGGTCCGGTCACTGCGGGCACGATGGGGTAAGTGCCGACGTTGCTGGCGGCGGTAGCCGTGGTGCTGAAGGTTTCGCTAAAGCTGTCGCTGCCCACGGCACCCGTGACGGTTCCGGTAAACGTTGGATTCGCGACACCGAAGGCGCGGCTGGCGTTGGCGGCGGCCGCGCTCAACGCAGCAGGGGTCACCTGGAAGGTTTGCGTTGCTGTCGCAGGGTTATGCTGGGAATCGCCAGCCTGGCTGGCTTGCAGCACCACCGTCCCCACCGCGGTCACGATCACGATGCCTCCACTGATGGTGGCTGGACCGGACTGCACGCCGATGGTCACCGGATAAGTGCTTCCCAGGCTCGAGGTGGCGCTGACGGCAAAGGGTGCGCTGCCGTACACATGCGGCGCAATGGCGGGGAATGTGATGGTCTGTGCGCCCGTACTGATAGTGATGCTGCTTGCAGTCGAGGTGCTGGCGGCGAAGTTACCCGCCGCCGCGTAGCCGGCGGTGAGGCTATCGGTACCGGTGGCAAGGGTCGTCGTGCTGAGCGTAGCGACGCCGCTGGCGTTGAGCGTGCCGGTGCCCAGAGACGCGGTCCCGCTGTAAAACGTAACCATGCCGCCCGGTGTGCCGGCGGCGGAGGCGACGGTTGCCGTCAGCGGAACGCTGGCGCCAGGGGTTGCATTTGCAGGTGCGCTCAACGTGGTGGTTGTGGGCGCGGCGGTGACCGTGAGGGCGCCGTTCACCGTGTTCATTGTGTAGTTGCCCAGGTCAGTGCCGCTTGCCGTAGGCGCAATCGGGTAACTTCCCACCGCGCTGGTGGTGGTGGCTGTGGTGGAAAACGTTTCGGTGAAGGTATCGCCGTTCTGCGCGCCGGTGACTGTTCCAGTGAAGGTTGGATTTGTTGCGCCGTAAACGCGGGTCGCATTGTCCGCCGATACCGTAAGCACTGGGGCCGTCGCCAGCAGGCCATAGCACAACAAGTTGCCGCTACCATCGTTGCTGCCCACCGGGCCGAAGTCGGGGATGTACATCTTCCCGTTGGCCACCACCGGCGGCACATATTTCGCGAACATGCCCACTTCATCGCGCGCGTCGTTGGTCTTATCGGTCCACAACAGGTTCAACGTCGCCGCATCGAAGGCGTACAACACACCCTGAACCGACTGGTGCGTCGCATCCGAGTTGTACGGGGTCGATGCCCACACAATGCCGTTTTGGTTAGTATTGGCCGAAACGGCTAGAAAGCCACCCGGCATGGCGCCATTGTTATTGGTCGCCGGAGCCGTCATGGTGCTCTTGGCGAAAGGGGTAGTGTCGATCATGCCGGTGGTGGCATTGAACTGGAAGCCGCGCAGATGGTCGTTTTCACCCCACGTGTAAATGCTGGGCCCATTGGTATCGTCGTTAAAATAAATCGGGCCGCCGTGAATATGGCTGGTTCCGGTGCCGTATACCGCTTGAAATTCTTGCCGCACCTGGTCGGCGGAGGCATTGAATTTGCCCATATTCGTGGTGTCTGCCAGGTACAGCACGCCCTGCTTACCACCGCCCAGAACATAGTTGGTGTTGGGAATCAGCAGTAAGCCCGACGAACCCAGATCCTGGTCCCCACTATTGAGGTTGGCGCTGTTATAGGGTGTGAAGTAGTCAAGCAGTTGCAGCGTCGGCGACAACTTGATAAAGCTGTTGCCCGTCTGCGCCAGGTTATTGGCCGTGGTGCCGAAGCTGCCGTTGCCGGTGGAGATATAGATGTTGCCGGCGGCATCCACGGAAGGCGCCTGGCCGGCACTCCAGATGCCACCCTTGGAGCCCGAGGTCGTGTCCGAATACACTGCGGTCTGTGCCAGAGTCGATGCGCTGTAGGCAAGCACCCACCCGTGATAGGCGTTCTGGTCTTCGTGCGATGCAAAGGTGATGTAGACGTTGCCGTTTGCCAACGTTAGCCCGGGGCGAGGATTTTGGTATCCCGCGTTAAAGGTGAGCGGATTCGTCAAGTCGGCCGTGGAATAAGTAGCCGTGATTGTGACCGGGCTTCCATGCACTGGCTGCCCGGTGGTGATATCAATGGCATTCAGATTCCAGGAGTAATTCTTGGTGCCATCCGGTTGCTCGCCAGAGACAAAATACATGTAATCGGTCGCTGGATCGATCACCGGCGTGCCCAGGATGCCGAGGCCGGTCGTCCAGACTATATTTTGATCGCTCTCTACGTCCTGGGGAACGATCGGTGTGCCGAAATTCTGCTGCCACAGCACCGTGCCGGAATCGGCATCGATGGCGTAGACGGTGTTTCTCATGCTGGCAACGAAGACTACGTTGTGGGTGCCACCGGCAATCGTCAGGCCCGACACATAGAGCGGCTGGGCATAGATTTGCCCGTCGGTGTGAACCGTAAAGAGCTTTCCAAAGTTGTTCGCGTTTACGTTGGCCGGGGTGAGAGTCGTCTCCTGCAGATTGGCGCCGCTGCGAGCGTTGTCGTAGCTCCTGGTGTATACGTTTATCTGAGCCAGCCCGCTTACGCTGAAAGTGGCCGCCATCAACAAATAAACGCAGGCCCTGATAGCAGGCCGGTTCCACCGTTTATGCAAAGCCCTAGCCACCCTGTGAAACACCTCCAAGTTGTTTTTCAACCAGCCTCCGCAGCAACACGCCAACGAAAAAGAGACTTTGCAAGGCAGATCAATCCATCGAGGAAGACGATCAATGCGGCAGCCGAGGACACCCTCTGGGGTATAAAACTAAGCGTCCACACACGCTTTGTGGCCCATTTCGACTTGCAGACCAAATCAGGGCGTAATCGATCAGAGATTCCCTGAGCATGGTCATCGCCACTCACCCACAAATTACGCCAGCCTCTGCGGATCGGAAATTAGGGAAACTCCTAGTCGGTGCGACCTCGCGCATTTGGAATCGTGCCCAAATCGTTGGTGCCGACTTCGCCAATCGCTTTCTCGATCAGGCCCTGGCAGATTGCGTTGGCTTCAATCCATCCGGCGATCTGGTGGGCTACATCGCGGTGTTGCTACCGTCGCCCTGGTTGAGTGTCCACACCGAACCAGCACCAGTGGTCAGGAAGCGGGGGGTCCTCCCGACTCTCGTGGTCGACACGAGTTTGTTCGTTGCCCCATCGACTCGGGAAAGCAGGCTCTTTCCCATCGACGTGATCCACACCGAGCCATCCGCAAAAGTCACCGCATGGAGTTCGAGGAAATTCTGATTCTCGCGACGATGCTGTCGGTGGTTGGGTCAAGCTTTCACTTCTCCCGACGGAAAACCATGGTCAACCCGTACTGGAAGCTGTGTTGGATCTGAAGCGTCGCAACAGTTTGGCAGCGGCCGACGTTGAGGACGTGCGCTGCGACGTCTTCCAGGGGGCCTTCGAACTTCGCAGGCGGTGGGGCTTCGGCGCAAAGGACCATCCACAGGTCAAAGAGCAGGGCGGTTACAACCTAAAATACCTCATCGCGGCCGCGTTGCTCGACGATCAACTCGGGCCCACGCGACTGGAAGAAGCGCGTATTCAGGCTCCAGATGCCCAGGCTTTACTGATGCTTGTCGAAATTCGCCCTGACGAGAGGTTTAGCGCTCGCTATCCCTATGAGCTAAGCGCCCGTGTCACTATTCGCACCAAGGACGAACGTGTCTTTGTGAAGGAGCCCTAGCTACCCTGTGAAACACTTCCAAGCCCCACCTACAGAAATAATGAGACAACGAAGAAAAGGCCGGGCAAACACTTGTTAAGCTGAACTTAATTAAATTGGCTTCATAAAGCAAGCACAAAGAAATCATTTTTACTATCGGAACTCCGTCTTCCCCCGTAAATTCGCCCTGTGGTTAGGCTATTTTTTGGGAAGATCCGCATCGTTGCACACGCTTCACAGGATAGCCCCGAAGAGGGTTCCCGACTGGCCAGCAGGCTGTCCGCCTAAAATCTCTACGGAACCGGGAAGACTTGCTGCTCATCGAGCAGGCGGACGGTGGCTGGCATTCGAGTGTGAGTTGGATTCTATCCGGTCCGAATAGTAAAAGCTGCACGTCTCAAAAGCTTCCCGTCCAGCCGCCCGCTCAGAGCCTGCCGAAGAACATGGCGCTGAAGCTGCTGCGGAAGTCCTGGAGCGATAACTTTTCGATTCTCGCATACGGGTTATAGAGCTCGATGGTAGAGCCTTGAATGCCCATGACGGCGTATCCGTGATGAGCTGTGACCTTAGTAGCATCGTCTTTGGATGCGGCAATGGTCGGGATCGTGCCTGCGTCTTTTGCCGCAGCACTAATCTTTGTGAGATCAGTGGTCTCATTGATCGAAAACCCGTCTGGTTTCGAACCGACGAGGACAGCCCAAAACTCGTTAACGGTGTGTTTGGTGTCGTCGTCGAGGTCATCGTAACTGCCAATCTTGACCGCGTATGCCTTCTCGATCACGCACGGCCAAAGCGCTCTCTTTGGCGAATCCATGTAGATCATGTCCACATCGGATCCATCCGAATACTTGACGTAGAACACATCGCTCACCTCGACGGCATTCCCGAGGTTCACGGAGAAATATCGTTTCGAGAGAATCTCTTTCTCCGGGCGTTTGTAGTCGGGGTCATCCAGCTTTGCGGATAGTGTCGCCGACACCTCCTTCGAGAAGGTCGTCTTGACCTGAGTGTGGACGTATTCGGTGATCAGGCTGTCAATGCGCTTCCTGCCGCCCGCCGTATGAGCCAGGGCAGCCAGGATTGCGGCCACTGGGCAGTTCGCGAGTACACCCTGTTTGACGTCACGCTCGGACGGGTGTCCTTGGCGAGATCCCAGCCTATCGAGCGTGCCTGTATGATCGTGCTGCTCCCAGCCGCCGGAGGCGGCATCTGCAGCTCCTTGACTGCCTTCGTCGCTGTCTGCGATTTCCCCAAATCCACCTGTTGGAAGTCCAACGGCCCGGGGATGCGCCCGCCTAATACCCCCTCGAATCTGCTGAGCGGCCCAGGAGACCAAGCGGCACCTTTGTATTCCAACGCCATAGCACTTCCCTCAGCACTTCAGAATAGGCCGACAATCGGAAGTCATTCTAGATCAAATAGCGCTGCGCAGTCTTTGCTCACTCAGCTCGTTGCGATGCCCGCGAATATTGCGGAAGTGCACGTTGAAGATCTTGTCGCGAGTGCCAAAGTAGCGGATCACGTCGAAGATCTCGGCGCCCGGGTTGGCCAGCATCTCAGACACCGTGCCCTGGCAGAAGTTGAGACCGTGATACGGGTTCTCCTGGATGGTGATGAATCGTCTGATTCCATCGACGGTTCCCAAAACGCGCTCCACTCCCTGATAGCCAGGGGAGGGAACACTGGGGTCGTCGGGGTGCAAGGCCATCCGAATCTTGTATTGGCTGGCCACTGGTATTACGCGATCAAGGAAGTACGTGATGCGCTCCCACGCCATGTCTGCGCTTACGTGACCGGCACGTGTCAGCGGCGTTTTCGGTTTTGCCTCCGCTAGCTTCCAGGTACTGTATGTCGCGTCTCCGCGTCCGGGCGAGCGGCCCGTACGCAGATCTCCGACGATCTGCAGGTTGTACTTGATGGCGGGGATGCCCGCCGTCGCGCAGTTTTTAATCATGATCTGCAGATCTTCGATGTCGCGGTCACGCTGGGGGCTCTCGCCGAGCATGATGGAAGCATGCTGGTCTTCGTCCACCGAGATAGAGGCGAGGAACGGCGGCGTGGTCATGTCCACCTGAATGCCGTTGGCCCGGGCCAGATCCTGCATGCGGTGCAGTTCTTCTACCGTGGCGTAAAGACGTCCACCCGCAATGACGGGGTAGCCGCAGATGTTGCGTACGCCATAGCGAGCGAGATACTTCAGGTGCTGGTCGTCAGTGGGTGCGGTTTGACAGCCAAGCTTCATCAGGACAGGTTTTTTCGCAGGCTTCTTCGCGGTTGGTGCAGCAAAAGAAACGACAGGGTTGAGAGCAAGCGTTGCGGCTGCGGCCGAGGAGGAGAGAAATTGCCGACGCGGGAACTGCGTCATGAGTGTCTCCTTGCTTTGTGATGGAGATAAACTTCGCGCTGCCTTTTACTCGGGCCTGGTATCTACGAATGCCACGACAATTCCATTTCGCTTCCGGCGAGCAGAAAGGCTCCGACTCCCTTGGGATCGTCGTCCACTACAGGAGCACGCAGATAGTAGTCATCACTCCCGTTATCTGCGGGACTGGCGCCAAGAGAGATATGCGTAACCGTGCCGGTAATCTTTACTTCTCCCGATGCAGTGGTTTGGATAAAACGCAACCGAACGGCTCTCCACGCGCGTGCCGAAGCGACGCTATAGGATTTGGGGAGATATCCCAACCGTGCACCTTTCGCGAAGGCATACGTGAACATGAGCACCGAGGAGGACTCGATGTAGTTCTGGTTCTCCCCAGGCTTATTGAGGATCTGATACCACAAGTTGCTCTGCGGATCCTGCGCGCGCTCGACCGCCGCAGCGGCTCGACGCAACATGGAGAGCAACACCGCGTGGTGAGGGTCCCGCTCCGGAACATACGGTAATGTATCCACCAGTGCCATCAGATACCAGCCCATGCCGAGGGCCCATAGATTGGGTGACGTCCCTGTGCTCACGTTTGCCCATGGAGCTGTGTGCGATTCATCCCATCCGTGATACATGAGCCCGGTGGTTGCGTCGCGTGTGTGCTGCTCGAGAAGCGTGAACTGCTTCACGATGTCATCCAGATCTTGCGGCTCATGGAAGGTGGCCGCATACTCAGCATAAAACGGGGCGAGCATGAACTGGTCGTCGAGCAGCATCAGGTTCGGCGTAGCCCTGGAGTGCCAAACACCTCCAGAGGCCGTGCGAGGCTGAGTGGCAATCTGCCGTCTGAGTCTTTCTGCGGCGAGTTTGTATTTTTCCCGGTGAGTCGCCCGATACAGCGTTAGTAGCTGACGCCCGATGAGGACATTGTTCAGTGAATATGCCTGCGGATCGTAGCTGGCGATGGTGCCGTCGGGTTGCACGTAGTGGTCGACGGCGTGCTGCACGTAATCGAGATACTTCGGTTCCTTTGTTGCGCTCCACGCTGCGTTCATGCCGGCCAGCACGACGCCCAATTCAAATCCCCAGGTCGTCGGTGCACCCTTCGGGTTGAGGTGACCTCCAGGCCAGCGCACGATTACCTGGTCAGCCACACGAACAGTCAGGGGCGCTTCTTTCATCTGCGCCGTCAACCAGGGGGCAGCAACGATCAACAGGCAGGCGGCCCCGCGGGCCTTGCAACCAAGCGATGCGGTGACGAAGCCTCGGATCATAGCGAACCTTTATGAAACAGTCGTGGAACGAGCCTGCAAAGTGTGAGTCGCACGGCCGTCAGCCGCGAGTAGCGATTCGATCGCCGCACCGATGTTCAGAATGTTTTGGTCCTGCATCGCCAGGCCCGCAATCATGAGGCCGACCGGCGCTTCGCCCGGGGCGTGGCATGGCACAGAGAGAGCGCAGCCATCCAGAAAGTTGATCACGCTGGGATTACGCAGAATCAGCGCATTGGCAGCGAAGTACGCCCCATCCGTCGCTTCGAGATCCGCAATACGCGGAGCGATGCAGGGGACAGTCGGCATCAGGATGGCATCGTATGGTGCGAGAACGCGGTCAGCCTCGGCAATGATCCGGCGCCGCGCCTGCCCTAGCTCGATGTAGTCCGATGCAGTCATCTCCTTGCCCCGCAAAATCCGTGAAGCGATTCTCGGGTCATAGTCCGATGCATGCGTTTCCAGCAGAGAGCGATGCCAGGGATACGCCTCGGCGGCGGCGAAACCGCCCTTTTGATTGGCGAGCGGAATTTCGTCGAGCGACGAGAAAGTAACTTCTTCGAGATTCGCTCCGCTGCGCGAGAGGAGTGCCAACGCGGAAGAAAACGCCGCTGCGACGTGCGCATAGAGGCCCTCCAGCACGTAGCCTTGCAGCACGGCAAAGCGCAGGTTTTTGACTTCCACGGGTCGAATTGGTTGCTGCCCGAGGCCGGCCAGCACAGCATCCATGCGTGCGCAGCAAGCGACGGTGGGCGCCAGGGAGCCGACTGAATCGAGCGTGCTCGACAGTGGCAAGGCTCCGTCCAAGGGTATGCGTCTGGCGGTGGGCTTGAGGCCGGTGAGACCGCACAGCGCCGCTGGGATACGCACGGAACCGCCAGTATCAGACCCGACCGCGGCATATGCCATTCCGTCAGTGACAGAAACGGCCGCACCAGACGACGAGCCGCCCGGAATGCGTCTGCTGGCGCGGTCGTAGGGATTGGAAGGCGTGCCGTAGTGCGGGTTCACTCCGAGGCCAGAGAAAGCAAACTCGGTCATGTTCGTATGCCCCATCACGATCGCGCCTGCTGCGCGAAGCCTGGCCACAGCGACCGCATCGGCTTTGGCAGGAGGCGCCTGGGCAAGCACAACCGAGCCTGCGGTGGTGGGCTCACCGGCAACATCGAACAGGTCCTTGACAGAGATCGGCAAACCGGCGAGTGCTCCAGCCGTGCGATGGGTATCGAATTCGTTAGCCTTCGATCGTGCGCTATCCGAGAAGACGCGGGTGAAGGTTCGTGCTCCTTCTCCTGAAGGGTCCGCGATGGCATTGAGACACGATTCCACAAGATCGCTGCTACGAAGTTCCCCGCCAGCGAGCCCTTCCAACGTGCGTGCAATGGGCAGCAATTTGTTCACTCCGCGCGCGCCCCAGGTTCGTCGTAGATGTGAATCTCCAGCAGAAGGCAGCCATTTTCTGACTTGAACGGACCATGCACGGTGCCCGGTGGCCGGCAGGCGTAGGTGTTTGGCGGGAAGCTTGCGCCGCCGTTCCCGGCCGCATCATTGCCAACGATCAGGTCACCCGAAACCAGGTAAACCTCCTCCCAGTAGTCGTGGACAAAGGGCGCAGTGGTGTAAACACCGGGAGCAAAGCGTAGATGGCGCGTGCGGAAGCCGCGCTTGTTCTTCTCATCCAGAAAGCCGGCCAGTATCTGCTGCTGAATTCCTTCCGGATACCCCGGCGGTGTATGCCAGCCGGTGCTCAGGTCGACGGTATAAAACTCCTTGTGTTCTTTCTGGATCGCCAATGCCGCCTCCTTGATTCAGTCGTTGTAAGGAAGTTCTCGCGTGCTGTACCGATGGCGTAGCGTGCGGCCAAGAACTGGGTCTTCGAGTTCCATCTGGAATTCGGCCGCGGGCCCGATCGGTAACAACAGAGGCATCGTGCCGCAGAACATCGCTGTGCCGACGGGGAGCGTCGTGCCGCCGCCCGTATAACGCGCGATCAGATCCTCCGGAGCGAGCATGCGCGTCACGACGCCTTCCTGGTAGAGCCCCTTCTGATGATCGCGAGTTATCCAGGACCGAAGCACAAGCGCATCCCAGTGATCTTTCATCTCTGCAAACGGCCACAGCTCGCGAGAGATGGGCTTGGGACACATCTGCTTCGACACCGTAACCCCATATGATTCCACTTTACGATCGGTGTGGTCCGAACCCACTCCTACATACAGCCCCTGGGGAAGGGAAACCAACACGAACTCTACTTCGCCGCTGCCATCCGCACCGGTGACATCGAGTGTCTCATCGGTCGTAAGCAGGTTGGCGCCAACCCGGTAAAAACAAGGAACGGTTCGCGGACGCGCGACCCCGATCGCTTGCAGTTCGGCAATGTGGTGCTCGACGGTCGCGCTATCACGGCCGGTCCATCCGGCAATTACCAGATCATTGACTGCGATCACCGCCGGCTTGCCATGAAGCAGAAATTCGGGCATTCGTAGTTAACTCCATCCCGTGGGAGCAAAGTCAGACAGAGACCCGTCCGGAGTGGGTACCTTTTCCAACTGACTGCGGGCGTAAGTTCCATACCGGCCGCGATAGAAAAGCAGTGGGTCAGCCGGCGGCCCAAGGTGCATCTGTGTCACTTGACCAAAGAAAGTACGGTGATCGCCACCGTCAATCTCCGCATAGCGCATACAGCGCCCCTAGGCCTTTATGCCCCGTAGATCATAGGTAGACATGAATTGATCGACCATGCCCGTAGCCTGCTCCCAGTCGCAGGTGCGGAAGGCGTGGCCTCGTGTGATCATGTGCGCGCCCGCATAGAACATCTCGTACTGGAGATGCCGGGAGCCGAATTCCGAGCCGACAGCATCCCAGGCCAGCTTGAAAAACTTTACCCGGCCCAGCGAGTCCGTCGCCGGCGAATGCTGTGTTTTTCCGATCAGGCCGGCAATCTCGGGATTGGCGAAGTCATTCACCGAAGAGGGAAGCATGATCATACCGCCGCCTGCGAGCTCACGGATTTGATTGGTGAACTTCGGATAAAGCTGCTGCGTAAGCACCATCGCGGAGTAGAGACGGTGGCCATTGGGCACAAAGTACTTACCATATTGCGAGCCGCTCACTTCCATTGATTCGACCAGGCCCTCGACCATGGACGCTTCGGCCGCCATCTGGCCCAGAGTCTCGCGCACGGCGGGGATAGAGATGACGCCATTGATCTCGGCAATCTTACTTGCCAGGCCGAGCAGGAAGCGGAGCTTTACCATCAGCCGTATCTGGCACTGGTAGTTCTGGTAGACGTGGGTGGGAGCGACGTACCACTGGGCCGTTGCCATGCGGACGTCGTTGTGGACAAACACCCGGCTCCAGGGAACCTTGACGGAATCAAAGTAGAGCACGCAGTCATTCTCGTCGTAGGCGGAAGAAAGCGGGTTGTCGAAGGTAGACACAGCCGCAGCTTCAAAGGATTTTCTCGAGAGCAGTTTCACTCCCTTGGCGTTGAGCGGAACCATCGCCGTGAAGCTGTATTTCTCCTCGCCTGGCTTCAACGGTTGAATGGACGCTACCATCACCTCATTGGCCATAGGGCAGCCGGTAGCTAGCATTTTTGCGCCCTGCAGGGTGATACCTTCGCTATCCTCATCGACGACAGCGGCGGCGACAGAATCGTCCGCCTGGTCCCCAACACCTTTGCTGCGGTTTGCTTGGGGACTGACGATGGCGTACGTCAGATAAAGATCATGGTCGCGCGCGTATTCGTAATAGTCAGAGAGTGCCTGGCCATATCTCTTGCCATGCTGGCGGAAAATATCCAGTCCCATGTACATGCCGGAGACGACCGAGGCTACATGATCGGGCGAGCGGCCAAGAAATCCGCAAGAGAGCGTGGCCCAGGCCTCGAGGGCGGCACGCCGTTCCACCAGTTCATGGTAGGAAGTAGGAAGCTGCCACATGCGATTGACGCAGTTACCTGTCGCTGGAGAGGGAAACGTCATCTTCTTCAGGTTCTCTGCGGAAGCCTGATAGTCGTACATCGCGGCCACGGAGCGAATGCTGGAGCGGAATGCGGGATGACATACGTGGTCTTTAACAAGCTGGCCATCGATGAAGATCTGGCGCCCATCGCGAACACTTAAAAGGTGGTCTTTTCCATTCTTAGGCATGCAGGACTCAAGGGAAGAGCGGACTCTGTTCTCTTTACGATGTGGCTGTAGCATAGGTTCGAAAAAGAATGTAGTCAAGTAACTTAATTAAGTTTATTATTGACCGCACAAGGCCGAAGGTTATGGTGTCCTCATTAAATGGCGGGAGGAAAAGGCGATCAGGGAACGGCTTGCCTGAGCAGCGAGCCTCGTCGCGCGAGAAGAAGGACCCCCCGTTTCACCTGGCGGTCTCGGCGTCTCTGGTGGAACTGCTGGATGAGGGTGGGAAGACGGACCACCGCTTTCGCCAGCTGCTCTACGACTTCTCTACCCTCGGTGCTTCGCTCGAAGTTGCCCGGGCGTATCTCGCTTCTCAGCTGGGGATTTCTCCTCCGCAGTACAACATTGCCATGATCGTGGCGAATCACCAGAACACCGGTGGAATCAGCGTGACAGACGTTGCCAAGCGGTTACACGTGAGCACCGCCTTCATCACCTTGGAAGCGGGAAGCCTGGAACAGGCCGGCCTTATCGAGAAGAAGCCCAACCCCAAGGACAGGCGCGGCATATTTCTGCGCTTGACCCGGCGCGGGGAATCGTTGGTAGAGCGCATTGGGCCAGAACGGCAGAGAGTGAATGATCATTTGTTCGGTAGCCTGTCAGCAAAGGACTTCCGGCGGCTCTCCGAAACGCTCTCTTCGCTTCTGGATGACTTTGCTTATACAGTCCGCCTTCTAAAGAGTGCACGCAGTGAGAGATCGCCAGGCCTCTCGGCACGGGGAGAGCTTGACCCTTTACGCGAGACTGACCCCAGGGATCGTGCAGCCACATCACGCTGAGGTGTGCGCAATATGCGATGTTCTTATCCGACGATTTGTTTCTATATCACTCTCGTCTTGTTCGCCGCTGCGATTCCGATCCGTCACGATTGGCGCCGGGTTCAGTCGCTGGAGGGGCACATCGGACTTCTGCTTCCGCCTGCAAACCCAGATTGGAGCAGGTACTGAGATCACGGTTCGGGTTCCGGTCCAGGCGATGCAGCCATCAGTCCAGAAACAACATCAGCCAATGCACTGGGTGAGAGCATGAAACCGATCCGAGTCCTCCTGATAGAAGACCACTTCCTTGCCCGCGTGGCCCTGCAATCGGTCCTCGCAGGCTATGCGGAGATCGAGGTAGTCCGTAACGTTCATTGTGGGCTGCGCTATCCTCCGCATCCCATGCTCCACCGGCTTGCCGAACGCACGCCCGTGGCTGATCTTACGCCAAGGGAATCGGAAGTGCTTATCTGCATCAGGCGGGGCCGCAGCAATCGTGAAATAGCAGAGAACCTGCGCATCGCTGAGAAGACCGTGCGGATCCACGTAAGCTCAGTGCTCGACAAGATGGGAGTTCGGGACCGTACTCAGGCCACAATTCTTGCATTGCAGCGGGGCCTGATTCATCTTGATTAGCCGGTAGGCTAATAATAATCGCATCTGTCTTTGTGGCCGATCCTGCTGTATGACTGGAAGACACACACATGATCAATCGTAGAAATTTCCTTCAGGGCTCGGGGGCATTTGCCGGCTTTAGCGCGATGGGCTTGTCGGGGTGCACGCGGCATGTGACGGCGCCCTTGCCGCCGCTGGTGACATCGACGCCGGCGTTTCCGTTTTACGACGCGGTTGGACCGATCATCCCGATCCGGGCAGACATGGACCGCATCTTTCGCATTACCGTTTGCACAAGACCGTTTCGTGCGGCGGGCCCGCGCCAGGATGTGGAGCGGGTAGGGGACAAGTATGTGGTGCATAACTACGGCCATGGAGGCAGCGGTTGGTCGCTCTCCTGGGGATCAGCGGATGTAGTGGTCCGTAAGGCGGTGACGACGCTCTCGGAGGGCGGCGGGCGTGATGTGGCGGTGATCGGCGCTGGTGCGTTGGGACTGACGGCCGCATTGACTGCGCAGCGGGCGGGGTTGAAGGTAACGATCTACGCGCGGGAAAGAGCGCCTTACGTCCGGTCAGTGCGCGCGACGGGTTCATGGACACCGGATTCGCGGGTTGGGCTCAGATCGGCCGTCGCTCCCGGCTTCGCCGCCAATTGGGAAGCGATGGCGCGGACCTCGTTCGCCATGTACATGACCTATATCGGCTCGGCTGGTTATCCGGTTGAGTGGACGGATCGGTATGCGCTTTCTGATGAGCCGATTCCCGATCACCCGCCGGAGGTCCGCGATTACGTTCGCTACATGGATAGCATCGCAGACCTTACGCCGGGGCAACACGACCTGACGCCGGGAACCTACCCATTTCCGACCAAGTATGCTCGGCGAACGACCTCGTTAACCTTCAACGTAGCAGACTACGCGCGGCAATTGATGGTCGACTTCTTGCTGGCCGGCGGCACCATCGAGACGCGGGATTTTCATGCTCCTCAGGAGCTGACGGCTTTGCCGCAGCCCGTCATCATTAACTGCACCGGGTATGCCGCGCGACAGCTCTGGTCGGACGAAAGCATCACACCGGTGCGCGGACAGATCGCCTGGTTGATTCCACAGGAAGGCGTGACCTACGGTTTGAACTACAACGGTTTGAATGTGCTGGCTCGGCGCGATGGAATCGTAATGATGCTGAATAAACCCGGGGAAGATGCTGGTTGGAATGACAGCACCGAGGTACCGGACCACGCCGTGGCGGAGGAAGCAGTGGGTATACTGCAGGAACTGTACGGCCGGATGGCTAAGATGCAGCCGGCAAAACGTTCATGATGGACAGTTCATCGTTGGCGCAGCGGTAGGAGCAATGAACAAAGCCCCGTCCAGAACCAAGGGCCGCGGTTGGAAGATCAACTCTGCCAGGAATCCTTAGTGTAATTTGGACAAGTTTGAAGCGTAGTAGCCTATTTGTCCTACGACATCCGGGAAATCTGGCTTCACAATGGATCCAGTATTCCCTTGATGCCAAACGTGCCGTGCTTTCCACGAGCATCGGCTTATCAACCAAGGAGACCCACATCATGGAGATCAATACTCGGCGCAGCTTTTTTGGCAAGATTGCGGCCATGGCTGCTCTCGTAACCGGAGCACCAAAACTCTTTTCTCAGCAGACTTCCCCGGCTGCGCCGCCTCCGCCCCCGGGGGCGCTCATGGCAGCCCCTGGCGATGACAGAGCTCATCGTGCCGCCAGCCACACACACGACGGAATCTATTACTTCAGCGGCACCGGATCGAATGACGGCTACCCCAAGGAAGACCACATCCTGGTGACGGATCCGTTCGAAAAGCATGTTACGCGCACCATGGACGCGCTTAAGAAATCAGTGGAGCGCGCAGGCTGCACCATGGACAGCATCATCCATGCCCAGGTATTTTTCTGCCTGCCGCTTAGCGACGGGGTTCCCATGCCGACCGGAAAGGCACGCTTCGACGCCCATAAAGCGCAATACGATGCATTGAACAAAATCTACCGGACCTACTTCAGTCCGGGCAATGCACCGTCCCGCGCCTGCATGGCTCTCGAATGGATTCCGGGAGATTCCCTTATCGAGATCGTCGGAAGCGCAAGGGTCGTCAACACACCCCCAGCCACACCGGCCGGACAGTAACCAGGGAGCTATCGATGAAATTTGACTGGAGCCGCCGATCCTTTCTGTCCTTGCTTGGAGCTGCCACCGGCGGACTGTTTGCCCCTGCTGAGTTGCAGGCGGCCGGACTCTTCGGCAAGAAGCCCAAGGTGTCCGCCTCAGTCGATGGCTGCCCCATCGTACCCATCACCAGCGGGCTGGGATCGGGCGATATCTACGAAGAACTTGGCATAACCCCTCTTATCAACATCAATGGGACGGTGACGGTCATCGGTGGTTCGGTGATGGCGCCGCAGGTCATGGAATTGATGCGCAGGGGCAATGAACATTTCGTGCTCATCGACGAACTCGAGGTGGCGGCCGGGAAATTTATTGCCAAGTTGTGCAAGCTCCCCACCGGCTACACCGGACTGGTGACGGGCGGCGCGGCCGCAGCCATGGTGGTTGGTTACGCGGGCATGATGACCGAAGACCTTGAGCCGCGGCTTCACGCCATCCCGGACGTGAGTAGCTTTCCCAAGAACGAGGTCATCATTCAGAAGAGTCATCGATACAATTTCGACCACCAGATACGGCAGACTGGGGCGAAGTTAGTTGAGGTCGAAACGCGCGAAGAGATGATCGCGGCGATTAATCCGAAGACCGTGGCCATCCACTTCACGAATATTTTGGCGAATCGGGGGAAAGTCAGCGGGCAGGAGACCGTCGCCATTGCCAAGGAACACAACATTTACAGCTTCAACGATTTCTCGGCGGACGTGCCGCCGGTTTCAAGGCTCTGGGAGTACCCGGCGATTGGTTTCGACCTGCTGACGGTCAGCGGTGGGAAGGACATCTGCGGACCGCAAGCGTCGGGCATTCTGATGGGCAGGGAAGACTTGATCCATTACGCCCTGCTGAATATGAGCCCGCAGGAAGATCGTATCGGCCGCTGTTGCAAAGTAGGTAAGGAAACCATCTTTGGCCTTCTGAAGGCGTTGGAGATTTTCGTTAACCAGGACTATGACGCCACGCTGAAGATGTACGACGCGCGCGCCCAGGTCATTACGGACGCAGTCAAGAAGTTCGGAGTCACCGCGCTGCCGCGGGAATTTGATCCCCAGGCCCTGGGCAACGTGACGCCCCACTATTCATGGCATATTGATTCGTCAAAGCTCAAGATCACCGGACCAGAGGTGATGCAGAAGCTGGCCGATACCCGCCCGATCGGAATCGGCAGCATGGGCGCCAATTCCAGCGGTATGCACGGCCGCGATCCGGATGCCCCTACTACTCCTGCTCCGGCCCGGCGCAACGGACGATTCACTGATCCGAGTACATTCGGTTTTGCTGTTTGGCAAATTAAGGAAGGCGAAGACAAGATCATCGCTGAGCGACTGGTCGAGATCTTCAGCGAAGCACCCAAGGCCTCGTAGCCTGATCTCTCTCCTACGCTATCCCGGGATTTGTTTCTAATAAAGTGGGCAACGCGGGAAAGAGCATGCAATCTATATAGAGCGCGGTTTGACGCCGCCTACGCTTCGGTCGAGATGACAAGTTTGTGGCTACGCAAGGTCCCTTTTCCCGTGGAGAATCGTTTCCAGCTTCGCAACAAACTTGTCATCTCGACCGGAGCGTAGCGGAGCGGAGAGATCTGCGGTTTCTTTTTCTGCGGCGTGTAAAGAAGGGAACCATCAAGCAGATCGTTTACGAGCCGTCTCAAGAATACGGCGCAGTCGATTGCCCACGATCAGGTCTTCTCCCGGCTGTAGGGTCATGGAAATGATCTGGAGTTGATTCGGATGCCTCATCAAAGATTTCTTGGGGTCAGCACCTTCGCGGACAGTCGAGACCAGGCTCGGATTCGTATTCGTCAGAACTTCAATACGGGGCTCTCCTGCGCGGAGCTGCTGGTCACATTGGGCCACCGTCAAACCAAATTGCTCTTCAGGCCACTTCACGGTCAGGGTTGGGTAGCTGTTGCCTTCCTGCGGGATTTCGATGGAGGTAGTGACCCCGGGTACCGTGACGACCAGTTTCTCAATCCGCTTGACACGGCTTTCCCACTCTTGATTCAACGCCGCAAGATCCGTCCGCGACCAATAATCTACCGCGGCGAGTATGCCCATGATCTCTTCCTTGCCGACTTTCATGGCCCTGCAAACGGCGCCCTCCCATGGGCTGCTATTGGCTAAGGCTGCCTCGATCAAGTCTTTCCTGCCTAATAACAACCCGGAACATTGCGGACCCCTGAAGCCTTTTCCTCCGCTGAAACAATAAAGATCGACGCCCATCTTTGCATAGCGTGTGAGGTTCTCGAACGGAGGTATGCCTGCCGCGTCGTCCACCAGTAGGGGAACCTTGGCAGCGCGTGTTATCTGCAAAGCCTTTGACAGGCGGTCATCTCGCCAGGTGGTATAAACCATAGCGGTCTGCGCATTGATGGCCGGCTGCAAGTCGTCCACCGTAGGCGCAAGCACCAATTGGCCCCCGGCAAGACGAATCGCGCTATCGAACGCGCTCCGTCCTCCGAGCATGACGACTTCATGCTTCAGCCCCGTTGTATCGGGCAACTGCCAGATATTCTTGGGATCGCACCCGGCGATGCAGGCTGCGGTCGCCGATGCCATCGCGCCCGCTGAGCCCGATGTCACCATCCCGGACTCTGCTCCCGACAGCTCCGCAAGCTTTTTCCCAGCGGCCCGTTGCAACTCAAACATGTCGACGAACTGTCTGGATGCCTGCTCCGCTGCCTGACGAACCTCAGGCAGTTCAAGCGAACCACTCAGATACGTCCAGGTCCCCCGGCCATTGATAAAGGGTCGAACGCCAAGACGAGAGTAGACGTTCGCGCCCGAAGACTTCGCTTTTGTCGCAGCTACCGTTTCAGCAAGGCTGCGCGACGCCAGGGTGACGAAGAGCGGAGCCGCCGCCATCATTTTGATAAACGAGCGGCGGTCATTCAGGCTCTTGGGGGTTTCAGGATCAGGTAACATTGACGTCTCTTTCCTCATGCAACAGGGTTAAACTACAGCAGAAATAAAATGCCCCAGCTACTCGGACGCGAGGATACTTTTCGTGGTGACCAGTTTGTGATTGACGTAATTGTAAGGAGGAATGCGGTCACCTTTGATCATCGCCAGTCCCAGATGGATGAGCCGCGCACCGTAGGTATTGACTTCATGCGAGACGGATCCGATAAAGGGTGAATTGGCCTTGGTCATCTCTTCGAGAGCTTCCGGAATACAGTCCTGGCCGACGATGGCAACGTGCTTGTCGCGCTTCGCTTCTCGAACTGCCTGCAGTGCTCCCAGGGCACTCGTATCCGTAGCGGCGGCAATCAGCAGGCCGCGGTCCTTGGGGTGGCGACGTAAAAAGTCGGCCGTCAGCTTGTAGCCCCGGTCGCGAAGGCCGCGTCCGTCCATGCGCACGAATGCTTCGATCGGCAGGTCGGGCAGCACAGAACGCACCCCTTCAAACGCGCCGGTAATCCGGCTTTGTACCAACGGGCCGGCTTCTTCAATGTCCAGGCCAATCACCCACGATGCTTTGCTGTCCCACTTTTGTCGAGCATGGATAGCCAGATACTCACCCGCTTCGAAGCCGGCGCGATAATTATTGACACCGAAGAAGATCGCGTGCGGATGCGGGATCTCGACAGCGATCAGAGGAATGCCCGCATCCGCAATCTTGTCCGCAACGATGGGCGCGACCTGCTGCTCAATTTGAAATTCGATGACCAGATCCACCCGGTTAGCCACAAACTGCTCCGCATTGCGAATCGCTGTGGCAGCGTCGTAGTGGTTGTCGAGGATCATCAGATCCACGCCGGAAGATGCCGCGGCCGCCCTGAGGCTCTCGGTGACTGCCTGCGAGAAAGGCAGATCTTCCGATTGGCCTCCGAAGCCGAAGCGTATCTTTCGCGGGCGGGTTGCCAACCGGTACAGCCCATTCTCCGTTTGCGCCACATAGCCGCGATGGACAAAGGTCTTGAGGATCCGATAGACCGACGTCTTGGAAATCCGGGTTCGCTGGTAAAGCGCCTCCAGCGCCAGGGGCTCGTCCTCAGCCTGCAGCAATTCCAGGATGTCCAGCGCCTTCGACAGGATCGGGATGTGGTACAGCCGCTTTAACCCAGACTTAGCCAAGCCTCTCCTTTTTTGAGCCTGTGCTCTTCGCAGCTCAAATTCAATACGGAAACCACGAACAGTATAACGTCCGCATGAGCCATCTTTCCGTTCTCCGGCCCAGTTGGGGAACCTTCAGCGGTCACGGCTCCAGGGTCCCTAGCGCATATCGTCGGTGCAACAGAATCTCCCGTCGCCACCGCTGATATCGGCATGCTATATTTGTGCGCGCAATAAAACCAATTGAGGAACAATTTCATGTTTGGTTGTCGGCCACCAGCCCGAGGCATATCCGCATCCGATGACTCCGCGCATGTCAATAAGAGGGAAAGACTTTTTTATGAAGACGCATTCCACACTCAGGAAAGTTGCAGCAGCCGCTCTTTTCGCAGCGTTGGCTGTACCCGCCATGGCTCCTGCTCAAAACTCAGCCGACCCTTTGGAACAAGGCTTTCTGAGTCCCCCAAGCGGCGCGAGGCCGCGTGTCTGGTGGCACTGGATGAGCGGCAACATTACCGAAGAAGGCATCGGCCTGGATATGGAGTGGATGAAACGCGTAGGCCTCGGCGGCATGCAAAACTTCGACGCCGCGCTGAACACGCCCAAGGTGGTGGAAAAGCGCCTCGTCTACATGACCCCCGAGTGGAAAGAGGCGTTTCTCTTCGCAACCAAGAAGGCCGATTCTCTCGGTCTTGAGTTGGCCATTGCCGGATCCCCTGGATGGAGTGAGACCGGCGGCCCCTGGGTTGAGTCGTCTCAAGCGATGAAGAAGTTTGTGTGGAGCGAGACAGCCGTCGAAGGCGGCCATCCTTTCACCGGCATCATCGCCAAGCCTCCCATGGTGACCGGACCGTTTCAGAACCTAGCCCAGCAGGATCCGATGGGGATGATGGGTGGCCCCGGGCAGCAGCCTCCGCCGCCCAAAGATTACTACGCGGACGGCGTCGTCATTGCTTACCGCGTGCCGGATGCGGAGACCTCCTTGTCGCCCGTGGAGCCGAAGGTGACCTCCAGTAGCGGACATGTGGATCCTGCGATCTTAGCCGCCCGGGACATGATGAAATCAACCGACTTACCCATCGCACCGATAGGGCAGAAGTCATGGATACAGTTCGAATATCCAGAGCCGCACACGGTCAACGCGGTCACGGTTGCCATGGGCGGCCCTCGCGATCCGCTGGCGCAGTTTGGTGGAGAGACGGGTCACGGCCCGGTGTTCGAAGCCAGCGACGATGGGCAGCAATTCCGCTCCATCGTCACCATACCGACTGCAGGCGCAGTGCAACACACCATGGCCTTTGCCCCGGTGACTGCGCGCTTCTTCCGCCTCACGTTCACCACACTCGAGCCGCCGAAATCGATGCTCGGGGATATCGACATGTCTGACCTCGGGATTTCGGGCATGCCCCCGCCGCCCACGGACTACCACATCTCGGAATTCGAGTTGCACTCGGGCGCGCGGATCAACCGATTTGAGGAAAAGGCCGGATTTGCAACTCTGCCGGATCTTTATTCGTTTGCTACCCCGTCGGCGGCCGCAGGCCAGGCGATCCTGAAGACCACGGTCGTTGACCTTACTGCGAAAATGCACCCAGATGGAACGCTGGACTGGACGCCCCCGCCAGGACACTGGATAGTGCAGCGGATGGGTTATTCGCTTACCGGCATCACCAATCATCCGGCATCGCCAGAAGCCACTGGGCTCGAAGTGGACAAGCTCAACCGTGCCCACGTGAAAGACTACTTCGAGCATTACCTCGACAATTACAAGAGTGCGGTCGGCCCGTTGATGGGCAAGACGGGCGTCCGGTTCGTCGTCACAGACAGCTGGGAAGCAGGTACCGAGAACTGGACCGATGACATGCTTGCCGAGTTCGCGACCCGGCGTGGCTACGATGCGCATCCCTGGCTCCCCGTGCTTACCGGCCACGTGGTCGAGAGCGCGGAAGCCAGCGATCGCTTTTTGTGGGACTGGCGTAAAACACTTGCCGATCTTGTTGCCGAAAACCACTATGGTCAAATCGCTCAGTCTCTGCACGCGCGCGGCATGGGTCAATATGGCGAATCGCATGAAGAGGGACGGGCCACTATTGGCGACGGCATGGAGATGAAAAAAGCCGACGACGTTCCCATGGCTGCCATGTGGACGCAACGCCCAGGTGTGAACGCAGAGCAGTATGGTTACAACGCGGATATTCGGGAATCCGCATCCGTGTCCCACATCTATGGACAGAACCTGGTCGCGGCTGAGTCCCTTACTGCGGCAAGTGGTCCCTGGGCATGGTCGCCGGCAACCCTGAAGCCGACTGCCGACAAAGAATTAGCGGTGGGCCTGAATCGGTTCGTGATTCATACCTCCGTGCATCAGCCCCTGGTTAATAAGGCTCCCGGCCTCGCCCTTGGCCCCTTTGGACAATGGTTTACCCGCAACGAGGTATGGGCCGAACAGGCTCAGCCGTGGATCACTTACCTGGCGCGCAGTTCGTTTCTGCTGCAACAGGGACACTTCGTGGCCGACATCCTCTACTTCTACGGCGAGGATTCGAATCTCACTGCAATCTTTGGCAGCAAGTCGCCCGATGTACCCCTTGGATACAACTTCGATTACGTGAATGCCGATGCGTTGATTCATAAGCTATCCGTGAAAAACGGGCAATTGGTTACCGCGAGCGGTATGAGCTACCGCGTGCTGGCCCTCGATGCTTACAGCCAGCACATGTCTCTCCCCGTGCTGCGTAAGGTGCGCGACCTGGTGCTTGCCGGCGCTACCCTCGTTGGCGCGCGTCCGATAGACGACCCAAGCCTCGCCGATGATGCGGCTGAATTCCACGCCATCTCGGATCAACTCTGGGGCCAATCGAAAACCGGCAAAGGCAAGGTCTACGGCGATCAAAAACTGGCCGACGTTCTTGCGGGCATGAAGGTTCCACCTGATTTTGCTTACTCCAAGCCGGAAACCGACACCGAGGTTTTGTTCGTGCATCGCAAGCTCGAGCACTCTGACCTCTACTACGTCGATAACAGGAATGACCGGGTGGAACAAGTGGATGCGACCTTCGGTGTCGAAGGGAAGGCGCCGGAACTCTGGCATGCGGATACCGGCATGACGGAGCCTGCGGCCTACCGGATTGCAAACGGCAGTACGACGGTGCCACTCCATCTGGATCCATACGGGACGGTCTTCGTTGTCTTCCGCAAGCCTTCTCCTTCTCCTTCTCTCAATCTACCCGCAAAGCGTGAGAGTGCGGTGGCGACCGTAGAGGGCCCGTGGGAAGTGAGCTTCGAGGCCGATCGGGGTGCCCCGAAAAAAATTACTCTCGACAAGTTGATGTCGTGGAGTGACAGCAGCGACGAGGGCGTGAAATATTTCTCCGGACACGGCACCTATACAAAGACCGTGGACGCGCCCGCAGACTGGTTCAAGCCCGGTGCCCAACTGTGGCTTGATCTGGGCGACGTAAAGAACCTGGCCGAAGTGACGGTCAATGGAAGGGCGCTGGGGATCGTATGGAAGGCTCCTTATCGCCTCGACGTGACCAGCGCGATAAAGCCGGGCGAGAACAAACTCGAGATCAGGGTGGCCAATCTCTGGGTGAATCGGTTGATCGGCGACGCGCAGCCGAACGCGGCGAAAAAATATACCTTCACCACTCACAATCCTTACAAGGCAAATTCGCCACTGCTTCCCTCTGGTCTGCTTGGAACTGTTCAGGTGATCCGCGTATCCTCACAACAACCATGATGCAGAACAGGTATCGGCATTTGCGTATAGGGTTGGTCGGGTTAGGGCTTGAGGCATATTGGAGCCAGTTCGCAGGGCTGGAAGAAAGACTCAAAGGCTACGTTGACGAAGTCGAAAAGAAGGTCTCGAGCGATACTCGGACAGTGGTGAACCTGGGCCTGGTCGACACGCCGGAGAAGGCGCTGGAGGCGGCTCACACGTCGCGGCGCGAAGACATCGAGATCCTTCTTGTCTACGTCACGACCTATGCACTTTCTGCAACCGTGCTGCCGCTCATCAAGCGGGCCAAGGTGCCGGTGCTACTGCTGAACCTGCAGCCTGCATCGGCAATCGACTACCAGCGATTCAACGCCATGGAAAGCAGAACTGCTATGACAGGCGAGTGGCTCGCCTATTGCAGCGCGTGTCCTGTCCCCGAGATCGCCAATGTCCTTCGCCGGTTGGACATTCCATTTCACCAGGTCACCGGAATGCTCCACGACGATCCAGCCTGCTGGCGGGAAATAGACGAGTGGCTTCGCGCCGCTGAAGTGGTCCACATGCTGGCTCACAGCCGCCTCGGGTTGATGGGCCATTATTACGGAGGCATGCTCGACATCGCTACCGATCTGACGCAGGTGAGCGGCAGGTTCGATCTGTATATCGAGATGCTCGAAGTAGATGAGCTCACCGCTTTGCGAAACACCGTCAGCGCAGACGAAGCGCAGAACAAGCTGGCGGAGTTTCGCGCCTTCTTTGAAGTGGGTGACGATTGCCCCCAGGCGGAGCTTGTGCGTGCAGCTCGAACAGCTGTCGCCCTCGATCAGCTGGTGAAGCAAAAAGGCCTTGATCTGATGGCGTACTTCTACAACGGAAGCGGCGTTCCTGAAAATGAAGACACGATTAGCTCGATCATCCTCGGCACATCGATGCTTACCGGCCGTGGAGTGCCGGTTGCCGGAGAGTACGAAGTCAAGAACGTGATCGCCATGAAGATCATGGATCTGTTGGGAATCGGAGGATCCTTTACCGAGTACTATGCGATCGATTTCGCCGCGGACCTCGTCCTCATGGGCCATGACGGTCCGGGTCACATCGGCATTGCCCAGGATAAGATCAAGGTGCGTCCTCTCCGCGTCTACCACGGCAAAGTGGGTGCGGGCCTTTCGGTCGAGATGTCCGTCAAGCACGGACCGGTAACGCTGCTCTCTGTCATCGAGGATAAGAACACCGGGTTCGCCTTACAGATCGCGGAAGGTGAGAGTGTGCCTGGAGCCATTCTGGAAATCGGCAATACCAACAGCCGCTATAAATTTCCCCTGGGTGCGCGCAAATTCATAGAAGCCTGGAATTCACATGGCCCGGCTCATCACTGCGCCATCGGGGTAGGGCACGCCGCTGCGCAAATTGAAAAGATTGCAGCCTTGCTGCAGCTGCGCTTCATCCGCGTCTGTTAGTAGATCACGCTCGTTCTCTTCAAATTTCTTATTTACTACTACCGCTGGGTGCCCCACATCTCGCTCGTTTTTTGCGAGATGTGGGATACCACTGCTGTAAACCCGAGCTGTTCTGAGGCCCGATACACAATGGAGGTTATGATCCGTGGTGCCCCACATCTCGCAAAAAACGAGCGAGATGTGGGGCACCCGGGGCTTGTTGCAGACTAGAACGCAGCCGATAAGATTTGCTGTGCCCAGTGCGCGACCGCGGCAGCCGTAACGCCTTCCGGATGCGGGTCCTCCAGGGCAGCCAACTGCACGGCGAAGTTGCCGATCGTTGCACTTTCCACTGCGCCACATCGTACCTCCAGACCAGTCGCGGCCTCGGTCAGATGATTCAGAAGCGTGTTGCGGCTACCACCGCCGACGATATAAATCCGCCGGAGCTTCTTTCCCGTTATCCGCGCCAGGCTGCTCAGGATCTCCGCATACCTGGCGGCTAGACTGTGCAGAATGAGACTGGTCATTTGTGGCGCACCCTCCGCGCCGACTGCCAGCGGAGCCAGACCGCGCCGCTTGAGCTGTCGATTGATGCGCGCCGGCATCTCTCCGGGCAATAGAAGCTCCGGGTCATCCACATTAAATAAAGCAGCAGGTGGTGGAACCTGCTCGGCGGCGGCGATCAGCTCAGGCACGGTCCAGTCAATCTCCGCGGCCCATTCCGTCATGCATTGCCGCAGCATCCACATGCCGTTGACGTTCTTGTGAAAACAAATGCGGCCTCCGACGGCGCCGAGGTTGGTGAAGTCCGCTGCCTGCGCCTCTGGTCCGTTGATGGGCTCCGAGAGCAGTGTTCCGACCAACGACCATGTGCCCGAGCTGATGTAGGCCCAGTCGTCGCCGCTATCCGGTATGCCTGCGATCGCGGAAGCTGTGTCATGACAAGCAGGCGCAATCAACTCCGCGCCTTCGAGGGCGGACAGGTTGAGCGCACGTCCGTTTAGTTTTCCGATCACGGTGCCTGGTCCAACGATGGGAGCCGCGACCGCTTGCACCAAACCGGCCGCAGCAAAAATCTCCCGTGACCAGCTACGCTTCTCCGCATCCACAAGCTGGGTGTGCGTCGCGTTGGTATATTCAGCCACACCCCTTCCCCCGAGGCGACGCAGTATGTATTCAGGTAATGTCAGCCAGGGCCTTTCCTGCAAATCGTCCGCATCCGCGCAAAGCTGGTAGAGCGTATTGATACGGCTCATCTCTATCCCGGTGATGGTGCGAAGGCGAGCTGCTGAGATCCGTTGGAACACCTCCGGCTGCGAGCGAATGGTTCGTTCATCGCGATAGCAGAAAGGGTCGGCAAGGGCCTCACCATCCGCGTTTAAACGAACGTAGTCTACTGCCCATCCATCCGCGGCGATCGATCGGATGCCTTCGCTCGCAATCTCTGCGCACTTGCGCAGGCCGATATCCATTTGCTGCGTAATCTGGTGTAGGTCCCAACGGATCTCTCCATTGCGGCTTACCGGAGCATTTGCATGGCGATGAACCAGCTCGATATGAGGCCATTCATGCAACCAGCGGAGCAACGAAACGCGGCAGCTCTCCGCGCCCAGATCGATCGCAATCAACGCTCGCCGGTCTTTTGGGCAGTTCTCGCTCATCGGAGATAAGCCTCGGTCAGACCTCCATCAACCGGGATCAGGTGGCCCGTGGTGCAGGGCGCCAGCGGACCCGCGAGAAAGAGGATAGCCGCGGCGCAGTCCTTAGGATCAATCGGCTGATGGGTCAAGGTTCTCTGGGCATAGAACTGCGCCAGCAGGGTACGCAATTCGTCGTCGGAAGCAGAGTCATCAAACGGGATTTTGTATTTCGTAAGCGACGCCTTCACGCGGTCGCGTGGAAACATGGTCGATCCCTTGACCACCGTCGCGGGACTGATGCCGTTGACCCGAACCTTGGGCGATAAAGTGACGGCAAGTTCCCGTACCAGGTGGCTGACAGCCGCCTTGCTGACGTCATAAGCTTCACTGCCGCGCTTGGCCACAACCGCATTCGCTGAGCTGGTTAGCACGATGCTGGTGTCAATCCCCTGGGCTTCGAAGACCTTCGCCGCTTCATCCGCCAGCAGGTAGTTGGCGGTGACGTTGATCTCGAGTGTCGATGCCCATTGTGCATCGCTGATGACACCGTCGGGCGAGGAAGGGAAAAGCGCGGCCGTATTGATCAGGATGTCGATGCCACCGTAGGCGGCAATCGTCGCATCGAGCGCTGCTCGAATCGCGGCACGGTCGCGAATGTCGATCTTGGTGGCAATCACCGCTTCGCGGCCGGCGATCGCCTGTGCCTCGGCAGCTACCTTGTTCGCTGCGTCCATCTCACGGTCCGCAACGACTACATGCGCCCCGCGCGCTGCCGCCATCATCACCACTTCGCGGCCTATCCCACTGGCGCCACCCACTACCAAGACCACGCGCCCGCTTAATTCCTTGGCCGCCGGCTGCCTTCTGATCTTGGCTTCTTCAAGGGCCCAGTACTCGATGCGAAACGCTTCAGAAGCCGGCAACGCAACGTAGTTGGAGTGGACTTTGAACGCGCTGGTATCCGCCGCCGGCCCTGACTGGGGCAGGATCGCAGGACAGGTACCCTCATCCAAATGCCCGGCGCCTTCCATCACGTGAATCGCGTTCACATAAAACTCGCCGGTGATTCGCGCCTCGGCCTTATTCTTTCCAAAACTGAACATACCGATACCCGGCACCAGCACGACAGTAGGGTTCGCATGGCGCATCGCGGGCGAGTCTGGAAGCGCATGCTGCTTATAGTAGTCCGCATATTCGCGGCGATAGTTCTCCAACGCAGCCGTCGCAGCCGGAAGAATTTGCGCAGCATCCTTCGACGGGTCCCAGTCCACAAACAGCGGCCGGATTTTCGTCCGGATGAAGTGATCAGGGCAGCTGGTGCCCAAATGCGCCAATTCGGCCGCGGAATGCGAATTGATGAACTCCAGGATCTCGGGAATATCCGTGAAACTGCCAATCATGCGCTGCTGGTTTGAGACATGGCCACGCAGAAACGGCATGAGTTTGGTAGCAATCGCCTGCCGCTGCTGGTGCGGCTGGTACTTTGCGCCACCAAACGGAGCAGCGCTCTTCCCGGATCGATAGCCCTCGATGAACTGGCCAATCTGGTCGATGATGGTGATGGTATTCAGATACGATTCCCGCTGCGTGCCGCCCCACGTGAACAGGCCGTGGCCGCCGAGCACGACGCCATCGCAGCCGGGAACTTCCTTAACCGCACGTTCGAGCATCATCGCAAGCTCGAAGCCCGGCCGCTGCCAGGGCACCCATACCAGCTTGTGACCGAACTCCTTGTTGAACTCATCCATCTTTTCCTTACCGTTCGCCGAGGCCGCGAGCGCGATGCCCCAGTCCGGATGGAGATGGTCTACATGAGGGAAGGGAAGAAAAGCATGCAGGGCAGTATCGATCGAAGCCGCGACAGGATTGTTACCAAACGTGCAAAGCGGATACAAGCCGACGATCTCATCTTCAAACTCAACCCCACGGTAGACCTGTGACAGGGCAAGCACCTTTTCCATGTACAGGGTGGCAAATCCCTCGACCTTGATGCTGCCCAGGTCACCGCCGCTGCCTTTCACCCAAAGCACCTCCTTCTTCTCCCCATCCAGCGGGTCGGTGCCTTCGAGTTTCGAGCTGGTATTCCCACCGCCGAAGTTGGTGATGCGCAGATCGGATCCCAGCAAGTTGG
Source organism: uncultured Acidobacteriaceae bacterium (assembly GCA_963830325.1). Lineage (GTDB taxonomy): Bacteria > Acidobacteriota > Terriglobia > Terriglobales > Acidobacteriaceae > PALSA-350. Next base: position 1,154,846 of record CAWHMV010000003.1, read on the forward strand.
AGCGATAGCGCAAAAGAGCGGGGGCATCGAGCGTTCTGGCGTGGCTCTCATCCCAAAGATCGGAAAGATACTTGAGGGGCATATATCGTCTCCTTGTACTGTTCTGTGGATCACCCTGGCTAGCATGAAATCAATAGGGCAAATGTTTCGAAGCGCACCAATGCTATGCCGTCCCGAGCCGTTTTGTCCGGCACAAACGTCGTATTAAATTCAATAGACAAAGTATTTCACAATATGTCCTGCTTCACGTAGGATAGGTGCGCTTGCTCCTACCCATCCACCGAGGTGATTGTGGGTCCTAACCCATTCATTGGCGTTATCTATCACTGGATCGGCGGCCTCGCTTCTGCCAGCAATTTCATCCCCTTCCGGGGAATCAAGCGCTGGTCCTGGGAAATTTTCTGGATCATCCAGGGCATCGCCGCGTGGATCGTCGCCCCCATGGTGTTGGCCCTCCTGCTGGTCCCGCATCTGTCCACTATTCTTCACGCAGCGCCGACTGCCAGTATCTACTATGCATGCTTCTGGGGCGTTATGTGGGGGGTTGGCGGGCTCACTTTTGGCCTCTCCATTCGCTACCTTGGTATTGCCCTGGGATATGCGATCGCGCTCGGCTTTTGTACCGCATTCGGTACCTTGATGCCACCGATTTTCAGTGGCCAGATGTCCTCCATCCTGCATGAGACTTCGGGGCAAGTGATACTCGCCGGAGTCGGGGTTTGCATGGTGGCGATCGCCGTCAGCGGCTTGGCCGGCTACTCGAAAGAGCATGAAATCTCCAGCGAGGACAGGGCAGAGGCCGGGGAGCGCGACTTCTCCTTTGGTAAGGGACTGGCCGTGGCCATCTTTGCCGGCATCATGAGTTCCTGCTTTGCCTACGGGCTGGCTGCAGGCAAACCCATCGCTGAGATCGCACGCGTCCAACTCCTTGCACAGCATCGCCTCGACCTTTGGCAGAACCTTCCCGTCCTGGTCGTCGTTCTCTGGGGCGGCTTTGTTACCAATTTCCTGTGGTCTTTTTTCCTGATTGTAAAGAATCGTTCCTTCGCTCAGTTCGCTGGAGCACCTGGCATCAATCCGATGGGTGCGGTCGAGGTCACGACCGCGAAGTCACTGGGTGCAGAGGCGGCTTTGCTTGAGCCGGCGAGCCGCCTTAACGGCCCGACGCTGGCAAAGAATTATCTTCTCGCCGCGCTCGCCGGAGTCATCTGGTATTTCCAATTCTTCTTTTATTCCATGGGGCAGACCAAGATGGGCAAGTACGACTTTTCCAGCTGGACACTGCACATGGCCAGCATCATCATCTTCGCCACACTGTGGGGCATGGCGTTGAAGGAATGGAAGGGAACCAGCCGCCGGACGAAAGGGCTGGTCGCCCTTGGATTGTTCCTGCTGGTCGGCTCGACCGTCGTGGTGGGCTATGGAAATTATTTAAAAGTGCGCTAGACGCTCAGGCGTAACTTGCGACCGCACCCTGGTTTGCCGCTGCACGTTCCTTGGTAATCTGTTCGATGTAACCGCTCTCGCGAAGCGCCAGCAGCGGATCTTCCACCAGCCCTTTGGATCGCCTCCAGCTCTTCACGATGGGCCGTACATCCTGCCAGAACGCGGAGCGAAAGCACTCTTCTGCTTCCACCAGCTTGCATTCTTCCTGCAGTGCTGAGAGCTGCGCTTGATCGACCAGCGCAGCCTTGGCGTAGATTTCCTGCGCCGTGCAAACAGTCTGCACCATGGCTTCCATCTTGCCCTTCATATTGTGGCTTTGATCGATCATGTACGCCACATCGACAGGGGCTCCTGTTTCCCATTCGTAGTTACGAATCTCGTGGAAGATACGGAACACCTGGTAGGGGTCGATCGATCCCAGCGTCAGGTCATCGTCGGCGTAGCGCCGATCGTTGAAGTGAAATCCGCCCAGCATTCCGGCGCGCAGCAGCCAGGCGACAATCTGTTCAATGTTCTGTGTCTGGTAGTGGTGGCCGGTGTCGACCAGCACCAATGCCTGCGGTCCGGCGGCCTTTGCCAGCAACAGCGCCATGCCCCAATCTGCTACGTCGGTGTGATAGAAGTACGGCTCAAACGGTTTGTATTCGATCAGCAGTCTTTGGCCGGGGCTCATGGCGGCATGCGTTTTTTTGAACGCTTGCTCAAACCAGGCAATGCGGTGCCGCATACTCTGCGTTCCGGGATAGTTTGATCCATCAGGAAGCCAGGGCGCTATATCGCGTGAATTCAATTTATGTGCGATGGCGACGCAGTCCAGCAGATGATCGAGTGCCTGCTTGCGGATTGCCGGATCGGGATTGCCGAGAGCGCCGAATTTGTATTCCTGGCCCTGAAAAAAGTTGGGATTGATCGACCCGGCGGCCACTCCGCACTTGCTCGACAGCTCTTGCACTTGCGACACGTCTTTGAGTCCATTCGGCAGATCCCAAAGGGCGTGCAGGGCGACCGTCGGGCATGCTCCAGTCAACTGGTTGACCATGCCGGCGTCGTTGAATTTCTCCGCCAGGTTGGTCGCTGCCGCAGGCTGCATAAACTTGCCGAACCGGGTTCCCGTGTTCGCGAAACCCCACGAAGGCAATTCAATCTTGAATTGATCAAGTGCCTGCCAAACAGAGCCTTCCATGTCTTGTGCCATAGTGTCCCTATCCGCGAAACCGTACTGAACTCTTCAGTCTACGTGCCTGAGTGCAGGCGGACCTTCCACCTTGAACAGCCAAGGGCTAATGCATTGCAATAGGGTAACAGTTTCCATCCTAAATTCGGATATGTCAATAATTCAGATATATCAATTGCGTGTCCAGGAAGACCCCAATGTTCAATAGGGGAATATGCTCGTTGCAGCCAGGCAAAAGGTAGCACTCCGGGCCACAAATCATTCTACAATCCGCGAGTCTTCCTCGAGACTTACTGCGTAGTAACCCGAAACGAATAAGTACCGGCAGGCAGTTCGTAAGTAGCACTCCCCTCTGCGTTACTCACCAAGCGGAGCTTCTTGCTGTTGGACAATGCTTCTCCGTCTAGCGTGAACTTATCCTGCTGCCCGGCCGCCAGCGGCATGTGGGCCGTCGTATTTGGGGGAACGGTGACCAGCCAGGTAACTGTCGTACCCTTCATTGACCACGCGGAGCGTATCTCACCGTAAGAGGATTGGTAGCGGAAGTCGAGACTTCCCAGGCGGGCATCGAAATTGGGATGGAGATAGATGGTGTGGAAGCCGGCGTCCGTGGGTAGGGCATCGATCCCTGCCGCGTAACGATAGATCCAATCGGCGACCGCGCCATAGGCATAGTGGTTGTACGAATTCATGCTGGGGTCGCCGCGCATCTGGTCGCCGTTCCAGCGCTCCCACATGGTGGTGGCGCCATGCCCAACCAGGTATCCCCAGGAGGGATATTCAGTATTGAGCAGCAGGCGATAGGCAACGTCGGTGTGCCCGGTATCCACCAGCACAGCCAGTAAATAAGGTGTCCCCAGAAATCCGGTTGCCAGGCGCCCGTGATTGGCTTCAATCTTGGCCACCAGCTTGTCCGCCGCCGCGGCTCGCAGGGAATCGGGCACCAGCTTCATGTTCAATGCCAGTACATAGCTTGTCTGGGTATCACCACCCTTTGCCTTGGCTTCGGGGTTGTTGATCTGTCCAAAGGGGGACGGGCCATTGTCGGCCCCCGGAATAGAACCGTCGGCATGAATGTACTCCGCGGCAAAAGCGGTCTTGATCTTGCTGAACAGCTCGGCATACTTTGCCTCGTCTTCGGTCTTGCCCAGGGCATGGGCCATCTGCTGCATGAGGGTGACATCGTAAGCCCAGTAGGCACTCGCAACCAAAGGCTCAAGAGTAGGGCCTTCGGGAGAAAGCCAATCGCCGAAGGGTATGCCGTAGCCTGTCTTCCAGAGGTAAGAGGGATTGGCCGCCTGGATCGCCGCCAGGTACTTCTCCATTGCATCCCAGTTTTGTTCCACGACACGCGTGTCTCCCGATTGCAGCCACGCGGTCCAGGGAATGATGACGCCGGCATCGCTCCACCCGGCGCCGAAGCCGGGATTGGGCGTATCCGTTCCCGGAGCGAAGATGCCGTACATCGGCGTGCCCACCTGGGTGTTTCTTATATCGCGGGCAAACTTCTTTGAGAACTGGGTCAGGTCCATGTTGTACGACGCGGTGCGCCAGAATACCTGGGCGTCCGCGGTCCAGCCCAGACGCTCGTCACGCTGCGGGCAATCTGTCGGCACACCGACGAAATTGGAGCGTTGTCCCCACAGAATGTTGCTCCACAGTTGATTGATCATCGGGCTGCCGGACTGCATCTGCACCGTGATGGGCGCATCCGTGTACATAGCCACCGCCCTCACGGCATTGAGGTCTGGCTTATACTTCAGGCCCGTCACTTCAACATAGCGGAAGCCATGAAAGGTAAAGTCTGGTTGGAATTCCTCATCGCCTTTCCCGGAAAGAATAAAGTGGTCCGTGGCTTTCGCGGTGCGCAGGTTCTCAACGTAAAGGGTGCCGTCGGGATTCAACACCTCAGCGAAACGCAGCTGAACGTCTGTCCCTGCAGCGCCTCGCGCCCGCAGGCGCGCGACTCCCGCCAGGTTTTGGCGAAAGTCGTAGATGTAAACTCCGGGCTTGGGGTTGGTGATTTCCGCCGCGGTCAGCGTTTGATGGGCACGTATTGGCTGGAAGGATTGCGGAACAATTTCCGGTTCCGTAGGGTTGATCAAATCGACTGGCTTCCAGTTCGAGTCGGAAAAAGCTGCTGTGTCCCAACCCGCCTGTTCCTTGCGCGCGTCGTAGTCTTCGCCATCGTAGATCTCCGCCTGAGAAATCGGAGAAATATCGGCCTTCCATGTGGCGTCGGTGGCGATCCACTCAATCGAGCCATCCGCATGCTCGATCCGAAGCTGCGCTTTTAAAGCCGGCGGAGTGTCTCCATAGTTGTATCCCTGGCGAAACCACATCAGCGGCGTCGTATACCATCCTGGAGCCAGCCAGGCTGCAATGGCGTTTCGTCCATTCTTCAGCTGCCGCGTAACGTCATAGGCCTGGTAAGGAACGTGAGCCCGGAAATCGTCCCATCCGGGAGACAAGATCTGATCGCCGACCCGCGCGCCGTTGATCTGAACGCGATAAGCGCCTAACGCAGTTACATAAAGGCGCGCCGAGGCTACCGGCCCGCTGACCGCGAAGCTGTGGCGAAGCAGTTTCACCGGCCCGGTGCGCCACGGATTCCCCAACGTGTCCGCGCTCATCGGCGTCTTTGGGAGTGCGTAGGCCATTGCATTCTGCCACGCGGAATCGTCGTACTTAGCGTCATACCAACCCTGATCCGCATTCAGCCTGGCTTTCCACTCTTTGTTGCTGGCAAAGACGACGACAGTACCATCCGTCATCTCGACATACAGGCACGCGCTCATCGGGGTGCGGCTGGTCTCAGGAGGGGCCGTTCCATTGGCCGACGGTGTTCCGTACAGCGTGACGCCGACGGCCAGCAGGTTTTCACCACTGCGCACGTCTGAGGTAACGTCCTTGAGCAGGTAGGTCTTCCAGGGCGCTTGCTTCCACGGGCGGCTGGGGCACTGTCTCCAACACCTGCCTCCCGTTCACCCACGCCGCAGCGGAGTCTTCTCCGGTAACAAATAGGTCCGCACGTTTCACCGGCCCGTTGAGTTGGAATTTGAAGCGAAAATCATGCTGCGTATCGGCGCCGTTCTTAGCGCTCTCGGCAGCTCCGTCCGCGTTGGTGATCCAGGTAGCGCCGGATTTACGAACCGCGCGATGCTCCGGGTCTTCATAGCCGATCCACTGGGCTTTCCAGGTTTCCTTGAGCAATCCTGTTTCCCACCAACTCAGGTCGCTTGCCGGGTAGGGCTTGCCGTCCTTGTCCCAGGCCTCCACGCGCCAGTAATAACGGGTTGAAGCGGCTAACTCTGGACCGCCATACACCACACCAAACGATTTGTCCGAAGTGACGCGGCCGCTATCCCACACATCCGCCTTGCCGGCCGTTAGCATCGCGGGCTTACTGGCTACCTCTACCCTGTAGGCTGTTTGCCGGGCAGCGAATCCGCTATCCGCAAGCTGCCAGGCGAACAGCGGTTGGGCGGAATCGATGCCCAGGGGCTCAACCATAGAGTCACAAGTAAGATGGGTCGGCTTTCCCGCGGACGGCGCGGCGAAAGCGGAGGCAAGGCAAAGCGTCGTGGCGAGCCCTGTCAACGCCAGGGCGGTGCGGCGAATTCGGTTGCGGACGCCTGTTGGCGCAACGCTGGCGCGATGGAGACGGTTCGATGAGGTCATGTGCATTCGGCTGAAACTATCGAGTTGGCGAGGGAGCAATGTCAATAGGAAAGTGCTATACCTTTCGAATCTTGCCATCGGCCTTGTAATAGCGGGAAACAGGTCTGCGACCACCCATGATTTTCTGTCCCAGAGCAGATCGAGAATCCGGCCATAATTTCCCTATTTGGAACTGTTGCTCTATTGCTTTACTTCTGTATGATGGGTGCGGCTTCGGAAGACGACGCTATTGGAGTCGCGACATCGCGGATGAGTGGACTGTCTAATGGTTGACGAAGCCCACTTCCCTGGACGGTGGTCACGGATGACAAGTGTCCTGATTAGACAATTGCGGAGAGCAACTTGAACCATCCATTCATTTCCCTCGAGCTTGCCGGGAAAGTCCTTTCTCGCCTCTTGTTGGCGGCAACCTTTTTCTCCGGCTCCGCGCTGGCACAATCGGTGAGTAAACCGAATGAAGTCACCGTCGACTGGAACAAGACGGTGATTGTCTCCAAGTCCACGCCCACGCTGCAAGTAGTCGTGAACCCGATGTTGCGCTCCGGATCTCCGATACACGACGCATCATTCCAGGCCGTCAAGAATCTGGGTGCTGACTACGTCCGCTATGTGCCCTGGCTGCCGTATCCCAGGCTGGGTGTCGCTGAGCTCGAGCCGCCAACCAAAGAAGCGACGTCCTGGGACTTCTCGCTCATCGATCCCATGACCAAAGACTTTCTGGCGGCGACGGAAGGCCACAGCACGGTGATGAACTTCAGCACCATCCCTGCGTGGCTCTTCAAGACTGACAAACCAGTGACTTACCCGGTCGATCCCAACCAGGTTGATTGGAATTACACGCAGGGTACGGAGCTAAAAGACCCATCAGGCAAGGATCTGGGCGACTACTATGCCCGGCTGGTGAGCTGGTACACCAAGGGCGGCTTCACCGACGAAAACGGTAAACAACACTCATCCGGCTATCACTACAACTTTCCCATTTGGGAAGTACTCAACGAGGTAGAGTTCGAGCACAAAACCACCCCGGAACAATACACCGCGCGCTACGATGCGATCGTCAGCGCCATCCACGAGGTAAGTCCCGATACAAAATTCATGGGTCTGGCGTTGGCCATGCCTTCGGACGATCCGCGCTATTTCGAATATTTCCTCAATCCGGTCAATCACAAACCAGGAATTCCGCTCGACTACGTCTCCTATCACTTCTATGCCAGTCCGACGCCGCAGCAGGACATCAACAGCTGGCAGTACACCTTCTTTGACCAGGCCGATCGTTTTCTGGCTACCGTGCGCTACATCGATGCGATTCGCCAACGCCTCTCTCCGCAGACGAAAACAGACACCAATGAGCTGGGAGTGATTCTGGCCTCCGATGAGGCGGAGATAGCGGAGAGTAAGGCGCATCCCGATACCATTCCAGCCCTGTACTGGAATGCGGCCGGCGCACTCTACGCCTACCTTTACGGGGAGTTGGCAAAACAGGGGGTTGAGGTGATCGGAGAGTCACAGCTGGTCGGTTACCCGTCGCAATTTCCCAGCGTCTCCATGATTGACTGGAAAAATGGGAAGCCCAACGCGCGTTATTGGGTGTTGAGCCTGTTGAAGGATAATTTCCACCCTGGAGACCAATTGGTCACGACCAAGCTTTCTTCCCATAGCGACATAGCGGCCCAGGCGTTCATTACTCCCGCAGGTAAAAAGCTGTTGCTGATCAACAAGCGAAATCGAGTCATCGACGTCACCTTGCCAGGCGAGGCGCAGAGAGGGAATCTTCTCACCGTCGATGAGGAGAGTGGGGAAGCCGCGGCTCGGGCCTCAAAGCACGATGGCCCAAATCTGACCCTGGCGCCTTTCGCCGTGTCGATCGTCAGCGTCCCCTGAAGCCGCTCTATTTGCATCGCGAAGAGAACTTGCCGCTATAGAATTGCTGCCAACTGAGGGCGGGATGAAGATGCGGATCCTGGGGCTGGCGGCTGCACTCGCGCTTTGTTGGGCAACGGCCTTCGCTGAAAAGATCGCCAAGCCGGGCACTCACACCCATTCAGGCGGAATTGATGGCGGACCTCCACGCCCGGCTCCTGAAGGTCGGTGAAACCGTCTACGCGCGGGTCACCGTAGAATGGGAACGGCACAGTTGTGCACTCCGCAACGGAGCGATTCTTGAAGCGCATGTGGTCTCGGTGGTTCCTCGTATCAAGCCGGCCAAAGGGTCCGAGGTCGGTCTGGCCTTCACCAAGGCACAATGTGGCGAATTGAAGATGGGCCCATACGACCTCCTGCTTTCCGCAGTCGCGGCTCCGCCGGAGAATAGCGACCTTGGCGTACTCAGCAACGACTTGCCGGTGAGGTCTCTTTCGGGGCTGAGCGGTGAGATGGTGCTCGATAGTATGCGGGTCAGCAATCGACTGTCCACTTTGCAACTGGAGTCGCAGATCTACCTATTCCCGCTTGTTCCCCGCATGCAGATGGGCGATGTTTACGGCATCCGGGGTTTGAAGTTAAGTGTTGGAACCGGGCCGGAGAACAGTTCCATCCTGACATCGAACAACCGCGATGTATCGCTGGAGAAGCACTCCCTATTCCTCCTGGTTCCCGCACAGGGAACATTTCCGCGCGCGTCGGCGGGCTCCAGTGTCGATGAGCCGGAGTCAACGAACCTCCGGCGCCCTCAAAAACATCTGTAGCGAGAATCGCTGCGCCGCGGCCCGGCCTCCGGTCGATGACATCGATCTTTGTGCGCCTCCGCAATGCAACGTGGCGTTGCCGCCGGGCAATGCGAACGAGGCGGAACACGCGGCCGCCACCATTTCGATCCGTGAACTGGGCTATGCTCCGCGGCCTCAAAAGGAGCGATTCAGTTTCGACCACGATGAGGCACTGGTTTATCTCGGTCCCAGGGAACTGCTGGTCGCCTTTAACCCGCACGAACTTGTGTCCAGGCAAACACTCAAGACGGGTTCGACCGTCCGCGTGATCCGGGCCGCCTTGGTGGATACAGAGACACATCGCGTCACACGCACCGTCGATTGGGAACTACCCGACAACGGGCAATTCCTCTGGCCGCTTGCTGACGGCCGCGTGCTGGTGCATGTCGGGCGAGAGCTCCGGGTTTATGGCGAGGGATTGCAGATTCAGAATCGAGTGCCCTTAGACGGGCCGTTGGCCTTTGTGCGTGTGACACCCGACGGAAGCTTCATGGCTATCGGCGTGATCCATGAGCGCCACACGCCGGAGTTGCATGCCCAGCTAGTCCAGAACCTCGACGGCGACCCGGAAGAGGATGTCAATATCCTGGTATTAAATCGCAGTTTTGAAACCATCGCCAAATCCACCGCACTATCGGGTCTCATGGCGCCGACACTGCTGAACGAAGGGCAGGCCAGGTTAACGGCGCTGCCGAACATGCGTTATCGCATCTCCATGCTGAGCTGGGATAACCATGCTTCGATCCTGACCCAATTCACCTCAAGCTGTACGCCCGAATTTTCCAGCATCACGCCCGACCTTATTTTTCTGGTCAGCTGTGACAAGCACAACCAGGGTCGCGAGTACCGTGTGCTGCGCTCCAACGGCAAGTTGGCACTCAAAGGTGATTCGACGGTAAATGAATGTGGGCATGCTGCCGATGGCAGTGCCAATCATGAGGCCTTTGTCGTCAAGATCGTGCAGTCCACTCAGCCCGTGCCTCCGGGAGCGCCTCTCAGTGCAGCCCAATTCTCCTCCGAGGAATTACATGTCTATCGCGCTGCCGATAGTAAGCGGTTGCTCGCCGTGCGTATCGGCTCCTCCGTCCTTGAGCCGGGACGGTTACGCGCTGGCGCCGGATGCCTCACAACTGGCGGTGCTCACCCGCGACCAGCTCGCGGTGTATTCCGTGCCCGGGAAATAGGCTTGTAGGAATGCCAAAACAATGGGCATGGCTTAACAGACTGCAGAAAACTCCTTGTACGAAGGGCACGGCTGCTAAACCCGTGCCCTTCGTTCGACAGTCTCTTCCCCAGCCTCTTAAGGTCCGTGAAGGCTCTATGGCTGTCCAAAATGGCCAACCGAAAATCTGTTTTGGATGGGTCTGTTTTAGGTGTTCGCAGGCTTCGGAGGAGCACTGATCACCAGGGTAAATGCAACCGACGCAGTTTGACCCGACGAACCGACGGTGATCGTAGGCATATAGGTTCCTGGCTTAGTTGTGGAGTTCGCGATCAAAGTAAGCAATCCTGAGGGATTAGATTCCGATTCCGTGTAACTATCCGATACGCCCGCCGGCAGTCCGCTAATGGTGAACGTTGCAGTTTCGGTTGGAGCGACGATCGTGACTGGTAGGTTTACCGCCGTTCCATTTGGGGGCACGACGACGGTAGTATCGTTAACGGAGACCGACAGTACGATGGGCGGAGGGGAAAAGCTGGTCCTACCACCGCACCCTCCGCCGCTGCCAATCAACACGAGAACAAGTCCTGCAGCGATTACGTCGATCCTGGATTGAAGGAAATAATGCATCAGGATTCTTATCGTGTGAACACAGAAGACGTAACCGGAGCCGCTCTACTGAACCTCTCCAGGTTGCAATGTCTGCCTGGTTACTTCTTCTGGCACACTTGTCCCTTCCTGGAGCCCAATCTGGTTACGCAAACGCTCAACTTGAGCAAGAGCTTTATTCTGTTCATCAACGTTGCCCAGTTGCCGATCCACCAATACTAGTCGATACCAGGCAACCTCATCATCGGCGTTGAGTGCGACCGCTTTCTGCAAATGCGGCAGAGCGAGATCGAGCTTCCGCTGCGCCATCAGCACTGCCGCCAGGCCAACGTGCGCTTCCTGAAAATCAGGGTAGTATTGGAGAGCGGTTTCAAAAAGTTGTCGTGCCTGATCGAGCTCATTATTCTGACGGTGAATTTCCGCCAGCTCATAGATGGCGTTGGCATTGCCTGGGTCTAACTGCAGTTCCTGTTCAAACTCCTGCGCTGCTTGCGTTTGCGCTTCAGGGTTACGGGTAAGCTGCCAGCGTGTCAGTAAGGTCCGGCCGATGCGGTAATGGATCTGCGGCCGGCGAGGATCGAGTTTAAGTACCTCGTGATATTCCCGAATCGCGGAGTCGGTCGATCCTTCGCTCTCGAAAGCTTCGCCGGCAGCCTGATGCCGCCAAATGGATGTCGGCGCAACCACTTCCAACTTATGCAGCGTGAGAAAGGCGTAATTACCGTAGATACGTCCGGTATGGTAAAGAATTTCCGGATCGTCAGGATACAGCTTGTTCAGCTCCAGGGCTACCGTCACCGCATCCTTGTCGCGTTGCAAACCGGTGTACGTGCGCATCAACTGTAGGCCGCACATGCGTTTTGTGGCCGGATCCGGCGCTTGCGGGAAACACTTCTGCAGCCCGGGCAGCGCTTCCTTGTATTCCCCAACTTCGGAAAGCGACATCGCCAGCAGCGTGCTCGCTTTGCTGAGTGCCGGCTTCAACTTCAACGCTTGCTTGAGTTCGGGCACAGCCTGGTCGAACTTTTTTTCCTGGAAATAAACCAACCCCAGCGTGGCGTGCATTTCAGCGATATCCGGAGCGATTTGGAGCAGCTTCTTGAAGTCGTTCTCCGCTTCCTCATAATGCCCGGCCGCCAGCGCCTGCTGGCCTGCCTCGGAATACTGCTGCAAGGTCTCCTCCTGTGAGCTTTGCATCGCCAGGCCTGAGGCGGAGCTCAAGGCAAGCATCGCCAAACTGTAGAAGGCAACTGCCCTACATCTAGGAATCATGCAGGCAAGTGTATCTCCTGTTCAGAAAGCTTCGCCACGCCGAAAGGCGTGGCGAAGGTGAGGTCTGGCGAGGATGGAGCGGTTCAGAACGTTATCTTGCCGCTGAACTGAATAACGCGGGCCGTCGACGCTCGAGTAATCAGGCCAAACTTGGAATCACCTACCGTATCATCAATCACCGAGTTTCCTCCCGATCCAGCGACCAACAATCCGCCCACATTGTCGGTGTATTGGTGATGATTGAAGATGTTGAACGCATCCATTTTTAAAGCAAACCTGAGGCGCTCGGAAATATCGAACGTTTTGCCAATACCCATATCAAAATTATTAATACCGGGTGCGCGCAGGGTATTTCGGCCGATGTTGCCATACTCACCCAGCGCGGGTTGGGTGAAGCAGGCCCCATTGAGACGCTGGAACTTCTGGGTCAGGCCTGCGTGAATGTTGCAGCCCGGAACATAATTCGCGTGCATAAACTGGCTGTCGTTGATGGATTGAATATCTGTTCGCCTCAATGGTGTAGGGGAAGCCGGTCTGGAAGGTGGTGATACCGCTAACCTCCCAGCCGCCAATCGCCAGATCTTCGACGCGATTGGCATTGCCCACGTATTTCTTGCCTCGCCCAACCGGCAATTGATACACATAGCTGGCGACGAACCGGTGATCGACATCAAAGTCCGACGGTCCGTAGTCCAGACTCGGGTCATGGTTGTTCTCGAACCCCTGATAGCCCCCTCCGGTCGTGCCCACGCCCGCTGCCGCGGATTTGTCGTCCAGGCTCCTGGCCCAGGTAAAGACCGCGGTGACGGCCAAATCGCCGGCGCGATGCTCAAACTTGACGTTGGCTGCGTTGTAGTGCGAGTAGCCGTGGAAGTCGCTGTCGATATAAAAGCCGTTGAAATTTGGATAAGGCAACCGGCTTTTCACCGTGCAGGGAGCCTGGGTGATGTTGATGTAGCTGCCGGTGACTGGGTCCTGTGCCTGGCAGAACGCCAAACTGGCGGCCGGGACCTGGTAAGGCTGCGCGATATTGTGTCGATCGAGTAGATGAGTTGCTTTCGTGCCGATGTAGTTCACCTCGAGCGTCGTGTTCCTTGCCAACTCGCGCTCAACCGAGAGCGTGTAGGACTGGACATAGGGATTGAGAGGATTCTCCGACTCGATGACCGCGATGAATGACAGCGTGGATTCAGGGAACGGCCCAAGTGTGGAGTAACTCGGGAACAGCTGATTGCTCAACTTGGGAACGCCGCTCACCGTAGTGGGGCTCAGATTGTTGCGAATGCTATACGGATAAATATCCGCCGAGTCATCGATTTCGCGTCCTTCGTAGGAGTCGAAGAAGATGCCGTACCCGCCGCGGACAACAGTCTTGTCATTCACGCGGTAGTTGATGCCGAAGCGAGGCGCAAAGGGCGTCTTCGGGCCGGGGTGCGGCACCTTCCCGCAGTAGCGTAGGATGGGACCGCCGTCGATGCCGACGCCGGGAGCCACTCCGTTGGTCGACAACAGCGGATCGGCGTAGCAAAGGCCGCCCTGCACGTTGGTAGTGTCAAGCCAGAAGAAGTGGTTGGATGCCTCATAGGCGGCGGCACGAAAGTCCCAACGCAGGCCGTAGTTGATGGAGAGCTTCTGGGTCACCTTCCAGTCGTCCTCCGCGTAAGGTCCAAGAGCACTAAAGACGTGGTTTTGTGGGTTACCAGCCGTGTCTTTTGGGCTCAAAGGGCCAGGCACAAATCCACCTACGCCGTTGTAAAAGCCGGTTAGCATGTCGGCGACCGCATTGCCGGTGCCGCACAGCGGATTGCCGCCGTTGATGGGCGAAGCGGGGTTGGTGCAGCCGACCGTGTTGATGGGCGCCGTTTTCCCGCTGAACGTCCAGTCACCATAGAAATCGTCGTCCAGGTTGCGAATCAACCGCCACCGGCGATAGTCGATGCCCAGGCCGATGGTGTGCCTTCCTCGCACTGTGGTGAACGAATCAGCGTACTCCCAGTTAGGATTGTCCGATCCGCTATACGAGTTAACCGGACCGCCGCCGCTGTCGAACCCGCCAGTCCCAAAGCCGACATTCGGCCATGTCTGTTGCAGAGCGGTAAAGGTCGTAAACGTGCCGGTCAGGCCAAGGGCGCTGATTACCGAGGCTGGCGGGGCAGCCGACCCCTCTGGCGCTTGGGCGCGCAGTTTGCCAAAGCGGAAATTATTTACGTTGGTGGCCCCGAGGCTGATGGTGTGACCGAACATCCAGCTGTCTTCGGTCTGGAAATATTGCTCGATGCCGTAGTCGATGGAGAAGGAGTTGTACAGATTGCTGTTCACGTATTTGGCGTGCGTGTAGCGGCCAAAGACCGAGCCGTATCTGCCCAGAAGCTGGTCTCCCCGGTAGGTCTGTTGGTTCATGGTGAGGGGACCCGGAATATTCGTGATGAAGTTAGTCACGCCCTCGGCCGTATTCCCGGGAACGTTCGGTGCCCTCCAGAATTTATTGGCAATCGCCACCAGTCCTATCCGAGCCGTTTGCGCAGCCGTCGGAACCTGGGTTCCCCAGTCGTTCAACCCGGTCGTTGGATCTGCCGGCAGGCAGTCGTAGCCTGCATTCAACACCGCCGTGCAGGTTGGGGTTCCGAAAGCCGGCAAGGGGCCTCCCGGCAGGCCGCTCACGGCTGGATACGTCGTCTGCGAAAAATCGCCCGACAATTCAGCCGGTGTGGGGATGACAGCTTGCACTCTCTGGCCGTTATTCATACGCCAACCTTCGTAGTTGGCCATCCAGAATGTCTTGTTACGCCCGTTGTAGAGTTTCGGGATATAAACGGGACCGCCTGCGACGAATCCGAATTGATTCAGGTGCAGAATCGGGTTCGCGGTTTTAACCCCGGCGATGGTGTCGGTCGCTGTAGGGAATGGCGAGGTGTCGAAGGCATTGTTGCGGTTAGACTCGAAGATAGCCCCGTGAAGCGAGTTAGTCCCACCCTTGGTGACGATGTTGACCTGGCTGGCTCCGAAGCCATTCTCGGCAGGGTAGATACCACTCTGCACCTTGAATTCCCCGATAGCGTCCTGGGAAAGAATCACAGCCGGCGTCTGCAACGCCTGATCCGTATTCACCAATCCGTCCAGAGTGTAGTTATTCCCTTCAGGGCGGCCACCATTGATACTGACGGCGTTGCCCTCGCCCTGGCGCATCGTGCCTTGCTCACCGCCCACGGTCACTGCGCCCGCGCCCACCAACAGCAGCTGCATGAAGTTGCGTCCGTTTAACGGAAGCGCAGCCACCTGTTCGCCGCTCATTTCCTGAGACAAGGCGGCTGTGTCCGTGTCCAGGTTCACCGATTGGGCAGCCACCTCCAGTGTTTCCGTCACTGCTCCCGGCTTCAGCGTGAGATTGATGCGGATTTTCTGGTCGACCGCGAGGGTAAAGGTGTCCGTCCGAGATTGCTGGAAGCCGGTAATTTGCGCTGAAACGTTATACGGACCGGGGTTCAACGATGGCGCGTTGTAGTCACCTGCAGAATTGCTTTCCGTCTGGAACGCGGCATTGGTGGCCGTGTTGGTGACCGTGATCTTCACATTCGGAAGGACCGCGCCGGTACTGTCCATGATCGTGCCGAGGATGGAGCCGGTTGCTCCCACCTGTCCGAAAGCCATGTTGACTGCGACAACGGCGAGAACAAAGAAGAGACTAATCCTTCTGAATGACATACGTCCTCCTCCCAAAATGGCTACTGTTGCCGCGATGGGTGGTTGTGCCCCCACCTTCCGGCCGCTTCTAGGGTGCCCGTGCTCAAACGCCGGGAAGCGAATCGCCCGAACTCTCACACGTCACCGGGATGCCCACATTGAATACGCGCCCGAAAATATAGGGCTCAAAATACGAATGTCAAGGGAAAAGAAATTTCTCAATAGAATTCCTAAAACCAACTGGGCAACTGTTCCAAATCGGGCGGGATCGGCCTAAGGTGTGAGAAACCGGCAATGCTGGCTTCGGACTCGCCGGGTTGCGAAATCAGATCACTCGGCGGCAATTCGCAGTCCGCCAGGCAGCACGAGAGCCATCAGGAAGCGGAAAAACGGAGGCAGGCTACGGCGTACGGCAAAAGCTGGATCGGACCAGTGTCCTTCCATTCGCGCCACGAACCGTAGAAATTCTGTTCGTCGAGCGAAAAGACAGAATGGCTGGGCAAATCTCCCTCCAACACCACCTCTTGCTTTCGCCCGGTAAGGTTTGCTAGCCAGGCGACACGCCTTCCTTCACGATCCACGCCAGCGACTGCGGCAACATTGCCTGCTTGGCTTGAGTGACACTGGTATCGAGGATTTCCACCGAGTTCGGCCAGTCCGCGCGCAGCGAAAAACGCCGGATAGGGCTTCTCAGAAGCGCCCGCGCGGGCCAGTCCCAGGCGCCCGCTGAGACTGCCAACCGTCAGCATCTGCAGCGCCGCGTCAGCGGTCTCTGCGACGAAGCCAATCATCCAAGCCGCCGCGAACAGGCTGGTTTGTCTCGGGTCGCAATCCGTCATCGTAACCCGGCCGTTGGCCGGGTTCTCCATCACCCGCGCGCCATAAGGGTTATGGCGCATGCCGATCGTCGACGGACCAATCCAGTAAGCCTTGTCTTTGCCGATGATCGCCCGTGCCGATCGCACAATGTGTGGCAGTGCTTCCAGGCTCTCCATAACGCTCAAATCGTCTGCAGCATGCACGATCGGGCACGTACAGTGGGAGACGAAATCAAGCACCTCTACCGGTGGACGCTTGCGGTTGAGTTCTGTGAAATAACTGAGCGTGCCGCCGCCGATGGCCAGGCCTGGAAAGGCCTTCCGCGCTGCCTGGTAGATTTCGGCAAGCGGTGGACACGCCGGCCAGGTGCTGCCGGGGAGGGTGGATTGACGGTCGACGGCGGGCGAAACCAGAATACCGGTTAATCGCAGGCCGGCTGCGGTCACCATCTCAGCGATGCCGGCCGACTCATCCTGCACGCTCCCCTTGGCAGGCAGCACCAATTCAAGCACAGATTCTGTCTTTTCGATCGCAGGAACGCCCTTGGCAATGTCTGCAAACCCGCGAAGATGGCTCTCCCCGTGTCCCGCGCCGGGATCGAAGTGAAACAGCAAAAGTTGCGGACGCAGGCTATGCAGTAAGTTGGGGTGAGCGAGCGCCTCCTGGATCAGATCAGGATGAAGAGAGACCCCAATGCCGGGAAAGGTGCCTTGCGGGCCGGCAACGGTGACGCGGATGGGGCCCGCCTCCGGGCTGGCTTGCAGACTCGCCGGTTCGGCGGCCGAGCCCTGACTGCGTTGGATGCTCAACTCCACCGACTGCCGGTTCTCAACTCCTTGTTCCATCACGTAGGGCCACGGAAGGGAAAGCGGGCGGACGTAGGTCTTGTACGATGCATCCGACCAGTTACGCTGATCTTCCATTTCAAACACGTCCCCATTCATGCAGCAACGCGCCCTGATGAAGGGAGTGACCTGGTGCTGAATGGCGCGAATATCTTTGAACGGCTGCGCCGGCATAATGAGCTCGGGGAAATTTGTCTGCTCCTGCGAGCCGTCGACATGCTCCACGACGGCCGGTCGCCCGGCAACACCTTCGATGGGATGCAGCACCGCAAAACCACAGCGTGCCGTGCGGAACGGGGTCAGCGGCTGGGCGAGCACTTCAAACACGAGATTGCCTTGCGCGTTGCCTGTAATGCGCGCCTGGTAATCGAGCATCTGGCTGGAGTCAGCGGAAACGCAGCGCGCCCGATATGTAACAGTGAACGATTGAGCACCCTTGCGGATGGTGCAATCGCCAATTTCCGGATTGTAGGTGCCCCAGTCCGCATTGCGTACCACGTAAGCGATGGCGCGCAAGACCTCGTGTCCTTCGTAGCGGATCGTCCGTAGATTCCCAGCCACCAAATCTACGGTGAGTGGCCCAGCCTTCAGGGCGACGCGTTTAGGTGCTTTTTCCTTAGTACCGACTCGTCGCTCGATCAAGCTTGTTTTCATGCTTCACCAATATGCCTTGCCTTTATATCCCAGCGTGCTGAGTTTTGGCTTGCACCAGGGTCTGGCCGTAACGGCGTGTGTGTAAGTACGACCATCTCGCAATCAAGTCCCGAAGGGACGGCTGAACTTAGCCCAGGACGCAGTCCTGGGTTGGCGTGCGCCATGGAAAAGTCCCGAAGAGCCTGCCCTGAGCCTGTCGAACGGGGACGACTGAAAAAGTTATCGGGACATGGTCCTCGATTCGGGGAGCGGATGGGAATTCTCAATCACGGAATATCGCGAGATGGAAGTGCCTGGGATTGCCTTGGGAAATCTTCAGTCGTCCCCGTTCGACAGGCTCAGGGCAGGCTCTACGGGACTTTTCGTCTCTCGAATCTCTACCCAGGACTACGTCCTGGGCTAAGTTCAGCGAAGTTCAGCCGTCCCTGCGGGACTCATTTTGCAGTCAGTGGGTTCTGATAAAAAGCTCAGTATGGTGAGAAGGTCGACGCGGGGTCCTCCATCGAGGAGACAATAACGGCGCAGCAAGCCAGCTCCTTGACACAAATGCCGTAGCTAACCCATGATTTGATGGCTCTCTGACTACTGGTTCCCGGGAGGCATTCTTCTTATGTTCGAGGGAATGTCGAGGCGATCGTTTGTGAAAGCGCTGGCCGCCAGCGCGGTGTCCAGCTCGACGATCCAATCCAGCCTCGCACAGGAGCGAGTGGCCGCGTCAGGCGAACCAACCGAGTGGTCGTACACCAGCGGAAAGCAATACTCCGATCCCTTCAACCAGGTCGACGTCGATGCCGTCATCACGCTACCTTCGGGGCAACAGGAGCGTACGCCGGCATTCTGGGCCGGCGGCTCCGAATGGCGAGTGCGGTATGCTGCGCCTGCCCCTGGGCTCTACAAAATTCGATCAGTTTGTAGCGACACCACCAACCGCGACCTTCATGATCGTGTCTCGACACTGAACGTGCAGCCGTACGCCGGCCAGAACGCCCACTACAAACGCGGTGCCCTCAAAGTCGCAGAAGATGGGCGTCACTTTCAGCATGCCGACGGCACTCCTTTCTTTTGGCTCGGGGATACCTGGTGGATGGGTCTGTGCAAGCGGCTTAGCTGGCCGGATGGCTTTCAGACGCTGACTGCCGATCGCGTGCAAAAGGGTTTCACCGTTGTCCAAATCGTGGCCGGCCTGTATCCCGACATGGAGCCCTTCGACGCCCGCGGCGCGAATGAAGCGGGCTTTCCATGGGAAGCTGATTTTGCTCGTATCAACTCTGCGTATTTCGACATGGCCGACGTACGCATGCAGCACCTTGCGGATCAAGGCCTCGTCGCCTGCGTGGTCGGCTTCTGGGGATACTTCATTCCTCGCATGGGCATGGCCAAAGTCAAGCAGCATTGGCGTTACCTCATCGCTCGTTGGGGTGCATATCCGGTTGTCTGGTGCCTGGCCGGAGAGGGAACCATGCCTTATTACCTTTCCAAAACCAAAGACCAGGATGCGGAAACACAAAAGCATGGCCTGACCGAATTAGCGCGCTATGTCCGCGCGACCGATCCGCGGCACCATCCCATCACCATTCATCCCTCTAAGAGTTCGCGGCTCTGTGTGGACGATCCCACGGTGCTCGATTTCGACATGCTGCAGACCGGGCACAACGATCGCCAAAGCGTGCCCAACACGATTGAGACCGTGAATCACTCGCTGGCAGCAACGCCGAAGATGCCGGTGCTGATTGGAGAGGTCTGCTACGAAGGCATCGCCGAAGCGAGCCGGCAGGAAGTACAGCGTTTCATGTTTTGGTCAGCGCTCCTGGGGGGAACCGGCGGACACACCTACGGAGCGAACGGCATCTGGCAGGTGAATACACGGCAGCAACCCTATGGCCTTTCGCCGCATGGCCATTCGTGGGGTGGGCCCGCGTGGGATATTGCTGCGCAACTGCCAGGATCGGGGCAGCTCGGACTGGCCAAAGGCCTGCTCACTCGCTATTCCTGGTGGAAACTCGAACCCCGGCCAGATCTCATTGAACCCCACTGGAGCACGACCGATTACTGGCAACCCTTTGCCGGTCAAATCCCAGGAGAAGCCGTCATTGCGTTTTCTCCATCAGGTTTTAAACCCGTCACCTTCAAGAATCTTGACACCGCCACCACCTATCGCGGCTTTTTCTTTAACCCCAGTGACGGTACAGAGGTGCCGATGGAAAATGTCCACCCGGATAGCAGCGGCTCATGGAAGCCGCCGGAATTTCCTATCTTCCGTGACTGGGTGATGGTTCTTGAGCACAAGGCATGAATCAGTTTCGTATCGGCTTCTCCGCAGATTTTCGCGACCAGCAGGGGCGACCTGTCTTCCCCGATATTGGCTTATCGCTTTTGGAAGGCGTTCCCCGAATCTCCCACGAGTTTGTTGCTGAATATCGAGACGAATACACTCCTCACCAACTCGCAGCCTATGACGTGCTGATCTCATTGAAGCCCAAGGTGACGGCGCAATCCCTTGCTGGAATTTCTCGACTGTGCGCTATTGGGCGTTGCGGCGTTGGCTATGACAACGTCGATCTGGAAGCCTGCACCGAACACGGAATCGCTGTCTTTATCACGCCCGCCGGGGTCATTCGCCCGGTAGCTGAATCCATCGTGCTCTTCGTGCTCGCTCTTTCCCACAATCTGCTCCGCAAAGACCGGCTGGTGCGCCGGGGACTTTGGGCCGAAAGCGCGCTCCCTCTCGGGCGGGAACCACGCCAACGCATTTTCGGTACGATCGGGTTGGGTAACATCGCCTCCGAAGCCATTCGCCTGCTTCGCGTGTTTGATGTGGGCCGGTTTCTGGCCTTTGATCCATACATCACCCCCGAGCGCGCTGCGCAACTTGGAGTGAAAGCGGTCTCACTCGAAGAACTCTTGCGTTTATCAGACTATGTCCTGGTCAACTGCCCGCTCACCCCGCAGACCCGCGGCCTGCTCGGCAAGCCGCAGTTCGCTCTGATGAAGCCGCAGGCCATGCTCATTAATACGGCACGCGGACCCATCGTCGATGAGAGCGCCCTGATCGACGCTTTGCAGACCGGCCGGATCGGAGGCGCAGCACTCGATGTATTCGAGAAGGAGCCCCTGAGTCCGGACTCACCGCTGGCAACAATGGAAAATGTCATCCTCACCTCACATTCCATCGCCTGGACAGAGGAGCTCTTCCGCGACATGGGACGCATTGATTGCCAAGGCGCGCTGGCGGTTTACCGCGGCGAGGCGCCGGAGCATGTAGTCAACCCCAAGGTGCTGAGCCATCCCGCGTTCCTGCAAAAGTTAGCCGGCTATAAGGCGGCATTTTCAGTAAAGGATGATGCGCAATGACCACCTTTTGCCAGCGGCTGCGCCAGGGCGACTTGCTCCTGGGCCAGATGGTGCTTGAGCTCTTTACTCCGGGCATTGGGCAGATGCTCGCCTCGTGCGGGCTCGATTTCGTGATCTTCGATATGGAGCACGGTCGTTGTGACATATCCCTGCTCGCAGAGATGGTCGCGGGATGCCGCGGCAGCAACATCTTTCCCATCGCGCGCGTTCCTGACGTGGCTTATGCACCCCTGTCGCGCCCGCTCGACATTGGCGCCCGAGGTGTTATGGTGCCTCGCGTGGAAACGCGGGTGCAGGCCGAGGATATCGTCAGCCAGCTGAAGTACGCGCCCGTAGGCCGGCGAGGCGTGGCCCTCGGTCTCGCTCACGACCTCTATCGCGCCGGGAATGCAGACTTCTTCGCCCAGGCAAATGAAGAGACCTGCGTCATCCTCTTATTGGAAACGGTGAAAGCTTTCGAGAATCTGGATGCCATCATTTCCGTGCCCGGTGTGGACGTCGCCTGGGTGGGGCATTACGATCTCACTGTCTCCATGGGTATCCCGGCGCAGTTTGAGCATCCGCGGTTCCTTGCGGCCATGGAGGAACTTGCCACAGTGTGCCGTCGCCACAACGTCGCTCCAGGATTCTTGCCGTCTACTCCAGAACTGGCTGCGCATTGGATCAGCAAGGGCTTCCGTGCCCTCAGCCTCGGCAGTGATATTGGCGTGTTCCTGGACGGTGTGCGCAAGTTTCGCGCGCATGTTGTGCAATCGAGCGGTGCAAAGTGAAACAACTAACGCGACGGTCGGCTTCGGCTGTACTGCTGTTCTTCGCGATCAGTGCGCTCGCTTCACTTGCCCAGGTTCGTAACTCTGATAGGAGTGACGGAGTCTTCGAGCACACCTTCACCTCGCAGAAATCCTACGCAGACCCCTTCAACGAAGTAGACGTTGATGTCATTTTCGCCAAGGGTGAGGAAAACTGGCGCGTGCCTACCTTTTGGAGAGGCGCCAACCAATGGACAGTTCGTTTCGCGCCCCCCACCTCTGGCGAATATACCTATCACCTGGAGAGCAGCGACAAAAACAACCCGGCGCTCAACGGCCACGAAGCGCGAGTAACACTCGCCTCATATTCGGGAAGCAATCCATTACGGCAGCACGGCATGTTGCGTGTGGCGGCCAACAAACGTTATTTCGAGCACACCGACGGAACCCCGTTCTATTGGTTGGGCGATACCTGGTGGACCGGCTTATCCGACCGGCTGAGTTGGGATGGTTTTCAGAAACTCACGGCTAACCGAAAGACCAAAGGCTTCACCGTGGTGCAGATCGTCGCCGGCCTCGTTCCATCCAATGAAGAGGAAGCCCCCGTCGACCCCGGCTTTCACAATGAAGGCGGCGCGGTATGGGATCCTGCCTTTAAACAGATCAATCCGAAATATTTTGACTTTGCAGACAGAAGAATTCAGTTGTTGGTCGATGCAGGAATCGCGCCCGCGATCGTAGGAGCCTGGCACCAGGCCCTTGGCCAGATGGGCGTCGCCAAAATGGAAAAGCACTGGCGATACATTATCGCTCGCTATGGAGCCTACCCGGTATTTTGGATCGTCGGTGGAGAAGTGTTCGATCCCCCGGCGGAGATTGGAAACAAAGCCCCTGGCATCGTTCTTTATGGCAAGCTGACCGATCTGCGATCGCCAGGATGGACCGAGGTCACACGATATATTCGCGCCACCGACCCCTATCATCACCCGGTCACCGTGCATGAAATTCCGCCTCCATTCAACATCCCGCTGCAAGATGAGTCGCTGACGGATTTCGATCTTTTCCAGCCCAGTCACATGGGATGGCCGAGCATTGCCGTGGAGGTCGCTCTCCTCAACATCTGCCGCTCGCGATCCGTGGTGAAGCCCGAGGTGGTAGGCGAGATCGGCTATGAAGGCATCGGCGGAACGAATCTTGAGGATTTTCAGCGCGTCTCCTTCTGGTTAGCCATGTTGAACGGGGCAGCCGGCTACACCTATGGCGCCAACCCAGTGTTTGAGGCATACAGTGCAGACAAGCCATTCCAGCGAACTAAATACACACTCTTGACCTGGGAAGAGGGAATGGATCTACCCGGCGCCTACCAGATCAGCCTGGGGGCGAAATTGCTTCAGCAATACTCATGGTGGCAATTTGAGCCGCATCCGGAATGGGTCGCACCCCGGGGAACCACTCTGTTGGAACCAAGAAGCGAGAGGACCGGCTCTGAATTAGGATCGTTTGATTCTGTTCTTACCGACGAGTCGCCTCAACCGTCTGGCACCCCGTGGTCTTATCCGGCAGGCGAGTGGAAGGCAAAGAACGGCAATATATTCCAGCCATACGCTGCCGGTATTGCGGGAAAGATCCGATTTATCTACGTGCCCTGTTTGAGCCTGTTTTGCCATGCGCCTCCAACCGTGCTCGGTTTGGAGCAAGGCGTTCGCTACCACGCTTACTACTGGGAGCCGACGATAGGCGTCAAATTCGATCTCGGGTCGATCGAGCGTCCTCCGCCTGGCGCCGTGCTGCTGAACGACGATCTTCCCGACGGTGGCAAGATCACCGCCGATAGCGCCGTTTCGGCCATCCATCAACTCAGAGAACAAGACCTGGTGGCGAGCGTCGCAGGTCTCAGCAATGCGATTGCCGGGCTGATTCTTCGCTATCACGATGCCGGCAACTACCTCGCCGCGGTTTATTCGCCAACTGCAAAAGCGGTGTACCTGCTGGATCGGGAGAAAGGCGTTAACGGCGATCCGCTGGGAAGTATGCCCGTGGGCGTCCTGGGTCCGAACTTTGTATTGAGTGCCGAGGTACGAGGACCATGGGCAGCAGTATCCATCACCGATGGAATTAACACTTATACCTCGAAGATTGTGGCGGTCAGCAATACCACTGCAGGGAGCGCAGGGCTTTGGCACGAGAGCGGAAGCCCGGCGCAAAGCTTCACTCATTTCGAGCTGCGAAAGAGCCCAACGCTGGTCACGGATGACCACCTGGAAAAGAAGCTCTATGACGCGCGTGGTATCTACCGCGGGGCATTAACGGGCAAGGGCTGGGACGATTTTGGCAAAGAGAAAGTTCTCCTGCTGGACGCTTATCAGCCCGGCCCGTTGCCCATGCCGCAAGACTGGATTCTGGTCCTCGCCAACGAAAAATGAAGCGTCTTAAGCATCCATCTCGATAAGCATTTTGATGTTGGATTTTCCCACTTCTTCGAAGCGCGTCAAATTGTTCCAGGCATCTTTGAGTGGAAGGATTTGCGAAACAAGGGGCTCCGCTTGCAGCCTGCCGTCGTTCATCATCGCGATAACGATCGGGAATTCGTCGTCGTAAGCGTTCGTAGTCGTGATCGCTTTCTCGTCGCGGAGCACATCGTTCCAGTTGAACTCGATCGCATGGGGTATCACTCCAGAGAGGCAAACCGTGCCTCCCGGTCGGGTAACGCTGAGGGCCGTATTGAGCGCGGCGCCGGAGCCTACGCACTCAAAGGTATAGTCGGCTCCCATTCCGCCCGTCAGATCGGAGATGGCTTGGCGGGGATCCGATGATTCCGCCTGGATAAATGCACTGGCGCCTAGATCCTCAGCAAACTTTCGTTTCGCGGAAGACTTCTCGATGACGTAGACGTCGACGACTCCGCAAGCGCGCAGGGCCTGCAGGGTACATAGGCCGATGGTACCGCCGCCCACGATCGCTGCTCTGCTGCCCACTTCGACCTTGGCACGCCGCACCGAGTGCAATGCCACCGAAAACGGCTCAACCATGGCCGCCGATCGAAACGAGACTTTCGGCCGAAGTACGTGGCAGCAGTCTTCAGGAACTGCCGCGTACTCTGCATATCCCCCGTCTCGAGCGAAGCCGATGGTGGCTGCCGACGGGCAATGCACGAAAAGCCCCCGGCGGCAGAACTCGCACTTTCTGCAAGCATCCACCGCGTTCACCGCAACCCGGTCGCCGACACGAAGCTTGCTCACTCCGGAGCCAAGCTCAACCACTTCGCCTGAAAACTCATGCCCAAGAACAAGCGGTACGGATCTCCCCGTCCTCTTATGGGGGGTGGCCGCCACATACAGTGGACCATTCACGTATTCGTTAAAGTCGGTGTGGCATAAGCCGGAGCACTTGATGCGAAGCAGCACTTCGCCCGCTGCCACCTGAGGGTCTGCGAAGTCCTGATACCGCAAGTCCTTTGTCCCGTGATAGACAAGTGCTTTCATTGGGCGTCACTCCGGCTAACAGCCTATCAGACCTGTCTGCGCACATCGAGAAGTGGCCAAGGGCCCTACCGTTTGGCTACTGCAGACTTCGACCAGGAGATCTTGTCTCCTCCAAAGAGGAGGAGCTGGGAAAGATCTTCAGTGTCGTGAGCGAAGTGCACATCGACGGGCTTGCCCTCAAACGAGCGTTTTACTCGAATTGTCCGGATGAGTGCTGGCTGTTGATCGGTCATTGGCGGAAGAACGAACCACAACCGGGAGCCGATGGGCACATAGGTCAGCGATCCATTGACCGCTACCTGGAGCATTGGGCTAACGGTCACAAGTCCATCGAAAAGGGCACAGGTTACTTGCAAGCGCAGCAGGCCTTTACACGATAGGCCAGGGTCACTCGCGATTGCCTGCGCGGCGTCATTCAGTTCCTGAGTGGTGTGGGCTCCTATCAGGATTGCGGGACTTTTGGCATTCCCGGCAACAACCAGATCCTCGAGGAACAGTCGCAGGCGAGGAGCAGCCGCGAAGTCCGTTGCCAGCGTCACATCAGCAGAGGCCGCATCCGGTGCAGCTGAGCCAACAGATCTCTTCTCGGTTCGAAGGAACCCGAGCCTGGTTCCAGATTCGATGCTGCCGGAGACATCGTAATAGGTGATCGTTGTGCCCCGGTAATCTGTTGAGGGCGGCTGGTCTGTTGTATGGGGGCCAAAGAAATCGCGTTCGATTTGCAGTTGCATACCCGGCCCCAGATCGACGTATCCTCCTGGCCCGTAGCCGTACCGATAGAACAAAGTATCTGTGGCTGGAGCAGATACGCTGGCGGCAATTCTTTCCTTCACTGAAAGGTATTCATCCACGGATGCAAAGCACCGTTTCTGCTGTAACCCGTAAAGAGCCCGTTCAAAGCTTTGCCACTGCTCCTTCATGTCAATGGCTCCGGCACTCTGTTGCGATGCTGACGCAGTGGGGGTTTCGGCTACCCAATCGGGTGAGCTTCCAGGATCTCTGTAGAAAGAGAACCATGGCCCTTTGATCGAACAGTCCACCGCTGCCTCCGCATTTTCTCGCTCGCGAGAACGTGGAATGCGAAGGATCTGATGGTCTCCTCGCGCGTTGAGCGCATCTGGGGAAAGAAGAAAATATTGGGAATCAAACTTGCTGAGGACGTAGGCGGCCGTTCTGTGATGACCAGCGCAGCCAAGGCATCCGCTCAGCAGAGCCATCGCTGTGATTGGCAAAAGCTTCTGGTTGATTTCTGTCGGCAGCACCAGACCCTCACTCTGCCCGGAGTGCTTCCATAGGGCTCACGCTTGCCGCCTTTCGGGCGGGGAAGTAAGCAGCGAGGCCTCCACTCACCAGCAGTACCAGAGCGACGGCCGTCAGCGTCAGAAGGTCGTGCTCCGCGACTCCATAAAGAAAACTGTGCACAAATCTTCCCGAGGCCACTGCAGCCATCGTGCCGATGATGACACCCGTGATGACCAGGACACCCGCGTGGCGCAGCACAAGCCACAGCACCTGTCCCCGTTGTGCACCGACTGCGATTCGCAGGGCAATCTCACGCGTCCGCTGGGTCACCACGTAAGCAAGCAGCCCATATAGTCCAGAAATGCAAAGCAGCAGCGCTGTTCCGCCGAAGACTTCGAGCAAGTACGCGGCCAGTCTTTGGTTCTCATAAGATTCCTCGACAACCTGATCCATGCTGGTAAAGGTCGCATCTGCCAGTTCAGGGCTGGTCTGGCGAAGCAGAGAACGGAGTTCCGGAATGATGGAGGCGGGAGTGCGCTCCGTGCGGAGGGCGAGATCCATCGCATTCCCCTCGATTGCGAGGTACGAGTTGCTATCCGGCGTAATCTGCGGAATGCATATCTCAGCCTCCGGCTCCGACTTCGTGATGGAGTTCTGCCGCGCATCATCCAGCACGCCGACCACGATCGCCTTCCGATCCTTCTGCAGGTCAAGAAGCTGCATGCCCAACACCGACCGTAGATGCTGCGGGTCTGGCGCATAGAGCCTGGCAAACGGGCGATTGACCACGGCGACTGGCTGAGACCCAGCCGTATCTTCTTTATTGAAATAGCGTCCCAGGAGCATGTTCAGGCCAAACACCGCTTGCGCTTCCGGACTCACCGCCCGGAAATTGGTGGTGATGACGTCATCCTGGCTATTGTGGCGGCCATATCCCTTACCTTGCAGGGTTAGCTGCATGTGGAATGTTTGGCCCAGCGGTACTTCCGTCATGAGCGCGGCAGACTGCACCCCGGGCAAATGCTGGACCCTCTCAAGCAAAGGCTGATACAGGTCTTTCGTCATGTCCCGATTCGCAAAGCGATAAGAAGGGATGGCCAGGTTGGCGACGACGATGTGGTCCGTGCGAAAGCCCAGTGATACATGGCGCAGTGCATAGATCGTGCGCAGAAGGAGCCCGCACGCCGCAAGTAGAGTAAGCGACATGGCAATTTCCGCAACCACCAGCGAACTGCCAATACGATGCTGGCGGCGGCTTCTTCCCGTTTGCTGCCCACCTTGCCTGAGTGCGGGTTCGATCGGCGAGTGCGCCGCGAAGAGCGATGGCCACACTGAAGAGAACACCGTTGAAAGTAGTGTCAGGCCGACCAGGGCTAAGAGGACCATCCCGTCGGCGCTCGCCGATACTCGCATCGGCAGGTGAGCAGGGAGGTGCTTCTCGAACAACTTGATTGCCGTGAACGCGAGAAGACTTCCCAGCATCGAAGCCAGGCTGCTGAGAACCAGGCCCTCTGCGAGAAGCTGCTGTACGATCCGTACCCGGCTCGCGCCGAGCGCGCCGCGCACAGCAATTTCGCGTTGCCGCCCGGTGGCCCGAACCAGAAACAGGTTGGTCACGTTGACGCACGCAATCAGCCAGAGAACCCCGGCCGCCGCCAGAAGCGCGATCAGCGCGGTCTTCAGATTTGCGTTGACGAGCGACTCGCCGTATCTACGAGCAATGACTGTCGCCCTGCGTTCGCGAGCGTCCGGATCCTCATACGTTTTGACGACCTGTGCCTGGAGCGTCTTCAAGTCCGCCTCGGCTGCGGCCAATTTCACGCCCTCTCTTAATCGACCAATTACCTGATAATCTCGCCCTCCCTCTTTGCGGTCTTTATCTGTCTCGTCCAGTCGAATTGAGGTCCACACTCCCGGCCGGTCCGGCTCAAATCCAAATGCAAAACCGCGCGGCATTACGCCAACCACGGCATACCCTTTGCCGTTGAGCAAAACCCTCTTGCCCAGGATCGCTGGATCGCCGCCGTACATCTGTTGCCAGGCGGCATCACTCAATATCATCGTATTGGCATTCTTGCCGTCGTTGAACGGCTCGACATCTTCCTCAAAGCCATGGCCCAATCCTGGAAGAACCCCCAGCGTGCGAAAGAAGTTGGGGCTGACATTGATGAGATGTACCCGTGCCGATCCCGCATTGCCCTCGAGATAGTTAAACCGCCCCGCTGATGGACCACCGACTATGTAGTAAGCAATCTGCTCAAACGACTTGTTCTGCTCTTGCCAAGCTCTCAGATCAAGGTAAGGTGCGCCGTGCGCGACGATGTCGCGCGCCCCACGAAGGCTCGCCTCCTCCACGGTCACCAGGCGTTCGGGATGCGGATAGGGCAGCGGTCTCAGTAGAACGTGATCGACGACGGTGAACATGGCCGTTGCGGCGCCGATACCAAACGCCAGCGTCGCTATCACAGTAACGGAGAATCCCGGAGCTCTGCGCAACTGGCGCAGAGCATACATCGTGTCCCGGCACAGGGATTCTAACCAAACCCAACCCCACATCCGCCGTACAACGTCTTTGACTAGCGCCTGGTTGCCGAACTCACGTTCCGCTTCCTGTCGAGCTATCTCCGCACTAGCGCCGCGTTCGCGCTTGTCCGCCGCGGCCAGCGCAAGATGCGACTCGATTTCTTCATCGAGGTCTGACTTAGCTCGTTCAGGTCGGAAGATCCGGCTCCAGAAGCCCATCGCAGTTCCTATCCTTCTGGTGTTGGAAACAGGATGTTGCCGATTGCGGCGACCATCATCTCCCACTTGGAACGACCACGAGCCCGTTGATTCTGTTCCGTGTGGCCCCACTTCGAAGCAATCCAGCCTTGGCGTTCCATGCGATGCAACGCTGGATACAGCGAGCCGGTCTCCACCTGCAGCACCTCACCGGACTGGGTGCGCAGAGCCTGCCCGATACCAGATCCATGTTGGGCGCCCCTCCGCAGAGTCTGAAGAATGGCCATGTCCAGTGTTCCTTGGAGAAGCTCGACTCGGTTCTGATACGGCGAACGTTCCTGGGCCATAGTGTAGCGACTCTATACGCAAAGGCAGTAGATTGTCTACAGGCTGCGTGAGAACCATCATCTCGAAATCGAGTCCCGTAGGGACGGCTGAACTTAGCCCAGGACGCAGTCCTGGGTTGGAATGCTCCACTGAAAAGTCCCGCAGGGACGGTTGAAACGGCTGTTGACACATGGCCCTGGATACGCGAGCGAAACGGGAATTTTCAAAGGCAGAGTCTTTTAAGGTGGGTTTGCCTGGGATTGCCGCTACCGTAACTTTCAGTCGTCCCTTCGGGACTTTTCGTCTCTCGAAACCTCTACCCAGAACTACGTCCTGGGCTAAGTTCAGCCGTCCCTGCGGGACTCGATTTCGAGATGGTGGTTCTAACGCGGACTTTTCAGCGCCGAGGTAGGTTTTCCGATCGGCCAAGCTCCCTAAAAAACTAGACGAACCCAGCAAACGGAACACACCCATCCGAGAACAGGCCTCCCCACGACGCATCCAGGTAAAGCCATCGCTGCGTGCTGAACCAACTTGTTGGCAACTCGGGAATGTGCAGCAATCCATGGCCCCCAGCGCAAATCAGCTCCGTACCGTTCCAAGCCAAAAAATTTCGTGAAGCTTCTCCAACCCGAGCCGGGTTGGAAAGCACACGAAGACAAACCGGGCACCGATTTCGCTGATCCTGGAGTATCCATCGAAAGGCAAATAGAAACCCGAAGTACGAGAGCCCGAGCTGGATATATTGCGTGCTTGTGGAACTGAGAGAGGGAATTCCATAGGCAACATCCGCGGAGCTCAAACACACCAGGGCCACGACCAGCGAAACCTTGGTCAACAGAAACAGCCAGCGTCTCCCGCTGACCGCCCAAGGAAGGCGTCCGTTAAGGCGTGGATACTCGCCAAGAGGCAAAGCGGTTGTTGCGGGCAACGTGACCACAGCGACGATCAGCGTGAACAAAAAAATGGAGAAGGGTAACCGCGATCGCTGCGCCAGCGATATGCAGTCGAAACGATCATTATCTCCATCCTCGCTGCGGACATTCATGGTTCGCCATCCATCCATGCGGCTTGCCGATCCCGGTGTGCGCATGTGGGCCACCACGAAGCCTTTGGAGTTCCGTGGCAGCATATCCAGGTGCCGCTCGTCCTCAAGCAACCACGCATCTACCTGGCCCGGCAACCGCGACGAGTCTTGAGCGATGACGCCTGCGATCAGAACTCGTTGCCCGCCTATCTCGGTGTGATTTCCAATCACGCCGGCATCGCTGCCGAAAAGTTCACGCCAGGCAGCCTGGCTCAAAAACAGCCTTACCGCATACTGACCGCTGGCTCGATCGCCGCCATAAGGCGGAGCCGGCAGATTGAGCAACTGGAAAAGGTTATCGCTCGCCCGGCCAATAGAAAGTTCGGTAACACGATGCATGGCAATGTGCACACGCTTGCGTACCGGCTGATAGAAGGCAATGCCGCTGAACAAATGCCGGGTGCTCGTCTTCCACGATTGATAATCCTGGAGCGGTATGGTCGGAACCTGCGTGCCGGCATAGCCGCCACTCGAAATCATCACCAGTCCATCGGCGTCCCGATACGGCGATGGACTCATGGCCTTGCGGGCGCCCGGCAGAGACAAACAGATCACAAAGCTGATGGCTGTCCATACCGCTAAGGAAGCTGAACAGCGCGACGCGGAGCCGGTCCGCAGAATCCTGCGAGGTATGGAACGCGGGCTATACCACCTCAGCCAAAAAGCATCCTGAAATGCCCCGAGACAGAGATCCGTTACTTGAGCGTTGCGATCTTGCAAGTGCCATACGTGCCAAACCTCCGCCCGCCACTCGGCCAACCACTCCGCTCGTTCTCTGCCCGGCACCAGCCATGAGGCGCACCGGAGAAGGAAGAGAGACACCGGGAGAGAGCGGAGCAGCAGTTGGAGGCTCATGCGTTCTTGACCTCTGGATCAGCGATCATCTTTTGCAGGAGCGGGTAGCGTTTGTGCATCGCCTCCAGGGTCGTTTCCCCGGCGCGGGTTAGTTTGTAGTACTTCCGCAAAGGCCGCTGCTCGGCATCGGCGATCGATTGCTTTTCCCACTTCGAGACGATCAGGCCGTCGCGTTCCAGGCGACGCATGGCCGGATAAACCGTCCCGCTGGGTAAACCTGTCGCTTCCATCACGCTGAAGCCGTAAATCTGGCCGGCATGAATCGTCTGCAGGATCATGGCCGCGGTATGGGAAAGTTTGGGTTCGGTGGCCATGTTCAGCAGTATACCTATGTAGCATACTGTTGACCAGATAAGGATAGTATGCTACATAGGGTATAGCGATTGAGGGTCCCAAACAGTGCTCGAGCTCGAAAACCTTTCCAAAAGTTATCGCGGTATCCCGGCCATCTCCAACGTCAACTTCCGCGTAGACGCCGGCGAGGTGGTTGGCTATTTGGGCGCCAACGGCTCTGGAAAATCAACCACCGTCAAGATCATCACCGGGCTGCTGCAGCCGAATGAGGGCCGCGTGTTGTTTCATGGCAGGAATATACGCGACGATCTGGTCAGTTTCCGTGGGGCGCTCGGCTACGTGCCGGAAGAAGCGCATCTTTATACCTATCTCTCGGGAATGGAGTACTTGCAGTTAGTAGGCAGGCTGCGGGGTCTGCGCGAACGGCAGATCACCATCAAGGCCCATAGGCTACTGCAACTGCTTGGTCTGGAGTCGTGGCGGCACTCGCCGATTTCCATGTATTCCAAGGGTATGAAGCAGCGCGTGCTCATTGCCGCAGCGCTGATGCATGACCCTCAGTTGCTGATCTTCGACGAGCCGCTCTCCGGGCTCGATGTCCTATCCTCGCGCCTGTTTAAAGACCTCTTAGTAGAACTCACTACGGCGGGGAAGGCCGTTCTCTATATCTCTCATGTTCTCGAAGTAGTGGAGCAGATTTGTAGCCGTGTTGTCGTCATCGCGAAGGGGAAAATCCTGGCCGATGCCAGCCCATCCAAACTGACCGAACTCATGGAACTGGCCAACCTCGAAAGCGTCTTTGCGCAACTGGTGCAGCAGGAAGATACAAGATCGGTAGCCCGCGAAGTAGTAGAAGCCATCAAGGTGCACCATGTTTAACGGGCTCCGCATCTTCGCTCCGCCGGAATTCCCCGTGCTGTCACTCGAAGTGCAAGCACACTTACCCGTCGTGGAGGCACAGGAACAAACTCAGTTCCGCCTTCTGGTTCGCCACTTTCTGGAACGATTCTTCAACAACGATATGGTCTCGGCAGATGGGGAAACGAAGGCACGTCTTCTCCAGGTCGTCTATGCGATCGCGCTCCCGGGAATGGTCGTCGCCTTGTTTTTGTTCCCCTTGTACCATGCCCCTCTTGAACGGCCCTTCTGGTCTCAGGCGAGCGACCACTACTTTTATGTCTTGTATTCATTTGTTGCGGTGGGTGCGGTGAGCATCTTCGCCTGGGACTTGCTCTTCCCGGATCTGCTTGACCTTTTCGTTCTCTCACCCCTCCCCATTGTCGGCGCGAGATTGTTTCGGTCCAGGATTGTCGCTGCCGTACTTTTTCTCAGTCTGTTCCTGCTCGGCAGCAGTGCGCTGGGCGCCATATTCTATCCCCTGTTATCCGAGTCGCCAGGCCTGGCGCGCCACCTGCTAGCTCATGTGCTTGCGGTCCTGGCCAGCGGCGCGTTTGCCGCAGCGCTGATCCTCAGCCTGCAAGGACTCATCACGACAGTGATGGGCGAACGTTTTTCCCGCGCCATTTCCCCTTTCCTGCAGGGCATCGCGATGATGCTGCTGTTGACCATCCTTTTGTTGTTCCCAGTTACATCCCAGTTCCTTGAGGTGCTGGCGAATTTGCCTGCCGCCCGATATTTCCCGCCATTCTGGTTTCTGGGAATATACGAAACCGTTTTGGCCGGTTCCTCATCGCAGCCTGTTTTCAGCGGGCTCGCGAAAACAGGTTGCCTGGCAACGGCCGTCGTGTTTGCCCTGACCATCGTCTCTTATCCGCTCGCCTATAGGCGGAGAATGCGCTACCTGGTCGAAGGATCAGAGGTATTCGACACGCGCAATATAGCCATCGTTCCCATCCATCGTCTGCTCCACGCAACATTGTTGCGCAATGCGGTGCAACGCGGAATTTATCACTTCATCAGTTGCTCTTTGCTGAGGACTCAGCGGCATCGTGTGTATATGGCCATGTATGGTGGCCTCGGCCTCGCTCTTCTACTAGCCTGCACGGCGCTCCTGAAACTTTCTCATCGTCATCTCGGCTTTGCGCTGTCGCCCGATGGTTTGCGCGCTGCAGTCCCCATCGCCGCTTTCTGGACAATTGCCGGTTTGCGCACCGCATTCCTGTCCCCGACCGATAGGAGAGGCGGTTGGATTTTTCGCGTGATCCTGGGCAGGCCCACATCGCTTCAACTTGGCACGACCGTGCGATGGATACTGCCGTGCGTACTGGGTCTAACCTTGGGCATGGTCGCACTGATCAATCGAGTAGCGCCCCCCGAACTGCGCGGCTGGAATTCTCTTGCCTGCCAGGTTCTGGTCGCGGTTGGCCTTTGCCTGCTGCTAACAGATGTACTGTTCCTTAAGGTCAGGACTATCCCCTTCACCGGAGAAACAAAAGCGCCGGCAACGAACTTGGCGTTCATACTCCTGCAATACTTCGGATTGTTTCCGCCCCTGGTATTGCTTTCGGTCGGTCTTGAACCTTGGTTAGAGGCCAGTGTGTGGCATGTGGTGGGCATCGTCGCTGTCATCGGCGCAGCGCATCTAGCGATGCTCAGGATTCAAAGTAAGGATGCCGAGTATCACGTTAACCTGATTGACCTTGATGAAGACGAGGAAGAATTTCCCCAAAGACTCGGCCTTCGCTACTGAAATTCTGGAACCCCGGTCGGCCTGCTTGCGTATTTGCCATCATGGGCCGCTCCGGTGTTCGGTTGCGGACAGAAGTGCCCAGGAGTGAACAGAAGAGAGTTGGATTCCTTCAGTAAGTGCAAATAACACGCAAAGCGAAGCTGCGTGCGAGCAAAGAAGACGGTTGGACCGTCAAGTGCAGTGAAGATGCAGGGATGGGTGCCGCCAATGAAGAATCTCTTCCCACGAATTTGCAGCTTATTGGTTAAGCACGCCCTGCTGCTCACTCTCTGCCTCGCTTTTACCTCACTCGCCAGCGCACAGTCGACGGGGAGCCTGCGAGGTCAGGTATTGGATCCCAGTGGTGCCGTAGTTCCGGGAGCATCCGTCATCCTCACCCAGGGAGCGACCGTGCTGAGCGTGCAATCCGGCAATGATGGTGTCTACCTCTTCAAGGCCATTCCTCCAGGCTCATACACGGTGACCGTCCAGGTAAGCGGATTCGCCACCTTTGCCAAGGAAGGTATTGTGGTCGCTCCGGGTCAGGCTCGCCAGCTGAATGTACCCCTTGCCATTGCCGTTCAGCAGCAGGACATCACCGTCACCGATCAAAATTCCGGCGTGAGCGTAAATCCCGATGAGAATTCAAGCGCGCTGGTGGTGAAGGGAAGCGATCTCGATGCTCTGTCCGACGACCCTGATGAATTACAAAACGAACTCCAGGCGCTCGCCGGGCCGGCAGCCGGACCAAGCGGCGGCCAGATCTACATCGACGGTTTCACAGGAGGCCAGATTCCTCCCAAGTCCTCCATCCGCGAGATCCGCGTCAACCAGAATCCTTTTTCCGCCGAGTTCGACAAGATCGGTTACGGCAGAATCGAAATTCTCACCAAACCCGGCTCAGATAAATTCTCTGGGCACATAACATCCCTGGGCAACGATTCGGCGTGGAATACGGCCAATCCGCTCGTCCAGCAGCAGCCGAGTTACTATCTGTATTTCATCCAGGCAGATGTCAATGGGCCTCTGACCAAAAGCGCCTCCTACTTCTTCAGCCTTTTTCACTTCGACCGGCAAAATCAGAGCATCATCGACGCCGTCAACCCGGAAGATCCAAGCACGAATTTCAACCAGGCCCTTCCCAATCCCTCGTCTCTACTGGTCGCCAACCCTCGCGTTGATTTCCAACTGGGCAAGAGCAATACATTATCCGTCCGCGACTCATACGTGCGCTCGATCGCGACCGCCAATGGCCCTGGTCAACTCAACCTCCCTGAGCAGGCATACAACGTAAACAATCAGGAGAATGCGATCCAGGTCAGCGACACAGTGGTAGTCAACCCGCGGGTGATCAACGAAACCCATTTCCAATGGCGCCGGGTGCGCAACAGCCAGGTCGCCTCCTACTTCACTCCGACTGTAACCGTTCAAGGAGCCTTCACCACCGGGGGAAGTAACTCAGGCGTGGCGCGCGATCACCAGGACATCTTTGAACTGCAGAATTACTCGACTGCAACCGCAGGCAGTCACACCATACGCTTTGGCGCCCGTCTGCGCGCCTATCGCGACGCCAACTACTCCACGGCCGGGTCCAACGGAAACTATCTCTTCACTTCGATCGATCAGTACCTCGCGCAGACGCCGGCGCAGTATCATGCCGCCGTGATTCAGAATCCGTTAGCGCGGGCAATTCTGTTCGATGGCGCACTCTTTTATCAGGACGACTGGCGTGCAAGACCCAATCTCACCATGAGCTATGGCCTGCGCTTTGAAACCCAGAATCGCATTCGCGATCACGCTGATTGGGGACCGCGTTTTTCCGTCGCCTGGGCGCCTGGCCACGTGGGCAAGACTCCTCCAAAAACGGTTGTGCGCGGGGGCTACGGTTGGTTTTACGATCGGTTTACAGTGCCCAACTCATTTGCCTCCTCCACCGGGACACCCTACCTCGTGCAGGCCATCCACCAGAACGGAATCAATCAACAGAGTTACGTCATCAACAATCCCGATTTCTACAACCCAAATGCTCCGGCATCGTCCAGCACCCTTGCTAATGCTGCCACGTCCATTCCATCTTTCTACAATATCGATCCCCACTTTCACGCGGCGCTCAGTATGCAGGGTGGCATCGGGGTCGATCAGCAAATCAGCAAGAAGCTCATGTTCAATGTGACCTATCTGTACACCCGCGGCGTCCATCAATACCTCACCAACAATGTCACCGCGCCTGAATTTGATCCATCCACCTACACTGTGGTGGGCCCTCTTCCCACGGAATACAACTATCAGTTTCAGTCCGGCGGCATTTACAAGCAGCACCAGGTAATCGTCACCGCCAATACGCAATTCCGCCATCTCTCGGTACATGGCTCTTACACCTTCAACCAGGCCCGGAGCGATACGCAGGGTGTCAACTACGTCCCCTCGGTGGCCCAGAACCCGGGTCTTGATTACGGCCGCGCAGGCTTCGGCATCACCAATCGTCTCTTTTTGCTTGGGACTTACTCTGCGCCTCATGGAATCGTATTTGCGCCTCTATTAGCGGCTCAATCCGGCACACCCTACAACCTGGTCATCGGCAACGACCTCACCGCAAACAACCAGTTCAATGCGCGCCCTACGTATGGCACGTGCGGGGCCGCGAACGTGGTCTCGACCCCGTATGGCTGTCTGGACACGGATCCCGTGGGCAAGGGAGAGAGAATCATCCCCTACGGCGCCGGGCTTGGCCCTGCAAATTTCGTGTTCCACATGCGGGTCAGCAAAGTGATCGGGATCGGCCCTCGCATCGAAGGCGCGAAAGGCGCACCGGGCATGCAGGGAGGGAATGGCAGTGTGAACGGCCGGGGGCTCAGCGGTGGTCAGGCGCAACCGAAGCTTGATGCCACCGTCGCCCGCAGATACAGCCTGACCCTGGTCGGCGGGGCTCTCAACATTTTCAATATTGTGAACCTGGGCACACCCAACGGCACTCTGGGTTCACCGCTCTTCGGCAAAACGCAGTCTCTTGCCACAGGCCCGTTCGGATCGCCGACACCGGGCAACCGCTCCGTTTTCCTTCAGGCTATTTTCACCTTTTAAGCGTTCGGCAGATTTTCATTGCCGCTCAGGTGCTGAGCTGACCGCTGCGTGCGGACGATCACTCCGCCGATAAGAATCGCAAACATATCAGCGAAATTCCAGGTCAATCTCCACAGAACCCAGTAGTGTCCCTCGATCACCCAGCTCACCGCAGCAGCTACAGTCATCGCAGCAGAAATCAAACTCAGCGTCGTCGCGGCCGCCATCTCTCTTTCCTTTGCCACTATGGCGGCAATACAGCCAACAAACAAGAAAACGAGGAGGTAACCGATGTCGATGCCGGTCGAGGCCAAGAATACGTACAGGCTGAAGTGATGTTCCGGAATTTGGTATCGATCAAGAACTGTGAATATGGTGGGCTCCACCAACTTCCAAAGTAGCCGCCGCGTTAAGAATCCTCCGGCCACGCCGGCAGAGGTCAACCACGGAGCAGCACGGTACGCGGTATAGATCAAATGCACGATGGTTTTCAAAGACTGTCGCCAATACCATCGTCGGGCGAAAACAACTCCCGCTTGATGAGCAATCTGGGAGAATTCCTCGAGCAGATCCCCCATGATCGCTTCTGCATTATCCGGAACAGTGAACAGGTTGACGAGCCAGACGGCAAGACGTGGAGGCTGAAGGGAAAACGATGGAGACGTCATGAGTAGTTCTCGATCAGGCCGAGGCCTTCGCTCATGCTCTGGAGTGCCCGTTGCGTGCGGTTCACAGCCGTCACTCCCTTAGCTGTGACACGAAAGAAGCGTTTCGAACGTCCGCCACGTTCCGGCGTGGGATCCCCACGGTAAGACTTGACGTACCCTTTTTTCTCCAGGCGCTCAAGCGTGGCATAGACGGCGCCGATCGAAACCTCACGGCGAGTGCGTAATTCAATCTCCTGCCGTACGGTGACCCCATACGCGCGTTCTTCCAGCCGCAGGAGGGCTAGCACAACGATGTGTTCGAATTCACCAAGATAATCCCGGCCAGCCATTATCTATACAATATAGAATAAATATCGCGGCCTAGGCTACGGTGGGAATAAAGCCCCTACTTACTGAGGGGTTCGGCCGTGTGGGTGGGCTGTTCGATTGACGTGGCATGGCCCGGCGAGTGAAACAGCCAAACGCCGACGGCTACTACCACCGTCACCGCAATGACCACCCCAAGCACCAATCGGGCAATATTCGAAGGGCAGAACTCTCCGACGCGTGGCATAATCCCTCGATTATAGTCACCCAATAGGTTTCGACGCTGCAGGCAAACAATTACGTGTAGGTAGGATCAATCACGGAACGCACCGCTTGCACCGAGTCCGCGGGGAACTGGCCCAATCGGGCGTGTTCTCGTATCGTCGCCTCATCCGGAGCGATATAGACGCAGTAGATCTTGTCATCCGTCACGTACGACTCAATCCATTGAATCTGCGGACCCATCCCCTTGAGCACGTTGCACGATGTTTGGGTAATGGCGGCTAACTGCTGACGATCGAGCGCACCGGCGCCCGGTATGTTGCGTTCAATGATGTATTTAGGCATGGAGCTCCTCAAGTCCACCAATGTTACACGATGCCCTGGCTCGACTCGATGGATGTAAATATTTCGGCAGAATTAGTCAAAATTGCCCCTGGCCGCGAGTAGTGCCGGCCGCATCCAACCAAATGGAAAGGACTTGCCATGCAAACGCAAAAGCCATCTGTGAAACTCGAAGATTGGGCGGTAGTACCAGGTCCGAACTCAGGGAGCTATCAGGCATTGCGACCAGGAAATTTCTTGGTAGGCAGGGCTTTCGGCCATCAGAGGATTGAGAAAGGAAAGTTCATCTTCACCTCTCCTATCGTGCGTGTCGATACCCAGCAAAGGACCGTAGAAACCAAGAACACGTGTTACTCGCTCGGCGAGGCAAGCCACGAATATAAGGCCTGGAGCAGAGAACAAACGCCCAGAGAACAAAGGCCAGGCGCGGCTGCATAGCCGGCGCCTGCTCAGGGCGACAGTAATGGCGGAAGGATTTCTGTCGCCGGCCCCAGGGCGATCTCGTCGAAGGCGTCCGCGTTCAGAGGTTCCTCGGGGCCCACATAAATAGTACGAATGCCCCGCTGGTTGGCGATGTGGACAAACCCCGCAGCAGGATATACAGAACCGGACGTACCCACCACCAGCAAGTGCGTGGCGCGATCGAGTTCTCGATGAATGCCGTCCATATCTAACGGGATTTCGCCGAACCACACGATGTGCGGGCGAACCGGCGCGCCGCACCGTTCGCATGTGGGCAGGTTGTTCGCATCCTCGTACAATTTCTGATCGGGGAAAGGCAGGCCGCAGTCCACGCAACGCGATGCAAAGAGCGTGCCGTGCATGTGGTGGACGCGAAGCGACCCGCCGCGCTCATGCAGGTCATCCACGTTCTGGGTGCAGAGATAAAAGCGGTCGCCTAGCGTTTGTTCAATCTTCGCCAAGGCAACATGTGCAGCGTTTGGTTGGGCAGCGAGCGCGTCGCGGCGGCGCATGGAATAGAAACGCCACACCAGTTTGGGATCAACATGCCAGGCTTCGGGTGTCGCGACTTGGTCGACTCGATACCCGTTCCACAGCCCTCCGGAGCCCCGGAAGGTAGCCAGTCCACTTTCGGCAGAAACCCCTGCGCCAGTAAGGACAAAGAGCCGGTCATGCGGGGTCAGAATCATGGCGAAAGTGAGTCAGCTAATTGACCGAAGCGACGTGTGCAGGCATAGTAGCAGCTGCCGTTCGTACGCTGCTTGGCCGCCTCGCCCTTGCTTCTTCCACCGGGGGCATGGTCGCCCGGCACACCGCCGGCACATTCTTCATCTGCTTGGCGAACATCAGGTAGCTTGGCGTCTCGGGCCGCAGAGTTACCCAGTAGCTGGACGCTGAAAGCAGTGGCTTTCTCTGCTTCAGCATCTGGTTTTCGAGAATCTTCACTCCGCACAGCAAGTTATTTTTGGGCGTCAGAATTGTTCTTTCGGGAGACTTCTCGGCTAGCCCCTTATCCTGTTCCCAGTTAAAGTCGCAGCCGTATCGCTTTGCGTCCATATAGGTCAGCTGCAGCAGGCCTTCTTGTCGAACGGTACGTTTGGTAACCGCGTCTTGTACCGCCACTTCGGGTTCTGTATGGCGTACGTCCGTTGTCGGTTTCAGGCCCGCCTCCGCCCCGGCGAGTGCCTGGAACGTATAAGCCCAGAAAGCGCGTTTATCGGCTTCACCCATGCTGGCGAACCGCGGGCAGAACGTTCTCACGCCGCGGGCGGCTCTCGGCGACAGCATCTCCGGAGACAACGCCTTCTCCACGATCACATCCCACTGCGGGTCCCACGACGGTTGTCCCAGCTCTTCTTTTTTCACCGCAATAGGAGTAGGCGGAGCCTGTTTCAAGGCGGGCTTGGGCGGCGAGCTTGGCCGCGCCGGCTGCTGCGCAACCTGTCTTCCGCAGCCCCCAACCACAAGCATCCAGCAAAGTGGCAATCCAGCCATTGAAATTGTCCGCATCATAAGCTGTTCTACTCAGATGCCGATTTCCCCCGGCTCGGAAGGCATGAGGGAATAAAAAACTCTGGATTTTTCAATAGAGTCTGCGTGAGAACAGGCAATTTGCACTTAGTCCCGCGGGGACGGTTGAGCTTAGCCCAGGACGCAGTCCTGGGTAGAGATTCGAGAGACGAGAAGTCCCGTAGGGACGACCCTTGGGGACGGAGCCTTACGGCATCTTCAGGAACTCCGCCGGCGCCAAAGCCCGTCGCGTAAATCGCGCCTCCAGGATCGCACCTTTGAAATGATCTTTGAGGTTAATGCGAACCCCCACCGACGAATGGCCTGGCCGTTGCGGGACCAGCTGCACGCTACCCTTACCCTGCAACTCATCGTCTACGTAGTTGCTGAGCGTCTTGCCGTCATACACCGCGGTAACGCGATACCATTTTCCGAGGGGATGCACTTTCTCACAATTCAGCAGCGCCTTCGATTGACCACCTGCCATCGCGAAACTGTCCAGGCACCACTTTCCGTTGACAATCCTTATCTCGAACAGCAGTCGATCATCGATATCCTTTCCCGTTGCCGGGTCCAACACCGAGAGATGAAAGAACCGTTGCGCCGGTGCGCCATCCGCATCCGGCCTGAAGATGACCT
The DNA here is from genome assembly GCA_963830325.1 of uncultured Acidobacteriaceae bacterium. GTDB lineage: Bacteria > Acidobacteriota > Terriglobia > Terriglobales > Acidobacteriaceae > PALSA-350. Next base: position 1,196,839 of record CAWHMV010000003.1, read on the forward strand.
CCCACGTCCAGGTCGCCGCGCCCGCCAGCGGATGCACGGGAACAAACAGCGCATCGTCGACTCCATTGAACTGAACTGCCTTGCCTAAAGGAGTCTCGATCACCTGCGGATGGCCGAGTACCTGGGTCGTGTATCCGCCAAGCACGGAGGTCTGATGGAACATCCAGACTTCCGTGTTCTCCACTCCCGCGCTTTGGCCCATCACGAGCGAGCCGGCCAATACCAAAACCACAATTCCAATTGCTTTTTTCAGAAGTAGAATTTCCCCGCTAATTGGATGACCCGGGTCGCAAATCCGCCCGAAAGTCCATTATTGATCCTTCCATAGGTCTGCGAAGTGATATTCGTGGTGATGGTCGAAGGGTCAGGATTGTAGTGTTGGAAGGCATTGAAGAAATCAGCGCGCAATTGCAAGTTACGCGACTCTCCCAGCTTGAACCCCTTGGTTGCAGAGAAATCATCGTTGAACAAACCGGGCAACCGGACGGCTCCGGTGCGCGGTGATGTGCCGAACTCCCCTGGCTGCGGAGCCGTGAACGCCGCGGTGTTGAACTGCATCATCGGGGTTCTCTGCCCTCGAGCGAAATTTGGAATTTGACCGGGAACCACGTCCGGACGGGAAGTCTGTCCGGTCCCGGTATTCGATGTACCGGAATAGCTCACGTTCGAAGCATCGCCAGATACCGCGGTCACGATCGTCGAAACCTGGAATCCGTCGAGCAACAGTTTCTTGAGTCCGCTGGAGCTTTGAAAGAACGGAATATCGTAAAGCACGGTTCCGCTAAACCGGTGAGGGATGTCGTATAGGGAAAGCGATCGGTCGTAGCGCGGATTGTAAGGGTTGAGCGGGCCGGCGCCGAAATTGCCGCCGCCCACAATGCCGCCAATGTCGCCCGGCCCGGAAATCGATTTAGACCAGGTATACGCCACCAGGGTATTGAGCCCGTGCCCGATGCGGCGTTCCAGCTGGGTCTGCAGCGAGTTATAGCTGGAGTTACCGCGAGAGAAATCTCCCTGCACAGGACGCAGGAACGTCTGGTTCGGACGCCTGGCGTTGATGCTCAATGTGGTGCTCGCAGGATTAATAGGAAACGGCATGTTGGTGTCGTTGTAGGAGATGAAGTTGTGCGTCCCGCGCGCGCCAACATAGGCCAGCTGCCCGGTGAATGCTCCAGGCAGCTGGTTCTGTATCGTCAGGTTAAATTCCTGCGTCATCTGGTCCTGCAGGTGCTGATCGATCGAAGATGGAACCTTCCACTCCCGTGTTGACCCCCGGGATGAGCTGGGCAAGCTGTACAAAGTTACGGCCGTTGAGCGGCAACTCTACGATCTTCCTGCCATCGATCACCTGGCCGACAGCCCCGGTTTCGGTTTGCAGTTGTGCCGCGGCGGCGCCGGCCTCAACCGCGACCGTCTGGTTCACTTGACCGATGCCCATTTTGAAATCCTGGCGCGCCGTCTGGCTTGCGTCCAGGTTGATCCCCGTAGCTTTCTGGCTCTCAAACCCGGAGATCTCCACGCTCAGGGAGTAGGTTCCGACGGGGAGAGCAGGGATCGTATAACCGCCGTCATTATCCGTGACCGTGCTTCGGACGGTGTTGGTGGACGCTTCCGTGGCTGTCACTTTCGCTCCTGCCATGACCGCCCCTGTGGTGTCAGTCACGTTGCCCACAATGGTCGCGTTGGTCTGCTGAGCCTTTACGGTGACAAATCCGCCCAGGATAAGGAGCGATACGGTGATAAGTCGGGCGAAGGTGGTGCGCATCTTCCGCGAACCGGATGTGGCCCTGGCGACAGCGTTGATTACTTGCATCGTGTAGGTCTCCCAAAAGTAACGTTCATGTAGCCTCTAGCCTTCTTCGGCTGCAACCGGTGATCACTCTGCGTTACAAATAGCTGAGCAAAACCCGATTGGGGGTAAATGTTTTCTCTTTTTGGCTACGGTCGGGATTCTTCCAGCCGTAACTTACAAGTGTCAAGGACATAGTGATCCCGTCGTTCCGCCCTGCGGGACACCGCTTCAAGGGGTAACTCCCTTGACAGCGTGGAAAACGGATGGAAAGAATAGCTGTCCGGCCCAACTCGAAAATGCAAAGGAAGTGCATGCAACAGCAGAACGTTCGTTCCCTACTATCCCGTCGTCACTTTCTTGCCGGATCCGCCGCACTTGCAGCATCCACAACGCTGTTCGGGCTCGATGTCGATTGGGCAGCTCCACGTGGCAAGGAGCGCAATCTTCTGGCCGCCGCATGCAGCCCGGGGAAGCTGAGACAGGCACTTATACCGCAGGATAAGTACCGCCCCTTCCCGACGATCCACGACCGCAGCGCCTGGGAGGGCCTGCGCGCACAGACCCGGTCCACGTTCCTTGCCGGTGGGGAGAAGTATCTCGGCTACCAATGGCCTGACATGCCGGCCAGTGTCTTTCTGGAATACGCCCGTAACGGTAACAGGACCGACTACGAGAATCTCCGGAACGCTCGCATGCGGGCGCTACAGGCTCTCGTCTTTGCCGAGTGTGTCGAGAATAAAGGCCGCTTTCTGGACGACATCACCAACGGTGTTTGGGCTACCTGTGAGGAGAGCTTCTGGGGTGTGCCTGCACACCTCTACATTCAGAAAGCGGATCTGGGGCTTCCGGACCCACGAGACCCTATTGTCGATTTGTTCGCCGCGCAAACCTCGGCCTTATTGGCTTCGACCGTGTACGTGCTCGATACCACCCTCGATACCGTTTCCCCTCTCATACGGGAGCGAGTGTACTTCGAAACCGAGCGTCGCATCCTGGAACCACTTCTGGCCCAGAACTTCATGTGGATGGGCCTGCCGGGCGGCAAGCCGCGGCACGATCTCCCCTGGATCGACGTCCCACCGGGCAAGGTGCAGCCAGTCAATAACTGGGATGCGTGGATCTGCTGGAACTGGCTGACGACTGCCCTGTTCGTGGATAGGAATGAAGACCGGCGCTACCGAAGTGTAGAGAAGATTACGCTCTGCCTGGATAAGTTCATCAATACTTACCCCGACGACGGCGGTTGTGAAGAGGGCCCCGGATATTGGAACGTGGCTGCGGGCGCGATGTTCGACGCGCTCGAGCTTTTGTATTCCGCCACCTCTGGAGCAGTGGATATTTTCGGCCAGCCGCTGATCACCCAGATGGCCCTCTACATGAATCGGGTGCACATAGCCGGCGATTACTATCTCAATCAAGGCGATGCCAGTCCCATCATTCATCTGGATGTCGACAAGATGTATCGGTTCGGCAGAAGGCTTAAGAACCAGGATCTGATATCGCTCGCGGTCTCGAGCTTTCCGGCCCAGTATCATCCCGACACCTTGCCTGCGATATTCAACGAGACGGAGCTGCGCGCGCAGCCTGCTGCACAACCAAGGCTGTTGCGCGATACCTGGTTGCCGGATTCGCGCATTATGGCGGCCCGAGAAAAAGCGGAATCTTCCGTCGGCCTCTATCTGGCTTGTATCGCAGCCGACAACGGAAAAAGTCACAGTCACAATGACACTGGAAGCTTCTGGGTCTACTCCGGAGGATTGCCGGTGCTGATGGACATGGGCCAGGAGACGTATCAGAAGAAGAGCTTCGACGCCCACCGTTATGAAATTCCGTCGACCCAATCCGCCTATCACAACCTGCCGACGATCGGTGGTGTGCAGCAGGGAGTGGGGCCAATGTTCTGTGCGACCGATCTTGCCTACGATGCCAACGACCGGTCAGCACAGCTTGGAATGGAGCTGGCCAAAGCGTATCCGCCCGAGGCCCGTTTGAAGAGTTGGCGCCGCACAGTAAAACTTGATCGCACCGCGCAATGTGGTCGAGATCAGCGACAGTTACTTCCTGACCGAGCCCGTCTCAGACGTCACGTTGAATCTGATGACAGCCTGCAAGGTAACGGAAAGCGGAAAAGGCCAGCTAACACTAACCTCCGCCCAAGCCATACCGCCGACAATGATCTCCTTCGACGCCAACCTGCTGACTCCAACCGTGGAGACCATACCGCTCGACAACCTCGAGCTAAAGCGCAACTGGGGCCCTCAGATCTACCGCATCCAACTAAAGACCCCCGGCACAAAGACCGCCGGCAAACTAAAGCTAACCATCTCGACCCGGATTTGATGGAATCTTTCTCCATCGGGCATCGTCGACAGCAACCGATCCCGACTCTAAACCCCGCTCTTCCTTTGTCATCCCGCCTGCCCCGGCCTGCCGTGGACCGATCCCGACTGGAAACCCGGCCCTCCCCTTTGTCATCCCGAGCGAAGCCGAGGGATCTGCAGTTTCCTTTTCGGTTCAAACAGACCTACCGGAAACAGGACGGGTGCCCCACGTTCGCCCCAGCGTACGTGGGACGAAAACGGCGGGGCGAAGCCCCCACCAATGCTTCTATCCGAAAGTGCAACCAATCACCGGGTGCCCCACATCTCGCTCGTTTTTCGCGAGATGTGGGATTCCGCTGCGCTCAACCTGCAACCCTGGATGCAACCGATGCCGTTAAGATTTGTGTTATCCAACCTTGTAAGGGCAGGCAGATGTTCAAAACGCTGTTATTCATTGTGCTCCTGGCAATCATCCCCATCGCAGCGCACGCCCAGGGAGCCCTCCTGGTAGTGACCAAGCAATCCCACGCGCTGGCGATCGTCGATGGAGCAACACTCCACGTACTCGCCCGAGTTCCCATCGGCGAAGACCCGCACGAAGTGATTGTTGGGCCAGACGAAAAAACAGCTTATGTCTCCAACTACGGCGAAGGCACGCTGCATACGCTCGCCGTAGTAGACCTGCCAGGCCAAAAGGCACTCCCCCCGATCGATCTGACTCCCCTGCGTGGCCCACACGGCCTGACACTCCACAACGGAACCCTCTGGTTCACCGCCGAAGGATCGAAGGCCTTGGGAACCCTGAATCCCGCAACCCGGCATGTAGAAACCGTGCTCGGCACCGGACAGGACAAGACCCACCTGGTGTGGGTTTCAAAAGACGGCTGCAAAGTCGTCGCCTCGAACGCAGGCTCAGGCACCATGAGCGTCTTCGATCGCATTGAAGTGAAACCAGTAACGGTGCCGGGAGCCCCGTCTCTCCCGGCCTCCTACACCGCCTTAGGTTGGAGACACACTCTGATCCCGGTAGGCAAAGCCGCCGAGGGCTTCGCTGTTTCACCGGACGAGCAGGAGCTTTGGGTGGGCAACGAAGACGGCACCATCTCCGTCATCAACCTTGCAACCGAAAAAGTAGAAGCATCTCTCGCCGCAGACGTGCGCGGGGTCAATCGTTTGAAGTTCACACCAGACGGCCGCCTGGTGCTGGTGACGACCCACACCGGCAAGGACCTGGTGGTGATCGACGCTCACACCCGCAAACTCCTCAAGCGCATCCCAATCGAGCAGCATGGAGCATCAGGAATCCAGGTGCAACCCGACGGCACGCGAGCCTTTGTCGCCTGCCCACGCGATCACTATGTGGCTGTGGTCGATCTCCATCAGCTCAGGATGGTAGCGAAGATCGACGCAGGCCGCGAGCCAGACGGCCTCACCTGGTGGACTCGCTAAACAGGCGGCGCATAATCTTCGCGATAGGGAGTGAAAATATCCAGCACCTCCGAATCCTCCTGCGCGGAAGCCTGATGTACGACGTCGCCCGGTACCAGGAAACTGTCCCCAGCCTTCGCCTCAAAAACCCCGCCGGGATACTCAAAAGTGAGATGGCCGCTGATGATATACACCATCTGCTCATGCGGATGGCTGTGCCTGGCGCCGACCCAACCCTTCTTCATCCTATGCCGCACCAGCATCATGTCAGGACTCCATGACATGACTTGCCGCCGGAGCCCCGGCTCGGGGTGGGACATCGATTCATCCTGCGAACCTATAACCTCGATTGCCGACATGCATTCTCCTCAATTGAGTTGCACACGATTATTCATCTGGGTAATCTCAGGAACACTGCCCCCAGGCTCGATCGTGACGCTGCCGCCTTTCCAGTCTATGCCCGCCGGTAATGTAAGCGAGACAGTGGCGGTTTTAGGATAGAGATCGAGAGGCGCCTTGAGAGCCGGAGTGCGGCCCGTAGCCAGAACCTTTCCCTGGCCATCGCGCAGCACAATCCTCGCCGGCGGAGCCTCAACCGAGCCCAGGCTGTGCACGGTAACCGTCATGCGCGAGCCATTTACCTTGATATCCTCGCGATCGATGCCCAGGTCGGGGCGTGACCAGTAAGGAACGCCGGGCTTTACCAGCTTCAGCTCCAATTCGGTCGAGCTACGCGGAGCAAACGTGAATGTAAGATCGCGGCTGCGCTCAAAGTCTTCTGTCCGTTTGCTGCCGTCCTGGGTGATCTCCCACTTGCCCGGATCAATCTCCCAACCCGTCATGTGCGCAGTCACCGGTTGCTGATCCAGGTTGTAAGCCGTGATGCGGATGTGGTCAGGAGTTCCCTCAGGGACCAGGATCGCGACACTCTGGTCATTCGCAGGAGTATCGAAGCGCCAGCTCACCACGTTGCCGGGATACACATAATTGCGCATCAGCGCGACCCCACCCAGCCGGGCGCGCTGCAGCTCACCGTTGTTGAAGTAAACGCGATCGATCCACAGGCTGCCCTCGCGATTGATAAACTCCCGGTTCACCGCAGTCTCAATCTGTGAGCTATAGAGCTGGTTGAGATAGTCCGTGTTCCCGCTGAGCTGCCACGCAAAATGGAGGTTGGTTTCCCTGGTATTGCCGGCATCGTCTCGACGATCGGGAGCGCCTGTCGCCACTACCTTCTTACCCCACGTATCGCGAACCTTCAGGATGTCGAGTGCATCCGAGTTGATCGACCGCAGCGATGCAACCGGATCATCTTCGAATCCCGCCAGGTACTTCTTATCTCCAGTCCAGCGATACGCCGCCCACAGGATAAACGCCGGCTCCTGGCTGCCCGGAAGATCTTCGTTGGTATGGAAGTTGACCGTGTAGTGCATGTGGTACTTGCCGTCGGCATCGAGATGGCGATGGGCGAGGAAACCATCGGCAATCTCCTCAATCATGGTGCGCGTGCGCGGTGTGCCGTTGAAAAGCACCAGCGACAGCGCAGGATGAAACACCATATACGAACGCGACTTGCCCCAACCCCAAACACCGCCCTCCGCCATTTTCGTGCCGCTGTAGTACGAGGAGCGAACCTGGCGCTGGCCCGCGGAGTTGATGCCCGTCAGCCATTCCAGCCGGCGCGAACTTTCCATCGCACGCTCCAGCTGCTTGGGACTGCCAAAATCCAGCATCATCGCCTGCCCCAGCACGTTAAGCCCATCCTCGTAGCTATGCAGCTCGTCGTACTGCGCAGTCGCCAGCCCATTGGTGAACATCTTCTGCGCGTACATCTCGTCCAGTGTCTTCAAAAGAGAAGCCTTGAGTTTGTCGGGAGTGGATCCCATGAACGCGAGCCCAGGCCACCAGTTAAGAAAGTCGCTATCGTCGGAGAGCCCTCCGCCAAACTCACCGTTGGAGATCTGCCGGTTATCCACATACCAGTTGATAAGCCGCTTGAGCTGTCCAAGATCTTCCACCTGCAGAAAAGCCCATTGGGGCACGCCCGCGGGTGCAGCAGGCGGAGTGAATGCCGGTCCAGGCTGATCGGGATTCATCTCGTGCCAGTACTTGCGTCCCAGGTCATTCTCCGGATCGACGCGAAGTAAATCGCTGATATCGGCATCGAATCGATTGAAGATGTTGAGCTTTCGCGAGCTGACGCTTTCCTCCACCAGGTTGGCGTAGTTGTCGCGAACCTGGGTGAGGCGATCCATAGTGTGTTCTGGTAGCGCGTCGTTCCATGGCTTGAAGATAAGCCGCAGATGCGCGCCTTCGAGCGACCTGGGTCCAAACTCAGGGCTCGCCGAGGCAATCGTCAAATACAGGCTCTTGCCATTGGGAAGAATGCGATCGCGAGTATCGAGAAAGAGAGTGTACGGCTCACCCGGCTTTACCGAGAAGCTGAAGTCCAGCATGTCGCGCATTGGCCAGATCGGATCTTTGATCTGGATGTTCATAGGCACATACTCGCCGTGCGTCGGTTTCACGTTGAGTGGGGGCAGATCGATAGCAATGCCGTCCAGCCCCGCGTGCAAATTCTGCCAGTCATAAGCCAGGCCGCGACTGGTCCCCGTCGGCAATGCGCGAAAGTCCGCGGGAATGAGGATATGTACGATGGGCAGTGACGCAGCCTGCTCCACCGCCTTACCAGCATTAGGCGCTGGCGTCGCCACCATGGTTGCGCGTTGCTCGGCGGGAAATCGTCCATGAATGTAGTCGACCAGAGGCGTTAACGACGGGTTGTCTTGAACACCATGGCTGCTCAGGTTGTAGCGCAGAACAGCCACGCCGGCAGGCTCAACGCCCGCATGAACGTAGTACGCGGCGAACTCGCCGATGGGCCACTCCTGCTCCACGTTAGTAAAACGAATCTTTTCGCCCGTGATCGGCTGCTCGAATTGATGAGTGGTGCGCTCCTGGCCTCGAGGGCGCTCAAAAAGCGTCTTAGCGAGCATCGCAGAAGTATCGTGTTGATCAGGATCAGCGACAGCACCAGGCTGGCCTGCGCCGGCCGTTAACAGGGAAACATTGCCCCACGCGCCTCCCTGGATCTCCAGGTGATTCCAGGGCTCGTTCGGCATGTAGAACGTCACCGACTTGCCGGAGAGCGAGTAGCAGTCCCAATCAGGAAGTTGGAAGTAGTCAAAGCGCCCGACCAGGCGGGAACGGTTATAAACGCCGGGCCAGGTAGTCTCGCGGATCCCATCCGTGCCCTTCCACCACCACCGCTTCAAATCGTACGCATCGTGGATCTCCACCTTGCGCACGATCGTGTGCGCGTCCGGAAGCGGAGCGGGGATATCGCCGCTGCGGTTCCAGCCATAGCGGAACCACCAATCCTTCTGCCAGTCAGGGATCGCGACCGGAATCGGCGGAATGGATTGCGGCGTCTCGTTCCTCGCGAGCGACGCGATGTTGTCGTCCGACAGCATGCGGTCATAGATGCGAAGCTCATCGATGTCACCGCCGCGATCATAGTTGTACGAGCTCTCCACGCCCGTCGGGCCGATGATGCGCGAGTGGGGACCGAATTGATCGAGCGCGGCGTCGAACATGCCGGTGGCGGCCTTCTCACCGGCGAGCTTGCCATTGACGTAGAAGCGGATGCCGGTCGTCTCATCCCACGCGAGCGCCAGGTGCACCCATTCGTTCCCCTTGGGGAAATTGGGCATGGTGTAAGAGACTCGCGTGCGGCCCAGGTTCACGTCAGTAACAAAAGCGTCGAACCCGTGCCCGTTGTAGTCAATGCGGAGCCATACCATATCCCAACTGGAGTGGTCGCCATACCCAACGCGAAACACAGGAAACTCCGTGGCATCGACCGGATCTCGTGATCGCCAGTAGAAGGAGAGTGTTCCGCGCTGGGAGTATATGTTGCCCGGAGCCCAATACGAAAGGAGCTGATCGTTGCCGCATTGGAGGTAGGAGCCCTTAGCTCCGCCCGGAAGTATTCTTACGTCTTTGAGGAAGTTTGGCTCTGCCTTGCCTTCGGCCGCGTAGTCCGCGCGGAAGCCGTGATCCCCAGACAGATAGAACAACAGACCGGGAGAATTGGCCGGCTCATCGGCTGCCAGCAATGCGGAAGGGAGGAGCCACAGCGCAAAAAACGTCGACAGAGTACGCATAGCTTTCCGCCAAAACCGCAGGGGCTAAAGAGCGCGTGTGAGGCCGCATTTCCAAACTCAGTCCCGCAGGGACGGCTGAACTTAGCCCAGGACGATAGTCCTGGGGTTGGATTTGAAAGGACGATACTAGTCCCGCAGGGACGGCTGAAAATAGGCCGCAACGCAATCCTGGACAACCTTCAGATGTTCCTGCGGGACTAAATTCGTAAATCCTGGTTCTCACACACCCTCTAAAGCCCAGATTTTTGTTGTGGCCTTAACGGCCCGACTAAGGTCCTGCCCTGATACAAAGCGTCAGAGCCGTGACTCCCTAAAAGTCTTTCAACGTGCCATCCATCCACCATCCACCACCAGCACTTCACCCGTAACGTAGTCGCTTGCAGGCGAGGCCAGAAACACGGCCGCGCCGGCAATATCTTCCGGTTCCCCCCATCGTGCGGAGGGGATGCGCGCCAGTATTTGGCTGTTGCGGACCTCGTCCTGCCGTAGCGCGGCGGTATTTTCGGTGCGAAAGTAGCCCGGAGCGATGGCGTTCACCTGTACATTGCGCGCCGCCCACTCATTGGCCAGCGCTTTGGTCAATTGCGCGACCCCACCCTTCGATGCAGCATAGGCCGGCACACGAATGCCCCCTTGAAACGACAACAAGGACGCGATGTTAATGATCTTCCCTTGCCGCCGTTCCAGCATGCTGCGGCCGGCAAGCTGGCTCAAGCGGAAGACACTGTTGAGATTCACCTGAACCACCGTCATCCATGCCTGCAGGTCGTGGTCCTCCGCCGGCTCGCGGTAAATAGTGCCGGCGTTGTTCACCAAAACATCAGGAGAGCCCATGCCCGCCAACACCGCTTCATACAGTCGATCCGCGCCTTCCGGCTGGCTGAGGTCGGCGGCGAAGCTGTGTGATTTGTAGCCCAGGGCACGAATTGCTTCACTGGTTTCGTCCGCCGGGCGGCGATTCCCGTGGCATGCCACCGATGCTCCAGCCTCAGCCAGCGCAACAGCAATTGCCGCGCCAAGTCCGGTCGCAGAACCCGTCACCAGCGCAAGTTTTCCGTCGAGACGAAACCTATCAAGAATTCCCATCGCTTACCGATCAGTATTCTTTGGTGTCGAAAGCAGAATGTCAACCTCCGCAGGAATGAGAATCGGTTACCAGTCCCGGCATGTGGGACAATATCTGCAAAGGCTCTGTGTCCGGACTAGTACAAATCGGTTCCCAACCTGCAAAACCCGCCGCGGCGTGCGCACCCGTTCGCCGTTCTCGTGCAGTGCTATGGCTGCAGACTGTCACGCTGGCATGGATGCTCATCGAATGTGGGGTCTCCCTCTACGCAGCAGCCTCTGCGCATAGCCCGTCGCTGCTGGCGTTCGGTTCCGACAGTTTCGTCGAGTTGCTCTCCGCTGCTGTCGTGCTGCTGCGATATGGGGCACCCAAATCAATCTCTGAACAAAGTACGGCGCGCATCGCAGGAGCTCTACTCTTCGTTCTTGCGTTCGTGGTCGCATCCACGGCTTTGCTCGCGTTGGTCCTTCATTGGCGTCCTGAGACGAGTTATCTGGGCATGATGGTGACCGTCGCTGCTTTGGCCGTCATGCCGATCTTAGCTACGTTGAAACGCAGGGAAGCACGGCGTAGCAACAATGTCGCGCTGGCGGCCGATGCGGTTCAGTCCGCCACCTGCGCCTACCTGGCCCTGATCACCTTGGCCGGCCTGGCCGCGAACGCAGCGTTCCATATCCCCTGGGTTGATTCCGTCGCTGCTCTGTTGGCCATACCGATCCTTCTTAAAGAAGGAAGGTCGGCATGGAAGGGACATACTTGCAGTTGCTGCTGACTGCCGGGCGGAAGCGCCTACTTCACGTTCCCGCACGAATCACTAACCCACTTACCTTGTATCGTTCCATCGGAAACCATGGTTTGACCTCCGCGGGTCATCTCGAAGTGAGTCTTACCCGTCACGGTCTCCCGATTGAGGGCCTTGTAATGCAATGTTATGACCATCTTGCCGGTGGGGTTTGAGCACTCCTGGCGCACTTCCAATACCGTCGGCGTATTGGTAACTACGGTCTGGGTGCAACCAGGACGGTCAGCCTCTTCCGCGAATCCACGATCCATCTTGTCCTGCGACATGCAGACTCGCGTCGTGTGCGGCTGTGTCGCGCTTGAGTTCGAGGCCGCCATCGCATCCGCCATTTTTTTCTGTTGTTCCGGTGTCAGTCGCGCCTTCATATCGTCGGACAAAGGGGGAGCACCGGTGCTGTGGCTCACCATCGTTTGTTCCCAGAGCCCGGTTTTTACATTGAATTTCGACTGCTGGAAAAACCCGGTCATCATAGGAAGCGCGCTGCACAACAGGGCGCACAGAAAGAGTTTCCGCGTTTGCATGGTCTTACCCCCGTTTTGAACATCGGTTTACAACTCGCATACTGCTTGTTCCAAAAATACACTGTCGACAAAAAATAAATATCCATGGTCGGAAAGCTGAGGTAAACTAGACCAGTCTTTCAGGATAGAGCGCTATGTCAATCAACTCTCAAACCCGCAACTTCGTCCCTCAAGTCCTCCCTGCCGGGGTATCGGACTTTGTCGGCGTGAAGGAAGTAGGGCGCCCCTAGCGCACTTCGTTAGCGAATTTACGAAGGCCCTGAGGCGCAGCCTCAGGGCCTTTTCTCATTCCCTGGGGATAGCTTCCTTTGTTGAGCCATTCGGCTCCAGCTCATCGTCGAGGCATAGATGCCTCGCGATCTACCAGTTGTCCTGGTGAGTGATCTATGCGTGTTTCCCAAGGTAGTCAGAACGTAATGCGCGACGTACTGGCCTTTCTCTTTCGCCATTGGCGACGCGAGGCATGGCTGGTGACCGGCGTCGCCTGCTCCATGGTGGTAGCGACCATTGCCGACTTGTTCATGCCGGTCTTCGCCGGCCGCATGGTGGACGCAATTGCCATGCACGGTGGAACCCACCGGCAGGCATTGCACGCTGCCATCTCGGCGTTGGTCACCATGCTGTTATTGGGTGGCATCCTGGTCGCCGGCCGCCACTTATCGCTGATGGGCATTAGCCGGCTCACCATACGCTTGATGGCACGCCTGGCTAGCGATGCGTTCTATCGTGTGCAGCGTTTCTCGACGGACTGGCACGCCAACAACTTTGCCGGCTCGATCGTCCGCCGCGTCACCCGCGGCATGTGGGCGGTGGACCTGATGGACGACACGCTGCTCCTGGCCTTGCTGCCGGCATCGCTGGTGTTGGTCGGCAGTGCGTTGGTGCTCGGTGCGCATTGGTTGTCGATGGGCCTGATCGTGGCGATTGGGGCGACCCTCTATGTCAGCCTTTCCATCGCGCTATCACTGAACTTCGTGTCCCCTGCGGCGCGGCTGTCGAACGCCCAGGACACGCTCGTTGGTGGATCCCTGGCAGATGCTGTGACCTGCAACGCTGTGGTCAAGTCCTTCGGTGCCGAGGCGCGTGAAGATGCGCGCCTGGCCCGGGTGCTGAACAAGTGGAGTCGCCGCACTTATCGCCACTGGACCAATGGCACCTGGAGCGGAACCACGCAGATGATCGTGTTACTCGGTCTAAGAGGCTCGGTGACCATGTATGCGATCTTTCTGTGGTGGCAAGGCCGGGCCACGCCGGGCGGAGTTACGTTCGTGCTCACCAGCTACTTCATCGTTCATGGCTATCTGCGCGACGTAGGCCAGCATGTGGCGAACCTGCAGCGCAGCGTGAACGAGATGGAAGATCTGGTCGAGATGAATGTGCTGCCGCTGGGTGTGGCGGATCGCCCGGATGCCGAGCCGATTCGCATCAACAAGGGAGAGGTCGTTTTCGACCGCATCACCTTCTGCTATGGTGCGCATCCTGATCCGCTCTTCGATAACTTCACCTTGCGCATCGAGGCGGGTGAACGGGTGGGCCTGGTCGGCCACTCCGGTTCCGGCAAGACGACCTTCGTCAAGCTGTTGCAGCGGCTTTACGACTTGAATGAAGGCCGCATCCTGATCGACGGGCAGGAGATTGCTCGCGCAGCGCAAGTATCGTTGCGCACGCAGCTTGCCCTGGTGCCTCAGGAGCCGTTGCTCTTCCATCGTTCGTTGGCGGAAAACATCGCCTACGCGCGTCCGGAAGCAACGTTGGCGGAGATCGAGCGCGCGGCACAACTGGCCAACGCGCACGACTTCATCATTCGTCAGCCGAAGGGCTACGGCACGCTGGTGGGTGAACGGGGAGTCAAGCTCTCTGGCGGTGAGCGCCAAAGAGTGGCGTTGGCCCGCGCATTCCTGGCTGATGCGCCGATCCTGATTCTGGACGAGGCGACCTCCAGCCTCGACTCCGAATCAGAAGCGCTCATTCAGGAGGCGATGCAGCGGCTGATCGTAGGCCGCACGGCCATCGTCATCGCTCACCGGCTCTCGACCGTGCGCATGCTCGACCGCATCCTCGTCTTCGAACAAGGCCGTGTGGTCGAAGAAGGAACGCACGACGACCTCGTCCGCCGAACCGAAGGCACCTACAAACGTCTGTTCGAACGGCAGGCGCTCGGGCTGTTTGTCACAGAGTCTGACCTGGATGAAGCAGAGGAGTTGAGCGCCTAACAAGAGCGGTCAGTGTCCTGAACACGCGAAGGGTGCCCCAGGTCTCGCTTTTGAGACCTGGGATCCCTCAAACCAATTCCGCCTGGATACCCCACCCTCTCCTTTGTCATCCCGGGGGAGCGCAGCCGAGGGATCTGCAGTTTCACTCAACCCCAACAAATGTTTCGGCCGTTAACACCTACTGCCTTCCTTTCGGATCCCAAACAGCAACCCCAACACGAGAATCAGCGCATCCGTAATACATAAACCACTTGTCCCGAAAGAACACCAACCCTTCTGCAAACGTAGTCCCCGCAGCATATTGCCCGCTCTGTTCCCAGGACTTCTCGGGCTTGAAAAAAGGCTTATCTGTCCGCGCTAACAACTTCCGAGGATCTTCGGCCGAGAACAGAGCCTGTCCATCAGAGTAAGCACCAGCAGCAATTCCAGGCGCCCCATCTGTCGCCGCATCCTTGCCGTTGTAAATAAGCACAATCCCGTGATCAGTCAGAAGTGAAGGCGGCCCCACTTCAGGGAACGCACTATCAAAATGTCGAGGGCGATTGTGCAATAACACGATAGCCTTGCCCGATGAATCCTCGACCGGCGTCCAGTGAATCAGGTCTGGCGATGTCGCCAGCCGCACCTGCACCTCTCCCCAGTACATCCAATACTTCCCCTGGATCCTGGCCGCGATCAGACGTCCATCCGTGAGCCGGGTAACGATGCTGGCTGATTTGTAATCGAAGTGCTGATACTTTTCCCCGACCAGCGCAGGTCCGTGCTTTGTCCAGTGAATCAGGTCAGTAGAGGTTGCGATTCCGATATCCGTGGCCTGCCGATTCCACTGGGTATAGGTCAGAACGTAAGTACCATCTTCGCTCTCGACCAGGCGAGGATCTTCGACGCCGCCCGGCCACTCCCTGTCTTTCTGCGAATCAACGTCAGGATAAAAAACCGGGGTCGGCTCCGTTATGAAGTGCACCCCATCCTCGCTCGACGCCAGACCCAGGCGAGACGTGTGCATGCCGATAACCATGGCCCCGGAGTCGTCCTCGGCGCGATACAGTACATAGACTTTTCCATCCCGCACGATCGCAGCAGGATTGAAGGTGTGCAACGCCTCCCAATGCACAGCTTTGCCAAGAATAGGGTCGGTGAAGACAGCCTTCGGGTTCGGCTCGATGATCGGCGCATCCACGGGGCGCACGAAAGGGCCTAAGGTCCAGCTGTGCGTTGACTGGGCAAACAGCGAACTCGCCGCCCAAAGCAAGCCCAGGGGGAGCAAAGCGCGATGAGAGGGCACTCGTTTTCTTTCTTTAAGGTCGATGGAAACGTCCCTCCAATACACCCTTGGCCACAATATGCCCATCCATCGCTTTCATCACATCCGCCTGAGTAGCGTCGGGCCCGAGGCTCAGCTTGGTGTCCAGCGCAAACAGTTCGTACGTGTAGTGATGATAGGGTCCAGGTGCACGGGCGCCCATGCCCATATAGCCCACCTTTTGCCCGCGGTTCAGCGCCTGGATGGATCCATCCGGCAGCTGCGCTTGCGCCGGCACTCCCTCCGGGAGCTCGCGCGCCGTGCCTGGAATATTGAAGATCATCCAATGCAGCACCTCATTGGTCGTCTTGTTCAGAGACGTATCCGGATCATGCAGGATGATCGCGAAGCTGACCACCCCATCCGGTACATTGGTCCAGGTCAGCTTGGGCGAAACAGCAGCCCCGCTTTCTGCCGCCTGAGTGTACTTGTTAGGAATAATGCCGCCGTCATCAAACGCCGGCGTCGTCAGCGTGAGTCCGGGCTTAGCCATCGGTGGAGGAGCAGCCGGGGTCTGCGCCACCGCTCCCATGCTGGTCATCAATACCGCAAGCGAAACCAACCTTTTCATCGTTGCTCCTTTACTTTCTGCTGCGATAAAAAACGTGCCAGACTTTCCCATTCTGGCTGTCGGTAATGAACAGAGTGCCATCTGGAGCTTGCGCCACCCCATCGGCTCGCGCCAGCGCATCGGTAGGACTCACCAGCGGATCCTTGCCCGCAAATCCACCGGCAAAAATCTCAAACTTGCCTGATGGTTTGCCCCCATCGAACGGCTGAAAGGTCACATTCGAAGGCGCCTGCGGCAGGGGAGCACGGTTCCATGAACCATGGAAAGCGATGAACGCACCACCCTTATAGTGCGCAGGGAACTGGCTGCCGGAGTAGAACATCACATCCACCGGAGCCCAGTGAGCCGGGTAGCTCGCGACCGGCAATGCGAATGCGCTACACCGCCCCACTGTCTTGCCGTCGCCGCCGTACTCAGGGTTGAGCAGCAGCTTCTGTTGTGTGTAGTCGAAAAAGCAATACGGCCAACCGAAATTAAGTCCCTTGGTCGCGCGGTACATAGGCTCCGCAGGACGTGTGGCATTCTCTTCTGCATTAAACTTCTCCGGCCACAAAACGTCTAACTGGTCACGGCTGTTCATCACGATATAAAGCGCGCCATCATGCCACGTGATCGCCGGCTCCTGGCGCAGTCCGGTGACAAATTTCTCCCCATCCGCTTCTTTCTGGTGCAGCTTGTTTTCATCAAACTTCCAAATACCGCCATGCGTTTCCAGCAACGGGCACGGGTCCTGACCCACGATCCCTTTCTGCCGGTCCTGCGACTGGCACGCATTGGAGGGAGAGCCGATATTGATATACAGCGACCCCTTGCCATCAAACGCGATGCCCTTGTCGTGATGCTCGTGCTCCGTGGGCAGATCCTCGACGATCACTTCGGGCGGTCCGGCGGGCTTCAGTTGCCCCGGGGTCATCTTCCATCGTTCCACCGACTCCACCTTGGCCACGTACAAATATCCGTTGCGCAGCGCAATCCCGGTGCTGCTTCCATCGCCAAAGTATTCTTTGGTCTCAAAGCGCCCGTCGCCGTTCTCATCACGCAGCGCCACCACTCCGCCGGTTTTGCCCTTGCCGCTTTGGAGCGCAACGTATAAATCGCCGTTGGGTGCGACGACAGCGTGTCGTGCCGTCCCCAATCCGTCCGCCGCCACCAGCGCACAAAATCCCTCGGGCAGCGTCAACCCCGCGTTGTCTGGATCGCAGGCATAGGGAGTGGCCGCGTGTAATGCGACACTCGTCATGCAACACGCAGCTGCCACCAACAATCCAATGATCGAGCGTTTTGATCTCATTCCCTCTCTCCGGGCTGTTGTTTAACATCTATAGCGATTGGGATTTGCCGTACGATTAGGTAGTGTAATCTTTTTGAGGAGTCGACACGGTGCTTGCGAAAAACAACGTCCTACTTTGCTTCACCCTCATGCTAAGCGGATTCTCCTGCCATGCTCTCTACGGCCAGGCAGATGCAGCACCAGCAGCGGATGGCCTGTACACAGCCGATCAGGCTCACCGCGGCGAGGCCATGTATAAGGCGCAGTGCACATCGTGCCACGGCGATGCGCTCGATGGCGTGGGACCCTATCCGCCACTCAGCGGAGATGATTTTCTGTCCAAATACCAGGGCCAGCCTGCCCTCAACCTCTACAACATGATCCAGAAACTGATGCCGGCAACCGCCCCGGGCACGCTTACCCGCCCGCAAGCCGCCGATCTTCTCGCCTACATCCTCAACTTCAACAAATTTCCCGCAGGCAAAACAGAGTTCCCCAGCGACGAGGATAGTCTGAAGAAACTGATCCTCCCCAAGCCCGCGCCCAAGTCTTAGTGGCCCAAAGCCTCCGCAATGGCACGTTCCGCCAGTGGCGCCATCACCGCGTAGCCTTTCGCTGTCGGATGAACGCCATCCGAGGATAGGCCCGGAAGCATGGCGCCCTTCGCGTCCGCCATGGAGCTGTAGTAGTCCAGGTAGACACACCCATTCCGAGTACAGAAATCCTGCAGCCACTTGTTGAGCTCACGGATCCGCTCCACCGGCTGAATCCCCGGCTTCCAGGGGTAAGCAAATGCCGGCGTAATCGAAGCAAACACGACCTTGATGCCGTCTTGCTTCGCGATCTCCGCCATCGACGTGTAGTTATCTTCGATCATCTGCTGGGTAGAGGTTCCAGTGTTGCCGGCAATATCATTGGTCCCCGCCAGAATAACCACCGCGGCGGGATGGAGATGGACCACATCCTGCTGGAAGCGCACCAGCATTTGCGGGGTGGTTTGCCCGCTGATGCCTCGGTTTACGTACGGCTTGCCCGGAAAAAACTCTCCCGTCGTTGGCGAACGCCCCCACGCGTCGGTGATGGAATCTCCAAAGAAAACCACTCGCTGCACATCCGGCGCTGCCGGTGGCAGGGCCTCATTCTCCGCACGATATCGGGCCAGGTCCGGCCAGTCCTGCGAACCCGTCTTCTGCGCCCAAAGGTATCCCACGCACAGCAAGACGCCGCAAATCCAAAGACTTCTTTTCACCTTCATAGTTACAGGTGATACCAGTGGTCGGCTCCAAACACAAGGGCAAGCGTGATGAGTGCGATCACAATTTCTCCCACCGCCCCCACAATGAAGGGCCGCGCTCCCTGCTTGCTCAGCTCACGCAGGTTGGTGCGCAAGCCCACTCCTGCAAACGTAAGCAGAAAAGCCCAGCGGGATAGGTTGCCCACCGCAGCGAGTTGCGGCTTGGTGAAGAAGCCTACCGTGGCAAGCAGGGAAATCAGCAAAAAGCCCAATACAAACTTGGGAAACTTGCGCCACAGAAATGCGCCTTTGTCTTGCACTTCAGCGGCCTGGCCTTTCCCCGCCCAGTAGATCGCGTAACCCAACACAATGAATCCGATGGTGGCGTTGCGGCAGGTCTTGGCCAGCACCGCGACCTTGCCGGCCGCGTCGGAGTAGAGCGCTCCGGCAGCCGTCGCCTCCGCCGTATTATCCACCGCCAGCCCGGCCCACAGCCCGTAAGCGTGATCGCTGAGGTGCAGGGCATGTCCCACGAGTGGAAAGAGAAAGAGAGAGATAGCTCCCAGCAAAAGAATTGCGGCGATGGCGTAAGAAGAGTCTTCCTCGTCCGCATCGATCGCTCCCTGCGCGGCGATGATGGCGGAGACGCCGCAAATAGACGACCCGACGGCTAGCAGACTCACCAACTTGGGCTTCAGTTTGAATGCGCGGCCCAGGTAAGTCATGAACGTGAGGGCCAGGGCCAATTCAATAGCGATCAGTACCAGCGAAAGCCCCCCTAGCCGGCGAACATCACCCAGCAGAAAGCGCGCCCCCAGCAGCACAATCCCGGCCTTGAGCCAAAATTCATAGGTTGCCACCCCCGAGCGAAACATGGCCGGAATACCGACGGTATTCGAGATGACCAGGCCAATGAGGATGGCCCACAGAACATACTCAATATTCGGCAGCACCAGGTGGTGCGCTTTACCGTAATGCGCAATGAATTGCTCAATGAATTTACCCGCGTAGCCCACTACGGCC
Organism: uncultured Acidobacteriaceae bacterium; assembly: GCA_963830325.1. Taxonomy (GTDB): domain Bacteria; phylum Acidobacteriota; class Terriglobia; order Terriglobales; family Acidobacteriaceae; genus PALSA-350. Next base: position 1,216,549 of record CAWHMV010000003.1, read on the forward strand.
AGTAGCAGAATTCCAGGGATGAGGGCTGCGGCGCTGGCTGGCGGCGCAGTATCCGTCTTTATCGTTGGGGCGGATGTTCTGATGGCGGAACTGGCCATAGGTCTTCCTCTTTCTAGCGAGCACAGTTACCAGGGAACGGATTTCACGATACCGAAACGGACCAGCAGGGCCGCGGCGAATGCCAGCAGAACGGCCCAGGTATCGAGGGAAACGCGGCGAAACGGCGATGGATTGGCCATGTAGGGATACTCCTTTGGAGCATGCTGTTAAGGAATTTCAGCGAGAAACAGAGAGGCTAGCGACAACAACAGGCGGGGAGCCCGTTCACGATGCGTGCGGTAGTACGCCCGGCAGCATACATAAAATTGAAGCTAGCATAGCCCCCGATAGGATGCAAGGAACCGAAATTCATCGGATTCACATCATCGCTGCGCACGCCTGAAATATTCTGCGACCATGCTGCGTACTCTGTTCGTTGTTTGCCTTACCGTGCTTCTTATGCCTCTTACCCATGCTGAGACCATTCTGGTTCACGGTCACCGGGGCTCCCGTGCAACGCGCCCGGAAAATACCATCCCTGCCTTTGAATATGCCATTCAACACGGAGCGGATGTTCTCGAACTGGACCTCGCTGTCACCAAAGACAACGTGCTGGTCGTATCCCACTTTCCCTTCATCACCGCGGATTATCCCGGCGAACGCGTATGCATTGGGCCAGAAGTGCCGCCCCACACCGCGATCCACACCCTAACCCTGGCCCAACTCAAGCAATACGACTGCGGATCGCACACTTTGTCGGCCTTTCCCAAGCAGGTTGCAGTCCCGGGAACGCACATCCCGACTTTTGACGAGGTGCTCGACCTGGCGCCCCAGGGCACCTTCGACTTCAACGTCGAAACCAAGATATTTCCCAACCATCCGGAGCTCTCGCCCGGGCCGGAGCAGTTTGTTCTGATGATTGACCAGGCGGTGAAACGGCATCACCTGCAGTCGCGCGTGATTTTGCAGAGCTTCGATTTTCGAACCCTGCGCGCCATGAAGGCGCTGGACCCGTCGATTCGCCGCTCCGCGCTCTTCGGCGATCCTAAGTACGACACCATGATGGGCATCACCGATCCCGACAAGGATTTTGTCTCCCTGGGTCGCAAGTCAGAAGCGACGATCCTAAGTCCAAGCTTCGAGCTAGTCACGCCCGAAAAAGTCGCAGCGGCCCACGCAGCGGGTCTTCAAGTGATGCCCTACACCGTCGATAAGCCCGAAGACTGGCAAAAGATGGCCGACGCAAAAGTAGATGCCATGATCACCGACGACCCTGAAGCGTTAGTCCTCTGGTTACGCAGTCGATCGTTGCACCCGTAGTAATCTGCGCAACCGAATCGCATTCCTTGAACCGCGACAAACCGCTCTTGGAAACGCGAAGGGTGCCCCAGGTCTCGCTTTTGAGACCTGGGATCCCCCTAGGAAAGGCCAATTGAGTCCGTCCTAAAGACCGCACCGGCAGGAAAAGGTTTTCCGCAGCCTCCTGGCACTTTGTCAGAATCCCTGAAAATCACTCCCTGCTGGGCCGCCCCTCAATTTGAACTGATCGAGTAACGAACTACGAGGCCTTCAACATAGGTCACGTCCACCAAACGGTCCCCGCTTGAATATTCAAACACCTGCGTTTTCAAGCCATCCGTTGAAACCGACTGCGATATCTGCTTTCCGGGTCCAAATAAGTTCGAAACTTCACCCATCTTCATGCCCCGCTTGAGCTGAGCCGTCGCCGGAATCCCGCTATCAGGCGCAGCATGTTCCATCGGCGGCGGAGGAGGTCCTGCCTGCTCCGCAGCAGGGAAGCTTACGTAATCCGCCAGCAGCTTCATCACCGCCTCCGGATTCTTTTGATCCGGAGGTATGGAACCCGGCCACCGCAAGTTGAATCGCGAGCCGCCGCGGAGCCGGTCGTCCGCCACCTTTTGTGACTTGATCTGGCTGGCGACCATCGCCGCGTCCTGGTTATCGGCTTCCTGACGCTGCCGTCGCGACCGTTCACGATCAAGGTCACGTTGTAGTCTCCGCCGCTTATCTTCATCGGTGGTATTGGCGATTTCTCTTTCCAGCTGCTTCTCGTAGTCGCTCTTATCAACCGGCTTCGCGTTAACTGTCGTGCTGCTGTCATCGAAGAAGGTGCCGAAACCACCCCCATCCAGCTGAAACTCGATCCGGTCATTCTTGACCACGAACCCCGTGATGCGCGCGGTGTCTCCTTTGTGGATGGCGACCCCGTTGGCCTTCAGCCGACCAGAGTACTGCTTCCAGTTCATGGGGTTGTCTTTGTTGAAGCTCAGATCAACTCCCTGCTGGGTGCCGGGCATGTCGATCTTAAGCACCACTTCCTTGCCGGTGAAATAGTTCGACAACGCGTCTGAATCTTGTGCGCTCAGGGGCAACGCACAAAGCGCCAGGGCAAAAAAAACTACGCGCGTAGCTAATCGAAACAAGGCGGCCTTCTCAAGGGGGACGGCATGATGATAAGCGAGCCGTATTCTCCGCTCAATCAATTAGTGTGCCATTCGGTAGATTTCCGACCCTGCAAGCAGAAACGCCCCTGTACCAAATACATAGCTCGAGGCCGCAGTGTAATCTCCAGGAGCAGCGCCCACCGGCTGGATGCAACCCAGCCTGCCATCCTCGTAAATATGAGACAGCAATCCCTTCCATGCTTTCTCCACCACGGGTTGGTATTTTGCGCGATCGAGAATGCCCGAATTGATCCCGTAGGCAAAGCCAAAAACAAAAAAAGCAGACCCGGAGTTCTCCGGCAGGGGATAGGCCGCCGCATCCAGCAACCCAGGCCGCCAAAGCCCGTCCGTACCCTGCAGTGCAGCCAACGCCTCTGCCATCTCTTTGAACTGGGTCATATACTTCGCCCGCGAGGGGTAGTCCTTCGGCATCTCCGCCAGCACTTTGGCCAAGCCGGCAAATACCCATCCATTGCCGCGTGACCAGAAGATGCTGTAGCCATTCGCCTCATGCTTCTCAAGAAATGATTTATCGCGAAAGAAGAGGTGATTCGAAGGGCTGTACAACAACCCGGACGTGATCCACCATTGGTGGTCCATGAAGTCCAGGTACTTGCGGTCGCTGGTCGCCCGGTTCAATTTCGTGAACACTGGCGGCCCCATAAAGAGCGCATCGCACCACCACCACAAAGGTTTCTCCGGATTATCCGGCAATGCCATCACCGCGTCCTCGCGCTGCCGGACAGGCGTCAACATCGCGGGATCATGGTGGCGGAAGTAGAGGTCCAGGTAAGTCTGGCCGATAGCTGCGTCATCCGCATTGGGCACCCGCGGACCCGGCTGCCAGTTAAACTTCTGCGCCATCTGCAGCATCGCCTTTTGATATTTCTCCCCATTTGCCGCCTTGGGGACGGCCATGAAGCCGGTATAGAGAGCGGCAAAGGTCCAATCCTGGCTAAACCCCGGTTCGGCCCGCGCCAGTTGCCAATCGGCAACCTTCTGCATGGCATGGCTAACGTTCTTTCGCCTCAGCTCCGGTGATAGATCTGTAGCCAGAGGCAGAGGGGTCGCGGGCGTGTCGCCTACCCAGGGTACCTTTTCGGCAGGTGTAAGTTGCCCCCATAGGCCATGAGGAATGAACAGGATAGCGGCAGCAAGACCGACCCGCTGGATAAGGCGAACCATAGATCAGACGCTCCTCTGGCGAATCTTATACCACCAGCAACTTGTCGTAGCCGCGAGGGTTCTTTCCTGGTGTCGAGGTTGGTGTCGAGGTGTGTCTTGCAAAAGCCGCCGCGTTGGAAGACGAGTCGCTTGCTGATCTGTACCCTGGCTCTCTCCCAGGTCTGCGAACCCCTGCCTTCTTTCGCCGCCAAGAAGAAAGATGCACCAACACAAACCATCACGGTCAAGCTGCCCGCACCGCCCAAGCTAAAGCAGATTCAGGGTGATGAACGCGTCCTGCATGCGCTGGACCGGCTTACCTTTGGCCCCCGCCCTGGTGAGGTGGAAGAAGTCAAAGCCATGGGCCTTGATACCTGGATCACACAGCAACTCCATCCCGCCACCATTGACGATACAGCGATGGAGAAGCGTCTGGAGCAATTTCCGGCTATGCGTCTATCCGAGGAGGATCTCACCCGGAAATACCCTCCCGGTAGCGTCATCCGCCAGGTTGAGAACGGCAAGATGTCCGCTCCCATGTTCAATGGCACCGAGCGAGCTATTTATGAGAACCAGGTAGTCACCGATCGAAAGAAACAGGAGGAGGACAAGGCCAAGGCGAAAAATCCTCCCGCCGTAAACAGCACACCGCCGCCTGTCGTACCACCCGTTCTGTCTGCGGAAGAAATAGCCACGCTACTGAGCCTCGCTCCCGGACCGCGCATGGCTAAATTGCTTTCGCTCCCCGCGGGCGAGTACGGTCCGTTGCGCCACCAACTCTCGCCAATCCAGCGCACTGCTCTTGAGGACGGCATGTCCCCGGAACAGCGCGAGACCCTGATAGCTCTCGACAATCCGCGGCAGGTGGTGCAGAACGAGCTGCTGCAAAGCCGAGTGCTGCGCGCGGTCTACAGCCAGCGGCAGCTGCAGGAAGTGATGACCGACTTCTGGTTAAACCACTTCAATATCTTTCAAGGCAAGACCGGCGAAGAAATCTACAGCCTGGTCCCGTACGAACGCGACGTCATCCGTCCCAACGCGTTGGGCAGCTTCGAAATACTGCTGTACGAAACTGCAACCAGCACCGCGATGATGACCTATCTTGATAACGCCGGCAGCACCGGCCCGCACTCGATCAACGCAATCGGCGGACTAGGACGCCCGTTTCCTCCCAAGGGAGGGTCGCCCAAAGGGCTCAACGAGAACTATGCGCGTGAGCTTATGGAGCTGCACACCCTAGGGGTCAATGGCGGTTACACTCAGCGTGATGTGACCGAGGTGGCCAGGGTCTTCACCGGTTGGACCATCGAGCAACCGCCCAAGGGCGGCCCGCGTTTTGTGTTCGACGAAAGCCGTCACGAGCCGGGTATCAAGCGCGTGCTCGGCGTCAACATTAAAGAGAACGGCTTCAAGGAAGGTCTTGAAGTATTGCACTTGCTGGCCACCAGCACTGCGACCGCACATTTTATCTGCCGCAAGCTGGCAGTGCGCTTCGTGAGCGACGATCCGCCCCAAGGCCTGGTTGACCGTTTGAGCACGGTCTTTCTGGCTTCGAACGGCAACATCGGCGAGGTGATGCGTTTTCTGGTGCAATCGCCGGAGTTCTGGGCCGTTACTTCCTATCACGCAAAGATCAAGACTCCAGAGGACTTTGTCATCTCCGCCGTGCGTGCAGGTGGAATCGACGTCCAGGACGCCAACGTGGTGGTAAAGGCGATCGCCGATCTGGGACAGCCACTCTACGGGAGGCAAACGCCGGACGGCTATTCCATGTTGTCGAACCCCTGGATGAACAGCTCGGCTTTGTTGGAGCGCATGAACTTCTCCCTGGCCCTGGCCGGCAATCGGCTCAGTAAAGGGGTGACGGCCGACTGGTTGGGCCAGCTTGGCGCAGTGTCCTTGGTTCCAGACCTGGAAGAGCGCCAGATCGAGAATCTACTCATGCACGGTCAGGTATCCGACAAAACTCGCACCTTGATTTTGCAACAATTACAGACCAATCCTGCACCACCATCCCAGCCGCAGGGAAGCACGACGCCCATTGCCCTGGGGAAACCTGCGACCCCAGCGCAAAGCCATCAAGCGGCCGATCGCGAGGCAGCACTCACGGCGGGCTTACTATTCGGATCACCCGACTTCCAACGCCGATAGCATCCAAGATGAGTCCCGCAGGGACGGCTGAACTTAGCCCAGGACGCAGTCCTGGGTAGAGATTCGAGAGACGAAAAGTCCCGTAGGGACGACTGGAAGTTACCCCGAGGCGATCCCAGAGCACTTGCATCTCGAACTATTCCGAGACTGAGAAGACCCGATCCGCTGCCCGAGTTCAGGGCCATGTCTCGTTAACTTTTTCAGTCGTCCCTACGGGACTTTTCAATGCTGCATGCTAACCCAGGACTGCGTCCTGGGCTAAGTTCAGCCGTCCCTACGGGACTCGAAAACCTGTCGCACTTCTCACTACTCAATTCCCAGCCGATGCTGCATCTGCTCCAGCGATACACCTTTCGTCTCCGGATAATATTTCAGAATGATAAAGAAATGGATCACCATCATCGCCGCAAAAAATATAAACGGGTAAGCCCCGGAAGATCCCGCCATAACAGGAAACACCAGCGAGATAATCGCGTTCGTGAGCCAATGGGCAGAGCTGCCCAGGGCCTGACCCTTCGCTCGCACCCGGTTAGGAAATACCTCGCTGACGTACACCCAGATAACTGCTCCCTGCGAAATGGCGAAGCAAGCGATATAAGCCATCAGCAGCCACACCAGCCAGTGCAGGTGTTTGTGCGTCATAAAGACATAGGCGACCGCGCTCAGACATACCGTCAATCCCGTCGTCCCCGTCAATAGTAACTTCCTGCGTCCGAATTGATCGATCACCGACATGGCCACCAGGGTCGCCACAAGATTCGTCGCGCCCACAGCCACTGCCTGCAGTGCTCCCGAAACCTTTGTCGCTCCGGCAAGCGCAAAAATATCGTTCAGGTAATACAGAACCGCGTTGATTCCAGATAACTGGCAAAACATGCCCATCGTGACCGCAAGAAAGATAGGAAACGCATACTGGCGAGAAAACAAAGGATCGGCAGAGGCCGCTCGCTCCTGATGGATGGAAGCGATGATCTCGTTGAGTTCCTCTTCTGGTTTTGGAACGCCGGTAAGGCGAAGCACAGCTAACGACTCCTCAGCCTCTCCGTGCATCACCAGCCATCGAGGGCTGCGCGGGATGCCAAACAACGCCAACAGAAAAAGAGCCGCCGGCACGGCGGAGATCCCAAGCTGCCAGCGCCATTCAGTGGCGCCCAGATGCATAGTGTCGATCCATGCGTTAGATACATAGGCAACCAGGATGCCGATGACAACGTTCAACTGAAAGCAGCCAACCAGGCGTCCCCGCCATTCGGGCGGCGCGATCTCCGCGATATACATGGGTCCCAGCACTGAGGATCCCCCAATACCCAGCCCTCCAATAAACCGAAAGAAGATGAGCGCAGTCCAGTTCCAGGCGAAGGCGCACCCCAAGGCCGAGATCACATAGAAGACAGCCATCACCCGAAGGCTGTCCCGGCGCCCGAACTTTTGTCCGGGAATGCCGGCAGTGATGGCCCCGGCGACCGTGCCCACTAAAGCGCTCGAGACAGTCACGCCCAATAGCGCGGGTGACAAGTGATACGTCTGCGATAAAGCATTGGTCGTGCCCGAGATCACCGCTGTGTCGAAACCGAAAAGCAGCCCGCCCAGCGCGCCTACGATTGTGCTTTTTATCACGTGAAAATTAATGCTCATGGGTCTCCGTTAAGACAGAGTTGTCGTCACCGAACACTCTACATACAATCGCAGGCATGAAGATATCGGCGCGTAATCAATTGCGAGGCAAGGTAGAAACGGTTGATCTAGGAGTGGTCACGGCGAAAGTGGGGGTACGCGTGGGGGAAAACCTCATCGAGAGTGTCATCACTCGGCAAAGCGTCGTAGACCTCGGTATCAAGGTCGGAGATGACGTTACAGCCGTCATCAAGTCAACCGAGATCATGTTGATGGTGGACTAGCTGCCCGGGCGCGCTCCAGCAGCAGGATACGCTCGCGCGCATTGCGGGTGAGTGCGGCCGCCGCTTCGAACTCTGCCCGGGCCTCGTCCCACCGGTCGAGCCTGGCGAGAAGATCGCCGCGCACGCTTGGCAACAGGTGATAGTTCTTCAGCGACGGATCCGAAGTGAGCTCATCCACCAACGCCAGCCCAGCTTGCGGGCCAAACGCCATCCCCACCGCCACCGCACGATTGAGTTCCACAATAGGAGAAGGGGTGAGATGTGCCAACGCAGCGTAGAGTGCGGCAATCCGCTGCCAGTCTGTATCGTCCGGCGTGAGCGCCCGCGCGTGACAAGCGGCGATGGCTGCCTGGATGGCGTATGGGCCAGGCATAGTGCCCAGCCGCTCTACCCGCTCCAATGCGGCCAGGCCACGGCGGATCAGCAATTGATCCCATTGTGCCCGGTTCTGGTCAAACAGAAGAATCGGCTCGCCGCCAGGTCCTACGCGCGCCCGGGAGCGCGACGCCTGGATTTCCATCAGCGCCACCAGGCCATGAACCTCACCCTGCTCCGGAGCGCACTCGGCCAGGATCCGTCCCAGGCGGAGCGCGTCCTCACAGAGCGCCGGCCTTAACCAGTCGTCACCTGAGGTCGCTGAATATCCCTCATTGAATACCAGGTAAATGACCTCCAGGACCGGCGACAATCGCTCCGCCAGCTCGCTCCCGCGAGGCACTTCGAAAGCAACTCGTGCTTCGCTGAGCGTGCGTTTGGCCCTGACAATACGCTGCGCGATGGTGCTCTCCGGGACCAGGAAGGCCCGCGCGATTTCTCCGGTCGACAACCCCCCAAGCAAGCGCAGAGTGAGTGCGACCTGGGCCTCTCGTGAAAGCACCGGATGACAGGAGATGAACACCAGCCGCAACAGGTCATCGCCGACCTCGTCGTCCAGTGCACTCACCAGGTCGGGCACCGCCATCTCTTTGGACGCCAGCTCGCGTCCGAATTCGTCGAGTTTTCGTTCCAGCCGCGTGTTTCGGCGGAAGCGGTCGATGGCGCAATGCTTTGCCGTGGCCATCAGCCACGCACCCGGATTATCTGGGATGCCCGACTGTGGCCACTGCTCCAGCGCGGCCACCAAAGCATCCTGTGCCAGGTCCTCGGCAACGCCAACGTCCCGCACCATCCGCATTAAGCCGGCGATGAGCCGCGGCGATTCGATTCTCCAGACTGCATCGATGGTGCGATGGGTGTCGGCAGCTCTCACAGCTACCCATCACACCATTTTCAATCCGCCTTCGCAACCCGGGCTCCCAACCGGCTCAGGCCGGGTTGCGTTTGCCCGACTGCATCTCAGAGAAGCCTGCCGCGGCCTCCCGCACGTCAGCAGGAAAATCGGATAACTCCTGCACCTGCCGAACCTCGATGGTGCAGTCGTCGCCCGGGCACCGTGTAGCCCATTCGATCGCTTCCTCTCGCGATCTCACCTGGATCATCCAATACCCGCCCACCACTTCCTTAGCCTCGGTAAACGGTCCGTCGGTCACTTTTGCCTTGCCGCCGGCAAACGTAACCCGCGCCCCCATGGAGGGCGGGTGCAGCCCGTCGAGCGCCAGCAGCACGCCCGCCTTCTGCAGTTGCTCGTTGTACTTCATCATCGCCGCCACCGCTTCCGCAGTGGGCACAGCCCCAGGCTCGGCTTTCTCATAACCTTTGGGGATCATCAGCATCATGAATCGCATGGTCGTTGTCTCCTTCTGAGTGAATTCCTGACTCTACTGGAACGTCGAACGAAGAAGAAAGAAATCGACACCCGAAAAACATTTCCTGGAAATGTTTTTCGACGGAGGAGCGCAGCCGAGCGACTGCTGAATTGTCAAGTGGGTTTGCAAGTGCCGCTCTGTCGGCGACCTATCTGTATCGGAGCAATCGAAGGGTGCCCCAGGTCTCGCTTTTGACCTTTATGTGGTTCTCCTTAAAGAGAACGACATGCAGTTAACCGAAGCCGCAACTCTCGACAGGAAATCCGGGGGAGCCGACCTGTCCTGGCAACAGAAGATCGGGTGCCCCACATCTCGCTCGTCTTTCGCGAGATGTGGGATACCACGGAACTCGACGCGCAACTCTGTCGGCAGAACGCCCGGAAAACGGTGATCCACAAAAATTACCGCGACAATCCATTTAAGCCTCGTAAACCTGGCGTATTTCTGTTTCACCATCGCCCGCCACCTTAAGAAACTCTTTGGTGTATTCGATAGCCTCTGCCTTCGACGCCGCCCGAATCAGAGCAAAACCGCCCACCACCTCCTTAGACTCGGTGAACGGGCCATCCACCACATTGAACTTGCCATTGGAGAGCCGAATCCGCGCCCCCAGCGCACTCGGCAGGCATCCCTCGGTCGCGAGCAGCCTACCCGATTTCATCCAGTCCTCAATGAGTTTGCCCATCTCGGCCATTTCCTTCTCAGTCGGAGGCGTGCCCTCCGGCTTCGCGGACTTGTACAAGCACAAAAATTTCATGATCTCGTTTTCTCCTCTTTTCAGTGGAGCCAGGTTCAAAATTCCGGCTCTACTTACGCGTCGAACAAGCCGAAACGAAATCGACACGCACCAGATTATTTTTTTCTAGCCGCCGGCCACCGCCGCGATCACTAGAAAGGGCTCCGCCTCGGTCACCACCGCATCGGGCAGCGGAGCATCCGGTGGTTCGTGCGACAGATCCTCCGCGCAGGCGAAAAAGCGCAGGAATGGTCGGCGCTGCTGGGTAACATGGTCACGGATCGTTCCCCGAAGCATGGGGTAGCATGCCTCCAAAGCATCCAGCACGGAGCGCTGCGTGACCGGTCCATCCACCGTCACCTTGACCTCTCCGCTCACTTGGGCCAAGGTTCGCAGGTGTGCCGGAAGCAAAACCCGAATCATGACAGAGTCTGCACCTCGACCGAGAGCACGGCGGGCAGGTCGCGCACAATGGGCGCCCAGTGATCACCGGCGTCGGACGACGCATACACCTGTCCGCCGGTGGTGCCAAAGTACACTCCGCAGGTATCGAGTGAGTCGACCGCCATCGCATCGCGCAGTACGTTCACGTAACAGTCGCGTTGCGGCAAACCGTTGCTCAACGCCTCCCACTCGTTGCCCCCTGTTCGGCTGCGAAACACCCGCAGTTTTCCATCCGGCGGGTAATGCTCAGAATCGCTTTTGATGGGCACCACGTAGACCGTCTCCGGCTGGTGTGCGTGCACATCGATGGCGAAGCCAAAGTCAGTGGGCAAATTCCCGCTCACCTCTTCCCATGAATCCCCGGCATTATCGCTACGCATCACGTCCCAGTGTTTTTGCATGAACAATACGCCCGGCCGCGAAGGGTGCATGGCAATGTGGTGCACGCAGTGGCCGACCTCCGCTTCGGGATCGGGAATGTGGGCGGATTTGAGTCCGCGATTGATCGGCCGCCAGGTTTCGCCGCCGTCATCCGTCCGGAAAGCCCCCGCGGACGAAATAGCGATGAAGATCCGCCCCGGATTAGCAGGATCGAGAATGACTGTGTGCAGGCACATGCCACCTGCACCCGGTTGCCAGTGAGGACCTGACCCGTGCCCGCGAAGTCCGGAGAGCTCCTGCCAGCTTTGCCCACCATCAGCGGAGCGGAACAACGCCGCATCTTCCACCCCTGCGTAGACCGTGTCCGGATCGCTTAACGAAGGCTCGAGGTGCCAGACGCGCTTGAACTCCCACGGATGGGGCGTGCCGTCGTACCATTGATGCGTTCCCGCAATACCGTCGTAGACAAACTTGTTGTCCATCGGCTTCCACGTCTTGCCGCCATCGTCAGAGCGTTGAATCAGCTGACCAAACCAGCCGCTGGACTGCGATGCAAACAGCCGATTGGGGTCAACCGGCGATCCCTTGACGTGGTAAATCTCCCACCCCGCAAAATGAGGACCACTCACGTCCCACTGTTCGCGCTTGCCGTCGGACGACAGAACGAAAGCGCCCTTGCGCGTGCCAACCAGTACTCGCACCTTACTCATCATCCGCTCCTTTTATTTGTCCTCGCCACGCGCCTGATCTGGGCAGCAGCGGAGTGGAATCCCTTTCCCTCCATCTGCGCCTAACCTCTGCCAGCACTGCTTCCCGGTTCTGCTCCATGGTCTCGATCACCCCGCATGGTGCCTCGGTAGTCTCATAATGCGCTCCCCAAATCAACAATTCGAGCACCGCCGGCGCAAGATCGATCCCTTTCTCGGTGAGCCGATAGTTCAATCTTCTTCCGTCCGTCTCCGACCGCTCGGAATAGATGATTCCGGTCGTTTGAAGCTTTTGCAGCCGGTCAGCCAAAATGTTGGTTGCGATTCCCTCGCCGGCCTGGTGGAATTCCTTGAACGTTCGATAACCCCGAACCATAAGGTCGCGGACGACCAACAGCGACCAGCTATCGCCAAAAACCTCGAGCCCCACACTGACGGGGCAACCGGAGCGGCGCTTCGATCTCGGCTTGCCAAGCACATGAAAACAATAAAGAAGTTTACTTGTAAATTGCAAGTAATCGTTCAGCTGTTGCTGATTTCAATCCCGGAGCTAGTCAACCAGTGTTCAACCCTGATACCATCCGGCTGCATTAGTTTGCGACTCGTACATTAGGGGATTTCAAAACAAGATGCCGTTTCCTTTCGGAGGCTGTAATGCACCAGCAAATACACTCGTCTTGGGAGTTGCCTAGGCGCGCTCCTTGGCTGTTGACCGCCATACTAGCTTCTTTGGTCCTTCTGTTGGCCCCGCTTTCCCGCGGGCAAGCAGTGTCGGCGACGCTGCTGGGCACCGTCACCGATGACACCGGCGCGGCAGTGCCGAACGCACAACTCCAGATACTGGAAAGCAGCACGGGGATTGCCCACGCCGGGGTGACGAATGAGAGCGGCAACTTTACCTTTCCCGATCTAACGCCGGGGACCTACACGGTAAGTGTCGAATCCAAAGGCTTCAAGAAGGAGACGCGCGCGAACGTTGAAGTCGTGGTTAATACCGCGACGCGCGTGGATCTTTCCCTTCAGCCCGGAAGTATCACGGAAAGCGTGATCGTTACCGCTGCGCCCCCGATCATGCAAACCGACCGTGCCGACGTGAGCGCAAACATTGAATCGCGCACCCTGCAGACGGCGCCGGTGGCGGTCAATCAAAACTTTCAGACACTACTGACTCTCGTGCCGGGAGTCGGGCCTCCGGTCTACCAGCACTCCCAGTTTTTCAACGCCGCGAGTTCCATCCAAACCGAAGTAAACGGGACACCGCGGATGGGCAACAGCTATCAGATTGAGGGCATCGATGACGATGAGCGAACGGGGCTGCTGCAGATCTTGATTCCCCCGATCCAGTCGATTCAGACCGTGGACGTCTCTACGGCTAACTACGATGCGGAGCTGGGCCGCGCTGTCGGCGCCGTGACCAATGTGAGCATCCGGTCCGGCACCAACGAATTTCACGGTTCGGCCAGCGAGTTCCTGCAGAACAGCGAATTCCAGGCGCGCTCCTACTTCAACAAGGGCGTGGGGCATCTGGCCTATAACTACTTCGGCGGCGGAGTCGGCGGGCCCATCATCAGAGACCGGCTCTTTTTCTACGGAGATTACTATCGCTCTCCGGACCACGAAGCCAACTCGAATATTCTCACCATTCCGCCAACCCAGTGGTATACGCCCAACTCTGCCGGCTTTATCGATCTGAGCGGTCCATTGACAAGCACCGGCAAGGGTCAAGTCTACGATCCGGCGACGGGAGACTCTACTGGAGCGGGCCGCACGCCTTTCGCTAACAATCAGATTCCTTTTTCTCGCGTCAATCCAGTATCCCTTACGCTCTTGAAATTGTTGCCTGCGCCCAACGCGAACTTGGGCACTAACCTGACTGCCCCGACGAATAACTTTTCCATCAACCTGCCTTTCCAGAAGACGACCACTCGATACGACATCAAAATCGATTATCAAATTACCCCGAAGGATCACCTGAGCGGCCGATACAACCGGGACGATGTCAACATCTTTCAGGCGCCCGCCTTCGGAGCGGCAGGCGGAGGGCCCGCACAAGGCGCGTTTGCGGGTACCGGTAAATCGGGTATCTACAGCACCGGGTTGAATTATGACCGCGCCTTCTCCGGAACTCTACTCACGGAAGCCCGCATCGGGGTCGCAAATTATGGCAACAGCGCAACTCCCAGCGGCTATGGAACCGACTATGCCACCCAGGCCGGAATTCCGGGTGTCAATATCAGCCAGTTCACCAGCGGCCAGGTGGGAATCTTGCTCTCGCCTGCGGATTTCAGCAGTCCGATCATCGGATACTCAGCGTCTCTCCCCTGGATCCGGGCGGAAACCAACATCGATGGCGTAAACCACTGGACCAAGATTATCCGCAATCACACCATCAAGTTCGGAGTCGACGTTCGTCGCATCCATGACGACCTGCTCCAGGACCAGACGTTCAGTCCACGCGGAGCCATTACCTTCGCCGAAAACAATACTTCCGAGCTCGGCGCTCAAACCAATGTCGCCAATGAGATAGCCAGCATTCTCCTGGATGTTCCCCAGCAGGTGGGCCGGGACATCAACACCTTTTTCCCCGCATATCGGCAATGGTGGTTCTTCGCCTTCGCCGGCGATAAATGGCAGGTTACGCCTAAGTTGACCGTAGATCTGGGGCTTCGCTGGGAATTTTATCCGCCGGCAACCCCCAAGAGCGCCGGAGGCTTTTCCAACTATGATCCGACGACTAATTCCCTGGTCATCGCCGGGATAGGTTCGAATCCTTCCAATCTTGGATTGCAGACCAGGTATAGCTACTTTGCGCCGCGCTTCGGGGTCGCCTATCGTGCTAGCGAACAAACTGTAATTCGCGGAGGCTTCGGCATCAGCTACACGCCGTTTGAAGACAATACCTACGCGTATAACTACCCGGTGCGGGCGAATAACAGCTACCAACAACTCAACCAGTACGGACCCGCACTCGAGTCCGACAACGTAACGCCGATAACTTTCCAACTCGGCTTCCCGCCGCCGGTCGACATCAAAATTCCCAACAACGGCATCATCAGTCCTGCGCCTGCTCAGGCGTATACAGTCATCCCCAAGGACTATCACAATCCCTATGTGGAGTCCTGGAATGTGGCGGTGCAGCAGGCTTTGCCGCGACAGTTCACAATGCAGGTAGCCTACGTAGCCAACCATGGCGTTCACATAGGCTCGTCGCAAAATATTAATCTTCCCCCGGCGCTCGGACTGGGCACGGCTGGCGAGCCGGAATATATCGCCTTTAAGCGCAGCGCCGCGACCACCGTGAACTTCCTGGGCTTCTCCTCGAATTACCAGTCTCTCCAGTTGCAATTGAACCGTCGCTTCGCCAAGAGCCTGGGGGTGACCACCTCATTCACCTGGGGCAAGGGCCTCGGCTACCAAACCGGAGACGATGGCAATCTTTACTTCTGGATCGATCAGCGTCACAACTATGCACCCAACGATTACGATCACCGGCTCAACTTCGAGGAGAGCTTGATTTACAAGCTGCCGTTCGGTCCGGGCGAGCATTGGTTGAATACCGGCATCGCTTCCTCGTTGCTGGGCGGCTGGCAGCTATCCGCCATTGTTTCTCTCTATTCAGGCTTACCCTTCAACGTAACCGCCAATGCGGGTACGATCAATACTCCGGGACAAGGCCAGAATGCAAATCTTGTTGCCCCCTTTCATGTGCTTCACGGCATAGGGACGGGAAACAATTGGTTTGATCCTGCAAGCTTCGGCCAACCTGCCGGCTGCCCCAAGACGGGAGCATGCCCTATCGCCTACGGAAGCGTGCTCGGGAATGTGGCCAGAAACGCGTACTACGGGCCGGGATACATTCAGGACAACCTTTCTGTGTTCAAGACTTTTGCCATCTGGGAAAGTGTCTCGCTGGAAACGCGGGCGGACGCGTTCCAGTTGAGCAATAGCCCGCAATTTGCCAGCCCTCAAAATTCCATTACCAGCACCACCTTTGGAAAAGTGACCAGCACCATTGGCAGCGGCACAGGGATTAACGGGATAGGAGGCGGCCGTTCAATCCAACTCTCGGGAACCGTGCGTTTCTAACATGGCGTTCTAACGCATGCCATCGCTCATGATGATGCGGCGGGGAACCGAGCGGGAAGAGACAGGCCTGAGGTGATGTTGCAACACCAGGGCCAGGGCTCCCCGCAGGCGGGCCATGCCGCAGTCTGCGGTGGTGATGATACGAGGAAGTTTCGCGTTCAGATTCCCGGGTAATTCTTCGCTCAGGATGTTGGAGAAGTAGGGCCACGCGGATACGATATCGCCGGCAAACAAAACCACCTCCGGCGAGAGTCCGGCGAGAATGGTTCGCAGTCCGCGGGCGAGCTGCACAAACTGGTAGCGCAGCGCTGCCACCGCTTCCGGCTTGTGATCCTGGGCATCAATCAGCAAATGACGATACGTGAAGGAGGCCGGCGCCTTTCCCTTCAACTTGCGATAGTGCCGAAGAGCAGCCTGGTTGGACGCCACCGTCTCCCAACAGCCGCGGTTGCCGCATCCGCAGAGAAGGCCTCCGGCCTCCACTGCCATGTGCCCAAACTCCCCCGCCATGCCGTTCCAGCCGGAGATAAGGTGCCCTCCGGCTAGAATGCCGGTGCCCAGGCCTTCGGACACGTTAATGGCGACCGCATCCTGCACGCCCGACAAGCTGCCAAACCAACGCTCGGCCAGGATGATCAGGTTGGCCGCATTCTCAATCTCGACCGGCAGCCCGGTTCCATTCCCGATCGCCTTGCCAATGTCGAACGGGCCCCAGCCCAGGTTGGGCGCAAAGGCCAACCGCCCGGTAACCCGATCCACCCGCCCTGGCACGCTGATACCCACGCCCTGGATGGCTTTTCTGGGCTCGGCGCTACACACCCGTTTGATGGCCGCCAGAAGTTGGGTGACCGACCGTTGCGGCTGGGCAGAAATGGGGACATTTTCCTGAACCAGAAATATGCCGCTGAAGTCTGAGAGAGCGACGATGGCATTGTCCGGGTGCAGGTCGAGGATAACCACGCCTAGTTCATTGTTCACTTCCAGCATCAGCGGCTTTCGCCCGTGTTTACTGAAGCCGGTTTCGCCTTCGCAGATCCAGTCGGTCGCCAGCAGCTCTTCTACAATCGCCGAAACGGTGCTCTTTTGCAGACCGGAGAGACGAGCTAGATCGGCCCGCGAAACCGCACCGGCGAGACGAATGAGTTCGAGGATGATGGTTCGGTTGGTATCCCGGGCGGTTTCGCTGCTTGCGGCCTGGATGGCCAAGCGCGGAACATGGGCCAATTGGCGGAGCGCACGTTCGTTCATCGGGCCAAACTCACGGTCATTCTCATCAACATAGAGGGTAAGACTCCACTGGCACATTGCGCAGGCCGCTCATAGCAAAGTCGCTTACCCCTTTAGTTACAATTCATTATGCCCCGAGGTTGCTATATTCTTCTCATGGCGGGAAAACCGAATTTGATGGTTTTTCGGCGAAACGCACGCAGGGGGTTGCTCCGGCCATAAATTTTGACCTGTCTCGTTATGACACCCATCCGGTTGCTCCCGTGGACACTGTTCATGGTCGTGTTGTCCACGAGCGCTTCATCCCCCGCCCAGACACCCGGGGTGCCTCTGACCTTGCAACAGGCCATCGCCTTGGCGCGCGCAAAGAACCCCAATCTTCTTTCCGGGCAGCAGCATGTGATTGCCACCAGGGCCAGCGAGGTTACGGCCGGTTTGCGTCAGAATCCGAGCTTGACTTTGGGTGGCACCGACGTGACCCTGCCGGCTAACAACCCCGGCAACCCTTATTCCTATTCGGCCAACCTCTCTCGCCTCTTCGAGCGAGGACAGAAGCGGCGCTGGCGGCTTGACCTTGCTCACTCCACCACCGACGTCACCCAAAGCCAATACCAGGACACGGAACGGCAGACCATCTTCGCCGTCAAACAGGCCTTCACCCAGATGCTGGGCGCAAAAGCCGGGCTGAAAATAGCGGATGATAATCTGCAGAGCTATCGCAAGACTGTCGAGCTGAGCAAGCAGCGGCTCGATGCTGGGGATATCAGCGCCACCGACTTTGACCGCATCGAGCTTCAACTTGCCGAGTTCGAAGCCGATTACGACAATGCAAATCTGAATCTTGAACAGTCCGGCGATCAGCTGAAAATGCTGTTGGGCATCGACACGCCGGCTCCAGGCCCAGGCTTTGACATTGCCGGCACCCTCGATCCTCCCCAAGTCACTCTGACCGTGGCGGATGTGGAACAGCGGGCGCTTGCCGAGCGTCCTGACTATCGCGCCGCGCAGCAGTCTCTCCGCGTGGCTGAGGCCAACGTCAAGCTGGCCGAAGCGTATGGGACCACCGACCCGACCCTGGGCGGCGAATACGATCGTTCCGGTAATGACAACTCGGGCGGCTTCCAGGTGAATATCCCCCTGCGCATCTTCGATCGCAATCAGGGCGAAAAAGAACGGACCCGCTATGAAGCCCAGTCCACCCGCTTCGCCGAAATCGCGGCACGCAACCAGGTGATCAATGATGTAGACCAGGCTTGGGCCGGCTACCAAACTGCCCTGCGACAGTCACAGCGCTACAACGGTCACTATCTTGCACAAGCTTCACGCGTTCGCGAAAACCTCGAGTTCAGCTACCGCCACGGAGGCAGCACTCTGCTCGACTACCTCGACGCTCTTCGCGACTACCGGCAAGTCAATCTCGACGCCTTGAACGCCAATGTGCAGGTCTGGCTTGGTCTCCACCAACTCAGCTACGTCGCTGCATCGGAGATGGTCCCGTGAAACGAGCTATGACGCAAGCATCCTCTATTGGATCGTCGTTCAAATTTTGGTTAGCGACCCTGTCGCTCCTGGCCTGTCTCGGCTGCCACGACAAAGAGCCTGCCAGCGTTGATAGCACGCCCCCGAAGACGCCGATCGAGGTTGCTACCGTCCATCCGCAATCAGTCACGGATAGCCTGGTGCTCGCGGCAAGGGTTGAGCCGGACCCGACCCGAGTGGTCCATGTCTACTCGCAAATCACCGGTCGCCTGGTCGAACTGTATGTTCGCCCCGGCCAGGAAGTGACCAAGGGGCAGAACATCGGCCTTATCCAAAGCAGCGAAATATCTGCCGCTCGAGCCGACTACGATAAGGCGAAAATCGAGGTAGCCCGTTCCGATCGTCAACTCGATCGTGCCAAGCTGCTGTTGCAACACGAAGTCATGGCGCAACGGGATTACGATGATCTCGAAGCCGCGGATCAGGCAGCGCATGCCGAGCTTACCCGCACCGTACAGCGCATTCACATGCTCGGCTTTTCTCCCGATGGATCATCAGACTCGGCGGCTCTGAAGGCGCCCATCAGCGGCGCCGTGCTGGAAATCGGATCGGCGAGTGGCGAAATGCAGCGTTCGCTCGACAACGCCAGTCCGATCGCCACCATCGCCAACCTCGATTCAGTCTGGATTCTCGGCGATGTCTTTGAACGGGATCTTAATACCGTTCGCGCCGCGCAGTCGGTCGACGTGACCTTTCCTGCCTATCCTGGCGAGACGGTTCGAGGCAAGATTTCCAATATCTCCGATGCCATGGACCCCACCAGCCGCACCCTCAAGGTGCGCGTGGTCCTCCCCAACCCCAAACATCGCTTTAAGCCGGAAATGTTCGCCAGCCTCTCCATTGCGCGTACCACCGCGCCGGAGTTTGTGCTGCCCACGACCGCAGTCGTTCACGACGGATCCTCCAGCTATGTTTACCTCCAAACCTCTCCCGGAAAGTATGACCGGCGCCAGGTAACCACGGGAGCTTTGCGTGGCAAAACAGTCGTCGTAACCTCCGGCCTGCGAGACGGCGATCAGATTGTCACTGCGGGGGCGGCGCTGCTGCGCCCGCCTTCCGGAGACTAAGCATGAAGGCATTGATCCGAACCCTGCTGGGATACAGCGCCATCGTGCTCATCGTCTTCGTTGTCTCTTTGGAGGTTGGCGTCTATGCCTTCTCCAAACTTGACATCGAAGCGTATCCCGATCCCTCTCCACCATTGGTCGAGGTCATCACCCAAAACCCGTCCTGGTCTGCTGAGGAGATGGAACAGCAGGTGACCGTTCCCGTAGAAGCCACACTCAACGGCACCCCGCACCTCGATCAGGTGCGCTCCATCAGCATCTTTGGTCTCAGCGACGTAAAGCTCTATTTCACTTTCGAGAGCGACTACTTCCGCGACAAACAGGAAGTGCTCAACCGTCTTCAGACATTGTCCCTCCCCAACGGACTGCAGCCGCAGCTCTCGCCCTGGTCGCCCATCGGCGAGATATACCGCTATCAGCTCACCGGCGGCGGCTATTCGCTCAATGAGCTCAAGGCCACGCAGGACTGGCTCGTCCGCCGCGAGCTGAAGCAGGTTCCTGGCATCATCGACATCACCACCTTCGGGGGCACCACCCGCCAGTATCAGATCGAGGCGGATCCCAACAAATTGCTGGCCATGAACGTGACCCTGCCCCAGGTCCTCAACGCCATTCAGAACAGCAACGCCAATGCCGGAGGCAACTACCTCACCCTCGGCGACCAGAGCATCAACGTACGTGCCATAGGCCTGTTGAAGAACATCGACGACATCGGCTCTATCGTCGTTGCCGAACGCAACGGCGCACCTGTGCTGGTGCGCGATATCGGCGAGGTCAAAGAGGGTGTACAGCCTCGGCTGGGGAAGGTCGGCCGCAATGGCGATCCCGATGTCGTACTGGGCATCGTCTTGCTGCAGAAGCAGGAGAAGTCCCTTCCCGCACTCGAGGGCCTGAAAAAGAAAATTCACGATCTAAACCGCGGCGGTTTGCTGCCTCCGGGCATGCACATCAGCACCGTCTATGACCGCACCAACCTCATCAACACCACCACCAAAACCGTCCGCCATGTTGTCTTCTCCGGCCTCTTTCTCGTCACCCTGGTGTTGATCTCCATGCTCGGCGACTTGCGTATCAGCTTCATCGCCGCCATCACCATTCCGTTTGCCGTGCTGTTCGCCTTCTCCATGATGGTGCTCACCGGGCAGTCGGCCAACCTGATCTCCATCGGCGCCATCGACTTTGGCATTCTCGTGGATGCCTCCATCGTCGTCCTGGAAAGCATCTATCGCAAACTCTCGCGTCGCACCGAGCACGAAAACAACATCGATCTCATCATCGAAGGCGCAAGCACCGCCTCCAAGCCCGTGCTGTTTGCCACCTTGATCATCCTCGTGGCCTTCATTCCTCTTTTCACCATGCAGGGAGTGCCGGGCAAAATCTTCGCCCCCATGTCGGTAACCTACGGGTTTGCCCTGACCGGCGCACTCATCTTCTCCCTCATCTTCGCTCCTGTACTAGCCCAACTGATTGTTCCCACCCAGTTGCAGCAGGAAAAGCACGAAACCTTTCTCGGCAGCTTTCTTCGCCGCCGCTATGACAAAGGCCTGCCGCGTGTCCTCGCCCATCGCCCCCTCACCTGGGTAATCGCCCTCGTTTGCCTCGTTGGCTCCGGCATACTCTTCACCTTCGTTGGCGGGGAATTCATGCCTCCCCTGGAAGAAGGAAACCTATGGATCCGCGCCACCCTGCCACAGGACATTTCCTTTGACGCCGCGGCCAGGATTGGCGACGAACTGCGGGCGCAGATTGCCAAGTCGCCCGAGGTCACCCAGGCCGTCTCCCAAATGGGCCGCCCTGACGACGGAACCGACGTGGTCACCTTCAACGACGTGGAAGTCTCCGTCGCTCTCAAGCCGCCCAGCGAGTGGCGTCCTGGTCTGACCAAGGACGGGTTGATCGATGAGATAAATCATCGCCTCTCCCGCATCCCGGGCATGGATCTGAACTTCTCCCAGAACATTCAGGACAACGTGGAGGAAGCGATGTCCGGCGTCAAGGGGGAAAATTCACTCAAGCTATTTGGCGACGACTTTGACACCCTGTCCCGCCTGTCCAACCAGATCGCAGGCGTGATGCAATCCGTAAGAGGCGTCGCCGACGTCGGCATCTTTCGCGTTGGTGGCCAGCCCAGCCTGCTCATCCGTATCGACCGCGCCAAGGCTGCGCGTTACGGTCTCGCTGCCGCTGACGTAAATGCCACCATTCAGGCAGCGGTGGGTGGTGCAGCCGTCACCCAGATCATTGAAGGCGACCGCAGATTCGATCTAACCGTCCGCTTTCCGGAGCGATATCGCAACGGCCCCGAGGCCATTCAAGGCATCCTGCTGCCGACGCCTGACGGAGGCCGGGTGCCCATTGGCCAGATAGCGGATGTAGAAACTCGCGACGGCGCCTTCATGATCTATCGCGAAAACGGCCGCCGTTATATTCCGATCAAGTTCAGCGTGCGCGGCCGCGATCTGGCCACGACCATTGAGGATCTTCAGCGGCAATTGGCCGACAAAATAAAACTACCTTCCGGTTACAACTACACCTGGGCCGGGGAGTTCGACAGCTTACGCAAGGAGCAGCGCCGTCTCGCCTTCATCATTCCCATCAGCCTGGTAGCGATTCTGATCCTGTTGTACATCCAATTCCGCACCTGGAAAGACGCGCTCATCGTGCTCGGCACGTTGCCCTTCGGGGCCATCGGGGGAGTACTGACCCTGTTCCTCACCCAAACCCCCTTCAGCATTTCCGCCGCCGTCGGTTTCACCTCCCTGACTGGAGTAGCCACCCTGGGAGCCGTCGTTTTCCTCTCGGGCATCCGCCGTGCTCAGGCCGAAGACGGCTTTGACGCGGGCCTGAAGAAAGGCTGCAGCGACGAAATGCGCCCCGTCGTGATGGCCTGCATGGCCGCCGGCCTGGGCCTCTGCCCCGCCGCCCTGGCAAACGGAATCGGCGCCCAGGCCCAACAACCGCTAGCCCGCGTCGTCGTAGGAGGCATGTTGACCACCGTCATCGCAATCCTCTTCATGATGCCCCTGCTTATCCATCTCTTCCGCACCAAAAACGACGTCTAGAGGAGAGACAGCAGTAAGCCTTGTATCAGGGGCAGGACGTTAGTCGGGCCCTAAAGCCCCAACAGAGATTTGGGCTTTAGGGTGTGTGTGAGACCCCATTTCCAAACTCAGTCCCGTAGGGACGGCTGAACTTAGCCCAGGACGCGAGTCCTGGGTTGGATTTGAAGGGACGACCCAGTCCCGCAGGGACGGCTGGAAATAGGCCGCGGCGCAATCCTGGACAACCTTCAGCCGTGCCTGCGAGACCAAATCCGTAAATCCTGGTTCTCACACACGCGCTCTTAGGCCCCTGCGCATTTTTCTTTGTCAGGCAACTGTCGATCTGCGGTTTCACTCAACCCAAAATCAGACCAACAACCCCACACCCTCACATCAACCAAAAGGTTGAAATCCACTCCACCCTCCGGATGATGACGTCTCAGCCAACCTTCCGATAACCTCAACCTGCCGCAATATGGCCTAGCATTCCCGCACCAACGATCCGGATAGGACCAGCGTTTCGGTGACGTAAGCTAGCGTGGGAGTGCGAACATAGGGCCATATGAGGAGTAGAAACTGTCGAAGATGGGGGCACCCGAGCGGGTCACGACCAGCCGCCCGTTGCGGGATCATAGCTGCCCTCGCCTTACTGCTGACTGGATGCCACCCCTCCGGACTACCCAAGCCTGACACCAAGGCATATCTGGACGAAGTGACAGCCTTCTATGTAGGTTTGGCGGCGCTGCAGGTAGGAGACGACGTGCGTGCCGACACCACCCTGGAACGAGCAACGCAGCTGGCGCCAGGAGAACCCGCCGGCTGGGCAAACTGGGGCCTGCTCGCCTTACGTCAGGGAAACTTCGATGTGGCAGCCAAACGCTTGGGCCAAGCGCAAAACCTGGCGCCGCAAAACGGCCAGCTTCACTACTTGTCCGGTGTACTCGAGAGCAAACGAGGCAATCCCTCACATGCCATCGCCGAACTTCGCAAAGCCCTGCAGATCAACCCGCATGATTTGCGCGCCATGTACCTGCTGGCCCAGGAAGTGGAGCGCCAGGGCGACGCCAACGGGGAGGCAGAATTCCAACAGCTACTGGAAAAGATTCTCGCCGCACAACCAGACAATCCAGCCGCATTGCTCGAGCTCGGGCGAGTGGCGGCCAAGCGGGGCGATGCGCAGACGCTGCACTCCGTCGTAGCTCGCCTGAACACGCACGCAACAACCTGGCCACCGGAAGTGCAACAGCAATGGACCGCTTTGCAAACTGCAGCCGCCGGCCCCGATCCGCGATCAGCCGCCGTGCGCATCGCATTTTTGCGCAACTCGCTCATGCGCCTACCGGAGTTTCGTCAAAGCCTGAACCAGATACAGCCCACCGCAGGGAACGAGGCCACACCCTTCACCCGGTTCCTCTTGCTGTCCTCGCCAACCTTCACTCCGCCGCCGGCCGATACGGCGACCACCTTTCAACCCGCGTCGATGGCCGGTCTAGCCACTGAAGCAGGGAATCCATGGACCTGGATCGGAGCCGTCTCGCTCAGCGGCGCAGGTGCGCCCGCGATCGCCGTAGCCAACAGCCACAGCGTAAAGCTGTCGACGGGCGCAGAACTCCCTTTCCCGGGAGGCTCCGCAAATGCGCCCCTTCAGCCCGAGTCCATTCTGCCCGTGGACTTTAATTACGACTTCAAAACTGACCTGGTCCTTGCAGGGGAAGGCGGCGTTCGCTTCCAGCGCCAGGAGAGCCCAACATCATTTACCGACGTGACCCCCCAGACCAAGCTGCCGCTGGCATTGCTCAACGCCGCGTACACCGGAGCCTGGGCCATCGACGTCGAGGCTGATGGCGACATGGACATCCTGTTAGCCACCCATCAGGGAGCTCCGCTAGTCCTGAGAAACAACGGCGATGGAACCTTCACTGCGATCCATCCGTTTAACACCATCTCAGGACTGCGCGGTTTAGCCTGGGTCGATCTCGATGGCGACGGCAATCCCGATGCTGCGATGATCGATGGCGCCGGCACTTTGCACTTCTTCCACAACCAGAGAGGGGGCGTGTTCAACGAGCTTCCGCTGCCCGCGAATCTGCCGCCGGTAAAAGCACTGACCGTCGCCGACGTGAGCTCCTCAGGAACCCTTGATCTCGTAGCCCTCGAGCAGAGAGATGCGCAGACAGGTGCGCTGGTCGCCATCACACGCGCGGAGGAGGCGTGGAAGGTAGCCCCGCTGGGCAACGCGCCTCACCTTGCAGCAGAAGTACGCCTGCATGCCGCGGACCTCGACAACAACGGAGCCGTCGACCTGGTACTGGTCCCCGTAGCGCTGAATCCTGGCGATTCCCCGGGCGCCCTTGTTTGGTTGAACAGCGGAGCCCAGAAGTTCGCTCTCCTGCCTGTGCCCGCAGGCTCCCCTCGGGTATTTGACGTTGCTGACCTCAACGCCGACGGCAGGCTGGACCTGCTCGGCCTCTCCCCAAACGGGGAAGCGGAGCAATCGCTCAACCACGGAACCAAAAACTATCACTGGCAAATTCTCCGTCCCCGAGCCCGCGTAGCCACTGGCGACCAGCGCATCAATTCATTCGGCATCGGAGGGGAAATGGACCTACGTTCCGGCCTGCTGCTACAGAAGCAACCCATCACCTCGCCCCAGTTGCATTTCGGGCTGGGAGAGCAGAGCACCACCGACGTAGTCACCATCCTCTGGCCCAATGGCATGCAAAACGCCGAGTTCGCCTTGAAAGCGGATCAGGAAGTGCTGACTGAGCAGCGTCTCAAAGGCTCCTGTCCCTTTCTCTTTGCCTGGAACGGCAAGCAGATGAGCTTCGTGAAAGACGCTGTGCCCTGGGGCTCCGCGATCGGCCTGCAAATCGACTCCGTAGGTTCCCCCGGGATCGCTGCCACAGAAGAGTGGTACAAAATTAACCGTGATCAGCTGGCCCCGCACAATGGCTATTACGATCTGCGCCTCACCGGGGAGCTATGGGAAACCTACTACTACGACTACCTGAAGTTGATGGTCGTCGATCATCCCGCAGGCACCGAAATCTTTACCGATGAGCGGTTCGTGGTGCCGGCGCCCAAACTCGCCATCACCACCGTCGCGCCGCCCCACCACATTGTGAAAGCAATAGACGATCAAGGAACCGACGTGACCGCGATCGTCAGCAACCTCGACGGCAACTATCTCGATACCTTCGGCCGCGGACAATACCAGGGGCTTACCCGCGATCACTATGTCGAGGTAGACCTGGGCAACGATGTACCTGCGAGCGGCCCGTTGTGGTTGATCGCCAAGGGATGGGTGCATCCAACAGACTCCTCCGTGAACGTTGCCATCAGCCAGGGGCATCACCAAAAAGCCCGACCGCTAAGCCTCGAAGTTCCAGACGGCCACGGTGGATGGCACACCGCCCGGGCAAACCTCGGCTTCCCGGCTGGCCGCGAGAAAACCTGCCTCATCAATTTGGAGAACGTCTTCCCGCCCGGCGCCCCGCGTAAATTGCGCCTGCGAACTAACCTCGAAGTCTACTGGGATCAGATACAGTGGGCCCAGGGCCTACCCCAGACGCAAACAAAGGTCACACATCTGGATCCGTCGCAAGCAGACCTTCATTACCGCGGATATTCCGTGGTCAACCAGGCCAACGCCTCTTCTCCCGAATTGCCCAACTACAACCGCATCGCCGCCAGCACCCAGATCTGGCGCGACCTCGAGGGTTACTACACTCGCTACGGCGACGTGCGGTCACTCTTGTCAGCCATCGATGATCGCTATGTGATCATGAACGCCGGCGACGAGATCAGCCTGCGTTTCCCCCAACAGCCTCCGCCCCCTGCAGGGTGGGTAAGGGACTATGTAATCGCCGGAGACGGCTGGATTAAGGATGGAGACTATAACACCGTCGAGTCCCGCACCGTACAGCCTCTGCCGTACCACGCAAAGACGCAGTACAACCAGGCTCCGGGTAGTCTGGAAAGCGAGTGGGTCTACCGCCAACATCCAGAAGACTGGCAGACCTACCACACCCGCTACGTGACCCCCGAACCCCTTGATCAGGCACTCAGGAGCAGCGAGGCGCAATGAAAGCGAGCCGCACTGCCAGAGTTATTCTGGCCATTCTGTTTTTAGGGATGTTAGCCACGCCCCTGGCCATCCGGCAGGTTTCCGCGCGAAGGGAAGAAGCCCAGGCAAAACTGGACGAAGGCCAGGCCATCGCACGCTACGGATTCCATCTGCAGGAGGTCTCGCAGCAGGCCGGCGTTCATTTCGTCCACCAGGCGCCGACCCTGGACGCCAAGCTGGAAGGCATCATGCCCGAAGTCGCCTCGATGGGAGCTGCGGTGTCCATCGTCGACTTCGACCGCGACGGCTGGCCTGATCTATACGCGACCAACAGCGCGACCGGCAGCCAGAATCACCTCTACCGCAATATGCACGACGGCACCTTCCAGGACGTTGCCCCGCAAATGGGCTTGGCCGACGTGAACCAGGCAGGAACCGGGGTCTCCATGGGGGCCGTTTGGGGTGATTATGACAATGACGGTTACGAAGATCTGTTTCTCATCAAGTGGGGAAAGCCCGAGCTCTTCCACAACGACCATGGCCACGGATTTACGCGAGTAAGCGACACCGCCGGGTTACCTCCGTGGATCAATGCAAACACCGCCGTCTGGTTCGACTATGACGGAGACGGCCTGCTCGACCTCTTTGTCGGTGGCTACTACCCGGAGCAGCTGGATCTATGGCATTTGCATACCACGCGCATGATGCCCGAGAGTTTTGAGTACGCAAAAAACGGCGGCCGAAAGTTTTTGTTTCACAACCTGGGCAATGGCAAGTTCGAGGAGGTCAGCGAAAAGGCGGGAATCAAGAGCACTCGTTGGGCCCTGGCCGCATCTGCCGCAGATTTGCGCGGCACCGGCCATCCCGACCTGTTCATTGCCAACGATTACGGCGTCTCCGAGCTGTACCTCAATGACAACGGACACTTTCGTGAAGCAGGCGAGGCGACCGGCGTAGGCTTTGCCCCCAAGAGCGGGATGAACGTCGCCTATGGAGACATTTTGAACCAGGGCAAGTACGCCATCTACGTCTCGAACATCTCCCAGGAGGGGGTGCTGATCCAGGGCAACAATCTCTGGGTGCCACAGGAGGGGTCGACCTTGAAGTACGAAAATCTGGCCCGGGACATGGGCGTGGAACTGGGTGGCTGGAGCTTCGGCGCGCAGTTCGGCGATCTGAACAACGATGGCTACCTGGATCTATATCTCACCAACGGCTATATCTCCCTCAGCCGGACCAAGAGCTATTGGTATGACTTCTCCAGAGTCGCTGGTGGCAACAGCAAGATTATCGGGGACGCAGCTGATTGGCCAGCCTTCAACGGACGCAGCCTGTCCGGCTATCAGCAAAAGAAAGTCTGGATCAACGATGGAGCCGCAAAATTTGTAGACGTAGCTCAGGCTGTTGGCGCAACGGATATCTACGACGGCCGTTCCGTGGCGATGGGCGATCTGTGGAATCGCGGTGTTCTCGATGTGGTGGTCGCCAACCAGGGCGGCCCTTTGCTGATCTACAAGAACACCGTGAACCCGCAAAATGACTGGGTCGAATTCGCCCTCGAAGGAACCAGCAGCAACCGGAGTGCGATCGGCGCGCAGGTCACTCTTTATTGGAACGGGCAGCAGCAAATACAGCACGTTTCCGGCGGCAGCGGGTTTGCTGCGCAGAACGATCGCCGGCTCCATTTTGGCCTGGGCAAGAATCCGCAGATCGAGAAGGCAGTCATCCGGTGGCCATCGGGCAAAGTCCAGACCGTCGAGAACCTGGTTGCCGGAAAGCTCTACAATGTCAGGGAGGCGGAATGAGTCAGGGAGTCGGTATCGCGCGACCGGTAAAGCCTGAGGCAGCGTGGAAGCGCTTCTTCAGCCCCTCCAACCGTTATCTCTCGCCGCTCCTGATCTCTTGCGTCCTGTTGGTGGGCCAGCTCTCCTACGGCATCCTCGAGAGTTACACCCGCACCTTATTGGCGATTGCCGCCAGCCTCATCGCAGAGGCGCTTTTGTCGCGTATTTATATGGGCAAGTGGCCCAACCTGGCGAGTGCCTACATTACCGGCATCAGCATCGGCATCCTTGTGCGTTCGCCTGCCTTCTGGCCCTACGCTCTTTGCGCCCTTATTTCCATTACCTCAAAGTATGTGCTGCGGGTCCATGATCGCCACATCTGGAATCCATCCAACTTTGGGATAGTGGCCATGTTCATCCTGGCGTCCGGAACCGTAGCCGGCTTAAGCATCCAGTGGGGCAACTTTGTCTGGCCCATGATTGTGATCTGGACCTTGGGATCGGCAATCATCTATCGCCTGCATCGTTTCCATATCAGCGCCACGTACGTCCTGTCCTTCCTGGGATTCGCATTCCTGCGCAGCTGGATCACCGGCGACCCCTGGCGCTCGGAAATCTCTCCCATCACCGGACCCATGTATCAGCTTTTCATCTTCTTCATGATCACCGATCCTAAGACGACCGTCCGCTCCAAGGTCGGCCAATGCGTAACTGTGTTTGCCGTGGCCGCTGTCGAGATGGTCCTGCGACTGCACCAGGCGGTCTACGCCCCGTTCTACGCCCTCTTCCTGGTAGGGCCGACAGCCATGTTACTGGAAATGTGGATGGAGTCCCGTCGTGCTCGTCTTCTGGTCGCGCATGCCTAAAGGTACGGTGCGTCGTTGTCTCACCCTGTCTTTGTTAGCAACCCTGGTGGCGAGCGCATCGGCGCAACGCCCTTCCGGCCCCATTCGTTTTGTCGACGCCACTGCAGCCTCCGGCATCTCCTTTCGCCACCATAGCGGTGCCTTTGGAAAGAAATACCTCCCCGAGACCATGGGGAGCGGCGTCTGCGTTTTGGATTACGACAACGACGGATTCCAGGACATCCTGTTCGTGAACTCGATGGACTGGCCGGGTCATGGTTCCGCGAAAAACTACCCCGCCCTCTACCACAACAACGGAGACGGAACCTTCACCGATCGCACCCGGCAAGCAGGCCTGGCAATGGAGTCCTACGGCATGGGCTGCGCCGTCGGCGACTATGACAACGACGGCAAAGACGACATCTACATCACTGCGGTAGGCGCCAACCACCTGTTCCACAATCTAGGCAACGGCCGCTTCGCCGATGTGACGGCTCACGCGAAACTCGCAGGCGGCGGATTCTCCAGTGGCGCCGTGTGGTTCGACTACGACAACGACGGCAAACTCGACCTCTTTGTCGCTCACTACGTGGACTGGTCGATAGCCAAGGATCAGTTCTGTTCCCTCGACACAAAAAACAAATCCTACTGCACGCCCCAGGTTTACAAAGGCGAGAGCGCGAGGCTGTACCACAACCGAGGAGACGGCACCTTTGAGGATGTAACCCAGCGAGCCGGTCTCCTCGATCCGACCAGCAAGTCGCTCGGCATTGCGCTGGTTGACTATGACGACGACGGCTGGCTCGATCTGCTGGTAACCAACGACACCCAGCCCAACAAACTCTACCGCAATAATCACAACGGAACTTTCTCGGATGTTGGCGTACAGGCCGGAATAGCCTACAGCGACGCCGGCGCTACGCGGGCCGGCATGGGAGTCGATAACGGAGACTATGACAACTCCGGCCATCCCGGCGTTATCATCGGCAACTTCACCAACGAAGGCATAGCGCTGTACCGAACCGACGGCTCAGGCCTGTACACGTCCGCTTCTGAATCAACGGGCATCGACCGCTGGTCCCTGCAGTCCCTCACCTTCAGCACTTTCTTCTTTGACTACGATCTGGACGGCCTGCTCGACGTCCTGGCGGTCAACGGTCACGTGGCTGACGACATCGCCGTAACCCAACCACATCTAAGGTATGCGGAACCCGCCCTGATATTTCGCAACCGGGGAAAAGGCCAATTCGAAAACATGTCGACCCATTTGGGTCCAGCGCTGCAGCATCCCATCGTGGGCCGTGGCGCCGCCTACGGAGACTTCGACAACGACGGCGATCTTGACCTGGTGATCACCGAAGCCAACGGCCCCGCGCGCCTGCTCCGCAATGAGAACGGCAATCAAAACGACATGCTGCGAATCAGGCTGATCGGAACCCGTTCCAACCGTGACGCCATTGGAGCCAAGCTCACCCTCCAGGTAGACAAAAACCTCCGCCTGCTACGCATGGTCAAAACCGGTTCCGGCTATCTGTCACAAAGTGAGTTACCAGTGACCTTCGGCTTAGGCAAGCCCGACCCCAACAGAAAAATGCATCTGACCATAGCCTGGCCCAGCGGTCACAAAGACACGCTGGAAAACCTGACACCCAACCAATCCATTACCGTACAGGAAGGAAAAGGCATCATCGCTGCTCACCAGGTCGCCTTCCAGAAGGAAAAGCGAAAGCCCAGTCCTTAATCCGCCGCCAATCTCTGTCCCTGCGAATGAACCCTGGGTGGGATACCAAGGACCTCGACTCAGGATTCGCTGTTCTATCCTCTGCAGCCAATCCGAGTCAAAGCACTACCCTCTCCCTTTTTCATCTCGAGCGAAGCCGAGGGATCTGCAGTTCTCTCCCCAGCAACCAATCCAAACCAAAGCACTGCTCTCCCCTTGTCATCCCGACCGGAGCGAAGCGGAGGGGAGGGACCTGCGGTTCTCTCAACCGTCCACCAAAGTTCTCCTGTGCGACTGATAGAACCCTGACCTATCCAACATAGAAACAATCTCATCCCGGCTGACTCCAAACTTCAACCCCGCCTGCAGCAAATCTTCCGCGCACACTGCATAGCAATTACCAAGCGAAGGATCACCGAACCGCCCCACATTAAACGGAGCAATCACCCGCAAAACCTCGTCCGTAAAAGCCCGCGTATCATCGACTCCGTGCAACCTGTGCGCTCGTTCAAGCACCTTCTGCGCCGCCGGCGCAAAACTCGCGTGCTCACGCAAAAGAAATCCCGTCGCTAACTCGGGCTTTCCCAACCGATATGCTGTCTCCGCATAACTAACCGCAGCAAAATACAACAGAGACACCGCAGTAAACGCATGAAAATTACCCATCGTCGCGTATAGAGCACCAATCAAACGGCTCGTCGCCAACAACTCCCCATCAGTTTGCTCGGCATACCCCTGTAGCTGTCCAGCAAGGTCATCGGACTCAAAATACCGATCGAGAATCCGACCCAATCTCTCGATACCCATCAACGTAAGCCCAAACCCGGTTGAGAGCAGAGGATCAACAAACCCAGCCGCAGACGGCAACATCGCCCATCGCTCACCCACAATGGTAGAGCTGCGAAAACTGACCGCCGGCATATACCGGAACGGCTGGCATGTCACCGCCCCATCGAACTGTTTTTGCAACGCGGGTACGCGATCGAGAACCCGCTGCCAGGCAGTTTCTCCCTCCCTCAGCCCCAGCTCTCCAGCCACATTCGACGTGGCTGCGACGCCAGCACTCGTAACCCCATTGTTGAATCGAAGCACCCACACCCATCCACCATCAAAGATGTGATGAACCGCCGCATCATCGACAGGAAAAGGAGTATTCGCAACCGTCTCCGTTCGACTGACTCCAGTAAAGTGGCTGTACAGGCCTTCCGTAGCAGGCATGCCAGGCAACGAATCCTCCCCAAGCCCCAGCGCGCGATGCAGAAAACCGCGCGGTCCAGTAGCGTCAATGAGAAACTTAGCCCGAACCCTGAACACTTCCTCCGCAGCCCGTCCAGTCAGCTCCGCCCCATCCACAACAAAATCCAAACTCTCGATCCGCACCCGATCCCGGTACTCCACCTCAACCCTCGCCGCCTCCACAACCAGGAAGTGATCCACATCAGCCCGATACCAATGTGTATCCGCGACGTCATCATGAGGGCTCGCAGCCACCAGCAGCCGACCCGTCTCGTGAAAGAAACTAAACCCACGCTTTAACCCGCAAGCAACCTGAGGATAAGCCCGTTGCCAGCTACCCCATTTCGCCAGTGGAGCAATTCGCGGCAGATCATAAACGGCACTCAGTCTTTCCAGCAGCAGATTACTAAGCGGCGTAGTCGATTCGCCAATCACAACGCGAGGATGCCTCCCCTGTTCCAGCAGCACCACCGAAAGCCCAAGCCGATGAGCAATCATCGCCATCAGGCTCCCGCCAAAGCCGGCCCCCACAACAACCAGGTCAACTTCGCGTTTCAACTAGCACCCCCGCACCGCGCACAGTCGACCCGCTCCAGCACCACCTGCCCCAGATTCATCTGCCGCAGACGAGCGGCCCGCTGTGAGTGACAGCGCGCGCACGACTCGCGCAATCCCCAAAGATCTACGAACACCCGGCCCGCCCTAAGCCCCAACCCGTACTCCATCGCCGACTCCAACGTATGCAGGGTAGGCAAGGCAAACCGGCCATCCGCCATCAAGTCATCCATGACCCCATTCCCCGCGCGCGTAGGAATCAGCGTCGCAACCGTCGCGCCATGCTCCATGGCAAAATCCAAAGACCGCTCAGCCCAATACAGCGCTTCCGCCACCGGCAAATAAGGAGGCTGCACCAGAATAAAAACCCGAACATCCATCTCGTTGCGCCGCAAAAGGTTCGCCGCACGAGAGAACTGATCGAGTGTCATCCGTTTATTAAGCTTGTCGAGAACCTCGGGATGTGCCGTCTCCAAACCCATCGCCACCTCCAGCTTGCCGCGAAGCATGTCGCGGAAGCGAAGACAGCTATCCCCCGTAAGCGAAGGATGATTCTCCACAATCAACCGATCAAAACGATTGGCGCGCTCCGCAATAGCCCCGTAGTCCTCGGGAGGAATGGCATGAGGATCAAAAAAGCTCCCGCTGTTGTAAAGCTTCAATTGCTTTGCCGGCGGAAGCCGCAGCAGCGCATGATCGATCTGCGTCGGGATCGCACCCACCGGCACAGATTCCGTAAGAGTGTTCCGCCACAGGTCGCACATCACGCAGCGAAACGGGCATTCCTTGTTCGTAAGGAAAACAGTGGCCACCGGCTCAACGCCTCCTCCGGCAGCACACTCCTCTTCTACAAAAAACTCATAGGGAACATAAGCATCGCGTGGCTCACGCGCCGGACGCCGGCCGAGTATCCAGTCATCCACCGCAGAGTTCATGAGTAGAGCGAAAGAAACTTCTGCCGATACTCCGCCTCGCGAAAGGGCAGCCGCGAGTCCAGAGTCTTTTCGGAAACCGCTCCATGCTGGAAGCGCCGCTTGGAAAACACCGGCATATCGAAGCCGGTAGCCGCCTTTATCCCGCGCGACACGATTTCGCCCTTCAGCGCGTACAACCGTTCCACATCGTACTCAGTAATGGCAATGAAAGGAATGCCCTCTGCCACAGCAATCACAGACGGTTGCGTATAAGGGCTAAACCCAACGAACCCGAAGTGATGGGCCGGAGCGTAGGTTCTGCAATAAGACCGGCTGAGCCCCCCGCTATAGGTCAGCGAGTGTTTAATCTTTCCCACACCCCATCCTTCCTGGTACAGCATCGGGTTATGGATAACGCTACGGATCGTAAGTTCAGGATTCTGCTCGATGGGATAATCCTTGAGATTCTCATCCCCGCCATCGCCATCAATCAGGTAGCGCCATCCCGGATATCGTTGCCGTATCCCCCGGCATAACGCCATCGCCATAGTGGCCGACTGAACATCGAGCGCCTTGTAGTCTTCGACCACGCGGATGGTCTCATCTCACATCGAGCGACGCCGCATCCACCTCTACCGTCTCAAGAAACAGCCCCAACCCAAGAGAATCCAGGAAGGCGCGCGCCTGCCCCGCATCGGGACCATCGCCCACATCGAGCACAAAAGCCTTGAGCCGCGAAGGATTCATCCCCAGCTTCAGCATCACATGGTAGGCGGTAAGAAACACGCTCCCGCTATCGATGCCGCCCGAGAAGCACACCCCGATGGGTTCATGGGCAGGCACCCGAGGCAGCCACTGCGCCAACTCGTTCGCGAGAGCACCTATATAGGCCTGCCCAATTTGATCAAGGTCCGTGCTCAGCACCGCCTGTGCGGGGGTAAAGAAACGTGTGTAAACCGGGTCCGGATCCGGACATCCAATGAGCTGCAGCTCCACCACGTGGTGAGCAGGAACCATCCTCGTGTAACTCGGATGAAACTGACCCTCGAGCCCCTCCGCCTTTAGCCAGTCGTAAATCGTATCGATGCGCGCCGCCACAATCAGCACCGGCCCCTCCTGGCGCTTAGCCAGAAAGTAGCGCAAGGGCCGATCCAGCGATCGCGCCATCTTCACCGTCTTGCCTTCGCGGGCGACCAGCGCAAATGATCCGGCAATGCGGCCCACTGCCTCCGCCGTCCCGTATAAAACAGTCTCCCTGGCCTCCTCGACCGTGAGGCGATACAACTGGTTGGCTGCTGGATCCGTAAGATCAACCACGCGCTCAATGTACTGCTGCTGCATAGTTTCCCCAGCATAGCGCATATTCAACACCCTCTGTTCTCAACCAAAAGGTTGACCGACGTTTCAACCCCTGGGAGGTTGACCGTTCCACACCATTCAAAGCACCCTTACGCAGACAATATGACACGAAAAATTTCCACCCTGTTCCTCCTTCTGGCGGCCACAACCAGCACTTTGCTCTCCCAGGACAACTTCTTTGCCAAATGGGAGGCACGAACCAGCGCGACACAGGCCAGGCAGCCCTCGTGGCCGCCCCCGCTGGTCGCGCCTTATCCCATGCTGATCCAGGTCTTTCGTGCAGACTTTGTCCGCCAGATCACGCCAACGCTCACCTCCACCTGGAACTACGGAGCAAGTCGTGGTCTGAACCTGATCCCCGGCTTCAACAGCGAAGTTGACGTTTACTACGCGCCGTATATTCAGCACAACACACCGAAAGTGAAAGACGGTTTCGGCGATGTAGGCTTCCTCTACAAGTACCGTATTATCTCGCGCAACGAAAAGACGGGTAACTTCATGCTGAGTGCTCAGCTCGTCGCGACCATCCCCACCGGCAGTCACAGCAACGGCAGCCCCGATTCCGCGGTCGCACCGACGCTTCTCTCCGGCAAGGGGTTCGGCAAATTCGACGTGATTTCCTGTCTTGGAGGAAACCTGCCGACGGAGGAGACGAACAAGCTGGGCCGTTCCATCGCCTGGAACACGACCGCGCAATATCATCTGGCCAAATACGTGTGGCCTGAACTGGAGGCGAACACCACGTACTTCTTCGGCGGGAAAAACGATGGCAAACAGCAAAACTTCTTAACCCCGGGCATCGTCTTCAGCAAGTTCAAGCTGCATCCGAGCGAAGAACGAAGCCGCACCGGCGTCGCTGTCGGAGCAGGCATGCAGATAGCCACCTCGCAATTCCACACCTACAACCACGCGCTGGCTTTCACCACGAGATTCGTTTTCTAGCCGGCGCGGAAGAGTCTCTGAACGAAGGGCACAGCTTTAGCCGTGCTACATAGCTAGGGCAGATGGCACAAAAGAGCGCGTGTGAGAACCAGGATTTACGAATTTAGTCCCGAAGGGACGGCTGAACTTAGCCCAGGACGCTAGTCCTGGGTACATCATGAAACATGATCCAGTCCCGTAGGGACGGCTGAAGGCTATGCAGGATTGAGTCGCGGCCTACCGTCCCCGCGAAACAGAGTTTGGAAATGGAGTTCTCACACACGCTCTTTAGCCCCTGAGGTACGCTTTTCAGGCAAGCTGAAACCGAACCGTTCGCTGGACCCACAGAAAGAAAGAGGTCGAAACACTAGATGGTCCGTCTCCGCCCCATAGCACTCATAGCCGTCCTGCTATTGCTGTGGCAATTCGCCGTGACCCGGAACCCCATCCACATCCTGCCCACCCCCTGGGCAGTCGTCCTCGGAATCGGTGACCTCCTGCAGCATGGCTTGCTGTTCAAGTACGTGGTCGCCTCCTTATTCCGTGTGACCTGGGGCTTCGCTCTGGCCCTTGTCGTAGCCGTGCCCTTAGGCCTGATCATCGGCTGGAATCGCCGCGCAGAGATGGCCCTCAATCCCTTGATTCAGATTCTTCGCCCCATCTCCCCGCTGGCCTGGATCCCGATCGCCATCCTTTGGTTCGGCGTCGGTGATCTAGCCGCCATCTTTCTCATCTTTCTGGGCTGCTTTTTCCCCCTGCTACTAACCGCGATGAATGCGGTGCGAGGCATTCCCGCGGTCTACATCAACGCCGGCCGTAACTTCGGCCTTTCGTCAGCAGCCCTCGTCTCCCGTGTACTCTTTCCCGCGGTCATCCCGCAGCTGATCATCGGCATGCGGATCACCCTCGGTGTCGGCTGGCTGGTAGTGGTTGCAGCAGAAATGATCGCCGTAAGCTCCGGCCTCGGCTTCCTGATAGTCGACGCGCGTAACGCCGGCAATCGCTACGACCTGGTGGTAGCCGGCATGATTATCATCGGCCTCATCGGCCTGCTATTGGATATAGGGATGCGCTCTTTGCAACAAGTGAAATCGTTACGGTGGAGCTACTCGGAGGATTAGTGACAAAGACCAAGCTACAAGCCGAGCACATCCACATGGTGTTCACGCGCGACGGCAAAAGTACGTCCGTGCTCGACGACATCAGCCTCACCGTTGCGGAAGGAGAGTTCGTTTGTCTCCTCGGCCCCTCCGGTTGTGGCAAGTCAACGCTGCTGAGCACCATGGCCGGCTTTCTTTCTCCCACCAGCGGAGAAATAACCATCGACGGCGAAGCAGTCCACGGACCCGATCCCCGGCGTATTTTTGTTTTCCAGGAGCGCGGCGTCTTTCCCTGGCTCACCGTAGAAGGCAACATCGCCTTCGGCCTCTTCCATTTGCCTGCAGCGGAACGGCGCCAGCGCGTCGCTCACTACATCAAAATGGTCGGTCTCGAAGGCTTTGAAAAAGCCTATCCCCCCGCGCTCTCCGGAGGCATGAAGCAGCGCCTGGAAGTGGCGCGCGCATTAGCCGTAAACCCCGACATGCTCTTTCTCGACGAGCCCTTCGGAGCCCTCGATTCCATCACCCGCCTCGTCATGCGCGGTGAACTGCTGCGCATCTGGGAGGCGGAACGCAAAACGATCATCTTCGTGACCCACGATATCGATGAGGCCGTCCAGCTTGCCGACCGGGTTGTCGTGATGAGCGCCCGCCCCGCCACCATCCAGCAAATCGTTAACATTGACATACCCCATCCCCGCGACATCAGCTCCGCACGCTACCTGGAACTGCGCGACGGAATCTTCCAGCAGATCGGTCTGGCCCACAAAATATGAACTCCCTCGCAGAGCCAAAAAAGTGGGAGAAGTTCTTCTGGCCACTCCTGGCCACCGCGCTCTTGCTCGCGCTATGGCATTACTCTGTCGCCTGGACAGCAACGAAAATCTTCCCGTCGCCGCTCGATGTGAAGAAGGGAATCGCCGAACTCATCCGGAAAAAGGTTCTATGGCGCGATATCATCGACTCTCTTCGTCGCGTGGCCATCGGCTTCGGCGCTGCAACCGTGATCGGTATTCCCCTGGGCTTAACCCTCGGTTGGTATCCAACGGCTAACCAGGTGGTGAACCCCGTCTTGCAGATTCTTCGCCCCATCAGCCCTATCGCTTGGATTCCTATCGCCATCATCTTGCTTGGTGTAGGCGACCACGCAGCCACCTCGCTCATTTTCCTCGGAGCCCTTTTCCCCATCATCGTGGCCTGCGTCGATGGAGTATCGAATGTGCCCTCCGTCTTCCGCCTCGCCGGCCGCAACTTCGGTCTCGGGCCCTTCCGCCTTCTTACCCAGGTGGTTTTCCCGGCCGCCCTGCCAAAAATCATTGTCGGCCTGCGCCTCGCCCTTGGTATCGCTTGGCTCGTAGTGGTAGCCGCCGAGATGATCGCCGTCGATTCCGGCCTCGGCTACCTGGTCATCGATTCGCGCAACTCCGGCAAGCGTTACGACCTGGTGGTGGCCGCCATGCTCATCATCGGCCTCATCGGGCTCATCCTCGATACCGGCTTTCGCCGCCTGGAAAAAATCAAATCTGTTCGCTGGGGATTCCGCGATGAGTCTTAAAACTAAAATCGTCTTCGGTATCTTCGCCTGGCTGCTGCTCATCACCGGCCTGCACGCCTGGCTCAACGTGAATTGGGCGGCCGTCCTGAATGACTATCGGCCTCTCGAGAAACAAAAAATCACAGTGGCTTATCTCCCCGTCACCTGCCAGCTCACTTGCCCGGTAACGGACTACATCTCCAAATACTCTTTGTCCGGTGAAATGTTTCTCCCCAAAATGTTTCAGGGCTTTCCCGAGATGAAGGAAGCGCTGATCTCGAATCGCGTGCAGGCCGCCTTCATCGTTGCCCCCTTGGCCATGGCTCTCTACGCCCAGGGAGTCCCCATTAAGATCGTCTACCTCGGTCACCGGTACGGCAGCGCGGTGGTCGTCCGCAAAGATGGCCCCATCAAGACCTTTGGCGATATGCGCGGCCGCACCATCGCCATCCCCAGCCGCTTCTCCGACGAGCGCCTGCTGGTGTTTCGAGCCATGAAGGTGTGGGGCATCAAGCCCAGCGAAATCAAGATGGTCGAGATGGCCCCGCCCGACGTTTCCGGCGCCTTGGCCGCCCATGCCATCGATTCATTCGTGATGGGTGAGCCCTTTCCATCCCAGGCGGAACTAGGTGGCTTTGGCCGCGTCCTGTTCCAGGCCCGGGAATATTGGCCCGACTACATGTCTTGCATCCTTGTGGTGCGGCAGGACCTCATCGATAAGCGTCCAGAAGTTGTCCAGACTCTCGTGGATGGTATCGCCCGTTCCGGCCTTTGGCTCGATAAGAGCAAGCCTCACCGCGAAGACGCGGCCGATTTCGTGGGCCGCTTTTACTACAACCAAAAACCTGCGCTCTTGCGATGGGCGCTGACCAAGCCGATGGACCGGGTCACTTATAGCCCCCTGGCCCCGCGCAAAGCAGATTTTGATATGGTGCGCGATTTGATGATGGAAACCGGAGTCTTGAATAAGAAGATCGAATTCAGCGACTACACCGACACCCGCTTCTCCAGTCAAGCCAGTATCCAGACACCCTGGAGATACGAACCCGGTACCGCAACCGCTCGCTAAGGAGACAACAAGAATGTTTCGCAGAAGGTTTCTTCAACTGGTAACCATGGCGAGTGTGGGTGGTCTAGCTCCGCTCGAAGCCGTATCAGCTGCGGCCACCCAGACGGTGATGTATCAAGTGAAGGGATTCACCTGCATCACCTGTGCCACAGGTCTCGACACCCTGCTCAGCCAACAAAAAGGCATCGCCTCCAGCAAATCAACCTATCCCGAAGGCAAGGTGACGGTCGCCTTCGATCCCAACCAGACAACGGAGCACGCCATCGTCGCCTTCATCACGGAGCTGGGCTTCACCGTGCAGCCAGACCGCAAAAGCTAAACGAGGACGAACATGTACGCACAGCAAGCCGCCCTTCTCGCCGCATCGCTCGATCTTCAGCAGCCACCCGTGGCCATCTCTTTCACAGACACCATGCCTGCCGGCGTCAAAGCCCACTCCGGTCGAGTTCCCGCAGGGTGCAAATTCTGGCAAGATGCCGCGAGCGAAGCCTTTGCCACCAACGCTGCGGACCACAATCTCTGTGCCATAGGCGTATACACCCACAACCTTCAATCCTCTCCAGCCCAGCAGACTGATCTGATGGACGCACTCAAAGTATTCGCAGACCTGGACTACGTGCGGCCGGAAGACCTGGCCTTGATTCCAGTTTTGGGCTCTCAGCCTGGTTACTCGCAACCTGGATACGTCGTCTACGCCCCCTTGGCCTCGTCCCCAATCCCTGCTGACGTTGTACTTCTGTTCGTAAACGCCAACCAGACCCTCATCCTGACGGAAGCGACCCAGCAGGTAGAAAACCAGAACGCTCCGGCCATGGGCAGGCCGGCCTGCGCAATCGTACCCCAGGTCATGAACACCGGCCGCGCGGCCTTAAGCCTGGGCTGCTGCGGAGCCCGAGCCTATCTTGATGTACTCACAAATGACGTAGCCATCTTTGCGATTCCGGGGGCCAAACTCGAAGCCTACACCCGCCGAATCGAGGCCCTGGCCAAGGCAAACGCCGTACTGGCAAACTTCCATCAAATCCGCCGCCAAGCCATCGCCGCCGGAGCCACACCCACCGTCAGGGAATCGCTGGCCGCTCTAGCCCCTCAATAGAAAATTCTCCCGAATTTAATCCCCCAGCCCGGCCTCACCTCCCGCGCGGCCTCACTTCTGAGAGAATCCTTGCATCGGAAAGATTGCCCCCGGAAGATACCAAACTCCCCCACGGGCATCTAAACCGCAAATGAATGTCCAGACCTACAAGATGTGGGTGCCCCAGGTCTCGTGTTTGAGACCTGGGCTCCCCCTAGTAGAGGCTGATCGAGTCGGCATCCAGGTAAAACAAATCCCCCACTAGGGAAATGGAGCAAAGCAATGGCAACGGCAGTCAAGCTACAACCCCTCACCCAACGCGCGGCCTGGAAGGCCCTCGAGACGCATCACGAAAAAATCAAAACCACCCCTCTGCGCTCACTGTTCTCCGACGATCCCCAACGCGCAGACCGCTTTACCATCGAAGCCGCCGGCCTGTTCCTCGACTACTCCAAAAACCGCATCACCGACGAAACCCGCAAACTCCTCATCCAGCTAGCCCAGGAATCCGGCCTGCGTGAGCGCATCGACGCCATGTTTCGCGGCGAAAAAATCAACATCACCGAAAACCGCGCCGTCTTGCACGTAGCCCTGCGTGCCCCCAAGGGAGAATCCATCATTGTCGACGGCCAGGACGTAGTCCCTCCCGTCCACGTCGTGCTCGACAAGATGGCAGCCTTCTCTGACCGCGTCCGCAGCGGAGCCTGGAAAGGCCACACCGGCAAGCGCATTCGCAACGTCATCAATATTGGCATCGGCGGCTCCGACCTCGGCCCAGTCATGGCCTACGAGGCGCTCAAATATTACAGCGACCGCAACATGGTCTTCCGCTTTGTTTCCAATGTTGACGGCACCGACTTCGCCGAGGCCGTCATCGACCTCGACCCCGCGGAAACCCTCTTCATCGTCTCCTCCAAAACCTTCACCACCCTCGAGACCATGACCAATGCCCACTCCGCGCGCGAGTGGGCCATCAAGGGTCTCAAGGACGATTCCTCCATCGCCAAGCACTTTGTCGCCGTTTCCACCAACGCCACCGAAGTCAAAAAATTCGGCATCGATACCGCCAACATGTTCGAGTTCTGGGACTGGGTCGGTGGCCGCTATTCGATGGATTCCGCCATCGGCCTCTCCACCATGCTGGCCATCGGCCCCGACAATTTCCGCGCCATGCTCAGCGGCTTCCACCAGATGGACGAGCATTTCCGCACCGCGCCCTTCGAAAGCAATCTACCTGTTATCCTCGGCCTCCTGACCGTCTGGTACACCGACTTCTTCGACGCCCAAACCATGGCCGTCTTGCCCTACGAGCAATACCTGAAGCGCTTCCCCGCCTACCTGCAGCAGCTCACCATGGAAAGCAACGGCAAGCACGTCACCCTCGAGGGCGAGCACGTCAA
Source organism: uncultured Acidobacteriaceae bacterium (assembly GCA_963830325.1). Taxonomy (GTDB): domain Bacteria; phylum Acidobacteriota; class Terriglobia; order Terriglobales; family Acidobacteriaceae; genus PALSA-350. The sequence goes on from CAWHMV010000003.1 coordinate 1,258,817, forward strand.
TTACGACACCGGCCCTATCTACTGGGGCGAGCCTGGAACCAACGGACAGCACTCCTTCTACCAGTTGATTCACCAGGGAACTCGGCTCATCCCCTGTGACTTCATCGGGTTCTACAAAACCCTCAATCCCCTTGGACGCCACCACGACGTGCTGTTAGCCAACGTCTTTGCCCAGGCCGAGGCCCTGGCCTTCGGGAAGACCGCGGAGCAGGTCAAAGCCGAGGGAACCCCCGACTGGCTGGTGCCCCACCGCGTGTTCGAGGGCAACCGGCCATCCAACGTCCTCATGGCGGATAAACTCACTCCAGAAACCTTGGGCAAGCTGATCGCACTCTACGAGCACTCGGTCTTCACCCAGGGGACCATCTGGAATATCGACTCCTTCGATCAATGGGGCGTCGAGTTGGGCAAGGTACTGGCCCAGCACATCATTGCCGAGATTGAGGCGCCCACAGAGCCGGCGCTGCAGCATGATGCATCCACCACCAACCTTATCCGCCGCTACCGCAAGCAGAAGTAAACGCCACACACACGAGAACACTAACCGAAAGAGGAGCGATTCGATGCAATTAGGAATGGTGGGTCTGGGCAGGATGGGCTCCAACATGGTCAAGCGCTTGATGAACAACGGTCACACCGCCGTGGTGTTCGACCGCTCGCCCCAAGCGGTTCAGGATCTTGAGAAGGCGAAGGCTGTCGGAGCCTCTTCGCTCGCCGACATGGTCGCCAAACTCTCCAAACCACGCGCCATCTGGCTGATGATTCCCGCCGCCGTAGTGGATCAAACCATAGCCGAGATCGCGCCCCATTTGGAATCCGGCGACATTCTCATCGATGGTGGCAATTCGTATTACATCGATGACATCCGTCGCAGTTCCGCGCTCGCGCCCAAGGGCATTCAATACGTCGACGTGGGCACCAGCGGCGGTGTCTGGGGTCTCGAACGAGGCTACTGCCTCATGATCGGCGGTCCCACCGCTGCCGTCGAGCACCTGGAACCCATCTTCAAAACCATCGCCCCCGGCGTCGGCGACATTCCCCGCACTCCCGGACGCGACAAAATAGGTGGCACCGCCGAAGAAGGCTACCTGCACTGCGGGCCCAGTGGCGCCGGCCACTTCGTCAAGATGGTGCACAACGGCATGGAGTACGGCATCATGGCCGCCTATGCTGAGGGTCTCAATATCCTCCACCATGCCAACGTCGGCCATAAGACCGGGGATATCGATGCCGAAACCACGCCCCTACGCGATCCCGAGCTCTATCAATTTGACTTCAACCTGTCGGATGTAGCCGAAGTATGGCGCCGGGGTAGCGTCATCTCCTCCTGGCTGCTTGACCTGACCGCGGCCGCTTTGACCAAGAGCCCCGCTTTAGCGGAGTTCGCAGGCCATGTCTCCGATTCAGGCGAAGGCCGTTGGACCATCAAGGCAGCTATCGACGAGGGTGTGCCTGCGCCTGTGCTCACCGCATCCCTCTACGAACGCTTCAGTTCCCGTGGCGAAGCCGACTTCGCAGACAAGCTGCTATCCGCCATGCGCTTTGAGTTTGGCGGCCACGTAGAGAAGAAAGCCAAGCTCTAGTGGCCTGTAACAGCTGATTCAGGAGTAGAACCAAATTTGCGAAAATGCGCGACCCTTCTAGGGGTCGCGGCTCTCATGCTTTGTATCAGGGCCCGACTTTAGTCGGGCCGCAAAGGGCTGAGAAAGAATTGGGCTTTAGCCCCTGCGGCTCTACCAAATCACCTGTTACGGTCCACTAGTGTGCGGGCGTGGGCGCGGGCGTGGCCTCGGGTGTCACTGCGAGCCCCAGATCGTTGAACTGCTCCGAGTACATGTCGGAGTTCAACTGGCGCACATCTGCGGGCGCATTGGCAACGATGGTGGTGAAGATAGTGCGAGCCTTCACCCGATCGTTGTCACCGATAAGCTCCGTGGTCCCCGGTTCTTCATGTAAACCGCGGCCATGGAGCGAAGCGTACAGGGCCATCGACCGCGCTCGCTGGGCCGCATCGGCCGCCACAATCAGCACCAGGTTGTCCTGCACATGAGGGATCACGGTGGCGGCGCTCACTTCTGCCTGAGCCATCATGATGGCGATCACGCCCAGCGGCTGGGTGGCGCGAAAGCTGATCAACGATGTTTTCCCTGCCGGATCGCGGTCGAAGACCAGTGCCTGTTCCTGGTGGTAGTATTTCGCCAAAAGGGCGCCCAGCTCGCGTGCCCGCTCGTTCGGGCAGCCATCGATCATGCCCGAGTTTTCCGCCTGGCCCTTCCACACTCCCACAGCCCCATCGATTTGCGGTTGCTGGCAAAGACGTTCTGCCAGGTAGTGAGCGGCAGCCAAGTAGTGCAATTGTTCAAACGAACTCAGCGAGCCTTCAGCGCAAGACATGGTCAAAAGACCTTTGGCGCTGGGGCTCACAAACACAACGCTCTGGCCCAACAGCCCATGGAACGACGTCAGGAAAACCATGCAAGCAGCAAGCGCTATTCTCCTCATCGACCGAGCTCTCCTGTCTTTTCTGTAAGCAATAACCATAAGGTACCAGCGTTTTTCTAGATGACCCCGGGCTTCTAGTCCCGCAGGGACGGCTGAACTTAGCCCAGGACGCTAGTCCTGGGTTGGACTCAAAAAGACGACTAGTCCCGCAGGGACGGCTGAAGATAGGCCGCGACGTAATCCTCGACAACCTTCAGCCGTACCTGGGGACTGAGTTTGGAAATGGAGTTCGCCAACGCCGACAAGGTCAGGAAATCCGGCGACCCAACGACCGCTTTTGCTCAATCGATGAGCGAACCCATGTCGGATAGGGCAAGCATTCGAACGGATCGTCCCGTCACAATCCGCTGCTGCTAGGACAATCCAACACGCGCTCCTCGGCAGGAGCGCAAACTCTAGCTTTCCGTCTCGCCCACCGGCTTCGCCTCGGCTCCCGGGTTCAAACGCTCGTACACGCTTCCCGATTGCACATGCCTGGCCACCATCTCAAAGAACTGGGAGCGTAAACCAGGCTTGGAAATAAAAAGATCGGTGCACGGTTCCAGTGGCTCGCAGTACCGTCTCAGCAACAAAGAGGAGCCGGCGACAAAATTGATAAGCTCCTGCTTAAGTCCAATTTCATGTTCCAACAGGAAGGCGCGCATCACAGCCGAAAGCGATTCCTTCTTGTAGTGCATGTCGTTCATCTGCAGGTCAACATAGGTCACTTGATTGCGCCGCCACCCGGTTAACATGCTGAGCCAGGCTCCATCCGCCAATCGCAGCCCCATGGAAAAAAACTCCGGCTTTCCCCGCAGTAGACGATAACGCGCCTGATAAAACTCGGGGATCCGTTGAGGCGTCGACTTCCCGTGAAGTTCCAACATCGCCTTGAGGCACAGGTCCGGGTCCAGAGTGGCGATGAATTGCACATCCATACTCTTTTCCAGTTGCTGACGCTTGCCCGCCAGGCTGCGCCGGGTGCGCGGGCCCATACTGGCCAGCATGCCCTCGTATGTGCTCGCGAGCGGCAGCTTGTGCTGCACCTCACTCCCGACAAACCTCTTAAAGTAACTCGCCGGTCCCATGATCTCGATACAACGATCGACTGGGGCTTTCATCGTGATGCTGACCCCATGGATCCGCCACTGTTTCAAAAGCGCCTGGGTTGCTAAATGTACATAGTGCGCGTGGAGCGCTTCCGGGGCAACTACCAGGCTCTCCCCCACGTAATCTCCGCCCCGAAAAAGTCCGAGTCCAATGCCATAACGGGTATGTTCGTAGAAAAAAACACAAGCTTTCAATTCCTGATCCTTGCGAATCAGAACCGCGGCACACCTTCTGTTTGGCAGGGTATGAGCCGCCAGGACATATTCGGGCTCCGTGGTCAGATCGTCTTCCTGCCGGCAACGTCGCCGCAACTCCAGAATCTCCGCCAGGTGCGAGTGGATCGCGCGGTTGCCGATAAGCACATCCGTGACCCTTGGGCCATCAAGAAACACGGAGTCAGGTTTCGGCTCATTCCATACCGCGCTGTTATTCAACTGTTGACTATTATCAATCAACCCGCTTGAACTCACGTTCTATCTCCCGCACCAGGAAACTGCCCGTGCCTATGCTTATTGTCCGGTCTTCATCAGGTGTGTACAGCAGCAGCAAGTATCAGTTACACAATAGTGTTATAGGCACCTGTGACGGACTCACCCCAGGCCGCTTCGGGCTCTTTGAGTGACAATCAGTCCTTCAACAGGGGACGTTGAGAACCGAGTATAGCACCGGGTTATCGATAAATAAGCGAAGAATCCTGCGCCTTTAGAGTAGGTAAGGCCGAGGAAATCTCGTTCCAAATCGTCGAATTCGTACTGTGATTGCTCTGTTATGGGACGCGTATGTCAACGCTGAACAGAGCCAATGCTGCAATTCACCTCTTGTGCCTCAAACGTTCCTCATAAGTAACAGCAGCTGCAAAGCTTAGCGACGCCGAGCTCATTCCACAAGAAAGCCTGGGTCGCCTGCAGCCTGTTCAGTATTGCTGGCGACGGTAACGAAAAGCCGTGGACCAGAATATGGCGACCAGCAATCCATCGCACCCCAGGCTCGTCCAGGCGGCGCCGCGCCAGGAATACCGCGGCAGAATAACCACATTGAGACCGATATTGATCAAGGCGACAAATACCTGGACCCCCGTGCGGATGCGCTGTAGCCCGGCACCCGAGAGCGCATCTGCCATGAAAGAGTGGAGGCAACGCAGCAACGGGATCAGTGCCAGCCAGCGCACGGCCGGAAGCACCGCCCGATACTGGTTCCCCAGAATGTGGGGCAGGATCGGAGCCATCAGCCATAGTCCGGCAGAAGCTAAAGCACCATAGATCGAGGTCTTCGCAATCAGTGACAGTGCGTAGGGATAGGTCTGGGCCATCCCACCCACCCCCTTGCGAAAGAAGTGCGGATAAGCAGCCGCAGCCAGCGACCGAACGGGCGTCATCGTCACATCGATCACGCGATAAGCAGCACCGTACACGCCGGTGGCAGCCAGGTCCGCCAGTCTGCTTAACATAATCTTGTCGATGTCGTTGTAGATCGTCGTCGCGGAGCCGGCAACGCTAAAGAACACACCTTCCGCGACATCTTCCCGGAGCGCCCGCAAATCAACCACTGGGCCTCCCCACAGCTGTCCCCCCTTGATCAACGCGTACAACGTACCCAACGAAGTTGTAAGCAGGTAAATGAGCACCCACAGATCGAGAGTAACCGGGTGAACAGTAACTACCAGTGCAACAATGCCGCCCAGCCGCAACAAACTGACCACCACACTTTGAATCGAGGTTTGCTTCATCTGGTCCATGGCGGCAAAGCCGAACGCTGCCAGTTCCGTCACTTTGAGCAGGACCAGGTCGGCAACGCAAACGATCGTAACCACAAGAGGTACAGTCTTCAGGTGCAACAGCGCGCTCAGCCCCACCCCAAGACAGGAGAGCAAAGTTCCCGAGAGCACAGTAAGCAGGATCCCGTTACCCCAGCAGATCGAGGCTTCCCGTTTCCCTGAGCGCACATTCTTGATGAAGAGATTGGCGGTGCCCAGCCCTGAGAATGGTCCCAGGAGAGCAGCCATCGCCACCACCGTCACGAACGCGCCGTAGGCGTCCGGGCCCAGTGATCGCGCGATCAGCACAAAGTACGCGGCCTGGATGATCAGCCGGAAACCTTGTCCGATGGAGAGGTGCGTGGCATCTCTGAGCAGGCCGCGAGTCTTCATACGGACCAATAGGCTCACAAACACCTCTCCCATCGTGTCGCATCAGAGTACGACGGTTCTTCTTTCAAAAGAGGGGATAAGTAAACCTTAATGTTCGGTAGTGGACGAATCTAGTCCCGAAGAGCCTGCCCTGAGCTTGTCGAACGGGGACGGCTGTGATTCAGACCTGTCCAAATTAGATTTTTCACTTGGGCAAATTTGGACAGCACCTGAAGCCTTCACTGACGACCCACCTGATTTCGCTCACATTCATCAGCAACTGCAAGAGCACAAGCACACCACTCTGCAGTTGCTGTGGGAAGAGTACCGGGCCGCGCATGAAGACGGTTATGGGTACAGCCGTTTCTGTCATCACTACCAGCACTGGAAGCAGCAGCGCGATCTGGTGCTGCGCCAGCTCCATCGGCCAGGGGAGAAGTTGTTTGTGGATTGGGCGGGAGCGACCATGCCCATCTACGATCCAGCAACCGGCCAGGCACACCCGCGCAGTTGTTCGTAGCGGTGCTGGGAGCCAGCAATTACACCTATGCCGAGGCTACGTTGGATCAGCAGTTGGCCAGTTGGATCGGAGCCCACGTGCGGGCATTCGAGTTTCTCGGCGGCTGTCCGCAGTTGGTAGTGCCCGATAACACTCGCACCGGCGTGTCGAGGGCCTGCCGCTATGAGCCCGATCTGAATCCGACTTACCAGGAGATGGCCATGCACTACGCCATCGCTGTGTTGCCCACGCGCCCGCGCAAGCCGCGTGACAAGGCCAAGGTCGAGGTCGGAGTGCAGATCGCCCAGCGATGGATCGTGGCTGCCCTACGGCATCGCAAGTTCTTCTCTCTGGGAGAACTGAACCGCGCCATCGCCGAGTTGCTAGACAAGCTCAACCAGCGTGCGTTCAAGAAGCGCGAAGGCTCGCGCCTGAGCCTGTTCGAGCAACTGGACTAGCCGGCGCTGCGCCCGCTTCCGGTGGAGCGCTTTGAGCTGGCCGAGTGGTCACAAGCCACAGTCAACATCGACTATCACATCCAGTTCGATAAGAGCTTTTACAGCGTGCCTATCAACTGGTGCGGCAAACGGTGGAGGTGCGGGCCACGCCCACGATCGTGGAAATCTTCCATCAGCGAAAGCGTGTCGCCTCCCACGTGCGCACAGCCAAACCATACGTAGCGGTGAGTGATAACGAACATCGGCCGCTGCGCACCGTGCCCATCTGGACTGGCCACCTCGCGGCTGGTCCAGTGGGCAGCCACGGTGGGCACGCAGACGCAAGAGGTGGTGGAGAAGATACTTCAAGCGCAGCGCATCCGGAGATGGGTTATCGATCATGCCTGGGGATCATCCGCCTGGGGCAGCGTTATCCGCTAGCCGGCTGGAAGCAGCTGCCGAACGCGCCTTGGTCACAGGCGCGGTCAGCTACAGGAGTATGAACTCAATCGCGCCACAACCTTGACCAGCAACCCATCAACCCACCGTCTGCGCGGCGTTCTGCGCCGGAACACAACAACATCCGCGGTGCAGCGTACTTCGAGTGAAAGGAGGCGAGCATGTTACATCAACCCACCATCGAAAAACTCCTGGCCATGCATCTGGAACCCATGGTCGAAACCTGGCGCAACTTCGAACAGAACGAAGACGCCGCCAGCTCAGCTTCGAAGAAAAACTCTCCCTCATGGTCGACCGGTTGTGGACTGGCGCCAGAACCTGGCGCTCGAACGGCGACTGCGTTACGCCAAGCTAAAGGCAACGCCTGCGTGGAAGACATCGACTACCGAGCCGCGGCCTCGATCGCACGCTGATCCGCTCGCTGGTCAACGACTCCGGTTGGGTCCGACGGCACGAGAACATCTTCCTTGTTGGTCCAACCGGGGTAGGCAAAAGCTGGCTGGCCTGCGCGTTGGCTCAGAAGACCTGTCGCGACGGATATCTCGTGCTCTACATCCGCGCCGCAGCGCTGTTCCGCGATCTAGCCTTGGCACGGGCTGACGGCAGCTAGCGCAATCTGCTGGCCCGGCTCAGCCGTGTCGATGTCTGGTGGTCGATGACTGGGCCATGGCGCCCATGCAGGAATCCGAGCGGCGCGACTTCTGGGAAATCTGTGAAGAGCGTTATCAAACACGATCGACCATCCTGACTTCACAAGTTCCCATCGCCCAATGGCACGAGCAAATCGGCGACGCCACCATCGCAGACGGTATCCTCGACCGGCTCGTGCACAACGCTCATCGCATCGAGCTGCGCGGCGAGTCCATGCGCAAGACACGAGCCAAGAAAACGGAAGGCAAAGAGGAAAAGGAAACCTGACAAATAGGCTTGCTGGCAACCGAAGCCTCTGCTGCTTCTGTAGGCGATAGTGTGGGGGAAGGGGCTTCAAACGCCAGCCCCTTACCCCCACGCCCCCATCCCCGCTTCACAACAAAATAGCCTCGCTACGCTCGGAAGATACTCTTCCAACTTGACGATCTCGATCACTTCTCGCGACAATCAATCTCGCCAGCGTCGCTGCGCTCCGACCTTGATCGGAATCGCAGGAACTCTGATCGCTTTCACCCCGTATCCCTGATCGACATCACTGGAATCCGCACTAAGAGGTTGGGCAAGAGACTGTCGAACGAAGGGCACGGCTTCAGCCGTGCCGTAAAAGGCCTACGCGCTTGACGGCTTTACAGGCTGCGAAAAAACTCGGTTTTGTGGTTTTGTATCAGGGCACGACTTTAGTCGGGCCGTAACAACTGAGGATACGCTGGGCTTTAGAGTCTGCGTGAGAACCTTCAGCGAAGGATAGGTAGATCCAAATCTTCGGAAATGCGCACGTTTCTGGTAGTCACTGCTCTCATGCTTTGTATCAGGGCACGACTTTAGTCGGGCCGTAAAAGTTCAACAACGACCCGGGCTTTAGCCCCTGAGGTACTTGTGTCTTGAGCAATCACCCTAAACGAAGGGCACGGGTTCAGCCGTGCCGTAAAAGGCCTACGCGCTTGACGGCTTTACAGGCTGCGAAAAAACTCGGTTTTGTGGTTTTGTATCAGGGCACGACTTTAGTCGGGCCGTAAACAACTGAGAATACGCTGGGCTTTAGCCCCTGAGGTACTTGTGTCTTGAGCAATCACCCTAAACGAAGGGCACGGCTTCAGCCGTGTCCCCATGAGCCTGCGGCTCACCCAAGGTGATGAAAACCATCGGATTCGCCCATGATGGTTCTAAAAGGTTTAGATGTCGTTTTCGACTGTGCCGTAAAAGGCCTACGCGGTTGACGGCTTTACAGGCTGCGAAAAAACTCGGTTTTGCGGTTTTGTATCAGGGCACGACTTTAGTCGGGCCGTAAAAGTTCAACAACGACCCGGGCTTTAGCCCCTGAGGTACTTGTGTCTTGAGCAATCACCCTAAACGAAGGGCACGGGTTCAGCCGTGTCCCCATGAGCCTGCGGCTCACCCAAGGTGATGAAAACCATCGGATTCGCCCATGATGGTTCTAAAAGGTTTAGATGTCGTTTTCAGCCGTGCCGTAAAAGGCCTACGCGCTTGACGGCTTCAGCCGCTGAGGTACGCTTTTCGAAAGCTGCAAGGCGAAGTCATCTCTTTCCGCGCAGAGTTCGCCACAAACGAGCAGGAAAGACGTACCTCAGGGGCTGAAGCCGTGCCCTTCATTCATCGGCGCAAGCTCAGGGTCGTCCCTGTTGAACAATTAAAAAACATTCAGGGATAACCTTTTCCAATCGCCGTGCCATCAAAACAACAACGGAACCGGCAAAGTCGAAACTCGACTGGTACGATGATAGGTGGCTGTGAGCGTCGCACACAAAATCCGTCCTAACCTGTCCAGGTTCACCTTTGTCTTCCTGGGGTTGGCGATTTCTGTATTTACCTGGGGCCTCCAGTACAAGCTCTCCCTTTACGATCCCCCCCACTCCACGTCCCATGACATTCCCGAAGCAAAGCTACTCTCGAGAAATGAACAGGCAACGGCCAGTGAGGGGTTATTCGTAGGTAGCACGGAAGTCTGGCCTCTGATTGGGCAGCTTGTATCATTCGGTCTGCTGGCGTTTGTCTTACTGCGGTTTAACCTCACCGCCGCCCCTCGGTTGACTCGCCAAGCGCGGGAAGCTAGGCGCCCGTGGCGCGTTTCCTGCCGTCCAGGTTTGAACGCCTTCTTTTTTCGTCCCCCTCCCGCCCTTACCTAGTTCCTCTTCCGAAAACACAATCAGAACCATTCGGTTCAGGCCGAAACTCCGGTTGTCGCTGGCGTGTCCCTGCGCGGATAGTCCGTTATCGTGGCTTCGACCCGCATTAAATCTATCGAATAGGTGCATTGCAGATATGCGAAAGCGAATCTCCTTGATTCTCGCCGTGGGGTTGGCTCTGCCTGTCCTCGCCAGTGTGATTGCGTGCAATTCCAGGGCCAACACGATTGCCGCGGAAATCCCGTCGGCGACCGTAGCCGCCGTCAAGCAGGGAAGTATCGTGCATACTCTCAACCTCGCGGGGCAGTTCCAGCCCTATCAGGTCATTGATGTGCACGCAAAAGTCTCCGGCTATATCCGCCACATCTACGTGGACATAGGCGACAAGGTCCGCCAGGGGCAAATCCTGGCCGTGCTGGAAGTGCCGGAACTGAGCGCCCAGTTGAAGGGCACCGTGGCGGAAGTTGCCAGCCGGAAAGACGAAATCGCTCGCGCCCATCAGGAAGTGCTGCGCGCACAGTCCGAACACGCCTCCCTGCATGCCAACTACACCCGCCTGAAACAGGCCTCGGCCAGCCAACCCGGCTTGATCGCTGAACAGGAACTCGATGATGCCCAATCAAAGGATTTGGCGTCAGAGGCACAGATTGATGCAGCCAAGTCCGCGCTCAGCGCGGCCGGACAAAACTTTGACGTTGCCGGCGCTGATAACGAGCGTGTCGGTGCTCTGGAGGATTACACCCGGGTCGTTGCGCCCATCGACGGCGTGATCATCTGGCGCTACGCCGATACCGGCGCGCTCATCCAGGCCGGTACCGCGTCTGACATTCAATCGCTGCCCGTGGTCAAACTCTCTCAGAGCAGCTTGCTCCGCCTTCGCATTCCCGTTCCCGAGGACGCGGTCGAGTTCATCCACGTTGGGGCTCAGGTCAATGTGCAGGTCGATGCTGTCCACCGCATCCTGGTGGGCAAGGTAGTTCGCTTTACCAGGGATATCAGCCTCGCCACCCGCACCATGCAAACCGAAATCGATGTCGAGAACAAAGACTTGTCGCTTACCCCCGGCATGTATGCCAACACCACCATCGAGTTGGAGCGCAGAGACCACGTGTTGACCATTCCCGTGCAGGCCGTCATCACCAACGGCAATCAATCTTCTGCGCTCATCGTCGACAGCCAGAACCACGTGCAGACGCGGAATCTCACCCTCGGCTTGCAGGGTTCCAACCTGGTGGAAGTGAAGAATGGGTTGGCTGAGGGAGACCGCGTGATCACCGGAGGGCAATCGAATTACCAGGTGGGGGAAACCGTAAAGCCGAAACTCGAACAGTTGCCGGCCATCGACGTAAATGAAGAGAAGTCAGGGAGCGAATAGGAATGCCTAAGTTCGCTCTTAAATATCCCTACTTCATCATCATGGTTTGTATGGTGATCATGGTGGTGGGCATCACGACCATCGCCGGCATGCCGGTAGACCTGTTTCCGAAAATCGATATTCCCGTGGTGGTGGTGGCGACGTTTTATTCCGGCATGCCGCCGCAGCAAATCGAAGCCGATATCACCGACACCTTCGAGCGTTTCTTCACCCTGGGCAGCAACATCGACCACATCGAATCGCGCTCGCTCACCGGCGTGAGCCTGATCAAGATCTACTTCAAGCCGGGAACCGATGCGAACGCGGCGTTGAGTAATATATCCAACCTTGCCATGGCCGATCTCCGCCGGTTGCCCCCCGGCACCCTCCCTCCCGTGGTGCTCGGGATGGATGCTTCCAGCCAGCCGGTTTGCCTGGTGACCTTGAAAGGGAAGGGGCTGAACGAAACCGACCTCAAAGATCTGGCCCAGTTTCAGGTCCGCAACCAGATTGCCAATGTACCCGGCGCCTCGGTACCCCAACCGTTTGGCGGACGCTACCGCCAGATCATGGTCTATGTCGATCCGCTAAAGCTGGAGGCTCACAACCTCAGTTTGATGGACGTGGTCCGGTCTGTAAACGAATCCAATCTCATCTTGCCTGCTGGTGATGTTCGTATCGGTCCCAAGGATTACAACATTTACGCCAACAGCCAAGTCCCGACTCCGGAACAGATCAACGACCTGCCGTTGAAGTCGGTCGGCAACGCCTCCATCATGGTGGCGGATATCGGCAAAGCGGAAGACTCGGGGACCATCCAGACCAACATCGTCCGCATCGATGGGCAGCGGTCGGTGTATGTGCCCGTACTCAAGCAAGGGGGCGACAGCAACACCATCACCATCGTCAATGGCATGAAAGCTGCCATCAAAAATCTGGTCGACATTCCCGCTTCGCTCAAAACCGCTGTGGTCTTCGACCAGTCGCTGTTCGTCAAATCCGCCATTAAAAACCTCATGAATGAGGGGGGCATCGGCCTGGTTCTTACGGCGTTGATGATTCTCTTGTTCCTGGGCAGCGTACGCGCCACATTCGCCGTCCTTTTATCCATTCCTCTCTCAGCGCTGGCGGCTTTTATTTGCATTCGCGCTGGGGGCGGCTCTATCAACACTATGGTCCTGGCGGGGTTGGCCCTGGCTTTTTCCCGCTTGATCGATAACTCGGTCGTAGTTCTCGAAAATATCTTCCGCCATCTGGAGTTGGGAGCGGCCCCGGAGGTGGCGGCCGAAGTCGGCGGCAAGGAGGTGCAATTGGCCGTGCTCGCCGCTACCTTCACCACAGCCATTGTGTTTTTTCCTGTCGCTCTTCTCTACGGGGTGAGCCGGTACCTCTTCACCGCATTGGCCCTCACCGTGGTATTCGCACTCTTTGCTTCCTACGTCGTAGCCATGACCGTTGTGCCGCTCTATTGTGCGCGATTTATCAAGTCTGCGGGTACCGAACATCCAAAGCCAGAACAGGCTGAGGGTATGGCAGCCCTGGTTACCGCTCCCAGGCGATCCTTTTTCCAAAAAATCGTTGGCGGCTTCAACAACTGGTTCCAGAAAATGCTTGAGAAGTACGTTGTGGTGGTGAATCGCTCCATATTGCGGCCCGTCGCTACCGCCCTCAGCATCCTTGGATTGGTCCTTCTTAGTTTCGCTCTATTTCCTTTACTCGGCAGGTCCTACTTTCCCCGCACAGATCCTGGCCAATTTGTCATCAACATCCGCTGCCCCAGCGGAACGCGCATCGAGTTGAGCAATCGCTATGTCGCCCAGGTCGAGCAGGAGATACGCGAAGTCGTTCATCCCAAAGATCTGGATATGATCGTCTCCAACATCGGCATTACTCCCGATCTCTCGGCCATCTATACCAGCAACTCGTCCATGGATACCGCATTTGTCCAAGTGAGTTTAAAGGAGAGCCACCAGGTAGGAAGCTACGAATACATGGCGCGTGTTCGTAGAAAGCTGGCCGACGACATGCCCCAGTTGAGCACCTACTTCCAGGCCGGCGGACTGGTAGATTCGGTAATCAACCAGGGGCTCCCGGCGCCGATCGATGTGCAGGTAAGCGGCAATAACATGAATGAGTCCTTTGCGATCGCCAGCCAGATCGCCAACCAGGTCAAGGCCCTGAAGAATGTCAGTGATGTGCTTATTCCTCAGAACCTCAGGTATCCGGGCCTTGCCCTGAATATAGATCGGGAACGAGCCAGCCTGATTGGGTTATCGCCCAAAGAAATCGTCGACAATGTCATTACCGCGCTGACATCAAATGGCATGATTGCGCCGAGCTACTGGATCGACCCGAAAACCGGCAATAACTACATGCTCACTGTGCAGTACTTCGATCAGAAGATTGCCCACATGACCATGGAGGATTTCAAGCAGATTCCGCTGCGAGCAGATAACCAGCCCAATTACACCCCCTTGCAATCGGTCGCAGACATAAAGGAAATCGATACTCCCACAGAAGTGGATCATTATCAGATCCGGCGCGTGATCGACGTCTACGTGAGGCCGTCGACAGAAGCACTTCAAAGCGTGAACACCGAGGTCAACAAAGTAATTGCCCGTGTGCAAAAGCCGAAAAACGTGCGCATTACGGTGCGAGGAACCGTAGTCAGCATGAACGAGTCGTTCTTCCGCTTCGGCGTTGGCCTGATTCTTTCGATCGCGCTCGTATACCTCATCCTGATGGCTCAGTTCGCATCCTTCGTGGATCCATTCATCATCCTGATGGCCATTCCGCCCGGGCTGTCCGGAGTGCTCATCATCCTGCTGCTCACCGGTAGCACCCTGAACGTGATGTCGCTCATGGGCGTGATCATGATGACCGGCATTGTGGTGTCGAACAGCATCCTGATTGTCGAGTTCGCAGGCCATCTTCATCAAGAAGGTTTAGCCATCGCGGATGCGGTCGTGCAGTCCTGCAAGATTCGCCTGCGTCCAATTCTGATGACCTCCCTGGCCACCCTGCTGGGTATGATTCCGATGGCGCTGGGTCTCGAGGCCGGCAGCGAGCAATACGCACCGCTGGCCCGCGCCATCATCGGCGGTCTCGGCGTTTCCGTGATTGCCACAGTCTTCCTGGTGCCCGCTGTCTACCTGATCATCCACAGAAGGTACAAGCGAACTCCCCTCGCGCAGGAGGCGGGGACGCATGCCTAAGTTCGCTCTTAAATATCCTTACTTCATCATCATGATTTGTATGGTGATCATGGTGGTGGGCATCACGGCCGTCGCCGGCATGCCGGTAGACCTGTTTCCGAAAATCGATATTCCTGTGGTGGTGGTGGCGACGTTTTATTCCGGCATGCCGCCGCAGCAAATCGAAGCCGATATCACTGACACCTTCGAGCGTTTCTTCACCCTGGGCAGCAACATCGACCACATCGAATCGCGCTCGCTCACCGGCGTGAGCTTGATCAAGATCTACTTCAAGCCGGGAACCAATGCGAACGCGGCGTTGAGTAATATATCCAACCTTGCCATGGCCGATCTCCGCCGGTTGCCCCCCGGCACCCTCCCTCCTGTGGTGCTCGGGATGGATGCTTCCAGCCAGCCGGTTTGCCTGGTGACCTTGAAAGGGAAGGGGCTGAACGAAACCGACCTCAAAGATCTGGCCCAGTTTCAGGTCCGCAACCAGATTGCCAATGTACCGGGCGCCTCGGTGCCCCAACCGTTTGGCGGACGCTACCGCCAGATCATGGTCTATGTCGATCCACTGAAGTTGGAGGCTCACAACCTCAGTTTGATGGACGTGGTCCATGCGGTCGACGACTCCAACTTGATTCTTCCCGCCGGAGACGTCCGGATTGGATCGAAGGATTACAACATTTACGCCAACAGCCAGGTCCCGACCCCGGAACAGATCAATGACCTGCCGTTGAAGTCGGTCGGCAACGCCTCCATCATGGTGGCCGATATTGGTAAGGCGGAAGACTCGGGGACCATCCAGACCAACATCGTCCGCATCGATGGGCAGCGGTCGGTGTATGTGCCCGTACTCAAGCAAGGGGGCGATAGCAACACCATCACCATCGTCAATGGCATGAAAGCTGCCATCAAAAATCTGGTCGACATTCCCGCCTCGCTCAAAACCGCTGTGGTCTTCGACCAGTCGCTGTTCGTCAAATCCGCCATAAAGAACCTCATTAAGGAAGCAAGCATCGG
The DNA here is from genome assembly GCA_963830325.1 of uncultured Acidobacteriaceae bacterium. Taxonomy (GTDB): domain Bacteria; phylum Acidobacteriota; class Terriglobia; order Terriglobales; family Acidobacteriaceae; genus PALSA-350. The sequence goes on from CAWHMV010000003.1 coordinate 1,274,297, forward strand.
CCTCCTTCTCACTGGCATCATGATCCTGGTGTTCTTAGGCAGTCCAAGAGCGACCTTCGCCGTCCTCTTGTCCATTCCTCTCTCCGCGCTCATGTGCCTGCTCGTGATGGACGCACTCGGCGGATCCATCAACACCATGCTATTGGGCGGCTTAGCCCTGGCATTTTCGCGCCTCATTGACGACTCTGTCGTAGTGCTGGAAAACATCTTCCGCTACATGGAAATGGGAGTGGCTCCGCACATCGCGGCGGAGAAAGGCGGCATGGAGGTTTCGCTCGCGGTGCTTGCAGCCACCTCGACCACCTCCATCGTTTTTTTCCCGGTTACCTTCTTCGCCGGTGTCAGCAAGTACATCTTCACTGACCTGGCACTCGGCGTTGTGCTCTCGATTTTCGCGTCCTATATCTTCGCGATGACCGTGGTGCCTCTCTACTGTGCCAAGTTCATTCGGATCGCCGACGAGGAAGTACACGACGGGCCTCAAACCCTATCGTTTTTCCGCAGGTTCGAGATCAGGTTCAACCAGTACTTCCGTCGCATGCTCGATTATTACGAGGTTCAGGTCACCCGCGCGCTCAAGCGTCCCGGCTTGACCGCCGCTGTCATTGTTGCCGCCGTGGCTGCCGTCCTCCTTGGAGTGTTTCCGTTCCTTGGCCGATCGTATTTCCCCCGCACCGATCCTGGACAATTCGTGATCAATATCAAATGTCCCACCGGCTCGCGCATCGAGCTGAGTAATCAATACATCGCACAAGTGGAAGATGAGATTCGCAAAGTAGTTCCTCCTCGGGACCTGGACATGATTGTGTCCAATATCGGTATCACTCCCGATCTTTCCGCGATATATACCAGCAACTCCGCGATGGATACGGCTTTTGTCCAGGTCAGCCTTAAAGAGAATCACACCGTCGGCAGTTACCAGTACATGGAGCGGGTCCGCCGGATTCTCGCCTCCGATATGCCTGAACTCACCACCTACTTCCAGGCGGGCGGATTGGTTGACTCCGTGATCAATCAGGGCTTGCCCGCGCCCATCGATATTCAGGTCAGCGGCAATAATCTTGACCAGTCTTTCGCCATCGCTCGCCAAATCGCGACCGAAGTGAAAGGCCTCAAGAACGTAAGTGACGTATTGATTCCCCAGGACCTGAAGTACCCCGGCCTGCAGCTGAACATTGACCGCGAGCGCGCCAGCCTCATTCACGTGTCCCCGAAGGAAGTGGTCGACAATGTGATAACCGCCATGACCTCCAATGGCATGATCGCGCCCAGCTATTGGATCGATCCAAACACCGGCAACAACTACATGCTTACCGTCCAGTACTTCGACCAAAAGATTGCCCACATGACCATGAACGATTTCCGGCAGATTCCCCTTCGTCCCACGGGGCAGATGAACTATACCCCGCTGCAATCCGTTGCCGACATCAAGGAGATCAATACTCCGACCGAGGTCGATCACTATCAGATCCGCCGCATCATCGACGTGTACGTTATGCCCTCCACCGAGACCCTGGTGGGTGTCAGCCGCGATGTCAATCAAGTCATCAGCCATCTGGACAAACCCAGGAACATCCGTATCACGGTTCGCGGGGCCGTGGTCAATATGAACCAATCCTTTACTCGGTTTGCAGTCGGATTACTGTTGTCGATCGCACTGGTCTACTTGATTCTCATGGCACAGTTCACCTCATTCATCGACCCGTTCATCATCCTCATGGCGATTCCTCCGGGGTTGGCCGGCGTGGTTCTGATTCTTCTCCTAACCCACAGCACCTTGAACATCATGTCCCTCATGGGCGTGATCATGATGACCGGAATTGTCGTGTCGAACAGTATCTTGATCGTTGAATTTGCAAACCTGCTGCATGAACAGGGCAAGTCCTTGTTGGAAGCGGTGGTGCAGTCTTGCAAGATTCGCCTTCGGCCTATCCTGATGACCTCACTAGCCACCCTGCTCGGCATGATCCCCATGGCCCTCGGACTCGAAGCTGGAAGCGAACAGTATGCTCCCCTGGCGCGCGCTATCATCGGCGGCCTGGGTGTATCCGTCGTGGTTACGGTCTTCCTCGTCCCCGCCGTCTACCTGGTCGTCCATGGCCGCCACGAGAACCAGAATGCAGTTGCCCAAGAGGCATAGAAAATGACGCGAAAAATAAAAAATCCATGCCCTCACGTAGTCGTGTTCCTGTCACTTTGCGCCTTCGAAGCCGCCAGCGCACAAGCCCAGATGGCAAAAACCACTGCTTCGCTGCCCGATGCTCCGCAGATGCGTCTCATGGCCCAGGCTGGCCAATCGAATCCTCCTATGCAGCCGAACGCCGGCAACGCAACGCCGGCGCAGCCCGCCGGCTCCCTTCCTTCCCTGAGCCGTACACAAGCCGAACAGACGGCCATCAAGAACAACCCCAGGATCAGCGTTGCCCATCTGCTCGCGTTAGCGCAGCATCAGGTCGTTCGCGAGTCACGATCCGCCGAATTGCCAACCGTCACCGGGAGTATCACCGCAGTGGACGCCGAAGATGGCTCGCGTCTTTCTGCCGGAACCATCACTGCGTCGCGCCTCTTCGAGCACGCCGCCGCCGGAGGCAGCGGCACCCAGTTAATCACCGATTTTGGACGAACCAGAAATCTGATTGCTTCCTCGAAGCTCCAGGAAAAGGCTCAGAACGCGAACACCCTGGCCACCACGGACGACATTGTCGCTGCCACCGATCAGGCATTCTACGACGCACTGCAAGCCCAGGCGCTGCTGCGTGTGGCCCGGCAGAATGTCGAAACCAGGCAGACCACCCAAACGCAAGTCAACCAGATGACAAAGAACAATCTCAAGTCAACCCTTGATCTAAGCTTCGCTGATGTCAACCTCTCCCAGTCCAAATTGTTGCTTCTCGATGCCCAGAACAATCGCGATTCCACCATGGCGGCCCTGGACGCAGTGTTGGGTCTGGATCGACAGGTTATCTATCAACTGGAGGACGAGACGACGCCCTTGCAGCCGCCGCCTCCGGATGCCGATGCACTGGTGCAGCTCGCATTAAGGCAAAGACCCGATCTGCAGGCGTTGGATTACGACCAGCAAGCAGCGGTTAAGTTCAGCCATGCCCAACGCGATCAGATGTTCCCTACCATCAGCGCTGCGGGAACGGCCGGTAGTGTGCCCATTCGTCCGCCCCAGTACTACAACTCCAACTGGTGGGGGGGAATCGGCGTCAACATGAATATCCCCATATTCAATGGCTTCCTCTATTCAGCTGAAGCTAAAGAAGCGGCTCTTCGAGCACAAGCTGGCGCCGAAAGGAGTCGCGATCTGCGAGACCGGATTGTGCGCGATGTTCGAACGGCGTGGTTGGCCGCCAATACAGCATTCCAGCGCGTCAGCGTCACCGCTGAATTGTTGCAACAGGCGAACCTGGCATTGACTCTGGCTCAGACACGATATCAGTTGGGGTTGAGTTCCATCGTGGAGCTCAGCCAGGCGCAGTTCCAACAGACCGACGCCGCCATCGGCAACGCTGATGCGCAATATCAATACCGCCTCACCCTGGCGACCCTCAACTATCAAATTGGCGCTACTCCATGATCGAGAACTTAAAACTGAAAGACCCCCTCCGTGATATTGACTCCTCTGTTTTTAGGAGGGATTTACCATGCCGCTGATTGATGAGAGACCAGAGCTGGACTTAAATGCGGTCGTCTATGGAACGGATCTTTCCGTCTTCTCCCAGAACGCAGGCCCTTACGCGGCCTTCTTCGCCAATCATTTTTCGATGGCGTTGATGATTGCCCACGCGTTCACTCTTTCGCAGGCTGCCATGGAGGTAGAGATCGATCCATCCTTGGTAAGCCAACAAAGGAAAGATCTCGGCTTCCTTTTATCTCGCAGGGCCTCTGCCCTCTCCCATGGTTCCGTCAAGGCCACACCTGTCCTGTTAGAAGGTGATCCGAAGCAGGTGATCCCGGAGCTCGCCGCCGCCTTGGCGCCCTCGCTCATCGTATTGGGAACTCACGGGGGAGAATGGTTAGAGCGGGAGATCATAGGCTCCGTTGCCGAGAGCATTCTCCGCTCCACCTCGTGGCCCGTTCTTACCGTCGGCCCCCAGGTACCGTCGGCGGAGGAAAAACAGCCACTTTTCCAGCACATCCTGTATGCCACCGATCTCACCCCCGCAGCCGCGGGTGCGGCAGTGTACGCCGTCTCCTTTGCCAGGGCATTCCGCGCGGAAATTGACGTACTGAACGTCGTGCAGAGAGAAGCAATCGATCATCCCGACCGGCTGAGCGATATCAGAAACCGTTTTTACCACGCACTCGACAACGTTGTGCCGGACAGGGCGAAAGACTTCTGCAATCCCAGAAGCTTTGTTGAAGTCGGCAACGCACACCGCCAGATTCTGGAACACATACGGGACCGGTCGGTCGATTTGTTAGTGCTCGGTATCCGAAAGTCTTCCCATCTCGGCATCGAGACCCGGACCTCTCGGGCCTTTCAGCTTATCGTTCACGCGACTTGTCCCGTTCTTACCGTCGTTGGATAGTTGCCGGATCTCATCCACTGGAAACCCGAAATGACAAGGCCCAGAAAGCAGACGACCAAACCAGGCTCCACGGCCGTAGCTCTCCTGATAGCTTTGCTGATCGGAGCAGGGATTTTCTATTGTGCTGAAGCCACTTACAGCAGCATCCAGGATTCCGGCGCGGGGGGTTTACGTCCGTTTCCAGCTTGGCGCGCCCACATGGGGTCGGCTTGCGCCGGCATGATAGGCTTCATGCTCTGTCTTTTCCTTCTCGAGGTTCTCGGCAGGGGATCGCGGCAGATTGCGTTGCGATCCATAACCCCATGGGCGCCGCTCGTCGCCCTCACGGGCGCGGCTACAGTCATTCACATCCCTGCTTTCGTCGTTGTGATCATGACCCTGGTTTACAGTCCGTGGGCGTGTATTCGGACCTGTGCCGTCCGTTGAGGTACATTTGGCCCGGAATGACTGTACCAAGCTGCACGCCCACCTCCAAAATGGGGCCGGGGGTCCAAAACCCTCTGCTCTTCACAAACCCTCAAATTACAAGATGATGGGTGCCCAAGGTCTCGCGTTTGAGACCTGGGATCCTCCTGGGAGAGGCTAATTTCTGCCCTTGTTATGTCCACCGGGAAACCAACAACCTCCCGTCCCCTCCCCAATTTGCACTATCCTCTCAAAGGGTGACCTACTTGTTCCGTCGTAACCTGCACGTGCTCATGCTCCTCGCATCTGTGTCTCTTCTCCGAGCTCAGACCCCAACCCAGGAGCAACCCCAGGCCATGGGCGGCGTAAACACGGGTGGAACCCACGCCCCGGTCCTCGACTCCGAAAAACGCCCCATCACCGCCGGCGGCTTCGTAAAAACCGGCCCCATTATCTTCCAGGACATCGCCGCCAAAGCCGGCCTGACCACCTGGCATCACACCATGGGCACCCCCCAAAAACAATTCATCCTGGAAGCTCCGGGCTCGGGAGTAGCCCTCCTCGACTACGACAAAGACGGCTGGCTCGACATCTACCTGGTGAACGGTTCCACCTACGACGCCCTCTCCGGCAAAGCGGAGTCACCCCACGCCGCCCTCTTCCACAACAACCACGACGGCACCTTCACCGACGTCGCGGCGAAAGCAGGAGTCACCAACGACCGCTGGGGCTTTGGAGTAGCCGTCGGCGACTACGACAACGACGGCTACCCCGACCTCTTCGTCGCCAACTTCGGCAAAAACCGCCTCTACCACAACAACCGCGACGGCACCTTCACCGACATGGCCGAAAAAGCCGGCGTGCAATTAGGCAACTGGTCCAGCGGACCCACCTTCGGCGACTATGACGGCGATGGCCGGCTCGATCTGTTTGTCTCCGGCTATGTCCACTTCGAGCAGGATCAGCTCGCCGGGATTGACGCGAAAGGAGTGGCGTCGAACTTCTGCCAATTCCGCGGCGTCAACGTAATGTGCGGCCCGCGCGGGCTCAAAGGAGAGCACGACCATCTCTTCCACAACAACGGCGACGGCACCTTCACCGATGTCAGCCAGAAAGCCGGCGTCAGCGATCCCAACGCCTACTACGGATTCACCTCGGTCTTCGTAGACCTCAACAACGACGGCAAAGTAGACCTTCTGGTGGCCGATGACTCCACCCCCAACTACCTCTACATCAACAAAGGCAACGGCACTTTCGAAGACGACAGCTACGCTTCCGGCTATGCCCTGAACGAAAACGGCCGGGAAACCGCCTCCATGGGCGTCGCTGTGGGCGACTACCAGAACAACGGCCGCCTCGGTCTTTTCAACACCACCTTCTCCGACGACTACGATGTGCTCTACCGCAACGACGGCGATGCCAACTACACCGATGACAGTTATGCCGCCGGGGTAGCGGAACCGACCGTGCCCTTCTTAGGCTGGGCCACCGAGTTTATTGATTACGACAACGATGGCTGGAAAGACCTATTTATCGCCAACGGCCACGTCTACCCCATGGTCGATCAGAACAACTGGGGCTCCACTTACGCCGAGCGTCCACTCCTGTTCCACAACCAGCTCGGCAAGAAATTTGACCTGGTGCCGGCAGTCGAAGGCACAGGTTTAGCTCTGGTCATCCCCGCCAGGGGTGCCGCCTTCGGTGATCTCTTCAACGACGGCCGCATTGACGCCGTCATCAACAACATCGACTCCGTGCCCGCGCTCTTGCGCAACGTGAACCCCGATCACCATCATTGGGTGGAATTAAGCCTGACCGGCGGCCCCAAAAGCCCCAGAGACGCCGTCGGCGCCGCGGTCTATCTCACCGCCGGGGGCATCAAGCAGCGGGGAGACGTGCTCAGCGGAGGCAGCTTTGTCTCTAACAACGACCCCCGTGTTCACTTCGGTCTGGGCGACGCTGATAAAGTCGACGCGGTGGAGATTCACTGGCCCAGCGGCTTGAAGGAGAAAGTGAACCTGCCCACCGTGGATAAAATTTTTTCCGTTGAAGAAGGCAAAGGCGTCACTAGCCCAACACCAAACGGCAAGGCTCACTAAATGGACACCAACCTGCAATATCCCCATCGCCGCTACGATCCGCTACGCGGCCGCTGGGTATTGGTTTCTCCACATCGTACGCAGCGTCCCTGGCAGGGAGAAGTCAGCCGCACCGACGCCAAACCCCCTCTGCATTACGATCCGGACTGTTATCTCTGCCCTGGCAACACCCGGGCCGGGGGCAAGCGGAACCCGCCCTACAGCAGCGTCTTTGCCTTTACCAACGACTACGCCGCGCTCCTGCCCGATTCGCCCGCTATCGCGGAAACCGGCGACCCCTTACTACGAGCGGAAACGGAACGGGGCATCTGCCGCGTGCTGTGCTTCCATCCCGACCACAGCTTGACCCTGGCCGGCATGCAAGTGCCGGACATTGTGCGTGTCGTGGAAGCCTGGACTACGGAATTCAAAGAACTGGGGGCACGCCCGGAAATTCGTCACGTGCAGATCTTCGAGAACCGCGGGGCGATGATGGGCGCCAGCAATCCCCATCCCCACGGCCAGATCTGGGCCACCGAACACATCCCCGACGAGGCCGCAGCCGAAGTGGCCAATCAGAGCGCCTACCGCAACCTGCACAACGCCTGCCTGCTCTGTGACACCCTGAAAGTCGAGTTGGAGCAAAGCCAGCGCATCGTTTGCCAGAACGAAGAATTTGTCGTTCTGGTGCCCTTCTGGGCAGTGTGGCCCTTCGAGACCCTGGTGCTCCCCCGCGCTCACCTCGGCAGCCTCCTGGAATTCAAGCCCGCCGAGCAGCGCGGCTTGGCGGACATCCTCAAGCAGCTCACCACCCTCTACGACCGCTTGTTTGCCACCAGCTTCCCCTACACCATGGGATTTCATCAGCGTCCAACTGATGGAGACCTCCACCCGGAGTGCCATTTCCATGGCCACTTCTACCCGCCGTTATTGCGTTCGGCGACCGTGCGCAAATTCATGGTCGGCTTTGAAATGCTGGGTATGCCGCAGCGGGACATCACTCCCGAGGCGGCCGCCGAACAATTACGTTCCGCAGCGGGCGGCTGACGTGTTCACGCGTTACCGCTGGCCGGCCGTTTTGCCCCTGTTTTTGGCCCTCTGCGCAGCCGCCCAGGTCATCACCGTCGACCACGGACCGAACGCAGCCGCCCAGCAGTCCAAACCGTATGTCGTGTTGGTGTCGCTCGATGGCTTCCGCTACGACTACGCCCGCAAGTACGGCGCCAAACATTTGCTGGCCCTTGGCGCGGAGGGCGCGATCGCAACGGAAGGAATGATCCCTGCATATCCTTCGCTGACATTTCCCAATCACTACACCCTGGTGACCGGCCTCTATCCTGAACACCACGGCATCGTGGCCAACAACTTCTACGACCCTGCCCGTAAGGAGCGCTACTCCTATAGCGATCCGGCAACCAGCCGTGACGGAAGCTGGTACGGCGGGGAGCCCCTGTGGGTCCTGGCGGAAAAACAGGGCATGCGCACCGCCTGCTTCTTCTGGCCCGGCTCAGAAGCTGAGATTGACGCCGGCCGCCCCTCCTACTACCTAAAATTCGACGATCGCTTTCCCGACGAAAAGCGCATCGACCAGGTACTCGCCTGGCTCCGCCTGCCGCCGGAGCAGCGCCCTCACTTCATCACCCTTTACTATTCGACCGTCGATCACGCCGGTCACCAGTTCGGGCCCGACAGCCCGCAAACCGCGGCTGCGGTCCAACACGTCGACCAATTGGTAGGTACTCTCTGGACGGATCTCGCGCAACTGCACCTTCCCATCGATCTGATCGTGGTTTCCGACCACGGTATGGAGCAAGAGCAGGGACCCTGGATCGACCTCTCCCGGTACGCCGACCTGCAAAACTTCACCACTGTCGGATCGCTCCTCTACCCCAATTCCGAAGCAGCGGCCGAAAAGGCCTATCAGGAACTCAAGATCAAGACCGACGCCTTTACCGTCTATCGCCGGAAGCGTGTGCCGGCGGTTCTGCACTACGACACAAATCCTCGCGAGGGCGATCCCGTGGTGGTAGCCAACGGGCCCTATGCCATCCGCGCTCACGTGGATGCCGAAGACCTACCGCCCGAGCCAGGAGCCCATGGCTACGACCCGAGGGTGGTGAAGTCCATGCGCGCCCTGTTCCTCGCCGTAGGTCCCGACATCCGCCCTGGTTCCAGCCTCGGACCTTTCGAAAACGTAAACGTCTACCCGCTCTTAGCAAAACTCCTGGGCCTCAACGCCCCGCAAGTTGACGGCACTCTAAACGTCCTCTCCAAAATCCTGAAAAACCAACCCGAAGACGAACAACCCCTAAATCCCTCCCCCTAACAAATCCCGGGTGCCCCATATCTCGCTCGTTTTTCGCGAGATGTGGGATACCGCTACGCCAAACCGGCAGCTTCTCGATAACCAACTTCTCGCGATGTGGCCACGGAGCAAGTTAGTCGCAAACAGAACCACACTAAAAACAATCCAATCTAAAACTCAGGACGGGTGCCCCATGTTCGCCCAAGCGTACATGGGCCGAAAATGACGGGCGACCCGGATTTCCTGCTACGGGGCGCCACCAACGTCCGCGTGTGCGGCTTTCATTAAGGAAAGCCGCATGGAGTTCGCCAACGCCAATAAGGTTTACAGGAAATCCGGGGGAAGCCCTACGATCGCTTTTACTGAATCAGCCACCGAACCCCACCTCATCTCTCAATCATGAAAGTCGCGTACCCATCAGACATCACCCTCCTCAACAACCCCATCTGGTACGCCCTCTCTACCGACCAGTCTTACCTCGCCCAGAGCAACCATCTCGCCAAGCGCTTCCCCCGGGACGTAGCACCCTTCGGAGCCATGAAAGCTCAATCCCCATCTGAGTACGAAGCCCTGGCACAAATCCTCTCCGGAGACACCGCCGCGCTCTTCCTCGACACCAAACCCGTTCTACCCGCTGATTGGTCGATGCGCCTCAGCGGAGACATGTATCAGATGACCTTCGAAGCCCCACCACCCGCAAGGCCGAATCAATCCTTCCGCAAACTGACCCAGGCAGACGTCCCCGAAATGCTGGCACTCACCAAACTCACAGAACCAGGTCCCTTCCTACTCCGGACCATCGAACTCGGCGCCTATTACGGCATCCACGACTCCGGATCATTAGTAGCCATGGCAGGGGAGCGGCTACGTCTAACCGGCTTCACCGAAGTCAGCGCCGTCTGCACCCATCCCCGCGCCCGAGGCCGAGGCTACGGAAACGCCCTCATGTCCACGGTCATTTCCGGGATCCTGAATCGCGGCGAAACCCCTTTTCTCCACGTCAAAACAGATAACCCAGCCGTTGCCTTATACAGAAAACTTGGCTTCCAGATAAGGGCACAACTTTATCTGGCCGTCGTCCAACAAACCGCCCTCCAAGAAACCAAATAAATTCGCAAACGCTATTGACGAAACGGAATTTCAACGCCACCCTGAATCTAGCGACCTATCGATAACTAGGCACGGACTAACACAAAACTGACTTAGTGCGCATAGTTCGCTTAGTGCGCACGTTTTTCCAAACCCGAAATCACCCACGTCACGCCGGCAAATCGACCGCCCAGGGAGGCGTCCCTCACGCCACAAAGCGGCAAACTCCCCTTGCCAGCCCATTTACAATCAAGCATGATGCCCCCGTCCGACGTCACCCACGAACCCCGGCCCAGTGAACCCGTATCCGCGGCTCTGCCCGACCGCTACGATCCCGCAGAAATCGAGGTCCGCTGGCAACAGCGCTGGGATGCGGAACCCGACCTCTATCGTGCCGAGCCACCAGACAGCGGCAAGCCAAAGTACTACGTGCTCGAGATGTTGCCCTACCCCTCGGGCCAACTCCACATGGGCCACGTCCGCAACTACTCCATTGGCGATGCTCTGGCCCGCTACATGTGGATGCAGGGCTACAACGTCCTCCATCCCATGGGCTGGGATGCGTTCGGACTCCCAGCCGAAAACGCAGCCCTTAAGAACCAGACCCCGCCTCGCGAGTGGACGCTCCAGAACATAGCCCACATGCGCCGCCAGATGCGCCGTCTGGGCCTGAGCTATGACTGGCAGACCGAGATCACCACCTGCCTGCCCGACTACTACCGTTGGACGCAGTGGTTTTTCCTGCGCATGTTGGAGCACGGCCTTGCCTTCCGCAAGCAAAGCAAGGTCAACTGGTGTCCGCTCTGCGCCACCGTGCTGGCCAACGAGCAGGTCATCAACGGCTGCTGCTGGCGCCATGAAGACACCGTAGTCGAGCAGCGTGACCTGGAGCAGTGGTTTCTCCGCACCACCAAATACGCGCAGGAATTATTGGACGGGCTCGACAACCTGCCCGACTGGCCGGAGAAGGTGCGCACCATGCAGCGCAACTGGATCGGGCGCAGCGAAGGCGCGACCATCGACTTTCTACTCGACCCAACTCCGGAGACCGAGACCGGACGCGACCGAGGCAAGGTTCCTCTGCCTGCACTCGAAGGCTTCGTGGTCGGTAGCCCGATTGCGGCTGGCGCTGTCCGCATCCCGGTATTCACCACCCGCGTGGACACCATTTTCGGCGCCACCAGCTTGCAACTCGCGCCCCAACATTCCTTAGTCCAGCAATTTGCCCAGGCCGACCCGCGGCTGGCTGAAGAAGTCGCCTCCCTGGTCGAAGAACAAAAGAAAGCCCGCGAAGCCGGCGATCCCGGAGCCATCGATAAGCACGGTACCTTCACCGGCCACTACGCCATCAACCCCTTCAGCGGAGAGCGCGTGCCCATCTGGGTGGCCAACTACATCCTGCTGGAATACGGAACCGGCGCCGTCATGTCGGTGCCGGCACACGACGAGCGCGATTACGAGTTCGCAAAAAAATACGGGCTGGAAGTGCGCATCGTGATTTTGCCCCGGCGCACCCAGGAGCCAGCCTCCGACAGCCAGCCGGACGAGCACGTGTTGCCCTACACCGAAGAAGACAGCCTCCTGATCAACTCCGGCGAATACAACTCTCTGGGTTGCCAGGAGGCCCAGCAAAAGCTGGCCGCTTTCGCCGAGAAACACAGCTTCGGAAAAACCACGGTTACGTTTCGCCTAAAGGACTGGGGAGTCAGCCGCCAGCGCTACTGGGGTGCGCCCATCCCCGTCCTCTACTGTCCCAAAGACGGCATCGTGCCCGTGCCCGATGATCAGCTCCCCGTCCTCTTGCCCGAGCAGATCGAGATCACGCAGCAGGACGGATCCCCCTGAGCCGTGTTCCCTCGTTCGTGAACGCCACCTGTCCTCGCTGCGGAGGACCCGCGCGCCGCGAAACCGACACCATGGACACCTTTGTCGACTCCTCCTGGTACTTCTACCGCTATCCCGATGCCCACAACGCATCCGCCCCCTTCAGCCGGGAGAAGATCGATTACTGGTTTCCCATCGATCAATACATCGGCGGGGTGGAGCACGCAATCCTGCACCTGATCTACTCCCGCTTCTGGACCCGGGTGATGCGGGATCTCAAGCTGGTCGGCAATGACGAGCCGGCGACACGCCTCTTCACCCAGGGCATGGTCATCCGCAACGGCGCCAAGATGTCGAAGTCCAAGGGCAACGTGGTCTCGCCTGACGACATGATCGCCCGCTACGGCTCAGACGCCACCCGCATGTACTCGCTCTTTGCCGCGCCGCCCGACCGCGATCTGGACTGGCAGGAGGACGGAGTCGCCGGGGTCAGCCGCTTTCTGGGCCGGGTCTACCGCCTGGGCATACGTTACCGCGAAGCCGTGCGCAGCCAGGCTGGTCAACCCCCTGCCGCACCCAATTCTCCGCTGGCGCAAGCGCTGCTGCGCAAGCTACACCAGACCATCAGCAAGATCACCCAGGACTTTGCCGGACGCTGGCACTTCAACACCTCCATCGCCGCAGTCATGGAACTGGTCAATGAGATCACCGCGGCCGAGCCCGGTTTGGCGGAGATGCCGCCCGACGCGTCCGCACGCTTGATGGCGGCCATCGTGCCCTCGTTGATTCTGTTGCTCGCCCCCTTCGCCCCTTATCTCGCGGCCGAACTCTGGACAGAAATCGGGGGCGCCGGCGCGCTCCTGCGTCACCCGTGGCCAAGCTTCGATCCCGATCTGGCCCGGGAGGAAGAGCTCGAAATCCCAGTACAGGTGAACGGCAAGCTCCGCGCCGTGGTCCGGCTCTTGCCCGACGCGGGAAACGAGGCCATGCAGCAGGCAGCGCTGGCCGAACCCAAAGTGCAAGCTGCGATTGCCGGCAAACAAGTAGTCAAAGTGGTGGTCGTGCCCAACAAACTCATCAACATCGTGGTCAAGTAGGCTGAATGATATTCGAGGCGAGAAAAACCATCTTCTTGGCAAACACCCGCATCGTTGTGAAATAGGCGCTCGTGCGCGGAACTCAGTCTCTGCTGCATATCTGCGCCGACTGCTGGAAGCGCCCCGGCCTGTTGGGCAGGGAACTGCTCTGGCGCTGGGGCTTCGGCATTCCCGCGGCCGCCCTCCTCTGCTACCTGGGCGTCCGCATTGCTGCCGGAGTCGCGCCTGAGCTCTCTGGCCTTTCTCTAAGCGACCCCATGCAGGCCGGTCAGCAAATAGCGCAAGCTGCTGCAGCCCTCAAGCCGGAAGTAGAGCGTGTTGCCGCATGGCTGGGACCATTGCTGGCCGTCGCCTGGGCCATCGCCTCCGGCCTCGGCCGCACTTCCGTGCTCAAGCGTCTTGATCCCACGCTGCACGCCGCACCCCTCACTCTGATCCTGCTGCAGCTGCTGCGGATGGCCGCCCTGATCGGTGTCTGGCTGGGCTGGTATCGCGCCATCCAGTGGGCCGCGAATGTGACTCTAAGCAGCGCCACGCCCAACCTGGTCGGCTGGAGTGCCTGGGTCATCTGCCTTTCGCTCGGCATCTTTGTCCTCTGGGCCCTCCTGAGCTGGATTTTTTCCATCGCGCCGTTACTGGCAATGCTGGAAGGCAAAGCAGTCCTGGGCAGCCTGGCCAGCAGTCTTCACCAGGGGCCGCTGACCGGCAAGCTGGTGGAAGTCAACCTGGTGTTGGGCATCGTCCGCCTGGCCCTCATCGTGCTCGCCATGGTCTTCTCCGCCATACCTCTCCCCTTCGAAGCCGACATGAGCGGAACCGCCCTCTACGTATGGTGGGCCCTAGTCACCGTCCTCTACTTGGTCGCCAACGATTTCTTCCAGGTAGCAAGACTCGCCGCCTTCGTTCAATTCTGGCGAACGTATTCCTTCCTTGCTCACAGAACCAAATCCTGAAAAACTAGAACGTGGATACTCCCTCGATCGTCATCCTGGACTTCGGCAGCCAATACACACAACTCATCGCCCGCCGCATACGAGAGCAGAACGTCTTCTCTGTAGTCCTGCCCTGCACCGCTTCTGTCGCTGAGATCAAGTCGCATCATCCCATCGGGCTCATCCTCTCCGGCGGCCCCTGTTCGGTCTACGACCGGGACGCGCCCGTGGCGGACCCGAACATGCTGGCCATGGGACTACCCATCCTCGGCATCTGTTACGGCCTGCAATTTCTCACCCATCACTTAGGCGGAAAGGTCCGCTCCGCGGACAAGCGCGAATACGGGCCAGCCCAGGTCTCGATCGTTGCTGGCCAAACCGAAAATCCACTGTTTGCCGGCCTGCCCCCATCGCTCGATGTCTGGATGTCCCACGGAGATGAAGCCCTGGACCTGCCGCCCGGCTTCTCACTCACCGCGCGCACAGCCAATGCGGTAGCTGGCATGGCCGACCCTTCGCGCAACATCTGGGCCGTACAGTTTCACCCCGAGGTCCGCCACACTCCCCGGGGAACCGACCTGCTGCGCAATTTTCTCTTCAACATCTGCCATGCCGAACCCAACTGGACCCCGGCGCATTTCATTCAGTCGACTGTTTCCGCCATCCGTGAACAAGTAGGCGACGGCCGCGCCATCTGTGCCCTTTCCGGAGGAGTCGATTCCTCGGTGGCTGCGGTGCTGGTGGAGCGCGCCATCGGCGACCGCCTCACCTGCGTCTTCGTCAACAACGGCGTGCTGCGCAAGAACGAGTTCCTGCAAGTCCAGCAGAACATGCGCGACCGCCTGGGCTTGCGCTTGGTAGCAGTGGACGCAAGCAACCGCTTCCTCTCTCGCCTGTCTGGCGTCCTTGATCCCGAGCAGAAGCGCAAGATCATCGGCAACGAATTCATCTCTGTCTTCGACGATGAAGCGGTGCGCATCCTTGACCAACAACAGGAGCAACAACAACCGGGAGCAACCGTCGCCTGGCTGGTGCAGGGCACTCTCTATCCCGACGTGATCGAATCTTCTTCCGTTAAAGGCCCATCGCAGACCATCAAGAGCCATCACAATGTGGGTGGCCTGCCGGCAAACATGAAGTTGAAATTAATTGAGCCATTGCGCGATTTGTTCAAGGATGAGGTCCGGCGCATCGGCCGCGACCTGGATATGCCGGCTGAGATTCTCGAGCGCCAGCCTTTTCCCGGCCCGGGACTGGCGGTCCGCATCCTGGGAGAGGTCACACCCGAGCGGGTCGCCCTGCTGCAGGAAGCCGACGACATCGTAGCGAAGGAAATCAAGGCTGCCGGACTTTACCAGCAGATCTGGCAATCCTTCGCCGTGCTTCTCCCCGTCAAGAGTGTCGGGGTAATGGGTGATCAACGCACTTATGCCTACACCTGCGCCATCCGCGCGGTACATTCCGAAGACGGCATGACTGCCGACTGGGTCCCGCTGCCCTACGATCTGCTAAAGAAAATCTCCAGCCGCATCGTCAATGAAATCCACGGCATCAACCGTGTGGTTTACGACATCACGTCCAAACCACCCGGGACCATCGAGTGGGAATAGTGGGTCGCCAACAACAATCGAATAAATGATGGGTGTGCCCCAGATATCGCTTGAGACCCGGGATCCCGATCACGAAACCACCCAGTCCCGCAGGGACGGTTGAACTTAGCCCAGGACGTTAGTCCTGGGTAGAATTTAAAAACGTGATTCAGTCCCGCAGGGACGGCTGGAACTCCCCAGGACACCGTCCTGGGGAACCCATATTACCTAAGCTAACGCCAACAAATCCGCCGCCGTCACCCCAACCTTGGGGAACCAGGAGTGCGCCCCCTGCAGGCTGTGATTGACGTTCTGGATATTCTTCACGCCTTGATCGTTGAGCCAGTCTTCAAAAGCCTTGGCTCCGCTCTTGGCGTAGACCGCAATCCCATCCTTCCAGGTAGCGCGCCCGCAGAGCACACCGTTGAACGTGGTGCCGCTCTCCACCGCCAACTCCAGGGTTTCGGTGAAGACTGGATTGCTGACGCCCGCTGACAAATAAATGAAAGGCTTGTGGGTCGTCGTCGCAGCGTCCCGAAAATGCTGCAAAGCCTCGCTACGCGTATACGCGGCTTCACCCTTGAACGCCTTGGTCCCCTGGACGAACTCCATTTGCACCGGAACTTCTACCTTGAGCACATCAATCAAATATTTCTCTTTGCCGAATTCCGACATCGAACCGGAGACAATGTCCGGCTTTTTCTTGGCATACTCCAGCGACTTCTCGCTGTTGCCATGCACGTCATACCCCACAAACTCGAGAAAGAAGGCAATGTCGCAGGCCCGGCATTCGTCGCCGATGCGCTCAATGAAGGCATGCTTCCGGTCGTTGATTTCGCTCTTCTCAAACGGGGTGTAATACAGCAGCACCTTCACGCAGTCCGCGCCCGCTTCCTTCAACCTGCGCACGGACCAGTGGTCTAGCAGATCGGGAAGCCGTCCAACCTGGTCAGCATCGTAGCCGGTCTTCTCATAGGCCAGCAGCAAACCTTTGCCATGGCGCCGCTTGGCAGCCGGCAGCCCATACTCAGGATCAAGCAGGATCGCCGATGCATACTTGGTCAGCACCTCGGTGACCAGTTCCTTGAACTCGACCAGGGCAGAATCCGGCAAGTCCGAAACGCCCTTCTCTTTGGCCAACGACTTCTTCAGCGATCCGCGCTGATCCATCGCCGCTGCAGCGATGACCCCGCGTGCATCCGAGACGGCCTTCAGTCCCGCCAGTTTTCCAGCTGTCATCTTGGTGGTTGTCATTGCTCATTTCCTCTCAATTGTTGCCATTGTTTCCCGGGGCTCATTCTAAAACATTCGCGGGAACTGCGATGGGATGGGGTGGTGCCTAGAGCCCGAGCGCCGCACGCTGGGCCTCAATCAGTTCGATGATCCCCCGCTGCGCATGATCCATCATCTCCATTAATTTTTCCCGCGCGAAGGCGTTGCGCTCCGCGGTCGCCTGCACTTCCACCAATCCACCCCCCTCGGTCATCACCACGTTCATGTCAACTTCGGCCTGCGAGTCTTCTTCATAAGCCAGGTCGAGCAGCGTCACTCCTTCCACGATGCCCACACTGGTAGCAGCCACCAGTTGCGTGAGCGGCAGCTTCTTTAACGTTCCCGCCTCCACCAACCGCCGGAAGGCGATGGCCATGGCCACACAAGCGCCGGTGATGGCCGCAGTGCGGGTACCGCCGTCCGCCTGCAGCACATCGCAATCAAGGATCACCGTCCGTTCGCCCAGGGCCTGCATGTCGACCACCGAGCGCAGCGAGCGTCCGATGAGCCGCTGGATTTCATGCGTCCGTCCGCCCACCTTGCCGCGCTCCGCTTCCCGCGGGCTGCGGGTAAGCGTGGCCCGCGGCAGCATGCCATATTCCGCGGTCACCCATCCCCTCCCACTGTTCTTCAACCAACCGGGCACTCCGGTTTCGACCGTGGCGTTACACAACACCCGGGTGTGGCCCACTTCAATCAACACCGAGCCCTCGGCCATCGAAGTGTAATGCGGCGTAAGGCGCACCGGGCGCATCGCCTGGGGAGCCCGATCGTTGGGGCGGAAGAATGCTGCCGCGGATTTCTGCTGGGGGTTCATCCCCTGATTGTATGAGAGCTTCGCTGCTATTCCCGTTTCGGGACGCGTCCCAAAACGGAATTACCTTCCTAAACTGTGGACCTACCTGAACTTACCAAACCTGCGACGATGTTGGCGTTCCAAACTGGAACCAGGCGCGAGCCAGAAACATCCAGCGGCCCCCCCGCTCTCCTTTCTGCAACTCATTCCAACTTAATCACTTACCTCTCTCTCTCCTTCCGCTTTCCATTTGGCCCCCCGCTTGCTCTAGCACCAGCACCGGGCAATCGAAACAGGCTCTCACCCTCCGAGTCCAAACAGGACAACGGAACCCGGCCGTCTCGGGCCATGAAAGCAATCATGAACAGTCATGAACCCTATCAACAGTCGTGACCAATTATGAAAATTATGAAAAGGAGCGAAGAAATGAACTCAGGTCTGCAGCTGGTGGGGCGAAAGCTCTGCGTGCCAGCCAAGCGGTTAAGTACAGCATCTGTTGATGCTTTGGCCGATCATTCGCCCGGCGCAGATTTTCCACGCCAGCGTATGCAAGTTGGCGCAATTTCGGTCGATACAACAGGCATGGAACTTTCCGGTCAGAAAGGAATCTGGGTACAATGGCGATAACTGTTCCTGTTACATTTCCCGTGGCAACTATGTCGCGACCTGTGGAGCGCATCGGCAAGCTTCATCTGCTCGTGGTTGACGAGGATGCCGCTATTCGTTCGGCGTGCTGCGAAATAGCCATCGACCTCGGCTTTGTCCCCCAAACCGTCTCCAGCATTGATGCCGCCCGTACTCTTCTGCGCGATCACGGCATCGACATTCTGCTGCTCGACCTGCGAACCCCTCTCGAGGAAGGCCTGGGCTTGCTGAACGAGATCAAGGCCCTCAACCCTGGCCTGGTGGTCGTGGTCATGACCGCATTCGCGACCGTGCCCGCCGCAGTCGAGGCGATGCGCACCGGGGCCGCCGATTATCTCACCAAACCTTTTGCCATGGATGAACTGACTGCGGTGCTGGAACGCGCCGTTGAACGAATGATGGAGCGGCGAACCCTGGATGGCGAGAGCCGCCGCTTGCGCGAATCCCTGCGCTCTCCACAAGGCCTGGGCAACATGATCGGCCGCAGCCCTGAGATGGACAAACTTTACCGCATTCTGGCCAAGGTGGCGCAGAGCTCCCATCCCGTCCTGATCCTCGGAGAGAGCGGTGTGGGAAAAGAGCTGGTAGCCCGCTCCATTCATTCCAACGGCCCCCATGCAGACCGGCCGTTTGTCCCCATCGATTGTGGATCGTTGGTGCCGACGCTCATGGAGAGTGAGCTCTTCGGCTACGTGAAAGGGGCGTTCACCGGCGCCAATCGTTCCAAGGAAGGTTTGCTGGCATCGGCCGAGGGAGGGACCGTCTTTCTCGACGAGATTGGCGAGCTGCCGCTTGATCTGCAGGCCAAACTGCTCCGCGCCCTGCAGGAAAAGGAGGTTCGGCCGGTGGGCGCCACCCATCGCGTCCCCATCAACGTCCGCATCCTTGCCGCCACCAACCGCAATCTTGCGACCATGGTCGAGCAGGGCCGCTTCCGCAAGGATCTCTACTATCGGCTCAGTGTCGTCAACCTGCGTATTCCTCCACTGCGCGAGCGCAAACAGGACATCCCACTGCTCGCCGCGCACTTCCTGGAGCGTCTATCCCGTGAAACCGGCACCGCCCACACCCTGAGCGACGATGCCTTGCGCACCCTGGTCGAGTACGAGTGGCCGGGGAACGTACGCGAGCTGGAGAATTCGCTCGATCGAGCCTGCACCCTCTCCTCCGGCCCGGTCATCCATCTGGCCGATCTGCCCACGCAACTGCAAAATTTTCACCTGCAGAATCGGCGACCCGTCGCTGTTCCCCAGTCCGTGTTGAACCCTGCCGGTTCTGCCCGGGGGCCGGTTCTACCGCTGGCCCAGTTGGAGAAACAGGCGATTCTCGAAACTCTGCGCAAATTAAACGGCGATAAACTCCTGGCCGCTCGCCTCCTGGGCATAGGAAAGACCACGCTATACCGCAAACTAAAAGAGTACGGCATCGGCGCTCCGGAACCAGAAGAGGCCCGAACCGAAGGCTCCGCATCCCCAGGACTTTAGAAGCGTACCCGCCGCTCCCTCGGACTCGCTCGTCCGAGGGACGTCACATCCGCTTCCAACAGCAAAACTTTCCCTCGGCCACCTTAAGGAGGTAGTCATGAAATCACCGCTGCAGCATAGTGTCCTCATCATCAGTCCCATGTCCGATGCAACTCGGATCGCCGAGGCCCTGAGCAACGCCCTGGGTTGCCCGGTAAAAGTCGCCGCTAACCAAAGAGCTGGGATAACCGAACTGCGCCATCACGACTATTCCGTGGTCGTGCTGGACGACTGCACTGCCGAAGCCAATCCCGCTGCCACCGAGATGTTATGGCAAAGTCTGGGCATGGCGGTTCCGGTGCAGATCAACTTTGCCTTTCACGGCGGTCCTCGACTGGCCCGCGAGGTCCAGGCGGCCATCGGGCGCCGGGAGCAACAGCAGGTCCAGGCTTTGCGGGCCGCTGCATCGCTGCTCGAAAGTGAATTGAAATCCACCGTAACCGGGCTACTGCTGCAGTCGCAACTGGCCCTGGCCGAACCCGAGGTAACCCCAAAACTGGCCGGCAAACTGGAACTGGTGGCAGAGCTTGCCTCCACCCTCCGCCGCAGGCTCGAGCACGCCCAACCCTAGGCTGCTCACCAGAGCAGCCCAAGGAATAACCGAGAGACGCCCCAGGTCTCGCTAGCGAGACCTGGGATCCGTGCCCGAAGATGCCTTGATCATGACCCGGCTTTAGAGCCTGTCGAAAACTCAGTCCCGCTCTGCGGGACTCAACTCGTAAATCCTGGTTCTCACACACCCTTAAACAGGCTGCGGAAAAAGTCGGTTTTGTATCAGGGCACGACTTTAGTCGGGCCGTAAATAATTGAGAATACGTCGGGCTTTAGCCCCTGAGGTACGTCGTTCCTACCCGGTCCCGAATTTTTCCGCAGCCTGTAAAGCCCAATTCTTTTTCCACCCTGCCCGCACTCTCCTTGCCTCGATATCCCCGTCCGTGTTGCCTGCCGCCCCCGAGTGGCATCCTAAAAGAAGTGTTCAGAGTTGGTGTAAGCTTAAGGCGTTCTCAACGCGGCCGCCTCCGTCAATTCGTGATCATC
This sequence comes from uncultured Acidobacteriaceae bacterium, assembly GCA_963830325.1. Taxonomy (GTDB): domain Bacteria; phylum Acidobacteriota; class Terriglobia; order Terriglobales; family Acidobacteriaceae; genus PALSA-350. Next base: position 1,295,428 of record CAWHMV010000003.1, read on the forward strand.
CATTCATGATTGTCTGGGGTTTGCAAGGCTTGCTGGATCGAATTGCAGGACCATGGTCCGAATCGATTTGAGATCGACCCCGGGTCGCGCAAAATTGAGTGCAATCCACGGTTCCTCAGCACCACCGCACAGTAACTTCGGCTCACGCGCTGATTCAGGAAAAGCTGGAACAGTCGGGCTTGGCATGACGGCGCAGAAACCTTTGCTTCAAGGGAGAGAATCATGAACAAGCACACTTTATCGAGCGCAATCCACTCCACTGGCAACCGCGCAACCAGCCAGGCCATGTGTGCTTCTGCCGGCATCCTTTCGCTCGCACTGAGCGGATTGCTGTTGCTGGGCGGATGCAATAAAGGCCCAGCTCCTGCCGCCACCGCTGCAGAGCCTGCCCCCACCGCCCAGGCAGCTGCGCCCGCGCCAGCCCCCGCTCCTGCCGAGCAGCCTGCCGCGCCCGCGCCCGACGCGGCTCCTCCTCCGGCTGTCGCCGCCGCTCCCGTGCCGCCGCCGCCGCCCAAGCAATACACCGTGCCTGCCGGCACGCCTCTGGTGGTTCGGTTGGAGCAGACCGTCAGTGCCAAGAACAGCAACGTCGGCGATAGCTTCAGTGGCGTTCTAGCCCAGTCTGTGGTGGTCGGCGGGGTCAGTGTCATCCGCGCCGGTGCCCCGGTCACCGGTGTGGTCACCGCTTCCAAGGGTCAGGGTAGGTTCAAGGGTTCGGGAGATCTGGCCATAGCCATCAAAAGAGTCGGCGACTATGCGGTCAGCACCACCGCGTATGAGGCGACGACCAAAGGCAAAGGCAAACGCACCGCCGGGTTCGTTGGCGGAGGCGCTGGTGGCGGAGCGCTCATCGGCGGTCTGGCCGGCGGCGGCAAGGGAGCCTTGATCGGCGGCCTGCTCGGAGCCGGCGCTGGCACTGCGGGCGCCGCTTTTACCGGCAATAAGGACATAACCGTGCCGGCAGAAAGCGTCGTCACCTTCAAATTGGCCGAGCCCATTACGGTTACCAGGAGTCGCGGCTAGCCGACCCTCGTGTTCCGGAAGTGGGATTGCCCGGGCGCTCGAAGTTGCAGATACTTCAGAGCATAAACCAGGGTAACGAGTGATGAGTCATCGCTGCTGATGTGCAGCCGTTCTGGAGCAACGGCTGCACGGCGGAGCTCCCTGCAATTCAGCTCCGGAGGCAGAATGGAAAGTGATCCCGCAAGCATGGCGGAGCGTAAGCACACCAATCGATGGATGACCATGTTGGCGCTGGGCCTGCTGGCCATCTGCCTGCTTGCCTGCTTGTATATCCTGATCGGGTTTCCGGCTGAGGCGCAGACGGTGGGCGGCTCGACCATCGACCCAGCCACTACCCAGGCCCCTGCCTCCACCCCGTACCAACCCAGACGTCAGCCTTTGGCCGGTTACGCAGCTCCGGTGGCGGCTCCGGTCACGGTGCAGCCTTCGGCAAGTCTGCACACCGATTCGGCCGCGGACGAGATCCATGCGGAGATGAACGAGGTCCACGATCAACTGCACCAGGCGCAGGAGGTTCTACAGCAAGCGGCCCAGGCCCAGCACAGGGTTCGCACCACTTCGGCGCTTTTCCTGGCCGTCTTCGCCATCATTGCAGGTTTGATCGTGATCCAGGTCTACCTGCAGGCGCGCGCCTGGGACGGAGATGCGTCCCGAGCCGTGGCCGAGGTGGAAGCCGTGGTTACCGAACTGAAAACCGTGCGCGATGCCAGGAGTGACGCCAAGAGCGCATTACCCGCATTGTTGCAGGATGTGGGCGAACAGCCGTTGAGTTTTCAGGAAGAGGGCAGCGCATTCTCTCCCCGCGCGCAGGCAATTATCGATGATATTGACGACCTCGCCTACGTGGGCCAGGGTCGCCTGGTTTTTCACGATCTTTCCTCGGAACCGGAAGCGGCCGTTTACCTGAACGGCCTGCTGCTTTCTGCGGTTGCCCACCTGAACCGCTCCGATCCCTGGACAGCCTTCGCCCGCCTCGACCAGTTTTTCTCCCAGATGACCCGCTTCCCGGATGCTGTGGAGCGGCGCCGGATTGCCCAGGCATATTCTTACCGGGCGCTCGCTGGTTATATGGTGCTTGAAGCCCAGGATCGGGAACCCTCCTGGCAAAGAAAAACCGAGCGGGCCCAGCTCGAATCTCTGTCCAAGCAGGCCTTTGCGGATATTGCCCACGCCGCGTCGGTGGATCCCGACTGGCGGCATACGACCTTTGTCGAAGCCTTGCTCTGCAGCCGGTTTTATGTGCCCGAGGAGACGGCCGACAACAGCTCGCGCAGCGATCTTTTCGTGCGCGGCCTGCGCCGGGCAGTCAGCCTTTACAAAGGATTGATCGAAGAGCGCTCCTATCGAGGACCTTCGCGGCGCAACCTGGCACGCTGTCTCAAGCGAATCGCGGAGCAGACCGGTGAGAAAAGTGATTTCTCCGACTTTGGCTATGGCTTGAACGCATTCCCTACCGATGAGGAACTCGCCGATGAGGCCCTGGCCGCCCGCCAGCCTGCTTCCCAGGACCGGTTTTTATGGCAATGGCTGTTGGGCGACGATGAGTTGTTCGCCAATGTCGAGCGCCTCAACCTGGCCGAGTACCGCGCCTTCTGGATTCGTATGCTGGACACCAAAGTCCATCTCAGAAACTGGAGAGCCGATCTGGCGGAGCTACAGCGCATCCGGCCGGCGATGAAAGAGTGGAGTGTCCAACTGCTGCAATCCGATCCGCCCATTACCTTGTCGAACGCCATTTCGCGGCGCCAGGAGCGGTTCGACAGCCCCGCGTCGGGAGCCTGATGCCTGTGGAAAGCGCGGGGGCGTAGCCCAAAAGTTACTAGCTTACCGGCTGGCAATTCCACCCTCTCCTTCGTATCATAAAGGGGCGCCTATAATTGATAGGCAAGTACCTTGAAGGAGACATCGATGACTACCAAGAGCATGGAAGCGCCAAACGGGACTGCCAAACGCCGCAAACCGGCCGCGAAAAAGCAGACCCCCGCCGCCACTCCCGCACCCACCCGGGAGGAAATTGCTCGCCTGGCAGAGAAGTACTGGGCTGAGCGGGGCTGGCCAGAAGGTTCACCCGAGCAGGATTGGCTGCGCGCTGAACAAGAACTGAAAACCGCCTCGTAACCGTGCGGGAAGGCTGGAGCTTCCCTCAATTCCCGATCCTCGCGTCACCTCCGCAGCAGGAAGTTCCGCAGCAACGATGTGCCACGACGCACCCGAAATGCGACGCGTCCGAAGAATGCGCGGCCGTGGAAGCCAGGGTTCCTGCTCCGTCTATCAGTAGGCCGCCCAAAAAAGATACGAAACGGCTTGAATGGTCACCATCCGTGTGCCGTCAAGCCTTCCATGAGGTACGACTTTTGGCCTGGGTAGTTCCTGTTCGGTGGCTTGGGGTACCACCCCTCCCCTGTCCGGTCACACTTCAGTGATCTTGAGACTTTGCGGCGTTGAGCGATACTTAACACCAGGGAAAAGCAGATTGTTGCGCTCTTCCTCTTGAACTTTTTGCATTCTTTTCTGCCGCGTCTCGTGCCTCATGAAAAACGAAGTGCTCGACATTCTGATTCTCGGACTGCTCGTGGTGCTGTTTGCCTCGATCTATCGCAAGCGCGCGTCTGCCCGCCTGCGCTACTGGGTCATTGCCTGGATCCTGGTCTTGCTGCATTTTGCCGCGCTCCTGGTTCCGGCGACTACGGTGCAGGGACAAGAACTGGTCGACAGCCTGAGCATCAGCGCCTTGTTGCTGTCCGGGCTTTGTTTCCTTTTCTCCGCTTCCGCCATCTTTCAGTCTCCAGCGGGTAGCGCTCTCGCCGGACTTGGCATTGGCGTTCCGGCGCTCTTCTACACCAACTATCTGATCTTCGGGGGGGCGCACCTCTGGCCTCTTTATCTTGCCGCCGCCGCCTGTTCTTCGGCCGGCGTGCTCCTGGCCTGGAAATTGTGCCGCGGCCGCAGCCGGGTGTGGGCCATCATGACCCTGGCCTTTGCTGGGGGCGGCATCTGGACTGCGGTCTCTATCGTCCACCACCAGCTGGATCACGGCATATCAGCGTTCCTGTTTGAAATTTTCCTGGCCTTCGCCGCTCTCTATTGGTTCGATTTCCGCCGTACCTCTGCTGGCGTCCTCACCTCCATCCTTGGATTGGTGGCATGGGCTTGCGTGTTTCCCGTCGGGTTGATTTGCGATTACCTGGTACGGGCTGGGCAGATTCCCCCCGAGCTGTGGAATGTGCCCAAGTATTTTGTCGCTTTCGGCATGATTTTGACCATGCTGGAGGATGAGTTCCTGGCCGTAGGGCGTGCCACGGAGCATTATCGTCTGCTCTTCGCCGCGAACCCGCACCCCATGTGGGTGCATGATCCCGAGACCCTGCGTATCCTCGAGGTCAACGATGCCGCAGTGACCCACTACGGCTACTCGCGCGAAGAATTTGTCAGCATGACCCTGCCCGATCTGCGCCCCACTGAAGACGTGGAAGCGATTCTCCGGGAAAATTCCTCCGCCAATTCCACCAAACTGACCGGACCGTGGCGCCATCGGCGCAAAGATGGTTCCTATATCCAGGTGGACATGGCGTCCCATTTCATCGACTTCCAGGGGCGGAAGTGCAGTTTCGTTCTGGTGCAGGATGTCACCGACCGGCAACAGCTGCATGAGCAGCTGGTTCACCAGGCGCATCACGACCTGCTTACCGGACTGCCGAATCGGCTCTTGCTGGAAGATCGCATGCAGCAAAGTCTGGCCCAGGCAGCCCGCTACGGGCAACAAGCCGCAGTCCTCTGTCTGGACCTGGATCGCTTCAAGCAGATCAATGACACCTTTGGCCACGCTACCGGCGATCTCTGCCTGCAGCAAGTGGTCAGCCGGATCTCCGCCCGCTTACGCGCCGTGGATACCTTTGCCCGCACCGGCGGCGACGAGTTTGTGATTATTCTGGGGGAGCTGGCCAACCGGCATAGCGCCCTGATGGTCGCGAGCAGCGTCCTCGAGAGTATCAATAAACCAATCGAAGTCGACGATTCTTCCTTCGACATCTCAGCCTCGATTGGCATTTCGATTTATCCCGAAGATGGGACCGACGCGGCTCAGCTGCGCCGCCTGGCCGATGCCGCCATGTACCGTGCCAAGCAGGCGGGCGGAGGCCAATTTCTAATGGTCTCTACCCAAAACGCTGGCTCCGCCGACGAGGTCAGCGAGTTGGAGCGCTTCATGCGCGCCGCTCTTAAAGACGATGGCCTGGAGCTTTATTACCAGCCGCAATACTCCATGGCGGGCAATCTCTGCAGTCTGGAAGCGGTGTTGCGGCTGAACCATCCGCAACTGGGTACCGTCGCTCCCGACCGCTTCCTGCCCGTCGCCGAGGAGCGCGGCCTGATTATTCCCTTAGGAAACTGGGTCCTGGACGAGGTATGCCGCCAGAGCATGGAGTGGCAAAGCCAGCAGCTCATTCCGCTGCGCATATCGTTTGCTGTCTCTCCGCTGCAGTTTCTGCATTCCGACTTCTCCGCCCGGGTGCTCAGCGCAGCAGCCAAGAGCGGCCTCGATCCGAGACTGCTGGAATTGGTCGTGACCGAGAGCACCGTCATGCGCAACCGTCCCGAGGTTGCCTCCCAGATGCGCAGTCTGGCTGCCCTGGGAGTGCACTTTTCCGTCGCCGATTTTGGCAGCAGCTATTCTTGTCTGAGCCACCTGCATCAGCTCCCCGTCAGCACGCTCAAGATCGACTGCTCCTTTGTCGAGCGTATCTCCGATCCCAACGGGACTTATACCATCGTGCAGGCCATCATCGCGTTGGCCCATAGCCTGGGCTTTAAGGTCGTAGCGGAAGGCGTGGAGCGCAGCGATCAGATGGAATGCCTGCGCTCCCTAAGCTGCGATTTCGTGCAAGGGCTCCTTCTGGCCCCGCCCCTGCCGGCCGCGAATATTCCCAAATACTTCGCCGCCCCCAAGACCCAGGTCGCCAGACACTCGCGCCGCGTGTCTTGAGGCCTAGCGCTACGGGGCGGTGATCACCCCGCACGCGATTCTTCCCCCCGCGTTGCCCGTTGGGTCGGTCATCATATCGTCGGCCTTCTCGTGAATGATGAACGCCGTGCCCCCATTCGCGAAGACCGAGTTCTTCGCGTCCTTTTTCAGAGAAATGCTTTGGGTCACGAAGGAGATGTGGTCCGTACCGTCGGCCATGACCTGCAGGTTCATCGGCATGTCCCCGGCATGAGGACCTTTGGGGTTCTTGGTCCCATGCTCTTTGTTGTCGGGATTAAGATGGCCGCCGGCAGTCTTGAAGTCCGGCCCATCGCATTTCGCGCTCACATGCACATGGATCGCGTGCTCGCCTTCGGGAAGGTTCTTCAGATCCAGCTTGACCTTGACCCCATTGCCTGCGGGAGTCAGTAAGGCCGATCCTGCATCCTGACCCTCGCTGGTCTTGAAGTCCACTTCCAAACCTTTGTTCTTGTGCATCGCCGCCGACGCCGATAGTGCCAACAAAGCCGGTAGCGCAGCTATGCATACTCTGTGCAATCTGGTCATCATTTCCTCGCGTCCTGGCCGGGGATTCCGGCGCACCGCTAGCATAACCGATCTGCAGATCCGAGCTTATGAATTCCTTTACGTAACCGTCACTGCGCCCGATACTCCGTCCGATAACGCTCTAAGCCGCCTGTTATCAAGGTAATGCACATCAAGTGTTATGTACGCCCGCAAGTGCCGAACCTAGAGTGATAACAACACCTCAGAGAGCGGGCAGGCCCATGGTTCCTCGCATTTTGATCATTGACGATGAAGCCGATATACGTGAAGTGACCGCACTCAGCCTGGAAACCATTGCCGGCTGGCAGGTCATCCTGGCCCCTTCCGGGGCGCAAGGCATACGTCGTGCTTCGCTGGAACAGCCGGATGCCATTTTGCTCGACGTCATGATGCCTGACATCGACGGCCCGACAACCTATCAGATCCTGAAGCAGAACGGGAACACCGCTCACATTCCGGTCCTTCTGCTCACGGCCAAGGTACAGGGCCAGGATCGGCGTAAGCTCGACGAGCTGGGAGCAGCCGCCATTCTTTCCAAACCCTTCGATCCCCTCACGCTCGCCGACCAGATCTCCGAGATCCTGGGCTGGGAACGAGGCGGCGCCTACAAGAGCGGTCCCTCAAGCGCCGTTACCCTGGCCGGCGACTAGGCTCGCTTATCCCTTTTGGATAGTTTTCAGAGACTCGCCGCTCTCATGCCTTGTATCAGGGCACGACTTCAGTCGGGCCGAAAAGACCCAACAAAGATCTGGGCTTTAGCCCCCGTGCAAGAACTTACTCAAGGCAAAAGAGTCCCGTAGGGACGGCTGAACTTAGCCCAGGACGTAGTCCTGGGTAGAGAATCGCGAGACGAAAAGTCCCGTAGGGACGACTGAAAGTCACTCAGAGGCAATCCCAGACACCTCCATCTCGAAATATTCCGCGGTCCACGAAGGGCACAGCTTCAGCCGTAAATGCCTTGGTCACGAGACGGCTTCAGCCACTGAGGTACGCTTTTGTGCTGCACGTCAGGGAGCGTCTTTTTCTCCTCTGCAGCCCTTAAAGCCGTTCAGCACGCAAGGGATCGGAAAAGATGTACCTCACGGCCGAAGTTTTTCAAGATCTGCCCGCCCTGCTAAGTCGTCGGCCGCGGCTTGACCGCAAGAAATACCGGCGGCAACGGATTGCCATTGATATCCGTGAGTTTCGGGTCGATCTGCTTGGTATCCAGCAGAGTCGTAGTGTCGATCACATGCAGCTGGTTGTCGCCCGTAGTCCCGGCAAAAAAGAGGGTGTTGTCGGGGGAGAAGATTCCGGCAACCGGCGCAATCGCCTTACCGGTCAGCGTGACGCTGCTGAGCGTACCCGGAGAACCCGCGCTGATGGATGGTTTGTAAACCGGCAACAACGCACCCCCGGAAGGCGTCGTCGTTGCGCTGCCCGCATAAGTTACGAAGGCTTCGAGCGAGTTCGTAGCTGCGACTACCTCGTTGATGTTGGTTATCCCGTATGCTCCCAGCGAGAGCTGATTCACCACCGGAGCAGGACTAAACGTACTCCCCGTGGTTTGCCCATTGGCATCCGTCGGACAGGCATTGATGGGAACCGTAATCGACAGATCCGTCAGCACCGCAGGATTCGCAGAGGCGCCAATGATGTGCTTTCCATCGGTGGTCGAAGCCACGTGGTCAGAGAGCGCGGCAACCGTAGTCGCCTCCGGATAGTTCACCACCGGCTTCACCGTGGTGTCAGGGCACTCCCCGTACGCCGAGGTCGTCGCACCGGAGAGAAACACAGCTGCAGCCGGAATCGTTACCGCAAGGTCCGGCGAGCAGAACATGTTGTAGGTGTTATTAGGGTTCGCTGTGGTATTGGGCGGATAGCTTGTAGGGTCCTGGGGAATCGGGCTGGTGGTGTTGGTCGCCGGGCAGATGCCGCTTGTGGGCGTGGCCTGATTCGCAGGCAGGGTTTCGACCGACCAGCCGGTAAAGTTGTTGTGGATATAGAGCACACCATTGCCCACAATGTAAACCGTCTGGCCGTCTGGCGCGAACGTGGCTTTCTGTCCGATTCCAGCGAACGACGTGTAAGCTCCCGACGACGGCGTGTACAGATAGAGCACTCCCCGTAATTGATCGTTGATCACCACCGAAGAGTTGGTGGGCGAGACCGCAAGCACCACGCCCGGCACGTTGGCCACCTCGGAGGCCAGGCTGTTGGTGCCCGCCGTATACGTCATCAGCTCTTTATAGCTGCCGAAATAAAGCGTCGTGCCCGTGGGATCCAGCACCATGGAATTGGGTGAATAAGGCATCTTGATCTGGTTGCCGACGGTCCCGGTCGAGAGATCGATAGGTACAAAATACGGGGAACCCGGGCTGGATACCCAGATGTAGTTGCTGTTTTTGCCCGGGGACGCAATCTGCACAAAGTTGCTGAGCACGGGAACCCCCGTCCCCAGGGTCCCCATCACATTGATCGGAGCCGGATTGCAGCTGGTCGGCTGGCAGATGGCGGTGATCGCCGAATTCGAGGGAAAGGACGCCGTGACCGCGCCCGTGGAGCTGACGGCAATGCTGCCTGGGTTCGTAGACACGTAGCTGAGCGCCAGTCCATTGATGACGTTGTTATTCGTATCTGTCACCGTCGCGGTGAGCGCCAACGGAGTGTTCAGCGTGATGTTGGCGCTCTGCAGGCCACTCGAAGCTACAGTGAGCTTGATCTGGGCCGGAGGACAGGTATAGAAGTAGCCGGCGTTGCTGCTGGTCTGGGCAATCGTGCCGGTAACCAGAGTCGAGCCAGGAGCTTGGGCTGTGGCGACGCCATTCTGGTCGATGGTGACCACGCCTGCACTCGCCGCCGCGTAGGTGATATGCCCGATGAGAGCGTTGCAGTCGGGGACCGCGGCGGCACTGCCGTCTGTCGGAGGCGGCGAGCACAGGAGAACCGGTTGACCGGCGGGAATCGTCGTGCTTGTGCACGAACCAGTGGTCCCAGTCGACGAGCAATACGCGGTGGCATCCAGTTGTTTGGTTTGTCCCTGGGAAAGGCATTGGGGCGCCCCCGTGTTCCCATTCGTCGGACCCTGGATGGAGATACTGGTGAGCGGTGGGTGTGAATACACCGCGACCTGGTTGCTGCTAAACCCGCCCGCGCTGGCCGTCATATACGCGATCCCGGTCTTGTTGGTGGGGAGGCAGGTGGTGTAATCCGCAACCGCGGGGGTGTGGAGATTCCAGGTGCCGCCGCACACCGCGCCCGTGGGCGAAACGTCGGCAATGGTCCGGTCTGACGTGCCGTAGGTATAGGTGCTCACCGACGCGGCCCCGCCCTTGCAATTCTGCGACGAAGGAGCTTGCAGTTGCGAAGTTTGCGAGAACGCTACCGATAAGCCCGTGGTCTGCGGCTGCAACGAAATAGAGACTAGTTGGTTGTTGTTGTAGCCGTAGCCTTGGCCGTTGCAGTAACTGGAATTCTTGTTAGCACAGCCCTGGAGAGAAAGACCCACTGGGACGGTAAGTAGAAGCAAAACCACAAAAGTCAAAAACCGCTGCATGAAACCTCCCCGCCGGGTGTCGCCGCTCCCGGCGGTTGATGAACTACTAAAGCGAATCTCCGGCACGGGTGACCCGGAGCCGCAAACTTCCCGGTGGCTCGTCCTTGAGGAAAAGCCACGCCTCGCGCATTTCGGTGGTACCTCAGCAATCGGAGATCGCTCGCCTGCCTGACCTGTTCCACCAACCAGCTCTGCTCCAGGCTGACTCTCCCCTCGTGGGAGCGCGACTGTGCGTTGCCTGATCGCCGGCACCGTGGACACCTCTCCGATGCGCGTGCAGAGTTGTGCGTGGTCAACGTCCTAAGTGTAGAAGGGACTGGGCCTCGAGGCAACAGGCGGCTCCTTAGCTCTTTTCGCAAGGCGTCAACCGGAGCCACAGAAGTCGACGCAGCTTTCCGCCAAAGAAAGCTGCTCGTAACCGCCGCCAGAGGGTTCATGGTATTGCGAAAAGTGCATTAGTTCTGCGGCGGCATGTATTGTTCGAACCACGCCAAAGCCCGGGCCAGCACATCGCGGCGATGTTGCGGCGAGTTGAAGCGATGACCCTCATCGGGGTAAACCACCAGCTCCGTAGGAACATGCTCCGCCCGCAACGCATGCCAGAATTCGAACGATTGGGGCGCCGGACACTCGCCGTCCCGGTCCCCGACCACCACCAGGGTGGGCGTCTTGACGTTGCGGATGAAGTCGATGGCCGAGCTCTTGGCATACACGGCGGGGTTCTCATACACCGAAGCCCCGAAAAACGGGGTCATCCACTGATCGATGGAGTTTTCCCCGTAGTAGCTCTGCCAGTTCGCAATCCCTGCCCCGGCCACGGCCGCGTGAAAACGCTGCGTCTGGGTAACCGCGAACATGGTCATGAATCCGCCGTAACTCCACCCGGTGAGGCCGATTCGCTGCTGATCGATGGGAAACTTCGCGCTCACGGTGTCCACTCCGGCCAGGATGTCGCGCAGATCGCCGTAGCCGAAATCCTTACGGTTGGCTTGCGTAAAGGCCTCCCCCTCACCATAACTGCCGCGAGGGTTCGGCATCAGGACAAAGTAGTCCAGCGCCGAGAAAGCGATGGGGTTGTAGCCTAGGTCCGGCCAGCGGGGCTGCACCTCGCTCGATGGCCCGCCGTGCACGCTGACGATGAGGGGATACTTTTTTGCCGGGTCGTAGTGCGCCGGATAAAGCAACCAACCCTGAACAGGAAATTTATCGCTCGTCCACTCCATCGAAGCAGATTTACCCCAGAGAGGCTTGAGCTCGTCGTTGTAGTGCGTAACCGGATGGCCCGGTGCGTTCAGGTCACCCAGGTAGACCTCCGGAGCCTCGGAGAAAGAGCTCTTGATGTACGCCAGGTTCCGATGCTGGTCCAGGGAAAGGCTCTGTTCCAGCCGTCCATCGTCCACCGATGCCGAAAATGTCTGCCACGAACTGCTCTTACCGGAGTCGGGGTCGATGGAGCCGAGCTCAACCGCTCCGGACTTGCTCCACGAGACCAATAACCGAGGTTGGGCGTCGCTGAACCAGTGAATCCAGACCGCGCTCTTGTCCGCGTCCGAGGTCAAGTCTTTCGGCTCGCCCCCCTTGGCGGATATCAGATATATGTCGCCACCCGTGGCTCCCTGATCACTCATCAGGCCTCCAATGAAGGCGATCTTGCTGGCATCCGGCGACCAGCGCGGCACCGCGATCTGCAGACCGTGCAGCGAGCCTGTGGTGTGTTCCGGGTCGAGAATGGCGTGCGCCTGCCCGTCCGTAAGCGGCTGGGTATAGAGCTGCGCTACCCACCAGTTGTTTTCTCCGGGCGGGAGTGCGGCTACAAAGGCGAGCTGCCGGGAGTCGGGCGCCCAGTCATATTCATAGACATGCAGGGCGGCCGGGCTGACCTGGCGAAACTCGCCGGAGGCGGTTTCCACCACGGCGACCCGCTGAATTTCCAGTCCCTCCACCCCGATAACCCCGGCCGGCGGTTTCATGGGCGCAAGCGCCCCGGCAGGACGGGTGGCGCCTTCGATATACAAGCAGGCAATATGCAGGCCGTCGGGAGAGAACGCCAGGCTGGTGACGCCGCCATGCAGATGGGTCAGCCGCCGGGCCGAAGCGCCGGATGCCGCGGGCGTCATGAGATAGATGTCCAACTGATCCGCAGAACCCGCCGGGGCATTGCAGTCGGACGTAAAGGCGAGCGATTTACTGTCGGGCGACCAAGCGAGGTCCTCTTCCGTGCAGGCGGCCCCGGTCCCCGCTGTCAAGCGGCGGGGGTGAGAAGGATCGGCCGTGGTCGCAACCTGAATTTCGATCCCTGTCTGGCCATCGACCGCCCAGGCGATCATCTGCCCATCCGGTGACAATGAAACCTGGCGAATCTTGCGCGTCTTCTCCAGTTCTTCGATCACATTGCCGATGCGGGGATCGGGCGTCGTAGGAGAAGCAACAGCGCTCCGCGTGATCATGAGCGCAATCAGAAGTCCGACGCAGGCGAGCGCGAGCCCGCGCAGAAGGCGCGTAAACAGGGAGGTTGGGGGATACGCAGACATTAGCAGGGATGCTAGCACACCCCTTTTCATCCATTCCCAGCTTGTTTTGTATCAGGGCCCGACTTTAGTCGGGCAGTCAAGGACGGAAAGAAAGTTGGGCGAGCATGACCAGCAAAAGGTAGGCCAGAGCGTTGTGTACGAACCAACCGACGGCAAATCGAGTCCCGAAGGGACGGCTGAACTTAGCCCAGGACGGCAGTCCTGGGTTACGATAGCTGCCCGACCAGTCCCGAAGGGACGGCTGGAACTGGCAGGAAGGGTCCCCCCGATCGTTCTCGGCCCACCCCCGGATCCACTTACTGCGAGCCAATCCCCGCCTAAATCCACTCAACATTGACGTCCGCCGCCCCTCTTGGTATCTTTAAAAGGTTCCGCATTAGCCAGTAAAGTGCGTGCTTGAACGATGTGCTGTGGCATTCCGCAGCAGGCGCTCTTCAAAACTGGCAGCAAGATCTTGCGGCCCACTCATCAGGGTCCCTCAAAACGCTCGCGTGATGTAGGGGAACAATCGCATCGGCCTTTGCGACACCTTCCACCTGGGAAGGCTATGCGGGCCGGAACTTCGAAACGGAACTGGCTTCTTTCTTGTGCCCGGTTTTCCGGTGCCTGATCCGGCACGAGGGATCGTAGCGCGTGAGCGCAGCGGTCCTCGGCTGAATACAGAGAGAAACGCGCGGTCACCGTCGAAGTTCTGTCTAGGTGTGTAACAGGCAGGGGGCAGCAGCCGCTGGCTCGTGCACCGGTAAAACGCCAGGTTCAGGCGTTTACCGGTGATGTGCGGCAAAGGCGTGTTTTGCGTAGTTTTTAAGGAGTCAAGGTTTGCCTACATTCAGTCAGCTCGTGAGAAAAGGCCGCACTGCGGCGCGCTATAAGACGGCTTCGCCCGCTTTGCAGGGATCGCCCCAGCGGCGCGGCGTCTGCACCCGCGTCTACACGCAAACCCCTAAGAAGCCGAACTCGGCGCTGCGTAAGGTCGCCCGCGTTCGCTTGACCAATGGTGTGGAAGTCACCACCTATATCCCCGGGATCGGCCACAACCTGCAGGAGCACTCGATCGTGCTTATCCGCGGCGGCCGTGTGAAGGATCTGCCCGGTGTGCGTTATCACGTGGTGCGCGGCACGCTCGATTCCGTCGGCGTGGCCAATCGCAAGCAGAGCCGCTCCAAATACGGCGCCAAGCGCCCCAAGACCACGGCTAAGTAGTACAGCCAGGATTTCAAAGTAGAAGGAAACTATGCCGAGAAAAGGACATATCGCGAAACGGGAAGTGGCAGCCGACCCGGTTTATAACTCATCCCTGGTGACAAAGTTCGTCAACTCGATGATGTGGGACGGCAAGAAATCGACGGCCCAGGGCATCTTCTATCAGGCCATGACCAACCTGGAGCAAAAGGGCGGCGACGAAGCCTTGAAGCTGTTCAAAAAGGCTGTCGAGAACTGCAAGCCCCTGCTCGAGGTCAAGACCCGTCGCGTGGGTGGCGCCAACTACCAGGTGCCGATCGAAGTCAATCCTGAGCGGCGCACCTCGCTCGCCATCCGCTGGCTGGTCACCTACGGCCGGGCCCGGGGCGAAAAAGGCATGATCGACAAGTTGACCAGCGAATTGCTGGATGCGGCCAACGGCCGCGGCGCGGCCATGAAGAAGAAGGAAGACGTTCACCGCATGGCTGAGGCGAACAAGGCATTTGCGCACTACCGCTGGTAGTTGCGGTGTAGTGGGAATTGGCCCTGAAGGGTCCGATGCCGCAAGGCAGCGGGCGTAAACCAGAGCAGCAAGAAGAATCGCGAGTCTAACGTCTCGCGCGAGAGTGAGAGAATACCGTGTCTCGTCTAGTACCACTCGATCGTTGCCGGAATATCGGAATCATGGCGCACATCGACGCCGGGAAGACCACAACGACGGAGCGCATTTTGTTTTACACCGGCATCACCCACCGCATCGGCGAAGTGCATGAAGGCACCGCGACGATGGACTGGATGGAGCAGGAGCAGGAGCGCGGCATCACCATTACCTCGGCGGCCACCACCTGCACCTGGCGCGATATCCGGATCAATATCATCGACACCCCCGGCCACGTAGACTTTACCGCCGAGGTCGAGCGCAGCCTGCGCGTGCTCGACGGCGCCGTTGCTGTCTTTGACGCCGTGCACGGCGTAGAACCGCAATCGGAAACGGTGTGGCGGCAAGCGGACAAGTACGGTGTGCCGCGCATTTGTTTTATTAACAAGATGGACAAGATGGGCGCCGACTTCGAGCATGCCATCGACACCATCCGCAAACGGCTGAACGCCCGCCCGGTAGCCATTCAAATTCCCATTGGCCAGGAAGCAGGCTTCAAGGGCGTAATCGATCTGATCGAGATGCGCGCCATTCTTTGGCACGACGAGACCATGGGTGCCAAGTACGACGTCGAAGAAATTCCGGCCAACCTGCTGAAGAAGGCGGAAGCCTTCCGCATGCAGCTGGTCGAATCGGTGGCTGAAAACGACGATGAGATGCTGCACAAGTTTCTCGAAGGCGAAATTCCCACGGCGGCGGAGTTGCGCAAGGCGTTGCGCGGTGCGGTCATAGGGATGAAGCTTTTCCCGGTACTGTGCGGCAGTTCGTTCAAGAACAAGGGTGTGCAGACGCTGCTGGATGCGGTGGTCGAGTATCTCCCCAGCCCGCTCGATGTTCCTCCGATCGAAGGCCACAATCCCGACAACATGGAAGAGGTCATCCTCCGCCATGCCGACGACACTGAGCCTTTGACCGCGCTCGGCTTCAAGATCATGACCGACCCATTTGTCGGACAGCTGATCTTTGTGCGCCTCTATTCCGGCCACCTGAAGACGGGCGACACGGTGCTCAATCCGCGTACCGGCAGGAGCGAGCGCATCGGCCGCCTACTCAAGATGCATGCCAACAAGCGGGAAGAGATTGTCGAGATCTATGCCGGTGACATTTGCGCCTGCGTAGGTCTCAAGAATCTGGTCACCGGCGATACCATCTGCACTGATAAGTCTCCGATTGTGCTGGAATCAATCGACTTTCCGGCCCCGGTGATCCACGTTGCGGTGGAACCGAAGACCAAGGCCGATCAAGAAAAGATGGGTATGGCGCTGGCGAAACTGGCGCAGGAAGATCCCACCTTCAAGGTGCACACGGATCCTGATTCGGGCCAGACCATCATCAGCGGCATGGGCGAACTGCACTTGGAAATCATCGTCGACCGCATGATGCGCGAGTACAAAGTCGAAGCCAATGTAGGTAAGCCCCAGGTCGCCTATCGCGAGACCATTCGCAAAAAGGCGGAGGCGGAAGGCAAGTACATCCGCCAGACTGGTGGTTCGGGCAACTACGGCCACGTGAAGATTCGCGTCGAGCCCAATGAGCCTGGCAAGGGTTTCGAGTTTATCAACGACATCAAGGGTGGAGTGGTGCCCAAGGAATACATCAAGCCAACCGAGCAGGGCATTCGCGAAGCGCTGCAGGGCGGGGTACTGGCCGGCTACGAGATCGTCGACGTAAAGGCGACCCTGTTTGACGGCAGCTACCACGATGTCGACTCCAACGAAATGGCGTTCAAGATCGCCGGCTCGATGGCGTTCAAGGAAGCCGCCCGCAAGGCGACCCCGGTGTTGTTGGAGCCGGTGATGTCGGTCGAAGTCGTGGTTCCCGAGGAGTACATGGGGACCATCATCGGCGACCTTAACTCCCGCCGTGGCCGCATCGAGGGCATGGAGCACCGTGCCGGATCGCAGGTCATCAAGGCCAATGTGCCGTTGAGCGAAATGTTTGGCTATGCCACGCACATGCGCTCCTCGACCCAGGGCCGGGCCAACTACTCGATGCACTTCAACCGTTATGAAGAAGCGCCCCGGTCGGTCTCGGAAGAAATCATCGGCCGTAACCAGGGCAAGTAAGCACTAAACGTACGGAAGCAAATCGGGTTTGCATCAAGGGGCTTGAGCCACCCTGTCATCAGCGAGTCGGCTTTGCATTAAGGGGGCTTGAGCCTGCTATGCGGCAACGAATTGGCTTTGTATCAGGGCACGGCTTTAGCCGGGCCGTAAAGCAAGGGCTGATGAGGGCTTTAGCCCCTGAGGTACGTTTTTTCGAAGGGTACGAGCTTTAGTGAAGGGTACGGGCTTTAGTGAAGGGTACGGGCTTTAGCCCGTACATCAACCGCTGAGTAGATGAGGGCTTTAGCCCCTGAGGGATCAATCCCTCGGAATTAGAGATTTTCGATTTAGCAGGAGAGGGACGAGATGGCGAAGGAAAAGTTTGACCGGTCCAAACCGCACGTGAACGTGGGGACGATTGGGCACATTGATCACGGCAAGACGACGCTGACGGCAGCGATCACCAAGGTATTGTCGAAGCACAATCCGAAGATCCTGTTTCGTTCGTTTGATTCGATTGACAACGCGCCTGAGGAGCGGGAGCGCGGTATTACGATTGCGACCGCACACGTAGAGTATGAGACGGCCAACCGTCACTACGCGCACGTGGATTGCCCCGGTCACGCCGATTACATCAAGAACATGATCACCGGCGCGGCGCAGATGGATGGAGCGATCCTGGTGGTAGCTGCGACCGATGGTCCGATGCCCCAAACCAAGGAGCACGTTCTGCTGGCCCGCCAGGTAGGCGTGCCTTACATTGTGGTGTTTCTGAACAAGTGCGATGCGGTCGAGGACGAAGAGCTGACCGACTTGGTGGAGATGGAAGTCCGGGAACTGTTGTCGAAGTACAACTTCCCCGGCGACGACGTACCGGTGATTCGCGGTTCGGCCCTGGGTGGGTTGAACGGCGAAGCGCAGTGGGAAGCCAAGATCGACGAGTTGATGGATGCGGTGGACAAGAACGTACCCCTGCCGGCGCGTGCCATTGACCAGCCGTTCCTGATGCCGATTGAAGACATCTTCTCCATTTCCGGCCGTGGCACGGTGGTGACGGGCAGGATCGAGCGGGGCAAGATCAAGGTCGGTGAGGAGGCCGAGATTGTGGGCTTCCGGGAAACCCGCAAGACGGTGGTCACCGGCGTCGAAATGTTCAAAAAGCAGCTGGATGAGGGACTTGCCGGTGACAACGCCGGTCTGCTGCTGCGCGGTATTGCCAAGGAAGACGTCGAGCGCGGCATGGTTCTGGCCAAGCCTGGTTCGATTACGCCGCACACCAAGTTCAGGGGCGAGATCTACGTTCTGAGCAAGGAAGAAGGCGGCCGTCACACCCCGTTCTTCAACGGCTACCGGCCCCAGTTCTACTTCCGTACGACGGACGTAACCGGGACCGCAAAGCTGCCGGAAGGCACCGAGATGGTGATGCCGGGTGACAACGTGCAGCTGGAAATCGAGCTGCACACCCCGGTGGCAATGGAAAAGGGCCTGCGTTTTGCTATCCGCGAAGGCGGACGCACCGTAGGCGCCGGAACCATCACCGAGATCATCAAGTAGCGATAGGAAACCGATGGGATCTCAGGTTTGAGACCTGGGATCCCCTTAACAGATATCGGCAAGTGGCACGAAGGGATTTGAGATGGTAGGACAGAGAATTCGCATTCGACTCAAGGCGTACGACTATCGCGTACTTGATACTTCGACCGGTGAAATTGTTGAAACAGCAAAGCGCACCGGCGCCCAGGTCGCGGGTCCTATTCCGCTGCCTACCGTAAAGAACAAGTACTGCGTGCTGCGTTCCCCGCACGTGGACAAGAAATCGCGCGAGGCCTTCGAAATCCGCACCCACAAGCGGCTGATCGATATTCTCGAGCCGACGCAACAGACCATCGATGCGCTGATGAAGCTGGATCTTCCGGCCGGCGTCGATGTTGAGATTAAGGCATTCGAGAAGTAAGGAGAGCACCATGTCGGTGACAGGGATTCTGGGCAAGAAGATCGGGATGACGCAGTTGTTCGATGACAAGGGTGAAGTACACCCGGTCACCGTACTGCAGGCGGGCCCCTGCGTAGTGACCCAGCTGAAGACGCTGGCCGGCGACGGCTACAGTGCCGCGCAGATCGGCCTGATTGAGTTTGTAAAGGGTGGCAAGGTGAACAAGCCGATGGCCGGCCACTTCGCCAAGAACAACGTTCCCCCAGTCAAGCTGATGCGCGAAGTTCCGGTCGAGCGTCCATCCGCGGATGGTGAGGCTCAGGAATTGAAAGCGGGCGACAAGGTTCTGGTAGACATTTTCGAAGACGCCAAATACGTCGACGTGATTGGCACCAGCAAGGGCCGCGGGTTTGCCGGAGTTGTCCGCCGCCATCACTTTGGCGGTGGTCCGAAAGCCCACGGACACATGTTCCAGGTGCAAGGTTCGATCGGCGCTTCCTCGTTTCCTTCCCGCGTGTTCCCCGGCCAGCGTATGCCAGGGCACTTTGGAGCCAAGCAGATCACGGTCAGGAACCTGCGCATTCGCGGTATCGATCTGGACGAGAACCTGTTGATGGTCGAAGGCGCCATCCCCGGCCCTCGCGAAGGATACGTCATGATCTCCAAGTCCAAGGCGCCGCCGCGTGAGCGTCGTGGCTTTGGCGGTGGGGGCACGGTCGATCCGTTGAAGGCTTCGAAGAAGGCTTCCGGCGCCAAGCCCTCAGGTGGCAAGAAGAAGTAGTTTTTGTATCAGGGCACGACTTTAGTCGGGCCGTACGGACTTGAAGCATCTGAGGGCTTTAGCCCCTGTGGGCGGCTCCCCGATGCGAAGTCCCTAGAGGAAAAAGATGGCACACATTGATGTAGTCAATCTAGGTGGAGAGACAGTAGGCTCGCTGGAGCTGGCGGACGAAATTTTCGCGCCGGAACAGATCAACGAGGCACTGCTCTGGGAAGCAGTGAAGCACTATCGCGCTGCGATGCGGCAAGGTACCGCTGCCACCAAGAACAAGAAGCTGGTCTCCGGTTCGGGCAAGAAGTTGTGGAAGCAGAAGGGCACCGGCCGCGCCCGCGTAGGCTCGGTACGTTCGCCGATCTGGCGCCATGGCGGCACGGTTCACGGACCTCAGCCCCGTAGCTACGATTACGCCTTCCCCCGCAAGAAGCTGCTCGGTGCTCTGCGTTCCGCGCTGGCCTCGAAGCTCGCCGATGGCAAGCTGACCGTGGTCGAGAGCCTGGAACTGGCAGACGCCAAGACCAAGGCCTATCGTGCGGCGCTCGACAAGCTCGATGCCAACCGGACCACCCTGTTGGTAGAGGGTGGCCAGGAGCCCGGCCGCGCATTACTGCTCGGTTCGCGCAACCTCCACCGGGTGGAGTTGATGCTGACCAAGGAAGTGCACCCCTACGATCTGCTGCGCTACGAGCGCGCGATTTTCTCTCGTGCCGCCATTGAGCAGTTGCAGGAGACGTTGAAGAAAACAGTTTCCCGGCGTAAGCATGCCGGTTCGGAGGTGGCCTGATGCCGACTATCTATAACGTGATCCGGCGACCCCTGATTACCGAAAAGGGATTGGGCGCAAAGGAAACCGAGAGCACCCTGGTGTTCGACGTGGCGCCTGATGCGACCAAGACCGAAGTCAAGCATGCCGTCGAAACGCTGTTCAAGGTGAAGGTACACAGCGTGCGCACCGCTAACTTCCTGGGCAAAGAACGGCGCCGGGGTAAGTTCTCCGGTTTTCGCCCCGATTGGAAGAAAGCCTACGTTCGTCTGCAGCCGGGCGAGAAAATGCCCGACTACGTCAACGCGTTGTAAGTGAGCTAATAAGATGCCGATCAAGACATACAGACCGATCACACCCACGCTGCGTTTCCAGACCACTCTGGTAAACGACGACATCACGACGAATCGCCCCCACAAGCCGCTGCTGGCAGTGAAGCAGCGCACGGGGGGCCGCCGTAATTCCGGCGACCTGACGATGCGTCACCATGGCGGTGGCCATAAGCAGAAACTGCGCCTGATCGACTTCAAACGGGACAAGTTTGGCGTGCCCGGCAAAGTGGCCTCGATCGAATACGATCCCAACCGCTCCTCGCGCATCGCCCTGGTGAATTACCTGGATGGCGAAAAGCGCTACATTATCCAGCCCGTCGGACTCAAAGTCGGGCAGACGATCATGAGCGGGCCTGAGGCGGACATCCTCGTCGGCAACGCACTGCCGCTGAAGAACATTCCCTCCGGCACCACCGTGCACAACGTCGAGCTTCGCCCCGGCAAGGGCGCGCAGATGGTTCGCTCCGCAGGCGCTTCGGCGCAGCTGGTAGCCAAGGAAGGCGACTACGCGCTGCTCAAGCTGCCCTCCGGCGAAACTCGCCGGGTACTGGTAGCGTGCATGGCGACCGTAGGCCAGGTAGGCAACACCGATCACGAGAACGTATCCATCGGCAAGGCAGGACGGAATCGCTGGCTGGGCATTCGCCCCACCAATCGCGGCGTGTCCATGAACCCGGTCGATCACCCGCACGGCGGCGGCGAAGGTAAGACCTCGGGAGGCCGTCATCCGGTCACCCCATGGGGCCAGCCCACCCGCGGTTACAAGACACGCAACAACAAGCGGACGGACACGTTTATCGTCAGCCGCGCGAAGAAATAGTCAGGAGCAGCGAAGCATGGCACGTTCGACGAAAAAGGGTCCGTTTATCGACGGGCACCTGATGGTGAAAATAGAAGCGATGAACGCGACGAACGACAAGAAAGTCCTTCGTACCTGGTCGCGCCGGTCGACCATTCATCCCGATATGGTGGGCCACACCATCGCGGTGCACAACGGCAGAAAATTTATCCCCGTCTACGTGACGGAAAACATGGTCGGGCACAAGTTGGGCGAGTTCTCGGCAACGCGGACATTTAAGGGTCACTCGGCAAAAGCGGCCGAGTCGTCGGCCAAGCCCCGCTAAAACGATTTAAGGGAAGAAGCCAATGCAACTGGAAACACAGGAATTCCGGGCCGAAGCAAAGTTTCAGCGGGTATCGCCGCAAAAAGCTCGCCTGGTGCTGGAACTGATCAAGGGGCGCAAGGTGGGCGACGCACTGGAGACCGTGGCGTTCACCAAGAAGGGTGTCGCGCCGCTGGTTGAGAAAGTGCTGCGCGCCGCGATTCAGAACGCCAACTATCTCAGCCAGGAGCGGGACCTCGACGTGGATGTAGATAACCTCTACGTCAAGACCGCGCTGGCCAACGAAGGACCACGCATGAAGCGCATCCGTCCGGCGCCGATGGGACGGGCCTTCCGCTATCAGCGCAGGATGGCGCACATCGTGATCGCGGTCGCGGAGCGCAAGCGGGCTGGGTTGGTTGAAACGGCGGGGTCCGAGACGGCGCCCGCGAAGAAGCGCCTGTTGAAGGGCGCGGCAAAGAAGACTGCGGCCAAGAAGGCCGTGGCCAAGAAGAGCGCAGCAAAAAACTGGAAGAAGGCCGCGAAGTAGGTTCGAGGAAATTATGGGACAAAAAGTTCATCCTTACGGCTTTCGACTGGGTGTCAACAAGCCATGGCGGTCACGCTGGTTCGTCGAGCGCGACTACGACAAGTTGCTGATTGAAGATGTGCACCTACGCGCGGAGTTGAAGGAAAAACTCAAGGCAGCCGGTGTGAGCTCAGTCGAGATCGAACGTCCGGGCAACAAGCTGCGCCTCATCATCCGCACCGCGCGTCCCGGCATCGTGATCGGCCGCAAGGGCGCCGAGATCGAGAAGCTCAAGACCGACCTGCAGAAGCGCACCAACCGCGACGTGTTCATCGACATTCTCGAAGTGAACAAGCCCGAGCTGGACGCGCAGTTGGTCGCCGAGAACATCGCCCTGCAACTGGAAAAGCGTGTCGGCTTCCGCCGCGCCATGCGTAAGGCAGTGGATTCGGCTCTACGCTTTGGCTGCAAAGGCATCAAGGTTCGCGTTTCCGGTCGCTTGAACGGCAACGAAATCGCGCGTTCTGAATGGTACCTGCAGGGGCGTTTGCCGCTGCACACTCTACGCGCCGACATCGACTATGGCTTTGCCGAAGCGCGCACGACGTACGGCGTGATCGGGGTCAAGACCTGGATCTATCGCGGTGACATTTACGAGCAGAAGCGCCGCCAGCCGCAGCCGGCCGGCACCAGCGGAGTGTTCTAAGCAAACGACGGTTTGTATCGAGGCGAATTTTTATGTTGATGCCAAAGAAGGTTAAGTACCGCAAGCAGCAGCGCGGCCGCATGAAAGGCAAAGCCTGGCGCGGCTCCGAGCTCTCTTTCGGGGATTACGGGCTGAAGGTCATGGAGTGCGGCTACATCACCGACCGGCAGATTGAAGCCAGCCGTGTGGCCATGACCCGCTTCATCAAGCGCGGCGGCAAGATCTGGCTGCGCCTGTTTCCCGACAAGCCGGTGACCAAGAAGCCCGCCGAAACCCGTATGGGTAAGGGCAAGGGCGCTCCGGATCACTGGGTAGCCGTCGTACGCCCGGGCAAGGTGCTGTTCGAGATGGAAGGGGTTGCTCCAGACATCGCGGCCGAAGCCATGCGCCTGGCGTCGAACAAGCTGCCCCTGAAAACGCGATTCGTCATGCGCCACGACGTCAAGACCACGGCAGTAGTCAAGTAGAGAGAAGAGCAATGGAAACCGAAAAGATTCGCAACCTCAATGATGACGAGTTAGTGCGGCAGGAAAAGACCTCCGCCGAGCAGCTCTTTCGCCTGCGCTTCCAGATGAAGCTGGGGCAAAACGAAGGCGTAAAGAAGCTGCGCGATCTGCGCAAAGACGTAGCTCGCATCAAGACCATTGCCCGTGAGCGCGCGCTTGGTCTGCACGGCGAGGCTTTGAAGCCGGCCGGTGAAGCGGTCGCGAAAACGAAAAAGGCCAAGCCGGCCAGAAAAGGGGCTCGTTAAGCCATGTCGGAAGCCACAGCAGTTAAGCCGGAGTCACGGCGCACAGAAAAGATCGGCAACGTCATTTCCACCAAGATGCAGAAGACCATCGTGGTCGAAGTGGAGATGCGCAAGACTCACCCTAAGTACAAGCGCGTGATCAAACTGAGCAAGAAGTTTTACGCCCACGACGAGCAGAACTCCGCCCGCCTCGGCGACGTGGTGAGGATTCGCGAGAGCCGCCCGTTGAGCAAGCTGAAGCGCTGGACGCTGGAAGAAGTGATTCGCCGTTCTTCGTTGCCGCACGCCGAAGAAATCGCGCAACCGGCAGTCTAGGTTTCGGGCAGGAAGATAGTTCGCTTTGTATCAGGGCACGACTTTAGTCGTGCCGCAATGGGCTGAACCTGATTCGGGTAGGAAGATACTTCGGTTTGTATCAGGGCACGACTTTAGCAGCGCCGCAATGGGCTGAACCTGATTCGGATAGGAAGATACTTCGGTTTGTATCAGGGCACGACTTTAGCAGTGCCGCAATGGGCTGAACCTGATTCGGATAGGAAGATAGTTTGCTTTGTATCAGGGCACGACTTTAGTCGTGCCGCAATGGGTGAACCCACGAGGGCTTTAGCCCCTGAGGGCAGCACAAGGAGAGACGAGTATGGCAGTGCAAATGAGAAGCATGCTGGACGTCGCCGATAATTCCGGCGCGCGCAAGCTGCAGATGATTCTGCCGCTGGGCGGATCGAGCGGCAAGAAGGCCGGCCTGGGCGACGTGATTACTGCCTCTGTCAAGGAAGCGTCTCCCGACGGTCAGGTCAAGAAGGGCGTCGTCGTCAAAGCGGTCGTGGTGCGCACGCGGAAAGAATATCGCCGCCGTGACGGAACCTATATCCGGTTTGACCAGAACGCCGCAGTCTTGATCAATGAAGCGGGAGAGCCAGTAGGCACGCGCGTGTTTGGTCCGGTCGCCCGTGAATTGCGGGAAAAGAAATTCCTGAAGATTGTGTCGCTGGCCCCCGAAGTTATCTAAGCAGGGCACAGTTGGAGACGAGGAAGTCATGGCATTGAAGTTACAGCGCAACGATACGGTGGAAGTGATTACCGGCACCGACAAGGGCAAGCGCGGCCGCGTGCTGCGCGTCCTCGCGGATAAGGATCGGGTCCTGGTCGAGCACGTCCGCATGGTCAAGAAGCATGTCCACCCCAACCCGCAGCGCAACATCAAGGGCGGCATTGCCGAGCAGGAAGCAGCCATCCAGATTTCGAACGTGATGTTGGTCTGCAGCTCCTGCGGCCCCACCCGCGTGGGTCACAAGTTTGAAGGCGACACCAAGGTTCGGGTGTGCAAGAAGTGCGGCCAGACCCTGGCCCCAAAGAAAAAGTAATCACGCAACGGTAAACGGGTTTAAACCCACTCCGGGACCGTGAAAAGAAAAGAGACGGCTTTATGGCGAAAGCAAACGCAAGACTGAAAGCAAAGTACCACCAGGAAATCCGGCCGGCACTGCAGAAAGAATTAGGCCTCAACAACCTGATGGCTGTGCCCCGCCTGGAAAAGATCGTTCTGAACATGGGCCTGGGCGAGGCCACGCAGAACGTCAAGATCATGGATCCGCTGGTAGCCGATCTGGCCTCGATTGCCGGCCAAAAGCCGGTGACCACCAAGGCCAAGAAGTCCATCGCCGCCTTCAAGGTGCGCGAGGGCATGCCGATCGGCGCCATGGTCACCTTGCGCGGCGACATCATGTACGAGTTTCTCGACCGCCTGGTTTCCGTCGCCCTCCCCCGCGTACGCGACTTCAAGGGCGTATCCACCAAGAGCTTTGACGGACGTGGCAACTACACGCTGGGCATGCGCGACCAGCTGATCTTTCCCGAAGTCGATTACGCGCGCGTAGATAAGTTGAAGGGCATGAACGTCACCATCGTGACCACTGCCAAGGACGATAACCAGGCGCGTGCCCTGCTACGGCAGTTCGGCATACCCTTCCGTCAGACTGCGTAGAGAGGATTCAAGAGAGACAAATGGCAACGACAGCGAAACGAGTTAAAGACGCCCGCAAGCCGAAATTTTCCAGCCGCCAGCACAATCGCTGCAAGATTTGCGGACGGCCGCGTGCGTATCTGCGCAAGTTCGGCCTATGCCGCTTGTGCTTCCGCCAGTTGGCGCTTCGGGGCGAGATCCCCGGCGTCGTCAAGTCCAGTTGGTAAATCACGGCCCGATGTAACCACAACATTCCCGCAGGTTCTTCGGTCCTGGACAACACCAGGCCGGAGCGAACGGGGAGTGGAGGAGAGAGAATGAGTTTGACTGATCCAGTAGCCGATTTTGTGACGCGTATCCGCAACTCCATCCGTGCGCGGCACCAAAAGCTGGATGTTCCGGCGTCGAAGCTGAAGACCGAGATTGCCCGCATCCTCAAAGAAGAAGGCTACATCGCCAACTACAAGGCGGCGGAAGAGAATGGCCGCGCAGTGCTGCGGGTATACCTCAAGTACGGCGCCAACAACGAAGCTGCCATACGCGACCTCTCGCGCATTTCGCGCCCGGGCTGCCGCGTCTATGTCGGCCGGGATGAGATCAAGCGCGTCCAGAGCGGACTGGGCATCAGCATCATGACCACGCCTCGCGGCGTGATGACCGGACGGCAGGCGCGGCGCGAAGGCGTCGGCGGCGAGATTCTCTGCGAAGTCTGGTAAGCAATTGGCTGCAGTGGAACGGTCCTATGCGGGACCGCGACTCGCAAGCCGCAAGAGGTTAGAAAAGTTATGTCGCGTATAGGGAAGAAACCGATTCCGTTGCCCGCCACGGTGAAGTACACCGTGCAGGGCAACACCGTGCTGGTCGAGGGCCCCAAAGGCAAACTCACCGCCATGCTGCCGACCGGCATCAAGCTTGAGAAGCAGGACAGCAATCTCGTAGCCGTACGCGAGAAGGAAGAACTCGCCGCTCTCCATGGCCTCACCCGCGCGTTGGTTTCGAACGCGGTTGAGGGCGTGACCAAGGGCTGGACCAAGGAACTGGATATCGTGGGCATCGGCTATCGCGCTGAGCTCAAGGGCAAAGGCATTGTTGTCTTTACCCTGGGCTTCTCCCACCCCATCGAGTTTCCCTTGCCCACAGGGATCGAAGTGGCAATCGATCCCAAGCAGACCCACTTAACCATCAGCGGCATCGACCGTCAGAAGGTAGGCCAGGTAGCCGCCGACATGCGTTCCCTGCGTAAGCCCGATCCGTATAAGAACAAAGGTGTGCGCTACACGGGCGAGCGTTTGAAGAAGAAGGTCGGCAAGACCGGCGCTAAGTAAAACCGAACGCCCGGAATTCCTGTCGAGGTCTTCTGGGTTCGGGAAATGCATGCGGCTTTCCTTAAAGAAAGCCGCACCACGCTGCCCTTGATGGGGAAGCGGAACAGGAATTCCGGGACGGGGCTGCAGGGCAGCTCCGCCTTTAGGAAAGGAACACGTAAATGCTTCCGATTAGACAGAGAAATGTGATTCGCCAGCGAGTGCACTTCCGCATTCGTCAAAAGATGCAGGGCACAGCGGTGCGTCCCCGGTTGAACGTCTACCGCTCGCTCAACCACATCTATGCTCAGATCATCGACGACGCCAAGGGCGAGACCTTGCTCTCCGCCTCCAGCCTGGCCGCCAAGGTGAAGACCGGCGGCAACGTGGCAGCGGCGAAAGAAGTGGGCAAGCTGGTGGCCGAGCGCGCCATTGAAAAGGGAATCAAGCGGGTGGTCTTCGACCGCGGCGGCTATCTCTACCACGGGCGCATCAAGGCCCTGGCGGATGCAGCCCGCGAAGCCGGTTTAGAATTTTAAGTTTTTGGGGATAGGCGCAGCTGTCAAGCAGCGCAGAAGGATCGGACAACAGCATGGCAATTCTCAAGCGGAAACTGGACGCCGGGCAGTACAACCTGAAGGATCAGGTGGTGTCCATCAATCGTGTCACCAAGGTAGTGAAGGGTGGTAAGAACATGTCTTTCGCAGCCCTGGTGGTAGTCGGGGATCCCGCGGCCGGCGTAGTGGGTTTCGGTTCCGGCAAGGCCAAGGAAGTACCGCAGGCGATCCGCAAGGGCATCGAGGCGGCCAAGAAGAACCTGGTCCACGTGAACCTCTCGGAAACCACCATCCCGCATCAGGTACTGGGCCGTTTCGGTTCCGGACATGTGCTCTTGAAGCCGGCGCCGGAAGGGACCGGCGTCATCGCGGGCGGTGCAGTGCGCGCGGTCATGACCTCGGTCGGCGTGCAGAACATCCTGACCAAGAGCCTGGGCTCGGCCAATCCGCACAACGTGGTCAAGGCCACCTTCGATGCCCTGGTGCAATTGCGCGATCGTGGCGAAGTCGCGGCCGCTCGTGGCAAGCAGCCACAGGAGCTTTACTAATGGCAAAGGCAATGATTCGCCTGCAGTACTACCGGTCCAAGATCTCCACCCCGGTCAAGCACAAGCTGGTGGTTAAGGGCTTGGGCTTCACTCGGCTTAACCAGGTGGTGGAGCGTGAGGATACGCCGTCGATCCGCGGCATGGTCAAGACCGTGCCTCATTTAGTGCGGATCGTAGAATAGATACACATAAGCGAGTCGGACTGGCAAAGCCAGCCGGCGTTTAGCGAGGATATATGGCAAAGAATCTTTCCAATTTGAGGGCGCCCAAGCAGGCGAACAGCAACAAGAAGCGTGTCGGCCGCGGTATGGGCTCGGGCATGGGCAAAACCTCCGCCCGCGGTCACAAAGGCCAGCGCTCCCGTTCCGGTTCCCACATGATGCGTGGTTTTGAAGGCGGCCAGATGCCGCTCCACCGTCGTCTGCCCAAGCGCGGCTTCACCAACATCTTCCGCACCGAATACTCCGTCATCAACCTGGGCCGCATCGCCGAGCTGCAAGCTGAGGGGCACACGGAATTTACCCTCGAAGCCTTCGCCGCCAAGGGTCTTCTCAAGAAGCGCAATGGCCTGGTCAAGGTACTGGGTGACGGTGAGTTGACCGGTGCAGTCACCGTGCATGCCCATAAGTTTTCCAAGTCGGCGCAAGAAAAGATCGAGAAAGCCGGCGGCAAGGCAATCCTGGTCGCCTGAGGTTAGGCCTCTCGCCATTCGCAAAACCGTCCCAAAGGGACAAAAACCAAGTCCCGAAGGGACGGTTGAACTTAGCCCAGGACGCAGTCCTGGGTAGCCATGAAAAGCCGATTCAGTCCCGAAGAGCCTGCCCTGAGCTTGTCGAACGGGGACGGCTGGTATTCCCCCCGGACGCAGTCCCGGGTACGATAGAAAGATGATTTGCAGGGGCGAATGAAGGCTTTAGCCCCTGAGGTACGGCTTTTCTCGAAGGACGAGCCCGCACGTGAACCGGCAAGATAAACGGGGGCACTGCCCCTGAGGTACCGACTGTATGTTTGAGAAGATTGCCAACATCTTCCGGATTCCGGACCTGCGCAAGCGGGTGTTATTCACCCTGGGCATCCTGGCCGTCTATCGCCTGGGCTCGCAAATTCCGACCCCAGGAGTCAACCTCAAGCTGCTGGCCCAATTCTTCGACCAGCAGGCGGGGAGCGCACTCGGCCTGGTCGACCTATTCAGCGGCGGTAACCTCCGCCGTCTGACCATCTTCGCCCTGGGCATCATGCCCTACATCACCGCGTCGATCATCTTCCAGCTCCTGACCGTGGTTTACGAACCACTGGCCAAGCTGCAAAAGGAAGGCGAACTCGGCCGCCGCAAAATCACTCAGTGGACCCGCTACGTCACCGTAGTCCTGGGAGCCGTGCAGTCCCTGGCCATCGCCCTGACCCTGTCCCACGGCTCGGGCGGAGTCTCCTACGTGTTGAATCCCGGACCGGGCTTCATTTTCATGACCATGATCACGCTGACCACCGGCACAGCGTTCATCATGTGGCTGGGTGAACAAATCACCGACCGTGGCATCGGCAACGGCATGAGCTTGCTGATCTTCGCCGGCATCGTCGTCGGCCTGCCGCGCGGCATTCAAGACCTGATCGACAAAGCCAAGACCCAGGCCTGGGGAGCCTTCACCGTCCCGGCGCTGGTCATCCTGGTAGCCATGATGATCGCCATCGTCGCCTTCATCGTCTTTGTGGAGCGCAGCGAGCGCCGCATCCCGGTGCAATACGCCAAGCGCATCGTCGGCCGCCGTCTCATGGGGGGCCAATCCACCCATCTGCCGCTCAAGGTCAACTCCGGCGGCGTCATGCCGGTCATCTTCGCCAGCTCCATCCTCTCCGCCCCGCTGCTCTTCGCCGGCTCAGGATTCGTGCGCAACAGCGGCTTCTTTACCCGCATTTTCGACGGCCTACGCCCCGGGGAACCCTGGTACGAACTGCTCTACATGGTAGGCATCGTCTTCTTTGCCTACTTCTACATCTCCATCGTCTTCCGGCCCGATGACATTGCCGACAACATGCGCAAGTACGGCGGCTTCATCCCCGGCATCCGTCCCGGGCGCCGCACTTCTGACTTCGTGAACGACGTCCTCACCCGCATCACCCTGGTGGGCGCGCTCTACCTGATCGTCATCTCCCTGATCCCGCAGATCCTGATCAGCGGCATTCACCTCAACGACATGTGGCTGGTAGGCGGATTCTTTGAAAAACTGCCCACCTGGGTCACCCACGGCCTGAACGTGAGCTTCTACTTCGGCGGTACTTCGCTTCTGATTGTGGTCGGTGTGGCCATGGATACAATCAACCAGGTTGAGTCCCAGCTGATCATGCGCCACTATGACGGCTTCTCCCCGCGTAGCGGCCGGGTCCGCGGAAGGCGGTCGTGGTAAAGCCGGCATCCGTGGCGGAAGGTTCACAGCCATCTACGAAAGAAAAGGAGATTATCCCCGGCCCCTTGCTGCTGATGGGCGCGCCGGGGGTGGGCAAGGGAACACAAGCCAAAGGACTTATGGCTGCCTGGGGCATTCCCC
Source organism: uncultured Acidobacteriaceae bacterium (assembly GCA_963830325.1). Lineage (GTDB taxonomy): Bacteria > Acidobacteriota > Terriglobia > Terriglobales > Acidobacteriaceae > PALSA-350. The sequence goes on from CAWHMV010000003.1 coordinate 1,325,739, forward strand.
ATATCTCCACCGGCGACCTGCTGCGCGAACACCGCACCAACGGGACGCCGTTAGGGCTGGTAGCGACCCAGATCATGGACTCCGGCAAGCTGGTCCCCGACGACCTCGTCAATCAAATGGTCGCTGAGCGCCTGGCCCGGCCGGACACGGTCCGCGGCTACATTTTGGACGGTTATCCCCGCACCCTGGCCCAGGCGGAGTGGCTTGATTCACGCTTGCGTGATCAACAATCAGATGACGCGAGGCTGGCGGCCATCCCCCAAGGGCTTCCGCTGATTGCGGTTAGCATCCAGGTAAGTTATACTCAGTTGTTGCGTCGTATCACGGGTAGGCGCAACTGTCCAACCTGCCAGCGCATTTACAACGTCTACCTGCAGCCGCCGAAATTCGACATGGTGTGCGATGTGGAAGGCACGCCGCTGGTCCAGCGCGCGGATGATGTCGAATCGGTCTTCCATGAACGTATGCGCACGTATGCGGCGCTAACGGCGCCAGTGGTAGAGCATTACCGCGCCGGCAGTCGATTTGTGGAAGTCGATGGCGAGCAACCGGCGGGCGAGGTAATGGCGGGCATCATGGCCGCGGTAGCGCGACTCAGATCCCAGACTTAGAAAAGAGAGTTGAAACAAGGCCGATGGCCATCATGATTAAGACGCCGCAAGAGATAGAAAAAATGCGGCGCAGCGGAGCGGTAGTTCGTGAGGTACTCGAGCACGTAAGAGCGCTCGTCAAGCCCGGCGTAACCACTCTCGACCTGGAAAACGCGGCGGAGAAGAAGATGGCTGAGTTTGGCGCCACCTCCGCATTTAAGGGATATCGCGGCTACCCCTGTGTACTGTGCACCTCGGTGAACGAGCAGGTAGTCCACGGCATTCCCTCCAAGGAGCGGGTCCTGCGCGAAGGGGACATCGTTTCGATCGACACCGGTGTGGTGTTGGACGGCTACTACGGAGACTCGGCCATCACGGTTCCGGTAGGAGCCGAGGTGACGCCGAAAGCCAAGCGCCTGTTGGATGTGACCCGCAGATCGCTCGAGACCGCGATCAAGGTAGTGCGGCCGGGAGCAACGCTGGGCGATATTGGCGCAGCGGTGCAGGAAGTGGTGGAAGCGGACGGCTTCAGTGTCGTGCGGGAGTTTGTGGGCCATGGAATCGGGACCCGGATGCACGAAGATCCGCAGGTTCCCAACTACGGGCAGCGGGGAATGGGAACCAAGCTGCGCGCGGGAATGGTGTTGGCCATCGAGCCCATGGTGAACGTGGGCAAGCCGGGTGTTCAGGTGTTGAGTGATGGCTGGACGGCAGTAACCGAAGATGGAAGTTTGAGCGCTCACTTCGAGCACACCGTGGCGGTGACGGCCGAAGGCGCTGTGATTTTGACGCAGTAGGGTAAAGAAGCCAGCGGGATATTTATCGCCGGCAGAATCGGGAATAACGTTTGTCGAAGGAAGACGCGATTGAAGTAATGGCAACGGTCGTAGAGACGTTGCCCAACGCGATGTTCAAAGTCGAGCTTGAAAACAAGCACCAGGTTCTGGCGCACGTATCGGGACGCATGCGAAAGAATTTTATCCGCATCCTCCCCGGCGACCGGGTGGCGGTAGAGCTCAGTCCTTACGATCTGACCCGAGGCCGGATCGTATACCGCTACAAGTAGAACTGAAAGGTCAGGAGCACATGAAGGTAAGGGCATCAGTAAAAAAGATCTGTGACAAGTGCAAAGTGATCCATCGCCGCGGAGTAGTGCGCGTGATCTGCGAAAACTCCAAGCACAAGCAACGCCAAGGCTAGCCAAGGCTAATTGAGAACCAGTCCCGTAGGGGCGGCTGAATTTAGCCCAGGACGCAGTCCTGGGTAGCAAGGCTACCGAGGGCTAGTCCCGTAAGGGACGGCTGTAGAGGGCCTGAAAAACTCCCTCGGTAAGAACTCAAGAGGGTCTAAAAGGACTCTCTCGACGAAAAGAATCATGAGGGTGTAAAAACCCTCAAGGAAAAAACGACAGGGTGCCCCAGGTCTCGCATTTGAGACCTGGGATCCTCCTAGTAGGGCCGGATGGAGAAACGAAAAAACTCCGTCGTTTTTCGCGAGATGTGGGATACCACAAATCCAAACTGAGGGTTTTCCCTCAGTCAAAACCGGCACCGAAGAGGCTAGTTAGCCATAAAGGCTTGCGTTGAACCTCTTCCGAAGCCTTCACCCGCTGTCCTAAGACAGCAAAAACCGCAAGAAGCGGCGAAGCCACTTCGAGCAAGCACGAAAAAGGATCCGTTATGGCACGTATTGCAGGCGTCGACCTTCCCCGCCACAAGCAGGCAAGAATCGCGCTGACCTACATCTTCGGAATCGGCAACCCGCGCGCCCGGCGCATCCTGGCCACGGCCAATGTAGACCCGGTCAAAAAAGTCCAGGACCTGGGTGAAGACGAGGTAAACCGCATCCGCCAGGTGATTGAGAACGAAGGCGAGATCGAAGGCGATCTGCGCAAAGACGTCTCCATGCACATCAAGCGGCTGATAGACATTCAGTCTTATCGTGGCCTGCGCCACCGGCGCAACCTCCCCGTCCGCGGACAGCGCACCCACACCAACGCGCGCACCCGCAAGGGACCGCGTAAGGGCACAATCGCAGGCAAGAAGAAAGCGACGGCGAAGACCTAATGGCGAAACAAGAGCAAAAACCAGGCGCCGCCGGCAAGGCCGCCAAGAACAAGAAATTCAAGAAGCGCGAGCGCAAGAACGTCCCTTACGGACTGGTCTACGTGCAAGCCTCCTTCAACAACACCATCGTGACCATCACCGACGGCCAGGGAAACACCCTCTCCTGGAAGAGCTCTGGCTCGCTCGGCTTCCGCGGTTCCCGCAAGGGAACCCCGTTCGCCGCCCAGCAGGCAGCCATGAATGCCGCCAACCAGGCGCGCGATCACGGTCTACGCTCGGTCGATGTACGTGTCAGCGGTCCCGGCTCCGGCCGTGAATCCGCCGTGCGCGCCCTGGCAGCCGCGGGACTCGACGTCCGTTCCATCCGCGACGTCACGCCGATCCCGCACAACGGCTGCCGTCCGCCAAAGCGCCGCAGAGTATAACGAGCGCTGAAAAAAATAAGCTGGACCGGGACGAAGGATTAAATCCGTAAACCGGTCGGCCTCTGAAGTAAGGAGAATTACGTGGCAAGATACACCGGACCCGTCTGCCGCCTTTGCCGTCGTGAAGGCACCAAGCTTTTCCTGAAGGGCACCAAGTGCTTTTCCGAAAAGTGCCCCATTGAGAAGCGCAACTTCGCCCCCGGCCAGCACGGTCGCGACCGCAAGCCCAAGATCGTAGGCTACGGTCTGCAGCTGCGCGAGAAGCAAAAAGCCAAGCGCATCTATTTCACCCTGGAAAGCCAGTTCCGCGCCTATTACGAGAAGGCCTCGCGGTCCCAGGGAGTCACCGGCGAACTGCTCTTGCAGCAACTCGAGCGTCGCTTAGACAACGTAGCATTCCGTCTCGGCTTCGCCAGCTCCCGCCGCCAGGCGCGCCAGATCGTGCGCCACGGTCACGTCGAAGTGAACGGCCGCAAAGTGAATATTCCTTCCTTCCAGGTAGGCGTGGGCGACGAGATCAAGATCCGCGAAGGCAGCAAGAAAATGACAGTACTCGAAACCTCGACAGAATTCGCGAGCCATCAGCAACCGCCACGGTGGCTGCAGGTGGACCACGCCAATCTGTCCGGCAAGGTACTGGCGCTGCCCAAGAGGGAAGACGTGAACCTGCCCGTCAACGAGCAGTTGATCGTCGAACTTTACAGCAAGTAGTCGTAGCAGAGTACAGATTCAATCAACGAGGAGAAACAAGCGCGGCCGTAGCAGAATGCTTCGCGACGTTTGCCGTGCATGGAGAGGACCACAGATATGCTTTGGAGAGGATTCCAAAAACCGAAACGTCTTGCAGTCGACACCGATACGCTCACCGAAAAGTACGGCAAGTTCAGCGCCCAGCCCTTTGAGCGCGGCTTCGGCACCACCATTGGCAACGCGCTGCGCCGCACGCTGCTCTCGTCCATTGAGGGCGCGGCCGTCACCGCGGTCAAGATCGAAGGCGTACTGCACGAGTTCCAATCGATCACCGGGGTCGTCGAAGACGCCACCGACATCATCCTGAATCTCAAGCAGATTCCCTTCAAGCTCAACGGCGAAGGCCCGAAGGCTCTCTACCTCCGTGCGGACCAGCCGGGAGTCGTCACCTCCGGCATGATCGATGCTGACGGGGACGTCGAGATTCTGGACAAGGACGTCTACATCGCGACCGTGAGCGAAGGTGGCAAGCTGGACATGGAAATGCGCTTAAAGCGCGGCCGTGGTTACGTTTCCGCTGACAAGAATTTCGACTCCGACCTGGGCATCGGCTTTATTCCCGTGGACTCTGTCCACTCGCCCGTACGCAAGGTCAACTACACCGTCGATGCTGCCCGTTTGGGTCAGATCACCGACTACGACAAGCTGACCATTGAAGTCTGGACCAATCGCTCGGTATTGCCGGCTGATTCGTTAGGCCTGGCCGCCAAGCTGCTCAAGGACCACATGAGCATCTTCATCAACTTCGAGGAAGAGATCGAAGCCGAGAGCGCGCACGACGAAGGCCGCATGCAGTTGCGCAACGAGAACCTCAACCGCTCCGTCGAGGAGTTGGAACTGAGCGTACGCAGCTACAACTGCCTCAAGAACGCGAACATTCAGACCATCGGCGAGCTGGTACAGAAGACCGAGCCTGAGATGCTCAAGACCAAGAACTTCGGCCGCAAGTCCTTGAACGAGATCAAGGAAATTCTGGCGCAGATGGGCTTGTCTCTGGGCATGAAGATCGACGAGCACGGCAACGCGGTGCCTGGCCCGACCAGCGTATTGCCGGCCGCGACCTTGGCCGCAAGCTACAACCGTTACGACGACGAAGAGGATGACGACGACGAAGACCTCGAGGGTGTAGACATTCCCCTCCAGTCGGAGCCGGAGAACTTCTAGTCATTTCGCGGTGGCTGGTGGGGAACCCCACCGGCCACTGCAAAATTTCGCAAGAAAGAGAAACCCATGCGCCATCGCAATGCAGGCTACAAACTAGGACGCAACACCAGTCATCGCCGAGCCCTGTTACGGAACCTGGTCACGTCCATTCTTCTCGAGGACCGGGTGGAGACGACGATCACCAAGGCCAAGGCTGCGCGTCCTCACGTCGAAAAGCTGATCACTTTGGGCAAGAGAGGCGACCTGCATTCCCGCCGCCTGGCCCTTTCCTATCTGCAGACCCGGGAAGCCGTCTCCCGTCTGTTTGACACCGTAGCCCCGCGCTACGGAGACCGCGCCGGCGGCTATCTCCGCATCGTCCGCACCGGCTTCCAAAAAGGCGACGGAGCCGAAAAGGCCTTCATCGAACTCCTGGGTTCCGAGCACGAGCTGGACGAGAAGCGCCAGAAGCGCGCCGAAGCGAGAACCAAGCGCCGCGAAGAAATCGACAAGGCCATGGCCGAGCAGCAACCACCAGACGGAAGCGGCAGCGACACCAACGCCTAAACTCCGTCGGCAATTCCGTGAAGCCCGCGCCCTAGGCGTGGGCTTCGCTATGTGCGGAAAGCCTTTATTGCTTTGTATCAGGGTCGACTTGACCCTTCGTGTCGAGTCTCGCCCCCAATGCTTCGCATCAGGGCAAAGACTTTAGGCCTTTCTGTTGAGGCCCCGCCTTATTGCCTATATCAGCGGACGACTGTACGCGTTTGCGCTGAGGCTCGAGCGTAGTGCTTTGTATCAGGGCACGACTTTAGTCGGGCCGTTAACAGTCAACAAAGACCTGGGCTTCAGCCCCTGCGCTTTTTTCTTCGCCAGGTAACTGTAACAATAGGGCCACTGTTCAGCACGATCGACGAGTCCTGCTTTGACAGGGTTCTGAACGATATACGCGCGGTGCTGCAAAAAGCTTTGTCCATCAATGATCCGCACCTCAGAAAACCCGCGTTGCCACACCTCTCCCTGAAATCCAAAATCCCTCTTCAGACGATACGAAAATCCGCCCTTAATAAGCTGCATGGCCTTTTCGACGCTGACGTCGCTGGGCAGAGTCATCAGCAGATGCAGATGATCCGGCATGATCACGAAGTCATGGATCTGAAACTTACCTGCAGCTACATTCGCCCGTAGCACGTCGATGAGAAGCATTGCATTCCGCTCCGACTGCAATAAACGCCGTGCCATGCTAGTTGTCGTCGTTACGAAGAACACCCGTGCACTGCTCAGAACTTTCTCTGGACAAGCATTTCGTGCAGGATGTGCCATAGCAGGGGCTGAAGCCCAATTCTTTTTAATCGTGAATGGCCCGACTGAAGTCGTGCCCTGATACAAAACTCACCGAGAGCTTATCCCTTGTAGGCCGCGCGCAACCCCTTTTGCAAATGAATTCGGCTTTATTTTTAGGCCCATTCCGCCCGGTTGCTTTGTATCAGGGCACGACTTTAGTCGGGCCATAAAACCTAAGAAAGACTTGGGCTTTAGCCCCTGAGGCCCTCTTTTCGCGAATCGATGAGCGCTTCTGAAGGGGAACTGGCTTTACGCGCTGTAGAAGCCCGTGGGACCAAGGCCAAGGCTGCGCGTCCTCACGACGAAAAGCTGATCACCTTGGGCAAGAGAGGCGACCCGCATTCCCGCCGCGTGGCCCTTTCTTATCTGCAGACCCGGGAAGCCGTCTCCCGCCTGTTTGACACTGTAGCCCCGCGCTACGGGGACCGCGCCGGCGGCTATCTCCGCATCGTCCGCACCGGCTTCCAAAAAGGCGACGGAGCCGAAAAGGCCTTCATCGAACTCCTGGGCTCCGAGCACGAGCTGGACGAGAAGCGCCAGAAGCGCGCCGAAGCCAGGACCAAGCGCCGCGAAGAAATCGACAAGGCCATGGCCGAGCAGCGACCGCCAGACGGAAGCGGCAGCGACACCAACGCTTAGTCCGGCGGCAATTCCGTCAAGCCCGCGCCGTAGGCGCGGGCTTCGCCGTGTGCGGAAGGTCATTATCGATCTGTATCAGGTGCCGGCGTTATGCTTTCCGGCGAGTTCTCACCCTCAGCGCCCTGTATCGGGCACGCAGGAATCACCGCTCTAATGTTTTGTATCAGGGCACGACTTTAGTCGGGCCGTTAACGGTCAACAAAGATCTCGGCTTTAGCCCCTGCGCCTTTTTCTTCGCTCTTGGCGTTTTGTGTCGAGGCTCGCCCTTAGCGCTTTGTTATCAGGGCACGACTTTAGTCGGGCCGTTAGCAGTCAACAAAGATCTGGGCTTCAGCCCCTGCGCTTTTTTCTTCGCCAGGTAACTATAACAATAAGGCCACTGTTCAGCACGATCGACGAGTCCTGCTTTGACAGGGTTCTGAGCGATATATGCGCGGTGCTGCAAAAAGCTTTGTCCATCAATGATCCGCATCTCAGAAAATCCAGGTTGCCACACCTCTCCCTGAAATCCAAACTCCCGCTTCAGACGATACGAAAATCCACCTTTGATAAGCTGCATTGCCTTTTCGATGGTAACGTCGCCCGGAGGAGTCATCAGCAAATGCAGATGATCTGGCATGATCACGAAGTCATGCAGCTGAAACTTACCTGCAGCTACATTCGCCCGTAGCACGTCGATGAGAAGCATTGCATGCCATTCCGACTGCAACAAGCGTCGTCCCATGTTGGTTTTCGTAGTAACGAAGAACACCCGTCCGTTACTCATAACTTTCTCTGGACGAGCATTTCGTGGAGGATGCGCCATAGCAGGGGCTTTAAAACTCTTTCCGTCCTTATACGGCCGACTAAGGTCGCCCCCGATACAAAACTCACCAAGAGCTTCTTCCTTGAAGGCCGCACATAGCCCCTTTTGCAAATGAATTCGGCTTTATCTTTAGGCCATTCCCCCGGCTAATCAAACGTTGTGGGAGCGTCCGCACGGCACCTGGTCATCCCGTCTACCCCGCCTCACCGTGGGGACCGAAGCGTTGCGGGGCGAAGGATCTCTGGGACTCGCCGTTCGGTCGCTTCCAATGCAAGGCACGACTTTAGCCTTTTCGTGTTGAGGCTCGCCCTTAGTGCTTTGTATCAGGGCACGACTTTAGTCGGGCCGTAAAAGCTAAGAAAGACTTGGGCTTTAGCCCCTGAGGCCCTTCTTTTCGCTAATCGGTGAGCGCTTCTGAAAGGTACTGGCTTTACGCGCTGTAGAAGCCGCAAGGCTGCGCGTCCTCACGTCGAAAAGCTGATCACCTTGGGCAAAAGAGGCGACCTGCATTCCCGCCGCCTGGCCCTTTCTTATCTGAGACCCGGGAAGCCGTCTCCCGTCTGTTTGACACCGTAGCCCCGCGCTACGGAGACCGCGCCGGCGGCTATCTCCGCATCGGCTTCCTGGAGGGGTCCTCGAGGGAGGGGCCCTGGAGGGGACAGGCCCTGAAGGGACGGAATTTCCCCTAATGCAAATGCCCGTGTCCGCAAAGGCGATTCCTGGAGTACGCAGCCGAATGGTTCCCCGGCATTTGCAAATCTAATGGAAAAACGCGAATGACCAGAAGTTTCGGGGTCTGGACAAACGTGGGGGGGAGAGACGGGACCTACCCTGAAGAAATAACGCTGACTGCAAAAGGCAAACTCCGGGTGGTTCCACGACGTGGCGAGCCCGGGCAATGACGAGACGATACTGAACGGTCACTAATAGCAACATAAATTGCTGATGACCTGAAAGATGACAGTTTTCCCTCACTTCGCGGCAATCCGCCGCCCACGAAGCGAGTTTGGGTGGAGATACGGCGACAGCATACCTATCCCCCATCCTCAAACCCATCCGCACCTTAAGCCTTCTGCGCAGGAGATAGGGCGACAGGATACCTATTCCCCCAGAATCGCTGCAATGTAATTACTGCAGGCACATCACGTCCTGTTTGCTATGAGCTTGTCGATCGATGCGAGCTGAGCTTCTAACAACTCATCGTAACGAGTCATCGCCGACGCCCGATAGACATCTCGGGCCAACCTAATTGCAACGCGCGCCTCTTCCAGCCGGGTAGTATTGTTCTCCCGCTCTCCTAGTGCCTGAAGAGCTGTGCCCAGGTTGTCCTGGGTCATCGCCCAATCCAACGGCACCCGTTCCCGGGTGTGTTCCTTAAGGGCCTCATGAAAAGCAGCGACCGCCTCTTCCAACCGGGTTGTAACACCGCGAACACCGCGTGACAGACGGGACGTACCCTAAAGAACTGGCGCAAATGCGGCGCCATGATCCTATTGCAGCGATTCCCGCTACTCGCCGGCTAACGCTGCTTGTGGCTGGATTCAGACTCTAATCGGGGAAACTGCAGCCCAGACCCAGACGGAGTTGGCCCTGAAGCGGATGCTCGGATCCGCAGAGACTTTGCTTCTTGGACAGGCATCTCAATTCGAGAGGTCAGTTGCATGATAGAAGCCGGCGCATACGGGAAACGGATGGCGGGATATTTGCACCTCACCGAGCCGCCAATCCACGCGACGCTGGGCTCCGGCAGAGCGGAATTAGCCGTCACCAGACTGAACGCGCCGAATGGCTTTTCCGATCCGACCAGCCCTATTCCTCTGCAAAAGGCATTTTCTATCCACCTCCATCTTCGCGCGAACCGAGGAGGCCGTCTGTGGCTCTCCGGCAAATTAGTGCCGACTGGGAAGCGGCCGTCGGGAGGAGTGACAATCCTCGATCTCGAACAAGATCCGATTGCGTTCTTTCCTAATCCTATCGACGTCGTGCAGTTCTATATACCGCGCATAGCGCTCGAGCAGTTTGCCTACGAAAACCGTATTGCAATGGCGAATACGCTCACTTGGCCCCATTATGAGATGGACACGACGCTCAAGCATCTTGGCATGACCGTTCTCTCCACCATGCAGCGCACGAAGCCTGCGCCGAAGCTCTTTCTGGATCACATCGGTCAAGCGATACTCGCGCACGCCGCGCACGCTTACGGGGGAACTCCAGTTTCACCAGGTCTCACTCGAGGACACCTCGCCCCTTGGCAGGCTCGTCGCGCGAAGGAGTTCCTGAACGCGAACTTATACGGCGACGTTTCCTTGTCTTCCGTCGCGGCCGAATGCAATCTATCGGTAAGTCATTTTGCGCATGCTTTCCGGCGAACCTTTGGCCGGCCCCCGCACCGATGGCTTATGGAACGTCGCATCGACGCGGTCAAGAACCTCCTGCTGACCTCGCGCCGGACCCTTGCAGAAGTGGCGAGCTTCTGTGGCTTCGCCGATCAGTCCGCCCTGAACAGATCTTTCAAGCGCACCCAGGGAGAGAGTCCGGGCGAATGGCGCAGGAGCAGAAAAGGCCATCAATAAGCAGTTTCCGCCAAGACCGGCTGTACTCATTTTCCCTACCATCGAACTGCATATCAAATCTGCAGGCAGATAAGAGATGCATCGATACCGTAGGGAGAAGGACATGTTCAAACTGGCTGCTGCCATGACTCTTGCAGCATCGCTTGCTGCTTTCGCACAAATGAAAACGAAATCCTCAGCGCATCAGTCTACAGATGAAGCGAAAATTGCAGATGCTCTGCGCGCGGGACCCTCGTTTATCACCAGGGAAGCAGTCATTGCAGACTGGCCGGCAAATCCGAAGGACCCAAATGCGGTATATCGGGTTTTGCGACCCGGCCAGAGCGACTGGACATGTCTGCCAGGAATCCCGGGATATCCCCACGATGAACCAATGTGCCTGGATAAGACATCGATGCAATGGATCAAAGACAGCCTCGCTGACCGGCCGGTACACATCGACCAGATCGGTGTGATGTACATGTTCTCCGGGGCCTGGGTCCCGGATCTTCATGGAACATCCTCCAGTGCGGATCACACGTATCACGTGGGACCTCATGCGATGATCATCACGCCTCACAATGAAGATCTCGCAAAGTTCAACCGCGATGGCTCTACGGGTCAGGTTTACGTTTCGCATCTGCCAGGGCATTCTGAGCTCTACCTGATCATGCCCTTCAAAGATTGGCCTCAGCAGTAGAGCGAGCAAGCCTGCTGACCTCAGAATATTCTGGACCGTAACAGGGACCGTAACAGGGAGACGGGATGTTACCTTTGCTCAGGCGTAACGGTTGAGCGAATGGCCCAGACCGGGGTGTCTAGGGTTCCGCAACCAATATACAAACGTTGAGCGTGGGTTTTGTCTAGCGGCTTCGCCTTCTCGGCCTCAGGAAGCGCGTCAACGCGAAACAGATAAACGTCGCCTTGGCAGTATTAAATGTTGTCGTGGGTCATGGAGTCATCCCTCCGACAAGTTGTTGGGATTGGTTGGTTCGGGCTGCACCCCACCCGCGCAACTGCGGTGCGTCAGGGCAAAGGTTGCAATTGACGCCCGCTGGCGCTGGCACTAGGATTCGCGCGACAATGAGATGAGGCCGAATGGGATGGCAGACTTCACGATTACCGGACTTCCCGATGACCTGCGGGCTGCAGTAGAATCCGCCGCGCGGGCGGATGGTAAGAGCGTGGATGAAGTCGCTATCGCCGCCTTGAAACGAGGCATGGGCCAGCGCGCACTCGACCGGCTGAATCGCCGGGGTACAACGTGCGGGCAAGAGCGACGAAGAGATTGAAGAGATCGTCACCTCGGCCATCCAGCAAGTGCGCGGCCGGTGAATCGCGTTACCTTGGACACCAACATCTACGTGAGCGCCTTCGAGTTCGGCGGCAGCCCGATGCGTCTTTTGCAAATGGGCATGGACGGTGAGGTCGAGGTCGCCGTATCCCAGCCGATCATCGACGAGACGATGCGCGTGTTGAGGATCAAATTCTGCTGGTCAGACACCGATCTGCACGATGCATTGCTGGGGATGGAAAGTTGCACCACGAAAGTCACGCTACGGAGGCGCTAAATGTGGTGTCGGATGATCCTGATGATGACCGAGTATTGGAATGCGCAGCGGCCGCGCAGGCTGATTACCTCTTGACCGGTGACAAGCATCTGCTGAAACTCGGGTCGTATCGCGCCACGCGAATCGTGAAAGCCGCCGAGTTTCTGGCCCTCCAAACGGGGCCGCTAGCTTTTCTCTTCAGACCTGCTAGGGACAAGACCTGCATCGACCTGCTCCACCTGCCGTTCCTCCAGCCATGGGGGAGGCGCGGACGCCCTGGCACGCACCTCTGTGGTGTTGCATCTCGATCAAAACGGCATGGGCAACCAGAACGCGGCCATAGATTTTGTTGAGAACATCAGGATGGCCCAAGCGGATCAGGTAATTGAGTGGACTGGTATCGGCAACAACAATCATGCCTGCAACTACCGGCTGTTCGCTGTTAGCAACCGGTCCAGCGTGGCCATGTCCTTGTCGAGATCCTCGATCGCATAATCGTAGATTTCATGCTGCTGGAGGAACTCGTCGGGAATTTCAACGATGACCTGCATAAACTCAGGGTAGCATCGTGCCTTCACATACCGTACCGGCCGCCCATTTCTATCCCGCTGCCAACCCACGTAATCGAACCCAAGTGACCTTTGGGCAGGTACTCCCGTGCCGAAAAACGCATCTCGCCACTTACTGTAAACACGGAAAGGCTCTATCTCTAAGAGTAGACGATATCGGCAGGCGACGGCCCCTCACGCGGCGGCGCCTTGGCCGGCAGTTGCCGGTAGTTTCGGCCTTTAGCGCGGGCGAAGGATAGCGTCACCGCTGTCCGGTACCACACCCGATCCCTGTCACAAAATCACCAACAACAGCCATGACTCCGTGGCTGGCCTACCGCGGCCTCATCCCTTCTTTGTCACTAAGGGGGAAGCCAAGACCCACCCAATCTCCAGCAAACCCGAGGAAAGAGACTACCTATGCCCAAAAAGACAGTCAGCGATCCCATCACCGATCAGGAAATGGCCTTTGCTCTCCTGATCATGTCCGGAACCATGAATGACCGCCGTGCCGCAGAAGCGGTTGGTCTCAACCCCGAAACCGCCGCCTACATCAAAGCCAAGCCCCGCGTCCGGGCCTACATGATCGAACACCGCGCCGCCGTGAGGGAAAGGCTAGTCGACCAGGAAGCAGAAGGGCTGCGCAAGCTGAACCTTGGACGCGACCAGATCCTGGCCCGGCTCTGGGAACTGGCCACTCTCAGTCACGAAGCGACTAGAGGCATCATCGCCGGCCAGATCAAGGCTCTTACCATGATCGTAGCGATCGAAGGACTGATACCGGACCGCCGCTTCTCCCCATCCGTGACCCAACCCGCGGCCCCGCCCGTCGAACCAGATATCTACGCCTCTAAGTGGCGTCGCGAACAGCAGCACCAACCCGCGGGTGAGGAGCCAGGTGATCCCGTTGCCGCCATGGAAGCCCAACCCGCCGCGCCCCAGGTCCCCGACCCGGAGCCTGCTCCCAATCCGGCCCCCACGCCGGCTCCCGACGCGCCCCCTCACCGGAACTTTGACCGAAACTTTGACCACAACCAGCCCAACCTAGCCGACCCCGTCATCCCGCAACCGATGAACCGCGTTCCCCTCGCGGAAGACAGCGGCTTCCATGCTCTTCTGGACACCATCAGCTCACCCAGGCAGCCCTTTTCCATAAAAAAAGGCCCCTTTACCCGGCGCCGCTGAAGTCGAAAAAAGGCCAAATTTTATCGAATTTTAGAAGACATAAAGAAGGGAGATCACGCGACACGACAACTATCCCCGACCTAACCTGCAGAGCCTGCCCTGAGCTTGTCGAACGGGGACAAACGAACCCCGGCCATGACCCGTGCTTCACGCTGTCGCCAGCCTCGTCAGCGTGACGACCGTGATGTCATCATCCTGGCCAAACGCAACGGCGGCTTCCGAGGCCTGCGCAGCATCCGCACCCGAAGCAAAAGGCGTTGCAGCCGTTCGAAACTGAAGATCTCCCCGGAGGGCGTGCGGGCCTCTCGCAAACCGTCAGTATAAAGAGAGCAGCGATCGCCAGGATGGAGCTGCACGGTGGTCTCTTCATAGGCGGTGGCAGGATCGATGCCCAGGGGCAAAGCGCCAGGCAAATCAATCTCTTTATCGTTGAGTAAGGCGCAGGGTGGCCCGCGCTGGCCAGGGTACAAGCGCCGTCGGGATCGAGGTGCAGGGCAACGCAAGTCGAGAAGCCACCTTCAAGCCGCCCGTGCAGGCGGCGGCTGAGGCCGGCGAGAATTTCAGCCGGATACAGTTTGCGACGCTGAGCTTTGGTTTTGTATCAGGGCACGACTTCAGTCGGGCCGTAAACGAACTGTAAGAGATTGGGCTTTTAGCCCCTGAGGTACTTTTTTCCCGGAAGCGTATTGGCTTTAAGAGGGTAGAAAGGAACCGCAGGTCACGACGCAATCAGTCCCGAAGGGACGGGACAATCTGTAGCCCGGCACGGGAGTGCCGGGAAGGATTTCAAGCAAATCGAGTCCCGAAGGGACGACACAATGGGGAGTTCTCACACTACCGACTCTTCAGCCCCTGCCATCGCACATCCCACGCGAAATGTCCGTCCGCAGGCAATTCTAAGCACTTCACGGATGCAACGCAGATTTGCTACCTCATTGCCTATGTCCTGATCGCCATCATCAAGAAAGAACTCCAACGCGACGCCTCTCTCACACGTGTCTACAGATTCTCTCCGTCTTCATCTTTGAAAAAACACAGATTTCATGCGCCTTGCAGCAAATTATCTCAAACCCACCCGCACTGCCACGCTAACCAGCTGATTTTGTTCGACATCCAACCGGACACGAGTGAAACACGACAACTATCCCCGACCTAACCTGCGACAGATCTGAGAGGGACAGACGGGAAGTACCCTAAGGAAATAACGACGGTTACGAGACCTGGCCATTCCCAGCAGCGATGAATACCCCAAAGGCCTTACTGGCGTTTCCCGCCCGTCGCAGTCCGAGACGGGCGAATGAGCACTTCGACAGAAATGCCGAGCGTCGCATGCAGACGACGAATCATGCTGACGGATAAACTACGTCGTCGGTTCAGGATTTCGGCCACCCTCGTTCTCGTCCCGATCATCGGCTCTAGTTGTTTGCGCGTCAGCTTCTGCTGGCTCATTCTGAACTTGATGGCCTCGATCGGGTCCGGCGGGTCCATCGAGTGGTGTGTCTGTTCATAGGAATCGATCAGCGTCGCTAAGACATCGAGCCGGTCTCCTTTTGGCGTACCCAGCTTCGCGCCCCACAGGCGATCAACTTCCAACAGCGCGGCATCGTAGTCGTCTTCGGTACGAATGGGTTTAATGTCTGGCATGTTTCACCTTCTTTACGTCAATCTTGTCGTAATCCTTGTGTGTGCCTATCCATTTGATCCAGACGATGCCTTTTTCGAAGTCCACCGCAGTCACCAACCGGTAGCGGTTAGTCAGGAATCGAAAACAACCCGGTCCGATGAAATAATGCTCGCCCATGTGTAGCTTCGCCTGACGTCTCCTGAATTCTTCCATTCAGCTTCTGCACTTCGGCGAACTACGCATCGAGAGCGTTCTTCAGGGATTTCTGGTCCCGATGACCTGCTTTGGAGTCGATGTACTCCCGCAGCGTCCTTCGGGAGATTACGCGCATGCCCTAGATCACATGCGCCCATTTTGGGCGCGATCTTCGACAAGTAGCCTGGTGGCGAATCCGGGAGGAAAAACGGGACGTAACCTGAAGAAATAATGCCGGCTACAAAAAATGGAAACTCCAGGGAGTTACATCGATGTGGAGAAGCGGGAGCGACGGGACGTCACTAACCGACTGGCGACAGACGCAAGGTCCCCTAATCGAAACAGCGCACTGCGATGTTTAGGAGGACGGTGGCAAAGCAGACTTTACGGTCTCAAGAAGATGGGTCAACATGAACGGCTTATGGATGAAGCCGGCAAGCCCCTTCTCTCCAGCGCGGCTGATCGCCTTTGACGAGTCGTACCCACTCGAAAATATCACCGGCAGGTCCGGGGCCAGGGCTTTGATTTGCCCCAGGGCCTCTTCTCCTCCCATCACAGGCATAGTTGAATCCAAAATGACGAGTGCCAATTCATCCTTATGGTCGCGAACAGCCTCCACTCCCAACTTCCCATTGGCAGCGGTGAGAATCCGGTAGCCGTAACGTTCCAGGGTTGCTCGGGTAATTTCCAACACGATCTCTTCGTCGTCTACCACCAGAACTAGTCCTGTACCGTGCAGATCTTGGATGTCAGGTTTTCGGGGTGAAATAGCCTTTGCGACCTGAAGGGCGGGCATCGCAATTTGGAACACGGAACCAATCCCGGGAGTACTGTAAACGTGGATGCCGCCGTGGTGCCCTCGAACGATACCTTGCACTGCCGCAAGTCCAAGGCCCCTGCCGGTGAACTTTGTCGTAAAGAATGGATCGAAAATGCGTCTACGAGTGTTGTCATCCATTCCACAGCCATCGTCGGCGACTTCAAGAACCACATAAGCGCCGGGATTCAGTCCAGCGGATGCGAATTTCAGGCGCAGCTCATCAGAACTCAGTTCCTCCATCCTTGTGCTTACGCGAACCTGGCCCCTCCTTAGTTCTCCGATCGATTCAGCTCCATTGATCACGAGGTTCATCACCACCTGCTGCAGCTGGACGGCGTCCGCTTCGACCGAGGGAAGACCCAAGGCAAGGGTCAGTTTTAATTCCACCGATTTGGGAATCGAACTTTGGACAAGCTTGGTTATTTCCCGCACCTGACCAGATAACTCGACTGGACTCATCTTTAGCAATCCCTTGCCGGCGTAGGTCAACATCTGCCTGGTTAGATCAGCGGCGCACTGGCTGGCATAAACCACGTTCTTCAAGGCACTCTGGTATGGAGTGCCCGCCGGGGCATCGGCGAGAGCTAGCCCGGCATTGCCCAGAATTCCAACAAGCAAGTTGTTGAAGTCGTGCGCGATTCCGGCTGCCAATACACCGAGGCTCTCTAACCGCGCTGTTTGTTGAAGCTGCTGATCGAACTCTTTGCGCTCAGTGATGTCACGGATATTGAACTGGGCGACCCGCTCCGGGCCCTCCTCATACATATTGGCGACCACTTCCACCTTAAGCTCCCGTTGACTACTCTTTGTCTTGAGGGAGATCTCGGGGAACCGCAACACCTCTTCTTTCTGGAGACAGTCGAGAACCAGGTGGCGATTCTGCAAATCCATGAACGGTTCCGCTTGCCAGAATCGTTTGCCAATCAAATCGGCTCGAGGGATACCCAAAAGCTGGGTCAAGAAGGGGTTTACGTCATTAATCTCACCAGTGTCGGCGTTGATGATCATAATGCCATCTTTTGCAGCCTCGAAGAGATGGCGGTACTTTGCTTCAGCAGTTCTCTTGCAATCGCTTATGTCTTCAATGGACAGAAGGATGAGGCCTATCTC
This sequence comes from uncultured Acidobacteriaceae bacterium, assembly GCA_963830325.1. GTDB lineage: Bacteria > Acidobacteriota > Terriglobia > Terriglobales > Acidobacteriaceae > PALSA-350. Next base: position 1,343,085 of record CAWHMV010000003.1, read on the forward strand.
TCGGCTGCGCCGCAGGTGACGGGCATTAAGCTGAAAGGTTCGGTATCCGGCTCGAGCGAAGTCATGTTCGACTTCGATATCACGGACGACCGTATTGCCGTCAACCAGGAGGCTGTTGAACAACTGGGAAACTTTCGGAAGATTCCACTGCCCATTGTCCAGTTCATAGATCGACCGCTCGATGGTTTCCTCAGGCGAGGTCCTGAACGTTTCAAAGAAAGCTCGATTAGCAGTCACTATGGAAAGCCTGTGGTCGAGGACCAGCAATGGTTCGCGGACGGTTTCGATGATCGCTTCAGCATAGTCGCGTGCATGCTCCAATTCCTCGATCGACCGCTTGAGTCGATCAATGTCGAGCAGTTGAAGGACTGCTCCCTCCGCCAGCCCTTGTGCCGTTTTATAGGGCTGAATACGAAGGGAATACCAACGTCCGTCCACATGCTGGACCTCGCGCTCAAATGGTTCCATGGAGCTGATAACCCGGCGAATCAGGTCTTCCAGGTCTGGAACATTGATCCGCGGCTTTATATCTGAGATATGCCGTCCTATGTCGGTGGGGGTTAGGCGCAATACCTTTTCGGCGGTGGAGGTACAGCGCCGAATGTGTAACTCGCCATTTAGCATCACAATTGGCGTTTCTATGCTGCTGAGAACGTTCATCAGATCATCGTTGAGCTCGCACAATTCGGAATTTCGGTCTCGCATCTCCTCGTTGGTTGTCGTCAATTCCTCGTTGGAGCATTGCAGCTCTTCCTGGGCCGATTGCAGCTCCTCGTTCGTGCTCTGCAACTCCTCGTTGGTGAATTGGGCCTCCTCATTCGCGCCGCGCAACTCTTCAACCATGCGCTGCATGTATGACGCTCTTGGCGAGAGTTCAATCTCAATATTCTGGTAACCAGGGGTTGTCGGCAACACACCTGTCAAGAAATGCAGGGCCCTCTCTTTGTCGTTGAGGAGAAATCCATCTGGGGCATACTCACCCAACAGGATTTGGTGTGCCTGGCAGTCCGAGCCCAGTCCGTTGAGGACCATAGATCCGGTGTCCGGATCACCATCTAACTCGCTGATATCACTTTCCTCCCGTTCACCTTTCAGGTTGGACGTGACAATGGATTTATCAGCTGAATCTTGCATAGCTGCCTCGCTTGGCCCGAGAACTTCCGCGCTTGAATATATCGCCCATATTACTATCGTTGCGGATAGGTCACGCGGTCGATGAGTCCGGTATTGCAATTATTTATTTTGTGTGGTAGCTCCCTGGTTAATTACTAACTTATCCTAGATCTAGCCTGCCGGCTTGTGGCAAGGTTTTCAGACAAACTTGGCCACTCCAATGCAACTGTTTGGTTCTGAATAGCTTATTGACTCGAGAGGTCATACTTCAAGGCCCATGGAAGGTTAATGAGGACTGGGCGACGCGTTTGTGGACTTAGATACTCGGAGATCATCATGTGAAAGTGTGTACCTGAACTTACGCAACACGGTTGCCTTTTAGCTTGCCAACCTCGGAGAAAATCTCGCGCAGATTACCGGTCTTTGGAAGAAGGGAAAGCCCCTATTGCGGATAGGGGAACACATTACAGTGGGCAAAGCGGGGACCGGACAGGGGGAGATCGGACCTCGGAGGGGACCAGACGGGACGTACCCTGAAAAAATAACGACGACTCCAAGAAGAAGCTCCGGGAGCCAAACCGGACGTAGCACACGCCTGCAACCTGGGACGGACAGACAGAACGTAACCGTTGTGCGTTGTCACGCAGTCGCCAGCCGCGTCAACGTGAGCACCGTGATGTCGTCATCCTGACCAAAGGCAACCGCGGCTTCGGAGGCCTGCGCAGCGTCCGCACCCGAAGCAAAAAGCGTTTGCAGCCGTTCGAAGCTGAAGATCTCGCCGGAGGGCGTCCGTGCTTCTAGCAAACCGTCAGTATAAAGAGCGCAGCGGTCGCCAGGATGGAACTGCACGATGGTCTCCTCATAGGCAGTCGCAGGATCGATGCCCAGGGGCAAAGCGCCGGGCAAATCAATCTCTTTGCCGTTAAAGTAAGGCGCAGGGTGGCCCGCGCTGGCCAGGGTACAAGTACCGCGGGGATCGAGGTGCAGGGCAACGCAAGTCGAGAAGCCCCCTTCAAGACGGCCGTGCAGGCGGCGGCTGAGGCCGGCGAGAATTTCAGCCGGCCGGGAGGTAGTTTCTGCGAGTGTGCGCACAGCACCCACAATGAGCGACACAGCCATTGCGGCGCGAAGGCCCTTTCCACTGACGTCGCCGAGGACGATGAGTGTCGATCCGGCGACCGGCCCATCCAGCGGAATGATCTGGAAAAAATCGCCGCCCACTTCGAGCGCCGGCCGATAAGCGCTGGAGACGCTGAAGCCCGGCAGAACGGGTAGTTTTTCGGGGATGAGAACCTGTTGCAGCTCACGAGCGCTGTGCAGTTCCTGCTCCAGGATGGTCTTGCGATCCTGCTGGTCACGAATATAGTGATACACCGTGTATATGATCGAGAGGAACACGAGCAGATCGAGAAGAGTGTCTGCGTTGAAGGAGACAGGACCTAAATGAAACAGTGACGAAGACAGATGATCAGCCAGAGTCCAGTGGGTGAATCGCTGGCCCTGCCGTGCGGTGGCAACAATGACAGCCAGGAGTTGGGAGAGAGAGGCGCTCAAAGCAAGCACCCAGCGCGCGGAGTCAAGTTTCTGACGGAAACCATTCGCGACCAGCACCAGCAGATAAAGCTCGCACGGTGCAATGAATACGGTGAGAATTCCGTCAATCCAGGCACTGGTTTGTGGCGAGATCCAGTTCACCGGCACATAGGTGAGACAGCCGTCAAGGAACGAACCAGTCAGGCTGACAACCGCAAGAATCTTTGCCCAGCGAACCAGCCCGTGACGGCTGCGGAGGTGAAGCAGCTCGATGAGAAGAAACCAAAGCGCGACATTGCGCAGGGCCCATAGCGGCTGCAGCAGAAACTGGCTGAACTCGCTCGAGACCGGAAGGCGCATGGTGTAGACCGCCGTCCAGATAGCCGGGCAGATAGCGAAGATGGAAAACCAAAGGAGCAGGGTTTCGCTTCTACGCCGGAGCCACAGGACGAAGGCTGCCAAGGCTACGATGAAGTAGAGAATGTTCCGCGCGTTGAAGTAAAGAGTGCCGCGCAGAAAATCGTAGTTCCAGGCGCCGATGTAGTCGGCAATCGATTTCGCATCCCCCACCAGGGGCGTCCCTGCGATTCCGCCGCCACCACCCGCTGCACTGGACCCAAGCGGTCGTTTCCAAACCCGGATGGCCAGCGTACCGGATCGAATATCAGGCAAGGTGAAGGCTGCAGGCGCATTCACAACCGGCGACGATGGGTGCGGAGGCAGCTCTCCGTACCGGCCCACCAGCCTTCCATTCCAGTAAACTTCGCAAGCGTCTTCCAGGCGGGGAAGCAGCAATTGAAAGTCGGTTTTGACATCAGGCGCAGGGGTGATGCGAAGGTTCAGCCGATACCAGCCAAGGCCCGTATAGGCATAGTGTCTTTGCGCGCCCCACGGACGATCGACAAGGATGGTCTCCCAACCGTTTTCACCCGGAGTGTCGTTGAAGCCAGGCTCGGCCCAATGCAAGTCGTCGCCGATATGGAAACGCCAGGGCCCGGAGAGATCGACCGTGCCCTTGCCGAGTCCGTCGATCGTAACCACAGAAGGAGCCGGGAATGCTTCCCCGTACACAAAGGGAAGATGAAATCCAAACAGCGGGAGCCCGAGCAGCAAAATAGCGAATGGCGAACGAATGCGCATCTGGAATGCATTGTACTTCCGGCCAGTCGCAGTCGAACAGACGGCCCACCCCAGGCCATCGCTGTTTGAGATCGCTGCGAGATGCCGAGCGATCCGCATTTGAACCGTTGGCTTTCATCGAAACCCAATTCCAGGCAGATCGGCGATTAACTGGCGTCCTAAATGAAAACCCGCGCTTGTGCGTTCAGTCCATTTGCCTCGTCGTGCTTTCGCGAAGCCGGAGAAGATGTTTCAGGTGATGTTGACCATGCACCAGATGAAGCTTTCTCCACTGCGCCGCACTCAGCGGACCCAGAATCGGATGGTCGAGCAGCGGGACCCGGCGCCCGAAGCGCGCTTCGCACTGCGCGATGATCGCATCCATCGCCGCAATCTTTGCCCCGATCTCGTTGCGCACCTCCTCCGCCGGCAAGCCTTTCGGCACCACCATCGCAGGTGCTTTGCGTCCGGCAGGCATGTGACCCAATCCCACGACAACCAAAGTCAGCGCGCGCTGCGCCACGGAGGCCCGCGACGCCAGGGGTTTTCCTTTGCTCACGTACTCTCTCGAAGCCCTTGATCGTTCCGGTGTAGGTCAGATACAGGTGTTCCAACAACTCTACCGCGCACCACTTGCCTGGGGGATGCCACCTTAATTGCTCGCTGGACATGCCTTCCACCGCCGACTGCAGAGATCCTTTCAGCTTGTCCAGGCGGAGATCCATTGCTAACTACTCTCGCATTTCGAGCCGTCTTTTTGGCAGCAAAGCCGAGACCTGGTCAACTTCATCACCGCGCTGAATTCGAATCGCTTGACGAAGCAGATGGACAGCCGTATCGCTCTTGTCACCTGGGAATTCTTCATCCGCCTGCTCAAACGTCTGCGTTATGACATGTTTGACGTGTGGCTGCACGAAAACCTGAAGCTGATGAAGCGCGTTACCGAATGTTCTGGCCACAACAAAGATTGTAGACTTCTCGGGGACTTGTGGGTTGTAACGAATTTAACAGTCGAGACACCATCGGACGAGAAACGATCGGATGGTATGTGGCGACGTTCATGTAACAAATATGCGCCTTACGCGATCCGTATCACTGCCCAAAGGAGTATCAGGCAAAAGCGAAACTCTGGGGAGCCACGCACGGACGCGACTTGATGCCCGATTGGACCTATCCAGAGGCACACCTATGGCGTTGCTAGGAATCGCACGATCTCGTGCATGAGCCGAGTATTCTGGTCCGTCTGAAAGAGAAACTGAGCGTGCGCAGAACCATCCAGAATGATGAGTTCCTTCGGCTGGGGAGCCATTTCGTATTGTGCACGGATGCGAGGTAGCCGTGCGCCGCTGTCATTGTGGTCCTCGCGCGCGACGATGAAGAGGGACCGTGACTTCAACTTATCTGCGGGGAGGTTCGGGGCCGCGCCGAGAAAGACGATACGATCAATTTCCCCCGGCGATGACTGAATCGATGCATCGCCGGCAGCCGCGCCGCCAAAGCTCCCCCCAACCACCGACACTGATTTGGCACCGTGTGCCTTAAGGTAACGAACTGCAGCCATCACGTCCTTCTCGAAAGGGGCATGGTCAAAGTCCGCCTGGCCCGGGCCGGTTGAGCAGCCAAATCCGCGAAAATCGATTGCCAGGATTCGAAATCCTTCCGATGCCAGAACCTGCGCCTGGTCCCGCCAGCTCTCCTTGTTGAATCTGCCGCCGTGAGCGAGCACAACTGCGCGGGTACCCTGGCCGTAGAGATCCGCGCAGACTCGTCCTCCGTCTTCGGTCGGAAACGAGATGGTTTGCACGGCCGCCATCGTGGCAAGGACGAGCGCGAGGGGCATGACGCAAAGGGTCAACATGCGGGAATTATAGGTCGGATGCTCGGATCTGCAGAGACTTTGCTTCTCGGACTGGCATCCAATTCGGGAGGTTAGTCGCATGTTAGAAGCCGGCGCGTACGGGAAAGTGCTGACCTCAGCATATTCTGGATAATCCAGGACGACGATCGGCGTTACAGACGAACCTACCCCAATCCACGGCGGCATGACCCAAAAGTTAAGCTGAGGGGGACCGAACGGAGCTGTCACTGACGAACACGGTGGTCGATGAAACCCGGAAGGCATTTACAAACGGACGTCGAAATCAGCCACTCTTCTCTTAAGACGCGATGCTACATTGAATTTCGACGTCTACACTCTTCTCGAATAAAGCTCATCCGTCCCCTCCACGCCACCCAAGCTATACTTCTCCGGAAGCAGCGCTGGGGTAGAGGGCTCAATATGAATCTTCGACGTTTGGGCAGGCTTCTCCTCGAACATCTGCTGCCCTATTACGTACTTGTCTCTACACCCGAGCGAAAGCGCTATTGGGGGGAGTTGCCGCTTCGTCGAAGTGTCAAACTGCTGGCGGCAGTATTCATTACTCTCGCCGGTATAGCCTTCTTTGTGGATTTGCTGACATTCGGTGCTTATCCTTTGTGGGGAGTACTACTTCTGGCCGTGACCTTGGGCACTCTGAATGTGGCCGCTGTTTTTGCGCAGATGCGGAATCCATGGCTGCTCGTCGCGACTTTGGGCTTGGTATGGCTGTCGTTCTTTTCGTTCTATCATCTCCCAAAACAGAGCTCTCCATCGTTGATCCGGAGGCGCGTGCTCTTTGACGGAGCTGGTCTCTTCGCTGCGATGATGATCGGTTATCGCTTGTTTCTCAACTTCGCGGCCACAGAGGGTATCGCGCACGTACAGCTGAAGACAGAACTGGCCTTCGCTCAGGCGATCCAGACAACTTTGGCGCCTCCCGTGCGGTATGAAGATTCGCGACTCGAGGCCTACGGATGTACACGTCCGAGCGACGCGGTCGGCGGCGATCTAGTCGATCTCGTCGAGTCAGACGGAAGCGTCTTCGCCTATGTCGCCGATGTATCCGGACACGGTATCCCGGCGGGCGTCCTGATGGGGATGGTGAAGACCGCCATGCGCCAAGGTCTACTGTTGCACCAGCCGTTGTGCGGCTTGCTGGAGAGCATCAACCGCGTATTACCCGCCGTCAAGGAACCTTCCATGTACGCCACGATGGCTGGTCTTCGGTTCAGCGACTCGGCCAAGGCAGAGTACGCCGCAGCGGGGCACCTATCCTCGTTGCACTACCGCCAGGCGCACAACGATGTTGTGCGGTTAGCCGCAGAGCAATTTCCTTTGGGCCTCTTCCCCGATCTCGCCTTTGCGACGCAATGCGTGCCGTGCGGGATAGGCGATATTTTCGCCATCGTGACGGATGGCTTGACAGAGACCGTAGATGAACGCGAAGAGGATTTCGGTCTGGAGCGGCTGGAGCAACTGCTCGTGCAAAACGCCGGCCGCACCTTGCCCGAGATCTTTGACGCCGTATTGGCCGCAGTTTCTCGCTACGGGTCGCAACAGGATGACCGCACTCTGCTGCTGGTGCGTATCCTCGGCTGATGGCGCAACCTCAAGGCGTTAGCGCAAAATCCCCGCATTTGCGCAGTCCACATTCTCCGCGGCTGCATCAATCAACTGTGTTTGCCAAAATCTGGTGACAGGAAACCTGTGAAGAAAATCGACCGTCTGGTAGGCGGCCCATTTTCGTGTGAAAATTCGTGAGGTTGGAGTGCCACGAAAAGACATGAAGACTGAATATCGGAGCGAAGTAAGGAGATGGTTCCGTGCATGGATGATCGCGATCCTGGCCGGCGCCTTTGCGAGCAGTGTGCCGTTGTATGCTCAGGGAGCCAAGGTCAGCTCACCCGCCGAGCTCGCGCGCATCGCCGACGCTCTGCAGCCCGGCGAATGGGTCTGGGCCCCATCCGTCGCGCCCACCGGGCCAGTCCTTATCTACGTCGATCTCTCGCGCCAGCGCGCCACTGTCTACCGCAACGGAGTGCGCATCGCCGTCAGCACCATCTCCTCGGGGAAGCCCGGGCATGAAACCCCAACCGGGGTCTTCACCATCCTGCAGAAGGACGCCAGTCACCGATCGAAGAAGTACAACAACGCCCCCATGCCCTTCCAGGAGCGCCTCACCTGGGATGGGGTGGCTCTCCACGCCGGTGGCCTGCCCGGCTATCCCGAGAGCCACGGATGCGTCCACCTCCCCTACACCTTTTCGCAGCAGCTTTTCGGTATCACCACTCTCGGCGCCACCGTTGTGGTGGAAGGCGATGCCGCCAATCACATCACCACCACAGACGCCAGCCTGCTGGCTCCGTTGGACGCCAAGGGACAGAAAGTAGACCAACAGCACCTTGATTCTGAGGAGCCTCGCTGGGAGCCTGACAAGTCGCCGACCGGGCCTCTGACCATCATTGTCTCCAAGCATGACCAGCGCATCGTGGTCCTACGCAACGGTGTCGAGATCGGCCGCAGTGTGGCCCAGATCAACGACGACGATCCCGGATCTCACGTCATCAGCCTGAGCCCGGGGCGATGACGGCAAAAACCACTGGATCTATGTGGGTCTGCCCGGGCACGACGACGACAAAGGCCGCGAACTCGACGAGGCCACCCTCAACCGAGTCCACATGCCACGCGGCTTCTTTGAGGCCGTCAGAGCCGCACTGCTACCCGGCACAACCATACTGGTCACGCAATCAAGCGTAGGCGCTCTCACCACCGGGGAACACATAACAATTCTCGACAGTGTCGTGCCTGAGATTTGAGACTGTCCGAAATGCGGTGACACGATACCTTAGCTTCCCGTCACCCCTGATCCGATTGCGGTGACTCCGCCCTGCACCCGAAACGTCCCGCTGCTCACGTCCGTGAACAGCAGGATCGCGACAGAGGCGGACAGAAGCGGTCCCGCGATACTGAACAGAGCCCGGCCAATTGCGCCCGGGGCACCTCCATAATAGGCATCGAGAGCAAAGGCGGTAGCGCTGGTCACGGCAGTGGCAACCCGCCAAGTTCGCGGAAGCCGTCTCAACCGCAACAGCGATAGCGGCAGAAGCCAAAAGAATATGTAATAAAGATTGCGGTCCCGGAACGATGAAAGAAAGTGCCCCAGGTACGCGGAATTCTGGTGAAGATCCAATCCGAAACGCAGGGGTGAGCGAAACACGTGGGTAATCTTCCATTGCAGCCCAGCCAGGGAGCCCAGCCCGGCAATCCACGAGGTGACCATCCAGATCGCCGCAGTGGACGGTCTGCGTAGCCCTCTTCGAGAGCAAAGCCACCACGACAGGCTAAACACCATCAGAAACGGGACGAAAGACTCCTTCGCGGTTGCACCGATGACCGCCCATAGTGGCAGCATCCAGTAGTCCTCTTTGAAAAGACTCCAGACCACCGCCATAAGAAAAAAGGCTTCTCCCGCATCGATCATTCCGGCGAGTCGGAGGTTGGGAACGGCGAAGTTGAGCAGATAGATCAACGCAGAGCCGAGTGCCACAGCATAGCTTCCGAGTTGACCGTGAACCACGATGAGGAGAAGGGTGACGGTAAGAGCAACGAAAAAGGAATTCACCACCAGCAGGCCGAACATGATCGGATCCCATGTCCCGATATGATTCTTTGCCATGCGATAGATCGGCCTTGCAAGATAGGGAACGAGAATCCTGAACTGCATATGCTGGTTCAAATCTGGGGTAGGGGGCGTAGTGACCAGGCCCGCATAGGTGACAACGTCATCCAGCCCACCGGGGCCTTGCCGCCAATCGATGCGGTTCAGCACGGGGTATCCGAGACCGCAACAAATAAAGAAGAAGATCAGGAACAAGAGCAACAATCGTGAGCGCGGGACACCCGCGGGTGGATGGATCGTACCCGGGCCAATGGTTTGCACGACACTTTGCTGCATCCTCACTCCGAGCTCACCCTGCTTTCCCACGACTTTAGCATGCGTCAGGTTGGCGATAGGGATCGACTCGATGAGTGAACCGGAATGTGTGGTGAACGTGAAAGCAGATTCGTAGCTCCACAAGAACTACACTTCATTAAATTCCTGCACACTTTCGGTTTGAAATTCGTGAACGCGTTGATATCTCATGCGCGTCAGGAAATGCATCAGCACGCCACCCATTGGTTGCTTAGCGGCCGGCCTCGCTTTCAAAGGTCAGGTACTCCGGAGCGAGGGCGTGTAGGAAGCTCGCCGCATCGAACATCTCACCCGGTGCAAGAACTCCGACTCCCTCAGCGGCGCCATCGAGGATGCGTTGAACGGCTTCGACAACAAGCGGCGCCGTGAAGGCATAGATGTCGCGCCCCCGCACGATTGCGCGGCGTGTATCCATTCCATTGCGAACCATCACGTCTACCAGGAAGATCTGCGCCGAACGTCCCGTGTCGTCAACTGCTCCGGGCGGAGGCGTGGTGGAGTCGCGAAGATCGCGCAGCGGTGCCAGGTTGAGGTAGGTATGAAGATGAGATACCCGCAGATGGCGGCCGATCACGACAATTTCCGTAAGCGGTACTTCCGCGACCTCCTGGACGCCGAATGGTTCAGGGAACGTCCATGACGATGCCGGTGGCGGATCGCCGAGCGGCGCCAGCTTGCCGCCGGTGATGACCAGCCGTGTGGCCGTGTTCCGTTGCCCGGTGAGCCGCGTCCCCAACGTCGGCCGCCAGCTGTCCAGAGCGATCCCAATACGGATCTCGTCGGCCGACGCCCAGTCTCCCATGGCGGCCGTGGCGAGCAGGTCGCCAAGACCGCCATAGAAGCCCATTGCGGGGACAACAACGATTTCGGCGTCCCGCGCAAGCGCGGCAAACCGTTCGAAGGTCGCAAGCGCGCTGGCCTGTTCGGCAGTTACATCGAGATAGTGCACTCGTGCACGCAGTGCCGCCGCGACCAGTGGCTCTGCCGTGTCGAGAAACGGGCCCGCGCAATTGATCACCGCATCCGCGCCGGCGAGAGCCCGATCGAGTGACGCTGGGTCTTCAATATTAGCGGTCCTGTTCTCCATGCCGCGCTCTTGAAAACCAGACGCAGCCAACCGCGACGCATCGCGGCCAATCGGGATAGGCCTGAATCCGCGTCGCACCAGCTCCTCCACAACGAACCGGCCCGTGTGGCCCGAAGCCCCAAACACCGCGACGAATCGCCCCGATCCCGGGGATATTCCATTTTGAATACTCATGCATCCTCCAACGCTACAGACCTGTATGTTTCTTGTATGATACGAACAGGTCTGTAGCGTGTCAAATGCATATCTGATCCGGGAGGTTCTTGAATGCGAAAGAGTGCAAAGGCCGGCGTGGCCAGTCCGCCCCCCGCCGCAATGGATGTGAGAGACCGCATCCTCGAAACAGCATCCGCCCTCTTCTACCGCCGAGGCGTGCGTGCTGTGGGTGTGGACCTTGTCGTGGAAGAAGCTGGCGTTGCCAAAACCAGCCTCTATCGCCATTTTCGAACCAAGGATGATCTGATTGCCGCGTTTCTTCATCGCGAAGACGAAGACTTCTGGAAGTGCTGGGACAACACCACGCAGCGCCATCGCTCCAACGCCGAGGCCGAACTCGAGGCGCAACTGAAATGGATCGGAGAACGCGTCAGCCGCCCGAACTATCGCGGCTGCCCGCAGCTCAATGTCGCCGCGGAGTTTCCTGACCTCGATCATCCCGCTCGCGCGGTCGCAACTGCGCACAAGAAAGAATTGCGGCGACGTCTCAGAGACCTTGCCGAACGTCTGCGCGCGAAGCGCCCAGATGAGCTGGCAGCGCAATTGTCGCTGCTGATCAACGGCGCCTTCGTCAGTTCACAGATGTTTTCGGCGGAGGAAGCGACCCCCATCCTTCTGGCCGCGTCGCGCGCACTCATCGCGTCTGCCCGAGCGCGATAGCCTGCTACTCACCCCAACTTCGAGTTGGGCAACGACCGGTCCTTGGGTTCCTTGCAGGCGGGCACCGGTTCACATAGAATTCTCCCGTCCCCCGGCCTGGAAGTCTTCCCTGATCTGAATGTTGAGGAGAATGTATGTCAATTCTTCAGTTGATCGACCACCCGAAGACGTTCCTGAAGGACAACGCCGTCTGGCTCGCCAACGAATTTGCCTGGCAGGCAAAGGGAGTCGCGAACACCAAGATCTGGCCAGTGACGTTGCGCTCGACGAAGAACAAGAGCTGCAAGAAGCACGACGGGACAGTCATGTCCTGCTGGGAGATCGGCATCGCTAAGGATCACGACATGGCCCTTGCGTACTATCTTCCTTACATCCCGAACCGGACCAAGGAGATGACGATTGACAACAAGGCAAGGCTCTTTCTGACGGACACGCTGGACGGATGCACCTTCGCTTATAACGGAACGGGAACCGCAAAGGTTGCACACATCAATTACACCCTTGGCCACGTAGAAGGCGAGAAGATTGATCAGGGCGAGATCGATCAGGAAGTGAACCGCCTCTTTCCAACCGGCGCCTCCACGCTGAAGAAGGCCGACTACCAGACGGCCACGGTGGGCAACGTCACGGTTATCGGAGCGTTGCGCGATACGGGAGCGTGGGAGTTCATCTATCAGAAGCGGGACTACAAGGGCGTTAGCCAAATGACCCAGGATTTTGAACTTGTCTCGGTCCATCGTGTCCGCTAGGTGAAACCCCCTCTCTCGACGGTATGCTGGTCCTATCATGGTCTCCCGCGATGACCTCAAAGCACTCATAGATCTGTTGCCTGAGTCCCGGCTCGAAATGGTCCGAACCATGCTTGACCACAACATTCATCCGCCGCCTCCGAAACCTGAGATGGAGGAAATGCAACGCAGATCAAGAAACTACAGGAGTCGGGTGGAGGAACGCTTCCGCGCGACCCGTAAGCCCGGGACGCTCGGCAGCATGGGCGGTGGCGGGTTTGCAGGCATGCACGAGGGCACTCCTTATGGCAGACACAGCTTTTCATACTGGGACGACAAGGCTCTTGTCCAACAGACACTGCAATCCTTCGATGGGCATGAACTCGAAATCATGGAACGGCTATCGATCTCGGAAGATCGCAAGAAGCTTTCCTGCGCTCTCGAATTATCCAGTGGTGGCCAGACCGTCCGTTACACCGATGATTTTCCAATTTAGAACTGTTGGGGAAAACACGGTCCCATTTCAGCGTACGAAACTGAGGTGAATAATGTATCCCTTCACCGCGTTTCTGCCCTGGGCTAGGTTCCCCGGGCCGGAGTTTCAGAGCCGGTGGATAGATCTTCCGAGGTCACCGCTCTCATGCCCAGTATCAGGGCCCGACTTTAGTCGCGCCGCAAAACCCAACAAAGGTCTGGGCCTTTGCCCCTGCGCTTTTTTCCATGCTGGTGTTCGTCGTGCACTGCTCAGAATTGGCTCCGGACAAGCATTTCGCGCAGGACGTGCTGTAACAGGGGCCTCAGAGCGTGCGTGAGAACGAGGATTTACGAATTTAGTCCCGTAGGGACGGCTGAACTTAGCCCAGGACGCTAGTCCTGGGTAATCATGCAACATGATTGAGTCCCGCAGGGACGGCTGAAGGTTGTCCAGGATTGCGTAGCTGCCTATTTTCAGCCGTCCCTGCGGGACTGGGTCGTCCTTTCAAATCCAGACCCAGGACTGGCGTCCTGGGCCAATTTTCAGCCGTCCCTGCGGGGACTGAGTTTGGAAATGGAGTTCTCACACACGCTTTAAGCCCAATTCTTTTTCCATCCTTACGCCCCGACTAAAAGTCGTCCCCCTGATACAAAACAATCTGATTCGGCAACCCGGATTGATAACTGCTAAGGCCGCGTACAGTCAATCCCCGGGGCAGATATCGAAGGGAACCGCGGCTTTTAACCGTGCGTATACCTTGAAAACCGGCTCGAGCACGCGGGGAAAAGCAGAGGTGTCTCCGCTGAGAGGTCAAAAAGGGGGTAAGCATGAACGCTGACTTACGACTGGCCATGCGCCAACTGCGCAAGGCGCCCGGATTCGCCATAACCGCAGTGCTCACCCTCGCCCTGGCCATTGGCGCCAATGCGGTCGTATTCAGCGTCCTGAATGCGCTGGTGCTGCGCCCGCTGAATGTGCCCCACTCCGAAAACCTGTTCATGGTGCAGCGCCTCTACCCTCAGGGAGACAGTCCCTCGCAGTCCTATCCCGATTACCGCGACCTGCGCGACCGCAACCACAGCTTCGAATCTCTGATGTCGTATGACATTACCGGGGCAGTTGGGCTCGATACCGGCAGCAAGAATCCCTCTGTCGTGTGGCCGTACCTGGTAAGCGGCAACTACTTTGACTCCCTCAGCGTGCAGCCCTATCTTGGCCGGTTTATCCATGCCTCCGACGAGCATGGTAAGAACAGCGTGCCCTACATCGTCCTCAGCTATGCTTACTGGCGCAATCACTTCAACAGCGATCCGGCCGCGGTGGGCCGCGTCATCCAAATCAACAAGCATCCCTACACCATTGTCGGAGTCGCGCCGGCCGCCTTTCGCGGCACGGAACTCTTCTTCGCGCCTGACCTTTTCGCGCCCATCCTCGACCTTCCGCAGATTGGCGGATGGGATCCGGTGGAAGAGCGAGGAGACCATTTCACCTGGGTGGCCGGCCATTTGAAGCCCGGCGTCACCCCGGCCGCCGCCGCATCGGACCTGAATATCATTGCCGCTTCGCTGGCCAAATCCAATCCCAAAGAGGATGAACTGCTCAAGTTCTCCCTGGCGCGGCCCGGGCTCGTGGGGGACACGCTCGGCCGGCCGGCGCGGGCCTTCATGGCCGGGTTGATGTTGTTGGCAGGCCTCATCCTGCTGGCCGCGTGTGCCAATCTGGGCAGCGTGTTTGCGGCGCGGGCGGCCGATCGCTCGCGCGAGATTGCCCTGCGCATGGCTCTCGGATCGAAGCGCCAGTACATCCTGCGCCAGCTCTTCACCGAAGCGATTCTGGTCTCGCTGGCCGGAGGAGTATGCGGCATGGCGGGGGCTGTAGTGATCTTGCGCGTGCTGAGCACGTGGCGGCCTATCCCCGGCATTCCCATCAATGTGCCCGTGAATCCGGATGTGAAGACCTATGCACTGGCGTTGCTGCTTGCCCTGGTGAGCGGCTTTCTGTTTGGCCTGGTTCCCGTTCGCCAGGTCCTGCGCGCGGACCCCTGGCAGATCATCCGCTCGGGCTCCTCGGCCGCCGGCCGCTGGCGCCGCTTTACCCTCCGGGACGCGTTGTTGGGAATGCAGATCGCCATCTGCGCGGTTCTGATTACTGCCTCGCTGGTGGCCGTGCGCGGTTTGGCGCGTTCGCTGCAAAGCAATTATGGTTTCGATCCCCAGGGTGCGATGCTGGTCAAGACGGATCTGCACATGGGCGGTTATGGCGGCGACCAACAGGTGCAGATGCAGCGGCGCATGCTCGATGCAGCAGCAGCTATCCCAGGCGTCACTGCGGCAGGCTACAGCGACCGGCTGCCACTTGGCATCGGCGGCAACGACTCCTCCGTCTTTGCCGACAGCACCACCGATTACCGGCCCAGAAATGCCATCGCCGATGCGCAGCAATTGGGTGTCTCCCCGGACTACTTCCGGGCAGCCGGCACCGCCATCCTGGCCGGCCGCACCTTCACCTTGCACGACGAGGCAAAGGCTCCCCTGGTGGCTGTCGTCAACCGCGAATTTGCGCGCAAACTCTTCGGCTCAGTGGAGAAAGCAGTAGGCGGTCATTTCAAGCGCTGGGGTGGCGCGCGCGTGGAAGTGGTGGGCGTGGTGGAGGACGGTAAGTATGAAACCCTGACCGAAACTCCTCAACCGGCCATGTTCTATTCGTTTTTGCAGCAGCCCTCCGGTAGCACATGGATCATCGTCCGCTCACAGCACGCCCCAGAAGAGATCGCCGGCGCGCTGCAACAATCCCTACGCCGCCTTGATCCTGTATTGCCTCTGGAGATAGAGAGCTGGAATACCGAACTCGATTCCGCTCTCTTCGCCGCGCGTGTGGCCACGGTGGCTCTTGGTGTGCTGGGCGTGCTCGGCGCTATGCTGGCGATCACCGGCATTTTCGGCATGGCCTCGTACGCGGTGAGCAAGCGTCTGCGCGAACTGGGCATTCGCATCGCGCTCGGTGCGAACCGGCGCGAGGTGCTCGGTGCTGCCCTGGGAAGGGCCTTCCGGCTGTTGGCGATTGGCTCCGCCGCAGGCATAATTCTAGGCGTGCTCGCCACCCGTGTGCTTTCCTACATCGTCTACCAGGCCACGCCAAAAGACCCGATCGTGCTGGGTGGCGTCATCCTGTCCATGCTGGCGGTCGGCCTGGTGGCTGCCTGCATCCCCGCGCGGCACGCTCTCGCCGTCGATCCGATGATCCTGCTGCGAGAAGAGTAAAGCGCGGACCGGAACTTTTTTTCAACTCATTCCTCACCGAACAAACACAGGGAAGGCCCGATGCCACCAGCCACCGCAGACAATCTACTTGCTGCAGTTCTCGATTCCTGGGATCGCAACAACCGCATCCTCGTCAACCTGCTGCGCGCCCTGCCTCCAGGCGGCCTTGACGCACGCGTCATGCCCACCAGCCCCTCGGTCACCGAGATGTTCATGCACATGGTGTATGTCCGCCTGATCTTCGTCTCAGAGGACGCACCGGATCACGCTGCCCCTCTGCCGCCGCGCGAGTGGCTCCGCGAGTCTGATCCTGAACGCATTGCCGCCGGGCTCGATAGCAGCGCCCGCATCGTGCGCGCCGCGGTTGAGGATCGCCTCCGCTCCGGCCAGCCCATGCAGCAGCACTATGATCACCCGCTGCTGTTCCTGCAGCACATGATCTGGCACGAGGGCTATCACCATGGCCAGATCAAGCTGGCACTGAAGCTTGCCGGCCACCCTTTCGATGATGAGCAGATCGGCGCCCTCACCTGGGATGTGTGGATGAACAAGACCGGCAGCAACTGAAAACCTTATTGCGCCCCTTTTGCCCAGCCCTCCATGACGACAGAATCACACCGCCAATTCCAGCCAAAACGGTGAGGTTTGCTAAACAATGAATCTGACCAATCTGGACCTGGATACCCTGAGAACAATCGTGGTTGCAAATGCCAAAAACGCTTTATCAGCGCAAAGGGCAAGTCACTGAATCCGGCTCCTCCAAACCGCGGATAGTTGAGGCTTACCGCCATCCGCCGTCTCACCGTGGTCGCGCAACGCAGTTGATCCCGCGAAGGTTCTGCATCACCCTACCCTTTGTCATCCCGCCTGTCCCGGCGTGCCGTGGGACCGGAGCGGAGGGAACTCAACCCCAAAGCAATGCTCTGGCCATCTCATAGCCCACCCTACCCGGGATTTGTCGCAAAGGGCCAACGAAGATTTGGACCTTAGAGGGTGTGTGAGAACTCCATTTCCAAAACTTAGTCCCGCAGGGACGGCTGAACTTAGCCCAGGACGCTAGTCCTGGGTTGGATTTGAAAGGACGACCAGTCCCGCAGGGACGGCTGAAAATTGGCCGCGACGCAATCCTGGACAACCTTCAGCCGTCCCTGCGGGACTGAGTTTGGAAATGGAGTTCTCACACACCCTCTTTGGCCCCTGCGCTTTTTCATCGCCAGCCAAGCGCATCTGAAGGGATACAATGCAGCGGGGTTCGACGATTTTTCTTTTCACAGGCTTCTGAATGATTCTCAAACAGTACTATCTCGGCTGCCTGGCCCACGCCTCCTATCTGCTGGGAGACGAGGCCACCGCGACAGCGATCGTCGTCGATCCACAGCGCGATATCCAACAGTACGTGGCGGACGCGGAGACATTAGGCCTCCACATCCGCCACGTCTTCCTAACCCACTTCCACGCCGATTTCATCGCCGGCCATCTGGAGCTGCGCGACCGCTGCGGCGCAACCATCTATCTGGGCAGCCGAGCCAAAGCGGAATACCCCTTTGTGCCCATGGCCGATGGAGACACCCTCGACTTTCCCACCCTGCGCCTGCAAGTCCTGGAAACCCCGGGCCACACCATCGAGTCCATCTCCATCCTGGTCTTTGATCCCCGGAAGGATCCGACCAACCCGCATGCCGTGCTCACCGGAGACACCTTATTCATCGGCGACGTAGGCCGGCCAGACCTGCGAGCCTCGCTAGGCTGGACCGCCAACGATCTCGGCGCGCATCTATACGACTCACTGCACAACAAGCTATTGCCCTTGCCCGATGAAACCCTGGTCTACCCCGCGCATGGCGCAGGCTCTCTCTGCGGCAAGCAGCTATCCTCTGACACCGTCTCCTCGCTGGGAGATCAGCGCCGCCTGAACTACGCCCTGCAACCGATGACGAAGGAAGAATTCATCAGCCTGGTAACGGCCGACCAGCCGGACGCTCCGCAGTACTTCACTTACGACGCCATACTGAACACCCGCGAGCGGGTAACGCTCGACACCAACCTGGAGAGGGTTCTGCACCCTGTGCCGCTCGACGAAGTGCTTTGCCTGGGAGACGCGGGTGCGCAGCTGCTCGACGTGCGGGACGCGGCAGAATTCGCCAAGGGTCATCTGGCAGGCAGCACCAACATCGGCCTCGGCGGCCAATACGCCACCTGGGCCGGCACGTTATTGGATCGCACCAAGCCGATCGTGATCATTGCCGAGCCGGGAAGGGAACAGGAAGCGGCCTTACGCCTGGGCCGCATCGGCTTCGATCAAGTGAGCGGTTATCTGGACGGCGGCATGGTAGCGCTCGCCGAAAGGCCAGACCTGGTGTGGCCAACGGAGCGGGTCACCCCTGCGATGGTAGCGGAAGAACTGGCGGGCGCCGAACCGCCCCTGGTCCTGGACATCCGCAATCCCCGAGAGTGGAAAGCCAAACACATTCCGGAGAGCCTGAACATTCCCCTCAACCACATGCAGGAGCGCCTAGCGGAAATTCCCCGCGGCCGCCGCATCGCCGTCCACTGCGCAGGCGGCTATCGTTCTTCGATAGCCACCAGCATTCTGCACCAGTACGGCATAACCAATCTCATCGAAATGGCGGGCGGACTCGCCGCCTGGGACGCGGCCAAACTTCCAGTAGTCTCGGAGCCGTGACCTTTCAGGGATGTCTATCCGTCCATCCCATTCCGTCAACACCCATCGTCAGGCGAAGTGGTTTATCCAGGGTCCAGGTCGCAAGACTTAGTCTCTCGATCATTCCGGCAATCAGGCAGTTGATGATGGTTCACTATCTCCGGCGATTCGTCACCGCGCGATAGGCTACGGCACACCTACTGCAGCAGATTCAACTGCTCGCCTCCGGGTCTTGTCGCGCGCCAATACGGCGATAGCGTACTAAATCATTCCCAGCCAACGGTGGGGCGTCCATCGGCGGCATTGCGGTTGAAGCCAACAACGAACTCCTCCTCCCTGGACGGCTGCCCCTCGTTCGCCCCAGCGTACATGGGCCGAAAAAGACGAGGCGAAGCCCCTTCGAACGCTTCTGCTACGCGTGAAAAAGACTGTGGCCAAGAGCATACGAAGCCGAATGGGACTCGTTGTAAAGTCGCCCGTGGCGTTCAGTAACTGCAACACCCATTGAAGCGGGATCTTTTTATAAAGAATCTGCGTATCCCCTGTTAACCATTCGGCACCACAAGCGTTTTACACGGTGAAGCTTATAAACGGAGGCATACACATGGGCGGGGACACTATACCGGTAATCGCGGTCTTTTCAACCATCAGCTGGGTTGCGTGGGTGCTCTTTTCTTCCATTCGCCGCTACAAAGTAGCTCAGCTACAGGCAGATATCCAAAGCAGACTACTGCAACGATTCGATTCTCCCGATGCTCTCTTGGGTTATGCCCAGAGCGAGGCAGGTACCCAATTTATCAAGAGCATGGAGATCGATCGAAGTACCCCCTACAACCAGATTCTCAAGGGAGTCCAGGCAGGAATTGTGTTCATCTTCTTTGGCGCCGGAATGTTGCGGCTTCACGCTTGGAATATCGGCGACGAAGGGCCGCTCGTCTTCGGTACGCTCGCCCTGGCTCTCGGACTCGGATTCGGCGTCGCCGCGGGAGTCTCATACTTCCTCTCACGCTCCTTTGGTCTCTTGAGCCGATAAGTTGGGCCCGGTCACACACGATGCCCGGCTTGGCACGACAGTTGTCCTCAGGGGCAATGAGGAGTCGTCAGGGATGGAAGAGCAAACATTCCACGCGCTCTACGCTGCTACAGCGAAACCCCTCTGGGCATACATCGCGCGCGTGTCCGGGCGCCCGGACGTGGCGAATGATCTCCTGCAGGAGACCTACTGCCGCTTCCTGACCTCCCAACTAGCGAATCGAGAGCTCGCGGAGACCAAGCCTTACCTCTTCCGCATCGCGACCAATCTTCTCCACGACCGATGGCGCAACGGCGAAGATACGACCTGGTCCGAACCCCCGGAAATCGGCTTCGAACGAGATCTCGATACCCAGATCGATGTTCGCGATCTGATGCAGCAGCTCAAGCCGAGGGAACGCCAGTTGCTTTGGTTAGCCTATGTCGAGGGTATGACCCATAGCGAAATCGCGAAGTCCACCGGGCTGCAATTGATGAGCATTCGCATTCTGCTGTTTCGTGCGCGCCGCAAGGCGACGGAGTTACTGGGACGAAAGGAGAGAGCCGTTCATGAAGTGTGAGAGAGAGCACCAGGTCATTGAAGCAACGCGCAACGGATTGTGGGCCTCCTCGCTGCGCGCTCATTTACGAGACTGCGCGCTGTGCACTCAAACGGAGTTGCTTGCGGCCTCGCTGCAGGAGAATGCTGCAAAGCTGGAACGGCAGCTCGACCTTCCGCCGGCCGCTATGATCTGGCGCCGCGCCCAGTCCAGGCGGCGTGTGGACGCGTTGCAGCGAGCCACTCGCCGGCCGTTTCTCATTGTTGCCGCGCTGGGCGCTCTATACTCCGTCGTCTTCCTGCTGTGGGCGCTCTTTCACCTGCCTCAATCCGTCTACCGGCTGTTCGTCGCGCCTCCCGGACTGACCGGGGATGTGGCATTCGCGGCCGCAGCACTGTCAGGAATACTCGTCATTGTGGGATCGTGCGTATTGGTACTTGAGACCAGGCGTTGATCCAAGGCTGCTACCGTCAGCTAAGGTTCGCGGGTAACCACAATATTCGTCGCGTCGAAGCTGCCCGGGTCCCCAAACCTCTTCCCACTGGCCTGCAAACTCGGTAAGCACTTTCATTTGTTTCTCCGTCCACCTTGCACCCTGTTAGCGACAGAATCCCGAAGAGCGTTTCAAAACCCCAATAACTTTGACAGGATCGCGACACAACTGTGACAACTCCGGCGATCCGGTGGAATAGCATTCCCCTC
Source organism: uncultured Acidobacteriaceae bacterium (assembly GCA_963830325.1). Taxonomy (GTDB): domain Bacteria; phylum Acidobacteriota; class Terriglobia; order Terriglobales; family Acidobacteriaceae; genus PALSA-350. The sequence goes on from CAWHMV010000003.1 coordinate 1,364,042, forward strand.
GGAGTCTGATCTTGAAAAGTTCTCCCCTGTCATTGGGTGTGGGTACGAACCTCAATGAAGACCGTTTGCCGATCAAGAAAACAAACCGGACCACCGCTCGAACAGGCAGTGTGGCGTACACCTGCCTCGACGGGACAGAAGCACAGCTTTTCGCGGGGAGGGAAGCTCTCAACAAAATTCGGGGACATAAAAAGGAGAAGCACATGAAATTTCCCGTCCACTCATCGAGGCCAGCTCTGGTTTACGCCTGCGCACTATCACTGTTTCCTACTCTTGCATGGGCGCAGCACTATCAACAGGCAAACCTGGTGTCCAACGTGCCCGTGACACCGGCAGCCTCAGTTACGGATCCGAACCTTACGAACGCCTGGGGGCTGGTCCACGGCCCCACCACTCCCTGGTGGATTTCAAACAACGCCGGTGGCACCTCTACGCTCTACAACACATCCGGCTTAAACCCGGCAAATCCTGCGGGGCAGACCCCGGCTCCGGTGCTGGAGCCAGTGACGATTATTGCTCTGAATGCTCCAGGGGGTACGCCGGGAAATGGGGTCAAGATTCCCAACGCCCCAAGCCAGCCCGCTCCCGGATCTCCCACCGCGGTTATGTTCAACGGCAGCACCACTGATTTCCTTCTTGCCCCGGGCAAACCGGCGGCATTCTTGTTTGCCACCCTGGACGGCACAATCCAGGCCTGGAACTCGAGCGTGAATGCAACCACTGCGGTCATCGAGGTGGACAATTCCCAAGTCCCCAACAAAAACTATGGAGCCGTTTACACGGGAGCGACCATCGCCGAGATTGGCGGTAGCGAATACATTTTGGCGGCCAACTTCCGGAGCGGCAAGATCGATGTTTTCGATTCCAACTTTAAACCCGTGAGCGTTCCCGAAGCGGCCTTTCACGAGGATGGGATCCCTCGCGGCTTTGCGCCCTTCAATGTGCAGGGCATCGGACCCAACATTTACGTAACCTTTGCCCAACAAAACTCGGCAAAAAACTTCCCGGTCGAGGGAACAGGCTTAGGTTTTGTTGTGGTCTTCGATGGCCATGGCAGAAACATTGCACACCTTGAGCACGGAGACTGGTTCAATGCGCCATGGGGAGTGGTGCAGGCTCCGGCAGACTTCGGCGAGTTCAGCCATGCCCTATTGGTTGGCAATTTTCTCGGCGGCACCATTGCGGCATTCAATCCACGGACCGGCCGCTTTATGGGAAACGTCCTCAATGCCGACGGCTCTACGGTAAATATTGGCGGGCTGTGGGCACTCGTGTTTGGCAATGGCGGCTCTTCCGGTCCGGGTAGTACTTTGTTCTTCACCGCGGGCCCTAACGGGACCAATGGTTTATTTGGAACCCTGACGCCGGTTACCGCCGAACTGCAAGAAGACGACGAGCAGTAGCTCCACAATCCTCGGAGTATCGGCCGGCGCGCTCCTTACTTGAGAAACGCCGGCTGATACTCAACCGAATCAGCTACGCGCATATTTGTTGAACCAGTCGATCGTGCGCTGCCACGCAAGATCGGCTGCGGCTTTGTTGTAGCGTTCCGGCGTCGCATCACAATTAAACCCATGCACGGCGCCAGGGTAGATATACCCTTCGTGCGCAACCTTGGCCGCCGTCAATGCCTGGTCGTACGCCGGCCACGTTGCTGCCAGCCGCGTATCGAGTTCTCCGTGGTGAACCAGAACCGCCGCCTTAATCTTCGGAACATCTTCCGTGGCAGGAGGACCGCCATAGAACGGCACCGCCGCCCCCAAATCATCTCCCAGCCGGACGGCCAGCATATTCGAGACCCCGCCTCCGTAACAGAAACCGGTGACGCCGATCTTTCCCGTGCAGTCGGGCCGCGCCTTCAGCCACAGGGCCGCGGCCACCATATCTTCGCCCATTTTCTTACCATCGATCTTGGCGAACATCTGGCCGCCCTTGTAGTCGTCGCCAGGGAAGCCGCCCAGAGAAGTAAGTCCATCCGGAGCAAATGCCATGAAGTTGGCCAGGGCCATACGCCGGGCGATGTCCTCAATATGAGGATTGAGGCCACGATTCTCGTGGATGACGAGAATTCCGGGCAATTTCGTAACTGTCGCAGACCGGGTATCAGCGCTTACAGGCCGTACCAGATATCCCTTAATGCTTCCGTTGCCCTGAGGCGACGGGACTGTCTCGTAGGTAGCCTTGATCCTGTCATCGGTCCGGGACACCTGCTGGCCCAGGGCATAATTCGGCATTAACGCCTCAACAATGGTCGACGCCGCCAAGCCCGCCACCGCCAGGCGCTGCACACCGTCCAGGAAGTCACGGCGACTCATCTCACCATGAATAAAGCGGTTGTAGAGTTGAACAGCTTCGATCGGCAATTTGGGTTTCGCAGGTTCCATGGCTTTCTCCCCCTGCGGAGAATAACATCTGCGCCCCCGCGAGGGTGGCCCATTCAAGCCCTGTTTTGGCTTGAGTGGAGAACTCACCTTACCCTTGCACCTCAGCGAGCATGCCGCGATAAAACTCAAGCACCCGCCGATGTCTCTCTTTCGCCAGCTCCTGGCCGGTGCGCGTCTTGAAGCTCCCCGCTAACGTCAACAGCTTCTTGGGAAAGTGATCCAGCGCATTTCGCCCATCATCCAGCGCGCGTGCGTTTCCCTCAGGATCGGCCAAATCATACAAGCGTGAACCCAGACGGCCCGCGGTATAGAAACATCGCGCAATTCCGCCAAACCCGATCGCGTCCAGGCGATCAGCATCTTGCAGAATGCATCCCTCGATACTCGTCGGCGGTACCCCAGCTGAGAAGCTATGGCTCTCGATCGCGCGTGCAACGGTATCTATGCGCGATGGCGCCCACCCAATTGCTGCGAGGCGAAGACGGGATTCGTTCGCCGCGAGCAGCGACGCCCCGCTCCGCAAAGGAGAATCCTTCGCGACCTGAACACAATCATGCAGCAGCACCGCCGCCGCCAGCACTTCAAGGTCACCGCCCTCCTCGCGATGAATCAACTTAGCGTTGCGCCAGACGCGCACGATGTGGGATAGATCGTGCGCTCCATCTTCATCGTCCATGAGGCTATCTAGAAGCTTCGCCGCCAGCTGATCGAAAGGATGGAACATCGGTAAGGTCATGCTCCAGCATAAACATTGCTCTGCGCCAATCTTTAATCGCTCTTCCTGCACGTCCCTCTGAAATGTCACCCGCCGGCGATCAGCCTTCCCTTGACAATAACAAAATACTTATATAAGGTATGCATTATGAATGCAGGAGAGAATCTCGACTCCGCCTTCTCTGCCTTGGCCGACCCCACGCGGCGAGCGATTCTCGCGCGCCTTGCCAAAGGGGAGGCCACTGTCAACGAATTGGCGGAGCCGTTCGAGATCACGCAACCAGCTGTCTCTCAACACCTCAAGGTGCTCGAAGATGCGGGACTAATTGTCCGCCGTGTCGACGGGACAAGACGCCCCCGTCGTCTCGTGAAGCCGCGCATTGACGCCATGGACCGATGGCTGGCGATGCTCCGAAAAACCCTCGAGCAAAACTACGACCGGCTGGACCAGGTTCTGGCCGCTCTGCCACCACCACAGAAAGGGGAATCGCGATGAACAAACTGGAGCTCAAGACAGAAGGGGATACACACGTGATCGCCCGGAGACGCTTTGCCGCGCCTCCGGAACTCGTCTACCGCGCCCACACAGATCCGGCAATCGTCCAGAAATGGCTACTCGGTCCCGAAGGTTGGACCATGCCCGTCTGCATCAATGAGGCGAGGCCGGGCGGCAAGATCCGCTACGAGTGGAGCAACGGCAAAGGTGCCGGATTCTACCTCACGGGAGAATATCTCGAACTCGAACCCTACAGCAGAATTGTTCATGTCGAACGGATGCACCTGCCGGATGCTACGCCCGACAATCACGTTGAAACACGATTCGACCCGGACGGCGCCGGTACATTGATGACGATGCGCATGACACTGCCCGATGCTCAAACACGGGCCGCAATGCTGGCGACAGGAATGGAAGGCGGGATGGAAAACAGCTACGCTCGTCTGGACGCGCTCCTTTAGCCTCGTCTCTACTCCATGCGTAGGGCTCTCATCGGGTCGACACCCGCAGCGCGGGCGGCAGGCACCACGCTTGCCGCCAACGCGACCAAAGCCACGCCCACCACAGCCAGAAGATAGCTCACCGCATCCAACGGTTGCACGCCATAGAGAGACGATGCCAACGCATGGCCCACCAGCATTGCTGATGGAATACCGATCACCACCCCTGCCGTGGTAAGCATCAGGCTGCCTTTCAGGATCATCCACACCACCTGCCCGCGCCGCGCGCCCACAGCCATGCGCACACCGATTTCCGCCGTCCGCATGCTCACCCGGTATGCCAGTGTTCCATAAAGTCCCGCCGCCACCAGAACCACCGCCAGAAAACCGAAGAACCCAGCCAGCCGCGCAAACAATACCTGTCCTGAAATCGTCAGATCGTATTGCGCGCGTTGCGTCATCGGCCGTATCAGCGGCAGGTTAGGATTGCTCTCCTGCAGCGCCTTGCGCGCCGAAGGAAGTATGGCCAGCGGTTCACCATGAACGCGCATTTCCACATCCATGGCCCCGGTCATCGGAATCTGCGCATACATGTACCAGGCCATGGGAATGGGATCTTCATTGATGCTGCGGTATTTGTGATCCTTCACCACCCCGACCACGGTCATCTGGTATCGCCCGTCTTCCGTGCCAATGGTGTGCCCCAGCGGATTCTGATGGGGAAAGAAGCGTTGCGCAAACTGTTCGTTGATGATGCCGGCGTGAGGCGAGGTTGCGGTATCAGAATCGGCAAAGTCCCGGCCCGCCAACACCGGTACACCCAGCGTGCGAAAGAAATCCGGACCAACCACGTTGCTGCGCACAGTTCCCGATGATCCGTTAGCCACATCGGGCAACTTCCCGTCCACCCTCATCGCACTGTTATCGGACCACCCCGAACCAAGGCGTTCTTCCATGATGGTCACCGACTCCACCCCAGGCAGCGCACGCAGCCGGTTCATCAGGTTCACATAGAAGGCGACCCCCTCTGGAATCGACTGGATGTTGGGTTTCACTCCGAAGACCACCAGGCCTTCGATCTGCATTCCCAGGGGAGTGTTTTGCAAATTACGCAGGGTGCGAATCAGCAGTCCTCCGCCTACCAGCAGCACGACACACAGCGCCATCTGCAGGGCCACAATCACTCTACCTGTGCGCGATTTGCCGGCATCGGTATTCGCCGTGGCCGCCGCCGTCTTCAGCGCCAGTTGGGCTTTGCCCGCGAGCGCCACTCGTAACGGTGCGAGTGCCAACAGTAACGCGGCCATGACCAGCACGCCCATCGTAAAAAACATCACTGTTCTGTCCGGAGCCAGGCTTGACTCAATCTGCGCCCATCTCCCAAGCAGCCGCGTCGCCATCTCTGCAAAGCCCCAGGCCAACGCCCCACCCCCTGTCACCAGGATCAAGCTTTCCGCCAGCAACTGCCGCAGCAATTCGCCGCGCCCCGCACCGAGCGCCTGCCGCACGGAGAACTCGCGCTGCCGCGCCCCATTCCGTGCCACCAGCAGCATCACTACATTGGTCAGTGCAATCAACAGCACCAGGCCTACCAGCGCCATCAACATGCGCAGCGGGTTGCCGTATTGCTGGCTATACCCAGGGAAGTTCTTGGCATCGGCCAGGCTCAGGACTGGCGGCTTCTCTCCCGCCATCGGCGTGCCCAGCCCAGCATAGGCCGCTCGCTGAAAGATTGGTTGCAGTTGCGCCACCACCTGCGCTCTGTCTTTGCCCGGAGCGAGACGTCCAATGAGCCGCAGGCACCACCATGTTTGGTTGGCAATGTAGTTCTTTCCGTCTTCCAGCGGATTGCCCCAGGCATTCAGTTCCGGGCGGCTCTGCAACGGAATCCAGAAATCAGTGGACCTGCCGCCCTCTACCCCTTCAAAGCCTTCCCCCGCTACGCCCACGATCGTGATGGGTACCCCGTTGACGTATAACGGAGTGCCCAGCACGTCCGGGTTGCGCGCAAACCTTCGCGTCCAGTAGTTGTAGCTGATGACGGCAATTGCCGCATGGTTCGTCTCGTCCCGCTCACTGAAGCCGCGGCCGCGCACCAGCTTCACGCCCAGGCCCGAAAAGAATGCGCCGCTCACCATGTCGCCTTCTGCCTCTTCCGGGTCGGCGCCATAACGAACGGCAACCTTGCTGCCCGACAGCGGCACATAAGCCATCAGCGGCGAAAGCGCACCGCCTTGTTGTCGTAGCGCATCGTAGGCGGCGTAGGAAAACGTTTCGTTGGAATCAATGGTGCCAGTCCCATGGGGCGGGTTCGTCGTCCTCACGTACACCAGGCGATCCGGATCGCTCACCGGCAGTGACCGCAGCAACACCGCGTTCATCAGGCTGAATACCGCCGTGTTCGCACCCACTCCCAGTGCCAGCGTCACAATCGCCGTTGCTGTAAACCCGGGACTCTGGCGCAGCGACCGCAACCCGAATCGTAGATCGCGCAACAGCTTGTCCAGGCCCAACCATCGGCCTTTCAGGTAGAACCGCTCCTGCGCTGCGCGCACGCTGCCGAACTCACGCCGCGCCCGCCACCGCGCCTCGTCCTCGCTCAAGCCGCTGCTCTGCAGTTCGTCGGCTTCCAGTTCAAGATGCGTTTTGATTTCTTCTGCAAAATCCTCAGCACTGCGCTTGCGCCTGAACATATCTATGCTTCCTCGCTCTGCGGCCCGCTCCCCGAATCCAGGATCAAACCCATTGCCCGCGTCAGTCGCCGCCACTCGCCGGTCTTTTCCGCAAGCTGCTCGCGGCCCTTCGCCGTGATGGAATAAAAACGAGCTTTGCGGTTGTTCTCGCTCACGCCCCACTTTGCGCGGATCCACTTCTTGTCTTCAAGCCTCTGCAGCGCCACATAGAGCGAGCCGTGATCGACCAGAAATACTTCTTCGGACTGGCGTTGAATCAATCGCGCTACACCCTGCCCATGGCAAGGTCCCAGCACCAGCGTCTTCAGAATCAGCAGGTCCAGCGTGCCCTGCAACAGGGCAATGCGATCGTCCTCATTTTCTCGGGTAGCCATTCGACCCAAGTATTCGCCACCTTGGGTCGAATGTCAACCCAAAGCAGGGCGCTCCACGCAAAACTAGATTTTTCTGTTGGCCAATTTGGCCGGCACATGAAGCCTCCGCTGACCTTAAGTGGCTGGGGAGAATGTCGAACGAGGGGCACGGCTTCAGCCGTCAGCCGCGCCGTAAATTACCGACATCCCCGTTCGCACATGGCTGCATGGTTGACGGCTTTACAGGCTGCGGAGAAACTCGGTTTAGGGGTAGGCCGGGATTTATCCCCGGGATAAACCTTGTCATCCTTGTGGCCCTTAGGCCGAATAATTCTGCGGGATTTATGTACGGGCTGAAGAGAGTGTGTGAGAACCAAGCTTTACGAGTTTAGTCCCGCAGGGACGGTTGAACTTAGCCCAGGACGCTAGTCCTGGGTACATCATCAGACATGACCCAGTCCCGCAGGGATGGCTGAAGGTTGTCCAGGATTGCATCGCGGTCTATTTTCAGCCGTCCCTGCGGGACTGAGTCGTCCTTTCAAATCCAACCCAGGACTAGCGTCCTGGGCTAAGCTCAGCCGTCCCTGCGGGACTGAGTTTGGAAGATGGAGGTCCCACACATGCTCTGAAGCCCGCACATGCAATCTTCGTGCCACGGCTTTCAGCCCTGCCGTAAAGAACACCGTCCCAACACGGCTGAAGCCGCTGAGGTAGGCTTTTCAAGAAACCCGATGTCGGGTTCCGTGCTAGAAAGCCGCGCCCGTCTCAACCAGCACGGGGCTGTCCCCAACCTGCAACTTACCTCCAGCCAACGGTTGCACTGTGCCCGCGAGATCGCGGACCTCGGTATATTGCTCTGGCACCCGATAGCTCACCGTCTTGCTGGAGTTCCAAAGGACAAGTGCCTGGTACCCATCGCCCCGGCTGAGGGCACAGCTCCAGGTCCCGCTGCCATCGGGCGCGCACCCCGAGGTCATCGACGCCCCTACCATCCATTGTTGAACGATGCCGTACGAGGCAACGTCCGCGTCAGCACCGCTTCCCGGACTCCATAGGCCGCCCCAGGTGCCGCCATCGTAGGCGTACCAAACGAAGCGGCTTACCCCGTCAGACCATTGCAGGAAATAGTACTTGGCCATGAAAGCTGCCTGGTTGCCACTTCCCTGAAGTACGTCGTCAGGGTCCCCCGCCCAGTCAGCTTCCGTGTCCCATAGAGGCTTACTGCTCTGACCGTGCGCCCTCATCACCTTCTGATATCGCAACACCACCGGGACAATGGACTCAGCTTCGGTATTGCAATAGCCATGGAAGGAGATGATGTCCGCATAGTCCCCTCCGCCCTGGGCGAGATAGGTATTGAGCCACGCGGGACCCTCGTCCGCGCTAACTGTGGGTGTGATGACCTGCGCCGCCGGGTTGATGGATTTGATGATTCGGTAAGCATGCTGTGCCATCGTAAGCAGCGTCTGCATGTCGCCGCAATAGTACTCGGAATCCTGTGGCTCATTCCATAGTTCCCAATAAGTGATGCGGGTGCCGGCGTGAGAAGCGATCGCAGTCACATAGTTATCCCAGTTTCTTAGGTCGGCCGGCGGCGCACACTCTCCGGGCCCGTAGGGACCGGCCGCATCTGGTTGCGAGGATGCCCACCGAGGCGTTCTTCCAAATGTGTAAATAACATCCGCACCGCGCGCCTGGTTCAATTGGACGAAGGCATCCAGGCGTTCAAACTGGTACACCCCGGCGGAGGAGTTGATATCCGCCCAGTCAAGCATAGGAAAGGAGTCCCATGTCCTGGTAGTTCCATAATTAAGAGGAGGATTCACGTTCTCGGAATCGAGAACCGTCATGCCAAAAAACGCGCGCGGGATAATGCCGTTATCTTTATAGACAAAAGAGCTACCACAGGAAGTGAAGACGCTTGACAGCAGGCCAACTGACGACAAGACCCATAGTTGTCTAAGCGTGCGAGCAATAGTCACCACCTGGCTCCGATCGCCAGCTCAGACTAAGGCACGCGTGATCGCGAAAGAATCCCACAAGGGTGGATGAAGAGGCGCGCCCAGGGCTACAGCAGATAACCGAATCGTCTCAAAATCATACTGATTCAGCAGTACCGCCCCTTACGCGAGCAAACCTGGACTCCAGACTTGGTTGATCCGCTGCCTTGGCAGCTCTGAAGCTCAGCGTCTCTACGGGACTCGATTAGGAGTTGGCCGTGCTCACGCAGATCCTATCGCGGGGGGAACATCCCCAAATAGGGGGGGACACTCCCGGCCCTTCGGAGGCTTGCCTCTCGTAGCACAATGCATTCATATCTGGAATGGCTTCTAATCCAAAAAGTGCCAGTCTGTTTGCCGGTAAGGCGCATCAGCTACGCGTCTGATGTGTGAGCGAGAAGGCGGCAACCAATCGTTCACAAAATTCAAAAGGAGATTCCATGTCTAACTTGACTGAAAAAGTGGCACTCATCACCGGCGGTTCACGAGGCATTGGCGCAGGAATCGCGAAGCGTCTGGCCGCGGACGGAGCGGCCGTGGTCATCACCTACGCGAAGGACGCCAAGGCGGCCTCGGACGTCGTCAAAGCAATCGAACAGGATGGGGGAAAGGCTGTCGCCATCCAGGCGGATGCCGCCGACGTCGAAGCGCTCAGGGCTGCGGTCGAAAAAACCGTCGCCACCTTCGGCCGGCTGGATGTGCTGGTGAACAATGCCGGTACAGCCAATCCGAAAACGTTCGAGGAAACCACTCTGGAGGAAATCGATCGCCTCATTGACATCAACCTCCGCGGCACCATGGTTCTGACCCAGGCAGCGCTTAAACACATGAAAGATGGCGGCCGTATCATCACCATCGGATCGTGTGTAGGCGAGCGTGTCCTGACCCCCGGGCTGGTGGCCTACTCGGCCACCAAGGGCGCCGTCAAGATGTTTGCTCAGGGCCTGTCCAGAGAGGTTGGTAAGCGGGGGATCACCGTCAACAACGTCCAGCCGGGTCCTATTGACACCGATCTGAACCCCGCCGCAGGCGATTGGGCGGTCCCGCAAAAGGCCGTCACAGCCCTTGATCGCTATGGGCGCGTTCACGAGGTCGCTGCCCTGGTGGCGTTCGTCGCAGGTCCCGAGTCATCCTATATTACCGGGGCGAATCTGACCGTTGATGGTGGTACGAATGCCTGAATTTCTCCTGGAAGCACGGAATCCCACCCTCAAACAGAATTGTCATCTCGACCGGAGAGTCATGGGCCTGCGGCCCACCCAAGGTGATGAAAAACGGCTTCTGTCCGAGGCCACTCTCCCATGGAAGCGTCGCCCTCACCTTTGTCATCTGACCGGAGCGTACCCGGATTTCCTGCCACGCGGCACCGGACAAGACCGCTTGTGCGCCTTTCTTTAAGGAAAGGCGCATGATGTTTGCCAACGCCACCAACTTCTACAGGAAATCCGGGGGAGCGCAGTGGAGAGATCTCTGTGTTGACGCCCCTTCCTGGAGAGGTTTTTCGACAGGGAGAGATCTGCGGTCTCTTTTTCGGATTCACACACTCTCTTTAGGTCCTGAGGTACGCTTATCTCGCACCAAAATTCCGGAGGTTGCCGATGGACATACAAGAGGAATTGATCGCTGAGTACGACCGTGAACTTGCATCCACGCGAAAGATGCTGGATGCGATTCCCGCGGACGCCGATCTGAACTGGAAGGCCAGCCCGAAATGCATGACGCTCGGCCGTCTTGCCGCTCATGTCGCAGAAACAGCGGGAGCATGGGGAATTGACACCCTATCCAAAGACGGCCTCGATTTCGACATGGGCAGCTACAAACCCTGGGACCCGGCAAGCAAAGCCGAAATCCTGCAAAAGTTCGACACCGAATCATCGCAAGCAAAGCAGGTTCTCGCGCGCCTAGATCCATCCAAATGGAACGACAACTGGAAGATGACCGCTGGTGACCAGACCTGGATCGACGACTCACGCTACGTCGTCTTCCGCACCTGGGTGCTGAATCACCTCATCCATCACCGCGCACAATTAGGCCGCGACCTTAGGACGCTCGGCGCTCCGATCCCAGGCATGTACGGTCCCTCCGCCGACGAAGGCTGAGTAAAAAACTGCCTATACACAGGTCCCTGGCGGCGCGAAGCTTGATGCTGCTGTATTTTTTTGTCACTGTTTGCGACGAAAGGGTGGTTTCTGCATCATATGAGCAATGGCTTGCCCGGAACATGTGCGACTGCGACAGCTTTATGAGGCGGCCCGTCAACATTTGGGCAACGTGATATGGGTGTCGCCACAAGATGAGCTTTCGGGCGCGCCGGCTCGTCTCGCTGCAGAAATCAGGATGAAGGCCGATCACGAACGGGACGAGGCCAATGCAAGGTTGATGACGCATGAACGCGATTGCACCATCTGCAACCATAGGCGCCAGCCTGCTCTTTCTTCCAGGTAGCACAACGCTAGCAGGCCGCGGAACGACTCGTCTGACACACCTCTTCAAACTGCGCCACCCGCACCAAAATCCCTTATTTCCATGCATCCATTCCACGATCCGAGGGATCGAATACCAGCCGGCAAATAGATCGAATCAAAAGGATGTCGCACTTGGCCAACTACACAAAAGATGCTGACGCTATCTCGCGCCTCTCGAGCGAACAATTTCGAGTCACGCAGCAAAGCGCTACCGAACGTCCCTTTGAAAATGCATATTGGGACCATGATGCGCCAGGCCTGTACGTGGACATCGTTTCCGGCGAGCCCCTCTTCTCATCCCTCGACAAATTCGACAGCGACTGTGGCTGGCCCAGTTTCACCAAACCCGTGGACCCCGAAAACGTCGAGGAACGGTCCGACAACGCTCATGGAATGAGCCGGACCGAGGTGCGGTCGAACCACGCTGACAGCCACCTGGGCCATGTGTTTGACGACGGCCCCAAGGCTGCCGGGGGTTTGCGTTACTGCATCAATTCGGCGTCCCTGCGCTTTATCCCCCTCGACGAGTTGGAAAGCGAAGGCTACGGTGAATATGTCAAACTATTTGAGCCAAAGGAGGAGAAATAAATGTCACCATCCTATGAAACTGCAATTCTGGCCGGTGGCTGCTTTTGGGGCATGCAGGACCTCTTGCGCCGCTACCCGGGCGTCATCTCGACCCGAGTCGGATATTCCGGCGGCGATGTCCCCAACGCCACCTATCGCAATCACGGCACCCATGCCGAGGCGATCGAGATCGTTTTTGACCCGCAGAAGTTGACCTATCGCAAGCTGCTCGAATTCTTCTTTCAGGTTCATGACCCTACCACCATGAATCGGCAAGGAAACGATCGTGGAACCAGCTATCGCTCTGCGATCTTCTATACAACGGATGAGCAGAAACGGACCGCGGAAGACACCATCGCTGACGTCAACGCCTCAGGAATCTGGCCCGGTAAAGTCGTGACGGAAGTAGCGCCGGCCGGTCCTTTTTGGCAGGCAGAGCCCGAGCATCAGGATTATCTCGAGCGCTTTCCAAATGGCTACACCTGCCACTATATCCGGCCAGACTGGACCCTGCCCCATCGTGCGGCCTGACTGAATCAAAGGGAGAGACGGTGCTCGGGGCGAGCAGAAGAATCATTGCGCTCTTTTTCGAGGGAGACGCGGCTTGGGTATTCGTTTTTCGCTTTCCGAGCGGACACTCTTTACCCACGCGGCTGCCCCGGCCGTCAGTTCGGGATGGTCTTTCTCTTTCCAGGCAGGCTTGTCGTCGCGCAAGAAGGTGAGCAGGCGGCGGCGAAGCTCGGCGCGGGCGGTCTCCACGAGAAAGGCGCTCCGGCCACGGGGACCGACGATTAGGTCGATCTCTTCGATTAAATCCTGCGGCAGAACGATATGTGCTCTTTGTGATCCCATAGTCATGTCCCATTCATAATGTGCCATAGATCGGAACTGTCGAAGGCTTTTCTGTCTTGACACGCCTCATCCTGGGCTAACGGCAACGCTTTTCGAGACATGTAGGGCGAAGTCATCTCCTTCCGCGGCTGAATCTCGTAAATCTCCGGTTCTAACGCGAATTGAAGAATCCGTGGCCTTCGGGGGGTGTTGTTTTCCCAATAGACCCATGGCATTCTCCAAATGACCCATGAAACAGAAAAGAGAATCGCACATAGGAATCCAGACGGAGAAGGCGATGCGTGAAGGCTCCCATGCCGAAACCAGCCTCCCCTCCCTCGAGATCCTGCTGCTGGATATTCGTTATGCGCTGCGCTTGCTGAGCAAGTCTCCCGCCTTCACCGCCGTAGCCGCACTCACGCTAATGCTGGGCATTGGCGCCAACGTCGTAGTCTTCGGAGTGCTGAATGCTGTCCTGCTGCGCCCGCTGGCCGTGAGCGACCCGCAAAGCCTCTATCAACTCCGTCACCAGCAATGGATGAGTTTTCGCCTGCTGACTCACTCTTATCCCGCCTTTGAGGATCTTCGGCGGCGCAACACCGCCTTTAGTGGGATGGCCGCAGTGAATGCATACGCTCAAGCGGAGCTAAGTTATCGCGGTAAGGTGGTCAGGGAGATCGCCGGCGATTGGGTCACCGGCAACTATTTCGATCTCCTGGGCGTGCAGCCGCAACTCGGGCGCTTCTTCCACCCGGTAGACGAGCATGGCCCGGACTCAGCGCCCTACCTGGTGTTGAGCGATGCTCTGTGGCGTACCGCCTTTCATGCCGATCCGGCCATCGTCGGCGCCACCGTGGAGCTTGACCGGCATCCCTTCACCGTAGTGGGCGTGGCGAAGGCGCATTTCCACGGCACCGAGCGGTTTGTGTGGCCCGACTACTGGCTGCCCATGGTCAACGAGGGGCAGGAGTCTGGGTCAGATTATTTACGTAGCCGGACGTCGATAACAGTAACCGTGATTGGCCGGATTAAGCCCGGGATCACGCCGCAGCAGGCAACCGAAAATCTGAATGCAATTGCAGCCGAGCTGGCGAAGGAGTATCCCCAGACCGACGACGGACAGCCACTGCGCCTGATTCATCCCGGGCTCTTCGGCGACGAAGGCGACGTGATTCGCAAATGTCTTTGGAGCGTGACAATCCTGGCATTGCTGGTGCTGGCGGCCGCATGCGCGAACCTGGCCAGCCTGTTTGCCGCGCGCACCGCTGATCGCAGCCACGAACTCGCGCTCCGCGTGGCCCTGGGATCGAGCGCCCGACGCCTGGTGCGCCAGCTGCTAACCGAGGCTGTCGTGCTATCCATGTTGGGCGGAGCCGCAGGCCTCGCGAGCGCCTACCTGTTGTTGGGTGCGCTGGACCGGTGGCAGTCGCCCTATGGTCATCTGGAAATCAGTGTGGATGTGCGCGTCTACCTGGCAGCCCTGGCATTCACCCTGGGCAGCGCGCTGTTCTTTGGCCTGGCCCCGGCGCGGCAGGCGTGGCACAGCAGTCCTTTGCAGGCCATCAAGAACGGGCCGATGGAGTCTCTGCCTCTCCGCCGCTTTGCCCTGCGTGACCTTTTGTTGGGCGCACAGATTGCCATCTGCACCCTGTTGGTCACTGCGTCACTGGTGGCGGTGCGCGGCATGGTCGCCGAGCTGCGCGCTCCTCTGGGCATAAAGCCGCAGGGCGCCATGCTGGTCGACCTCGACCTGTATCGGGACGTACAGCCGGGCGACGCGGCGATCCAAAAACAGAGAGAGATCCTCGACGCGGTGCGGAGCATCCCAGGGGTGACAGCGGTGGGTATCGTGAGCCGCACGCCGATGACTGGTGGGATGCGCGGCGTGCCGATCTTCCAGCCGGGGACGACCGACTTCACGCTAAACAATTCTGTGCTCGCGCCCTACGTGTTCCCCCTGTCGCCCGGATACCTGGAGGCGGCCGGCACCCGGCTGCTGAGCGGGCGCGACGTCGCGTGGCAAGACACCGCAAAGACCCCCTATGTAGCCATCGTGAACCAAACCTTCGCCCGCAAGATGTGGGGCCAAACGCCGGCGGTCGGACAGCACTTTATTCTTAAGGGCCACCTGACGGAAGTGGTGGGCGTGGCGGAAGACGGCAAATACCACGACCTGCAGGAGTCTCCACAGCCGGTGGTGTATCCGCCGTTCTCGCAAAGCGACACCAACGAGGCGGTCTTCGTGGTGCGCTCGCCACGGCGTCCGAACGAGATGGCGGCAGCGCTCGAACGCACCCTGAGCAGCATTGAGCCGGCCATTACCGTGCAGAGCTGGCCCGATGCGTTGGCCGATGAGTTTTTCTCCGCACGAGCGGCGACCGTAGGCCTGGGCATCATGGGTCTGCTGGCGGCGATGCTGGCGGTCACCGGCATCTTCGGCATGGCGGCCTACAGCGTGAGCCGGCGAATGAAGGAACTGGGCATCCGCATGGCCCTGGGCGCGCGCAAGATCCAGGTGATGCGCGCGGCGGTAGGGCGGCCCATGGTGGTGCTTGGAGTGGGATCGGTGATGGGACTGCTCTCGGGTCTGTTCGCCAGCCGCCTGCTGGGACAGATTGTGTATCAGGCGAATCCGCGGGATCCCGTGGTGGTGGGCGGGACGGTGGTAACGATGGTGTTGCTGGGGATTGTGGCCTCCGCGATTCCGGCGCGGCGCGCGCTTGCTGCCGATCCATCCAGACTTATGCGTGAAGAGTGAAGCGGGGAAAACGGAACGTCTATGATCCGTCTTTCCAGGCGCGCCCCATGAATCGCCCGGCTTGACCGGAAAGAACGTGAAGGGCCAGGGCCTGATTACGGATGCGCGCGTCCGCGGAGACCAGTCTCGATAAGTAGCGCAGTATTTCTTTCTTACGGGCTTGGGATGCGGCCCGACTGATTCCAACTGCCCCGAGTGCCCATACAAGCCGCAATTGGCTTGCGTGGGCTCGGCCAGCAGACTGTGAAGGTAATGCGCGCAAAATCCCATGCCGCAAACCAGCCCCCTCTTCCCCGAGATCCTGCTGCCGGAAGTGCCTGATGCACTGCGCCTGCTGAACCAAGTCCCCCGCGTTCAGCGCTGTAGTGTGCTCACGCTCACTGGTCTTTGCATCCATATATAGCTGAGGATGAGAGGAAACCCTATGAAGCCCTGGAAAGCTATGGTTCTGCTGACCTTGCCGGTGTTGCTCTTTGCCGCCTGGCGCATCCGGTCCATTTATCAGGAACGCCATGCGCCAGTGATGGTCAAACAGGCTCCGCCGGAACGAAAGATCACGCAGGATGACTTGGTGTTTCCGCGCAAGTTGTACATTGACGACCTGAAGTCCGCGAAAGAGCTCAAGGGAAAAACCGTTTGGATGCAGGTCGGATATCAGCTCGACTACTACCCCTATCGAGGACATTCGGCTGTATTCCAGGATAAGAAAGGTCCGCTGCCAACCGCTCAGGAGTTGGGCGTCGTCGACGTGGTCGAACTGCCCACTCCCGCGAACTGGGTCAGCCGCATCCCACGTGGCTCCAAAAA
The DNA here is from genome assembly GCA_963830325.1 of uncultured Acidobacteriaceae bacterium. Classification (GTDB taxonomy): domain Bacteria; phylum Acidobacteriota; class Terriglobia; order Terriglobales; family Acidobacteriaceae; genus PALSA-350. Next base: position 1,380,550 of record CAWHMV010000003.1, read on the forward strand.
CATCTTCCTCATTTTTCGAATGCCGGGCGACTCCCAGGAATACGCTGTGCCGGTGGGCGAAGTGGAAGGAGGTAACGAGACGTTTCGGCTGGATGACCTGTTGTACTACGACGATCCACACAAGCTATATAGCCACTGGCCACGTGAAGTATGGCAAGCGATTGATCAGCACCAGGTGAAGCCCGGGATGAGCGAGCTGCAAGCCATGATGGCGGTGGGCCAAGTGGCCCAATCGGACTCCAGCACCTACGGTAACCGGACCGTTACCTACACAGCGGGTGATCGCAAGGTTACGGTGACCTTCGCGCACGACAAGGCTACACAAGTTCAAGAAGCAAATGGTCACGCATAGGAAGGCGCAACATATAGCGATCGCATACGCTAAACCGTCGCAATGCACTGTGCTCCTGCGGGTGTACTCACCCGCAGGAGCTGGTCATCGGAGGTTTCTTTGCTTTCCACGGAGACACGTGCGCCCTGGCACTTCTATTAGGGAACTTCAAGCGGCGACCGAACCCTTTGTGCCAGGGCTTTTGTAGTTCGATGTTTAATGAACCGTCGAGGCGACGACAGCGGAGGCGATGACACCAGTAGCGACAGCAGCAAGGACGTAGTTGCCATCGACCGACCGCCACTCATAGCCGCGTGGTGGAGGCTCTAGATGATAGTGCCGGTAGTCAACCGGTTGTGCCCGATGCCAGTCTTCCGTTTTCATGTGATAGCCCTTCTTCCATTCGTCATGACGAACGTATTCGTCATGATGTTCGTCGTGATGGTCCTGAGCGAATGATAGAGGCCCCATGAGGCTTGTGCTTAGCGCGGCCGCAGCTAAAATCTTGTAAATCTTTCTCATCCAGTCTCCTCGCAAATCCAGTAACTATAGATGCCCGCCAAGCTGGCGAGGGTTGCTGCGCTCCAGAGAAGGCACGATATACCCGCCACAAAACATCAGCGTCACCTCGCATGCTATCCAAGCGGCTACACTTGCGAATACATTCCATTGTGCGGCCTGATGTATCCAGCTGCCCCACGATTGACATGAGACCTTGAACAAGATTATAGAATTCCGTAACAAGCGTTGTCGCCGCTTCATCATTAGTGTACCTTATGTGGTACACTATCCACTGATAGTAGAAGATGAGCCGTCCGACCAAACCCTCGGGTCCGAAAAGAATCGAGGTAATCTTCTTTCGGACTCGCGCTGGCGGAGAGCCTGTGCGTGAGTGGTTGAGGTCGCTCAGCCCGGTCGAGGATCGGAAGCAGATCGGCATAGACATCAAAACCGTGGAATTCGGTTGGCCGATTGGCATGCCCGTCTGTAGGCCCTTGGGCGATGGGCTTTACGAAGTCCGGTCGAGTTTGAGTCAGAACCAAATCGCTCGGGTGTTGTTTTATATTGACGCGAAGGGCAGGATGGTCCTGCTGCATGGTTTCATCAAGAAGACTCAGAAGACACCGCCAGCAGAGGATCTGGCTAGGAAGAATAAGGCTCTCCATGAGAGCGAGCTGAAGAGGGAGAGATGAAGAGGGCAAAGGGAGCGGCGGGGATACACAGCGGATCGAGTTTCGATGATTTCCTGGAACAGGAAGGATACCGGAACGAAGTAGAAAGCACCGCGATCAAGCGCGTGCTTGCCTGGCAATTTGAGCAGGAGATGATTCGACAGCAAAAGACAAAAAGGGCGATGGCCGCCGAACTGAAAACGAGCAGGTCTCAGTTAGACCGCCTGCTTGATCCACGGAACACGGGGGTTTCGCTCGATACCTTGACGCGGGCGGCCCATGTCCTGGGCAAGCGGTTAGTATTGGAAATTCGCGACGCGCAGCCGCAAAGATCGCGAGCGAAGAGAGTCGGACCGCGCGGCACGGGAGTCCAGGCTACGTCTATGAGTCGCAAGAAGAGTGGGGCTTAGTCTGTCCCGCTTCAGCACGCCTGTCCCCCCCAACCGTGGCCTATTTGTGGAATCTTCTGGACTCTCAGTCAACATCATGTTTCTCATATATCAGGGCGTGGAGAACAATGGTTACCATCGAAGGCTGTCCTTGGGATCCGTGCAAGCTGTCCCGGCGTGTTTTGGTGATCATGGTTTCATCGATGGCGCGACAGATGTGTGACATCTTGCCCGTGGTCCGCGGAATGGGGGTCCCCTTTCTAAGACTCGCTTGGGTCTGCTTTCTGGCAGCCCTCATCCTCGTCCTGCCCCTCACCATGCATAGGGTGCAGGCCCAGACCATACCTCTCCCTCAGCTCCAATCCGCCGACCCCTTCATGGCCGACCTGTTCCACCGGAGCCGCTCCACCGGCATGGTCGTCGTGGTTGTCCGCGACCATGAGACGTGGATGCAAAGCTATGGTCAGACCTATCCTGGTTCCCACCAAAAGCCCAATGCTGACTCGCTCATCCGTCTTTGCTCGGTGTCCAAGATCATGACCACGGACCTGCTGGTGAAGCTGGTCGCCGATGGACGCGTATCCCTCTCCGACCCGCTGCAGAAGTTCGCCCCCCATAATGTCACCGTGCCTGTCCGCACGGTGAGTGGCCAGAGCGGCCGCCCGATCACATTGCGCGACCTGGCCACACACACCGCTGGCTTCCCCCGCGAAATCGCCTATCCAGCAGGCGATTCCGGACACTTCACATTTCCCGACTATAACTTTCGCTGGCAATGGCTCCCTGGCTATCGCCTGCGCTTTCTTCCCGGAACCGCCGCACACTATTCCAACATCGGGTTCGACCTGCTCGCGGACGCCTTAGCCGTCGCCGCCGGCAAACCCTACCCCCAGCTCTTCGCCGACCGAATCGCCAAACCCCTCGGGCTGCGGGACACGACGCTGAGCCCCACTCCCGGCCAGTGTGCTCGCCTCCTCATCGGCGCCAGGAATGAGGGCCGGTGTACTGATACGACGGCCGCTGCCGGGTCAGGAGGGATGTACTCGACCGCAAATGACATGACGCGTTGGCTCAAGTACCTTCTCGGTCTGCCCGGAGTTCCCATGCACCAGGACCCTGCCGCAACGGCGACCTACATCCCTGCCTCGGAACTCCGCTGGACTCAAGGCATCGGCCGCGCCGGTGTTCCCAACGGCATCGGCCTCGGGTGGGTGCATCTCAACCAACCCGATGATCCAACCATGATCATTGAGAAAACCGGCGGCGGCGCTGGCTACACCACCTATATCGCGCTCAATCCCGCCCGCCACATTGGCATCTTTGTCGCCGCCACCCAGAACTTGCATGCAGGACCCGAGGTCTTCCGCGGCAGCAACGATCTGCTGATCTATCTCGCCGGGCTCACGCCAGCGCTGGGTGATTCGACAGAGGAAGAGAATCATTCAGACGAGCAGGTGCGCGATGCAACCCTGCACGAGCACAACAAGAATGCGCCACGGCCGCACCTTACCAGGCAGATTACTCATACAAGTGTTGCTGCCGCAGTACAGTAACAGGATCCCGAGTCCTCTGTCCCGACCTCTATCCTGACCACCGGTCCTTGGGTGGGCGTTGAACCTCAAACCTTCGAACCTCTCGCGAAAAACGAGCTAGACAATCCGAATTTTCTGCAACCGTTTTCCAGCGAAGCGTCGCCCTTCCCTTTGTCATCCCGAGGAGCAAACGACTTGCCTGCGGCAAGTTGAGAGTGAAGTGAACGCTGGAAATCGATATTGATTCTATTGGGTTTATTTTTTTTGTTCATTAGGAGCAGCCGACTCGCTGAGAGCGAGTCGGGAAAGAAACGACAAAGCTTGTACCCTCTGCAACATCGAAGGGTGAAATCGAAGGGTGCCCCAGGTCTCGCTTTTGAGACCTGGGATCCCTCAAACCAATTCCCACTGGAAACACCCACCCTCCTCTTTGTCATTAGGAGCGCAGCCGACCTGTCCCGGCGTGCCGTGGAGGGATCTGCAGTTCCGCGGACCTTTCCTGGAAATGCTTTTCGAGAGATCGTACCCGGAAAATTCGCGCATCCTCGCTCTCTATGTAGTATTCTACCTTATGCCCGCATGGTGCGTCCGTTGCGATGTCACTCCTCCTCGCGCAGATCGTCACACGCTCGACCTATGCGTCGCCACTCGTGCACCCAGATAGACTTCGCTCCAGTCTCACGCTATGAGTAAGCCTGCCAACCAAGACCGCAGCTTGTTCCGCATGCTGGCAGTTTTACGACGGATCCCGCGGCCAGTTCTCATTGTGCTGGTCGCGTTAGCCCTTGGCCTTGGCGTCAATACCGCAATCTTCACTCGGAACTACTTTGATTTCCTGACGCCATACCCTGATGCAGACCGCCTCGTTACTCTGCGGCCAGAGATGCTGGGTAATCAAGAAGGGGTAGTCAGCGAAGACTTTATCGAGTGGAAAGAGAAAACCACGGTCTTTCAGGACTTGGGGGCGTCGTCAGAACGAGCCTTGAGGATCATCACGCGAGACGGTTCCAGAGACGTGGCCGCAAGCCTCGTGACGCCGGGTTTTTACCAGATATTGGGCGATCGCTTTTCTCTCGGCTACGACTTCATTCCCGGCGATGCCTTGCCGGGTAAGGATCAGGTTGTGATTCTTACCCACTCGATGTGGAAGCAGTTAGGGGCCAATGTTGCTGTTATCGGAACAATCCTGCCTATCGATGGGAAACCCTATACGGTGGCAGGAGTGCTCGCTCCTGGACCCCGCGATAATGGAGCGCCAGTGTCCGTACCACTCGTCGTTACGCTTGGCCGAGCAAATCAAGATGATCTACGGATGAACATCATCGGGCGCCTGAAGCCGGGAGTAAGTATCCGCGAGGCCCAGGCACAGTTAGATACGATCGTGGCTCGTATTCCGCACAGCCTCTCCAACAGCCATCGGACCTGGAGCGTTTCCGTCGAGCCCCTTCGAGGTGCGTTGCTCTCCAATGATCGAAAACTAGCAATCTGGCTCTTCCTGGGAGGGGTAGCCTGCTTCCTTTTGCTGGAAAGTGTGAGCGTAGTCAATCTTATTCAATTGCGTTTTGATGCAGGGTACCAACTTCACCGGTGACCGGACTCTTTTCCGGTACTATTCCGGTGGTTCCGCGACGGCAGCAGCAGCGCTCCGGTAAGGCGGACGTGGTTTCTTGGGTGCCATGACATACGAGTACGGGTCATCCTCCGGGGGCGGTCTTCTTCCGAAGAGCTGCAAAACTCTGTTGAGTGCTTTGCTGAGGAGATTCATGAGGATGCCGCCTCCTGTGCCCATCTTACCACCTTGCAAAATTAACCTCGTCCGCAGATCCCCTGATTTAGGGAGTAGTGCGGTAACAGCGTTAACGGCATACCTATTGCACCAAATGAACACTCGTGACCGACAAACTAATCAGACTGGAGCGAAGAATGACCACCCCGTTCTCCCCCCAAACCTAATCAGACTGGATAAGCGAAGGGCGCCCCAGCCTGCCCCGGCTTGCCGCTGGGTCTCGCAGAACCACGAGAACATTCTTTCCGTGGCCGCTCGCGATCTCGGAAGCCCTATCGCTACACATCCCCTACCCGCCGCGATAAACTAAGACTCACACAGGTACAAATTACCCGCGAGATCAAGGAGGATGATGTGAATCAAGCAGCTCTGATTGAACAGCTTCGTCAATCGGCATCGTTTCTATGGCTGGTTCTTGCCCTCGTGTGGGTAGTGAGCGCCCTGCGTACCAAGCGAACCGTCCAGAGCCAATCGAGTGCCTCGCAGCTCCTCTACACTGCCATCCTCGTGGTCGGCGTGTATATGATCTTTGCCAAACAGAGTGGGATTCCGTGGCTTGACCGTCAGTTATTTTCGGTGACTGTACCCATCGCGCTCGCGGGCCTTCTAGTCGTGCTGATAGGTGTTGCCTTCAGCATCTGGGCCCGGCTCATGCTCGGCAGCAATTGGAGCAACCGTGTCACGGTGAAGGAAAATCACACGCTCGTGCGGACGGGTCCCTATCGCATCGTCCGCCACCCCATCTACAGCGGCATCCTGTTGGGGATGCTCGGCTCGGCGCTCCAGCGAGGCGGGATACGTTGTTTTGTCGGCGTTCTGATTTGCGGGCTTTCCTTTTGGCTGAAGACCCGGGCTGAAGAGCGTTTTATGGTGCAGAGCTTCGGCGAGGAATACCTGCAGTATCGCGACAAAGTTAAAGCGCTTGCCCCGTTCATTTTCTAATCCTGTACAGCGTCATCCGCATCCATGGCGGACCCGAGCATGCGGTAACAATGGCCCGTCAACGGCTTGCGCTGTACCTCAATTTGATCGAGATTCATTGCACCGCCGCTCTAGCATTTTCTACCAAGGCAGAGTTTGAAGGGTTCCCTGAATCGCGGCTCGGCGCCCGTCTTTCCTGGCCTTATTTCCCAAGCGCGATGCCGGAACTCAGAAGGATTTTTCTGGAAGACTGACCAACCTTGAATTCGTAAGTACCCTTGCAGAGCTTCCAGGCATTCGTCCTCGCGCTCCAGGCAGCAATGCTGTCGAAGGGTACCTGGAGAGTGACTGTTCTCGCCTCGCCAGGCTCCAAAACTACCTTCTCAAATCCTTTCAGCTGAGAAGGTGGCTCTTCAGCACACTTGGGCTCAGCCACATATAGTTGCGCGACATCGGATCCGGTACGATCTCCGCGGTTTTTGACCGTAACACTCACGGATACTGAATTGTCGAGGGGTTTCACGCTCAGGCCACTGTATTCGAAATTCGTATACGAAAGCCCAAAGCCGAAAGGGAAGAGGGGCGTCTGTTGATGCTGATCGTACCAGCGGTAGCCAACAAAAATTCCTTCTTGATACTTTGCGATCCCATGGACGCCTGGGTACGCCTCATCAACCGCACTCGGGCCCTGATCGGGCGATGCCGGGAAGGTCATGGGCAAACGGCCGCCTGGATCTGCGTCGCCGAAAAGCACCGCGGCGATGCCGGCGCCACTCTCCTGGCCTGGGTACCAGCCTTCCAGAACTGCATCCACCCTATCCAGCCACGGCATCGCCACAGGTGTGGAAGTATTGAGCACTACCACGGTATGCGGGTTTTGCGCGGCCACTCGCTCAATCAGCGCATCCTGATTTCCCGGCAGAGGCAAATCTGTTTTGTCCATCCCTTCCCCGAGTTGCTCTCCTGCAAACACAACCGCGATATCTGCCGACTTCGCGGCCTGCATCGCGGTCGCCATCTCCTCAGGATGGGGAGCATAACACCCCAAATGGAGCGCACTCCCAAGCACCGCATAGTCATTTGAGTGCTCGAGTTCCAGTTTTGCTGGGGTGCCTGCCGTAAGGTGGGCGCTTCCGAATGCAGTCGACCGGAAGTTTACCTTTTGTAACCGAACCACTGTTCTTCCATCGATCCTCAGGCTTGCCGTTCCCGCCCCATCGAGCGAGAACATGTAGTCGCCGCTAGAGGGAGGTGTGAGGGTTCCGGTCCAACGCGCGGACCACGACAACTTAGGCGGTCCAAACGAAAAAGTCGCTTGACCCAACTCCGGTGCCGGCAGACCGTGAATGTCGACGCTCGCGTCGACGCGCGTGACAGCCGGCTCGCCACTCCAATCTCCGCTGCGGTAATAAGTCGCCGTAAGACCGTGACCGGACCCGGAGGAAGGGCTGAGAACATCCCCCTGCAGAAGCGGGAGCGCCCGGATGCCCACCCCAACATTGTGGTAGCTGACTTTCATGGCAGAACCGGCGCGGGCCTCCAGGGCTTCTGCTGGCACGCTCAACCTTTCCACAAAGACCGCCGGGCCTTCTTCTCCGGTGATCGCCTCTGGCCCGGCAGCCAAGCCGACGATGGCAATGCTCCTCACCTTTTCAGAGGAGATCGGCAACAGGTGATCCTTGTTCTTCAGCAGCACCGTACTCTCTTCGATGATCTGCTTCGACAAAGCCACATGCTCGCTTGTGGTTACCCGCGCGACCGGTTTTCCGGGAGCCGGCTCGTCGTAGATGCCGAACTTGAAGATGGGGAAGAGAATGTCATACAACATACGGTCGATGGTCTGTTCGGTCAATTGTCCGTGCACGACCATTTCTTGCAGCAGCTTTTCCGGGCCGACGAAGGTTACCCCTGCCTTGAGCGCGAGCAGCGGATCGTGCAGCGCGAACACCGCGTCCGGCGTGACCGCGCCGACGAAATCCCACTGTTGCAATTGACCCAGGACTTTCTCGTTGTTGCAGGCAAAGACGCCATTGATCTGGTTATAAGCGCACATGACGGCTCCGGCGCCTGCCGCCTGGATAGCCGCTCGAAACCCGGGATAATAAATCTCGTGCAGCGCGCGCTCAGGAATGATCTCGTTGATGCCGGTGAAATCCGGAAAATGCCCGACGCGATCCGCATCCTGGTTATTTCCGGCGAAGTGCTTGATCATCGCGATCACATGCTCTTTCTGAATGGCCGATACCTCGGCGGCTGCCATGCTGCCATTCAAAAATGGATCTTCCCCGAAGGTCTCAGCAGATCGCCCCCAGTGCCAGGTGCGCATGATATTCAGGGTAGGTCCGACGATTTCTGAACTCCCTTTTCCCCGCCACTCCTCGGCGAGTGCCTGCCCGAAAGTAGACGCGCGCTCGCGATCCCACGTAGCGGCCAGGGCAATCTCATTCGGGAACGCCGTCACTCCCAGTGCGGAGGGAGGCGGTGGGCCTGGGAACGGGCCCCGCGCGAACCCATTCGGCCCGTCGGCCGCGTTCAGCGCAGGAATCGCGAATCGATCAGCCTTTGGTCTTTCCATGACATGGCTGATCTTCTCCTCTAGGGTCATCGCATGAATCATCTCGAGGGACCTGCATTCCGGCGTCTGCTGCCGGTCGCGCCACGGCTCGGCGGCGGCTGGCGCCTTGCAGTCCTCGAGCCGCGGATTTTGTCTTTGAACAACCTGGCCCCTTAGGACGCAAGCAAACGCAAAAAGCCCAACCACGGAACCTATCCGCGCACTCGATCGACACACTGCAAGCATCCGCATCACAACTAACTTCATCGCAGGTAGGAAAAACATCGGCCGGATCTACCCAACTGCAACCCGCACCGACAAGACGCAACCACACTTACAAACCTACTCAACATGATAATTAGGTGCCTCGCGAGTAATGATCACATCATGAACATGACTCTCTCGCAGCCCGGCACTGGAAATCCGAATAAAACGAGACCTCTCCTGCAACTCCTTGATCGAGTTACACCCCACATAACCCATCCCGGACCGCAATCCACCCACCAGCTGATACACCATAGCCTCGAGCGGCCCACGATGCGGCACTCGTCCCTCAATCCCTTCGGGGACAAACTTAGCCAGCCGGTTCTCCCCATTCCGTTCCCGGGCCACAACCCCCTCGGTCGAAGGTCTCTCCTCGATATCACCTTTCCCCTGAAAGTACCGTTCCCCGGACCCCTGCGACATAGCCGAAAGCGAACCCATGCCACGATAAGTCTTGAAGCTGCGTCCCTGGTAAAGGATCGTTTCCCCCGGGCTTTCATCCACCCCGGCAAACAACGAACCAATCATGACCACATTTGCGCCCGCCGCAATCGCCTTGGTCACATCGCCGGAATACTTGATGCCCCCATCCGCAATCACGGGAATGTCATGCTCCCGCGCCGCCCGGTAACACTCGCTGATCGCCGTAATCTGCGGCATCCCGGCCCCCGTCACCATGCGCGTGGTACAAATCGATCCCGGACCAATCCCCACCTTGACCGTATCCGTTCCGGCATCGATCAACGCCTTGGCCCCTTCATACGTGGCCACATTGCCGGCCATCAACGCCACATCAGGAAAACGCTTCTTCACCGCGCGAATCGCCTCGAGAACCCGCGAGGAGTGCCCGTGCGCCGAATCAATCGACAGCACATCCACCCGAAAACGAACCAACTCGGCGGCGCGCTCCAAAAAGTCACCGGTAGCGCCAATTGCCGCGCCGACGCGTAGACGGCCCTGGTCATCCTTCGCAGCATTGGGGTACTTCAGCTTCTTTTGGATGTCTTTGACGGTAATCAGGCCCTTGAGCTCATAACCGCCATTCACCACCAGCAGCTTCTCCACCCGGTGCTGGTGCAGAATCTTTTCTGCCTCTTCCAGCGTCGTCCCCACAGGAACCGTGATCAGGTTCTCCTTGGTCATCACATCGCCGATCGGAATATCGGTGCGGGTCTCAAACCGCAGGTCACGGTTGGTGAGAATGCCCACCAGTTTCTTGCCCTGGGTCACCGGAACCCCGGAGATCTTGTACCGCCGCATCACCTCCAGCGCATCGGAAATCAGCTGCTGCGGCTCAATCGTGACCGGGTCGACAATCATGCCGCTCTCCGACCGCTTGACCTTATCCACCTCGCTCGACTGCTGTTCGATGGATAAATTGCGGTGAATCACCCCCAATCCACCCTGCTGCGCCATGGCAATCGCCAGGCGCGACTCCGTCACGGTGTCCATAGCGGCAGAAAGCAGGGGAGTATTCAGGGAAATCGAACGCGTGAGCAGGGTCTGGGTGCTTACTTGGGCAGGAACAACATCGCTGTACGCGGGGACGAGCAGAACGTCGTCAAAGGTAAGAGCTTCCGATACTGGTATCTGAATCATAAAGTGGCGTTATTGTTAATCCTATAACCAACAGGAAGGCAGCGCCGAACCGTTGAACTTCATCGGAAATCGGCGTATTCTTAGGAAGCAGACGAATTTGTCCCCTGGCTTCGCCTTCAGCACTGCGGAGAAACACGGAGAAATGAGTGGGCGAAAGCCCACTTTTCTTTTGGTGCGGCCCGGATTTCCTGCCACGCGGCGATTACCGACGGCAACGTATGCGGCTTTCCGTAAAGAAAGCCGCATGAAGTTGGTCAAAGCTAACAATCTTGACAGGAAATCCGGGGGCCCGGATTTCCTGCCACGCGGCAATCACCAACGGCAATGTATGCGGCTTTCCGTAAAGAAAGCCGCATGAAGTTGGTCAAAGCTAACAATCTTGACAGGAAATCCGGGGGCCCGGCCCCCGTGGCGGCATCTTCAATTGAAGCGGCAATTATGGCATTAAGTATCGAAGAAATCCGTCGTACGGCGGATCGGGTGGCGGCGTCGCACGGGCTGGATGTGGTGGAAATCGAATACCTGGGTGGCAGCAAGCATAGGGTTTTGCGGGTATTCATCGAGCAAAACGCAGAACAACGCGCCCGCCGGGCCCAGGAGGCCAGCGAGCAGAATCTGCTGGGGCACCTGGGAGCGGAAGGCATCGCGCTTGACCAGTTGGCCTGGGTGACGCACGAGGATTGCGAACGGTTCAGCCGGGATTTTGGCACGATGATCGATGTCGAAGGGCTGGTGCCGGTCGATGATTACACCCTGGAAGTCTCCTCCCCGGGGTTGGACCGCAAGTTGGCAACACGGGCCGATTACGAGCGTTTCCATGCCAGTCCGGTCAAGGTGCAGACCTTTACTCCGGTGGCAGGCAACCGTCACTGGCTGGGAAAGCTTACAGAGGTAACGCCGGAGGGGATTGTGCTCGACCTGACGGCAAAGAAACAAAAAGCAGGCAAGAAGGGGCCGGCGCCGGTGCAGACCATCGAGATTGCATTTGCCAATATCGAAAAAGCCAATCTGGCCCCGGAAATTTAGAGCGAATAGGTAAAAGAGAAAACCATGGCGAGTGTTCTTTATCAAAGCATCGAAGCGTTGAGCCGGGACAAGGGAATTGATCCGCAGATCGTGGTTTCCGCGGTGGAAGATGCCATCGCGCTGGCCACACGCAAGTTCTACAAGACACAGGAGAACATGCGGGCCGAGCTGGACCGGGAATCGGGTGAGATCCGGGCCTACGTTTATAAGACCGTCGTGGAGGCTCCCGAGCAGCTGGAGGATCCGGTCAACCAGATCACCCTGGACGACGCCCGCGCTCTGGCCCCCGAAGTCGAGACCGGTGGCGAAATCCGCTATTACAAGCCGACGGACGTCCTGGGCCGCATCGCCGCCCAGATGGCCAAGCAGGTCATTTTCCAGAAGGTCCGCGAAGCCGAGCGGGACACGGTCTATAAGGAGTACGCCCATCGTCTGGGCGAGGTGTTGAACGCCACCGTAAAGCGCCTCGAGCTGCAGGACGTAATTTTCGACCTGGGAAAAGCCGAAGCCAGGATGCCAAAGCGGGAACAGTCGCGCCTGGAACAGTTCGCCATCGGCGAGCGCGTGAGAGTGGTGCTACAGCGGGTAGACCGTGCCGCCAAAGGGCCCCAGGTCATCGTTTCCCGTGCCGTGCCGGAGCTGGTGCAAAGCCTCTTCCAAAGCGAAGTCCCCGAGATCTACGACAACACCGTGGTTATCCGGGCTATCGCCCGCGAAGCCGGCGAGCGCACCAAGATCGCTGTCCTCTCGCGGGATAAGGATGTAGACCCGGTAGGTGCCTGCGTGGGCATGAAGGGCATGCGCGTCCAGTCCATCATTCGCGAACTGCGCGGCGAGAAGATCGACATCATCGAGTTCAGCGAGGAAATCACCACCTTTGCAGAAAAAGCCTTGCAGCCTGCCAAGGTGAGCCGGGTAAGCATCACGGACTTGGGAGAGAAGCAGATCGAGGTCATTGTCGACGACTCCCAGCTGTCGCTCGCCATCGGCAAAAAAGGCCAGAACGTGCGTCTGGCGGCCAAGCTGCTGGGCTGGAAAATCGACATCAAGAGCGAGGAAGAAAAGCGCCAGGAAGTCGAACAGCAGATGCAAGCCATGAGCGGCGGGCCTTCGACGCCGATCGAGCAGGTAACAGAACTGGGTGAGCAGATCATCCAGAAGCTGGTGGTAGCCGGTATCACGACGGTGGAGGCACTGGCCGACATGACACCGGAGCAACTGGAAGAAATTCCCGGAATCGGAGAAAAGACGCTGGAGAAGATCAGCCTGGCCGTCCGCCATTATTTCGGCGAATACGAGCCCGGCGAAGAGCGTCCGGCCGCGGAGGGAACCAAGTCAGACGACGAACTCGTCGCAAAAGCCCGGGCCATCGAAGACGCCCAGGTGGCCGAGGAGATCGACGCTCTTACCCTCGATCAGGAGGGCGAGCGGGAAGCTCCTGACACGGTGGACGGATCGGGCCGCCTCAGCGATGACGTCGCCCGCATGCGCATGGAAGAACTAACGGAATCGGGCCCCGATCTTGACGACATCGGGGGGATCTCTGAGGCTCCGGGGCGGGAAGACGTCAGCAAAACGCTGGCCAGTCACGTCCCCAACTATGAGATAGCCCGGTCGGAGACCGTCGAGGAGGGCAATGTGGAAGAACCCAGTCAGGAAACACTGCAGGATCGGAAGGTAGACGAAGGTGGAGTTTAAATACCCCACCGCGTGGTTGAGTAACGCAATTCCACGTTTTCAGAGGATAATAAATAGACCTGTCAATCCCACAGCCGGTGAGGTTGCAATGAAAGTCTGATTGGCTGGGGGTACGACACAAAGGGACGGATGAGCAAAGTTCGGATTAACGATTTAGCACGCGAATTGGAAGTGAAGAGCAGGGCAATCCTGGATGCCCTGACGCACGTCGGCGTGACCGAGAAGAAAACACACTCCAGCTCGTTGGAAGAAGATGAGGCTGAGCGCGTGCGCCAGCACTTTCAGCGTAGTGGGAAGAATGGCGCTGGACCGGCCAAAGCCGTCGACAACGAGCCCAAGCAGAAGATCGACTGGTCTCGCGTTTCGAAGCCCGGCGACGTGCTCAAGGCAATTCAGCAGCGTAAAGATGAAGCTGCGGCCATAGCTCAGCGGCCTCCCGCTCCCCAGGCACCTCAGCCCCAGGCGGCCAAGCCCGTGATTCCAGCTCGTCCGGTAGCTGCCGGGGGCCTAGCGCCCAGCGCGGGACCCAGCCCGGCCGTAGGTGTTTCCCAGCCGGCAGCGTCTGTGACGCGTCCGGCTCCGAGCACCCCGCCGGTCAGCGTGGCCTCGAGTGCACCAATCCAACCAGCGCCCACGTTCCAAGCTGCGCCCAGTCAGGGTCTACCCGGGCAGTCACGTCCCAATCTGGGTGGGCAGAGTCAGCGACTCCAGGTACCGCCTCCGCCCGCGCCGCGAAGGATCGTTCCTCAGCCCCGGCAGGAGCCGCGCATCGTGGTGGCCCCGCCGCCCACGCCGGCCATCGCTGCTAAGCCACCCGCTGGCCCGGTCGTTGGCAGACCGCCGCTTTCGGGCACAGAAGTCAAGCCGTCGGTAGCCACGCCAGGAATGGCCAGACCCGCAGTCCACGGTTCGGTCTCTGGTGCCGTCTCAAGTTCGGAACTGCGTCCTCCGGCAGCCACTACCGGTGTGGTAGCAGCAGCTGCGCCGGCACAGCCCCGGCCTCAAACGCCCCCACCGCCTCCGGCGGTAAGTGCTCCTGAGCCTGTGGCCGCCGCCGCACCGGCTCCCGCGGCCGCGGAGCTTGTAGCTCCTGCTGCCCCGGCTCCGCCAGCCCCCGCACCGCGACGGGTGATCATGCCCCAGACCGGGCCACGCCCGGTCTACACCGCCCCGCCGCCTCCACCAGTTCCCCAGCAGGCGGCAGCACCTTCTAACGTTTCCCAGCCACCAGGAGGGGTCATCCAAAGAGGACGGCCCATCTTCGATCGTGGCCGGCCCGGCGGTGGTCCAGGTGGACCCGGCGGCGGATCGGGGTACCCACCCCGCACACAAGATGGACCCGGCGGTGCGCGCCGGCCCATGCACCCTACGCGTACCCAACCTGGTGGAGCTCCCGGACCCGGCGGACGTCCTGGTTTCGGCGCCCCGCGGCCCGGCTTTGGTGCCCGCCCTGGTTTTGGTGCGCCCCGGCCTGGTGCCGGCGGTGCAGGTGGCCTGACGCCGCCTCCAGGCGAAGCTCCGCGGCCGCAGAGGGCCGCTCCGCAGCAACGTCGCGGACGGCAGCAGTATCCGAAGACCAAGGAAGGCCCAATGAAGGGCTTTGCGCCACCGCCTCGTTTCGGCGGAGCGCAGGTTCCCCAGGAACCGGTGCCGATCACCCGCACCATCACGGTGACAGAAGGCATCAGCGTGAAAGATCTGGCGGAAAAGCTGGGTGTACGCGGCAAAGATCTGATCGCATCCCTCTTGATGCGCGGCGTTTTTGTCACCGTCAACCAGTCCCTCGACGCTGAGCTGGTCAAGGATGTGGCTTCGCAGTTCGGAGCCGACACCCAGGTCATCACCTTCGAGGACGAGATGGCCAACGAGGCCCTCGAAAATCTGATGAAGGATGAGGACGTTAGCGAGATCGAAGTGACCCGGCCACCCGTAGTTACGGTGATGGGCCACGTCGATCATGGCAAGACATCATTGCTGGACGCCATCCGTGAAACCGACGTAGCTTCGGGTGAAGCCGGCGGCATCACGCAGCACATCGGCGCATACAAGGTTCGTATTTCCAAGCCGGACTCGCCCGCCTTCGGACGCGAGATTGTCTTCCTCGATACCCCAGGTCACGAGGCCTTCACCCGCATGCGTGCCCGCGGAGCCAAGGTCACCGACATCGTGGTCATCGTGGTCGCAGCGGACGACGGAGTGATGCCCCAGACCTTGGAAGCGGTAGACCACGCCAAGGCAGCTAACGTGCCGATCATTGTTGCCGTTAACAAGATCGACAAGCCGGACGCACAGCCAGACCGCGTGAAACAGCAACTGGGCGATCGTGGATTGGTGCCGGAAGCATGGGGAGGTTCGACCGTATTCGTCGATGTCTCGGCGAAGAAGAAACAGAACCTCGATCTGCTGTTGGAAATGATCTGCCTGGTCGCCGACCTCGGTAACTTGAAGGCTAGCCCGGACCGTCCCGCAGTAGGCACCGTGATCGAAGCCAAACTTGACCGCGGACGCGGCGCTGTAGCCACCGTGCTGGTACAGAACGGAACCCTGCGCGCAGGCGACAGCTTCATCATGGGCAACACCTTCGGCAAGGTCCGCGCAATGTTTGACGATCGCGGCCGCCCCACTCAGGAAGCCGTGCCCTCGACCCCAGTAGAAATCCTGGGCTTGGAAGGCATGCCCGACGCAGGCGACACCGTACTGGTCGTTGCCGATCGCGACAAGGCCAAAGGCATCGCGCAGTACCGCAAGATGAAGGAGCGCGAGTCCCAGCTGGCGAAATCTTCCAGGGTTTCCCTCGAAGGCTTGGCCGAGCAGATCAAGCAGGCTGGGGTTAAGGAACTGCCACTAATCCTTAAGGGAGACGTGACCGGATCGGTCGAAGTACTGGCCGACTCCTTGCAGAAGATGTCGACCGAGAAGGTGCGCATCAAGGTGCTGCATACCGGCGTGGGCGCCATCACCGAAAGCGATATCCTGCTGGCTTCCGCGTCGAATGCCATTGTCATCGGCTTCAACGTGCGCCCCGAGCGAAAGGCCGCCGACCTGGCAGAACAGGATGGTGTCGAGATCCGCTTGCACTCGATCATTTACGAGCTGCAGGACGAGATCAAGAAAGCCATGCTGGGCTTGCTCGAGCCGACCATCAAGGAAAACTACGTTGGCCGTGCTCAGGTGCTCAACATCTTCCGGATCCCCAAGGTCGGCACCATTGCCGGTTGCCGCGTAGTCGACGGCTCCATCAAGCGCGATGCGGAAGTTCGCCTCATGCGCGATGGAGAACAGGTCTTCAAGGGCAAGCTCTCGTCCCTCAAGCGCTTCAAGGACGATGCTCGCGAAGTCACCAACGGCATGGAGTGCGGCATGGGCATTGCCAACTTCAACGACATCCAGATAGGCGACACGGTCGAGGCCTTTGTAACCGAGCGTGTTGCTGCTGAGCTGACTGCTCAATAGTCAGCCCATGAATCTGGAACAAATCCAGTCCGCTCTTCGCGAGCAGCAGGTAGATGGCTGGCTCTTCTACGACCATCACCACCGGGATCCGATCGCCTATCGGATCCTGGGGCTGAGCGACACCTTGCATGTGTCGCGCCGCTGGTACTACTTCATTCCTGCTGAAGGTCAACCGCGCAAGCTAACCCATCGCATTGAGAGCGGAAAGCTGGCATCCCTGCCGGGCAGCGGGCAACTCTACTCGTCCTGGCAGGAGCTCGAAGCCGGCCTGCGCACCATGCTGGAGCCGTACCAGAAGCTGGCCATGCAGTACTCGCCGCGCAACGCCATCATGTACGTCTCGCTGGTCGATGCGGGCACGGTGGAGGTGCTGCGGGACATGGGCAAGACGATCGTCAGCTCCGCCGACCTGGTAAGCCGCTTCGAGGCCGTCCTGGTGCCAGAACAGATCGCCAGCCACTACGAGGCTCAGCGGCACATCGACAAAATAGTCACTGCCGCCTGGAAGCACATTGCTACCCGTCTGCGCTCCGGCAACGCTGCTCCGCTGAATGAGTATGAAGTCATGGTGTGGCTCCAGGAGGCGATGCGCCGAGCGGGCATAGCTGAGGGCTACGGGCCGAACGTCTCCGTAAACGCCAACAGCTCAGACTCCCATTACGAACCAACCTCCGCGTTCTCGAAGCCCATCAGCGAAGGCGACTTCCTGCTCATCGACATCTGGGGACGTATGGACCGCCCCGGAACCTGCTTCTACGACATCACCTGGACCGGAGTGGTCGGACGCGAGCCCAGCGAACGAGAACGCCAGGTCTTCTCCGCAGTTGCGCAAGCCAGGGATGCGGCCATCAGAGCCGTCCAGGAGGCGTTTGCCGCCGGCACGCCGATAGCAGGCTGGCAGGCCGATGACGCAGCCCGCGCTGTTATTCGCAACGCTGGCTTCGGAGAATACTTCACTCATCGCACGGGGCACAGCATCTCAACCGAGACCCACGGCAACGGAGCCAACCTGGACAACCTCGAAACCCACGACGAGCGCTTGATTCTGCCCCATACCTGCTTCTCCGTGGAACCGGGCATCTACCTCCCGGAATTTGGAGTGCGCAGCGAGATAAATATGCTGACTGAGCCCGGTCGGGCTGTGGTGACAGGACCGATACAAACCGAACTCGTCCGGATTTGAGCTCGAAGAAGCGCTACTCCCTCTGGAAATGTTTTTCTAGAGAGCGTAGCGGAGAGCGGTTTCTACTTCGAGGCTAAAGCGAACTAGTGCCGGATGAAGTACATGAGCCAGCTGGCCGCGATCACGGCCGCCAAAAATAGGACAAAGCAATAAGCTCCATAGCGGACCATCGCCTTAGGCGTACTACGTTGCGTAATACCGAAGATGATCGAAGCAAACGTAGCGAACAGAATGACCGCGGCGAAATGAGAAGGGGTAAGGGTCATGGCTTTCTCCCCACCGCAATACTGTGCGCGTCAACAGCCGAGATCAGGTTCAACAAGCCCGCGACTACTACAAATTTCGCGCCGTAGTCCGCCGTCACCACCTGCACCGGCGCCTGCCCTAGTCCCAGGCTATGGCCAACCAGGTAGAGCAAGCCCGAACCCAGATCACCCAGAAAACCAAGCATGTCCAACAGGTCGGCGGTGTTCGGCGCGTAAAGCCTGGCGCCCATCATCATGCCCAGCACAAACATGCAGGTGATCGAAGCCAGCACCAGGGCACCGCGGCCCCAGCGTCTGAGCATAAGGTGTCCCGCTCCGGGAACCAGCCAACCAGCAATCAGTGCCATATATCCCAACCGCTTAGCCTTGGAGGCTTCCGATGGTTTCCCCGCGTCTGCTCTTTGCGCCATCACTTAAGAATACACCGGCCGCGGTTACGTTCGGGCTCTTGCGCGGCGCTCCCAAACCATCGCGTCGAAGGTTTGGCTGGTGATGAATCCGCTGCGATGGTAAAGCGCTACCGCTTCGGAATTCTCCCGCGTCACGGTGAGCGTGAGAGCCTGAAAACCGTGGGTGCGCAGCGACCGTGAGCAGTCGGCCAGTAGCCATGCTCCCAGGCCGCGGCGACGATACTGCCGGCTCACGCAAATCTGGGTCACGTGGCCCACATCTTCGCGTACCCGCGAACACAACAGCAAAGCTGCGATCTCATCGCGGCCGCGGTACGCCAGCACGCGCGAGGCTGCAGGGTCAAACAGCCCACAACCGGGGAAACGCACGATGTTGTGCAAGAACCGCAGGGAGCCGGCGACGGACCGGTATTGGTCGTTGATGGTAGCGTCCAGGTGGCCTTCATAAGCATGTGCAATGAGGTGGCCGGCCGCGCTGAAATCGCTGTCTTTCCAGGCCCGCAATTCCAACCCATCCAGCCGGTCTTTCGGCGGCCCTTCGAACACGTTTGCGGAGCTAAGCTCAAGCTCCATAAACAGCCTTTCGTAAATCTGAAATCCGGCGTTGCGCAGGGTGTCTGCATGGGTGCCGTGCGGACGCAGCAGCAGTTGCGATTCAATGCGGTCCACCCCAGGAGAATGTTGCAACAACTCGATCATATGTTCGAGCAACCGGCGCTCTACGTCCGCGGTCAATTGAGGATTGCCGGGGGAGGGGACCGCGAAAACGTCCCCAACCAACGCCTTTTCGCTCTCGTAGACGCAAAACACGTAACCGCAGATACGGCCGTTTTCAATGGCTACATAGCCCGGTAGAAGGCGGGAATCGAGGTACTGCAACAAGAGGTTGGCGGAAGCGTGAAAATTCCAGCGCAGGCGCTGGTTCCAAACAAGGCTCTCCGCCTCCAGCACCGGTTTGAGATTGCTGGCAGAAAAATGTCGCAAATCAAGAATTTCGAGGTGCAGGGCCGGAGTCATCCGCGTTTGAACAGGAGTGTACGGCACAAGGCCATGCCAAGGAAACCCGGGGTGTCGCTGGTCACCATCAGAACTGGCCGAACAGCGGCCGTACCCTTCGTCCGAATACCCACCTATGGCTTGGCGAAGACCTGATAAACTGCAAGACTTTGCGCGGGATAGGAAAACAAGGGCTGGTAGGATCGGCCGGCCAGCAAGCTGCGCAACTGGCCGGCATACATTTCGCGGGTTATCAGGATGTGTTCTCCTGACGGAATTCCATCCTGTTCATAATTCTCGACTTGGTGATTGCGGTAAAACGAAAGACCGTATTCCACGTCGCGCCGCACTCGGTAGACGGCGACAACCTCATTGGGCCGGGCAATCTGGCTGATGATGGCGGCCAGCGGGCGGGCAGAGTAGGCGGCGTCCAACAGGCGGATGTTTTTCTTGGTAGCGGAGATCGCGGGAAGACCAAAAAACGGGCCGACGCCGAAGATGAACAACAGCATGACGACCAGCGGCACCATAGTGGCCACACGCAGACGCTTGACCCCAAAGCGGCCCACAACGACCAGGATGAGAAGTGCCGCCGCCACCCCGCTGGAAACCGCCGGCAGCAAAATGCCGGCCGGCGGCCGGACTCCGGGATGAACGATATGCCACGGCAGTAGCAGCACCAGGATGATGGTGACCGCGGACAGCACGGCATGCAGCAAAAGCAGCCAAACATTCAAACCCTTATGGCCAATGCGGTTAATGTAATCGCCGGTGAGAATGGTGAGCGGCGGAATAGAGGGCAGGATGTAGCCGGGCAGTTTCGATCGGGAAAGGGAAAAGATGACAATGGGGAAAAGCGTCCATAACACCAGGAACTCAGGAAACGCATCGCCCCAACGGGTATGGCCGATGTAGTGATGCTTCGCGAGCCGCGCCCGCCACTCCGCGATCGATTGGCGAATCGCCCCCACCAGCGCGCGCAAGGCGATGACCGACCAGGGCATAAGCGCGAGCAGCAGGATAGGGAGGTAGTACCAAAAGGGCTGCTCGTGCATGTAGCGATTGGTCGCGAAGCGTTCCAGGTTGTGTTCGAGGAAGAAAATACGCAGGAAGTCGGGATTGCGTCGCTGGACCGCGATATACCAGGGCAGCACCATAGCGAAATAGAGAATAACCCCGGGAATCCAGAAGGTGCGGCGTAGCAGCGACCACTCCTTCCGTAAGGCAGCGAAGCTGAAGATGATGCACCCGGCCATGACCGGCGCCACCGGACCTTTGGCCAGCGTGGCCACGCCCACAAAGAAATAGAGGTCGAACAGCCAGAATTTCTTGTCCGTCTCGTACCACGCGTACCAGCCAAGCATGCCGATGCAAAAGGGTGCTGCCAGCTGCATATCGGTGGAGGCTCCGCGGGCGAAGCCGACGATGCCGGCGCAGGACGCAGTGATCAACGCTGCATCCAACTGGCTCCCCGGCCGGAAACGCCGCAGGTGCAGATAGATCAAGGCGACCAGGATGAAGGCAAAGCTGGCCGATGGCAGACGCGCCGACCAATCGTGCACGCCAAACTCAAGGAAGGCAAACATAGCCCGCCAGTAGTAGAGGGCAGGCTTCTCCAGCCAGGGGTGGCCCCACAGAACCGGGGTCACGTAGTCATGACGGAAAAGCATCTCACGGGCAATCTGCGCGTATCTGGGTTCGTCGGCGCCTACTAGTCCGAGCCCGTCTCCGCCGAAAACCGGCACCAAGCCATAGAACAGGAAAAAAGGGGTAAAGACGAAGAGGCTGATCGCTTCCAGGGTGTCGTGCAGTGCAGGGAAACGAGCTTTCAACGCACTCAAACCCGAGCTCGGTCGAGCCAGGACTCGAGGCGCACCCAGCATTGCGTTTTTCTCAGCCATCGATTTGCCAGGTATCTACGCGCACAAGGCTATCAGATTCACGAGCCAGCGGAGAGGATGGCGCGCCGGATTTCCTGCCACGCGGCACTCACCGATTCCCACGTGTGCGGCTTTCTTTACGGAAAGCCGCATGAAGTTTGCGACAACCATCAAACTCTGCAGGAAATCCGGGGGCTGTCCGACGAAGCAGCACGAAAACGTGCGTTTCACGCAACGCCATTGACCGCAGCGGCGGCCTCCATTTCGCTGCGGAGATACTGCAGGATGCGCTCCCTGGCGACCGGGAGGGGGCCGTCAAGGGTGCAGCCGCTGGCACTTTCATGACCGCCCCCGCCAAATCGCTCGGCGATGCTGGCCACGTTTACCCGCCCTTTGCTGCGCAGGCTGAGGCGAACATCGTGGTTGCGCAGCTCGCGTAGGAAAACAGCAACCTCGATGCCGGCGATAGCAATTGCATAGTTGACGATCCCTTCACAGTCCTCTTCGGCCGCGTGGGTACGGTCCATATCGCTCTCAGACACCCACAACCAGGCCAGGTTCCCATCGTGGTGCAGGTTTGCTAATGCGGCACCCAGTAGATGGATCTTGGCCGCCGGATTCGAGAAGTAAACGTCTCGAGCTATTTGCACCGGATCTGCTCCCTGGCGAACCAGGTTGCGCGCGAGCTCAAAGGTGTGGGCGTCGGTACCCTCGTAGGAGAAGGACCCGGTGTCGGAAAGCATGGCGGTATAGAGGCAGGTGGCCATCTCGCGCGTAATGTCGATGCCGGCGGCGCTGACGAGCTGGTAGACCAGCTCCGCGACTGCGCAGGCGCTGCTGTCGATCCAGTTCACGTTGGCAAAGGTGCGGCCGCTGGTGTGGTGGTCGATATTGATGAGAAAGCGGTTTTCCAGGCCATCGAGGCCGCTGCGCGGGATGCCATCACACTCCAGCAGGATCACGGCGTCGTAGTCGCCTTCCACACGGCTCCAGTGCCTCACCAGCGCTGCGCAGGGCAGGGAACGGTAAATGCGCGGCACCCGGTCGCTCAGCGCCATGTCAGCGCTCTTGCCCATGCGCTGCAGCATCATCCAGCAGGCAATCAGTGAGCCCACTGCGTCGCCATCGGGCCGGGCATGTGCGGTTACCAGCAGGCGATCGGCCCTGGCGATGGCGCCGAGTATCGCGTCGAGGGCAGAAGTGGTTTGCGGAGTGGGTGGCATGGTAAGACGGCAGGGGGGCGGCTGTTACTCCTTGGATTTAGCGGTGGTCACGGGCTTGGGGAGCCCGTTCTTCGGGTCCGCTTTCTGCGTTCTTTTGGTGCGCCCGAGCAGTTCGTCGATACGCAATTTCAGGTGCTTGGATTTATCGATCTGGAACGACAGTTCAGGCACGTGCCGCACACCCATGCGCTCCAACAACTCATGGCGGATGTAGCCGCGGGCAGCGGTCAGCGCCTCGCGCGTCTTCTCCTCCTCGACCTCACCCCCGTCCACGGAGATGTACACCCGGGCGGATTTGCCGCCGGGGTTGAGAACCACCTCGCTGACATAGGCAAAACTGATGCGCGGGTCAGCGAGTTCACCCACGATCATGCCGCTGATCTCTTCACGCAGCGTTTCCGCTACGCGATCCCGATGGTACTTTCGTGCCCGTGGTTCCACCATGAAAAAAGTCCTTAGCTAAACCCCTAAGATTATCAGAAAGCGCGTTTGCGACCTATTCCTCGGCTTCCTCTTCGAGGAAGCTGCACCAGGAGTCGGCGACCTGGGCCCCGAGGTCGTTGGCGATGCGCACCGCCGCATCCTCGACCTGCCGCATAAGGCCGGAAAGATAGTCACGCGAGCGGGAGATGGCGGTCACGCCGATCGTCGCCGACTGCCAGGTGACTGCCTCATCCATTTCGGCTATGGAAATGTTGAACCCACGACGAAGCTTCTCTTTCAGGCTGCGGACAACCTGCCGCCGGTCCTTCAGCGATTGGGCTTGTTCGATATGCAGTTCGAGCGTCAGCGAAACGATAGCCATGGCTATGCCAGCGCTACTTCTGCGGCCGCGATGAACTCGGCAGGCTCCATCGCCGCCAGAGAACTGCATTGGATCAAGCCCCTGCGGCAGGCTGCGTTGCCTCTCAACTGCAGGCAAGGGGAACACGCCGGCTGATGGAATAGGCTGGCGCTGCCCGGGCCGCTTGGCCGGAAGCGGTAGGGATGGGCCGGACCGAAATAGCCAATTGCCGGCACATCGTAGAACGATGCCAGGTGCAGGGCGAAACTATCGGGAGCGATCACCAGGTCGGCCGCGGAGATCTTTGCGAACAGCTCTGCAACGGACCTTTGGCCGTAAGCAATGACCCGCTGATCGAGCGTGAATTCCTGCACCGCTCCGGCCGCGCCGTGGACCACGATCATGTGCTCGGGAAAGGCTTGCCGAAGGCCGCGGATGATCCCGGTCCATTGTTCGTCTGTAAGCTGCCGGGCTCGCCAGCCCGCTTCTGCCGCGCAATAGATGTAAGGATCGTCGGGCGGCGGGCTCGGTGGCGATGCGAAGTCGCCGCGATAACTTGCGAGCGGCTGGAATGGTCCTTTCAGGTCCAGGAGCTCGAGCTCGACTTCACCATCGTGCTTGTCCTCCGGACGGCGAACTCTGACCGGACGGTAGACGGTCCTGACCACTGCGGATAGCCAGGGACGGACGCTTGTCCATTCGAAGAAGCCGCCTTCCGCGTAGAGAAGGCTGATCCCTTGAACCCATCCTGTTTTTCGTTTGCCGCGAACCACCAGAGAGAGCACCAGCGTAGTGCGGCTGTCATCCAGGGCGAAGACCAGGTCGGCCCGCGGCATTGAGAGGAGGGTGCGAAGCATAGGCAGCTTTGGGTCACCATGGTCGACGACTACCAACTTCAGGCGCGAGTCCACCAGGGGATACACTTGTCCGCCCTTGCGGTTGGTAATCATGGTGACCTCGGCATTGGGGTACAGCCGGCCGAGTTCAAAGAGAAAAGGCGCTTTCAGTACGTAATCGCCAAAGGTGCGAAAACTCAGCAAGGTGATGCGCCTGATGGCACTGTCGGACATGAATGTTAGCCTTGACTATTATAGTGCGCTACGTCTTTCTGGATCGCGATGGAGTCTTGAACCGCAAGATGCCCGAGGGCGTCTACGTGGCTGAGTGGGCGCAGTTTGCATGGCTGCCGGGAGCGGTCGAGGCGGTGGCCCGCATGAAGCGCGCGGGGTTGACGGTGATCGTCGTCAGCAATCAACGCGGCATCGCACTGGGTCAGATGACGACCATCCAGGTGGAATGTGTGCACGAAAAGATGCAGGATCACCTGGCGCGAAATGACGCGCGGCTAGACGCGATCTATTACTGCCCGCACGACTACGGGGAGTGCCACTGTCGTAAACCGGATACTGGACTCTTTGAACAGGCGTTCCAACGCTTTCCCCAGTCCAATGCAGAGAACAGCGCGGTCATTGGCGATTCTCTTTCTGACATTCAGGCTGGCCGGCGGCTAGGCATGAAAACCATCTTCATCCAGGGAGAGCCAGATCGCCAGAAGGAGGGGGCCGACGCTGCCGCCACCCTTGCGGACGCGGTTGCAGGCTCCCTACTGCAGGCGGTCGAGGCGCACCTTGGTCTCACCGCGCCCAGCGGAAGAGCAACTGAGGTGGAACAGGCCTAGAGCCTTTCGTCCCGGACAAACCTTGCGCGCGCGAGGCGCCCCTGGCAGAGGCTGTAGCCCAGATCGTTGCCGGGTTTATCTACGGGGTGAAGAGCGTGTGAGAACCCTATTTCCACACTCAGTCCCGCAGGGACGGCTGAACTTAGCCCAGGACGCTAGTCCTGGGTACATCATGAAACATGATTGAGTCCCGTAGGGACGGCTGAAAGTTGCCCAGGATTGCGACGCGGCCTATTTTCAGCCGTCCCTGCGGGACTGGGTCGTCCTTTCAAATCCAACCCAGGACTAGCGTCCTGGGCTAAGTTCAGCCGTCCCTGCGGGACTGAGTGTGGAAATAGAGTTCACACACACTCTCTGAAGCCCAATCTTTGTCGACTCTGTACGGCCCGGCTAAACAGGCTGCTGAAAAACTAGGTTTTTGTATCAGGGCACGACTTTAGTCGGGCCGTAACAATTGAGAATACGCTGGGCTTTAGCCCCTGAGGTACTTGTGTCCTGAGCAATCACCCTAAACGAAGGGCACGGCTGAAGCTGTCAAGCCGTGCCGTAAATCAAATGCCTGTAGCACGGCTTCAGCCGCTGAGGTACGCTTTGCCAGACTTGTCGGCCCAGAATCATCGTCCTCTGCAGTCGCTACATCGAGCTGATGTGCGTCGTTACGGGGTAGTCCAGCGGAAGTGCTAGAGGACGTACCTCAGGGGCTTAAAGCCCTCATCAGCACCAATGAATTTGGCCCGGCTAAAGTCGTGCGCTGATACAAAGCCGAGGAGCGGCGATGATGTTTATCCTCTTCTTCTTTCAACCGCTTCCTTGA
Organism: uncultured Acidobacteriaceae bacterium; assembly: GCA_963830325.1. Lineage (GTDB taxonomy): Bacteria > Acidobacteriota > Terriglobia > Terriglobales > Acidobacteriaceae > PALSA-350. The sequence goes on from CAWHMV010000003.1 coordinate 1,406,509, forward strand.
GGTACGCCGCGACCTGGCGCCCGTACTGCCTCCAGGTATAGGTTTCTGTCACGGTTCTCATTGCGTTTCTCCCTATGGACGTGCGCAGAGCCTCATCCGAGGAAACCAGGCCGATGGCCTCGGCGAGAGAGTCAGCATCGTTTACCGGTACGTAGATCACACTTTTTCCATGCTGGAGAGGCAAGCCGCAATTTTCTGTGGTGATGATGGGCAGACCGGCAGCTGCGGCTTCCATACCGGAGCGCGACGAACCCTCGGCAAAAGTGGGAAACACGAATAAATCTGCGCCGGCAAACGCTGCGGCTACCTGCGTGAGCGGGGCGAACGGTGTATGGCTGAAAAAGATCTCGTCTCCCGGCTGCAGACATGGTGCCCCGTTGCCCAGGTTTCCCATCAATTCCAGGCGCACGTCGAGTCCTGATCGGCGGCACTGCCGAATCGCTTCCAGCAGGATGCGCACACCCTTGCGTATGTCGAAATTTCCGGTAAACAAAATCCGCACCGGCCCGTCAATCCGATAATCACGCTTCAGGTCGAAGAACTCTTCTCGAACTCCCAGGTAGGCGACCCGGACTTTGCCCGCGGGGTAGCCCTGCTCGACAAACGTCTTTTTTACGAAGTCGGAGTTGACCAGAAGCAGGTCAGCATCGGCGCAATCGCGCAACACCACCGTCCACAGGTCTGCCCGTGAGTCATAGCCGGCGGCCATACCGAAGCGCGCGAACTCCTCCCGCAGGGCCTCATGCATGAACGCTGGATGCGCGATCGAATGATCGGTAACGATGGCCATGCCGTTCTTCCGAGCTTTCTGGATTGCGCCGGACTGTCCGGCTCCGCTGCGCACCAGCAGCACATCGGCATTCTTCAGATATTTCCGGCTGCCCCAGGCGGCCACGCGGAACTCCATGCCATAGGCCAGATCGAGCGGAATAACCCGGGTACGCTGGATCAATTTAATGAAGGTTCCCGCAACCTCGACCCAGGCCACAGGAGTTACGGTGGCGCCTGGAATCCGGATCTGCCGGGCAGCCATGCGCGCCGCCAGGTGTTTCTCGCCGAGACACTTTCCCAGCAGGTCCACCAACGCGGTTTGATTGTCTTTGGGTACCCAGCCGGTGAGGAAATTTACTTCGACTCCGGCAGCGGCTAAGGCGCGGGCTGTTTCGTGGAAGTGGAGCTTGCCGAATCCCGTGGCAATGATTGCTTTCAAACCCTACTCTTCTACATCCACGCGCGATTGGTAGTAGTCGTTGTAGGCACGGCCATAGTACTCGGCGTAATCGGAGGATTGCAGATCCACGGCGTTCAACACCACGCCGAGCAGGTGGGCTCCGGAACGCAAGAGGATTTCGCTGGCCCGCGCGACCACATTCCTCGAGGCTTGTCCATAACGTAGAACCAACACCACACCATCACTGATGGACACCAGCACCGCCGCGTCGGTCACGGTGAGAACCGGCGGGGTATCGATCAGGATGAAGTCGTAGTTGGCGCGCAATCCCTCGACGAGCCTTTGCATTTGCAGCGAGCCCAGCAATTCGGCCGGCATTGGGGCAATAGGGCCAGCAGGCAGGATATGCAGGGAAGGGACACCCGGTACCGACGCAATCGCGTCCTGCAAAGGGGTTTTGCCAGTCAGTACCGAGGTCAGTCCAACCTTGTTGGCGATTCTGAAGCGGAGATGAACAGAGGGCCTTCTCAAGTCAGAGTCGATCAGGAGCACGCGCGCGCCGTTGAGCGCAAACACGATCGACTCCAGGGTGGTGACCGATGTCTTGCCCTCGGACGGCTTGGCGCTGCTGATGAGGATGACCTGCGGTGGCGTGCCCGCGCGGGACAGAAGGATGGTGGTGCGCAGAGCACGGTAGGCCTCAGCTAGCCGCGACCAGGCGCCAGGAATCGGTGAGGTAGCGTCCCTGACAAAAGTTTCCGGTGAGAGCAGCTTGGAGTCGACCTGGGGAACGACACCCAGCATGGGCAGACCGAGCCGTTCCTCGATGTCATAAATGGTCTTGATATTTGTATCCAGAGCTTCGACCAGGAAGGCCAGCATCAGGCCAATACCGAGGCCGCACATGAGGCCGAGGGTCAGGTTGACCGACTTGCGCGGAGAACTGGGGAAGTCCGGCGCATCGGCGGGGTCAATGCGCCGGATATTGGTGGAGTGCAGGCCGGCGATGATGCCCGCTTCCTGAAGCCGCTGCTGCAACCCGTCGTACAACGCTCGATTGGCTTCGTATTCCCGGCGGGCAAGCGAGTATTCAACCGCCTTCCCGTTACCCATGTAAGCGCTGTTTTTTTCCTGATCTAATCTACGCTGCAGGGCATCCTGGTTCTCCTTAGCGGCGTTGACTTCCTGCTGCGCCCGGATAAGAACCGTTCCTTGCTCGACCTTCATGCTCTGCTCAACCTCGGCGAGCTCCGAGCGGATCTCCAATAGCCGGGGATTCTTGGCACCGTATTTAGCACTCAGGTTGCCATTTTCCGCCTGCAGCGCGGTCATTCTTTCTTTGAGGCTCAGCAGGATAGGGTCTGCGCTCAGGGTGGCGAGTACATCGGGCGGAGCACTTTGCAGCGTGATCAACTTGGCCTGCGCGACCAACCGCTGCGATTCAGCCATGGTCACATCATGGCTGATGTCCACCAATCGCGAAAGCACAATACTCTGCGTCTGATCGATGCCCACTAGGCCAATATCTTTCTGCACATTGAGCATGTGCTCCTGGCTTAATTCCAGACGATTCTTCAGATCCCCCAATTGCTGCTGCAGCCAGACAGAAACCTCCTGGGTCGCGGCATAATTCTCACTGAAGTTGTGCTGCACATAATTGTCGATAAGGGTGTTACAGATGACCGCGGCAAGCTCGGGATTGCGCGCGGTGAAGCTGAGGTCAAGAATATTCGTGTGCCCAAAGCGCGCGGCCGCCAGACCTCCTTCAAACCTCCCAATGAGCGCGTGCTTATCCTGGATCTTGTCCAGATCCCACACCCGATTCGATCCTGGCGGTAGAAAATCCTTGTTCTGATTGAGGTGCAGCGACTTGATGGTCTTCAACGCCAGGGTTGAGCTCTTCAGGATCGCGATCTCCGTATCCAGCTTGGTGACGTCGATGTATCCGCTGTCGTAGCCTCCGCCGGTGTCCACGCGGAACTGATCGGCGGTGTCCTGGGTAATCTCGATGTTCGCCGTGGAGCTGTATTCCTTGGGAGACGTGGCGTTCTCGATGTAACCGGCACCCGTGCCCAACAGGGCGCACACCAGCACCAGCCAGATATATTTCTTGCCGATCAGAAGGAAGTGCTGCAGGGTCTGGCCGTCGTTCAATCCGAGGCTGAGAAAGGAGCGCTCGCGTTCGCTTGGTTCGCGATACTCGGGGAGTACGACCGGTTCCGATGGTGGGGGATAGATACTCATGCGTTTGGAAGTTCACCGAACCAGTAGATTGAGGTGCCTCGTAGTGGACGCCCCCTGGACCTCAACCTCCACCTGCCCGAAAGTGGTCGGATTCTTTCCCTTTAGAGTCCAAATTATAGTGTGCGGCGAGCCCGTTCACCAATCTTTCTCACGCAGGGAACCAGTGTGCTTAGCGGTGTCGCGATTAGTCTTTACGGGCGTTACTAGCTTCTGCGTACGCGCGCCCGGATCGCGGACTCGACGGCGCCGGGATGGGTCAAGATACGTTCAACCCGAACCAGGTAGGCGCGTAACGTGTCCAGGGCCGTCCATTGACGCCCGCGAGAGAGCGAAAACATGCGGTCCGCGTCCGCTTTCATCATTTCACTGTGGCGTCGCGAGCCGGTGATGGACTGGGCATGGATACGAAAGAGCGCCAGGTCCTGATTGACATACTTGACCTTGGCACCGAGACGGACCATATCGACCACGAGTTCACCATCCCAGCAGGAACGATTGTTTACGTTGAATCCCCCCACCCGCTCAAAGGCCGTGCGCCGGAAAAAAGTCGCCTGCTGGAGCCAGGTGGCTCCGCCATAGAAATACCGGTCCAGCGTAAAACCAGCTGCCCGGATGCGCCGGATGCGTTTGCCCTGGGCATCGACGATAAAGCCGTTGCCCATCACGATGTCGCAATCCGGGTTCTGCTCGAAGGCCCGGCTGACGGTCTTCATGGCCCCCGGCAGCAACGCGTCGTCGGAATTTAAGAACCCGAAAATCTCGCCCGAGGCTCGCTGGAACCCCTTGTTCAAACCGTCGGCGGCTCCCTGATCGGCTTCAAAAACTATGCTCGCCAAGCGGTCGCGAAAGCTTTCGATCAGTTCCCGGCTGCCGTCCGGCGAACCCGGATCCACCACGATGTATTCGATCGCAGGGTAATCCTGCGCCAGCACCGAGGTGAGAGCTTCCTTCAGGTACTGCCGCTGATTGAAGGAGACGGTAACCACGCTGAACTTCATCGGCACGTCACTACCCTGGACTCTTTCTGGGAAGGAGAGATTTTTCGCAACCATTTATCGCGAGTAGAAATACGCCTGTGTGGCGAATCCGACGGCGGCCGTTAAAGCAGTTTTCCCGGCCGCCTTGAGTATGCTCGGCGGAATAAAGAGAATGTCGTCGGGCTGCATCGTGATGTCCACCGTTCGTCCTCGTAACACTTCTTCAAGTTTCACCTTTTGCACCACCCTGGTACCGGTTCCCGAGCTTCTCAGCAGGAGCGTACGATTTGCATAAGAGTTCGACTTGGTTCCCTGGGCCAGCGCAATCACTTGCGAGAGAGTGGTGTGATTGGAGTCGCATATCGGGAATGCTCCCGGACGGTTTACGTTGCCCCCCACGTAGACCACACCGCATCGGCTCACCAAAATGGTTTGTCCGGTTTTAATTTCCAGTTCGGCATTGTCATTCTCGCGCAACGTGGGGTCCCACAAAACAGTCTGGGGATTTTTCATCGAGCCAGAGGGAAAGATTTCGATCACGTGTCCCGCCCGGTCAGTTATCCCCCCGGCTTCGGTGAGCATGTCGACCAGGCGCTTGTTCCCTGCCAACGCGTAAATACCAGGACTTTTCACCTCGCCCATCACCGTCACGCTGTAACCAAACTGTTGCGTGGTGACAATCACACGCGGATCCTGCAGGATCTGTTCTTGCACAAAAAGCCGTGCGATCGCCTTAGCTGCTTCGATCGAAGTCATCCCTTCGATACGAAACAGACCCGCGTACGGGATCGCGATTTGCCCCGCGGTGGAGACCGGCATTCTCACCGAGTATTCCGGGGCATCGAAGATTTGTACTTCCACGATATCTCCGGCGCGTATGGGGCCATAGCCTAGTCCTGCTCCTAACGAGGGTCCTAAGGGCACCCCGTCCCTCGAGCGGGCCGCACCGGACACACCGGGGGTGTTCGACTGGGGCGACTGAGGGAAAATAGGCTCGAGTGGAGTATTCGCTGAGGGGTTACTGGGCGCAGGCGTGATCATAACCGGCGCCGAACTCTGCGAAGACAGGCCACCGTTATCGTTTTGTCCCTCGGCTCGGGGAGCCCACATGACGCCTATAGAAACCAGGGCTGCAATCGTCGCCCCGAGAATCGGGTGCCAGGCAACCGCCTTCGCACGGTAAGGGGTAGGCAAGACAGGTTGCATTGTTAAGCGCACTTCTCCTCTAGGTCTATCCACACACTAACAGGAGAAATGGACGAATTCATTCCTGCCGATTCGTGTGGAGTCCAACTCATTACGTGGCCCCACTAGTGGCAGCACTGCTGTGTTCCCGTCCAACTCGCTGCTTCACACGCTGCGCTGGAACGCCGGCGTACACGGTCCAGGGCTCCAGATCTCGCGTGGCCACCGACCCCAGGCCCAGTACCGCCCCCTCGCCGACGTTCACCCCGGGAGAGACAGAAGCGCGCGCACACACCCACGAGTAGGCGCCGAGACTCATGGGAAAAGAAATGAGCGGGAACGCCGGGTCGTTATAGTCGTGCGTGGCTCCGCAGATGTAGGCCTGTTGGGAAACGATGGCGTGCGATCCCATGGTGACGAGGGAGGGGTTATATATTTCCGCCTCGTCACCCAGCGTGACCCCGTCAGCGCACTCCAGGTTCCAGGGCGCCCACACGCGGGACCTGGGGTAAAAATGACAGTTCGGTCCCAGCTTAGCGCCGAAGCCGCGCAACAGAAATGCTCGCCAGGAGTGAAACGGCCGGGGTGACGGGCGAAACAGGAGGGTCCAAATGATGGACCATACCAGCCTGCTCATGCGGTTCGACGCGGAGAACGACGGCCTTAAGTATGGGTCGTCGGGTTGGGCGGCTGGGAACATCTTTACTTCAAGATGACATTACAGAGGAGAGAATATCCAGGTCTCCACGAAGAGAGGTATCCCAAATCTCACTCCTTTGCTGCGAGATCTGGAATGCCTCTGGACGTTGGCTTAAACAGTTGAGCCAGAACAGACGGGCCAACAGAATTTGGAGGGGTGGCTTTAGCTCACCGTACCCGGATGAGAACGCCGAAGCTGAGAGTGTACGGCTTGAGCTTGGTGTCGATGTAAACGCCGGGCTGCCCGGGCAGAAACCCTGGTGGATAGTAATGGTTTCCCAAATCCCAAAACTGGTACTGAAAATCGACCATGCGGAAGTTCAGCCATCGGTTCTTATGGTAATCGACGCCGCCGCCAAGCTCGTAAACGATGCTGTTGTCGGTCTGACCCGTTCTGTACGTGATGTTACCGGGGCCGATCATGAAGTCGCCGTAAGGCCGGAATCGCTTGTAGATGTAATGCAGTTCGGGGCCGAACATGAAGGTTCGTTGCTTCCCGTAAGTACCGGTGCTGTAGGTGAATCGGGTTCCCACCGCCGGTTGACCAAACACAAACCGTCCCAGGCGGAAGTCAGCGCCGGCGGAAAAGCCCTGGTTCCAGCCATTAGCGTCGAAAGTGTTGCTGGGCGAAGGGGCGGTGGGCGGATAGTCCAGTGTGGAATTGAAATCGCTTTTGACCAGGGTATAGGTCCCATAGACATTGATTTGACTTCCGCCACCCTTGATCGCGGGTACCACCTGGGCATCCGCCGCATTTGGCAGCATGGCTCCCGCCACGAGGACCGCCAAAGCTAGTGTTCTAGAGAGAAGTCGCATGTTAGCCGCCCGTGAAATCAAATGTTGATACCTTCGGTGTCTGGAGATCTCGGAAAACCGGGGAAATATGACTGTTTGCTCCCTGGTTAAGGTTTCCATTTCTTCACGCATAGTACGGACATAATTAGAGCATGCGCTGCATCCAATCGTTTCTACCAAGTAACCTCGCTGGTTACAAATCCAACAATAGTTGCAGCGCTAGTACACAGTATGATGCCCAAAGGGCGGCTTGCGGTGTGATTCCCAATCCGGAACTCTAATTGAGAAACCCACTCTCGAAGCTGGAAGAGCGAAAACCTCGCAGCAGGTCGTTGTTTTGACAGCGCGACGTTCGCTTTTTTTTGCAACGGTTCTACCCCGACGCACGTTTAGGGTAATCAAAACGTACTCGTCTGTCTAGAAGAGAAACAGTGCTGTACCAAGACAGAACAGTCATAACAATTAGCGCGCAAGGTACTGCATCAAATAGACGCGACCGGAACGGCGACCCATCGTGGTAGGCTTTATACGGCAAGAGTGCGTGCAGCAGTGACAGATTATTCTGCCTCCGGCAAAAGCTCAGCCGGAACCTTTCAGGGTAATAGCACGAAGAGCACGCAAGACCTCTCGAATCTTCACCAGGGTCGCGCGACCTTAATTCTCGTGGCTCACTCCAGCGTGAATACACCGTTTCATAAAGCATCGATCCTGTTACCGTGTTATTGATGGGAAAGGCAACCCATCCGTAGAGGTGTGCCTCATCCGTCAGTAGTGTTCCATTGCCAGCAGCCGGAGTTTTCATGCCAAAAACCGCTCTACTCATCGGTGCCGGGCCCGCGGGCCTCACGGCTGCCCTGGAATTTCTTCGCCGTTCGGACGTGCATCCCATTGTGCTCGAGGCCAGCCACGAGATTGGTGGCATCTCGCGCACTGTCCGGCATAACGGCAACCGTATCGACATCGGAGGGCATCGGTTTTTCTCCAAATCGGACCGGGTGATGAACTGGTGGATGGATTTGATGCCGCCCGAGGCCAGCGCGGATACCCAGCACGCGCTACAGCACCAGAATAAGCAACGAACCCTCAAGACGAGCGGCTCGGGAGCGACACCCCAGACCACGGACCTGGTGATGCTGGTTCGCCCGCGCAAGAGCCGCATCTACTTTCTGCGCCGCTTCTTCGACTACCCCATCAAGCTGACCGGGGATACGCTGGGTAAGCTTGGCCTGGTCCGCACCATGAAGATTGGTGTCAGCTACCTGTGGGCCCGGCTCTGTCCACGCAAGGTTGAGAGTTCCCTGGAAGACTTCCTCATAAACCGCTTCGGCCGGCAGCTCTATCTCACTTTTTTCAAGTCCTACACCGAGAAGGTCTGGGGCGTGCCCTGCGAGAGCATCAGCGCGGAATGGGGGGCACAGCGGATCAAAGGGCTTTCACTGACCACCGCCGTCCTCCATTTTCTTAAGAAGGCCTTTGCTTCCCCGAAGAACCAGGAGATCCAGCAGAAGGGCACCGAAACCTCCCTCATTGAGAAGTTCCTGTACCCGAAATATGGCCCGGGTCAGTTGTGGGAGCATGCAGCCGAGCTGATCCGTGAACAGGGAGGAGAGATTCTTCTCGGGTGGCGCGCCACCCGGTTGTTCGTTGAGGGGGATACGATCACCGCCGTGGAGGCAGTCAGCGATAGCGGACAACGGCGCCGCTTTGACGCCGACTACGTTTTCTCCACCATGCCGGTGCGCGAATTGATTGATGCGATTGACACCCCCATACCGAGCGAAGTCCGGGAGGTGAGCGACGGCTTGCAATATCGCGACTTTATTACGGTAGGGCTTTTGGTCGACCACCTGACGGTACGCGAAGCCGATGGAGGTCCCCTTAAGGACAACTGGATCTATATCCAGGAGCCCGATGTCCTGGTGGGGCGGCTGCAGATCTTCAACAACTGGAGCCCGTACATGGTCGCCGACCCCAGCAAGACCTGGATCGGCCTGGAGTATTTCTGCTACCAAACGGACGCCCTATGGAAGATGGCAGACGAGGATTTGAAGAAGTTTGCCATTGCCGAGGTGGAGAAGATTGGTATTTTGCGGGCTGGCGACGTAACGGACGCGCACGTGGTGCGGGTGCCTAAGACCTACCCGGCCTATTTTGGTACGTACGACCGGTTCCACGTCATCCGCGAATTCCTCGATCACTACCATAATCTGTACCTGGTTGGCCGAAATGGAATGCACAAGTACAACAATCAGGACCACTCCATGCTGACCGCCATGACCGCGGTCGATAACATCCTCGCCGGGGTGCGCGATAAGGACAACGTCTGGTCCATCAACACCGAGATGGAATACCATGAAGAGGAAACAAAGAAGGATGAAGCACGGGTCTCAGGCTCCCCCACTAAGAACACCGACAGCGTAGAGGCAACAGTTTAGGCCCTGGATTTTCCCGTAAAGCTTGGCGGATCAGCGATATTCGTGGGCTCCTTCGCGAAGTCTGCAGGCGAGATCGATCAGTATGCCGGTCAATAAATATCTAGGGCAGTATTTCGGGAATTTTCACGTTCTGAACGGTTATTCCTGCTCGAGATAGCAGATGGGGGTAGTAGTTGCCGATTCCGCGGCGTCTCGACCGCTGGTTCGTATCGATCTTGCACGATTTGAGTATGGCTTTCCCCCAAAATTAGTAGTTACATCACATTATTTGATGCCAGGCGGAGTCCAGAAAACAAGATGAGCGAATCCATTGCAATCACGGTAGTCGGATCGGGATATGTTGGTTTGGTGGCGGCCGCATGCTTTGCTGAAATCGGCCACCGAGTCTTATGCGTCGACAACGACGAAGACAAGGTAAACAAACTCAACCAGGGCCTGGTCCCGATTCACGAGGAGTTTCTTCCCGAATTGCTGGGACGGCACCGGGGCAGCGGCGCGGTGCAGTTCACCACTGATCTTGGCCATGCCACGCAGGCGTCACAAGTGATTTTTATCGCTGTGGGGACGCCGCAAAGCGAGGCCGGCAACGCTGATCTGTCTTATGTCGACGCTGTGGCCAGCGAGATTGCCCGCTCTATCCACTCCTACAAGGTTATCGTCGAGAAAAGCACGGTGCCGGTCTACACCAACGACTGGATTCGACGCACGATCGAACGGAATGGTGTTTCGAGATCGCTCTTCGACGTGACGTCGAACCCTGAATTCCTGCGCGAAGGCACCGCGGTCAAGGATTTTCTCCATCCTGACCGGATCGTTCTCGGCGCCGACAGTGAAGCAGCCGCAGCACTCCTGGCCGCCATTTACGAGCCTCTCACTTCCGGTAGCTACTACGAGCGCTCCGACGCCGTTCCGGGTCATCGATGCGCTGCCGATCTTCCGCCGATTTTGCAGACCTCCACCAAGGCGGCTGAGATTATCAAGCATGCCTCGAATGCTTTTCTGGCCATGAAGATCTCGTTTATCAACGTGGTCGCCAACCTGTGCGAAGCGGTAGATGCGGATGTGGAGCATGTAGCGCGCGGCATGGGCATGGATAACCGGATCGGCAAGCGATTCCTCAGCGCCGGCATCGGTTACGGAGGCTCTTGTTTCCCCAAGGATGTGGCCGCATTCCGCTACGTCGCGCAACAGTTGGGCATCGACTTTAGCCTGCTTGAGGAAGTGGAAAAGATTAACGAACTGCAGAAAGAGCGGTTCTTTCAAAAAATTCGCTCCGCGTTATGGACGTTGCGTAAGAAGCGTCTTGGGGTCCTCGGCCTGGCCTTCAAGGGAGGAACGGACGATATCCGCGAGTCTCCGGCGCTCGAAATCATTCGCATGCTGCTGGGTGCGGGCAGTTCCATCTGCGCGCATGATCCGGCTGCGATCGAACGGGCGAAGCTCGAAATGCCGCCCCATGCCAACCTGCAATACACCGACGATCCCTACGCAGCCGCGGACAACGCCGATGCCTTGCTGATCCTCACGGACTGGGCGGAATTCAGCCGCCTGGACCTCAAACGGCTGCGCTACACGCTGCGCTATCCCATCATCATCGATGGCCGCAACCTCTTCGACCCCTGGGTCATGCAGGATCTGGGCTTCACCTACCTGAGTGTAGGCCGGCCGTCCCAGCACACCTCGGTCGAATCGGCGTCAACCAAGCGCTGGCCGTAAATCTATAATTAGTTCTCTAAAGGGCGATCCGTTGGATCGACTCCAAGACGGGGGAAACCGCATTTTGACGACTCATCGTGTCCTGGTCACCGGTGCTGCCGGCTTCCTCGGCTCTCATCTGTGCGACGCCCTCCTTGCCCAGGGCCACCAAGTGGTGGGCGTGGACAATCTTGCCACTGGGCGTCCTGCCAACCTGGCACACCTGAAGAATGAATCGCGATTCACCCTGGTGGAGCAGGACATCTGCCAGCCGTTTGACCTGGGGCGGATCGATTATCTATTCAACTTCGCGTCCCCTGCCAGCCCTGCGGACTATGCCCGGCTCGGTCCTGAGACCCTGAATGTCGGGTCCCAGGGAACCAGGAATGTTCTGGACCTGGCACGCAAATATCAAGCCGGTTTTCTGCACGCCTCCACCTCCGAGTGCTACGGGGATCCCGATGTACATCCCCAGACAGAGACCTATTGGGGCCGTGTAAACCCCATCGGGCCGCGCTCAGTCTACGATGAGGCCAAGCGATTCTCCGAAGCCCTTATCATGGCGTACCACCGTTACTACGGCGTCGATACCCAGATGGTGCGCATCTTCAACACCTACGGACCGCGCTTGCAGCCGACCGATGGGCGGGTCATTTCCAACCTGATGATCCAGGCGCTGCTCGATGAAGACCTCACCATCTATGGCGATGGCATGCAGACGAGAAGCTTCTGCTACGTTTCGGATTTGATCGCCGGCATCGTTTTGCTTTCGCGTTCGAGCGAGCATCTTCCGGTGAACATCGGCAACCCGGTGGAGTGGACCATCAAGGATTGTGCGCGCGAGGTGTTAGCAGTCACCGGTTCGCACAGCAAGATTCGCTACGAGCCTCTGCCGGTTGACGATCCAATGCAGCGCTGCCCCGACATCACCAAGGCAAAAGCCCTGCTCGGGTGGGAGCCAAAAATTGGTCTACGCCAGGGTCTTGAGCTATCGCTCGATTATTTTCGTGCTAGCCTGCCCACGCGTACATAGATAGAGATAAAGCGATGCTGAACGATTTATCTCCGATTCTTGTCACGGGTGGAGCAGGGTTCATTGGGTCGAACTTCGTGCTGGATTGGCTCGCCCTGGTGGGCACTCCGGTGGTGAACCTCGACAAGCTCACCTATGCCGGCAACTTGCAGAATCTTACCTCGGTCGAGCAGCATTCCGGCTACCATTTTGAGCAGGGCGACATCTGCGATGCGCCGTTTGTCGATGGTTTGCTCGACCGCTATCAACCCCGTGCCATTTTGCATTTTGCCGCGGAGAGCCACGTGGACCGGTCGCTTTCGGGCCCCGAGGCGTTCGTTCGCACCAACGTAGAGGGCACCTTCCGGCTGCTCGAAGCCACCCGGGCTTACCTGGCGAAAGGCTCTGAGGAGGACCGTAAGAAATTTCGTTTTCTGCATGTCTCCACGGATGAGGTTTACGGCACTCTCCAGCCTCAGGATCCGGCATTCGAAGAAACCACTGCCTATGCACCCAACAGTCCCTACGCCGCTTCCAAGGCAGCCTCGGACCATCTGGTGCGCGCCTACGTACATAGTTATGGGCTGCCGGCGGTTACCACCAATTGCTCGAACAACTACGGTCCGTATCAGTTTCCAGAGAAGCTTCTACCTCTGATGATCACCAACGCGGTTGCCGGCAAACAGCTACCGGTGTACGGCGATGGCCGCCAGGTGCGCGACTGGCTTTATGTCGGCGATCATTGCTCTGCCATTCGAGCGGTGCTGGAGCGCGGGAAGATCGGTGAAACGTACAACGTTGGCGGCCGCAATGAGCAGGCCAATCTGGATACGGTGCACTTGCTTTGTAGTCTGCTCGATGAGATGCTGCCCAATTCGTCCCATGTGCCCCACCGCAACCTGATCAAGTTTGTGACCGACCGGCCCGGCCATGACCGGCGCTATGCCATCAACGCGGCTAAGATCGAGCGGGAGCTCGGTTGGCAGCCCACCGAGACCTTTGCCACCGGTCTGCGGCGCACAGTGCAGTGGTATCTCGCCCATCAGGACTGGGTGGAGCAGGTGACCAGCGGGGCCTACCGCAATTGGATCGATCTAAATTATGCGCACCGCGGGAGCGCTGCTCGATGAAGGGCATCATCCTCGCCGGCGGCTCCGGGACTCGACTTTATCCCGTCACCCATGTGGTCTCCAAGCAATTGCTCCCGGTGTACGACAAGCCGATGATTTACTACCCGCTGTCGGTACTGATGCTGGCCGGAATTCGCGAGGTTCTGATCATCTCCACCCCGGCGGACACGGCGCTATTTGAGCGGTTGCTCGGCTCCGGCGAGCAGTGGGGAATGCGCTTTCAATACGCCGTGCAGCCGTCCCCAGATGGCTTGGCGCAGGCGCTGATTATTGGTGAGCAGTTCATCGGCGGCGCGCCGTGTTCGCTTATTCTTGGCGACAATATTTTCTACGGTCACGATTTTGCCCAGAGTCTCCAGCAAGCGGCACAGGTTGAGGATGGGGCTGTCGTCTTTGCCTATCCGGTCTCTGATCCGGAGCGCTACGGAGTGGTCGAGTTCGACGCTTCTGGCCGGGCGTTGTCGATTGAAGAGAAGCCGGAGAAACCAAAATCGCGTTATGCGGTTACCGGTCTTTATTTTTTTGACGGCGATGCCTCCCGGATCGCTCGGCAGATTGCTCCTTCCGCGCGGGGAGAACTGGAGATCACCGATGTGAACCGGTGGTACCTGGAGAGAGGGAAGCTACGAACCCAGGTTCTGGGTCGTGGCTTTGCTTGGCTTGATACCGGGACCCACGACTCGCTGATCGAAGCCGCTATCTTTATTGAAACGATCGAGAAACGGCAGGGACTCAAGATTGCTTGTCCGGAAGAGCTCGCGTATCGATTGGGATGGATCGACGCAGCAAGGCTGGAAAAGCTGATCGCCAGGGTAGCGAAGAGCGGCTACGGAAGGTATCTTCGCTCGGTGCTGGACGAGCGCGTCTTTTAATAAGGGGAAGAAACCGCAGATCTCTCCGCTGCGCTTTGTCGAAAAACATTTCCAAGAAAGGTCCGCGGAACTGCAGATCCCTCAGCTGCGCTCGGGATGACAAAGGAAGGGGTTACTGTTCCATGAAGAGTGGCTGCTGGACCCAATGTGATGAAAAACACCCTCCGTCCAGAAACCACTTTCCATAGAAAGGTCGCCCTTGTGCCCTCTACAACATCGAAGGGTGAAATCGAAGGGTGCCCCAGGTCTCGCTTTTGAGACCTGGGATCCCTGCAACCGATGCCGAATGGAAACCCTACTTTCCCCTTTGTCATCCCGAGCGCAGCCGAGGGATCTGCAGTTCCGCGGACCTTTCTTGGAAATGTTTTTCGACAAAGCGTAGGGGATCTACATTTGCTTTGGCGCGCAGACTAGGGCCGCGGGCGCAACCCCGCCAGAAAGTCTCCAAGCGGCCTGGTATTCAATACGTCGGCTTTCGTCAGCCAGGCGCGTCGTAGTTGGCGGACTCCATAATGCATCGCGTCGAGATGGCTGATTTGGTGTGAGTCAGTATTGATCACAATGCTGCAACCCAGCTCTCTCGCGCGGCGTAAGTCGATGTCGCAGAGGTCAAGCCGGTCAGGATAGGCATTGTGCTCCACCGCCACACCAAGCCTCGCCGCCTGCTTGAGCACGGCCGTCAAATCCATTTCGTAGCTGTCTCTGCGCAGCAATAAGCGCCCAGTCAAATGGCCAAGAATCCTAATGTAGGGATTCTCTAACGCCCGGAGCAAACGCTCCGTCATCTGCTCTTTGGGTTGCTGGAAAAGAGAGTGAACGCTGGCGATCACCACGTCCATCTGCGCCAGCACTTGGTTAGAG
Organism: uncultured Acidobacteriaceae bacterium; assembly: GCA_963830325.1. Taxonomy (GTDB): domain Bacteria; phylum Acidobacteriota; class Terriglobia; order Terriglobales; family Acidobacteriaceae; genus PALSA-350. The sequence continues at coordinate 1,421,585 of CAWHMV010000003.1, forward strand.
AGGTCGATCTCTCCGTCACCCAGGATGTCCACTTCGATCCCGGTCAGCACGCGGATGCGGCCCTCCATGCGGGCATCCACTTCGCGAATCTGTTTCAAGTGTTCAAGCGCGCGCTGATCGTCGAGCCCATTCACCATGGCCAGATTCTTGGAGTGATCGGTAATCGCGATGTATTCGTATCCGCGCGCGATGCCCGCTTCGGCCATTTCGAGGATGGTGTTTTTCCCATCGGTCGCGACGGTGTGCATGTGCACATCGCCGCGCAGGTCACTGGTTTCGATCAGCCGAGGCAGGCGATGCTCAGCGGCAGCTTCAATTTCGCCCTGATTTTCGCGCAGCTCTGGCGGAATCCAATCGAGCTCCATTGCCTGATAAATCTCTTCCTCAGAGGCGGCGGCCACGACGGTGCCGTCGTCCAGGCGTGACAGCGCATATTCGCTCAATGTGTAACCGCGTTTCAATGCCCGCTGGCGCAGCCACACGTTATGCATTTTCGAACCGGTGAAGTATTGCAGGGCCGCGCCATATGACGCCATCGGCAGCAAACGCACATCGACCTGCAGGCCGCTGCGCAAACGGAAGCTGACTTTGTTCTGGCCTTTTGCCAATAGCTCGGCAATTGGGGGGTAGGCCGCCGTGTACTCAACGGCCGAGGCCACCTTCTCCTCGGCGCAGGCCGGCCCCGTCACCAGCAGGTCCAAATCGCCTACGGTCTCCCGTCCCCGCCGCAGAGATCCTGCGGGCATCACCCGTTCTATCCCTGGGAACTGCTCCAGATAAAGGGTCACTCGTTCGGCTGCAGCTTCGGCGTCGTCAAGCAGAAAGCGGCCGCTGTTTTTGTGATATTCAGCGATCCCGCGGGACAACTTTTCAATCAGCTTTTGTCCGAAGCGGGGTAGAGTAGCCAGCTTGCCGGCATCGATGGCAGCCTGTAATTGTTCTATATCGCTTACCTGCAACGCCTCCCAGAGAAGCGACACTGTCTTCGGCCCCATGCCCGGCAGCTTCAACAACTCCAGCATGGTGGGCCGATATTTGGTCAGCAATTCGTCGCGTAGCTTCAGGCTTCCGCGGGTCTCAATCTCCTGGATGTTCGCCGCCATACCCTTGCCGATTCCCTGGATGGCGAGCAGGCGTTCCGGCTCGTTCACAAACGTACTGAGTTGTTCGGTACTGTTCTCCACTGCCTCGGCAGCCCGCCGGTAAGAGCGGATACGAAAGGGATCGCCCGCCGCAATCTCCAGCAGGTCCGCAGTTTCGCCCAATAGCTGCGCGATGGATTTGTTGTCCATTCAAGGGACATTAAACCACCTTGTGCGGCACAAGAAAGCCAGGGCCGCGAGGTCAGCGCAGTCGCCCCCCCCACATCTCGACCGGGAATGCCGATGCAGGGACGCGCGTTTCTTCGTTACATCCACAGTGTGAGGCTGCTTAGGCTACTTCTCGAACACGAGTTACGGAGTCAGCTTGAGGTCCCTTCTGCCCCTGGACGATGTCGAATTCCACTTCGTCACCTTCCTTTAAGCTCTTATATCCATCGAGTTGAATCGCGCTGTAGTGAACAAACACGTCTGGGCCGTCATCCCGACCAATAAACCCATAACCCTTCGCGTTGTTGAACCACTTGACCTTGCCTTTGTATTGAGCCACTAGCCGTCGACCTTCCTTGATGCGGATCGAGCATGAGGAGAACAAACTGCTCTCCTTTACAGACGCATCATAGGCTCGTTTGGTTTTCCTCAAAATGTCGGGTGAGTTGCGTGCGGCTTCCAGGACGGTGGCAGAACAAGTGCCCTATTTTCTGTTCTTTTTCTTTTCCGCCTCCCTAAGGCGCGTATAAAGCATGACTGAAATCAGTGTCTTACCGTCGTGGATCTTCCCTTCATCCATCATCTTGAGCAGTCGGGAGAGTGGCATCATCTCTATTTCAATTTGTTCGTCGTATTCGGGCTGCGCATCCCCAAGAGTCAGACCCTCGGCGAGAAACACTTGCATAAACTCACCCAGGAAGCCAGGACTGGCGAAGTAGCGGATCATTTTTCGCCAACGCTTCGCCTTGAACCCAGTTTCCTCCAGCAGTTCACGCTTGGCCGCGGCCAGTGCGTCCTCTCCCTCTTCCATTTTTCCCGCGGGAACCTCCAGTAGAAATTCCCTGGCTGCGTGGCGATATTGACGCTCCATCACGATCATGGGATCCCGCTTGCTTTTCGCATCATCCACAGCCAGGATGACCACCGATCCGTTGTGGCGGATCACATCACGCGTCAACTCCCGCCCGTTCTCCAGGATTTTGTCGGTGTATACGCGAAACAGGGGACCTTCATAGCTCAAGGTTGATGAGATCACTTCCACGTCAGGGCTGTTCTTGCCGGATGCTTTCTTCGCCATGCCACTCCTTGTCTGTGCCGGACAATTTTAAAGTACCATCCGGTATGCAGCGCAGCGTTTCCATCATCGGACTCGGCAACTGGGGCAGCTCTCTTGCGCACGCACTCGAGACAGCCGGCGTGAGTCTGCAGGAGGTCATCATCTCCAGCAAACGCTCTGCAGTTGGCCGTTCCGCCCTGCCCCGTACTCTCTTGACCCGTGCTCTCTTGCCCCGCACTCTCCCGTTGACCACGCTCGATCGCGCTCAGCTCAAAGCCGATGTCCTGTGGCTCTGTGTTCCGGATGCCGCCATCGAGCGAGTCACCGGCCGCATGGTTAAGCGTGTTGGGAAGCGTGGGCTTAAGGGACAGATCGTCGTCCACTCCAGCGGCGCGCTCAGCGCGCTCGTCCTACAGGCGGCCGCCCGAGTGGGGGCTTCCGTGGCCTCGGTGCACCCGGTAATGAGCTTTGCCACCCGCGTCCCGGTTTCGTTACAAGGAGTGCCCTTTGGCGTGGAAGCAGAGGCCGCCAGCCGCCGCATTCTGAACGCGATCGTGCGAAAAGTGGGTGGTCGCCCATTCGTCGTTGAGGCTGCCGGCAAAGCTCTCTACCACGCGGTCGGGGTGTTGTCATCGCCGCTGTTGGTCAGCCATTTGGCCGCGGCGCACGAGGCGGCGGCCTTGGCCGGCTTCACCCCCCTACAGGCGAGGCGGTTGATTGAGCCCATTGTCCGGGCTACCCTGGACAACTTCTTTCTCCGCGGCCCCGGCAAGAGCTTTAGCGGGCCGATCGCCCGGGGCGACGTGCAGACAATTCATCTGCATCTTCAGGCCCTTAAGCCCCATCCTATGTTGGCGGGCGTGTACCGCTCGCTGGCGCTGTATGCTCTCAAAACATTACCCGCTCCGGGCAAGAAAAAGCTGCGCAGTTCGCTGCGGCGAAAATGATGAGAAACTACAGCAGGACGGCGTAGGGAGCGATTCGCGATGGTGGAAGGGACGGCCATGAAGACCGAGTGTTATCCCATCTCCCTGCTGCCTGGCCTCAGCCGCCTGTTTCTCGACTTCGCGGAGCGGCGAGATGCGTTGACTCCGTTTTACCCGGCGAGTGCCTATTCCACCGAGTGGATGACCATCCGCCCGGTTCTTCCCCCCGCTGACCGTGAGGCTCTTTGTAATCTACTGGAGCAGCAAAACCGCAGTTTCGGCGCTGCCGATGCGGTTTTTGAGAACATCACCCGGCTGCGGAGCGGCGCCAGTGCAGTGGTCACCGGTCAGCAGGTGACGCTGTTCGGTGGTCCACTCTTCACCATCCTCAAAGCCGCGACTACGATTCGCAAAGCAAAAGACGCTTCCATCGCCGGCAGTCCGCACGTACCGATTTTTTGGCTGGCGACCGAGGACCATGATCTGGCGGAAGCGGACCACGTAACCTTCCCCGACCGGCACGAGTTGAAGACGCTGCGGCTGGCCTCGGAGCCTACCAATGGCTCAGCCGTCGGTAGGGTCGCCCTTGGGAAGAGCATTGAGGATCTGCTGGCCCAGGCGGCCGAGATCCTCGGTCCGGGCCCGCTGCTCGATCAGCTCTCCGCTTGCTATCGCGAAGGCCAGAGTCTAGGCCAGGCCTTCGCGCAATTCATTTCCCGCACCTTTGCCGCGCAAGGTCTGGTGGTGATGGATGCCTCTTCTCGCGGCTTCCACGCTCTGGGCAGCGATGTGCTGCGCCAGGCGATCGTGCGCGCTGATGAATTGCGAGTGGCCCTCAACGACCGCGACCAGCAGCTGGCGGCCGCCGGTTATCATTCCCAGGTTCTGGTTCCACCGTGGTCCAGCCTGCTGTTTCTGTTCGACAGCGGCAATGGCGCGAGGGTTCCCCTGCGGCGCACCGCAGAGGGTGGATGGCACGCAGCGAGACAAGGCTATTCGACGGCGGAGCTGCTGGCCATTCTCGATGCGGAGCCGGAGCGCCTCAGCCCCAACGCCCTATTGCGGCCTGTTTTTCAGGATTCCATTCTTCCCACCGCCGCTTATGTGGGCGGTCCCTCCGAAGTTGCTTATTTCGCTCAGTCACAGGTGCTTTACGAGCGCATCCTTGGCCGCACCACGCCTGTCCTTCCGCGTCTTTCGGCGACGCTCATCGAGCCGGCGATTGCTGATCTGCTGGCCCGTTACGACGTGTCGCTGCCCGACGTGATTCAGAGCGCCTTGAAGGACCCGCTGGAGCTGGCTCAGCGCCTGGGTGCGCGGTCGATTTCCGCGATCGGCAAGCGCAAACTCGCCGCCGCCGGCAACGCTCTCGATACGGAACTTTCGGCACTGGCCACGTACATGCACTCCCTTGACCCGGGTCTGGGCCGGGCTGCGGACGTGAGCAGCTCCAAGATGCGCTACCAGATGAACCGCATGCGCCGGCTGGCGGCAAACTACGAGCTCCGGCATGATCAAACCCTCGGCCGCGATGCCGGGCTGATCGCGCTCAACCTGTTCCCCAATCGCCATCCACAGGAGCGAATCCTGGGCGCGGCATGGTTCCTCTCCCGCTACGGGGAAGCTCTTCCCGAACTACTGGTGGAGCAGGCCGGACAGCAATGTCCCGGACACAAAGCCATTTGGTTGTAGGGGTCGACCCGGGTGACCCTTAAATGTTTTAGAATGTTGGCAGCATGAAGGCTACCCCGGCAAAGCCGTTCGACGTCCTCTGCCCTGATTGCGGGGCGATCCTAAAGGTTGACCCCGAGACCCGAGCCGTTCTCTCTCACACCCCCGCACCGCGCAAACGTACTTTTGAGGACTTTGAAGCCGCGGCCAAGGCCATGCGCGAACAGGACGAACGTAAAGAGGACATTTTCCGGCAGTCTGTCGAAGCTGAAAAGAATAAACAACAATTGTTCGACAAGCGATTCGAGGAAGCGTTGCGCAAGGCAAAGGAATCTCCCGACGAGGGACGCCCCCTGCGTGAATTCGATCTCGACTAAGCATTTCTCCGCATCTATAACAGAGTTGCACGCGAAAGAGAGAGAGCGATGGGGATCACACACATTCCGCAGCAAGTAGCATCTACCGTCCAGGACGCCGCCGAGGGCCTGAAGTACCAGGGAAACCGCCTGCTCGACCAGGGTTGGGACAAGAACTGGGTACGCACAGTGGCCGCCGGGTCGCTGGTGACAGGAGCCGTGTTGCTGGCCAGTGGAAAGCGTAAAGCCGGTTTAGCGGTTGCGGCGGCCGGAACCATCTTCGCACTGGTTGAAGACCCAGAAGGCGTCAAAAAGGTCTGGAACAACATCCCCGACTATCTCGATAGTGGTCACGGCATGTTGAGCCGCTTTGAGAAATTTGTGGGAGAACTCACCAGCCAGGGCGAGAAGCTACGCTCCGTGGTAGAAAAAATGGTTCGCCAGTAAGCTCACCGCTACCAAGCCAGGCAGAAAACCTCTCATAAAGTGCGCGCCTCTTGGAAAGAGAGCCTCTGACGAAGGGCACAGCTTCAGCCGTGCGACATCGGCTTGCACCATCTCGAAGTCAAGTCCCGAAGGGACGGCTGAACTTAGCCCAGGACGCAGTCCTGGGTTGGCATGCGAGATTGAAAAGTCCCGCAGGGACGACTGAAAACTCTTTCGAGACATTGTCCTGGATTCTGGGAGCAGATCGGGACTTCTCAATCCCGGTCTATTTTGATTGGAAGGGCCCGGGATTGGCTCGCGGCTACCTTCCAGCCGTCCCTTCGGGACTCATTTTGCGATCGGTAGGATCTCACGAAAACGCTTGAGGCCCCCGAAGCTTTTTAACCGATACCTAGCTGTTCCCGGGCTTTTTGGCTGATGCGGTCCGGCGTCCAGGGCGGTTCCCACACCAGGTTGACCTGGGTGTCGCTGATTTCCGGGATCCCTGCCAGCCGGTTACGTACCTGCTCCATGATGGTTACGTGGGAAGGGCAGCCCGGCGAGGTCATCGTTATCTCGACTTCCACGCGCTGCCTGGGAAATGCCCGTTTGGAGTTTGCATCCGGGGTCAACATGACCTTGTAAATCAGTCCCAAATCCACGATATTGACCGGGATCTCCGGATCGTAGCAATCCCGCAAAGCCTGCATCACATCTTCTTCGCTGAGTGCCATCCTAGTTCTTCCGCTCTACCAGGTACCGTGCGACCGCTTTCAGCCGTTCCGCGCGCTCGCCGTAGCTGGTTAACTGGGCGAAGGCCTCATCGACAAGCCGCTCCGCGTCCTTCACACTCTGGGGCACCCCATACACGGCGGGCCAGGTCGCCTTTTCGCTGGCGACATCTTTGCCCGCTGTTTTTCCCAGCTGAGACGAATTCTGGGTTACATCCAGGACATCGTCCATGATCTGAAATGCCAGCCCGGCTTTGCGTCCAAATTCCTGCAGCCGCTTGATGTCGTCCGCGCCACCACCCGCGTAGATGCCCCCGGTAACCAGGCTTACACGAATCAAGGCGCCCGTCTTGGCACGATGGATGGCTTCCACCAGCTCCGGCGTTGGCTTATGCTCCTCGGCTTCCAGGTCCATGACCTGCCCACCGATCATGCCCTCAACCGTACCCGTAGCCTGCGCGATGGAGCGCACAATCTCCACCGTATGCGTCGCCGGGCACTGCAGGCCGGCGAGCACCTCGTAAGCCTGTGTTTGTAGCGCATCCCCAGCCAGGATGGCAATTGCTTCGCCAAAGACTACGTGGCAGGTCGGTTTGCCCCGGCGCAGATCATCGTTGTCCAGCGCGGGCAAATCATCATGGATCAGGGAATAGGTATGCAGCATTTCGATGGCCGCGCCCAGCTCTTCGACGCCAGCCGGAAGCTGATCGGCGCCGCAGATCATTCTTGCCGCTTCCATACACAGCACCGGCCGGAGCCGCTTGCCTCCGGCAAAAACGCTGTGCCGCATCGCCCGGTGAATGGAGACCGGCGCCTGATCCGGGCCGGGCAAGAGACGATCCAGAGCCTGATCGATAAGCTCAGCGCTGCTGCCCAGAATCTCCTGCACACTTTGCTGCATTTTGGTAATCATACCCGACGCTCCGGTCGCTCCAGCATAACCACGATGGCCAACGCCAGCAGTGCGATAGCAGAAATTGTGCGCCCAGCGATGACGTCCCTGGTCGCGGCCCATTGCACTTCCATCACGTGGTTTCCCGCTATGATCGGAATCGTCATCAGACCATCATCCCGCATCGGCCGCCCCAGAGCCGGTTTGTCATCGACGGTCACCCGCCACGAGGGATAGTCCATCAATCGCAGCACTGCGTAACCCGTCTCCGCGGTCACGACGCTCACCGTCCAGTGCTCAGCATTCCATCGCTTTACATTTACCGTGGCTGCGATGCTTCCCGAGGTTCCAGCACGCCACTCCGGGTTATCCCCTTTGCTGCTGTCGGCGGTGTCATCCTGTGCGGCACGCAGCACGCGCACCAGGGGCAGGTGCTGTTGCACGGCGGAGTTGTCAGCTCCCTTTGGTGTGTACTCGTCCGTCCCCTGCGTCCCTTGGCCCTCGCGAAAGCCGGTGATTTGTGCCGCTACTGCATCCTCGTCGTCGCAGGGCTGAAAGAAAAGCAGACTGCCGCCGACGGCCATCGCGACGATCAAGACCGCCGCCAGCACTGCTGTCCGCCGGCTGGATTTCTTGAGAGCCATACCCACGAGCGCGCAGGTTACCACGCTTAGCGCCAGCGTCCAACGCCATGGAAACTGCAGAAACTTCAAATGCGGTGTGTGCTTCCAGATGACATAGCTGGCGGGTAATTGCAGCAGCAGAAGGATGGGGAGCAGCGCAGTGAGCACCACTCTTACCCGGCCGCCGCCTCGCCCTCTCCATGCCAGGTAGGCGGCGATGGAGGCCACCACTACTTCGGCGACAAAGATCCATGATGCGGTCCACAGTACCTGGTCATGGAAGGCATTCCTGGTATGCGCGAAGAGGAAACTATCCTCGACCCGCATGCCGGGAATGATGGCGCGCTCGATTTGTACCCACCGCTGTTCGAATGCCGCGGGCACAATGTAGAATGCGGCCAGTCCTAACCCCAGTGCAATTCCGCCCAAAGCCCGAAGCGCCGGCCATGGCCTGCCTTCCACGATCCACATGCTCAATGCGAGAACTGCCAGCAGGTAGCTACCCATCACCGCGGCCGGCGAATTGGTGAGCCACAGGGCAGCCACGGAAAGGCCAAGCGGCGCAATCGAAGAACGGGTTCTCAAGGCAAACAAGACCATCAAGGGAAACCATGCGCCGGCTAGCAGCTCCCCAAGTGCTGAGCGTTCGTAGACCACGAACATGGCGTAGGGATTGGCGATATAGAGACAAGCAGCGAAGCTTGCCGAGAAGGGCGGCGCCCATTCCCGCGCCAGCAGGTACATACTGGCGCCGGCGCCCACCAATGCCAGCAGAACGAACAACACTGGGGCGGCGTGCCAGCCGGTGATGGTTCCCAATAGGCCGCCCAAAAGCCAGGAGGCTGGCGGATAGAACATCAACCGTGGCTCGCCCGCTCCGAAGTTTGCATCCTGCACCCAGTGTGGATAGGCGATGCCGCTCTGCCAGGCCCGCGCCACTTCCATCCAGGAGAGCAGGTGGAAGTCGAAATCGTGCCCGCACGAATTGCCGTGAAGGACCAGCGTTCCGGTCGCCAGCAAGGCGGTGCAGCCGATCAGAAGGGCCGGTAAATAGTTCAGCCTGCGTGGGAGTGCCGGTGGCGTCACGGCACCAGTCGCAGAGTATGCCTGGTGGATGCGGTCACGGCCCCGTCCGTGAAGGGCATGGCAAAGGTCTTGCCGCTATACCAGGAGGGAAACTGATCCAGATAGTAAGCGCTGAGTGGATCGCCCGACTCGCCCATCACTATGTTTTCTGTCGATCCATCCACCTGGCTCCAATCCACCGTGAGGCGCTGGCTGGCGCCTAATAAACCCCGCACGTGGTCGACCGTGGTCTCGTCGCCGGCAAGCTGGTGTGGCCCGGTACTGGTCCATTTGAAAAATGGCATCATTCCGTAGAGAGGGTGCTTCACATCGAGAACGTGCTGGCTGCCATAGGTCCAGTCGCGAAGCGAAGCGGGAGCATGATCGTCGACCATGCCCTTTTTGACCGCGGATGCGATCAGGTCATCCCAGCTCTTGTATTGCGCGGGAAGCCACTCCGGTGGGGCCTTTTCCACCATCTCCTCCTGCACGAAGTTCTTACTTTGCCAATCGTAGAGCTGCCAGTCGGCGCCCAATTTAGGCTCGAGGATCAGCGGCCAAAGCGATCGCCTGGTGGCGTCCACGATCTCCGCTGCTACTGAATCGGTGGTGATCACTCCGTTCCAGGTGCGCAACAGGTCCGCGGCCTGCCGCAGTTTCGCGTCCGCAACGGTTGAGCGGTCAATGGCATAAGCAAAGCGCTGCGCCAACTCCCGGTCTACCTGGGAAAAAGTGTCCGTTTGCAACGTGAGCATATCCGCCGGCGTGAGCTTGGCATGGCTGGAAAGCCACTTCCAGATGCGCTCATTACGATAGGGCGCGTCCCAGTTGAGAGCCAGTGGGTAGGAATAGTCGTCGGGAGTGATGCGGGCATTGGCGGTGGCGACAATGCCGCTCTCCGGGTCCAGCACCGTGGGAAGCAGCGCGAACGGAACGTATCCTTGCCACTCGTGCTCGCTGTCTGCAGGAGTTCCCGTCTCCACCACCGGCACCGCGCTGAGGCCCCCAGGTCGAATGGGAAACAGCCCTACTGCCTGGTAACCGATATGGCCCTGATCGTCGGCGTAGGCCACGTTTTGGGTTGGTCCCCACCATTCGCTGGTCGCCTGGCGGAACTCGGTCCAGTTGCTGGCCGCATCCATCCCCTGCAAGGGCAGGCCGTGCAGGTCAGAGGCATAGAGCACCCACTTGAGCGCCAGCATACGCGTCTCGTGAGGCAAGAGCGGAGTAATCACGGGCCCGTGCTCGGTGCGCTCCACATCCACCAGCACATCGTTGCCAAAGCGCACGTGGATATGTTCCTGATCATGCTCAGGCTGACGCCATCCGTTGATGGTCCAGTACTCGCCCTGAGCGTTGGTTTTTTCCACGTAAACGTCCTGAACATCTCCATTGAGCGTGGTAAAACCCCAGGAGATATGTTCGTTATGCCCTTCGATAATGAAGGGAATACCCGGTGTTGTTACGCCCGCAACGTGGAAGGTTCCAGCCTGCAGGTCTTCTTCATGCCAGATGTCAGGGATGGAATGCTCCAGATGCATGTCATTCGAGAGCATGGGCTGTCCGCTGGCCGTGCGGGCGCCGCTCACTGCCCATTCATTGGAGCCGGGCTTGCAGCTGTCGCACCCGTCCGATCCCAGCTTAAGGATGGCCTTTAGCCGTAGCAAGTCTTCGAGGCTCGATTGCGACTCGTCCTGGGGAGCTTCCGGAACATTCTGCTGGGGAGCCGTCAGGTCGGGAATGGACTGCGTCGGCGGATGATCCCGCCAGGTAGTCGTGGGGTACAACTCCGCCACCAGGTTGGGGGGAAGCTTGGCTTGTACTTTCTCCCGTTCCAGCTTCCAGGGATAGAGCGTGTCCAGACGGCCCACCATGTTCAGTGCGACCAGCCAGGAATCGACTGGCTGCCACGGCCGGGGCTTATAGCCCAGCAGCCGGAATTCGGCCGGCAGGCGGTCCTGATGGCTGGCAATGAAAGCGTTGACGCCCCGGGCGAAGACTTCAAAGAGGCGTTTCTGGTCTTCGGGCATGGTTGCCGTCAGGTGCTCCGCAGCTGGCCGGATCTGCAGGATCCGCTGCACTTTATCGTGTTCCACCACGCTGGGCCCCAGCAGCTCAGCCAGCTCGCCAGAGGCAAAGCGGCGTGCCATATCCATCTGCCACAGCCGGTCCTGGGCCACCACGAAGCCCTGTGCTTCGAGCAGGTCTTCCATGTTGGCCGCCTCGATATGGGGGACGCCGTGGACGTCGCGCCGCACCACCACCGGGGCGGACAGTCCGGGCAGCTGCAGTTGCCCGTCGAGCACCGGCAACTGCTCGCGCATAGCGTCCTTCAGCCACGCCACACTGCCTGCGATGCCTATTGCCGCAACAAGCAACAGGCTGATTACCAGGCCGGCCGCAATCCGCACCCACAGCGGCAATTTTTGCCGCTGCGCGGCATTCACTCCGATCATCGCCATCATTCCATCTCGTCTTCCAGCGCCCATTGTCTCATCGCCGCCCGGATTTCTGTCCCCCGCAGCTTGACACGCGGGCCCCTCCCGGCAATCCTAGTCATTCGTCTACGGAGAGGAACTTAACTGTTTGAAGGTCTGCGTTTTCTATCACGACCGGTGCTTTGACGGGGCCTGCTCAGCTTCGCTCTTCATGCGCTTCCACCGCGAATGCATTCGCCGGGACGCGCAATATGGTTATCACGGACTGGTGCATCGAGCTGGAGCACTCTTTGAGGAGTCTGATTTTATCGGTGACGAGAATGCGATCGTCGACTTCAAGTACAGCGCCTCGCCGCGCATTACCTGGTGGTTCGATCATCATCTGAGCGCCTTTCTCACGCCCGCGGATCAAAAGCACTTTCTGGAAAGCCAGCGGGACGGCAGCGCCAGCAATCGCCACTTCTACGACCCAAACTACACTTCATGCACCAGCTTCATCGCTCACATCGCGCAGACCCGTTTCGGTTTTGACCCGTCGCCGGTGGCGGAGCTGATCCGCTGGGCTGACATCGTCGACGGCGCACTTTACGAAAGTCCCAAAGCCGCTGTTGAAATGGCGGAACCCGCCATGAAGCTTACCCTGGTGATTGAATCGAGCCAGGATCCGGATTTCATTCCGAAACTGATTCCGCTGCTTACGAACATGAGTCTGGCTGAAGTATTGAAGCAACCTTTCGTGGCCGAGCTTCTTCCGCCGCTGCTGGACCGCCATCACAAGTCGTTGGAGCTGATTGGCGCGCGCACCGAGTTGGTGGATGGCACGCTTTACTTCGACATTACCGACCAGCCAGTAGAGGGATACAACAAGTTTGTTCCTTACTTCCTGCATCCTGATGCGACGTACAGCGTGGGGCTGAGTAAATCCAGTTTCCGCACCAAGGTTGCCGTTGGCTCCAACCCGTGGACCAAAGCGCGGCCTGACCAGATGATCAACCTGGCGCAGATTTGCGAACGCTACGGTGGTGGAGGGCATGCTCGTGTGGGCGCTATTTCCTTTCCACCGGACCAGGGCGATCGAGCCCGCGTTGCGGCCGCTGAAATTGTTAGTGAGCTGCGCGCCCACAATCCGTTTCCATGATTGGCCAAAAACAGACGCCGGGAAAAATCTCTGAATGAAGGGCACGGCTTTACAGGCTGCTGAAAAACTAGGTTTTGTATCATGGCACGGCTTCAGCCGTGTCCCCATGAGCCTGCGGCTCACCCAAGGTGATGAAAACCATCGGATTCGCCCATGATGGTTCTAAAAGGTTTAGATGTCGTTTTCGACTGTGCCGTAAATCAAATGCCTGTAGCACGGCTTCACCCTTCCGCGATGGGCCAAAAACAGGTTGCGGGAAAATCTCTGAACGAAGGGCACGGCTTTACAGTGCGCGGAAAAAACTTGGCTTTGTATCAGGGCACGACTTTAGTCGGGCCGTAACAATTGAGAATACGCTGGGCTTTAGCCCCTGAGGTACTTGTGTCCTGAGGCAATCACCCTAAACGAAGGGCACGGCTTCAGCCGTGTCCCCATGAGCCTGCGGCTCACCCAAGGTGATGAAAACCATCGGATTCGCCCATGATGGTTCTAAAAGGTTTAGATGTCGTTTTCGACTGTGCCGTAAATCAAATGCCTATAGCACGTCTTCAGCCGCTGAGGTACGCTTTGCGTGTCAGAACCAGGATTACGAATTTAGTCCCGCAGGGACGGCTGAACTTAGCCCAGGACGCTAGTCCTGGGTTGGATTGAAAGGACGATCCAGTCCCGCAGGGACGGCTGAAAAACAGGCCGCGACGCAATCCTGGACAACCTTCAGCCGTCCCTGCGGGACTCCGTCGTGTTTCATGATGTACCCAGGACTAACGTCCTGGGCTAAGTTCAGCCGTCCCTGCGGGACTGAGTTTGGAAATGGAGTTCTCACACACCCTCTAAAGCCCTCATCAGCACCAATGAATTTGGCACGGCTGAAGCCGTGCCCTTCGTTCAGGTCTACACCAGAAAGGCAAACGAATGAAACTTTATCGCACCGCCGGCGGGTACATCGTCGAGCACGAAAATCAATTCTATGCAGGCGCGGACGCATCATGGGATCAACTGATTACCCGTGACCACCTCGAAGCCTATCTAACAAAAACTCTGCCCCACCTGAAACCAATGGAGGGTTCGTTCGCCGACATCGAGAAGCAACTCCTGGCGCCCATCGGCAGCCAGGAGGTTTGGGCCTCCGGAGTCACCTACTATCGCAGTCGCAACGCGCGCATGGAAGAAGCGAAAAGCGCCGGCGGCGGGGATTTCTACGACCGCGTGTACGCTGCGGAACGTCCCGAGCTTTTTATGAAAGCGACCCCCAATCGCGTCGTTGGCCATCGCGGCAAGGTTGCGATAAGAAAAGACGCAACCTGGTCCGTACCCGAGCCTGAACTTACGCTATTAGCCAATCCAGCGGGAAAGATCGTGGGCTACACCATCGGCAACGATATGAGCTCGCGAGACATTGAAGGCGAGAACCCTCTGTATCTGCCCCAGGCCAAAGTCTACGACCGAAGCTGTGCCTTAGGCCCGGGGATACTCATTGCCGGCGAACCGATCCCCGCCTCGACCGAAATTCAGTTGCAGATCCTGCGCGCCGGCAAGACTGTCTTTTCCGGCACCACGGCGCTCACGGAATTGAAGCGCACATTCAGCACCCTGCTCGAATATCTCTATCGCGACAATGCATTTCCCAACGGCTGCTTCCTGCTTACCGGCACAGGCATTGTTCCCCCGGATGAGTTCACCCTGCAGCAGGAGGATGAAATCCACATCACCATCGGGGGCATTGGAACGCTGATCAATACGGTTGGATAACTACGATTTGGGCGCGGTGAGCTTATACGTCAGCTTGTCCGATTCGAACCTTCCGCTGGGTGCCGCAACGCCGGCTTCCTTCAACTTCTGGTCGTCTTCCGGCGTCGCACTGGGCCCGTCGTAGACCACGTGGAACTCGTAGGTTCCGTGCGCGTTGGCGTCCACACCCATAGCCAGCGGACGTCTTGCCTCAAAGTCCTGGCCAGGCTTCAACGTGAGCCACTTCTTGGCCCGTTCGCGAATGTCGGGCAGCCCACTCCCATCTACCTGTAGACCACAATCGATGGCTGGCTGTGGCTGGCTGGAATTCTCGGGGACGAACTTTACATCCAGCCAGAACGCACCGGGGGCACTTTTGCAGAGCAGGGGTGGGTCGGGGATGCGCAACACATGGCCCGATTGGTTCAACATGTGGATCACCAGGATGGGCTGCTGCTCCGGGGCCGCCATGTCGAGGGAAGCCGTCAACTTCAAGTCGGGTTTGTTGGTCTGCTTGGCGCCCGCGCCTGACGCCAACAACATCACAGCCAGGCCAACTGATCCCAGAATTTGCATCGGGACTCCTCAGCCATGATCCTAGTACATTTCATCCCCGCGTTATAGATCACTTAGGTCGCTCCAGTTCAAAACGGTCAGTAGTGCGCACGTATGTCGAACCTGCCATGCGGCCGACCGCTCGCAACTTGTCCGGATCGATGCGGAAGTTATTGATGTGATCCTCACGGACATGAAAGCGCAGCACTTCGCCCAGCACCAGGCTGCCTCCACCCGGCTGATCGCTCACCTGGACGATCTGGCGTAGCCGGCATTCCATGTGTACGTGGCTCTCCGCCACCCGCGCCGGCTTGATCAAATCGCTTGCCACTGGAGTCAACCCGGAGAGTTCGAACTCGTCTACCTCCGGAGCCACTTGGGCCGCGGTGGCATTCATGCGCTCGACGAATTCCTCCGACACTATGTTGACCACAAATTCACGCGTCGCCATGATGTTGCGCAGCGTATCTTTCGCCATGGGCGGAACGGGACGCAGGATGGGACAAAACACCACCACCGGCGGATTCGAGCTACATGCGGTGAAGTAGCTAAACGGTGCGAGGTTCCTGACCCCGGCCTTGTCCATGGAGGAAACCAGTGCGATCGGCCGGGGCACGATCGCACCCACCATCAGTTTGTAAATATCCGCCGGGGCCTGCTC
Organism: uncultured Acidobacteriaceae bacterium; assembly: GCA_963830325.1. GTDB lineage: Bacteria > Acidobacteriota > Terriglobia > Terriglobales > Acidobacteriaceae > PALSA-350. Next base: position 1,437,162 of record CAWHMV010000003.1, read on the forward strand.
GGCGGGATCGAAAGCCAGCATGCTCAAAGGTTGCCGCGCTCTGCCTGCTCGCGTTCGATGGCCTCGAAGAGCGCTTTAAAGTTGCCTTTCCCAAAGCTGCGGCTCCCTTTGCGCTGGATAATCTCGAAGAAAAGCGTCGGCCGGTCTTCTACCGGGCGAGTGAAGATTTGCAGCATGTAACCTTCATCGTCGCGGTCGACCAGGATGCCGAGTTTCTCCAATTCCTGCACCGGTTCATCAATGGTGCCAGTGCGCGCCTGCAACTGGGTGTAGTAGGAATGCGGCACGCGGAGAAACTCAATGCCCTGCTCCTGCAGCCGGCTCACCGTGTGCAGAATGTCATTGGTGGCGAGCGCAATATGCTGTACGCCCGGCCCGTGATGGAATTCGAGGTACTCTTCGATCTGCGACTTACGCCGCCCCTCCGCGGGCTCGTTCAGCGGAAATTTCACCCGCCCGTTGCCATTTGCCATCACCTTCGACATCAGCGCGGAATACTCGGTGGAGATGTCTTTATCGTCGAAGTGCTGATAGAGAGAAAAACCCATGACGTTGGCATAGAACTCGACCCACCGGTTCATCTCATTCCAGCCCACATTGCCCACGACGTGGTCAACATGCAACAGCCCTGTAGGGCGGGCCAGGTGATCGTGCCCTTTGCCCACGTAACCGGGCAGGAACGCCCCGTGATAATTCTTGCGCTCGACAAAGGTGTGAATCGTGTCTCCGTAAATCGCGATGGACGCCATCTTTGTGCTGCCGTGTTCGTCCGAAGATTCAAATGGTTCCTGCACGCTGCGCGCGCCTCGCTTGGTGGTCTCTCTCCATGCCTGCTTGGCGTCGTCCACCCACAGTGCGACGTCGCGAACGCCGTCGCCATGCAACCGGATGTGCTCGGCGATCTCGTTGTCCGGTCGCAAAGGGGTGGTGAGCACAAAGCGAATCTTGCCCTGCTGCAGGACGTAGGAGGCGCGGTCGCGCTGGCCCGTCTCGGGGCCCGCGTAGGCGACCAGGCTAAAGCCCATGGCCATTCGATAAAAGTAGGCGGCCTGGCGCGCATTGCCCACGTAAAACTCAACGTAATCGGTTCCGTTCAGCTGAAGAAGATCTTCGGTCGTCTTTTGCTCCTGGTGCGTAAGTGTAGTCATAAATACTGGGTTACTCCTTGGGTCGCCCAACTCTCTCAGGGCCGGAAGAAAGATATACCTTCCGTGCGGCACTTGGATAGGTCCCGGAAAGTAGAATTAACTGTGTGTATACGTCTCCGGCGGATCAGCGCCATTTTCAGACGCTGCATCTGGTTTGGATGCTCAGCCGAGTGGAAAAGCGCGAGAACGCGTCTGATATATGTGGGAGCAGGAAGAGGAAGATCATGGCTATCGGTTCAGCAACGCTCGGGGCAGCTGAGCCCTTCTTAATCCAGCAGGATTGGTCGGCCTACACCCCGGAGCAACATGCGACCTGGGCGGATTTGGTGGGCCGCCGGATGCCCCAGATTGAGGCATATGCTTGCGAGGAATATCTGCAAGGCTTTGAGCAGATTGGCTTAAGAACCGATCTCATTCCCAACCTGGCCGATGTGAATCAGCGGCTTAGGCCGCGAAGTGGCTGGAGGGCTACCCCCGTCAGCGGCTTTCTTCCTCCGGACGCGTTCTTTGCCATGCTGGCGGCCCGGCAGTTTCCGACCACCACCTGGTTGCGGAGCCGGGAATCGCTCGCCTACATTCCCGAGCCGGATATCTTCCATGATGTCTTCGGCCACGTGCCCATGCACGCCCATCCCGTCTTTGCCGATTTTCTGCAGCATTACGGGGCCGTCTGTGCGGCGTTGACCGACAAGGACGCCCTGGAGAAGATGGGCCGGCTGTTCTGGTTTACGGTCGAATTTGGCGTGATCCGGCAAAAAGGAGGCTACCGCCTCTACGGAAGCGGTTTGATCTCCTCGCAGGGTGAATCCACCTATGTGATCGAGGGCCGCCCGAAAATCAAAGACTTCGATGTGGATCAGGTCCTCAACCAGGAGTTTTCTACATCGGAAATGCAGCCGGTGCTGTACGCGGTGGACTCCTTCGAGCAGATCTACGAGGCCACGCGCGATGCAGAGAAGCGGCTTTGCCGGTAGACCACCGGCCGCAAACTCCTCGTATTTTCTTTAAACTGTCACGATCCATGGTGCACAATTTTTGTACAGGGGGTTTTCTTGCCGCGCATCCACTTTCAACAGCAGCTCGCAGCACTCAAAGACAAATTGCTGGCCATGGCTGCGCTCTCCCAGCAAGCAGTGAGTTCCTCGGTGGATGCCTACCTGCAGCGGGATGCTGGGCTGTGTCAGTATGTCCGGGAGAACGAGACCGCCATCAACGCGGCACAGCGCGAAGTGGACGAGATGGCCTACGAATTACTGGCTCAGGAACAGCCGATGGCCATCGATCTGCGCTTTATTCTGGCGGTGATCAAGATTAACGGCGATCTGGAACGGGTTGGGGATCAGTCTATGAGCATTGCTATCCGCACCCAGGAATTGCTGGCATATCCGGCGGTCGATCTGCCGGTGGATATTGCATCGATGGGCGAATACGCCTCGCGCATGGTTCGTTCGGCCATCCAGGCGCTGCTCGATGCCGACGCTCAGTTCGCGGAGGCGGTCGTCGTCATGGATGATGAGATCGATCGCATGAATCGCGTTGCTCGGGCCGAGTTGATGAAGGTGATGGAAGGCCAGCCGGAGATCAGCCTGCAGGCTCTGAACGCGATCATCATCGCCCGAGCGCTTGAGAGGATTGCCGATCACGCCACCAATATCTCCCGGGATGTCATCTTTTGGATCCGCGGCGCCGACATACGGCACCAGGTGAGTACCGCCATCGATTGAATAGTCCCACAGAGCCTGCCCTGAGCTTGTCGAACGGGGACGGCTGGAAAATATCCACGCCCTCCAAAGCCCTCATCTGTCCGGCCGGGTCCGGCACGGCTGAAGTCGGGCCGTAGAAGATTGAGAAAACGTTGGGCTTTAAGGGGGCAGAAAAGAACCGCAGGTCACCCGACGCAATCAGTCCCGAAGGGACGGGACAATCTGTAGCCCGGCACGGGAGTGCCGGGTAGGATTTCACGCAAATCGAGTCCCGAAGGGACGACACAATGGGGAGTTCTCACGCAAACTCTTTAGCCCTTGAGGTACTTGCGTCCTGAGGCAATCACTACGTCCTGAGGCAATCACTAAACGAAGGGCACGGCTTCAGCGTGTCCATGAGCTGGGCTCACCCAAGGTGTGAAAACATCGATTCGCCCATGATGGTTTAAAAGGTTTAGATGTCGTTTTCGCGTGCCGTAAATGCCCGACGCGCCTGACGGCTTCAGCCGCTGAGGTACGCTTTTCGAAAGCTATAGGGAAGTCACGTCCGTATTGAGAACTGGCTCTGCCACCTGCGATGTATTGACTTGAAACCGGTGCGGGGTTACGGTTGTGATATGTCTTTGTACTGCCGACGCAGCGCTGGTTGTTGCTTGACCCCATCAGGCCGTACGGGTGCGTCCTAAGAATTAAGCGAATCACCATCTTCGGAAACCCGGGTGTCGGCAATCAGCGACGCGCCGGGTTTTTTCATTTCAGGGAGAGTATCGATGGCCGAGGTTAAGGAGACAAAAGCCCAGCGGATGGAACGCCTTAAGCGGGAAAAGAACCCGTGGGAGGCAATGGATGAAGTGCGCGCCTTCGCCGCCGCGGGCAGGGAATCGGTGCTGCCGGAATGGGCGTCTGCCTATTTCAAATGGTGGGGCGTCTACACCCAGGGAGATGGAGCTGGGGCACTCGGCGGTAAGGGCGGTGAAGGCAAGGCCACTGAATATTTCATGATGCGCATTGCGCTCCCCAACGGGATCGCGACTTCCGAGCAGATCGAGCTGATCGCCGATATCGCCGCCAAACATGGCAGGGACTTAGTCGACATTACCGTGCGCCAGGCCATTCAACTGCACTGGCTCACCATCGAAGCTCTCCCCGGGATCATTGATCGGCTCCAGGGAGCTGGACTCTCCCCAAAAGGAGCCTGCGGCGATGTCGTGCGCAATGTGACCGGCTGCCCGCTGGCGGGTTTGGACGCGGACGAAGTTCTGGACGCCTCACCCTTCGCCCTGGCCGCGGCCGGAGACCTGAACGGCAACCCGGATCTTTACAACCTGCCGCGGAAATTCAAGGTATCAATCACCGGCTGTTCCGTGTGGTGTTCCTACCCCGAGATCAATGACATTGGGTTAACCCCCGCCGTGCGTACGAACGGCAACAACCGCGAAGCGGGATTCTCCCTGCGCGTGGGCGGTGGGCTCTCCGCCGACCCACATCTGGGTGTACGCCTCAATGCGTTCGTGCAGCAGCACCAGGTAGCCGCCGTAGTGCGCAAGATCACCGAGCTCTTTCGCGATCAGCAGGGATTGCGCGAGAGCCGTGACCGCGCGCGCATGAAGCATCTGTTTCTCCGCGAAGGATGGACCGCCGAGACCTTTCTGGCTGACCTGAACCGGCGGCTTGGCTACCAACTCGATCCTGCGGTTGAGGAGACGGTGCCCGACGATATTTACCGTGACCATGTCGGCATCCACCGGCAGAAGCAGGCAGGGCTTTGCTACGTGGGCCTTTCGGTGTTGCGCGGGCGCATGACCGCAGCCCAGTTGAGCGCTGTGGCTGGTCTGGCGAAGCGCTATGGCAATGGCCAGCTGCGCACCACAGTCATGCAGAATTTGGTGGTAGTGAATGTGCCCTCCAACAAGGCGCAGGAACTGGCCCGGGAACTTGAGGCGCTCGGCCTGCCGGTTGAAGGATCTTCTTTCTGGAGGGGTGCGATCGCCTGCACCGGAAGCGAGTTCTGCAAGCTGGCGATCACCGAGACCAAGGGTTTCACCCGCTGGATCGTCGACGAACTCGAAGAGCGGCTGCCAGGATTCGATCAGCAGCTCAAGCTGCACGTGACCGGGTGCCCCAATAGCTGCGGGCAACACTGGATCGCCGACATCGGAATGGAAGGCAAGAAGATCAAGCACCAGGGCAAGTTGGAAGATGCCTATTACTTCTGTGTCGGAGGTTCCGTAGGCCTGCATCAACAAACCGCCAGACCCGTTGGATACCGCTGCCTGGCAACCGAAGTACCGGATGCCCTGGAACGTCTCCTGGGAGGGTATTTGCAGGTGCGCAAGCCGGGAGAAAACCTGCGCGCCTACTTCGCGCGGACCAGCGACGAGGAGTTGCGCGAGCAGCTTGCCGGTGCGGTGCTGGAGGCCGTGCCCAGGGATCCCGCTCCGGTTGGGGGTAAACACCTTGAGTGAGAGCGCTGCTCTTTTTCCTTTATTTCTAAAGCTCGAGGGGAAGAGATGCCTGGTTGTGGGCGCGGGCTTGATTGGTTTGGAAAAAGTGGAGAGTCTGCTGCGCTGCGGAGCGTCCATTCGCGTGGTCGCACCTTACGCTGTCGCGCGCGTCCAGGAGCTGAATGCGCAAGGACAGATTGACTGGCAGATTCGGGCTTACGAGCCCTCGGATGTACTCGGATGTGATCTCGTCATCGCAGCCACCAACGACCGCGAGGTCAACCGGGCGGTCTTTGAAGAGGCGACACGTCACTGCATCCTGTGCAACACTGCCGACGACCCGCCCTTGTGTGACTTCTTTTTTGCCTCGATTGTGCAGCGGGGAGATCTCCAGATCGCTATCTCGACGGCAGGTCAGAGTCCAGCGCTGGCGCAGCGGCTTCGACGGGAGATCGACGCGCAATTGCCCGCCGACCTGGGACCCTGGTTGGCCGAGTTGGGCCAACTGCGGCGCGAAGTGCTGCAGGCAATGCCGGCCGGCGCGGAGCGGAGAGCTCTCTTGCATGAACTCGCGCATCGCGAAGTTTGCAGTCTACCTGCCTGCCCGGCGCGAAGCTTTGCAAACACAGAAATCAAGCATGAGGTCCCGCAATGAGCAAGGCTGAAGCCGGTAAGGTCTACCTGGTGGGTGCGGGTCCTGGCGACCCGGAGTTACTCACGCTCAAAGCTGCCCGCCTGCTGGCGGAGGCCGGTGTTGTCCTCCACGATGACCTGGTACCGCAATCCATCCTCGACCTGACCGGCAAGCAGTCACTGATCATCAGCGTGGGGAAACGTTGCGGCCGGAAGAAGATTACCCAGGCCGCCATCCATGACTTGATGATCGTATCGGCGCGCAGAGGACTGGCTGTGATCCGGCTGAAATCCGGAGACCCCATGATTTTCGGTCGCGCCGCCGAGGAAATCGACGCCTTGCGCGAAGCGGGAGTGCCCTTCGAAGTGGTGCCAGGTGTCACTGCGGCATCCTCCGCGGCGGCGTTTCTAGAGGCTTCGCTCACCGACCGCAGAGTCTCTTCGCGGTTGATTGTATTGAGCGGCCATCATGCCGCTCGCACGGTACCCGAGCCGGAGCTGTGGCCCGGTACTTTGCCCACCGATGCAACCCTGGCCATCTACATGCCGGGTCAAAATCTCGCCCAGGTAGCCGCATCTTTGTTGCGCAGCCGAGTGCCTGCAGCGATGCCCTGTGTAGCCGTTACCGATGCATCGCGCCCTGAGGCGACCTACACCGCTTCGCAGCTCAGCGGACTCTCTCGTCTGCCCACGTCCTTTGCTCCCACCTTACTGCTGGTAGGCCACGCATTTGAGGCTGTATTGACCCGCGGCATGGAACCCGAGTCTTTTGAACACGTGTCTGCGGTAGAGCGTCTACATTTGAGAAACGGCGAATAGATTCAAATCTGAGAATGCGCAGCCCGTACATGATCGCCTAAATGCGCCGTGTCGGAAAAACGCGAAGGGTGCCCCAGGTCTCGTTTTTGAGACCTGGGATCCCCGCAACCAATGCTCCATGGACACCCATGACGTAACCACAGGGTAGCGTATTCCATCGACAAATGAGGCAAAGCAAGCGCCCAACGATGACCAACAGGCCGGCGACACCCTCCAACAGGCGCAGCCCGCCAGCGGAGACCCAGCCGGCCTTTTCTATTTGGCCTGAACCGCAACGTCCACCCCGAGCTGGTGAACAGAAACAGACGGGCACTCGGTCGACAGCAACTCTAGAAACAACCGAGCGGCCATCCTTGAAGGTTACGGGCCTGAAGCCCAATTCTCTTCTTATCTTTTCGGCCCGACTTAAAGTCGTGCCCTGATACAAAACCAAAGCACAAGCAGCTTCTCCCATGAAGTACCGGCCCTAGCGACTTTGTCGCTATCAAATCGCTACCCGGGCTGTCCAATACCCGGCACGTATACTGACGAAACATGCAGATAATCACAACGGCCACTGCCTTCCCCCCACATTACTTCTTACAAGAAACCGTGGTGGAGGCCCTTAAAGGCCAATGGGAGCAGGGCCTCGAAAACGCAGCCGTACTCGAAAGGTTGCATTCCCGAACCGGCGTGGCCGGCCGATACTTTTCTCTTCCTTTAGAGCAATATCCACCCCTCGATACCTGGGGCAAAACCAATAACGTCTGGATCGAGACTGCGGAACGGTTGGGTGCGCAGGCGATTGAATGCGTGCTCAGCAAATCAAGTGTGGACCGCAAGCAGATCGGCGCCCTCTATTTCGTGTCCGTAACCGGAGTATCCAGCCCTTCGGTGGACGCCCGGCTGGTCAACCGCATGGGCCTTTCCCCACAGATCAAACGCAATCCCATCTTTGGCCTGGGCTGCGTCGCCGGGGCTGCCGGCCTGACCCGCGCCGCCGACTATGTGCGCGCCTACCCTGACCAGGTGGCGGTGCTGCTTTCGGTTGAACTATGCTCGCTTACCTGGCAGCGAGACGACTTCACTGTCGCCAACCTGATTGCTACCGGTCTGTTTGGAGATGGAGCGGTCGCGGTGCTGGTTGCCGGGGACCAGGTGAAGTTGTCAGGGCCTAAAATCCTGGGAAGCGCCTGCTCGTTCTATCCGGATACCCAGGATGTCATGGGCTGGAAGATTTCCGAGAAGGGATTCCAGGTTGTGCTGTCGCCCGACGTTCCCACCGTTGTACGGGCCAATCTGGGCCGCGATGTAGACACCTTCCTCGCCCAGCATGGAATGACCCGCGACCAGGTACACTCCTGGATCATGCACCCCGGTGGCCCCAAGGTGCTGGAGGCGGTGGCCGACGCATTGGACCTCCACAACGGTGAACTGGAGCTCTCGTGGGAGGCTCTGCGGCGCGTGGGTAACCTGTCCTCGGCTTCGGTGCTGGTGGTCCTCGATGAAGTGATGACCCACCGCCGGCCCAAGGTGGGGTCGCGCAGCATACTGGCCGCGATGGGTCCCGGATTCTGCTCCGAGATGTTATTGCTGGAGTGGTAAGTGGAGAGCGCAGAGTGATCCGCTGTGATGCACTGATCGTCGGTGGCGGACCCGCAGGCCTCGCCGCAGCCATCGCACTGCGGCAAAAAGGTTTGGATGTTCTGGTCGCCGATGCTCTTCGCCCGCCCATCGACAAGGCCTGCGGCGAGGGTCTCATGCCGGATGCACGCAAAGACCTGGCCGCGCTTGGTATTCAGGTCACCGCCCACGAGGGTGCTCCGTTCGACGGCATCGCATTCCTCTCCCGTCATCACCAGACGGCAGCACCCTTCGAGCGGGGCAGCGGCATTGGTATCCGCCGTTTGCAACTCCATTCGCTCCTGACAGAGCGCTGTTGTGAACTCGGTGTGCGACTCGCCTGGGGCAGCCGCGCACACGTGGCAGAACAGCAGCCAGCGCGCCTCGACGGCGAACCCTGCACGTACCGCTACTTGATCGGCGCGGATGGCCAGTCCTCTCGCGTTCGCCAGGCAATCGGCTTAGGTCAGGGAGAGATTCTGAGCCGCCGTTTTGGAACCCGCTGTCATTACCAGGTGAAGCCCTGGTCCCCCATGGTGGAAGTGCACTGGGGAGATCTGGGCCAAGCCTACATCACCCCCGTAGGCCCGGAAGAAATCTGTGTAGCTACCGTGGCCCGCGACCCCTCCATCAGAATGGGGGCGGTCCTGGATAGCATGCCTGCGCTGCGGCTGAATCTTGAACGCGCACGCGAACTGAGCAGGGTTCGCGGGGCACTGACCACCACCCGTAAGCTCCGCCGCGTGACCGTCGGGAAAGTGGCCCTGGTCGGCGACGCTTCCGGCTCAGCCGACGCCGTGACCGGCGAGGGCATAGGATTGTCCTTCCGCCAGTCCCTGCTGTTGGCCGAGGCCATCGCGATCGAAAATCTGGACATCTATGAAGCCGGACATCCGTTGATCCAACGCATGCCGCATCTCATGTCAAGAGTCATGCTCCGCATGGATGCGTGGCCCTGGATGCGGGAGCGGGCCATGAGTGTACTTTCGGGCCAGCCTCAACTCTTCGCCCACTTGCTCGCACTGCACCTCGGCGAGCGGTCGCTGGGAGATTTCCTGCTTCGGGACGCGCCCGCGCTGGGGTTGCGGCTTCTGGCATAAAGGCGAGGGACATTGAGAAAAATAAGCAAGGCAAGCTTCATCGCGGCGTTGGTCATCCTCATTGGCCAACTGGCACAGGCACAAAATCGAGGCATGAGGGTGGTGCTTGATCCGGCCCAGACCGAAATTCACTGGAAGCTAAGCGGCCTCCATTCTGTCCATGGCAGCTTTAAGCTGAAGAGTGGCGAGTTCCTTTTCAACCCAAAAACGGGCCTGGCCGAAGGCGAGATTCTGGTGGACGCAACCACTGGCGAGAGCGGAAACGCCGCCCGTGACAAACGCATGCAGGACGAGGTTCTGGAGAGCAACCGTTACCCTGCAATCTTTTATCACCCGACTGAAATCAAAGGGCCCTTCAAAGCTGGAGAAGGCATGCAGAACCTGACCGGGGAAGGCACCTTCAACATTCACGGAGCGGATCATCCCCTGCAACTCCCGCTCAAGGTGCAAATAAGCGCAGACACTGTGACCGCAACCACGCGATTCACGGTGCCTTATGTGGAGTGGGGAATGAAGAATCCAAGTAGGTTCCTGCTCCGTGTAGGCAAGCAGGTGGAAATTGAAGTTAGCGCGAAGGGCACGATCAAACAAATGGAGTAACGGGTGCGGTGGTGAGCACCATCGCACCCAAAGAAACCCGAGCTGGCGGACCTTACATGTAGAAGGTCTTGATGGCGTCCCAGGCGTAGATGCCGATGATCGCGGCGGTCAAGATGCTGGTTACGCCGGTAAATACTCTCAAGAACGGTTGAATTTGATTCAACTTGCGAATGATTGCATCGTTCTCCTTATGTTGGCGGTCCGAAATGTCGTCCAGAAATAGCTGATCGTCTTCGTAACGGGTGATGGTCCCCCGATAGAGCAGCAGTGCCAGCAGGCAGACGGCAAATACCGCCCACACTATCCACAAAGTAGGAACAACATGCATAATTACCTCCCCGGGAGTTACCCAGAAGTCCCAGATACCGAGCGGGTCCGGAACTTGGCGGGCTCGGAGGGTAGGAGGGGCTTACGGCATAGAAATATAGTCCCGCGAGCGTAGCGTTGCCCAGAATTTTCGCATTTACCCAGGAGGTTCCGGCAACTCGCCGGGGTCAAAATGGCTCTCAGACTCTGTGCGATCTTGAGGAGCAAGAAAATGAACGACAAACGTCAAAAGGGTGTATTGGCAGTCGCCACCGTCCTCGGAATAACCTTCCTCACCGCCTGCACCCCGCCGGCCAACGACCAGCACCTGCAGGAGCAGGCCGCCCAGGCGACCGAGCAGGCAAAACAGGGGTCGAAGGAGGCTTTGGCCGACGCCCGGGTCGCCGCAAAAAACGCGGAACAGGCGGTAAATGACGTAGCTGCAGGGGTTAAGCAGGGTCTGGATAACAAATCGCCCGACGGGAGCGCTCGGCTGGACCTGAATTCGGCCTCAGACACCGATCTAACCGCACTGCCCGGCATTTCCGTGCGCAAAGCCAGGGAAATCATCGACCATCGGCCCTACGCCTCTTCGCATGACTTGGTAAAAGACGGGTTGCTGACCGAGGCACAGTTTAACGAAATTGCCGCCAAAGTTACCGTCCGCTAGCTGAGTCGGGGGATCGGCAGCCGCATCTATTGATAGTGGGATTCCGGCTTTACTCACCCGGCATCCCGGACTAAACTATTCAGTACAGGCAGCAAACGGAGATAAAACAGATGTCAAGCGTCGCCGAACCGGTAACAAACCTCAATCCCGTATCTATGCCCCTGACCCTGTCACCCCAGGCGGTCGCGAAGGTACACGAGATCATGGCTACCCAGGATCCATTGCCTGCAGGCCTGCGCATCGGCGTGGTCGGCGGTGGTTGCTCTGGATTTCAGTATTCCATGTCCTTCGAGAACCAGGCGGGCATGATGGACAAGGTCTTCAAGTTCGACGATCTGAAGGTCTTTGTCGACGCCACCTCGTTGATGTACCTCAACGGCTGCGTGGTCGATTACGTGGAAACCCTTGAGGCGGCTGGGTTCAAGTTCGATAACCCGGCGGTCAAGAGCACCTGCGGATGCGGTTCCTCCTTTAACGTCTAACCACTTCGCTCAGTCTCGCCGAAGGGCTCCGCTAAAAAGCGGGGTCCTTTTTGCGTTTGGGCACAATATTTCTCTTTCCATTCCGTCTTCACTGTAGAAAGTCGAGTCGAGCTTGGACCAGTTAACCGCGGAGCAGGATCAGTGGATCGCGCAGGCGGTGGAGCGCGATAGCGGACGTCTGCGTAATTACATCCGTAAGCATGTCGTCGACCTGGAAACTGCGGAAGACATCCTGCAGGAAGTTTTCGTTGAATTAGTTGAGGCCTATCGCCTGCTCAAGCCGATCGAACAAGTGAGCGGCTGGCTGTTCCGAGTGGCAAAGAACCGGATCATCGACCGCTTTCGTGGCCACAAGCTTGAGTCGCTGAGCCAGGCCAAATATGGCGAGGATGACGATGTGGCCGTCTCGCTCGAAGACCTGTTGCCCTCGCCGGATAGCGGACCGGAGGCAATCTATGCCCGAAGCCTGCTGCTGGACGAGATTGACGAAGCGTTGGAGGAGATGCCCCCGGAGCAGCGTTCCGTCTTCATCGCCCATGAATGGGAAGGCTACAGCTTCAAGGAGTTGGCCGCGGAAACCGGGGTAAGCGTGAACACGTTGTTGTCGCGCAAGCACTACGCAGTGCAGCATTTGCGGCGCAGGCTGCAATCGATTTATCAAGAGTTTGTTAAGAAATGAGGCAAGGCATGAAAAAGAGATGGTTATACAAAATTCCTGGAATTCTCCTGATCGTAATCGCGGCGGTTGCAATATTCGGTGTCGCCGTCGAACACCTGTGGAACTGGCTTATCCCTTCGATTATCGGCTGGCATGCGATTAACTTCTGGCAGGCGGTCGGCATCCTGCTGCTGAGCAAGATCCTCTTCGGTGGCTTTCGCGGCCGGGGCGGTATGCACTGGCGGCACCGCATGGGAGAACGATGGGGAAAGATGTCTCCTGAAGAAAGGGAAAAATTCACCCGGGCCATGCGAGGCCGCTGTGGCTATGGCGACTTTCAACCCGAAGAACAGAAGGCCTGAGGAGTGTGATGAAATTCGACGCCCCCACAATCGCTATGCAAATCGTCGAGGAATTGGAACGGGAAAACGCCCGGTTGCAGAAGCTGGTGGCCGAACTTCTGGCGAGAAACCAGCAGCTCCGGCAATCGCTGGAATCGACAACCCGCGCGGGATCTGTTGTCGCCAACGCGAGATAGTTGCTATTCTGGGACTCCTTTGAGAACCCGACATCCCGCTCTATTGGCTCTGACTTTAATCGCGGCTGCGTCCTTGGCGCAGTCGCCGGCGACGGCCCAGGAAAAGCTACCGCTTTGGGCCTATCCTGGTCACTTTTCGCAAGCCACTTCTTCCTCTGCCGCCGGCGCGGAGGTAGAACATCTACCTGGCAGTAAAGCAACCTACACCAAGGGTGAGATCGGCGATTTGTTTGTTGTGCCGGATTGGTATCCCGATATCCATCCGCCGATGCCGGACATCGTCGCCCACGGCCGTAAGCCGGATGTCTATGCCTGCGGCCACTGCCATCTGCCGAATGGCCAGGGGCGCCCGGAGAATGCGAGTGTGACCGGCCTGTCCGCGGAATACATCGTGCAGCAGATGGCCGATTTCAAGAGTGGCTTGCGCAAGGGATCTGACCCCGACATGCTCTCCGTCACCAACATGGTGAAGCTATCCAAGTCGGTCAGCGACGAGGACGTCAAAGCCGCCGCGGCCTATTTCTCCTCCTTCAAGCTGAAACCGTGGATACGCGTCGTTGAAGTGGAGGAAGTGCCGAAGACCAAACCAGAGGGCGGCATGATGGTCGTGGAGGCTGGCGCTGCAAAGGAGCCCATCGGCGATCGCGTCATTGAAGTTTCTGAAAACCTCGAACATACGGAGCTACGCGATCCTACCTCCGGGTTCATTGCCTACGTACCAAAGGGAAGCCTGGCGAAGGGTAAGGACCTGGTCACAACCGGAAGCAATGGAAAGACCATGGCATGCACCATGTGTCACGGCCCAAACCTGAACGGAACGGGCAATATCCCCTCCATCGCAGGTCGCTCTCCCAGCCAAATGGCGCGTCAGATCATCGATTTCCAAAACGGATCCCGCAACGGCTCCATGGCGCCCATGATGAAGGGCGTCGTCTCCAAGCTGACCATCGAAGACATCGTAGCCATCACCAGCTACCTGGCCTCACAAGAGCCCTGATGTGAGGTGTTGGCTGGCCTTAAGCGGTGCAAAATCCTTGAACGAAAGGCACGGGTTAGCCGTGCCGAAAAAAGCCGGCACCAATACCCCCGAAACCGACCCTTATGGCGCTTAAGGCGCACGCTTCCACCCATAAGGCGCATAAGGCGCTTAAGGCGCACACTTCCACCCTATGGCGCATAAGGCTATGCCTTGTTCGCGACGCGGCTTTACAGGCTGCGAAAAAACCCGGTTTTGTATCAGGGCACGACTAGTCGGGCCGTAAAGGCAACACCAAAGATTTGGGCTTTAGAGTCTGCGTGAGAACGACCATCACGAAATCGAGTCCCGTAGAGCCTGCCCTGAGCTTGTCGAACGGGGACGGCTGACCTTAGCCCAGGACGCAGTCCTGGGTTGGCACGCGCCATGGAAAAGTCCCGCAGGGACGACTGAAAAAGTTGCTGAAGCCCTGGCTCTGGATTCGGGCAGCGGATCGGGAATTCTTAATCGCGGAATATTTCGAGATGGAAGTGCTCTGGGAGCGCCCTCCGGCTAATTCCAGTCGTCCCTACGGGACTCTCGGATCTCCACCCAGGACTGCGTCCTGGGCTAAGTTCAGCCGTCCCTGCGGGACTCATTCTTTGCCATCAGTAGGTTCTCACGCACACACCTTAGCCCCTGCCATGGCGCATTCCGCACAAACTGCTGGTTCGGGGACGACGGCTAAGCTGAAGGAAAAAGCATTTCTGTACGAAGGGCACGGGTTCAGCCGTGCCGTAACAATAGTCAACGACGACGGCTTTAGCCGCTGAGGTACGCTTTTATGCTGCACGTAAGTCAGAACACGTCCATCAGCGGGCCAAAGAGATTCTTTTAGTCTCACGCAGACTCTTTAGCCCCTGAGGTTCGTCTTTCCCGTCCGGCCTCGAGTTTTTCCGCAGCCTGTTCAGCTACTCGCAGGCCAAAACCCCATTACAGCTTAGCCGGGTACTCCGCCGGTCCGGTCGGCTTCTTCTTCCGGCCAATAAATTCCAATGCCGACTTCACAAGCACGTAAAGCACTGGAATAAATATCAAGTTCAGTACGGTCGAAACCAACATACCGCCGACAACCGTGGTCCCCACGGACCTCCGTCCAATAGCACCCGCACCGGTGGCGAAATAAAGCGGCAGCACGCCGAGAATAAACGCAAACGACGTCATCAAAATAGGCCGCAAGCGCAGCTCAGCCGCTTCAATCGCCGCCTCGAAAACAGACTTACCCTGCGCGCGAATCTGCTCCGCGAATTCCACGATCAAAATCGAGTTCTTCGCGGAAAGCCCGATCAGCATCACCAGCCCGATCTGACAATACACATCGTTCGGCATGCCGCGCAGACTTACCAGTCCCAGGGCGCCCAACACCGCGGTAGGTACAGCCAGCAGGATGATGAAGGGGAGAGCAAAACTCTCGTACTGAGCGGAAAGCGTGAGGTAAACCACCAGGATCCCAAGTCCGAAGATGAGCACCGCCTTACCGCCGGCCTCGATTTCCTCGAGCGATAATCCCGTCCAAGAATAGGCCATTCCCTGGATCATGTTCTTCTTGGCCAAGGCTTCCATGTTGGCCAAGCCCTCACCCGTGCTGTAACCAGGAGCGGCAGAGCCATCAATTTCCGCCGACCGGAAGAGATTGTAATGGCTGATGACCTGAGGCCCGGATGCTTGCGCGATCGTCACCAGGTTGTCGAGCGTTACCATCTGCCCGGTGTCGGAACGCACGTAGAACTTTCGCAGATCTCCCGGCGTCATGCGCGCCGATTGTCTCGCTTGTACGTAAACGCGATAAGACCGGTTGTTGTAGTTGAAGTCGTTGACATACGCCGAGCCCATGTAGACGTTCAACGCGGAATTGATCTGGCTGATCGGGACACTCAGCGCTTTTGCTTTCACGCGATCGATCGTAATCAGCAGCTGAGGATCGCTGGCCGTGTAGCTCGTGTACAGGCCGACCAGTTTACCTCCTTGACGGCTCGCACCGATAATCTGGTGCGCCACGCGGTCCAGATCCTGCAACGTGTTGCGTCCCAGATCCTGCAGCTCAAAAGAGAATCCGCCAAAGTTACCCAGGCCCTGAATGGCCGGCGGTTCGAAGATAGCGACCAGACCGCCAGGCACACCGAAGAGCTTCGGAGCCAAGTAGCCGTAGATAGCCGCGGCCGAATGACCGGGGCCCTTTTTCTTACGCAGATCGACTGACTTGAGCGGAACAAAGATCAGCCCATAGTTCGAGGAACTGCCTCCGCTTAGACTGAATCCCATGACGGCGAAGGTTCCGTAGACATCATCATCCTTGCGGATGATGTCCACTGCCTTTTGTGCTACGGCGGACGTGTACGTGAGCGAAGCGCCGGGTGGAGTTTGCACAATACAAATCAGGTAATTCTGGTCCTCCGTCGGCAGGAAGGCGGTGGGTGTGTGCTGATAAAGATAGACCGTACCAGCCAGGCCACAGACAAACAGGAACAGCACCACGTACCGCAACCGCAATATCTGGCGAATCGCTTTGCCGTAGAAAACCGTCGTAGCGACAATACCGCGATCGATCAATCCCAGCAGACCACGTTTATGCTTCTCACCCCGCAGGAAGATCGCCGCCAGCGCCGGAGACAAGGTCAGCGCGTTAAACGCCGAGATGGCAATCGAGAAAGCGATCGTCAGAGAGAACTGTTTGTAAAGAATGCCCGTGGTGCCAGGGAAGAAAGAGACGGGCACGAATACAGAAATGAGCACCAGTGAAGTAGCAATGACCGCGCTGGTCACCTCAGCCATGGCGACCGAGGTAGCTGAGTGCGGATCGGTGTGATCTTCGTTGATATGGCGCTGCACGTTCTCGATGACCACGATGGCGTCATCCACCACCAGGCCGGTGGCCAGCGTGATGCCGAACATGGTCAACGAATTGATCGAAAAGCCAAAAATCTTGATGAACGCAAACGTCCCGATTAGAGATACCGGGATCGTAATCGCGGGGATAATGGTCGCGCGCCAATCGAGCAAGAAGAGAAAGATCACCACAATGACGATGATGATGGCTTCGCCCAGAGTACCCACCACTTCGCGGATGGAATCCCCAATGACGGTGGTGGTGTCGAAAGGAATTTCGTACTTCATCCCCGGAGGGAAAGACTTGGACAGCTCGTCCAATGCCGCCTTGGCCGCACTGTCGACGGCAAGCGCATTGGCATTGCTCAGCTGTTGAACGCCAACCCCGATGGCGTCGGCGCCGTTATAAGCCAGGTCGGTAGAGTAAGTCTCGGCTCCTAACTCCGCGTAGCCCACATCCTTCAATTGAACGACGCCGCCGGGGCTGTTTTTCACGACGATGTTGTCGAACTCTGACGGCTGAGAAAGTCTCCCGATCACGCGCACCGGGATCTGGTAAGTCTGCTTCTCATCTGAAGGCGGCTGGCCCACCTGGCCGGCTGGGATCTCAACGTTCTGCTCCGCCAGCGCACTGGTTACATCGGCGCTGGTCAATCCACGAGCCGCCAGGCGAGCAGGATCGAGCCATAGACGCATGGCGTAACGGCGCTCGCCGAAGATCACCACATCGCCTACACCGGGAATACGCTTGAGCGCGTCCTTCACATAAACGTCGAGGTAGTTGCTGATAAACAAATCGGAATAGCGACCGTCTTGTGCGAAGAAAGCAGCCGCGAAGACGAAGTTGGAATTCGCCTTGGTGATGGTGATGCCGGTGTTGTTGACTGCCTGGGGAAGGCGCCCGGTAGCGGCGGAAACGCGATTCTGTACGTCAACCGCGGCAATATCCAGGCTATAGCCTGTTTGAAAGGTGGTGGTAATGGCGCTGGTGCCGTCATTGGAACTGGTAGAGGAGATATAGCGCATCCCCTGTACACCGTTGATCTGCTGTTCCAAAGGAATGGTGACGGCGGATTCGACCGTCTGCGCGTTCGCGCCCACGTAGTTACTGGTCACCGTAACCTGCGGCGGCGCCAAGGTCGGGTATAGGGAGATGGGCAGCGTCGGGATGCAGACAGCTCCGGCGAGAATGATCAGTAGGGCGCAGACTGTTGCGAATACCGGCCGGCGGATAAAGAAATCAACCACGAGAACGCTCCCTTTAATTTGCGCCGCCGGGTTGCCGGCTTAATCCTTAGTCGCGCGGCGCAGCGGCTTATGAAGCTCAGAGGCTGTTACTGATGTTTAGCCCAACGGCTGTACTGGGGCGCCATCGATCAGGAACTGCGTGCCCGATACGATGACCTTCTCCCCATTTTGGAGTCCGCCCAGAACCGCGTAGTCGTTGCCAACCGTGTCGCCAACAGTGATGGGTCGTTGCTTGGCTACATACTTGCCACCCTGGCTGGTGGCGACGTAGACGAAGGTCTGCCCCCCCAACCGGATAACCGCCAGCACAGGCACTACCGGGATGGAAGAGGTTGTCCACACCACCCGCGCCTTGATCTGTTGCAGGTTCCGCAGCTTGCCCAGGTCTGCCTTGACCGGAGCCTTGGCCAGGATTCCCTGCAGTCCGTTGTCCACCTGGGGCGAGACAAAGTCGATGGCAGTGTGTTCCAGCACATTCTCCTGGTTGTCGAGAATGATCACCGGCAGGCCCTTGCGGATCTGCGTCACGCGCTCCGTCGGTATATAGATGTAGGCTTCCAGGTCACGATTTTCATCGACCGTGGTGAGCAGAGTGGTGGCAGAGACGTAGTCGCCCAGGTGCGGGGGCACGTCGCCTACGATGCCGTCAAAGGGAGCTGCGATGTGGTAATAACCGAGCTGTTTTCTCTGGCTCTGCGTCGTTGCGACCGCAGACTCATAATCGGCCTGAGAGTTCTTGTAGGACTGTTCCGCCTGGTCAAACGCGTCGCGGCTGGTGACGCCCTGGTCGAACAGGTCGCGTTGGCGCTTCACTTCAATCTGGTTGTACTGAAACACGGCCAGCTTTTGTTGTTCCGTGGCCTTGGAGGACGAGACCGTCGCTTCCTGCTTGGCTGGGTCAATCTCCATCAGTATCTGACCGGCATGCACCCGTTCGCCGGAGTGAACATAGATTCGGACCAGGTTGCCGTCGACCTGAGGATTGATGGTCGCTGAACGCCGGGACTTGATGGTCGAGACATATTCATCGTATTGGGGAACCGGCGCAGCCGCGATGGTCTGGGTTTGTACCGGCATTGCTTGCGGCGCCGCTTGCGGTGGTGCTGACTTGGCGCAGGCTGTGAGCCCCAGCACAGCGAGCGAAAGATATGGTGCGATCCAAACGGGAAGCCTTCTCAAAACGAAATCCTCGAACGCAAAGGATG
Source organism: uncultured Acidobacteriaceae bacterium (assembly GCA_963830325.1). Lineage (GTDB taxonomy): Bacteria > Acidobacteriota > Terriglobia > Terriglobales > Acidobacteriaceae > PALSA-350. The sequence continues at coordinate 1,456,159 of CAWHMV010000003.1, forward strand.
CTGCAGAAATACTCGCGTCTTCCTTATCTGCAGTTTGACAGACATCTTTAGTTCCGCTGCTCGGTTGAGGAGCAGGACACTTTTATTCAAATAGTGACACTTGGATGTGATTGCCGGAGAGGTTGCTTCACTAATTTTAATGCGTTGGCGCGAGGGTCGCTTTCATTGCATGATTAAGACGATTTTGCCCGTATGACGGCCTGACTCCATCAACCGATGGGCCTCGGCAGCCTGTTCCAGCGGAAATGCCGAGTCGACAATAGGGCGAATCTGTCCATTAGCGAACAGCGGCCACACTTCCTGCTCCACGGACCGAGCCAGGCCAGACTTTTCCTCGACCGGCCGCGAGCGAAGGGTCGAACCCGTGACCAGCAGCCGTTTCATCATGATTGAGCGCAGATCCGCCGTGACCTGGCTGCCGTGGGAGGTAGCGATGTGCACCAGCCGGCCCCCGGTGGCGAGCAAAGCAATATGCTTAGCGAAGTAGTCACCACCGATCATGTCCAGGATCGCATCGATCCCGTGCGGCTGGGCCCAGCCGGCTAGCGCGGCGGCCCAGTCGCCGCGGTAGTTGATGGCGATTTCGGCGCCGAGTCCGAGGCAGAAGGCACATTTCTCGTCCGAGCCGGCGGTGGTCGAGACGCGGGCGCCAAACGCCCGGGCCATCTGGATGGCCGTGGTGCCGATGCCGCTGGATCCGCCCTGCACCAGGAACAGGTTGCCGGGGAACAGGCGGCGCGGCTCGAACAGGTTGGCCCACACGGTGATGACCGCCTCAGGAATGGCGGCCGCGTCCCGAATCGATACGCCGCCAGGCACGCTCATGCACTGGCCTTCGGGTACAGCGCAAAACTCGGCATACCCGCCTCCGCCGAGTAGGGCACAGACGGCATCGCCCAGCCGCCAGCGCGAGCTGGTCCCGGGACCGAGTTCGGCAATGTGCCCTGAGACTTCCATGCCCAGGATGGGGGAAGCGCCGGGCGGAGGGGGATAGTGCCCTTGCCGCTGCAGCAAATCGGCGCGGTTGACCCCAGCCGCGACGGTCCGGATCAGCACCTCGCCGGTGCCCGGCTTTGGTACCGGCACCATTTCAGCGCGAAGAACCTCAGGGCCGCCAGGCGCGGCGACGTCGATTGCGCGCATGGAAGCGGGGAGGGCGGTCATGGTGCCTTCACCTCGTTTGCGGGGGAAAGGCTGCGCAGCGCAAAGGGATTGAAGTCGGTGCGGGTATCGAAGGCATCCACGCCCTCCCGGCGTTTGAGCCACGCGACCCCGGCATAGGTGAGTGGAGTAGCCAGCGTTTCGTAGGCCACCTTGATCAGGTAGGAGGAAAGGATCAACCGGATCAAGGTGGGTCGGGAGACGGTGCCGGCAAAGGAGATGAACATAACCAAAAAGGTGTCGAAGGCTTGGCCGACGATGGTGGATCCGATGGTGCGGGTCCAAAGCCAGCGTCCTCGAGTAAGGACCTTAAGCTTGGCAAGGGTGAAAGAATTGGCAAACTCCCCGATCCAGTAAGCGATGAGGCTGGCGGCCACGAAGCGGGGTACCACCCCAAAGACCGCCTCAAACGCTTGTTGGTTATGCCAGCCGGGGTCTGCGGGGAGGGCGACGGCCATGGCCCCGGCTGCGCTGAGCAGCGCGGATGCGAAGAACCCGATCCAGATAGCGCGCCGCGAGGCCTGATAGCCGTATACCTCGGTAAACACGTCACCAAAGATATAGGTAATAGGAAACAGCAATTCGGCGCCGCTGATGGTGAGCGGTCCAAGCCGGCAAACTTTCTGAGCAACCAGGTTCGATACCAGCAGGACAACGACGAAGATGAGGACAAGAGTATCGAGGTATTTGTAGCGGGCCATGGGGTGCTGCCCTTAGGGTATAACGGGCGTCGAAAGTTTGAGTCAGAACCCGGTCTCTGAACTGAGTCGCACAGGGACGCATGAGAGTCAGACCTGTCCAAATTAAGTTTGAAAAGCGCCTCGGTTCAGCAACCACTCTTTATGGAACCGTCGCCCTTTCCTTTGTCATCCCGAGCAGCTGACTGCCTGTGGAAGTTGAGGGAGAAATGACACGGCAAAGATCGCCATAGATGCAAGGCCCGGAGGGCCGACTGCCAAACGTCAGCCCAGCCCGGAAGGGCTGGGAAATCGATCGCAAAGAGGATCCGAGCGCCGTAGGCGCGGCACTCAACCCCATCGTCCGCTCTCCCTGTGTCATTAGGAGCGTACCCGGAGTTCCTGCTTCATCGCTCTCATCGGCGACCACTCATGTGGTTCTCCCTAAAGAGAACCGCATGCAGTTGACCGAAGCCGCAACTCTCGACAGGAAATCCGGGGAAGCCGACCTGTCCCGGCGTGCCGCGGAGGGATCTGCAGTTCCGCGGACCGGTCCTGGAAACGCGGGATACCATACTCAAACAAAATTGTCATCTCGACCGTACCCGGATTTCCTGCCACGCAGCGCTGGACATTGCCCCGTGTGCTGCTTTCGTTAAGGAAAGCAGCATGAAGTGCGCCAACGCCACCAAGTTTCACAGGAAATCCGGGGGAGCGTAGCGTAGTGGAGAGACCTGCGGTTTTCTTTTACTTCTCACGCAGATTCTAAAGCCCTCATGAGTCCGTGTTAGACAGCAGCCGGTCAAACAGAAGCAACCTGATTTTGTTCCGCCGCACTCTCCTCAAAGCAATCAACAAGTTACATCGTCAAAAGCCAATTGTTCCACTAATTTGGACATCCTTGGAGCCCAGGCCGTCAATTCTGGCAGCCCACACCCATTGTCCGAGTCCACCCCATTTCAAGCATGCGAAAGGAACGAAACGGAGGGCATTGCGGAGCGTACAGCTTTTGACACGCCATTTCTGAGTTGCTAGAGTTGAGTCTGGTCGACTCCGGCCGGCCCGGAGGCTGCGGGCCAAGCAACGTCCCCGTCGTCTAGCCCGGCCTAGGACACCGCCCTTTCACGGCGATAACACGGGTTCAAATCCCGTCGGGGACGCCAAATAAAGCAAACAAAATGAGTGATTTGCACGGGACGCTAAAAACGGCCCTCCTTCCCCTGGTCACGATGGGGTCACGATAGAAAATCTATGCCCAGGCAAACGCCGGCGCGGGAGGGGTCTAGGAGCGCGACGCCCGACCGGGTTTTTGGATTTCCTACGTCGACGAGTTTGGGAAACGCCGACAGCAGTACGGCGGCCCGACCCTCACCCAGGCTCGCGAGAAGCGAGAGGAGACCAGAACCCGAGTTCGCGAGGTCAAGGAAGCGCTCGCGAACGGAGAGCCACTTCCGACTGAGGACACCTTCGGCGTGGTCGCCAAGCGTTACGTCGATTACCAGAAAAGCGGTGCGCCGCCGGCCAGATCAGCGAGCAAGAGATGCGCCGCCAGAAGGGCATCGTCGACAAAACATCTCATTCCGTTCTTTGGGCCGACGAAGCTGGCAAGCATTCGCCCCTCCAGGGTAAACGCCTACGTCGAGAGCAGCACTGGCGAAGTGGCGGCCGGAACGATCATCAAAGAAACGAACGTGTTGAAGCATTTCCTTAGCGTCGCCTGCGACGTCTGGGAACTCATCCCAGCGAACCCGGCCAGGCGCGTGAGTATGCCGGAGGCGCCGGAGGGGCGTACACGACACTTGGAGCCGGCGGAGTTACAGAAGCTGCTCCTGGCTTGCCCGGCGTGGCTCCGTCCGATCGTCGGACTCGCGGTTAGCACCGGCATGAGCCGTGCCGAGCTCATGCGGATCCGCTGGAAGGATGTCGACGTCAAGACCGGCAGAATCCTGCTCTCATTGACCAAAAGTGGCAAGCCGCGGTTCGCATACCTGAACCAGCTTTCGAATCAGGTCATCTCTTCGCTCGAACCGGAAGGCCGGCGGCCGCAAGAGTTGCTCTTTCCTGGTCTGACGCCGGAGCAAGTGACGGTCGCATTCATTCGCGCGTGCCAAGCCGCGAACATCGAGGATTTCTCTCTACATGACCTACGGCACACGTTCGCGTCGCAGTTACGAATGAAGGGAGCGGACCTGCACACGGTCGGGCAACTGCCCGGACACAAGGACCTCCGCATGACCGCCCGCTATTCGCACCTGAACCCGGAGTATCTCGGCACCGCGGCGAGCAAGCTGGACGAGGTATTCACGGACCCGCTCACCCTGGGCCAGGGCGATCCGAAATGAAGTCGAAGTGGTTACTAACCGCTAAACCAGAGTTTTCCGAGCTGTTGGGGGGCTTGTAATGCATCAATACCAGCGATGAGGTTTCCTGGCGCCGGGTGAGATGGTATCATCCCGCGTTGGGATGGCATTGACAACACAGGGATTCGTAAGCATAGCGCAGCTAAACCGCCATTTTCAAGAACACGGCGGTGACTTTGGTGCATCCGATGCCAGTGACTATGAACGGATGGCCGATGCCTTCCTTGGCGGCATTAAGGCAGCGACAGTACACGAATGTGTACGTCAAAGTGGTATGAAGGTGCGATATGATCCTGCCGATGAGGCATTTGGGGTTATCGACAACGCTGACATCATCAGAACGTACTACAAGCCCGTTCCGTGCTCTTCACTGCCGGGCGCGGCGCGAGCCCTCGCTAAGCAGGCTGGTCGCTGTCACGCGTGCGCGAACAATCTCGTCTATTTCAAGGCGGAGTGCAGAAAATGAAAATTGAGAATCTCTGTCCTGTGTGCGGCTATGAAATGGAAGTGCCCCCGAAGGACTACAACACTTGTCCATCGTGTGGAACAGAGTTTGGTGTTTCCGATACAAATGCCTCGATCGCAGAGCTGCGCGAAACATGGTTGAAGACCGGCCCAAGATGGTGGAGCAAAACCGACCCGCAACCGACCGATTGGGACCCGATTGCTCAAATGGAAAGGGCTGGAATAGTAATCAGGCGGCAGCCCTCGAGCGAGCCGTCCTTCGTCAGCACCTCCAGCTCTACTGTTGTGGTGGGAACATCGGGTTGGGCGTGGGGGCAACTCGGTGGTATACGACCCGAAGTGGTATCTCGGTGAAAGATTGGCCGTCAATTGAAACATTGAACCAGTAGATACCTGGTTCTTGTACCGGGAAGGCCATCGGTATGATTACCGCGATTCCGCGATCCTCGTCTCCCTCAAATAGAACCGACACGGTGGTCGGTGACAGCGTAACGTCCCCTGGAGTGGTCGGCGTAATTGCGAGTTGACCGTTTCCTCTGTGAATTCCCGACTTGAACATCACCACAAGTGTCGCTTGAATAGATGTAATGGGCATCGTTTCCGATGGACCGGTTACAGTCCAGCGGTCCACCATGCGAATGAAGCTACTCACGTTGTCTACTTCGCGTAGGGCTTTCTCGCAGAGGAACGCGGCTGCTAAATATGGACCGCCTTGGATTGGCATAGCGGAACACATCATACAGCAACTAAAGATTCCTGGGCTTCCGAAACCACATGTTTTCTGAACGCCGAAAGAAGCCCCACAGGAGGCGTGTAATCACGCGCTTGGCGGGCCACTTTGTGGGACCTTTCGGAACACTGTGTGCTACGCTCTTCATCGTGCTCGAGCCCGGCCAGCTGCACTCGTCCTTGAGTGAAGAAGACAACGCCGAGCCACCCCCTGAAATCACCCCAGATCCAGACCGCGGATTCCGGCGCCTGGTGTTCGCGATCATTCTGGGTGCCCTGAACGACTTCACCGGCAGTGAGGATTTCCAGACCCACAATCAAGCGAAAGCCTTTTTGTTCCCAGAGAGCAGCGACAGGCAGGAATATCTCCGGCTCTTGGTGGAGTGTTCAGGGATAAATTCGGCCTTGTTCGCCGACCACTGCGAGAGCCTACGCCAGCGAACCGTGGCGCCCGAAGGCGAGGCAACGCTCAACCGCTTCGCCACGGAACGCAGGGCCAGGCAAAGATGTCAGGGAGACCAGATTCCGCGCGCAGTGATCACAACTTAATCGGAAATCATCGGAAATTTCAGCCCATTTTCATGCGATATTGGTGTATTTGGCACTTCCGGTGGTACCCCGTTAGCCTCAACGGCTTGCGCTACCTATAAGCTTCGCACGGCGTTTACCGATCGTTATCTATTTTCCGGGTCGATATCGTTGTGTATCGCGCACAAATCAAATTGACTATGCGGGACGTTGTAGATATAGCAGAATTTCAGCCAGTGATGGATGCCGAATACGTCGTCATAGGTGACGAGTCCCCAATAGAATAAGACAATACTGCCGCGACTGATGGCATCGAAACGACCTTGGCCCAGAATCTCATGCGGCTTGCCGGGCGTTATTTCTACGGGGCGAAGTGCTGGTCCTTGGGGCGGGAGCATGCCCATCCTGGTCATGGTCAGCTTGGCATGATCGAATGAATAGGTGGTCTGTGCCGAAAGCCCTTCAAACGCATCGCCCATCTGAATGTTCTTAGCAGGAGTCTTTCCAAGATTCTTTACCTGTGCATTAGTAGAAAACGGCTGGTCCGCTTGAAACGCTGGAGGGGCAGAAATGATGAGATCTATCCAAGCTCTTTGGTCAGTTCGAGAACTGTCAATAGGGGCGTCCAGGGCTTTCCGGGACGATAACTCCGCTGTTTTTCGGGCCGTTTCCATTTTCTCGGCTTGGGCTTGGAGTTTGATAACTGCATCGCTGACTCCTTTATTGATCAGCCCGGCGCTAGCAGCAAAATGTTCTGCTGCTACCGCATTTCTCTGGGAAGCAGCAGCTTGAATCTGGGCTTGTTGTATCAATTGGTCAGTCTGGCCACCAGAAGATTCCATGATCCTTTTTTGTTGCCGATAGACGCTGTACTGGAGCATCCCAACAACGGCAATAACAACAGTTAAAAAAACCGTGAGGTGCTCAGCGGGATTCGGCCTGCTTCTGAATGGATCGTGCCACCACGTCTTAAACTTGGACCAGAGGCGAAACGGCATGATTGGTTCCGTGCCTTCAGGTTCGACATGAACGTACTTTTCGACATGGTAAACCCGGAAATCGCGCCAGGATCGCCACGAGCGGTTTTCTGGGTACTTATCTCCTCACCAGACGTCCAGCGATTCGCAGGGCCCGGCACAGCGCGCGACGGCGGTAGGAGATTTTTCATTGTCACAATGTCGGTTGGGATAGTGTTAGCGGCGTGCCTTCTGCGAGCGTTTCCGTTCGGTTTTTGCAGCCGGCTCCGGTTTACCTTTTTCTGCAATCAAGCCAGCACGCTCCTCATACCGGCTGGCATGGCTGAGGATGTTGGCTAGCGTTTCTATCGCATTCATCGTCTGGGGACGCCCAGGTTCCAAGGCACGGCGCGCGACATCTAATGTTACGCGACCCCACTCCTCCGCCTCAGCGTAGTGACCCTCGTCCGCAAGAACTTTGGCCAGCTCTTTCGCTGCCTCTAATGTATCCGGCACAAATGCGGCGACACGATACCCATTTCCTACATCTTCTTCGTGCGCAATCCTGGACCAATTCGGAACTGAGCCGCATGCACGGGGGCCCACAACACATGTCTAAGCGTGTACGCCAATCAACGTATCCCTGGCGCCCCGATGACAAGCAACAGAGCACTACCCTGGTTACCAAAGAAATCTTCTAACCCTCTCGACGAAGTCCAAAAACCGTACTACTGTGGGACTAGCTACCACCATCAGCGCCGTCTTGCGTGACGGTCCTGCCTGGCTTTGCACCGGTCTACTCTGCCCGTGCATCCGCCGCCAACCACCGCGAAAGCATCAGCCCCTGCCGGCATGATGGTTTGGGTGTAGCAAACGAGAATGTGACGTCGAAAGCGACGGATTACGCCTTTCCGCAGAATTACCGCGTCCCTTGGGGGCGCCTGCGGAGAGCACAAATCACCGCGTAACCAGGGTGCGCTCAGTGCGTCCTCTTGATTGAGCAGTTTTGACAACTTGGAAACCACCATCGCAAGCCGGTGCGGCGCCGGACTACACGGACGCACGGACGAGCAGGCGGGACGTTTGCCAATCCGCAGTGTAGGCAGAGAGATCGTCCCGCTTGCCACTGGACTGACTAGGGGAAAGTCGGACCAGCCGCCTGCGGCAAGGCAACGTTCTGCCTGTCCAAGTTTTGGAGCAGAGCGTTCCCCGGTCGGCAAATGATCGCCAAAAGATCGGTAAGGAGCGGCAAGCCGCCACCTCAGAAGGGGCTTATAGCGCTTTTAGCGCACTATTATTTTTTGTCGGGCTAAAGTGTCTCGTGAGGACCCCGGTTCAGAATGGAGTCTCAGCGGGATAGGGCATAGGGTACTACCGTGTTCGTAAAAGGGTCATCTGTTCCCGGCATTACCAAGATGCTCAAATAATTAGTTTGATCATCTTGATCATCTTCGTGAAACAAAGGACTTAGCCGCCAACTTTGATCACCTTCGGGTAGCATTTGAGCACCTTCGTGAAACAAAGAACTTGCCAACTCCGTCTGCTCGCGGCGTATGTCGGCCCGTTTTCTGATTTGCTTCCTGCCAACGAGGCGCGAAGACGGCCTATCTCGGCGGCTTCGGCCGCCACTTCGGTTCCAGATTCTTCGCGGACATTTGCGGAGCACTTAAGCTGTTCGTTAAGGTTGCTATGATTCGTTCCGATACATTCTGATTCTCAGCAGTTGCCGTATAGAAAACTGATCTGGATATCAGCTTACGAGCGATTACTTTGGCCGCCGAACGGCGAAAGTAATGGTCAATCAAAGTACTCCGGACCGGATACCCAATTTCGCCGGCCAGATAGAATGTTTTGGTGCTTTCGACAGCCTATAGGTTTCGCTGAAAGGATCTCTCCAGAAACATCCGCAGCGAAGCAGTATGGGAACCGGCGTTCGCGCCCTGCAAGCCCAGGCGGTCCTTACTGGGCAGCGGACGCCTGGTTTTGAACGGTCCACGCGTGCTCTCAGAACCGCCCGGGCGATAGTCATTGTGATCGGCGATTACGGCATTCCCGGAATCTCGAGGCGGCTCATTGTGCTCCGGCTTCGGAGATTCCTAGCTTGCGCCTGGCTTTTCCTCGTCCTCTTTTGTGCCTCCCAGGCCAAACTCGACGCCGAAACACCTCCTGCAGAGGAGCCGAAAGGAGTGCTTCTCCTCTATATGGATGAAATGAGCCATCCTGCTGAGCGGGCGGCGGATGAGGGCATACGGTCTGTTCTGGGCAATAAACCTCATATCCGGATTTACAGCGAACATCTTGATACTGCTCTCTTCCCCGATCCGAAGTTCCAGGCGGCACAGTTGGCTTGGCTTAAGAACAAGTACCGCGATCGAAGAATCGATCTTGTCATCGCGGTTGGTTTACCATCCCAACCCCTTCTTCCGGACGTACCGACCGTTTTTTGCGCAATGGAACGCAACGGTCTGTCTCATGCGACGTTACCTCCCAATGCGACGGCCGTCTGGCCAACACCCGATTTCGAGGGAACCCTGACCGCCGCAGCTCGATTGCAGCCAGGAGCACATCAAGTCGTAGTTCTTAGCGGGACAACTGCCTGGGACCACCATATCGAAATGGGTCTCCGAAACACACCGCAGCCCCCTGGCACTCATTGGGATATCAGCTATTGGGATAATATCTCCGTCGATGAGATGCGTTTACGACTGGCCGCTCTTCCCAGGGATACGATTGTTCTGTATCTCAGCATCGTGCGCGACGGGGCCGGCCACACACCCATTTCACTGGCGTTGATTCCTTCTCTATCTGCCGCTTCTTCGGCCCCAATCTACGGTTTGTCGGATGGCTTCATCGGCTACGGAATCGTTGGGGGTTCCCTCGTAAGCTTCGAGACCCAGGGGAAACAGGCCGCAGAATTAGGGCAAAGGATTCTCCGGGGAGAGAAAGCGGCGGACATTGAGCCTGTCACGGCCGCCTCCTCTTACATATTCGACTGGCGCCAGCTTCGCCGCTTTGGCTTGAGCGAAAGCGCCCTACCCCCTGGCAGCATGGTCCGATTCGCGGTCCGCTCCCCCTGGGATCTCTACAAAGGATGGATTATCACCGGCCTGGTCTTCCTCCTACTCCAAACTGGCCTCATAGGGTATCTCCTACTGCAAAGGAGACGCCGGAGACGAGCGGAAAACTTGCTCAGCTATGAGCTTCGCTTCGAGTCGTTGCTTTCCAGTTTGTCCGCCACCTTCGCGAACGTACCGGCCGACCGAACGGATGCCGAGATTGAAAAGGCGCTGGAAAAGCTCAGGGGCTTTCTTGACCTGGATCGAGTGAGTCTATTCGAGACCATGGAGGCTGATAGTCCATTTGAACTAATCCATTCAGCCAGTGGCGCGGCCATTCCCCCGGGCCCGCGGTCTTTCAGCCGGGACGAGTTTCCCTGGATTGTGGTGAATTTGCTGCAAGGAAAAGATTGCGTCATACGGTCCAGGGAGGATCTGCCCCCCGGTGCGCAGAAAGAACAAGCCTTTCTGCTCGAAAAGGACTATAGGTTCATCGTACTGGTGCCTCTGCGCGCCGTAAATGTAACCGTGGGAAGTCTGGCGTTCATCTCCTATCACGAGGGCACATGGCCGGATGAGCTCATCCGGCAATTCCGGGTCGTGGCGGAGGTGTTTGCCAATACGCTAGCGCGCAAACGGATCGAAAGCGGACTGCAAGAGAGCCAGCAGCGGTTCCAAACCATGGCAGACACGGCGCCGGTCATGATCTGGATGTCAGGGACCGATAGGCTGCGCACTTTCTTTAACAGGCAGTGGTTAGACTACACAGGGCGGAGCCTGGACCAGGAACTAGGGAACGGCTGGGCAAAGAATGTGCACCCGGAGGACGTAGAGCAATGCCTCAGCACCTATGTTGACAGTTTCGTAGCCCGCCAGTCCTTCAGCATGGAATTCCGCTTGAGGCGACCCAATGGAGCGTATGGCTGGGTTTTCGACACCGGCGTGCCGAGGTATACGCCGGCAGGCGAATTCACCGGCTTTATTGGATCGTGCATGGACATCACAGAGCGGAGATCCGCGGAGGAGAGCCTTCTCGACCTGAGTGGCCGTTTGATCAGCGCACAAGAGGACGAACGCGCCAGGATTGCGAGAGAATTGCACGACGACTTCAGCCAGCGGTTGGCGCTTCTCTCCATGCAACTCGGGCAAGTGAGCGAGAGCGTCCCCAGCTCGAACAAAGCGGTCGATAAAAAGCTTCACGTCATGTGGGAAGGGATCAGCGAGCTTTCGGCTGACATGCACAGACTGTCGCACCAGCTGCATTCTTCGAAGCTACACCATGTGGGCCTTATGGCTGCGGCTAGGAGCCTGTGCGATGAAATCGGACAACAACACCATATTCGGATCGAATTTGTCCACCGGGACATGCCGGAAGAGATTCCGCAGGACGTAGAACTGTGCTTTTTTCGCATCGTTCAAGAGGCTCTGAACAACATTGTGAAGCACAGCGGCGCCAAGCAGGCCCATGTCGAGTTCGTTGGGACGGCTTCCCACATTCGCTTGAGAATCGTGGACAGCGGCGTGGGTTTTGATCCCAACGCCAATTCAGTGCGGGGAGGTTTAGGACTGGCGAGCATGCGCGAGCGGTTGCGCCTGTTGGGTGGTAGCCTGGCGCTCCATTCCCGTCACATGGAAGGCACTGAAATTCTCGTCGAATTGCCCCTGGCGCAGGCCAACCGCGCAGGGGCTGCTCCCGTGACAACGACTGATAGAAAGGACCGCCAATGAAAAAAGCACGCATTTTACTGGCAGACGACCACGTTCTAGTTGCCGAGGGCCTCAGGACCATGCTGGCTCCTGTTTATGATGTAGTCGGCACAGTGAGTGACGGCAGGTCTTTACTCGAGGCGGCCGAGACCTTGAAGCCCGATTTGATCCTGGTGGACATCGGCATGCCCCAACTCAATGGGCTAGATGCGACGAGGGTGCTCAAACGGCTTTTACCCAACGTCAAGGTGATCGTCCTCACCCAGAATGAGGATAGCCTCCTTGTTGCCGAAGCCTTCCGCGCAGGCGCAAGCGGTTACCTGCTGAAGTATGCCGCTCCCAAGGAATTGCTGCAGGCCATTAACGAGGTCCTCAAAGGAGCATCGTACCTCTCACCACGAATCACAAGCGGAGCCGTCGCCGCTATGCTTCGAAGCTCCACCGCTAAGCCGGAAGAAACCCGCGAACTCACTCCGCGCCAGCGCGAAGTGATCCAGCTCTTGGCCGAAGGCCGATCGATGAAGGAGATTGCGGATATCCTTGCCATCAGCCTCCGAACGGTGGCTGCTCACAAGTACCGCATTATGGAAGTGCTGGAAATTAAGACCAACGCGGAGCTATACCGATACGCTGTGAAGCGTAACATCATTGCCGTATAGGCCTCCTAAAAATACCGCACTCTATTGTTATTTCTACCAATATCCAAAACCCGATTTGCCTTGTATTTTCGATTGACGGGCGATGGCTTGGATAAAATCGTGAACACGAGCCGGCAAAGAATAAAGAAGGAAAGGTCGCCTACTCGAATACTGGTGGCCGATGATCACTCCGCTGTCCTCGAGTCGCTCGTTCCCATTCTTGAATCGCAATTCACAGTCGTTGGAACCGCCTCTGATGGCAAGGCCGCGGTCGAGGCTGAGGAGAAGCTCCGTCCGGACGTCGTGGTCCTGGACATCTCGATGCCGGTGATGAGCGGAATCGACGCTGCCAGGCAGATGCGAAGAGGAGGCTCGAAAGCTTCCATCGTCTTCCTCACAGTGCATCAGGATGCCGATATCCTTGCCACGGCAAAGCGCGCAGGTGGGCTGGGTTACGTGGTGAAGACTCGTTTGAAAACAGACTTGGTTTTGGCCATCAAGGAAGCGATGGAAGGCCGCGGTTTCGTTTCACCTTTCTCGGAGCGCTGAGCCTTGACACAGCTCCATTGGCTCCAATGCCTTGTACCTCTTGCAGGCTTGGAAGGGACTTTCACCACCCATGTGGAAGAAGATCGTAAGCTTCAGACCTCTTTTGATCCTCTCTCTCCTGGCTCTCCTGGTCTTGTATTGCGTCGTACTTGTTCGTAACCTGAATGAGGGTAGTCGACGCTCCCTGCGGCTGCGAGAGGATACCGATTCAACCGACCACGTCGCCATTTCGGTGCTCGTTACGGGAGTGAACCCCGCGGCGCAAGAGTTGACGGCGCACATAGTTCTCCAGCCTCTAGGAGCCTTAGCTCGAGACGAGGTGACTCCAGCGGTTGATCTGAGGCTCCTGGCCAACGACGTAAGGGGCCAACAGGAATTCGACTTTCCTAAAGGCCAGCGGATGAATCGGATCGAAGCGGTTTTTCCTCTGAACGGAGAGCTGAACAGATATCCATTGGATCGCTACCGCACCACGTTGTGGCTGCTGATGACGACGCCCACGCGAAAGAAGCAGCCACAAACTTCGAATGTTCCGGAAAGCACCGGAGAGGGACTGGCCCAGGACAATCACCTTGCTGTCGGCGCAGCTGTCTTACAACAGAGCACCACGGTTCCGCTTACGATCGCTTTTTCGGCATCAACTCCAGGAATCAAATTCGAAGGAAACGTTTCTCGTGAAAACAGTCTGAAAGTCACAGGGATCGACCTTCGCGCCAGACGGGCCGATAATGTGATCACTGTTTCCATCCTCGTGATGGGCCTGATGAGTGGCCTCTCCTTGAGTCTGCTGGGCATGGTGTACAAGGCAACAAAAACCAGTCCGAAAGTCGATCTGGTCCCACTATCGATATCCATCTCGCTGATTTTCGGTTTGCCGGCGCTTCGAAACATCCAGCCGGGTGTCCCTCCTGTGGGAGCATTTGGGGACTATATCTCTTTCATCTGGTCAGAGATTATTGTGGGGATATCGGCCATCATCATCATATGGACGTGGCTGCGGCGCGGGAAGCGAGATAGCTAGCGCCGGCTGAACATCTTTCGGATCGTCCAGGAGGGACTTCGCAACGTCAAGAGGCATAGCGCTGCCACCCGTGCCGAGGTGCGTCTCGAAACGACAGCGAACGGTCTTTATCTATCGATCGCAGACAAAGCAGTGGGATTTGACAGGACGAAGAGGTTAACCAGAACCGGCCTTGGTATTCGCAGCATGCAGGAACGGCTCCGGCTGCTTGGAGGGCGAGTGGAGATTCGTTCCCAGCCAGGGCAAGGGACCACAGTTGAGGTTTGGGTTCCCCTGAGTCCGGCGACTGCGGGCGCTGAGACGATCCAGCCGGGTACATTTGAGCTTCGAGAGGTGGCGATTTGAGCGATTTGAATACGATCCTCGAACAGCCGTTGATCGCATCGAACACCGCCATCGTCAGGGTGAAACTCACTGGCAGACTCAACAGGACGAATAGGGTACTGCCAATGGCATTCATTTTGCTCCTTCCTGGTTTTGATCTTCCTCCAAACCTGTGCTCATTTTTCCCGGGAACTACTGGTAGTTCTACTAATTGCCGCTCCCATCGCCCTCTCATAGGATTCTCTCGTTGGCAGAAGAGAGGCTGAATGAGGGGAAGGCGTCCGCTTGGCTGCGATGCTGAAAGCCTTAGCGGCGGGTTGACCTACCGTCCCGACTGCTTACCGCCCAGCCCGATGGCGGGTGCCTGGGAATCGCTCTTACATCAGGTTCGACGTGCGGCAAATCAATCAACCGAAGTGAGGAGAAAAAAATGTATTTCACCGATGACTCGTTGCTACCCGAAAATCAAGCCCCGCTGATGATCACCGCCGCGCCCTATGGGCCGATCTGGATGCCAGTGGATTGCACGCCTGAACAGAAACTCCCGGTCACTTGGGATGAACAGGTCCAAGCCGCGGTGGACTGTTACAACGCCGGCGCCACATTGTTGCACATCCATGTGCGCGATCCCAAAACCGGCCACATCTCCAAAGACTTTAATCAGTACAACGACCAGATAGGGCGGCTGCGCAAGGCAGTGCCGAAGATGGTCCTGCAGCTCGGCGGGTCGATCTCTTTTGCCCCGGAGCCGGGCGAGGAAGCTAAATTCCAGAACTACGACTCTCGCCATAAGCTGGCCGAAATCAACCCCAAGCCGGACCAGGTCACGGTCAGCTGTGGCACCACCCTCTACGATCTGACGGCCCTCCATCCCGTCGACGACGCCTTTCAGGGAACGCGCTTCACCAACCCGGCGATGCTTCACGCCATGGCCAATCTTGTGGCTGACGCTACGCCGGACTTCTATCTGGAAAACATCAAGCGCCTGGTTCAGAACGGCATCCAGCCGTTCTTCGCACTTGCTCACGTCCACGGCCTTGAGCTCGTGGAGCGCTTAATCCGCAAGGGCTACTATATGGGGCCGATGAACGGGTTCTTCAGCATCGGCGGCGGGGGCGTGTGCGGGGCCAATCCGTTTGACCTGATGGAGCTGATCCGCCGCACGCCGCATGGCTCCTTCTTCACCTACCAGACTACGTTTCGTCTGACCCATCCACTCGCGGCTCTCTGCATCGCGCTGGGGCAACACACTCGGGCCGGCATCGAGGATAACCTATGGAACACCACCAAGGGCGTGCGCATGTCGACGATCGAAATGATCGAGCGCCATGTTCGCATGGCCAAGGAACTAGGAAGGGCGATCGCTACACCCGAGCAGGCGCGCGAGATGCTGAAGATCGGCGTCACTTACGCATCTACAGCGGAAACCCTCGCCAACCTTGGCCTGCCGCCGAACCGGCGCCCGGGCAACATGGGGTTCATGGTGCATGAAACAGACGGAATGTTTCATCCGGCGGCCCAGGGCGGGTGCGGGCACATCCACGCCGGCGAATGGGAGGAAAAGCTGGACGCTCCGGTCGCGGTGGGAGCACGCAGCTAACACGGGCATCGCAGTCCAAAGCTGATAAGGTCTCTCCCTGCATATACGGAGGGACCTTACCTTCGGACGATACCGTGCGATCTGGCGATCACCATTCTGATTCTGCAGGCGACAACGATGGCGGACTTTATCGAAGTAACCGGTCTTGAGCAGATCCGGCCCGGTGCCGGATCACGGTTCCTCATCGCAGACAAGGAGATCGCCATATTCAATGTGGACGGAAAAATCTGCGCCATCTCCGATACCTGTCCTCACGCTGGCGGCTCTCTAGGAATGGGAAAGCTCGACGGCAAGATCGTAATCTGCCCGGTGCATGGAATGAAATTCGACGTCACCACCGGGTGCTTTGCGGGCACTCCGCACTTTGGGGTCGCTTCCTTTCCGGCGAAAGTCGTGGACGGAGAGATCTTGGTCGCGGTGCTTTCGAACGAGAAAACACGCTGAGTCATGAGGGGCCACAGCGAATTGATTGCTCCTCCTCTAAGGCGAAGCGGAGGTCTTTGCTGGGTACCGTCGCGATGAAAGGGGGAGTCGTGCACTGGTCTAGCTACATCGCTTACTTCTTCGGGGGCGTTTTTCTCGTGAACTCCATTCCGCACTTGACGAGCGGAGTATCCGGGCATCGGCTCCCGACACCTTTCGCTTCCCCGCTCGGTAAGGGACAGTCTTCGCCAACGGTCAACGTGCTTTATGGTTCTGTGAATCTCGCTGTAGGGTATTTGCTTGTGTGCCAGGTCGGAGATTTCCAAGTCGGTCGCATTTCCGATGTGCTCGCTTTGGGAGTCGGTGGTCTGCTGATGGGGGTCATGCTGTCCCAATTGTTTGTGTATCTACAACGGTCGATGGGCGGTCGCGACGGGTTGGTCGCGGCTCAGGCCACCTTAGGTGGAGTAGCGGCCAAAGACTCTGGTTCGGCGTAATCGTGATTTGTACCGTCCATGCGGATGAAGTTCGACCTCACCAACGGATGCTTTGCAGGCACTTCGCATTTGGAGTTGCCTCTTTTCCAGCGAAGGTTGTGAACGGGAAAATCCTGGTGGCCATGCTTGAGCCGCTCGCGGCGTTCCTGCCGCCTGGATTGAGATTAGAAACGGTGACTGAGGGGCTTAATCATAAACGGAAGAAGCGAAGGTGCTTCTCGATGGGCCGAAGGATCCAGCGCTGTGCCTTCCAGAGCCCGGCAAGCTGGAAGCTAGCGGGCCGCCGATGGCGCGTCATGCCCGACCCAATAGCAGTTGTTGAACGAAAAAAAGGAGAAAAAAATGGCGACCGAAACTGTAGCAACGAAAGCATCGTCGAGGGAGCAATCAGCAGGCCCTTGGGGTTCGTCTTTGGACAAACTTAAGGAGTGGGATCCTAAAGGAGCGGCACTGCTGTTGCGGGTGGGCATGGACCCGTGGACCAGCGGCGTTCTACCACGCAAGGAGGTGGAGCTGATCTTCCTCGCGCTGAACTGTTCTTGTACGAATCTGGATGAAGAAGGCACGCGCCGCCAGATCCGCGCCGCGCTGGAAGCAGGAGCGACGCGCGACGAGATCCTCCTGGTTCTCAAGTGTGGCGTAGGGCTGGCGGTCCATTCATGCAGCTTGGGCGCCCCTATCCTCCTTGAGGAAATGAAGGCGGCAGGCGTGAAGGCGGCCGGAGGTCCCAAGCCAGAGACCCCAGCCTGCGACGCGATGCGCGCGATCGGCCAATGGAACACGGCGTGGGATCCGTTCTTTGAGCTGTCCCCTGCCTGGACCGATGAATTCTTTGCCTTCGGAGCTAACGTATACAAGAGCGGCCTTTTCACACCAAGGTTCATGGAGTTGATCAGCATCGCTTTCGATGCCTCTATCACGCACATGTATGCACCCGGCACACGCCGGCACATCCAGGGAGCGCTCAAGGCGGGAGCGACGCCCGAAGAGATCATGGCCGTGCTGCAGATTTGCGTTTCGATGGGCCTTCAAGCTTGCGCCAAGGGTGTGCCGATCCTGGCCGAAGAATTGGAACGCAATTCAGCGAGCCAGAAACCGAGTTGACGGCTTTACTGGCAGGACTCTGGACAGATGGGCAGCGTGCTCTAAAAGGAGACGGAGCGTGAAAGCAATCACAGTGGAGCCAAAGGAGGCAGGCAGCGTTTGCTGAGGCATGATCAGCACTGCCGGCCAGCCGGATCCGGCCAGACTGAAACCCGTTCTCGCTGAGGCTGAGAGGGGTTTCTCCTCCAGCGTTCCGGGTTGTTTTGGAAAGGAGCTTGGTCGCGCTCGAAGGTTCAGCATGCCGGATGCAAATCACGCAGGCGACGGCGAGTGCCGTTATCGCTGATCAATGTTCAAGACAGACCAGCGGATGACCTGTGTTCGCGAAAAGTGATCAGGCGCGCGGAGATAGATTGCCAATGACTGAAGTTGCGGGAAAGATCGTGTATATCACCGGGGCGGGCGGCGGCATGGGCCTGCTCGCGAGCAAGATGCTGGCCGGCCTCGGCGCCCACATTGTGACCCTTGATCGCACTCCAACTGACGCCGCGCTGCACGAGATCGAGTCGGCGCGGCGCTCGCCGGAGCAGCGTGTGGCGCGTTACAAGGTCGACGTAGCCGATCGCGAAATAGTGATCGGCACTGTCGGAACGGCAATTGCTGAAGCCGGCGCACCGGACGTTCTCATTAACATGGCCGGTATCGGCGGCGCGGCGCACCTCGTTGACATGAAGTTCGAAACTTTCGACCGAATAATTAAGATCAACCTCTACGGCACCCGGAATATTGTCGAAGCGGTGCTGCCCTCCATGCTCGCACGTGGCAATGGCAAGATCGTTCTGGTTGGCTCGATGGGTGGGATCATCCCAGTCTACGGTTACACGGCCTACGGCAGCTCCAAGTTTGCCGTCGTGGGGCTCGCACAGTGCCTGCGTTACGAGCTGAAACCGCGTGGCATCAGCGTCGCCTGTTTTTGTCCCGGCGAAGTGGAGACTCCGGGTCTCGCGGCGGAGCGCAAAACCCTGCCCCCGGCCAGCGCCGCGCTAAAGAAGATCGGCGGAACCATGCCGGTCGAGGCTGCAGTGCGCGGCCTGGTGAAAGGCATCGAACACGACGAGGCCATGATTATCCCAGGCTGGAAGGTGAAGTTCACCTACTGGATGCACCGTATCACGCCAGATCGGCTGTGGAACGCGGTTACCGACGGCATCGTCGCGAAAGCTATGCGCGAGAGCACATCGGTCACCAGCAAAGGAGGAATGTGAGCCTGAAACTCGCAAACAGCCGATCCCCCAACTCTTCGAGGCTGGGCAGGACGGTGGGCTCTCATCGCTAATCTGCCGCCGCTGATTACGAGCGAAAAACTCAGGAGTCGAGATTGGCGCGAAGGAAGATACAGGAGTTTGACATTCCTACCAAAACGTCGCTTGATGTGGGGTGTGGCGAAGTGAGGTGTAGCTTTGCGCTCCTTCTGGGGGAGGGAGCGGCACGCTCGTGGGACAGACTTGGCGCGAATTTCGCTGTTGAAGAAGCCTCCTGACGCTGTATGGTCTCCCGGATATGGGTTGGGCATCCCAAGGTTGCTATTAGTCCACGACCAACGCGGATCTTCTTGCCGCTCGCCCTTTCGATTTTGATGGCAATGTGTTCCCTGCAGGTCCGGGGCCAGGAGCTTTCGCCGCGCGCTTATTTCATCACCCCGGTGAATGCCAACGCGATCACGCTCATAGCATCCTTCTATACAGGCGGGCTTGATTTTAACGGAACAGTTCCCATAACGGGCGCCACCGGAACATACGGCATACCGATTTTCAGCTGCTATCACTCGTTCGGAATCTTAGGCCGTTCGGCCAACGTCTCGGCGGTGTTGCCCTACGCGGTTGGGCACTTCCAGGGATCGGTTCTCGGCTCGCAAATGGAGATATACCGCTCTGGGCTCATGGATACCAGCTTTCGCTTATCAGTGAACCTGAAGGGTGGACCCGCGATGTCGCTGCCTCGTTTTGCCAAGTGGAAACAGACGACGCTGCTGGGGGCTAGTCTCAAAGTAGTTGCGCCAACAGGCCAATATAACGGTACAAAGCTGATCAACTGGGGTATCAACCGCTGGGCCTTCAAACCCGAGTTTGGCTATTCCCAACGCTGGGGCAGGACGATGCTCGACGCTTATGCGGGCGCTTGGTTATACACGAAGAATCCCGCATCCTATTCCGTCCCTACTCCTAAGCCTCAAACAGAGGCCCCCGTTGGTGCCTTCGAGGGGCACTTGAGCTACGATGTAAAGCCCAGGCTGTGGTTCTCGCTCGACGGAAACTTGTGGTTCGGCGGAGTCACGAGTTTGAGCGGCATACAAAACCTGAAAACCCAGCAGACCGGCTCCCGTGTGGGAGTAACAGGCTCATACCGGGTGAGCAAACATCAGTCTCTAAAATTGAGTTATAGCAATGGCATCTACCTCTTGTTTGGTGGGAATTATCAAAATGTCTCGGTGGCGTGGCAGTATTCCTGGGTCGGCAAGCAGATCAGATGAAAGCTCGAGTCGCCAACCGAAGCCCGTGACGGCGTATGCAAGTCGACCGAGTCCTCGCATAATTCACAGGCAGGCGTTCGGAGATGGACACATTGGGAAAGGAATTGCCCGATGAAGAATAAGGCGATGAGTGTCCTTGGAAAACACGAACTGGTCGGGTCTAATCAATTTTGCAATGGCCCATTGCAAAATTGGATCTTGAACACTCATCCACCCTTTGGGATGCCCGAAGCGCGTCCGCACAAACGGCTCAAATAGTTCCTCGTAAGGTGCCGTTCCCAAGCAGTAGTGAAGCGGTCAAACAGCAAAAGTACGATTGAATTCCCATAGCAAACCGCATCCGCCGCAAACGCGAGCGACCCACTTGAAACGGCTCTATCGAAACTGCCCATCAGAGATGCTCTAAATAGCCGGTTTTCGCTCCGGGCAGTCCCGATAGAGTCCTAACGTTTCACGGGAACTTCGCTCCGTGGGCAGGAATTCTGGAGAAGCGTCATCGCCCGCAGCATGAGCCGCCCAAACCCGCTGACAGAAATGCCCAGCCGGAGCCGGGCATGACCTGTGAGCTGAAATCGATCCTTTTACTCTACTTCCACTGCAGGTGGCGGGGCCAGACTTCCTTTTCCCTCCCCGAAGAATCCTCGGGACCAAACTACACGCGACTAGCGACTCTTGACGGCAGCCAAGCGTCAATTCTAGTTCCCTCGGTTGGTCGGGAGTTAATTTCAAGATGCCCTCCCAGCGATCGCAGTCGTTCCTCCATGCTCCGAAGCCCGATGCCATTTCGCGTTGAGAGCTTGTTCACATCAAACCCCTTTCCTCGATCGACAACTGACAGGTGGAGGTCCTCTCCAGAAACTTCCAGATGGACTTCAGCCCTTTCGGCGCCACTGTGCCGGTTGATGTTTCGAAGTCCTTCCTGGGTGATCCGAAAAAGACAGAGCGCTACATCCGCCGGAATGCTACGCGGAACGTTCCCGTGTATAAAGTCGACCTGTAGTTCATGTTGGTCCGCAAACTCCTCACAGAAGGCCTTCACCCCTGCAACCAGACCTAGACTCTCTAACGTGGATGAATGCAACCTGTGTGACAAAGAATGGAGATCTGCGCCGAGCTCGCTGACCTGACTCCAAAGTTCGATAAACCTCTGGGCCGTCCCGACAGGGAAATCTCCAACTTCCTCGGCTAGTCCTTCCAGGTCTATCGCTACCACCGCTAGCTGCTGCGTGTAGTCGTCATGGATCTCGCGGGCGATCCGCTTGCGTTCTTCCTCCTGGGCATCAATCAAGCGACCGCTCAAACCGGCCCATGCCTCCTCGACCATTTTGCGCTCGCTGACATCGAGGCAAGAGCCTATGTACCCGGCAAAGGAGCCGTCCGGATTGAATCTCGGCACGCCGAAATCGGAAATCCAGCGGTATTCTCCGTCATTCCGCCGGACTCGATATTGCATCTCGTAAGATTCACGCCGGTCGAATGCACTGGTGTAAGTGTCCAGGAAAATCTTCAGGTCTTCAGGGTGCACGACCTCTGTCCAGCCATTGCCAAGTTCTGCTTCAATGGACCGGCCGGTGAACTCCAGCCAACGCTGATTGCAGTAGTTGCACAGCTTGTCCGGCCCGGACATCCAGATCATAATCGGCGCTGTATTGGCGACCAAGCGGAAGCGCTCCTCGCTTTCGCGTACCGCTTCTTCCGCCCGCGTGCGCTCGGTGATGTCCCGCAAGACACAGGCGATTCGATCGATGCCGAGTGGACCCCGGATGGGAAAATACGACGCTGATATGTTTCTCGCACCCAGCTTGGGGTAGCTGTACTTGACCTCGTATTGCACGACTTTACCCTGGAAACATTCATCAAACTGTTCCTTGATATTCGTCTCAAAAGTCTCTTTACCTAAAATCTCGGCGACGGTATGGCCTATCACCTGTTCCTTCTCGAAGCCCCGGTAGTTCAGGAACGCTGCATTGACCATTACGTAGCGGTATTCCCGGTCCACTACGATGATCCTATCCCCTAGCACTTCGACGACTTTTTCATACTCCCGTAGTCTCTCCTCCGCCCGCTTTCGCTCGGTGATGTCGATACAAGAGCCTATGTAGCCAGCAAAAGAACCGTCCCGGTTGAATCTTGGAACACCTGTGTCGAGCACCCAGCGATATTCTCGGTCATGGCGCCGCAGCCGATAGTCCATCTTGAAAGATTCGCGGCCATCGAAAGCCTTTGTGTAAGTATCCAAGCACCGCTCCAAATCTTCAGGATGGACCCCCTCCGCCCAACCGTTTCCTAGCTCCAGCTCAATCGGCCTACCGGTAAACTCGAGCCAGGGCTGATTGAAGTAGTTGCATAGCTTGTCGGGACCAGACATCCAGATCAGCACAGGAGCGGCATCGGCGACCAGTCGGAAGCGCCCCTCACCTTCCCGCATTGCGCTGGTTAACAATTTCAAGTCTGTCTGCAACACGTCGCGGCATTGCAGCAGGAACTTGCGGTATGGCTCGCTGTAGGCGTTTCTCTTGTCATCGAGAACGCAAATGGTCCCGAATATGTGGCCATCAGGCCAAGCGATCGGGAAGCCCAGGTACGAGATCATTCCCAGTTTGACGTCGGGATTCGACTTCCATTCTTCATCCTGTAAAGCATCCGGGACGAGGAGTTGTTGCTGAGACTTGATCACTCTCTCGCAATACAGCCCGGGATCGAAACACGCCACCTCGTCCTTTTCGTAAGGATTCCCACTCGACTCGCTCGACACGAACACGTTAATGTTCGGAGGTTCGAGCTTCATGACCAAAGCGGCGGGAACGTGAATGATTTCGGCTAGTAGGTTGACGATCTCTTGCCACTTCTGGACGATCTCACTAGGCACTTCTATGCGTGGGGACGGCATGCGGAGTACCCTATGGCTAAGCTGCGAACCGCCCAGTCTACGCCAGAACTCGGTAAAGTGGCAAACCGCATCAAAAGCAGGAGCCATCTGCCCGAGTGCTGCATGCAGAACCACATGCAAAGCGTTGTGAACAGCCCGACTACACAAATGAATCCCGTGGTCGTCAGGAGACTAGAAATGCCCTTTCATTGGCGCGCCTTCGGATAATTGATTTATCTGACCGATTGCAGCATATCGGGGCTGCGGAGGATCATTTCCGGCTTGCCACGGTACTCCGTAATAGCCCAACGGGCACCCGCTTCGCGGCAACAGTCGCGATTTTCTCCGATGTGACCGTGAGCCTCGGAAGCCGACAATCGTCCGCGCGAAGTAAGCGCCCAGCGGATAGGAGTAGTGCCAACCGCAGTATTTTTTTCAGGGGAACCGGTGAAATTCCACCGCTGATCGCCCTGGCGGTCAAACTTGGTCCAAGCGACTTTAAACTTAGCAATGTCGATCAAGCCGTTTAACATGCAGCCAATTTTACCCTCACCGGTCCCGATTATTGTCCGCTGAGACAGCGTTCTCCCTATCGCCCCTCAAAAGCTTGACGGCAGTCGTAGGGCTAATTTCTAGCTCCCCGGCCACGGTCCGGATACTCTTACCCTCTGCGCGAAGATTTCGCAGGTTCTCCACCAACTTGTAGTCATCCTCTGCTCTCGGTCTCCCGCCAACTCTTCCGGCTTTGCGGGCCCGCGCCAAACCTGACTTCTAAGATTTAAGGCAGATCTCGACCGCTTCAGGAGGACTTTGAACGAGCTTGGTGCCTGCCAAGTCGGGTTATCGGTGTGTGTCCAGCTTAAGGCTGGCGTATTCAGTAGGAGGTAGACCTACCAGGGCAAGAGTCAGGACCCTGTAGCTAGGATCGCATTCGTGGAGGAGACGAAGCGAATGAAGCCGATCGACAAAGCCATCTTTGGGATGGTGAGCGAGTCATCGGGCCGCAACGAAAGTGAACGCATAGGTGGCCTCGAAAACCGAAAACTCCAGGGGCCGAGCCCGCACCGAAAGGGCGAAGGCAACATGGATTGCCGCAACTGACTGAAGCGGTGAGACACTCTGGCGGGGTGTTAGCGGCAGCACGATGACAAGGATGCGCTAAGCAACTGGAGAAGCCCTCTCGTCCCGACGAGAAATTGCCGGAGCAGCAAACCGTATAACTGGCGAACCCGGGAAATCGGTGGAAGACGAGAGGGTGGCGGATGGGCTCATAGTAGCGGTGAAGCGGAGTAACGTCCGTGGAGCGAAGGGGCCCTGCTGTTTGCATTTTCTCTGAGACACAGGGAGGCAAGGGTGAATGATAAAAGCACCCATTCGTTTGCAAGACCTGCGAAGGAGAATATACGTCAAGGCGAAGGCCGAAACGTTCTGCGGTTTCCGAGCAGGACACTTCAGGGCCTCGGCTGGAGGCGGTGGAGTAGGAATGGGCTGTAGGACACCCTGCCGCTGCGCGGCAGCTGTTGGGTTCAGCATCTTTTTCCGAAAGTCGCTCCGGCACGATAGGTCACATAAGCCTTGGGGTGAAGCAAACAAGAAAGCCCAGTGCGGGAAATCTGCACGCTGGGTTTGACGTGGCGGGGACTGGAAACCAGCTTACGGTTCGGCTATTGAGGCACTCTCAGAGGAAACGGAGAGCAACAGCTAGGCCGAACCTACGACGCATGGCGCCAGTCCTCGACCCTACAAATCCCCCCACTCGGCAACACGACAACTCAAAATGGCGAAGGCTCCAGGTCAGCGATGACAAGGAGCCATTTTTCATTTCGACGCCGGTTCGTGGCGCATACTGTCGGGATGCCGAACAAGACGTTTTTGGTCCGGCTCAGAAGCGACGCGATTCAGTACGTGCGAGCGGCCACGGTCGAAATACATGGTGAGCATTTGGTGTTCCTGACGGCAGAAGGGAAGCTGGCGGCATTTGTTCGTGTTTTCGATTGTCGAGAGCTGGACTGAGATAGCGCTGGAACCGACTCCACCATTTGAGTAAACCGACTCCGGCGAAAGTTGACCGTTGCCGACGGCCGGAACCTTTCTTGGGCAGTCGGGACTCAAGCTGCGAGGCTTGTGCGGCTGACTTGGGCGAGCTAGATGCTTGCCCCCAAAGAGGTTCTGAACTTTAACGGAAGTAAATAGGCTCACTCTTCACCGGGTGAGCCATTTCTTTGGGCGATTTGGTGGTGCGACCCAGTATGCTCTACGACGTGCGCCCCCACGCCTGCGCATCGATCTTCCACTCCTGACCATGCTTTGAAAATGTATATGCGAGGGTGCCGGTCCGAACGACAGTTTGGCCCTTAATCTTTATCGCATAACTCCCCGCTAGGACAGCGTACGCATTGGAGCCCTCCACATTCCAAAACCCCATCTCGTACGACAGATGTTCGTCCGAAACCCCAAAGTTTTCACGCCACTTCTCTGAGTCAGCAATCCAATTGACCGGAGCATTTGGGTTCAACCAGCGATAGGGTGCGATGCCATCAATGATGATCGCGGTGTCCCCAAAAACACCGAGGAAAAGCTCTGTATTGTGGGTGTTGAAACCGTTGATATGATTCTCGATCAGGGTCTGGATTTCACTCGGTGGTTTGCTAGTCATGGTCATGGGATTATTTCAAAGACCATGATCGGCACCTCGCAACTAGGGAAATCCCCAGACTGGAGTCTGGGAAGTGAGACGGGCCGGGTCACAGGCAATTCGGACTGACCCTCCGTGATGCCTGCGAAGTCTGGTTTTCAGTAACTTCCCAAATCGCGGGGGGCCATCGGGGAAAATTTCCAGAAAACCCGGTTTCTGGGGATAATCTCGTTAAGCCGACACATTGACTCCGGCCGGCCCGGAGGCTGCGGGCCAAGCAACGTCCCCGTCGTCTAGCCCGGCCTAGGACACCGCCCTTTCACGGCGATAACACGGGTTCAAATCCCGTCGGGGACGCCAACAAGTATCTGGGACTTAAGCCAATTGCCCCGGGGCACAAATGCGGCGACACGATACCTATTTCCTACATCTTCTTCGTGCGCAATCCTGGCCCAATTCGGAACTGAGCCGCATGCACGGAGGCCCCAACACATGTCTAAGCGTGTACGCCAATCAACGTATCCCTGCCGCCCCGATGACAAACAACAGAGCACTACCCTGGTTACCAAAGAAATCTTCTAACCCTCTCGACGAAGCCCAAAAACCGTACTACTGTGGGAGTAGCCACCACCATCAGCGCCGTCTTGCGTGACGGTCCTGCCTGGCTTTGCACCGGTCTACTCTGCCCGTGCATCCGCCGCCAACCACCGCGAAAGCATCAGCCCCTGCCGGCATGATGGTTCGGGTGTAGCAAACGAGAATGTGACGTCGAAAGCGACGGATTACGCCTTTTCGCAGAACTTACTGCGTTCTGCGGGGGCGCCTGCGGAGAGCACAAATCACCGCGTAACCAGGGTGCGCTCAGTGCGTCCTCTTGATTGAGCAGTTTTGACAACTTGGAAACCACCATCGCAAGCCGGTGCGGCGCCGGACTACACGGACGCACGGACGAGCAGGCGGGACGTTTGCCAATCCGCAGTGTAGGCAGAGAGATCGTCCCGCCTGCCACCGGACTGACTAGGGAAAAGTAGGCGTCAGAACCCCCGTCAGAATGGAGTCTCAGCGGGATAGGGCATAGCACTACCGTGTTCGTCAGTGGGTCATCTGTTCCCGGCACTTCCCAAGATGCTCAAATTAATTAGTTTGATCATCTTGATCATCTTCGTGAAACAAAGGACTTAGCCGCCAACTTTGATCACCTTCGGGGTAGCATTTGAGCACCTTCGTGAAACAAAAGAACTTGCCAACTCCGTCTGCTCGCGGCGTATGTCGGCCCGTTTTCTGATTTGCTTCCTGCCAACGAGGCGCGAAGATGGCCTATCTCGGCGGCTTCGGCCGCCACTTCGGTTCCAGATTCTTCGCGGACATTTGCGGAGCACTTAAGCTGTTCGTTAAGGTTGCTATGATTCGTTCCGATACATTCTGATCCTCAGCAGTGCCTTAATGTTGCGAGTTGATGCTGTTCTTTCACGGCGCGATAACACGGGTTCAAATCCCGTCGGGGACGCCAAGCAATGATTTAGTGGTCTTCACGTTCTTGCCTGATCAGCCCTTCATCATGGGGTGAGTCGTCTCGATCCATTCTTCCACCATTTTGAGAAATGATTTCGCGTGGGCTAGGAGTTCGTCTGCCTCGGTTGTGGTGGCGATCGTCGCGCCGGTGTAATCAATTTCGTTTCGTTTGCGGCGGCAGGCGTCAAAATAATCAGCCAATTGCTCGGCTTGCTTGCCGAGCGACAATTTGGCTCCTTCAAATGTCAAGCGATGATGGCTTGGCACGCTTGCGATTCTATATCCAGCACAAGCGATTGCCATCTTCGCGGTCTGAAGCGCGGCGTTATAGGCAGTAGCAAAGCGGCGATCCTCGGAGAGCGCCGGGATCGCAGCGTCTGCCAGATCGCGGGCTACAAGCCGGCGGATGTCACTCAGTTCCTGACGACTCGCCGTGTGTCGATGGACGCTATTGCTTTGACGCAGTTTCTTCCAGCTCATTCAGCGAACCCTTCAGCGGAGTTGTCTTAGCTTCCATCACAGAGCTGAGGAAGTGATCGGCCGATGCCAATTTCCGATGGAACTCCCCCGGGGAAAACAGAGTGACGTTTACCTCGCGACGAAAGCGGCTCTCAAGTTTTCGCAAGACCGGGAGCAGATCGATCTGCCGTAGCGTTCCCACGATCATCAGGTCTATATCGCTGCCGGCGTGTTCCTCTCCGCGCGCAATCGATCCGTATAACAGGGCTAGTTCGATTCGCCCGCCGAATTTCTCAATTGCAGCTTGGAGCTCTGGAACAATCCCGACCGTCTTCTCAACCAGCCCCCTGAGTTCCGGGAACACCGGAGATTCGCTGTTTGCCTTAAAGTAAATCCGTCGCCCATCTTGACGCCGCAAGAGAAACCCGGAGGCGACGAGCGACGCCAGTTCCCGCTGAAGACTCGAAGGAGTGACCTCCAAATGCCGGGCCAATTCGGTCATGAACCACCAGTGATCGGGTTGAAGTAGCGTTGCTGAGAGCACGCCTGCCCGAACCGCTGGAAAGAGTGCGTCGAACGTGCCATGTTTACGCATAATGCGTAATTGTATACGTAAAATGCGTATCTCGGCCCCCTGTTTTCTGGTTCGCCCACAGCCAATGCGGCTCCCAAACGTCCAATTCGGAGACACGGGCCGCCCCTTCCGGAGATGAGGCGGCAGCGATGTAGCGGTACAGTTCGGTCAGTTGCGCCTCGGACTCGGGCGTGAAAATCACCGTGTAGGACATCAGCGTTTTTTTGCGACCCTCTTGTGTTCGGCCGCGAGCGTGGCTCGTACATCGCCCGCGGAGACTGCACGCGACGGATCGGCTTTCAGGGCATCATAGGCCGGAGCCACCTGTTCCCGTAGCCAGCTTCGCACGCACGAGCTCGGCCATTTCGTTTGGTAGCGTAATGCTAAGTTGTTGGGTCGTCCGCATGAGAACCTCCGGCAACAGAGTAGGATTAAATCCTACTAGCCTCGGTGGGCAAACGGCCAAAGCGGTAGCCGATCTTCAGATCTTCAAAAGGATTACGTTGTGCAATCCGACGATAAGGCACCGATGCGTGACTGGCTTGTGTCGGTGCGAAAGGACTCAATCCCAAGGCTGGTTATCTTTAGCAAAGGTGATGAGATCGTCGGCGCTCAACTTCTGGTCGGCGCTGATGAACTTTCGTCCGCGTAAGAAGTATTCGATTCCCTTCATGCGGTTGCCAACAAGGTATCGAATGAGAATCGCAACAGATGTTCGGTGGGTACGATTACAGACTACGTTTCAGGGTTGAGCAAAGCTTCCCTCACATTTGATTGCGGCGCATATGTATTTCGACTTCAAAGAAACCAGTTGACTGCCAAAGGTGGCAGGGTTCTTACCGGCTATAAGAAAATGCCTGATTGTCAGCACGCGTAGCGTCCGCCGCGCGAGCGGCTTACTTGAAACGGGGTATGGGTAAGTTCGCCACCCCCCTTCAAGTGCCGAGGCCCCATCGACGCGTCCTGGGGCTTCCTGGCGCGATTTCGGGGCGCTGCGATGTCGCCTTCATTCGGATTGGCTATCGCTAACATTCAAGTGTCTCCAATAGGAGTTACCGGCGTATCGATTTGGAACCAGAACCAAGTCGTAGAGACGAAGCATGACATGTTGTTTGCGATAGGCAGCGAGATTAATGGATATATGTTCCCAGCGACGTTCTGGTGCGCTCTCCGGCGTCAACGGCGGCCCCTCTAACAACCGATCAAGCACCTTATCGTTGTTCACAAAGACCAGCAAATGCCATGTACGACCTGCATCGGCACCTGCATCAAAGGTGAGCGAAGGCGTATCCCCCAGACCGACGGAGCGAACCAACAGCGCCCCACGGACTTCGTCTCGAGGCCAAATTGCAAGTGTGTCGCCATCCAGATAGGTGTCGCCGCGAATGCCTGCGAGCCCTCCCCCCGCGCCACCGAATCCGGCTCGCTGCAACGTCCAATCGGAGTTCCACCATTGCGTAAGATCGGAGAGCTTGAAGAGTTCTGGGGTTTGGGTCTGGGGTTGCTGTACGGGAACAATCAGCCTGTCGTGGTCCAGCCGCGCTCCGTGCTCCAGGAGAATCCTTTCACCAATAGCCTGCGTCCTCTGCGCAAGGCCGTAGATGCTTTCATCAACCGGGGGCGTTAGCTGAAGTGGTCCCATCGTGACCCCGTAAATGCGGTCATGCAGCTCTGCTACCTCCTTTTGTGGAAGCGCCCGCATTCCATGAATGGCGGCGACGATCGAACCGGCATTCGCTGCATTGCAGTCTGTATCAGCAAAGTCCGCGGCTTGAAATGCCAGATTCTCTGTTTTTATGAAGTCGCCTTCTCCGAACCAAACGCTTGTGGCGACAATTCCTCCGTTCACCACCGCGTTGTTTGTTGCGGGATATTCGATCCCCCAACGCTCGTTGATTGCTCGGTTGATCTCCTCCGGTGACTTTCCGCCTTCTGCCAAAGAGATCACCATGTCTAGACATTGGCGATATGGGGAAAGGGGCGATATTAAATGTGCGGCTTTGCGGACAATCTGCCTGGTGTCTGCTTCGACGAAACTGAGGCTGATCATTCCAGATACGAAGACCGCGCCATCGGTGCCTTCCGCGTAGCCGTTGATGTGGGTCAGCCTTCGCGCCATTTCCGCGGCAACATTCGGCATGCCTGGAGCAAGCGCTCCATAGACATCACTGCTGAATTGCGGACCGATCGTCCACCACAGCTTGTTGTAGCGGGGACTACCCGTATCCGGCGGCTTCACTGCGCGTTTGAGCAACAGGAGCGCCTGTTCACTGGATCCCCACGAACCAGCGTTGTTTTCCAGCCATTGGGCTCCGAGTTGTTGGACTGTGAGATGGATTCCATACTTCTCAAAAGCCCTGATGGCAACCATCTCGTAGTAGTAGTCGTCGTCTACCGGCGCATACCCCTTCGAGGACCGAAGCGGAGTATTGGTCAGCACCGAAGCAACTTGATGCTCGAACTGGAGTCCTGTCCATTGACCAATCATTTGGGCTGTCCATATCGCCCGGACGCGATCCAGGTACTCGGCTCGTGACATTACTAGTTGATTATGACGCGCGAAGTCCGGCCGGGAGGCGGAGTAGACAGAACGGGTACATAAGCCGAGAAAGAGGGCAAACGCCATTGAATTAGCGGACCAAGATCGAAGATTCATTGAAGCTCCTCTGCTCCATTCCGCGAATGGCGATCGTGCTGCATAGCAATCACTGGTTCCGGAGTCGGCTTGCCAACTCCGGCCTTTCCTTTCTATTCGGCATCTTTCACGCAGCGAAAGCCTAACGCTCCCGAGCGGTCATAGCTTGGCGCCATCAGTAACAACTTACCGTGTTGATCATTGCGATAGGCCTGGGGAAAATACCACACCGATCCCAGCGGCTGATAATAACTACCCCCGCGCAGAATGCCACCTCGCGTATGATCATCGACGTATTCATCCGTCCACTGCCAGACATTCCCTACCATATCCATGACTCCTGACGGGCTGGCTCCAGTTGGATGAGCACTCACGCTGTCCGGACCACGCATCGTCCGCCCGTGATCGACAACGGGAACCCGGCTTGCATCCCAGGTGTCGCCCCATGGATAAATGCGCCCATCACTGCCCTGGGCGGCATATTGCCATTCCCATTCATGCGGCAGCCGCTTACCAGACCACTTGGCAAAGGCGCGGGCATCCTCGAGAGAAACCCAGGTTACGGGTTTGTCCGCCCATCCTTCGGGATAACTGCCATCCTTCCAATCTTTGAGAAAGTTCAGATCATCTGCGGGATGATAGTGGGTAGCATTCACAAACTTCTTAAAGTCCGCATTGGTCACCGGGTACTTGTCCATGTAGAACGCGGAGATGTGCATCTTGTGTTCATGATATCGACGCGGTGTATCTTCCCAGGGATACTGCACGTCCACGCCCTCGTCATTAAAGCCCTCTACCTCAATTCCTTCCACCTTGAATACGTAGTCTCCCGCTGAGATCATGGCCATTCCATCAGGAGCGGCGCTCGCCGACTTCGACTTCGCGATCTCCGCCATCTGCTGCGGGAGCGGCTTCCACTCATGCGAATAGCTGGCCAGCGGCTTGGCTGTCATCTGCTTCATCTTCTCCATCAGCCGCACGAACTCGGGACCAGCGTCCCCTGGAGCGGCAAGCACGGCAGCGTATCCGTGCGCTTCGATAGGAAAGCTCAAAACCGCTTGGTCTCCATCATGCTCGGGCGTCAACTCGGTGCCGTGATAGAGGTCGAAATAACGTGTCCCAGCGACATACGGGACCGTAATCTGCCGCCCGGCGAGGTCGTATTCATTTCGATTGACGATTGTCCATACCGTCTGTTGTCCCTGCGGCCACTGGCTGGCAAAGACGCCGTACCGGTGGGTGGGATAGAGCGGGCGCCACTCCTTGCTGCTGAAAAACGGCGCCACGACACGTTCAATCGTGGCCACCCGCCGGGTTGCTTCGCTGTCGCGAGGGGTAATCCCGTTCCAGATGCCCCAGATATTTTCCCAGCTCTCCCAGCCTTCCCCGTTGAAGAAGGCAAACTGAAGATCGTCGGTCTTATCACGGTTCCAGCGATCGGAGATATGTACCTGGTGCAGCGGCTCCAGCCATCGGTACTTGTCGACAAGCGGCACGAAGCCGAACTTGTATTGGCCCCACGTGAGTACGTTCCAGGCCAGCGCCTCGTCGCTGGGCCCCCCCTCAGGCTCAAAGGCAAGTGGATGTCCAGTGGCGTCCGCGGCAAGCGAGTAGGCCAGCGGCACCCCGTCCTGCGTGTCGCCATTGACGCCGTCGGCCCCGATCTCCTTCATGGTCTCTGCAATGGCTTGCGGCCAGGTCATTCCCGGGTCGCGCGTTCCTTGATCCCACATCATCATGGGGAACAGCACGTGCACGCCGCGGCGATGGAAGTCATCGACCATTTTGCGCACACCTGGAATGCCGCCCGGCATGCAACGGATCAGGTCATGCTGGTTGCGATTATCTATGCCCATATTCGGATAAGTCGGCCAGATAAGAACTGCATCGATCCCGCCAAATCTCTTCTCAAGATCATCGAGGTAGCGGTCGACCGTGTATTTGCCGGCAACCGGGTCATAGAAATATCTCTCCTGGACCATCATTTGCGGCTGGATAAAGGCCGACTGCGTCCATTTGAAAGCCGGCAACTCATATCGTTGCGAACTATAGCCAATCCGGATTTGCCGCTCTGCACGCCAATGGGTCAGGTCTTTTAACCATTCATCAAAACTCTTCGCTGTACATGGTTGTGAGCCGCCCTCCCAGGCGCCTCTCTGGGTAAAGCAGTCGGGCGCCGAGAACTGTTGCGATCGATCGAAACCATCGCGAGGTGCATAGTGTGAGTCCTGTGCCTTCGCCGGCGTGTTCGACAAAAGAACGGCTAAGGGCAGCCCTGCCCATGCCAAGGTGGAGCGGGATAGAGTCATGGTTCTTTCCTCTGAAAAGTCTCGTTCTGCACTAATCGCCTCACTTCATCTCTGCCCGGCATGGAAGGCTGTGCTCCGCGGCGGGTGACGGAGATAGCCGCCGCCGCGGATGCAAACTGCGCCGCAGTCTCGGCCTGCATGTCAAGCATCAGGGCGGTCGCAAACGCACCATTGAAGGCGTCTCCCGCTGCCGTCGTATCCACCGCGGTCACCCGGTACGGAGGGATCAGATGGGCAACGCCATTGGCACAAGCCAGGTACGACCCGCGCGAGCCCATCTTCAATACCACGCCATGAATCCCGGCGGCGAGCAAGGTATCGGCGATCTGCGCTGGTTGAGGCGAATCGCCGCCATTCATCGATTGCTCGGTAAAGAAAGCCGCTTCTGTCTCGTTCGGCGTAAACCATTGCAAGCGATGCAACACGCTTGCCGCCAAATTTTGTGCAGGCGCAGGATCGAGCATCAGCGGAATGCCTTCTCTCCAGCACAGTTCAGCCAGGTGCTGCACCGTGTCGATCGGTATTTCCAATTGCGTAAGTACAATTCCCGCACCGCGTATCATTTCCAGGTGTGCATCGATAAAGCCAGGTGACACCTGCGCATTAGCCCCAGGAACGACTATCCTCTTCACGAACCGTTCCTCCTATCTCCGCGGGCAACGCGATACTATTGCACCCGAGCGCTGCAAGACAAAAACTGCACATTGGCCGTCAGATCAAGGACTGTGGAGTCCTTTAATTACAAGGATCGAGAATGCAAGCTTGCGCATTGAAGTCGGTTTGACCGATTTGGTCTATCCTTTGTACCATGATCGACGGTTTCCATTGCGTAACCTTAAGTACGCCTGCCCGGACGAGAATTCCCTTTAGGAGCGAAGCGTGACCGAAGTGTCGGACGAGGTGTATGCCAAACTCAAATGGGTAAGCACATCCACGTTAACTACGCAGTTGTTCAAGCGTGGTTTTCGTAATGTGTTTATGCAGGGCGTCGCCGCCCTGGGGAAACTCGAAAACGGAAACCTTGTTGGACCTGCGTTCACACTTCGCAATATTCCGTCGCGCGAAGATATCGACGTGCTGGACATCTTTCTTGATCCTGAGAACCCACAGAGAAAGGGGATTGAGACCGCGCCGCCGGGATCGGTGCTGGTTCAGGATTGCCGTGGGGACAAGACGGCGGCATCATGTGGCTCAATTTTGACGACCCGATTGAAGGTGCGGGGCGTTGCCGGGATGGTTTCCGATGGACCAGTACGTGATAGCGGCGTGATCGCCGAGCTCGGATTTCCAGTTTTCTGCGCGGGCGCAAGCGCGCCAACCAATCTCATCAAACACCATCCCATCGATTTGAATGTCCCAATTGGGTGCGGCGGAGTCGCGGTCTACCCTGGCGACATCATTGTTGGTGACGTGGATGGAGTGGTCGTGATTCCGCGTCACCTGGCAGTAGAGGTTACATCGGATTCCGTTGAACAAGAGGAGATGGAGGGCTATATCATTCAGAGAATTGCCGACGGAGCTCCTCTACGCGGCATTTATCCTCCGAATGCCGAAACGAAAGAGGCATACATGGCCTGGAAGCGACGCCAAGATTGAAAAAGGCGTAAGGCTGTTCGGGAGTGAGGTCCCAGTCGGACTTACCTCCTGGAAAGTACGCCGGCCTTTCCTTGCACTTCCTGTTTGATGGAGTGTTTGACCAGCGCCATGGTTTCTGTAAGATGCGTGCGCATGGCGCGGCGTGCCATTGCCGGCTTGTGCTGCAAAATTGCCCGGTAGACAGTATGGTGATGTTTCAAGGCGATAGCAGATACACCCGGCAAAGCCAAATTGAAATAGATCCACTGGCGCAATAGGTTACGCAGTAGTTGCGCCGCATTGTGTAATACATCGTTTTGCGCCGCAGAGGATATAGCTAAGTGAAACGCTACGTCAGCCTCCAGGATCGAATCACCTCTCGCGATGCTATCTCGCATCATCTGTACAGCCTTGCCGATTTCCGCAATGGCTTCGCGGGAACCGCGCTCAGCCGCCAGGCCAGCAAGGTTTTCCTCGATGATGGTGCGCGCTTCCATGATGTCCTGGAGCTCATTATGATCCGACCCGGTAAAGGCCCAGAGCAACGGCCGGGAGAGAAATTCCGACCGCGGACAAACAAATGTCCCGTCGCCTACCCGGCTGTCGAGCAGGCCGATCAGCTCCATCGCCTTAAGCGCCTCGCGAAGGGAGGTGCGAGCGATTCCCAATTGCTGGCACAGGTCGCGTTCGGGAGGAATGCGATCGCCGGGTTTCCAATTTCCCTTGACCACGCGTGAGATAAGCTGCTCGAAAGCGGCGGCTGTGAGCGTCGTGCGCGGTATCGGAGTTACTGCCTTCACAGTTCGCATCTAGGAGCATTCCTTGGAGTGCCGGGAAAGCGCGCTGGTGTTTCATGCGAGACAAGTCTTGACTGCCCGCACATGCGACATCAAAGTATCTGAAGACTTCGCAAATTATACCCCTGACCTACGATCATCCTGGCCATGTTTAGGTGGTTGCCGTTATCGTCCTCTTCAAACAAAGACAATGCAGGAGGCTTTGTTCACCGGATATTTGTCTCCGGTTGGAGCAAGAAGCCCAGTGCTCCGGTCGCGTGTGAAGACGCTGACCTGGTTGGTGAATTGCTCGGCCACGACAAGGAAATTACCGCCGGGAGCAAGGGCAAAGTGGCGGGCCTCTTTACCTCCGAGCGGCGTACGCCCGGCAAGCGTCAGTTGGCCGGTGGACCCAATGGCATAAACCAGCAGTTCCTCAGCGGGACCGCGGTTGCAAGCGTAGAGAAAGTGTCCGGCCTTGTCGATGATGACCTCGCCGGCACGATTCTTGGCGACGTCGGCTCCGGGTGGCAGGGTGGACGTGTTGGCTACGGTGGTGAGGACGCCGGTTTTTGCGTCCCAGTTTAAAAAGGTAAGCGTGGAGTCAAGTTCGTTAATGCTGTAAGCCCACTTACCGTTGGGGTGGAAGGCAAGATGGCGTGGACCGGAGCCGGGCGCAGCGGCGTAGAAGGGAGGGTCGTTGGGAGTAAGTTCCCCCGTGGAGGCGTTGAGCTTGTAGACCATGATGCGGTCGGTGCCGAGGTCGTTCACGAGCGCGAACCGATTGTCGGGGGGAATCACGGCGCCGTGCGCGTGCGCGGTAGTCTGGCGACGGGCGTTCGGGCCGTGGCCGGAGAGCTGGAACTGGGAGATGGGATCGGAGAGGTGGCCATCCTGGGCAACCTTGAAGGAAAAAACCTTGCCGCTACGATAGCTTGCGGAGACAAGACATCGCTGCGTGTGGTCGAGCACGATTTGGACCATGCTCTCTTCGAGATCCGTCACTCTAACGGTATTGATGACCTTGAGATCGCCGAATGCTTCGACACGGAAGGAGCTAAGGGCAGCGACCGTGGGTTGGGGCTGATGGCCAGAGAAGAGGAAGCGCATTCCGTGGCTCCCACCACCGACCTGGAAACTGGGAGAGTTGGCCGGAAAGGCGAGGCGGAGATCAGAGAGCGTCCCAGAGGCCGCGTTCCACTTGGCTACGTGGATGCCCTCACCATCTCCCTTGGCTGACGATCCGATATATACGAACTCATTCATGCTGGGCGGTGATGCGCGCAGCCTGGTTGCGGCGAGGGTCGCAGTGGCGGCGAAAGAAAAGGAGCGTCGAGTCCATACCTTCATAACGGTCACCATGGTCCTATGCACGGCTTCACCGCGCGGCGCGCGGCATATTCATCAGCGCGTCTTTGGCCGCAAAATCGCGTGCGACGCCGACGATCAGAAATTCCAGCGGCCCGCTGCCACTGTTAGTGAACGCCTTAGTTTGGTTGAGCCGAATAGGGATTGCGTCTCCGGTGTGAATGGGGGCCGTCTCAGAATCTACTGTCGCTGTTCCGTCGCCGGCGACCACGTAGTACACCTCGCTCATGTCCGACTTCGTGTCCGGACCGACCGAGCTGCCGGCGGGAATCAGAAGATGGTCGATGTAGGACCAAGTTGTAAAAAACACGCTGGGCTGAAGCACCCGGCGATATTGCACTGTCCCGGTCCCGCCATTCATGTGATCGACCGGTTTAAGCAAAGATCGATCCAGATGCATGGAAACGAATTGCGGAATGGGATCGAGAGGAACGCCCAGGCGTGGATCACCTAGATTGAACGTGTCATACGTCTTGCTCAAACCAACATTGATATTGAGCCACTGCACGGGCTTGTCGGTAGCGTTATAGATGCCATGAGCATGGCCAATCCGATCCGGTGCGCCAGCCGGTCCCTTAAGCACCGATGTGCGGCCGTCAATCGTAAACTGGGCTTCGCCATCAAGGATGACGAACATTTCTTCGCACTTGTTATGGAAATGTTGACCGATACCGCCCCTGGGCAGGAGGACGCCGCGATGGAAGAAGATCAGGTTCGTATCGAGCGCATCAGCGCCCAGCAACACCTCGAAGGCCATGGACCCGGCTCCGTCGTGCACAGCGCTGAGGTGCTGATATTTTGTTGGGTCCGTATGGGCAATGCGCTGTTCGAGCGGACCCGCGTGATTCGCTGTCGGCGCCTTCAGCTGACCCTGCGACGCGGGCGACGTGATCAATGGCAGGGCCAGCGCAATAGCCGGCAATGCATTAGACACAAATCGAAAGGCCATATCTATCTCTCCTTACTGACTTTTCACCTCTGGCGAACGCGACACCTACAGCCTATTGGTAATTGCCTCGGTTCCAGACCTTAATTCGGACACACGCGGGGGATCGCGGCACATACGACCGAGCAACTGTCATGCCTTCGTTGTGCAATTGTCAAGTTCCTTCATCTAAATCCCGGCGAGAATCTGTTGTGCGAATAACGCAGGCCCCTTGCTGCTACGCCCACGCTAGCTAACCTCGCTGCAGACTCAGGACACAGCATCCCAGATAGTGGTACGCGCTCGCTGGCTATGAAAAAGCGTCAAAAGACGCGTGATAAGGGCTCCTTGACACAAAGGTATGGCCGCTGTACCATTCACCCGCTATCGGATCGCGGGGTCATATTATTGCGAAAAATGGCGCGCGGGATTGAGCGGAAATTGCATTCACAGGGTGCATACGCGGCATGCGTGTTCCTGGGAGCGATCTATATGCGGATTGCGCTCGCCTGCAAGCAGGCTAGGCGGACGAGTTTGAGTACCGTCAGCTAAAGAGGAGCTCATCATGACGCGTTGTAAGGCCGGATCATCCATCTCAACGAAAAATATTGTTCCCCGGGCACGCTGCCTGGCGGTGCTTGTTCTGACTTCAGCGCTCAGCCTGGCGGGTTTCGCCCAGGTTGAGCGCGCTACCATCACGGGTACTCTGACAGACAAGAACGGAGCGGTTGTCCCAGACGCCACGGTGCGGGTGACCGACGAAAGCACGAACGAGACCAAGGATCTGCAGACGGATAGCGCCGGGCAATACATTGCGAGCAACCTGACGCCAGGCAGCTATACCATTGAGGCACAAAAAACAGGGTTCACTAAGCACGTCAACAAGGGCTATGTCGTGCAAGTAAGCCAGACTGCGCGTCTCGACATCGTTATGGAAGTCGGTTCGGTCACCCAGTCGGTGGAGGTCACAGGGGCTCTTCCTGTACTACAAAGCGAGAATGCTTCCGTAGGACAGGTGATCGCCACGACGGCGGTCCAGCAACTGCCTCTCAACGGGAGAAACCTGACCCAGCTGGCGATTATTGCTCCCGGGGTTACAGGATTGAACTATGCTCCCACCAACACAATCGGTTCGGGAGTCCGGCCAGACGAATTGCGGCCCGGTGGTACGACCATCGAAGCTAACGGCGCCCGGGATAGCGCAAATAAGTTGCTCCTGGACGGTGTCGATAATACGGAGATGATCGCGCAAACGCAGATTGTGCGGCCTAGTGTTGAATCGCTTCAGGAATTCAATGTTATTACCAGTAATGCCGGGCCCGAATACAACCGCGGGGCGGGCGCGATTCTGGTAACCAGCACGCGTTCCGGATCAAACAATCTGCATGGCTCTGTCTACGAGTACATTCGTAACTCTGACCTGGACGCGAAGAACTTTTTTGTCAGACCGAATACACCCATTCCGCTCTATAGGCTCAATGATTTCGGTGGAAGACTAGGCGGCCCGATTAAACGCAGCAAAGCATTTTTCTTCGTGAACTATGAAGGCTACTACGAGCAGTCCGCAGGGACGCAGGTTAATACCGTCCCTACAATGAACGAAAGACAGGGGAACTTCCAGGGAATAGCCAATATCTACGATCCTTTGACGACCACGGCCTCGGGCAAAACTTATACGAGGACACAGTTTCCGAACAATATTATTCCGGCGGGCCAGTTCGACCCAATCTCATACCAGCTCATCAATGCTTATCCATTGCCACAAACCAACGCAACGGTGAATAACATTGTCACTTATCCACTCAAGAAGAGCGATGATAACCGTGGGGACGCTCGCGTCGACTATCTGATCACGCCCAGCCAGACTTTCTTTGCGCGCTACTCGATCGACGACACCCAAATACAGATGCCGAACACATTCAACGATGTTATCGGCGGAAGTGAGGGCGCATTCTCCGGGCCGGAGGCAGATCGTGGTCAACAAGGAGTGTTGGCATATAACAAGATCATCACGCCGCACATTGTGGGTGAGTACAGGTTTGGGTTCAACAGGTTTACCAGCTTCCTGCTGCCTTCTCAATTAACATCTCCGATCTGGGCGGAGATCCCCGGGAAGCAGCCGCAGCCTGGCTACCAGCCGAAAGGGGCAGGCCCAGGCCCGGTGGCGCCGATCATCAGTCCCTCTGGTTTCGGGGGACTGGGCAATTCACGGTCGGAGCCGGAGATACGGCGCGAGCACCTTTGGGAGAACATAGGAAACGTGTCCTGGGAGCACGGCAGGCATAACTTCAAGTTTGGCATAGACACGCTTCATCATTTAATCAGCGAGACCGACTCGCCTCCGGGCCAGAGCCCGTTTGGCCGCTTCAACTTTGATAGTAACTTTTCGAATAATCCGGCTTCCACGACAGGCACGGGAAACGCGATGGCATCGTTTTTGCTTGGCTACCCCGCGTCCACGGTGCGCGACTTGTTTCTTCCCGGGACTGCGCATGTCTTCGGAAACGAATATAACTTCTACGGAGGGGACAATTGGCGCATCACTCCGAAGTTGACCCTGAACCTTGGCCTGCATTACGAGATCAATACACCCTATGCCGACGCTCATGACTACTGGGTGAACTTCAACCCGGTCAACGCAGCCGTGGAGGTCGCCGGGCAGAATGGTGTCTCGAAGAGCGCGAACTGGCAAACGGACTACGGCTCGGTAGGACCTCGTCTAGGTTTCGCTTACACGGTGAACGAGAGGACCGTTGTACGTGGTGGCTATGGCGCCTTCTATGATCCTCAAGCAAACCAGGGGACGACGATACGGCAGGAGCGGCAGTGGCCGTTCGATCTGATCTACACGCTTTCTCCGGGAACTCTATTTCCCTCAAATACCGTCTCGCAAGGTTTTCTAACTTTGAATGAGATCCCACCGGCCACCTTTGCCAACCCGTTCGGCAGCCTGAAGGGGATCGATCATCATTTCAAAAATGCCTCCGGGCAGCAGTTCAACCTAAGCATGCAAAGGCAGCTAACTCCCCGCTCGTCCTTCACTATCGGCTACGTCGCTTCTATAACCCATCATTTGTCGTGGAACAACCCTATCGATCAGCCTGCTCCGGGCCCCGGCAATATTCAAGCCCGGCGAGAGTACGATGCCCAGTACCCCAACGTAACGGCTATTGCTTACTATGAGTCGGTAGGCGTTGGCTCGTACAATTCGCTCCAGACCAGTTTCCAGCAGCGGCTATCGCGTGGATTCTTTCTCACAGCGAACTATGTTTGGGCACATGCGTTGGACAATGCCCCGTACGATGGCGGCGTCGATGGCCCAATCCCCCAAAATCCTTATGATCGTGCCGCCGACTATGCCAATTCTGACAACGACATCCGCAATCGAGTCAATGTCTATGGGACCTATGAGTTGCCATTCGGACCGGGAAGAGCCTTTCTTAACAGTAGCTCCTTCCTTGATCGGTGGGTCTTGGGTGGCTGGCAGACTAACGGCATCTTCGTTGGACAGTCAGGTCTGCCCTTCACTGTGACCATAAGTGGCACCGCCACCAATACTGGAGCTGGGTCCAGCCGCGCTAACGTTATTCCTGGGGTGGCTCAATATCCGGCGACCAAAACCGTCAGTAAATGGTTCGACCCGGCGGCATTCACTTCGCCCACTGCCTACAATTGGGGTGACGTCGGCAGGAACACTCTCCGTGGGCCTCGAGAAGTCAATCTTGATGGCTCCCTGGAAAAGCATTTCCCCATCAAGGAAAGCGCTGCTTTACTCTTTCGCGTGGAATTCTTCAACATGTTCAACCACCCTCAATTCCAGGTTCCGGCGGCCGTGATCAATTCCGGGGGCGCCGGTACGATTACTTCTACATCGAACACGGCGCGCCAGATCCAGGGTGCGCTTAGATTGACGTTTTGAAGACTTTTTATCGTCGAGAGCCGTCTTTTGAGCGAAGCCACTCAAAGATGCGCACGGAGAGATGAGACTTGCCGATGATCAATAAGGTGGAACGGAGGAGAGCCCTGCTCGCTCCGGCACAGCGCGAAACCGGGGCTGCTGGAGGGGACGGTCCTCATGCCATATCCGAGGTGCGCGCCTTTAGAGTGCCCCCAGCTGGTCCGGGAAACTCTTATGTAGTTCTGCAGGTCCGAACCCAGTCGGGCCTGGTTGGTTATGGCGAGTGCAAGGCGCTCTCCAGTCCCGATCTAAAGGCTACGCGTGAGGTTGCTTTGGGGCGCCCTGCGTCGGCGTATGAGACGTTGCGTCCGCTGGTTCCGCAAAATGCACAAGCGGCCATAGATATGGCGTTGCTCGATATTCTCGGCAAAGCGACGAAGGCTCCCGTATATCGCGTCCTGGGAGGTCCAACGCGGAACAAGGCACGCGCCATCGTACGATTGGCCGGAACCTCGGACGCTGAGCTCGAAAAGGATCTGCAAAAGCAACTCGCCCTGGGTTTCGCGGCCTTCCTGGTACCCATCCCCACACCTGCGGCGCGCAATCAAGGAAGCGCTTATGTTCAAGCTGGCGTAGCGCGCTTCAAGGCAATGCGCGCAGCGGCTCCGGATGCCGACTTTGCATTCGAATGCAGCGATCAACTCACTCCTTCCGATACGGCAACTCTGGCTGCTGCCGTTGAGTCCATGCATCCCCTCTGGTTCGATGCACCCTGTCCGGTGTCTAATCTGTCCACTCTGCACAAGATTGCCGACGAGACTGTCGTTCCTCTCGGCTTTGGCCGTGATATCTCGAGTCCTGGAACCTACCAGGATCTGCTTCGGGCAGGATTGGTCGACTTGCTTCGACCCGATTTGCTGGTCCATGGCATTTCGGGTACTCGGCGCTTAGCCGCGATGGCAGAGACTTACTACGTGGCCGTTGCACCCTGGCATGCGGCCGGTCCGATTGCTACTGCCGCGGCTCTGCACGTGGCAGCGAGTATCCCCAATTTCTTCATTGCTCAACTACCCAACTCAGGCGCCGGGTCAGCAACAGCGCAAGCCGGATTCTTCGCGTTGCCAAAGGGGCCGGGTCTAGGTGTCGAAGTAGACGCACAAGCACTCGAGAGGAACCAGATCGTATGAATCGACGAAGCTTTCTTGGCGGAGCGGCGGCGGTTGCTGCTGCCGCGCCCGCGTCTCGCATTGCCGCGGCGGTCTCTACTTCCCGTACGACGGACCTTTGTGGATGTGAGCCATTCATCGCTCAGTCGAATGGGGAGCAGGCTGCCCGGGCTGAGGCATTTCGGGATCTCAGTTCCGGTTTAAAAGTCACCAACCTGAAAGTATTCGGCGTTTCGTTAACACCCGATTCGGATCGACCCTACGTTTTCGTGAGACTCGAGACAAACCAGGGACTGGTGGGATGGGGAGAGGGCACGCTTGAGGGCAAGGCCCAGGCGACGATGTCTTGCATTGAAGATTTCCGGGACTTTGTTGTCGGCAAAGATCCCATGCAGGTCGAGCATCATTGGCAGTCGATGTATGTCCACAGCTTCTATCGCGCGGGCCCAGTCATCGGATCGGCGATTTCCGGTATTGATCAAGCGCTCTGGGATCTGCGCGGCAAGGCATTGGGCGTTCCGGTGTATCAGCTTCTGGGCGGCCCCAACAATAAGGATGGCGTTCGCGGCTACTATCACGCGGAGAACGCAAGGACGGATGAGCAGCTGGCAAAATTGCGCGAAACTGCTCTCCAGGAGGGGGTCTCCTGCTTCAAGATCGGACTTCCTGACCAGGAATACGAATGGATCGAGACCAATGCCAAAATCGATCGAGCGGTCAAGCATATGCAGCGCATTCGGGAAAAGCTCGGCGACTCCATCGATATTGCGGTCGATTTCCATGCGAAAACGAGTCCCAGCGTAGCGTCCATCATCGTCAAAGAAGTTGAGCCGCTGCATTTGCTGTTTGTCGAAGAGCCGTGCCCGCCGGAGAACGTCCAGGCCATGGGCCGTGTCGCCAGCCGTTCGACCACGCCGATCGCAACCGGCGAACGCCTGGTCGCGGCCTATGGCTGTCGCGAGTTGATCGAGATGGGCATCGTTGATATTTTGCAGACGGACATCAATCACGTCGGCGGAGTTAC
Source organism: uncultured Acidobacteriaceae bacterium (assembly GCA_963830325.1). Classification (GTDB taxonomy): domain Bacteria; phylum Acidobacteriota; class Terriglobia; order Terriglobales; family Acidobacteriaceae; genus PALSA-350. The sequence continues at coordinate 1,500,149 of CAWHMV010000003.1, forward strand.
AGGGCTAGGGAAGGTCGGGGCCATGGCCAACATCTCCAACGTTTCCATGGCGCCGCATGCGTGTGAAGGGCCTATCGGAGGGATGGCTACATTGCATGTAGATTCTTCGATGCCCAACTTTCTGATCCAGGAGATCTGCAGCTTCGTACAGCCGGGCGACAAAGAGAAGATCTGGGCCGACTGGTTCGGCTTCTCTACTATGCGCATGGTAAATGGGCGATTCCCTCTGCCTTCGAAACCGGGCCTGGGGTTTGAACTGAGCGAAGCCTCTTTGAGCAAGTATCCCTTTGGTGGTTCAAAACCAATGGCGCGCGTTTTCCACCAGGACGGCTCTGTTGGAGAATGGTGAAGGCGTTGTCTCGGTCGAAAAACATGTACCTGGACAGCAGCGCGTCCCAGTCAAGCCAACAGAAGGCTTGAATGGGGCACCCAACATTTTTTCGTCCTTTTGGGGCCGCAGGCCCATGTCTACTCTGCAGGAACCGACGGGGTCAGAAGAATTATGCGGGGTGAAGAGTGGTCGAGGTAAGCGAACCCAATTGGTCGCGGCGTAGATTTCTCGGAGTTGCGGGTGGAACGGCGCTACTTGGAGGAGTGGGATGGGTGAGCGGGTTTCTGCCTCTCGCCGCCGCGGAAAGAGTGCATGCAAAGATCACAGATATCCAGACGATGACGTTGAGGGGCCAACGTACCTATGTTTATGTGAAGGTCGTTGCCGACAATGGACACTTCGGAATTGCCGAGGCATACGGCACGCCAAGCATCGGTGTAAAGGAGCAGATTCAGGCGCTCAAGCCGCTGCTGGTGGGCAAGAATCCGTTGGAGATCGATGTCATTTATACCTACATGGGCATTGGAGGTCCTGAGCTTTCAGGCACGCGGACAGACGGCTCTGCACACTCTCTCATGCGCGCGGCCAGCGGCATTGAAATGGCTCTTTGGGATCTGGCAGGAAAGATGCTCGGCGTTCCCACATCGACGCTGCTCGGAGGAAGGTTCCGCGACCAGGTCCGGGTTTACGACCACGCGACTCCTCGAAACATGTTGGACAAAGACTCGTGCCGCGAATGGGCAGAAAAGATCAAGGCAGACCCCAGCGGCTTTACCGCACACAAGATCGGGTTTCGCCATACAACCGTGGCGACCGACAGCGCCCGGGATCTTGGCAATCGAGTCCTGACAACGAAAGAACTGATGGAGATTGCGCAGGGTTTTGAGAATTGCCGCGAAGCCATCGGCTGGGATCACGATCTTATGGTCCACTGCCACTGGGAGTACGACTTGCGCACTTCTATTCAATTGGCAGACGCGGTTGCACCAATTAAACCGCTGTGGCTCGAAGATCCGCTTCCGGTGGATTACTCCGAATCATGGAGAAGATTGTGCGCCAGTTCTCGTGTGCCGATCTGTACGGGTGAGAATCTCGAACGGCGGGCAGGCTTCAAGGATTTCATTATTTACCAGGGATGCGACATCCTGAATCCTGATTTACGCAACAGCGGCGGATTCCTGGAAACCAAACGCATCGCCGACATGGCTGATACATTTGGATTGCCGATGGCGACGCACAACACCGGGAGTCAATTGCACACCTGGGCTAACTGCCAGTGGGCTGCATCGATCCGTGACTATATTGCCTGTGAAACGATAACGGGTCAGGGGGGGTGGATGGACAAAGTCCTGGTGCTCGACGGTCCGTATATCAAGGGTGGGCACATCAGCGTATCCGACAAGCCTGGGCTCGGTGTCGAGCTGAACCCTGACGCAGTGAAGGCTCATCTGGCAGAGGGTGAACAGTGGTGGGGATGAAAATGTCGCAGCAAAATAATGAGAGGGCTCTGATATGCCCATGAAACGTCGTGATTTGTTGAAGTCTATGGGGAGCGCAGCATTGCTGAGCCTCGCCCCGCCCGTCCTACGCGCGCAAGAGCAGGTTGCACACGCGACGCGCGGGATGGCAACGCCGCGCATTAAGGATATCAGCGTGATTGAATGTGAGCCAGCGGGCACGCGGCTTACGGTGGTTAAGATTACGACCGATCAGGATGGCCTCTATGGCTACGGCTGCGCTACATTCACCCAACGCGCCGATCTGGTTAAACCCGCGGTAGAAAAATATCTGAAACCGTTCCTCCTCGGCAAGACCACGGACAGGATCGAGGACATCTGGCAATCGTGCTATGACAGTTCCTATTGGAAGAATGGCCCGGTACTGAATAACGCCATCAGCGGCGTCGATCAGGCACTGTGGGACATCAAGGGACGGCAGGCAGGCATGCCGGTATATCAGCTTGCCGGAGGCAAATGCCGGGAAGCCGTCGATGCCTATGGGCATGCGGACGGACCTGATTATGCAGCCGTCGTGGAAAGCGCGAAGGGCTATATCGCCAAAGGTTTTCGCAATGTCCGGGTCCAGGTTGGAATTCCCGGAATGTCAGGCTACGGCTCAAGAACGGCCACAGACAACACGCTCAAGGCACTGACCGATAAGCCACTCTACGAGCCGGCCTACGATTTCCGCCGCGCCTTGAAGCTCCTGGAAGTCTGCCGCCAGGAATTGGGCGATGAGATTGAATTGCTGCATGATATGCACGAGCGGCTGACACCGAACCTGGCAGTGCAGTTCTGCAAAGAAGCAGAAAAGTTTCACATGTTCTTTTTGGAAGATCCGCTTTCACCGGAGGACCTGGGATACTTTCAGCAGATCCGGCAAAACTGTGCGACGCCGATCGCCATGGGTGAGCTCTTCAACAATCCGCACGAATGGGAGCCGCTGATCGAGGGGCGGCTCATCGACTACATTCGCGTGCATGTTTCCCAGGTGGGTGGGTTCACTCCGGCTCGCAAGATCGCGATCCTGGCCGAACCGTACGGGGTCAAGACAGCCTGGCATGGTCCGGGCGATGTTTCGCCCGTAGGGCACATGGCCAACGTGACTCTTGATCTGGTCAGCTATAACTTTGGCATTCAGGAATACTCGCCTTTCAACGAACGGACCCAGGAGATCTTTCACGGCTGTCCGACAATGAAGGATGGATACCTCTGGGTAAACGAGAACCCCGGTTGGGGCATCGAGATTGATGAGAAGGCAGCAGCCAAGGCTCCATTTACGCCGGGAAGAAATAACCTTAATGGTGGATGGGGAGAGATACGTAAGCGCGACGGCACGGTGATCAAGCAATAGCCGCGGGGAGGTGGCTGTGTCAGCATCGGAACCTGAAAAGCTTCCGGCGCCAGCACGGCTGGACCGCCGTGAGCTTCTCAAGCTGCACGCCGGTGCTTGGCTTGTCCTAGAGCTTGAAAAGTTCGCGCAGGCGCCGGGTTTGCGCCCGGCTCACCGGAATCTCAGTCTGCTTGCGATCGTCCATACGCAGCTGATAGCTGCTCCTGAACCAGGGCACGACTTCCTTGCTTTCACGGCGATAACGCGGTTTCAAATCCCGTCGGGGACGCCAAATCTTATCAAGCGCTTACAAGATTTGGCTCGTAATTTCCGTGTACATTCTCGTGTACATCATTTGGCCCTTTTCGCTATTCTGACCGCCGTGTTCCCGCAATACCGCACGAAACATCGAGACCACCTTGTTGTGGAGATGAGCAATTAGATACAGTCCAATTCTGCCTCCGGGACCTACATTATATTTGTCGTCCCACGATCGTGTACTGACGTTGCTGGTGTCTCGAGAACCGCGGTTGCAGTCCGGAGGCATTGGAAGGAATGTCGGTTCACCTCATATTAGTTCAAGCTCACTGCTAAGACGAAAGAGTCACATATGCCATCCAAGATGAATGCAGCTGTAGTCGAGCAATTCGGCAAACCCCTCGTATTGCGGGAGTGGGATATTCCCTCCCCGGGCCCACGTCAGATCGTGATCAAGACCGAGGCATGTGGCGTATGCCATACGGACCTCCACGCTGCACTCGGAGATTGGCCGGTGAAGCCGAAGCTCCCGTTCATTCCAGGTCATGAAGCGATCGGGCTGGTCGTTGCCCTTGGAGCAGAGGTGAGCCTCGTCAAAGAAGGTGACCGAGTAGGTGTCCCATGGCTTTACTCGGCATGCGGCCATTGCGAGTATTGCCTGACAGCCCGTGAAACCGTGTGTCCTGAGGCGGAGTTCGGAGGCTACACCAGGAATGGTGGCTTTGCCGAATACGTTCTTGCAGATCCCACCTACCTCGCCCACATTCCCGCAGGACTCACCCCAACAGAAGCCGCGCCTCTGATCTGCGCTGGTATTACGACCTACAAAGGGATTAAGGAGTCGCAAGCGAAACCTGGGGAATGGATGGCAATCTCTGGGATCGGGGGATTGGGCCACCTGGCTGTTCAGTACGCGAAGGCAATGGGGCTGCTTGTATGTGCGATCGACATCGATGACGGCAAGCTGGCGCACGCCAAGCGCCTTGGTGCGGATCTGATCATCAATGCCAGGAACGTTGATCCCACGGCCACACTGAAGAAGGAGACGGGTGGGGGAGCTCACGGGGTTCTTATTACCGCTCCGTCACTCATCGCCTTCAAACAAGGCATAGGCATGACGCGCAAGTGCGGTACCTGCGTTCTAGTCGGGTTACCGCCCGGCGAGTTCCCGGTGGCTCTCTTTGATGTGGTGGCGAATTGCATCACAATCCGCGGTTCATTTGTAGGAACTCGCCAGGACATGGTGGAAGCGCTTAATTTCGCTGTGGGAGGCAGCGTCAAGGCTGATATTGAATTGGCAACTCTTTCATCGATTAATAGTGTCTTCGAACGGCTCCAGCATGGCGACGTGGCGTCCCGCATTGTTCTTGACTTCACCCCCAGCGGGGCCCGGCAGGAACAGCATTCGTCCGCCTCGGAAGCCTTTATCCTCGAGACGGCTGGGGAATTTGCCTGAATGATGACAATTGCAACTGGTGTGTATCGAAGCTAAGCAGCTCCATAACGTCGGTGACCGCCTGGACTTGCTGGCGGATGTGCTTCCTCTCGTCTCGGAGGCACTTCTCGCAATCTCAGGAAACATTCGTCAGACGGCCGCTTTGCTGGAGGTGCTGGTTGTGACGAAGATGCGACCGGTCACCGGATCTGAACCAGAAAAGTTCTGACTGGTTCGTCCGCCGATAGTTCTACAAATAGCTTTTGGGTGGCCTTGTTAACTTTTGGTGAGGGCTGGCACAACAACCATCACGCCCATCCCCGATCGTCCCGTCATGGCCTGGCGTGGTTTGAGTTCGATCCTAACTGGTACGGAATTTCCGCCCTACGGACGCTGAGCCTTGCATGGGACATCAAGGCGTCGGTGCTCAACTCTATTCGCGGGTTGCCCTCGACAAGAATCCCAATGAGCAAAAGTGCTCAGACATAGCCCCGTCAACAAGTCGAAACTCAGAACATAGTCTCGCAACAGCAGCGCCAAGGCGGTTTCGTCCGGCCTTCTTGGAAGTAGCTGCTGACCAGACTTTCGAGGGGGAACGACATGGTTGTCGACGTCATTCAAAGTGCAGCAGCACTTGCCCAGGAGCGTGCAACGCAGGCGTTCCTGGTGCTCCTACACGACAGACACTCTACGAGAGGGCCATTCAACCCTGATCGGCCGGTTACGACGCAACAGGTGAAGTTAATCCTCGAGGCGGCGCGTTGGGCTCCTACTCCTGACAACATGCAGAACTTTGCCATCGTCGTGGTCGATGACAAAGAACGTCTTGAGGCAATCGCGAAGATCCCCGCCGAGATGTCAGAGACCTACCTTCGCGAAACCTATGAGCACGTCTCCTTCAGCGAAGCGGAACTCAGCCACAAAAAAAAAGGTACTCTGGCGAACATCTATCCTCGGGCATGGACAGATCCTGAAGCATGGAATCCTGAATCAGATGCCAGGTCGCAACTGACGCTTCTGGGTAAGGCTGTCTTGCAGCCCCAGGTACTGCTGGTGGTTCTGTATGACTCGTCCATCCATTCGCCTGACTCTAAAGGCGATGCAATCGGGCTCATGGGGCTTGGCTGCGTGATGGAAAATATGTGGCTTATGAGTGAGTCCGAAGGACTGGGCATGCACGTACTCACCGTCTTTCGTAATGGAGCGGTCGAAAAGCAAGTGCAGCACGCCCTGCATATACCGCCGCTTATGAAAATTGCTTTTGCTTGCAGCCTCGGCTACCCCGCTGAACCGGAAAACCCTTATCTCCGCGTCCGGCGGGAACTGGAAGACTTTGTCCACCACAATGAGTTTGGCCACAAGGACGTCTTGTGGAGCGCGACAACCCCCGCGTGTTTCCCAGACCAGACATCCTGATCCTTCGTACCGCATTTCCAGATCAGTCAACAACTTCAGGTTAGGATCATCCATCGTCAACAGGTTTTGGCATCCCGAACAGTAGTTGGTGATGCTGGCTCCTGCCTTGCCGTTATGATCTGCGTCGTGACATCGGAGCCCTCTTTGTGAACAAAGGTAGGGACTTTGTTGCCCAAGCTTCCTGTCGTCAATGTCGATCGCCAAACGAGCAGTCCCCTCGCCTTGGCATATCGAACCGTAAGTACCGACCCTAAGACGATTAGCGCAGTTGGCGGAGATATGCGGCCAATGCCTCTAGATCATCCTGTTTCAGATCTACAGCTGTCATACCGCCGTTGGTCATCTTACTGCTCGGCGTACGAAGCAGCGCAATCAGTTGGGTGTCGGTATATTTCTGGCCGACGCCCGTCAGAGGACCTGCGGCGGCGGTGCCGATGCCCCCGTCTCCATGGCAGGAGCTGCACGACTGGGCCTGAAAGAGAGCCTGTCCCTTCAGCACTTTTGGGTCGGCAGATACCAGTGCAGCCGATACACTGCCTGCAGCGGCTTCCGGAACGAAGGGCTTCTGCATGAAGGCCTTCGCATCCTCGTCCTGCTGGCGCATCTGCGCCGCCACCCCAGGATCACGAAAATCGTCCCGATAGCTGGCTATACCAAGAGACGTATAAGCAATCAGGAAGAGAAGGAACGCGCCTACTGAAATTGGCCGTCGCCAGGGACGGCGCTCGAGTCGCCGATCCAGAAACGGCGCCGCGGCAAAGATCAGCGCGAGCATGGCAGGCAAAAGAATACCGCCGATCAGCGACCAACGGCCACTGAGATACTTAAGCCACTGAAACGCCGGCCGATAATACCATTCCGGGCGCGGCAGAAAATGCGTATCTGCGGGGTTAGCCGCCGGACCCAGGTCCATCGGGATTGTCTTGGCGATGATGGCCAGGATACCGATCAGCACGATGGCAAAGCACGCATCCATGACCACCTGGCGAGGGTAAAACGGAACCGACGGCAACTTGGGGTGCACGGGGTCTTCCTTGATCGGGCCTGCCGCGCCTGCTTTGCGAAAAAAGAAGACATGCGCTGCGATGAAGCCGATCAGAAGCCCCGGCAGCACGAATACGTGCAGCACATAAAAGCGGGAGACAGTAAGTGTTCCCATCTGCTCCCCGCCCCGTACTAGCTGCTGTAACGGCGGCCCAATCCACGGTACTTCGGCAATCAGATTTGTTCCCACCGCGCTGGCGAAATATGCCTTCTCATCCCAGGGCAGCAGATATCCGGTGAAGGCCATGCCGAGCATGAGGGCCAGCAGGATGCAGCCGGAGAGCCACAGCAATTCCCGGCGCCCCTTGTAAGAGCCATACAGGATGGTTTGCCCGATGTGAAGCAGAAGCAGGATGATGATGCCACTCGATCCGTAAGCATGAATGCTGCGGACGAATGATCCTGAGGTGACCTCTTTAACAATGTATGACACAACGGTGTGCGCGTGGTCCGCCGACGGCACGTAATACAAGGCAAGAAAAACGCCGGTGATAACCTGCGAAACGAAAAGGAACAGCAGCCCCGAGCCGAAGATATAAGCCCACTTGGCGCCTCCTGGAATTGGCTCGTCGAGCGACTCATGGAGCAGAGAGTCGATGCCCGTACGCTGGTCCAGCCACTGGACAAACCGGGTACCGAGGTTGGAGTGGACGGGTTGCTCAGGCGCAGTTTTGTCGGTCATAGACTTCCTCCACCTCAGGCCATTACTTCTTTGTTGGGAACTAATTGCCGGAAATATTGGTAGCGGACTTTCAATACGCCGTCCTCGACTTTGGATTCGAGTACATCCAGGGAGCGAGGCGGTGGTCCTGCAATGCGCTCTCCGTCTGCCGTAAACGATCCTGAATGGCACGGGCAGATGAATTTGTTTTCATCGCCCACCCAGCGGACCGAGCATCCCAGATGCGGACAGATAGGCGATAGTATGCGGAATTGTCCAGCCTTGGATGGCAACACGTATACCGCCGTCTGGGATGAGGTGGTCTGCCACGCGTCGCGACGTTCCAATGTAATGGTTTTCGCGATGGGTGCGGTAAGCGAGGCAAAGTCCTGCACCGGCCCTACGTCTGACCAAGTGGTGGCCGTTGCGCCTTTGCGCAGCGGGTAGGTGACGAAGCGCACCAGGGGAAAGGCCAAGAGCGCACTCACCACTGCTCCGCTCACTCCAAATAAAGCAACTACAAATGAACGCCGCCCCGTTGCGTCGACGAGCACGTCCTTCTTCTGGGGTGTGAGTTCCATTGATCCACTCCTTGGTTTGCGCCGGTTTTAGCGGGGTCGTCCCATGGGGCCACGACTTTTTATTGGGTGAGTTCTGTCACTTCTGCAATGTGTGGATATACGCTACGACGTCCGTGATTTGTGCGTCGGTAAGCTTGCCGGTAAAGGCAGGCATCTTGTTCTTGCCGTTCTTGATAACAGCCGTAAGATCAGCGTCCGATTCCTTTAGAACGTCAGGCGCGTTGAACGGCCGCGCTTTCATGGCCTTACCGGCGGGTGTGCTGCCCAGCCCGTCAGCGCCATGGCACATCTGGCACTTCGCTTTGTAGGTATCAGCTCCGGAAGATTGAGCGAGGCTGGTGACGCTCGCAAATAAGACGACCAGGCCGACGGCAACAGCATGAGTAATGTGTTTCAACATGGGCAATACTCCTTATTGAGGTTAGGTGGGCAATGATGCTTGCATAGGAACCTAGAAAGCATAGCGAACTCCCAGGGTGTAGACATTTCCGCGAAAGCTGCGCGGAAGCGTAGGGCCGATCGGCGTACCTTCGCCATAGCTGTAGTAGTCATAGTTGGCTTTCCATGTCCAGTTCGCAGTGAGATCGTAGGCAAGGGCGCCGTACGGCGTTTGATACTGCGACTGTAGCGAGCCCGGCACCTGGCGGATATTGATGGGTGGGGCTTGGCCGTCGGTGTCAGACATGCGATAGCCGGCGACCACATGGACCTTCTTCACCGGGGTGAATACAAATCCGATGGAGCCGTATTGGGTCGGCTGGTTGTAGTAACCGTTGCTTTGCAGTGGCAAGTCCGCTTGCTGGCACACATCGGGGCCCTGTGGGGTGCCCGCTGCAACCGGCGTTGCGGTATAACACTCGAGCGTAGTCGAGAAAATGTCGTCGTACGAATAGCTCAGGTCGATGCTCCATTTTTCGCTCGGAGTGATGACCGTTGAGAAGGAAAAGTCGCGGTCGTGGGCGAGGTGATTTACCGTCTGGATATTGTCCCGGTCCTCCAGGATGTTGATGGTCCCGGAAAAAGTGAGCCAGGTCTTCGCCTTGTAGTTGGTTCGCAAAACATAATGTTGCAACTGGCGCGGGCTGATGCGGGTAAATGAATTGTCGGCATACATCCAATCAAAATTAAAGTTGGCGCGCAATTGAGGCGTGGGCCTGAAGACGATGCCGAAGAGGGACCAGTTCTCATGGATAGGGATGAAGTCGCCGCCCGCATCGGTGATGATGCGACTGCGATAGCGGTAACCCAGCGTGAGGCGGCCAAAAGGATTGACATCCCAATTGACGAAGAAAGTATTGGTCTTTGTCTTCTGATTGAGGGCCTGATAGTCGGGCGTCGTGGTCGTTGTGGCGGCCCCGGGTGGCTGAAGCATTGAGGTTCCGGCGTAGTCTGTCTCGGTAAAGACGTTGGTCGCGGGCTGACGGAAATACCAAAAGTCGAAGATGTCGTTGAGCGCGATCTTGGGTGTCAATTGCCAGGTGGCGCCGTAATCGGCGTTCACGTTAATGCGGCGCGCGTTGGCGGAGCCAGTGACAGCCTCTACGCGATTCTTGACCCGGGAGTCGAGGCCGTTGAAGACCTCATTGAAGTTTGTGAGGTGGCTGGTCGTACCCATGTAGAGAACACGTCCATTCATAGTGAAGTGGGGGATGGACGTGCTTTGAAAGTGAAACTGCTCGCTAGGGAACAGCGTACGCACGGGAGCGTACCGCGTGTATGACAGAAAACCGCTGCAGGTTGGGTTGACGGTCCCATCCGCAGTGAATGGCGAAGCGCACGGACTATTCCAGACCGAAGAGAGGTCGATTCCGAGACTGACGGGGGTGCCGTTGGAGAGCTGGTAATCGAGCCCGGTGAGCGCCCAATGGGTGTTGCCCTTGTAGTGGGTGATGAACTCATCGAAGCCGACGGTGGTGCCGCGCAGCGGTTTCCAGCTGATACCGCCGTTCCAGACATCCGTCGAGTTGCGCCAGAATTGGGTAAGCAGGGCCTCAGCGCCGACGTGAAGCGTACTAGTGGTCGGCCCCTGGTTGACATTCTGGAAATAGCCGAAATGTGCGCTGACCACGGAGAGCGGTGCCACCGTTACGCTCGTGTCGGTCATGCGGCGCACCGTGTTGTAAAGGTGGGGCGTGTCGAGGATCGGAACAAAGGGGGTGGATGTAGGGGGAATCAGCGGATTAGCCAGCAGGTTATCGTCGAAGTACTGGCGATTGCGGCGGAAGCTTGAATGGAAGTCGTAGATGCGGCCCTTGGAAAAGTTCAGAAACGTGACGTTATATGGATCTCCACCGTAACCGAAGCTGGTCGTCGAAAGGCGATCGAATAGGAGCGCTTTCGCCGGATCGACAGCGATCATCTCCAGGGATTGGTCGAGAATGCGAGGCCCGGACTGGAAGTTGACCAGCGTGTCATACATAGCGTCGTTACCGGAGTAGTTCGCAATGTGGCCGCCGAGATCGATGGACTGATGGACCGCGTATCCGTAACGAATGTTGTCCCCGGGCGCTGGTGGGGGTGGAGGATCCTGCGCACTCTTTGGAGCACTGGTCTGAGCGAGGGCTGTGGTGATGGCGATGGCTGAGATAAGCAGAGCGCCGCGCCGGGGATTCCGCAGCACCGAGATCAACGAAAATGCGCTCATCATTTGTGGCCATGCCTTACTTGAAGAAAATGCTGCTGGCGTTTGAGCCATGTATCTGCACGTGGCAGACGGTGCAAGCCTGGTATTGATTTGCCTGGTTATGAAACGATGGCGTGCCCGGCGCCGTGAAATTCATGGAAGGCGAGTGGCACTGCAGGCAGAGGCTGTTCACGTTGTTGCGCGTCAGCAAGCGAGGATTCGTCGATCCGTGCGGGACATGGCACATGGTACAGCCCTCAGTCTTGATGGGCGGATGCTCGTAAACCCATGGCCCGACCGTATCGATGTGACACTTGGTGCAGATCGCGTCCTGTGTCGCACTCTGCTGCAGCATCTTGGGCTGGAAAGTGCCATGAGGGTCGTGGCAGTCACTGCACTTGATTAACCCCTCGTTGACCCGATGATGGAACGGCTCGGCAAACGCCGCCTTAATGTCTGTATGGCATTGGTAGCAGAGGGTGGGCTGATTCGTTTTGAGCAAGGCGGTCTGCGCTTCGGACTTGTGGACACTGTGGCAACTGGTGCAGCCGACGAGAGCATCGCCATGGGCGGTCCGGTCAAAATTCGGGTGATCGCCAACATGGCAGGTCAAGCATCTCGCAGCAACTTGTTTTGGGGTTGCTTTGGTGAACTGAAAGATCTTGGTCGCGTCCCCGCCGCTGTCGACATGGGCCTTGCCGGGTCCGTGGCAGCCCTCGCATGTCACTCCCTTGCCGCCGTGCTCAACTGCCAGCTTGGAATGAGGATTTTCGGGGAAGCCCTTCACCTGGTCCTGATGGCAGGTGGCGCAGGTTTGTTGTCCGACATAGTCTGCCGGATTCACTGAGTCCCTCGGGGAAGTCATTGCAGCTTGTTGCGCGCCACTGCCAGAGGCATCCATTAACTCGACGCCCCCCGAGCCAATCAGCAGTATCAGAATCGCGACCCTACAGAACGAACGCCGCATGCGCAATTTCCCCGATCGATAAGCGATAACGCCGACTTTGCAGTGGATCTGAGCAGAAGCCGCCACCATTCATCGGGGCGCTTCGCGACATTATCTGTCCGGGAAGATGCGAAAAGCTGTGCACTTTTGCTCACTTTCGTCACGGGATCAAATATTTACAGTGCTCTCATGGCACAACGGGAGCTTTCCGAGAAGATCTGGGACCCACATCCATGCAGGCACGACAGCATCGCAGTTGACCTATGACCCTAGCTTTCGCGATATCTGGCAATCATGAGCAAAACGGAACAGTTTGTTGCTTCCGCTGGTGCGATGCTGTTGTATGCTGCGAGGGCAAATGTCCATCTCGTCTCGCCTGAGTGCGATGGCAGTGAATCCTTCGCCAGTGTGACGCTCATTACCGTGCTTTCGAGTCCGACACGTTAACCTTCAAAATAGATCAAGTAAGTTCGACCTTCTCAAGGAAATCTTGTGGCTGTCTCCAAGCAGTTCCCTTTTGGAACGATCGTTGTGGCCATGGACTTCTCTGAGAATTCCTCGGCCACGCTTCGCTATGTTCAATCCATAGCTCGCTGGTGTGGTGCGAAGCTAGTGCTCGTGCACGTGATCGATCCCATTGGCTATGCATTTCCTACGGGAATGCCTCGCTCAATCTCCACCGATCAGGCGGCTCGCGAAGAGCTGAACCAGATCGAAGAACAGTTGCGTACGCACGGGATTCAGGTTCACTCCGTTGTCCAAACAGGCGACATTACTGAACTCATCCTGCAGACGGTACGTGACGATGGTGGCGATCTTCTGGTCCTTGGAACGCGAGGCAAGACGGGAGCTGGCCGTGCGGCTCTCGGAGCGATCGCGCGCCAGCTCCTGGCACGGAATGAGTGCCCGATCATGACCGTCACTCCCGATGTCGAAGCGTTGATGCCTTGGGCGGGAAAATGGCGAACCGTGCTGTCGGCGACGGATTTCTCCCCTTGCTCCCTGGCCGCGCTGACCGCCGCACACCGCATCGCGCACGATCAGCTGATCGTTCTGCATTCTTCAGAAGCAGAGAGCGACGTTGAACGGCGCCGTCAACTGGAGCGGCTACGCTTTCTCGCGCCCATGAACGAGTCGCACACCGTTTGCGTCGAACACCTCGTGACCTCTGGCGAAGCTGGCCCGGTGATCGTAGATTTTGCTCTCGCCCGTCAGGTGGATCTGGTAGTTCTGGGCAATCCGGCGACGATGCTCTCGGAGCGAGACTTAGAGACGAGCACCGTGCTCCAGGTGGTGTCCGGAGTTCACTGTCCTGTGCTATGCATCCCTTCTTCCTGCGGGGAGAAGAATCGCACGCAGCTAGCGATCGAGTCTGAAAACGAAACCGCGGTAGCAGAAGCCAGTGGCCGCAGGGCGAATCAGAATCGACCAATCAGCGTTACATGCAAGGTCCCCGAGTAAAGCGTTCACACGGCTGTCATATCGCGAAGATCGATGCGTCGCGCCCTCTGGGCACAGTAGTACTGCGCCTGAAGATAGAACAATTTGGTCCTGCTTGACTGTGACGGCTGTCACAAAAGAGGGAACTATCGGTTCAGTTTGAACGCATGGGCCAAAACGGGAGAGATCCAGGGCAGCGGGGCAGATGCGGTCAGAGGTTCGTTTCCGGCTCCGGCGCCGGTTCAGCGAAGCTTCTCAGCACAACCACCTAAAGCATTTTCAGTTTTGGTATGGGGAGGCGCGAACCGCTTGACCTAGAACCGCTGAGGGCATAACTGCAGAAATTTCTTCAACCCAACTCTCAATCTGCCGCAGCGCAGCTTGAACCAGGTCCTTCCGGCCAGCTTCTACCGCTGGCGTCAGCACCGTCCCCCAATCCGTGGACTCTGGTTGCACTCCGAGAAGAACAACCTCCGCCGGGGCAGCGTCCATCAAGCGCAAAACGCTCAGCAGGTCAGAAAATCCGAGCAAATGAACTCTCTTGGAAACCGGCAGAGCGGCGAGCTCGTCTCCTTCGAACCGTACCAGGGCTCCGGGCGCAACTCCAGTATCCACGGCATCGAGGGCCAGAAGGTGGGTCACACCGCGGAGGCTGTCGAGGAGGTCGAGACCGAGAGAGCCGCCTTCGATGGCACGAACCTCAGGCAGCATGCGGCCATCCTCCGTTAGGCTGCGCAGCGTGAGCATCCCCACTGCATCGTCGGTACGCATCAGGTTGCCAAGACCCAGCAATCCAATCCGGCATGCGACAGCTTCACTCATCGCTTGCCTCGCCCCTGCCGCCCGCGCGGAGCAGCACCCGTCATTTCCGCATCCTTGTCTTGCTCAATAAGGCGCTGGGGAACAAACTTCCAGCCAGTGAAGATGCTCTCCATTTCGCCATTCTTCTCTGCACTTCCCACCAGTACGGCGCTGTAGACGTGATGGATGAGAAACCCAACGAATATAAACATGACCAGAAAATGAACAAAACGTATCCATGGGATGTCGATGAAGCACGGAATCCATCCCACGAAGAAGTGCAGAACCGGGCCGCCCTCGACCACGCTGAAGAGCACCAACCCGGTGATGAACTCGATGGCGACGAGCGAGAAAACTCCCATGTAGGCCATCGCGGCGAGGGAGTTGTGACCGATTTCGTCGAAGGGTTTCCGGCGCCGGAACGCATAATAGGCCACCATGCTTTTGAAACTTGTCCACTGCCGCGCTGTGAGAGGCAACCACGCGCGCCATGAGGCTCAGCGGTTGCCGGCAAAAAACCAGTAGACGCGAGGCACAAAAATCCCGATGAGGAAGAAGCCGGACAGCTCATGGATAAAGCGCATCCAGCCCATCACCCAGGCGCGCGGGTCACGCGCAACCAGATAAGGGTCGTGCATGTAGGAACCGGTGATGGTGAGCACCACCAGGGTTATGACCAGTCCCCAGTGGACCAGCCGGAATTCATCAGGAATTCAACGGCACTGCTGTGGCCGGTCCCATGGCCAATCAGTTGCTGCGAACGGTCATTGACAAGTTGGAAGCGGCTTTGAAAGAAGGCGACGCCCAGCAGCCCGGGTTGGCCCTGCCGAGCCGCCTACGAGCTTCTCGAACAACTGGGTGGTGAGCGACCAGAAGGATCATGATGCACGGCAGACGCATGGCGCTTGGTCCTGTTACTCGCAACTGAATTTGTCTGGTTGCGCCTTCTACGCGGAAGTGTTGATTAGACTCCCCGTGCCCTGTCCGTTCTCCACTAGAAAGTTGGCTAGATCAGCTATTGTGTTCTCGGAGTCCGCCGATGTAGGCCCCGGGAAATGGAAGGCGGAAACGCTTAAACTGCAGGCAGGAAAACCGAGGCACACCAATGGTGGAGACGTTTTATAAGATCGAAGTTACCAAAGAAAAGTATACCGAGTCAGCCGAGTACTACACGCTTGCCCTGGTACATCTTACGGGGTCATTCTTCATCGTTACAGAGCACCAAGGGTGGTGGGATAACGCCGCAAATAAAGCTCGGCTCAAAACTACTATCCTAACCAACGCAGACGAACCTACACCCGAAGAGGAAGCAAGGCGCATATACGATGAGCAGCGCTCGTATTTAGTGAGCCAGGGTTTCATCCACGTCTACCAGCAGACACAATGATCGGCGGTTAACGACCGCGAAATTCTGGCGCGGTAAAGGGAAAGAGGGGACCGTACGATGTCGAGGCTATAGTGTGCCCAACTTTACTCCGCGTAATGACCTCACAACACGTTCGAATGGCCTTCTTACTTTCGGTTGGACTAGCGATAGTGCTTCCTTGCCTTGCCGAGGGTCGCACTTGAGAGCATAGCGGGTTCGCGCTCAGACGACCGAGCTCTATTGCACGGCCCGAGACGATATTTGAGAATGGACGCGAATTAACCGCGAACCCCTATGACAAATGCCAGGTGCTGGACGAAGCCAGGTTCGCGCCCCACTTTGGCACTATCCCGATGTGTCAAAGCACAACACGAACAATTGAACCATCAGTGTCGAGGGGCGGTATGGTAGCCTTTTCCCATCATGAAAGCCATGGTGCGTGTGACGTCGAGGAAAGATGAGCATGTACCGGATGAATATCTTTGGCCTGAGGATGTGCCGCTAGTGTTGCCTAGCGTTGGCGACGAAATCATAATTAGTCGCTTTGGTCTGCGTACAGTCGTCAGGCGCCATTTCAGGTATGAAACCGCGGCCAACGGCAGTAAGGTTGTCACCGAGCTGATTGTTGATGTCATCTGCGAATGATCATTGACACGTTGGAAGCGGCTTTGAATGGGAGTGACACCGCTAGGGAGCAATCTTCGATGGCGCATCAAGCCATCGGAAATCCTCGACGCTCGTGGAATCACTCTGGAGATGATTGTGCAAATTATCGAACCGTATATCGAGGATTGTGGAGAAGAACCGCGAATTTGCCAACGTGCCGTTTTTTCATCACGTGCAAAATGCAATGCTGAAATAGTCCTGCGCGACGAGCACGGTGAAGATCAGTTTCTATGCAGAACCCATGCCGCACAAGAGCTGAGAGCTAATCTGGATTTACTCGCAAGAGCGGTCATCGACCTAGCCTTAATGGCGAAACGACCACCGTAAACGCCGATACGCCCACAAGCGCCATGCAAGGTCCTCCCATCTGGGCCGAATTCTGGCTACGGACCTACGCAATCTAAAGATTGCCCTGTTGCCCCGACTGCGCGTCAACACTGGCCCTTCGGTCGACTCACCGATCTTCGCTGTTTTCTGCCAATGAAATCCTTAAACTACTGCGATCATGCGCTTCTTCGCGATTGCCTCGATTTCAGGTTCAGTTAACGCCGACATCTACCTCCGGGCACGGATTGACGGATTAGGATGAACAATCAAACAATCGGAGTGTTTACGAGGTCACGATGTGCCGACGGCGGCCCAGGTCGATCCACTCAACGCTTAAAAAACCAGGGTTCCAGAGAGCAAAATTGAACAGTCAACAAGCCACGCGTTGACTACATTTACTTCAAATCCCCCTAGGTGTTCTCTAGCACGCCGAATTATTCAAATCGTCAGCGCGAGCAGGCCGATTGCTCTCGCTTTTGCTCTTCACAGAAACCGTAACCGAAAGAGGACGAATGTGTCTTCTGTCCCAATTTCCCGCATTTTCGTTGTGGATGATGAGTATGTAATTGCGTCCACTCTCGCTGCAATACTCCAGGTGAGCGGTTTCTCAGCGAAGTTCTTCACGCGGCCATTAGAAGCGTTGACTGCCGCCAAGTCGGATATTCCTGATCTTCTGATATCGGATGTAGCGATGCAAAGTCTTTCCGGGATCGATCTAGCGATTGAAATGAAGGCGCAATGCCCTAGGTGCGAAATACTGCTCTTTTCAGGACAGGAGTCCACCGTAGATTTGCTTGAGGGTGCCCGCGATCAAGGCCACGGCTTCCATTTACTCCCCAAGCCCGTTCACCCCTCAGAGCTACTCTCCATGCTAGAAACCCCGGTCGTGGAGCACGGTGTCGAAGCTTTCGGAGCAACATCGGGCCAAGCCACGCCTCGGCGGGTAGCGAAATCAGAAACGATTCGCGGGCTTACCGTCGGTATAAGGCGGTGAGCCCCAGAATAGATCTGCTGCGCCATGAAAAACCACCCTGGCCTCAGGAGATGACTTAGTCCTTCGGCGTCACGCGGAACAGACCACCTGTCCTGGAATCTTCGAGCATCCACAGCGCGCCATCAGGCGCGACCTCTACGTCCCGGATTCGGTGATCAACATCCCACCGTTCGGCAGGCTTGGCGCCGCCCTGACCATCGAAGGTAATGCGGTTGAGCGTCTTGCTGCCCAGGCCGCTCACCAGGGCAGAGCCCTTCCACTGCGGGAACATCGCGCCGTTGTAGAACATGAGATTGCCTGGCGCGATGACCGGCGTCCAGTAAATGACAGGCTTGGTCAAATCAGGTCGCGTGTCTGGACTCGGGATCGGTACTCCATTGTAGTTGGTCGCGTAGGAGACCAGAGGCCAGCCGTAGTTCTTGCCGGGCTCGATCAGGTTCAGCTCATCGCCGCCCTTCGGGCCATGCTCGATCTCCCACAACCGGCCGTCAGGCGCGAAGGCCAGGCCATAGGGCGTACGGTGTCCGCTGCTCCAGGTCTCTGCCGGCGTCAGGTTAGGTCCGGGGAAGGTATACGTTCTCAGGACTGGAGCAGTCTTCGCGGCTTCAGTATCCGCCGGTGGGTCGATCACGGGGACGCTGGCCGCGCCCTTCTTCCCGGCCATCGGATTACCTTTAGCAGGCTTGCCATCCAATGTCAGGCGCAGAATCTTGCCGAGCGGTTGGTTGGGATCCTGGGCCGGCGTCATGCGCTGCCGATCGCCAACCGTGAGGAACAGATAGTGGCGATCTGGGGAAAAGGCTATCTGTGCACCGAACTGTCCGCCATTGCCCCTCTCGCCATCACGCCAGATCACCTTAAGCTCCTCGAGGCTCGCCGAATCCTGGCCCAGCGCCAGCCGGGCTCGTGCAAGCGCCAAGCTCGAACCACCCTCGCCCGGCTCCGAGTAGGTGAGGTAGACACTGTGATCCTTGGCGTAGTGCGGCGAGAGAAAGACACCCAGCATGCCGCCTTGTCCCTTGGAAAGAACCGCTGGCACATTCGCGACGGGCGTCTTGGCTCCCTTCTGAGTGACCAACTCCATACCGCCGACCTTCTCGGTAATCAGCATGCGCCCGTCGGGCAGAAAGGCAATCCGCCAGGGCAGATTGAGGGTCGCAACCTGGACCATGTTGAAAGGTAGGCAAGGCTCGGGCTTCTGCTCGCCTGCATTGATCTGCGCATCTGCGTGGGTCGCCGCCAGAGCCAGAAATATCCCCGCGATCACTAACTGTTTCATCTAGCTTTCCCTCTATCTGTATTGATTGGTCCGGCGTTAGCAAACCCTTAACCCACCTAAACTTGTGAACATGCCAGGGGACGCAGCACGAGGCTTGTGATACTTGATACCGTGGGTGGGTCTAAGTTGAACCTCGAATCGGCAGAGAGCTTCTTCCAATCGGGATCGGCGAGAAACTTTTCCCAATCTGCCTCCAGTGATGGCATGTCAGGGAAGCTGAGCATATAGGTAAGATTCGGTAGATTCGGTCCGACCAGTGTATCGGCGTAGAAAACTCCTATAGCGCCGGCCTTAGTGAATATGGCGAATTCGCCGTTATGAAACATCTCCACCTTTCGGACGTGATCCATGTTTGTCGGCGACTGATACTGACGAAGGTGATAGATGCGTTTCCCTTTGGTCGCGGCGGAGGCTGGCGGAGTGACCTTGGGATATCCCGGGAACGCCCGCAACAGGGAGCTCTCTATACGAATGTACGGCGGCGCGGCAGCGGGAGCATCCCAGAACGGCGCAGCCGCCTTCATAAAGACATCGTCCTTAGCCAACTCAAGGTCAGCTGTCACTAATGTCTCCAGCTTCGAACTTGGCATCAGCAGGTAATAAGACGGGGTATCTGGTCCGAGATAAACAGAGAACGCACCGACTGGCCCAATGCCGAGCCGGTTCAATGCCGGAATGAAAGCATCGGCAAAAAAAACCGTGGTGAGCTTTACGCCCGGCCCATTCGCCAGATGGTACCGGCGCAGATCCATATACTCCGGCGCGGAGTGGTCCGCAGTAGAGCCTACCTGGGCAGGTAAAACACCGGCAGTAGCAAGCGAGAGGGCAGAAGCAGCGAGAGAGCCAGAAAGAAAATTGCGACGATCCATGAAGTCTCCTTGGGATTAGAAAACTTAGTCCGAACAATTTAGTGGCAACCACATACAACGTTCTTCGCCCGGCTTCGGGCAAGATCAGAGAGGCTGCGGCGACAACGGCGGTAATGCATTCTCCATGCTTTCGCTATTGGTTCTAGCCATCTGACTGTACTGTACTGTACAGTACAACATTAAGACATCTGATTGCAACTCGATTGACCCCACAATGCAGGGTTGTGTGAAGGGATAGCTCGCATAAAATGTTGTTAGTACAGGGAATTCAAGCGGCGGATTGCATAAAACATTTTTGCCTGCATCCAGGACGGAGAGATGGAGAGATGAATGCCTGACAAGCGCTCGCGAGCAGAGGTTCGAAACAGCAAGCTTCAAAAAGTCGCAGCGGACTTGTTTCTGAAACGCGGCTATGAGGGTGTCACCATCGACAAGATCGTCGAGCTGGCTGGCGGTTCGAAGAGTACGGTTTACAGCGAATTCGGTGGGAAGTGCGGGCTGTTCATCAGGAGTATCGAAAACCTGTGCCGCGAGGCGAATAAACCGCTCGCGAAGATTGACTACTCAGGATTGAATCTTGAAGCGAGTCTGAAAAAACTCTCTTTTCAGATTCTGAAACTCATCACCGCAAAACGGTCCGTGGAGCTTCATCGCCTTGCTATCGGAGAGGCCCTGAACTGTCCTGAAGTAGGTGAGGTATGGTACACGCATGGTCCCGCCAAAACAGCTTCGTTCATACGATCTCTGTTGGAAAGTCGTCGCGAAGAGCTGCGGAAGACGACGATTCCGATTGACCGGATCGCGGTGATCCTTCACGACTCATTGACGGGAGACGTCCTCTACCGTCGGTTGGCAGGAGTCGGTAAGCATGAAAGCGATGCCGAGCTCGAGCGATTGGCTTGCGCCGCAGTCGATCTCATTTTCGGGACCGCTTGTAGCCATGTGCCGTAGGGCTCTCAGTCACGCTTCGGAGGCATCGCAAAAAACCCAGGCTGCCCGCTGCCATCAGTTCAGCGGAGGATTTTGTGGCGATGTTCGGTTGAGGGAATTATTGCGAATTGGGTAACATCGCCGGTCATGGTTGAGTTGAATGCACTTGCTTTATAAACTTCTGAGTTTCCAACCACCAGGGAGCCTTGTCATCCCACGTCTGCCTGCCTGTGCAACACCAGATTACGATGCCATCCGCATATTTGTTTGCGGTTTCCAGTTGCATCCGCCAGAAGTCACCCGGCAGAAAGGTGTTGGCCAGAGTCCCGCTTGCCTCGTATTGCGGCCAGAGGAAAACGTAGACAGGTTTCCCGCCGGCGTACCGGCGCGCTTCCCGAATCTCCGCGGTCGCATACTTTGACCAGCCGTTGCGATCTTCATAGAAGGTATAGAGGGACGGGAAGAGCACATCCGCCAATTGTGCGATTGGTGCGAGAGCGTCATTTCTTGTCTGCCAGGATTTATAGCGAGGGGTGCCTTCCGCCTGAACTGAATCCCAATAATCGCGGAGCGGAGGGAATCCGTAGAATCCAACCTTCATCGACGGTACGGGACTTTTGAACCATCGGATAACAGTCTGAAGTTTCGTGATGCTTGCAGCGACTGTTTCTGGATCTCCTGCAAGCGGCCACTGCTCGATGTCGATAACAAGGATGTTCGACGATTGAGCAGCAAGCTGCGCAAATGCGTTCACTCGGTTCCGATCCGGCAGGTCCGCTTGGGCGGTTTGTCCTTTCGAATCCCACATGTAGGCGGGGTAGACCACCGGAAGTCGCTTCAGGCCGTACTGGGCCAGATCAGGTTTTTGTGCGAAGTCCGTTGCATCAAAAACGGGGAACGGATGTTGTGGGCTCACGGCTTGGCCCTGCACGCTGATCCAAGTTAACGACAACACGGTGAGCAGAAGAAGACGACGCATACGATCTCCACGTTCTCGCGACTTTTGGCCCACGAGATCGACTACAAGAACTCTTCGGCGCGTGCGAGTGGAACGTGAGGAATTCCTTTGCAGAGTGTGCGAACTTCACTGCGTGGGGTATTTAGGTTTCTGTCCTTGATGGGCATTCTGAGAATCAAACTCACTCCGGCTCATCTTTCCCCCTTTCTTGCCCACGAAGATACACCTCAACTTCCGTCTTACCTGCGTGTTCTGCCCAGTCAGCCGCTGTGCCCTGCCAGAGGACATCCTTCAAATCGACTCTCGCACCGCGTTCAACGAGAAGCCGAACGAGTTTGTCATGGCCGGCCAACGCAGCCTGATGAATTGGTGTCGAATGGGAGTGGAACCCAACTGGGTTGTACCGGTTTGGATCTTCGCCCGTATCAAGCAAAGATCGAACGATCTCAACGTGGCCAAACTGTGATGCCAGGGCAAACGCCCGGTGGCGCTCCACATAGCCGGCACCGGGAAGCAATTGAAGTACGGCCTCCGTGTTTCCCAATGCGGCTGCCACGGGCAGATTCATCGGGGCGCCTCGCCTGATCAAAGCGTTCGCCGCTTCAAACTCGCCGTGCAGGACCGC
Organism: uncultured Acidobacteriaceae bacterium; assembly: GCA_963830325.1. GTDB lineage: Bacteria > Acidobacteriota > Terriglobia > Terriglobales > Acidobacteriaceae > PALSA-350. The sequence continues at coordinate 1,522,531 of CAWHMV010000003.1, forward strand.
CGTCTCGATCGCAATGTTTGGGTCGGCTCCGTGGTCGCACAGGAGATCGATCAATGGAAGTTGCACCCGGCACTCGCGCGGCACACGGCCAGAGCAGATGAGCCCGAGTGCCTCGTTCAATGCGGATCGTTCCGCACCGGCTTCGAGGATGACTTCGGCGACTGCGACGATGTTGCCGGGCAAAGTGCCATGGCGAATCGGATTTTCGGCTACGAACTCCAACAGCGTTGGATTGCGAAAGTAGTTTCCACCTTCGAAAACGACCCGCTGACGCACCAAGTCAGGGTGATGTTTCAAGTGAGCACGCAGACCTGCTGTATCACCTGCATCGAGAAGATCGACGGCGCGACGAAACAGGGAGTCTTCTATTCGCTCATGATGGGGCAGGTTCATTGGATCAGAGTTCATGAAGACATATCCCCTACCGGCTTACTTCCCGCAGAGTTCTCCGCACGCGTCCGTACCGCCGCCCACCGGATGGCCAGCAAAAGCGCCGAGGCCAGGAACAAAACCGCCAGCATTGGGCGCAGGTGCGTCGCGACGGGCATCGCCACGCCGGCTCCCGTCCACAACGTCAGATACGCCGCAATGCACATCGGACATTTCGGCACCAGAACCAGCAGTGCGCCCGAGCCTACACATCCGCTCGTACCTTGCCACCACCTATGTTGAGGCCGCCGCCCCGTCGGGACCTTGCAGCAGTTCATTATCCCTGGCTTCCTCTCGCTATGCGAAGAGGAAGCCGGCTTCCGGTCACAGTTGCATATCATGGAGAACATGCCACACCCCTGGAACTAAGTTGAAAGTGCTTGCGGGTCCTGCCTTCGGATCCTGCTTTCGGATCCTTGCTAGGCAGCAGCGTCACAGCATCGCTTACCGCGCAGGGTACTCGTCGTGGCGGCTCCACCACATGCCCGTCTCGTTGCGGCCCTTGGGGGCACGGTCGAGCCACACATACATGCCCCAGAGGGGGTCCAGTCCGCGCGCATAGGTGGAATAGGTGTGGTAAACGATGCCGTCCTCGAGCACGAACGCGCTCATGCCCGGTCGATCGCGCCGGTACGTCGCCGGGTCGGTGCCGCACGTGGCCGTGAACTGGGCCTCCGCTCGCTCGCCACCACCCTCCTGCTCCGGGCGCCATACGAACGCCTTCTCGCGCCGATAGTTGTATGCGATCTCTCCCTCGTGCTGCTGCTTCTCGGTGAACGAGACGCTGAAGTCGTTGTTGAACTCGCCGTGGAAGGAGGACGCCCATGGGAACGTCCAGCCCATTCGCTGCTTGTACGCCTGCAGCTTTGCGAACGGCGCCCGCGACACCGCCGAGAATGCGACATCGTGGTTCTCCAGGTGGACGACAACGCCGTTGAAGCTGTCCGCAATCGACGAGCACGACGGACACCCCACCTTATAGTCGGGCCCGAACATGAAGTGGTAGACCAGCAGCTGCGAGCGCCCTTTGAACAGGTCTGCCAATGAGACGCTCCCTTCCTCCGTGTCGAGTCGATACTCCTTATCAATCGCAACCCACGGCAGCTCCTGCCGCCGCCGTGCCAACTCATCGCTGCGTTGTGTCAGCTCCTTTTCCTCCTGAAGCAGTGCGAGCCGCGCTGCCAGCCACTCTTCGCGTGTACCGGTTTTGTGTGTCGTCATTGTCTTAAGTGTCGTCATCGTCTCTCTCCCTTTGTCGAATGTCTTTGTTGTAGCACCGGGTCCTTCGTGCTCATGGGATATATTTAGCACCGGGTAGCGAGAGGGTGGGAGTGACAAGTGTGGCGGGATTCTGATGGATTCAATGATCACAGCTGCAGCCCGTGCGCTCGCGGCCGGTGATCCCCTCGGCGCACTGAAGCGAGTCTCGCTGCGCGACGACGCACCTGCGCTCGCGCTTCGAGGAATTGCCATGGCGCAGCTCGGCGATCTCATACGCGCGAAGGCTCTACTGCGCAGTGCGGCGCGTGCCTTCGGGCCCAAAGAAGCAATTGCCCGCGCCAGATGTGTCGTCGCCGAGGCTGAAATCGCGCTCGCCTCGCGCGATCTGGGCTGGCCCGCGAAAATGCTGGACGCAGCCCGCAAAACGCTCGAAGAGCACGGCGACCGCTTGAATGCCGCGCATGCCCGGCATCTCGAGATCCGGCGCCTCCTTCTTGTCGGGCGTCTGGACGAAGCGGAGCGGGCGCTCGCTCAGCTCGATCCGGCACCTTTCCCGCCCGCGTGGAGAACCGCTCATGAACTCGCGGTGGCTGGCATCGCGATACGCCGTCTCCGAACGCAGGATGCACGCGCCGCGCTCGCGCGGGCTGGACTCGCCGCGCACCACGCACGCATCCCTGCGCTGGCGGCAGAAGTGGAAAGCGCATCTCTCCTTCTAAGCACACCAGCAGCACGCCTTATCGCGCATGGCAAGGAGCGGCTCCTCCTGCTCGAAGAGGTCGAGGCGTTACTGGCATCAAAATCGCTCGTCGTGGATGCCTGCCGTCACGTCGTGCGTAGCGCACGCACGGTCATTTCGATCACCGGACGTCCGGTATTGTTCGCGCTCGCACGCGCGTTGGGAGAAGCATGGCCCGGCGATGTGCCAAGAGACCTGCTCCTCGCGAAGGCATTTGGAGCGAGGCTTGCAGACGAATCGCATCGCGCGCGGCTGCGCGTCGAAATCGGGCGTCTGCGCAGGCTGCTTCAACCGTTAGCCGGTATCACCGCAACCAGCCGGGGATTTGCACTCTCCCCTCGCGGCGCATGCGAAGTCGTGGTGCTGGCGTGGCCTGTGGATGAGGAGCATGCTCCCGTGCTGGCCTTCCTCGCCGACGGGGAGTCGTGGTCAAGTTCAGCCTTGGCGCTCGCCCTGGGAACGAGCCAGCGCACCGTGCAACGGGCGCTCGACGCCCTTGCCCAGGCTGGAAAGGTGCAGTGGTTTGGTCACGCGCGCGCTCGCCGTTGGCTGACCCCGCCCTTACCGGGATTCACGACGACTTTGTTACTCCCCGCCGCACTTCCCGGCGACTAGGATGGATGTATGAATCGATCAGCAGCCGAAGTCGTCCAGGAGTATGGTCCATTTCCAGGGATCGACCGCGTGCATGGAGTTACGTATGACGGCCAGAGCGTCTGGTTCGCGTCCGGAGACAAGCTGAACGCTTTCGATCCTTCGAGCGGAAAGAACTTGCGCGCGATTGATGTCGCGGCGCACGCTGGAACTGCCTTTGATGGCAAGCACCTGTTTCAGCTAGCCGAGGATCGCATTCAGAAGATAGATCCGAAGACCGGCCGTGTTCTCGCCACCATCCCTGCTCCCGGGGCCGGCGGCGACTCCGGACTCACCTGGGCCGAAGGGACACTTTGGGTGGGCCAGTATCGCGATCGAAAGATCCATCAAGTCGATCCCGACACCGGAGCGGTTCTACGCACCATCGAGTCCAACCGCTTCGTCACTGGAGTCACCTGGGTCGACGGAGAGCTCTGGCACGCCACCTGGGACGGTGACGAGAGCGATTTGAGGCGAATCGATCCTCAGACCGGAGAAGTTTTTGAGAGGCTCGATATGCCCCGCGGGATTGGGATTTCAGGCCTTGAGTCCAATGGCGCCGACCAGTTCTTCTGCGGCGACACAGCAACCGGGAAGGTCAGAGCAGTCCGGCGCCCCCGGCGACCTACTCCCTAACTCCAGACTTGTCCAAATTAGATTTTTTCAGTTGGCCAATTTGGCCGGCACAGGAAGCCTTCACTAACCCCTGGGATCATGGGAGAGTCTGGCGCACGAAGGGCACGGCTTCACAGGCTGCGGAAAAACTCGGTTTTGTATCAGGGCACGATTTTAGTCGGGCCGTAAATGATTGAGAATACGTCGGGCTTTAGAGTCTGCGTGAGAACCAACCGCTTGCAAAATCAGTCCCGCAGGGACGGCTGAACTTAGCCCAGGACGCAGTCCTGGGTAGAGATTCGAGAGTCGAAAAGTCCCGTAGGGACGACTGGAGTTACCTGGAGGCAGTCAACGTGGCACTCCCATCTTGCTCCCCGAATCCAGGATCATGTCTCGATAACTTTTTCAGTCGTCCCTGCGGGACTTTTCAATGGCGCATGCCAACCCAGGACTGCGTCCTGGGCTAAGTTCAACCGTCCCTACGGGACTCGATTTCGATCGTCCCGTTACAATTCGCTGCTGCTACAACACAAACTCCGCAGGGACTGCCGCTCCAGCCACGCGTGCCGTTCGTTCATCGCCGCAACTCGAAAATTTGTTGCGGTCGAGGTCAGCTATTTCCGCTCATCAACGCAGGTCTCATCAACAGAGACTGTTTCCATATCCAGGCGCTCGAACGTCAGGTTGACGGAGTAGCTACCCGCCGGCAAAGTCCGATGCCGAATGCCCCGAGCGACCGTGAACACCTGGCCCGGTCCCAATTCAATCCGTTGATTCTCCATCTCCACAACCAGGACTCCCTCTACACCAAGAAACATCTCATCTGAGTTAGGGTGAAAATGCCAAAAATACGCTCTTTCCATGCGGCTCATCCGGACAACATGGTCATTGAACTTGCACAGAACCACGTTCTCGTACTCGCCGGACATTCCCGTTGCCCGTTGCATCAGATCGATCATCTGCGTCGCGTCGCACATATCCACCCGCGATATTGGATGCCAAGCAATGAGACTGTGGCAGAGAATTTAACGGTACTGACTGACCAACCGAGTTCGACGGCCTCGCGTTAGCGACTCCCAGCTTTTCGGTTCCTGTGTTCTTTGATTTTGGCGACCATGCCACGGATAAACCTCTCCTGCATCGTTCCGAATGGTTGATCCGTCGTTAGGTATGTCCAGGTTGCACCGCGTTCCTTCGGACTGAGGCCAGATGCCTGGGTCTCAGTCACACGTTTGAGAATTTCCTCGTCGATGGTCTGTTCGAACTGTTCAAACATTTGGTGAACTGTCTTCAGGTAGTAGTGAAGCGGGTCTTTGCCGCCCAACGATACCCACTGGGAGCCGTCGCGCAATTCCGCGACCGACCCAAGATGTTCGGCCCAGAACTCATCGACAGTGGCTAGGGATATCAGCCTTTCCAGTTCGGAGGAACAGGGCCTTTTCCCACTGAGGATCGGCTGCCGCCTTTGCTGGACGGCTTGCCTCTGCCCCTCAATCACATGTTCATATTTGGCAAGGAATCTGCGAGTCTCGAGGTGTTGGCCTTCGATGAGCCGTTGAATGCTCTCAGGAGTGTGGCGGAACTCGGGATCGTTGATGCCATATTTGACAAGCAGGTCATCTTCGAACGAGACGAAGAATTGGGAACTGCCCGGGTCGCCCTGGCGTCCAGCGCGCCCTCGTAGCTGATTGTCGATGCGGCGACTCTCGTGCCGATTGGTTCCGAGTATGAATAATCCTCCCAAACGATCCACACCTTCACCTAATCGGATGTCGGTGCCGCGTCCGGCCATATTGGTGGAGATCGTCACGGCTCCAACTTCGCCTGCTCTGGCAACGATCCCGGCTTCCTCTTCTTCGTTGCGCGCGTTCAGAACATGGTGAGGAATATCCGCAAGTTGGGCGCTCAGACGCTCCGACTCCTGCACGCTGCTCGTTCCTACCAGCACAGGCTGGCTAGTTTCGTGGATGCGCCGCACTTCGGCTGCAACCGCTTCATCTTTGTCTTGCTTGGTGGCAAATATCCTGTCTGGCAGGTCGACGCGGATGTTGGGACGGTTAGGAGGAATCACCTCTACTTCGAGCGCGTAGATGGAATGAAACTCGTCTGCCTGCGTCGCTGCCGTCCCGGTCATTCCGCAGATCTCGGGATAAAGCGAAGTCAGATTCTGCAGGGTGATGGATGCAAGAACTTTCCCCTCCGCCTTGAGTGCCACACCTTCCTTTGCTTCCAGTGCGGCGTGCAGGCCGGCAGGCCACCGCCGCTCCTTCACCACGCGTCCCTTGAACTCATCGATGGATTCGATGGACTGGCTTTGAACCACGTAGTCGATGTCCCGGCGAAGAAAGGCGCGAGCGTGGATTGAATCTTGAACGGCAATCAAGAGCCGCAGGTTCTCCTCGGCAAATAGATTGGCGCATCCGAAGGCGTCTTCCACAGCCTGAATCCCGGCTTCGGTGAGGGCAATGTTGCGCGCGTACTCATCGTAGGTAAAATGCAACGGATGTTTGAAATGGCGAGTCAATTGGTCAACACGATTCGCTAGTGTAGCCTCCGCTGCCTCTCCGCCGGCGAGCACCAGGGGAATGCGCGCTTCATCGATCAGGATGGAATCGACCTCGTCGATGACCGCTGCTGCGAACGGACGATGTACTTGATCTTTGGGGTAGAGAGCGGTCTGGTCACGAAGAAAATCGAAACCAATCTCATTAGCTGTGGCGTACGTGATATCGCAGGTATAAGCTTCCTTCCTCTGGCGACAGTCCGCGTTCTGCTGTATGCAACCGACGGAAAGACCAAAGAACGCGTAAATGGGTTTCATCCACCCAGCGTCTCGACGCGCGAGGTAGTCGTTCACTGTCATAACGTGAACGCCCTTGCCCGCGCGTGCCAGCCAGACGGCCGCTGGAACAGCGCTTAGCGTCTTGCCTTCACCCGTCTGCATTTCGGCGATCTTTCCATCGGCGAGGGCAAGTGCACAATGGAGTTGAACATGGAACATTTTGAAGCCGAGCAGACGCTCGGCTAGAACTGCCGTTACTGCAAAGGTCTCAGGCAGTGTGTGAGCGTCTCTCGCTACAGCTTTTAAGTCCTCGTCGGATACTCCGGCGAGTTGACGCCGGCGGGAATCGATCCATTCAATGGACTTCTTACGGTATCCAGCCGAGGCCGGTCCGATAGGCAAACGCTTAGACAAATGGCGCACGTGCTCCCTCCTGTTCAGGCGGTACTGAATTGTCCTCTTTGAATTTCGCGGCTTAGAACTGGACCGGAGAGGAGGGTGTAGGAGGGCGTTGGTAGGCGGAAGGCCAGACGAGCCGGTTGCTCTGAGGAGCGTCGTAGTGTGATGGGACGGGAGTTAACGTTTCTTCCCAGATGAGAGGCGGGTTCAGGTCAGAGAATTGCTGCTCATTAGGCTGCTCCGATAGGCATAAAAGCACTTGAATGCCGCCGCCGCGTTCCGTTCGGGCGCCCGGGACAGCGTATCCCGACCCGAGAGCGAGCACTACGGCGAGAATCCAAATTGCGTGAAGCCGTTTCATGCGCGAACAGTATTACACAAACAGTTCGGCACTGGCTTCGCCGTACAGCGCAACCGGCGATTCATTCCAATGTCCGATTCGATTACAGTGCCGGGCTGGTTATTACTTACTTCGGTCGCGGCGCCTGCGCAGGACTATCTATCCGACAAATGTTTGATCAGGTACCCACGGCCTGGATGTCGCATCCTGTTCGCTGCATCAACCCTTGCGTTCCCTGCAAACGTCTCTGACCCACAAAGTCGAGCTTAGAGAGAGCTATACCCAAACCAATTCAGCCGTGGAAACGCGAAGGGTGCCCCAGGTCTCGCTTTTGAGACCTGGGATCCTCCTAGAAAAGGCCAATTGAGTCCGTCTTAAAGGCCGACCTCCAGGAAAGACTCTCTGTACGAAGCGCAATTCGAAAACTTGTTGCCATGGAGACAGCAGCCGATCAAAGAAGCAATAAACAAAGTTACAACGTAAAAAAAGCAACTTGATCCGCCAATTTGGACAGCCCTGGCCTGAACGACTCATGCTCGCCGCGTCTTAGCGTTTAATGACGACCGCGGGAGGATGCTCTATCATGCCGTCAACATCTTTTCACCCCGGGTGAGAATTGAAACCTCTAGGTTCCCTTGGGCTCAGCCCCAGAGCGCGCCGGAAGTATCGGGTAGGATATCGATCCCACGCGAACCTTGAGGACCAGGCAAACCTGCGCACGCAACCATCGGCGGCGATCGTCGATCACGCGGTTTTTATGAATGGCCAGGATCCAGCAGCACAGCACGGTGGGCTTCGCCTTCACCTTTTGATCGGGCGCTGTCGTTCTCGTGATTGAGCACGTTGAAAGAGAGGCTCAGAACCAGCACGAGTAAGGACAATTGCCTCCAAAGGATCGCGCGACTCACCGCAATCTAGTAACGAAACTGCCTTACTATGGCGTTCGCGCCCGCATTGCCTCTTGCGACCCTCGCTGCCGATCGGCGCATACAAGCCTCGTTGGCTGATGAAGCCTGTCCACCTCGATCCAGCAGACGCGGTTCGAACTCCGTTGGGGTCTGAAAGAGTGCCCACAAATGCCGTCAGAACCCCAATCGGCGCCAGAGCCAAACTCCGCGGCGCTCTCTCCCCACTGTTGCCGGTTGAGTCTTTCATTCCTTCTGATGGAAGACTTTGCTGTTAATGTCTGGCCAAAATTCCTTAAAGAGATTCGATCCAGCGTCGATCGCAATATTCGTCAACCAAAGTTGATAGGTCTTGGTGAAGGTGCGCTCCTGGCTGGGGTAATAAAGACTGGAGATGCCCGCGGCCGCCCCCGCGCCGAAGATCTCGGAAGCATTGAAGGTCTCATGGCCACTATCTTTTCGTGTGATGGCTGCACGTGACAAAGAGTATCCAAGCCGCTTAGCGAAGCCGCCACGACCCAGCGTGTAGTACCGGGAATCCTGGTGCAGAGCTGTGGGAAGAAGGAACTCAACCCAAAGGTTTTCATCTACGTAGTCCGCATAGGTGTGCCAGTAATATCGCCCGTAGCCGGCCGCGCCCTGGTGAAACTCAGGCGTGGCACTGCGTGCCTGCGCCACTCCGGCCTGGATACCCACAAAGATGAACGAAGAATAGTCGACGCTATCGAGCGCCCCTGTCGTGAACTTGTCTTTGATGGTTTGCGGCGGAAGCTTCTCGTCCACGCTAACTGCTCTGAAATTTGGAATAATGTAGAGAATTCGTCTCGTCTGCTTTCCACCACTGGGAACCTGACCAGCAGGCGTACCATCCTTGGCACCAGAGGGAGCGGGAGTGTTCTGGCCATTCTGCCGCCAAGCAAGGCCCGGAGCGTCAGGCAATGTGCTGGCATTCGCCTCCGCAGCGGGCGGCCCAGGTGCAGCAACGACCTGCCTCTCCGTCCCCGATTCGCTGGTCTCGCGACCACATTGTCCGACCGCCATTGTTCCAGGATAAAAGCCAACATACAGAATCAATGCTGTGATCGATACAATGGTCAATCGCCAAATTGTCATATTCTTTTAGGAACTCGGTCTAGGCCGATCAGCTCTCAGGGTTTTATCGATCGATGGACGGGGGTCGCTGCACTTCCGCTGCGTGGAAGAGGCTCCGGCTCGGCAATGTTGTCACTTTATACTATATTAAAATAATTGCGTTCACCGGATAGAGCCAATATGCGTCAGTTACGAATTAAGATTATGAACGCCCCCGCCGCCGTGACTCCGATGACAATTATGGCTACAACTGCAAAGAGCAAGTACGCAGTGCGAAGATCTTCATCGTCTGCCACATCTGGTTCTCGGTGACGTTACTCTGGCCATGTGCACAAACATCATGGCGGGTAATGATCCAAACAGCATGCTGCTTGCTACAAGTCTTAATCTGTTAAGATTAGATGTCAAGTACTTCTTTGAGAGAAGACGTTTGTGACCCTTCTTTCAAGGTTGCATTCAAGCGGTAATAATCAGGGTTGAGGGCCTATTGCGCATTGACTACGGTTTACCTGAACAGCATCGCCACTGCGGTACCCGAGCACGATGTGCATAACGCCTTCGTCGTCTTCGCAGAGAAGATGCTTGCCGACCCGCGGCTGCGCCCGGTCTTCCGCCGCATGGTGAGCCGCGCCAACATCGCGCATCGCTATTCATTCCTCGATCCGCAGAAAGGTTCCGGCCAATTCTCGTCGCATGACGCGCTTGAGTTTTATCGGCTAGGCAACTTTCCCAACACGGCGCGGCGTATGGAGCTGTTTGAGCAGAGCGCTCCGGTGCTGATGCGGAAGGCCGTGGACCGGCTTGCGCTCAGTGAGAAGGAACGCTTCGGTATTACGCACGTGCTGGTGACCTGCTGTACGGGGCTCTATGCGCCGGGGCTGGACTTTGAGATCATCGACCACCTCGGGCTTCAGGCCGGCGTGGAGCGTACGATGGTTGGCTTCATGGGTTGCTATGCGGCGATCAATGCGCTGAAGCTGGCGCGGCACATTGTGCGCTCAGACCCGAAGGCTGGTGTGCTTATGGTCAACCTGGAGCTGTGCACGCTGCACTTCCAGGAGACGCAGGAGCTGGAGGAGGTGCTCTCGTTCCTGGTCTTTGCCGATGGCGCGGCGGCGAGCCTGATTACCTCGTGCGAGCAGGGCTTTGCTCTGGACAGCTTTAAGGCGGTGACGGTGCCCGAGACGAGGGGTCTGATTACATGGAAGATCCGCGGGCTGGGATTCGACATGCTACTCTCCGGGCAGGTACCGGCGGAGTTGGGCCGCGCGCTACATGAGGGCGAGCTGATGGCCGAGCGCGATGGCATCGACCTGTGGGCGGTGCATCCCGGCGGACGGTCGATTCTGGATGCGGTGGAGAAGGGACTGGAGCTGCCGGTCGGTGCGCTGGCGGCGTCTCGCGAGGTGCTGTCGTGCTTCGGCAACATGTCGTCGGCGACGGTGATGTTTGTGCTGCAGCGGATGATGCAGCAGGCGCGGCCTGGGCAGCGTGGGTGTGCGATGTCGTTTGGGCCGGGGCTGACAGCGGAGACGATGCGCTTCCATGCGGTCTAGTGCGGAGATCGACTTCAGACGGCGGGTCTCTCCGCGTGAGTTGCCGGAGCTGATGGATGGTGACTGTAGCTATGAGGATTTCCGTGGCTGCCTACGCAGTCTGGAGCAAGTCAACCGCTGGCTGCTGGGCTATCGGCCGACGCTGGCTTGGCTGGAGCGGTTGCCGCGTGAACCGCATGAGCCAGTGCACATCGTTGATGTGGGAAGTGGCGGCGGCGACCTGTTGCGGCAGATTGCAGGCTGGGTTCGACGGCGAGGAATTGCTGTGCAGCTAACTGGAATTGACCTGAACCCTTACGCAGCGCGGGCGGCAGCGGAGTCCACACCGACGGAATTGGGCATCGCTTGGGTGACCGGCGATGCTTTGGTGTATCGGCCGGAGAAGCCGGTGGATATCGTGGCGAGCTCGCTGACGGCACATCATCTGGAGGATGAGGAGATCGTCGCGCTGCTGCGGTGGATGGAGGCCACTGCTCGCGTGGGTTGGTTTTTGAATGATTTGGAGCGGTCGGAGCGGACTTGTCGGATGTTTGGGTGGATGGCGGGGATGGTGGGGTGGCACCGGTTTGTGCGGCATGATGGGCCGGTGTCGTTCCGGCGTGCCTTCCGGAAGGAGGATTGGGTACGGCTGCTGGCGGCGGCTGAGGTTCCGCGAGATGCTGTGACGGTGGAGCATTGGCGGCCGGGACGGTTGTGTGTGGGGCGGTGGAAGTGAGGTCGGTGTTGGTGGTTGGGGGCGGGCCGGTGCTGGGCGCAACGCCACTTATTGAAAGTTCGTCACCAAAAGTGCGTCTCGGGACTTATCCGGCCGTCAGGGGGTAGAAGGAAAAAAAAAAAAAAGAAAAAAAAAAGAGAAAAAAAAAAAAAAAAAAGAAAAGGAAGGAAAGAGAAAAGAGAAAGAAGAAAAGAAGAAAAGAGGAAAAAGGAAAAAAAGAAAAGAAAGAAAGAGGGAAGAAAAAGAGAGAGAAAAAAAAGGAGAAGAAGAAAAATAAAAAGAAGAGGAAGAAAAGAGAAGAAAGAAAAAGAAAAAAGAAAGAGGAGAAAAAGAAGGAAGAAGAAAAAAGAAAAAGAAAAAATAAGAAAGAAAAGAAGAGGAAGAAGAAGGAAAAAAGAAAGGAGAGATAAAAAAAGAGAGAAGAGGTAAGAAACTAAAAGAAGAGAGAGACGAGATAGACGTTCGGACGGCGGCGTGGATGGGGCGAGACTGCCACGCTGACCCCGCGAGCACCGCCTCGGTCACGTTGGAGATGAACGATGGCGAGAACTCGGCCTGGAACATATCTTCCAGATTACCCTGAATGTGGAGAGTCGTTCCTGTTTGCCCGCTACCTCTATTTACTCCGCATTCTGAAACTTCTCGTCAGACTAAAAAACATGAAGTCTTTCGCGCCCGTCGCCCTCGTGGCGCACCTCATCACGTCTAATCATCTGAGAGGCGAATAATGCCAACTTCCACGCTGCTAGCGCCCAGCTCCGCCCCTTCCAGATCCAAAACCGTTATCTGGATCTCCCTCGGTCTCACCGCGCTCTTCGTCTTCATTACCTCAGAAGTTCTCCTCATCACCAACTATCCCATGTACCACGCCTATCGTCTGCAGGTCATCGCCGACCGCCAGCTTCTCATCCCGCATACGCTCTGCGGCGTCATCGCTCTGCTCAGCGGCCCCATCCAGTTCTCCTCGCGATTTCGCCAGCGTCACCTCAAATTCCATCGCGTCCTCGGCCGCATCTACGTCGTCTCCGTCTTTATCGGCGCCGCAACCGGGGTTGCCCTCGCCACCGGGCGTCCGGGCTTCCCCGGAACCTCCATGCAGGCCGCCGCCTGGATCGTCTGCACCACCGCCGCCTTCCTCACCGCGCGCAACCGACAAATCCTCCAGCACCGCCAATGGATGGCCCGCTCCTACGCCGTCACCTTCACCTTCGTCTCCAGCCGTGTGCTCAACCTCTGGCCCCGTTACTGGAGCCACCTCGGCGACACCTTCGCCGCTGTCGGCGTCATCGCCTTCACTCTTGCCTCGCTGCTTATCGTGGACCTCGGACTCAACTGGCGCGAGCTCACCACTGGTCGTGACTGATGGTCGCCCGCCATGAAACTTTATCGGAGCGGTACAATTCCAGCCTGCCGGATCCGAAAGAGGAGATTCCCGTTACAACGTCCACTCTGAATCGGATTCCTGTGCTAGACGAAGTTCTCATCCTTGGTGGTGGAGTGGCAGGCTGTGCCGCTTCGATCGCGCTCGCCCGCAAGGGGCGGCGCGTCACTCTGATCGAACGCGAGCCCACATCGCGCCATAAGGTCTGCGGAGAGTTCCTAAGCGGTGAGGCGCTTGAGGACCTGCACGCGCTCGGCATCGACGTGGCTTCGCTTGGCGCCGTGCCCATCGACTACGTTCGCCTCGCCGCCGCCAGGCGCGCCGCGGAGGCTCCCTTGCCTTTTCCCGCAGCTTCGCTCACGCGCAAGGCGCTTGATACTGCGCTCATCGCCGAGGCCATCGCTGCGGGAGTCCGCGTAGAGCGTGGTCGCAATGTGCAGGCGCTCGGTCGCACGGCAAGCAACGTCTGGCAAGCTACGCTCGACGACGGTACCACTTATGAAGCTCCAACGGTCTTTCTCGCCACAGGCAAGCATGATCTCCGCGGCCACATGCGTCCGAAGGACCCACAGCGATGGGTCGCCTTCAAGATGTATTTTCGCCTGACGCCCGCGCAGGCTGCTGAGCTCGAGCGCGCTTCTGAGCTGATGCTCTATCCCGGAGGCTATGGTGGTATCCAGCCGGTGGAAGGCGGCATTGCAAACCTCTGCTGCGTGGTGCAGCAGCGGCATCTCGCACCTGCGGGTCATCGCTGGGAGAACTTCCTCGCGAAGATGCAGCAGGACTGTCCACACCTCGCGATGAGGCTTGCCGGTGCGGAGCCGTTGCTCGCCAGGCCAATCGCCATCACCCATATCCCATACGGTTACATCCGCCGCACAACCGAGAATGGGCTCTACTGCATCGGCGATCAGGCAGCCGTCATCCCCTCGTTCACCGGTGACGGCATATCCATCGCCCTGCATACTGCCCGCTGTGCCGCCGCTGCCTATCTTGCAGCAGAGCCGGCGCCGCTCTTCCAGGCTAAACTGCGTTCCGCACTGCTGGCCCAGATGCGCCTTGCCGAGTTCGCCGCCGATGGCTTGAACAACTCACTCGCGCGCGCTGTATTGCCGTTTTGCCTCAGGGTCTGGCCCGGCGTGATGCGCGTGACGGCTAGGCTCACACGCGTCGCCCAGCACGCCGCTGTTGCTCCACAGGCAGTCGCCAGCTGAAATCGAGCCACGCCAAAACAACTCTCGTTAGTCAGAACCCTCTAGGGGAGATGCAATGAAATCCTTCGCAGTCTTTGCCCTCGCGGTCATACTCGCTCCAGCCGCACTTGCCCAGCATCAGACCTTCGCCGTCAACCCCGGCGCCAGCGAGGTCAAGATGACTCTCAAAACAACCCACGAGCTCGTCAACGGCGCCTTTCACATCCAATCCGGATCGGTTGAGTTTGACCCCACCACTCCTAAGATGTCGGGTTCGGTGGTCGTCCTCGCCGGCAGCGGCAAGACCGGCAATGGCAGCCGCGACAAAAAGATGAACAAGGAGATCCTGCAGGTCGAACAGCACGCAACTGTCTCGTTTGAGCCGAAGTCCTACGCTGGCGTCATCGCTCCATCAGGAGACTCGACCATCCAGGTAACTGGTATCTTCACACTCCTCGGCACGCCTCACGAGATCACCATCCCCATGCTTATCCATCTTGAAGGCACAACCGCAACGGCCAAGGCTCATTTTGCCGTACCGTACATCCAATGGGGACTGAAGGATCCAAGCTTTTTGTTCTGGAAAGCGGACCACGACGTCGCGATTGAGCTCCTTCTTACTGGCCGGCTTTCAAAATAGAGAACCGCCTTCTTTACACGCAATGATGTCATGCGTCAGCATGAGGGCTGAAGCGAATTGAGCTCCCAGCACTTCGTCTGAACGTCCAGCCGCAATCCATCATTGCACGTGCCCGTAGAGTCGACTTTTCGGCAAGTTCGTCAAAAAGTCTTACGCTCATCGCAAAACCTGTGCTGCCCTAAACCGCAGCGCTTCAACGTCGAACTCTCCAATCTGGCGTTCGCGAAAGAAAACCCTATATAAGCCTTCCCCTATCATCTCAAAGCCTAGATCCCCGAAGCGAAAGACCTCGCTGATAAACACTCGACCTTTATGCCAGCTAATATCGCCGCTGTTGTTCACTCTGCGGGTTAGAAATTCTTTGGGATAGGCGTACTCAATTAGAGTGCGCGGAAGTATCAGCGAGCTGGGGTGATAGAGGCTTCCAGGCGTCTGGTTGTTTAGTCCTTCATGCGGCCGCTCGTGGTTGTACATCTGCCGAAACCGGTCGAACTTTCGCTGCTGCAATCGCAACGTAAGGGCTGCAGGGTTCGTTGTGTCTTCTTTTAGGGTTCGATGCATCCGTTCGTGGCACCCGTTCTGCTGTGGTCTACCTGGTTGAATGCGTTCGTGAACGATACCCACCACTTCCGGTGTCGGCTTATCGGCGAACGCCTCTTGCAGAATGGGTTTCATCCACCCAGCGTCTCGACGCGCGAGGTAGTCGTTCACTGTCATAACGTGAACGCCCTTGCCCGCGCGTGCCAGCCAGACGGCCGCTGGAACAGCGCTTAGCGTCTTGCCTTCACCCGTCTGCATTTCGGCGATCTTTCCATCGGCGAGGGCAAGTGCACAATGGAGTTGAACATGGAACATTTTGAAGCCGAGCAGACGCTCGGCTAGAACTGCCGTTACTGCAAAGGTCTCAGGCAGTGTGTGAGCGTCTCTCGCTACAGCTTTTAAGTCCTCGTCGGATACTCCGGCGAGTTGACGCCGGCGGGAATCGATCCATTCAATGGACTTCTTACGGTATCCAGCCGAGGCCGGTCCGATAGGCAAACGCTTAGACAAATGGCGTACGTGCTCCCTCCTGTTCAGGCGGTACTGAATTGTCCTCTTTGAATTTCGCGGCTTAGAACTGGACCGGAGAGGAGGGTGTAGGAGGGCGTTGGTAGGCGGAAGGCCAGACGAGCCGGTTGCTCTGAGGAGAGTCGTAGTGTGATGGGACGGGAGTTAACGTTTCTTCCCAGATGAGAGGCGGGTTCAGGTCAGAGAATTGCTGCTCATTAGGCTGCTCCGATAGGCATGAAAGCACTTGAATGCCGCCGCCGCGTTCCGTTCGGGCGCCCGGGACAGCGTATCCCGACCCGAGAGCGAGCACTACGGCGAGAATCCAAATTGCGTGAAGCCGTTTCATGCGCGAACAGTATTACACAAACAGTTCGGCACTGGCTTCGCCGTACAGCGCAACCGGCGATTCATTCCAATGTCCGATTCGATTACAGTGCCGGGCTGGTTATTACTTACTCCGTTCGCGGCGCCTGCGCAGGAACGAAGCAGCCGAGGCTGCTTCGTTTTTGGTTTGGCAAAAGCTGATTACTTGCTGGCGATTTCGATATTGTTGCCGCTGTTCGCTCGAGCGTAGGCGACCTGGAGCTCCTTCTCCTGCTTGGTGGCGGGCAAGACCATCCCTTGGCTCCCCGTGCTTCCCAGGATCGCGGTCAGGAAGTACTGGCTGCCGTAACGATGGAAGATCAGCTTGTCCGTCTTCTTGGAGGGAGATTCCCGCCGGCCCATCGCCAGCACCGATGCGCCGGTCTGGAGGTTGCGAACCATGACGACGTTGCTGCCAGCGTCGTTCCCGATGGCGTAGGTTCCGGCCGGCAGCTGCGTCGTTCCCACCTTGAAAGCGAAGGGCACATTGGCTCGAGCTGGGGATTGAGCGTGGGCTCCGGCGACAGTGAGCAGGAGCGACAGAACTAAGAGCGATGACTTAGAGATTGAGTTGCATTTCATGACATCCTCCTTGGGGCTCCTTGCAGTGGAACCCAGACTGAATTTGTCTCTCAAACTCTCACCGGCTTGGCTTTGAGTTTGCTCTGACACAGTGACCTATTGCATGTTGTGGACCAAACGCTAACGTTGGGCGATGCTCATGGGCGCTCTCGTAGTTGCAACAACATACGCGTGGGCCGCGTTGACCGAAGCGGAGGAACGGTAGCCGAACGGCTACCTGCGCGGAGCCGATCAGTTCCGGCGGTGCGGTGAGAAATTGCATCTCAATCTATCCGGATGAAAACAATTCGCACCGAACTGTTAGAGATCGCGTATCTCGATGGTGGACCCCAAGACGGTGAACCGCTCCTGCTGCTGCACGGGTGGCCTGAGTCCCCAGCGGGGTTTGAGCAGATATCCTCCCGCCTTCATGAGGCCGGCTTCCGCACCATCGCACCCTTCCTTCGCGGCTTCGGGGCTACACGCTTTTTGTCTCCGGACACACCCCGAGTTGGCGTGGCCGCGGCTCTTGCACAAGATGCTCTCGATCTCATGGACCGCCTCGTCATCCACCGCTTTTCGGTCATTGGTCACGATTGGGGAGCGCGCACAGGATATGCCCTGGCTGCGCTCGCACCCGAGCGGCTAAGCAGCCTCTGCGCCTTGGCGTTAGCCTTTCAACCCCGCTTCGATTTCCGCACGCCCTCGTACGACCAGGCGCGCCGCTTCTGGTATCAGTTCTTCATGTGCAGCGATAGCGGGGCGAACCGAGTCACGGAGGATCCGATCGGCTTCTCGCGCTTCCAGTGGGAGACTTGGAGCCCACCGGGATGGTTCACGGACGAGGATTTCCGGACGGCCGCTCGGGCATGGGAAAATCCCGACTATCTGGCGATCACGCTTAACGGCTATCGCTCGCGCTGGCTGGCGGACGAACCCTGCGACCCACGTTACAACGAAGTTCAATCACGGTTGAACAATTCAGAGCGCATCGGTGTACGGACATTGATGATTCAAGGCGGGTCGGACTCTTGCGATCCGCCCAGCGAATCCGAAGGATTGGAGCGATATTTCACCGCAGACTACGAACGGATCGTGGTTGCAGAGGTTGGTCATTTCCCGCACCGCGAGGCTCCAGCCACCGTTTCAGACTCGATCCTGCATTGGTTGCGACTATTGCGGTGACAGCATACCAGTGTGTCGGAGATAGATTTAAAAATTGCACCAAAACCTGTGCACGGTGAAGACGATTCTCGTAGGATGGGATGGTGAACAAGCGCTTTCGAGTTTGTAGCTACGACCAGCCTTTTTTACTTCCTCCCTCACTCCAGGACTGGCTGCCTGAGAATCACTTGGCACGATTCATAGCTGAAGTAATGAACGAGTTAGACCTGTCTTCCATTTATGCCAGCTATGAACGGACTGATGGGCGAGGTTTGGCAGCATATCATCCTACGCTGATGGCGCGGTTGTTGCTCTACGGTTACTGCGTTGGGATTACGAGTTCCCGCAAGATCGAGCAGGCAACCTACGACAACGTGGCCTTTCGCTATTTGTCTGCCGATCAGCATCCCGACCACGATACCCTGGCGGCCTTTCGTCGGCGACATCATCAAGCCCTGGCAGACTTATTCGTGCAAGCTCTGCGGCTATGTCAAAAGGCGGGCTTAGTGAAGTTGGGCAACGTCTCCATCGATGGCACCAAGATCAAGGCCAATGCCAACGCATGGCGTTCGATGAATTATGAAAAGCTCAGCGAACGAGAGCAACACTGGCGTGCGGAAGTTGCGCGGTTGCTGAGCCAGGCACAGCAAATGGACCGTGAAGAAGATCAACGCCTGGGCTCAGCTCAACCGGGCGACCGATTGCCTGATGAATTAGCCGATGCCCAAAAGCGGCTCGAGCGGCTGCAACAAGCCAAGGCAGAGCTAGAACGGGAAGCGCAGGCCCAGTTGCAGGAGATCTCAACCAATCTCCCCCCATGCAAACCCGGCCCTCCAAAAAAGGGGAGCAGACCAGGCAACCGTCAGACAGCCGCAAACAGCGGGAGACGAACAAGAAGCGGCGTCTGCGAGCGAGAAAAAACGCCACTGCACCTAGCCGTCGCTATAACTTCGTCGACCCAGACTCGCGACTGATGAAAGGTAGTGGTCAAGCAGGCCTGATGCAGGCTTACAACGCGCAGATCGCAGTCGACTCGCACGATCAAATCATCGTGGCCGCAGAGCTGACACAGCAGGCATTTGATTGCCAGCAACTGTTACCCATGGTAAAGAGCCTATGCAGCACGGTCCAAGGGGTACCGACCACGATCACTGCAGATGCAGGTTATTGGGACACACAGAGCTTACTGGATCCGTCCTTGGGCGGCATTGAAATGCTGGTACCTCCTGACTCCAGGCCGCAACTACCCGGCGGCGCGCTGTCACCCACCGCGCCTCGCCACGAAGTGGCCTTTCGCATGAGGCAGGTTCTGGCAACCGAACAGGGGAAAGCTCGCTATGCACTTCGACAATCCACCGTTGAACCTGTATTCGGCCAGATCAAAGAAGCGCGCGGCATTCGCAGATTCCGCTTACGAGGCTTGCTGAAAACGACCTCGGAGTGGAAGCTGATATGCGCCACGCATAATCTTCTGAAGCTATTTCGGCATCGCACAACTCTGGTATTACCCTTAACGCACTTAGCAGGGTCGATTCCATCGGCGCTACGATTACTGCGCTCGCTTCCCAACCGCTTTTTCGCTCAACCCAAGCGTCAGGCTCAGACCCAACGGTCTGCCGCGATAATGAGGCAGTTTCTCTCCGACACACTGATACCTATTTACCTCCCGCTCAAGGAGCTGCGAGCCGCGGCTCGCTAAGATCCATCCAACGTGAGACTAATGTTCAGAACTTCACTTCGGCTCATGAAGGAGCTTCTGCATCTCTTCCGCCGATGGTCCCGATCAGACAATAAGTTCAAAGTAGGGCATCCGTAGGGTTCTCTTATCAAATGTCAACGTATACGGGCAGCCCGCCCAGGCGTTCAAAGCACCGATCAAGGCATCCTCGAACTCCCCGGTACCGCGTTTGAGGGCGAACGCGGCCTCGAAGACCTGTTGGTCATTCTGAACTTCGAGAGAATCGGCAGCAAGAAGGTGCTCAAGATGTGTGGCGATTTCACCAGGCGCCTGCTTCAGAAGACTACGGAGCACCCATACAATCTCGAGGATAGTAACCAGGCTGATTAGCCCGGGGTTCCGGTCGCTCAGTACTTGGTCGATGATGCGGTTGGCTAAACGGGTCTGCTTAGGGTCATCCTGAAGCAAGTACCGCAAAATCACATTCGTATCCAGTCCGACCATCAGCGGAATCTCTTTGTCGCGCCGGCCTCAATGGCCGCATCCATCTCATCGACTGAAACCGGCCGGGAACGTTTTGCAAGACTGCCTTTGAGCGCGGCTGTTGGGATCCTGGGCAGGATCACAACAGCCCCATCGGGCTGAAAAAAGAACTTGAACCGGTCGCCCGGCTTAAGGTGCAGATATTCCCGCACCGCCTTGGGGATGGTGACCTGATTTTTGCTGCTGAGAGTGGCTTCCATGATGCGATGCCTCCGCGCTTTACATTTTATCAAAAGTAAAGTGAAATGTGCCCGATCCTGGTTCTCCCAGACGCCTCATCCCGCAAGCGAGCTGTGGAACGAGCGCTATGATGCCTTGACCCAGGGTCGCGAGGACGCATACGGCGCCGCCACCAGTCGCACACTTCCACCCATACGGCGCATAAGGCGCTTAGGGCGCACACTTCCACCCCAAGTCCACGCCGCTCGGTAGAACTCCGCCACTCAATGGCGGCGGGATCTATGATGGCCCGGGTAGAGTTACGACTCTCTCTGGAGGCTCACATGCGACGACGAGATTTCTTGAAGGCTATACCGCTGGCCGTCCTCATGCCGCAGTTACATGCGATGGTCCGACTCAAAATCACCGGCATCCGGATCGTGAAGCTGAAGGTCGTACGCGAAACCGGCAAGATGGAAGCGGCGTGGGATCCAGGCACCGTGACCACCTGGCGGATCGGCGGCGGATCCATCGTCGAGCTGCAAACCGACCAGGGACTTTCAGGTATCGGGCCGGGGATCGACCCCGGTGCATTGGAGGCGGCCAAATCGCAGCTGGTCGGTAAGGATCCGTTCAGTATCGAGCAGCTCTCCGGTCCGCTGCGCTATTACGTGGGTGGAAACCCGCGGACAGTTTCGGCTTTGGAAATTGCACTGTGGGACCTTATCGGCAAGGCCGCCGGTCAACCCCTCTACAAAATCTGGGGCGCCGCCAAGGATCGGGTACCGGCGTATGCCAGCATGATCCAGCTTTCCACCCCGGAGGAAAGGGTACGCATGGCAGTCGAGCTCAAATCGCAAGGTTGGAAGGCGATCAAGTTGCGCGCGCATTACGCGACCCTAAAGGAAGATGTGCGTCTGGTCGAAGAGGTGCGCAAAGCCGTAGGTGACGACATGGGGATTATGGTCGACGCCAATCAGGCCCAATCCTTTGGCACCTGGCAGCCGGGCGTGACATGGGATTTTCTCCGTGCCTTGCAGACCGCGCGCGAGCTCGAGCGTTTGAACTGCCTATGGCTGGAAGAACCACGGCCGCGTTACGCCTTCGATGAGCTCGCTGAGCTAAGCCGCCTCGTGGGCATTCCCATCGCCGGGGGAGAGAACAATCGCGGCGTACATGAATACCGCTGGATGCTGGAACAAAATGTCTTCAGCATTCTGCAACCCGATGTCATGGTGGCCGATGGCGTCACCGGCTTTCGTGAAATCGCAACCCTGGCTGCTGCGCACCACAAGCGGGTGATTCCCCATCACGGCGGGGGGAACCTTGGCACCATTGCCCAGCTCCACGCCATCGCCTCCTGGCCGCACGCGCCGTGGATTGAGATCCTCCACGACCCGCCCGTCGCGGCGTATACCCACGGATTCGCCATGATGGAGAACCCCCCAATGGTGGACACGGAAGGCTATCTTAACTTGCCGCAAGGCCCGGGTTTGGGGGTAGAGATCAATAAAGAGTTGATCGCTCTTTAAATTCGCTGTCGTTTATGATCGGGTTACGTTTCGTTTTCCTATTACTTTGAGGATACTTCCCGTCCTGTCACAGGGGTTTTCGGCAGCTCGAAATATGAGTTCTTTCATCGTTAGCCGCAGACGAAAGGGGATTCATAATGCCCAAGCAAATGATCGGTGCGATTGGCCTGGCAATCGCGATGCAGGCGATCATCATCGCGCAAGAAGCGCCGATGACGTCACTCCGGCCCGACCAGGTTGCCTTCCTCGCGCTTTACAAGGAACTGGTCGAAACCAACACCACGCTTTCAGCGGGAAGCTGTACAGTGGCTGCCAAGCGGGTTGCGGCGCACCTGAAGGCGGCGGGTTATGTCGACCACGATATAACGTTGTTTTCTGTGCCCGACCATCCCAAGGAGGGCGGGTTAGTCGCCATCCTCGCGGGAACTTCCAAGACCGCGAAGCCGATGTTGCTGCTCGGCCATCTCGACGTAGTCGAGACTAAGCGCGAAGACTGGCCGCGCGATCCCTTTACCCTTATTGAGGAAAACGGTTATTTCTATGGTCGCGGAACCAGCGACATGAAGGCTTTAGACGCAACCTGGGTCGATGCGATGGGGCGTTTCAAGCAGAGCGGCTATCGGCCCCGGCGCACGATCAAGTTGGCGTTGACCTGCGGCGAGGAGACGACGTACGCCTTCAACGGCGCGGAGTGGTTGGCGAAGAACCGCCCCGAATTGATTTCTGCTGCGTTCGCGCTCAACGAGGGCGGCGGCGGGCGCACCGATGGTCACGGCAAGCTACTGTTGGAGGCCATTCAGGTAGGCGAGAAGGCAACCCAGAATTACAGACTGGAGACCGTCAATGCGGGTGGCCATAGCTCGATTCCAATCCGCGACAACGCGATCTATCAACTCAGTGACGCGCTCTTGAAAGTGCGCGACCACGAATTTCCGGTGAAGTTTTCGGATACTACGAGGGCCTTTTTCGCCAAGGCGGGCGCAGTGCGCGGAGGCGAGTTGGGGCATGCGATGGTGGCCCTATCGCGGGACCCCAACGACGCAGCAGCGGAGGCGACTGTTTCGAAGGATCGTGCCTATCACAGCATGCTCCGCACCACTTGCGTCGCGACTCTGCTGGAGGGCGGCCATGCTAATAACGCCTTGCCGCAGCGCGCTGCAGCGAACGTTAATTGCCGCATCTTTCCCGGTGAAACCGTGGGGGAAACACAGGCGGCTCTGGTGGCAGCGATCGGCGATCCCGGCGTCAAGGTCACTCTAATCCCCCCGGTGCGTCCTGTTGCCGTGCCACCGCCGCTCGATCCCAAAATAATTGGGCCGGCTGAAGAGCTGGTCGGGAAATATTTCCCCGGTGTGCCGCTGGTCCCTATGATGGCGACCGGGGCCACCGACGGCATTTTTCTGGAGGCGATCGGCATTCCGGTCTACGGTGTACCAGGCGGTTGGGGTGATCCTGATGGCAATGGCGTCCACGGGCTCAACGAACGGCGAAGCGTACGCTCCGTATTTGTCGGCCGTGATTTTTTGACAGATCTGGTGAAGCTGTACGCGGATGCTGATTAGCGAATGCCGTGGGGCACCCTGATCCGATTTGTGATTATCGCAGCTCCATCCTTCACGGCTGCCGCGCCATTGCAAGGTCCACGATCTCCCCAACCATTTGGGTATAGGAGAGACCGGATTTCTTCGCGGCCATGGCAAACTCCTGCGCGCTCGAGAGCCATGGGTTGGGATTCGCCTCGATAACATAAACCTCGCCCTTGTTCGATATCCGCATATCGATGCGCCCATAATCGCGAAGCTTGACCGCGCGATAGGCCTTGATTGCGGTCTCCGTGAGCTTGGTTTCCGTTTCTTCATCCAGGCCTTCGGCGATCGCCGACTTTACCAGCTTATAGGCTTCCGTGTCTTTCTCGAATTTCACTTCCTGGCTCGCGATCCTCGGCATGCCCTTCGGAAGCTTCGAAAGGTCAAGTTCCACCAGCGGAAGTGCTTGTGGGTTCTCGTAACTGCCGAGGATGGCGGCGTAGATCTCGCGCCCTTCGATGTACTCCTCGATCAACGCAGGAGAATCGAATTCCGTCTGTATATAGGAGAGACGCTCCATCAACTCCTTCACGCTGGTCACTACGGCAGCGGCATCGATGCCGATTGATCCATCTTCGGACGTGGGCTTCACGATGAGTGGGAACGAGATGTCATGTGCGTGGTCAATGATGCCGCGATAGGCTGTCGCGAAGTAGGGCGACTGGATCCCGTGAAAAGCGAACATCTTCTTGGCGATCGATTTGTCCTGCGCCAGAACGTTCGCGTGCGGCCCCGCGCCGGTGTAAGGGATATCAAGCATATCCAGGAACGCAGTGACCTGCATCTCCTTGGTGTTATCGCCCGCATAGGATTCGGTAAGGTTGAAAATGAGATCGGCGCCACATTTGGCGAGTCCAACCAGTGCTTGCGAGCGGCCGTTGAGAACGTAATACGACGGCTCATGACCGAGCTTCTCCAGGGCGTCGAAGATCTCTTCGCGGTCGTGCTTGACCGGCTTCTTCTTGCGTGCCTTTTGCCCCTTGCGCTTGCGCGGCGCAGGAACTTCTTCCTGTACTTCAGTGGGTTCTTCTTCCCACAAGTCGTACAGCACGGTTACTTTCAGCTTTGTTCCAGTCATGTGACCTCCAATCGGTGTGTCGGCAGTTGCCGGCACCGGATTTCCTGCCACGCAGCACAGGAGACAACCAAGTGTGCGGCTTTCATTAAGGAAAGCC
This sequence comes from uncultured Acidobacteriaceae bacterium, assembly GCA_963830325.1. Taxonomy (GTDB): domain Bacteria; phylum Acidobacteriota; class Terriglobia; order Terriglobales; family Acidobacteriaceae; genus PALSA-350. The sequence goes on from CAWHMV010000003.1 coordinate 1,546,982, forward strand.
GCATGAAGTTCTTCGGTGCCTCCAATCTCAACAGGAAATCCGGGCCGCTCCTCAGGGATGAATGAACTTCCCACGGATCAAGTAATTCATGGAGAGTGCGGTTGTGTATACCGTGAACTCCGTAAGGTACTCGGACTCACGTCGAACGTCCACGCGCAGCCCCAGGTCCTCAACACGCTTGCAGATGGCTTCCACCAGTCGCTTGACGATCGGACGTTGCACGCCGCTCCAATACGCGACCTTGTCGACGATGGGCTTGCGATGCTGGCGCAACATCTCCTGGGCGGGCCGCACGCCCTTGCGTCGCGTGCGGGAGATATTGAAGATGTCCGCCAGGTCGGTATCCAGCGCGAGTTCCTCCACCGGGATCTCCTCCGGCAGGCTGAGATGATAGAACTCGCCGACGGTCGATTCCATCTCATCGACCGTGATGTCGGTGCGGCCGCGACGCCGGATGGGTTCAACATCTCCGACTTTGCGTGCCATGCGATCGACGTATTGCAGCTTCTCGAGCGCGCCCCAACCTTCGTAGCGCTTTCGCCATTGCGAGCGAGGCGTGAGCCAGACCGCAAACGTCTCTGCAAAATCTTCGTCCGGATGCTTCTGCGCGTACCACCCGGCCATGTGGCGAACAAACTTCCGCGAGAACGGTATGGGACGGTAATTGTCCCGATACGCGCGGCGAAACGGACCGAAGAGGTCGCGCCACTCAGCCGACTTGTATAGCTGGTACGCGTAGTTAAAAGCGTGTCCGGCCTCATGACGCATGTACATCATGATCTCGTGAGCGTCCTCCAGGTCGTTCATATCGCGCTCAAGCTGTGCCAGGTCCGGGTTGGCCAGATAGAATGGAATGCCGATGAGCGGCTCCCCAGAGGGACATCCCCATTCATCGGTCAGATAACAAGCCGGACGGAACTTGTGGATGCCCTTGGCTTCCAGTTCACGATAAAGCTGCTGAACGAATCGTTCCAGCGGAGAACCCTCGAGTTTGAGCCCGAGTTCGCGAATGGGCTTGGCGAGGATCTCCTGAAATTCCGTTCGGGTTTTCTCGAAATCGCGCACTGGGCTATTCAGAGTTCTACACCACGGAACCGGATTTCGCACCGCAAGGCGTATCGCTTATGCACATAGTATTGTGGGCACGCCAACGGGGTCTTTCCGAACGGCTGTCGAGCCAGAAGAGGCTTCCACGTGCGGAGCTTGCAGGTTACGCCGAGCGCAGCTAAATTAGGTGCGAGAGTTCGACTTGTACAGGAAAGGGCTGTCCCAGTGGAATCTGCCTCTGCATTCATCGACCAGAAGATCAAGGAACTTGGGGACTGGCGCGGGAAGATGCTCGCGAAACTGCGCGAGATCATACACCAGGCAGACCCGGAGATCGTCGAAGAGTGGAAGTGGATGGGGACGCCCGTCTGGTCCCACGGCGGCATCATCTGCACGGGTGAGACCTACAAGAACGTCGTCAAGATGACATTTGCCAAGGGAGCTGCGTTGCAGGACTCTTCCGGTCTATTCAACTCCAGCCTCGACGGGAATGTCCGGCGCGCCATCGACATCCACGAAGGCGACAAGGTCGATGAGGCGGCTTTGAAGGATCTCATCCGCGCTGCAGTGGCGCTGAATCTCAAGGCCAAGAGCAAGACGAAGCCCGGGCGCGCGAGCAGCAAGCGGGCCGACTAGCTTCATCGCGATCAGGCGCCGCTTGTGGTCCACCCCCAGATCATGAGAGAGGCAAGTGCCAGCGCACCCACGGCTGACGCAAAACGCAAATATCTGGTCCTCATCGATTTCTTCTCCTTGGCCGGGCACGGCCCGGCTGCAGAAGCTAACCGCGATTGGCGCCGTCCGGGCAATGAAGCCCGGGTAGTCAGGAGGCGAAGTTTTGGTGAACCATTAAACCCTTTCCAATCCGCCACTTCCCTGATGAAGCGTTGCATGCATTCCCCCTGCTGGAGGTTCCGTGTCCACGCCCGGTTTAGACTCCGTCTACGAGTTCGGTGACTTTCGGCTCGACTGCGTTCCCGATATTCTCCGCATTGGCCGTCTTGATGTGGCGTGCGAAGGCCAATGAGACGGAGTGGCTGCACGCGAGGGGATCGCAGCCCCAACCGGCGGGTATCAGGGGATAAGGTGCTCTTCGCGCAGCCTCGAGAATGGGTCTGAGAAGCTGTCACTCGTCGCCTGGTAATCAAGAAAGCCAAGCTTGCGGCTCTTACTCATATCGGTCAGCACCTCGATCGGCCGGCCGAGATCGGCGTCAGTGTGCCATGCGGACGCGAGCACAGCAAAGTAAAGCCCTACCAGGGTGACCTGATAGGGCGAAGGTAATGCATCGTTAGAGTGATACAGTGCGGAAAGCAAGATCGGGAAAACATAGACGAGAGAAACTTGGCAGATGCAATTGATTCATTTGCAGCGAACTACAACTAAGGCTACTACTTCTATTCCAGCGACTCTCCTTGTTTCTCATCGAGCCCATCCCCCGAAAGGATCGCTGAAGGTTTGGAGAATCGCTGCTTGAAAAGAGCATACCGTTTCTATTGGAATTCACCATGCGCCTTGGGTTGCAAGGAACAGGATTGTAGTTGTACCCCCGCGCCTCGCGGGTGTATCCCACGTTCGCTTGACAGAACGCAACCGGGCCGGACGCGTTTGACGGCCAAACCCTTAGGCAAAGACAGGTCCCTCAATACTGACAGGCAGCGCGTGCACAAACTGGTTTTATCCCGTCAACAGCAGAGAAGTCTCGGCTGAGGCCGAGCTTGGTAGCGGCTTCATCGAGTGCGGCCTGAGTAAAGAAAAACACATGCTTCGGGTTGGAGTTGGGATAAAACCGGACAACAATCTCGGGCCGTGTGACCGAACCACTCCTGCCGTCGTGAAAAGGATATCCGAGTTCTTGTAGCAGATGCAGAGAGCCTTCGTCACCAGTAGGGTTGCCGGTATCGCCGACGATGGCGAAGACGGCCTTCTGACTCCGCTTTGAATATACGGCCACGAAGTCGCCCACCTTCACTCCCCGCCGTCGAGCATCATCGCCCCGCACGACATAGTTGATTTTTCGGGCATCAACATAACACCTTGGATCAAGCTCGTTATGATTGGCTACATCCGCGAAAGCTGTCTGGGAGATGTAGTAGCCGGGGAACGGATCCTTCGGGCCTTGGAGGATAGGTTTGCGCCTGTCGTCCACGAGGTAGCCGACGATCGCCTGATCGCCCCGCTCCAGATAGTGCGCATTCATAAGGACGTCGAGCGTCGGCTTGCCAGGTGGGCCGTAGGCGTTCGGGGCTCCGTCGACATCCACATCCATGCGGTGAGTCAGCACTTCGAAAGACGGATGTGGCGCCGGGGTCTGTGCGCGCAACGCATCGGTAAAGGGGAAGGCCAGGGCTGTAACGATGGCAACTAGGGCCCACCTGCATCGGCGATACGGCAACTTTGAGAATCGTCCCGTTTCACCGCCGCAAGGTCGCTTCACCGCATCCACTTTCCCCATGGTGCGATCTCCTAAAAATCAATCACAATCCTGAACTCGAATCAAATTCTTTCACACTAACTCAAAAGCAATAATCCTGAGCTGTATCCGAAGCGGATCGATAGCGGGTAACCAGCTCCTGCGCCGCCGCCGGCCATTCGGGATAGGTGAAGGAGAAACCGGCGTTCATGAGTCTGCCGGGGATGACCCAACGGCTCTTGAGAACGAGTTCGGATTCGGTGCGCAGTAGGAAACTGCCGATTTCGATCATCCATGAAGGAGCAGCAAAGCCAACCGGTTGTTGCCAGGAAGCGCGAAGAGCGCGCATGAATTCGCGATTTCTCAGTGGATTGGGGGAGCATATATTCACCGGACCGGTCAGTGTCTCATTTGCGATCAGGAAGTCGACCGCGCGGACGAAGTCGGCTTCGTGAATCCAGGAAACATATTGAGCCCCGGATCCTTGCGATCCCCCGAGTCCGCTGCGAACCAGGTTGGAGAGAACTTCGAGGACGCCGCCTTTGCCCGCAATAAAAGTGATGGAGCTGCGCATGGCGATCTTTCGGGTGTTTCGCGTTTGCCCCGCAAAGAAAGCTGCCTCCCAATCCTTTGCGATCTTGATGGAAAAATTCCACGTGTCGGGAGCGCCTGGTTCGTTCCCGCCGAGTTCCCCGGTCTCGTCCATGGGGCGATCGAGTGCGTGGCGATAGATCGTGGCGGTGCTTGCGTTAAGCCACAGTCGCGGCGGGTGTTGGAGCGACGCCATGACATCGTTGAGCAGCCGGGTCGAAACAATGCGCGAGTCATACATCTGGCGCCGATTCTCCGTGTGATAGCGGCAGTTCACACTACGTCCCGTCAGGTTGATGCAGATGTCGCTTTGCTCCAGCGCCGCGGTCCATGGGCCTACAGTCTGAGCGTCCCAGCGAATCACCTGCCAGGGCGCCGCCCTCGGGACGCGGCTCAACACGGTAACAGCGTGGCCCTGTTGGTGGAAGTGCCGCGCAAGGACGCTGCCGATCTGTCCGCTGCCGCCGGGGATGACAATCTTCATGGCGTTGGCTCCTTCCCGTATGCAGGTAGATAACGTTGCCAGTCGTCCGATTCAGCGAGCTGTTTGATAACGGCATTGCGTTCGCGGTTCAGGGCCATCATGTAGCGGCGTAGAAAGAGCGCCTCGGCCATTGGCCCGAGGATTGGGAGCGGAGCCGCAATAGCGAAAATGTCCTTCAACTCAGTAACTCCGGAAGGCAGGCTGCGCAACCGATGGTCGGCCTCCATGGAGCGGAAAATGCCTTTGACCATGGTGACCTGGAAATGAGTGGGAGGTTCCACCGCGGTGGCCTCACTGGTCAGGTTGTGCCACAACCCGAAGTGTTTGGCGCGCCAGGTGACCTGCTGGCCGAGGCCGACCAGTCCAGTAGTAAATCTACCCGTGGCCAGGGCTTGTTCGTTGTCATGAACATTCGCAAGCAGATGGACTTCGACGCTACGAGATAGGTCAAACACTCGGTCGATCGGCGCGGCGATGAAAGTGGTTTCTTCAAAGCGGATCATGTGCGGTGCCTGAGATGGGGTCAGGAGGGTTCGGCAAGGTTCATGGTGCTGACTTCCACCAGCACCCCGCCCGGAGCGTCACAATAAAAACCGTACGTTGGCGGTCCGCCGCGCTGCAGCTTCGCAGGCTTGGGTGCCATATACTTCCGAGCGATCAAGGCCTCGTGCATCAGGTCCACCGCATGCTGCGTGGGCTGAAGAAAGCCAACGTGAAAAAGCCCGGGATAACCCTGCTCTGGCGTCATGCGCTTATCGTGCATCAGGGTCAGCAAAAAGCCCTCGGAGTTCCGCAGCACGGCTAGTTTATCGCCGCGTTCGTTCAGTATCTGAAAACCGAAAACCGAGCTGAAGAACTCCTTGAGTGCCGGAACATTGTAGGTGGTGAGGTTTGTGTGGTTGAGCGTTGCCATCGCGATCTCCTTTTACAGAATGTTCCATCGCGCGGCTGTCAGGGCTTTCGTCCGCAACGCACCACGCGACAGGCAGCAGTGCCGAGGCACTACCACTATCGCCGTGGGTCCCTCCTCCTCTTCGATGCTGGAGTTGACTTGACTGCGGAATGGCATCCGCAGCGAGCCGTGCTTACCAATCCGGCTCCGCGTTTTTCGGCATATTTAGGATGGTGCCCGTTCTTCATCGGTCGCAAATTTTCTGCGCAGGGTTAGCGACGGTACCGAGGTCTTTTTCGTAACTCGGACTGTCCACATCCGGACGGGTGACTCCCCGGCGGGCGAGGGCGGATACTTGAGTCGATGCAGATTTGCAAACTACTACCTGGATTGGGAAGCTTTTACATGTCATGGAACGTCAATCAAGAGAGTTTTCCAATCCTTTCCGGTTATTTACCTTCAACCGGAGATTGCGTTTAATTCTGCCTCGGGATAGGACCATTGAACAGCCAAAGTGCCCACGAAAAAGATAAACCTGTAACTCTCCGCACTTTGGCGAGCCGCCTTGGCTTATCGCTGACGGCGGTATCGATCGTTGTGAACGACTCGCCGGCGGCGAAGGCGATCCCGTCTGCCACCAGGGAGCGGATACTGGCAGCTGCCCGCGAATTGCACTATCGGCCCAATTACCTGGCGCGTTCTCTGCGCAACAAGCGCAGCATGTCCATCGGCGTCCTGGTCCCCGAAATCAGCGAAGGTTACTTCACCCTGGTGATGAATGGCGTCGAAGAGCATCTGTTGGCGGCAGAGCATTTCTGCCTGCTGGCTGCACATCACTGGCAGCCGGTGCTGCTTGAAGAACATCCCAGGATGCTGATGGAGCGGTCCGTGGATGGTCTCCTGCTGGTAAATACGCCGACGCCAGCCAGAGTGGGGGTTCCGATCGTTTCCGTTTCAGGACATCAAGCGGAGCCCGGGGTAACGAATATTCAACTCAACCATAAGCGAGCTGCTCTTCTCGCGCTCAAACATCTGGCCGGTTTGGGACATCGCCGAATTACCTTCATGAAGGGTCAGGAGGAGACGGTTGACACCGAATTCCGTTGGAGACAGATTATGGAAGTTGCCCGCGCTTTAGGCATCGAAATTCACCAGGAACTCCTGATACGGCCCGTAGAGAATAGTTGGTCACCGGCCTTGGGCTATGAGCCGATGAAGGCCCTGCTGTCGCGCACCAGGAACTTCACTGCGCTCTTCGCATTCAACGATATTGCAGCCATCGGCGCCATTCGGGCTCTTCATGAAGCTGGAATCCGAGTGCCGAAAGACGTCTCCGTGGTTGGCTTTGACGATGTGGGCAGTGCACCATTCCGAATTCCCAGCTTGACGACCATTCGCCAACCCCTCCGTGAAATGGGAAAAATAGCCGCGGAATCTCTACTCAAGCGGATCAACAATCCGAAGGCCCACTATCCTGGCCGAGTGATGATGCAACCGGAACTGGTGATACGGGAATCCACCGCGAGAGCCTCTTCCCGGTGCCCCCGTCGGACGAATCAGCAGAAAAAACCCTTAAAACTCGCGTTCGCACCTAAACTACCCCTATGCGGAAAGTAGTCATTGTCGGACCGCCTCCTAGATCCAAACTCAGACATCGATCATCTGATACGTAAACGGAATTCGGGGGCAGACGCTTCTGCTGGCTGTCCAAGAGCTGGAGCAATCCGCGGCTTGATGCCGCGAGAGGAGATAACATAATGACCACGCCAACAAACACACTCGATAAGCGCAAAGTCCAGCTCGGATTCATCGGTCTGGGACTTATGGGAAGCCGGCTTACACAACGTCTGCATTCAGCTGGCTGGAACGTTCAAGCATGGAACCGTAGTCCCGGGCCGGCTGATGTGGTGAGGCGGGAAGGTGTCGTGATTGCCCCATCATTGCCAGAGCTCGTCGTTGGTTCGGATGTGGTTCTTTCTTCCTTGGCCAATGATGAGGCGGTCCACTCCGTGTATTTCGCTAAGGATGGCGTCTTTTCTGCGGCAAAGCCAGGAACCATCATTCTTGAAATGAGCACCATTTCGCCGGACCTATCGCGCCTTCTCCATAGGCAGGCTCTCACCCAGGGTGTGAAATTCGTCGACCTGGCTGTCTCCGGATCAACGCCGGCGGTCGAAGCAGGCACCGTCACATTGCTCGCGGGCGGCGACCAAAAAACCTTCGAGCAATGCGTCCCGATTTACGAGTCTATTGCCAAACAGTGGTTCTTGATGGGACCTGGTTCTTCAGGCGTTCTCATGAAACTGGTCGTCAACCTTCTCCTGGGTCTGAATATGCAGGCAATCGCAGAAGCAGTTTCCCTGGGAGAGCACCTCAAACTCGATCGCAACATCATGCTCGATGTCCTATCCAGGACTGCGGTGATACCTCCGGCGTTTGTGGGCAAATTCCAAAAGATAAAGAACGGCGACTACTCCGCGGAATTCCCCTTGCGGCTGATGAGCAAAGACATGGATTTGGTTATGAATGCTGCAAGAAATTCGGGTGCTGTTTTACCCGCGGCAACTGCCGCCCAATCCGTCCTCGCTTCCAATATCTCCGCAAATGGAGATCTTGATTTGGCCGCGATAACGCCGTTTGTCATCGCTCAACGAGCAAACGGTTAGTTGCCGGTTGACCGACTTGTTTGGATAACAGGTCACGACACAACATCCCGGTAGTGGCGACCCTGCATGCTGGGACACTAAACAACTCTTTGGTAAAACAGAATCATGGATAAAAAGAAGCTTGCCAACTCTGATCTGGAACTCACACCCATCGGGTTCGGTTCCTGGGCCATCGGTGGTGGCGACTGGCAATTTTCCTGGGGACCCCAGGACGATAACGATTCCATCGCCGCGATTCATAAAGCGCTGGAATCAGGCATCAACTGGATTGACACCGCGGCCGTGTATGGCCTGGGACATTCCGAGGAGGTCGTCGCACGCGCACTCAAGACGACTTCTCGCCATCCATACATCTTCACCAAGTGCGGCTTGGTGTGGGATGAGAAGCGCGAAGTCTCCAATAGCCTCAAGCACATTCGCCGCGAAGCCGAAGACAGCCTTCGTCGCCTCGCGGTGGATGCCATCGACCTCTACCAGGTGCACTGGCCCAAACCGGATGAAGAGATCGAAGAGGCCTGGGGTGTGATGGCCGACCTGCAACAGGAGGGCAAGGTTCGTTGGATTGGCGTCTCGAACTTCAGCGTCGAACAGATGGAGCGTGCCATGAAGATTGCCCCAGTTACCTCTAACCAGCCTCCCTACTCCATGTTGAATCGCGCAGTCGAGGCGACGATCCTGCCATTCTGCGAGAAGAACAACATCGGCGTTATCAATTATGCCCCCATGCATTCTGGCCTATTGACCGGGGCCATGAACAAGCAGCGCGTTGCCAATTTTCCCAGCGACGATTTTCGCCGGAATGCGAAGAACTACCAGGAACCTCTCCTATCGCGGAACCTGGCTGTGGCGGACTTCATCGGGAAAATAGGCCACCGCCACGGTGTGAGTGCAGGCGTTGTGGCCATTGCGTGGACCTTGCATCATTCTGCAATCACCGCAGCGATCGTAGGCGGGCGCAACGCAAAGCAAGTCGAGGGCGTCATACCCGCGGCGACATTCCGGCTATCGGAGGACGAGTTTTCCGAAATCCAGAACTATCTCTCCCAACACGTGGCCTGACGAGGCCGCATTTCCAGCGACGTTAGTGCTAGTTCTACAGATCACCTGGGCCTTTAGAGTCCGCGTGAGAACGACCATCTCGAAATCGAGTCCCGTAGGGACGGCTGAACTTAGCCCAGGACGCAGTCCTGGGTTGGCATGCGTCTTGGAAAAGTCCCGCAGGGACGACTGAGAAGGTTGCCGAGACATGGCCCTGGATTCGGGCAGACGATCGGGAATTCCCAATCGCGGAATATCTTGAGATGGAAGCGCCTGGGATTGCCTCTGAGTTACTTCCAGTCGTCCCTGCGGGACTTTTCGTCACTCGAATCTCTACCCAGGACTACGTCCTGGGCTAAGTTCAACCGTCCCTGCGGGACTGAGTTTGGAAATGGAGTTCACACACGCGCTCCAAAAGCCCCTGCGCTTTGCTCGGCCCAGAATCGTCTCCTGACAAGCATTTCGTTAAGGATGCGCGCCCTGGCAGACCCTCTGAATTTGGGTCTTTACGGCGCCGCGTGGTGCTTCTTGAACAGATGTCTTGAGATGTCAGGCCAGAATTCTACAAATTCCGCGCCGATCACACCTTCTGCGGTGACGGTGAGCGCCCCGTCGAGCGTCTGCTCAACTCCCCGATCCGCCGCCGGGTAATAAGCATTGGAAATACCGCCAGAGATGAAGTTGCCCAGCACATTCGCATAGTTCGGGCCCCAGGTGCCATTGTCGCGCTTACACCAGACGGTGGTCGATGCAGAGTAGAGAAACCGATGGGTGAAGCTACCCGAGCCCAAACGAAAATATCGCGGGTCCTCCTTAAGAAGGATGGGAAGGATAGCATTGCCCCATAAATTGCCATCGGCCGTGTCGAGATAGGACGCGCCAAAGCGCTTGAAATAGCCCTCGGCTCCCTGGCCAAATCCGGGATTGGTATTTCGCGCCTGGCCGAGACCGGCGACAAAGGCGTCTGCAACAAAAACAAATGGATCGACAGAGCTCTTGTACATCAGGTGGAACTTCTGTCCGGGCGAGAGAGGCGGCACCCCATCCGAGCTCTCGACGGTGTTGAAGTTTGGCACGACGCCTAAAATGCGCTGGCGCTCTTCGCGCTTTAGCACCTCCTCTGAAGTCTCACTCGTCTTGGCCGGCGCTTGAGGACTCGCCAGCGTCCCATCCTCTTGTGCCCATCCTTTTGCCGGCAGCATCAACGTCACGCTGAAAGCGGCTCCTCGAAGCAAACGCAGGCTAAAACGGCTGTACCTCGTCAGCACAGTGCGATCGCCTATTTGTAACTGCTGCCAGAGATACCGCCACAACTCGAAACCAAGCACGAGAGGGAAGAAGGGGCTAAGGTAGGAGGCTCTTACAATTCCGCAGAGTTCACCCGCGCGCGCCAGCAAACCATCACTCTTGCGGATGCCCGCCGAACGGGAAGCAGGAAAGTCCATGGTTCTCCAGTGTCGCCACAAAACAGACGAATGTCGCAGAACCAGGTCTGCCACGCCAAAAAGGGGTGAAGCGAAGGCGGTACGTCTCCATCAAGATAGACGGAAGGACACATGATTAGTTGTCACCCGGTCACACAATCGCGCGGTTCACGGGGTTTAAACGAAGCGTTATCGAACGCGATAGGTTGCTGGCTATCTTTAGGTCTAAGGTTATCTTTTGGCTAACTCATGTATGTTATTGCGGGTCACGTAAGAGGCAATCACCGTAAATTCCGATGAGAGCCATCCACGTCATCGCGAAATCTCTTCCAGCGCAAGATTCCGCGTGCGCGGCCCCATCAAGCCAATCACCGCCATCACGATCAGCATCGCCGCTGCGATGAACGCGAACACGCCAGTCGTGCCGAATCTGTTTAGCACCCCAGCGATCAGAAACGAAGTGAAAATTGCAGAAAAGCGGCTCCAGGAATAGACAAACCCCACCGCGCCCGACCGGATGTTTGTCGGGAAAAGCTCCGTCTGGTAAGCATGAAAGCTATAAGACATAATGTTGCTTGCCAGGGTTAGCCCCACGCCCATGGTGATAAGTAGCATCCCGCTCGAAACCTGGCTGAATGCCAGCCCGCATACCACGATGGCTGCTGCAGTCGCGACGATCACGCTCTTGCGTTCAAATCTGTCACCGATCACCAAGCCAATCAGCGGCCCTACCGGCGCCGAAATCGCAATGATCGATGAATACAGTAAGCTCGTTGTGAGCGTGATGCCTTGTTTGACCAGCAGCGTCGGCACCCAGTTTGCAAATCCGTAGAAGCCAACCGTTTGGCACACGTTAAAAATGATCATCATTGACGTGCGTTTGCCATACGGTGCCTTCCAGATGTCAAAGAACGTCTGGCCAGAGCTCACAGGCTGAGACTGAGGAGCAGCAGAGGGAAGCGGCCGTCCGTACTCTCTTGCGACCGTCTCTTCCAACCTTGACATCACACGATCGGCTTCCGCAAGCCTGCCTTTCTGTGCGAGCCATCGCGGGCTTTCCGGCAACGCGCGACGAATGAACCAGACGAACAGGGCTCCGTGCGCGCCGATGATCACAACCCAACGCCACCCATCAAGGCCCAGGGGCTTATACGGTACCAGCAGGTACGACAGGAGTGCCGCCACGGGGACGGCTGTGAAGCCAACCGCCTGCTCGCAGGCAAAAGCGCGTCCGCGGATATGCTTGGGCACGAGTTCAGCGATATACGTGCCGATGGTGACGAGTTCCACTCCAATGCCGAGCCCAGCCATAAAACGCCAGAAGTTCAGGCCTGCAGCCGTGACCTGAAATGCCATGATCAGGTTTGCGGCCGTGTAGAAAAGCAGCGAATACGTAAAAATCGCACGACGGCCGAAACGGTCAGCGAGAAACCCGCAACAAATCGTGCCTACGAAGAGCCCCGAGAACAGAGAAGCAAGGAAAGCCGCCACGCCCTTCATGCCAAAGAGGCCCGCCGTTGTGGTCGTCAGAATGCCGCTCTTCACGAGTCCCGGTGCTATATATCCGGAATACAGCAGATCGTAGAGCTCAAAAAAGAAGCCGAGACTCAGCAAGACCACGAACTTCCATATCGTTCGCGTGGCAGGAATCCGGTCGAGCCGCGCGTAAATCATCCCTGCCGTTAGCGGTAAGGGTTCGGCGGAGATATGCGTACTTTCGAGCCCTGCCATTGATATAGTCTCCGTGTGGTGGCTCTACTTCCTGGCTTCGTCTCAGGCCTCAGGCGAGTCGCGGCCATCTTCTAACTTATCCTACGAAGGCGTATATCATGACGACTGAAAACTTGTCGTCACCAGCAAGATGACAAAATCGATGGATACTCGGCAGTATTTCTTCCGCAGTCTTTGCCTCCTCGTCATGCTCGCGTATGGGCGAGTCGTCTTGATGCACGGACAATCCCCATCCGTCGCGGCTCAATCTGACGCCGCGACGAAGGCTCCGGCCGATGTAAAGCCGGGCAGCATCACCTACGAGGACGTTCCCTACCCATATCCAGTAACGTATCTGCCGCTGACACTGTACGGCCAGGACGTGCGCATGGCGTATATGGATATTCCACCCGCAGGCCACCCGAACGGCCGGACCGTCGTTCTGCTCCATGGAATGAATTTTGGAGGATTCTACTTTGGTGGTCCCATTGAGGCCCTGCGCAAGGCCGGTTTTCGCGTTATCGTGCCCGATCAGATCGGATTCGGCCGCTCCTCGAAACCGATTATCCCTTACAACTTTCACGATATGGCCATGAACACGCGCACGCTGCTGCACTCGCTCGGCATAGAAAAGGCCGCGATCGTGGGACACTCCATGGGCGGTATGCTGGCAGCCCGGTTCGCCGCTTCTTATCCCGAGATGACGGAGCGCGCCGTACTCTACGACCCGATCGGCCTGACCGATGTACGTTGGAGCCAACCGTGGCACAGTGCAGAAGACGCCTACAAAGCAACCATGGCGCGAAGCCAGGATCAGGTCTGGCAGGCCGCGTATGCCAATATCCAACGTTACTTTCCGGATGCCTGGAGAGCGGAATACGAGCAGTACGTACGCATTCTGTACGCGCCAACACTCAGCGGCGATTGGCCCCGGCTAGCCATGGTGCGCTCCATCTATCAGCAGATCACCTATCTGGATCCGGTCGTGGATGACTGGGCGCACATTAAGGTCAAGACGCTGGTTTTGGGTGGAGAGAGAGACGGCCAAAACTTTCCCGAACTGGCCAAACACATCGCCGACACCATTCCTGGCGCCGAGTTGGTGATCATCCCAAATGTCGGCCACGTACCTCACCTTCAAGTCCCCGACATCTTCAATCGAGAGCTGCTGAAGTTTCTCGCACCGTAAGGGTTTTGTTGACGCCTTAGCTCTATGCGCCATTTTATCTTGCCGTCACCTCGCATGCTTGAGTGAGAATGATGTAACCTCTTGACAAGCCGGTGGATGCAAATAAGCTACGTCAAGGGCTATTGCGGACCGATCATGCGCTCAATCCACAAACGTTTCGGGGTCATCGGCGGCTTCGTAATAGTTCTCGTACTTCTGGCAATCAACACTGCCATTCTTCGACATCAACTTGCCACCCAAGTGGGAAATCAGGAGTGGTTCAGTCGTAGCCGGCGGGTGGTGCAGGAGCTTCGAAACACCGACTCTCTGCTCAAGGATGCCGAAACCGGGCAGCGCGGCTACCTTTATACCGGGAAGGTCGAGTACCTCGCACCCTACAACCTTGCAGCCGCTCAGATCGATTCTCACCTTCAGCACCTCAACGCTGAAATTGGTGACAACCCCGCACAGCAAACCCAGGCGGCCGATCTTCGCGTTCTGGTTCACCAAAAGCTCGATGAGTTGGCAAAGACGATCTCACTCTTTCAAGCAGGAGACGCGGAGGGAGCCAAAGCGTTGGTCATGTCTGACCAGGGCTTCCACGTCATGGAAAGCATTCGCTCCTTGATCAACCAGATGGAGCAGGAAGAAACATCAGTCGGCGACCTGCGGAGAACGGCTTACCAAAAAAGCATTCGCATCACGGTCATCTGTATTTATGCGGCCAGCGGGATCGCTGCTTTGGGGATAATGCTATTGGCGTTTTCCATCATTCGGGAGATGGAGACGCGCGAGAGAGACGCTGCCGCTCTACGCCGAAGCGAACAATGGTTCAGGGTGACTCTTTCATCCATTGGGGACGGTGTCATTGCGACGGACGACCAGGGCCGGGTTTCGTTCTTGAACCCCATCGCTGAACGCCTCACGGGCACAAGGCTGGAGGAGGCCCGGGGAAAAAAGATTGGTGAGGTATTTCCTATCTTCAGTGAAGCCACGAACAACCCGGTAGACAATCCCGTGGAGAAGGTGTTGGCCTTGGGTTCCGTTGTTGGGCTCGCAAATCACACCGTGTTGCGGCATCGAGACGGTCATCTTTTGCCTATTGAAGATAGTGCCGCACCCATCACGGATGACTCTGGCAGGTTGATCGGGGTCGTTTTGGTTTTCCATGACGCTTCTCGTGAAAGAAGCCTCCAGGACGTGTTGCGTCGCACGGAGAAACTTGCCGCGGCTGCCCGGTTGGCAGCAACTGTCTCCCATGAAATCAACAATCCTTTGGAAGCAATCGGCAACCTCATATTTCTTGCCCGAACCAACCCGGATGCTCCCGAAAAGGTAGTTTCCCAACTACAACTTGCTGAACAGGAACTGGCGCGGGTATCGCACATCACCCGGCAGACACTCGGCTTCTATCGGGAGTCAACTTCGCCCACCTCCGTTCACATTCCCACCCTAGTAGAATCCGTGCTCACCCTGTATTCGAATAAACTGCAGGTCAAGCAGATTCAGGTTCAACTTGCCCTCGAAGCCTGTCCTCCTATCACCGGTTTAGCTGGTGAGATACAGCAGCTGGTATCTAACATCATCTCCAATGCCATCGATGCTGTGCCCATCAGCGGAACGCTGAAGATCGACGCGTCCCCCGTAAAGCTTGCCGGCGGTGACTCAATCCGGCTAAAGATCGAAGACGATGGTCCTGGGATTGCTCCGGAGAACATCAAACGAATATTTGAGCCGTTCTTCACTACCAAAAAAGATGTGGGGACTGGCCTCGGGTTGTGGGTGTGTAAAGAGATCGCCGAACGGCACGGAGGGAGCGTACAAGTCGAGTCCAAGACTGCAAATGGGGCAAAGGGTGCCATCTTTACTGTTCTTTTACCCGACTTGGGAAGCGCACGCATTGATTAGCGATTGCGCCTGAGCTCCACGACCTGGCTGACCTACAACCTCGGCAATTGCGTCGTATCCCATCCACCGCCGATGGCCTTGACCAGCAGGACGCTGGCATCCATCCGCCGCCGTTGAATATCGATATCATTGCGTTGATTCATCAAAAGCACCGTCTGCGCGGTAATCACCTGCAAATAGTTGTCGACACCGCCCACGTATCGATTCGTAAACAGCTGAAGCGTGTCCGCTGCAGATGCCGTAGCCTGCTGTTGTTGCTGCGCCTCCGTTTCCAGAATCCGCAATGCGGCAAGGTTGTCCTCTACCTCCTGGAAAGCGGTCAATGTCGTTTGCCGGTACGCAGCTACCGTCCCGTCATAGTTCGCAGTTGCCGACTCAGAGACAGCGCGCCGTCGTCCCCCGTCGAAGAGCGTCTCTGACAACTGTGGTCCAACCGCCCACATCCTGCTCGGCCAGGTCAACCAATTCGTAATCGACGTGCCTGTAAATCCGCCCGTGGCGCCAATGATCAAAGAAGGAAAGTATGCAGCGCGAGCAATGCCTATCTGATCGTTCGCTTCTGCAACGCGCCGCTCACCAGCCGCGATGTCGGGCCGGCGCTCCAACAGGCTCGTAGGCAGGCCGACCGGTATGGACGGGAGCTCCAGCGGAGTGTGTGGCGCAGCAACCAGGTTGAACTCCGCCGGAGGCTTGCCAATCAACGTAGCGATGGCGTGCTCAAACTGAGCACGGGTCACGGTAATGTCAGTATCCGCCACCATCGCTGCATCCAGTTGGGTCTTCGCCTGGGCCACATCCGATCTGGGAGAGGCCCCACCCTCAAAGCGATTCTGTGTCAATTGCACCGCATCGCTATAAGCCTTCACGGTATCGTCCAGAAGTTGCTTTTGGGCATCGGCGCTGCGCAGCTCGAAGTAGTCGGCGGCCAATTCAGCATGCAAACTTAGATTGGCAGTCTGCAGGTCGGCGGCGCTGGCCTGTGCTTCCTCCCGCGACGCACTCACCGTACGGCGGACCCTTCCCCACAGGTCAACTTCGTACGAGAGATCAAAAGGCAAGGTGAAAGCACCCGTGCCATTGTTTGCCAGCGACGCTGGAAAGTAAGGCTGATTCGCGGACAATCGCTCATTGACAATCCCCGGCGAGGTAGAAATGGTTGGAAACTCCGCCGACCGGTTAAACCGAATCATCGCGCGCGCCTGGCGGAAACGCGCCTCGGCCACCTTCAAATCCTGGTTGGATTTGGTTACCTCTTCTTCCAGCTCATTGAGCTGCGGATCCCCGAAGATCTCCCACCACTTCCCGCGAAGCGTCTGATCCCCGGGCTGTGCCGGTTTCCAGCCATCGCTCTCCTTGAACGACTGCGGAGGCTGTTCCTTGAATGCCGGCGCCATGGGAACGGATGGCTTCACGTATTTCGGCCCGACCATACATCCACCGAGAAATAGACTGAAAAAACCTGTAGCAAAAGCGAGACCCCGTTTCACTTTGATCCTCCAGCCGCTGGTGTACTCACCTGGACCGGGCTCCCACTGGTCAGCGAATCCGATGGGTTCACGATGACCTGGTCTGTCGGCTGAAGCCCCGCGACCACCTCGACCGTAGCCCCAAAGTCGCGGCCGATCTTGATCGGAGTCAGCTCTGCGTGACCATTACGAATCACACCCACGCGCAATCCCTCTGACCGGAAGAGCAAGGTGTTGGCGGGGATGGTGAGCGATTGGGCGGAAGCGTGCACCGACTGCGGCAGCTTCAGATGCACGAAAGCATACGCCCCGGTCTTGATGCGGCCTTGTGCATTGTTAACGTCGACTTCGACGTTGAGCGTCCGGGTAGCGGAGTCAATCGAATCAGAGTCGCGAACGATCGTGCCCTCGAACGTCTCGCCCGGGAACTCATCCAGGGTAAGCGTGGCCTTGGCTCCAGTTTGCGCGGCCAGCGAATCGACTTCCGGCACAGCCACGTAGACGCGTAGCTTGTTGACCGCCGCCATGTGAAATAGTTCCTGTGGCACTCCGCCGGCTCCGGCATTGATCAGCGCGCCGATGTCCGTATTCCTTG
Source organism: uncultured Acidobacteriaceae bacterium (assembly GCA_963830325.1). Classification (GTDB taxonomy): domain Bacteria; phylum Acidobacteriota; class Terriglobia; order Terriglobales; family Acidobacteriaceae; genus PALSA-350. The sequence goes on from CAWHMV010000003.1 coordinate 1,564,384, forward strand.
CCGTGATCACACCGGCGAAAGGCGCATAGACTTTCTCGAAGGATTGCAACTGCTCCAGCCGGTGAACATTGGCCGCCATGGAATCAACCGAGGCCTGGCGAGCACTGAGATCGCTCACCGCTTGATCGGTCTCCTGCTTGGAAACGGAGTTCGTCTTGAGCAGGTTTTGCCACCGCGCCGCGGTAATCTGTGCCAGCTGCTCGTTTGCCTGGGCATTCTTCAGGTCTGCGCGTGCCTGTTCCAGTTGTTGATCCACTTCCGGGGTGTCGATGTCCGCCAGCAGTTGCCCCTGCTTCACATGGGTCCCGATATCTACATACCAATGCTTGAGATATCCATTGGTCCGGGCATAAATAGGCGTGTCGTTGAACGCCTGCGTGTTGCCCGGCAACACGACCTCCTGCGATAAACCAGCCGAGCTAGGCTCAACCACATTGACTGTCGGAACTGCTGCCCGCTCCGTACTGGCGCCGAGGGTGCTCTCCGCTTGCGCGCGTTCATGAATGCCAGAGTAGATGACAATCCCGAGCACAAGGACAATAGCTGCCAAACCAAACAACAACCATGGGGACGACGGCTTAGACGCGGGTGGCTTCATCCGCTCCAAATCGGTTTCGGAAACGTCGGCTGGCGGGTTCTGAATGCTGCCCATGTCATATCTCCATTCGTGCACGTGCAACTACGCGTGAATAGGTGTGTTCTCTCGATCCGCAACCGCTTGAGCGTCCGGCGACGTACGCCGTCCGTGCAGCAAGGCAAAGACTGAAGGGACAAAGACCAGTGTGGCAACTGTGGCGCAGAGCAGGCCGCCGATGACCGCGCGGCCTAACGGCGCGTTTTGTTCCCCACCATCGCCCAGCCCAAGCGCCATCGGGATCATGCCGATGATCATCGCCAAAGCCGTCATGATGACCGGGCGGAAGCGCGTGGTCCCGGCTTCGATTGCGGCCGTGATCGAATCGCCGTGATGGCGCAGCCTCTCTTTGGCGAAAGCCACGACGAGAATGCTGTTTGACGTGGCCACCCCCATGCACATGATCGCTCCCATAAGAGCGGGAACACTGAGCGTGGTGTGGGTGATGAAGAGAAACAGAACGATACCCGCCAACGCCGCGGGCAGCGCAGTGATGATAATGAACGGGTCAAGCCACGACTGGAAATTCACCACGATCAGCAGGTACACCAGGATGATCGCAAAGCCCAGCCCACCGATCAGGCCGATATAAGAAGTGCGCATCGTGCCGTACTGGCCGCGGACGGTCACAAAGCTTCCACGCGGAAGTGATTTCCGATTCGCGTCGACGATTTGTGTGACTTCACGGCCCACGGCACCCAGATCCCGGCCTTGCACCGAAGCATAGACATCGACCACCCGGCGGATGTTGTAGTGGTTAATCGAAGCCAGCTCACTGGTGCGCTGAATCGATGCAACATCGGCAAGAATCGCCGGCCGTTTCTGATTCGGACCGCTGATAGGAATGTTCTGCAGATCCTGGCCCGACTGAATATCGTATTGCGGCGTTTGCGTGACCAGGTTGTAGGAGACACCGTTCTTCGGGTTGAGATAGAACATAGGCGTCACCTGGAAGCTGCCGCTGAGAGAGATCAAGAGGCTGTTGGCAATGTCGCGTTCCGTAAGCCCGCCCTGCGCTGCCTTGGTGCGGTCGACCACCACGTGAAATTTTGGGTAGTCGGCCTGCTGCTGGATGCGCAGATCGGTAATGCCGCGGACATGCCTCAATTCCGTAAGCATCTTGTCGGCGATGCGGGCATTCCCCGCGATATCCGCTCCGTCGATCTGAATATCGATGGGGGCCGGAAGACCAAAGTTGAGCGTCTGGGTGACTATGTCAGCGGGAAGAAAATAAAACGTAGTTCCAGGAAACTCGCTGGGCAGGCGCTCGCGAAGCCTGCGCACGTAGTCTGCTGTCGGGTGATGCTTCTCTTTGAGCGAGACCAGTACGTCCGCATCCGCCGCCCCCGTAAGCCCCGAATTGTTATAGATGTAGTTGATGCTGCTGATCGGCAGGCCAATGTTATCGAGAATATTGTCCACCTCCGCCGGTGGAATCATCTGCCGGATGCTGGTCTCCACCAGGTCAGCTAAACGAGCCGTCTCCTCGATGCGCGTCCCCGTCTTGGCACGGACATGCAGGATGAACTGCCCGCTATCGGTATTGGGGAAGAAATCCTGACCGAGAAACGGGATCAGAACGAAGGCGCTGAGGCAGACCGCCAAAAAGCCCGGAACAAACACCACTCTTAACGAAACCAGCCACACTAGTAACGACGCATAGGCAACGCGGATTCGTTCAAAGATCCGCTCGAATCCTCGCTGGAAAATCGCAAACGGGTTGCGTGATTGCGGACCACCATGCTGCTTGGCCTTCAACAGGTACATGGCCAACGTCGGCACCAGCGTTCGCGACAGGATATACGACGCCAGCATGGCAAAGATCACGGCCTCAGCGAGCGGAACAAAGAGGTACCGGGCAACACCGCTGAGAAAGAACATGGGAAGAAAGACAATGCAGATGCACAAGGTCGAAACCAGCGCAGGGACGGCAATCTGCGCCGCTCCATCCAGAATCCCATCGTGCAGCTCGGCGCCCTCTTCCAGATGGCGCTCGATGTTCTCGATCGTCACGGTCGCGTCGTCGACCAGGATGCCGACCGCGAGCGCAAGTCCGCCCAGCGTCATGATGTTGATCGTCTGGTGCAGGAAACTAAGTACGATGACCGAAGTCAGGATCGACAGCGGAATCGAGATGGCGATGATGACCGTGCTGCGCCAGCTGCCGAGAAAGAGGAGGATCATCAGCCCGGTAAGAGCGGCCGCAATAATGGCTTCACGGATCACACCATTGATGGAAGCCCGAACGAAGATCGACTGATCCGAAAGTGGCTGAATCTTGAGACTGGGAGGAAGGGTCTGCGCAACCCGCGGCAAAATTTGGCGGACACCCTTCACCACGTCGATCGTCGAAGCGTCCCCGGCCTTCAGTACGGTCACCAATACGCCGCGTCTTCCGTCCTGGCGAACGATGTTGGTTTGCGGCGCGAATCCGTCACTGACCGTTGCCACATCTCGAAGATAGATAGTGGAACTCCCAACTGTTTTGATGGGCAGATCGTTCAGTTCCTGGACATTTTTCACATCCGCATTCAGGTCGACGTCATACTCAAATTGGCCCATCTTGACCGTGCCGCCCGGCAGGATCAGGTTTTGTGTTCCCAGCACAGTGAGCACATCGTTGGGCGAAAGTCCCTTCGCCTGCAGCAAGCCCTGGTTGAGATTGACCATGACCTGGCGCTGCTTTCCGCCGAAGGGAAACGGAACGGAAGCCCCAGGAACCGTCACCAACTGGGTGCGCAGGAAGTTCAATGCTATGTCGTTGAGTTGCGGCTCGGTGAGGTTCTTTCCCGAGAGGCCGAGCTGCAGAATGGGAACCGTAGACGCGCTGTAATTGAGAATAAGGGGTGGAAGGGAACCAGGCGGCAACTGGCGAAGGATGGTCTGGGAGACTGCGGTGACCTGCGCATTTGCCCGATCGATACTGGCATTCGGCTGCAGGTAAACTTTTACGATCGCCGTTCCGTTTACCGTGGTGGATTCAATATGCTCAATATTGTCAACCGTCGTGGTGAGTACGCGTTCATAGACGGTCGTGATGCGCCCTTCCGTCTCTTCCGGGCTAAGGCCGGTATAGGTCCACGACACAGCGATCACGGGGATATTGATATTGGGGAAGATATCCGTTGGCGTTCTGAAGATGATGACCGGGCTCATGATAAGAATGAGCAGCGCCAAAACGATGAACGTATAAGGCCGGTTCAGAGCGATTCTGACAATCCACATTCCATTCCCTCGACGATGATCACTATTCGATACTAAACGTATAGTATTGTAGAAGCCTCGAATATCAGATGTTCCAGGCGGGGCAAAGGTGCACACTTTATTGAGTGGCTTGGGACTAAAACCGCATCGTATAGACCGGCAAGCCGGCGGCCTGAACAGGCTGTGCCGGAAAACTCGACGCCCACGGCACCTTCGGCTAGGTACGCGCTCGAAGGTAAAGGCCGGAAGCTACAGGCCGGAGGGTACAGGCTTTAAAGGTGCGAAAAAACTCCGGACGAAGGGCACGGGTTTAGCCGTGCCGTAAATTGTCCGGCGCTCGACGGCTTTAGCCGCTGAGGTACGCTTTTGGGGACAACTATACGAGCGAAACCGTCCTGCAAAGTCCTCTTGCCCTTAGGCCCTGAGATAGGCTTGTCATTTCGCTGCCGTAAACTAGAGCGCTTTGTGAAGATCAAATGACTGAATCGAAAAGCCGTGGCCGTCAGCGCAGCACCGAATCGGAGCAGGCTATCCTCACCGCCACCCTTCAACTCCTGAAGGAAAAGCCATTGCGCGAAATCACCATCGAGGCCATCGCCCGCAAGGCAGGCGTTGGCAAAATGACCATTTACAAGTGGTGGCCGAGTAAGGCTTATGTCGCTTTGGACGCATTTAGGAAAACCATAAGCAAGATGATCGTCGCCCCTGATACGGGCGATACGGAGACAGATCTCGCGGAGCTGCTTCACTCCAGCATGAGTTCCTACTCCAGCGCAACCGGACGTATCTTCGGTCAATTCCTGGCCGAGTGCCAAACTGACCCCGAATTTGCGGCCTTATTTCGCGAGCGTTTCCTGAAACCACGCCGGGAGGCGACCCGTGAAATCTTGAATCGTGCCGTCAATCGCGGAGAGATCGACCAAAAGCTCGATCAGGAAACGATCATCGATCTGATCTTTGGGCCCATGGTCTTTCGCTTAATGGCCGGTCACGGACCCCTCAACAAAACCGAAGCCGACGCGATGATCTCCATATTGCTTCGCGGCATCGGTTGCAGGCCTGCAATCACCAGGCGCGCGTCCGGCCACAAACCCGCCTGAGCCGGGTTCAATCTCGCCTCAGGTCGTGATTGAAATCAAAATCCACTCTGAGCCTTCGCACATCCAATATCCAACAGTCACTCTCCGAACCAGGAGGGCGAAGTGGAAAGAGGAAGAGGCACGATGAGGATCTGGGTAGTTCTGAGTTGTTTCTTGTGCGTGGCCGGTGCCGTGAGCCGCGCGCAGAAGCAGCAGGCAGCGCCTACGGCCCAGTCAACGGTAGATACAAGCACCGACAACGGGGAAGAACCCGATGTTCCTGTAGTGAAGACTGCGACCGCGGACAGCGGCAACGCAGAGTCGGGAACGGATACCGCTTGGGAGATGTTAAAAACTGCACTCTCTGACTCCAAGGCCCAGGCTCGTCAAGCGAGAATCGATGCGATCACCGCTCTCGGCACATTAAGCGACTTTGAGCAGGCGCAGAAGTTGCTGCGCAATACAGCAAAGGATTCCGATCGCTACCTCCGTTTCGCGGCCGTGGCGGCAATGGGCGCCAGCAAAGCTGAGCTATTCATTCCAGACCTGAAAACAGCGCTCAAAGACAGTGCGCCAGAGGTAAGCTTTGCCGCGGCTGTAGGTTTATGGAAGATGAACGACCGAAGTGGCGAGAGCATTTTGTATGGTGTGCTTGCCGGAGAGCGAAAGGTAAAACAGGGGGCCGTTGGTTCCGGCCTGCACCAAGCCGACCAGGACCTGCACAGCCCCTCGAAGTTGGCAGAGATTGGTGCTGAGCAGGGTGCGTACGCGTTGCTGGGCCCTGTCGGTTTCGGTGTAGATGCATTCCGAATGACGCACAAGGGAAACAACGGAAACTCTCCACGCGTGTTGACCGCTACCCTGCTGGCGGACGATAACTCGAAAGTGACCATGCAGCAGTTTCTCGACGCGCTCGAAGATCGCGACTCCTTTGTGCGTGCAGCTGCGGCGCGGGAACTGGGCGATTATCGAGGCAAGCAAGTTACCGACGCGCTTCAGGGTGCATTCGATGACCCAAAGCCAGTCGTGCGGCTTATGGCTGCCGCCTCCTACATTCGCGCGAGCCAACCCGTAACGGCCACGCAGAAGCCGCACCATCGAAACGGAACGGCAAACAGGAGTTCAACCCAGGAGCGCTAGATCTGCCTTAGAAGGACCGTCTCATTCGGGCGGTGTCTTACTTGCCAAGAGCATACGAGTTACATGCCACAAACTGTCATAAGGCTGTAACAAGATTGCTATATTCCCTTCCTTAAGGCCATAGATCGCCGGCTAACCTGGGAAGGACAAAGCATGCAAGGTTTTCTCGAAGCTCTGCGAACTCAGCGATGGGACGACCATCGCTACTATCACCACAGCCGCATCAATCAATCGCTTCACCTGGTGAGTGCCCTCAGCTTTCTAACCGCGTACGGTTTGATCTTCAAGAACCCGGCAGCCTCAGCGCTGATCGGCTGGTTGGTGGCCATGGTCAGCCGGCAGGCAGGCCACTTCTTCTTCGAACCCAAAGGTTACGACCAGGTAAATCAAGCCACCCATGAGCACAAGGAGGACATCAAGGTTGGCTACAACCTCCGGCGCAAGATTATGCTGCTGACCATCTGGGCTCTGTCACCGGCGCTGTTGTGGTGGGAGCCGACGCTGTTCGGGATTTTTCCGGCGCACGCCGATCGTGCCACTTTCGTACAGCACGTCGGCCAGATCTGGTTGGTTGTCGGCTTCGGCGCGCTGCTGTTCCGCACCGTGCAACTGTTCTTCATCAGGGATGTCCGGACTGGCCTGGTCTGGATGACGAAAATCCTGACTGATCCCTTTCACGACTTCATGCTTTACTATCGAGCGCCGCTGTACCTGCTGGGGGGCCAGCTGATCGATCCGATGGACGATGTGCGCGAGCCCGAAACATTTCTAACAGTACGCGACGCCTAATATGTTTGGTGGTGAGCGCATCGTCCGCCCACCACCAACCATCCTGCTGCATTTGCCGCGCTGCCAAGACGAATCGGTTGGCGACTACGGTAAAGTCCGCATCCGTGTAATCCAGGCTGAAGATGAGACGGCCCGTTCCTACCCAGCTCAGGGCCAGGTTTTCGGCGCGCAGATAATACTGAAACATCCAGTGGTACCGCGAGGGCTGCAGGTAACACACCGTCCATACTGAGGATAGATTGGCCACCCGAACCTGCACGCCGGCCTCGCGTAGACGCTCATTGACCTGGGCCGCCCGCCCGTTCCACACCGCATCAAGATCGTGATAGCAAGCCAGGATCTCGGGCGTGTCCAGGCGCTCAAGGAACTCGGCCATCGCCCCCATGACGTACGGATGGGAATTGAACGTACCGCGCGCGAAGCAAACGTCCGCCGGCCGGTCCTCACGAAACCGCTTCATCAAATCGGCACGACCGCATACCACCCCGATTGGCAGTCCGCCGGCCACGGTTTTGCCGTAGGTCACCATGTCGGCGCGGACCCCGAAGTACTCCTGGACTCCGCCGCGGGCCAGCCGAAAGCCGAGAAAGACCTCATCGAAAATCAACACGATGCCCCGTTCTGAACATACGCGGCGCAGACGCTGCAGCCAGTCGGTATAAACTGCGCGATCAAAGCCGGCTTTTGGGCCGCTGTCCACCAGCGTGGAATCAGCAGGCGCGCCGGCGTTCGGGTGCAGTGCCTGCAGGGGGTTGACCAGCACGCAGGCGATGTCGCCCCGGCTGCGCAGCACGCGCAGGCTTTGCTCAGCCATATCCTTGAGCGTGAGCGTGTCGCGCTCTTTCACCGGGTTCCCAACCCCGGGTTGCACCTCACCCCACCAACCGTGATAGGCGCCGCAGAAGCGCACCAGGTACCGGCGTCCCGTGTGGTAGCGGGCAAGGCGAACGGCCTGCATGACGGCTTCGGTGCCGGACATGTGGAACGAAATTTCGTCGAGTCCGGAGATCGCGCGCAGCCGGTGCACGTTGTCGGCGGTCACCGGATGGTAGGCGCCAAGCACCGGGCCCAGGTCGCGCACCCGCGCGCAGCCGCGTTCTATGCATTCCTTGTAAAAGTCGTAACCAAATACATTCACGCCGTAAGAGCCGGTCAGGTCGTAGCGCTGGTTGCCGTCCAGATCGGTCGTAGTCCGGCCGCTGGAAGAAACCACGAACGATCCAGTGTTCAGCTGCCGGCGGACGAAGCGGCTGAACTGAAACGGTACGCGGTAACGCGCCGTGAATTGTATATCCGAGATCTCGTCCTGGACTTCGTTGGTCTGCCGCACTGTGCGGGCAAAGCGTTCCCTATAGAGGTCGGTCAACCGCCGAAAAGCCGCCCGTCGCTGTTCGCCAATATGCGCCGGGGCGTCGTCGGCGCGGAAAAACCGCTCATCGTCGTACTCGTAGTAGGGCACCAGTCGCGCCAGCCGCCGTGCCCACCCCGCGTGGCCCGCGAGCGAGCGGTGCTTAGCGCGAGAGAGTTGCAAGCGCAGCCAAACCCTTCGGCCGAGCAGCACCACCAGGCCAAACCCAAAGATCCCCCACCAGATGGCGCTTGTCACACAAACCCCTCCGTGTGGCAACGGTATTACAGGACAATGACAACGAGATGAACCAGCGTTACCCGGCTGGTTCGAGGGGGAACCATCACGGCACCGATGGAAGCTAAAGGAGAAAGGGGATGGTCTGTTTTTGTTCCAGGGGCACCATCTCGCCACCGACAAGAGTTAGAGGAGAAAGGATGGGGTGAACCCTCTCGGTTCCAAGGGAAGTTTAGGAGAGAGGGGATGGGTGCCCCAGCCCGCCCCGGCGTGCCGTGGGGTCTCGCGTTTGAGACCTGGGATCCTCCTAGCAAAGGCCCATCAAGTCCCCTGTCATAACCCCAGGTCAAAGCAAATCCCCCGACCCTTTGTTCTCAACGCTGCTGGATAAACGTACCGTCCTTTAAGTCTGCCATCGCCTGTCGTAACTGATCCTGGGTGTTCATCACGATCGGTCCATACCACGCGACGGGTTCCTCAATCGGCCTGCCCGACACCAACAAAAACCGTATGCCCTCGTCTCCCGCCTGCACCACAATCTCGTCTCCGCGGTCAAAGAGCACCAGCGAATGATTACGGGCATCGTAGACCGGGGGCGCCTCCGGCTTTGCGGTTTGCTCGGTCAGGACCGCGAGCGGAAGGGAAGCCTCACGGAATGTGCCTGCTCCGGCAAACACATATGCAAAGGCGTTGCGTGTCGTCTCTACCTTCAGCCGCTTTCGTTGCCCCGGCGCGACCGAGATATCGAGATAGTGAGGGTCAGCGGCCACACCCTCGACCGGTCCTCTCTTGCCCCAGAAGTCACCGCAGATAACACGCACATGGGTGCCGTCATCATCGGTGACCTCAGGGATCGCGCTCGCGGGGATGTCCTGGTAGCGCGGATCGGTCATCTTCAATGACGAAGGCAGGTTCGCCCACAGTTGAAAACCGTGCATGCGGCCTTGTCGATCACCCTTCGGCATTTCCTGGTGGAGAATACCCCTACCCGCGGTCATCCACTGCACATCGCCGGCGGTCATTTCTCCCCGGTTGCCCAGGCTGTCTCCATGCTCGACGGAGCCGGCGAGGACGTAGGTGATCGTCTCGATTCCGCGGTGAGGATGCCATGGAAATCCCGCCAGGTAGTCTGCCGGATTCTCATTGCGGAAGTCGTCCAGCAGCAGGAAAGGATCGAAGTCCTTGGTCTTGCCGAAGCCAAAGGCGCGCTGTAGCTTTACCCCGGCTCCCTCGATGGTGGGTTTTGTTTCAATGATCTGTTTCACTGGGCGGAGTGACATAAGAGTTCCTTTCTATCGCCAGGAAAACGCGGCTCGCGGCGTTTGCCTGGCGGTCAAGAAAAATTCAAGCCTTTATGAACTGCAAGTCGAGCGTGATGGTCACCTCGTCACCGACAAGAAGGCCGCCGCTCTCGAGCGCCGCGTTCCAGGTCAGGCCGAAATCTTTGCGGCTGATCCTGGTGGTCGCCGATACCCCAACCCGAGTATTGCCCCACGGATCCTTCGCCGGCGGAGTGGGCCCTTCTGCGGAAAAGACTACCTTGCGGGTGACGTCCCGAATGGTCAAGTCTCCTTCGACAGCCAGTTCTCCATCCTTCACCAGGCTTATGCCCGTGGACTGGAACGAGAGGGAAGGGAACTTCTCCACGTCGAAGAAGTCGGCGCTCTTCAGGTGCGCATCTCGCTGGGCATCGCGCGTTTCCAATGAGGCAGCTTCAATCAGGGCCTCGACTCGGGACCGGCTCAGCTCAGATTCGTCCAGGGTCAACGTACCCGTAACCTTGGCAAATTGCCCTTTTACGTTGGAGATCATCATGTGCTTTACCTTGAACTCGGCAGCGGAATGAGCCGGATCAATGTTCCAGGTTGTGGTTGCAGTGGTGGGTTGCGCAGTAGCGGTGTTCATGGTGGGTGTCCTTTCCCTTGCTTAGATGTGTTAAGACGATAATCGTTGCAACAAATATTGGCCCGAAAAAATCAACCAACCTTGGCCCGGGATAGGTGCAGCAATTCGGTCAGTGCCCGCAGCCGGTTCCGTCCCAGGTGCCCGAGCTGCTTGCGATGGGTCGTCTGCACCGGCTCATCGAGACTGCCCAGGAGCTTGAGGCCGGCCGGCGTGATCCGGGCTGTTACGGTCCGCCGGTCCTTGACTTCGCGAGTGCGCGAGATAAGCCCTCGCTTTTCCAGCCGGTCAAGAAGCCGAGTGATGTCTGGATCTTTCGTGATCATTCGATTCGCTATCTCGCCGCAGGGAAGTCCTTCGGGCGCGCCCCGCAGAATGCGCAGCACGTTGTACTGCGTCGCCGAAAGATCCTCCGTCTTGAGAACCGCAATAAGGCCTCGTGAAAGCATATCCGTCGCCCGCAGCAAGTCCAGGAAAGCAGCTTCCTCCGGATGGGAGGAGGCGCGCGACTGGTCCAACTGAATGGCTTCCTTCATGTGTTTAACAATATTCGTTATAACGACTGTTGTCAAGACAGTGACAATGTCACTTGGTTTCCTTGGTGGACGGTGTCTTGTTCTCAAACAGGAATAGCCCGCTTTTTCCGCCGACTGCGAAATCAAGATCTCCGTCGCCGTCGTAGTCTGCAACGCCGATCTCGATACCGCCCCCCGTACGGCCGCCGTAATCGATCACGTGCCTAGCCCAGTCGACCGTGTGCGTCTTGGGGTCGAGGAGGCGCTCGTACCAGTAGACTCCCAGCGGCTCGCGTGCTCCGGGATCGTGCCCGTTGTGGGCCATGTAGCGCTTGCCGGTGAGCAGACCGATGTTTCCGGTTTTTCGAAAGTCCACGATCGTCATGGCGTGCGGCTGGGACCAGCTATCATCGATGACGTGTTTGACCCATTTGCCGTCGCTGGTGTGCTCAAGCCAGAAGATGCCGTAGCCGTGGGCAATGGAGGAAATCACATCCGGCCGGCCGTCTCCGTTCACGTCGCGCACGTACATGAAGCCGAGCATGTCTTCAAAGTGCCAGTCGGGATGAAAGGTCCAGTTTTTTTGGCGGGGATCGGCGGGCGCTTCCAGCCAGCCTTTTGGGGTGAGGATGTCGTTGCGGCCGTCTCCGTTGACATCGCCCACACCGATGCCGTGGCCGTAGCTGTGGTCGCTGACGATGTGCTCCACTATGCCGCCGTGTCCATCCTTCTCGTACCAGGCCAGAGGACGATTGTCTCCGAATTGGGGCAGGATCTCTTCTGCTTTGCCGTCGTTATTGAGGTCCACGAGGAAGGAGAATTCGATGGAGGAGCCGGTGGCGATGGGATGCTCTTTCCACATTTCGCCGGTCTTGCCGGGATTACGCCACCATGCCAGTTTCTTGCTGAACCAGCCGGAGGTGACAAGATCCACGTAGCCGTCGCCATCTACATCGAGGGGCAGGGTGGAGAGATCATCGACGTAGTAGTTGGTGTAGTCGATCTGGCGGAAGTGGTGCTTGGTCCAGTGCGGCGCTTCATACCAGTATTCGCCGGAGACCAGGTCGAGTTTGCCGTCGCGGTTGATGTCGGCGAAGACCGCGGTTTCCGAGGCTCCCAGATCGATGGTGTGTTTTTCAAAGGGGATATCTTCGGGCCGGCTTGCAGAGCGAACGGGGAAGGTGACGCACAGAACGAGCAGGGCGCAGGCGGCGGCGATGGTGACGATGGAATGTTTTTGCATATCAGTGTTCCGGGATGGTGGATTCTGGGAAGGCTGCGAGCACGGCGTCTCCGTTATACCCCAACTCCTGCATGAGGCCGATGCGGGAAGTGTAATAGCCATCGGCGGTGAGGTTCTTGAGGGCGTGGAAGAAGGCGCCGTCCTGGCCGGCGGCTTCGCTGAGCGTGGTGAGGATTTCGACCTGCTGCGGCTCTGTTAGTTGAAGGAAGGGGGCGCCGTTGAACTTCGATGCGGAAATCGTATCGATGCGGGGCAGGCCTTCGCGAAAGGTGCTTTGCAGCGCGGGATCCTCGTTCACGACCAGGTCGATATAGGCGGGGACGCCGGCGGCTGCGGCTCCGGGGGTATCGGTCGGGGGAATGATGAGGTCGGTCAGGCGGGAGATGATGAGCAGCTGCGCGGGGTTGAAGAACTTCGGTGTGGGCGGCTGGGCTTCCTGCAGGGCTTCATGATTATGGACGTGCTGGCCGTAGAGTTCGTTGGCGGAGAAGGGGAAGGCGCAGGTAACACCGACGGCTCCGATGATTTTGAGGGCTTCGCGGCGGGTTTGCATCAGATGTCTCCTTGTTTGAAACGATCACTGATGTGATCTGCGGTGCGCGCGGCCAGGGCCATGATGGTCAGGGTGGGATTCTTCTCAGACGAGGAAGGAAAGACGCTTCCATCCACTACATAAAGGTTTGGCACGTCGTGGGTTCTGCAATGCGCGTCGACGACCGAGGTGCGGGGATCGCTGCCCATCCGGCATCCGCCCAGGTAGTGGTTGAGCGTGGGATTTTCGAATTTAGAGACAGAGAGGACTTCTCCGCCGGCTTTTTCGAGGATAGCGACGGAGGCGTTGTTCATGGCTTCGTAGATTTTTCGTTCGTTCTCCTGCTGCACGGCGACGGCGTTCACCAGGTACAGCCCGAACTCGTCTTTTTTGGTTTTGTCGAGTTCGATGTAGCTTTGCGGGTTGGGAATCATTTCGCCGAAACATTGGAAGCTGACGTAGGCGGGGAAACGCTCTTTGACGCGCTGCTTGTAGGCGGCTCCGAAGCCCGGGAGTTGGCGGGCCCAGCCGGTGGTGCGGCGAATGCCGGTGTAGATCTGCACTCCGAAGCTGCGGGCGTAGTCTCTCTTTTGCGCGTGCATGTAAGAGGGGAGGTAGGCGTGATCGATGTAGCCTTCGTCGTTCACCACGGTGCGGCCGATGAGGCCGGTGAGAAAACCCTCCACTCCGGAATTGAAATGAGGAATGAAGTTTCGGCCGAGCTGGCCGCTGGAGTTGGCCAGCCCTTGTGGATAGCGGTTGGAAACGGACATCAGCAACAGGCCTACGCTCTGACTGCAGGCGCAGGCAACGGCGACGCAGCGGGCGTGGACTTCGCCTTGCTTGCCGGTGACACGGTGGAGATAGTGCACTCCAGTCGCGCGGTTTTTTTTCGAGATGATGACTTCGCGGACCACTGAGTCGGGAAAGACGGTGAGCTTGCCGGTCTTCATGGCCGGGTTCAGGTGGACGTCGGCGGAATTGTACTTGGCGGCTACGTCGCAGCCGGCCATGCAGTTTCCGCAGTAGTGGCAGGCGGGGCGGGTTGGGGTGGCGCGGGTCAGCGTGGCTTTGCGGGTTTTGATGATGGGGATGCCGAGTTCTTTGGCTCCGCGCTGGAGAAGGAGGTCTCCCAGTTTGAGAGGCGGCGGGTCGTTGTAGATTCCGTCGGGAAGGTCTTCGAGGCCGTCGCGGTTTCCGCAGACGCCGACTTCGCGTTCGACGCGGTCGTAGTAGGGGGCCATGTCGGGGTAGTCGATGGGCCAGTCGGCTCCGGCTCCGTCGATGGTGTAGCCCTTGAAATCGCGGTGGCTCAGGCGCAGGGCTACAGCGTTCCAGAGCATGGTCTTGCCACCGACTCCCCGGGCTCGCTCGGAGCCCATGCCGGTTTTGCCAGGCTTCATGGTGGGGATGTGGCGGTTGGGGAAGTTGAAGGGCAGGGCGTGGGTGTTGAAGTCGGTGCGGGTGTTGATGGTGGGGCCGCCTTCTACGACGGCGACGTTTACGCCGCGTCGGGCGAGATGGGCGGCTAAGGTGCCTCCTCCCGCTCCCGAGCCTACGATACAGATATCGAAAACTTGCTTTGGCATTTGCTCACGATTCCAGACCAAGGTGCCAGCATACCTCTGAATTGCCCGGGAAGGACAGGGTTGGTGTGGGCTAAGTCCTTTGTTTTATCAAGATGATCAAATTTCGTATGCGGTTTACGACCAGAAACGGTTTAGGTCGTTGGCGATGGTTTTGGCTTGGGCGCGTCCTGCCTCGGCGGCGGGTTTTCGGGTTTCGGGTAGGAGGGGGTTTAGGCCTATTGCGCTTCTCGATTGGTTGTCGGGCTCGATGAGATAGGTTTGTGCGCCTGCATTTTTCAGTCTGTCTAGTTGTTCCTGGAGGGGGAAGGTTACGATTTCGTCGGCTCTGAGGCCGTTGGGCGACAGGATGACGATGCGGGCGTAGCCCAGTGCCAAGTCGACGTTGTCTGAGGAACGTACTCCGCCATCCATGTAACGGTGGCCGTCGATGGTGACCCGCGGCCATACGCCGGGGACGGCACAACTGGCTGCGACTGCCTCGACCAGAGGTGTTCCGGAGTGGCGGTCGAAGATCGTGGTTTGTCCGGTTTCGGTGTCTACCGCAGTGATGCGCAGCAGGCGGTCGGGCCACACGTGGGCGGGCAGGCGATTGGCTACTACGGAACGACGCTCTGCTTCGGTGACGGTGGGCGCTTGCAGTGCCCACTGACCTACTTTACGGGTGAGCTCGGCTCGATCGCAGAGGGTGGCGGTGGTGGGGAATGCTTGCAGGAGTTGTTGGAGGAGACGCGGGTCTGGGGTGATCTCGCGTGTCTGCAGGGCCGGGTCTACCTGGCGGCGGTAGAGTTCTTCGAGAGATAGGGGACATCCGAGTTGGGCGGCGACGGCTGAGCCTGCGGAGGTTCCGAGGATCAGGTCCGCGTTGCGCAGGTCTACGCCTTCTTCGCTTAGGCCGAAGAGCAGGCCGGTTATCCAGGCGATTCCGGCGACTCCGCCGCCTCCGAGAACCAGTGCACGATCGTTCATGATTTTCAAGATTTATCACAGGGGAGTTTGCACGTCGTAAACCAACGACACGATGCCCGAGCGATAGATCTTGTGGCCTGACAGTTTCAGGGTGGCTCTTTGTGCTGGGGGCAGCAGGAGCGGGATACCTCCGCCTAGCAGGACGGGCATGAGGCTTACTTCTACCGTATCGACTTCGTGCAGGGCGAGCATCGAGCGGAAGAGTTCACCTCCGCCGAAGAGCCAGATATCTTTGGTGCTTTGCGTGCGCAGGGATTGTAGGTGGTCGCGGGTTAGGTCAGGGAGGATGGTTAGGTTGGGGTGATCGGCGGGACGTAGGGTGCGGGAGATCACTACAGTTTTTCTTCCCTGCATGAATGCCTCGCCCAATCTCCGCTTCGCTGCATAGTAGGTCTTGCGGCCCATGAGAAAGGTGTCGAATTGTGCCCAGAGCTCGGCGAAGTTGATGTCAGGGTCCATGAGGATCCAGTCGGCTTCTCCGTTTGAGCCGGCGACGTAGCCGTCGAGGGTCATGGCCACGATGTATCGGATTTTGCTCATATGGTTAGGATGCCTCGTAGCCCGCGTAACATGGCGGGATGGTTATCGGTCTCAAGCGATATCAAGATGTTCGGGACCTTCATTTTGTAACCTTTAGTTGCTTTCGACGGCATGCTTACCTCCGCTTGCCGGCTGTGAAAGATCTATTTGAGGATGCGTTGGAACGTATCCGCGGGCGTTACGAGTTTGAGGTGGTTGGCTATGTTGTCATGCCGGAGCATGTTCATTTACTAGTGAGTGAACCTTGCGTTGAGTCTCTGGATGTGGGTTTACAGGCGTTGAAGTTGTCGGTTTCGCGTCGGAGTGAGCGGGGACAGTTCTGGCAGGCTCGATATTATGATTTTAATGTTTACTCGCGTCACAAGCGGCTGGAGAAGCTGGATTACATGCACTGGAATCCGGTGAAACGCGGGTTGGTGGAGAGGATGGAGGATTGGCAGTGGTCTAGTTACCGGTTTTAATCGGACTGGTCAACAGGGGCGGGTGTTTATCCATTCGGGTTGGGCGGATCATTACGAGCCGGATTGAATGGGCCTTTACTAGGGGGATCCCAGGTCTCAAACGCGAGACCTGGGGCACCCATCGCGTTTTTCCTGTGCTTTCATCTTCGGTTTTGCCTTTGTTAAGTTCTCTTCATGTCTGTCTTTTGGTCTTGGGGACCATTTCGGCTCCGATTGGAGTTGGAGGAGAGAGGAGATGGGTGCCCCAGGTCTCGCGTTTGAGACCTGGGATCCTCCTAGTGAAGGCTTATTCAGTCCCTTTTTGTTACTTCAGGCTTGTCGGAAGGGTTGAGTTGGTCAGCTGGGTTTACAATTACTGCTATATCACTGCGGAATAGGAGCTCGCCTATGCCGGTTGAACTGAAAATCAATAATGTCGTTAAAACCGTGGATGTCGAACCCGACACTCCGCTTCTTTGGGTGCTTCGCGACACGCTCAACCTGCACGGCACCAAGTACGGTTGCGGCATGGGCCTGTGCGGCGCTTGCACCGTCATGGTCGCGGGGCAGGCCGTACGCTCGTGTTTGACGCAGGTTTCGAGCGTCATCGGCAAGCCGGTTACCACCATCGAAGGCCTCTCCCTCGACGGCTCCCACCCCGTCCAGGTGGCTTGGGAAAAAATCGATGTGCCCCAATGCGGGTACTGCCAGGCGGGGCAGATCATGTCCGCCAGCGCGCTCTTGGCCCGCACCCCGCACCCGACGGACGCAGACATCGACGCCGCCATGAGCGGGAATCTCTGCCGGTGTGGAACCTACCCCCGCATCCGCCAGGCCATCCACGAAGCCGCAACGCTCCAGAAAGCCTAAGAGAAGGAGAAATCCAATGAACCTGAACCGCCGCTCCTTTCTCAAAGTTTCCGCTCTCGCCACCGGCGCCTTCACCCTCCGTCTCTACATCCCGCAAGCCCAGGCGCAGGCGCCCACGAAGCAAGACCTGAAACCTACCGCCTTCATCAAGATCGCCCCTGACGGTACCGTCACCATCAAGGCCCGGGGACCCGAGATGGGCCAGGGCATCAAGACCGAACTCCCCATGCTGATCGCCGAAGAGCTTGACGTCGATTGGAAGAACGTACGCGTCGAACAAGCCGACCTTGACGAGGCCACCTACGGCAGCCAATCCGCTGGGGGAAGCACGTCCACTCCGAAATCCTGGGAGCCGCTCCGCCGCGTGGGAGCGGCCGGCCGCCAGATGCTGGTGGCTGCAGCCGCCATTACCTGGGCGGTCCCCGCATCGGAATGCACCACCGATGCCGGGTGTGTCTTCCACAAAGCCAGCGGCAAAAAAGCCACCTACGGAGAGCTCGCCGCGAAAGCCGCCGCCCTGCCTTGTCCGGTCCTCGACAGCGTCACCCTCAAAGACCCCAAAGACTACCGCATCATTGGCAAGTCCCAAACCGGAGTCGACACCCCCAAGATCGTCACCGGCAAGCCGCTCTTCGGCATCGATGTTTCGCTGCCCGGGATGCTTTACGCCTCGATCGAGAAGTGCCCGGTCTTTGCCGGTAAAGTCAAAACTGCGAACGTCGACCAAATCAAGCAGATGCCGGGGATCCGCCAGGTGCTGGTCATCGATGGCACCATCAAGCCCGCGGCCTACACCGCGCCCGAGCCGGGGATGGAGCCTGGTATCGCCATCGTGGCCGATTCCT
This sequence comes from uncultured Acidobacteriaceae bacterium, assembly GCA_963830325.1. Classification (GTDB taxonomy): domain Bacteria; phylum Acidobacteriota; class Terriglobia; order Terriglobales; family Acidobacteriaceae; genus PALSA-350. The sequence goes on from CAWHMV010000003.1 coordinate 1,582,257, forward strand.
GGTGGCATGCCCAGAAAGCGCGCAAGGCGCTCAAAGTCGAGTGGGACTACGGCCCGGCCCAAGCCCAAAGCAGCGACGGCTTCCAGAAGCAGGCCGAAGCCCTGCTGCAGGCGCCGCCCGTCACCACGGTCCGCACGTATGGCGACATCGACGCAGCCCTGAAGAGTTCCTCCAAAGTCGTGGAGGCGACCTACACGTTCCCCTTCATCGCGCATGCCACACTGGAACCGATGAATACCACCGCTCAATGGACAAATGGCAAGCTGGAGATGTGGGTCCCCAGCCAGAACCCTGGTTCCGGGAGCGCCCTGGTCGCGAAGTCGCTGGGTATCCCTGAGAAGGACATCACCGTGCACCTTACCCGTGTCGGTGGAGGTTTTGGCCGGCGACTGATGAACGACTACATGGTGGAGGCGGCGTGGCTCGCGCAGCGTGTGCAGGCGCCGGTCAAGCTCCTGTGGTCGCGGGAAGACGACACCACGCACGACGCGTATCGCGCCGGGGGCTTCGTTGGACTGAAGGCCGGCCTGGATGCGCAGGGCAAGCTGGTCGCGTGGCGCCACCACCTGGTGACGTATGGCGATGGCGGCAAGCTCGCACCGGGCGCGAACATTAGCAGTGACGAATTCCCCTCCGGCCTGGCGCCGCACTATGCGCTCTACACCTCGGCCGTTCCGCTGATGCTGCGCACGGGTTATTTGCGCGCGCCGGGCAACAATGCCTATGCGTTTGTGGGCCAATCTTTCCTCGACGAGTTGGCCATAGCCGCCGGCCGCGATCCGCTGGAGTTTCAACTGGAGATCCTGAGCAACAAGATGGTGCCGGTGCCGGGTGAAGAGAACAAGCCGAAGGGGCCGCGCGACCTGAACCCGGAGCGCATGAAGGGCGTGCTGCAGCTGGTAGCGGAGAAATCCAACTGGGCGAGTCGCAAGAAGGAACCAGGGCGCGCCATGGGGATCGCCGGGTACTTCTGCCATTTGGGCTATTTCGCCGAAGTGGCGGACGTCAGCGTAGATAAAGACAACAAGATCAAGGTGAATCATGTTTGGGCGGCGGGCGATGTGGGGAGCGAGATCATCAATCCTCAGGCCGCCGAGAGCATGGGTTTCGGCGGAGTGGTGGAGGGCATGAGCCACATGCAGCAGGAGATCACGCTCGCCGAGGGCAAGGTGCAGCAGACGAATTTTCATCAGCATCCGCTGATGAGGATGAATCAGGTGCCTCCGATTGAGGTGTTCTGGATCAAGTCGAATTTTTCTCCCACGGGGTTGGGCGAGCCTACGCTGCCGCCGATTTTGCCGGCAGTGGGGAATGCGGTGTTTGCGGCTACGGGGAAGAGGATTCGGACTTTGCCGTTACAAAAGAGCGGGTTTAGTTGGGCTTGAGCGAGGGAGTAGGCCTTACAGGGTTTGCGCGAGCGCGGTCGTGAAGACGACTGTGTCGCGAAACACTCTTGCATGGAATGGGTCGGTCGCGGCAGCGTCCGTGGAATCAAGCCGAAGGCGCAGATTCCGCATATATAGGCTAGAAAAGGCGCAGCAAAGATGGAGTCGTAGGGGACGTTCAGAAAAACGAAATCTTCTGAATTACTTGCTGGCTGTTTTGCGGAGGGTGGCTTTGCCATTGTTTCGTATCGAACTGGATCCGGCCTTCTCAAGCGAGCTCCCGGACGCCGATTCACGAGCCCATCGGATCAACTGGGTCGCACGGGCTTTGGAGACACCGAGAACATCTGCGGACCGCTCGGGGGTAGCAAAGGGGGTTGTAATTTCCTGTGCAGCCATAGCTAAGTATTGCAGAAGTCCCGAAGTGGCACAACCGCATGGACAGACGCCTTAGCCTATCGGGCCTCTGGAAGAAGCAGATGCCGTTCTTTTCATGAGCTATGTAGGTCAAACAGTCATTCGCTGGGTGGAATTCTTTGCGATCAAAGGACCTTGAAACGGTACGGGAGTGCTGCGGCGGGTGGTCGCCGGCTCTGATGTGACAATCCGCGGAGAATCCCGTTCAGCACTTCATCAAGACGCTTTCCAACATCTTCCGCAAGAAACCGCAGCACAAGATAGCCATTCTCCTGCAATAAAGTATCCTTACGCCGGTCACGCCGGTATGCTTCGGCGCCGGCGAGATGTTGTTCCCCGTCCAACTCAACAGCTATACGCGCGTCCGCGCAAAGTAGGTCCACTTCCATTCGGCTCCAACCGTCGAACGGAATCGGTAACTCGACATTCAAGCGGAACCGGCCGGCTGTTTCAGGCAGCGTTTCAAGCCGCCGGAAGAGAAATAGCTCAGTCGCACTTCTGGCCCGGTCACGGCCCTCCCGGTTCGAGGGTGGTGCGCTGGCCACGTCGACAAAGAGGTTTGCCAGCGGGGAATCTACGCCATCGAGGACGAGCCGCCGCACGGAAGCCGCATATTGGCTCTTCCATTGGGGATCGACGGGAAGCGAAGCACTCACCGGCCAGCCAGGTATGGCGCTGGCCGGAAGCTGAATCGTATAACCTACTGCGTCGTAGCCCTTACAACGACGATCGAACATCCGCGAAAGCATTGGCACATCGAGATCGGCATAGTCGTACACCTGCACTTCCCGCTTACCGTCATGAAGGCGGTGCAAGCGGCCCACATATTGCGCGATTGTCCCTTGCCACGAGACGGGTAATGTAAGAAAGAGAGTGTCAAGCCGCGCGTCGTCGAAGCCTTCGCCGGCGTAGCGTCCTGTTGCCAGAAGGAGGCGTTCCTCGTGATCGGGAATCGTGGCCAGATGAGCACGAGTCTTCTCCAACTCTCTTCTTCCCATGCCGCCGCGGAGCACGACAACATGTCGCACCTCCGGCGATAACTGGATTACCAGTTTATCGAGATGATCGTTACGCTCCGTCAGCACAATCGGGGAGCGTCCCTGTCGAACAGCTTGCACGATTTCCTGGCATATCAGTCGAGTGCGGCCTTCGTCGGAGACAAGTTCATCGTTGAGTTCGCGAAACTGGGCGCGCAGGTCAGAATTGGGCTCACGCAGGGCTCGAAAGCCGGTAGGCCGCACCAGCACAACGTGTTCGAATGGACGAGAGGCCGCCTGCTCCTTGGCGTTGACGCGATGGCGTAGTGGGCCACACTGCATAAATATGATGGGATGATGCCCGTCTTTTCGCGTCACCGTTGCGGACAAACCGGTGACGAATCGGGCTTTGGCGTGGCGAGCCACCTGCTCGAAACTGTAAGCGGAGAGGTGATGGCATTCGTCCACAATCACGTGTCCATAATGCCCGACTATTTCATCCACTGCCCCCTTGTGGACCAAGCTTTGGATCGTTGCAACGTCGAGAATTCCGGTCGGCATTTTGCGGCCGCCTCCAACCCGGCCGATAGCGCTTGGCGGCAACCCCAGAAATTTCGACAGTTTCTCGATCCACTGTTCTTGCAATTGCCGCCGATGCACCAGGACGAGCGTATTGACGGCACGCTTCGCGATGAGCCAGGCGCCAATCACAGTCTTACCAAAAGCAGTGGTCGCCGAGAGCACGCCGGTTTCTTGGGCAAGCATGGTTTCCGCGGCGATTCTCTGATCTGCGCGTAGTTCGCCCTGGAAAGAAACGTCAAATGCTTTGCCCGAGCAACGCTCATCTCGGATGAGGCTCGTGACCTTCAGATCAGAAAGCAGTTGACGAAGATCTTCCAAGCAGCCCCGAGGCAATCCGAGATGATGCGGATAATCCCGCGCACAGGCGACAATCCGAGACGTATCGTATGTTGGAAGACGCATCGCTTGCGCACGGTAAAATTCAGGATTTTGGAATGCTGCCAGCCGGATCAGGCGATTGCGAAGAGCAGGCGGCAAGAGGTCTTTGCCGATAAATATTTCGCTGCTTAGAACCAATTCCAACTCTTTTGGTATTGGACCGGCTATTGATCGTTCCGTCCGGCGCGGCTCAGTAGCAACCCACGGTGTGGCATCACCTTCCTCCCCGGTCGGGTAGAGACGCACTCCGATGACCCGTCCCTTCGCCTCCGCTTTGCGGACAGATTCTTCGACGTCGTCCCGGCCGATTCTGCGAACCTCCGATAGAAAGGCCCATTGATCGTCATGCGGAGAAAAGTTGTCGTCCAAAAACACGCTGTTGCCCAGCTGCCGCGTTTTTCTTTGAAGTGGCAGTGCAATCAGGCTCCCGAAGCCGCCTTGGGGTAGCGTGTCCTGGTTGGGAAAAAACCTATCATAAGAATCCAAGCCGATATCTGGCCGGCGGTCCATCGTCTCTGTCAGAATGTGCGAACCAAGCTTTCGAGCAAGCGAGGCAGGAATGGCTTCGCTGAAGAACAACCAGACATGTCCGCCATTGCCGGAGCGAGATCTCTCCAGCGCCGCCGGTAAATTCATCACGCGACAGGTTTCCAAAAATGCCCTTGCGTCGTCCTGCCATGTTGCTTTGTCGAAGTCTGCAGCAATGAAGAAACAGGTCTCGTCCAGCAGCATCGGGTAGACACCCATGGTGAAGTCCCAGCCATTGGGATCCTGCCCGGAGAGATGGCAGCGAATTACGTCGTCTGTAACGGGTAGAAACCGGCGGTGCTGGCACTCCGCGCATTTGATTTTCGGTTTTTCGCATATGCCCTTGACCCATTCATTCGCGCAGACGGGCGAGTAGCCCGTCTTACCCGTCCGCCGACTTTCAAAGCGGCGCGGATAAACATCTTCACGACCGCGGAAAAGCGAACGGAACAGTGCGATCTTGTCTTCTGGGGCGGAATGACGATGAATGCGATTGTTCGATTCCATTGATCGTGGATACCGCTCGAGCTAGGACGACTATTATAAGTGGTTTCGAGTAGAATCTCGTTCTTGCTCTGTCGGCGCGCAGATAAATATGGCCGAGATACGGGGACAGGAGACAGAGATGCCCAGTCTCCGGTTTCCCTCGGCACGGCTCATATTAGAGAGACTTTGTAGTCGCAAAGCAGTCGGTTGAGGAGTGCCCTATTTGAAGGCGCCGTCAATGAGCCGAGTGAAGTTAGATTGAATGTTGAACGCGGTCGCGTGTAGATCGCATAAGCTACCCGGGTTGGATCATGTCTTGAAGGATAGCGAATCCCGTCAGGTTTCGAAGGATGGAGCCGCAGAGCGGCGGACCATCTTTGAGCAATCTTGTACGACCCCGTTACAAGGCGGGCATCGGCACCGATGTGTGTCAATCCGCCGGAGCTAGCTAAGTCAATGAATCGCAGTTCCTCAGCCATTTCCAGTCTGGCGATCTCGCGCGTGTCAAGGTAAGCTCCCGAGACTGCCGGCACGCCTGTTGTTGCACCACAGGATTCGATGAAACAGCAGTGCGGATCCTCGCCTGTATAAAGAACTCCAAAGGATGCTCCTGCAGGACCCTCGGGATCGTCGAATCGATAGTTCCCCGAGGTACCGAAATAGATCGGATCGTGAACGCTCTGGTGATGGCGATAAAGAACAGCACCAACATTGACAATGAAGATGAGTGGGGCCTGAGTATGAAGCTCCGGATGAGGGAGAGGATGGTCTCCCGGCATCTCGGTCATAGAGCTCCTTGCTCACCATACCCGCTTGCTGCGCGCATAACTTCTTCTATCAGTCCCAGTTTAAGGGTCTCGATCGGCGCCTTGCCGTCGAGCCTCTCATTTGGACTGGTGAAGAAAACCATCTGCATCCACGGATCAAGCGCCTTCAGCTGGGCGAGCACATCTTCGAGGCCTGCGATTGACTTGCCATCTTCGAACTGAAAGCTCGGATAGCTGTAACCGCGCCTTCCTTGCGTCAGCGCAAGTAGCTGATTCGAAGAACGTCGCTTGTCGACTGCCTGCCTTGAGATGCCAAGCACCTCCGCGACTTGCTCGGATGAAAGAGTACCGCCCGAAATCTCCAGCATCTCTTTTTTCCTCTTGAGCCCTCTGATCTTGGCAGCGAGGAGAGGATCGTCGGCAATTAATTGAGAAGTTCCTGAAACCGAAGTGAGTGCTTCGAGTGCTACAAGAAAGTCTGTAGGGGCTCCCGTTGCTTCTTCGATGATGGTGCTTGGGAGATCCTCTTCGAGGTTAATGAAAGCTCGCAAAATCCTGGACTGAAATGCAGGATGCTTCGTCGCCGAAATCTCTTGCAGTGCCCAACTGAGGAAACGATGGTCAGGCGCCGGACCTTGCTCGATATTCAGGCAAAACCTTTCACCTTCGACTGCTGTGGTAACGAGAAATCTGTCGAGGTTCAATTTGAGACAAGTCTCCCTCAGCTCGAAGAAGACCCATTGTTGGACCATCTTTAACTTCAAATCACTCCAATTGTGTGAAACGAAACAACAAAGGAGATCGGAGGCCCCAGATCCGCGCGAGAAGGTAAATGGTGCTTCGTGCCCGCCGAAGCGTCCAAGCCATGTCTGAATGGTCTCTTGTACCTGGTCAAGAGTTTCGGGATGTTCAGAAACCGTGAGCATAAAAGAACCACATGGTTGACGAGTTAATTATGCAATATTTAATTACACTTGGTCAACTATGTTTGGAACGGTTTTGGCGATCCCGTCCCCTTAACTTCCCAGGCGCAGGAGGTTAGTCTCGGAGAATCATTTTCTATATCTCTCCAACAAAGCCGCGACGGCTCCTAATGCGCGGTCGAGGACTTCCTGGCTGGGAATGCGAAATCGGAGATAGCTCTCGCCCGTCCGCTCATCACGGCGAACAAACGACTGCCTGGGAGGCCCATTACCACCGGCGGCCGTCGCGCGGGAGGTCGCGGCCAGTTGTTCAAGGAGAGAGAGCCCAGTTGTCAGCAACGCGGACCAGTTTGCCTGAACGCGGCCTCTTTATGATCTACCTCTAGCCTGCCTTGCCGATTTCAACGCAGAGATGAGGTGTAGCGACAAGCTTTGTTTCAAAGCTGTAACCGTAAAATAGAGCAAAAGGGCTGAGTCCAGCCCCGACGGGGATGGATCTATGCATGTAAAGGAACGTCGGTAATGAACCTCCCCAGCAGCCTAGTGGCGGACCCCAAAAAATCGAAAGTTGAACGCCCTGACCACGCCACTCCCATCGCAGAGATCGTTGCGGCCTTAAGCACTATCGAAGATTTGAAAGGTCTGACCCCGGAGGAATTCACCTGGCTGGCGATCCATGGAACGGAGAGGTTTGCTAAGGATGGAGACCTTATCTTTAGCCAAGGAACTCCCCCGGAACACCTGATGTTTATCCTGTATGGCGATGTTATGGTTCATCGCCATACAGCGAGCCCAGTCTCCGTCCTGATCGGACAGACGGGCCGAATTACGGGCAAGACCCCTTTCTCGCGTATCAAGGCATGGAACGCGGACGGGCGCTCGCGCGGGGACTCTTGGTTTCTAGAGTTGCACGACAGCCGTTTCCCAGAACTCCTCACCGCGATACCGTCGATGACGGAACGAATTGTCCGAGTGTTGATAGACCGAAATCGGCAATACACGCGAGCGGAAGAGCAGATTGGTAAACTGGCTGCACTCAACAAGCTTGCTGCAAACCTTGCCCATGAACTAAACAATCCAGCTTCGGCTGCCAAGAGCGCCGCCTCGCGTCTGCTGAGCGCCGTGGAAAGCCCACCAGAGCGTGCTCGTTACCAAGTTGGGATGGTGCTGGGAACAGAGGAGCGCCTTAACGCATACTTGGACTGGCTTTCCAGACTGCGCTCTGCAGTGTCCCACTCCCGTCAGGCGGGGAGTGGTAACGGATCCGTTGATACCACATCCCTTGAAGATTCGTTGATGAATTGGCTGGAAGGAAAAGGGTTTGCTGAGGCATGGAAACTCGCTCCAATTCTAGCCGAAGCCGATATCCAGCCCTCTTCGCTTCAGGAACTTGAACTGCTCGTACCAGCGCACACGCTGTGCGTTGCATTCAGCGATGCCTTGGCTGCTCTCGAAAGCGATGCCTCAGTGCTGTTGGTGAGCGAGGCGACGGACAGGATCTTCCGTCTCGTCAAGGCAGTAAAAGACTACTCCTACATGGATCGGGAACCCATTCAAGATGTTCATGTTGCCGAATCTCTGGATACCGTGCTTCACCTCTTTCAGCCGAGACTCGCCGGCATCACGGTGAGACGTTTCTATAGTCCGGACGTACCGTTGCTCAAAGCCTTTGGGAGCGAACTGAACCAAGCTTGGGCAGCTCTCATAGAAAACTCGCTCGACGCGATGGGTGATTCCGGCACGCTTACCCTGTCGGCTAAGTTGCAGGAAAAGACGATTCTTGTGGAGATCGCGGACACCGGCCAAGGAATTCCTCCGGAGAGTGCGAATCGCGTCTTCGAGCCTTTCTATACAACAAAACCGTTCGGTAAGGGATTGGGGCTGGGGCTCGATACGGTGCAACGAGTGATCCAGAAGCATTTTGGGGCTGTCGCTTTCGATTCGAAGCCAAAGAACACAACTTTTTATATCCGATTGCCTCTGGATCGCGCTGAGGTGTACTGAACAAACGAACCGACAGTGGTGATCGCCCCCCCGCATCGAACCCCGAATCGCGCGATAATGCTCGCGTGAGGGAGCCATGCCGAAATCTTCTTTGATGCTGGCGGGTGGGGGCGTGAAGGTCGCGTTCCAGGCGGGGGTTTTGCAAGTATTGCTGGACGAAGCGGGCATTGAGTTCGATCGAGGCGACGCAGTCAGCGCGGCCTGCTTCAATCTCGCCATGTGGGTGCAGGGGATGAGCGGAACGGAGATCGCGGACAATTGGCGAAATGCGTCACCCTTCTCCGAAATTGATCTGAATACGCCTCAGCTAGTGCGCTTGCTTTATGCCGCTTCCATTCTCGACCTGGACGCGTTTCGCCGCACGGTCTTCCCGTCATGGAAGCTCGACTGGTCCAAGATCAGGTCCAGCCCGCGCGAGGCTACCTTCAACGTATACAACTTTTCTAAGCATGAATTACGTGCGATTCCTGCGAGGGACCTCACGGAAGATCTTCTCGTGGCGACCGCTTCTTTGCCGATGTGGTTCCCTCCGGTCAAGATTGACGGTGACACCTATATCGATGCGGTGTTCAACATGGGCGCTAATATCGACGAGGCGATCCGATCGGGAGCGGATGAACTGTGGGTCATCTGGACGACAAGCCAACGTGGCGAATGGTTCGACGGTTTCGTCGGCAATTTTTTTGGCATTTTCGAGGCTACGGTGGTCGGAAGCTACAAGAGCGCCTTGGCTCGGATTGCAGCCAATAATGGCGCGCTGGAACGGGGGGAAAGAGGCGAGTTCGGACGAACCATAACCGTGAAAGAAATCAAGGCAGAAGTTCCCGTGCATTATCTGCTGAACTTCAGCCGAGACCGTGCGGCTGAATGTGTAAACCGTGGAGTGGAGGCAGCCCGGCAATGGTGCGATGCCGCCGGAATTAAGCGGCGTACCGGCCCGGTTTACATTCCAGTGGCTTCTGTTGAGAAGATCGCAGTTCGGTTTAGCGAGACCATGAAAGGCTTCGTTGGCTTCAGTGCTACTGAGTTTGAGGGTGGATTCGAACAAGGAAAGGGCGAGGGCACAGCCCTTACAGTTCATCTGGACGTCTCCATCGAGAACCTCGACGAATTTCTTGCGTTGCCGGAGCATCGGTCCACGATTCAGGGTTCGATCGAGTGCGCGCGCTTGGGTGGCACACGCCCCATTGATGGCGGCACTCTGCACCTTCTGGTAGATTCGGGCGATCCGTCTCGAAAGTACATCAAGTATCAAGTGTCATTCAGAAATGCAGCGGGCACCGCATATGAACTCAACGCCGAGAAAGATCTTATCCACCAATTGCAAGGCGATCCATGGCAGGAGGTTTCAACGGCATTCGTAAAGCTGTGCCTTAGCGCCGGCAATGGCAGTGAACTTTCGCCGATGGCTGCCGGTATTATCCGGAGCAGTTTCTTAGGTGAGATTGAACAAGTCGGGAGTTTGAGGGTCGAGGCCCCGACGGCTGCCGCGCGAGCCCATGCCCTGGCTCGTTTTGGCGCCTTTTATTTCGGCAGGCTCTGGGACGTGTACGCGCGGCATCTGCTCCCCGTCGCTCCGTTTTAGCTGAGCGAAAAACCGAGGAGGCATTCGACAAAGTTATCGCCTGAAGGCGTCGACGACTAGCGGCACCACTGGGCTGTAAGGTCGCCTTCTCAGCGAATTTTCCGGCCGTTCAGCCGAGTCGCGGTAGCCGGATCGTTCTGGTCCTCGCGCCACGTCGGGTGGTTGAAGTGAATGACCGAATCGCCGTTATAGGACGCGATGGCATTGTTGAACGTCAGCGTGCCGATCGGGCGCCAGTTGCGGAACGTCCGTCGCAGGCGTAACGCGGTGCCCGTTGTCCGTCCTTCGTCGGTGACCTCGATATTGAACGTTAGCGTGCGTTTCGCCGCCGCATCACCGCGGTCAAAGATCTGTCCCATAATTTCGTCGCGGAAGTCGAGCTCGTTCCCGACAATCCTTGGCTGGCCGGGATGGACGAACAAGCGCATGAATTGGGGAGCCCGCGTGGGCGATCCCGCCGGCTTACCAAGCTCCGCGATCGGATACAACTGACGGATCGACGGCTGTTTGTCTACCCTGCCGAAGACAAGTCCAGTCAGTAATAGAATCGGCACACCACCGCCCCGCCGAGAAACGGTCGTGTCGGGCGCGTTACTCAACTCCGCGTCATTGACGAAGTCGCTGTGTGCTCCCCCAATGTCTTCCTGGGTTATGAAATTTGCTGTGCGAAGGGGCGCGGTATGGTCTCGATCCATGGTGGGGAAGAGCTTGCCGACAAGCGCCAACGATCGAGTGTGGCCGCGCCGCGTCTCGGTGCAGCACGTCGAATACCTGGCGATCGTAAGGGCCGCACTGGCTGTCGCGAAATATCCCGAATACTCAGTCTCGGCTGTAATTCGCCATTCCCCTACCAGACAGATGCCGTTCGGATGCAACAGGCGACGATATCCCTTGCGATCAGGCCCCCACCGCAGGTCCGCTTGTGAATCGACTGCTCGCTCGGTAGCTTTCTGAAACAGGGACGGTGACCTGAATGGCAGGATCCCCCGTAAGAGGCTGCCAAACGTAACCTCGTACATGGGAAATGGTGGCTCATTCTTGCTCCCCCAGACTGGTTTATAGGGGTTCGCATATATGGCGTCAACTACCTCACGAAAAGTAGAGCCACGATAGCTGCGATCTTCTTCGGTAATCGCTTCGATCCCTAAATCAGCCATCGGTAAACCCCACGTTTACTGCGTAGCGCGGCCGGCAATCTATGCCACAAATTTCACACTAGTGGGTGATGTCATTGCAAGGTCTGCCCCGGAATTACGGTGACGAATTACAGTCCAGTTTACCTATTGCCGTAATTCCGGAGTTCCGTGGATAGACAAAATTGACACCTTGGGAGAACAGAAGCGTCTTGAGGTTCGACGTCAGTTCGCCTTGGCCTCGGTACGCAACGGCCAAATCCGGACGGCCAAATCCGGCGACAGGATACCTATTCCCCATTGCGCTTCCGAGCTATTTCGATGGCCTCCATGTCATGCAGAAAACCCGACGTTGCACCTAATGGCAGTCGCACACCACAACTGTCAGATCATCCGTCTGTGTCGAAGCCCAGTCCTGCACCGTGGAGAGAATCAGATCCGCCATCTCTTCCGCCGTCCTACCCGGGCTCGCGGTGAGCAGCCTACCTAGCCGCTCCTGACCAAACTCTTCCTCACCGCCGTTCGCTGCCTCGATGACGCCATCCGTGTACAGCAGCAGACGGTCTCCTTTACGCAAAGTTTGTTTGGTCGAGCTGTAGGCCGCCGAAGAGAGGACCCCCAGCACCAAACCGTTTTCTTCGATCCAGCAGACCTGGCCATCCCGCAGCAGAAGCATCGGCGGATGCCCTGCGGCGGCATAGCAGAGCCCGCCTTGCTCCGCATCGAGGTAGACGTAGGCTGCCGTGACAAACTGACCCTGGGTGCTTCCACACAGCGCCTCATTCACGCCCGCCAGCAATCGCTCAGGACTCGCTGCATGCTGCCGCTGTGCGCTGGTCGCCATCTTCACCATCGAGGCGATCAGCGCCGCCGGTACCCCATGCCCCGAGACATCCGCAACCAACAACCCAGCCGTAGGGCCGCTGGTCGGGAGAAATTCGTAGAAGTCGCCCGCCACGGCAGTCATCGGCACATAGCGCGCGGCCACGGTAAAGTGCTCCGACACGGGGAAGCTGGCGGGCAGAATGGAAAGCTGAATGCGCTTTGCTACCTCGAGTTCCTGGTGCAGCGACGCCAGCTGCTGGTCGCGATCGAGCGCCCGCTTGCCGGCGACATAGCCCAGACAGCACAAGAAAAGGCCAAAGCCATAGGGCTCCACGGTGGTTGTATAGGTTGTATAGCCCAGCAGGGCTCGCGTGTTTCCCCAAAGCACAAAGACGACAAAGATCAGCAACCCGGCGCGAAACACCACGACATCTCTGCCTGCGTCCCTCTGCCGAAACGCCAGGAATACCAGGGGAAGCGTGCCGGCAATCACCAGGCCGCTGTTCATGTTGTAGAGAAGCCCCAGCGGTACCCCGGCAAAGATCGCCGCAATCAGGGCCATCTCGAGCAAGCAGACCGTATAGGCGATCACACGGCCTGCACGCCCGAGCAATCCGGTCTCCTGGAAGAACAGGAACGCCGGGACGGCCACGAAAAAAGTCAACGCCGCCCCGAAGCGCGCGCGGAGAAGCGACGGGGACTCCATGAGCCGGAGCACGCTGGAGGTCAGCCACAAGCGTTCGCCGTACAGAATGGCAAACCAGGCAAAGAACGAAAGCAGGCGATCGAACCTGCGCCGCATGAGCAGGAACCCAACCACCACCAAGCCCACCGTGACCGAGGCCGCGCCAATAAACAGGCACGGCTCATCTTTGCGAAACGCGTGGATAACGTCCGTCGCGCTTATCTGCATGCCTGAGGATAATACCCCGCCCCGCTACCACTCCTGCTTCGGGCGCCCATGACAGCCTGTCTTCGCCGCGTTAAATATTTTGCTCCAATCGACAATGCCTTGGCCCACCGGCACGATCTTGCGCGAACTTGCCGACCAACCCTGCACATGCATGGAAACAAAGCGGCCCGGGTATCTGGTAAGGTATTCATCCGGTTACCAATGCGGACACCAAACCCGTGACCTTTGGCTTGGTACTCCTGTGCCGAAAAAACTCATCGAGCCACTTACATCTAACTCGGAAAAGCTGTATCCCTTGGAGTAGACGATATCGGCAGGCGACGGCTCCTCACGCAACCGCGCCTGGCCGGCAGTTGCCGGTAGTTTCGGCCTTCCGCGTGAGCGAAGGATAGCTTCACCGCTATCCGGTGCCTCACTCTATCCCTGTCCCAAAATCCCTAATAACAGCCATCCGTGGCCCTACCGCGGCTCTCGACCCCTTTTCTGTCACTAAGAGAGCGCAAACAAATCCGTCGCAATCTCCAGCAAACCGAGGAACGAGACTACCTATGCCCAAAAACAAAGTGACCGATCCCATCACGGATCAGGAAATGGCCTTTGCTCACCTGATCATGTCCGGAACCATGAATGACCGCCGCGCCGCGGAAGCCGTCGGCCTCAATCCCGAAACCGCCGCCTACACCAAATCCAAGCCCCGCGTCCGCGCCTACATGAATGAGCACCGCGCCGCCGTCAGGGAAAGGCTAGTGGACCAGGAAGTGGAAGGGATGCGCCAGCTGAACCTTGGTCGCGACCAGATCCTGACCCGGCTCTGGGAACTGGCCACTCTCAGCCCCGAAGCGACCAGAGGCACAATTGCCGGCCAGATCAAGGCTCTTACGATGATCGTAGCCATCGAAGGCCTGATTCCAGACCGCCGCTTCTCCCCACCCGGGGCCCGGCCCGCGGCCCCGCCCGTCAAAGCAGATATCTACAGCCCTGAGTATCTCCGCAAACAGCAGCACCCGCCTGTGGGCGAGGAGCCAAGGGACCCCATTGCCGCCACAAAAACCCCACCCGACGCGCCCCCGGTCCCCGAGCCGGAGCCTGCTCCTGAGCCGCCCCCAACACCGGCTAACCACACGTCGATTCCCAACCTTGACCGGAACCAACCCAGCCTTGCAAATCCCTTCATCAACCCTGCGCACCAGAACTGGGTTCCCGCCGCGACCGGCAACGTCTTCGATGCCTTTCTGGACAGATCCGGCTCCCTCAGGCTGCCCTTTTCCCCCCCAAAAGGCTTCTCTGGGCGGCGTCGCTGAAGTGGATAAAAGGCCAAATTTTATCGAATTTTACAAAATATCCCGCTCACTTCACGCGGGACTGGGTGACCGTAGAATTACGGTGACAGTTTCACGAGTGTCCGGTTCGTTTGTTTGGGGATGGCTGTAAGTGCAGCATGGAGTATGGTTTTTTGAACATTCGGGGGTGTCCACGATTTGAAACGACTGATACAGTTTGCGACGCTGAGCTTTGGTTTTGTATCAGGGCACGACTTCAGTCGGGCCGTAAACGAACTGTAAGAGATTGGGCTTTTAGCCCCTGAGGTACGCTTTTCGAGATCGGGTGAAGCCATCTCTTTCCACGGCTGAGTTCGCACAGAGTCCCGGAGGGACGGCTGAACTTAGCCCAGGACGGAGTCCTGGGTGGAGATTCGGAGACGACAAGTCCCGTAGGGACGACTGGAACTTCCACCCGGAGGCGATCTCAGAGCACCTCCATCTCAACATATCCGCGATTTGAGAATCCTCGATTCGCTGGCCGAATTCAGGACCATGTCTCAACTAACGTTTTCAGTCGTCCCTGCGGGACTTTTCAATGGTGCATGCAAACCCAGGACTGCGTCCTGGGCTAAGTTCAGCCGTCCCTACGGGACTCAATTGCATGATGGTCGTTCTCACACTACCGACTCTTCAGCCCCTGCCATCGCACATCCCACGCGAAATGTCCGTCCGCAGGCAATTCTAAGCACTTCACGGATGCAACGCAGATTTGCTACCTCATTGCCTATGTCCTGATCGCCATCATCAAGAAAGAACTCCAACGCGACGCCTCTCTCACACTTGTCTACAGATCCTCTCCGTCTTCATCTTTGAAAAAACACAGATTTCATGCGCCTTGCAGCAAATTATCTCAAACCCACCCGCACTGCCACGCTAACCAGCTGATTTTGTTCGACATCTAACCGGACACGAGTGTGACAGATACCTGTTGCCGTAAATCCGGAGTTCCGTGGATAGACAAAATCGACTTTGGGAGAACAGAATCGCCTTGAGGTTCGACGTCAGTTCGCCTTGGCCTCGATACGCATCGATAAAAGTGGCATCTCCGTCTTTCCACGAAACTCCGACTTTTTGGGCGTTTGCCCAAGAAGCCGGTTGGTCGGACGATGATGTCATCATTTTAGGCCCCCGCATTCTCGGCCTGTTACGATCACCCCGTGTGAAGTCTCATGGACTTCCCTGTTTACCATCTCCCACGCACCATGGAAATTCGCGATCGAGCGCCCAAAGGGCTGAAAGGAACCGGCCATGTCCTCATCAGTAGGAGGTCCCACCTTCCATGAAGATCCTGAAGAGGAGAGTGAGTCCGTAAAATTCTTCGACCCTCCTAAGGTTGTCAAAAACCGACGCGTGGCCGCGAAAAAAGCAGGAAACGTCATGTTGGCTGCCTCTGAAAAGACGATGGGCCTGGCCCAACACGCGACGCACACGGGAACAATCGGCACCACGGCTGCGCTCGTAACCGGTGCTGCCGTCAGCGCGACGGGTGTTGGCTTGCTCGCGGCCGCGGGAGCCGGAATGATCGTGTCGTCGACTCTTGCGGCTCGATCTGCCTATAAGACACACCACCACGTGAAAGGCCTCCAGGACATCTACAACGACCGCAAGAACCTGGGCGGCGAACAAGGCTGCAAAGAGTTGTTGAGTGACGGCACGGAGGCGGAGACGAAATACTCTCAGGGGTCTCACGAGATCATCGCCAACGAAGTGTTGCCGTACATAATTCGACAGAAGGTGAAGAAGCGCCTGTTTAAAATCGTGTCGGCGAATCCGATCGGCAGCCCGTTTGCGACCCTCTACGCGGTCAGCAACAAGTGGGGCAAGGCTCAGCGTGGTGAGCTGGGAAAATCTCGCAATGCGGCCGCGCAATGGCTCGGCGCTCACTTCCTCGAGTGTAATTGCAAACTTGCATCGAGGATCATCGCGGAGCTCCACGGCGACGAAAAAATGAACGCCCTTGCCTCGTCCGAGTTCAGAGATCTGTGGCCGGAGCTAGCGACCAAGATGAAGTCGACCTGAGAGAAAATTCGGCGCCAGAGCAAATCCACTCCAGAACAGCCCTGAAGCACGCTTGACAGCGGAATGTTGAGAATGCGCGCCGCGAGGCAGCCCAACGGTCCAAAGGAATCCGCGACCACGTCAAGGGGGAGGGTCCGAAAGAACAGTGTGTTGCCCGGCTAGCATCAAGTGAGAATGAAGACGTGCCTCGGATCAAACTCTCTCAGCAGAAAGATGCGGAGGAGAACTTCCGAATTTATTGAGATATTGAGGGGCTGGCCTGGGCAAACAATTTCACTGAAATGCGTTTAACGCGCAGGATAGAGAGAGAACACTTTGGCGGCATCCGGCAAGAACGGTAATGCGATCTGCGATCTCAGTTTGCTTGACACAACCGCCGTCTTGTTATTGAACAATACAAATGCCAAAGAAACATCTGCGCTTGATGACGCCGGCCTGAAATCGCTGCTCGACATGGCTTTCTACGCGCGGGGTATAGACCGTGGCGCGACTGCGTTGTTGATCGCGCTCGAACACAACGCCTCCTACGTGAATCCGAACTTCATGTGGTTCCAGGCGTCTCGCGAGTCGTTTGTCTATATTGACCGCATCATTGTCTCGATTTCCGCCCGCGGCCAAGGGATTGCCAGGGTTCTCTATGAAGATCTTATTGTTGCTGCGAAACGCGGTGGGCATGACCGAGTAGTCTGTGAGGTTAACATCGAACCGCCAAACCCCGTATCCGAAGCCTTCCATGCGGCAATGGGCTTCGAGGCGGTCGGACAGGCCACGATCCACAACGGTACGAAGACCGTACGCTACTTTGAAAGGATGCTCCGTTGACGAATCTGCAGCAAAAGAAAAGTCCCTAGCTGCAGCTAGGGACCTGTTTAGGAGTTGCCCGGCGTTTCGAGGCCGGGACCAGCCGCGTAGAGCGGTGGTTTATTCGGACTCCTAGTGCCGTTACACGGCTGTAAATAACACTGCGCTAACTCCAACTCGACTGTCAACCTGTTTAAGAGAATGAAGCCCTGTGGCGGGGGGTTGATGCAAATCGGGAACCGGACGGGAAATACCCTGACAAAAAGGCACGAGTCTCGCAGGACTAATGCCTTGCTGGATAAGGGACCGAAGGATAACACGCCTTCCAACAATCCGGGGACCAGATGAAATTGACACTGAAGCCCCGGTTTCCCGAACGATAGCTTCCAGGGAAGTTTCTCGTCACTTGCCCGTGTAGCTAACTCTCCACACCGAGTTTGATCCGTCGTCGCTTACCAGCAGCGATCCATCCGGAGCTACCGTTAGGCCTACTGGACGTCCCCACACCTTGCCATCCGGCAGCACAAAGCCGGTGAGGAAGTCTTCGTACTCGCCGCTGGCGCGGCCGGTCTGGTGCAGCGGCACCCGGATCACTTCATAGCCCACGCGCACCGCTTTGTTCCAGGAGCCGTGCTCGGACGCGAAAACGTCTCCCTTGTACTGGGCAGGGAACTGCCGGCCTTGATAAAAAGTAAACTCCAGCGACGCGTTGTGCGGCTGCAGCAGCACATCCGGCACGATGACTTTGTCTTTCAACTCCGGATGCTTGCCCTGATGGCGCGGATCCTGATGCGCGCCGATGTACCACCATGGCCAGCCATAGAATCCCCCTTCCTGCACGTGCGTGATGTAGTCCGGGACGAGGTTGTCCCCCAGGGCATCGCGCTCATTCACCGAGCACCATAACTCGCCCGTCTGCGGATTCACCGCAATCCCACCTCCCGCGTTGCGAAGGCCGTAGGCATACACGCGCAACACGCAATGCTCCGGATCGCAGGCCAGGATGTCCGCGCGGTCCTTCTCTCGTGCAGTGGTGTCGGGATCGTCCACGTTCGATGCCGAGCCCACCGCGACAAACATTCGCTTGCCATCCCGCGAAAATTCTACCGGCCGCGTTCTGTGCCCGAACCAGCCCCCATGGGGCAGGTCGGCGATGTGTTGCGGCGATCCGCTCGCCTGCAAATCGCCCTTGTGATAAGCGAAACGAACGACTTCGGCTTCGCTGCCCACATACAACCATTGCGGATCGGGACCGGGAGGATAGAAAGCCAGACCATACGGCTGTTTCAGCCCGCTGACAAAGATCGCCGACTGCTCGGGCTTGCCGCCGGTGGTTAGCCCGCGAAACACCCGGATGCGTCCGGGATCGCTTTCCGCAAGAAAAATGTCGCCGTTCGGAGCCGTGCGCAGGGTTCGGGGATTGTCGAGCCCAGCCGCATACAACTCCACCTTGAATCCGGCCGGCGCCGACGGCCACGCGTTTTCCGGCCGCGCCACCATGTCCGGAGAGTTGAACCTCGATTTGGTCGCATACGGTTGGGGTAGATCGTTCACAGTAATCTTGTGAAACGTTCCCGGCTTCTCGTAGCGAAAATCGGTGAAGGGTGGCGCCGGCGGTGGAGCCTCCAGCTTCGATGTGTTGATGTCGGGAGGTGGCGGCGCGCTTGCCTCCTGCCTGACCTGCGAGGTTCCCAACCACTCTAAATAGGTAACGATCTGCCAGCGCTGCTTTGGCGGCAAAGATGCCCAGGCGGGCATGCCGTTCTCTTTGTCGCCCCGCGTAATGAACCAGAACACTTCACCCGGCGTAACCGAATCGAGCTTGCCGTCCACCAGCGACGGCACGTTGCTCGTGCCGTGTCCCAGCTGCCCGTGGCACGACAGGCAATCGCGCGTATATAGCTGCTTTCCGGCCTGCGCGGCCTCCTCCTGGCCTGCGTATGGGTTCTTCGCCGCCTGCGCCGAGGCTGGAGCATTGTGGAACTTTGTGTCTACATCTGCCGCGAGCAGCGCTGCGGGTAACAGAATCATCGCCGCAGCGAGAGCGTGTGCATTGGCAAACGAGCGCATGAATCCTCTCTTGGAGACCCCCCTTACTCACATGTCTAACCTCAGAGCCCATCGAGTGGCAGCATACCTATTGCAGCCACTCAAACTGCTCGGCGGTGGCTCTGGCTACGGGGCTCGGCCCCAAAGAGCGGGATGCGATGGGCCTGCCGAGTGACAAGCTACGCTGCAATTAGCATCGAGCGATCCGGCCGTGGAGTCCGTTTTTACGGGCCAGACTCAGGAAGCGGCCTAGAGCGAGACACTGACTGCGATGCCGACACCAGGGTATCTCCGGTCGTACATGTAGTACCCATTGTCAGTGTAGCTAACGTAAATGTCGTCGGTTTCGTACCAGTTGCTTGCCCAAGAGTCTGGCCAAGGATCAACAAGGCTGAACCAATAGCCGCCGTATTGAAAGCGTGGGAATCCGCCGATGACCGTGTAGGGTTGACTGAAGATTACGAACTCATGGCTCGATCCGAAATGGCCGTTGTAATGATTAGCAGGAATACGGTAGCCATTGTAGCCGCCGCGTTGCTGCCACGTGCGGTGGTCAGACTGCCAGTTCTCCGATCGATGTCCTTGCCATGCTGCCTGCTGGACATTCTGCTGTTCCTGGGTGTGGTGGGCCTGCTGCTGAATTCCCTGTTGGTTAGCCTGTTGTTGCCGCGGTTGTTGCTTGTGCTGCTGCATGGCCTGCTGCTGCTGAGCGTGTTGCTGCTGTGACTGCTGAGCATGTTGCTGCTGCTGCTGAGCATGTTGCTTGCTTGTTGCTGCTGCGGCTGCTGAGCATGTTGCTGCTGCGGCTGCTGAGCATGTTGCTGCTGCGGCTGCTGAGCATGTTGCTGCTGCGGCTGCTGAGCATGTTGCTGCTGCGGCTGCTGAGCATGTTGCTGCTGCGGCTGCTGAGCATGTTGCTGCTGCGGCTGCTGAGCATGTTGCTGCTGCGGCTGCTGAGCATGCTCTTGTTGATGATTACTCTCCGGCTTAGCTGCCTCTTGTTCGTTCTGCGCGAAGGCAGGAGCAATGGTTCCGAAAGACAGAAACAGGGCTGCTATTCCGAGAGTTGTGAGTACTTTCATTAGATATTACCCCGATTACAAGATTAGGCAGAGAAAAGACGGTTGACTGTCTCCTTTTGCACACCCTTGCGATTTCGGGTCTTCTTGCCGATTGATGGGACCGTCAGTAACGGCGGAGGTAGCCGGAAAGGGTTACGGAAAGGGGGAAAAGGGTGACCAAAAAGGGTGACCAGACGGGACGTTTACCCCACCCGTTACGCGTAGTCTGGTTAATTGTCCAACCCTGAGTTATACTCGACGACGTTCTGAAGGCAACCGCAGGAGGGCAAGTATGTTTCACTTAATTTGGTATCTCCTGATTGGGCTCATCTCGGGAGTTATCGCGAAATCGGTGATGCACGTACACCTAACGATCTTCTGGACGATCGTGCTCGGCGTCATCGGTTCGGTCATCGGCGGCGGCGTTGCCCACATGTTTTGGCGCCCGAGAAACGAACGTTATCATCCCGCCGGCCTCATTTTTTCCACCCTCGGCGCGATCCTGCTTCTCTTCATTTGCTATAAGCTGAATATCCATTTTCCCCATATCTAGGGATAAACGGAACCTACCCAGCGAATATTCCGTTCGTCGCTTCGGTCTGCATGATCGGTGGCCGTGCGGTCTGTCCCCGTCTCTCGAAGCCTGTTATGGGTAGGGCCTTTGGGGGCAGCTTGGCTTTGGGCCAGGAGGCTTTCTCTGCCGCACAAGCGAGGCTGGCCGATGGAGCCGATGCCCGATCGATCCGCATAGGCAGGACGGTTTGTAACGGCGGAAGTGGCGTCGTCGTTCCGGGGTTGGCTGGACGAGCAGCCAGATCGGGATGGCTGTCAGCTCCGTTCTGGTTGCGAAGGACCACGACAAGACCGGAGGGTGTCCATCGCCTCACGATGTAGGTGATAGCGCACTCACCACAAAGCCAAAAACACTTGCTGGGTAAAGACCTCATCGCGAATGCGCCATCATCCGGGAGGAGCTGATCGCCCGCGTGTGGTTCTAATTCGAGCAACTCGAGCCTTCCCTCGCGAAGATAGAGCAGCTCTTTCAAACATTGTGGATTAGCGCACTGCATGGTCAAGCTGGGCTTCCGCCACACAATGCCTGGTTGGTTGGACGGGGGATTGCGGACAGCGCATTCCTTTTGCAAAATCATAGATGCTCCATCTGGTGCCGTTGCATACCTGGATCTGGTGCTCGGCTGGAGCATTGCTAAGGCTGAAGGCGAGGAAGGATCTGTGCAGACACACTTTTCAGGTTTACTGCACTAAGTCAGGCCGGCCGAAGTGTTTCTTCTTATGATTACCGCTAAGCGGGAACTGGGTCATGACAGGATTCACCAGTTGGGAGTCTCTCTCCGCGAATGTTCCGCCATGGAAGACCGCATGAGCCAGGTTCAGATACCTTCGGGTACCGTTTAGTCATCAGTAGGGAAGGCGGGATCGACCGCCTTCCCGGTGTTAAAAGTCTACGATCCTATGCTGTTGCGTGAACGGCGATCTTATGGAAGGTCGAGTTCACCACGTCAGAGGTGTGCACGGTGGGTGTTCCTTCGATAAATCTTGCCATCGTCTTCAACACTTCGGGGTAAGACGTGGTGTTGTAAGTATCCGCGCTGGCTTTGTTGTCCCACAAACTGATGGCGGTCACATCGTGCCCGCTGGGACCGGAGAATGTGATTTCGTCCTTAAAGCCGTTCTGCTTGCGAAGCAGTGGAAGAATTTCCTTGTCGAATGTTCGGGTGTAATCAGTAAGCATATTGGACTTCAGATGAAACGAAACATTACGAGCAAACATATGTCAACCCTCCTTAAGGTTGTCAGTCGCTAAGATTAGGGGGAACTTCAGATGGGCTGACTTAGTTCAGGAGACCTGAAAGAGGAGAAGCATCACTCACTCGATCTATACAGTGCATGTAGGTGGCCCCTCTGCATCAACCGCGTAACCTGTTGTTTCGATGGGTCACACAGCAGAACCGTTACTACAGGGCTTGCTTCGTCGTGTACTTTTGGCGGTAAAGCAAGCCTGAGCGGTAACCTTTACCCGGTTGTCCGCCACGGGCACCCGGACCAGCTCACAAATCTCCGGTCCCTCGGCGGTTGGATCGCGCATCCAATCTGTTCCAGAAGCATCGGGACACTGCCTCTTGACAACGGTTACCGCATAAGCCTAGCGTTAGAGTTGAGCAAGTGTCTCTGCTTACTCTTTCAGGTCACTGAACTAAGTCAGCCCATCTGAAGTGTTTCCTCTTAGATTACCGCTAGGGAGGAATTGCGTTATGACACTTTTAACCAATTGGGAATCTCTGCGCGAGTTTTCTGCCATGCAAGAACGCATGAACCGCATGAACCGCCTTTTCCGTGAGTCGAACAGCCCCGAAGGCCCGGAAGAGGCACTGACAACCACTACCCTCGCACCGCCGGTGGACATCTACGAGGACGGGCACAACATTGTTCTGAAGATCGACGTCCCGGGCATCGACGAAAAAGACATTGATGTCAGCATTCAGAACAGCACTCTCACCGTCCATGGCGAGCGCAAGATTGAGAAGGAAGAAAAAGAGGAGAACTTCCGTCGCGTCGAGAGGCAATACGGAAGCTTCACCCGCTCGTTCACGCTTCCCAGCTCCGTGGATCCGGGACAAGTGAGCGCCCACTGTGACAAGGGCGTGCTGAAGATAAACCTCGCCAAGAGGGTCGAAGCCAAGCCCACGCAGATCAAAGTGAATGTTGGCGGCGAGAAGACCGTCGAAGCCCAAGCTCCCATCAAGGCCGCGTAAGACGAGTAGCCAGTGACAGAAATGGGAGGTGGCTTGCTACCGCCTCCCATTTTGTTTGTCATCCCGAAGGAGAGGAAGACCTGTGAAAAATACCAAATTTATCGTAAAAGTGAACCGTGGCGCTACTCGTGCCCCCGAATACGTGCAGCGGATTGATCGGGCTCCCATGCGGATGACAACCGACCGTAAGCTGGCACTGCTTATGGGAAGATTCACGGCCGAAGACGCGGTCAAATCCATTCACAATTCCCAGTGCAGCCCAGAATTAGTGCCTGTAGATTAGTGCCTGGACGAGAGCTGAGGCGACGGAAGAAATCCGGGGACATGTACCTATTCACCGGGGAGAGTGTTCATTTGCTGCAATATGTACGCTGTTGCTGCATTAGCCACGAACCTACACGATATCTATGTCGCAGTAGCCTGAAATACGGCTCCGGCATTGGTGTTCCAGATTCTTGGCACAGTAGAAACTCCGCCCAGGTCGTCGCAGAATATAACAAATTCAAACGTCGTTACCCGGATCGGTACCTCGAAGTGAGCGGTCCAGCTCTCAGATGTACCACTAAAACGTACAAAGCTGGCGGGAAGCATCTGCCAGGTGGCCCAGGAGTTCGTCGTGACCAGTAATCCGGCGAGATGATTGGGCCCCTGGTTAAAGATCTGGAAATTCACGGTTAGCGAACTTCCTCCGCCTAGCCCTGAGGGCAGCGGGTTGAAGGTGGCAGAGAATGCCACATCTGTAATGGAAAAAGCTGTCTGCATATCGGATATCCTCTCTGGCGTTTTTGCTTATCTGCCAACGAACACATGGTCTTTCCTCCCTGGGGTGCGTGGAGTCCGCGCGAGCTTCGCTCAGAGAGTAGTGAGGCTATCCTGAATTTTGTTGCAGAAGCGTTTGCAGGTGCTTGCAGTCGGCGAATCTTCTTAGCTAACCCCTCATCCAAACGGGTAATGAGCGGAGTGCGCCAGTTCGTCTACCGGCCGGCAGGTGCCCTGCGCCGTTACGTGCGCGAGATTTTGTGGGTCCGCTCGGAGCAGCCCCGCCTACAAATGCTCCTTCCAAGGCTGGGTCAAAAAAGTCACCGAGATGGGGATCACCCTGGACCCCCGAAGTTTCGGAGAGACGCTGGCGACCTTCGCCCTGGAAGACAGCAAGTCGTATCCCGGAACGGATCGAGCGGCCCGAAACCCGCTACCATCGTTTTTTTCGACTCCCCCAGCAGCGAGCAAGCCGTGGACATCGCGCGCATCCACCCCGGCCTGAATTATGGAGTCACCCTCGAGGTGCGGGAGTGGACCTCTCCGCGCGAGGTTGCCGCCGCGGAGACACGATGAAATTGGTTGTCCTCGGCGCACCGGGCGAACTGGAATCGAAGCACACTTCTATCGCACAACTTTCGCGGGATTGGTCTCCGCGATCGGTAGCCTGACGCGAAACTCAGTGCGGCCGGGTTGCGATTCGAAGTCGATGGTGCCGTCGTTGTGACGCGCCAGGCGCCGGGCGATGTCAAGGCCGAGGCCGGTTCCGTGCCCCAGGGGTTTGGTGGTGAAAAAGGGATCGAAGATCCGGTCGCAAAGCTCCGCCGGAATGCCCGGCCCGTCATCGCGGATACGCACCACCACGGTTTCGTTTTCGCGGATGGCCAGCACGTCTACGCTGCCTCCGTGGGCCACGGCGTCTAAGGCATTGTCGATCAGGTTTCCCCACACCTGGCTCAATTCGGCGGCAAAGCCTCGCACCTTTGGCAGTTGCGGCTCCAACTCAAGGGTAACGGTCACTGACTTCTCACGCGCCTTCGAGGTAAGCACCGTCACAGTGTTGGCCAGGCTCGGACCCAGATCCACCGGCTCGGCCGCGTTCGCCTGGTCCATGTGGGTAAATCCCTTCACTGCGTATACGAGACTCGAGATGCGCATGGCGGAACCTTGAATCATCGACGTGAGGTTCCGCATGGCACAAGCCGCGGCTGCCCAGCGAACTACCGTGTTCAAGGCCGGCCCCTGCACGGCAGCAGCGAGCCGGTCCAGTGCCGGCAAAGTCACGTCGGTGTCGGCGAGCATGTGTGCGTTGGCCGTGTCCAGTCCATGGTTGGCAAGCCACGCCTCCATCTCCTCTTCGCGATCGCACTGCTCCAGAGAGGACCGGACCTCATGGTTGTGTTTCGCGATACAGGAACTATGAAAAGCGTCGACGGCGGCGATTTGGGCATCGCTCAGAGCTGCCGCCGCGAGACAGCGTGCAGCCTGTTCGGTGTCTTCGAGGCGATCCTCGAGCATGGCTACGCCACGCTCCATGGCAGCGACTGGATTGTTGAGTTCGTGGGCCAGACCCGCAGAGAGTTTACCGAGCGAGATCATCTTTTCGTTTTGCAGATCGCTTGAGGTAAAAAGCCGGGCGCGATCGAGCATGACGTGGACCAGGGTCGATGTGAGTTCGCAACACTCGCGCGTCATCGCCCTGAGACGGCCGCGGGGGATAGCGAGTAGTTCGGTTGGTTCCAGGGCGAGCACATTTCCTGGCGGAGTCACCAAGCGGGAGTATGGCAATACGCCGGTGACGTCCCCTGGATGCCACTCAACGGCTTTGTTCGGCCCGGACCCGCGATCGACGAACAAAGCGAGCCGTCCGGAAAGAACGATGTAAAGGGCCTCCACCGGGTGATCCTTGCAACTGAGCACGTCGCCAGTATTCAGGTGGCGCATGGATCCGTGGGCTATCAGCCACTCCAGCTCCGTTCGGGGCGCTGAACCCAGGGTTCTGTGTTCAGCCAGCCGATCGATGAGGTCTCGTGCTATCACCGGCTCACTCTCTCCAAGGCGGGGGCGGACGAGTCCCTAACACGATATCAGAAGGGGAATGGCTTTGTTTTTGTTGAGGGGCGGGTTGGGGATCGCCTTTTTTGGAGAGCATCCGGGTTAGTGAATCCGGAGGAACACGGCGCTGTGCTGCGGTACGTCCGCGGATGATCGCCATCAATCGCGCCGAGCCGTACGACTGCGATCCACTTGGCGGCTTGCCGTAGATGCGTAATGCTGGTCAAGCCCCTGGCGTAGGAGGCTCTTGATCACCGCCTGCCGGCTAATGTTCAGCTCTTGCGCCTGACGGTCCAACTCTTCCAGCATCGGCGCGGTGAAGTCCACATTTACGCGTCGTACTGGCGACACCATTCGTCCGCTGTTTGTGAAAAAACGCGACACATCTTTGCCTTCGTCAGCCATACGCGCGATGCTCTCCGCCGCCGGTGATTTTCTCTTCGTGTTACGAGTTTTCTTCATAGAGTGTTCGCTCCTCACGAGTTGCCTTCCATAGGGTGACCAGGTGATAGAACTCGCCCTCTCCGTCCTCGCGCACTTCAAAAATGACGGTGTAGAGCCGCTCACCCGCCCAGCCGATCGCTCGGTGCTGTTCCGGCAAATCGGAACGGTTGTCCTGGTAGTAGGAATGGGAGAAGAGCTCCAGCGCTTCTTCGAACCCGATCCCCCGCTTCAGGTTCCTCCGCAATCGCTCACTCTTGCGCCGATCAAAGTGGAACCGCACCCGGAAAGTATAACAGTTATACCTCCAGGGCGGGCTTTTAGCGACAGACGAAACGTAAGATGGTGGTTTCCGATCAGCCCATTCCGCGAGAGCCCCTATCTGCCAGAATGGTCGTGCGAGTTGGGGCCCGCACCGACGAGCTCCAGGGCGGACGGCGTTTCCACTGGATGTTGCGCGAAGTGGTCGAGCGCGTTGCGCATTTCCACTAGAAGTTGGTCGGCCATTTCTCGCGTGAAGCCGTGCCGGACGAGAATGCGCTGAATAACCAGATCTTCGCGATTGGGTGGCATGGAGTAGGCAGGAACCAGCCAGCCGCGCTCGCGCAATCGATCGGCAAAGTCGTAGAGCGTGAAGGTCGAGGATCCCGGGTCTTTTAGCTCCCAGCACACGCCGGGAATGCCACCGTGGCCGTCATAGATAATCTTGAAGACCTCGAACTCCGCGATCTTCTTGGCGAGATAGCGGCCCAGTTCACGACCCGCCATTTGTATTGCGCGGTAGCCAGTCTTGCCGAGGCGTAGAAAGTTGTAGTACTGGCAGATAATTTCGCCGCCAGGGCGGGAGAAGTTCAGCGCGAAGGTAGGCATGTTGCCGCCGAGATAGTTCACATTGAAGATCAATTCTTCGGGAAGATCGTACTTCTCGCGCCACAGAGCCCAGCCAACGCCGAGGGGCGCCAGACCAAATTTATGCCCGGAAGCATTGATGGATTTTACCCGGGGCAGACGGAAGTCCCAGAGCAGGTCCGGCTGCATGAAGGGGGCGAGGAAAGCGCCGCTCGCTCCGTCAACGTGGATGGGGATGTCAAGCCCGGTCTCGGACTGCAACTTGTCGAGCGCCACGCTGATCTGGTGGACAGGTTCGAACTGCAGGGTGAAGGTGACGCCGAGGGTAACGATCACGCCGATGGTGTTCTCATCACAGCGCTTGAGAACTTCTTCCGGGGTCAACAGCAGGCGCTCGCCCTCCATGGGAACTTCGCGGATCTCGACGTCGAAGTAGCGGCAAAACTTGTGCCAGCAGACCTGAACCGGGCCCATGATGAGGTTTGGAGCCGCAGTGGATTTTCCCTTGGCGCCCTGGCGTTTGCGCCATTTCCATTTGAGAGCCAGGCCTCCGAGCATGGCTGCCTCGCTGGAGCCGGTGGTGGAGCAACCAATGGTGCTGGCGGCTTCCGGGGAGTTCCACAAATCGGCGAGCATGTGGACGCAGCGCTCTTCGATGGCCGCGGTCTGCGGGTACTCATCCTTGTCGATCATGTTCTTGTCGGCGGACTCCTCCATGAGCTGCCTGACCTCGGGTTCGATCCAGGTGGTGCAGAAGGTGGCGAGATTCTGCTGGGAGTTGCCATCGAGGATGAGCTGATTGTGGATGGTCTGGTAGACGGTTTGCGGGTCCTGCTGCGCCTCGGGGAACTCGTAGCTATCGGTCTTCTCGTTCAGGACCTCGGACTCGAGCTGGCTGGTTGGACCAGCCTTGAGATTTTCGGTGTTGTGCAGAGGCATGGCTTCTCCTGTCTGTTTGCATTCAAAGTGTATTTGCTGCTGGTTGAAGCACAGAAGAAAAGAATGTCAAATCGCCGGCTGGGCTAAATTCTTCTGCGGCCCTATCGCCATGTTTCTCTCCTGTAACGATCCTGAGGTTAAAACCACTACCCCAGGGTGACTGGGACCGACAAACATGATCCGCAGAAGGCTTCTTTTGTAAGGCACACAGAATCTAAGCTGGAACAGCAGCTTCCTATCCCGGCGAGAGGGACTTCAAATATGCCTAACTATCCGGTGCTTGAATTCGATTGGAACGATCTTCCCAACATCGCGGATAACATTTGGCAAGCTCAAATGGCTGGTTGGGAAAGAGTGCTCACCTACCGCGGTCCGCTTCCCGAAGCCAGAAGTCGTGGCATCCGAAAACACACCATGACCTACGAGGTTGGTGGGCAAGGTTATCGCATCCCGAAGTTCCTAACCGCGAACGCCCGCGATGAATACCCTTTTGCTTGCACCGTCGAAGGAGCGGCGGAGGACGGCCACCGCAAGCCGTTCGTCGGCCATGTCGATCCCTACGAAAACTTTGTCCAGGGGGGCATGATTTCGGCCTTCATCCAGAAACACGGCATTACCGCCACCGGCCCAAATCGCAAGTTCGAAGTCCGCGTCATCAACCATCCCAAAGGCCCGGTTCGTCCATAGGAAATCATGTCGCCGCAATTGTTTGCAGCCCACTGACATCGGCTGGATTAGCCTTGACTAGGGGAATCCCAGGTCTCAAAGGCGAGACCCCACGGCATGCCGGGGCACCCTTCTTCTTGTAATTGGAGAGGCGTCACCGAGCGACTTGATTAACGAGCCATCATCGGTCTGACGCGAGCTCCCCATCCACGCACGTTTTTGGCCGAAGCACAGGATTGCACCGCGCCACTGCGTTGCCAGGCAACTCCACCTTGTACCCGGAGGCAGCCTGTTCCGACGCGGGATAGTCCGTGCTGATGATCTGCGCACCGCTGGCCAGCACCTCATCGCGTCGAGCAGTGTTGTTGGTTCGTGCCTCTTTCGTGTCTGAATCGGCCCGCGCGCGGATCAGATAGCCTTGCCGCACCAAAGCCTCAATTGCTTCTGCCGGTGCATCGTTCTGTTCTATGAAGGCAGCATCCGCTGTGCCCGCATCGGCATTGGTGAACAAGATGCGCCCCTTCAGAGACGGATGCCCCTCCAGGTAGAGAGGCCCCATCTTCTTCTGGTCCATCAAAAAGACGACCTTGCCGCGCGCTTGCTGTAGCGTGGGCCAGTGATCCGCGCGCACCGCCTGGTTCAAGGTCGCATAGCTGCCGCGAACATCGTCGGGTGTGATCATCTCACCAGCGGGAAAGACTGAGGTGATCTCACCATCAAGCGCATCGAAAATTGCCGGTGTGAAATTCTCCGGCGTCACCGTGGGGAACGCCACATGCAGGGCGCCCTGCTTGGTCTCGACGAGGATAAAGACCGGCAGATGGTTAGGGTGCGCCTTCGACCAGGCGCGCACCTCCGCCAGGCAGGCCGTAAACGGCTCGCACACGCTGCGATAATCAACATCCTGCACGTGCATCACTTTGAAACCAGGCTTCTCCATCAGGTGCTGCGGGTCAAATGGAGGATCCGCAGGCAATCCGGCCTGGGCAATCAGCGTTTCCCCGTATGGATGTGCATACAGGCCGCCTTTCGTATCAGCGAAGATATCGATTTCGATCTGGCGCACGCCCGCATCGAGTTGTGAGGTTAAGGAGGGATGCCGGTAGTCGAGGCCCGCAAATACTTTTGGGTTCTTTTGCTGCCACAACTTCGCCGCGCTGGGCGCAAACCCGGAATGGTAACTGTTGTGCGTGCCAATGATCTGGATTTGATTGATCCGCACGCCGTCATCGCCTTGAGCCAAAGCGCCGCCGCAGAAGGCAGTCATAGCAACCAGGGCAATCACGTGAGAGAACGGCATCACGAGCAGTTTCGTGGACGAGCGGAAAGGGAACACGTTGGATCCTCTCTATCGTTAGTATCACGGAGTTAGACATCTCCGCACGCCGGTAGAGACACCGGCGCACGGAGTAGCTTCGCCGGGCAGAAGCTAAAAGATCAGCTTCGCAGCCACTTGCAGTTGGCGCGGAGGGAAGAACGAAGTGATGCTGCCAAAACTCCCGTCGGTGCGATTCGAATCGGGTGCCCCGTAGTTCACATGGTTGAGAAGGTTAAACGCTTCGCCTCGGATATCCAGCAGAGAGGATTCGCTCCATAGCCGAAAACCCTTGTGCAGGCCAAGGTCGAGCTCATTGAACGAATAGTCGCGTAGAGAGTTGCGCCCCGCGTTTCCGTAGGGTTGGCTCGGGTCCGTAGGAAGGCTGACAGTGCTCGAGTTGAGGAAATTCGAGATGGCGGTCGAGGTTTTGATCCGCTGCCCCGAAGGCGTAACCGGGTTGCCCGAAACATTGGGCCGGTAAGCCAGCAAATCGCTGACATCGAAGGCTGCCGGTTCCGAGTAAGTAAGGTTCACCGGCTGGCCGCTGGTCGCCGTATTGATGAAACGATAGTATCCTGGCCGCGGACTATGAAGAACACAGGAGCACTAGCGCAAAAGATATTCTTGCTGCTCTTAGTCCTCGGACTATCCTGCGCGGCGTTCGCCCAGACCGATCGAGCATCCTGGGCGAATCTAAGTGGCTTGCGGCCCGGACAGAAGATTCAAGTCGTCGGTATGCCCTCGAAGAAACATGCCGGAAACTTCGTAAGCGTCTCCGATACAGCGATCTCGTACAGAGAGACGACTGGCGAACATAGTATTCCGAGGCAGGACGTTCTCAGCGTGAAACTTATGGAAAACAAACACCACTTGCGCAACACCATCATCGTGGCCGGAGTGGGCGCTGGTGTGGGAGCCGTGATCGGTGCGGCGCTGAACAAACCGTGCTCATCGCAAAGCTTCTGTTTAGATGTTGGTGGAGCCGCCCTACCGGCCGGAGTCGGCGCGGTGCTCGGTGGCATGGTGGGCGCCGTCGTCGGGTTTTTTTTGCCCTCCCACAGCACGGTTTATCATGTGAGTTCGCACTAGTCTGCTTCGGCTTTTCTGGGAGCGCCCTGAAGAGGCACCGCTTGGCTCGTTTTGACAGTAACGGCACGTGAAGAGGGGAACTAGGGGTGCCGAGCTACCCAGGAAACCACCAGGTAAAACCCTAAGCCGAAGGCAACCGAAAGCAACACAACAACCCACGGGACTTGGACGAGATATTGCCAACCTCCAGCGACGGCGATGGGTCCTGCGAATCCCAGCTTTCTGACGTTCCTGCTCGCCTGCCAGTTGTAGTAGAAGATGACTGCCATCCACATGACGGTTGCAGCAATTAGTCCGCCGAGAAGCCCCTTTGGAAAGATGAGTAATCGTTTGAGGAGGTGCCAGAGCATAACCACCTCAGGCCTGTTAGGCATAGACCACCTCGATTCTGTAAGCCAACTGCATAAGGCCCGAGTTGCCAACCATCCCATTGGCACACCCTGCAGAAGACCCGATGGAGCTCTCGATGAGTGAACTGACCTGTTCGCGACAGATGTCGATGCCCCAGGAAAACCCCTTGTACGTCCACAGAAGTTATGACCCGGCTACTGGTCGTAGTTGGCCCACACACGGCGAATCTTTCCCGCAGGATTCAGCAGCATCACCTCGGCGGTCTTGCTGCCGCGAACATTGTTGATGTAGTAGACGACGATCGTCTCTACACCCCAAAGCGCATCGATCAGGTTGAAGCGGAGATCCGGAAAGGCCTGAATACCTCGAAGGAAGTATTCCCGCAATGCGGCCTTTCCTCGCACCGTGCCATCGCCACTCAGTAACTTCAGGGCGACCGGAGAGACAAGGAGCACCTCATCGTCATAGTGAGTCAGGATTCGTTCCAGGTCGTGGCTGTTCCAGGCGTCAACCCAGTCTTGAGCAAACTCGCGCGCAAATGAAGCATGTAAGGGTAAGATCGCGTTCCCTCCCAACAGCACCCCTAGGATAAACCTCAAAATATCGTAACGGTTGAGCGAATGTCCCATCGAGATTTGCGCAATGTTGCGCCGTGGTCAGTCATCACAGCACGCAGCCGCTTTTGAAGCGATCTTGGTGGGTTTACCTGGTTTATTGATGGCCGAGTGTCCAAACGGTAAAGTCTCGGGCGTCATGGCAGCAGCGGCGCTTTGCGCCGAATCGACAAGGAGCTGAAATGAATAAATTCAAACGTGACTATCTGCCCGTAATCGTTGCAGTACTAGCAGCATTCGTGGTCAGTACGATCTGGTTCAGCCCCCTTCTGTTCGGCAAGCCATGGGTCACACTACGCAGTCAGTGGATGCACATGCTCACGCGCCGTCTTGCTTTGACTCCTCGGCTGAACTATGTGCCCGACAGGTTATCGCGACAAAGAGGCTATCTGAAGGAGGCTCAGCCGGGCAGCGCCGCTTAAGAGAACAAAGATAGCGGCGGATCGAGGGGTCATCTTCGAGGCCGACTGCCGGCAAAGTCACGTTACCGGTAACTCGCCTCACGATCGCCTGGTAAACAGATGAACTTACTGAAAACCCCGTTTTTCGGGAGCTACAAGTCTCCGCGTGAATCAGGGCAAAGGTAGTACCCCGTTTTCCGTCAGCGGAGGAAAACTCCTGATGTGAACGCCGATTAAAAAACAGACTCTCCGATTTTGGCTGTTTCCCCGCTGGGCTCCCCAGCCCCTTTACACTCATTCGCGTTCGAAAACGAGGACGTTCGGCTTACCTCCACTTGCCGGCTGAATAGTCATGGTCAGAGTCTTGCCGTCTGGAGATAGCTGGATATGCTGTGTGTCGGCCACCTTGCCATTTCTCTTCTCAGTGAACTCGAGAGTGCTGGCATTCACGCGGCGCGCCGACGACATGGCGTCCGCTGGCGCGTTCGCATTCTTCACCGGGTAGTCCTTGCCGTCAAACTTCATGTCTTTCGTGGAGTGCTGTGTCTGATTGATGAAGGAAAGGCCGCTGTCTTGATAGGGCTGCACCTCGATTTCGACCCGGCCGGGCTTTTCGCTGACGCTATCCCACGTAGCAGCAAAGCCAGAGGCTCCTCCAATGGGTGTGTAGATGTAATGGATAGTGAAACTGGAGCCGTTGGGCGGGTAGCCGGTGAAGTCGTCGCGCAGCGAGTTGCCGTCCGGAGAAAGCGTCCAGATGGCGGAGATCTGCATACGGCCGTTTTTCTTGCGGACGACTCTCCAGACACGAGGAGCTTCTGCAGTTACAGCGAGGGTGGTTCCCTCGAGACCGGGTTGATCGGTGCCGTTGGCAACAATGAATTCCGGGCCGCCGCCAAAGTCGAAAGCGTAGCGGTTTGTTCCCGCGGAATTGACCTTCATCTGGTCGTGCATAGTGCTTTTTTCAGGGTTGAGCTTCCACTTGCCGACGAAGGCGCCGTTAGCGGCGTGAAGCCTGGTGGTTGCGATGGCGACAACAAGCAGTAATAGAAAGAGCCGTTTCAGCATGGCGTTCTCCGCAGGTCGATTGGGGAGCCCTGTTTGGAGAAGCTGCAATGCACTTAGATGGCCAATGGATCTCGCAACATCGCGCAGAGATGATCGAGCGCAGGGAGAGACTGAGTTAACTGTAGTCGATGAGTCGGGGCTTTCGTCGCAGCGAGCGACAGAATCGTTCGGAAACGAACAGCGTCGTCTGAAACCGGACAGCGGATGCTTCGGTGGCCCTCCCCTGTCGAATGAGCCTCTCCGCTCCTCTATTGCGTGGATGGCGCTGTGGTCTGTAAATCAAGGACAACGACACGATCGGCATTGCTGATGAAGACGCACCGGAAGCGATTGGGGCCGCAAGCACGCTCCGCTCAGGATGACAACTGCTGGGGAGGGTTGTGGAAGCCCATCCTTTGAGCAAAAAACGGTGAAAGGATGGGCCCCGGGAGTGGTTAGTCGAGGTGGTGGGCGATTTTGAAAACTATGCCGCAGTTGCACGTTGGGTCGCCACCGGTCGTTGTTGTGCCGTAGAGGTTGCCTTCTTTGTCCATAACCAGGCTCGCCGAGGGGTTGGATCCGTCGGCGCCGCCGGTGAAGGTGTGCAGTACGATTTGGTGGCCCCAGCGGTCGAGTTTGAAGACAGTGCCACAGCCGCCCTTTGTGCAGCCGGGATCAGTGGTGTCGCCGCCTAGGAGTGTTGTGGTGTAGAGATTGCCTTCGAGGTCGCGAATGACACTGCCGAGTGGGCTGTCTCCGTCCTCAGTTCCACTGAAGCTGTAAAGCACGGATTCGTTGCCACGGTGATCGATCTCGAAGATTGTTCCGCAGCCGATGCCCCCACAATCGCTCAAGTTGCCCCCATTGCCTGTTACGCCGTAGAAGTGGCCCGCGTCGCCGGGAGCGAACCAACCGTCGGGGAAGGGACCGCCGTCTGGCCCTTCAAAGGTGTGCACGACGGAGAAATTGCCCGAGCAGTCGATCTTGAAGACCGTTCCGCAGCCGTGGGCTCCTAGCAGATTCGGAACCGTGGTGCCGCAGAATTCACTCGTTGTATCGCCACCATTGGAGGCCGCGCCGAAGAGGTTGCCCTGCCGGTCACGGAAGAGACTGCCGAAGGGGGCGTATCCGTCTGTGCCGCCCGTGAAGGTGTGGAGGACTGTCTCCTTGCCTTTGGGGTCGAGTTTGTAGACAACGCCGCAGGTTCCGGGAGGGCCGTCCCCGGTGCAAGCGGTGTTCGCAATGCCCCCGGCGATCGTGGTGCCGTAGAAGTTGCCGGCTTCGTCGCGTATCAGGCCGGAGGCGACGCCGTATCCGTCGGCGCCGCCGTTGAAGGCGTAGAGGACGGACTCATTTCCGTGGCGATCGAGTTTGAAGATCACGCCGCATCCATTACTGAATGCACAAGCGGAGTTTGAATTGCCGCCCCCGCGGGCGGTGCCGTAGAGATTGCCCTCTTTGTCGCGGAGGAGCTCGGTGGCGGGATAGGCCCCGTCGGATCCTCCTTTGAATGTATAAAGGACGGATTCGTTCCCGTGGCGATCGGTCTTGTAGACGACTCCGCAACCGAGCCCGAAGGGGCTGGTGGCGCAGGGGGTATCAGTGGTGTCGCCGCCCCCGATGGTGGTTCCATAGAGGTTGCCTTCGTCGTCGCTGATCAAGCTCCCATTGGGGACTGCCCCGTCTGGACCTGTGAAAATGTGGAGCACAGTGTACTTGGCTGTTTCCTGCGCGACAGCCCGAACCGGCATTGCCAGGGGAGCCAGCAAGCCTAAAGATGAAATGGTCAACAGCAATCTGGATTTCATATCTTCTTCCTTTCTCTGGCAACCACGGCACGCCGCGGTTAGCCGGTTTATGGTTTCTGCACGCGAGCCAGAAGTGAATTCAGGCAAATCAGCGTCGAGCCATCGGTTGCCCGCGTGCGGTGTAGCTCCTCCGAATTGAGCCAGTCCTCCAGCGCCGGCCGTTGCAGGTTTGAGATCACTCCAACCTCGTCCAGCGCGATCATGTCCGCCTCGGCCACGCATCGGGAACACCAGGCGCGGCGGGAACTACGGCTGCGCAGAATCAACAAGGAATCGGTTTCGATGGTGATCCTGGTGCGCTTGGCCATGGAAGCTCCGCCTTCCGAAAACGGCTGACGATGCAAAGTTGCCCGCAAGGCGCTGGAGAAGTCCTTGGAAAGCTCTTGAAAATTTCTGATAATTTCTCCCAATCGCGTAAGCAACAGAAGCCAAATCACTTCCAGAGACACCTGGAATGGTGATGGCAAGCATTGAATTTCCGAATCGTGCTAGCATTTGCTCGAACTTGGGCTCACGAGGTGAGAGATAGGGTGCCCAAATGCCGGCGGATGTAAACCAGAGAAGCAAAGAACTCTACCAGTTCGGCCCCTTTCGCGTGAATGCCGAAAAGGAAATTCTGCTGCGCGCCGGCGAACCAATCCAGCTGACGCCGAAGACGTTTCAGATCCTGCTCGTCCTCGTCCGCCACAGCAACGAGGTAGTCACCAAAGAAGATTTAATGAAAACGGTCTGGCCGGACACCTTTGTGGAAGAGGCCAACCTTAGCCGCAACATCTTCATGCTGCGCAAAGCACTGGGCGAGCGACCGCAGGATCACCGCTACGTCGTTACGGTGCCCGGCAGGGGGTACCGGCTTGCCGAGAGCGTGCACCTGTTAGCGGAGGACGAACTTAGCATCATTGCGGCGGATCACTCCAAGGTGCAGGTACAGGTCGAGGAAACGAGACCCTGGGGATGGATAGCGCTGGCCGCCATCCTCCTGGTTGGCGTCGTTGCCGGAGCATTCTGGTTTTTCTGGCGCCGCCCTGCAGTTCTCAGCAAAACAGACACGTTGGTGCTCGCCGACTTCGTGAATTCCACCGGCGACCCCGTCTTTGATGGAGCGCTGCGGCAAGGCATGGCCGTACAGCTAGAGCAATCGCCATTACTAGGCCTCGTCTCCGAGGAGCGCATTCGGCACACCGTGGGACTGATGGGCCTGCCGCCGGGCGCCCCGCTCACTCCCGAAGTTGCTCGGGAAGTCTGCGAGCGTCTAGGAAGCGCCGCCGTCCTTGAAGGCTCGATCGCAAGCCTCGGCACTCAGTACGTGTTGGGGCTGCGCGCAAAGGCTTGCCGCACTGGAGACATCCTGGATGAAGAGCAGGTGCAAGCGGCAAAGAAAGAAGACGTACTTAATGCTCTCAGTCAAGTTGCCAGCAGATTTAGACGGCGAGTTGGCGAATCACTGGTCGTCGTGAACCAGCACTCTACCCCGCTCGCCGAGGCAAGCACACCGTCCCTGGAAGCCTTAAAGGCCTATAGCACCGCTTGGCAGGTTTGGTTTTCAAGCGGGCCTGCCGCCACCGTGGCACCTCTGCGGCGCGCAATTGAGATCGACCCGCAATTTGCAATGGCGCATGCGTTCCTGGGGCAGGTGTACGCCGAGATTTGGGAGCCGGTTCTCGCGGCGGAGAGCGCTAACCGAGCCTACGAATTGCGGAATCGTGTCAGCGACCCAGAGCGGTTCTTTATCATGGTCCCGCATGATCTGAATGTAACGGGAAACCTTGAAGAGGCCGAACAGACCGCTGAGTTGTGGGCCGAAACGTATCCACGCGATGTCAGGCCGCGCGGGTTTCTGTCTTGGATTGACCAGGCACTTGGCAGATATGAACAGTCTCTCGAACAAGGCAAGAGGGCGGTCGCTGTCGATCCGGACTTCCCCCCGGCGTATAACAATCTTGCCTGGGCCTATGTTCAACTGAACCGCCTGCCGGAGGCCGAGAACACACTTCTTCAAGCCTCCCAGCACAACGTCGCATTCCCGGAGTTTTTGGTGATGCGATATTACATCGATTTCTTGAAGGGCGACCGGGCGGCAATGGAGCGGGAAGCGGCCCGAGATGAGGGGAATCCCGATGTCGGAGACTGGATTTTCCACGAGGAGGCTTCTACCTTGGCCTATTCCGGTCATTTGCGCGAGGCCAGGGAGAAATCGCGTCAGGCGGTGGACTCAGCCCGGGAGGCGATCCATAAGCGAGAACGGGCGGCGATGTGGGAAGCCGGAGCAGCCGTGCGGGAGGCATTTTTCGGGAATCCGCTCGAGGCAAGGCAGCATGCCACAGCGGCACTTGATTTCTCCAAGGGCGGGGACGTGGAGTACGGCGCAGCACTGGCGTTCGCCCTGGTTGGGGATGGGGCGCGGTCGCAGGCGCTGGCGAAAGATCTGGAAAAAGCATCGGAGGATACATACGTCCGATTCAATTACCTGCCAACTCTTCGCGCGCTTTTTGCGCTGAGCCATCGCGATTCTTTGAGCGCCATCAAACTATTGCAAACCGCCGCTCCTTATGAGTTGAGCGTGGGCACGTCTGGTTTCTTTGGAAATCTCTATCCGGTCTACGTGCGTGGCCAAGCCTATGTGTTAGCGCATCGATACTCCGAAGCCGCCGAGGAATTCCAGAGGATCCTCGACTACCCTGGCGTCGTATTCGCCGATCCCGTAGGCGCACGCGCGCAACTGGAACTTGGCAGAGCCTATGCTCTTTCTGGAGATAAGGTCAAGGCAAAGGCTGCCTATCGAGACTTCCTCATCCTCTGGAAAGATGCCGACCCTGACATCCCGATCCTAAAGCAAGCCAAAGTGGAATACGCCAAGCTGCAGTGAGTGACAGTTACTGTGGAGCATAAGTCCTACCGCCCCAGTGCGTTGATTTCGGAGTGAGCCGTCAGTAGCCATTACTGCGAACTGCCCCGAAAGTCTCGTTTTTGGTAAGTTTCCAGCGGGAGGGTGAAAGTTTGACATGTGCTGCGGCATGCGAAAGGAACGCTAGATTGAGAAGTCGAATTTTAGGCGCCTTTTGCGCATTGTGCATTTGCCCTGGCTCAGTATTCGCGGCCTCCGCCCAAACATCCGCATTTCAATTCCTGCAAAAACCTGGACCTTATCCGGTAGGTTTGAAGGTCGTTGATCAGTACGATCGGTCAGGCACGTACCGCGCGACGGACTCATCACGATCCTCCGCGATCGATGAGCCGCGGCCACTGCAAACCCTGATCTGGTATCCGTCGCTGAAACGCCCAGCCAAACCGATGACGGTGGGCGACTATGTCCGGCTGGCCGACAGCGAGATCCATTTCAACGCTCCGGATGAAAAGGAGAATCGGTGGCGTTCGCTCTTGAAGACGTCCTTCGACATCCCCCTGTGGGCGGTGCGGGATGCGCAGCCAACGAAAGGGCATTATCCGGTTCTCATTTACGCTCCGAGTGATTCTTCCGTTTCGTGGGAGAACGCCGACCTGTGTGAGTACCTTGCCAGTCATGGCTACGTCGTTCTTGCGAGCCCGTCAATGGGAGTGTCGACGCGCGACATGACGGACGATCTCGACGGAATCAATGCGCAGGCTCACGATATCTCGTTTCTCATTACGTATGCCAAAATGCTTCCCGATACGGATTTATCGGAGGTCGCCGTAGTCAGCTGGAGCTGGGGCGGAGGTTCGAGCCTGTTTGCGGCAGCGCGAGACCCCCGCATCGATGCCCTGGTATCCATGGACGGCAGCATGCGCTATTACCCGGGCCTGGTGAAAATGGCTGGGGACGTCCATCCGGAGCTGATGACCATACCACTTCTTTTCTTCAGCCGAGGAGATGCGAACCTTCTTGAAGATATTGACAAATATCATGACGGCCCGCCGGCATACATCGTGGGTCCAAACGTTCTGAACGCCTGGATACACGGCGATCTCCTCACTGTGAATATGCTAGGCATGGCGCATGCGGAGTTCAGTTCCATGTTTCAGCGCAGAGAAAGTGCGCAGCGCTTTGCAGAAAACCAGGTAGCTGATTACGGACGAAAGGACGCCAACACGAACCATGCCTGGGTAGCGCTCTACACACTGAAGTTCCTGGATGCCTACCTGAAGCACGATGCTTCGGCAAAAGCTTTTCTTGGAAAGACCCCGGC
Organism: uncultured Acidobacteriaceae bacterium; assembly: GCA_963830325.1. Lineage (GTDB taxonomy): Bacteria > Acidobacteriota > Terriglobia > Terriglobales > Acidobacteriaceae > PALSA-350. The sequence goes on from CAWHMV010000003.1 coordinate 1,621,689, forward strand.
ACAGAATGGCGTTCCTAAGCACTTTATGGGCAAAATGTTTCGTCCCGCGAAGGAAGCATCGGCTCTGGACGCTAGGTGACCTCGCGATTACTAGCAGTAGAAGCGTCAGTCGTACTGACAGGTGTCTGCCCACATCTCTCGGTTTGTGTGGCATCCCCCTGCACTCCTATTGACATTCTTTATGAGCGTTCTCTAGACTCCTATCGTCATTCAATAGGAGACCAGCATTGGAACGAAATCAGGCAAATCTTCTGCAATGGACGACGATCTCGCGTGCCATCGCCAGCGCACTGAAAGCGAACTCGGAGGCCATATGAGGATGGGCTCGCGTCTCACGTCTGCGCTGCGGACACTGCTGCATAAGCAACGGGTTGAGACCGAACTGGATATGGAGATTCGCAGCTATGTGGATGCCGTAGCTGACGAGAAGATGGAGAGCGGAATCTCCCCAACCGAGGCGCGCAGGCAGGCTTTGGCAGAATGCGAAGGGCTCGAACAGGTGAAGCAGGCCGTGCGCGATCAGCGTGCGAGTACGACCGTTGAATCGGTTATCCAGGATATTCGCTATGGGCTGCGCCAGATGCGGCACAATCCCGCGTTTACCTGGACAGCGGTGATCACCCTTGGATTGGGAATCGGAGCCACCACCGCGATCTTTTCGGCGGTGTACGCACTGCTGATCCGCCCTCTTCCGTATCCGGGTTCAAGTCGCCTGATGGAAATCTCGGAGGCATGGCCCAAAAACAACGAATACGGTGGGCCTCTCGTTTCGCCGGACTTCGTTGCTGCGCAGTCGAGCCTCAAATCGTTCAGCTCGGTTGCCGGATATGTATACAACAGATTCCATGGATACAGCGGCGACCAGAATCTGACGGGTACGGGGAATCCTGTACGTGTGAAGGTCGTTGGGATTACCGCGAACTTGCTTCCCGTGCTGCATGTCACCCCAGCGGAAGGGCGAAATTTCCTGAGCAGTGAAGATCGCGAGGGGGGCCCCGCCGTCGCTCTCCTGAGTCACCGCCTCTGGGAAAGCGAGTTCAACAGCAACTCCAGGATTATCGGCGGTTCGATCACTCTTGGGGAGAAGGCGTGGACCGTCGTAGGAGTGCTGCCCCCTCACTTCATCTTCCCCGATCCTGCAATGGAGCCCGATGTCTACATCCCCGCCGGTTTAAGCGCCAGCACGAGTCTCGCGACTACCGAAATCACCTTTGAGTCCGTACAGGCCATTGGGCAGCTGCGCAACGGTGCGAGTATCCAACAGGCACAGGCGGAGCTAAAGCTATTCGCTGAAAACCGCGTCAAAGGTTATGCGGCGTTATTTGTCGAGTGGGCGGAAGGGCGGCAGATGCTCGCCGAACCTCTGCATCGTTACTTGACGGGGGACGAGAGTGGTCCGCTCCTGATTTTGCTGGCCTGTGTCGGAGCGGTGCTGCTGATTGCATGCGCCAACGTCGCGAATTTGCAATTGGCTCGTACCGTAGCTCGGCAGCATGAGGTGGCGTTGCGCGGTGCACTCGGCGCGGATCGGTTGCGCCTCATACGTCAATTTCTGGTCGAAAGCCTGACGCTCGCCGCCATGGCTGCCGTCCTCGGACTGGGAGTCGCTGGGGCGATGACCTGGCTGATTCGCCGGGGCGGAATGCCGGGCGAGTTTTCGTCAGGCTCGTACACAGCGGGGCTGCTTCAGGCGCCTTTTGGCAAGTTGAGCGCGGCTGTCCTGGTCAACGGCTGGGTCCTTGCATTTACGGCAGGGCTGACTTTAGTGACAACGATTCTGTTTGGTCTTGCTCCGGCGATCTGCGCATCGCGGACCGATTTGCAAACGGCACTTCAGGGGTCGGCGCGGCGCACTTCCTCCGGTCGTCAGCAGGGGCGCTTGCGCAGCGTTCTGCTGATGGCGGAAATCGGACTGGCTGTGGTGCTGCTTTCTGGCGCGGGACTGCTCATTCGGAGTTTTGTGAATGTGCTGCGAAACGACTCCGGCTTTGACCCCCGCCAGTGTCTCACCGCTCAGATACAACGCAACCGCTCGGAGGCACCGGAAAAGCTGAGCAGCTTTGTACAACAACTGCTGCCGCGATTGCAGGCTCTCCCCGGTGTGCAGGCGGCGGCAATCGCCAGCGCTCTTCCGCACCAATCCTGCCTTAGGACACCACGTCTCGCGTTCGGAGACGGACCTCCACTTCCCTACATGGTGCAGCCCCGCGCCTGTGCCATCAGCGTCAGCCCTCAATACTTCCGGGCAGCGGGCACGCGTGTGCTTCAAGGCCGCCCATTCAGCGACGGTGACAACGCAGATACGGCTGCGGTTGCTATCGTGAACCAGGCATTTGCACGTCAGTATTTCAACGGGGACGCACTTGGCCGGCAATTCCGGCAACTCAGCGCGCATATAGAAGGCCATGATAAATACACGCGCCTGACCATCGTCGGCATTGTGCAGAACGTCCGGTACGACGGTCTGACAGGAACCGTCGAGCCTGCGATCTATCTGCCGTTTGACCGGGTGCCGCAGAAAGAATTAGACATTTTGCTGCGCACCACCGTCGAACCCGGTTCGCTTACTTCCGCCATGCGCAAGGCGGTGGTCGATGTCGACCCTGACCAGCCGCTGTTTGATGTGGAGACAATGGACGAGCGTATGTCGCAGTCGGTCGCTCAACGGCGACTCATGATGCTGTTGATTGCCTCATTCGCGGTGCTGGCCATGATTCTGGCTGGGGTGGGCATCTACGGCGTGTTTGCCTATTGGGTAAATCAGCGGAGGCAGGAAATGGGGATCCGGCTGGCTCTTGGCTCGTCGCGATCTGAGCTACTGCGCCTGATCGTAATGCAGGCGATGCGTCTGATCCTGGCTGGCGGCGTTGTGGGCATTGCGGGAGCCTGGTTCCTGGACCGCCTTCTGGCGAGCATGCTCGTGGGCGTCAAGGTGCATGACCCAGTCTCGCTATCGCTCGCGTGGGTTCTGATGACCCTGATCGCCCTGCTGGGAAGCAGCTTGCCGGCCAGGAATGCAGCGCGGACTGACCTTATTTCCGTGCTCCATTCAGAATAGGGCTGGCGGCTGGGCGCTTGATCAGCGTAGGAGGGCCCGTTCGCTCATCAAGGTGGATTGGTCCTCAAAGTCGCATTCTCGGTAAATTGCCTGCCGGAGGGAATTTGGGCTACGCAAGTTGCCTATAACCCTGTTTTCCGGGAATCGCGTTAACGCCCTCCATCTAATCTGATATGGTTCGTGCCAATGGCAGAGAAGGAGTGGTACCGGCGAACCGCGACCCGATGGATACACTTTCGGTCGGTGCCGATGAAGCGCCTATGGGTGTTGATAGCGGCGGTCTTCCTCTTGTTTTCAGTGTTCGGCTTCTACGTCGATCTAATGTACAGGGGAGTGTTGCCTTATGTCGTCGTGCTGCAGATCGCGCTTTACGTCGGGCTGAACGCTTCGTTGTGGATCATAGTGCTGTCGCGGCTGTCGATGCCGTTTCTAGTCGGCCTGATTGCGTTGCAGTTTTTCAATACTCTGATCAACAGGAGCCTCGCAAACTGGATGACGCGCAGCTTCGATCTGAAGCCAGTGCCTTCGGAATTGGGAATCCATTTTGCCGCAACCGCGACGCTGTCGGCGATCATTCTCTCCTACGTTTTTTTCGTTGTGTATATCCGGCGCGAGGGCAGAGAGTCGTTCCGCATGCGCAACGAACTGGAGCTGGCACACAGGATTCAAAAGACGCTGGTGCCGCCGGTGGGATTGCGAACGTCGCGCTTTGAGATTTACGGCATTTCGCACCCCAGTGAAAAGGTGGGCGGCGATCTGGTGGATGCGATTTACCTGCCGAGCGGTGATGCTATTGCCTATGTTGCCGACATCGCTGGACATGGGCTCCCCGCCGGCATTCTGATGGGGATGCTGAAGACAGCGACTCGCACGGCCCTGCTGGATGCGGAGGGACGGGAGCCGCATCGGACTCTGCCGGTATTGCTGGATCGGCTGAACAGGGTGCTCCCGGAGGTGAAAGAGCCGCACATGTATGCGACGTTCACCGGCTTCCGGCTAGGAGCGGACGGCAGCGTGTTCTATGCGCTGGCGGCAAGCCCACCGATTCTGCAGTGGCATGCGAGCGGGCGGACCTTGTCGCAGACGGAGGAGGGCCAGTTCCCTCTCGGGCTGCTGCCGGTTTCCAGCTTTGACGGACAGAGGCTGGAAGTTGCGTCGGGCGATCTGCTCGTGGTTGCAACGGACGGGATTCTGGAAGTGTGCAACAAACCCCAAGAAGAATTTGGCGTGGAACGACTGAAGCAAGTGATCGCGGCGAACGCCAAGGACCCTTTACCGGAGCTGGCGGCTAGGATTCTTGCGGCGGCGCGTGGGTTTGGACACCAGTTAGACGATCAAACAATCCTCATCGTGCGTTGTTTGTGATTTGGGAATGTAGTACTCGCCATCAACGATTCAGGTCTTCATCGGCTTTCTTGGCCGCCTAATTGAAAGGTTAGGTCGTCTCAACTCCAGAGGCCCCCCAGATGACGCTCAGTTTTCTTGCTGAGCGCTGTACATCCCTGAAAGTCGCATTTTCAATAAGTTCCCTCCCCGGCGGGCTGGCAGGCAGGTTACCGAAAAACCCGTTTTACGGGAACTTCGGAACTTCGCGATAGCTCTGTTTGAAAGACCAGCATTATTTGCGTGTGGAAGACAATCTGTCCACGGAAGAATTGGTGGAAGGCATCGACGTGCCTGTTTGAGGCCTGTTGTGAAGTTCGCGAAATCGCTAGTCCGGGACCGTTCAAAAGCGAAGTGAAGGACCGCGATTCGAGGTCAGTTCATGAGCACTGTCAGGGGAGCGGCTCCGATAGCTGGCATCGAGTTGATAAGGAAACGGTTGCCATCGCGGGAGACGGCGTATTGGATTCCTACGGTACGCGCCGCGACGATGCGCGTCTGGAAAAGAGCGTGGGGAACGCCTGCCACCGTCTCGTCATGCGACGTGTCGATCGATACCGCCATAAGCTTTTTGTCTATGGCGATATAGAAAAGTTCTTTTCCATCCGCACGCCAGCGCGGTTGCGCGCCGCCATGATTGGATATCTGGATGCGCCTGCCTGGGCCAGGGAAACGGCCTACATACACATCAGGATCCTCTCCTCCAGTGGTCGCCGGAGATCCGGTGAAGGCGATCCATTTCCCATCGGGAGAAAATTGGGCTTCCGCACCCGGTGCGTAGGCTGTCTGCGAATGGTTACTGAGGTCAAGAGTGTCCAGTTCCGGCGCACTGCCATGAATATGCATATAGACGAGAAAGCGCCCGTCCGCCGACCAGTCGTTGGGAACCAGAAAATCGGACGCGGCGAGTCGCTCCAGCTTGCCCGAACCATCGGTAGCCGCAACGTCGATGTACTGAGAAGTCCTGTGAAAATTTCCTACATATGCCACCCTTTTGCCGTCAGGCGAGAGAACCGGAAATACTTCTGTCCCTCCATCTGACACACGGGTGCTTGTACCCCTGGCGAAATCGTAAATATGGATGTAGTGCCTGCCGTTGCGATCATCGTCGGAGGAGATTGCGAGCAGAGCGTCATTGCGGGAGAGAGCAGGATCCCGATAGCCGGTTCTGGGTAGTTCTTCCAGTTCTTTACCGGAACGGTCAAACCATGCGAGCGTGGAAACGCTTTCGGTTGCTGACTGGAAGACCACCACACCGTCGTCCGAGATGGAGAATCCCGCGCGGGAAAAAGCCGGCGACTGTTCCAGTTCCTGTCGCGAGACCGCATCCGGCGGACCTGTAGTCTGCAGCCGTTTGAGATCGAACGGCTGCGCCATGAGGCTGCCGTCACGTACGTAGTAGAGGCGCGAGGACGCGAACTGAGTATTGCCGATGATCTCAGAGGAGATCAATTTGGTTTCCTGCGTACTTAGAGAACCGACATAGATTCCCTGTTTCTGGGGGGAGTTAGAGCTCCCAAAAATGAAATAAATAAAGTGGTCTCTATCCGGAAGAGCGGACGGCCAAATTATCGTGGCGTTCGGCGCGCCAGCCATGGTGACCGGCTGCGGTTCGCCACCCGAGTCTGATACCTTCAAAAGTCCTGTGGTAGACCCACCGCCGGGCGTGTTCGGAAATGCGGCGAAGATGATCGTGCCTCGATTGTTCCATGTCCCGCCCCGGCCATCGGGTGCATCGCATAGGATCTGGACAGCGCCGCTGCCCGGGTCAACGCTCTTCAGCTTGGACGCCTGAAAGAAGCCCACTTGCCGACTATCCGGTGACCAGAAGGGGTACAAGGCGCCTTCCGTGCCGGTCATTTGCTGCGCAGTTCCGGCGGCCAGGGAGCGAACCCACAAAGCGGTGCCGCCATCTTGTGCGGCAGCCACGAAGGCGAGTCGCCGGCCATCGGGCGATATGGCGAAATTATCGGGAACAAATGAGGTAGAGGGCGGCGGAAGTAATGAAAGGTGAAGATGCCGACTCTCCGCCGACTGTATGCTGCGCCAATCAGCAACTCCAAGCCAGGTCAGCAGGGCGATACACAGAGCCGCCACTCCCCAAGCGAGTCGCTCCCGGCGGCGCGGCGCAGGTTCAGACGCTTTGGTAAGGCCCGCTCCTCCCGAGATCCACTTCAGCTCTCTCGACAAATCTCGCGAGCTTTGCCAGCGCTCCTCGGGGTCTTTCATCAGACAACGAAGCACCACATGTTCGAGCGCAGCCGGAGTGAGAGGCTGCAAACCGGCCATGGGCTGCGGGTCTTTCTCCAGAATGGCAGCCACGATGCTGAGCCTTGATTCGCCGGTGAAAGCTCGCCTGCCCGATATCATCTCGTACAACACGCAGCCAAAGCTGAAGATGTCGCTTCGGAAATCTGCTGGTCGGCCCTGAAGCGACTCCGGAGCCATATAAGGAAGCGTTCCCACGATTGTGCCGTGCTCGGTGAAAGGGGCGTTCGGCGAGTCTGGAGCTATCGCGCTCATCGTCGGGAGATCATCTTGTGAGGGGATCGGGGCTGGAGCGACGCCATGTAACGTTGCGACGACAGCCTTGGCCAGACCGAAGTCCATCAGCTTTGCGCCAGATTTGGTCAGCATGACGTTGCTGGGCTTCAAATCACGATGGATGATGCCCTCACGATGGGCTTTGTCGAGAGCATCGGCGATCTCGATACCCATCTTCAGGCACAGCGGCAAGGGGAGAGGACCACGACTCAATCGAACAGCGAGGGTCTCCCCCTCCAGATACTCCATGACGATGAAAGCGGTCCCGTCCTGAGAGCCGATGTCGTAAAGACAGCAAATATTGGGATGCGTGAGCAACGAGACAGCTCGTGCTTCGCGCTCAAAGCGTTGTTTCAGATCAGGATCGGAAGACAGATGAGTTGAAAGAATTTTGACGGCGACGTCCCGTCCAAGGCGCGTGTCCCGTGCGCGATAGACCTCCCCCATTCCACCAGCACCGACCGGTGCGAGGATTTCGTACGGACCGAGTCTGGTGCCGCAGATCAAGGTCATAATCTGTGAATGTGGATTATATCGTCAGGCCCGGATCAAATGCGGAGGCCTTTTGGCGTTGCTGCGTGTTCCGTCCTCTCAGGAAACCCTTAAAATTGGACGAACGGTCCGTTGCATGCGGGAGTGTGATCTTTGCAGACCGTAGGCGCGCCTCGGGGGCTGCTGCAATTTGCGATCTATCCAGCCGGTTGATGCTGGTAAGAGTCCGACTGTCGATGACCAGGATTTTCAGTTGTTGTCAGCAGGCCTTACCGGCCAATCGAGTTTACTCAAACATCCTGAAGTCGGGTTTTCAGTAACTTCCCCAGCTCGCCCCAGCCCGGGAGGGGCTGAATTTGTAGCTTATTTCAATAATCGCGGTAATTGATCGGTGGCTTTTCTCCGGCGGGGATGAAGCTACGGTACGTTTTGCCGGTTAATTTGCGATCGAAATCGGCCCGAGCGGCCTGCACCAGTGCCGGGTTCGAAAAGAGATCGATCGCGGTAAGTGCGAGCGCCTTCGACGCTACCACCATGCCGTTCTGGCCGATGCTCATGCCGGCCGAGGCCGCGGCTTGCCAGGTGTGGGGCGCTACCCCGGGCACGAAGGTCGCCGTTTCGAACCCAATGGTGGGCACGTTCCAGCTCACATCGCCCACATCGGTGGAGGCGGACGGAGCATTGGGATCCACCGGCCGCAAGGGCTCAATCAAATCAGTCTGGTCCAGGCTCGGAACGGTATCGATGCTCAGGGTCTTCTGCAATTCCACAGCAAACGCCTTCTCAGTATCACTGATCGTGAAACCACCCACTTCCTCCAGGTTTTTCTGCGCCACCGGAGCCAGTGCATCGTTGCCGATGATGTTGGCGTCGCTCAGAACGTCAGTGACTTCCACTGTCGTGCCAGTCATGAGCGCCGCCCCCTGAGAGATCTTGAGGATGCGGTCCCAGATATCTGCCAGCACCGTGTTCGACGGATTGCGCGCCATCAGCTCCATCTGGGCGAGATCGGGCACGATGTTCGCCGCGACGCCTCCCTTGGTAATGATGTAGTGGATACGCGAGTTGCTGGGTACATGCTCGCGCATGAACTCAATGCCATTTCCCATGAGCATGACGGCGTCCAGTGCGGAGCGGCCACGCTCCGGCGCCATGGCCGCATGGGCGGCGACGCCGTGAAAGGTGAACCTGGCCGACAGCACCGCCAGCATGCCGCCGTTGTTTACGCTGTTCTGATCCCCCGGATGCCAGTGCAGCACCACATCCACGTCTTTGAACAATCTGGCGCGCAGCATGAATACTTTGCCCGAGCCGCCCTCTTCTGCAGGCGTGCCGTAGTAGCGCAATGTCCCGGAAACGTGATTCGCCACCATATACTCTTTTACCGCGACGGCAGCCAGCGCCGACCCCGATCCAAGCAGGTTGTGCCCGCACCCATGACCCGGCGCGTGGGGAATTACGGGTGAACGCTGGGGAACCGGGTTCTGCGACAACCCGGGCAGCGCATCGAACTCACCCAGGATCGCAATCACCGGCTTTCCCTGCCCATAGCTGGCGATGAAGCCCGTTGGCTCATCGGCCACGCCCGACTCAAGCGAGAAGCCCGCTGCTTTAAGCTGCGCCTGCAACAGCTCGGAGCTCCTGTTCTCGTGATATCCAAGCTCGGCGTAATCCCAGATTTGCTTCGAGACCTGCTTCCAGTTCGCAGCGTTCTGCTCGACCAGTTGCTCCACCTGCTTGTGCGCATCGGTTTTCGCCTGCGCTCGGGCCGGCGGAGCAATCGACAACGCGAGGCAGCCGGTTAAGGCAAAGAGGGGCCTGCCGAGCAGACCGCATTTTTGCGGATAAGATCCAGAGAACGACCGCCTCGGCATCGCTAGTCTCCTTCCTGAAAGGGGCGTGACTCTCCGGTCCAATTTATGAAACACGAGGCTGCGACTCTTTCAACTTAATCTAACAGCCGCTTTGCGTCTTCGAGACGGATGCCCGAACCTCGCCAACTGATGAGTCGTATAACATAAATTTGAACCGAGTTCAGCGAAAACTCGAGACACTCGCATATCTCCGCGAAGTGTTTCGCGACCAGGGCAAGATCGGCTCGGTGTACGACTCGAATGTGACCTCGTTCGATCCATTTCCGTATTCGCCCGTTACCGTGGACCAGATGCCGATCATGGGTGACCTTGGCCCGCTTCGCAAGACGCAAGATGCGTATGATGCCATCGAAGATCAACTGAGCGCTCTCATGAAAACGCTGCGCACGGCTCAGGCGGTTGGCGATAAATAAAGTTTCTTGTTACGCCCGTTGGTCGTGAAACGACGGGCGTTTCTGAGGTCGGGGGGCGTCGACGAAAATCGGCTTCTCGGACAATGCCTGAAAAGTCTCGTTTTCGGTATGTTCCCTCACCTTCCGGAATCCAGGGCGCAAGTTACCTATAACCCCGTTTTCAAGGAGCTTGAGCGCTGAGAACCAGCAAAAGGAATCGCGGCCCGTCTTCGTCTTCCTGGCATTTCCGCCCACAGCAGGTCGAGCGGCGCCCATTGGGATATAACCATGCCCGTTCCTGACCTTGACGTCCAAACAATACTTTTGTATTGATCGATACCTTCGTCCAATGGATTTGTCGTCGTGTTTCTGCCAATCTTGGCTTGAACAGTCCCCTGCTCTGATGTCGAAAGGAGTACCCAATGGACAGCAAGAATGGGCCGAAAGAGCCCACGCGGGTGACCGCGTCGAACACGCTTAGCGTGAACATTTTTACCGCGCCGGGAAAGGCTATGGTCGGCGAGCGGCCAAGGCCCTTCGGCGAGCCGCTGGGCTTTGACCCGATCACATCGACGTTGATCTTCGGCGAGCACGACGCCGTACTGGTGGACGCAATGGGGACAGTCACTGAGGCGGAGGCTCTCGCGGATTGGGTTGCATTGCACAATCGCAACCTGCAGACCATCTATATAACGCACGGCCATTTCGACCACTTCTACGGTCTGAGCATTCTGCTCGACCGTTTCCCGAGCGCTCGGGCGATAGCAACGCCGAAGACCGTGGAGGCCATGCAGTCGTCGTTCGTTCCTCCGCTAAGCCAATTCGCCCGCCAATTGTTTCCTGGGCAAGTGCCGACGAAGTTGGTCTCACCCGAGCCCTATGAGGGCGACACCTTCACGCTCGAGGGCCACGAATTGCGCATCATCGAGCAGGGCCGCACCGATTGTCCCGATTCGACGTCTCTCTATGTTCCATCGATCGGCCTGATCGTCGCCGGCGACGTTGTGTACAACCAGTGCCGCATGTACGTCGGCGACACTACCCCCGAGAGCCGAAAGAATTGGATCGCAGCGCTGGATCGATTAGCGGCGCTGAATCCGGCGATGGTTGTCGCCGGTCACAAGAAGCCTGGCGCGCCCGACTCTCCCTCGACGATCCAGGACACCAAGCGTTATCTGCAGGACTTCGACCGGGTGCAGAAAACCGCCACGTCCGACCAGGAGTTGTTCGATCAGATGACGGAGCTATACCCGCATTGGGTAGCCAATCAGTCGTGGTTGATGTTCGGATTCCCGATGGGATAACCCAGATAAATCTCGAAGGCCCACACTTACACGCTTTGAGAAACAGTTGGGACAAAGGGAACGCTCCCCAATTTCAAGGAATGGGATATCCCGTTTGTCCCCAGTCTTAGTTCCGATTTCACAGAGGAGAATAAAAATGGCAACCAAAGGAAAAATCCTGGCGTTGATCTCGAGCGGTCGCGGTTTGCCCTTGAAGGGTGGCAAGATTTATACCGGCGCCGGCTACTACCTCAACGAAGTGACGGTTCCGGTTCGCGCCCTGATGAAGGAGGGCTACGAAATCACCTTCGCCAACCCCACAGGCAACACGCCTCAGGTGGATGTCCATTCCGAGGTCGTCGGCTTTTTCGGCGGGGACGCGGCCAAGCTTCAGGACTACCTGATATTCCGCGACGGCCTGCTCGGGCTCAGAGACCCAGTTCGCATCAGGGATGTCATTGCGTCGGGCCTGGATCAATATGACGCTGTCTTCGTGCCCGGCGGCCATGGCCCGATGATTGATCTTCTGGATGATCCGAATGCCGGCATCGTGCTGAGACACTTTCACGAAACGTCCAAGCCCACGGCTGTCCTGTGCCATGGCCCGATTTCACTGCTCTCGGCTCTTCCGAATTCGTGGGAGTTCGTCGCAGCGCTGGCAGCGGGCGATGTCGCCGGAGCACACGCCAAGGCTCAAGGCTGGATCTATGCCGGATACAAGATGACTATCTTTGCGACGGCGGAAGAGCAGCAGCGGGAGCCACTTGAGATTGGTGGTAAGGTGCTGTTCTACCCGGACTTCGCCTTGCGTACTGCCGGCGGCGATGTGAGTGTGGTCCCTCCATGGGGGAGCTACGCCCTTCAAGATCGCGAGTTGATCTCGGGCCAGAACCCGTTCTCTGATGAAGCAGTTCTGAAGCTTCTTCTAGCTGCACTCAACGAGAAGAAAAAGTGAGTCGGTAAGTCTATCCAGATTGGAGTCGTCAATGAGCAGCGTACAAATCGAACAGAAGAGCTATGAGATGCCCCCGAAGGAGGGGATGAGCATCGCGCATTTTCTAACCGTGGGCGACATCAACCGATCGCTCGATTACTACGAGAAGGTCTTCGGCGCGCGCATTCTGAGCAGAGGTGACGGCAACGCGCCAGGGTACCTTCAGCTCGCGAATATCTGGATGATTCTGAACGTTGGCGGCGGGCCGACTCCGGATAAGCCGACGGTAACGCTAAGCGTCCCCGACCCGAACCACATCAACAGCTTTATGAATTTCCGCGTTGCGGATATTCAAGCTTGCTATGAACTATGGAAAAGCCGAGGAGCGCAGTTCATCACGCAGCCGATCCCCAAGTACGGCGAGATACGCTGCTACATCCGCGATCCTGACGGCTATATTATCGAGGTCGGACAGAGCACAGACCAGACATACGGCTGACGCTCAGCCCGGATGGTTCGTTTTTTTGGAAACCCCCTGGATGATATAGGTGGATCGGGAGATTATTTCTGAGCCGGGCCTCCCCCACTAATGGTCAGTTCATGGTCAAGGACGGCAGATCAAGCGAAACGCGCAGGCACATTGCTAATGGAAAATTTGGGTAGCGGTCCTTGCCCGTTATTTTTCATTCGCCGCACCCTGCAAATCAGAGAGGAATATTGATATGCACGGGTCCGGCATTCCACCTTGAAAGTCGGTCCCGTTACCGTGTTCTACCGAGAAGCCGGGCTTGAGGGTCGTCCGGTTCTCTTGTTATTGCATGGCTTCGCAAATTCATCGCACTACTTTCGGCACCTGATGCCGCTGCTCGCGAGCCGCTTTCATCTGATTGCTCCTGACCTGCCTTCATTTGGCTTTACCAAAGTGGATGGAGAAGATTATCGCTACACCTTCGCTCAGTTGACGGAAACCACCCAGGGATTCGTGGACGCGCTTGCGTTACGACGCTTCGCGATATACGTCTTCGATTACGGTGCGCCTATCGGATTCAACCTGGCAGTCGCCGACCCGGGCCGCATTTCCGCGATCATCTCGCAGAACGGCAACGCATACGAAGAAGGCTTGGGTGAAGGGCCGTGGGCTCCTTTGCGCGCCTATTGGAAGCAGCCATCCGCGGCCATTCGCGACACGATCAAAGAACGCATGTCGCTGGATGGCGTTCGCGAGGCGTACTTCCAAGGAGTTCCGGATGTGTCGAAGATCGAACCCGAAGCCTACTGGCTCGATGCTGCACTGCTCGCACAACCGGGCATGATGGACCTACAGGCCGATTTGAAGCTTGATTACAAAGCCAACCTCGAACGGTATCCCCTATACCAGCAGTACCTCCGGTTGCACCGGCCTCCGTTGCTTGCGATATGGGGCAAGAACGACAGCTTCTTCATTCCGCCTGGCGCGGAGGCATTCAAGCGAGACGTGCCCAACGCAGCCGTGGAATTCCTGGACTCTGGGCACTTTGCACTCGAAACCAATGTTGAGGATATTGCGTCGGCAATTCTCAAAATGCCGGTGTGAGGGTAACTGTCGACAGCCACAGAAGTGGGCATTGGCCCCTCATCGAAGTGAACCTCCCGTGAAGTCGGGTTTTCGGTGTGTGTCCAGCTTAAGGCTGGCGTATTCAGTAGGAGGTAGACCTACCAGGGCAAGAGTCAGGACCCTGTAGCTAGGATCGCATTCGTGGAGGAGACGAAGCGAATGAAGCCGATCGACAAAGCCATCTTTGGGATGGTGAGCGAGTCATCGGGCCGCAACGAAAGTGAACGCATAGGTGGCCTCGAAAACCGAAAACTCCAGGGGCCGAGCCCGCACCGAAAGGGCGAAGGCAACATGGATTGCCGCAACTGACTGAAGCGGTGAGACACTCTGGCGGGGTGTTAGCGGCAGCACGATGACAAGGATGCGCTAAGCAACTGGAGAAGCCCTCTCGTCCCGACGAGAAATTGCCGGAGCAGCAAACCGTATAACTGGCGAACCCGGGAAATCGGTGGAAGACGAGAGGGTGGCGGATGGGCTCATAGTGTGCGCTGAGCAGCGCATTGTTCAGGAGGGTTGAAGTCCCTCCGGCGCTCAGATGAGGGGCGCTGTATCCAAAAGCGGGGTTAACGTCTCGCTGGCTGGAGAAGAGAGAAGGTATGGAGAAGCCTACACGGGCACGAAGGCGAAAGCTGGAGACAGCCAAGGTGAACCTGAAGCCACTCTTTGCAGCACTCCGGAGGACAGGGTGTCCATCGTGAGGTGGAATCCGAAGGGTATGCGGAGAAGTATCGGGCCGTAATCGACGGGGGCCACCCCGATGATGAACCGGTCGGCCAAAGGTGGGGCAAGGTCGAGCCCGCACTATGGGGGCGAAGGCGTTCTCATTCACCCACCGCACCAAGGTGTTTGCGGACGGCACGATACGGAAGAACGATGCGTGACCTCAGGAGGACTGGCAGCGTCTCTGGGTGGCACCGGAGTAAGCAGACCTATAAGCGAGAGCGAAATGGCGAGCGAAGCGCTGTCAGTAGTCGGACGGCTGAAAAGTACCAGAAGCATGGTGAAAGCCATGTGTCCGGGTAACCGGCGACGGAAGTGGGTCGGGGAAGGCAGCCGGCGAAGGCGGTTGGGAAGAGAGAGGACGGCAGTGAGTAAGGACGGAAAGGTGGATCAGTTCCTTGAGTGAAATACCCGTACATTTCCGACCGAGGAGACTGTCTGACTGGATCAACCCGACGGGTGCAAAGAAGGTCCATTCATTAATCGACAAGGTATACAAGCGGAAGAACCTGGAGATGGCCTGGGAAAAGGTGCAGGCTAACCGGGGCAGTGGGGGAGTCGATGGACAGACGCTGGAGGAGTTCTCAGCGCAGCTGGATCAGCAACTGGATCGGTTGCACAGGGAGCTTCAGGAAGATGTCTATCAACCCCGCCCGGTGCGGCAGGTGCAAATCCCGAAAGTGGGCAAGCCAGGAGAGTATCGCAAGTTAGGAATACCCACGATCTATGACCGTGTGTGCCAACAGGCGCTGCTCAATCGGTTGGAGCCTATCTTCGAGCTGATTTTCGATGAAGCCAACTTCGGATATCGGCGAGGGCGATCAACACAGGACGCCATGCGCAAGGTGTGGAAAGAAATACAGAGCGGACGAGAGTGGATCGTAGATGCGGACTTGAAGGATTTTTTCGGGTCTGTTGCACACGAGAAGCTGTTAACGCTGGTTGCCCAACGAATAGCCGATGGTCGAGTGTTGCGTCTGATAGAGGCGATGCTGAAGGCCGGAAGTTATGGCAAAGGGCGACTCTATCCCACCGAGCGAGGGACCCCGCAGGGCGGGGTGGTTTCACCCGTTCTAAGTAACGTACTCCTGACGCCGTTTGATCGGGAAATGCGTCGCAAGGGGTATCAGGTAACGAGGTACGCGGATGACTGGGTTGTCACCTGTCAGTCCGCGGCAGAGGCGCGCGCGGCAATAGTTGCAGCGCGTCAGATACTGGAGCAGTTGGGCGTAGACCTGCATCCGCAAAAGACGCGGGTGGTGCACGTTCGACAAGGGTTCGAGTTTCTTGGCTATAAGATCAAGCGAGGCAAGCGGCGACTCAGGCTGCTGCCCCACAAGATCCAAAGCGGGGTACGGGAAGGGGATTTATATGCGTACCCAAAGGGAAAATCGATCCGTCGCTTTATGGATCAGGTGCGTGAGCGGACCAAGCGGCGTATTCCTCTGACGACCTCGGAACTGATCGCGAATCTCAACCCTGTAATAAGGGGCTGGGGCAACTACTACAAACGCGCCCACGTCCGAACGCTTTTCAACAGACTCAACGGCTGGATACTGCATCGCATCCGGTCGCACCGTTGTAAGCGCTGGCGTAACAGGGGTTGGAGACAACTCCCTGAGAGCAAGCTGTACGGTGAGTATGGGCTGGTAAACCTGGTTCAGTTAATACCTTCGATTGCGTCCCGGAAGAGTGAGTCTTCGTGAAAGCCGTGTGCGGGAAAACTGCATGCACGGTTTGAGCGGCGGACGGTGGCCAGCATCTGGGAAACCCGATGCGCCACCTCCGACCCGACAGCGGTGAAGCGGAGTAACGTCCGTGGAGCGAAGGGGCCCTGCTGTTTGCATTTTCTCTGAGACACAGGGAGGCAAGGGTGAATGATAAAAGCACCCATTCGTTTGCAAGACCTGCGAAGGAGAATATACGTCAAGGCGAAGGCCGAAACGTTCTGCGGTTTCCGAGCAGGACACTTCAGGGCCTCGGCTGGAGGCGGTGGAGTAGGAATGGGCTGTAGGACACCCTGCCGCTGCGCGGCAGCTGTTGGGTTCAGCATCTTTTTCCGAAAGTCGCTCCGGCACGATAGGTCACATAAGCCTTGGGGTGAAGCAAACAAGAAAGCCCAGTGCGGGAAATCTGCACGCTGGGTTTGACGTGGCGGGGACTGGAAACCAGCTTACGGTTCGGCTATTGAGGCACTCTCAGAGGAAACGGAGAGCAACAGCTAGGCCGAACCTACGACGCATGGCGCCAGTCCTCGACCCTACAACTTGCTCCCGAAGAGCGGGGATAGGCAAGTTACACAAAAAACCCCGTTTTGCGGGCACTTCCACGGCCACTAATTCTCCGAAGGCCGCTCGACGTGGTCGACGATGAGGAAGCTTATGGGAGCGTGGGAGGGTTTGAGTTCCAGGCCTAGCTGGATCTTGAGGGCGTCGCGGAAGTTGGCGGTGTTGTCGGCGATGGCATCATCCCCGCTCGGGTCGTGCATCCAGGTCAGGGTGAAGTCGTAGAGTCCGGAGAGGCCGGTCTGATCGACGACGGGGCGCGGCATAGCGGCGAGTCCAGTCATGGTCGGGATTGAGGTAGCAAAGAGGGAGAGGGGAATGGCGCGGCCACCGTGGTGCTGGCCGGGGGCGGAGGATGGAACGTGCGCGATGATACCGCAGATGGGCGGAAGATCGCCCATGGCAGCCGGTGCGGCTGCAGGGTGAGGTGCGGGCGCTGACGACTGGCCGGACACGGGAGCGGCGCAGGCATCAGATGGGGGATGCGGCTGAAGATTGGGGCCGGTGACGCCGGGCTTGGCGAGGACAAGGGCAAAGACGGGAGCGTCAGCGGAGACGTAGTGGGTAACCAGATGGAAGCGGTCGGCGAGCAGAGCCTGCATCATCAGGCGCATCTGGTCGATCGAAGTATCGGCCGGAGCGCGCGCTGAGATGTCGAAGTACTCTGGCGAGGCGTCGAAAGAGCCGGTAACCCAGAAAGGCGCGCCGGACTTGGGTGCGCCGGAGAACATGTTGAAGCGCAGGGAAAGTTCCTGCGTCCCGGAAAGCTTATAGGCGAAGGAGATGTAGCGCCAAAGCGACTGGTGGGTCGCGATGAGATAGCCGCCGGCGGCGCTGCGGGCGTCATCGGGGCTGATGCTGCCGTAGACGTAGCCGGAATCGAGGGGAACGTTGGTGTGCTGGGGGGAGCCCGGCTTGCTGGGCCGCACGGAGGCGACATCGAAGGCGAGCAGGGCCGGGGTGGGTGCGCTCTGGGCGAAGGCGGAGAAGGCGGCGAGGATGCAGACGGGAAGCTTGAATCCGAATGAGGGCATGTTGTACCTATGTAGTCTACTACTAAAAGCTGGAGGGTCTGTAAACATTGGCACGAACAACCGGCGCTACAGAAACCGAGTTAAAGGGGTTCATGCGAAGTTGGGCAAATCCAAGCCCGACATGTGCCATGTAAAGGGCGCGGTGCAGTCCGATGCCGGCAAAACCTATCACGTCGACCTGGGTAGGATGTTCGCAATAGCCCGGCAGAGCTCCTATCGCGGATATTTCTCGATGGAGTTCGACACCAACGGCGGAGACCCTTTCGTGGGGACTACCAAGCTCATTGACGAGACGCTGCATTACCTTGCGTAGGGAGATTTATGCCAAACGAAAAAGACCTCAATCGCCGTGATTTTCTCATCAACGGTGCGGCCGGGCTCACCGCACTCGGCAGCGCGGCTTTTCTAGGCCGCCCGGAGCTCGTGATGGGGGCGAATGACCGCGTACGCGTGGCGATCTGCGGTGTACGCGGGCGGGGCGGAGATCATCTCCACAACTACTCACAATTGCCCAACGTGCAAATTGCCGCACTGTGCGACATTGATGAGAACGTCTTACGCCAGCGGCTCGCGCAGATGGAGAAGATGGGGCTGCCGAAACCAGCCACGTATACGGACGTCAGAAAACTCCTCGAAGACAAATCGATCGATGCTATCTCCATCGCCACCCCGAACCACTGGCACTCCTTAATCGCCATCTGGGCGTGTCAGGCCGGCAAAGATGTCTACGTTGAGAAACCCTGCTCTCACAACCTATGGGAGGGCAAGCAATTGGTGAGCGCGGCCCAACGCTACAACCGCATCGTCCAACACGGAACACAGAGCCGCTCCGCAACCACAATCCGCGAGGCGGTGCAGAAAATGCGGGATGGAGTGATCGGTGAGACGTATATGGGTCGAGGGCTCTGCTATAAGTGGCGAGACACCATTGGGAAGGCGCCCGTGCAGCCCGTTCCGCAAGAGGTTGACTACAATTTGTGGACCGGACCGGCGCCTGAGCACGCATTTACGAAGAATCGGTTCCACTACAACTGGCACTGGTTCTGGGACTACGGCAATGGCGATCTTGGAAACCAGGGTATTCACCAGGTGGACCTGGCTCGATGGGGGATGGGCCTGGGTTTTCCCAACAAGGTAAGCGCAATCGGCGGCCATTTTATGTTCGACGACGATCAGCAGACTCCAAACGACCTCAGCTGTGCATTCGAATTCGACCTGCCAAACGGTCAGCGCCGCATGATCACTTTCGAAGTCAGGCATTGGATGACCAATCATGAAGCCCAGATCGGAACACCAGGTCTTGGGACGCCCGAGCCAAAGAAGTCGACCGTCACCCAGAAGCTCGGTCCAATGGCAGGCAGCCATAATACTGTCGGAAACATATTCTACGGCTCCAAGGGATACCTCGCCGCGGGCGATGAAGACGCGGATACTTATGCCGTTTGGATGGGTCGCGATCAAGAACAACAGACGGTCGCGCATGGCGGCACGGAGCTGGCTCACTTCAAGAATTTCATCGATTGCGTGACCGGCCGGAACAAGGCGGGTCTGAACGCCCCCATTGAGGAAGGACACATCTCGTGTGCGCTTGTGCACCTCGCGAATGCGTCCTATCGGCTAGGCAGGACGATCAACTTCAATCCAGACACGCAGCAGGTTATCGGCGATGAAGAAGCGCAGCGGCTGTTGCGCGATGGCGATCGAGGCTACCGGGCGCCTTTCGTGGTGCCGGAAGAAGTCTGAGGCTTGCTGGAGACGGCTTCGCGCAGCTGCCGCTGCGTTCAGATAGCCGCCGCCGGCAATGATTGCGCACCATGAGGTCCGAGGATTGTCAGATATCGGTAGATTCCTCCAGCCAGAGGGACGGGGGCAGGCAAGTTACCGAAATCCCCGTTTCACGGGAACTCGGCGTCAGTGCTAAAGCTCTACCTGTCCGAGTAGCCGATTAACGGTCACGTGGTTTTCTCTGAATAGTCTTGAGTGAGGAGGCAATTTCTTCTGATAGCTTAGGGCTTTTCCAACGGAACCTCTACCCTACCGAATCGTCCGGAGACTCGGTCCCTCACTCCAAGAACTAAGTTCGCCGCACCCACTTTGAGTGTGATCGTCTGCTTCGCGCTTAGCGTCTTTGATGACAGGTGCGCACGCTGCTCTGGAGTCATCTTGCCGCTTAGCCGGATTGCTGACTTGTCGAGCACCTTTCCTTTCGCGTCATATTCCAGAATCGCGAAATCGATATCGGTAAGGAACTGGCCCGAGGCATCTTCCTCGAAGTTCACCGTCTTTGGCTCGACGCCATATTCAACCGTTGCTGATTCGCCAGACTTGGTAATCTGCGACGTAAACTGAACCGCTTGCTCGGAGGGCGCACCCAGTCGCAAAGCATCCCGGAACTGTTCCGGCGTTGGCTTGGCTTCAGCCTCGGCTTTTCGTGCATAGTAGCCCTCGCGATAGACGAGTTGGGCCTCAGGCTTATCGACCGAGACTTGAATGTGGTGATACGCTCCCTGCCATTCCTTGTCCGGTGGCGTGTAAGCGACCGTGTAGTAGGTGTTGGCCTGGTTGAAGTCGTCGCGAAGAGCCTGGGTAATGTTGTTGTTGAATCGCGCGGTGCCGCCCGTCGCCTTGGCGATCTCCAGCATCTCCTGTCGTCGCGCGGCCGACAGGTCGGCATCGATCTCCGAAACAATGGCCACCTGCCCTGAATACGTCGTATCCGCGCTGGTCACGCCGGCTATGTCCGGAGCCGCTACGCCGCGCGCATCCACCGGATAGATTGCGACCCGAGCGGTCTCCAGTTGTTTGTCTGTCTTCTGCTGAATTGGAATTGGGTGGCCCCCCTTGGTGTCAGGTGCCAGATCTGTCACGCTGTAGCCGGCCACGCCAAAAGGCCGGCCCTGCAACGGAAATCCGCCTGAAAGCCAGTACACATTCTTCCTTCCTGGGTAAGGGGCCAACCACTGAGCGAGCGCCGAGAAACAGTCCATAGTCGTCTGCGCGCGGTTCGCCTGCCGGTCTACGTCGGTATTAGCCTGGTGCGGTATCACGGTCCCGGCTAAGTCGGCGGAGGGCATATCTGGTTCCTGACGCTCAACAATGCTGGCGGGTGTCGACGAATCAACAGGCCCCAACCCATTCTTCCGCAGATACTGGTACGCCGCTGCGGCACCGTCCTGAAAGGTCGTCTCAATCTTGATGTGACTCAGCATCGTGACGACTGCCACCGGCTGGTGCTCTGGGAGTTGCTTCAAAAACTGCTCCAACTGACTCTGCAGCCTGCCTCGCGCTTCGTTCGGAGTGTTGTAGAGATCGATCAAGAGCACGTTCCAAACGCTTCCTTCCGGAGGCTTGTTGCTGGCGACGACGGTGCCATCTGTATAGCCCACGGTCGGGGCTGCAGCGATAGCATCACCCAATGCACTATGCTCCTCAACACTCACGATCTTCTGCGGGGTATTGTCTTCCCGCAACACGAAGTCGGCGGATGATAACCCCTTTACTGGCAAGCCTTCCTTATCCAGCACGGTTACATCCTCGAGGACGAGGCGCGCCACGGTTTGTAGGACTCGGGGTACTGGGACGGCTGAAGCCGTCGGTAAGGCCGAGGTCGAAGGAGGCACCCCGGCGGTGTTCTCTGGAACCCCCGCGTAGTATGCCGAATTGGTGCGCGCCTGAACTCCCGTGCGATCGAGTTTCACTTGCAGCGCACGGTATTGGGGTGAAGTAGCAGCTTCTCCAGCGTCGAAGCTGATCTCGTAATAGCTCTGGGCATCTGCGATGCAAAGCGAAATCTGACCAGCGAGATCCCCGCTTTTGTCCAACGCCAGTCCGCCAGAATGTAGCGCAAGTACCTGAAGAGCCAGGTTTGGCGAGTCTGCCTGAGCAGGATTTTCGACGCCCTTAAGATAGTTTTTATACAAAAAAGGATTCTGTCCACTGACTTGGGCCAAGTTCAGAGGCGCCACACTGTATAGCGTTATGTGCGCCCTCCTGAGAGCCGTCGTCATATCAACGATCGAATCGAAGTATCGCCTCTGATCCTGTGCACTGAGTTCTGCCGTTGACCGCGATAGCAATGGCCAGCCGGGACCCACCCAGATCAGCAATTTCCTGCCCGGCCTCGCTGCTTCATAGGTGGAGAGCAGTTGCATCGCACGAAGCGAGCGTTGTGAGCGATCCTGCGCACCGTCCGCACCCTGAGCCGAGCCGAGCACCCTCATCGGCGTCTGTAGCTTCTTTAAGTCTTCCGCTAATGAGTTGCCGTCTTGTGAGGCCTTATTGAGCTTGACACCAGTGTCCGCCAAGAAAACGATCGATACCGGAAGCGCGAGGTGTCCGGCATTTTGACGAAGGAATTTATCGATCCCTTGTCTTTCAATCACGACATCTTCAAGCGAAGCGTTCATCGTGTCGAGCAGCAGAATCGCTTCAGTCGGCGCAGGCACGTCGTTCCCGCCTATTTCTCGAAACGATGTGACCGTCTGGGGGTGACCGTTATCAAACAGAGTGAAGTCCTGCTGCCCCAATCCGCTCACAGCCTTCCCAGAAACGTCTGTCACCCGCACATCAAGCGTTACCCTCCGTTCTAACCGCCTCGCTTGCTCGGCACTCTCGGGTGTCCGTTTGATTAATCCTCCAGTCGTCTGGGCCTTGACCGAGCAGGCCACGAAGGCGGTTGAAAGACAAATAAGAACCAAACGTCGGGCCAGACGCATTCGACCTCCCAGTACTGCCGCTTCAGTGACGGGAGTCACCTCAGTCTTCCTCTCTTCTTTTTTTAAAATTCCGCTTCGTGCCGATTGGTGGCCTTGGCTTCTCGCTCTTAAGAGTTGCGGCAGGAAGTTCTCCAGCGCGGCGATCTTCTCGCTAGCGTGGTCCAGTCGCGCCTGTCCCTTGTGTGTACGTGGCGGCATTCACGGGGTTTAATTTTCTGACCTATTTCTGATCAAGAGGATGAGCCAACCAGCAATTTTACTCACAAGGAGAAGGCTGTCTGTGTAGAAAGGCACACATTGGGACAATAATTGCAAAGATGCGGCCATGATGGCGTGCGCGCTGACCGAGCAACTTGAAGGCGCAAAGCAGTGTTCTGGTCGTATCACGGGCAATCCAGGAAGTGATCCTCCGTAGTTCCTCCAAATATTAGGCTAGCTAATGCTCTCAACGGGTGTCATTCCGGGTCGCGGCAATACATTCATGGCTTCCCGTGCGTAGTGCCATCACCCGGCGGAAATCGACATCCCCCAGAAGGTCTAGAGTTCGCGCAGCGCCAACGCGATGGGACGGCGCGCGGCGCGGATGGCCGGCGGTAGACCGCCCAGGATGCCCATGAACAAGGCGAAAATGATGCCGCCGACCAGCAGTCCAGATGTGATACGGAAGGCGAAAGCGAGATGGGAGAAGGTTTGCCAGTTCATTGCGCCGGTCGTGAGGCCATTCAACGGCAGGACTGCAATACAGCCGAGGACGCCGCCAATTAAAGAAATAAGTAGCGCTTCGATCAAGAACGAGATGACAACCGAAGGCCCACCAAAGCCCAGAGCGCGCATAGTCGCAATTTCGCGGGAGCGTTCGGAAACTGCGGAATACATCGTGTTGAGGGCGCCAAAGATGGCACCGATTGCCATGACGGCTGCCACGAGTCCGCCGAGCACGGTGATCAGCGTGGTCATGGTACGCGACTGTTTGGCATAGTAATCGATCTCGCGGCTCACCTGAACGTTCAAGCGCGGATCGGATGTGACGGAATCCTTGAACTGTTGAAACGCCTGGGGAGAAGTCAGATGCACTGTGATCGACTGAAAGACATTGGTAGGCCGCTTGTAAACATCATCGAGCACACGCGCGTCGCTCCACACTTCAGAATCGAAGGCGCTGCCTCCGGCATCGAAGATACCCACTACGGTCCAGTTGCCGCCGCCAAACCGAACCGTGTTGTTGAGAGTCAACCCACTGTAAGTACGCGAGGCATTGTGGCCTACGACCAGCTCGGAAAGACCCGGTCGGAACATGCGCCCCTCAATGATCTTTACGTTCTTGCGGATGGTGAGCACATTCGAAGAAACTCCGCGAACCTGTACGTTGGCATCAGTGCCAGTCGAGAGCAGAGGAAACGGCGCGATCGCAACGACCTCTGAAGTTACGAGAGGGCCGGCAGAATCATGCGCGACTCCCGGAGCGTCCTGAATGATTTTTACGGCGTCGAGGTCGACACCGCTCATCATTTCCGCCGTCGCTCCGGCACGCATGACGATGGCATTGTCCTCAGAACCGGAAGACACAAGTGTTGCCCTGAAGCCTCGCGCAAGCGACAGCATGGCGATAAAGACACCAACGGTTCCTGCGATTCCGGCAACTGCGACGATTGCCGAAGTCCAGCGGGCTCTCACGCTCCGGAAATTGTAGACAACTGGAATAGCCATGTCAGACCCTCCGCAATGCGTCGACAACGCGCAGGCGCATCGCGCCAATGCCAGGAAGCAGCCCGCTGGCCGCGCCGACGATTAGAGCAAATCCTAACCCCGCCGCCAGCATGGTGTAGGAAAGAATCAGGGGCGGTAGCAAACCATTCAGCGCCGTAGCTATCAAAGGTACTGCGAAGATAGCCAGAGCCAGACCGATGAGGCCGCCGAAAAGGGCGATGAGGAGCGCTTCGCCGAGAACGAAACAGAGTACCGACCGGTCGGTGAAACCAATGGCCTTTAAAACGGCAAGTTCCCCGGTCCGCTCACGGACGGAGATGGCCATGGTATTTCCGGTAACCAGGAGCAGGGTAAAAAATACTACGGCCCCGATGCTCAGGATAAGGAATTCGATGTTCCCGAATTGCTTGGCCCAGCCGGCGGCAAATGCCGACTCCGTCTCCGTCTTGGTTTCATACGGAGAGTTGGCAAACATGTCGTCAATTGCTTTGCCAACGCGCGGGGCGTCGTCCGGCTGGTCCAGCCTGAGGATGTACCAGCCAACATTTCCTTTGAAGCTTTGCGGCATGCGCTCTTCGAAATAGTCCCACTGGAACCAGAACTGGCTTTCGTCATCCTGGGGCCGCTTTCCGTGGTAGATGCCGTCGATGTTGAAATCCCAGGTAGCTGCCCCCCCGAAAAGGGAGTTCTTGATCGGAATTTGATCGCCGATTTTCCAGCCGAAGCGTTTGGCAAGGCCGGCGCCAACCACGGCGCCCTGGCGGTCCTTCACGAAGTTGGCCCACTGGTCGTCGGGCACGACGAGCTCGGGGAAGACCTGGCGCTGATTTTCGACGTCAATGACGAATTGCGGAAAGAAGTTTTTCTCATCCTGATAAACGCCACCAAACCAGTTGTTGTGGGTAATGATCTTGACGCCGGGGATACGCAGAATTTTGTCGCGGTAGGAAAGCGGCAGCGGCTGGATGATGGAGACGCGATTAATGATGACCAAACGGTCCCCGCCCGCGATGTCTGCGCCGCGGCCAAAAGCATCCTTCACAACCGCGAGAAATGCGAAAAGGAACAAGGCCACTGCGAAGGAACCTATGGTGAGTATGAGGCGAACTTTCTTGCGGAAAAGATTAGCGAAGATCAGGCGGCCAAATTTCATGCCATACCTCCCGCAGCAACGCGTTGTTGCTCTCTTGACTCCACCAGGACCCCTTTCTCCAGATGGAGCGTGGTGTCGGCTTGATTCGCTACTACCGGATCGTGCGTCACCATCAACACTGTTTTTCCGTGCTCCTTGACCAGCAGATGGATGAGTTCCATGATTTCATCCGCGCTTTTGCGGTCCAGGTCGCCGGTGGGCTCGTCGCAGAGCAGGAAAGTGGGATCGGAGACGATGGCGCGAGCGATGGCCACTCGTTGCTCCTGCCCGCCGGAGAGCTGTCGCGGGTAGTGATTCATCCGGTCCGCGAGCCCGACGACGCTGAGCACCGTTTCGATATGCTTGCGCCGTTCCGCTTTCGACAGCTTGGTGAGCATCAGCGGCAACTCAACGTTTTGAAATGCGGTCAGCACAGGGATCAGGTTATACATCTGGAAGATGAAGCCCACGTGCCGCGCGCGCCAATGCGTCAACTTGCCGCTGGACATGTGGGTGATCTCATCGCCATCGACCGTGATGCTGCCGGCTGAGGGCACGTCGAGCCCCCCGAGGAGGTTCAGCAGGGTAGTCTTGCCGGAGCCGCTGGGGCCCATGAACGCAACGAAGTCGCCTTTGTCGACGTCGAGGTTGAGCCCTTGCAGCACCTGAATTTGTTCACCGCCGCGGCGATAGGTCTTGTTCAAACCGCGAACCTTGATGAGGCTGGAAGAATCGGAGCGACCATCCACTCGAATCATGTGCAACTCCTATTGCTGGACTTGGACTTTTTCACCATCCTGCAAACTCTCGGGCCCTTTTACGACAAGCGAGTCGCCGGGCGACAGGCCCGCCAACACCGCGACATCTGTTCCACGGTCCGTGCCCAGGCTGATTGCCCGACGTTCGACTTTGCCGTCGTGAACCAGCAGCACAAACGAAGAAGCGGAATCGCTTCGTACCGCGCTCTTTGGGATGTAGGCCACTGCCCGCGGACCTTTTTCCATGCCTTTTGCTTTCTGTTCCTCTTCCTCCAGAAAGGCGACCTTGACGCCCATATCGGGAAGAATGAAGTCTTCGAGCTTGTCGAAGGTGATGCGAACCTTCACCGTCGCCTTCTGACGATCCGCAGTGGGAATAACCGTGCGAACCTTAGCGTCGAGTTCCCGGTCGGGATAGGCATCAAGAGTGGCCTTTACCCTCTGGCCGGGCGTCACGCGGGCAATATAGGATTCGTTGACGTCCACTTCAATTTCATTCGAGTTCATGTCAACGATGGTGGCGATGCCGGTTCGCGTAAATCCACCGCCTGCGGAAACAGGCGAAACCATCTCACCGACCTGCGCGTCCTTTGAGACCACGATGCCGTCGAAAGGAGCCGAGATGGTGCAATTAGCGACGGCCTGCTGGGCTTCGCCAATGCGGGTTTCGGCGGCCGCGACCTGGCTCTTGGAGAGCGCGATTTTGGCCTTCAGGCTGTCCGCCAGCATGGTTGCGTTGTCGAGCGCTTGCTGCGTCTGAATGCCGGCCTTTTCCAATTCGCGCGCGCGGTAAAGCTCAATTTCCGCATTCTTGAGCTGTACTTCATAGTCCGCAATAGTGGCTTGCGACGCGTCGCGGTCGGCTTTGGCAGCATCCAGAGCGCGCTTGGCGTCTGAATCGTCGAGCTTGGCGAGAACCTGGCCTGCGTGGACGTGCGTGCCCTCGTCGAAAAAGACCCCGGTGACGCGGCCGGTGATTTTGGCGGCAATGGTGGCGCGGCGACGGGGGGTGACGTAGCCGCTGGCGTTCAGGAGAGTCTGGCCGCCAGACGCTTTGGGTGTTGCAACCGTCGCGACGTCGACTAAGGGCTTTCGCAAACGAAAGGTATAAGCGAGCACCACAATGCCGGCCAGGAGAAGGAGGGGGAGGGCGGCGAGGATGACACGCTTAACAGTACGGGTGTCCCTGCGCTGGCGCTCGGGTATGTGCAAGGAGCCGAGGTCATGCTTTGGGGAATTCGTAGGTGTCGCCATAGTTACTTGTTCTTACTTCTCAACCATGGGCCCAGTGGAAGCTATTTTTAGCCCAACGGATGCGGCCACAACGGAAGCGCCATAACGTTTACCCGTGCTTCTGTGGCCTAATACTAGTCGATGACCAGTATGAACTCCCTTGAATTCGAGATCCACATTCTGAATGATTTGGTTCGATGATCTGGGGCTGTTCGCCTAGCTTACCGTGGGGTGCGATCTGTGCTCGATCTGTCCCGCGGGTAAGTTGATGACGTTAAATAAGTTGTGCCTGTTTGGGGTCCAAGCCTGTCCATTTTCAGCCGAGACATACTCTGCGGGAATGTGCCCCGCTGCCAGCCGGATTCGACGGGGATTGACCCTTTTCGACTTCGCTGATGATACCGGAGCAGCTTTCTATCCGGGAAGTCGTGCAAACCCCCAAAAGGGTCCAACAGGGGCCAAATTGCGTGTGATGCGTGATGTAGGGTGTGGTCTGTACCATGCGGCTTGCATGAGTTGCGTTACTTGCCGAAATTACAGGGAAACATCACCTGTCTGGCCTGCTGGAATCTTAAGTTGCTTTCAGCACCTTAGAAGATTAAGTGCGTTGGCTGAAAGTCCGGCAGAAGTCCAATAATAGATTCTCCGGTTTGAGTCCTCCGCGGCGCTCGGAGCCGAGCGGGCGAATAGGAGAGCATGCCCAAACCTGGCGAAGTTACTCAAAACCCCGTTTTTCAAAAAACTTCGTCATGCAAGCCTAGCTTGCCAACAATCAGTGCGCGGGCTGTGGAGTATCTTCATAGCTTTGCGCATGGGGGCGGCGGTGCTCCGATGCCGTAAAGCCACAAATCGCAAAGTAAGCGATTGTGTATAGAACAACCGTAGCATCCATGGCACCGCCCGCCTTGAAGCCTTGCGCGTACGCGTGGCTTGAGTTGGCCATTACCAAATAGACCATGAATGTTTTCTCAAATGCACTGTAGATGAGAATCGGGTTTCGCCATTCCACCCTAAAGGCTGCGACAACCATGGATATACCCATCAGTCCGACCATGATGCCCCAGTGCTGAAGAAGGATTGTGTAGTCCTGGACAAACTGGAGTTTCTGGACCGTTTCCACTGTCCACCGAGGCCAAAACGCATCGAGACTAGCTAACGCCGTCCCAATCCCTGTGAGAATAAAGAACGGTCGGAAGGTAAGTTCGAAAAAGCGTTTCACGTGGGCCTCCATCACTCAGGGAGTTGCTGGGCTGTTGAAACGTGGATGAGATCTCATGCTCAATGCGGCGTTAAATCCTTGGCATCGTGGCCAAAGGGAAGCAGCCTGTCATTTAGGGTAGCGGAACCGGTGAGGCCCGACTACTGGCAGAAGTGACAGTTATCGGGTTATCGGTTCCCCGACGGAGGGTTAAGGGTGGAAATTTCGTGGACTGACCACCTTCACGAAAGCCAACCACCTCTAAAGCTTAGCGTGGTTCGGTCTTCCCAAGGTGTCAGGTCCGGTCCCCTTATCTCCCCACCTCTTCTTTGTCATGTCACCTCTTCATTATTTCTTTATCGTCACTCCTTCTTTATCTCTCCTAAAATTCGATAAAATTTGGCTTTTTGTCGACTTCAACGGCGCCGGCCAAAGGGGCCTTTTTTTACGGAAAAGGGCTGCCTCAGTGAGCTGGTCGGGTCCAGAAGAGCATGGAAGCCGCTGTCTGTCGAGAGGGGAGCACGGTTCAATGCTGGCGGGATGAGGGAGTCGGCAAGGCTGGGCTGGTTGCGGTCAAAGTTCCGTTCGCGGGGCGGAGAGGGCGCGTCGGTAGCCGGATTGGGAGCAGGCTCCAGGTCGGGGGTCTGGGGCGCGGCGGGTTGGGCTTCCGCGGCGGCAACGGCATCGCCTGGCTCTTGAGATGCGGCTTGGTTCTGCTGTTTGCGGAGCCACCCGGAGCTGTAGATGTCTGGGTTGACGGGCGGGGCCGCGGGTTGCGTCCGGGATGGGGAGGAGAGGCGGCGGTCTGGAATTAGACCTTCGATCGCTACGATCATCGAGAGAGCCTTGATCTGGCCGGCGATGATGCCCCTGGTCACTTCGTGGCTGAGAGTGGCCAGTTCCCAGAGCCGGGCCAGGATCTGGTCGCGACCAAGGTTCAGCTTGCGCAGCCCTTCGGCTTCCTGGTCCACCAGCTTTTCCCTGACGGCGGCGCGGTGCTCAATCATGTAGGCGCGGACGCGGGGTTTGGATTTTGTGTAGGCGGCGGTTTCGGGGTTGAGACCGACGGCTTCTGCGGCGCGGCGGTCGTTCATGGTTCCGGACATGATCAGGTGAGCAAAGGCCATTTCCTGGTCGGTGATGGGATTGGTGACAGTATTTTTGGGCATAGGTCGTCTCGTTCCTCGGTTGGTTGGAGATTGTGGGTTGTTGGCTTCCCCCTAGTGACAAAAAGGGGTTGAGAGCCGCGGTAGGCCAGTCATGGAGTTATGGCTGTTGTTGGTGATTTTGAGACAGGGATAGGGTGAGGCACCGGACAGCGGTGACGCTATCCTTCGCTCGCGCGGAAGGCCGAAACTACCGGCAGCTGCCGGCCAGGGCGCGGTCGCGTGAGAGGCCGTCGCCTGCCGATATCGTCTACTCTAAGAGATAGAGCCTTTCCAAGTTTGATGTAAGTGGCGAGATGCTTTTTTCGGCGCGGGAGTACAAGCCCAAAAGGTCACTTAGGCTCGATTATGGGCGTTGGCAGCGGGATAGAAGTGGGGGGGCCGATACGGCATGTGAAGACACGAAGTTGGCCCCTTGTGTCGTTAGGCCTTTTGAAAAGGTAACGTCCCGCTGTCCCTCCTGCCGGAACCGGAAAGGCAGGTTACCCATAATCCCGTTTTGCAGGCCTGAGTTCCGAACCCACCGTGCAAAGAAGTCCAAAGCACGCAAAGACCGCCCTGAGCTAATCCGCTATGTCGCGCCTCGTCGCCTTGCGCGCTTCAGATCGCTTTCTGAAGCTCCACCTCGCCAGGCTTATCAACCCAACGAGAGCAAGCCCAAAACCAACCATTATCTTCAGCTTTGTTTGGACGTTTTCTGCTGTCGTGTGTGCGGGATCACCCGGCACTAGGAGCCATGTATTTAAGATCACCAGCGCGGCATAGACGGACAAAACTATGGTTCCCCAACCCAACGCGGTGAGGGCAGGAGTGGGTTTGGGCAATGTTCTGTTTAGTTCAAACGCCTTCCGCCGCGCCGTGTATCGAACAATGCCTGACGACAACGCCCCCGCGACACCGGACACGCCGAAGATGGTAAGAAAGACGAGACCGGACTCCATGTTTGGGATAAGGAAAGCGCCCAGGAGGAGCAACATAACGATGCTGGTTGTCCCCCCTACCAAGCGACTTCTCTTCATCACCTCTGGGGGTAGCGCAGGTTTCATGGCAGCATTCTTTCATGGCCTTTGCATAACCGCTGCTCACGGAATCCGCCTCGTCAAGAAAAAATCTCGTCAGGTCGGAGCCATACTCTTGTACTTCGTTCAAGTTGGGATTTCGGTGACTCAGGCTGCTGCCCCACAAGATCCAAAGCGGGGTACGGGAAGGGGATTTATATGCGTACCCAAAGGGAAAATCGATCCGTCGCTTTATGGATCAGGTGCGTGAGCGGACCAAGCGGCGTATTCCTCTGACGACCTCGGAACTGATCGCGAATCTCAACCCTGTAATAAGGGGCTGGGGCAACTACTACAAACGCGCCCACGTCCGAACGCTTTTCAACAGACTCAACGGCTGGATACTGCATCGCATCCGGTCGCACCGTTGTAAGCGCTGGCGTAACAGGGGTTGGAGACAACTCCCTGAGAGCAAGCTGTACGGTGAGTATGGGCTGGTAAACCTGGTTCAGTTAATACCTTCGATTGCGTCCCGGAAGAGTGAGTCTTCGTGAAAGCCGTGTGCGGGAAAACTGCATGCACGGTTTGAGCGGCGGACGGTGGCCAGCATCTGGGAAACCCGATGCGCCACCTCCGACCCGACAGCGGTGAAGCGGAGTAACGTCCGTGGAGCGAAGGGGCCCTGCTGTTTGCATTTTCTCTGAGACACAGGGAGGCAAGGGTGAATGATAAAAGCACCCATTCGTTTGCAAGACCTGCGAAGGAGAATATACGTCAAGGCGAAGGCCGAAACGTTCTGCGGTTTCCGAGCAGGACACTTCAGGGCCTCGGCTGGAGGCGGTGGAGTAGGAATGGGCTGTAGGACACCCTGCCGCTGCGCGGCAGCTGTTGGGTTCAGCATCTTTTTCCGAAAGTCGCTCCGGCACGATAGGTCACATAAGCCTTGGGGTGAAGCAAACAAGAAAGCCCAGTGCGGGAAATCTGCACGCTGGGTTTGACGTGGCGGGGACTGGAAACCAGCTTACGGTTCGGCTATTGAGGCACTCTCAGAGGAAACGGAGAGCAACAGCTAGGCCGAACCTACGACGCATGGCGCCAGTCCTCGACCCTACAACTTCCCACAGCGGGAGGGGATCAGGACGGGCAAATTACCGAAAACCCCGTTTCAAGTAAGCCGCTCGCGCGGCGGACGCTACGCGTGCCGACAATCAGGCATTTTCTTATGCGTAGAACCTTCATTGCTGGAGCATAATGGAGTCATTGTGACCTGCTGCTTCTCTCAACGATGCCGTTCCTAAGCAGTAGTGAAGCGGTCAAACAGCAAAAGTACGATTGAATTCCCATAGCAAACCGCATCCGCCGCAAACGCGAGCGACCCACTTGAAACGGCTCTATCGAAACTGCCCATCAGAGATGCTCTAAATAGCCGGTTTTCGCTCCGGGCAGTCCCGATAGAGTCCTAACGTTTTTGAGGAAGTGAAGCGTCTCCTCCACGCCAAAAGCGTTCCGGGAAAGTTGACGAAACTGACTAGCGGGCGGTCGTTCACCCGGAGGTTCAGGGCCGACGTCTCCTGTAGTACGACAAAATCAGTACGACCAAGACGGGGGCGATAATCCAGGCAATTTTTCCGTAATGAAGCTGCATGTTTGTGGTCTCTCCTTCCGCCGATCTTTGGTATTAGTTACGGTTCTCCATCTCGATATCCTTCAGTTCGTCGATCTCGCGCTGGAGCTTGCGCTGTTCGCGCGACCTGATCACAAACCACGAGACTATCCAGACAACCAGCACAATCAGGAAGGGAAGTCCATTCGGGATTATGCCCCGTTCCCTCGTCGAGACCAGCGCCAGCGCCAAAACGAATGTGGCGGTGGCCAGCATTACTGGACCAAATGACCACACCAACGACCGGCGCACGAGGTCGCGTTGGCGCTCGATCTCAAGCCGGCAAACCTTGAGGCCGGTATTAAGTCCTAGGTCCCCAGGCATCGCCGCGGACCACATTCCCCGGTTCAGGAAGTACACTCCGGCCAGGCCCCAGGCGACGGCGAATGCGAACGACGGTTGCAGCACTTGTCTCAGCGCAGGAAACGCTTTCATGCTGTACGCGTAGAAGAAGCCTGCAACGAGCGGGCCGGCCACAGTCCCGATCAACCCCCTGCGTGTCTTTGCGCGAAGTTTACGCGACCTCTGTTCAATCAATTTCGATATCATTGTGGGTTTCTCCGTTGGCTGGTTCAGCCATATCGTTCTTACGCCGTTTTCGGGCGAATTATTCTGCATCGTTCCCTCCCTCGTGCAGCGGTTGGTGGAATTGCTTCGCGAGGATGTTCTTGATGCGATGAATTCTCATTGCCACGTTCGCGGGCGACAAGCCCGTGATCTCTCCAGTCGATGCCGCATCCATGTCTTCGAGATAAGAAACAATGACCTGGCGATCGAGCGGTTTGAGCCGCTGAATCAACGCCGATAGCCGGTTCAGATCGATTCGCCGATTGGCGGCAGACTGCGCATCCGCTTTGTCCGGCAGGACTTCGAGTTCCTCCAGGCTCACAAGATTCGAAAAGGTCCGGCGTTCACGGATGATGTGCGAGACGGCGACGTGGTGCGCCACCCGATACACCCAGGTGCGAAGGGAACAGCGGGAATTGTAATTCTGAAAACTCCGCCATAGTTGAAAATGAATGTCTTGGCTCAGGTCGCGGCGTTTCTCCGGATCTGCTTCGTAGGCTCTTGCCAGGCGTTCGAGTGCGGTTCCAAACTGGTCCAAGGCCTCCCCGTAGAGGCCATCCTGATTTGTTTGTCCGGCCAGAATCGATTCCTTTCCTCCCACAATCAAGGTAGTCGCCGAACATCGAAGTTTCTAACAGACTCGAATGGAAGATTTAGTTGAGCGGGAGCTCTCGGGCTTTTTGGGGCAGGGTCAGATTCGGTCAACAGAGTACAGAAGCAGGCCAGAGCGATGAAAACAAACAACGTAGTGCGACGCTCCACCTGCAAAGCTTCGAACGAAGCCTCATCTTCTAAGTTGCTCGTTCTGTTCACACCCCGTCCCACTAATGTGCTTTATTGTCCGAATTCTGGGGACCCCTACGAGGAGGCCAAGGAGAGGTTGCATATTCCTGGTGGGAGGACATCACCTACGTCACCCACCGATTCGTACTTCATGCGGGCCGCGAAATGGACATAGTTGAGCGGCTGCAACTAGCGGAGGATGATACGAAATTGATTCATGAATTGGAAATTTATGCGGAAGGCCGTGTGGTGAAATTCCCGTTCGGGAACTACGATCCGCGTTCATCACGTCAAGCGCGCTCCTCACTCGTAATCCGTTGGAGCCAGCTTTTTCGAGGGAAAGCAAGCTGAGTTCGATGAGTGCCAAGCCCTGGTATCAATGGAAGCAGGCAATTTCCGTGCTTTGATTCTTGTGGCCGGTTCAGCATTCAATCTTCTCTTCGCAAAACATGCCGGAAAGCGATGTACACTGATTCCGGCGCGCAGGGCGCCACCCGTCCGCGGACAGGACCGAGTCCACCTGTGAAGCATACAAACCGAGGATTCACGAATCTCCTTTTCGCCCTGCACTGCGGACCAAGGGCATGACCACAGAGGAGGTCCGTCATGGCAAATCGCCACTTTCCCGTCCGTCCTAACCTTGACCAGCTAAGACATCAGGCCAAAGATCTGCTGCACGCCATTCGTCGCAGCGATCCAGACGCCATGGTCGATTTCCGCGAGCATCACCCAAAATCAATTGATCCCGCAACGGTTCGGCTTGCCGATGCGCAGTTCGTCCTTGCGCGTAGTTATGGCCTTCCCAATTGGACCCGCCTCGTCACTGCGTGCCGCATGACTGACGCTATCTGGCGCGGTGATGTCGGGACGGTTCGCGCTATGGTGTTACGCGATCCGCACTTGTTAGATGAGGATGCGCGTGGTGTAAGAGGCAATTGGGGTCCACCCATGTCGTATGCCGCCAACCTTGGTAAGGATGCAATCGTCGAAATGCTTCGCAGCCTTGGCGCATCCGACATGCAGCACGCTTTCGGGCGCGCCTGTTTGCAAGGTCAGATCGAAACCGCACGGAAGCTGCACGCCATGATGGGCGGTCCGCGACCGCCAGAAGATAAATTGGGCGGCCCTGCTTACACACTCAATGTTGCGGGCTCTGCACTTCTGCTCGAACTCGGCGCACGTGTGTATGACGAGCACGGAAAGCGGCTTGCGCCCGTAGATACGGTGCTCGAAACCGATAGCCGCAACCCATCGGCCAAGCATCGCATTCTGGAGTTGTATGCCGAGCATGGGTTCAAGCTGCCCACCACGCCGACGATGGCTCTGCATCGCGGCCGCATCGATCTTCTTGACGAGCATCTGCGCCGTGATCCAAATCTGCTTCAGCGAACCTTCACACACGAAGAGATCTATCCGCCAGAACTTGGGTGTCACGATGAAGTGCTGGCGACACATGGAACCCCCCTTTCCGGAGGGACTTTGCTGCACATGTGCGCGGACTACGACGAGATCGAGATCGCTCGCTGGCTGCTTGACCGCGGCATGAACGTCGATGAGCAGGCGGCAATCGACTCCGACGGGTTCGGAGGCCACACCCCCCTCTTCGCGACCGTAGTGTCACAGCCAAATTTCTGGATGAACCATCGTGAGCAGGTTCCAGACGCGCCATTCACGCGCCTGTTGCTCGACAACGGAGCAAATCCAAATGCGCGCGCATCACTGCGCAAACAACTCCATCCCGGATACGGAATCGAGGGGATGCACGAATATCGCAATGTAACTCCTATCAGTTGGGGTGAACAGTTTCACTTCAGAAAGCTAGTGAACACCGCGGCAATGCGCCTGATAGCCGAGCGTAGAGGACAGCCCTAGTCTAGGCAATGCTGGAGCTGGAGATCCGGTTTAATTTGAATCATGCGCGTGATTGCGGTCGTCAAGCGGGGAACCCGGACACCTGCCGGTTTTACGATCCGCTCATCATCCTGCATTGTCATCGCGACGCCCCCTTCAATGACCCTGCGGGATCAGCTTGTTTGCCGCGGCCACGGCCAAATTTGAGCAGCTCGACCGTGTTGGAATCACTATTGTTGGCGATCAGTAAAGCGGAGGCGCCGATGACCCACGTGATAAAGAATGCGGTCAGGGGAAACCGCGCGCCTGGTGGCGTTCCAGCCAGCTTCGGCGTTGCAGCTATCCACGTATCGGGTCCCCACACCAGGAAGGCAAACAGAGCCAGCATCCCCGTTTCGATGAGGGCTGCCGCTCGCGGCAAGATAGAAAACAGGACCCCCAGGCCGCAGGCGACATGCCAATTTCACCGAATCCTATCCAGACACCTTCGATTCGAGGAGCAACGATCAAGGCCGGAATCTTGAGACACAACCAGGCCAGGAGAAAGGGAAAGATGGCCCGGGCGGCGATGGCGGCTGTGGCGCGGAAGAGTAACCCCACACTCGCTGCGATCATGAAGAGCCCGCAGGCTACTGCCAGCGCATCTCGTCCGGGGTGAAATGCCGGGACGGGCTGCCAGTTATATGCAAAGTCTCGATAGAGGGCAGAGAGCGTGCCGAGTCCAATCATTCCGATGGAGAAGAGAGAGATCGCCGGTTGTTGTTCTCGAATCATTTCATTTCCTTTGTTGGGCAATTTTGATCGACCCCGCACCACCACTTTGCTGTCGGCTTTTCTCCAGTTCCATCAGCCGGCGCTCAAGAAATCGCCCAGGCTGATCCTACGATGCGGCTTGGTACGATGGATAGAGCCAATTTCGAGCTGTTTATTGGACCAACCGGAGCGTGCTCAAATGCGAAAGGACAAAGGCTATGCGAAGCTGATCCTGGCGCACTCTTCAACCTAGTCCTGGATTACGCAACCGTCGGAGCTGGGCGAACGCACGCTATAGGGCTGAGTGGCGAGCCCACTCAACTATGGATGGGATGTAAACGGGAAATGGCATGTAGTCATGCCAGCCTACGAACAGTGAGAAAAGAACATGAATTACGGGGGCCGGTCCTCCACACCTCGAATGGTGATAACGACTTTCCCTTGTGCATGTCCTTCTTCGCGATAACGGAGGGCGTCTGCTACCTCGCCTAATGGGTACCGCCTGTCGATGACCGGTACAATCTTTCCGGCTTCAAGAAGATCCTTCAGAATACGCAGATCCCTCCCGTTCATCTTCGCAATAAAGAAGCGCATTTTCTTATTGCCAATCCGCGACAGAAGTGGCCCCAGAGACACCGCCTGGAGTATTCGAGCCAAACCACCTCCGGCCATGACGAAGATTCCGTTCCGACTGAGCACGCGCCTGTAATCGAAAATCGAATGATGCGCGTTCGCACCGAGAATCAGATCGTAGCGCAACCCACTTCGCGTGAAGTCTTCTTGCGTGTAATCGATCACGTGGTCGGCGCCGATCACTCGCGCCCTGTGAACATTCCTCGGGCTGCACACGGCAGTCACTTCAGCCCCGAATGATTTGGCAATCTGGACAGCGAAAGTACCCACACCGCCAGACGCGCCATCGATCAGAACCTTCTGGCCGCGCTGGATCTGACCCTGATCGCGAAGACCCTGAAGGGCAGTGATCGCCGCCACCGGCACGGCTGCTGCCTCTTCGAGCGACAGGTTGGACGGCTTCGGTGCCAGGCTGTCTTCACGGGCGCACGCATACTCAGCGAATCCTCCCAGGCCTTTTCCTCTGAATGATGCCCCGAACACTTCGTCGCCCGGCCGAAACCGCCTTATGTCCCGTCCAACCGATTCAATTCGCCCTGCAAGATCAGCGCCTGCGATCTTGTGTTTCGGTTTGAGGAGCCTCCCAAGCTTGGGAAAGAAAAACAATGGTCCTCTTATCGTGAAACCGTCGAGCGGATTGACCGACGAGGCATACAGCCTGATCAGGACCTCGTCGTCCGCGGGCTCAGGAGTTGCTACTTCTCTGAGCTGCAGCACATCCGGTGGTGGCCCGTATTGTGTGATTACAACGGCCTTCAAAGAGTCACACCCCCCTGGACATGCGAGAAATGTAGCATAGCCGCCGGGGCGGACGAGATTTGCTCATCCTAAGGGATCACAACGAATGTGTTGTTAGCGATTCGGAAGATTTGTGTAACTGCGATTTCAACCGACAGTCGCGTATGTTCGCCTCCTCAGTCGGTTTCGATCTTCACGATCTGCTCACGCAACGCTGAGGCTTTGGCAAGAAGGGCATCAGCCTTCTGCCGAGCAGCATCATACTGGGGATGATTTTTGAGGATCATCGAGATGTTCAACGCCTGCCTGCCTTGCTGCTCAGCTAGACTTTCTTCCCGTCTTAGCCGTTGCAGGGTTTGCGAATCAGTCACAGCCATGTAGTTTCCTCTTTCTGCGCCAATCGCGCTTCCATGGTGGAAGTCGACAGAGCGGGTCCGCGTACTCTGACGATGCGGTATGAGCGACTTTGCCGTCTCGCTACTTGCATCGGCTGCGAGCCGGAGAACGGTGACCGATGAATCCTTCGCCCCAGGCACCATAGTAAGGTGACATCTCCACGCTGGAACAAATCAGGGGGCGAGATCCTTTCCAGGTGCTTCCCCGGAGGGCGAAATTTGGCCTGACGCTGTTCTGGCCATAGCGATCAGCCGGTTTGTCGAGGAGCGACCATCTGTACCCCGGGAATCCGCAGCAGGCGAGGGTGTGAAAGAACCCAACGATCGCAAAATGAGTCCAGGAGGGACGGCTGAACTTCAGAGCTGTCCGAACTAGCGGCGAAACCAAGTTTGGCGTGGAGGTAATCGGCTGATTGCATGGAACCGGGTTGGCTTGGATCCGAACCAAGTTGGTCTTCGAGATTGCCTGTGGCCGTTGAGTTGGGTTGTAGATACCCCAGGACTTGCGTCCTGGAAAACGTTCAGCCGTCCCTACGGGACTGGTCTTGCTCCGAACCTCTACCCAGCACTGCGTGCTGGGCTAGGTTCAGCCGTCCCTACGGGACTCGATTTCGTCGTGGTCGTTCTCACGCAGACTCTTTTAGCCCGTACCCACCTTCCGTTAGCCTCGGCATTGAGTTTTTCCGCAGCCGTAAAGCAGTTCGGCGGCGTGTTGGCCATCGTTGCCCTGATGGCCGCATTGATTCTTGCCAGGAAACCCTCGCGTATCGATCCAATGATTGCCCTGAGATATGACTGCGGCTAAAGGAGCTGCGATTCCTGATTAGATGTATGAGGGTGAAGATCGCGGTGGTTGCTCCGATCCCGAGCGCCAGCGTGATGATGGCCGTGGTGGTAAACCCCGGCGCTTTCCGCAGTTGTCGCAGCGCATCGCGCAAATCTGCCAGCATTCGTGCCCCCTGTCGGCTTAGGCCTAGATTGGGGTTACGAAAACAGCTGGCCGCCGGTTCCCGATGGATTCCGACTATATGACTCGAAAAGCGTACCTCAGCGGCGAAGGCCGTCAAGCGGGCAGGACATTTACGGCGCGGCTGAGTAAGAATGGTG
The DNA here is from genome assembly GCA_963830325.1 of uncultured Acidobacteriaceae bacterium. Classification (GTDB taxonomy): domain Bacteria; phylum Acidobacteriota; class Terriglobia; order Terriglobales; family Acidobacteriaceae; genus PALSA-350. The sequence continues at coordinate 1,660,679 of CAWHMV010000003.1, forward strand.
CGGGTTATCTCCCAGTGCGATGATTACCGCATGCATTGGCAAGGTGAGTTGTTGGACATCCACATCGCACCGAAAGCGTCGGCACCGATGGTCGCGCTCTCCGAGGTGCGCCTGGTCACCGGTATCGGGCTGGAAGGCGACCGTTACGCGACCGGGCTCGGGACGTACTCGAAGAAGCACCACATCGATCGTCAGGCGACGCTGATTGAAGTTGAAGTTCTGGAAGCGCTTGCTCGCGACCGCGATATCGATCTTGCGCCCCATGAGCATAGGCGAAATTTGACGACGCGCGGGGTGCCGCTCAACCATCTCGTGGGGCAATACTTTCGTATCGGCGACTGCGTGTTGTACGGCGGGCGGCTCAACGTGCCTTGTCTTTATCTCGAAAATCTACTCGCCAAAAAGGTCTTCAAGGCGCTGCTGAACCGTTCGGGTCTTAATTGTAGAGTCGTCGTTGGAGGAATGATCCGCACCCACGATCGCATCGAATGGTGCGATCCGGGCTCGGTCGATGTCTCTGTCCGGTTGGGCAAACGAAGCCATTCCTCTGCAACGTCCGCCAGAAGTCTGAATGGAAGCGATAGGGCGACCGCTAGTTTTGACAGCTCTGCACCACATTAGCCTCTTGCTTTGAGGCTTTCACGAGGGGATAGGGTTCTGTGCGCCGAATATCCGGACTCGATAGGCCTCGGGCGTTTCGATGAGAAATCGGGTTTTTCCGGCGAGCGCCAGCAGGTCCCGATCACCGCTGATGAGAAGCTCGGCTTTCCCACTCAGAGCCAGGTCGAGGAAGGGCTGATCGTTGACGTCGCGGCAGACGATGTTGGACTTTCTCGTTCGCTCGATGACGTCGCAAAACGGAAGATAGTCAGATAGCAGTTCTCTGCGGTCGCTGGCCGAGAGGTTAAATTTCGGGTATCCAAGTACTCGTGCAAGCTCGGTTACGGTCAGGGCTGAAATCAAAGGTACGCAGCCGCCTTCCCGCCAATGCCTCCGAAGCCAGCTTAAGCGGCCATGGGCAAAGACCAGCGCCGAGACAACGACCGTGGTGTCAAAGACCACACGCCGGCTCACGCTTTCTTGCGTGCCCACGAGACAGCTGCTGTGACGTCCTCATCATCAATGCCAAGCTGTTCCAGCCTGGCACGCACTTCATCTGCGCGGCTCTTTTGCAGAGGCCGCAGGATGATACACGTTCCGTCTGTGCTTACCTCGAAATACTCTACGCCAGTGAAACGATCAACCACCTTTTTTGGAAGGGTGATCTGGTTTTTAGTAGTTTTTTTGGCTAGCACGGAAGCCCCGTTTCAAGGAAACAAGGATATCTTACCATGACGATTGTAGTAGCGAAGGGCTTCATTTCAACCCAAGCGTCTTCAGCCCGTTGCCTGACACGTATGAGTGCGTGGAAGACAACCGGCACTTCCTTGAGTTCGCGCAGCGACCTGGACGTGGGTTTGGAGCTCTTTTTAAAGAAAGCATCCCGACAAACGGTTAGGCGCGAAAAAGGGGAGCTCCCCACGGGTCGCCAGTACCTCCCCCCATCGCATGCAGGCGTTTTTCCTCGGAAACGTGCGGTCCGCTACAATTTTTGCAAGATCTCTTGTGCGAGTGTTTTTTCCTTCTCCTCTAAATCACTCACGGGAAATCCCCATACCTGGACGGCAAAGTAGGTATCCCCTTTCTTCACCGCCAGTGAACCCAACTTGCCCGCGGTGGTCCCAAAGTTTGCCTGGTCGCCCACGCCGCTTACCGGCTGCTTGGCTATGCTCGAGCTTTGCACTGGCATGACGCGCATCGAATAGCCCTGTGAGTCCATCATGGTGAGCGTTACCTTCTTTGTCCCCGAACGATCGGGGTTTCCTGTCTGGACCCACTGGCAGAGCTTCGCACCCAACGGCTGCCCCTCGCCGACAGCCACGCCCAATACCTGGCTGACCTGTGCCGCCGTCAACAGCGAGCACGGATCGTTCGCTGCCAGCGCGCTATGCATCAGGGTATTACTTGCCAACAAAAAACCACACGCAAGCCATATCTTCATGAATTTCTTCCCCCAGCTTCTTCTATGGTGACGGGATCTCCGCAAAGATACCGCAGCCGTATTCCGATTGACCAGAGTTTTGCGCGCCGATGTCGAGAATGCGGCGACGGCTCCGACTACTCAACAACAGGGCAGATATTTTTCAGGTCCAGGAGTAAGAGCATGTTCGGAGTCAACCACTTCTCGCGCCGCCAGTTCGTCGCATCCGCACTTTCCACTGCGGCGGTGGCGGTTTTGCCTGCTTCTTCAAGAGCAGACACACCGATGCAAAAAGTAAAAGGAGATGCAATGACAAGCTTGACGCCATACCTTTTGTTTGACGGAAATTGCTATCAGGCCATGGAGTTCTACAGGACCTGTTTTGGCGGGCAACTGACGATTATGAAAGTAAAGGATTCTCCAGCGAAAGATCACATGCTGGCAGACCAGCTCGAAAAAACCATCAATGCCCGGCTCACAAATGGGAACCTCGAGATTTCCGCTTCGGACTGGCTTCGGCCTGACCGGGAACGCATTCATGGCAATACGGTTTGTCTCTATCTGAGCGGAGGAAAACCACAGGAGTTGAAGGTTCTGTTCGAGCGGCTTTCCGAAGGAGGAGATGTGACCGATCCCCTGACGGAGCAATTCTTCGGTATTTACGGGGCGCTTAACGACAAATTTGGAGTCCGATGGATGTTTCAAACAGCTATATGAGCCTTTACTGGGAGGATCCCAGGTCTCAAACGCGAGACCTGGGGCACCCCCGTTTTGTAACGAGAACGGAACCTACCAGGAAGGGCGACCGTCGACGAAGCCATCGATAGTCAACAGCGGTCTGAGCCAGGACCACCGTGAGTACCTGGGCCTGGGAGGCCTGGGCTTCATCCTCCGCGACGGTGGCCTGACGTATGGACGCGAGAGCTTAAGCGAAACCTACTATACGGCCCACGTGGCCGGCGGCCTCTATCTCACCGGGCTGCTCTCCTTCGTAAACAATCCTGGTTTCAACCGCGATTCCGGACCGGTGGTGGTTCCTGGCTTCCGGGTTCATCTGGATTTCTGAGTCCGGCTTCGTGTGAGTAGCGAGCGGGAAATGCCAACGGATACACTAACCCACGGGCGGTATCGCTGCAGGACATTTTCCAGGAAGAGGAACCCATGGCTCATTGGACGCGAAGAGGCTTTATCGGATCGCTTTCGGCGGCAGCGGCCGCAACGGCGTTTGCTGCGCAGCAGAAGGGTGTTCCGGCCGAGAAGCGGGCCGGGCAGGTATCGATCAAGATCACCGACCTGCGGTGCGCGATCATCGGCAAGAATCCGGTGGTGCGCATCGTCACCGATCAGGGCGTTTCCGGATACGGGCAAGCCGAGTCCTACAAGCCTTATCTCAAGCCGATGGTGCTCTTCTACAAGGACTATCTCCTGGGGGAAGATCCGACAGACGTGGAGCGGGTGCTGCTGAAGATTCGCCGGCTGGGTGCGTTCAAGCCCTGGGGTGCGGCGGTAAGCGCGATCGAGATAGCGCTGTGGGACATCGCAGGGCAGGTGGCCGGGGTGCCGGTATACAAGCTGCTCGGCGGCAAGATCCGGGACCGCGTGCGCATCTATAACGGAGGCGTCCGCTTCCCGATGACCGGCCATACCCCGCAGGATTACGCCGAGACCATGGCAAAGATGAAGGAAGCCAAAGAGGGTTTCACGCTGATCAAACAAGCTGTCGGATTTCATGATCCTGCGATGATGCCCGCGGTGCCCAATGCGTGGTACGACGAACCACCACGGAAAGGAGCGTCGCATCCCGATCGTGGCATGATGACGGAACGCGGCCTGGCCAATGTGATCGCCTGCGTCGAAGCTATGAAGAAGGTGCTCGGCGATGAGATCGGGCTGGCCCTTGATTGTGGACCAGGCTGGACGGTCAAGGATGCGATCACGTTTGCGCGAGCGATGGAACCGCTCCACATCGCATGGCTTGAGGACCTGATTACGGGCGACTACACGCCTTATCCCAACGCCGATCTATTTCGCGAAGTGACGGTGAGTACGACGGTCCCGATTCATACCGGGGAGGAGATCTACCTGAGGGAGAATTTCAAAGACCTGATCGAGAAACAGGCAGTGAATATCGTGGGGCCCGACCCGGAAGATGTGGGGGGCATTGCGGAAATGAAGTGGATCGCGGAGTACGCGGACATTCACGGCATCCAGATTGCTCCCCACGGAATTTTCGACGGGCTTTTCGGACTGGCCGCACATGTGCAGGTGGCCGCCGCGTTGCCGCAGAACTACATTGCCTTTGAGTATCCGTTAGGCCAGCCTGATTGGTGGTACGACATTGTCGAAGGGCTGCCGAACCCGATTGTGGAACACGGGTTTATCAAGGTCTGGGACCGGCCAGGGATTGGTGTCAGCTTCAACGTGCAGGCGGCGAAGGCGCACCTGGCGGACGAGGATCGTCACTTTTTCGATTGAGGTGGAACACTGCACAGCGTCACAAACGTGAGACCTGGGCCAACTACCCGCCGTATGGTGAAACGGAACGGCGTACGTTGTCACTATCATCACGAGAATGTCGGTTCGCCAGTTAAGTTCTGTCAAATACTCTGTGTTCCATTAACAATCGCCCCGTTGCGGACGGACGGCCAACCGTGCGCGTGGACAGGCGCTTACGCCGGTAGTATGATTTCAGGCGCATTCGTCCGTGCCTTAAGCGTTGCACTAAAATAACCCCTTAGAAAGATGATGGAGAAAAAGATGACTATGAGCAGCAGCAAATTGTTAAAAATCGCTATGGTGGTTGCCGCTTGTCTGATCACTCCGCAGGGATTAGTCGCGCACGCTGCGGACGCGGATGTGGACACAGGGTCCGCGTGCAAGCTGTTGCCCTCGCATGGTGAGCTACGATCCGCGTTGGTTTCGGCACAGGCGCAGATGAATGGCGGATTTGACCTCAATATGTGGGGCACGGTCGTGAATCGGGATGGAATCGTATGCGCAGTTGCGTTCACAGGTAGCGCGCGCGGTGATCAGTGGCCCGGGAGCCGCGCGATCTCCGCGCAGAAAGCAAACACCGCGAACGCATTCAGCCTGCCTGCATTGGCACTTTCCACGGCCAATTTGTACAGTGCTACCCAGCCGGGTGGTAGCTTGTTTGGTTTGCAGGAGAGTAATCCTGTGAGCACGAAGGTTGCGTATGGGGGAGATCCGGCGCGCAATGGCCAGGACGACGATCCGATGGTTGGGGGAAAGATCGGGGGCGTGAATGTGTTTGGCGGTGGGTTGGCCCTTTACAACGCGAAGGGCGTTTTGATCGGCGGGTTGGGCGTGAGTGGGGATTCGTCATGCGCAGACCACAACATTGCCTGGCGCACACGGCACAATCTGAAGTTGGACTATGTGCCTGCGGGGGTGAGTGGGGATGCTGCCCGTCCAGACAATATTGTGTATGACATTGCCGCCCAGCCGGGGTTGATGATTGGTGTGAGTCCGAGTGGCTGGGGCCATGCCAGCTGTAGTGCTGCGGCAACCTCCATTTCGAAAACCTTGCCTGTGATTCCGTAACCCTGTGACAGACTTGTCCTGCCTCCACTAAACCCGCGTCCGCCTGGTCGGAGGATCTTTATGGCTGTGCCCAGTTTCAGGGAAATCGCCGAGAATACCGGTGTAACCGTCCCAGACAGTTTTATGGCGGTCGGAGTGAAAGGTGCGAACGTCGTTTCCCTGGCGGACGCGAAAGGGTTTGCGTGGCAGGTTGCGTCGAACTCGCTCGAGGTGAGCGGAGTGACGCGCGAGAATATCGGCCACTATTCGCGGCGTGTATCGGACCAGTTCACGGCCTGGAAAGTGCCGGACAAATATACCAAGACTTACCTTGGTGAGATGTTGGACGCGGTCAACGGCGGCCCAAACTCACGCCTGTTGTTTGTTGCGGGAAAGGTAGCGGGAAGGACGGGAATTACCCTAAGTCCCAATCGTCCTCCGGTCAACCTTGGGGTATGGGTGTTGCCTCATAAGGAATTCACGGTGGCCTTCCGGTTCGTGCAGATGAATGACGATCAGAGGAATAGCAGCGCTACGAAATGGACGCCCTCGGATGCTGACTCTCTGGTGGGCGAACTGAACTGGGCGTATGGTCCACAAGCGAACATCTCCTTCAAGCTGGCCGACGCCGCGATCACGAAGATTACTGTGGACTCAAAAAACGTGGACGTGACCAAACGTATGACGGGCCAAATCTTCGAGAAGTATGTTGCCGCAGAAAAGAGCAAGACCGCGGACCTGACCATATTTTTTGTTCCGAAGTACGTAAGCAAGGACCAGGCAGGGTTGAGCGAGAGTTTTCCTGAGCAAGGGATTTCTGTGGTTGAGGACGCTGCGGCCACAGAGCTCCCGGTGGTGAAGGGCGCGGACGCTTTCGTGGTTAACCTGGTGCACGAGGTAGCGCATGTCCTCCACTTCAAACAAAATGCAAGCGTAGGGAATATTCACCATGACCGGCAAGGCATCTTGCTGTCTTCCAAGCTGCAGTCCACCCGACTGGACTCGGGTGTGGTGGGTCTCATAAACTGCCCAGATAAGAAGTGTTAGCCAGGCTCGCGCGACGCGAGCCCCACTGACTGGTATGCCAGTGGGGCTCTTTTATTTCAGTTCTAAGCCAATGCCGAGCAGGCGCATAAGCCTTTTAATTTCGGTCTTCTGAACGTCAATCACTTTTTTTAATCGAGCGTTTTCTAACGTGTATGCGGTGAGTTCATCTATGTCAGATTGTGCCTTAGTGCTGGGCTCCACACCGCTGAGGCCTTTCTCCAGGCGACCATAGTCAATCATCCTACGAGTGCCTGCTGCAATAAATGCTCTACGGGATGACAGACACCGAGGGTAATCAACTCGCTTGCGGTCCTTCCATAGTTGCCGGGCAAAGACCAGGCGAGACCGCTCTCAATAAGAGACTGGAATAGTTCGATCGTTGTGGGTTCGTCTAACTGCCCTGATTCATATTTAACAACCTGGTCGAGTTGTTGCGAAACCTTTCTTAGTCCAAGCCATATATCGTGACGCATCGCTACTCCAACATGTAGTGTGTTCTTGGCAACCTGGATTGCCGCCGCAATCAGTAGTTGCCAATGTTTTTAATGGTACATGTGGCGTCTAGTGAGCGCAAACACTGCACAATAGTTGTGCATAGGATTTACGTCATCCTATCTTCCCCAGTGGATACTCGATAATTAGTTCCACTCGCGCGTGTAAAAATTTCCGTAACTGTTACGGTTTCCATTGCCGGGCGGATCCCGGCAAGTGCATTGGGAAGAAAGTCATCGCTTGATCGAGTTAGGTCGTAAAAATTGCAGGGTGGCCGGCGGGAGCGAAGCGGGTGCTACGGTTAGAGCAAAGAAGAAGCCCTCTTCCCTGGACGGGTGGGGCACCCGTCCAGAACCAAAGACTTTGGTTGGGACCGGCCCAAAACCAAGGACGGTGATTGCGAGGCCGCCAGAGTTGCCACTTTAATTTGTTAGCGGATGGAGTTTTTGTTTCCGAGGTTCATGGGTACTCTTCTTGTATGGCTGGCTTTGTTCGAGATGCTCTTCTTCCGCTGTTTTTGCTTTGTACGATGCTGCCGCTCGGGGCGCAGGCGCCCATGCCCTCCGGGGCAGTGCCCAGCTTCCCAACCAACGAGCAGTTGCGACGATTCAAAACCATGAGCGACCCGCGGCTCGCACCGGACGGCAAGCGGATCCTGGTCCGCATCACGGAGGCGACGGCGGATGGCGCGAAGAGCCACCTGTGGCTAACCGGCGCCGGTAGGGAAGAGCCACGGCAGATTACCTACTCCCCGGACGCGGATAAGCGCGGAGAGTACGAGGCGAGTTGGATGCCTGATGGGCAAAGCATCCTGTTCCTGGCTAAACGCGACGAACATATCTCGCTCTATCGCCTGCCGATGAACGGGGGCGAAGCGAAGCCGTTTAGCCTCAAGGTGAAGCCGGTGGTCGACCAGGCCAAGCTTCCGGACGCGTTGCCCCCGAAAGACGAGGCAGCCCCGCCGGAAGATCCGCCATCGAGTGACACTCCGCAGCATCCGAAGAGCGACGCGAAGGGGGATGAGGTGAGCCTCGATGTAACCCGGTACGAGGTCTCTCCCGACGGCAGCCACATCGCGATCATCGCGGCGGATCCGCAGACCCCGGGCGAGAAGGCGCAGAAAGAAGCGAAGTCGGACGCCGATTGGGTGAACCATAATCCTCACGGCTCGCGCTTGTACGTGCTGAACGTAGCGAGCGGCAAGCTGATGCTGTTGCCCGTGGACCCGGACGTACGGGAGGCTTACTGGAGCAGCGATAGCGGGAAGCTGTTGGCGCTCTCCGAGGGTGCAAATGGTGTGGGCGACCTGGGACCGGCGATGAGTAGCTGGCTGGTCAGCATGGCGGACTCGAGCCATCCGCAAAAGGTGGTCGGGCTGCCGCCGACCATCGAAGCGGCGGCATTTGCGCCCGATGGCGGGTCGATCGTCTACCTGGCACAGGCGAAACACGATGCGCCGCCCGGCTACGCCGACCTATACGTTTATGACATGGCTGCGAAGACCACACGCGATCTGAGCGATGGCTTCCAGGGCTCCATGCGCAGGGGGGTTCCGGTACCGCTGGCGGACGGTAGTGTCGTGCAGCTGGTGGAGATCGGTTTCCACGGTAAAGTGGCCCGCTATGCAGCTGGAGCCAGCGAACCGGAATTGCTGGCGCTCCGCCCGTCGGATGTGTCCGCACTGGAAACGAATGCGCAGCGGAATGGCTGGCTCTTTCTCGGGAGTGGCGGAGGGGATCCGCGAAAGCTTTACTACACCGCGGACCTGAAATTCCCCGCGACGCCGGTTAGGATTCCGCCGCTGACACCGGCGAACTTGTTGAGCGTGGCTCCGAAGCGGCTGCAATGGAAGAGCGACGGGTTCAGCATAGAGGGCCGCCTGTACTTGCCACCGGAAGCCGCGCAGCGGCAAGTGCCATTGATTGTGGAGGTGCATGGAGGTCCACTGGGTGCTTACGCGGAAGCACATGATGCGTGGATCGACTTTTTGCTGGGTCACGGCTGGGCTGTGTTACGGACCAACCCGCGGGGGAGTTCCGGCTATGGCGCAGCCTTTGCTGCCGCTAACAAGAACGATCTGGGCGGCGGCGATTACCGTGACATCATGGCCGGCGTGGATGCCGTGTTGAAGAGCGAGCCCATCGACGGCAACCGCATGGCGTTGATGGGCTATAGCTACGGAGGGGAGATGGCTGCCTTTGTCGAGGGCAAGACCACGCGCTTTAAAGCCATTATCAGTGGCGCGCCGGTGATCGACCAGCACAGTGAATACGGTACGGAGGACTCATCGTGGTACGACCGTTGGTATTTTGGCAAGCCGTGGGAGCATCCCGAGGATGCATGGCGGCAAAGCCCACTGGCCAGTGCCGGCAAAGCCAGCACGCCTTTCCTGCTGCTGCAGGGTGAGGGCGACACGACCGATCCGCTGGGGCAGTCCATGGAAATGTATCGTGCATTGCGACAGATGGGCGTGCCGGTCGACCTGGTGACTTACCCGCGCGATAATCATGGTCCGTTGGCTATGGCGATTTACGGCGCTCCGGTGCCCGAGCCCTGGCATGGCTTTGATGCGCGGCGCCGTATCGTCGCGTTTATTCAAAAGGCGTTCGACGCAGCTGCTAAGTAGGTAGTGCGGAACGGGCTAAGTTCAGCCGTCCCTGCGGGACTGATTTTGCAATCAGGGGAGTGGCTTCACCACGTTGCCGGATTTCATGACCCAGGCAACGTGCTCCATCACCGTGATGTCGTCCAGGGGGTTCGAGGGCACGGCAACCAGGTCGGCGTACTTGCCTGGTTCTATGGTGCCCAGATCCTTGTCAAGGGAAAGAAGCTCTGCTCCGTGGATGGTCGCCGCCTGCATCGCTTCGAGTGGAGTCATGCCGCCGCGTACGAGCGCACCAAACTCCCGGGAAACGGACTCGTCGATGTCGTCGTCATCGACCCCGTAGGCAATCTTTACGTGATACTTCAGGGCGCGCTGAAAGGCGGGGCCCTGTTCCTTGACGATGGCAATGCCCTTTGCCATGCTGCTGGGCTCGCGGCCTTTGGAGAGCCCGGTCTGTAGATCGTGCTGGAAGCAATAGAGCGTCGGCACTAGCCAGGTGCCGCGGTCGGCCATCATCTTCGCGCCGTCGTTGTCGAGCATGGTTCCGTGCTCGATTGAGTCGACGCCCGCACGAATGGCGGCCTTGATGCCGACCGTTCCCTCGGCGTGCGCCATTACCTTGTGCCCGGCGCGATGCGCGTCTTCCACAGCACGCGCCATCTGGGCATCACTCAATTCCTGCACGCGATAGTCGCTGATGGGATCCATGACTCCGCCGGTTGCCATCAACTTGATCCAGTCGGCGCCAAACTTAATGTCACGCCGGACGATGCGACTCACATCGTCGACGGTGTCTACCTGGTTGGGCTGGCCGAGGGTCGGCTTGTCTGGGGAGAGACGATCAGAGTCGCCGTGACCGCCGGTGAGCGAAATACAACTGCCTGCGGCGACAATGCGCGGGCCGGTAATGAGCCCTTTGGCAACGCCCTCTCTCAACGCAAATTGCGGATAGGACGAATAGGATTCGCAGGCATCCCGTACCACGGTAAACCCATGTTTCAGCCAGAGCTGAAGGTTCGCGACTCCGCGGACGGTGGCTTGCGGGGCAGAGGTGATCAGGTACGACGTGGAAGACTGTGTGGTTGGATCAGAGAGGATGTGCCCGTGAGCATCGATCAGCCCGGGGACGATGGTGTAGTGACTCATGTCGATGATCGGCTTATCCGCGGCCGGGGCCGACTGAGAGATGGAATCGATCCTTTCCCCGATCACCGTGATGTAAGCATCCGTCTGTATGCGTCCGGTGCGTACATCAAGGAGTTTTCCGGCGTGAATGATCTGCGTTTTTGGGGCTGACGTTTGTTGGGCCCCGGAATTTAGGGTTGCGAAGAGGATGAGGAGAAAGTAGCGGCACGGCTGCAGGCGGGATGTCACGCAGGTGTCCTTTACAAGTATCAGGGTGTTTTCGATGGTAGCAGGACGGCATTCTTCTTTAATGCCGTAGTCAACGCGCTACTGGTTGTCGTGGGCGCCCAGTATTTCTCGATATGTTCGATCACCAGTTCCGTGCCGGCAGCGTGGGAGACAAAGGGTCTCGACGCCGGGTTATACATGGCGTCGGTAAGGTCGCGCACCAACACGCAGCGCAGTCCCCACTTCGACAGCTGGCGCACGCCAAAGCTCCGATTGAGAATACACATGTTGGCGTGCACACCCATGAAGAGCACGGTGTCGATGTGATGTTGCTGAAGCACGTTGTAGATCTCCTGCCCTTGGTCAGAGATCACATCTCCGGGTGCAATGGTGAGGGCCTCGGTTTCGCGACTCCAGGCCTTATGGGGTTTCTCTCCGGGAGTGTCGCAGCCTTCATCGCTATCGTCGATGGGGAGGGGAGCGTCTGAGAAGGTCAGTTCCGGAGGAGGAAGGGAGTGAGGGGCGTTTTCTGCCAGTAGCCTGCCGGGCGCGTCACGGTAGAACTCCATCGTCTCAGAGGGCGCATGGATGATCAATATGCCGGCGCTGCGGGCCAGTGAGAGCAGGGGTTCCATCCTCTGGGCAATGAGCCCTACCCTGTGCGTGGCCCCCTTACACCAATGCTTGTCCCACATATCCGTGACGATGATTGCGGTTTTCGCGGGTACGATGGCTGATTCAAATTGGGCTTCGACCCAGGGTCCGTTTGCATGGAATGGCTGGACCTGGGTACGCAGCTGCAACTTTATATCCTCATGATTGATTGGCGGTACCGGCGCGGCCACCCAGGCGGACGCGGTGAATACGAGGAGCGCAACGGTCGAAAGCACCATGACTGGTCTTTGCATGCGGAGATGTCCGTATCCTATATCGCCCGATGCCATGATACCGTGAGGGCAGCAAATATGGCCCGTTATCGCTAAGTGGAGGTTAGATCTTTTGGGTTTGGAGCGGAGACCGTGTATGGCCGGAACTCTGTCTATGGCGTTGCTGGCTGCGGTGGTTTGCAACGTGCCGGCTCGCCAGGGTTATGCTCAACAGCCGGGATCGGGATCCGTCTCGGTGGTGCAACCAGGTGCGCCAGGGACTCCCAGCAGAAGGCTGCCGACTTCTACCTCCGCAGTGGCGCCACCACGCTCGCAGGCGGACATAGAGTTCATGCAAGGGATGATTATGCATCACGCGCAGGCGGTAGAGATGACTGCGCTGATTCCATCGCATACCAAGGACAAAACAATTCGCACCCTGGGGGAACGCATCAGCCTTTCCCAGGCGGACGAGATCAAGTTCATGAAGCGGTGGCTGGCAGCGCGGAACGCACCTATGTCGATGGCCATGCCGGGTATGCCGGACATGGATAACAGCGGCAAGGCTATGCCGGCTATGCCGGGTATGCTGACTCCGCAGCAGATGCGTGAGTTGGAGAAGGCGGAGGGGGCGGAGTTTGACCGGAAGTTTTTGACGGGCATGATGCAGCATCACAACGGCGCATTGGTCATGGTGAAGCAATTGTTCGATACGCCGGGAGCGGGCCAGGATGCGGAGCTGTTCGACTTTGCAACGGATGTAGATAACACGCAGCGGGCCGAGATCAAAATCATGGAAGGTATGTTGAAGGAGAAAGAATGAAGCGCTCGCAGTCTCTTGTTTTTCGGTTGCTTATCGCGGCGTTCACCGTGGCTTTCCTCGGTTCTGTTACCGCTCGCCTGCAAGCGCAGACGCCGCCTGCTCCGGCTGCGCCAGCTGCAAAGGCGGCTCCGGCTGCTGAAGAAGAAGATCCCTTCGCCGCGCAACCAGCTACCCCGCTCCCTCCTGGGACGACGGGCTCGACCTCCAACGATCCGCGCGTTGGGCTGAAGCCGGGGCTCTATGATGCGGGCGAGGCGGCGATGGGCATCAAGCACATCGCATTCCTGAAGAAGGCTTCGGCCTTTCAGCTGTCGTCCACGCAGGCGGACGATCCGGTGGTTCAGAAGACATTGGACACTCTTGGTGTGAACAAGGCCAAGATCCCGAAATCGATGCAACCGGTCATCGCCCAGCTTGCCTTTGCGAACTCAGATTTTGCGTTTCAGGGGAATCACCTGTTCCAGGGCAACTTCTATGGCGTGAACATCTACGATATCTCGAACCCAGCGAACATATCGTTGGTTACGTCTCTGGTTTGCCCAGGAGGCCAAGGCGATCCCTCTGTTTATAGAAACCTGCTCTTCGTGTCGGTCGAGATGCCGAATGGACGGCTTGACTGCGGGACCCAGGGTTTCCCCCCGCTGCCTCCGCCGGAACCCGGTCATGAAAAGGACAAGCGAAACCCGGTCGCCAGCCCGGACCGGTTTCGTGGGGTGAGGATTTTCGATATTTCGGACATCAAGAACCCGAAGCAGGTGGCGGCGGTGCAGACCTGCCGGGGGTCACACACGCATACGCTAGTGGTCGATCCCAACGACAAAGATAATGTTTACCTCTATGTCTCGGGAACCTCGTTTGTGCGGCAATCCGAAGAGCTTGCGGGATGTTCCGGCGAGGCTCCCGATAAAGACCCGAACACTTCTTTGTTCCGCATCGACGTGATTAAGGTCCCGCTTGCCGCACCGGAGCAGGCTAAGGTGGTGTCGAGCCCGCGGGTGTTTATCGACGCGCGCACGGGTGCGTTGAACGGGCTCAACAATGGCGGAAGCCATGACAAGAAAGCGGAGAAGCCCGCGGATACCAACCAATGCCATGACATCACGGTGTATTCGGCCATCGGCCTGGCAGCTGGTGCTTGCTCAGGAAATGGGATTTTGCTCGACATCAAAGACCCGGTGCATCCAAAGCGTGTGGATGCGGTGAATGATCCGAACTATTCCTATTGGCACTCGGCTACCTTCTCAAACGACGGAACCAAGGTGGTGTTCACGGATGAGTGGGGCGGCGGGCTGCAGCCGCGGTGCCGTCCGACGGACCCCAACAAGTGGGGAGCGGACGCGATCTTTAACCTGCAAGACGACAAGCTTTCGCTGGCAAGCTACTACAAGATGCCCGCGGCCCAGACGGCAACGGAGAACTGCGTTGCGCACAACGGATCGCTTGTACCGGTTCCCGGACGCGATATCGAAGTGCAGGCATGGTACCAGGGCGGCATTTCTGTGATGGACTTCACAGACGCGGCACATCCGTATGAGATTGCCTACTTTGATCGCGGGCCGATCGATGCCACAACACTCATCCTGGGCGGAGAATGGTCTGCTTATTGGTACAACGGTCACATCTATGGATCGGAGATCGCCCGCGGGCTCGACGTGTTCAAGCTGGTCCCGAGCAAATTTCTGACGCAGAACGAGATCGACGCGTCTGACCTGGTGCAGCTGAGCGAGTTCAACGTGCAGAACCAGCCGAGGATAACATGGCCGTCTCAGCTGGTTGTTGCCCGCGCTTACCTGGACCAGTTAGGGCGCTCGCAGGCGCTGCCCGCGAAGCGGCTCGACGCTCTGAATAAGGCGGTCGCACGTGCGCAGACGTCGAAGCTGGGCAAGAAGGACGTAGCAAGGCTTCAGGGCATGGCAGCTTCTGTGGAGGCAGATGCCTCTGGCGCCAAGAACACTGCGGATGCGAAGCGGCTGCACGCACTGGCACAGATCCTGCAAAGTCCAGTGGCCTGATCGCGAAATCGAGTCCCGCAGAGACGGCTGAACTTCAGACCTGTCCAAATTAGGTTTTCAGTTCATTAACTTAGACGGCGCATGAAGTCTTGGGGAAGAGACTGTCGAAGGAAGGGCACGGCATACGTGCTTGACGGCTTTTAGCTGCGACGGCACATTCTGTACAAACTGCTGCTTCGGGGCAACGGCCAAAAAACTGAATGAAAAAGCGTCTCTGTACGAAGGGCACGGCTTCAGCCGTGTCTCCATGAGCCTGCGGCTCACCCAAGGTGATGAAAACCCGGGCGAGAGTTATTTTGGTACTAGGTTTCCATGGGCCGAGGTTGTTTCGGCACTGGAGCAATTGAGGCCGTAGCCGTGTCTGATCCGGAGCATGCATTTGAACCAATGAGTGTACGTCGATGTGGAAACGCAAAGACAGTACGAGACTGTGCTTAATCAACTAGCCCGGATTTCTCACAATCAAGATACAGATCTGGGCGAGGGGATTTAGAAAGTTGCTTGGAAAGGCCGTCTTTTCATGGCATAACTGCGTTGTCGAGACGTAGTGTTTGCCGTGCGGAGGCGGCCTTTCTGATGACAGAGTGTAACCAAGAAACGTTTGCATTTACAGGTCATTTTTCGCGCCGCGTGGAGGCAGGGTTTACCGCCGGTCAAGTTTCCAGCGACGGCGGTGCGCTGCTGTTGCGCGAGGTGGACCGGAAGATCAACCTGCTGGGGCGGCTGGGGTGCTGCTTTGTCGATGGCCGATCGCCGTTGCTGGTCAAGCACCAGTTAGCTCAGATGCTGGCGCAGCGCATCTTCGGTCTGGCGTTGGGGTACGAGGACCTTTGCGATCATGAGCAGTTGCGCTCCGATCCTCTGCTGGCGTTGCTCAGCGGTAAGAGTGAGCTGGATAAGCCGCTGGCCGGCAAGAGCACGCTGAACCGACTGGAACTGGTTGGCCGCACCGGTCGCTATCACAAGATCGGCTACTCGGCGGAGTCTCTGGACCGTTTGTTGGGGGAGCTGTATCTGGAGTCCCATCGCAGTGCGCCGGAACAGATCGTGCTGGACCTGGACGCCACCGACATCCCGCTATACGGCCATCAGCCGGAGCGTTTCTTCCACGGCTACTACGGCAGCTACTGCTATCTGCCGCTGTATATCTTCGCCGGCGACCAGTTGCTGTGCGCGCGTCTGCGGGCGGCCAACCAAGACGCTGCCGCCGGAGCGGTGGAGGAAGTGAGCCGCATCGTTGCCCAACTGCGGCAGCGATGGCCGCAAACCCGGATCGTGTTGCGCGCCGACTCCGGCTTCTGCCGCGAAGAGTTGATGAGCTGGTGCGAGGCCAACAAGGTGGATTACCTGTTTGGCTTGGCGCGCAACCAGCGGCTGCAGAAGATCATCGGCGCCCAGATGCAGCAAGCTCGTGCCCTTCATCAGGGCACAGCCAAGGCGGCGCGCGTCTTTACCGGCTTCGCCTATACCACGCGCCATAGCTGGTCGTGCGCCCGCCGCGTGGTGGCCAAAGCCGAGTATCTCGACAAGGGCGAAAATCCGCGCTTCGTGGTCACTTCGCTGACTCCGGACCAGTGGCCCGACCAGGCACTTTACGAGAAGTTCTACTGCGCCCGTGGCGAAATGGAGAACCGCATTAAGGAACAGATGTGCCTGTTCGCCGATCGGCTCTCAACCGACGAGATGAAGGGCAATCAGTTGCGCCTCTACTTCTCCGCGCTGGCTTACACGCTGATGGAGGCGCTCCGCCGGCTGGGCCTCCAAGGCACGGAGTGGGCCCAGGCTCAGGTCGATACCATCCGTCTCAAGCTGTTCAAGATCGGTGCCATCGTGCGCATCAGCGTGCGCCGCATTATGCTTCAGCTCAACTCGACCTATCCCTGGAAACACCTCTTCGCACAAGCCTTCCACGCCCTGCGTTGCTGAAACCCGCTCCCAGCGGCTAACGACACTTCCACTTCGGCCCATGGCTCCGGCCTGGCGGAGCCATGCAAAATGACACCCTGCTAACCCCCAAGCAGCCCGCCACACGCTAGAAATTACACCGACCGGCCAACCCTATCACGCAAAAGCACTGCAACAGGCTCTCCCCACTCTCAATCGTGTCGCAGAATCTGTGATGGTGAGAAATGCGGGCTAGAGCATGCTCTGCCTGTGGAGGCCTGAATGGGCGAGGGATGCATATGGAGCAGAATTGTCGCATAGCGGGAATCGATGTTCATAAGAAGATGCTGGCGGTAGTAGCGGCCGAGGGTTCGAGCGAAGGCCAGTTGCGGTTCGAACGACCTAAGTTTGGAACCACGGAGTCGGAGTTGCGCCGGATGGCCATCTGGCTGAAGGAGCGCAATGTCAGCGAAGTGGTTATGGAGTCGACGGCGCAGTATTGGAAGCCGGTATGGCAGCAACTGGAAGGGCAATGCCAGCTGTATCTGGCCCAGGCGCAATCCAATCGAGGTCCGCGCGGTCGCAAGAGGGATTTTGTGGATGCGGAGCGTTTGGTACGCCGGCAGGTGGCCGGAGAACTGATCTTAAGCTTTGTACCGGATGGCGAGCAGCGGTTGTGGCGGATTATGAGTCGGACCAAATATCAACTGCGGAGAGATCGGGTTCGGCTGCAGAACCAGCTGGAAGCTTTTCTGGAAGAGGCACGTATTAAGCTATCCGGCTGTGTCAGCGATTTGCTGGGGATCAGTAGCCGGCGGATCCTGGAAGCGATGTCGAAGGGGGAAAGTGATCTGGGAAAGTTGTCAGCGATGGTGGATGCGAACTTGCGGGCGACGCCGGACCAACTACAAGATGCACTCCAGGGAGCCAAGCAACTCAGTGAGCCACATCGTCAGGTGCTAGGTCTGTTTCTGGCCCGTCTGAAGCTGATCGAGGAGCAGATTGAGGCACTGAACAGCAATCTGGGACAGAGCTTGCGCCAATACAACGATGCCGTGGTCCGCTTGGCCGAGATGCCAGGCCTGGGTGTCGATTCGGCGCAGCAGGTGATTGCTGAAGTTGGGCCTACAGCTGCCACCTTTCCGTCCCCGCAAGAGCTCTGCTCCTGGGTAGGGACATGTCCCGGGAAAGAAGAATCGGCAGAAGTGTCGAAAAGCAACCGCAGCCCGAAGGGCAACCGGATGATGCGACGCCTGCTGAACCAAGCGGCCAACGCGGCAGTCAAGACCAAGGGCAGCATTTTTCAGAACCTGTATCGCCGCTGGGTCCCTCGGCTGGGACACAATAAGGCAATATGGGCCGTTGCCAATCGTCTCTGCCGGCTGGTGTGGAAGATTCTTCATCAGGGGGACCGTTATATCGAGTATGGCAACCGCCCCAATCCCAAGACGGTCAAGGAGCGAGCCAAACGCATGATCCGTGAATTACAAGCTCTCGGTTATCAAGTGCAGATTGCGCCGCCCGCCGACCCCTTACCCTCATGACCGAACACCTTAGTGAGGCGGTTTTCGACTGTGCCGTAAGTCGCCTGTGCTTGACGGCTTCAGCCGCTGAGGTACGCTTTTGCGAAACCCACAGGTTTGCGGTTTCCCTTGAGGTTCTCAGACACCCTCTTAAAGCCCTAATGGATCCGCGTGCCGTGTGGCACGGCTGAACCCGTGCCCTTCGTTCATCAGGGCAACTCTAAAACTCACTGCCATTTAGACAGCAGCCGATCAAACAGGGCAACCTGATTTTGCTCGGTCCCATTCTCCTCAAATCAATCAACAAGTTACATTTGCTAAAAAAACCAGTTTCTCCGCTAATTTGGATAGCCTTGAGGTTCAGTCGTCCCTGCGAGACTCATTTTTGCAATCGGTTGGTTCTCACGCACACACTTTACCGCCTGAGGTACGTCCTCTAAGCTGCCGCGGAAGCCGTGCCATACAGGTTGAGGCTTCTTGGGTAACATTTAACCGATTGGTTGACAGTCGCCTTGCGTCGACCTACTATTCAACCATATGGTTAAATCGAATGTCGCCCGGTTGGACTCAATCTTTCACGCTCTTTCCGACTCGACGCGGCGGTCTATTCTGCGGGACATTTCTGCCCGGGAGAAGACTGTGAGCGAAATTGCCAAGCCGTACCGTATTTCCCTGGCCGCGGTGTCCAAACACCTGAAGGTGCTGGAATCCGCGGAACTGATCGCGCGCGAGCGACGCGGCAGCTTTCAGATAGTGCGTCTCAATCCCGCCCCGTTGCGGCCGGCTGAGGAATGGCTGGCCTATTATCAAAAATTCTGGGAGCGGCAACTTGACGCTCTCCAACACTTCCTCGAAGGAGAAGAACATGAGCGAGCAGGCAGCAGTGCAAGAGCAGGAAAAGAGTGAGGACTTGAAATTAGAGGTTCGCCGAGTGATCAAGGCTCCGCGTTCTCGCGTCTTTGCGTCATGGACAACGCCGGAGTTGATGCAGCAGTGGTTCGCTCCCGGTGGAATGCGGGTGGCAAACGCAAGCGCCGATCTGCGCGTGGGGGGCGAGTACCGGGTAGAGATGCACGGGCTGGACAATGCCGTCTATGTAGCGTCTGGGTTTTATCGGAAGATTGTTCCGAACGAGCTGCTCTCGTTCACCTGGGGCGGCGCATGCGAATCGGGCGAGGAGACATTGGTAACAGTCGCGTTGCGTGATCTTGAACAGGGAACGGAACTTATCCTGACGCATGAACGTTTCCGCTCTGCGGAAGCAGTAGCGAAGCACGAGCACGGCTGGATCGGTTGCCTCGACAAGCTGGAGAAGATGGACAAGCCGGCAGAAGGCAGCCGGCACGGATCGTAGGGCTGAAACCGGGGCCTTTGTGGCTAAGCAAGGGCCCCGATTCCTAGTGCTACACGAACTGAGGGTTAAAAGTGACTACGCTAAGCGGACGGCTGCATCCGCTTCGACGGCCATGGATTTCAGTATGTTGAGGAACTCCGGGTTTTGGCCGTAGAAGAGGCCATCGGCCGTGAAGCTTGCGATCGTGGCCACGGCGCCGGCAAACCTATCCCGCAGCGGACGAATGATAGCGACATGGGGCAGCTTAGGGCTGATGAATTCGCAAGGCACGGGGAAGATCAGACTGGGCTGAATCAGTGGATTTAGAGGGTTGAAAAAATCGGGGAACGACAGGCCGGATATAGAATCGCTAAACGGCGCCACAGGCTGTTGCACCCCGTTGCCGGCAAAGTCGACCCATTCCAGAAAGTGAGCAATCTCGTCTCCTCCAATGCCGAGAGTAATCTCAAGAACTTCCAGATCGGTCACTTTACGACTGAGTGCAGCGTAAAGACTGGAGCCGCCCTGCTCAATGTATCCAAAGTGAAAGGCGGCCGTATTCGCGATCGCTTGAATGTGATTGTTACCCGGAAAGTTAGGGTTGGCCGTGCCGTTGAAATCGTTGTTATTTCGGGGTATGGCGGTGACATTCTGGAGCTTGATCGCTTGCGGAAAGGTGGCTCCGAGGTCTGGGTTGGTTGCACTACGGTAGCGGATATACCAGCTGGTGTCGACGTTGAGATGCATGAGGTTGGTGAGTCGCTTGCTGCCGGATGATCCCGTAGCTGTGCTTCCCTCCAGAGTGCGGAACTCGTCGAAGTTAACCGGTTCGGCTCCTCTGGAATCGAGATAGGCGTTCAGAAAAGCAGCGTGACTCTGTTCGTCCAAGGTATTGCTGCTGATGTATTGAGAGGCATCACCATCCAGGTTCGACAAAGCCACCTGGTAGTTGTTCATCGATTGGTTCGGATCTACCTCAACCGGCTTGTTATTGCCGATACCCCCGAGTTCCGCATACTGTATCCAGAGATCCGACTCAATCAGTTCTGCCGCCGCCAGAAAGCGGAGGATGGCGGCATCGCCGTTGTCGAGATACCCGCTTTTTTGTGCGCGCGCGGAAGTTCCCTTAGCCAACAAACCGGCGCCTACTGCAGCTGCGCCTCCTGTCAGAAGACCGCTTTTCATAAAAGAACGGCGGTTCACTGAACGCTTGGTGTTGCTCACTGGTTTTTCCATAGTGGTTTACCTGTCCTGACTTTGAGTGAAGATGGGTCTCCTGGTAAGTCGACCCGAAGATCACACTAAGCGCCTGCGATGGTGCGAGTTGTCAGGGAATTGTCAGATAAATGTCTCGCCGGCCGCTGCAGAATGGGCTGATTAAATTTGTGATAAAGCTGGCGCCACACAGCTATCTCTCCGCAAGTGAGTGCGTCTAAGGCGGCAGGATTTGCCTATGGGAGACTTCATCTCCTCACCTTTTGGGGCTGTCGGCGTCGATGCGATCGTTGCGAGGAGCGATCATCATCCAGCTACAGTTTCAGCGACAATTGGTTGAGAGTAACTCTGCCGCTCTGTGCCATCGCAGGCCCCAGCGCCAGTGGTGCGGTGTAGAGCGATCCTGGACTGCATGAAAGAGGACAGGGCGGGAATGACCCTCACCGAGCAGCAAAGGGTCTAAGATGAACCATGCTCAATAAGGTTTGGGACCCGAAGACCGTCCGAATCCTGTGTACCGCGCTCATCTTTGCTCTGGCATTGGCTTTTCTGTATGCCGCGCGCGAAACGCTCACGCTCTTCCTGTTTGCGATCCTGTTTGCATACTTCGTGGATCCTTTGGTCGCCTTGCTGCAAAAGCCATTGCGCGGCCGTATTCAGGCCATCGGTGCGGTCTACCTTATTTTGATTGGCCTTCTGGTTGGCCTGGGTTTTCTGGTTGGACCCAAGGTTGCCAGTGAAGGCAACGCGCTGGCGACCAGCCTTCCCTCACTCCTGAGCCAGGCGGGCTCCGGCGAGCTGGTTACACAGGTGGGCCAGAAGCATGGATGGAGTGCCGCGCGGCAAGCCCAGATCCAGAACTTCTTCATACAGCATAAAGACGACATCCTCGGCTTTGGCCGGGCTATCGGTCAGAAGGTGGCGGAGCCAGCGCAGCACATCTGGTGGGTGATCCTTATCCCCATCCTCGCCATCTTCTTCCTCAAAGACGGTCAATCGATCGGCGAGAACCTGGTCGCCATCGGAGGCTCCCCAGAAAACAGGAAGACGCTTCGCGGGATTGTGGGCGATGTAAATGTAATGCTCGGCAGCTATATTCGCGCACAGCTCATTCTTGCTTCGCTCACGCTGGTTGTCTACACGGTCGTGCTGAGCATTCTGCACCTGCGGTACTCTCTCATTCTTGGCCCTCTCGCGGGGATCTTCGAGTTCGTTCCGGTGGTGGGGCCGGCGATCGCCGCCATCATTGTCTTCGTGATCGCGGTGTTGACGAGCTACCCTCACCTGATCTGGATCGTGCTCTTTCTTGGGATCTGGCGTGTCCTCCAGGACTACGTGAACGCCCCACGCATCATGGGCAAGTCTCTTGAGATCTCACCCCTGGTACAGATATTGGCGGTGTTGGCGGGGGGAGAAATTGCGGGCGTGGTGGGTGCTCTTATCTCGGTTCCGGCCGTGGCTACGTTGCGCATCCTCTGGAGACGCCTCACCAACGAAAAGGGAACCGATGCGCCGGTTGCTCCCACCTCCGGCGACTTATCCTCGCGCTAGTTCTTTAGTCAACATTTGAGCAACGGCGGTAAAAGTGTAACTCTTACCGCTACACGTTTTCTTGTTCGCTTCCCACCATTTGGGGCAAGATGATCTCAACACTCAGTCCGCCTCCTTCAACATTGGTCGCGAAAATTCTACCTCCATGAAGACGCACAATCCTCTCCGCGATCGCCAGGCCCAATCCTGCACCGTTGAAGTCGTTGCCACGCGACTCGGACAAGCGGTAAAAAGGCTTGAAGATGCGAGTGAGCTCTTCCAGCGGCACGCCTGGTCCATGGTCGCGTACCACGATGATCGCCTCATGGCCGCCGATCGCCGGTGCAGTGCGAAGAAGCACTTCGACCGGCGTGCCGGGTGCCGTGAACCGGAGGGCATTGCGGAGAACATTTTCGATTGCGCTTCGTAGCAGACTTGGATCTCCGAGCACCGCCAGGTCTGCCGTCTTTGCCACTTCTACGCGACTTCCTCGTTCCTGTGCCTCGAAGTCTGCGTCGGCGGCCAGGCTCGAAACGAGGTCAGATAAGTTCACCATTGCGGAATTCTGCAGGGCAGGCGTGGCCTCAAGCTTGGCGACGGTCAGCAGCCTTCCGATGGTCTCATTCAGCCGTTGCAGATCAATCTGCATACGGCTCAATGCGGGAACTTCGCCAACGCGGCCGCGTAGCAAGTCTAAGGCGACATTCAGCCGTGCCAGCGGCGATCGAAGCTCGTGTGACACGTCATATAAAAGCTGCCGCTGACTTGCGATAAGCGCTTCCGTCGTTGCCGCCATGCCATTGAAATCCCGAACAAGATCTCCAAACTCATCTCTTCGCGATTCCAGCGCGGCGTCTGCGCGGGCGTTCAATTGCCCCGCGGAGATCTGCTGGGCCACAGAGCGCAGACGCAAGATAGGTCTCGTCAGGTAGCGCGCAAGAAAGTAACAGATGAGACCAGACACGAGCAGTGCCAGGCTTACGCGCAGCAACACGGCTTCGGGGTCCAGGCCAAATGCGGCGCCCGGGCCCGACAAGAGCTCTGATGCGTAGATATAGGTGTGTCCGTTGGAACCCTTTACCGGTATCACCATCGTGGCCAACCCGCGATGCATTGTGCCAACCGATGGTTCGCCATGGGCAACCCGATCAACAGCCTGCTTGAACTCTGAACAGGCCTGTCCGGCTAATGCGAGGCCGGTGCCATCGAAAAGGCAGGCGCGTATGTGTGCATCTGCTGAAAGCTGGTCAATGAACCTGGACGCCGCAGGTGCGCCGCCTTGGTTCAACATACTTACAGCCGCGGTTCCAAAATACTTCGCCGTATCTTCGAGGCTGGCATGCCAGCGGGAAGGAACACCGTGTGGTTGCAGTACAAAGGCCAGCACGAGCGAGATTCCAGTCAGGACCACGGTCGCCCAGAAGCAGAGAAAGATTTTGACGAAAAGACCTGGCATGCTCAAAGGTCCTCTGTTGGCCTGCGGGGTGCAAGCAAATAGCCACTGCCCCGAATCGTCTTGATACGCTGGACGCCGCGATGTTCATCCAGCTTTCTCCTGAGATTGCTGATGTGCACGTCGATTGTCCGGTCGAACGCGCCCAGCTTTCTTCCCAGTGCGATGCCGGTGAGATATTCGCGGCTCAGTGCTCGTCCCGGGTTGCGCACCAGGACCTCCAGAAGGGCGAACTCAACGGTCGTCAATTGCAGCGACCTGTCACCTACGTAGGCCTCTCTCAAAGACGTGTCGATCACGATGTCGCCGGCCATAAACCGTTCGAGGCCGGTCCGTCGTTCCTCCATCCGCCGCAGGATCGCCTTAATGCGGGCAACGAGTTCTCGAGGGTTGAATGGCTTGGGCAAATAGTCGTCAGCTCCGACCTCAAGACCGATGATGCGATCAATGTCGTCTCCACGAGCTGTCAGCATCAAGACGGGTACGGAAGAGCGGGCGCGCAACTGTTTGAGTACATCGATTCCCCCCATGCGGGGCAACATCACGTCCAGGATGACGAGAGAAAAGCTGCCATTACTGGCGAGTTCCAAACCATCGATTCCGTTGTGCACGGCGGATAGGTTGAATCCATCCTCTGCCAGACGCTCGATAAGCAAGGCGCAGAGTTCAACATCGTCGTCGACAATCAGCAGGCTGTTCATGGCAGCAAACAACTCGTTTCTGATGGTAATGGGCTGGTGGGTCCAGCGCCGGGTCTTTACTTATCTTTACAATCCTTCACCAACCTTCATTGCATCGAGGTTATGCCGGTGATTTACTCAAGGGATGGTACACCCGACAACAGCCGAGATGAATGCTGCCCAGATCGACGGCGGCCAACAATTCGAGGCACGGGGCGTCAAACGCCGAGCGCCTCTATGGCTGAAGGCCGGTTTCTGGGCCTGTATCGTGATCGCCCTTGCGGCCGCTTTGCGACGGTTCGTTGCCCTTGTGCATCCGTCGCAGTCCGGTCCAGCGGCTATGGCTGCGCTGGATGCGGCGTTTGCCTCCCACGCTGCTTTGACGTTTGTCCATATTATTTCTGCAACCGCGTTTGTTCTGGTGGCTCCATTGGTTATTTTTCGCGCACCAAAGAGTGGGCTGTGGGAGCGGTTGCTTTTTCCACTGGGAGCTCTGGTTGGGATTACTGCCTATGCCATGAGCATCCCCGCTTTTGGGGGATGGGTGGAACGTTCCGCTGTGCTGTTTTTTAATAGCGTCTTCCTGTTTTCGATGACTCGGGCCTATTGGTATGCACGGGCTGGCGAGTCTTTCCAGAAAATGCGATGGCTTTCTCGGGCGGTTGGAATCCTTCTGGGTATAGCGACGACTCGCCCGGTAATGGGCATATTTTTCGCAACCAGCCGATGGACGCATCTGGAACCAAGGCAGTTTTTTGGGGTGGCATTCTGGATTGGATTTTCGATCAACACCATCATTGTTGAAGTATGGCTTCGTTCAGGGAGTGGGATTCCTGAATCGCGGCGACTCACTCCGGCGATCCACTGGCGCGCCTAAAAGGGTGCATAAAAAGTTCCCGCACGAAGGGCACGCCTTCAGCCGTGTCCCCATGAGCCTGCGGCTCACCCAAGGTGATGAAAACCATCGGATTCGCCCATGATGGTTCTAAAAGGTTTAGATGTCGTTTTCGACTGTGCCGCACAGGTTGGGCTGATGAGGACTTGTAGCCTCTGCTAAGCGCACCCTAATCGAAATGCTCGTCCCGGGACAATTCTGAGCCGCAAAAAAAACAGGGGCTGAAGCCCAGATCTTTGTTGGGGTTTACGGCCCGACTAAAGTCAGGCCCTGATACAAAGCAGCACAGCGGTGACTACCAAGAACTCCCGCATTCCGCAGATTTCGAATCTATTGACCTCTCTAGATCTCATCCGCCTTTAGTTGTGGATTTGCATCATCTCATTTGACGGTCGGCTTACCTGAGTCTTTGCTGCGGCCTTGCCTATGAAAGTCAAGGTCGCCAAAATATGGGCTCGAGCCGGTAATGAATGGTTTGAATGTCAGGCGCGCGGGAATTCCCTCTTGATTCAGCTCGAATAGCACAACTGCATTGGTCCACTTTGCCAAGAACTCGTTTTCCTTGAAGGGCAAAAGTGGACCGGCGAATAGCGGCGACCGTTCTGATCGAAACCACAATCCACTCTTTTCCAAGGTCACAAACACATTCCCGAACCAGACGTCTTTATAGACTCCTGAGTATATCGAGTCTTCTGGACGGCTCCCGACCGGAGTTTCGCTGACCAGCTGTTCGTTGACATCCTTTGCCGGGGCATCCGCAAGTTCTCGCGCCTTTTGTTTTTCCAGCCTTTCTGCGACATGATCCGTACCGCTTATTCTGAGATAGCTGTCCAGAATCTGATTTGCCACAGAGAGACCAATTTCGCTGTCTTCGTTGGCAAGTACAACGATGCCAAGTCGCAGCTCCGGTATCATCACGACAGCCGAAGACATCCCGGTATCGCCTCCGGTATGAAATACCTCTTCATAACCAGCCGCGTCGATCAAGAACCACCCGAGTCCATAGGCGCCAAAATGTGTGTTGTACACGCTCGTGCCGGTAACAGGAATAATCGTCTGTGGCGTCCACATCTCATGATGTACGGCCTGGCTGAAGAGCCTCATATTCAATCCGTCGCCATACTTTCCGTCGTTCATCTGCATGATCATCCATCGACTCATGTCGTTGGCGCTGGAAAAGATGCCTCCGGCCGGGTCAGCGACCTCGTCGTCATCGCGGGTTACCACGTGCACCTTGCCGTTGGTCTTGGAGTGGGGTTGGATCACATTTGTATTAGCCAGGATCAAACGGTGATTCGGCCTGCTCTGGCGCATTTGCAAAGCCATGAAGATATGGCTGTCGATGAACTCTTCCCATGTCATGCCGGAAACCCGGGCTATGACCTCACCCGCGACGATGTACATGATGTTGCTGTATGCGAATTGGGTGCGGAAGGATGACTGCGGCTTAAAATAGCGAAGGCTGTGGATGATCTCGCTGGTGGTGAACGTGGTTGGGCTAGGATCCTGCATCAACTCACCGGCACCGCGAGCTAATCCGCTGTGGTGGGCCAGGAGATCGCGGATGGTAAATTCCCTGGTGACATAGGGATCGTACATCACGAAATCGGGAATGTAGTCTTTGACCTTGTCATCCCATTTCAGTTTCCCCTGGTCAACCAGAATACCCAGTGCAGCGGCAGTAAAGGCCTTGGTGACCGAGGCAATTCCGAACAGCGTGTTGGTGTCTACCAGCTCATTGGGTGCGTTAACGGACCGTACCCCATAGCCATTGGCGTAGGTAAGGTTTCCATCCTTTACCACCGCCAAGGCCAAACCCGGCACGTCGAACGCCTTCATAGCCCGTTCAGCCAACGCGTCGATTTGTTTCGCATCCATTGGCTGAGAATGCAGAGGCATGCAGCCAGCTAAGAAAACGATAGCGCTGCTTATGGCACGAAGCGTGGTGGACATTCGGTGCACCGCGTCGATCTATCTCTGGAGAAAGTGGTGTTGATGCCCAGTGTGCTGTGATCATACGCCACTTGTAGAACTTCCCGAGTGGCTGCTCCGCTGCTCGAAGAACTCAGCGCGCCGGGCGCTGTCCGGCTCGTACCTGGGCTGGAGGGGCGGCGATTTGCAGACCCCATTGTCCAGGCGCTATATAAAGGGGATGATTGTGACCTGTCTCGCGGTCGCCGGAAAGAAGGGGAAAGTTGAGAAAGGAAGAACATTGCCTTCGAGTCGGCATCCTTGGATGCGGTCCGATTTCACAATTTGCTCATCTGGAGTCCGCGCAGAAGGCGAGAAATGTGGTTCTCCGCGCGGTCTGCGATGCGGATGAGTCGCTGGTTCGCCGCTTTGGCACCTTCTACGACGCTGAGAGGATTTACCTCGACTACGACGAAATGCTGAACGATGAATCTCTCGACGCCGTCATCATCGCAACTTCCGACGCTTTCCATGTCCCGGCCGCTCGCAAGGCGCTTGCTGCGGGCAAGCACGTGTTGTGTGAGAAGCCCCTGGGGGTAACGGTAGAAGAAGTAAAGTCCCTTGCTAAGGACGTGCAGAAGACCGGTCTTGTCCTTCAGGTCGGGCACATGTTGCGCTTCGATCCGGGCATTGAAGCCACACGCACGTTCATCGACGAAGAGATGGGCCAGATGTTGGCTCTGAAGGCCTGGTACTGCGACTCGACACATCGATATGAGATGACCGATGCAGTGCAACCCCTGCCTCGCTTCGGGGCAAAGGCGCTTAAGCCGAAGGGCGATCCGAAGGCAAACCGTGCGCAATACTACATGCTTGCTCATGGTTGTCATCTGGCCGACTTGGCGCGTTATTTGGGTGGTCCCATCACGGCGGTTCGTGCGCGGCTATTGGAGCGTTTTGGAGCATACTGCTGGTTTGTGGAAACGGAGTTTGCGAACGGAACGTTGGGACATCTCGACCTCACCGTCGCTGTCCGGATGGATTGGTTTGAAGGATTCCAGATCCATGGCGAGAAGGGAAGCGCCGTGGGCAAGATCTTCAACCCCTGGTACTACAAGTCGAGCGAAGTAGACATCTTCCACGAGAAGGATGCGAGCACCTCTCGTGTGTTGGGCGCGGACGGTCAGTTTTACCGTCGCCAACTGGAGGGCTTCGCGGACACGATTCTGAAAGGGGTCCCGATGCAGGGTGCGAATGTAGAGGACGGCCTGGCTTCTGTGCAGGCGATGGTGGCCATCGCGCGCTCAGTCGATTCAGGGGAGCGAATTGAGTTGGCGACGGTAGTGGGCCCGGTGTAATGTACACCGCGATTTTTTCCCGCACGTACGCGATGAAAAATGTCGCAGAAGCTATCTGTGCCGCGGCTATGGATGGCTACGCAGGAATTCAGGCCAACTTGTCTTCCGCGGGATTAGCCAGTTTGCCCGACACTGTGCCTCCCGGAGTAGCGGCGCAATTCGCCCAGGCGGCGCGAGCCCAAGGCATTCGGCTAGCGGCGCTTTCCGGGACCTACAATATGGCGCACCCGGATGCGAAGGTCAGAGAGGCATCCAGAGTCGGGTTTCAGAACGTTGTGAGCGCGGCACGCGAGATGGGAGCGCCCATTGTAAGTCTTTGCACCGGTTCGAGAGACCCGCACGATATGTGGAAGTTCCATGCTGAAAATAACAGCGACGAGGCATGGAAGGATCTCCGCTCTGAGCTCGAGTTCGCCCTTCGAGTGGCACAAGAGGCAGGCATCCGTCTCGCGATCGAGCCGGAACCGGCGAATGTAATTCGTGACGCATGGGCAGCGAAAAGAATCCTGAATGAGATGGCTTCCTCGCATCTGGGCATCCTTTTGGATGCTGCAAACCTACTCACACCGGAGACGCTTTCGACGCAACACGCAGTCATCGATGAAGCGACGGGCCTTCTGGGGGAAGCGCTCCTGCTGGCTCACGCGAAAGACATAAACGCCTCCGGGAAGGTCGTTGCACCAGGTGAAGGGGAGGTCAATCTGATGGCCTTCACCAAGGCGTTACGCCGGGTGGGTTATGACGATGCGCTGATTGCGCATGGATTCGCAGCAGAGAAGGCTGGAGTTGCAGCGAAGGTTTTGCAGAGGATTATCGGAGAGTCCGCGTGAGCTCTGGCTGTTTGACCACGGAGGACGGATGTTCTCTCGCGTATGAGGATGTTGGTTCAGGTCTGCCAACGATCTGGCAGCACGGCCTCGGTGCGGACCGGCAACAACCCACGGAAGTATTCCCCAGGAATGTGGGCGTCAGACGCATCACATTGGAATGTCGAGGCCATGGGAAGTCTCAAATGGGAGACCCTGCACACCTTTCGATCGCGCAGTTTGCCGCGGACGTGGCAGCGTTGCTCGACCATCTGGGCATCGACGCTGCTGTGCTTGGCGGTATTTCGCTGGGTGCGGCCATCAGCATGCGTCTGGCGGCCAGCATTCCATGGCGCATCAAAGGCCTGATCCTGGCTCGTCCTGCGTGGGTCGATGAGCCAGCCCCTCCCACAATGAAGCCTTATCTCGTGCTCGCAGAGCTGCTCAAGGAGTACGGACGGGAAGAAGGGCTGAGAAGATTTGCGAACTCTGAAACACTTGCCGCGGTGGAAAGGGTTTCCCCCGATAACGCTGCCTCTCTGCTTAGCTTCTTCTCGCGCCGGGATGAACAGAGCACGATCGAACTCCTTTCACGTATCCCGAAGGATGGGCCCGGTCTCTCCCGGCCGGACATAGCCTCGATTGACATGCCAACACTGATCATTGGAAACGGTGAGGAGTATGTCCACCCGCTTAGCTACGCATCGCAGCTGAAAGACCTCATCCCCGGCGCGGCCCTGCAGATTGTCACGTCGAAAACGGTGGACAAAGCGCTCTATCAGTCTCAATTCTGCGAGTCGCTCGCTTCCTTCTTACAGCGTTTGACGGCGGCAGGATGAGCACGCTGCTGGTAGCGGATATCGGCGGCACGACGGTCAAAATTGGCTTCGTTGTGGAAGGGGTGCCGCAAACTTATGTGCGGGTATTTCCCACGAGTCATCTGCGCGGTCCCGATCCGGTAGCAGGCCTGGCTGGGCTGATTTTTCTCGCTATCGACGAGGCGAAGCTTCAACCCCACACCATCGTGTCCACCGTCCCCGGCTTCCTGGACAAAACGGCCAGGCATGTTCTTCTGGCAGCGAACATTCCAGAACTAAATGGTTGCGCCCTGGTGGATGAGCTCGCCCGTGAGACGGGGATTCCGGTCGTCCTGGAGCGCGATGCAGTGCTTGCCCTCATGGGCGAGTACGCTGCCGGAGGGTGTAGGGACGCCAAGTCCGTACTTGGATTCTTCTTCGGAACGGGTGTTGGCGCGGCGTATCTCCGGAACGGACGCGCCTTCCGCGGGTCTGGCTGGGCGCTCGAGGTCGGACACATGCCCTATAAAGGGTCGCATCGATGGTTAGGGGCTGACCGGACGGAATGCCTCGAAGCGTATGTGTCCGGCAAGGTACTGGAGCGCATCGCTCAGGAGCACGGCGTCGCCATCTCGGACGTGTTTGCGGCTGCCAAGCACAACCCGGCGCTTGGCGAACATATAGCCGACTTTGTTCGCAATCAGGCCAACGCGGTGGGGAGTGCTATTGCCGTGCTGTCGCCGGAGACAGTGCTGCTCGGGGGCGGTATTTGCGGCATGCGTGAATTCCCACGTGAAGAGCTGGCATCAGCCATCGAGCACAGCTTTCCCTTCGAACAAATCGGTCAGCCCCTGGTGGTTCAGTGGGCCACGCTTGGGTGGCAAAGCGTGCTTCACGGCGCACCGCTTATCCAAACAGAAAGAGATACACAGCGGTTGTAGCGTGAGGAGATTTTTCCCGCTACAAGTATTTGAGCAGATGCAGGGTAAAATACGCGGCCTGTTTGGCGGCAATAGGGCTCAGCCGCAGGTAGTCATCGTTAGGCGCTTCCTGCGCGACGTTGCTGCCGGCGCGTATGACCAGGTAGGGTACCCCGAATGTCTGGCAGACCTTGGCCAGGGGCGCCGACTCCATTTCGACGATATCGGTGTGAAAGTTGGTGCGCAACGAGTCGATTCGTTGCTGTGTCATGCCGAACAAGTCGGCGGAAGCTACCACGCCGCGCCGCACCCTTACCTCGTAGGTTGCACCATTGGCCGTGACTTGGGGGGTGCGATAGGTGGCCATGGCCTGGTCCGCGAGTGTGAGCATTGCCTTGGACGGTGACATCTCGTTTTTGACCTCGGTGCCATTCACCGGACTATTGAATGGCCGATAGACCATGTCATGGTGGGTCAAGCTTCCGTAGTCATGCTCGTACAGGGTAGTGGCAACGATCACGTCGCCGGTGCGCAGTTGCTGGTTAATGCGCGCGCCGGTTCCACTCATCAGGACAAGCCGCGGCTTGAGTTCGGCGAGGAACAACGTCGTCGTCGCCGCAGTGTATGCCTTCCCAATACCAGTGATGGCGACGATGATTGGTTTGCCTTCGATTTCTCCTTGCCAGTAAGGAATGCCCCACAGCTCCTTTTTCACACCGTCTTTCATGGCTGCGACGAAGACAGTGATCTCCTGAGGCACGGCGCCGAGAATCAGGATTTTGTCGCTGGGGTCGTAGTAGCGAGGCTTGTCCTGTGCCTGGAGCAGGGAGGTCCGCACGAGGATCAGGCAAAGAAGGATCCCCAACCGGAATTGCCTTGTCATAGAGGTCCTTGACGATCAGGTTTGTTCACTTCTCGAATGAGTGTGATGGTATCGAGCCCATGCGAGAATGACAACCAATAGCGAGGGAGTCTGCATGACTTTGCACAAGGGGATTGGTTGTTTATTGCTCGGCTTGTGCGTGAGCGGGCCGTTAGGCGTAGCGCAGAGCACCGCGGAGCAGCGCACAGCGCGCGCATTCGCAGCAGCCAGCAAGAACCCGTTGACATTGCGCGTCTTTTTGCAGGGCATGCCCAAAGGTGGCGACCTGCATCTTCACATGAGCGGGGGCACGGTGTATTCCGAGACCCTGATTGGCGACGCGGTGCAGGATGGGCTCTGCGTGAAGACGGCGACCATGACCCTGGTCAAGCCGCAGGGCGCTTGTGGCGAAGGCGCCGTGCCCGCCGCCAATGCACTCAAGGACCAGAATCTTTACGATGCCATGGTCAATGCGTTTTCCATGCGGTACTTTGTGCCGTCGTCGGGAATCAGCGGCCACGATCAATTTTTTGCCACCTTCGACCGCTTCGAGGCGCTCGGGAAAGCGCACGACGGCGAGTGGGTGGACGAGATTGCGACCCGCGCCCAGGGGCAGAACGAGCAATATATCGAAGCCATGTACACGCCGTCGTTTGCTCACGCGGCCAAACTTGGATACCAGATTGGCTGGAGCGGTGACTCCGCCGAGGACCTGAAGAAGACCTACGACGCCTTGCTGGCCGGCGGACTGCGCGACGAGATCGCCACCGATCGTCAGGAACTGGACGAGGTGGAAAAGACGCGTGCTCAGCGTGAACATTGCGGAGAAGCACAGGCGAAACCGGCCTGTTCTGTGAAGGTGCTCTATCTGTACCAGGTTTTACGCGGCTTTCCCCCACAGCAGGTGTTCGCGCAGACGCTGCTTGGCTTTGAACTGGCGTCGGTCGATCCGCGGGTTGTGGGTATGAACTTTGTGATGCCGGAAGATGGCTACCTTTCCATGCGCGACTATCATCTGCACATGAGGATGCTGGATTATCTCCACAGCATTTACCCCAAGGTGCGCATGACGTTACACGCGGGCGAACTGTCGCCTGGGATGGTGACGCCGGAAGGGTTGAAGTTCCATATTCGCGAGGCTATCGAGCTGGGCCACGCGGAGCGCATCGGCCACGGGGTGGATGTGATGTATGAAGACCGGCCGCACGAGCTGTTGCAGGAGCTGGCCGCGAAACACATTATGGTGGAGATCAACCTTACCTCTAACGATGTGATTCTGGGCATCAAGGGTAAAGACCATCCGCTCTCCCTTTACCGTGCGGCTCATGTGCCGGTGGCGCTTTCGACCGATGACGAAGGGGTCTCCCGTATCGACATTACGCACGAATATGAAAAGGCGGTCGAGGAGCAGGGCCTGGGGTACCTGGAGCTCAAGAACATGGCCCGCACCTCGCTGGAACACTCATTCATTCCGGGTGAAAGTCTGTGGGCCGCGCCCGATAACTTTACCCGGCGCAAGGCACCGTGTTCCGCGCCCATTACCCCGCTGACCAAGCCTGCATCTGCGTGCACGGCGCTGCTCAAGTCGAGCGACCGTGCTGCCCAGCAATGGGAGCTGGAACATCGTTTCACTGTTTTCGAAGCTTCCAGTCCTTAGCCGCCCGACCGCGCGCATAATAAGCCAAACCGGGGGTGAAGACGAGATGAAACAGAACCTTGCGAGGTGTCTGGGTATCGCGCTGCTGGTGGCTGGAACGGCCTTTGGGCAAACCGCAAAACATCCGTTTACCGCACACGACTGGGCGACCCTGCGGAGTGCCAGGGCGGCCGCGGTTTCTCCGGAGGGAACGATTCTCTATCACCTGACGTTCGGCGCAGAGAAGGGGCCGACGCTCAACGAGTGGTGGACCATTGCAGCCGACGGTAGCCATGCCGCGAAGCTGGAGGTCTCCGATGACTTTTCTCCGATGGGATTCACTGCCGACGGGGACAAACTCTATGGCGCATGGAAGGTAAACAAGCAGCGCCAACTAGCGATCTTTCCGCTCCAGGACCACAAGGCATCGACCGTTCCATCGACCGTGGTGCTGCTGCCGCGAGGGATTGCGTCCGCTACAGCCTCGCCAGACGGCAAGCGGTTTGCGGTCGTCGCCGATCCGCGACCTGCGGATGCATTGGAAGATGTTCGTCATCTGGTGGAGCCGCAGCAGTCGAGCCTGTATGTGGTGAATGCCGATGGCACGATGGGTACCTGGTGGTGCCGCGGCCTTACGTCGGTGGAAGGGGCACCCGCGTGGAGCGTGGACGGATCGTCATTGGCGCTACTCTCGGTCTCGCCCCACATCGGTCATCACGATGTGAGCTCCGCAATCGACGTGTGCAGCGCGACCGGTGCGCGACACGTGACGGATATCGCAAACATCGCGAGTGGACTTGCCTGGACAAACGGGGGCAAGGAAATTGCATTCCTGTCGACTACGTCGGAGGTTCTGACACCTGAGCATGTATGGACGGTGGCCAGTACAGGAGGGCCAGCAGCCGACCGCACCTCAGAC
Source organism: uncultured Acidobacteriaceae bacterium (assembly GCA_963830325.1). Classification (GTDB taxonomy): domain Bacteria; phylum Acidobacteriota; class Terriglobia; order Terriglobales; family Acidobacteriaceae; genus PALSA-350. The sequence continues at coordinate 1,695,162 of CAWHMV010000003.1, forward strand.
CTGCAGGGCACGGCGGTGGCGTTATCAGGGGATCCCGAAGGCCAGGTGTGGGTGGCAGTCGCTCATGGCGTGCAAACCGATCTGGAGGCGTTTCATGACGGCGTACTCAAACCGATGTATCACTGGCAGGAAGGGATCATCGAAGGAACGCCGTCAGTCACCGAGTATGCGCACGGCGGTAGGCAGATTGCGCTGACCGTGGGCGATCCGAACCATACCGTGAACGTGGCCGTGCCCGACGGAGACCACCTGCGCAAAATTACGCATGAGGGGGATACGCAGCTGGCGGCGGTCGAACTGGGTAAAGCGCAGCCGGTACATTGGAAGAGCAAAGACGGTATAGCGCTGGAAGGCATTGCGACCTTCCCCGCCGGCTATGTGGAAGGCAGGAAATATCCCTTCCTGGTTTTGCCGCACGGCGGCCCGGAGTCAAACGACGAGTTGCGCTTTGATGCTTTTTCGCGGGTGGTTGCCGGGCTGGGATATGTAGTGCTGCAGCCTGAGTATCGAGGTTCAACCGGTTACGGCGCCGCGTTTCTGGCCGCCATCTACCAGCACTTCGGCGACCGCGCCTATCAGGATGTAGATAGCGCGACTGATTACGCCATCGCGCAGGGCTGGGCCGATCCCAATCGCCTGGCAATCTTCGGCTGGAGCGCAGGCGGTTTCATGACCTCATGGACCGTGACCCAAACGGGCCGCTATAAGGCGGCGATTGAAGGGGCGGGCATCACCGACTGGGGGTCATTTCTGTGGACGAGCGATATTGCGCAAGCCGACTACGATGCGCGCTGGACGGACGAAGACCCGGAGGCGTTCCGGAAATTTTCTGCCGTTGCGTATGCCAACAAGGTGACCACTCCACTGCTGATTCTGCATGGTGAAGCCGACCAGCGAGTGCCGACATTTCAAGGAACGGAGTACTTTCAACTATTGGCAGCGCGCGGCAAGACGGTACGTTTGGTCACCTACCCCGGATCGCCGCACTTCCCGCTGCTGTGGGAGCAGCGGCTGAATGTAATGCAGGAGCTGACGGACTGGCTGGCGAGGTATAACAAGAACTAACAGTCCGGCTCGCACTACCCAGGAAAGGAGGAACATGTTCAAGCCATCTCACGAACCTCGAGCACCTGATTCTGATGCGGCACTCGCTACTTCGCTAAAGAAGTGGTGGCCGCACAGAGAACACGAATCGAGTAGCCTCAAAGCCTTTTCCTGTTTCTGTAGCATCCATCGGTGGCGAGAACTCAAGATCCAGGAATTCTTACCGCCGGGCAAGGAAGTGCGATTTTGTCATTGGTGTTCCAAGATTCGAATAAACGGAGTCATCTACGAACCTTAGGTTTGGATCAGTCCTCGCGTAGCGCTATTTGAGGGTGATCTCGCCCATGTCGATTGCGACCAGCAAAGGTTCCTTCACCAGCTGGTAGTCACCCTCGTACGCATAGACTCGACGCTTAGTCGGCACGATGATGCCGTCCACGTTGCGGTAGTCCGAGGCATAGTTGAGTCCGGTGGCGCCCCCAAGAATGTCCACAGTGTAATCATGACGGCGTAACAAAAAATCAGGTCCGAAGCAGGAGATCTGTTCCCGGGTGTGGCTCTTTACGTTATCCGGGAACGTGACCTTCAGCCTTCTCCAGACCTCGCCCTCGACATGGATCGGCGGAATCTCCTCAGTGGCGAACCCCTCATAGGTGTAGAGGAACGGAGTGTTAAGGTACGTCCACAGCGCCTCACCAACGAAGTAAGTCACATGGATATCGTCCCACGGGGTTTCTCTTGACTGTCCTGCAAACGATTTCTCCGGGTCATTGCGGGCTTCTATGAGGGTCCCATCGACGGTTTCAATCACGATGCGGTCCGGCTGGAAAATAGCGCGTTTGTTCTGCCCGGGGAAGTCAACGGTGAGGTGTTCCTTTCGTGTGTCGATGGTCAGGAGAACGTTCTTGAGAAAGTCGCCCTTGCCCTTCACATACCAGATCGCGCCGGTGATGGACGCCTCAACCTTGATGGCCTTTACCTTGTTCCAGCGTTCAAGGCCGCCGTGCGCTTTTACAGCCAAACTCAAGAGCTCGTTCATCCTGTACTCCCTATATGGTTGTGTTTTCCAGATTTCATAGCCGGCGATTCCGTGTACAGGAGATGTTGACGTTAAGCCGGTTGACTCTTCTAATCCTTCACTCCCCCTCGTAAGCGGCTCCACCTGTCGCTACTAACGAGGGGTGCGCACCGCTTCTTAAAAGGTATCGGTCACAATGTGCCGCAGAAAGATCCTCAGGCGTTTGCCCAGGCTGTGGTCCACGTTGCGGGCTTTTGAGCCGTTTTGGCTGGTCACTCAGGCTAACTTGACAGATCCTTCAGGTCCTTCAAATCGCCGAGCGGGCTGACGGTGGAGAAGATACGCTTCACTTCCGTGAAGATGCCCGCGCTCGTTCCCTTGGGCCTCTTGGGCAAGCCCTGGATCTCCCAGGGCGACTTTTCGATCAGATCGATGGAAGACTTGTAGATCTGCTCGAAACCGTGCTTGTGTAGATTCTCGATGTAGTCCATCCAGCCGGGCGAGCCAAAGGATTCGATCGGGATCAAGTCGCTGAGGGTTGCGCTGACGAGGAAGTAGCATCCCATGAGCGGATAACTCCGGAACAAGCGGATATCCAGCTGACCAGAAGCGAGCGCCGCATTGATTGCCTTCGTCGCTTTGTATTCTGTCGCCAGCAAGTAGATCTGGTGGGAGAAATCGGCCAGTGCATTGGCCGCACCCACCACAGGACCGCTAATGGCGCCGCCGTCGGCAAAGACCAGCCCGGTCTTTAGCGCAAATGAGGCAGTCGCGCGGGTTGCGCTGATAGCCTCGTTCTTGGTTTCATCCGCCAGGCAACTCCTCAACGCATCGAACGCCGCGCCGGGAGCGCCGGTGTCGATAGCATAGCCGCGTTCTGAGATGTTGTATTGCGTATATAAGTCCGCTCCCACTTTGGCCCAGCCGGTGAAGAGGTCATAGCCATCCTTGATGTGGCCGACCACCGGCGGGATGCTGACCGCGCATTGTCCAAGAATGGTAGTAATGAAGCCCCCCAGGCTGCCCAGCGCCTCCAGGCCGTCCACACTGAACATGGTCGTCACCATTGCCTCCATCTTCCGGCGCACGACGTCCGATGCAGGGGGACCCGAAGTCTTGGGAGGACTGCTCTTGCCTTTGGTCGTAAGGTAGGCGGCGCCCTCTTCCGCCTTGTCCTTTACCTTTTGCGCCGCGAGCTTTAACTGGTCCTTCAGTTTGGCGGCTTTGAAATTTACCTCCTTGTCTTCAAAAATCTTGACGATCGCTTTCTTGCGCTCCTTCGCAACCACCGACAAAGCCACCAATTCCGGAATGGTGAAATGCGTGATTTGATACGTTCGATAGTCAGCAGCCTTATCCAGCGCAGCGTTCAGGTTGGTGACGGCCTTGGCGCGGTTGCGCACACTCGACTCCCAGCCGCTTCCCTGTTCGCGCTTCCAGTCTTCAAAAGCGTTCTTGATCCTCCAGAGATCTTTTTCGTTTTTGGTTTTTTCATATTGCTGGATGGCGTCATCCACGACCTTCAACCGGGAACTACGGGGGGTTAAGATGTTGGCGCTGGTATCTTTTATCCATTGCCCATAACCTGGAATGCTCATGCGACCCTCTCGGTGTTTTGAAATTTCTGCAGCAAGCTACACTACCACCTGTCGCGCCAAGCGCGTTATCGAATACACGACTTGCATAACAAGCAGTGCAACCTTTTCAGTTAGTTTGAGGAGCGCCCATGCGCCGGATCGTCGCCTTACCTGCAATCGTCCTGACTGTCTCGACTGCATTCGCACAGACCGGCGTCCCTGAAAAGCTGCTACCTGGCTTCCAGGCGATCCAGCAATCTGATCTGCGCCGCGATCTCACTTACCTCAGCTCAGACGAGCTTGGCGGGCGCCTGAGCCTGCAGCCTGGAGATGAGCTCGCCACGCGTTGGATTGCCGAGCAGTTCGCCAAAGCCGGCCTGCAGCCGCCGGTGAAGGCGGAGGACGGCAAGGCCGGCTACCTGCAGCCCATCACCCTGGTTGAGTACCAACCCGATCGTGAGGCTTGCTCCATAACTTTGACTCGCGCCGGCAGGACGACTGTCTGGCATGATCCGGACGTAGTTGGCAGTTATAAACATGCGGTGGATCTTTCGGCGGGCATGGTCTTCGCGGGCTTCGGCATCACCGCCCCCGAACTTGGCTACGATGACTACGCCGGCATCGATGCCCGAGGCAAAATCGCGCTTATCTTCGATCATGAGCCGCAAGAGGATGATCCGCGCTCGATTTTCAATGGGACCGGGAACACCCGCTACGCCACCACCCGGGTGAAGGTCATGAACGCACAGGCGCATGGGGCGGTGGCGGTCGTGATCGTGGCGGAACCGAACCGCAAGCACCTGACCAATGCGGAGCGCCATACGCGTATCGGCTCCAGCGCGGTGCGCGCTATACCGCTGCCGCTCCAGGCCATCCAGGATGACGAGGTGCACATCCCGTCGGCGATCGTGCTGGATGCGGTCGCGGCGGAGTTGTTGGCGACCGCGGGCATCACGCCGAGCGCTGCACAAACAGTGATTGATCGCGACCTTAAGCCGCAATCGCGGGCTTTGCCAGACACCACGCTAAGCCTCCACTTTCGCAACCGCTCCGAGCGCACCGGTGTTTCGAACAATGTGGCAGGTTTGCTGCCAGGTAGCGATCCGCGCCTTGCCGCTGAAACCATCCTGATCACAGCGCACCACGATCACGATGGTATGGCTCCGTGTGCTGACCCCGCGCATCCGCCGGTAAGCACGCCGCCAGACCCGCATCCATGCCCGCAGATTTGGCATGGCGCCGACGATAATGGTTCAGGCACCGTAGGCGTGGTCGAGCTGGCGCGCGCCTTCGCGGCTAATCCGGTCAAGCCCAGGCGCTCCATTCTGTTTGTTGTCTTCGCCAGCGAGGAGCGCGGCCTGCTCGGCGCCTATTGGATGGCTGCGCATCCGTTGCGCCCACTTGCCACGACGCGGGCCCAGATCAACTTCGATATGATCGGCCGTGACGAGGCTGCCAGCCCGCAAACCGATGGACTGATTACGATACCCAGCGGTACCACGAACAGGCTTAACCTGATCGGCGCACTCTACTCGCCCGATTATGACCGGACGGTCAAGGAGCAGGACAAGCTGGTGGGCCTGACGCTCGACGACCGGTTCGACCATGAGTCGGCATTGAACGTGTTCTTCCGCTCCGACCAGTTTCCTTTTGTCTTGCATAACATTCCGGCATTGTGGTGGTTCACCGGGTTTCATCCCGACTATCACCACACGACCGACACGGTAGACAAAATCGATTTCGCCAAGATGCAGAAGATACTGCAGCTCGCGTATCTCACGGCGTGGCAGTTTGGCACCGAGTCCACGCCGCCTCGCTTTGTCGCCAATCCGTCGGGTGGGTCTGTGGCTGGGAACGCGGCAGGTAAGTAAGGCCCCAATCTCTCCTGACGCTAGACGACAATCGTTGGTCCTCTATCGTTATATGACATCCAAGAAGTTCTAGGGGGGTTAAGTCGCGCCCTTGGTGCGGTGAATCCTTCGACATCCCGTTCTAACTTGAAACCCAGGTCTCAGAAGCGAGACCTGGTGCACCCCCTGTGGTGACCATCGGTGAGTATCTTCGGTATCAAGTCCCGTAGGGACGGCTGACCTTAGCCCAGGACGTAGTCCTGGGTAGAAATTCGAGCGACGAAAAGTCCCGTAGGGACGACTGAAAATTATTTCGGAGGATTGAGGATTCCCGACCCTCTCCCCGAATCCAGGACCATGTCTCGATAAGTCTTCAGTCGTCCCTGCGGGACTTTTCCATGGCGCATGCCAACCCAGGACTGCGTCCTGGGCTAAGTTCAGCCGTCCCTACGGGACTTGATGAAAACTCTGGGCGAAGGGCGCTGACTTTCCGCGGCCGTATCTCAACTACCGGGCGGGGCCGGGCACGAGCTTGATCCTCTTCTCCGTGGCGTTCTCAACCGCTGACCGGCTGTAGAGCAAAGGGAAGTACTGGCCGTTGCGCCACATGGGTGCCAGGTCCCGATAGTGGGGGCTATCGGGATCACCGGATTGGCCGGGATGGTTGACGGCCCTCGAGTTGTCCCAATTGCCCACGTCGATCACCACGCGTACCGATGGGCCGCTCATCTGACGAAAATCACGGCTGCGATAGCCTGAGGCATTGGGCACAAAGGGACTACCGTTCTTCTCTATGGGGCCAACGTTTATCCGGGCGCGCATGGCATCATCCACAATGGCGGCAAAGGGATGTTCGCTCAGGTTGTACTGCAGCTTGCCCCAATTCCATTGCTTCGCGTCGGGACCCTGCAGTCGTTCCATCTCTTCATAAGCCTCGCGAAGACTGGTGAGCAACAACTGGTTTCGTTTCTCGGGAGCGTTCTCGCTAAAGCGGTTCTCGGGATGCTCCAGGAAATCCAGCATCACTGCCGCATCGGGACCGGAGCTTGTCTCGGCCACCGCGTCGGCCGCTCTCTGGCTGAGAACGGCGCGTTCGTAGTCTTTGCCAAGATGGCGGCTGAACCAGACTTCTTGCAGAGCGGATGCGGGCTGATCAGCATCCACGCGGGCGTTCCAGTTGGTAAGAATGTCGAGAGCAGCCCTGGTCTTCGGATCGTCGCTCGAGAGAGGTTTGAGCAGCGCAATGAGGCGCCTCGCGGGGATCGATAGCTCGTCGTTCTGTAGCTGCATCGAGTCCTCAATCGAGACCTTATCGGCTCCGGAGATGACCTCAGTGATGCGCTGATGGCGCGACCCGTTCGCCCATTCAAAACCGAGTTTCCGTTCCTGGTAAGGATAGTCAGCAGGAAGATTCATTTCGTTCGACGTGGTGATGTAGCCAGAGGAGGGGTTGTAAATACGCGGTAGTTGCTCGGCCTTCCATCGCCCTGCCCACTCGAAGCGTCCGTCGCCGGGCACCGGCAACAATCCATCCCAATTGGGGCGGATGGGCGCCAATCCTCCAACCACCCATCCGATGTTGCCTCTCACATCGGCGTAAACGAGGTTGGAACTCGGCGCGCTCCAGGACTCGGTCGCCTGCTTGAACTGATCGAAGTTTTCAGCGCGCATGTAGCGCACCGAACCGTAATAAGGCGCCATGCCGGGCTCCAGCCAGGCACTGCGTAGGGCAAAGGCGCGGTGGGTTTGCTGGTCGATAAAAATCACCGGGCCATGCCTGGTGAAAGTGAGGTCAACGGGTACAGGGGCTTGACCTTTCACCTTGATCTCTTCGCGAACCACCCGGAATGGCTCCCAACCGTCTTGATACTTGTACTGGCTCGGGTTGTCGGGGTTTAGCTGATAAATGTAGAGGTCCTCTTGATCGATGGGGAAGATGGTGTAGCCGAAGGCGATGGAGTCGTTGTGCCCGAGCGAGACTCCGGGAAGCGCAGGTTCATTCGCTCCGATCACGTGCAGCGTCGGTGCATCGAGGTGAGAGATATAGCGCAGGCTCGGTTCCGAATAAGCGCGATGCGGATCGTTGGCCATGATGGCGCGTCCGGTAGCCGTCTTTGCGGGTGCAATCACCCAGTTATTGCTGCCCTCCAAAGTGTCGGTGGGCGGATCGGTCTCGGCTGTCTCGACAATGGGAACGGGGTCTGCACCAACCTTGAGTGCCCCAGTGGTCAGATGGAGCTCCTGGGTTGCGAGCGCGAAGACTTGTAGAAGATCTTTGGGCAGGCAAGGGTCGATGCCCTGAGGCACCTGCGTGTGCCAGGCAGGTTGCAGTCCAATGCGAACCTCATCTGATTGCAGGCCGGCGGCACAGACTACCCTGGCTCTGGCCACTTCACTGTCGAGATTGCGCGTCAGACCGTGGCTGCGGATACGAACAACGTCCTCGGCGAGCCACTTAGCCGGCGTGTAGCCGAGCCGCTTGAATTCCCACGGTGTGCGTTCGGGATGACGTGTCAACCAGTCGATATAGGCGTTGATGCCGGCGACGAAGTTCTCTGCAATCTGCTTCGCAGAGGGACCGTAGCTAGCCCACTCCTTGTTCATGTCTCCACGGTAGAGAAACAGGCGGGTGGCCTTGTCTTGCTCGACGAATGCCGGGCCGAAAACTTCAGACAATTGGCCCAGACCACGGCGGCGCCACAGGTCAATTTGGAAGAGCCGATCGCGGCCTGCATTGAAGCCCTGGGCAAAAAAGAGATCTGCCTCGTTCCTGGCGTAGATGTGGGGCACGCCCCAGCGATCGATCAGAATTTCAACCGGCTGTCGCAGGTTGGGCAAGGTGACCGTTTCGGACGGAACTGCGCTCCCCTGACCGGCGTGAGCAGATATCGTACCCACCGACACGGATGCCAGAAGAAGACACAGCGCGAACAAGTGTTTACGCACGCCTGGGTTGGGCCTCCGACGGGGTCCTTAGCCGAATCGTCCCCGACGATGCAGGAGTTTTTGCATGACCTCCACAGGCCCAGTAGACAATTACAAAAAGAGCCATGAGGATGCCAAAGATTGCTACAGCACGAAGTGAAGGTAGCCAGTTCATAGCCTTACAGCATAAAGAAAATTAACGTCACCGATGTGAAGCGGCCGGAGGAACTTTCCACTTCAACGCGGCAGGGTTCCAGGTGGTCACTTGCGCGGCCATGAGCCCATCGTGTGTTTCATAGGCATCCGCCCCGCGATAGGGCTCCTTGAGCAACGGAGAATCAGCAACCCACTGGACGTTGATGGTGTCTCCGACTGCAAAGGTGTGTTCCGCGACAACTTTGAGCCCGCAGGTGCCTCCCTGCGAAGGTGGTTTCACCACTTGAGCGAACATCTGACCCAGCGCAGCTTTACCGCGCACGACCTGGCCATTGGGCCCAAAGAACTCCACATTGTCGGGGAATTGCGCCATCAGGCGCGGCCAGTCGCAACTTGAAAAAGCGGCCATGTGTTCTTCTACCACCTTGGCCGGCGTGGGCTGGCGTTTCAGCGGCGGCATCGTCTGGGCCACCAGCGGCGCGCACAACAGAGACAGGGCTGCTAGAGAGGACAGAAGACCGATTTTCATATCAATCACAATAACGCACTTCGGGCGGTTTACCCCGCTGTCTCACCGCTGCTTCAGCGCCAGGTATTCAGCATGGGCTCGTTTCAGGATGGGCACATCGGGGTCGGCTTCCTTCCAAAGAGTGAAGAAGTCGTCGTAAGCCGCTCTTGCTTTGGCCTTGTCTCCCGCCAGGACGAAGGCTCTTCCCAATTGCAAATGAGCGAGTGCGCCGATGGGATCGCTGCCCACCACTCCGCGGTGGTCGAGGATTTTTTGGAATTCGATGGCCGCTTCACCGCCCTGGTGCGCTGCCAGATGGGCCTCGCCGCGCACATAGACGGGGTACAGCGCCCCGAATAGCAGGCGGGAAACGCCCAGCTCATAAGGAGCGGAAACCTGGAGAATTTCGATCGCTTTCGAAGGGTCTCCCTGATTCAGAGCAATACGCGCTCGCAGCACCGGCACGTAGCTGCCTCGCACCACCGTATCCTCAGGAAAGCGCCTTTCCAGATCATCGGCCAGCTCTTGAGCGCGGGATGAGTCTCCGGAGATAGCCAACGCGAGGGCGGCGCCATACTCTATCTCACGGTTATTCGCGTGCTGCAGTGTGATGGTCGCGCCCGCCCTGGCTTGGGGCGCGTCTCCGAAAAAGGCCTCGCGCAGAGCCCCTCCTGCTTGCCACAAGCCGGCCCTCTCCGGCTGCGCTACCTGCATGGCCTGATCCACCGCGCGTTGCGTCAACATCTTTGCCTTTTGCAGATGACCCGTATAAGCCAGCGCAAACGCCTCTTTGTTGGAGATCCAGGTATCGCCTCCGGATCTTTCCCGGGCCCGGGTGACAGCCCGCTCCATGGCCGCCGGATCGCCCTTCAGGAAGGCAATGTCATGGTCCAGCATGATGAATTCGTCGATTTCCAGTCCTCGCCCCCGGGCGCGGCGGAGGACCTCCTCGGCTTCCTCGATGCGTTCCAGATAGACATTCAGAACCGCGAGGTTGTAATACGCTATGGCAAAATCCGGGTCGAGCTCGATCGCCTTTCGGGTCTCCGCGAGCGCCGGCTGGTATCGACCCGCCGCTTTGCTTGGAAAACCCGCAATCATCGAGTGCGGCACCGGATCACGAGGATAGGTCTGCGCCCAGGCCTCATCGTTCTGCCGCGCCTTTTCCAGGTTTCCCGTCGCCAATCCTTCGTAAGTGGCGGTGATATAGAACTTCTCCCGGTCACTGGCGTGGTCCCGCAACTGCCAGGCCTTGGTAGTGTGTTCCGCCGAGAGATCGGACTCATCGAGATCATGGTATTCACGGCCCAGGGTGGCTTGCGCCAGAGCGAAATCAGGGTCGATTTCGACTGCGCGCTTCAACAGCGGCAGAGCAGCCATGGCCCCGCTCGTGGTGTGCAGCTTCCAGCCCGCGCTATATGCTTCGAGCGCGTCGAGGGAAGGGGTGGTGGCCTCCGCGAGAGGAGTGTTGTGCTCCTGGATTGTGGTCAGCGACTCACCCACCCGGTTTCGAAAGTGGCTGGCAATCTGGCTCATGGCGTTCAGCACGTCTTCTTTTTTTGCTGCCTGCACCTGTTCCTGGTCGAGCACCTCGCCCGTGCGGCAGCTCTTGGCCTGCAGCGCTAATACATATTGGCTTCCCAGGGGCGTGATCGAGCCGTCGAGGACAGCGGTGCTCCCGGTGCGCTCGCAGACTTGCCGAGCGAGCTCGGGCGTGAGCCGCGCATCCGCGGTGTGGCCCATTAAACGGAGGGTGTGCGAGATGCGCTGGTCGGAGATGAGGTTGAGGTAAGGCGACTGCCTGAGCTGAATCGCCAGCCCCTGGCGCAAGGTCTCGTCAAATACGGCATCGCCCGTAGAGTTCGCGAAATCGGCAAGCACCACCGTGTCTTTGGCGCCGAGAACTGCCCGGCGATGCGAGAGCATTCGCCATAAGCCTCCAGCCAAGGCAAGCACGATCACGGCGGCCAGGGCGATCCACTTCCACGGCCGGGTCTCCTTGACGTCGATCTGCACTCTGGAATGGGTGGCAGCGGCAATGGCGAATTCCTGGCCCGGGAGCAGATGCACGTTTTCGGCGAGGCGATATCCTCGCCCGGGCACGGTCACGATGTAGCGATGGTCCTGCGCGGTCTCGCCGAGTGCCTTGCGCAGCATAAAGATATTGCGGCTTAGATTGGCTTCCTCCACAAACGTGTCCGGCCAGACTGACTTCATCAGGTCGTCTTTGGTGACTATCTCTTTGCCGTGGCGGACTAAAACCAGAAGGATCTGAAACGTTTTGGGTGTGAGTGGGACGGCCACGCCCGCCTTGAGCAGCGTTTCCCGCGCGGGATCCACCCGAAAGGGACCGAACTCATACAGTTCCGGGAGCTTCTGGTTTTCGCTGGAGGCCATTTGACCCCGAATTCTAGCATGCGTCGATGCGTATACCGAGTTTAAGCCTGTTCCTCTGACAGGCACAAAGTTGCTCATTTCTAAACCACTTACAACGCTGCGAGAAATTATCAGAAGTTTTCAGGCCGCCGGAAAGGACTTTTCAAATGGCTCCGCGGCAATCTGCTCTCGTTCCCAACACTCGGTCCAGCCGGCACAAGGAGGGTTTATGGCAAAGCAGACGAGGATCACCATCGAAACCGATTCGCTGTTGATCCTGCGGGGCCGGAGTTCCGTGCGCGCTTGGTGTTCCCGTTGCGCGGCGGAGGTGGAAATGATCGCTCTCGAAGAAACGGGAGTGATCTCGAACCTGGAACGGCCTGAATTAGAGGAATGGCTCAATTCGGGGGAGCTGCATCGGTTGCAGGCAGCCGATGGTCCGACGCTGACGTGCCTGAATTCACTGCTCGCTCGCGTGCAGAAGACGACAACTATACAGCCCGGGGATTCCGCGGCTACGAAACAAACAAAGGAGACGACATGAACCGCAAATACAAATTGACCTCTCTATCCCTGGGCCTGGTGGCTTCTCTGGCGACGGTGGCGGCCCCCGCTGCCCAGGCACCAGGCTGCGCCATGCCCCAATATTCCGTTAGAGACCTTGGCGTGCTGGGGAAAGGCACGAATGCTACCGCGACTGACATGAATAGCGCCGGCTGGGTGGCAGGGTCTTCGAACCTGGTTCCCAATGGCCCGCAACACGCGTTCCTTTGGTATGGCGGCGGTCCGTTAGTCGACCTGGGCACGCTTGGCGGGCCCAACAGCGGGGTCGATGGCCCTAACTTATATGGAGAGGCTGCGGTTGGTTCCGAGATTTCGAAGGCCGATCCTGATAATGAAGATTTCTGCGGTTACGGCACCCACCTGCAGTGTCTCGGCGCCATCTGGCGTTACGGCAAATTGACGGCGCTCCGCACCCTGCCCGGGGGCCGCAATGCCAATGCGTTCGGCCTGAATAATTTGGGCCAGGTCGTAGGGTTTTCAGAGAACGGCGTACGCGATTCCACTTGCGCAAAGGCGACTCCTTTCCAGGTATTCCAGTTTGAAGCGGTGAGGTGGGAGCCGAACGGTGAGATCCACGAACTGCCGCCCCTGAAAGGAGACACCGTCGCCTTCAGCTTCGGCATCAACGACCACGGCCAAGCCGTCGGCTCATCGGGTACATGCGCGACCCAGGGATTGCCGCCGGCGAATGTCAACGGGCTGCACGCGGTGCTCTGGGAAAAAGACGGCACGGCCGTCTACCTTGGGACCCTCGGAGACGCGAACAATACGATGTCGAATGCAGCGAGCAGCATCAATGATCTGGGCCAGGTGGTCGGGACATCTCAATTTACAGACGGCACTGTTCACAGCTTCGTCTGGACCAGGGAGACACAGATGCATAGCATCGGCACGCTTCCCGGAGCGTTCGCGACCATCGCCGGTTGCTGCAGAACGATCAACAACCGAGGCGAGATAGTGGGCTTCTCGATCGATGCCAACGGGTCGACCGCTTTCCTATGGAAGGACGGGCAGATCAAGGACCTCAACACCCTAATCCCAGCGAACTCACCCTTGCATCTACTGGGCGCTTACTCGATCAACGATGCGGGGGAAATTGCAGGGCAAGGTTGCGTGATGCCGGCCTGCACGGAATTGCACGCCTTCCGGGCTACTCCGAAGTGGTGAGAGAGGTGAAGGGTCAGCGGCGAATCTATTCTGCCGCTGACCCCTCTGCTTCGCGGTTCTTCAGCCTTGAAGCGGTCTGCAATGGGCATCTTAGAAGTTCAGAGCGAACGCATAGAGCGAATCGCCAGAAGCCACCAGAATGTGCTGCCGTCCGTCAAGCATATAGGTCTCCACTGCATTCGATACCTGGCCGAGATGGGTATGCCACAGCGGCTTTCCATTCGCCGGATCGTAAGCAACCAGGTTGCCATTGGCATCGCCACCAAACAGCAATTTCCCCGCGGTCGTGGTCAAGCCGGTGTTGCTTTCGCCCTCTCCGGTAGAAACCTGCAGATGCCGCCACGCAATCTTGCCTGTCTTGTAGTCAATCGCGGTGATGTATTTCCCCTTCGTGCCCACGCGCTGCTCTTGAATACCATTCAGGCCCTGGAGCGCCCGTACGTTCGGTTCGGTACGGTAGTAAACCGAATAAATCTCATCCGTGGCCACGTAAAAGAGACCGGTCTGCGGATCATAGGTAGGCGGCTGCCAATTCACGATGCCATCACTGTCCGGCAATACCAGGGCACCACCGGGCGAGGCGTCCTTCTCTGGATCACGAATAGGCCGCCCCAACTTATCAATGCCTTTCGCCCAATTCAGTGAGTCTGTGTAAGGCACAGTCAGCAGGTGCTCACCAGTCACACGATCAAGGACAAAGAAGTAGCCATTGCGGCTGGCATCCAGCAACAACTTCCGCGGCTTGCCCTTGAAATCTCCATCGACAATGATCGGAGTCTGGGCCGCATCCCAATCGTGCGTATCATGCGGCGATGGCTGGAAATACCACGCGAGCTTTCCCGTATCCACATTCAAAGCGACAATGCAGGAGGTATACAGGTTGTCGCCCTCTCGGGTCGCACCGGAAAACGCCGGAGTAGGGTTGGCAGTTCCAAAATAATAAAGATGCAGTTTGGGGTCATAACTTCCTGGAACCCAGGTACCCGCACCACCGTGACGCATGGCGTCGAGGTTCGGCCACGTCTCCGATCCGGGTTCCCCCATCTTTTCGGGTTCGCTGTACCACTTCCATTGCAGATCGCCGGTGTCCGGATCAAAGGACTGCAGAAAGCCCGGGGCGTCTAAGTCATCCGCAGTCCCAACAAGCAAATGATCACCGATCACAATCGGCGCAATGGTGGAGAAGTATTGCTCACTGAAGTCTGAGATGACCTTGTGCCAACGCTCCTTGCCGGTTTTGGCATCGAGCGAAACCAGGTAATCGTCCGGGGTCTCGAAATAGAGCCAATCGTGGTACATCCCCATGCCGCGGTTCCCGATGTGGGTACCGCCTTTGGTCTTCCAGAAATAGTGCCAGAGCACCATCCCATTGCGGGCGTCGACTGCCCAAGCATTGTCAGGCACAGATACATATAGGATCCCGTTCACTTGCAGAACCGCCCCTGAGATGCGTCCCGCGCCGCGTACCGGGACCGGCTCATCAATCTCTCCGCCGACGATCGTCGGTGGGTTTCCCGGACCGGGCCTGGAAAACGGACCAACGTTGCCTGGTCCAGGAGTCAAATGGTTCACCCAGGCAAGCCCGAGGTTTTTTATGTTCGTCTGATTAATCTGGGTGAGGGAACTAAAACGCTGGCCCGAATAGTCGCCGGAGTAGGTAGGCCAGGAGTCCGTAGCTGGTTTGGTCAGCAACGCCGGATCAAGCCCCTGTGCCGCCGCGATACCAGCGATGGAAACTATCAAAGTCACAAAAAAGAAAGCTGTTGTCTTTTTCATTTCAGCGTCACCAGGTACGCAGTCAGATTATGGATATCGTCGTCCTTGAGCGTCCGGAGCATATCCAGGTGCGGCTGCAATGGATCTTTAATGACGACCTTCGGAGAATCACCCTGGCGAGCGTAACTGTGATAATTGCCGTCGGCATCCACCAGCGAAACAATAAAGTCGTCGATCTGATACAGCGTCCCCTCTACTGTATTTCCGTCGCGGAGCGTAACGGTGACCGTTTTGTGCGGAGACTCCGATGACTCTCCTCTGGGTTCCCCGGACAGCATGGCGCCTTGCAGGGCTCTCACGTCGGTGTATTTTCCGCCGATGCCCGCGAGGTCTCCGGTTACGGAGTGGCAGGTGGCGCATTTCCCCGCGCCATTGAAGTAGGCCTCGCCGGCCTTGGCATCGCCCACCAGCGGATCGACCGTTCCCGTCGTCGCGGCGCGGCCACCAACCGGCATGCTGTGAATGAACGCCGCGATGGTCGCGATGTCTTCTTTCGAGAGGTCAAATTTCGGCATGCCCTTATCCGGGCGTCCGTTCTGAACAACGGTCGCGATCAGTTCGCCGTTGTTATCGTCCAGCACAAGTTCACTGCGAATCAAATTGGGGCCCCCTTCCCCACCGCGCGCATCGGATCCGTGGCAGAAACTGCAATTCGCGCTAAAAATCTGGTGGCCGCGCGCAACCACCGCGGGGTCGGCCGGCGGCCTCACCGGATAGGCGGCCGGGCGCGCCACCCGAACCGGCGGGGAGGCCGGAGGTTGCGTCGGGGCCTGCGGCGTTGCTTGGTTGGCACCGGGTTCCTGAGCCGGAGCGGGAACCGATGACTGCTCTGCCACCAAGGCAGCCGCGCCCAGCCCCAATAACGTAAGAAGGACGAGTTTCACCCGATGCAAGAATGACCTCCAGGTTGCGATTGCGACCCGCGATTTTGAACTTGTCTCATTATCTTACCGTCGAGAAAACCAGGGGCCAGCTTTTGAAAGAAATCCATATTCGATATGCGAACAAAGAACTATGCCTCGACCGGGTTTTCAACAATGGAAAAAGACCTTCGTTCGATTGCCGGCAAACGGAGGGCCAGTGTCGCCGCCCGCAAAGCCATGAAGGCCAGCATGGCGCACCACAAGCCGTGATTGCCGAAGTGAGCGGTGAGCAAGACAGCAAGGCCGAGATATCCGGCAAGTGAGATCAGCATGCTGTCGCGCAGTTCCTGGGCGCGGGTGGCGCCGATGAAGACGCCATCGAGCAAAAAGCTCCACACGGCTACCAGGGGTAAGACAATCAGCCAGGGAAGAAATTGAGCGGCGAGGGAGCGGATTTCTTCCTGATTGGTGAACAGGGCGATGATGTTGCGGCCGAAGATGAAATACACGAGCGAGAGCGCAGCAGCGACGGCGAACGCCGAAACAGAGCTGGCCTTGAGCACAGCACGGAAGTCTGCCACGCGGCGGGCGCCGATTGCCTCGCCGACCAACGCTTCCGTGGCGTTGGCAAACCCGTCGAGCCCGTAGCCGGCGATCCAGAGAAAGTTGATGAGCACTGCGTTCGCAGCCAGGATGGCATTGCCTGAGCGAGCGCCGGTACGGGTGAACCAGGCGTAAGCCGCCACGAGACTCAGGGTGCGTAGGAGAATGTCGCGGTTAAGAGCAAAGAGACGGCGCAGGCTCTCGCCGTCGACCAGTTCGCTCCAGCGCACGTGCCGGGGCCGCGCACCGCCGGCGAGCATGATGGCGAGGCCGACAATGCATCCGGTCCATTCGGCGATCATGGTCGCGGTAGCGATGCCGGCGACACCCCAGTGCCACCGTAAGACCAGCGTCAGAGCCACGGCCACGTTGGCGACGTTGATTGCGGCTTGCAGCAGCAGGGCGGTTCGGGCATGCTGCCGGCCCAAAAGGTAACCGAGGATGGTGTAATTGGCCAATGCTGCCGGCGCGGACCAGATGCGGATGCTGCAATAGACCATCGCGTTCCGATGCACTTCGGACCTTGCGCCCAACAACGCGAGCGCGGCGGAAATGACCGGCTTCTGCACGGCGAGGATCAAGGCCCCGATAAGCAGGGCGGTGAGCAACGCGCGGGCAAAGTGGTGCATGAGCTGGTCTTCGTCTCCTGCTCCCAGCGATTGCGCGACCAGGCCGGTGGTCGCCATGCGCAGGAAGCCGAAGGTCCAGTAGACAGAATTGAAAAAGATGCCTCCCACGGCAACGCCCCCCAGTGCTGCAGGGCCGGGCAGGTGGCCGGAGAGCACCGTGTCCACCGTGGAGAGCAGCGGCTGGGTGAGGTTCGAAAAAATCAGTGGGAGGGCGAGAACGAAGACTCGCCGGTACCAGTAGGACATTCCCATTTTGCCGGTTTGTTTTCCGACACTAGGGTTTCACATCGGCAGCGGTTTAGCTACCGCGGGCAGACGGTCCATTTCACGAACGACCCGAAAGCCATAATCAGCGTATTTAAATTCCGGCGGGATGCTGGAACGCGCAGAGCAACGCGAGATCTTGATGTGGTGCCGCCAGGAGCCTCCGCGCGATGCCTTTCGGTTGCCCACTTCAGGACCGTGTGGATTGCGATCAGGTGACATCGAGTAGTAGTCGGCCGCGAACCAATCCCTACACCACTCATGTACGTTTTCGCACATCTCAAATAGGCCGTAAGCATTCGGTTGCGACTGTGCGACCGGTTCAGGTCCGGTTTGCCAACGAGCATGGTAGCCAGGACGGGCCATCGGCGGATCGTTGCCCCAGGGGAAGTCCATTCCCTCGGTGCCGCCTCGCGCAGCCCGTTCCCATTCGGCTTCAGTAGGTAGCCGATAGTGCGCGCCGGTCACGGTGGAAAGCCAGTCGCAATAGGCAACGGAATCGAACCACGAAACGGCCACCACGGGTTGCTGAGGATCACGGAAATCAGGCGCTCCCCAATAGGGTGGCGGCGTGCGCCCGGTGGCTTCAAGAAACCGCGCGTATTCCTCAACCGTGACTTGGGTCGCCGCCATGGCAAAAGGATCGACCCAGATGCGATGCACAGGTCTTTCCACGTCCTGACCGCTGTCGGACCCCATGGAGAACCATCCAGCGGCAATCTGGATCTGTTTCGGCTCAACGCTCAGCGTGCGATAGGGAAGTAGATTCATGGCGGCCACCGGCAACAATCTGCCGATACGATGTTAGCGTGTGGCATGGGGCGCAGCAGATGAAATTCGATTGGACTCAGGGCGCCCTGGCTGAAGGCCTGCGACTCTATGACGCAGGAGAATTCTTTGCGGCGCATGAGGCATGGGAAAGTGTATGGTTGCCGGCGCAGGAGCCGGAGAAGACGTTCCTGCAAGGATTAATTCAGGTGACCGCGGCGTTTCATCATCTACAACGTGACAATCGGCTGGGAACTGCGCGCTTATTGCGTGCCGCGCTCGGGCGGCTGGAGCGTTACCCTGCGTGTTTCGGAGGTATCTCAGTGGACTTGCTCTGCAACGACATCCGCACATGGCTCCAGGTGCTCGACACGGCTGCCCCCGCGCATCAGGCTAGTCCTGTGCGAATAACGTGCTTGACGTAACGGATTCGGAAAGGTTTGACAGCCGGTTCAAGTTTGCTGCAGAGTCATTCGCAGCCCCGCATACCCAAACTTCCGGCTGGAGATTCCTATGGACCCGTCCATCCACCACTTGCACCACCAAATCAACCACTGGGCCGTGCTTGTATCCGCGTTGATCCTGTGGTTCCTCGGTGCTGCGTGGTACTCTCCCGCCCTCTTCGCCAAGCCCTGGATGGCGGCCCTTGGCATCGTGCCCAGTGGTCCGAAGAAGGGTCTTGCTCTTGGCATGGTCTCCTCTCTCATTGGAGACCTGCTGGTCGCGTTGGCATTAGTGCATTTCGTTCTCTGGTCGGGAGCCGCCAGCTATGGGGAAGGCGCCTTCGTCGGCTTTCTTTGCTGGCTTGGCTTTTTCGCCGCGACACAGTTCCCGCAAGGGATCTACGAGGGCCGTCCCTTCAGACTCTTCCTCATCAATGCGGGTTACTGGCTGGTAGGTTTGCTGGTGATTGGGGGCTTACTGGCGCGCTGGCGGTGAACTGTTAGAAATTCCCCCCTGTTAGGCTAGGAGGGGGAATTTTCTTATCAATGACCGAGACCATCCTGATCCACTTTTCTGGCCGGGACCGCCCCGGGCTTACTGCAGATTTGACTTCCATTCTCGCCAGTTATGACACCTGCGTTCTGGATATCGGACAGGCGGTTGTGCATGAAACGCTGTCTCTTGGTTTGCTGGTGGAGATTCCGCGAGGGGAGAGCTTTCGCGGCGTTCAAGATGCGCTGGCAGCAAGGTCGCGAGAACTGGGGCTGCAGGTGAATTTCACCCTGGTCGCGAAGGCAGACCTGGATGAATGGATCTCTTCGCAGGGCAAGGACCAATTTATCGTCACCATCCTTGGCCGGGCGATTTCTGCGAACCACATCGCCCGGGTGAGCTCTATTGTTGCGCAACACGGTTTGAATGTGGACCGGATTGAGCGGCTCTCCGGGCGGTTGTCATTGGCGGTGCACTCGCCGGATGCGAATGCCTGCGTTGAATTGACGCTGAGCGGAGACTCCTCCTCAGAACAGTCTATGCGCGCGGCCTTTCTTGCCACGGCTCATGATTTGAAAATCGACATTGCCTTCCAGCGCGAGAGCATCTTTCGCCGCAACCGGCGGCTTTTTGCCTTCGACATGGATTCCACCTTGATTGAAGGCGAGGTCATTGATGAGTTGGCAAAGTTGGCTGGCGTTGCCGACGAGGTAGTTAAGGTGACCGAAGCCGCAATGCGGGGAGAGATTGAATTCCAGGAAAGCTTCCGCCGCCGGGTGGCGTTGCTACGCGGGCTGAAGGAAACCAGGGTGCGGGAGTTGCTGGACACCATTCCTCTGGTGGAAGGAGCCGAGCAGTTGATCGGAACGCTCAAGATGCTCGGCTACAAAACGGCCATCCTCTCGGGAGGGTTCAATTTCTTTGCCCAGCATCTGCAGAGGCGTTTAGGCATCGACTATGTCTTTGCCAATGACCTCGATATCGTCGATGGGGTGGTGAGTGGAGAGGTGCGGACACCGATTGTCGATGGCGCCCGCAAGGCCGAGTTGCTGCGCGAGATTGCGCGCCTGGAAAATATCTCGCTTGACCAGGTGGTTGCCGTAGGCGATGGCGCCAACGATCTGCCTATGCTGGGCATCGCCGGCATGGGCATCGCTTTCCGGGCCAAGCCGTTGGTGCGGCAAACCGCCAGCCATGCCGTCTCGTTTCTCGGATTGGACAGTTTGCTGTACCTGGTTGGCGTGCGCGACCGGGATTTGGCCGGCTAGGGGATCTGATGCGGACCGCCGACGAAGAAAAAACCGCAGATCTCTCCACTACGCTACCCCGGATTTCCACTTTATTGGCAACAAACCCCCGGGTGCCCCACATCTCGCTCGTTTTTCGCGAGATGTGGGATACCACAGATCTAGACCTTAAGTGTTGATCGTGAGCCGAATGCTTTCGGGTTGAGGGTAGTAGTATCCCACATCTCGCGAAAAACGAGCGAGATGTGGGGCACCCGGGGTTTGTTGCCAATAAAGTGGAAATCCGGGGTAGCGTACCGTAGGTCTGCGGTTCTGCCTGACCGACATCGGAGTTGGATGGTTCCTCCGTCTGGCTTAGCAGAGTTGGGAGGGAATCGGACGGGTGCCCCATGTTCGTTCCAGCGTACGTGGGCCGAAAACGATGGGCGCAGCCCTTCGACCGCTTCACCGCTTTAACACCTGCTCGATATAGGCGATCGCGCGAGGATCGTTGGTTTGCCCCAACCAGAAGATCGCCTCCTTACGAATGGCAAAATTAGCATTCGTATCCGCGACGTGAACCAATTGCGGCACACTCTCCTCCCTCGGCAACTGGCTAAGGGCGAACACCGCCTTCTTCTTCACTTCAAAATTAGGATCATTCTCGATCGAAGCATTCAACGCGCCCACTGCCTTCTTTCCCGCCTTCTGTGCCAACCAGAAAAGAGCCTGGCCCCGAACACCACTGTCCGCGTCTGACTTCGCCAGTTGGATCAGATCGTCGGTCGCGCCGGGATCCGAATTGATGGAAAAATCAAATATCAGCTTCTGGCGGAGCCTGCTGTCTTGCTCGCTGTGCAAGATCTGGCGCAAGGCCACCAACCCTTCATGTCCCCGCTGCGCGCCCAGCCAGAACGCCGCCTTCTCCCGCAAGTAATTGCTGTTCCCCGGAGCAGCCAGCGACGCAAGCACATCGGTCGCCTTAGGCGTGGCATGCATGCTCAACACAACCAGACTCTCATCAACGAGCCGGCCGCGATGATCGCCGGTGTCGTGAAGAGCAGCGGCGCTTGCCGCAAGCTTCCCCAGAAACGCGGCGCTGTCTTCCGCCGGCACATCCGTTAGCCACTCAAAACCCACCCCGCCGGCATCGAGGGTACAACCCGCCCGCGCCATGCGTGCCCTCGTGACCTCACCGTGATCGATCCTTAGAAGCACATAAACCATAGGAGCAGGCGCACCGGTACTATCCGAGGTATTCAGATTGTCTGGTGTGTCCTCCAGCCGAAGTTCATTGCAGCATCCAGCGTCCACTTCTGATGATCCCGTCCAAGACGAACATGCAGATACATGTGTTCGCGGAAGAGCCTGCACCGCATATCCCAGCCAAAGTGGGTCATTGGAGTGGCGAAATCGGTCCACCGTCGCGGACAGTCCCAGGCTCATCGGTCCGGAGTGATACTGCGTGTGTGTGACTCGAGGCTCCTGAGCGCAGGTCATCAGCGCGGAGGCGGCGAGGGCTAAAGCCAGTAGCGCGTTCGTCTTCATGGAGCGAATCTCCTTTCGGTTATTTGTTAAGAATTTCGAGCATGTAGTCGGTGGCCTCTTTGCTGTGCATGAGGCTGAGCTGTTGCACAATTGACTGCTTGACGCCAGGGTCTTTCTCCGCCCGGGCAAGCTCGACCAGGTCGTGGCTATCTCCCGCCAGGAAGAGCGCCTGGGCGACCGCTTTCCTGGTTTCCGGATCGGCATTCTTCTTGTAGGTTGCGACCAGCGAGGGCGCCGCCGACATGCCACCGGCAATGCCGAGGTTGCGGATTGCTTTCCGCCGCAATTCGGGGTCCTGTTCTGAGGAAGCAATGGAACCCAGTGCGTCGGCGCCCTTTTGACCGGCGGGGATCAGACCACCAATGACCTCAGCCTTGGTCTCAGAGCTGTTGGTGTCGTGATAGAGAGCGAGCAACTGCGTGGTCGCGCCCATGGCCCCCAGGGTATGCACCGCTGTGCGGACAAGTTCCGGGTTCGTTTCATGACGCGCCGCTTCCACCAGCGGATCGGGAGTACCGATGATGAGATAGGTGTGGAGAATGGACTTCTTAACTTCGTCGTTGGTGCTCTCGCGATAGATGGCGGCAAGCGTGTCAGCGGACTGTTTGCCGCGGCCAATCGCCAGCATCTCGATCGCCTTCCGCTGCAACGCGGGGTTTCGTTCGCCGCGCGCCACCTGGCCGAGCAGCGCTTGAGCTTGCGGAGACTGATCCTGCGCCAGAACAAACAGTGCGCGAGCCTTCAGCTTCTCCGATTTGTCACCGTTAAGGATCTGCTGAATGATCGGCAGCGCGCGTGACTCATCCTGTTGCATGAGCGAGTTCAGGGCAAGCAGCTTCAAATCTTCGTCTTGTTCGGCCTGGGGTGGCAGAGGATCGTTGCTCTTTCCGTGGATCTCGATCTCCAGGGCGCCGCACTCGTTGATCCAGTTCCCGTGCGGGTAAGCCTGCCTCAGTTGGCTGCAGGTCTCGAGCGCGTGGGTTGGGTTACCTTGCTTGTTTTCCGCATACGCCTTCCAATAGAGTGCCGCTTCCGCGCGCGCACCATGCTGCTGGACGATATTGTTGAAGATCGTCTCCGCCTGCGCCCAATGGGCATCGTTGATGGCTTGTGTGCCTTCGGAATAGAGGGCGTCTTCCTTTGAGTTGGCGGCGTTGTCATTGAGGGCGGGCAGGGGAGACTCCGCGCAAAAGGCTGACGGCCCGGAGGACAAGGCAACAAGAAGCGTTGCGAACAGCAGTGGTTTCGTATTCATTTAGAGGGATACCCCTTTCGTTCCTTTAGGAGCGTCTTGCGGTTCCAGGGCTCTTGAGCCAACCCGGGAGCGCAGGATGCGAATGTCAAATAGAAGTCCGTCGGTATTCATCTCGTGCCTGAGCCGGTTGAGGTCTGCTTCGCTGGGCTCATCAGGCTGGTTCGCCAGCTCCACCAGCAGCCGCTCCAGACGGTCGAGTGAGGCTTCGACATTAAGGTCGCCGGCCCGTATGGCGCTTTGTCTTACCAGGCGGTTGTTGGCCAGCAGTTCTCTCACCTCACTCCGCAAAGGCATAGTCGACATATCGTCGCTGCCCGCATGGTTCAGCTCGACCAGCAAACGCTCGGAGCGGTCGAGGTGGTCTCCGAGAACGACAACCACCACTCGCTGCCGCCCCTCAGGGTCGGCAGCCACGGCAACCGACGGCGTCTGCTTCCGCTCCCACTGGCGTCCGGCAACAAAGGCCACGGCAATCAGGAGAGCGCAGGCGGCTGCCCAGCCAAGCGGACGCCAAAGCCGGATCCAGCTCCGGTCCGGTTTCTCGTATACCGGCAACGAGCCGCGAATCGAACGCCAGACTTGTTCCCCGTAATCTTCGCCGCGCGCCGGGGGGACGAGCGGTTTCACCCCGTCGAGGTCTCTCCGCAAATCCGCAAAGTGTTTGGCGCAAGCGGAGCACGCTTTCAAGTGGCGCTCGCAATCGGCCGGACTGGCGGACTCGTCGTAGTAGTGCTCGATGAGTTCTGCTTCATTCAAGTGCTTCATGTGTTTATCCATAAGGGAGCCAGTTGGCGCCTCAGTTTCTGCACCGCACGAAACACTGCCTGTTTCGCCGAGTTGGGGGCGATGTTCAACGCGGCTGCAATCTCTTCTGTGGAACGGTCTTCCATGTGCCGTAGAACGAAGGCGGTCCGCTCCGTGGCCGTAAGTTCGCTCATCGCCGCTTGCTGCGCGGCCTCAATCTCGCGGCTTAACAGCAGGCGATCGGGTCCGGCTTTAATATCCGCTAACTGCAACTCACCCGCCGCCGGATCGTTCTCTTCCGCTATCCGGGTCTGCGGTTCCGGTCTTCGCCGGCTCACGATGTCGAGGGCGCAGTTGGCGCCGATGCGATAGAACCAGGTAGCCATACTGGACCTCCCTTCAAAATGCGCGAGCTTTTGGTACCCGCGCAGGAATGCTTCCTGCACGGCCTCTTCGGCATCCGGTTCATTTCCGGTAATGCGATACGCCACACGGAACACAACCGGGCTGTAGCGCGTCACCAGCACCCTGTAAGCGTCCTTTTCGCCGGAGAGAACGGCCCGGCGTATGGAGTCGTCACTTTCTTGCATTCAGCGCATTAGACAGGAAACCGGTCTTCCGGTTAGGTTTCGTTTTCAATTTTCAATTTTTGTCACAGAAACGTTTCTGTGGTTCGGCCGGACGGCCGGCCAGGAAGCAATCGAAGGAAATCAATTTGCCCCCGGGGAGGGGCATCAGGCCACGGACCGCCGCCATTACCATCTGGCATTACTTCAAGTCAGCCGGGTGTTACACAAGGTCTCTAGCAAATTCCACCAGAGCCGGTATGCTCTTTCTCAAGCGGTAATTCTCTAAAGTCTGTGTCGATTCTTTCGGGGGAGGGACTCGATTGTGGAACAAGAGAATTACCGCTCTTTTCTTTCTACGCTCTGTGATTGAGAGCGATCGGCTGCTGTGTAGGTTCAGCCGTGAGAACCGATTGCAAAATGAGTCCCGCAGAGTGGGACGGCTGAACTTAGCCCAGGACGTAGTCCTGGGTAGAATTTCGAGGGACGAAAAGTCCCGCAGGGACGACTGGCAGTTACCTGGACGCGATCCCCAGAGCAACTCCATCCAAAATATTCTGCGATTGAGAATTCCCGAGCCGATAACTTTTTCACTCGTCCCTACGGGACTTTTCAAAGGCGCGTGCTAACCCAGGACTGCGTCCTGGGCTAAGTTCAGCCGTCCCTACGGGACTCAATCTCATGATGGTCGGTTCTCACGCAGACTCTTCAGGCCCTGAGGTATGCGCTTTCGATTTAGGTGTGCGAAAAATCATACCTCATGGCCTAATGTCAGCTAGCGGTTCGCAGCCGACAAATGGTTGCTTTTTGGCTCCTCAATCAAATCGTTCACCGAGAGATATGCCTGGCTGATGCCGCGTGAAGTGTGGTGAGGTGCTTTGCGTCGCGATATGGTTCCATTCATGGATCAGCACATGGGCGATCGCCTGATCCATCAGGTACTGGCGGCCCTGCTTATTCAACCCGGCGGCTGCCGGACGAAGCACTTCGGCGATACGCGTGCAATCGATCGAAATAAACGGCTGGATTGTTCCCGAAACCAGCGGTACCCAACCAAGCGGGCCCCCTGCCGGATGGTCTGTTTGCGGAAGCACATCGCACCGGCCCAGTAACTTAACGAAAATGATCCTGGAGAAGACCATTCCTCGCAGGTCATCGCTTCCACGGACGAAGGCTGCATGCTTGTCCAGGACAAACCCATTGGGTAACTCGCCTGCGCCGTCGGCCAAATCGGCGCGCAGTACTTGAAATAAGAGTGGCCACAAATCCTCGCTCACTTTCGGCTGAGCGTAGAAAACGATGGTCGTATCGGATTCCGGCGCGTGCAACGCCAGAGCGTCGGCCGAGGCCAGCAGTAAGGTTAAGAGTATGCCGAGGATCGCTCCGCCGGCCTGTCGATGCAGCAACCGAAGTAAGCTCATAGGCTGAGTTTCCGCCCGTGCTATACATTCGTCCAATTGATTGTTATCATCGAAGCGATCTCAAAAGGAGATGGCAGAATGGAAGTCCGGCAGCTGCAGACTTTTTGTGTTCTTGCGGAAGAGTTAAACTTCACCCGCACTGCGGAACGCGTATTTACCGTCCAATCCAATGTGACCTCCCAGATCAAAGCACTCGAAGGGGAATTGGGGGTTCCGCTCTTTGACCGGTTAGCAAAGCGGGTTGTCCTCACCGAGGCCGGTCGCCGCTTTCGTCCTTATGCAGAGAAGGCGCTGGCGGCGATGGATCAGGGCTATCGGGCAGTGAAGTTTGGCACCGAACCTGCCGGTCCCTTGAATATTGGCGCGCCAGAGAGCGTGCTCACTTATCGCTTGCCCGAAGTGTTAAAGGTGTTCCGCAAACGCTATCCGAAAGTAGAGCTGGTGTTCCGTCCGGATTCGGACAACAAGCTGGCTGACGAACTCGAGTGCGGCAAACTGGACCTCGCCATCAGCATGTCTGATTCGGTCGACGGAGAGCACCTGACCTCGATCAGAATGCGCAGCGAAGATATTCATCTATTCGCTACGGCCGATCATCCGTTGGCAAACGCGAAGAAGGTGTTCCCAAAAGATCTTTTGGATCAGACTCTGCTGCTGACAGAGTCCGGCTGCGGATACCGTAAAAAGCTCGACATGCAGCTCGCAGCAGCCAATGTAAGGCCGCAGCACGTCACAGAGTTCTCCAGCGTGGAAGCGATCAAACAGTGCGTTCATGCGGGGATGGGCATCGGACTTTTGCCGGAAATCGTCATCGCATGCGAACTCAAAAAGAAGCAGTTTACGGTGATGAACTGGCATGGTCCGAAGATGAGCATCGCCACCCACATCGTGTGGCATAAAGACAAATGGATTTCGCCTGGCATGCAGGCATTCCTTGACGTTCTGAAAGAAAGGTTGCAGCAGCAGACGTCCTCGCCGGCGCTGGTGCAACATCGTGCGGTTTAGGAATGCGCAACAACGGGCGGCCGGATGAGAATCCATACGCAGGCGGTGGCAAAGAGCGGCATAAGGCCTGCAGCCAGGAATGCCGGGGTGTAGGAAAATCGGTCGACCAGGATTCCCACCGCAAAGGTGAACGCCACACTCACCGCGCCTGCGGCCAGCCCGCTTAGTCCCGTGACCGTAGCCACGACATCGTGCGGAAGCAGATCTCCGGGAAGCGTCAGGCCCATCGTGGACCAACTTGCGTACCCCCACAACGCAATGCAAATCAGCGCGAGTGCCAGGGTCACGCTATGAACACGGGCAGCCGGTATCCCGGCCAGAATCGGTAGGCAACTGACGATGCAGACCCAGATACGTGCGCGCACCACCGGCACGCCCCGGCGAATGCAATAGCCGGAGATCCAGCCACCGGTAAAGTTACCAATATCGGCAGCGACGAAGGGCATCCAGGCAAAGAGCGCGATCCGTTTAAGGCTGAAACCTCGCGCATCGCTCAGGTATTGCGGCAGCCAAAAAACATAGAACCACCATATCGGGTCGGTCAGGGCACGGCCCAGGACAATACCCCAAACATTACGGTTCCCGGCGAGGTCGAGATAGCGTCGTAAGCCGCGCTGTGCGGAAATGCGGGGTGTATCCTGCCCCGCTTGGATCAATGCTCTCTCTGCGGGCGTCACCCGCGGGTGACGGTCTAACGGTTGGTAGACGCGCAACCACACCGCCAACCACACAAAGCCGAGGATCCCGGAAAAAACAAACGACCAGCGCCAGCCAAATGCCAACGCAATCCAGGGAATCGCCAGGGCTGCCAAAGCGCCGCCTACGCTCGAGCCACTGTCGAAGATGGCGACAGCCAAACTGCGCTCCTCGCTGGGGAACCACTCAGCCACGGTCTTGCTGGCCGCCGGCCAATTAAAGCCTTCACCGATGCCAAGAAGAAAACGGAAGGATGCAAACGCAAAAACAGAGTTGGCAAACCCGGTAAGGATGTTGACCACCGACCAGAAGACCACAGCCACGGCCAGGCCAAGCCGCGTTCCCACGGCATCAAGAAAAATGCCGCCAAGAAGCCAGGTGATCGCGTAGGAGATCTGAAAGGAACCGAGGATCTTGGCCAGATCGGTGTGGCTCAGATGGTACTGCGCCGTAATCATCGGCGACAAAACGGAGAATGTCTGGCGGCTGATGTAGTTGGTGACAGTCGAGAAAAACAGCGTCCAGACGATCCACCACCGCACGCGGCCAGAGTTTCGGGGCTTCGCGGTCACGGTTGTCTGCGCGGCCGGCGGCGGCAGGGGTTGGATGGGAGTCATCGGATCTCGCTCGTATGATTATGCAGTGCGAGGAGGTTTGGGATGTTTTTCTTTAAAACTCCCACAAGACCGTCATCCTGAGCGGAGCGCCTCACGGATTTATCGCGTGACACAGCGCTTGATGGCGCGGAGTCGAAGAGCCTGTCCCGAGCGTAGCCGAGGGAACCCCGACGGTGCTTATCTTACCTATGCTGTTCGGACCTTTTCGGCCACCGAAGCCCGAGGACAGGATCTTGCTGCGGTACCCACTTGACGGTCACGGGTACATCTTTTCATGCTCATTGACTGTGAGCGAAGAAGAAGCGAAACGCCACTCCTTTGTGGTGACCAGGCCAGGTGAATGGGCCATCGTGCAGCAGGGGATGATCTCTGATCAAATGACGGTTGGAGTCGCTGTCCATGCCACCTGAAGCGCCAGTGATGAGCAACACGGAGATTGCCGACCGGCTGGCTAGCCTCGCTCAGCTGCTATCGGTACAGAACGAAAACCCGTACAAGGTCAAGGCCTATAAACGGGCTGCGGCCGGCATCCGCAACATGGCAGAGAGCGTCGATGCACTTGTTCGCAATAAACGCGACTTGACCGCCTACGCAGGGATCGGGGAGGCGATCAGCAATGCTATCCGCGAGATCGTGTTGACGGGTACTCTCGACAAGCTTGAAAAACTCAGATCGGAGATCAGCCCCGAACTGATCGGCATCAGCGCCTATCCTCGTCTCGATCCCAAACAGGTTTTGCGCATCTACAAAAAGCTTGGCATCGCTTCGACCGAGGCACTGCGCGAATCGCTTGAGAACGGTACGATCGCGCGCGTCCTTGGCCTCCGGATGGCGCAGCATGTCAGCCAGGGTCTTGTAGAAGCCCACGCGATGCTGCTCTCACGGGCCCACGATCTTCGGCTCGCCATGGAAGAATTTCTGCTTGGAAAAGCGGCTGCCCGCCGCGTCGAAGCGGTAGGCGATTACCGGCGCCGGGTCGAGGTGATCGAAGAACTGGATTTTGTTGTGGAAACCTCCGATTTCGCCACCCTGGTCGCCAAGGTTGAGAACTACGGTGGACGCACACCCCTCGTAAAGTCCACCAAGACCTCGGCGATGTTTGCTCTTTCCGCAGGCGTTACCCTGCGGGTGGATGCGGCCTCCAGTAAGAATTGGGGATTATCGCTCGTTCGATGCACCGGTAGTCAAGCCCATCTGCGCAAGCTCGTTGCCGTTACAGGGAACTTACCGGCGCTGGAGGCAAAGGGGCCTTTTCCTACCGAGGAAGGTGTCTATCGCAAGTTTGGTCTGTCGTTCATCGAGCCTGAGCTCCGCGAGGGATACGATGAGGTGAAACGGGCTGCTCAGGGTAATCTCCCCGTTCTCGTAACCGTGAAAGATCTTTGCGGTGAGCTTCACGCCCACTCCACCTCGAGCGACGGCTCGGACTCAATCGAGCAGATGGCCATCGCCGCACGCGATCGTGGCTACGAATACCTCGGTATCACCGATCATTCTCAGAGCCTGAAAATTGCGCGGGGCGTGTCCATCGAAGCCCTCTGGCGGCAGATCCGCCTCATCGATAACCTGAACGGCCGTTTAAACGATATCCGCATCCTGAAAGCCGCCGAGGTAGATATCCTGGCGAACGGCGCGCTTGATTATCCTGACGATCTTTTGCGCGAGCTCGACTATACCGTTTGTTCCATTCATTCGCAGTTTAACCTCCAGAAGAAGCAGCAGACCGATCGTATTCTGCGAGCGATGGACAACCGCTATTTCAACATTCTGGGCCACGCGACTGGGCGGCGTCTGCTCAAGCGTCCCGGCTACGAAATTGACATAGAGCGCATCATCGCGCACGCCAAGCAGAACGGCTGTTACTTCGAAATCAACTCCAGCCCGGAACGGCTCGATCTCTCGGCAGAAAATGCTCGGCTGGCAAACGCCGCTGGAATAAAGATTTCGGTCTCAACCGACGCGCACAGCACTCGTGAACTCGGTTTCGTCCGTAATGGCATCGATCAGGCACGCCGAGCGGGCTTGGAGAAGACGTCTATTCTCAACTGCCTGCCATGGACAATCCTTGCGCCCCTTTTCAAGCGATAAGGTTGAGCAGGGTACTACTTGCCATCCATGGGACCGCCCACGGGAGACGATCCCGTTCCGCTACACCCATCGACACCATAGCGCAGAAACTTCTGGATCCGTTTCCCGGTATCGACCTCGCCGGTATAGATGTTGCCTTTGCTGTCCAGGCTCACCTGATGGATCCAATGAAACTCCCCCGCCATCCGGCCGCTGCGGCCGAGGCGGCCCAGCTCCTGCAGGTTGCTTCGGTTCAGCAGGTAGATGGTCATGTTGGCGTTATCTCCGACAAAGAGGCAACTCTGCGAAGGGTCTTTGGAGAAGCTCATGGAAACCGCGGTGCCGATGATGTTGGTGTGCTTGCTGACAAATTGCTCGGTGACGTAACCACATTTGCCGGCCGCGCCCGTCGAATTGCTGCAGGGTTTGCCCAGCGCAGGATCGTGGATGTCAAACACTTGGATCCGATCGTTTCCCCGGTCGCAGACGTATATCTTGCCGTCATTGGCGATCTTCACGCAGTGCACCGGGTTGCGGAAAAACGCGGGCCTCTGATTGCCTTTGCTGGAGTCCTCGATCCACGTCCCGGCCGCCTCTGCGCCTGCGTCGTCAACCGGATTATTTCCATAGGCGCCGAAATGGCCGATATATTTGCCCGTATCAGCGTCGACGATCAGGACCCGGCGGTTTCCGTAGCCATCGGCAATGTAGAGGCGGTTGGTGGCGGGGTCGACCACCATGTCGGCCGCCTGGTAAAGCAGCGGAGTTCCATTGACACCGCCGTCCGTGTTATTGCTGTCGGGTCCCTTGGGCGTTCCCCCGATCCTCATCTTGAAGTTGCCGTCCATGTCAAACTTCAGTACGAAGCCATCGCCGCCTTCTTTGTTGGTCGCCCAGGGCGTGCCTCCATGGTCGGCCGCCGCCGAATTTCCTGAAAGCCACACATTGTCTTTCTGGTCGACATAAATACCGTGCTCACTACTGGGCCAGAGGCACCCTGCTTCGGCCTTACATTTACTACCCACAAAACCGGGGTCGGCCGGACCACCCCACGCGCGCAAGAGCTTGCCGTCGGAATCGAACTCCAGAACGGAAGGAGCAGCTTTGCAGCAATCTGCAATGGTTCCATACAAGCGCACCTGGCCCAGTCCGTTGACTGGCTGGCCCTTTGCGTCGACCGCGCCCGGCACGGGCCCCTCCAGCCCGGCCTCTTCGTTGGTCATGGTGCGCGGCCGGTTATAGACCCAGATGTGATCATGCGGGTCGACATAGAGCCCGCCTATCTGACCAAGACGCCAGTTATTGGGCAGCGGTTGCGGCCAGGCGGGGTCCACGACGAACCCCGGTGTCTTGCCCGTGCTCGAAGTGTTGTACACCCCGGCTTGCTTGAAGAGCCGGGCAAGAGAGCCATTGTTTTTCAGGAGATTGCTATCAGTATCAGCAGCGATGGCCAAGCCGGTAAGGGTCAATACCATCATCGACAGCGTGGCCGTTACTTTGCCGTTGATCGTCATTTCGTCTTTCCTTTCGAGTCGCATCCCTGATAGTGGTCGCCATGATACATGAGAAGCAAAGCGTAGGTCCGCGCCATGTACCATTAAAAAGGCATGGAGCCCAGGGTTTGTGACCATCTGAAGCTATGGTCCACTAAGGTAGAGCGATGAATGAGGCGAAAGGGAATCGGCGGAAGAAACGTAGCCCTGGGCAAACCACGGGGCAGAGCCGTCCGCAAACTCGACCGGAGGGGGAAAGTCAGGAGATCGGAGGCCTTCGCCGCGGCGCGATCAGCGTTTTCATCCTGTTTCACCTGTTTGCCATCACGGTTGTGGCCGTGCCGTTGAAAGCATTCGCGGGTGTCAAAGAGCTGGTGATGCCTTACATGCGATGGAGCGGGCTGTTTCAATCATGGGATATGTTTGGCCCCGATCCTGTGAAGGTCAATGCCTACGTCAAGGCGGTCATCATTAGTCGAGATCGTCACATGCAGGTCTGGTCGTTTCCTAAAATGGAAGAGCTTGGCTTTGGGGAGCGGTTTCGAAAAGAGAGATACCGGAAATTTTTGGAGGTCCTGCCCCAGCCGCAATATGCTCCGCTCTGGCCCGATGTTGCCAGCCACCTTGCGCGGTCGTTGAACAATCCGGCCGATCCTCCTGACAAGATACTTCTGATTGAGTTTCAGTCCGATATCCATCCGGGAGCCGATGACTCGCCTGAGCCGGTCGCGCGGCCGAACGTCTTCTATGAAGACTATCTTCCACCTGGGGAACTTCGATGACGCTGCGAAGGTTGCGTGAAGCCTGGGACCAGTTTTTCTTTGCTCCGCAATCGCCCATTCCCATCGCCCTGTTCCGCATTCTCTACGGCCTCTGTGTTTCCGCCACCGTCAT
This sequence comes from uncultured Acidobacteriaceae bacterium, assembly GCA_963830325.1. Taxonomy (GTDB): domain Bacteria; phylum Acidobacteriota; class Terriglobia; order Terriglobales; family Acidobacteriaceae; genus PALSA-350. The sequence continues at coordinate 1,727,718 of CAWHMV010000003.1, forward strand.
CCTGCTGCACTCCGACTGGCTGAACTGGTTTGGTGTTCACGGATGGGTAACCCTCTCGACCATGAGACAGGTGGAACCAGGTATGCGCCTCAACCTGTTCACGGTGATGCCGCAGGATGATCGGTGGATCGCAGCATTCTTCTGGATCTTTCTGGGTTTTGCGTTGCTCCTTACTGCGGGAGTGTGGACCCGGCTCAGCAGCGTAGCCGTTTTCCTCTGTCTCACTTCTATCGATCAGAGGAATCTCCTCATCCTTCACGGCGGCGATACCTTCTTACGGGTCGCCGGGTTTTTTCTCATGTTTGCGCCGGCGGGAGCAGCGTTCTCCGTCGACCGGCTGGTACGAGTTCGTAGAGGCTTGGAAGGACCGCAAATCCAGCCCCGGGCTCCCTGGGCCCAACGAATGATCCAACTTGAGCTGGCGCTGCTGTACTTCGCCGCATTCTTGTGGAAGATGAAAGGGCACACTTGGCTCAATGGAACGGCGCTCTACTATGTGCTCCATCTGCACTCGATTGCGCGGTTTCCGGTCCCGCGATGGCTCCAATCTCCCGCGATATTAAAAATAGGCAGTTGGTTCACTCTCGCTCTGGAGTTTTCTCTTGGAGTCCTCATCTGGTTCCGGCGATTTCGCTATCCGTTGCTCCTGCTGGGCCTGCTGTTCCACCTGGGGATAGAGTATGCACTCAACCTCCCGATGTTCTCGTGGGATGTCATCACCGGTTACATACTCTTCGTCGATCCGTCGGATTTAGATCACTGGTGGCGCAGCGTTCGCCAACGTCTGGCGCGTGTTCCTCTGCGAAAGGTGGATCTTCCTCGAGAAGCACATACCCTTCGAAAATGATGATCTTCTGCATGCCGCGCTGGGTATGTGCGCTGTTCTTCTCCATCCTGATGGGAAGCCTCGTGCTACAGATGAAGGCTCAGCATTGCGGCGCAAAGACGCAGAGCCCCATAGCGACCGACAGGCCGCAGATTACAAGTTCCAGCGTAGTGGTCCCCTGTGGCAGCCTGCAGCTCGAGAATGGTTTTCAGGAGACGGGCAATGGCGGACAACAGAGCTTCGATTTTCCCGAAACTTCGGTGCGGGTTGGAATCGCCGGCAAGACCGAGCTTCGTTTTGCCGCCCCGGACTATTTCTATAATGATTACACTGCTTCGGGCTTCACCAACGGCCCCGGTGATGTAACCCTGGGCTTCAAGCAGCAGCTTGGGCCGACACGAGGCGGATTTGACGTTTCCCTGATTCCATTCGTGAGCCTTCCTACCGGTTCGAACCGCATATCAAGCCATGGCTATGATCCGGCCATTCAATCGCCCTGGTCGCGTGCGCTGACAAAGAACTGGACGGCCGCTGGAATGTTCTCCCTCTTGTGGCCAACCGAGGCGGGGCGGCGGAACTTGACGGGCCAGTCCAGTTTGTACTTTGACCGGCAACTCCGACAGACCTGGGACGCCTATGTCGAATATTCTGGCTCTTTTCCCCAACACGGCGGCCCCCAGCATGTAATCGACTTCGGCGCGGCCTACAAGCCTTCGCCACATCAGCAACTCGACGTTCACTGCAACTTCGGCCTTTCGGCGGCAACCCCTGACCACTCGATCGGTTTTGGCTATTCCGTCCGCTTCCAGGTCATCCGCTCCAGGTGAGTTATAGGTACCAGGGAATATTGATCACCATGATGCGCTGATTTCCCCGCACCAGCAAAAGTAGCTTGAGCAACTGAGCCCGCTGATTATGGAGCGGCGTCTGCCACCAGTGTTTGACCACCAGTTCGGGGACCAGGACGGCGATCTGACGATTCGGGTGGTCATGCTCGACTCTCAAGATGTGCTCGACGAGGGGCATGATGACAAAGCGGTATGGCGAGGGTAAAAGAACGAGCTCAGGAACCTTCTTTCCGGAAGCACGCAAGGGTGCGGCGACATTTTGTTGCCACATCTGTTGCACTTCGTCGCAGCACTCCTCAGCGTCGACATGCACTGCTTGCACCTCGTCGCTGATCTTCAAAGCAAAGCGCAGGCCCTTCTCTGTGATGCGCGACCAGCGATCTAGCGGCAAGATGACCAACGGCTCAATGAGGTTTTCGACCCGCATGGGGCAATCCACCGCGATCTGCCGTGCGACCCGATCGTAGTGGCGCTTGACGGCGCTCATGGTAATGATGAGTACGGGAACCAGGATCGCGGTGATCCATGCACCCTCGGTAAATTTGGCGACCAGCACAACGACAAGCGTGACACCGGTAGCGACCGCGCCCACACCGTTGATGATCATGCGTTGCAGTGCGCCTTTGCCGCCCTGCCGCTTCCAGTGCATCACCATGCCCGCCTGGGAGAGCGTGAAGGCAAGAAAAGCCCCGATGGCAAAGAGTGGGATCAGGCGGTCGGTTACGCCGCCGAAGACGACCAGCAAGAGTGCGGTGAAGCCGACCAGGGCCACGATGCCGTGGGAGTAGAGCAGCCGGCGGCCGCGAATCTTGAACACGTGCGGCAGATAGTCGTGCATGGCGATGGCGCGTGTGAGACGGGGGAAGTCGGCGTACGACGTGTTTGCGGAAAGCGCGAGCACTGCGAGGATCGAACCGATAGTGACGTAGTAGAACCAGCCCCGGCCCATAACGGCGCCGGTGAGTTGGGAGAGGATGCTCTGGTAACCGGCGGCGCCTGGGTCGGTGGCGCCAATCGAGTACGCGCGGCACAGCAAAGCGATGCCGGCCAGGAAAACCATGAGCAGAATGATGATGATGGTGAGCGTCCGCTTCGCGTTCTTCTGCGTGGGCTCGCGAAAGGCATTGACGCCGTTGGAGACGGCCTCAACACCAGTCATGGCGGTACATCCGCTGGCAAAGACTTTCGCCAGTAGCCAGAGGGAGAACATGGACCCGGTTACGGGCAAGTGCGGGGGCTCGACCAGCGGCACCGGATGACCCTTGGCCGCGAAGACGCGCACCGCTCCGACGACAATCACAAGCAGCAGCGTGCCGACGAAGAGGTACGTGGGGATGAGGAAGGCAGTACCCGTGTCTTTGACGCCGCGCACGTTGATCAAAGTAAGGATGAGCAGGATAGCGAGGCACAGCGCGAGGGTGTGAGGTTCGAGCCGGGGGAAGGCCGAAACCAGCGCCCCCACCCCCGCGGAGATCCCGACGGCCGCGTTAAGGATGTAGTCGATCATCAGCGCCGCGGCGGCGAGCAGGCCGGCGTACGCACCCAGGTTCTCAGAGGCAACCGTGTAGCTTCCCCCGCCGTGGGGGTAGGCATCGATAGTCTGTAAGTAAGAGAAGTAGACGATGGCCAGCAGGCCGATGATGGCGATGCTGATGGGCACGATGTGCTGAATGCCCGCGAGGCCGAGGGGGATGAGAAGCGTGAGCGCGGCCTCGGGACCATACGCAGCCGAGCTAAGGGCATCAAGGCCGAAAACGGGAATGCCGGCGATGGGACCGATGTGCTCCGCACGCTCTTCCGTTGTTGCGAGCGGCTTGCCGACGACAACGTCGAAGAGTGACATGACTGCTCTTTCGGTCAGCTACGAGGGTAGGCCAATATAGAACAAAGTTAGCCTCAACCGCATAAGCAAATCGTAAAGGTAGAGTTCTCTCGTGTGTCGCTGTCCAAGTGGTTCATAATGGCGCGTATGAGCAGGATGAGCATGTCCCTCATCGAAAAGCTGGGCACAGATGTCCGGCAGGTTTTCCGGCAGATCCATAAGAAGCCCGCGTTTGCCGGACTTGTAGTACTGGTTCTGGCCGCGGGGTTTGCCGTCAGCACTGCCATGTTCAGCACCATCCGAACCGTTCTTCTCAACCCTTTACCGTATCGATCCCCTGAACGCTTGGTCCAGATTGTGAGCAGGTGGCCGAAGACCGGCGATCAAAACGGCTGGAGCGCCCCGCTCCGCGATGCTGCCGAATGGAAGACCACGGTACCGGCTTTCGAAGACGTTGCCCCATACCGCTATGATCTGGTCAATCTGACGGAAGGGTCCCCCGAGGCTCTCTATGGATTGCGTGTCTCGGCGAACCTCCTCCCTATATTGGGCGTGAGTCCGCAGCTGGGGCAGTGGCCCTCGGCGGAGGAGGATCGTCCGGGGCACACGCACGTGGTCCTGTTGAGCGACGATCTCTGGCGCCGCCGCTTCCACGCCGATCCAAACATTGTGGGCAAGGTGATCCACTTCGACAGCGAAGGCTACCAGGTGCTTGGGGTGATGCCCGGGGGCTTTAATTTCCCCCTCAAGAGCAGCGGAAATGTTCAACTTCCGACGGATCAGATGCAGTACTGGGTGCCGCTCGGAGCAGATCTTGCCAGGGAACCACACGGGGCTCCTAATGCCGGCGTGATTGCCAGGTTGAAAGAAGGAGTATCACTGCAGACGGCTCAGGGACAGCTGGAAACAGCGTGCCGGCTGCTGCAGCAGCAATTCCCCGCCACCAACCGGGACCTGAGCGCGCGCTTGTCCTCTCTTCACCAACACACCGTAGGTGCATTCGACGGGCCGCTGTTTGCCTTGCTTGCAGCCACGGCTCTGATCCTTCTGCTTACCTGTGCGAATATCACGAGTCTGCTGCTTGCGAAAGGAGAGTTCCGTAGCCACGAATTGGCGGTACGCATGGCGCTTGGGGGAAGCGTCGGGCGGGTGGCGCGGATACCCTTGGTCGAAGGGATTGCGCTGTGTTGCGGTGGCTGTTTGTTGGGCTTGCCGCTGGCTGTGATTGTTTTGAAAATCCTCATCCACCTGGCTCCAGTGAATGTGCCCCGGCTAGCCGACACCAGGATCGATCTGCATGCGGTGTGGTTCGAAGTGGTGCTGGCCCTGGCATGTGGATTCGTGGTGGGCGGATTGAATGCGCTCCAGGTGTTGCAGCGTTCGCCGCGAGAAGTGCTTTCTGAAGGTTCGAGAAGCAGTTCGGGCCAACCGCGAGCCAAGCTGCGTAGCGCATTGGTCATCGGGCAAATTGCCCTTGCCGTCATTCTGGTGAGCGGGGCCGGGTTGATGCTGCGGACGTTTATGAACCTGCTCTCCACCGACACCGGATATAAACCGGATCACGTTGTGTACGCGATCACGGTTCTTCCGGCTTCGCGGTATCCCAAGCGTGTTGATGTGGAGCTTTTCTACAGCGAAGTGCTGGATCAGTTGCGCGCAACTGCCGGCGTTGAATCAGCCGCAGTCTCCACCGCACTTCCTCTGGTCGGCGAGTATAACGGCGCTAAGCTTCAAACCCGGGGCATGGCCGCCGAAGAGAGAAGCACGGAAGTCGTTGCCGTGAATGAAGTCTCTCCGGGCTTTCTGGAGACCATGGGGGTACGGATCATCAACGGTAGATCGATCGGAGAAACGGATACCGCCGACGCTGCAAAGGTAACCGTCATTGATCAGGGTACGGCAGCTCGATTGTGGCCGCACCAGGATCCGCTGGGAAAACTGATCAATACAGAAGATCCTGCCAAGCCTGTGTGGCGCCAGGTGGTGGGCGTCGTCGCATCGACACGCGACCGGTCGCTCGACATTGCTCCTCGTCCTTCTATTTATCTTCCGCTCGCTCAAGGGGCGAGTGGAATCAGCTTTCTGGTGGTCAAAAGCCTCGCCACCCCGGCAGAGACGACTCGCTTGCTGAAAAGCGTGGTCGCCGGCGTCGATCCTGATCAATCCGTATTTTTTTCGCAGACCGTAACGCAGTTGATCCAGGACTCGATGGCAACGCGGCGCTTCCTCTTTCTGGTGATGATGTTTTTCGGGGCGGCCGCGCTTATACTTTCCGCCTTGGGGATCTACGCCTTGGTTTCCTTTCTCGCTGCGACCCGGGTCCGAGAGGTTGGGATTCGAATGGCCCTGGGAGCAACGCGCGGGGGGATCGCCTGGCTCGTGGTTTTCCAGGGAGTCCGTCTGGCCCTGATTGGCACCACTGCAGGCTGGGTCGGAGCTGTCTTACTGAGCCGCTTCATGACCAGTCTTCTTTTTGGTGTTAGCCCATTCGACCTGGGCACATTGCTATCTGCAGTTCTGGGCCTGGCAGGAGTCACCACGCTGGCGGCACTTATCCCCGCGTATCGCAGTGCCCGGCTGGAGCCAATGCAAGCCTTGCGGACGGAATGATGGAAACCTGATCGTGAACAGTCGGGGGATGCCATGAAGCTTCGCATTACGCTTTCAATGATTAGCTGCAGCGTGTGTATCTTGGCCTCGCTCGCGCACGGCCAGGAGAAATCGTCTCGCCTAACGTTTGAGGTAGCGGCGATCAGGCCTGCTAAACCTGCCGATCACGGTGGGATAAAGCCGATGCCTGGAGGCGACGGGTACTTAGTCCAGAACATGCCGGTAAAGATCATGATGAGTCTGATGTACAAGGTGCCTGCCCGGCAGATCAAAGGCGCCCCCGATTGGTTCGATAGCGATCGCTACGATATCGAGGCAAAGGCTGACCACGCTTACAGCATCGATGACCTCCACATTATGTTTCAGAACCTGCTGGCCGATCGATTCAACTTGAAATTTCATAAGGAGATCAAGGAAGGTCCCGTATATGCGCTGATGGTGGACAAACCGGGATCGAAGATGAAGGTCAACGAGAGCGCTCAGGATTTCAAGATCCCGATTCTTCCCGGACCGGACAATGTTTTTGTCGGGACAAGGGTTCCCATGCAGTATCTCTGTTGGTTTTTGGGGCAGCAGCTTACGGCAGAGGAGCGGCCGGTCATCGATAGGACAGGGCTGGGTAAGACGTACGATTTTACGCTGTCATTTTTGCCGGAGTTCCCGCCAAATTTTCCAAAAGAGAATCTACCCCCCAGTCTCCTGGACCGACCGTCGCTCTTCGACGCGTTGAAGGATCAGCTTGGGCTCAAACTGCAGGCAGAAAAGGGACCGGTGGAGTATTACGTCATTGATCACGTAGAGAAACCATCAGAGAACTAGATCTGCGGTTTGTACTCCTTTACGACAATTACAACTCCGCGGCGGAGTCAGTATCCAGGTACACCGTGACGTCCGGATGGGTCCGGAGAAGAGTCGAGGGGCACGCAGTAGAGATTGGGTCATGGACTGTGCGCCGAACCACCTGCGCCTTACGAGGGCCCGGCACTGAAGCAATCAACTTTGGCACACGGAAGACAGTCGGGATGGTCAATGTAAGCGCTCGTTCCGGCGCTTCCTGCCAGGTTGGGAACCAGCCCTCCGCCGCCTGCTGCTGACGGCACATCAAGTCGAGTGTCACGATCTTCATCTCCAGGGGATCGTGGAAGTCCGCCTCGGCTGGCTCGTTGAATGCTATGTGCCCGTTTTCACCAATCCCGAGCAGACAGAGTTGGGGCTCAGCAACGTGCAGCTCCTTGATGTATTCGCGGCACACGGCTTCAAGATCCGGGGCGGTACCGTCCATCTCAAAAAATGCACCCATGTCCACGCGTTGTGTCAGACGTTGGCGGAGAAAGTGGCGAAACGAGGCCGGGTGGTCCTCGTTCAGCCCGACGTATTCATCCAGGTGAAAGCCCCGCACCTTTTTCCAGGGCAAACCGGGCGTCGAGGTCAGGAATTCAAGCGCGTCGAATTGGGCGGCGCCCGTGGCAAAGATGACGCCAATCTGGTCGCCAAGCTGGTCCAACCGCCGAAGCTCCTCTGTTACCGCCAACGCAGCCGCTTCCCCAGCCGCCCTCTTGCTAGGGTAGATTTTTAGTTTCATCTTCCCCGCGGTAAGAGATGCGACCATATCCTTTGTCGTTTCCATATTTACCTTCCGAGCGTTGCTCTTGTTCGATCCTGAGCGACAGACCACTGTCAGTTGTCTCTTTTACCACGAACCAAGCCGAAGATGCCACGCATCGTGTATACGGGGCCAGGGCCGCGTTCATTTGATTATCCCTAATCGTGTGCGAATCGATTTCATTGCCCGATGAATACACCTGAAAGTAGATGCCTGGGACGATAAAGTTTTGCAGTTGAACGCAAAGCCGGTTGCGCTGTTAAATGCCCGGGACAAAATGCCCTTTGAGGTCACTCCGATAATTTTCCGCTTGACCCGATACGCGGATCCTGCGCTCGCCGCTGCGCCGGCAACCACCGGCGGAGGACCAGCCATCGCCGCACAAACCGCCGCCACGAGCGGCAACACTCTCGCTGTTCACAGCCAACAGTAAAGTTGCAAATCAACGAGTTGTTCAGCAGGAGGTAATATAGTCCTCGGTCTGGCCCCCATCGACCCGAGGACCAGAAAAGGTAGACATGGCGGAAAGCTTTTCTCGAAGGGGAGTCCTGGCCGGGCTGACATTTGCCGCGGCAGACCTGCTGTTCAGCGGGGAGATAAGTGCCGCGGCGCAGGATGTTCCGGCAATCGGCAATAGCCACTTATTGACGCTCACGGCCGTAAGCGAAAAAACCCTTCGTCTACGGATCATTCAGCAAGGCAAGCAGGGACCGGCAAGTGAGACGGGCATTGCCCCAAGGACATGGCCAGAACCCTTGCGCGAGGATCCTAATGCTTTCGTGGCTTGGGGAGAATACAAAGTCCGCATCGAGGAGCGCCCATGGCAGATAATCATCACCGATGGCGCGAGTAAGATACGACAGCAGCTTCGTCTTGAGCCGTTGACAGGTGCGATTCACTTCAACCTTGGCGACGGCCCGATCTATGGTCTTGGCGAGGGAGGTCATCCGCTGAATCGCCGAGGCACCGCGGATGCAATGCGGAACGGACAAGTAAGTCCCGACCTCGCCACCTACGGAGCACGAGTCCCCATCCCCTGGGTCGTCGGGGCGGAGAGCTGGGGAATCTTCTTTGCTCATCCATCGGGCACCTTCGATCTGCGGGGCGAGGAGGGCATGTTTTCGCCCGCCGAGCAGACACCAACCCGGGACATCTTCATTATCCTGGCCGATACGCCGGCGGACTTGATGCGCGAATGGGCTGAGTTAACTGGCTATCCGCATATGCCGCCTCTCTGGTCGCTCGGGTATCAACAATCGCATCGCACATTGGAAAGCCGAGAGTCCGTACTTGCCGAGGCCAGGCGTTTTCGCACCGAGAAACTCCCTTGCGACGCGATGATCTATCTTGGCACTGGCTTCTGTCCCTCGGGGTGGAACACCGGTCACGGTTCCTTCACCTTCAATCCCAAAGTCTTTCCGGACCCCGCGGTCATGATTCGGCAATTGCACGATGAGCACTTCAAGGTTGTGGTTCATGTGGTGAGCCCTCCCGAGGACCTGCATGGCGAGGTAGGCGATACCGGTGTTGCGCTCGAAGACCCGAGCAGCGCGACTGCATATTGGCCGAAGCATCGAGCAGTGCAGCGCACCGGCGTGGATGGATGGTGGCCGGATGAAGGAGATGAGCTGGATGCCGCATCTCGCTTGGCCAGGAACCGGATGTATTGGGAAGGTTCGCAGATGTTTCAGCCGGACACTCGACCGTTCGCCCTGCACAGAAATGGATACGCAGGACTGCAACGATATGGTTGGCTCTGGTCTGGTGACACCTTGTCGACCTGGGCCACGTTAAGAGCGCAAGTGAGCATTGGTATAAACGCGGGGCTTTGCGGCCTTCCCTACTGGGGTACGGACACCGGCGGATTTGTTCCTACGAAAGAATTCACAGCCGAGCTCTTCGTGCGGTGGTTCCAGTTCAGCGCCTTTTGTCCGTCGTTCCGCTGTCATGGGCGAACCTGGAAGCTGCGTCTGCCGTGGGGTTGGAATCTGGGCAGCTATGAGCCGGCGGAATTCGACAGTCAATTTTCCGCCGCCACGCTACCCCAGCCTCAAGACCTGCACAACACCGCAGTCGAAGCCATCTGCAGAAAGTATCTCAATTTGCGGTACCAGCTTCTGCCGTATCTCTATTCCGCAGTGGTTGAGACTCACGCTACTGGGCTGCCACTGATGCGCTCGCTGTGGCTCTCCTATCCCTCGGATCCGAAGGCGGCTACGGCCGACAACGAATATTTGTGGGGAAATAGCATCCTGGTGGCTCCCGTGCTGGAGCCAGGCGCGAGCCAACGCACCACGTATCTGCCCTACGGGCTTTGGTGGGACTATTGGACCAATGGCCGCGTCGAAGGCGGAAAGGATGAAGTGCGCCAGGTGGATCTCGAAGTACTCCCGTTGTATGTAAAGGCGGGAACCATTCTGCCGGTGGGTCCGGTGAAACAGTATGCTGAGGAAGCAAGCAATGAGCCGTTGACTCTCCGGATTTATCCAGGAGGAGACGGCGTGATGTCGCTCTACGAAGACGACGGCATCAGCTTTGGCTATCTCCAGGGACAGTTCAGCCGCCTACTGTGTACATGGAACGACAACCAACGCATACTCACGCTGAAAGCCGACGCAAGCGGGAAACTCCCCATCCGCCAGGCGATCGTGGTCGAGATCGCCGGAGCGTCTCAAAGGAAATCGCTCACCCTACGCAACGGCGCCGCCTCCATTCACTTGTAACGCGACGAAGCACGTGGGTGCTTCGACCTGAACGAAGGGCACGGCTTCAGCCGTGCCGTAAATGGCCCATGCGCTTGACGGCTTTAGCCACTGAGGTACGCTTTTCGAGATATATAGGGCGAAGTCATCTCTTTCCGCCGCTGACTTCGCCTACAGACGATTGGAAAGACGTACCTCAGGGGCTAAAGTGTCTGCGTGAGAACACGGCGATTACAAAACGAGTCCCGCAGGGACGGCTGAACTTAGCCCAGGACGTTAGTCCTGGGTACATGATGAAACATGATTAAGTCCCGCAGGGACGGCTGAAGGTTGTCCAGGATTGCGTCGCGGCCTATTTCCAGCCGTCCCTGCGGGACTGGTCGTCTTTCAAATCCAACCCAGGACTAGCGTCCTGGGCTAAGTTCAGCCGTCCCTACGGGACTGAGTTTGATATGGAGTCCCCCCGCACCCTCTAAAGCCCTTATGTGTCCGAGTGCCTCTGCATCTCTCCACCCTGTCCATGCACCGCCACATCAGTGAAACGTGGGCAAAATCCCCTGTTCAATCGCAACCGTAGAAGCTTCTGTCCGATCGCAGACCTCGAGCTTCTCCAGTATCCGGTTGACATGGTTACGCACGGTAAACTTGCTAATCCCGAGCGCCTGACCGATCGTCTTATTCGTAAGCCCCTTGGAGAGCAGCTCCAGGATTTCTATTTCCCGCGCACTGAGCCCATCGCGCTGCTTGCGCTCCAAAAGGCGCTCTTCTATCCGCTTGGGAAAGTGGGTATTGCCCGCGTACACCGCCTTGATGGCGGTGATGATTTCATCCCGGGATGTCTCCTTGCCCAGGTAGGCCATTGCGCCCGCCTCGACTGCGCGAAAAATCTCCTCGTCAAGTTCGAAGTTGGAGAGAATCACGACCTTCGGCGGTGACAACAGCTTGCGCAAAGCGCGCAGCGTGTCAATGCCATCCATGTTAGGCATGCGGAGGTCGAGCAACATGACATCGGCCGGCTCGTTCGCCAGGAACTCGAGGGCTTCACGACCGCCATGCAATGATCCGATGATCTTGAGGCCGGTCTGCTTTCGCAGCATGCTGTTCAGTCCCGCACGTACCACGGGATGGTCATCTACCAGCAATACACGGATGGGCGACCTGGTTACTATCTCAGTCATTGTTACGCTCCTACCGCACTTTCCGATCGTATTCTCGCCACTTTGACCGGATAAAGCGCTTCACTCGGGGTACCGTTACCTGGACCGATGTTCCTGCTCCCGGAGAACTGCGAATATCCAGTGCGGCGCCGATGCTTTCCGCACGTTTTCCCATCCCCCGGATGCCGAAGTTCGCCGAATCCTGCCCTGAAGGAAAACCTCGGCCATCATCTTCTATCAACAGCTGCCAGGCCGTCGACTGGTGGAGGAGTGAGATGACCATCTTCGACGCATCGGCGTGCCGCACTGCGTTGGCGATGGCTTCCTGGCCGATGCGGTAGAGCGCGTCCGCAACCCGGGGAGGAATCGAACCGGGGTCGCCGCCTCCCACATTCCGCAACTGCACCTCAATCGGTCCGCCGTTTGCGATTCGGGCGGCACATTCATCGAGTGCCTGCAACAAGCCCAAGTTTCTCGACGGTCTCCGATCTTAGCGCAGAGATGCTCCGTCTGGCTTCGTCATGACTGGTGCGCACCAAATCGGTGGCCAGATCGAGGTGCTCTCGCAGTTCCGTTTCGTTGCCTACCTCATCGTGAATAGCTTGTAGTTGATAACCGATTCCGGCGAAACTTTGGGCCAGGGTGTCGTGGATCTCGTGCGCCAATCGCTCCCGCTCCTCGAAAACTGCACGCAGCTTCATCCGCTCAATGCGCCCGTGGATGGTCTGTGCGGCCAGCACAAGCAACAAGAGCACAATGATGCCGGCCACGATATGGCCAGTGCTCCACCAGGGCGGCCGTTGTACGACCTCAATATCGTCGATCGCAGGCAGGATCACCGCGAAGGGAGTTTGGTTCTGGGTGTAGGCGGGATCGACGACGCAAATTCCATGGAGCTGCAACCGGCTCTTCTCTTCAAGAGTCCAGGGGAAGGACGTGCGGCCTTTCCCACTGACGATGGCGCGGAAGCTTTGGCTCCCGCTGGACAGGGTGAGGACGAGGCTCTGGTTGGGCCCTTGCTCTTTCTGCTGCAGCAGACCCTCAATCTCGATAAACATGGCGTCGTAATTGCCAGACGCTGCCTGAGATGCGGTCACCGAAACCGGCGCGACTGGTGAATGGGACCACAGCACACGCACACTCGCGTTTTTCAAAACCGAGCTGAAATCCCCAGGAGCAAGGTCGCCGGTGGCTTCCACTTCATCGCCGATCTCGAGCGGCAAGCGCGTATCGCGGCGCACAATCGCCAGCCCCGCTCCGGCGTCCTGGATGAACAACACCGGAGAGGTCAAAGTGACGATCCCGTGCACGGTTACCTGGGTCAGCTTGCCCGGAGCCAGCAGGCGGAGATTGCCAATGGGGATTGCGTGGGGATCGAAGTGGTGATTCTTGGTTTCCCGATCGATCGCTTCCAGATCTCTATCGAGGGTGTCGGATGTGGCGCCCCCGGTGAGTACTTGTGCGACGGCTAACGGCGGCGGTTCCGGGCCAATCATCGCTACCTCATCGCCGCGGGTTGCCGGGCGCACCTGGACGTTACGCCAGAGGGCGCCCGTGGCGTAAGACTTCAGGCCGAACCGTCCCGATTGCAGGCAGTCCTGGTTACGCACGGCCGCCGTAGTGGAGTCGCCGGAAAGAGACGTAGCCGTCACCACGAAGTCGCATTCGTAGGCCAGGAACTTCAGGTGATACCAGCTTTGGGCATTGACCCTCGGTTTTACCGGCACCGACCGGTATTCCCGCCAGCCAAAATCCGCGCGCCCCAGGATCACCGAATCATCGAGATCGCGCAGGCCGGCGAAGTATCCGTTGTACGCATCGACTCCTTCCTCCTCGTTTCTGGCGCGCAGAATAAGACCGGCATCGCCGTATTGCCCAAGCAGCTGCACGTCCGCTTCGACCGAGTAGTTCTTCCAATTGGCAGAGCCACTCATCAGCTTGGCGCCACGTTCATCTGAGTTGTTGCGCATCACGCCGTCCGCTGCTTCCCAGGTACCGCCGTAAGCGGTCCAGTCATCCCTTCGATCAAGCGACGCGGTATGGGCCGCGGGAGCGTCCAGCCGCGAAGAAGAAAGTCGCCAGGCCAGAAAAGCAACCATAGCAGTGACCGCAAGGCAGACCCCCACCAACAGAAGTACGGTACGCGACCTGGATGCTTGCTTCATTGGCCTTCCCACCAGTGCGCCGTCAACACCTCACGCATCTCCGGAGAGTCGATGTTTTCCCGGGTGAGAAGTTTGGGTTGCACCATCAGCTTGTCGGGAATCTGGGCTCCATGTAGCCTCCCGTCAATTTGGGTGATCGCCAATCGGCCGATTTCAAAGGTATCCTGGGCGACCACGGAATCGAGGCCGCCGTTGCGAATGGGGGGCAGGAGGTCCTGGTCAAAACCGATCAGGTGGATCATCCCCGCTCGATTGGACTCGATCAAAGCATAGTAGGCTCCCCTGGTGGCTTCAGCAGAGAGCGCGACCAGGGCCTCGAGGGTGGTTCCGCTCTGCAGTAGTTCCCCGGTTGTTTCTTGTTCCTGCGCCGCGCTGGCCTGGCCAGGTCTGCGCGCTACCACGCGGATGTGCGGGAACTCTGAAGCCAGCGTGTCTTCAAAGCTCCGGTCGCGCAGGCTCATACTTTTGAGCTTGGGATCGAGGCCCACGATCGCAACCGCACCTTGGCCATTCAGAATCAGTCCCAGGCGGCGGGCTGCCAAGCGACCGCCCGCAACTTCATCGTTCAGCACATACGATAGGTTGCTCGCCGGATCGATGCCGAGCTCCGTTCCCACTACCACGATCGGGATGTGCGTCTCCAGCGCATGTTTGATGGGCGTACGCAGCGCCAGGGTCTCATCGGGTGCGAGCACAATGCCGCGGTAATGCAGGGCCACTACCTTTTCCAGCAGCGCGATCTGCTTTTGAACATCGTGAGGCCGGGTGGGAGCGTTCCAATAGACAGTCATGCCGCGCGCTCTAGCTGCCTCGGCGGCGCCGGAATGCTCTGGCTCCCACAATGCCGTGCCACACGCGCGCGGAATGACGGCAATCTCCGTGGGCCCACGTTTACAGGCGGAGAGTGCGATCAAGGCAGTTGCAGCAAACGTTATCCCGACTCTTCTGGTTAACCACTTCCTCGCGGTATCGATCATGTGCAACTGCAGTTGCCGGCTCAGCGGGCGGCCATCCTGGATGCATGGACCCGGCCCTCCTCCCGAACGAATCATGGTACACCGCGGAGCACCAATATGCGATGGTCTCCGGGCAATCAAACAATGGCACCTCAGCAGCTAAAAGGAGTGCCCCCTGGAGTTTCTACGTTCAGAGCGGATGGACGGATTCGTTTGCGGGAATGCGCGAATTTTCTGGGAGAAACTGCTCTGATGCTTCGTATCAGGGCACGACTTTAGTCGGGCCGCAAAGGTCCAAGAAAAATCCGGGCTTTAGCCCTGCGTGAGAACTCAAATAAAACCGCTGGAGTCATGCGCCTGCGGCCGACCGAAGGTGGGGAAACACGCCTTCTGTCCAGCGACCAATTTCCATGAGAATGTCGCTCTTTCCTTTGTCATCCCGAGCGAAGCCGAGGGATCTGCAGTTCCGCGGACTTCTCCTGGAAAAGCGGAATTCTATCCCCAAACAGAATTGTCATCTCGACCGGAGCGTAGCGCAGTGGAGAGATCTGCGGTTTTCATTTAGTTCTCGCAGACCTTTAGCCCCTGAGGTACGTTTTTCCCATCGTCCATCAAACAATCAGGGACCAGTCTAACGGTCCGCGCAGGCCTCCTTGACGTTGGTACACATGACCCATTGCGCATCGTCTTGGGGCGGGCATATGGTTCTCCTGCCCGGACCAGGAAAGAAACTTGCTCTACCGAGAAATCGTTTTCTTCTTGCCATTTCTTCGGTCGCAGGCGAGAGACCCTCACCGGATGCACGACTCTGAGGACCTTTTTGGGGAGGTTGGTATGAAACGCAATCCAATACGCGCTGCCCTCGGGCTGGCGCTCGTTATCGGTGCTTTTTCCAGCGCCTTGGCGCAATTCAGCGGCAGCATCACCGGCACCGTGATTGACCCGGCCGGCGCGGTCATCCCCGGGGTCACCGTCACCCTTATCAACGCCGGAACTGGAGCAGGGAAGACGGCGACCACAGACTCGTCTGGCTTTTATCAGTTCGTCAGCCTGGCCCCCGGCAGCTACGCATTGAAGACCTCTGCGAAGGGCTTCGCAGATTCCCAGCAGAGCTTTTCGCTCGAGACCAACCAGACCCTGAACCTGCCGGTCAAAGTCACTGTCGGCACCTCAAGCGAAACCGTGCAGGTGACCACCCAGGCGCCGCTACTCGATACCAGCGACACGCGCCTGCAGGAGACACTGTCCACGCAAACCCTCTCATCCCTCCCGCTCGCCGGGCGCAACATGATCTCCCTCGTCACGCTGGCGCCAGGCGTCACTGGATTGGGAGTAACCAGCAACGGAAGCCCCGGATCAGGCCGCGACAACTATTCCACCGAGACCCAGGTGGACGCGAGCGCTAACGGCCAGGGTGCCGTCGGGAACATGTATGTAGTGGACGGACTCGACGTCACCAGTTCCATCCGGCCAGGGGTATTGAACATGACCCCGAACCCCGACTCCATTCAGGAAACGACCATTCAGAGCAACACCTACAACGTCGACTATGGCCGTGCCAGCTCCATCCAGATGACCATGACCACCAAGTCAGGCACCAACCAGTATCACGGCAATGCAAGCGACTATTTCACTTACCAGGGATTGCTGGCGCGGACCGAGTTCACCTCAAAATACGCTCCGTTTCACTCCAACAACATCTCCGCAACGATTGGCGGTCCTATCGTTCCCAGGCATGACATTGGATTTTTCTTCTTCGGCATTGAACCGCTCCGATCGTCGGCTGCGGTCTCGACCAATGTGAGCTTCGAAGATCCGCAACTCGTCGCCTTCGCGCAAAGCGCCTTTCCCAACACCCTCGGAACGCAACTCCTCACAAAGTACCCGGTCAGCAGGATTTCCAATCCGGCGGTACAGGCCACCGCCGCGACCTTGTATGCCGGTACCTGCGGCACTGCAGCTACTTTCTTTTTGCCCTGTAATACAGCAATGGTCGACACTGCCAACTACACCAATACCGGCTATCGCAATGGCCTCCAATACAATTTTCGCCTCGACAAGGCCTTCGCTGCGGACCGGCTGTACGGAAGCTTTTATCGAACCACGCTGAGTACTAACAGTCCGAATGTACGCGCCGCCTTTGCCACCACCAACCAGTACTATCAGTACGCCATCCAGGTGAATGAGGCCCACACCTTCAGCCCCAGTACGTTGAATGAAGCTGCCTTTGCCGCCATGCGCGTCGAGGGCATACTCGGCACCTCCGGGCTCTTCTCGGTTCCAGTCGTGAATGTCACCAGCATCGGGAATGGCTTCGGCGCGGGTTTTGCCGCAGGCGACTTCATCCAGCACAACTACCACTGGCGCGATGTGCTGACCCACACGATTAAGTCCCATGACATCAGGGTCGGCTATGAAGGCCTCTTCGGAGATGATGTCGAAGTCTTCAACGGGCCGTACGATCAGCCAACGTTTCAGTTCAATGGACTGCTCCAGTTGGCGAGCGACAATGTCTACACCGAAACCAGTCTGTCCTATGATCCCATCTCCGGGCAGAGGACGCAGTACAACTGGAATGCCGCGGGCGTGACCAACGGCGTGTTCGCGCAAGATACCTGGAAGGTGCGGCACAACGTAACCCTCAACTATGGCATCCGGTGGGACGACTACGGCAACCCGTATTCCCGCAGCGCAAGCACCGCCTTCGGAAACTTCTTCTACGGTCCTGGGCAAACGTTGCAGGAACAGACCGCCAACGGATTTGTGCTTCGCCACGAACACGCCCTCAACCGCTCCATCACCGATGTGTTTAGTCCACGTGCCGGCGTCGCCTGGGATGTGACGGGAAACGGCACGTGGCTGGTGAAAGGCGGGACGGGTATCTTCCACAACTGGCCAACGCTGGCCAATCTTCAGGAACAGTATCGAGGCAACCCCCCGGGCAACATTTTCCCCACGTTCTATAGTGGCCAGACACCAGCTCCTATTTTTGCCCTCGGTACTTCCAATTCCAAACCCTTCAACTATCCCGCTCCGGCGCTCCCCGGACGTCCGCTTAACGCCCAGGGTGGAATCACTGGCCTGCAATTCACCATTGGCGGCATCGATCCGAACCTGGTATCACCGGTCGCCTATATTTATTCCGCTTCGCTTGATCGCCAGCTACCGGCAAACCTGGTTGCTTCGGTCGCCTACTCGGGAGCCACCGGAAGGAACCTGCTCTCCGGCGGTGGCCAGGTCTACAACGTCAGCTACGGACAAGACATCAATGAACTTCCCGGCGATCTGATCCTGCATAACAGCACCACTCCAACCAGGCTCAACACCAGCTTTGGGCAGGTGCTTTACACGCAGAACGATCGCGTCTCCAACTACAATGCGTTTATCCTCGCGGTTCGCGGGCGATTCTCGCGCGCCTTCTTCAACGCCTCGTACACCCAGTCAGTCTCCAAAGACGATACCCAGGTTTTCCCCACCTACCTCAACCCGCATCAGTACTATGGGCCGTCGTTGTGGGATATTCCCAGCCGCTTTTCACTGGCGTGGAACTACCAGTTTCCCGATGTCGGGCGCGGACAGGGTTTGGTTGGCCGGGCTGCCAGTGGTTGGCAGCTGAGCGGAACTACGATCATTCAGTCGGGAAGCCCCTTCACCGTGTCGACGAATGCGGCCTTCGCACCCTTGAAAGATGCGGCCGGGAACTTCACGGGGTATGCCCCTGGGAGCGGCGACTATAACGCCGACGGCGATAACTTCGACTTTCCCGACGTGGCTAGCTATAAGTACTCCACCAGTCGCAAGAGTTACCTGAACGGTCTGTTCCCCTCCGGCACCTTCAACGCTCCTGGGACCTTCGGCGCGGAGGGCAATGAGACCTATAACAGCTTCCGGCAGCCCGGCTTTGCTCAGTGGGACACGGCGCTACTCAAGAACACGGCCATTACCGAGCGGGTCAATTTCCAACTCCGCTTCGAATTTTTCAATGTGTTCAACCGAGCTAACCTCAACAGTGTGGACGTGAACCTACCGGATGGAAACTTCGGCAAAGTGACCGGCCAATACACGCCGCGCTTTCTTCAGTTCGGCGGAAATCTGACATTCTGAGGTTGTGACTCTTACAATGAACTATGCGGCCACCTGTGACTCAGCCGGTTGTCAAAATTTTGGTCACCACCTTTGCTGCGGTTCTACTGCCGGCGGCGCTTTCTGCTCAGGTGGAAGGTGATGACGCAAACACGGTGGCGCGCGAGTTGCAGCAAAACAACAATGCGCAGGCTGTTGTCATCGCTGACAGGATCTTGACCACTCGTCCGTCGGATTGCCAGGTGCTGACCCTTCGCGGGATTGCTCTCAGCCGGGAGGGCCAGGTAAGCGATGCTCAGAACTCCTTTGACAGGGCACTCGACTCCTGCCCTGACTCTCTTCCGGCGCTGGAAGGGGCAGCCCAGATTGCCTACGCCAAGCGCTCTCCGGCCGCGGCCGAGCTGCTGCACCGGATCCTGCTCCAGCGCCCCGATGACCAGACCAGCCACGCCATGTTAGGCAGCCTGAGTTTTCAGCACGATGACTGCGCCTCCGCGATCGAGCACTTCGAACGGAGTCTTCCCTTGGTGCAGAGGAGCGTAGAGGCGCAGCGCGAATTCGGCTCCTGCCTCTTCTCTCAAGGCGACCATCGCAAGGCCGAAGAAACATTTCGCCGGATTGCGGAGCAAAATCCCAGCGAAAAGAATGTATTGCAGCTTGCGGTGGTGGAATGGAAATCGAAGGATTTTGATGACGCCCTCAGCACATTGCAGCCATTGATTGCGTCAGGCTCAGCCGACAGTAAGACCTTCTCGCTGGCTGCGCAAATCGCGGAAGAAAAGGGCGACACACCGCGCGCCGTCGAGTGGCTGCACACCGCGATTCTGAAGGACCCGAGCGAAACGGCTAACTACCTTCTGTTTGCTGCCATCTCGTTCAACCATGCCTCGTACCAGGTGGGTATCGATCTTGTGAACTCGGGACTCAGACAGTCGCCCGAGTCGGCGAAGTTGTACCTGGCCCGGGGTGTTCTTCAAGTACAGCTATCAAATTATGACGCAGCGGTTGCCGATTTCGAGAAAGCGCATGCTCTCGATCCCAAGCTTTCCTTCGTCGAAGATGCCATGGGCATGATTCACAGCCAGCAGCATGATTGGACAGGCTCGCTGGCGATCTTTCAACGGGAGGCCGTGGAGCATCCCCAGGACCCGCTGCTGCAATACCTTTACGCCGAAGCCCTGTCCCATGAAAATGGCAACGACAGTGAACAGAACTCGGCCAAAGCGATCGCGGCTGTGAAGAAGGCGTTGGAACTTGAACCCGATTACCAGCCTGCACGGGATCTGCTCTGCACCCTGCTGTTAAAGACAAATCGGTACGCCGAGGTCATCGACCAGGCCGGGATCGCATTAAAGCATGATCCCACCGACCAGTCTGCCTTATACCAGGAGATCCAGGCACAACGCCGATTGGGCAACAAAGAAGCGATTCAGCCACTTGTCAGCCGGCTGGAGGAGTTGAAGCACCAGCAGCAGGTCGCCCAGGCACAGTATCTACTCGAGGACGCGAACACCAACCGAAGCTCCCCCTAGCGAGAGGAACCATGGACATCTTGAGAAAACCATCTCGACGCGAATTCATCTCCACCACCGCTGCGGCCACCGCCGCGATCGCTTTACCCGGGTTTGCTCGCCAGACCACCGGCGCTGCGGGCGCTCCCGCTCTCGACCGCGACTGGGCTGATGCAGGTATCATCGCTACGCGCAATTCGCCCTATGCCAAGTTGAAGAGTGTGCCGGTGCAAGCGGTCACCATCGAGACCGGATTCTGGTCGAAGCGGCGCACAACCAACGTGGCATCAAGCATCCCCAGCATGCGCCAGGAGCTTCTCGATCACGGCCGCATGGACAATTTTCTGCGCCTGGCTGGGCAGTCGCAGGCGCCGCAACGCGGGCCGGTGTACTCCGACTCCGACATCTATAAGTGGATTGAGTCGGTGGGGTTTACCTTGCAATCTCAGCCGGTACCCGAGCTTCGCAGTCAGACCGATGCGATGATTCGCGAAGTAGTGGCGGTGCAGGAACCCAGCGGCTATCTGAACACTTATTACGTCGGCGACCACAAAAGCGACCGAATGTTGTGGAAGACGCAAACCACAGGCCACGAACTCTACAACATCGGCCATCTTCTTCAAGGTGCGATTGCCTACTATCGTGCGACCGGCGATCCAACCCTGCTGCAAGCGGGCATGCGCTTCGTCGACGGCTTCCTGCTGCCGGGCTATGGACCGGGCGCAAACCAGGCGCCGATCGTTGCTGGCCACCCGGAGATCGAGATGTCTCTGATCGAACTCTACCGGACTACGGGCAACAAACGATATCTCGACCTCGCTGGTTACATACTTCATGGCGATTCGCGGGAGCCCCTCACTCAGCGCCAGATCGTCTATATGTTCTGCGGCATTCCGTTTACTTCGCGGACCAAGCTCGAAGGTCACGCGGTGCGCGCGATGTATGCCTGCTGTGGCGCGACAGACTACTACCTCGAGACCGGCGACCCGGCTTACTGGAAGACCCTGAACGTCTTATGGGACGATCTCGCAGCACACCAGCTTTACGTGACCGGAGGTGTGGGCGCGCGCAGCGATGGCGAAGCTTTTGGCAACGCTTACGAGTTGCCCAATGAACGCGCCTACGGTGAGAGCTGCGCGGCGATTGGCAATATGATGTGGAACTGGCGCATGCTCTCTGCCAGCGGGGATGCCAAGTTCACCGATGTGATGGAGCGCGCGCTCTATAACGGTATCAATTCCGGCATGTCGCTCGATGGCAAACTATACTGCTATCGCAACCCACTGGCGTTCGATCCCGCAACCGGCGATAAGATTCGCAACCCGTGGTACGACACGACCTGTTGTCCTCCAAACCTGGAGCGAACCTTCGCGTCACTGCCAGGATATTTCTACAGCACTTCTGCTGAAGGGGTGTATGTCCACCTTTATGACAACTCGGAGATGAAGTGGCATCTGCCAAGCGGCAACCCGCTCACGCTGCGCCAGAGCACGCAGTATCCGTGGGAAGGTACGGTGGAACTTTCCGTCGCGCCTGCATCCCCCGAGGAGTTCACCTTGTTCGTGCGCATCCCGGGGTGGTCGAAACAAAACAGCGTCAAAGTAAATGGCAAAGAGATTGCAGGCGTTACAGCAGGGCAATATCTGCCGGTGCGCCGCCGTTGGAGTTCCGGCGACAAGCTGGAACTCTCCTTCGATATGCGTCCTCAGGTCGTGCATGCCAACCCAGCCGTCGCGGATGATCGGGGACGCATCGCCTTGCAGCGCGGGCCGGTTGTTTACTGCATGGAGCAACTCGATCAGCTCGAGGCATCGAAGGATTCGAGCATCTTTCCCCGCTACACGGCCCATGTGACTGAAAGCACGACAGAGCGTTACGATGCGAGCTTGCTCGACGGGGTCGTCGTCCTGGAGCACCCCGGCTCACTCCTTCCGGCTGCTCCGCCCGCGCTCTACCAGGCGGCCCTTCCAGAGGCGGCCGCCGGAAAAGATACAAAACTGAAAATGATTCCGTACTACGCCTGGTCCAATCGCGACCTATCGGCCATGCAGGTATGGATTCCGTATCAACATGTGTGACGGCGGAACTCAGCCCAGAACGTTAGCCCTGGGTAGAAATGAAGTCAGTTCCATAGATGTGTGTGCCAAAGCAAAGGCCGGAGGAAATCGGACGGGTGCCCCACGTTCGCAACAGCGTACTCCGGATTTCCTGCGGAGCTTGCTGGCGTTGGCGAACTTCATGCGGCTTTCCTTAATGAAAGCCGCACACGCGGATGTTGGTGGAGCCCCGTGCAGGAAATCCGGATACGTGGGCCGAAAACGATGGGCGAAGCCCACCAATCGCTTTTGCTCAATCGATCAGCGGATGTTCGTGCTTATATCAATATCCAGTAGAAAATAATCATGATTCGGTCCCGAAGGGACGGCTGAACTTAGCCCAGGACGTTAGTCCTGGGTAGGAAATGAAGCATGATTCAGTCCCGAAGGGACGGTTGAATTTAGCCCAGGACGTTAGTCCTGGGTAGAAAATGAAGCATGATTCAGTCCCGAAGGGACGGCTGAACTTAGCCCAGGACGTTAGTCCTGGGTAGAAAATGAATCATGATTCAGTCCCGTAGGGACGGCTGAAATATCGAGAGGATGGTCAGACGATGAGGGACATAAATCGCAGAAAATTCCTGAAGGGCAGCGCGGCGGCTGGTCTTGGATTGTGTGCTCCTTCACTACCATCCATGCTTGCCGGCGCGGCAGCTACCACCGCGGTGAAGCCGAAGCTGAGCCAGTTCGATTACGGGCAGGTCACCTTGCTCGAAGGGCCGATGCTCGACCAGTTCACTCGTAATCACAAATTCTTCCTCGCGCTCGATGAAGACGGACTGCTCAAGCCCTTTCGTGAGCGTGCCGGCATGCCCGCACCAGGGCCGGTGATGGGTGGGTGGTACAACGACAGCCCCGACTATGATCCGCCCAAAAACATGACCGGCTACATCGCGGGTCACAGCTTTGGACAGTATCTTTCCGGGCTTGCCAGGGCCTATGCGGTCACCGGCGACAAGGCCACCCAGGAAAAGGTACAGAGGCTGGTGAAGGGCTTTTCCGCAACGGTCACTGAGAAGTTCTACCAGGACTATCCACTCCCCGCGTACACCTTCGACAAGACCAACATGGGCCTGCTGGATGCCTACGCGTTCGCTGCCGATCCCATGGCTTTACCCGTGCTCCGCCACGCGACGGACGCGGTGCTGCCTCACTTGCCGGCCGGGCCGCAAACGCGTGTAGAGGCGTGTGCGGTGCCGCATAAAAATATCTCCTTCTGTTGGGATGAGACCTATACCCTTCCGGAAAACTTCTACATCGCCTGGTTGCGTAGCGGGGATCCGCGTTATCGCAAGCTGGCGGAGCGGTTCCTGCAAGACAAGGACTACTTCACTCCGCTCTCCCAGGGAGAGAATATCCTTCCCGGTCTTCATGCCTATAGTCATGTCAACGCGCTATGCTCGGCAGTGCAGGCTTATCTGGTGGATGGGAGCGCGATGCATCTGCGCGCAGCGCAAAATGGATTCGACTTCGTTCGCACCACGCAGAGTTTCGCTACCGGCGGCTGGGGTCCGGATGAAAGCTTCCGCAAGCCGGGCAGCGGGGAAATAGGCGAGAGCCTGGTCCGAACCCACTCCAGCTTCGAGACCCCGTGCGGCTCCTACGGCCACTTCAAAATTGCCCGCTATCTCATGCGCATCACGGGAGACAGCCGCTACGGCGACAGCATGGAGAGTGTCTTATACAACACCATCCTTGGCGCCAAACCAATTCTCCCGGACGGCACAAGCTTTTATTATGCGGACTACAACAACGCGGCTACCAAGTTCTATCACCAGGATAAGTGGCCCTGCTGCTCGGGGACGTTTCCTCAGATCACCGCGGACTACGGCATAAGTGGGTACCTCGGCGCGCCGGACGGCGTGTACGTAAACCTCTATGTTCCTTCGCAGCTGAGCTGGAAACAGAATGGCACCCGGTGCATGCTGGTACAAAACACGCAATATCCCTACCAGCCGGAAACCACCCTTAGCCTGCAAATGGATAAACCCGAGAGCTTCGCCATCTATCTGAGAATACCGGCGTGGGCAGGACCCGGCACCCACTTAGCCGTGAATGGAAAGAGCACGTCGGTTGCGTTGAAGCCCGGCACATTCGTTCCGGTACGCCAGAACTGGAAGAATGGCGATCGGATCGAACTCACCATCGATCGGCCAGTGCGGCTCTCTTCTGTTGACCCGCAACACCCGAACCTGGTGGCCGTGTTGCAGGGCCCGCTTGCGCTCTTCGCAGTGGGTGATGTTCCGTCTGATCTGACCCGCACTCAACTCCTTGCCACGGCGCAACGTGGAGTGGACGACTGGCAAGTCCCTGCTTCTGCGCAGGGCCTGAAAATGCTGCCTTACCCTGCGATTACCAACCAGACCTACAGGCTTTACCTGCCGGTCACGACCTAAGAGGCCGGGGGAGAGACCGCCGAACGAAGGGCACGGCTTCAGCCGTGTCCCCATGAGCCTGCGGCTCACCCAAGGTGATGAAAACCATCGGATTCGCCCATGATGGTTCTAAAAGGTTTAGATGTCGTTTTCGACTGTGCCGTAAGTAGTCTGCGCGCTTGACGGCTTTACAGGCCGCTGAAAAACTCGAAAGCCGAATCCCTAACCCCCTGGGAGTCCCAAACCAATTCAGCCTTGGAAACGCGAAGGGTGCCCCAGGTCTCGCTTTTGAGACCTGGGATCCTCCTAGTAAAGGCCAATAGAGTAGGTCTTAAAGGCCAGGAAAAGGCGTTTTTCCGCAGCCTGTTTAG
Source organism: uncultured Acidobacteriaceae bacterium (assembly GCA_963830325.1). Taxonomy (GTDB): domain Bacteria; phylum Acidobacteriota; class Terriglobia; order Terriglobales; family Acidobacteriaceae; genus PALSA-350. The sequence continues at coordinate 1,752,843 of CAWHMV010000003.1, forward strand.
CCGCTGAGGTACGCTCGTCGAAACCTACAGGGCGACGGCATTCTATAGCTAAACCCAAAGGGCGGCTGATCCCCCCACCCATTCCAGGTTGCGGTTGTGATCTACGCCCATCATGATGCCGCGGCCCATGCGCAGCAGCGGCAGTACGGGTGTGATGTCTCCACCCTCTGGCCACGCGTACATAATGCGAATTTCGGCCTGGGTCATACCGTGCGGCGTCGCGATCACAGGCTCGAAACGCATACGTTCCTGGAGCATGTAGTGCTGGCGCTGCTCTGCGGGGATGGCATCCACATCCGCCTTGGTAGGATTGAACTTGATACCAAGTCCGGCAAAGGAATACAGCGGCTTCAAGATGTAGTTGTCGTTGTCTTTGGGCACCACGCTGTTCTCGCTGAGCAGCCACGTTCTGGGCACACACTTATGTTTGAGGTAGGGGATAGAGAACTTGCTGATGCGGTAGTACCAGTTCGGATGCCCGGCCCATTCCACGTCGAGCGGCTGCGTCAGATCGAACGGAAGCTCAATCTCTTTGCGCGCCAGCTCATCCATGATGCAGCGGTTGTAAATTCGGCGCACCGGAATTTCGCGGCCGTCTTTTTCATAAAACAGACCCTTGCCGCGTTTCTTCAATTTGAGGATATCGACAATCGCGATGCCCAGATCGCGTTGGGTGAGAACAAAGTCGCACAGTGTTTTTTGCTTCTCAGGATAGATCTCCAGCAGGATCACATTTTCCGGGTCATGATCCCCTACGATCAGCTCCCGCATCAGTCGCTGATACGTATCGCGCGTGTAGCCCCCTAGATAGACCCCGAGGTCTTTAGCCAGTCCATAGGAGTCAACGTATTGCTTCGCGAGCTCCGGCTGGTATGCGTAAAGGGAAGGGAAGGCCTGGAGCTCAACCAGCTTGGGCTCGAGCTCACCCACTTCGTTCCGCACCAGGCCGAAGTCGACTTGCAGGAACATGGGACGCGGCGACTCGTTGGCAACGTTATATTGCGGTGGGACGGTGACGTCGGAAGCGCGGCGGTATTCCGGATTGTCTACCAACTGCAGCACCAGGTCGCGGCCATACCCCGCCATTTGGTCGAGCAGCGCTTTAGGGAGGAAGCAGGGAGTCTCGGAGACACGGAACGCAATGGGCGTGCCGGCGCTCGCTTCTAAATTCTTGAGAAACTGCTGGTAGGTCTCAGGGCGAAAATTACGGTTGAAGGCCTCGCGGAGGGCGGGGATCATGTTCAGTCCTCGATCAGGAAGCGGCCCTTTTCCATGATCTGCCGTCCGTCTACCCAGATATCGAACTTCCGGCCAACCACATCGATGTGCGTACCGGAAAACCACTTGGCCCCGGTGTGCTCTCCATAAGGATTGCCAAAGGCAATATGGATGCCGGGGAACTTCTCGTCCTGCAGGATCTGCCCGATCACGTTGGTCAATTCAATGTTCGTGCCAATGGCAAACTCGCCCACGCGGTCGCTGTTTTCGTCGGTGTGGGTGTACGACCAAAAATCCTGCTCCAACGCTTTGTTCTCGCTGAATACCTCGGTAATGCGATTCTTCTCCATGCGGATGGTCAGGGGTTGACGCTCGAGATCGCCGTATTTGTCGCAGAGATAGTCGCCGACGACGCCATCGGCAACGTACACACCGTTTACTTCGCCCGGCGAGGTAAAAATCTCCCCGCCCGGCAGATTGCCCCATTTATCGCGGCTGATAATCCCGCTGGTCTTGATCCAACGGTATTCAGGGTTGAGCGCGGCGGTGAAGTCGCAGCCGGCAGCGGTTTTGCCGGTGATCTCCCTGGCGGTGCTGACGATCTGCATCACTTTGCTGCTCAGGGCGTCGACACGGTTGAAGTCGGCGCGCATGCCTTCCAGCATGATCTGGCGATTGATGTTCACCATGTGCGCATGGCGCATGCGCCGGCGGTTCACGATCGCCGTCATTTCCATGCGGGACTTGAGCTCATTGGTCTGCACCCGCACAGCGAAGATGCTTACGTCGCTGGTCTCCATGTCCTCCGCGATTTCGTGCGGCAAGCCGGTCAACGGGCGCGGCGCCAGATCTTCGAGCACGAAGGCCTTAAAGGGGCAGGCAACCTTGATCAGTTCCTGCGCGATGCTGGCTGCAATTTCCCGGCAAGCGTTGTCGGTGATCAGCGTGACCTTTTCAGACGGCTGAATCCGCAGGCAGGTGTTCACGGCGTTGGAGGCGCCGGGTGAGAATTCAGGATCAAACTTGATCCTGGTGATATCGCTTAAAACGGGCTGGGCCAATCGCGTCCTCTCCAACGATTCTACGTGTGCAATGCTGCTGTCTCCTGCATGACCCCCACGCGGGTTTCAGCCACGATGTAGTCGACGACCTTCTTCAGATCTCCTGTTTCTTCGTAGACCTTGAGTTGCCGGTCAGCGCCGGTTCCCATCCTGAGCATTTCGTGGATGTAGGCGATATCCCGCTCACAGCCGAGGTCTTTGGCCGCATCGGAAATAAGGTCAATGTACTCGATCATCAGATCGCGCATCGGCACTTCCTCTTCGCGGCCAAAGTCGATCAATTTGCCATCGATGCCATACCGGGCGGCGCGGAATTTATTCTCCATAATGAGTGCGCGGCTATAGATGCGATAGCTCTTGTTCTTTGCATGAAGGTCGTACAGCATGCCAACGGTGGCCTGAATCAGGGCGGCGATGGCCATGGTTTCATCTAGACGCATCGGTATGTCGCAAACACGGACCTCGAGGGTGTTGAAGAAGGGATGGGGGCGAATGTCCCACCAGACCTTCTTGCCATTGTCGACGCAATTGGTCTTGACCAATAGATTGATAAACGTCTCGTACTCGGCCCAGTTGGCATAGACGTCGGGGATGTTGGTGCGCGGGAAACGCTCGAAAACCTTCGACCGATACGATTTGAATCCCGTCTTTGTACCTTCCCAGAAAGGAGAGTTGGAAGACAGAGCCAGGATGTGGGGCAGGAAGTAACGCATCGAGTTCATGATGTGGATCGCGGTGTTGCGATCCTCGATGCCGACGTGGATGTGTAACCCGAAGACGAGGTTCGCCCGCGCCACCAGTTGCAAGTCTTCCACCACCCGCTTGTAGCGCTCGTCCGGGTAAATTTCCTGCTCCGTCCAGTGAGCGAAAGGATGCGTGCTGGCAGCGGCCAGCAGCATGCCGCCTTCGCTCGCCAGGGTGATCATCTGTCGCCGCAAGTCAAGGATGTCTTCGCGGGCCTCGTCAATATCCCGGCACACCTTCGTGCCCACCTCGACCACGGCCTGGTGAAGCTCAGGCTTGGCTCGATCCATGGTGGCCAGCTTGGCCTTGGGGAGAATTTCCGATTGGATGTGGGACCGGAGATCGCGCGTTTCCGGATCGATCGTTTGATACTCCTCTTCGATGCCGATACTGAAACTGGGACGGCTCATCCGTGTACCTCCTGGCTCGATTGCCTGGGTGATTGACCATTCGTCGAGGCGGCTGAGGAGCCTCCAAGAAAGGCGCTCCAGCGATATTCAGAAACCTTTCCGGTATGTTTCCTGGCCTTATCCATGGCGAGTTCCGCTACCTCGTTCACGATCCAGTCGAAGTTCTCCTGGCCCACCGAGTGTATATCCGCATCGGGCGCTGGATTCATAAAGTCAATCGCGTAAGGGATCCCGTCTTCGCACGCAAATTCCACGGTGTTGAGGTCATACCCCAGGGCGCGGCACAGTGTCAGGCAATCACGCTCGACTCGCTCCAGCAGCTTGGGTTCAACCGGGGCCGGATGCTTGACATAGCGCTCGTGGAAAGGAAGGGAAGGATCGTATTGCATGATGTGAACCTTCTGTTGGCCGACACAGTAGCACCGAAAATACTCTTTGAAGTTAACCGCCGTCTGCAGCGTCATGCAGAGATCGCGGGTTTGATCGTAGGCATGGAAGAAATCGCCGGGCGAAGTGACCTTGTACACGTCTTTCCAGCCTCCCCCGTCAAAGGGCTTGAGGAATGCGGGAAAGCCTATGTAGCCGAAAATGCTATCCCAGGGGAGAGGATGTTCGAGGTTGCGCATGGACCGCTCGGTGGTGCCGGGCGGGTGATGCTTATGCGGTAGCAGGACGGTCTTGGGGATCGCGACCCCGAGTTTGGTCCCCAGCGCGAAGTTGAAAAATTTGTCGTCGGCGCTCCACCAGAAGGGGTTGTTGATGATGATCGATCCGGAAAGCGCCGCGTTCTTCAGGTACCCGCGGAAGAAGGGAATGTCATGGGAGATGCGATCGATGATCACGTGGTAGGCAGAGGCCTCCGCCATCCGTACTTCGCCGATGTGGACGAACTCAGCCTGCACCTCAGGATCGTGGAAGGAGTTGATCTTGTCCACCAACGCGGGCGGGAACGTCGACTCCATCCCGAAGATGATTCCGATTTTCTTCACGGCGGGCTCCTTTGAGGCGAAGCTAGCTGGGACAGTCAGAAGGCCCAAAAACCGATTGCCGCGGGGGAGACTTAAACAGCCCAATTCTAAAGCATTTGCTCAATAGCCGAAAAATACCGGCGAAATCGAGTCCCAAGGGCAACCTGAACTTAGCCCAGCACACAGTCCGGGTCCGGAGTTTCTTCGTTTCAGGGCGGCAATCTGCGGAATGCGCCAGTCTTCCGGGGGCCAATGCTCTAATGCTTTGTATCAGGGCACGACTAAAAGTCGGGCCGTAAAGGACTAACAAACATCCGGGCTTTAGCCCCTGCGCTTTTTTCTTTAGCCAGGTAGCTGTTAATTGCCCAGGATGTAGTCGTTCTGATGCCGTTAAGCGCCTTTCATTCGAGGTACATCCTCGCCATGGGCCGCCACCAGGGCCAGTCGTGAAAGCTGCGATCCCTCCAGACGTAGAGTTCGTGCCGAATCCCCTTGGCCCGCAAAACCGACGCAAAACGCTCATTTTTTTCCCAGCAGAAGTCCCACTCCCCGGTAGCCAGCACGGTACGGATATGGTTGTACTTCCACGGATCGGTAGAGTTGGCGAGATAGTCGGGTGGGTTATTGAAATAAAGATCTTCGCTATACCAGCCGTCAACGAAGTCCTTCATATCAAAGGCTCCGCCCATGGTTACGATGCCGGTGACCATTTCCGGGTGGCGGAAGCCGAAGTTCGCGGCATGGTAGGCGCCGAAGCTGCAACCGGTGGTGATCAGTCGCGGGGTCTGGTTCTTCTTACTCATCAGGGCCAGCACATCGTTTACGATGTAGCGCTCATACTGCATATGCCGCTGCACTCGCCAGTAGGGATGGGCCTGCTTGTTGTACCAACTCTCCCCACCCACGCTGTCGACGCAATACAGCTGCAATTGACCGACATCAATGCGGTCCGCCACGCTGGCGACCATACCATTGTCTTCATACTCGAAGAATCGGCCCCCGGAAGTAGGAAAGACCAGCACCTTGGTCCCCCCGTGGCCGAAACACAGCAGTTCCATGTCACGGCTCAGATCGTTTGACCACCAGCGATGGTATTCGCGCTGCAATCCTTGCTCCTTTTGCTAATCTAGAAAACCACGGTGCGCGAAGCCATAGCTGGTCATGGTTGCACCATTCTACAGAACGCCGGCGGAACCGCTTATAGCTATCGACCAACCTCTACCTTCTGCTGCGAACGGCTTGGAAGCGCGCCTGCGCAAGCACCAGCAATTTATCTCCAGCCAATTGGAAGATCACCACGACCTGATTATCTACATTCCGCCCATGTACGACGCCGAAAGCGAACGCCGCTTCCCGGTGCTGTATATGCAGGATGGCCAGAACCTCTTTGATCCCGAGACCTCGTTCATCAAGGGGAACCATTGGCGCCTGGGCGAAACCGCGGACGCACTGATCGAGGCGGGTGCGATGGAGCCGCTGATCATCGTTGGCATCTACAACTCCGGCGTCAAGCGGATTGATGAGTACACCCCGGTCGAAGACAAGCGCCTGGGTGGAGGGCAGGCGGATGCGTATGGCCGCATGCTGGTGGAAGAGCTGAAACCCTTCATCGACCAGCAGTATCGGACGCTGCCTGGGGCCGAGAACTGCGGGATGGGCGGTGCCTCGCTCGGCGGCCTGGTCACCCTCTACCTGGGTTTGCGGTATCCGGCAGTATTCTCCAGGCTGGCGGTAATGTCTCCGTCGGTGTGGTGGCGAAATCGGACCATCCTCAAGACGGTGGCAGCGCTCCCTAAGAAGCCTGAGCTGCGTATCTGGCTGGATATCGGCACAAAAGAATCGACTCGTGCAGTGCCGGACGCGCGGGCGCTGCGTGAGGCTCTCATCAAAAAAGGCTGGCAGCTAGGCCAGGACCTCGCTTACTTCGAAGTAGAAGGTGGGGAGCACACGGAATCCGCCTGGGCTGGCCGCGTCGCTCCCATGCTGCGGTTCTTGTTCCCGGCGTCCTCGAGAAAATAAATATCTAACTCCTCTTGTACTAAATCCAAATGCATGGGATTTATATAGGTATGAACGCCGCCTTTATCGCCGGAGGGAGCCAGAGGGCGACTTACCGCGCTTACCGCGCTTACCGCGCACTATTTTCCCGCAACTTTGCCGGCCATTTGGGCGAGTTAGTTCGCATAGTTCGCTTAGTTCGCACAAAATTACAACGGACGGCCAGTCCCGAAGGGCGCAGCGAATCCGCGGGTGCCCCACATCCCCGATTTCCTGGGCAGCCTGGTGGATTCTGCAAACTTTATGCGCCTTTCTCTAAAGAAAGGCGCACACGCTGCCCTGTCGAGCGCTGCGTACAGGAAATTCGGGGCATCTCGCTCGTTTTTCGCGAGATGTGGGATACCACGGACCTCAACTGTTCGCCTGGAAGGGTGCGTTAGGTGCTTGCGGGAAAGGTCTGTGACAAGACCAGTCCCGCACGGACGGCTGAACTTTCAGACCTGTCCAAATTAGATTTATCGTCTGACCCTATAAGCCCAAGGAAGAGACTGTCGAACGAAGGGCACGGGTTCAGCCGTGCCGTAAATATCCTATGCGCTTGACGGCTTTAGCCGCTGAGGTACGCTTTTCGGGACATATAAGGCGAGTAAGGCAAGCTCTGGAATCGAACAAACCCTCCTGCCTAAATTCCGGAACGATGTTGTGCTTTAGTCGCCGGCGGAAGCGGAGGAAGCGAGGGGTGCATCCGAGCGCCGGCGTTTGAAATGATTACTGATGCGATCGAAGTAGAGATAAATGATAGGCGTGGTATAGAGAGTAAGTACCTGGCTGAAGAGCAGACCCCCGGCGATGGCAACGCCGAGCGGCCTGCGTAGCTCCGAGCCCGTCCCCGTGCCGAGGGCCAGCGGCAGTGCGCCAAACAGGGCCGCCATAGTCGTCATGAGGATAGGACGGAACCGCAGCATGCAGGCTTCGAAAATGGCGTCCCGCGTATTCTTACCGTGTTCCCGTTCGGCGATCAGCGCGAAGTCGATCATCATGATGGCGTTCTTTTTCACAATGCCGATGAGGAGAAAAATGCCAATGATAGAGATAACGTCGAGCTCGCTATGAAACAGGATGAGCGCAATAATGGCGCCCACACTGGCCGACGGCAACGTGGTGAGAATGGTGATCGGGTGCACCAGGCTCTCGTAGAGCATGCCGAGCACGATGTAGATGGCGAGCAGCGCGGTGAGGATGAGCAACGGCTCAGTGGAGAGTGACTTCTGGAAAGCCTGGGCGGTGCCGGCGAAGGTGCCGCGCACAGACGCAGGAACACCGATCCGCTGCTCCATCTGGTCAATCAACTTGGTCGCTTGGCCCAGCGAAACCCCGGGCGCAAGATTGAAGGAGACGGTCACGGATGGGAAGAACGAAGAGTGATTCACGCCGAGGGGTGAGGTGGACGCGGCGGCGTGGCTGAAAGCATTCAGCGGGACGATGCCGCCGTTGTTGGAGTGGACGTAGGTGGATTTAAGTGTAGTGGGGCTCACGAGAAATTGTGGGGCCGCCTGCAAAACCACGTAGTACTGGTTGAGCGAGGTGTAAATGGTGGAGACCTGCGCCTCGCCAAAACCGAAGTACAGCGAATTATCAATGACCTGTGGAGTGATACCGAAGCGGGCTGCTGATTGCCGATCGTAGTCAAGCATCATCTGCAGACCGCGGTTCTGCTGGTCGGTGGTCACGTCCTTCAGCTGGGGAATCTTCTGCATCTCGTTGTAGACGCGCGGACCCCAGGTGCTCAGGTCTTCGACCGTGTCGGCAGAGAGTTGGTACTGGTATGCGGCGTTGCTCTGGCGGCCCCCAACCCCAAGATCCTGCGACGCCTGCAGGAAGGTCGAAGCGCCGGTAAGCTTTTGTAGCTTGGGACGCAAGCGATCGACCACCGCAGCAGCGCTGATACCGCGCTCCTTGAGTGGCTTGAGGATGATGAAACTGAAGCCGTTGTTGATCGCCCCGCCACCAGGGCCGCCACCACCTCCGGTGAAAGCGAGGACGTTTTGCACCGCGGGATCCGCCTGTACCACTTTCTCGACCGCCACAACAGAATCGCGCATGGATTGAAACGAGGCATCCTGCGCACCCTGCAGGCCGCCCTGAATGCTACCTGTGTCCTGCAAAGGGAAAAACCCTTTGGGTACACGGCCGATAAGGACGACGTTCAAGGCTAATGTCGCAAGCAAGGTGACGAGTATCAGGACCGGGTGTTCGAGTGCCCAGGTGAGCGTGTGGCGATAGCCGGAGAGGAGCAGCTCGAAGCCGTGTTCAAAGGCGCGATAGATCCGATTATGTTTTTCAGCCCCGACCGGTTTGAGCAGCCGGGAGCACATCATCGGCGTAACCGTGAGCGAGACCAGCATGGAGACAGCAATCGAAGTCGTCAGCACAAAGGCGAACTCGTGGAAGATGCGGCCGACGACGCCCCCCATGAAGAGGATGGGAACGAAAACCGCAATCAGCGAAAGGCTCATGGAGAGCACAGTGAAGCCGACCTCCTGCGCGCCCTGCAGGGAGGCTTCCATGGGCGGCACACCCAGTTCAATCAGCCGGGTGATGTTTTCCATCACCACGATGGCGTCATCGACCACGAAGCCAGTGGAGATGGTGAGCGCCATCAGCGATAAATTGTCCAGGCTGTACCCAACCAGGTACATGACGCCGAAGGTGCCGATGAGCGAGACCCCGACGGCTACGCCCGGAATCAGAGTCCCGCGCGGGCTGCGCAGGAAGGCGAAGACCACTGCGATGACCAGGATAACCGAGATCACCAGGGTCCGCTCCACGTCGCTGACCGAGGCACGAATGGTGGTGGTGAGGTCGGTCACGACGGCGAGGTCGTCGCCGGCAGGAATAGAAGCGCGCACCGAAGGCAACGTGGCCTTGATGCGATCGACGGTCGCGATGACATTGGCGCCGGGAAGGCGAAACACCAGCAGAATAATAGCCGGCTGCTGGTTGACGAAGCCGGCGGCGCGCAGGGTCTGCACGGAGTCGTACACGTTGGCGACATCGCGCATGCGGACGACGCCCCCATGACCGTTGTTGCCCACGATCAGAGGCCCATAGTCCGCAGCCTTCGAGATCTGGTCGTTGGCGGTGATGTCGGCAGTGTTGAAGTCGTCGGAGATCTGGCCCTTGGGGCGGTTGGAGTTCTGCTGGCTGATGACGCGAGCGAGATCCTGCAGGCCCAGACCGTAACTATTCAACTGCTGCGGATTGGCGTCAATGCGCACCGCGGGCAGGGCACTGCCGACCACCTGCACCTGGCCCACGCCTTCCACCTGCGACAGCTTCTGCTGAATGACCGAGGAAGCGGTGTCGTACAGTTGTGGCTTGCTGCGGGTAGCAGAGGTGAGGTCGAGCACCATCACAGGAGCCAAGGCGGAGTTGATCTTTCGATATTGGGGATTGGCGGGAAGGTTTGCGGGCAGGTAAGTGCGAGCGGCGTTGATGGCTGCTTCCACATCGCGCGCGGCGCCGTCGACATCGCGGCTGAGGTCGAACTGCAGGGTCACCGAGCAAACGCCGAGCGTGCTGGAGGAGGTCATCTGGCTGACCCCGGCGATATGTCCAAATTGGCGCTCGAGCGGAGTGGCTACAGAAGACGCCATCACTTCCGGGCTGGCGCCGGGCAGTGCAGTGGCCACGGTGATGGTTGCGAAATCGATCTGGGGAAGGGAAGAAACAGGCAGATTGAAAAAAGCCAGCATGCCCGCGAGCGTGACCGCAATGGTGAGCAAAGTGGTGGCCACGGGCCGGCGAATGAAGGGAGCGGAAATGTTCATGCGCCCGCGGCTCCCGAGTTTGGATCGGCGACGGTAGCATGGGGCTTGCCCGAAAAACGGGTGGCAATCCGGTCAAAGAAGATGTAGATGATGGGCGTGGTGTAGAGGGTGAGCACCTGGCTGACGAGCAGTCCACCGACCATTGCGATGCCCAATGGCCGCCGCAGCTCAGAGCCGATGCCCGTGCCGAAGGCCAACGGGATCCCCGCGAACAGCGCAGCCAGGGTGGTCATCAGGATCGGACGGAAGCGCAGCAGCGAGGCTTCATAGATGGCCTCGACGGAGTTTTTGCCATGTACCCGTTCGGCTTCGAGGGCGAAATCGACAATCATGATCCCGTTCTTCTTCACGATACCGATGAGCAGGATGATGCCGATGACAGCGATGATGTCGAGTGACTGGCCGAACAGGCGCAACGCCAGCAGTGCGCCGACGCCGGCGGAGGGCAGCGTAGAGAGAATGGTGAGCGGGTGGATGAAGCTCTCGTAAAGCACGCCAAGCACGATGTAGACCGCGAGCAGCGCCGCAATGATGAGCAGCGCTTCATTTCCGCCGATCGCCGTGTAGGCAGCGGCGGTCCCCTGAAAGCCGATGATCACACTGGCCGGCATATGCAGGCGTGCCTGAGCCCGATTGACCGCGTCGACTGCCTGGCCGAGCGAGGCGCCTTCCGCAACATTAAAGGATACGGTTACCACGGGAAACTGGCCCTGGTGCGAGATGGTGAGCGGCGAAGGCTTCATCTCGAAATGGGTAAATGCGGAGAGTGGCACCGGAGTGGGCAGGGTGCTGGTCGAGGCGGAGCCCCCGGCGGAAGCCTGCCCCGAGGTTTGGCTGCTCGATGCGGACGAGGAGGTTGAGCCGCCAGAGCTTGACGACAGGGCGTTGGTCGGTGTGCCCGTGGACAGATTGGAGCCGGTCGGCGATGCGCTGCTCGACGTATTGTTAACCGTGTTGTTCTGCGTTGTTAACGACGAAGACGAGCTGCTGCCGGCGGCGGAGGAAAGTTGTGTGCCCTGGGTCGTGGAGGAGTTCGATTTGGAAGAGGGAGTGAGGGTAGTCACTGCACTGGCGGCGGCAGTGCTTCTTCCGGAAGTGGAGGCGGCTGCGCCGGCCGTGGTTGTGTTGGCAACTCCCTGGACATAGAGGCTATCGAGCTTCCGGGGGTCCTTCTGGAACTCGGGCAGCGCCTCGAGGATCACGTGGTACTGGTTTGACTGGGTGTACAGAGTGCTTATCTGGCGTTGGCCGAAGGCGTCGTAAAGGGTGGAGTCGACCGTATCGGCGGTGATATTCATGCGCGAAGCGGTGGCGCGATCGATGGCAAGCTGCGCGGTCACGCCGTTGGGCTGATCGTCCGTGGCCACGTCACGCAACTGCGGAAGCTGGCGCATGGCTTGGACCAGCTTGCCGGTCCAGATACCGAGTTCAGTTGGGTCGGGATCTTCCAGGGTGTACTGGTATTCGGTGCGGCTGGCGCGGTCGTCGACGGTCAGGTCCTGCACCGGTTGCATGAAGAGCTGAATGCCCGGGACACTGCGGAGATTTCGATCCAGACGGCGGATGACCTGGCTTGCGGTAAGGCCGCGCACGGCGGCATCTTTGAGGTTGATCTGGATGCGCCCGCTATTGAGCGTCGTATTCACGCCGTCGGCGCCGATGAAAGAGGACAGGCTTTGCACCGCCGGGTCCTTCAGGATTTCGTGGGCCAGTTGCTGTTGCTTCCGCGACATGGCGGCAAAGGAAATGGATTCCGGAGCCTGTGAAATGCCCTGAATGATGCCCGTGTCCTGGGTAGGGAAAAAGCCTTTGGGGATTTCAATATAGAGAACAATGGTGAGTACGAGCATGGCTGCCGCGATGAGCAGCATCGGTATTTCGAAGCGGAACACCCAGCGGAGGCTGCGCCCGTAAGCGGCAATCACTCGTTTGAAGAGGCCTTCGGTGTAGTGGTAGAAGCGGGTCTGCTCGGCCTCCGGCGTATGGCGCAGAATCCGCGCAGCCATCATCGGTGTCAGCGTAAGAGACACAAAAGCGGAGATGAGAATGGTGACGCTCAGGGTAACGGCGAACTCGCGAAACAGGCGCCCGACAATGTCGCCCATAAACAGCAGCGGGATCAGCACCGCAATCAGCGAGATGGTGAGCGAGATGATGGTGAAGCCGATCTGCTGTGCGCCCTGGAGCGCCGCCTGCATCGGCGTAAAGCCTTCTTCCAGGTAGCGGGAAATGTTCTCGATCATCACGATGGCGTCGTCGACCACAAAGCCAGTCGAGATGGTGAAAGCCATCAGGGTGAGGTTGTTGAGGCTATATCCGAGGGCCTCCATCACCACAAAGGTGCCGATCAGCGACAGCGGCACAGCGACGCTGGGGATGATAGTCGCGGAGAAGCTGCGCAGGAAGAGAAAAATCACCGTGACCACGAGCGCAATGGTGAGCATAAGCTCAAACTCGACGTCGCGGACCGAAGCGCGGATGGTATTCGTTCGATCGGTCAGCACCGTGAGTTTGATAGCGGCGGGAAGCGTGGCCTGGAGCTTTGGCAACAGCTCCTCGATACTTTCGACCACCTGGATGGTATTGGCCCCGGGCTGCCGTTGTATGTTAACAATAACGGCCGGGGTTTCGTTCATCCAGGCGGCGAGCTTGCTGTTTTCGATACCGTCACTGACCCTGGCTACGTCGGTGAGCATGACCGGAGCGCCGTTCTTATAGGCGACGACAAGATCCTTGTAGCCTTTGCTCGAAAGCAGCTGATCGTCGGCATTGATTTGAAAGTTTTGTGCCGGGCCGTCAAAGCTGCCCTTAGCGGAGTTCACGCTTTGCGCGGTGAGCGCAGTGCGCAGGTCCTCAAGATTGACGCCGTAAGCAGCGAGAGCCGTGGGGTTGGCCTGTACACGGACGGCAGGCTTCTGTCCGCCGCTGATGGTGACCAGGCCCACCCCGCTGAGCTGCGAGATCTTGGGAGCGAGGCGAGTGTCCACCAGGTCTTCGACCCGCGAGAGCGCCATGGCATTGGAAGTGAGCGCGAGCGTAAGAACAGGTGCATCCGCAGGATTGGATTTGCTGTAGACGGGCGGAACGGGAAGGTCGGTGGGCAGGTAGCCTTGCGCCGCATTGATGGCGGCCTGCACCTCCTGCTCGGCGACATCGATGTTGAGGTTCAGCGAAAACTGCAGCACGATGACCGAGCTGCCATCGGAGCTGGTGGAAGTCATTTGCGAGAGCCCGGCTACCTGGCCAAACTGGCGCTCCAGCGGCGCGGTGACAGCAGAAGACATCACCTGCGGGCTCGCGCCGGGATAGAAGGTCTGCACCTGGATGGTGGGGTAGTCGGCTTCCGGCAACGCAGAGACAGGGAGCGTCGTATAGGAGGCGAGACCAACGACCAGGATCGCGACCATCAGCAGTGCGGTGGCGACGGGCCGAACTACAAAAATGCGCGACGGATTCAACGGGTTTGCCCGGCGGCACTCTTTCCGGCCAGAGTGCCCGCGGCTTCTTGCGGAGAATCTTCGATTTCGACCTTGGTGCCATCCTGCAGCTTGTCAAAGCCGGTGATCGAGACGGTGTCGCCGGGGTTGAGCCCCTGGACCGCAGACATATTGCCGTCGGTGGTCTGCTCCACAATGTTCTGGATCGAGGCGGTATGGTTACTGTTCACCTTGTAGACAAAGGCCTGCACGCCATTACGCTGCACGGCCGCACTGGGGATCAGCAGGGTGTCATGGAGCGTACTGACGAGCAGTCGGGCGTTGACGAACTGGTTGGGGTAGAGTGCGAGATCGCGGTTGTCGAACTCCGCACGAAAGCGAATAGTACCGGTGGTGGTGTCGACCTGGTTGTCGATGGTGAGCAGATGGCCGGTAGCGATCTTGTTCATCTGCGAGCGGTCGAAGGCGTCGACTGGCAGCGCCGTGCGCCGCAGAATTTGCGACCGCACCTGGGAAAGGTTGTCCTCGGCTACGTTGAAGACCACGGTAATCGGCTGCAATTGTGTCACCACGACGAGTGCATTCGAGTTGCCAGCAAAGACAGTGTTCCCGGGGTCGACAAGGCGTAAGCCCACACGGCCAGAAGCAGGTGCAGCGATATGACAATAGCTGAGTTGGACCTGCTGGTACTCGACTTGGCCTTCATCGTTCTTGACCGTGCCTTTGTATTGCTCGACTGCCTGCTCCTGGTCATCCAGGGTCTGGTGGGCGATGGCGTCCCGCGCCACGGCTTTCTGATAGCGGGCCAGATCGATCTCTGCCTGCTTCAGAAGGCCTTGATCGTGCTGCAGGGTGCCTTCCGCCTGTTTGAGCTGGGCTTCGTAGGGCCGGGGGTCGATTTCGATCAGCGACTGGCCCCTGCGGACCATCTGGCCTTCGCGATAGTTGACCGCGACGACCCGTCCGGTGACCTGGCTGTAAAGGCTGACAGTGGAGATAGGAGTGACGGTGCCGAGGGCGTCTACATGGATGCCCATGTCGCCCTGGCGCACCGTGGCCGCCTTGATGGTGACGACGGGGGGTTGATTAAGGGCGCTCTCGTCGGGTGTCGGCTTGGGTTTGTGGGCAACCAGCAGCACGACGCCGCCAATCAGCAGGGCTATAAGAAGGATGCCAAGCCAAGGGCGACGTTTTCGTTTACCGACGGGCGAGGCACCCGTGAAAGGATCAGGATGCAAGCTCGCTGCGGGACTCTCCATGGGCGCAGGACTCCGGTGGACGACTTGGTATTCTATTTAGCCTAACCACTACTTTAGCAGTCCGCCGGTGATGAGGACGGGGGGCTTGCCTTTCATTTCCGGGTGTTCATGAATGCACGCACCAGGCCCGCAATCTCACCTGCTTTGGTATCAAGCGCGAAGTGTCCCGCGTCGAGTACGTGGACCTCTGCGTCGGTCACGTCCTTGCGGTAGCGTTCCGGCTCGCCGAGATCGAACGAGAGATCGTGTTTGCCCCAGAGGACCAACAGCCTCGGTTGCGTCTTCTTCATCCAAGCCTGCCAGGATGGGTACGCGTCCACGTTGGTGCGGTAGTCATAGAAGAGGTCGCTTTGAATCTGTGCCTGCCCCGGCGCGTTCAGAAAGGCGTACTCATCGGTCCAGAGGTCCGGGTCATAGAGCTCAGTGTTGGGATCGTCTCCGAGATGGCGCGTCCTGGTAGTTGCCAGCGACAGCAGGTTTTTGCGCAGCGCCTCTTCATAGGCAGGACGGTCCGCCCAGAATGCCCGCCGTGTTGCCCAGTTCGCTCCCAGCCCTTCGTTGTGGCCGACCGCATCCTGCACGATGAGAGCGTTCACCCGCTCCGGGTGGGCCAACGCCATGCGAAAGCCGACGGGTCCTCCGTAGTCCTGCATATAGAGGGTATAGTGCGACAACCCCAGGACTTGTGTGAAGCCATCCATCACGGAAGCGATGTGGTCGAAGGTATAGGCGAACTGCTTGGGATCGGGCCAGTCGCTGTGTCCGTAGCCGGGATAATCAGGAGCAACCAGGTGGTAGTTGTCTGTCAGCCTCGTTAGCAGCGGTTGAAACATCCGCGAGGAGGACGGTAGCCCGTGCAGTAAAAGAATGGTGGGCGCATCTTTGGGCCCCGCTTCCCGGTAGAAGATGGACAGTCCATCAACCTTTACTGTGCGATAGAGGATCGGCTGTTCCATGACTTTGTCCTTTGTCTGGGCATCCATGCCCAGGGTGATGGCAAGTAAGGCGGCAAGGCTAACCAGGGTCCGATGGATCGATGGTCGTCATGCGACTTCAAATACGACGTCGAGTTCCACCGGCATGCCATAGGGAAGGCTGGCAACGCCGATAATCAGCCGAACCGATGTTTTTTCGATGCCGAAAACATCGCGAAACAGGTCAGAAACAGCATCCGCGACCCTGGGCTGATCGAAGAAATCTCCATAGGTGGCGATGAACACGCCGAGCCGGACAACCCGAGTCACTCGGTCGAGCGAGCCCAAATGCTTTTTCGCCGCCGCGAGGACGGTCAAAGCTGCGGTGTAGGCGGCGTCTCGCCCAGCCTCGGCATCAAGCTCTTTCCCCAGCCGGCCAATATACTTCGGCTTGTGGTCGACTACCGGGAGCATCCCGCTAAAGAAGAGCAGGTTCCCGGTCTGCACTGTCTCTACGTAGGTGCCAAACGGCGTCGGGGCTGCTGGGAGCTGAATACCAAGGTCCTGCAGCCGGCGCTCCGTACTGCCCAACTGCGAACCCTTCTCCGAGTCAATGAGCGTTCTAACGTCTGCCATCGCTACACTCCCGTTGATTTTTTGCGTGGCCCTCAGAGGATCCTGAATTGCGCCGGCCAGTAGCTTCGGACCGGACGGTGTACCGTCACAGCTTACAGATTCTCGTTACGTCTATAGTGATTCGCAAAACGTTACAGTTTTATGCGGCGGCGCCGGCATAGGCCGTCCCTGGAGACTGCCCAGTTCGTGATGCAATGTGCTTCGCCAAGGCTCGAGAGCGATAGACTCGAAGCGTCTCAGCACATTTCAACTCAGAGGTATAGATTTCATGAGATCTGACATCGTTCCCGGAGCACTTTTTCCAGACTACGAACTCAGCGACCATACTGCGAAGCGCCGCAAGCTATCGGAGTTGCAGGGTCCGCATCCCATGGTTCTGGTACTAAGCCGCGGAGGTTTTTGTCCCAAGGACCGCAGGCAGGCAGAACTACTCGTCCAGCTGCACCGTGAGATGGAAGTGGGCTATTGCCGGCTGGTCACGATCAGCACCGACAACATCACAGTAACGAACGAGTACCGCACCGGGGTCGGTGCTCACTGGCCGTTCCTCTCGGATGCGGGCCGAGTGGTGCAAAAGGATCTGGACATCGCCGAATACACGGACCCAGCCAACAATCCGATGATTCCGCATGTCATTGTTCTGGAGCCAGGGCTGACCGTACACAAGATCTACAACGGCTATTGGTTCTTCGGCCGCCCGACGATGGAAGATCTCCGTCAGGACCTGCGTGCGGTCACGCGGAAGTGCCGGCCAGATTGGGACATCACGACGCCGGAAATGCGGGCCGCGTGGAAGGAAGGCCGCAAAGAGCACTTTTACCCCTATGGCAAGACTTATGCTCAAACGCTGGGCGAGCAGGACTAGTGTGGGCGCCACTGGGCTCGCGTGACCGGGCGCAGGCCCGTGCGGAGGATCGTTCTGGTCATTTCCGAAACAGGGGTTTCCAATTTCGGACGTGCGAGATAGCCTGAGCGCGTGACAATCATTGAGAAGACGCGTGATATTGCTTGAGTTCTCTGCCAACCAAAGTGCACGGTTAACGGTGAGTGAGTGAGTCGTCCGGGGGTTCTATGCAGACTTCGCTACACGATTTGCGCTATGCGGTGCGCCAACTGCGCAAGACTCCCGGGCTGACCGTTCTCGCGGTGCTGTCACTGACGCTCGGCATCGGCGCAAATACGGCGACCTTTACGATTATTGAGAGTGTGCTGCTGCGTCCTCTCCCTTATGTGCACGCTGATCGATTGGTGTTTATCGGGCCCGCCGGCGACAAGCCAGGGTTCGGGTCTACTTCCTGGCTGAACTACCTTGACATCGCCGCCCAGTCGAAGTTGTTGGAGTATGCAGCGGGCTACTCCGAGGACGTGAGTGTGGTGGAGGGCAAAGATGGTTCGCAAAGCGTGGTCGCGCCGCGGGTGACGGCAAATTTATTTTCCATGCTTGGCGCGCATCCATTGCTGGGTCGTACGTTCACTGACGCCGAGGGCCAGACCAGCGGGCCGCCCGTCGTGCTGCTGTCGCAAGGCTTGTGGCGCCAGACCTTCGGCGCGGATCGCGGCATCGTAGGGAAGGTGGTGAAAATCGGCGGCACGCCCCACACGGTGATTGGGGTCATGCCGGAATCGTTTCACTTTCCGGAAGGGATGGGGCCGGACCTGCGAAAGGGCGTGTGGTTGCCGGTACAGCCCACGGGAGAGATGTTAAAGGAACGAGGTTATCACTTCTTCAACGTGGTGGCTGATCTTCGGCCCGGAGTCAGCATCACCCAGGCGCAGCAGGAGCTGGATGCGATCGCAGCGCATATCCCGCGGCAAGATAGTAACGACGTGATTGGATTTCGCGCCACCCCGTACCAGGAAGTGCTGACTGGTCCAGTGCGCCCGGTTCTCTACGGACTGTTCGGAGCGCTGTCGCTGGTGCTGCTGATCGCCTGCGCGAATGTTTCCAACCTGCTGATTGCGCGTTGCCTGGGCCGTCAGCAGGAGTTTGCAGTGCGGGCGGCGCTGGGGGGAGGCCGGTGGCGGCTCGCGCGGCAGATGTTATCTGAGGGAATGTTGCTGAGCCTGATAGGTTGCGGTGCAGGGGTGATCCTGGCCCGCGTCGCCATGATCGCCATCAGTAAGCTGCCGGAGGGAACCATCCCGCGCGCTGATTCGATCGCCATCCACTGGACAGTGATGCTGGTGCTGGCGGCGATTGCCATCGTGGTCACTGCATTGTCTTCGCTGCTGCCGGCGCTCCTGGTGGCGCGTTCTAACCCTCAGGCCGCTTTGCAATCGGCTTCCCGCGGCCTTGGGTCGCACTCGGTGAGCGGCAAGCTGAGTCGAGGGTTGGTTGCGGGCGAGGTGGCTCTTTCCACGTTGCTCCTGGTGGGGACCGGGCTGCTGTTTCACACTCTTTGGAATCTTGAGAAATCGCAGCTTGGCTTCGATGCGGCTCGGGTCACTACATTCACCGCAATGCCCGCGGATGCGGCAGGTTTTTCCGGTATGGCCGTCTCTGAGGCTGGGGCGAACACGCCAGTTTCCGTGGCCACGCTTACCTACCAGCCGGTGCTGGATCGCATCCGTCAAGGGCCAGGCATCGAGAGCGCTGCGTTGATCACTTCGCCGCCGCTCTCCGGTGTTGATTTGGGCAGCAGCTTTGAAATTGTGGGGCAAGCCAAGGATCCAGCCAACAAACCCGAGGCTCGGATTAGCGCCGTGAGCGGAGACTATGCCCGGACCATGGGCACGCCGGTCCTGCGCGGCCGCATGATCGGTGACGGAGATAGGGAGACAACTCCATTTGTTGCGGTCGTCAACCAGGCCTTCGCCAAGAAGTACTTTGCGGATAGGGATCCTCTGGGGAAGCAAATCGATCTGGGCGGCAAGCATACGGGGATGATCACGCCGTACAGCATTGTTGGTGTAATGGCCGACCAGGTAGACAGCAACGTAGGCGGAGCGGTTCGGCCATTCATCCTGTTGTCGCAGCACCAAATCCCCACCACCTCGCTCTTCTACCAGGCGCTCTTGAAGACGGTGGTGAGCTTCGTGGTGAAGACCCGCGGCGAGGTTCCGGTTGCGGCGGAGATGCGATCGGTCTTCCACCAGACAGCTCCCGGTTTGGCGGTGGACGATTTTCAGACCATGGAGGAGGCGGTGCAGAAGAACACCTTCAGCCAGAAGCTGGGGTTGTATCTGGTTGGCTCGTTCGCCGGGCTCGCGGTTGTGATGGTGGTTGCAGGATTGTACGGGGTGTTGTCGCAACTGGTGAGTTACCGCCGGCGTGAGATCGGCGTTCGCATGGCGCTCGGCGCGACGAGGCGTAGTGTTGCGCAACTGATCCTACGGCAAGGCTCGATGGTTATAGGTGCGGGACTTGGTGTGGGTCTTTTGTTGGCGACTGCGACGGGACGCTGGGTAAAGAGTTTCTTGTACCAGGTGCAGCCGCTGGATGTGTTGACCTATGTGTCGGTAGTCGTAGCGCTCTCGACCATCGGACTGATCGCGGCGCTGCTTCCTGCGCGCAAAGCGGCTTCTATCGAGCCCATGCAGGCCTTGCGGGAGGATTGAGAACTTCGATCCTGCGTGGAGGTGGTGAAGGATAACAAAACCAGTTGGCGCCAGGAGGCAGCTCCGGCTTTAGAGGAGATGTTGCGACTGTATGAGGAGTGGTCGAATGAGTTGATCGAATCGGTCGAGTTTAGTCCCGCAGAGCCTGCCCTGAGCTTGTCGAACGGGGACGCCTGAACTTAGCCCAGGACGCTAGTCCTGGGTACATGATGAAACATGATTAAGTCCCGCAGGGACGGCTGTATGTTGTCGAGGATTGCGTCGCGGCCTATTCCAGTCGTCCCCGTTCGACAAGCTCAGGGCAGGCTCTACGGGACTTTTCGTCACTCGAATCTCTACCCAGGACTGCGTCCTGGGCTAAGTTCAGCCGTCCCTCCGGGACTGAGTCTGAAAATGGAGTTCTCACACATGCTGAACCCCAATTCTTTACGAGGCCGCCTGAAGTCATGCCCCGATACAAAGCAATAGAGCTGTGACTCCCCACCCCCGCACTGCTGAGATTTCTTATCTTGTAGAAGGTAGGGACACAGACACGGGCGGTCCCTTCGGTCGGCTCCGTATACCATGTGTTTACGTGTCAACGGTCCATTCCCCATCCGAAGGAAGCAACGTTTGATGAATTTGAGTTCATTGTCCCGCCTGGTCTCGAATGTGATTCCGGTAGCTGTAGTTCTCACATCCATGGGGGCGCAGGCGCAAACCGGCCGCGTTTATACGACCGAGGATTACAGCCGGGCTGCCAATCTGCTGAACGCGGGCACCATTTCGCTGGTGGATCACGCGGTCAAACAGGCCACCTTTATCGGCGGCGATCGCTTCTGGTACCTCGACAGTGAAAATGGGCTGCCGACGCTCATGATCGCTGACGCAGCCACGCGAACCAAGTCCGCCGCGTACGACCCACTGCGCATGGTTACGGCTCTGCAGGCGGCCGGCCTGGAAGAGAAGGATCCGAAGCGCATTCATCCCGAGGAGTTCGATCTGCTCGAGGATGGCCGGAGCGTAAGGATAACGATCGATGGAACGCGATACAAATGCGCACTGGGGGCTGCGTATCGCTGCTCCCTTGAGCTGGCCGGTCCCACCGGAACGCCGAAGCCCAGCTTAAGCGACGCCTCCCTGGCTGATTTTTCTCCTGATGGACGCCGTGCGGTGTTCCTCCGCGATTGGAATCTCTGGGTGCGCGACATCGCGACCGGGGCAGAAAAGCAACTCACCAAGGATGGCGTGAAGGACTACGGATACGCGACCGACAACGCAGGCTGGACCCACAGCGAACACGCGATCGTAGTGTGGTCACCGGATTCGAAGAAGATTGCGACCTTTCAGCAGGATCAGCGGAAGACCGGCGAGATGTACACGGTCACCTCCCGCATCGGACATCCTCACCTCGAAACGTGGAAATACCCGCTGGTGGGCGACAAGGACGTGACCATGATCGAGCGCGTTATCATCGACGTGGATAGAGCGAAGGTCACGCGACTGAAGATGCCGCCGGATCAGCATCGCTCCACTTTGTGCGACCACCTGATTTGTGACGGCCCCTGGGAGGATGTGCAGTGGGCGGACGATGCGAAGACGCTGGCGTTTGTTTCTACCTCCCGCGATCACAAAGTGGAAAACATGCGCATCGCGGATGTGGCGACCGGCGCTGTTCGCGACGTGTTCACCGAAACGGTCCCCACCTTCTTCGAAAGCGGCTATAAACATGTGAACTGGCGCTATCTCTCCAAGCGAAATGAAATTCTCTGGTTCTCTCAGCGGGAGAATTGGGGAAACCTGTATCTATACGACGCAGGCACGGGGAAGCTGAAGCATGCGGTGACCGAGGGCGCCTGGAACGTCGATGAGGTCCTGCGTGTAGACCAGGTTAGCGGCGATATGATCCTGACCGGCACGGGTCGTGAGCCGTCGGAGGATCCCTACTACCGGCGGATCTACAGCGCGAACCTGGAGGGCAAACAACTGAAGCTGCTTACCACCGAAGACGCCGATCACGTGGCGGCTGTATCCGGCGACGGAAAATTTATTGTCGATATCTATTCCACGCCGCAAAAGCCGCAGGTTATGGTGTTGCGCGATCAGTCCGGGCAGGCGATCGAGGAGATGGCTCACGGCGACATCACGCGCCTCAAAGCTGCGGGATGGATCGCACCGGAAACTTTTCACGTGAAAGGACATGACGGTAAGACCGACGTCTATGGGCTGCTCTTCCGACCCGCTAACCTTGACCCGTCGCGGAAGTACCCGATCATCGATTACATCTATCCGGGGCCCCAAGGAGGCTCCTTTGGGACGCATTCATTTCAAGCCTCTCGTGCGGATTGCAATTCGCTCGCGGAGCTTGGCTTTACCGTGGTCGAGATCGAAGGCATGGGAAACCCCAAGCGGTCGAAGGCTTTTCATGACGAGTATCTCAACGACATCGGCATGAATGCGATTCCGGATCAGATCAGCGGTATCAAGGAGCTTGCCCAGCGTTATGCGTGGATCGACCTTGATCGGGTCGGCATGTGGGGTCACTCAGGCGGCGGCAATGCAACGGTGGCAACCATGCTTCACTTTCCCGACTTCATCAAGGTCGGGATCGCGGAGAGCGGCAACCATGAAAACCGGAACTATGAAGATGATTGGGATGAGAAGTGGGTCGGCCTGCTGAAGACGAACGCGGACGGAACCACCAACTACGATTCGCAGGCGAATGCGAGCTTCGCCGGGAACTTGAAGGGCAAGCTCATGCTGGCCCACGGAATGCTGGACGATAACGTGCCCGTATCGATCACCATGCTCCTGATCGATGCGCTGGAAAAGGCGAACAAGGATTTCGACCTGGTGATCTTTCCCCAGGCGCATCATGGATACGGTCCTATTGCCGGCGCCTATATGATGCGGCGGCGATGGGACTACTTCATCACGGAGCTGATGAAGGCCACGCCTCCTCATGAGTTCCCGATGCCGGCGCTGCTTCCACCCAAGTGACTATTGCTTCAAATGATCGTAAGTGGCAGTGAGCCTTTCCCGCAGATAGTCGGCGCCGCTGGTGGGCCGATACCTGGACGCGGCGCCTTCAGCGATGCAGCTTTGTAGCACTTCGACGCGAGCATCAGGGTTCGGATCGAGGAAGAATGCCACCGAATAGCGATCCTGGACAGGGATCGCGACCCGGTGGGGCGTGGAGATGTACACGTCGTTGGTCCAGCGCATCAGGCAATCACCAATGTTGCAAACGAATGCGCCCGGGATGTGGGGTGCATCGAGCCAGTCGCCGCTTCGTGCCCGTACCTGAAGACCTGCAACGCCATCGGTGGCGAGGATGGTGAGGTTGCCGTAGTCGGTGTGCATGCCGGCGCCGCTGTCGGGAGCGCGGTCCTTGCCGTTCGGCCGCGCCGGATAGTGGAGCATGCGCAGCGTGGCCAGTGGTGCGTCGAGTTTGTCTTCGAAAAAATCTTCCGCGATGCCCAGATCGAGCGCAAAGCCGTGGTGGATGCGGCGGCCCAGTCCCCAGCATGCGTCGTAGTAGGCCAGCACAGTCTCTCGCCACCGGGGAAGCGCGGGCCAGAGGTTCACACCCCGGAACGGTTTGCCCGCTAACACCTCGGGATGGTCGGCGGGAAGCTCCAGTCCGATATTGAAAGCTTCCTTGTAATCCGACTGGGCCGCTCGATCGTCAAGGCGTTCGCCCTCGAGCGCGACATAGCCTCGGTTGTGTGGTGAGCGCTTGATCGAGTATTCCTGCTTGACCGCAACGGGTAGGGCGAAGAATTCCCGAGAAGCCGCAAACATGGCTTCTCGCGTTGCCTGGGTGATGCCGTGATTCATCACATAGAAGAAGCCGATCTCGCGGCAGGCATGGCCTAGCTTCGCGGCGACCCCAGCGCGTGCGGAGAGCTCCGAGGAAGCCAGCCCCGAAACATCGATCACAGGAAGCTCGGTCATCATGTTTCCGCTCCAGCGAACAGGGTCAGATTGTAGCATCGGTAAAGACACATCTGGGATCTCTCGTTGTAACGGAACGGTGGGGCACCCAGCCTTTTCTGTAGGTAGGATTAGCTGGTTGGAGGAGTGGATCGTGGTGGATATGCAAACGTTTGTGATGGCATTGCCGAAGGCCGAGCTGCACCTGCATCTGGAAGGAGCGGTGGCCGCAACCACCGCCATCGAGTTGGCGAGAAAACACGGCCTGGCGAGGCACGATTTCGAAGATGCATCGAAGCTCTTCGACTTTGCCGATCTGGGTGAGTTTCTCAAAGCCTACGACATCATCTGCAGCTCCATCGTCGATTCAGACGACTTCCACCGCGTGACCTACGAGATGCTTGCGCGCTGTGCCGTCAACGGTGCACGCTACGTCGAATTCTTCTTCAGTCCACAGGCGCATCATGGAGTAGCGTACGCAACAATGCTGGATGGGATCGTCGCGGCCATGCGCGATGCCACGCGCGATCTTGGAGTTCAATCACGGCTAATCCCGGCTCTGAACCGCGAGTTAGGGCCGGACGTCAGCCTTCAGTTCCTCGATCTCGTGCTTTCGGACCGGCGCGAGGAGGTGATCGGGCTGGGGCTCGATTACAACGAGATCGGCAATCCACCCGCTCTGTACGCCGAAGTCTACCGGCGCGCCAGGAATGCAGGTCTGCGCGTGACCGCGCATGCCGGCGAGAATGGCCCGTCCACCAATGTCGGCGATTCGCTCGATTTGCTGCGCTGCGACCGTATCGATCATGGCTATCATGTGGTCGACGATCCGGCTCTCGTGGCCGCGTGCCGGGAGCACGGTGTTTTCTTTACCGTCTGCCCGACGACCACCACCTTCACCACCACGTTCCGCGATCTCGCTTCGCCTGATCATGCGATCCACCGCATGGTGGACGCGGGGCTCAATATCGTGATCAATACCGACGACCCCGCCCTGTTCCGCACCGACCTTAACAACGAATATTTGCTGGTTGCGCAGCATATGGGTTGCACCCCGCAACAAATGGGCGAAGTGGCACTCAATGGTCTACGCGCATCCTGGCTCGACGACACCACCAAGCGCGCATGGATTGCCGAATGGAAAGCCGAGATCGACCAGTTTTCTCTCGATAGTTAGGCCGCCGGCGCAGAAGACCTCTCGTCGCTGGCGGCCCTGAATGTGGCCCTGGGTTAGAACTGCGCCTTGAGTGCGAACTGGTACAGACGTGGGGTATAGTTCGGATCGAAGTTGCTCACCTTTCCGAAGTTAGTACTCCCAAGTTCGGTACTGCTGTCGCCCAGCGGGAAGATGAAGCTTGGCGTGTTGCTGATGTTGTAGGCCTCGGCGCGGAATTGCAGGTTCACGCGCTCCGTCACCGCGAAGTTCTTGAAGAGGGACAGATCCACGTGACGGAAGTCGGGGCCGAAGAGCGAATTGCGCGGGGTATTGCCAACTTCCCCGGTGGGCTGAGGGGCGAAAGCGGAGATGTTGAAAAATTCGGCATTCGTCTTGTTTGCGAGACGAGGGTTGAAGAGAGTGTTGGGGCGATCCCTGCCGCCGCCGTTATTCGGCACCGCGCGATCCCCGTAGGACTCGGTAACGGACTGCCCGGTTGCAGGATTGATGTAGGTCGTGGTGTCGTTGTTGCCCGCGCCGGCATTGCCCCCGTTGTTGAGAATGGTGAAGGGCTTGCCGCTCTGCCAGACAGTGATGGTGTTGACCTCCCAACCAGTGAGCGCCTCTTTCGTAAGACCTGTCCAGGTCTTACCGTATTGAAACTGGTAGTTCAAAGAGAGCGCGAAACGGTTCTGGATATCGTTCTCCGCAATACCATACTCAATCTGCCGCAGCCGCGTTGGGTCAGCATCGCTGAAGCCCTCCTGGCTGCCTTCTTGCGAAAACCCCGTATTGTCGCTCAGAGCCTTTGACCAGGTGTAGTTCGCATCGAAGGCCAGGCCCCTAGTGAAGCGCCGTTGGAGAGCGGCTTGTAAGCCGTTGTAGTTGGAAACACCTTCACTCTGCACCAGGCCAACCCCGCTCAGGTTGCCTCCGGGGAACTGGGGGTCCAGTTTGCGCGGCCCGCTGTTGGGGCGAATGGCGGTACCTGCCTGGTAGAGCGGACTATTTGGATTAGTACTGTAGGGTGCGGGTTGGTTGATGTCGTTGATTACTTGTGGCAGGTGATGACCAATATTGCCGACGTAGCCGATGGTGAACACATTGGGACCGAACTGCTGCTCCACTTGCAGGTTGTATTGATCGATGACGGCGGACTTGAAGTTGGGACTCTCCGCTCCGAAAGAGAGTGGGTTGAGGTTCTGGAGGTTTGAGACATTGGGTGCTGTGGCCAAGGGCAGACCCTGATCGAAGGAGGCATAACCCGAGGCGCATTGCCCATTGCCAACGCTGTGACCAGCCCCGAGAAAGTTGGTTTCAACCTGTATCGCTACCGCCGCTTGGCAGGTGGGCTGAAAGTTCGAGAGGAAGGGCACGTTCTTCAGATCGGTGTTGGAAGTGTAGTTGCCAGGGAAGTAGCTGATACCGAACCCCCCGCGGATGATCGTGCCGGAGGCAGCGGAGTAGGCGAAGCCGACGCGCGGCGCCAGGTTGGAGTAGTCAGTGGAGATTCCCGCGTGACCGTCCACACCGTTGACGTTGGCGATCTTCAGCGCACTGGTGACGGTTGAGGGAGTCAAGCCAAGGGCTTCATTGAAGTTGAAGTTTGAAATACGGTTGTGCGCTTCGGTGAACGGGGTGAAGACATCGTAGCGAACACCATAGAGCACGGTCAGCTTCGGTGTAACCTTCCAGGAATCTTGTGCGAAGAAGCTTGGCTCATAGCTGCGATAATCGGGCGCCGTGAGGTCCACCTGTCGCTGCTCGCCGCTGAAAGCACCGGTTAGAGTGGAGGCGATCCCATTGTCGCGCTGCTGCGTCGCACTTGGTTGAACGGTGGAACCTGGTGCCGGTGAAGAGTCGGTGGGCAGGCCGAACGTATATTGACCACCGACGTAAGGGCTTTGCACGTTGCGCGCCTGGCGGCGTAGAAAGCCGGCACCGAACTTGAAGTTGTGGTCACCCTTGGTCCAGCTTACGGTTCCCAGGTACTGGAAGGTGTTGTCGATGTCCTGCAAGGGGACGAACGAGCCGTCACCGATGTCGCTTAGGCCAGGAAAACTGATCGGAGTGAGGTTGGTCGATTGGCTGTTGAGGTTCGAGGCGAACGTACCCAGGCCTCCAGAAACAATGGCGTCGGCGCTTCTGTTGCCAGTCGAGTTGAGGGGCAGGGAGAGATTGTTGATCCGCGTGAAGGCGGCGCGGAGATCCACAAGAAGATTCTGGGTGAAGATGTGGGTATAGCCGAAGCCGTACTGCTGCGCTGCGTCGGTTGCCGGGCCGTCGAAGTCGAATTGGCCGCCGCTGATCTGAAGCCCGGTCGCTGCATTCGTTCCCAGACCCGGAGGAGTAAATGTATTGACCTTGTTGTAGTCGTAACGGCCAAAGAAGAGATTCCGGTCGTTGAACCTATGATCCACACGCACATCGAAGCTGTTCGCGAACTGGGTCCGGTTGGGGCTGGTGATGTAGTTATTCGATAGAGCACCGGCACCGCCTGCATTCGGCGCAGGGTACAGCTTCAGGTAAGCCAGAGCGATCGGGTCAACCGCGAAGCCCTGCGTGCCGTTGCCCGCGTTGAGCAGGAGTTGCGGCGATCCGCCATTGAGACTATTGACATCGTTGTACTCATTCTGGGTCAGCGTCGTTTTGGTGTAGGTAAGGCCATTTACTTCGCGGAAGCCTTCATAGTCGCCGAAGAAGAAGGTCCGGTTTTTGTAGATAGGTCCACCGATACTCGCGCCAAACTGGTTCTGACGGAGCTCAGGCCTTCTGCCGGTCGTCTGCAACACGTTGCGCGCATCGAAGATGTCGTTGCGGAAAAACTCGTACGCGCTGCCGTGAAACTGATTGGTGCCGGCGCGGGTCACGATACTGACGACGCCACCGGCAGTACGGCCGGCCTCCGCAGTGTAGTTGTTGGTCTGTACGGTGATCTCATCGATAGCTTCGACGATGGGTCGCACACCAATCGTTCCGATAATGCGCTCGTTATCGTCGATACCATCGATGGTGTAGTTGTTGAGCGTGTCATCCTGACCGTTTACCGAGAAGCTCGCCGTCTGACGGCGATCGTCGGGACGGCCGCCGCTGGTCAGTCCGTTTCCCGGACCCTCGTTGGCGCCAGGAACAATTTGCACCAACTGAACGAAGTTGCGGCCGTTCAACGGGAGATCTTGCACTGCTTTCGCTGTCACCGTGGAGCTTACAGTTGCGCTATCAGCCTGTAGCAGCGGGGTGGTCGCCGTGACCTCGACGACGGCGGACGCTGAACCGATTTGGAGATGGACATCTGCACGCGCACGGTCGCCCGCTTCTACAGCAAGGTCTTTGGTGATCGACTCCTGGAACCCGCCGGCTTTCACGGAGACAGAGTAATGTCCGACGGAAAGAAGAGTGAAGGTGAAGTCTCCTGAGCCGTTGGACTGGACGGTACGCTGTTCGTTAGTCCCGAGGTTGGTGAGGGTAACGCTGGCGTTCGCGACGCTGGCACCTGTCTGATCTGTCACTGTGCCAAGAATGTCAGCCGTGGTCAACTGGGCCAGGGCCGCCGAGGTCAATAATAGTAAAACCGCCAGCGAGAAAACTGACGGCATCGAGAAGAGAGAGAGTATTCGCCCGCACTGGCCAAGGCGGTTGATAGCTGTTTTCTTTTGATGATTCATGGGCATTCCCGTTGTACCGGTTGATTAGGCGTTGGCGATGATCCAGGCGCTCGTGCTAAGTTCAGCCGATCATCCACAGACCACGAGTTAGCTGATCTATCTGCAGCTGCTTGGGGCCGAAGGCAAATAGCGCTGAGATACACAGCGCGAGTTGAGCGGGAGGTCAACTCGGTCGTGAATGTCATTACGCGACCTGTTGGAAACAGATTCGTCACAAAGGTTACAAACGAATTTGATCGGGCATGATTAATCCCGAAATCGTTCCGCTTTTATGGAGCTAACTGGCAATTGCGTAATTTATTCACGACAGAAGGAACAGATCTGTCGGTAGCCCGGATGAGAGCGGGCGGAGGCGAGGATAGTGCTATTCGGGGTTTCGCTTCGTCCAACCTTTTGGAGTTGTCACATGTCGGATGGATACGCACTCTTCAGCATATAAGTCGTGGAGTCAGTAAGTAGACAGCAGTCCGTTTTAGTTGATATTGCGCGGCGTCAGGATCTCGGTCAGGTAATCGTGGGTTCCGGGTATCCGTTCCAGGTGGGGATATCGTAACCCTCCAGCGTATTGAATTTCGCGTGTTTCTACGGTGTCGAAGTTGCGAACAACCAACGAGATCTTGCCGCCTCGAGGGTGCGCGATGGATGCGGAGAGCACTTCGGGTGAGTACGCAGTTCCATCGACGGCCATCACCTTCATGCTCGGCCCCAAGCCGGCATCGTATGCTGGGGTACCCGGATAGACATCGAAAATCTTCCCATCCTTCTGCAGGTCCATCCCAATCGACGCGGTGGCAAAATACGAGGGGGCGCCGGGGAGATCGCCGTAAAAAGGTTTGTTGTTCGGGGTTGCGTTGTAGACCACGCGCCAGCCCGCCGCCTCAAGTCCGTCTGTCGGTGGTGAACTGTTTACCCGGTAGACATACTTCTCGAAGAAGCTGTGCCAGTCATAGGGGCAAATCGCCGAGAGCGATGCTTCCACATCGGCGCGGGTGTAGGGAACGACGATGGGACCGGTGTCGCGCTGGCCGAGGAAGCTGCGCAGAAAGTCATCCAGCGTAGCGCGGTCGTGGGTTTGCTCGCGTATCAATGTATCTGCCCGCAACCAGATCAGCGCGCCTTCATCGTAGTAGTCCTGACCGCGTCGCAACGCATACCATCCCCCACGGACGGAGCGTAATACCCAATTCTGCGTGGCCGTATCGACGAGCGGAGTGGTGGTGCGCCCGGTCTCGTGGGAGGAGTCAGAAGCAATACGCCCGAGGTAGTCGCGTATGTAGTCAGAGTCGTTAAAGCCGGCGCGCGTGGCCAGGAGCATGCCGATGTATCCGTTCAGCCCCTCGTAAACCCACAGCAACGTCGTTCGTTCAGGGCCTTGATAGTCGGGTTTGGAATACAACTCTTCCGGCCTGCGGTACTTGCCGTCCCAGGAGTGGGACTGCTCATGGGCGAGGAGCGGAAAGCCGAATTTCTCCAATTCCTCTTTTTTCGAAAGACCAGCGTCGCCGATTGCATCCCACGGGGAATCCTCATGCTCCAGCCCGTCGTAGGGGAGCGCCTCACTCTGCGAGACAAGCAGATGCATGGTTTGCCAGTGGCGGAAGCCGAACATGGCCTGGTCCTGATCAACCAGCATGCCGAAAGTAGCAAAGGCGTGGGCGTCGTCCGCCGAATCGATGGCGGATTGGCTGTCCCCGGTAAAGTCGAGTTCGGCCGGCCACTTTGACGCCAGTGGCACGGCTCGGAAAAACTCGCCTGCGAGCACCGGGGAATCGATTAAGCGTTCGAGCGAGGTAGGCGCAAATGTCACCCGGTTCCCAGCCTGGTTGGTGACGGGCATGGAGCTGCCTTGCTTCCAGTTGGGCGGAAGAAGAATAGAAGGCTCGATGAGCAACTCGCGCTTATCGATACCTCGCGGGTAGAGAACGGAGGTATTCCAGGCAAGCAGGATTTGATGATCGGAGATGGTATTTTCCAGCAAGGTATCGAAGTCGACGGTCACCTTACTGGTGTTGGGTGGTACGTCGATTTTGATGGTGTTGATGTCGTCCGGGTCACGTGTCCAGGGCAGCGTCACCTCCCCGGAGTGGACCCGGATCGCGGCCAGGTTTTGAATGGGGCCCGTTGGTCCGTGTTCGCCTGGAATCCAGCGTGGATACGCCAGTGCGAGGGACCCTGGTTGCACGCGAATTTCCTCAT
This sequence comes from uncultured Acidobacteriaceae bacterium, assembly GCA_963830325.1. Taxonomy (GTDB): domain Bacteria; phylum Acidobacteriota; class Terriglobia; order Terriglobales; family Acidobacteriaceae; genus PALSA-350. The sequence goes on from CAWHMV010000003.1 coordinate 1,783,808, forward strand.
GCACAAAGGCAATTCGCCGGAAGGCTTGCGTCTCATCGACCAGCAGCGTCATGGTGGGGATTGCAGTACTTTGCGCGATTACATCAGCCTTGGTGATGGCGACCAGAACGAGTAGCCCGATGGCAGGGATTTTCCAGCGAATTGGCATGATCCTCCAGACGCTCCAAGCGATTGTAGGGCTGCGCCCATCCGCCCTGGCCACCGAAAAGGGGTGTTCTCGGGAGGAGTTCAGCGAAAGCGGGGGAATCATAGGCAGTCAGCCGCTGCAAAGGCAAGTCAATTCAATGGGATAGGAGTTCTGCCCGGAATTGCGACGGGGCTTGACCCCGGTTTACGGACAGCTATTTAGCTCGTGGAGCCACCTAGGCCAAATCCCCGCCTTGCCGTGCCCCCGGCTGGCTATGGGGATTTATTCATAATTGGATATTGCCGACGCCTGTTCCTGGGGGGAGAATAGGAGACGGATTGCATCGCCGCAATCTGAAATGCTGCATGCCAAGGAGGCGAGTCATGGGTGAGATTCCCAGTAGGCCGCTCTTCAACGTCAAACTCTGGTTCGCAGTCGCTATACTTGTGTCCACCACGGCTCGGCTGTGCGCCGGGCAACCACCTGCAGCGCAAACCACAAACAGCCCTCCCCAGAATACACCGGTAACTGTTCGCAAGACCCTGGCCCTTGAAGAGATGCCGGCCGGGAAGAAGGCTGATATTTTGATGGCCCGTGGAGAGTATGCCGCAGCGATTACCGCTTACCAGCAAAGCGATCTGAAATCCGCGATTGTCTGGAACAACATCGGCATGGCGTACCACCATCTCTTTGCTCTTGAAGAAGCGCGGAAGGCGTACCAGCAGGCACTGACGCTCAATTCTCACTTTGCTCCTGCTGCCAATAATCTCGCCGCCGTCTACTACGGCCAACACGAGTACAGAGTTGCCGAACACTGGTACAGAAAAGCGCTGAAGCATACGTCAGAGAGCGCGGTTATCTACTGCAATCTGGGCACGGCCTATTTTGCTGAGGACAAAATGAAGAAAGGCATCAAGATGTATCAAAAGGCCTTCTCCATTGATCCAGAGGTGTTTTCCCCCACTCGAGCCGCGATGGTCGAAGGTGGCGGCTCACGGGAACAACGTGTGGCCATCAACTACTACATTGCCCAGACGTTTGCCAGCGCAGGGAAGCAGGAACAGGCGCTCCTCTATCTGCGCAAGGCCATGGATGAAGGCTTCAGGGATCGCAAACGGCTGATCGAAGATAAGGATTTCGCAGTGCTGCGGACGACGCCGGAGTTTCAAAAACTGCTAGACCAGGAAAACCTGAACTGAGGCGCTTAAGGCGCCGGTCACCCGCTCAAGATCGGGGTGGGAACTTTCCATGGCTCAGGCCAGAGCAGTAGGATGGATGAGCCTGCCATACCCACCCCTTGCTGGAAAGCTATTTCCCTGCAACTCCGGGTGGGCAAAGACGGCAATCGGAAAGCAGGGGGGATCGATTGGCCGCGACCATGAGCCCGGGCGCTGTGACTGCTCCTGCGCCACCATTGAAGCTCGATTACAGCCTTACCGGGGTCAACTCCACACTAGCCATCGAACGCGGGCTCGCAGAAGCCGAGTGGTATCAATGCGCGGTGCCGCGCGCTACCATGCGCAGCCTGCTGCAGCGGCGCGATGGTCCCGCTATCCGCGACACGATTTTGTGGTTTGCGCTCATTTTCTTGAGCGCTTTTTTGACCTACAAGCTGTGGGGTACCTGGTGGGCCGTTCTCCCTTACATCGTCTATAGCGTGCTCTACGCCTCCACGTCTGATTCCCGCTGGCACGAAACGGGTCATGGCACCGCCTTCAAGACAGATTGGATGAACAACGCCCTGTACGAGATTGCGTCGTTCATGGTGATGCGCGAGTCCACGGTTTGGCGCTGGAGTCATACGCGCCATCACAGCGACACGATCATCGTCGGCCGCGACCCGGAGATCGCTGTTCCGCGCCCACCGGATTTGAAGGGCATCGTCATGTCGTTCTTCAACCTGCGTGTGTATGCGAAATATTTCAGGCTCATCGTATTGCATTCGTTCGGGCGTATGAGTGCAGAGGAGAGGACGTACATTCCGGAAACGGAGTTCCCTAAGGTTTATCGCAAGGCGCGCATTTACGTCGCTCTTTATGCGCTGGTGATCGGTCTGTCTATCAAGACTGGCAGTGTGCTTCCGTTATTGCTGGTGGGCTTCACGAATTTATTCGGCACCTGGCTGCTGGTCACTTACGGGTACACGCAGCATGCTGGTTTGGCCGAGAATGTGCTCGACCATCGTTTGAACTGTCGCACAGTCTATATGTGCTGGATCCACCGCTATCTGTACTGGAACATGAACTACCACGTGGAGCACCACATGTATCCGCTGGTGCCTTATCACGCACTGCCGAAGTTACATAACGCAGTCAAGGACGATTGCGCTGTTCCGTATCCGAGCCTTTTCTCGGCCTGGCGTGAAATTGTGCCTACCATTCTCAGGCAGGTGCGGGATCCCGGGTATCACGTCAAGCGACAGCTTCCTGCATCAAGGGTGCGCGCGAATGAGGCTGCCCGGCTGTCGTATGCCAGTCCCGATGCTGCGGGCTGGATCGAAGCTTGTGCGGCGGCCGATCTCGGTACGGCAGATGTAGTCCGCTTCGACCACGGCAAGAAGACCTACGCACTCTATCGCACCCAGGAGGGTGCGCTCTACGCGACCGACGGATTGTGTACACACGGCAATGTTCATCTGTCCAAGGGCCTGGTGAAAGGGAACATTATCGAGTGCTCCAAGCACAACGGCCGCTTTAACCTGATCGATGGCTCGCCGGCGCGCGTGCCTATTTGCCGTGGCCTGGCCACTTATCCGATTGAGGAACGTAACCGTCGAATCTTTATTAACGTGAGCCGGCCGGGCGGTGCGGGCGCTTGTCCGCTCAAAACGTATCAATTACGGGTAGTGAGCAACGCCAACGTCGCTACGTTCATCAAGGAGCTGGTTCTCGAGCCTCTGGATGCCAGGGAAAAGATCGCTTTCACCCCCGGAGACTACCTGCAACTGGACATTCCGGCGTACGATACGATCCGCTTTCGCGAGTTCGATATTCCGGAGCCTTTCGCCGAGGTGTGGGAACGGCAGCATATCTTTGACCTGGTGGCGCACAATCCCGAGGCTGGAAAGCAAAACAATTATTCTCTCGCCAGCAACCAACAGACGGATCGTCTGCTGCGCTTCAATGTGCGTATTGCCACGCCGCCGCCCGGCCAGGCTTGTGCTCCCGGGGTTGGTTCCAGCTACGTGTTCAGCCTCAAGCCAGGAGATATCGTTGCTGCCGTTGGACCGTTCGGGGACTTCCATATCAAACCCACGCAGCGGGAGATGATCTATATCGGCGGGGGTGCGGGCATGGCTCCGCTGCGTGCCCACCTTTCTCATCTTCTGGAGACGGAGCACAGTGCGCGCAAGGTCAGCTTCTGGTACGGCGCACGATCGAAGCAGGAGATTTATTACCAGGAATACTTCCGAGAGCTAGCGGAGAACCATCGCAACTTTGCTTTCAACCTTGCGCTCTCCGCCCCACTGGTAGAGGACAGGTGGACGGGCCATCAGGGGTTCATTCACGAAGTTGTGATGGAGAAACATCTTCGCGACCATCCGAATGCGAGGGGCGCGGAATATTATCTCTGCGGTCCACCGCTGATGATCAAGGCTTGCCTCAAAATGCTGAGCGAGCTCGGCGTGCCGGAGAACCATATCTCCTACGACGAGTTTTGATCGCGGGTCCCGGCGAGGGCCAGGGCCGTGCCGCTCAACAGTAGAGTGTCTGCCAGGTAGTTCAAGCCGTTCCCGATGTCCGCGGGGTTGGTTATCACGATAGGAAGATAGATAACAATCACAAGCACAAGGATGATCAGCCCCAGCCAGGTCGCCGCGAGTCGAACTTGCTTATTGAGGAGCAGGCTGATGGCGATCACTACATAAATTGCGCCGGTCACATAACCCCAGAACGAGTGCGCCGGCGCCCATAGGGGCGTGGACATGGCAAGGGGGACGCCGGGCGCGAGTTCCGGATGCAGGCATTGCTGCACACCCATGAACGCGATCGGAATGGCGATGAAAAACCTCGCCAGCGTGGCGAAGGCATGCCTCACCTGCGGTTTCCAGCCTGCATCCTGGGTTGTGGCAAGAGCGAACGCCCCGCCGGCGAAGGCTGGTTCCCTAAAAACCAATACCCAGAAAATCCGCATGTGGGGATTGGCGGCAAGATTGGGAAGGTGAATGAGAAGCACGAACAAAATAATCATGACTCCGGCGAGTGCGGAGGCAAGCCAAGCATATTTCCTGGCGGCTATGCTCAAGGACGCGGCGATGAGGCAAGTGCCCACGAAGAGCGCCCAGAACATGTGTCCGGGGATCCAGGCAGGCACCATCCCCGCTAAGACCGTGGCCGCCGTGAAATGTTCGGTGCCGAACACTGCTAGAGGAACCGCAAAAAAGACCGGACCAAGAACGACGATCTTATCCAGACCTCGTTTCTGGAGAAATTCCTTCTTGACGGTGATAAGGCCGATCACCAGAACCAGGGCGCCTGTGAGGTAGGGCAACCAGACGCCCCAGGGAAATCCAGGAATCCATGCAGTGATATTGGCAGGGTAGAGAGCAAAAGGTGTGCTCGGCATGCCCATCAACCTTCGACGAGAAGGCTTCGAGTGGCAATAGCCACTTAACAGAGTTTTGTGGTGGCCACTCATAGCCACTATTGCCCCAATTTGAAGGGATCTCCAGTTGACCTGAACATGTTGCGCACATAAACTCGAATCCGAACCCCTTAGAAGCTAAAAACAGGAAGTGAAGCCCGTCCATGGCTAGAAAACGAAATGTTGCTGCAACGCTCCCGCTCCTGGCCTTGTTTGCGCTGGCTAACCTGACTGTTTCTCGCGCCATGGCACAAACCGAGACGTGGTACCTCGATCCTCCACACTCCTCGGCGCAATTTTCAGTTCGCCACCTGGGGATTTCCACCGTGAGGGGAACCTTTAACAAGGTGGGCGGCGTAGTCGTGGATTCACCGGATCCCAGCAAGGCTTCCGTGAATGTGACCATCGATGCGAATTCCATCGATACCCGGGTGGAAATGCGGGATAAAGACCTGCGGAGTGACCACTTCTTCGATGTTGCCAAGTATCCGACGATCACCTTTGTATCGAAACGCGTGGAATCCGCCGGCGCAGGCAAGTTGAAGGTGACCGGTGATTTGACCATGCACGGGGTCACCAAGGAAGTCGTCCTGGATGTCGACGGCCCCACCCCTCCCATCAAGGATCCGAGGGGAAACCAGCATCGCGGCATTTCAGCCACTGCCACGGTCAACCGGTCGGACTATGGAATGACTTACGACGTTCCCATGGTGGGTGACCAGGTCGCTATCCAACTGGATGTGGAACTGGTCGACAAGGCTCCAGGTGCGCCACGACCGGGACCCGGTGGGACGCCTCCACCCCCGCCGCCGGCGGCAAAATAGCGCAGTTTGCTTTAATCGTCCAGCTGATCCGGCTTGAGGTACTTGATGAGCACAACTTCGTTGCCCGTCTCGCCGTAGATCAGTTCATCGATGATGTTTTTTGTTAAGAGGATGCCGAAGCCACCTGACCGGAGGCCCTTTTCTTCGCGAATCGCTTCGTGCCGGATTGGTTCGGAGGGCGGGTTGCTGACGGCCGCATGACTCAGCTCTTCAAACGAAAAACCCTCTCCGGGATCTTTCACACGGCATAGGACCATGTGCTTGGCCCGGATATAAGAAATCGCGACGTGCTGGGTGGCTTTGAAGTGGGCTCCATGCTCGATGGCGTTCATGAGCATCTCGCGAAAGGCCAAACCCACGGCGTCTCTTTCTTTTAAGGGAAGATCCGGGACTTCGTGAATGAACTGGATCAGTCGATCGGCCGTCCTGCGGTCGCAGCGGGCGACCAGCTGGATGAGTTGTGGTGTAGCGGAAAGAACCTCGATGCCCTCATCCCAAACGGGCCCGGTGGTGGCGAGCTTCAGCATCTGTTCGAAAGCTTCCATATCGTAGGGCTCGGAGAAGTAGCTGAAGGCGCGTTCGCGCATGGCAGCAATCACGTCGCCCGGCGTGGTTTTGGATGTGATGATGATGAGCCGCACATGGGGGCGGACAAGGCGGATCTGGCGCAGAAGCTCCACATCCTGTTTGCCAGAGCTTTCTTCGCCGGTCAGGACCAGATCGTAGGCCTGGGCCTTGAGCATTTCGAGGGCGATCTTATTGCTGTCCGCCCGCGCAATATTCCAGGCCGGGAGCACTTTCCGCACCGCCGCAACGACTGAGGGGTCAGACCCAACCAGGAGAGCTGTCTTTTTAGGGCCTGACGGCCCAGGTCTTGTACGGCCGTCGATAGGTCACCGCCTTGCGCTCCATCATAAAACCAACCTTGCCCTGAGTGCTCACGCTATTCCGCTTCTCTGTGGGAGAATGGCTCCATCTGGCTGCTTGCCTGGGAAGGGTAAATTGTGATGACCCGATGGATGGCGATCGCCGCTTTCGCTGTTTCCGCTTCCAGTCTCCTGGCGCAGTCCCCAGCTCCGCGGCCAAAGTTCGACGCATTTGAAGTGGCGACTGTAAAGTCCGTGGAATCGGACCCCAAAGGTGGCCGGTTCATCAAGATGCAGGGGACAAATCGCTTTGTGGAGAAGGACTACACGCTGAAACTGCTGATCGCGGCTGCGTACGATCTAAATCCCAAGACGATCTCGGGCGGTCCACCATGGCTTGGCTCCGACCACTACGACATTCTCGCGGTCACGCCCGGTGAGGTGCAGCCCACCCACGACGAACAGATGTCGATGCTCCGGAGCCTGCTGTCCGACAGGTTCAAGCTCACATTTCATCGCGAACAGAAGGATTTCTCGATCTACGAGCTGCAGGTGGCAAAGAGCGGGCCCAAGCTCAAACCAAGTGCGTCGCGTCCCGATGAGCCTGCGGTGGTAGGCCCGGGCGTGGTCTATCCACCAGACCGTGTGGTGCTGCCCGGGCGCAATGCGACCATGACGAACTTTGTCTCCTTGCTGCAGCGGGCCATCCTCGATCGCCCGGTGGTCGACAAGACCGGTCTTTCCGGACGGTACGACTTCGACCTGGAATGGGCGCCGGACGAGACTCAGTTCAGCGGGGGTTTACCGCCGGCCCCTGAGTCTTCTCAGAGCCTGCCGCTTTTTGAGGCTATCCAGCAGCAGCTAGGCTTGAAGCTTGAGGCCACCAGGGGACCGGTTGCCGCGTTGGTGGTGGATAAAGCCGAACGGCCTTCCGCCAACTAATCCCTAATTCATCTTCATCCCGGGCATGACGGAGTGATCCATGTTGTCGTGTCCCTGGTCATCATCGTCGATCGCCCAGATTTTCTTCGCGTCTGCTTCATTGGGATAGACGTGCACCATCCAGCCAAATATATGCGGATGAAACACCCCGCCCGCTGCCTCGCAAGCTTCTTTGGTGGTGATGGATCCCAGCAGGCCAAACTTCGCGTCGGGGCCGAAGTAGGCTGCCTTCTCACCGGCCGGCGCCTTACAGAAATTAATGTGCTGATGCCAATGCGCAATGCTGAGCGGGATCCGGTCGTTCAGTTCGTCCTCGGTTGCGTCGACGCGATCGGTATACATCACTCCTACGAGCTGGTAACCGCCGTCCGGAGTCTTCTTATAAAGCAGCGAGGTGGGCCTGCTTGGATCGAACTGCGAGCGGGCTTCAAGACCGTACTCGTATTTCGTGAAGTGATACTGGGGTTGTGGCAGGTTGGGAAGAAAGATCTCGTAACCGTCCGCCAGGGCCTTGTGGTAGTCCTGGTAAGGCGCCATGGCTGTTTTTGCCGCGGCCACGATGGCGTCGGCTTTTTGCTGGTCGCCCGGCTTTGGAGGTCTCAGAACGGTCATATACATGTGGCCTGCCATGTGCGCCATGCCTTGTTGACCGCTGTCGATGGCGATGGCGGTTAGGCCGGCCAAGCCCACCGCAAGGGAGCCGAGGGCCACGACCCACCCTCTAAAACGAGTCACGAGTGACATTACGATTACCTCGCACCACCACCCTTTAAGACGGATTTTGCAGGGCCTTAGTTGCGATTTCTTTTTTAGGGTTCACGCCTCGGCCGCGCGAACTTCCATCCTTAAGACTCCTTCAGCACGCAAAGTACAGGGTTACTTCAGGGGAAAGGCCACTCCAGAAAGACGACTGCAGGCGTCGATCAGTGCGTCCTGTATCAGGGGGTCGCGGGTGGCTGGATTTGGTTTGCGCGGCCGCATATGGAAGAAATACCGCCCGGTAACGGTCGCGTCCTTGTCATTGCCGGCGGCGAGCCAGACCTGGGTTCGGTGGCCCTGGTCCAGATCGTCCGGAGCTCCTCGGCCACCCATCTTGGTGGGCACCCAGCCGGGCTCAAGAGCGTTCGATAAAACTCCAGGCCAGCGTCGTGCGATGGCGAAGGCCAACAGCACATCGTGCAGTTTGCTGTCGGAGTACGCCTGCTGCCCTTGCCAGGGCCGCTGTTCCCATACAAGATCCTTCAAGCTCGCATCGCCGCCCTGGTGAAGTCCGGAGCTGAGATAGACCAGGCGCTTGGGACGGTTGATGAGCGCCGTCAGAATGTAGGGTGCGAGCGTGTTGATGGCGAACACATGAGGCAGGCCATCTTCCGTGGCGAGGCGTCGCGGCTCCTGATAGCCAACAGCGGCGTTGTGAATCACTGCATCCAATCCACCAAGGCGATTGACCTGCTCGGCCACATTGTGGGTTTGGGCAATGCTGGCCAGATCGCCGATGACTATGCTTTCCGCTCCGGGTAGCGCGGCCAGGGCTTGCTGGCCGCGCTGCTCGCTGCGAGCGTGAAGCACCACGTTGTGACCTTGTTCGATAAGCAGTTGGGCGGCCATTTGGCCAAGACCGTCGGCGGAACCAGTGATAAAAACCCGCGCCATAATCGCTCCATCTCCGCTGTGTGAGAGATGCAAATCCCAGGGGTAAAGATACCAGCCGATGTTTACGCAGGGTGTGAGGCGCAGGCATAATCGACCTGCCACAGAAGATAACGCCGTCGACAATATGGACCTTGCCAAGTTTGATTTAAACGACATGATTGAGTGTGGCAGGGCGGTGCGGAAGGCAGGCGAAGCCGCGTCCAGCATGGAAGAAGCTGCAGGCGAGATTATTCAGCTCTTCCGCCGCACCCTGGTGGACGGCCAGACTGGCGAGACCAACTGCCCACTGGTACGTTGTTTCAAGACCCATCCCTTGAGCCAGCTTCCCCCGGATCTGGAGCAGATTGCCCGAGGCTCGCTGAGCGATCAACGTTACCTCCGGCCTGATTTACCGTGCCTCACTTTGTTGGCGACGGCGGGGGATGCCAAGCCCTGGAATGACCGGCGAAGCTCGCGGGGCCACGCCGCGATTCCTTTGGGAAGCGTGGAGATGGTGGAACGCGCCCCGATGATCGCGTCTCTGCTGCGCCAGATGGGGCTGAAGATCGAGACTGCTTTGAATCCGGATTCGCGGTTGATTCTCGATGCCGATCAACATACGTTCAACGTGTTTCATGTGGAGCAGGCCCAGGGTAATCCTTCCATTCCGGCACAGGCAGACTTCGTCAAGCCCTACGGTATTCGGTCGGCTCTTGGCTTCGGAGGTTTACTGCCTGGGGGTGAGCTGTTCACCATCATCATGTTTTCGCGGGTCACGATTCCGCGAGAAACAGCAGACATGTTCCGCACCATTGCCCTGGGTGTGAAGCTGGCACTTCTTCCCTTCGTCCGGGGAGCTGTGTTTGCGTCGCCTGCGGACAACGCCCGATTGGACCGAAACTTCAGGGAAGGGCTGGCGAGATCGAGCAACTCGCCATGCGGTCTGAGATTGCGACTTTGCATCTATTGATTTCAGCCCTGGAGGAAGCGGCGCTGCGCCAGACCAAGCGGCTAAAGTCCGCTTATGGCGAGCTGCAAATACAAGGGGAGTTGGCACAACAGCAGAGCGCGCGAGAGATCGCCCGGGCAAGAGAAGACGAACGGATGCTCCAGGAAAGCGAACGAAGGCTTCGCCTCGCACTGGAAGCGGGGAAAATGGGTACGTGGAAATGGGATGCGGAGACGGATCTGCTCGACGTTGACGAAAAGGCGGCGGAAATTTTTGGTTGGACCCCGCACATGTCGGTCACCCGAAGCGCATTGCGAGAGCGTGCGGTCTTCCCGGAAGACAGGGCTCTCACCTCGCAAGCCCTGGCCGAAGCACTCAAGGGGAAAGATAACTATCGATCGGAATACCGGGTAGTGCGGGAAGACGGCAGTGTGATCTGGGTTCATTCTTCGGGAACCCCTGTTTTTAGTGTGGAGAACCCCGCCGAAATCGTGGGCATGATCGGTACTGTTCAGGACATAACGGAAAGGCGCAACCAGGAGGCAACTCTCAAGCAGACGGAAATGCTCGCTGCAACCGGCAGGATGGCGGCCACCATCGCCCACGAAATTAACAATCCGCTGGAAGCCGTCACCAACCTGATCTTTCTCGCCAAGACCAGCCAGAACATCCCGGATTCTGTGCGCAGGCACCTTGAAGTGGCGGATGAAGAGCTCGCTCGCGTGGGGCAGATTGCGCAACAGACGCTGGGGTTTTACCGGGATACTTCACGTCCGCATGCGCTGAATGTTGCCGCGGTCATTTCGGACGTGATCTCTGTGTTCGAACGCAGGCTTTCTTATAAACAGATCTATTGCCGGCCGGAATTTCGCGGAAATCTGGAAATCGTTGGATTGCAGGGAGAGCTGAGGCAGGCGATCTCCAATTTGTTGTTAAACGCGATGGATGCCTCGAGCAATGGGGACCCTCTCCGCATTCGTGCCCGCGAAACGCGGCTTCCGGGAACGGGCCTGGCTGGGGTAAGTATTGCGGTTTGCGACAGTGGCTGTGGCATATCTGATTCCGCGAAAAGAAAATTATTCTCCCCCTTCTTCACCACCAAGCAATCGGTTGGTACCGGGCTTGGATTGTGGGTAACCAAAGGCATTGTTGAAAAGCATGGTGGCTCCATTCGCTTTCGAAGCCGGGTACAACCTCCCTGCGGCACGGTCTTCCGTATTGTTCTGCCCCGTCGAAACGATGGCCTGGACCCTGAAGCCGTCGCGTGAGTGAAGTGAACAAGAAGCAAACAATTCCGGCATCGAGAGAGCGAAGATGAAAAAGACAAGTCTCTTCAAGCGATATTTGCATAGCTACTAATTCGCGAGCGTACGAAGGGATTGAGATCGCATCGGGTTCAGACAGGAAGACCTCACAGGCGACCTGATGTGAAACATCTCAAGAAAGGCCGGTGGCAGAAGGAATGGACTCATAGGAAATCCAGCCGATGAAGCACCAAGACAGAGGCCGGGGGCCGTAACGCACAGCGCCATCGCTCACGCAGAAAACGCCACTCGAAGCAGAGTGGCGTTTTTTGGCTTTGCGAGCAAACGTGGGACCGGTCAAGGCGCGGTTTTAGCGGTCTTCGAGAATGATGACTGAGTTCTTGAAATCGAAGGTTACGGACTTGAACTGCCTTAGAATGTCGAGTCCGACAACACCTTCCGCATTCAAGAACTTGAAGTTGCCCACGACCGCGTTCAAATGAAAAGCGAAATGCTGTTCTGGAAGGCCGGCATCTCCCAACGCCAGCCCAACCGGGAGCCGGAAAGCCATTCCCCGCCTTGCTGAGGCCAAGACTGAATACTCGAATTTGCCATAGCTTTCTTGGCTTGGGTCGGATTCCGGGACCGGGGTCGGCGTCTGGAGTATCTGAGAACCAGGATTCACGAATTTAGTCCCGCAGGGACAGCTGAACTTACCCCAGGACGCTGGTCCTGGGTTGGATCTGAATAGACGATTGAGTCCCGAAGGGACGGCTGAAAATAGGCCGCGCCGCTATCCTGGACAACTTTTAGCCGTCCCTGCGGGACTCAACTATCAAATCCTGGTTCTCACACACGTTCTTTCCATCCTTTACGGCGCGATTAAAGACGTGCCCTGATACGAAGCATCAGAACGGTGCCTCCCGGAAAGCTCGCGCATTCCGCAGATTTAAATCATCCACCCGCCCTAGCCCAGGAAAACTAATTTCAACCGTCCGCACTGGACTGACCTGTCAGTCATGAGGAGCGCATTGCTTTTTCTTGCGCGGAACATGCCGAGGGTAGACTTGCATTGAGGAGTGCCCACAAAGATCGGTCATGAGAACAGAACGGGATCAGCCTTTCAGGCGCGATGTAGTTGAGTTCTGCGTGAGCTATGCCCTGATCCTGGCAGCGATCTGGACCTTGAATCCCTGGCAGCGTTGGTTTTATTGGATCGCCGTCACGTGGATTGTGGTGACCACGTGGATGGGACGCCCGACATGGAAGGCTCTGGGCCTCGGACTTCCCGGGCTGGTCCGGTCTCTGTGGGTGGTGGGCGTGGCAGCCATCCTTGCGGGTCTGGCCGTCTACACGGCGTTCCGGCTGCACTCGCTGCATCGGCTCCATGGCCCCACTCCGCTGATCTCCCACGTTTGGGGATACCTGGTATGGGCGGTTATGCAACAGTTTTTGCTGCAGATCTATTTCCTGCTTCGTTTAATGCGACTACTGCCGGGCAAGGTCGCGCCCGTCGTGGCGGCCGCGGGTTTATTCTCTCTCGCGCACCTGCCTAATCCGGTGTTGGCCCCGGTTACGCTGGTGTGGGGAATTGCCGCCTGCATTCTGTTCTTGCGCTATCGGAATATCTATACCCTGGGCGTCGCTCACGGCATCCTCGGGCTTTGTGTCGCAGTCATAGTGCCAGACTCAATCCAGCACCACATGCGGGTGGGAATCGGCTACTACCGCTATCATCCTCATCGCAACCAGATCCCCCAGATCGTATCTACTGACGCGTGGGTGATGGCGGATGCTCCGACCCGGCGCTCCTGACGCCAGGCCAGGCCATAGAAGACGCCGGCGAGAGCAGCCAGCAGCACATATCGCCAATTGAATACCGTGGCGCGCTTGTTGAAGTGGGAGAGACCAAACAAGGTCGAGGTGATGAGCAAAGCTCGCGCCGGCCCAACCCGGCGTTCAAGAAGATTCTGCATCCAGCCACGAAAAAAAAGCTCCTCCGGTACGGCAACAAAGAAGAACGAGAACAGCCACGCGAGAAGTGCGCGCCAGACTGAAGGAATAAGGGCATGGAAATGGAGGAAGCCGAGGAATAGCCCAATCGTCACAGCGATGGGGGTATAGGCGGCCAGTGCGAATAAACCGACGATAAAGTCGTGCATGCGCAGTCGGAGGTCGAAGCCAACCTTGCGCAGCTGCCGGATCACGAAAAATCCATAGATGCCTGCATCCAATAGCAGCATTTTGTTGAACACGGCAAGACCCGAGCCCCAGGCCGGCTCGAACCAGCGTAGATCAACCGCGAGGCCGAGCGAGACAAGGACGAGAAAATCGCGCCACCCTCCGCGCTGCGCCGGGTCAGCCAGGCTCGCTTCGTAGAGCAGCAGGCTGATGCCTACTGGGAGAAACGTGTAAAGAGCAAGCCAGGGCCAGCGGAAAACCCCCGTCGACAAGGAGACAAGCGCGTAGGGAAGACCGAGCAGGGCGGGTGCCAGAATGCGTAGCCGGATGGGTAGCCTGCGGGCCAGGTCCAGGCTCCTGGGGCAGAAGGCCGCGGAGAGGTATGGGACAAGCGTCAGTATCGCGGCGAGGATGACTAACGGATGGGACAGCTGGTGCAGCATTCATCGGCCAAACTGGCGAAGGTGATGATCGGCGTGTAGGTATCCCCACCGCATCCAATCCCCCGCTGTCATGTCCCGGAAGATCGGGTGCAGCGCACAGGGCCGGGGCAAGGCATCGCAAAACCGGTCCAGGGTGGAGAGCAAGGAGCGAACATCCTGGCGGAAATCGAGGGGAAGCGAACCGCCTTTGCCCTGTTCAATCTCCGGCCGGGTGGGAACCCCCTTCATCCATTGTAGTGGCATCTCCAGCGCCAACCACTTGAGCAGGGTCCGTTGCAAATAGCCGGTTGCCGGACTGGCATACTTCTCTCCTAGTCCGACCTTGTAGGAGTCATCCAGATGGCACACCATCTGATGGACAGACATCGAGCCCCACCGCGCCGCATCGTCGGGCGAAAGCGCCGATAGTCGAAGGGATATATTTTGCCGATCGGGGACGTTGCTCAAAGTTTTCACGTTACTTCGCTGGATGACATGCGGACTGCATCTTGCCCGCCATCGAATCGGAGTAGAGAGTTACCGATCCGCCGGCTTCCCACCAGATATATTGCCCGGCTGCATAGCGTGCGCCGGAGCCGGACATAACATTGGCAAAGATCAACGAGGTTCCATGGATGGGGACCACCGCCAGGCTGTTTCCTGCACCGTTAATGTATTCGACCGGAAAGGCAGTCGCCGGAAGACCGATGGCTGCAGCCTTGGCGTCGCATTGGTACTGAACCGTCTTTCGCGAGACGGGTTGTGAGCCACCCAGGTGAATAGTCAAGTCCGTCGCGCCCGCCAGGGCCGTGCTACACCCGAGCGCAGCCAACATCATCCATTTTGCCCGCATCGATCCCCCTTATGATCCGACAGCCACTACGAAGTATTGTGCCTTTTCCGGCCCGGGATTGTGCACCCCGTGCAATTCATTGGAGTGAATGAATGCGGCGGATCCTGGTCCTATGACCGTGGTCTTCCCCTCAATGGTTACCGCGACGGAACCCTTCATCAGCAAGAAGAGTTCCTCGTGAACGTGGCGGTGAGGTGGATGCGGCTCGCTTCCCGCAGCGAGAATGGTCTCGTGCACTTCAAGGTGCTCTCCGCTGTGGGTAACTCCGTCAAGGATCGGCCGGGATTCGTTCTGTCCGTTCTGCTTTACCGGCAATTCGCTGTAGGGCTTGGCGAACGAGGGAATCGCGGGCCCGTCGGCTGCGAACGCTGACGAGGCCGCCAGCATGGGGATCGCCTGCAGAAGAGTACGGCGTGTTGCATTCATGGAATCTCCCTGTCACCCCGGTTGACGGGCCGTGACAGGGTCTTTTATAGGCCTTCCGGCTGCGTCAAATCAAGACAGGTCCCGTAATTCGCTGGTAAGATCGTCGGGAACAAATTGACGGGGAACCCATGCCATTTACGCCTAATCGCCGCAGTTTCATCATTGCAAGTGGAATGACTGCCCTTGCCTCGACCAGAGTCCTTGGTGCCAACGATACCCTTCGCGTCGGCGTGATCGGGGCCGGTGGCAGGATGAGAACCATCCTCGATTCCGCCGACAAATCAGGCATTCCCTTTCAGATCGTGGCGGTGAGCGACGTGTATGGGCCGCGCCGCGATGAAGTGAAGGAACGCTCCAACGGCATAGCGACCACTCACCTCGATTATCACGAGGTGTTAGCGAAAGATATCGATGCGGTGCTGATTGCCTCCCCGGACCACTGGCACGTGCGCATGGCTTGTGACGCCCTGGCAGCAGGCAAAGACGTCTACCTGGAAAAACCGGTTACCCACACCATCGAGGAAGGGTCCACACTGGCGAAAGCCGTGCGCTCCGGCAAGCAGGTTTTGCAATGTGGCATGCAGCAGCGCAGCTGGACGCACTTCCGCAATGCGGTCGATCTGATTCAGGCCGGCAGCCTGGGGCGCGTGACCCAGGTAAGAACCTACTGGTGGCAGAACTATAACCAGGCGGCCTGGAAGCCCAAGCCGATCAATGCCCAGGAGCTGGATTGGAAGATGTGGTTAGGCGGGGCTCCGGACCAGCCGTTCAGTGAGGAGAAGTATTACCGCTGGCGCTGGTTCTGGAACTTTGGCAGCGGCGCCATGACCGATCTATTTGCCCACTGGATCGATGTTGCCCACTGGGCTATGAAGAGCGATACACCCAAGGTCGCCCAGATGCTGGGGGACAAATATATTTTTGAGGAGTGGGACTGCCCAGACACGATACAGGCGGCGTTCCGCTACCCGGGCTGGGATGTTGTCTATGAGGGCATGATGAGCTCCTCGATCGACGACGGCGGCCTGGAATTCCGCGGCGACGAGGCAACGATCAAGCTCGATCGAAGCGGTTTCGGCGTCTATCGCGAGGGTTTGCAGGCGGGGCAAAATCCGATTCTCAGCGAAGACAGCTTCCGCGACGGAACCATCGACCACGTGCAGAATTTCTTTGAATGCGTGAAGTCGCGGAAGGAACCGAACGCGCCGGTCGAAACCGGAATCGCCGCCGCGCGTGCCGGCCACATTGCCAATCTTGCCTACAAACACACAGGGCAGATTACCTGGCCGCCGAAGGGCTCGGCCTAGTTTAGACTTGTCCAAATCAAGATAGTAGTTGGTCCGAACTCAACCTGTAGTTCTGGTTTTCACGCACGCGCTAAAGCCCTCATCAGTGCGAACGAAATGTGGCATGGCTGAACACGTGCCGTCCGTTAGCCGGAGTGGCTTTCCTTACGAAACGCCACTCCGTTTTTCCAACTGCCAGTTACCTCAGAACTGGATGCGGGCAACGATCTGCCCGCTGCGGGGAGGATAGTTGCTCGCCGCACTGTTGATACTGTCGCCGATGTAACCGTGGCCGTTGGTGATAGAGCCATTGGATCCGAATTGTGCCGGCACCGAATCGTTGGCCACAAAAAGGTCGAGGAGGCCGTCGTTATTGATATCCGTAGCTACTACGCCGAACGACTTGCCGGGATAATTCCCAATGGTCGAAGAGAGACTCACATCCGTGAACGTGCCGTTCCCATTGTTATGGAACAGGCGGCTCGGCCACGGCTCATAGCTTTTTGGATAGCAGTAGTGCGCAATTCCGTTGGTGCTGCAATCGTGTTCCAGAGACTTGTGGTATTTGGCAAAATGGCCTACGTAAAGATCCAGGGTTCCATTGTTGTCGTAGTCGAACCATACTGCGCTGGTGAAGAGTCCTGGTTCATCGAGTCTGGCCTTTTGGTTACGTCGGTGAAGGTGCCGTTGTGGTTGTTGTGGTAGAGGATCAGTCGCCCGTAGGTGGTAACCAGAAGTCAGTCCAACCGTCACCGTCATAGTCCGCGGCGGCCACTCCAATGCCGAAGTCTCTTCCTCCGACACCAGCCTTCTGAGTTACATCAGTAAATGTGCCATCGTGATTGTTGTGATACAGGGCATTATGCAGGGGAGTGGCGGGTGCGAAAAAATCGGCAGGCCCACTGTTGACAAAGTACAAATCCATCCAACCATCATTGTCATAGTCAAAGATGGCAACGCCTGGATCCCTCGACTCGGGAAGATAGCGGCGCGTCGACATCGCATTGTCGTGCTTCCAGGTGATACCGGTTCGCTGCGGGGACCAGACGGTGTATTTGTGGTCGCGATACATCTGCTCGAGCTGTGGGACGGTGACCTCGAGCAGGTCGCGACTCATCGCATCTTGTGAGTCGGCGGCGAAAGCAGGTGTAGCTAATAGCAGGAGGAGAAAAAACCGAGAAAGCGGCGCTCGCATTTTCATAAAGTATCAGGGAAAAGGAACCGCAGATCTCCCGACTAGGCTACCCGGGATTTCCTGTAGAGGTTGGTGGGCGCTGGCAAACAGTCCCGCAGGGACGGCTGAACTTAGCCCAGGACGCAGTCCTGGGTACATCATGAAACATGATTGAGTCCCGGAGGGACGGCTGAAGGTTGTCCAGGATTGCGTTGCGGCCCATTTTCAGCCGTCCCTGCGGGACTGTCCTTCTACACGTTCGCGATCTGCGCGGTAAAGTTCATCCGCGCCTCGGCCGGCTCCTCAGCTGCTGCCAACCTGCGGATCGACAGAACCGTAATATCGTCCTCTTGGCCGAAAAAACAGGCGGCCTCCACAATCTGCTCCACTGACTTTCTTTCCTGTGCCAACGTTTGCACCCGTTCGAAGCCGTACAATTCGCCCGTCGCGTTTCTTGCCTCGACAATTCCATCGGTATACAGGGTGAGCGTTTCCCCCTCGTGTAGCCGGAAGGCCAGATCCTCATAGCTCGCATCGTCCGCCAAACCTAACGGCAGCGAACCACCCAGCGGCAACTCCTCACCATCGCGAAACGGAGCCAGGTGGCCGGCATTGGCAATCGTGGCGTCACCATTCGCTTTTACTCGCAACACTACGCAGGTAGCGAAACCATCCTGCACTCGCCCGCACAATCTTCGATTCATCCCCTGCAGTATCTCCGCGGGTTCTTGCGTATAGTCCGTCAGCGTCCGTAGCGCTCCCACGATAAGTGAAACCGTCATGGCTGCCTTAAGCCCCTTGCCGCTCACATCGCCGATCACGATCAAGGTGCTGGCATCGGGCAAAGCGATTACCTGGAAGAAGTCTCCGCCCAGCTCGGCTGCCGGCTTATAGACGCTGTCGATGGCAAAGCCGGGAACGGTGGGAACCGTCTCCGGCACCAGCACTTGCTGCACCTCGCGCGCCGATCTTACTTCCATCTCCATGCGCGCTTGCCGGCGCCGTTCGACGTATTGCTCGCGCGCCACGGTGAACACCAGGGCGATGAACACCAGTGTCTCCAGGATGGGGCGCATACCGAATCGATAGCCACCTAAGGTAAATCCAACCCGCAGCATTCCGGCGTATATATTGTCCCAATGCGTAATCTGCAACCCCTGGCCGAGCAAGCTGAGCACGAAGACCCAGAGACCAGCGAAAGCGATGATAAACGCCAGCGGCCATAGGTCGATCTGCCTGCGCCGGCGGAGGCCCCCGATCAGAATGGCGACGATGTATAGGGGAGCGATGCTGTAGATGGCGGTGGTGATGGCGTCCGTCCATACAATAAGGCTGCCTCCCTGTTCCCAGAAGGCAAGCGCAATAAGGTCGACCACCTGCGCGGAGGCGTAGAGCAAAGCCAGACCCAGCGTCCAACGTCTCCACGAACGTTCGCGGTCCAGGCCGAAGAGCGCAAGCAGGACTGCCCACAGCGAGACATCCGCGGTACATGAGAAAAACTGCAGGTAGAGCTGGTTATTGAAAAAGCTGATGTCGCCGGTCTGGACGATATTCCTCAGCCCCGCCACCCCGATCGCGGTCAAGTAAACGGCCAACCAGAAATACAACCATCTTGTCCGCTCGCGCAGGAAGAGGAGTAGGGCGATCAACCCAGTGACGATCATGAGGGCCGACGAGATGAGAGTGGGAAGCTCGCGACGTTCCAGCGCCAGCCTGGTGGCTTTGTTCTGCAGGGAAAGGTAGGCCAAATCTCCAATGCTCGGCGCCGCTTCCAATCCGCCCACGGTTACGGGATCGGTGGACGACAGCGTTGGCTTCCAGACCCGCAGTGCCAGCAGGCCGGAAGCACTGGGCAAGGCAAAGGTGTGGGCGTGGGGAAAGGCGTCCCAATACGCATGCGGTGGCAGCTTACCGCTGCCGCCGATTTTCTTCCCGTTCCAGTAGAGTTCGTAAGTATCGTCCACGGGCGGAATCAGGATGGCCGGTGGCCGGCCGGCAGCCGTTACTTCGATCGGCTTACGGTACCAGGCGAAGCCCGCATACGCGGGATGAGTCTGACTTCCCCAGGTAGCGTCTCCGCGCAATTGCTCCCAGGTCGAGTCGTCATAACCGGGCTGGGCCCACGCTAAGTCGTCTCCGGTATGGAAATGCCAATTCCCGCCGATTTCTACAAACCCCTTGCCGGGGTCCTGGGTTTTGAAGGCAACTGAATCCTGGCCGCATAAAGGGCCAGCCAGGATCAGTGCGCCGAGAAGCAAAGGAAGACAGAGAAAAGGCCGAACGTTGCGGATCCTGCACAACATGAAGAAGACCTCGTATCAAAACAAAGCGGGGGCAGATGTGCCTTTGAGAATACGGTGTTTCCCCTGAAAGTTACAGGCCGGAGAGATGACGGCACTGATAGACTGCTGGCACCATATTCATTACCGCGTAATCTTTCGGGTAGCCAGGGACCATGACGATCGCAGAAGGAACACAGTTTGGTCCCTACCGCCTGATCGAGAAGATCGGTTCGGGGGGAATGGGCGAAGTGTATCGTGCCCTGGATACACGCCTGGAGCGCGAGGTCGCGCTGAAGCTCGTTTCCGACAGCTATCTCATCACCCGAGTCGGCAGTGGCTCGCCCTCTCCCGCCACGCCGGTACACGGAACTCCCAATTCCCACGTTTCCCATGAGCGGTTTTTGCGCGAGGCGCGCTCGTCCGCCACCCTGAACCATCCCAATGTGTGCTCCATCCATGACACCGGGGAACACGACGGCCGGCCATATCTGGTCATGGAACTGTTGCGCGGCGAGACGCTGAAGCACTATCTGGCGAAGGCGGGCGGAAAGGGATTGTCCGCTGACGAGGTGATTTCGTTCAGCCAGCAAGCGGCCTCTGCCCTGGCGGCCGCGCATGCCAAGGGGATTATTCACCGGGACATCAAGCCGGCGAACCTGTTTGTCGTTGACGCTGGCCGCGGCAAGCGCCTGATCAAGATTCTTGATTTCGGGCTGGCCAAGAAGCAGCCCGGGCTTTCGGGGGTGGAGTCGCGTACCTTCGATCTCCCCGGTAGCGCCAGCTCAGATGAGACCGCTGTCGGGCCGGGCGCAGCGACCATGGAACTGACCAGTCCGGGCTCGGCGGTGGGGACGGTGGCCTACATGTCCCCGGAGCAGGCGAAGGGCGAGCACCTCGATGCGCGCACGGACTTGTTCAGCCTGGGAACCGTGATTTACGAAATGGCGACTGGCAAGACGCCCTTCGCGGGCGGCTCCACAGCGGAAGTGTTTGCTGCGTTGTTGCGAGAAAATCCGCCGCCAGTCAGCACGGTCAACCCGGCCATGCCGAAAAAGCTGGATCCCATCGTGGCCAAGCTGCTGGCCAAGGATCCCGCGCAACGATACGCTACCGCCGAGCAACTGCAGGAAGCGCTCGAACGACTGGATCCGCAGTCGGCGAAAGCCACGGTGGCGAGCGCGAGTGGGCGAAAGTGGCCCTGGACGATTGCTGCCCTCCTATTGCTGGCGCTGCTCGCAGGAGGTCTGGCGTGGTGGAAATTCCGCCCTGCGACAACACCACCGCCCGGGGAGAGCGCCGCTGGAGTTGCCCCCAAGGCGGCCAAGGACTCCATCATCCTGGCTGACTTCATCAACCGCACTGGCGACCCGGTGTTTGACACCACGCTCAACCAGGCGCTGCAGATCGAGCTGGAGCAGTCGCCGGTGATCAACATCGTGAGCCAGCAACACCTGGCGCAGAGCGTGAAGTATCTGGGCAAGCCGGAGGGCACCACGGTGACGCCGGAGATCGCGCGAGAGATTGGGGTGCGCGAGGGAGTCAAGGCCATCCTTACCGGCACCATCGCCAACTTAGGCAAGGAGTATGTGGTCACGCTGACGGCGCAAAACACCGCCACCGGGGACGAAATTGTCAGCGAGCAGGCGCAGGCTCCAGACAAAGAGCACGTGCTGGATGCGTTGGGCAAAGCGGCCGCAGCCATTCGCGGCAAACTGGGCGAGGATCTGGAGAGCATCAAGAAGCTCGACACCCCCTTCGGGCAGGCGACCACTACGTCCCTGGAAGCGTTTCGCGCTTATGCGCTGGGAGACAAGGCCCACGTGAGCGCGCGCGATATCCCTGAGGCCGAGGGTCACTATCTGCGCGCGATCGAGCTTGATCCCAATTTCGCCATGGCCTACGCGCGGTTGGGCGTGGTGTACATCAACACCAACCAGGTGGCAAAGGCCGATAAGTACTTCGCCAAGGCTTACGCGCTTTCGAAGAGTGTGAGTGAGCGTGAGCGGCTCTACATCACCGGCCACTACTACCAGAACGTGACCGGCGACATGCCCAAGGTGGTGGAAGCGCTGCAGGAGTCCATCCAGACCTACCCCACCCAAATCGATAACTACATCAACATTACCGCGGCGTATACCGCGTTAGGCGACTTTGCGAAGGCTCTTCCTTTCGCAGAGAAGGCCGTAGAGATGCAGCCGGAAGATTCGATTGCGGCCGAGAACCTGTTGAGCGCCTACATCGGCTTGAATCGGATGAATGACGCTCGCGCCGAAATGGAACGCGCCGACAAGCTGGGCATCAACACCAGCACGCTCGATCGCACCGTGCGGCTGCAGACGTATTTTCTCTTGGGCCAGCCCAATGAAGTGCAGAGGATGATGACGCTGACAGCGGGCCAGCCGGATGAATTTCTGGCCACCCAGGCCCTGGCGGGTACGCAGCTCTTTTCCGGTGAGTACCGACAGGCGGCGGCAACTACGCAGCGGGCCTACGATCAAGCTGGTGTGGCCAAGGCTCCGGACGTGCAGGCGAATGCCCTTTTAACCAATGCGGCCAGCCGTGGCTTTGCCGGCTTATGCGAGGGCAATGAAGTGGCGGTGCAAAGGGCTTTGGCTTTGGATAAGAGCAGGCAGACGCAGTCGTTTGCATTGCTCACGGCGGGCATTTGCGGTGACAGCAAATTGGTAGGGTCCATGGCCCAGGACTTGAGCAAAAAGTTCCCGGACGACACGCTGATCCAGCGGGTATTTATCCCTCTGGCCAAGGCTTTTGTGGCTCTTTCCGCGGGGCAGCCGCGAGAGGCTATCGATGATGCAGAGCCCGCCAAGGCGTTTGCCCTGGTTTATCCGGGAGCCTATCTCCAGGGCTTAGCCTATCTGCAGCTGCATGACGCCACCCAGGCGGCGAATGCCTTTCGCATTACGACCCAGTCTCCGGGCGGCAACCTGCAAACGACAGCGCCTTTCTATGCCCAGGCGCAGCTGGGGTTGGCGCGGGCTTATGCCATGGCTGGCGACAAGGCAGATGCGAAGAAAGCCTATGAGGCCTTCTTTACCACCTGGAAAAATGCAGATGCAGATCTGCCCATGCTGCAGGCGGCCAAGAAGGAATACGCCGCGCTCTAAAGGGATAGCTGAGTTTGTTGCGACGGGAAGTTTTGGTCATGAGAAGGGCACGGCGTGCGGTGCCGCAAGAGTCTGCGTAAGACCCACATTGGAAAATGAGTCCCGTAGAGCCTGCCCTGAGCTTGTCGAACGGGGACGGCTGAACTTAGCCCAGGACGCAGTCCTGGGTAGAGATTCGAAAGACGAAAAGTCCCGTAGGGACGCCTGGAACTTGTACGGAGGCATTCCAGGCAATTCCTGCTCAAAATATTCCGCGATTTATAATTCCCGATTCTCTTGCCGAATCCACGATCTTGTCTCAATAACTTTTTCAGTCGTCCCCGTTCGACAAGCTCAGGGCAGGCTCTACGGGACTCGGGATGGAACATCGGGACAACGAATCATAAGTCATTGACATGGCAGCGCTGATAGACTGCTGGCACCGATGACCATCGCAGAAGGAACACAGTTCGGCCCATACCGTCTGCTGGAGAAGATCGGCGCTGGCGGCATGGGCGAGGTTTATCGCGTCCTGGACACGCGCCTCGAGCGCGAGGTCGCGCTGAAGCTGGTTTCCGACAGCTACCTGGTTGCGGACGCGGGTAGCGGATCGCCATCCCCCCTCCAAGCCCACGACACACCGGCCCACGCCACACCCCAATCCGGAAGCCATGTGTCGCATGAGCGCTTTCTGCGAGAGGCGCGTTCGGCCGCCACGCTGAACCATCCCAATGTGTGCGCGATCTATGACACCGGGGAACAGGATGGCCGGCCCTACCTGGTGATGGAGTTGCTGCGGGGAGAGACCCTCAAGCGCTATCTCGCGAAAGCCGGCGGAAACGGCTTGGACGCCGAAGAGGTGGTGGCCTTTGCCCAGCAGGCCGCGGCGGCCCTGGCCGCAGCCCACGCCAAGGGGATTATCCACCGGGATATCAAGCCGGCAAATCTGTTTGTGGTCGACGCCCTGCGGGGCAAGCACCAAATCAAGATCCTCGACTTTGGCCTGGCCAAGAAGCAAGCCGGTGTGGCGGCCGTCGACGCTCGCACCTATGGGATACCAGGGAGCGGCAGCTCGGACGAGACTGGAGTAGGGCCAGGCGAGTCGACACTGGAACTGACCAGCCCCGGCTCGGCGGTGGGTACGGTTTCGTATATGTCTCCGGAACAGGCGCGTGGCGGACACCTGGATGCCCGAACCGACCTGTTCAGCCTGGGCACGGTTATTTATGAAATGGCGACCGGGAAGGCGCCCTTCGGCGGCGGCTCGACGGCCGACGTATTCGTAGCCCTACTGCGCGAGGATCCGTCGCCAGTAAGCACGGTGAATCCGGCAATGCCGAAGCAGCTGGATGCAATCGTTGCCAAACTCTTAGCGAAAGATGTAGCCCGGCGCTATGCCAGTGCCGAGGAACTGCAGGAAGATCTGGAAGGCGTAAGCCTCGCGCCTGCCCCTCCGGCGAAGAAAGCACCAGCTAAAGGGCCGAAGTGGCCGTGGATAGCAACCGCGGCGGTGCTGCTGCTGATCGCATGTGGACTGGCTTGGTGGAAGTACCGGCCTGGAGTTGCCCCTGCACCAGGCGCCGCAGCAGGCGGCAGCGAGTCAAGCGGGGCTGGTACCACGAATACGAAGGATTCGATCATCCTGGCTGACTTTGTCAACCATACGGGCGAACCGGTGTTTGACACCACGCTGAACCAGGCGCTGCAGATCGACCTGGAACAGTCGCCGGTGATCAATATCGTGAGCCAGCAGCATCTGCTGCAAAGCGTGAAGTATCTAGGCAAACCCGAAGGCACGGCAGTTACGCCTGCGATCGCGCGGGAGATTGGTGAGCGCGAAGGGATCAAGGCCATTATTACCGGGACCATCGCCAACCTGGGTAAGCAGTACGTCATTACGCTGACGGCGCAAAACACCGCAACCGGAGACGAAATCGTCAGCGAGCAGGCGCAGGCCCCAGACAAGGAACATGTGCTGGACGCCTTGGGCAAGGCTGCGGCCGCAATGCGCGGCAAGCTGGGCGAGGACCTGGAAAGCATCAAGAAACTGGATACGCCGTTTGGGCAGGCGACGACCTCATCCCTGGAGGCGTTTCGCGCCTATGCGCTGGGTGATAAGGCGCACGCGAAAGCGCATGACATTCCCGAGGCGGAGGGTCACTACCTTCGCGCGGTAGAACTCGATCCCAACTTTGCCATGGCATATGCACGGCTGGGAGTGGTGTACATCAACTCAGGCCAGGTAACCAAAGCAACCAAATATTTTTCCAAAGCTTTTGAGTTGTCGAAGAATGTGAGCGAGCGGGAGAGGCTCTACATTGCCGGCCACTATTACGAGAACGTTGCTGGCGATATACCCAAGGTGATCGAAACTTTGCAGGAAGCTATCCAGGCCTATCCAGGACAGATCGATAACTACATCAATATCAATGTGGCCTATCAGAGCCTTGGGCAATATGAGCAGGGTCTGGCTTTTGCGCAGAAAGCAGTCGAGCTGGATCCGCAGGATTCGATTGCTGGAGAAAATCTGTTGTCGGACTACGTAGCACTGGGCCGGATGGCGGAAGCAAAGAAGGAGTTAGAGCGGACGCAAGCGCTGGGCTTGAATAGCAGTACCGATGACCTGGTGAGTTACATGGTGACCTACTTCCTGTTGGGGGAGCCGCAGCAAACGCAAAGGATTATGGGACAGGTGGCCGGACGCCAGGATGAGTTTATCGTGACCCAGGCACTCGTCGCGATCCAGCAATATTCCGGCCAGTACCGTATGGCTGAAGCAACGATGCGTCGTGCGGTGGAGCAGGCGGCGCGTGCCAAGGCATCCGATGCGCAAGCCGGGTTCGTTTTGGAAGGCGCGGCCGCCCGGGGTTTGGCAGGGTTGTGTGAATCGAACGAGGCCGCTGTGCAACAGGCTTTGTCGCTGGACAAAAGCAAACAGACCCAGGCAACCGCTGCTCTAACGGCGGCGGTGTGCGGCAATGGCAAACTGGCGTCGCCCTTGGCTGTGGAGTTGAGTAAGAAGTTCCCCCAGGACACGCTGATCCAGGATGTCTATGCGCCGTTGTCGAAAGCATTTGTGGCCTTGGCGGCTGGCCACGCCCAGGGGGCCGCGGATGCCGCTGAACCAGCCAAGCCCTACGATGCGAATTACCCGGCATCGTATCTGCAGGGCCTGGCGTACCTGCAACTGCACGATGCCGGCCATGCGTTGGCTGCCTTCCAATCCGCGGTCCGGGCCAACTCCGGGACATTGCAGCAGGGCTATGCGCCTTTTCGCGCGCAGGTCTTCCTGGGGTTGGCGCGGGCGTACGCCATGGGCGGCGATAAGCCGAACGCGAAGAAGGCATACGAAGCGGCTTTAGCGATCTGGAAAGACGCGGATGCGGATCTGCCGATGCTGCTGGCGGCCAAGAAGGAATACGCCGCCCTCTAAATCAAAAGGGAGAAGTCTTGCGTCGATCTATCTTTGTTCCTCTCATCGTTCTTACCCTGTTGTTAGCTGGCTGCAAGTCGACCTATTACAAGACCATGCGCACCCTGGGGAAAGAGAAGCGCGACATCCTGGTGCAACGCATCAAGGATGCCAAGAAGGATCAGGATCAAACCAAGAAGCAACTGCAAACCACGATGGAGTCTTTTCAGGCCCTGACCGGCTTCCAAGGCGGCTCTCTGGAAAAGTCCTATAAGCGTCTGAACTCCGACTACGAGAGCGCCGCCTCGCAGGCGGGCAAGCTTCATGGCAAGATTCAGTCCATCGACCAGGTGAGCAACGACCTGTTCAAGGAGTGGCAGGGTGAAATCAGTGCGATGGACAACGGCAAACTGAAGTCGCAGGATACCGTCATGCTGCGCAACGCAAAAACCCGCCAGGCGACCTACATGCGCGCTATGCGTCGTACCGAAGACCAGATCGCGCCGGTGTTGAAGGCTTTTCACGATCAGGTTCTGTTTCTGAAACACAACCTAAATTCGCGGGCGATCGGCTCGCTCAAAGGGACCTCGGCCGGCTTGCAGAGCGATGTGTCGGATCTGATTCAGAGTATCGACGCTTCCAGCCAGGAAGCTGACAAACTCATCTCGTCCCTCGCCGCTTCCGACAGCAAGAACTAGCGTCGCTGGGAACAGGTATAATTCGGCGATTCCAAATTGAGAGGAGAGTATGACCACACCTGCTCTGGTAACGCCGGAACGCATCATGCAGTTCGCCTGGGGATATGTTCCACCGCTGGTTCTCGAAGCGGCCATACGCCATCGTGTTTTTGATGTTCTGGACGGTGGGCCTAAAACGATCGCGCAAGTGCAGAAGGAGACCGGCGCCTCAGAGCGCGGGTTAACGGCGGTCATGCATGCACTCGTGGGCATGGACTTCCTGGCCAAAGATAAGCAGTGCCTGTTTTCACTCACGCCCGAAAGCTCTACCTTTCTGGTCAGCACCAAGCCCAGCTTCCAGGGCGGATTTATCCGCCACGGCAGCGAGCAGTTGATCCCCAAATGGCTTCACCTGAACAAGATTGTCGAGACCGGACGGCCTGAAGCGGCCGTCAATCTGGAAGAGGCCGGGGGCGATTTCTTTCAGCGCTTCGTGGTTGATATCTTTCCCTTGAGTTATCCGGCAGCGCAGGTGCTTAGCCGGCATTTGAGCGCCAATGGGTCAGCCGGCCCGGTCGGTGTCCTCGACCTGGCCGCGGGCTCGGGAGTTTGGAGTATCGCGCTGGCCCAGGGCTCGGAACAGGCGACTGTCACCGTCGTGGATTGGCCGGAAGTCATTCCTATTACCCGCAAGACGGTTGGCAAATTCGGCCTGGCCGAGCGCTATTCATTTATCGCGGGCGACCTGCTGCAGGTTGACTTCGGCAGCGGGCACACCGTGGCGACGCTTGGCCACATCCTACACAGTGAAGGCAGAGACCGCAGCCGGGAGTTGCTCAAAAAGACATTCCAGGCGCTTGCACCAGGTGGAACCATCGCTGTTGCCGAATTCCTGGTGAATGCGGATAGAACCGGCCCACTGAACGGACTCTTCTTCGCCGTCAACATGCTGGTGAACACCGATAGCGGAGACACCTATTCGTTTGAAGAAATCAGCAGCTGGTTAAAAGAAGCCGGCTTCACGAATGCGCGAACACTGGACGCACCGGGTCCGTCGCCGTTGATTCTTGCTACCAAACCATGAGAATTTGCAAGTCACTAAGAAGCCACTGACGAAGGGCACGGCTTCAGCCGTGTCCCCATGAGCCTGCGGCTCACCCAAGGTGATGAAAACCATCGGATTCGCCCATGATGGTTCTAAAAGGTTTAGATGTCGTTTTCGACTGTGCCGCAAAAATTGAATCGCTCGACGGCTTCAGCTGCTGAGGCACGCTTTTGAAGCTGCGTTGGGAGAGAAGTACTTCAAGGGCTGAAATGTTTGCGTGAGAACTAGCGATCGCAAAATGAGTCCCGCAGGGACGGCTGAACTTAGCCCAGGACGCAGTCCTGGGTAGAGATTCGAGAGACGAAGAGTCCCGTAGGGACGACTGGAAGTTGCCCGGAGGCGATCCCGGAGCACTTCCATCTCGGAATACTTCCGCGATTCAGAATTCCCAATCAGCTACGTGAATTCAGGAGCATGTCTCGATAACTTTTCAGTCGTCCCTGCGGGAATTTTCTATGGTGCATGCTGACCCAGGACTGCGTCCTGGGCTAAGTTCAGCCGTCCCTACGGGACTCGATTTCATGCGAACGGCCACCCCTGAAGTGCCAGGAGCGGCCGTCCACGATTACTGCAGTTCCTCCACGCTGCGAGCCACAAACACTGGCTGTTGCGTTGTCGGATTCTTCAAGACAAGACCAACCACGCGGATCGAGATAGCCGAACTACCGCTAAGGTCACTTAACCCACTCAAGCCACCTAGATATTGAGTAACCGGCGTGGTGTATACCGTGACAGGACCGTTGAAGAGAACACCAGCCAACCCATCGGAGTTAAACGAGAAGCTGCCGTTACCCGTGTTCGTACTCCCCACAACCCACTCTCCCGCATGACCCTCATGGCGAAGAACAATACGGCGCGTAGTTACCGATTGCGCATTGGCAGCTCCACTTGCCGGACCACCGATGCTGATGTGCTGCCCCGGAACCAGCAGGCTGGAGTTAAAGAAGAAATTCGTAAGAGGCGTATGAAGCCTGTAGACAAAATAGTTCTCACTGCCGGTGAGGTTGATGTTGGCGATCTGCCCCAGCGTCAGGCCGGTGTCGGCCGGCAACTCAGCACGGACGTACATGTTGAGTGAGCTTGCCGCCCCTTGCACCGGGGTTACGTAGGTGACGAGGCCGGCAGCCCAATAGCCATCTTGCGACAGAATACCTACGCAATCGGCATTGATCGTCTGACTGTTGGGAGCAAATGAGCCAGAGACCTGAATGATGGAGCTGGTCGTGAGGTTGGCGATGGTTTCGTTATTTTCGAACTCAGTATTAGCCGAAAGCTGAACCGTGTATTGACGGCCGTGTGGGCCCTGAATAACGAACGTGCTGGACGCAGGATCTGTACTGACTACCCCGGCATCGAACTCATCGATATACCGTTCAGGATCGCTTGCGCTGAGAGCCGCGAGATCGAGTACCGGCGTGACCTGGCCGGTGATCTGCCCGTTGGCGTCTACCTGGATCGACTTCCGCAGATCGAAATCGAACCTGAGCGCATCCATGTCACCCGCGTTCACGACAAAGGGCTTGGCTAGATTGATGGTGACGACAGGCTGCGTAAGTGTCGCCGGCATGGTTGCGATTGCAGGCGCCGCCGACGGTGTCGTATTAAGATACCCAAGCGTCGCACTGCCCAGGGTGATGGTTGCCGTGGTGTAGGTGCCGGCCGGGATAGAGTTGAAATCAAGCAACGTGTTGAGGCCGTTAAACCGCGCGAAGTCGACGGTCTGCGCGCCGTTCAGTATGGAAACCGGTGTGGACGAACCGTCGGAAAGCGTAATGCTTTGCACGCCGACCGAGAAGGAAACTACGCTGGGAAGGGGAGCATCGGTTCCCAATACATATACGGAGCCAGTTTGCGCAGAGTTTGTAGTGGAACCCGTGCTTTGGCTTGGGGCACTACCGCTACCAGCGCTACAACCAAGCACACACGCGGTGGCCGCAACGGTGAAGAACATACGAAGCCCATGGATACATTTCATAAAGCCGCCTGCTTTCTTGATGGTCTAAGTTTGTGAGTAAAGCACCTGAAGCAACCAACCCAAGGTGTATGCCTGGGAGCCGATCTCATCACCAGCGGCCTTCGCAGGAACGGCGCCAGTATGTAATCGTCGCTGCCACACGGTAACTGTGCGATCGCTGTCACTGTGGAGGGAAACACTGGTCCCTAACTCAAAGTTTCGGAAATAATTGCAACTTTAGGGGGAGGGAAGTGTTTTATCAGACGGCGGTACGATAACTCCCCGATTGAGCGAGAACCGAAGTAACCTGCCTCTTTCTCGAGGGGCCTGTCCGTACCGCGGATGAAGGGATGCCCACATCTCTGTCCTTTCAACTCTCAACTTCGAGTCGTCTTCGAGGGTAGACATTCAAGGTCCGAAGTATCCCACATCTCGCGAAAAACGAGCGAGATATGGGGCCCACCCGATTCGCTTACGATTAGAAGCCTCAAGCGCGAGGATCGCTACTGGTTCATGGTCAGGGTAAACGTCTGCGAATGACTAGGCGCGGAGGATCCTGACGCAGTCACCGTGACGTTATAAGTGT
Source organism: uncultured Acidobacteriaceae bacterium (assembly GCA_963830325.1). GTDB lineage: Bacteria > Acidobacteriota > Terriglobia > Terriglobales > Acidobacteriaceae > PALSA-350. The sequence continues at coordinate 1,814,438 of CAWHMV010000003.1, forward strand.
TGGGCTGCGCTTGTTGTTGCGAACTGTTGGACGTTGATCCGCAACCAGTCAGGGCCAGCACAAAGAGAACAAGCAACATCCATCGCGCCTTCCGTGATTTGCCAGCCAACCCAAACCAGAACAGAGAAAGCGGTGAGACCAGAGCGAAGACCAATCCCGAAGGCGTGGGCATCAACTGGCTGCTGTTGGTCGCACTCACGGTCATCTTTGTACTCTGCGGCGTGCCCCCAGACAGCGTCGCGGGAGCAAAGCTGCAACCCCAACCGCTCGGCAGGCCGGAGCAGGCAAACGTCAGCGACGCACTAAATCCATTTTGCGGAGCAACCGAGACCGTCAACGAACCAGACGTGCCTTGTGACATAGCGAGAGTAGTGCTGGAGAGCGTAAGCCCATAATCCGGGGAAGGACCGCTTGCGGGTGCCGTAATGGTGACCGTAACCGTGTTGGAGCTCGCAGCGGAGTCGGCTGAGTCGCCGCTGTAAGCCGCAGTCAACGAATGGGTTCCGACGCTCAATGTGCTCGCAGAAAGGGTCGCTTTGCCGGACGCCAGGGTCGCGGAACCAATCGTGGAGCTACCGTCTTTAAACGAAATCGTTCCGGTAGCGGAAACTGGCGTGACGCTCGCTGTCAGTGAGATAGCCTGGCCTGACACCACTGTCGTAGGAGACGCTACCAGCGCGACGGCCGTTGACTGCAGCTGTGCTCCATTCACCTGCACAGACACCGCACCGGAAGTCGACGCTCCATCCGCAGAGTCCCCCGCATACGAAGCAGTGATGCTATGGGTGCCGGCAGTCAGCGAAGCGATGGTAAACGTAGCCGCTCCATTGGTCAGCGAAGCGGTACCTAGTGAAGTGGAGCCATCCAGCAGTGTGACCGTCCCCGAAGGCGTAGACCCCGCGGATGCCGCAACGCCCACGGTGAAGGTCACAGCCTGCCCAACGTTGATTTGAGCGGCCGAAGCAGAGAGGCTCGTCGTCGTGGTTGCCGCCGTTGCAGCAGCAGGTTGCACTACGAACATGACCGCAGAATAGGCCGGAAAGGTGTAGCTCAGTGATGCGCTGCTGATCGCCGCATCAGAAGGGTGAGCGATCGAGGTCAGACTTGCCTGCGAGTAGCTATAGACCTGGGCAGTAGCCGGCAACGCCAGGTTAGAGACCGCGATCGCGCTGCTCAAGGCGCCTGTCGTCTTATTGATGACCAGGATGGTCACTGCATTGTCGGTCGACCTCTGGGCGGCATAGACGGAGAGCTGCCCCTGATCGGTGCTGGCGGCACTGATGGAAGTGTCCCCGAACTGGCTGCCCTTGCCGTCGTAATTCCTGAACATGCGAAAGGCGAAGGCAATGGGATCCTGCGCCCCCGGCGCGCTCCACATATTTGCAAAGTCGAGTGGTTCCCGGCCAAAAATGCCCAGCACATCCATCTCGGCAATCGCATCGACGATGGACTTCTGTCCACTATCGATACTGTATTCAGAGAGCGATAACAGGGTTCCAGGATAATTCGCGCTGATCCAGCTGCGGAAGCGAGGAATCAATTGCATCGGGCCGTTGAAGTCATACTGCTCTACCCAGGTGCCGCCGTTGTAGGTGGAATCCCAAAGTGTGCGGGTCGAGGCCAGCTGCGCCGCCGGTGTGGAGGTGACAAAGTAATAGTGCTCGTCGAAGTAATCCAGGATGCGCTGACCGTGTGCCTTGTCATACGCGGCCATTTGCTGGAGATAGTATTCACCGGCGAAGACGCCGCCCTGCTGACTGGTGTTCCCGATCCAACCGCCCAGGGTGAAGTCGGAGGGGCCGAGCACCAGGGCAGTGCTGTCTGCCTGTTTCACCGCGGCCGCATACTGCTGGCCTAACTGGGTAATGGTCGGATAAGTAGCCCCGTTCGGCATGACATCGCGATGGGTGTTAGACCATCCATAAGGCTCATTGTCCAGCTGGTAGAACTTCACACCGCCCTTCGCGGCAGTGCCAAACGCGCTCACCAGATGCTGCACCCATTGCTGCTGCAGGCTGGTTGTATTGTCGATGTGGTTGGCATAGATATTGTTATCGGTCAGCTGTGTTCCGTTGGTCGCGATGCTGTTGCCGCAATCATCCCCATTGGGATGCACGTAGGGATTGGTAGACTGTTGCGCCCCGTATACCGATACGGGGAAGCTGCAATTCCACGCCGAGAGTTTGTTGACGTACGGAATGATGGGGATGGTGATCAGAGCATTGGCGGGCTTGTAGGTGTTGACCATAAGGTCCGCCGATGCACTGGGTACCGGTGTGGTCTGGCCATTGCCTCCCATAAAGTACCAGTCAAAGCCCGCGTTGCTCGAATCGACAAGCCAGTTATAGCGGGTGGTGCCGTCGCCGCCCCAACGGATGTTCGGTACCTGGATCTCTTTAGCGAAGGTTGCGTCAAGGCCGTAGCTGGCGATGCCATAGATTTCCGGGCTTATCGTGTGGCGGGATGCATTTGCATCTACGGTAAGTGCGGGTGCTTGAGCTGGGGCAACATGACCACCGAAGAGGACCGCCCACGTTACCAGGAGGAAAGCCTTTGCGTGTGCGCGATTGGGTCGCATGCGTGGCCTCACAGTCTAGGTGTGACGTGGGAAGGGTACCGTCAATCGAGTTACGCTACCTAGTTACTGATGGGGGATGCCGCAGGACGAATTGGGGTGCACCGAATCGGGGCAACCGGTTCATGGTCACCCCCCGATTAACTTTGATTAGCTAATTGACCGCAGCGCCATAGCCAGGAGTCTCAACCTTCTTAAACCCAGCCGGCACCTCGAAGTTCGACGAGGAGACGGGCGCCTGAGAAAAGTTCGACTTCTGGACCGTCGTCTCCATTAGGATCGTGCTCGTGGTCTGCGTGCCGTCCGCGGCCGTGGTGGTTGTAGTCGTGTCAGAAGCCGGCTGTGCGGCCTTCTTACGATGGAACGCTCCCAGTGCGGAGCTACCCAGCGCGGATCCCAACATTCCCGAGACCGAGCCATTGGAATTGGCGGGAGCTGCGGCAGGGGCAGAATCAGAATTTTGAGCCGAATTTTGCGCACCCGCGGGCCCAGTTCCGCTCCCACCCATTCTCGTAACTTCCATCACCCGCGTGCCCTGAAGCTTGGCCATCTCTTTCCCCATTTCCGCCATGGCTTCCGCCGATCCGGGCTTGCCCGCGAACATCTGCGACATCCCCGGATTTTGGCTCATGTCGTGCATCTGGGTCATTTGTGCTTTGAAAGCCGACAGATCGACTCCCTCCATCAACTTCTGGCCGAACCGTTTGTCGAAGTCCTGGATTTCCTTTACCTCCGGCGGGTCAGGGCTAATCCATGCGTCGGTGGTGACCACGTAGGTCACGGCGCTGGTTTGTGTAGGAGGCGCATTGGGATCAGTGACATGCATCTGCAGCGTGACCAATTGCTCCTGTGCCGTGAGTCCATTGATCTCCTTGCTTACGCCAGTATTCTTGACGGATACGTCAAAGCTTGTCTTCAAATCGGATTTTGGCTGTTGCGGCTGCTGTTGCTGAGCCTGCTTCGCTTGATCCTGTGCCTGCTGCATCTGCTTGGGCATCTGCTGGAACGCCTGGCGCATTTGGGCGAAGGTCACGACGGTATAGGTTTTGTGTAGGTTGTCGATGTGGGTGACGGTTTCCTTGTCGAGATCGGTGATCTCCGTGAAATCCTTGCTCACCACAGCTTTCTGGTTGCCATGGATCATGGTCGTTGTCGTGGTGGGCGCAAGCATGTCGCGCATCGATTTGCTGAGGAAGCTCATCGACTTGAGCGGGGCCACCATACTCCCACCCGTGATTTGGGTAGTCTCCTGGTAGCTTGCGTCCGCGAACGTAAACCGGCCCGCCAAAAGGATGATTCCGAGTGCTGCTACCTTGCCGAAATTCATTTACCGCCTCCGAAAATCATTCAATTCCCAAAGAAGTCCGTTCCTATGTGTGTCGCGCGGCGATCCATCGTTACAAAGGGCGGCGGGGTAGCCAATCGGCGAGGATGGGGCACAGTCGCCAAAATTATAGGCTCGCCAGGCCTGCGTAAACCAAAAACTTCTTATCGCTTAGAAATCGCATCCAGCTTACCAACAAAATTGTGATCCAGCGGTTCTCGCGAGGACGAAGACCCATCGATCGTCACCGGCAGCGTCACCGAGGTAACCGAACTGAGCGCGGGCCGGGCCGCGAATCAGAGATAGTTGCTGACTTCAATCAGGTTGAGGTCGGGGTCGCGAAGGTAAATCGAAAGCATTTCGCCCAGAGCGCCGTCGCGTGTCACCGGCCCCAATTCGATGGCGCAGTTTCTGGCGTTCAGATGAGAGATTACGTACTCCAGGGGAGCCTTGGTGATGAAGCACAAGTCCGCCGACCCAGGAGTTGGACGCGCCGCCTTTGGCTCAAACTCCCTTCCCACCTGGTGGAGGTTGATCTTCTGCTCTCCAAACCGGAGCGCCTTTCGATCCCCGAACGCAATCAATTCCATGCCCAGAGCGGAAGTATAAAAAGCGACGGTTGCTTCGATGCTGGCTACCGTAAGAACGAGATGGTCGAGATGATCGATAACAAATCCCATACCTCCACTTTAATAGGAGGCACCGGCGGAATGCGGCCGGGGTCGGGAGGCGCTCCATCAGAAATATCATCGCGCGCGGACGCGTAGCTCGGAAAAGAAAACCTCAGCATCTCTCCACTCCGCTCCGCTGCGCTCTGTCGAAAAAACGTATCCAGGAAGGGTCCGCGGAACTGCAGATCCCTCGGCTTCGCTCGGGATGACAAAGGAAATCTGGTTCTGGACCGAAGGCCCGCAACCACTTTCTACGGAACCGTCGCCCTTTCCTTTGTCATCCCGAGCGAAGCCGAGGGATCTGCAGTTCCGCGGACCCTTCGTGGATATGCTTTTTTCGACCGAGCGCAGCGGAGAGATCTGCGGTTTTCTTAAACAGCAAGAGGCCCGACGGGATCATCGCCCGGGCCTCTTGTGCCAAACCTAGTACAGGATCTTCAGCCCGAATTGGATGATGCGCGGTTCAAACGTGCTGGTAACGCTGCCACCGCTGCTCGGCGCGCCACCAAGAGTACCGCCTAGTCCACTAGCGGGAAGGTAGAGGTTGGTGTGATTGAAGGCGTTATACATCTCGGTGCGGAACTGCACTTTGAGGCCTTCGAGAGGCGTATCGAAATTCTTGTTCAACGCAAAATCCGTGGTGTAGTACGCGGGCGTTCTGCCCGGGTTGCGGCTTTCGTTGCCGAAGGGGCTCAGCAGAGTTCCGCTGGCGCCCTTGGTAGCCGGCAACGCCAGCGCCGAGTAGTTGACGTATTGAATGTACCCACTGGACAGCTTGACTCTCTCGGTAAGAGGAACCCCGTTGACGCGGTTCGGACGATACTCGTTCGCTCCGCGATACGTAGCCGCGATCTGAGGCGAGAGCGCATTGGCGGAGTTCGGCGTGTACGTAAGGTTAAAAGGTGTGCCGGCCTGCATGGTGTTGATCCCGCTGAGCTGCCAACCACCCACGATGGTGTTCACCAGGCCATTGCTTTGACCAAGAAACTGCCTTCCACGTCCAAAGGGCAGATCGTAGACCAGGCTCGTGATATTCGCGATGGGCAAATTGTAATCGGACTGCGCGTAGTCCGCAGCGATGTTGTTCCCATCTTGCGGAGAAGGAGTGTTGCCTTCCAGCGACGCGCTGGCATTATCCAGCGAATGCGACCAGGTGAAGGAGTTCAACAACGTCAGACCAGCAACCGAGCGTTGTTCATACCGAACCTGCAGCGCTTGATACTGCGACCAGAACTCATTCACTGCCGCAGTAATGTCGCTGGGCCACTGCGTGTAGGGCCGGGTAAACCCATTTGCAGGATTGATCTGGTTGGCGTTCAGGAAGCCCTGCAGTTTTACCCCGTGGTTACCGACGAAAGCGATGTCCAGCAAGCTGTTCTTTGCCAGCTGGTTCTGCACGCTCACAAAGAAGTCTTGTACGTAACTATCCCTGGTGTTTTTGGGGATGTAGGTGATGTTATCCGTCTTGGGGTTGAAGGTGGTGGCCAACCCCTCGGGGTAGCCTTGATCCACAGTGCGGTAACCAGCGGTACCCGGTTTCGGTTGCGTTACGGAGACGAACAGAGCGTTGGGCGCATTGATAGCCAGAATGTCGCCCGAGCCGGCCCGCGTGTAATGCACGTAGCTGATACCGTAACCGCCACGGACCACAATCCGCGGAGTGGCCGCGTAGGCAAAGCCCAGCCGCGGACCGAAATCAGCAAAATCCGGATTCACCAGCGTCTTGCCATATACCCCACCAGCCGAAACGGGAGTGACACTGCTGGTCTGCGCATAGCCCGGCGTGATGGTCAACACTGTTTGTGAAATCGGGTCGAAGTTCGAAAGTAGATTATGCTGCTCCGAGTAGGGGGAACCATATTCCCAGCGCAGACCCAGGTTTAGAGTCAGCTTGGGCAGGATCTTCCAGTCATCCTGGGCGTAGGTGCTCTGCATCGTTTGCCGCAGATGGGCGACGAACAGGTTGGCCAGAGAGTAGTTGTTGGTGGTACCGAACAGAAAGTCAGCCCAATAATTGTCCGCCACCGCTGCGTTGACGCTGGTGCAGTTCGCGTTGACCGGAGCCTTCACTCCGCCGACGGTCGTGCTGGGGCACAGGCTGTAACCGCCAGAGTAGCTAAAAGAACCGTAAAGCGGGTTGTTGTCGTTCACCGCCATCCAGATGTGCTCGTACTCGTAGCCAAACTTCAGCGAGTGCTTTCCTTTCACCCAGGTAAAGTTCACCTTCGGATCGAGCAACGAAGGATTCTGCCACTGTGGATTGGTGCTCTGGCGCCCAAACGAGCTGAAATTCGAGACGCTGGTAGAGGGCAGGCCGCCCGCAACCGTAGGATTGGTGGGAAGACCCGGGATGGTAATCGCGTTATCCCCGATGGAGAGAGAGTACTTGCCGGCTTTGGTCTTGGAGAGACCTACACGCGCATCGATGACTTTATTGGCGCCCCACAAGTGGGTATAGCCAAGAGCCACCTGCTGATCGAGAATGCGAATCGTCCCATTAGTCTGGCCGTCGAGTGGAAGCAGGATAGCGGGATAATTCACCCCGGTCTCCTTGCGGTCGCTCACGCGCACAAACCACGAACTGGTGTTGTTCTGCTGGTAATCGAGTCGAACGTCTCCCTTATCCGAATTGTCAGTGAATGGAACCAGCTTGGAGTAGTCATTGGTCGCCAAACCGGTAGAGGCCAACCCGCTGACTGGTAGACCCGGAATCTGCTTGAAGAAACCAACGATCTGCTGCGATATGGGGTTGATTGCACTGGCCGGTATAGGAGCGCCGGCGGGATAGACAACTCCCGTAATCGGGTTCTCCACCGGAACGACCAGCACCCCGTTGAGTTCATTCTGCGTAGGCAGAGTCAAGACGGTGAGCGGCTTGAGCGTCTGTCGAAAGCCTTCATAGTCGACGAAGTAAAACAACTTGTCCTTGAGGATTGGGCCGCCGAAGTTCACGCCGAACTGGTTGCGATTGAAGGTGGGCTTTTGGAAGGGAACTGTGTTGCCGGTATTGCCGACCACCGTCGGTTTGAAATAGCCGGCGGCGTTGAGATCGGTATTGCGAAGGAACTCCCACAGCGCACCGTGGAACCCATTCGTCCCGCTGGCCGAAGCGACGTTAATGGTAGCCCCGGACGAGCGGCCGTACTCCGCGTTCTCATTGTTGGTCACCACATTCCACTGCGAGACCGAGTCCGGAGGAATGGCGATGATCTGGTTATCAAATCCCTGGTTGCTTTCGCCGTAGGCGTTGTTATCCATGCCGTCGAGTAGAAAGTTGTTGAACATACTGCGTTGCCCATTGACGTTGTAGGCGCCCTGCCGCACCAGGCTGCTGATCGAGCTGGTCGTAGCGGCCGTAGGGGCCTGCCGGGAGCCCGTGACCAGGCCCAGTAAGTCTGAGTAGTTCCGGCTCACCAAGGGTAGGGCTTGCGTCTGATATTGGGTGATTGTCTGGCCCCGCTGGCTGGAATCGGTCTCGAGTTGCAGCGCCACGTCGCTCACTTCGACCGAACTCTGGGTCTCGCCCACCTTCAATTCCAGGTCGATGCGTTGGCGGCTGCCCACGGAGATGGCGATGTTCTGGGCCACGGCCTCGGCATAGTTGGTCGCTTTAGCGGAGATGGTATATACGCCGACATGCAGTGAGGGAATCTCGTAATCCCCGCTGCCGCTGCTGGTGGCGGAGCTCTCGATGTTGGTGGCTGTGTTGGTGGCGGTGATGGAGGCGCCCGCCACGGCTGCACCGCTTTGGTCGCGGATCGTTCCCACCAGGCTCCCCACGTCGAACTGGGCCTGCGCAACGCTGCCCATAAAAAATAGCGACACGGCCAAAGAAAGAGTGCGAATTGCTCGTCTGACGTTGTTCATTCCCTGACGATAGGAACGCCCGGGGAAAGGAAGGTTAAAGCGATGCAAACGCCAGATGAATATGAACCATGGATGAAGAACTTACGAGAAAACGAATCCACCAAAAGGATTTTGTTCACAACAGCTTAAGTGAAGCTGCCGGTCCGTGCCCGCCACAGCGCGCCGTCGATGGGATCGACCCCTTTTTCCGGTGCCTGCACGGCGGGAAACTCACGCTGCACCGCTGTCATCAAGGCATCACGAACCTGAGGAACGTTTTCCAGTATGCTGCCGGTGTAGGCGATGGGCGGTGTCCATCCGGGATCGGTCGAGGCGCGCCGCAACCTCCGGATGACCAGGCGAACCAGGTAAGCAAGGTCCTCCCCCTGTTTCCGCAGGAGGGCAGAAGCTATTTCATCGCCCTGGTCGGCGCAATTCTGCACTACCCCGGTCAGGGTGGAAAAATCGGGTGCGGGAAGAGTATTCGCGTATTCCACCAGGTGATGCAGAGAAGATAATTGCCAGAAATCCAACACCGCGGGCATCAGCAGAGTTTCCCGTTCCTCATCCTTAGCCAAAAAGATGGCGCGCAGGCTTTCGAGGCCGATCAGGTGTCCGGATCCCTGGTCCGCCAGCGCGGGTCCCCATCCCCCCGCAGAAATGAGCTCTCCTGCGATGGTGCGTCCAACTACATTGGAACCCGTGCCGGCCATGACCAACACTCCGGCACGGCCGGGAAAAGCCGCATCCAGTGCGATTTCAACGTCTCCAAGAATCAGCAACCCGCCGCCGACCCGGTCGCTGATTGACTCCCGCAGCCAATCCTTCACCAGCGGAACCGTTTCTCCCGCAGTGCCCACACAGGTGCGGGTCACCTGTTTCATGGAGATGCCGGTGCGCGCGGAGAGTTCAGCCAGCGCCGCCTCCAGGTTCTGGCAGGCGGTCACCGCGTCCACACGCATGCGCTTGATGGTACCTGTGCGCACTCTGGCCAGCTCGCGCGTTTCATCGGCGAGCACGTAGTCTGTTTTCGTTCCACCCGCATCCAGAGCTAAAAAGAAACTCATTGATTCATGCACTCCGGACCCGGCACGCTACGCAGCGGCAAAGTGGGCCTCAATCTCCTCGAGAGTCTTGCCCTTCGTTTCCGGAAGAAAGAAGGCTGCGGTCAACAGGTAAATCAGGGTGAATCCGCAGAATAGGAAAAACATCATGGAATAACCATACTTGCCGACGACGGGTAGGAAGATCGCCGCCAGCGTAGTCGACACCATCTGGTTGATGACCAGCGCAACACTCATACCATTCGATCGGATGCGCGTGGGCATCAACTCGGACAGTGCGAGCCACACGCAAACCCCCGGCCCCAGCGCATAGAAGGCGACGAAACCGTACAGCCCAATCGCCACCAGCCAGCCGTGCACCGCGTCGGGCAGAGGACCGACATAGGCGTGCTCAATCTTCAGCGGAGCCGCGCGCGCCGCGTCGAGGTTCGCAAAAGGGTCACGGAAGAACGCTTCGACCTTGGTCGAGGGCAGGCTGCTCTGCCGGTTGATGGTGACCGGGGCCTCGCCCTCCGCGGAACGCATCGTTCTGGTGGCTCCGTCGAATCCTCCGTAGGAATAAATCACCGTCAGCGCTAACCGGTCCGGCGCACTGCCCGCGAAAGCATTGGGAGGAAGCAGGCCCTTGGCAATGTCTTGATCGAAGTGCAGCGAAACCACTTGATCCGGCCCGACCTGGGATTGGATCGCATCTCGAACGTCAAACCTGTTCTTTTCCGTGCGCAGGAAAAGGATGCCGACAAACGCCAGGCAAACGATGATGCCGGAGGTTCCCAGGGTAAGCAGGAATTTGCGCCCTTTGCGGTCGACCAGCGTCATGCCCACGATCGTCATCAGGAAATTACACGCCGTGAACAGTACGTATCCCCAATGGGCGTGGAGATCGGAAAGCCCACTTTGCAGCAGAATTTCGGTGTTGTATCCAATGATGGAGTTGATGCCGGTCGCGGTGTTGCAGAAAAGGATGACACAAGCAAGCAGGAAAGGGAGAACGTACTTCCGCTGCAAGAGTGCATCCTTCACCGCCCCGCGCGCGGTCGAGGCACGTTGGCTGGAGAGGGAAGTCTGCTCCATTTCCTCGATCTCAACTGCAGCCTGCTCGCTGCTTCGCGATCGCAGCAGCGCCTTCAGGGCTTGCTCCTTGCGCCCGCGGCGGAAAAGCCACCGTGGCGACTCGGCGACAAACAAGCTGCCGCCCAGAAACAGGATGCCCGGCGGCATCGACATCCAGAAAATGCGCCGCCACGCTTGATCTTTCACGCCGAGCAAGGCGGCCGGGGTGGTGGAAGTGACCAGGGCGGTCACCCGGTAACTGTAGTAGATGCCAATGAGCGCCGCCAGAAAAATGCCCAGGGTCAAGAGCCATTGGAAGGCGCCCGTGCCCTTGCCTCGATCCTGAGCCGACAGGCATTCCGCCAGGTAGAGGGGAACCACCATGCCCACCAGGCCTCCGCTGACGCCCTGCAGCAGCCGGCCGAAAAACAGCGGCGCGAATCCGTGGGATAGGGCGATCACGGGAATGCTAATGACAAAAATCGCTCCGCTCATCACCATCAGAGGCTTCCGTCCCAGCCAATCGGCAAGCAGTCCGGCAAACAGGGTGGAGAAGACGCTGCCCAGCAACACCGCGGCAACGATGATCGAGAGCTGGCTGGCGTTTAAGCCGGAGGTGGCTTCCAGGTAAGGCAGCGCGCCGCCGATGATGCCGACATCCACCCCATAGAGCAACCCGCCCAGCCCCGCAACCAGCAGAAGCAGGCGGTTATAGGTGGCGTTAGGATTCACAGCGGCTACGGTTGGCATCGTGGCGACCAGGCAAGAAGGATTGAACTCCAAACCACCAGAATAACCTGCGCGCGAAAACCTACCTATCCCGAAAACTTCAGAGTGCCGGTCTCGACCTCCCACCAAGGTGTTCGCTAGCCCGCATTTTTCACGGCCTGTTCCGTAACAAATGACGGGTGCCCCATATCTGCCCGGTTTTGGCAGATGTGGGATTCCACGAACCTCGGCCCCTGAGTGTGCGAGGTGTGGATGACCATTATCAAGACCTGTTGCCAGTACTGAGTGACCGGTGGACAGCCGCGGAATCCCACATCTGCCAAAACCGGGCAGATATGGGGCACCCGTCATCCGTTAGAAATAGAGATCTCGCTACGGCCACCCTCGCTTGTCCAGGGGGTCCGTGAGAAATGAGGGCTAGCTAGTCCTGGGCTAAGTTCAGCCGTCCCGGGGCCTACCGCAGCCGGCGCTTGGTTTCCATCAGGGCCTGCTTGGCGGCCATATCGCTGGCAATGCCAAAGACCATGAATTCAAGCGGACCGCTGCCGGAGTTGGCAAAGGACTGGCGCTCGCCCAACCGCACCGGAACTGCATCTCCACTGTGGATCTGGGCCGTCTCGGAGCCAATGGTCACGCTGCCATCGCCCGCCATCACGTAATAAATCTCGCTCATATCCGGCTTCGAAACAGGACCCACCGAGGTCCCCGGGGGCAAGAGCAGGTGATCCACATAAGACCAGGTGGTGGCGAAGACCGTCGGATCCAGAGCCCGACGATATTGCACCGTACCGGTACCCCCATTCATTTGCTCGACTGGCTTCAGAAGCGATCGATCCAGATGCATGGCCATAAACGCGGGAATCGGATCAAGCGGGACGCCCACTCGTCCATCGCCGAGGTTGAAGGCGTCATAGACACCCTTCATTGTCCCGACGTTGAAATTGATCCACTCCACCGGCTTATCCGTGGCGTTATAGATGGCGTGCGAGTGCCCCAGCCGCGTCGGCGCGCCCGCCGGGCCCTTCAACGTGGAAGTGCGGCCATCAATCGTGAACTGGGCTTCGCCGTCGAGGATGATGAACATTTCCTCGCATTGATTGTGAAAGTGGGCCCCGATGCCGCTCTTGGGCTCGATCACCCCACGGTGCATGAAAAACAGGTTGGTCTCGAGCGAGGTTGCATCGAACAGCGGCCGGTAGTCCAACGCGCCCGGGCCATCATGCACCGCCTTCATGGTGCGATACTTTGACGCATCGGCATGGGCGATTCGCTGGTCGAGCGGCACCACAGGAGTGAGCGGGGGCTGCTGCGCGAGCAATAAGCCAGGCGCAATCATCCATAAAAGCGCAAGGATTTTTGTCATGCACGTGCTCCCGCTTCGACCAGCGGCGGCCGCAATCCCACGCGAGCCAGGACGATATAGACCAGGAACCCGCAAGCGAACGCATAAAGCTCCGAAGGATTGTCGGCTTTGACCAACGCCGCCGGTAGTCCCGGAATATGTTCCGGCATGCCGACCAGGAATCCGATTATCCAGGCAATGTAGCCGGCCCAGTTGATGCCCAGCCGAGGTCCGGACCATCGTTTGCCCGCAAGCAGATAATCCGCCACCATGGCGCCGCAGATAGGGCCAAAGGATGCAGCCACAATGCTGAAGAAACCGATCAGGTTGTCGGCCACGCCACTGATGGCCAGGATGGCGCTTATCGTAACCCCGACCATCGTCGATACCGGCCGGGAAATCTTGGGCAACATGGTGCTGAAGCTGTTAGCCGCGATGAAAGCGGAAAAGCAGGTGGGCACCAGGCAGGCGGCGGCAAAGAGGAAGAACATCACCGGAGCCAGGGCCCCTACGCTGGCAATGGCTGCGGTGTAATCGTAGCTGGGCGCTCCGGCATTCCGGCCCAGGTAGCCGGCTACAGAAAGCACCGAGACACCTCCGGCAATGATTGCGCCGGCAACGATGCCGGTGACCCCACCGAGAACAATGTCTTTCCGGTTGCGGTTATTCATCCCGAAATCGGTGCCGGCTGCTCCCGCCGTGGCGAAGAAGCCGATGGTAATCAGCAGCGCATTCAGAAAGCCGGTCAACGGCTCGTGGTGCGGCGGTTGGTACTGGGGAATCCCCGAGCGGTTGGCCCACAGCACGACCAGGATCATGAGGAACGGAATCCAGTTCAGGAATTTGGCCACCTGCGCGACGTAATGGATGCCCTTGATCGCCACCCATCCCAGGCTGTAAAGCCACACCAGCGCGATGACGCTATACAGAATTCTCGAGGTCTGGCCCAGGCCCCTCATGATGAAGCCGGTGGCAATGGCGGCGTCCACGGCCACCCAGCCAACCTGCAACAGGCCCATCAGTATTCCGGGGATCAAAAATCCGCCGGTGGTTCCAAACGTTGAGGTGCCTACCACGTAGAGCGTGCGTCCGGTCTGCATACCCAGCATCGCCGGCACGTAGTAATAGAGCCCAAAACAAAGCAGCCCGGCAACCACCAACCCCCACAGCACAACCGTGGGGCTGGCATAGCCAATCGTAGGTCCTGCCAGCTTGAGGTAATAGCCGACAAACAGGAAAATGCCGAAGTAGCTGGGGAAGGTGCTCTTGTACCAGGGAACCCTGGCTGTGGGAGGAACGGGAACCGACGCGCTTACATATTCAGGAACGTTTCGTTCCATAGGGCTCCTTAAACCGACGTATAGTCGTTCACTGAATAATCCGCAAAATAACTCTCCATCCGAGTCCACACTTCCTGATGCAGATCCAGGGCTACCCACTTCTTTTGTAAGTCGTGGGACTCGAAGGCAATGCTGAGACGCCAATTGCCCCCGGCCTGGTTCGGGCGCAGCAGTTCTACCCCGCGAAAACCTTCCTGGCTGGAAATAGCAGGCCGAAAGATCTCCTTGTAGGTCTTCTCCAGGGCCGCCTGTGCCGCAGGCTTCAGCTTCATGTCGACAAACAGGACGAACATCGTCACCTCACCATTTCAGTTTGAACACATCGATGGCTGTGCCACCCAGAACTTTCTCATAAACCTCGGGGGCGAGCTCGAGCGCCTTGTATTTCGCGTATTCCACCGGCACATTGCTGGGCAGATCGGCCCCCAGCATTACCCGGTCCGCGCCGATAGTATCGATCATCCAACGGATATCCTCGCCGATGCACCACGACGTTTCGAGATAGAGATTACCGCATACCGAAGCCGCCACTTGGGCCTCCGCCGTGAATACCGCAAACCCAGCGTGGGCCAGAATGATTTTCAAGTCAGGATATTTGCGGGCTGCGGGAATACACAGCGCGGGCAGCGCGAAGGGCACTCCAGGACCAGTGTGGACCATGGCTGGAACCCCAAGCGAGTGGGCAGTGGCAAAAACCCGGTCCCCATCTTCCGACAGTGGATTGACCCCATGCCCGATGGTATGCAGCTTGACCCCGACAAACTTCAGGTCCTTGATACAGCGCTCCATCTCGCGTTCATAGGCATCGCGAGGACCGTGCGGAGTGGTGCTGGCAATGCCGAAGAAGCGGCCCGGATGCTTGGCGCACAGCTCCGCGATACGGTCGTGCGTTTTCGATGCTGTGGTCGCCCCCGGATACGGCTGTACGATGGTTGCATCCACTCCGCATTCCTCCATGCGGCGAAGCATGTCTTCTTCTGTGCTGAGCAGGCCGAACACACAGCATTCGCCCAGGTGGGCATGGGTATCGATCTTCTTGGTCATGAATCCTCTCCGTATTGAGTTCAGTGGCCGTGCGGAAATTCGCCCAGCTCCGTATCGAGCGCGTTCTTTTGGGTCGAGATGCCGACGACCATCAGCTCGAGGTCTGCTGATCCGTTATTGGTGAAGGAGTGCGCTTCGTTAAAGCGAATCGGCACCCCATCGCCTTTATGAATAGGCGCCGACTCCGCATTCACTTGCACTTCGCCATCGCCGTTGAGTACGTAAAAAATCTCTTCTACGCCCTTATGGTAGTGCTTACCGATAGACGCTCCGGGCGGAACGAGGATGTGATCCACGTACGCCCAGTTGGTCAGGAACACATCCGCATCGAGCGCTCGCCGGTACTGCACCGTGCCCTGGCCGCCAAGATAATTCGGCATGGGTTTCAGCGTCGCTTTATCCAGGTTCATGGTCATGAATGTGGGGATCGCGTCCTTGGGGGCGCCGACGCGAGCGTCATTCAGGTTGAAGGCATCGTAGTGGCCCTTGATCTGGGCGACGTTGATGTTCATAAATTCGACGGGTTTATCCGAGGGGTTGTAGATGGCGTGGGAGTGGCCCATCCGGCACGGCGCTCCTACGGTTCCCTTGAGGACCGAGGTGCGGCCGTCGATGGTAAATTCCGCCTGGCCGTCGAACACGATGAACATCTCTTCGGTGGTGTTGTGGAAGTGATGGCCGACGCCGCCGCCAGGCATGATTTCGCACCGGTGCATGAAGTTGAGGTTGACGTCCATGGCGGACGGGGGAACCAGGAGCTCGCACGCCATATCACCGGCGCTATTGTGGGAGCGGCTGCGGGTGTATTTGCTGGGGTCGGTATGACCGATCCTGGCCGCCAGAGGTGTTTGCGCCCACACAGAAGAGACGGGAAGAAGCGCAAAGGCACAAAGAATCCGTAGCAGATACACGCGTCGCATCATATCGTTTCCTCGCATGCTTGTCAGTCAGGGCACACCGGTGCCCCCTCCGTTTAAGCCGCCCAAGAATATAGTTCGATGAAAGGAGCGTCAAGGTAAAACAGGACTGTTTCGTAGGAAAGTAAACTACATTCCGATTTGTAGTCTGCTGTTCCGCAAACTCATGATTTAGTGGAGGGCAACCGCACTCAGTCCCGCAGGGACGGCTGAACTTAGCCCAGGACGCTAGTCCTGGGTTGGATTTGGAAAGGACGACCAGTCCCGTAGGGACGGCTGAAAATAGGCCCCGACGCAATCCTGGACAACCCTCAGCCGTCCCTGCGGGACTGAGTTTGAAAATGGGGTTTTCACATACCCTCTAAAGGCACCGAGCTGCGTCTTTTCCACGTTTGAATACTGAACTGCTTCGAGCCTACAAAGGGCGCAAAAAGCGTAATTCAGAGGTTGAATGCGTGCGGTTCGTATTTCTCCCGCCCTCTCAAGCCTTCTTCAGGTCCGAACCGACCTGATCCGCACAAGCCCGCACCGCAGCAATAATCGCCTCTTCGTGGGCCGCATCCCGGAGCCTTGTCTTGGGCATAGATGAGCTGATTGCCGCGGAAACCTGCCCATTCGGGCCAAAAATAGGCGCGCAGAAGCAAATCCCGTCGTAAGCGCACTCCTCACGATCAATCGCGTACTTCTGCGCCCGGATACCCTCATATTCCTGGTTCAGATCCTTGCGATCCGTGATGGTGTGCTTGGTAAACCGGTAGGTCCCAAAGCTCCGCAACAATCGTTCCCGGTGCTCCGGCGCCTGGAAAGCCGTAATCGCTTTCCCCAGCGAACTGGCGTTCGGCGGCAGAATATGCCCGACAACATTGCTCATCCGGATCACGTGCGGACTCTCTACCACCGCAATGACTTCCACCCGGTTCTCAAACAAAGCCGCCAAAGTAGACGTCTCGGCCAATTCACGGCTGAGCGCCTCCAGGTAAGGCACCCCGACGCGATGCAGCTTGCCCAACCATTGCGTGGGCGTTACGGCGTGAATCCCCGGTGCCAGCATGTACTGACCCCGCCCGTCTACGACCACACAGCCGAGCGTTTCAAGGGTACGCAGAATGCGAAACGCCGATGTTTTGGAGAGTTGGATCCGCTGGGCAATCTCGTTCATGGATAACGGCTTTAGCTCGCTCTGGAGGAACTCCAGAACCTCCAGCGCCTTGCCCACAGCGCGGGAGAAGTACTGATCTCCTACGCGCGGCTCGTTAGCGGCCTCGGCTTTCACCAGGTTGGGTGTCCCAGTCTTTGCCGGGCGAGCGGATTTGGTCTTCAGCATAGATGCGTCGCCCTCATGATATCGGAACCTGCGAACCCGCAGTGGGCAGATGATAGCGGAACATAAACCGAATTGTCGAACAATGACACGGTTTTTGAATTTATGTTCAAAAAATGTTTGCGCATCGTTCATTCGCGGTGATATAGGTTTCTCCGCACGATTTCAGGAGGCGAGAGCTGTGGTCAAAAAACAGAGAATGCAAAATGTGGCTTGGTTGGCAAAGACACTTTGTGTTTATGGCGGCAATTTTCCTGGTTTGCTCGCGGTGCCCGGCCCAGATAGCGAGCGCCGAATTGAGTGGGAACGTCCTGGACTCTTCGGGTGCGGCCATTCCCAACGCGACGGTAACCGCCACCAACGTCGCAACCACAATCGTCTCACAAGACCGTCAGCGAGAAGGGAGGAGACTATGTGCTCACCGATCTTCCCCCAGGGGACTACACCCTGACCGTCGAAGCGCCAGGCTTTCGCAAGCTTGAACAAACCGGCGTAAGTCTCCAGGTCAATCAGCAGGCCCGGGTCGATCTCACGCTCCAGGTGGGGCAGGCGGCCGAAACGGTCAGCGTGACTGGTCATCCGCCACTGCTCGAAAACGAGTCTTCTTCTGTAGGAACGGTGATTAACCAGCAGCTGGTGAATGAACTGCCGCTGAATGGCCGCAACTTTGTCCAGCTCGCGACGCTCAGCCCGGGCGTGAACGGCGTGGGCCAGTCTGCCAGCGGAACCATCATGGGCGGAACACGGCCGGACGATCGCCGTGCCGGCAACGAGATCTTTTCCAACGGCAACCGTGAAGGGGACAATAACTTTCTTTACGACGGCATTGATAACAATGAGCGGCTTACCCTCTCCGTCACGCTGCGCCCAGGTGTGGACTCGGTACGGGAGTTCAAGATTCAGACCAACCTCTACAGTGCGGACGTCGGCCGCAACTCGGGAGCGGTGATTGACATTATCAGCAAATCGGGGACCAACCAACTGCACGGCAGCCTGTTCGAATTCCTGCGTAACTCGGATGTAGATGCGCGTACCTTCTTCAACGCGGCGGGCACCGCTTTCCCCACCTTCCGCTTGAATCAATTTGGCGGCTCTTTGGGCGGACCCGTGGTCATACCCAAGGTCTATCACGGGAAAGACAAGACCTTCTTCTTCGTGGACTACGAAGGCTTCCGCAGCAGTACGCAGATATTCGAGCGGGGCAACATCCCCACCATGCGCATGCGGCAGGGAGACTTCGGCGAACTGCTGCCGGGTACCCTCATTTACGATCCGCTGACGACGGTGGTGAATCCCGCTTCACCCAGCGGTTTCTCTCGTACGCCGTTCCCAAACAATGTGATTCCCGCTTCGCGCTTTGATCCTATTGCATACAAGATGATCAATGCTTACCCGACCCCGACCAGCACCGCCCGGCTCAACAACTACGCCATGCCCCGGATACAGCCCCAGAACTATGATCAGGGAGATGTCCGGGTCGACGAACAGATCACTGCCAAGGATTCTATCTTTGCGCGCTGGTCGATTCAGGACACAACCACCATTTCACCCAGTACCTATGCGCAATCCACTATCCCCGGCATCTCTACGCCGGTGAGTCTCAGTGATGAGGCATCCTTTGCCGGCACCTCATTCCAGCCCACCCAGCATGTGGCCACAAGTTATGTGCGTGTCTTCACCCCGGCGCTCGTCAACGACTTTCGTGTGGGTTTCAACCGCTACGTCCTGGACTACGTGCCCATCAATTTTGCCGCCGGCGGCGGGCTGGGCAACGAATTAGGAGTTACGAATTCGAACGTCACTCCGCGCGAGCAAAACCTTCCCATCTTTTCCCCGTCTAGTTATCTCGGTGTCGGCCAGACCCGCTCTCTGCCGTTGTATCGGCGTGAGAACACGTTTCAGGAGCTCGATAACCTGACCTGGACGAAAGGCTTGCATACATTCAAGATTGGAGCTGATTTCCGGCGGCGCCAGCTTACGATTTATCAGACCAACGAGGGCAATGGCCGCTTCAACTTTTCCCCCGCATTTACCGACTCGCGGGAGCCGGCAGGCAAAGGTGGAGACGCCGCGGCGAGCTTCATTCTCGGCGATCCGACCCTGGACGCACACGACTACAATTATCAATTCCCGGGGATACGACTCAACGAATTCGGCATGTACTTTGCCGATGACTGGCGAGCCACCAAGAACCTGACCCTGAACTATGGATTGCGATGGGATTACTTCAGCCCGCCCGACGAAGCGTTTAACCGCTGGTCCAATTTCGACATTACTACCGGTGTGTATAACGTCGCGGGCGTGAGCGGAGTTAATCAGAACGCCGGCGTCCTCAAGTATTGGCCAAATTTTGGTCCACGCTTCGGCTTCGCTTACCAGATGCTGCCGCACACGGTATTTCGTGGCGGCTTCGGCCTCTTTTACAACGCCTCCGGCAGCGAAGCGGGTAACATGCGCCTGGCGCGTAATCTCCCCTTCGGCTTCACCTACCAAATCTCTCCCGGAGACGTCACGGTTGGCCCGACGGTAAGCGAGGGCTTTCCTGCGCTGCAACCGATCGTCATTCCCCCGCCTCGGGTTGGAGTAGCTTACGGGGTCGCTCCCAATTTCCGTCCGTCTTACGCCGAGCAGTTCAACGGGGGTGTGGAACAGGAGATTGTTCCCTTGGGTATGGTGTTGAAGTTCGTCGGCGTCGGTAACCTGGGCCGTCACTTACAAGACACTTGGAACGCTAACCAGCCGATTCCCGGACCGACCTCAACGGCTTCACGGCGTCCACTTTTCCTCCAAAGTCCAGCTCAGAGCGACGTCGACTACTACATATCGGATGGCTTTGCGGAATATTTTGCGTTCCAGTTCACCGCCGACAAACGATTCAGTCAGGGAGTCAGCGCGCTGCTCGGTTACACCTACTCTCATGCCATCGATGATGTACCACTCGAATTCGGAGGCGGCGATGCCGGCCCGAATCCCCAGGACCCCCGCTTCCCGCATGAGGTCAGCAACTCGATCATCGACCAGCGCTACCGTTTGACGCTGAGCTATCTATGGGCATTCCCCTTCGGCAAGGGACAAAAGTGGCTTAACCACGGCGGTGTCACAAATTTTGTTCTCGGCGGGTGGCAGAACAATGGGATTTTGTTCACCCAGAGTGGTCTTTGGTTCTCGCCGGTTTTGCAGACCTCCACGACCAACACCGGTACATCGAGCCGTCCAAATCTTATCCCTGGTGCAAAAGTCGTCTATCCAAAAACTCTCTTGCACTGGTTCACTCCTTCCGCGTATAGCACTCCGGCGCCGTACACCTACGGTAATGCGAGTCGTAACTCGATCGTCGGTCCTGGGCGGACAAACTTTGACTGGTCGCTTTTCAAGGACTTCCCGGTTCACGAACAGATGTTTTTCCAGTTCCGTTTCGAAGCATTTAACATCTTCAACCATCCGCAATTCGGATATCCGAATCAGACCGTCGGAAATTCGCAGGTGGGCCAGATTACGTCGATTGTCGGTAACGCGCGTAACTTGCAGGGCTCGCTGCGGTTCCAGTTCTAGGAATCCAGGCATGGACGGGAGGAATGCTTACCGCAGACTTCCCGTCGTGCTGCCGGAGCACGGAATCCGACACCGAACTTCATCGTCACAACGCAAACATGAGGAATCATCATGACCTTTCTCGCACGAAGACGAAGATTCGACGTTGTCTTGCTCGCTCTTGTTGCCACACTGCTGGCAGTTCAGCCCGCGGCCTGGGCAGCCAAACGCGATCTTCGGGTCTACTTCATCGATGTGGAGGGTGGCCAGTCCACGCTATTTGTCACTCCTACGGGACAGTCTCTGCTTATCGACACCGGTTGGCCTGACAACGATGGCCGGGATGCGGACCGGATTCTCGCGGCAGCCAAGAGCGCGGGCATCAGCAAAATCGATTATGTTTTGCTGACCCACTATCACGACGACCATAGCGGTGGCATACCGCAGTTGGTCGACAGGATTCCCGTGGGCACTTTCATCGATCACGGGGCCAACATCGATACCAAGCCCGGGGGACCCACGGAAAAAATCTACGCAGCGTACCAGCAGGTGCTGGCCACCGGCAAGTCGAAGCACATGGTCGCGCATCCGGGCGACGTGCTGCCCATCACCGGCATGAAGGCTACGGTCATCAGCAGCGATGGCAATGTTATTGACCATGCGTTGCCCGGCGGCGGGGAGAAGAATCAATACTGCGACACGCCCGAAACCAAGCCTACCGACCGCAGCGAAAACTCTCATTCGCTCGGAATATTGATCAATTTCGGCAAACTCAAAATCCTTGATCTCGGCGACCTGACCTGGGACAAGGAAATGATGTTCATGTGCCCCGTCAATCGGATTGGGAGCATCGACATCCTGGTGGTCTCGCATCACGGCTTGAATGCGAGTTCCAGTCACGCGCTGATCGATGGCATTCATCCCCGGGTGGCGATCATGAACAACGCAGCGACCAAGGGAGGATCGCCGCAGGTGATCGATGAAGTGCTGAAGGCTCCTGGTCTGGAGACACTTTGGCAGCTTCATTTTGCGGAGAAAGCCGGCCCGGAGCACAACACAGCCGCGGAATACATTGCCAATCCACAAGGCTCGGATCCGGGAAATTATTTTCTCCTGACCGCCAGTCCCAAGGGCAGCTTCACGCTCTACAACTCGGGGACCAAACAGACCAAGGATTACGCGGCCAGGTAGGTTTCCTGATGCCTTATTACATTGGGTCAGGAGAGAACTCCCAGGAGCATAGCCTTGATTGCAGTGGATTGGGGTACCAGCAACTTCCGTGCGTTTAGGGTCAGTGCAGAGGGATCCGTCTTTGCCAGGGCCTCTTCGCCGCAGGGCATTCTGCGCGTAGGCGAAGGGAATTTCGAAGAAGCCTTGAGGGCCGAGGTCGGCGTATGGCTGGCGGCCGGCGAGAAGCATATCCTGCTCTGCGGCATGATCGGCAGCCGCCAGGGTTGGGTCGAGGCAGAATATCTTCCGTGCCCCGTCGGCATCGACGAGCTCGCGGACGCGGTGGTTCCCGTGCCATTTTCCGGTGCGAAAGTGCGCCTGGTTCCGGGGGTCATAGGGCCGGACGCTGCGGGTGTGCCGGAGCTGATGCGCGGGGAAGAAACAGCAGCCATGGGCATCCTCGATGCGTGCACAGGGGTGGGCCTGGTCTGCTTTCCTGGAACCCATTCCAAGTGGATTCAACTGAGCGATCGCAAGATTGTGAGCTTCACCACCTGCATGACGGGGGAGCTCTATGGTGCCCTGCGTAAATGCACCATCCTGGAACGCACCATGACCAGCAACCCCGCAGTGGACAAAACTGCATTCCACAGTGGCATTGCTCGCTCCGCCGACTCGGGCGGATTGCTTCACCATCTTTTCGGCGTGCGCACGCTTCCGTTGATGGGTCAGCTCAAAGAAGAAAAATCCGCGTCATATCTTTCGGGTTTGCTGATAGGGCACGAGGTGCGAGCGACCATGCCGAAGGGCAGTCATGTACACCTGGTCGGCACGGCGCATCTTTGCGACCTCTATGCCCAGGTGATCGAGGCCTGCGGAGGCGAGGCCACCATGGAGGACGAGGATGCGGCGGCACTCGGCCTGGCCGCCATTGGCAGGAGGCTGCATTGGACGTAAGAGCATGGCTCGCACGCTGCCCACTGGTCGCGATCCTGCGCGGCGTTCAGCCGGCTGAGGTGGAAGCGATCTGCTCCGCGTTGGAACGGGCGGGAGTCAGCATCGTTGAGGTGCCTTTCAACTCCCCAAGCCCGCTGGAGAGCATCTCCATCTTGTCGCGAACCTTCGGCAACAGGATGCTGATTGGAGCCGGCACCCTGACCACTGTGTCGCAGGTGGAGGAAGTGGCCGCCGCCGGAGGGCAGTTGATCGTGACGCCTCATGCCAACGTCGCGATCGTGCGTGCCGCGAAACAGGCTGGTCTCTTTGCCTTCCCGGGATTTTTCAATCCGACCGAGGCCTTCGCCTTACTCGAGGCCGGTGCGGATGCAATCAAGCTTTTTCCGGCCGAGGTGCTCGGTCCGCCCATGCTCAAGGCGCTCCGTGCAGTGCTACCCAAGTCTGCCATCGTGATTCCAGTGGGTGGAGTGGATGTGGATCAAGTGGCTCCCTGGATGGCAGCCGGAGCGCTAGGTCTTGGCGTTGGCTCGTCGATTTACAAACCGGGAGACGACGCGCCCACGGTGGAAGCAAAAGCAACAGCCCTGGTGGCAGCAGTGAAAGCCTGCTGGAAAGAGTAAATGAAGGTACGGGCTCTACAGGTTATGGAAAAACTCTGGACGAAGGGCACGGCTTCAGCCGTGCCGCATCCGCCGGGCCTGACGAGGGCTTTAGCCCCTGAGGTACGCTTTTGACCCGCGATCCCGGAGACACCGACTTCGTCGTCAAACAGAATTGTCATCTCTGAAGGAGATATCACCTCATGAAAAGAAGAGCATTCCTACGTTCCCTGGCCGCCACTGCAATCGCCAGCGGCATGCGCACTCTACCGTCCTATGCGGCGCCTCTCCCCAAGATGAAAATCACCCGCGTGCGTGCCTATCTGCCGCCGCATCCCAACCCGCTGTTCAACCAGAGCGACGTGGTCGTCACCATCGAAACCGATGCAGGGATCACCGGCATCGGCGAGGGTGGTGTGAAGGACACCCTGTCCCAGTCCGCCGGAAGACTCATCGGCCGTGACCCGCAATACATCGAGCGTCTCTGGCAAGACATGAATCGAGCCTTCTTCTATCCTGCCGGCCGCGAACGAACCGACGCCATCGGCGCCCTCGACCTGGCGCTATGGGACATCAAGGGCAAGGTGCAGGGTTTGCCTGTCCATCAGCTCCTGGGCGGTATGGTGCGCGACCACGTAGAGTGCTACAACACCGCCGGCATTATTCCAGGGGTCACCAAAGAGACCAGCCTCAAGGATCGTGCCCGCCTCACCATCGAAGCCGGCTATCGCGCCTTCCGTTTCGGCGCCTCAGAAGCGCCGGCCAACGGAACCTACAACACCCGCGAGCGCATCAACGTCATGCGCGAACAATGCGCCCAGGTACGGGAAGGTGTCGGCAAAAATGGCGACTGGTGCATCGATTTCCATCAGCGCTTCGACTTGCCCGACGCC
Organism: uncultured Acidobacteriaceae bacterium; assembly: GCA_963830325.1. Classification (GTDB taxonomy): domain Bacteria; phylum Acidobacteriota; class Terriglobia; order Terriglobales; family Acidobacteriaceae; genus PALSA-350. The sequence continues at coordinate 1,838,814 of CAWHMV010000003.1, forward strand.
ATCCGCGGTTGCGATTCGATCGAAGATCTCGCTCCCTTCTTCGTCGAAGACCCTGTCCGCACGGAGGCATTTCAGCAAGACCTCCCCATCTTGCGCAGCAAGGTAAACGTTCCTTTGGCCGCGGGCGAGGAGTGGGGAAACCGCTGGGACTTCAACAAGCTGGTAGAAGATCACTCCATCGACTTTGTGCGCGCCACTCTACCCAACGTGGGCGGCATCACGGAGATGATGAAGATTGCCGCCATCTGTGAAACCCACTTTGTCGGCATCGTTCCCCACTTTACGGGGCCCATCGCCACGGCTGCATTGGTCAACAGCTTGGGGACCTTCTCCGGGCCTGTCCTCATGGAATACAACTACCAGGGCCGCACCCTGGACTACCTGCCCAAGTGCCTGGACTTCAAAGATGGCAAGCTGTATCCCAACGATCGCCCCGGCCTCGGCGCGGAGCTGGACTTGAAGCTACTCACCCAAATCGCTGAAATCACCGAACCCGTCACCGCGCGCGCACAAACCTACTTCCGGCCGGACGGTTCGATTACGAACTGGTAGGAGTGTTATGAAAATATGCTTGATGGCTGTGATGCTGGTACCCTTGGCGGCATTTTCGCAAATGACGGCTCCGCGTCCACCGCTCGCGCAGAGAATCGGGCACACCGATCTGAGCAAGGTCGAGCCCGCGCACTCCCACGGCAGTGTCGGTTTGAGGAAATGTCAGACGCTCGTTCCCGCCAGCGCCATGGACGTGAACCTGAACTTTGTCTTTCGCTGTCAAATGCAGCCCGGCGGCGGCGTCGCGGAACACTTCCACAACACGGTGGAAGAGATGTTCACCATCCTCGATGGAGAAGCAGAGTTCACGGTCGATAGCCATACCTCGCGGGTGAAAGGACCCGCCGGTGCGCCCCAGCGCAGGGGGCACTCGCACGCCATTTACAATCCGACCAACGAGCTCGTCGATTACCTCAACATCAACGTCTCCATGACCAAGGGTCATTATGATGCGTTCAACCTTGGCGACTCGCGCGACAAGGTGGCGACGAAAGATGACATCCCGCAGTTCATGCTGATGCGCCTCGACAAGTCGCTGCTGCAACCGATCGCGAATTATCATGGCGGGCAAGGAACAGTGCAGTATCGGCGCGCCCTCGATCCGGATGTGTTTGAGACCAATTGGGCGTACGTCGATCACTTGCTGATTCCGCCCGGGGCATCGGAGGGACTGCACTACCATACGGGAGTCGAAGAGATTTACTACGTAATGGATGGCAGCGGCCAGGTGCAGGTGAACAAAGAGACCGAGCCGATTCACAAAGGCGATGGAGTGCCCATCCTGTTCCGCGAAGCGCACTCCTTTACCAACAACGGCTCGTCAGATCTGGAGCTAATGATCATCGGCATTTCTGCTGTGAAGGACGCGCTCGACACCGAACTGGGTGCGCCCCATCAACCAGGGGGATAAAGCTTGAAACGTAGAACCTGCTTGAAAGCGATGCTGGCCATAGCCGGCGGAGCCGTCATTCCCGCCGTAGCCAATGCTCAGACAGGGGGAGGACGCCCTATCCAATTGCACGCCGACCTGGCTGTGGATCCCGCTAAAGAGGAGGAGATGCTGGGTTTCTTTGCCGAAAAATTTCGACCTGCGGCCGAACAGCAGCCAGGTTTCATTGATATGCACATGCTTAAGCTGAAATCGGCGCTGCGTGGCATTCCTCCGCCGGGCGCGAACTATCAGTTTGTTCTGACCTTTTCCACCGAAGCGCTGCGGCAGAAATGGATTGCGACCGACACGCACAAGCAACTTTGGCCTATCCTCGAAGGCATGTTGACCGACAAGAACTATAGTCGCCTGCTCTACGAGGTTTACTAAGGCACAGCGTTCCATGACCCAGATTCCCGCGCGCAGCAACTCAAGATGGCTGGTGGTTGCGCTCCTCACCCTGGGGGTCATCATTGCCTACACCGACCGCATCAACCTGTCTGCTGCGCTCCCGGCTATCCGGGTAAACTTTCCGCTCACTGCAGCAGCGTCTGGGATCTTACTCTCCGCCTTTTTCTGGGCCTATACCCTGCTGCAAACTCCCGCTGGATGGGTGGTGGACCGCTTCGGTCTCAAGTGGCCCTACGCTGCGGGCATGTTCCTGTGGAGCGCCTCTTCTGCCGCGACCGCGTTGGTAAGCTCGCTGCACGGCCTAATCGCTTTACGCATGGTGCTCGGCGTTGGGGAGGCTATCGTCATCCCCGCTAGCATGCGGTATATCCGGGAAACCTTTGCCGAACGTGAACGCGGCCTACCGATGGGCATCCTGATGTCCGGGACGAAGTATGGACCCGCCATCGGAGCGCCGATTACCACCTATCTTGTCCTGGGCTTCGGATGGCGATGGATGTTCGTGCTCAATGGAGCCTTCTGCATTTTATGGCTCGTGCCATGGCTGTTTCTGGTGAGGGACGATCACAGAACCGCGACAGTGACAAACGAACGCGAGACCGGCACTAAGGTTTCCTGGGGCGCTATTTTTGGTACACCCGTCATCTGGGGCACCTGCCTTGCGACCTTTTGCTATATGTACTTTGTCTATTTCTGCATGACCTGGATGCCAACGTATTTCAAAGAGCGTTTTGGCCTTTCCCTGGCTGCTTCGAGTTGGTTCACGTTCATGTCATTTGCCGGAACGGGCACGATTGCCATCCTCGCTGGGTGGGCCGCCGATCGGCTCATCGCCCGCGGCCGTAACGCAGTCACCGTGCGCAAGGCATTCACCATCGCCGGCTTTGTGCTGGCGTTCAGCGCGGCCTTCGGAGCCTTTTCGCACTCCACCGCGGTCACGCTCTTTCTAGCCGTGTTCTCGCTCAGCGGACTCGGGCTAGCCACCGCAAACTATTGGGCGTTGACTCAGACCTTGACCCCGCGCTCCGCCTCTGCCCGTGTGGCCGGCATACAGAATACGGCCGCAAATATAGCCGGGATCGCAGCCCCATGGATCACAGGGTTGCTGGTACAAAAGACAGGAAGTTTCAACGCGCCGCTGGTCGCCGTCGGTTTCTGGCTCCTGGTCGGAATTGGTTGCTATCTCTTCCTGGTCAGGGAAAGATATGCAATGCGGTAGAGAGATCGGCTTCGAGCCACCTTAACCGGGAAACGAATTGCAAAAGAAGTCCCGAAGGGACGGCTGAACTTAGCCCAGGACGTAGTCCTGGGTAGAGACTTCGAGAGACGACAAGTCCCGAAGGGACGACTGGAGGTCACTAGGCACCTCCGTCCCAAAATATTCTGCGATTGAGAATTCCCGACGCGCTGTTTTTTGCATCTCCAACTCACCACAAAAACGTCATCGACTTCCGTACCGATCACGCGGATGCCTTAGACGCCGTGTTTACGCAGGTGCTAGTGACGTTGGTGGACAAGAAGTTAGTACGGGTGAGTCGCATCAGTCAGGATGGAGTGCGGGTGCGGGTGAGCGCCGGGAGCAGCAGTTTTCGCCGGGAAGAACGATTGCAGCAGCTGTTTGTGCAAGCCCAGCAGCAGGTGTCGGAGTTGCGCGAGCAGCTGGAATCGCCGGCACAATCGGCAGCGGTAACGACGCGGCAGAAGGCGGCGCGTAAGCGAGCGGCGGAGTCGCGACAAGAGCGGTTGGAGCAGGCGATCGCGCAGTTGCCGGAGCTGAAGAAGAAGCAGGCGGAGGCGGCGCAGAGGGCAGGGAAAGGCAAGTGTGGGGACAAGATCCGAGCCAAGCAGCCGCGGGTAAGCACCACGGACGCGGCCATGCGGGGGATGAAGATGGCTAACGGTGGTTTCAACCCCGCGGCCAACGTGCAGTTGGCTGCCGACACCGAAAGCCGCGCCATCTTGGGGGTGGAAGTCAGCAACGAGGGTTCCGACTCGGCTGGGTTGAGCGAGCCGATGCGTCAGCAAGTGGAACAACGAACCAGTGGCAAGGTGAAACAGCACCTGGTGGACGGCGGCTACTTGTGCATGGAGGACATAGTCGAGGCCCACCAGCAAGGGGTGGAGTTGTTCGTGCCTTCCAAACCGGCCAGAAACGCGATCCAGGACCATGTGTTGACACCAAGCCAAGTGATTCGGAAGCGATCCAGGCATGGAAACAACGCATGGGAAGCGAAGAAGGCAAGAAAATCTACCTACAAAGGGCCGCCACCAGCGAAACAGCGAACGCTGAATTACGAACTCATCGCGGGCTGGCGCCGTTGACCGTACGTGGCCTCAACAAAATCAAATGCGTGGCGCTATGGTGCGCCTTGGCTTACAACCTGACCCACTTCAGCAAGGCGCTTCTCAGCTAAAACCGAGCTGAATGAGCAAAACAGAAGATCGAGCACGTGAGCGGAGCGCGTCACAGATCTATCGCGGGACACAGCGTTCAGTGGCTGCGGAGTTGCGAAGGACCCCGAGGGTACTTATCGTCCCTGGGCTGTTCGAGCCTTTCGACCACCGAAGCCCGAGAACAGGATCTCTGCGCGTCATGCAACATAAAGGAGGGCACGTTGGAAGGTTTCACTCCGGCCTATGGCTGCAAGCGCCTGCTCTACTTCGAGGGTTACAAGATCTTTGAACTCGGGATTGATCAGAGCCTCATCCGCTGAGTCTTTTTCTTCTTTGGCCACTTCGCGCGGTCTTTCCCTTAAATCAGCACAAGGCTTTGCTCAATCAAATGCCGCGTGTCGACCATCGGGTCGACGTCGGAGTCAGACTCCATCGAATAATAACCCCGATAACCGGATGCCTTGGCAATCCCGAACAACTCAGCCAACGACGCTGTCTTCCGCTTGCCGTGAACGTCTTCGGCGTCTTTGACATGGGCAATATTCCAGGCGTACGCAAACATGTCTTTCACGTTTTGCGCATTGAACCGTTCATCCCCGGCCATAAGCCCATTGCCAAAGTCAGGCAGCGCCCTCAGATAGGGGGTGTTGGCCAGCTTAATCGCCGCGAGGCTTCGCTCGGCGGAAGCGGTCACCGGGTTGTCATTCTCAAGATTGACAACCACGTTGCGCGAGGCAGCGTAATCAAGCGTCGGCTTCAGCGCCCGTACCGCCCGGGGAAGATCAGAAGGGTCGGAGCATTTGGGGATCCAGACGCGAATGCTGGGGGAGCCAAGCAGCACAGCGACGTCGATCCAATGCCGATAGCGCGCATTGCCCGCATTGCGCTTGGCCTCATCGTCACTGCAAAGGTCAGCTTTTTCGTCAACGGGGATATTCACGGTGTACACCCCAACAGCATCGAAGGCCGCGCGCAGCTTGCGTATCTCGTCGGGCTCAGTCGAAGTAAAGTGCGAGTTCAGCGGCTCAATCCCATTCACTTTAAAGTCGGTACGCACAAAACGAGCGAACGAGGCTAAATCCATACCGGGCTTCTTCGGATCGTAATCCGAATTCCCGGGCGCCTTAATGAATGCGCGGAAAGGATAGGTCGCGACCGCAATGCGCGCACGCGGGTCAACCGGAAAGGTAGCCTGCGGCATCTTGGCGAGCGCGGCACTTGCTGAACAGACAAGCGCCCCCTTGATGACGCTGCGACGTGTGAGTAATTTCATCGATAATCCGCCAGTGTGAGTTATTTGGAAGTGAGAAAACCAGACTCTGTTGCCGTGACCTCGGTGACAAAACGAAAATCGCCGGGAGTGATGCCGCGCCATAGGGCAAGCCGGTACGCCGCCACCTGTAAGGGGACGACTTCAAAGACCGGCGCGAGCTCAGGCGGAATCTCCGGCCACGGAACCAATGAGGGTGCGCTACCGCGACCAGGCCCGATCCATCGGACCTTTGCGCCGACAGAGAAAAGATCGTCCGCCAGCGAGCGATCGAGGGCTTGCGTAGCCTGGGGCGCCCCGAAAACCACGGCGCGAAAATCGCCGGAGAGAATCTCCGCCGGTCCGTGGCGAAATTGCCCCGACGACATGCCGACCGCTGCCGTCTTCGCTGTCTCATGCAACAGAAGCGCACCCTCGTGAACGGATCCGAGCGCCGTTCCGCGGCCAAGCAGGTAAAGCGGGGAACCCATGAGCCATTCCTGCCAGTCGTTGCTCGCCCGCAGGCATTCGTCAATGTGCGTGGAGAGAGCCGGCAGCGCGGCGCCACATGCCTCGCTGAGTCTCACGCTCTCCCCGGAAAGCACCTCCTCCGCCAGCAGTAACAGAGTCAGCACGGTGCCCGTGTAGGTCTGCACCGCGATCAGCTTGTCCGCCTGGGAGCCGATCGGCAGAGTGATATGAGCGATCTTCTCCAGGGTGGAGCCGGGAACGTTGGTGACCGCAATCACGGTCATACCGGCTTCGCGCATTTTTTCCGCCAGCAGAACCGGCTCAACCGATCCGCCGGAACGCGAGATCACTACACCCACGTCCGCGGATCGCAGGGAAGCGCTGCCGTAATGCAGCAACTCCGCGCTCTCTGTCGCCTGCACCGCATGTCCCCCCTGGGTCATCCGGCATACCGCTGCCAGGGCCGCAAACAACGATCCGCCCATGCCGGTGAAGATGACCCGTCCTTGCGCCTGGCGAATTTGTTCCGCACAAGCACGCAGGGTAGCGTGCTGGTTGCCTTGGTGAAGTGCCAGCAAAGCGCCGTGCGATGCGGGCTGCGCGGAAATGTTATTCAACATAGGTATTCGATTCATGACTTTTTCCTGTTCAGCCACTCATCGACCGGCCGTTCCGCCGTGGGCTTGTAGGGCAAGGTCACCTTATGCCCCAGTCCTGCCGAAGCGTAGCCGGCATAGATGGCCTCCAGCACCACCTTGCCGTCTTCTCCCGTGACCAGCGGCGCTTCCAACCCGCGTATGGCGCGTGCGAAGTGCCGCATCTCCTGGGGAAAGCCATAATTCCACAGCTCTTGAAAGACGGGGTAGCTCCAACCTTTAGTGGTGGGCGCCTTCTCGACCGCGTAGCCGTAACCATACTCACTGTAGGTGGGCAGCGCGTTGCCCATTTGCAGGTTCGCAATGGTCAGTCCGCCCTCGCCATAAACCTCAATGCGATCATCCATGCCGCCCCGCCGAGCCCAGCTATTCTCGATAACGGCGATGGCGTTGCCTTCAAACTCGATGATGGTAACGGCCTCGTCATCGAGCTTCGTCTTGTCTCCGTGCACGTAGGTGCCCAGATGCGAGTAGGCACTCAAAATCTTGCGACGCCCCAGGAACCAGTAAGAGAAGCCAATGCCATGGCTGCCCAGGTCGAGCAAGGCGCCCCCGCCGGCTCGCTTCACATCCCAAAACCACTCCGCGTGGGGACCAAAGTGCTTCTCGCTTTGCTTAATGAGGTGAACCTTGCCGAAAGCGCCAGAATCCGCCATTTCTTTCGCCCTGACATACTTCGGGGTGAACAACAGCGACTCGGCATAAAGCAACAGCACTCCGTTGGCGCGGCATGCCGCAATCATCCGGTCAGCCTCGTCGAGTGTGACGCAGAGTGGCTTTTCGCAGATCACATGCTTGCCTGCCTGCGCCATGGCAAGAGTCATCTCGCAATGCAGGGCATTGGGGGCGGTGATGGTGACCGCCTCTACTTCCGGATCCTTCGCCAGCTCTCTGTAGTCGTTGTAGACCCTGGCGACCTTATGGCGATCGGCAAAAGCCTGCGCATGGGCTGCCGTGGGGGAAGCAACCGCCACCACCGACATATCTTCCTCGACCATGCCGATCGCTGCTGCGTGACAATCTGCCTGGAATTGCGAGCCGATGATGCCTACGCGTACTGGACCATTTCTCATGACTACCTCGTTTCTCGATTTGGATCGAAATTGGTGAACGAGACGCGACTTCAAAAGCTGGAGCGGCAAACGCCCCAGCAGCCGGCCTTTTCCGGCATCCAGTTCGTAATAGCGCAGGCGATTGGCCCGGTAGCCTTTCGAGAATACACCGGCTTCGGTTTAGCGGGACAAGAGTGCTTGTCGCGTGAGTAACCAGATTTTAATATGAAGACCGCGATAGCGAAGATTAGTATGGCGCAAGGTTTGGCCGATAAGGAGAGCGCATGACAACGACGCCAGAGGCTGTCTTCCATTATGAAGTTCAAAAATCGGCGGACGAAGGCGCGGGCCCGGTTACGACCATCATTTGTCATGGCAGGGTGACGAGCGAGACCTCGGGCCAACTCAAAGAAGCTGTCAAGCCGCTCATACCTTTAGGCGGCCGGATCGAGCTCGACCTAACCGACGTGAGCTATATGGATAGCTCCGGCCTGGGAGCCCTGGTGGGGCTTAAGGTGTCAGCACTGAGAGAAGGATATTGCAAACTGGTATTGGTCAACTTGTCCCCGCGGGTCAAGGATCTGCTTCGACTTAGCAACTTGACCCAGCTGTTCTCTTCCTAAAGCCGAAAACGGCCCACCCGAGAATTGGGGCTGTACGAAGGGCACGGCTTCAGCCGTGCCGCAATAGGCTGTGTCGATGAGGGCTTTAGCCCCTGAGGTACGGCTTTCTCTAACGGGTTCGCGTAATTTGAAGGGAATAGCCTTCAGAAGCCGGTGGAGACACAAAAAAAGATGGTTCCTCCTGAAGCCGTGCCCTTCGTGGAACCCGAGCGAAGCTTTAGGACCTGCGGTCTTCTCAATCGCCCAGGTAACTAAGCGATATAACTTCTCAACCAATAGTCGATCCCGCCATAAGCCGCAAATTGAGGGTTACCCCCCCAAAATCACTGACCCTAACTGTGGCTCAAAGTCCCTCGAAAGTAATGTTCCCGTCATCCGCCCGCTTGGGTATTTTCAAACTGTCACTACGGCGAGCGACGCGCTTTCCGAGCCCTAATCTTCCAGCAAGTCGGTCAAGTGCGGAGCGCAGTATGTGGACAGCCAATTTATCAACTAAACGGCAAAGCGCGGCTGCGTTCTGCCTGGCGATGGTCGGTGTTACCATCACCGGTTGCGGTTTTAGTATCAATGAAGCTGCGGTTATCAAGCTGTCAGCCATCCAGGCTACCGGCAACAACCTGCGCGTAACCCAAACCATGCAGTTCAAAACCGAGGCGCCGGTCATCTGGTCGGTGAACGGCATTCCCGGCGGCAACGCTGAGATCGGCACCGTTTCCAGCACCGGCCTCTACACCGCCCCTGCCATCGTTCCGCTACCAAACAATCAGGTAACAATCGGAAGCTCCGCTGAGATCTATCCTTCCAAGGGCAGCTATGGAGTTTCTGTCCTGAACCCAATTCCCATCGTGACCACGATCACGCCAGGAGCATTTTCTGAGGGGATGGCGCAGATAGTGGTGAACGGATCCGCCTTCGTCTATGGTGCGCAAATCCTGTGGAATGGAGTAGTGGTTCCCACCACCTATATATCAGGCACCCAGCTGGTGGCTGTCATCACGGAAAACACACCCGGCACTTATCCCGTGACCGTAGTCAATCCTGATCCTGGATCGGCATCTTCCAAGAGCGTCAATGCATTGGTTCAGCCGGGCCAGGTAATGATCCAATTACAGCCATCGGAAACCAGCGTCCGGGTCAACAACACCATCACCATTACACCTACCGTGACTGGCTCGCAGGACACTGCACTCACCTGGACGGTCAACGGAGTAGCCGGCGGCAACGCGCAGATCGGCACCATCAGCGCCAAAGGTGTCTACACGGCGCCCGCAGTCGTACCCAATCCAAACCTGGTAGTGGTACAAGCGACGAGCGTCGATAATCCCAACTCTGTCACCATCGTGAATGTACAGGTTCTGAACCCCGTCCCCATTTTGCTGAATGCCACACCCTCTACGGTCAATATCGGTGCGAGCTCGGTCGTCCTGACTGGTGGAAGTTTCATCAATGGCGCCACGGTGCTCGAGAATGGTTCGCCGATACCGACGCAGTTCAATTCGTCCACGCAACTAACGGCGACCGTAGATCCTACAGTAGCGGGTCCTTTCGATCTGCAGGTTCTCAATCCCGATCCCGGAGCAGCTGTTTCCGCCGACGTAGTAGAGCAGGTGCCGGGCACGCCACCGACTCCGCTGGTTCTGCCGCAGGATGCTTCGCGCTTCCTGATGCAGGCGACGTTTGGCGGTTCCGAGGCCGACATCAACCACCTCTCGACCATTGGCTATAACGCGTGGTTCGCCGAGCAATTTGCTGTTCCAAATACGCTGCATGAGCCGTACGCCGAGCGCGAGATCATGCTCAACACCCAGCCTGCTTGCGCTCCCACCGACGCCACCTGCAACCAGAAGCTATTCCTGCAAACCGGCGGAGATGCCTACTTCGAGCAGCCCTTCTGGAGCAGCGCGCTCACCGGCAAGGACGCATTGCGCAAGCGGGTACAGTTCGCGCTGAGTGAGCTCTTCGTGATCTCCAGCCAGGATGCGATCGTGGGTCAGATGCCGCGTGGAGTGGCCAACTACTACGACATGTTGGGCAATGACGCCTTCACCAACTACCGCCAGTTGCTGCAGGACGTCACGCTCAGCCCCATGATGGGCATCTACCTATCGATATTGGCCAATGACAAGGGCGACGCGACGCGCGATCCGGATGAGAACTACGCGCGTGAAGTGATGCAGTTGTTAACCATCGGCCTCAACCAGCTCAACCCCGATGGAACACCCCAATTGGATGGCAGCGGAAACCCGATACCCACCTACGGCCTGAACGATGTGGTCGGTATGGCAAAGATCTTTACCGGGTTCAGCTGGAACATGAACGGCAACACCAGCGAACAGGCGTGGTCAGGCTATGGCGCCAGTTACGCAGGGCCTGGGTATGGCCAGGATCTGCTGCCCCTGGTTCCATATCCCGCGCACCACTCTACCGATGAAAAAGATTTTCTCGGCGTGACTGTGCCGGCGGGCGGATCCGACCCGAACGGCGACCTGAAGATTGCCCTGGATACTCTGTTCAATCATCCCAATACGCCGATCTTTGTTTCCAAACAGCTGATTCAGCACTTAGTCACCAGCAATCCAAGCCCCGCGTATCTGCAGCGGGTGGCCGCGGTTTTCAAGGACAACGGCCAGGGAGTACGCGGCGATATGCAGGCGGTGATCACCGCCATCCTGATGGATGACGAGGCACGCAATACGAACTCGCCCACCTTCACCAGCCCCAACTATGGCAGGGTGCAGGAGCCGCTGGTTCGGTTTGCTCACATGGCCCGCGCCTTTACCGCAGAGTCGCGCAGCGGCGCCTTCGACGCCGGCAGCACCGAGGATCCAGCCTACGGCTTCGCCGAGATGGCCTCGCGCGCGCCCAGCATCTTCAACTGGTTTGCTCCTGGCTATACACCCGCCGGCACCAGCATCGAGCAGGCGGGGCTCACCGCGCCGGAGATGGAGATCACCGATGTGACCACCGTGATCGGCTATCTCAACAGCATGCAAGCCGCATTGTCTGGCGGCTTTGGCAACAATGGCGACCTTTACATGACGCTGGTTACGGAGACGGCACTGGCTAACAATCCCGATGCACTCCTTGATCGCGTTAACCTGCTGCTGCTCGCGGGCAATATGTCATCCACCTTGCGCAGCCAGATTCTGGCTGCGGTGAATGCCATCTCCGTGCCCGCCGGCGGCGATGCGGATGCGATCAACAACGCGCTTTTGGCTCGAGCACAAACCGCCATTTTTCTAACCGTCGCTTCATCTGAGTACACTGCCCAGCACTGACATTGAGGAGCTTATCGACTATGCGGAAGATCGACCATTCCCGGCGCCAGTTTATGAAGACCGCCTCGTACGCGGCGGCGGCTGGCGTGACCGCAAGCCCGCTGCTGCACAGCATGCGCGCGCTGGCGGCGATGAGTTCGCATAGCGCCGCAGCAGCCACGGACTACCGCGCCATTGTCTGCGTTTATCTGTCGGGCGGAAATGATGGCCACGGCACCTTGATTGCGACCGACCCGGACTCCTTTGCCGCCTTTACCCAGGCGCGCAGCGGCGCTGAGGGGCTCGCCTATCCCCTAAGCCAGCTGCTGCCGATTTCGCCGGTGACTCCGCAGTCCGGCCGCACCTTTGCCCTCAACCCTTACCTCACCGGGATACAGAACCTCTTCAACGCTGGACGCTGCGCGCTGGTAGCGAATACGGGAACGCTGATCGAGCCCATCACCAAACAGCAGTGGAATTCGGGGAACGCGCCTCTCCCCAGGTCCCTCTTCTCGCATTTCGACCAGACCAACGCGTGGGAGGCGATCGCCGCTGACGGAGCTAACCGAGGATGGGGAGGCCGCATGGCCGACCTGTTCGAGAGCATGAACAGCAATGCTTCCTTTACCTGCATCAGCACCAGCGGCACCAGTCTCTTTCTTTCCGGGCAAACTGCATTTCAGCTTCGGGTGAGCGCTGCCGGAGCTTTGCAGGCGAACGGGCTTGCCAACCCGCTGTTTGGCTCGGCGCAGGGAACGGCCGCGCTGCAGTCGATCATCAGCGCAGACAGCGACAACCTCTTTGCCAAGGAGTACGCGGTCATCGTTCGGCGCTCGCTCGCGGCCCAGGCCGCCCTGGCGGCCGCCATGGCGCCGGCTGGGCCGACGGGCGTGCCCAACCCTACCCAGTACCTCGATCCCGTTACCAATATGCTGACGAATAACCCTCTGGCCCAGTCCTTGCAAACAGTTGCCCGCGTCATTGCCGGCCGAACGGCGCTGGGGGTGAGCCGCCAGGTGTTCTTTGTGCAGTTAGGTGGTTTTGACACCCACGATACCCAGGCCAAACGCCACTCGACCTTGCTCAGCCAGTTGGGCGCTGCGTTCGAGTACTTCGATCAGCTGATGATCACAGCCGGCCTGAGCAGTAACGTGACGTTGTTCACCGCTTCCGACTTCGGCCGGACGCTCACGGCGAACAGCGATGGCACCGATCACGGGTGGGGCAGCCACCACATCGTTGCCGGGGGAGGCGTCGCCGGGCAGAATATCTACGGTGAGTATCCGGTCGTCGGCGCTAACCAGGCCAATGATGTAGGGGCCGGGCGGTTGATCCCAACCACGGCCGTCGAGCAGTACGGCGGAACACTGGGAAGATGGATGGGGCTTTCGGACAGCCAGGTTCGTGAAGTGTTTCCTAATTTCGGCAACTTCGGCAGTAGCCCCTACCTGGGCCTGATGGGCTAGAAGGCCTGCGTAAGAAGCGATTGCAAATTGAGTCCCGTAGGGACGCCTGAACTTAGCCCAGGACGTAGTCCTGGGTAGAAATTCGAGGGACGAAAAGTCCCGTAGGGACGACTGGAAGTTACCAGGAGGCGATCCTCAGAGCACCTCATCTAAACTTACTCCGCCATTGAGAATTCCCGAGCCGATTAACTTTTTCAGTCGTCCCTACGGGACTTTTCCAGGGCGCATGCTAACCCAGGACTGCGTCCTGGGCTAAGTTCAGCCGTCCCCGTTCGACAAGCTCAGGGCAGGCTCTGCGGGACTCAATCTCATGATGGTCGCCTCTCACGCAGGCCCTTTCGCGACCGGATAAACATTCCTGAGCACTCGCCGGTCGGCTTCTTTGCGGACTTCCGCTGCGCTGGCAGCGTCGCTTGGCGGGGCCACGATCTCGAAGTTGCCGTACTCATCCTTGCCCCGCACCAGTTGAACTATCTGGCGCTCGGTGCCTTGCTGAATGACCTCTGGTGCGATGTAGCGGACCGCGATCCCGATGCGGGCGTAGTTGGACTGGTTCGCTTTAGAGCCGTGGGCAATGCCGATGTGGTGCAGCGACATCTCGCCGGGGGCAAGGCTCAAGGCCACCGCCTTCGATTCGTCCACTTCGAGCGCAATCTCCTGACCGCGCGATAAAGCATTATCCAGCGCGTAGGTCTCGCGTTGGGGGAGCTGCGTCTTCTGCGTACCCGGCATCACCTGCATGCATCCGCTTTCCAGGGTACTGGGAGAGAGGGCTATCCATGCGGTGGTCACTTTGGGCGGTTGCAAACCCCAGTAGGCTCCATCCTGGTGCCAGGAAATAAATGCGGCATCACCGGGAAACTTGACGAACCAATCGGAGCCCCACACCAGCAGGTTGGGACCGATCGCACCTTCGACCGCATCCAGAACCTTGGGATGTGACACGATCTGGTAAACCCAGGGCAACGACAAATGGGTGAGTGCGTAGACGGTCCGCCGTTCGCGGGGAATCAGCTTGCTCAGGCGATCTTTGTTTTGAGCGGTGTAGTCGTCGAATTGCCGGCGGAATTCCGCTGTCTCAGGTTCGCTGAAAACTTGTAGGGGATAGAGATAGCCATTCTCTTCGTAAAACTGGCTTTGTTGCTCGCTGAGACTCATGGGGTTCTCCTCACACCAGGAAAGGGCGGAGGAGCCGAGCGAGCTCATCCGGTTCTGCCAAAAACGCGTCGTGGCCGTGGGAGGAAATCAGCTCCCGGTACTCGCAGCGGGCGCCGGCTTTCGCCATGCTCGCTGCCAAGGCCGCTACTTCCGGGGCTGGAAATAGCCAGTCCGAGGAGATACCCACCAGCATCACCGCTGCCTCGATGCGGCGGAAGGCGGCTTCCTCAGACGGGTATCCACGCGTGGGGTCGAAGGTATCCATGGTCCGGGTGAGGGCCAGGTAGGAGTTGGCGTCGAAGCGGTCGACGAACTGCTTGCCCTGGTAGTCGAGATATCCGGCTACGTCGAAGCGCTCGCCGCTGAGCCCTTGACCTTGCTCATGGAGCGATGCCCAGGGATCCTGGCCACTGCGGTCCGGCTTGCGGGCAAACCGATGCTCGAATAACTCGGGCGACTTATAGGTGCACACGGCCAAGGCACGGGCCAGCGCCAACCCTTTCCGCGGCTGTTCGCCCGTCAAGTAGCGGCCGCCCTGCCACGCGGGGTCAAGTTGGATCATCTGCCGCTGCAGATGGTTCAGGCCCAGGCCCATCGCGCTCAATGGCGTGGCGCCAATGGAGACGATCCGCTCGACCAGTTCCGGAAACCGGACCGCCAACTCCAAAGCCTGCATGCCTCCGATAGAGGCGCCCATGACCAGCTTGAGCCGATGGATGTTGAGTTTTTTGAGCAGGCGCGCCTGCAGGGTGACGATGTCGCCGACGGTGACCAGGGGAAATTTCGGTCCGTAGGGGCGGCCGGTGAGGGGATCCACCGAACCAGGTCCAGTAGAGCCGTAGCAGGACCCAAGAATATTGATACCGATGACGCAGTTGCCGCCGGTCTGCAGCAACCCTCCATGGGTGAACAGGCGCGGCCACCAGTCCGCTACCCTGGCGGACCCGGAGAGCGCGTGGGCCACGAGGATCACGTTATCCCCCGCGGCGTTGGGCTCGCCATACATGGCGTAGCGGAGGGTGGGCGACGCGAGAACCCCACCGGCTTCGAGGGAGAACGGCTCGCCTGGCGAGAAGTCTCCCTCGAAGCTGGGTGCGACCAGAGTCGCGCTGGGGCTCGAGCTCATCGAGCGCTGAGTGCCTCAGTGGGTTTGGTTGAGTGGCCGTTGGCCACCTCGATGGCATCGTTCAGGTCGGCGAGAATGTCGCGAACGTCTTCAATGCCGACCGACAGCCGTACCAGCTCGGGGGTGACGCCGGTGTCGCGTTGCTCTTCAACTGTGAGCTGCGAATGGGTGGTGGAAGCAGGGTGGATGACCAGCGATTTCGCGTCGCCAATGTTGGCCAGCAAGGAGAACAGCTTGAGCGAATTGATCAGCTTCTTGCCTGCCTCGAATCCACCCTTGATGCCGAAGGTGACCAGCGAGCTCTGCCCTTCGGGCATGTATTTCTTTGCCCGCGCGTAGTACTTGCTGGAGGGGAGCCCAGGGTAGTTCACCCAGTCGACCCCCGGATGGTTGGCCAGATGCTTGGCCACGGTGAGCGCGTTCTGGGAGTGCCGCTCCATGCGCAGGTGAAGGGTCTCCAATCCCTGCAAAAAGAGAAATGAATTAAAGGGGGCCATGGACCCGCCGAGGTCACGCAGTCCCTGTACCCGGGCTTTGAGGATGAAGGCCAACGGGCCAAAGGCTTCCACGTACGACAGGCCGTGGTAGGACGGGTCGGGCTCGACGAAGTCGCGGAAGCGTCCGGAGGCCTTCCAGTCGAACTTGCCGCCGTCGACAATGACGCCTCCGATCGAGGTGCCATGGCCGCCGATGAACTTGGTGGCGGACTCGACCACGATGTCGGCGCCAAATTCAATGGGGCGGCAGAGGATGGGAGTAGCCGACGTATTGTCGATCATCAGGGGCACACCCTGCTGGTGGGCGATGCCGGCCAGCTTTTCAACGTCGGCAATGTCGAGCTTGGGATTGCCCAGGGTTTCGGTGTAGACAGCCCTGGTTTTTGGGTTGATGGCTGCCCGGAGGCCGTCAAAGTCGTCGGCATCGACAAAGCGCACGGTGATGCCGAGGCGGGGCAGGGTGTAGTGGAACAGGTTGTAGGTGCCGCCATACAGAGAGGTGGTGGAGACGATCTCGTCTCCGGCGCCCGCCAGGGTAAGGATGGCCAAAGTTTCGGCGGCCTGACCAGAGGCGGTCGCGAGCGCCGCGGCTCCCCCTTCGAGCGCGGCCATCCGCTTCTCGAAGACGTCGGTGGTCGGGTTCATGATGCGGGTATAGATGTTGCCGAATTCCTGCAGGCCGAAGAGCCGGGCGGCGTGGTCGGCATCCTTAAAGACGTAGGAGGTGGTCTGGTAGATGGGGACGGCGCGGGATCCGGTGGCGGGGTCAGGTTCCTGACCGGCGTGCACGGAAAGTGTGGCGAGGTGCTGCTTCTTGCTTTCTGACATCTGCTTCTCCTCTAAAGTCTCGCTGCAAGCGAAAGGCCCGCAGTCTGAGTTGACCGCGGGCCTGTTGGAAATCCGGTTTGGTAGCTTTCAGCTCTTTGGCCAGTCTCCCCTGTTGCCCGCGTCGTTGCCCGGGTGGGCGCACATACAGCAACAGCGGGTACATTCGGCGCGGCTGAAGGGGTAAAAAGCCATGGTCCTCAGTATTAGTCCATAGGAGGGCGGCTGGCAAGTCCGGGGGCCGAACGCCCATGCTGCCTTTCGATGCCCTGTTTCCAGGCATCGGTCATCGGTTGTGGGTCGTGGGGTCTTGGGTCCCGGGTCCCGACCCCACCGCCGTTTCAGCCGATCAACATCAAGGATGGCGTCACGGGTACTGACGCGAAAGTGTGATCTGACGTCGCAATTTTGGGGGAGTAGTATGAGTTCCGCGTCCATCTGACCATGTCGTCAGGAAAGGAGGCAGAATATGAATGACCTTCAACGTCGCAGGTCATCCGGCCTCTACTCTATTGCTTGTTTTACCCCTTGTGGTGTGCGTTCACACCACCTTTGCCGCAACGTCCAACCCGTCGTCTTCGGCCACCGATGTGGCCACCCCATCTCCGACCGCCGCGCTCACTCCCGAGATCGAAGGCGATCTGCTCATGGTTCATCGAAGCTACGCTGCCGCGATCGAAGCTTACGAGCGCGAAACTCAGCCAACCGCTGTGATCTGGAACAAAATCGGTGTTGCTTACCACCACATGTTTGCGCTCGATCAGGCTCGCAAGTATTACCAGCAAGCGCTGGCGATGAACCCGAGCTATGCCGACGCGCTCAACAACCTGGCCGCGGTCTATCACGGCGAGCACGACTACAAGCAAGCCGAACGCACGTACAAGCGGGCGCTGAAGTATGCTCCCTCGGCAGCGATTACGTACTGCAACCTGGGCACCTCGTACTTTGCGGAAGAAAAGTACAAGGCCGGGATGGAGGCGTATCACAAGGCGCTCGCCTTAAACCCCAACATCTTTGATCCGGGTCAGATGCAGATTGTGCAGGAGACCAGTACGCGGCGGCAGATCGTCGCCGTCAACTACTACCTGGCCAAGACCTACGCCACCGCAGGCAAGATGCCGGAATCCCTGAGTTACCTGCGCAAGGCACTGGAAGCCGGATTCAAAGACCGAAAGCAGTTAATGAAGGATAAGGAATTCGCCGCGCTGCGTTCGACCCCGGAGTTTCACCAGTTGATGTTGCAACAGCCTGGAGGGGAATAACCGGCTATGCGCCCATCTGCAGGCCCCGGACACGGCCGTTTTCCGGGGCCTGCGGTGCGCAAATATGTGCGCGGTAAGCGCGATAAGCGCGGTAAGTCGGTTTCTGACCCCGCAAAAAAAACCTGAAGCGGGCTTTACAGGACGCGAAAAAGATATCTGCCTGGACGGAGTCGTCCCCCCAGTGGCTAAAGCCATGTGAATTTTTCCGCAGCCTGTTTATTCCAGACTTCAGAATGTTTGGATAGAGTGTGGCCCGGTTTTTGACTTACTGCAAGGGCTTGGGCGAGAAAATCTCGAATACCTGGAGCTATCGACGCGGTGATACCCACATTGCCTCATCGAATCCCTCCCCCGAAAGAATCGATGAGATCAGTGGAGGCAGGTCACCGCGTCAGTGTTTAGGATACTGTTTAAGGATGGCCGGCCAGGCGCTGCGGCCGGTGTAACAAGGGGGCAGTAGCTAAAGAGTTACCCCCTCCCTGGAGTTGAGAGGTAGGCATGACGCTGCAAGTCTTGAAGGCGCAACCCACGAACCCGCAGCTGACGAATCCGCTCGCGGGGGAGATGGCCGCTGTGCTCGAGACTTATCACACGGAATCGGGCCGAACGCTGCTTGGGCTGGTGGATGAGTCACCCGTTTTGCTGATTTTTCTTCGCCATTTTGGATGCTCGTTTTGCCGGCAGACGCTGGACGATGTTTCCCGGATTCGGGAGCAGATCGAGGGGCGGGGCGTGCGGCCGGTCTTCGTCCACCTGGGCACGCCGGAGCGGGCCAAACCGTACTTCGATTATTACCATTTTCGGATATCGAGCGGGTCAGCGATCCCGAGGCGTCTCTCTATGCCAGCCCGGTGTTTCAGGTACGGCGGAAGAGTGTGTTTACCCAGTTTCTGATTCCCGCAGTGTGGAAGGCCTGGCTGCTGGGCGCGGTCGGCAAGCATGGCATTGGCATGATTCAGGAAGATGCGAACCAGATGCCGGCGGTGTTCTATTTGCGCGAGCGGGCGATTGCCCGGGTGTATCGGTATAAGACGATTGCGGATCGTCCGGATTATTTGAAGTTGATTGCCTGAAAGCCTGCTTTCTCAACCCCCTTTTTTCGGTCAGACACGGTGACAATCTTGATGCCGGGTTCGACTCAGCATGGTGTTACTATGTTAACTCTGTAGTTAATAGATAAAACTGCTCCAAATATGTCCGCAGGGCAATCTGCTAAAGCAATGCAAAAGAAACAGATATGGTTACCGTAGTTTTGCCGATCGCGCATGTTTGAAAGGGCCGACTGCCATTACCAAAGAATCGCGGCGCGCTGGATTTCAATTTGATCGAAAAAGAGGAAAAAGAGTCTGGGCTAACATGCGGACTAGATGGCGGCGGTGTTCTATTTGCGCGAGCGGCGGTTGCCCGGGAGTATCGATATATGACGATCGCGGAATCGGCCCGATTACCCGCCTGAACTTGTACTTATATACACGGTACGTAACCGTTAGGAGTCGAAACGACAAGAACTGGCACCGTGTGACAGGGTTCGCGTATCGGGCGATTGTTGAAAAAGTGGGCACCCATTACGAAAGAGTCCCTCATATGGGTATTTTGGTTTGATCAAAAATCGAGTCTGCGCTAAGCTGTCTTCAGTTAACTTACCATTCTGGTTCGAAGTACGAGATGTTTGTTCTGAAAACTCAGCGGCAGCAGCCGGTTCAAAGCTGCTAGCCTGTTCGATCGGGTTTTCATCCCCACAATCATGATTGTCGCTAGTGAAAATCCTAACATTCGCCTACGGCGGTGCTACGGGACTAATTGTTGCCCTTTAGCTTCCAGCAAAATAGCTGGGTAATAACTCGAAAGCGCGCAAGAGAGATCGTTTGCGGCTAGGACGTTGCTTCGGCAAAGAGAAAATCGTCTAGCTTCGATAGATCGCTAAGCAGACACAGAGCCCTCGGCCTTGAGCGTGAGTCGACTGTCACAGGGATCGAAGGGTGAGCGTGGCTGTATACGATGACCTGTCCTTAGGAGCCAATGCATGTACTCAACCACTTGCGATTCCAGTAGTTTCGATGGTAGTTCGCAAGAAAATGGCATCAAAATTGCAATCGCAGACGACTACCCGGTGCTACTGGCCGGGATGCGGCAGTCGCTTGCCCCTTGTAACGATATAACTGTTCTCGCCGAATGCACCCGGATGTCCGATCTCCTCTCGCAAGTGGCTTTGAAGAAGCCCGAGGTCATCCTCCTGGGCTGCGAGTTGAATATCGACGACCTCGGTCAGCAATTGCACAGCATTGCCGAACGTCATTGGGACGCGAAGGTTGTCGTTTTTACCGGCAATGGAAGCTTGAATTTTCAAGAGGTCGCCCTGCGCAACGGCGCCAAGGGCGTTCTATCCAAGCAATGTGTTCCCGACATGATCGCCAGGACGATCAGAAAGGTTTCGTTCGGAGGCCTTTGCTTCGATCGCGCGTTGACGGATCGCATGCTGAGTACATTCGTACAGCGCAAGCCGGTCGAACTCCCACCGGAAAAGGCCAAAATCTCCTCGCTCACCGGACGGGAGAATCAGATCATCAGCCGGATATGCGAAGGTATGCGCAACAAGGAGATTGCCAGCACTCTGTACATCAGCGACGCTACGGTAGCTCACCACCTCACGTCGATCTATCGCAAGTTAGGTCTTGCGGACCGCACCGAGCTGCTGCTGTACGCTCACCACAACGGTATCTCAACCCTGAAAGCGTCTTAGCTATACCAGATGCACCTTGGCGTAGCCATACGCTAAGGTGCTTCCTAGGAAGAAACGGGTCTTCCTCGAAAACTTTTGTAAGATGTTGGGGCCCTCTGTGTCGATGCCACGGTGGTTGATGGCGTCATTGGCATTCCAAATTGTGAGTATGGCGCGTGCGGGAGTCCCTGATTCCGGTGAAGATAACCAGGCGAAAATTTCTACACAGCATGGCTGGCTTTGGGGTTACATCCACCAAGTGGCTTCGCTCCGCCCGCCGTTGCGCATCATGGGTGAACGCGATCACCTCAAGGTAGGTGTCGCTGCACAACACAGTATGCTGTCCGATCCCACGCTGGTGGCATTTGTCACCAGCCAATGCAGTGTGTTTACTCCTGCTCGAGAGTTCGGGTGGGGAACCATCCATCCCGCCCTGGACCGATACGACTTTCGCGAAGCCGACTGGATGATGCAATTTGTAGCGGCCAATGACTTCGAGGCGCACGGCCACACTTTGTGCTGGAATGACTGGAACCCTTCGTGGCTCAATACGGGCTTGACAAGCGCCAATGCTGAGCAGGTCCTCACAAGTCATATCAACACAATTTTGAACCGGTATCACGGTCAATTTGCTACCTGGGATGTTGTCAATGAGCCCATCCGTACCGGACAGGGGAATCCGGATGGTTTGAGCAGCGGTCCATGGTTAGTCCCCGGGCCCAACTACATCAAGATTGCCTTTGAAGCGGCAGCACAGGCAGACCCGCAATCCATTCGCGTGCTTAACCTCGATACGATCGAACAGGATGATGCGCAAAGCCAGCACAACCGGGACGCTTCGCTCAAGCTTATCGAGCGCCTGGTTGCGCAAAAGGTTCCCGTGCAGGCAATCGGACTTGAGTCTCATTTATCCGGAGGAACTCCCGCGCGAAGCAAGGCAATGATCGCCTTTATCCGTGAAATCAAGTCCATGGGCCCACCTTCATGATTACGGAAATGGATGTGAATGACACGGCAATGCCTGGCGATGATGACACGCGGAGAAGCGGCTGGACGGGCAGTATTATTTTGACTATCTCCAGGAAATGCTCAGTCTTAACCCCACCCATGTCATTCTCACCCCGACAGATAAAGGCAACTACTGGGATAGCCTGGCTCCGAAAATGTCGATGTACCGCAGGGCAGACGGACGGAAGCACCATCCCGGAATTCTGGATGCCGATATGTCTCCCAATCCAGCCTTGGCCGGCATCCGTGCTGCGTTGTCACACACCGCCTAACATCCGCAAGAATCAAGGAGGGGGGCATAGCGAACAGCTGTCCCATCTGAACGCAGTCAGCTTCCTCGCTGTCTTCACCACGGCGATTCTGTGAAATGTCTCGACACGATGCCAATCATGATCAGTACAGGCATGTGCAGCAGGTACTGATCGAGTAGGACAGCTGACCGCGAGCATTGGGTGTGATCTACGGTGTGGACATTACCTGATGTACCAATCACCACACCAAGCCACCTTCATTTCAGCGCTGGAAGCCGGATCCTATCACCGGAGAAATCCACACTGGCCCTTGGAGGGTGAATAAGACTTCTTCCCCAGCGGAGGATGGGAGTCTCTACAAATCGAAACGAGAGCGCCGCCAAAGCAATCGAGATCACGCCTGAGGCCAGCTTGCCGAGGATATGGTGCGCCACCGGCAAAAACAGCGGATGGATAAGATAGAGTCCATAGCTTATGGAGCCGACGTAGACAGCGGGTCCCCACGCTAATATCCCCGAGGCTGGGGACTGTGCCTGGTTACGGTGGGCCACCGCAAGGAAGCTTATCGCGACCAGCATGGAATATCCGAGTGAGTTGAACCATGCGGAATTCGCGTCCCGGTTGAAGCCCGGGACCATGCTCAGGAACGAGAAAGCTGCGACTGCCGCAAGAAAACCCGGTCCAGAATACCGCTCTATCCACTCTCGCTTACGCTCACTGAGGAGGGCCAACAGGCTGCCAGCAGCGAGACCGTCCAGCCGGAAAGGCGTGAGATAGTATATCGGCCAGAATGTAGCCAAATGCGGCGTAACTACTCCGCGAAGGATTGGCTCGGCAATCAGGACAGTGGACAGCAGGATGATCAGCTTCCGGCGGCTAATATAGCGCACGGCCACGGGCCAGAGAAGATAGAAGTGTGCCTCAACCGATAGCGACCATAGAACGCTCAACGAGTATACCTGTACGGGATGACGTAGAGTTGCCACGTTCGCCAGGAAGAGTGCATAGTACGGGTAGAGTTGACGGTTCGGCACCGGGAATAGCGCGATCCCGATCAGCATAGTGACGACCATTATCGGCAGGATGCGCGCGGCGCGCTTGATGTAGAAAGAACGCCAATAGTCATCGCTATACCGCTCCCGGCGGAGGATGCCGGTTATTAGGAATCCGGAGAGTACGAAGAATAGGTCAACTCCAGCCCATCCATACGGCATCCCGGCGTAGTGCCGTCCCATGACCATGAGAATCGCAAGGGCCCTGAGTCCATCGAGCTGAGATATGCGCTTTATCTCGCCTCCAAACGGTAATGGATAGCCATTAGTTACGGCACGCCGACCCGTTCATTGCGTGCTGATGTGCATGGGCCCATCACTCCGGCTGGTCGTCACTTATAAATGCTCACACTCCTTAATCTAATTGGGCTTGTAATGTGATAGTTAAGTTGTTTTTCTGTTGCGGGTTACTAAAGAGACTTCAACGGAGGAATTATTAATAAACCTTAGCGAGGTCGAATTGCTATCGTGTCGCGTCCGAGGCTTATGTAGTTGTAACCTGCCTCACCCAGCATGGCCGCGCAAGCAATCTTATCCGAGCGGTTTAGATGCTCGCATTCAAAGCAGACGATCTCCGGACGGATGGGCGTCGCCCAGAGCATCTTTAGAATCTCGAAGTCGAACCCTTCAGCGTCCAGTTGCAGCCAATCCACCTTGTGGATGCGATGCTTTTTCAGTAATGTCTCCAGCGACAGCGCGGGCAAAGAAATCTGTTCGATGAATTTGCCGATGTTCGGTACAACACCTCGTTGCTTAAGAAGCACTTTGCGGCTGAAGCTCACCACCTGAGTAACATACTTCGGCAACGATGGGTCCGGTCGAACGTAGTAAAGCGTAACGTCGCCGTCTTCTCGTGCGATTGCACAGTTCTCGCAGATCACTTGTGGTTGATCCGAATAATTTGCGGTAAGCTTTTCGAACATAGTCGGCATCGGCTCAACGAGGAGCGCTTGTAGTTGGTGTTTACGGATGGTTCCCCAAGCCGGATCGTCACTCTTGCCATCGTTGGCCCCAATTTGCAGGACGAAAAAATCTGGCCGAAGCCGTGACTCCACCAATAGCCCCATTACTTCTATGGGATTGTCGGAGGGGAACTCAAAACGCTTGAAGGTATACCCCAAGCGAGAAAACAGGCTTTTGACGGAGCGTCCAATAGGCATCTTAAAAGGAGTTCTCCTGGTAGAGGTGCGCTGGGACAAGGCGAGCGACTCCGCCGCTATCGATCGCGATATTCCTGCATGTCGATTAAAGCCGAGCTTTTCTACCAACCATCATGAATTGGTGAGCAGTCTCGTTAGCCGCGTTGGAAATATTCGAATGAAACCCTCTCTTCTTATCCGCCAGGGAAGCTCAGCGGCAAGTTGCAAGACCCTTTTATAAAAGGCCGGTACACAGGTCTTCGCTACAGCTATCCCGATGAGAAGAGGACGAAGACGTGATCTTTCGTAGATCAACCGGAAAACATCACGGTTGTAAATGACCCCGTCCTGTGCGTTCACATTGAAGTGAATGAGAGCTGGACGCGCTTGACCTTCTCTTTAACAAACCGGGACTCTCCTTTAACACATTGACCGCGAATGCTCTTTTCATACCAATTGCCGTTTCCATGCCGCGGATGCTTTCCCAGGGATCCATGCTGATGCCGCACTTCTCCATAGCAACCGCCATTGCCGGCTCATCGTTAATGGGGGCCCCTTTGAACGGGACAAATCCTAATTCAGCGCGCCTCTCGTAAAGAGACCTGCTGATACCAAACAACTTCACGGCTGTATCTGAGCGATCGAAATAAAAGACGCCACCGTTGAAGTGCGCCAGGCGTGAAATCTGATTCAGCTTGAGAAACTGAGATGTATCCTGCACCCACTTGTAAGGCGTGCTCTTCTCATAGTGGGTCTCACCTGTTAGGTACCGCCAGCCGCGCATGCTGAACGGACCATGAGCATAAAGATCCCACAACTCATCGGGATGTTTATAGAAAAGGCAATCTGAGTCTACAAAGAGAGTCTTGAAGTGAGGGTAAATACAAGTCGGCATAGAGCTTTTGGATCACACCGGGTCCATATTCGGGCTTAGCGATGATGACCGCGTCGAAGTAATTGTTCAGAGTCTGAGCATTTGCTTCGTCCGTTACAATGGCGAACGGCCTGCTGGGTTTGTACCTTCTGTAAGACAAAGCGAGTGCCTGGGCCATCCTTATATATTTCGGGCCGGCCATAAGCGATCGTAAGGAGTCCTTCAGGTTGCGCTGACATCTACTGTCTACCTTCGCACAGCAGCTATGACACAAAAAATGCCTCTCCGCGACACCACACGAGTCTGGTTAGTTGTTCCATTCGTCCCACAAACTTGTCATCCCGACCGAAGCGGAGGGACCTGCTGTTTTTCCCATTGCAGCGAACCCAACGGACAAACTCACCGCGAGCAAACTCTCGACTCACCACACTGGTCCGGGGAGCATACGACAGAGGACGCCATGTTATAGAGAGAGGTGCTCACAACGGAGGGCTGATACTCTGTCTCCCAAAGGCGGCGTCCATAGCCGACGATCTGTTCCGCTCTCCCGCGATCCTCAATGCAGCTTAGAATGCTGCTCATGATCGCATCCGCGCTGCGTTCCACTAAGAGACCTGCCTTGCCTTCGTGCAACAGCTCCCTTTGGTTGGGCATGTCACTCGAGATCGGGATGGCGCCCGATGCCATTGCTTCGATGTAAACCATCCATAGTTCTCTTCCTTCGAGGGCATGACGAGGAAGTGAGCTGCGCGCATGAGGTCTGCAGTTTGGCTGCGGGTAGTCCTGGTCTCTCGCGTGATGCCGGGAACCGAGGGGAACTCTACCGGGCCGTCGCTCTCCTCGGTCACGATGTGTAACGTGATTCCATCCCCCAGGGCGCGTCTTAGCCCGGTATAGGCGCCGAGCACCAGCGGCAAACCCTTACGGTGGGCGGCACGGCCGACAAAGAGCAAACGGATCGGATGTACGTCCGCCCATTTGCCGCGACCTCCTCCCAGGGCGCCTCTTTGAACGAGATGAGGTACCGAAGCACCGCCGTGGGTTTTGGCGGCCGGATGAGCTGCTCAAATTCGCGCCGGTGCCAGTGCGTCAAAAACAAAATGATGGCCGCGCGCTCTGATGCTTCACGCTTGAAATCAATCTCTTGCTGGATGGCCGCCTCTGAAAGCCCGCGCCCGCGAAGTTTGGTCAGATCGGTGGTTCCTGTCATCCAGATGACGGGCTTTTTGGCGTTTTTGGGAAACCTCTCATACGCGAAAATGGCATCGGAGCGCTGCTCTTCCGGGTCGTTCGCCGGCAGATCGAAAAACTCCGAGAGTTTATAGGTCCACGAAGCAGGGATGGGAGGTGCAGCCGGTGCCTCATCACATGAGCCCGAAGCGGGTATGCGTCCAAACGTCAAATGGGGTGCTCTGCGGAAAAGTGATGGTGAGTTGGTTACAGTATTGCGAAACGCCGGACAGATGCCGCGGGTAAACCCAGTCTGTGTTGCGAACGGGAAGAATCGGGCGTGGGGAGGGCACATAGAGCCGGGTCATTAAAGGGCGCTCCGTATAAGAACCGGGGCAGTATGCCGCCGCCCAAGAGCCAGCCGCAATGTTATCCAACTCACGATGGCAAGACTCCCGTCAGTGGCGAGGCTTGCCCATGCGGCTCCATGCCACGAGTAGCGCGGGATGAGCAAAAGGTTGAGCACCACATTTCCCCCGGCGGCCGCTGTCTCATACCAGAAACGGTAGCGCTGCAGGCCGGCTCCAGCCAATGCGTCACCCGCGCACAGGTGGAAGCTTCGCAGCAAAGGGATGATACAAAGCAGACGAACGACCTCAACGCTAGGGGCAAAGCTCTTTCCTACCACCACGGGAACGAGGGGCGCAAAGATCCACAAACCGGCGGCGCAACCACCGGCAAGCAATGTAGTTTTCTTGAGGATGCGCCGAGCGAGCTCCCGAACTCGAGCAAAGGATTGAGCGCCTGCCTGGCAGAAGCGGGGATACGCGGCCGTGTGAATGGAGCGCAATGGCAAGGTCGCGATCTCGATAGCCCGGTAGCCCATCGCGTACAGACCGGTGGCAGCTGTCTGGCCGAAGTGAGCGAGCAACACCTTGTCAATATCGTTGAAGACGGAAGTGTTGGCGCTGGAGGTAGCGAACAACAAACCTTCACGGAAGCGCGCTCGGAAGAGCGGAAAAGAAAGGGCGGGGAGGCCAAAGACGCGGAGAGCGGTGAGCAGGGACATAAGGCATCCGGCCAGAGAGACGAACATAGAGAAGCCTGCCCATTGCCTTGCGGTCGCGTGATGCATCTCCAGCAGCAAGATGCAGGCGAGAACCATGCGCAAGGTGTTGGTCGTCAGACTAAGGAGGGCAGTGAAACGCATGCGCTCAAAAGCCTGGAAGACGCGGCTGGTGGACAAAGTAAGTTGGGCAAAAACGCACTCACCTATTCCCAGAAACAGCACGGTTGTTGGATTGACGCCGGCAAGCAAGTGCCGGGAAACGCTATACAGTACAAGCACGATGGTCATCCCGCCAAGCAGGCAGGTGAGAAGGAGATTGCCAAAGTAAGCCCGATAAAGGCTGTAGTCAGCGCTGACGTAGCGCAGAAACACAAAACCTGATCCTAGAGAACTGAACTGGCTGGCAAGGGACACCGTAGCCGCCACTCCAGCGAGAATCCCGTACTCGTGGAGACCGAGGAGGCGTGCCAAGACCGCGAAATAGGTGGCTTGGACCGCAAGCGAAAAAAGCTGCCCGCCAAAGATCCAAGCCGCGTTGCGTCGCAACCGTGGCTTGGATTGCCCTTCAACGATGTCGGCGAGGTGCTTTCTGGTACCGTTCAAATGCTCAATCCCTTCCCTTGCAAACTGTACCCGAGCGAAGCGCGGCGTGCAGTTCAGTTGCGCCGCGGCAGGTTCTGTTACGCGTGTTCCGCGACCTGGGCTGGCGACCACGGAGCGGGCGCGCCGCCATCAGCTTGGTGTGCGATACCCAAAGCGGAATCGTAGAGTTGTTGTAAGCGAATCGTTTGCTTTGTCAGATCAAAAGAACGCCGGACATGCTCGACCCCGCGATGGTGAAATGCGGACCAAAGGGCGTCATTTTCAAGAAGCGTCTGAAGATGCTGGCTCAAGGTATCCGCATCACGTTCGGGGGCGAGTAGACCCGTTTTCCCGTGCAGAACGACTTCTGGAATCGCAGTATGCATGGTGCTCACCACGGGGGTTCCAAGAGCCTGCGCTTCGGCAAAGACCATGCCAAATCCTTCACTGTCGCCATTCTCAGCACGGACGCTGGGGCCACAAAAGACCCTCGCCTTGGCCATTCGGTCCAAAACAACGGAGGCAGGCTGCGCGCCAAGGAAACGAGCGCGCACGCCGAGACGAGCAGCGAGCTCTTCCAGGCAGGGGCGGAGGGGGCCATCTCCAATAACTTCCAAGTGCACTTTCGGGGCGCCAATTTTCGCCAACGCCTCTATCAAGTAGGAGCAGCCCTTCTTCTCAACCAGCCGTCCGACGAACACGATCAGTTTTTGATCGCGAGCGCTCGCAGGCGCCGGATTGAGCGCGGCCGTGTCCACCCCTGTGTAGTGAACGGCCAGCTTTGATTCCAGGAATGCCGGCCGCCAACGCCTGCTTGCGCACAGCCTCGGAGACACACAACACCAGTGTCGCCTGCGCCCAAAGGGAGGAGCGAGAACGCAGAAATAGCCGGCCACGCCGACTTTGAGCAAAAGTTTCGTCGTCCACAAAGATGTCGTAGCCGTGAAGCGAAACCAGCAGCGGCACGCGGAGCTTGCGATGCATTGCAAGCGTTTGTGTCGCGTCCATGGCAAAATGCGCATGCAGCAGGGACGGACGCAGCTGCTTGAGACGACCGTGAAACAGCGGAGCCCACGGGTAATAGCGATAAGCCTCGGCGCGAACATTACCGAGCAGGAACGGCCCATTATTTAGTTGCAACGCCGGCGACCCGAGCAGCAGACTTGTTCGCGCCTTCCGCAGGCCAACATAAATCGGTTGGTACCGGGTAAGTGCTTCAGCTTGTCCCCTGATAAATGTCTCGCTGATACGAAGCAGCTCCTCGCGGTAAATGAAGACGCGGGGCAGTGCATCTCTTGTAAGGGTACGCGATTTGTCCTTGACCACTCTCAAGCTCCCATGTCTTGTACGCTGCCTTTGTTGCCGTATCAGGAATTCTCCGAACTCAGGGTGCCGGGAGCGCTATCCGGCTTCCGCTTTCCGTTACGCAAGAATGCTCTCGTACTCAAGCTCTTTCTGCGGAATATCAGACGCTGCTGCCTGCTGCTCCTGCTGCACGATATACAGGTTGAGGCAGGCAAGCAGCAGCAGGATCCAGGGGAGAGCCTTCGCGGCAAGGTAAGTGACTTCATCCACGTTGTAAATGACAGAGATAAATACAACGGCGGAGCACCACTCAACGCGTGCTGCCTGGTCTCCGCCAAGTTCGCGCAGTCCGGTCCAAGTGGCCTTGGCTAACATGGCAAGAACCAGGGCCAGGCCGACCCCGCCGAGTCCAAGCAAGACATCGAGGTAACCACTGTGCGCATAGGTAGCGGCGAAGTGCATGGCGCCATAAATGCGCATGAAAGCATCCCAGCCCTCGCCGGCTCCCCAGAAGGCCCCATACCCATACCCAGTCCATGGGTGCTTCCAAAAAGATATAAGTAACTGACTCCAGATGACCGTCCGTCCGGTGAGCGTCGGGTCTCCTCCCATTTCCAAAACCAACGCTGTCAAATTCGGCAGAATCAGCAGCGCGGACACAGAAAGGAGAACTGCCATCCCAAGGATCAGGAACTTCCGATCCATTGCGCGCAGCCGCCGGCTCAAAAACATGGCTGCCGTGAACACCAGGTAGATAGCCGCCACACCGATGGCTGTCTTGGACTGCGACATAACAATGAGGCCGAGACAGAGCGCAATGTAACTGTAACGGATTGCTCTATGGAGCAGGGCCTGGTTTTGACCGGTGCGGAAGTAAAAGGCAGGGGTTAAAAAGAACAGCATCATGCGTCCAAGATGATTCTTGGAAAAGAAGATACCCTGCCAGGAAGTTCCGTGGGTGTAGTCAATACCGCGGCTGGGCAGTCCGATGGCGAAGGCCACACTCAGAATGCCAGCGATCGCACCAGCATAGAGGATGATCTTCAGCTGACTCTGCCAGTCAATTGTCCGCGCCATCCAGATGACAATCATGGTCGTGCCGACAAGGGTGCCGGCTTCGGACAACGTATGTATCGGATCCTGCGACCAGACAGTCGATAGTGCGGCCCAGATAAGCAAAAGGCTTAAGGCAAGGTTGGCACGCAGGGTGCTCAGCAACAAAGAACCGAACTTCAGGCAAATCCAGACGACAAAGGGCGCCGCGATGATAAGAGAGGCCCGGTGAGCAGAGGGGTCAGCCGCCGTCGCCGTCAATGCGTCACCCGCCGCGCGATCTTGCGATGAAGTAAAGTTGAGCCCTGCCCCGAAATAGATCATGCAGGGGACCATTAAGATGACCCGTATATCCCGGCGAGGCCGCTGCTCTGGGAAAAACTCCGTCCCTATCGACGGTGCGAGCAGGGGTTTCGCGAGCATCAGGTTCCCTCCGGGACAGCCAACATTGCATTCACAGTCCTCGGCGCAGGAAAATGCGGTCCCGCCAAACGCGACGCTGCTGCGGAGAGAGCAGGTAGATACCGGCCAAAAGAATCGATTGCATCGGACGAGCTCTTCCCCCCACAACACACTCCCGCAAGAGCAGAACAAACCCGGAAAGCCCTGCGCCTTCCTCTACCGCACGCGCCGCGCAGGATCCCACGACAAAGCGTGAGTAGGCTTTTCGGCTCATTCGATGGCGATTGGCCTTGCCCCACTCCAAGCGAGCTTTCCACGGGATTTTACTGGTGACGGTCACCCGCCGCCAGGTTCGTAGTAGATCGTGAGCGGCTCGGCGACGATAACCAGGCGCGTCTCCGGACGTTGATTAACACGCAAGAACCAATCGATATCCTGGAAGAACGCCTGGCCCGTTTGAAACGGGACTTCCAGAAATAGCGAACGCTTGCTAACAAAAGAAGATGTCTGGAAGTAGCAGAGATAGTCGAACATAAACTCTGAAATCGACTCTCCAGCCCGTGGCAGCCGGCGCGGACGGACCGTCATCTTCGGCATCATCGGCACGGAGGAAATGCTGGCAAACAACCACGTTGGCGTCCGGCTGCCGCGCCGCAGCCTCCAGTTGTCTTTCAAGCTTTGCCGGTAACCACTCATCGTCGTCGTCGAGCAGGGCGATCCAGTCACCGGAAGCCGCGCGTGCTCCAACATTGCGTGCTTCCGCTCCTCCACCGGAGTTTCAAGAGCAATGACCCGAACTCGTTGCTCGCGAAGCGACGATAGCGCCTGGCAGGTTGCCGGATCCGGACCGTCCACCACAACGATCACCTCATGAGGGGCAAGTGTTTGGGCAAGAGCGCTGCGTACGGCGCGCAGCACCAACTCTGGGCGACCCCTGGTCGGGATGACGGTACTGACCTGCGGACTGGTTGCGGGCGTAGTCACTCGTATACCTCCTAGTGGGCGTGGCTTCGGTTCTGTGCTCGATTCGGGGGAGAAATCAGTCGAGCGTCCCTGTAGGCCATCGGCAGCGCGGGTGAAATTTCAAGCGCGAAAGCACCAAGGGCAGTGGCGAAAATAGCAGCTTGCTATCCCGTATAGCGTGAGTATTCGTACACCCAGGGCGCGGCGCTCGGGTCCACACCATTGACCAGCACGCTCACGTGACCGGCAGTGTGTCCGTGGAGCATCTTGTAGGCGCGCTGCAGGTTGGTGCGCGTGGTTTGTGAATAGCGAGCGATGAGCAGCGTCGAGTCCACGACTTTCGACAGAACCGTGGCATCTGTAACAACCAGGGTTGGCGGACTGTCAAAGAGGATAAAGTCGTACTCGTCGGACCATTGCTCAACCAGTTCTCGCAAGCGCGGGGAGCCGAGCAGTTCCGAGGGAAACGGCGGCACCGGCCCGCTGGGAAGGACATCCAGCAGAGGTAGATCCGTGAATGGGGTCCGCTGCAAACGTTCCGTGCTGCCCTGGAGCAGATCACTCAGTCCCGCCTCTCCGTCCCACTCCGAGGTGCTCGGAAAAACCCGGGCGACGCATGTCCGCTTCCACCAGCAGAACCCTGCTGCCATTTTGGGAAATTACGGCGCCCAGGTTGATGGCGACCGTGGTCTTGCCCTCACTCTCGGACGGACTGGTAATCAGGATGGTGCGGGGCGTTTTCCATATTGGGAGAGCACAGCGGTCCGCACTCCGCGTAGAGCTTCTGCAAAGGGAGAGCGCGGGTCTTCGGGGAGGGTAAGCGGTTGCACATCGCTGCTGCGCAGCAATAAGGGGCGTTTCTCCCTGGAGCGTAGTGTGAGCGGCAGGAAGACCCCAAGCGTGGGTAGCGAAAGATCGCGCTCCAGGTGATCGACAATTTGCAGACGATCGTCATTCACTTCAAAGAACAAAGCGCCCATTGAGCCAAATAAGAGACCAGCAAAGACCGCTGCGGCCATATAAATAGGAACATTCGGCCTGGCGGGCTTATCCGGAATCCGGCCCGGATCCACGATTGTAATATTGGACGACCGCAGTCCCTCCATCACGCCGGCCTCCTTGAGATGGCGGAAGAGAGTGTCGTACAGATTGCGGCTTTCTGTCGCCTCCTGCTTGGCGATGGAGTATTCGATCGCCTTGTCATTGAGCTTGTCGGCCTCAGCGCGTTGCTCCTCGTAAAGGGCCTTCAAGTCATTCTCCGCGACCTGGGCCGTACGGTAATCGTTTCGTGCCCGATCGCGAATGCGGCTGATCTCCTGGGTAATGGCGGAGGTGATGCTGGCGAGAGCCATGCGGTCGTCCGATAGCTTCGGATTTGCGGAACCGTACTTCGACTGGTCCGCAGCAATCTGCACCTGCAGGGCTGCTTGCTGGGAGCGCAGTGACTGGATGAGGTTGAAAGAGTTGTTTGTGGCGGCGGAGCTGCTTGACATGCTCGCCCCCGCCAGGCCGGAGATCACCTCCGGATCCCCGGTTTCAACCATCTGGCGCGATTGCGCCCTTCAAGATGCGGTTCGAGGTGGCCTGGCGCAAGCGCGTCGGTCGTCTGCTGCAGGCGATTGAGCGTGGCGCTGTAAGGCGGGCGCCTCCACGCCGTTGGCATCGGTTACGCCCAGGCTGTACATCCCCGATTGCCGTTGTAAATCAACGACTTTAGCCTCAAGTTGTTCGGCCTGCCGCTTCACCTCGTCGCAGTTGTCCCGTCAGCCAATGCGAGCCGACGGCCGTAGCGTTGGTCCGCGCGTTAAAGGAGTAGTCGAGCAGTTCGTGGGTCAGTTCGTTGATTACCGTCCGCAGCGTCCTTGCGGCTGGAGCTGAGATATTTGATTTCGATCAGACGCGTGCCGGCGACCGACTCCACTTTGAGATGGTGCTGGAAGATGTCAATAGCGCGGGTGCGGCGGTGCTGGGGAATCCTCCAGGGAGACTCCTACGGATCTTTGGGTCCCTTGGGTGAGATCAACCCCATCACCCAGCCGACCGGGTTGAAGTAGGGGCGGAAATCGCGTGTCTGCTCAAGGTTCAACTTCTCGATCACACCCAATGCAAGCGAATCCGACTGAAGGATGTTGGCTTGTGTTTCGAGGGTGATGTTGGCATCCATGGCGTCGGAGGGGGTGTCCGTAGTCGGCATCATGCTTTGCAGCCCCAGGCCGTCAGAGCTTTGCTTGGCGACTTCGATCTCCCCTATCGCCCGGTACCTGGGAGTCATGATGATGCAGACCAGCGCTCCGGCAACGACCCATACAGCGAGGCTCCAATACACCACGCGCCGGCGGCGGCGAAGGACTACCCAGAGAGATTGCAACGTCAATTGATCTTTCACGAGTCTCCTCGATTAACCGCTTGCGCGGAGTGTTATCGAAACAGGTTTTCTGCTGTCCAACGACGCGCTACGGTGTCTCCCAGGAGAGTCGCTTCGATTTCTGATCGGTTGGCTTACATCGATGTACCCCCCCCCCCCACGGGAGCGAAAGAAGGCCGCACATAAGCTGTCCATCGGGACCACAGTGTTGCCAAAAAGAGTTAAGGAATCGCGTAAATCGAAGCAGTCGTGGCGGCGGCCACAATACCTGCTGACGTACCATCATCAGGTTACGTCCAACGCTGAAGGGCAAATACAGCACGTCGCCGGGGAGCAGAGCCATGTCCGAGCGCTTGCCTACCTCGAAGTCCACCAGGGAAAAAGTCGTATCCTGATACCCGCTGGGCGTTTACAAAACAGATGCAGCATGTTTTTGCTTGGCCGCGCGGGTAGCGCCTCCCGCCAGGGCGAACGCCTGTAACAGGGTCAATTGCGATTCATTGTATCGATACCCTCCGGGCCGATTCACATCGCCGAGGATATATACAATGACCTGCTCTGGGCACCACGATCGTGTCGCCAGGATAGACCAGGACGGTCTGTGCTGAGAGCGTCGCGTGCATCATTGGACACGTAGTAGTGAAGCGGATGATCCGGATCGGCTTGCCGGGCGATAAAAACGTGCCGGTCGGCCTCAGGGGTCAGACCGCCAGCCAGTGCGAGAATGTCCAGTACCGGACGGGGCGTGGTGATGGCATAGGCGCCGGCCGACTTCACCTCGCCCATCACCGAGACGTCTGCGTCGCATATTGTTCCACCGTCAAAGTAACTTCAGGATGGTTGAGGTAATGCGTTTCCACAAGACGCGTCTGGATCGCCGTCGCGGCCTCCGCCGGGTTGAGCCCCGCGACCTTAACGTTTCCAGCCCCAAGCACCGGGATCTCACCTGCGTCCGTCACTCGGGGACTCGCTCCCATTTCGGGCGTATCGGCAACCTGTATGTGGACCAAGTCGCCTGCACCAATAGGCAAGGCCGGGCCCTTGCGCCCACGCGCAAGGTGGATAGCAACATGCCCAAAGGTAAGCAAGAGAACTTCACTAGACGCATCGGTTATCTCCCATCCTATGTTTTCTCGTCCACTATCTTCGGCCGCTCTTAATCCGAGGCCATCCGCGGTTAGTGCTGAACACTATCGCACGCTGAAAGCGACCGCTCCGCTCGTCGCCGGTTTTCCGGGTGTCTCAACTTGCCAGTTCAGTGAATAAGAGCCTTTTCCAGATTGGTCGCAAATGCCTGGACCTGGTCGGATGCAATCTGGGCTTGCAGAGCCAGACTTCGGTTTTCGGCCGGCGTCTGCAACGTGAGAGAACATTCGCATTTTCGATGCGCTTATTGAAGCGAAGCCAAAAGGTAATGCTGTTAAGCCGAATGACGCCCCCTGCCGGTGGGTTGGAAGCAACCAGTTGGGTCTGTGCAAGGCCAGGTTGGACAAGCAACAACAAAATCGCTACCAAGCTCAGTGCGGAGTTCACGGGCGCTCCTTTTTTAAACCGACCATACGGCCTTCATCAGGGAGAGAGCCACACCTGGAGGGGTAAGCCAGACCGGTTGTTGCTTCCGAATAGAATTGCCATTTGGCCGGCGAGGCGCTACCGAGAATTCTCATGATGCCCAGGTTACTCATCGACAATTGTGATCACCTCACTCCGGGTTCGTTTAGCTCTAAACGATTTCTTGATGAAGGATGAACGCCCAGCCCACTCACTCAGCCGGCTCATAGAGTGGGGTCGGGAGACCCTCGACCTCGTGAGGGGTGATGTTGGAGCGGATATCCAAGCGCCCCTCACGTTGCAGCAAGGCCAGTTCAGCTAGCTCTGCTGCGAACCGGTCCTCGTTGAGGAATTGGACAAAAGCGGCTGAGCAATGTACGCCGGATCCGCTGGCGAACAACGATGGAAGCAAACTCCAGGTTGCCGATCAGATAGCGGCGCCACATCCTGCGGGGCTCGCGGCAAAGGCGATAGAGCCACTCGCAACCTATCTTCCGAGTCCAGACTGGGGCACGAGGAATTACCCCACCTACGATCTCAAAGGACCCTTCCACGCCGATGCAAACAGGGACCGGGAGTCGCAGACCGTACTCATAAATCCAATATTCCTGCTTAGGCGCCCCAAAGGCGACAAACAAGATGTCGGGGGGTGCGCCGCGATAACTGCGTCCGAGATGGCGCGCAGTTCAGGGCCGGGTCTTGCTCGAAACCAAGAGGAGGACAGTGAAGTTGTATATTTTAACCCCGGAAAATCCGCTTTTAGGACAGCGGCCGCGCGTCAACCGCGGATCCGGTTCTGCCGCCCAGCAGGAACACTTGGAGACCCGCCTCTGCGGCGTGACCGCAGACTTCTTTGAAAATATCGACGCCGGCAACCCGCTGCTGGAGACAGCGGCCGTAGAGGCGCGCGGCAATCAGCAGAGAGATCGCCATCAGGGATCACCAGATCAGCGTGTGGACAATACACGTTCTGGAGCCGACGGTCATTCTCCAGCAGAACAGATGTGTTGCGCGTTGGGAGTAAGCACATAGGCCGGCGCCCCACAGTTCTTAGCATGAGCTACGATCCACGCGCACACTTGCTCAGAAGAACAATTGTCGATCAAAGCATGGCCCACACCGATTCGAGCGATATTCGGCCCGCGGAGCGACGTCCCCGATGAGGCGGGCGCGGGCTGCCACTGGGTGCTGATGTTCATATTTTCGCTCTCAAGAAAGTCCGGTTCCAAATAACATTGGTGGAATTCAGCCTTCTTGTTCAAACAGAAGCATTGAACGGGGAAAAGCTCACGGTTCCATTACCATCGTCAGTAAGCGATAGCCGGTATCAGGCTGGAAGCATCGACCTCGACGGCTACGAGTTGGTGAATAAGCTGTACGCTCAGGATGAAGCGCCAACCGCTGGTTTTGCGTACGAGCCAGCCTTCCAGCCCCTGCATTGCACCGCTCCCGATACGGACCCGTTCGCCGGAGACGAGATCCGCATAGGGTTCAGCCTTTTGCCTGCAAAGTGCTTTCCGGAGAAACTCGACTTCCCGGTCAGCCAGCGACAGAGGCTCGCGGCTGTTGCCGACCAGCCGACGGACACCCGGAGTGCGCAGAACACGAACGCGGTCTTTCGGGCGATGCGGACAAATAGATAGGTCGGAAACAAGGGCAGTTGCACTGCCACTTTCTGCCTGTTTTTCCAGGTGCGAAGAGGATTCGCAAGTAGGGAGAAAAGCCTCAATGCCGGAGGAGTCAAGATGCCGGAACGCGGCCTTCTCATGCTGCGGCGTCGTGACCACAGCGAACCAATTGCGAGCGTCTCGCGTGTGGGAGGGCGGCTGCTCGGGGGATACGGTTGTCATCTTGGGCCCTAGCTAAAGTACGGTGTGTAGGAGTGAAACCCGCCTTTGCGCGTCGCCAAAGCGCCCTCTCGTTCGGATTGCTCTACTCCAATGACCGGGCAAGGCTTCGCCCATCTGACTTAGCACTTGCTGTCAGCAAATTCGCTCTCGTGCGGCAATGCGAGGCATCCTGGCTTAGCCACAATGCTTGAATGCCTTGGCTTCGACCAGTTCAAGCTTATCGGCTCAAGACAACAGCTGGATATCCGAAAGATCTGCCAATCTAAATAGCAAGATCTTCTAGGTCGAATTCGAAGGTTTTGCCATTGACTACGGTCGTCCGTTGAGGTTTGTTTGGGGCCGTGTCGCCAGACAGCAGAAACCAGATGCCGCCCTCGACGTACGGTTAGCAAACTCTTAAAGAGCCTGGTGGAGCATTGAAAAGGGGCGTTTGCCCGGATGACGAGAAGCCTTTACGGCTGCGCCTTATAGATGTTGCTCGCAATCCGGCTTAGTCACCCACCGTGAGGGGGTTGCCGATAGTTCCGAGCCGGGTTAATCGGGACTTTCCACAATGGGCGCTAAGGCAGTTCGTTATGCCAATGGCTCCAGCGGGGCTTCTGCCGTGCTCGGGAACTGGAACGGAGGCCCGTCCTGTACAGTAAACCGCGGCTCCACAAGCCCTGCTCCGAATAGCCGCAAAAACACCTGAGCTGCGATGATCCTTCTGCCCTTTCATCAGTCCCCCTCCCGAAAGAATCGATGAAAGCGTTCTTGGATAATCGCCGCTTGAAAAGAGCATACTTCTTCTACAGAAATTAGCCATCATTCTTGAGTAATAGGCCACCGACTTGTGGTAACTGCAGGTAGTAATGGTGCTGCCCATCCACCACCATGGTGCTGTGCTCACCGACGCCGAGATCGCTTATTTCATCGCCGGGGCAGCGACGAATACCATCCCCGAATATCAGCTGGCAGCCTGGCTCATGGCCGTCGTCTGGCGCGGCCTCAACCCGGCAGAACTGCACAGCCTCACTACGCACATGCGGGATTCCGGACGGGTGCTCCGAGACCTGGTGAGGGGATGGGGCCCAAACGTTATTGACTTGGAGGAGCCAACAAGAAGGAGTAGCGTGCCGGGACGGAGCGCGGGCCATTGGGTAAACGGACGAGCAGCCCGTTCCTACGCTCCCAGGCGGCAAAACGGCTGCGGCCAGGGCCAAGGTCAATACGCACGGGGTGAAAGCATTCGGAAAATCCGCTTTCGGCCTATGTATCCGGGTTTCCTGCACGGGGTACACCAACACACGCGTGTGCGGCTTTGAATAAAGATGTTGAGTTCAATCCTCGACCGGTGCAGATGGTCATAGCAACCCTGGCATTGGTTGCGTAGGGGAATAGTTATCAGACATCTCTTTTGTGCTCTTTTGCAACTAAAAGTCACCTCAGAAGCTTTGTCTGCGGGCCCTATTTAATCCCGGTTGTAGCGCTAGGTGCAGCTCCCCGCACAGGATGGCCGCGAGGGGAAAATCGGCATATCACACGCAGGACAGGTCTAGCTGTTGCGGGTGTGGATACCTATTGCCAAGAGTGGTACCAAAGTGGGATTTTGTTTTGATGGCTATCATGCTGTGTTCTAAGCTGATTCCAGTCAGCAATGCTACTCAAGTTCGAAGCAATTTGACTCGTCTGAAAGTGTAGTCAAGGTCGGTTGCAGACTGCGGCCCGTGCGGTTGGGTTCGCGCCTCGACGTAAATACTGCCCCTAGCGTTGTTACAGAACCATGTAATCGCAGGTTAAGCGGTACGGGCGAAGAGGTAACCCTATAGGTGTTTGCAAAGTAATTAGCCTCACAGCTAAGTGAGCGTGCGAAGCTTGCCGGAACGGGCTGGGACAAGAAGCGCGATGCGCGGACAGGTTGATTCGGTGCGTAAGAATCAGCGACTGGCCTTTGCGTCCCTCATTTCGGTACCCATTGTTTCCCGGAAGTATGGGTCGGGGCGGGTTCCGAAACGTTCATGACATGGAGGTACGCTGTGTTGGCTTTTCCCCCTGTTTCGGATCGGGGTGTTCGTTGTCTCCGATCGAAGCGAGCCGTGTGTTTCCTCAGATGACGAAAAAGGCATGGTTTGCCGCATACACCGCACCGCGTCACGAAAAGTTTGTCCAGGCGCAGTTGATGGCCAAACAAATCCAATCGTTTCTGCCTCTTTATTCCGTCGTTCGGCGATGGAAGAACGGGGTTCGACGGGAGATCCAATATCCGCTCTTCCCTGGATATGTTTTCGTTTATTTCGAGGCCAATGAGCGGCTTCCAGTGATCCGAACCGCACGTGTGGTCTTATAGTTGGCAATGGCGCATCGCCTTTGCCCGTAGATGATCAGGAGATGCGGGCTCTCCGCGTCGGCACTCAGCACGCATCGCTTTCTCCGCATCCGCCCGTATCCACAGGCGATACCGTATGTATCACCAGTGGCCCGTTCAAGGGGGTCAGAGGGCGGGTCCTGGAATCGGGTGGGAACTTCAAATTTGTGGTCACCATTCAGTTGATCCAGAGGTCTTGTGCCATCGACGTTCACGCTAGCGACCTCGAATTGGCTGGATAGAGGACAATCTTAGGCCTAATGAAGCGCGTGAACGTCCGCGGGTAACAGCCAAGTTCCCTGCTAGCCACCAATCTCGGGTCCAGGCGGAACAATGCTCGCCCTCTCATTAGCATGACACTGCCACTTGCGATGTAGCTGAGAGCAGGACTGTTGGAGAGGGAGCGACCATAGTCGTTAACGCTGAGAGACAGATGCCAGCAGACCTATCCGCGAGCCGCCAGAGAAGCAAGGCTCAAGTCCTTACCTGGAACGGGAATTGACGCTGCATGATCTGCTGCAGATGTTTTCCCGCAGGCGAAGGATCGTCTTTGTCACCGCGGTTTGATTTTCGCGCTTGGGGATGTGTTCTGTGTGTTCAGCACCGGCGCTATCAGGCCACGGGCACCATCCAGGTACAGAAAGAGAGTTCCGACGGTCTGGACCTTGACAGTCTGATGGGCTCCGGCGGGGGTACGCGATGCCTTCAAGGCGGATATTAACATTCAGACGCAGGCGAGTATTTTGCAGTCGAGCGCGCTTGCGTTGCGGACCATCCAGAAGCTCGGACTTGAAAACACGGAGTCATTTCAACCCCATCCCGACCCAGTAAGCCGATTATTGGAAGCCAACTTCCGGGGGGATCGTCGAATCCTTCCGATTGGAAATCCTGAAAGCTCGCCGCCAAGCCAGCGCCTGAAGTGTCTTTCACCAGAATTTGACTGTCAAGCCGCTAGGAGGGACGCGCCTGATCGAGATTGACTACCTCGATCCTGATCCTAAAATCGCCACGGCGGTTGTCAATGAACTGGTGCAGGAATTGGTCGATTAACTTTTGAAACCAGGTACAAGGCACCAGAGACGACATCCGAATCCTTAAGCAAGCAGCTCGCCGAACTGCGGATCCGGAGCCAGGACCTGCAAGCTCAGGTCGCGCAGATGCAGCGGGAATCCGGGATTTACAGTATCGGTACGACCGATGCCCAGGGGCACCAGCCGGCGTACTCGGCGGTGTTCGATCGATTTCAGAGATCAGCCAGAACCTTAAGCGATGCTTCCCAGAATCGCATCTTGAAGGAAGCGATCTACCAAGCCGCGGAATCCGGAGACGCCGAGATGCTATCCAGCCTGGCCGGAAACACGCTCGGTGGGCCCGCATCTTCAGGCATCACTAATTCGTTAGTGACGATCCAGAATCTACGCGGTCAAGAGGCGTCGCTTCAAGGACAGTTCGATCAGATGAAGACCAAGTTTGGATCTGGCTATCCAGGATCGGGGAGACCAAGCCAACATCAACGGTCTCGATCATGCCATCCAGCAAGAGATAAGCCGTATCGGCGAGAGGGCCCGAAACGATTACCAGGTTGCCGATCAGACGTGGAAGGATGCGCAGCAAAAATACAACCAGCAGAAGACGCAAGCGGATGCTTTGAACGATAAGGCAATTAAATACATCATCACCCGTCAGGAAGCGGACGATAGCCGCTCACTGTATGAGGATTTGTTGAAACGGCTGAAAGAAGCGGGGATCCTACAGGGCCTCAAGTCCAACACCATTACGGTCGTGGACCAGGCTCTCGTTCCCCTCAACCAGAAACCTAACGTACCTTTGTATTTGGCCGCCGCGTTTGCCTTTCGGCTCTTCCTCGGTGGCGCCGGAGTATTGGTAGTCGATACGTTGGATAACACGATTCAGGATGCCAGCGCGATCGAACAAATGGGGCTACCGCTGATTGGCGTCTTGCCGCGATTCGGGCATCACAAGAACGCGATCGAAGCGCGGACTCGTCCGAAGTCAGGATACAGCGAAGCCGTTCGCAATTTGCGTTCTGTGCTGACTCGGGTCAGGAACCCACCGCCGCCCAAGGTGATCTTGATAACAAGTGCCGTTCCGGGCGAGGGGAAAACCACGCTTTCCATGAACCTCGCGGCCAGCTTCGTTCAACAAGGAAAGATGGTCCTGCTCCTTGAAGGTGACATGAGGCGACCTGCCATTCGGAGCAGCATGGGTCTCCCCGGCAAGAGTGGCTTGAGTCTTTTACTAGCTGGAGAATCGCAGGAGAACGCAATTTTTGTTCATCCCGAGATGCCCGGGCTCTACCTGTTGCCTGAGGGAGCCGTTCCGGCCTTTCCCTCTGAGCTATTGGAGTCCGATCGCATGCGGGAACTCCTTATGCACCTGCGCCAGGAGTTTGACGTGATTGTGATCGATGCACCGCCGGTGCTGCCGGTCGCCGATGCTCGTGTGTTGAGCGAGCTGTCCGATGTGACGATTCAAATGGCGCGGCTTGGAGTGACCACGAAGACCGCGCTCATGCGCGCCCACGATTTGTTGACAGCGTACTCCAGGAGACCCGTAGGCATCGTGCTGAACGGGGTGAAGGATGGACCGGGCGTTTACCACGACTATTATGGATATCGCGACTTGAACGATTGGGGCAAGGAGGGGAACCGTGAGACTGCTTAAAGGAATGATTCTGGCCTGTTGCCTGAGCGCCCCTTTACTTGCGCAGAACGAAAGCCTGCTGATTGGTCCCGGAGATGAAGTCAATGTTGAGGTGTTTGACACCCCGGACCTTGATCAAAACGCGCGCGTGACGGATAGCGGAGACTTACCGCTCATGCTGGGTGGTACTGTCCGGCTCGCCTCGCTCACGCCGGCAGAGGCTGCTCGCACGATCGAAGCGGCTCTTATCCGGTCGCATGTGATGTACTATCCGCGCGTGATGGTGACGGTGACCCAGTATGCGACGCAAACCGTGACGGTGTTCGGGCAGGTGGCTAAGCCTGGCAATTATTCGATCGACACTCCTCGCTCTGTGGTTGACGTGCTTGGTCTCGCGGGAGGGTTGACTGACCTGGCGGACAGGCATGTGACCATCGAGCGGCATACCAGTCATCGGCAGATTTCCTATTATGTGTCGAACCGCGCTGATGACCTTCTTGATCAGAAAATCATGGTCAATCCTGGCGACAAGCTGATTGTCCCGAAGGCCGGCATCATCTATGTATTAGGTGATGTGGCCCGGCCCGGCGGTTATCCTATGACAAATAACGACGGAACGTTGACCGTCCTGCAGGCAGTTGCGACGGCCGGAGGCACTGCGAGCTCGGCTGCGCCCAATAGCTCCAGGTTGATTCGGCGGAAGGCGGTAGGCGGCTACCAGAGCGATCCCATTCCCTTTAGCTCCATGCAAAAAGGCAAGAAGCCCGACATTCAGCTGCAGGCCGGTGACATCGTGTATGTGCCGTTCAGTTACTTACGAAACGCCGCCCTGGGCATTACGAGCATTGCGGCGGCGGCGACGGGGGCCGCCCTCTACGTAAAGTAGACTTTCCGAACAGCAGAAAATCCTTTCTCGAGGTAACGCACATTCTCGAGAGAAGAGGCAGACCTGCAGGTGCCT
Source organism: uncultured Acidobacteriaceae bacterium (assembly GCA_963830325.1). Taxonomy (GTDB): domain Bacteria; phylum Acidobacteriota; class Terriglobia; order Terriglobales; family Acidobacteriaceae; genus PALSA-350. Next base: position 1,882,063 of record CAWHMV010000003.1, read on the forward strand.
GACGCAACCCAGCGGCATGAGGCAGGTCGTCGCTGAGAAATATCCGCACCCTCGCATAAACAGTCTCGAGAAACAATATTCAAGCTCAACAAACAAAGGCGACTTAAGAACCTACCTTGGCATGTTTGCGCCATTGCCTGGCAAGGCCACGGGCAGTGGCATGCGAACCCATCTGCGGCAGGTTGCGATCGACGTTTGCCCGTGTGTGTCACAAGTTGCCTGAGCGTGTTCCACAACTCCGAAGCTGAGAAGCGGCACGGGTCGAAACACGTTAGAGAAGGAGATACGAAATGGAACGTGTGTGCATCGACAAGGTTCTTCTGGATCCGGTAACGTTGACAAAGCCGTCGACCGGGTCTCCATTATGCTCGAGGGGCCGAGAGAACGGGCAGCGCATGTGGTGACGATGAATGCTCAGTTCGTCGAGATCGCGCATCAGGAAGAGCGCTTCGCCGATCTCCTGCGTCGGGCTGACTTGAGTGTTGCCGATGGACTCTCTCTGGTCTGGGCCTCGCGCTGTCTAGGCCAGTTCGTTCCGGAGCGTGTCGCGGGAGCGGACTTGATGGTGCGGCTATGCGAAACAGCGGCAGCGAATGGGAAGACTGTCTACTTTCTCGGGGGTAGTCCAGGAGCGGCATCCTGCGCGGCAAGCCGATTGAGCAAGAACTTACCTCTTCTTACGGTAGTTGGTGTGGATTGCCCGCCGCACGGTTTTCTGGACAACCCCGATGAATGTGTTCGCGTCGCGGGTCGCATCGAATCGGCGCGACCCGATCTGCTCTTTGTAGGACTTGGTGCACCGAAGCAGGAGTATTGGATAGAACGTTATGCGTATCTCCCGGCCAAAGTGATGATGGGAATTGGCGGCAGTTTTGAGTTCGTTGCGGGTTTCCGTAAGCGTGCACCGCTCCTCGTCCAGAAGGTAGGGTTTGAATGGTTTTGGCGTCTATGTATGGAGCCGCGCCGTCTTTGGAAACGTTACCTCGTCGGAAACTGCATTTTTGTTTTTGTGGTATTCAGGCAATGGTGGAACCAGTCGATGGTCAGGCCCTCTTACGATACCCGAGAAGGCCAGGCAACCTACGCGAGAAAAGCCGACTGATAAGCAGTTGTCGATCAAAAGGAGGGGCTGAGTGAAAGGTAATTATAACGACCGATGGCTGTGGCTTCTTATTATTATCTTGTGCGCGGTGACGATTGGAAAAGTGGTTATACAAGATGCGCCGAGAATCCGATTCTGTGCTTTAACGCACAATGATGTGCAGCAGCTCTATCTTGGCAGCAGGGTCTGGATGCAAGGGAAAAATCCGTATCTAACAGATGCTTTATTCTCAGAGATGAAGCGAGCTAATCCGGCTGGTGTGGCCGAACTCAATGGTCCATGTACTGTCGATTGCCAGCTATATTATCCGCCATCGGCTCTGGCAGTCATGGCGCTACCGGCATTGATGCCTTGAAGTTGCCCACCTCCTATACCTGGCGAGCTGCATTATCGTTTATCTACTGGCGCTTTATCGCCTATCGCTGTTAATCGACGAACCAATATACAGATACTTATTTTTTGCCCTCGGACTAGCGTTCGGCCCAGTTCACGCGGGTCTCGGTACGAATAATATCAGTGTGTTGCTGATTCCGCTGCTTTTGTTATCCACATTGTGCCTTGACTCACCCTGGGCTTTTGTGTTGATAGGAATAATTGCAAGCATTAAACCTCCGCTTGCGCTCGTCCTGCTTTTCTATTACGTGTTGAGGCGGAACAAGAGAGGGTTAACTGTGTCCATTCCTGTCATCCTGGCAATAAGCGCCGTCAGTCTTTACCGGCTGCGTGCTGTTGCGTGGTGGCCGGCGTATAAGGATAGGATTCGCGACTACTCGGCCTCCAGCGGTACGATGGGAATAACCTATCAAGGCGTTCTTAATTACGGCTTTTCTAATCTGCAGGCTCTTTTCTATGCACTCTTCCATAGCGTGCGTTTTGCAGTAGTTGGGAACTACCTCACGTTGCTCCTGCTTGGCGTACTGTTTAGTTGGTGGGTGCTCAAGTGGCCCGCACCGAAGATGTCATTGAGTGCCAATATTTTGATGTATTCGATCGTCGGCTGCCTCACGTTGTTCCAGACCTCGCTCCAATATTACAACTACATATTCCTGCTGGGGGCTGCGGTATTCGCTCTTCGTCACAGATCAAAGGCAGTCCGCCTAAGTCTCATGGCGGCTTTATGCTCATTTGTGTTACCGCCTGGTCTGTTGCTGTCGCTGAGTCACCAAACTAGCGAGCCGCTAAACGCGGCGCTTCAGCTTGCACTGCCGAGAGGACCGTGGTCGGGGTATCACCTCAGCCGTGGGGAAGAACTCCTGGTTTGTACGCCAAGCATTATCTTCCTTCTTATCACCTCGTGTCTTATGGCCGCTTTCCAGGCTAAGCGTAAGCATTCGACAATGGCTGGAATTGAACCCTGACATTGACCAGATGTAAAGGGCTGCCTGTTCGACTCGATTAGGCCAGACCACCGCACCGCAAACAGTTATTCGCGAAAGAGGAGCTGCAGCGAATCCCAAACCATTGCTGCACCCTGTCTACATGCGAATCAGAGCGACCCCATCCTGTTGTCTTCCGAGACGGTATAGATAGGCAGGACGGAACGGCGCACGGCAACCAAGGACGAAACCGCGGAGGTGATTTACCGATGAGTGAGATTAAAGAACAGATCTTTCAGCATTCCGGCCATGCTTCGTTGGCGCTGGATTTGCCTGGTTCGAGGGCCACGCGCCGCGCTGAGATATCCTTCTCGGAACGTCTGAGGGCGCACGTTTCAATCGCCAGGCTTGACCACTCTATCAAGAACCTCTTCGTGCTGCCCGGCGTCGTGGTTCCGCTGAGCGTCTATCCCGCCCTATTTAGTTGGCGGTTGGTCGGTACTCTCGTTCTTGCTTTCTTGGCAATCAGCTTGGTGGCATGCAGCAACTACGTCATCAACGAAGTGCTCGACGCTCCTTTCGACCGCCTGCACCCGCTGAAATGCAATCGCCCTGCTGCCCGCGGTCTGGTGAACATCGGCGTGGCGTACGGACAATGGCTCCTGATGATGATTGCCGGCGTCGCCATCGGTCTTCTTATCTCGCGTATGTTTGCGTTGACGGCGCTCGTGCTATGGATAATGGGCTGCGTGTACAACTTTCCCCCTATCCGCACTAAAGACGTGCCTTATCTCGATGTCATGACCGAATCGATTAATAACCCATTGCGAATGTTGCTGGGTTGGTATGCGGTCACATCCGCCTTGATCCCCCCGGTGTCGTTGTTGATTGCATACTGGATGATCGGCTGCTACTTTATGGGACTCAAGCGCTTCAGCGAACTGTCTGAGATCAAAGACCGCGCCGTGGCGGGCGGCTATCGCGCCTCGTTCAAGCGGTACACTTCGGAATCTTTGCTGGTCTCAACCCTGTTTTATGCATCCACTGCGATGCTCTTTCTGGGCGCATTCATCATTCGTTACCGCATCGAGTTAATCCTAGGCTTCCCGCTCGTGGCCCTCACCATGGCGATTTATCTGAGGCTGGCCTTCAAACCCGCAAGTGCCGTGCAGAACCCAGAAAAATTGTATCGTGAGCCAATGCTAATGGCGTCCTTTACAGCCACAGCACTGGTGATGTGCCTGCTGCTTTTCACCCGCATGCCACAACTGGAGAGGTTCTTTATGCCTACGTTACCAGCAGTGCAAGTGAATGCTAAAGTTGCGGCCGCGCCTGCTCGCCCCATCCCGGTCGCCGCTGACGTACGCTCTGCCATGGAAGGGGACACGGCCAACGCACCATGAGTCCTTTCCCCATTGTCAGGGAGGCGCGAGCCGATTCAGCAGCACGCATGGATATACCTCCTGACGTGCCAGGATCTCGGCGTACATTGCACTTAGATGGATGCTTCGGCGTGGTGCATCGGCAAGCAGACGATCTGAAGGACGCTTTTGCCTATGGAGGGCTGTGCGAACATCAACTTCAATTCTAACGAACTATCCGTTTAACCCAAGAGGTCGGCGGACAGCCTCTTCAAGGGCATCAAAATGGTGACAGCGACAGTAACAAGCCCCTTCGCTGCAGCCGGTGTCAGCCGGTCTCGGTCGAGAGGGCAACCGCTCATAGGATGGATGCTAATAATTCCTCTGATGTTTTTCGCTTGTGGTGGTACCCCGTCGTTTGACGACACCGGCGTATCTGGGTCGTCTCTTTCCGGCCTCGCGTCGACCGGTCATCACCTTGGCCTCTTCGGATACGTAGTCCTTCCAGGAATAGCGCTTGGGATCGTGTTATGGTTGGTATTGATCAATAGTAAGCGCATCATCTCGCTTGCCCTAGAGATGAAGATGCTTACGCTCCTTGCGCTATTAACAATATGCTCTGCCCTCTGGTCACAAGACCCGTTTAGGTCCTCATTAAACGGGGTGCTCTACCTCATCGAAACATTGTTTGCGTTCTCCTTAGTTCTAAAGTGGGACCACGACGAGCTTTGCTCCCTTGTAGTGAAAGCGGGCTTATCCGTCTCTGCTCTGAGTCTCATACTCATATTCCTGTTTCCACAGGTCGCCGTCGTACATGGGCCATATCATACGGGAGCATGGAACGGCGTGTTTGCTGACAGGACCATGGCGGGCAAATGCCTGGTATTCCTCATCAGCCCGGCGATCCTCTTTCAGCGTCGTTCATTTCGGTACCGCAACATGATCTACATTGCGTTGATGTCGCTCATGATTTTTATGGCGTATGCGATGACGGCGCGGATGGTCTTGCTAGCTTATATCATCTTCATGGCTTACATACGCATCATTAGCAGGTCTGGCCAAAGGTCCGCTCTATTAATGAGCGGTATCTTTGTCATGGTTGCGGTTTCGATCGCTTGTATTGGCATGCTATATATGCCATTGGTTCTTGAGGGTATCGGTAGAAACGCTACCCTGACCGGTCGTACCGGCATCTGGAGTAGTTTGCTCCTATCTGTAGCAAAGCGTCCGCTTCTTGGGTATGGGTTCTATGCTTTTTGGCTGGGCATGACAGGTGAATCGGCGCGTGTCATCGTCGGGACGCATTGGGCATTTGGTTATGCTCACAATGGCATTCTGGAAATATGGCTGCAGCTCGGTCTTGTAGGCACGGCCTTGTTCTTCGTCACCCTGTTCCAGGCAATTGGGAATGCCTGGTTCTGCCTGCGCACAAGTTGCACCACGGGGGTCGAGTGGTACATAGGGCTGATCGCTTTAACGGTCATGTACAACGTAGATGAATCTAGTGTCCTCTGGCCGAAGGATCTCTCGTCGGTCCTATATATAGTTGCCTGTTGCGGTCTCGCTATGGCGGTCCGGCGAATCAAGCTCAAGAGAAAGATCGAGGCTTTGAGTTCTAATGGCGCAAATCTATCACTTACTTGACGAAGCGGAACCGTTTTCTGAGTTTAGCGGCGGAGCGATCTCCAGGTGGGTCGCCAATGTCCTGAAAGACAGAAAAGAGATGGTCGTTTGCCGATCGTTTGATGATTCCTGGGGGTTCCCGAGCCACCGCGTTTTTCGCCTGCCCAATTGGGACCTTTGTGATCGGGTTCACCCAATCTTGTTTCGTTCCCCCTGGGCTATACAAGAACCCATTTATCGTGGTGTTCTTTTCCCTCTGCTGGAAAAGCTGGAGTGCGGAGACATCCTGTATATCCACAATCGGCCGGAATGTGCGGAAGTGCTGGCGGAAGCGGCGGAGTCGCGGGGTATCCGAGTCGTGCTGCATATGCATAATTCGCTCCTGAATCCTCGCAGCAGGAAGCATATACCGGCACTGAAGACCGTCCCGGTTGTCTTCTGCAGCGAATTCCTCAGGACGGAGGTTACATCAGCCTATCCCAACCATTTTCGAAAGACGCACGTCGTCTATAACGGGGCTGATAAGAAAGTGTTTCGCGTCAATAACCAGGGCTCGAAGGTCAGTGCCACAAATCATTTTTACCGGACGGTTAGTCCCGTATAAAGGAGTACACGTGTTGACGGGCGCGATGCGGATTTTGCAAGATCGAGGGCATGGAGGCGAAGTGCACAATCATAGGCGGATCGGCGTTTGGCGGAAGCAGGCCTACTCGATACATCCGCAAGTTAGAGCGGGCTCGGCCCAGCAATACAGAGCTGATCGGCTACCGGGCTGGCGATGAGCTTGCGAGTCTGATGCGCAATGCAGATATCTTCTGCTGCCCTTCCATCTTTAACGATCCTTTTCCTATGTCTCCTTTGGAAGCGATGGCATTGGGTTGCCGGTGGTGGCCTCGGCTACCGGCGGCATCCCGGAACAACTCGCCCACGGCGGCGGGGTCATGGTTCCTCCGGATGATCAAGAGGCTTTGGCGACTGCGTTGCAGCGACTGGTGGAGGACCCCTCCTACCGAGAAAGATTGGGCAATGAGGCGCTGCTGGCCTCTCGCGGCCACTTCCTTTGGGAGAATACCCGGCATCAGTACGATTCGCTCATTCATGGTTTGGCTTCATGAAGTCCATCCCTCGGCCAACCTGGATGGGTGCAGCGAAGTTTATGCCGAAAAGCTCTCTCTCACGCCATTTCGGCTGGATGTTTGCGGGGCAGGGGATGGGGTACCTGCTAAGGGCGGTCTACTTCGTTCTGATTGCCAGGTTGCTGGGCGTTCTCCAGTACGGAGTTATTGTTGGGGCAATCGCGCTTGTCAACATGGTCGTGAATTACGGCAGACTGGGTAGCAGCATCGTCTTTCTGCGCCATGTCTCAGCGGATCGTTCGCAGTTTGCAGTTTATTGGGGCAACATTCTGCTGGTAACGCTGAGCATGAGTACTTTGCTTATTGTGGCTCTGCACTTTGCTGCCGGCCACCTGATCGCCCCTGCCAGCGCCGTTGTGATCGTACCTACCGCCATTGCCAGCTGCCTCTTTGAACAACTGACCGTTGGCGCCGGCCAGGTATTTCAGACTTTCGAAAAAATGGGAATCACCGCCACCCTGAACCTGCTGACATCTCTGGCCCGCACGCTGACGGCAGCGGGTATGTTATTGGTCCTGCACCACGCCACGGCTGGCCAGTGGGTAATTGCATCCATGGTGGTTTCTGGGATAGCGGCTATCGCGGCGGTGGTCATGGTAACCGCCAACTTTGGATGGCCAAAAATCGAACCTCGATTGTTTCTGAAGCGCGGGGCAGAAGGCGCGGAGTATGCATTTTCTGCATCAACTGGCTGCGCCTACAACGATCTTGATAAAGCGATGCTCAGCCATTTTGGCATGAGCGCTGCAAACGGTATCTACACTATGGCGTACCGTGCCATCGATCTGGCGACCATGCCTGCCTCCTCGATGGAGGCTGCCGCGGAGCCGCGGATGTTCCAACTTGGGGCGACCAGCTTGCAACAAGCGGCGAACTTTGGGCGCCGGGTCCTCAATCGATCCGTGCTCATAAGTGGCGTGATGGCAGTTGGAATGTTTGTGTTAGCCCCGCTGATTCCGCTGCTGGTCGGGCGAGGATTCGCTGAGAGCGTATCTGCTTTGCGCTGGTTATGCCTGATACCTGTCTTTCGTAGCATTCATGGCGCCACGGGAGCGTGTTGACCGGCGCGGGGCTGCAACGGTATCGGTCGGTGACGCAAATCGTGGCTGCAGCTGGGGAATTTTGGATTGAACCTGTGGTTGATACCGACCCACGGCTGGCTGGGGGCGGCATGGGCCAGTCTGGCCACAGATGGAGGCTTGGGCGTGATGAATGCGGTAGTTCTAACGTTTCTTGTGCCGATCGGCAGTCTCAGTGAATCTTCGAGAACCGGCGATGAAGCATATCAACTAACCATGTCAGCGCGCTGCGGCGAGCATTCGGTCAATGCCTGCGCCAGTCTTGAGAAATGCGAGGCGAATCAATTGTTCCGGACCATCAAAGAAAAGGTGAAGCATCAGCTGACCCGCCAGTTCCTGCTGGCGGCGAAGGACATCGACTCCGCGCGTCAGTTCCGCGCGGCGCAGGAGTCAGCCGAGTTTGTTGACCAGCGCATGACGATGGCAAAGAGCTATCCAGATAAATTCGCTTTGCTCAAAGCCGCGGTTTCGCAAATAGAAGTTCAAGGGCTGTGTTGCGAGTTCGGCGTCTATCGTGGCGAGACAGTCAACTTTATTGCGTCTCTGATCGCCCGAGAAGTTCACGGCTTCGATTCGTTTGCAAGTCTGCTCGAAGATTGGGGGCAGGGGCATGAGAAGGGAACGTTCACCGTCGGGACCTTGCCTCGTGTCCGTCAGAACGTGCGCCTGAACGAGGGATGGTTTGAAGATACACTGCCGGCCTTTTGTGAGCAGTACCCAGGGCCGGTCGCCTTTTTACACCTGGATGCCGATCTCTACAGCTCTACCAGAACGGTCTTTGATTTGCTGGGAGACAGAATAGTTCCAGGCACCGTGATGGCGTTCGACAAATTCTTCAATTATCCGGGCTGGCGCGAAGGGGAATATCGAGCCTTTCATGAATTCTGTCACGAACGCCGGGCGGAAGTGCGCTATCTGGGATTCGTCGGACGCGATGAGCAGGCAGCGGCAAAGATCACCGCAATTGCTCCCGTCTCTCGAGCAGTCTTTGTCGAGGGACATGCCCTTAAACCCGTCGAGAGCCGCTAGCTTTGAGAGGACTTCCCCGCAGACGCTCTTAGCGGCGGATGCTCCAAGCGCTACAAAATTTGGGTGTTGCCAACGCCCGGCAATGAGGTGATCGGTGCCCCGTTTTTCGCTGATTGTCGCTACCATCGCACGCACAGACGAGCTTAGACGACTCCTTGTGTCATTGACTCAGCAAGAGTTCTCGGACTACGAGGTGATTCTCGTTGATCAGAACGAAGACGATCGAATTCAAAATGTGATTGTGGAGTTCACCGATCGCTTAACGTTGATCCGAATCTCATCTCCCAAGGGAGCGTCCCGGGCACGCAACAGCGGCCTCCCGAAAGCTTCTGGGGAAATTATCGCTTTCCCTGATGATGACTGCTGGTATTCCCCCGGTTGCTCAAAGACATTGATGGTTGGTTCCGAGACCACAGCAGCTATTCGATACTTGCCGTAGGAGCCGTCGATGAGGAAGGTGTTCCCAGCGGGAATCGCTGGTTGCAGGATCGCTGCGACCTTCATCCAATCAATATCTTTCGCACCACCTTCTGCTCCACCCTCTTCTTGCGCAGAGAGGCAGTTCGCAATTCCTCGTTTGACGAGGAAATCGGTCCCGGATCGTCGACCATGTTTGGATGCGGTGACGAAACCGATCTGGTTTTGAACATCCTGAATGACGGGTTTCGTGGCCGGTTCGATCGCACCTGGCACATCGGCCATCCGCGGCGGGATATGTTGAGCGATGGAGTTTCTAGTCGCCGGGCCGTCACTTACGGGTCTGGCATGGGCCATGTCTTACGGAAGCATTCTCTATTCGCGTTGTGGCTCGGGCTGCTGACTTATGATGTTCTACGCGGTTTCGTCGTCGTTTCACGCGGGAGGCTTTCCGCGGCTTCACTCTGTTTCGCTCATGGCTGGGGACTCCTCCGAGGCTTCTCCGTTGAGCCAATTGCGCCCGAGATATTAGGCCGAGACGCCCGCGTTCAAGCTCAGAGGTTGTGATCCGTAGAATTTTGCAGAACAGCGCTTAATCTTATTTGTGGGCCTTTGGCTTGTGAAGTTGGATTTGTTACACGACGTATTGCGAAAATCATGAATTAGAAAATGGAATCAGAGGGGCTGCAAATGCGCATTTTGCACATACTGAGTGAAGTGACGGACCGTGGCAACGGCATAGTGAATGCGGCGCTCGATCTCGCCGCAGGACAGGTCGAGCAAGGGCATGTCGTCGTCATCGCCTCTGCCGGCGGAGGTCACGAACAGCTACTAAGTCGCCTCGGCATCACACATCTCCCTCTCGACCAAACACACCGTCCTATGCAGCTCATGAGGGCTATCTTCGCCCTTCGCAGGTACGTCCGTGACTTTCAGCCAGACATCATCCACACTCATGTGATTACTGGCCTATTGCTCGGCTGGTTCCTCACGCGATTCACCGGGCATCCCCTAGTCGCTCACGTCCAGAACGTCCACGAACGCAAATTCGCCATGATGCGTCTTGCGGATCGCGTCATCGTTTGCAGCGCCGCGGTCGGTAAAACGATGCAGGCATTGGGCGTTCCGGAAGACAAGATACGTGTTGTTCATAATGCCCCCCTGCAGAGCCCACGTCTGCCCGCGCTTAACTCTGCCCCCGTCGTCTCAATCGAGCATCCCGCAATCGTTACCGTGTGCGGTATGTTCCACCGCAAGGGAGTTGCGGACCTTATTTGCGCATTCGAGCAGGCGGCCCGCGAGGTTCCGGCGGCGCACCTCTACCTGGTTGGAGACGGATCGGAGAGAGGTCTATTTGAGCAGCAAGCCAATGCCTCTCAATGCCGGAATCGCATCCACTTTGAAGGGTTCCAAAGTTCGCCCCAACCGTACATGCAGGCCGCCGACATTTTCGTTCTCGCGTCTAGAAGAGAAGCCTTTGGCCTGGTTCTTGTCGAGGCAAGGCAAGTCGGTTGCGCCATCATTGCCTCGAATGTCGATGGAATTCCGGAGGCGTTGGATCACGGAGCCGCAGGAATACTGTTTCCTCCCTCGGATATCCCAGCTCTCACCAGACACCTGGTCCGCCTCCTGACGGATGATCAGGAGCGAAAAGCGTGGCAGCAAAAGGCTCTTTACGGCGCCGAAAGATTTCACTATGCAACGATGGCAAGGGGAGTCTCCGAGGTTTATCGCGAGCTGCTTCTCGAGCAACCATGGTTCGTGTACCTCCAATCGAAGCGCCGCATGATGAAGAGTTAGCACATCTGCGCGGACGCCTCACCCTGCTTCGCACACCTCCGGGCTCATTCGGAAGGCTTTTCCTCGAGCTCCCTGCGAGAGTTTTCACACCAGAGAACTGAAGCTCAGGCGCCCTGAGGCAGGAGTTCGCCTTTCCAGGAACTCGGTCGGGTATAGGAGCGGGAGTCCTCTTCGAAGTGGAGCGATTGCGATTGATCTTAAGAGAGATGACGAGTGAAAAAGAAGAAAATCCTGTTGGTTGATCTCGGGGCCTCCATGGGAGGCGTGGAGTCGTATGTCGAAGGTCTTTCTGGTATGTTGCGGGACGAGCGACGGTGTTATCGCTGTGCGCGCTCCCGGAGTTGGCTCGACGCTTGCGAAACGTAGGCGTACGTGTCTTTCTGATTCCGACCTTTCCTCGGCTGAAGGCTCTGCGATTCTTGCTTGCATTTGGCGTACTGCCTATCATCATCCTCTGTGAGCAGGTAGAGATCGTCCTTCTCAATGGGTTTCTGGATTCAGTTTTGCTGATACCCGCGCGCCTTCTAGGGTGCCTCGCAATCTACACCCATGCACGGTGCGTTTGAGGATCACCTCTAGAAGTGGTACCAGAGCCCTGCCCGCTACTTCCCACGTCTGCTCGCTCGCCTCTGTGTCCACGTTGCCTCTCACGTTATTTGTGTTTCCGAGGCCACCGGGAAGATTATAAGAGATACCGTGCCTGCGGAGCGCACTTCAGTGATCCCAAATTGGGTTTCCCGTATCCCGGCCTATCAGGCTAGGCCAAGAGACTTGATACCTACTGCGCACGTACTTTATGCCGGCCGATTGGAACGCTATAAGGGTCTCTATCTTTTGTTGGAAGCGTTGCGAGGAATTCCTGATGTGAGACTCACCGTACTCGGGGATGGTAGCTATCGTAGGGAACTAGAGCAGCTTTCAGTGGGAATGAACGTTCGCTTTGAGGGCTTTCAGTCGAATCCCGAGAAGTACTACGCGGAGGCAGATATTTTTGTTATGCCATCGGTGGGGCCTGAGGGGCTGCCGATGGTTACCATAGAAGCGATGGCTCACGGATTGCCCTGCCTCTTTAGCGATCTCGAAGTCCACCATGAGATCACGGCCGACGGAACAGCAGGAATGCTGTTTCGCAGCGGAGACGTTGAAGACCTCAGAAGAAAGCTGTTAACTCTCATCGGAGAGGCCTCCCTTCGTTCTACTTACTCCGAGGCCGCGTACCGTAGAGTTATGGAAGCGTATAACCCCGACATCGCACTACAGTCCTATTTATGCGCCTTTGGCTTGTGAACCGACGCGCCATGATCAGGGACTCAGTCTTTTAACTTACACCGGCACAGTCTCCATGTGAGCGGGCTCGCTTGGACAAACGCGAGCGCGAAACTATTAGAAACTCCATCAGACGTTAGTAAGGGGAATGGACCAGCTTTGCCTGGACTTCACCTACTCTCGTTGCTATACGGAAAGAATGATGCCTCTCTGGCTTAGACATATCGCTCGGCGACTGGCGGGAAGTGCGCCTTTGGAAATCCGTCGCTGGTTGCCGGCTGTAACTCTTGAGCCGCTGGATCTCGTGTTGGCGAACTACGACGCACGCGGGGAAGCGATCACCATCCTGCAAGTCGGTGCGTGCGATGGCGCGACTAACGATCCCGTGCGTCGCTACTTGGCAAAGGGATGCGCGCGCGGAATTCTTATTGAACCCAATCCCTTCGCATTTGTCCGTTTGCAACGAAACTACGCAGACTTTCAGAACGTGACTCTTATTCAGGCCGCCATCGGGGAGCAGGACGGCGAGGCACAACTGTACAGGGTCAAGAAGACTGACAAGAAGGTTTCGGAAGTCGACTTATCGCTCCAACTAGCTTCCTTTTACCGGGAACATCTCGAGCGTCACGCCCAGAAGCCCGACGACATCGAGCGGATCACTGTGGCGTGCCGCTCGCTTTCCTCATTGGTGACCGAACTCGACCTGGGCAGCATCGATCTCCTCCAAATTGATGTCGAGGGCTTTGATGCGGCGGTTGTGCGCATGGCGTTGAAAATGCCCATCCGGCCAAACTGTATCAATTTTGAGCATAGGCATTTGAAACCAGCTGATCGGCAGCCGCTTTTCGATTTGCTGACAGCCCATGGTTATTTACTCGGTTACGACGAGTGGAATATCTTGGCGGTACGCAATGCCACTCCTGAAGGATTCGTAGAAGGGCAAAACGCAATGGGCCCGTATCTTCGCGAGGAAGTCGTTGCCGGCGATAGAGCAAGCCACGCGGCAATTGCCGTCTCGCATCAAGGCTTGTCTTGAGTGGTCCGGGTAGGGAGCTGAATAGGAGATCGACTGGATGGCGTTAAACGATTCGCTTATCTCAAACCCTATTAAATCAAGCGCCCGGTTCATCGTTTTCCCTAAGACGTTCAATTCCGTCAAGGAGAGTACCGGAAGGCAATCTCCGTCGCCCTATATTCCGACTCTCGACGGTTGGAGAGCCGTGGCTGTCTGTCTAGTGATTGGCGCACACTGCGACATAATGCTCGGGAATAATGGCTCGTGGCTGGCAATGCGATTTGCAGCGCTTTTCACGCATGCGGGATACGGCGTTGATATATTCTTTGCGCTGAGTGGGTTTCTAATCTGCACGCTGCTGTTAAGGGAAAAAGAGCGTCTCCAAACAATTAGCATTTCCCGTTTTTACACCAGACGAATATTTCGCATTCTGCCACCCATGCTTCTTTACGTAATTTTCGTGAGCTGCCTTTCAATTTCAAGACGAATTCCGAACGTCAGCAAGTCTGAACTATTCGCCGTTCTCTTCTTCTATCGTAACTACACCGTGGGAACCTGGTATACAGTGCACTTCTGGTCACTGGCTGTGGAAGAGCACTTCTATTTGTTTGCCCCGCTCTTCATCCTGTTACTTGACAGAAAGTGGGCGATCCGCAGTGCGATTATCCTGATTGCAGCATGCATTGGTATTCGTTACGTAGAGTTCACGCACGTCATGTTTCCTGGTACATCCATTCAATTTCGGACTGAAAACCGTTTCGATGGGCTTTTGTGGGGCTCTCTACTCGCGTTGATCATGCGCAGCTCTTCGGCGGAGAAATGGTTGCGTGAACATCTTAGCCTGCCCATCTTTGTTGGAACTATTATTGCGGCCGCTGTTCTTCTGGAGGTTTTCGAGTCTCAGCCTTCACGTCGCACTATTGTGGCGTGCGCTATGCCGATCCTGATCGCTTATACGGTGCTTAACCCAACCTCCATCGTAGGGCGCTTACTCGAATTGCCTGTTCTTAAGTGGATCGGCCGCATATCCTATAGCCTCTATCTTTGGCAGACGCTTTTCCTTCCGCCGATGGCTAGGCCGTTGGGTGTTTTTCAGGCGTTTCCGTTGGCCCTGCTCGCCCCTGTTATTTGCGCCTCTCTTAGTTTCTACCTGGTAGAAAGGCCCATGATGGTGCTTGGGCATCGACTCGCAGGCTCACCCAGCGCGGGATCTTTGAGACGCTTCGCTTGCCACCCCAGCAGAGGCGTAGCGGAGATAAGCTGACAGCGTTTAGGCGCAAGATGGTTAGCTTGCGGGATAACACGAGTCTGCTCGAGATGACAGAAGGGAAGAATGGGTCCCGATCTAAGGTCTCGACAGCAGCTTTGCCCACTCAAGCCAAAGAAGGCTTGAATGGGCCACCCGGGCAAGAGTGTAGCGGAGATACGTTGACGGCGTTTTTCCGGGTTCTCACGGAGACGCTAAAGACTTAGGAGAACGTTCCCCCAGCGTCCCGGGAGCTGAGATAGGACCGCAACGGTACCGTTAACATCGCTCGAAATCTGTAATAGAGCCCTTCGAGACGATAAGCCAGGGTCTCGTTGGGGCGATACTCGTACTGCCAACGTCGCCGTCCGTGGTTAAGTCTTCTGCGCTCGAAGGGAGTGAGCGTCGCTTCCGCCTCCAGCTGATCGAGTGCATGCATGATCCCCTTGAACATTCCTTCTTTGTCTCTTGACATGCTGTTGGTGAGGAAGCGGTAGTCGACTACGCAGAAATCGCTGCGGACAAACGGGTGTTTTCTAGCGAGGCGCAGGTAGAGAGGATAGTCCTCGACGATGCGAAGAGATCCATCGAAGAGCCCGGCCTCGATAAACGCTTCTCTGCGAATCATGGTTGCTCCGGGAGTTCCAATTGGGTTGCCCTCGAGGAGCATGAGGAAGTAGTTCTTGCGCGGCCGACAGATATGAGGCGGGCGAAGCTCCCGTCCGCATTCATCGATACACCGTTGCGCGCCGAAACTAAGAGCGCTCTCAGGCCGTTCGGCGAAAGACTTGAGATGAGCCTCCAGCGCTCCGGGTGTCAGGCGGTCGTCTGAGTCGAGAAATACCAGGAAGTCTCCAGAGCTCTGCTGGAAGCCGAGGTTTCTGGCTGCCGGGCAGCCGTGATTCTCCGTGCGTAAAAGCAGAACGTCGCTACTCTCAGGAAGAACAGAACTGGCAGGTACAGGAGAGCCGTCGTCGACCACAATGATCTCAACGTTTGGGTACGTCTGCTGCTGGACGCTCCTCACCGTCTCCGCAATGAATCTTTCCTGCTTGTAGTAGGCGATGATCACGGATACCAATGGGTAAGGTGACTGGGGTGTGCCAGCAGAAGAGGTGTCTGAGTGGGGAGCCCGATGCATTCAGTTCCTCAGAGTAAAGGGGGTCACGTCTCGCCCCCTGTAAGGGCTAGTCTAAATCTGCGGGTGGTCGCGTTCAAGCCTTGAGTCGAGGGGAGACACCCTCTGGTCATGGCCCTTGTTCCGCGAGCAGACGATGGGGCGGGTGGATGTGACCGGCTGAAGAGAGTGGGCCGAAAGAAAGCCCAGGGGCTAAAGCCCGGATTTTTGTTGGGCCTTTACGGCCCGACTAAAGTCGTGCCCTGATACAAAGCATCAGAGCCGTGACTCGACCCTTAGGGCGCTTAAGGCGCACACTTCCACCCAAAAAGGCGCTTAAGGCGCACACTTCCACCCAAAAGGCAGATCCATCGGCTTAGGCGGATGTAGCGCTGAGGCCCAGGTCAGTCAGGCCGTTGATGAAGAACGGAACGGCGAGGGCTACAAGGAGAAGGCCCATGATGCGAACGAAGATGCGGATTCCGCTCGGGAAAACTCGCGCGTTCCACAGATTGAATCTATCGCCCCCGTTCGACAAGCTCAGGGAGCTAACGTCCTTGGAAATGCGGTTCTCACTCGCCCTCTGAAGCAAAGCGCGAGCCCAAAACACTAACGGCGACTATCCTTGTTCCCTTTCATCGAGTCCCTCCCCCGAAAGAATCGATGAAAGCGTTCTTGGATAATCGCCGCTTGAAAAGAGAATACTTCTTCTACAGAAATTAGCCATCATTCTTGAGTAATAAACCACCGACTTGTGGTAACTGCAGATAGTAATGGTCATCACCCTGCCACCGCCATGGTTCCCGATGCAGGGACACACCACCCAGGTGCTATTACCATGGCTGCAGGAGAACCTGCCCCATGCACGTAGTGGACCTGATTCGGAAGAAACGCGACGGCACAGCGCTCACCGACGCCGAGATCGCTTATTTAGTCGCCGGGGCAGCGACGAATACCATCCCCGAATATCAGCTGGCAGCCTGGCTCATGGCCGTCGTCTGGCGCGGCCTCAACCCGGCAGAACTGCACAGCCTCACTACCCACATGCGCGACTCCGGACGGGTGCTCCGATTCCCCAGCGTTCCCGGGGTCAAGGTGGATAAGCACTCCACCGGCGGAGTGGGCGACAAAACTTCCTTCCTGGTGGCGCCCATCGCTGCGGCGGCCGGGCTTTCCGTGCCCATGATCTCCGGCCGCGCCCTGGGACATACCGGCGGAACCCTCGACAAACTGGAAAGCATCCCCGGCTATCGAACGCATCTTCAGGAAGAGGAGATGCTCGCCGTGCTGAAGGCCTGCGGCTTGACCATCGTGGGCCAGACGGAATGGCTGGTGCCGGCGGACCGCACACTCTACTCGCTGCGCGATCGCACCGGCACGGTCGAGAGCCCGTTTCTGATCTGCGCCTCCATCATGAGCAAGAAGCTCGCGGCCGGCCTGGACGCGCTGGTGCTGGACGTAAAAACCGGTTCCGGCGCCTTCCTGAAGCAGGAGGCCGAAGCCATCCACCTGGCTGAGCTGATGGTCGCTACCGGAAACCGCGCTGGTACCAGGACCGCCGCCCTCATTACCAACATGAGCCAACCGCTGGGGCGCATGTCCGGCAACGCGGCAGAGATTGTGGAAGCCGTGGAATTGCTGCGCAACCATCGCCATCCTCTGACCGAAGACCTGCGCCGGCTTTCGCTGGAGCTTGCCGGGTGGATGCTCTTTCTGGGAGGCAAAGTGCCCACCCCGGAAGAGGGAATCCAGTTGGCGGAGGAGCTGTTGACCGGCGGCCTTCCGCTGAAGAAGTTCGGATGCATGATTGCCGCACAGGGCGGCGACCTGGGCTGGTTCGAGAGCCCGCAATGGCTGCACCAGCCGGCTCATCAGCACCCTGTCCGATCGACATCCGCGGGCTTTCTGGCCAGCGTCGATTGCGACCAGGTGGGGTGGGCTGTGCAACGCTCGGGAGCGGGCAGAACGGTGCCCGGGGAAGCCGTGTCGGCGCACGCCGGGGTAGAGACTCACAAGAAGGTGGGCGACCCGGTCGCCGCGGGCGACACGATCTTTACCGTGTATGTAGAGGATGAGGCGCGCCTGCCGTCGGTGGCTACAAGCCTGACCCGGTGTTTTACGCTGAGCGCTGAGCCACCTGCCCTGGAGCCTCTGATCTATCAGGTGATTTCGTGAGCGGGGACGCTAGTGCCCGTACTGCAGCCCGTCGTTATCCAGGCCTGACCTGGGTGTCGGGTGGTAAGGTTCCACGGCGAGAATGTTGCCGAGAATGCTGCGCTCCTGGGGACTGAACTGGGCCTGAAACTGGCCGGAGTTCATCAGCGCCTGACGCTGTTCGGGCGGGTACTCGCGCAGATCGCGAAAGGCCTTCCTCACCATCCGTTGCCGGTCCTCGGGGAGGGCATGAAAGTCCTGGAATGAGGCGCGTACCTGTTGGCGCATTTGCGGGCTCAGGCGCTCCAGAGCCTCGATGTGGTCGACTGTACGCTGGCGCTGGTTGGGAGGCATCCGGTTGATCTGGCGCAGCCGATTCAGTAGCTTTTGCTGGGTCTCCGGCGGCAGGCGGTTGAAGCCCGGTTCGCTCTGCAAAGCTCTCTCCTGCTGCTCGGGGGGCAGGTTCCCATGGCGTTGCAGCCAGGTGCCCAGGTGTGCCTGCTGGTTGTTTTCAAATCGGGGGTGCGGACTCTGCGGCGCAGGCCGGGCAAAACAGGTGGAAGCAGCCAGCGGGAGCACCAACAGCAGGGCCGCAAAGACACTCCGAGCGAGCTTCCCCCTCTGGGGTTTTAACTCGAGCTCGTAGCGGATTGCCATGGTGGTGCCCTCCGAAGCGGTTACGTCGACCGTCGTATTCGGGCGCCTCGTTTCCCGGTTTGTGTGCCCATCGGCACGTGGTTCGATTTCCTCTGCCTGCCGCGTTCGATGACTAGTTGGAAGCGCCGCTCGCGTTATCCTCATCCCCGTCCAAGGCATTTAATTGCTGGAAGAGCTGCGCGTTCCCATCATAAGACTGCAGGTCGCGCACCGTGGCCGAGGTTTGCACCGCCGGCACCGCCTGGTGGTCGAGCAGGGCAAACGTTCCGCCGCCTACCGCCAGCACCATTGCCAATGCACCTGCCGCCACCGGACGCATCTGGAGGTTGGTGGTGTAAAGCCACCAGGCCTTGGCACGCTCCAACAGGCTGGCCGGGGCCGTTGCCTGTTCCGTGCGCAAGCGCCCATACAGCTTAGCGTCGAAGAAGGCGCTGGGCTCCGGTGCCTGCCACTCGTCCAGCAGCTTCCAGGTAGCTTCCATCTCAGCCAGTTCGGCGGTGCATCCGGCACACTCCGTGAGGTGCTTCCGAATCTCTTCAGGCAGAGGCCGGGACTCATAAACTACTTCGGCCAAATTGTTTTTCATCTCAGGGCAAGTCATGTCTTCCTCAATCCTTTTAGGCGAAATCTTTCAGGTTCTCGCGCAATGTCTGGTAAGCCCGGAAAAGCAAGGACTTGGTCGCCGATTCGCTCAGCTTGAGAACGTCACCAATCTCCTTGTAATCCATTTCCTGATACTTGTGCATCAACACGGCGCTACGCTGCCGTTCGGGCAGCGCCATCACGTGCTTACGAATGGCCTGCATTCTCTCGTCGCGTAGCAGTTCCTGCTCCACGCTCAGAGAACCATCGGCTACATCAGGGCTGGTGCCCGTTTCCGGGTCCGGCTGGTCGAGATAAACATTCTGGGCGGTGCGCTCGTACTTCGTATCGCGGGCGTGGTTCACTCCCAGGTTGGTCGCGATCCGGTACAGCCAGGTGCTGAACTTTGCCTCTGCCCGGTAGGTCTGGCGCGAACGATACACGCGGAGAAACACTTCCTGCGCCAACTCTTCCGCCACCGCCTGGTTACGGGACATCCGGAACATGAAGTGCACAATTTGCTTCCGGTATTTCTCGATCAGGATGCTGAAGCCCGAATCGTCACCTTCCCGAACGCGTAGCATGATTTCCGCGTCAGAGAGCTGCGCCCAGGCGATTCCGGACGTATGGACCTGTGCACCCTGCTGGGCGCCCTGGAACCCGTTCTGCGAAATGGCTACGGTACCCATACCCTTTGTAACCCCACCCTCCTGACTTGGTTGCGCGGATTCAGGAGAGTTTTGCGCCTCCTCCCGAGGATCGGGGGAGGGGTGCTGCTTGGGGGGAGGCGGGACCATAAGATGAGTGGATTGTAAACGTTGCCCTGCCCGATGGTCTCGCCCAGTTTAGTGGATATGTAAGGGGACTCGGGGGTGCCGGATCGCCGGGAAAGTCGATAAGGGCTTCTGCGGAAAAGACGAGAGAACCAGGATTTACGAGTTTAGTCCCGCAGAGCGCCGAGTCGAAGGGACGGCTGAACTTAGCCCAGGACGCTAGTCCTGGGTTGGATTTGCAAGGCCGACCAGTCCCGCAGGGACGGCTGGAAACGGGCCGCGACGCAATCCTGGATAGCCTTCAGCCGTCCCTGCGGGACTCAATCATGTTGCATGATGTACCCAGGACTAGCGTCCTGGGCTAAGTTCAGCCGTCCCTGCGGGACTATGGAGTTCTCGCACACGCTCTTGACGCCCTCATCCCCGCGCTCCTTTTCTAAGCGGTTTGCAATCAGAGGGTTATGTCATGGATGGCCAGTGTAACGATGGGGGTCGTCCCTGCACTATGTCTAAGCTGGTCCTCGCACGGACGACGGGACGGGGTGGGAGTCTACCGCGGCGCCCTCGACCTAAATTGCCTGGTTGAGCGGGAAGAGGTCTGAGGGATACGTCTCGGCTTCCCTCAGGGCAAAAAGCGGATAGCAGTAGGGAAAGCTTGCGTTAACATTGTTCCTTGTAAAATTTCGGCGGATTTCCGTGCGCATTCGACCATAGCCGCGCCGAAATAGATGTATTTTGCCTTGCGAATCAAACGCCGCCCCGAAATTCAGTTCGGGTCCAGCGGAGGTAGCCAAGAGCGGTTTGAAAAGTTCTGATCCTCTGATACAGAAGATCGGGAAGTACGCCGTGATCGACGTCATCGGCTCAGGCGGGATGGGCATCGTCTATCGCGCGCATGATGCTGCGTTGAATCGGACCGTCGCCATCAAGATGCTCAAGCGGGCGGATGCTGGTCCCGGCAAGGTGCACCAGCTGGAGCAATTTTTTAACCGGGAGCTACGCGCTACCGCAAGCCTGCAGCATCGGAACATCGTCACCGTTTACGAGAGCGGAGAGCAGGACGGAAACCCCTACCTGGTGATGGAGTGCCTGGATGGCGAGCCGGTGTCGCGCGTCATCAATGAACGGCGCCCCATGCCGATCGTCGACAAACTGGAATTGTTTGTGCAGGTGTGCGATGGACTGCAGCATGCTCACGATCGCAAGCCGCAGGTGATCCATCGCGACATCAAGCCGGCGAACGTCATTCTGTTACGAGATGGCACAGCGAAGATCGTAGACTTCGGCATTGCCAGAGTCGTGGGAATCGAAACTTCCACGCTGCAGGCCGGGCAGCTTCTGGGCAGCTTATCCTACCTGTCGCCAGAGCAGATTAATTCCGTCCCCATTGATGCGCGCACGGATATTTTTTCCGCGGGCGTGATGCTCTATGAGCTGCTGACGTATGCGCTGCCCTTCAAGGGAAATGAGCCGGCAGCAGTGTTCGTCAAGATACTGCGCGAAGATCCTCCACCTCTCTCCACCTATTTGGGCGAAGTGCCACCCGAGCTGCAAGCATGCGTCAGCCGAGCGCTGGCCAAAAAGACCCACGACCGCTATCAAACGGCCGAGGAACTTGGTTTTGACCTGTTGCAGATCCAGAAGAAGATCAAGCAGGGAATGGCTGCTGATTTCATGCAGCGAGCAGAAGCCTCGCTGCAGCGCGGCGACCTGGAAAGAGTGAAGCTGCACTTGCAGGAGATTCTTCGCCTTGACCGCCACCACGACCAGGCGAACCGCATGCTGGCGGACGTGCGCAAGGCAATCCAGGAACAACAACGCTCGGCGCAAATCGTGCAAATGCGTTCCCAGGCCCAGGTGGCGCTTGCCGGTCAGCAGTATGAAGAGGCGCTGGCCTGCGCAGATCAAGCATTGCAACTGGATCCGGCTGACCAGGCTTCGGTTGTGCTGCGGGAAGAAATACAAAAGGCTATCTCGCTGGGCAAGGCGGTCCGCGACTCGCTCCGCCGGGCTGAGTCGGCCCTGTATGCCGGCGACTTCGACGAGGCAAGAGAGGCCGTGGACGCGGCTCTTCGTTTGGATACCGATAGTGCCGAAGCACGCGCCCTGGCGGAGATCATCGACAAGGAATTGTCGGAGCGATCGCGCAGGCTGCAGGTGCAAGGCCTGGTAGACAGTGCGCGGCAGGGAATTGCCCAGCGGATGTTCGGGAATGCGATTGAGTCGTTGCGCAAGGCCGAGCAGTTGGATCCCGGCGACTCGAATGTGCGCGAACTGCTGCAATGGGCCAGCCGGGGCCAGGATCAGGAGCAGCGTCGTAAGGATCTACTTGATCTGACGGACCAGATTCATGGTGCGCTGCGCGCGGAGGATTTTTCGTCTGCTTACACCATCTGTGAAGTAGGCCTGGGGAGCTTTCCCAACGAACCGACCCTGCAGCGATTGAAGTTGATCGCGGAGAAGCAGAGAGATATCGCGGAGCGGCGACGGTTTGTGCAGGACCAGAGCCTGGCGGCGAAAGAATTGCTCGATCACAGCGACTTCAGCGCGGCCATCAAGCTTCTCGAAACCGCTCTGCAAAAGCTTCCCGCCGAGCCAAACCTGGAAGCACTGTTGGCGTTGGCGAAGACCGAGTCGGAGCGGCAGTCCGAAGATCGGGAATCTCAGGCTGCGCAGGAGGCTTCTGAGCGCGCCCTGCTTCAGAACCAGGCGGCGCAGCGCCAGGCGGCCGAACTGCGTAGAGCGCTCGATCAGCGGGAGCAAGTGGACCACCTGGAAAGTCTTGCTTTGCAACTGAGGGAGATGCTGTCAGGGGTCGAGTTCGAGGAAACGACCCGCCGGTCCTTCGATCCGTTATTCGAGCGAGTGCGCGCGCGACAGCTGGCTAAAGAACAAGTGGCGGCCGAACTGCTGGACCTTCGGAAGAGCGTCGGGGACTCATTCGACCCCGGCTCCAGAGCGCGCGCGAAGACCCGCCTGCAGGAAGTGAAGGCCGAGTTTCTCC
This sequence comes from uncultured Acidobacteriaceae bacterium, assembly GCA_963830325.1. Lineage (GTDB taxonomy): Bacteria > Acidobacteriota > Terriglobia > Terriglobales > Acidobacteriaceae > PALSA-350. Next base: position 1,904,740 of record CAWHMV010000003.1, read on the forward strand.
ACGAAAGAAATGTGCACGCTGCCTGCGAAGAAGTGGTGCGGGCTCTGGACGCGCGAGGAGAGGAACACGAAAGAACCATCGCTGAGCTGAGCAGGATCGCTGAATCGGTAAAACACGTTCCGCTCAATGAGTCGAATGATCTCTTAAGAAGCGCGACGCGCGTAGCGGCGGAGTTTTCGACGGAGCCGCAGGTAGGAGCCCTGATTCAACAGATCGAGTATGAAGTGAATCGCCGCCTGGCTCAGCGGCAAGCTCTGATGGAGGAAATGGGGCAACTGGAGAATGCCTCGTCCCGGGCCCGGTCGATCAGCGGGCTCTCCCAGCTGATCAGTAATGCGCACTCGGTAGCCTCGGCGGCAGCGGGGGAACCGGACGTCATGGCAGCCCTCGATCGGGTGAAAGCGGCGGTCGAAGTTCGCCGCCAGACAGTTTCCCGGCTGCTGGCTGAGATCAACCAGGTTGCGGACCAGGCGTTGATGGCTCAAGGCGTTGAGCCCGCGGAGCAGTTGCTGGCCGAGGCGCAACAGCGCGCCGCAGCTCACCCCGAACTCGATGACCTGCAGGAAACCATTGGCCGCATGTCCGCGCAGGTTCATGGGCGCCGCATCGAGCATGACCTGGTTTGCGAGGAATTGAGTACGTTGAGCGCTTCGATCAGCCAGGCGCTTACGCCGGCCGACCTGGACGCCATCAGAAACAGCGCGCTGCAGATTAGGGATAAGCATGCAGCGGATCAGGCCATCGTAGCTCTATGCGAACAGGTTGACACGGACGTTCGCGGCGCGCGGGCAAAGCTGCTGCAGATCGAGCTGCGGCGATTGTCGCTGGATCAACCTGTTGAGCCCGCAACCTTGCAGCTGGGAACAACAGACTCAGCCTCCCTGGTAATGAAGCTGCAGGAGTTGGTGAAGACTTTCCCGGAGAGTTTGGAACTCCGTGGGATGGTGCTTAGGGCAGAAGACAGCCTGGAGCGTGCGCAACGTGCGCGCAAAGAGGCGGCGGCCCGGGCTTCTGCCATCGATCTTGAAGTCAAGGCATCTACCATGCTGCTGGAAACACGGCAAGACGCAAAGGCGCTGCGCGCGCTGGAAGCGGCTGTGGCAAAGTATCCGGAAAGCGCACACTTACAGTCCCTGCTGGCGCAGTGCAGAGAGCAGATCGATGCAGAAGTGAATCGCCGCCTGGCTCAGCGGCAAGCTCTGATTGAGGAAATGGGGCAACTGGAGAATGCCTCTTCCCGGGCCCGGTCGATCAGCGGGCTATCTCAGCTGATCAGTAATGCGCACTCGGTAGCCTCGGCGGCAGCGGGGGAACCGGACGTCATGGCTGCCCTCGATCGGGTGAAAGCGGCGGCCGAAGCTCGCCGTCAGACAATTTCCCGCCTGCTGGTTGAGATCAATCAGGTTGCGGACCGCGCGCGGATGGCTTTGGGTGTTGAGCAAGCGGAGCAGTTGCTTGCCGACGCACAGCAGCGCGTCTCTGCCCACCCCGAACTCGACGACCTGCAGGAAGCCATTGGACGCGTGTCCGCCCAGGTTCATGGGCGCCGCGTCGAACATGACCTGATTTGCGAGGAATTAAGTTCGTTGAGCTCGTCGGTCAGCCAGGCGCTTACGCCGGCCGACCTGGACGTTATCAGGAATCGCGCGCTGCAGATACGAGACAAGCATGCCGCGGATCAGGCCATCGTAGCTCTTTACGAGCAGGTAGATACGGAGGTTCGGGGCGCGCGGGCAAAGCTGTTGCAGATCGAGCTGCGGCGATTGTCGCAGGATGGGGCCGTCGAATCCTCAACCTTGCAGTTGGGAACGACAGACTCAGCATCCCTGGTAAAGAAACTGCAGGAGTTGACGAAGACTTTCCCGGAAAGTGTGGAGCTCCGCGGAATGCTGCTTCGGGCAGAAGACAGCCTGGAGCGGGCGCAACGGGCGCGCAATGAGGCGGCAGCCCGCGCGTCTGCCATCGATCTCGAGGTCAAGGCATATACCAGGCTGTTGGAAACACGGCAGGCCGCAAAGGCGCTACGCGCGCTGGAAGAAGCTGCCGCAAAGTATCCGGAAAGCGCGCAGTTACAGTCCCTGCTGGTGCAGTGCAGAGAGCAGATCGCGGCAGAGGAGGAGCTTAAGCGTCAAGCGAACGCCAAGCGCGCGGCCATGCAGGCTGCGATTGACAAAGGGTCCGACCTTCTCCGCAACCGTCGCTATGTTGAGGCCACTGCGGTGCTTGAGGTCGCGTGCCAGCAGTGGCCGGGGGAAAAGCAGCTGGAGAAACTGCTGTCTACCGCCCAGAAGTCGGCACAGAAGGCAAACGAGCGGCAAGCCGCGGAGCAGGAGAAGATCAGGCAGCGTGAGCTCCAGCAAGCCGCGGAGCAAGCGAAGATCAGACAGCGTGAGCTCCAGGTTGCGACCCGCCCGGTGGCGGCGGTGCCTCGCAAACGGCTGCTGATTGCTGCAGTCGCAGCGTGCTTGCTGCTGGTGATGGTGGGTTTCCTGATCAGGTTTGTCACCCGCCCACACGTTTCTGTGCTGACCGTTCAGAGCAATCCCTCTGGCGCTGAAGTCGAGGTGGATGGACGCACGTGCGTTACCCCTAACTGCAGTTTTAAGCTTTCGCCAGGTGCCACCTATAGCGTCAAAGCTGGCCTCAGGGGGTACGTTTCCAGCAGCCAATCGGTGGCTCTTACCAGTGACCAGACAATTTCGTTTGATCTCGCCCAGGAAACACCACCTCAACCCGTAGTTGCTCCTTCTCCTGCGCCCAGCCAAACCCCAGTCATGGCCAAGCTGGTTCTCAAGGGAGTGCATTCCGGTGACCAGCTGTTTGTCGATGATGTTCGGCTGGCTCCGAGTGGACCGCCTGGTACCTGGGAGCTGACGCCGGGTTCTCATCGCCTGCGGCTCACGGCTGGAAATCAAGAGCTGGTGGCCGACCCTCGTTCTTTCAAAGCAAATGGGACTGTGACACTCAACCGTGCTGACTTCAAGCAGCCTGCTCCGGCGACATCAGAAGAGCAGGTGGCCTGGAACCGTATCAACAGCACGGTGGACCCTGCCGCGGTGGAAGAATTCCTCCGCCATTATCCAAATTCCTCCTTCCGGTCGCAGGCGGAGTCCAAGCTGGAAGCGCTCAATTGGTCGAAGGCCAGCGGCAGTGGCAGTCTTCGAGCCTTTCAGGAATATGCGGCCCGGTATACGTTTCCGCCAGGTCCGCATCTGCCGGCTGCACTGGCAGAGATCTCGCGCCTGGAGTGGGAGGCGGTCCAGAACACAACCGATCCACTTCAAGTGAAGAGGTTCCTGGAGCAGAATCCAAGCGGCCAGTATCACGACCGCGCGGCAGCTCTTCTCGACGATCTTGCCTGGCGGGAGGCAACGCGTAAGGGAGATGCCGCCAATCTCAAGAACTACCTGGGCAGTTATCCTTCCGGCAGGCACCGGGAGGAAGCGACGGCGCAGCTGGCCCGGCTGACTCCCCCGCCGGTAACGGCGCCGGCACCACAGGCAGCCCCAACGCCCGCGCCGATTCCTCCTGCTCCCCCGGTTACACCGAAGCTTGCCGATAACGCCGAGGATATGAATGCGATTCGTGGCGTTCTGGACGGGTACAAATCCGCCTACGACACCAAGGATGTGGCCAAGCTCCAGGAGCTTTGGCCGGATATGAGTCCAAAACAGGTGAACGTGCTGCGTACAGCGTTCCGCGATGCGGGCAAAGTCACGTTGACGTACTCCATCACCAAGGGCCCGGAAGTAGCCGGGAATGTGGCCGTGGTCACCTTTCAACAGCAAATCATCACCAATGCGGCAGCAAAAGCACAAGTGACGATGACCTTGAAAAAGGACGGAACCTCCTGGCACATCACTTCTGTCCGTTGAGTTCTGGCTCAGAACACGTAGGAAACGCCGATCAACGGTGAGGGCTTGAAGTGCAAGCCGGCATCGTTCAAACGAAACAGCACATTGCCCGTGATGAGCAGCCTTGCTACCGGCCTCACCTTGGCTCCTAACGATATATTCGCCTGGTTAACGGTGGAAGTGAACGTACTGACGTTGGCGTGGGTCTGGTTGTCGTAATCGGTATAGGTAGAGTTCTCGATACGGGCCGCATTCAGCAGCGAGGTCCCAATGAAATCGCCGGAGACACCGATCCACCGGCGTATCGAAGCGTCCGCACCTGCGGAGTAACTAAATACATTCGGCAGCTGGGCCTTGGCGACCGGCTGCGAAGTCACGGTGCCGGCCAGAATCGAATTGCCGTTGCCTTCGAAGCCGGCGCTAGCGTGCGGAGAAACTCTGGCGGAATACGAGTAAATCACGAAGGGCCGCAAACCCCAGGTCCCCGAGCCCGTGAACTTGTAGGCGTCGCCCGTGGGAAGGCGAAGATCCAGGCCGACGGCGACTGCCGACTTCTCTTTTGCATCGCGCCACGCAACGTATTTACCGCGAAGCCGCAAATCGCCGATGCCGGTTGCTGTATCACTATTCGTCAGAATTGCATTGGACGCGCTGATGAAAGTTTCGCGCGGGTTGTCCGTGATGGGTGCAAACGTGTGGTTCGGCGGGCCTAGCTCGAAGTTAAAAATGGTGGCATTCGAGGTCATGCCCACGCGCACATTGACGATGGGGAGAGCCAGCGATATGTCCAGCTTGTCGGAGAGGCCATAGGTGCCCACCATCGTGACCTGGTGCACCTTGATGTCGATGCGGTTCTGCGTGGCAACGATGTCCCGGGTATAGACGGGCTCGCCGCCGACGCATTGGGTGGCCGGAAACATTTGGCAGATGGTTGGTTCCAGCTCATGCTGGAACACTGCGCCAAACGATTTGAGATTGACGCTATCCGCCTTATCGAAGTCGAAATATTCGTAGCTGGCGCCTACAAAGACCCGGCGCTTGCCGAGCGTTTCGGCCCGATCTACGAGCACGGGACCGAAGCTGGTTGCCTCCTGCATGACACCGTTGGCAAAAATGAACCCGGACACCGGGGAGGCAAGCGGCACCTGGCTGAGTTGGACGCCGATCTCTGCATTGATGGGACCGAAGCTGTTGATGCTCGAAGCCTGAAAGTGAACCTCGTGAAACATCGTGGCGGTGAGAGGCCCTCCATTATCTACACCCACTAGTCCGCCAGGGCCGTAGACCTGCGGAACAATGCAAACCAGGTCAGACGATCGAGTAGCAGCGGAACCCAGGATTTCCTGGGTCGGACAGGGGCTCTGAGCCAAGGCCACTGTGGACAAAGAAACGAGCAACATACTACCAAGCACCGTTAAACGCGACATCCTCAGTTTTCTCCATGTGGATTGGGCCCGGGTTCACAACCGTATGTGCCGAACGGCTGTCGATCATGATGGTGAAGCGCAAGCGGATCCCGTAACGAAAATTCCGAACTAAAAATCTCCACGAGTAGAAACGTCCAGGGTGCAGTCAAAGCGCTCTGACGGAACCGCCGTTTAGCAACCCTGGGGATCGTGTTTCTGCGGGACAGAAACCGTTTTCGACCGGACAAGATTGTTGTCTTAAATGGCCCGGAGCCCGGGGGGAAGTGTTGGGTGAAACCATAGCACAACCGGACTCGCTGAACACTTTAAGATAGCCGGCGGCGATGTCTGGGTGCGCGCGGACGGTTCGTGTAAACTACGGCTTGCCCCGAGGGGCGCTTAACTCAGCGGTAGAGTGCCACCTTCACACGGTGGAAGTCGCAGGTTCGAATCCTGCAGCGCCCACCATAAATCTCACAGAATGAGTGGTTTCCAGTTGCGACATCGGGGAATGCCGGGGTCGTCCCGGGCTCAATCCCGGATGACCTTCACGGCAGCACATGCGCATTCCTTCCTGGCATGCTACGGGTTCCCGCTCAGATGACCCCCTGACGAATCTTCGCGATGGTTTTTCATGGGGGGAGGATGGCGAATCCGCGGCCTTGGGAGCAGAATTGTTGCGAGAGGCGGTAGGCGTCAGGAAACTGTGCGGCAAGGCAAATGTGAGGAGGGGCGATGAAGGCGACTAAGGAACTCCATGATCTCGGGCAAAGCTTGTGGCTCGACAACATAACGCGTGACCTGCTGGACAAGGGCACACTCAAGCGCTATATCGATGAGTTGTCCGTAACAGGACTGACTTCGAACCCAACCATCTTTGAGCATGCCATCTCAAAGAGCAATTCCTATGACGCGGAGATTGGCCGTCTTCTGTCAACAGGTCTTTCCGGTGAGGCGTTGTTCTTTGAACTGGCCCTGCAGGATCTGACGCGAGCCGCCGACCTCTTCGCCCCAATTCACGAGCGTACGGCAGGCAATGATGGTTTTGTTTCTCTCGAGGTGTCGCCTCTTCTCGCCAATGACACCAAGGGATCGGTGGCTGCCGCGGCTTCATTGCACAAGAAAGCAAATCGTCCGAACCTCTTCATCAAGATTCCCGGGACGAAGGAAGGAAATCCGGCGATTGAGGAGTCGATCGCGGCTGGCGTCGCCATCAACGTCACGCTTCTCTTCTCGCGTGAGCACTATCTGGCATCGGCAGAGGCGTACATGCGTGGGATCGAGCGGCGTGTTGCGGCGGGACTCAGCCCCGACGTTCGATCGGTAGCCTCGGTTTTCCTGAGCCGTTGGGACGGCGCAACGATGGACAAAGTACCTGACCGGCTACGTGACAAGCTCGGGATTGCCATCGGCCAGCAGATATACAAAGCCTACCGCGACATCCTGGAGTCGGACCGCTGGCAGCGTTTGGCCAACTTTGGTGCTCGGCCCCAGAGACTTCTGTTTGCGAGTACGGGCACGAAGGACCCAAAGGCTTCCGATGTCCTTTATATTGGCGCTCTCGCTGCCCCAAACACGGTTGACACAATACCTGAGAAAACTCTTCTGGCTTTCGGCGATCATGGCAAGCTGGCCGGAACTCTTCCGCGAGACGGGGGAGACTGCGAGACGGTTCTGGACGATTTTCGAAAGGCCGGAATTGATGTCGAAGAGCTGGCAGCCGACCTGCAATCGCACGGCGCCCAATCCTTCGATGAATCGTGGCAAAACTTACTCGGTGCGATCGAGTCCAAGGGTAAAGAGTTGCAAACCGTTTCCTGATCGGCTGCCTCCGCAAACGCGGGCTTAAATACAAGACTGATCCGGGGAGTCAGGGAACCGTATCCTTCGGCGCTTAGTCGATCATCTCCGTGCATCAAGCCGCGAAGATGGACACTCGCAGCCGAGGGACGACAACCTCTGTTTCATTCATGCCTGCTAAAGCCTCCTAAGCAGAGGTGTCGACAAGACTCCCTGTACCCTGTCCGTTCTCCACCAGGAAGTTGGCTAGATCGTGCTGTGCGCCAGCCTGCGGTGCGCCCTGGACGCTGCCCGCGTCGAGCGAGTCGGATATTTTGCCAATCAGGGCATCCAGTGTGCTTCCAGTCTGAGTGCCGGCGACGGAAGATGTGTCCTGAGTCTGCAGATCTGCCTGAACCTTGCTGACGTCTGCCTTTGCTGCGGAGGTATTTCCAGAAGTCAGGTCTTTGAGCAGGGAGGCCAAATCTTTGCCCAGGTCGTTGGACAAGGTAGGATCAGCCTGCGTCCTCAGATTTGCGTTGGACTCATCAGGGTCGCTCTTTGCTTCGGAATCATCTTCAGCAGTGTGCGACTTCTGCGTAGGGGTGTCACGCGAGTTGCCAGATGTGTTGCTGTCTGAATCGGACGTGATTGCGGGGATCCGGGTTACACCCGCCAATTCCGCCGTGAGCGAGCTATCGAAGGTTGGGAGGGGTAAAATATCGGCGTATGACAAGGTAACCTCCCACAACGTGGGTGATCTTGAACACTTGCAGGGTCAATGCTCTATCGGCAGCGGGGCAGAAAGCGTTCAGGGAACTTCGCTTTTTCCTGCAACTTCCGGCCCGCGTTTGGGATAGGAGGACGGGTCGCAAAGATCAGTCTGGCGGGGTTGACCGCGAACACCTGTCTTCCACTGAGCCCGCTCCGGGCGGCTGCGTTTATCGAAAGATAGCCTACCACGCGCCGTCTAATCAGCGACTTGCAACGTACGAGCTGCGACCAGCGTTCGGTTGGGTGCATCCACCACAGAACGGGAGGGTCGCGCGTTCCCAGGTGGAGTCACAGGTCAACTGGTTGGTAATCTGACCTGAGATGGCTTTCTGGGGATAGACAGGCGCGGCTGCCGGTGCAGTCGCAAGATCAACACAAAAGTGTAGGGACCATCGCTCGGGAAGTTCTCCTCACGACTCGGCCTCAGGAAAGGAAAACTGATGGAGCAACCAACAGAATCTCTTCTACAACTCCTTTCACGTGCTGAACGGGGACAGAACGAGCCGGGCCTCTTTTCCAGCGAATCCGTACTCGATGTTCTTAAGTTGATTCTTGCCGGATCTCCGTTGTCGGAAGTGCTCGCGGTCATTGCTCAATTGGTGGAATCGCAAGGCGAAGGCATGTTGTGCACCATCTGGCTTCCGGATGGAGATGAAAGGCAAATTCATTGTGCAGCAGCTCCCAGCCTTCCCGGATTCAGCGCCCACGTAGGACCGATGTTCGTAAGTCCTAAAGGGGCATCGTGCGGCACTGCTGTCTATCGGCGAGAGCCAGTGTATGTGACCGATATCTTGAGCGACTCGCTCTGGGATGATTACCGTGACTTAATGTCACCTTATGGCATCCGTGCCGTGTGGTCGCGACCCTTGTTCTCGGGCGAGGGGAAAGTGCTGGGCACATTCGCAATCCTTTATCGCGAAGTCCGAGGCCCAGGTACAGCGGACCTGCAGTTGATCGAGAGCGCCAGCCACATTGCAGGAATCGCCATTGAGCGCCACATGAATGAACAAAAGCTACGGCATGAACGCGACCGCCTGAGCTTGCTTCTCAAAATCACCAACAGCATGACATCCAAGCTGGATCTTGGCCATCTGCTGGAGACACTCTCGACCAATTTGCTGGGCGTCACCCGGTGTGATTTTTGTGCGTTGCTCTTGCCCCACGCGGATGGTAGCCAGTTGCGTATGACTGTTCTGTACAACCCGGAGGGTCGAGGCGCCATTCGCGATGGCATGACCGTTCCGATAAAAGGAACCGCTTGTGGCAAAGCTTTCCTGTCCGGCAAGAATCAGCGTATCGATAGGCTCGAAGACCTAAGGGACGACCCTGAGAGCTTCGGCAATAGCGAAGCGCGGCCCTTTATTGATCGAGTACTGTCCGAGGGGTTGAAGTCCGGCTGCGAACTGCCACTGATCGGTCGAAAGGGCGTGATCGGTGTTTTGGTAGCGTTCAGCCGCTCGGAAAGGGCTTTCGGCGAGGAGGAGTTTGCCTTCCTGGAACAAGTGGGCTTACAGGTAGCCATTGCAGTTGAGAATGCTTTGGACTTTGGAAAGGCGACGGAAGACCGGGTTGGAGAAACGAAACGGAGACTCTATCTCGAGGAAGAAATTCGTGCCGAGTTCGGAGCCATCGTCGGCGACAGTCCGGCTCTGAACACCGCCTTGCACCTGGTGTCGGTAGTGGCGCCTACGGTTTCGAGCGTGCTGATCCTGGGCGAGACGGGAACAGGTAAGGAACTGATCGCGCGCGCCATCCACAACCTTAGCGGCAGACGGGAACGGGCTTTCGTTAAATTGAATTGCGCGGCGATCCCGCTTGGGCTGCTCGAGAGCGAGTTATTTGGGCACGAAAGGGGAGCATTCACCGGAGCCATCGCGCAGAAAACGGGACGCTTCGAACTCGCGCACAAAGGCACCCTCTTTCTTGATGAAGTCGGAGACATCCCTCTGGAACTTCAGGCAAAACTACTGCGAGTACTGCAGGAACAGGAATTCGAGAGACTCGGCAGCAACCGTACGCACAAGGTAGACGTTCGCCTGATCGCGGCCACTCATCGTGATTTAGCAGCGATGGTAAAGCAGGCGACATTTCGTGAAGATCTGTACTATCGGCTGAAAGTATTTCCGATCGACGTTCCGCCGTTACGGCAACGCACTGAGGACATTCCTAAACTAGTTCGCCATTTCACAGAACGTTACGCGAGACGAATGAATAAGAAGATCGACGAGATTCCTGCAGAGACCATGGATGCGCTGATGCGGTATCGGTGGCCTGGGAATGTTCGGGAATTGCAGAATTTTATCGAACGAGCTGTGATTCTTTCTCCTCACACGGTATTACGAGCTCCGACTTCCGAATTGGAGGCCTTCCGTGTTCACAAGGGATCAACGATGCCCATCACGGGGCTCGAGGAAGTGGAACGAGACCATATTGTCCGCACGCTGGAAGCGAGCAATTGGATAGTGGGCGGCCGCAATGGTGCCGCGGAGCGCCTGGGGATGAAGCGGACATCGTTGCATTACAAGATGCGAAAGCTTGGCATAATCCGTCCCGTCTCCGCCTAACACAGAGTGCGGTCGAGAGCCGGGGTGCACGAAGACCTGTCCTCTCTGCCCGGCTTTGCAGCGACAATCTCGCGACCGCGGCCCGTCAGTGACGGTCGCCGGTCACAAATCCGTCACTGACCAGGCAACGCCCGCCAGACGCCCAGCACAGCCTAACGTCCGGTGGTAGAAGCTCTTAAGTCAAAGGTTTCTTAGTTCAACGAGATCTTTTCTGCAATGGCACGTCGTTTGCACTCGTGTTTCGACATGCAGACAAATGGCAGTGAAACAATTTCTTCCGCCCATACCAACGACGCTAGCGCCGTGGAAGACTACGACGTGGTAATCCTCGGCGGGGGTACAGGGTCGACGGTTGCCGCCTGGACATTTGCGGGCCAGGGACAACGGGTTGCGGTGATCGAGCGCAAGTACATCGGTGGATCCTGCCCTAACATCGCCTGTCTGCCGAGTAAGAACATTCTTCACAGTGCGAGGGTGGCGTCGTATTTTCGTAGAGGCGAAGAGTTCGGCCTGATCGCGGACGGCCTCCGCGTGGACATGGCAGGAGTGCGTGCCCGAAAACGCGCGATGGTATCGAGCTTGAACGATATGTATTTGGAGAACTTCAAGCAGACGGGCGCGGAATTGATTTTCGGAACGGGACGCTTCATAGGCCCGAAGACTCTGGAAGCCGCACTCCCCGGGGGCAAGATTCGCCGCTTCCGCGGAACCAATGTCATCGTGAGCACCGGTACGCGGGCTGCATTGGACGCAGTGCCTGGCCTGGCCGATGCGCAGCCGCTCACCCATATCGAGGCACTTGAATTGGATCAGCTTCCCGAGCACCTGATTGTGATCGGCGGAGGTTATGTCGGCCTGGAATTCTCGCAGGCGATGCGCCGGTTCGGCAGCAAGGTTACCGTCATCCATCGCAATGACCGTTTGCTGAATAGGGAAGACGATGACGTGTCAGAAGCTCTAGCGAGCTTATTCAAGGATGAGGGCATCGACACGGTCTTGAACGCAAATGTGAAACGGATTTCCGGAAAATCAGGCGATTCCGTGGCCGTTGCTTTTGAACAAAACGGGCGAGAAAAGATTCTCGTCGGCACCCATTTGCTGGTCGCGACGGGACGACGGCCAAACACGGAGAACCTCGGCCTGGAACTGGCCGGCATCGAACTGACCGATCGTGGCTACCTCAAGGTCAACGAACGCCTGGAGACGACTGCGCCCGGCGTTTGGGCGATCGGCGAGGTAGCGGGAAGCCCTCAGTTCACTCACGTGAGCGTTGATGACTTCCGCGTAGTTCGTGACAACCTCGCTGGTGGCAACCACCTGACGACAGGCAGGCTCATCCCCTATACCCTTTTTACCGATCCGGAACTTGCGCGCATAGGCCTGAACGAGAAGGAAGCCAAGGCCCGAGGAATCCCCTACCGCTTGTTCAAGATCCCCATGAAACAGGTGCTTCGAGCCCTTACCCTCTCTGAAACGCGGGGATTCTTAAAGGCGCTCGTAGAAGTAAACGGCGATCGCATTCTTGGTTTCACTGCCTTCGCGGTCGATGGTGGAGAGATCATGGCTTCGGTACAGACTGCGATGATGGCCGGATCGCCGTATACCGCACTCCGCGACGCCATTTGGGCGCACCCTACGCTTGTCGAAGGGCTGAGCCCGTTGTTTTTGTCCGCGCCCTCTAGATCGGCAAGTGGCGAGGCGCAATCCCCTGATCTTCTTCAAGCGTTGAGTGAACGGGCCGTCTGATCGTGTCTCTTCAGGAACGCTGTCTCAAGTCGCAGACCTAAACAAATAACACAGAGTGACAAGGAGTTTTATGAGTCCCGTTCTTTCCCCGTCCGCCGTACCCGTGACCTCCATTCATAAAGTGGAAGCAGATGGAGTCGAAGTCTTTTACCGTGCGGCGGGTGACCCAAACGCGCCGGTGGTGCTGCTGCTGCATGGGTTTCCGACATCGTCCTTCATGTTCCGCGAACTCATTCCCCGCCTGGCAGACCAGTTTCGCGTGATCGCGCCAGACTTGCCTGGTTTTGGATTCACCGAAGTGCCGGAAAAACGAAAATATACGTACTCGTTCGACGCATTGGCGCACACACTGGAGGCCTTCACCGTTGCCCTCGGCCTCAACCGCTATGCGCTTTATGTGTTCGACTACGGGGCTCCCACAGGGTACCGTCTCGCGATGGCTCATCCGGAGCGAGTCACGGCGATCGTTTCGCAGAACGGCAATGCCTACGAAGAGGGGCTCGGCGATGCCTGGGGACCGATTCGAGCCTATTGGGCGCAGCCGACAGCAGAAAACCGCGAAGTGATTCGAAAAAACATCCTGAACCTGGAAGGGACGCGCTGGCAATACACGCACGGCGTGGCGCATCCGGAAAGCGTCGCGCCTGAGTCGTATACGTTGGATGGGGCGCTGCTGGAACGCAAGGGGAACAAGGACATCCAACTCGATCTGTTTCTGGACTACGCGTCCAATGTAAAGCTCTATCCCAAATTTCAGGAGTATTTTCGCAAGTCAAAGCCACCGCTGCTGGCGATCTGGGGTAGGAACGATCCCTTCTTTATTCCTGCGGGAGCGGAGGCATACCGGAAGGATCTGCCGAACGCGAAGGTCCAGTTTCTGGACACAGGGCATTTTGCTACCGAGACGCACGTGGTGGAGATCGCCGCCGCCATGAGAGAGTTTCTCGAAACGGCTGGCGCCGGGCGCCGGGCAGATATGGTGCCTCCGCGATGAATGCATCTTCTGGAAGCACTACGGTGGGAAACATTACGGTCGTGCTGGTGCACGGAGCGTGGGCCGATGGATCTTGTTGGAGTAACGTCATTCTGCCGTTACGGCGCCAGGGGCTTAGGGTCACCACGGCGCCCATTCCCCTCACATCTCTCACCGAGGACGCAGCCACGCTTCGACGCGTGATCGAGAGGACGACGGGCCCAGTCATCCTGGCAGGGCACGCGTATGCGGGCGCGGTAATTGCTGCGGCTCATGATGATCGGGTGAAGTCGCTGGTGTACATTGCCGCGTTAGCGCCCGATGAGGGCGAAACGGTTGCCGATGTGTTTTACCGGACCGCCCCGCATCCCAAAGCGCCCAAGCTCGCACCCGATGCGTATGGACTGATTTGGATGCCGGAAGAGGGCTTCGGCTGTGCCGTCGCTCACCGGGCGTCGCCGGACCAGATCGCTATTATGGCCGCGGTGCAACGGCCCATCGCGGTGCAATGTATTCAGGAAAAGGCGCCCGCGCCTGCATGGAAGATGACCCCGTCGTGGTATTTGGTCGCGGAAGAGGACCGCATGATTAACCCGGAAACCCAGCGGTTCATGGCTGGCCGAATGGGTGCCGACATTCGCGCATACGACGTCGACCACACTCCTATGTACACCGCACCGGAGCCGGTGGTGGACGTAATCCTGGAAGCTGCGCGATGATTGCCGCGATCAACGCTCGTGGCCCAAAGCGCTAGTGGTGAGGAACCCGTGAAAATCAGCTCCGTTGCCATCGTTACTGGCGCAAGCCAGGGGATCGGTCGTGCGACTGCGTTGCGGTTAGCACGCGATTTCTCCGCTGTCGTCATTGCGGCGAGAAACCAGGATGAGCTACAGACGGCAGCCGCTGCCGTAAAGGCCGCGGGCGCTGAGTCGCAGATCTACGCGCTCGACCTGCGGCAGCCCCAGGCGACTGAAATCCTCGTCCAGGGCACCCTCGATCGTTTTGGCAGAATCGATGCTCTGCTCAACATTGCCGGAGCGGTGCCACAGATTGATCTGTTCGAGATGACCGATGCGCAGTGGGAGGATGGCCTGGCACTTAAGCTCCACGGTGCGCGCCGGCTGACGATACGCGCCTGGGATGCACTGAAGGCTTCGAACGGATCGGTCGTTCTGATTTCCGGAAGCGCTGCTCTCGATCCCAAACCCGGGTTTGCCGCGGTAGCGGCGGTCAATGCAGCGATCATCGCGCTGGCAAAGGCATTCGCTGAGCAAGGCATCAAGGACGGCGTACAGGTCAACAGCGTGGTACCAGGCGCTGTGATGACCGCACGCAGGCAGTCGTTTTTTGAAAAATGGGCGCCCGCGCACAATCTTACCGTGGAAGAGGCGATGAAGAAGTTCCCCGGCGAAGTCGGCATCAGCCGTTTTGGTAAGGCAGAAGAGATTGCCGATCTGATGGCGTACCTGGTATCACCTGCCGCGAAGTGGATGACGGGAGCTTCCGTGCGTATGGACGGCGGAGAAATCAAAGGTATCTAGGGCAGTCATCTCACGCAGACTCTAAAGCCCCTGCGCTTTTTTTGCCAGGTTGGTTTGCCGTGTGTAGGTCCAACTTGCTTGTCAGGCAATTTCGACATAGGCATCCGCCCGTTCCTTGGTCGGGGACGGGGAGTGTGTGGGGAAGGTCGGAGCACCAGCAGTCATGCCCTGGATTACAGGACATGGGGGAGTTGCATTGTGAGCAGAATGCGTTCATGGTTGGTGCTTTTTAGTTTAGTCCCTGGTGTAAGAACACGCAGGTGGACGTTTCCTTCGACGGTAAACATCTACTTTATCTGTTCGGCGTTTTCACTGCGGGAAAGAGCAACAGGACTTTTCGCTTTGCGAGTGGCGGAATTGGCCCACGGATCCTGATCGCCGAAACAACCGTGAACGGAGCCAACTTTTTATCACTTCTCAGAATTGCTTCGACTTGGGCCATGATTTCATCGGCCGCTTTGACCGGCCTTCCCGCCAGCATTTCGTTGTAGGCAATGCGCAGATAGTCGAGTGCGCTCACCAGGTTGTCCTTGGTCTCCAGGATTCGTACACTCCAGTTCTGGACGGGTGATCCAGGTACCGGAGTAGGCGCAGGAAACGATAAGAGCTTGCCCGCATTGTTCGGGTAGACCATGGATACTCCTCAGGACCTGGTTGCAAGAAGTGCTCTTTGCTGGTTTGCTGTCCGCAGGAACGCCAAAGGGCTGACTGCTTTGCTGAAGGTACATGGTTGTTATCGGCAGTGGTGATTGAGGGGAGCATGGTCGAGCGTTCCTGGCAGCGTGCGCTATCAGTAGGAGGTATCCACGGAGGCAAGACCTATCCGCGCTCAACAGTTGTTGCAGGTTTGTACATCGGCTGCGTTTGCGCCGGCGCAAGTCAAGATTACCCGTCCCTGCGGGACTGAGTCTGAAAATGGAGTTCTCACACACGCTCTTTAGCCCCTGATACGAAACCAAAACTCCAAAACAGCTTCGCTTGTTGAAAGCTGACAGGCTGGGACGTTAGTCCCAGGTTACCTATCGAAACGTAACAGTATCTGCCGTAACCTCTGTGCCCCGTTTCGGTGGTACGCCCAGGAGCCTGTTCCGGTAGGATAGAAGCGCACTCGTTACAAAAGTTACCCGTCCTCGGAGGCAGCTCTGCACAACCATAGGCTCGATTGTGATCCTTGCGTGGGGGCTGCCGATCTCCGTCTTGAGCAATCCTTCAGGGCGAGGCTTCGTCAACGGGTTGTTGTCGCCACCCTGCTGGCGCTGTGCATGTTCTCCCCGCTCAGCCGGGGGCAGCGCGCCTCCATGCAGAGTTTTCAAATTCCGAGTCATGGTGGGTTACTGAACGCGTTCGTATACGAGGCTTCGGGCCCGGGCCCACATCCGGCGGTGGTGCTGCTGCATGGGTTTCCTGGGAACGAGCGCAATTTGGATCTGGCCCAGGATATTCGCCAGGCCGGATGGGATGTTCTTTATTTCGACTATCGAGGCTCCTGGGGTTCTCCCGGGGACTTCTCGTTCTCTCATGGCATCGAAGACACGGCGGCGGCTATCAATTATGTGCGTTCCGCCCAAATGGCGAGAATCCTGCGCCTTGATCCGTCGCGCATCGTGCTTCTCGGGCACAGCATGGGCGGCTTCATGGCGGTGCAAGCCGCGGCTGCTGACACAAGCATCCTGGGGGTTGCTCTTATCTCCGCTGCCGATTTTGGAGGACGCATTCCCCAACCCTTGTCCAGAGACGGGGAACAGGCAGAGGTCAGGGCGTTGAGCGCCGCTTATGATCGAGATGGAATGGAGCCTTTGGCTGGGTGCACGGGCGAGGGGCTGGCGCGGGAAATGCTGGCCAACGCAATGCAATGGAGCTTCACGGGCAAGATAGAAGCACTCAAGACCAGGCCCTTGCTCATCGTCTCTTCAGAGGATGCGTACGCCCGGGGAAACGAGGCATTTGCAAGTGCATTGCGGCGCGCGGGAAACACCAGTGTATCTACGCTGCACCTGCCCACCGATCACGTGTACTCAGATCAGCGCGGCCCCCTTTCAGGGGCCGTTCTTCGTTGGCTGGCAACGCTTGCCCCGCAGGCAGCAACGTACTGATACTCCCCGGTCTACCGGGCGTGCGAATGATGGTGGTGGTGATAATGATGGTGATGGTGTGGCTGCGCGAACGCCGACCCCGTGATGAGCAGAACCATGGTGAACAGCAAAATCTTTTTCATGGGCCTCATGATAGCAACATCCGGTCGAACTGAAGCACCAGCTCGGTCACTCTTTTGGGTGACACACGTTCCACGATGAACCAATCCCGTTACGAGAGACCTTCCATCCCATTTACTGCGGCGCCGCGCTTTTGCCGGGTGCGAAAAAAGAAAACCAGAGTGATGAGCAGGTAAACAAAGTAGAGGTACGGCAGCCAGGAGTAGGGCGCGGCGGGAACAGGATACAGAGTTCCAGCCAGGGCCATCACCATGGAAACGCCCCCCAGAATCGCTGTAACCAAAAGCGCGGTCGACAGAGCACCCTGTCTCTTTAGCTGCAGCGGCAGCGCAACGCAGGTGAGCCCATAGATGGTAAGGAAGCCGTAGACCGCGAAGGAGCCCAGCCAGCCGTAGATGTCCGATCCCGAGTAGCCCAGGAGAGTGAGCGCCAGGGTTGGGAGGAGGACCACGACGGCGGTGAGCAGCACTGCCAGGTGAGGCGTTTCGTTGCGATGATGCGTCTTGCAAAACCGGATCGGCACCAGTCCGTTGTGAGCCATGAGCAGCAGAATGCGCGCGCCCGCGGTGATACAGGCGAGGCCGCAGGCAAACATGCTGACCATGGCGCCGGCGTCGATGAGGATGCCAAGCACCGGCACCGAGGCCTGGTTGGCGAGCACGTGCAAGGGCGCATCGGCCTTATCCAGCGCTAGGCCCGTGCCGCGAAAGCCCAGTACTTCGGTGTAAGCAGCCAGGATAAAGAAAGCACCCGCGCCCAGTGCGCACTGCAAAACCGCGCGGGGTATGGTGCGCAGTGGTTCCTTCGCCTCGTGACCGAGCGCGGTTGCACTCTCAAAACCAACGAAGCTGAAGATGGCTAATACCAGCCCCAGGCGGATACCTGAGATAGAGCTGCCTTTCAGTTGCAATTGAGGCCAATCGAGGTGGAGTCCGTTCTTCCATAAGACCAGCAGCAGCACCATCACGATGCACGCCACCGACGCGCCTTCGAGCCAGAGCATCGCTCGCGCGGAGAGCTTTACGTCGCGGTACGCCATGGTCGCGGCGCCGATCACGGCTACCAGGACCAGCAGGACAGGGGGTACCACGTGGCCTGTCGATGCCTTGAGCAGCACGTCGGCGTATAACGCGAAGCCGGCTGCGATCGAGGAGCCGGTGGCGACATAGCCAAGAAGCAAGGCCCAGGCCCCGATGCTGGCACATACCGGCGGTAGCGAATCTGTGGCATAGCTATACAGCGAACCAGGGGAGGCGGAACGGCGGGCGAGCGCGCCAATGAGCAGCGCGATCAGCGTAACCTGCACGGTGGCCAAGGCATACGCGATCCAGGTTCCATTGCCGGCCAAGGCAAACACCAGGGGGATGGTGAGCACTGGTGAGGTGGTGGGTGCGATGGCGGCCACTGACTGGGCCAGTGTTTCCCAGGGGGTCAGAATGTTATGGCGCAAGCCATATTCTGTCTGTCTCGCGGGAAAGTCCGATGCAAGTACAGCTGTGGTCTCGGGCGGCAGTGGTGCGTCTCCAGAAAACTGGTTCAAGGTGACTGAATTTGCGAGCGACGATGAATCCGGGAAAGGCCTGAAGAACGATGTCCTTAGTTTGCGGGGAAGTCCGAGGGGAAGTCAAAGGATTTTATCGACCGTGTAGAGTGAGCAAGGAGAGGGCACAGTGGTAGCAACTCAGCTGGCCGAGCAGGCGCTTGGCCTCTATGATCTTCCCCGGTACTCGAGCGTCCACCTGGTCAGTATTTCCGAGAATGAGACTTACAGAGTGGAAGCACTCTCTGGCAGACGATGGGCATTGCGTGTCCAGCGGCCGGGATATCAGTCGAAGAGCTCGCTTGCTTCTGAGATGGCGTGGCTGGCCGCTTTGCGCCGAGATGGCGTGGTCGCCACTCAGATTCCTGTAGCGGGGGTCAATGGAGAATGGGTCCAGGTGGCGCGTGACCCGGATGGTGGGGAAGCACGGAACGTAGTTCTTTTTGAATGGGAAAATGGCAGCCATCCCCGGATGGATATGGATCTTCGCCAGTGTTTCACGAGCCTGGGAGCGATCACGGCGCAGATGCATCTCCACAGCAGAAACTGGCGGCGGCCGGAAGGCTTTGATCGGTTCACGTGGGACTTCGAGAGTGCTCTTGGGGAGTCTCCGCGGTGGGGCCGATGGCGCGATGCGCTGGGGATGAACGTTGGCCGGCTCGATTTATTTGGCCGCGCGGCGGAGTTGGTTAGGCGAGAGGTTGAGCCTTTATGGCAGCGGGCCGGATCGGTTCGGCCTGGCTCATTGCGACTTGCGCCTGGACAATTTGCTGATCGACAAAGGCGAAATCAAGGTGATTGATTTCGATGACTGCGGGTTCAGCTGGTATATGTACGACGCGGCTGCCGCGGTGTCGTTTTATGAGCACCTGCCCCAGGTACCCGGTTTGATCGAGTGCTGGCTCGAAGGGTATCGAACGGTCTCGGCAGTGAGCCGGGCGGAAGAAGAAGAGATTCCGACATTCATTATGTTGCGGCGATTGCTGCTGGTCGCGTGGGTCGGTTCCCATGCGGAAACGGTTCTTGCGCGATCGTTGGGGGCTTCCTACACGGATCAGACGTTAGCGCTTTGCTCGGCTTACCTCAGGCGTTTTGGGTAGCTAGTCGAAACGAACCATAATCTTGGAGTAGTCGTTGGGATGGTCGCTCCACGCTTTGATCATGGCTGGAGCCTCCTCCAGCGGCACGATGGCGCTTACGGCTTCGTCTACCGGAAAACGGTGCTCTTCAAGCATGCGAATCACTTCACGAAAGTTTTCAGGCAGGGCATTGCGTGAGCCGAGGATGTCGAGCTCTTTCTGGACAAAGAGCTTGGTTTCGTAGGCTACCGGCTCCTTGGCGTACCCGATGTACACTACGCGGCCGGTGAAGGCTACTTCCTCTACGGCGCTGCGAAAGGTTTGTGGCAGCCCGATGGCTTCAATGACCACGTCTGGCCCTCGGCCTCCCGTGAGTTCGAGAAGCCGTTCGTGGAGGGGTTCCTTGCTGGTGTTGATGCTGTGGGTCGCGCCCGCACGCAGGGCGAGGGCTAGTTTGGCGTCATCGAGATCGATGGCGATGGTCTTTGCTCCGCGAAAGCCGGAGGCGGCGATGGCTCCTAGCCCGACTCCGCCACAACCGAAGATGGCGACTGCATCCTGTGCTGTGACGCGTCCGCGGTCTACGGCGTGGAAGCCGACGGTTAACGGTTCCACCAGGCAGAGTTCCTTGATGGTCAGGCGGGCGGGGTAGAGTTTTGCCGCCGGGATGGCAATGTATTCCGTCATGGCCCCGTTGCGTTGTACGCCCAGCGTTTCGTTGAATTGGCAGGCGTTTGGCCTGTTCCGCAGGCAGGCGGGGCAGCGGCCGCAGCCGAAGTAAGGAGAAAGGGTTACGTCCATGCCGGCGGGAAGTTCCGGGTGCGCTTTGCTGGGTTCGGCGATGGTGGCCGCTACTTCGTGACCTGGGATGCGGGGAAAGGTGATCAGCGGGTTTTTGCCTCGGTAGGAACTCAGGTCGGTTCCGCAAAGGCCGATCATGCGAACCTTTAGCAAGACGTCGTCGTTGGTCGCGATTGCATCTGC
The DNA here is from genome assembly GCA_963830325.1 of uncultured Acidobacteriaceae bacterium. Classification (GTDB taxonomy): domain Bacteria; phylum Acidobacteriota; class Terriglobia; order Terriglobales; family Acidobacteriaceae; genus PALSA-350. The sequence goes on from CAWHMV010000003.1 coordinate 1,925,193, forward strand.
CACTGTTTCGATTGTGACGTTACCGGGTTCTTTCATTACGAAGGCTTTCATCGGTTGCTCCCTTACGATTTTTAGCGAACTTGGAGGGCGTGTGCCTGGTCTCTGCGTGAGGACGTCATAGCAAACTAAGTCCCGCAGAGCCTGCCCTGAGCTTGTCGAACGGGGACGGCTGAACTTAGCCCAGGACGCAGTCCTGGGTCTGGAGTTTCTACATTTCAGAGACGATGTACCTGAGGAAACACGGGGTTTCCGTGAGTCACCGCCCTGATGCTTTGTATCAGGGCACGGCTTTAGCCGTGCCGCACAGGTGTAACTATGATTGGGCTTTAGCCCCTGCTCGCTTTCGTTCTGCCAAATAGGTGAAGCAGTAAGGAAACTTTTCCGGCGAGTCCACCAACCCTTTCCTAACGGGATTCTGAGCAATATATTCCTGATGGCACACATAGCTCTCGCGATTGTCGACGCGCACCTCGGAAAAGCCGCGTTGCCACACCTCTCCCAAATACCCCAAATTCTCTTTTCAGACGATAGGAAAATCCACCCTTGATGAATTGCATGACTCGCTCAACGGTGCTATCGCCTGAGACCGTGATCAGCAGATGCAGATGGTTCGGCATGACTAGGAAATCATGCAGCTGAAATTTTCCTTCCTTCCCATAGAAACGAAGCACATCGACCAGGAGCATAGCGTTGCGGTCCGACTGTAACAACGCCTTGCCCATGCTTGTCTTCGGGGTTACAAAAAACGTGCGCGACGGACTCAGGATTCGATCCCCGCTCGCATTGCGCTTAGGGTTCGCCATCCCCAGCGGCTAAAGCCCGATTCCTTTCCGTAGTGTTGCGGCATGGCTGGAAGCCATGCCCTGATACAAAGCCAGTCCTGATCCAATCAGAAGCGTAGCACTGCAAGGGAACGGGGAGCCGCCTCGCCTTGGAAAAATGTAGAAACTTCAGGCCCAGGACGATAGTCCTGGGTACATCATGCAACATGATTGAGTCCCTGCGGGACTACTCGTGCTTTCAAATCTACCCAGGACTGCGTCCTGGGCTAAGTTCAGCCGTCCCTTCGGGACTGAAACCCGGTCTGCTCGTACTTTATCTATCGACGCCGGGTTACGCTTGATTCTCCGGGCGGCCGGAAGGCCATACATAATTGAAGACCGGTGCCAAAATCGCTTCCACCTGGGCCAGTAGTTCTTTGTCGGTCGAGCTCTGCAGCAGTCCCAGGCTAGTCTCCACTTCACGCGTCGAAGACATACCGATGAGCGTGCTGGAGACGAAGGGATGGTCCAGGCAGAAGCGCAGGGCCAATTTTGCTATATCCGCTCCGTGCGCGCGGCAAAACTCGGCGGCTTTTTTGCCGGCGTCCCGTACTTGTTGGGGGGCAGGGTGCCAGTCCGGTGGCCCATGCTCGGTCAAAAGACCCATGCACAAACCGGACGCATTGATCAGCCCGATTCCGCGTTCACGGGCGAATCCCGTCAGCACTCCGTCCATATCTGTATTGATGAGGTTGTAGTGGCAATAGGTGAGAATGCTGTCGACCGGCGTTGCCTCGGCCATGCGCCTCAGGAGTTTCGGCGGATATCCCGTTATACCGATGTACCGCGCCTTGCCTTGCTTCTGCAGCTGCCGTAAGGCCGGCAGAGTCTCATGGATAATCTGTTCCACATCGCCGAACTCGACATCATGCACCTGAAACAGATCGATGTAGTCGGTCTGCAACCGTCGCAGTGACTCATCGATGCTGGCAGTCACGCGCTTAGCCGAGAAGTCGAACTGGTCAACGCCGTAGCGTCCGCACTTGGTGGCCAGCACGACGCGCTCGCGCCTGCCCGCCAGGGCTTCCCCCAGCCGTGTTTCTGACAGCGTAATCCCATAGTAGGGAGACGAGTCGAAGAAGTTGATGCCGCTGTCCACCGCCAGGTGAACAGCCCTGATTCCGTCGGCGGGGTCGACGTTGCCGAATACGCCCCCCAGCGTAGCGCTGCCAAAGCCAACCAATGAGAGGTTAAGGTCCGTCTGGCCGAGCTTCCTGTATTCCATCGTTATTGATTGACTCCGCTAGCCAGAAAGCCGCCGTCGACCACGAGTATCTCGCCCGATACATACGAGGCCGCATCCGAAGCCAGGTACACCGCCGCACCTACCAATTCTTCTGTCTTACCGAAACGGCCGATGGGTGTTCGCAATTTGAATTCCCTTCCACGCTCTGTGCTATCCAGCAGATTTGCGTTTAGATCGGTGCGGAACACTCCGGGGGCGATGGCGTTAACCAGCACTCCCTGCCGCGACCATTCCACGGCCAGGACCTTGGTCAGCGCCCCGACCGCGGCCTTGCTGGCGCTGTAGGCGGCAACCTCGAAAAGTCCCACGTAGGTGGAGAGCGAAGCAATGTTGATGATGCGTCCGTAACCGCGGCTGAGCATAGGTTTGCCGAAAACCTGGCAACCCCGCAATGTGCCACTCAGATTGGTGTCGATGATCTGGTCCCAATCCGCCTCTGGAAAGTCGATCGTGGGTGCGCGCTTGGTGATGCCGGCGCAGTTGATCAGAATATCCACCTTGCCGAATGCCCCCAGGACTGCGTCACGCAACGCTTCTAACGTGGCGCGATCATGCACATCTGAGGTTTGGCGCAGTGTCTTACGCCCTTTAGCTTCGATCTGGGCAGCGGTTTGCTCCACCTGTTCCAGCCTTCTGGAAGAGGCGACCACATCCGCGCCCGCGTCTGCCAATCCAAGAGCCAGAGCGTGGCCTATGCCGGTGGTGCCGCCGACAACTACGGCAGTCTTTCCCTGCAAATCGAAAATTGAAGAACTCATGCGGGGGCTGTTTTTCTTTCAGGATAGATCGGCGGCCGTTGGTTTGACCGTCGATACATTAAGAGCTACATTGAGTCTATATCTACGGCAGAGTGCCGGCGAAAAGAAATGGCTGCCGAAAAAATCCTCAGGATTGATCCCCAAGACAATGTGCTTGTAGCCCTCACCGACCTACCGGCCGGCGAAGCCATCACGTTCGCTGGAGAGCAGTATTTTCCGCCCTTCGACGTACCCGCCAAGCAAAAGTTTGCCATCCGTGATCTGGCCTTCGGCGAAGAGGTCATCATGTATGGGGGAGTTGTGGGGCAAGTCCGCCAGCCGATCCCTCGCGGTGGTCTGCTGAGCACGCGCAACGTGCAGCATGACGCCTCCGGCTTTGGCCCCAAGGTGGGGGAATATTCCTGGACGGCGCCCGATGTCTCCGCCTGGTCTTCGCGTACCTTTGACGGTTACCATCGTGCAGATGGCCAGGTGGGCACGCGCAATTACTGGCTGGTGATTCCGCTGGTGTTTTGCGAGAACCGCAATGTCGAAGCTCTGCGCGATGCCTTCGAGGAAGAGCTTGGCTACGGTCGGCCGAAACTTTACCGGCAGCAAGTGCGGCAACTCATCGAACAGCACCATCAGGGTTCGCACGCCACGGAACGCATGGATCTCGCGGCAACGGAACGGGTGTTTCCCAATGTCGACGGAGTCAGGTTCCTGGTGCATGAGGGCGGCTGCGGCGGCACCCGGCAGGATGCGAAGGCGCTCTGCGGGCTCCTTGCCGGCTATATTCATCATCCCAACGTTGCCGGCGCCACGGTGTTGAGTCTCGGTTGCCAGAACGCGCAGCCTTCGATCCTGATGGATGCGCTTCGCCAGAGGGACCCGGCCTTGCGCAAGCCGGTGCTGATGTTTGAGCAACAGCAATCCGGGCTTGAATCGGCCATGCTTTCTGAAGCCATTCGCGCTACCTTCGAGGGCCTGGTCGAGGCTAACCGGCTTACGCGGAAACCCGCTCCTCTCAGCAAGCTCACCGTCGCTTTGAAGTGTGGCGGGTCTGATGGATTTTCCGGTATTTCGGCTAATCCCGCGCTGGGGCACGTCTCCGATATGCTGGCCGCGTTGGGCGGGAAGTCGATCCTGTCGGAGTTTCCCGAGCTGTGCGGGATGGAGCAGAATCTGATCAATCGCTGCGTGGACGCGAACCAGGGCGATCGTTTCATCCAGCTCATGCGCGATTATGCTGCGCGGGCAAAGGCAGTCCATTCTGGTTTCGAGATGAATCCCTCCCCCGGGAATATCAAGGACGGATTGATCACCGACGCGATGAAGTCCGCCGGGGCGGCCAGGAAGGGCGGCACTTCGCCGGTCTGTGCGGTGCTTGATTATCCCGAGTATGACGACACCCCCGGCCTGGCTCTGCTCTGTACTCCGGGGAATGACGTTGAGTGTGTGACCGCGCAGGTGGGGGCGGGCGCCAATGTGGTGGTCTTCACCACCGGATTGGGTACCCCGACCGGTAATCCGATCGCGCCGGTGGTTAAGGTGTCCACCAACACCCGCCTTGCCGAACGCATGTCCGACATCATTGATATCGACACCGGCGCGGTGATCCGCGGCGAGACAACGATCGAACGCGTGGGTGAGGCGATGCTCGACTTGATTGTGGACGTGGCCAGCGGCAAGGTGCGCACCAAAGCCGAGAAGCTGGATCAGAACGATTTCATTCCGTGGAAGCGTGGCGTCTCGCTTTAGCCGCGGTTACTAAAGTAAGTCTTCGTCGTATGATTTACTCTGGTTGGCGTGCTTAAGACAGGCATTCTCAACCCCGCCATCAACTCTCTTCTCTGCCGGATACGGCACACGAATACTCTGGTCATCTCTGACCGGGGATTCCCTTATTGGCCGCAGATCGAAACGGTAGATATTTCTTTAATTGACGACATACCACAGGTGCTGGACGTTCTGCGGGCTCTGACCAGGAACTTCGTCATTGCGCAGGCGTTCATGGCTGAAGAGTTTCTTGCAGAGAACAAGCCGAAGACCAAGGATGCGTTCACCGCGGCGCTTCAAGGCAAGCCGATTCTCTACCAGCCTCATGTGGTCTTCAAGAGGAGAGTGCCGCAAGCGATCGGCCTTATCCGCACCGGCGACACGACGCAGTACGCAAACATAATTCTGGAGTCGGGCTGATACTGCAAACTCCGCCCCACCACGCGTCCTGGCCACGAACCCCGGGTGCCCCACATCTCGCTCGTTTTTCGCGAGATGTGGGATACCACGACTCTTTACTTACAACCCTCGAGTTTCAGCTGATCCGTCGGAGTCGAACGGTTAAGGGCGGAGGTATCCCACATCTCGCGAAAAACGAGCGAGATGTGGGGCACCCAGGATTTGTGGCTGGGACAAAGTCTCAGGATCTGCTGACAGTCGAGATTTGTGTCAGGCGGGCTTTTTTGCCAGCGCCCTGCGTAGCACCAATTCCAATGCCTGCTTGTGCTGCTCGTACTCTGAATCGGTAAGCCGTCCTTGAAGACGGTCCGTCTCGAGCGAGAACAGCTCATCCTTGAGCGCTGCCAGCAAGCCCCCACCCGACAGATTGGGCACACTCGGAACAGCGGCAGCAACCTCCGTGGTGGAAGCATCGCCCGGACGGCGCAGTAAAAATCCCGCTCCCACCGCAAACACCAGGGTGATGGCCCCTAAAATCCACCACTTGTATTTGTCCAGGGGATCGGGCGTATCGATGGGCACGCCAAGGCCGCCCCCGGGACGAGTATCGTTCGCCGCTGCACTGCCGCCCTGATTCGCCAGGCCTGCGTTGTCACTACTCTGGCTTTCCGCCTGCGTATCGCGGGGCATCGCGCCGGACCCGGAAACGGTGAACGTAAAAGGATGGGACGGAGTACCGTTGCGCGCCAGGTACGTGAGCGCGCCCGGGGTCTCGTTCAGCTGTTCGAACGAAACGCCTCCGCCTGCCTTGAAGCTCATGCTCTTGGGCATCATCACCACGAAGCTGTCGGTTTGGCTGGCGAAGTGCTGGTCAAACGCGAGGCTGCCGGAGTAGGGCAGGTGATAGCTGAGCTGAAACTGCGTCACCCCCGGGCGCAAGGGAAAGAGAAATGCATAGTGGCCCTTCTCCCCCAAAGGTACAGGCGACGACTGCACCGGCATGCCCCCTGGCGCCATCGCAGCCGAACCTTCCATCACCGCATCGGGCGGCAAATAGAAATCGTAAGAACGCTTGCTGAATTGAGTGCGCGGCGGGTTGGAATCGTTCTTGATAAAAAAACTCTGGGTAACGCGCAGCCCCTGCTGGTCGGTTTCGACCCGCATTACGTTGGCCACCGTGCTCACGCCGGCCACAGTAGCTGCGACGTCATAGACCTGGGCATTCACGTTCGGCGTATTCGGCGGAGCTGGCTGGAAGTATGCGGCGCCTTCGTGATCGACGCGTATCAGGTGCATCCCTGGATCGGGGGCATCGATCGAAAAGTGACCCTGGGCGTCGGTCGTCGTGTGCGTGATCTCGCGCATGCTCTGGTCCAGCGCGATCAGCGTGACTGTGTCTCCGGCGGCAGGAGTCTTCGTCGTACCGTTGGTGACGGTACCCGTAATGGTGGCCGCGGACGCGGCAGCGGCAAACAGGGCGCAGATCGCGCTCACAATCGCAAGTCTTCTGCGGGTATTCGGTCTCATTCTCTTCTTTCTATAGGCGCGGCTTATAGCATTTTCCCTAATGGTGTAGACCGGAGAACTGCACCTGACGCGGCCATTCCGTCAAAGAATGGCCGCACATAACCGATCTCGCCAGACCATAGTATTAGGGAAAATGCTTTAGGACAGGACATGCAGCTCCAGCTGGTCAATCTCCGCCAACACCGCGGCGGTTTCGTTCTCCAGAGCAGCGCGCTGGGCTGTGTAGTCTTCCGCCGTATACTTGCCCGCGCTGTATTCGAAGTTCAAATCGCGGAGATTTTCGTACAGCACGTCTTTCTGTTCACGCAGGAAGTCGAGGCGCGTTTTCGGAATCTGCCGCGCGGTATGCCGCTGGGGATAAAAGACGAAGGTGAAGATGGCGAGCAGAAGGACGCCACAGGCAATGGTGCTCATATTTGGGTCTCGCGGCGGATGCGGTCGCGGGTCGCGGCAAAGCCGGGTGTATTCGGTTCCGGCGGAGTGGCCACTGTGCGCATCTTCCAGTTGCGGACAATCACCAAAACACCAGCGATACCGAGAAACAGCACCAGCGGTGGCATGACCCACGCGAAATGGTTAAAGCGGGTGAACATGGGCGAGGCGAGGATCACCGGCCCATACTGCTCCTGGAACTGGTGGAAGATGGCGTCGTCGCTATCGCCGCGGGCAATGCTCGCCGACAACTGCGAGAGCATCACCGGCGAAGACGGACAGCCCACATGGTTGCATTCGCCCAGCAGCTGATTGCAGCCGCAGCCGCACATCAGCTCGTGGCTGTCTTTGTTGAACCGGGCGGTGGAGTCGGTGGCCCCTGCCGTCACCGCGATCAGTACGCACACCAAAGCGAGCTGGGAGATACGAACGAGCATACTGCGCTTGATCAATCGTGACCTCTGCCGGCGACGGCAACTTCCTGCTCATCCACCAACCGTGGTGCTGGCGGCTTCACGCCCTCGGCGACACCGCCGCGCGTCCGGCCTGAAGCAAGGGCTGCGCTCAGATTAGGGGCCAGCGCGACCAGTGTGCCAAGGGCAACGATAACGACGCCAATCCAGATCCAGGCCATGAGCGGGTTCAGGTAGACCTTGATAATCGGCAAGCCGCTGTCAGGGTTCTTTCCGGCGTAGATGACATACAAGTCCCACGCCAGCGTGGAGTGATTCGCGACCCGGGTCTCCGGTTGTTGCGAGGAGGCGTAGAAACGCTTCTCCGGGGCAAGCTGGGTAATCTTCTTGTTGCCGCGATAAACATCGAGCAGGGCGAACTCGGTGTCGTAATTCGGGTTCGAATCCTGGGTGAAGCTCTCCTCTACGATCTTGTAAGGCCCAATGGTCATGCTTTGACCATTGTTCATTTCCTGCTCGCGGTTTTGTTTGAAAGCGCCACCGGCAATACCGATAAAGATCACCACCACACCGAAGTGCACCAGGTAACCGCCATAGCGACGTGTGTTGCGGCGGGTGAGCTGGATCATGGAGGCGAACAGGTTTTGCCCGGTGTGCCTGCGAATGACCGAAGCTCCGCGGAGAAATTCAGACGAGATGGCCGTGACCACCCCGGCGCCGAGAGAGAAGGCGACGAGCGAGTAGAAAGTCGCCTGATCGTTCCACGGGCGAAGGCCTGCGGCCATGAGGGCGATGGCGGTGACCACGATTGCCGCAGTAGGCAGGATAAAGTTGCGCCGGACGCTCTTGAAGGACGCGCTTCGCCAAGCCAACAGCGGGCCGATGCCGGTGAGGAAAAGAAGAAAGAGCCCGATGGGCAGCGCGACCCGGTTAAAGAAGGGCGCGCCCACGGTAACCTTGTTGCCCTGCACATACTCCGAAATGATGGGGAAGAGCGTGCCCCACAGGATAGTGAAGCAGGCCGCCAGCAGGACCAGGTTGTTGAAGAGGAAGCTCGACTCGCGGGAAACGAGCGATTCCAGTTTGTGCTCTGACTTGAGATGATCCCGCTGCTTGAGGAAAGTGAATAGGCAGATGGACAGCACGATCACCAGAAAGGCAGTAAACCAGGTGCCGATGGAGGACTGAGCGAACGCGTGGACGGAGCTCACCAGGCCGGAACGGGTCAGGTCTGTTCCCAGGATGCACAGCATGAAGGTGCTGAAGATGAGCCAGACGTTCCAGTTCTTCATCATGCCGCGCTTTTCCTGCATCATCACCGAGTGCAGAAAGGCGGTACCCGTTAGCCACGGCATGAGCGAGGCGTTTTCCACCGGGTCCCAGCCCCAGTATCCGCCCCAGCCAAGCACGGAGTAGGCCCAGTGGGCGCCCAGGAAGATGCCGCAGGTAAGGAAGAGCCAGGTGACCATAGTCCAGCGGCGAGTGATGTGAATCCACTTCTCGCCCGGATAGCGCATCATCAGTGCGCCGAGGGCGAAGGCGAACGGAACGCTGAAGCCCACGTAACCCAGGTAAAGCATGGGGGGATGGATCACCATCTCCGGGTACTGCAGCAGAGGATTGAGGCCGAAGCCATCCGCTGGTTGTGCACCCTGCACCAGCGCAAACGGCGGCGCGGCGAAGTTGAGCAAGAGCAGGAAGAAGATCTGGATGCCGGCCAGGATGGTGGAGGCGTAAGCCGTGAGGGTGACGTCGACCTTATGACGCATCCGGAGCACGAATCCGTAGGCGGTAAGCAACCACGCCCACAGCAGCAGGGAACCTTCCTGGCCAGACCAAAGGGCGGCGAATTTGTAGGGGCCGGGCAGGGCGCGATTGGAATGATGCAGGATGTAGGAGACGGAGAAGTCGTTGGTAAAAGCGGTGTAGACCAGGGCGACGGCCGCGCAGGTGACGGCGAAAAAGCTGCCGATGCCGGCTCTTCGTGCGGTTTCCGCGAGCCTGTCTGCGGAGATTCGGCCGCGGGATCCGGTGGCCAGTTGCCGCAATGCGATTCCGCCGGCCATCAAGGTGTAGCCGCTCAGGACTAGAGCGAGGAGAAGAGAAAAGCTTCCAAATTCCGGCATGAGAGGGTCACGAACCCTTCCCGATTGTCGCAGAGGCGGATGGCTAACGGCAATGGCGGCCCAAAGCTTTCGACTTGTCAGGGTTGTTTTCTGCCGAGTGTGGATCAGCACAAATCGAGAGAGATCTGCCGCAACGGATGAAGACGTAACTCGGCGCTAAAGAGCGTGTGTGAGAACCAGGATTTTACGAACTCAGTCCCGCAGGGACGGCTGAAGCTTGTCCCGGATTGCGTCGCGGTCTATTTTCAGCCGTCCCTCCGGGACTGGTGATGCTCGGGACGTACACCCAGGACTGCGTCCTGGGCTAAAATCAGCCGTCCCTGCGGGACTGGGTCCAGGTAGGCTCTGATGGTTTGTTCTTTGGGTGGAGGTTAGTGGCTGTTCAGAAAAGCGATTGTCGTGCTGCGCCCCGGCGTTTTCGGCCCATGTACGCTCAGGCGGACAGCACCCGTCCGATTTCCTTCGGTTTCTCTGAACCGGCTTATGCCGACCGGCGCATGCACTCGCCGAGCAGATCCTGAACTAGCCGTATGAGGCTGTCGGGGTCGAATGGCTTAAGGCGGAAAACCACATTCAACCCCTGGTAGGCGGACTCGGCATCGGGAAAGCCGCTCAGCACGACCACCGGCAGCGTATAACCGCGCTGTCGTAACTCGGTCACAAACTCCGGCCCACCCATGACCGGCATTAAATGATCTGTAATCACTAAGCCGAGGGGGGACGCTGTCCCCGGTTCACTCAGTAGTTCCAGTGCCTGCTGACCCTGTTGCGCTATGCAGACTTCCCGGCCGGCCCCCTCCAGAATCGCCCGGCGGGTGGCCGACTGAATATAGTTATCATCCACCAACAGTATCCGCACACTCATTCCCAATGGCCCAGTTACCCTCTCGATATGACTAATGGATAGGTGGATGAATACACCGTGAAAACGGTTGCTTTCGTTACCTCCACTTTTTTACGGATGTTTACTTAGGGTGTACCGCTACACCGGACCGTAGTGAAAGTGCAGCTCCTGCACGCTGGCAATGGGGTTGCCGTCCTTGGTCGCGGGGCGAAAGGTCCAGGTCTTCAGGGTGCCGATCACGCTGGATTCGATGCCGTAACCAAGGGTACGGAGAACGGCTAGATCGGCGACCTTTCCGCTCGGATCGATGGTGACGTCGACCACCACATCGCCCTGGACGCCATGGGGAAGTGCCGACAGGTCCGGAGCCGGGCTGGGGGAGTAGGTAGTCAGGGCTATCTGTATCGAACCTGAGCCAAAGGAGTCGGAGCCGCTACTGGAATCCGGCATCGCGGATGCGGGCGAGGAAACATTGGGGGAGGGGGCGGCCTCAGTTACCGTAAGGTGCGGCAATGGCGGCAGATGGACGGTATCCGGCGACGCCTTCGCCACCGTGGGTACTGAGGTAATGGGGGGCCCGGCGACGGCCTTCGGTTTTACCTTGGGCTGCGCATGGGGCACCGGGACAGGCGCACGGCCAGGCATATAGGTGAGTTCGACGCGGGTGCCCAGATCAGTGCCCGGCAGACTAAAAACCTGTACTGGATGCATGCGCAGGCTCAACACCACCAATCCCGCCACGACCGCATGCGCGGCGACTGACAGTAAGGTCGAGTTCACCGATCTGCGCCGGGTTGGAAGCGGAGAAAACATGCCTACCCTGCCACCTATTTTAACTTGCCTGGTCTTTTCGGTCGCCTAGTCATGGGTGGGCAGAGCATCGGGCATAGCAACAATGCTGACCCCACCCGCAGCATCTCGTTCCAGCACCGGGGCGTATAGGCCCAGGAGCTTTCGCGTCCACCAATCGCCGGTGGTGCGTTTTTGCCCCATGGAAGTAAACCAATATTGCCAAAGCACGGCCCGTACCTGCCGAGGTGGGGCACCGGCGAAGGGATTGGCGGCAAAGAGCGCCAGAACATCGGGGTCGTTGGTCAGCAGGCGTTCTTCGGTTCGTGGAACCAGGGGGTTTTGCTGCCAGGAACCGAGCGAAGCGAACCAGAGATTCCACTCAAAGCGGGGCTGATAGGGGGCGTAGATGCCGGGAGCCTGATTGAGCGCCTGCGGCTTGAAGCGGAAGGGATAGGGGATCCATTCCTGGCCGTCGCGGGAGCCTTGAAACTCAATCTCGTAACGGCCCCTGGTCATCACCGCGAACAGGCCATATTGGTTGGCGATACGAAACGGCTCGAGCATGGTCACCGGCTGCATGGGCAACGGCAGACGGCCGAAGACCATGGAGAAGAGTTCAACGGTGGTTACGTAGGCGACCAGGGTGAGCAGCACAGCGCTGACTGCGAGCCCGAAATTCTCGAGCGTTTGGCGCGGTGGCGGAGTCTTCTCCGCTCTAATTTTTATCCAGCGGCTGAAGAAGCCATCGTCCAGCAAGAGAAATCCGAGCGCCAGAACCAGGTAGTTCAGAAAGGTGTAGTTGGCGGTGAAGATCACTCCGATTTCCCAGGGGGTGACGATCAAGAAGCAAATGATGCGCCAGCGGCGGGGAAGCAGGATCATCCAGACGATGGCCAATTCCATCACTAGCGTGGCCAGCGCCGTCGTCCAATGGAACCAGTGGGGCAAATGCTGGATGTACCAACCGATCCAGGTGGGAAGGGGACCGTTCTGGTAGTACTCGTCCATTGCGGTGAGATGGCGCCATTCTGTGTCGCCGCTTAGCAGCTTCACCAGGCCCGATTCGAAGTAGATGCGGAACCATTCCCACTGCAGCAGGAACAGGCTGGCGCGCGAAGGCGGATGATCATAGCCCAGGCCCGGCCGTAAGCCTGGCGGGGCAAAGAACAGGGCCAGAAATCCTGCTTCGAGCAGCATGCCGTCCGATTGGTATCCGGAGAAATCCTGGGCTGCGCTCACGAAGGAAAGGAAGCAGACAAAGCAGATCAGGAGCATGGCTCGCGGCCGGACATTGGCCGTCAGCAGGAGGGAAGCGGCGAGGCCCAGCCCGCACATCGCCATCAGCATGTGTGAACCGCTGGCAAGCCACAGCACCGTGGGTGCGAACCAAACGCGGACCACGGGCCCAAAGGATTGCGCAACTGCCGCCAGGTAGCGGTTTGCGGGCAGGATGCCGGCGGGGCCGATCAATCCACGAATCTGAAACAGGAGAGAGACGAAAGCAGAGCAGTAGATCAGCCCCAGCGCGCGCAGCACAATCCAGCGTGGTATCAGCCGGTCCGCCGCGCCCTCATCCGAGCTGAACAGGGACACGACTTTCGCCATGACCCAATATAAATAAGAAGGCGCACCTCAGATGGGTGCGCCTTCCGTCCAGGTGCACTTTCCAGCACCTTTCCCCAATGGGGAGAACGTCGATCTATTGAGCCTAATTGTTTAGCTCCCTTCGTGCACTACAACCTTCTTGTGCTGGACCTTAGGCTTGGGCGCCGGAGGTGCAGGCGGAGCCGCCGGGGTGGTGCTGGCCACTATCGCCGGAGCCGCGGTCGGCGGTGGCGGGGTTATCGGGACTGGAGGGGCAGCGATGGCTTGGATTGGGGTGGCGACGTCCGCGCTGTTTGGAGTTTGTGCCACCGCTGCAGCGGGAGCATTGACCGGGGGTTGAGCAGCCGCTGTCGCTGGAGCATCAACCGGGGCCTGTGCAAATGTTGCCCCTGGCGCATCAACCGGGGCCTGTGCGAATGTTGCCGCTGGAGCAGCAACCGGGGCCTGTGCGAATGTTGCCGCTGGAGCAGCAACCGGGGTAACTGCTGTAGGAATAGGAGCCTCTGCAACCGCTGCCGCGGGAGCAGTGGCGGGGACCTCCACGGGAGCTGCCGCCGGAGCGCTAGCCGGAGTCTCCACTGCGGCAACCGCCGCAGGAGCGCTTGCCGGGGTCTGCGCCGCGGCGACTGCCGGTGAATTGCTAGGCTGCTGCGCAGGAGCCGGAGTAGAAGCCAGGTTCTGTGGAACTCCGGACTTCTTACGCCGCAGTTTGGTCTTGAGTGTTGCCGGCGGCGGTGGTGCTACCGTGGTGGTGCTTGCCACCAGCCACGTCTGTGCCGCCTGTAGGACCTGGTCGTTGTTCTCCTGCGGCATGCTGCCGCCGTTGAAGGAAACTACCTGGTCAGGGCTGAAGCCATCGGGATACGCCTTGCCGCTGCGATCGGCGTCGATCGCGGTGGTGAGGTAGAGTTCCGCGCCGTCATCCAGCTTGAAGGGCTGCACGGCAGTGGACTTACCCGCCGTACGGCTTCCAAAAGAACGGCTCGCGGGGCGGCCGTGAAAAGCGATGGTGATGGCTTCGGCAGAACTTGCGGTGCTGCTGTCCACCAGGACGGCGACGGGAGCCACCGATGGGGTCTGGAGTACGGGCTCCTCTTGCAGCGTCAGGGAAACTGTTTCGAGGCCGGCGGGATTGCGCGTGCCGGTCTTGCCGTCCTGATAGAACCAGCTGACGTTTCCGTCATTGGCCACGAAGGAGCCCACGCTGCCATCGCCCAGAATCGGTCCAATGCCGGCCAGCATCGGCCACATGTTGCCGCCGGTGTTGCCGCGCAGGTCAACGATCCAGCCTTTGGGGCTTTGCGCGCTGAGATCCGTCAGGATGCGGCGCACATCGGCCGCGTACAGGAGCAGGCCGTCGTTATCCTTGGCCGAACAACGGGGAAGTACGACGAAACCAAAATTTCTACCTTGCACAGTTACGATATGCCCTTCGGGCAGACGGCGGCTGGTAAAGGGCGTGGGAATGGATGTTTGTTCCCGCGCAGCAGCGGGCGCGTTGTTGACCGCATCCCGCTCCGCCTGTTGCAGCAGTGCGATCTGGTCAGGGTAAAGGCCGGGGGGCAAGCGAAGGCGGGCACCCGGGTCACCGAGTTGTACCAGCGCCCAGTAGATCGCAGGGTACGTGTCGATGGGATTGAAGGCGCCGCCAGCGCGTTTGAAGGCTTCCGTCCGCACCGCAGTCCAATCAACGCTCTGTCCATGCAGGGCGTGTTGCCGCATGGTGTCGAGAGCATTGTCCAGGAAGGCCGCAGCGTCCGGTGTGATCTTCGTCGGACTGATCTGCGGTTGGGGGGCAGGCTTCTTGCCAGCCAGGCTGACGGCCGGGCTGAGGAGGAGCATTGAGCATGCGATAAGACGAATTTGTTGCTTCATGGCAGAGCAAGGCTAGCATCTGCGGAAGCTCAATATGATCGCACAAAGGTTGCAGATTGAGACACTTCGCGTACTTACGAAAGTTGTAGAAAGATACAGCAACAGCTACGTATCTGTTTTTGGAGGGGTTAGCGGCTGGTGGGCAGAGCGAAATCCACCCCGGCGGCACGGTTGGCTTCGACCGTCGCCTGTACGTTGAGCAGCGAGAGTGGTATCTCCCGGCGGGAATCACCGTCTAAGGCATACAGCGTATTGGCGGTAAGTGCATAGTTGTGAATCTCAACTGGTGGGCGGCCGTCTTTGAAAATCAAAGTGGTGGCGGGTTGAGGATTGACGGGTGCATCGACGGGTTGCCCTTGATACGCGGGTCGAAAGGTTGGCGGAGCGTTGTCAGCCACTTGCGGGGCCGGAGGTTCCGGTGAGTAATCCACTGGCGGTTGGTCGACATAATCGGCCTGCTGCGGGCCGGGTTGGGGTCCGCCGCCTGCGTCGTCCTGGCCAGCGTAGGGAAGCCCCCCGTATGCCACTGGGAAACCATAGCCAAACGAATTCAACCAGGTATATCCCGTGTAAATGTAAGGGGTATGGTTACGATAATCCACGCCGCGCCGGCCGTCGTCGGGCCGGTGAGATGGGCCTGCGGCCGTAGAGGGCGCGCGTGGCCATTCATGAATGGGCAACGATGGATAGCGCACTCCCGGGTGCAGAGCCGTCGGTCCAGAAGGGAGACCGGAAGGCCGCCCGGGGCTTGGCAGCGATGGGGCAGGGCCGGTATGAATTTGTCCGCCAAAGTGTCCGGGCGCGGTCGACCCGCCGAGGCCGACGTGTTGGGCCAGCAAAAGATGAGATGCCAGAAGACCGAACGCGACTTGAACGAAAGGAGCTAGCCTGCGCCGCATAGCTTTATTTTACCTGCTCCTTTAGACGCATTTGACAGTACGACGGCGCAATTTGACCAGCACAAACGAACGGAACGGCTCTACAGGCTGCGGAGAAGGATGATTTTGGGGGAAATGAATGGAAGGCGTACCCTCAAGGCCTAGAGGTCTAATGATTCTGCTGGCTTTATGTAAAGGCTGAAGAGAGTGTGTGAGAATTCCGTCCAAACTCAGTCCCGCAGGGACGGCTGAACTTAGCCCAGGACGCTAGTCCTGGGTAGGATTTGAAAGGACGACCCAGTCCCGCAGGGACGGCTGAAAATATGCCGCGGCGCAATCCTGGACAAACTTCAGCCGTCCCTGCGGGACTGAATCATGTTTCATGCTGTACCCAGGACTAGCGTCCTGGGCTAAGTTCAGCCGTCCCTGCGGGACTAAATTCGTAAATCCTGGTTCTCACACACCCTCTTCAGCCCATACCTATCTTTCCCGGTCCTCGGAAAAGAGTTTTTCCGTAGCTACTCCAGAACCGGGAACGGACTAATCGCAGTTGCCGGGGCGCGGGACCAGACCGGCATGGCCAAGTCAGGCATGGGTTTCGAGGTGAAGAATTTCCGCGTGTAGCGCGACAACCAGCGGGCACCGGAATTTGCTTTCTTCCGCCGTGCGCTGTCGGTGCTGATCCCGGTGCCGGCATACATCTTGCGGTAAAGCTTGGAAAGGAACACAAAGGCAATACGCGAGCGCAAGGTTGGTGTGCACTCGGAACGTTTCCAGACGGAAGAAAAGCTGTAGAAACGATCCCACACACCCTGGGTCCGGTTGCTGATCTCCTGTGAACTCATCACGGGGTGGGGCATGAACATCTTGGGCCGCGTCGCGGCCGGAATCAGCCAGAATCGCGTCACCGGAATGCCCTCGACGTAGACCGGAGTCTTCTCCTGCTCTTTTTCCCAACGCAGAAAATCTACCGTGCCGGGAAACGGCGTCAACATCACAAACTGAGCAAAGGCGAGCCCAGCCCGGGAAGCGAGATCGGCCGTGGCTTTGAAGGTGTCCGGCTTATCCGAAGGCAGCCCGAAGATGAAGGAGCCTAACATGTGCAGCCCATGCGTGCGGAAGGTCTGGAGCTGCTTGACCAGTCCCTCGCCCGATAGATTGAACTCCTTGAATACTGACTTCAAGCCTTCCGGAGTCACGGCCTCGACCCCGACTAACGCGCCCTTGATGTTCGCCTTCCGCATGGCATCGAGATAATCCGGATCTTCCGCGGATTCCATGGTGATCTGGGTGAAAAAGACCATGTTTTTCGGCAGCTTTGCCAGCTCCGCCATCAGGGCGAATTTATCGCTGCGGATCTGCTCCAGCTCCGCCAGCTTGGCGTAATTTTTCTGTTCGCGGGCCAGCCGCAGATCGGTCAACGTCACGGGATAGAAATTGTCGTCCGCCAGGGCGATATAGCGGAAGCCCTTGCGCCGCAATTGGACAATCTCTTCAATGACGCTTTCAAAACTCCTCTGTCGCGGTTTTTGGCCATCGGTGCGCCAGACGGAGCAGAAAGAGCAGTGCTTGGGGCACCCGCGAACCGTCTGCACCGATGCCCACATGTATTTATCAGGGGGCAGCAGATCCCAGCGGGCGGGAACGAACTGATCCGCATCGATCCTTCCGCCCTCGTAAATCTTGTCCGGCGAGCCGTGCATGCATGCTTGCAATACCTTGGACCAAACCACATCGCCATCGCCCTTGACCACCGAGTGAGCATGGCCACGCTCCAACGCTTCCTCGGGATACAACGTAGCGTGAATGCCGCCGTAAACCACCCAAGCGCCGCGCTCGCGCGCCAGGCGGCCAACCTCGTAGCCGCGCAAGGCGTTCCCAGTGTGAATGCCGATGCCGACAAAGTCTCCGCTCTGGATGGTCGAGGGGACCAGCGCTTCGAGCGTCTCGTCGACGATGACCGGATCGCCAAACGAGAGCGGCGTGGCCGCAGCCAGGACATATAACCATCGCGGTGTGATGACCGCGGTACCAAAAGAATGATCGCTGGGATTGATGAGGAAAACGGACATACGGACACTTCCTTTCGAGAAAGCAAGCACTCCCGAGTTAACTCGCCATCGGTGCGAAGTACGCAAAAAGAGCAAGTTACGATGACAATGGGTCGCTAGAGCTTCCGGAAAGGAGCAGAAGAGATCGCGTTTGGCAACCTGCTAAGACTATTCCCTAATAGTGGCTTTGTGTATAAAAAATGGCGCAATATGACGTATCCGAGTCTTAACCGATACGTATATCAGCCTCGGTCTTCCCAAAATGGATGTGGCAATCGGCCGTAAGCGGCAGCACTTCGTTGTACTTCACTTCCATCGTCGAGCCACTCTGGGTTCGCGTGCTCCACCGCTCAGAGGAGAGATTTCTCAATCCCAAAGGTTTGGCAACCACTTCGGCCAAGGGCGTACTGAAGTTATACGTGTCCCCTTCCAGGTGATGAGGAAAGAGTTGCGCGCCCTGACTCAGCATGACCAGCTCCGAGCCGTACGCCGGGCCCATGCGCATGCGCGGAGGGTTGCTGAGCAGCGATTGGCAACCCCAGCAGGGATCGAGCGCTTTCCTTTGCCGCAATAGCTCCAGGTCGAAGAAGTTCTCCGCGCCACAACGCGGGCAGTGAAAGATGGCATCGCGTAACGCACACATCTCTTTGCGCCACTCATTCTCCATCACCCGGGCGTCCGGGTCGCGCAGGCCCGCCGTGAAGGCGCGGATGAAAAGCTTGCGCAGTGAGCCGGGATAGATGGGCCAAAAGCTCAGCGGGTTGTCATGCACTCCGGGTTGCGGGCGGTTGGAATCGTTGTCGGGATCGAAGATGAACACCGGATCCAGCGCGCAAAGCCGGTGCGATTGATCGGGGTCGGATGCATCGTAAGGCAACGCCAGCTCCCGCTTGCCCTTCAACGGATGTCCAATCACGAAGATGAAGAAGAGCAGAACGGCAAGCGAAAAGCGGTCGCTGGCGGCGTTCGGTTCCACCAGGTCGGTGGCCACTTCGGGAGCCATGAATCCCGGCGTCCCCTTGATGCTGCCCGGCTTCAGGTTCACATCCACATTGTCTGTATCGGCAATGCGAATGTCCCCCGTGTCGGGGTTGAAGAATACATTGCCGAAGTTGATGTCGCGATAGCACAGGCCGGCGGCGTGGAGCTTGAGAAAGCTGTGTGCCAGCCGGAAGCCCACAATGGTGAGCGCCCGGAATGAGGGCTCCGCCTGGCGCCGCATCAGGTCGACCATGCTGACGAAGTCAGGAGTTTTGATGGGCATCACATATCCGCCGTAAGCATTGGTGCCGGGATATGAAACCAGGTCGAAGGGCCACAAGAACTGCTCAGTGGGAGTTCCGCTGTTGATGGCTACCTTCAAGCGCTCCCAGAGTCTCTGGTCTCCGGCCAGGTACTCCGGTCGATACCACTTGAGGGCATAGTGCGCGTCGCCGATGCGTGCCCGGTACACCTCAGCCTGGGCGCCTTCCCCCAGGGTATCTTCGATCACGGCGGCGGATTGCATATTGCGGGCGATCAGCACCTGCCCCCGCTTCAACATTCCGTCCATGGCTATGGGCGCCTCACGGCTGCGGAACCGATTCTGCCGCCGCCTCGTCGGCCGGCCCCAGCGTGCCCTTGATCTTGGGCGTAAAGAGAATGGTGAAAGGCTTCTGTCCAAGCTTGATTTCTTCGTTGAGGTTGGCCTTTTGTCCGTTGCTCGCGCTCCACTTATCCTTGGAACCGTTGATCAGCACCATCGCGTGCTTATCGGGATCCCATGCCACCTCGGCATAATCTTTGGGATATTCACCCGCTTTTGCTTCCGGATGAACGAAGTTGGAAGGGATGTTCGATCCCTTGCCGAGCGGGATCTCTTTGCCATTCAACTGCACCGTCCATTCTTCGTTCAGCTGTTTGCGGGGCGGCGTAGCTGCGGGCTTCTTGCTCGCGGGTACTGGATCCGTTACCGGGGGCAAAGGCGGCCGCGCTGGGGAAGGAAAAATCCTGCTGTGAAAGACTGCCACCACGATGGCGAGCACGGCGGCCACCAGCAAGAGCACGGTATTACGCAGGCGCCGGTTGTCCCTGCGCGTCTGTTCCATGCTGACCGCTAATTCCTGCAACTTATGCTGCTGGCTGCTGTGACGTGCCTTGAGTTGTTCAATCAACGCAGACTTCGAGGCGGAGGTCATCAGGGGCCGCGGCGCTTTGGTAGGTCCTACAGCGCTCAGATCATCCTGCAGGATGGCCAGGGTGATGTCGTCGCCGCTCCCTTGCTGCGTAGCCTCGGTCAAGATGGCAGGCAGTTCTTCGGCCAGGGAGGAGATGCCTTGCTCGCGAATAATCTCCAGGTAGTCCTGCCCGATCTTCAAAAAATCCTCGTCGGAGCGGAACGAGTTGGCATAACCATCGGTCGAGAGCAGGACCAGTGAGGGGAGCGCCCCGTTGGTCACCCAGGCGGAACGAAAATCTCTCCACGCTTCCGGTTGGCACAAAGAGGTCGTTTGGTTGGCAATCAGCCGATCGTCTGGGGGCAGAGGGCGCGTGGTCGTTCCCTGCGCAGTGACGCTCAGGATCTCGCCGTCGCCGAGTTGTAGATAGAGCAGCACTCGGTCGGTTGCTGCCGCGGCTAGAAGAGTGGCGCCGTAGGCCAGCTCTGGAGAGCTCACGACCGCCGCCCGGCCTTCTAATCCTTCTTGCTTTTCCAGAGCGGTTAGCTCAGCTTCGGTAAAAGGATTGTTTTCCAGATCGGACTGGACCGCGGCCAGCCACCCACTCACAATCTTTCGTTCCAGCTCATGCACTTGTTCGGGGACAAAAGGCACCTGGCCATTGGGGGCCACAGAATCGCGAAGGAATCCTTGCAGGGTGGCGGCCACGGTGCTCACGGCGAGCGAGGAGCCAATTTGGCTGCGGAAGTGCCGCGGGCTTCCGTGGCCGTCCGACACAACTGCCACCGCCACGGTTCCTTGCGCAGCTGGAGTGACGATGCACTGCACGGCATCCTGGTTGGGGAGTCCGGAGCGCTGATGGGAGCTGCCTCGTACGCACGCGTGGGCTACTTTCCAGCTCATCGTTTCACCTCAGCCACGACAACGTATTTGTGTTCGCGGCCGACAAAATCCTCACCACGCATCGTCATCGGCGGGCGGCGCTGCCACCGCGGGCACCGCCGCCGGGTCTTTGCCCGGGGGCGTTGCGGTTACCGAAGTGGACACATAGCGGAAATAGCGCACCAGCTGCTCCGCGTTATCCACCCTCAGCACCGGCTTCTCCGGATTGTCGACGAACTTGCGCAGCGTCTCCTGGTCAGCATCCTGCCCGATGGCAATGGCCTGCCGTACGGCGCGGCGGCCCCAGGGGATGTTGAGCAGGGCCTGCAGTGCGCCCTTCCAGTCATCCGTAGGCTTGCCGTCGGAGATGAGCACGATCTGCGGCGGCAGCATGCGCGCTTCCGGTGGCATCTTGTTCATTTCTTCCGCCAGCAGGGCGAATGCCTGTCCCAGGTCGGTCTCTCCTTCTGCATGCAGATCGACCCACTTGAAGTCAGTCAGCAAGGTCGGTTCGGCGATATGCCAGGCGGCTCCGCTGGAGAAGCGGATCACGCGCACGTAGAACTGAACCTCGGGATTACCTTCCGCTGCCTTGCGCATTGCGGGCACAACCTCGCGAATCGCATTGTTCAACGCCTCGATCTTGCCGCTGATGGCCATGGATCCGGAACAATCGAGCAGCCAGATGACATGGAGTGGTCTGCCTGCATATTCTCCACCGGGTCGCACCGCCATAATTGTTTTCTCCCGTTAGTCTCGCAGGAAATAAAGCCTATGGCCTTCCGCCCATACAAAAGAGAGGGAGAAAGGCATGGCTTTAGTAACCGACACCCGTACAAAAACAGAAAACGCTGGAACGAAGGGCACGGCTTCAGCCGTGCCAAACTCAGCTTCGGCCAGAGAGGGTTTTAGCCCCTGAGGTACGTTTTCAACATGTTCGCTTTAGCTGCGACCTGTGATGGGAACCGCAGATCTCTCCACTACGCTACGCTCCGGTCGAGATGACAAATTTGTTTTGTGCAATAGATTTGTCATCTCGACCGGAGCGTAGCGTAGTGGAGAGATCTGCGGTTCCCATCACAGGTCGTGACCTATCAAGTCCTCCTACTCCCTAAGTCCCCGCAGAAATGCCCTTCGTCAGACGAAACTGAAGCACGGTCTCGGCACTAACCTTCACTGGCGCAGGGTGCGAGGTGAGCGCGCCCGTGGCTCCGCCGGCGCCTGCTCCCGCTGCCGCGCCTGTGCCGGCATGATGAAACAGGTGGCCCGCAAGGGCGCCGATCGCAGCACCCGCGGCACCACCGATGCCCGTTCTCTCTGCGGTCCTCACTCCTTGCGACGGCCCGTCGACGCCTTTGGAAGAGCCGGAGATGTGCATGAGTTTGCCATGCGCAGTTAGCCCGACCAAGGCAAACTCCACGTGCGACTTACCCGAGATCTTGCCGCTCTTGTCGATCTTGACGACTTTTAATTGCGCGCTCGAGCCTCGTTGCACCACTACATTGCCGTCGCTCGTCAGCGGAGTAACCACCGTTGCCGGAAGCAGTTGCCCGACGGTGGAGTTATCGGAGTTAAAGTCGCTATCCAGGCGCACCGCCACCGACGCGCCCGAAGTTACTGAAGATGACGTCGCCTGCTGAGATGGGCCTGCGCTTGAATGATTCACGGCTGGCTGGCTGTTCTGCCCGGGGTTAGTTTTGCTTTGCCCGTCTGGTGCAGGCGTCGGATTGTTCTGTCCCGTTTGTGGGTTCTGCACGTTCGGACCGGGGGGCGTCGGATTTTGCGGATTCTGCCCATGCTGCACGTCAGGAACATTGCCGCCCGCTGGAGGCGTGGGCGCAGGGTGGTGCAGCAGGGCGAAAGCTACGGCGGCGACCGCCAGCAAGCCTACTCCACCCACGACCGCCTTGTTCTGATTGCTCATGGCGGCCTTCACCACGACGGGTGGAACCACGGGGGCCGCGGCCGGTAGCGAGCCCGCCGGGCGATCCGCGGCGGCTCGTTCTGCAGCCGACGCTCCCGTCGCAGAACCGTTGACGTAGGCGGCGGGCACATCCTGTACCCGGTCGGAGCTTCGTCCCAGACCCACGCCCAGCGCGTAGGACCAGGTATCGACAGCATAGTTGGCAATCTCGGGCGCTAGTCCGCGGTTGTCCTCGAGCCGTTGCACCAGCCTTGCCCGCATGGCCTCGGGAGTCATGGCCGTTTGCCACGAAGACTTGAGCTCCAGTGGGACCCTTTCCTCAAGCGCGCCGACAATGGCGGAGATTTCGCGGCGATGCCCGCCACAATAGTCCTTCAACAGGCCTTCACAGCGGTCACGGTCCTGGAGAAGACTATCTCCGTTTTTTTCCATCAGCTCTTTCAGCTTTTCGCGAGGCGCTTCGGTTGCCATGTTGCCCATCCCTCTGTGTTGTGTTTAGCCGACTTCACCATCCGTAGAGCCGAAGTCAATTTTCGCGCCCGGAGCCAGCTTGATCGTCTGCCCAGGCGCGATCTGGCGCCGGGAGCCATTCGAGACTACTTCCCAAGCCGAACTGGAAAGGTTCGTCAGACCCAGAACCGATGGATCGTTAGGGTTTCGCGTTACTTCAGCAACCGGGCCTCCCGGTGACTGTGCCAGCAACCCCGGCACCTGGTGTTCGAGCAGGCGTAACCCGGGCACAATGATCAGGAACTTGGTGCCTACACGCAGCCGGTTGGCAATGCGGCCCGCCGGGCCAACGGAGGGAGCTATCAGGGGAGCGGGGGTTGCATCCGCTGCCAGCCCAGGCCGAATGACTGGGGGAGCGCTCACTACCGGTGGAGCGTAGGTGACTGGTGACGGCGGGCTCGGCGCCGGGGCAGCATAGGCCGGCACTGTTCTGCTCGCGCCAAAAATTACGCTCGGTTGCAGCTGGTTGCGATTGGGCGAAATTTCGCGAGCCTTGAGCACCGCGGCAGCCAGCACTGCGTACGATAACAGCGCGATCGCAGCTTGCAGAGGGACGGTATCCATGCTCGCCACCGTGTCCCATAACGCATGGGGAAGGGAGGCCGACGCCAGCCCGATAAGCAGTATCTTCCAGCGCTGTTCAGGCTTGATCACAGAAAGACCGATGAAATATCCGAAGTAACCGGCATAGGCCATGTGCCCAAATGACAAATCGATCGACCGGATAATGAGCCACTTGATCCCCGGCGCGGTGTTCAGCAAGTCGCTACCCTGGTTAATCAGATATCTCAACTGGTCGAAATTCATATTGTTCAGCGTCGCGTCGATGTTCTGGCTTGGGACTCCGCGGAATTGCAAAACAGTGGTAGTCCACGTATTCACCAGATCGCGGGGAGTGTACTGGATGAGGGTTTCCATGATGGCAAACCCTCCCCCGGAAGCCGCGCCGATCAGAATTCCATCCAGGGGTTCCTCCACCCCGATCTTGGCCCGTACTTCAGGGGTCATATAGCGGGCGGCCACCACCAGGCCCAGGATGGGCAACGCCTTAACGATCTCTTCGAAAAAACCGGTTCCCAGGAAGTGCTGAATAAACAGCTGAATGAACGGGGCATTGGCATCGGGCTCTCCGCCCGCCAGGTGCAAGTGGAAGAACTCGTACATCCACAGAAAGTCGTGATCCACCTGCATGAGCCACAGATAGTAGGCGCTGAAGCCCGCGGCGCCTACCAGGACATACCAGGACTTATCCTTACCGATCATGCGGTAGATAAACCACATGCTCACCATGGTCAGGAAGACCGCCAGCATGATCAGGAAGCTGGAGGTGTAAATCCAATACCGGGGATCGATATAGTGCTTTCCATCCGCGGCCACGATGGGGTACACGATGGTGGTGGTGTAGCCGAACGTCGCCATGCTGAAGAAGACCACGATGCAGAAGAGCACCGGTCCAAGCTGGGCGGTCTTTCCCAGCTCATTCCATTTGGTGATGACCGGGATCAGCTGGGACCGTGTGGCCTCGGTGCCTTGCACCATCACTCCACCGGGTCGCTTAGCCATACATCCTTCTCCTCGCCGCAGTTGATTTTGAGACTGGATCCCTGGGGAAGATTTGGCGCGTGGTTGTCTGCATCGGTTACCAGCGACAGAAAGCAAAACAGGGGAAAGGGGCGAAACCGGGAGCCTTGATTGGCCTTTCACTCTACCATTGCGGAAGAGTGCTGTCGACGGAAAATGGCGGCGCCTAGGGCTCCCATGGTACCCACGGTTTCAGGCAGAAACAGGCTCTGTTACGCAGGACTGCCTACTGCGCACGGGGCTGCTGCTTGATAGGACTTCTCCGCGGCGACAGCGATTTCTACCGCACGCAAACCGTCTTCCCCGGTGACCAGAGGCGCGCGGTCACTCAGGATGGTGTCGACAAAGTCGATGACCTCGGCCAGGTAGGCTTCCCGGAAGCGGATAAGGAAGTGATCCTGTAACTCGTACGAACCGTGACTCGGTTTCAGGAAAGTGGCGGAGTTTTGCCGCAGGCCTCCGATCAGGATCGATCCTTTCGAGCCAACGATCTCGGTGCGGACATCGTAGCCGTAGAGGCACTGCACGTAAGATTCGACATTCCCGATCGCGCCCCGGCGAAAGCGAAGGTTCACCGTGCTCGCCACTACATCTCCGAACTCCGCGATCTCTGGGCGGATCGCGACGGTACCGTAGGAATGCACCTCGGCAACTTCGTCATGGGTGAGCCAGCGCGCCGCGTCGAAGTCGTGGATGGTGCTGTTATAGAAAAGCATGCCGTTGGTGCCGGCCTGATAAGCCCTAAGCGGAGGCATATCTTTGTCGCGGCCGAGGGATTTGAAGATCACAGGCTCGCCGATTTCTCCTGCGTCGATGCGCTTGCTGGCGGCCACGTGGGCGGGGTCATAGTGGCGCATGAAGCCTACCTGCAGACGAACGCCTGCGTGGGCCACCGCCTTTAGGGCATTCTGTGCACTCTCGATGCTGACGCCGAGGGGTTTCTCGCAAAGGATGTCCTTGCCTGCCCGGGCGGCTGCTTCCACTGCGCCGGCATGAAAGTTATCCGGGGTCGCGATCAGCACGGCCTGGATGTCTTTGCGTTCGAGCATCGCCTCCAGGCTGGCGTAGGAGTGTTCAATCTCGAGTTCCTCGGCCACCTTGCTGGCGCGGGCTCCATCCACATCGGCGACCGCGACCAGTTGCGCGTGCGGGACCAGGTGACGCAGATTCGTGGCGTGTTGCTTTCCCATCTCCCCTACGCCCAGTACTCCCATACCCAACTTGCGCATGCCGTGGTGCTCCCCTCAAAAGTGCTCTTGAACGCGTCTCTGCATCATAGGCAAAATAACCGCTTAGCGAAAGAGGGTAGTTTTTCCGGGTTTGCCGAAAACTGCGCGAAACCAACTCTCGACGAAGGGCACGGCCTCAGGACGGCTGAAGAGGGTGTGTGAGAACCAGGATTTACGAATTAAGTCCCGCAGAGCCGTCCCTGCGGGACTGAGCTTGGAAATGAGCTCATTAGCCCCTGAGGTGCACAGAGGTAGGTTCTCCCATCGTTCAAGGAGAACCTACCGAGAGAAATTTTGCACGTAGCTGTCTTCGGGCAGACCGGCGCGCCTCGCTTTGTCCAGCATCTTCGTCGCCTGATCGTGATCCATGGGACCACCGACGGTGACCAGGTAATCGCCGCTTCTGGGACTGAAAACTTCAGCGCCGAGATTCGAGTGTTTTTCGTTGATATTCGACACCATATCCTCAGCCTTGGTCTGCCCCTTGTAGGTGTAGGCGACGACTCGCCAGACGGAACGGCCCTCCGGACCAGAAGCCGGCGTTCCCGGGGTCGACGGCGATGGTTTCGCAGCCGGACCTTTGGCAGCGGCTGGCTTGGCAGCAGTTGGCTTCGTAGCCGGCGCTTTCTCGGCCACTACAGGCGGAGGAGCTACCGGCTGCGGTGTAGTTTGCGGTGCCGCTGCGGGAGCGGGTTCGGAGTGCGGCCGCATAAACAGCCATCCGAGAATCGCCAGCACCACAACAGCGATCGCACCGTACAAGGCAAACGGGCGCCGCCTGAGCGGCGCTTCCTCCTCCTCGACTTCCACCGCTCTGGCCACCGGGATCGGCGGCGTCGTTAGCCGCTCAGCTATCGGAGGGGTCTTGACGGGGGGCTTGGGAGCCGGGGGCTCGGGTCTCGCCATCGGCGGGGTCGGCGCAACCGGCGCCGCTGCGACCCGGGGCGGCGCAGGTGCAACCGGGGCCGCAACCCGAGGCGGAGGAGCCGGCGCGGGTGTGGGAACGGGAGCCGGTGGCGGCGGCACACTGGCGACCGGCAGGACTGGCTTCAACGCGTTGTTGATCTGCGCTAAGCTCCAACGCCGGGCGAAGGAGTTGCGAATGATCTCCGCGAACGGCGCCGGGATACGGTTGATCTGTGCATCCGTGGCGGTGAGTCCCTTTCGCTGGGTGAAGGCGTGGAAGAGGGTGGTTCCAATCCCGGCCACGTCGTCCCCCTGGCCCGCATTGGACAGGTGCAGGCAATCGCTGCGCAACTTTACCGTCTCCTGGGTGGCCAGCACGCTGGCAGCTTCCACACGGCCGTGCGACATACCCTTTTGATGGATCGCCGAGAGCCCGCCCACCAGGGCTTCGGCGACTTCGCGGCCCTCGTCCGCGGTCAGCGCCTGGCTCTGCAGCACATCGGAAAGGCTTTGCTCGATAGGCTCCATGAGCGCATAGACCAACAAGGTGTTATCGACCCTCACTTGCCCAACTTTGGTAATGCTGACCAGGTTGGGATGATTAAGGTGTTGCGCCGCTTCCAGCCGCGCGACGACCTCATCCGCGTCCGTCAGCGCCTCGGTAAGGCTCATGGTAGCTGGGACCGGTCGAGGATCTGACGTCTCGGTCTCAAACCATGCTGTACGGCCTTCGGATCGCACCAGGCGCCGCATGGGATAAACCCCATCGATTACTTGTCCTTCCAACTCGTTCCAGAACTGCATAGCGTCCTTGTTTCCCGAAAAGTGAGGATATATGAGGGTAACGTGAAGATAGGCTCTGCCAGGTCAGAGTGGGGTTTACCCCAAAATGCTGACAGTTTTACTGAACGCTTAAGGCAGCCCGGAGCAAGGCCGAGCTGCCTCCGCATGTCTTACAGGATTAAAAAGGCGACCGCGACTTCATGAAAACAGCTTACGCGATTCTTTCGATGTTGGTCTTTGCGTTATTCCCGGTACGCGCCAGCATGGCCATGCCCTCGCGGGCCATTTCCCGAGCCATCCTACGCAGTTCGTCAGGACGCTCGTTGTGGATGGCAGTGAGCTGCTCCAGGGCGGCGGCAGCGCGTAGCTTGGCGATGCCCTGAAAAGCCTGCTCGCCCGAATTTCCGCAGGTATGAACAATGCTTTCGGAGGTTATTTTAAAAACATCTTCGCCCTGAATGACGAAGGCCACAAAATACTTCTCTGGCGGCGGGACGGGGGTGTGGGATGCCATGAACACTTCCTTTTAGTTGATTCCATGAATTCCAGTGCAGGACGGTCCGATTTCGGCCACAATACACTACAGTTTGCATACTAGATGCACACGGATGGATGCAAGCCTATTGGCGCATGCGGAACCGTAGAAGGTAACCACGAAGATTTATTTCTTGCGCAATATCGTGGCGTACAGCGGAGCGCCCCAGGTGCCGATCGCCAGCAGACTGCCGAACAGGATCACGGCGTCAATACTTTCCCGCCCCTCAGGCGACCAGTAAACATTGGCGAGGTTCAGCCATAGCGCAAACTCATCCAGCGTCAGCGCAGCCCCCACGCCATAGAGGATGGACATGAGACGGCCGGCGAAGATCGAAGCCGGCGTGTCGCCGGAGCCAACCTCATTGAGGTAGCCGTACCCCACCCCAAGCAGGATCAGAATGCCCCAAACGAGGTGGTGAATGTGGCGGCCACCCATGGTGACGTATTGGAAGGGGCCGATGTGGTGCTGGATGGAAGCAACCAGCAGGCGCACCGCCAGAAATGTGATAAAAAAACTGATCGACGCCAGGAAATTCCGGCGATGAGGGCGGTCAGGGAGGGTTTGCCGGATGACGTGACCGAGATTGGTGAGATGCAGCAGTAACAGCATGGCCGCCGTTACCGCCGCAATGAATACCAGCAGGATCACTTCGCCTGACCAGTGCATACGCCACTTTAACTCAGGAAAAGAGGAATTCTTTAGTCCTTAGATCCTTGATGTTGTCGCGCAGCTTGGCCGCTTTTTCAAACTCGAACTTCTTGGCCGCCTCGCGCATATCCGACTCCATCTTGCCGATATACGCGTCCAACTCCTGCTGCGTATTGAATTCCGGCAGGCTCTCGTCCTGGCTGGTAAGGTCTGCATACTCCGCCTTGAGGATATGCACTAGCGACATATCAAGTGAACGGCTGATGGAGGTCGGCGTAATGCCGTGCTCCTCGTTATGTGCCTGCTGCACCGTGCGCCGGCGATCGGTTTCATCGAGTGCGCGGCGGATGGAGTCCGTCATCACATCGGCATAAAGAATCGCCCGGCCACTCAAGTGACGGGCGGCGCGGCCGATGGTCTGGATCAGCGAGCCGGAGGAGCGCAAAAAGCCTTCCTTATCGGCATCGAGAATCGCAACCAGCGAAACCTCCGGCAAATCCAGCCCTTCCCGCAACAGGTTGATGCCGATCAGCACATCGTATTCTCCGCGCCGCAAATCGCGCAGCAGCCGGACCCGCTCCAGGGTCTCGATTTCCGAGTGCATGTAGCGGCACTTCACTCCGACTTCCGAGTAGTAGCCCGACAGATCTTCGGCCATCCTCTTCGTAAGCACGGTCACCAGAACCCGCTCGTTGCGTTCTACCCGCAAGCGGATTTCCGCCAGCAAATCATCGATCTGCCCGCGTATCGGCCGAATCTCCACTTCCGGATCGACCAGGCCAGTCGGCCGAATAATCTGCTCCACCACTACGCCCGCCGACTTGGTCAGCTCATAAGGCCCGGGAGTCGCGGAGACATAAATAGTCTGGTGGGCGCGGGTCTCGAACTCCTCAAACTTAAGTGGCCGATTGTCCATCGCTGAAGGCAGGCGGAAGCCGTAGTCCACGAGATTTTGCTTACGCGAGCGATCGCCATGCCACATGCCATGCAGCTGAGGCACCGTGACGTGCGATTCGTCGATAAACACCAGGTAATCGCGCGGAAAATAATCCAGCAACGTGGGTGGCGGTTCGCCCGGCAGCCGGCCGGAAAAGTGCCGCGAGTAGTTCTCGATGCCATGGCAGTAGCCCATGGACTTGATCATTTCCAGGTCAAACCGAGTGCGCTGATGAATGCGCTGCGACTCGACCAGCCGCCCCTCCGACTCCAGCTGTTTTTCCCAAACCCCAAGCTCCTCGAGGATGGAGTCAATCGCCGTCTTCTTGCGCTCTGGCTGAACCACGTAATGGGATTTGGGATAGATGGGCAGGCGAGCATACTTCTGCCGCACGGTACCAAACAGCGGATCGATCTGCGACAGCGCCTCAATCTCATTTCCGAAGAGCTCGATGCGATACGCCATCTCGTCGTAGGTGGGGTAAACCTCGATCACGTCTCCGCGCACGCGGAACGTTCCGCGGCGGAAATCGCTGTCGTTGCGCTCGTAGAGAATCTCCACCAGGCGGCGGGTAATGTCTTCGCGCCGGATCTTCTGCCCCTTTTCCAGCAGCAACAGCATGCCGTAGTACGCCTCAGGCGAACCCAGGCCGTAGATGCAGCTGACCGAGGAGACGATGATCGCGTCGCGCCGCTCGAATAGCGAACGGGTGGCAGAGAGGCGAAGCTTGTCGAGCTCCTCGTTGATCGTGGCTTCCTTCTCGATGTACAGGTCACCGGAAGGTATATAGGCCTCGGGCTGGTAGTAGTCGTAGTAGGAGACGAAATACTCAACCGCATTCCCGGGGAAAAATTGCTTGAATTCGTGGAATAGCTGGGCCGCGAGCGTCTTATTGTGAGCCAGGATCAACGCCGGGCGATTCGATTGCTCGATGATCTTGGCCATAGTGAACGTCTTGCCCGACCCGGTGACCCCGAGCAGGGTTTGGTGTTGCTCGCCGGCGGCCAGGCCGGACATGAGGTCCTGAATGGCGCGGCCCTGATCGCCGCGCGGACGGTAGTCGCTTACTAACTGGAAGTCCATGAATACCTGTGGTGAGTGGGCCGGGCGCCGACCCGCCGTGCGCGGGTGCTGGGAAGCGTTGGGGCTGTCTCAATTATAGACGTTGGGGCAAATCTAGAGCCGGGGCAGGGGAGGGTAGGCCACGGGGCCGCGTACCATGCGCCGCGTGAGCACAATCAGGCCGCCGATGATGGCGAAGATAGCCAGAATCAGGGGCAGAAAGATGATGGGTGGCAACACGGTATGGGGATAGTTAACCGTGGTGGAATCCTGATGCAGATGCCCGCCAAAGATGAACACCTGGCCGCCAATGGTGGCGCTGCTGGTGAGGGTGAGGTTGCCGCCGAAGACCAGGACGTTGCCGCCCACTGAGCCATTGAGAAAAACGTGGCCCGCGAAGACCCGAACGCTGCCGGTGGTGTGCCCATTCACCTCGGCGGAGCACAGAAAGCAGCCCACATTGTGAACCGTCTCGTCCGCTGCAACCACAATATTCCGGCCAAAGTGGCGTACGTTTGGCGCCAGGATCAGAGTGCAAGCTATCAAGCACCGTGAAAGCATGCCGGCGTTCATACGTTATTCGATCATCAAAACGGTGCACCAGAGAAGTGGCAAGACAGTTTCTGGTGGGATCAGGGGAGGTCGAATGCGGTGGGATGTTTCGGTTGGTACAAGCCGACTTGGCCGCCACCAGGAAGGCTGATCCGGGTGAGCGATCCCCACCTTTCTTCGTGAACGGGCGAGCAAACGACGTTCATCCTCGCCAGCGCGCTCATCTCGGCTTTCAGGTCGGCGCACATGAAATAGAGCTCATGGCGATCGTTCTCTTCTGCTGGATGAAAAGCCGCCTCTGCCGGCGGCAGCGCGAAGATCAACCAGCCGTGACCGGCATCGATGGATGCCAACCCCAGCACATCGCGAAAGAAGGCGCGGTCGGCCTCGGCATCCTTGCTATAAACGATGACGTGCGCACCCGAAATCACGATGGGGCTAGTGTAGCCCCGCCATTCTGCGCCGTCGATATGCGGTAAGGTAAAACACGTGTTCAGCATTCTCCCCCTTCGCCAATTGCTTGCTGGCCTCGTGCTCGCTTGCTGTCTCCCGTGTGCCGACAGCTTCGCCGCCGCGCCTATCCTGGGTTACAAGGTAGTGGCTCACTACCCGCACTCGACTGACAGCTACACCGAAGGATTTTTTTATCTGGATGGATTGTTTTACGAGGGTACCGGCATTGCCGGGCATTCAGCTCTGTTCGCTATCCAACCGGAAACCGGAAACCCGGTGCAGAAGCGTGCCCTGCCGCCACAGTATTTCGGCGAGGGTATCGTCGATTGGGGCCCGAACATCTACCAGTGGACGTGGAAATCGCAAATCTGTTTTGTCTATGACCGCTTCAGCCTGCGGCCCGTCAAGCAGTTGACGTACACCGGCGAAGGTTGGGGTATGACCCGCACGTCCAAAGAAATCATCACCAGCGATGGGAGCGCAACCCTTCGCTTCCGCGATCCTGAAACCTTCAAGGAAACGCATCACCTTGTGGTGAAAGACGGTGCCAAGGTCATTGACGAGCTCAACGAGCTGGAGTGGGTCAAGGGCGAGATCTACGCCAACGTCTGGCACTCCGACATGATCGCGCGCATCAATCCCCGCGACGGGCACGTGATCGCCTGGATCGACCTGAGCGGACTGCTGCCCCCGGAGCAAAAGGTCAACGAAGAATCAGTGCTCAACGGCATTGCGTACGACGCAAAGCGAGACCGCCTGTTCGTCACCGGTAAGCAGTGGCCCACGGTCTTCGAAATAAAAGTCGTCCCTCGCAGATAATCTCGAT
This sequence comes from uncultured Acidobacteriaceae bacterium, assembly GCA_963830325.1. GTDB lineage: Bacteria > Acidobacteriota > Terriglobia > Terriglobales > Acidobacteriaceae > PALSA-350. The sequence goes on from CAWHMV010000003.1 coordinate 1,957,705, forward strand.
TGGGAATTTTTCCCGTGCAGACGCACCCAGGGGTCATTTGCAAAGACAAGCTGCTAAAGACACTTTTCAATCGCCCGCTGCCACTCCGGACCACTCTCGCGATCTTTCCTTCCCAAAACTTCCACCTCATCGTTTGCTGCCGCGTCCAGGGCAGTGCGCGCGTAAGCCACTTCTACGCGTGTGCTGGAGGAGTCGACAGAAGTGAGACAAACGTCAACCACAGACACCAGCCTCTCCGTGATAAACGACACATACTGCATGCGCCCTGCCACCGGATCGAAGATAGTGTTCACCCACACACTCTTATGCGGGCCACGTTGGATCGTAAACACCGCACCCTGCACATCTTTTCCAGGTTGAGGATACAAAAACGCAGGATTCCAATCTGGGCCTGCCCAGCACCGCTCTCCATCCGGGCCGAACAGAATGGCAGCGCGGATCAAAGGCGTACTGATTACAAACTCAAAGCTATTTCTCACATGCACGGCTCGCCCCTCACTTGCGCTCCTTCAATCGGTGGCTGTCAGAGGCATGCAGCGTCAGACCATAGATACTCCTGAACTGCTCAATTTCTTTGAGGGTCTGGGCGGAAAACGCAGACTTACCTTCAAAAGCATGCAGCACAATGCCTTCCAGCAAATCGCCCAGAGTCATGTCCTTCAATTCGGCGACTGCCTTCAACACCTTGACCAGCCGCTTTTCCATCCGGACGCCGGTCTGAATCCGTTCGACCTCAACCTTTGTCTCTGCCACGTGTACCAATGTACCACGGTACAAGCGGAAGCCGAAACACCTATGACATCATCTGAAGGGAAGAGGAGATTCTAGACGGATGAGTTACGTACCCAACGCAAAGCGGTATGACGGAGCGCAGTTTCGGCGGTGTGGGCGATCGGGGATCGTGTTACCGCCGGTATCACTCGGGTTATGGCAGAACTTTGGCGGCGTCGATGTCTTCGAGACCGGCCGGGCGGTGGTCCGGCGGGCCTTCGATCGAGGCGTGACGCACTTCGACCTGGCGAACAACTATGGACCACCCTATGGGTCCGCCGAAGAGAACTTTGGTGAGATCCTGCGCAAGGATTTCGGCGAGCACCGCAATGAGTTGTTGATCTCCACCAAGGCGGGATGGGATATGTGGCCCGGGCCCTACGGTGTGGGCGGCTCGCGCAAATATCTACTCGCGTCGCTGGACGAAAGCCTGGGCCGCATGGGCCTTGAATATGTCGACATTTTCTATTCCCACCGCCCGACCATGGACGTGCCGTTGGAGGAAACCATGGGCGCCCTGGTGCAGGCCGTGCGTCAAGGCAAGGCTTTGTATGTGGGCATTTCCTCGTACAGTCCGGAGCGGACCCGCGAGGCGGCGAAGATTTTGCAGAGTGAAAGGGTACCGCTGCTCATCCATCAGCCATCGTACTCGATGCTGAACCGCTGGTTGGAAAAGGAACTGCTGAGCACGCTGGATGAGCTGGGTGTAGGCTGCATTGGGTTCTCGCCATTAGCCCAGGGATTGTTGACCAGCAAATACCTCAAGGGAGTTCCTGCGAACTCACGCGCCAAAGCGGAAGGTTCTTCTTTGCTGAAGGGGTTTCTGAGCGAGGAAAATCTAAAGCGGGTGCAGGCGCTCAATGAAATTGCAGCGGGCCGCGGCCAGACACTGGCGCAGATGGCAATTGCCTGGGTATTGCGAGACAAGCGCGTGACGTCGGCATTGATTGGGGCCCGCGACGTGAAGCAGCTCGACGACTCGCTGGATGCAGTGAAGAATCTCCACTTCACGGAAGCGGAATTGCACGAGATTGACAGCCACGCGCAGGAAGGCGAGATCGATCTTTGGAAAGAAGCCCGCGAGGGAGCGGCGTAGCAGGGGCTGGTTCGTGCTCAACTCGTCCATTCGCTGAATGGCGTACAGATGGCGGAAATGCTTCGAACGAAGGGCACGGCTTTAGCCGTGCCATAATATTTGGGCTTGATGAGGGCTTTAGCCCCTGAGGTACGCTTTTCAACCTAGGCTTGGAAAAACGTACCTTGGGGACCAAAGCGCGTGCGTGAGAACCGATTGCAAAATGAAATTGAGTCCCGCAGGGACGTCTGAACTTAGCCCAGGACGCAGTCCTGGGTAGAAATTCGACGGACGAAAGGTCCCGTAGGGACGACTGGAAGTAGCCTGGAGGCGATCCCCAGAGCACTTCCATCAAAATATTCCGCGATCGAGAATTCCCGATCCGATAACTTTTTCAGTCGTCCCTATGGGACTTCTCAAGGGCGCATGAAAACCCAGGACTAGCGTCCTGGGCTAAGTTCAGCCGTCCCTGCGGGACTTATTTTTGTCATGGTCGGTTCTCACGCAGACACTAAAGCCCTCATCCGGGAAAACTCATCACTGTATGGCCAAACAGGCACCATTCACACCGCGTTAGGCCGCAAAACAAACCGGAACCGCATATCCCCACCGAACCACTGCACGTAATTCGTCCCCCACGTATTGTTGTGCAAACAGAAATGCAGCCCTTGCCCGAGATCAGGCTGCTCTCGCGTGAAATAAACCGATGACTTGACCCCCAGCGCCACCACGGGCGCGTCCAGAGACTCAATCGTGAAGTTGGGACAAAGCATCTCGCTGATGATGGCGTGCATGTGCCGGTTACCCCCGGGCACAACATCAAAAGGCGAAATCCACTCGTCGGTCTTTCCCAGCAGCCACTTTCCATCGCTGGGTACGGCGGGGTGGAAGCTCAGCCACGCCGCTTCGGGAAGACGGTTGGCAACTTTCCCAAACCAATAGAAATTCATCTCCACCACCGGAGCCTCATTCGGCAATTTCAACTCAAAAAACATCGTGCGTGGCCAAGCGACCGTGCCCAGTTTCTCGGTCTCTGGATCCTCTACCCGCAACTCCGCCAGCACTCGGTAACCGTGACTGTCCGTGCCCGACCAAAGATGCACCAGGGTCGGCGTCCACTCGCGGCTCTGCGCCCCGAACCGATCAATCCCGGGCTTACCGAAATCTTTAAACGCCCAATCCTCCGTCGAGTGAATATAACTCGCAATGAATCGATCGAAATCCTGCTTGGAAAACGTCTGGTACGAATAAATCCCCAGCGGATTCTTCGCAGTCGCCCAGTCCCGTTCCTTCGCCTCTTCACGAAGTCCGTTGATGGCCCCGGTACGCGGATCGATGCTGACCGTAAAATGCTGGGTCTCGATCACAGAATCCGGCGCATGAGGTTTCAAGCCAGCGACCAGCGGCGGCGTGGCATGGAGTCCCTGCAAGCGCTCCAGCACCTGCGAACGCAACGGTTGCGGCAGGCTGGCTACGCTCTCATCAATGTCCTCACGCTTTTCCGCCCAGCTGGTGGTCATGGTCCGGTATCCCGGCAGACTCAGTACCTGTGCCAGGTCGCTGGGTTTGTAGTGGTCATAGTCGATCCACTTCTTGGTGTCCACACCCCACGTGTGTTCCACCGCCAGGGTAAGCCGGCGAAGCAAAGCCAGATCCACCGCATCGCCCGGGCGCAGCTTTCCCCCGTCCACCAATTCCCGCCGGAAGCGAGCAACCTCCCGGTACCGGCTCACCTTGATAGGATCGCTGGGCACGCCATGGATCCAGGTATCCCCGATCTCCTGGGTCAGTACCGGTAACTGCCCGCGAAAGGGGGCGACGGCCACAGCGATATCCGACAACGACGATGCGCTGATCGTCGCGTTGGGAAAGGTCGCGCGAAGTTCCTTGTAAATGGCCGCAATTTCTTCCGGCGTGTGCGGTCCGCCATTGTCGTCTTTGACTTCGATGGCGACGGCCAGCCCGGATCCTGGCAACGCGAACGTTCCGCCGTAATTCGGGTGGTACATCACCGTCAACTCGCCGCCGTTCGTATCCTTCCATACAAACAAACGCGGCACTTCCGCCGGAGTACTCGCGGAATTAATACCGATGTGGAGAAACGTAACCCCGTTTTCCTGGAGCGGAGCAATGATCCCGCGCGTGTGGCCGGGAACGTCGGTCATCTTTGCCCCGCTGGTAGTCCGTCCGTATCGCTGATCGAGCGCCCTCGAGAACCCGATTGCCCCGGCAATCATCGTCCGGTCCAGCAGTTCGCTCTGCCAGGTGAATGGCAGGGCATGCCAGGCCAGGTGTCCTGCGGCGATAGCCTTCTCCGCGCGCTTGCGCTGTTCCGCGCTGGCCTGTTCCAGATACTCGTACAACATCCACGATCCAGTGGTCCACACATAGCGGTCGCCGCCGGCCTGGCTCATCTGCTCACCAATGTCGATCGCCTTGGGAAAATAATGATCGAAGTACAGGCGCATGATCGCGGCCTGGGTGTCGACAAACCCGACATCCAGATGGCACTTGAACATCACCAGCACACGCGTCACCGCCGCAGCTTCCGCCTGCAAAGCGAGCGCAGAGAGTCTGCTGCCGACCGCGGAATGCAAGGTTCCAGCACTCACCAGGCCAGACAAGAACTGACGGCGCTTCATAAGCGCCTCGCACGAAGCAAAATGGAACTCATCGTTTCGCCCAAAGTATTACAGTCACTTATGCCTCGACCCGCTGACCGCTGTCGCCATACCCAGGCCTAGATATACAGTTCCGGAGACGTAGCGCTCATTCCGAATAAAGGTCTGACTCCGTCGTAGCCACCCCGCGGCTGATCCCGCGGCTAACGCCCACACGCTGTCGGTCGTGAATCCCATCAATGTAAATAGCATCCCCAGCGCAAAGAATTGCAAGCTCACGTGTCCGCGTGCCGGGTTGACGAACTGCGGTAGAAAGGCGAAGAAGAAAATTGCCACCTTTGGATTGAGAGCCTCGACCAGAACGCCTTGCGCATAGACCCGCCGCAGCGGCAGCGCAGCGACGTGCTTCGGGTTGACATCCATGCCGGAGCGTTCACGCAATTTCTTGATTCCTAAATAAAACAGGTAAGCAGCGCCTGCATACTTCACCACCGAATAGGCTACTGCCGAAGAAAGCAGCAACGCCGAGAGCCCTAGCGTGGCGCCCAGGACGTGTACCAGAGTGCCGGTAGCGATGCCGGAACAGGAGGCCAATCCTGCTTTACGTCCTTGATCGATGCTGCGCGCCAGGACGTAGAGCACCGCGGGTCCCGGAATGATCAGCAAAATCACTGCCGCTGAGGCGAAAAGAAGGAGATCGTTCGAGGAAGGCAAAAAGCTCATGAGAGTCTCCATGCAGAGATTTAACGATGGCTCAAAAAGGAGCGACGATATCGATGATTCTACCCCGCGGCCCCGATCCACCCCTGACACACCGTAGACCTGTTTCTGCGACCCACTTGGCGGGCCTGTTCTTGGCGGCATATAATCCCCTGCCATCGGCGGGAAGGGGCTCCAGCAGATCCTCTAGCCGTGGAGGAGAAGATGGCAGCTCCCGACGTCGTCTGGAAAGGCGGCCGGTTCGGCCGGACGTCCCGGCGGGATCCATGGTGGCTTTCGCCCTCGGCGGTTTTTCTGGGCTTAGGCGCATTTCTTGTTTATTCCACCTGGGCGGCGTGGCAGGGCAACTACTACACCTTTGGCCCCTATATCTCGCCCTTCTATTCTCCCGAACTGTTCGGCTCTTCGCCCCACGCGCTCTTCGGCCCCAAGCCTTCCTGGTATCCCAGCTTTCTGCGCTTCTCTCCGGCGCTTCTCATCCTGTGGATCCCCGGCCTCTTCCGGCTCACGTGTTACTACTACCGCGGTGCGTATTACAAGTCGTTCTGGGCCGATCCTCCCGCGTGTGCGGTCAGTGAGCCGCGCAAAACCTATCTCGGCGAACGAAGCTTCCCCCTGATCATGCAGAATTTTCACCGCTACTTCCTGCGCCTCTCTTACCTGGTCTGGGCCTTTCTGGTTTATGACGCGGTCGTGTCCTTCCGTTTCCCCAACGGCTTTGGCATCGGCGTCGGCACCATCGTCCTGGTAGTCAACGTGATCCTTCTCGGCGGCTATATCTTCGGCTGCCACGCCTTCCGCCACTTGATCGGAGGCGCGTTCGATCGCATCTCAGAACACCCCGTTCGCCACAAGCTCTACGATTGCGTGAGCTGCCTGAACGCAAAACACCAGAAGTGGGCCTGGGCAAGCCTGTTCTGGGTGGGATTTTCCGACATCTACGTCCGCCTCTGTTCTATGGGGATCTGGCATGACTGGAGAATCTTGTAGATGCCGGAATTCCAACTCTTCTCCTATGACGTTCTGGTCATCGGTGCAGGTGGGGCTGGCCTGCGCGCCGCCATTGAAGCCGCGGCCAACGGCGCCAAGGTGGGCGTGGTGTGCAAATCGTTGCTGGGCAAAGCCCATACCGTGATGGCCGAGGGCGGCATCGCCGCCGCTCTGGCCAATGTCGACGATCGCGATAACTGGCGCGTTCATTTCACCGATACAATGCGGGGCGGGCAATACCTCAACAATTGGCGCATGGCGGAGCTGCACGCCAAGGAAGCGCCCGAATGCGTGCGCGAACTCGAGGCATGGGGCGCATTGTTTGACCGCACCAAAGACGGGCGTATTCTGCAACGAAACTTTGGCGGTCACAAATATCCGCGGCTGGCGCACGTCGGCGATCGCACCGGCCTGGAGATGATTCGCACCCTGCAGGACCACGGCATCCACTGCGGCATGGAGGTCCACATGGAGTGCACCGTGCTCAGCCTCCTGTTGGACTCGGGACGCATTGTAGGCGCCTGTGGATACGACCGCGAGAAGGGCCACTTCCGTGTGTGGCGGGCGAAGGCCGTGGTGATCGCTACCGGCGGCATCGGACGCGCCTTCAAGATCACCAGCAATAGTTGGGAATACACGGGAGATGGCTTGGCCCTGGCTTATCGCGCGGGCGCCGAACTGCAGGAGATGGAGTTTGTTCAATTCCATCCCACGGGGATGGTCTGGCCGATCAGCGTGCGCGGCATCCTGGTGACGGAAGGCGTGCGTGGCGAAGGCGGAGTTCTCCGCAACAGCGAAGGCCGTCGCTTTATGTTCGACGAAATTCCCGATCTCTACAAAGACCAGACGGCAGACAACGAAGACGAAGGATGGCGGTACACCCAAGGTGACCGGAATGCCCGCCGGCCGCCTGAACTGCTCACCCGCGACCACGTCGCCCGTTGCATCAATCGCGAAGTGAAAGCAGGGCGGGGCACTCCCCACGGTGGCGTTTTTCTTGACATAGCCTGGATCAAGCAGCACCTTCCCAAAGCCGAGGAGCATATCAAACGCAAGCTGCCCAGCATGTATCACCAGTTCAAACAACTGGCCGATCTGGATATCACCAAAGAAGCCATGGAGGTCGGGCCCACCACGCATTACATGATGGGCGGTATCCGAGTGGATGGCGATTCGCAGATGTCGAATGTGCCCGGGTTGTTTGCCGCCGGAGAAGCAGCAGCGGGGCTGCATGGCGCCAACCGGCTGGGTGGCAATTCGCTCTCCGATTTGGTGGTATTTGGAAGACGCGCCGGCCGCTATGCGGCGGAATTCGCCAAGGCCGACAAGGCCAACGGGACCATCGTGGATAACGAGCAACTCCAGGCCATCGCCAAGACCGCGCTCAAGCCTTTCGATCGCGGCGCTTCCGGCGAGAATCCCTATCAGATTCAGTATGACCTGCAGGAAGCCATGCAGGACCTGGTCGGCATCGTTCGCACCGAAACAGAAATGCAACAGGCATTGATAAAGATTGAGGACCTGCACGCCCGGGCAGAGCAGGTAGGCATCACCGGTCATCGCCAGTACAACAACGGGTGGCACACCGCCATCGATCTCGGCAGCCTGCTATTGGTGTCCGAAGCCATCGCGCGCGCCGCGGTGATGCGCAAAGAGAGCCGGGGCGCACAATTTCGCGAAGATTTTCCCAACAAAGATCCGGAGTGGGGCAAGCACAACATCATCGTCAAGCGCGGAGCGGATGGCGAGATGCTGGTGGAGAAGCGTGCTCTTCCACCCATCCCGGATGAATTGCAAGCCGTGATTCAGGAGATGAAATAGGGGAATGACGTAAGGGGGAAGAATGGCCAAGCAGGCAATGTTTCGCATCTGGCGCGGAGACGCGGCGGCCGGCCGCTTTGAAGACTACTTGACGCCGGTGGAGGAGGGCATGGTGGTGTTAGACGCCGTGCACCGCATCCAGGCTCAGCAGGCCCCCGACCTGGCGCTGCGCTGGAACTGCAAAGCGGGCAAGTGCGGCTCATGCTCAGCGGAAATCAACGGCATGCCCAAGCTGATGTGTATGACCCGGCTGAGCAATCTCGACCTCAACCTGCCGGTCATCCTCGAGCCGATGCATACCTTTCCTGTCATCCGCGACCTGGTCACCGATGTCTCCTGGAACTTCCGTGCCAAGATGACCATCAAGCCATTCCGGCCTCGTTCTCCCGACTTCCCGGATGGATCCTGGCGCATGCAACAGGCCGACGTCGAGCGCGTGCAGGAGTTTCGCAAGTGCATCGAGTGTTTCCTCTGCCAGGATGTATGTCACGTCCTGCGCGAGCACCACAAAGAAGCCGAGTTCATCGGTCCGCGCTTACTGGTCTACGCGGCGGCGCTCGAAATGCATCCGCTCGATACCGAAGACCGTGTCGACGATCTCAAGAAAAAGCACAATGTCGGTTACTGCAACATCACCACCTGCTGCCGCAAGGTCTGTCCGGAGTCGATCACCATCACCGAGAACGCGATTATTCCCCTTAAGGAGCGGGTGGTGGATCGATTTTTCGATCCTTTGAAGCAGCTGTTTAACATCCTTTGACGAACGAAAGGGGATTCCATGTTCGCACTCAAACCCATTTCTCGTGACAGCCTTGACGGCGCTTTGGCCAAGGCCGAACGTTACCGCCTGCTGAACGAGCCTAGCGAAGCCGAGAGCATCTGCCGCGACATTCTCGAAGTGGCTCCGGCGAACCGCGAGGCACGCATCAGCCTGATTCTGGCATTGACCGACGAGTTCCCACGCGACGACCGGGCCTTTGCGAGCTCGATGGCGGAGACGGCCAGCCTCGAATCCCCCTACGATCGTGCCTACTATGCCGGGATCGCGTGGGAACGGCGGGCCAAAGCATTCCACGATGCCGGCAGGCCCGGGTCCAGCGGGCGGGTGTACGAGTGGATCGTCAAGGCGTTAGGGCTCTTTGAGGAAGCGGAGCGCCTGCGGCCGGCCGGTAACGACGACTCCATTTTGCGCTGGAACGCCTGTGTTCGCTTCCTCGAGCGCCACAAATCCCTAAAACCGGCGACGGAGGATGTGACGGAACCCATTCTGTCGGAGTAACGGTTGCTTAATACATCCAGCTGCAGTCGCGAGTAAAATCGCTGTTGGGCGATCGCTGCCATATGCCGCCCATTTTCTCGACGGCAAAGATACCGCCGCTTCCGCAAAGGTGGCCGCAGCTCTTGATCACCGATACCAGCGCCCGTGTGTGCCCATGGTTGAATCCGGGATTCCCCAGAAGCCGCACATACCGGAGCTGTCGATACGGGGTGCATTGTCCGGCACGATTGTGCGTTGCCAGGCATGCCTGCGCTTCTGTGAGTTTGCTCCGCGGCAGCAACTGATAACCCTGCAGGATGGAGAATTTCCGCTCCCAACGATGGCTCTGCCGATTGGCCGCAACAAAGGCGACCGTCATCTCTTGTTCCTGCGGCGTTGCGGGCCTCAGGCAATTGCCATTCACCTGCGGAACATCGGTCAACGAGTCCTCAGCAAAGACGAGCATCTCCGCCATAGGAGCCTGGTAAAGCGCGGAATAGACCTCGTATGCCTCTGCAGAAGCTGGTGCGCCGCCCGGCTGGTTGAGTGGCATCGTCACTCCCAAGTCGGTAATCGGCTTAGCGTGCCTCTTTGCGCGGTACGCCGAAGTGATCCACACCAAAACAACCGCGACTGCCACCGTTGCCACGAACACCAGCGATATGTGTTTTGTCCTGACCACAAATGCTGGGTGCCCCACATCCCGATTTCCTGTGGAACTTGGTGGTCTCCACGCAATTCATGCGCCTTTCCTTTAAAGAAAGGCGCACACGCAGCTTTGTCCAGGGGCTGCGTACAGGAAATTCGGGGCATCTCGCTCGTTTTTCGCGAGATGTGGGATACCACTGTCCTTTCCTCGCAACTCTTAAGTCCCGATTTGCCCTCGGAGGCGAATGGTCAAATCTTAACCCTGACTCCCGCTCACGGAATCACCTTCACCTGGGCCTGCCAGAACGCCGCCTTTTTCCCGGTTGGGTCCAGCACCGATATCTGGCAGTCATACTCCCCTGGAGGAACCTGACTCAGCGGAATACTGAAACTGAACGGCATCGTCAGCAACCGATTATTCAACCCACTCGTCATCTCCATCGGTTGCGTCTCAAACGTTTTCGTCTGCTCCCGGTACAAGCTCACGAAGGCCACCAACGGCTGAGCGGCGGCAACCCCCTGCTCGTAGGCCTGCAAATACACATACATATTCTGGTTCTGGCGAAACACCCGCGTCACGCTGGGGATCAACTTCTGTCCGTTCTGCACTAGCGGATTTACGTCCTCCTCTTTCGCCCTGTCCTTATTCTTCTCCGCATTAAACAAGGCATCTTTAAGGTCGACGCGCTGGCTGCTGAGCACGACGGAGCTGATAGGCACATGCACAGCCTCCTTGTTCAGATTTGGAATGACGAAGGTCGTCTGATAAGTGCCGATCCGGCCCGTCTCATCATCGCGCGCCAGGAACTTGATCATGTACTTACCGGGCAGGAGAGTGAAGCCAGTGTCGTACTCGATAGGCCGCCGCGCCAGCTCTGCAGCGGTCGCGTCGGTGAGCTTGATGTTGACGTTGTCGCGCACATTGGAAACGGTCGTGCCCCCGACCAGGTCTTTGATTTCGCCGACGAAGTCGATAAGCGTATGCTCGGCGCCGCCGCGCTTGGCCAGCGCGAGCTCGCGGCCGGGAATCTTGACAATGATGGGTACAAAATATTCAGCGCGGTTGAGCTGGAAGTGATCAATCTCCATGGCGATCGAGAGGTCGGTGATGGGATCCTCAAGCATGAGCGCGTCTTCCAGCTGACGCTCTTTGTCGACGGTGGTAAAGTGGCTGAACTCTTTGTCAGCGTAGTAGCCCTGGCGGTAATCGAGTTTGGCGGTCGCGTCCTGGTTAAGGGAAATCTTCACCCGGCGGAAGTGGCCGTTCCTGGCCGTATTGGTGGTGTAGTAGCCGACCACGTAGTAGTCGGAGACCGATTCCTGAGCCTGCACAATGCCGCGTGTCAGATCGTTGTTATCGAACAGGGCTTTCCCGCCGGTGTCGCCGGCGAGGGCGTAGAGCGTGTCTTGCGACTGCTGGAAGTTGCTGGTATTGGCCTGGGCCGCACCGCCAGAGTATATGCCGGAATTGCCGGGCGAGCCCTGGGTCGCATCGCCAAGCGGAGCCTGGGCGACCAGGCCGCGTGCATCGACCGGCCAGAAGGAAACACCAGCGCGGATGGCGGCGTCGACGGTGGCATGCAGCTGAGCCTGGTTATCGATGCCGTTGAGCCGAAGTCCGCTGGCGAAGTAGATGAGTGACTTTTTCTCGTTCAACTGGCTCAGCATCTTGGCGGCGGTCTGCAGTGCAGAGAGCTGTCGATCGGTGTTGAAGACGTTGAACTCACTGTCATCCTGGCCAAACGCGGCGCCGGTATCGGCGCTGCTTGCGTCGTCGACTGTCTCGGCAGAACCCTGGCCTTCGCCGACAATCATGGTCTCGAGAATGCTGAGCAGCTTGTTGCGATCGGCAGTGAAGTCCTGAAGAATGTCGACTGACCCGCCCTGGTAGCGGAGGATGGCGACCAGGTCGACGGTTGTCATTTGCGTGCGCAGGAACTTCTCCGCCGCGCTCAAGGCGCGAAGTTGGTCGGCCGGGTGCATGGCCGTCATGTCAAAGTAAAGCGCGAGCAGGCGCCGATTCTTGTAGCGGCTGTTTTCCGGCGCCTCGGGTGCGATCTGTGTCCGAGTGAGCTGTTTATACAGTTTGATCTGTTCCGTGCCCGGCGCTGCGGCCGCCATCGGCGTCTCCTCAGTCGCGAGATCCTGGTGCTCGCAAAAGCGGATTGTCTGCGGAGTGCCGTCCTCGGTAACGGTGAAATCCTTGGCGCCCAATCCGGAAATGAATTTCCCCTGTTTGTCTTTCACTACCACCGTCTCGACCACCAACTGCGCCTTGGCTGTGAGGGTATAGGTCCCCGAAGCGTTTGCAGACGTGTTCTGCCCAATCTGCTGCGCGCTGGCCTGCGCAGCGATAAGGGTCAAGAAAACAAGCAAAAGTTTCATCTCGTCATTACCTGTGAAGGGCGCGGCTTTAGCGCCCGCCGCAGCACCAAGAGGGCTTTAGAGCCTTTGTGAGAACTCCGTTTCCAAACTCAGTCCCGGAGGGACGGCTGAACTTAGCCCAGGACGCTAGTCCTGGGTTGGATTTGCAAGCACGACCCAGTCCCGCAGGGACGGCTGGAAATGGGTCGCGATGCAATCCTGGACAACCTTCAGCCGTCCCTGCGGGACTCAATCATGTTTCATGATGCACCCAGGACTAGCGTCCTGGGCTAAGTTCAGCCGTCCCTGCGGGACTAGACCTATAAATCCTGGTTCTCACACGCGCTCTTTAGCCCCTGAGGTACGTTTTTGTGATCATTCATTGCAACCTACAAATCTTGAAAGCGTACCTCGGCGGCTAAGAGCCGTCTGGTGTACGTGGTTTTTATGGCACGGCTAAAGCCGTGCCCTTCGTTCGGAACTTCTCCGTAATCGATATTGCCCCGGAGCGCCGTGCTCCGCAGCCGCTGGTCGCCTTCTTTCACAATTCCATCCCATCTCAGAACCTCAGCCGCAGCGAAGTTTCCAGACTGCGCATCGGGTTAGGCTCCAGCGGTAAACCAAACTGCGTACTGTTCACCGTCGTATTCCACCCAGTAAACACAGGGTGATTGAGCATATTAGTCGCTGCCACCTTCAAATCAAGATAAAACCGCCCACTAGGCCGGAAAGTCCGCGCGACTGAGCTGTCGAGGCTGAACGTGGCTCGGACCGGTGATGGAATTCCTGCCCGCGGTTCCCCATTCTCCCGCGAAGAGGCGCGCTGTAAGCGGCCGGGTTAAGGTGCTGACCGGCGTGGGACATAGCAATCGGCGCGCCGGTAGGGTTGGGTCGAATGGTGCCGGTATAACCCGTCCCCGGGACAGCCGCCAGGTAAACCGGTGTCTCCGGCAACCCACTCCCGATCACACCCGTAGTCACGAACGTCCACTCCTTGAGCAGCCGGCCGGGCCAACCGCCCATCAGGGTTCCACCCCTGAGCCCTTCACCGCTGGTGTATTGCGCCGTCAGGTTGAGCAGATGACGTTGATCGAAACTGGAAAGCGAACGCTCGGCATGCAGGTTAAGCCAGTTTTGCGCAATGGCCGGTGTCGTCGACGCGCTTTGCGTGGTGGTAGACGTGGTTCCCGATGAGCCCCCACCCGAGCCTTGTCCCGAACCCTGGCCTTGCCCGCCTGGGGGAGCAGCCGTCTGGTTGCCGGCAAGCACGTGACCCTGGCCGCCCAGGAACGCATCATCGTCCATCGACTTTGAAAACGTATAGAGCAGCGACGCAGTAAATCCGCCGCGCAGTCGGCGCCGCAGCTGCACCTGCCCCGCTTGCCGCGTAGAATCACCGCCCGAACCCTGGTAAACAAAGCCCGACGGGCAGCTGGGGCAAGGATTGACTGCTCCAATCGGGTAAGTATTGGGCAGAAACTGCTGCGCGCCGCGCGTGCCCTTCACGCCGAGATAAGTTGCCGTGAGCTGCAACGCCCCGGGAAGATCGCGTTGGATCGACAATTGCCACGTCTGCGCATACCCAACCCGGAAGTTGGGATCGACAGCGAACGTGTTGGCAGTGATCGAGGAGCAAGGCTCAAAGCCATTGGCCAGGGTAAGTGGGCAGGTGGCGCTGTTCTCCACGCTCAGGCTCGTCGACAGTGGCGCCTGTTGGGCAAGCTGCAACACCGAGGTCTGGTACACCGAGGTGTCGTCATAGATGCCATAGCCGCCCCGCACCACGATGGTCGAAGCAGGGATAGGCCGCCACGAGATACCGACGCGTGGCTCGAAACCGCGCTTGTCCGGCCGGATAAGCGAACTGGGATAGTGGCTGCCGGTCAGTGAGCCGATGGGATCGCTGCCCAGCACAGGAGCCACGGCGGTGTAGCCGGGAGCAACATCCAGGTTCACCAGGCGACCATAAATCTCGGTGAGCGGCGCGCCATAATCCCAGCGCAGGCCAACGTTGACGGTGAGGTTGGATTGAATGCGCCAATCGTCCGTTATATACAGGTCGTAAACAGTCTGGCGGAGATACTTGTCCGCGTTGCCGTAGGCGATGGAGCTGGTATCCGGTACACCAATGAGGAAGTCGGCGAGGTCGGAACCGCCAACTGTAGCGCCGTTCGCCAGACCTTGGGTGGCGGCGCCGGTAAAAGCGAACGTGCCCCGCGGATCCTGCTGGAAAAAATCGTTGTATTGCTGCTTGCGCAGATCGCCGCCTACCGTAATGTTGTGGCGGCCACGATAGATGCCGGCCGATCCGGAAAAGCTATCGGTACGGTTACGATTAAACGCGCTCTGCTCGTCCGACAGCGGCGTAATGCCACTGGAGAAGGACAGCTTCGGCGGCCCCCAGTTGGCCGGGTCCTGGTTGTTCCCGGAAATACCGGCCTCTCCGGAAATATTCTGCCGGTTTTCAAAATAAGGCACGATGGTGGTTCTAAGCCGGCTGAAGCGATAGCCTCCAAGGAAGAAGAGGCGCTGGTTAAAGCGATGCGACCAGTTGATGTTGGTGTTGATGCCCAGCGTGTCCGTCTTATCGACGAAGCCGAACAGGTCGCCGTCGCTGCCCCTCGTACTCTGAAAGTTGAAGCTCCCATAAAGCTCATCCCGGCGCCCGAGTGTCTTATCCAGGCGGGAAAAGAGCGAATCCTGGTGGCTGCTGTTCAGAACGGGGATCTGGTAGTTGTAAAGCGAAGTGCCGGTAAGGTTCGGTGATGGGTAAAGCTGCAGCAACGCCTGCGCCTGGGGGCTGACCGGGACCGCATTGCCCGGGTACGGCAACCCGGTTGCAGGATTGTAAACGACGACCGGTTGGCCGAGCGGGTTGACCAGGTTCGAAAGGTCACCGGTTCGCTCCGCATCTGTAGGGACAAGGCCGGGGTCAGTCTCGGCCGTCCGGTTGCGCGTCCAGGCATACGCTATGAAGAAAGTAGGACCACGCGGCATGAGATGAGGAATCTTCAAGGGTCCACCGAGCGTGAAGATGCCGGTGATGCGGTTATAAGCCGCCTTGGGCGTGTCGAGGCCGCTGAGCGAGTAGGGGCGGGCATCCGTGGCAGAGTTATCGTAAACCGCGGCGAGTCCGCCCGTGTAAAGACTCTTGCTGTTATACCTTCGATTGCCAAAAGCCTGGTCGAGCGAGAACCGGGATGTTGCCGCGTTGTTGACGCTGCCGTTCACCAAGAAACCGTCCGATGACTGCTGGTTTGCATCCTCCGCCGGCTTCGGCATCTCAGGGGCGCTCTCATTGGTCGCAGCGGACGAGGCGGGCGGTTTAGGCCTGGCGCTGAGCGAGGGCGCCGGAGCAGCCGGAAGCTTGGTGAGTTTCGTGATCTGGTCGAGTGGAAGCAGTGTCAGCTCCCACTTGCCGGGGGCTGTGGCCGGCGAAATGGTAACATCCGCGGTGACGGTCGAGAAGCACAGCATCTCGATCTCGATCTTCCCCGGTCCGTCGGCCAGGTCAGAAAAAGTGTAGACGCCTCCCTGGTCAGTGACGGCGGTCACCTTTTTAGTCCCTTTTGTAACCGTCACGGTAGCGCCAGGAAGAGGCAAGCCGCCAAACGTAACCTGGCCGCGATACTCCGATGCTGCGGCTATGCAGGGCAAGGCAATCGCCGCGAACATGCAAACCAGGTAGAAGACTCTTTTCGCTCGGCGCCAGGCCATTTCCGGTTCCCCGAGGGGCGTCAGTTTTCCGAAGGCTTCTCGGCATGATCGATGACGATCACGTCATCCGGGAACTTTGCGGGTCCCATTTTCAAGCCGAGTTGCTCCTGCATCGCGGTGTACAGGTTCGGTGGGGCCTTCGGGTCATCGGGCGGCGGCGGCACGACCGCTCCGGTCCCTCGGAATTGCCCGAACTGCGACTCATCCGGAGTCCATTTCAGCTGGAAATCGTATCTGTCCTTGAGTTCGGTTTCATCGACCACCGGTTTGTCCATCACCCCAGATTGCATCCAGGTGGCAAAATCGGTCATGGTCTGGTTCCTCACCGTGAGATCTCCCAGCGCCCTGAAGAAGAATGCAGAGGGATCATTCTCGGCGGAGGTGGTCTTTTCCATTTTGGGTCCACTGCCCGCTACTCTGATGACATACACCGAAAGCTCCCTCTTATCGTGGTGAAACTTCAGTTGGAAGCGATCGGCCAGCAGCTTTTGCACCATGGCCTGCATTTGTTTTTGGTTTGGACGGCCGGGCGCGTCGGGCTTGGCTTCGATGTCATAGAGGTCGGTGCCGAACCAGGCTGGTGCATCGACCAGCTGTTTTGCATGCAGCCCATAGGCAAAGGCAACCAGATCGTTCAGATTGGTATTGCGGGTGGTGAAACGATCCCCCCTAAACCCAAACCCCTTACCAGGCTGATTGGGAACGCTCGGCTTGATGGTGGCGACTTCGAAGCTGGGGTTGGCGTTCGCGTCCATCGGCGGAACGGGGGGTGCCGGCGGAGGGATCGTCCATTCCGTCTCCGGCGTGGCGCGCGTCAGGGTGAGAGGGAGCGGAGTTCCCTGGGTCCAGGTGCCGGTGATCGTCTTGCCATCCCCACTTAGCTTGCCCTCGTAGGAGCCGCCAATCGCCTTGACTGACATCGTGAGGGTGCTGCCATCCAGCGCGACTTTATCCACGGGAATGCCGTTGCCGCCCTGGTCGATGCTGTAGGTAACCGCCTTGTACCCGCCGTCATCTGTCTTGGAGATCTTGAAGACGACGCGCAGGTCTCTACCGGCATGCAATGTGCCCTGCCAGGTGTCCGCGATGCTTTGGGCTTTGTTCTCTGTCGGAGACTGAGCCCGGCTTTGCGCCGCGGCTATCAGGACAAATAAGGCTACGGCGGCAACGGTCAACCATCCGGCCACCCCCAGCAAGAGCTTTGGAGTGAAATGCAGTTTACGCACAACACGGTCAGTCATGATCCGGGATTCCTCTCTTGAGATCGGCCCCTGGCAACTCCGGACACTCATTCAACGCATGTAAAGCGGAAGCTGCATATAAGACGTTTCGAATCGTCAAATTTGCTCAGCGGCAGAATTATATTAGTTAGTACGCTGGTCTGTCCTTAAAGTTCCCCACGATCTGAGCCCCGGCTTTGCCTGCCAAAGGTCATGGGGATCTGTCCCCGCCGCGGGCCAATGGGTGCCCCACATCCCCGATTTCCTGTGGAGTTCAGTGGGTTCCGCGCACTTGATGCGCCTTTCCTTAAAGAAAGGCGCACACGCAGTCCTTTCTAGTGCTGCGTACAGGAAATTCGGGACATCTCGCTCGTTTTTCGCGAGATGTGGGATACGCGGACCTCGACGCTCTTTGCCAGTCGACACGACGGACTCCCACGTTAATTCGCAGAAGGCGCCTCCACATGATCAATGACCAGGACCTCCACAGGCGCTTTATGCGATTCGAGTTTCAACCCAAGCTGCTCCTGGATCACAGTGAAGATCGAAGGTCCTGAAGATTCGGGCGCATTCCCGCCGTCCCCTCCGTCGAACATCGCTCCCGGCCCCTCCTCTCGGGGCCATTGCATCGCGAAATCATATTTGCCCGTGAGCCCGGTCTTATCCAGAACGTTATGCCCCAGTCGCTGCGACAATATGCGCGTCAACTCAGCCACAGCAACCGCCTGGCAGGTTAGCTGTCCATCTTGAATCCACACCAGGCCCGGACCACCGTGGCCGTCAGGTCCTTTGATTCCGTTGGGGTACGTGTCCCCAGGCTTTGCCTCATGAAATTTAGGACCACCCTTCGCGAGAACCAATTCGTAGACTGGCAAGTCTCTTGTTTCCCGGTGTGCCTTCAATTGAAAGCGCTCTGCCAGGACCGGCTGAAGCATACGCATGCGCTGGTGCGGGTCAAGGTCGTGCAGTTTAGCTACGTCCGAGCCATCGACCTTTGCCTCGACATCATATCGTTCCGAGTTGAGCCCGTTGGGAAAACCGATTACCTGGTTCTCTTCCACCCCATAAGCCTGTTGAATCAGCATCTTCAACGGCGAATTGGTGACATTGAGCCCATCGGGAGTTAAGCGGAACATGATCATCTGAGTTCCAGATTTGTCTGGCTTGATCGATGCCACCTCGAATGCCGGCAGTTTGGCCGCGGCGTCTTCCGCCTGCGTCTGCGCCTGGCTTTGTGTTGCGTAAAGAAGGCCGAAGATGAGCGCCACGGTGAGGCCCATCGCTTCGCACACGAAGGGCAACATGTTTTTAACAAAGGCCAGCATGAACGCAACACGTTCGGTCACGATACAGGCAATCCTTTCTCGATATAGGCCCCTGTAACCCCAGACAGCGTGCATGAAGCGGAAAGATGAATATAAGACGTTCGTTTTCAAAGAACGTGCGCAGGATGCGCAATTATTTTTCGCTAGGACGTGAGTCCTTTGTCTGGGGCTTCTACATTTTAGAGAAGGTGAATAGATTCTCATCCACGGAATGCGCGAATTTCCGGGGGTCAACGCTCTGACGCTTTGTATCAGGGCCCGACTTTAGTCGGGCCGTAAGGCTCCAAAAAAGTCTGGGCTTCAGCCCCTGAGGTACGTCTTTCCTGAACGCAAGAGGGGATGTGAGAACATCTTTTCGCTAACGAAGTTCCGAGCTGAATTTAATAGAGTCTGAAGTTGACCTCGATGTTCACTTTCACTGCGACAGGGTTTCCCAAGCGCATCGCTGGTGTGAATCGATACTGCTTCACCGCCTCGACCGCCTTCTTGTCCAGGCCCATTCCCAGGTGACGCACCACCTGCACCTGGGTAGGGTTTCCCCGGGCGTCGATCAACGTCGTGATTACGCAGACACCCTGATACTTTGCCCGTCGGGCCTTTTCAGTGAATTCGGGGTCAGGCGCGAAGACCAGCTTAGGCGCGGATACATCCCCTCCAATGTGGTAGATCTGCTGCGCGTCCGCGAAGGTGTTTGAATCGCTCTGGACCGTTGCGGGTGCCGAGTCCCTGTATGCCTGTGCAGTGGCTACCGGGGCTTTTATCAGTCCGGCAATGATAGGTGCGGCTACCACTCCCGTGCCTATCGCTACCAACAGTGACTTCTTGAGAAAGCCGAGCTTATCCACAGAATGTTGCGTCATGATACGAACAATTCGCTGCTTAAGGTCAGCGCCCGTAACCCCGGACACACAAGCCAGCGGTGAAGCTACACAGAATTCGCAGGTCTTCAGAATGCTTTCCGCGTAGATCTCCGGCTCATTGCCGAGCCGCAACACTTCTTCATCGCAAGCCCGCTCGCGTTCCTCAACCAGCCGCGCTCCCAACCACCAAACCAGTGGGTGAAACCAGAAGATGGCTTCCACCGCCATGTGCATCGCGGCGGCGAGGTTGTCGCGCCGGCGTACATGCTGCACTTCATGGGTGAGGATAGCCTCCAGGTGCGCATCCTGCAGCTGGTGTGAGATCCCCGCCGGCCAAAGCAAAAGCGGCCGAAGGATCCCGAAAATACCCGGTTCCAGCGAAGTCTGCGACGACCGCAACGAAATCGGCGACTGAATTCCTGCAAACTTTTCTACTCGGCGAAGAGCCTCCACTTCACGCCCGTGAGAAACAGGCACCCCGCCGCGGATCACCGCAGCGACGCGCCGCCACCGTAACCACCATAGACCAATCACTGTGACAAACCCAGCCAGCCATAGGATCGCAACCACACCCGGCAACCATCGCAGCAGGGAAGAAGCCAACAGGCCCTGGGAATCCGGAGCCGGTTGGAAGGGCTGGCTCATCGTTTGCAACACAAAATAAAAAACCGGTTGCGAGTCCGCGGAGCCATGCAACCTTGCCAGGTGGCTGCCCAGGGTCATCAGCAGTGAAAAGGGGACGAGAAACTTGAACGAGGCTGCCAGCCACAGGTGATGGCGCAGGCTTGCCTGATTCTTACGCAAAGCCAGGGTGGAGACTGCTGCCAATATCGCGAAAAGCGTCGATTGCCAAAGATGATTGGCCATTGCTGTACCGAATGCGGACAAATTTTCCGGGATCATGACTTATCCTTTCTAGCCAGCTTGCGGAGAGCTTTCTCTGCTTCTTTCACGTCGTCCATGGTGAGTTTGCCGGACTCGATCAAGTGAGCCATCACCGGCTGTGAGCGTCCACCGAACAGGGCCAGCAAATCGTCGATGAGCCTTCGCTGAGCAGCATCGCGAGAGACGGCGGCAGCGAAGATGTGGAAGTTTCCGACCTTCCTTATCCGGCGAACAACGCCCTTTGCTTCCAGCCGGTAAACGGTCGTCTGGACTGTCGTGTAGGCCGGCCTGCGCTTCGCTGCGAAGGCTTCTTGCATCTCACGGATGGACAGTTCGCCCTGCGTCCACAGAGCCTCCATGATCTGAAATTCGAGCTTGGACAATTTCGGTTCGGACAATTGCCTCCTCCTACGGTCGTAATAATTACTACTACATGTGTTTGTCTTAGTCAATACGCAATAATCCACACCCTCGCATGTTGTTACCAAAGTAACTTCTAACTCTTTCAGCTCTTTTTGCGCATTTTTTTTGGCTGAACTCGTCAAGCACTAAACCTAATCCCGGGAATCGCCAGCACGCAGCTCGATCGGTCTGGAGGGAGGAGTAAAGATCGAGTCATCTGCCAGGGCCAGGGGCCACTCAGCGGGCGAGTCCACCAGGCAATCCGGTGGAACCGCGGCCAGCGTGTGCGGAGAGAGCCCATAAGTGCAGCCAATACTCCAGACTCCCGCATTGCGGGCAGTCATGATGTCTACATCAGAATCGCCAATCATCAGCGTTTCTTCCGGGCTCACACCCGCCTCTCCGATCAGTGCAAGCAGTCCTTCGGGGTCGGGCTTTTTGCTGGCGAAGCTGTTGCCGCCGTAAATGCGGAAAAAATATGGGCTCAGCCCGAGTGCTTCGCAGATGGCCAGCGAGGGTCCGATCGGCTTATTGGTGAGCACCGCCATGGAGCGCGGTGCGCCGGCTGGCTCGAATCGTAAGCTGTCGAGCGATGCGAATATTCCCGGGTAAACGTAGGTCTGGTCTAGTTTGTGTTCGCGATAGTAATCGAGGAAGTAGGCGACCGCCGAATCAAGGAAAGCGGCATCTACCGGCTCACCCAGCGCGCGGCTCACCAGCCGCGCCGCGCCATCGCCGATGTAAGTGGAGATGACCTCCTGGGGTAGCGACGGGCGCCCGAAATGATGCAGCATTGCGTTGACCGACGCACAGAGGTCGGCTCCCGAATCAATCAGGGTGCCATCGAGGTCAAACACCAGCAGGCGCAGCGAGGCCGTTGGAATGGGACGAAAAATCCTGAACATCTTTCTAAGATAGTCGATACACCCTGCGGGTCCTACTCCGGCACGTGCCAGCCGCTCTGGGACAACACTACCGTCGTCTTGCCCTGAGCGTCGGGGGCCGTCGTTTTGGCGAAAGCAGGGAAGGCCTTGCGCATGGAGTCGGAGTCCGCCCAGCCAGGAATATCCATCATCTTGTAGTGATAGCTCACCTGGGTGGTTTGCAGGCCGTCAACCGGGGCAGGCGGCGTAAAGCTGTCGATGCTGGTCACCACCCGGTGTCCGTAGCAGAAGCGTGGCGGTACGCGCTTGCCGTAGGTCGTGAGCTCATATCGCTTGACATGGATGTCCCGGTCTTCGAGCGACTTCATCAAGCCCGCCGCAGTCAGGGCATCCAGGCCGGCCTTGTTCTTGTCCTCATCGGTCCCCACTGTGCTGGCCTCATAAGGAAAGCGGAGCGCGCTGGGGAACAGGCAATCGTCGTGGTTACTGAAGTACGCATTCAGCGCGCCGGTGAAATTCTTCGGGGTTGGGTCCTTGAATCCACTGCATCCCGTCAGTATTAGCCCCAACGCAAGCGCGGTCGCAGTACGGTTGATCCATTGTTGACGTGCCATGTTGTGTCCTCGCGAATGTAAAGGGTACTTCTTTTCCGCCCCCTGCGAAAGGGCGACGCAACAGGTGATACGGTTTAGTTCGATATGGATAGAGAAAATAAGCGGGTTGCCCTGGTTACGGGCGCTTCTTCCGGCATCGGGTTGGCTTGTGCCACGCATCTGGCGGGGCGTGGCTACCGTGTTTATGGCACTTCGCGGCGGGCTGATACCGGCCAGGCAGGCACCGTCGCCATGCTGGTAGCCGATGTCACCGACGATCATTCGGTGGAGCGGGCTGTTGCTGCGGTGCTCGGGCGCGAGGGGCGGCTGGATATTGTGGTGAACAACGCCGGGATGGGGATTGCTGGACCGGTCGAAGACACCTCAATCGAGGCAGCCAAGAGGCAACTCGAGGTTAATTTCTTCGGTGCTTTCCGGGTCTGCCGCGCCGTGTTGCCGGCCATGCGCAGCCAGGGGGGCGGCTACATCGTGAACATCGGGTCGATTGGCGGCCTGATTGCGATTCCCTACCAGGCGATGTACAGCGCCTCAAAGTTTGCCCTGGAAGGGCTGAGCGAATCCCTGCGCATGGAGGTAAGGCCGTTTGGGGTAAAGGTGGTGATCATCGAGCCTGGCGATCACAAGACGGCGCTTACCGAGAATCGCACGGAAATGTCCGGCGGCACGGACGCTTATAGCCAGTCTTTCCAGGCTGCATTGGCGCGCACGGCGCACGATGAGCAGAGTGGGCCTGGTCCGGAACAGATAGCTCGCTTGTTGTATCGGATCGTGAATACCCGCGATCCTCGATTGCGCTACACCATCGGACCCGCCACCCAGCGTGCCGCCGTGTGGCTAAAGCGGCTGTTGCCTTACAGCGTCACGGAATACAGCATGCGCACCTACTTCGGGTTGGGCAAGTAGAGTTAGTTATCGAATACGCGGAACGCGCCAATTTTTCGGGAGTCACGGCTCCGATGCTTTGTATCAGGGCACGACTTCAGTCGGGCCGTAAAGGGCCAACAAAGATTTGGGCTTTGGCCCCTGGGCTCTGTGGCCCAGAGTTCTCTTCGGACGAGCATTTCGGGCGAGATACATCCTGGCAGGGGCTGAAGCCCAATTCTCTTTCCATCATTTACGGCCCGACTAAAGTCGTGCCCTGATACAAAGCAACCGAGCGGTGACTGCTAGAAAACTCTCACGTCGAAGAAGACTCATCACGAAGGGCCCACGGCTTCAGCCGTGCCGACTGCACCGAGTTGATGAGGGCTTTAGAGCATGTGTGAGAACCATGATTTACGAATTGAGTCCCGCAGGGACGGCTGAACTTAGCCCAGGACGCTAGTCCTAGGTACATCATGCAACACGATTGAGTCCCGCAGGGACGGCTGAAGGAGGATTGCGTCGCGGCTGATTCCAGTCGTCCCTGTGGGACTGAGTTTGGAAATGGAGTTCTCACAGACGCTCTAAAGCCTCTGGGGTACTGCTTTCCTCTAAAGTGTACGGACAGTTCACTGAATGTGAATATCACCCGAGCCCGTTTCTGCCTTAATCGTCGGGCCGCCTCCGTTGACCGTTCCGCTCACGTGGTGTTTGTCAATGGAACCATGCGTGGTCATGGTGAGCGGGGGATCCGACTTGACCGACCCCGAACCCGTTTCCGCATCGAGCGTGAAATGAGCATTGTTGCCCAACCGCAGCGAAATCTCGCCCGAACCCGTCTCCAGCTTCCAAGGTGCAGTGGGCTGCCCGCTAATCTCCAGTGAGCCTGAGCCCGTCTCCGCCTTCACCGCCCCTTGTACATTTTCCAGTTTGATATCGCCGGACCCCGTGCCGGCGACCACGTCGCCCGCCGATCCGAGCTGAGCGTGGATTTCCCCCGAGCCCGTCTGTAGCGTGGTAGAACCCATCAGGTTATTCGCCTCGATGGTGCCCGAGCCGGTTTCAAGCTTGGAGCCGGCGCCCAGCTTGTCGGCGCGGATAGAGCCGGAGCCCGTGTGTGCCTTGACCGTTCCGTCGATACTGGAGATCTGCAGGTCCCCTGATCCACTCTCCGCCACCAGCATGGTGTGAGCCGGAGTCGTGATCTCGTAGTCGATCGAGACATGGCGAGCCCAGTCGTTCCCATGATCATCGCCCACGCGAATGATGTTGCCGGCCTGATCAATCGGCGGATTGGCGGCCACCTTCGCCACTGCGTCATCAGACGATCCACCCCACCCCAACCAGCTGTTGTTGCTGTTCTTCACATGGCCCACGATGTGGACCTGGTTATCCGACCCCGGAGACACACGGATATAGCCGGACCCGGTAGAAACGCGCAGCGTTACCGGACCATTCACCGACAGCGTGCGGTCGAAAGACTTCTCCGCGGCAAATGCAGCCGGGAGACACATGGTCATGGCAACCAGGATGGCGGCTGCCGCTCTGCGGGTTAATTTCGATTGGGACTGCATCGTCGCCCTCCTTGGGGCTCTTAAGGTTGTAGATAAACTGTCTGGCCTTCGCTGAGGCCAGACAGGATTTCAGTGCGGCTGCCGTTCGCGATTCCCGCCTTCACGGCCACTCTCCGCAGGCCATTCTTGCCGTGGCTATCGGGTACGTCGACAAAGGCATTCTTCTGGCTGTCATATACCAGGGCCTGCTCCGGAACAGACAGCGCATTCTTATGCTCCTGGTTCAGAATCTCTGCATTCGCCGTCATATTGGCTTTGATCTCATGATTGGGATTGTCGATCGAAACCCTCACTTCAAATGTCGTCACATTGTCTTTTTCGACGCCCAGTGGCGCAATGCGCGTCACCTTTCCGCCAAATGTCTTGTTCTTGAATGATTCGATGCGGATGCGTGCCGGCTGGCCCAGGTACACCGAGGCGATGTCCGCCTCGTCGACCTTACCGTTCACGTACACCTGGCGCGTGTCTCCAATCGTCATGACCAGGGTAGCGGTCGACCCCAGGACCAGGATGGAGCTGACCGCGTCGCCGACTTCCACATCGCGGGAGAGCACCTCGCCATCAATCGGAGCGGTCAGCGTGGTGTAGCTGAGCTGCTCTTCCAGTGATTTGAGGCTGGCCTGGTTCTGCGCCACCTGGGCTTCCGCCTGGTGAAGCTTGGCCCGGTCGACATCAATCTCGGCCACTGCAACATTCTTTTTGTTGAGTGCGGAAAGGTAATCGCGATTGGCGTTATCCATGCCCTGTTGGGACACGATGCCTTCCTTGATCATCTCCTTGTTGCGTTGCAGGGTGGTGTAGTACATAGGCAGATCAGGTGCAGCGGCATCGACCTTATCGTGCTCAATGCTGGCCGCGGCGCTTTTGACGTTGGCCTCCGCAGCCTGCAGGGTCGCGCGTTGGGCGTCGACCTCGGCCATAATCTCCTGCCGGTCAAGCTGGGCCAGCAGCTGACCTTTGTGCACATGCTGGTTGATATCCACGTACAGGTTCTGCACGATCCCGCTGGCCTTGGATTTCAACTCGATCTTGGTGATGGGCTGGACTTTCCCGGTGGCCACGACGCTCTGATCGATCTCCCCCCGGGTGACTTTGTCCAGACGGCTGGGCTCGAAGTGGGGGCCTCCGCGGTGCATGCCCAGAAACACCAGGCCCGCAGCCGCGACGACGGCGAGGAGACCACCCCAGACCCATATGCGTTTGCTTTTTCGCTGCGCCGCCACAAAACCCCCAGATGCCATTTGATACGTAGCCGGGCCGGGGAAGGTTCCATTCCTCCCTGGCGCAAGCCTCCCCCGGTATCATGACGTAACGGCCGGTTTTCAAGCAAAATGGTTGAACTGATGCTCTTTCGGATGGTTTCCGTCGCCTTGCTCATCCTGGCGAACGGTTTCTTTGTGGCGGCCGAATTCGCCCTGGTGAGCATGCGTGAGACCCGCATTGAGCGGTTGATCGCCCTGGGGCGGCCGGGAGCAAGGGCGGTACGCCGGCTGCAGGAAAACATGGAGGATTTCCTGCCTGCCGTACAGCTGGGCGTGACCCTGTGCAGCCTGGCCCTGGGCTGGATAGGCGAGCCGGCAGTCGCCACCCTCTTCGAGAGCTGGTTCAGCGGCATGGCGCATGCTAGGGTCTACGCGCACGTGCTGGCCGTGCCAATTGCCTTTGCTCTGATTACCTATCTGCACGTGCTGCTGGGCGAGTTGGTGCCGAAATCCCTGGCCCTGCGCAAGGCCGAGGTGCTGGCGGTCGCGGTGGCCGGGCCCATGGATGTGTTTATCCGGGTCACCCGCCCGGCAGTGCGCCTGATGAAGTGGTCGGCACGGGTCGTGCTGCGGCTGTTTGGCATGGAAATGATGCAGGGGGGCGAAGTCCATTCGCCGGAAGAGCTGAAGCTGATCGCGACCGCCTCGCGCAGAATGGGCATGCTTCCCGCTTTTCAAGAGTCGCTGATCCACCGCGCGGTGGAGCTAAACAGCGTGCCCACCCGAGAGGTCATGACCCCGCGGCAGCGCATCTTCTCTCTCCCCCAGGACATGCTTATTGAAGACGCGAACGCGCGCGTGGTGGAGGAGCAGCATTCCCGGGTGCCGGTTTACGACCCCGCGCACGGCCCGGAGCACATCGTGGGCGTGGTTTACTCCAAAGACCTCTCGCGGTTGATGCACTTCCGCATGACGGCGCAAACTCGCTTTGCCCGCGCGCCCTTTACCGAATTGCGGCTGGGGCAAGTGATGCACGATGTGCTGGTCGTACCCGAGACCAAGCCGGTGCTGGACCTGCTCGCCGAATTTCAGCAGCGCAGGCGGCATATAGCGATCGTGGTCGATGAATATGGTTCGACCGTAGGGCTGGTTACAGTAGAAGATGCCATTGAGCAGATCATCGGCGAGGTGGAGGACGAGTTCGATATCGGTCCCAGGGCTGCCGTGCACACTACGTCGGGCGCTGTGCTGCTGGATGGCGGAGTGAACCTGCGCGACCTGGAGACGCAGATGAACTGGCACTTGCCCCGCAGCGCAGGAGTCGAGACCCTGGCAGGGTTCCTGCTGACGCGATTGGGAAAGATTCCGACCGGCGAAGAGACCGTGGACTTTGAGGGGAGAAGGTTTACGGTAGTGGAGATGAAAGATCATCGCATCAGCCAGGTACGCGTGGAGCGGCTGGACAGCCCCACGCCGGCAGGGGAACAGGACAACCAGAAAGCCGGGGCAGTCGCACCCATTCATTCCGGCAAGAGCGAGGGTTAGGCGGTTGACTTGGTAGCGTTGCTCAGGCGGCTGCTCTATATCCTGCCGGTCATCTGGCTGGTTGTGTCGATGGTGTTTTTGCTCATCCACCTGGTGCCGGGCGATCCGGTACAGCAGATGCTGGGCGAGGGCGCCACGGCTGCAGACCTGTCGGCGCTGCGCCATCAATATGGCCTCGACGCGCCGCTGGGTTTGCAGTACGTGCACTACTGGCGTGGAGTGCTGCACGGCGACCTGGGCCGCTCGCTACGCCTGAATGATTCCGTCTCCCACCTGGTGCTCACCCGCTACCCTTACACCCTGGAACTGACCGTGGCGGCGCTGGTTCTGGCTTTGCTGCTGGCCATTCCGGCAGGGGTGATGGCCGCCCTGCGCCGGGCTCGTTGGCAGGATAGTGCCGTGGGCGTAGGGAGTCTGTTGGGACTTTCCTTTCCCAGCTTCGCACTGGGGCCGATCCTTATCTTGCTGTTCTCGATCAAGTTGGGATGGCTGCCGGTTTCAGGCGCAGGTTCGCCGGCCCACCTGGTACTGCCCGCGATCACCATGGGCGGCAGTTTGGCCGCCATCCTTACCCGCATGGTGCGCACCGCGATGTTGGAGGAGCTGAACCAGGACTACATCCGCACCGCGCGCGCCAAAGGACTGCCCGAGCACGTGGTTGTCTACCGGCATGCGCTGCGCAACGCCATCATCCCGGTGATGACCCTGGTGGGATTGCAATTCGGCGCCCTGCTGGCCGGCGCCATCGTCACCGAGACTATCTTTTCCTGGCCCGGGATTGGCCGGCTCACCGTCTCAGCCATTTCCAATCGCGATTACGCATTGGTGCAGGGCTGTATCCTGGCCGTCGGGTTGACCTATGTGCTGGTCAACCTGCTGACCGATCTGTTGTATACCGTGGCCAATCCCAGAATCCGGAGCTAGCTCGTTCCTTAGGAGACCGGAACCTTCTGGGCGAAGATGCCGGCAAATGCCTGTCGAACTCCATAAAAAACGATGAACCACAAAACCGTGGCAAACAGCGCCGGCGGAAAACCCGATGGGAAAAGAAAAGTGTGAAAGAGCAGGATGTTGAAGATCACCGGTCCCAGGAGAACCACCCCCAGCGGGATGAATTGCCCAGACAGCAGCAGCACTCCTCCGATCACTTCCACCAGAAAAACGACCTGCAGATAGTGCGACATGAAGAGCACGCCCATGTATTGGCCGGCCGGGCCAGGCGGCATCGGCATGTGCAGGAAGTCTAGAAACCCATTCAGGCCGAAGACCAGAAACGTCAGGCCCAGTAAAATACGTGCAACCAGAACTGCAATTTTCATGGTTTTCTCCTTGGTTTAGACAGCGATGCTTCTTACCTGTTCGAGATGGGGCTGCAGGAACAGGCCGCGATCGACCTTTCCCGACATAAGCTGCGCCGTGCCGCCCGCGGTCACAAATGTGACGTCGGTGACGCCGATAAATCTCAGGATCGTGTTGAGGTAGGGCTCGATGAAATTGAGTGCAGCCATCGGAGTTCCTGCTCCGTAGACTCCGCCGGTCGCGGCGAGGATGGTGGCCTTTTTGCCCGTGAGCAGGCCCTTGGGTCCGTCGGCCCCGTAAGCGAAGGTGCGCCCACCGCGGACGACCTGGTCAATCCACAACTTGACGACAGAGGGAATGCTGAAATTGTGCATCGCCACGCCAATTACGTATTCGTCTGCTTGCTCCAGTTCAGCGATGCACTCCTCTGAATAGGCGAGGAGAGCTCTCTGCTCGGGCTGGCGTGCGTTTGCCGGCGTATGGGCTGCGTAGATCCAGGCCTGGTCGACGGGCTTTGGGGGATTGGCGGCCAGATCGCGCACGATCACCTGGCCCGAGGGGTGGGCAATTTGCCAGTTGGTGACGAATTCACGGGTCAATTCGCGGCTGACGGAGCTTGCGAGGGGGCTTGAATCGATTTGTAGCAATGTCGCCATAAACAACCTCCAGAACAACATACGTTGTGTAAGCTTCGCCTGTTGTTAAATGTATAGACGACACTCGTTGTTTTGTCGATTCTTTTTCTGCCTTGATAGGCTCTAATAGAGCGACCATGCCGATTTCTGACTGTGAAGTTCGCGATCCGCGAATCCGGCGCACCCGAAAGCTCCTGCAAGGGGCGCTGGGTACCCTCATGCAGACCAAGAGTTTCGACGAAATTTCAGTGCAAGACATCACGGAAGCTGCAACCGTGAACCGGGCGACCTTCTACGACCACTACACGGACAAATTTGCTCTCATGGAAGCGATGGTGGCGGGTGGCTTTCACGAGCTCCTATACGAGCGCCAGTTGCGCTACGAGGCTGGCTGCCCCGCTGCCCTGGGAGCGATCATTCAGGCTACCTGCGATTTCTTCACCCAGGCTCACTCCAGAGGAGCTTGTGACCGCCAAACAGCGTTTCAACCTTTGATGGACGCCGCCATCGTGAAGGCGATTCAGCGGTTGCTGATAGAGGGGTTACAACGGGCGCAGCACCCGATGTCGACATCGCCGGAGCTGATTGCGGCGGCCGTGAGTGCTGCCATCTGCGGCGGGGTGAAGCAGTGGCTCTCCACGCCCGACCGCCCCCCGGTAAAAGCTCTCGTAGCCCAGTTGCAGGAGCTGATTCTACCCATGCTGGAAGCAGGCTCTAAGGCAGAGTCACCAGTTGTGGCTGCAGCCCATCCGCACCGATAGTCAGCAGACCGATCGAGACTGGCAAAGAGAAGCGGCGCGGTCCCGCGCTGCCAGGATTCATGTAGAGAACGCCGTGGCGCCACTCAATGAGCGGCTTGTGGGAGTGCCCGCTGATCACGGCCGAAAACCCTGCGGCGGCAGGATCAAGATCGAGCGCCTGCCGATCATGCAGCATATAGAACGTATGCCCGTGCAGGGTGACCACTTCCGTAGGCGGCAGGTAAGAGCAGGGACCGCCCACATCGATATTGCCGCGGATAGCTGTGACCGGAGCCACGTTGCGCAGTGAATCCAGAATCGAAAGATCGCCAACATCGCCCGCATGCAGGATGTGCTCGACACCACGCAGAGCTTCGATCGCCGCAGGGCGGAGCAGGCCATGGGTATCGGAAATAACGCCGATCATAAGCCGATTAACAGCTTGGTGCGCGGGTCAAGGTAATCGCGCAACGCATCGCCGATGAAGTTGAATGACAGCACGCAGAGCATGACGGCGATGGCTGGAAAGACAACCATGTGGGGCGAGTCGAACAAGTGAGAGCGGGCGTCGTTGAGCATTCCACCCCAACTGGCGGTAGGCGGCGGAAGGCCCAGCCCCAGGAAGCTGAGCGTAGCCTCAGCCAGAACGGCGCCTGCCATGCCGATGGCAGCCTGAACGATGATGGGCTGAAGGATGTTGGGCAGGATGTGGCGGGCAAAGATGCGCAGGTCCGAGGCGCCCAGGGCGCGGGCAGCTTCCACGAACTCCCGCTCCTTGACGGCGAGAACCTGGGCTCGCACCAGGCGAGCGTAGCCCACCCATCCGCCGATGGCCAATGCCAGCACCAGGTTAAGCAGCCCGGGACCGAGAAACGCCACAAACGCAATCGCCAGCAGAATGCCGGGAAAAGAAAGAAAGGCATTCATCACGAAGATATTGAGCAACGTATCCACCCGGCCTCCGTAAAAGCCCGCGAGGCCGCCGAGCACCAATCCGAGAGAAAGCGAGAGCCCCACAACGCTCACGGCAACCATTAGGGAAAGCCGTGCACCCGAGAGAATGCGGGAGAAGATGTCGCGGCCGAGCTCGTCGGTGCCGAACCAGTGGGTATGCGAAGGCGGAGTAAGGCGGTGATAGAGGTCGATGGCAGCGGGATCGTAAGGGGTAATGGCCGGCGCCAGCACCGCGATGGTAACGAAGAGCACCAGGAGCAGGATGCCAATGACTCCGAGGGGCTGGTGGCGAAGAGTGCGAGCGAAGGCCATCGATGGGCAATGATCGCATATTGTTCGCGGTTGATACGATGAGGGATAACGCGATGGGTAAACAACTCTGCATGATCGCGCTGGCGGCCA
Source organism: uncultured Acidobacteriaceae bacterium (assembly GCA_963830325.1). Classification (GTDB taxonomy): domain Bacteria; phylum Acidobacteriota; class Terriglobia; order Terriglobales; family Acidobacteriaceae; genus PALSA-350. The sequence continues at coordinate 1,989,092 of CAWHMV010000003.1, forward strand.
CCATGTTGGCAATGCCGGCATGGGCGCAACAGGAAGTTGAGCAGCAAGTGATGGACCTGGCGAACGCGGACCGCGCTCAGCAAGGCCTGGCGCCTCTCAAGTGGGACCCGGCACTAGCCCAGGCAGCCGCGGATCATGCGCAATTGATGGCGCAACAGCCAGCGCTGTCTCATCAATATCCGGGCGAAGCTGATCTGGTCACCCGCTGTGGCGCGGCGGGTGCGCACTTCCGCTCAATCGCCGAAAACGTAGCCTTGGCGCCGAGCCCCCAGGCGCTCGAAAAGGAGTGGATGAATTCGGCTCCTCATCGAGCAAACATCCTTAATCCGGCGATGAACAACATCGGTGTGGGCCTGGTCAAAAAGGGAGGGAACTACTACGCGGTGGAAGATTTCGCTGACGGAGTGGCCCAGCTAGGACCGGAACAGATCGAGCAAAAGATCGCGCAATTACTGCAACAACGAGGGCTGCAGCCTGCCGGGTTCGCCCAGGACGCCCGCCAGACCTGTGAAATGCAACACGGCTCCGCCGGCGGTTCCGCGCCCAGCTTCATCATGCGCTGGGAGGGATCTGATCTGACCCGTTTACCGGATGTGCTGGAGCAGAAAATTGCGACCCACCAATATCACAAAGCCGCGGTTGGCGCCTGCGATTCCGGCAATCCCACCCAAGGATTTACCACCTACAAAGTAGCCGTAATGCTCTATTAACCCCTTTTTCACGACCCGAAACGAACGCCGGGTGCCCCACATCCCCGATTTCCTGTTGAGCTTAGTGGGTTCCGCGCACTTCATGCGCCTTTCCTTAAAGAAAGGCGCACACGCGGTCTTGTCCAGGGCTGCGTACAGGAAATTCGGGGCATCTCGCTCGTTTTTCGCGAGATGTGGGATACCACAGGCCTTCACCGGCAACCTCACAAGGACATGACCGGGTCAGAGGCAATCGGAAGACCTTCATCGGTGACCTTACAAGTACTTTACCGCGCAAGAGGGGATCGGACGGGTGCCCCACGTTCGCCAAAGCGTACTCCGGATTTCCTGTGTATCTTATGGCGTTGGCGAGCTTCATGCGGCTTTCCTTAAAGAAAGCCGCACACGCGGGTGTTGGTGGCGCCTCGTGCAGGAAATCCGGATACGTGGGCCGAAAACGATGGCGCAGCCCAACGACTGTTTTTGTTGAAAACCGCAACCGTTGCCCCTCTGCAACCTTTCGCCCCCGTCAACATCAATCCACCGCGACACCCCAGCGGTAACGGAAACCGTTTTACTCTCGCCCTATGAGCGTCTAAGCGCAACTACACAATAGGAAGCAGTATGAGGAACGGGAATAGATGACCGACGTGGTGATTATCGGTGCAGGGCTAGCCGGGCTAAGCTGCGCCTTATCACTCGAAGCAGCAGGAGTCTCGGTGACCCTGCTGGAGGCCGGCGACCGGCCAGGTGGGCGAGTGAGCACGGACCTGGTGGAAGGCTTTCGACTCGACCGCGGCTTCCAGGTGTTGCTGACGGCTTATCCGGAAGCGAAGCGCCTGCTGGATTACGACGCGCTTCAACTGAAAAACTTTGAACCCGGCGCGCTGGTGTGGCACAGTGGAAAATTTCATCGCTTCGTGGATCCTCTTCGCAACCCTGGCGGCGCTGCCCAGTTCCTCTTTGACAGCATCGTCCCGTTAGCAGACAAACTCAACGTAGCGAAGCTGCGCGCCCGGGTCCAGGCAGGCACCTGGGAGGCGATGTTTGCCCGGCCAGAGAAAACAACACGAGACTACCTGCAGGCAGTTCCCTTCAGCGCCCACATCATCGAGCGGTTCTTTGAACCCTTTTTCGGCGGCGTTTTTCTAGAGCGCGAACTGGTCACCTCCAGCCGCTTCTTCGAATTTCTTTTCCGCATGTTCTCCGCAGGCGACACGGCCGTTCCGGCGGAAGGCATGCAACAGATACCGTTGCAATTGGCGGCGAAGCTCCCGGCAGGCACGCTGATGACGAATGCACGAGTAGCCAGAGTGACGCGAAACCCGGAATCCTTTGCGATCGAAATCGAAAACAGGGAGAATGTGGAGGCGCGGGCCGTGGTGCTTGCAGTAGCGGGCAACGAAGGCAACGCCTTATTAGCGGGAGTGGGTGGCTGGAGTGTGCCCGAGGTGCGAGCCTGGAACCAAACCACGGCATTCTGTTATGCCGCACAGCAGCTGCCACTGGATGAGCCAATCATTCTGTTGAACGGGGAAGGGAAGGGTGCCGGCCCGGTAAACAACGTAGCGGTGATGAGCGCGGTGTCGGCCGGGTACGCACCCCCAGGCGCGCACCTAGTGGTGGCCAGCGTGGTGGGAGAATCGCCACAGGAGAACGCGGCCCTGCTGCGATTGGACGATGAAGTACGCACCCATTTAAGAAAATGGTTTGGCCCCGCCGTCGACTCATGGAAACTGCTCAAAGCCTACCCGCTCTCCCGAGCGTTGCCGCAGCAAAGGCACGCGGAGTGGGAACAGGCCCCGGTGCGGTTGGGGGGCTCGGGAGGTGTCTACATGTGTGGCGACTACCGCGAAACGGCCTCCCTCCAGGGGGCTCTAGCCTCCGGCAGGAGGGCCGGGGACGCGGTGCTTCACGACCTCGGCGGCAAGGGAAATGGGGTAGGCTTTTGACGTAGGGGATTAGGTTTGCGGTAAAATCAAAAGCAGTTCAGAAAGTCCCGCCAAGACACTCCTCAGTAGCTCAATGGCAGAGCATTCGGCTGTTAACCGAAGGGTTGTAGGTTCGAGTCCTACCTGAGGAGCCAATAGTTTTCAATGACTTACGAGCCCTCACTACTCCCGGATGACCCCCACAATCATCGCACTGTAGGGACTTTTGTAGGGCCTGGGTTCCCCCTGGCACTTTGGCGCCATCGCCTTTGGCAGCCAAATCCAAAGATTGCTTCAATGCCTCAACCGCGAAATCCGCCACCTTCTGCGGCTGTGACAGCATCGGAATTCCAGCAGGTCGGATTAAGGCCGCAAGGTTGATCTCAGCAGTCCACTTCTTCAGACATTGGCATCAGTCTCGCTGTCTCGGGTCGCCCAACGGGCACGGAGCCAGCAGCACGCTTCCAGATTCCCAGCAACCTGGACAACGACCGTCGTGCCTCCTGGAGTGGGCGGTACAGAGCAGGTTTGGGCAGGCATCACGTCCGCACTTGGCAAGTTCCTCTGTAGACCAGCAAGTCGAACATCTCGGCTGCATTCCGAATGCCTCTGCGAATAGGATGCAGGTTCGGCAGAGTCATTTTCTGATCAATCCGGCTCACTTCCGCCAATGGCAGACCAGTCGCGGGCCGCATTCCTCTCAGCCGGTTCTACCAGTTCAAGGTACATTCCCGGTACCCAGACGGTGCTGCCCGCATCATCGCCTTGCTGAACTTGATATTCCAGGGTGTCTTCGTTGTACTGCCAGACAGTTTGGATTGTGTCGGTCCCTATGAATCGGACATGGTCATCCATTCCGAACTTCGCTTCGGCCATTCCCCATCCTCGTCAAACGATGCTAACCGAGATTTTTGCTCCCTACAGCGCCATATTGCGTCAGGGGACAAAAGGAGTCAGGTAGAGTTGATCTCTCCCCAACCAGCTTCTCTGGATGCCGAATATCGTTACTCAGCTTCCTCGCGAGACTTTCAATTGCCTCTTTAGTCGGCACTTCAACAGCCAGGCCCGGATACGATCTGCAAAAGCCCGCTTTCAGGAATGTTAAATGCCACTGACAATATAGAATGCGTGGACGTGCTTCTTTACTTTGAATTCCGAAGGTAGCTATTATGCGGCAGCCCATTGGGGGGCGTTGTTCGGGCCGCCGTGGGTGAAATTTCAGCGGCATCTCGTTCGACAACCCGTATATCTTGTTAGCCGCGCGGAGCCTTGCGAAACTACCACAGTGGCGTGGACGCAGCCGCTGCTTCAGGAGAAACCATGCTAGTAGACATCACCGACCGCAAGAGCGCTGAAGACGCGATACGCGAGAGCGAGGAGCGTTTTCGGCTGGTTGCCAATACCGCTCCTGTGCTGATTTGGATGTCGGATGTGGACAAATTGTGCACTTACTTTAACGAGCCATGGCTCGAGTTCACCGGCGAGTCACTTGAGTCCCAGCTTGGAAACGGCTGGGCGAATGGTGTCCACCCCGCGGACTTGAAGAGGTGCCTGCGTACATATACAGAGGCCTTCGATCTACGAGAGCGCTTCAGGATGGAGTATCGGCTCCGACGGCAAGACGGAGAATATCGATGGGTTCTCGACATCGGAGTGCCGAGGTTTAATCAGTATCGCTTTTTTCTGGGTTACATCGGGAGTTGTATCGATGTGACCGAGCGCAAGCAAGCGGAGGAGGCTTTGCGCGAGAGCGAAGGACGGTTTCGTTTGGCGGCTCAGGCCGGAAAAATGTTCGCTTACGAGTGGGACGCTGCCACCGACTTCATCGTGCGCTCGGCAGAATCCGCACAGATTCTGGGGATCGATGAGGCGACGGGGGTTACTGGTCAACAAATATTGGCTAAAGTTCACCCAGAAGACCGAGAAGGCCTTTTGGCGGCTGTTGCTGCGCTGAACCCGGAAAAGCCCTACCTCCAAGTCAGCTATCGAGTGGTACGCCCCGACGGTAGTGTGATTTGGCTGGAGAGAACCAGCCGTGCGCATTTCGACGAACAAGGCAAAATACTGCGTATTGTAGGCATGGCAACGGACATCACCGAGCGCAAGGGTTCGGAAGAGGCCCTCTTAAGTATGACCCGCAGGTTAATTGAGGCGCAGGAGCAGGAGCGCACCCGGATCGCCAGAGAGCTTCATGACGACATCGGTCAGCGTCTTGCACTGTTGGCGGTCAACCTAACACAACTTCAACAAAGCCCTCTAAAATTGTTTGAAGTCCACGACCGTATCGGAGAACTGCAGAAGGAGACTTCCGAGATAGCAACCGATCTCCAAACCTTGTCGCACCAGTTGCACTCGGCAAAACTGGAATACCTGGGCATAGCCAGCTCGATGAGAGGCTTCTGCCAAGAGTTCGAGAGGCAGACGAAGGTGAGGATTGACTTCCAAAGCCGGGATTTGCCCAGCCCTGTGCCACCGGACGTTTCTCTTTGCCTTTTCCGAGTCCTGCAAGAGTCCCTCCACAATTCGGCAAAACACAGTGGGGCACAGCACGTCGAAGTGGGATTGTGGGGAACGTCGGATGAGATTCATCTCGCCGTCAGCGACTCCGGCGCAGGCTTTGACAGCGAAGCGGCAAAAGAGAGTCGAGGGCTTGGCCTCGTCAGCATGGAGGAGCGGCTGAGAGTCCTGAAGGGAACATTTTCAATCGAATCGCAACCCGAGCGTGGCACCAAGATCCACGCTCGGGTCCCTCTCAATTCAGGAAGCGACTCCGTGCGGGCCGCCGGGCAAATAGCACCGCAGTCACCGCGATAAAGGTTCAGTTTCGCTGCAAATCCTCTGGAAGACTTGCTTGTCTTCATCGCAGTAAAAGCTGCTCAATGCGAACCCACAGAGAATATCCATTTCGTATCGTTTAGTTAGCTGGTTGCAGAGCTGCTCCACCTGAATAGCCGCATCCGCGTTGCCTTCCGCCCACAAGATTGACGCGCATTCCCCGCACACTGCAACCCGCGACGGTGCCCCCGCTGTCGCCTGAGCCGCCGTCGCGATCAGATCACCAACCACTTTAAAAAATCGCATTGGGTCAGGCAAGTCGTTAACCATGAAGGTCGAGAGGGTCTCGGCAACATCCAAAGGAAGAAGCAACCCCTGCTCGATCGCGGCGGCGCTACTAAATCCATGGTCCTGTAATCTCTGGAGCAGACTCTTCTGGTGCGCCTCGGTCGCGACCACGATAACCGCGTTCCCGTTCAGCAGTGCGGCCTCGATATAACGAGTGAAGCCATCTAGAAAGGAATCATCGTCAGAATAGAATTGAACCTCGTGGCTGCGAACGATCTCCACCTTTCTCGGTACAAGCGATCGGAGAACTTCCTGGCGGAAGAGGTAGTCGGGAGCTTGTGCGTCGGCAGCACTGGTCCAATTGTGATCCGATAGTCCCCTACTGACAAACCGGCCGCCCTGACAAACCGCTTCCAAAGAGGCTAAGAGTTCGGTTCCGGCATGTGCTTTAACAACGTAGCCCATCGCCCCCAAGCTGAAAGCTTCTTGCGCCACATCGGCAGAGGACTCTTGACTCATGAAGAGGATTTTGCATTGAGGGCAGAGCTTGCGGATTCGTCGAGCCACTTCGATCCCATTGAGTGCGGGAAGCCCGATATCGAGCACAATCAAGTCAGGTTGCAGTTCTTCGGCTTTCTGCACCGCTTCTAATCCGTCTGACACCTCGCCGACGACCCGCAAATCGGGCCTTTTCTCCAGCGTCGAACAGATGAATCGCCGAAACGGTTCGTAATCATCGACCACGAGGACACGGAGGGACGACATGCAGGCACCAACCTTTCATCGGCCCGAACCGCACCTTCTGCATATTTGTGACTGCTAACAAACATCACCAAATATCCTTGGATCGTATCACTTAAGCCTGCACCTGCAGCTCATCTGAAGTAACCTGCAAAATTGCTAGGTGCGCGATATAACAAAGTCTGCCGCTCGACAAGGCGGATCTTTTTCTCGAGCTAAATTGTCGACGTCGCGCGACGCTTCAAGCCCGCAGCTTCCAGTTGTTGCACTGTTACACCGGTAACCGGGATACCTGACCCTGCAGGCTTCGATAGATCTGAGACCTGATCTGAGGTAAGAATTCGGTTGTCGAGCATGGCGGTATTGGCTTCATCAACGGAATCGAAAGCGTATTCGTACAACTCAGAGGCATTACGCGGATTCCCTACCCGAACGCGTGTCGAGGAACCCTGAGTCAACATGCTGAGGGTCAAATCGGCCAATTCGGGTTCTGGCGTTGCCGTGTTGAATTCGTTAATGTCCAATTCCGCTGCTGAGGTGTCGCGGGGTACGGTGAGGCCCGCGCCCAAGTGCTCGGTCTCTTCAACGTGTGCCGCTCCCGAACGAATCGCAGGATCCTTTGAGTTTGTCATGGCTCGTTAGAGGCAGGGGGCGCCCGAACGGTTGCGCACCACCAGAGATTGTCCTCTAAAGAAGTGCTGCTGGACCGCTCCGTGTGTAGTCAGAAAGAATGCAAGGCCATTCTCAGTTTGAGGTATCGCGTTACCGCAAACTGCCCGCAAAGTCTGGTCTTCGGTAAATCCCTACCCGGAGGCATTGGGGTCTGAGTATCATTGCTTTTAACAGGAGATGAAGCATGAGAACCGTTTTGATCATCGTTATCGCCTGTGTTTCTTCGACTTTCCTTGATGGTTGCTCCGCGGCACCGAAGCCTAATACGACAAACACAATCTCGTCGGCTGAAGCGAAACCCAATACGACGGACATAATCTCCGTGGACCAGAGGGCTGGCACGTTCGTGGCCCTCGCTCGCCGAGATCACACGACGGACCCGGCCCTATCCTTCGAGTTGTCCTCGGCACAGCGGCCAAGCTCGTAAAGCATCGGAATACGTCTGGGCCTAGTGAGAGCAGTGCTGCTTGCGTCGAGGATTGCCAGCCTTCTCTACGGAGTCGAGCCTTTCGATGCGGTAACGCTGGCGAGCGTATCTGTTCTTTTGGCCACGGTTGCTATCTTGGCAAGCTTTGTTCCCGCGCTTCGCCGAGCCACTCAGAGAGAGCACTTCGGTGCGAGACTATTCTGCCCGAAGCGCCTGCATTGGCTCAATCGAAGCAGCGCGGCGAGCCGGGATGAGCGCGGCTCCGAGAGAAACGAGCAACATGCCCAATCCGGCAGCAACAAAGCTGAATGAATCGTGGGGTGAAAGACGAAATAGCATGGAAACCATCACTTTTGAGGTGAACCATGCGAGTGGCAGGCCGATGATGAGACCCGCGATTATCACGTAGAGACTCTCGCGAACGATCATCCACAACACCTCGGCACGGGCCGCCCCAAGCGCCATGCGCAGGCCTATTTCGACTGTCCGGCGCGAGACGCGGTAGGCAAGCGTCCCGTAGAGTCCAACGGCAACCAGTGTCGACGCAAGAGCACCGAAGAAGATGGCCAGCCGCGCGAATAGAGCTGGCATCAGATAAGTTTCTTCGAAGCCGGTTTGGAGAAGCTGGGGCTTAACGAGGGGAGCGTTGGGATCGAGATCGCGGACGACACGACGAACTGCAGGGAGAAGGCTGATTGGGTCGCCGGAAGCCCGAATTTCGACATCCATATTTTGAATGACTTTTTGCTGTCGGTAACTACCCCAGATCATCGGCATCGGCTCTTCATCACTCGAAGCGTATTTGCTGTCCCGAGAGACTCCCACGATGGTAGCAAGATGCTTGGGATCGCCGACCGTGTGGCCGATAGGAAATATCCCCTTGAGATAACGATCAACGAGGGTCTGGTTGACAACGACAACCCTCTGAGCCGTCTGCGTGTCGGATTGACGGATGTCCCGGCCGGCGATAATCGGAATCCCTAGAGTGGCGAAAAAGTTTGGACCGACTAGATTGCTGCGCAATATGTTCCTGCCGTTGTCCCACGGGTATAAATGTCCATCGATGGTGAGAGGAGCGTTGTCTGACCAGCCAGTGCCGGGACGAAGTTCCGCAAGAGTCACGGACTTTACCCCGGGCAGCGCCCGCAGACGCTCTGTAAGCTGAGTGTAGAATGCCAGCGACTGGGTATAATCGGGGGCCCCAACCGGATGAACGCCCACAGCGAGCACACTCTCCGCGCGCATGCCCAGGTCGACGTTCTGGTAGTTGCGCAAGCTACGGAGCAGCAAGCCGGAGGCAAACAGCAGGACGACGCCAAAAGCCATCTGGAGGGCGACCAGGACTTTTCCTGTCAACATCCGCTCGCGGGTCAAGGTGGTTTGCATGCCCGAAGACTTCAGAACAAGTCCCACCTCTGCGCGACCCGCAGTGCGCAGGGGCGCAAGTCCGAATAGCAATGCGGAAAGTCCCGAAATGGCCAGAGTAAAGAGAAACACCGGCCTGTCTGGCGAGAGACTCACTTGCAACTCGGACCAGACGGCGAGCAGGCGAGTGGCTTCAACGGCAAAGAACCAGCCGAGGAGAGATCCAACGGTGACGAGGATCCCGCTCTCGGTAAGCAATTGCCAGAACAGCCGTCCGCGGCCAGCGCCCAAGGCAAGTCGCAGGGCGAATTCACGCTCGCGCACGGAGCTGCGTGCGATCAGAAGCATGACGATATTTACACAGGCAACGACCAGAACCAGCGCGACCATACCCATGAGGACGCGCAGAGGGTCGCGGTATTGACTGGTCGAAGTGCCCAAGCCTTGAGCGGGCACCAGCGTCAGCTCCAGTTTCTGGCCCTTTTTCCTGTCTTCGGCACCTGTAGTCTCATAAGCCGCATGATCAAAGAGAGGATTCATCCTCGCCAATGCTTGTTGCTGCGTAACACCGTCCTTCAAGCGCGCCATCAGCAGCAGGCTCCACCAGTTGGGGCTGGAATAGAGCGTATTCTGGCTCGTTGCAGGCACCCCCCAGGCATTTAACTCGGGTCGATTTTGCAGCGGCACCCAAAGATCGGTCGATGAACCGCCGGATTCGACTCCATAAAAGCCGGCGGCACTCACGCCTATCACGGTGAATGGCACTCCATTGACAAAGATCGGCTGGCCAATAAGGTTGGGATCACGGTTGAATCGGCTCGTCCAGTATCCGTCGCTGATGACAGCGACCTGTGAGTGCCGGTCCTCATCGGCGGGCGTAAAGGGCTGGCCGGCGGCCATGCCCACGCCTAGCGCGGAGAAGAAGTTTCCGCTCACTTCGTTTGCTTCGATTTCCTCCGGCGTATCTGCAAACCGAACCGCGGTCTTATTTTCAGAGAGTGGCGCATACGCGATGACATCGGAGAACGCCGAGCGGTCGTCTCGCAGCCGGTTATAGACATTGATGCCGTAGGTGTACCTCGAATCATCAATATTCCCGACACCCGGCGGCATGTTGGCATGTGTCAGGTAGAAGAGCTGCTTTGGCTCACGCACCGGCAACATGCGCAGCAGTACCGCGTTCATCACGCTAAAGACGGCAGTGTTGGCGCCAATGCCGAGCGCGAGGGTTGCGATAACCGTGATGGCGAAGCCGGGCGAATTTTGGATTTGCCGTATGGTGTAGCGAAGATCCTGAAGCTTCGTCTGCATGGAACCTCCGCAAGACTTATGATGCATATGTTGCAAATGCAATCCTTTGACCACTTCAGGCGAAACGCAACTCGATCAATGTAAGCGAGTCAAGCTCGTCGCGCTACGATGCTCCAGATCATACTTGTCCGAAATCGGAAGCAGCTGTTCGTAACCGGACACCTCCTTGTTGACAAATCGTCGAGTCACTCATTGATCAAATGATGAGTGCTGACATATCGGTATTTGCGGTTCCTTTTGACCGCTTCGCCTGAGCGAAGGAGAAACGCGAACCATGGCCTACTCCCCGCGAATGACCGTAACGACCAAGCCCCTTCCAACCCTCGGGAGCGGTCCGCACCGAGTTCCTGGCCGGCTGTTCAGGCCCGATGCACCGTCCCGTCCGCCCCGCCTCCGTTCCGATGGCCTAATCTTGAACATTACCGAAGGACTGCGGGTGCAATGCCATAGTTGCTCTGGCGCAACGAACGCTGATCGTCCCGGTGTTATATCTGGTTGTGGAACTCCTGACCAAAGGGCGCGCGCGGCTTTGTATTGAAGGTGGATCCTCCAAAGAAGCTTTGCATGCTGTGAGCGAGCGCCGTCCGAGTTAAGCAGTCAGATTTGTAAAAGATTCTCGCCTCGCCAAGTGCCAACTCTGCGGCGCCCGACTCGTTCCCGAGGGGCGGTGGATCGATGGCAACTTCGGGATGTGCAATCGCAATAATTTCATAATCACTCGTAGCCTAAGAGAGAGTCCTTGTCGAATACTCGTGTCATTTTATGTGTTGACGATGAAGCAGCCGCGCTGGCGCTGCGTGCCCTGGTTTTGTCACGTGCTGGTTATAAAGTCTTGACCGCGGCAGATGGCGCGGCCGCGTTAGAACTCTTCCGGTGCATTCAGGTCGACCTGGTCATTACGGATCATTGCCTACCCGGTCTTACCGGAGCGCAAATGGCTGCTGAAATGAAACGGCTAAAGCCGGCCATCCCTGTCGTTCTTTTCAGCGGCTTGGTGGAGGCGCCCCCGGGGAGCGAGCACGCGGACCTGCTTATTACGAAGGGCATGCCTGTGGTCGAATTCCTCCGTGAAGTCGGCAGGCTGATTCCAAAATGACAATCTTCAGAAATGCATGCCCTGGAAACGGCGTTTTGAGCAACTTTAACTTTTCTTCATAGCGCCCGGCCTCCGAATCCCGATGATTATGATCGGTAATGTCTGGGAGTGGACCGTCGACTGGTATTCGGCGCATCATCCTGCAGGGAAAACTTGTTGTGGGAGCGCAGTACCAAAAGGAGACCGTGAGCTTTTAGAACCGAAGTACGGGCCCCAGCGCTGAACTCCAAGTACTCTTATTCGTGTATTCCCGCTTTGACAACCAGCTGAGATAGGGGGGACTCCCGATCCCCGTCTGGCCGTCCGGAATGCCGGTGCGAACGATAGTATCTCCGATGGAAAAGCGCATCGAGAGTAGCGGGGTTATTTTGATGTCGTTTGAAAGTGCCAGCGTTATGAAGCCGTTCTCGACGGTTTGTAGCTGTTTCGGATCGCCAGCGCCTGTTCCTTCGGAATGCGAGGGCGGAGTTACTTGTGTGAACATGAAACCGGGGCGTACGGCGAACGAAATGGTATTGTGAGGTGTTTCATACATGAGCCGAAGCCCGAAGCCAACGCTCACCGCTGATCCGGTCGCGGTCGTACTTCTCACCACAGAGTTCGACTGGTTTTCTATCGCGATACTCGCGCTCACCCATCGCGCCAAGGCATAGTCCAGTGCGACGCCCACCCCCGGATTCTGGATGCAGAGAGTACAAGATCGAGATGGCGTACCAAACGGCATGGAACGAAAATAGGGGGCAATCGAAACCTTGCGGAATTCTTCTGCAGCTGCAACGTCCTCATCCGAGGGCAGAAAGTGCACGCCCTGAGATCTTTCAATATCGGCGTTCTGTTGGGAATCGCGATACCAGGGCGCTTTAAAACGTACCGCGTTCGCCATGGTCCTGCTTGGGTTCAATGCGCCCCGTATAATTTTTGGCACGATCCGGGCACGGTCATCGCCCTGGATGCGGTCGCTGATATAGCGATCCAACGTGTCTTCCGCGAGCAACCATAAAATTCCAGCCGTCGGGGTGACGATGAAATCGACCCATCCAGTGTTGTTCGTGTAATGTTTGTAGGTGCCGGGTTCTGTGCAGCGAGTCTTGCAGTGGATGGGGTAGGTCCAACCACCCTCGTTGCCAATGCCTGCTTCTCCGATGGGGCTGATCTCTGAGTGGGTACTGTATGCAGCCGCCCATAAAAATGCCTTGAACCGGCTCTCCCAGTATTCGTGGTTCGCACTGATCTCCAGCTCCCGGCCTTTCGGATCATTCTGTATCTCAATAAAGCCGCTTACCGCGCCCTGCATCGGGTGCCCGGTATAGTTGACCAGAAAGTCATCACCGTCATTCCATCGCCTCATATTGAATTTCCGTATCGATGCGGCATAGTCGTGCCAAAACGGCTTGTTTGCCAGCAGGGTTCGGATTTGGTCGTCGCTTGCTGCACGGAAGCCATTTTCAATGACGTTGAAGAAAAGTGATTGCGCCAACAAACCTCCCCAGTGGTAGTGTTCTGGTGGCCGGTAATCATAGAAGCCGGCATCGACAACAGGCGCTTCACTCGCTTCTGATCTCTGACGATGCGCCGCGAGACGGTCAAACAGCGTCCATGCGTCCCCGACATTCACGCCGTCGAATCTCACACCACCGGACGAAACCTGTTTTCGATCAAGCGCGTCTTCCTGGTCCGACTTAAGCAGTTCGAAGTCAATTGATTCATGAAGCGGACGTTTTGTGCCAATGAGCGACTGCATGGAGGAACCTGCTCTCTGGCCAGGTGCAACTACACCTCCTAAATAGAGGGTCGTAGATTTATCTACAAGAGATGTCTTGCTTCCGCTTATGCGGTACTCCGCGTGTGGTTCGAGGGAACTGAACTTGCCGGCGCTTGGAGGTATGGAAAAGGAATACCCGCGATTGGGGTTATGCATGCCGGAGACATCAAATCTCCCAATGGAGGCGAGCATCGGTCCGGTCAGACCCTGCTCTCGGTTCGTTGCAAGGCTTGTGGGGGCTCCCGCGGGCAGTCTGTCCGGGGCGGAGGCTGCGTGATCCCGCCGGAAAGCAACGATGCCTTCTTGAACGCCTGTGGTGGTTACCTGATCCTTCGAGGGGGAAGAGGTTCTACGGTCCGCTGCCCGCGCAGGTAAGGAGTCGGCGGGCAGAGTAGCCAGGACCAGAGCAAGAAGAAGTCCGTCGCGACGAAGTCGATTCATGGGGATTCCTCAAATGTCCGCTGTGCGGGTTTCGCTTGTCTTGCTAAGAAGAACGGCGTCCGCCCGTATCACTGTGATGAACAAACGGGCATCTTGTTTCGCATAACCTGATCGGTGATCTGTGTGCGCCGAATGAATCTCCTTCTGGCTGCATCATGGACGCGGCCGCCGACTCAATCGTGAGTTCCTGATAGAACCCAAATGCCGGCCGCCCCTATGAGAGCGATCACGAGCCACGCGACCCACACAATCCACCCGACACTATCGGGCGTATTGTCAGCTCTTTTTGTGACGCCTTGTTTCTTCATTTCTAAGTCCAAAACACGCTGCGATCTTGACCGAACTCTTCGGGAACCATAGCTTTCCAGCTGTCCGGAGGATTCGACGTGCTATAGAAGCTATGAAGTTCTGTAACGATCCACGGGGGTAATACACATACCAAACAGTGTGTCTCTCCCGTTCGGGAGTAAACGAAATCAGAATAGCTAAACCATAGGTCGTGAAGAAGAGAACTACAATTGGATCTCGGTCTTATTTGAAATGAAGAACAGTTGCCTCCTCGTCAACGACGCGACCTAGCACTCTACGAGGCGCCAGCTCACTGTAACTGGCACAGCGTTCTTTTATCGTTCCATTTCATTCCAATCGAGGCGTGGTGGATGGGTCGTTTGGTTGTTGGTCCCGACGAGATAGAATCTCCTGCACGTCCATTCCCGTGATTTCGGGCATCATGAGGTCAAGAACGAGACATCCTACCTCCAAAGAAAGCTTCTGAGAGAGGAATTGCGCAGCACTTGGATAGCTCTGCGCCCGGTAACCGTAAGACCGCAGCAGTCGCACCACAGCGCGAAGCATGTGAGCGTCGTCATCAACAATGTGGACCGTAGGATTCGTCATCTGCCCAGCGACCTTTGCCTTTGATTGATGGCCTGGTGTTCCGCTGGACGAACTATAGCGCAAGCTTACTAGGCCTGAGTCCTGTCAGAAGTGACAGGTCCCATCAAGCTCTTTATGGAGGCAAGCAACTGGTTTTCTTCGAAGGGTTCGATGAGAAGGATGCAGTCGCCCAAGCGACCCGGCAGGTCTGATTCCGCGTGAGCAGTAATAAAGAGGCGAGGGATATTCACTCCGAGCGAGTCGAGCCGGTCACGGAACTCGAATCCCTTCATCCCGCCGAGCTGGATGTCTATGGTAATACAGTTCATATGAAATAGTGCAGAATCGGTTAAAGCATTTTCGGTGTCGTGGCAGTGGGAATTGCGATTTTGTCGGATGTCCGGAACCAGCCGCGGTTGTCGACATCATCGAAAGAATGCTCAACCGTTTTGCTTTTTTGCTTGATGGCCTCGATAGTTGCTGCGGATGGCGCGGCAGCGGTAGTGGCACATAAGACCTCTTCCCCCCAGGTTTCGACTCCTGATTTTACAGGCGCGGTTTAACGCTTCTCGTATGGGTGGAAGATGTAGTCCTTCGCCTTCACGGCCACATGGCACGCGTGTCCGCAGTCTGAGAGGCTTTTGGGATCGGCTGTGAACTTGTCCGATGCGGCTTCGTAGTTGAACACCGCGTATCCCCACCCGCCGCTTTTCGGAAATCTCTTGCTGTCCTTTTCCATGACGAAAGCCTGGGTAAAAACGTCTGGCACATCCACGACGAAAGGGGCCTCCGTGCTCTTCTTTGGCTTCCACTGGAGCTTCACGATCATGGAGCCATCCCGGAAAGGCTGGCCGTTGCCGGGAACGCCGGCCTTATATGCCGTGATCATAGTTGGGTTGGCGACGATTACCTTGAGCACTTCGTCGGTCCGGGCGGAAGAGACGACAGCCCAGTCCTCGTATCCCCTGAAGTCGGAGAACGCGATTCCGCTCGGCGATTTCAGCGAGTACTTGTCCTGCGCGTAAACGGCCGTCGCGACGAGGACGGCGAGCGCTGCCGTGGCTATCGCAACGATGGTAAAGCCGGCGAAACGTTCCACGGCGGTGCGTGTTTCTATCTTCTGTTCTTGTTGTTCTTGCGCCAAAGATTTCCTCACAAGTTCAGGCATGGTGTGTTCTCTTTCACAGGAAAGTTTTCTAAGCCCGATCAACGTGCGTCTCGAACGGTTACGATTAAGCCAGAGGTGAGGGGAGTAAAACAATTGGACGAAGGTATCGACGATACCTTCGTATCAAGTGTGCGGGAGGAGGTTTCCTTGGCTTTGATCGATTTTCAGGACTAGCTGGATGGAGAAAAGCCGTATGCCTCAAGCATGAAGACGCTGCAGTCGATACGAAAGTATAGGCAATACCATCGTCCAATTGCGCGGCCCATTTTGTTCTGGCTGAATACCTGTGAGGCGCAATGACGAAAATGACGAGCTTTCAAATGGACATTCGACCGCTCTTTACGGAGCGAGACATTCAAGGCATGAGCAAGGCTTTCAACCTGGGAAGTTACGATGACGTCAAAAAGCACGCTGGCGCCATCTACGATCGCATTCGTGGAATCGGCGGCGCCGTGATGCCGCCCCCACCACCAAAAGGGGAAGGTCCTTGGCAGCAATCTCGGATTGAACTATTCGCCAAGTGGATGGCGGACGGGTTCCAACCTTAGTCGGCCATCAAAGAAACAGCGCTACTTGACGAGGCGTACACTCCGATTCCGCTAAAGCATTTAGCTTCTTGTCAAATTGTAGGCTCAAGATGAACGATCAACAAAAGAATGAGCAGTATTCTGGAGTGCGAGATCAAGAGATCCGTGCGGCACTGGATCAGCATTGGGCGGCGTCCGATGCCAACGATTTTGAAACGGAGCACCGCATCTATCACGAGGACGCGGTGCTGGAATACCCGCAGTCAGGCGAGCGAACCCGCGGTCGAAGCAACATACAGAACCAGCGCGCTAGTCAGCCGAGCAAAAAGCGGTTTGCTATCCGGCGAATCATTGGCGGCGGTGATCTTTGGGTCACCGAATTCATCCTGACCTATGACGGCACGCCGTCCTATACCGTGAGCATCATGGAGTTCAGGGGCGACAAAGTTGGGCGGGAAACACAGTACTTTGCGGATCCATTCGTGGCTCCCGCATGGCGCGCTCAATGGGTCGAACGGATGGACACATAATCTCGAGGCACGGGAATTCGCTAACGACACCGCCATTTGCGGTTTGCAGCATAATTGGTCGTCTTTCCGCCATGCCTAAAGGACTTTCGCCTCTTAACTGGCTCGACGATTTCCTCTACCTTCCGGAAGTCCTGTACGTGCTCTTCTTTATCTGGCTGATCTGCTTTGGTCTGTTGTCGATAAATTAGGATGCGGCCGGAAACGTCCACGGTCTAAAGGAAGCGTTTCATCTGCTGGCTACCTATAGTGGGCAGCTAGTTTAGGAGCGATTCCCAGTTGGCTGGCACCCTTCCTGCTGGTCCAGGAGCGGGCTGACTTTCGGGATGCGCCTGCGGCGGAAGCAATTCCACAACCTTGATCATCCCCTGCTTCTGGTAATCGAAGAACCAGTCCTCACCCGGTTCAAAGCTGGCAATGATCGGATGCCCTGTCGCCGCCGCATGCTTTGATGCATGCTGACTCGGAGAACTGTCACAGCATCCGATGTGCCCACACTCCGCGCACCGGCGGAGGTGAAACCACCAACCTTTCGGTGACGCCAGGCACTCCACACACCCATCGCCGCTCGGCTTCGAAGCGGGGTTGATTCCGCGCAGACCCTTTTTCACTTCCGATTTTCCTTTCGTGTCCTGTGTTCGCAAATAATGTCAAGCTACCAGCAAGATCTTCCCGACACCACCCTTTTCTGCCGCTGCTTGAGCCTCGGCCGCTTCACTGAGTGGCAGTTTCTGGCTAATCGGGATTACTAGCTTGCCATCTCGCACCGCTTCGGCCATGAACTGGAGCGTTTTCCTGTCGAATTTCGAGAATACTGGCACCACCTTTACAGATGGGTACTTCGTGGCGTTCTGCGGTGCCCCGGCAACCGTAGCAAACACTCCTCCCGGCTTGACCTTGGCGATCAGCTTCTCGGCGGTTCTTCCGCCGACCGTATCCGCAACCGCATCGAGCGGAGGAAGATTTGCAATCGCGGTGTCGTCGTCGGTGGCGACCACCTGATCCGCGCCCACAGTTTTCGCCTCATCCATCTGCCTCTTCAAAACCCCCGCGATCACAGTCGCCCCGCGTTCCTTCGCAGTGAATACGGCCGAACGCCCGACATTCCCAGCAGCACCTACGACGAGAACCGTCTGGCCCGCTTCGATTCCCGTAGCTGCAAGGACCTGATTGCCGGTCGTCGTCACCAGCGGCAGCGCCGCCGCCTGGATCAAATCGAGCCCCTTGGGAACTTTCGCCAGAACCGCGGCTTTCACGACACAAAGCTCGGCGTAAGTATTGTCCGCCATAGCGAACACCTGGTCGCCGACGGAAAAGCCTTCCACTCCCGGCCCAATCTTGACCACAGTCCCCGCGACATCGACTCCTATGAGGCCCGGGAACTGGATGGGATAAAAATCCTTCGTTAATCCGGCGCGCCGCTTGTAGTCGATCGGATTCACGCTCGCGGCGGCGACCCGCACCAGCACCTCGCCCGGGCCTGGAACCGGGTCAGGGTATTCCTCGAACTTGAGTACTTCAGGCCCGCCGTATTGATGGACAACAATTGCTTTCATATTTCGTCTCCTTCTGTGAGGTAGGGAAACAGTCACCAACAAAACTTAGATGAACGAAGCTAGAATTGGTCGCCGGGTCGATGGAGGCCCGAAACTGTCGGCCGACTCTCTGACCAGTGGATTCTTAGCTCTGCACTCGGCGTTCGTGCGTCACAGCGCCTTTGGCGGCAGCCTCTCTTCTACTCTTTTGAGCATGAATGCCCAGGTCGTGCCATGAGGTTTCCGCGAGGTTTTCCTCCTGACAGGTCTTTTGCAATGTCGCTCTTCCGACCGAATCGGGTGAGATGAGGCGATTACACCCAAGGTGCTCCGGCGAATCAATTGGACGATGGTATTGGCGGTACCTTGGTATTGGGGTCCCCGTGGAATAAAGTAGGACCACTCTTTGCCCATATGTCCAATCCATACTTTGGTGTTGGTCGATACGTTCGTCCAATAGATTCGTCATCGCGATTCTGGCCTAATCAAGGTCAGTCTGATCGGAGCAATTATGAACACTGCAATCACTGTCTCTCATATGAAGCACTTCGACGCAATCATTATCGGGACGGGTCAGGCGGGACCGCCGCTGGCAGCGCGGTTTGCGGGTGCTGGCAAAACAGTCGCTATTATCGAACGCAATAAATTTGGCGGCACATGCGTGAATACAGGATGCACCCCGACAAAGACGCTCGTGGCGAGTGCCGATGCGATCCATGTTGCCCGCCGAGGTGCGGAATATGGTTTCTCCATTGGTGACATGCGCGTCGATATGACGCGAGTCAAAGCCCGCAAGGATGCAGCCTCCGCGAGGTCAAGCAAGGGAGTCGAGGAGTGGCTCCGAGGAACGAAAAATTGTACGGTCATACAGGGCCATGCCCGCTTTCAGTCGTCGAACACTGTCATGGTCAACGATGAAGTTTTGCAAGCCGACAAGATCTATATCAATGTTGGCGGGCGGGCCCGTATTCCCGACATGCCGGGGACTCATGATGTCCCATTTCTCACCAACTCATCGATAATGGACATCGATTTCTTGCCCGAGCATTTCATCATCGTCGGCGGAAGTTATGTTGGGCTGGAGTTCGCTCAGATCTATCGCCGGCTCGGGAGCGAAGTCACGGTTGTGGAAATGGGACCGCGTCTCATTGGACGGGAGGACGAAGACGTTTCCCAAGCTGTGTGCGAAATCCTGGAGGCTGAGGGCATACACATCCGGCTGAATGCCAAATGTATCTCGCTGGCGAAAAGCGATGGCGGTGTCGCCGTCGGCCTCACATGCGAAAAAGGTCCGCCAGAAGTAGTAGGCACTCACGTCCTTCTGGCCGTGGGACGTACTCCCAACACGAACGACTTGGGACTGGACAGGGCTGGGGTTGCCTCCGACCACCGCGGCTACATAACGGTTGATGATCAACTGCAGACGAACCAGCCCGGCATCTGGGCGCTGGGGGACTGCAACGGCCGCGGCGCCTTTACGCATACTTCCTATAACGACTACGAGATTGTCGCGGACAATCTCTTCAACTCTGATCATCGCAGGGTTTCCGACCGGATCCAAGCCTACGCGCTGTATATCGATCCGCCGCTAGGGCGATGCGGCATGACGGACGCAGAGATACGGAAATCCGGACGTCGTGCCCTCGCTGCGAAATATCCGATGAGTCAAGTGAGCCGGGCCTACGAAAAAGGTGAGACACAAGGTTTCATCAAAATCTGCGTCGATGCAGAAACGAAACAAATTCTGGGTGCTGCGATTCTTGGAGTCGGAGGCGACGAAGTAATTCACGTTCTGCTGGACGTGATGTATGCGAAGGCGCCGTACACGGTCATCCAGCGCGCCATGCACATTCATCCGACGGTCGCGGAATATCTGCCGATCATCCTCGCCAAACTGGGGCCGTTTGCGTAGAAGGGAAGAACATGTCCACTCTGAAGATCGAGAAAAAGACGTGGTGCGAGCCGCGGGTTGGGATCGCGGCCATGATGATTGTACCTGCCCGGTTCAATGGCGCTGGTTCCGCGAAAGCACGGTCCGACTCCACGCCCGCTTTCGATCCGAAATCGACGGCACCAGCCCGAACTCACGCAGATTAGCAGTATTTTCGGTATCATGCGCGAAGTGCTGAGAGGTTCAGTCTGTAAGCATGAAGAAATGTGGCAACCACTCATTGGCAGGAGAGCTGATACCAAAGTATCGACGATACTATCGTCCAATTGTTCACCTCCCAAGCTTCTGTTCTGATGACTCGCGGCGGCCGGGATGAAGCCGCTTTGAGAGGGCCGGTGACCCAGCTGTACATTGGGTTCGAACGTTTAAAAAGGAAGGTTGCTTATGTCGGGCAAGAAAACAGCAATCATAACCGGAGCATCGGGGGGTATTGGCGCGGGTTTAGTCGAAGGGTTTCTGAGAGAAGGTTATAGCGTCGTCGCGACGTCTCGTGAAGCCAATCGACAGCTGACTGCCTCGGGCAGACTCGTTCTCCTCGATGGCGATATCGGCAAGCAGCAAACTGCTGCCTATGCTGTCGAGGCAGCAATCAACAACTTCGGAACCCTCGATGTTTTGGTGAATAACGCTGGCATCTTCCTGACCAAGCCTTTCACTGACTTCACTACCGAGGACTTCGACGCCCTTGTCTCCACTAATCTACTCGGATTCTTCTACATCACTCAGCGCACTGTGAAAGAGATGCTTAAACAGAAATCGGGGTGCATTGTGAGCATCACCGCGGCGCTTGCCGATCGGCCAATCGCCGGCGAAAATGGCTCGATTTCGATGATTACGAAGGGTGGGTTGAATTCAGCGACGCAGAATCTCGCAATCGAGTATGCAAAAGACGGCATCCGCTTCAATGCCGTGGCCCCCGGCGTTGTGGATACACCAATGCACCGCAATGATCCCAACGACTCGACATTGCAGCCGACTATGAAAAAGGCGACGGTGAAGGATGTTGTCGATGCCGTTCTCTACCTGGCACAGGCAGGTCATGTGAGCGGAGAGATTCTCCACGTGGATGGTGCCGCTCCCGCTCGTCGCTGGTAAAGAATAAAAGGACTCCAGCCAGACGTTGGACTTCGACGAGGTACGCATGCCCCGATTGCTTTCAGTAAATGTCGGCCTTCCGCGCGACGTGACATGGAACGGCAAAACGGTCCGAACGTCAGTCTGGAAATCTCCAGTTGATGGACGGCGAATGGTGCGCAAACTCGATATCGATGGTGATGCGCAAGCCGATCTGGCGGGTCACGGAGGGGAGCACCGCGCCGTATTCGTTTACCAGATGGATTCTTACCATTACTGGGAGCGCTTTTTGGGCCGTAACGATTTTACTTTCGGCCAGTTCGGAGAAAACTTCACCGTCGAGGGACTTCCTGATAACGAGGTGTGCATCGGCGATCGATACCGCATCGGTGGTGCTGAATTTGAAGTGACGCAGCCACGCGTGACGTGCTACCGCGTCGGCATCCGCATGAATGAACCTCGGATGGCAGCCCTGCTCGTAGCACATCACAGACCAGGATTCTACTTTCGCGTGTTGCAGGAGGGAGAAGTTGGTGCAAGCGATGACATTGTAAAAATTACTGACGGTCCGGAGCGAATCAGTGTGGCCGACGTTGACGCCCTCCTGTATTTGCCAGGACATTCCAGCGAGCAACTGCAACGCGCGCTGCGGATTCCTGCACTTAGCAAGGGTTGGCAGAGTTCGTTCCAGGCAATGCTCCAACAAGACTTAAGCTCCAAAACTACGGTGGGGAATTCGGGACTCGCCTATGAGGAACAAGCACCAGCATGGCCAGGATTTCGACAGATGCGAGTCGCGAATATTAATAAGGAAAGCGATAGCGTAACTTCCTTCATTCTGTCGCCCATCGATGGGCAGCCTCTTCTTCTCTTCCAGGCGGGTCAATTTGTTGTTTTGCGGCTGCTCGTCGATCCGGGCAAACCGCCGGTTCTTCGCAGCTATTCGCTGTCTGATGTGCCCGCAGCCGACCATTTCCGCATCAGCGTCAAAAACGAATTGAATGGGATTGGAAGTTCATTTCTGTGCAACCGTGCGCGAGAAGGCGATCTGTTGGATGTTAGTGCACCGCGAGGAAGCTTCACTCTGCGTCCCAGCCAGGGTCCCGTGGTCCTGCTGAGCGCTGGAGTGGGCGCAACGCCCGTGATGTCGATTCTGCACACACTCGCTGCCGAAAGGTCGCAACGAGAGATCTGGTGGATATATGGAGCGCGCAATCGCGTCGACCATCCATTTGCAGAAGAATCGCGTTCATTACTGAAACAGCTCTCTCGCGGACGAGGATACATCGTGTACAGCAGGCCCGCTGCAACCGACCAAGTCGGGGCAGACTTTGATGCTTCCGGGCACATCGACACAGCTTTGCTGGAGAGAATTGGCGTGTCACAGGGTAGTGACTTCTATCTGTGTGGCCCCTCTTCATTCCTGCAGAATATGGGCGATGGGCTGCGAAACTGGGGTGTGCTCGCCGGGAATGTGCACACGGAAATCTTCGGCTCTCTCGAGGCTATTACCCCTGGCATGGCGCAGGTTGTTCACACTCCTCACCTACCACAAGGGCCGCCCGGATCTGGCCCCCCAGTCTCATTCGCGCGTAGCGGGATTACCGTCGCGTGGGATCGTAAGTTTGCGAGTTTGCTTGAACTGGCGGAAGCGTGCGACGTTCCGGTCAGATGGTCGTGCCGGGCTGGGGTCTGTCATACCTGCATGACTGGTTTGATTGGCGGATCGATTACTTATAACCCTGAGCCGCTGGAGAGGCCCGCTCCCGGGAACGTGCTCGTATGCTGTTCCCAGCCAAACGCCGGTGTCACTCTGGATCTTTGAGAGAAACGGGAGGAGTCCAATCATGCGTTGTGGGATCTGAGTACTCCTGGACTCCGCGAGGCATGGAATGCGGGTGATTTCTCGCGTTTCCACGGGTGGAACAAGCAGGCTAGTATGGAAGCGGCCTCGATTGCACGGAAGAAATAGCAGCGCTTGTTTTTGACATTTGATGGTGAAACAGAATCTGCAGCAGGCGTCACGTGACTCTCAGGAAAGGGGTCTTTATCGAAATACCGATCAATGCAATAACAATCCTGGTCCCCGCCGTGGGCACTTGGTTTATGTTCCTCTGGTCAGGGCAGTAGAACCTTCAATGACCACCGACGCAGCATAAGTTACGGGGTTCCTGAGTTCGGCTCGAACCCTGAGAGCGGCGAGTTGAAAGACAACAGCGGAGAGAAATGAAGCCTACTGCTTCCCCAAACCTGTGGCGACCGCTTCGAGTAACGATTTTTCGCAATCTGCTAATCGCGGACGTCATTTCAGACTCCGGCGCTTTCATGCAGAACGTCGGCGCCGCTTGGCTGATGGTCTCACTTGGCGCCGGGCCGATTTATGTTGCGCTGACGCAGACTGCCGCTTCCTTGCCATATTTTCTGCTGGCCCTTCCAGCGGGCTCCGCTGGCGATATCTTCGACCGCCGCAAGCTGATTCTTTTCACCGAGTCGTGGATGATGGGCGTCGCGTTGATTCTAGCGATCTTGACTATCGCAGGAGTGATGTCGCCATGGATACTCTTGATGCTCACATTTGCGCTCTCGGCGGGAGACGCGTTCGAAACGCCGGCATGGCGTGCAATCCTCCCTGAATTGGTGCCCAAGGAAGACCTGGCAGCGGCTTCTGCGCTCAACGGGATTGAATTCAACCTCGCCCGAGCGGTTGGGCCGGCACTCGCTGGCACGATCATATCTGTTGCTGGTGTCGCCACAGCCTTCGTCGCAAATTTCGTATCGTTCTTCGGTGTCATTCTTGTTGTTGCCAAGTGGAAAAGGCCTGTCCGCAGGAGGAGCGCGCCGCCGGAATCTTTTTCGGGAGCTACCGTAGCGGCAATTCGATACGTCCGGCACTCTCCCGCAATCCTGACGGTATTGCTCAGAACAGGCGTGGTCATGTTCTTCTCCAGCGCACTTTTCGCGTTGCTGCCGACGGTTTCTCGGAGCGTGAATCAGAAAGCAACCGGCTATGGACTCTTGCTTGGCTGCTTTGGTGGCGGTGCAATCATCGGTGCTTTGGTCATGCAGTCGGTCCGTGACAGGTGGGCGATGGAATCCATAGTGTCGACGGGCGTCGTGAGCTTGGGGTTAGTGATTTTGGCGATGAGTGGGTTGCACAGGTTGAGCACGCTGGCAGCAGTTATGTTGGTCGGCGGTGCGGCATGGGTCATCTTCATTTCCCTTATCAATGCCCTTGTCCAGAACCTGGCGCCTGATTGGGTAAGAGCACGAGTCCTCGCCATCTTCATTCTGGTATATCAGGGGAGTTATGCGCTCGGGACCGCGGCTTGGGGCGCCGTCGCGCAACGATCAGGCGTTGGAACCGCGCTTGTCTACGCTGGAGCGGGGACAATCGCCACCGCAGCAATTGCCCTTTTCGCGCAACTTCCCGATTCGACCGCGGATCTGAGTCCCTGGAACCACTGGCGCATGCCCGTCGTCATCGGGGAAATTGGGGCTGATGTTGAGAAGGGACCGGTACTGGTTACCATCGAATACGCCGTCATTCCAAAACGGACAGCAGAATTTGTGGATGCAATGCATGAATATGGTCGGATGCGGCGTCGCGATGGCGCGTATCGGTGGGCCATCTTCCGCGATACTGAAGTCGTGGATCGTTATCTGGAGATATTTTTAGTGAACTCTTGGGCAGAGCATCTGCGTCAGCATGAGAGGCAAACTCAGGCCGACCGTGAGTTGGAAGGGCGAATATACAGCTACCTTTCCGGAGAACCGGCGGTGCGTCATTTGATCGATGCGTACGCGACAGGAACGTGATCGGTCTTCGGGCTCTCCCCCCGGCGCAATCGCACAGGCGAGTGCGAGTGCGACGGTGGATAACGTCTCTCTCGCGTGTATGCACGTCGAACCGGTATCACAATGGAAGGGCTTCTCACCCGGAATGACAGGCATGCGCGCTGTCTACGCTATCTCGTTGGCCAAGCGTGGGTTCACCGGCCCAAGAGGCCTGTTCGAAGGCCCAAAGGGACTGGAGCAAATATTTGCCCAATCGATCCAGGTGGATTGGGAGGATCGGATCTCGGTGCCGCAAGGCCCTGCCCTTAGGTTCGCCCCTGACCCGAGCGTGATTCGCACCTGCTTGAGAGCCTGGACGGAGGGTCGGCAATTATCGAATTTCGCTCCAAATTCGATGCACAGATCTGGATTGGCCAGGGCGGAGGCCATGAAGCAACTGGACGATGGTATTGGCAATACCTTAGTATCAGTGGGCGGAAACAGTGCATTCGCCCGAGCAAACTCTGCCCTCAGGATAGATATCATCGTTGGTTGACTTAGCTTGTCCTGATTGCCGACGCTATTTTGCAGGGCCGACCTGCGGGAGTGGAGGGCAAGCGTCCTGGAGTTTTCAGAGTATATCCTCGAACGGCTTCGGAAAGATGAGGAAATCATCTTGTATCGGGGCCAGCCCGTGAACCCTGCGCAGGTGACACGGTCATCCATTCTTGTAAGGGCACTCCTGTTATCCCACCCCTCACCCTCAAGCCCCAGACAGATCCAACACGAGTATTCCCTCAGGTCCGTCTGTGATTGTGCGTATTTCCGACATAAACACGGTTTCCGGCAGAATCCTTTCTTTGTGCCGCCGGATGAGTTCCTGCGAGAATCTTGCCAACGGCGAGCTGGTCGGAGTAATTCGCCCGCGGCGGCCTGAGATATGGAAGTGCAACCCAGAGATCTTGCAGAGGAGATCACGCACCTTCAGCGCTGCGTTAATGATCTGGTCAGCGCCCTCGCTCTTCCAGCCATGTGGAGCGGTGGTGAGCCATCCCAGATTGTTCATACCTTGCTCGACGCACTGCTGCGTATGCTCCAGCTGGATCTTGTCTATGTACGGTTGAAGGAAACGGACGGCCAGGCGCCAATCGAGATGGTTCGGTTCGCTCAATCGCAAAAACACATAGCCCCGCCACACGAGATCGGCGACGTACTTAAACAGTGGCTAGGGACCGCCCCTCACGAATGGCCTCCGCTGATGCGGAACCATTTGGGAGACCGAGACATTTCGATCGTGCCCTTGGGACTAGGGCTGCAAAGTGAAATTGGCGTAATCGTAGCAGGGTCAGAGCGAGAGGATTTTCCGCGGCAAACCGAGAGACTTATTCTGAGCGTAGCAGCGAATCAGGCGTCCATCGGGTTGCAGGAGGCACGGCTCCGGAGCGAACAGAAGCGGGTCGCGAGCGAACTCGATCTACGCGTCGCGCAACGAACTACAGAACTCGCCGCGGCCAACGAAGAGCTTCGAAAGGAAATTGCCGAACGCAAGCACGCCCAGGAAGATCTGAGAAGTATCGAAGAAAAGCATCGCGTGATTGTGGAAGCAGCCCACGACGCCGTGGTCAGCATGGATGAAAGGGGCGCTATCCTTCTTGCGAATCCCGCCACGAGGCGCATTTTTGGCTATGACCCGGTGGAGATCGTCGGTAAACCTATGACCATGCTCATGCCGGAAATGATGCGGAAACTGCATGAAAACGGGTTCAAACGATATTTGGCTACTGGAAAGCGGCATCTCAACTGGCAAGGCGTCGAAGTTACCGCTCAACGCAAGGATGGCCAGGAGTTCCCGGTGGAAGTTTCGTTTGGGGAACTAACGAGCGATGGGCATAAAGTATTTACCGGCTTCATCCGCGATATCAGTGAAAGAAAACAGGCCGAGGATCAGCTTCGCGCGAGCGAGCGTAACTTGCAGATGACACAAGCGGAGCTTGCGCGGGTTTCGAGGCTCACAACCATGGGCGAACTAGCGGCGTCGATAGCCCATGAAGTCAATCAACCCTTGACCG
Source organism: uncultured Acidobacteriaceae bacterium (assembly GCA_963830325.1). GTDB lineage: Bacteria > Acidobacteriota > Terriglobia > Terriglobales > Acidobacteriaceae > PALSA-350. Next base: position 2,016,091 of record CAWHMV010000003.1, read on the forward strand.
CGGTCATCAATAATGGCAGCGCGTGCCTGAGACTGCTCGCCAATAACAATCTTGAACCTGAGGTTCTCCGTCGGGCTCTCGAAGGAATCATTGCCGATGGTACTCGAGCGAGCACCGTTTTAGCGCGAATCCGCGCATTCATAAAGAAGGAACCTGCTGAAAAGAGCGAATTGGATATAAACGAAGTGATTCAGGAGGTGCTGGTCCTGGCCGGCCGCGAGCTTTATGAGAATCAAGTTCTCTCTCGCCACCAATTGAAAACAGATCTCCCGTCTGTGTTGGCTGATCGCGTTCAGTTGCAGCAGGTCCTACTGAACTTGATCATGAACGGCATCGAAGCCATGGCCGCGGTAACAGATCGACCTCGTTTACTCGGGGTGCAATCTCGGATCGACGAATCTGGGGACGTACTCGTTGCGGTAAGCGACTCCGGCACTGGCTTTGGTTTAGAGTTGGATCGCGTCTTCAATCCCTTCTTTACAACGAAAGCGAACGGTATGGGAATGGGTTTGTCGATCAGCCGCTCACTTGTTGAAAGTCATGGTGGTCGACTCTGGACCGCGCCAAACTCTCCCCACGGCGCTGTGTTTTCCTTCACGCTACCAACAGCCGGCGGGAGTCCCTCATGACTGGTGCTCCAATTGTCTTTGTCGTCGACGATGATCCATCGGTACGTTCTTCGCTGAAGTTTCTCTTAAGCACCGTGGGTCTTCAAGTTGAAAGTTTTGATTCGGCGGATGCCTTCTTGCATAAAAAGCGGCCAGATGCGCCCAGTTGTCTTGTGCTTGACGTCAGACTTCCTGGATTGAGTGGACTCGATTTTCAACGCGAGCTCGCAGCGAGAAACACTCGTATTCCGATAATCTTCCTCACCGGCCACGGCGACATTCCAATGAGTGTCCGCGCTATGAAAGCTGGAGCCGTCGAATTTCTCACCAAGCCATTCCGCGATCAAGATCTGCTGGATGCTGTTCGCATTGCACTGGAGCGAGATCGCGCCAAACGTGAACAGGATAAAGACGTAATGATCCTCCAACAGCGCTTCGACTCATTGACCTCGCGCGAGCAGGAGGTGATCTCCATGGTCGTCTCGGGCATGCTCAATAAACAAATCGCGGACCAACTTGGAACTGCGGAGAGTACCGTGAAAGTCCAGCGCAGCCGGGCAATCGAGAAGATGCACGCGGAATCTCTTGTCGACCTCATAAGAATGATCGAGAAGCTCAAAGACCCCTCGGGAAAAATCCGATAAACGAAAGCTTATTCGCATACTCCTTTTTGAGACACCAGATATCCAAACATCCAATTGATTCCTTTTCCGCCCGGGAATAGCTTGGGGTCAATGGGGAGTTCAAATGGCAAAGGGTCTGATCTCGTTAGTTGACGACGATGAGTCCATCCGCAGGACCACCACATTTCTCATCGAGTCTTTCGGCTTTCGAGCGGCCGCCTTTGAATCTGCCAAAGATTTCCTGAAGTCCGGCCAACTGCGCGATACCTCATGTCTCATCGTTGACGTTCAGATGCCGGGCATGAATGGACTCGAGCTCCAAAGCGAGTTGGCTGCCGCAGGTTACGACATTCCTATCATTTTCATCACCGCTTACGACAACAAAGTTTCGCGTCAGCAAGCGATGCAAGCCGGTGCTGTTGCATTCTTAGGCAAGCCTTTTGGCGACGAGGAGCTACTCCAAACCATTCGTTCAGCTTTAAGTCACGATAACGGCGGTACGAAGTCCATCTGACTATGGAGACATAAAGATGAACACATCAAGTTTTTCACCTGCAACATGCCCCGTTTCGTGGCTCAAAGGAAGGCTTGTCAAAAGCGCAACGTCGAGAGGAGCGTGTAGGAAACGATGTCGAGATGACGAAAAACATTCGCTCAAGCAAAATCTGGCCTCAGGAGATCAGTTTCGTCGCTAGGCGACTTTACTACTCCTGATTGCCGACTGCATTTTCCAAGTACGACCTACGCAGGGTGGAGGGCAATCGTCGTGGACCTTTCGGAGTACATACTTGAACCGCTTCCCGCACAGCCGATCGTGTTCGTTGTCCACAACGACACCGCTGTACGTGAATCCCTGGAATCGTTGATTCGCTGCGAAGGCTGGCAGTCCGAGGCATTCGCATTCGCTCGAGAATTCCTTGCCCGGCCCCGAGCACTGGTTCCAAACTGCCTGGTGCTTGACGTCCCTCTTCGGGACCTCAATGGACTTGATCTCCAAAGAAGGGTCGTCGTCGAACGCCCCGACACGCCGGTTATATTTGTCACCGGCCACGGCGATGTGCCCACATCGGTTCAAGCCATGAAGGCGGGAGCTATTGAATTCTTGATGAACCCATTCAGTGATGAGGTTCTCTTAAGGGCCATTCGGGAAGGACTCAAACGTAGCTCCATCGCCCTTAACCGCGAGGCAGGAATGCGGTCGCTCCGCGATCGCTATGCGTCACTTAGCCACCGTGAACGGCAGGTCATGGCTTTGGTGGCGTCCGGACTTTTGAATAAAGAGGCCGGTGCGGAACTAGCCATCAGCGAGATCACGGTAAAGGCACACCGAGGCCAGGTGATGCGAAAGATGAAAGCTGAGTCTTTCGCGGACTTGGTAAGAATGGCCGCGCGGCTTCGTTCCGAGCTCGCCCTCCTCGCACCAGGTTTGATTCAGGTCGCCGTCTAGCTCTGAAAGGACTCGCGGCCTTACTCGATGTGTGCCTCAGCAGCTGCATTCGCTAAAGCGACTATTCGATACAAACCCGCAACTATCCGGGTACTTTTCATCGCGGAGGCTCCGCCGGCGTTTCGATTCAACCGCCTCTTCTACTTCGAGGATTTAAGGGATGGAGACACTCTATTCCTTGAGATGATGAAGACCCTCTACGGTTCCGCGGTGGGGTTCACAGAGAATGGCTTCTCGTCTGGGAGTTCTGCTGAAGGAATACGTAGCCGCAAGTCCGAGCTCCTTGCGCGTTTCATGCGCGAAGGATACTTTCTCATTGACGCCAGCGAGGAGCCGATGCCGGACCGGGCATCCACCTCCCAAAAGCTTGCGCTGTTGCGGGCGTCTGTGCCCCGTCTGATTGTTCGATTGAAGGAGTTCGCAGTCGACAAAAACACTCCCATCGTGTTAATCGGCGGGGTGACCTATTCCGCCTGCGCACAATCTCTAATGAATCTAGGATTCAATGTAATTAACGAGGCGATGATTGACCATCCAGCGCGCGGCGGCCAATTGCGCTTTCGCCAAAAGCTTCGTTGCACGTTGCAACGAAATTTTGCCAACGTCCCGCCCACCTCTGGGGGAGGCACGGGCTGGGGGAAATAAACTACGTTGTCCTTCCTAAATGACGAACCGCTCAACCGCCCTCTCGTTCCATGCTACGCCCGTCCCTATCATGCCCTCGACAATCGCCATCCCCTGCTCAATCTGAAGTGGTTCGGCAAGCACCGGGTTCCACCAGCTGGCGTATTCGAGGAAATGCGCGGTCGGTGTTGCACACAGGAGTTGTGCGCTGATTTCCGGCCACAGATGATTCGAGAGCGGGATGCCGTAAGCCTCCCCGAGCGCCGCGGCCCGCATCCACCCGGTCACGCCGCCAATCTTCATCACGTCCGGCATCATGTAGTCTGAAGCGCGTGCTTCGACTGCTTGCCGCATATCATGCGACCCCCACCAGTTCTCCCCACACTGGATCGGGGTCTTGATCTCACGTGCCACGAGCGCATGACCCTGAAAGTCATGCGCCAAGACTGGCTCTTCCACCCAAGTGAGTCCTTCTTCATCAAGCACTCTGAGCCGGCGCACTGCTTCCGGTAGCGTAAGCGACTGGTTGTAGTCCACCATGATCGCCATCTCCTTGCCGACGGCCCTGCGCATCGCCCGCACCACTTCAAGGTCCTCCTCTACGGTCGCATACCCGATTTTCGCTTTCACTCCTTTAAAACCCAATTTTGCCCATTCTTCTGCACCCTCTGCCGAACCTTTCACGCCGTCGTAACCCACCGCTCCGTAGGCGGCGATCGGCTTTTCAGTACCGCCAAGTAATCGCACGAGCGAGGTATCATGGCTTCGCGCCAAAGCGTCCCACAGGGCCATGTCGATGGCAGAAACCGCCATGGCGACGAGTCCTTGCAGACCGAGGAGCCGAAAACGCTTGGCAAACTTGTCCGCCAGTTCAATCGGCGCGAGAAGCTCACCCTTTACGAATGGCTCCAGATTCTTGATGAGATCAGCGGTCGGTTTCAGGGCAGCGACGGCGTAGGTGAATATCATGCTGTGTCCAGTTGTGCCGTCGTCCGCGACGATATCGGTCAAGACCAGTGGAGATTCGGAGATTGTTCCACTCGCCGTTTTATGCGGTCGCGCCATTGGCACGCGCACGGCACGAACGCGAAGCTCCCGAATCTTAGGGCACGCCATAAAGCAAAAAGAATATCCTCTCCACACTATAAGCAACCAATTCGCCCAGCGGGGAGACACCTTGTAAGGATTTCCGAGTTGGCGAATGAAGGCCCAATCCCGGACTGATCCCGCGTTGTGCCTGTGAAACACGTGGGAGCCAAAGCGAACGGGGGAAATACGGTGACCCCCAGACTCAAGAGATACAGCGGCAGGATACCTATCCCCATTCGAACGAGAATCATTGCAATCGGTATGCTGAGTCATGCTGTCACAGTAACCTCCCAGGACTCCCTCTCGCTTGCCGCTTGTGCCGGTACCAGCCAAACCGCAACGAAGAGGCCGCACTTCCCTTTAATGAAAGGTTGTTCCTTCCCCAAATAGTGCATTGCCGCTTCCCGGTGGCCGCTCTAAACTCGCCTCATGGAACATCGGGTGGTTCTCAAAGCTGGTCGTATCGTCTGCATCACCTGCCTGGAGCCTGTAGGTGCCTGGAATAACTGCCGCACCGCTCGTTGCCCCCAGAATCCAGCGACCCACAAAGGTCCGCGGTTGGTGTAGTCGGGTGACGCGCTACTTGGAGCTTTCGGAAGCCCGCTTCTGAAGCGCTTGCTGGATTAGGCGATTTCACGGGCGGAAAAGCACGCGCATATTTCTCCGCAAATCGACTGGTTATCTCCAAAATGGTTTAGCAACGAACGAACGTCGCGTATAGGTCCACTTGTCACCTGCTGGCCAACCCCATTTGGCGTCTCACTGAAAAGTGCCTTCATCGGTCGGCATGAATAGGCCTTGGTACTGATAAATAACCTTTTCATTCACAAAGGATTCTGGGCGCTAACGCCGGTTATCAACAGTTGACAGCCTGTGCGATACTCGCGAGACATGTACGTTCATTCCGCGGATTGGCCACTTTATCTAAGTTGAATGAGCACGGCTGCCGAAGACTGGCTGATAGCCGCTCAATACGCTGCCCAAACTCAGAACAGTGACACCTTGCTTTTGAAACTGATCCAGGAAGAAGTTATCCTTATTTGAGGATATGTAGCCTATGACAGACTGGTTCGCACGCCCCGTCCTACACGTAACGGATGTTGAGGCCTCGCTCCTCTTTTACATGAACCGGCTTGGCTTCACGAGCCCCTGGCGCTACGACGAGGACGGCAGAGCGCACGTCGCACAGGTCGACCGGCAGGGCTGCGCGCTTATCCTGGCCGACACGTGGCCGGAGAAGATTGGCAAAGGGCTGATGTTCATTTCCCTGAACGTCGAACTGGAGGCACAGGTCGCTGCGTTGGACGCTCTGCGCGCGGAACTCGAGGCCAAGGGCGTTCCGGTCAAGGAGGGTTCGTGGGGCTACCGGCTCCTGGTGGTCGATGATCCCGACGGCAATCAGCTCTTCTTCAACTATCCGAACGAGACTGCGCCCGGCAAGATTGCTGGAGATGAAGCATAATCGTGTAGCCCCGCTAGCATGGCCGGTTCCACGGCATACATTCGCTGGGACGCGCGGCAACGGCGGCGGAGTGACGCTGCAAATCGAGGCGCTAAATGGAAGAATCACTCGTTTTCGAGCCTGATAGGGCAGCTGTGCTCAGCATGGATCTGCAGACAGGGATCGTGGGGATTTATGCGAAGGACGATCCTCTCTTGCCAAACCGGGCCGCGAAGGTTCTGGAAAGTTCTAGGAACCGGAAGATGAGTGTTGTTCATGTGCAAGTCGGCTTTCGTCCCGGACTGCCGGAAGTTAGTTTGCGTAATCCGCTCTTCGGTGCCATGAAGAGATCGATCGAGCATCAGCAGTTCTTCCAGGGACCCACCGGCGCGATTCACGCGACCGTGGCTCCGCAAGCCGATGACCTTGTCGTCACCAAGCACCGGATCAGCGCCTTTGCTGGCACAGACCTGGAAATGATTTTGCGGGCAAGGGAGATTGACACCCTGATCATGTTTGGGATTGCGACGAGCGGGGTTGTCCTTTCCACCTTCCTTCATGCGAGCGATAACGACTATCGCCTGATCATTGTCAAAGACTGTTGCGCCGACCTGGATGCACAGGGTCACAGCTACCTGGTCGAGAGATTTTTCCCGCGCTTAGCTACTGTGACGACCAGCGATCAGTTGATCAACGCGCTTGGCTCCCGCTAGCGTCTCATCAAACGATCTCTCTCTGTACCAAACCGCTGGAAAGGACCACGCAAACGGAATTGTCATCCCGATAGCCTGTGATTCGATCTTTTCGTGTTCCCTGCATATCCAAACAGCGTTTTTCAAGCCCCCCGACAAAACCGTCATCCTGAGCGAAGCGCTTCGCAGATCTATCGCAAACACAGGGCTTTATGGCGCGGAGTCGAAGAGCCTGTCCTGAGCGAAGCCGAAGGAACCCCGGCGATGCTTGTGGGCAGATGCTCTTGGGAGCTTTCCGGCCGCAAACTACACCGGAGATAAAAAAGTCACAAACTCCGAGCGAAGCGGAGTGGAGGGACCTGCTGTTTTTTCCCCTACTCCGATTCTTTCATCAATAACGTTTTCTCTGCGACACTCCACAAGCCGCGAGGGGAGGCCAGGCTGAGCGCACTTAGCACTTGCGTTACAAAACAGACCAGAGACATGCGTTACAGCGAAGCGGAACCCAGATAGTTCCTCAGCCTTGGTCTTACGCACGATGATGCGGCATGCCCTGGAACGAGAGCCGTATCGTGGATCAACGTGCTCGTGAACAATGCCGGCACGGCAATTCCGAAACCGTTCGAGGAGTCGACGCTGGAGGAGATGGATCGCGTGATCGACATCAATGTCCGCGGTGTATTCGCAACCACGCAGGCGGCGCTGAAGCACATGAAGGATGGTGGTCGCATCATCATGGTCGGTTCGGCCGTGGGTGAGCGTGCCGTTGCGCCCGGGCTTGTGCCCTACGCGGCCACGAAGGGAGCCGTCAAGATGTTTACCCAGGCACTATCCAGGGAGGTCGGGAGCCGGGGCATTACGGTCAACAACGTCCAGCCGGGTCCGATCGACACGGATTTGAATCCCGCCTCGGGTGATTGGGCGGTACCACAGAAGGCCGCAACAGCGCTCGACCGCTATGGGCACGTAGATGAGATCGCCGCGATGGTGGCGTTCGTCGCCGGTCCGGAGTCCTGCTACATTACAGGGGCGAATCTTACCGTGGATGGCGGAATGAACGCTTGAACCAACGCGTATCGACACGGATATCTCGAATTTTACAAAGACCGAAGTGGGGCGCGAGGCCGCACTGGGAATGCAGGCATGGAAGCGACTCGGTAAACCCGATGATGTCGCCGATGTAGTCGCTTTTGTGGCGTCCGATGCGGCGCGCTGGATCACGGGTGCCAGTATTCCCGTCGATGGTGGTTCGAAACTTTAACTGACAACGTGAGACTGCCCGGTCGCCCGCGGGGAAGAGCTGAAGTTACTCAAAACCCCGTTTTTCAAGCACTTCGTTATGCAAGCCGGCCCATCCGAAGTAAAATAAGAGCTTTTGCAGAGGACTTCCACTTGCCTCCGGTGTGAAACTTCTCGGTATCAGAGGTTTGCGTCGATTCGATGGGGTCGCCGCGTGGGGCACTTCGCCAGGAACTAAGAAACCTCTGATAAGGAGCGCACTCTATGGAGCCTCGTCGCTTTTTTCTCTCCCGCCTAGCCGGTTTACCACTCCTCGCGATGACCGCGGCGGACGGGGTGCAGGCGCAAGTACAAGGTCAAACCCACAAGCCGCTCAAGATCATGATGAAGAGCGCATGGGGCTCGGACGACCCGACCAAGGCGGCATTTCCGTTTTTGCACGGACTCGCCCTCGCCGAGGCGGGACACGAGGTGCAGATCTTTCTTCTTGGAGAAGCGGTTGTTCTGATGCGCAAAGTTGTGGCCGAGGCCGTCACGCCCGTGGGTTGGCCGAAGGTCGCCGAGACACTGGACAAACTTGCGGCCAGGCACATTCCGATTTATGCCTGCGGCGCCTGCTCCCGGGCTCGTGGCGTAACCGAGGCCGATCTCAGCAACTACGGAGCCAAGTACGGAAATCCCACAATCTTTGTTTCTCTCGTGGAGTGGGCCGACAAAGTGATTACAGAGTAGTGGCAAGATCAAGCGCGGGCAATCTGGAAGTGATCCCGCGAACTGCCTGTAAAGTCTGGTTTTCGGTGTGTGTCCAGCTTAAGGCTGGCGTATTCAGTAGGAGGTAGACCTACCAGGGCAAGAGTCAGGACCCTGTAGCTAGGATCGCATTCGTGGAGGAGACGAAGCGAATGAAGCCGATCGACAAAGCCATCTTTGGGATGGTGAGCGAGTCATCGGGCCGCAACGAAAGTGAACGCATAGGTGGCCTCGAAAACCGAAAACTCCAGGGGCCGAGCCCGCACCGAAAGGGCGAAGGCAACATGGATTGCCGCAACTGACTGAAGCGGTGAGACACTCTGGCGGGGTGTTAGCGGCAGCACGATGACAAGGATGCGCTAAGCAACTGGAGAAGCCCTCTCGTCCCGACGAGAAATTGCCGGAGCAGCAAACCGTATAACTGGCGAACCCGGGAAATCGGTGGAAGACGAGAGGGTGGCGGATGGGCTCATAGTGTGCGCTGAGCAGCGCATTGTTCAGGAGGGTTGAAGTCCCTCCGGCGCTCAGATGAGGGGCGCTGTATCCAAAAGCGGGGTTAACGTCTCGCTGGCTGGAGAAGAGAGAAGGTATGGAGAAGCCTACACGGGCACGAAGGCGAAAGCTGGAGACAGCCAAGGTGAACCTGAAGCCACTCTTTGCAGCACTCCGGAGGACAGGGTGTCCATCGTGAGGTGGAATCCGAAGGGTATGCGGAGAAGTATCGGGCCGTAATCGACGGGGGCCACCCCGATGATGAACCGGTCGGCCAAAGGTGGGGCAAGGTCGAGCCCGCACTATGGGGGCGAAGGCGTTCTCATTCACCCACCGCACCAAGGTGTTTGCGGACGGCACGATACGGAAGAACGATGCGTGACCTCAGGAGGACTGGCAGCGTCTCTGGGTGGCACCGGAGTAAGCAGACCTATAAGCGAGAGCGAAATGGCGAGCGAAGCGCTGTCAGTAGTCGGACGGCTGAAAAGTACCAGAAGCATGGTGAAAGCCATGTGTCCGGGTAACCGGCGACGGAAGTGGGTCGGGGAAGGCAGCCGGCGAAGGCGGTTGGGAAGAGAGAGGACGGCAGTGAGTAAGGACGGAAAGGTGGATCAGTTCCTTGAGTGAAATACCCGTACATTTCCGACCGAGGAGACTGTCTGACTGGATCAACCCGACGGGTGCAAAGAAGGTCCATTCATTAATCGACAAGGTATACAAGCGGAAGAACCTGGAGATGGCCTGGGAAAAGGTGCAGGCTAACCGGGGCAGTGGGGGAGTCGATGGACAGACGCTGGAGGAGTTCTCAGCGCAGCTGGATCAGCAACTGGATCGGTTGCACAGGGAGCTTCAGGAAGATGTCTATCAACCCCGCCCGGTGCGGCAGGTGCAAATCCCGAAAGTGGGCAAGCCAGGAGAGTATCGCAAGTTAGGAATACCCACGATCTATGACCGTGTGTGCCAACAGGCGCTGCTCAATCGGTTGGAGCCTATCTTCGAGCTGATTTTCGATGAAGCCAACTTCGGATATCGGCGAGGGCGATCAACACAGGACGCCATGCGCAAGGTGTGGAAAGAAATACAGAGCGGACGAGAGTGGATCGTAGATGCGGACTTGAAGGATTTTTTCGGGTCTGTTGCACACGAGAAGCTGTTAACGCTGGTTGCCCAACGAATAGCCGATGGTCGAGTGTTGCGTCTGATAGAGGCGATGCTGAAGGCCGGAAGTTATGGCAAAGGGCGACTCTATCCCACCGAGCGAGGGACCCCGCAGGGCGGGGTGGTTTCACCCGTTCTAAGTAACGTACTCCTGACGCCGTTTGATCGGGAAATGCGTCGCAAGGGGTATCAGGTAACGAGGTACGCGGATGACTGGGTTGTCACCTGTCAGTCCGCGGCAGAGGCGCGCGCGGCAATAGTTGCAGCGCGTCAGATACTGGAGCAGTTGGGCGTAGACCTGCATCCGCAAAAGACGCGGGTGGTGCACGTTCGACAAGGGTTCGAGTTTCTTGGCTATAAGATCAAGCGAGGCAAGCGGCGACTCAGGCTGCTGCCCCACAAGATCCAAAGCGGGGTACGGGAAGGGGATTTATATGCGTACCCAAAGGGAAAATCGATCCGTCGCTTTATGGATCAGGTGCGTGAGCGGACCAAGCGGCGTATTCCTCTGACGACCTCGGAACTGATCGCGAATCTCAACCCTGTAATAAGGGGCTGGGGCAACTACTACAAACGCGCCCACGTCCGAACGCTTTTCAACAGACTCAACGGCTGGATACTGCATCGCATCCGGTCGCACCGTTGTAAGCGCTGGCGTAACAGGGGTTGGAGACAACTCCCTGAGAGCAAGCTGTACGGTGAGTATGGGCTGGTAAACCTGGTTCAGTTAATACCTTCGATTGCGTCCCGGAAGAGTGAGTCTTCGTGAAAGCCGTGTGCGGGAAAACTGCATGCACGGTTTGAGCGGCGGACGGTGGCCAGCATCTGGGAAACCCGATGCGCCACCTCCGACCCGACAGCGGTGAAGCGGAGTAACGTCCGTGGAGCGAAGGGGCCCTGCTGTTTGCATTTTCTCTGAGACACAGGGAGGCAAGGGTGAATGATAAAAGCACCCATTCGTTTGCAAGACCTGCGAAGGAGAATATACGTCAAGGCGAAGGCCGAAACGTTCTGCGGTTTCCGAGCAGGACACTTCAGGGCCTCGGCTGGAGGCGGTGGAGTAGGAATGGGCTGTAGGACACCCTGCCGCTGCGCGGCAGCTGTTGGGTTCAGCATCTTTTTCCGAAAGTCGCTCCGGCACGATAGGTCACATAAGCCTTGGGGTGAAGCAAACAAGAAAGCCCAGTGCGGGAAATCTGCACGCTGGGTTTGACGTGGCGGGGACTGGAAACCAGCTTACGGTTCGGCTATTGAGGCACTCTCAGAGGAAACGGAGAGCAACAGCTAGGCCGAACCTACGACGCATGGCGCCAGTCCTCGACCCTACAAATCGCACCATCCAGGCATGACTGGCAGGCAAGTTACTCAAAATCCCGTTTTTCAGGAACTCCGATTGTCGGCTAAAAGATATCTATGCGTCCCATGGCACCGCTACGGGAGCCGATACTGAGGCGCTTCCACACCATTTTCCAGAATCAGTATTTCTTCGACGAAGGGTACACGAATAAAGATCCTCGTCCCAGAATCCACTTTCGATTCGATGGTGAAGATGCCGTGCACAAGATGGACTCGCTCTTGCATGCTTACGAGCCCCAATCCCTTCTGCCGCTTTGCTTGCTCGACGTCGAACCCCGCGCCCCCGTCACTAATCTCAAGCTGAATCTCGCCTGCCGCGCCTCGCAGGCTCACCGAAAATTCGCTCACGCCGCTGTATTTCAGAGCGTTCTGCAATGCTTCCTGCGTGACCCGAAATAAAGACAGGGAGATATCAGCGGGCACAAAGCCCGGAACATTCTGATTGGAGAATTTGATGCTCACCTCGTGCTGCTCGGAGAATTCCCGGCAAAAACTCCCGACGGCGGCTACGATACCGAGATAGTCAAGCTTGGAAGAGTGGAGTTTGTGCGACAACGCCTGAACAGCGCCGGCGATCTCCCCACAGTGTTGCCTAATCTTATCGATCTTGGGATTTCTTTGGACACTTGAACCATTCGATCCCCGATTCGCTAGTTCCAGTTCCATCGAGAGGAGCGCAAGTCTCTGGCAGATGTCGTCATGAAGTTCTCTGGCGATTCGGCTACGTTCTGCTTCCTGAGCTGCGATCAGTTGACCACTTACTTTTTCAAGCGCCTGCTGGGCAAGCTTCTGGTCGGTTGTGTCAATTGCCGAGCCGATAAACCCTCCAAACGATCCATCGCCGTTCACTCGTGGAGACGCAACGTCGAACATCCAACGGTAGACTCCATCGTTTCGACGCAGACGGTACTCTTGCGAGAACGCTTGTTTGATCTTCAACGCTTCATAGAGAGTGCCTAACATGTGCTCTACATCGTCGGGATGAACGTATGTGATCCAATTGTTACCGTAATCTGTGTCCGAATCCGTGCCTGTAAACGCGATTCGACGGCCATTTAGGTAGGTAATCCGGCCTCGGGCGTCGCACATCCAGACAAGCGATGGGGTGGTATCGGTCATCACTCGGAAGCGCTCTTCGCTCTCGAGCAGAACAGCTTCCGCCTTCCGTTTGCGCGCTCGCTGCAACAGCAGGCCCGCAATCAACAAGGCCTGAGCGACAATCAGGACGATGGCAATCACAATGTATTTCCGGTCTCGCTGCCAAAAGGTAAGCTGCCGGTACTCAACTACGGTGCCTGGTGGCAACGCCGATTCTGAGATGTGCCAGCGCTGGAGCACCCGCCAATCCACATGGACCTGAAGATCGGAGTCGTGCACGATGGGAATGTTCTCGGGCCGCTCCCCCGACAACACCCGGGCCACGATTTCCCCATTCAACACAGCGTCTTTCCGCAAGTTACGGTACGCTCCACCAACGCCCCCACGATTCAATGCAAGCCCTTGCCAGGCGGAATAGGTTGGCAAGTGCTGTGCGACCTCAGCAAGGATGTCAATCGGTTCGAGCGCCGGCTGAGTCATGTCGTCTGGCCTGAGCTGAAACAAGACCACAGTAGAAGGAGGAAGTGCAGCGACTTTCTCAATGATCTGATCGCTTGCAGGTCCGATGAGGTCGATCTCTCTCACCTTATCCTGATGACGAAGAAGCTCCGAGTGTGCAACTGCCAACCAGTACTTGTCCCACTCCGTTACGCCGGTGATGACGGCGACCGCATTTGTATCTGGATGAAGATGAAGCGCGAGATCGATCGTTTCCCGCATGCCCAGAGGGCTGATCACGCCTGTGACGCCCGGCCACATCTTCTGCGCTTCGGGGCGGCCAACATCGGTAAAGACGATTGGCACTCCCGGAAACATCTTGTCACGGTTTTGCATTGCGAATTGAAGCACCGGATAGGTAGCTGCAACCACAACGTCCAGCTTTACCCCACCGTACCCACGGCGGAGAGTCTCTGCCAGGCTTTCCCGATAAACCTCCTCATCGAATCGCGGGTTTTCGACGGACGCGGTATAGAAGTTGATTTGCCCCGGAACCCGAGCGCGCACAGTGGATTCCATCAAGGCCCAAGACGCCGGGAGATTGGCCCAGTTATGCAGCACGAGTACGTTCTTCACAGCTCGCTCTGCGGCGGCAGCCGGACCCACCAGGATGCACAAAAGAATGCCAAGAACCGCTACCCGAACAGGTAGAGGGATGACTGTGCGATTCTGGCTTTTATACGTCAAAATGTCTCTGCCTGCAGTCCGAAGCCAGGAAGCAATGATCGGGATTAGATTACCCAGTCGCCGCCTGCCGGACCACCAGCAGAATTACGAGGACTAGAGCTATCCTTTGGCCAGTTTCCGGGCCCTCCTAAGCCTAATCAATTTTGAAGGGCCTGAAAAGTCGCATTATCGGTATGTTGCCCCAGTGGAAGCGTCCAGGGCCAGGCAAGTTACCGGAAACCCCGTTTCAGGGGAACTCCGCTCTAGAAAGGATTTAACACCACGGCCTTTGATAGAAAAACGGGGTCCCAGTGGAATCGGCCACGGGTGACCTCTGGGACCCCGATAAGCTTGTTAACCTACAATTTTTTTAACGCCACATTTCTATTCAATGGGTATCCTAAACTTGAAGCCTTCATCCTCAAGCTGTTCCTTAAAGCTCATGAGGAGTTGATACTCCCCAAGAGACACATACGGAATACTCAACCCCTGAACCTTCCGAGGTGGATATTTTAAGTACGTGGCCATGATCTCCTTGAAGGCTTGAGTAATGGTCACCCCCGTCCACGAACTCTCCGTGTAGTTGTTCATGAAGATGTCATAGCGTTCTTGGGGGTCCGCCCAGAGGTCGAAGATCTGCGGACACAGTGCAATCATTTTGCCCGGCCCCTTCCAGCCAAGATTGCTGTCCACCGCCAAGCCTCCCGTTGCTTGTCCACCATCGCCACGCAAATCGAAAACCGCCTTATAGTTGTTGACGCGAATTGCACCCGGTGTCAGGTCAAGCTCCGTGAAGTAGTACCAGGTGCTGCGAGGGCATTTCCCCGTGCCCAGGAGTAGCTGCGACAAATCGTAGCTATCGAATATCGTGGGTTTGCCTTCGCGATCATTCTCCGGCAGCTTTACGCCCGCGAAGGAGGCGAAGGTAGCCATCAAATCGAGCCCGCCCGCGATGTCATGGTTCTTTGTGTTTGCCTTGATCTTGCCGGGCCACCATGCAATTGCGGGCACACGGTTGCCGCCTTCTCGTACGGTTCCTTTGGTTCCACGAAACGGCGTGTAACCTGCGTCTGGATAGACGTCCTGCCAGGCACCGTTGTCTGTAGTCCAGAAGACCAGCGTGTTCTTATCGAGGCCCAGCTCGCGGATTTTATCCATCACATGGCCGATGCGTGCGTCGGCTTCTACGATCGAGTCGGCGAACTTGGTCTTGCTCATCGATTTATGGATGTAGTCCGGGTGCGGAAGGTTAGGCTGGTGCACCTTCATGAAATTGATGTTCATGAAAAATGGCTGGTCCTTCTTTGCGGCGGCTCGCTCCAGATAATCGATCGATACCTTCTCGATGTGTTCATCGAGAAAGGGAATGCCCACCGCGCCCTTATCGGGCGTGTTTACGTATTGAGGGTTCACTTTCCACTCTTCATGCGCTTCTTCCCCGGCTTTGCCGGAAAGAGCGCCCTTTGTCACTTTCGCGAACATGGCCCTCAAATCCGGAGTCATGGTCGGAAACCACGTTGGATCGGCGTACGTGTAAGCATTCAAGTGGTACAGCATGCAATATTTCATCTCGTCGAAGCCGTGCGCAGTGGGGAGTGCGTAGTCGGATTCACCCAAGTGCCACTTGCCGGTGAAGAAAGTCTGATAACCAGCTTGCTTAAGCACCGATGCAAGCGTCCATTCGGCTGCAGGTAGACCGCCGCCTTGACCTTGAAACGCAACAGTGGTCATGCCGCTGCGGTTGGGAATGCGTCCCGTTATCATTGCAGCTCTGCCCGGCGTGCAGCTCGCCTGGCCATAGAAAGAGTGGAAGGTCGTGCCTTCAGCGGACAGACGATCGATGTTAGGTGTTGGCATACCACGGCCTTCTCCACCGCCGTATGCTCCCGAGTCGCCGTAGCCGAAGTCGTCTGACAGGATTAGAACGATGTTGGGTTTTTGCCCGGCGGCGGGTGATGCCGTAGGTAGCGTCACTGCGGTTTGCTCCTGCATTTCTCCCCCTTCACCTGACTCCCAATCCGGGACAGGATTGCAAGGAGTTTACGGCTACCCGTATCGAGCGACCACTGTCACAGTGGACAGTGTCAAAGTGGATAGTATTAATTACGACAACCTCAAACTCGTTTTTTTGAGAAGTTCCTCTCTGCCCGCGCGGCTACGATGAGTGGCAGGAAGACCGGGGGCGTGGTTATTCACCCCGATTGAGAGGGCGGATTATCAGGGCTGCAGGCATCGGTACATGCCGCATGCGATTTTCCTTTTTTTGCATTTAGATTTTCATGGGTGCATTCACAATTATTACCAACTGATGCCGCATCGACTGCTACGCCTGAGCAGTATCGGGCGCTGAGAAGACCCTAGAACAAAATCTTTAGGGCTGCATGCGCGACGACGTCGAGTGGAATTGAAACGATTACCACCGGAATTGTCGGGATAAAAGCCACGAGGAGGAGGGCGTATAAGTCGACGCGGCTAACCGGGACAACACTAATATCGTTGACATTACTCACGACACCATAGAGGTCGTGGATCGCGGAGAAATCAGCCACCATCAGAACATCCTCACTGAGGCTGCCGGGCCGGTCTAGCCATTTCTTTTCAAAGTGCTCGCCCGCCGTTCGGGCAAAGGCTCCATACTTTACCAGGCCGCGGTGTCTCATCCGCATCAGCAGAGGAGTAAAGACGAAATACGGCGCCACGCAGATGAGAAGCACGGCAACAACGAGAACTGCCGCGACGGGACCAAAGCCAGTCAGCTTTTCTCCATGATGAATCACTCGATTCGCTACCGCGCCGGTCAGTCCAAGGCCGAGGCAAAAGCTGAAAGGGTGTTGTCCGCGTAACGCAGATTCGAGAAACCCGATGCCGCCCACGTTATCGGGATGGGCGGCGATGAGGCGAAGATCCAGTCGTGCCGTAGCTCGCATGAATCGCGTCCAAAGAAGTTGTCTCCATAGCCAAAGCAGTGTGAGGTAAACCAGAATCGGATAGCTTATGAACAAACCCCAAGTACCTGCCAGCGAAAACCAGCTGAAGCCGCCGCTACCCTTCCACCATGCAGCGATTTCTTCACCTTCTGGGCTCAAATATCGTCCGAGCCCTAGTGCCAACCCGTAGGTCAGAAGCACAATCACAACCTTGGCGGCCATGGAGCTTCCTAGTCTCTCGAAAGAAGCCCAGTTAGCTTCAAAATCAGATAGCTGACTCTCCAACACAAATTCTTTGAGGTGGTCAGATACCTTGGGCAACCGCTTGTTCAGCCACGGCGCCGCCAAAATCACGAGGGGAAGAATGATGAGGAAGCGGGTTTGAGTGGCGTAATCCGTAAGGAACGAACGGAATGCGAGACGCCCCTGAAGGGCGGATAATAATGCAGGCGGAACCCAGGCCACCGCAACCGCTACGGCGGTAAAAGTACGTACGCGTGCACTCGCAGCATGCAGAAGATCCAGAAGTCTCCAAGACCGGCTGAGCGAAGATGAGGCGATCTGCCTGGACTGATCCTGGAGTGACTCTTTCATGCCTTTCACTTCGGGGATACTACCCCCAGTGCGGTTGCCTTGTCCACCGATGGCTACATGATCGAGGTCGCGGGTATGCCTCCAAGATCGGGGGGGCAAGCGTCAAACCAGCGACTGAGCGAGGGTCGTGCAGCCGCAGTCGCAGATTATCTTCGCAACCATGGGAACATCCCGATGCGGCGGATACTGGCGCTAGCGGGATTCGGTTCTAACCGGCAACGCTCCGCGGGGAAACCGAAACAAGGGGATGAGGGCCAGGAGGCACTCTTCCCCGGGTCAACATTATCGTGCTGCTGTAGATCTGCTCGCGAGGCACGTGGATTCGACCATTCTCTGTCGCGGAGGTCGTCATTAAGAATGACGGGGGCTGATCAAGGTGGGTCTTCGATTAGCAATCTGAGCCTCTGAGGTTCGGCAGCCACTGTCGGATGTGAAGTTTCTGAATATCCCCATCAGGCCACGATATGGCTAAAGCCCTGCAAAGTGCCGCAACCTTTGACATCGGTGAGGACACAGGTACGCCTGTCTGCACGACGTATAACGTGCCCTTCAAATTCACCCGCAAGATCGAAAGTGTGACGACCGATCTCAAACCGCAACCGCACGACGTGGGCAGAGGCGCTGCACCAGCATGAATCGAAAGGCGCACGAACCGCATAAGCGGTCAGGCTCGCGCCGCCTTCAGGCTGGCCTGGCCCGAAAATTCGCAAAGAGGACATACACGCTAATCACCAGCGCCCACATCGGAAAGACTAACGGAGCCCAGCCGAAACGTCCGATGCTTAGGAGCAGAAAAAGCGCCAGCGCGTAGCCTAGCAACGCAATCCAGCGCGGGAACGTCCCGATGCGAATCGCGAGTGTGCAGGTCGAGATCATGAATACTCCCGCCATCCTTAACGTGTAGACATTGACTAACTCATAGGCCAGGGTGCGGGCAAAGGTGTAGGTTCCGGAGTCCATGAGCTTTCGGGGAACTGCTTCGTACGCCATCAAGAGACCACCTGTAACCGCGAAAGCGGCAAAAGATATGGCAAGAAACAGGAGTCCACTGCCGAGAAAAACGGTGGCTAGAAAGCGGTCTTCTTTTGCCCCCATCCGGTCGCGCAGCACGCCCATGAACCACAGGAAGGCAATTCCGGCGAAGGGCAACAGGTCAAGGGCGAAACGAATGGACTTCCTGCTCTCGGCAAGCCAGTTCCCTGGATCCGTCGGACTGTCCGGAATAGAAAGCCGGAGGAGCACTAAACTCGTGATCAACAGGATCGAGAACAATATGCCGGCAATCGCTCCGGCTCGCGGAGCCTTCAGTTGGGCGGCGATTCCGGTTCCGTTCTCCTCTTTCATCATTCCTCCACGCGCGAATCCTTACGGCGATCCGAAGTCTTTATCATCGCTAGACCATATATTCGCTGCCCTGCACGGAAATGAGCGGAAGGCCAAGTTAGCGACGAGACCCGGAAGTTATCTCTCAACCGGCGACAACTCGTATCTAAGCCTTGAGGACAGAGTCCCGAAGCAGCCGGATTACTTCCGCATCGCCGCCCAAGGGTAGGATTGCCGCCTTCGCGAAACAACTGTCACAACTGACAGGTATTTGGACTCGCGCTAGTAATTCACAAATGACAGCCCCAGCCATGACAGTCACTTGTGGCAGTTGTTCATTGCGCGGTTTTTATGTAGTGTCAAACGCTCCGAGGAAGCTGGACGATGCCCACCCGCTTGACGCTGCTTTGCGCCGACAGCCTGGCTCGTGCTCGAATGCCCGAACCTCCAGCCCACTCGTTCATTGCCACTGCTGACCACAGAAACACAATCCGCCCTATCAGGCCTTTGTTTCGCCGCCTGCCTGGAAAGTCGCATTTCCGGTAACTTCACCGCTTGATCCCAGCCGGGGGGCTGAATTTACTCAAAACCCCGTTTATCGGGAACTTCGGCCCGGCGTTGATGACGACAAGGGCGTTTTATCGGGACCAATTCGGCGGACAAACGGAGTAGATTCCTGCCCAGTTCCGGTTTGGATTTTGTGTGATCGGGTGCTACGTACGAACGGGGCATCTCTCCCGATGCACACTGCGCATGTGCTCCTAACGAGTAGTCTTTGCGGGCGTCGCTTGACCTGGCTTGATGTTGTGGTTCATACGGAAAAAGTTTGTCGGATCGTACTTGATTTTTAGAGCGACAAGACGATCGTAGTTGCAGCCGTAGGCTTCTCGCGCTATGGCTTCTCCCTCATCAGTCACATAATTGCCATACGCACCTGAAACCAGATACGGCCGCAAGCCCTCCCAGCATTCGCGCGTCCAGCGAATGTTCTTGTCGGTCTCTGCAGGATCGGTCCAGATGGACCATGCAAAAAAGTTCCACGCATATTGCCGGTGGGGAAAAGCGGTGTCGCCGGGCGCCACGCGCGTGGCTGCGCCGTGCCAATGTTCGACAAATGGTGCAAACGTATAAGGCGAGGGACTCTTGCCCACGTATTGTGCGAGCACCTCAATAGCATCATCGGTCAGGTCCCGCAGAAAATTTGATTTGGTATAGACCAGCCGCCCCGGCGGAAACAGTGGTTCGAACATGCTTTGGATTTGTAGGTACGTCATCGGGCCAAGTTGGTCCGCAATCGGGACGCCAAACTTCTTCAGAGGTCGCAATACCCGTTCTCCATCGGCAACAGGTCCGCAGTAACAGGCCGCAAGACCGAAGGCCGGAGTGCCGTCCGGAAGAGTGATGGACGTAGCTTGGCTCACCAATTCGTCGGGACTCTCTGCGGCAAATTCGCGCCACAAATGCAATATTTCCTTTGCCTTCGCTGCTGGAAAAAAAATTGCGCCTCCGTAAATCGGGCCGACTTGGTGTAATCGATATTCAAGAGAAGTAACAATCCCAAAGTTCCCGCTACCGCCACGGATTCCCCAGAACAGATCGGCATTTTCCGACGCGTTCGCGGTCAGAAATCGTCCATCCGCCGTCACCACATCTGCTGCAATGACATTGTCAATAGCCAACCCGAATTTGGCATGAAGATTTCCCCAACCGCCGCCCAGCGTCAATCCGGCGATGCCGACTGTTGGCACCAACCCTTGTGTCGTGGCCAACCCAAATGCTTGCGTTTCACGGTCGAACTCGCCTAGTTTCAGACCCGTTTGGGCCCGCACCGTTTGCCTCGCCGGATCGACGCGGATTCCTTTCATTCCAGACATGTCAATCATCAAGCCGTCCTCGCAGACGGCCTTGCCTGCGATGCTATGTCCGCCCCCACGAACCGAAACGAGAAGGTCGTGTTCGCGAGCCTCGCGCACACATGCAATGACATCGGCCGCACCTGCGCAACGAGCGATCATCGCCGGACGCCGATCAATCATCGCGTTCGGGATTGTTCGAGCTTCATCGTACCCGGGCTTGTCTGGGCAAAAAGTCTGACCGCGTAGTGAAGTCCTGAGCTTCTGAACAACGGATTCTGCAATCATCAGTGTTCCCCAATATCGCTAGAGACCGGCAAAACTGGTGGTCCTGGGACGGGTGACGATGCGCGATCATGACATGCGGACGCTCAAAAATCCTCAAGGAATAATCAATTATCGGTAGAATCGCTACCATGCTGACCCTCCGATCATCAGCTTACGAGTTCGGCCCGTACCGGGTGGATTCGATCGCGCGAAGCCTTATGCGCAACCATGAGCTGCTTGCCCTACCACCCAAGGCAGTCGAAGTCCTGGTTCAACTCGTTAAGCGCCCCGGAGTAGTTATCAGCAAGAAAGAACTGATGGAAGCAGTTTGGCCAGAAACCTTCGTCGAGGAAGCCAATCTCAACCAGATGATTTTCCTACTCCGCCGGGCACTGGGGGCGACGCAGGAACGAGAGTACATCGCAACTGTCCCGAAGCGGGGATACCGTTTTACCGACTCAGTTCGCAGTGTCGACGTTCCGTGCCGTTTCGAATCGATAGCGGTATTGCCTTTAGCCAACCTCAGCGGAGACCCCTCGCAAGAGTATTTCGCGGATGGAGTCACGGAGGCTCTCATCACAGAATTGGCCAAGATCGCAAGTTTGCGCGTGGTTTCGCGTACCTCAGCGATGCGGTTCAAAGGTACAGGTGAGGCAGTGGCTCAAATTGCGCGTGCGTTGCGCGTGCAAGCTGTGTTGCAAGGATCGGTGATGAAATCGGATGATCGCTTGCGGATTACTGTTCAGCTAATCCATGCCGCCAGCGACCAGCACCTGTGGGCCGAGTCGTACGAGGGCACATTCTCCGACATTCTTGGGTTGCAGAGTAGAGTCGCGCGAGACGTTGCTGTCGGCATTCGTGCGGACCTTAGTCAAAAGGAAGAAGCGCTCCCCAGCATTTTCCGTGCAGTTCATCCCGAAGCCTACTTGCTTTATCTCAATGGGCGATTTTTCGCGCGGCAATTAACAGACCAAGGACAACGCAAAGCGATCCAGTATTTTCGCCAATCCTTGCAGATCGATGCCGGGTATGCCGCCGCCTACGCCGGCTTAGCCGAGTGCTTCATCGAACTCGCTTATTTCTTTGGTATGGAGCCGAAGAAGGCGTTTGCCGAGGCTGAACCTGCGGCAGTAAAAGCGGTGGAGTTAGACGAAAATTTGGCTGAAGGACACGCTGTGCTGAGTCTGCTACGGTTGCTCAATGATTGGAATTGGGATGCAGCAGATCGGGAGTCGCAGCGCGCGATTGAACTCGCGCCCGGTGATCCGTACGTGTACTGGAAGCGCGGCGTTTATTTAAGATATGCCGGCCGAGGCGACGAAGCGGTTGCCGCTCATCGCCGTGCGGAGTCGCTCGACCCATTCTCCCTTATAGCGATCGAGGAAGTCGGCTGGCCATTTTATTACGCTCGCCGCTTTGCTGAAGCCGTTGATCAGTTTGGCCGGGCCGTTGAACTCGAACCAAAGTGGGACCAATTGTACTTTGGTCTCGGATTGGCGCTGGCGCAGCAAAAGCGATACGAAGAAGCGATAGCTGCCATGCGGACAGCCACGCAACTCGGGCCAGAAATCCATTCAACCAAGGATCGCTCATTTACATATTAGGACGAGCAGGCTGCACAGGCGAGGCCAAGCAACTTTTAGATCAGCTTTCCGGTGCTTGCGCTTACGTGCCGGCCTGGTTTCTAATCATTTGGGTCGGGCTGAATGACAACGAGCGTGCGCTGCAAGCTCTGGAAGAAGCATTCGGCGATCGGGAGCCCTGCCTCGTAAGTTCAAAGTGGAACCTATTTTTGATCCGCTGCGAGACGATAACAGGTTCGCTGATATTGATCCGACGAGTCGGCCTGAAACCGTAATCTACAGCGCGAGATCGCCCGTCGCCCGCGGGGAAGAGCTGAAGTTACTGAAAACCCCGTTTTGCAGGAACTTCAAATCCAGAGACCAAACCTCCGCTCTCGATTCACTTTCGAGAGCCGCTGCTTCTTCCAGAATCGTCGGGTGAGATTGTCAAATGTCTCATTCTTCGATGTGGGCCACTACGATATGGTGCGTATCGAAACCGCTCGGTTTTGGAACGCTCGAGCCTGATAAGACACGGAGGTCGCGCGCCCGCAATCAAGGACAGCGTCAAGTGTGGCGGCCAAACCGGTGCCCTGGAGGATATCCCGGCCCGGACGAACCGTAGCAGGTTCGCTTTCCCATTTTGCGATCAAAGAGAGCACAGCTTCCTGCTCAGCGTGGCTGGCTGCGTGCGGTTCAAATAAGCCGGACATGACTTTATAGGTTTCCTACGAACGTCTCTGTTGTCCGCCCAGACCTTGACTTGCCATACGGAGTCAGTTTCGTATCGCCAGCCCGCCACTTCGCATGTGCCGTACTCTCCATGTTTCTCAATTCTCGATTGTGTCCGTTTCATTCCGGGCTCACCAAATTTCGCCAAATCAAATGATGGCTCAGTGCCGGGACAGCCGCGTGCGCGAATCTGGATTTACTTACACCGCGGACCCTAATCGACCTTGCGCTAGCGCAATGACCGGAGCCAGCGCCGGGTGAAACTCTGAGAGATCTGAAACAACACTGAAAATTGGGGGGTTCGGACTGACAGATAGGGACACTGGAAGAGTCAACAGTAAAAGTTCTGGTGGTAGATGACGACGAACCGTTCCGGCGATTCGCATGTTCAGAGCTGGCCAAAAGGCAGAACTTGAAGGTCATCGGCGAGGCATCAGATGGACTAGAAGGAGTCCGCAAAACCGAAGAACTGAAACCAGACTTGATCGTGCTCTACATCGGGCTTCCATCGCTGAATGGGATCGAAGTCGCTCGACAAATCCGCAAGCTCTCCCCTATAGCCAAGATACTTTTTTGAGCCAGGAATCTTCTGCCGATGTGGTCCAGGAAGCCCTCGGCACGGAGCACATGGCTACGTCGTCAAGACTGATGGAGGGAGCACTGGAGGCTGTGAGCGCCGTCCTTCGGGGCGAGCAGTTTGTTGGTAGAAGGTTTTCTGCTCATAGTTTTATTGGAGCTCCGGAAGTAGAAGTGTCTAAAAGGTTCCAACCGAGAGCGCTGTTGCGCCACTCCAGCGGAGTACGGAGATCGCTCGCCGCCACGAGGCCGGGTTCTTTTCTGATGACGCAAATCTGCTTGGTCACCTTATGCGGTTCATAGAGGCTGCTCTCAAAGCCGGGAATGCGGCTATCGTTGTCACGACCGAATCACACCGGGATAGCCTTATGGTGAGATTACAAGCACGCGGCTTGGATATTGGTGCCGCTATTGAGCACGGGAGATACATCGCATTGGATGCTGCTGACACCCTCCCGAAATTCATGCTCGGTGAAGTGCCGGATCCGATTCGATTTTTGCATGTGTTAGGTAACCTCATTTCGATAGCAGCCGAGACTGTTAAGGGTAAACAGGCACGCGTTGTGATTTTCGGAGAAATGTGCCATCTACTGTGGACAATAACGCAGAGGCGGCAATTCAGGTTGAAAAACTCGGCAACCAGCTAGCTAAGACATACGACGTGGACATTCTTGTGGGTTTCTGGCGAATGCTCAGGGCGGGATCGAGAGCCACATCTTCCAACGAATCTGTGCAGAACATTCAGCCGTTTATTCCCAGTAAAAGTCCGTGGTGAATTTGGTGGTGAATCGCCGTTCCTGCCACGCCGCCCGCTGGGAGGCGTGCTCTTACCCAAACGGCACGCGAACATGGACGGTGGTTCCACCCATCGGTTTCTATTGAATCTCAATCGTTCCGTTCACCAGCCGAACTCGCTCCTGCATGCTCGTGAGACCGAGGCCTCGACCTTGCAGTGCCGTTTCCAAGTCGAACCCTCTTCCTGAGTCACCGACGACGAGATGAATCTCACCTGAGTCTTCCCGCAATTCACCTTCAATCCGCTTCACCCCGCTGTGCTTGACCGAATTGTGCAAGGCTTCTTGCAGAACTCTAAAGAGGCACAGAGAGATGTCCGGCGATAGGGAGTTCGGCAAATCGTGACTGGCGAAATCAATCTCCACCTTCTGCTGCTCGCCGAATTCTTTGCAGAAGGCTCTCGTGGCGGCAGCAAGACCAGAATATTGTAGTTTTGCCGAATGCAACTCGTGTGACAAGGATTGAATATCGCCGGCGATCTCCAAAATCTGCTTCTCGAGTTCGGCCATACGGCTGCGGACTTCGGGCAAAATGACAGAGTCCTCCTGGAGTTGCTGGAACTCAAAGGCAAGCAGGGAAAGACGTTGACCAATGTCGTCGTGAAGGTCGCGGGCGATTCGAGTTCGCTCCTGCTCCTGTGCCTGAATCAG
>CAWHMV010000004.1:0-105267 GCA_963830325.1 uncultured Acidobacteriaceae bacterium
TCATCGAGCGAGAATTCAGTAACTGGGCGGTTAACCGCCTACCCGGAAGTTACCATTCGGATGATACCGAACACGGTAAACTGCTGGCAGCGGCCCAGAGATCGATGGTCAGTTAACGACAACAGGCCGAAGCACCATGTGTCCAGCCTCGGAACGCGCCTTGGCGATTTGGCGTCGACCGACCTTCCCGCCCTGCTGGAATCCCCCCAGTTGGAGTTCCCAACTTTACTCGTTCCTCATGGCCACTACCGGATCGATTTTCGGAGATTTGTTTCAGACCAGCGCTTCCAGACCGTGCTTCTCGACAACCGCGAGAAGCTTAAGCGCCATCCCACTCGGCTGTTTGGCTCCGGTCTCCCACTTCTCAATCGTCGATTCGCTGGTATTGAGATAACGCGCGAAGACCGGCTGGCTGACACGAAGGCGTTGCCGAAGCTTTTTGATCTGCCGGGGTTTGAGCGGAGGAGGAGTCGCAAGACACGATGCGTCGAAACTCCGCATCGTCGCCTTGTCGATAGCTCCCACCTTGTACATCGCTGAGGCCGAGGAGTGGATCGCCTCAAATGCGTCGGTCTTGAATTTACGTTTGGTTGCCATCGCAAATCTCCATCCAGTCGTTCTCCCGAATCAATTGATTCACTTGGTGTGTCGTCAGTGTTGCGTATGCCTTGACTAGCTTGCGAAAATCAGCGAGTTCATCGTCCTCGATATTGGCCCGATCCTGCTTGGCGAATAAATACTCATAGACCCAATAGTGCCGGCTCTCGCCAAAATGATGGAGCGGTACTGATTCTTTCGAGCCGCTGCTTAAACACACCGCCGCCCAAGTCGTCTGCCTGTCCCAGCATTACTTGCTGGATGGCTGAGCAAAGCTCCTCATCCGAATGTGAGCCTTGCGCGCAGCTTTGGCAAACCAGGCAGTTTTGAAGACCCGCTCCGGTTTCTTAGCCTGGCTTGCCACTACATATAATGTAGCACCTGGTGCAACCCTTGTCACTCACCTGTTCCGCCAGCCCGGAATCGAAGCAAGCTGTAAGGAAGCCCTCCAGAAGCTTGGAAAATCTTTTAAGCAGATTGTGATGGGAGTCTCTCCGCTGCTGATCATCGGAATGTGTCAAATAAATTCGACGATCGAGGACGCTGGTCGACCTATCGTTAAGCACCCGCTACGGTCACTGATCCCTTACCGACGGTCCGCTTTGAAGCTTCTTCCCCAGATCTGGGGTGGCGATTGAACCGGGTAGCATACTCCGCGGCGCTGACCCCGAGCACCCGCAAAAACGTACGGCGCATAGAATCAGCGGACTGGAAGCCACAGGCGTCGGCGATCTCCTTGAGGCCCATGGAGGAGCTGTCGATCCACTGTTGGGCGGCTTCGACGCGCATGCGGTCCACGAACTGACCAGGATTCATCTTCGTTTCCCGAAGACAAACCCGAGTAAACTGCCTCGCGCTCATTCCAATTCGATTGGCCAGCTTTTCGACAGTTAGATTTTCACGCAGGTTCTCAAGCATCCAGATCTGCAGCTCTCGTAGAGGCCTGGAAGTAATAGCCTGCCGCAGAAGCATATGACTGTACTGCGCCTGGCCGCCTGGCCGAACGAGGAACATCACTAGAAACCTGGCCACATTGAGGGCTACCTGGTGTCCGTGGTCTTCCTCAACAAGCGCAAGACAAAGATCGATTCCCGCTGTGATCCCTGCGGAAGTGTAAACGGAACCGTCCTTGAGATAGATTGGCTCTGGCCGCACCTTCACTCTTGGAAACTCCATCGCGAGTCGATTGCAATAGTGCCAATGAGTCACCGCCTCCTTGTCATCAAGGAGGCCGGCGGCCCCCAGCAAGAATGCACCGGTACAGATCGAAGCCACACGGCGGGACTGCCCGGCCGTAGCTGCAATCCACGATACGAACCTCTCGTCGTAGACACTTGTCTCGGCTCCCGATCCACCAGTGATGATGAGCGTATCGATGGGGCCGTCAATCTCCTCAATCGGCGTCGCGCCCGTGAGGGACACCCCTCGATTTGTCTGCAGGCATCGGTCTTGTCCCGGATTGCCTAGCTGCACTTCATACCCGGGCGCCCTTGAAAATACTTCAAGAGGACCGGACACGTCGAGAATCTGCACGGGCGGAGCACCGACGATCACGACTTTTCGCATCCCGCAATTCTAGCCGCAGGAAGTGAATCTGCTGTCCTAATTTGCTGTATCCATGTCGTGGCGTCGATTCGCTCCCAGGCCTAGTGTTATTCCTGTAAGCGATCTCCCAGATGGAGCACATGCACATGGCGCTGGCAACTATCCAGATTCCCGACACCAGGCTTGCGAAAGAGGCGCACGACATTTTGCGCGAATTCTCGACTGAGCTTCTCTACAACCACTCCAACCGCACCTTTCTCTTTGCTGCCCAGCAAGGCCGGCAGCGGAAGATGGCCTTCGATCCCGAGCTCCTTTACGTGAGTGCGGCATTCCACGATCTGGGGCTTCTCTCAGAGTACTCGAGCGAGACGGAGCGCTTTGAGGTTGATGGAGCGAACGCTGTGCGCCAATTTCTTCTGGCACACGACATTCCGGAGGAGAAGGCACAGACAGCGTGGGAGGCCATTGCGCTCCACACGACCCCTGGCGTGACCCAATACATGCGGCCGGAGGTCGCGCTGCTCTTCACCGGAGTGAGCCTGGATGTGCTCGGCTTAGGATTGGAAGACTTTCCCGCACGCTTTGCGACAGGAGATCGTCGAAGCCTATCCCCGGACGGGCTTCAAAGCCGGAATCAATCAGGCCTTCTTTGGCGGGTTTGCACACAAGCCAGGATGCACGTGGGGAACCGTCATGGCTCATGTGTGCGAGAGGTACATTCCAGGCTACGTGAGCCCCAACTTGTGCGAGCTGATCGACAACTTCACATTTCCGGATTCCAGACCACTGGGCGGTGAGTAGCTATCCCGCGTAGTCATCTGGCGCAATTCGGACCGTCCATAGATAGTGCGTTAACGGCTTGCTAAGGAGAGTGTTTTATGAAGCTGACTCACATTCACGCATTTACTGCTGCGATGCAGCGCAAAGATTTGGACGCTATGCTTATTCATATGAGTGACGATGTACGTCTTCTGACTCCGCTCGTTGCTGAGCCCTTTCAAGGCAAGGCTTCCGTCAGACCAGTGGTTGAGGCCCTTTTGGCCGTGGTCGATAGCTTCGAGTTTCTCGAACTGATGGAGGGCCCGCAGCACGTATCCGAATTCTTCAAAGTGACGATTGGGTCGCTCGGGCTGGACGGCATGGATTACTGGCGCCTCGACGAAGAAGGCTTGATCCAGGAGATGACGGTGTTATGGCGTCCACTTCCAGCAATCGTAGCAGTGCAGAATCAGCTGAACACTGCGACCAGCCAGCTCGCGTCCTGACGATCGGGCGCTGCTCACACAATTCCAGCCGGGTCGCCGCCAATCCGGCCCAAACCAGCCGAATGCGCTGTTCTACTGCGCCACCATCGGAGCGTAGTGTAGGATTTCGCAATGCGAGAAATGCACTTACGACTCTTCGCGGTGGTAATCACGACAACGTTGTTGCTGGTTCCGGCGTACACACAGCAGAGTCACTGGGCTTCTGCGGATGATAAGACTGCGAAATACATCATCGAGATGGAACGCAAGTGGGCTGAGGGTGTATGTATCAATAACGGTGTCGTCGCCGGTCTGCTTGCCGACGACTTCCAAGGCACGTCAACGAAGGGTGCGCGCTTCACGAAGGCTGATGAACTAAGTGACGAGAAAGGCGCACACATCGCCCATGATTGCGAACTTGGTGAGGCTAAAGTGCGTTTCTTCGGAGACAGTATTTCCGTTGTCTACGGCAGCGAACATTATGTCGGCAAAGACAAGTCCGAGCCGAACGCAAAGGTTTGCCAGGTTTGGACCGACACGTGGCTGAAGCGCGGGAATACGTGGCAGATCATCGCCTCGCAAGATAATCGCGCGGAATGTAAGTAGCTAGAGAACGCCCGAGCTCGATCTCCAGTGCGATGAGCGGATTCTTGATCGGCGGTAGACCCAAATAGTATAATTTCAGGCAATTTCAGTAGTTCAGTCTGATGATCACCAGCATTCACACCCTGATTTATTCCGACGACGCCCCCGCAACGCGCGCATTCCTTCGCGACGTCCTCGGCTGGCCCTACGTCGAGGATGCTGTGGGCGGAGGCCCGGGTTGGCTGATCTTCAAGACCGGCCGGAGTGAGATGGGCGTCCACCCGACCCACAGCGTCTACGACGGCAAGACATACGAATCGCCGCGGCACCATCTGATCTCCCTGATGTGCGACGACATATCACACACAGTCGCTGAACTGAAGGGCAAAGGAGCGGAGTTCCGCGGCGAAGTTCAGGATCACGGGTACGGACTCGTGGTCATGATGGCCGTACCCGGCGCGGACGACATCATGCTCTACGAGCCCAAGCATCCGCTGGCGTATAGCCTTTGACCGATTGAAAGGGAATCCAACCCGAACCCGCAAGACTGCAGCGATCAGAGTTCCATTGCAGGCCGGGGCCTGATTTCGTTCATCGTGATTCCTGCTTGCGAGTGCGGCCCGTTTGAACTACCGTCATTCTCTCTGTGGTAAGCGGAACGATCTAGATTGACAATCTGGACCACATAATCGCCTGCTACGGGTGGGTTGTTAGGAGGAAATGCGTCACATGGAATCCCAAAGTACGACCAAGGTCAATTGGCCGCGCGTATTTGGGTGCGGAACACTAGCCGGAATTGTTTGGATTGTACTCGGCTCGATCGTTACTGCCCTGCTTGGGCACGATTTTGCTGCGCTGCCGCATAACCGCCTAGGTGCACCCACGCCCGGATTTCTGATCCTAAATGTGGTGCTCGATCTCCTTGATGGCCTCTCTATTCTTTGGCTGTATGCCTCGATTCGTCCGACCTATCGTCCCGGCGCGAGAACCGCACTGATTGCGGGCCTCGCTTGGTGGTTTATCGTGAGCCTTGGTGACGTTACATGGTGTTCCTTCGGCTTCTTTCCACTGCGCACGGTCATTCCATTGATGATCGGAACCTTGCCGGCGATCCTCATTGCCACACTCATTGGTGCCAAGTTCTACAAGGACTGATTCCGACCGAATGACCGGCAACCCGTCAGTTACCCCAAATCTGTGCCTGTGAAAGGGTCACTTTCAACCAAAGGCAAAGAAAAATCGGGTATGGAAAATGTCTAGGCGACCCCATAAAATCGTTTGAACTAAGCGTCAGACGCCCTGGCGTGGCGGACGCGGCGGCAATCGAAACTGCCCCGGCCGAAAGAACCGGGCTCAATCCTGCCTCGTCTGCCGGAGCAGTCCCGATAGAGCCCCGACGTTTTATAGGGCCTGGGGTTGTACGCTGCATTGATCGAACGCTCCTGTTGACTGCCGAGTCTGGTTGAGTCTGCGAAACACGAGCACCTGAAAACGAGGCCCAGTGTATCGCCGATGCGCTTATCGAGAAAACGGGAGGTGCGATCCAGGGTTCGGTTGAGTCACCGGCCATCCGGAAGTAATCCCCAAACAATGCGGTTCTGCCCGGATAGACGACAATCCACCAGCGACGATGCAAGCAGAGAGCGCACAGATCATAATGACGATATGACAGACGAAGCAGGAAGGAACGTAGCTACAGTCCACAAATATCTTGCTGCCCTTCAGCGCGGGGAAGCCGGAGAAAAACTGCGTGAGTTCTTCACTGAGGACGTTCGACAGGTCGAGATGCCGAATCAGCTCAACAGCCGCGGACAGGAGAGCGATCTTGAGCACATCCTTCAACGCAGCCTTCAGGGCTTACGGATCCTCCAACATCAGGAATATGAAATTGTCTCCGCAGTTGCTCAGGAAGACCGCGTAGCCGTTGAAGCGCGTTGGACTGGAACACTCGCTGTACCTCTTGGCAAAATGGAACCCGGCGCACAGATGGGGGCATCGTTCGCGATGTTCTTTCTATTTCGTGAAGGTAAGATTGCCATCCAGCGAAACTACGACTGCTTCGATCCTTTGTAGCCGAGCCGATTATTCATGAGAGCCACTTTGTGCTGTGTGATTTTGAAACACATGCACGTAACTCTATCTCCAATCGTGCCTCAGTCAAGAGCCCTAATTCCAAAACTGACCCACCCGACTGGTTCCGGTCGAGTCACCGCCCACACGTACTTTACCGTTCGGTAAAGTACGGATCGACCACCAAACAGGCACAACCCCACTCCCGGACGCTCGGGCGTTAGGCAGGACCGATTCGCCGGTCCTCACACTATTCGCTCAAGAAACGTTCGATCAGGGTAGCCAGCAGTGGCGGCTGCTCCTGCATCGGGTAATGGCCACACTCACCGAGTGAGACCAAACGCCCGTTGGGGTAGAAGGGCAGCGTAGACCAATTCAACGCGGCAGCTTGGAACGGCGGGGCGTCCTTTTCGGCCGCGATAATAAGCATCGGCGTTTTGATTCCGCCCACGCCTTCCGAAATGTTTTCACAGCCCCACATTTTTACATACTTGGCTGCTGCGCGGGGCTCTACTGTCTCCCGCCATCGCCGCAATTTGTACTTCGTCCAGTTGGCTGATAGTCGGTCGCCCCACATGGGGCCGATGGCGGCGAGTCTCGCCTGGTCATCACCGAGTGCAATGGCTTGGAACATTTCAACCGTTGCTTGATCCAGACCAATGCCTACGGCCGGAACCGGCGTAATGGCGACGACGCGCGAGACACGGCCCTCAACAAGTTGCGGAATCCGCTGTACGACCAGTCCGCTCATCGAATGGCCGATGAGGGAGAAGGTTTTCCAACCTAAGCGATCGCTGAGAGCTATGACATCGCTTGCGGCCTCACCAAGCGTGTACTCACCGGAAAGATTACGTGAGTCCCCATAACCGCGAAGATCGGCGAAGACATAGGTGAATTGGTCCGGGGTGAGATAGGGTGTCATCGCGTCCCAGTTGCTGTGGTCACAAAACCAGTCGTGCAGTACGATCGCGCGCACCGAACCATCGCCGTATTGCCTAAATCCGAGATCCACAGGCATTCAACAATCATAAAACACGCGGGAAGTCTTAGTGCTGTATCAGAAGTGCCCCACTAAGACCGCGCAGCCGCGCACTGTTACCTGACGGGGCCCTCCAGATACAGCACTAAGACTTCTGTTTACGACTGCGGTTCGATCCACTTGGACGTTAAAATCGGCTACTCGGAATCGTGAAATTGCAAAGTCCTTGTTCGTCGTCAAGCTGCCCAGATACCGACTATTCGTCCAAATGAAATGCGTCATCGTCAACGCGCGCATTGGCGATTTAGCAGTCGTTGACAAATCATCGCGGGCAGCCGCTTCCGATATGCGCGTACACAGAGAGGGCAATTCCCGGCCAGCGGAAAAACCCCGTTTTCCGGGAACATCTGCTCTGAATACAGTCATCAACTGTTCCGCGATGCGTCCAAGTGGCGAAAAGTCGTTTATGAGGACTAATCGTTTCTCTCGAATGCGCTCGAGGAGTGCATCGGCCTGTTGTCATCAACCGAGGATCGCTACAAGGACAGATCGGCGGATGTTAGCTGAGTTCAAGTTAGTGGCGTGTCGGGGCGCCGGTCTTTGCTCCTGGATGGAGAAGCGGGCGCAATTCGCTTTGATAAACTTTCTCCATGTGGAAGGCCGTTTTTCTTCTCGCCCTCTCAAGTCTGCGGCTGCTGTGTGTCGCGCAAGATCACCCCGGCACCATGGTGAAGATGACCCCGGCAGGATCGTGGGACATGGGCAACGGCTACGTCGTTCCCGGCCTTAACTGGGAGCATGTCACACCCGAATCGGTCGGATATTCGAGCGCTCGACTGGAGGTTCTGCGCGCCTGGCTGAAGACCCGTCCAACCACCTCGATGATGGCGGTATACAAGGGGAAGGTCATCTTTGAATATGGCGACACGACACTGGCCACGAATGTTGCATCAGTGCGCAAGAGCGTGCTCGATATCCTCTACGCCGCCGAGTGGAAGCACCTCCCCGACAACCTGATTAACTTGACCGTAGTCCAGCTCGGCCTGCAAGACAAAGTGCCTTTCGTCCATCCCGAGGAGCTTGCAAACTTCGATCAACTACTTGCTTCCCGCTCGGGCATTTACATTCCCAATGGCAACGGCGACCAGGACCCCATCGCTCCCAGGCGCGGATCGGAGTATCCCGGGACATACTTCTTCTATAACAACTGGGACTTCAACGCACTGGGCACTGCCTTCGAGAAAATGACGCATAAAGACATCTACGACGCGCTGAGGGACGACGTCGCGGTGCCGATCGGCATGCAGGACTTCGACCGTGCGCGACAGAAAAAGCCCGTCGATCCAGATCACGCGCACAGCGGCTATCCGATGTGGCTTTCCACGCGGGACATGGCGCGGATTGGCGTGCTGATGATCTCGCATGGCAACTGGGCCGGCAAGCAGCTGGCCGACTCCGATTTTCTGAGCTGGAGCACATATGTAGTGACACCCGTCGCGGAACTGAATCCAACCGCGTTCCGCGCGGCGGGCGAGCCCATGCACTGGGGCTATGGGCGGCTGTGGTGGGTATGGGACCCTTCTCTTTATCCCGGCGGCACTTCCATGGGTCCGTTCCAGGGCGCGTACTCTGCCATGGGCACTGGCGGCCAGTACATCACTGTGTTTCCCCAGCTAGATCTGGTCGTCGTCCACAAAGTCGATATCGACGCAAACTACGCGGCCAATATGCCGGTGCTGGCCTGGGATGCGGCCCTCGATATGCTCCTCGACGCGCGATGCGACAACTGTAACTAAAGCTCTGGGCGATTACGCCAGTCCACGATGGCGGCGCGAAGCGACAGAGAGAGATATTTGGTTAATACCAAGCGCCTCGGCCCCCCGACCGAAGCGCTTGGTTATTCGCGTCACCCGCCGCGAATTTCAAAAGGGAATATCGTTGCCCGAACGATCCAATCGGTTATCGAACTAAGAACGATGGAACCTCAACCAGACCGTATCCGAACGGCCATCAAAGCGCCCACCCCTGCAGAGCAGGGGTGGGAACCCATCACTGTTACTGAAACTAAGGGACAGGAGAAAAGAGCAACTTGACAGCATAGGCGTCCAGGTACTTGAGGTCCAGGTTGGGTGAACCGGGGACATACCGGTAACCCGCGGTGTAGATGGTGATTGCCGGCACAACGTTTTGCACCGGTGCAGGCTCGGACTCGGCGATGTTGGTCATCCCAGCTCCTAGGAAAGTAGTGGATTCGATGGTGTAGAGTTTGGGATGAAATTTTGTCACAAAGCCTGCGGTCGGATTCAGGACGATGGGTGAGACGCCGGGGAGAATGCCCGTCGAGGTCGTACCACCGACATAGATGTTCTGCATGCTGTCGATCGCGATGCTGTTGCCGCTCACCGCGCCGGCCGCACCACCGAAATAGGTTGAGTAAAGCAATGCGCCAGTGCAGTCCAGTTTCGCCACGAAGGCGCTGGGAAAGTACTGGCCCGGAGTCTGCGGCAAGCAGGCAGAGGGCGGGTTGATCTGGAAAGACTTTGCGTTGGTGGGAAAGTCCGAGGTGCAACTGCTGCCCGTAACGTAAGCCTCGTCGTTAGAATCCACCGCGATTGCGTACCCCTGATCCAACGGGTAAGGGTGATCATAAGACTTCGTGCCTCCCAGCAATACTGAATAGAGAGACGAGGACCCGTCTTTGGAAAGCTCGGTGATGAAAGCAACCACACCCCCGTTGGCTACTGAGCCGTTGGAGTTCGCTCCGTTGGTGGGAAAATTCGTCGACCCGGTGTACCCGGTCACAAATGCGTGTCCGGCGCTGTCCACAGCAATACCGTACGCCTTGTCGTCGCTGGCTCCGCCAAGATAGGTAGCGTATCCGGAGGAGTTCATATCTCCGTCGGGTCCCACCTTAACTACGAAGGCGTCTGCTCCGCCGCCTGCTGTTTTCTGCTTCGGTGCGCGCGGTGTCGTAAGATTTTCAGACGTGGGGAATGAGTTGGAGTAAGTATCTCCTGCTACATAGGCATTGTGTTGCGAGTCCACCGCAATGGCGTTGGCAATTTGTTCGGTATATTGATCGCCGCCCCCGCCAAACAAAACGCACCAATTCACCATGCTGAGATCCGGTTTCAGTTTGGCGATGAAGCCATTCCAGAATCCGAAGCCGAAGATATCGTTCCCGGTCTGAAAGTTCTGAGAGTCAGTCTTGCCGGTCACCCACACCCCGGTAGAGTCAGCGGCAATGGCGGTCGCCACATCGGTGCCGCTTCCCCCGATCAGCGTGGAATTTAACACCACGCCCGCAGGAGAAATCTTGGTCACAAAAATATAGGCGGGGCACACATTGCCAGGGCAAATCTTGGCGACTGGTGATGTGGACCCTGCAGTGACGGGAAAGTCGGTCGAAAGGGTCTGCCCCGTCAGGTAGGAATTGCCGTTGCTGTCGATAGCCATGCCCGTGGTGAGATCCTCGGCATTGCCTTCGAGAAAGGTTGTGAATTGCACCGTGGGATCGACAACCAGGGAACTGCGCCGGTCATAGTTCGCCAACCGGAATGCAGCCTGACCGTTGGCCATAAGCTGGTAACCGCCGGCGACTTCCACCTTCTGGTTACCGGCTTCTTGATAGACCCTGGGCCGGACATGCCGCATCTCCGAGCCGGTTTTCGTCTTAATCACCAGGTCGCCGGTTTTGTCGTCGACGCGCATCGCGCCGTCGAATGCCAAGCGAATCTGGTTGGGATCGCCTCCCGGCTTGACGACGAAATCATATTCGAGATCGTGCCCATGGCCGTAGAAGACCAGGTCGATCCCGTCGTAGACGTCCTTTACCTGCACGCGCCCGTATTGCGGGATACCGGAGTGCCAGTTTTTGGAGTCTTTTCCAACCATGTAGTTGCTGACGCCACCCGTCGGCTCCAGACCCTGTACATTGCTCCAGGCATGACTGCCGCCCAGATTCATTCCCACCAGGGTGAGCCGGGCTCTGCGTGAAGCCGGTGCGGCCGCCCTTCCGGGTATCGAAGGGATGGCATCTGCGGGAGAAACCGTCACGGGTTCCGCCAAGACGATGGAAGCGCCTGATCCGGACAGGTAGAGTTCATAGCCCGCTCCTCGGGCGGTCCACGAGAATTGCGAGGGTGCCTGCCCGAGATTGGGCTCAAAAACCACCGGTCGGTCAAAGTGACCTGAGGTCGACGAAGCAGAGTTGGGGGCCGCAGCCAGTAGAGACGGACTCAGCACCGCTGAGCACAATACAACCGAGTGCAAAAGAGCTTTGTGCATGATGATCACCCATCTTGAAATTGGATTTATCCGCTGCTGTCCTTTTGCCAGGCTGGCTTTGAGTCTGCTCGGACGCACTACCTATGGCATGCAGCGGGCCAAATGGAAACGTCGCGTTCTCGCACCGTGCGGTCTTGTATTCGCAACAACATACGCGTGGGCTGCGTGGAGTGAAACGGGGGGAACAGTAGCCGAACGGCTACCGGCGCGGAGCCAGTTAGTTCCGGCGGCGGTGAGGTGGATTTGTTAGGTGCGTTTGGGTCACGTTCGTTTCAGTTGTCCATTTTCCCGTTGCAGTTCTTCGGCAAAGTTGCCGCATATCCATTCGTAACTACCAAGGGCGTTTATTTCTGCTCCAGAGTAAGGGCGTAAATGTCGCTGGTTCCCACATCGCGAAGCATGAGAGGTGCGTCGGTTGGATCCAGGCCAAACCACAAGCCCCAGGTTCCTGTATAACGGAAGCCCTTCAGTCCGGCAACGAGTTTCGCTTCTCCGCCTGGGACTGAGATTCGAAGGACAGCCGCCGGGTCACTCGCATACCTGAGAAAATAAATGAAGCGGCTATCGCTCGACCAGGCGCCGTACGCAAAAAGGCCTTTATACAGCGCTGACCAACGCTGGGTCTTTACATCGAAGAGAAAGAGGGTGGATAAGTTGAGAGATGAAGCGAAGATGTATTGGCCATTCGGAGACCAGTGAGGAGAGAACATGCCGCCTGATCCGGGCAGGGTGGACCTCTGATGGGTAGCGAGGTCGAGAATGCTTATCGAGCTATTTTCATCTTTGGTAAATGCCGTGTTCGTGGCAAATATGATTTTGCTCCCGTCGGGCGACCAACTCGGATCTGTCTGCTGCCCGTTATCTTCCGGAAGAAGGGGTCGCGGACTACCTCCCTGGGAGGAGACGATCCAGGCCTCCTCCTTACCTTGCGGTGACGAGGCCATGAAGAGAATCTGGGTGCCGTCAGGCGACAAACTGAGCCAACTTGGCTGCAAGGGGAGATCGCTCAGTTGTACGCGCTCGCTGCCGTCCTTGTTCGCCTTCCACAGGATGCCCTCGGGGTAGGAAACGTACGCCACGGACTGGCCATCTTTGGAGAAGGACACCAGGTCGGCGGAAATACCCCCGAGGAAGGGCTGAAACTGATTGGTCTTCGGGTCTAAACGGGCAAGTTCGCCACGGCTGGTGTAGCCGGCCGCGAATATCTTCTTCCCGTCCTTGCTGAGAACTAGATTGCCCCAGTGAAGGGGGCCTGACGTCAATTGAAATGGCTGTTCAGATGGCGGCCGAAAGTATCCGCGCCGGTCATCAAGAGCCCAGATTTGTGCTCCGGATCCAGCACGGAAGAAAAAATATTTCCCATCGGGAGACCAGCCTCCACAAACTTTCTGCTCCGAGGTATGCCATCCGGCAAGCAACTGGTGAACGTTGGATCCCTGGGACGATACTTCCCAAAGCGAGTTGCCTCTTGTGAAGCGGATGATCCTCCCGTCCGGTGACCAGCTGAACGAGTCAGGTCCGCCTCCCACGTCTCCCAGTTTGTGAGCATCGCTCCCATCGCTATGCATAATGTGGAGGTAGCCGTCCGCCGCGACGTAGAGAATGGACTTTCCATCAGGAGACCAGATTGCGCCGGCAACGTCGGCGAGGTAGCGATGTGTGCCCCCAAGAATCTTTACACTGTAAAGCGGCGGCGTGTGCGACAAGCCTGCCGCATACGACTGGATCAGAAAAGTGGATCCGTCCGGTGAAACGTCATTCAAGTTAGCCTTCGCCAGGGAAACGGAAAGAACGGGCTCAATCTCTCCGCCGGATACGGCAACTTGTTCGATGGGGTACGAAATTCCACGGTCCAGATAGATCCTGCTCCCATCCGTTCCCCCCACGCCTGCCGCGTGGCCGGAGTGGGTGAGCTGGGTGTACTCCGAGATTCCGAGGCGCGGGGCGTGTTCTCGACGGATGACAACGAAGTACGCGCATGCAGCCAGGGCGAGAGTGGCTACCAGGCCGGCAGACCACAATAGCGGCTTGCGAGATTTGCGCTGAATCGGCGCTGGGCTGGAAGTTGTCCCGGATATGCCAGACTCAGACAATGCTTCGAGAGCGAAGGCGAGGTCAGATGCGGATTGGAAACGCTGTTCGGGACTCTTCTCTAGGCAGCGATGCACAACTCTTTGCAGCCCCGGCGGGCAATTCTCCGAAGTCTGTGAAACCGCCGCCGGCTCTTCGTTCAGGATGGCGCTCATAGTCTCGGCCGGCGTCGGCTTGGTAAACGCCCGCCTCCCAACGATCATCTCGTAGAGGATCGCTCCAAACGCGAAGACATCGGCGCGAGAGTCAGCCGACTGCCCCCGTACCTGCTCTGGAGACATGTAGCCCACGGTGCCGACAATCACCCCTGGTTCAGTTCCCTGGTGTGTCAGCGTCGGAGCGCCGGAACCGGACTCGGGCGTTCGCTGCGTCAGCTTCGCCAGCCCGAAATCGAGAATCTTGACCCGGCCATCCTTCGTGACGAACAGGTTGTCAGGCTTGAGGTCGCGATGAACGATGCCCTTGTCGTGTGCTGCCGCCAGACCGCGCGCAATCTGTACCCCGTAGTCAATCGCCTTGCGAATCGGGATCGGAGCGCGCTGCAATAGCTCACGCAGTGTGTGGCCCTCCAGCAACTCGGAGACGAGATAGGGAGAGCCTTGGAAAATACCCAGTTGATATACGGCGAGGATGTTGGGATGATTCAGCGCGGCTGCGGACTCCGCCTCCTGTTCAAAGCGTCGCAGTCGATCGGGATCCCGGGAAACAACGGGTGGCAGGACCTTGATCGCAACTTCACGCTTCAAGACGGAGTCACGGGCGCGGTAGACTTCGCCCATCCCGCCTGCACCCAACAGGCCGAGAATTTCATAGCCATCAAGCTTGGTGCCCGCTATCAACGGCATGGTGAGGCGAATTATACGTCCACGTCGAGTTCTAGCCGCCGCTCACTTCTCTGTTTCGGGGCGAAAGTCAAAATACGCCAGATTCATGTTGCCGTCACTCACGATATGCACGGTAAGTACATTCCGGCCGGCAGCAAGATCCAATACAACGGCATTCCGCAGGATATTCCAGTGGTGCCACTGGCGCCACGCGATCGGTTCCGCGTCGTTGTACGTGGTGGGAATCGTCACCGGCCCGGTTGCATCCTGCCCATTTACATCGAGGGAGATGCTTCCGCCACGATTCGAGGTGAAGAGCAGGTCCCCTCTATACTTGCCGGCCTTGGCCACGTCGACGCTGACGTTGAACCACTCGCCCGGCTCCGTCCAACCCACGTAAAGCTGATCCTTCGGCGGCGCCACCGTCTCATAGTGGTTGTTGTCGATAGCGTCCTTGCCCGCAACCGTCGGGAACTTCGTGTACGAAATATCGACTCCGTCGTGCATGCGGAATTCATTCAGATAGCTTCCGTCGGCCGGGTTCAGCTGGCCGCTGCCGTGGTTGACCGCGTCGCTATCATGATAGGCAACGCCCTCGCCCCCTACATCGTATGCGGCGCATTCCACGCGGCCGGGGATCCGCTGCGGAGCCGTCTTGTAGTGGCTATCCTGAAACGCTTTGCCCTTGTACTGCTCTAAAAACGTGCTCCGGTCACTCTGAGCCGGCGCCGTTCCCGGCTGCGGCCACAAGACTGCGCCGCTTGCCAGCAAAATCCCACTCCCGATCCAGCTCTTCATCGATCACCCTTTCGTGACGGAGGCGATGCACGTTTCTGCAAGGTCTCCGCTGCGAGCAAATGTATTGTAGCCAA
The DNA here is from genome assembly GCA_963830325.1 of uncultured Acidobacteriaceae bacterium. Classification (GTDB taxonomy): domain Bacteria; phylum Acidobacteriota; class Terriglobia; order Terriglobales; family Acidobacteriaceae; genus PALSA-350. The sequence goes on from CAWHMV010000004.1 coordinate 15,095, forward strand.
ACCTCGCGGGACTCCGGCAGGCGCGGTGCCCGCGGACTCCCAATGGAATTTTTTTAAACGTTGGGAAGCACAAATTGGGTACTTACCACGCCAACCGAGCCCGGATTACGGCCCACCCCAAGAAAATATTCGACAAACAGCCGTTGACATCCGGTGAAACTGACCCCTTCTCTTAACTTCATAGTCAACAATTCTTGCCACCTCCGGGAAAAGTGTCGGTCCTTTTCTTGAAACCCAACCCTAAAAGGTCACACTTATCCCGGTGACCAACGATTTTCGACAGCCAATTGGAACCGTAATAGTTTCAAAGTATGACACCGCACACCGCCACCGAAGTTCCGCGCCGCGCGCTTCCCACCCTTGCGGATATAGAGCGCCGCAGGGCTGAGCTGTTGGGCCTGCTTCACCAGCCGGAAGAGCAGGAGCCCTCTCCTGCTTTCGAACAGCCCTATCCGGCTTCACCCACCCCGCCGCCCCAGCAGCGGGATTGCGCTTGGCCCACGCTTGCCGCAGCGGCCCTCCACGGTATTGCCGGGACCGTGGTCCGCACCATCGCGCCGCACACCGAAGCCGATCCTGCTGCCATACTCCTCCAGTTCCTCGCCGCCTTTGGCAACCTTGTAGGGCCGGGCCCGCACTGTATGGTGGAGTCCACTCGTCACGGTTTGAACCTCTTTGTCGTCCTGGTAGGCGAATCCAGTAAAGCCCGCAAGGGAACCAGCTGGCGCCAGATCTGCCGCCTGTTCTCTGAGGTGGACGACCTTTGGGTCGGCCGCCGCGTCACCACGGCCCGCTTGTCCGCGAGTGGCATCATCCATGCTCTGCGCGATGAACAACCTCTCACCGACCGCCGCCTCCTGCTGCTTTCCGAAGAGTTCGCCTCCGTCCTCCACGTACTCGGGCGCGAGAAAAGTCACCTCTCACCCCTGCTTCGCTGCGCCTGGGACAGCGGACATCTTCGCACCCTGGACCGGCACCAGCCTCTGCAGGCGACCGGCACCCACATCAGTCTGGTCGGCCACATTACCCGGCATGAGCTTGTTCAACATCTGCATCGGTCAGACGCGCACAACGGCTTTGTCAACCGCTGCCTGTGGACCTGCGTGCGAAGGAGCCAGTGCCTCCCGGAAGGCAGCAGCCCCGGGCCGGACGAGCTATCCGCAATCGTCGGAGAGCTGCGGCGCGCCGTCGAGTGGATTGCGAACGCAGAAGACAGAACCTTTTGCCGCGATCAAGCCGCCCGCGATCTCTGGATTGGTGGCTATGAGACCTTAAGCGAGAGCCGCCCGGGCCTCTACGGCGCCGCCACCAGCCGGGCCGAAGCCCAGGTCCTCCGCTTGAGTGCCATCTACGCGGCTCTTGACTGCAGCCCTGTCATTCAGCCGCCCCATCTTCAGGCCGCCCTTGCCGTATGGGACTACTGCTCGGCCAGCGCTGCCCTGATCTTCCACGCCTCCACCGGCGACGCCGTTCTGGATCGTATTCGGAGGGCTCTTGACGCTACCCCGGAAGGCCTGACCAGAAAAGAAATCAGAGCACTCTTTCACGGCCACGTCAGCAGTGAGCGTATCGACCTGGCACTCGAAAAGCTGACTTCCGAGGGCTTAGTCAGCAGCCGGACCACGCCCGGACGAGGCCGGCCCGCCACTCGCTGGTCGGGGACAGAAGGCTCCGAACCGGTAGACGAAACGATTTAGTGCGCATAGTGCGCTTAGTGCGCACATTTTTCCAAACTTAGAACGTAAGATAACGGGACGTACGGGCTTTGGAGCGTGCGCGAGATCTGAGAATTGAGTCCCGCGGGGTCGGCGGAAAAAACTCGGTTTTGTATCAGGGCACGACTTTCAGTCGGGCCGTAAAGGATTGAGAAAACGATGGGCTTTAGCCCCTGAGGTACCTGTATCCCGAAGCAGCAAATCTAAAGGAAGGGCACGGGTTCAGCCGTGCCGAAAACGGCCTGCTGCTTGACGGACTTGCAGGCTGCAGAAAAACTCGGTTTTGTATCAGGGCACGACTTTTAGTCGGGCCGCAAAGGATTGAGAAAACGATGGGCTTCAGCCCCTGAGGTACCTGTATCCCGAAGCAGCAAATCTAAACGAAGGGCACGGGTTCAGCCGTGCCGAAAATACCTCGATCAGGAGACGGCTTTAGCCGCTGAGGTACGCTTTTCAAAACCTACCGGGCGAAACCAAAGATCGATCCATACCTCCAGGGACGGCTGAAGAAAGCCCAGGACGCAACACCCGCTAACGCGATCGGTTCTCCCATTCAATGAGGTCCTTGGCATGCAAAACCCCCATCACTGCGAGACACCCAAGCACGCCACCGGCCCCAACGCACACCAGCAATTGAAAAATCCAGCTGCCATTGTGAACGCGAGACCCAGTAGCCATGACATAGACCGTAGCTACCAGCAAAGCTCCCAGGATAGTGCCGGCGGCTGACAAAAAGATGAGCAACATGTCAGCAATTCCGCTAACTGCCCTCCCGTCGGACGTGCCGATGATGGCCTCCGTGACCTGCAGCAGCGCGGGATCGGAGGATGGCGATGAGGGAGGGAGCGGGACTTTGCTGCTCATAGAAAGACTCCTTTATGACACGAGTCAGTCGGATTGATGGAAGATCGCATGGTTGACATCTGGCCAGAATTCCTTCGCAGCAAATGTACCAAAATCCAGCAGGACGTTGGTCAGCCAGCGCTGGCCAATCTTCGTCCAGGTGCGGTACTGGGTTGGATAGTAAGCCGAGGAGATTCCTGCTGCGGTGCCGGCTCCCAGGATCTCGGAAGCATTGAAGGTTTCCTTACCCGAATCTGTGCGCGTGATAACCGTTCGCGATACGGCGTAAAATCCGCGCTTGATGAAGCCACCGTGCCCCAGCGTGTAGTACCGCGTGTCTTGTCGCAGAATGGTGGGCACAATGCCTTCGACCCAGAGGTTCTCATCCGTTTGGTCCGCGAAGGTGTGCCAGTAATATCGACCGTATCCGGCGGCCCCCTGACGGAATGCCGGATAGGCGTTCGTTGCCTGGGCGATGCCTGCCTGGATGCCGACAAAGATGAACGCCGAATAGTCAAAGCTATCCAGGGCGCCCGTCTTGAACTTCTCTTTCACCGTTTGCGGAGGTAGCTTGGCTCCCGCGCTGACCGCCCGAAAGTTGGGCACGATCCATAGGATGCGCTTGGTCTGTTGGCCCTCATCCGGACTGGCAGTGGTGGATGCTGTACCCGCTGTGGGAGAAGGCGCGGGTGCGTCCGGTACCGCGGCGACAGGCACTCCGCTTTGCTGGGGGAGGGCAGAGGAAACCAAACGTTTCTTGCGCCATGGCCGGCATAAAAGCTAACAAAAACACCGCGCCGCTGATCACAAGTCGCATGGTCGCTCCTCATTCCGCCAAAACCGCAGGCCATCATGGCAGGCAGTTGAAATACAACGCGAACCACGCCACCGGCCCGGGAATGGGAAAGCGGTCGAATTTTCCACCGAAAGATGCCTTTTGCAAACTAACATTCGGGTGTTTGATGCTGCCCGGCAACTTTGGTTCTGCCTTTTCTTCGATCGCGGCATCAGAAAGCTGTGGCATTGCTGAATTGGGCGAACTGGTGCGGACTTCGCCGTGTGTAACCTGCATGAGGAGAACACGATGGTATTCGAACAGCAACAACAATCGGCCCGCTCGTGGACAACCCGCCGCGACGAGAAGAAGAGGCGCATGCAGCTGGCCTCTTCCTGGATGAACGGCCCGGTGCTCGCGCCGGAGAAGATTGTCGACGCTTTACACGTCCTCATCGCACCGGAGGATCGAATCGTGCTGGAAGGGGACAACCAGAAGCAGGCTGACTTTCTTTCACGGTCCTTGGTGAAGGTCGATCCGGGTAAGCTCCACGATCTGCATCTGATCATCTCCAGTATCAGCAGGCCCGAGCATCTGACTCTTTTCGAGCTGGGCATCGCGAAGAAGGTAGATTTCGCGTTTGCAGGACCGCAGAGCCTGCGCGTGGCGCAATTGCTCGAGGACGGTGTCCTGGAGATCGGGGCCATTCACACCTATGTCGAGCTGTATGCCCGCCTGCTCGTCGACCTGGCTCCGGACGCAGTGTTGGTGTGCGCCGAGCAGGCGGATCGGGAAGGCAACTTGTATACCGGCCCGAACACGGAAGACACACCGGTGATCGTCGAGGCTGCCGCGTTCCACGACGGAATCGTGATCGTCCAGGTAAACCAAATCGTGGACCAACTACCCCGCGTGGATATTCCCAGCTCCTGGGTGGACGTTGTGGTGCAGGCGGATCGCCCCTTTGCCGTCGAACCGCTCTTCACCCGTGATCCCAGGCTCATCACCGATCTGCAGATCCTTTCCGGCATGATGGTCATTCGCGGCGTATATGAGCGCCACCAGGTCCACTCGCTCAATCACGGAATCGGATTCGACACGGCGGCGATCGAGCTTTTGCTTCCGACCTATGGCGAGTCGCTCGGACTACGGGGAAAGATCTGTGAACATTGGGTTCTGAACCCGCATCCCACGCTGATTCCCGCGATCGAGAGTGGATGGGTAAAGAGCGTCCACTGTTTTGGCAGCGAAGTCGGCATGGACGACTATGTCCGCGCCCGGCCCGATGTTTTCTTTACCGGCCACGATGGCAGCCTGCGCTCCAATCGCGTTCTCTGCCAGCTTGCGGGTCAATATGCGGTGGATGCGTTCATTGGATCCACACTGCAGATGGATGGCGACGCAAACTCGTCCACCGTGACTGCCGGCCGGCTAGCCGGCTTCGGTGGCGCGCCGAACATGGGACATGACCCTCACGGACGCCGGCACGCAAGCCACGCATGGCTCGACTTGAAGACAGACGCAAGCCCGACCACCCGGGGAAGAAAATTGGTAGTGCAAACCGTGGAGACATTCCAGAAGGGCGGAGTGCCTGCGTTCGTCGAGACCCTCGATGCGGTGGAAGTCGGCAGGAAAGCGGGCATGCCCATTGCGCCTGTCATGATTTACGGCGACGATGTGAGTCATGTCGTGACCGAGGAAGGGATCGCCTATCTTTTCAAAGCGCAGGGAATCGAAGAGCGCCGCAAAGCTCTCGCCGCGGTAGCCGGGGTTTCCCCGATAGGCCTGCGGGCGAAGCCCGAGGAAACAGCGCAGCTCCGGCGCAAAGGCATCGTAGCCTATCCGGAGGACATTGGAGTGCAGCGAACGCAAGCCGGCCGGTCACTCCTCGCCGCTCGCAGCATGGAAGATCTGGTCGCATGGTCCGGCGATCTCTATCAGCCACCGCCACGGTTCAGGAGCTGGTAAATGCATCGGCACGGCAACTCTCTCCCTTCCATCGTGGCCTCAAACAGTCTGGCGTCCTTCGCCCGCGAGGCGCTGATCGCGGAGGCAGAACTTACCCCGAAGCCAGGCCTTGTTGATCGGCGGGGCTCTGGAGCGCACCACGATCTTTCGCTGGCACTGATGCGCCAATCCGCGACCGCGATCGAGCCGTATTTTGCTGCCATGGCGTCGTGCTCTCAAGGGCAGGACATCGACTGCCATTTGCGGTCGCACCTGGCAGCCATCGGCCGCGATGCCGAACGCGCCATGTACCAGGCCACGCAGGGAAGCAACGCCCACAAGGGGGCAATCTGGATTCTTGGTCTTCTGGTCGCGGCGGCCATACGCGTGCCCAGCAAAAATGCTCGAGAGATAGCCGCGACGGCGGGTGCCATCGCCCGGCTTCCCGATCGCGCACAGCCCCAACTCATCACCCACGGCGACATCGTCCGCAACCGTTACGGCGCTGGTGGCGCCCGCATGGAGGCATCGAATGACTTCCCCCACGTCATAAACTGCTCGCTCGCCACGATGCGAAGCAGGCGAGCGAACGAACACCCAGAGGAAGTCTGCCGCCTCGACGCCTTACTGAGCTTGATGGCTGAACTCGACGATACTTGCGTGCTCTATCGGGGTGGTGTCGAGGCTTTGCACGTTGTCCAATCGGGCGCGCAGGCCGTACTGGACGCAGGCGGATCCAGCAGCACAATCGGCCGTCAACGCATGTACCAACTCGATTGCGAACTGATTGCCAGGCATGTTTCGCCCGGTGGAAGCGCCGATCTATTGGCCGCAACCATCTTTCTGGATGCGATCGAGCATCAGCAAAGGGAAGTCTTGAAGGACCAGAGTAAAGCGGAGAACCTGTGACTTTTTCGATCTTTTCGTGTTTTCCGCGTATCCAACCTGCTGTATTTCAAGCCCCTCAAGTCCACGACAAAGCCGTCATCCTGAGCGAAGCGCTTCGCAGATCTATCGTAAACAGAAGGCTTTATGGCGCGCAGTCGAAGGACCCCGGCGATGCTTATTGGCAGATGCTCTTTGGAGCTTTCCGGCCGCAACTACAACGGAAGATAAAAAAGTCACAAAATCCGGAGGAGAGAAATGGAGCTGCTTCAATTCGACTATCCAACAGCAACCCGGCGCGTCACCCGGAAGGCACACGTTGGCGTGGTTGGGTCCGGAGACATGGAGGTTCTCATGGAACCCGCCGAAAAAGACGGAGCCCATGTCTCCATCCGAACCAGCGTAAACGGATTTGGCACTAGCTGGAAGGCTGTGCTGGACCGCTTCTTCTCGAGATACGACGGCGCCGTCACCATCCATATCAACGACGCAGGAGCGACGCCCGGCAGTGTGATGCTGCGGCTCGAACAGGCAGCGGAGGTGATCGGAAAATGAGCGCCCCCATTGCCGCGCCGGCATTCGTGAGTCGGCACAGCTTCATCGAGCTCGATGCCCGGGCGAGAGCACAGAGTCTGATGGACCCCGGTTCATGGAGAGAACTGGTTGGACCATTTGAGCGCATAGAATCTCCGTGGCTGCCCCTGCAAGGGATTGCTCCGCAATCCGATGATGGCTGCGTGGTGCTGAAAGGAACGATCGCCGGCGAGCCCAGCGTCGTGATTGCGTTGGAGGGAGGCTTCCAGGCCGGCAGCATGGGCGAAGTTTCAGGAGCCAAGATGTCGGCGGCTCTCGATCTCGCAACCCAGGATTCTCAGAACGGCAAGAAGACCGCCGCCATACTGCTGCTGGAAACAGGGGGCGTACGCCTTCAGGAGGCGAATCTCGGCCTCGCCGCGATTGCGGAAGTGATGGCGTCGATGCTCGCTCTCCGTGAGCATGCGCCGATCATCACGGTGATCGCGGGAACGGTAGGGTGCTTCGGTGGAATGGCGCTCGCAGCAGGGCTCTCAAGCTACATCGTCATGACCCGGGAAGCGCGACTGGGTATGAACGGTCCAGAGGTGATCGAGCAGGAATCCGGAATCGAGGAGTTTGATGCTTCTGACCGCGGACTCATCTGGGCGATCAACGGCGGAGAACAGCGCGTCGCGATGGGCGTTGCCGATGAGCTGGTTCTCGACGATTCACAAAAAATCGCAGCAGCCGTCCAGAAGTATGTCAAAGCAGGACTACCGCAAGTCCATCGCAGCCAGCAGGTCGACCTTTATCGCCACCGCATTGCGGCGCTGGATACTTCCGGGCAAATCGACCCGCTCACGCTGAGACAAACATGGAATAGCAAAACCAGGGAAGGGGAAAAGCCATGAGTGGTCTTCGCGGCAAGACATGGTTCGAGGCGTTGACCGGCCGGGACGTACCCCTGCCAGGAGATCCCGGCTCGGTCCTCACTGCGGATGCCAGTCTGGGCAATGAGACGGCGCGCTTTCTTTGCGTGGTGCCCAACCCGGCATCTCGCTTCCCCTGTGCCAGGCAAGGAGAAGTAGGCCTGGAGGAGTCCTACACGCTGGCCATGCGCGTCCGCGAGGTGATCGAGCAGGACACCCATGGCAGCAATCGCCCCCTGATCGCGATCGTCGACCTGAAGAGCCAGGCCTACGGCCGCCGCGAAGAGACGGCAGCTATCTTTCTCGCTACTGCAACTGCGGCTGATGCGTATGCCTCCGCGCGCATGAAGGGACATCCGGTAATCGCGCTGGTCGTTGGCCACGCAATCTCCGGCGGCTTCCTGACCCACGGTTACCAGGCGAACCGCATCCTCGCCTTCGACGACAGCGAAGTAGTGATCCACGCCATGCACAAGGAGGCCGCCGCGCGGATCACCCTTCGATCGGTTGCCGACCTGGATCGTCTCGGGCATCAGATAGCGCCGATGTCCTATGACATTCATGACTTTGCCAAGCTAGGCCTGCTTCATGAATTGCTGCACGTCGCAGACCCCGACACGCCATCACCCGCCACGGTGGCGCAGGTGCAAAAGGCACTGGCGGATGCGGTGACAGATGCGCGCACGGGAGCGAAGGACCTGAGCAATCGGCTCACATCGGAGGGTGCCCGCGCCATGCGTAAGGCAGGGCTCGCCGCTCGTGCACGGATGCAAGAACAGTGGCCCCATGCTTAAGGTCCTCGCGGACGCACTCGTACCCATCTTCGCCGGTCTGCTGCTCGGATACATCGCTGGGCGCCGGCGTGTCATGGACAATCAGAACGTTCATAATCTCATCGTCTTTGTGATGAGCTTCGCCGTTCCCAGTTCTTTGTTCCTGGCGATTGCGCGTACACCCAGGGCGGCCTTGCGCGAACAAGCTGGAACGGTTGTCGTGCTGACCATTGCCTATTCCGTTCTGTACGTGCTGACCTTCTTTTGGGCGCGGTCCGGCGAGAAGCTGCGCGCTTCGGACAGTGGAGTGCTTGCGCTGACCATCAGTTTTCCCAACGTCGCGGCAGTGGGGTTGCCATTGCTCGCAGATGTATTTGGGGTGAAATCCCTGGTCACTGTCGCGACCTCGATTGCGCTCGGCTCTGTCACCATCTCCGTGGTAACGCTGGCATTCCTTGAGGCGGATGGGAACGAGTCCGGCGATGGATTCTCCGTTAAGCAAGTCGCTTTCCCGCTGGCTCGTGCCGTGAAGAAACCGATCGTATGGGCGCCTCTGCTGGGGTTTGTGTTCTCTTGCGCAGCCTTGCATTTGCCTTCTTACCTGGATCGATTTCTCACCGTGCTTGCCTCGGCGGCGGCCGGATCTGCGCTGGTACTGACTGGCCTTGTTGTTTCCGCTCAGAACTTCGTACTCGGGTCAAAGACGCTGATCCCGGTTTTGCTGAAGAATGCTTTGCAGCCGGCAGTCGCGCTCGGGCTCGCGATCCTGCTTCATTTGTCGATTGCGCAGACGCGTTACGTCACGCTCATTTGTGCCATTCCCTGCGGGTTCTTCGGACTGGTCTTCGGAAAGGCCTTCGGCTCAAGTCCGCAACTCGCAAGCTCTGGCCTGATCGCGTCCTACATCGCCAGTGTGGCCACGCTGCCGGTATGGATCGTGATCGTGAACCACATGGGTTGAAAGAAGAATGCAAAGCTACCCGCAGGTACATGATCTGTTGCAGATCGATCGACCGTCTCTCATGTGCACAGGAGAACCATCCTGGGTAAGACAGGCGCTCCTGGAATGCCCCTGGGTTGTCGTTCGCCGCGCACAGGCTGCGCCCGGCCTGATTGCCGTAGGCGTGCGAGGCAACGCCAGAAGTGAACGATGGGCTACGTTCTGCGAGGAGCGCCTGGTAAGAAAGATCGTGCGGCCCGAGGAACTCCTCTTCTACAACTCGAGCTCGAAGAATGTACAAGAAATGATCCAGCGATGGGCGGACCTGACACTACCATGGGGACCAGCTGGAAGCGTCGCCTTCGAGTTAGCGAGTGGACGCAAGGTCACGACAGAGGCAAGCGATCTTGATTTGGTGATTCGAGCGAAGCAACGAATCGGCATAGAGGAAGCCCGGTTTCTGTTGGATCGCACCCTTGGACTCGAAGCAAAGGTAGATGTTCGCGTAGAAACGCCGGTGTGCGGCTTTGCCCTTGAGGAATACGTGTTAGCCAATTCCGCAAAGATTCTGTTGCGTCACGCGGATGAAGTAAGACTGGGCGAAGATCCATGGCGGGAGGAAGCATGAGCATCGCGTTCCTCTTTCCCGGGCAGGGTTCGCAGTTTCCCGGCATGCTTCATCACCTACTCGACCATCCCGAGGTCGAGCGCACACTCGATGAAGTAAGCGCGGTGCTGGGTTCCGATGTGCGGGGCCTCGACACCGAGGACGCGCTCAAATCGAGCGTTTCCGTTCAGCTGGCGCTGCTGACCTCTGGTGTGGCGACAGCAAGAGCTCTCATCGAGAAAGGCGCAGAGCCATCCGTGGTCTGTGGCCTGTCAGTGGGAGCATTTGCCGCCGCCGTGGTTGCAGATGTCTTGTCCTTGGAAGACGCCGTCGGATTGGTAAAGCTGCGCGCAGAAAAGATGACAGAGCTCTACCCAACTGGATACGGCCTTTCTGCGATCATCGGCTTAAGCGAATCGCAGGTCCTGAGCATCATTCAGGCGGTCACAACCGATCGAGTATTCCTCGCCAACATCAACGCGCCGCTGCAGATCGTGATTGCGGGCTCAGAGGCAGGCATGGAGCGTGTGCTCGATCAGGCCCGACGCCACGGTGCCAGGAAGGCTGAGCGGCTCGACGTTTCCGTTCCATCTCACTGTCCCTTGCTCCAGCCCGTAGCCGATCTGTTGCGACACCGTTTCTCGACGCTGCAATTGAGAAAGCCAAAGTTGACCTACGTCGGCAACGTGAACGCGCGAGCCATGCGCACCTCGGAGCTCATCGCGAGCGATCTCGCAAACAATATCGCCCATGGCGTCCGCTGGCACGATGCAACCACCGTTGCCAGAGAACTCGGCTGCAACCTATTTCTCGAAATGCCGCCCGGTCACGTTCTTACCGATCTGGCGAAAGAAAACCTGCCAGGCGTAAACGCTCTTCCCGTGGAAAAAGATATCCTTCCCCGCGTCCTTCGCCTGGCCCACCAGGAAATCACTATCGGATGTTGATGATCGTAGATTTGATTACCCCCACCAATGTCTTAGGTCCTGGACGGGTGCCCCATGTTCGCCGTGGCGTACATGGGCCGAAAACGATGTTTTTCAAATGCTTTCACTCAGTCCTTGTCGCCAGACCCCTCGGAAGGGTCTATCAACGGCCGGAAGCGATGCACGGGCGACGGCACGGGAGAATCCGCGCCCTTGATGCTCTTCCAGATGATGGCGTTGAGAGCATGCATAGGAGCGCGATCGACATCCGAGAAGTCCATTTTCTTGCTCTCTGCCGCTCCATAGGACTTATCCGTATTCTTCGCGGTCACGTCGATCATGGGGGGAATCACTGTGAACGGTGTGACGTCCGCCACTGTTCCAAACGACGCATAGAGTGGCATAGCCGCCGCGTCGTACTGGCTCATCGGAGACATGCCCAGCAGCAATTCGATCGAGCGCACAAAGGAGCTGGTCGAGTAAAGCGTGCTGTCAACGATACCGCGCTTGACGTAAGGGCTGAGGACGAGGCCCACGGTGCGGCGCGCGTCCACATGATCCGGGCCATCCTGGGCATCATCTTCGATGATAAAGATCGCGGTGTTCGGCCAATACTTGCTGTGGCTCACCGCATCGACGAGTTGTCCGATGGCGTAATCATTGTTCGCGACCATGGCCTGAGGAGTGAATGCGCCGGGCTCGGTCCCCCGGGTGTGATCTTCCGGCATGCTCATGATCACAAAATTGGGAAAGCGTTTTTCCGGATCCGGGCTGTCGTAGTTCTTCTCGTACTCCTTGAACTCGCGGAGAAAGACGGCGATATTGCCGGTGTCGCGCTTGCGGGATCCGCCGTAGTCCCCGGAGACGTGGCCAACAAGACCGCTTACGCCGGGCGCCGCATCCATGGTGGTGCCGTTGCTCGCTCGCGCTGCGTACTCGCCGTAGGAGCGATAGGTGAGACCTTTGCGCTGCGCGACGTCCCACAGATGACCGGCGGACGGGATATAAGCGCGGGTGCGTTCCGCATTGCTCCGTCCGGCGTAGGTAGGCGGCCAGTAGCGTTCGTTGAAGTCGGTGGCGTAGGCCGAGTCCGACCAGGAGTGCCCGTCGACGCTCACTTCGCCGTCACAGTAAAGATTGTCGAGGACGACATACTGCTTCACCAGGGCATGCTGATTCGGAGTGACCTTTTCGCCGAAGATGGTCAGCGCCGGGTCTCCATTGGCGCCGGCCAGGTCACCAAACACCTGATCGTAGGTGCGATTCTCCTTGATGATGTAGATGACGTGCTGGATCTCCGTCGAAACGCCCACCTCGCGCGGAATGATGGTCGGCGCCGAAGGAGGACGCGCCTCCGAGAGCAGGGAATCATTATAAGGAGTGTTCTCGATGACCTGGCTGGTCCAGTGAGGAAGCTTCTGTTGCAAGTCGGCGACCGGAAGCACCTCGATGCTGCTCTTTTGCAGCGTCTTCACCGTCTCATCGCCGTTGAACTGCGAAGCCAGGGGACTGCCGGGCCCTTTTCTGTCCGGATGTCCCTCTTCTCCCTTGGCATTGCCAATGAAGAGGGTGCGGTCATGATCCACCAGGGCGAGGGCCGACGGGTACCAGCCAGTGGGGATAAAGCCAACTACGGTGCTGTGCGCGCGGTTGGCGATGTGGGCGACGGCAATGGAGTTGTTGTCGGCATTGGCAATGTAGAGCAGCTTATGCAAGTCGTCTATCTCGAGCGCATCGGGAGTGGAGCCTTCGGGAGCAAAGGGCGTCAGCGTCGTCGACAAACGTTCAATAACCTGAAGCGACCGGGTATCGATCACGTGGACCGTGTTGTCGTTGGAACAAGCAACGAACAACCGTCCGTCCGCCGAGAGCTTCATATCGTTCGGGTTCATGCCCACGCGAAGGGTCCGTATCACTTTGTTGGTTGCGGTGTCGATCACGCTTACGGATTCGCTCGACCAGTTGGAAACGAACAATCTCTTGCCGTCGGGGGTGAGCACCAACTGGTAGGGGTTGATCTCCACCGGGATGCGGGTGAGAATGGAGCGCGTCTTGAGGTCGAAGACCACGACGTTGCTGGGGCCGAGCCCGGTCCCGCGATTGGCGGCATAGAGCCACTGTCTCGATGGCAAATACGCGACCCCCGACCACCACACGGTCGACGGGTCGACAGTCTCGAGCAAACTCCCGGTGGGCTGCTCGGTGAGGCGTCCATCCTTATAACGGAACTCATAGATGGGGGCAGCGCTTTGCGCGATCTTCTTTTCCCCGGTAGCGTTGCCGCCCGAAACGTAAAGGGTGTGGCCGTCCGAAGACCAAGCCATGCCGAGCCACGTGGTCTTCAATTCAATGTGTTGTATCTGCTTCTGAGTCCTGGCGTCGAAGACGTCGATGCCGTGCGGCAGATAGCCGGAGTGCGAGGCGACGACGATTCGTCCGTCGGGCGAGACGACGAGGTTGAGCACCAGGTCCTCGATGGTCGCAATGGCTTTGCCCGCCGGCGTGATGCGCCAGCCATTGGGAAGATCGAAGCCCCCGGGAATGTACTTCGGAACTTCCTTAGTTGGCTCACCGATGTGTCGCGATGGCGGAGTTGGGGAGGGCTGGTCCTGAGCCGCTGCAAATCCTGACACGAGGAGACCAGCGACGACGGCAAGAGAAAGGCGGTTCAATCTGTGGACAGCAGTCATGGTCATCAAACTTATCCTGAGGCAACCTGCGAGCCGGGGAAACGGGTTTTCTTTCTTTACACCGTGTATGAATCGATCATAAAGGAGCCACCCGCTCACTCACCACGTGCGGGCTCGATGCGTTTGCGCCAACATTGCTGGTTTCGATCAGGATCTCGAACGGCCGGAGGCTGCCATTGGGGGCCCGGGCGTGGTCGAGTGTCGGCTGCATCAAGGTGGGGTTCAAAACGAACTCGCCCGCCGCCTGTGTTCCCGCCATATTGAGACCGCCAACCAGCAAGACGTGACCGCTACCATCAAGATTGGATAGATAGGCGATTCTACCGAAGGTGCTGTGCCAGGAAGCGTCGTGATGGTTGGCATAGACCAGTTGCTCGCCGGCGAGCGGATGCTGATTGAGGATGACCGGAGCGCTATCGCTTTTTGGATCGAAGGAGAAGCGAAAATTCAGTTGCTGCTCGAACAACCCGACCCAGGGGTTCGCGTCTACGGAGCCAAGCAGGATGGCGTTGTCGGAGCGGACATCGTCCATGCGAAGGTCGCGCGCGTAACAGACCATCATGCGCTGGGGAACCACTTGCTTCAGGCGAGACAAACGCAAAACGAGATTGAGATCGACAATGCTGGTATAGCGTCGAGTCCCCAGCTCTCGCACGTCACCTGCAGAAATAGCAGCGTGCGAAGTCCCGTCGCTCTGGTATTTCCCGCTGACATAATCTCCGAGTGAAACGGGGTGGCGAGTGAGCCCCTGCATGATGACCAAACCACTGTCGGCAGGGACGACGAACGTATCCCGTTCCTTCTGGAACAACTGGCCCCACAGAGCATCGCTGGGCGAGATGGGCTGTGACGCGGGTGCTGCGACGGCACGCCATGCGTGCGGAAAACCATGCAGTGTGCAATATAGGACGACTAATGCCGCCAGAAGGAAGCACAGCGCAACGAACGGATAGAAAAACGGGGGCCGAATAGAATCCGGCGTCTCCTCTATTAAGGATGGTGCAGCGCTCGTATCAGTGCACCAAGCGTCCGTAGTTTCCTCGGGTTGGGATTCATTCTCCGGCGGCCGGGAATAAAAAACCGGCACATACGCCCCGCGCGGAATCTCCAGTCTTAAGTCTTCATGCTTGCCCTCGGTCGCGAAATAGTCCTCCACCCGTTTACGCAGGGTGCGCGCATAGTTGCGGACGATATTGTCGTCGTTGGAGTTGTAGCCTTCACTGCGGCCGAAGACGTGAACCCCGATCCGCTGCTCCGTCAACTCCGCGGATTGGTTCCGCAGGTGCCGATCACATATATAAAGCAGGAACTCCGACAGCAACGGTGAGCGGCCCATGCTGCGGCTGACGACGATGCGTTGCACCAGGTGCCATCGAGGATCGTCGAGATTTTTACGCGAGTCGGTCTTCGATAAAACGGGCGAGGCCATGGGCTCCTGGGATCGCTGGAGATCGGGTTACCTGCGGCCAAGGGTTCAGACCACATCAATTGAAAGTCTAGGCAATGTCCATAAACAGCATGTGAATCGAGGTGCAAAGACGAGCAAGCCCGGGAACCTTACTCTACGTTTTCTTGCGGCCCGATGTGGCTGGCTCGAAAACACTTAATCGCAATCCCAGGAGGGGTGAAAAATCCGTACACCGTAATAACCCCTTGTCCGGCATCGTGACGATCCACATATTCGTGACTATCCGACCCTCGAGCGAAAACAGGAGAAGCAATGAACGCCATTTTGGAGACGCCAAAAAGATCGATCCTTTCCTCGGTTCGATCCTGCACTTTACTGCTCTTTCTCGTTGGCATGGTACTGTCGTCATCCGGGCAGGGAATCACTGGGTCCATTACGGGGACGGTCACAGACATCAGCGGAGCGCCCATCGCGGGAGCGACGGTGGAAATTCGTCAGGTGGGTACGGACGCGACCCGCACCATCCTCAGCTCGGATGTCGGTTCCTACAGAGTCACACAACTGGCGCCGGGATCCTATAGCGTAAGGATCGACAAGGCGGGCTTCAAGACTTTTCAGCAGGACAACGTCACCCTCGCGATTGACCAGGTGGCGGAGATTGATGCCAGGCTGGACATTGGATCGCAACAGCAGACGGTGAATGTGACCAGTGAGAGCCCGGTCATCCAGACCGAGAACTCCTCGGTAGGCCTGGTGGTCGACAGCGAGACGATCCAAAACACACCACTGAATGGACACCTCAGCATTCTTGGCCTACTGAACCTGGTTCCAGGAGTGCAGGATGTCGCAGCGCAGGACCAGGTACCCGTCCGTGGAGTCACCCTGGCCTTCGGGACCAACCAGCGCAATTCCTATGGCGACGTGGGCTTCACGTTCGACGGGGTCGCCAACATGGAGATCGCTCTGCAGCGCGGAGAGGGCGAAGTGCCACCGCTTGACGCCGTTGCCGAGTTTAAGGTCATCACCACCGGAGCCCCCGCGGAGTTCAACCAGCCTAACCAGGTGATCGTGGTCAGCCAGAGCGGCACCAACCAACTCCATGGAGAAGCACTCGAGTTCAACCGCAGCCGAGGCACCGGCGCCAAGGCGTACTCCTTTACCAATCCAGCGCCGGCGAGGCCGCCCTATCAGCGAAACGAATATGGTGGCAATCTCTCCGGCCCGATTTACATCCCCAGGATCTACAACGGAAAAGATCGCTCCTTCTTCTTCGCCAGCTTCGAAGGGTTTCATTTGAAGCAGTCTGCCCCCGTCAATAGCACGCAGCCCACGGTGGCCGAGCGGAGCGGGGACTTCAGCTGTTTCCTCGGCGGCGGTAGTTGCGCGACCAGCGCCAAGGGCACCGTAATTGTGGACCCAACGACGGGTCAGCCTTTCCCGGGAAACGTGATTCCTTCCGGCAGGTTCAACCCGGTCGATGTTCAACTGCAGAATCTTTTGTTCCCGTTGCCCACGGCGCCCGGCATTGGAGTGAACACGTTTGAACTGATTCCCCATTCGGCCGACGTCACTCGCTTTAACCTGAGAATCGATCACAAGATCAACGACAAGAACCAAATTCGCGGTACGTTTCTCAGAGCCTTCTACGGTCCCTTCCCCGACGTGGGGACTTCGAGCCTGGCGGGCGGCGTTGCCCGGGATGGTGAGCACAACACCATCGTCGTGGTGGGCTGGACGCATACCTTCTCTCCCAGCCTGCTGCTCGACTCCTATGTCTCCTACCTGCATTTGCCGCTCTACCGGGACGCGCAGAACTACAAGACCGATTTTGCTGCGATTATTCCCGGGCTCGGTCCCCAGCTTCTCGAAGGTGCGCCAACTTTGGCCATTACAAACATTACCGGCGTCACCGAGGCGGGCTCGAAGAATCTCGAGCAGACCTACCAGGGCAATACAGCGATCACCAAGGTGTGGCCGAAACACACCGTCAAAGCTGGCTTCTCCTATCTCTTCGACAATGCCTGGCAAGACAATTCGCAGTCACATGGCTCCTTCACGTTCTCCACCCGGTATACGGGCATCGCCTACGCGGACTTTTTATTGGGCTATCCCACTTCGACCGGCAATGCAACTCCAAGCGACTATGTCGTACGGTACTTGTCGAGCCAGTACGGCATGTATATTCAGGATGACTACAAGCCTGTGCCTAAGCTGACCCTGAACTATGGCCTCCGGTACGATCTGCAGATCTTCCAAAACAATCCTTACGGGGAAGACTCGCTCTTTGTGCCTAGTGTAGGAAAGGTGGTCGTCTTCGCCAACGCGTATCCGGCCTCGACCATTCCGGCGTACAAGCCAGACACGGTTCTGGCGCCGTCGGTCGGTCTGCCAACGAGTCTTTTCGGCTACCTCGGCCAGGCCAAGACGAACGTTGCTCCACGCTTCGGCTTTGCCTACCAGATTCGGCCGAACACGGTGGTGCGCGGTGCGGTGGGACTCTACTACAATCTGATGCCCTCCTCATACATCGATGGCGGCTTCGGAACGCTGCCGTTTGTCAGCTCGGTGAGCTACTCGCAACCTGCAGGCTCGGTACCTTCGATCACCATGAATGCGCCCTTCGCGGCCACTGGGGCATTCGCCGCCAACCCAACCACGATTTCCCAGCACTCCACGACCACCCCGTACACGGAGCAGTACAACCTGGCTATCGAGCATCAGTTGCAGAAGGGTCTAGACATCCGCGTTGGCTACGTTGGTCAGCGGACCATTCATCAGAACAACTTCGGCGGCCCCGGAAACACAGCGCCGGACATCAATCTTCCACCCCCTGCGCCCGGCGTGGTACAGAATCGGCGCCCGTTTCAGCCGTTTTCGACCATCTCCCAGAACTTCGCGCCGGTCTTCCACACCACGGGAAACTCCCTGCAGATCGGAGTGCACAAACAATACAGTCACGGTTTCATGATCAATGCCGAATACCAATGGATCAGGGTGCTGGGAGTAGAGAACTTCGAGAACCCGGCAAACATTGGGGACTCTTATGGCAACGTCTCCAACCTCACCCCGCAGACTTTCGAGGTGAGCTACGCCTACGCGTTACCGGTCGGCAGGGGAAAGTGGCTGCTGGCCAACACAAGCGGAGTCGTGGATAAGATCATCGGCGGATGGCAAATCGCGGGCATCAGTTCTTTCCAGACAGGCCAACCTTTCTCGGTGACCTATACAGCGCCGGGTACTCCTGTAGGACTGGTAAGCGGCCGTGCCAACCAGGTACCGGGTGTCCCGCTCTATCCGGCTGCCAAGACTCATCGGGAGTGGTTCAATCCCGCAGCTTTTACCGCGCCTCCGAACTTCACCTATGGAACGTCCGGATACAACATGCTATGGGGCCCGCACTACCAGAACTGGGACATGAACCTGATGAAAAACATCACCTGGAAGGAAAGGTATAACCTTCAACTCCGCGCCGATGCCTTCAACGTATTCAATCACCCCAACTTTGCTGTACCCAGCGCTTCGATCAGCAATCCTGCTTCCATCGGGGTCGTTTCGTCCACTGTCGGCGAGGCCCGCACCCTCGAGTTTGCAGCGAAGTTCAGTTTCTAGATTGCGTGCCGCGCAAGGTTTTGCCTCTGCGCGGCGGGCAGCTGGTTACCAGAGCAACTTCAACGCAAATTGAAGGTCTCTGTTATCGAATGACGTTGCGGTAATGGTTCCTACGTTGCCATTAGAGATATTTGCATTGGGATTGCCGAAGTTGGGGTGATTGATGATGTTGAACGCCTCCGCACGGAACTGTGCAGTGAGTTTTTCGGAGATGGCAAAGTTCTTAAGCGCCGAGAAATCGAACTCAGCAGTCGCAGGCCCGCGGAGCGCGTTTCGTGTCACCGTCCCTTGCACACCGGCGGTAGGCACGACGTAGGCTGTCTTATCAAACCACAGGGTTGGGCTGCGTTGCGTAAGTTTGCCGCTGGTGCGCCCGGGCGCGAGGTTCATCCGCTGTGGAACATAAGTGCCGCAAGTGCAAGAGCCGGACCCACCTGTGACCGAGAAGGGAAATCCGGTGCGAAGCTGGACAATGGGCTGTACCTGCCAGCCGCCAGCAATGACGTTCGCGACACCGCCCCGATTCAGGAAAGGCTTGCCACTACCGAAGGGAAGCTCGTAGCCTGCACTGCCCACGGCCCGGCTGCTGGTGTCGTAATTGGAGTAGGAGCGATCGAAGGAAAAGTGAGTGGAGTACGAGGTGTCGTTTGCATCCGCTTCACCGGAGTTGTTATCCAGATTCTTCGACCACTGGTAATTGACGAGGTAGAACAGGCCGTTGCGGCTGCGCTGCTCGAGTTTGGCCGAGAGCCCGTTGAAATCACTTCCGCCTTCATTTTTGCTGGTCAACATGCCGTGCAGGAAGTTTTGAAATGGCCGCGGTCCGGGAGCGCCACCCACTACAGCGAAGGTATCTTCATTCTGATCGAATCGCTTCCAGAGCTTATGGGTCACGCTGCCTGTATAGCCCAAGCTCAAATACCGTACTGTGGCCGAGGTCCTGTTGCACACTCACCGTCCATTCCTGGGTATACGGGACACGATTACCCGGATAGAGACTGAAGGGGGCAGGGATGGCGGGCAGCTCGTTCAATCCGGGCATCAAGGTCTGGGTTATGAACGATGCGTTGTTAATGGTCGCGTTGAAGTAGAACGGCGGAATATTGCGCTGGAACTGCAGCTCGTTGATGTTGGTGTTGTCGAAGTAGACGCCATACCCGATGCGAGCCACCGTTCCCGGGCTCGCCTGGTATGCCAGGCCGAGGCGCGGACCAAAACCTCTCTTGTCGGGTTGCACCATACCCGCGGGAAAGAAGTTGGGCGTGGTGTTTACGTGGGGAAGAAGCACCGCAGGAATATTAGCGGGAACTGTGTGAAAGGCGATCAGGCCAGTACCGGGATCGAACATGCCGGCCAGTCCATTCTTCTCCACAAAGGGCGAGGCGTACTCCCAGCGAAGGCCGTAGTTCAAGGTAAAGCCATGTCCGATCTGCCAAATGTCGTTCATGAAAATGCCGTAGGTGTTGTCGGTGTAATGTCCCAGCGAGCTTCCCGAACCGGCTTGGCAGATGGAACAAACGCCCATCTGATAGGTTGCGAGAGATGCGAAGGTAAAGGAACCGCGCGCGGGGGTATCGGTGAGCTGCCGAACCTGGCGCCATTGGAACTGAGCGCCTGCCCGAAAGGTGTGCCTCCCGATTACGTCGCTGATGGTATCTCCGATGCTGTAGATGTTTTCCGTATCGCCTTGCGAGTTTCCACCCTCACCCAAGCCCGTGTAGCCGGTGATGGTGATCGAGGGGCGTCCATATTCGCTGGGTGTTATGCCACCGCTGATGTTCTGCAGCCCTGCCAACTGCACCCAGTTCTTTCCGGGAACTGGATTTATCTCGTTGGTAAAGCCGTAAGCGCGGTTGTATCCAAGCCGGACCTCGTTGACGACCGTGGGCGAGATCAGGTAGGTGTCACCGACACTCACGTTATGGCCCAACTGCGGATAGAACACGCCGCTTTGGACCGACGGCACGATCTCTGAGGCGGTGTAGTAAACGTAGCGCTCGAACAGGCTGTGCTTGGAGGACAGAGTTTGATCGGAGCGAACAACGGCCTGGTCGTAGTCGTTCGGCTCAATGGCCGTCACCGAGTAATCGTTCGTGCCGCAGCTCGTGCAGTTCGGCACGGGGAACGACGGTTGCAGCACCTGGGCAAACAAATAGGTCGGCGTTCCTAACTGGGCAGCGGTGGGAAAGTTGCCCAGCTGAGGAATGGATTGCGAACTCCGAAGGCCCTCGTAACCAGCAAAGATGAAGACTTTGTCTTTTACGATCGGTGCGCCCACCGTCCCGCCAAACTGATTGCGGTGAAACACTGGTTTATGCGGGTAGACGGTGTAGGTAGAGAAGTAATTGCGCGCATCGAAGATGGAGCTGCGGGTGTACTCAAACAGGCTTCCGTGGATCTGGTTGGTACCCGACTTGGTCACCATCGATACGGCGGCCTGCCCCTGCCCGTATTCGGTTGAGAAGCTGCTGCGCAGAAGATTGAACTCCTGGATCGTATCGACCGAGGGTTGCATGGACATGACGTTGAACCGAAGGGAGCGGACATACACGCCATCGAGAACGTAATTGGTCGAACTGGCGCGTCCACCGTCGACGGTGATGTACAGGCTTCGCGTACCGAACTGTCCTGGTGTTCCTGTGTTTGCAAATTGAGCCGGAGACACACCCGCGGCGAGGGTCGCCAGTTGGAGAACAGCTTCTACCATTGAGCGGCAGGTCGGAAATCTGCTTCTGATCGATCACCTGGCCAATGGCCGCATCACTGGTTTGCAACTGCGGCGCAAGTGAAGTGACCTGCACGGTCTCGTTCGCTGCTCCAACGCTCAAGACGACGGATTCATTGGCGTCCTTACCCACCAGCAGGTCAAAGGACGGGAATAGAAGTGGTCTTGAAGCCGGCTTTTTCTACCCTCATCGAATAGGTGGCCGGCGGCAGGTTGGGGATGGAAAAATCGCCGTCGTTGTTGGTGGTCGCTGTACGTTCAGCCGCGGTGCCCAGGTTCACGACGTGAACCGTAGCTCCTGACACAACGGCGCCGGTTGCATCCGTGACCCGCCCCACAATGTTGGAGATGGATGATTGTTGAGCTGAAACCAGGACAGGCGCCACCCCGATGATGAGGAGGGCAAACAGGCTGGAAAGCACTCTGGCTGTCCGAGTCCACGTGCGTCCTCCTGGGTTTGTTGTCCGGGATCCCTCTTTGGGTATCTCTCTATATTGCATGGAAGTCCTCCTAACGTCGCTGGCCAGCTCTGTCGAATGAAGAGTCCGTTAGCGGTTGCACCAAAAGTCGACATTATGTCGACCGGTTCTGGCAAAAACAGCCTTCCCCGCATGAGACGTCTCATTCCGGACGCCATGCTACCGACACGGTGAAACGACTGTCAAGGCCGTTTTCTTTGCCGTGCCAGGAGGATAAGCAGCCCGCAGTTCCCTCACCTGATCCGGCCGGGGACCAATTCCGGCATAATTCCGCTCATGTATTTACCCCTCTTTCATTTAGGATCTGGAGCATGGCGGCGAACCAGAAGCAGCTAGCCAAATTGGCCGGAGTTTCCGCTGGAACCGTATCCAACGTGATCAGCGGTTCCACACGAGTCAGCGAAAGCTCTCGACAAAAAGTTCTTGAAGCCATCCGCGTTCTTAATTACCAGCCGAACCTGATCGCGCGGAGTTTGAAGACCAATCGGACCCACACACTGGGGATTGTGATCCCGGACATTACCATCGCCTTCTTTCCTAAAATCATTCGCGGGGCTGAATGCGCCGCTCGGGAGCGCGGGTACTTCCTGATCGTTCTCGATTCCGAGGGAAGCCCGCAGCGCGAGGCCGACATGATCGCCCTGCTACGGGCACAGCGCGTCGAGGGCATTCTGCTGGTTACGGCGTGCGGTAAGGAACTGTCTGCCGAACGATTCGCCATGTTGACGTCGCATTCGCCCGTGGTCTGTCTTGACCGCCTGCCCATGGACCTGGAGGTAGATTCCGTTTGCGTAGACGATTGCGGAGCCGCGGAGATGGCGATTGCTCACCTGATCGGGATGGGCCACAGGCGGATTGCGGCGATTACCGGCCCCCTTACCCTGCAAAATGAACAAGAGCGGCTTAACGGATATCGCCAGGCAATGCAGAAGGCCGGCATTCCTGTCCATCGCTCATTGATTTGGAATAGCAGTTTTGACCAACAGCATGTTGCCGGCATGTGCCAAAACGGTTTGCTTCAGCTCCAGGAAAGACCCACGGCAGTATTCGCAACCAACGGCGTTACCGGGCTGGCGGCGCTGCGGAGTCTGTACGCGGTGGGACTGAGTACGCCGAAAGACTTCTCGTTTGTAACTTTCGATGAGCTGAACGCAGAAGAGTTTTTTCGCCCCGGCGTCACTTCCGTTGTGCAGCCCACTTTTGATATGGGGTATCAAGCGGTCGAGGTCCTGCTGCGGAGGATCGAAAAGGGAGAAGGCAAAAAGCCGCGCGAGAAGGTCCGCCTACCCGCGACGCTCACGGTTCGAGAATCATCCAGTACGCCCTGCCCGGTTGCGGCCTGGAGCGCTCCGGCAAAGGCTAGAAAGCGCGTTCGCGTCTAGGCTATTTACGATCAACCTGGCCGCGAGTCGCGTTCGCGATTTCTTCTGCTCCATGGAGCACACTTAACTGGAGACGGAATTCGCGTCGCTCCCCCGGAGACAGCATCTGCAAGGTACCGCGATCACGTTCTGCCTTCCGGCCGAGGGTCCAGCAGTTTGCGGGTTCAAGCCCGAGGACGAAATGGTTCGTGGCGGTCATCTTCCATTGCACAAACCGGGGCAGAGTCGTGCTGTCATAGCTCAACGCGATACCGAGCTCCGGCTTGCCGGTGTCACCAACCAGAATCACCGTCACCTTCCCGGCAGCATCCGGCTTCATCTGATGGAAATAGACGCGTTCGGCCACACCCTGCACGGGTGCTTCAAACAGATTCCATGCGTCCTGACTGGGGGCGGCGAAATCAGTCGCGGCTTCAACGGCTTGCGATGGAGCATAGATTCGGCTGTGTTCCGTCAGCAACGGAAAGCCAAAGTTAAAGTGATACAGAACCATCAACGGAGATTCGCGCATACCTTGATTCTGGACAACGTCATGCACGGAGAGAGATTTGCTTTTGAGCGATGTCGAAATCGTGCGTTCGAGAAGCAGGTTTGGACCGTGCGCCGAGGCTTCCCGCACTTTGCCGGATATGCTCAGCAAACAGTCATCGTCCTCCCAATGTTCCGACCAATTTACGGCTTCCGCAGGAGTATTCGATATCGAGCCGTGCACTCCCAGACTCTCTCCGTTATCCTCTGAAGCCGCGCCTGCCGTTGTCAGGCCACACGTGGCGAGTAGTCCTCCAGGGAAAGATCTGAGCCATTCGGCGCCCCGGGCGGAGTAATACGCGGGATGAACCATCCCATGGGGAGAGTGCCAGCATAAGGATTTTCCCTGAAAACCGGCCTCAAAAATATCCATGCCCCGGTCGGGTACAACCCAGAATTCAAGCCCCGCTGCAGTGCGCACGCGCAGGGTAGAAACTCCCTTGGCCTTACCGTCAGCATGGATGAAAGGGGAGATACCGCCGGCCTGGGAGAGCCGTCCGGTGCGTTCCAACAAAAACTCACGAGTGTATGGTTTGTCTTGCGGAGCCATGTTTTCGCTGCTTAAGGCAACTTCTTGAGCCACACGTTGCGGTGAGAGATCTTTAGATTGCCCGGACCTTCAATCTCAAAAGCAATCAGCCCCTTGGCTTGGTAGTACTTCGGATCTGTATCGACCAGCGTCGCCATCACATGGCCATTCACAATGTGAATGAGCGTATGGCCATCGGCGATGATCTCGACTTGATTCCATTCCCCTGGTTTGATGAAGGCCTTGAGATCGTCGGGGTTGCCCAGCGTGGCTAGTAGACGGGGCTTCTTCCCTGGCTCGGTTGCCACCATCTGGCCGCGCCAGGCGATGATGCCACGGTCACTGTCCTGCTCGTAGAGCTGGCCTGTGTATCGATTGTTGTAGTCAAAATCGGCCTGGTAGCCCTGCAGGTTCCACTTGGCGTGTTTCTGCGACTGTTGCTCATTCTGTTGCATTCGCTGTTTCTGCTCATCTGTCATTTGGGCGAGGCGATCCGCGGGGATCTCACGATGCTTGGGCGGCACACTGAGGCTGCGGTACTGGATGCCGCCGTTGGCGCCGGAACCTTCGAGCTTCATTTCCACTTTGAGCATGAAGTTTCCGGGCTCGCCGCCACGCCAGATGATGTTGGTAGTTCCCGAAGGATGCTCCGGAGTGGACTCGCCGACGATGGCTCCATCTTCCACGTGCCAAACATCAGGCGGTCCATCCCAGCCGTTCAAGGTTTTGCCGTCGAAGATCTGGGTCCATCCGTCATGGTCGTTGAAGTCGATGGGCTCGGGCTGAACAAAGCGGCTGGGCGCTGCGGGCTTCTGCTGTGCGGAGATAGAGGGCGCCGCGAAGACGGTGACCAGGGCCACCGATAGCGTTGCCGATGCGAAGCAGGCTCCTGCCTTCAGGGGCCACGCAAACGAAGATCTATTTGACATAGGTGCTCCTAGAGAAGCGGTACCGTTTCCCATTTCCTGCTGGCGGCCGACTTCAGGACTGTATCGGTTACATAATCAGCTGCCAGGCCATCCCGAAAGCCGGGAGAAAATCTGCTGCCCTCGCCGGTCGCCTTGAGGAAGTCAGCCACCTGGTGAATGAAGGTGTGCTCGTAGCCTATCTGGAGACCGGGCACCCACCAATTCTTCATGTAGGGATGATCGCCGTCGGTAATATGAATGCTCTTCCATCCGCGCAAACGCCCTTCATCGCGGTGATCGAAGAACTCTAAACGATGGAGGTCATGCAAATCCCACCTGGCGGAAGCGCGTTCTCCATTGATCTCCAGCGTGAAGAGGGCCTTGTGTCCGCGCGCATAGCGGGTGGCTTCGAACAAGGCCATCGATCCGTTCTTGAATCGGCCCACGAAGGCGCTGGCATCGTCGATGGTAACGGGCTGCACTTTGCCGGTAAGACTGTGCTTGCGTTCCTTGATGAATGTTTCCGTCATCGCCGCTACTTCGGTGATGGGTCCGTTCAGCCAAAGCGCCATGTCGATGTTGTGCGCCAGCAGATCACCGGTCACGCCGCTGCCGGATACAGATGCATCCAAACGCCATAGTCCCTCGCCGCCCTGCGGGAGGTCCTGCGAGATGGTCCAATCCTGCAAGAACTGCGAGCGGTAGTGAAAGATACGGCCGAAGATTCCCTGGTCCAGCAGTTCCTTCAGCAGCACCAGGGCTGGAACACGGCGGTAGTTGTACCACACCATGTTGGGCACCTTGGCGGACTCGACGGCGTCGAGCATGGTCTTGCCTTCCGCAGCGGTTCGTCCCAGGGGTTTCTCGCAAAGGACCATCTTTCCCGCCTTTGCTGCGGCAATGGCAATTTCCGCATGGGTATCGTTGGGGCTCGCGATGTCGACGAGATCAACGTCGCTGCGCTGCACCAGCGCTCGCCAATCGGTTTCGATTGATTGGTAACCCCAGTTCTCGGCGAAGCCTTTCACTCGATCCGCATTTCGCGCGCAGACTGCTTTCAAAACCGGGTGATAGGGCAAATCGAAAAAGCGAGGCGCCTGGAGAAATGCGTTTGAGTGGGTGCGCCCCATAAAGCCATATCCAACCAGCCCGACGTTGAGATCCTTCCTGGCCATGCTTGTCCTCAACCTCTAACGAGTGGTTGCGCATCGGGATTTCCCGGGCCAAAATGCTTCAGCATCACCAGAGGATCCGATGTGCTGAGGTTCTCGATGACGACTCCTTCTTCCGCCACCGCAGCAGTCACAAAGAATTCGTCCTCAGTCATCTCGCCGAAGCGAATCATCGAGGGGGTGCTGATCGATCGCCTGGCAATCAGCCCGTGGCCCTGGGTCAGGATCGCTCCGTAGGCTGCTTTGTCCTTGATGGTCACGCTTCGCCCGGGTAGTACCGTGAGCTCCTTGGCGGAGTAGTGGGACGTGCCATAAGTAATCCAGAGTTCGCGGTAACCCTCGCTTTCCATTTCCTCGACGGCTTTGACCGGTCGAGGCTTCGTCTTGTTCGATTTGGCAAACTCGGGGTTCACGTTGGCTTCCCAATCTAACATGCTGACCAGGTAGTCGAGGTCATGGCTGAACTCGGGCCTGACATCCTTGACCAGCAGACTCCAGTCCACGATGCGGCCTTCCACCTCTGATTGGAACATCGCGAAAACATCGCTGTTTACCTGGGGTTCGTAGGTTACCAGCGAACCGGGGGCATGGAGAATCCCCGGATTGATCTGCCAGCCTTCGCCCACGACGAGGCGGTAGGCACGAGCATGCTCGAGGATGCCGTTGTCTCCCTGGTTCCACTTTTCCAGGCATCGCTTGATATCCGCCTTGGTCGTGCCCGGCTCGAGGCCCATGTAGGTGTGGGGAAAGTTATTTTCCACCTGGTTGTACTGCGGCGGAAAATAATAGGCTTCCGGTTTCCCCTTCTGTCCTACGAGCTTGGCGAAGTCGTCGCTCTGGTGCAGGTGGTGCGGGATGGGACCCAGGTTGTCGAAAAACTTGCAGAGCAGGTTCCATCCGCCTTCGCGCTCCATCACAGCAGCGCCGAGCAGCAAATCACCGGCGGCTTCCACCGCATCCCTTAGGAGGAATTTTTCGCCCGTGTCCGGTTGAACGTAACTGAGACCCTCGTCGGCAAGAGTGTCGGGTCCATTCGAAGCCTTGGTTGTCGACGAGAACCAACGTTCGTTGATGCCTCCGCGATGGCCGCCGAACGCATACAAATCGTTGGGGTGAAGCTTTAGCCGGCGTCCCGGGATCATGAACGAGCGCGGCACCCAGCTGGGGCGCAGCCGCAATATACCTGAGGCGTTGTCGACGGCATTTTTTACTTGCGAGCGATTAAGCATTCTGACTCGATCCTTTATTTCGCGAAATTAGTGCTCCATCCCGATTCCGAAACAATACAACGTGCCGTCGTGGGTGGTGAAGAAAGCATGAGAATCGCCGACAGATAGTCCAGACATCTGCGCATAGGTCGTGATCTCCGATCCGCTGACGTACAGCTGCTTGCCGGTGGTCGCGTCGAGGACGTAAAGCCGGGCGTTTGTCTTCCGGTCTCCCTCGGAGAGAGCGATCACCACACCGTTCGCCACCACCGGTGGCGCGGGGTTGACTAAATCCGGCGATGACCAGGCGGGGATGAGCACTATTTTTCCATCCTGCTCCGCAACTTTGAAAGCGACGATACCGCCATGAGTGGCCGCGCTGTTGTTGGTTTCGAACTTCGCTTCCGCAGAGAGAGCTGCAGAGAAAGACGCTAATATCCACGACGTACCGTTTGCATCCTGCCAGTGGGTTATTCCTCCCCAGCCAGCGGCTTTGGACCGGAAAAGCTCGGCGTTTGAAACAGGGGAGTGTGGTGATCCGATCCACCCAACGACTTGCTATCCAACAAAACGATACTTCCGTCTTTGCCAGGTGCGGCGAGAAGCTCCTGCTGCTTAAAAGTAAATGCCACCGGATTGAGGTTTTGAAGATTGCCTGGATCTCCGGCGGGTGTGTACCAGTCCTTCACCGTTAGTTCTTTGCCGCTAAGCGCCACAATGCTGTTGGGGTATACCTGATCCGTGGCTGACCCGCTGCCTGTAACCAGATACGCGACACCGCCACTCAACGTGGGTCCCATCGAAGCCTGCAGGCTCACGCCCTTGTAACTCGTGACCGGATAATCAGGGGCAGCCAGATCGATGGCCCACAATGCATTCGGTGCGTCTCCACAGCCATGAGTGGTCGCAGTGTACAGTACGTTCGCTTCGATGTTCAAACCGTTCGAGATGCCGGGCCGCACTGGCAGAAACTTGACTGCCGGAGCAAAGTCGGCGCCGGTGGAAAGGATCTGTTCATGGAGATAGCCATCGCCGGTCAGTATGTAGATTCCTCGAAAGCCGAAGCCTCCGCCGCCGGCAGAGCTACCCACGCGTCGCGCTCCGGCCGTAAGCGGCGGCGGTTGAGGGGGTGGTGGAGTACCGGGGGTACGACGGGCGCCGAAGTTAATGATGTGCGGCGGTTCCACCAGGATAGGCAGAGGGTTCGCGCCGCAGGGGCCATGCATCGCGGGAGCGTCGAAGTGTTTCTGCCACACCATGGTTCCGAGCTCGGAGTCGACCGCGTAGACAGTGTCCCTGCCGCCCCAAATCACGAGGTCTTTGAATCCCTCTGCGTTGATCAGTCGAGGAGCAAGGAGCGGTTCGCTGAAGGACACGGGGCCCTTCACCTTGTTCTCCAATTTGATTTTCCAGAGAAACTTGAATTGTCCGGCAACGGTGTCTTTCGAGAGTTTCGTCTCGGCTTTTTGCCAACCGCTGTGTTCCGCGTCGTTGTGGGGGAGCGGCCAATTGCCGGGCGCCTGCCCGTGAGCTTGCGCCAGGTATAGAACCGTAAAGGTCAGCGATAGAGCGATAGATCGACGGAGCTTAGGTTTGATCACTGAATTCCCCAAGTGGCCTGCCATAGAGCGGATCGACTACTTGATTCCGAAGCAATAGATGGTTCCATCAAACGTGCCGAAGATTACGCGGCCACCGGCAACCGCAAGACCCGACTGGTGGAGGAAGGAGGTAATCTGGTCTCCGCTGGAATACAGTTCCTTGCCTGTCAGGGCGTCGAGGGCATAAAGCTTTGCAGGGACGGAACGCTGTATTCTTTGCTCCGCAGTGAACAGACCGCCCTCGGCATCGTTGGCCTGCCCGGTAAATTCGCCGCCCGCTAACGCGAACACCACACCATTGGCGATCACGGGCGGCTCGGCGGTCACCATATCGCGCGACTGCCAGGCGGGAGCGAGCATCGGCTTTCCGTTCTTTGTCTCTACCTTGAACGCAAGGATGCCCCCGTTGGGAGTGGGCCCATAGCTGGCCGGAAACTTGACGATGGTCGGCCCGCCATTGGGCGCGAGCACCCATTGCGTGCCGGACTTATCTTTCCAGGCGGCCAGGCTGCCCCAGGTACCCTGGGTTTGAAAATTCATATTGGCGTTGGAGATGAGATCGGAACGGAACAACGGCGTTTCGTGGTCGGCGCCTCCCATCGATTTGCTGTCCAGAAGGAAGAAGCGTCCTTCCTTCCCTCCACCCACAATGACATCACGCCCTTCGTAGGGGAAGACAACGGGCGTGGTGTCCATGTCGAGATCGCGCTTGGTCAGCCACTCGTGATTGGACGGTGTGTAATAGTCTTTGAGCGTTAACACGTCATCCGAGAATGTATAAGCCTGGAAGCTGGTCGACAGCAGTCCTGCCTTCGCATCGTAAGGGTGATCTCCAGACTCGAAATAGATGGTCCCGTCGTTGCCGATGGTGGGCCCGGCGACACCCCAAAGTCCACCTTGCGGTGGAGACGAAGACGACACTTTTCCGTTGACCGTATCGTAAGCGTAGAGGGCGTTGGGGACTCCGCCGCAGCCCTGGCCGGTAATCGTATAGACGACACCGTTCACCAGGTTCAGGCCGTAGGGTTTACCGTAGGCCTTGGGGAGCATCTCGACAGGAGGCTTCTGGTCTTCTCCGTCGTGGAGATTCAAGATGTGCAGATAGCCGTCGCTGGCGAGAACGTACAGGAAGCGCTCGCCTTCTCCGAAAGGAGTTACGACCGGCGTGGCGCTCAGCGCATTGGTACAGATAAAGCCGCGGCCTTCTCCCGCTTCCTGGGGTGTGGCGGCCGACCATTTCAATTTTTTCTGCCATGCCATTTCGCCCGTGGCGGCATCGATGGCGTAGACACCGTTCGCACTGCCGGCGACGATCGCGAGAGTCTTGTCACCGGCGGCAACGATGAGGGGCTCGCGGAAGGATTGCATCCCCATGGTTTTGTTGTCGGTTTTTAGTTTCCACAGCAGTTGGAGGTTTTTGGCATTTGCGGGCGAGATCGCGGTCTCATTCCTTTGCCACCCGTCGCGCTGTGGGTTGAAGCTGTCGGTAGTCCATTCCGGAGATTCTGAGGATTGACCGTGCGCGGTTGCCATCATCGCGGGGGAAGCGCAAACGGAAACAGTACAGTACAGGCCGAATGCTCGCCGCGTAATGCTCAATCGCAGGAGCCTGCGTATATTCATAGAGATGTGGCCCTCGGGAAGGCGAAATGCTGCGATTCCGGTCGAATTATGAGACGTCTCATTTCCGCGAAGATACTAACGACGCAGGATGACGCCTGTCAAGACCAAGTGCCGACGTGTCGTCTACAGCGTACCTTTGAGTTGATTCGCTAAGTCCGTCGGGCTCGGAGCCCGGGAGGACGAATCCGCCTGTTAGGGAACCGCAGATCTCTCCACTGCGCTACGCTCCGGTCGAGATGACAATTCTGTTTGAGGACAGGAGTTAGCGTTTCCAAGGTTGAACCGCGATCTCTCCGCTACGCTACGCTCCGTCGAGATGACAATTCTGTTTGAGGACAGGAGTTAGCGTTTCCAGGAAAGGTTGAACCGCAGATCCCTCGGCGTCGCATCGTCGGCTCGCCGGGGATGGATCTGCTCGTTGTTTGGCTTCGCTGCACGGGAAAGGACAACATCGGAAGGGGCTTCGCCCCATCTTGTTCAACCCATGTAGTGCCCCGGCTTCGCCGGCGCAAACATGGGGCACCCGTCCAGGGGGATGGGACAGGACAGAATCCTCGGCTGCAACCTCCAGAGGGGCCACCGCCGTTCGCTTGCCAATTCAGACAGTCGCTCGGCTTCGCTCGGGATGACAAAGGAAAGGGCAACGGTTCCATTGAGGGCGGTTGCGGGACCGATGCGTTCTTCATCATCTCGACCGGAGCGTACCCGGATTTTCCTGCCACGCAGCGCTGGACATGGCCACGTGTGCGGCTTTCGTTAAGGAAAGCCGCATGATGATCGCCAACGCCATTCAACAGGAAATCCGGGGTAGCGTATTGGAGAGATCTGCGGTTTCTTGCCCACCCTCTCTAGTCCCTGAGGCCCAGGCTAGTACGGGTCTTTCGGCTCAGGCTTGTAGTCCTCGCCGAATTTGTTCTGATGATGGGTCATGATGTCTCCGCTGGCCTGTAGTTCGAAAGTGCCGAGGTGCGTGTTCGAGGGCGAGATTTCGACCGTCCGGCTCAGAGCGTTGAGCCGGTCCGTGGGCACGTTCTCAGCCCAGATGTTGAGCCGATAACTTCCCGGCGGCACATTGTGAACCGCCAGGTTACCATCCGGCGAGGAAACGCCGAAGTAGGGTGTGCTGAGCGAAATGACGACCGCCCCCATCTCCGGGTGAATGTTGCAGAAGATGTAGGAAACGCCATCGCGATCAAACCGGACCGCTCGGTTCGTATGGGCTTCGTAGAGGCCGAGGTCAAAGCGTTTTCCATTAAAGAGAGAAAAAACATTGTGGTAGAAGGGGTCGAGGTTGGGGAAGTCTACGCTGCTGCCGGTCGGCACCACGAGAACATGCGGGATGAACTGCTTGTCTTTTTGCTCAAGCGTGTAGCGTTGCGGTGCGCGAGGCGCTGAGATATTTTCGGTCTCGCGGGTGGGCGTAAGCCAGACGACGACATCCCCTGATGAGCGCTGCGGGGAATGGTTGGCGCCTCGACCCCTGGTTAGCTTGACGTGGGCCGAAAGGTCCACGGTCTCTGCTCTCAAGGTGAGAGTGAGCGCAAGAGAGCAAAGCAGCATTGCGAGACGGCAGATGGGGAGGGCTGGCTTCATTTTCTAGGGCGTGGCGCAAATCAGAATTCGTATCCGGCCGTGATGGTGAAAATGTTGGCGGTGTTGGCGGAGCCGGTGTAGGGCCAGGTCCTGATCCGCCGGTATTCAGGAGAAAGGATGAGATAGCTCTTAGGGCGGTAGATCAAGTTAGCCACGACGGAACTGTTTCGCGTGCTGGAAATCAGGGCTTCGGTCTGGGGAGAGAAATTGAACCCATCAAAGTTGCTGCTGAAAGCATCATCGAGCCCGAAGGCAGCGTTGAGCTGGAAGGTCGAGCCGGGGATAAACTTCAGCTGGCTCCAGCCTCCTGCGGTTTCCACACCCGTGGTTCGGGTAAGGCCGGTGACCGAATCAGGGCCGGTCACGATGTCCTTGTAGGTTCCTCCGCCCAGCCCTCCGAGCGATCGGCCACGATAGGCTTCGCCGGTCAGTTCGAACCATCGGAAAATTGGAATTTGCCAATCTCCAGTTGCCGCCCAGGAGTGGATCTGCGTGGCGCTCGAATAGAACTGATGTGCAGAATATCCGCTTACGCCCAGCGCAAACGGCCGTGGTACGCCTTTGCGCGTTGCGTCGGCGCTGTAAGAGATCCTGCCTTCGTAGCCCGGATGCCGTGATGCCTCAACCGGACTGTCGAGCTGATTGGCCGTGTAGCCAGAGGCCGGCGGATCGATGAGACCGCCCTCGAGGCCAATCCTACGCTGCTCGCTGAACGGAATACGCTGCTCGACTTGAACCTGCGGGGACCACGTCCAAAGATTACCGGAACCTGCCAAACCAGGTTGTGCGACGGTAGCGTAGGAGGTCGGCGACAGGGGTGAGATGAGTGGCACGGTGTAGCCGGCCTGCGCCGTGGTCTTGTACCAATCGAGACTCACCCAGCTTTGCCGCATCCGCACGACGCCGGTGGAAGCACTGTAGCCGTAGTTGTTGCTGGAGACACCACCAAAGAAATCGATGCTTACATTCGCCGAACTGCGGGCGCCCGCGATGCGCGGCCCGCTGGCATCGAGAGTCAGCAGAGTCTGCTTCA
The DNA here is from genome assembly GCA_963830325.1 of uncultured Acidobacteriaceae bacterium. Lineage (GTDB taxonomy): Bacteria > Acidobacteriota > Terriglobia > Terriglobales > Acidobacteriaceae > PALSA-350. The sequence continues at coordinate 48,439 of CAWHMV010000004.1, forward strand.
GAGTCGCACCCGAACTGCCGTGGGATGATCCAGGAAAACGGGCCAGTGCGATCGAAGGCAGCTCGGTATCGTCCACGACGCCTGCGTTGGAAAACGCGTTGAACAGAATCAGCCCGCTGAGCCGCAGGGGATATTTCGAAAACGTCTCCACCTTGCTTTGATCATGTTGTTTGATCTCGGCCTGCATGGCATCCTGCTGCTCGTGCAGCGCCTCCAGTTCTTGCGGGTGATCGGTGTTCGCATTCTGAGTGTCCGGGGGCGGGGCACTGGCAGAAGTGCCGGCACTTTGTGCGCGAAGAGCGTCCAGCTGGGCATGCAGTGCCTGGATTTCCGCACGCGACTTCTCCAGCATCTTCTCTGTTTGGCTGAGGGCGTCGTTCAGTTCATTCAGCTTGGTTTCGATGGCAACCACCCGCTGTTGTTCCGCGGCGGTTGCGTCGTCAGCGGCCTGGGCGAAGGATGCGGGCATAAAGGATGCCAGCAATAGTAAGGGAAAGCCCAAGATGACAACTCTACGACGACATCTCGGACCCGTGGACAGCTGACCTGACGATCGTCTCATAACGGCTCCTGCCACGCCTGGTTTCGGGATACCGGCGGTATTTCGCTTCTACTCCTGGAACGTGTTGACCTTGACGGACTCGGCCTTGGTGTGGCCAAAGGCCTCCAGCGCCTGCTTATAGAGCAATATGGTGAATACAGTTTCTCCAGGCGCAGATTTCTCCAGCCGTACTTCACCACCATGCTCTTGCGCGACGTGCTGTGCAAGCGTAAGCCCAAGCCCTACCCCATTCTCCTTGCCGGCACTCACAAAAGGCTGGAAGAGCGTCTCTCGAATGGATTCGGCTACACCCGGTCCGGTATCGCGAATTCTGATTTCAATTTTGTCGTTGTCTTCCGCAAGTTTTACGACCACTTTGTGCACGCCGGGGCCAGTTTTGGCCGACTGGCACGCATTGAGCAGCAGGTTGTAAATCGCGCGGGAAAGCTTCTTGCTATCCACCCAGGCATAGATGGGCTGGGGAATTTCTGTGGAGAGTTGAACCTCGCGGCATTCGGGGTGCAGGCGCACCGACTGGGCAGTACGCTCGACCAATGCGTCGATCGATTCCCGGCGCAGATGGAGCATCTGACCTGTCTGGCTGAAAAGGAGCAGCGATTCGATCAGGTCAGTCATGCTCTGCACGGCTTCCTGCACTTCCAGATGCAATTCCGCGCGTTCCTCCGCGCCGGTATTAGGGAGGCTCATGAATTCGGCGTTGGCGTAAATGGCGGAGAGGTGGTGGCGAAGGTCGTGCGATACCGAACTGGCCATTCTGCCGATGGTGGCCAGGCGATCCGACTCGAGCAGTTCGCGATGCGTGCGCTTGAGCTCACCACGCATTCTGTCAAAGGCAAGGGCAAGCTCACGGACTTCCGCAGCGCCATCGACTCTTAATTCATAATCGAAATCGCCCTGGCCCAGTGCGCGGGTGCCGGCGACCAGGGTTTCCAGTGGGCGCGTCACGGTGCGGGAAATGGCAACGGCCAGCACCAGCCCCAGAAGCACGGTGGCCACACCCAGGGCGAGAACCCATCGATTGACGCGGCCCAGATATTCGCTGGCCCGGTCATATGATTTGAGGACCACGATTTGAATCCTCTCCTGGCCCGCAGCAGGAAGAGCGGCGGCCGCCGCAACGTAGGCTTCTCCGCCTAACTGCATCTTGCGCGGGACGGCGCCCACATCCGCAAGAATTGGACTTTGCTGTCGAAGGTCGTTTAGCCGAGGAGCGGGCAGCGTGGTGGCAGCCACTTCACCGTTGACCAGAAAGGTGACGTCCGCAGCGGCGGCCTCGCTGACCTCACCGGCCACCTGGCGGTCAATGGCGTAGCCGATGATCACATAGCCAAGGTAAGATCCGTTTTCCGGCGGTCCAAAGTACAGCGGCTGAATGGAAAGCTCGTAGAGGCTTTGCCCGAAGGCGATCATGCAGGCCTCTTCGGCGGAGGTCATGCAGGCTTGCAGCCCACTCGTGACCGACGCATTGTTCAGCTTCGGTCCGCGGTTGGAATAGGTGAGGAGCGTTCCGTTGGGAGTGGTGAGGGCGAAGAAGTCACTCCCGCTGGTGGCCCAGAACTCCTGGCTGGCATCCTGGATCGTATGCGCATCCTGCGTGGACATCAGGGCCTTCAGGCTGGGCAGATCGGCCAGCAGCGCCGCTTCCCGGTCCAGCATGCGATTGCGTTGATTAGCCAGGTTGCGAAAGGTGCTGAGCGAATGGTCCAGGTCGGCCTGGAGACTCTTGCTGATTTCCTGCTGAACGGTGACCCGGATGATGAAGAGACAGGTGACAGTAAGCCCCAGCGAGACCGCCAGGAGCGAAAACATCAAAGTCGTCCGCATCCGCCACTGTTTCATGAATCAACTATCACTTTCACGACACAAATTGCTTTATCCCTGCGGGACGAATTTGTATCCGATTCCATGAACGGTGCGGAAATGAACCGGGTTCGCGGGGTCAGCTTCGAGTTTTTGGCGAAGCTTGAGAATCTGGTTGTCGACGGTGCGGGTGGTGAGGTGGAAACTCATGCCCCAGACATCGCTCAGCAGTTCCTCACGCGCAATGGCGCGGCCTGGATTGTCGAGGAAGTAGCGGAGCAGCTTAAACTCATGCGCCGTCAAGGGCACGAGCGTTCCCGACCGGTAGATCTCCATTTTGAGAAAGTCGACAGAGACTTCTCCGAAACCAGCAGGCAACTCCTTGACTTTTTTTTGCGTGCGCCGGATCGCAGCCTGAACACGCGCAAGGAGCTCGCGGGGGCTAAAGGGCTTGGTCATGTAATCATCGGCGCCGGTCTCGAGCAGCAGGACCTTGTCCGCCACCTCAGAGACGGCGCTGAGCACAATGACCGGGATGTCGGAACACCAGGCCTTTATTTCTTTGCAAACGGTACGCCCGGAAAGTCCGGGCAACATCAGGTCCAGAACCACGGTTGCGGGACGCAGGCTTTTGCACGCAGCCAAGCCGGAGGGACCTTCGCCTTCGATATGAACGTCATACCCTTCTGCGCTGAATTGTCGTCGCAGCGCGCGTTGAATTCTTGGATCGTCTTCGATAACTAGAATCAAGCTCATACTCACTCCCCGGTTCAAGACCTGTTCTGGGCCAATCATCCCGCAAAAGTCGCTCCTTACAGTGTCCCTCAGGAAGGCGCAAAATGAACACTGAAAAGGCGAAATGACAAAGAAGTGACATCCTGCGACCGTTGCCCCGGACTTGCCCGAACCAGCACAGATGGCCGCTCTGGCACACCCTCATAGACGGATGGCCGTCAGGTCTTCCAGATGGTCTGAGGAGTCCGGCGCAGAGACGGCGTGCGAGCCTGACAACCTGGCAAACAGGAGCGTAGCCGCCACTGCCAACCCGGCGATGCCAAGCAGGGCTGCGGAATAACCAAAGCGGACGATCGCCGCTCCCATGGCAACGGAGGCCATTGCCTGGCACGCATTACTCACAAAGAAGGTAGAGGCTGAGGCGCTGCTTCGTTCGCCCGGAGGAATCTGGTCCATCAGCAGGCTGTAAATGCCGGGTTCGTTCATGAACTGCATCGCCATGTAAACGGGGTAAACCCAGAGTGCGGGCGTGCCTCCATGTGGCCCTGGGTGGATCAAGGCCAGCGATGCCAGGGCAGCAGCTGTTGCCAATTGGGTCAGAATGACTCCTTTGACAAGGCCTGTGCGCCTGAACAGGAGGGGAGCGCAAAGCACAGCGAGAAACTGAACCAGCTGTGCGAGCGAGAAAACGAAGCCCATTTTTTGCAGGGACAAGCCCAGGTGGTGGACGAAATATACATTCGCGAAGGGCGGGAAGGATCCGGTAACCAGGGCCCAGACCGCCATCGCCGGGAGAAATCGGCGCAAGAAGGGATTCGAAAGGCGCGGGAGCTGCACCCGCGGCGCCGCTCCGGGCAAGTTCAGCCTGAGTAGGGGAACGATCGAAAGAGCTGCTGCGCCACAGGCAAATTCGAGCGTGAGGCGGCTGGCTTCGCCAGCAGTGAATGACTGCGGAAGGTGGCGGAGCCAGCCCGGCAATTGGCCGGCAACCAGGGCGCCAAGGGCGGCAACACCGATGCCCGAGGAGAACATGAGACTGAACGCGAATGGACGCTCCTGCTCTCGAGTGAGGCTGGCGATGGCAGGAGAGAGACAGACCGCCCAGGAACAAAGGGTCATGCCGGTGAGGAGCGCGAGGGCGAGCTGCGCGGTCTGGGCAAGAAAACAAATGCGGAGCACGGAGAAGACCACGGTGCACAGCAGACCGCTTACCAGCGTGAGACGCAGGCCGAGGCGCTGGGCGCAAATGCCCACGGGGATCGTCCCCAGTATGCTGCCCAAGGCCATGAAGCCGCCGATCAAGCCGAGTGATCGTTCGGTAAAGTGAAAGCCGAGCAAGTAGAGGTTGAAGAGAAAAAAGAAGATGGAGAAGCCAAAGTTGAAGAACAGGGCGGCGGTGAAGAAAAGCCAGAACTGCCCGCGGGGTGCCCTGGCCAACAACCGGCGGAGATACTGCAGGGACGGCCGGATCATCTGGGCTTGCCTGAATCGCGCGCCAGCAAATCGAGACACTCGATCGCCTGCTCCAGATCCTGGTAACGAAGTTCATACACATCGGCGGTGGCGAAGCTCTTGGCGGCTTCCGCCTGCATCTTCTGAATCTTGTCAGGGAGCTGAAGATACTGCCGAAAGTACTGCTGTGCGGCTTCCCTGGGAAGCGGCCGCAGTTCGGCGTTAGCCGACGGTAGCCGGTTAAGAAGAATGATGTGATGAACCAGCGCTTCGTCCGCAGTGACGATTCCAGGCAACTCGGCCGTGGGGACTTCGATAGACGGCTTGCCTTCGGCGCGCGGGGTGATGCTTCGGCCTCGCAACTCGGGAAATAGGTCCTTGGCGGAAGGTCGAAAGCGTACCTGATGCGAGTTGCCGACCACGCGGAGATCACTGGCATGGTGCCGAAGGTACGAGGCGTCGTCTGAGGTAAAGACCCATCCGCGGCGCGCACACGCGTAAGCCAGCGTCGACTTGCCAGTGCCGGATGGACCGCAAAGCAACATGCCGCGGCCGTAGCGGCTTACGCAGGCCGCGTGTATGGGAGTCGCATAGGTCGTCGAGATGAGGACAAGAGCGACCGCCTCAAGGAAGTGGTAGCGGGCATAGCTGCGGTTCTGTATTGCATCCTCAGTGAGCCAGGCGAATGCGAAACCTGCGTTGAGATCGCAAATGGCATGGTTCTGCGCATCCGCAACCATGGAGATCAAGTGCTGTTGGCCGCGCGCCACCGGCGCGGGCGGACAGGTTCCCGAGATACCGGCTGTAACCCCGATACGGAGTTGCAATGTCGGACCGGCATCCCGCGGCCGGCAATGCCGCCAACTCTCGCTGGCAGCGTCCAAAACAGCCTGGCGGTTGGTGACGATCTCGAAGGCGAAGCCGAGCGGATAGAAGACCTCTCGCAACGGCAGTTCCACGTTGCACAAGAGGGGATCCTCGATCGAAGACGTTTCACTTACCAAAGCCTGGGGCACCGTGGCTTCTCCTTCATTGCCGGCTACAGATGGCGCCAGCAGCTCGCGGAGGAGCGCTGGATAGCTACGGAACGCGCGCGGCGGGGGAAAATTGATCAATTTGTCCATGGCTGAAATCGAAGCACCTCGATCTTTTCGATGGCCCAGGCAATCAAGACTTTATTTTGCGGGTCCGACTCTTGTAGTTTGCGCAACAGTGGCAGCGATTCATGGTCACCCTGCCAGCCGAGAATGCGAATGATCCTTGCCTGTGAAGGCGGATCGCTTAACGGCAGTGCCTGGCGCAACTGTGGAAGGACAGAAGTTCCTGCTTTCACCAGCGCCCATTCGGCGCGATCGGCAACCTCGACATTGGTTGATTGCAGGGCTTGTATCGCAAGTGCGGGATTCGCGGCGATGCGGTCCCAGAGTTGGTAGCCGGCAACCACCGCGGTTACCTGAGAATAGTCTGCGACCTGTCGAAATGCCTGGCTCGCGAGCAAGCCCAAAGCATCCTCAGGCGGCAGTGAGGCAAGCGCCTGGATCAATTTCATTTGTTCACGGTAGGCCTCAACGATTGGCCTGATTTGCTCTGGCGTGAGGTGCTTGGTGCCGCTGCGCAACTGGTCGTCATGTTCCCGGGCCGCCTGCTCTTCCTCACGACGGAGAAGATCCATCACGGCAGTCGCCGCGATCTGAGGTTGATGGCGGGCGAGGGCCAGTGCGGCGGCTGCACGTACCGGGGGTACACCACTTGTCAGGAATGGAAGTATCGCCTCTGCGGGTACTTCGCCCGGGCAGCGGCTGAGGGCAAGCAGAGCTTCTTTCAGAACATCAGGATCGTTGTCATGCAACAACGACAGAAGGAAGCCGGTAGCGGGTACTCCCGATACTCCGATAGCCCACGCCGCATTCCGGCGAGCCGCTTTTTCTGGTGCGGAGCCGGCGTCGATATAGACCTGCGTGGGCGTGGCGGGCCGGGCGATGAGCAGGGCCACTGCCGCTGCGCGCGAGATTCTGTCGTCGGGATCGCGTAGCAGGCGGACGAAGACGTCCTGGGTGGGAAAACCAGTGAAGTGGGAGAGCTCTCGAATGGCGGCCAGGCGCGTTGGCACGGGGCCGTCCGATGCCGTGCGTGCTAGTTCTGCCAGCGTGGCTTCTACCGGACGGCCGACGGCGTCGGCGCCCAGGCGGGGATAATCCACATTCAGTGCATCGACTCCCGCAGCCACTGCTGCGCGCATCGCTTCGAGGTTCATCTCGTACGCATTGGCTGAGAAGTTAGCGACCACAAATTTTCCCTGCCGCTGCAAGGCTGTCACTTGCGTGGCGTTGCAACCGGGATTCATGTATGCGACGGCATCATGATTTGCGTTTGGGTAGAGAACTCTTACGTCTTCCCATTCGCCGCCAAAGACCACGCGCTCCAGCATCCCCTCCCGTTCGAGTACTCCCAGCAAAAGGGGGGCGACGCCTTTGGTCTTGATATCGAGGTAAAGACCGATTCCTTGCTCGCGAGCAAGCTGAACGGCCTCTTCAAATCGAGGAATGCGCATCCCCGTGAAGCGTTCACCCATCCAGGCGCCTGTATCGAGCAACTGGAGTTCGTCGTAGGAGGTGAGCTCAACCGTCCCCGTGCCGCCGGTGAGTCGCTCGAGAAAGTCGTCGTGGTTGAGAACGAGTTGCCCATCGGCCGTTTTTCTGATGTCGATCTCGACTATGTTGCATCCCATGCGCGCAGCCAGAGCGAGGGACTCCAGGGTGTTCTCAGGCATGTCGCGGTTTGCTGTGCGGTGGCAGATGAGTTGTACCTTGCCACGCTGCAAAATTCCCGCCTGCGCCGAGATTGCGGGGGCCAGAAGCAGGAGGAACAGGCGTGCGAGATGTCGAGCGTGCATACTCAAGCGCGAACGGCATAGCTTTTTGGTCGTAGTCGCCGAACTGTTGAGGGCCAAGGGCTGCCGGCCTCCGATTGCGATGTTCACGACGCTACCTGTGGAGGGATTTCGTTCCGATATATCCGAGTCTAGGTAAAGTGGGGGGGCCGGTTGTCACCGAATTGTCGGCGTTTCGTCATGATTTCCCCACGCGCGACTTGTCCAAATTAGGAGACACGGCTCTGATGCTTTGTATCAGGGCACGACTTTAGTCGGGCCGCAGCCTCAACAAAGATTTGGGCTTTAGCCCCTGAGGTACGTCCTTTGCATCGTTCGTTTCCCACAAGCATTTCGTCAGGAGACGCCTAACGGGGGCTGAAGAGTCTGCGTGAGAACTAAGAGAAAACCGCAGATCTCTCCACTTCGCTACGCTCCGGTCGAGATGACAATTCTGTTTGAGCATAGAATTCCGCGTTTCCAGGAGAGGTCCGCGGAACTACAGATCCCTCGGCTTCGCTCGGGATGACAAAGGAAAGGGTGACATTCTCATGGAAGGTGGTTGCTGGACAGAGGGCGTGTTTCGTCACCTCCGGTGGGCCGCAGGCCCATGACTCCAGCGGTTTTCTTTTAGCTCTCACGCAGACTCTGAAGCCGGGCTGAAGCCCCAATTCTCTTTCCCTCCCCCCTTTACGGCCCGACTAAAGTCGTGCCCTGATACAACAAAACACAGGATCCAAAACGAGCTTCCTTGGCTGAAATCCGCCAGCTGCTGCAATCAGGGAAGAAAGCGTCGCCTGCAAATGGCGGTAAAGCCAAGCGCACGGCCACAATCGCTGCTGTAAAGGAGCGTTCTGGAGTCGGGTAGCCAGGCGGGCAAGGTCTGATCGCAATTCACGTTGGTGAGACGGCGCATCGCGTCGGTATTCAAATCGCGCAAGGAGAGGTTCCAGTAGCCTGACCGAAAAATGCTGAATGCAAGCCAGCGGCCATCGGGGGAAATTGCTGGATAGCGCGCTTCACCAGCAGGGATCAACTCTAACTGGTCGACACCGCGCACTTCGTAGAGCCTAGACCCGGTCCTGTCTTTTGTGGCGGAAACAATGAGCGATCTGTTGGGTGAGATAGCGACTTCTTCCACATTCCAGGGAGAAGTTGCGGTCGTGAGTTGCTGGTCCGGTTGTCCTGGGCGAGCGAGATCGCGGACGAAGAGTTGTTTACGCCCGTTCATCTGGCGCAGAAAGGCGAGCGTACCTCCGTTCGCAAGCGAGGCCGGCGATTCGGCGTCGAGGATGGGCGGACCGGAGCCAGAGGACGGCTCGAGGACGGAGTGGAGTCCCACGGTTTCCGTCCAGAGCCGATCGCCGCCGGCGGTGAGTGATAGCTCATCCTTCGTGCCCGCATTGGCAAAAACTGAATCGCCCTCGATCGTGCTTCTGCGGTATCCATCCGGCATCAGCGCGATGGCATCCACTTTGCTTTCTCGCGGAACCGGTTGCGCCGCTAGAAGCATTTGTTGCCCGATGGGAAGCCGGTAGGAATAGTCATCAAACAGGCCGTGCTGATGCTTCAGGCCACTGACAATACTGATGACGAGGACGGCCGCGCCCCCAGCAAGCCACCACTTTGACGATTGCACCCGGATGCCGTTCTTTATCAAGTAGATGGCTACGATGGTCAATAGGATCAGCGCATACAGACGCTTTACATGCAGAAGAGCTTGCCAGCCATCCGCGGGCGCTGCGTTCCATCCCGGATACCCCACGGCGAGATAAAGCGCAATGATAATGACGAGCAGAGCTTTGCGTCGCTCTTGCATGAGGCGTGCGCAAAGAATGGCCACAGGCAAAACGAGAACCGTGAAGTGGTAGGAGGCGGGCAAGGGCGTGAGCGTGAGGGTCGCCAGCAGGAGCGCCGACCATTCGAGTGAAATACGAGCGGGCGACGATTTACCAGGGGCGATCCAAAGCAACGCCGGCAGCAGCAAAGCCAATTGAAATGTGGGGTGCAGAATGGCGACAAGACATGGCGCATGCAACGCGGGATGCGCATTCAGCTGTGGCTCGAAGATGAAGAGCCGGTGAAGCAGGGTGGAGAGGGAAGAGCTGGCAAGATTATAAGGATCGAGCACTTCACCCCGCAGCGTCCAAGGTAGGACCTGAAGTAAGTAGGTTCGGTGAAGACTCCAGCCAAAGACCGAGATGGAGACCAGCAGGCAAAGAATGCCGGTCAACAGACAAGCCAGGAGTGCTTCCCAGTTCTTTTTCCTGACAAAGTGCAGCGTCAGGATGACGGGAAAAATCTTGACGGCTACGCCCAGGGCAATCAGCGATCCAGCCATGCGATTCCGTTGCCGTTGTATTGCCCAACACCCAGCGGTCAGAATGCCAAGCAGAACGATGTAGTACTGGCCATAGAGAAGGTTACGATGCAAGGGGAAGGAAAGTCCGAGGAGACACCCTACTTGCAGCAGGGATAGGCCGCTGACGTCGCTCATCAACCACGCAATCGGAATAAGAAGAGCGAGATTGAAGAGCAGCCATGCGTGTTTTGCAGCCAGCGGAGGCAAATCGGTCAAAGGCCACATGGCCAGAGTGGAAAAGGGTGTAATGGGCACCAGCCCAATCACTCGCTGATCGATATTGCGGTGGTCCTTTTCGCGCTGCAGCCAGATCCACTCGTAGGCGCGCGAAGGATCCACACCCTCACGGACGAGTCTCGCAGCCAGATAGTAATTGGGGAAGTCAGTGTTGAGTGAGCGCCAGGCGCGTGGCAGCGTGTGCCCGAACAGGTAGCAGCCCAGCAGTACGAGGACCGTACCTGCGATCACGCGCCTAGGCACTATGCCTTCCCGCGTGGGAGTGAGGGAACTCGTCCCGGGGAAGACTTAGCTTGCCCAGATGCAACAGGACACCTACACGCAGGGCCTGGCGACCATCGAGGTAGTGCAGCCACGAGCGTTTAGGGTCCTGGAGAAGACAGTCCAGTAACAATTGCTTCTCACCCACCCCGCTGGGAAGAGTATCTGATGGCAGAACTGCGCTCTGGCTTTTCACGATCCACTTCCTTCCAAACTACGGGCCAAGCCACGATGGCCGATGGTTTCCACTGTGGCGTCTAGATGGCACAACTCCCGGTAGAGCTCGAAGTACTGTTTCGCAATGCGATCGCTGGAATAACGATCGATGGTCGGTGTGCGGAATCTCAGGGTTGCGAGAGCTTCCCGCGTTGCACGGACGAATGCGTCCTCCGCGGATGGTTCCAAAGGAACATAGTGGCAGTAGGATCCACCTACTTCACGAAACGCCGGAATATCGGAGCAGACTACCCGGCAATGGTGAAACATGGCCTCGACGATGGGCAGGCCAAAGCCTTCGATCAGAGAAGGCGCCAGTAGTAGTTCGCAATTCTTATAGCACCATTCAAGCTCAGCATCAGAAATTCCCCGAAGGAAGACGACCTGGCGCTCCAGGCTCAGTTCCCTGATGGTTCGATGAATGTTTTCCGTCTCCGGACCTTCGATACCAATCACCACCAGCAGGGACGCCGGATTGATCTCCTTTTCCAGCAGCAGGCGCCGAAAGACCTGCAAAGCAAGCACTATGTTCTTGTTCCGGCGGTGCTGGGCAACACAGAGGAGAAACGGTTGACCGTACCATGCCGGAATAGGGCTGGTAGCGGCGACCGCCGGCCGGGGATCGACGCAGTTGTAGATGGTGACGGCGCGGCGAGTTGCAAGCCGGGGAGCATAAAAGGAGAGACGGCGGAATGTGGTCTCCGAAACGCACGTGATCTTGTCAGCCGCACGCAGACACTGTTGCAATATCAAGCGGTTGAACAGAACCTTGGGGAAGCCAAAGTTCGACGGAATATCGTATGGGTAGAGGTCATGAAGGGTAACGACCGCGGGGCAGTCGAGCGCTCGCCGATTGATCGGAGCCGGATACGCGAAGTGAACGATATCAGCTTTGAGCCGGCGGGCAATGGCGGGCAGATGGATGTAGTACCAGAGATTGCGGCTAATAGCGTTGTTGCCCATCGATATCTCGTGCAGATGGAGCCTGGCGTCATTATGCGGCAGGGCTGAGTCCAGGGCATCCCACTGACATTCGGCGGCGATCACGTGGATGGCCGTTACGCCGCTGCGCGAGAGCAGGCATCGAGCGAGATTAGCCGCATGACGAGTGACTCCCGAGAGATGGCCGGAGGAGCCGGCAACTACGATGACGATCTTCATGATTGGCCGTCCTTTATCGGCGTACTCAACTCGAGCGATTCGAGTTGATGTGGGTTGGGGTGCATCATTAGCGAGCTGATTAAAAAAACAAACCAAAACGGCAGCGTAAGTTCGAATCGATCGGTATCGCCGAGGCCCCGTATAACGATGAAGAGAAGAAGTCCGTAAAAGAGTGCTTTGTGGGATGACAGGCGGAGGCGGCGGATCTGCAGGAAGAAACTGCCGTAAACCATGAAGAAAAGAAGTATGCCGACGGCTCCGTAGGCATAGAAGAGTTGCAGCAATTCGTTGTGAGCGTGCCAGGGTTCGAAGGGGCCGAAGGCCGGTACGACATTGCGAAAGGAGTGAAAGCCGTGCCCGATCCAGGGCTGCTCGAGTGACCTTTCGAGAACATAATCCCAGATGCCGATGCGCCCTGTGAGGGTCTCCGCCTGATTGCCGGTGGTGGTGTAAATCTCAAAATAAGATTGAATGAGCCTCCAGAATGCAGCAACGACGAGGCCTGAACCGAACAGGATCATGAGCAGCTTGCGGCGGCTGATCGCGGAATCGCGGATGAGCAAAAATGCTTCTCCGGCGATAAAGGCAACAATGGTGGTTTTGCTTAGGGTGCGCAATAGGGTGACGGCAAGGAAAATGGCGGCCAGGTTCCAGGAATTGTTGGAACGGCTGAGAAACTGGGCCAGAAATACGCCGAAGGCACAGATTAATGCGATCGCGTTCGGGCTAAAGAAGTCGTCATTCCCCGGGCGGAGATCCTGCATCGTCGGAGAAGCCCAGGTGATGACCGCGATGAGGCCGGCTCCCCATACATAACCCTTCATAAGGGAGAACGACATTAGGTCCACAGGTCCGGTGCGAAGCAGCAACACCACTATCGCGAGGTCAGCCGCCACACCGCACCAGTACGCAAAAGCGACGGGTACTGAGATCGTCGCGCTCCAAAGCAAGCTGCAAAGAGCGAAGAGGAGAAAGGCGATGGCCGGGCGGAAGCAAGGCACACGCACCGTTGCCCGCAGGGTACTTGGGGCCGGCCCTAACGAATGGAATGCAACCACTGCAAACAGTAAAAGATTGAGCCCCACGCCGAATGCGGCGCCCGCGCGTGGGTTTGACTGGAAGAACAAATACTCAAAGGAATAGCGAAGAGCAAAATAGAAGCCCACGGTTGCAGCCATGAGGCTGCCGGCCTCGCTCCGGCTACGCGCCTGGGCTATGGCGAAGCTGGTGCTCATACGTCCTCACAGACTGGGCAAACGTCTGCCGCGGACAAAGATGGCGCCCGTGCACCCCCCAGCGCACGGGCTAGCGGGACGTACATCAGTAAAGCGATGAGCCCGTAGGATAGACGGGCTAGCGCGATACCATGAACGCCCTGCAAGGGAAGAAGGCAAACCATGAGCAGCAGCATGGTCGCGCCTCCTGTAATATTCAGCGCTGTGACCATGTGGACACGGCCCAGCGCGAGCAATGCGTAATAACCGGTGACACTCAGCCCCAGGAGGGCGAAGCTCCAGGTAATCGGAGCGAGTATTCCGGCTGCACTTTGAGCGATCGATTGGCCGACCCATGCATTCAGGACCGCACGGCCGAAGAGCAGAAGGACGCCGGCTCCGATAGCAACGATCAGAAGATTCACGGAGAAGGCCGTCAGGATGGCTTTCTTGATTGCGACCGGCTGTGAAACTGCATTCCGCGCTGCAAGGTAAGGAAACAGAAAATGCAGCCCGGAGGATGCGATGCCATAGATCGGTTGAGCCATCTGCACGCACAACGCGTAAGCAGTGACGGCCGTCGCGCCCAGCGAGACACCCAGAAGCAGCCGGTCCGCCTGGGTAAACACAACGCTCGCGACCGCAAGCAGCCAACTGAACGCTCCAAATTGGAACAGGGCCGTGGTGGCGTTACGGTTGAATGACGGCAAGAGCGAGGCCGCTCCCAGGTATTGCTGCAGGCGAATAAGCTGAGCCAAGGTTCCAAGAACCAGGAAGCAAGCTGTCGCCTCCATGATGCCGGCCACGCCATATCCGCGGATGCTGAGCCCCACGGCCGCTGCCACGGTGATCACCCGGGTGAAGAGGCTGATACGAATGGCTGCCCCATATCGCTCGAAAGCCCTCTGCGTGCTGACACAAACGGTTTCGATGGCCCGCACCAGCATGAGCACACTGGCGATCCTGAGCCCGAGAAGGCAGGCTGCTCGCAGACCGTCCGCGGAGCCTACCAGGCTGGCCGACTGCGAGCGGCACCAGCATCCAAGAGATGAGTGCAAACGCTCCGCCCAGCAGGAGATTGATGCCGAGCATGCTCCGCACCGCTCGCACCAGCAGACCGGTATCGCCCTGATTTCTGGCGCTGGCAATGTATTGAATGTTGGCGTCTCCAAAACCGGACGCAATGATGCTGCCGGTATTCAATGCTGCGGTGATCACTATCCAAATGCCGTACTGCGCCACACCCAGGTGTTTCAGCAATGTGGGCGCGGAGAGGACCATGGCAATCGGATAGGCTGCGTAATCCAGCACCCCGTAGGCGGCGTTCGAGAGATGAGCTCTCATTTGACACCAACCCTTTGTTGAAAGCGGCGCTCCAGCTGTCTCCGTACGCTATCTGCAATCTCCTGCGCGAGTACCTTCCGCGGATCGCCTGCCCCTACGTGCTCCCACATGGAACGAAGAATGATGTAAAAGCACGTTACCGCCACGGATAGTGTGGTCAGAAGAAGAATGACCAGCAAACGCGGAGGAAAGGATTTCTTCTCCGCGACCAGCGGCTGGTCGATCACCGCGACCACTGGAGTGTCTTTTGCCTCTTCGATCCGGGCCATCTCATATTGCTGGGACAACAGTTCGAAAACAGTTTCCTGAATTCGCACACGCCGGTAGAGGTCGGCGTACGGAACGGCAAGCCGTGGTAGCTGGCGCAGGGATGGGTATAGCTCAGAGCTGGCTTCGTCGCTCTGATTGGATCCTTCCGGAGAGGCACTGCCGCTCATCTTCGTAAGCTCGCTCTTCAAAACGCCGATCCGTGCCCGGGCAGCACGCACGCGCACATTGCCGTCGCCGTAAATCTGTTGCAACGAATCGAGCTCCGACTGACCCACAATCAGTTCGCCCTGCAACCTGGCGGCCGCGTCCACCATCGCGTGCGTCTGCTCCTTGATGTCGAGCGTGACGTTGGTGCTGGAAAACTGACTGAGCGCCTTCTCCGCACCCTGTAGTTCGGCTTGTACGCTAACCAGGCGCTTCTCAATGAACTCGCGTTCCCGCCGCGCCGAAGAGGTGTTGGCGCGGGTCACCATGCTGTTCAATTCATCGAGATAGGTCTGCGTGATTGCCTGCGCCCGCCGCGGGTCAGTATCGCTGAACGTAATGGTGATGACACCACTCTTCTTGTCATCAACGACGGTTGTATGGTGGCCCAGATATTTAACGGTGTCGATGCGATAGCGCTTCTTGTAAACGTGTTGCAGATTGAAGCGATCAATGATGTGGTCACTGATGGTGCGGCTTTGGAGAAGATCGATAAACAGGGCCCCCGAAGTTCTTCCCCCTAACAGCCCGGCGAGATTGCCAAATCCAGCCAATCCGCCTAAAGAATGGCCGGCGAGCGCCGCGAGCATCGCCGCGCCGGAAGAGGGCTGTTCCGGAGGCATGAGGCGTGCGACAGACTCGTAGCGCTTCGGAGTAAGGAAGGCGATGGTGGCGCTCAGAATGAGAGCCACAGCGGCCACCTTGGCCAACAGGCGTCGATGATCCCAAAGCAGGTTGGCATTTCGGACCCAATTCGCCATGGGTTGCGCTTTGGTGGAGATGATCTCGGCTGTGGCCATTAAAATTCTCCTGCTTTCGGGTGGAAGGAGAGCTGGATGGTCGTGGTCAGATTATTTTTTGCCGTGGCGGAAAGGAGTGGAAAACTCCACCGTTCCTGTTGCACCGCGGTGGTTAGCTGCCAGTGTGGGTTTAGGGCAACATCTGCGCTGATATTCAGGTCGCGGAGAGAACCACCACGAAGAAAGACATCACTGGCCGTTTGATGGCGTGCGCTCACCTGCACCGAGCTCCGAGGCGAGAACCACCAGTTACTCCATAGCTGATATCCGTTCGACTCGCGTCCTATCCAGTTGCCCAGGATCTGCCGGTCGTTGGTGTAGCCGCTGAGGTAATGGACATTGAAGTAATAGAACCCCGGAAAAGTTCGACGGGGCGTCAGATACCCCTCCGCGCGAAAGTCCATGTGCGGGAGATGCGGCAGCCGAGCAACGTAAAATCCTGGCGACCACGCGCTATGTGTGGGGTAGGCAAGGGGAAAGAGCTCGTCGTCGGTGAACGTGTCCACATAAAGCTTCAGCAGATTGTGGAGCTTTGGAACGGTGTATTGGACGTCAACGTCAGACCGGCGATCGCCCGGATCGTTGGTACCGGGGGCGGTGTTGCCGGTAGAAAATAAGCTGCGCCAAAAGCTGTTCGTAGTGAAGCCAACGCCGGCGCCCGCGAAGATCGCGGTGCGCGAGACGCTGAATTCAAGATCAGGACTGGGCTTGAAGGAAAATTTCTGCCCGTTGATAAACGGCTGATTGTTGAGCGCAGCTCCGGTTTGTCCCAGGGTCTGATCTCCTACATGTACGAACTGCTGACCGGAAAGGCGGCCCAGAAAAAGCTGAGCACGAATCGGGCCCAGCCACCGGCCAAAGCCGGGCAGCTCGAACGGAGAGACCCGATCGTAACGGAGCATGGTGATGGGCTCTGCATTGTTGCTGAAGAGGAGCGGGCCGCCTTTGCTGGGACCCCACCACAACGCTTGCTTCCCAAAGGAGAGTTGGTTGTTGTGAAAGGTGTACGAGGCATAGGCTTCGATCACACGTCCGCGGGCGTAACCAGAGACTGGGCCCGCCGCGGCAGTGGGAGTAAAGTCGGCTGCCGCGATCGCGGCATTCGCGGATGAGGGAGTCAGCACCCCCGGGGCGGTTCGCTGCAACTCCACCCGCGCGTACGACGCGAAGGAGCCGAAGGCCGCGCGACCAGAGATGCCGCTGTAGATATTCGATCCGCGACCGTAGGGCCGCCCATAGTCGTTGGTGATGGTTTGGGCAAAGTGGTAGCCGTCAGTGAGAGGGGCGCCGGCGATGGCGGTGCTGCGCGAGTAGACTGAGTCGATCGCCGCCTGGCGATTGCACTCTCCGTCCCGCTGACGAAGCTCCACGGCGAACTCACCAGCCAGGTACTTGATCAACGAGTTCATTTGCTCGTCGACCGCTTCATCGGAGTCGACAATATTCTGGTGATCGATTTGTTGCTCCTGGGCCTCTGCGACGAGCCGCGCACTTTCCATCCGCGTCCAGGGGCGTAGCCCTGCGAAAGCAGTCTGGACGTAACCGGCCATTGCCAGCCTCTCGATCGCGGGATAGATCCAGCTTTCGATCGGGACATAGGTCGACCCCATGTTGGAGGTTTCGCAGGCTGCGTCTCCATCTCCTGACGAATAGGGATCTGCCTGGGCGTACCTCCGCGCAACCATAAGGAACACCAACAGGAGCATCGCTGACCTTCGCATGGCGAACCTATATGACCCCGGCGACCGCGGCGGTAATGGCAATGGAAGAAGATATCTGGGCAACGGTCAGCAGATTTCTCCAGAAGAGAGATCCACCGATGATCTTTTGCGGAACGACGATCACATCGCCAGGATCCAGGCGAGTACCGAGAACGTTTGCCCCGTACCATTCGCCAGATCGTCTTCCAATGACCGAACCATTGGCACGAATCACGAAGATCTCTTTGCGATTCGCAACATCGTTGGTTCCACCCGCCCGGCGCAGGTACCATCCCGCTTCTTTGCCGGGAACATAGGTAAGGGCGGAGGCGTTATAGACCTGGCCGCTGACCAACACGAATCCGGGGCGCTTGGGGACAGTCAGCACGTCGCCGGTATGCATCTCGATATCGGCAGGTGTGTTCGCCCAGCTGTTGATATCCGCGCTGATGTGAATCACGAGACGTCCGCTGGCCGGCTGGCTCTTCAGACGCTGGAGAACTTCAGCCTGCTGTTGCGATGCAGCCTGCAGCAGCGCACTCGAATCCTGGCCGCTTAAATTAGGTGCAAGGCGTGCGGACGCCGATGAGGTCTCGATCTGGTGGATGAGTTCAACCCTGGTCTTCTCCTCTAAATCCTTCACCTGATTGCGGATTAGAATCGCTCCCGCTGCGTATGCTGTGTCCCGCAATCCGCCGGCGCGGCGGAGCACCGAGCTAAGACGCTCTCCCTCCTGCAAACCGTAACTGCCGGGATAGGTCACCTCGCCCTCGAGAATGACGGAGGCGCCGATATCGTTCCATCCGGACAGTTGATGAATGGTGAGAATGTCACCCGGCTTGAGATGGGCCAGGTCAAATTGCTCCGAGCGAATGTGAAGCGACGCGCGTTGGCTGATGACTTTCTTCTCATCCTCAACGGTGTAGCTCGCCAAGTCCGCGCTGCTGAGCAGGGCATCGCGCTTGAAGCCGCCCGCCATGTTCACCAGCTTCATCGGCGTCATATCGTGGGTAAGCGCATAGGTGCCAGGGCGTAGGACCTCACCACGAATGGTCACCTGGGGCGCATCCACTTCATAGCGGCCAAGGATGCGGATGGTGTCAAACGGCTGCAGGGGAAGGATCATATTGCCGATCAGGGCGTCGGCCACATCGAACTGAATCGTTTCCGGATGAAAGTCGGGGGCAACCAGGCGCACGAGGTCGCCTTTGGCAGCGGGCTCCGGCAGCAAATCCTGATAGGAACGAAGGACGTCGCTCAGCTGCATTCCGTCATGGAACGGAAACTTGCCCGGCCGCACGACATGGCCCTCCACATAGATAGCGCGCTCGCTATAGGGAAGGATGGCCGCGATGTGGATACGATCGCCATCCTTCACATCGAAGGTGGCAATCTGAGCCTGGATAGACTGGGCCGTGTCGGACGGCTTGGACTCCAGGGTGACTGTCTCGCGTTGCTTGTTGGGGTCGATGCGGTCAATCAAGATGTGGTCGAGTGCCGCGGCGACCGTGGCTCCGCCGGCGTCGTCCAGCACCTCTTTCAGTGTCGAGCTACCTTTCAGTTCATAAATCGCAGGCCGCTTGACCATGCCGAAGATGGCGACCTGCGGGCCAGCGGGAGGGATCAACAGCGTATCGCCGGCCTCCAGTCGTTCATCATCCATGCGCACACCGTTCAGCAAAAAGCTGTACAGGTCCACTTCTCGTATCAGTTGCTGTCCGCGATAGTGGCGCACGATGCGCAGCGACCCGACGCTGGTCGGTCCGCCGGCCTGATAAATGGCGTTGAGCGGTGTGGAGAGGGAACTGACGTCGTAAGCTCCAGGTCGCTGCACGTCACCGACGACGTATACCCGCACCGTGCGCAGGCGGGCAATGGTCACATCGACCTGGGCGTTGTGGTATTGCTGCTTGAGCGCGTTTCCGATGCTAGACCGGGCCTGCTGCAGCGTGAGTCCCGCTACAACGAGAGATCCCGCTTCCGGCAGCGCGATCTTACCCTCACGATCGATGACGCGGGCGAAGTTTTGTGAGATCCCTCCCCAGAGATTGATGGTGAGGCCGTCGCCCGTGCCGAGCACATAGTCGGGACCGATAGGAAGGTCGACCGGCAGGTTGCGGTTTCCCAGTCCGCCGTGTGTCGGATCATCGCGGTTGACGAAGACCTCGGAACCGAAACGCTTGAGGTTGGCGCTATCTGGAGGGACTTGGGTGTAGAGGTCGCGCAAGGATCGCAGATTGTAGGGCGCGGGCAGGTGGAGGGCGTCAGGCTCATCGGTGGTGCTGCGTGATTTGTCGGCTGCTGCGCCCGAGCGCTGAGTCGCGGGAGTAAGTCCCTTGGTGCGCATGGCTGCGGCGCTGTTGTCCCCTGGAGATAGCTGGCCGGCAGAAACCGATCCGCCTTGAGAACGGTCACCAGCCAGGAGTGAAGAGCCGTCAAGAGGCGTCCCGTTTGGGAACGTTGATGTCAGCGATGAGGAGGATGATGCGAAGGGCGACAGTCCATTGTCCTGATCGGAGCCGTCGCTCGAGAGTAAGTGATCCATCTCGGATGCTGAAACATAGCCACGGGCGCGGAGCCAAACCGTGATGCTGGCGCGCAGTTGGGCGTTGGTCGAGATCTGGCTCAGCAGCATCTCATCCGAGATCGAGTCAGCCTGCGTTTGGATACCCTGCTGTTGCAGTTGATCGGCTACCAGGGATTTGAGCTCTACCACCAACTCTGGTCTCTGCTGCAGAATTGCAATAATCTGCGATGCTGTCAGCGAACTTCGCTGATTGAATGGCGAAGTAGAAGAGCCGGTTGTGTCAGGGGCCGAAGAAGTTGTATCCGTGGTGCTGGACCCAGGCGAAGTAACCGGAGCCGCCACCTGCTGGGCGAGCGCGGAGGCACACAGGGCAAGCAGAGCCACAAGTCTCAAGGAAAGGTGGGTGAATCGGGTTGTGGGTCGTGTCTTCATAGTCAAGGTTCAATCAACAATCAGGTTGGGCCTGTAGCTCGGCAAAGCAGCGAGCCTGCGTTTCCAGCGAGAAGCCTCAATCAGGTAGTGCAGTCCTTCGACAACATGGAAACGCAAGCGAAACAAGAGGAACCGTAGCTGGAATAGTTCGCTCCGCATGCGCTTCCATACGTTGTCATCGGTACTTACGCGTAAGATCCGTGGAGCGAGGCGCAAGGGAATCAGTCTGCTGCGTTTTGTCTGTTTCCACGATTCATCGTTGCCTTTCAACTCTTCCTGGAGGAGCAGGTACAACTTTGTACCGGGAAAGTCCGCCAGGATCGCCTCTCTTCCGTAGTGATCGGCCCAGAGCTTGACGGCGGCAGGAAGACGGGCAGAAGTCCACTCCTCAAGCTGAGCCGGAGCTTTTCCGCCAAAGATTCGGAATGAGAGCAGCGTTGCCAGGCCGATGGCGATGGATGTATGAGCGTCGTTTCCTGCATGCTGTCGTACTTCCTGCCAAAAGGCCTGATCCTGGTAACGAACGGCAACGTGATGCCGGTACTCCAGCAGCCATGACAAGCGTGTACACGGAGTGCAAAGGTGCTTGAAAATGTGCAGCGCCTGGGCGATAAATTGGTCCGCGGGTGTAAGCGCGGGGAAGGTAACGCCACCCCAGGAATGGCGAGTCCGTCGTTCGAGCCGCGAGTCATGGAAAAGCAAACGTGTTGGTGGTCCCGACGATGCGAAGTGCAATTCGACGCAGCGCTGGGGTCTCCATTTGTAATGATCTGTGATACGTGTCAACTCATCGGATCCGGCTTTGAACTCCCACACGTCCGGGGTGGCGGCTATCAGTTCGTAGCCGGTCTTGCTGAGGATGTTTCGGGTGAGATCCAATTGAGTTCCATCGATCAGAAAGTCAAAGTCCAGCTGACAACGCAGTTCCGGCCGCGGGCAAGACTCTGGGGAAAGCGAGAAACCTTTGAGATTCACGTATACCAGGCCGGCCCGCTGAAAGGCCTGGTTCAGAGAGGCGAACTCAACCAACATGGTCGAACTTCTCTGCCGGTTGTCTGCGAGATTGCCGCGGAGCCGCTCGAGCGTTGCCGCCGGCAATGCGTTCTGGATATGCAGCGACTCAACCCGGTCGAGAAAATACAAAGCCATCCCACTTGCATCGAGCCAGTGATAGGACCGCTGCCAGTCACGAGCCGTGAACCTCGAGAGACGCTCAGCAGACATCTCCGCCGAATCGTGGAAGGCGGCAACCACCGCCTCGACCACCTGCTTATTTGCGCGTCCGCTCCATTTCATAAGTTTCTCCGGCTTATCCATCTGCTTAGTGGCTGTAGACGTCGGGTTCGCCCAGGCTGCCCGCCGGCGGCAAATGACGAAGAAAGTGGACGATCGACCAAATCTCCTCGTCGCTCAGCGTGCCTTTCGAAGCGGGCATGCCGGAGGGTGCCAGGCCGTTGTCGATCACCCACTTCAATTGCCCGTCGCTGTAGTCCTGCACTTGCCTCGAAGCCAGCGACGGGATGGGCGGAGACATGCGGTCGGCGAAGGGGATGCCGGTGGCCTGGCCGTCGAGTCCGTGGCAAACGACGCAATAGTGACCGAAAGCTTCCTTGCCCGCCGCCAGAGTCTGTTTCGTCAGTGGCAACGGGTTCTTTTGCGACCGATTGCCTACGGTGAAGTCGTGCTCCGCAGCGACAACAACCTTGCGTTCCAGAGGGTTGGGCTCGCTCACTTTGCATCCACAGACCAAAAGACACAAGGCAAGGAAACAAACATGATGCGCGCGCGGCATGCTTACTCCGTAACATGCACGGTCAGCTTCATTGACCCGTGCCCTGCACCGCAAAAGCTGGCGCATTGTGCGACAAATGTTCCGGCCTCGTTCGGGGTGAATTGCACCTGGCTGCTCTCGCCTTTTTTGGCGATGACCACCTTGTCAAATGCATCGAGCTTCAACCCGTGCTGCACGTCTTTGCTTGTCAGCACCAGGATGACGGGTTCTCCTTTCTTGAGCGTGATCTCGCTCGGGGTGAACTCGAAACGCTTGGCCACGACTTCAACCCGGCGTGGTGATTCCTGGGCATGCGACATCAACCGGGCGCATGCAATCGTGGCAAACAACGCAACCATCAAAATGGGGAAGGTCAACTTGAGTTTCATCAGCTTTTCTCTTCTCGGTTTCATAAGTTCAAGGAGTCAGATATTTCAGAATGTCGCGCTCATCCTGCGGGCTGAGCAAAGCTCGTTCCCGCATGTGACGGAGCACCGTTCCAGTAATTCGGGGTGAGAGTTGTTCGGGTGGATTGTGGCAGCGGCCGCAGTTGGCCTGAAACGCACGCTCACCCGGGTTGGTTGCAGCAGGCTTTGCGTGTTGAGTTGAGGGCGCTCGCCCGGCACTCTGGGCGGATGTGGCGGCCTGCGCCCAGGTCAGTAAGCTGCCGAGCAAAAAGATTGCCAGAGGCAGTACCGCGTATTTGGCGTTGGAGCGAATGTTTTTCATTGGTGGCCTCGCCACATGGGAAAGAGGAACCGGTAGGTCAGTGATATGTCCCAGATATTGCCGTTGCCGGTTGCGGAGAGGTTCCGCGAATAGCTGCCATTAAGGCGCACTTCGTGAGGCAGGTGGTAGTCGAGGCCAAAGTCAGCCCGCGTGGTATTGGCAGCGGGAAGACCGTCGCCCGGACCCGGGCTATTACGGAAAGTCTGCTGCATGCGAAACACCGGCTCGAGACGGCCAAAAAGGCTGTCAGGACCTCTCCACTGCGAGAGCCGGTAGGCACTCTCTATCCAGTACCCCTGGGCGTGTGGTCCGTGGGCATATTCCGAACGCACTTCTAAAGGGAACCGATACGGTTGCCACCAGAAGTGCGCTCCGCTGGAATTGGTGTGCGTTCCCTGCAGGAATCGCCCGTAAGAAGTTCCCACTTCGACCCGCTTGCCAGGAAAGTAAACATCAAAACGATAGCCAGCCTGTCGCCCCGCCTGGAATTGGGGGGCATCGCTGGAGGCGGAAAAATACCCGATGTAGTTCAAGTGGAAGGCCGGCTTTGCGATCAGGGCTCCTCTTATCATCGCGCCGTTACTCGACCCCGTCGTCCGCGTGCCAATGGGAAAAATGAGCGGAGCATCCTGTAGCTTCTGGATCCAGATGGCCGTGAGACGTTCGTTGTAGGTTCCAAACGGAGTGAGGAAGCGCCCAGCCGTGATGGTTAACTTGTCCGTAGCAAAATAATCCAGCTGGAGATACTGGGTTGACCCAAAGAAGGTGCCCTGGTAGGGGCCGCTATTGCCATTCTTCCGCTCATAGAATCCACGCAAATCGAATCGCGATTCCGCCAGGAAATGCTTGCCCAGCGGAGCCACAACCACCGGGGCGAACACCGGTTGAAAGAAATTGATTCCGGTGTTCTTGCTGTCAAAGAAGCCGACGGCACCAGAAACGATTGGGACATACTGTGCTGACAACAGGTGCCCGGGAAGCAGCAGCAGGAAGCCGGCCAATCGCAACGCGATGGCTACACGCGGGAACCGCGTTTGCTTCAGCTTGGCTGACTTGATTGGTCGCATAGGGGAAACTCGTCTCGCATCCCCAACGTAACAACGCCCGCCAGGAGGCGTGTCAGGGCTCTGTCATCACAATGTCAATGGTTTGTAATCGAAAGTCTTGTGGGGTCTCCTTCCGCAGCTGAGTTCGCGACGGACGATTCGAAAGACGTACCTCGGGGGCTAAAGAGTGTGTGTAAGAACCAGGGTTTACGAATTTAGTCCCGCAGGGACGGTTGAACTTAGCCCAGGACGTTAGTCCTGGGTAAATCATGCAACATGATTGAGTCCCGCAGGGACGGCTGAAGGTTGTCCAGGATTGCGGTGCGGCCTATTTTCAGCCGTCCCTGCGGGACTGGGTCGTCTTTTCAAACCAACCCAGGACTCGCGTCCTGGGCTAAGCTCAGCCGTCCCTGCGGGACTGAGTTTGGAAATGGAGTTCTCACACACGCTCTAAAGCCCTCATTGGTGCGAGTGCGATGGGCACGGCTGAAGCGTAACTCGAAAACTTGTTGCCATTCCGACAGGAACCGATCAACAGAAGCAAAGGATTTTGTTCGGCCAAGCGCGCTTCAAGGCAATCAACAAGTTATCCGCCAATTTGGACAGCGCCGCATCCACACCCCTGCCCCTAATCTGTAGCCATCGATACGTCCAAGGTGCTACGTACGGGACCAGAAAATAAGCCGATGTTTTGCCTAGCGACAATCCAAGGAGAATTCGAGATGCGGGTATCAGCTGGGTCAACAAAAAACTTTGAAGAGTGGATGCAGATGTATGAAGCGGCGCTGAGTGAACGAGTTTACAAAAGTCTTGATTCATCGCAAGGTGCCGGCGCGGCAAGGCGATCGAAATCTACTCTTCATGTCATCGATGGTTGTTCTGTGGATGCAGAGCAACTGTACCGGGAGGATAAGCTAGGATGCGCACGCGGCGTGGTTTGGGCGCTGGTCTTCGAGGCAGGTCTGGTTATCGCCGCCTTGATTTATTGGAAGCTCCGTCTCTTCGCTCGATAGTGTTTAGATAGGACGCTCAAGAAGACCCAGTGCCTCCGCTCGAAAATCCGGCATAACCATTACCTGCAAACATGCTCCAGGCAACTCTCAATTGTGAATGAAGCCGTCATGGAGTGTACTGACCAGTACCCCTGAGAGAAGACCAAGACATAGAGATGACGAGCATTCTCCATCCCGGGCGCGATCTGCACTTTGCCTCCTACCCTGCGGCTGGCTCGAAATGAAGGTTGATCGCGCCATGCTTTCCGCTCAGCGGAAGCCACAGTCCATCGACCCCGCAGCCTTGCCTTCGCCTGCCAAATCGGTGACTTCGATGGAACGGAGGTCACCCGCTCGAAGAGTCTCCCGGGGCAATAAATATCGAATGTCGCCGCCGGTCATCGTAAATATTGTCCAGGTTTGCGACCTGCTGCTGTTGCTGTTCAGCGGGTTAGCGGCCAAGGCGATGTTGATGCCGCTTCTCGGACTGCGTTCTGGCGGCTCAGTTTTCTTCGCCACGGTAACGGCGAGCTTCGTTTCTGCCGCCTTTCTATCCGGTGCAGATGCTTACCTGCTCAGCTCGCTCTGTTCGCTGAGCAAGCAGCTAAGGCTTCTGCCTCTGCCGCTGTTGGCCGGTGCCGGGAGCATGATCGCTTACCTCTTTTTCTTGCGCGACGACGGTCCCGTTTTTCGTGCATGGCCATTTCTGTGGTTATTCTCGAGTGCCACTCTGCTCCTCGCATCGCGGTGGTATTTATCGCACCTGCTAAACCGGTGGAGCAGTTCTGGCCGGCTGGCCCGCAGGGTCGCGGTTATTGGCGCGGGCGAGTTCAGCCGGGAGTTCATTGATCGTCTGCGTTCGGAGCCGAACCTTTATACAGTGGTGGGTCTGTATGACGATCGCCTTTCGCGCATCCCAGCGGTCCAGGACGGGGTAAAAGTTCGGGGCAGCGTGCGGGACCTTCTGGAGCGTAGCCGCGAAGAACAGATCGACCAGATTGTCATTGCCCTCCCACTCAGCGCGGTGTCTCGCATATCGATGATTCTCGAACAGGTCGGCAGCGCCGTGGCCGACCTCTGCCTGACTACTGATTTTGTCGGCTTCCGCTATCGGAGTAGCCAGATTTCCTCTGTCGGCTCGAATCCTGTGGTGTTGATCGGGGAGCGGCCGCTGAAAGACTGGCGGGCGGCCAAGAAGGCGGCCTTCGATATCGTCGTCGGCTCCCTGGCGCTCCTCATCCTCTCCCCGCTGCTCGCGCTCATTGCGTTGGCGATCCGTCTCGACAGTCCAGGACCGGTATTATTTCGGCAGCCCCGGCTCGGTTTTAATAATCGACTATTTACCTGCTACAAGTTTCGCACTATGCATCATGGAATGACGGACTTGATGGGTGATCGGCAGGCGACGCGAGGAGATCCACGAGTCACGCGGCTGGGTAAATGGCTGCGCACCCTGAGCCTCGACGAGTTGCCGCAATTGCTGAACGTCCTCAAGGGCAACATGTCCCTTGTTGGTCCACGCCCCCACCCGCCCAACACCAAGGCCGACGACAAGCTGTTTAGCGATGTTGTCGCCAAGTATGCTTTCCGTCACCGGGTGAAGCCCGGAATCACAGGATGGGCGCAAGTCAACGGATGGCGGGGCGAAACCAAGACCGTCGAGCAGATTGAAAACAGGGTCGCGTGCGACCTGACGTACATCGAGAATTGGTCTGTCTGGTTTGATCTGCGAATTATGGTGCTGACGATCACTCGCGAAATCCTGAGCCGGCACGCCTTCTAAGACCCACCGGGAAAAATGAACTGGTGCGCGGTTACGCTTTATTTGTCAGCGATAATCTGAATCTTGTGAATTTCCAGCTTATTTGAGAATAGCTCGTCGGCTTTGGCCATAAGAGCCTTGGCAATGTTGCCATTCAAATGCGCGTCTCGGCCTGCTTCATCATGGAAGGTGTCGAAGACTGCATAAGAGCCCTCACCTTCCTTGATGCCATACCAAGTCACGGTTCCGGGCTCCGCTTTCGCCATTTCCGCGCCCTGCTTCAGGAACGCTTCTACGTCGGCTGCTTTGCCGGGCTTGGCCTTCAGTGCAACGTACAATGCAAACTTTGCCATGGTGTTGTTCCTCCCTGCCTTGTCTTCCCTGTGTTCGAGGATAGCCGGTCCCTACGGCCAAACGACCCAGGGCACTACACATCGTTGTTCATGACATGAGCATTTCTTGTATTTCCGACCCTGATCGGCGATTTTGCCATAGAATAGTGATGGCACTGTCCGCGTACGACCCTCGGGAAGCTTGAGGGGTTTTCTACATCCTCCTTTGTGCGGGCCACCGATTTACACGCGCACGATTCGAACGACGAAACAGGTTCGGAGCGCCTTGGAGATCAGTCCCTCCCCCTAGCCGGAAGCACGGTCCGTTTCGTGCTCCATTACGTCTGCTGGGGTCCTGGGTTTGAGTCCGATCCGGCCCGGCAGCTAAAGAATTGCCCCGCGTTGGCCGGTTTGAGCGATAGGTTCACGCAGCAGGATTGAGGTCGACCGATTGGCTCTAACTCGATGGTTCGCGGCAACATCCATAGCTTTTTTCGTGCTTTTGGCAAATCCTATAGCCAAGGCACAGCCGGCGGATGCCGCGGTCAACTTGCCGGACAATCCTGTTGCCAGCTCCCAGCAGACAGCTCCTGGTAGCTCAACGACCACGCCGGCTCCCCATTCTGACTCTCAGACCTCAACAGCCCAAAGCCCTGGAACGCCGACACCGGAGGAAAGCGAACGGCAGAAGGCGCAGGAGCAACTGGATAAGCAGGAGCATCAGCGGGTGTTCGGGGTGATGGCAACCTTCAATACCACCAGGGACAAAGACGCACTGCCGCTGAGTCCCGGCCAGAAATACCAGCTCTTTTTCAAGAGCGCCACCGACCCGTGGCCCTTCTTGCTCACGGCTGTTGGCGCCGGCATTGATCAGGCCCAAAACAGTTTTCCCGAATACGGCCAGGGCGTGGAAGGGTACGCCAAGCGATGGGGTGCGGGTTACACCGACTACTTTACCGGCAATCTCCTAGGCAACGCTGTGTTGGCGAGCTTGTTTCGCGAAGATCCGCGTTACTTCCAGAGAGGCACCGGCAGCTACACCACCCGTGCTCTGTGGGCGGCCGGCTCAACGGTGTGGTGCAAGCGCGATAGCGGCACCTGGGGACCGAACTATGCCAACGTCCTGGGCAATTTGATGGGTGCAGCCGTTTCCAATCTGTACTACCCCGCTTCGGATCGTACGGTCGGTGAGACACTCGAACGTGGTTTTACCGTCACCGCCCAGGCAATCATAGGCAGCGAAGTCATCGAGTTCTGGCCTGATATGGTGCGCCACCACAGGCGTAAACAAGCGGAGAAGCTGGCCCGGCAGGGGATGCAGAGCACTGCTGCCCCGGCGACTGCTCCTCCAACCCCTCCGCCTCCTGCCCCGCAACGCTAAAGCGCCTCTATGGCGGGGTTACCTTGACAACGTTGGCCCGGCAGGACCGCACACCCTGGCAAGTTTCGGGGCGCAGGTCCCTGGTCAGGCAGATCTCGACCGCCGTCAGCCGGTTATTGCCGCAGCTCAGCGCGAAACTGCCCGGTGGGTAGCCAGGATTTGCCGCCGCGAATCGAGCCAGCAGGGCGTCGGGTGTGACCCCATCCGCATCACTCCCCTGACCGATGTTGGCCGGCAGCTTCACGGCTGCAAATGCCTTGTGAATCCCTGCGAAATAATCACTGGCCGACAGCCCGGAGCAGGTGCCGTGCGTCTGCCACTCGTGCTCGACCAGGCTCACGGTGGGAATAATGTCCGTGTCGGCCTGGGGATTGGCCGGTCCGGGCGCATCACTGCAATGCTCCGGAAAGTCGCCGTTCGCATCCTGGGGCCAAAGCCCATGCACCACGAAGCCCAGTTGACGCCCGCATTCCGGGCTGTCGGAGTGAGTGGCGCAGAACTCCGGTGACCAGGAAAGGTTTAACAGGTAGAAGTCGAATTGACCCGGCGGCGCCTGCTCCTGCGGACGGCCGCGGCGCGAACGTCGCCTGCCGGTTCCCTCATCATCCCTGGCATTGCTCGGGCTGTTCTGGGGCTGATACTCAGCGCTGCTTGCCCGCGGGGCTGGTTCGCTACGCGGAGCCGCCGGTTGGCTGGGGTTTTGGCAACCGATCGTGGAAAGCAACAGCAACAAGCCAAGGGTTAACGTGCCCCGCATCCTGTGATTCATCGTTCGTGCCTCGGGTGAGTAGGGCAGCTCACGGTCTTGGTACTCGACGCCGATAAGGGATAACGAGCGCTTTAGCGCGTCGCAGGCTACCCTAGGCAGCGTTCACCCGCCAGCCAATTGGATCTTCAAATATCGCTACTGTCGAGTGTTGCAATTGACTCCACTTGGTGTGGTGAGCAGCTCAGTGAATGCACCCGGAGCCTCCCAAAATGGGAACACTCAAGGCATGCCTTGGTCAGAATCAGCTTATATGAAACCCAGTCACGATCTCAACGAAAGCGTGGACGGAAGAGCGAGGTATCGCAGTCTTCTGGAGGCTTCTCCGGATGCGATGGTGGTCGTGAGCCCCAAGGGGGAGATCGTCCTGCTGAACGCTCAGGCGGAGAAACAGTTCGCATATAGGCGTGATGAGCTCCTGGGGCAGGACGTAAAGAGCATCATTCCCGAGGGCTTCGCGGAGAGGTTGATCGCGGACGGTACGCGCACCGCGGCGGAAGCACTAGCGCAGCAAATCGGTACCGGGATTGAGCTCAACGGGCGGCGGAAAGATGGGAGTCAGTTTCCTATCGAAATCATGCTGAGCCCGCTCGAAAGCGCAGAAGGAACCCTGGTAACGGCTGCGATCCGTGACGTCACCGATCACAAGAACGCGGAAAAGCATCTGGCGCAGATGGAAGCAAGGTATCGTGGCCTGCTGGAAGCTGCCCCGGATGCGATGGTGGTGGTGAACCGGAACGGGGAGATCGTACTGCTGAACGTTCAGGCTGAAAAGCAGTTTGGATACCGGCGCGATGAACTCCTGGGGCGGAAGGTAAAGAGCATCATTCCTGAGGGTTTTGCGGAGAGGTTGATTGCGGACGGTACGCGGACTGCGGCAGAAGCACTGGCGCAGCAAATCGGCACCGGGATTGAGCTCAACGGGCGGCGCAAGGATGGGAGCGAGTTTCCGATCGAGATCATGCTGAGCCCGCTCGAAAGCGCAGAAGGGATCCTGGTGACGGCTGCGATCCGCGACATTACGGAGCGCAAGCGGATCGAAGACGCTCTTCGTGATAGCGAGGAACGCTTCCGGTTGATGGCATCGGGGATAAAGGACTACGCGAACGTAATGCTGGATCCGGAGGGCTTCATCGTCAGCTGGAACGAGGGCGGGGAAAGGCTCAAGGGATTCCGGGCAGAGGAGATTGTCGGCCAACATTTCTCTCGGTTTTATTCTGCCGAAGATATACGCAAGGGCCTGCCCGCCATGGAATTGAAGCAAGCCAAAGAGACCGGACGCTTTGAAGGCGAAGGCTGGCGCGTGCGCAAGGACGGCTCCCGCTTTCTCGCCAACATCGTGATTACGGCGTTACGTGACGAAAAGGGGAAACTGCGAGGATTCGGAAAAATCACACGGGACATCACCGAGCGCAGGAGAGCCGAGGAGCACCTGACCAAGACGATGGAGGATCTGAAGCGTTCAAATGAAGAGCTGGGGCAATTTGCCTATGTCGCTTCCCACGATCTTCAGGAGCCTTTGCGTATGGTGGCCAGTTATACCCAGCTCCTGGCCCAACGATACAAAGGCCGCCTGGACTCGGATGCGGATGAGTTCATCGCGTTCGCGGTGGACGGCTGTAACCGCATGCAAGGCCTGATCCAGGATCTGCTTTCGTATTCGCGCGCCGGAGCAAATGCGGAACCGCTGCGAGAGATCTCCTGCGAAGGCGCATTGGAAAAAACGCTTAGGAATTTGCGCCCAACCATCCAGGACAGCGGAGCGACGGTGACTCATGATGCGCTGCCGACCATCATGACGGACGAAACGCAATTGGTCCAGGTATTCCAGAACCTCATCGCGAACGCGATTAAATACCACGGCGCCGAGCCTCCGCTCGTACACGTGTCTGCCACCAGGAATAGTGGCAACGAATGGGTCTTTTCCGTGCGCGACAACGGCATGGGCATGGAGCCTCAGTACTTCGAAAGGATATTCATCCTTTTCCAGCGATTGCACGGGCAAAAAGAGTTCGCAGGCACCGGCATCGGATTGGCCATGTGCAAGAAGATTGTAGATCGGTTGGGCGGCCGGATCTGGGTCGAGTCGCAACCCGCGAAGGGGTCTACCTTCTACTTCGCTCTGCCTGCAGGAGATGGCAAATGATGGAATCGAATAGAACCAGCGCCCAACCTCTCGAGGTTCTCCTGGTTGAAGATAGTCCTGGCGATGTCAGGCTCACGCAAGAAGCGCTGAAAGACGCCAAGGTGCATATTAACTTGCGCGTCGTGCGGGATGGCATCGACGCAATGGCGTTCTTGATGCGCGAGGGAGAGTACACGACAGCTCCTCGTCCGGACCTGATCTTGCTCGATTTGAACCTGCCCAGGAAAGATGGCAGGGAGGTTCTCAAGGAAATCAAGGAGAATCCGGAACTGAAAAGCATTCCTGTCGTAATCCTGACTACCTCTGCCTCGGAGGGCGATATCCTGCGCAGTTATCTGCTGCATGCGAACTGTTACATCACCAAGCCTGTGAACCTCGATGGGTTCCTCACGGTCGTTAAGTCCATCGACAGCTTTTGGCTGTCCGTAGTCAAGTTGCCGCCCAATCCAGGCCCATGAAAGACAACCCACTACAGGTTCTGCTGGTCGAGGATAGTGCGGGAGATGCCCGTTTACTGCGTGAGATGTTCAGCAAGGAGAGAGCGGGCAGTTTCGAATTGACGCACCTGGTGCGCTTAGGTGACGCCGAGATTCATCTTGCCAAAACTCGAGCGGACATCATCCTTTTAGACATGGGATTACCGGATGGGCACGGCATCGAGACCCTACGTCGGACACAGACGATGGCCCCAGGGGTCCCGGTGATTGTGCTGACCGGGCTTGACGATGAGGCGCTGGCGGCCCAAGCCATGCAGGAGGGTGCGCAAGACTATCTGATCAAAGGCCAGATCGAAAATCGTGCCCTTCCCCGGGCTCTTCGCCATGCGATTGAGCGGCAGCACATGCTGACGGAATCCGAACTCGCCCGGATATATCAGGTGCGCTTCAAGGATGAATTCCTCTCCCACGTGTCGCACGAGCTTCGTTCACCGCTGAATGCGATCTATCAGTTTGTGACCATTCTCCTGGACAGGTTGTCCGGTGAATTGAACCTCGAACAGAGCGGGAACCTTGAAGTTGTTCTCAGGAATGTCAAGCAGCTGCAATCGATGATTAATGACTTGTTGGAAGTCACTGCTTCGCAGAGCGGTAAGCTGGTGCTCGAACTACAACCTACCTCGCTTTGGGATGCAATCGTCGAGACCCTGGACACCCTTCGGTGGGCAGCCACAGCCAAAGGGATCACTCTTTCTTCTGACGCGGATCGCCAGTTGCCATTAGTCTGCGCTGACCCAACGCGCATGCGACAAATTCTCATCATTCTGGCCGAGAATGCAATCAAGTTCACCCCCGAAAACGGCACCGTGAGGATTCATGCTCGTCAGCTCGACCAAAATCCGGGTCTGATGTTGATCGAGGTCTCGGATTCTGGATGCGGGATGAGTCCGGATGTGCTCGGACGGATTTTTGAACGCCTCTTCCAGGCACCGATTGCGACTTCCTCAGCGCGCCGAGGCCTGGGCCTGGGCTTGTACATTTGCAAAGATTTGGTTAACCGGCAGGGGGGAGAAATCTGGGCCACAAGCACGCTGGGTCAAGGCGCCGTTTTTTCGGTTACGGTACCCATTTTTTCCCTATTCGAATCGATCGCCCTGGCCTTCAGAAGGGGGAAATACGTCGACGGCCCGGTCGCACTCGTCGTAACCGAGATAGGCTCGCAGACCGGTTGGCTTTCCGAACAGGTGCGAGCAGAACAGTCTCATGAGGTCCGGCGTGTTTTGAAACAGTGCTTGCAGTCCGAGCTGTATATTCTCTTGCCCAGGATGGGCTTCGCGGGGGCTGTGGAACTCTTTTTCATCCTGGCTGCCACCGACCAAATTGGCGCTGCGGCACTCGCTCAAAAGGTCCGGGAGCACTTGGACTTGAGTGATCAGATCCAGCATGCAGGCTTGACCCACTCGACTTTTTACCGGTTCCTCAAGGCGGATGCGACCCAACCAAGCTCGAGTGAATCGACAGAAAACTATCTGGGAACGATGACCGTTGAGGTTCAGGAACTTATGAATGAGGAAATTTCGCGGAGGACTGTGAGCCATGGGCAATAAGAAGATTCTCATCGTCGATGACGACCCGGACGTACTGCAAAGTATGCATGTGCGCCTCAAGGCCAACAACTATGACACCTTCTTTGCGGCGGATGCGATCTCCTGTATGGCTGAGGCGCGCAAGAACGAGCCGGACCTGATCCTCCTCGATCTGGGGCTACCTGCTGGCGATGGTTTCCTGGTGATGGAGCGGTTCAAAGCAGTACCCTCTCTCGCCTCGATCCCGGTGATCGTGATCTCTGGTCGCGACCATCGTGCAAACCACAAACGTGCGATTGAGGCGGGGGCCAAGGCATTTTTGCAAAAGCCGGTGAACAATGCCGAACTCATGGCGGTCATCCGCCAAAACCTGGCAGAACCCCAGCAGCGGGAGCGCCCTGTGGTGTACGACCTGGGAGAGCCATAGGTCGTGCTCCGGCCTTCCGTTCTCTAGCTGCCTGGAGCTTGGTCCGAACTCCGGATCTTGGCCCCGGCTGATCGATAATTCCTAATCGAACTACGATGCAGAGCTCCGCGGCCCATCGTTTGCGCCGCGCATATTCCTGCTTCCTTCTTCATTATTTACAACAGCGCAGTCCGTCGTGTAGGATCTGCAGTTTTACGGCCGATCCGCAGTTGCACGTTACTGGCTCTCTATGCGCATCCCGATGGGTTGGCAAAAATGGTTGCTGATAATTCTGGCCGGCGCCTCCGTATGCGCGCTGCTGGAAATCTTGCTACCCGGAAGAGCAACGCGCGCATCGGGCCCATCTGCCTATGTGACCACGGGAGTTTTCACTCCTGCGCATCCCACCGCAACTGCAGCGATCAAAGACTTTCTGGACATCCATCCGGAACATCCGGTGCAGCCCATCGCTTATACGCATACCGTGCACCTGGCTAAAGGGTTGCCCTGTACGTTCTGCCACGTCGGCGTGGATCAAGGCCCCGAGGCGCGTATTCCCGGGGTGAACGTCTGCATGAGTTGCCACCAGACGATTGCCACCGATCGTCCCGAGATCAAGAAGATTGCCGCGTACAAGGCGCGCGGTGAGGAGATTCCCTGGGTGCGCGTGTACAACTATAGCGAGTCGGCGCATGTGCGATTCAACCATGCGCCGCACATCCGCGCCGGGGTTGATTGCGCCATGTGCCATAGCGACATGACCAAGCAGACCACAGCGGAACGTAAGGTGAATCTGAACATGGGGTTTTGTATCAATTGCCACACGCAAAAGAAGGTCTCGATCGATTGCGAGACCTGCCACTACTAGGGCATAGGGTGCCGGCGAACACGTATGGAACGGCGTGACTTCATCAAGATCTCGACTCTCTCGGGCGTCATGGCGACGCTGGGAGGTTGTCGCAGCGCGGAGAAACAGCTTATCCGTTTTGTTCCGGAGGAAGAGCTGGTACCCGGCATTGCGACCTGGAAGCCGAGCGTCTGCACGCTATGCTCCGCGGGGTGCGGCCTGCTGGTGCGCGTGATGCAAGGCGAAGCCGAAGTCGTGCGGCGCGGCCAACAGGGCCTGATCAAGATGGGCCTGGCGAAAAAGCTCGAGGGCAATCCGCAGCATCCCGTCAATCGAGGAAAGCTCTGCGCCCGCGGGCAGGCTGGACTGCAGGTGCTCTACCATCCCGACCGGATCACTCATCCCATCAAGCGCACGGGTGCGCGCGGCTCCGGCGAATTTCAGGAAATAAGCTGGGACGACGCGCTCAAAGAATTGACCGCCCATCTGACCGCGCTGCAAAACTCGAACGCTACCAATTCGCTGGCGTTTCTCGCCCGGCCCCAGCACGGCCAGCGTCATGAATTGATAGAGCGTTTCCTGAAGGCTTATGGTGCGCCGCCTGCAGTCTGGTACCAGCCTTTCGACGAGGCTGTACTGCGCCAGGCGAATTTGCTCAGCTTTGGCCACGCGGCCATGCCCACGTTCGATCTCGGCCGGGCTGACTATGTCATCTCCTTTGGCGCTGATTTCCTGGGGACGTGGAACTCCGCCGTGTCGCAGTCCATCGGCTACGGCGAGATGCGGCAGGGCCGCCCCGGACGCCGGGCAAAATTCGTCCAGGTGGAATCGCGTATGTCGCAGACCGGCGCCAACACAGACGAATGGATTCCATGCCGGCCGGGGATGGAAGCCGCCCTTGCACTGGGCATAGCGCACGTCATCCTGAGCGAAAAGCTCGCGCCGCAAGGCGCAGGATCACGCGCTGGTTCGCTCATCGCCGGATGGTCTGCGGGCTTGCCCGACTTCACGCCGGAGGCGGTCGAAAAACAGACCGGAGTGAGCGCCGTTGTCATCAAGCGTCTCGCGCATGAGCTGACGCAAAGTGGATCGGCCGTCGCCATCATTGGCGGCGCGCCGCTCGCGCATACCAACGGCCTGTTCAACGCGCTGGCAGTGAACGCTCTCGAGTCGTTGGTGGACGTGGGTCGTGATCAGGGGCAGATATTGGGCTTTACGCCCGCACTGCAGCCGGCACCACAGGCGCAGTCGAGCCTCGCGAGCCTCAGCGCGTTCGCGCAATCTCAACCGCACGTGCCGCAGCTGCTGCTGCTCTACGATGCCAATCCCGTTTTCTCTGCTCCCCCGGGTCTTCGCATCCGTGAGGCCCTGGCAAAAATTCCAACCATCGTCAGCTTCGGCAACTTCATTGATGAGACTAGCGCGCAAGCCGACCTGATCTTGCCCGACCACGCTCCGCTCGAAA
The DNA here is from genome assembly GCA_963830325.1 of uncultured Acidobacteriaceae bacterium. Taxonomy (GTDB): domain Bacteria; phylum Acidobacteriota; class Terriglobia; order Terriglobales; family Acidobacteriaceae; genus PALSA-350. The sequence continues at coordinate 84,251 of CAWHMV010000004.1, forward strand.
GCTGGCTCGATAGCGTGCCCGAGTCGGGTTCCATGCAAACGGTGGTCAATCTCGCACCGCCCGCTGTTCTCCCGTTACACGACACGCGTTCCATGCCCGATGTGCTGCTTGGCGTGGCCCGCCAGCTTGGCGGCGAGGTCGCCAAGGCTTTGCCTGCGGCTACGTACGACGCCATGGTGCGCGCAGCGTACGTTCCCCTCCGGGCCCGCGCCGGCTCTGTCGATGCCAAGACTGACGACGATTTTTGGGACGCTGCGCAAACCCAGGGCGGCTGGTGGAGCACGCCCTCTACAGCGCACATCCCTGAAGGTGGAGCGGCGAAGCACGCGCCCGTATCCCAGGCTGTGCCGGAATTTGCGGGAGCGGCCGGCGATTTTCCGTTTTATTTCTTGCCCTATGTCTCGCAATCGTTTGGCGATGGTTCGCTCGCGCATCTGCCCTGGCTGCAGGAGCTGCCTGACGTAATGACTTCGGCGATGTGGTCGAGTTGGGTCGAGATCCATCCCAAAACCGGCGAGCGCCTGGGCATAAGGCAAGGCGACCTGGTAGAAATCGCATCACCGCAGGGAAGCGTGCGTGCTCCCGCAATTCTTTCCCCCGGAATCGCACCTGACATAGTGGCCATGCCGGTCGGGCAGGGACACGAAAATTTCAGCCGCTTCGCCAGCGGCCGCGGCGCGAACCCGCTGTCGATTTTGGCTCCACTGGCCGAACACGAAACCGGATCGCTTGCCTGGGCTGCAACCCGGGTAAAGCTGGTGCGTGCGGGCGGCCCCGAGCAGGCCAAACTTGTGTTATTCGCCGGAGGAATGAGCGGCTTCCCGCACGAAGAGGAACGACGTTGATGTGCGTTGCGAGCGCGAACAAAGCACGGCCTACGCAAGCGGACGAAAAGCGGCTAAGTCCCGCAGGGACGGTTGAGCTTAGCCCAGGACGCAGTCCTGGGTTAAGCCGACGAGTTCGAAGAGTCCCGCAGGGACGGCTGGAATTATGCCAGACGCCGTTTCGGATGTGCTGGAATTTGGATAGAGGAATGCGGATGGTTATTCCAGCCGTCCCTGCGGGACTGGATTGTGTTTCTGAATCGAACCCAGGACTGCGTCCTGGGGTAAATTCAGCCGTCCCTGCGGGACTCATCTGTAAGCGGAGTCGAATGGAGACTCTAAAGGCGTCATCTGCTCCATTCGGTGCGGCACGGCTAGAGCCGTGCCCTTCGTCCAGCGCTATGTGTAAGGAAGGCAGGTAGAACCGATGGCCCATAAGTGGGGACTGGTAGTAGACCTCGATCGCTGTACCGGCTGCGAAGCGTGTGTGGTCGCGTGCCATGCGGAAAACAACATCCCTACCGCGGGCGAGGATCAAGCTGCGCGCGGCCGAGCAAAGCATTGGATTCGTGTCGAGCGCTACTGGGAGGGCGATTTCCCCAACCCGAAAATCCGCTTCCAACCGGTCCTCTGTCAGCAATGCGACGAGGCGCCTTGCGAGCCCGTCTGCCCCACTTACGCCAGCTATCACACGCCCGAAGGTCTTAACTCGCAGGTCTACAACCGTTGTATCGGCACCCGCTTTTGCGCCAATGCCTGCCCCTACAACGTGCGCTTCTTCAACTTTTACAACCCAGAATGGGACATGCCACTGCAGCTGCAACTGAATCCTGACGTCTCTGTGCGCAGCGTCGGCATTATGGAGAAATGTACCTTCTGCGTGCAGCGCATCAAGGCCGCTGAAATTCAGGCAGAGGCGGAAAAACGCGAGCTGAAGGACGGCGAATTCACCACCGCCTGCGCGCAGTCCTGCGCATCGAAGGCGCTGGTGTTCGGTGATCTGAACGACCCCAACAGTGAAGTCGCACGGCTTTCCGACTCCAATCGCGGCACCAAACTGTTGGGCGAACTGGGCACCAAGCCGACCGTGACCTATCTGGAACGAGGCACCTGGGAAGATGCAACGCACGGCTGAACAAATCGAGCAGGATCTGCTGCGGCCGCTCTTCCACAGCAGCAAGAAGTACTGGGTCGCCGTCGCGCTCGCGACCAGTCTCCTGCTCGCCGGCGTGGCTGCGTTCGGCTACCAGCTATATCAGGGGATCGGTGTGTGGGGCATCAACTCCCCGGTTTTTTGGGCCTTCGACATCACCAACTTCGTCTTCTGGATCGGCATCAGCCACGCGGGCACGCTCATCTCTGCGATTCTGCGTCTCACCAATGCCACCTGGCGCCGCCCCGTCACTCGCTGCGCCGAGGCCATCACCGTCTTCTCCGTTCTGATCGGCGCCATCATTCCGCTTTGCCACATAGGGCGCCCATGGCTGGCCTTTTGGATGATCCCTTATCCCAACCAACGCCATATCTGGCCTAACTTCCGCTCGCCGCTCGCTTGGGATTTCTTCGCCATCTCCACCTATCTCACTGGCAGCACCACCTTCCTGTATCTGCCTACGATCCCGGATTTCGCCACCGTGCGCGACGCCACGACCGGCTTGCGCAAGAAGGTCTATCGCATACTGGCGCTAGGCTGGCAGGGCACACCGCGGCAATGGCAGCGCCTGGAAGTAGCCATGCACATCATGGCCGTGGTGATCATTCCGGTGGCCGTCTCCGTGCACACCATCGTCTCCTGGGATTTCGCCATGACCCCGGTGCCCATGTGGCACTCCAGCATTTTTGGCCCCTACTTTGTCGCCGGTGCGATCTTCAGCGGCATTGCCGCCCTGATCCTGGCCATGGCGCTGCTGCGCAAGTTCCTGCACTTAGAGGAGTATCTGCGGCCCATCCATTTCGAAAATCTGGGCAAGCTGCTGCTGACCATGAGCCTGCTCTGGTTCTACTTCACCTTTGCCGAGCGGCTTACTGCGTGGTACGGCAACTCACCGCCGGAGATGGCTGTTTTCTGGGAGAGCATTCGCAAACAATTCGCGCCGCTGTTTTGGACCATGGTGGTCTGCAACTTCATCATCCCTGTGCCCATCCTGGCCATCAAGCGTCTGCGTACGATCACGGGAACCGCTATCGCGTCGGCCACCGTCGTTGTCGGCATGTGGCTGGAGCGCTTCCTGATCGTCGTGCCCGCGCTGGAGCATAAGTTCCTGCCTTACTCCTGGGGAACCTACCGCCCCACCTGGGTGGAAGACACGCTGATGGCCTCAAGCTTTGGCATGATGGCGCTGCTCTACCTGCTGTTCTCCAAATTCGTGCCTATGATTTCCATCTGGGAGCTGAAGGTCGGACTCCAGCCCCATGGCGGCTTTCCGGTAATCGCCAGCGCCGATCGTCAGCACCATGGCTTGGTGCTGGAAGGGCCCCTGCCCACGGACGTGGCGGAATGAAGGCTGTCTACGGTCTCTACGCTGATCCAGAGGCAGCGCAGCGAGCCGTCGACTCCTTGCGCGCCGCCAGCTCCGAGCTCAACTTCGAGGCGCAGCAGATCATCATTGTCTCCGGCGAGCCCCACGAGGGCTACGAATTTACTGACTCGCACGTCACCTCGAGTCCTTATCGCTGGGCTGTGCTCGGTGCCGCTGTTGGCGGTACGATCGGCTATTTGCTTACCACGCTTTCGCAGAAGTCGTATCCCATCCACACGGGAGGCATGTCCCTTACGCCGACGTGGACCAACGGCATCATCATCTACGAAATGATCATGCTCGGCGCCATCCTCACCACGCTGGTGGTGCTGCTCATCGGGGCCGGGCTGCCGAATTTCAAAGGCGTGATTACAGATCCCGAGATCTGGAAAGGAAAAATATTGGTAGGGGTGGTCGATCCGCCGGAAAGCTCCCAGGCAGAACTGGAAAGGCGCCTCCGGTTGGCAGGCGCCTCGCAAGTTAAGCAATCCGCTGGGACGCTCTAGCTACGCTCCGGCCTTGATGCTGGCCACGTGGATCGTCTTGGTCGTGGCGTTCAAGGTCCCGGTCACTGACACCTTCGCGCCGGCAAAGGCTGCAGCCTTCTTGGCGTCGTCGAGCTGGTAGGCGGTCTTGGTGGCGGGATCGTAGAGCGTGTATCTGCCGCCCATGCCCACGCAGCGGTTGGTGCAATCCTTCTCGCTCTCGCCCGGCTTCGCCATGACCTGGTGCCCACCCAGGGCGGCGCACTGGCTGTCAATGATCTCACCCTTATAGGTTTGTGGTGCCTGGGCAAAAATACTCACCGACGCGAGCAGAGAGACCGCGCAGATCGCTAGCTTCTTCATGGGATGGTTCTCCTTGTGGTCAATATTTCGCGTTCTCCCAACACCACCACTACGGGACGTCCGGGATATTTTCATAATGTTTCTGAGATTGTCAATCTTGGACTAACTTGGATAGCAAAAGGAGACCCACGGTGAACCCGCACGCAGACCATCACAGTCACTCGGGGCATGATCACGCACACTCCCATCCACATACCCACAACCACGCCGGACACACTTCGCGCCGCGATTTCCTTCGGGTTATGATGGGGAGCGCCCTGGCTGGGGCGTCCATTCTGGAACTTGCCTACTATCGTGCTGCGTGGGCTCGTGCCGCCGCTCCCAGCTCTGAGACCAACCTGTTTGAGATACAGCAGGTCGCCAACGGTATTTACTTCGCTCAGGCGCGTCCGCAGGCGATGTTGAACTGCAATGCGGCGATCTTCGTCCGATCGAAGGATGTGGTGGTGGTTGATACCCATTCCAAGCCCTCGGCTGCGGCTGGTCTGATTGCCCAAATGAAGCGGGAAGTGACCACCAAGCCGGTCCGCTACGTGATTAATACCCACTTTCACTGGGACCACACCCAGGGCAGCCATGCCTATCGCCTGGCTAACGAAAAGGTTGACTTCATCGCCAGTGCAGCCACCAGAGACCTGATGGCGAAGCTATCGGTGGCCAGGATGAAGGCTTCGGTGGGAGAGGTCCCGAAACAGATTGACGGGCTTCGGGACAGGGCTGCGCGCTCAACATCGGCCGGCGAGAAGGCGTTCTGCGCTGACCAGATCCGGCAGCTGCAAGCCTACCAGGCAGAGCTTCAAAACTACACCCCAGAGCTGCCCACGATTACCTTCGACAAGTCGTACCTACTTAAGGATCCTGCGTACGATCTGCACATCGATTTTCGCGGCCATGCGCACACCGCGGGAGATGTCGTTGTCTACTGCCCGCAAGAGCGCGCGATCGCAACCGGCGATGTCATTCACGGCTTTCTACCCTTCATCGCGGACGGCTTTCCTCGCATCTGGCCGGGTACCATCGACGCGATTGGCCAGGCCGATTTCAACAAAATCATGCCCGGCCACGCTGCTCTGCAAACCGACCGGGTAGCCATGACCAACCTGCGAAACTACATAGAGGAGCTGACGGGCAAGGTGGAGCAAGGCAGAAAGGCCGGGCTGACCGTGGCCGAGATGCAGAAGCGCATCACGGTCGCTTCCTTGAAATCACTTCACTCGAATGGTTATGAAGCGTATCTGGCGCGGATGGGCGAGCAGAGCCATTCACCTTTCGCCCAGGTGTCTCCGCTGCAGAACGGGGTGAATGTGAATATTGCCGACATCGATACCAACCTCGACAAAACCTAGGTAAAGCGAGGTAAGCGCGCTCTCTCAGAGATGGGCATGCGTGGGTCCGGAGTTTGTAAACTCAGTCCCGCAGAGCCTGCCCTGAGCTTGTCGAACGGGACGTCTGAACTTAGCCCAGGACGCTAGTCCTGGGTTGGATTTGAACGGACGACCCAGTCCCGGAGGGACGGCTGAACATATGCCGCGACGCAATCCTGGACAACCTTCTGCCTAGTCGCGTCCGCGAATCTTCGTAAGCAGCCTCAGCATTTCGAGGTACAGCCACACCAACGTGACCATGATGCCAAAAGCGCCATACCACTCCATATATTTAGGGGCGCCCATGCGCGCGCCATTCTCGATAAAGTCGAAATCGAGAACCAAGTTGAGCGCAGCAATGCCCACCACAATCAAGCTGAAGCCAATCCCAATCGGCCCTGATCCGTTAATAGAAGTAAAGTGAACACCGAAGAAACCAAGCACAAACTGGAGCAGATAAAACACCATGATGCCGCCGGTCGCGGCGACAATGCCCAGCCGAAAATTCTGTGTTACCGGGATCAGGCCGGAGCGATACGCCAGCAACAGAACCAGCAATGTGCCAAAGGTCAGGCTTACCGCCTGGATCGCGATCCCGGGAAAGCGGAGCTCGAAAACCGCCGAGATGCCGCCGAGCGCCAATCCTTCCAGCAGCGCATACGCCGGCGCGGTGACGGGAGACCACTCTTTCTTGAACACCGTAACCAGCGCGCAGACCAATCCACCGATGGTCCCGATCCACAAATAAGGGAGTACAGCGGCAGCTGAATGCGATTGCATAAACAGACGCCATGTCCACGCTGCTGAGGCAACCGCGAAAAGCAGAAGCAGGCCAGTCTTGTTGACTGTACCCTGGAGGGTCATCCTTTCATCGCCTATTGCTAAACCCTCGAAACGCTTCTCGTTCAGTACTGGATTTGACGTCCTCATCAGTTGTGCCATTACCTCTCCTCACTCGGGCCGCTGGGGGCCAGAGTACGACTCTAAGGTAAGTCTACGCCAGGAAAGAGTACGCATGGATCGAGCGGGCAACAGGCACAGTAGACCGGTGCGGCGTGACGATCCTGGGGAAGGGTGCCAGCGCCACCATGCTGATGGAAACAGCTATTTCTGGGGTGTCGCGTGGGTGCCCGAGCCGCTCTTGGAAGTACCTTTTGGCCCGGTGACCGTTCCACTCGCGGTGGTGGTCCCGTTTCCGTTGTTGGTGGTTGTACCAGCCGCCGTGGTCGTGCCGCCCTTCGGGCCGGTGACCGATCCCGCCTCCGTGGTTCCTGTGCGGGTCTTGGTGACGCTGCCCTGGGCACTGGCGGTATTGCCGCCTGCGCCGGTTGCGGTTCCGCTGCCGGAAACGGTTGTGCCCTTTTGCGTGACCGAACCGGTGGCGGTACTTCCGTGGCGGCCGGTTACCGTTTTCTGTGCCACTGCCGTAGAAAGCGCTAACGACAGAGCAATTGCCATCGACACTGAGTTCTTCTTCATAAAGTCTCCTGGTTGTTCAGCGTTTTCTACGCTTGCGCGTTAGCGCTATGTCGGGGGTGTTGATGTCATTGTCGAAGAGCCGGCGGCGCGGTGCAAGGGTTCCAGACACTTCCTTACATTTGCCGGTAACACAAATGTGGGATGCGGGCTCATGGTGAGCTGACCCTCACCGTAGCCCCTGAGTTCCACGGCCACAAGTAAAGAAGTGTCGGTTGCGTGGCTTTGGATAGTTGCCTAAACTAGTCTTATTCGATGGAATGAGGTGGCTAGGGCTCCGGTTTCCCGACCGGTCCGAGCGCCACAAAGGACCATGCGGTCCGCACCCAAGGGCAAAAATCCCAGAGGGAAAAGTCGACAACGACTTCGTGTCTCCAGGGAGCGGATCTTGCCATTTGACAGCATTTCTTCTTGTCACTTTTGCCGCGTTGGCTCACGCCACATGGAATTTCCTGGCCAAGCGCGCAGCCCATAGCAAACACCTTATCTGGCTTTCCTCGGTGACCGAGGCGCTGGTGTTTGCGCCCTTTGCCATCTGGGTCTTGAAGGACGCGTGGCCGAGGCTGAGTCTACGGGCTGCACTGTTTCTGCTGGCGACCGGCGTTTTGCATGTTCTCTATACCGAGAGCCTGCTGCGCGGCTACAGGGCCGGGGAGCTCACCGTGGTCTATCCCCTGGCACGTGGAACCGGGCCCCTGCTGTCGTTCTGCGGGGCGGTTTTCTTTCTCCATGAGCATCCATCGTTGTTGGCGGGAGCGGGGGCAATCCTGATCACGTTTGGCATCCTGCTCGCCTCCGGCGGCCTCGCCGCTCGGCGGCATAAAAATAGCTATGCCGGTGTGTTCTGGGGCGTTGCGACCGGTTGTACGATCGCGTGCTACACCCTGGTGGATGGCTACTCGGTGAAGGCGCTTCTTATTTCGCCGATATTGGTGGAGTACGCCGGTAATCTGTTTCGCGCGGTGATTCTGTCGAGAGGGGCATACCTTCGTCGTGCTTCACTTCGCCTGGAATATAGGGAGTACTGGGAAGAGGCTTCCGCGATTGCGTTACTGACACCGCTTGGATACATCATGGTGCTGTTCGCCATGCGGCTCGCCCCGGTCAGCCACGTGGCTCCCATGCGCGAGATGTCGATGCTGATTGGCATGTATTTCGGAGCCAGGTTCCTCAACGAGGGGCAATTCCGCCGCCGGCTGATTGGGTCGGCTTGCATTGCCGGCGGCGTGGCAGCGTTGGCGTTCGGCTGACCCGGCGAATTTATTTGGAATTAACACGTACTGGATAGGCTTAAGGTTTGATTGTGAAAGAACCGGATATCGCTGTCGCCGTACTGAAATGCACGCCCAGCGAACTCGAGATCACCTGGCAGAATTCGTCTTATAGCGTCTACAGTTCGGTATGGCTGCGGGACAACGACCCCGTTAATCGTGATCCCCTTACCGGCCAGCGCCTGGTGAGCTTGCTTGACCTCCCGCGTGCCCCGCAACTGCAGACCGCGGAGCCGCAGCCGGCAGGCCACATCACTCTAAGCTGGGACGACGGCAAAACCAGCGTTTTTCCGCTCACTTGGTTGCGGGCGTTTGACCGCGGCCTGCGGATCAGCCCCCGACCCACTCGCATGCCGTGGATGGGGCAGCCTGCCGAGGCTTTTGCCTGCTGCGAGTACACGGAATGGATCGCGAACCCTGCCAGTCGCGAAGACTGGCTCTACTACGTCGGCCGCGATGGACTGGCTTTTCTCCGCGATGTACCGATCGAAGGGGGCGCAGGCAAAGCCGCCCTTTCGCGCATCGCCGCTTGCCTCAGCGTCGGGGGCGAGACCAATGACAGCCGCCTCTTCGATATCAGCAGCGCTCCCGAAACGGGCAATAACGGTTACATAAGCCCATCTCCCAAGGTTTACACGGACCAGCCCTATCGTGATCCTGTACCCGGGTTCCAGTTGCTGCATTGTCTCTCAGCAGCCGGCCAGGGAGGAGAAAGTGTCTTTGTGGATGGAATGGCCGTGGCCGAGCGCTTGCGCGCTCACGATCCCGACGCCTTCACCACGCTGTCGCAGATTCCCATTTTCTATCGTTTTGAAGACGCAGCGGTGGAACTCGTTACCGAGCGCACCATGCTCGAAATCGATACCCAGGGGCAGTTCCGCGCCATCTGCTACGACGATCGTTCGATCGCGCCGATTCCCCTCAAAGGGCCGCACCTTAAAAAGTATTACGCAGCGTATCGTCAGCTTGCCGAGCTGCTCGGCGAAGCAGCGCGATCGGTAGGCTGCCGGTTGCAGCCGGGCGACCTTGTGCTCTTTAACAACACCCGCATCCTGCATGGGCACGCGGCCTTTTCCGCCGGGGCCCGCCGCTTGAAGGGCTATCACCTGGATGCTGATGGGCTCTTTAGCGAGCTCGCGCTGCTTTCCCGTCAAGAGTGCAACTGAAACACCCCTCGGATCTCAACCTCGGATTTTGGCTTCGCAGCATAACTTTAGTTCGCTCATCTCCGCATAAAGCATTCACATCCTTGAGAAAGGCGGAGGGTATCGGATGCCCACTGGGCACTGCGGATTTTAATCGAGCTTGAACGGGGCTCGGCAGACCGATAGCCGGCGGCGCACCAGAGGGGACGGCCGAAGCAGGTGCAGAAGGTGAGCGATTGAAATTGCTGCAATAGCTCAGCCGTCACCGCAATTACCCGAACTTATTTTCAGCGTCTCAAGTTTGGGCTCCGCGCCACGGCGGTGCGGGTGGGGGTTGAGCTATCTGTCCCCAAAATGCCCCCAAAATGCCCACAACCAACTGTATTTCAACCCCCCAACAAAACCGTCATCCTGAGCGAAGCGCTTCGCAGATCTATCGTAAGCAAAGGGCTTTATAGCGCGAAGTCGAAGGACCCCGGCGATGCGGACTATCAGATGCCTTCGGGAGCTTTCCGGCCGCAAAATACACCGTGACGAAGCTTAGTGGAGGGACCTGCTGTTTTTCCCCAACTCCGATTCATTTGTCAGTAACATTTTCTCTGCGACCCTCTAGCCCGTCCCCACCTCACACCGCTTCACCTCCGCTATGTAGTATGCTATCTTGCATCGACCCCAACTGGGTGGATGGGGGCTTGCCATGCGTGCAGGTTGGTTGTTTCTGGTTTTGGCTTTTGCGGTTTCTGCTGGAGCGCAGCGGGTGACAACTTCGCAGTACAACAATGCGCGCACCGGGGCGAACGTTCATGAGAGCAGGCTGACGCCGCGGAACGTGAATGCTCGGCAGTTTGGCAAGTTGTTTGCCCTGCCGGTGGATGGGGATGCTTATGCGCAGCCGTTGTTTTTGGGGGGCGTCGAGATTCCGGGGAAAGGCCGGCACGATGTGCTGTTTGTCGCAACCGAGCACGATAGCGTGTATGCGTTCGATGCTTACGGCAACCCGCGCAGCCCGCTTTGGCAGGTGAGTTTTCTTAAAGGCCGCTCCTCCCCCGTGCCGGCCGGCGATGCACACTGCCCTTTCATCGCGCCGGAGATCGGCATCACTTCGACACCGGTGATCGATCCGGTGAGTGGAACACTCTACGTGCTGGCGCGCACCATGGAGCGGACCGGGTTTACGACCGTCACCTATTGGCAGCGCCTGCATGCGCTCGCGGTGACTACGGGGGTAGAAAAGTTTGGTGGGCCGGTCGTGATTCGGGCCAGCATGCGCGGCACGGGGACCGGGAGCAAAGGCGGGACCGTCAGTTTCAATGCCATAAAGGACAACCCGCGAGCCGCGCTGCTATTGAGCAGGGGCTCGGTATACATGGCATGGGCTTCGTCGTGTGATGAGGGCCCGTACCATGGCTGGGTGATGGCCTATGATGCGCACTCCCTGCGACAAAAATCAGTCTTTAATGCATCGCCCGATGGCGATGACGCCGGCATTTGGGAAGGAGATACCGGGCCGGCGGCGGATGAGGCCGGCCATGTATTTCTGGCTACGGGGAATGGGGCTTTCGATGCCGGAAGAGGTGGGCGGGATTATGGTGACTCCTTGCTGAAACTCGATGGAGAAAGCCTCCGGCTGAGTGACTACTTCACCCCCTACAACGCTGCCCACCTGGACCAGGATGATAGCGACCTCGGATCCGGCGGGCCGGTGCTGTTGCCTGACGAGAGCGGAACCCATCCGCACCTGGTAGTGGTAGAGGGAAAAGGAGGCGTGCTCTACGTGGTGGACCGCGATCACATGGGCCATTGGCGGCCGGAGAACGATGGTCACGCGGTGCAGACACTGGCAGTTGGCGGCGGGGTCTTCGGGGCTATGGCTTATTGGAACGGTTATGTTTACGTATCGAGCGATGGGGATAGGCTGCGTCAGTTCTCTTTGACTGGCGGCAGGCTTTCGCCTAAGGCTGAAAGTGCAACCGGTGGCGTTTCGGCCACTCCTGGTTTGTCTGCCAATGGGGTCAACGACGGAATTGTCTGGTTGCTTCGGTCGAAGGTTTGGAATGGAAATGATCAGCCTGCGGAGCTCTATGCTTATGAAGCGGCGAATGTGGCTCATGAACTGTATAACACTGAGCAAAGGCCCGGACGCGACCGGCCTGGGCTGACGCTACGGTTTAATGTTCCGATGGTTGTGAATGGCCATGTGTATGTAGGGGCTAAGCACGAGGTGGATGTTTATGGGTTGTTGGGCGCCGGCGACAGTCGTTGAGTCTTGCTTCGTCTGACTCTCGAATCATCTAGCCGCGCTGCCCCGATTCCATCGCTCGCCAGCGACGCCGACCTGGTCGGATTCGAAACGTCGCGCGCTGAGGTCCGGCGGATGCCCGAATTAGTCGACTATCCGGCAAGGTGAACCTTGAATAGTGCAAGCTGTACGGTTTGCCGGTTTTTCGGCCAAGTGTGCCCGCGTGAGCATGTGCCTGATGTTTTGTCGGTCTCGTGGTCACACTCGATCAGTCTTTGCGTTGAGGATTACTTCGTCTGTACCCAAAACGCTTGCACTTTACTATACCTACTGTCCGATTGCCGAACCGCTTGGGGCGGTGGTCAGGGGACTTGAGCTCTTCGGCTTTATTCGAAAAATGGGTATGGCGTCCCCCATTTTCTCCAAACGTCAGAAAGCCCGTGGTGCTCTTGGCAAGAGATTTGAAGCCGGCCAGTCACCGATGCCGATCTGACACCGGACCAACCCTCTCGAATGTAAAGCTAGTCACTTTCCTCAGCAATCGATATAGTTTGGGGTTACAAGACCATGGCGAGGTCAAAAGCCTATGAAGTCGATCGCTATAGTTGTCTGCGCGCTAGGGTTGTCGCTCGCTACCTGGTTCATTTTTTACAGACTCCAGATGCCTTTGGACAGCCGAGCAACTGCGGTTGTGGCCGGGTTTTGGCTGCTTGCCGCGATTCTTGCAAAGTGGGCCGGGGGCCGGTTGAGCACTGTATGGAATAAAAAAAAGACCAGGAAAACGATAAAAGTTCTTTTCCTACTCTTGACTTCTTTAGGCGCCCGTTTGACCTGCCAAGAGGTAAGTCCACCCTCAACCATTACAAACAAACCGTTGATGGCTTCTTCCGCCCTAAACCAACCGATAGCTATCGCGTGCAGTCCGGAATGGCCGACAGTAAGAGCAAACGGGACACTTCGCATCAAAATCTGGGAGAACCAACCCGATAGTCTTCGCCCTCAATTAGTGTGGACGGCCACAGCTGGGTCGATCGAGCTGCGGGATAAGGACATCGTATGGAACTTTAGCGGGAACATCCACGAAGGTATTTACTTTGCTGTAGGTCACCTCTCAAACAGCGTTGCGTGCTCGATTCGAGTGGTTGTGGTTGACTCTGATAGAAATGGACTCATCGTGCGCGACACCGCTCGTTCCTATCTTACAAAGAACAGCAAAGAGTCGACTGGGTATGGACTTTATAGCTATGTTCTATTTGGTTCTCACCCTTCAGTCGCGACACGTGGGCGCTACCTGCGGGTTCTTGCTAGCTACATAACAATGATTGATCCAATTTCAGAACTCGCGAAGCATTTACAGCACGAAAACCTAAACATCACGTACCTTCCAGTGATGGCATCCCCGCCAACGAATGTCACACCGCAGTGGTTACTTGATCACTATGACTACGCGAGAGCACGAGCCTATCTTGATATGCTGTCCGGACGCCGCAAAGCTGGGATATATATCATATCTAGGCGGCAACCCCTGGCGGCCAACGACCAAGGGCAAGGACTCTACCAAGATCTCAGTACGGTACCAACCGTTCCCGACGACCTCATCAACTGGTGGATTCGAGAATTTATGAGTCAAGCGGCTCAGACTAACTTCCAACAACCCGACACAGGTGAACTCTTTTCTCTCAAGCTTCGAACCACAATAGCGGTTCTCGCCGAAGGCCTTCCGGCAGTTCAGGACGCCATAAAAGGGTGGGTAAAGTGGACCGAGTGATCAGAAGCACAACATGCGGAAGTTCATCGTTGGCTAAGAGGAGACCAGGATGGCAAATTCGGATTCCGATTTTTCGTCCTACTCAAGCCGCTTTTCGAAGAGCATGACATTCGTTTCCCAATGCGCGGCATTGCTTTTTGTGGTATTAGAAGCGATGCTCGTCCACCAATCCCCCGTGGCGATAGCTCAGACGCTAACTTGGCAACAGCTCAATGATCAAGGGATTCGCCTTTACCGCGAGAGAAGATTACCTGAAGCGGAAGCAAAGACGACCGATGCGCTTGCGCTAATGGAAACCCTATCGAACAGGGATGACCGAAATATCGCGATCGTCGTCCACAATCTCGCCAACATATACGATCGCGAGCAAAATTATGCCAAAGCTGAAGACGCCTACAAACGTGCCGCGGATATCCACAAGACACTTGCTGACCCGTCCGATCCCGAGACGGCAAGTCTACTCAATGACTATGGAGTCATGCTGGAGAAGCTAGGCCGCTATCCTGATGCGGAAGAAGCGCTACGTAAAGCCGTCGACTCTCGGAAAGCACTTCCGAAACCTTCGATAGATAATCTTGCCACCAATTTGTTCAATCTAGCGACAGTATATGACGACGAAGGACTATATGGCCTTTCCGGTGGCCTTTTCGTGCAGGCGCTTTCATTGAGGAGGAATCTTTTCGGATATCACAGTCTCGATGTTGCAGAAACGTTGAGCAGTATGGCCACGTTGGATATCCACAGAGCGCAATATATTGAGGCCGAACAGCTTGCCCATCAGGCGGTCGCGATTACGAAGGGACTGTCAAAGAACCACAAGGTCGAATACGCTAGCCGGCTAAATGATCTGGGCGTCGTCTATGACAGTCAAGGGAAGTACTCCGAGGCTGAAAATGTTTACAAGAGCGCGCTAAAGCTTCAAGACTCAATTCTGAGTCCGAAGGATCCTATTTTGGCCATGACCCTCAGCAATCTAGGCTCAGTTTATCTTGAGCAAGGAAGAGACAGACAAGCAAAGGTTTTGCAAGAGAGGGCGTTAGCAGTCCGAGAGGCATCTTACGGTGTTAATTCCGTAAACATCGTCCCCAGCCTGAATAATCTAGCCACGGTTTATCAAGACCAGGGGCTATACAGCGAGGCCGAAAGGCTCTATTTGCGTTCTCGCCAAATCCGTGAAAAGGTCTACGGGCCGAACCACCCGGCCGTTGCCACAGCCCTAAACAATCTTGCGTCTCTCTACCGCGAGGAAGGGCGCTACGAGGAGGCGCTGTCACTCTGTGCAGAAGCCTTGAGGATTCGCCAAGGTGTCTTAGGTGCTAATCATCCTGCGGTGGCCGAAAGCCTGAATATCCAGGGCGGTTTGTATATTGACGAGGGAAGATATTCGGAGGCAGAGGATTCGCTACGGCATGCGCTGTCCATTGAACATGCGCGAGCGAATACGGATCAATCGGACCTCGCGGTGACTTTGAACCTTTTAGGTTCGGTCTCCCAACTGGAGGGTCGATTTGATGACGCTGCGTCATTCCTTAAGCAAGCTATTAATCTGGCCAAGATCAACCACGGCCTGAAACTCCAGGATCAAATCGACCCGATCGTTGATTTGGGTGCTCTCTATGACCAGATTGGAAGTTATTCAAAAGCAGAGGTGATGTACCGAGCTGCTTTGTCGATGGAAGAGCGACACCCAGGAACTAATCCATCCGGACTATCCCACACTTTAGACAATCTGGCACTAACGCTCTCGAATCTAAAGCGTTATCGCGATGCCGAGAGCGCGTTCAAGCGAGATATCTCGATCAGAGAGTCTATTCTTACGCGTGACCACTTGGATCTCGCTTTTAGCTTCGATAACCTAGCGGGGCTTTATCAGGATGAAGGTAGATACTCGGATGCGGAAAAACTCTACGGGCGGGCGCTTAGCATAAGGGAGGCGTCTCCGACTTCGTCTCCGGAAGACTTAGCGCTGCTATATGCAAATATTAGTACTCTCTACCGCCGCGAAGGCAGGGAGTCGGAAGCGCTAATGACCATTAAAAAGGCCTTGGCGCTCGATCGGGAGCTGTTGCGACATCAGTTTACCGCTATGAGCGAGAATCAAAGACTGCTTTTTCTCAACACCATCGCGGACGAATTTCCGGCGTTTTACAGCTTTACTTTAGATGAGAACGGGACAAATGCCAGCACTACCGGGGACATGTACAACGCGGTCTTATGGCAAAAGAATATGGTGGCACAGAGTGAGGCCGCCTTCTTAGCTAAAATTAGAGCGAACGCTGATAAGGAGACATTGAGCATTTTCGAAGAGTTGAAGACAAAGCGAGCTGAAGTTGCTAGCTTACGGGGCCTTCAGACGCGAGATCTAGATCTGCGGTCACAGCGAATTGTCTCCTTGGAACGCGATGCGAATGATCTTGAGGCAAGCCTAGCGCGTAAAGTCAGCACTATTCGCGGTGACACCGGATTCGTCGAGACTACGTGGCAAGACATTCAGAAAACTCTCAAGGTTAATGAGGCTGCTATCGAGTTCGTCAGGTTTGATTATCATGACGGTCAACGGTTCAACGGGAAGTCGTACTATGTCGCGCTCCTCTTGTCACCTGACACAAGTTCGGGCCCGATTTTTGTCTGCTTGGGTGAAGCAGCAAAGCTGGAGGCACTACCACTGGCAGATTATCAGAATGTTGTGACAAATCCGCCGACCAGAGGTGCGGGACACATTTTCTATCGAGCCTTTTGGGAGCCACTGGAGCAGTACCTCCCAAAACACGGTCATGTTTATGTCTCACTCGATGGAGCACTGAACGAAGTCTCTCTTTCAGTTGTACCGACCCAGGATGGCACCCCATTAATGGATAAATATGACTTAGACGTGGTTCTTTCAACAAGAGATCTCGTGGAAGTGACCCACGGTTCACTGGGTCGTAGCGCCGTTCTCATTGGGGATCCTCAATTCGACCTTAGAGTCCCGCAACAGAGAGCGGCATTGGAGAAACTAGGGTTGATCGAGAGGTCTCTTACTCCGGAGAAGGACATTAGCAGAGTAACGTTACCACTCGATCACCGTAACAGAGAGTGTCCGGAGCTCCCCCGGGGGCTTTCTGTGTCCTTTGCCCGGTACAGAGGAAGAACTCAAAGGCACCTTTGCAGCCCTGAAGGCCCATAAATGGGAACCAGAAGTTCCTTACTCCAAGGAGCTAGCGCTCGAAGAAGTTGTAAAGGGGGTACATGGACCCCGACTATTGCACATCGCGACTCATGGTTTTTTCCTGCCAACTACACATCAAGTGAGGTCAGTTTTTGGGGCAGGCTTTCGCGGTGACCCAATGCTGCGATCTGGGCTGCTGCTTGCAGGAGCGGACCGAGCAGAGAGGGGCCAACCATCTAGCTCTGACATAGAAGACGGCGTGTTGACTGCCTACGAAGCTAGCCTGATCGACCTGCGAAACACTGAGTTGGTCGTTCTTAGTGCGTGTGAGACCGGAGTTGGGCAGGTAGAGGACGGAGAGGGCGTGTTTGGGCTGAGACGTGCGTTCCAAGAGGCTGGGGCGGGGTCTGTGCTGATGAGCATGTGGTCTGTCTCGGATACGGACACCCAGGAGCTAATAGGTCTGTTTTATGAAAAGTGGCTGTTGGGACTCGATAAACAAAATGCCTTACGTGAAGCCGAGAGAGAGATGCGTGGTCGAGTGAAGGATCGCTGGCAAGGAGAGGATCGGCCATATTATTGGGGCGCTTTTGTGTTGGTCGGTCGCTAGGGAGAAGCCCGTGACACGTGAATAGGGGCCGCGAGAGTTTCGCAGAGTGGTTGCGGAAATTGTGGTGACCACTTTCATCCGTCCCGAAACGCCCAAATACAAGTTTCCAGTTCCGCCTCCTCGAATCACGCGCTGGCGATTTGTCACTCGGAAGAGCCGTAATGAGTCAATCCCTGGAGATCAACTGTCCGAGAAGCCGGTTATTCGTAAGCGTACGAAATTCCCCACTTGAGCAGGTAGGGATAGTGTGTTTTAAGTGTCCACTTATTTTTAGTGGACACTTGTTGCGTGTAGCTTTAGGCGGCTTTCGAAGGATCGTTCTGAAGTGAGGGGGCTAGATTCCAGGGCAGCAGCTGCTGGATCTGATTGATGGGGTGCTCGGGGAGCTTAGCCAGCACAGTACGGAGATAGAGCGCCGGGTCAAGTCCATTGAGTTTAGCCGTGCCGATCAGGCTGTACAGAGCCGCGGCCCGTTGTCCGCCGGAATCAGATCCCATGAAGAGATAGTTCTTACGCCCCAGCACGACAGCGCGCAAGGAGCGTTCCGCTGCGCTGTTATCAATCTCCAGCCGCCCATCATCGACGTAGCGGGTCAAAGCACGCCAGTGGGAAAGCGCATAGCGGATGGCGGCTGCCGTCTCGCTCTTGGTGGACAGGGAGCGCAGCGCCTTCTCCATCCAGTGCCTGAGACTGTCCAGCAGTGGCCGGGCACGCGCCTGGCGTACCGAGCAGCGATGCTCGGCCGGCTTGCCGCGAATCTCTTCCTCGATTCCGTACAGCGCTCCGATGCGCAGCATCGCCTCGGTGGTCGTGGGCGATGCATGAGCCAGGTGAACGTCGTAGAACTTACGCCTGGCGTGAGCCCAACAGGCGACCTCATAGATGGCGCCTGCGCCATAGAGATGATGGAAGCCTGAGTAGGCGTCGGCCTGCAGCGCACCGCGGAAGTCCTTCAGATGCTGACGCGGATGTTCGCCCTTGCGATCCTGGGAATAAGCGAACCACACTGCAGGTGCGGTCTGATAGCCGGCAGGCCGATCGTCCCGCACATAGGTCCACAGCCTGGCCGTTTTGGTCTTGCCCTTGCCGGGAGCCAGCACCGGAACCGGCGTATCATCGGCGTGTATTTTCGACCCTGCCATGACATGCCTTCTGATCTGATCGACCAGCGGCGCGAGCAACTCACTGGCCGCGCCTACCCATCCGGCCAGAGTGGAACGGCAAAGGTCCACTCCTTCCCGAGCATAGATCTCAGACTGCCGATACAGAGGCAAGTGATCTGCGAACTTCGACACCAGCACATGCGCCAGCAGACCGGGGCCTGGCAAGCCCTGATCGATCGGCCGCGCCGGAGCAGGCGCTTGGACCACCTGTTCACAGGCCCCGCAAGCAAACTTGGGCCGCACATGTTGAATTACCTTGTAGCTGGCCGGAACGCGTTCCAGTTGTTCGGATACATCTTCGCCAAACTGGCGCAGGGCTCCGCCGCAGTCCGGACAGCAAGTGCTCGCAGGAGGATGGGTGATGACTTCGCGCGGAAGATCCTCGGGCAATGGCTTGCGCGGAGCACGCGGCCGGGACTTATTCGTCGCTCGCGGAGAATGTGGTTCTTGCGCTTGCCTTGCTGCCTGCTCGGTCTCCAGTTCTTCCAGCTGAAACTCAAGCTGTTCCAGCTCACCCTTCAGCTTCTCGCTCTTGGTGCCGAAGATCATTCGCTTGTACTTGTCGATGACCAGCTTCAGATGTTCAATCTGCCGGCCAGCCTGTTCCATCTGCTGGCTAGCCAGTTGCTGCTGTTCGAGCAGCTGGTTGTGCTGCGCGACCACCATCTTCTTCAATGCTTCGGTATCGAGCGTATCGAGATTCGGTAATGGAGCAGAAATCACGACTGCAGTATGGCATGAACAGGGGCGTGGTCTATCTCATAAAACCCGCATGAATACTGGAGAATCTCTCTTGTTACTCACACCGCAAGCTCAGGCGTCCAGGTTCTCTTCGGGCTGCGCCAGTCGATGCCTTCCAGCAACATCGAGAGCTGCGCACGGGTCAGCGAAACAGTCCCTTCCGTAGCTTGTGGCCAGATGAAGCGGCCCTTCTCCAGACGCTTGGCGAACAGACATAGGCCGTCTCCATCGAACCAAAGAAGTTTTACGATGTCACCTCTACGCCCGCGGAAAACAAACACGTGACCGGAGAATGGCTGCTGCTCCAGAACCGTCTGCACCTGGGCACTCAAACCATCAAAGCCACGGCGCATATCGGTTACGCCGGCCGCAAGCCAGATCTTCGTTCCAGTACGAAGTTCGATCACTTGCGCAGGCTCTCCAGAATCGTGCGTAGCAAGGCTGGATCAGCGCCACTCTCGATGCTGATCAGCGCACGGCCCTGAAGCTCGATGTGAATGCATCGCAGAGCTCGTCTGCGGCTTATCTCCGCCAGATAACACTACCGGAAGCAAAGACGCAGATGCTGAAACCGGCTCCGACAACTCGCCCCGTTCAAACTCGCGCCGCCACTTGAATACCTGGTTCGCGTTCACCCCATGAGCTCTAGCCACCAGCGCCACGCTTGCGCCCGGCACCAACGTCAGCTCAACGATCCGACGCTTCTCGGCAACTGAACGCCATCTGCGAACACGGCGTTCCGGCACCAATCCCTCTGCCTGGTCCATGACACAAGCCTCCGGCCTAAACCCGGCTTGGCGCTAGAGGGGAACTTCGGACGCTTACGGTTATTCGGCCAATTGGCGAAAGGAAGTTCAAATCGGTCGAGAATGCATTCGGGTGAAGGTGCTTGAGGTTTCAGCGCCTGAGATCGGTCAGCGCGAGCCATGTGGCTCTGAGTATTGTTGCGTTATCAGCCAGTCCCAGTTCCCGAAAGCGAAGTACCAAATAACCCTCCGCGGCGTTGAAGCCCCGAGAAAGATCCCGGACAGCAATATCTTGACTCAGTTTCAATCTACCCTTTCAAACTAGCACTGGCCATGCCTTCGCCGCATACTGTGCCAACGCCATCTGTCTGTCAGCGATCTCTTTTCCTTCCCATTTAGAAAACCCACCGATCATGCAAGTTAAGCTGAAAGAGGATGCTTGGGAAGACAGGCCTCTTCAAGTCGAATCCGATGTTTCCCAGCCTAGAATTCACGGAACCGGTCAGCAAAGCCAAATTTCCTAGTCTGTTGTAGAGCGTTTGCATTACCTCGGAAGCGATTTTCCAGTCAGCCCCTGGCTTTTGGGGAAGCACATGTTCTAACGTCACGCCCGTGTCTTGGTTGGGCGTGTATTCCTGCTCGTTCTTACCGTCTGCGACAATCTGCAACTTTCGTAAATAGTAGCGAGCCAATGAACCGGTGGCGACGGAGACTGTCTGCATGTTTGCGGTGAACGCGTCATCGCGCGGAATCAGAGAAGCAAAGGTCTCCTCTCTCACTAAGTCGTCAACGGACTTTATGACGCCGTCGCTGATCAATTTGGCATTCTTGCTGTAAACACCCTCTAAGGTTCCGCTTGGAACGGCTGAAACAAGGCACCGGACGGACCAATTCACAGCGTTCTTGATCAGCCGCACCAGCTCTTTCTCCGTGAAAGTACTGTAGGCTGCTAAGATCAGCGGTCGGATCTGACTGACCCCTAAGTATCGCAGGGTGTCAATGTCTGCTTTTACTTCTTGGTGGAAGGTGCTCCATGCGTCGTGAGATGGAGTTAAGATTGCAGCATAATCGTTGGCGCGCGTTTCAAGTTTAGCTAGCCATTGTAGAGCAGTCGTTTCCGAGTTAACTTCCTTCTTGATTTTGTCAAACAGGTCA
>CAWHMV010000005.1:0-146473 GCA_963830325.1 uncultured Acidobacteriaceae bacterium
AGTGTGCGTCCAGCGAAGGCTGGCATGAACAGTGGGTGAGAGTCCCACCGGGGTAAGAGTCCAAGCCCCGTAGCTTGAATAGCAGGAAGGAAGGAAACTGAACATCCTGAAGCCTATTGAGGAAGCCATCTAAAAGGATGGCGAGCGAGTTGCCGGGCCGTAACGCAGGTGAACCCATATGGCCTCGAAAGTACTGCAACCCGAAGGCCGAGCCCTCACTTTTCGGGCGAAGGCAGCATGGAGCGTCGCATGGACTGATGCGGCGAAACACTTCGGCGGGGTTGGTAGGGACAGCACGGTGACAAGGTCATGCTGAGCAACTGGAGAAGCCCTCCTCGTCCCGTCGGGAAATTGGCGGAGCATGGAAGCCGTATAACCGGTGACACCGGGAAGTCGGTGGACGGCGAGAGGGATTCGGCCGGGTCTGTAGTGTGCGCTGAGCAGCGCATTGTTCAGGAGGGTTGAAGTCCCTCCGGCGCTCAGATGAGGGGCGCTGTATCCAAAAGCGGGGTTAACGTCTCGCTGGCTGGAGAAGAGAGAAGGTATGGAGAAGCCTACACGGGCACGAAGGCGAAAGCTGGAGACAGCCAAGGTGAACCTGAAGCCACTCTTTGCAGCACTCCGGAGGACAGGGTGTCCATCGTGAGGTGGAATCCGAAGGGTATGCGGAGAAGTATCGGGCCGTAATCGACGGGGGCCACCCCGATGATGAACCGGTCGGCCAAAGGTGGGGCAAGGTCGAGCCCGCACTATGGGGGCGAAGGCGTTCTCATTCACCCACCGCACCAAGGTGTTTGCGGACGGCACGATACGGAAGAACGATGCGTGACCTCAGGAGGACTGGCAGCGTCTCTGGGTGGCACCGGAGTAAGCAGACCTATAAGCGAGAGCGAAATGGCGAGCGAAGCGCTGTCAGTAGTCGGACGGCTGAAAAGTACCAGAAGCATGGTGAAAGCCATGTGTCCGGGTAACCGGCGACGGAAGTGGGTCGGGGAAGGCAGCCGGCGAAGGCGGTTGGGAAGAGAGAGGACGGCAGTGAGTAAGGACGGAAAGGTGGATCAGTTCCTTGAGTGAAATACCCGTACATTTCCGACCGAGGAGACTGTCTGACTGGATCAACCCGACGGGTGCAAAGAAGGTCCATTCATTAATCGACAAGGTATACAAGCGGAAGAACCTGGAGATGGCCTGGGAAAAGGTGCAGGCTAACCGGGGCAGTGGGGGAGTCGATGGACAGACGCTGGAGGAGTTCTCAGCGCAGCTGGATCAGCAACTGGATCGGTTGCACAGGGAGCTTCAGGAAGATGTCTATCAACCCCGCCCGGTGCGGCAGGTGCAAATCCCGAAAGTGGGCAAGCCAGGAGAGTATCGCAAGTTAGGAATACCCACGATCTATGACCGTGTGTGCCAACAGGCGCTGCTCAATCGGTTGGAGCCTATCTTCGAGCTGATTTTCGATGAAGCCAACTTCGGATATCGGCGAGGGCGATCAACACAGGACGCCATGCGCAAGGTGTGGAAAGAAATACAGAGCGGACGAGAGTGGATCGTAGATGCGGACTTGAAGGATTTTTTCGGGTCTGTTGCACACGAGAAGCTGTTAACGCTGGTTGCCCAACGAATAGCCGATGGTCGAGTGTTGCGTCTGATAGAGGCGATGCTGAAGGCCGGAAGTTATGGCAAAGGGCGACTCTATCCCACCGAGCGAGGGACCCCGCAGGGCGGGGTGGTTTCACCCGTTCTAAGTAACGTACTCCTGACGCCGTTTGATCGGGAAATGCGTCGCAAGGGGTATCAGGTAACGAGGTACGCGGATGACTGGGTTGTCACCTGTCAGTCCGCGGCAGAGGCGCGCGCGGCAATAGTTGCAGCGCGTCAGATACTGGAGCAGTTGGGCGTAGACCTGCATCCGCAAAAGACGCGGGTGGTGCACGTTCGACAAGGGTTCGAGTTTCTTGGCTATAAGATCAAGCGAGGCAAGCGGCGACTCAGGCTGCTGCCCCACAAGATCCAAAGCGGGGTACGGGAAGGGGATTTATATGCGTACCCAAAGGGAAAATCGATCCGTCGCTTTATGGATCAGGTGCGTGAGCGGACCAAGCGGCGTATTCCTCTGACGACCTCGGAACTGATCGCGAATCTCAACCCTGTAATAAGGGGCTGGGGCAACTACTACAAACGCGCCCACGTCCGAACGCTTTTCAACAGACTCAACGGCTGGATACTGCATCGCATCCGGTCGCACCGTTGTAAGCGCTGGCGTAACAGGGGTTGGAGACAACTCCCTGAGAGCAAGCTGTACGGTGAGTATGGGCTGGTAAACCTGGTTCAGTTAATACCTTCGATTGCGTCCCGGAAGAGTGAGTCTTCGTGAAAGCCGTGTGCGGGAAAACTGCATGCACGGTTTGAGCGGCGGACGGTGGCCAGCATCTGGGAAACCCGATGCGCCACCTCCGACCCGACAGCGAGGAAGCGGAGTAATGTCCGCGGAGCGAAGAGACCCTGCTGTTTGTATGGCTCTAACAAAACGGGAGGCAAGGGTGAGATGACAAAAGCGCCCATAAGTTTGCAGGACCTGAGAAGGAGTCTATATGTCAAGGCGAAGGCAGAGCCGTCTTGGCGTTTCTGGGGACTATACGTCCACGTCTGCAAGATGGAGACTTTGCGGGAAGCCTACCGGATGGCGAGAAGTAACAATGGGGCACCGGGGATTGACGGGGTCACGTTCGAAGCCATCGAGGAAAGCGGAGCGGAGAGTTTTCTCGTGCAGATTCGGGATGAATTAGTTACCAACACGTATCGGCCCATGCAGGCACGGAAGAAGGAGATTCCAAAGGACGGGGGAAAGAAAGTCCGCGTCCTTTCGATTCCTGCAATCCGTGACCGAGTGGTCCAGGGTGCGTTGAAGCTCATCCTGGAGCCGATCTTCGAAGCTGATTTCCAAGCAGGGTCGTATGGATATCGACCGAAGCGGACGGCGCATGAAGCCGTAGCCCGGGTGGCCCGAGCGATCGTCGAAGAGAAGACACGCATCATTGATTTGGATTTAGCTTCCTATTTCGATAACGTGCAGCACTCTCTGCTGTTAGAGAAAGTGGCTCGGCGGATCCGAGATGATGCGGTCATGCATTTGCTCAAGATGATTCTGAAGGCGACTGGGAAGAAAGGCGTTCCCCAGGGAGGTGTGATCTCACCGTTGCTCAGTAACCTCTATCTGAATGAGGTAGACCGGATGCTGGAGAAGGCGGTAGATACCACGCGAAGGGGCAAGTCAACCAACGTTCAGTATGCTCGCTTTGCTGACGATCTGGTGATCTTGATTGATGCTGAACGGCGAAGTGACTGGCTGGTGAAGGCGATAGACCAACGGCTGCGCGAGGAGTTCGCGAAGCTCCGTGTTGTGATCAATGAGGACAAAAGTCGAGTGGTGGATCTGAAAAAGGGAGAAAGCTTTACATTCTTGGGTTTTGAGTATCGGCGTGTACTGAGTCTTCAGCGGAAGTGGCGGCCATACTATGCGCCGAAGCTGAAGAAACGGACAGCGCTGTTTGAAAAGCTCAAAGAGATCTTCCGGCAGCACATCAGCTGGCCCGTGGAAACTGTGATTGCGAAAATCAATCCGGTTCTGCGCGGTTGGGTGAACTACTTTCGGGTCGGCCATTCGAATATTTGCTTTGGAGTGGTCAAACGCTGGGTAGAGGAGAAGGTAAGGCGGCATTTGATGCGTGCCCGGGGCCGTCAAGGCTTCGGCTGGAAGCGGTGGAGTAGCGAATGGCTATACGAGCGGCTGGGTTTGTTCAACAACTACCGGCTCCTTCGATGGTCAGGTGCGAAAGTCGCCCCAGCACGATGGGCCACATAACTCTTGGCACTAAGCAAACAGGTGCGCCCAGTGCGGGAAATCCGCACGCTGGGTGCGATGTGGCGGGGGCTGGAAACGGATTCACGGTTTGGCTATTGAGGCACTCCCAGAGGAAACGGGGAGCAACAGCTAGGCCGGACCTTCGGAATACCGCGCCAGTCCTCGACCCGACCAACTCCGTGTCTGAGTTCGCGACCGACGATCGGATGGACGTACCTCCGGGCCTAAAGAGCGTCATTGAGAACTCTATTTCCAAGCTGAGTCCCGGAGGGACGGCTGAACTTAGCCCAGGACGTTAGTTCTGGGTACATCATGAAACATGATTAAGTCCCGCAGGGACGGCTGAAGATTGTCCAGGATTTCGTCGCGGCCTAATTCCAGCCGTCCCTGCGGGACTGGTCGTTCTTGCAAATCCAACCCAGGACTGGCGTCCTGGGCTAAGTTCAGCCGTCCCTGCGGGACTGATTTTGCAATCCGTTGGTTCTCACGCAGACTCTGAAGCCCGTACCCTTCAGGTTTTTTTTTTGAGGGGACGTTGGTGGCGCCCCGTAGCAGGAAATCCGAGTCGCCCGTCATTTTCGGCCCACGTACGCCCCACGGCACGCCGGGGCAGGGGGGGCGAACGTGGGGCACCCGTCCAGGGGACGAGGCTTGCGGTTGGACGGCCAAAGCCTCTCGCTTCCTCCCAAAATTACCCGCACTCAAACCTCGCTCGATAAACGAGTATCTGTGTGACGCACTACACTAAAGCTCGCCGATCCGATTTGGCCGCAGAAGCCGCGCCGCTTTCGATGTCAGCAAACTCGCCCGGCCCGACGTCACCGCAACCGTTCAGCATGTCTTGCGAGAGCTTCCGCTTGGTCTCGAGCAGTTGGTCCAGCTTTTCGTCGAAGGTGACAAAGTTCTCCGCCACCACGACCGGATAGTAAACAAAGACGTCCCGGGTCTGGCCGATCCGGTAGCTGCGGTCGGTAGCCTGATCCTCTCGTGCCGGATTCCAGGTGCGGGTGAAATGGATCACGTGGTTCGCTGCTTGAATATTCACCCCGAAACCAACCGCCAGTGGGGAAAGAAGGATCACCCCAAACCCGGGCTTTTGCTGAAACAATCCGATCCGCTTCTGTCGAATGTCCCCCCTTGCCCCGCCGGCGGACGTATCGCCGTTGATGATGTCCGCAACGATACCGAGCCTCTCAACGATGGCGCGCTGGATCGTGCGTTGTAAGTCCTTGAACTCGCAAAAAACAATGACCTTCTCTCCTCTGGACTGGATACGGACCAGCTCGGCAAGCATCCATCGCATCTTCGGCGAGTATCGTTCCAACTCGTCCAGGGGTTGCGGCTTGAGGGAATAGGGCCCCGGCGGTCTGGGATCTGAGCAAACCGTACGCAGGTAAAGAAGCAGCCCCAAATGATTGTTCAAACCGGCCGACAACCCCGCCCCCTCACCCCTCCTGCATTGCTCCAGGGCGCTGCCGTAATAGGCACGTTGTCTTTCTGAGATAGGGAGAGAGCGGCACCCCCTGTCGATCACCTTGCACGGTAAGTCCCTGGCCACTTCCGCTTTGGTTCTCCGCAGCGTCTGCGGCGCAATCCGCCGTCGCAATCCCTCCAGTTGCGCCTTCTCTTCCTCGGTTTCGACCTCAATCGGTCTTCGATATCGTTCTCCGAACTCCCTCAGGGACCCGAGCATACCGGGCTGAATAAAATCAAACAGGCACCACAGGTCGGTCAACGAGTTTTCTACGGGCGTGCCGGTGCAGGCGATCTTGAAGCGCGCATTTTGCTTCTTGGCTGCTCGAGACATCATCGCGCTCGGAGTCTTGATCTTTTGTGCCTCATCGCAGACCATCACGGACCACTTCTGCCTGGCCAGCGAAAATTCAAGGTCCCGTAGCGTCTCATAGGTCGTAAGTACTACCTTCGCGTTCCCCAGCCAACCGCGGATAAGTAATCGGGCAATCCCAGCATGTAATAGTTCTTGCTGAATTGCGGTTCGAGCCAGGCGTTTCTCGCGCAATGCAGGACCATAAAGGGTCAGCACCGAGAATGCTCCTGAGACAAAGAACTTGTCGATCTCCTGCTTCCAGTTTTCCAGCAGGGCGACGGGAGCCACAATAAGAAAAGGATCGATGGTGGCGTCCTGTTCCAGGCACCAGGCGATCAAGGTGAGCAGCTGGAGAGTCTTACCCAGGCCCATATCATCGGCGAGAAGCGCTCCTCGACAGGCCCCCGGTGAACGACGCCACAAATGTTGCAACCAGGCAATACCGCTCAGTTGATGTTTCAATAAAGTGACGTCGCTCTTCAGCGTCCTGGGCAGAAGAGGTTGGTTCTCCGCCGGCGGCGTGAGATCGCCCCCGGGCTCCGCGTAGTCCACGGTCTCGTCGTTGCGCTTGAGGATGAGCCTGCTGATCACCGGCCGGCTCTTGGCCCGCTCAGGGTCGAACCCTCCCGCGGCCAGGTCTCGCTTGCTTTGCTTGAAGGTCGCCACCAGGGCTTCGGCTTCGGCTACCCGAATGGGCTTCGGGAACCCGGCCGAATCGAACTCGGTTCGGTTCTCTTGCTTTGCGGCCTTGAGCGCCCGCTCGAATTGCTCGATATTCTCGTCCGACAAGGTTAACGCGACCGCTGTTTTCGATCCCTCCGGCACATAATGAACGCCGAACACGACACTGTCAGGAAACCAGCCGTCCGTTCTCTTGCGGAGAAAGGGACGGTAATAGGGCTTTTCGACCCCAAAGCCCTTGATCCTGTCGGAGTAGAAAGAGAGATCGAAGATTTCCGAAGGCTTGTATTCCTTCTCCACGCGCCATTTCTGCAAAGCTTCGGCGAGCGTTGCCAACTGGTCTGGCGTGTCTCC
Source organism: uncultured Acidobacteriaceae bacterium (assembly GCA_963830325.1). Lineage (GTDB taxonomy): Bacteria > Acidobacteriota > Terriglobia > Terriglobales > Acidobacteriaceae > PALSA-350. Next base: position 6,726 of record CAWHMV010000005.1, read on the forward strand.
CAGGATTTCCAATTCGTAGCCGTGCCAGGGACAGCACTGGGCCTCGCGGTCGATACGTTCTTTCAGCTTGGCAATAAATTTTTCCAGCTCGTCCGGGTCGGCAAAAGGCAGCGTATGCGAGGAGTCTCCTTCTTCAATCTGTAGCAGCACCTGCAGCCCAACCTCCGGGCTTTCCTGTCTGAGCTGCGCGGTAAACCTGGCAAACGTAATGCCGGCCCTGGCCCTGGCCTGCTCGAATTGGGCTGCATCAATTACCTTGCCCGCATCCGGGCCCAGGCTCGCAAACGGGTTGCGCAGAAAGGCTTCCGCGCGCTCGCCAGTGACGCGCCGGGCCGGCATGCGCTTGATTTCCAGCAAAACCGTTTGCACCTCCGGGGTGATCACGACGTGGGTCAGCGCCTCACCGTGCGCCACCTCATAGCGTTGCTGCACTTGAGAAAATCGATCGAACGTCGCCAACCAACCCGGCGGTTGACCTTGAAAATTGGGCAAAACCTCGACCACTTTGCCGCTCCCGTAGTCCGCTTTGCGCAACCCGATGGTCAACTTTTCCGGGGTCACGACCACCGTCGACTCAAGAAAATGAGAGAGCCCGGCATGGGCCGCCTTCGCGTGCTGACGGATCCTCGACCACCAGATCCGATGCGCATCAGCGCTGTGCTCCTCAGGCCTTCGTTGGTGGAAGGCGGCCACCGCCCTCAGAGTTTCCCACGCCTCGCGCTCCAGCAGCGCCTCCTCCTGCCTGGTCTGGATGACCGCCCCCCGAATACTCGGATCATCTGTCAGAGGTCCCCCGTCGGCTCCAGCCCAACCGGAAATATAAACAGAGAAGTCCGCATCCGAGAACGAGCCCTGGCTCCCCAGGCAAGGGCGAAATCCGCCCATACGCGGAAGCATCAGCAGTGGATAACTCCCGCCATACTCCGCCGAGTCTTTGATTTCGTAAACCTGGTCCCAAGGCACGAGCACCTCGCTGCCGTTGGCTTCGGCCAATCCCTGTTCTTCCAGTTGGGATAAGAACGACGCCAGCTCCGCGGATGCGAACATCTCGAATGACTCCGTCAGCCACGTCACCCGCCGTGATTTTGCCGCAAACAATAATCCGGTGGATTGATAGGAAGGAATCAGCTGGTCAGTGTGTCGCGACAGGGATATCTCGTTCTCGCGTTCCTCACGTGTAGGAAACCACCGGCGGGCCATCCTCTACTCCTTCCACCAGCCCATGGTGGGCCGGTAGGTAAATCCCCAACTCTGCAAGCGCTCAGTCACGCGGGTATCCGCCGCATCGGTCCGTACCCAAAGGCAACCGCCTCTGGATCTCAGGTCGTCGACGATCAAGCTGTACTTCGCCCGGAACCGCTCAAATTCCAAAAGACTGAACGTGGGCATGTATTTCGCTTCTGGCCGGTACTCTACGTAGGCTCCAGCACGGGCTCCCTGAGCAGGGCCGTTGTTCCAGGACACCGGTCTGCGCGGGTGCCCGGCTTGCGCCGATGGTCTGTATCCCAAAAGAGGGCATATAGCCGCGTCAAAGTTCGGCTCCCAGCTTCCGTTGTGCAACAGGCGAGCTTCACGGCCGCGTGCCTTCAAGTCCGCAATGTCCAACGTGGCTCTGGAACTCGCGTTGGCTAAACCTGCCTTGATGCGTGGGGGGAGCCGGTCGTACCGATACACAAAACACGCATTGTCGGTGATGCCAAACTCGACCACCAGATATTCGCCGAAATGCATAAGAAAGGCATTATTCGAAGTAGGGGTGGTTCCTGCCAGGTCGAGAAGACGCCCATTTGCCCTTTGCCGGAATTCCCCGTATTCCTTTCTTGGGTCGCTCTGGGCATCCGCGCCGAGAGCAAACCACATGTCCTGGATCATCGGTTCAAAACCCAACCAGTAGTTGAGCCGGCGGTTGTCCGCCGACCGGTCCTCGCTGAGTAGGCCGAAGAAGTCCTTGATCAGACGTACCTTCAGCCAGCCATTCACCATCTCGCGGGCATTGGCATCAGGGCGGCGGTCTCTATCCAGAACGTAGCCATCCCAGGCCGCACGGTGTAACCATGGATTGCCGATGAACGCGATGCAGGCATCCCGCAGGGGTATGTGTTCCGGCGTGTTGCTGCAAACGGCATACCTGGAAACCAGCAAAGCCAGGCAGCGTATGGATATGCTGCGAGAAAGCGTGAACCCGGTCTTGCCCCCGGCAACCTCCACCATGCGCCCCAGGTGCGATTGGAATTGCGTATCCGGCAGCTCTGTGCTGGCTTGCACCTGGGCGCAGATCGCTTCCTGGCGAAGCCAGCAATCCGAACCCACCCCAAGCGTCTCGAGTGCTTCACTCAGTGCGGCACTCACGTCCACGCTCCCGGCTTCCAGCAGCTCGCGTGCATAGCGTTTGCAAGGCTGATCTGTCAGCAAATTCGCATGTTCGGTTAACGTGGAAAACCAGGGCGGTTTGGGCTTGATCGCCTGGTCGAGATAGACCCGTTGCGTCGCAAGCCATTCGCGAAGCCTCATCCATCCCATGCCTGATGCCGCCGAGGTTTCGATTTCGTTCCGGGGAAACGACCAGTAGCTGCACAGCAGACACGTGAAATGCCGGAGACGCTGGCGATCTGAACCCGAACCTGCCCGCCGCAGAAGCTGCCCCAGCAGCTCGGCGTCTTCCAGGAGCCGCCATCCTGAAAACTCCTGTGAGGCGCCGATACACACATACTTGATTTCGCGAGAGTCGCTCAGCTCCCGCGATCTGCGAAAGCGGAGCACCGACTCCGCTACGGACCGCCCGTCTTTCACGCTACTCACAAACGGACTGTCGAAATAACTCTGGACCCTGGCCAGGGCCTGCGTCATCGCCCCAGCATTTCCCCAGGTTTCTGCTGCTGCGGCAACGCGCGGGAAAACCATAACCTGGTCCAGCTGGCTGCCCAACTCACTGAGAAGCTTGTTCATCGCGCATCAATGGGACAGGTCGTGTCGCGGGCTGGAGCGACCCGAAAAGTTAACGGCCTCTGCTTCCTTTGCAGTAAAGCCTCCTGCTTTTCTTTCAAAGCGTAGAACTCCAGCTTTAGCTCGATGCGGCGACTCTCTTCGTCCGTCTCCCTGGTTGCATTGAAAGAGTCGCCACCAGCAAAAAACAGATTCTCGACCAGGCTGCGGTCTGCCTCGTCTAATGCGGGGGGCTCACCCGACGCCAGCAAGGTACACAACACCCGTTCCGAGCGTCGCGTACTCAAATCGAGATTGTGCAGGTACGTTCCGCCCTGGCTGGCGAAGCCTTCCACCACGATTTGCTTCAACCACTCCTGACATACCGGACCCCGCGCAATGTCCAACACGCGTGGAACGAATCGACGCAGAAATTGTTGCTGCGCCTGGTCCAGCTCACTGCTGTTGTTTTGAAACTTGGCCAGGGTTCCGAAGTCCACCGAGTGATCTCTCAGTTGCACCCCTCGAATGGTGTCGGTATATACCTTCACTTGCGCCATACAAGAGCCGATATATTGCGCGCGGCTATTCTGTCGCGCCTCATCGTCTCGTATACCCGCGGTAACCGATAGCAGGGCCGCGGCCATGACTACCAGAAAGAGAACCATCAGCGCCGTCATAAGATCTGAAAACGAGATCCAGAAGGGCTTTTCCGCTTCCTCTTTGGCGGCTCTGCGGCAGAAAGACCTGACTCCAAGCATGTGATTACCCCCTTGCGGGTACCAGCTCGATGGCATTCTCAAGGTCCCGTATGCCCGTCGCGAGCAGATCGACCGCTTTGGAAAGCTCAACATGAAAGCGTGCATTCCCGTGGCTCAAGGTCCGCTCCAGGCTGGCGGCAAAGGCTTCATGCGTCCTGGTCAGTACTTCGTTCACTCCCGCGAGATAATCCTGCGATAGCTTCTCGGCCTTGCCCAACTGCAACGCGGCGGCTTCCAGCTGTTTCACCAGCTCTGAAGTCATTGCGGCTTCTTTCTTCGCGTTCTGGACGGTGGTTTTCAAATCCGCCACCATCATGGCAAAAGCATCCCGGCTCTTCTTGTATTCATCCAGAATCTCGATGGTCCCATTCATGGACTTACTGAGGGATTGGGTCGCGATCTGGATCCTGTCCATGGCTCCGTTGGCTCCCTGGATCGTTGCCGCGACACTCTGCCCCGCTTTGGCAAACTCGCTGGATGCACCATAGAGCAGTTCGGCCCCGGCGTTCATGCGCGTGACTGAGTCGCGGGTCGCTTCGGCAAGTGCGGCGACGCTGTCCCGAAGGCCGAGAGTCGTGGCGCTCGATTGACGCAATAGGCTCTCGATTTCCCGCGACAGGCCGCCTACCATCGTCTCCGTCTGATCGAGGAACCTGGTCCCCTCATCCCGCTGACGTTCGCCGGAGAGGCGGGCCTGGTCGTGGATCTGCCCCACCACTCCCACTACCTGCTCTCCGAGTGCGGCCAATGTCTGCTGCAGCTTTTCCCCGCTTTCTCTTTGCGTGTGCGCGACCAGAGTTCTCAATTGATCGGCAAATTCAGATGTTTGCCGGCTGAGCTCTTGTTGTCTCTCCTCCGTGGCCGCAAGGGAACTCTCTATCTTGCCCGTCATGGCCTCGGTGGTGTTCCTACCGGCGGCCTCCACGCTCGCCGCGAGCCGATCGAATCGGGCCGCCGTCTGCTCCATAGCGCTGGTCGTCTGCGTGAGCAGCTCGCTGACGCCATTCATCTGGCCGCCGAACATGGCATGGATCTGATCCGAAAATCGCACCAGCACATCGGCCAGCATGGTGTGGATCGCTTCACCCTGGCTGGCCCCGACGTAGCGCACCGCTTCCGATATAGTGTCGATCGGGCCGCCAAGGCGATCGACAATCACCTGCGCCACCCGGTTGGATATTTCCTTGCTGTCGCGGGCCGAAGCCTCCACCTGCCGGGTCGTCACCTCGGTTAGGATCTGCTTAAGATCTGCCACCAATGCATCTTTAATTTGTATGGCCTGGGTTGCGGATGTTTCCGACGCTCTCACCAGCCTTTCCAGATATTCCTCGCCCACTCCGGCCTCGAATAGCCGATCGATGGACCGCTGAATCGCCTCGACCTTGCGGTAGCACGCGTTCAGCAAGAGCTTTTCGATCAAGGTGAAAAGGATCGCCAGGATGATCGCCGCCGCCGAAGTCAGAAAGGCGTCCCCCACCACCTTTATCAGGGCTTTCAGGGCCCCCTGCATTTGCGCCGGGTCCAGCGAAGGAAGGAAGTCCCTCAATCCCTGGATGAGACCTCTGAAGGTACCAATGATGCCCACGCCGGTAAGAATCCCCGGCAAGTGCTTGAAGTATTCCGTTCGCAACGGCGAATCCACCAGGGCCTGCTCGGTGAAGACGGTTTCTGCCAGCGCGGTGGCACGCCAGCCGACAATTTTTTGCTGTCCGTGTTGGTCGACGGCTCGTCGCGGATGCAGCGTCTTCGCGTATTGCTGCCACAATGTGGCGAACGCCGGTTCCTCTGCCGCTTCCCCCACCATGGCCGGCAGGTCGGTGCCCCTTTGTTGCGCGGGCCGTATTTCGGGGGCGCGGAGCGATCGGGAAATGCGTGTGAGAGACCGAAGCACTGCCAACGCGGGGATGCAGAAGCGAAACAGAAAATGAAGGGCCAGGACGCATAGAACGAAGATAATCAGCGCTAGCAAACGATACTTAAGCACTTCATTCAGCAGATCCTGGAGCGAGAACATCTCACCTACTTGTAGGAGACGGAGGATACGGAATCAGTCAAGTCTCTGGGGCACAAGTCTACAACCGGTTAGTGTCAGAAAATACTTAAAATACATTCATGAAAAAACACTTACCCGCGGGTGGGGACTTGACGGTGAGCTGTATCTTCCAGGCTCCGATCTAAGGCAGCGCCTGTCCTGGCGAAATAAAAAGAACTAGTCTGTGTTACATAAAGATCAGCCATTAGGGCCGGTAATCCCGTTTGTGCTGTCACATGAGCGCAGCGGCGTGGAGAGATCTGCGGTTTTGCGGACGGCTTAACAGGCTGCGAAAAAAGTCATTTCGGGGGACAGGGAAAGGTAGGTGCGGGTCTTAGCCCGTACCTGGAGTTTCTACATTTCAGGGACGAAGCGTATGGTATTTCAATAAGAAAAGCTCCTTTGGATGCTGAGTTTGGTTTTGTATCAGGGCCCGACTTTAGTCGGGCCGCACACGGATTGAAAGAGAATTGGGCTTCAGCCCCTGCCATGGCGTATCCTGCACGAAATGCTAGTCCGGCGACAATCCTGAGCAGTGCGCGGGTCTTTTTCGCCACGACGAAAACCAGCATGACACGACGCTTATTGCAATCTGAACGCAATGCAATGCTCCTTATCGACGTGCTGCGATCGAATGTAGCGGCAGGTAAGTTTCAGTTGCACGACTTCGTGATCATGCCAGATCATCTACATCTGCTGATGACCCTTCCTGGCGACATTGCCATCGAAAAGGCCATGCAACTTATCAAGGGCGGATTCTCCTATCGTCTAAAAAGGGAATTTGGATACCAAGGAGAGGTCTGGCAACGTGGATTTTCCGAGGTGCGGATAAGTGATGGGCAAAGCTTCTTGCGGCACCGCGAATATATCGTTCAGAATCCTGTCAAAGCAGGGCTCGTCGATACTGCCGAGCAGTATCCCTACTGCTACACTTACCTGGCAAAGAAAAGAGCCCAGGGGCTAAAGCCCAGATCTTTCGATCTTTTCCGGCCCGACTAAAGTCAGGCCCTGATACAAAGCATCAGAGCGGTGACGCCAAAGAACTCGCCTATCCCGCACACTCTAAAATGTAGAAACTCCAGGTAGTTTGTCGAGCAGATTGTCATGGTATTTCGCGATGTGCACCGCGTCCGCGCTGAACGCCAACCTGCCCTCGAGATTGACCAACGGGCTTTAGCCCGTACATGAACCCAGCAAAATTCATTCGGCCTTTAGGCCCTGAGGTACGTTCTTGCTTTCCTCTCCGCGCACATCATCTTTTTTTCGCAGCCTGTTAAGCCGTCCCTTCGTTTAGTGTTTCAGCAGTCCCTGGGCGTTCATCCATTCGAGAAAGAGCGATGGCCAATCGGAGACCGGCTGTGGATTGGTCTTGCGGATGCCAAACCCATGGCCCACACCCGCGTAAATGTGAAGCTCGGTGGATACATGGAGACGGCTCAGAGCAAGATAGAATTCGGCCAGGCCTTGCGAGATGTCGGGCCGGTCGTTGCCTCCACAGGCCAGAAAGGCGCGCGGCGTCTCTGCCGTGAGCCGCGGGTCGTGGGGAATGGCTGGATACAGGAGCGCCTGGAAGTCCGGCTTAGAACTCGCCCGCTCAATAGGATCCTCTGAGGAAGGCGACCCCGCGTCGTAGCGAGTGCTCGCCAGGGCGGCTAACTCGCCGCCGGCGGAAAAACCCATTACCCCGATGCGCGCCGGATCGATGCCCCACTCGTTACTGCGACTACGCACGGTGCGAACCGCACGCTGTATATCGGCTAATTCGGTTCCTTCGACGGTGTACTTCGAGTTGTCTTCTTTGGCCAGCCGATACTTCAGTACGAAGGCCGCAACGCCATGGCTGCTGAGCCATTCGCCCACGGCATAGCCTTCATGATCCATCCACAATTCACGGTGACCGCCGCCTGGCGCGACGATGACGGCCGCTCCCGTTGCCGTACCCGCAGCGGGAAGATACGGCAGGATCGAGGGCTCTTGAATATTGGAGATGATATGCTCCCCATCCGGACTGAGCCGAACGGTTTCCGGAGTGATCTTCCCTTCCGTGCCCGGAGCGCCCTTCGGCCAAAGCTTTATCGGCGTTTGCTGCGCGGATGCGAAGCCTGACGTAGAACAAATCAATAGCGCGGTAAGCAAGCATCGAATCGTTTTAGCAGTGCGCAAACTGTCCTCCTGATTGATAAGCGCTGCAAGCTTACACGTCCGGCCGATGGCTTGCATCCGTCGAAAGTAGAAAATTCGCGAAGATTGCCCGCGATCCTACTAAAGTCGGTATCGCAGGCCTTGCCGGGCATATATCCTTCGATACCGTTCACCGAAAGGCCTATTCATGTCTTATCGTCCGACGCGCCGTGATTTTTTGGGGGATGCCGCCAAGGCTGGAGTCGCTTCCGCATGGAAGCTCGACCTCTCCGCAATCAGCGCTGTGCCTGCTCAACCGGAGCGAAGATCAAACTTTGACGCGCAATGGAGGTTCGTCAAAGGCGATCCGCAGGGCGCACAATCGCCGGATCTTAATGACGGCAGCTGGAAAACGCTGGACCTACCCCACGATTGGAGCATAGAAGGTCCGTTCAGCGAAGAGGCTCCGGCTGCGGGTAACGGAGCTTACCTGCCCACCGGCATTGGCTGGTATCGGAAGCACTTCACTCTTCCGGCGACCACGCGTGGGAAACGCGTGGTGCTGCAGTTCGACGGAGTGTACCAGCGCAGCGAGGTGTGGATAAACGGAATTTCACTGGGCATGCGGCCGTATGGGTTCACCACCTTTTCCTACGATCTGACAGAACATCTTAAGCCCGCCGGAAGGACGAACCAGATCGCGGTGCGGGTAGACAATTCTCTTCAGCCCAACTGCCGCTGGTACACCGGCTCGGGCATTTACCGCCACACCTGGTTGATCATCACGGACCCAATTCACCTGGCCCAATGGGGAACATTCGTCACCACACCCTCGGTTTCTCCGCAGAACGCTTCCGTCGAGATCACAACCCGAGTGTTGAACGAGAGCGATCGGGACGCAGCATGTGAGTTGAAAATAGAAGTCGTGGACCAGAAGGGAACGGTGGTGCAGCAAGGCAGTAGCACGATGTCGATTCAAGCCAAAGGCGAGGGGAGCTTCCGTCAACGCCTGCAGGTTGCTTCGCCGGCCTTATGGTCAGTCTCGACGCCAAATTTATACACGTTGCGCAGCAGCCTGCAATCTCGCGGGCAGCAGCTCGATCTGGACTCGACGACCTTCGGCATACGGGAGGTCAGATTTGATGCGGACAGAGGTTTTCTGCTCAACGGCGAACACCTAAAGATGAACGGCGTCTGTATCCACGGGGACTGCGGCTCAGTGGGTACCGCGGTGCCGGAACGCATGTGGGAGAGGCGCCTGGAATTGCTCAAACAGATGGGCTGCAATTCCATCCGGCTGAGCCACAATCCTCCCGCGCCGGAACTGCTCGATCTGCTGGACAAGATGGGTTTTCTGGTGATGGCAGAGGCCTTCGACGAATGGAAACAACCAAAGTTGCAGACGCCGCTCTACGGCTATCACAAATACTTCGATGAGTGGTCGGCCCGCGATATGTTGGCGATGATTGAGCGAGACCGCAATCACCCGTCGATCGTGCTATGGAGTGCGGGCAACGAAGTGCCCGATCAGAGCGATCCCCAGGGGCCGGCGACGTTGCAGGCGCTTCTCGACCTCATGCGCAGTCAAGATCCGACGCGGCTGGTGACCGTGGCTTGTGACCAGATCGCGGCGGAGCCGAAGGCGGCGCTGCCGGAGTTCCTGGAGAAGCTCGATGTCGTGGGGTACAACTACGTGGATCGATGGCGAGACCGCAGGGAGAAGTTTTACGCGATTGACCGGCATGCTTATCCAACCCGGCGATTTATCGGCACTGAAACAAGTTCGATTTTCGGTCCGCGCGGCGCCTACGCTGTCGAAACACCCGATGATCCTTTCTTCGGCAGGGCTGCGAACACTGCCATCGAAGTGGAACAACTACAGAAATTTATCCAGACCTACGACTACGTCAGCGGCGACTTTATCTGGACCGGCATCGACTATCTGGGGGAAGCCCGCTGGCCGGCGAAAATCGCTTCCAGTGGCGCGCTGGATACGTGCGGATTTCCCAAAGATGCCTACTACTTCTATCAAAGCAGATGGACAACGGAACCGGTGCTTCATCTTTTCCCCCACTGGAACTGGGCGGGAAGAGAGGGCAAGGTCATTACCGTGACCTGCTACACCAACTGCGACACGGTCGAACTCTTCCTGAATGGCAAGAGTTTCGGGGTCAAGGGATACGCTTTTCCCCGTCCCGGCATGGTGGGCACGTATGGAAACTATCCGGAGCGGGCAAAGGCTGTGCAGACAACAGCAGACCTTCACCTGTCCTGGGATGTTCCTTTCACCGCCGGAACGCTGACGGCCAAAGGAGTGAAGGATGGCAAGGTGATTCGGACGGTGGAGATTGAAACGACGGGCAGCCCAGCGAAGCTCGGTCTGGCGGTAGATCGGCCGCGCATCTCCCGCGAACCCAGCGACGTAGCTCACGTCACCGTCGAGGTTTTAGATCAAGAGGGAAGGGTAGTTCCCACTGCGAACGACGAGATCACGTTCGCGGTGACCGGTCCGGGACGCATACTTGGCGTGGATAATGGCCAGCCGGATAGTCACGAAAGCTACCAGGGACCCAGCCGGAAAGCATTTAACGGATTGGCCCTGGTGGTTCTGCAGCCGACCGGAGCTCCGGGCACGGTCACCCTGTCTGCTTCGTGTCGGGCACTTTCTCCGGCAAATGTTGATATCGAGGCCGGCTAGGCTGGTTTGGCCGGATCATCAGCCTTGCTTGCTGAAAGCAGTGAGCCAGCGGGAGGCAAACCCGGTCAGCCGTTTGCGGACCACCGCAGTAAATTCAGGCTCCTCCGTATTCTGGAGTGCGTTGATGAGTTCGTAGTGCTCGCGGCCCATCGACCCGGTAAGGGGAGCGCCGCTGGCGAGCACGACGAAGATGAAGAGAGGCGCCATCAGGCGGTCCAACGTCTCTGCCAGGTAGGGGTTTCCCGAAAGCGCCCAGCACTGCCGGTGAAAGGCGTAGTCAAGCTCAAGGAACTGGCGACGATCGCCTCTCTCCCCTGCTTCCACGACTTTCGCAATCTGGCGGCTGAGCTCCTTGAGATCGTTTTCCGTCACCCGTGGCTTTGCCCATTGGTACGCCAACAGTTCCAGTTCTACCCGCAGGGTATAGAGGTGGCGCACTTCGTCGGTCGTAAATTGAGTAACGAAGGTGCCGGTGTTGGTCACTCGCCGAACGAAACCCTGCCCCTGGAGAGAAATCAATGCCTCGCGCACGACAGGAGTGCCCACCTTCATCTGCCGCGCCAGCTCTCGCTCCACAATGGCATCGCCTGGCTTCAACTCGCCGGCGAAAAAAGCGTCCTTCAGCGCGTTGATCACGCGGTCGCTGAGAGAAAGCGGCTCAATTTCGGCAAAGGTGGGCATGTCTAACCCTCAAAGTGCTAGGTGCTCGTTCATTTATCATCGCAGCACCAAGGAGTGCTCGCAACCCCGTACACCTAGCCACCAGCAGTTGCTTTGTGTACACTTCTCCCGTCGCGCCCATACGGTGATAGATCAATTATCAAGCGGTCATAACAAAGAGGGGAAGTGAGGTCCCGAGTGGCGGGTCCAACCCGTGTTCGCTACATCGTTTTAGGCCTGACGATTGCTGCGTACATGATCACCTACATTGATCGTGTCGTCATATCCTCTGCGGTTCCCTCCATCCAGAAAGAGTTTGGGTTCTCCATCGTCACCATGGGATGGATTTTGAGCTCGTTTCAGTGGGCCTATGCTCTGTTCCAGATACCGGGGGGTTGGCTGGGTGACCGTATCGGTCCCCGCCGCGCGATGACGTTGATCGTGAGCTGGTGGTCTGTGTTCACCTGCTTCACGGTGTTTGCCTGGAGCGCTGGATCGATGGCGTTGATTCGTTTCCTGTTTGGGATGGGCGAGGCCGGCGCTTTTCCAATCGCTACCAGGTCGCTTACGCGATGGATGCTGCCCACGGAGCGGGGATTCGCCCAGGGGGCCACGCACGCCGGATCCCGCTTGGGAGGGGCGATGACGCCGGCGCTGGTGGTGTTGATTATTGTGCGCTACGGTTGGCGGGCGGCCTTTATTTGTTGCGGCGCGCTGGGATTGATATGGGCCGCCGTGTGGTTCTGGTATTACCGCGATACTCCGGATGAACATCCGTCCGTGAATGCAGAGGAACGCGAGTTGATCCGTTCCTCTCTCGAGCTCGCGCGCGGGGCGAAGAGCTTGCAGAGTGTTTCCTGGAAATGCATCCTCTCGAGTCCGCAGATGTGGATTCTTTCCGCGATGTACTTTTGCTACGCGTACAACTTGTCGGTTTACCTGGTGTGGTTTCCCAAATATTTGAATGACCATCGCGGATTCAATCTTAAGCAGATGGGGTTCTACGCCAGCTTGCCATTGCTTGCGGGCGTGGTGGGGGATGTCTTTGGGGGATGGTTTTCTGACCTGTTGGCAAAGCGGACAGGCGATCTGAAGATGGCGCGCCGTACAGTAGGCGCGGGAGGTTTTTTGCTTTCGGCTTTGTGTATCGTGCCCGCGTGTCTTACGACAAACTCGCTTACTTCGGTGTGGCTTTCATGCCTGGCGATGTTTGGGTTGGAGTCGACGGTTGGGGTTTCGTGGGCGATTACGCTGGATATCGGCGCTGATTCCGCGGGCGCGGTCTCGGCGTTGATGAACACGTGGGGGAATATTGGGGGCGCGATTGCGTCCGCGCTGTCAGCGTATCTGGTCATGCTTCGTGGATGGAACGCGCCGTTTCTGGTGATGGCGGGGTTATCGGTGGTGGCTATGTTGCTTTGCTTGCGGATCAATGCCAGCCAGCGGTTGCTGACGAGTTGATTGCGGGACCTGTATTACTCGCAGAAAGACGATGGGTGCCCCATATCTCGCTCGTTTTTCGCGAGATATGGGATACCACTGCGCTACACCGGGGTGTTTTCGACTCTATTAGCATCCGGCATTGAGGTTCGTGGTATCCCACATCTCGCGAAAAACGAGCGAGATGTGGGGCACCCATCGTTCGCCGTAGGGACAGATCCCAACGAGGATCAAGCTTCGTGGTGATCCCATGGTTCGCTGCGGGGAGAGATCCCGCGACCTTAGCGCGGCGCCGGGCCGGCTACTCGTTTGCCGGCGATGTAGACGGCGCTGATGGTCCGGGTGTTCTTGATGTCGTCGAGCGGATCCTTATCCAACACAATCAGATCGGCCCACTTATTTTTTTCCAGGGTGCCTAGATCTTCGGCGTGCAGAAAGCGGGCGGCGCTGCCCGTGGCTGCGGTGATCACCTGCATGGGCGTCAGACCAGCCTGCACCATCAACTCCATTTCCCAATGAGCGAAGTAGCCAGGGAAACGGCCTGGAGGCCCGCTATCCGTGCCAAAGGCATAGGGCACGCCCGCGTCCGCAAGGGCTTTGAGATTGTGTTCCGCGGTGTGCAGAAATCCCGGATACATGGAGAAATCAGGATCCGAGCGCATCTTCTGTTGATAGGCAGGGCTCTTCAATTGCGCGAGTACCTGGGGCGAAATACTGCGGGCGAAGAATGGATCGTTGGCAAAGGGAGCCGTCTGTCCATACACGAACATGGAAGCTTCCCGGGAAAGCGTGGCCGCCTCCTGCCACGTTCCGTGGTGCTTCATGTCGGCTATAAACGCAGCGTCGATCGGTTTGTCGCGGACACTGTGAGCCAGGCCGTCCACTCCGTAGTCGACCAGTTGTTTGGCATCCTGCAGATAAAAGATATGCGCAATCACCCGTAAATGGTGGCGGTGCGCGCTCTCGATGATGGCCTGGGCGATGTCGTAAGGCATCTTCTTTTTGGTGCCCAGGTGGTCATCCATCCATAGCTTGATAAAGTCGACGTGTTTGGCAGCCTGCGCGGCGACCGCCGGTTCCACTTCTGCTACCGTGGCGACGCCCTGGTTCACGCCTTCGAGACCGCCGTACCCGCCCTTGAAAACGAAACCTTGCCCCGCGGTGTAAATGCGCGTCTCGGTAGGACGGCCGGCACGCTGTGCATCACGCATCTTGAAGATGGAGTCTTTATCAGTGCCCATGCTGAGCACTGTCGTGACGCCGTAAGACGCGTAGGTCTTCAGATCCTTCTCTACATTTTCAGGGGTGAAGAACTTCTCGTTTTGGTCGAGACCGATGGTGGCGCCAAGGTGGACATGCAGATTGATGATGCCGGGCATGATGTACTTGCCCTGCAGGTCCGTGACCGGCGCGGAAGGAGGCGGCTTCAGTTTGGCCGCCGGCCCCACCCACGCGATGCGCCCGTTATCGAGAATCATCGCCGCATTGGGCAAGGGCGCGTGGCCGGTGCCGTCGATCAGAGTGAAGTTCTTGAGAACCTTGACTTGTGCAACCAGGGAGGTTGCAAACAACAGCGCAAACAACAGTACCGGGCAGGCGACGAAACTACTTCGAATTCGTCCGGGCATCTTCGAGAATCCTCTTCGCGCGCGACGGATTGAAGATACCACAAGAGCAGAAGCGCGAGAGATAGGTCGCGGCCTGCTCCGGGGTGCGCCGGTTTTCCTTGACGAAGTCGATCATTTTCTTGGCCAGCGAATGGCTGATCATGCCATGGCCGCACATGGTAGAGAGGGTCGTGACCTGCGAGTTGGGAATCTTTTCCGTCTTGCCCTCAAAGCCCAGGGAGTAGCCGACGCTGTGGCGGTCGATACAGGCATAGTTACAGCAACGCTCCGCGCCTTCGATCGAAGTCGACACGTTGACACTCATACCCAGATTCTTCTTCTTTGATGCGTTTGACGAACTGCTCCGCAGCGTGAGCATTGTCGAACACCGCGGCGCACGTGGTGGGGATGGTGAGTCCCTTGATCACGGCTTGAAAGTCGGGCTTTATATCCCGCTTCCAATGGGAAAGAGGGCCGAGGTTCTTTGAGGACCGCAGAGCGCCCCCGTGGCGGGCGTCGCCCAGGTTCACGGGCTTATACTCCATAGCAATTTCCAGGAACCGGTGGAGTTTAGGCAGCGCATTCGGATCCTTGTTGCTCTTGCTGGGGATAGCAAACACGATGTAGTCGTCGCTGAAGCTCGCAGCATCACCGAAACGATGGAGGGTATTGGTCATACGTTTGCCGTCTCCCTGGCGGGCTCGCTCGTGGGTTCCACCACCCGGCCCAAGCCGATATTTGTTTTGGCGCGTTGCAGCTTGTATCCCAACTTTTCCAGAATGGGAGCTACGACCACTTCTTCGCCGTGCTCGCCGCAGCGCGTGGCGACGCCCAACGCGACGACCGTGTCCAGCTGTTTTTCAATCTCCCACACCAGGCGAACGATTTCTTCTGTGCGTTCGACCGGGACTTTGATTTCGACGATCGCCGACATTACCTTCTCATTCAAAATGTCTTCGCGCAGAGTGCCGGTGCTCACGTCGGACATCAATGATGTAATCGGGTTCTTTTTTTCAAAGCTGACATTGGCCTTTGCCAGGGCCCAACACATTTGCTGGATCTCGCGGAAACGGACGCCGATGCCGGGCCGGCCAAACTCGATCGTGAAACCGACGTCCCCGACCTTGACTCGGCCGGTTACGTCGTTAGTTTTCACTTCTTCGGTGCCGCGCCCTTCTACGCCGGTCGACTCGTGGGGCACGCTGGGATCAGAGAACGCGCGGCGCACGACGCGCGGCCAGGTGAGCTGGTCCGGCTCGAAAGCAGCCGTGGGGCAGACGTCGGGTTCCGGTTCAAAGCGAATGCGTAACGCTGCGAACACGCGGCGTATGGTGCGTACCAGAGTGGGGTTGAGGTGTTCCTGGCTCAGGCCGTTGTAGCAGGCGTAGCACTCAACACATTCGTCGCTATTGATGGTGGCGCGCTTTAAGACGGGGTCGATGTAGATGGCGCCCATGGGGCAAACGTAGGTGCAGTTCCCGCAGGCCACACACTTTTCAGGATTGATCTTCATTTTTCCCCCTGACAAGCAGAAGACGGGATCGTACGATGATCTATCGTAGATACTACCACGGACGATTTAGGCGGCGCTCTCGCCGTTTTCAGGCGACAGACGCCCGATTTTGGTACCCTTATCGCCGAGCTGACTTATCATCTATCGGCTTAAGATGCGTTTGAGCAGGGGGACCAGCCATGGACCGCAGAAAATTTCTGACCAGTTCTGGAGCGCTGTTGGCTGGCGGAGCCGTTGCCGCCGCGAATGATCCGAAGATGGCGAACGCGCAGCCATCCGGTTGCGGCGAAAGGCAATTGCGACCGGAGCAGCTATACACGCCGCAGCAGCAATACCGCATCGGCTACACGACCAACACGCGGGGCGGCTGGGAAGGCGATCCGTTCAAGGGCATGCGCGAAGGCCGGGAGGTCGGATTTCGCTACATGGAGATCTTCGGAGCTTCCTTTTGCCGGCCCGACACTTTGTACTACCCCGATGACGCGGAAGGCCTGATGCGTCGCATTTTCCAGATGGGGGTGAACTTTGTCAGCATTACCGGCGGGTCGGCCGCAGGGAACACGCGCTTTGAGGATCTCGACTCGCGCGCGGCGGTCATCGAAAATCACTTTGCCATGGCCCGGTTCAGCCGGCGGTTCGGTTGCCAGGTGCAAAAGACCAACACCGGGCGACGGCGGCCGGAGGGCACCCCCGATGCCGATCTTAAGGTGATGGCCGGCACCCTCGATGCGCTGGGGAAGCGCATGAGTGAAGAACTGGGGATGCAGCTCGGGGTTCACCCTCACCTCGGCAGCCAGCTCCAGAGCCGGCACGAATTGGAGTACATCATGGGCAATACCGACCCGAAGTATGTCGGGCTGGTTCTCGATACGGGCCATTTCACTATGGCAGGGATGGATCCTGTGGCGATGGGTAAGCAGTACGGGAAGCGGGTGCTGGAGTATCACCTGAAAGACACCAAGCCGGAAGATCGCGGAGGGACCAAAAACGTCCCGGGCCCGCACGTCGATCAATTGAAGGACCCGTACTTCTTTCCCATGGGCACGGGAGGGGTCGATTTTCCAGGCCTGAAGGCTTACCTCGACAGCACGCAATGGCGAGGGTTCCTGAACGTTGAGCTGGACACGTCACCGTGGCGTCCGCCTCAGGAAAGCGCAAGAATCACGGCAAAGTATATCGAGGACGTGCTGAAGATCCCCCTCTAGGGCGAAACACACCGAGGCGAACATGAAATTTGGCGTGAACACATTCATCTGGTCGGCGACGTTCGATCAGTCCAATTTCGACCTGCTGCCCACGATCAAAGAGGCGGGGTTTGATGGAGTCGAGGTCCCGCTATTACATCCTAAGCAGTTTCAAGCGTCGAGCATTCGCAAGGCTGTAGAGGCTCACGGGCTGGAGTGCAATGCGTGCACAGTTTTGGTGGACGGCCTTAGCCTGATTAGTGACAACCCCGATATTCGGCGCCGCACCCGCGAGCATCTGCAGGACATAATCAAAGCGGCAGCCGAGGCCGGCGTGGGCATTGTTGCCGGGCCTCTCTACAGCCCCGTGGGCTACCTGCCGGGGCGGCGCCGCACCAGCGACGAATGGAAGTGGGCGGTCGAAGGATTTCAGTCCCTCGGCGACACCCTCGCTGCCCACAAGGTAACGTTTGCCATTGAACCGATCAACCGGTTTGAAACGTATTTTCTGAACACGGCGGCCGATGCGGTCAGGCTTTCGGAGCAAATCGGCCACCCAAACATTGGCATCCTGTTTGACACCTTTCACGCCAATATCGAAGAGAAGAATATTGCCGACGGCTACCGAACCGTCGGGGGCCAACTGAAACACGTGCACACGTGCGAGAACGACCGGGGTATCCCCGGCTCCGGGCATGTGGAGTGGAAGGAAGTATTTCAGGCGCTTCGATCCCTGAACTATGACGGATGGCTGACCATCGAAGGGTTTGGTTTTGCCCTCAAGGAGCTGAGTGCGGCGGCAGCGATCTGGAGAGACATTGAACGGACTCCGGAATCGATCGCCTTCGAAGGGGTGAAGTTTCTCAAGAAGAGCGTTGCCGATGGAAGCTCATCCCAGGTCAAGTAATTCGCATTCGATTGATCTATATTTGCGGGGGGAGCGATTTCGTCGCAAACCCGGGTTTTATCGGAGATTCTGAATGTCCCAAGTAATCCGCTCACCCAAGGTATACGACGTCTGCATCATCGGCTCTGGCGCGGGGGGCGGTACCGCCGCCAAGGTACTGACCGAAGGCGGCCTGAATGTAGTCATGTTGGAGGCAGGGCCGCTGCTGAATCCCCGTGCCGATTACAAAGAGCACGTGTGGCCGTATCAGTTGCCCCATCGCGGAGCGGACATCGGCGGCCGCGCGCGCCACGAGTTGAACGGTGAGTTCCTGGCTCCCAATGGATTTTGGGAGATTGACGGCGAGCCCTACACCTCGGCTCCGGGATCGAATTTCCGCTGGTTCCGTTCGCGGATCGAAGGTGGACGTACCAATCATTACGGGCGCATCTCGCTGCGGGCTTCGGCGGCGGATTTGAAGGCTCGCTCCAGGGATGGCCTGGGAGATGATTGGCCGATCTCTTATGAAGAACTTTCGCCTTATTACGATAAGGTCGAAGAGTTTATCGGCGTTTTTGGATCGAAAGAAAACCTCGCCGATGCGCCGGATGGTGTGTTTCTGCCACCGCCCAAGCCGCGCTGTACGGAGACGCTGGTCAAAAAGGCCTGCGATCACCTGAATATCACGTGCATCCCTTCGCGGATGGCGATCCTGACCAAACCTGTCAATGGCCGCGCGCCTTGCCACTACTGCGCGCAATGCGGCCGAGGGTGCATCAGTGCATCGAATTTCAGTTCCAGCCAGGTGATGATCCCGCCGGCGCAGGCAACCGGGCGCTTCACGCTGATCCCCAACGCCATGGCCCGGGAGGTCATCGTTGGCAAGGATGGAAAGGCCCAGGCTGTCTCCTACATCGACAAGGCGACGCGCACGGAAATGAGGGTGCATGCCAAAGCGTTTGTGTTGGCTGCGAGCACGTGCGAAACTGCGCGGCTGCTGCTCAATTCACGTTCCACGCAGTTTCCCAATGGGCTGGCGAATTCGTCTGGGGTGGTCGGGCGCTATCTAACCGATTCCGTGGGCAGCAACGTGACTGGATATTTTCCGCAACTAGAAGGGGTGGCTCCGCACAACCATGATGGTGTCGGCGGCATGCACATGTATATGCCGTGGTGGAGGGGCGATCGCAAGAACGAGTTTCCGCGTGGCTACCACATCGAGTTCGGTGGGGGACGCCATATGCCTGGGGTGGGCGGGTTCGATGGAATATGCAATGAGCATGAGGGCTATGGCGCGTCGCTCAAGCAGAATGTCCGTAGCAAATATGGCAACTTCATTGGGTTTTCCGGAAGGGGAGAGATGATCCCCAATCCTGATACCTACTGCGAGATCGATCCGGTGGTGGTCGATAAGTGGGGGATCCCGGTGCTGCGCTTCCACTTCAAGTGGAGCGACCACGAGCTGAAGATGGCGAAGGATATGCAGGAGACTTTCCGGTCCATCGTCGAAGCGGCCGGGGGTACGGTGGTCGATGGCGCCAGGCGCGCGGACACCGGCATGAAAAACGCGGGCAACCAGCCGCAAGAGAAGTTACCGAATGGCATCTCCGAAGGGGGAGAGATCATTCACGAACTGGGAACAGTGCGGATGGGTGATGATCCCAAGACCTCGGTGCTGAATAAGAATTGCCAGGCGCACGATGTCAAGAATTTGTTCGTCGGCGATGGGGCTTGTTTTGTAACCGGTCCGGATAAAAATCCTACGCTTACGATCACGGCGCTCTCGTGGCGAACTTCGGAATACATTCTCGATCAGGCTAAAAAAGGGGAGATATAGCATGTCTGTATCCCGGCGTGATGTGTTGAAGTCCTTGAGTTTGGGAGCGGCGGCGACCTCGGTGTTGCGCGTGATCCCGCTGCAGGCCGCGGAGTACGCGCACCACATGATCACCACGGAAAAGGCCACGAGTAAAACGGGTGTGTACACGCCGAAGTTTTTCCCGCCGGCGCAGTATAAGACGTTGCAGGCATTATGCGAGTCAGTTTTTCCGGCAGATGCTGATTCGGGGGGTGCGATCGAGGCGGGAGCTCCGGAGTTTATTGATTTGCTTACCAGTGAGAATCCGCACTACCAGTTGACTCTCGGCGGCGGGATCATGTGGCTCGATTCCACGTGCACAGACAAGTATGGCAAGACATACCTGGAATGCACGCCGCAGCAAAAGACGGAGATGCTGGATTGCATCGCCTACCGCAAGAGTGCGGAAGAGGATGCGAGCGTGGGCCAGGGTGTGGAGTTTTTTGCGTTTCTGCGAAATCTGACTGCGGATGGATTTTTCACCAGCAAGATTGGGATTCAGTATTTGGGCTACATCGGGAACGGCTATCTGGCGGAGTTTCCCGGGTGCCCTCCGGTGCCTGGGGTCTAGAGAGCGCGCGTTGCGAGCGGGAAAGTCTGGAGATGGCGCTAATGAGGGCTTTAGATCGTGTGTCCGAACTCCGTTTCCAGACTCAGTCCCGGAGGGACGGCTGAACTTAGCCCAGGATGCTAGTCCTGGGTTGTGTTTGCAAGCAAGGACCCAGTCCCGTAGGGACGGCTGGAAATAGGCCGCTACGCAATCCTGGAAAACTTTCAGCCGTCCCTGCGGGACTTAATCACGTTTCATGATGTACCCCAGGACTAGCGTCCTGGGCTAAGTTCAGTCGTCCCTCCGGGACTGAATTTAGGAAATGGAATTCTCACACACGCTCTTCACCCACTTAGGTACGTCCTTCCGATTCCTAATGTCGATCAACAAGTCTTGGAAAGACGTAACTCAGGGGCTAAAGCCCTCACGAGTGCGAGTGCGATTTCGCACGGCTGAAGCCGTGCTCTTCGTCAGCCGCAACATTTCCAGGCAGGTCTATCGGGTCTTGCGTTTCTTTAGCCACCCAAGACCCTCGGAGGTCCCTGCTTTTGGCCTGTATTCGCAGCCGATCCAGCCGCCGTAGCCAAGTTCTTCAATCAGGCCGAACAGGTAGTCGTAGTTGATCTCGCCTTGGTCGGGCTCGTTGCGGTCGGGCACGCTCGCGACCTGTAGATGGCCCACGTTCTTGCCCAGGTACTTACGCAGCTTCATGCTTACGTCGCCCTCCACGATCTGGCAGTGGTAAAGATCCATCTGCACTTTGAGCGCGGGGCTTCCTATCTCGTCGACAATGGCATGAGCTTCATCCTGACGGTTTAGAAAATAGCCGGGCATGTCCCGGGTATTGATCGGTTCGATCAGCAGTCCGATGCCTAAGGGGGCCGATTGCTTAGCCGCCCACGCCAGGTTGGTCACAAATGTGCTGCGCATGGCCGCTCGCTCGACTCCGCTGGGCTGCAGGCCCGCCATCACGTGCACTCGCGGGCAGCTGAGTATCTGCGCATACTCAAGGGCGGTCTGGATGGCGGCGCGAAACTCCGCTTCTCTCCCCGGCAGACTGGCGATGCCGCGGTCGCCTGCCGCCCAATTTCCCGGCGGGGCGTTGAACAACACCTGGGCGAGGCCATGGGTTTGCAGCCATGACACCACTTGCTGGGCAGGGTACTCGTAAGGGAACAAATACTCTACCGCAGTAAAGCCATCTCTGGCGGCGGCGGCAAAGCGGTCGGGGAAGGCATTTTCCCCGTACAGGAAACTGAGGTTCGCGGCGAAGCGCAGCATAGCTTGAGTTCCTACCTTTACGTCCTACCAGGACGCGCCAAATTGCTGTCGTAGTTGATCGATCTGCTTGGGTGTGAGCGGTTCCGGCTTTCGCTCAGCCAGCAGCCAGAGTCGCGCGGTTTCTTCCAGCTCTTCGAGAGCAGCCATGGCCGCCGCCGGCGTACCGTGCCAAACATTGGGCCCCAACCGGTCGAGCATGACAGCGCGAATGGGCGTACCCTGGGCGCGCATGCGCTCGATGGCCTGCGCGACCAGGTCACCCACGATTGCGTCTCCCGGACGGTAATACTCGATCAGCGGGACGTGACCAACCTTCATCACGTAATAGGGCGTGAGCGGAGGCAGGATATCCTCCTGCTTCCAGACCCCGGCCAGGGTCAGCGCAACCAGGTGGGTGGAGTGGGAATGGATCACGCAGCCGGCATCCAGATCCGCGGCATAGATGCGACGATGCAAGGTGAGTGTCTTGCTGGCCCGCTCGCCGCTTACCTGTACGCCATCGGTGCCGACCTTGGAGAGAGCCTCCGATTTGAGAAAGCCCAGGCAGGCTTCTGTGGGGGTGATGAGAAATCCGTCCGGCAGGCGAACGCTTATGTTCCCCGCCGTGGAATGGATGTAGCCGCGCTCGAAGAGAGAGCGGCCTACACGACAGATCTCCTGCCTCAGTTCTGACTCGTTCATCGTCACGCCACGAAGGCAAATGCTTTGCAGAAAAAGTCCGGCGATCCGAAGTTACCGGATTTCAAGGCAAGGTGCAGTCCACCCTCCGCCGAAGTGGCGTAGCACCAAGGTACCCCTGGGTCAATCTGCGGCCCGATCTGCATCTGCCGGATGTTCAGAGCTTGCACGCAAATGCCGGAGGTTTCTCCTCCCGCCACCACCAGGCAGCCTACACCACGCTGCACGAAGGCGCGCGCCAGTGCCGCCATTGCCTGCTCGACCATGGGTGCGTTCGCCGCGCTCACGTGTTCCGGCTCGGCAGTCGAGTAGACGAGCAGGGGCAGCCCAGCTTCACTCCGCCAGCAGGCATCGGCCCAGGAGAGCACCTGGGCAATTTGCAAGTCGAGATCCGCGTCCGGCGCCGGCTGTAAGGCGTAGGCTTCGCCTCCGTCGCGAATGAAGCGCTGCACCTGGGCATTGGTGGCCACGGAGCAGCTGCCGGCGAGAATGGCCTTTCGTCCCCGCGCGGGCGGCAGATCGACCCGGTTGGCAGGACTGAAACCCCAATTGCGCGGCAAACTGTTACCCAGCCCGGAGCCGGCAGTGAGGAAAGACGCTCCGCGCAACGCTTCGCCCAACCGGCCCAAATCTTCGTCGCTGAGCGCATCGACAATGGCGATGGCGATCCCTTTGCTCTCAAGCTCATTCATGCGTTGTTGGATCGCTTGCCCCGATTGGGAAACCGTCCGGTAGTCGATGAGCCCGACTCGGCGCCCTTTGGCGGGGTTCAGTTGTGCCTGCAGCACCCGCACCAGGTTGGCATCAGTCATCGGAGTAAGAGGATGGTGGCGCATGCCGCTTTCGGAGAGCAGGGTGTCGCCAAGGAACAGATGTCCATGGACCACGGTTCGCCCGGTCTCAGGAAAGGCAGGGGTCGCGATGCTGAAGCCGCAATTCAATTCATCCATCAACGCTTCGATCACGGGGCCTATGTTGCCGGCGGCGGTGGAGTCGAAGGTAGAGCAGATTTTGAAGTAGATCTGGCGGGCGCCCTGCCGGCGTAGCCAGCGGCAGGCACGCAGCGACTGTTCCACCGCTTTGGCGGCGGGTTCGGTGCGTGACTTGAGGGCAACCACGACAGCATCCGCGTCGATCGGTTCGGCCTGCGTGGGAACGTCCACGGTTAACACCACGCGCATACCGGCGCGGACCAGGTTGTTCGCCAGGTCGGTGGCGCCGGTAAAGTCATCGGCGATGCAACCCAGGACCGTCAAGGCTATCCCGCCTGCTCTTTTTGATACTGGCGGACGATGGAGAGGAAATCGGGATCAGGGGAAAGACCGAGCCGCCGTGCGCGGGCGCTTTCAAAGGCCGCGGGCCATCCCAGCATCATCCTGGATATCGTTGGATCCTGCTGGAAGCGCACCCGATCCCGGGTGGCACGGCCTGCTGCGATTTCCAGCGCGTCGAGCATTTCGCCGACCCGCAATGTAAGCGCGGGCAGGTTCACCGCAGTCCGGCTGCCCCACGCATCTGCCGTAGCCTCCGCCGCCACAATCAGGCCTTCAATGGTGCGCTGCGGCGAGGCCAAGGCTACCAGGGTATTGGTTAGCACCGGGCACACCGCCTCCTGACCGTTCAAGGGCTCGCGAATGATGGAGGAGAGAAAGCCGGAGGCGGCGGCATTAGGGCGGCCCGGGCGCACCGTCACGGTCATCAATCGTACGCTGCGGCCGTCGAGCAAGCCGCGGCGGGAGTAGTCCGCGATTAATTGTTCGCAAATAAACTTTTGAATGCCGTAGGAGGTCTGCGGAACCGGCAAGGTGTCGTCGTGGATCACCCTGGGCATAGGCAAGTCGCCATCGCCGCCGAAGACCGCGACGGAACTGGAGAAGACAAAGCGCGTGCCCCGGCCTTGTAAGCAGTCAAGCAGGGCGCGTGTGGTGTCGAGGTTGGAGCGGAGCCCGAGGTCGAGGTCTGCTTCGCACTCCGCCGAAACCGCGGAGGCGAGGTGGAAGACCAGATCGAAGGTCTCGCCGCCCAGGGACTTGCACTGATCGAGCAACGCGCCGGTCCGCACCTGTACCCTTCCATCGCTGGCCACGTCAGCCGCCGGCGGCGCCAAATCGGCCAGCACAAGCTGGGTGAGCGGGTGGCTCGAAAGATGCCCGCGGGAAAGGAGAGTACGCGCTAGCCTGGTTCCGAGAAATCCCGCCCCACCGGTTATAAGCACCTTCATCGTGTTTAGGTTACCATCGTTGTCCTGCCACCCTTAATCTGCATCAGAAGGAGATGGAGGTCTTCTCATGCGCAAGTCCATCGCCCCTCTTCCCCGGGCTTCTACGATTTCCCCCACTTCCGATGGGTGGCTCGATCTACGGGAGATAGCCAGTGCAGAGATCTCGTCTGAAGATCCGTCGCATCCCTTTGAAAACGCTTTGCAGGGAGAAGGGGGATGGAGGGCTGCCGATCCGGGACCACAGGTCATTCGGTTGAACTTCGATGAGCCGCAGTCCATCCGGCGGATTCGCCTCACATTCCGAGAGGAGCACAGGGAAAGAGCGCAGGAGTTTGCCCTATTTGCGAGTTCAGCGGCCAATCAGAGACGAGAGATCGTCCGCCAGCAATGGACGTTCAGTCCTGGTGGCTCGGCAACCGAAGTGGAGGACTATTCCGTCGACCTGCCCGCTACTTTGTCTCTGGAGTTAGAGATTGATCCTGGGCGCCATGACAAGTCGGCCACGGCAACGCTGGAATCGATCTCGGTCGCTTGAGACGATGGTCAAAGCGGGCAAGACCGATCACCCTGTCGATACGGTAGACGAAGCGACAGCAGAGGCTTCCATTGAAGCAAAAAATATCGGAGAAAAAATACGCCGGCTCCGATTGAAGCGTTCCATGGGTCTGGTCGAACTCGGGCAACAGGTGGGTCTCTCCGCGAGTTTTCTCTCGCAGTTAGAGACAGGCCGGGTGGTTCCAACCCTCAGGAATCTTGCCCGTATCGCACTGGTGTTCAAGAAGGATTTTTCCTACTTCCTGAGCGAGGATACAGACGCGGTTTTTCGTGTTTCTCGAGCAAAGGATCGCATACGCCTGCCCGTGGGTGAAAAGGAGGATCCCTTCCTGCTTTCCGAGAGCATGAGCATGTTGATCCCTGATCGCAATGTTGTTCCCTGTATTGCGCAGTTTTTGCCGGGAGCCGAAGGCGCTGCCTTTCATCCCCCACCGGCCCCCGGCCTGGAGCTGGTTTACGTGATCCAAGGTCCACTGGTTCTCTGGACAGAGAGTCGGACCGAGGTGCTCGAGACCGAGGATAGTGTCTGGATCGATCGCAATACCAAGCGACTGTACCGATGCCGCGAAGACAAACCCGCGAGGGCCCTCATCATCACTTTTGCGCTGCAGTCATAACGGGTTCCGTTCCTGTCGTTCTCCGCCTTCATCTGGGGAGTTGTATGCTTCGCTAGGTAGAGTGAGATGACGAGGACGGGCTAGCCCTTAGCCAATTTTGCGGCCTTCGCCCTGTCGTTGATCTGGCCTACGGCTCGCAGCGCGCTCAGCGCCGCTCCCTCTTGCCAGGCCACAATGTGGCTCACGTGATCGCCGGCGAAAATGATGGGTCCATCCGGCTCGATCAGGGTTTCGTAACCGGGATTGGTATGTGGGGCGGTTTGGGAAAAGCTGGACCACCGCTCCTGCCCCGGTCCATAGGTTCGTATCCACGAACCTTCGTTGTCGGGTATCTGGCCCCAGGTTACGTACATCGGCTTTTCCAGTTCCTTGCCGTGCCCGGGATGCAGGCGCTCGACGGATTTGCGGCTCTCCTCAAATTTCTGTGCCAACGGGAGACCTTTGATGTTGGAGCGCCCTTCATCGGTATATCCGCTGACGAGCACACCCCTTTGGGTAAACATGCCGGCGGAAGGAAACCAGATCGGGCTACAGCCCTCGCTGACAAATTCCAGACCGCCATAGATGTTGTAGTCCTGCTCCCAGAACCGCCGGCTTTCCCAGGCGATCTTGTAGGCGCTGGCATAGGTGCATTCGTCAATTACCTTCTTGTAGGGCGCGCTGAAGTCGTTGGGCGTCCTCTTCAATATGGTCAATGGCATAGCGCAAATGCAGTAGTCGGCCTCGACGGTTTTGGCTGATCCGTGGCTGGTATAGCCGACCCTTACGCCCTTGGCTGTTTTTCGAATCTCCGTCACCGGCGCGTCGTACTTCACCACATCGCCCAGCTCTTTGGAGAAGGCATAAGGAATACGGTCCATGCCGCCCACGGGCTGGAACATGGTCGCCTGCATATCGAACTGCTCGTCGAACAGCATGTACTGCCAGAAGTTCTCGTCCAGCAGCGTGTGCATGTCGATCGGCTGCCTCAGCACCCCGGTCTGGTCGCCTGCTCCTGCCATCTGGGAGTATCCTGCGCGATCGCTGCCCACGTATTTGCCGGCGTCGTCCAGGGGACCGTAGGTGCGCAGGAAGTCCAGCATGCGCTCCCGGTCCTGCTTCGACATGTCCTGGTCCAGAAGGCCCTGGTTGACGGCCTTTTCCAGTAGCTCGCTCACGTGTCCCCGGGTATCGTTCTCCGCCTGCCGCAGCAGGACGGGTTTACCTCCGTTAGCCTTATCGTTTTGCAGGAAGGCGGAGCGAGTCATGTTCACTTCCACCTGCAGGGGCACACCCAGCTTCTCGCAGTAGCCCAGCATGGTTTTGTGAACGGATGGGAGGCGGGCTGGGCCGAAATTTTGGTAGCTTCCCTCGCCCCAGGTACAGGTCTGCGTGGTGCCGTCGAGGAAGGTCACCCGGTCGCCACCGCGCACCGTCCAGTTACGTCCCCCGGGCCGCTGACGGCATTCCAGAAGCGTGCATTCGTATCCCAGAGCACGCAGTTCGTAGGCGGAGACCAAGCCGGCGATGCCCGCTCCCAGGATCACCACCTTCACGCCTTTGCCCGCTCCAGGCGCCGCGGGTTCCACCTGTGCGGCCTGCGCCTCCATGAAGCCCATGCTCCGCATCATCAGAAATGCTGCGCTGTACCCACCTGCCCGCCCTACGCGATGCAAGAACTCCCGTCGACTGACTGCCATGGTCTCTACCCTCTCAGATTTGAATTTCGGTGTGCCAATGGCCCGGGTTGATAATGGTCCCTGGCATAGATATAACCATGGGACGGAGCATTGGTTGCTTCGTTCTTGAAGCAAAAACTAACGGATCAGCAGGAATAAGGTGCAACCGTAGATGCAGTTTACCCGGCGCGACACACTTAAATTGCTAGGCTATGCAGCAGCCTGGGCACGGACCAGGGGTGCTTTTGGCCAAGCTGCCACGCTCCCGATCACTTCAGGACCTTTCAAGGCGACGCGCTCGTCGCTTGACGCCTACACCGTCCCCGACTGGTTCCGCGACGCAAAGTTCGGCATCTGGTCTCACTGGGGGCCGCAGTCCGGCGTCGAGGATGGCGATTGGTTCGCGAGGAACATGTATATCCAGGGGACTCCTCAATATGAGTATCACCTCAAGACGTACGGACATCCATCCAAAACAGGTTACAAAGACCTGATCCCTTTGTTCAAGGGCGATAAGTGGGATCCGGATCACTTGATGGATCTGTATGTGATGGCAGGCGCCAAGTACTTCGTGAGCATGGGGGTGCACCATGACAATTACGATATGTGGAATTCGAAGTACCAGCCGCGCTGGAACGCAACCGCGGTGGGGCCGATGCGCGACATCGTCGGTCTTTACAAGCAGGCGGCGCGCAAGCGTGGATTGCGTTTCGGAGTAAGCGAACACCTTTCCAACAGTTTTGACTGGCTGGCGCCGGCGCACACCAGCGATACCAAGGGTCCCCTGGCCGGAATTTCCTACGACGGCACCAATCCGTTATTCGCCGACCTTTATCACAGCTACACCCAGATGCCGCACGACTTTGCCCAAACCGCAAAGGCCATGGGGCGCGTCGCTCCTGACGATTGGAAAATGCAGTACTTCAACCGCATTAAAGACCTGATCGATCAGCATCAGCCCGACCTGCTTTACACCGATGGCGGTATTCCGTTTGAGGAATACGGATTGGCCACCGTGGCTGAGGTTTATAACGTAAGCGCTGCCCAGCATAACGGCAAGGTGGAGGCAGTCTATTGCAGCAAGGTAGCCGGCGACTGCGCGGTGGGCACCTGCATTGTCGACCATGAGCGCGGCGTTTCCGACGCCATTTCCACTGCCCCGTGGCAGACCGACACCTGCATCGGCGATTGGCACTACAAGCGCGGACAGGTATACAAGACGCCGAAGAAGGTGATTGATCTGCTGGTAGACATCGTCAGCAAGAACGGCAACCTGCTGTTGAATTTTCCCCTGCCCAACAGCGGGGAACTGGATGCCGAAGAGATGAAGGTGCTTGAGGGCATCACCGCGTGGATGAAGGTCAACAGCGAAGGGATCTATGGATCGCGTCCGTGGAAGGTTTATGGCGCCGGACCATCGACCGAAGCGGTGGTTCCCCAAACCGGCTTCAACGAGAGCAAGCAGCCCGGTTTAACAGCAGAGGACGTGCGCTTCACCACCAAGGGAAAATTCCTTTATGCCTACGTGATGGGCACACCAGCGGGTGATTACGTCATCCAATCGTTGGCCGCCAACAGTCCCCAGGAGCCGGGCAAGATCCTCGACGTCCAACTGCTGGGCTACCATGACAAATTGCGTTGGAAGCAGGACAAGCAAGGTTTGCAGGTACGCATGCCGGCAGCCAACCTGTCTGACATCGGCGTAACGTTCAAAGTCACCCTCGCCTGAAAGGTCTGCATGCGAACCAGGTTGTTGATAAGTATTTTCTTGCTTGCCACGGGTGCGACGGCCTGGGCCCAGGGAGTCGACCACTCCACGCTTCTGAAGCCGCCGGCGGATAGCTGGCCCTCATACCACGGCACTTACGACGGGCAGCGTCACAGCAAACTGGAACAGGTTACCCCGCAGAACGTGCGCTCGCTTTCGATGGCGTGGGCTTTTCAAACCAACCAGAAGGCGGATATCAAATCCTCTCCGTTGTTGGTCGACGGCGTGCTTTATTTCAGCGTGCCGGACAATGTATGGGCTATCGATGCGCTCTCCGGCCACCAGCTATGGCACTACATCTATCCGCCGAACCCCGGTTTGCATATCGGCAGCCGCGGGGTGGGAATGTACAAAAATTGGCTGTACTTCCTGGTGCCGGATGGTCATCTGATTTCGCTCAATGCCAACGATGGCAGCGTGCGCTGGAAGGTGCAGGTGGCCGATGTTGCGAAGGGATATTGGACCAGCATGGCCCCCCTGGTGGTGGGCAATCATGTGCTGGTGGGCACGTCGGGCGATTTTGACAACCTGGTGGGATATGTGCGGTCGGTCGATCCCGAGACGGGCGAGACGCAGTGGCAGTGGAACGCCACCCCGCCTGTTGGTACGTCAGGGGCACCGACTGGTGGTAACTCCTGGATGACCGGCACCTACGATCCCGATCTCAACCTGGTGTTCTGGGGTACAGGGAACCCCACACCGGTGCTGACCGCGTCCACCCGGCCGGGAGACGATCTCTACACCTGCAGCATTGTGGCCCTGAACCCCGACACCGGAAAAATGGCCTGGGCGTTTCAGCCCTCGCCCCACGATACCCATGATTGGGATGCCGCGGAAACTCCGGTGCTGGTGGATGGAATGTTTCAGGGCAAACCGCGAAAGATGCTGCTGCAGAGTTCGCGCAACGGTTATTTTTTCGTGCTCGACAGAACCGATGGCAGCAGTTTACTGACGGTTCCGTTTGGTCCGGTGAACTGGACAACTGGGGTCGATAAGCAGGGGCGTCCTATCCCCAATCCGGCCAAGGATCCGGCGCCTGATGGGCGTTTGATCGCACCAGACGAAAGCGGGATGACTAACTTTCGCTCCCCGAGTTTTGATCCGAAGACGGGATTGTTCATCGTCTCTTCTCATCCCAGCTATAGTCTTTACTTTACAAAATCCGCCGATGGCACCTACGGTTGGGCGGGCGCAGATTATGACCTGTGGAGCAAGGGCGTGCTTGAGGCCATTGATTACCAGACAGGCAAGATTAAGTGGACCCATGAGCTCGGCCCCGGAACACCCACCGCGGGTGTCTTGACCACTGCGTCGGGGCTCACCTTTACCGGCGACGTCCGAGGCAACGTTCTTGCTCTTGAGACCAGCACGGGTAAAACACTCTGGCACGCCGGCTCAGGGGGGAGGATGTCTACGTCGCCGGTCACCTACGAACTCGGCGGCCGGCAATATTTGCTCACCAGCAGTGGCACCGTGGTGTTTGCCTGGGCCCTACCTCAGCATATGTAACCGTAGCCGTTTTTCGAACCGTGAAAGAAACCGCAGATCCTTCCGCTGTGCTGCACCAGGATGGCTTTGTACCAGGGCACGACTTTCGTCGGGCCACTCAGCCCTGAAAAGATTTTGGCTTTAGAGCATGTGTGAGAATTCCATTTCCAAACTCAGTCCCGCAGGGACGGCTGAACTTAGCCCAGGACGCTAGTCCTGGGTTGGATTTGAAAGGACGCCCCAGTCCCGGAGGGACGGCTGAAAATAGGCAGCAACGCAATCCTGGACAATGTTCAGCCGTCCCTGCGGGACTTAATCATGTCTCATGATGTACCCAGGACTAGCGTCCTGGGCTAAGTTCAGCCGTCCCTCCGGGACTAAATTCGTCAATCCCGATTCTCACACACGCTCTTTAGCCCCTGAGCTTTTCCGCTCGCGACGCGCGATAGCAGGGGCTCAAGCCCAATTCTCCTTCCATACCTAGCGGCCCGACTAAAGTACTCGCCCTGATACAGGGCAAAAACTCAACGTCCTAAACCGCTCACCGCAAACTTCTAAAGAAAAATCCGGAGCGTAGCGCACTCGAGGGATCTGCGGTTTCTTTTCCACTCCCCCCTTGTGCAGCGTCTCGTCCCTAGGTAGGCTGGTTGGCACCTGGAGGAAACAGAAATGCAGCGGATACGGACGGCGTGTGTAGTGGCGGGATTGATGATTTCGGGAGTAGCCCTGGGGCAGGGAAACCCGCTGCCAAGTGAAGTCCAAGCAAGCTATGCGCGACTCAAACCGAACATACTCAAAGCAGCCGATAAGATGCCGGCCGCAGACTATAGCTTTAAGCCCACGCCGGATATTCGGCCTTTCGCTCGGGTTGTGAACCATGTGACCGAGGCGCAGCTGCATATTTGCGGGGCAGCGAATAATACGGACGCCAGCGCGCTGCCGAAAGTGCCGGCGGATACGGCAGATAAGGCCGTCATCGTTGAGGCACTCAAGGCTTCCTTCGCCGAGTGCGACAAAGCTTATGCCGGCGTGACCGATGCCAATCTGACAGACATGCTCCAGGCCGGGCCGGCGGGAAAGCGGACGCGGTTGAGTATGCTGTGGGGTAACCTCGCTCATGACAATGAGCAATACGCAATCCTGTCGTTGTATCTGCGCTTGAAGGGTTTGGTGCCGCCCACTAGCGAGAAGTAACCCGTTCCTCTAATGGCCTGGTCCCGATGTTAGGCAGCTGCCGCGCTGAAAAATCAGCTGCTTGCTCGGGTCGGGCTTAAATTTTTCGGCGTCTCGCTGGAAGTTCTTGGCCTTGATGGATCCTCCAAAATCGTACACATTCCCTGAGCACTCAAGGTCACCTGCGGTCGTAAATAACGCGTAGGTACCCACAAAGCCGCCACTAAAGCGAACCTTGGTGCCAAGAACGTTGCTATTTCTGGTAACGGATCCTCCTGATTCCAACGCTTTGAGCAAGAGGATGTGTTGCGACGCTCCATTCTCCGGAAGTTTGCCTGTGACCGGATCGACGCCGAGCGCCTGCGCCAAGCCGTCCGCAAAGAGAACGGCGGGGAGGTGGCTCGACGAGGTGGCTGCGGCTACCGAAGACGGAGTTGCGGGTAACGCCCCCTCTGCCTTGTCCGAACCCTCACCCGCGGTTTTTGCGCCGGAAGCGCCAGCCTCATCGAGCATGCCCCGAAACTTGTCGATCTCCGCGATCGTTTCTTTCAGGCTCGGGTTGTCACCGCCACCCTTTGCTGCTAACGCAGTCAGGCACCCTTCAGCGCTCAGGAGCCTGCCTAAGCCGGCAAGAAATGGCGAGGATGTTTGATCAAGGGGGGCCAGCGAGTAGGGGGAGTAACCCGTGGGCATGATGACCGGCACCTTGAGCGCCCGCAGCTGTCGCCCAACGCCATTCATAAAAGCCTGGTCCTGAATGGTTCCAGTCACCGGCGAGGTCACCTCTTCTGATGCCAGCAGACCGAGGACACCCTGCGCAGCATTCAGCATAGGCCCTGCCGGGGTCAGGTTCAGCGCAGAGCTCGCGGCAGAGCTAGCGGCAGATACAGCACCTTTCGACTGCGCCCCTGGGGGGCAATCAAATGCCGCGGCTTTGCGCTGAAGCCTGTCCATCGTCGCCATATCGGCCCGCCACAACTGGAAGTCGGCGAAGGTGCTCTTATCGAAGGGAAGCAGGACGATACTGATGTTGTGAGAGCCTGCCTTTACATCACAGACCGTGCCCGGAGGAGGACTGGTGAAGTTCGGGGAGGTTCCGTTGAGAAAACCCGTTACATCGCACGCGATGGCCTCGCTATTTGACTCCAGGGCGCGATAAGTCAACATCTCCGATTCGATGGAGAAGCCTACGCCCGCCGGGGAGCTATCTCCGCCGCCTTTACCCGCTGTTTGTGCCTGCGCAAACGGCAAGGAAAAGGCGCCTAGCGCCAGCGTTAGAGTCAGCCGGCAGGCTGAATGGGTCCACGCAGGTCGACTGGCCGTCCGCATATCTCCACCTCGATATCTGGCGACAGCTCCGCCAGTCGTTGCGCTTTAGTTTTCTGCTGATCTAAGTCGAAATCGTGCCATCATACCACGAGCTCCACAGCCTATCGGATGCCGGTGTTTTCGATGGACAGATGGCCAGTCCGCCTTTTCCTTGCCGCGCAATGCGCCCTGTTCTGCTCCGCGATCTCTGCGCAGGTAACGCCTGCGGGTAACTCGCCGGTTTCTACCAGGAGTGCGTTACTTATCGGCATCGACACTTATGCACATCCCAACACGGATCTGAAGATTCCCGCCGGAGCGCCCCAGACCGGACGCTATGAACCCCTGTTGATCTACCCCAATCTCAAAGGTCCCAGTCACGATGTCGCAGCCATGCGGACTTTGCTCACCAGCGAAAAATTTGGCTTCCCCAACGACGACCAACACATCCACATTTTGCTCAATGAACAAGCGACCCACGACGCCATACTCCAGGCGATGGAACAGTACCTGGTCAGGGATCCGAAGCCCGGCGATACGGTAGTCCTCTTCATTTCTGCCCACGGTTCTTTGCGTGCGGACCCCAAAGGGCACGGGCAGCTCTACGATCTCGACGGCACCGGCCGCAACCCATCGTATGTGGAGAACACAATCGTGCCCTACGACTGGTATCTAGGCCGCGATGATATTTTTAGCCGCGATCTCCGTCATATCTTCAACCAAGCCGCGGACCGTAACATCCATTTGACTGCTATCTTTGACGCCTGCCACTCCGGATCTCTGGCGCGCGGAGCATTGAATGCGTCTTTGGTTGCACGCGACTTCGACTTCGATCCGCGTCCGATGCCCGCTGATCCTTATCCAGCGGAAGCTACAGCAACTCCCCCGGAAAACCGCGCCGACAATCCCGTCCTCGTCCTCTCCGCCGCACAAAAGGAACAATTGGCGATGGATGTCCAGGATGCTGTTCCTCCGCATGGTCTATTCACCAGCGCTCTGATCGAAACCCTTGAGGCATTGCCATCCAACCGGCCTTCCGCTGACGTCTTCAAACGGCTGGTGGTCACCATGGAGGTTGCGCCCGGCGCCACCCACCAGCAACCCGCACTCGATACTTCCGTCGCCCGCCGCCAACAGCCGCTCTTTGGCGGGATTGCCGGCAGCGGACCACCCACCGCGGCCATCGTTTCGGTCGACGCCGCCGGGATAATCCTCGATATTGGCGCTGCCGCCGAAATTGGCCCCGGGAGTGAATTTACGCAACTGACCGAAAGCAACGGCGTCCGCGCCGTGCTGCAGGTGACCGACACTATCGGCGTGGCGCGCTCCAAGGCTGCGTTGGTCTCTCCGGCGGGGGCCACGGTCCACGCCAGGGATGTGGTGGAGTTGACCAAATGGGTGCCCGCGGCGCGGCCCACGTTGAGCCTCTACGCGGGCGCTTCGAACCCGTCGAGCGCTGAGATCCAGGACGCTCTCAACGTCGTACGCACCGCGCATCTCAACTTTGCTGCCGATCCGTCACGAGATCGCTGGACCCATCATCTGGCTTGGGATGGCACCCGTTGGACGCTCGAAGCGCACGCCCAAAGCCCGCCATCGGGGCCGGGCAAGAAAGACAAGCCCATCATGCTTGGTGCCAAGCTTTCGCCTGCGGCGTTTAAAAAATTGCCGCCGGCGAGCGTGGTCTGGTTTGACGCCCCGCTGCCTCGCGAATCGGCATTAGCCCTGTTGCCCCCGCAGAACGGAGCGCCGCCCAGTGCTGCCGTGCTCACGTCCGACCGCACTCAGGCCCTGTATGTTATCGGGGGCACTCTCACCGACGCGGGTATCAGCTATGCATGGTTCAAACGCAGCGACGTGGACGCCGAGGTGCAGACACCGAACGGCTCCGGCGCCGGTTGCTCCCCGAACTCACCCTACCCGCTGCGCACCGACTGGGTTGCCCCTCAAGCTACCCCCGAGGTCGCCCTCTCCGCCTCCGCCGTGCAGTTGGCCAGGCTCAATGGCTGGCTGAAACTTGGATCCTCTGCGCTGACCGGCCAGGCAGATTTTCCTTACCGGCTTACCCTGCGCCGTGTCTCGGAGAGTCAGGATGTTGTCGATGGCGGCAGAACCTATAACCAGGCAACCTACGAACCCGCGTTGGTGGGCAGCAGGAAAGCCGCCGTCTCGCCCAGGTGGGTCTATGTTCTTAGTATCGACTGCCAGGGTAAGGGCGTACTCCTGTTTCCTTACGAAGGCGCACCCAGCGGCCAATTTCCCACGGAGGAAGAAAAGCTCGACCGCATTGTCCTGCCTGACGATCACATCGTTGTGGCCGATCCGCTGGGTACAGATACCTACCTGATGTTGACCACATCGACTCAATTGGCCAACCCCTACGCGCTCGAGTTCAAGGGAGTCGTGACCCGCGGCGCTGGCTCTGCCAAGGCTGAGGATCCGCTGGAGGATTTACTCGACTCAACCAGCGCCGGAACCCGCGCTGCCACCAGGCCGGCACCCACGAATTGGAGTATCCAGATGCTCCACACTGAGAGCGCGCCGCAGTCAAGCGACAAGCCGTGAACCGAGCCCTTCACTGGGCCACAGGCCTGGCCTTGAAAAATCTCAAGTTCGTATCCCCGTACAACACGTAGGCGAGCGCCGTAGGATTTCCCGTGCGCGCGTATATCTCCCGGCGTGTTTGCTCCAGGGTCGCGCTTACGTCAGCGGTGCCGTTTTGCATCTCGTCTTGCAGATGCTGGTAAAACTGAACGGAAAAGTCAGCTGCGACTTTGTCATCCACGGGGAAGAGCGCCCCAATATATCCGCTGGCGCCCGCATCCAGCACTGCTGGAGCCCAGCCATCGACAAAGTTGCCGGTATGTTTCTCTTCTCCCACATCGCATGCGTTGAAGAAGAAGAACGGATGGTTCGAAGAGTCAGCGTTGATCATCCGGCGGTAGCCTGTTGTATCCAACTCTCCATCTTCCAGAAGGATGGAGAAGTCGCCCAAGGTAGGGCTCAACTCGCCGTGTCCTGCGAAATGCACGATACCTTGTGGGGGGTTATGCAACAGGGCGCGCAGCGCATCCAGATTGCCGTTGACCGCGCTGTATCCGTTTAGCCGGGCAAGTCCCTGGACCTCTGTCGCCTCCGCGTTCAGCGCGCGCGCTCCGCTATAGTGCGGCGCAATCACAACCATTCGCTGCAGGGCTTCGGCGCCCGGAGGCCGATCTCTCTGTATCCCGTCGTCGGTGACATGCCAACGAGCAATAGCGTAGCTAAGGCCTAAAAAGCTCTGTTGCGGACTGCCTCTGCGAGTTGGGACCATCAACTCCCAGGGGATCTGCGGATTGTCAGAGTAGACCTGGATGGTACGGAATTTGTTGCCCAGTTTATCGACCAAGGCCCAATATGCGCTCTTGAACACGTCGGGAGCGTATTTTTCGTAGAGCAGTTGCCCAAATCCTTCCGCACGTTCCTTGTTCTGTTGCGGTGTAGAAGCTACCCGCCCGGAGCCGCGCGCCGCCAGGCCAAGATTCCAGGAGTTCTGTTCCAGCCAATCCGCAAATCCTTTTGCATCTTTGAGTGGGCCGCTGTTTGCTCTCAAGTAGCGGGAATTCACCGTGATGGCATCCCCTTTGATGAAGAGCGTCAGATCGGGTTCCGGGCCTTGATCGCTTAGGTCCACGGATAAATCATCAGCTCCCCCGGCCGCTTTGACCGTTCTCCGCATCACCGGAGTTTCCGTGGAAGGCGCGGTCGTGATCTGGATATCACGTCCGATGCGAGCAAGATACCGTCCCTGATACCAATAGGTCACCAACACATGAACCTTCCCGTCGGGGGGAAGATTGGAGCCCGCTTTCGCGCGGAAGAGTGCGTACGTTGCATCGCCGTGGCGTGGCAGGTCGATGCTGCCGATAGTTCCGCTGGTAAATATCAAGCCGGTTGCAGAAGCAACGACATCCACCTTCCAGGTGTCGGTTTGTGTAGCCGGCAGCGCGAAAATCAGCTTGCCCTCGGGAGTGGATTGTCCGCCCTTGATATCTACTTTCGGTCCCTGTTGCTGCTCCGTTAGCGAAACCTGAATGGGAATCTCCTGATCGGTCGCCGCCGATTCGGGAGAGTCGAGCAAGGGGTACCGTTCGACGTGTTCATTCTGCGTAGCCGTTATGGGAACGGGAGGAGGGGGAGCGGACACCTCGTTTGACATTGAGCTGCCGGATGAACTCGGAGGGGCCACGCTGGTTTGCTGGGGACTGTTTCGCTGTAGGATAAACCAGATCACAACCGCGGCACCCAGCACGATGAACAGGATTGCCTTGACGGGCAGGGAACTCTGCTTCGGCGTTTGTCCTGGTTCCATATTGGGTGGCAGCAATGTGGTGTGCCGAACTATACCGCATTCCCGCTAGCAAGGAAAGAAACCGCGGATCTCTCCACTCCGCTACGCTCCGGTCGAGATGACAATTCATTTGCAACGAGGCTTTTAGTTCTCTCCTGGAACACGGAAGCTGACCCTCCAAATGAATTGTCATCTCGACCGGAGCGTAGCGGAGTGGAGAGATCTGCGGTTTCTTTTCCTAGTAAGTACCCAGAACGAAAGTAACTCTACCCTAAGATGGCAATCTTACCCTCTGGCGTCTTAGTGAAGGCATGGAGCGTACGGCCATTCTGATCCAGATGGCGGAGAGTCATCTGCCGGGCCGTAACCGAGATGTGGCTGAAACCATAGACCTTTTCCGCGTACGGGCCGCGCTGCGAGGCCTCAATCTTAAGCGAATACAGATCGGCGCCACCGCTGCCGGAGAGAAAATGGCTGGTGGGATGCCCCTCGAACTCCAGGTGCTGTAGATCATGGTCGTGGCCGGCCATAAACAAGTCCACGCGGTATTTGCGGAATAGCGGGTCCCAATCGCGAATCAACACAGGATGGTCTCCGTGCGGGCCATCGGAAAAGACTGGATGATGCGCGATGACCGCGACAAAAGGTGTCGTCCGCGGACGCTTCAGTTCGCCTTCGAGCCAGGCAAGCTGCTCCGCTTGTTGCTCGGCTGTCAAGGTAAAATCCCGCCCACCCTTCTCCTTACCATCAGGACGCGGCATGTTGCTATCGAGCGCCAAAAAAGTTACCAGAGGATTGTTCGCGGGAAACTCAAAGCGATACCAGCGCGCCGGCATGGTCCAGCGGGTGGCCGCGGACCCATTCCGTCCGTTGCGGGCATACTCGAGCTCAGCGTCAACTTTGCTCTCGGGCCAGCGCTGATAGTCATGGTTTCCGAGCACGGCGTAGGCAGGGCAAGGGAAATCCTTGGCCGGGTACATCTGCTCGAACTGCGTTTGCCACCGGGTGGAGTGGACGCCTCCAGCCAACTCGCCATACCAGTTATCTCCCAACATCAGCAGCGCTTGGGGGCGAAGGGAATGCTGTTTGGCATACGCGGACAGGCCGGCGGCTACCTGCGACTGTGCCGTCTGGTCGTCGTATCCCCAATCGCCCAACACCAGCAGCTCCGCAGCTGCGCGGTCCGAAGGTACAAATTCAGCGAAGGCCGAGAAAGAACCAAGGCTGGCCAATGCACTAAATGCAAAACTTTGCCGCAGAAACCGGCGGCGGCTGAAGCTACCCGGGGCGAGAAGGCGCGAAGGCATACACGCGGGTTATACCATTTCTTGAGAACAGCGGAGTAAACAGGTTCACAACATGTTCTCCCTGGGTTGATCGGCCTGCCGCGGATGCCAGCGGTAGGCCGCTACCGAGTTCTTCCAGAAAAACTTCTCCGACGCGATACGACCCTTGGCCTCAACGTAGCTGCGGATGATCGAGATGGTCTCCTGGTAGGTTGCATGATGGTCGCTATTGGGCCAATCGCTGGCATAGAGGACGTGATCTTCGCCGAAGACGTTCCACAGGGCGTCTAGCCGTTCCCTGGCGAAACTTGAGCCGCCTGACTCCTCGATACGGGCAGCGATGACTTCAGAAAGCTTGACGAAGATGTTCTTGTTTTTTGCCAGTTGCCGCAGCAAGGACCAATACTCCTCACGGGCCGCGGCTTCCGAGGGCACCCGCGCGGTGGGTAGGTGATCGATCACAATCCGCAACTCCGGAATTTGTTCTGATACGCCGGCGATAGCCCGGATGAGCTTGAGATCGGGATTTGCACTGTCCAGGACCAGGCCGCGGTCCGCCAACATCTTCAACCCAGGCAAAAACTCCGGCTTCTGTGTGTCGACAGCCAGATCGCGATCCCAAAGATTGCCATACCGTATGCCCAGAAACAGCGGGTTGGCATGAAGCCGATCAAGCTCCTTTTCGTAAGAGGGAGTGCCTGGAACCAGGTCGCCCACCATACCCACGATGATGGGATGGCCGGCCGCCTGGCGCAGCACCCAATCGTTATCGCTGGCCAGCGGGCTGGCTTCGATCACGATGGCGCCCACCACGCCGAAGGGACGGGCAAGGCTGGCGTACCGGTCGGGCAGGGCTGC
Source organism: uncultured Acidobacteriaceae bacterium (assembly GCA_963830325.1). Classification (GTDB taxonomy): domain Bacteria; phylum Acidobacteriota; class Terriglobia; order Terriglobales; family Acidobacteriaceae; genus PALSA-350. Next base: position 46,179 of record CAWHMV010000005.1, read on the forward strand.
CTTGTAGAGCGCTGTATCGGTCTTCGCCGGCCACGGCACGCCCCCTGGACGGCCCGGATCGAAGAGGTGGATATGGGTATCGATGATTGGAATTGCGGGGGGAAGAGCCTCGGCCATCCGGCTCGTTGCCACACCCCCGGCGACTGAAGCCGCGAGCGTGAGAAACTTGCGTCTCTTCATGCCGTCTCCTGTATGTCCAGCCAGAAACAGTAACAGAAGAAATGCTTTAGAATGCTGCTTTGTTCGGAGGAGTTTTGCAAAGACGACATTTCCTGACCTCGTCCCTGGCCGCAGCAGCGGCGACGTTGACCCCCAGCGACTCACTTGCGCAGGCGGCTACCGGCAAAGGCCGCGAGTACTATGAGCTGCGCAAGTATCAGTTGCAGTCAGGCCCGGAACCAAAGTTGCTGCAAAGCTACCTGGCGGATGCGCTCATTCCCGCACTCAACCGGCTCGGTTCCTCACCCATCGGAGCCTTCAATCTCGATCTCGGCCCGCAAACGCCCGCGCTCTATTTGCTGATCCCGTCGACCACCTTGGAGTCGCTGGTGACGGCTGAGCTGCATTTAGCGAAGGACGAGGAGTTTATGAAAGCCGCCGCTCCCTTTTGGAACGCGCCGGCGACCGCACCCGGTTTCCTTCGCATCGAGAGCTCGCTCATGATTGCGTTCGAAGGTTGGCCGCGTTTGGTGGTTCCACCGGTCACGGCACAGCACGGTAAGCGAGTATTTCAACTCCGTACCTACGAGAGCCCAACCCCCCAGGACCACCTGCGTAAAGTGGACATGTTCCACAACGGCGAATTTGAGATCTTTGAGCGGGCCGGCTTTTGGCAAGTGTTCTTCGGCGACACCTTGATTGGTCCTCGCCTTCCACAGTTGACCTACATGGTCAGCTTCCCAGACATATCGGAAATCGATGTAAAGTGGGACGCGTTTCGCTCTGACCCGCAATGGAAAAAGCTCGCGGCTCAGCCTAAATACAGCTCGGAAGCAATCGTAAGCAACATCGATAGCCTGGTGCTGAGGCCCGCGTCCTTCTCCCAGATCTAGGACTGAAGCAGCACGAAGGGCTTTGAAGCACAGGTAGGAAAGCCTCTTGACGAAGGGCACGGCTTCAGCCGTGCCGTAATAGGACTGTGACTGATGACGGCTTTAGCCTCTGAGGTACGTCTTTTGGGGACATCTACGAGCGAAACCGTACCCCAGGGGCTAAAGAGTCTGCGTGAGAACTCCATTTCCAAACTCAGTCCCGCAGGGACGGTTGAGCTTAGCCCAGGACGTTAGTCCTGGGTTAGATTCGAAAGGACGACCAGTCCCGCAGGGACGGCTGAAAATGGGCCGCGACGCAATCCTGGACAGCTTTCAGCCGTCCCTACGGGACTCAATCACGTTGCATGATGTACCCAGGACTAGCGTCCTGGGCTAAGCTCAACCGTCCCTGCGGGACTAAATTCGTAAATCCCGGTTCTCACGCAGACTCTAAAGCCGTGCCCTTCGTCAGAGAACTTGCGCAAAAATCAGACTCACCGCAGATCGGCTCACCTAGACATCCAGCCCAAGCTCCTCGATGCCTTTCCCGCCATGCTTCTCCAGGTCCGCCAATAACCCTTCGTCCGTTAGGTCAAGGGTGTGGGAGTGCTTCCAGTCATGGCGCACGACATCATGCAAACGATCGACGATATGTTTGTCACGAACCTCAATCGCCAATTCGCGCCGGCTGTCGAAACTGCCGGGCGCCAGGTTGATGGATCCGATGATGGCCCGCTCTCCATCAGCAAGCAGCATCTTCGCATGCAGTTTCAAGCCCTTCAGCTTGCGCACCTCAATCCCCACGTCATTCAGAATGCGCAGTCCCCCAACCCCTTCCAGCAATTTCTCTTTCTTGAGCGTGTGCGGCGGCCGCGCCATCACGTGAACGTTGACTCCGCGCTCTTTGGCCCGCACCAGGTGCTCGATGATCATCTGGTCCTGGTAACGTTCATTTTGTAACCATAGCGAGTGCTTGGAACCGTCAATGAACTCGGAAATCCGTTCCCGGCCATTTCCCCTGCACCAAATCAGTTGCGCTTGTTTCCCGGAAGCAAAATCCTCGCGGCCCCAGTCTGCTTCGAAGCAATTGATAATCTCCGCCACCTCGTGCGGCTCCGAGGTGATGATGGCATAATCGCGCGTCTCGGTCAGGTTCTCGCTCTGCCAGTTAAGCGACTTCACAAACGCCGTCTTATCGTCCACCACCATTGACTTTTCGTGGGTCAGATCAAAAGCTGGATTACTATCCAACACGTCCACACCTGCGGCCGATAGCGTAGCCCGGCTTTCATCGTTTTCTGAGACCCCGCTGCGACGCCTGGGATTGAGCATGACCCGTACCACGACGCCGCGGCGATGTGCTTCCACCACGGCCGCGATCAACGACGGATCGGTGAAGACGAACATCTTGATACGCAGCGATTTGGTCGCATGTTTGATCGCGTCCAGAATCGACTTCGCGGAATCGTCAGGTAACACAACTAAACTACGGGACATCTGAGCTCTCCCGCCTGCGCGAGCCGCTAAGGAGCAGCCTTTGCCGGTGTTGTATCGAACTGTACACTATACAACTCGGCGTAGGTTCCCCCCAGCGCCAATAGCTGGTCGTGCGTGCCTTCCTCCGCCACCACACCGTCTTTCAACACAATGATTTTATTCGCATCGCGGATGGTACTCAGCCGGTGGGCAATGGTGAGTACCGTGCGCCCTTTCATCAATCGTTCCAGGGCCTCGATCACCAGTCTTTCCGACTCGGTATCAAGCGCGGCGGTCGGTTCGTCAAGAATCAGGATGGGATTGTTGCGTATGATCGCGCGTGCGATCCCGATACGCTGCCGCTGTCCGCCGGAAAGAGTATCGCCTCGATCACCAACGAAAGTCTGGTAGCCGTTGGGCATGCGGGCGATGAACTCGTCCGCATTGGCCAGCTTTGCAGCCTCGACGATCTCTTCCTCGGTCGCGTCCGTGCGGCCATAAGCAATGTTGTCCCGCACGCTCCCGCGAAAGAGTATCGTCTCCTGCAACACATAGCCAATCTGATCACGCAACGTCTGCAGCCGATAATCGCGAACATCAATACCATCCACCAAAACCGCGCCCGCGCTGGGATCGTAAAACCGCGGAATCAGGCTCATGATGGTCGATTTGCCCCCGCCTGTCGGCCCCACGACCCCAATCATCTGGCCTGGCTTGACCGTGAAACTGACATCGCGGAGCACGGGACAGGTGGCGTCATACGCAAAGGCCACGTGATCGAAGACAATCTCACCCTTGATCTTCTGCTCACTGGCATCGGGCTTCTCGGGAAGTATGGCGTCGGCGTCGAGAATCGTCCGAATGCGTTCCACGGCCACTGCTGTCTGGGCAATGGAGTTATTCATGCTGGCCAGGTCTTTCACCGGCTTGAAAAATGAGGCCAGATAAGAAAGAAAAACGGTCAACTCCCCAGCAGTCATCCCTCCTTCGAGGATGAGCAGCGAGCCTCGCCACAGGACGAAGGCAACGCAGAAAGAAACGATGACGGAAACGATGGGCGAAAGCAAAGCTTTGACCTGGCGGGCTTTGAGCGCCGCAGCCACGGTCGCCGCGCTCACCGCCGCCAGCGCTTGCTGTTCCAGCTCCTGCCTGCCGAAGGCCGTGACCACGCGGATGGATTCGAGATCCTGCTGCACCACGGCCACGATATTGCTCTGCTGCTTGCGCACCTCGTGGGTCGAACTCTTGACTGCCTTCTTGAATCTGGAGGCCAACAGAAGCAGCAAAGGCGTGATCGCGACCGCGATCAGGGTGAAGTCCCAGTTGAGAAAGAACATCACCACCAACATGCCCAGGATGGTGAACATGTCCACCACGATCCCAAGCGTCGCGGAGGAGGCGAAATTTTGGATGGTGAGCACGTCAGCGGTAATCGTGCTGAGCAGAACGCCGGATTGGTGGGTATCGTAATAGCGCAGCGATAGATATTGGAGATGATGATAAGTGCGCATGCGCAGATCGTTGGCCACCCACTGTCCGACGCTCTCGGTGAAGTAGTTGGCCACGTACGACGCGACGGCGTTAAAGATAGCGATCAAGATGACTGCTAACGCTGCGATCTCCGCAAGATGTGCCCGATGAGCATGTGCAAGCACAGGCTCAATCAGGTGGGCCAGCCACGGATCGAGCTTCCGCCCAACCACCACGTTGTCGATGACGATCTTGAGCGGCCACGGTGCGGCCAGGGTCATGGTGCTCTGGACCAGCATCGCCACCAGGATCACAGTCAGGCTGCCCCGATAGGGACGAAGCAGTTCCCGGATGAGGACCATCATGCCCTGGCCCTTATCGTCACCCTTCAGCTGCGCGGCCTCGACCACTGCGAATACCCCTGTCACAAGGCTGTGAACGTGACACCACTTTAAACGGTATCCCGCCTTTCTGGCCCAGGAGATGTTGGGCATGCGACTCTCGAGCGCACAAGTGACTGTTTTCCAAACTCAGTCCCGCAGGGACGGCTGAACTTAGCCCAGGACGCTAGTCCTGGGTTGGATTTGAAAGGACGACCCAGTCCCGTAGGGACGGCTGAAAATAGGCCGCGACGCAATCCTGGACAACCTTCAGCCGTCCCTGCGGGACTCAATCATGTTTCATGATGTACCCAGGACTAGCGTCCTGGGCTAAGTTCAGCCGTCCCTGCGGGACTAAATTCCTAAGTCCTGGTTCTCACACACTCTCTTTAGCCCCTGAGGTACGCTTCAGCCAAGGCGAAGTGGAGGGACCTGTCCCAACTCCTTAAGACGCCTACCCGGCACTTTCGATCAAGTGGTAGATTTGAGCCCCATACTTCTCCACAGTCCCCATACCAATCCCGGGAACAGCCAGCAGGGCAGAGTCCGTCCTGGGACAGGAGCTTGCTATATTGCGCAACGTACGATCCCCAAAGATGCGGAACGCCGGCATCTTTCTCCGCTTTGCCTCAGTCAATCGCCAGGCGCGCAATGCCTGCTCCAGGCGAGCCTGCCGCTCCGGCGGAGGCGCGGGCTCAGCAGAAGACGACTTGGCCAACCTGCCTTGCGCCGGCACAAAGGACTCCGCAGACTTACCCCGCTTTTTCCCGCGTCTGTCAGCAGCGGAAGGAGCCACCGCATCGCGCATAACGAACAGGTGAGCTTCACTCTCGTTGAAGCTGAGCCCACCGGGCAAAATACTTACGTTGCGGTAGGGAATCCGCTTCCCTTGCGTCTCAAACACCGCATCCGTAAATGCGATCAACTCTGCCCGGGCCATCGCACCCAGGACCTCTTCAAAATTGTCCCGGCTCATTTCGCCGTCAGGGTAGAGATCAGTATGCAGCTTCCCCGTGGACCTGGCAGCAACCCCACCCAGCCTTTTGAGAACTCGATCGCACGCGATTCGCTCTGCATGTGTCGGCGACCGGAATCTCTGCGCAACACAATCGACAGGCGCACAAAAGTCGCACATGCCGCAGCCCGCACCGCTGTCTGAAGTATCGCCAAAGTGATGAACCAGCGATTTCATGCGGCAATGATGGCCCTCTGCGTAGCGGATGATTTCCTCCAGCTGATCTTTCTTCTGGTCCGCCTGCAGGGTGTAGGACGCTCGCCAGTTATCCACCCCAAGGCTCACATTCTCGGCAAAGTCCACCACGGCGCCTTTATGGATCCATAGTTTTTCGAGCGCCTTATCGAAGACGTCCTCATCCATCTTGACCAGCTTGCGTACCGTTTCCTTGCTTTGCGGTTGATCCACCAGCTTCAAAAAAATGCGGTCCAGCAGCGCTACCGGCGGATAATCCCGACCGATAAAAAAGTCGTGGGTATGACGGTCCGCGTAGGAATACATGAGAATGGCGCGGCTGGGCTTTCCATCACGCCCGGCACGGCCAATCTCCTGGTAGTAGCCCTCCAGGCTGCCTGGGACAGCAGTGTGAATCACGGTGCGGACATCGGCTTTGTCGATGCCCATCCCAAAAGCCGTGGTGGCGACCATGACGTCCAGCTTTCCCCCCATGAACTCTTCCTGCACTCGCCGCCGTCTATGGGCATCGAGGCCTGCATGGTAGCCCGCCACACGAAACTCGCGCGCCCACGCCGTGGACAAGGCTTCCGCCTGCTTGCGGGTCGGCGTGTACACAATAGCCGGGCGATTGCCGGCCTCAAGCAGGATCGACCGGGCCAGAGCAGGCCGGTTGGAGGGGAGCGCCTCCACAATCTCGATGCCGATATTCTCCCTGCGAAAGCCATGGATGAAGTGCTTGACCGTGCTCAGCCCAAGTTGGGTTGCGATGTCTTTCTGGACTAGCGGGGTCGCGGTCGCGGTAAGAGCCAGCGCCGGCGCAGGACGGAAACTAGGCAGGTACTGGCCCAACATCCGGTAATCCGGGCGGAAATCGTGCCCCCATTGCGAGATGCAGTGCGCTTCGTCGATGGCAATGAGCGAGGGCTTTCGTTTGGCCAGCATCTCCGGAAAGCCCGGCACACGAAGCCGCTCCGGAGCGATAAACAGGAACTGAAGGTTACCCTTCATATAGTCCACGCAAGCCTGCCGGGAGCTCTCGCGATCGCGGCCAGAGTGTATGCACTCGGCAGACAGGCCAAGGCGCTTCAGCTTGCCCACCTGGTCATCCATCAAGGCGATCAACGGACTGATGACCAGCGTCGTACCACCCCGCGCCAATCCCGGCAATTGATAGCAGAGTGATTTGCCCGAGCCCGTCGGCATCACCAGCAGCGCGTCTTCGCCTGCTGTCACCGACTGACAGACCGCCTCCTGGTTGGGGCGGAAGCTGGAAAAACCGAAGACGCTCTCGAGCAGATGGCTAAGGCTGGCGTTGCTGGGGATCACTTTTGCCGCAGGAATTTCTCTAGTGTTGGCCACCTCCGCCGGGTCGGCGGATTCTGAAACCCGGGCCGCAGGCCGGGCTACAGGCGTCGTTTGACTCACCCGGCCCACCACGGAGCGGACATAGTCCCTGATGCGTTCCAAAAAGGGATCCAGCTGCGCTTCACCTTGCTGGATACGATTGAGGAACGCTTCCCATTGGCCCGTCATCGCCGGACTCTTCACTTCCGGATGCACCACCTCGATCAGGTGTATTCCTTTGTCGGTAGCCTCGAGGCTCTTACCGGTTCGAGTGACGTAACCGCGCTTCAAGAGCACTTCGATGATGGCTGCCCGGGTGGCCGGGGTGCCCAGCCCGGTTTCCTTCATCGCGTCCGATAGCTCCTTCTCATCCAGACTCTTGCCCGCGGTCTGCATCGCGGTCAGGATGGTCGCATCGTTGAATCGTTGCGGTGGCCGGGTTTTCTTCTTTTGCGCTTCTATCTTGGTTACATTCTGTGCCTGACCCTGGGCGAGCGTTGCGGGGAGCGCCTGGTCGGCGGCTTCACTCTTCGAGTCGCGTCTGCGCGCCTCTGCTCCAGGGTCGAGAATCTTCCAACCAATTTGCCGCACCACGGTTCCCGTAGTGCGATACCGGTCCACAGTGGGTTCCGTGGTCGTACGGATGGCCGTGATCACCGTGGTCACTTCCTGTAGGTGCTCTGCGTGCCACAACATCAACAGCCGCCGGCACACCAGGTCATAGATCTTGCCTTCCTCGTCTGAGAGCCTGTCTGGCTGCATCGCGACCGCGGTGGGAATAATCGCGTGGTGGTCGCTGACCTTGCTGTCGTCGACATAACGTTTGCCCAGGGCACGCTCCCCAGTTCCCGGTGCCAGGTGCTCCTGATAGCGGCCAGAAATAACGCCAACAATCCTGGGAATCGTGGCCGCAATATCGGTCGAAAGATAACGGCTGTCGGTGCGTGGATAGCTGATGAGTTTGTGCTGCTCATACAGAGCCTGGGCCAGATCAAGTGTTCTTTGCGCGCTGAAGCCGTAAAGACGGTTGGCATGCCGTTGCAGATCGGTCAGGTCGTAGAGCAGAGGCGGTGGCGTGCGCACGGTTTCCGCGGTGAGCGACTCGATGGCGGCTTGTCCCGCGCGCGCCCGCGCCATGATTTGCTCGGCCTCCTGGCCGTCGGCAGCCAACCGGCTGCTTTCGCTGGTCTTGATTTCGGGACGGAACCAGGTGCCTTCATACGGTTCTACGGCTGCCGTGGCCTGGAAGGACGCGACGACGTGCAGGTAATCCTCGGGCACGAAGCTGCGCAGGGCGAGTTCTCGCTCGACGATCATGGCCAGGGTTGGGGTCTGCACACGGCCGACGGAAAGCTCTTCGTTGTAGACGATCGAGTAGGCGCGAGACAGATTCATGCCCACCAGCCAATCGGCCCGGCTGCGACCGCAGGCTGCATCCGCCAGCCGGTCGTAGTCACTCCCAGGGCGAAGGCTTGAAAATCCCTTGCGGATGGCGTCCGGCGTCAGCGAAGAAATCCACAGCCTGCTAAAAGGTTTTTTACTTTTGGCCGCCTCGTAGATGTAACGGAAAATCAATTCTCCTTCACGCCCTGCATCGGTTGCGCACACGATGCTCGATACCCGTGGAGACATGAGGATCTTTTCCACCACCTCGAACTGCTCTTTGCTGCGCTCGTAGACCACCAGCGGCCACTGGTCGGGCAGAATGGGCAGCGACTCCAGCCGCCACTGCCGCCACTGGGGATTGATTTGATGCGGCTCCGCGAGCGAGACCAGGTGTCCGATGGCCCAGGTCACCACGTAGCCGTTACCCTGCAGATAGCCGGTGCCCCGTTTGTCGGCTCCGAGCACACGGGCAATGTCTCGCGCGACGGAAGGTTTTTCGGCCAGAACCGCGATAGTACCGGATTCAGATGCGGTCATTCTACTTCTCAGTCTACCGCGCTATCTCATACGCAAGACAGGCACAAGGGGTGGCATTCGCAGTCCCTCCCCTTTGAGAGCAACATGAGAAATGTTTTAATCAACTGTGGACGTTTCCCTCGATCAGATAAAAAAAGCAGAACAGAGAATTCGCGATTTCATTTACTTCTCTCCTTGCCAGCTCTCGGCCGCACTCTCCGAGGTTACCGGTCAACAGGTCTTTCTCAAGCTGGATAATCTGCAGCGGACAGGAGCCTTCAAAGAACGCGGTGCGCTCAACCGGATTCTGCTGCTGAGTGACGAGGAGAAGCGGCGCGGCGTGATCGCCGCTAGCGCAGGAAATCACGCCCAGGCCGTGGCCTACCACGCCACCCAGCGCGGTGTTCTGGCGCGCATTGTCATGCCACTCATGACCCCATTGGTAAAGATCTCTGCCACGCGTGGATTTGGAGCCGATGTGATACTGCACGGCGCCAACTACGACGAGGCCTGTGATGAAGCGCTTAGAATCTGCCAACTGGAAGGGATGACGTTCCTGCATCCTTTCGATGACGCTGCGGTGATCAATGGTCAAGGGACGATCGGTCTCGAGCTGCTGGAGCAGGTGCAGGGCCTGGAGGCAGTCGTCGTGCCCATAGGCGGAGGGGGATTGATCAGTGGCGTCGCCTGCGCATTGAAGGAGAGCAATCCGGCCATTCGTGTGGTGGGTGTGCAAACCGAGCGCCTTCCGTCCATGCTGCGCGCCATGGAGCATGGCAGCCCGGTCACGCTTCCCGCCGAAGCGACCATCGCAGACGGGATCGCGGTTCGCCGCGCAGGAGATCTCACCTTGCCCCTGGTGGAACGCTTTGTCGACGAGATCGTGACGGTCGATGAAGAGGAAATCGCCAACGCCATCATGGTGCTCCTCGAACGGGAGAAAACCCTGGCGGAGGGAGCCGGAGCCGTGGCCCTGGCAGCTCTGTTGCAGAAGAAGACCTCGCTCAACGGGCAACGCACTGCGGTCCTGGTGTGTGGCGGCAATATCGACGTAAGTCTCCTGGCCAGGATCATCGAACGCGGTTTGGTGAAGGACGGCCGCCGGGTACGCATTCGCGTCCATCTCGCCGACCGGCCGGGAGCTCTGCATCAACTGACGAAAATCCTCGCCGATCAACGGGCAAACATTGTCGAGACGCTGCACAATCGTGCTTATTACGGCGTCAATTTGGGCGATACAGTTATAGACATCACACTCGAAACGCGTGGCGCTGCTCATATCACCGCGATCGGCCATGCGCTGGAAGTTGAGGGCTATCGGTATGAGCGTATCCAGTAACACCATAGGAACAAGGCCAATGCAAGAGTTCTTGAGGCTGAAACGCCTGCCGCCATATGTCTTCAACATCACCAGCGAGATGAAGGCGGCGGCTCGGGCGCGGGGAGAAGACATCATCGACTTCGGCATGGGCAATCCGGATGGGGCTACACCGAAGCACATCGTAGACAAGATGATTGAAGCGGCGGGGAAGACGGCTACCCACCGCTACTCCTTGTCGAAGGGGATCCCACGGCTGCGCAAAGCGATTTGCAACTGGTACCAGAAACGCTATGACGTGCAGTTAGATCCATTGACCGAAGCAATCGTCACCATCGGCTCCAAGGAGGGCATTGCGCACCTATGCCTGGCCACGCTTGATCGTGGGGATGTGGTGGCCGTGCCCAGCCCCAGCTATCCAATCCACATTTATGGTCCGGTGATTTCGGGTGCAAACGTTCGTGCCATTCCGGTGCACAGCACCGATGACTTTCTGGCGGAGCTGGAGCATTCTGTGCCGCTGATGTATCCGCGGCCCAAGATGTTGATCCTGAATTTTCCTGCGAATCCCACCACGCAATGTGTGGATCTGGCATTCTTCGAGCGTGTGGTCGCTCTATGCAAAGAATTCCAGATCTACCTGGTGCACGATTTAGCGTATGCCGACATCGTATTCGATGGATACCGTGCCCCCTCGATTCTGCAGGTGCCGGGAGCGAAGGATATTGCTGTCGAGTTTTTCACCTTGTCCAAGAGCTACAACATGCCTGGCTGGCGGGTTGGCTTCATGGTGGGCAATCCAGAATTAGTGGCAGCGCTGGGTAGGCTCAAGAGTTATTTCGATTACGGCACCTTCACTCCGATTCAGGTAGCTTCAATCCTGGCGCTCGAGGGTCCGCAGGAGTGCGTGCAGGAAATTTGCGACAACTACCGCAAGAGGCGAGACGTCTTAGTCAAAGGACTAAACCAACTGAGCTGGCAAGTACAGATGCCTAAGGCGACGATGTTCGTATGGGCCTCGATCCCAGAACGCTACAAAGCCATGGGCTCGCTCGAGTTTGCCAAGAAACTCCTGACCGAGGCCAAGGTCGCGGTCAGCCCAGGTGTCGGCTTTGGGGAACACGGAGACGAGCACGTGCGTTTTTCCCTGATTGAGAACGAAGAGCGAACCAGGCAAGCGCTACGAGGCATTAAGCAGATGTTCCAGCAAGAAGGCCCTTAAGCTTTCAGGGCCTCTCCACGGCAAGCTGGATGGTCGCATTGGCAGGCAAGTTCGGTCATTCCCTTCGCATCTTCACATACCTCGCTACAGTATTTTTTCTTTTCGGGGGGAATACAGCTGCAGGCGGGGTGTGCACATTTCTTAACTTCGGCCATTTTGTCACCTCAGCTAGGCTATGATGCGTGATTGGTCTCTAGGGCTAGCCTAGAAACTCAATAGAGCAACCAGGCTAAAACTGTGTGGGCCAACGGCGCGCGCCATGAAGCAAAGCAAGAATTTCCACGATCGAACCTTTCAACCGGTACGCGGCAATATATGGAGTGCTTTGGATGGTCAATTCTCGCGTGCCGGAAACTCGTCCTGGCCGGCCCATCTCCGGAAAGTTGGCAAGCTGTTCAATGGCGCTCTCGATAACATTCAACTGTTTTTCAGCAGCGGATAAATTGTCTTCCGAGATGAAGTTAAACGCGGCTTCGAGCTGCGCGGAAGCTCTTCTGGTCCAAAGTATCCGCAATTAGCGTGCTCTTGGTTTCCGCGCCCAACCGGCTGCTTTACTCATCAGCTCTTGATGTGTGATCATTTCGCCCGCATCAGCCTCACGAATGCCTTCTTCGATCAGCGCGCGGTGGTATTCATGAAGCGAAAGATACTGAGTCACTGCTTCATTGATAACAAAGCTTCGGTCGCGCTGTTGTACTTCTGCGACGGTGTCTAGTTCCTTGAGCTTCTCCTCAGGTAAACGGAACGTAATCGTTTTCAATGGCATGCTCGTAGAATACAGGAGAATACGAAAGATTACACTCTCTCAATGAAAATCATGTGACTGTACCTCCAGGTTGCTGAAGGCAAGAGGCTGTATTCGCTTGGCCTTGATGTGAATGACGCCGTCTTGATTCTGTAGCGCTCCCTCCACCAGAACAAATTTGCTGCGTGTGACGACCACCCGCTCTCGCTCATACAGATCAGGAGTGATGATGACATTGGCGATGCCGGTCTCATCTTCCATGGAGATAAAAATGAAGCCTTTAGCCGTTCCTGGCCGCTGCCGCGCGATGACACAACCGGCTGAGCGCACATATTCTCCATCCTGGTAATTCCGCAATTCCGCTGAGCTGAGCACCTTCATCGCTTGTAGCTCTCGCCGGCGATAGTGCAGAGGATGCTTCCCCACAGTCAGGCCCGTGCCGGAATAATCCGCACTCAACCGCTCCTCTGTAGTCATTTGCCGCAGGGGCGATGAGGCCTGCTGTTGAGCACGATGTGGCTTCAGCAAAGGACCCACCGGTCGGACCGCTTCTTCCACCTGCCAAACAGCATCGCGCCGATGGCCAATGCCATCCAGGCAATTCAGAGCGCCAATACGGGCCAACAGCGTGAGTTCTTTTCGTTGCAGCAAGGGCACGCGCCGGGTGAGATCTTCGGCGGAGCGGAACAGTCCAGCCCGATTGCGGGATTCGACAATCGCTTCCCCTACCTCCTGCCGTAAGCCCTTGCCATACATCAGGCCCATGCGCAGTGAGCGCTCACCGTTGCCTTCATGCTCAACCGTGCATAACCATTGCGAGACTTGCACGTCGATAGGCCGAATCCGCAGACCATGACGTTGCGCATCCTTTACCAACACCGCCGGCATGTAAAAACCCATCGGCTGATTATTGAGAATGGCACAAGTAAACGCAGCCAGGTAACGCACCTTGAAATACGCGGAAGCATAAGCAATCAGGGCAAAGCTGGCGGCGTGAGATTCAGGGAAGCCATAGAGAGCAAAGGAAGTAATGTTCTGAATAATATTGTCCTGCGTGGCCTTATCGAGGCCATTCTTGGTCATGCCCGTTCGCAGCTTAACTTCCAACTGCTCCATGCGCTGCCATGACCGGCGCATGCCGACGGCGCGACGCAACTCTTCTGCTTCCGACCCGGAAAAATCAGCCACCGTCATCGCCATGCGCAAGAGCTGTTCCTGGAAGAGGGGAACGCCCAGCGTTCTTTTGAGCACTGGCTCCAGCGAGGGATGAGGATATGTAACTGCCTCTTTTTTCTGCCGCCGCCGCATGTACGGGTGCATCATTTTGCCTACGATCGGCCCGGGCCGGATAATAGCCACCTGCACCACAAGGTCATAGAATTTATCCGGCTTATTGCGAGGCAAAGAAGCCATTTGTGCCCGGCTCTCCACCTGAAACATGCCCACCGTATCTGCTTGCTGTAAGGTTTCGTATACCACCGGATCCTGCGGTAGTTGGGCCAGATCCACGGGTTCATCGTAATGCTGCGAGACTAGCAGTAGGCAATCCTGGATGACCGCCATCATGCCCAGACCCAGCAGGTCTACCTTGATGATGCCCAGGTCGGCGCAGTCTTCCTTATCCCACTGCACAACAGTTCGCCCGGGCATGGAGGATCGTTCCAACGGCACCACGTGATCCAATTGGCCCTGGCAGATCACCATTCCCCCGGAGTGCTGGCCAAGATGCCGCGGCAGGTCCTGAATTCGCATACAAAGCTCGAGAAACTTGTGGATGTGGGCGTGCTTCACATCAAAACCTGCATGCAGAAAAGAATGTTCCAGGGTGTCGTTCTTTCCTTTCCACTCCCATTGCGACACCAGGCTGGATAGGCGGCCCAGGGTTTCAGGATCGAAGCCCATCGCCTTGCCCACTTCCCGCGCGGCCGACTTGCCGCGATAAGTAATCACGTTGGCGGTGATGGCGGCGCCCAGTTCTCCGTAGCGGGCATAGATGTACTGAATCGCCTGTTCGCGTTTATCTCCGGAGGGCAGATCAAGATCGATGTCTGGCCATTCGCCGCGGCTTTCGCTCAGAAAACGTTCGAAAAGCAAGTCCATGCCGACTGGGTCAACCGCGGTGATTCCCAGCGCATAGCAAACAGCTGAGTTCGCAGCACTCCCCCGGCCTTGCACCAGTATGTCGTTCTTCCTGCAAAAATCGATCAAGTCCCATACGATCAGAAAATAACCCGCAAAACCGAGTCTCTCGATCAAGGCGAGCTCATGCTCAACTTGCTTTTCGGCTTTTTCTAACAATTTCCGATTGTGTTTGGAGCCGTATCGCTTCAAGACGCCTTCCGCTGTACGCCGGCGGAGAAGGCTGTCCATCGTTTCGCCCGCCGGAACCGGATAGCGAGGAAATTCATAGCCCAGATCATGGAGTTCAAATTCCAACCGATCAGACAAGGCAATTGTGTTCGCAATCGCCAGGGGAAGATCGCTGAACCTGGCGGTCATCTCTCGCGCGTTGCGCAGGTGGCGATGCTGGTTAACACTCAGCAGGCGGCCTGCATGCTCCAGGTTGGTATGACAGCGAATCGTAGTAAAAACATCGAGGATTTCCCGGTCGTACGCCGCCGCATAACGAACTCCATTGGTAGCCAGCAGCGGCAAGCTTAAGCGATGGGCAATACGGATAGCAGCCTGGTTGCGCCACTCTTCCTCCCGCTCGCCATGGCGCTGAAGTTCTATATACACATTTTGCTGCCCAAAGAGCCTGACAAGCTGTTCTGTAACTTTCACTGCTTCCAGTTCACCGCCACGCATCAGTGCTGCAGCCAGCGGGCCTTCATCTCCGCCCGTCAGGCAGACGAGCCCGGGGGAATACTGTTCCAGGTCCTCGAGCGTGGCCGCCCCTTCGCACTTGGTGCTCTCACGCATCTTGAACCGGGTAATCAGTTGACAGAGATTCTGATATCCCATGCGAGAGGTACACAACAGGGGCAGCCGCGCCGGTTCAGGAGCATGCTGATGAGGCAACCACCCCGGAGGCGTGAGCCGCTTACTCAGATTCGATACTGCGATTTCTGCTCCGACATGGGCGCGCACGCCGTGCTTATGGGCAAGGGTGTGAAATCGCGCCGCACCGTAAACCCCATTACGATCCAGCAGGGCCATGGCCGGCATGTCGAGCTCCGCAGCGCGCTGAATAAGATCTTCAGGCAGAGAGGCCCCTTCCAGAAAGCTGAATGCGCTGGCCGCATGCAGTTCGATATACCGCTCAGTCATACAGAGCCTCTACCTGCCAACGATCCTGCATAAGATCACGGGTGAGGCAGCAACAAAGCGAGGCAGCATCATGGCCCCTGACCACCAGATCCCATTGTTCGAGCGACCAGAGCGTCGGGTTCCACCAATCTCCAGCGGAAGACCAGGGTCCGTAAGCGCGCTCAACGGTGTATCGCTTCTCGCGGAAGACGAAAGAATCAGGTTGCTGGTCATGTACCTTCACTATGACTATTTCCGGCGGGCGCAGTTGGCGCATGGCCAAGCGCTTTGTTCCTACTTTCCTGTCGCTTGCGGTAGAAGAGGGCACAACAAAGGGCTCTATACGAAAAGCATCCGGGCGATGGGTGTCTTTGAGCACCGCCTGGCCCACGCAGCCCTCGCCGACGATACTGCGAATCCTGGCCAGTGTTACATCCAGCCGCATGGGCTCTGGCACCTGGGGAGAAAACAATCCCAGTTGCACTTTGCTGCTGCTGCCTGGTTCTGCGCTCAAGGTTAGCGACAAAATGGCTGCTTGCGGTGGATGCGCCTGCAGGTCCAGATGGATGAGCTTCAGCCATAGTTTTCGATCGATATTGGGGAGTGCGGGCCGTACCGTTCGAGAATGCACCGTGCCCCCTTCCAGGCCCAGGTGGAGAGTGATGGAGGCTAGCGCAAGTATGCGCGACTGGGCCCGCACAATGAGCTGATCGAGCATCACGCCCATGATGAAAAGCAGCGAATCGAGCAGCTCTACAGGCGAATCCAGCTCCATGTGTTCCTCCAGGTCGAAGCTGGCTTCGAGCGCGGTAAACAAATGCGGCGATTCACCGCGTGCCAGCAGGCGCAGTTCTTTGCCGGCCTGCCCCAACCGCGCAATCAGTTCTGTCTCCGCCAGGTTGGCGAGTGCCCCAAGGGTAGTGATGCCCCACATGGAGAAGGTTTCTGTATGCTCGGGAGAAAGATCGAGCACCATCAGCGGCAAGGGGGCAAGTGCAGTGCATTCCATGCCCCGCGGTACCACTCGGATGCCAGTGCCGGAATGCCCTCGAGCCAGGCAAAGGGCGGCATGAAAGTTGCTGCTGATCGCGATCGATGCTTGTATCCCGATCGCCTTTGTCTTCTTCCACAGGCTCTCTCCCACAGCATCCGGAGAGCCGAATAACGTTTCTGTGCCGGCAATATCGACTACGCAGGTAAAGCAACTGTCACTGCTCTGATCTTCCACCCGCGGGGAGAAGGCTCCGGCACACTCCAGCAAGGCTGCACGCGCCGCCGCTTCCTCGGTGCGCGATCGTTGCAATATGACCGCGGTAGGAAACATTTCCATTTCCAGTTTTGTCATGCCCGGGACTATCCCTAGAGTCAGAGCAGGATCATTGAGCGAGCACACTTGTTCGAATGGCGGTTCACCATCGAATACGGCCACTGGTTTTCCCTGCAATTCTGGCCGTAAGCGCAACAAAGCCTGCAGCGGAAATTCTCTTGCATCGAGGCATGCGTAGCGTGCGGTCGTCGGCATCATCTCGGTCCTGCCCAAGCCGTTTTGGCCTGCCATGCTGCCGTTTGCACGCTTTGCGGCTGCTTCCTGTCCCGCCCGCCCCGGCTTGCCGTGGGGCCTGCCGTGGAGTGCAGGGGCAATACATTGTCCTGGGGAAAGCGCTGTCGGGCTAACTCCGCCTTATGCTCGAGACCGGTAAGGATGGTCGAGTCGTGGTTGAGCACCTTCCCCGAGTTAAGACGAAGCACCAGGCCGGCGCTGTTCCTGGAGCAGGCGTGTTGCGTCAGCAACAATACATTCACTTGTAAACGCTCGGCTGCAGCACGAAAGCGAAACCAGGTTGCCAGGGGAACTCGCAAGGCATATTCCGCAGGCAGGCTACCCATATCCAGCACGATGCAACTGAATCCACCTGCCTGCAGCAGCAGATCGCTCACCCTCAACCCTTGTTCCAGGCTCGACCACAACTTACGCCTAGGTGATGTGCCCAGAGGTACACCGCAGCGTATCCACAGAAGCCGCGAGAGGTCCACTCCCAAGGCCGCTGCGGATTCAGGGTGCAGCGTATCGGAAACATCAACCCAGGCACATACCTTGCCCTCCTGGGTCATGCCGGCTACAAACGCGAGCGCCAGTGAGGTTCGTCCGGAGCATTCCGGTCCAACAATCTCGCTGAGCGCGCCGACAGGGAATCCGCCATGGAGCAGGGCATCAATCTCGCGAATACCTGTGGGAGCAACCGGGGAGGGAACTCGCGGCAGCGGAGTTAGCGCCGAAGGAATTCTTTCCGCCAGGTTGGCTTCAATTTGGGCTCGAAGATGTTGAGCAGAGGGCATGAACGGATCTTCGCCTTATTTTCGCCCATGGGGGACCGCCGGCGCCAATGGCAATTGTGGGAAAAGTCCAGAAATGACCCATAAAAGGATGAAAGTAAAATACTTAAAAATTCGTTTTATAGTCCCGGACTTGCCTTTGGTGCATCAAGACTGTAGATAGGAATCAGGTACCCTGGCTTGATTGTTCACGCCGGCCGTTGAAACAGCATGAGTCTTAAGTCCGTCTTATGAATGACATGGCAAATTCCGACCACGTCCCGGGCCTGGGAGATAATCGATTCATATGGAAATTAGGGGCTGAATGATCCTGAGTTTTGTTCATTTCATCATCTTGGGGATGGCTGCTATCCCCTTGATTTATTATGCCCTTGCTCTTTTTAGTGCATGGCAGTTCTTTCGCACTTCGCATAAGACCCGGCCGTTGGCCAGCTACACCCCTCCTGTTAGCAACCTCAAGCCCATCCGGGGCCTTGATCCCGACGCCTACGAGAACTTCGCCAGTTTCTGCCGCCAGGACTACCCGGAATACGAAATTGTCTTTTGTGTCGGCGACGCATCAGAGCCTGCGCTACCGACGATTCAGAGACTCATCCGCGACTTCCCGGAATGCCAGATCCGCGTATTGATCGGCTCCGGCCGTGTGGCGACCAACGATAAAGTTGCCAAACTGGTGCGACTCACTGCGGAAGCAAAATACGAAACCGTGGTCATGAGCGACAGCGACGTTCGCGTGCAACCGGATTACCTGCGCACCATTGTTGCTGGGCTTGCGGATCCCAAAGTTGGAGCGGTGACCTGCTTTTACGCGCCTGTCCCCAGTGAAGAAAAGACCCTCGTGCAGCGTGTTCAATCCGTGGGAATGCTCTCTGATTTTTATGCCGGGATTTTAGTTGCCAGGCAATTGGACGGGGTTAAATTCGCCCTGGGGCCAACGATTGCCACCACGCGTACCCACCTTGCCGGCTTTGGCGGTTATGCTGCAATTGAAAACCGTCCTGCGGACGACTTGCTGGTAGGACGCCTGATCGCGGAGCAAGGCTATGAAGTCGAACTGCTGAACTACACCATCCAGACGGTGTCTGATTTTCATTCGCTGCGCGACCTTTTCCTAAAGCGTCTCCGCTGGACTGTGGTGATGCGCATCATGCGTCCCTGGGGGCATCTTGGGCTCATCTTTACTCTTGGTCTGCCGTGGGCCCTGGCGGCAATTTTTGTACAGCCCACGCCAGAGATAGCATTCGCCTATCTGAGCGCCTATTTCGCCTGCCGCATCGCCATGATGGAAGTGATTGGAAGGTGGGGTTTGAAGCAGCCGGGTATTTACAAGAAACTGTGGCTGCTTCCAGTTTGGGATCTGCTGTCAGCCTGCATATGGCTAGCCAGTTTCACCCGCAACAGCATTCGCTGGAGAGACGGCTACTACTACATTCGCAACGGCGAATTAGTGCCCGTAGACCCTACAGCAGCGATGAGAGCAGCAGAGAAAGCCCCAGAGCGGGTTTAATTCAGGCGATGCGTGAATTTTCAGAGCGTCGCAGCGCGATGTTTTGTATCAGGGCCCGACTTTAGTCGGGCTGTAAGACCCAACAAAAATCCGGGCTTTTTAGAGTCTGCGTGAGAACGACCATCATGAAATCGAGTCCCGTAGGGACGGCTGAACTTAGCCCAGGACGCAGTCCTGGGTTAGTATGCACCATTGAAAAGTCCCGCAGGGACGACTGAAAAAGTTAATCGAGATATGGTCCTGAATTCGGGCGGCGGATAGGGAATTCTCGATCGCGGATTAGTTCGACATCGAAGTGCTCTGGGATCGCCTCCGGGTGACTTCCAGTCGTCCCTACGGGACTTTTCGTCACTCGAATCTTCACCCAGGACTGCGTCCTGGGCTAAGTTCAGCCGTCCCTGCGGGACTCATTTTGCAATCGGCAGGTTCTCACGCAGACTCTTTAGCCCCTGTGCTTTTCGTGCGGGATGCACCACAGGGGCTGAAGCCCGATTCTCTTTTCTTGCTTATTTCGACCCCTATGGAGCCGTCTTGGCTAACACAGGTTTTTCTACGCGCCGGTCATTTCGAGTGTGACGCCAGTTTACCCGCGGTAGAAATAGCGCTGTGTCAATCCGATCCTTGATACCGAACAGCAATGTCAATCAGCGAATCCAACAGCGAATCCGACAAAAAGTGCGGCGACAATCCAAGATCAATCAGCTTGGAATGCTTTGCATTGTAGTAATGCTGCTCCGCTTCTACACGAGGATCGGGTAAGTAGTCGATCTCCACCTTCAATCCCGTTTGCTTACCGGCCTTCTGTACCAGGTGCGCGAGATCCAGCACAGAAAACTGCTCCGTGAATTGATTGAAAACACGAAATTCTCCCTTAGCCGCCGGGTTCAGACACGCAAGCTCCACACACCGCACAGTATCGCGAATGTCCAGGAATCCGCGCGTCTGGCCGCCCTTGCCGTACACCGTGAGCGGGTGGCCAAGAGCAGCCTGGGCGCAGAAGCGATTGAGCACTGTGCCGAAGACCTCGTCATAATCGAACCGGTTGATCAGCGCTTCATCCAGGGCAACCTCATCGGTCATCGTTCCATACACCACACCCTGGTTCAGATCAGTAGCGCGCGTGCCCCAGATCTTGCACGCGAACATCATGTTGTGGCTGTCATGCACCTTAGAGAGGTGATAAAACGACCCCGGCTGCTTAGGATATGGGAGCACATCTTTGCGGCCATTGTGCTCAATGGTGATGTATCCCTCTTCAATGTCAATATTCGGGGTCCCGTACTCGCCCATGGTGCCAAGCTTGACCAGGTGACAATCAGGCTGAAACTCACGCAACGCGAAAAGCAGATTCAGCGTGCCCACGACATTGTTCACCTGGGTGCCGACCGCGTGGTTGCGATCGATCATCGAATACGGCGCCGAGCGCTGTTCCGCAAAGTGAATCACCGCCTCAGGCTCAAACGTCTTGATGGTCGAAGCGAGAAACTCATAATCCGTCACATCGCCAACGAACAGCTCAATCGACTTGCCGGTAAGCTCATGCCAGACGCGCAAACGATCAGCCAGCGGGCGAATCGGTGTGAGTGACTGCACGCCAAGTTCGTGGTCCCAAAGACGACGCACAAAGTTGTCGATAATGGCAACGGAATGGCCGCGATTCGATAGGTAGAGAGCGGTGGCCCAACCACAATAGCCATCGCCTCCAAGTACAGCAATTTTCATAGTGTCTCTCCTGAAGTACAGGTTCTTGAGTGCGCCTGCTGACGTTGCCTTATGCCAAGTCTAGCAGGGGTGTGCCAGCGCCCTCGGCGACTAAGACTGGCAGTTTTTGTGTCAACGCCGGCGTCGACTGAATGCGCCATTGCTTCATCCAGAGAAACAGGATCATCAAGCCCCACAAGTGGTAACCCAGGTTGGCTCGTCTTTCCAGGTGGAGTTGCAAATAGTTCTGGATGGTATCTGCGCGGAACAGATCAGCGTGCTCAGCAAGGCCTTCGTTCAAAGTGTTCAGCAGGAGTGGACGAAGAGAACCGCGGAGCCACTCGTGCGCAGGAATATCGAAGCCGACTTTTTTCCGATTGAGAATCGATGACGGCAATTTGTCTTTCATCAATTCCTTGAGCAGCAGCTTCTGGCGCGAACCTCGAATCTTGAGCGAATCAGGCAAGGTAGCGGCAAACTCAACAATGCGATGGTCGAGAAAGGGAGGACGCACCTCCACCGCATGGGCCATGCTCATGCGATCTGACTTCACCAGAATGTCATCGGCCAGATAGTACTGTTGATCGAAGGCAAGATATGGGTACAGGCCATCCTGTGCCGCAAGCGAACTGGCCAGACCATCCAGAATGTTCCCCATAGCGCCAGGCAACGGCCGCCTCAACAAAGCCGCTTTGGCGGGCTCGGAGAAGGTTCCGTTCCAGTGAACATGGGCGCGTTCCGGTGACAGCAGACTGCCTTCGAGAAAGCGTTTGAGTTTGTATTCCAGGCTGATCTTCTCGTCGGAGACGGGCCAGAAGCGCAGTGCTTTGAGCGCCAGCTTGATCGTGGGCGCAGGCACCGTCCGCGCCGTCCGGGCCAGCTGGTTGGCGCGATACGTAAGGTATCCGGCGAAAATCTCATCCGCGCCTTCTCCGCTCAAAGCCACGGTGGCATGCGTCTTGCACATGCGAGAGAGAAACCACACCGGCAACGCTCCTGCATCGGCGCTCGGTTCATCGGAGTAGTACGCGAACTGCTCGATCGCACCCTGCAGGTCCTCTTGTGGGTTCAGGTCGAGCTGCTCATGGTCGGTTCCATAGTGCGATACCACGCGCTCGATATGTTCCGTCTCGTCAAAGCTGCGGCCGTTGAAGGAAATAGAAAAAGTCTTGAGGCGTGCATGATTGGTGCTCGCCGCGTAATGCAGGATGGTCGAAGAATCAATGCCGCCGCTCAGCCAGACACCCAGCGGCACGTCCGAAAGCAAGTGTTCGCGAACGGATTGCTCCAGCAGAAAGTCCAGCTCCTGCTTTGCGCTCTCGAGGTCAAGAACACGCGGTGACGCGGCGGGAAGCTTCCAATAGGATTCCGTGCGCACCTGGCCGTCGTGCCATTCGTACCAATGGCCCGGCGGCAACTTTTCTACTCCGTTCACCAGCGTCCACGGGCAGGGCACGTAGTTCAGTGTGAGATAGCAGTCCAGCCCTTCCATGCTCAAGCGGCGCTCTACTTCTGGATGGATGAGGATCGCCTTTAGTTCAGAACCGAAGAGCAGGTCGTCTCCGTACTTTGCCAAATAGAGCGGCTTGATGCCCATGCGGTCTCGAGCGAGAACGAGCCGCTTGGTCGACTTGCGCCACAGAGCGACAGCGAACATGCCGCGCATGCGGGCGAAACAAGCAGTGTCCCACGCCAGGAAGGCATTCAAAACTGTTTCAGTATCGCAATGGGTGTGAAACTTGTAGCCGAGGGCTTCCAGCTCGGGCCGCAGTTCCAGGTGGTTATAGATTTCGCCGTTGAATACGATCACCGTGTCGCCATCGCTCGAGGTGATCGGCTGATCGCCCGCAGCCAAATCGAGAATCTTCAGCCGGGTTGCGCCGAGGGAGCATAAGCGGGAGGAGAAAACTCCCTGCTGGTCTGGTCCGCGATGAGTGAGGGTCGCAGTGGCGGCGCGAATCCGATCAGGATCGCAACTCCAGCCTTTCTGGGTAAAGCCAACAATGCCACACAAAGTGGTAACACCTCGGGGAAGGTGAAGGATTTCACCAATCTATAGTTATAAACCAAACTCGCCCGGGGCTCGGATGGGCATGCAATACAGCTAGTACAATCTGTAGCAAGGCTGCAGGCATTGGTTTGATGCCCGGGAACGCATGACGTCTCAAAAACCATTCCATCTAAAAACGTTTTTGTCGATCCTGGTGATGGTCATTGCGGGCCCTCTGGGGAATGCCTTGCTGAGCAAAGGCATGAAGCATGCCGGCAAGCTCGCAATATGGCCGCCTTCGGATGCACTGCACACGGCGTTTCGCGTTTTCGGCACAGGGTCCATCTGGCTCGGTGTGGCCTCCCTGCTTACCTTTTTCCTCGCCAACCTGCTGGTATTAACCTGGGCCGATTACAGCTTCGTGCTCCCCGCTTCTTCAATGGGTTACGGCGTGGTCGCCTTGCTGGGATATTTCATGCTGGGAGAGCCGGTTTCTCCTTTGCGCTGGCTGGGAATAGCCATCATCTGCCTGGGCGTCTTTGTCGTGGGGCAGACCAGCCCGCGCACCGCGGAGCACGAGCCGCCTATGAGTCTGGAGCAAAGCTAGTTTGCTCGAGGCGCTCCTTTTGTTTCTGATCGTCGTGGCCGGCACTGGCGGTGAGCTGTGTGTTTCCCGGGCCATGAAAGTGGTGGGAGAAGTGAAGGATTTTCGTCCCCTCGCGATCGCTCGCTTTATTTTTCGTGCCATGCGCGTGGGCTGGTTGTGGGCTGGAATCGGCATGATGGCTCTGGGCTTTTTCTCCCTGCTGGGCGCTCTCTCCTTTCTCAATGTAAGTTTCGTGGTTCCGGTAACTGCTCTGAGCTACGTGGCTGGTGCCTGCGGGGCAGTATTCTTTCTGGGCGAGCGCGTTAGCCCGCAGCGTTGGGCCGGCCTTTGTCTGGTGACCGTTGGGGTCACCCTGGTATTCCTGGGCAATCGATGAGCACGTTACCCAGAGTTCGCAGCACCAAGAGCATCGCGTTTCGCGAGATCGTGTTGCTGGCCATCGACTCGTTTCGTCTCAACCAGATTCGCTTTGCCCTGACCGCGCTGGGTATGGTGATCGGGACCGCCTCCTTGATCCTGGTGGTTACCATCGGCCTCTCCGGCAGGAAATACGTACTCACCTCCATTCAGAACATCGGTACCAACCTGGTTTGGGCGGAGTATGCCGGGCTGTCGGATGCCAGCGCCGAATCGGTACGCGATTACCTGACGGTGGACGATATGGGCGCGGTCCAGCAACAGGTCCCCGGCATTCAGGCCGCATCGCCAGTACTGAATCTGCACCAATTCTTCACATCGGGCGGAGGAAAGGAACGCGACGTACTGATCCTGGGCGTGAATCCGGAGTATGCCGACATACGCCGCCTCTACCTGATCGCAGGACGCTTTTTCGATCAGCAGGACTCATTGACCCATAGCCATGCGGCGCTGGTCACGGAGAAGTTTGCCGCGATTCAATTCGGGAGCCCGGGAGAAGCCATCGGTAAGACGCTGGCCATTTCCGGTGTTCCGTTCACGATTATCGGTGTCTTTCGCGAGCGCGTAGAGACCTTTGGCCAGTCGGAAATTGTCGATGAAACCGTGCTCATCCCCTACACCGTTGGGCGCTATTTCACCGGCACCGATGCGGTAAACCAGATCTATTTTTCGATGACCGACTCAAACAGTGTGCCTGAGGCTACCAAAACCATCTTGAGAGTGATCAAGTCCCGGCATCGCTCTGAATCCGTCTACGACGTGGGCAATCTCGCCGAGGTGCTGTCCATGGCGGCAAAGACGGCAACCGCGTTCAGCATTGTCCTGCTTATGTTTTCCATGGTCACGCTGATGGTCAGCGGGGTGGGCATCATGAACATCATGCTGGCTACCGTGCGTTCGAGGATCCGTGAGATCGGCATCCGAAAGGCCCTGGGAGCGACCTTCCGGGAAATTCAAATGCAGTTTTTGGCCGAGGCGGTTTTGATCTCGCTCAGCGGAGGAGTGGTGGGAACAGTGCTGGCGATGCTACTGCCGCTGGCGATCGCCTTCTTTACCGATTACCGGTTGCAGGTTTCCTGGCTGTCGGCGGTCATCGCCATCCTGGTTTCCTGTGCCGTGGGGATTGCCTTTGGTACCGTTCCTGCAGTGCGGGCAGCGCGCATGAATCCTGTAGAATCATTGAAGTACGAGTAGCCAATCGAGCTTTTTTTGCGTGGTTCGGCAAATTTTTCATTGCGCTTGTCGCGTCAGCGGTATATCCTAAAAGAGCGTCGAATACGATTTTGGTTCTCAGTTCGTTCTGCTTTAGGAGTCCGCACCGCCTGAAGATACCCCGATTGAATTCAGCGTCATCTCGTTACTAAGGAAGAAACACAATGGAACAAGGTACAGTGAAATGGTTCAACGATGCCAAGGGGTTCGGCTTTTTGAGCCGTGCAAATGGTGAGGATGTTTTCGTGCACCACACAGCGATTCAAGCAAACGGCTTCCGCACTCTTCAAGAAGGCCAGGCGGTTCAGTTTAACGTCACCAAAGGCCCTAAGGGTTGGCAGGCTGAGAACGTTCAGGTTCTGTAATTTTTAGCCAGCAGCAAGTTAATTAGCTATATGAAGGAAAAGGCGGCATTCCGCCGCCTTTTCCTTCAGCTTCTCGATCTGGATCCTGGCCCTGCAAAATGGTGGGCCGTTCTGATAACCTTTCCTGCGCTTCTCCTCTCCGCATTTGCCTGCAAATCTCAATCTCCATATAAAATCGCCTTCAAGGAGAAATCATGTTCAGAGCGTCCGTCCTCTTGTTGCTAATGTCTTGCGGATTAGTGCTGGGCTGCGAAACCGGTAGCACGGCGCAAAATGTCAGTTCAACCGGCTGGAAAGGCCAGAAGGTCGGTAAGAGTTCGAACGTGGTCGGGCCTGTTACCAGTTCCACCACCGGCACGCCCGGGAACATACAAGACCCGCAGCCAAAACCCCCGAACGATGAACCCAAAGCCACCCAGAACCTGGACAGCGACTAAATTCGCTATCGCCGGCTGCTAGACTCAAATTCGAACTCATATCTTTGAACTGGGGTGCTCATGGCTGAGGGTGAAGTAACAATCACGGTGCGACCAAACGGACCATTTCGCGTGGAAGGTCCGATCAAGTTGATTAACACCGACGGTCAACAAATCGATCTTACGGGCAAGGCCGCCGTTTCTCTCTGTCGTTGCGGGGCATCGACCAACAAGCCATTCTGCGACGGAACCCATTCCAAAATAGGCTTCCAGGCCGCCGCCGCGGCCGTTCCGGAGTCTGCCGAAAAGGTCTGAAGGCCTTTAATCGCCCTTCCCGCGTAAGCGCTACAATACTTACAAGAGTTACGCGTGGAGGGCCGCCATGAGTTCTGCGCATTCAACCGTGATCAGTATGCGTCTTCCCGTAGCCAGCGGGAATCGACTGAAACGCATGGCGAATCGGTATGGCTGGACGCCAAGCGATGCAAGCGCGCGTTTGGTAGAGGAAGGCTTGCGTCGATCGGAGTTCGCCTTTATCGATTTCCGCGATTCAACCGCGGGGCGGCAAGCCTGCATTCAGGGTAGCAGCCTCGCTGTTTGGGAGGTCATGCTCCTGGTCCGCAGCTACAAGCATGACCTGACAGCGGCTGCCAAACATCTGCAATGGCCGTTAGCGAAGGTGCAGGCGGCCGTCAACTACGCAGAGGCGTTTCCTGATGAGATCGATGAGGCCTTGGCGGAATACAGTGCCGTTGATTTCACTGCGTTGAAGCGGATGTTACCGCAGGCTGTCGAATTCACCTCTGGAAAAGCCCCCAGGCGCTGAGATGCTCAAGCTTCTTCTGGATGAGCACATCTCACCCGGAGTTGCGCAGTCTATGCGGCGCCGCGACCGAAGTATCGCTGTCTTTGCGATGGCCGATTGGGAAGGAGGAAACTTCCTTGGTCAGGAAGATTCGGCCTGCCTGCAGGAAGCCGCTAATCAAAAGCTGACCTTGGTTACGTATGACCGCAGAACCATTCCACCGCTGCTTAAGGATTGGGCAGAAGTGGGGCGTCCCCACGCAGGCGTGATTTTTGTTGATGAAAAAGCCATTTCCCCCGCAGACATCGGAGGTCTGGTTCAATCCCTGGGCTTATTGGTGAAAGAAGCGCGTGACTGGGATTGGACCGACAGAATTTGCTTCTTGCGACGTCGCGAAATCGAGTCCCGAAGGGACGGCTGAACTTAGCCCAGGACGCAGTCCTGGGCTGGCAGGCACCATGGAAAAGTCCCGCAGGGACGACTGAAAAATGCCGGACAAAGGGCACGGCTTCGGCGTGCCGAAAATGCCTTGATCACGAGACGGCTTTCAGCCGCTGGGGTAAGCTCTTCATTTCACTTCCGCCCTCGCTACTCCTCATTACCCAAAGGCAACTTAGGCCTTCTCCAAAACCGCTGCAGCAGTGATAAATCCAACATGCTCCGGGTAAAGTCGCCTAGGTTGTCATCCAGTAACCGCAGGCTCTCGCGCAACACATAAACTGCCGTAAACAAGTCTCCCGCCACCAGTGCAATCGCGGCGCCCCGCAGGCCGAGCGACGGCACGTGCATCAATACCCACGCGAGCGCCAAGGCCACGCACGTCGCCGTCAGCATCGCCCGCGCCATCCTCTGGTGCTGGTTAATAGCCATCGGCACCACCGAGCTGGTGAACCAGAAAGCCGAAACCACCATTTGCAACAGCATGATGTTCAGCAGCACCGGGTCCGTCGGGACTTTGCCAACGGTCCAGATCTTCCAAATCCAATCGCCCAGAAACGCGACCACCAGGGTGATGCTCAGGCACAGCAGCAGAGAAATCTGGCACGCACGCCGGTGGAGCATCCGCGCAACATCCATGGCTCCTATGCCGAAAGCCGCAGACATCTCCGGCCAGATCGAATTGTTGATCAGGTTCATTCCCTGGGCGGCGCTGCGGGAGATGGTGCGCGCAGTATTGAACGTCACCACCGCGATAGGACCCATCACGTAACCAATCACCACCAGGATCCCCTGCAGGTTCAGGGCATTCACCAGCGGGAAACTCATGAAGGAAATCGCCGGCCCGGTGAGACGGCGAATGACCGCCCACTCCGCGTGCCGGATGCCAAAACGAATCCACGGCACTTCGCGCTTGAGAAGAATCCACAGAGCAAATACGCCCACCGCATTCACGGCCACATACAGCACCGCGACGGGAACAGGCCCCAGGTGAAGCCCCACGCCAACCATGGTGCTCAAGAAGGCTGCCAGCACCACCACGCTCTTGGCCATGGTCCCCAATGGATATTTGCCCACGCAACGAAAAGCCGCCTGAAACAAGGTCTCCTGCATGCCCAACAGGACCGCCAGCCCAAGCAGCAAAACAATCAACCTGGCGTCCGCTCCGCTGATGGCATGCATGTGCAGCCACGCGCCTAACGGAAGTAACCACACCGTGGCAAGCAGAAGCAGCCCAAGCAGGCTGGTAATGACGGTAGTGAGTACCCATACGCTCTGAAAAACCACCAGGGCCTGGTCGAAATCCTGCGCCGCTGCCAGCATGGTCATCTCGTTACCCGCAACGCTGCCGAAGCCCACGTCGCTAAGCCCGAGATAACTCGGGATGGTATTGAGCAGGATCCACTCGCCGTACAGGTGCACACCCCAGTGGCTGAGGAAGACAGGAACCGAAAAAATCTGGGTGAGTGTAGTGGAGAGCCGGCTGAAGGTGTTGGCGCCGAATCCTGCAATCAGTCTGCGTTTAAGACTGCGTGTACTCATGGGGGACCGGCGGTAGAACTATCGTACATGGCTTACGCAGCCCTTGCTTGAGGATGCGGCTACCAACCATGTACCCTTACCTTCTATGAAAGCACTGCTCCTTTCGCAATACAACCAGCTTGACCTTGCCGATCTTCCCGCGCCAGAGCCTGGTCCGGACGAGATCCTGGTGCGTGTGGCCGCCTGTGGCATCTGCGGCAGCGACGTTCACGGTTACGACGGCACCTCCGGCAGGAGAATTCCACCCATCGTGATGGGGCATGAAGCGGCCGGAGTCGTAGCCTCGGCCGGCTCCGGTGTGAAGAAATTCAAAGCCGGCGATCGAGTGACCTTTGACTCCACGGTTTATTGCGGCGAGTGTGAGTTCTGCCGCCAGGGCGAGATCAACCTCTGCAACAACCGCCAGGTGGTCGGGGTTTCCTGCGGAGACTACCGCCGCGCCGGCGCCTTTGCGGAGTACGTGGTGGTGCCCCAACGCATCGCCTACCATCTGCCGGACGCGCTCGAGTTTAAAGAAGCAGCCATGCTCGAAGCCGTCTCGGTTGCGCTGCACGCGGTGCGCGTCTCAGAGATGAAGGGCGGCGAGACGGCGCTCGTCATCGGGGCTGGCATGATCGGTCTGCTCACCCTCCAGGCGGCGAAGGCCGCGGGAGCCTCCAAGGTGCTGGTCGCGGATATCGATCGCACCCGCCTGGAAACGGCCAAAAGCATCGGCGCCGATGAAACACTGCTGCTTTCCGGTAACGACCTGGTGAAGGAAATCCTCCGTCAGACCGAGGGCAGAGGGGTCGACATAGTCCTCGAAGCTGTGGGTCGACAGGAAACCATTGCCGCCTCGATAGCCAGCGTACGCAAGGGAGGAACGGTCACGCTCATCGGAAACATTTCTCCCGAAGTGAAGATCCCCCTGCAGGCAGTCGTCTCCCGCCAGATTCGACTTCAGGGCTCATGTGCTTCCTCCGGCGAGTATCCGCAGGCGATGGAACTGCTCGCCAACGGAAAAATAAAAGTGAAGTCATTGATTACCGCAGTCGCTCCACTGAAGGATGGTCCGCGCTGGTTTGAGCGGCTGCACGCAGGCGAGCCAAATCTCATGAAGGTGGTGCTCGATCCCAGTGCGTAAATCAAAGGTGCAGTCTCTGCTGACAGTCATTCTGGCCGGGCTCGTATTTTGCGGTGCGCATCTTGCGCGAGCCGCGAGCCATGATTTGCAGGTCTACTTCATCGACGTCGACGGCGGTCAATCGACGCTCTTTGTCACCCCGGCAGGGAAGTCACTGCTGATCGATACCGGATGGGCAGGGAACAACGGACTGGATGCCGGCCGCATTGTAGCCGCAGCCAAAGATGCGGGCGTGACCAAGATCGATTATCTGCTGTTCACTCACTACCATGCTGACCATATTGGCGGTCTCCCTGAGCTCCTGGCGCGCATGCAAGTCGGCACGTTCATCGATCATGGCCCCGACAGCCCCACCGATCCCACGACCAAGAAAGCGTATCCGGCTTATCAGGCGCTCCTGGCGAACGGTCACTACGGCCATATAACGCCCAAGCCTGGAGATGCTTTACCAATCCCGGGAATCAAGGCCGTGGTGATCAGCTCCAACGGCGAACTCCTCAACCACGCTCTGCCCGGCGCAGGGCAGCCGAACGCATACTGCAAGGACTCCGAGACCAGGCCTGAAGACCAGACTGACAACGCTCGCTCTCTGGGCACCCTCTTCACCTTCGGCAAAACCAGGATTCTCGATCTGGGCGATCTCACCTGGGACAAGGAAATGCAATTGATGTGCCCGGCCAACAAGGTGGGCAAGGTCGACATCCTGGTGGTCTCGCATCATGGGTTATTCCAGAGCTCGAGCCCCGCGCTGGTGGATGCGATTGCGCCGCGCATCGCGATCATGAACAACGGGGCCAAGAAGGGTGGCTCCACGCCGACCTTTGAGACCATCGCCAAAGCGCCGGGCCTGGAGACGCTCTGGCAGCTTCATTTCTCCGACGAAGCCGGAAGCCACAACACCGCAGCGCAATACATCGCCAATCCCAACGGGCCGGATGCAGGTAACTACTTGAAGTTGACCGTCAGTCCCAGCGGCAGCTTCACAGTATTCAACCCGCGTACCGGGGAGACCAAGGCCTACGCAGCTCGTTAGGTAGCGTGCGTAGGCTGGCTGGGAATTTTTTCAATGCGGCCCAGCAAAAAGATGTAAGCCGAAATGCCGATCGACAGGTAAATCCCGGCCACACCAAACGCCCATCCGAAGGAGTGACGGGCTGTCACCAGGTAGCCGGTCACGATAGGCGCCACAATGCCTGAGACCTGGCTGGAAAAATTCTGAATACCAGCCAGCGTACCCACGCTCCCTCGCGGGCCGATCAGAGACGGCACAGACCATCCCACAGCGGATGCAGCCGAGAGTCCTGCCAGCGAAATACTGATCCAGATCAAAGCGCTGGTAGCAGTCTGGGAGTAGGCTGCTCCCACAATGCCAAGGCCCATGGACGTGCCGCCGATCAGAACTGTGCGCTGCACCCGGCTGGCATTCCATCCCCGCTCCAACAGTCTGTCTACCAGCCATCCCCCGATCAACCATTCGCTCGCGGTGCCGATCAACCACGGCACGCCGGTGTAGAGGAACGAGTGCAGCAGATCGATGTGTAGGGCGGAGGACAGGTAGCTGGGCAGCCAGGTGAGGAGCAGGTAGAAGACGTAGTTGTAGGCCCCGAAGCCCAGGGTAATGCCGATCACTTTGGGCTGCCGTATGAGATATCCGAGGGATGCGGTTTCCGCGAGTAGAACCGGTTCCGCGGCGCTTTTCTCCAGGATGTAGTCGCGTTCCTGCGCCGTGAGTTCCGGGTCATCCACGGGGTCACGATACACGCGGCAAAAGAGCAGGAAGTACAGGAAGCTGATCAAACCGGTTGCGGCAAAGCTCCAGCGCCAGCCAACCTTCAGCAAAAGCATGCCAATCAGCGGCACGCCAATCGCGGATGCAAATTTCGCCGAGCCATCGAAGATGGAAGTCGCCGAACTCCGTTCCTTTGCTGGAAACCAATACCCGATAGCCTTTGCATTGGCAGGAAATGTGGGCGCTTCCCCTATGCCCAGCAGCAGCCGTGCGGCGAAGAAACCGCCCAGGTTCGGCGCAATCGCGGCGGCGAAGGAGGCGACGCTCCAAATAAAAGTGCTGACCCGTCCCACCCGCCGCACGCCAAATTTATCCAGCACCACGCCGACAGGAAGCTGGCACAGCATATAGGTCCAGTTATAGGCAGCAGAAAGATAGCCGAACTGGACATTGGAGATGGCGAACGTGGTGATGAGCGCGGCATGGGCCACCGACAAGTTGACCCGGTCGAAGTAGTTGACCAATACCCCAACCCCAAGCAGAAAAGCAATGCGCCACCGGCGCCTGGGCATATTGAGCTGCGATGGAGTACTCAGACTGGGCATATGAGACGTAATGCCAAGACTAACCTATGCTTCTACCTTTTCCGAAGGGCGCAGCCAATCCACGTGGGATACCACGAACCTTAACTGTTCGCCTGTAGGGTGCGTAGAGAGCTGGCGGGAAAGAGTGGTGGCATCCACATCTCGCGAAAAACGAGCGAGATGCCCCGAATTTCCTGCACGTGGCCCTGGACAAGACCGCGTGTGCGCCTTTCTTTAAGGAAAGGCGCATGTAGTTCGCGGAACCCACTAAGCCTCACAGGAAATCGGGATGTGGGGCACCCAGGCATCGGTTCTGAGGATGGCTACGTGCCGGTGGGCGTCTTCTTCGCCCGCCGTTTCGTATTGCGTGCCGGAGAGGCTGCTTTCTTCCCGTTCGTCGGACTCGGCGATTCGATCACGCTCCGCATCCAGTACTCCCCGTCAGCCCCCAATTCAATGCCATGGACCTCGCGCTCGAACCCGGGAAACTGCTTGCCGAATTTCTCCAGCGCCAGCAAAAGTCGAATGATGGGGCTGTCGGCGTCTCCCAGGCGCTCGCCCGGCATGCGAACCGGAATGCCCGGAGGGTAGGGAACCAGCATCACCCCGGCCAACCGCCCCGCCATCTCAGAGATGCGGACCTTCTCCGTGCCATTACGTATCAATTTTTGATACGTTTCCGCCGGCGTCAGCACGGGGTCGGGATCCACGTCGCACGCCTGGTGCAGAAGGTTGGTCAGATTTAACTGCCCCATGGCCGCATGCATCTCGTCGCTCAGTTCCTTCAGCGTCATGTCACGGTAGCGGAGCGGGTGTTCCGCGACCAAGTCCGGCAACGCTTCGTATAACGTGCCTTCGTTATCGTAGAGCCGCTTGAACTCGAAAAGCGTCTCGAGCAAGCTACCCCACTTGCCCTTGCTGGTGCCAACAGAAAAAAGAATCAACGCCGTGTAATCGCCGGTCCGGGCAATCTCCACCAGCCGCGCATCGAGAAACTCGGTAAGGATCGCCGCCGGAATCCCCCAATCCGCCAGTTCTCCCCGGGAATTGATACCCGGCATGAGGATGGTGACCTTGGTCGGGTCAAGCATGCAATAGTCTTCGGCGATATCCTCGTCCTTGAATCCATGCCAGTCTTCTTCCCGCTTGAGCGTCCAGCAGGTGGGGGAATTGATCAGCAATGAGTCGGGGGTTTCTTCAAAGAGAGTCGTTGCTCCCGTCATCGGATCGGTAACCGTATCCGGCTGGTAAATTCTGAAGAACCATTCGTCGCCGTTGGTGGAGCGCAGCCGGTGAGCGATCGAAGACATCGCTTTCCTGAAACTGATCGCATCCTGAATCGTCTCGTACATCAACGTCGGGCCAGCCGGCTCATCCATCATCGACGTAGCCACGTCCAGCGACGCAATCATGGGATAGAACGGAGACGTCGTGCCGTGCATCATGAACGACTCGTTGAACTGGTCGAAATCGAGCGGAGCCCGGTCGCTCAGCTTGACGTGGATCATCGATGCCATGGAGAAAGCAGCCAGCATCTTGTGTGTCGACTGCACCGCGAACAGCAGTGGCCGGTTGGGCATATCTTCCGGCACATCCATGGCAAACCGGCCGCGATAAATGGCGTGGAACTTGGCATAGGCATACCAAGCCTCGTCGAAGTGGATGCGCGGCACGCTGCGCGCCAGTTCGCCGGTCACCCGCTGCACGTCATAACAAAACCCGTCATAGGTAGAGTTGGTGACCACGGCATAGGTGGGTTCCTGCGATGTCGCATCCGCGCTGAATGGGCTCTGCGCGATCAGTTGTCGAATGTAGTCGGGAGAGAAGCGGCGCAGCGGCACAAGCCCGATCATCCCGTAGCCATTCCTGGTGGGCTTGAAGTACACCGGTCGTCCGCCCGTCACGGTAAGCGAGTGGCAGATCGACTTGTGGCAATTGGCGTCGATCAGAACCATGTCATCGTTGCCGATGATCCCATGCCCAACAATCTGGTTGGAAGTGGAAGAACCCCCGAGAACATAGAAGGTCCAATCAGCCCCGAAAATACGCGCTGCATTGCGCTCCGATTCAGCCGGAGGCCCGATGTGGTCAAGCCACGAACCGAGCGATGAGGTGGAGATTCCCAGGTCGGCGCGCAGCAGATTCTCGCCGAAGAAGCGGTGGAACTGCATGCCCACCGGATGCTTCAGAAAAGCCACTCCACCCATATGTCCCGGCGCGTCCCAGGAGTACGCCCCCTGATCGGTGTACTTCTTGAGCTCGCGGAAATAAGGAGGCAGCAACTGCTCGTCGTAGCGCGCAACCGCGAAGTCCACACGGTTGGCGATGAATGCGGGCGTATCGCCGAATAGGTGAATGTACTCGTGCACTTGCTTGATTACTTCCAGTGGCAGTTCGCTGACCAGCGTCCTATCCGCGATCAGGAAGATCGGCACTTTCTTGTTTCTGCGGCGGACAGCGCGAATAATCTTCAGCGCCGCGCGTTCATCAAACTGATGTTCCTGCTCCAGATCCCAGTCCAGCAGGATGGCGCTGTACGACGGATCGGATTGAACCATCGAAAGGCCATCTTCCGGCGTCGAGGTCCGGATGACCTCGTAGCCTTCTTCCGTGATCGCACCGCACAACCGATCCATGGCCCGGTCCGACACCGAGTTCGTACCACCCAGTTCACTGGCAATCAAAAGCACCCAACGGCCATTACTCATAGTCTGGAGTCTCAACCAATCTTGTTACTGTCATGTTTCAAATCCTTAAGGGGTGGCTTGCACCAGCTTCAAGACTGCGGGAGCCACCATATTCAGCAGCACCCCCTGCGGCTTTTCAGACTGCTTCAGCAACGTTACTTCGCGCGTCTTCCAGGCGGGCGGCGCGTGGCGGTCTTCGCGCAGATAGCCAATCGCGTCCAGGCCGGCTTGCGAGACATGATGCAAATTGGTCGAAACCGGCGCCAGCTCCTTCGTCAATTCAGATTTGGGCAGCAGCGGTTGAAGCTGTGCATCGTTATCCCGCCACAGCACCAACCATTCCTGCGCCTGCTCCCAATCCTCCTGCGATGCCTTACCCGCGACGATACGGTCGACCATATCCAGAAATTGGCGCGCTGTGTCGCTTTCCGGAGGAATCGCATCGATCAGATGGTTCAGGGGCGAAAAGGCATCGTACTCGCGCAGTTGTCCCCGCGTGTAGTCGCGAGGGGGCTGCATCACATCGCCGAACACCCGCAGCGGCAGCGGATCCGGCTCGCCCGTCATGCGGCTCAACATTGCGGGATAGCTGGAATTATGCTGCAGGCCGTAGTAGTTCAGCTTTTGCGAGATGAGCGCCATCCGGGCATACATCGACGCCACATCGCGCGTATTACGTGGCGACCAGAGGCGTTCGGCAATCGCCGCCGTCCGCGGCCAGATACGGCTATCGATATTCTCCGGGGTCACAAACTCCGACCACATGGTCGCTTCGCCGCCCAGAATCATTTTGCGCTCGTCGTCGCTGAGCGTCGTGGGCCCTTCACCTTCAGGATCAGCCGCGTAGTGCTCCGCAGCGGAGTGATTCAGGTCGATATAGTAGCCCGCCGACAATAACGCGCGATTGCCCCCCTTCACCGCCTCGCCAACGAACTGCGGGCCACGCCACGATTGAATCACCACATCCTTCGGAGTGTCCGGCTGAAGCACCTCGTCCCACCCCACCATGGTCTTCCCGTGACCCGCGACAATCTTCTGTACCTTGGTGCTGAAGTAGGCTTGCAGGCCCGCATTGTCCTTGATCCTGTGATCCTTCATGAACTGCTGGATGCGCGGATTCCGGTCCCATTCCTTGCCATCGTTCTCATCCCCGCCAACGTGGAAGTAAGCGTCGGGGAAGAGCGCTGCCATTTCGCCGATGAGCGCGTCGAGAAAGGTGTAGGTGCTGTCCCGCGTGGGGTCAATCGCCGGGTCGAACACGCCCCACTTGCGCTCGATTTGATACGGGCCAGAACCGCTGGCCAGGTCCGGATAGCCCACGAACCACGACGTAGCATGGCCCGGCATTTCGAACTCCGGCACCACCCGGATACCCCGGTCGCGCGCGTATGCAATCACATCGCGAATTTGTTCCTGGGTGTAAAAAAGTCCGTCGGAGCCTTTCTCCTGCAGCAAGGGATATACCTTGCTCTCCACCCGGAAGCCCTGATTATCCGACAGGTGCCAGTGGAAGACGTTCATCTTCACCGCTTCCATGCCGTCCAGCGTGCGATACACCACCTCGAGTGGCTGGAAATGCCGGCTCACATCCAGCATCAGCCCCCGCCAGGGAAATCGCGGCTGATCGTCAATGGTCATCGCGGGAACGGCAAACCCTCGCGGCGTAATCCGGACCAGTTGCAAAAAGGTTTGCAGGCCATGCAGCACGCCCAGCGGGTTGGCCGCTTCGAGGTGAACCTCGGTAGCCGTAATCTGCAGATGGTAGGACTCGTCCTCATCCACTTGCTGTACCGCTGCGCTCGGCCCCTTGGTGTTGACAAAGAACGACGGCTGGTTGAGCACTGCCTCGCGCCACAGCGGGATCCCGGTCTGCTTCGAGAGCAAATTCAAAAAGCGTTGCTTAGCCCTTTCCAGCCGGGGCTCCTGAAAACCTTGCAGGGTGATGCCGAACCCGTTGTTAATGAGAAACTCGCCTTCACCTGGCTTTACCTGGGCTGGCAGTGGCATCAAGGGCAGCGGAGCCTGGGCTTGCACGCCCCCCGCGAAAAGACAGCCGAGCAATAGAGTCATCGATACAATCCGAAGCAAGTGAGACCTCACGCTCAACGATTCTATCTGGTATACGATTGCCCTTAATGACCGCAGCCACCGTTTTCGAGCATGAGATGCTGCGCGAGATTTACCAGCAGCCGAAGGCGCTCGCCGACACCATCGAGCGCTATGCCCCCAATGGCAAACTGGCGACGGATATCTTTCAACCGGTCGCCGACGCGCTGGGTTCCAGATCGCGCCTGGTGATCGCCGCCAGCGGCTCCAGTCGCCACGCCGGCCTTGCTGCCGAGATCATGCTGGAGGATCTCGCCGGCTTGATTGTGGATGTCGAGTATGCCAGCGAGTACGTCTATCGCTCGACCCACACCATTCAGGATCCGGGGGTTCTCGTCATCTCCCAATCCGGCGAAACAGCCGATACGCTGGCTGGGCTGCGAGAAGCCAAGTCGCGCGGATTACCCACTCTGGCCATCACCAACAATCCTCGCTCCAGCATGGCGACGGAAGCCGACGCATCCCTGCCTACCTGCGCTGGGCCGGAAAAGGCCATCCCTGCAACCAAGAGCTTTACCACGCAGCTCGCGGTCCTTTACTCGCTGGCCCTTTACCTGGCCCGCATTCGCGGCAGGATGACCACGCCCACGGTCGAGAGCCACACCGACGACCTGCGTCAGCTGCCCGGTCTGCTGGAACCTGCGCTCGAAAAATGGCAGCATCAGATTGCCGCCTTCGCGCCGTCTCTGAAAAGCTCGCGCGCCTTTCTTTATCTGGGCCGCGGCGTGCACTATGCCATTGCCCGCGAAGGAGCGTTGAAGCTGAAGGAGTCGGCCTACCTGCAGGCAGAAGGTTATCCAGCCGGCGAGTTGAAGCATGGTCCGAACGCCCTGGTAAGCCCCGACGCACCCTTGGTCGTGCTGGCCACCCGAGACCTCTCCGATCCCGACGCCATGCTCCGTTATCGCAAAGTCCTGCAGTTGATGAAGGACATGAGGACGCAGGGCGCAACCATCCTGGTCGTTGCGACGGAAGGCGACGAGGAGGCCGCTGCCCTAGCCAACCACTGCATCGAAGTTCCCAAAACCGAAGACATGTTAGCCACCATGCTCGAGGTGGTCCCTCTGCAACTGCTCGCCTACCAACTGGCAATCCAGAACGGGATCGATGTCGACCATCCCCGCAACCTGACCAAAGCCGTTTTGCAAGAGTAGATAAGAGAAAACCGCAGATCTCTCCACTCCGCTGCGCTCCGGTCGAGATGACAATTTTGTTTTGAAGGTGAATCACGTATTTCCAGGAGAACCACGAAAGCGTCCCCGCTACAAATTTGTCATCTCGACCGGAGTTGTCGTGGGCCTGTGGCCCACGCACGGTTATGAAAAACGCCTCGGTCCAGCAACCGCTCTCTATGGAACCGTCGCCCTTTCCTTTGTCATCCCGAGCGTACGCGGATTTCCTACTTCACAGCTCTCACCGGCGCCATTTATGTGGTTCTCCGTAAAGAGAACCACATGCACTTGACCGGAGCTGCAACTCTCGACAGGAAATCCGGGGGAGCCGAGGGATCTGCAGTTCTGCGGACCTTTCGTGGAAATGTTTTTCGACAGACTGCAGTGGAGAGATCTGCGGTTTCTTTTGCTCTTCCCCACCCCCACCCCATGAAACCCGGAAGTTATAATGAACCTGTAGACACAAACCATGGTCACCAAAAATCTTCCCTTGGAACATCCCGCCAACTTATTGATTTCGCAGCGCGATCAGATCTTCGAAGCCTTTCGCCGTTGGGGCCATCTGCAGGCCAAACTCGACCCTCTGGGGCAGTACCTTCTACCCGAGCCCATTCCCGAATTAAATTTCGAAGGCGAGGACGCCGAAGAGGCCAAACGTTATTACTGCGGAAGCATTGCGGTCGAGTTCATGCACCTCCCCGACGCAGCCAAACGGGAATGGATCCAGGAGCGCATGGAACAGCCGGCACCCGTACAGGACCAAAAGCAGGTTCTGGAACGTCTCATCCAGGCTGACCTCTTCGAGCAAGTCATCCAATCCCGCTATCTCGGCACCAAGCGATTCTCGCTGGAAGGGGTCACCGTACTGATCCCTTTTTTGGATGAAGTACTCAACCACGCTGCCGGCTTCGGCGCCGAAAAAGCGGTCATGGGCATGAGCCATCGCGGACGCCTGAACGTGATGGCGAACACCATCGGCAAATCGCCCGCCGACATCTTTTCCAAATTCGAAGACGCCAACCCACGCAGCATCCTCGGCGGAGGCGACGTGAAATACCACGTCGGCGCGACCGGCCAATTCCACACCCGCAGCGGCGGACAAATCAGCCTCCACCTGGTATCCAATCCCAGTCACCTGGAAGCCGTGGACCCCGTCGCCATGGGCCGGGCGCGCGCCCAGCAAGTGCGCTTGGGAGAATCCGGCCAAGCCAAAGTCCTACCCGTGCTCATTCACGGCGACGCCGCCTTTGCCGGCCAGGGCATCTGGGCAGAAACCCTGAATCTCAGCACCATCCCCGGCTTTACCGTGGGCGGCACCATCCAGATCATCGTCAACAACCTGATCGGCTTTACCGCCGACCCGGACGAGTGCTACTCGTCCCGCTACTCCTCCGACATCGGCAAGCGACTACCTATCCCCATCTTCCACGTGAATGCGGAGGATGCCAACGCCGCCATGCGTGTCGCCTCCCTGGCTGTGGAATACCGCTACACCTTCCACACCGATGTGATCATCGACCTGATCGGTTACCGCCGCCACGGGCACAGCGAGGTCGACGATCCCACCATCACCCAGCCGCTGCGTTACGCCAAAATCAAGAATCATCCTGCTCTGTATGAGCTTTACGCCCAGCAAATCGGCGCCGACCCCTCGGCCCGGGTGAAGGAGCTGCAGACAGAGCTCGCGGAAGCGCAGAAGCAGGCCACCCAGATGAAGAAGAGTGCGTCGCTGGCCAACCTTCCCGGCTATTGGTCGAACTACATCGGTGGACCCTATAAGTCTGAATACGAAGTGGACACCGGGCTGAGCGCGGCATCAGTGAAGGAAATCAGCGACAGCCTCACCAACTACCCGCGCGATTTCCATATACACCCCAAGATCAAGAAGCTGCTCGAGCAGCGCCGGGAGATGGGCCGCGGCGAGCGGCTTTTCGATTACGGCATGGCCGAAGCGCTGGCTTTCGGATCCCTGTTGCTGCAAGGCACGCCGGTCCGCCTCACCGGGCAGGATAGCCAGCGTGGCACCTTCAACCAGCGTCACAGCGTGCTGGTGGATATCGAGAATGAGCAGCTCTATTTTTCCCTGGCCAATCTATCGCCCAGCCAGGCTCGTTTCGAGGTTTACAACTCCATCCTCTCCGAAGCCGGCGTGCTCGGATTTGAGTATGGCTACAGCCGGGATTATCCCGAGACTCTGGTGTTGTGGGAGGCCCAATTTGGAGATTTCGCCAACGGTGCGCAGATCATCATCGATCAGTTCATCGCCTCGGGCGAAGACAAGTGGGGATTGCTGAGCGGAGTGGTCATGCTCCTGCCGCATGGCTATGAAGGCCAGGGGCCGGAGCATTCCAGCGCCCGCCTGGAGCGCTACCTGCAACTGGCGGCACACGACAACATTCAAATCTGCCAGCCCTCGACCGCGGCTCAGTATTTTCACCTCTTGCGCCGCCAGGCCATGCGGAAATGGCGCAAGCCCTTGATCGTCTTCACTCCCAAGAGCATGCTGCGCAATCCCGATGCCAGTTCGCCGGTCGCGAGCTTTGCATTGCCGCGCTTCCAGAATGTTCTGCCGGAAACCGAGATACCGAAGGTCCATCGCCTGCTTCTCTGCACCGGCAAAATAGGCCACGAGTTGCGCATTGAGCGAGCCAAGCGCAAGGACAGCACCACTGGCATTGTCTTTTTGGAACAGCTCTACCCCTGGCCGGAAGCAGAATTAACCGCGGAAGTCGGCCGTCACCCCGAAGCTCGTGAAGTGGTCTGGGTGCAGGAAGAACCGGACAACATGGGCGCCCTCTCGTTCGTAGTGCCGCGCCTGCGCCGTCTCTTTCCTGATCGAAAGGTGCTCAGCATCAAACGGTCGGCAGCCGCCAGTCCGGCAACCGGCTCGGCCAAGGCCCATGATCTCGAGCAAAAAACGCTCATCAGCCTTGCCCTGCGTGAAGAAACCAAATAGGGAAAAGCAAGAGTCGAAGTGACAATCTAATGACATTTTAAGGTATCGTTCACGTCTAACCTAAGTCGGGCGTCCTCCTCCCCCAAAAGAGCGCCGAGACCTGGTAAGCCTCTCCGAAAATCTGGAGTGGGTGGAGTGGACGATGTACCTCCCGCAGCTCTTCGAACGCAAAGCATCCGCCTATCCGGATGCTTTAGCGATAGCCTGTGAAGGTCGGCGCATAAACTACGGGGAACTCAATCGCCAGGCGGACCTGATCGCGGAGGGATTGCGAGAGGCCGGCGTGACGGCCGGTTGCCTGGTCGGAGTCCTTCTCGACCGATCCCCGGAGATGATTGCAGCGCTGCTTGGCATATGGAAAGCGGGCGGAGCTTACGTCCCTCTCGATCCAGCCGCCTCTGTCGACCAGATTTACTTCATGCTTGGGGATGCAGCTCCTCCCTTTGTGCTCACCCGCAAAAAGTTTTTTGCCCATGTTCCCGGCCCGCGCTTGCCCAACCTGCGTCTATTGGACCTCGACGACTTTTGCGCCCGCGGAAGCTCCTCATCTTCCGCCACAACCACGGTTACCGCAGATAGCCTCGCCTACGTGATCTATACCTCCGGTTCGACCGGGAAACCGAAAGGGGCAAGGATCACCCATGGAGGTCTCGTCAATACGGTGTTGGCGGTAGGTACGGACTTGAAGCTGGGGCCGGATGACATTGTGCTGGCCTGGTCCACCATCGCGTTTGATGTGGCCTGTCTCGAGATCTATCTGCCACTGGCATTCGGCGCCAGTTTGTACCTGGTCGAGAAAGAGCTAGCCGGTGATGGTGACCTCAGATTGGAGCAGGTGCGCACTTCGTCGGCAACCGTGCTGATGGGAACGCCCACCATGTATCGGCTCCTGCTCGAAAAAGGATGGCAAGGCGACCCGGAGATGCAGGTCGTCGTGGGCGGTGAGATCCTTCCCTTGCACCTCGGAACTCGCTTGGCCAGAATGTGCCGCGCGGCATGGAATCAGTATGGGCCGAGCGAAACGGCTATTTGCGCCACCCGATCCAGGATCGAGGCCGATGCAGAAAAGATCACCATTGGCCACCCCTTGCCGAATGTCAGCGTTCATCTTCTCGATCCACACCTTCAACCAGTGGCGAAGGGTTCGGTGGGCGAAATGTACATCGGTGGAGCGGGCGTGGCTCTCGGTTATCTCAACCGGCCTGATCTCAACCGGGCGCGCTTCCTTCCGGATCCTTTCTCCAGCGGCAGACTTTTTAAGAGCGGCGACCTTGCCATCGAACTCCGCGATGGGAGCTTCGACTTTCTTGGCCGCACGGACAACCAGGTCAAGGTACGAGGGTTTCGCGTCGAGCTGGGAGAGATCGAATTGGCACTTACCCGTTGCGAAGGGCTGCACGCCGCGGTGGTGCGAGCGATCGAATTCGAAGAAGGCGATCGTCGGCTGGTCGCGTTTGTGATCGGCGATCAAACCTTCCTGGGCCAGTGGAAGCAATCCCTGCAACGGCTGCTGCCGCACTACATGGTTCCATCGGAATTCGTGCCAATGCCCTCTTTTCCTACTACCCCAGGTGGGAAGGTAGACGTTCAGGCTCTGGACGCCATGCGTCTCCATGCAGCAGTTTTCCCTTCCGCATCCGATCCACGTCCGGCCGATCCCACCGAAGCGCGGCTCAAGGAAATTTGGCAGAGGCTCCTCAAAGTCAACACCGTCGGGCTCGACCAGGACTTCTTCGCTTTGGGTGGCCACTCCTTGCTGGCAGCACGGATGTTGGTTCAGGTCGAGCCGTGGTTCGGTTCTAAGCTCCCGCACTCCGTGCTGGTGGAACACCCGACGATTCGTGGTTTGGCAGCTTACCTCCGCCAAGGTCCAGTAGGAAAATGCCCGGCGCTGGTCACCATCCAGGCCGGCGCTTTTCTGCCGCCCCTCTTCATCACCCACGGAGTTGGGGGAAGCCTGTTGAGCTTTATCGAGCTTGCTGCCGAGCTCGGTCCGGAGCAACCTGTTTACGGCCTCCAGTTCCCCGCATTTCTCGACCAGCATCAAGCCGACTTGAGAGTACTTGCTGCCAACTGCGTGAAGCAGGTGCGCGCGATTCAGCCCTCCGGACCGTACCACCTTGCCGGGCACTCCTCCGGCGGTGTGATCGTGTTCGAGATGGCATGCCAGCT
Source organism: uncultured Acidobacteriaceae bacterium (assembly GCA_963830325.1). Lineage (GTDB taxonomy): Bacteria > Acidobacteriota > Terriglobia > Terriglobales > Acidobacteriaceae > PALSA-350. Next base: position 89,371 of record CAWHMV010000005.1, read on the forward strand.
CGCGGAGCAAGGCGAGACCGTTGGTCTATTGGCTCTTTTGGATTGCGACCCCAATACAGGGAAGACTGTACATGGGCTCTTCCCAAACTGGAATTCGCTCAAGGCTTCTTTTCGCCGCGCGCGCGCAGAGTTCGCTGAGAGCAAATCTGGCATCAGAGAGTTCGTTGAGCACAAGACTCTTTATCAAAGAATAAAAATCAAAAACTGGCTCGCGGCACGATCACACCACCTGGGAAAAATGCGCGCCTGGCTTCCGCATGCGCTCGCTGCTCCGCTGCTGGGAGCGGAGGGATATCATCTCTCGCTCGCGGTGCGCGACTACCAACTGAGGCCTTATCGCGGGAATGCGACCCTGTTCATCGCCCAGGACGAACCAGGCTCCGGTACCGCGACCGAGAGTGCATGGGCGGGCACGTTTCTCGGTGTGTGTGAGACGCAGGTAGTTCCAGGAACCCACCACACGATGCTGGTTCGGCCGCAAGTCATTTCCCTCGCCAGGGAGATCGGGCAGCGGCTGGCGTGCCATGCGCAGACATGTGTGACCGGCGCAGCGACCCGAGTACTCGCTCACGAAGAGTCATTCACAAAACTGAAACATATCAACTTAGTGTGTGGTCGCGCACTGGCGACGGCCCCGATCGTGCCCGCGGACGGTGACAAATCGTGCAGCCTCCACGGATAACTAAAATCTTTCCGCGTCCCCAGCAGATCCGCCGTTTCATCCGGCAATAAAGAAACATCGAAACTATCGAGTGCACGGAAGAGCCCGACGCCCTCCGCTTTGAGGATCGCCTCCTTGCGTGTCCAGCAACGGTAGAAGCCGAGTAGCCACGCATCGCCCTGCAATTGACTCAGCTGCGAACGCTCGCTCGCGGAAAAATGACTATCGGCCACTTCCGGTTCGATGGGCCTCACCTCTTCCACATCCACACCCACGGGTCGTTCCTTGGCCACCGCCAGTAGGGCGATACTCCGGTTATGACTCAGGCTGAACTGTAATGAAGACGATAACTCACGCTGGTGCAGTTCGGGTTTGCCGAAGCCATTGGCGTCGAAGCGAAGGCCGGCAGCAGGCTGCTGAAGGTAGGCTCCCAGAATCCTGCGCAGGGTCGCATGGGCGACAGCATAGCGGGCGCGATCCGGCGCAAAATGAAAACGTTGCATCCGTTCCCGTTCCTGCTGGTCGAGTATCTCGATGTGAGCCGGCAGATCCGCCATGGCGGGCTCGAGAGCCCAGGCCCATACATGGACTTCATCGGGAGCGATGGTCCCTCGCACTCCGGAAGTGGGCCACCTCAGCGGGGACATCACAGCCGGCTACGAGCTACTGTCCGAGCTCTCCCGCGAGGCGCTCTTCTCGGAGTTCTCGATCCACATCAATTCCAATTGCCGAAGTTTGTTGGCCAGAAATGCCACGTCCCGGGCGCTGACGTCTTCCGATTCCGCACGCGCGATCTCGTGTTGCAAAAAGTTGAATGCCGGCCGCATCTCCACCGGGAAGTCATCGCTGCGCAGTCCGCGCAGAACTTCCCACGCCTGAAGTAGGAGTGTCCGGTCACCTGTTTTTGCTCCTTCGTGCGCCAGCAGAGACGCCGCACGGCGGAGTCGTTCATGAGCATCCAATTTGGTCATGGGTATTAAAGTGTGACACGAAATGGTCGAAATCATCTACCGGAGAGCTGCGCTTTCCCATAGGCCGCAGCTTCAGGAGGGAAATATAATTTGCTGTAAGCGCCGAGCATAAAGACTGCTCAGTCAAGCTAAAGGCAAACGGCAATGAACGCAACTCCGTTCGAAACAGAAACCGATACACAAGAGGACTACGACTTTCGTTCACGGTTGGCCGAGTATGTGACCAGCCAGGCATTGCCGATAGACAAACTCGGTCACCAACCCCGGCTGTATGCGTTGACGCAATTGGTAGGCCAGGGGATGTCCTACGATGACGACGTGGTCTACGCCGCCGCATGGCTTCACGACCTGGGGGTGTTCATCGGACATCGGCCCGAAGCGCCGGAGGCACTCTCCCGCTGGGACAATGTCATCTATGCTATGAAGCAAGCCCCTGCAGCGCTGGCCCGGTGTGGGTTCCCTGCAACAAAAGTTGCACAAGTCGTGGAAGCAATCCGAACCCATCAGCCACATCTCAGTCCCACCTCGCTGGAGGGCACAATCCTCCGCGATGCAGATATTCTTGAACAACTTGGCGCCATCGGCATCCTACGAGTAGTGGCGAAAATAGGCCGGGACACGCGGTACCCCACGTTTACCGATGCCGCAGGCACTTTGCGCAAAGCCCTGGCAGATTTGCCAGGCAAACTGCACCTGGACAACGCGAAAGCGTTGGCCCAGCCGAAAATTGATCTGCTCGAATCTTTTCTTCGGGCCATGGACAACGAGGCCCACGGTGCTCTTTGCTGAACGGTCCAACCATGGTTACCGATGATGTTCCGAGACCTGATCCACATGGGTGGAGTGTGAGAAACTAACCGTTGCTGCAGCTTGCATTTGAAGCCTTAAATTAGATTGGTCGCAGAACGCATTTGGGGGCCTGGTACATGAAGCTGAAAAACACCAAAGTAGTGGTTTGCGGCGCCGGCGGGTTCATCGGCGGACATCTGGTGAAGAGTCTGCTCGATAATGGCGCAAATGTCATCCGGGCGGTGGATGTAAAGCCGCTGACGGAGTGGTACCAGTCAACGCCCGCTGTGGAAAACCTGTCGCTGGACCTGAAAGACAAGGACAGTTGCATGAAAGCGGCCCAGGGCGCGGAGGTTGTCTTCCAACTTGCCGCCGACATGGGCGGCATGGGCTTCATCGAGAACAACAAAGCCCTGTGCATGTTGAGCGTGCTGGCCAATACCCACATGCTCATGGCGGCCCGGGAAAAGGGAGTTGAGCGATTTTTCTACTCCTCCTCAGCTTGTGTCTACAACGGTGACAAACAGAAAACTCCCGACGTTGTTGCTCTCAAGGAAGAGGACGCTTACCCTGCGCTGCCTGAAGATGGGTATGGTTGGGAAAAGCTCTTCAGCGAGCGCATGTGCCGCCACTTTGAGGAGGACTTTGGGCTGCAGTGCCGCGTAGCCCGCTACCACAATGTCTACGGACCCCTTGGCACCTGGACGGGTGGACGGGAAAAGGCTCCCGCGGCCATCTGCCGCAAGGTCATCGAGGCCAAAGCCTCGGGTAAACATGAAATCGAAATCTGGGGCGACGGCAAGCAGACCCGCAGTTTCATGTACATAGACGATTGCACAAAGGGCTCCCAGGCCATCCTGGAGAGTGAAATTCATGAGCCCATCAATCTTGGCAGCAATGAACTGGTTACCATCAATCAACTGGTAAGCATTGCCGAAGATATCGCCGGCATAAGACTGAAGCGGAAGTACGACCTGAATGCCCCCAAGGGAGTGAACGGTCGTAACAGTGATAACACCAAGATCAAAGAATACCTGGGATGGGAACCCTCGATCCGGCTGAAAGAAGGACTGGCTAAGACGTACGCGTGGATCGAGAGCGAAATGATGGCGGTATCCAGAACGTAATCAAAGTACCCATGAATGGTATTTACAGTTTGATAATGCAGCTCTGATAGTGGTTCGGGGCTACGGGAACGCGTGGGAGTGTCATCAGTGGTGACGGCAAGCGCTCAGTTCCGGCAGATACTGGGTATCCGCTTCTTTGTGGGAGACGCTGATGAAGCCGTCGCCCGCATGAGCAGCGGTGGTCTGTTAGTTGTCCCGGCCGCGCCGGCCCTAAAAAACCTGGCCCATGATTCCGCATATCGTGAGGCTCTCCAGGGCGCCGACCTGGTCATCACCGACAGTGCCTTCATGGTTATGATCTGGAACCGTCTCAAGCGTGATTCCATCCGCCGCGTTTCCGGTCTCAAGTATCTTTCCTCGCTCCTCAAGCAGCCTGATTTCTACCAACCAGGCGGCAGTTTCTGGATCATGGCCAGCGAAGCAAGTGCGCGCAGAAACAGCGCCTGGCTACTCCGCCGCGGAATCGAGCTCGCCCCTTCGGACTGCTACGTCGCACCCCTCTACGGCAAGACCATCTCCGATCCTGCACTGTTAAAGCTGATCGAGGAGCGTCGTCCCCGTCACATTGTGGTGACCCTTGGTGGAGGCACGCAGGAACGCTTGGGCCTCTGTTTAAGAAGTGAGCTCAACTGCAACCCATCCATCCACTGCGTAGGAGCGGCCATCGCCTTTCTGAGCGGCGACCAGGTACTGATTCCAAGATGGGCAGACCGGATGTACCTGGGCTGGTTATTTCGCTGTCTATCCGATCCGCGCCGCTACATGCCCCGCTACTGGGATGCCCGCAAGCTCCTCTCGCTGATGATTCGTTACGGCAGCAGCCTTCCGGACACGCTGATGAGCGCCCCCGCCAGTACCGTAGAGTTGGCCACCGCCCTCGCCTCAAAGAACATCCCCTCTACCCCCACAACCTCGCAGTAAACCTCTAAAACCTAGCGAGCGTGCGGCACCACTCGGTCGGCGACTTATCTGTCGGAAATAATCGAAGGGTGCCCCAGGTCTCGCTTTTGAGACCTGGGATCCCTCAAACCAATTCCCACTGGAAACACCCACCCTCCTCTTTGTCATTAGGAGCGAAGCCGACCTGTCCCGGCGCGCCGTGGAGGGATCTGCAGTTCGGCGGACCTTTCCTGGAAATGTTTTTTTATGACAGACCGTAAACGCAGTGGAGGCCTGCGTCGTTCCCTTGGAAAACACCAACAAAAAAGCCCAGGACAAGTCCTGGGCTTTTTTCCTACTACGTGAACTAAGGCTGGTTAGACCGCACGCTCGCACGCTGTGTCTCCGCATGCTTAGCCGCAGTCTCGAGCGCCTTCGCCTGGGGCAGATAATCCAGCGCCTTATTGATCATCGGATCCCACGTAGCCCGCACCTTCAAACCCTCTTCCTGGCCAAACTGCGTAGTGAAGATCTCAGCCTTGATATTGGCCTTGACCCAATCCATCACCGGAACAAGATCCGCATCGGAAAAAGGAATCTGCTGGCTGGTTAAAAACTGCTTGAAGGCGTCCATGACCCCGTCGTCTACCTGGAAATCCTTGCCCACCGTCCGGTTGGCCATGTAGTGCTTGGCGAAATTGAAGAACGCGTAGTGCTCCAGGAGCACATCCTGCACCGGAACCGACTTCGGCGTATCGATCTTGTCGTCCGGCGTAATCCCGCCCCCGCCAAATACCGTTCGCCCGGAATCGGTGGCCTTGACCTCACGGCTCTTCGTATCCTGCGGCTGGTCGTGGTTGTAGTAATAGTCGTAAAGCGAAACCCCGTTGTAATTGCGCTGAATCAGCCGTCCGCTGGGGGTGTAGTAGTGGTACGTAGTCAGAGCCAGCCCGGTGTTCTCAGACAAGGGATAAACCGTTTGCACCAAGCCCTTGCCGAAGGTGGTCTCGCCGGCGATGATCGCGCGATCGTGATCCTGCAGCGCACCGGAAACAATCTCCGCGGCTGACGCCGTGCCGTGATTCACCAGCACCACGATGGGATATTCGCGGCCTCCATTTCCATGGGTCGCGCGGTAGGTCTGTTCAGGAAATGCGCGGCCTCGCTGGGAAACAATCACCTGGCCCTTTTCCAGAAACTTGTCACACACCGCAACCGCCTCGCTCAACAAGCCGCCAGGATTGCCCCGCAGGTCGAGAATCAGCCCATCGACACTGCCGAAGTGATCCAAGGCGTCCGAAAGTTCGCGGCCCGTGGTCTCCTGGAAATTGGTGATGTGCACATAACCCACATTCGGCTTAATCAGGTACGTAAGGTCAATGCTATTGTGCGGAATCTCGTCCCGTATCAAGTCGAAGACCAGCGGTTTAGCTGCGCCCTCGCGCGCGATGGTGATCTGCACATGGGTCCCTTTGGGTCCCTTCAGCACATTGGCCACATCTTCCGAGTTCATGTTCTCCGTGGACTTGCCATCCACAGCCACAATCACGTCGCCCGGCCGTATGCCGGCCTTGAAGGAAGGTGTGCCTTCAAAAGGGCTCACCACCACAATCTTGTTGCTCTGCGGCTGAATCAGCATCCCTACGCCGTAGTACTTGCCATGCTGGTCTTCCCGCATCTTGGCGTAGGCTTTCGGATCATAAAAGCTGGAATGCGGGTCGAGTACCCGCAACATACCGGGAATAGCTCCGTCGTAGACTGCCTTCTCCGCCTTATCGCCGGTCAACGGCTCGGCATAGTTCTGCTCCACCAGGTCATACACGTTGGTGAAGGAGCGCAGGTCATCGCGCAGCGCGGATTCGTCGGTGCTGGATTGCGCGCCCAACTTCTGGCTCACCACCGTGCCGAGAAAGCCACAAACTACAAAGAAGAGGAGAAGGGAAAACAAAAACCGTCGTGTGCGGGAGGCCATTGTGCGGTAATCCTCTGGGTCCGGTAGCGCAGGGGAGAGGGAGGCCCTGCCGCGCGGCCCGGGGTCTTCTTGATCGAAGTATATCATTGGACGTAAGCTGATCCGATAGGTACTGAGCCAACGAAAACAACAGCAAATCCGGCCTGTTTCACCAGCCGCACCAGGGCAAACCAGGCAAACTACCACGTAAGGGCCAGAGCTTTTTACTTCTGATGTATAGAGGGTGACGCATCGGTCTCCTCGCTAGTAACACCGGAAGTTAAATGCTCCGAGAGCCATCACTTAGCAGTTTAAGAGATGTCCAGACACATGACGTTTTCCCGGTTCCGGCAATCAACGGCGATATGCATCCTGAGCGTGAGCCTCGGCTCCGTCTCTTCACTGGCCCAAAACACCAATGCGAAAACCACGACCGACACCCCACCGGTGCAAGGCAAGGTGGTCGAAGATATTGTCGCCCGCGTGAACGACCAGATCATCACCAGCTCAGACTACGATCGAGCCGCGGAACAACTGACCGCAGAGGCCGGGCAGCAGTCCATTCCTCCTCGCGAGCTGGAGCAAAAGAAGGCCGACTTACTGCGCGACTTGATTGACCAACAGCTCCTGCTGTCTAAGGGTAAGGAACTGGGCATCACTGGCGAAACCGAGCTGATCAAGCGGCTGGATGAGATCAGAAAACAGAATCACCTCGAGTCGATGGATGACCTGGAGAAGGCCGCCCAGCAGCAGGGTGTCTCCTACGAGGACTTCAAGGCCAACATCCGCAACAGCATCATCACCCAGCAGGTGGTGCGGGATGAGGTCGGGCGCAAGATAAGCATTTCGCCGGGCGAGGTGCAGGCGTATTTCAAAGCCCACGAGAGTGAGTTTGCCCAGCCCGAGTCAGTCACTCTGAACGAGATCTTGGTTCCTACCCCGGCCAAGTCGGCTACCGAAGGCGCAGATACCGCCGAGGTAGCAGCCGCACAGGCCCAAGCCGAGGAGATCGAAAAGAAACTGGCGGCCGGGGCGAAATTCGACGACCTGGCCAAGCCCTCGCCCACCGACCCCAATGCACCCAAGAGCGTCGTGTTGGGTGAATATCGTCGCGGAATGTTGGGGAAGGAATTCGAAGACAAGGCCTTCGCCTTGAATGCCGGCGAGCATTCCCAGCCGATTCGTACCAAGCAGGGATTCATCATTTTCCAGGCGACCCAGCACAACCCTGGCGGAGCAGGAAGCTTCAAGGAAGTGGAGCCGCAGGTGGAAGAGGCTCTCTTCCTGGAGCACATGCAACCCAAGCTGCGAGAATACCTGACCAAGCTGCGGGAAGAAGCCGCGATCGATATCAAGCCGGGAGTAGTCGATACGGGCGCCAGCGGAAACGAAATGAAGTTGTCCTACAGCGCCTACACCCCTCCTGCTCCCAAGAAGCCGAAGAAATTCCAACGCTCCCGCTTCCGCGGCAGAGACCGCTCAAGGTCCGCACAGGTTCAGACAGCAAAGACCGCTGCTCCTGCGACAGGGGCTGCCGCGACTGCACCTGCCGCCACCACGGATGCCACCGCGACGACGGCTACAGCGCCGGCAGCGGCCGCCCCCGCCACGCCGGTCGCAACCAAGCCCGCGTCCACGCAACAGGCAAGTAATAACAATCAAGGCACCGAGAAGCCAGGCAAGCGGGAGAAGATTCGCTTTGGCCAGGCTCCTCGCGAGTCTCTCCCTACCTCCCAAGTGGCGACTGCAGCGGCTCCCGATGCCGCCGGACCGGCTGTGACCACTCCTGAAACGCGCTATGTAAACCCCGACGGCACGGTGAGCGGCGAACAGACAGCAGCGCCCGAGCGTAAGAGCCGTCTGAGCAACCGGCCCGTAGTGCACAAGGTAAAAACTCCGAAGACTCCGGATACCTCCAACCAGCCCACCCCCGAAGAACTGGCCGCGCAGAAGGTGCAGAACGCCCCCTTGGCGCTGACCGACCCCAACGCAGATAAGAAACCCAAGCAGAAGGCTGAGAAAACCCGGTACTCCGCCAAGCCGAAGGAGGAGGACAACACCCAGCCCTATCTGGGCAAGCCTGAGTCCGCACCCCAGGCTGCCCCGGCCGCCAGCCAGCCGGCAGTCCCGGGCACCCCGGCCGCCGGCCCTCCGAACCAGTAAGGCGAAATGAAGGACATTTACGTTGCGGATGTAGGCAAGTTTGAAAACCAGGCAGTCGTCGCTTTTTTCGCCGTCAGGTCCAAGCAGTTGCGCAGCCGGAAGGATGGCGGCCAGTATATGGCCGTTACCCTGGCTGACCGCACTGGCCAGATCGAATCGCGGATGTGGGAAAACTTCGCGGAGGCCGCTCCCGGGTTTGAGGCCGGAGACGTGGTCAAGGTCCGTGCCGAGGTCTGCCGCTTCAACGACCGCCTGCAGCTAAACCTGGAAAAGCTGCGCCGGGCTACTGCAGACGAGTTTGAACTCGCGGACTATGTTCCCCAAACCAGTAAAGATGTGGACCAACTGTGGTCGTCCCTGGTCCGCACCGTCGATAGTTTTAGCGATCATTGGCTGCAGGCTCTGGTCCGCTCTTTTCTTGACGATCCCCTCATCGCCACCGCCTTCCGCGAAGCGCCGGCGGCAAAATCGCTCCACCATGCCTGGATCGGTGGTCTGCTCGAGCACGTAGTGTCGCTGGTAGGTATTTGCGACCTTGCAGCGCACCATTATCCCGAGATCAACCGGGACCTGCTCCTGACCGGCGCCATCCTGCATGACATCGGCAAGCTGGAGGAACTGCGCTGGGGCACCTCCTTCGATTACACCCTCGAGGGGCAGCTTGTCGGGCATATTACCCTCGGCGTGGTGATGATCGAGAAAAAACTGGCCACGCTGCCCGGATTTCCTCCGCAGCTCCGCATGCTGGTCGAGCACATGGTTCTGAGTCATCATGGCAAACTCGAATTTGGTTCGCCCAAGCTCCCTATGATTCCCGAAGCGGTGCTCTTTCATTACCTCGATGATCTTGATGCCAAGATGCACACCATGCGCGGCGAATTCGAGCGTCACCAGGCCCAGGGCGGAGAAGAGGGCGAGATGACCGATTGGGTGCGTTCCATGGACAGGCCCCTGCTGAACACGGCAACCTTTCTCAAGCCAAAGGAGTAGAGCATGCACTATCTACTGAAGACCGAACCGACCGCCTACTCGTTTGCCGATCTGCTGCGGGAAAAGGAAACGGACTGGACCGGCGTGACCAACCCGCAAGCGGTCAAGAACCTCTCCGGCATGAAGAAAGGCGACAAGCTGGTCATCTATCACACCGGCGACGAGAAGACAGCGGTTGGTTTGGCGCAAGTCAAGTCGGTAGATTTATCCAATCCCAAAGTCCCCTTGGTCTACATCGCGGCTGGTCCGGCTATCAAGCGCCCGAAAACGCTGGCGGAAATCAAGCAGCAAGCACTGTTTCAGGCCTCTCCGCTGGTCCGCCAATCACGCCTTTCCGTGGTGCCGCTGGACGAAGCGCAGTACGACTGGATCGTGCACAACTAAGTTACAATCGAACCTTGGGTCTCCTCGCCAAACAAGATGCTACGTTTTTCAACGGCTGGTGAATCACACGGCGAGTGCCTCATCGCCCTTATTTCCGGACTGCCTGCGGGCCTCGACATCGATTTGGAATTTATCGATCGCGAGTTGTGGCGGCGCCAGCAGGGCTACGGCCGTGGTGGCCGCATGCGCATTGAGCAGGATCGGGCACACATCCTTTCTGGCGTTCGCCATGGCAAGACCATCGGCTCCCCGGTCTCCATCCAGATAGAAAATCGCGACTGGAAAAACTGGACCGACGTCCTCCCGGTCGCCGCAGGCGACCCGGAAAAGCACAAAGCCGTGGCGTCGCCCAGGCCCGGCCATGCCGACCTTGCCGGCTCGCTGAAATACAATTTTCCCGACGCCCGCTATGTGCTGGAGCGCGCCTCTGCGCGCGAGTCGACCGCGCGTGTGGCTGCGGGCGCCATGGCCAAGTTGCTGCTCAAGTCACTGAACATAGAGGTCGGCAGCCATGTGATTCGTGTCGGCCGCGCGGAGCTGCCGTCGCTCGCTACCTGGGAACAGGTTGTCGCACTGCGCGATCACGATGAAATCCTGTTGAACTGCATCGATCCCGAAACCGAAGCAAAAATGAAGGCCGAAGTCGATCACGTCCTGCGTACCGGCGACTCCATCGGCGGCGTCTTTGAGGTTTTGGTGCACGGTGCACCCGCGGGGCTTGGCACCTACGCCAACTGGGATGAGCGGCTCGATGGCTTGCTTGCCTGGGCAGTGATGTCCTTGCAGGCGGTGAAGGCCGTGGAAGTGGGCCAGGGAGTCACCGCTGCTGAATCCTTCGGCTCTGCCGTCCACGATGCGATTGGTTACAGCGCCGAAGAGATAGACGGCGCCAAGACAAGATTTACCCGCGAACGCAACAATGCCGGTGGCATAGAAGGCGGCATCTCCAACGGGGAAGATATCGTTGTGCGTGGATACTTGAAACCCATCTCCACCCTCCGCCGGCCGCTCAGCTCCGTTTCTTACAGCACCCGCGAAACGACGAAAGCAGCGTACGAGCGGTCCGATGTTTGTGTTGTGCCTGCCGCTGGAGTAGCTGCGGAGGCGATGGTCGCCTTCGTGATCGCGAAGCTCGTGCTGGAAAAGTTTGGCGGCGACTCGGCGGGAGAACTCAGCAGAAACTACCAGGGATACCTGGAGCAGATTCGCCGATTTTAGGAAAGTCACTCGAGCTCGATGGTTTACCCAATCGTCAAATTTCCTGATCCCATCCTGCAGCGGCCGTCAGAGCCCGTCACTGCATTCGATGACGATCTACGCAAGCTGGTCGACGATATGTTCGAGTCCATGTACATTGCCCATGGCATTGGCCTCGCTGCTCCCCAGATCGGGATCCCCAAACGCATAACGGTGATCGATCTCAGCTTCCAGAAGACCCCCGAAGACAAGATTGCCCTCATCAATCCGGAGGTCGTCACCAAAGAAGGAAAGATCTACGAGGAAGAGGGTTGTCTCAGCCTGCCCGACATCCGGGAGAAGGTCGCGCGCGCCGCGAGGGTGAAAATTCGCGCCCAGGATCTGGAGGGCAATTGGTTCGAGCGGGATGCTGACGACTTGCTGGCTCGCGCCTTCCAGCATGAAATCGACCACCTGGACGGGGTGCTCTTCATTTTCCGCATTAGCGCCCTCAAGCGCGACTTTGTCCTGCGCAAGATCCGCAAGCTGCAGCGTGCCGGGGAATGGTAGACGAGCAATGAGGCTCGTCTTTTGCGGCACCCCGCAGTTCGCCCTTCCAACCCTGAAAGAGTTGCTTGCGGCCGGCCACGCGATCGAGCTCGTCGTCACTCAGCCGGATCGGGTGCGCGGGCGGGATCAGGATCCGTCACCGCCGCCGGTCAAAATTCTGGCAGAAGCAGCCGGCTTACCCGTGGTGCAGCCGGAAAAGATCAAGAACAATCCGGACCTTCGCGCTCGCTTGGAGTCGATCAAGCCCGATGCCATCATCGTGGTCGCCTATGGGCGCATCATTCCCGAATGGATGCTGAACCTGCCGAGACTGGGCAACATAAACCTGCATGCCTCCCTGCTGCCCAAGTACCGCGGCGCTGCTCCTATCCAGTGGGCAGTGGCGAATGGGGAGACGGTCACCGGCGCCACCACTATGCGCATCGACCAGGGGCTCGACACCGGCGACATGCTGCTGCAGCGATCGCTCTCCATCCAACCGAACCAGACCGCCGAGCAGCTTTTCCCTCTGCTGGCGGAGAGTGGTGCAGCCCTCATGCGCGAGACCCTGGAAGGGCTGGAATCCGGTACCATCCAACCCATTCCGCAAGACAATGCCGCAGCATCCTTGGCCCCGATTCTGCAGCGTGAAGACGCCCTGGTCGACTTCGCTCGCTCTGCCGACCAGATCTACAACCGCTGGCGTGGTTTTCAACCCTGGCCTGGGGCCTACACCCTTTTTCGCGGTCGAAAGCTGACCCTGCATCGTTTGCTCCCGGCCGGTTCCACCGTCGCCCCTCCCGGAGAAATGATGGTGGAAGGCAGCCGCCTCTTCGTGGCTGCCGGATCCTCCACCAGTCTCCAATTGCTCGAGGTGCAAATGGAAGCGAAGAAGAGGCTGCCGGTCGCGGACTTTCTCCGCGGCGCCTCTCTTCAAGCGCATGAGAGGCTGGGCTCGTAGGGTGGCAGGACGCATCGCCCCCGCCAGAAAAACCGCCTTCGATCTCTTACTCGAACTCAGGCGGAAGCCGGACCTGCACAGTGATCACCTGCTTCGTTCCAAACCAGTGGAAGCGCTCTCCGACCTGGACAAGAACCTCGCCACCACCCTGGTGATGGGCGTCCTGCGCTGGCAACTGGTCCTGCAGCAGCGCATCCGGGATGCTCTCACCAAAAGCAAAGGTCATTTAGCCGACCCGGTGCAAGTCTCACTGGAACTCGGGGCCCTACAGCTTCTATTGCTCGATCGAATACCAGCCCGTGCCGCCATTTTCGAGAGCGTCGAGATGGTCAGGCAGTCAGGAAATGAATACGCCGTAGGTCTGGTCAACGCAGTGTTGCGCAAGCTGGCGCAAACTCCAAAACTCGGCCCGGCCGACGCCTTAGCCGCTCATCCTTCCTGGATGGTCGATCGATGGATTGCGGCCTACGGCGTTGAAACATCGACCGCGATCTGCCGTTACGACCAGCTTCCTCCGCCGGCGCCCGAGGAGCCAGCCGCATTTGTGGTGCGTGCCCGCCAGCGCATTCAGGATGAGGGATCGCAACTGATTGCGGAGCTGGCCGGCCGGGGCACGGAAATTCTGGATTGCTGTGCCGCGCCGGGAGGCAAGACCGCCATTCTGGCGGAGCGCAATCCAAACGCATCGATCACCGCCTGTGACATCAGCCCAGCCCGTCTGAAGGCCATGCAAGCGCTTCTCGGCCGGCGGCCCAACATTCATTTTCGCGTTCTCGATGCCACCCAGCTGCCCTTTCAAAACCAATTCGATCTGGTGCTCTGTGACGCTCCCTGCAGTGGAACCGGAACCCTGGCCCGCAACCCCGAAATCAAACATCGGATCAAACCGGAAGATTTTCAACGTCACCACGACCGCCAGCTCGGGCTTCTCTGCGCCGCCATGCGCGCGTTGCGCGAAGGAGGCAGGCTCATCTATTCCACCTGCTCCCTGGAGCCAGAAGAAAACGAGTCCGTAGTGGAGGAAGCATTGGATCAAGAGAAGGGCTTTCGGCTGCAACCCTGGAGAGACCAAATCAAAGCCTTGGAAATCGAAGGCGTACTCCATCCAAACACCGCCGAGCACTTGTTTCCCAACAACGCCCCAGACCACTATCTGCGCACCTTCCCTGGCCTCTACCCCGGCGACGGCTTCTTCGCCGCCTGCCTGGTACGGGAATAAAGGACATTAGGGGAATAAGGCACTTTAGGGGGACATTCCGGAGCGAAACAGCCCTTTGAGTGTCATTCACTCTCTCCTTTCCGAGTGAAACAGCCCTTTGAGTGTCATTCACTCTCTCCTTTCGGAGTAAAACAGCCCTTTGAGCGTCATTTCACTCTCTCCTTTCGGAGCGAAACAGCCCTTTGAGCGTCATTCACTCTCTCCTTTCGGAGTGAAACAGCCCTTTGAGCGTCATTCACTCTCTCCTTTCGGAGTGAAACAGCCCCTTGAGTGTCATTCACTCTCTCATTTCGGAGTGAAACAGCCCTTTGAGCGTCATTCACTCTCTCCTTGTCATCCCGACCGGAGCGAAGCGGAGCGGAGGGACCTGCGGTGCGCCCTTCCCTCTATCAACTGCCGGATGCCCCTTTCCCCGTCATCGATGAATCGGAAATCGGACGGGTGCCCCACGTTCGCCCGGGCGTACTCCGGATTTCCTGTCGAGCTTTCTGGCGTTGTTGAACTTCATGCGGCTTTCCTTAATGAAAGCCGCACACGCGGATGTCGGTGGCGCCCCGTGCAGGAAATCCGGATACGTGGGACGAAAACGATGGGCGCAGCCCAACAATCGCTTTTACTGAACACTACGCAGAACCCCTTCAAAAGGGCACGAAGGCCTAAACCCCTACTGGGCCACCCGAAACGTAACCGTCATCCCCGGTTCGACCTTATGCCCGGGAACCGGAGTCTGGCTCAACACCGTCCCCGCAGGATCCACCGTATCCGCCGGAGCCATCCCCCCATCCGCAACGGCCGGAGGAGCCGCCTCCGAATAAGTATTCTGCACCGGCCCCACCTTCAACCCCGCATGCACCACCAGCGCCGTCGCTGTCGCCAACGGAATACCCGTCAACGGAGGCATCACCATCGCAGGCGCCAGGTTCGGCGCCGGCGTACTCACCAGCAAACTCACACTAGGCCGCTCTACCCCCGCCGCCCCCTGCTGCGGATTCTGTGCAATCACCGTACCCGGCTGCGCCCCGCTATAAGGCATCTGCGCTGTCTCTTCCAACTCCAGTCCGACTCGCCGTACTTCAATCGCCGCCACCCGCTCCTGCTGCCCCACAACCTCAGGGATCGCCACTCGCTGAGGACCAAGGCTCTCGGTCACCCGCATACGCCATTCCCGCCGGACAATCGCTCCAGGCAGAGGAGACTGTGCCAGCACCCGGCCCGCCGGCACATCCACGCTGTAGTACTTGTTATCGATACCCAGATTCAGTCCCAAATTAGCCGTCTTGTGCACTGCTTCGGACACCGTGAGTCCCTGCAGATCCGGCACCCTCACTTCCGCCCCATGAATCGCGAACCGCATGGTCACCACAGCCGAAACCAGTCCCGCCATGGCAATCGCCAAAAACGCCAATACCAGCCGAAAAAAATTAATCATGCCGGCTCGCCGTAGGTGATGACGTAGTCGATGCTCGCGGACTTTTCCAGCATCTTCGAGACCGAGCAGTATTTGTTTTTCGATAGCGCAACCGCGTCCTCCGCAGCCTTGTGCGAGACGCCCCCACCGATGTGATACGTAAGCTGTATATGCGTAAACACACGCGGAGCTTCGGTGGCCTGCTCAGCCACCGCAGAAACCGTCAGCGAGGTAAGCGGTTCCCGCTTCTTGCGCAGAATAGAAACCACGTCCACGGACGTGCAGCCGCACAGAGCCATCAGCACCATTTCCATAGGACCAGCGCCGCCCTGATGAGCCGCATCCGCATCCATGGGGATGTGATTCCCGGTATGGGACACCGCATCATACTGCTGGTCATGCAGCCAGGTAACCGTTGCGTGCATTCCCTGAGTTTATCGAGTTACCCACCCGCCCGGGACGTCCAGCGGCCGCAGGTGACATCACATGGTTAACTTTTGACCCCGCGATACAAGCCCGCGATACCAAAGTTGTAGGAGGTCCATGAGACCTGGTCGAAGCCCACAGACTTCATCGTTTGCTGCAATTCCGCAGGGGCAGGGAACCGCTGCACAGAACTGGGAAGGTAACGGTAGGGTCCGGAAACCCCAGAGATCAAAGACCCTACAGCAGGCAGAACCCGGCGGAAATAGAGGGCATACAACTTGCCCATGAAACCGCCCGGCTCGCTGAAATCGAGGATGCCCAACTCGCCGCCAGGCTTCAACGTGCGGTAGAACTCCTCCAGCCCCGCCCGGTAGTTGGCCAGGTTGCGAAAACCAAACGCAGTGATAAGCAAATCAATCGATCCCGAGGGGAGGGGAAGATGCAGCGCATCCGCCTCCACAGCAACGGCTCCCCGGGGAACGAATTTTGCCGCCCCGCGCACCAGCATCTGGTGTGCGAAGTCCGCAGCCAGCACCGGCCGGCCATCCTTTGGCCGTCGGCGTAGCAAAGCCATCGTCATATCCCCGGTGCCGCAGCACAGGTCTAAGACTTGTGCGTCACGCTGGGCGAGCACCTGGCGAAACGTACGTGCCGCCCGCCACCACCAAACCCGGTCGATATTGCAGGAGAGGACATGGTTCAGCAGATCGTAGCGCGGGGCGATCTGGTCAAACATCGAGCGCACGGCTGCGGCTGCGCTGGCTTCATCCCCGGTCCCTTCGGGTTGAGCTCCCGCCGCCACGACTACTTGCCGCTTTCGGAGAGCCGTCGAATGTAGGCGATCCCCGCCAGCACTTCAGCGTCGGTGACATCCTCGACCACGACAGCATTGCCCAGACCCTGCAGCAGCACGAAACGCCGCACACCGGCCCGGTTCTTCTTGTCGCCCGATGCTGCCTGGATCAGCCGTTTGGAACTGACCGCGGGAAATGGCGGAGGCTGAAAATAGCGAATCAAGGTCTCGATGCGGCGAGCTTCGCCCTCCGTCACCATCTTGCGCTGGCGGCTGATGTCGAGGGCCGCGATCATGCCCCAGGCAATGGCTTCGCCGTGCAGCAACGCGCGATAACCGCTGGCCGCTTCAATGGCGTGGCCCAGGGTGTGGCCGAAATTGAGAAACATGCGCACGCCCATTTCTCGCTCATCCTGGCAAACTACATCGGCCTTGATGCGGACGGAAGCCGCGACCATTTTCTCCAGCGCCGCGGGGTCGCCCCCGTCGATTGGCTCGCGCTGGCTCTCGATAAAGCGGAAAAGCGCCGCATCGCGGATCAGTCCAGCCTTGATGCTTTCATAAATCCCTGCCCGCAGTTCCCGTTGGGGCAGGGTGTGGAGCAGCGAGATATCCGCGACCACCGCCTGCGGAGGATAGAAACACCCCACCAGGTTCTTGCCCGTTTGCAGGTTGACCCCGGTCTTGCCCCCCACCGAGGAATCCACCTGCGACAGCAGGGTGGTCGGTACCTGGACATAGTCGATGCCGCGCATATAAATCGCGCTGACAAACCCGCCCACATCCCCGGTAACCCCACCGCCAAAGGCGATCAGCAGCGAGGAGCGGTCGCCGCCCGCTTTGGTCATCTCCGTGGTCAGCCGTTCCACCTGGCTCATGCGCTTGTGACGCTCCCCCGGCGGCAGAAACAGCACGATCGGTTCTCGCGGAGCAAGTGCAGCCTGCACTCGTTCGCCCCATAGCGCCCAAATCTCCGGCGAAGTAAGAAGAAAAACGAGCTTGCGTGAGTTTCCGGCGAGCGCCGGAATGCGCTTCGAAAAGGAATCCAGAATGCCGCTTCCCACGGAAACGGTATATTGCCCGAACTTGGTCGTGACGGAAATCTTGCGCACGGCTTAGTCCATCGTATCGTAATCCTCAGCCATGGCTTGTGCGCGTATACATCAGCGAAGCCGCCGTGGCCGCCACCACGATCACCACGATGACGCCGAGTGAGAACGCCACCGGCACCTCGACCCATTTACCCAACAGCATCTTGGCGCCGACGAACCCAAGAATGGCGGCCAGGCCGAAGTGAAGAAAATGCAGCCGGTCGAGCAGGCCCGCCAGCAGGAAGTACACCGCCCGCAGTCCCAGAATGGCGCAGATATTTGAGGTGTACACCACGAAGGGGTGGTGAGAGATGGCCAGCACTGCGGGCACCGAATCAATCGCGAATACTAGGTCGACCAGTTCGATAGCCACCACCGCAAGCAGGAAGCCTGTCTTGGGGTTGTTACGCCAGCGCAATGTCCAAGCCGTAATCCAGCTAGCCGGAGCAGGCGCTGTGTCGGTCTTCTTCTTTGTTCGCAGCAGCCGCAACGCGGCAACCACCAGCAGGGCGCCGAAGAGGTACTGAATCCAGGCAAATCGTTCCAGCAGCGCGATGCCGGCAAAAATGAACACTCCGCGCATGACGATGGCGCCCACGATGCCCAGCAGCAAGGCCTTTCTTTGTGCGGCGGGGTCAAGGCCGAACGAACGAAACATCAGCAGGAAGATGAACAGATTGTCGATGCTGAGGGACAGCTCGATCAAGTAGCCGGACGCAAACTCAAGCCCTGTTTGGCGTCCTTGAGTATGGCCAATCCAAATTCCGAAACACGTGGCGAGCGCCAGCAAAAACAGGACAAAGAGAAAATTATGACGGTTTTGGTAGGACGCTTCCCCGCGACCGAGAACGGCGAGGTCGACCAAAATCAGAACCAGCACTACGACATGGAAACCTATCCAGTAAGCGATCGGAGCGCCATCGAGCATTATCCAATGCTAGCCTACGACCGCCGATGAAGAAAAACCGCAGGTCTCTCCACTCCGCTACGCTCCGGTCGAAAAACATATCCAGGAAGAGGCGTCAACACAGAGATCTCTCCGCTGCGCTGCGGTCGAGATGACAAAGGGAAGGGTGGCGCTTCCATGGGAGAGCGGCCTCGGTCCGGCAACCACTGTCTATGGAACCGTTACGTTTTCCTTGTCATCCCGAGCGAAGCCGAGGGACCTGCGGTGCGCCTCAACCCCTCCCCGATTCCCAGGGAACCCTACCGCTGATTGAGCAACTGAATCGTCTCCAAAAACACATCCCCCACAATGGTCAAGCTCTTCGCGCTCAGCTTATCCATGGTGTCCTGCGGAGTGTGCCAAAACGCATTCTGATACCCATAATTGAAATCAATAATGTCCGCGCAAGGCACGTTACGCTGCATAAACGGAGTATGGTCATCCCCAACCGAAGTCCGCTCCTGGAAAAAATAAGACTGGTCGCCGAACTTCCCCGCTGCCTGCCCCACCACGTCGAGCAGCCACGGGGTCGAACTCATGTCCCGTAACACATCCAGATCACGATCCCCAATCATGTCAGCCAGCAAAAACGCTTTGATGCGTTTCAGAGTCCCGTCCGCCTGCCATTTCTCCGCGAGATGCCGGCTGCCGTAGGTCGAATCTGCGTCGGTCCACTCTTTAACCGCCTCTTCCCCATCAAAAAACACCAGCCAAACGCTGTATCCATCCAATTTCTTGCCGCGGAAACTATTGGCCAATTCGAGCAACAAACCCGTACTGGACCCACCATCATTGGCCCCCACGTATCCGGTATCTTTCAGCGGATAGTTGGTGTCGTAATGGCTGGCCAGGACGATCACCCCGTCCTTGCTCCCGGGAAACTTGACGATGTAATTGGTCATCGTCAGCGGCCCCGCCGGAGTGGATGCCGTGAAGCTATCCTTCACCAGATCGTCTTTAGCAAACTGTTTTTCCAGGAAAGCCTGCGCCTTGGCGTGTCCCTTGCTGCCCACCCAACGCGGTCCGGTAGCGACGAACTCCCGGGTATAGGCTAGCGCACGGTCACCATCAAACCGGGGAAGCGGCGCCTGGGCCCGGGCCACCCCGCAAATCACGAAGCAGAGAAGTGCAGCAACAACCCTCATGTTTGCTCTTTGAGCCGGTTTCTCCGCGTCGGGTGGACCATGTAAGCGACCCCAATACTTAACAGGTAGAGCACCAGCATGGGCGCAGCAAACACGCACATGGTGAGCACATCCGGGGTGGGGGTGATAATCGCGGAGATAATGAAAATCAGCAGGATGGCGTAGCGAATATTCTTCCACAACCACCCAGCGCTCACGATGCCAAACAGCGCCAGAAAAAACACCAGGATCGGCAATTCAAACGTGACCCCCAGGCCCAGAATCACGGTCATGAAGAGTTCGGTGTATTCGCTCACCGTCACCATGGGCCTGAACTGAGACCCGTAGCCAATGAGAAAAGTCAGCGCACCCGGATAAACGTAGTGATAGCCAAAAAACGCGCCGGCCAGAAATAGACCGACCGTAGCCGTCATGAAGGGCAGAATGTAGCGTTTCTCCTGCCGGTAAAGACCAGGCGCGATGAACAACCACACCTGAAACAGGATGAACGGCGAGGCGATGATAGCCCCGCATATCAGGCTGATTTTTATGAAGAAATTGAATGGATCTACCGGGTTCAAATAGACCAGATGAGTGTCCAGGTTGTGCGCCTTGAGCGCCGCGGTGATGGGCTTCACCATGAATGCAGCAAGCTTTTCGCGGATGCTGTAAGCGATAAAGAAAGCGACAATCAGGTAAACGCCGGAATGAATAATGCGCTTGCGCAATTCCTCCAGGTGTTCCAGGAGGCTCATTCCCGGCAATTCGGCTCTTTCGGTCACCGCTGTCCGGGCCCGGTCCACAATGTCAGTCATGATGAGTGACTGCCTGCTCCGGCTCACGCTCGAGGCCGTTGCTCGGCAGTTCCGGGTGGTCTCCCGCGACTGCTTTCAGTTCCGCGACTTCTTCATGCACGGGGATCACCCGCGAGGACGGGCTTTCCGTGCTGACCGTAGTTCCGTTGCTCGGCGGCCGGATCGTCAACGCTTCTGAGGTGGATTCCGCCGCCGGTGCTGGGGTGACTGGCGGCGTGGCAATCTGCTTTTGGCGATCCGCCACCTCGGCGGCACGTAACTCTTCCTCGATCTGCATCTTGAACTCATTACTGGCGCGTCGAAACTCGAGCACCAGCTTGCCCAGTTGCCGACCGATTTCCGGCAGTTTTTTGGGGCCGAAGATCACCAGGGCCAGTCCGAAAATGAAGATAGTGTCGGGCAAACTCATCGCTCTGTCATGATACCTTCCCCGCCAAGCGGCCACAAATCAGCCGGTCCAGGCAGATTTCCGCCTCATAGGATCAACGTTCCGGGCTGACTTTAGGATGTTCTGGGTGTATTACCATAGGTTTAGCTGAAGGTCGTATCGATGAAGACATTCTCCCTTGACGAGGCGCAATCTCTCTTGCCGATCCTGGAATCGCTGCTGCGCCGGGCGATCGACGCCAAGGCGAGTGCCAGTCTGGTGGAAGCTGAACTGCAGATGCTCAGTCAGAACATCTTCCTCTCCGGGGGCATGTTGGTGGATGTTGCTGCAGTGGCCCATAAGCGCATGTCTCAGCGCACCTCAGTCCAGCAGGCCCAGGATGCAATCCAGGAAATCGATTCCATCGGCGTCCAGGTAAAAGACCTCGACAAAGGCCTGCTCGATTTCCCCTGCCAGATCGGAGAGCAGATTGTCCTGCTCTGCTGGCAACTAGGCGAAGCAAAAATCGACTACTGGCACACCGTAGAAGCCGGATTCCAGGGCCGCCAACCCCTCGATGAGCGCTTCCAAAAGAGCCGTCCCGAAAGACCCAACTAAAAACAACAGGGCGTCCCCGACACCTATGCACACTGGCCACGCGATGGGTCCCCAGCCTGCCCAGGCGTGCCGTGGGCTCTCGGCTTTGAGACCTGGGATCCTCCTAGTAAAAGTCAGTTGTAGAGTTTTTTAGTTTTGTATCAGCGCACGATTTTACAGGCCGCGGAAAAACTCAGCTTTGTATCAGGGCACGGCTTTAGTCGGGCCGTAAAGGGAGGAGAAAGGGGCTTCAGAGCGTCTGTGAGAAGGCCATTTCCAAACTCAGTCCCGCAGGGACGGCTGAACTTAGCCCAGGACGCTAGTCCTGGGTTGGATTTGGAAGGACGACCCAGTCCCGCAGGGACGGCTGGAAATAGGCCGCGAGGCAATCCTGGACAACCTTCAGCCGTCCCTACGGGACTTAATCATGTTGCACGGTGTACCCAGGACTAGCGTCCTGGGCTAAGTTCAGCCGTCCCTGCGGGACTCAATTCGTAAATCCTGGTTCTCACACACGCTCTTCAGCCCCTGCTAGTAGGCCGCGCCCGAAGGAAATCGCCTGTACGGAAACAATTCTGAAGCCCTTCAAACAACTTTTTCCGGCACCCCATTTCCGCACTGAAATCCACGCCCTTTCCAACCACCAAACCTCCAATCATCACCCACCGCCAGGGTTACTAAATCGACCCCACCGCGTCTCTCTTATTAACCTGCTCCAACCCTCCCCCCGCGACTGTTAGACTGCAACCGGCCCGTCGATGAACGACAAGCAGAACAAACACGCTAGTCTTACCCTCCTCCTCGGCACCCCGATCACCGATCGGCAAGGCCGAGTCCAGGGCCGCCTCAAAGACGTCGCCGTGGCCACCGGGCCCGCAGCGGGCAATGTTGCGGGCCTGCTGCTCAAAACGCGCGAGGGAACCAGGCTGGTCGCCGTGAAAGACGTACTGCAAACACCGGCGGGAAACCTGGAACTGCGCGAGGATGCCCTCCTTCAACCCCTTCGCGGTGACGAGAACCTGCTTCTTCTGCAGCAAGACGTCCTCGACCGGCAAATCATCGACGTGCACGGGAGAAAAGTCGTGCGAGTAAACGACGTCGACCTGCAGTGGTATTTGCAGGCAGGTCGCGAGGGACTGCGAGTCTCTGAGGTCGCAGTCGGACTGCGTGGCGCAGTACGCAGGCTGCTCAAAGGCACGATGCCCAGGCATACCCTGGCAAAGTTCGCCATGCACTTCCGTGCCAACGTCATTCCCTGGGAGTTTGTCGACCTGATTGAAGTCGACCCCGCCCGCAGGGTGAAGCTGAAGATCGAACATGCTCGCCTTTCTCACATGCATCCCTCAGACCTGGCGGACATTCTCGAGGACCTGCCCCCTCCCGAGCGTGAGGCCGTTTTCGTTTCCCTCGATGAGGAGGTAGCCGCCGACGCGCTGGAAGAAGTAGAGCCTCGCCTGCAGAAATCCCTGCTCGAATCGCTCGATTCCGGCCGAGTCGCCGACATCGTGGAAGAAATGGATCCGGGCGCCGCTGCCGATCTGCTGGCTGAGCTCTCCGACGAGCGTTCGGAGGCCATCCTCGAGGAAATGCAGCCGGAAGAGCGGCAGGAAGTGGAGGATCTGCTCGAATTCCGCGAGAACTCCGCCGCCGGCAGAATGACCACCAACTGCGTGCAGGTCGCCTCCACCGCCACCGCTGGGGAGGCCGTCCGCGCGCTGCGCGACTTCGATGGAGATCCCGAGGGCGTAACCGAAATCTATCTCACCGGGAAAGATGATGTGCTCGAAGGCGTTGTCCCGTTGTCTCGACTGATCCTGGCCCTCCCGGAAACGCGCGTAGCCGTTCTGTCCGAGCCACGCATTATCTCGAGTCCAGCGGAAGCTCACCAGGACGACGTAGCGGAGCTGTTCGACAAGTACAATCTGCATGCGCTGCCCGTGGTCGATAGTGCCAACCGTTTAGTGGGCGTGGTGCAGGCGGACCATGTCATTGCCTTCCTGCGCGCGAAACAATGATTCATTTGCTGCTTTGCCGTAAAGCGTTAACGAATTCAAATTGAAAGCTTCACCCTGACCGATGCTCAAGCGCTGGCGAATCCGGATACTGCTCTTCCTCGCCGTGCTCGGCCCGGGCTTTATCACCGCCAACATCGACAACGACTCCGGCGGCATTCTCACCTACTCCAATGCCGGAGCCCAATTCGGCTACACCCTGCTGTGGACCATGATCCCCATCACCGTGGCCTTACTGGTGGTGCAGGAAATGTGCGCCCGCATGGGGGCGGTTACCGGCAAGGGCCTGAGCGATCTCATCCGCGAAGAGTTCGGGTTGCGCATGACCTTTTTGTTGATGATGCTGTTGGTCATCGTCAACTTCGGCAACGTCATGGCCGAATTCGTCGGCATCGCCGGCAGCATGCAGCTGTTCCACATCAGCAAATACATCTCCGTGCCGGCCAGCGCCCTGACCATCTGGCTCCTGGTGGTTAAGGGGGACTACAAGCGGGTCGAGAAAGTCTTTCTGGCGGCGTCCGTTTTCTATATTGCGTATATCGTCACCGGCGTCCTTTCCCAGCCCAGCTGGCACGATGCCATGGTCGCCACAGTGAAGCTGCCTCGAGGCTCAATTTGGCACTCTAAAAGTTACATTTATATGATCGTGGGTGTGATCGGCACCACCATCTCTCCCTGGATGCAGTTCTATTTGCAGTCTTCTATCGTGGAAAAGGGGGTCACGGCAAAGAGTTATCCGGCCTCTCGTCTCGACGTCATCATCGGATCGTTCTTTACCAACATCGTGGCCTGGTTCATAGTGGTCGCCTGTGCCGCCACCCTGTTCGCGCACGGGATGGGAGCGATCAAGGAAGCGGCGGACGCGGCCGAAGCCATGAAACCTCTGGCTGGACAGTATGCCTTCCTCTTGTTCGCCGTCGGCTTGTTCAACGCCTCATTGTTTGCCGCCTCCATTCTGCCCCTCTCCACTGCCTACACAGTGTGCGAAGGATTAGGCTTGGCATCCGGTCTGGATGGCGGATTTAAAGATGCGCCGGTCTTCTACTGGCTCTACACGTTACTGGTCGCCGGCGGAGCCATCGCTGTTTTGTTTGTTCCCAACGGCAAACTCATCAGCATGGTTATCCTGTCCCAGGTATTGAACGGCGTACTCTTGCCCCTGGTGATCGTGTTCATGCTGCTGCTCATCAACCGCAAGGACCTGATGGGTGAATATATAAACTCATACTGGTTCAACGCCGTGGCCTGGCTGACCGCTGCGGTGGTTATTGTGTTGTCACTGGTCATGATGTTTACCGGCAGCTCTGCCTGAAGCAGAAACAGAACAACCGTACCCAGCGGCAGAGATGCAGACTGGATTTTTTGTCAGGAAAAATCCAACCTCTCAGTTGTAGGCCGGGTACCCTTATTCTGGTTCTGCTTTGATGGCTGTAATACGATAAAAGTCCAGGGTCTATCCCAGGATCTATTTTGGACGTCCAAACTGCCCCCATCCCCGAAACCGCTCAGCAGGAGCCCCTGGCGGAGCGAAGCAAGGCTCTTGGCTGGACGATTTTGTTCTTCGCGCTAGCCTGGGCGCTGTTGTATGGACTCTGGCGCGGGCTGCCTTACCTGAAGAATGGCTCCGACGTGGTATTCAGCGCCAAGTTGCAATGGGAACGCCAAGGTCAGGTATTTCCCGCCGACCCCGCCGTCACCCGGGTATTGATTTTCGGCAACAGCAAGATCCTGGCCGGTTTTGTTCCTGCCTGGTTCGACCGCTTGTTCGACCAGATGAGCTCGGCCGACCACCTGCATGTTTCGTCTTTCAATTCAGGTTTTCCCGGGAGCGATTTATTTTTACCGCCTCTCCAGGCCATGTGTGCGCGCGGGCAGGCTCCCAACGTGCTGCTCATGACGCTGCCGTGGACCCGCGATCCACGGCCACGCGGCATTTTTCATTTCATTCCCGACGACCACGCCGTCATCGACGGGCTCTTTCCCTTCCGCAATTTCCTCCGCGATCTGACTGCCTTTCTGCTCGCCGCACCCAGCCATGGCGGGGTGATGAGCTATTACCGCGAGTCAGAACAAAACGAGCGCGACGTAATCGCCGAGCGCGGCTACCATCTCATCACCGAGCAGAGCCATTTTGCCGGAGGGCGCCTGCCCGACGATTTCCATCTCGACTCAGACCAAGCCACCAGGAGACTTCCCCGCAATGCGCCATCGCCAAGCGCGCAGATTGGCCAACTCAATCAATTGATTCGGCAATATCACATCGATTGTTACTTTGTACCGTTCTACCTCCGCGATGGAGAAGCCGCGCCGGCGGAAGCCAGGGACGCAGCGTTCGCAGCCCAGGTCGAGCAGGCTACTCCCTGTAAGCTGCTCGGTCCTGACTACTACCTCTACCCCAATCGGTTGTTTGCCGATCAGACCCACCTCAACCAGGCTGGCGCGCGCGTATACACAGAAGCTTTGTTTCAGCTGCTGAAGGACAGGCCCCATGCTCTTCAATAGCTTTCAGTTTCTGTTCTTTTTCATCGTCGTGTGGTTGTTGTTTCTGGTCACCCGCGGGACCACGCGCAAAATCATCCTGCTCCTCGCCAGCTACTACTTCTACATGTGCTGGAGCACCCGCTACATCTTTGTGATCTGGGGCATCACGCTCATCGACTACGTGGCCGGTCTACAGATAGAAAAAGCGGAGCTGCCCGAGCGCCGCCGTTTGTATTTGGGCCTGAGTCTCTTCTGCAACATCGGGCTGTTGGTCTTGTTCAAATATTTCAACTTTCTGACCGGCTCCGTTGGCAGCGCGTCGCACCTCTTCGGCCTGCGCTATGACCCGCCTCTGCTGGCGATCATTTTGCCCGTCGGCCTTTCCTTCCACACGTTTCAGGCGATGAGTTACACCATCGAGGTATACCGGCGAAGGGTACCGGCAGAAAAGAATCTGCTGGAATACGCGTTGTACGTAGCCTTCTTTCCCCAAATGGTGGCCGGGCCCATTGAGCGCCCGTACGAACTACTGCCCCAATTTCATCGCGAGCCAAGAGTCACCTTCGAAGGTATTCGGGCGGGGATGGCGCAGGCGCTATGGGGCCTGTTCAAGAAGATGGTGCTGGCGGACAACGTAGCCGATTTTGTAAAGCTCGTTTACGATACGCCGAGGCATTACGACGGATCCGCGCTCATGCTGGCGACCGTGCTGTTTTCCATCCAGATCTACTGCGATTTTTCCGGCTACACCGATATAGCGTTGGGCCTGGCGCGCATGATGGGCTACGAGTTGCGTATCAATTTCATGCAGCCCTACTTCAGCCGCTCGGTGGGCGAGTTCTGGAGGCGATGGCATATCTCGCTCTCCACCTGGTTCCGCGACTACGTCTATATTCCGTTGGGTGGGAACCGGGTAAAGCTATCCCGGCATTATGCCAATCTGATGATCACCTTTGTCATCAGCGGCCTGTGGCATGGAGCCAACTGGACCTTCGTCATCTGGGGCTTCCTGCACGGCATTTACCTGATCGTTGCCCAATCGACCGCCCCACTGACCGCGCGACTCGGCCGGTTGCTCTTTCTCGATCGTGTACCCCGGCTAACCGCCTTCTGCAAGACAGTGGTGACCTTCAGCCTGGTGACCTACGCCTGGATATTTTTTCGCGCCAACACCGTAGCAGACGCCTGGTTTATCGCCACCCATCTTCTATCCCCCGGAAGACTGGATCCAGTGCTGCTGAAGGTAGGCGGATTCAGCCGTGCCACAGCGCCCTACTTGCTCTTGTCGATTGCCGCCATGTTTGTGGTTGAGTGGTGGATCGCCCATCCAACAAGCACTCCACGCATCTGGGCCCGGCCGGCCTTTCGTGCCCTGGCCTACAACGCCTGTCTCTACGCCATCGTCTTCTTCGGCTTCTTCGGCCACCGCGACTTCATCTACTTCCAATTCTGAAAACAACACTGGGGAAAGCCGTCGAACGAAGAGCACCTCCCCGGCCTAAAACTACACTCGACGAAGGGCACGGCTTCAGCCGTGTCCCCATGAGCCTGCGGCTCACCCAAGGTGATGAAAACCATCGGATTCGCCCATGATGGTTCTAAAAGGTTTAGATGTCGTTTTCGACTGTGCCGTAACAAGCTGGGCGCTTGAGGGCTTTAGCCCCTGAGGTACGTCTTTTTCCGATCGTTTGAGTGCAGTCTACGGAAGAAGTCGCTTGTCTGAAGGGTACGGCCTTCAGGCCGTACATATCTGCTGCGTAATGAATTCGGCTTCAGCCGCTGAGGTACGCTTTTCAAGACATAAAGGGCGAAGTCATTTCCTTCGCGATTGACTTCGCCACAGGCGATGGGAAAGACGTACCTCAGGGTTTAAAGAGATTGGTGACAACACGATTTCCAAACACAGTCCCGAAGGGACGGCTGAACTTAGCCCAGGACGCAGTCCTGGGTACGCCTCGGAAACATGATCGAGTCCCGAAGGGACGGCTGGAAGGTCCTAAAGCAGCCTGCCCGCAGCCAACTCGCGGATGAGTATCCGATCCGCGGCCAAAAAATCATACCGCGGTAACTCACGCAGCGGGCACCACCGAAGCTCATTGAAAATCCGGTTCGTCATTTCGCCGGCAAACTGGTAAACCGCAAAAAACTGCAGATCAATCGCACTTCCACTGCGGTACGTATGGCGCGTATGCGCCACCCTACTCCCGATATCCGCCGCGATGCCCAATTCCTCATCCAACTCCCGCCGCAGGGCCTGTTCCGCGCTTTCGCCGTCCTCGACCTTTCCCCCGGGAAACTCCCATTTCAAAGCCATCGGCTGATCCGGCCGCCGTTGACAAATAAGTACCGTCTGCTCCCGCAGGATCAGTGCGGCCACCACCAGCCGAACCACCTTCGCGTCCGTTCTTGGCCGCCTCGAATCTCTCTGCACGCTCATGTAATTTTAGACGCTGCTACCGCAAGACCGTCTGGTTGCAGGGATCGTACGCCTTGCGCGGACCCAAAAATCTCCGGATGAATAACGCCGGCCAGCGCCCGAAGTCCCTGCAGGAGGTTGGGTGCCGGAGTATTCAGAAACTCGTCCGGAACGCAATAAACACGGCCTTCCCGCACCGCGCGCAGCGACTGCCATTGCCGTTTCTCGATCACGCGACCTAACGGAACCCGGTCTCCGGCGCCGCACCAGGCAAACACGAGCACATCTGGATCCTGGGCGGCGATCGCGGCACCATCGGTCACCGAACCGGGCTTCCCCAAAAAACGTCCGCCCGCAGCAGAAACCAGCTCGGCGACCCACGTTTGCGAATGAATAAGCGGTTTTCCCCACTCCTCGCAATAGACCAGCGGCGTCTCAGCCATAGAAACCGCGTCCCGCGTAGACGAAAAGGCACCCATCATCTCCTCGACCACCGCCGCGGCTCGATCCCGCACGTTCAAAATGTCGCCCAGAAGCCGGATGTCCTGATAAACGTCAGCCAGCGAGTGCGGCGCGAGCGTCAGCACTGGGACGCCGCATTTCAGGATCGCGGCCAGCGATTCCAACCGGTACGGAACCGACGCAACCACCAGATCGGGCGAAGCCGAGAGGATTTCCTCGGTGTTCGAAGACCACGAATCAGCGATCACTTTCAGGTCGCGTTCGCGCAACGAAGGAACCGCCTGCAGGCAGTAACGAGTGCAGGCGACCAGAGAGTCGAGGCAGCCCAGGTGGTCGAGTGTGAGGCTCACGCTGGGCTGTAGCGCGGCAACCCGCAGGCTACGGCCGAACCGCTGCGCCATCATGCCGAGGAGGGCAGAGTGCCTTCCGGATAAAAGATTGGCCATCCATGCTTGCCTGCGATTTGCAGCAAAGCCGGCGTGGGGTTCACGGGATAGGCTTGTCGCGCAATTTCCAGCATGGCAGCATCGTGTACCGAATTCCCAAACACCACGTCAGGAGCCGCGACGCCGGCTGCGACCAACGATCTGGCTTTACCCTCGCCTGTGGGAACATCGACCAGCTTGCTGGTAATGACGCCGTTCACCACCTTGGCGCGCGCGGAAATGACCCGTGAGGCAGGAACCTGGAAGCCGCGCACGCCCTCTTCGATCACCCAGTTGTTGGTCGAGCTGACTACCCATATCTCTGTCCCGCGCTCGGTCAACGCGGCCACCAGGGAGTGTATTTCAGGGAAGATCCTGTCCCTGAAGCGCGATTGAAAAAATGCGGCAGCGGCCCGGCGGACTTCCGTTTCACTCAGGCCGTCATAGATCTGGACCATTTCCCCGCACATGGCGAGTTCTGAGACCGTGCCGGCACGATAAAGCCGGTACCGGGAATCGATCCAATCGCTGGCGTTGCGAGAGACGATGCCCTCCTCGATCGACCACACCATGAAGTCGTATCCCGAGTCCCCATCCCACAAAGTTCCATCGCAGTCGAACACGGCCACTGCGGGCTCTCGGGAGAGAACGGAATCGCTGAATTCTTGGGGGGAAAGAGGCGTGATATGTGTGGACTTGCTGCTAGTCAAACCGGAGGTCGCTCCTGCCGGGGCACCGGCCCCTGCTGTATATTGTCGGCGATCTGCTCCAATTTTGCACTTCCGGCATGAAGAAGCGATGAAATCGGACCCTTATGGCGCATAAGGCGCTTAAGGCGCACACTTCCCCCCACGGCTACCTCTCTTGATTCCTGCATCCCGCCGCCCCTCGATCGAGCCTGCTGTAAGGGGATAATCAAATTTGTGCCCGCCGACAACCAGTCCGGCATCACGCGTCAATACCTCACTTATCTGCGGGTCGAAAAAGGCCTGCGCCCGCTGACCTGTGAAGCCTACCAACGGGACCTCGAGCTATTTACCGAATATCTGGAGGGGACCCACGCCCTTCCGCTCACCGCCGGGCAGGCGCAAGTAGCCGGGTTCCTGGAACACTTGCAGAAGCACGGAGTGCAGTCCCGTTCGATAGCGCGCAAGCTCTCCTGCCTCCGTGGCTTCTACAAATGGCTGCTGCTGGACAAGCGAATCGGCCACGACCCGACTGTGAACCTCGAATCCCCAGCCTCATGGAAGGTTCTCCCCAAGGCGCTGGCGCAATCCGAGGTGGAGCGCATGATGGAGCAGGCTGGAACCGCAGCCGATCATCCCCAGGCAGATGCAGTAGCCCTGCGCGATCGCGCCATCGTGGAGATGCTTTACGCCGGAGGGGTGCGCGTCTCCGAGCTTACTGGGCTCCGAGTTGAGGATCTCTCCCTGGCAGAGGGTCGCATGCTGGTCCGCGGCAAAGGCGACAAGGAGCGCATTGTGCCCTTGGGGCGGATGGCCGTCCAGGCTCTGGAAGCTTACTTGACCCGGGGCCGGCCTGGGCTGGCGGCCCGCCCCCGCGAGAACCGGCTGTTTCTCTCCGTGCGCGGCGCAGGACTCACCCGGCAATGGGTGTGGTATCTGGTGAAAAGGTTGGACGCCCGTGCTAGTCCCCATGTCATGCGCCACAGTTGTGCCACCCACATGGTGGAGAACGGAGCCGATCTGAGAACTGTGCAAACCCTGCTCGGGCACGCCGACATCTCGACCACCCAGGTCTACACGCACCTTGCCCTTGGCCGGTTGAAAGCAGTCCATCGCGCCCACCATCCGCGGGCCACCAGGAGGGCTGCCAAATGAAGTTGCAACCAACGCTCCTGGCAGAGCAGTTCCTGGCTATGCTGGCGCATGAGCGCGCCGCGTCCCCGCATACCTTGCGTGCCTATCAGCGAGAAATCGGCAATTTCGCCGCCTACCTGGTCGAGCAGCGCGGAACCAACGTCGAAATGCACAGCATCGACCATCTGCAGATTCGCGGCTACTTGGGCGAGCTTTACGATCGTGGGTTGGCCAAGGCGTCCGTGGCCAGGTCCTTGGCCGCTGTCAGGTCTTGGTTCCAGTGGATGGCGAGAGCCGGGTACGTGAGCAGCAACCCAGCGGCCTTGGTCGCGACCCCCAAGCTGCCCAAGCATTTGCCCCGGGTACCGTCGATCGAGCAGATGAACCACCTGGTAGAAACCGCCTCCTCGGAGGAGGTAGCAGCCTGGCCGGAGCGCGATCGCGTCATCTTCGAGCTGCTATACGGCTGTGGCATCCGCAACGCCGAGCTGGTGGGCCTGAACCTGACCGATCTCCACTGGGCGAGGGAAGTGATCCTGGTCCGAGGCAAAGGCAGGAAACAGCGCTACGTGCCTTTGGGTGATGCAGCCGCAGACGCAATCCGCGCTTATCTCCCCTCGCGCACCATCAAGCTTGTGGGGAAGGCAAATGAAGCTCTGCTATTGAATCTGCGCATGAGGGGAACAGGGCGCCTGACGACCAGAAGCGTAGGCAGGATCGTCAAGCAAATCTCGCTCGCCAAAGGACTACCGGCAGACGTCCACCCGCACACCCTACGCCACGCCTTCGGCACCCACATGCTGGAGGAAGGCGCCGATCTAAGGGCCATCCAGGAACTCCTAGGCCACGAGCGCCTCTCAACCACCCAGCGCTACACCCAGCTAACCGTCGGCCAAGTCACCCAAGTCTACGACCGCACCCACCCTCGGGCGAAGTAAGCGTCCGAAAGAACTGCAGATCCCTCGGCTGCGCTCGGAGCCTGTGACTTAATACCGATTAGTTTTAATCCCGCCAGGATCGAGCATGTTTCGTTATGGTCGGATTGCGAAGCGGCCATCAGGCCAAGGTGCGGTTCTACACTGTTCCGCTTGCCATAGGGTGCTCGATCCTTTCTGTTTTCGGTGCTCGATCTTCTGTTTTGCTCATTCAGCTCGGTTTTAGCTGAGAAGCGCCTTGCTGAAGTGGGTCAGGTTGTAAGCCAAGGCGCACCATAGCGCCACGCATTTGATTTTGTTGAGGCCACGTACGGTCAACGGCGCCAGCCCGCGATGAGTTCGTAATTCAGCGTTCGCTGTTTCGCTGGTGGCGGCCCTTTGTAGGTAGATTTTCTTGCCTTCTTCGCTTCCCATGCGTTGTTTCCATGCCTGGATCGCTTCCGAATCACTTGGCTTGGGTGTCAACTCCTGGCCCCGGTTCTGCGGGTTTCTGGCCGGTTTGGAAGGCACGAACAACTCCACCCCTTGCTGGTGGGCCTCGACTATGTCCTCCATGCACAAGTAGCCGCCGTCCACCAGGTGCTGTTTCACCTTGCCACTGGTTCGTTGTTCCACTTGCTGACGCATCGGCTCGCTCAACCCAGCCGAGTCGGAACCCTCGTTGCTGACTTCCACCCCCAAGATGGCGCGGCTTTCGGTGTCGGCAGCCAACTGCACGTTGGCCGCGGGGTTGAAACCACCGTTAGCCATCTTCATCCCCCGCATGGCCGCGTCCGTGGTGCTTACCCGCGGCTGCTTGGCTCGGATCTTGTCCCCACACTTGCCTTTCCCTGCCCTCTGCGCCGCCTCCGCCTGCTTCTTCTTCAGCTCCGGCAACTGCGCGATCGCCTGCTCCAACCGCTCTTGTCGCGACTCCGCCGCTCGCTTACGCGCCGCCTTCTGCCGCGTCGTTACCGCTGCCGATTGTGCCGGCGATTCCAGCTGCTCGCGCAACTCCGACACATGCTGCTGGGCTTGCACAAACAGCTGCTGCAATCGTTCTTCCCGGCGAAAACTGCTGCTCCCGGCGCTCACCCGCACCCGCACTCCATCCTGACTGATGCGACTCACCCGTACTAACTTCTTGTCCACCAACGTCACTAGCACCTGCGTAAACAGGGCGTCTAAGGCATCCGCGTGATCGGTACGGAAGTCAGACAGCAGGCGATGATTGACACTGACCCCGCCACACAACCAGCGAAACGGCAGACTCTCTTCACAGCGACGTGACAGCTCCCGTGCCGAACCTATCCCGCGCACACACCCATACAGCCATAAACCCACCAGCAGATGAGGATCAGTCGCATTACGACCAGCTCGCCCTTCACGGGCTCGGATCGGCGCGCAAAAACCGCTCACGTCCAGCTTCTCCACTACCGCCATCACCGTACGTACTCGATGATCCGAGGACACCAAATCATCTATGCAATGCGGTAAAAGAGAAAGCTGAAGACGCTCTGCTTTACGAAGACGCACTGCACCCTTCTGCTCGACTTCCCCTGCCTCGTTATTGCCCATGTCTCTTCTTACAACTTCATCCCCCAAACCGCTCAATGTTTTCAGAAAATTGCACCAAAAAAGTCACAGGCTCTCGGGATGACAAAGGGAAGATGGGTTGCGCAGGGAGTGCTTCGTGTCGTCCCAAACCGCGACTCGGTGGAGTAGTTGTGTCGTCGGTAAGAACCGATGGGTGCCCCAGGTCTCGCTTTTGAGACCTGGGATCCCTGCAACCGATACCAAATGGAAAACCAGATCTCCCCCTTTGTCATCCCGACCGAAGCGAACCCGGATTTCCTGCCACGCAGCGCTGGACACGGTCGCGTGTGCGCCTTTCTCTTAAGGAAAGGCGCATGAGGTCCGTCAGCGCCACCAAGTTATACAGGAAATACGGGGGAGCGGAGTGGAGGGATCTGCAGTTCCCGGCTCATTCCCTAGGAAAGGCCCCTACAACGAAGCGATAGCCGAAGCCTCATCCCGATGCAGGGCCGCGTACTTGGTAATCCCCACCATGGTGAACACCTTCTGAAAATGCGGCGTCAACCCAAACGCAGCGATCGTCTGATCAGCCTTGTTCGCTTCCATCAACATCTGGATCACCAAAGCAATCCCACTCGAATTGATGTATTCCACCTTGGAAAAATCAATCAGCACCGGGCGGCTCTTGGTCACACCCTCGTACGTCCCCAACACCGTATCCCGGGAACTACTGGAAATATCGCCCGTAAAGCGAAGAACGGTGACCGGCTGCCCTTTCGCACCCAGAACTTCATCAACCTTAGCTTTTGTCTCCGTCTGCACCTTACTCACTCTCCTTGGCCAGCCTGATGACCAATCGTACGTAGCTTCCTTTGCCCGGGCTTCCTTTCACCCACTCCGCCTCATCCACCAGCGACTGGATCAGGAACATGCCCATGCCTCGGGGATCCTCTTCGCCGTGCATCTTGCGGTCGATATCCGGTTTGGAAGGCGCCTTGGCGATACCAGAGCCAGTGTCCATCACTTTTACTTCCAGCGCTTCGTCGCTGGCGGAAAGGATCACTCCGACGCAGAGATTCCCATCAAGCTGGTTTCCGTGCTCGATGGCGTTGATGCATGCCTCGGCCAGAGCGGTCTTTAAGTCTTCGATGCGATCGTCGGGAAAGCCCATGAGCTTGGCCACGCTGGCCGCTGTGCCCATGGCAACTTTTTCGAAGCCCAGCCGCGATGGGAGTTTTACTTCCACCGCCGTGCCCCTGGTTTCAACCATTTGGTCTTCCCTCTACGCAGTTCACAGTAGGTCTACACCGAAGTGAAAAAGCTTCACGTGGTTTTCCGCCAAAGAAAACCACACCTCGCAAATGCTGGCGGCGCCCGGTAACTGTGAAACTGCGTTTAAGCCTGCATGCGCACCAACGCCAGCGCCGTCATGTCGTCTTGCTGCGGCTCTCCTCTGGAGAATTCAGCCAATTGTTGCCACAGGACCTTGAGGATAGCAGTACAATCCTCCGACTTGCACTCGCGAAATGTCGCCAGCAAACGCTCTGGACCGAATTCGTCATCGCCCTGAAACACTTCCGTGAGCCCATCGGTATAGAAGAGCAACCGCGATCCAGGGTGGAAGACAAGGGTTTCCGAGCTGTATTGCATCATCGGAACCAGGCCGATGGGCGTACCGCTTGCCTGGATCTCATGCACCGTCTTATCTGCGGAAAGCAGAAATCCAGGGTTGTGGCCGGCATTCACGACCTCGACGGTATGCGTCGCCGGGTCCAGCTTGAGGAAAATCGCGGTCACGTAGCGGCGGCGCGCCTCTTGGCCTTCGCCGTAGTGCTGCTGGTTCATACGCGCGGCCAGCTCGGCTAGCGGCAACCCGGCAAGCGCCATAGCGCGAAAGGCCGAGCGAAAGGAAGTCGCGACGATGGCGGAAGCCAATCCTTTGCCCGCGACATCGGCCACGACCATCAGCTCGCTTCCATCGGGCAGACTCACCAGGTCCACGTAGTCGCCACCCACCTCGTAACAGGTGCTTGACTGCACCGCGACGGAATAACCGGAAATCTCCGTCATCTGCTGCGGCAGAAGGCTGCGCTGAATGGCCCGCGCGGCATCCAGATCCTGCTGCACGCGCGCCCATTCGACCGCGCGCTCATGGTATTGCGCATTCTCGACCGCCACTCCTGCCTGCAGGACCAGCCCTTCGAGAAAATCCTGTTCATAAATCGAAAGCGTCTTGCCCGGACCCGGATTGACTACCAGCTCGGTCAACTGAATCCCGTCCTTGTTTAGCAGGGCAAAGCGGGCACATCCCTCCCACGGCTCCGGGGGCATATCCCCCACGGTGAGCGGAGGCTCGGTGACCTGAGCCCCGGCCATTTCCAGCTCCCGAACCACGATGCGCAGAACGGACTGCAGCACCTCTTCCGGCCCCACGGCCGCGTGCACCTGCCGGGAAATCTCCAGCAAAGCCTGCAGGCGCGCTACCTGCTGTTGCAGGTCAATGATGTCGGCGTGGCTCTCATGAAACGAAGAGGTAGACATTGGTCAGCCACCTAGCGCACTTTCTCAGGATTCTCTGCTGACGGATATACTACAAGAGGCAGAACCGGTCTAAATTTCTATGGAAACCAAAGTCGCTGTACCCGCGCAATCGAAGTTTTCTGATGAGGTAGCAGAGTGGATCGAAGCATTTGACGACCTGGTGGTCGGCGAAGGCCATGAACAGGCTGCGGAACTGATTGCCGCATTGCGGCAACGGGCGCGCGAGGCCGGCATCTCCACCCCCAGCGCGCTGACTACCCCCTACCTCAACACCATCCCCAGGCATGAGGAAGTACCCTACCCCGGCGACCGCAAGCTTGAGTTGCGGCTGGAAGCCCTTATCCGCTGGAACGCAATGGCCATGGTGCATGGCCAGAACAAAAAGGATGCGGGCATCGGCGGCCATCTCTCGACCTATTCCTCGCTAGCCACCCTGCTGGAGGTAGGCTATGAGCATTTCTTCCACGCTACCTACGGCGACCAGCCGGGCGACTTTATCTACTTCCAGGGGCACGCTTCGCCGGGCGTTTATGCGCGCGCCTACCTCGAAGGCCGGTTTGATGACGAGCGGCTGCTGAACTTCCGTCACGAATTGCGCGGCAAGCCTGGTCTGTCTTCCTATCCGCACCCGTGGCTGATGCCGGATTTCTGGCGTTTTCCGACTGTCTCCATGGGTATCGGACCGCTGAACGCGATCTACCAGGCCCGCTTTATGCGTTACCTGGAGAACCGGAAGCTCATTCAAAAGACCGAGCGCAAGATCTGGGCCTTTGTGGGAGATGGCGAGACCGACGAAGTCGATACGCTGGGCGCGCTCAACGTCGCCTCCCGGGAGAAGCTCGACAACCTGATCTTTGTCGTCAACTGCAACCTACAGCGCCTGGACGGGCCGGTGCGCGGCAACAAGCGCATCATCGATGAGCTCGAAGGCACCTTCCGCGGCGCAGGTTGGCTGGTCATCAAGGTCGTCTGGGGCGGCGATTGGGATGAACTCTTCGAACGCGATTCTTCCGGCCTGTTGCTCAAAAGGATGGAAGAGTGTGTCGATGGAGATTACCAATCGTTCAAGGCGAAAGGCGGCGCCTACCTGCGGCAGCAGTTCTTCGGCAAGTATCCCGAACTGCTCGAGCTGGTCAGCGACAAGACCGACGAGCAATTGGAAAATCTGCACCGCGGCGGCCATGACCGGGTCAAGATTTACAACGCTTACCGCAGAGCAGTGAATCATCACGGTTCGCCTACCGTGATCCTGGCAAAAACGGTCAAGGGGTATGGGATGGGCGCCAACCAGGCCCGCAACGCTTCCCACCAGGAGAAGAAGCTCACCGACAGCGGACTGGCGCAATTCGTAAAGCGCTTCAAGATCCCTGTACCCGAACAGCAGGCGAAGCTGGGGAAACCCTATCGGCCGGCGCCGGACAGCCCGGAGATCCAGTACCTGCAGGAGCGCCGCAAAGCGCTGGGCGGCTATCTGCCTCACCGTGACGCGCCCAAGTTGGTGTTCAAGGCTCCCCCGCTCAAGGAGTTCAGCGAGTGGACGGCCGGCTCCAAGGGGCGGGTAGTCTCGACCACCATGGGGTTTGTCAGCATCCTGCGCCATCTGCTGAAGGATCCGACGATCGGCAAGCTGATCGTGCCCATCGTGCCCGATGAAGCGCGGACCTTCGGCCTGGAGTCTGCCATTCGCCAGGTGGCGATTTATGCCCCCGAGGGGCAGAAGTACACCCCGCACGACAACGACATGCTGCTCTATTATCGCGAAGAGCAGGACGGCCAGATCCTGGAAGAGGGCATTACCGAAGCCGGCTCCATGGCTTCCTTTACTGCGGCGGGCACTTCCTACTCCAACTACCGCATCCCCATGATCCCGTTCTACATGTACTACTCGATGTTCGGTTTTCAGCGCGTCGGGGACATGATCTGGGCCTTTGCGGATTCGCGCGGCAAGGGTTTTCTTATGGGAGGCACCGCCGGCCGCACCACCATGCTGGGAGAAGGACTGCAGCACCAGGACGGGCACAGTCACGTGCTGGCCAGCACCGTTCCCACCTGTCTCAGCTACGACCCGGCATACGTGTATGAGCTGGCCGTGATCGTGCAGGATGGCATCCGCCGCATGTACCAGGAAAACGAGAGCGTCTTTTACTACATCACCATGTACAACGAGGACTACGCCATGCCGGCGATGCCGGAAGGAGTCCGCGAAGGCATCGTGCGCGGTATCTATCGCTTCCAGGCGGCGCCTTCCGGCAAGGCCACAGCACAGCTGTTTGGCAGCGGACCGATCCTGAATGAGGTGGTCCGGGCGCAAGGCATTCTGGCTGAGAAGTACGGTGTGCAGACGGATGTCTGGAGCGTGACCAGCTACAACGAACTGCGGCGCGAAGCACTGGGCGTGGAACGCTGGAATCGCCTCCATCCTACGCAGCCGGAAAAGGTTCCTTACATCCTGCAAGCGCTGCAGGGGGGTGAGGGTCCGATTATTGCGGCCAGCGACTACATGAAGGTCGTGCCCGATCAGCTCGCGCCCTGGCTGTCGTCCAGGCTGGTGTCCCTGGGCACGGACGGCTTTGGCCGCAGCGACAACCGTGAGTATCTGCGGCGCCACTTCGAGGTGAATGCGGAGTCGATTGTAGCGGCGACGCTCTCCCGCCTGGCGCGCGAGGGCAAGTTTGATCAGGGAAAGGCCGAGCAAGCATTTGCCGAACTGGCAGTGGATCCCGAGACCGCAGATCCGGCCTACCTATAGCGGAACGGTTTCTACCGGCTTCCTGAGCCAGGATGGCTTCCAGCCGCTGTTGCGGAAAGGGGACTCGACGCGGGGTCCCCACCATAGCCGCATCAGGATGGCCGCGATGACCAACAGGAACAAAACCAGCAGGCTGCCTTCAGGCCCGGTCGTGCCGCCGCTCCACAGCCGTGGACCGATGGGGTGCTCGCCCAGCAGGTGTCCTCGCACCACCAGCCCGCTGTCGGACGTGCCGTAGAAATAGGATTCCGCCCAATCCCAGCTGGCGTGGAAACCAACCGCCCACCACAGCGATCCGGTGTACCAAAGGCTGAGACAGAAGACCAGTCCGACGGCTGCCGCTGCAAATAATCCTACGGGTGTCTCGCCTGGATTTGTGCCGTGGGAAAACCCGAACAGCAGTGAGAGCAGCAGTGCTCCCCACCAGAAACCGATGCCGCGGGTCAGCGTAAATTGCAGATAACCGCGCAGCGTCGACTCCTCGAAAAATGCGACCATTAGGAACACGAGACCCCAGCCGAGCGCGTATTTCACGATGTCGCTGCCGTGCAGCAGCTCGCCATCGAAGGCCAGCAGATGGGTCTTCCACAAAGTAAGTACGAATACAGAAAGGGCAATGAATCCCCAGACCAATCCCGAGAAGAAGCGAACCGCTTTGGCCGTGCCTTGATATCCATAGGCCAGCAACGATCGGCGTTCGATAAATGCCATGATGGCCGTGGCCAGAATGGTGGGCAGGAATTGCGCGAATTCGGTGATCAAGGCGAGTCGTATGGGCAGGACGGTTACATGGCGGGCCTCGCGAAGAAACGGCCGCAATACCCGGCCCATGACAAACAAAAATAGGACATAAAGCGCGACAAACAGCAGCACACCCCAACCCGCCCGAAGGCCGTTGGCGCCGATAAAAACCCAGCGCAAGCCATGCTTCGGTGGCTCCTGAATCGCTGGCGGCAAAGACTCAGTCTGCACAATATCCTCGTCCAAGATGCCTCCTGAAAGGTGCCTCATCATATTACGCAGACGCTAAGTCCGAATGGAAACCGCAGGTCTCTCCACTACGCTACGCTCCGGTCGAGATGACAAATCTATTGCACAAACAGAATTGTCATCTCGACCGGAGCGTAGCGTAGTGGAGAGACCTGCGGTTTCCATTCGGACACCAAAGACCTCAAAAAGAGCCGGAATTTCCAGCCCCATCATGTTGCCTGACCCACTCTTGGGCATGTTGCATCTCGGGCAATCCCGGGTCCGCCGTCTTCCACGCGCTGAGAAACTGCCGGTAAGACACCGTGGTAGCCCCGGCATCTCCCTTCTTCTCCTTCACCTGGGCCAGTCCATAGAGCGCAAAACCGGAGTTGGGACGGTCCACCAGAGCCTTCTTAAATGCGGCTTCCGCGTCCGCCCATTTGCCCGCCGTCATCATCGCCGCGGCCTCACTCTCCGACACAGGCCGGATATAAAACGGAGGTTCGTGATAGCCAAGCTCTTTCTCTTCCCGGCGCGCAGCAGCGAAAAGCTTCTCAGCCTCAGGGACATTGTCTTGTGTTGCCAGCATGGACCCGCGCAACTCGAGCGACATAATCGAGAGCATCTGCAGCAGAGGTTTGGGCAAAGGATCGGGCGACATGCTTT
Source organism: uncultured Acidobacteriaceae bacterium (assembly GCA_963830325.1). Lineage (GTDB taxonomy): Bacteria > Acidobacteriota > Terriglobia > Terriglobales > Acidobacteriaceae > PALSA-350. The sequence continues at coordinate 129,749 of CAWHMV010000005.1, forward strand.
GGTTTCCAGTTGGCGCTGCAGCTTTCTTGTCCTTCGCCTCCTGATCTTTAATCTGTTGCGACATGCGCCACAGCGTCGAATCCAGCAACACGGAATGGGGCTCCGCTACATCCGGTTCGTGAGCTTCCACCGACTGCATCCCCAGGGCAAACTGCGAAAGTCCCCCGGCGAGAAACTCCATGTGCGGCATGTTCTGGGAGAGGTTCGCGGCGTTTACAAGCTGCACCACGCGCGGCCAGTCGGCTGTGCGCAAAGCGGCCGGCAGCTCAGGATTAAGCCGGGCAATCGAATCCCGCGGCGACCACGGATAGAGCGTGTCCTCCAGATGGCCACGTGCTTTGCCCAGTTTGGCGGAAACCTGGGCCGCCTCCTGCATTTGTCCCGCCTCCAGCAGATTGGCGATGGAATACATCAGGTTGTGCACATAGTTCCAGTCATTGTCCGGCGCAATGTGCTGCGCATGCATGTAGCCTTCATCCGTCTGCGCCGAAGCGTCGAAGGCAGTCTGGGCGCGGACGTAATCTCCGGTGCGGTAAAAAATGTGGCCGGGCATGTGCACCATGTGCCCCGACGCAGGTGCAAGTGAGCCCAGAATCTCCGCGCTGTGCAAAGCCTGTTCCGGATGCGGGCCGGCCTCGACTGCATGGATCCACAGATGGTTAGCGGCGGAATTCTGCGGTTCCTCCTTCAGCACGCCTTGAAGCAGGGCCAATGACTCCTTCTTGCCCTTACGCGGTTCTCCCGCATCGTCAAATCCATCGTTGACAGCCTCGGAGAGAGCGATGCGGGCATTGGTATCGCTGGGGTTTTCTTTCACCAGGGTGCGCAGGATTTCAATTTCGTGGTCGAACTTTGGGTCTGCGGAGCCGGCCTCGCGAATGGCTGCCTCATGCGCCTCAGAGGCTTGAATATAAAGCTTCTCGCGCGGGGTAGCATGCCCCTCCAGAGCTACCGCTTTGGCCAGCGCTGCCTGCGCATAAGTCTTGGTCTCGCTATGGTTGAAGCTCTCTGCCTGGTAAAGACCCCAAAAGCACATGCCGCAGTCGGCATCGGCGCGGATGGACTCTTCAAAAGCCCGATCCGCCTCGTAATCCCAGAAATCGTAAAGCAGGTTGTAACCCTGCTCGAACCACTTCTGAGCCTGGGCGTTGCCGGTAATCGGAAAGCGCACATTGCCTACGCCCTCAATATGTTGCGGCGCCGGCAGTTGCTCCGGGGGCACCGGATCTCCGCTATCCGCCATCGGCATATTCATCTGGCCGAGGGCGGCGCCGGCTTGCAGCAGCACTAACAAAATGAAAAATCGTTTAGGCATGGGATATCTTTATCCGTCTTTCCTGTCAAATTCCGGCGCTTCCGCGAACCTCGTGCGGCTTTCCTTGGGAGAAAGCCGCATGCGTGGGCATGTTATCTCCGCGTAGTAGGAAAGACGGATTCTGGCCTTCCGCAAGCCCGGTATTCTGCACCAAATACCCAAGGGTGAACTAAACTAGAGTAGTAAACGTGGCCCTGGGGGCAGTAAAGGAATTATCCATTGATCGCAAGCACTTTAACCAAGATATTCGGAACCAGTAACGAGCGCGTGATCAAGCGGATGGGACCCATGGTCGAACAGACCGGGTTCCTTGAGCCTGCTACGAAGGCTCTGTCAGACGACGAGCTGCGTGCCAAGACCCTGGAATTTCGCGCCCGCATCGCAGCTCGCCTGGAAGGCATTGACGACGCCGAGGAACGCGTCGCGGAAGAAAAGGTGGTGCTGAACGAGATTCTGCCCGAAGCCTTCGCTGTAGTGCGCGAGGCCGGCCGCCGGGTACTGCAGATGCGGCATTTTGACGTGCAGCTGATTGGCGGCATGGTGCTGCACCAGGGCAAGATCGCCGAAATGAAGACCGGTGAAGGCAAGACCCTTGTAGCCACTCTCCCCTGCTACCTGAACGCGCTGGCAGGCCATGGCGTCCACGTGGTCACGGTCAATGACTACCTGGCCAAACGCGACGCCGAGTGGATGGGCAAGATCTATGAATTTCTCGGGCTGACCGTGGGTGTGATCGTGCACGACCTTGACGATTCGCAGCGCCGCGCTGCGTACGGCTCCGACATCACCTACGGCACCAACAACGAATTCGGATTCGACTACCTGCGCGACAACATGAAGTTCGACAACGCCGATTGCGTGCAGCGTGGTCATTACTTCGCGATCGTGGACGAAGTCGACTCGATCCTGATCGATGAAGCCCGCACCCCACTGATCATCAGCGGCCCTACCGACCAGACGACAGACAAATATGCGCGCGTGAATCGCATCCTGCCCTCACTCGAACAGGGAGAAGAGATCGAGCGTGGCGAAGAGAAAATCCTCACCGGCGATTACGTGGTCGATGAAAAGCACAAGACCATCAGCGTGACCGATGAGGGGTGGGAAAAGATCGAGCAGCTACTGGGCATCGGCAACATTGCCGACCCCGAAAACTGGGACCTGAAACACCACGTAGAAGTCGCCATCAAAGCCCATTCGCTTTACCGCCGCGACGTGCAGTACGTGGTGAAGGATGGCGAAGTCATCATCGTTGATGAGTTCACTGGCCGCCTCATGCCCGGCCGCCGCTGGAGCGATGGATTGCACCAGGCGATCGAAGCCAAGGAGCAGGTGAACATTCGCCGCGAAGACCAGACGCTGGCCACCATCACTTTTCAGAACTACTTCCGCCTCTACAAAAAGCTCTCCGGCATGACCGGCACGGCGGAAACGGAAGCCACGGAATTCGAGAACATTTACAAGCTCGAGATCGTGGTCATTCCCACCAACATGCCGATGCGCCGCCAGGAAAATCCCGACGTGGTGTTTCGCACCGCCAAGGAAAAATACCTTGCGGTCGCCGACGAGATTGCGCGGCTCAACGAATTGAAGCAGCCAGTGCTGGTGGGCACCACTTCGATCGAGAAATCCGAGCTGCTTTCGTCGATCCTGCAGCGTAAAGGTGTGAAGCATGTCGTGCTCAACGCCAAGTTCCACGAGCGCGAAGCCGAGATTGTGGCCCAGGCAGGCCGGCTTGGCATGGTCACCATCGCGACCAATATGGCCGGCCGCGGTACGGATATCGTGCTCGGCGGCAACGCGGAATTTGCCGCCAAGCAGGAGTTGTTGAAGAAGGGCATGGCGCAAGCGGTCAACGCAGCCCAGGGAGCGATCAATCCCATGGCTGGTCCGGGCATGGTGCGCTTCTACTACCAGGGGCAGGAATTTGAAACGCGGCAGGAAACCTGGGATAAGGCGTTCGCCCAGTTTGCCGCCGCAGCCGAAAAGGAGCACGAAGAGGTCATCGCCGCGGGCGGACTGCACATCGTGGGCACGGAGCGCCATGAATCGCGCCGCATCGACAACCAGCTTCGCGGACGTGCCGGCCGCCAGGGCGATCCCGGCGCCTCGCGCTTCTATCTTTCGCTCGAAGACGACCTGATGCGCATCTTCGCCAAGGAGTGGGTTTCAAACCTGCTGCAGCGGCTGGGTATGGAAGAAGGTGTGCCCATCGAGTCGCGCATGATCAGCAGCCGCATCGAGGCCGCGCAGAAGGCGGTGGAAGGGCAAAACTTCGAGGCTCGTAAACACCTGCTTGAGTACGACGATGTCATGAATAAGCAGCGTACCGCGGTGTACGGCCTGCGCGGGCAGCTGCTCGAAGGTCTGGATCAGAAAGAATTAATCCTCGAGGACTACGTCGCCAATCTCCTGAGCGCCATCATGGACCAGCATGCTCCCGAGGCAATGCACCCCGATCAGTGGGACGTGAACGGCCTCAAGGGACAGCTGGCTTCACAATTCGGCATTGATCTCGAGAAGGAAGGCATCAGCATCGATACGCTGAACCGGCACGAGCTGGGTGAAGCGATCTTTGAGCGGTTCAAAGAGAAGTACGAGATGAAGGAAGCCATCCTGGGCAGCCCTACCATGCGGTTGCATGAGCGCATGGTCATGCTCAGCGTGCTCGACGGCTTGTGGAAAGACCATCTGCTGAGCATGGACCACCTCAAGGAAGGCATCGGTCTGCGCGGATATGGCCAACAGGATCCGCTCGTGGCCTACAAGAAAGAGTCCTTCGACATGTTTGAAGCCATGATGGGGCGCTTTCAGGAGGACACGGTTCGGTTCCTGTTCCTGATGCAGATTGTCGGACCCGATGGCCAGCCGGTGACCGAACTGCCTCGTCGCCAGGCCCCCGAAATTACCAGCCAATCGGTTCCAGAGCCGGCCCGCGCGCTCCCGCAAAGTACTCCCGTGACCGTGGAAGGCAACGGCAGTCACCCGGTACCGGCCGCGCCGCCGTCCCGTCCGCTAGCCATGCCAGTCCGGGCGCCTTCGACCACCATCGATGCCCTGGAGCAGGAGTTTCAGCGTAAGAAGAAGCGCGAACTCGAACAAGCGAGAATGACTGGAGCGAATGGCAGCTCCGAGGGCCCTGCACAAAGGCGAGCCGGGGAGAAGGTAGGCCGGAACGATCTCTGCCCTTGCGGCTCAGGCAAGAAATACAAAAAGTGCCATGGAGTCGACGCTTAGCCACCGAGTCTGGCTTCAAGGGGGAGGGGCTTTAGAGTCTGTGTGAGAACGGACCATCACAAAATCGAGTCCCGTAGAGCCTGCCCTGAGCTTGTCGAACGGGGACGGCTGAACTTAGCCCAGGACGCAGTCCTGGGTTAGCATGCGCCCTTGAAAAGTCCCGCAGGGACGACTGAAAAAGTTATCGGATCGGGAATCCTCAAATTGCAGGAATTTGGGTTTTTGATGGAGGTGCTCCGGGGATCGCCTCGAGGGTAACTTCCAGTCGTCCCTACGGGACTTTTCGTCCTTCGAACTTCTACCCAGGACTGCGTCCTGGGCTAAGTTCAGCCGTCCCTGCGGGACTGATTTTGCAAAGGCCGTGCCCTTCTTCCATAACCCCTACAAACCTTCGCGTCGAAAACTCTCTGATATCTCATCAAACGTGAAGTTCGTAGCCTTGGAACCAGTCTGATCCCGCCATAGCTCGAAAATGCGACCGTAACTGAGCGTGATAAATTCGCTTTCACTAATGCCAAGCCGTCGCGCAGTCGCGTCGATCCATTCGCCTGGACCCTCAAGCTCTGCGTAAACCCCGAGCGGGGTTTCGTCGATCACGCAATGGCCTTGCTGGTCCGCCCATTCCGTACGCCATTTTTCATAGACGAACACCGGGCCGAAGCCCAAAGCCTCGAAGATCTTCCCCATCACCGGACCATCTTCAACCAGGGTCTCGGTTTCCACCCGGTTTTTGTGCGGACCCTCTTCTGTGAGGCCGCTGGGGACGCACTTGTGCGTGACCACCCATTTATTTCCGTATTTGCGAATGCGCAGGATCTGGCGCGAGTTCCGCAGCTTGCGATCAGGTGTGTCATAGAGCGTGTTTCGCTCCAGGGTGCGTTCGGTGATGCGCGCAAAGCCAAGCGTCGGCAGCTTCTGCTCCAACGCTTCGCGGTCCGCCACCCGAATCTTTACTTCCGTCTCCATGGCCTGCATAGGCCGGAGTCTATACCACGCTGGCGCCCCATGGGAAAATGACACAGTGATCGTTAATAAAACACTGCGGCTTGCTGTCGATGCCAACGCGATCGACTCGCCGGACTCGATGGCGTCCTTGTCTCAAGGAGCCGAACTGTTGCGCCAGGGAGGCACAGTAGCGTTCCCAACCGAGACGGTCTACGGACTGGGTGCGAATGCTCTCAACCCGGCGGCGGTGCTGGCTATCTTCGAGGCCAAGCAGAGGCCTTCGTGGGATCCGCTGATCGTCCACGTCCTCAATCAAGAACAGTTGGGGACGGTGGCAGTGGATATTCCCGGCAACGGCCGCTTGTTGATGGAAGCATTCTGGCCCGGGCCTTTAACTTTATTGCTGCCCAAAAGCCCGCAGATACCGGCAATCGTGACCGCCGGGCGTCCCCGGGTTGGGGTAAGAATGCCGCGGCACCCAGTGGCCCGGAAATTGATCGAACTCGCGGGAGTCCCGGTCGCAGCGCCCAGCGCGAATTCTTTTGGCAGGACAAGCCCCACTCGCGCGGAGTTTGTCCTCGAGGACCTCGACGGTCGCATCGACGCCGTGATCGACTCCGGGGACACGACCCTGGGACTTGAATCAACCGTGGTCGATGTTTGCGAGGAGCCGCCAATTCTTTATCGCCCGGGAATGGTGACCTTGCAACAACTGCAGTCCCTCTGCCCTTCGATGATTGCTTACCGTGAGCCGCAGGATGGTGTATCCGGACCTCAAGCGTCGCCAGGTATAGGACTAAAGCACTACTCTCCCCGCGCACGGCTGCTGTTAGTGGAGAATGCCGACACGAAAAAGTTGTTCAGTCTCGCTGCAGAGCTACAGGCCGCGGGCGAGACGGTCGGCGTGATGTTGCCGGCCGCGCCCGCGAACGAGGGGTCCTACCTGGTTTACGAATGGGGTGATCTCGAAGATCAGGAGAAATTAGCACGGCGCCTGTTTGCGGGGTTGCGGGAATTGGATGCGGCTGGCGCAACCGTCATTGTTTGTCCTCTGCCGGAAAACCTCGGCCTGGGGATTACCGTTCGCGACCGCTTGCTCAAGGCCGCGCGTTGAGCTGGTTGGTATCCGCCGCTTTATACAGATATTTAATGCCCGCCTTATAGATGAGCGTGCGCAGTGTGCCGTGCCGCACTTTGATCGCATTGCAGTCATACCACTCGATCGTGCCCTCGATCTGCTCCCCACCTTCCAACACAAAAACCATCACGGTTCGGCTGTGAATTTGCTTCTGAAAGTAGAACGCCTCTGCGTGAGAGCTCTCCCCGCGTACTGCTGCGGAATCCAACCGTGTCGGGTGAGTGAAGGCCGAAGAGATCGCGGACACACGGGCAGGATATCGCCCGATACCGAGCGGCAGCGGTGGACGTACGAGCTTGCGTGGGCCCGCCGGGCTTATGGAAGGCAAAATCGACGGATTTGCTCCATCAACTTTGCTCTTCGCTTTCGCCTGACGCCCGTCATAAATGCGGCGCACTGGAATTGCAGAGGAGTCGGCCATCGTCTTGTTGTGAAAGTCTAGTGGGTAGGATGCAGGATGCGGCCCTTTGGGTTTGACTGTCAAAGGTAGGCGGAAAATGGCGTGTATCAAGCACGGCTCAGCCCGACGGCGAAAGAATCCAACGCGAGCGATCTCAGCAGGTTGCGCCGCATGCCTTGCTCTACCTGGTCCATGCCGCGGACAGCGCCCTCAATCCAAGCCACATCGACAGTTTGCGAGATGCGGGTCAGCTCGGCCTTCAAATCGATGTTGCGCATGAGATGGCCGGTTCCCGCCTTCAGCAGCAGAAGGTCTTCGAGTAGACTCGCGAAGGCATGCAAAAGGGCACTGGTCTTTTGTTGCCCCTCGGCGCCTGCCCGGTAGGTCTCGGTAACGCGGAAGAGGGCTCCGTAGTCGGCCTCCTGCGCGCGCGAGGCAGTCTCGCTGGTGGCGGTTGAGAGCATCACCAGTGCGTCCTGACGGCTGGCGAGATAACCTTCCAGATCGAAACCCAATGCCTGGCCGACCGCGCCTTGGGCCAGCCGAGCGACCAGCGCGCGCTGGTTTGGTTTCCAGTCTTGGCGCTGGTCGGCAAGCACCGCCTCGATCTGTTCCGGCGGCAGTGCGCCTAGCCGAAAGATACTGGAGCGGGATCGAATGGTCGCTAGAAGTTCGCCCGGATTCTCCGCCAGTAACAAAATGTGTGCGTAGGCGGGTGGCTCCTCGAGAATCTTGAGCAGGGAATTGGCCGCCTCCTTCATGAAGGCGGTGCTGGTAAAGATGTATACCGCTCGGGGCGCATCGGCGGGCAGCCGGTAAATGCGCTGCACCACACTGCGCACCTGGCCTAACTTGATCAGCAACTGAGGTGGGTCGGGGGGAATGACGACCACATCCGGGTGCGTCTGGATGAGGATGCGGGTGTCTTTCTTATCGACTTCACGCAACTCTTCCCGCGCGGCAATCGCTTCGCTGACTCGCTCCGCGAGCGGCATGGAGAGAGCAATGCGGCTGCAGTTGCTGCAGACTCCGCAGAAATCGGGCAGGCCATCGGTGACCGGATGCTGCAGGCAGGCCATGGTCTGCGCCAGCATGATGGCGAGAGTATATTTGCCGGCTCCGCGCGGGCCGGCAAGGATGAGCGCGGGCGGCATGCGCTCAGCCGCAATCGCCTCCCGAAGATGGCGGACGGTCGCTTGATTTCCGGCAAATTGGTTGAAGCCCACGTACCGAGACTAGCAAATTGTCCCGGCAACAAATGAACGGTTGTCGGTACGAGTTGAAGAGCCCCAAAAGAAGGAAGGGCTTTCAGCTTCGACTTTGTCCTCGCTGAGAACCCCGGATGCCCCACATCTCGCTGGTTTTTCGCGAGATGTGGGATACCACGGCGCTTCACCTACGAGCTTTTCACCCTATTTGCAACGGACGTCAAGGTTCGTGGAATCCCACATCTCGCGAAAAACCAGCGAGATATGGGGCACCCAGGATGCTTTGCGAATACAGAGACCGGCGGTCTACCGCGGTTCGGGCACAAACATCATTGGATATTTGGGGCGGAGCGTGATCTTGGGCTGCACGTCGACGGTTTGTCCGGGGACAAACCTTAGCCGCCATGTCTGGGCCATCGTGGCCAGCATCAGAACCCCTTCCATCCAGGCGAAAGCCTCGCCGATACATTGCCGTCCACCCGCTCCGAAGGGAAAATACGCAAAGCGCGGCCGGCCGGCCTTGTTCTCGGGGAGAAAACGGTCGGGATCGAAACGCAAAGGGTCGGGAAAATATTCGGGGCTGCGCTGGATGATGTACTGGCTGAAAAAGAAATAAGTGCCTGCGGGAAAACGGAAGGGGCCCAGTTCTACGTCTGCGATCGACTGCCGGCCCATAGCCCACGCCGGCGGGTACAGGCGCATGGATTCAGCAAACACCATTTCGGTGTAACGAAGCCGCGGCATGTCCTCGAGCGTGGGCAGCCGCCCGCCGTCAAGGACAGCGTCTATTTCCGTGTGCATGCGGCCCTCCGCCTCGGGGTTTTGCGAGAGCAGATACCAGGTCCACGTCAGGGCATTGGCCACCGTCTCGTAACCGGCCAGGAAAATAGTGAGCACCTCATCGCGCAGTTGCTCATCGGTCATGCCGGAGTGGTCGGACTCCTCGTCACGCGACGCTAGCAACATGGAAAGGAGATCGCCGCGGTCCACTCCGTCCGCTCGATGATCGGCGATCATCCGCTGCACCACTTTGTCCAGTTTGGCGCGAGCCCGCCGGAAGCGGATCAGGCCAGGAAGAGGCCAGTGCATATAGGCTTCCGCGCGCGGCAGGGCAATCAGGTAGTTGTAGAGCTCCATGATCACGTTGACCTGGTCGTTGATCTGCAGCACATCGTCGGTCACGTCGGTATTGAAGAGCGTGCGCGCCACTACCTGGAGCGCCAGTTGCATCATCTGCGAGGCAATGTCGATGGGCTGGTGGGGCTGCCACTGGGCGCGCATGTGGGCAGCGCGATCGACCATGATGGCGCCGTAAGCTTGAATGCGCTGGCGGTGGAAGGCGGGAGCGGCAATTCGCCGTTGACGCCGGTGTATCTCCCCGTCGCTGGTGATCAGGCCCTCGCCCAGCAAGATCTTCATGCGCCGCTGGGTCCGCTCCTTGATGAAGTTCTGCGGCTGATTGATCAGGATCTCGTGGATAAAATCGGGCTGATTGACGAAAACGATGTGCGAGAGCCCGAGACGGTAGTGGGCCATCCGGCCATACGTCTGGGCGAGGTGCTGAAACAGCGCAATCGGATTTCCCGGCTTGAAGAAACGGCGCAGCAAGTAGAAAGGCAGATTGAGTTGCAGTCCCGGGGGATAGCGGTAGCCATCGCGCTCCAGCACGGTCCATGGCGGCGGCGATGCTGGTGTATAGGTTGTGCCCATGCTGCGGACTACAAACGTCCCTGTACTACTTGTACGACGCGCTGGTGGACTTCATCAATGGAGCCGTTGCTATCGATTGCGACCACACGCAAAGGCTCGCGGGCAGCAATCTCCTGATACTTATCGAAGACCCGGCGGTAAAAAGCGGAGCTCTCGGTCTCAAACCGATTTTCGTCTTTTCCGGTGGCAGCGACCGCACGCTGATTGCGACGACGTGCGCGCTGGAGCGAGAGATCGAAATCCGGCAGCAGTAACAGGGTCAAGTCGGGCTGCAGGCCACCGCACAGGGTGGCATGGAGATCGCGCACGATTTGACTGCCTAGTTGGCGGCCGCCTCCCTGGTAAGCTTCGCTGGAGTCGGTGAAGCGGTCACACAACACGTTGTGGCCGGCCTGGAGCGCGGGCTCGATCACTTCCGCAATCGATTGCGCGCGATCGGAAAACATCAGGCCCAACTCGGAGAGCGGGGCAAGGCTCTCGGTGCGGGTGTCAAGCAACAGAGCGCGGATGCGGTCGCCGACCCGGGTTCCCCCCGGCTGACGAGTCGTGGTTACGGGATGTCCTTCTGCTTGCAACCACTCTTTCAGGCGGCGAAGCTGGGTACTTTTACCGGAGCCATCCAGGCCCTCGAAGGTCACAAACAGGCCTCGTGGCATGAACGGAGTTTACAACGGACCGGCTAAGAATCCGGGCTAGCACGCATTTCTCACGGCTTGTTGGGTAACGAATGACGGGTGCCCCATATCTGCCCGGTTTTGGCAGATGTGGGATTCCACGAACCTCGGCCCCTGAGTGTGCAAGGTGTAGATGACTATCATCAAGACCTGTTGCCTGTAGAGAGTGACCGGTGGACAGCCGTGGAATCCCACATCTGCCAAAACCGGGCACATATGGGGCACCCGTCATCCGTTAGAAATAGAGATCTCGCTACCGGCAACCCTAGCCGGCCGGGGCAAGATCGGCAATCTCTAATTCCAGGCCGCCGTATTCCGGATGCTGGTTTTGCCGGAGCTTGTAAGCGATATGGATGACGGAGCCCTGTTCCAGGCCCAGCGCCTGGACGCGCGTAGCCCAATCCCAACCCAGGGCAGACCAACTGGCGCCGCGGGCCCCCTGGGCGAGTTGCAGGCACACGTGGCGATCCTTGATGGCGCGGGCCGGAGCCGCAAGGCGCACGTTGTAAGCAACGAAGACGGGTTCCTCATTGCCGTTCCCCAACGGCTCCAGGCGGCGCAGCCAGCTATACAGGGCTTCGGTGATTTGATCCAGGGGGAGCACCGCGTGGCAGCGCAGGATGGGCGCCGTATCCTCTACGTTGAGCGAGGCCCAGGTCTCAAGGCGGCTCTTCAACTCCTCTAGCCGCGAAGCCGGCAAAGAAAAGCCGACCGCGTGGGCATGGCCTCCGAAGCGGGTAAAGAGCTCCTTGCAGCCTTCGATTGCCTGTAGCAGATGAAAGCCTGGAACGGAGCGGCCCGAGCCGTAAGCTTCACCGCTCTCGATGGCGATCACGATCGCCGGACGCCGCGCCCGATCGACCACTCGCGAGGCAAGTATGCCAATGATGCCGCGATGCCACCCTTCTCCTTCGATCACGATGCAGCGGCTCGCCGCAAAAGCAGGTTCGTCGCGCAGGCGGCGTTCTATTTCTTCCAGCATGCCGGCCTCGGCCTGTTGCCGCTCGCTGTTTAGGCGGTCGAGTTTGGCTGCTAGCTCGCCCGCCCGGACGGCATCGCGGGTGGTGAACAGTTCGACCACTTCGGAGGCTACATCCATGCGCCCAGCGGCGTTGATGCGGGGCGCCAGGCGGAATGCCAGGTCAGTCGCGGTCAGGGCGCGTTGTTTCGGATCAAGCTTGGCTACCTGCATCAGCGCTCGCAGCCCGGCGCTCGCGGGACGGCACAATTGCTCCAAGCCTACGCTGGCGAAGACTCGATTTTCTCCCAGGAGCGGAACCGCATCGGCCACCGTGGCAATGGCCAGCATCTTCAGGAAAGACGGCAGAATCTTGCCTCGCGCCCGATCCGCGTCCCACCCCTCAAGCAGTGCCTGCGCCAGCTTGAAAGCGACCCCGGCGCCGCACAGGTGCTTGCACGCGTATTCACAATCCGGCTGGTTCGGATTGAGGATCGCCAGCGCGTTGGGCAGACCGGGAAGGCCGGGCACATCCTGCGCCAGGTGATGATCGGTGATGATGAGATCCACGCCCAGGCGCGCGGCAGCTTCCGCTGCGGCGAAGGCGCGGATGCCGGTGTCGACGCTGATCACCAGGCGCACGCCTCGCCCGGCCGCCGCCGCCAGCACCTCCTCCTGCATGCCATAGCCCTCGCGCAGGCGGTGCGGCACATGGAAATCCACGGTGCCGCCGAGCATCTCGAGCGCCGTCTTGAGCAGGACGATGGCGGTGGTGCCATCTACGTCATAGTCGCCATAAATGAGGATGGGCTCCCGGGCTGCGATCGCCGCTTGCACCCGGGTGACGGCCGCGGCCATGCCTTGCATCGCGTAAGGATCGAGCAGGTGTTCGATCCGCGGGTGAAGAAAGAGATCGGCTTCCTGGGCGCTGCGCACGCCGCGTTCCGCCAGCAGCTCGGCCACGAGGAGCGGTAACCCGGCGCTTTGCGCCAGGATGGCGGCGGCGGAGTTAGCCTGGGGGAGAACCCAGCGGTTAAGGCGCGCCGTCTGGGAGCCGGCAGCATTCACCCTTCTTCTTCGTCCTCATCGTCTTCGAAAACCACGTCTCCGAAGTCTTCGACAAACTCCAGCAGTTGCTGGTAGCGCTCGTACCACTGGGTCGCGTTTTCGTGCACGAAGAGGATACCCTGATGGGCAAAGCCGAGTTGGATGTAGCCGATCTTGCCTACGTAGTTCACCAGGTACTGCGCCTCATGGACTTCGGCCGCCGCCTCGTCGGGAAAGTTATCGTCGCGGATCTGTTCCAGCAGCATCGCGATGTCTTCCTTCTCCAGCTTGACTTCGCTCATGGTGACGAACGGCGCGGACGCCGTCTTGGCCATCTCGACGAAGTCTTTCCAACTGTCGGGGTTGTCGTCGTCTTCCCACAAGACCGTGGGCAGGTCTTCGGTGATAAAGCCAGGTAAGCGGCGCATGGCGTGCCCTTCGATAAAGGCCACCATGTCATCTTTCAGAGAGATCAGATCGTCAGGCTGCATGTTCGCGCCTCCTATTGTCGCAGATGTCTTCCGATTTGCTGCAAGGCTCAATGTGGTTAGCCAGATTCATGCGGTCCCGGTCAGGCGGGTAGCCGGGCGGGAGGTTGAATGGCACCGGATCTCGTGCAGCTGCGGGGCTGGGAGCGACCCGGGAAAGCGCATCGAATATGCTATAGTCCGAGTCAGATCACATGATTTTTTCGCGGGAGTACGTCAATTATCTTGCGCGCCAGACGGTCAATCAGTTGATCGAAGCCAAGATGATCCGGGCAAGCAAAGTTGCTGTTGTTGCTGAGCGGGTGAATGCCGCCATTCTGGAAGAGCTGTCGCTCGAGGATCGCATCAACGAAGAAGTGAGGGTCATTCTTGATGCTTATCAGGAAGACATGCGCCGCACCGGCGCCAGTTACGCAGAGATGTTCAAGAAGGTCAAGCAGGAGCTGGCAAAGAAATACAAGGCGGTCTTGTGAGACTTTCTCGAGACAAGCTTAACAAGCTGGCGCACGTGGTGGCCGACACGCTTGCCGAGACCGATGAGTGCGAGTTTCTGGATGATCGGAACACCATCCGCCAGGAGGCGCGCAAGGCGCTGGAGAAGGTGTTAACCGAAGAGATGAAGATCGACCAGGCGGCGCGGCAGAAGATCGCCTCGCAGCGCAAGATCATTGTCGAAGGCAGCCAGGAGTGGGACATTCTTTACCGCAAATATTACAACGATGAGGTAAGGAAATTAGGCCTGTAAGCCAGGAGTCCCGCAAGCTTTCCGCCGGCATGCTTTGATATACTGGAAATCCTGCCTCAATCCACCGTGGCGTCATGGTGTAATTGGTTAACACGCCGCCCTCTCAAGGCGGAGAGTTCGGGTTCGATCCCCGATGACGCTACCAATAAAATCAACAACTTAGCCGATTCCGACCTCTGTAACAGTCACTGCGTGCTAAAACTTCGCTAAAACTTTCGTCACGCGCTCAAAGCCCGTACCGCTTTTTGAATTCCTCCAGCGTGGGCACTGCTTCGGTGCAGGCGGGTGAGTCGGCTTGGAAACGGGAGCACCTCGGTCAGATAGATGGCGATGCGCATGCTCATGGCAGCACTTCGCCGGAACCGGCGCTTCATCGTGCAGAGGTAGGAATGTCGCGGCGTGCTCTGCGTCCAGGTCGCCTTCATCGAACGGCGCTTCCTGCGGTTAAAAGCGGTCAAGCAACGCCTGCTCTTTCTCTAACAACCGAGTCGCCACGCATTTCTTCTGGCTTCGTTCCTGGCGCTTCAAGATGCCGTCGCTTGTCCCGAAGGTCTATTTTGAAAGCGGCGATATGCTCGCCGATGATTTCGGGTTTGGAGCGCACGAACGCGCGGAAATTGGGCAGGCCTTTTACGAAACCATGGAGAAACGCCAGGCAACCGTGGCCTCGTTTATGTATAAAGCGGCTCATGTGGATTCTCGACCCGAATGGGTTTACGTCCTAGGCTCTAGTGCTGGTCTCGATCCGCAAGAGCTAGAAAATCGAAAGTACAGATTGCTGATCGGAGCAGCGGCGTTTTTCAGGAAAACTAACTGTCTGCTTATCATCGACCGGAACGGCGCAAGCTATGAAGTTGGCCTCATTTCTCGCCCAACCCCTCCCTCTTCACCCACAGAGCGAGCTGTAGGGGACGAGTTTTTTGGCCACCTGAAGATGACGGATAAACCCCTGAGCCTGATTCCTCAATAAATTCAGCATCGAGTTTAAATCCCCACCTTCTCGTACTCCCCGATCGCCGCGCCGGTCATAGAGCTGCGTGGTGCGCGTGTCGGCATGGTTCGCCATCTTGCACGCTTCCGCAAGGGAGCCGTCGCTTTTGAGGTAGTCGGTGATGCCGGTTGCGCGCAGGGAGTGATTGCCGATCTTGGTTTTAATGCCCACCTGGCACGCTCGCCGCTCGATCATGCGATAGCCGTCCTGCTGCGCCATGCGGTGCGGCGTGCCGGTTGAGCACCATGCAGTGCGGAATAACGCCCCGTCCTTGTCGCCGGCGATAATCTCACTCGGGCGACACGCAAAGCTCAAGACGAAAGGAGGCCCACGATAATCCGGTTTATCATTCACGATCGGTAACAAGAGGTGACCCCAAGGAGATTGACAGATGCGATCGAATTGTGCGAGGTCGGCGATGTTTATCAAGTAGTAATTTCCGGATTGGCGACCATCCGACGAGCGCCGGGATAAACCGGCATGTTGTAGGGGATGCAAGAGCCCTACAGGAAAGGAAGTAGCGATTCCATCCTGACCTCTAGTCTTGCAGGTGTCATCGTGAGGTGGCACTTGAAGCGTAGAACAGAGGCATTGGTGGGCGGGGTGATTGAGCTTCGAAAAGTCGCAGTTCAGGATGCCGACTCCCTGTCGAGTAGGAGGAAGGCAATACGGCAGCCGCGTTATACGCGAGTGGCTGTCCGGTCCTGCGTAGTCGATAGAGCCCGCGCACGCTAAGGAAACAACATGCACGAGAACCGGGAGATCTCCAGCACGCCTTGGTCTGACGATCAAGGCCGGTCCGCGAAGGCCATAAACCACAATGCGGACGTGTACGTGCTGGAGAAGTCACACTGCGCCGTAGTACCTGTGAACCAACCGAACAACGAGGGGCAACCTTCCGCGGAGGCTGGGGAGGAAAGGGCACAGATGAAGGAGAACATCGTTCAGTCACACATGCACCTGACACAGAGCGGGGATCGCATGTCCCAGGGGCTGGATGGTGTGCGAAAGGCAGCAGAGGAAAGAAAGCAGGAACGGTTCACTTCCTTGTTCTACCACCTGAACGTTGATTTACTCCGGGATAGCTTCCACGCGCTTCAGCGTAAGGCTGCGCCCGGAGTGGATGGCGTCACGTGGCAGGAATATGAAGTCGGTTTGGAGGATCGATTGGTTGATCTTCACGCCCGGGTTCATCGTGGAGCGTACCGGGCGCAACCTTCAAGGCGAGTCTATATACCGAAGGCCGATGGGCGGCAACGTCCGCTGGGCATCGCGGCAGTGGAGGACAAAATCGTCCAACAGGCTGTGGTGACGATCCTCAATCAGATATACGAGGTCGACTTCAAGGGGTTCTCCTACGGGTTCCGTCCGGGCCGCAGCCCGCATCAGGCGCTTGACGCGCTGAATGTGGGCATCCAGCGGAAGAAAGTGAACTGGGTGCTCGACGCGGACATCCGTGGCTTTTTCGACAACATGAGCCATAAATGGACGATGAAGTTCATCGAGCACCGGGTGGCCGACCCCCGCATGCTTCACCTGATCCAGAAATGGCTCAAGGCGGGAGTATCGGAGGATGGTCAGTGGTCGGAGACGAACGTGGGTACGCCGCAGGGAGCAGTGGTATCACCGCTGATCGCCAACGTGTATCTGCATTACATCTTCGACTTGTGGGCTGATGTCTGGCGCAGGAAAATGGCAAATGGCGATGTCATTATCGTCCGTTACGCCGATGATCTTGTGATGGGCTTTCAGCACTGGGCTGATGCCGTGCGGTTCCTCGAGGAGTTTAAGGAGCGGCTGGCGAAGTTCGGCTTGGAACTACACCCGGATAAGACCCGGCTGATCGAGTTCGGGCGCTATGCAGCCCGT
>CAWHMV010000006.1:0-347710 GCA_963830325.1 uncultured Acidobacteriaceae bacterium
CAGTACCGATTAGTGTGCGTCCAGCGAAGGCTGGCATGAACAGTGGGTGAGAGTCCCACCGGGGTAAGAGTCCAAGCCCCGTAGCTTGAATAGCAGGAAGGAAGGAAACTGAACATCCTGAAGCCTATTGAGGAAGCCATCTAAAAGGATGGCGAGCGAGTTGCCGGGCCGTAACGCAGGTGAACCCATATGGCCTCGAAAGTACTGCAACCCGAAGGCCGAGCCCTCACTTTTCGGGCGAAGGCAGCATGGAGCGTCGCATGGACTGATGCGGCGAAACACTTCGGCGGGGTTGGTAGGGACAGCACGGTGACAAGGTCATGCTGAGCAACTGGAGAAGCCCTCCTCGTCCCGTCGGGAAATTGGCGGAGCATGGAAGCCGTATAACCGGTGACACCGGGAAGTCGGTGGACGGCGAGAGGGATTCGGCCGGGTCTGTAGTGTGCGCTGAGCAGCGCATTGTTCAGGAGGGTTGAAGTCCCTCCGGCGCTCAGATGAGGGGCGCTGTATCCAAAAGCGGGGTTAACGTCTCGCTGGCCGGAGAAGAGAGAAGGTATGGAGAAGCCTACACGGGCACGAAGGCGAAAGCTGGAGACAGCCAAGGTGAACCTGAAGCCACTCTTTGCAGCACTCCGGAGGACAGGGTGTCCATCGTGAGGTGGAATCCGAAGGGTATGCGGAGAAGTATCGGGCCGTAATCGACGGGGGCCACCCCGATGATGAACCGGTCGGCCAAAGGTGGGGCAAGGTCGAGCCCGCACTATGGGGGCGAAGGCGTTCTCATTCACCCACCGCACCAAGGTGTTTGCGGACGGCACGATACGGAAGAACGATGCGTGACCTCAGGAGGACTGGCAGCGTCTCTGGGTGGCACCGGAGTAAGCAGACCTATAAGCGAGAGCGAAATGGCGAGCGAAGCGCTGTCAGTAGTCGGACGGCTGAAAAGTACCAGAAGCATGGTGAAAGCCATGTGTCCGGGTAACCGGCGACGGAAGTGGGTCGGGGAAGGCAGCCGGCGAAGGCGGTTGGGAAGAGAGAGGACGGCAGTGAGTAAGGACGGAAAGGTGGATCAGTTCCTTGAGTGAAATACCCGTACATTTCCGACCGAGGAGACTGTCTGACTGGATCAACCCGACGGGTGCAAAGAAGGTCCATTCATTAATCGACAAGGTATACAAGCGGAAGAACCTGGAGATGGCCTGGGAAAAGGTGCAGGCTAACCGGGGCAGTGGGGGAGTCGATGGACAGACGCTGGAGGAGTTCTCAGCGCAGCTGGATCAGCAACTGGATCGGTTGCACAGGGAGCTTCAGGAAGATGTCTATCAACCCCGCCCGGTGCGGCAGGTGCAAATCCCGAAAGTGGGCAAGCCAGGAGAGTATCGCAAGTTAGGAATACCCACGATCTATGACCGTGTGTGCCAACAGGCGCTGCTCAATCGGTTGGAGCCTATCTTCGAGCTGATTTTCGATGAAGCCAACTTCGGATATCGGCGAGGGCGATCAACACAGGACGCCATGCGCAAGGTGTGGAAAGAAATACAGAGCGGACGAGAGTGGATCGTAGATGCGGACTTGAAGGATTTTTTCGGGTCTGTTGCACACGAGAAGCTGTTAACGCTGGTTGCCCAACGAATAGCCGATGGTCGAGTGTTGCGTCTGATAGAGGCGATGCTGAAGGCCGGAAGTTATGGCAAAGGGCGACTCTATCCCACCGAGCGAGGGACCCCGCAGGGCGGGGTGGTTTCACCCGTTCTAAGTAACGTACTCCTGACGCCGTTTGATCGGGAAATGCGTCGCAAGGGGTATCAGGTAACGAGGTACGCGGATGACTGGGTTGTCACCTGTCAGTCCGCGGCAGAGGCGCGCGCGGCAATAGTTGCAGCGCGTCAGATACTGGAGCAGTTGGGCGTAGACCTGCATCCGCAAAAGACGCGGGTGGTGCACGTTCGACAAGGGTTCGAGTTTCTTGGCTATAAGATCAAGCGAGGCAAGCGGCGACTCAGGCTGCTGCCCCACAAGATCCAAAGCGGGGTACGGGAAGGGGATTTATATGCGTACCCAAAGGGAAAATCGATCCGTCGCTTTATGGATCAGGTGCGTGAGCGGACCAAGCGGCGTATTCCTCTGACGACCTCGGAACTGATCGCGAATCTCAACCCTGTAATAAGGGGCTGGGGCAACTACTACAAACGCGCCCACGTCCGAACGCTTTTCAACAGACTCAACGGCTGGATACTGCATCGCATCCGGTCGCACCGTTGTAAGCGCTGGCGTAACAGGGGTTGGAGACAACTCCCTGAGAGCAAGCTGTACGGTGAGTATGGGCTGGTAAACCTGGTTCAGTTAATACCTTCGATTGCGTCCCGGAAGAGTGAGTCTTCGTGAAAGCCGTGTGCGGGAAAACTGCATGCACGGTTTGAGCGGCGGACGGTGGCCAGCATCTGGGAAACCCGATGCGCCACCTCCGACCCGACAGCGAGGAAGCGGAGTAATGTCCGCGGAGCGAAGAGACCCTGCTGTTTGTATGGCTCTAACAAAACGGGAGGCAAGGGTGAGATGACAAAAGCGCCCATAAGTTTGCAGGACCTGAGAAGGAGTCTATATGTCAAGGCGAAGGCAGAGCCGTCTTGGCGTTTCTGGGGACTATACGTCCACGTCTGCAAGATGGAGACTTTGCGGGAAGCCTACCGGATGGCGAGAAGTAACAATGGGGCACCGGGGATTGACGGGGTCACGTTCGAAGCCATCGAGGAAAGCGGAGCGGAGAGTTTTCTCGTGCAGATTCGGGATGAATTAGTTACCAACACGTATCGGCCCATGCAGGCACGGAAGAAGGAGATTCCAAAGGACGGGGGAAAGAAAGTCCGCGTCCTTTCGATTCCTGCAATCCGTGACCGAGTGGTCCCAGGGTGCGTTGAAGCTCATCCTGGAGCCGATCTTCGAAGCTGATTTCCAAGCAGGGTCGTATGGATATCGACCGAAGCGGACGGCGCATGAAGCCGTAGCCCGGGTGGCCCGAGCGATCGTCGAAGAGAAGACACGCATCATTGATTTGGATTTAGCTTCCTATTTCGATAACGTGCAGCACTCTCTGCTGTTAGAGAAAGTGGCTCGGCGGATCCGAGATGATGCGGTCATGCATTTGCTCAAGATGATTCTGAAGGCGACTGGGAAGAAAGGCGTTCCCCAGGGAGGTGTGATCTCACCGTTGCTCAGTAACCTCTATCTGAATGAGGTAGACCGGATGCTGGAGAAGGCGGTAGATACCACGCGAAGGGGCAAGTCAACCAACGTTCAGTATGCTCGCTTTGCTGACGATCTGGTGATCTTGATTGATGCTGAACGGCGAAGTGACTGGCTGGTGAAGGCGATAGACCAACGGCTGCGCGAGGAGTTCGCGAAGCTCCGTGTTGTGATCAATGAGGACAAAAGTCGAGTGGTGGATCTGAAAAAGGGAGAAAGCTTTACATTCTTGGGTTTTGAGTATCGGCGTGTACTGAGTCTTCAGCGGAAGTGGCGGCCATACTATGCGCCGAAGCTGAAGAAACGGACAGCGCTGTTTGAAAAGCTCAAAGAGATCTTCCGGCAGCACATCAGCTGGCCCGTGGAAACTGTGATTGCGAAAATCAATCCGGTTCTGCGCGGTTGGGTGAACTACTTTCGGGTCGGCCATTCGAATATTTGCTTTGGAGTGGTCAAACGCTGGGTAGAGGAGAAGGTAAGGCGGCATTTGATGCGTGCCCGGGGCCGTCAAGGCTTCGGCTGGAAGCGGTGGAGTAGCGAATGGCTATACGAGCGGCTGG
Source organism: uncultured Acidobacteriaceae bacterium (assembly GCA_963830325.1). GTDB lineage: Bacteria > Acidobacteriota > Terriglobia > Terriglobales > Acidobacteriaceae > PALSA-350. The sequence continues at coordinate 3,804 of CAWHMV010000006.1, forward strand.
GTTTGTTCAACAACTACCGGCTCCTTCGATGGTCAGGTGCGAAAGTCGCCCCAGCACGATGGGCCACATAACTCTTGGCACTAAGCAAACAGGTGCGCCCAGTGCGGGAAATCCGCACGCTGGGTGCGATGTGGCGGGGGCTGGAAACGGATTCACGGTTTGGCTATTGAGGCACTCCCAGAGGAAACGGGGAGCAACAGCTAGGCCGGACCTTCGGAATACCGCGCCAGTCCTCGACCCGACCGTCCAGTGCCCAGGAATGCTGAGCGGGCCTCAACGCCGGGATACCGGGACCCTGGGGCGTTTCAAAGGAGAGAACCGCACCTATACGGAGAAGGCCGCCTTCTCCAACTGCTTCAACCTGTTCGCCGATTCCAGACCGCCTGCGAAGAACCGGGCGCCTGCGGCATCCATCTCTTCGTTGAGTGCGCCGATGTCGCGAATCATCGCTTCACCTTCCAGCGACGGGTCGTAATTTTCGGGGTGTTGAATAGCAACTAGCTATTGCGGCATGTCTTCTCATGTAATAGTCCTTCAGGCGGGGTTTCTCTGCCCCGCCCTCACTACAACGACGAACGGCCAGACCGGAATTCTACAGGCCGTCGGGAAAATGTTATTTCTGGGAATTGTTTAGTTCAGGCCGCGGCTTCAGGCAGTTCGTAGGATGCACCTGGCAGCTTTTTCTCTGTTTCCAAAGAGAAGATGCTCTCCTCGCCTGCCTCCAGCCATTTCGAGAATTCCGCCATCACATCACATCATAGCTGGCCTGATCCCGCCCGCAATGAGCCCCTGAACTTCCCGGGAAATTCAACTCTCCATGAAGCTATATTGGTAGGCGTTCTCGATCCACTACGTTAAACAAGACCCTAGGAGGTTGACTGACGTGTCCATTTCCATCATGAGAACGAGAAGTCTACTGTCCCGCCTGCTGACATTCCTGATCATCGCCCTGCTTTCTGCGCAAGTCTATGCACAAAACCATCGCTACCTCTATGCCGCAGTTCCAGGTGTCCGCAACTATTTGCAATATGGTGGCATCGGGATCGTGGTCTTTGATATGGACAACGGTTACAAATTCGTCAAGCGCATTCCAACCTGGACAGTAGAACCAGGTAGGCCGGTCGAAAACGTGAAAGGCATCGCGGCCGACGCCAGGACCGGCAGGATTTACGTGACCACGATCAACCGTCTGGCAGCTTTCGATCTCACCACCGATAAAATGCTCTGGGACAAAACGTTTGAAGGCGGCTGCGACCGTCTCGCGATCTCGACAGACGGTAAGACGATCTACCTGCCCTCGCTCGAAGGTCCATTCTGGAATGTGGTAGACGCATCCAATGGAAATCTGATTATTAAGATCCAGACCAACACCGGCTCCCACAACACGATTTATGCGGAGGATGGCAGCCGCGTCTACCTGGCGGGCCTGCACAATAACTATCTGCTCGTGGCGGACCCTTCCACCAACAAAGTCGTCGAAAAGGTCGGGCCATTCTCGAACGTGATTCGTCCCTTTACCGTCGACGGAAGCAATTCCCGCTGCTATGTGAACGTTAACGAACTGTTGGGATTCGAGATTGGCGATATCAAGACCGGCAAGCAACTCGCCAAGGTGACGGTGCAAGGGTTTCAATCGGGCCCCGTTAAGCGGCATGGCTGCCCAAGCCACGGCATAGCACTATCGCCGGACGAAAAAGAGATCTGGCTAGCGGATGGAGCCAACAATTATGTCCATGTCTTCGACAATACAGTCATGCCGCCCAAGCAGATTGCGGACATCAAAACTACCGATATGCCGGGCTGGATGTTTATGACCACCGACGGAAAGTATGTGATCCCCTCCAGCGGCGACATCATCGACCGCAAAACCAGAAAGATTGTCTACACCCTGCGCGATGAGACCGGCACCCAGCTGCAAAGCGAAAAGATCGTCGAGCTCGATTTCAAAGGTGGCAAGCCAGTTCGCAATAACGATCAATTCGGAGTCGGTCAGAAGCGCTAGTAGGATGAAGGTATTCGCTGCCGGCCTCAATGTTTTCGACCATGAGCCAGAGATAGACTCGCGGTACCGTACATTGGAGAATGTGTTTCTGACTCCACGTATCGGCAGCGCCATTGAGGATACCCGTAATGCCATGGGCCTCATACTGCTGGAAGGCCTTCACGCATTCGAAACCGGTCAGGTCGCGAGGAACCGCGTATGTTGACACCCGTTGCTATGAGCTCCGTCGAAATGTCCCTTAAGGACGGTAAGTTGTTTCGCCAGCAGTGCTACGTGGGCGGTGCGTGGGTCAACGCACAGGACGGCGGTACCTTTGCCGTCACCAATCCCGCCGATAGTAGCCAGATCGGCACCGTTCCCAGCTTCAGCGCTGCAGACACGCAACGCGCGATCGACGCAGCGCAGGCGGCGTTTCCGGCCTGGCGAGGCAAAACTGCCAAGGAGAGATCGCAGATTCTGCGCCGCTGGTTCGACCTATGCATGCAGAATCAGGATGACCTGGCGACGATCCTCACGCTGGAGCAGGGTAAACCCTTGGCGGAGGCACGCGGCGAAATCGCCTACGGTTCCTCCTTTATCGAGTGGTTCGCGGAAGAAGCAAAGCGCGTCTACGGTGACGTGATCCCGGCGACCTCCGCCGACCGCCGGATCGTAGTCATCAAACAACCGATCGGTGTGGTTGCGGCAATCACTCCCTGGAATTTTCCTAACGCAATGATCACCCGCAAAGCGGGAGCCGCGCTGGCCGCGGGCTGCACTGTCGTGATCAAGCCCGCTGAATCAACGCCGTTCTCTGCCCTTGCTCTGGCCGAGTTAGCGGAACGGGCAGGGATGCCACGGGGAGTGCTCAACATCATCACCGGGCAGCCTGAAGTAGTGGGCGGCGTGCTCACTGCGAGTCCCGTAGTGCGAAAACTGTCCTTCACCGGTTCGACTGAAGTGGGCCGGCTATTGCTCGCGCAATGCGCGGGCACGGTCAAGAAAGTATCGCTGGAACTAGGCGGAAACGCCCCCTTCATCATCTTCGCCGACGCCGATCTCGACCGGGCTGTGGCCGGCGTCATGATCTCCAAATTCCGTAACGGCGGCCAGACCTGCGTTTGTGCCAACCGCATCTTTGTGGAAGACAGCATCTACGACGCGTTCACGGCCAAGTTGCAGGATGCGGTAAGAGCGCTCGTCGTCGGCAACGGTATGACCGCCGGCACAACCATCGGACCCCTCATCGACCAGGCAGCCATAGACAAAGTGGAAGACCATATCAGCGACGCAGTAGGCCACGGCGCCAAAATTTCGTTGGGCGGCAAACGCCACGCTCTCGGCGGTACCTTCTTCCAGCCCACCATCCTTCTCGATGTGCCGGGAGGAACCAAGCTGATGAACGAGGAGACCTTCGGCCCGGTCGCTCCGTTGACGCGCTTCTCCACTGAGCAGGAAGTCATCGCCATGAGCAACGACACCGAGTTCGGCCTGGCCGCCTACTTCTACACGCGCGACATCGGGCGCATCTGGCGCGTGGCCGAAGCTTTGGAGTACGGCATCGTGGGCATCAACGAGGGACTCATCTCCACCGAAGTGGCCCCGTTCGGAGGAGTGAAGCAGTCGGGCATCGGGCGAGAAGGTTCAAGGTACGGTATCGAAGAATACCTCGAAGTGAAGTACCTCTGTATGGGCGGCGTCTAAAGCGCCAACGAAAGGCACAATGAAACTCAAAGGTCGAACAGCGATTGTTACCGGGTCCGGCGGGGGATTTGGCGAGGGCATCGCCAAACACTTCGCCGAGTTAGGCGCGAAGGTTCTGGTGGCCGATATCCGTTGTGAGGAAGCGGAAAGGGTCGCGAAAGAAATCAAAGCCGCAGGCGGCGATGCCGTCCCCGCGCATATCGATGTAACCCAGACCGCCCAGGTCGCTCACATGGTTGCTCTTGCACTCAGCAGTTTCGGGAAGCTGGATATTCTCGTGAACAACGCAGGAACCACGCACAAGAACATGCCCATGCTCGATGTGGATGAAGCGACCTTTGATCGGGTATATGCAGTCAACGTCAAGAGCATCTACCTCGGCGCGATCCACGCGGTGCCGGTATTCCGCCGCCAGGGCTCAGGCAACATCGTGAATGTTGCTTCCACAGCCGGAGTCCGGCCCCGCCCAGGCCTGACCTGGTACAACGGCTCGAAAGGCGCAGCTAACCTCCTGACTAAGTCGATGGCAGTCGAACTGGCTCCGGATGGCATTCGTGTGAATGCTGTCAACCCCGTGATGGGAGAAACGGGGCTGCTCGAGTATTTTCTGCCCGCCGGCGATCCTGAAGTTGGCCGCCAGAAGGTGATCAGCACCATCCCTATGGGAAGACTCAGCCGGCCCATCGATATAGCCAAAGCATGCGCATTCCTGGCCAGTGATGAGGCCGAGTTCATCACCGGAGTTTGTATGGAGGTCGACGGCGGCCGCTGCGTGTAGGAATGCCAATCCTGCAGGGGCGAAAGAGTCTGCGTAAGAGCAGTAAAAATAAGTCCCGTAGGGACGGCTGAACTTAGCCCAGGACGCAGTCCTGGGTAGAAATTCGAGAAATGAAAAGTCCCGTAGGGACGACTGGAAGTTAGCTGGAGGCTATCTTGAGAGCACTTCGATCTAAAAATACTCCGCGATTGAAGCCTCCTCATCCGATAACTTTTTCAGTCGTCCCTGCGGGACTTTTCAAGAGAGGATCCAAACCCAGGACTAGCCCGCATTTCTCACCATCACAGATTCTGCGACACGATTGAGAGTGGGGAGAGCCTGTTGCAGTGCTTTTGCGTGATAGGGTTGGCCGGTCGGTGTAATTTCTAGCGTGTGGCGGGCTGCTTGGGGGTTAGCAGGGTGTCATTTTGCATGGCTCCGCCAGGCCGGAGCCATGGGCCGAAGTGGAAGTGTCGTTAGCCGCTGGGAGCGGGTTTCAGCAACGCAGGGCGTGGAAGGCTTGTGCGAAGAGGTGTTTCCAGGGATAGGTCGAGTTGAGCTGAAGCATAATGCGGCGCACGCTGATGCGCACGATGGCACCGATCTTGAACAGCTTGAGACGGATGGTATCGACCTGAGCCTGGGCCCACTCCGTGCCTTGGAGGCCCAGCCGGCGGAGCGCCTCCATCAGCGTGTAAGCCAGCGCGGAGAAGTAGAGGCGCAACTGATTGCCCTTCATCTCGTCGGTTGAGAGCCGATCGGCGAACAGGCACATCTGTTCCTTAATGCGGTTCTCCATTTCGCCACGGGCGCAGTAGAACTTCTCGTAAAGTGCCTGGTCGGGCCACTGGTCCGGAGTCAGCGAAGTGACCACGAAGCGCGGATTTTCGCCCTTGTCGAGATACTCGGCTTTGGCCACCACGCGGCGGGCGCACGACCGTAAGCGTCAGAGCAACCCAGAGGTGGTGTTAGTTAGCTGGGTTGTTTGCCAGGCGGAAGGTGTAAGGTGGTCGAGTTTGGAAGCCGGTAAGTTAGCCAGCTGAGGCAGCACGTGAGCCAGGTAGTCTCTGACCGGGATGTGGAGCCGTTTGCAGGTTTCCATGACGGAGAGGATGGCGGCGATCTTGGGTCCGGCCTGCTGGCTGCCCAGGTGGATCCAGTTCTTGCGACCCAGTGCGATAGGCCGCATGGAGTTCTCCGCCAAGTTATTGGATAGCTCCAGTTGGGGATGCTCAAGGAAGCGAGTGAGCTTTTGCCAGAGCGAGAGTGTGTAGTTGCAGGCCTTGCCCAATGCGCTGGCCGGTAGGGTGCCGTGAAGAGCGGCCTTGATTTCGCTACGCAGACTCTCCAGCAAGGGTGTGGCTTCTTGTTGCCGCAGTTGATGACGGGCTGTGTGATCGAGCTTCTGCGCGCTGGCCCGAGCATCGATGGCGAATAGTTCATTGATGCTTGCCACGATGCGGGTAGCCACTGCATCGGCAGGATGGAGCTTGGCCGCTTCGTAAAACTTTCGTCGTGCATGCGCCCAGCAGGCTGCGTGAATCATCTCCAGGCCACCCACGCGGTCATAACCGGTGTAGCCGTCGGTCTGCAAAATCCCTTCAAAGCGACCGAGAAACTGCTTCGGACCTTCCCGCCCGCGGCCCATTTGAAAATCAAACACCGTGCTCGTTCTCGGCCGACCGTACTGCCAGAGATAGGCCTGATGGTTGGCCCCGTTGCCATCGTGCAGCTGCACCGCCACCGGGGTCTCATCAGCCTGCAGATAAGTCCCAGTCAATAGCTCGCGTTTGATGGCCGCAACCAAGGGCAGCAGCAGCTCGCCCACCCGCATTACCCAGCCGTCCATCGTCGCCCGGCTGATCTCAATGCCCGCCTCTCGCTCCAGCATCGCGCTCTGTCGATAAAGCGGAAGATGATCGCTGTACTTCTGGATCAGCGTATCGATCACGATCCGGTCGCTCACCAGCCCCTTCTCGACGATCCTCGGTGCCAGCGGAGCAGCGGTCACGCCCCCCTCCCCGCAGTGGTGGCAAGCCCGCTTCTCGCGCCGTGTGACCACCACAAAGTACTTCGCCGGTTCCAACTCCAGATGTTCGCTTTCGTCGTAGCCGATCGGCGTGGTCTGCTGCTGACAGTGGCTACAGACGCACTGCTCGGCCGTGCAGGGGATCACCCGCTCTACCCGCGGCAGAGACCCAGGCAGGCTCTGCCGGCCGGGATGCGGGCGCTTGGCTTGGGAACCAGTGCGCGGAGCAGGCTTATCCCGCTCGCCCTCAGCCTCAACTTCCGCTTGGCTAACACCAGGCTCCTGTTCCAGCAGCTCCAACTGCAGGTTGGACAACTTTTCGCTGCCCGGGCCATACTTGTTCAGCCGTTGCAGGCGAAGTCGCTCTTCCAGCAGCTGCACCTTCTGCTCGGCGTACTCCAGTTGACGAAGCTTGGAGCTGACGGCATCGACCAACGTCGCCGGTAGGTGATGGCCCTTTAACTCGGCCAGTAACTCATCCTTGTTGGAAGCAGGGCTCATGCTGACTTAGAAATACCGGAGGCCATGAGCACTTACAAGTAACTTATACGGCTACCTTACGATACCAGCGCCGCCGGCTCACCCGCTCCAGGTCCATACCGTTCAGCAACAAACTCAACTCCTCCTGGCTCAGCACCACACACTGCTGATCGGCGCCGGCACTCGGCCAGCGGAATCGGCCCTTCTCCAGCCGCTTGGCACATACCCATAACCCGCTGCCGTCCCACACCAGCACTTTCAGCCGCGTTCGCCGCGCGTTGGCAAATAAAAATAAATGGCCGCTCAGAGGATCAACGCCCAATCGCTCCCGCACCAGACCGTACAAGCCCTCGAATCCCTTGCGCATGTCCGTCGGCCCAACGGCAACATACACCTTGGTCGCTAGGCCAATGCCAAACATCACCCCGGCTCGATCACAGCCAGCAAACGCCTCAGCGTCGCCTCATCAAAGCCTTCGGCTATTTCCACCCGCAGGCCTCCGCTCAACACCAACTGCAATCCGCTCCCTCCGCGGGCCTGCTCCGCCGAAAGCTGCACTCGCACCAGACTACCCTTCGGCTCCCTCCGCCCTCGGCTAAACGAAACCGCTTGCGATACAGGTCCAGCGTATATGTCGACAACCCGCGCTCTGCACAAAACTGCTTCCGGCGCAAACCGCTGGCCTCAAACTCCCTCACCAACTCCTCGGCTGCCTCTCGGCTCCGCCACTTCCTACCCAATGACTGCTCTTCGCTCATCACTGCATCTTCAGCAAAGCAACAAGGCAGACGCAAGATGGGTTGCTCTGACGCTTACGCACGACCAGCTATGGCGCGTGGTATAGGCGAAGCCGGTAAAGACGCGCGCCGCCTTGGCTGTGCCCTGATGAAGGGCACGAGCTTGCTGCATCTGGGCGCCGATGATCTTCTGCAGCCGCTGGTTGCGCGCCAAGCCAAACAGGTAATCCACCTTGTTGGCCTCGCACCAGCTCATCAACTCTTCGCGGCAGAAGCCGGAGTCGGCGCGCAACACGATCCGGGTCTGCGGCCATCGCTGCCGCAGTTGGGCAACGATGCGGCTCACTTCCTCCACCGCTCCGGCGGCAGCGTCTTGGTTGGCCGCCCGCAGACGCGCGCACAGCAACTGGTCGCCGGCGAAGATATACAGCGGCAGATAGCAGTAGCTGCCGTAGTAGCCGTGGAAGAAACGCTCCGGCTGATGGCCGTATAGCGGGATGTCGGTGGCGTCCAGGTCCAGCACGATCTGTTCCGGCGCACTGCGATGGGACTCCAGATACAGCTCCCCCAACAAACGGTCCAGAGACTCCGCCGAGTAGCCGATCTTGTGATAGCGACCGGTGCGGCCAACCAGTTCCAGTCGGTTCAGCGTGCTCTTGCCGGCCAACGGCTTATCCAGCTCACTCTTACCGCTGAGCAACGCCAGCAGAGGATCGGAGCGCAACTGCTCATGATCGCAAAGGTCCTCGTACCCCAACGCCAGACCGAAGATGCGCTGCGCCAGCATCTGAGCTAACTGGTGCTTGACCAGCAACGGCGATCGGCCATCGACAAAGCAGCACCCCAGCCGCCCCAGCAGGTTGATCTTCCGGTCCACCTCGCGCAACAGCAGCGCACCGCCGTCGCTGGAAACTTGACCGGCGGTAAACCCTGCCTCCACGCGGCGCGAAAAATGACCTGTAAATGCAAACGTTTCTTGGTTACACTCTGTCATCAGAAAGGCCGCCTCCGCACGGCAAACACTACGTCTCGACAACGCAGTTATGCCATGAAAAGACGGCCTTTCCAAGCAACTTTCTAAATCCCCTCGCCCAGATCTGTATCTTGATTGTGAGAAATCCGGGCTAGCGTCCTGGGCTAAGTTCAGCCGTCCCTGCGGGACTCGGTTTAGTCGCTTGCGGCCCGACTAAAGTCGTGTCCTGATACCAAACCGGGGTCTTCCGCAGCCGGAAGGGACGCACATCCTGCAAACGTTATGAAGACCTACACCATCGCAGTCATTCCAGGAGACGGGATCGGGAAGGAAGTCGTTCCCGAGGGATTGCGCGTTCTCGAAGCAGTGGGTGCAAAGTTCGGCATCGGCTTTCGCTTTAAGCATTTTGACTGGAGTTGTGAAAGCTATAAGGCCACCGGACGGATGATGCCGGAAGACGGCATCCACCGGCTGCGAGATCACGACGCCATCTTTCTCGGCGCGGTGGGCTACCCCGGAGTGCCCGACCACGTCTCGCTGTGGGGACTTCTGATTCCCATCCGCCGCGAGTTTGACCAATACGTCAACCTTCGGCCAGTGCGGCTGTTGCCAGGCATCACTCCGCCCCTTCGTGATCGGCATCCCGGCGATATCGATATGTGGATCGTCCGCGAAAACACTGAGGGAGAGTATTCCCAAATCGGTGGCCGCCTCCACGCCGGTACAGAGCACGAAACCGTCATTCAGGAAGCGATCTTTACCCGCAGAGGAACCGACCGCATTCTTCGTTACGCCTTCGAATTAGCCAAGCGACTGGGCCGCGACCACGTCACGTCGGCAACCAAATCCAATGGTATCTTTCATTCCATGCCCTTCTGGGACGAGCGTTTCGCGGCCATGAGCAGCCAATATCCCGAGATTCGCGCCGACCAGTATCACATCGACATCCTCGCTGCCCGGTTTGTCATGTCGCCCGATCGCTTCAGTGTCGTGGTTGCCAGCAATCTCTTCGGAGACATCCTGTCCGACCTGGGCCCCGGGATCACCGGGACCATTGCGGTCGCCCCTTCGGCAAATATCAACCCGGAACGAATATTTCCTTCGATGTTCGAACCCGTGCACGGCTCCGCTCCAGACATCGCAGGGAAGGGAATTGCCAACCCCATCGGCCAGATTTGGTCAGGAGCCATGATGCTGGAGCATCTAGGAGAACCCGAAGCAGGCGCGGCCGTTCTACATGCGGTAGAGACTGTCTTGGCCGCTCCAGATCGTCGACTCACGCCGGACCTGGGTGGCGACGCCACCACCAGTGAACTGGGAAAGGCCATCGCGCGCGCCTTATGAGTGCAAAGGTCGCACGACTTCCGATGCCGGCTCGGGCCGCCCCTGAGATTCCGCGCGCGCCTGCGTCGGATACCAAGCTCACGCAGATGGCTTACGAAAAAATCCTGAATGCCATCGTCTATGGCCGCTTGGATCTGGGCGAGCCGCTTTCTGAGAACGACCTGGCTAAAGCACTGGACGTCAGCAAGGCGCCGATTCGTCAAAGCCTCAATGAACTTCGCTTGAGAGGATTGGTGGTCGTCATTCCCCAGTCCTGGACGATCACATCTCGCGCACCAAGCATTTCCATGCCAGGGTGAACTGGTCTTCCGGGCGCTCGCATCGTAAGGACTACAAGTTCCGCGACTACTCCGCCATCTTTGCCGATTAGCTACCCCGCCCCATTGCGGTCGGATCTAGCCCGCATCCATCCCCGTTGTACGCTAGGCTTAAACCATGCAAGAAGTTTCTCATCAACTGCGCTGCGTCGGTTGCAGCGCCGTCATCCTCCCGGACGCGGTAGAAAAAGACTTTCGTTGTGTCGATTGTGGCGAACTTCTCGAGGTGGAATATCCCTCGTGGAGTGCGGCAGGCGGCCCAATTCCGGCTCTCGTAACAGGACCCCGTCGAGTGCCAAATCCGGGTGCCCTGCGCTGGCTATGGCAGGAGCGGCTTCAGTCCAGGCTCCCCATCGATAAGAGCGGCGTGTGGCGCTTTCGTGAGCTGCTGCCCATCCTGGTGCATCCCGAAAACGCAGTCACGCTGCGCGAAGGCAACACCCCCCTGTACCGGCTTCTCCAGTGTGCAGAGGAGCTGGGTCTGGAGCAGCTCTACGCCAAACACCAGGGCATGAACCCCACCGGCTCGTTCAAAGACACGGGCATGACAGCCGCGCTTTCCCAGGCGCGCGAGCGCGGCTTTCAATGGGTAGCCTGCGCGTCCACCGGCAACACTTCGGCGGCTATGGCGGCCTACGCCTCCCGAGCCCGCATGAACAGCCTGGTTTTGCTGCCCGAGGGCAAGATTTCCTGGTCCAAGCTTTCCCAGGCGCTCGATTATGGCGCCGTCACGTGCCAATTGAATACAGACTTTGATGGCTGCGTACGCGTGCTGGCGGACGTGGTCCGGCGCGCACCCGTTTATCTGTTGAACTCCGTCAATCCGTACCGGCTCGAAGGTCAAAAGACACCAGCTCTTGAAATCGCCGAGGAGTTCGACTGGCAAGTTCCCGACCACGTGATCGTGCCCGGGGGAAATCTGGCCAATAGTTCCGCCCTGGGCAAAGGCTTTCTCGAAATGAAGCTCTTAGGACTCAGCACCAAGGTCCCGAAGATCACCGTGGTGCAAGCCGAAGGCGCCAACCCGCTCTACACCAGCCTCCTGCATCATGACGGACAAGAGATCCAGCCCGTGCAAGCCAACACGCGAGCCACCGCCATCCGCATAGGAAACCCGGCGTCGTGGCGCAAAGCGGCACGCGTGATCCAACAAACCGGAGGCTACTGCGAACAAGTGAGCGAAGCGGAAATCGCCCTGGCAAAGGCGGAAATCGGCCAGGAGGGCATCGGTTGCGAGCCGGCATCCGCCGTCACTTTGGCCGGCTTGAAGAAGCTGATGCGTGACGGCAGGATCCACCGCGCCGAATCGGTTGTATTGCTGCTCACCGGGCACACGCTCAAAGATTCTGAGTTCACCATCGATTTTCACCGAGGCACGTTGTTGCGCGAGGAAGAGACCGCTGGGCTGGAGCAGGAAATCTCTAAAAAGCGTCGGGCCACGCTCTCGCTTGAGGCCTCTGCCGACGCCGTGCTTCGTGTCCTGGAGGCGGCTATTCAGGCATGAAGACGGTGCAACTGCGGCTCCCTGCTACCTCCGCCAACCTGGGCCCGGGTTTTGACGCCATGGCGCTGGCCCTCGAGCTCTTTCTGGAGATCGACGCCGTGGCCGCCGCCCAGTTCTCCGTCCAAGCCACCGGGCGCAACCCGAATATCTGCGGTGGATTGACCAGAAATCTCCTGATCGAGACTTACAGATCGGTCCTCGCCGCTGAGCAAAGGCAGACTGTGCCGCTCGACATACGCATGCGTAACGGTATTCCAGTGGGTATGGGATGTGGTTCCTCGGCGGCGGTAAGACTGGCCGCGGTCGCGCTCGCCTCGGCCTTCGGAGACCTCGGTTGGGATGCAGCCAAAATCGTCGACCACGCCGTCCGTCTCGAGGGTCACCCGGACAATGTGGCGGCCTGCTGGTACGGCGGCCTGACGATTGCTGCCAATTCCCAGCAGCTGGCCATGATCTCCCTCCCGCCGCCCCCCCATTGGCGAGCCCTTCTCATCCTTCCTGAAACTCCAGTGGCCACCTCCAAGGCACGATCCATGCTGCCCCAAAGCTATTCCCGCCAGGATGTAGTCACGAATGTGCAGTGCGTGGCACTGTTAACCGCGGCTTTTGCCACGGGCAGGGCGGATCTGATGCATTTGGCTACCACTGACCGCCTGCACCAACCCTACCGTGCGGAGCTTTGCCCTCTCCTGCCCGCCCTGTTGCCGTTGGCCGGCAACCATGGAGTGATGTCCGTCACGCTAAGCGGCGCGGGCCCGGCGGTCATGTTGCTCACGCAGACGACCCAGGAGGCAACTTTGAAGGAAGCGATTCTGGAGCTTGCGCGCCCCGTGTGTCCGGTAGAAATCCTGCCCGCCGGTCTTTGCCGCGAGGGTGCCGGCATGAGCGTCGGAGAGTAGAGCTTGCCATGGCAAGAGGGTAAAAGCTCCGATTTCCTCAGAGGTTACTTAATCGTTACCTAAGTTTCATTTACAACGGCGTTTGCTAAGCCCTACTTTACGCGTCGTGGGCAGTTCTGGGGGAGGGCTGCTCTAGCGCCTGTGGCCGAAAGGCCCAGGCGCTTTTGCTTTTGCTCCCGGATGCACCTTTTGGCGATGTGCTGCATCAATTGTTCAGGCTGGTAGTGTGGCATGGATGCTATGCTCAGCCAAGGAAGCGAAGGAGGAACATGGCAGGACCAGGGGTCTTTGAAGTAAACGATGCGACATTTGAGCAGGAGGTGCTGCAGTCTGACCAGCCTGTTCTCGTCGACTTTTGGGCTGCCTGGTGCGGGCCTTGCCGTGCGTTGGCGCCGGTCGTGGACGAAGTAGCCGCGCAATACCTGGGCAAGCTCAAGGTGATGAAGATGGATGTGGATCGGAATTCGGCAACGCCGATGCGTTACGGCATCCGCGGCATTCCGGCCCTGCTGCTCTTCAAAGGCGGCAAAGTGGCGGAACAGATCGTAGGCTTTGTCCCCAAAGACCGGATCGACGAGAGCGTCAACAAGCTGATCACTGTCTAAGCGGTCGGTCCGCAGCCAGGAACGAAGAGCCCCGGTAAACGCCGGGGCTCTTTTGTGTCTGCTGCGCCGTAGGCGAGTCAGCTGCGTCGGTAGCATGGGGTCTTTAGCGCGTGTGTGAGAACCAGGATTCACGAATTTAGTCCCGTAGGGACGGCTGAGCTTAGCCCAGGACGCTAGTCCTGGGTACATCTAGACGTGATTAAGTCCCGCAGGGACAGCTGAAGATTGTCCAGGATTGCGTTGCTGCCTATTTTCAGCCGTCCCTGCGGGACTGAGTTTGGAAATGGAGTTCTCACACATGCTCTTCAGCCCCTGAGGCACCCATTTTCTGCAGATTTAGATCATGCAGTTCCCAAATGTTTTGTGGCTTCCAATCAAGCGTATCTGCGCAAAACACCCAGAACACGACCCTGGATCGCTATCTGCGAAAGAGGAACGTAAATAGGTTCCATCTCAGCGTTGGAAGGCTGCAACCGGACCATGGTCCCTTCAATGTAGTACCGCTTCAGGGTGGTCTCACTCCCGCGCACGAGAGCGACGATAATCTCCCCCTGGCGCGCAGTGCTGGTGTGCTCTACCAATACATAATCGCCATCCACGATGTGCTCGTCGCGCATGGAATCCCCGCGCACCTGGAGTGCAAAAACCTCGCGGTTTCCAATGATGTCACCCAGCGCGATGCTTTCGTTGGTCTCCGACGCTTCGACCGGTAGCCCGGCGGCGATCCGTCCTAACAGCGGCAACCGATCCGAACGCCGCGTTTTACTGCGGGGCGGCAGCACATCGATCGACCGGCTGCGGTTATGAGCCCGCTGCAGAAGCCCTTTTTTCTGCAGGTTGGTAATGTGTTTGTGCACCGTGGCCAAAGACTTGAGGCTCAATCCCCGGGCAATCTCCTCAAAAGACGGGGAGTATCCGTTGCGCTGCACAAAATTGCTGATAAAGTCCAGCACTTCCTTTTGCCTGCGGGTAACTGACATGCCCGCATTATAGCGAACAAAAAGCGAATCACGAAAGTCTTTTTTTTTTCGCTGCTCTTCGCGCCGCGAATACCTTGCCACAACCGCTGTTTCGAATTGAAACAAGTTCCGTGTGATTTCTCCCGATATGACACCACGCGAGAAGGAATGTCCTCGCAGCGCTTGTTTCAACCGCTCATTGGGATGCAGGGTAGAGATGCGACGCGGAATGTGACCGCAGAGCGAACGGTCAAAAAACCGAAAGGCGGGCACTAGAAAGTTAACCACGGCAGGGTCGAGTTCCTCTGAGCAGCGCCGATGAAACAAACAGAGCTGTCCTCCAATCGGCATCGACGCCACACCTGACCTGCCTGTGCCTTTCGCTCAAACACAGCGGTACCTCAGTGCTTTGCAGGTGCTCAATTTTCCAGGGTCTGTTTCTCGAACATAGGTTGGATGGTGAATATGCCAGAAGCAGGAAAAGGTCACAGGCGCCCTCGGCGGGGTGGAGCTTCGGCGCAAGACGTGAGCGCAGTAACCCATGTCGTCCCTGACAATGCAAAGAAAGAAGCTGCTCACGGCGCACCCCGAACATCGCTTGCCCCGCGCACCGGCGATCTGCTCACCGCCGAACAGGAAAAGCTCATGATTGAGCATCTACCCATCGTTCGCTTTATCGCTCGTCGCATCCATGAGCGACTGCCGCAACATGTGCCTATAGAAGACCTATACAGCGCGGGTGTGGTTGGCCTGCTCGACGCCTTCGGCAAATTCGATCCATCCAAGCAGGTCCAGTTCCGAAGCTACGCGCAGTTTCGCATCCGCGGAGCGATCCTGGACAACTTGCGCACCCTCGACTGGAGCCCAAGGGAATTGCGTCGCAAGGGCCGTGCCATCGAGCAGGCAATTCAGACCCTCATGGCCCAGTTCGGCCGCACGCCCACCGACCTTGAAATCGCCGGCCAATTGCACATCGATCTCGCCACCTATCAGCAACTGCTGGGGGAACTCAAGGGCCTGGAGATCGGCACCCTGCATTCGGAGCGCAGCGAGGACTCGGGGGAAGAAGAGTTGGTCTACCTGCCCAACCGGCCGGAAGATGATCCCCTCTTTCGCTACCTCCAGTCCGAAATGCGAGAACGGCTGATCGAGGCCATCGGCGACCTGCCCGAGCGCGAACGCCTGGTGATGACCCTTTACTACTACGAGGAAACCACGATGAAAGAGATCGGACTCATCCTGGGAGTTGTCGAGTCCCGGATCTCGCAGATCCACGCCTCCGCCGTAATGCACCTTCGCGCTCGTCTCGCTGATTTCGCCGCAAGGCAGGATTCACAGGGCGCCTCGCCCTCTTCCCGCCGCTCCGCCGTCTCCAAGAATGATTGTTGAGGTTCTTGTACCCAGGCGGTCGCCCAGGTTACTAAAGGTCCCCATTTGTATGATGATGATGCTACGCTTAAGTCCAGCATGGACCATCGCGACAATCCAACGCGCGACAATCCGTCGGCAAGTGATCGGCTTGCCACGGATCCTCTCCACATCATCGATGACCTTATCGATGAAGAGCGCCTGAAAAAGATTGCCAGGCTAAAGCAGGCCGTGGCCGACGGAACCTATCGCGTCAGCGCCGAGGATTTAGCCGACAAGCTGATCGCGCACATGCTGGAGCCCAAAGGCTAGCCCCACGCCACCGTTAACGTCGTCACACGCCCCCCATCACTTGTCTTCCGTCACTTATCGTCTTGGATATACTTCGTAAAGAGGCGCCTTGCCATGGCGGTCCGCTTTTTGTGGAATGCAACAAGAGGCCATCGGCTCGCCCCATGGCGCAGCGAATACCTCAAGTGGCGTATCGAAACCTATTCCGGCCGCAAAGCTGACACCATCGATGCCAAATACTTCTGGTTCTTCCTGTGGAAGGAAAGGGCCCAACTGATGCGATTCCTCGGTTGGACGCGAAACTTCGGAACCCGGCAAAGCTCTTAAGCCTTCTCCCGTCCCGCAAACTCGCCCTGCGCTGCTGGTTGGGAGAAGAATCGCACTGGTACATGCGCCCAGCCAAGGAGAAAAATGAGCGGAGTTGTTAAATTACAGGCCAGGGATGGCCACGAACTGGACGCCTATGTGGCCGAACCCGACGGTAAACCGTGGGGGGCGCTGGTTATTGTGCAGGAGATCTTTGGCGTCAACCAACACATGCGTTCGGTCGCGGATCGCTTCGCCGAAGAGGGGTTCTACGCGGTAGTCCCAGCCCTTTTTGATCGAGTGGAACCTAATGTCGAGCTGACTGATGACGGTATGCAGAAGGGAATCGCCCTGGCGCAAAAAATCAACATAGAGGACGCCGTCAAAGATGTGGATGCTGCACTCCAATACGCCGCAAAAAGGACCGGGAAACCAGCCGGTGTCGTGGGTTATTGCTACGGAGGAACGCTGGCCTGGCTGAGCGCGACGCGGCTGTCACCGGCCGCCGCCGTGGGCTACTACGGCGGCCAAATCGCCAGGTTTGCCCAGGAAACCCCGCGGGTGCCGGTCCTGCTTCACTTCGGAAAGCAGGACGGCCATATTCCGCAGGCTGACGTCGAGAAGGTGCACGCGGCCCATCCGGAGGTGGAGATCTGTTGGTATGACGCGGGCCATGCTTTCAATAACGACACTCGCGCCAGTTACAACGAAGAGGCAGCGAAGGAAGCTATGGCCAGGACTCTCGCGTTTTTCAACCGGCATCTTTGATCCTCCGTCCCCAGAAATGGCGTCCCAGAGGTCAAGCCCTGCATCTATGAAGAGGACTCAAGGCCAAGCTGGTAAACCATAGGGAAAACGGAGAAGGATGGCCTCGACCACGACTGCCGACGCGTCTGCCGCAAACGCGGCCATGTACGCATGGAAGCCCAAAGCAAATCCCTGGCTCATCGCTGCCAGCGTTGCACTCGCGGCTTTTATGGAGGTATTGGATACCTCCATCGCGAACGTAGCGCTTCCCCATATAGCAGGTAGTCTGGGAGCCAGTTTCGATCAGAGCACCTGGGTCCTCACCTCGTACCTGGTAGCGAATGCAATCGTGTTGCCGATGGGCGCCTGGGCCGCCAGCGTGGTTGGCCGGAAGAATTTCTTCATGGCGTGCATCATTGTCTTCACCATCAGTTCATTTTTGTGTGGAATTGCGCCCACTCTGGGTCTCTTGCTGCTGTTCCGCGTGTTTCAGGGTGCGGGCGGCGGTGGCTTGCAGCCGATGGCGCAAGCTATCATGGCCGACTCCTTTGAACCGGCGAAGCGTGGTCTCGCATTTTCACTTTATGGGTTGGTTGCAGTGCTGGCGCCTTCCATCGGGCCGACTCTGGGCGGATGGATCACCGACAACTATTCCTGGCACTGGATTTTCTACATCAACATCCCTGTAGGCATACTGGCGCTCTTCCTCGCCAATCGGCTGGTGGAGGATCCTCCCTACGGAAAACACGATCGGAAGAATCTCTACCGCATCGATTACATCGGCGTTGGACTGCTGGTCGTTGCTATGGGAGCGTTGCAGATCACGCTCGATAAGGGCGAGGAAAAGGACTGGTTGGGGTCGAACTTCATCATCGGCTTTGGCTTAACCTTCATCGTCTCGTTCATCATCCTGATCCTCTGGGAGTTTCACACCGAGAAACCGCTGATGGACCTGCGACTCTTCAAGTTTAGGAATTTTGCCGTATGCGCCTTTCTCATGTTGTTGACCGGCGGACTGCTGAACGCGACCACGGTGCTCCAGCCGCAGTTCCTGCAGCAGGAACTCGGCTATACGGCGACCATCGCGGGGTTGTCCCTTTCCGGCGGCGGTCTGGCCCTGCTCGTCGTGATGCCGTTGGCAGGTCAGGCCGTCAGCCGATTCCCGGCGCGCAATCTGATTGCGATGGGATTTGTGCTCTTCGCCCTGTCGTATTTCTTTACCGCGACGCATCTCAGCCTGCTCATCAGCTTCGCCTTCTCGTCGTGGTTGCGTGTCTTTCAAATTGTCGCTATTCCGTTTGTTTTCATTTCCGTGACCACGGCTGCTTACTTTGGGATTCCTCCGGAAAAGAACAATCAGGTCTCCGGACTCATTAACTTCGTCCGCAATATCGGCGGCAGCATTCTCATCTCCCTCACCAACGCTCTGGTGACGGAGCGGACGCAGTGGCATCAAAGCCAGCTTTCTAAGAACACCACGCCGGCAGGCCGTAATTATCAGCAGCAAATAGACGGGTTGCGTGGCATTTTTGACACCAGCGCAGGCAAAGCAAATGGATTGCATTTGGCGCAGGCGCAGCTGTACGGCCAGCTTCAGTCGCAGACGCAAGCCCTGGCCTATGTCGATGTTTATTATGTGCTGGCGATTGCCGCCATCCTGATGGTGCCGATGGCCTTCTTGCTCAAGCGCAACCGGCCGGGCGGGGGTGGAACAATCATGATGGAATAAGGCGGCTTGCGCTCCTCACTGTCGGGCTGCCCCAAACTCATCTCAACCCGGCGTTCACTGGCTCCGGAAACTGCGATTTTCTGGGCGTTACGGCTCCGATGCTTTTGATCAGGGCACGACATCAGCCAGGCCGTAAAGGCCCACCAAAGAGTTGGGCTTCACAGGCTGCGGAAAAGGATGATTTGTCCAGAGAGGAAAGGAAGAACGTACCTCAGGGCCTAAGGAGGGTGTGGGTGAACTCCATTTCCGAACTCAGTCCCGCAGGGACGGCTGAACTTAGCCCAGGACGCTAGTCCTGGGTACATCATGAGACATGATTAAGTCCCGCAGGGACGGCTGAAGGTTGTCCAAGATTGCGTCGCGGCCTATTTTCAGCCGTCCCTTCGGGACTGGTCGTCCTTTCAAATCCAACCCAGGACTAGCGTCCTGGGCTAAGGTCAGCCGTCCCCGTTCGACAAGCTCAGGGCAGGCTCTGCGGGACTGAGTTTGGAAATGGAGTTCACACACACCCTCTAGAGGCCAAATGACTATGCTGGGTTGATATACGGGCTTTAAAGCCCCTGCGCTCGTTTCATCTCAATCTCCCCGCTCATTCTGCGGCGTTTATGAATTCCCGAAAGCCGTTCCGCGCCCCTCCCAAAACCCCTTTTCATGTGCGCCACCACCCAAGCCATGTTATTCTTAGTCAGACACTTAGAGAGTGGACTCGATTTAACGTAGAGGAGTAACGCGCTGCCGTGCTGGCAACTGCAAAGAAGACCGAGGTTATTACGCGCTTTCGCACCCATGACAGTGACACGGGTAGCCCGGAAGTGCAGATTGCGATTCTCAGTGAACGAATTGGCGAGCTGACTGAGCACTTCAAGCTTCACAAAAAAGATCACGCCTCCAGGCGCGGTCTGTTGATGCTGGTGAGTAAGCGCCGCCGTTTACTGGACTATCTCAAGATAAATAATTCTGACCGCTACCGGGATGTGATCGGTAAGCTGGGTATCCGCAAGTAAACAAGCGAGAAACTTGTACCCCACAATCAGGCGAAGAGACTGGATCGAGCTGGACGCCGAGACGGCTGGTGCACAAATGATGGCATCGGTTGGCGAACGCTCGCCGGTTTATGGGCTCCTTCCATCTCCGCACGTTGCCTCTCGCGCTCAAAAACATCCCGCCCTCTGCACACGCGCCCTTTGTGCACATATGAAATGAGGATTTTATGAAACAGGAAGTGACAGTCGAGCTTACCGGTGGTAAGCGATTGACTTTTGAAACAGGCCGACTGGCCAAGCAGGCCTCCGGTTCTGTGGTTGTGACGCAGGGTGACAACATGGTTCTGGCCACCGCAGTGGCCGCACCGGAACCCAAAGAAGGACTCGATTTTTTCCCCTTGACCGTGGACTATCGCGAGTACACCTATGCCGGGGGCCGCATCCCCGGCGGGTTTATCAAGCGAGAGGGCCGTCCCAGCGAGCGTGAGGTTCTCACCTGCCGCCAGATCGACCGTCCGATTCGCCCCATGTTCCCCAAAAATTTCCGCAATGAAACCCAGGTCATCGCCTTGGTCTTGTCTGCAGATAAGGACAACGATCCCGATGTCGTTGGTATCAACGCAGCGGGTGCGGCCCTGGCCCTTTCCGATATTCCGTTTGGCGGCCCGATCGGCGCAGTGAGAGTCGGCCAGGTGAACGGGGAGTTCATCGTCAACCCGTCCTATGCCGAACGGCTCGAGAGCAAGCTGAATATCACCGTCGTAGCTACGAAAGACGGCGTGGTCATGATTGAGAGTGGCGCCTCAGGCGTGAGCGAGGATACGGTGGTCGATGCCATCGAATTCGGGCACAACGAAGCCAGGAAGATTTGTGCCGCCATTGACGAATTGGTTGCTAAAGCGGGCAAGAAGAAGCGTGTCGTGGCCCCCATCGAGTTCGACCAGGATTACTTCGCTGCGCTGCAGGCCAAGGCCGCTGATCGGCTGAAGGACGCTCTGGACACCAAGACCCATCCCAAAACGGAAAGCTATGCGCTGGTCAAGCAGATCAAGGACGAGCTGGCCAAGGAGCTTCCGGAAGGCGATGCGGACGCCAAGAAAAAGCTTTCAAAGTATTACGAAGCGATGCGGGAGAGGATTTTCCGGGAGCAGGTCACCAAGGACCGCATACGGCCCGACCGTCGCAGCTTCGATCAAATTCGTGAGATTTCGATCGAGGTCGGTGTGCTGCCCCGAGTCCACGGTTCCGCACTGTTTACCCGCGGCGAAACCCAGGCATTGGTCACCGTAACCCTGGGAACCTCCGATGACGTGCAACGTCTGGAAACCTTCCAGGGCGAACAGCGCAAGCGTTTCATGTTGCACTACAACTTCCCTCCGTTTTCGGTAGGCGAAGTAGGCCGCATGACTGGCGTAGGCCGGCGTGAGATTGGCCACGGCGCATTAGCCGAGCGTGCCATCGCAGCCGTGCTGCCCGGTGAGGATGAGTCTCCTTACACCCTGCGTGTGGTCTCCGACATTCTCGAATCGAATGGTTCCTCGTCGATGGCCAGCGTTTGCGGTGCCAGTCTGGCCCTTATGGAGGCAGGTATTCCTCTCAAGGCAGCCGTTGCCGGTGTAGCCATGGGCCTTGTCAAGGAAGGCGATAATTACGCCATCCTGACCGACATCGCCGGTGCAGAAGACCACTACGGTGACATGGACTTCAAGGTGGCAGGTACCCGCGAGGGTATTACTGCGCTGCAGATGGACATCAAAATCAGCGGTGTGACCGGACAGATCATGCGCGAAGCCCTCGAACAGGCCCGCCGTGGACGGTTGTTCCTGCTCGACCAGATGGATGCAGTTCTATCTGCGCCACGCACAGAGCGTTCGAAGTTTGCTCCCCAGATTCACACCTTGCAGATACCGACCGATAAGATTCGTGATCTGATCGGACCGGGTGGCAAGACGATTCGCGGCATCATCGAAGCCACCGGCGTCAAGATTGACGTCGACGATACCGGTCGTGTGAATGTTGCCTCGAGCGATGAAGAAGGTCTGAAGAAAGCGCTGGCCATGATCAGCGACCTCACCGCCGTTCCAGAAGTAGGGAAGACCTACCTGGGCAAGGTCGTTCGTTTGGCCGAGTTCGGTGCGTTTGTCGAGATCTTCCCCGGCACCGACGGATTGCTGCACATCAGTGAGATTGCCGAGCATCGCGTGAAGGACGTGAAGGACGAACTGCGTGAAGGCGATCAGGTACTGGTCAAGGTTCTGGGAATCGAAGGCAATCGCATCAAGCTTTCGCGCAAGGCGCTGTTGAAAGAACAACGCGAAAAGCTCGGACTTCCTGAGCCATCCCGAGGCGGTTCGGGCGGAGACGATGGCGGGGGCGACGTCTCGGCGCCGCGTCCTCCGCGGCCGCAATCGCAATCCCCGGCAGAACGGCAGCCGGCATCGAATGCCAGCACCATCACCATTGAAGGTGGTGAAGAGTTCGATGACGATGAGCCCTTTGTCGAGGGCGGCGAAGAGCCAAACTTCAACCGTGCAGACGGCACTTCCGATGCGGGACCGGCAGAGGTTCGCAGGCCGGCAGCGCCGGGTGGTGCCGCAGCCGGTCAGCGGCGCCGGCGTCATCGTAGCCGGGGGCGCGGACCCGGTGCTGGTGGGGGCGGCGGAGGAAGCCGCGGGCCCCAGTAAAAATCTGGAAGCGAGAGTGACGAAGGGCTGCGCTAATGCGCAGCCCTTTGGTTTTATGTAATGGAACTCTGGACCAAGGGCATGGCTGAAAGCCGTGGCACGGGCTTCAGGGCATGTGTGAGAACTCCATCTTCCAAACTCAGTCCCGCAGAGCCTGCCCTGAGCTTGTCGAACGGGGACGGCTGAGCTTAGCCCAGGACGCTAGTCCTGGGTTGGATTTGAAAGGACGATCCAGCCTGCCCCGGCCTGCCGTGGGTCCCGCAGGGGCGGCTGAAAATAGACCGCGACGCAATCCTGGACAACCTTCAGCCGTCCCCGTTCGACAAGCTCAGGGCAGGCTCTGCGGGACTAAACTCGTAAAGCCTGGTTCTCACACACTCTCTTCAGCCCGTACATAAATCCCGCAGAATTATTCGGCCTAAGGGCCACAAGGATGAAACTGAGTTTTTCCGCAGCCTGTTTAGCCCCCTGAGGTACGCTTTTCAAGCCTTTCTCTTGAGCCTATGAAGCCCTCCTTCAAGCACTGGTTAGCCTTCGCAACGCTCGGCATTGTCTGGGGTACCACGTGGATAGCCGCGGATACTCTGGCCGAGTCCGTTCCACCCCTGCGTCGAGCCGCCATCCGTTTCCTGCTGGCCGCACTGCTGTGCATCCCTGTGATCGTGGGGAAGCGGCTCACCCTGCCTCGGGGGCGCGCCCTTGGTTTTGTCCTTTTGCTCTCCGTCACCATGGTCGTGTTGCCGTACGTCCTGGTGCTTTGGGCGCAGCGACACGTCTCATCGGTAACCGTCACTGTTTTGTTCGCAGCCATGCCGCTATTCGTAGCGCTGTTGCCAACAGACGACGTGCCGCGTGGCGCGCTGTTGGCCACCGTTGTGGGCCTGGGAGGGCTTGTCCTGGCAATGGACCCTTCGTTTTCGCTCCATCAGGCCGGGGGCGCCGCTATCGTGCTGCTCGCTGTGGCATCCACCGGCACTTCTGCAGTTCTTGCCCGCCGGGAACTCAGGGCAGTGCATCCCATGGTAACGACCGCGTTGCTGTCAGGCACTGCGGCGTTACTCTTCTTTGTGGCCAGCATGGCGTTCGAGCGCGGACTGCGGGCGCAGTGGAACCACAACGCGATCGGCTCCATCGTGTTTCTTGCCCTCGTCGCAGGCGCCCCGGCCTACGCGACCTACTTCTGGTTGCTTCAGCACCTGGAAGCTTACAAGGTGACAACAGTGCAATGGATCGAGCCCGTCGTAGCCATCATCGAAACGGCCTTCTTCCTCCGCCTCGGTCTCTCGTTAGCCATGATCGCCGGGTCACTGGTTACCTTAACGAGTTTGTTACTGGTAATGCGCACCCGGGCAGAAGATGACAAGAACGTTTCCCTCCTGGGAAATTGACAACGAGAAGGGAGCAATATCTGCCGGGGGATGCGATAAACTGCAGGCGATGGGCGCCACTTTATACATTGTCGTTGAGGGCGAGGACCCAGGCTTCGATATCTTCGTAAATGGCAGAGCACTCGCTCGCAACGAGGATGCTTTGGAGAAGATGGCGCAACGCATTGGGATCAAACCGCTGCTCGAATTCTTTTCTGCCGATGAAAACTCCATGGCCCTTTTGCTGGAAGAAGGTGCGGGCGACCCGGAGTGGGCCAAGACGTTGCCCCCGCCGCAGTGGTTCTCCCCCGAAGATGGCCTGATCACCGTGTGCACCCTGCTCGACCACCTCAAAGCATCGCCAACCGCGTTGGGAACAGAAACCCCGGCGGTCCTGCGCGAGATGGAAGAGTTCGAACGCGTGCTGCGCAAAACCGCCCTGCGTCAGATGCGCTGGCAGCTCGCCGTAAGCTGGAAATAACCCGAACCCGCGGCAAATCAGAAGAGATGACCCGCTACTCCGGTCAAAGGGAACCGGACGGGTGCCAGGGTCCTCGGTAGGGATGGCATCCTCAGCCCTTCCAGGCGCCAAGGATGCGACGCAGAAAAACCAACTCCCCGGTGTGGTAGCTGTTGTGATCTGCAGCCAACAAGAACTCGCGCAATAACGTCTGATCCTTCTTGCCCCACGGAATCTGCGCATACAGATTGCTATCAGGGTTCTTGATCAGGTCCTCAAACGCTTCCAGGTCTTCCTTCAGCGCCCGGACCGAGTTCTGCCAGGCTTCCTTGGAAGGAGGCTCTGCCGTCTTCGGCCAGTAGTCGTCCGGCCATTTCTTCTCAACGTACGCGTCGTTAGTAGAAAACTCCCAAAGGTCCCGTAGCGCAATCCGCATGTGCTCGAGCAGCTCCCACGCGGAGTGGGGCACATTTTGCGGCTTTGCCCCAAATAGTTTCGGAGGAAAATCCTTGAGTGCAGAAAGTACGTCGATGTGAGCATTGCCGCCGCGAAGCAACTGAATCAGGTTATCTCTAAGAGAAGTGTCGTTGTCCGCCATACTGAATCGGATGCTGAAATGCCGGTCCGGGTCGCACGGGATTACGGTCCGGAAACCCGAGTGGCGGTTGCTCTATTTCCAAAAGCCTTCGATGGCTTCCAGAGTGCGTCCTTTTGTCTCCGGTACCCACTTGAATATCATTCCCAAGCCAAGCAGGCAGATCAGGGCGTAGAGCCAGAATATCCTTGCCGAGCCGAGGCTTTGATTCAGTATGGGAAACGTGTAGGTCAAGACAAAGCAGGCGCTCCACAAAAACGTGGTGGCGACGGACATCCCCGTAGATCGAATCTTGTTGGGAAAGATTTCAGAAAGAAGCACCCAGGTCACCGGCGCAAGGGTCATGGAATAACAGGCGATCGCAGCCGCGACCAGGAGCAGAATGACAAATCCGTGCACATGGAAATAGTAGGCGGATCCTACGCCAACATACAGAACAGCCAATCCACCACATCCCGCAAGCATAAGCGCGCGTCGACCCAGGCGGTCCACTGTGGCGATCGCGGCCACCGTGAATATCAGGGTAACGAAACCGGTCACCATGATGTTGAATAGCATGCTCGAAAGGTTGTAGCCGGCCGCGGTGAACACTTCTTGCGCATAATTGAAAATGACATTAATGCCGCACCACTGTTGTAGAACCGCGAGTCCGATGCCAAGTAATAGCGGCCGAACGTACCGTCGCTTGAGCAGCTCGCGTAAACCCGGCTCGGGCGCTCCGTGAGTCAGTGTCTCCTCGATCTCGGCGAAAACCCGAGCGCTGTATGCATCTCCTCCGATGTTGCTGAGGATCCTCTCGGAGCGTGCCCGTAGTCCCTTTCTTGCCAGCCATCGCGGACTCTCCGGCGCAAAGAACATCGCCACGATAAACAGGCTTGCCGGGATTGCGGTGACGGCAAACATCCACCGCCAGCCAAGCTGGCCGTCCCATGACTGGCGAATCTGCATCCACGTCGCGTTCGGAGCGAGCGGTTTCCCGATGAGCCAATTCATCACTTGGGCCAACACAATCCCGATGACAATCGCCAACTGATTGCTCGCGACTAACTTCCCCCGCAATTCGGCGGGAGCTACCTCGGCGATGTACATCGGGGAGAGGATGGATGCGAGCCCAATGCCCAGCCCCCCGGCCATGCGCCACGTCACAAACTCGGGAAAGCTGTGCGCCAGCCCGGTGCCCAGCGAGGAAATTGCAAAGGTAAACCCCGCAATGATGAGCATCCGCTTACGGCCGAAGCGATCACTCAGAACACCGGAAGCGATGCTCCCTAACAGGCAACCCACCAGCGCGCAGCTCATCGCCCAGCCCTGGCGGGCAGGACTATGGATCTGGAAATAGGGCTCATAGAAAGGCTTCGCGCCGCCGATCACCACCCAGTCATAGCCAAACAAGAGAGCGCCCAGCGCAGCGGCCAGCGAGATACCCCAAACATACGTCTGGTTCAGTGCTTCGGCAGTCGTGGGAGCGTTGGGAGCAGATGAGGCAGCAGGAACCGGCATCATAGAAGAGCACCCACCCCAGTCGGTAACCACGTTGTTTGCCCGCCCAAAACACTTGCCGGGCAACCGTGAATAACGATACGCACTCTCAGGCAGGCCTTTCCAGACTCACGGCGCTACGATCCGCTTTGGGCTGCAACCAGTCCGCAGCCTCTTCCTCAGTCTCTTGGAATCGCTTCAATCCGGCCTGCAGAATAGCTGAATCGGGAACCTTGACCAAAGGCGTATATCTCGGATGATGCGATTCCATGTACGGATCATTCCGAGCGGCGTTGTAGCAACAGATCATCGACCAGCGGGGTTTGTCTGACTTGTTCTGGTCTGACCGATGCAACAGGTTTGCGTGGAAGAACAGAGTATCCCCTGGCTCCATCTCCACATGAATGAGTTCCAGCCGCTTGAGGATCTGATCCACACGGCTCTGGTCGGCTCCAGCCTGCTCGCCTTTGAGAATGTGGTCAATTCGGCCGAGATGATGTGAGCCCCGAATCACCTGCAGGCAGCCGTTCTCCCTGGTTGCCTGATCCACGGCGACGGACGCGCTCGTGAGCAACGGGTAGAGAACACCGTTCTGATACCAATAGCCGTAGTCCTGGTGCCACGCCCACGCTCCGCCAACCAGGGGATCCTTCATGATCATCTTGGAGTGGTAGTGGTACACCTCTCCGCCCAGGAGTTGCTCCGCACACGAGACCAGAGAGTTGCTGCGCGCTACCATGCCGTAGATGGTGTCCGTGGGATGATTCCATAAAGAGAGGCGGACCGTTCCTCCTTCACCGTCTGCTTTCTGGTAAGAGTGTTGGTCGAGAATGCGATCTTCGCGCGCAGTCTTGCCCAGCAGTTCGATCTCTTCCCGGCTGAGCATTCCCTTGATGAGAAGATAGCCATCCCTGGCATAACGGCCGCATTCCTCTTCCGTGAGTGACTCTTTGCTCATAGTGCTGATCCCCGGATCCGGTCTGGTTGATTTAGCTTTGCCGTACGCTCGTGTTCGTTAACGTTATGCCTCGCAAATTCCGCTTGTCAACGTCGGCTATGCCCGAAGGCCTTTTTGTTTGCGAAAGACTTTCCGCTCGGTAAATTGCTGAGCGGTGTGCACTCCACTCTCGCAACCTCCTCGTCCAGTCGCAGAGCCATTCTTGAGCGATCTCCGGTGACCTTAACGAAATTACGCTTGACAACCGTTTTAGGGGGTGCCTATAGTTGCGATCCTTCAGGTAATAGAACGTTTTGTTGGCCCGAGTATCGTACACGGGATGCCGAAGGACGGAAAAAGGGAATACCCGGTTGAGTCTGACGAATTTGAGGGATGGGGGCGCATCATGACGAAGCTACAAAACAAGCGCTGGGCGGGCCGGCTACTGGCAATTAGCGTGCTGATCTTCGGTGTTTCTGCCGGATTCGCTCAGGTGGATACCGGCACCATTCTTGGAACGGTCAAGGATCCGACCGGCGCCGTACTCCCGGATGCGAAGGTGACGATCACCAACCAGGGAACGGCGGAACAAGTCACCACCACGACGAGGGAGGACGGAACGTATATCGTTACTCCGCTCAAAATTGGGACTTACCGAATCAGGGTCGAACATGCGGGTTTCAAGACTGACGAGAATGCCGCATTCGAGCTCAACATTCAGCAACACGCTGTCGTGGATTTCCAGTTGCAAACAGGAACCACCAGCGAGACCGTGCAGGTGACCTCCCAGGTTCCACTCCTCCAGACGCAAAGTGCCACGGTAGGACAGGTGATCGGGGCCGGAGCGATCGTGAATACGCCACTGAACGGCAGGGACTGGACCATGCTGGCAACGCTTACTCCCGGCGTGACGCAGCCGCAGCAAGGCGCCCGTGCAGGCAATCAGTTTGCCGCGAATGGGACCCGCCCCGCCCAGAACGATTACCTGCTCGATGGCATTGATAACAACAGCAACGATGTTGACTTCCTGAGCGGTGAGGCCGACGTCGTCAAGCCCCCGGTCGACGCTATCCAGGAATTCCAGATTCAGACCAACAATTTCAGCGCCGAGTTCGGACGCGCAGGCGGCGCAATCGTGAATGCCACCATCAAGTCCGGCACCAACGGCTTCCACGGTGCGGCATGGGAGTTCTTCCGCAATGATGCCCTGGATGCCAACGCCTATTTCTCAGATCCTGCCACACAGCGCAAACCGGAACTGCGGCAGAACCAGTTCGGCGGAGCCGCCGGGGGCCGGATCATCAGGGACAAAACGTTCTGGTTCGCCGATTACGAAGGGACACAGATCCACCAGGGAGTGCTATGGAACGGGATCTGGGTTCCCACGGCTCAGGAAGTAAGCAGTGGCTACACCAACTTCACCGATCTGTTGAACGCAACCGGAACGTTTACCCGCAAAGACGCACTGGGGCGTTCTTTCAGCAATGGACAGATTTTCGATCCGGCAACCACCCGTGCCGTGACCGCGGGTCAAGTTGACCCCGTGACCGGAATCATGGCCACCGCGAACGGCTATGCCAGGGAGCCCTTTGCGAACAATCAGCTCCCCGCCGGGCGCCTCGATCCTAACGCCATTAAACTTCTCCAACTCTATCCCGCAGCAAACCTGAGTGGGGTACAGAACAACTACCAGACCACCAAAGTAAACACCAGCGGCCAAAACACCTTCGATGTGCGCATCGACCAGCATTTTAACGATCGCAACCAGGTCTTCGGGCGCTACAGCCAGATTAACAATACGCAACATCGCATCCCTCCTTTTGACGGAGTCGCCGATGGTGGCAGCTATAACGAGGGCACGCAGACATTCACTGTGCACGGCGTGGCCGTTAGCTACACCCACGTCTTTTCGCCCAGCCTCATCAACGAGGTACGTTTTGGCTACGGGCAGGAACACACGACCCGCACGCCGACCACTGCGGACACCTTAGGCATTCCCGCTAATTTTGGCATCGGCGGAATTCCGCAGTTCAACGGTAACGGTGGGCTGCCTTATTTGAGTCTGGGCAAGCTGCACAATCTCGGCGGCTCGGAGTGGCTTCCCGGGGATCGGTATAGCGATACCACCCAACTTACGGAGAACCTGACTAAGGTCTATAAATCACATTCCTTTAAGGGTGGCGTGGAGTTTCAGTACCTTTACTTTCCCTGGCTGGCCCCACCGGAGTCAAAGGGCGCCTTCGACTTCGACGGCAGATATGCTTCCATCCCCAATCAAACGGATAATCTCACCGCCCCGGCCCAACTTCTGCTGACTCCCATGGCCGCCACTGTCCCGAATGGAGTCAACTACTCTGGAGGGTCCGACAGCGTACAGGCCTCTAACTATGGCGAATTGCACAGCAATCGCAACTACTATGGTTTCTATTTTCAGGATGATTGGAAGGCGACACCTCGCCTGACCTTCAATCTTGGCTTGCGCTGGGAATATTTCGGGCAAGTGGGGGATAGCAACGGTGCTCAAGCCAACTTCGTGCCTGGAGTTCCGGGTTCGACAGCGCAATTCATCATGACTTCAGCTAACAAAACCAAGACCCTGTCTCCCAGCTTCACGCAAGACCTTGCCAAGGACGGGATTCAGCTGGTCTTCACCAATCAATATGGGACCGGCCTCGGTATCTCGCAAAAAACCAATTTTGGGCCGCGATTGGGAGTCGCCTACCAGGTCACACCGAAACTCGTTGCTCGCGTAGGATTCGGCATCTTTTACGGAGCATTCGAAAACCGGGGCGGGGATCCCAGTCTTGGTTACAACTATCCCTTTGAATATGTGCTGTCCTTTCAGGACTCTTCGAACGGCGGCGTTGGGAGCGTGACGCCCACCGTCTTCCCTGATGGCTCTTATGGCACCCTGGAAAACGGATTGCAAGGCATCAGCCTTACTCCGTCCAGCGTGAGCGGCAATGGCTTGCAATTTCGCGGTGTGCAATTCCACTACCAGACGCCCTACACCGAGGGATTCAACCTGATGGTGCAATATTCGGTGACCCCGCAAGACTCAGTTCAGGCAGGTTACGTTGGCTCTGTTGGCCGCCATATTGAGGCATTTCCTGGTACCAACAACCCGTCGAAGATTCTACCTCCAGGCACACCCATCACTCCCTACATCGCGTTTCCTGACTTTGCCAACGGTTCTTCTTACGACATCACCGCAGGATCCAGTAGCTACAACTCCCTGCAAACCAAGTATGAACACCGTTTCAGTCAAGGATTGTATCTGCTTGCCGGTTACACCTGGGCCAGGACACTGTCCGACGCCGGCGACTTATTGAGTGATGGGGGCGTGGGAGGCTATCGTGCCCCACAAATCACGGGGATATCGTATGACCGGGGATTGGCGTCCTTCAACATCAATCATTCGTTCGTGGCCAGCGGCACTTATCAGCTCCCGATTGGCCACGGTAAGGCCTTTCTGGGTGATCTCCACGGGCCCTCTGAATGGTTGCTTGGCGGGTGGGTAACCAATGGAATCCTGACCCTTAACAGCGGTCCCCCACAAGTTATTTCTTGCCAAATCACAACCACAGCCACTACCGGCACTTGCTTTGCCGATGTAAATCCTGGTGTCAGCAAGTATCGTTCAGGTGGACCCGCGCATTACTACAACCCTGCAGCCTTCACCGATCCGCCGGTGGCGACGGCGATCGGTCAAAGCAGCCTTGCGCCGCTTGGTGGGTCGAATACCCAGGTGAACGGTCCTGGATTCCGTGATTTCGATTTCTCTGTCTTTAAGGAATTTCCCATTACCGAAACCACGCGGTTGCAATTCCGTGCCGAGGCATTCAACTTCACTAATACTCCAAGCTTCAACCTGCCCACCAATACAAATTTCCAGGACACTGCGAATTTTGGGCAATCTACAGCTACTCGTAGCAACGCCCGTGAAATTCAATTTGCCCTGAAATACTATTGGTGATTGCCGGTTAGGACGTAAACGGTGGAATGCGAGCGTAGCGGACTGGGATAGCCAGGGATTGGCCGAGCGCATAGAGGAACAGGGGAGATCCCAGGGAGTTATACTCGTCCCGATGTGGAAAACGGCTTCATGTCGTTGGGCTGTGGTTGGGACCGCGTCTCTGCTCATTCCCCTCGCTCAGCTGACGGGGGTCGCTTTACAGTCCAACTCTGGAACTTCCGGCGGCGCTTCGGCGAGCTCGTCTCACAGTCCGAACGATGAGCCTGGAATGCATCAGGTGGAAGGGGCCCTACTCGAAGCAGCGAAGCAACACCCCGGCGACTTTGCTGCCCAGCAAAGTATGGGCGAGTTCTACCTCCACCAGAACCGCTGGCCGGATGGCATCCTCTATTTGCAAAAGGCCCAGCAACTCAATCCACAGGATTACAACACCGGCTACGATTTGTCGCTCGCCTATCTGAATTCTGGAGACATTACGAACGCGTCCACCCTGCTTCACAAGATGATCGCGCAACGCGAAACGGCCGAGCTCGATGACCTGCTCGCGGAAGTGAACGAGAAGTCGGGAGATTACAAAACGGCCGCGCTTGAGTATCATCGCGCTGCCGAACTGGATCCGAGTGAAAATAACATCTTCGATCTCGCGTCGTTCCTGCTCCAACATTCGAACTACGAAGGCTTTCTGGATAACTCACTTACGTTCTTCCAGTATGGCGTACAAAAGTATCCTCGATCCGCGAAGATGACCGTTGGTTTGGGGGTTGCTCTTTATGCGGAAGGCAGATATGACGATGCCGTGCGAACCCTCTGCGCGGCAGTTGACCTTGATCCAACCGACCCCAAGCCGTTTCAGTTCCTGGGCAAAGTAAGTACGGCTTCACCGGCGAGAATCCCCGAAATACGCGACCGTCTGCAAAAGTTCGTACAACTGTATCCCGGCAACGGACCGGCGATTTACTACTACGCCATGTCTCTGTGGCGCCGCTCTGAAGGTGAGTCCGCTGCGGATCTGCCCGCCGTCGAGGCGTTGTTGAAAAGAGCGATCGTAGCAGACCCCGCACTCTATGAGGCTCATTACGAACTCGGCATCCTCTACCAGGATCAGCAAAAATACCCCGATGCTATCCGGGAGCTGAACCAGGCCGTGGCCCTTCGCCCGGACTTCAATCGCGCACACTATCGCCTGTTCCTCCTTTACAGCCGCACTCACCAGAAGCAACTGGCCGACGAGCACCTCGCGATCCTCAAGCAGATAAAGCAAGAAGACGCAGAGGCGGAAGAAAGAGAAGACAATCCGATGAACGCCCGGGCAAAACAAGGCCAGGGCGAAAAGCCGCTGGTTTCCAGCTCAAAAACGGTCAGCAAATGAGCTCTTTCGATCGACATAACGATCTCCGGTTCGAAAAGCTGGCTGAGTTTTCGCGTGCCTGTGATTTGCAATCCAGCAAAGGGATCGAGCGTGCAATCTCGTGGAGTCGAAGGGAATTCATTCGCGCTGCCACGGGGACGACTGCGGCTACCATGCTGTCGGCGTTTGCCCCGCTGCGCGCCAT
This sequence comes from uncultured Acidobacteriaceae bacterium, assembly GCA_963830325.1. GTDB lineage: Bacteria > Acidobacteriota > Terriglobia > Terriglobales > Acidobacteriaceae > PALSA-350. Next base: position 36,568 of record CAWHMV010000006.1, read on the forward strand.
GACCATGCGCACGGGGCAGAAGGCAGTCGTGGTTACCTTTGGCGGAGGCACACGGGATGAAGAGACCTTCATGCCCGATGGACAGGAAAATATCCCTCATCTTCTAAAAGAGTTCATTCCCCAGGGCACCTTCTTCAGCCAGGTAGTGAATCGAGGGATCCTCGGCCATTATGTTGCCACCGCAAGCCTGGTCACGGGCGTCTACGAGACCTTTAATAATTTCGCCGCAGTTACGCCGGACAATCCAACAGTCTTCGAGTATTTTCGCCAGGAGTTACATCGCCCCGCGTCCGATGCATGGGTCGTTGCTCCCAGCAACGGTTTTAGTCTCATTGGCGAGAGCAGCCACTCCTCGCATGGCGCCGGGATGGGCGCAGGAGTGATTCTGCCCAAGCGTCTGCTGGCCGCTGCCATGGCGACTAAGGATGCCTCCGGATACGACCACCTGCTGCGTGATAACTACGAGAGCCCGGTCTATGCTCCATCGTTAGCTGTGAGTGACGAGCATCTGCACCAGATGTCTGAGATGCTCAAGGTCTCCGTCGCCGATTTTGCCGCCCACGCAAAGAGCCTCCGCAGTCCCGACGAGCTTTCTGTCTACGTTGCCAGGCAGCTGATGCGGCAGCTCGCGCCCAGCTTGCTCTGGATCACGCTTCATGACATTGATGTCGCGCACGCCGGCACTTACTCGCTGTACATTGACGCGATTCAGCGCTCAGATCGGCTCTGCAGCGAGATCTGGCAGATGATTCAGAGTGAACCGGAATACGCCGGAAAGACGACCATGTTCATCCTTCCCGACTTTGGCCGCGACTCCGATGAAGCGTCCGGTGGGAATGGATTTCAACACCACCGCACCGGCGATGCATTTTCCAGGACTACATGGATGATGGTGAGAGGCGCCGGCGTAAGGGAAAATGTGATCGTGGATCGAGCGGTGGAGTCGACTGACCTGGTTCCCACACTCGGCTCACTCTTCGGTTTCTCGCCCGATCGTTCCCAGGGCAAAGCCTTGCCGGAGGTCCTGTAGCTCATGCTTGTTCAGCAGATCCATGTCGAACAGTTCAGCAGCTATCCTCCCCAGGCGAAACAAATCGCAACTGGCAACATCGCCTTACTCCAACAGCTGCCGCTGACATTCCTGCCGCTGCTCCTGCGAGAGATCATCGTCTACGACTGGAAATTTCCCGCGGAACGGGATGAGATCGACCGCCAGATGCGTTACCTCGGGAGTTTGACCCCAGATCAGCTATCAAACACCATGAGCTCCTTTGCCAAATTGAAGCTGTCGGCCGATCTCGAAGGCATGAATTGGATAGACGCCCCGGTGCGCTTCTCAGAGAGATTGTCGGCTTATCTATGGGCGACTCACCAGATCGACGACTTCGGCCGAGCAGCAGAGGAGTACATAAGAGTCTTTAATGCCGCCGTGCCGGAGGCCCCCGTTCCTGTACCGCGGCTCGGCATTGCGGTGATCGCGCAAGAGATCGGCCGGACTAATTACCCGCTCTTTCGCAAACTGCGGCGCAAAGGCGTTTACTTCAGCCAGGTAGACCCCGGAAGTAGTTACAAGCTTCTCCTGGAAACAGTCGCCGCCCGGGCGCAAGCGCATCCTTCCCCGTATGCTCACTGGTGCATCGAAGGCGCGCAGCAGGGAACTCCACAGGGCGGCACAGTCGCATCGCTGGCCTATGATTCGCTGAAGCCTGTCCGCAAGCAGCTCATCCACAAGATGCAGCAAGTCTCGGCATCCCAGGCTGGCCCGGAAAGCCTCCGTACACACATGGCGGAGACAGAGCCGTCCGAGCTGGGGATGCAGCGTCTCACCAGCGATCCCGTCTTGAGCCGCTTTGCCATCAGCGTACTTACAGAGGGTTCGGGGACGCAGATCTACAGCACGACGTTTGTGCAGTGGACGGCTCGGGAGGCGCTTCGCCGGGCTCGTCCGCTCACCATCCTGGCCAAATTCGCTGCGCGGCAAACCGAAGAATCCGCGGACGAGGAGTTCTCCGGTATACAACAACAGGCGGTTCTCGATCCTGCAGGCTCGCTTGTCGATGCGGATATGGGCGCTTACTACACCTGGATAAATCTGCAACGGCTCTCGGGCGCCGATCAATCCTCATTTATCGCGTGGGCGGAAGGCCGTACAGAGGCAGTCGCGATTGGGCCCTCCTTCGCGCCCGGCACCCAGTCTCAAGCCAACGTCAGTATGGTGGAAATTCTTCGCCGGGCCCAAACCACAACCTGATGAACTAAGGAGTCTATCCTGTTTGGCCTTATTTTCGTGTACGACAACGGTAGGTCTAAGCCTCTAGCGATTTCCGTCAGTAACAGAAGGAGCCCATGATTCGACCTCGACACCTCGCCCGGTTCGCTGTGAGCAGCGCGGCTGCATTCCTCCTCTTGCTGGTGCTTGCTTGCTCCTCCCGTTCGCGGGACACCGCTATCGTGCTCGATGGATCAGGCACGGGACGCATTTTCGAAGGCATTGGCGCGGCCAGCGCGGGCGCCTCTTCACGCCTTCTCTATGACTACAAGGAACCCTACCGCAGTCAGATTCTCGACTATCTGTTCAAACCCGGCTACGGGGCAGCGCTGCAGCATTTGAAAGTGGAGATCGGGGCTGACGTGAACTCAACCGACGGTGCAGAGCCAAGCTCCATGCGCTCGCGAGACGACCACGACTATACCCGCGGGTATGAGTGGTGGCTGATGGAAGAGGCGCGTAAGCGAAACCCGCAGATTATCCTCGACACTCTCCCGTGGGGAGCACCGGGGTGGGTCGGTAGCGGGCACTTCTATTCGCAAGACATGGCCGACTACGTGGCCGACTTCTTGGAGGGGGCGCAAAAGCAACATCAGCTGGCGATCGCCTACACAGGCGTCTGGAATGAAAAACAGTTCGATAGTACTTATGTGAAAGAACTCTATCGCACCCTGGCCGCGCAGCGGATCCCGGCAAAGATCGTCTGCTGTGACGAATACCCCGGAGAGGGCCGTGGGCAATGGAGCATCGTGGACGCGATGCTCAAGGATGCGGAACTCAACACCGCAGTCAGCGCGGTCGGTGTTCACTATCCCATCGTGGACGGGAAATACACCACTCCCGCCAACGCGCGAACCATCGGCAAACCACTGTGGTCCAGCGAAGACCAGCCAAACACCGGCGGAGGTCCCATCGTTTCCCGCGAGTGGCCCATTGGAGGACGCATTCTGGCCCGCCTTTACAACCGCAATTATCTGCTTGGTGGCTTTACTAAGACCGAGATATGGAGCCCGGTCACTTCCTACTACGACATCCTTGCCGCGCCCAATTCGGGTCTGATGTACGCCAATACCCCCTGGTCTGGCCATTACAACGTACAAGGCGCCATCTGGGCCACCGCGCACACGACCCAGTTTGCGCAGCCCGGCTGGCAGTATATCGATGGCGCCTCCGGCCTGCTGCCAGGGCAGGGTAGCTTCGTCAGTTTGAAGTCTCCCAACGGTAAGGATTGGAGCGTCGTCGTTGAAACCATCGACGCCAAACAGCCTCAGAAAATCACGCTCGCCGCCAAGGGTGGGCTCATGTCAGCTGCCATCCATGTTTGGCAGACTAACAACCAGCAGACGTTTGAGCATGTGGGCGATCTTCAGCCGGTAGATGGCAGGTTCAGCTACACATTGGATCCTGATTCCCTCTACACCTTCACAACCACCGTCGGTCAAGGTCGAGGCACAGCAACGCCTCCTGACGACAGCCCCTTCCCGCTGCCCTATGCAGACAATTTCGAAGATACAGCCGTTGCACGCGCCCCTCGCTTCCTCTCCGACCAGGACGGCGCCTTCGAAGCGCATCCCTGTCTGCAGCGCAAAGGACGTTGCCTGGAACAGGTCATCACCGTCAAGCCGATTCCCTGGGGACCCTTGCCAGATCCATTCACGCTCGCCGGCGATGTCAAGTGGTCCGGCTATCGCATCGCCGTCGACATTCTGCTCAACGGAGATGGCCCCGTCACGCTGATGGGTCGCATCGATAGTGCCGATGTGTTTAAGGACGGTAAGGCCCCCTGGCCCAGTGGGTATGTGTTACGCATAGAGCCGGGAGGAAAATGGGCGCTCTCGACTTCTGCATATAAGGCCGCTACGCGTGAGCTAGCCTCAGGCGTAGTGCCGCTGTCTGCGGGACGATGGCAGCACGTCGAGCTTGCATTTAAAGGCAACCAGATATCCGCTTCCCTCAACGGCAAGACGCTTGCCCACACCACCGATGCATCGCACACCCACGGCATGTTTGCCCTCGGAACAGGCTGGAATCGGGCACAATTCGACAACCTCTCGATCACTCCTCAATAGCAACGGTGGCAGGAGACACCACGGCCAGAAGGCGCTGGCACTTACGTTAGCGCACACCATCAGCGTGGCTCCAGCCCCGCTCGAGTTGCTCGACCAGATCGGCGGCGCCCGGATGGTTTCTATCCAGCTGCAGTACTTCGCTAAGCAAGGCTCTTGCTTCTTGCTCCAACTCCAGGCCCAAAAGTGCTTGGGCCCGCAAAAATTTTGCTTCGATTTGATTCTGCTTCCCGAGGTCATTCTCAAACAGCAGCATGGCCGGGAGCGAGGTGGCGAAGTAATCGATCCTGGGATTCTGCTGTTCCAGCTCTAGCGAATAGTCATAGATTTTCTGAAAGAGCTCTCGCGCGTGCCGGTCTTGCCCAAGGCGCGCATAGGCCATGCCGGCCCAGAAGGTCTTATCGGAGATAGAACGCACACTCATTTCCTGGAAATCTCCATGTTGTCTGGTAGCTTTCTGCCACGCACGCGTGGCCTCTTCTGGCCGGCCCTCCTCCGCGCAAGAGGTTCCAATCCAGAAGAAGACGTCGCTCCAGTTAGCGAGCAGATGTTTCGCTTCACCCAGATTCTGTGGGGGCGAGAGCACTGTCTCGAAGAAGCGTCGCGCCTGGCTCGGATCTTGGGCCGCCAGAGCTCGCTGCCCCAGCAGCAGGTTAGACCGCACGAACTGTGCCAGCACCAGACCCTCTCCCCCTTCCCAGGGCTGGAATACGCGTGAAGTGAGGAGCTGGAGCGCGCTTTCCGGCTCTCCTGTTTGGCTCAGCAGAGTCGCCATTTCCACCGTCAGGTCATGCCGCAGTGAGACCAGCTCAGCCCGGCTTTGCAGGCTGGCCAACCGCTCCTCCGGGGATTTGCCAACTCTCTTCCAGAGTTGATCGCGTTCATAAAGAATGCGCGCATCGTATGGATCGGCAGAATGCGCACGGTCGAATGCATCCAGTGCTTTGCCTGCGTCGCCACGAACGTTGAAATAGGCGATGCCCAGATTTCGCCAGTTGGTGGGGAACTCAGGATCCCGCTTTGCTGCTGCCTCCCACTGTGCAATGGCTTCCTCGTGGCGGCGCCTATCGTAGAGCATGTTGCCCAGCAAATACGGCGCACGCGAATCGCTGGGATTCGCAGACATCGCAAGCTCGAGGGTGAGCATCTCCTCTAGCCTACTGGGAAAGGAGTAGAGCGGGTCTGCTTCCGCGGCTTGCCGGTAAGTCTCAGCACTTCGGCCGAGATCGCCGAGCTTCGCGTAAAGATTCGCTTTCTGGTACAGGATCACGGGCACAGATCCGTCTTTGCGTGTAAGGTCCGCGCGGCAGAGGACATCCAGCGCGTCCATATTGAATCCCGAACGCGCCAGGTCAAAACTCAGATCGAGGATCTGTTGTCCGTCGGTCGGAGGTTCCCCAACCTCCAAATAGCGAGACCATGTGTCGAGACGGTCAAGTTCGCGGGTCGCCTTGAGGAAGGCCTCCGCCTCTGCCGATCTTCCCAGCTTTCGCAGCACCATGACCTTCAGGTTCCGCGCATTCAGATTGTCGGCATCGGTGAGCAGAGCACGCTGCACATGGTCAAGGGCTGCTGGCCACTCACCGCAGCTCGCAGCAAACTCGGCCAGCGCGTGGTAAGCCGGTCCGCGCCAGGCCGCATTCCAGGTCGCTTTGTAGAACGCGGAGTAGGCTTCGCGCCCTTTTTCCTGCAAGCGCAGAGCGAGCCCGAGGTTGTAGTAAGCTTCCCCGTCATAAGGGTTAGGGTTGAGTCGCGTAAGTCGTGCGATAGCAGCGCGGAAATATCCTTCTGCGCTGCTCAATTCGCCTCTCCGCAAGTGCCAGCAGCCGAGCGCGTTATTCACTCTGCTATCGCCTGGGTCCCGCCTTAAGGCCTCCTGCCAATAGATTGCTGGATTTCTCGTGGCGTGCCGGTACTGGTCCAGGTGCAGACCGGTGAGATAAAGCTCTTCGTTAGTGGCAATTTCCTCGGGCGCGTTTGGCTCTTTCGCGACTTCCTGAACCACCGCGGGAGCCATCACCCGCGGGCTGAATTGAATCACCACTTTGCCTGCCATTTCGACCGACAAGGAGAGTTTTTCAAAAGAGCTCGGATCAGAGAGCGAATGCGTCATATGCCAGGGCTGATTGACCGAAAGGTCTTCTCGCCACTCAGCGCAAAGCCCGGTCGGGGACCAGAGCAAAATACGCGCTCGCGGAATCGCTTTGGTCACACATACGCCGATGGAGACCGCGTCCCCTTCCAGCTGCATGCTGAGTGCCGCGTCCACATTAGCTGCCTGAGGCGGGCCGATTTCGCGGATAGGATACCAATACTGACTGAAACTTTTTGTTTCGCCGGGAGCCAGGAATGAGAAATCCGGTTGATTGTCCGAATAGACACCGGCCATCAACTCCACGTAGGGTCCGTCGGCATCCGTGAGGCTTCGATCCCAGGCATAACCGAACTCATGATTTCCCCATGTCCACTGCTTCTTTCCAGGAGCAATCTCGTGGTTCGCTACATGGACAACGCCGGCTCGGGCCGCATGATCATAGCCTCCGAAAAAATCCAGCGCAGTACCAGTCACCATGTAGCTGGTCGGTACGGGGATGTTGGCGTACCAGCTTAGATCGTTGGCCGGGTAAGATCCATCCGGTATAAACATCCTTGGCTGGTCTTCTTGAGCAACGCCCGAGTGAGCCCGCTCGGCATAGTCAATTCCATAGTAAACGCCATTGCTTCGCGGAAAGCTGCTGACCGCGCGTTTCGCATGGTCGGCAACGAAACGCACGTCGCCCGGGAAAAAAGATTGATACTTCTCGTGGACGCGAGCCGCCATGTTCGCCCACCAGAGAAATGTTTGTACATGCGAGGTTCGATTGTAGAGCCGCACCCTGACCTCAAGGTAGGCCTTCCCCGGATGGAGACCAACTCCATGCATCCCTTTCATCCTGAGCATTGGATCGTGATCGCCGCACCACACGAAAACCGATCCGTCTGCACAATGCTCAATCTCGACTTCCACCGGCATGAACGTGGCGGGACGATGGTGCTGTGGCCAGTTGAATTCCACTCCTCCGGAAATCCAGGGGCCCGCCAACCCAACTAAAGCAGGCTTGATAACATTCTGCCGGTAAAAGAAGTCGTAACCGTTACGCTTGTCATACCCCACGTGAATGCGTCCACCGATTTCGGGCAGGATCATCAGCCGCAGATACTCATTTTCCAGATGCACGGCCTGCCACACACACTCTTTTGCCTGGGTGGCGATACGGTCGATGAAGGGAAGTGGGTAGACGCGTCCGCTACTCCCCTGGTAAACACGTTTTTCCAGAAACATCGGATTGCGATCAGGAGATCCAGGTTCGTATGTGGGGATGGCGATGGCTTGTTTCCAGGCCTTCACCGCACCGGCTTCACTTCTGGGCGCTCGGGGTAGCTCCAGATGAGTGAGGGATCCGGGACCATTGAGTGACTGTTTCTGTGCACGCATGGATCAGACCCCGTCCGCTTCCATCAGAGCAGTAAATATCACTTACGTGAACGTTAACGACTTTATCCCGTCCAATTCCCAAAGTCAAGGTCCTACCCAGGGGATGCCCGTATCAGACGCCCACTCGCCCCTCCCAATTGGCAACGTTCCAATCGGTTAAGATAGGGGTCGCTTATGAACGAAGAGCCCACCAGGTCGCCGGGCATTAAGGAAATCGCTGCGGCGCTCAAGATCTCGATTGGCACCGTCGATCGCGCACTCCACGGCAGGGCAGGGGTAAGCCCCAAAACGCGCGTGCAGGTTTTGAAGATGGCCGAGAAGCTAAACTACCGGCCAAACATAGCAGCGCGCAGCTTAAAACTGAATCGCCGGTTGCACATCGCCGTCTACCTCCCGCTACAAATTGCTTCCTTCTTTGCTCCTCTCCGTGCGGGAATCAGCGCTGCAGGCGTCGCGGTTCACGGCCTAAACCTGGATGTGGAGTTTCGCACTTATCCAACTTTGGGTGATGGTGATTCAGAGCTGATGCAGATTGATTTGGACCGCGGCTACGACGGCGTCATTATTACTCCTGGTGATCCGGCACGAATCGACCCAATCATCCGGCGCCTGACGCAGCAGGGTACCGCGGTTGTGTGCGTAGCCAGCGATGCGCCCCGGAGTGACCGATTGGCAGCCATTTCGGTCGACGCCAGCGCCAGCGGAGGCATAGCCGCTGAATTGTTGGGAAAGACCCTGAAGGAACGAGGTGCGGTCGCAATCCTCACCGGTCAGTTGGGAACACAGGACCACGCGGAGAAATTACGCGGATTCGCCGCCACCCTCGCTACCTTCGCGCCCCATCTATCCTTACTGCCGGCGATCGAAAGCCACGAACACCCCGAGGAGGCCTATAACTCCACGCTCCAGTTGTTGCGCCGCAAGCCGCACCCTATCGGGATCTACGTCAGCACAGCCAACAGTCTCCCAGTGCTTCGCGCGCTTGAGGAACGAAAGCTGCTCGGCCAGGTCGAGGTGATTACCACTGACCTTTTTCCGGAACTCGTCCCCTTCATCGAATCTGGAAAGGTCCTTGCGACGCTCTATCAGCGCCCGTTTACTCAGGGCAAAGTAGCCATTGAGACCTTAACCAAATACTTGGCCGAAGGGATCCGGCCCGAACCCATCACGCGGTTGGCGCCACACATTATCCTCCGCAGCAACCTTCCGCTCTTCCTCAACCGGCTTGTACCGGAAACCGAAAACGAAGCTGACGACGCATAGCGCAGACAGCCGTGCCGCATGTCCTCGCACGGACGAGGGCTTTAGAGCGTGTGTGAGAACCCAATTCCAGGCTCAGTCCCGGAGGGACGGGTGAACTTAGCCCAGGACGCTAGTCCTGGGTTGGATTTGCAAGGCCGACCAGTCCCGTAGGGACGGCTGAAAACAGGCTGCGGCGCAATCCTGGACAACCTTCAGCCGTCCCTACGGGACTTTAATCATGTTTCATGACACACCCAGGACTAGCGTCCTGGGCTAAGTTCACCCGTCCCTCCGGGACTGAGTCTGGAATTGGGTTCTCACACACGCTCTAAAGCCGCGAAGGGCGGGCCCGAAAAGCCCGCGACATATTCAGGTGAATCTTGAGGAAAGAACCTGGATCGGCTAGGAAACCTGGGCTTCCATCGCAACCTCGCGCTTGCCAGTCGCGAAGAGGTCACCGATGCGACGGATCTGCGCTCCAACCCCGCGCAGCTTCTCTTCAATCCGCTCGTAGCCCCGGTCGATATGGTAAACGCGATCGAGGATGGACTCGCCGTCAGCAACCAGCGCCGCAATCACCAGCGACGCCGATGCGCGCAGGTCGGAGCACATGACGACCGCCGAAGAGAGCGGCGTCTTGCCGCGCACTGTCGCCGTGCGGCCGTCCACTTTGATATTGGCGCCCATGCGGACCAGCTCGCCCACATGCATAAAGCGATTCTCGAAGATGTTTTCCACCACCGTGGTGGTGCCTTCAGCCTGAGTCGCCAAAGCCATGTACTGCGCCTGCATGTCGGTGGGGAAGCCAGGGTACTCTTCAGTGGAGATATCGTTTGCCCGCAGGTTTCCTTCGCTGCGCACGCGCAACGAATCAGCGCCCATGGGCGTGACCCGCACCCCACATGCTTCCAGCTTGCCAACGAGGGCGGAAAGATGAGCGGGCTGGCAATTGGCCACCACCAGGTCACCTCCGCTGATAGCACCCGCCACCAGAAACGTTCCGGCTTCGATGCGGTCGGGATTGATGCGGTGCTTGGCGCCGTGCAGCTTATTCACACCCTTGACCCGGATCGTCGCAGTGCCCGCGCCCTGAATGTTCGCACCCATGGCCACCAGCAAAGCAGCCACGTCGACGACCTCCGGCTCACGAGCGCAATTTTCCATCAGCGTATCGCCCTCAGCCAGAACCGCTGCCATCAGCAGGTCTTCCGTGCCGGTCACCGTAATCTTGTCGAAAACAATGTGCGCGCCATGGAGCCTCTCGGCCCGCGCTTCCAGATAGCCGTGTTCCTGCACGATGGTGGCGCCCATCGCTTCCAGGCCCTTGAGATGTAAATCGATCGGGCGGTCGCCAATGGCACAACCCCCAGGCTGAGCCACACGGGCTAGCCCACAGCGAGCGACCAGGGGACCCAACACCAGCGAAGAAGCACGCATGGTCTTGACGATCTCGTACTTGGCGGTAGGGTCAGAAAGGACGCGGCAACTGATGGTAGTCCGATGCTGTGCGCGGCCGTAACCGAGCTCGACCTCGGCGCCCATGGAAGTGAGCAGTTTTCGCTCCGTCTCAATGTCGCGGACCTGGGGGACATTCTCCAGCACCACTTCATCTTCGGTGAGAATCGCGGCTGCCATGCAGGGCAGGGCGGAATTTTTGGCTCCGCTTACCCGAATCGTTCCTAGCAGCGGGTTACCGCCGCGAATCACAAACTTATCCATGCGAGCCCGGGGGTGCTCCTTATTTGTTTCTTCTATAACTCGAGCGTTGTGTCTTCGATCGCCAGCCGAACATTGCCATCCGACTTAGCCAGACGGCGTACGGCCTCTGGCTTATCAACTCCTGCCTTCAGCATCACCAACGCCACCGGCACACTGCGCCCGGCAGACTTGATGGTGAGCACGGCCTGTTCGCGGTCAATGTTGCAAGCGCGCATCAGAATGCTGATGCCACGCTCCACCAGCTTGGTGTTCTGCATGTGCACGTTGACCATCAGGTTGTCGTAGACATACCCAAGCCGTGTCATGGCGCCGGTGGTGATCATGTTCAGCACCATCTTCTGCGCCGTAGCGGCCTTCATACGCGTCGATCCGGAAACAACTTCCGGTCCAACTTCAGCCACGATGCAGATGTCCGCAGCACCAGAAAGCGGAGTGTTGTGATTGCACGTAACGGCGGCTGTCTTGGCGCCCCGGGCACGGGCATATTCCACCGCGGCGACGACATAGGGCGTGCGGCCACTCGAAGAGAGACCGATGACCACGTCTTTCCGTGTCGGGCGCCGGCGGGCAATATCGCGCTGCCCCAGTTCCGTCGAATCCTCGTTCACTTCGACGGCGGAGGCGAGAGCTTTCGGGCCGCCAGCCATGATGTACTGAACGCTTTGCGGAGGGGTCGAAAACGTCGGTGGGCACTCCGAGGAATCAAGGCCGGCGATGCGTCCGCTGGATCCGGCGCCAACGTAGATCAGGCGTCCTCCATCGCGGAGACTGCGCGCCACCATATCGATCACGAGAGCGATCTCCGGCAGCGACTTCTTCACCGCTGCTGCAATTTTTGAGTCTTCGTGATTGATGATGCGGGCGATTTCAAGTGCGGATTTGGTGTCGAAGCCCATCGAGGCTTCGTTGGAGCTTTCCGTCGTTAGATCGTGCAGGTTGTTCGGCTGATCGACGTTTGCGTCCTGGCCGGTCCCTGTCTCCGTTTGAAAACTACTTGTTGTGGCCATGTTGGTTTACTCTGCTCCCACTCAACTAAATGATTTTATCTCTATCCGGCCAAAGTTTGCTCTGAAATTAGGGCGCGGCGTGCCATCCGCGCAAACACTTTTGGGTTATGGCAATCTACACCGGTCTAGTGATTCCATCACCGCGTCATGGAATGCCGGGCGGACGGCGCGAATGGCTTGGCTGTTGCGGTGCGGCCAGGTTCGGTTGGTCAGCAGCACGACCGTCAACTGGCGCTCAAAGTCGATCCACAGCGAAGTTCCAGCATAGCCAAGATGGCCGGCTGAATGTCGGCTGAAGAAGCGGCCCGACGAGGAAGGCTGGGAAGGAGTGTCCCATCCCAGGGCTCGGGAACTCCCCGGGGGTAGCCCCGCACGAGTAGTAAAAAGTTCGACGGTCGCCGAAGCGAAACGTTGGTCCTTGCCGAGAAGGCATCCTGCGTAAAGCAAGGGATCGAGAGCATTGGAGAAAAGACCGGCATGGCCGCCAACGCCTCCCAGAATGAAGCAATTCTCATCCTGAACCTCTCCCTGGATCACACGATGGCGGAAGGTTGTATCGTTTTCGGTCGGCGGGATAGCCAATCGCCAATCCGCCGGCGGTCGAAAGCAGGTGCTGCTCATGCCCAGGGGAGTAAAAAATTCCCGCGCGCAAAAGCTCTCCAGTTCTTCTCCGGCAATGATTTCAAGCGCGCGGCCCAGCAGGATGAATCCCGGATCGGAGTACTCTGCATGGCTTCCGGGCGACGTTTCAAGGGGAAGCCTGAGGCATGCATCCAGCAATTCCTCACGACCTCCTGGCCCCTCAAAAAGCCGGACATAGCCAGGCAAACCAGACGCGTGGGCGAGGAGCATACGCAGCGTGACCACGCGCCGCTCGCTGGCTGAAGGTTCTCCCCGGGCAAACCCTGGAAGCAACTGCGCCAGGGATTGATCGAGGGAGAGCGCCCCATTCTGATGCAGAAGCATAGCCATGGAAGTGGTCGCGATCACCTTGGTGATGCTGGCCAGATCGTAGACAGTAGATGCCGTAACCGGCGTCGTTGGTCGCTCGTAGGTGAATCCGCCAACGCCATCGAGTGCGAGCACCTGGCCCTGCGAAAGGACACCAAAGGCCGCTCCAGGAAAAGCCTGCTCCAAAACCGCCTGCTCGAGAACCGAGTAGGCCGCAGCGAACTGAAGGCGCTGCGCGGAAGCGGACGTTGGCAATGAGAGCTGCGGCGGAGGCATGGTAACCAACAGCGATGTTACCCGACCTGCGTCCTCGCCGCGTTCCGCTTCAGGACAAATCCGAAAAAGGCGCTCGCCGAAGCCTCTCCGCACCCGTCTATACTTGTGTCGAAGGGCACGGCGTCATCAGCGCCCGCATTGAGCCGGATTCAGCCGTGCTCTCACTGACCAGGACTGATGAGGGCTGTGCGGGCTGCGGCAACGGTCTTTGCACGAAGGGCACGGGTTTAGCCGTGCCGTAAAAGCGGGGGCTGATGAGGGCTTTAGCCCCTGAGGTCCGCTTTTTCGCGATTCGGAGGAACGCGCGATGGGCATTCGATGGCAAGTCGGGACAGTCGCGCTGTTAGCCGGAATGACCATGGCTCAGGCGCAGACTGCCACTCCGTCGTCAGCCGCACCCCAACCCGCGGCAGCCCCGACGCCGCAGACCTTCACGGTTCCTGCGGGGACCAAGGTTCTCCTGTCGCTTAAGAGCGCGATCAATACCAAGACCGCCCAGCAGGGAGACGGCGTTTACCTGGTTTCCTCTTTTCCCGTGGTTGGCAACGCGCGCATCATGATTCCCGTCGGTGTCTACGTACAGGGTGTCGTCGACCGGGTAGTGCGGCCAGGCCGGGTCAAAGGACGAGCGCAACTTGACCTGCACTTCACCACCATGATCTTCCCCAACGGCCAGGTGGTGGAGGTACCCGGAGTCCTCAATAGTTTGCCCGGTTCCGACGGGCCCAAGGTAAAGGGCAATGAGGGCACCGTAGAGCAGGCCGGAAACAAAGGCCGCGATGTAGGCAATGTGCTCAAAGGGGCCGCGATTGGAGCCGAAGGCGGCGTGTTTGGCGGAGCTGCTACCGGAGACGTTGTCAAAGGAGTCGGCTATGGCTCATTGGCCGGAGCTGCCGCCGGCACCATTTACACTCTTTTCACCCGTGGCAACGATATTGTCATTCCTACGGGCACATCGGTGGAAATGGTTTTGCAACGACCGCTCGTTTTACAGCAATCAAAACTCGCCGGGATGGATGAGAGCCACGGACAGGCGCAGATGGTCCCCGGCAACCAGCAGCAACCTTTGCCGAAGCGGAAGCAGAGAATTCTCTGCCCATTCGGAAGCCCGGGTTGCGACTGATGAGCCAGCTGGAGCAACCGCAAGCACCCGAGCGAACACCGGTAGAGTTGCCCGGGCGCAGTTTCTGGCTCTGGGGTCGCGATATGCTGTTTTCGCTCGCGGTCTCCTTTTTCATCATCACTTTTCTCTATCAGCCGGTAAGAGTGGAAGGCACCAGCATGTTGCCGCGCCTGGGAGACCAGGACCGCCTGTTCATCAATAAATTCCTCTACCACTTTGCCAGTATCCATCGCGGCGACGTGGTGGTTTTTCATTACCCGCGCGATCCCCAGAAGAGCTATATCAAACGCGTAATTGCCGAGCCGGGCGACGAGTTGCGCATCGATAACGGCCGCACCTACATCAACGGCCGGTTGCTGCCCGAGCCGTACGTGCCAAGGAGATTTCACGACAGCCGATCCCAGGACGCAATGATCATTCCAACGGGTGAGTATTTCGTCATGGGCGATCATCGCTCCATCTCCAGCGACAGCCGCGATTTCGGACCCGTCCCGCGCGACCTGATCTACGGCAAAGCTGCCTTTGTCTACTGGCCTGCGGAAGACATGGGAATCATCCACTGATTCTCCGCCGATACCTGTTAAACTTGACTGAATCCACTCGACGGAGAAGCCATGCAGGCAATCCTCGCGCTCGAAGACGGGCGCATCTTCCGCGGTGAGAGCTATGGCGCCAAACGAGAATGTTTTGGCGAAGTGGTTTTCAATACCGCCCTGACAGGCTACCAGGAAATTTTCACCGACCCTTCATACGCCGGACAGATTGTTGTCCTGACCAATCCACAAATCGGAAATTACGGCACCAATGCCGCCGACAACGAAGCCAGCCGCCCCTACATCGAGGGACTGGTGACCCGCGAGTTTTCGCCCGTCAGCTCCAACTGGCGTTCCCAGCAGGTGACGGAGGAATACCTCGAACGTTTCAACGTCCCCGTGATTTCTGAGATTGACACCCGCGCGGTGGTTCGCCATCTGCGGACCCACGGTTCACTTCGCGGAGTCATCTCATCGATTGAGACGGATCCCGACAAACTCATACTCAAAGCTCGCGGCATTCGCAAGATGGATGGCACAGACCTGGCGAAGGTAGTGAGCACCAAAGCTCTTTACCAGTGGGACTGCCACGACCGGCGAAATTTCGACGGTGATCCCTTGTTGCAGGGAGACGAGAGCCTCAGGTTGCCGGAACCCGATCTTCACGTAGTGGCTTACGACTTCGGCATCAAACACAACATCCTGCGCATGTTGGCGCGAGAAGCCTGCCGGGTCACCGTGGTGCCGGCGGAAACTTCGGCAGAGGATGTGCTGGCCCTGAACCCCGACGGCATCTTCCTGTCCAACGGGCCGGGCGATCCGGAGCCGGTGACCTACGCCCAGGAGAGCATCCGCAAACTGGTTGGGCGAAGGCCAATGTTTGGCATCTGTCTTGGCCACCAGTTAATCGGTCTGGCTTTGGGCGGCAAGACCTACAAGCTCAAATTTGGCCACCACGGCGGCAACCACCCGGTCCAGCAAACGCAAACCGGCAAAGTGGAAATCACCGCCCACAACCATAACTACGCGGTAGATCCGGACTCGATCAACCAAAGCGAGGTCGAACTCACCCACGTCGACCTGAACGACAACACCCTGGAAGGCCTACGCCATCGCACCATGCCTCTCTTCAGCGTGCAATACCATCCGGAGGCGAGCCCAGGCCCGCACGACTCCAACTACCTCTTTCGCGACTTCCGAAAAATGATGGAAGAATGGAAGCGATGACGATTGGACACCGAATTGAAGGGGACGGGCTTCAGCCCGTCCATTAAACAACTAAACTATGCGGCTTTAGCCACTGAGGGCAACCATGCGTCGTCCGCCAAGAGAAACAGTCAGGAGCAACGGGCAAACATACTTTGTCAGCACTCAGACTGTTGAGCGGCAGCCATTCTTTCGGCACGAACGATGGGCAACCCTCATGCAGGAGATTTTTCAACACTATCGAGGCAGTTCCTATCTGCTTCACGCCTATGTCATCATGCCCGACCACTTCCATATGCTCCTCTCCCCCACGGAAAGTGTCGAACGAGCAATGCAGAAGATTAAGGGCGGCTTCTCATTTCGCGCAAAATCTGCTTTCGATTGGAAACACGATATTTGGCAGCCAGGCTTTTCAGATCATCGGATTCGAGATGTTGCGGATTGGGAGTGTCATATCGCCTATATGCTTCAGAATCCGGTCAAAAACAAGCTGTGCTCATCTTCAGAGGATTACCGGTACCTTGCGGTGAGTCTGGACCCGATCCCTCAGCGGCTAAAGCCGTCCAGGCTGGCTGGGTCTGATGGCGGGGCTGAAGCCCCGCCCCTTCAAAAGCCCCATCCGGTGATTCCCACTAAACCGGTTATGTCTGAGCGCCCTCGAAGCACCACAAGAATCAGCGCGAATCGAACGGAAGAATAAAATGCCACGCAGGAACGATTTAACCAAAATTCTCGTGATTGGCTCCGGGCCGATCGTGATTGGGCAGTCTGCGGAATTCGACTACTCCGGTACTCAGGCCTGCAAGGCCCTCAAGGCTGAGGGCTACGAGGTGGTGCTGGTGAATTCCAACCCGGCCACCATCATGACCGATCCGGAGTTGGCTGATCGCACTTATATCGAGCCGTTAACTCCGGAATATGTAGAGGAGATCATCCGTCGCGAGTGCGATCGGATGACCGACAACAATGGCCAACGCACCGGCAAATTCGCCCTGCTGCCGACGGTTGGTGGCCAGACAGCCCTCAATCTCGCCGTCGACCTTGCCGATGCCGGCATTCTCGAAAAATATGACGTCGAAATGATCGGCGCCCGCCTCGAAGCCATCAAGAAAGCGGAAGATCGCCTGCTCTTCAAAGACGCCATGACGCGTATCGGCCTCGATGTTCCGCGCTCTGCGTTGGTAAACAACATCCGCGACGGTGCAGAGTTCGCCGCTAAGATCGGCTTCCCGGTCATCGTCCGTCCATCCTTTACCCTGGGCGGCTCCGGCGGCGGCATTGCCTACAACCGCGAAGAGCTTATGGATATCCTGGGACGCGGTCTCGATCTCTCTCCCGTCCACGAGTGCCTGATTGAAGAGTCAGTTCTGGGCTGGAAGGAATACGAGCTAGAGGTCATTCGCGATCTCGCCGACAACGTGATCATCATTTGTTCCATCGAGAACATGGACCCCATGGGTGTCCACACCGGCGACTCGATCACAGTCGCGCCGGCGCAAACCCTGACGGACCGCGAATATCAGTTTATGCGCGACGCCGCAATCCGCGTCATGCGCGAAATCGGCGTCGAGACTGGCGGGTCCAACGTGCAGTTCGCCGTAAACCCTTCGACCGGTCGGATGACCGTGATCGAGATGAACCCGCGAGTCTCGCGCTCTTCGGCCCTGGCTTCAAAGGCCACCGGGTTTCCCATCGCCAAGATTGCCGCCAAGTTGGCTGTCGGCTACACGCTGGATGAAATCCCCAATGACATCACGCGCAAGACACCCGCATGCTTCGAGCCGAGCATTGACTACGTAGTGGTGAAGATTCCCAAGTGGCAGTTCGAAAAGTTCCCCGGAGCCGATGAGAACCTCGGACCGCAAATGAAGTCCGTCGGCGAAGTGATGGCCCTCGGCCGCACCTTCAAAGAAGCGTTGATGAAGGCGCTGCGCTCGCTCGACACCGGCAAACGCATCAGTTCCGAAGTGATCGAGCCACGCCGCCTGACACAGCGTCTCGTTACCCCGCAGCCGGAGCGGCTGAACTACATTCGCTATGCCTTGCGCAGCGGGCTTTCGGTGCGAGAAGTCGCCCGGATGACCTCCATGGATCCATGGTTCCTTTATCAAATCAAGGAAGTCACCGACGTCATTCAGAAGCTCGCCGATTACTCACTCGAAACCATGCCCGCCGATGTGCTGCGCAAAGTTAAGCGCATGGGCATCTCTGACGCCAGGATCGCCGAAGTCTGGGGCATGGATACCGTGGATGGTGCCACCGCGGTCATGGAATTGCGCCGCCGCCACGGTGTCACACCCGTCTTCAAAAAGGTAGATACCTGCGCGGCAGAATTCGATAGTGAAACACCCTACCTCTATTCGACCTATGACGAAGAGGATGAAGCGCCACCCACGCCTCGCCGCAAAGTAATCATTCTGGGCAGCGGGCCTAACCGCATCGGGCAGGGAATCGAGTTCGATTACTGCTGCTGCCACGCGGCCTTTGCGCTGAGGGAAGACGACTACGAAACCATCATGGTCAACTGCAATCCGGAGACCGTCTCCACGGATTACGACACCAGCGACCGGCTCTATTTCGAGCCGCTCACCCTGGAAGACGTACTCGCCGTCTACGAGCATGAAGCCTCCTCTGGAGCCGAGATCGGGATGATTGTGCAGTTCGGCGGACAGACCCCGCTGAACCTCGCCCTGCACTTGAAGAAGGCCGGCATAACCATCCTGGGCACATCTCCAGAGTCCATCGACTTGGCCGAGGACCGTAAACGCTTCGGTCGGTTGCTCGAGGATCTCAAGATTCCACAACCTCCGGGCGCGATGGTGACAACCATCGAGCAAGCTTTAGAAGGAGCCGACCGCGTAGGTTATCCAGTGCTGGTGCGGCCCTCCTACGTGCTGGGCGGCAGGGCAATGGTCATTGCCTACGACGCCGACGCAGTGCGCCGCTACATGGGCGAAGCGGTTGAGTATTCCCAGGAGCGCCCAGTCCTTGTCGATCACTTCCTCGAGGATGCGGTAGAAGTCGACGTCGATGCGCTCTGCGACGGCAGAGACGTTGTGATCGCCGGGATCATGCAGCATATCGAAGAGGCAGGCATCCACTCCGGCGACTCTTCCTGCGTGCTGCCTGCAGCCGATCTCGCGCCCTCGACCCTCGAAACCATTCGCAAGTACACCCGTGAACTAGCCCTGGCATTGAACGTGGTGGGCCTGGTGAACCTGCAGTTTGCCATTCAGCGCCGCTCCGGCGAGCAGGACAAGGTGTTCGTCATCGAGGTGAACCCTCGTGCTTCTCGTACCGTCCCCTACGTCTCCAAGGCGACAGGAATGCCGCTGGCGAAAATGGCAGCGCGGCTCATGACCGGACGCACCCTGCGCGAGTTGATGCCGGAGCAAGTGGCCGAGCGCACAGATCTCGCCACCGGCAGTCACTTTTTCGTGAAATCCCCAGTCTTCCCCTGGAACAAGTTTCCCGGTGTCGATACGGTGCTGGGACCGGAGATGAAGTCGACCGGCGAAGTCATGGGTGTGGCTGATAACTTCGGCGAGGCCTTCGCCAAGGCGCAACTGTCAGCCGGACAGGTATTGCCGGTGAAGGGCACGGTCTTCTTCAGCGTCAATGATCGTGACAAAGCGGTGGTCGTGGATCTCGCCAGGCAGTATGTCGAGCTCGGCTTTCACCTGGTAGCGACCCAGGGCACTGCTGATGTGTTGGAGCGGGCCGGCATGATTGTGGAGCGCGTCTACAAAGTGAAAGAAGGACGCCCCAACGTGGTAGATCTGATCAAAGGAGAGCGTATTCAACTGATCGTGAACACGCCCCACGGCCAGGACCCGTTCTTTGACGAAAAAGCGATTCGCAGAGCAGCGGTGACTCAGAGAATTCCCACCATCACCACCATCGCGGCAGCAAGGGCAGCCGCCGAAGGCATCGCCGCCATCCAGCGCCGCCAGATCACCGTCAACGCCCTACAGGAACTGCGCCGGGAACCAGTCGTTGCCCATTAGAAATGCAAAAGAACCGCAGATCTCTCCACTACGCTCCCCCGGATTTCCTGTCCAGCTTGTTGGCGCTGGCAATCCTCATGCGCCTTTCTCTACAGAAAGGCGCATACGTGTACGTTGCGAGTTCCGCGTAGTAAGAAATCCGGGTGCGCTCCGGTCCCACGGCACCAAACTTAGTCCCGAAGGGACGGCTGAACTTAGCCCAGGACGCTAGTCCTGGGTTGGATTTGATAGGACGACCAGTCCCGAAGGGACGGCTGAAGATAGGCCGCGACGCAACCCTGGACAACCTTCAGCCGTCCCTGCGGGACTTAATCATGTTTCATCGTGGACCCAGGACTAGCGTCCTGGGCTAAGTTCAGCCGTCCCTTCGGGACTAAGTTTGGCGCCGTGGGACCGGAGCGCAGCGGAGTGGAGAGATCTGCGATTTTCCTTTTCCGTTAAGAACCTGTCTTAGTTACGAATATCCGCCATCAGCTCATCCACCACCCGTTGCTCGTCCCCAGTCAACGGCAGCAAAGGCATCCGCGGCCGTCCGCCATAGTACCCGTTCACATCAAGCGCATACTTCACACCAGGAATCCCCATCTTCCCGGCAATCTCAATCCCCGCCTTGGCAATCCGCTCCTGCTTCTCCGCAGCCAGCACAGGATCCTTTTCCGCCCAGGCCGTATACACCTCGCAACAAGCCTGGGGAGCAAACGTAGCCAGCGCCAGCACGCCACCGGTTGCCCCGGCCTCAAGCGAGAGATACAACGTCTGAGCCGAACCGCAAAGCAACTGAAACCCAACTTCTTTGGTGCGCGTCTTCAGCGGAGGCCGCGGCGGAGCTTCGGCCAAGGCCGTTGCACCTGAAATGAGCTGCCCCGCAGCGACAAACGTAGCCCCGCCGTCCGCCGGCTGTTCAGTCTTGGGGGATAGCATCCGGGACGTAACCGCAGCGAAAACCGTCGTCACCGTAACCGTTCGCTTTTTAGCGGAGCGCGTCGCCTTAACCAGCTCCGCAATGCGCTCTACATTCCCGCTCGAGTCCTTCATGCCCACAATATTCGGATGCATCGCCAGCTCGGCCACCACCTCGATGGGCAAATCGTAAGCCGTGCAACTCGGCACGCTATACAGAAGAACCGGCAACGGAGAACGGTCCGCAACCGCCTGGTAATACGTCAACATCTCCCGGTTCCGCATCTGCTTTCGGTAGAAATGCGGAGTCCGCACCAGGACAGCATCGTAGGCGAGCTCGGTAGCATAGTCCGCCAGGCGCAGCGTCTCAATAACACTTTCGCGCCCCACGCCCGCCAACAAAACCTTTTCCGGCGCCGTAGCATTACGGGCCACACGCAACACTTCCCGCGACTCCTCGTCGCTCAGCATCACCGCCTCGCCCGTCGAACCCAGCAGTACCATCCCGCTCATCGGCGTGAGCGAGTAGCGATCCATGTTTGCTTCCAGCTTCCGCCAGTAGGGGCGTCCGTCGGGATAGAAACATGTCGTTACAGCAGCGAAAATGCCCTCAAGTAGCATGTAATCATTCTATTCCGGCCCGTCAAGTGCGTCCGTCAAGTGCGTCTTAGATCAGTATTTCTCCGCCCAGTGGCAATTTAGAGCCATTGGATGACCCACGCAAAAGCTGGGCAAAGCACCGGACTATAATGTTCTGAGCGGAGATCAGGGTCCTTCTTCTTGATCCAGACTGGACAAAAAAGAAGTCTGGCCAAACGATGGTGCCGCTCAATTCATCGGGGAAGGAATCCGGCCAAATGGCGACAGGAGACGTTGCCGTAGGAGCACCCGGAGCGGGTAGCTCAGCGGCACTACAGACGCCAACATCGAAACGGATCATCAATGACTTCAGCATCCAGGTAGCGACCGTAAATGGATCCGGGTCGCAATCTGCCAATCTGGTGCTGCTCAAAAGCAT
This sequence comes from uncultured Acidobacteriaceae bacterium, assembly GCA_963830325.1. Taxonomy (GTDB): domain Bacteria; phylum Acidobacteriota; class Terriglobia; order Terriglobales; family Acidobacteriaceae; genus PALSA-350. Next base: position 58,360 of record CAWHMV010000006.1, read on the forward strand.
ATTCGGTATGGGCATTCCGGTTAGCGGAAAAAATCTTTTCCCATCCAATATCGCTGGCTTGCCCACCTGGTACACCATCCGCGCCAGCAAACAGGGATATGTCGCCCGCAGACGAGAGATCGAGCTGCTGGTGGCGATGAATGCTGAGACCGCGCGCGAGGATATCTTGTCCCTCCCCGCTGGCGGCGCCGCCATCTACGACGAGAGCCAGAATCTCAAGCAATATCGCGATGATGTCATCTGTTATCCGGTTCCCTTCGACAAGCTCACAGCGGCGGTTTGTCCTGAAGCCAAGCTGCGCAAGCTGGTACGGAACATGATCTACGTGGGCGTGGTGGCGCAGTTGCTCGCCATGGATCTCGCACAGGTAGAGAAGGCCGTGCGGCGCCAGTTTGCCAAAAAGCAGAAGGCCGCCGATCTGAATTGGGGAGCGATCAAGGCCGGCTTTGATTTCGCTGCCAGCTCCCTGACCAAGCAGGATCCTCTGCTGCTCGAGCGCATGCATGCGACAGAAGGCAAGATCATCATCGACGGCAACGCTGCCGCCGCCCTGGGCGCGATGTTCGCCGGGGTCACCGTGGTGACCTGGTATCCCATTACGCCTTCTTCCTCGGTGGTCGAAAGCCTCATCGACTTCATGAAGAAGCACCGCGTCGAGCCCGATGGCAAAGCCAGTTTCGCCATTGTGCAGGCAGAAGACGAACTCGCCGCGGTCGGCATGGTGCTCGGCGCCGGCTGGGCGGGTGCGCGTTCCATGACCTCGACCTCAGGTCCGGGTATCTCATTGATGGCGGAGTTCGCCGGCCTGGGCTATTTCGCTGAGCTGCCCGGGGTCATCTTCGATATCCAGCGCGTCGGACCTTCCACAGGAATGCCAACCCGCACTATGCAAGGGGACCTGCTCTCCATCGCCTACCTTTCCCACGGGGATACCAAGCACGTCATGCTGCTCCCCGGTTCTGTCAGCGAGTGCTATCAGTTCGCCACCGAGGCCTTTGACCTCACCGAACAATTACAGACCCCAGTATTCGTTCTCTCCGATCTCGATATCGGCATGAACAACTGGATGTCCGACCCGTTTCTTTATCCCGACAAGCCATTGAAGCGGGGCAAGGTTCTTTCCAAGGAAGACCTGGAGCGCCTGGGCGGATTCGAACGCTATAAAGACGTGGATGGGGATGCGATTCCATACCGCACCCTGCCCGGAACCGACCATCCCAAGGCGGCCTACTTTACCCGTGGCAGCGGCCACAATGAAAAGGCGCTCTATACCGAGCGGCCGGACGACTACCAGAACCTGATGGAGCGCCTGGCGCGGAAATTCGAGACCGCACGCACCATGGTGCCGGCTCCGGAATTGGTCCAGAACGGCAAGTCCAAAATTGGCTTGATCGCCTTCGGCAGTTCTGATTTCGCAGTCCGCGAGAGCCGCGATCAGCTCAAGAAGGAATACGGGCTCGAAACCGACTATATGCGTTTGCGGGCCTTCCCCTTTTCCCCCGAAGTGCACGCTTTTGTGGCCGCTCACCAGCGGGTGTATGTGATCGAGCAGAACCGCGATGGGCAAATGCTCAGCTTGCTCAAACTCGACCTGCCCGCGGAGCACGTCATCAGGCTGAGAAGCGTCCGCTACTTCGACGGCTTGCCTCTCGACGCGCGAACCGTGACCGACAAGCTGGTCCTTCAGGAGGGAATTTAATGGCAACGATCGTAGGCAATCCACCCGCAGCCCCGAGCCCCAAGAAGAACCGCCTGGGACTGCAGGTGCTGGACTACCGCGGGAGCAAGACCACGCTCTGCGCCGGTTGCGGACACAATGCCATATCCGAGCGCATTGTCGATGCCATGTATGAAATGGGCGTTGCGCCCGAGCGCTTGATGAAGCTCTCCGGCATTGGCTGCTCCTCCAAGACCCCGGCTTACTTCATGAACCGGGCCCACAGTTTCAACAGCGTCCACGGGCGCATGCCCTCCGTAGCCACCGGCGCGCTCATGGCCAACCACACCATGATGGCGCTGGGGATCAGCGGTGACGGAGATACGGCTTCCATCGGCTTCGGCCAGTTTGCGCATCTCATGCGGCGCAATCTGCCCTTGATCTACATCATTGAGGACAATGGCGTTTACGGCCTCACCAAGGGGCAGTTCTCAGCCACCGCCGACCTCGGTTCGACGCTGAAAACGGGGGTCATCAACGACCTGCCACCCATCGACACCTGCGTGATGGCGGTCGAGCTGGGCGCGACGTTCGTGGGTCGCTCCTTTTCTGGAGATAAGAAACAGCTGCTGGCCATGCTGAAGGCGGCGATTGCCCATCGCGGTACGGTGATGCTCGACGTCATCTCGCCCTGCGTCACCTTCAACGACCATGAGGGCTCCACCAAGAGCTACAAGTATGTCCAGGAGCACGAAGAAGCGGTGAACGAGGTTGGTTTCGTTCCTTCTTTCGAAGACATTTCGGTCGACTACGATCCGGGAACCACCACCGTTGTCGAAATGCACGACGGCTCCCACATGCGGCTGCGCAAACTCCACCCGGACTATGACCCGACCAGCCGGATTGGCGCGGTGACGGCCCTGATGGAATCCCATCAGCAGGGCGAGGTGCTAACCGGCGTCTTCTATGTCGATACCAAAAAACCCAGTTTCACCGACATGCTGAACTTGGTCGATGAGCCCTTGGCCACCCTCCCCGAGTCCCGTACTCGGCCCTCGCGCGAGGTTCTCGACCAGATTATGCAGCTGCATCGGTAGGCTGGCCCCGTGATCCCTGGGTAAATTTGACATAAAAGTTACCTGGGGACACCGCCTTTTGGACCAAATGGGTACTATTTAGATGCAGCAATAGTTGTTCATCCATCCCCTAAAAGTTGTATCATCAGCTCGTTTCTGCAAACAGAGCAGCAGGCAGGGGGATAGGATGCGTAAGAATTTCCTACGTGGGATATATTTGTCGGTGGTGGCAGTGAGCACCCTGGCGCTAGGTAGCGACCATTTGGTAGTCCCAAAGATTGCCCCTGAAATCAGCAAAATGGATGTCTGGGTCGGCACCTGGGAGTCCCAAACCCAGGTAATGACGACACCCTACAGCGAAGCCGGCTCTATGACGTCGGAGATGACCTGCACCTGGTCCCCTCACCACGGCTTTATCCTGTGTGACCACCTGATGAACGGCCCCACTGGCGTCAGCAACAGCTTGTCTGTGTATACCTACGACGACGCAGCCAAGACCTACAAATTCTTCGGCGTCAACAAGGACGATTCCCCACGGGAAGTGCCGATGCAGGTGAAGGGAAACGTCTGGAGCTTCGGTACCGAGGTCCAGAACCAGGACAAGACCATCATGTTCCTGACCAACGACGAGTTCCTTTCCGACAAGATCATGCACTTCCGCACTGAGTTCAGCGAAGACAACGGGCGGAACTGGAAAGAACTGAATCAGGGGCAACTCATCAAGATCGGCTAGCTATTATTTGCCGTCAGGCAAAGCGAAGACATAAAGCTGCTGCCCGCTGTCCGGACGATGTACCTCGGTGAGGATCACGTTCGGCATGTTTTCCGGACTCCCCCCGCCTAAGCCCGTAGTGACCGCGATATATTGCTTGCCGTTGACGCTGAATGAGACCGGATATCCCTGCACGGTCGTCCCCAGCTGAGTCTCCCACAAGGTCTTGCCGGTTCTTGCCTCCACTGCCTTAAACGAGCGGTCGTAGTCCCCGACAAAAGCAATGCCGCCGGCTGTCGAAAGCACAGCGGTGAGAAACGGTGCCCGCTGCTGGAAGGACCAGACCTCCTCCATCGTTCTGGCGTCATAGGCAGCGAGCTTGCCCATATTGCCGTTGGTCCCCGGCATCTCGTACACCCGCACTGCGGCGGCAACCCCGCCTGAACCCGCCTTTCTCTCCACATCGTGTCCGTTCAGCTCGTTGCAGCTTTGGGATAGCGGGATAATCAGCAAGTTGCTGGGCGCGTAATAGCTCATCGCTTGCCAATTGTGGCCGCCCTCCTCGCTGGGACAGGACTGGATCCACTCGTTGGTCTTGCCGTTTGCGATATCGTCGCGATAAGTGGGCACTCCGGTTTTGGGATTGATGCTCGTGAATACGTTCTGCAGCACCGTTTCCTTGTAACCAAGAAACTTGCCGTTGACCCGGTCCAGCTTCCACAGAATGCCGGCCTTGCCGATTGTCATCACCGTCTTCTGCGTGCCCTGATCAATCAAAACTCGCTCGAAAACCTCGTCGAGATCCAGCGATTCGCCCGGCGAGTGGCTGTGATACCACTTCAGCTTGCCCGTATCGGGATCGAGCGCAACCGTGGAACTCGAATATAGCGCCGCGCCATTCGCGGTGCCCCGGCTTGCCCGCATCCACGGCTTGGCCTGGGCCACGCCCCAGTAAGTGAGGTTGAGTTCGGGATCGTAGGTACCCGCGATCCACGTCTCGCCGCCCGCGCGATACAGGTCGTCCAGTCCGTTCCACGTATCGCCACCCGGAGTGGATTTGAGGGCCACGGTGGTGAACCGCCAATCCTGTGCGCCGGTCTCAGCGTCGTAGGCGCTGATAGCGCATTTCTCCGTCCCGTACGCGCTGCAACCAGTGAGGCCGACCAGCACCTTGCCGTGAATGACAATCACGCCGCCCGTTTGATTGTGGCCCTTGCTCCCAATGGCCACCTTCCAGGCGACTTTGCCGCTGCGCGCATCAAGCGCGGCCAGATGAGCATCCGTGGTAGCTACAAATACCTTTTCCTCAAACAAGGCCAGGCTACGATTGCCGCCGTAAAGATACGGTGATCGTGGCCCGATACGGTTTTCCCAAATCAACTTGCCGCTTCTGGCATCGAGCGCCTGCACGATGTTGTCCGTGTTGGAAAGAAACATGACCCCGTCGTGCACGATGGGCGTCACTTCATTGGCGCCCCCTTCGTTCATCGCCCAGGCCCATTTGAGCTGAAGATTTTTGACGTTGGCCGCGTTGATTTGCTTGAGTGGGCTGAAGCTCCAACCCTGGTAATTGCGCCGGAACATGAGCCAGTCGCCATCCGGAGGTTCACGCAGCATCGCCTCGGTGACTGGCGTGTAGGCCGATACCTCTCCGGCGACGGTAAGGCCGCTGCGAAGAGGTGGCATTGCCTGGCCGCGCGAAACGAGTCCAGGAGACACTTGGCCGCTGGCGACATTGCCGATCTTCACCTCTGTCTGCGCAGTGAATGGTTTACCGCCTGCGGTGGCCCCATTGGCTTCGAGGAGAAATGCCACAATGTTTTGATACGTCTGGTCGCTCAGGCTTCCGCCCTTGCCTAGCGGCATAGCCGAATGGAGATAGTCGTATAGTTCCCGAGTCGAACGCTCCCCCCATGACTTGAGAAAATTCCCCCCTGCAAGCGAGGGTGCCTCGCCGCCGCCAGACAGATTTTCCTGATGGCAGGCAGCGCAAGCGGCAGAGTATTCGCTGTGTCCTTGGGAAGCTTGAGCCTGGGTGAAAGGACCAGTGTCCTGTTGTGCGACCGCACTGCAAGCCCACAACGCAAAAGCGCTCGCCGCCAACGCAAACCCTCTCGCCATGTTTCTCACGCGCAGATCAGACTAACGCATGGCGCGCTTCCTGCGGAACACTCTTGAGACGATGCCCGCGGCTTTAGCTGTCAGCCGTGCCCTTCGTCTAGAGCCTCTTTCCCATCTGGCTAAAGAGTCTGCGTGAGAACTCCATTTCCAAAGTCAGTCCCGCAGAGCCTGCCCTGAGCTTGTCGAACGGGGACGGCTGAGCTTAGCCCAGGACGTTAGTCCTGGGTTAGATTGGAAAGGAAGACCCAGTCCCGCAGGGACGGCTGAAAATGGGCCGCGACGCAATCCTGGACAGCTTTCAGCCGTCCCTAGGGGACTCAACCACGTTGCATGATGTACCCAGGACTAGCGTCCTGGGCTAAGCTCAACCGTCCCCGTTCGACAAGCTCAGGGCAGGCTCTGCGGGACTAAATTCGTAATTCCCGGTTCTCACGCAGCCTCTTTAGCCCCTGAGGTGCGTCTCTTCCGATCATGCCTGCCGAACTGCTTCGAGCCTGCAGAAAAAGATGATTCTGCCCTTCGTCCTTATTTTTCCTGCGTCACGAGCCAACCCCAAAGATCGCCCTCAGGTGCTTTCGCACTATCGATCTCCACATACAGGCCGCCTTTGTGAAGAGCGACGATCTGGTTCGAATCCAACTGCGCAGTCCCACTCAACGTGCCACTCATGTCTGGAGAGACGGTGAGATCCGCAATGACCGGACCACGCACCCCGGGAAGCGAACCCATGGCAAGGTGCGCAGCAGTAGGAACCGCCAGCAGCCCACTGAAAGAACCCTTGAGCGTGAGCTTGCTACCGTCGAGCACGGCAGTAACGGTACCAACACCAGAGCTGTCGGCGCGCGTTCCCACCAAGCGTGGTCCCGGAGAGAGCCGGAATTGGATGGTGGTGGGAGGCGTGGCCCCAAGCAACCCGGAGAGAAAGAAGGTGCCTAACAAAAAGCTAGCGGTGCTCTCCACTATGCTCCGGACTATTGCCGGGTTCAGGAAAGTCAGTATCCGAGTCCTTGAGCATTTCATCTTCGTCCCGGTGGCCCAGCTGACCCTGCAAATGCGGCTCGCCGTTCGTGGGGGGTACGGTGGTTTCCTCTTCCACTGCACCCTTGTGCAGATCGCTGTCCGGATGTTCTTGTTTTGGCATCGTCCTTGAAAGATGAGGAAATCAGCTGTGGTGTTGTCCTCAGGGCCGGAGATAAACCGGCCCTGAGGGTACTTCCGTTTACAGAGCTGCCGTGACAGCCTTCACTTCTGTGTAATTGTGAAGCACTTCCTCGCCCATCTCACGTCCCCACCCAGATTGTTTGTATCCGCCAAAAGGAAGGGAAGCGTCGAAGACGTTGTGGCAATTGATCCACACCGTGCCGGAACGAATGCGCCGGGCCATCTTGTGCGCGGTGCTAAGATCCCGAGTCCAGACACTGGCCGCAAGTCCATAGACGGTGTCGTTGGCCTCGCGTGCCATGCGATCCAGATCGGCGTCCGAGAACGATTCGGCGCAGACCACGGGTCCGAAGATCTCTTCGCGCACCACCTTCATGCTCGGTTTGGTATCGGTCAGCACGGTAGGTTGAACAAAATATCCCCGATCCCCGTGCCGCTTGCCGCCCGCCACGACCCTCGCTCCCTCTTTCACGCCGGAGTCGATATAGCCGGTCACCTTGTCGAACTGTTCTTCGCTGACCAGCGGCCCCATCCCTGTCTGGGGGTCCAGACCTGGGCCCATGTTAATCCCGCCGGCGATATCGCTGACACCCTGCAGAACCTTGTCATAGACGCTTTCGTGCACAAAGAGCCGTGACCCGGCGCAGCAGCATTGTCCCTGGTTGAAGAAGATAGCGCTTGCGGTTCCCGGAATCGCGCGTTCGAGATCGGCATCGGGGAAGATGATTGCCGGGCTCTTGCCACCCAATTCCAGGCTCACCTTCTTCAGGTTGCCGGCCGAAGCCTTCACGATCAGCTTGCCCACTTCCGTAGAGCCAGTGAAGGCGATTTTGTCGACCAGGGGATGTGCTGCAAGTGGCGCGCCCGCGCCTTCCCCAAAGCCGGTGAGGATGTTGACCACACCCGGAGGAAAGCCGGCCTGGTCGAACAGCTCGGCCAGCCGGAGACCGGACATGGGCGTTTGCTCGGCGACCTTCAGCACAACAGTACAGCCGGCAGCCAGGGCCGGGGCAAGCTTCCAGGCCGCCATCAACAGCGGAAAGTTCCAGGGAATGATCTGGCCGACGACACCGATCGGCTCACGCATGGTGTAGGAGTGGAAGATGCCGGGTGTGGAGAAGGAAAGAGTGGACCCAGTGATCTTGGTTGCCCAGCCAGCCATGTAACGAAACATGTCGACGGCAAGGGGAACATCCGCGACTCGCGCGACAGATAGAGGCTTACCATTGTCGAGCGATTCAATCTCCGCGAACTCTTCCAGGTTTTCCTGGAGGAGATCGGCGAGCTTCCAGAGCAGCTGTCCGCGCTCGGAGTTCGACATCTTGCGAGTCCACGGCCCCTCATCAAAGGCCCGGCGTGCGGCGATCACTGCACGGTCCACATCTTCTGTTTCAGCTTCCGGTACCTGTGCCACCACTTCGCCGGTGGCCGGATTGTAGACCGGAAAAGTTTTGCCGGATGCGGCCAGAACAAACCGGCCATCGATCAGCATGCGATGTTGGCGGGAGAAAAACTCCGCAGTTTTCGAATTCAGTCGTGAGTCAACGGGGATGGTTGCCATCAAATACCTCCGGCGCGGTCGACAGGAATGTGTTTGGGGGTGCAACGCTGTCGACGTCAAACGCCGTTGGCAACGATAGCACCGCACCGGAATACCAGTCCAGTCGAACGGGCGAGGGCTTTCGAGGGCGCGTGAGAACCCCATTTGATGCTATGTGTTGGGTTCGTATCCTGGGAAGACTTTACAGGCTGTGGAAAGGTACGGGGCGGTAGGTACGGGCTTTAGCCCGTACATCAAACCAAGCCAATTATTCGGCCTTTAGGCCCTTAGGTACGCTTTTCTAAGACAACTGGGCAGGAACATCCCGAAGAGCCCAAACATTGTCACCTTTTCGACTATTTAGGGCGAAGTCGCTGGATACGCACTAGGCTTAGCGGCATAAATACGCACGCCCATTCCATTCAACTTGCTGCGGCCTTCTTGCGCTTCGGGCGTCTGCGGATACCGCTGCACCAAAGTCCGTAATTCACGGACACCCGCATCCTTCTGTCCCATCTCAATCAACGATTGTCCCTTGCGCAATTCGGCGGCAGGCGCTTTGGGATTACCTGAGTACTGTTCGAGAACCGCGTCATAGCTTTTGACCGCAGCCGCGTACTTGCCTTGCCGGTAGTTGATCTCACCCAAATAAAACTGCGCATTTCCTGCCAGAGGATCCTGCGGATAGTAATGAATCACATCCCCAAATTCAGAAGCCGCGATGTTGTACTTGGCCGAATTGTAGTCACGCAGAGCACTCTGATAGAGCTGGTCGACCGGCGGCGCCGCCGGTGTCGCCGGCGTCAATTGCGGTGCCGCTGCCTGACCTCCAGGACCCTGGTTTGGCTGCATGCCCCCAGTCGGAGCTGCACCTCCGGGCTGAGCCGGCATCCCATTCACATTCTGCATCTGGCCCGTTATGGATTGCACCTGCGTAGTCAGGTTGGCGATACGAGTCTTCAGTTCGTCAACGGAATCGTTCAGCGATTGAATCTGACTGGAGAGCTGCGTGTTCCCGGAACCACGCTGCTCGTTCTCCGCTTTCAATGTCTGTTGCAAAGCATTGACCGCAGCCATCATCCGGTTCACGTTGTCGGTGTTCTGCTGCACCAGGTTGACGATCACGCCCATGCGCTCGTCATTCGATGTCTGCAAGTGCTGCACCATGTCCTGTAGTTGCTGCACCTGGGTTTGCAGCTGGACCATTTCCTTCGAAACCGCAAATGCATGAGGCAATCCAACCGGCAATGCAAAAAAAACAAGGGCTGTGAAGCGGATGATGTGTCTGCGCATGATGCTCCCCCGTGACGATGAAGGAGCGGTCGAAACCGCTCCTTATTAAGTCTAGTCCGCCACTATTGATCAAGCGAGAAACCGGCACGGCGATTCTGCTGCCAGCAAGCCTCGTCGGCCTGGGTGCAAAATTGCTTTTCCTTGCCGTAGCTCACAGTGCGGACGCGATCTGGACTGACTCCCCCATTGACCAGTGCCTGCTTGGCCGCGTTGGCACGGTTCTCGCCCAAGGCGAGGTTATATTCCGCCGATCCGCGGTCATCGCAATATCCACCGATCACGACCTTAAGGGTAGGATGCGCAGCCAGGAAGCTTGCATCCTGAGCCAGCACGGTCTGGGCGTCGGGACGGATTTCATAGGCGTCATAATCGAAGAAGGCCGGCTTCACGTTCTGCTCGAATATCTGCTCATTCATGGTCTCGGCGGCCTGTGGAGGAGCAGCGGCCGCGGTGACTGTGAGACGGGCGGTCGCGTCGGTGGAACCGCCCGCACCGCGTGCCACCAGGTGATAGGTGGTCGACTCGGTCGGGGAAACGTTCTGCGTACCGTATGCATTGACCGTGCCGACGCCGTCAATCGAAATCTCGGTAGCGTCCGTGGTCTTCCACGCCAGCACGGCGCTTCCGCCCGGATTGATGCTGTCGGGGGTCACAGTGATCGAGGCCGTCGGTGCGGGCGCAGTAGCAGCTGGCGGGGGCGGCGGGGGGGGTGGCACCGCTTTTTTGTGGCACCCAGCCGCGAAGGTGAGAGTGGCGACGGCGATGAGCGAAGCGAAATGCCTGTGTTGCGGAGTCTTCACGATATTCTCCTGTCTAGTTCATTTTCCGGGACTCGTGACTGCTGCATCGGCTGATATGCCGAGGCTCGCCAGTCAAGCTACTTCCAACTCCAATTGGGCATCGAATTTCCGCTGCTCTGGGTGAGCCGATGTTGCTCTGTGCCATCGGAAAGCATGGTCCATATTTCGGATCCACCACCCTTTTCGCGTTGAAATACAATGTGCCGTCCATCCGGGGACCAGGAAGGAAAATCCTGCCGTCCCTCGTCATGGGTGAGCTGGGTCCAGCGCTTGCTGGCAATGTCCATGATGTAAATATCCTGGCCCCCAGGTGCCCCGGGCCCGTATTTGCGGTTCCACGCAAACGCCAAAAATTGCCCGTTCGGCGACCAGGATGGCGAGGTGGCGTAGCCACCGTCGGTCAGGCGCTGCACGTTGGTTCCATCCGAGTCCATGGTGTAGATCTGCGGCAACCCCGTACGGCCGCTGCACCACGCTATCTGCGAATTCGTCTTAGGGTTCCAGGTAGGCGAAACATCGGGTCCCTTGAACGTGGTCACTTGCTTCACGCTGCCGCCGTTTGCATCCGAGGTATAAATCTCCGGATCCCCCGAGCGTGAACCGGAGAACGCAAGCTTGCCGCCATCGCTCGACCACGCCGGGGAAAGCGTAGTCCCCACCATGGACGGAAAGCTGACCGCGCGGCCCAGAACCAGCGAATACATGCGGATGGACCAGCCTTGGCGTCCCAGCGACGCAAACGCGACGCGATCGTTGTTGGGTGACACGCGTGGGGAAAGGGAGATGGTGCCCAGGTGGGTGACCTGGTGCGCACCCTGCCCGTCGTAATCCATTTGCCAGATCTCTTTGTTCCCGCCCCGCGACGCAACGTAATAAATGTGGGTCTCGGCAATGCCGGGAATCCCGCCGCCCAGGCGAGTAATGATCTCGTCGGCAAAGCGGTGAGCGATCAGGCGTGCATTATCCTGGCTGGCAGCCTCGTTGTACTGCTTGCCGAGAATCTGTGGGGAGTCGGGATTTTTCGCGTCGAAGAGCCAGCCGTACACTGCCAGGCGGCCGCCGGTTACAGAAAGTGATCCGAACGCCACAAACGCAGCATTCGACGGAGCCGCCGCCCATTGGGCCAGATTCATCTGTTGCGGCGACGCTGGCATCAGTGGCGGAGCCATGCTCTTGGACACCATGTCAAAGATGCCCGCGCTGTTCAGGTCGCTGTAAAGCGTGGTGTCGAAGGTGGTTTTCAGCGCCGGGGTTTGTGCATCGGCGGATGCGGGATTAAAGTCGGCGGCGGCCAGCCGAATGCGTGCCGCGCCTAGATTCGTACCCGTGCGAACCCAGTCCTGTGCCCCTGCCTGCCAGCCAAAGGGAAGGATCAGAAGGAGAAGCAACAGAAGCCGAAAGTGGGGGGAGGAAGTTCCTTTGATAGCTCTCATGCCCTATGCAATCTTAAGTTTATATGACAGAAACCCATCTTCGTTACACCAGTAACCTCATCATGTACCGGATCGGACACGTCCCCTCCACTACCCTGGTAGGTACGGGCTTCAGAGCGTACACCAATCCAGCACAATCATTTGGCCTTTAGGCCCCGAGGTACTTTTCCCATTCATTTCCGCAAAACCATCTTCTTTCCGCAGCCTGCTGAGCCGCGCTCAGAACCCCGAGTGACGTCAATCTAAGCTTTCGACGTGCAGCCGCGACGCATGCGTACAGCGACCAAGTAAGCTGGTTCCCATGGATTCTCTCGTCACAACCTCCTGGCTAGCCCACCGGCTGGACGATCCAGAAGTGGTCATCCTGGATGCAACGCTTCCCCCGGTCGGCGTCACCCCACCGGTAGATACCAACGCGCGCTACGTCGCAAAGCACATTCCGGGCGCAATCTTCTTTGATATCGAAGCGCTCTCCGACCATCCCAATCCTCTGCCCCACATGCTGCCTCCGCCCGATGTCTTTTCCCGCAACGTCTCGGCTCTTGGAATTGGCGATCAACTGAGCATCATCATCTACGAGCAGGAAGGCGTCTTCTCCGGACCCCGAGCCTGGTGGACCCTCAGGGCCTTCGGAGCGCAGCATGTTTATCTTCTCGACGGCGGACTCCGCGCCTGGATCGAAGCCGGTCTCCCCACGCACTCTGGACCGGTTCACCGCGCCCCAGCCGTCTTTCACGCCACCCTCGACCAAAACGCCGTGAAGGGTTTCTCGCAGATGCAGCAGATGATTGCGGCGCACGGGCAAATTTTGGACGCCCGCTCAGCTGGCCGCTTCGCCGGCACCATGCCGGAGCCCCGCCCCGGGATAAGCTCCGGCCATATGCCCGGAGCCACTAGCATTCCCTACACGGAACTGGTCGAAGACGGCCGATTGAAGCCCGTCGAAGAACTCCGCCGCATCTTCATAGCGAAAGGGGTGGATTTGCAACAGCCCATCACCACCACGTGCGGCTCCGGCGTCACTGCTGCTGTGCTTGCACTTGGTCTCGAAGCTGCAGGCGGAAGGCAAGTCAGCCTCTATGACGGTTCTTGGTCGGAGTACGCTGCTCGTCCGGAAGCAGTGATCGAGAGCGGCGGCGTGCGCGCTGCTAGCAGTCCAAGTAAACGGTGACCTGATTGCCGATAATGCATTTTTGCATTACTCTTGAACTTAGGCAGGGAGATCAAGCGAATGAAGACTTTGACCGTCACTGAACGGGGCCAGGTTACCTTCCGCAAGGATGTGCTCCAACATCTTGGCATCAGTCCAGGAGAGAAGATTGAATGGGAGAAGCAGCCGGATGGCGCAATTACGCTTAGGGCTGCGCGGCCGCTGGGCAAGATAGACAGCTTTCTCGGCCTGCTCGCGCGTAAGACCAGGAAGATTGCGACTCTGGATGAGATGAACGAAGCTGCGGCGGCCGGCTGGTCCACGCTGAAATGAAAATCACCGCCGATACCAACGTTCTTGTCCGTGCGGTGGTGGCAGACGACAAGAAACAGGCCCGAGCGGCCGCCAGGGTCCTTAAGGGAGCGGAACTGATCGCAGTAACACTTCCATCCCTGTGTGAGTTCGTCTGGGTTCTGCGCCGCGTTTACCAATTTCGGCAAGAGGACATTGTCGCTGCTCTCGAAGCCTTGCTCAATGCGGAGAACGTTGCGGTTAATCGTCCTGCCGTGGATGCTGGGTTGTCGATGCTCAAAGCGGGAGGGGACTTTGCGGATGGCCTGATCGCTTATGAGGGCGCCTGGTTGGGCGCCGAGACCTTCGTCTCCTTTGATAAGCAGGCCGTCTCCTTGCTCTCTGATCAGGGGAAGCGGGCGAAGTTACTGCAATAGGGCCGCGTGTTTGGACCCTTATTGCCTGCTCCTACGCCTCTGCCCATTGCCCAATAGTCAGACCCAACTACTACTCACCGCGCACCCGGAAAAGTGCAATGGTAAAGCACATTCAGGCTGCTTTCGTTGTAGCCGGCGGGCAGGGGCCCGAATGTATCCACTCGCTGCACCGCGTGCAGACAGGAGGAATTGAGCGACGGGGAATTGCTCGGCGTGGCCAGGGAGATGTTGCTGGGAGACCCGTCGCGGGCGACCGTGAACTGAACAAACACCGTTGCTCCCACAGGCGTGCTCGGTTCCACCTCCTGCAGGTACCAGTCCTGCGCTACCTTGCGCTTGATCACGTCCACATACCAGCCAAAGCGCGAGCCGAAGTCCCCTCCGGTTTGCGCGATGGGACTGTTGGCAGCGTTGTTAGCGGCGGTCGCTCGGGGTACATTGGCGGGCGCGGCTTCTCCGTAGTTAGCTTTGTTCTGTGGCTTGGGCGGTGGTTGATGCTGCGGTGGAGCTTTCGGTAGCGGCTTCGGCTCTGGCTTTGGCGGAGGCGCCTTCTTTTCCGGAATGGGCACCGCATCCGGCAGTGGAAGGGGCTCTTGTTTCTGCTCCTCAAGGGCCGGAGCTACGCTCGGGGTCTCAGTGGCCAGCACATTGTCTGTGGGCGGGTGATCCTGAGGCAGAGGCAACGAGGCGGTCGACACCAGCGTGGCCTGGATGGCCCCTTGCTGGAAAGCGTTCGCTCCCCACTCGCTTCCATGGAACATGTTGTGGATGTAGCCGTAGCCAATCAGCAGCCCGACGATGAGCCCATGCATGAGGGTCGACAGGGCAAAGGGTGAACCAATGCCGTCTGGTTGGTCAAGCAATTCGCTGGAATAAGTCCCCGCCATGACCTGCTACTTTGCCGTCTTCTGCAGCGGCTGGGTCACGATGCTGATGTTGGTGATCCCGGCTTGCTTGACCGCATCCATGACCGAAGCAAACGCGCCGAAGGGAACCCGCTCGTCGGCCCGGAGATAAATGACCTGGTTTGCCGGATCCGTTTTAGGTTGGTGCAACAGCGCAGGCAGTTGCGCCAGGTTAACCGGCTTGTCGCCCAGAAAAACATTCTGATCGCGGTCGATGGTCAGCACCAGGCGCTGCTGGGTGATCTCTTTTACGCTGCGCGTTTTTGGCACAGAAACATCGATGCCCGACTGCAGCACCGGCGCCGTCACCATGAAAATAATAAGCAGGACCAGCACCACGTCGACCAACGGAGTGATGTTGATTTCCGCAAGCGCGGTGCGGGTATGGCCGGAGCTAGCGGTGAAGGCCACTCGCGGCCTCCCTCTCCATCGCTTCCTGTTTGGGGCTGATCTCTTCCAGACTATTCAGCAATTCGCGGGAGAAGTCGTCCATCCGGGACCCAAACTCGCGCAGCGAACCGGTGAACTGGTTGTACGCGATGACGGCGGGAATGGCGACCAGCAGGCCAGCGGCGGTGGTGATCAGGGCTTCCGAAACGCCAGGGGCTACCGCGCGCAACGTGGCCGCGCCCTCAGTGCCCAGGCCGTGGAAAGCATCCACAATACCCATGACCGTGCCGAACAGGCCAACGAAGGGAGAAACTGCGCCGATAGTGGCCAGCCAGGTCAGGCGACGCTCCAGCACGGTGAGCGACTCGCTTGCGGCCGCCTGCGCGGTGCGTTCCAGAGTAAGGATGTTCTTAGGAGGTCCGAACCCGCCCGTCTGGCGCCGATAGGTGTCATACACCTCGTCGAACACGGTCACCAGGGGACTGGGCTTGAATTGTTCGCTGACCGCGGCAATTTCCTGCAGGCGGTCGGCTTTGCGAAAGGCGCGCATAAAACGACGGCTTTGGGTTCGCGCTTTGCGGAACGTCGCTGATTTGCCCAGGATCACCGCCCAGGAATAGAGGCTGGCGACCAGTAGCACAACAAGCACGCCGATGGCGACAGGCCCGCTGTTGCGCACCATGTCAAACACGGCGCTGATGCCGGAGGTAGGGGAATGCGCTACGGGCGCCGCTGCGTCGTCCGCCTGGAGAAGAAGAAAAGCTGCGATATGAACCGGGGACATCATCACTTCCTCTTTCACGGTAGCAGACATGCGAACCTGAAACCAACTTGCACCATAAGATGCCACCGCAAGGTAACCCGGCCTATAACCGGGGTAGCTGCTTCATGCTATGCTGCGCTCGAACCTTGCCATGCTGCTCGAACTCCGCGCTGAAAACTACGCTGTCATTGATCACGCCATCGCCGTCTTCGGTCCCGGTCTCAATCTATTGACCGGCGAAACCGGTGCCGGTAAGTCCATCCTGGTGGATGCGCTGGCTTTGTTGATGGGCGATAAAGCCTCTTCCGACGTGGTGCGGCATGGAGCTGATCGGGCGGTGGTGGCGTGTGTATTTGAGAGCACGCCTGGAGCGGAGAACACTCTGGAAGCCAACGGCATCGATGCCGAGGGCTCGGAAATTATCCTGCGCCGCGAGATCCAGGCTGGCGGCAAGGGACGCGTCTATGTGAACAATCAGCCGGCCACGGTGAATGTGTTGCGCCAGCTGGCTCCGGAGCTGGCCCTGGTGCACGCGCAAAGCGAGACCATGGGCAGCTTTGACCAAGCCCAGCAGCGCATACTGCTGGACCGGAGTGCCGGCATCAGCACCGGGCGGGTGGCGGCGGCCTTTCAGGAGTGGTCTGAGATCTGTGCCCGGCTGGTTCATCTCGAAGGCGACGAACAGGCGCGGCTCCGCGAGGCTGACTTATGGAGCTTCCAAAAGAACGAGATTGAGAGCGCAGCCATCCGGGACAAGGAAGACGAGGAGTTGGAGATCGAGCGCCGGGTCCTGGCGAACGCGGAGAAGCTGTTTGCCGCGGCCATGAGCGCCCATGAGTGGCTCTATGAGAGCGATCGATCGGCGGAGGCCGCCTTGCGCGCCGCCGAGAAGAATCTCGAAGAGCTCGCACGCTACGATCCGCATTTTGCTGATGCGGTGCAGCAGGTGAAGTCCGCGCGTGCCGCGGTGGAAGATGTAAACGCTACGGTACGGGATTACGCATCCAGGATTCAGGCTTCGCCCGATCGCTTGACCGAATTGGAAGACCGCCTGGAGGTACTGAATCGCCTGAGGCGAAAATATGGATCAACCCTGGCGGACGTGCTGGCTCATGGCGAGGAAGTGGCCGCGAAGCTGGCGGAGGTCGAGAACCGCGACCAATTGTTGGTCGATCTACGGGCGGATCAGGCGCGGGCCGCGGATGCATATCGGACAGCCGCTGCAGAGCTGACGGCGGCGCGTAGCGTTGCCGCGCGGAAGCTGGAAAAGCTTACCGAAACCCACATCAACGATTTGGCGATGAAGGCCAGGTTCGCGGTTCACGTCACCGCACAAGAAATTGAGAGTCATTGGACTCGACACGGGTGGGACCTTGTTGATAGCAGAATCGCCACCAATGCGGGAGAGCCTTTGAAGCCCTTAGAGCAAATCGCCTCCGGAGGCGAATTGTCCCGGGTGATGCTGGCGCTCAAGGTGAGCGTCGAGGAAGGAGCATCCAAGGGCCAGCGGCGCAAAGCCCCGGTCCCTCGCACATTGGTATTCGACGAAATTGACATAGGCATCGGCGGCCGGGCTGCCGAAGCGGTAGGCCAAAAGCTAATGGAGCTGTCTCGCGCGCAGCAGGTACTTTGTGTAACCCATTTGCCCCAGATCGCCGCATTCGCCGACCAGCACTTTCTGGTCGAGAAGCAAGAGCGCCAGGGGAAAACGAAAACCTCAGTTCGCCTCCTCAAGGAAGAGGAGCGAGCGGAAGAAGTGGCGCGCATGATCAGTGGAGCGAAATTGACCGACACCTCACTGCGCCACGCAGAGCAAATGCTGAAGACCAGCCGCAAGCCACTAAAGCCCAAAGTAGACCAGTAGCGTTAGCGCCAGCTGATCTACGGCTGTCGCTTAGCCATTAGGTCCACCGGGATCAGTCCCGAAGGGACGGCTGAACTTAGCCCAGCACGCAGTGCTGGGTGTACGGACCAGCAAGACCAGTCCCGCAGGGACGACTGAAAATGGCCCAGGACGTCAGTCCTGGGTTACGCGCACGCACAAAAGGTGATTTGAGGACCCTTATCCGGAATGGATCATCTAATGCCCCGCACCCCGGACCGGACACCGTATCTCTCAGACAGATAAGGGCTGGCGCGGTATACTGATCGATGTGACAAGTCCCCTGTTAACCTCACCGGCCAAGGCTTCCCGCTCCGAAGTCGCCACCAAGAGGGTTCTGCTCCTCAAACCGCGCGGCTTCTGCGCCGGCGTGGTGCGCGCGATCGACGTGGTGAATATAGCGCTCGATACTTTTGGGGCGCCCATCTACGTTCGTAAAGAGATTGTGCACAACCGTTTCGTGGTCAACGAACTCGCGGAAAAGGGCGCGATCTTTGTCGATGACATCGATGACGTCCCCGAGGGCATGCGCGTCATTTACAGCGCCCACGGAGTCTCCCCCGCCGTCCGCGCCCGCAGCAAGTCACGCAAACTAAAGGTGATCGACGCCACCTGCCCGCTGGTGACAAAGGTGCATGTGGAGGCGGTAAAATTCGCCCGCCAAGGCTATTCCCTGATCCTCATCGGGCATCGCGATCATGACGAGATAGAAGGCACATTGGGCGAGGCTCCGGAAGTGACCCAGGTAGTCTCCACCGTAGAAGAAGTAGCCGCCCTCAAAGTGTCTGATCCTGAACGGGTTGCGTATCTCACGCAAACCACCCTCAGTCTGGATGAAGCGCGGGATATCATCCATGCCCTCAAAGCAAAGTTTCCCGGAATCGTAGGGCCCCACACCCAGGACATCTGCTACGCCACAGAGAACCGCCAGGTAGCCGTCAAAAACGTCGCCCACCAGGCAGATCTGGTGCTGGTGGTGGGATCGAACAACAGTTCCAACTCCAATCGCCTGGTTGAGGTTTCCCGCAACCTGAGCACCAATGCATTTTTGATCGAAGATTCGGGAGCAATCAATCCCGAATGGTTGGAGAACGCAACCACGGTTGCGGTCACAGCCGGCGCATCTGCCCCCGAGGTTCTAGTTGCTGAAGTTGTCGCCTATCTGGGTGGCCGCGGGTTCTCAGACGTAGAAGAAGTCGAAGTCATGCCGGAAAATGTTCGCTTTGGGCTGCCTCCGGAGATCGTACAGGCCATCAAGCCTGTACTTTAACCGGTTTTGCAACCTGCTGAATACAGCGTAAGACAGCTGTTTTTTGAGAGAGAGCGTTAGTCCAGAATGAGTAGACCATCTGAAAGTGGACAACCTGCTACGCCCCGCTTTGGCCGCATAGATGCGGGTTTAGACCAGGTAGAATCCGCCGTCGCACAAGCACGCGATTTCCTCTTCTCCCAACAGCACCCAGACGGCTATTGGTGCGGGGAGCTGGAAGCCGATACCACCCTCGAATCCGACTACATCATGGTGCATACCTTGCTGGGTACCGGCGACGAGCGCAAAATGAAGCGCGCTGTAGCCGAGATCCTGCGCAAGCAGAACGAAGACGGCGGCTGGAGTATCTTCGCCGGCGGCCCCTCCAACATCAGCGCATCGGTCAAAGCCTATTTCGCCTTCAAGTTAATGGGCTGGCTGCCTGAACACCCGGTGATGGTCCATGCCCGCGAGTGGATCCTCGCTCACGGCGGAGTAGTGGAATGCAACACCTTCACCAAAATCTACCTCTGTTTCTTCGGCCAATACGAATACGGCGCCGTACCGGCGATCCCGCCGGAGCTGGTTCTTTTTCCTAAATGGTGCTACTTCAACATCTACGAGATCTCTTCGTGGTCACGCGCCATCCTGGTGCCGCTTTCCATTGCCTATGCCAAGAAGCCTTTCAAGAAGCTTGCGCCTGAAAACGGTATCGATGAGCTGTTTGTCGGTGGCAAGGCGAACGCCAAGCTTCGCCTCCGGTGGGATCGCGAGAAGTTAGTCGGTTGGCGCAACTTCTTCCTGATAGTAGACCGGCTTTTCCATTGGGCCGAGCGGGTGCACATCCGGCCGCTGCGCAAAGTCGCTATCCGAAAAGCAGAGAAGTGGATCCTGGAGCGTCTGGAGATGAGTGACGGGTTGGGCGCCATTTATCCCGCCATGCTCAACGCCATTCTCGCTTTGCGCTGTCTCGGCTATTCCATTGACGACCCGCAAACCATCCGGGCGATGGATGAGTTTGAAAAACTGGGCATCGAGGACCAGGGCATTCCCGATTACACCGAACCCACCTTCCGCATGCAACCTTGCATGTCTCCGGTTTGGGATACCGCCTATGCGGTCTACGCCCTGGGGCAGTCCGGAGTTCCGCGCACGGATCCGCGGCTGCTGAAGGCGGCGGACTGGATGCTGTCAAAGGAAGTGCGCCACAAAGGCGACTGGGCAGTGAAGGTAAGGAACCAGCAACCGGGCGGGTGGTACTTCGAGTTCAACAACGAGTTTTACCCCGATACCGATGATTCTGCGCAGGTTCTTCTGGCCTTGAACAAGGTCGATAACCATCCCCGGGAACGCTATCAATACGACGTTTGCCAGCGTGCGATTGCCTGGATCTTCGCCATGCAATGCAAGAACGGTGGATGGGCGAGCTTCGACAAAGACAACACCAAGATGGTGTTTGAGAACATCCCCTTCGCCGACCATAACGCTATGCTCGATCCGCCAACGGTCGATATCACCGGCCGCATCCTGGAGATGCTTGCCACGTATGGCTACACGCAAAAAGACCGGCGCGTCGAAAAGGCCATTCGCTTCATCTATAGCGAACAGGAACCGGACGGAAGCTGGTTTGGGCGCTGGGGAGTGAATTACCTTTACGGCACCTTCCTGGTGCTGCGCGGTCTGGAAGCCATCGGGGTGTGGAACCACGAGCCACAGATTCAGCAGGCCGCGGAGTGGATACGCATGGTGCAGAACGCAGACGGAGGATGGGGTGAGAGCTGCGGCAGCTACGATGATCCGACGACCCGTGGAGTTGGGCCCAGCACGCCCTCGCAGACCGCATGGGCCATCCTGGGTTTGCTATCGGCTGGGGACACGCGCAGCGACTCAGTAGCCAAGGGCGTGCGCTGGTTGATCGAGCGGCAACTACCCGACGGTTCGTGGGATGAAAGCATGGGAGAAGGTCCTTCGCGGCAAGCCGTGGTCACGGGCACCGGTTTCCCCCGGGTCTTTTATCTTTCCTACCATCTTTACCGGAACTACTTCCCCCTGCTGGCGTTGACTGACTACCGCCGGGCAATGGAAAGAGTCTAAGGAGATTTGAAACGATGGCAGTGCCGATTTCACAAATGTGGACCGTAGCCAGCTACGTCATTAAGAAGCGTTTGAGCGGGCAAAAACGGTACCCACTGGTTCTTATGCTGGAGCCATTGTTCCGCTGCAACCTGGCGTGCGCCGGCTGCGGCAAAATTCAGTATCCCGCCCACATCCTCAAAAAGGATCTTTCGCCGGAAGAGTGCTTCCGCGCGGTCGAGGAGTGCGGAGCCCCCATGGTGTCTATCCCCGGTGGCGAGCCGCTCATGCACCCGCAGATTGCCGAGATTGTCGAAGGGCTGGTCGCGCGCAAGAAATACATCTATCTGTGCACCAACGCCTTATTGCTTAAAGAAAAAATCGGCCTGTTCAAGCCCAGCAAGTATCTGACCTTCTCCGTTCACCTAGACGGCCAGCGCGAGCACCACGATTTCTCAGTCTGCCGCGAAGGCGGTTATGACAAGGCAGTTGAGGGCATCCGCGAGGCGGTGCAACGGGGCTTCCGGGTGACCACCAACGCCACGCTCTTCGACGGCGCGGATCCCAACAGCGTGCGTGCTTTCTTCGACGAAGTGATGGCCATGGGTGTCGAGGGCATCGTGATCTCCCCGGGCTATTCCTACGAGAAGGCGCCGGATCAAAAACATTTCCTGGGCCGCGCGCGCACTCGCAGACTTTTCCGCGCGATTTTGTCCAACCGGGAGAAGCACTGGAAGTTCAACATGTCTCCGCTCTTCCTGGAATTCCTCATGGGCAAGCGGAACTACGAGTGCACCCCCTGGGGCAATCCGGCGTACAACATCTTCGGCTGGCAGAAGCCCTGCTACCTGCTGCAGGATGGCTACGCCTCCACCTTCAAGGAACTGATTGAAGAGACGCAGTGGGAAAACTACGGTACCGAGTCAGGCAATCCCAAATGCGCGAACTGCATGGTCAGTTGCGGATACGAACCTTCCTCGGTCAACGAGATGTTTGGCTCCTTCCGCGGATTCATGGCCGCGGTGAAGGCCACACTCTTCGACAGGTACGAGGATCAGGGTGCGCGCGATCTGCTGACCTCCCCGCAGTTGAATGGGCATTCGTCGCCATCGCTGGTGCAGATCTCGAGTGATGCCAAGCGTCAGATGGAAGAGACGCGAGTATGACCGGCCAAAAGGGTGCGACGACCCCACAACTTGATCCCGATTGCCTGGAACTGGCGCCGGGAACCGAGCACCAGAACCTCGAAGGCTGGGCGCCCGTTTTAGGCAGCGATGCCGAAGTGTTGGATGCGCTCGAGAAAGCCTTTGACTATCGCGGCGACGTCACCATCAACTGCAAGGATGGCTCCGTGGTCGAAGGCTACATCTTCGATCGCAGGACCGGCGCAACGCTCGACCAATCCTGGGTTCGCCTGTTCCCCAAAGACTCCCCAGAGAAACGTTCCATCGCGTACAGCGAAATTGCAGGCCTGACCTTTACCGGAAAAGACCGTGCGGCAGGCGCAAGCTGGGAAGCCTGGGTGAAGAAATGGAACGAAAAGAAGGCGGCTGGCGAAAAAGGCTTTGGTTTGCATCCTGAAGCACTTGAATAACCGTCGGATGAAGATTCTGAAGGGTACGGCCTTTAGGCCGTACGTTTTAAGTTTGAATGAATACGGCTTTGGAGGCTGCTGAAAAACTCGGTTTTGTATCAGGGCACGACTTTAGTCGGGCCGTAAATGATTGAGAATACGTCGGGCTTTAGCCCCTGAGGTACGTCTTTCCTGCTCAGTCCCGAACTTTTTCGCAGCCTGTTTAGCCGCTGAGGGGACAGTCTTCCCGCATGCAGAGACTTTCTCCGCAGCGGGAACAGGGGTAAAGTCTGAAAGTTTTCATTACAGGAGCTACAGGGTTTGTCGGGAGCCACGTAGCGCAAGAACTGTCCCGTCGCGGTGCTGACTTACGCATCCTTATCCGTCCTACCAGCAAGCTGGAAAATCTCGCCGGTCTCCCCGCCGAAACCGTAACTGGTGACTTATTGCAGGTCGACGCGTTGCGCAGCGCAATTTCCGGCTGTGATGCGGTCATGCATGTGGCGGCCGATTACCGGCTCTGGGTAACCGATCCGGAAAAGATGCATGCGACCAACGTAGTGGGTACGCGCGAGCTGTTGCGCATCGCTCGCGAGCAGGGCGTTCCCCGCGCGGTCTACACCTCGAGCGTAGCCACCATGGGATTTTTCTCCGACGGACGACTGTCGGATGAGGCAACGCCGGTCTCGCTGGCTAATATGATCGGCCACTATAAGCGGTCAAAATACCTGGCGGAGCAGGAGGCCGTCGCCGCGGCGCGCGATGGCCAGCAGGTGATTATTCTCAATCCGACTACGCCTATCGGTTCCGGCGATATAAAGCCCACCCCCACCGGTCGCATAGTGGTGGATTTCCTCAACCGGAAATTTCCCGCCTACATGGATACCGGCCTCAACCTGGTGGATGTCAACGAAGTTGCCAAAACGCACGTCGATGCACTTGAGGCCGGGCGATCCGGGGAGCGCTACATTCTGGGCGGTGAAAACCTTACCTTGAAGCAGCTTCTGGACAAGATGTCCGCGATCACAGGCCTTCCTTCTCCGACCATGCGTGTTCCGCACAGCGTGGCCATGGCTTTCGCCTTATGCGACCAAACCGTCACGGGGAGGCTGCGCGGGAAAGAGCCCCGTGCTACCGTGGAGGCCGTGCGTATGGGCAAGAAAAAGATGTTTGTCTCCTCGGCAAAAGCGGAACGTGAGCTGGGGTTTCAGGTGGTCCCGGTCTATGCCGCGCTGCGGTCAGCCATTGATTGGTTTCGGGCGAATGGGTACGCGCCCGCCGCATGAGACGGGTAGGGATTATCGCGGCCATGCCGGGCGAACTGAAGCCGCTGGTGCAGGGATGGAAGCCACTGCACCTGCCGCATGGGGAGAATGCGTGGCAGGGCAATATTGAGGGCGCCGCGTGCATTGCGGTCTGTGCCGGGATGGGCAAGGCGGCAGCCGAACGAGCCTGCTCTATTGCCATTCGGGAGGCTCCGCTGAATACCCTGGTTTCGATAGGCTGGGCAGGGGCCCTCTCCTGCGGCCTGCAACCCGGTGACGCGTACGTCGTGAATGAAGTGGTGGATGGCGCCTCCGGGGAGGCATTTCCCACGCAATCTCCCGCCCGCCCGGGAAACGCCCCACCGCTCAAGTTGGTCACCATTGATCATGTAGCCCTGGCGGTGGAAAAGAGGCGGTTAGGCGAAACCTACCAAGCCGTGCTGGTGGATATGGAAGCGGCAACGGTGGCCCAATTTGCTCGCAGCCAGGGCATCCCGTTTTATTGCCTCAAAGCAGTTTCCGATACGGCTACCGAAGTCTTGCCCGACTTTAGCCGGTACACCGACACCCAGGGCCAGCTGCAGCTGGCAGCATTGTTGGCTCACGTTGCAATTCGGCCCCGATACTGGCCTGGCTTGGCCCGTATCGGCAAAAATGGCAGGAAGGGGGCGTACGCCATGGCTTCCGCGCTGGGTCCGCTGGTCGGTAGTCCAAGGTGAACGAACGATGGGGATGATGCAGACCGCAGCTGTGCCGGCAAACATGCAGGCAGCCGTTTATCGCGGCGTGAACGACGTTCGTGTCGAAACCGTTCCCGTGCCCGCGATTGGTCCAGGTGAAGTGCTCATCCAGGTCCATAGCTGCGGCATTTGCGGCACTGACCTGAAGAAGATCCATACCGGATCCCACTCCGCCCCGCGCATCTTCGGCCACGAAACCGTGGGGACCATTGTGGCCGTGGGAGCCGGCGTTGGGTCCTTTGCAGTTGGTGACCGGGTAGTCGTCTTCCACCACATCCCCTGTGGCACTTGCTACTACTGCCGAAAGAAAACTTTCGCCCAGTGTCCGGTTTATAAGAAGGTAGGCTGCACCGCTGGTTTCGAGCCCTCCGGTGGCGGCTTCGCCGGCTATGTCCGGGTGATGGACTGGATTGTGCAGCGCGGACTGATCAAGATCCCCGACGGCATCCCTTTCGCCCAGGCGGTCTTCGTGGAACCGCTGAATACCTGCCTGAAGGGCGTCCGCAGCCTGAATCTAGCCGCGGATGAGACCGTCCTGGTAATCGGCCAGGGCCCCATCGGCATTATGCTGGCGTCTCTGGCCAAGCGATCCGGGGCTAAGGTGCTTACATCGGATTTGTATCCGGAACGCCACGCGGTTGCGGCCATGTTTGGCCTGGATTTGCCCATCGACGCGTCGCGGGAGGATGTGGTCAAGGTAGCGCGTGCTGCCAGCGAGGGCAGAGGCGCGGACGCCGTGATCCTGGCGGTAGGCGGGAACTCTCTGATTCGAACCGCGATGGACGCCGCCCGTCCCGGCGGTCGCGTATTGCTGTTTGCCCAGACCCAGCACGGGGAGGCCATCATCGATCCCGCGGCGGTCTGTGTAGACGAGAAGACGCTGTTGGGCTCCTATAGTGCTTCGGTCGATATTCAAGATGAAGCGCTTCAGATCGTCTTCGAGGGGTACGGCCAGGGGTATGACCTGACCCGCTTGGTCTCCCACCGCTTTCCTTTGTCAGAGGCGGTGGAGGCCATTGCCATCGCTTCCGAGCCCAAGGCAACTTCAATGAAGATCATGATTGAAGGCACGCCTGCCCGGATTGGGTGAGAATAGGAAGGTATGTTAAGTGAGATGAACGCTGCCGTACTCTACGGCAAAGAAGACGTCAGGATTGAACGGGTCCCGATTCCCGGAGCGGGCAAGGGAGAGATTGTCATCCGCGTTCATGCCGCTCTCACTTGCGGCACCGATCTGAAGGTCTTCCGCCGGGGATATCACGCCAGGATGATCGCGCCCCCGGCGCTCTTCGGGCATGAGTTGGCAGGAGTGATCCATGAGACGGGCGCCGGCGTGCGCAGCTTCAAACCAGGTATGCGCGTGGTGGCGTTGAATTCGGCGCCCTGCGGAGCGTGCTTCTGGTGCGTCCGCAAACAGGAAAATCTCTGCGAAGACCTGCTCTTCAACAACGGCGCCTACGCCGAATATATCCGTATCCCCTCGCGCATCGTATCCAAGAACACGCTCATTGTCCCGGAAAGCTTACCGCTGGAGCACGCAGCGCTGACCGAGCCACTGGCTTGCGTAGTGCGTGGCCTGGAGGAAACCGGAGCGAAGCGTGGCGATACTGTGGTCGTGATCGGCGCCGGACCGATCGGACTGATGTTCATGCACGTGGCTCAACTTTCAGGAATGAAAGTGATTGCGGTGGTGAAGCGTGATGAACAAGTTGCCTCGGCGACCACGTTCGGAGCAACGCACGTGGTGCAGACCGCAGCCGTGATCGATGCTGTAGCCGCAGTGCGTGGTCTCACTCCCGATCATCGGGGCGTAGATGTCGCCATTGAAGCCGTGGCGACTCCGCTTACCTGGCAATGGGCGGTAGACATGGTGCGCCGTGGCGGCACGGTAAATTTCTTTGGAGGCTGCGCAGCCGGAACCAAGGTGGAGATCGACACCAACAGGCTGCACTACAACGACATCACGCTGAAGGCGAGTTTCCACCATACGCCGGCCGCCTGCCGCAAGGCATTTGATTTGCTGGCAAGTGGGCGATTCAAGTGCAGCGAATACATCACCGGTCGGGCCCAACTCTCGGATCTCGAAACCGTGCTCCGCCGCGTGAAGGACCGTTCGAACGACATCAAGACCGCAATCATTCCGTAAGTAGAGCCTGAAGGCGATGGCAAGAAGGAACCACGTACATTTATTCAAAAACCAAGAGGGTTTTGGAGCGAGTGTGAGAACCAGGATTTACGAATTTAGTCCCGTAGGGACGGCTGAACTTAGCCCAGGACGTTAGTCCTGGGTACATCTGACGGTTGTCCAGGATTGCGTCGCGGCCTATTTTCAGCCGTCCCTGCGGGACTGAGTCGTCCTTTTAAATCCAACCCAGGACTAGCGTCCTGGGCTAAGTTCAGCCGTCCCTGCGGGACTGAGTTCGTAAATCCTGGTTCTCACACGGTCAACTGGAGGGTACGGGCTTTAGCCCGTACATTTACTCAAAAACCAAGAGGGCTTTAGCCCCTGAGGGCAAGGGACAAGAGGCAGCATGACAGTCAAGGGCTTGCAAGAAAATCGGGAGCTAATCGAGCGCGGCTGGTCTGCATTGCCCCCAGAGTATCGCATCCCTGACCAGCGCCCGACTCTTGAGGAGGCCCGCGCTTACTGCCAGCGCCTGGCGACCACCCACTACGAGAACTTCCATGTGGCCTCGTGGTTCCTGCCTACACGCCTTCGGCCTCACTTTCACAGCATCTACGCCTACTGCCGCATCGCGGATGACCTGGGCGACGAAGTAGGGAACCGGGAGCAATCGCTCGCGCTACTGGATCTTTGGGGCAGGGAACTGGACGCCTGTTATCAGGGTGAGGCGCGCCATCCCGTCTTTGTCGCATTGGCCGAGACAGTCCGCGCTTGTGACATTCCTAAACAACCATTTGCAGACCTGCTGGTGGCCTTTCGCCAGGACCAAAACATAATGCGTTACCAGTCGATGGACGACGTACTGGACTACTGCCGATACTCTGCTAACCCGGTAGGACGGCTCGTTCTCTACGCCTGCGGCTATCGCACTCCGGAAATGTTCCTCCTCTCTGATTTCACTTGCACCGCTTTGCAATTGGCGAACTTCTGGCAAGACATCAGTTCCGATTACGAGCGGGGCAGGGTCTACCTGCCGCTCGACGATATGCAGAAGTACGGCGTAGACGAAGCCACGATTGCCCGGCGCGAGGCGACGCCGGCTTTTCGCGAACTGGTGCGGCATGAAGTCGACTACGCTCGCCAATTATTCACCAAGGGTCTGCCCCTGATCGACCTGGTCGATCGCGAGCTCGCCCTCGACCTGGATCTCTTCAGCCGAGGTGGTCTGGAGATCTTGCATGCCATCGAGCGGCGGCAATACGACGTGCTCACCATGCGTCCCGTGATTTCAAAAAGCAGAAAGCTGGGATTGTTGGCACGTGCGCTTACTGGCAAGCTAGTCCCTGGGCTCTCAAGGGGAAGGCGGCCGGCGTGACCCCCGAGGTTCAAGCTGCCTACGCGGCCTGCCGGAACATTGCGCGCAAGAAAGCGAAAAACTTCTACTACGCCTTTGTCGCCCTCCCGGCCAAAAAGCGGGACGCGATTTGCGCCGTCTACGCCTTCATGCGTCAGGCCGACGACCTCTCCGATGATGAAGACCTGCCCATTGCCGAACGCCGCATCGCGATGGATAAGTGGCTCAACCGCTGGCACCAGGTACAGGCCGGCGATGCCACGAGCGATCCAGTTTTCGTGGCCTTGCTGGACGCGCAACGCAGCTTCGCCATTCCGTCGGACCTTCTCGATCAGCTGGTACAAGGAACAGCCACAGATCTTGAGCCACGGTTCGCTGCCTATGCGACCTTCGCCGATCTCTATCGCTACTGCTATCTCGTAGCCTCGGTCGTTGGCCTGGTCTGCATTCGAATTTTCGGATACCTCGATCCCCGTGCAGAGAAGCTCGCAGAAGAAACCGGGATCGCCTTTCAGTTGACCAACATCCTCCGCGATGTGCAGGAAGATGCGCAGCGTGGCCGGCTCTATTTACCGCTCGAAGATTTGGAACGCTGTGGTGTGACCGCCGGCTCCATGACCGGAATCCTGAGTGGACAGCAGTTGACACCGCAGCACCGCCAGGTCCTCGCCATACAGGCCGAGCGTGCGGGCCAGTTTTACAAATCCGCAGAAGCTTTATTGCCCTTGATTTCACCCGACAGCAGGGCTGCGATGTGGGTTCTGGTCACCATTTACCATCGTTTGTTGCGGCACATCGAACAGCGCAACTTTGATGTCTTTTCGGCGAGGGTTGGTGTTCCCGCGTATGAGAAGCTGAGCATATTGGGATGCGGCCTTTTCAAGACGCTGGCGCTGGGAGTATGGGCCTGACAAGTTTGCGCTCCGTCACTGTGATTGGCGGTGGGCTGGCGGGTCTCTCGGCCGCGTGTGCCCTGGCCGAAGCGGGTTACCAGGTCCGCCTACTGGAGAAGCGGCGCTACCTCGGCGGCCGTGCTTCTTCCTATGAACACCCGGGAACCGGAGAGGTAATCGATAACTGCCAGCACGTCCTGCTGGGTAACTGCGTAAACCTTATCGATCTTTACCGCCGTCTGGGCGTCAGCGATGCGATCCGCTGGTTCGATCGCCTGACCTTTATCGAGCCGGGTGGGCGGAGGAGCATTCTTGAGCCCTCCTTTTTGCCGGCGCCCTTTCATGACATGCCGGCTTTCTTGCGGGCGTCGGCCTTCTCCTTCTCTGACAAGCTGGCTATCGGCCGAGGGCTAAGCGCGTTCATTGCCGGCATCCCCAAAGACTCTGACGAGAACTTTGCCCAATGGTTGCAAAGGCACGGGCAGACGCGCGGCGCGATCGAGCGCTTCTGGAAACCGGTGCTGGTAAGCGCGCTCAATGAGGATCCGGATCGCATGTCG
This sequence comes from uncultured Acidobacteriaceae bacterium, assembly GCA_963830325.1. Taxonomy (GTDB): domain Bacteria; phylum Acidobacteriota; class Terriglobia; order Terriglobales; family Acidobacteriaceae; genus PALSA-350. The sequence goes on from CAWHMV010000006.1 coordinate 87,803, forward strand.
GTGCATTACGCCGGACAGGTGATTCGCAAATCGTTGCTCCTGTCGCCGGGAGCGGGACGCATGGGCGTGCCCGCCATTCCCCTGAGCGACCTTTACGGCCGCGCAATCGACTACCTGCAGAGCCGCGGCGGCCGGGTGGAATTAAGTTCTGCTCCAGAATCATTTTGCTGGTCCGAAGAAACGCAACAATGGTTGGTTGCAACACAAAGCGACAACTTCGCCACCGATGCCATCGTCCTGGCGTTGGCGTTTGAAGGCTTGAGCAAGCTGCTGCCAGGTTTACCGCGAAACCTCGAGGCCGATCAGTTGGCCTTGAACCTGCAGTGCTTCGAGCATTCGCCGATTACCGGTATACACCTTTGGTTTGACCGGGAGGTAAGCGATCTGGAGCATGCGATTCTCCTCGACGCAACCATACAATGGATGTTTCACAAATCGAGATTGCAACCGGAAAAGCGACGGGGTGAGCCCGGGAGTTATCTCGAGTTAGTGGTCAGTGCATCCAAGTCTTTGGTCGGCATGCAGCGCCAGGAGATCATCGATCTGGCTCTGCGCGAACTAGCGCAATTCTTTCCCCTGGTGGCCCAGGCAAAACTGTTGAAGGCCACCGTAGTGAAGGAAGTGCGGGCTACCTATTCTATTCGTCCCCAACTCGACCTGCTTCGCCCATCGTCCGCGAGTCCCTGGCCGCGCGTTTTTCTGGCGGGCGATTGGGTCGCCACCGGATGGCCGGCAACCATGGAGGGTGCCGTCCGCAGCGGTTACCTGGCTGCGGAAGCGGTGAGTAGCGCAGCCAACCAACCGGCGCGTTTTCTGCAACCCGATCTGGCAGCGACCGGGCTGATGCGCTTGTTACGTTAGCGACCCGGTTGCAATAAGCGATCGAGCGCCAGGAAATCGATAGGCAATGACGTCTTGCCCTGCTGCAACAGATCGGCCAGAGCCACCGCGATCAAGGGGGCAAATTTGAAACCGTGACCAGAGAAGCCTGCCGCAAAGACCACGTTGCTGAACTCCGGATGATGATCCACGATGAAGTCATCATCGGGTGTCATGGTGTACAGGCAGGTCGCCGAATGCCGCAGGCGGGAACGAGCCTGGCTGTAGTCGCCCGCGAGTTTAGGCATGTATTGAGCAGCGATGGCGGCAATGGGGTCCAGGTCGGCGGGGGCCGGCGGCGAAACAGGAGTGTCGGCACTCGCTAGGAAGCTCCCGCCTATGTGCTGGGCCATCTTGACCCCCAGGCCGGGTACACTGGGAAACCCGTAAGCGAAATTCTCCGGGAAAGAGAAGACGGGTACGCGATCTGCTGCGAATAGTTCCGGGCTCAGGGGATCGAACCACGCGAGCACCTTACGCTTCACCGCCAGCGGGAGTTGAAGGCTGCGCAACAAGTCGCCCGCCCAGGCGCCGGCGGTAATGATCAGACTGGACGCAGTGACGGTGCCATTTTCCAAATGCACTTTTACTTCGCCGCTGGTTGCCTCCCAGCCCGTGACCCGTTGCTCGAAAAAGCATTGGGCACCCAGTTTTCGGGCGTAGGCATGACTGGATGCGATGGACGCATCCACATCGAGCCAGCCTGCCTGCACATCGAAAAGCCCAGCGTACTCATCTGGGATTTCGAAGGCGGGGTAGCGATACCGCACCTCGGCTGCCGATAGCGTTTCTACCTGCAGTTGGTTGGCGGAAGCGCTCTCTTGTACCTCGCGGAGAAACTGCTCGCCCGGGAGGCCCATGTAGAGCACTCCGGATCGGTGCAACAACTGCGTGCCCAATTCCTCGCTGGCCTGTTCCCACATCTCGCCCGCGCGTTGCGCCAGCGGAACATAGCCGGTGCCCTCGGGATACGCAAGCCGATAAATGCGGGTGCCCCCCGAATGGCTGCCCCGGCCATGCGGGGGAACGAACTGGTCGAACCCGGCAACCTTAAGGCCGCGCCTGGACAACTCAACGGCAGCGAAACTGCCCATGGTCCCGAGACCGATGATGGCTACATCGTATGCTGTCATGCCTTCTGCTATGGTGAAACAACGCCGGGGGATGTCGCGACTACGTTGTACCCTAGCACATCGCAGATTCCCGGCCGATAAAGGGAGAACTTCATGCTGGAACGTTTACAAGTGGCGGGTGCACCGGCGCCCCAGGGGCCTTATTCAAGCGTGGTGCGAGCAGGAGACTTCCTGTACGTTTCCGGTCAGGGTCCGGTGGATCCCGTAAGTGGCGAGATCGATCCAGAGACCAATATACGAGACCAAACGCGGCTGGTCCTCCAGAACCTGCAGACCATTCTTCGCGGCTGTGGTGGCGATCTGCAGGATGTGGTCAAGTGTTCCGTCTTCCTGTACGACGTGAAAGAGTTCGAACCCATGAATGAGGTGTATGCAGAAGTCTTTGGCGCGTTCAAGCCGGCACGTACCACGGTTGGCGCCGGCATGGTCGCCCTGGGCATGAGGGTTGAAATCGATTGTGTGGCCTACCTGCCCAAGGCTGCTTAGGCTAGCGGGCGGAAGGAATTTCACTCGTGGTCCCAGCAACGAATCGGCTCATCGTCGTTACCGGCGGCGGCGGTGGTATCGGCCGGGCGGCCGCACTGCTTTGCGCTCGCCGCGGTGACCGGGTTGCCATCCTCGACAAGAATGGCGATAGCGCAGAAGAAGCTGCTGAGAGGGCGCGCGCCGAGGGTGCGGGTGGCGCAGTCGGGCTGGCTTGTGATGTCAGCGACGAAGCGCAGGTGGCGCGATCGTTCGCCCTCATTCATGAGCAGTTCGGCGCGCCCTATGGCATCTTCGCCAACGCGGGGATCGATGTAGGCGGACTGGTCCACGAGATGCCCCTCGAACGCTGGCAGCGTATTCTCGACACCAACCTCACCGGAATTTTCCTCACCTGCAAACACGGTCTGCGGCAAATGCTGGCAGCACAAACTACCGGGTCGATCGTCTGTACTTCGTCGCCCGCCAGCTTCGTCGCCTTCGCCGCGGGGGGCAGCGGCGCCTACAGCGCAACCAAGGGAGCCATCTCTTCCCTCGTCCGCTGCATGGCGATCGACTACGCAAAGTTCGGCATCCGCGTGAATGCCCTCACTCCGGGCGCAACCGAGACGGGACTGATGTGGAACAACGTTGCCGCAGACCAGGTTGAAGCCATGCGCGCCCAGCTATGCCGGGAGATTCCGTTAGGAAGACTCGCAGAAGCGGAGGATCCAGCCCGTGTGGTGCTCTGGCTTCTCTCGGACGAAAGCGCCTACGTGACTGGTTCGCATGTAGTCTGCGACGGAGGAATTCTGGCCAAGTCCTCGATCGGCGTGTGACCACACGACGACCTCGTAGAGATCACCAGAGGAAATCGGACGGGTGCCCCACGTTCGCAACAGCGTACTCCGGATTTCCTGTTGAGCTTGCTGGCGTTGGCGAGCTTCATGCGGCTTTCCTTAATGAAAGCCGCACACGCGGACGTTGGTGGTGGTCTTTACAGTGACAGCGATTTTCGCTTCCTTAGACCTGAATAGCGCGGCGGCGACCGATGGCTGTTACCGTCCGTGCCTAATGATTACGTGCTCGGCAGGAGCAGCTCCTGACGGTTTACAGGGTATCACGGCGCTATATTGTCACTGCTTAGGCTCCCCAGTGAATCAGCATCGAAGAATGCGTTCGGAGCATATGGACCGATGCCGTCGATCGTCTCAACTTGATTGTTGGTAACGCTCGAGTTGGTCAAGGTACCGGTTGCGCCCTGGAGATACAGTCCGCCAGCAAAGGCGGCTGAATTCCCATTAAAAGAGGATTGATCGATTGCGGCTGTTCCCGCGGTAGCGTCATCGACGAAGAATAAACCTCCTCCGTAAGCGTTGCCCTGGTTGCTGTCAACATGAGTGCCACACATCTTGATACTGATGTTTGCTCCGTCCATGTAGACGCCGCCACCGTTTCCTCCATTGCCTGGATTGCCACCACTCCCTGTGGCTTGGTTTCCTTGAATCGTGTCGTTGACAAGATCAACGGAGGCTCCTAGATTCCCGAGCGCTCCACCGTCGCTCGACTGATTACCTTTGAAGGTACTTCCTACAACAGTCGTTGTGCCGACTCCGACTGAGTAAATGGCTCCGCCTGCAGAATCTTGCCCGCTTGCCGGGCCTACGTTGTTGATGAACTGACTGTCGATGACATTAAGCGTTCCTCCATAGCGGTAGATCGCTCCGCCTCCGGTCGGCGCGCCTGTGCCTGCATTATCGGTCCCATGACCGTTGGCTAAAGTAACATTCTGAAGCGTCAGAGTTGGGGTAGTAGCAACGAAGTTGCCGGTGTTCAGGAGCAGTTGTCTGACCTGGCCTCCGCCGTCCAGTGTCACCAGATTTCCTCCGTCGATAACGGTGTCGTGGGTGATTGACTTGGTAGAACTCAGGACGAGCCGATATGGCGAGGGGCCGCATTTGAAGGTGACTACCCCGCCGGCAGCAATGGCCTCTTCGAATGCGCTCTCCGTACAGCTCGCCGGAGTTCCATCACCCACGACATTGGTGTTGCCTGCTGTATTTACGACGCTGATGGGTGTAGCACACGGAGAGGGAGTTGTCGGGGGAGCAGGCGCTCCCGGAGTCGTACTGGGCGTCGCCGATGCCTGATTGGAATTTGCACTTTCTCCGCTGGCGCTGACTGCAGTGACCACGTAGTAATAGGTGGTTTCGTTGGTTACGGTCGTGTCGGTATAACTTATGCCCGCAGGCGACGCAACTGTTGTGTAGGGTCCGCCGTTGGTGGTTGCCCGCTTGACGTTGTAGCTGGTTGCGCCGGTGCTGGCCGTCCACGCCAGCGAGACTTGTTCGTTGCCTCCCGTGGCCGTGAGGTTAAGCGGAGCAGCCGGAGCGGCGGGCGCCGCAGCAGCCGGTGTCGCGGTCGCCTGGTTGGAATTGCCGCTTTGTCCCGTCGCATTCACAGACGTCACGACGTAGTAGTATGGGGTTCCGTTGGTTACTGTCGTGTCGGTATAACTTGTGCCCGTAGGCGAAGCCACTGTTGTGTAGGGTCCGCCGTTGGTGGTTGCCCGTTTGACGTTGTAGCTGGTTGCGCCGGTGCTGGCCGTCCACACCAGCGAGACATGTTGGTTGCCTCCCATGGCCGTGAGGTTAAGGGGAGGCAAGGGGGCGGTGGGCGCAGCAGTCGGTGTCGCGGTCGCCTGGTTGGAATTGCCGCTTTCTCCCGTCCCATCCACCGCTGTCACGACATAGTAGTAAGCGGTTCCGTTGGTCAGGCTCGTGTCAGCGTAGGTTGTTCCAGCAGGCGAAACCACCGTGGTGTATGGGCCGCCGCTCGCCGTGCCTCGTTTTACGTTATAGCTGGTCGCACCACTGCTCGCCGTCCAGGTAAGGCTGGCCTGCTGGTTACCAGCTGTAGCAGTGAGGTTGGTGGGGGCAGCAGAAACGCTGTTTCCGTCACCGGTATTGCCGCTATTGCTGCCGGAGTTGCTACACGCGTTGCACGCAAGCAGCATGGCGGACAACGAAATTTTCAACGAGGAAGACGAGCGCAGCGCGCGAAGCCTCATAGCTTGACTGGAGCCTCAAACGAAGTCTACTTATAATGAGCCGTTACGGAATGGGCACCAAAGTTGTAGAGGATTGAGGAACAGGACACACCGCAGCGACGGAGGGTTCAACGCCGCGGCGAGGTTTTAAAGATCAGCGGCGGCGCCGGCACTTCTGGACTCCGAGAAACGATATTTTCCTTGAGGAATGCGTATAGAGAGGGGATGCGCTGCGTCTACCGTAAGTGGAACAGCACTACGAGGCGCAAACAAACAAAGAGCCAATTGCACACGGCTAAGGAAGGGGGCACGGCATCGGCTGCTTTGGTGCAGAAACACTTGCCGTGGAAAGATGCAATCATCGTTCTTCGAAGTCAGTGCATGCTAGCCTTGAGACATGACGCATGAATGACTTCTCCTCATTGATCGTGCACTACGGATACGTCGTCATCTGCCTAATTGTTTTTGCGGAAGCCATTGGTGTGCCAGTACCGGGCGCAGTGGCTCTTGTTGCGGGCGGAGCTGCGGCGGCGGCGGGTACCCTGTATGGGCCGGCGGTCGCGTTGTTTGCGGTCGCTGCGATGTTGTTGGCCGACTCACTCCTTTACATCCTCGGCCGCCATATGGGATGGACGATCTTGAAATTTCTCTGCCAGGTTTCTGTCGATCCGGAAGGATGCGTTCTGCGCTCCGCGGAATCGTTCTATAAACGTGGACGGCTCACGCTGTTGATCGACAAGTTCATTCCTGGGGTGAGCACGATGGCCGCGCCGCTGGCTGGGAGCATGAAAATGCGGTTCTCTCAATTCCTGGGGCTGGACTTCCTGGGCGCCAGCCTCTATGCGCTCTCATATGGCGCAATCGGATTCATCTTTCGCGATTTCGTGGCGAAGATCGTCAGTGGATTTCGCGCAGCAGGACATGCGGCCGAGATTGTAATCATCATTGCCCTGATTGCGTTTATAGGTTATCGGATTTCGTTGTACTGGAAGCAACGCGCCGATCGGGTTGTACCACGCGTAGAGGTACAGATATTGGCCGCGAAGCTGCAGACAGAAGGCGCGGGAACGATACTCCTGGCCGATGTGCGCAGCCATGGCTATTACAGTGCGGGCGCTGTCCGCATTCCCGGCTCGATTCGAGTCGAGCCCAACAATCTCAGCGCCGAAATAGCACTATTCCCTCGAGACAAGGACATCTACCTGTACTGCACTTGCCAGAAGGAAGCGACGAGCGCTAGCGTGGCGCATCTTTTACGGGAATGGGGATTTAAGGCATTTGTCATCGTAGGCGGCCTGGCAGCCTGGCGCAAAGCGGGGAATCCGCTCGAGACTGTGCCCGAGACCGATGTAGTGCATCTTCCAACTTTCAGCCGATAAGTCACCTCATACCGGGGCGTGGCTGCCCGCCCGAAACGAGCTGCCCACGCTTAGAGAAGGGTATTGTCACCGGGTCTTCGTCACCGGGTTTTCCCCCTTATCTCCCCCGTCCCCTTATCTCCCAATCGCCCCGCATGGGTCATTTGACCGTGTGGCAGTGCTCGATGCGCTGAAGTGCAGGCAAGCTTGCGGCAGCGATGCGCTATGAAGAGTACGAAATATTCGGCAATCGTGCCGCAGCACTTTGACGAATATGAATCCCACAACTAAGATGGCCCTGGGTTCCCGCGCAACTCGGTTGTTGAGATTTCTTGGCGACCTGCTCATCTCGAAGCTAGTCGCTGAGTTATGTTTTCGGAGGTGATGAATGAAAAGGGTTCTGTTGGTCGGCTTCGATCCTGCGACGGTAGATTTTTCGGATCCGGCGTTTCAGCCGGGGATGAATGCAGAGAAGATCCACGCTGGCATCAAGCTCGCGCTCGCCGATATGACCGGGCGGGGCTGGCTTGCGGAGAACTGCTTCATCAACCCTGACGATACTGCGGCGACGACGGTGGAGCACTGCCTGGCCAGTGACCACTATGACTGCGTGGTGATGGGCGCGGGCGTGCGCTTGCCACCTAGCCGCTTGAGCGTATTCGAAGCGGTGGTCAACGCCATCCACCGCGCCGCGCCGCAAGCGGCCATCGCTTTCAATACCCGCCCCGACGACAGCGGCGCAGCAGCCGCGCGCTGGATTTGACATGCGGTTTCGACGGGCTCGACGGGGCGCAATCCGGGGACGGGAAGATCACCCCTACTTAGACGTAACGGGTTGTGGCGAACCTCCGGTCCACGAATTCGTCCGTCCCGGATTAGTTCCTGGCGACAAGGGCGTTTGAACGGTGAGTAAATGACCACCCGGCCAGAACTGGTTCTCGTCGCATATTCTGGCTCGCTGACTCCGGATTTATCAAAACAATGCTACTGGCTGGGAGGTTTCTGCGAAGGGCTCAGTCTTCGCCAATTGCAATTCTGTCTTCTGAATCATCTGCAACCACAAAGAATCCGGATCGGAATTGAAAACTGTGGCGGCGTCTGCCGGAAAAACGAACCACGCGCCCAATTGCACTTCGGTCCGCAATTGATCTTGCGTCCATCCGGCATATCCCAAGTAAACGTGAAAAAGGCCGGGGTCAGGCCGGGCCGAAATTGTTTGTTCGAAGAGCGCTTTGTCGGAAATCAAATAAACCCCACCGAAGATGTTCTCAGCCTTTTCCATCTTGGCCGAGGACTCAAACAATGCAAACACGGCCGAAGGTCCCACAGGGCCCCCGAGATAGACTGGGTCGGAGCGGTCTTTCGCGGCCTCGAGATCAAGAACCCGAGAAAGCGGGATATCGGTTCGCCGGTTGAGAATCAGTCCAAGTGCGCCTTTTTCATCGTAGCGAACCAGCATGACCACTGTTCCTGCGAAATCCGGGTCGCCGAGGCTGCGGCTCGCCACCAGCAACTTTCCAACACCCAAATCCTGGGTGTTCTTGAATTGAATCGGAAGAAATAACGCCCGCAGCAATTCGCCTTTCGTGCGGAATGCCTTGAGCCATCGACTTGGCTTGTTTGCCAGCTGGCTGTCGTACCAAGGCAATGCAGCAGCGACAGGTACCGGAGCGCGCGACCACGTATTCGGCTTCGGCACATCAAATTCCGCCTTGTAAACGCTGACCCTTCCGGCCGCCGCCAAGGCAACGATCGTGAACAACATTGCGAACAGGAACCGTTTGCGCATGGACATGATCGGTATCCTTCCCACAGTAACGAACTGTGCCTAATTACAGGCTACAACCTAGCGACATTTATCGTGGCGGCAGTCATCGTTCCTGGAATGACCAGGATTGTCGGCCACGCGGAAGTAATCGGTCTCATCGGCACTCCAGATCGGTAACGATAGTCGGCATGGCTTCAGGAATCCGGAACCGAGATCCCGATGCAGGACCTAGGGCGTTTTTCACAGGACTAATCGCTTTACGCTACATATCGAGTCGGTTCGAGGCCGCGACTCGACCGTACCAATAGCCCGAATCCTTGATGGTGCGTCTTTGGTTGCGGAAGTCTGTGTAGATCAGCCCATATCGCTCGGTGTAGCCCTCGCCCCACTGAAAGTTATCCAGCAATGTCCAGGCATGGTAGGCGCGGACTCGGGCTCCATCGGCGACAGTGCGAGCTAGTTCCGCAAGCGTTTCACGGTACCACAGGATGCGACGCGCATCGGGGATGCGGCCATGCTCCTGTTCATCTGGGGAGTCCAGATAGCCACAACCGCTCTCGGTGATTTCGATGATCGGGTGGTTGTAATCGCGACTGATCCTCGTCACGAGGTCGTAGATGCCTCGCGGCCATACCTCCAGGCCAGCTTCCGTCAGCGGACCTTCTGTCGGCATCGCGGCACGGAATCGCGTGTAAGGATCGCGACCGCCGGGCGAGTTACTCTCGATCTCGGTGCCGCTGAAATTGCCTCCGTTCTGGAACTTCTCCTTGCTCGCATCGGACACAACACGGCGTGTGTAGTAGTGGAAGCCGATCCAGTCCAGTGGCGCGTAAAGAAGCTTTTCGTCGCCGGCCCTGAAGCCCATCACGTCAAGGGGTGGTTCGCCGACGAACGCTTTCGGATATCGACCGTGCATCGCTGCTTCCAGGAAGAAGACGTTATTCATCGCGTGATATCGGGCAACGGCGGCCCGGTCGTCGTCGGAATCCGTCTTTGGATACGCAGGCGCCATCTCATAGGCGCTGCCCACGGTGGCCTTTGGAGAGGCCGCCTTCAGGGCGCGGTGGGCTTCGCCTTGTGCCAGCGCGAGCGTGTGAGCTGATTTCAGAAAATCGCTGAAGCTCGTGCGGCACGGAGGAAACACACCTGCGGCATAGCCCATAAAAGCAATAGCCCATGGCATGTTGAAGGGTGCCCACACTGTAATGCGATCGCCAAGGTGTTTGCCGAGGATGCCGGCATAGTCCGCGAAGTGGTTAGCCAGTTCTCGGTTCGGCCAACCCCCATGATCTTCAAGTGCCTGGGGAAGATCCCAATGGTACATGGTGCACCATGGACGGATGCCCGCCTCCAGCAGCGTATCCACAAAGCGGCTGTAATGATCCAACCCTTTCATGTTGGGGGCGCCAACGCCCGTGGGCTGGATGCGAGGCCACGAAATGGAAAAGCGATAGCTCTTCAAATTGAGCTGCCTGGCGAGTGCGATGTCCTGCGGGTATAGATGATATTGGTCACATGCAACATCGCCGGTCACGCCACCCCGCACCTTCCCCGGTGTGTGGGTGAATCGATCCCAGATCGATTCGCCCTTGCCGTCCTCGTTCCATGCGCCTTCGTTTTGATACGAGGCTGTGGCCACACCCCAAAGGAATCCTTCAGGAAAACGTGCTTGTTTAATTACCGAATCGGGAACGGCACCCGAGTCTGGCGCAATGGGGGAGCCTTGCGTCGCCCCATAGCCACTGCCCTGAGAAAGCGCAGCACCTGCAACAGCGGCCAGAGAACGGGCAGCGAATTGACGACGGTTCATTGCTAACTCCTCGTTTCGTTCAGTCTTGTGTGGAAAGGTGTCTCTCGCCTAAACTATCGCACACCGGTCTCGAGAAGTCGGGATGTGTCTAGGTTTCCAAAACCGAGTTGGACTGGCTCGTTGGCATGTCCCATGCCCGTTTCTCGTTACTGACCGGAGGCGACGACCTTGTATGGGTGCATTGGGTTGTTATCTGAGAGTGAGTCCTCAGAATCGCAATGATCAGCCCCGAGACCTACCTAAACATCGTTGCGCGTTCGAGCATAGAATCGCTTAGCTTTGGAGCGATTGCCACAGAGTTGCATGTCGCACCATCGTCGAGAGTGGTTCCTGCTTCGATCCAGGCAGAGCCATCGGCAGGTCTTCTCACTACATTCGCGAACGTTATAGATGTCCGATGAGGTAATCAGAGCGACTGCGGCATCTACGACCTGCCGAAGAGGCCCATCAGGTCTCTCCATAACGGCACGAGAGGTGCGGACAAACCTGCGTTTATGCCACGCAACCTCGTCCACCGCTCGACCTTCGGATAGAAACCTATTGAGAGCTCGCAAATGCGATTCGTCGGGACTTCGACCATGCACCGCCGACAGAATTAAGAAGTAAAGGGCTTCGCGCAGCTCGATGACCTCTTTGAGAATGCGTCGGGAGTCAAACGCACTCAAGCCGTCCAGAAGTTTGCTCAGCTGTGCCGCGGTAATAACGTCTGACTGACGGCAAAACACAAGGAAACGTTCATAGCTGGGGAGAAGATCGATCAGGCGGTCTGGATCGTAACGATAGTCCAGCGTATTGGCGAAATCGAGCGCCAGATGACCGGCAACGAGCTGAAAGTCGTCTGCCATAGACTTTGCCTGCTTATAACCGCCCTAATGCCTTTTGACAGGTTATATAGCTGTCTATAAATTATAGACCATCAAAGAGCGATTATGGCGGTTATAAAAAGGCCGTTGCATTTCACCTAAGCAGATGGGAGCAATCACGCGAATCGAGGAGAAACAGTGGATTCAACCGATCTGTATGAAGAGGTTCTAACGCAGGCGGCGGCACAGGCTCGGCGCTATCTGCGAACGATTCGAGAGCGCCATGCCGGGGTGCTACCGGAAGCGATCAAAGGCTTGAGGGCGCTCGGCGGCCCGCTGCCCGCCCGGGGCGAGGATCCACAGGCGGTCCTTAAACTGCTCGACGACGCCGGTTACCGGCAACGGTGGCGAGTATGGGTGGGCGTTTCTTCGGAGGCGTAATTGGCGGCGCTTTGCCAGCCAGCGTTGCGGCTCACTGGTTGGCAGATGCGTGGGACCAAAATGCCTGTCTGTATGACATTTCTCCCGTCGCTGCACATCTTGAAGATGTCGTTCTTTCCTGGGTGCTCGATTTGCTCGGCCTGCCGCCAGATTGTGGTGGAGCATTTGTAACCGGCACCCAGATGGCTGATGTGACCGCTCTCGCCTCGGCGCGGAGCAGCGTTCTGCGGAACGCGGGATGGGATGTCGAACGGGATGGCCTATTCTCTGCTCCTCCGGTCACCGTAATCGTCGGCGAAGAGGTCCACGCGACGATGCTTAAAGCCTTGGCGCTGCTCGGGTTCGGAAGGGGCCGTGTGCATATCGTTCCCGCTGACTCTCAGGGACGCATGAAGCCATCGCTTCTGCCTCGCGTATCCGGACCGGCAATCGTCTGCGTCCAGGCCGGTAATGTGAATACTGGCGCCTTCGATCCGATCAGTGAGGTCTGCGATATTGCCCACGAAATGGGTGCATGGGTGCATGTCGATGGCGCTTTCGGTCTCTGGGCTGCCGTCAGCCCCCATCGAAAGCATTTGGTGGAGGGTTTCGCTCGGGCCGATTCTTGGGCAACTGATGCGCATAAATGGCTCAACGTGCCGCAGGATAGTGGAATCGCAATCGTAAGGGACGCGAAAGCCTTGGGCCGCTCGATGTCGATTGCAGCTTCTTATTATCCTCCGGACGCTGATGGGAAACGGCAGCCAATGCAACTGGGACCTGAATCTTCGCGGCGCGCTCGAGCAGTTGAAATCTGGGCTGCACTGCGTTCCCTCGGAAAACAAGGTGTGGTTGACCTCATCGACCGCTGCTGTCAACACGCTGCAACATTCGCTGAGGCTCTTCGCGCCGGAGGGTATGAAGTTCTTAACGAAGTTGTGCTGAATCAAGTGCTGGTCTCCTTCGGAGACAACGAAATCAACCGTCGTGTCATCGAGGCTGTGCAGGCAGAGGGAACCTGTTGGTGTGGCGGCACCGTTTGGAGAGGGCGCAAAGCAATGCGAATCAGCGTGTCCTCATGGGCAACGACGGACCTCGACGTTACCCGCAGTCTGGCTGCAATCCGAAAGATTGCAGCAGCTCAATCCTCGTCGAACTTCTACAGAGGGTCAGATAGATAGCCGGGAACTGGGCCGTGCATCTCGATTGGCGATGCAAACTCTCTTCCTCTTTAGCTGCAACGGCTTCATAGATTGAGAAAAGGAGACAGTCAGCCATACGCAGCAACCAGGCGTTGGCGTTTCGTGGACGGAGTGGCACTTTGGGAAAATAGAACCGTGTTAAGTTTTTGCGCTCGTTTCGCTTTCGTGAAGGTGCCAACTCCGTCTGTCCGCAAAACTTCCGTTCGAGTGCGGCGACGAGTGCTTCCCGCGAAATCTTCGGCGAGTCCGACATCACGGGTGAGGTGCGTGAGTCCGGCGATGACGCGCGCGGACTCTACGCGCCAGACGGCTTCGATGGTGCGGTGCAGGGCCTGATGTGGATCGGTAGCGGACACTGCTACCGATCACACCAGCTTTCGATCCATGGATGCAAGAGCGGCTACTTGTTGGCGGTCTGATTTGGCAGCTCAGCTCGTTTCGCTACTTTGTGCTGGATCTGCTCTTCGGACAGGACGGGTGCGAGGTCTTCCATCTCAAAGACCTGGCGGATTTCGACTTCGGAGTCGCTGCCCGGGTTGCAGTTGGGTGCACGCTTGACCCACTCGATGGCCTCTTCGAGGGACTTGACCTGCAGGATCGAGAAGCCGGCGATGAGCTCCTTGGCCTCGGTGAAGGGGCCGTCGACAACGGTACGAGACTTGCCGGAGAATTTGACGCGTGCGCCTTTGGAGCTGGGATGGAGGCCATCGAGGGCGAGCAGGACGCCAGCCTTCATGAGCTCTTCGTTGTACTTGCCCATCTCCAGCAGGAGCTGTGGATCGGGGAGGGCGCCTTCTTTTTCTGACTCTGCGGTTGCTTTGACGATGACCATGAATCGCATTGCGAAATCTCCTTTGGGTTGAGCGATGGTTGGGTGGCTTGTTTTCGGGTTTAGCTATTTGTTGGCTAACCGGTGAACTCAGATTGAGAGCGCAGTTGGATCACTGTTGCTCGTTATCCTACTGGCTCTCTGCTGATACATCGAACGGGGTGTGGCCGAATCGACATGAGAACGGAATTTAATTAATTATTTTTCGGGGAGACGAAGGATGGTCTAAATTACGGATTTTATTGAGGCAGGTTGAGTACGTGGTTTATCTGGTCGGTCAGGTACATTATTACCGAAATTTGTCATCTCGATCGGAGCGTCCTGGGCCTGCGGCCCACCCAAGCGGATGAAAATCAGCTGTGATGGGGATGGCCTTCAGGCCGTCCATAAGTGATCGCAAATCTGTCCGGCTTTAGCCACTGAGGGAGCGCTTTTACCTCTTCCTCCGCCACTTAGGAAGATGGTTTCTTTTCGTGGCTTTAGCGGCTGAGGAAAGCCGTTCCCTGAAGCACCCATCAATGCTTGAGCAACGCAACGCCGCAGCACACCAACACCGCGGCTAACCACCGCCGCCGATTGACATTCTCGTGCAGCACCCACCTCGCCGCGACAGCATTGCTCACGAAGGTCAGCGAACCGGCCGCCGGAGCAATCAGGCTTACATCCGCGTGGCTAAGGGAAAACAGCAAAGAGAAGAAGCTGAGAGCCATAAAGGCAACGCCGCCCAAAAACCGGCCTTCACTCACCACGGCCAAAACGGCCCCTGGTAACCCTCGTGCCTCTTTGATTCGGTCCAGATCGCCCACCTTGCGCATCGCAGAAGCGAGCAATACATCGCCCGCAGTAGCGGTCAACACTATGGCGCCAACCATCGCCGAAATCGCCGAACCGGAGCTCAGATTCATCACGCCGGATCGACGGAATCGCGAGGCGTGTAAGCCGGTCCCTGAGTGACAAAACCGACCCCGGCGGTTATGAGAGCAATCCCCGCCCAACGTGCAAGCGAGATCTGCTCGTGCAGCCAGAACCGGGATAGGAACGCCACCGCCACGTAGGCGAGAGAGGTAGCAGGCAGCACGAAGGTCAGATCTGCCCACGAGAGCGCGGTCAGATAGCAACCAGTCCAAACCAGCAGCAGCAGAACCCCACTCAACACCCAGGGCGTTCGCAGTGCAGTAAGAAGCTCATCAGGATGGGTCAGCGATACCGGCCCGAGGTGCTTCATGCCGATCGCCAGGAAAGTATCACCAAAGGCGGAGGCGAGCGTGACCACGCCCAGAACCAGGTACCTCCGCGGTGTCATCGTTTGCAAGGTGCTACCCGATCATGCCCCCGCGTTGACGGCGGGCCCGGGTGTCTTGGCGGCCTTGATCCTACCGTCTGCCACCACCTTATTGCGGGCGGCACGAAGCTTCAGGAAGGACTTCGATTCGACATACAGACGCTTCACGTCCCGATTGACGATCGCCTTGCTCACGATCCGCCACGCCGCCTTGGGACGAAAGTAGTACTCATCGTAGAACCGGTGCACCATCTCGAGTACATAGTCTTTGGGCAATCCGGGATACTCGATATGCGCAAGCTGGTGTCCACCTTCATCCACCATGGCCCCATTGTTGATGATGAAGCCATTCTCGGCGGCGAAGTCATAGAACTCCGTCCCCGGATACGCATGCGCAATCGAAACCTGGATGGTCTCGACGTCGAGGGCCTTGGCGAAGTTGATCGTGTTGCGAATCGACTCCTTGGTTTCGCCCGGAAGGCCAAGAATGAAATCGCCATGGATGGTAAGACCGAGCTCGTGACAATCGCGGGCGAAATCGCGAGCCCGCTCAACCGTCGCGCCCTTCTTGATGTTCTTGAGAATCTGCGGATCGCCCGATTCAAAGCCCACAATCAACAGCCGGCACCCTGCTTCACGCATCGCCTTCAGCGTTTCGCGGTCAGTCGTCACGCGCGACGTGCACGACCAGGTAAGCTTCAGCGGCTTCAGCTTGGCGCACAGTTCAACCGTCCGCGCCTTCTGGATGTTGAAGGTATCGTCGTCAAAGAAAAACTCCTTGACGTCGGGGAAGAGTTCCTTGGCGTGCGCCATCTCCGCGGCGACATCATCCGTCGACCGCTTGCGCCATGCGTGGCCACTCAAAGTCTGCGGCCACAGGCAGAAGGTGCACTGCGCAGGACAACCCCGGGTGGAATAAAGCGCAACGTAGGGATACAGCAGGAAGGGGACGTTGTAACGCGTCACATCGATGTCGCGTTTATAGACGTCAGTTACCCACGGCATTTCATCCAGATTTTCTACCTGGGCGCGGTCGGGATTGTGCACGACACTGCCATTTTTGAGGTAGCTGATGCCGAGGATTTCATCGAGTGGCTTGCCATTGGCAAACTCAACCACGGAGAAGTCAAACTCGCGCCGGCAAACAAAATCGATGGCTGCACACTCATTGAGCGCCTTATCTGGCGACGTGGTGACCGGCGGCCCAACGAAAGCAATCTTGATCGAAGGATTGGCGCGCTTGATGGCTTCGGCCAGCTTCTGGTCGCCCGTCCAACCCGGTGTGCTCGTGAACAGGACCAGGAATTCATAGCCCTTGGAGATCTCGATGGTCTCGGTTGCGGATACGTGATGGGGTGGAGCATCCAGCATCCTGGAGCCCTCCAGCATGCCGGCCGGATAAGCCAACCACACCGGGTACCAATACGACTCAATCTCACGCGTAGCGGGCCAGCGAGAACTGGCGCCACCATCAAAATTCTCAAACGAAGGGGGATTTAAGAGTAACGTTTTTAGCGGCATAGGCTCGACTTTCAGTTTAACAGGAATTAGATGGCCGGGGCGCCCATAAGGTGCGCAAATTCAACACCAATAAAAGGATAAGGTGCCTGCTGCGTGCCATTTAGCGCCTTCGACGCTAGGGCCGGGGCGCCGGCGTGGATTTAGCCCAGTCTTCGATTCTTCCCATCGAACGTAGCAAAGAAAGACGGGCCTGGGTCAGCTGGAAGCGGGTTTCCAGAATATCGACAAAGTGACTGCGCTCGCGGATGCGGGCCCCTTGCTCGTCCTTGGGCAAAGGCGCCGCCGCTCCGGGGTTGCCGCTTCCCAGGCGAATCTGCGTGGTGATGGCATCCAGTTGATCCTGGGCCAATTCATTCTGCAATTCCGCCACCTGCTCCTGTGCTGCGAGCTCGGCTATGCTTTTCTGCAGTCGCAGGACCTGCTCCCCCGTCTGATTGCGCAATTGATCGGCCTGGGCGCTTGCCTGCGCCGCCTCCGCGCTTGAGCCTTTAGCCTTCGCCTTGCGGGTCGCGTCAAACAGCGGCAGTGTGATCTGAATGCCTACGTTGAAGTTGTTGTGTTGAAAGCGCAGATAGTACTCGTCGTAGTTATTAAATTTTGCGTACCGGTTGTATTCCAGGCCAAAGGCGAGGGTGGGCCGGTTGTTTTGGCGAGCGTCGCCAAAGGCGTTGTACATCTTCGATCGGGCGGAAGCATAAGCGGCTTGTATGCCGGTGTTGCCGTCAGTCTCCACCGAGTTCGCGACCTCGGGTGAGGCGGGAATTGTTTGCGGCTCGGAAACGATGTCTCCGGGGTTGAGACCGGTCAAATGAGCCAGCTTTACCCGCACCATGTCGGCCTGGTCGACTAGATGGAGCCGTCGCAGCGCGATCTGCGCCTCGGTTAACCGTGCCTGCGTCAATTCCACCTTGCTGTCCAGCCCCGCATCGACACGCTCAGTCTCGATCTTCACCAGCCTTTGCACAAAGCCGGTTTCCTGATCGAGCGCGGCCATCTGCTGGTTCACCGTGACCAGCTCAATGTAATCGAGTGCGGTGTCCAGGATCACTTGCTGTCGCGTGTCTTTCAGCTGAAGCTGGGCCGCGAGCAGCGCCGATCGAGCAGAGCGAATGTAGTCCGGCTGAGAAAATGAAAAAGCCAGCGACTGCGCGGAGACGCTGTAAATCGAAGGCTGGCCCACCGGGAAGCCGTAGGAATATCCAAGACTGGAGCCAACCGAGAAACTGGGCTTGTACGCGTCGACGCTTTCCATCACCGCGGCTTCGGCATGCTGCACATCGGCGGCGCTGATGCGCACCGGTGTGCTGTTACGCAGAGCGAGATCAACCGCGGTGTAAAAGGAGACTTGGGCATGCGCGCCGGTTCCCCCAAGCAGGCTGACGATACCCAGCAACACGAACTGGCAGGCGCGTCTCACCAATATCCTCAATTGACGATGCGAATGGGAACACCCTCGGAGATCGGCGCGCCGTTGGTTGTGCCCAGGGCAACAACCGTATGTTCCTGCAGGCCCTTGACGATCTGTACTACGGTGAGGTTGAGCGCGCCCACCTCCACCGGAACGCGATGCAGGTTGCCACGCGAGACCACGTAGACATAATCGCGTCCACCTTCGACGTGCAGAGCCTCCCGGGGAACGGTAAGCGCGTTGTGCACCTCATGGGTGGTGACCGTGACCACCACGTTGGTGTTCGGCAAAAGAACACCGTTCGCGTCTTCCACGCTCACCAGCACCTCGCCGACATTGCGCGTTCCGTAGGTGATGATGTTGGAGGGCAGGCGGGTAATGCTCCCGTGAAATTTCATATCCGGCTTGGCGTCCCACACGATACTGACCGGATTGTTGAGTTGCAGGTCGCCGATCTCTGGTTCGTCGAAGTAGGCGCGCACCTGAAGCTTGGAGAGATCAGCCAACTCCAGGATCTCCGCCCCCGGCTCGATATAAGAGTAGCGGGTGACAGGAAGCGAATAAACTGTGCCCGGGAAAGGAGCGAGCACATTGGATTGCGCGATCACATAGGCCGCAGCATCATAGGCGGCTTGCGCTTCGGTCACGCTCGAACGAGCCCGGCTCAGATCAACCGGGGCGAAGGGTTTGGTCTTCTGCTCTTCCAGCGAGTGCAACGATGCCTTCGCCAGGTCCAAGCGAGTTTGTGCCTGGGCCACCTCGCTGGGCGCCGCCGCTCCCTTGGCCGCCAGCTTCTGGACTACATCGAGATCCCGGGCCGCCTGGTCGCAATCGATTTGCGCCTTGGCAAGGTTGCTCGCAAGGGCGAGCTGTTCCTGATGGCTACCGCCATTCTCAACACTCTGAAAGCCGGCTTCCGCAGTCCGCAACGCCGCCGTTGCGGCGGCTAACCTGGCGCGTGCATTGGAGTCATCCAGGGCCACCAGCAGCTGGCCCCGCCGCACCTGTTGGCCTACGTGGACATATACCTCCTTGACCACCGTGGCTTCAGGAGCATGCGCCTCAAAAATGTGCTGTGGTTCCACTTTGCCGCTGGTGCTGTTGACCTTGATCAGATCCTGCACCTGGCTCTCGGCGACGCGCACCGGCAACTTCTCCCGCGTCATCCACCGCACACCAAAGAAAATCAGAACCAGAGCGATCGCGCCAGCGATCCAGAGCGCACCGCTGCTGATCGTTTTTCGTCTTGCTTCTACCATTCAATCGCGACCGGAGCCCAGTATATAAGACCCGTTACCCGCTTCGATTTGGAGTATGGTGCTATGACTCTAAGAGATGCCTCTCCTCTTCCGAATGGTGCAGATGCTGGACTGGATAATCGCGCTGTCCTGGACCGCGCGGGTGCTGGTGTGGCGTCGGATGTTGCCGCTAGTCCCCGATCTGGCGCAAGCCGGTTATCCGCATGCAGGGCGGTTGCCCTCCATGACCGTGATTGTTCCGGCGAGGAATGAAGCTGACAATATCGCCGCGACCTTGCGCTCCTTGCTGGCTGCGGAGGGCGTTGCGCTGCAGATCGTCGCTGTCGATGATCGCTCCACTGACCAGACGGGCGCCGTCATGGAGGCCATGGCTCAAGTCGAGAGAGATGCCGGGCGTCAGATGCTCCAACTCCCGCTCCCAGTCAAGCTCGAGGTCACGCTCGAGGTCCTGCACGTTACAGAGCTCCCCCCAGGGTGGCTGGGGAAGACCCACGCCATGTCCTTGGCCGCCCAACAGGCTACCGGTGAATGGTTGCTCTTTACCGACGCGGATGTTGTGTTTCATCGCGACGCGCTGCGCCGAGCCCTTGAATATGCAACCTGGAGCCGCGCGGATCATATGGTGCTGCTGCCCACGATCCTAATGCGTGGCTGGGGAGAGCGCATGATGATCTCCTTTCTTCAGGTACTGTCGATTTGGGCGGTCAGCCCATGGCGCGTGCCGAATGCTAAAGCCAAGCGGGACTCAGTTGGCGTGGGCGCCTTTAATATGATCCGGCGTGAGGTCTATGACGGTTTGGGCGGATGGGAGAGTCTGCGCATGGAGGTCCTGGAGGATCTGACACTGGGCCGCCATGTCAAGCAAAGGGGATACGCTCAGCGCGTGGCACTAGGCGTTGATATGGTGAACGTGCGCTGGGCGCGGGGAGCCTTCGGCGTAGTGGACAACCTGACCAAGAATCTCTTTGCCTTATTCCGCTTCCGGCCCGAAGTGGTGTTCGCCGTGGTCTGCGGCGTGTCGCTCTTCACCCTGTTTCCCCTGCTTGCCTGCCTGGCTGGCCCAGCCCTGTGGTGGCCAACGGGCGTCATGCTGATTGCACTCTCGCTGGCCTATCAGCTGACGGGGAAGTATCAGCACTTTTCCGCCGCCCAGATGCTCCTGTTCCCCGCCGCCACTTTTTTGTTGCTGTACGCGTTGCTCCGCTCCATGTTGCTTGCCATCTGGCGAGGTGGCATTGTGTGGCGGGGGACCTTCTATTCACTGCGCGACCTGGGGACGAGGGCAGGGAAGTGAAGCCAGATCAGGAACAGTTCGGCGCCGAGGGCTTCGTGCTCGCAGGAGGCCGCAGCACCCGCATGGGGCAAGACAAAGCCCTGCTCTCCTTGGCTGGTCGCTCGCTGCTCGATCTTGCCTTGGATAAGCTGCGTGTCCTTCCCTTAGCTGGCGCACCACGCATCGCGGCTGCGCGCTCCGATCTATCGGTCCACGCGGCGGTGATCGCCGATCTGCACCCGGGATGCGGACCTTTGAGTGGCATCGAAGCCGCGTTGGCGGCGAGTGCGCGCCCACTGAATGTTTTCTTGCCGGTAGACATACCTCTGTTGCCGGCGCACTTCCTGCTTTGGATGTTGCAGCGAGCCGAGATCACCGGCGCTCTAGTGACGGTTCCCTGCATCAAAAGCCGGCCCCAGCCCCTGTGTGCTGTGTATCACCGGGATCTGCTGAGCCATATCACTGCATCGTTGCGCGCCGGTGATCACAAAGTGATGCCTGTGGTCACGGCGGCGGCACGCGCACAATCCCCAGTCCACAACATAGACATTTTCGATGTGGAACTGGTGGCCTCGGCCAATCCGCAAATGCCCGCCTTTTCCCCGCTGCCTCTGTACCGGTGGTTCCATAATTGCAACACGCCTGAGGATATGGCAGGCATCGGAAATGCTTTAGTCTTGACCCAATGAGTATCCCTCCCAACGTTCCCGAACCGGCCATGGGCATTCCCCCCGGAACCCCCATCGAGATCATCGATGTAGCGGCTGCGGGCGAACCAGATCATCCTTATATCTCCTTCGAACACGTGTCCAAATCCTTTGGCGATGTTCACGTGCTCGACGATGTCAGCTTCTCCGTCCAGGCCGGCGAAACCCTTTGCATCCTGGGCCGTTCGGGAGTGGGTAAATCTGTTTCTCTGCAGCAGATCATGGGCTTCCTCAAACCCGACTCGGGAAAAATCATAGTGGCTGGACAGGACATCACCGACCTTGATGAAGATCAGATGGAGACCGTGCGCAAGAAGGTCACCATGGTGTTCCAGAGCGGCGCTCTCTTTGATTCGCTTTCCGTCGGTGAAAATGTGGCCTTTCCCTTGAGGGAGCGCGGCCAGCTGCTCGAAGACCAGATTGAGCAGGTGGTGAACGGATTGCTCGACATGGTCGGCGTGGCCGGAATGGCAGATCTGCTGCCCTCGGACCTTTCGACGGGTATGAAACGCTCCGTGGCCATAGCGCGCGCGCTTGCCGCACAGCCCGAAGCAATTCTGTATGACGAGCCCACGACCATGGTCGATCCCCTGATGGGCCGGCTGCTGGGCAATCTTATCCAGAAATTGAAACATCAACTTCGCCTCACCAGCATCGTGGTAACTCACGACATGCGCTTTGCCGAACGGCTGGCCGATCATGTCCTTTTCCTGCATGAGGCCAAGGCTTATTTCTTCGGCACCATGGACGAGCTTAAGCAAACCACCGATCCTTTCCTGCGAGAGTTCCTCGATCTTGATAGGTTGATCCTGCCTCAGGCCTAATCCTTAATTGCCGCGCACATGTAGGAACGGACCGTTACTTCCTGGTTATCCCGTCCCCAAATAGTAACCACACTTTAGTCGTTACTTGTGCCCCGAGAGGGGTAACCGATGGTATGCTCGCTGGGTATTGAGTCGACCCAGAACGGGACACCTCCGGACGATTCTTGCACCCTTAAGATGGATCTTTAAACTGCTGATCAATTGAAGCCTGACTGAAAGGTTCCACCCTTTTTGTGGACCCAGCTTAACTCTCGAAGAACAAAGGTTTAGCTGCCTATGCATCACAGACTTTTAATCTTCACAGTCCAAATCCTACCGGGCCCTCGTCGCATCCCATTCTCTGCTTCGATCGCCTCGCCTGGCGTAGTGCTGTCCGATTCGCGCAGGCACACCCAATCCAGCCACCCATACTGCAACACGTGGTGATGGTCCGAGTACCCGATTAGTAACAGCGTAACTTAGACAATTTATGTGATTTCGGCTCTTGCGAGGGGCAAAGTGTAAGTGGACCTTTGCAACCTCCCAGAGCGTGGGCGGGATATCCATGGCAACCTCCGGACTTCTGAAGCGCTTGGCGACAAACGGCCGCGACGATCTGCGGCTGGGGAACGTTGCGGTCCAACGGCCGAACACTCAGGGCAAAGGCACCCGCATCGGTGCACTGTGGATTTTGGGCGATGTGCTCATTGTCCTGGCCGCCCTCATGATTGCGGTTCGTGGCTGGCTTGGTGAAGGGCTTTTTGGAGCAGACTCTCCCTACCGCACCAATCTGATGTTCCATAGCCACCCCACTCTGCTGATGGGCTGCCTGCTGTGGTTCATTCTTTCTCTCATCCTGGTCAGCAAGCGTTACCACCTGTACGGCCCCATGCAGATGCGTAATACGCTGCACGAACAGCGTCTTACCATCCAGGCCTCCCTCACCGCGGGGCTATTGCTGTCAGGAGCTCTTTACCTGGTGCGTGGCGAGATCATCTCTCGCGGTGTGGTGATCATCACGGTAGTGGCGACCACAGTTCTGCTCTGCAGCCGGCGGCTCCTGTGGCGAATGATGATGTACCGCCGCTTCGAAAGCGGCCTTGAGGTTCGCAACATCATTATTGTGGGCACGGGGAGGGTCGGGCAGGCGATGCGCCACCACCTCGATAGCATTCGACACTTGGGATACAGCTTCAAAGGCTATGTGCAGATACCCGGAGTGGACGCCGAGAATCCTGCTTTGGCGGGCGACATTCTTGGTTCCCTGGATCAATTGTTACCGCTGGCGCGGCAATTTTTTGCCGACGAGATTTTTCTTTCAGCGCCGTGCGATGCGCGTGTGGTCACGCAAATCGTATCCAAGGCGCGGGAAGCGGGCGTCGATATTCGTGTCGTGCCCGAGCTTTACGATGGCCTCGCCTGGAATAGCCCGATTGAGTATATTGGCCAGTTTCCGACCATCCCTTTACATCGCGGCGAAACCCCGGTCATCGGTTTGTTCCTCAAACGCGTTCTGGATGTGCTCCTCTCATCGGTGGCGCTCATGATCCTGTCACCGCTGATCGCGTTGATCGCTCTTGCCGTAAAGCTCGATTCGCCCGGCCCCATCTTCTATTGCTCCGATCGCATCGGCAAAAAGGGCCGTGTGTTCCGCTGCATGAAATTTCGCACCATGGTTGCCGACGCAGAGCGTCGCCGCGTTGAGGTGCTGCACATGAATGAGCGCGACGGAGTGCTCTTCAAGGTCAGCAACGATCCCCGCATTACCGGCGTTGGCCGCTTCCTGCGTAAGTACTCTCTGGACGAACTGCCCCAGTTTGTGAACGTGTTGCGCGGTGACATGAGCATGGTCGGCCCCCGGCCGCCGATCGCCAGCGAAGTCAAGCGCTACGATCTCAGCCATCTGCGGCGTCTCGACGTACTGCCTGGCATGACCGGACTGTGGCAGGTACAGGCGCGTCAGGATCCCTCCTTTGACAGCTACATCTCTCTGGATACGGCGTACATCCAGAACTGGAGCATCTGGCTTGACCTCAAGATCCTGATCCGCACACTCTCCGTAGTCGCCGGGGGCACTGGGTCGTAGGGTCTAGCTCAGTCCCGCAGGGACGGCTGAACTTAGCCCAGGACGGTAGTCCTGGGTACATCTTGATTAAGTCCCGTAGGGACGGCTGAAGGTTGTTCAGGATTGCGTCGCGGCCTATTTCCAGCCGTCCCTCCGGGACTGGGTCGTCCTTTCAAATCCAACCCAGGACTACCGTCCTGGGCTAAGTTCAGCCGTCCCTACGGGACTTAGCTTGCAAATGGAACTCTCACACGAGGGCTTTAGCCCCTGAGGTACGATTTGCCCTGCATGTCCTGAAAAGCGTACCCCAGCGGCTAAAGCCGTCAAACATCCGGGCCATTTTCGGCACGGCTGAACCCGTTCCCTTCGTCCAGAGTTCATACCCAGGGACGACCCGGTTGAATCAGCACAAGTCCCGGAAGCCTGGTTGCTAAACTGAAGAAGTGAAGATCGCTCTCGCCCAGATCAACCCCACAGTCGGGGATTTTCAAGGGAACACGAAGAAAATCATCGAGTTTGCACGGGAGGCGTCGAACGCCCAGGCAGACATTGTCATGTTCCCGGAGCTGGCAGTTTGTGGCTACCCTCCTGCCGACTTCCTGGAGAAGCCATCCTTCGTGGCGCGGGCCGGCGAGGCCATTGCCGAAATTGCCGCTACCGCGACCACCGGTCGCACCCTCACCGTCATCTGCGGCTATGTAACCGAAGCGCCCCCGGAGTCAGGAAAACACGTTGTGAACTCAGCGGCACTCCTCCGCAATGGCGCCGTCGAGTTCGTCCAGTCCAAGCGGCTTCTGCCCTTTTATGACGTCTTCGACGAACAGCGCTATTTTGACCCCGCGGAAAACCAGAACCTGTATCCCCTGGACGATCAACGCCTTGCCCTCACCATCTGTGAAGATGCCTGGAACGATAAGCTCTTCTGGCCCAGGCGCCTCTACACTGTGGACCCAATCGAGGAGCTGATGCGCATCGGCGGCTCGCTCATCCTGAACATTTCCTCCTCCCCTTATTACCGGGGAAAGCGGGAATTGCGCCACCGCATGCTGGCTGCGATTGCGAAACGGCACCGTGCCCCGGTCGTCATGGTCAACCAGGTGGGTGGAAATGACAGCCTGGTCTTCGACGGAGCCAGCTTTGCCTTAGGTCCCGATGGCTCGATCGTCGCCCAGGCGCGCTCGTTCGCTGAAGACCTGGTCTATTTCGACAGCACCGCGCTCACTGGCGATTGCCGCCCAGTGGATCCAGACGAGGATGCAGCCGTCTACCAGGCTTTGGTTTTAGGCACCAGGGACTATGTGCGCAAGTGTGGTTTCTCCAAGGTGCTGGTAGGTCTGAGCGGAGGCGTCGATTCAGCGCTGGTTGCCGCCATCGCCGTCGACGCCCTGGGCAAAGAAAATGTGACCACGGTCGGCATGCCCAGCCAGTACTCCTCCGCCGGTTCCATCGATGACGCCCGCGCGCTCGCAGACAACCTCGGCATTCGCTACACCACCATCGCCATCCATGACCTCTTTGAGCAGTACACTAAGGCTCTCGCCCCGAGCTTCGCCGGCCGGCAGCCGGACATTACCGAGGAAAACATCCAGTCGCGTATCCGCGGCAACCTGCTGATGGCCCTTTCCAACAAGTTCAACGCGCTGGTGCTAACCACCGGCAACAAGTCGGAAATGTCGGTGGGTTACTGCACCCTCTACGGAGATATGGTCGGGGCCCTGGCGGTGATCGGAGATGTGGTCAAGACAGAGGTCTACCAACTCTGCCGCTATCTCAACCGAGACCGCACAATCATTCCGCTACCCATCCTGGAAAAGCCACCCTCGGCAGAGCTTCGCCCAGGACAGAAAGACACTGATTCTTTACCACCGTACGACGTGCTCGACCCGATTCTGCAGGCCTACGTCGAGCGCTACGAAACTCCGGAACAGATTGCCGCCGAATACCATTTCGACCTGGCGACAGTCTGTCAGGTAGTCAAGCTGGTGGAGCGCAGCGAATACAAACGCCAGCAGGCGGCGCCAGTGCTCAAGGTCACCAGCAAGTCCTTTGGCATGGGGCGCCGCTTTCCCATCGCCGTCAAAGTTCAGGTATAAGCAAGATTAGAGAGGAACTGAATGCAGCTTCGTACAAACCTACGTCTTTTTGTTCTGGTAGTCAGCAGTGCGGCATGCGCACTGGCCCAGAACCCAGCCCCGCAGACTCCCGCAGCTCCCACGCCGGCTTCTCCGCCAAGCGGTGTTTTCACGGTGCCGTCTGCCGCGCCCGCCCAGGTGACCCCTTTTCCCCCGGTCGACCCAGCAAATTTTATGGCGACCACGCCTACCAAGCAGACGGTGGAAGATTTCCTCCACGCATTCTGGGGATATGACAGCACCCGTCTATGGCAGATCCAGGCGATCATGCCCACACCTGCGCCAGGCGTGAGCCGGGTTCTGGTCCTGGTCAAATCGACCAATCCCGGCCCTAAGGATCAGACTGCGCAGCTGTCTTTCTTCACCTTGCCGGATGGAAAGTTCCTGGTCGCCGACTCGCTGCTCCCTTTCGGTTCCAAGCCGTTTGAAGGCTATCGCCAGATTCTGCAGACCGACGCTACCGGCCCGTCAAAGGGCGGCGCATCCAAAGCCATCGAGCTGGTTGAGTTTTCTGATTTTGAGTGTCCCCACTGCAAGGACGCACAGCCCATCGTCGCCAAGCTGCTGGCCGACTACCCCAGCGCTCACTTCGTCTATCAGGACTTTCCCCTGTCCCAGATCCACACCGAGGCGCTCAAGGCGTCGACCCATGGCTATTGCGTCACCAAAGCCGGCGGCAACGATGCCTTCTTCAAGTTCTCCGATGCGCTGTTTGAGTCGCAGGCGGGGCTCACGCCCGCCACTTCAGACCAGACTCTAAAGGACGCCGAGACCAAAGCAGGTCAGGATCCGGCTAAGATTGCTGCCTGCGCGGCAACCCCGGCGGCCAAGCAAGCGATCGAGGCTTCGCGCGCACTGGGCGATCGCGTGGGCGTGAATCAAACACCCACCCTGTTTGTGAATGGCCGTGCCTTGCCGCTAAATGGAATTCCCTATCAGATGTTGCAGAAGATCATCGAATTCCAGGCGAAATTGGACGGCGTGCCGCTGCCACCAGCTCCACCGGCTGCTGAGCCGGCGCCAAAGCCGGCGCCATCGCTGCGATAGCAGAACTCCACTTGCCAACGAACTGGGTCAACAAGTTCCTTGGCAAGGATAGAGATTTTATTTTGAAACAATAAACGTGACAGACAGCGTGGCGAGCGAGACCGTTTCTCCCCAAGCGCCGCGAGCAGAATATACGCGACGACTGGGCGAACTGTCGGCGCGCCGCTCCCGAATTCAACGTCGGGAGCGGCTTGCCGGCTATTCGCAGCTTGCACTGGCCGCGGTCTGTTTGACCTGGATCCTGTTCCGGCTGAGCCACTTCGATGCGGCCGATCTGCTGCTTCTCATTCCTATCGCAACGTTCGTGGTTCTTGCTGTGGTGCACGGGGGGCTCATTCGTCGCGTCACCGCATACTCCCGTGCCATCGGGTTTTATGAGCAAGGGATGGCGCGCCTGGAGGATCGTTGGGCGGGAACAGGTATTACCGGCGAGCGTTTTCTCGAACCGTCGCATCCCTGCGCACGCGACCTCGACCTCTTCGGGCGAGCCTCGATCTTTGAGCTATTGTGTACGGCGCGCACTCGTGCGGGGGAAGAAACTCTGGCCCGATGGCTCCTGGCGCCCGCGTCACCAGACGAGGTTCGCGATCGCCAGTTGGCAGCCAGGGAGCTAAGCCGCCGCCTGGATTTTCGCGAGAGCCTCTCAACCATGGGAGAAGACCTGGCCCTGGGAGTTCGCCCAACTCAACTGGTCGCCTGGGGAGAGGCGCCGGCCGTTCTGCCATCCGGAATCATCCGCATCGTAGCCCCGGTGCTCGCGGTTGCCTGGATATTCATCGCCGGCGGCACCCTGCTCAACACCTTGATTCGACTGCTGCTGAACACGGCCGGCGTAGTCGTGGCGGCGCCGCAGCTTTGGGTAGCACCGGAGTTGCTGGTGTTGGCCATCACACTCGTCAACCTGGGGCTTTCCTATCGTTTTCGAACCCGCCTTAGTGAAGCGGCGCACGCGGCCGAGGAGGCCGGCCATGACCTGAACCTCCTGTCCCAGGTGTTGGCCGCCTTCGAGCGCGAGCCCTTCACCAGCC
This sequence comes from uncultured Acidobacteriaceae bacterium, assembly GCA_963830325.1. Classification (GTDB taxonomy): domain Bacteria; phylum Acidobacteriota; class Terriglobia; order Terriglobales; family Acidobacteriaceae; genus PALSA-350. The sequence goes on from CAWHMV010000006.1 coordinate 116,041, forward strand.
CCAGGCTGCTGCAGCTGCAAGCTCAGCTGAAGCAGGGAAGCGTTCTGCCTTCGCAAGCGATCGCCAGGTTGAATCGCCGGGTGGAGTATCTGGAGTCAGCGCACCACCAGTTCGTTCGCGTTTTCGACTTTGTCATTTTCTACCGATTGCAATTTGTCCTTGCGGCGGAGAGCTGGCGCCGGCGTTATGGACGATCACTTCGCCAGTGGCTCGAGACGGTCGGCGAGTTGGAAGCGCTCGCCGCCTTAGGCGGCTACACCTACGAGCATCCCGATGATGTCTTCCCTGAGTTTGTCGACCAAGCCCCCTGCTTCGAAGCCGAGGGGCTGGCCCATCCGCTCATCCCGCGGAATCGGGCGGTGACCAACGACCTCCATTTGGGCCGCGATCTTCAACTGATGATCGTGAGTGGTCCAAACATGGCAGGGAAGAGTACGTTCCTGCGCGGCATCGGAGTCAACGCCGTGCTCGCACAGAGTGGTGCGCCGGTCCGCGCCGCGACGCTGAAACTTTCACCTCTCGCAGTCACCGCCTCGATCTGCGTTCTCGATTCCCTCGAGGGCGGCATCTCGCGCTTCTACGCCGAGATCCACCGGCTGAAACTGATCATGGATCTGACCCACAGCTCGGTGCCCGTGCTGTTTCTGCTGGACGAGTTGCTCTCGGGAACCAATTCGCACGATCGCTTGATTGGCACGCGATCGTTTGTCACCAAGCTGGTAGAGCGCGGTGCAGTGGGCCTGGTGAGCACGCATGACCTGGCTTTGACCGCGATCCCTGAGGAAATTGGATCGAAGGCTATCAACTGCCACTTCGAAGACCATTTGAAAGACGACCGGCTGCACTTCGATTACAAGCTATATCCCGGTATCGTGCAGACCAGCAATGCGCTGCCTCTTATGCGTTCGATTGGACTTGAAGTCTGAACTGCCTCAACGAACGGAGGCTTCCTCATCTTGCCCATCTTTCAGCAGGCCTTCGCTAGTGACGCGGGCTGTCCAGATGGGATGGAGTCGCCGATCGTTAATGCCGCGAACGGCCAGCCTAACCTCAGCAAACCCCGCGCTGCATATGTAGTCCTGAACGTCGGGTGTGGAGAAGTAATCCTCCACCACGGACCGGATGCGATTCAGGTAAGACGCCTGGTATGGCCATACGACAGGGAACTGAAGGGACAGGATATTGGCGTGGTCGCCGAGCAGGTCCACTGTGACCGTGCGCGAGCCAAAGGCTGCGCTCATCAGATCGGCTTTCTTCAGCCGCGCCTGCACTGCCACCGCGCGCTGGTCTCTGGGCCGCAGAAGAATGTAGTCGTAACAGTTCTCTATAGGAGAGGGCTGGTCGACCGGTTCCGCGGGAGGACGCTGTATTTCGGAACGAGCCTCCTGGGTCGAGGCCGCATGGGTAACGGGCAACGAAAGCTGTTCCTGCTGGCACGAAGTCAACATGAACAGAAACGGGGTGAGGACCAGAAGTCTGCCTGCCATATTGCCTCTGAGATATTTCTCAGGTGTCTTCGGGGGAGACCTATAGGATGCACCTTTTTGAGGGCGGCTTTCAAGTCCGCCACAACAATCCGGAGTGGAGCGGGGCCTTCGGTGTCCCTAAGCCTATTCGTAACCGTTTGATAGGATAAACAATTCATCCAACATGTGAGATGAATTCAGCTGTGGTGGGGCAGGGGAATCAGGGGTCCGGTCAGATCATTGTGCCGTCGCCGCAGGATGTGCGGGGTGACCAGAATGGCCAGGTTGCTCACATCGAATTCCTTGGTGGTGCTGCCCAGCGCGGCAAAGCCGGGCAGTTCCGTGAGGCCTGGGGTGCCACTCACGGCGTTCGACTCCTGCCGGGTAAGGTCACCCACGACCAGCGCACTGGCTCCGCCGCGCAGATGGATGTCGGCGGTGTAGTTGCGATTCGTAAGCACCGGCAGGCCGTTGAGACTGGTGCCCTGGAGCGCCTGGATCTTGAGGTCCAGCTTGAGCACCACATCATCGTTGCGCTCAATCCGCGGGGTGACTTTCAGGGTCAACCCGAGGTCCTGATACTGCACCTGGGGAATCGGCTGGGCGTTGGAGAGGCTGCTGGCGCTGATCCCCAACCCGCTCAACACGCTGGAAAGCCCGGGGGCGGTGATTCCAGGAATACTCACCGACGAGGCGGCAATGCTGGAATAGCTGGAGGTGGTGATGGGATATCGTGTGCCGCTGCGGACAGTTCCTTCGGCGTTATCGTCGAGCCGCAGCTGGACTTGGTCGAGCGAGCGCGTGTCCGACGAGTTCAGGCTTAGGTTTCCCGTGATGCCGTTGCTGGTGAGGCCGGTTAGGGTAAGCCCGTTGCCGAATGTGGCGAATGGCTGGCTCAGGATCGAACTGGTCACCTCGCCCGAGGCGATCAGAATGGCGGCGATGGCCGCGTAGTCCCCAGCGCTTGCCAGGCCACTGGCGATGATCTGCTGCACCAGGCTCGAGTTTTGCGAGATTACACTATTTAACTCGGTGGATACATTGAAAACAGTCGTTGTTTGCGGGAGCTGGACGCCAACCAGGCGCGTCCGCGTATTCGCCACCTCGTAGATCTTTACATCCAGGAGAACCTCGCTCTTGCCGTCCAGGAGATCCGCCAGGATTTTATTAAGAGCCTTGAGACTGGAGGCGGGTGCACGCACCGTCAGGGTACCCAACTCCGGCTGCACCGCCGCTTGCTGGATACCGAGCACATTTTTAGCCAGATTGCTCATGTCACTGAACTCAGTCGGTGTGAGACCGGGCAGGCGAAGGGTCTCTAGCGATAGGCGGTCGTACTTGTCGTGGTTTTCCTTATTGTCTTTGGCGATCAGGACGCGGGCCGGGTCGAGCGGCACCATAAAGGAATCGGTCGCCAGGCTCAACAGGTGCGCAGCCTGGGCGAAATCCACGTCGTCGGCGTCGAAGCTGACGGTCTTGGTTGCCAGAGAACCATCGTCCACCATGCGCAGGCCATAGGCTTCGATCACCCGTCGCAGCACTTCCTGCTCTGTGCTCCGGAAGTGAAAGCTTTGTTTCCCCGGCTTCGGCGTCAGCTCAATGGCAGGGGCGAAGTTCGCGGTAACAGTATCGGGAGGCAGTCCAGCCAGGTTTGCCAGGTCATCGATATGCTGGGCGACCTCCTGGTTCTTGGGATCGAGCGTCAGAGCTTCGGCGAGCTTGGCGCGGGCGACCTCATTATGCCCCAGGAGACGAGCCTTGTCAGCGTCCTGTATCAGTTTGGAAACGCTGTTTTGGCGTGCAATCTGCAAGTCGAGCACGTAATCATGGTTCGAAGGATCCGCTTTCGAGGCCTTGGCGAAAGCCTTCTCCGCCGCGTCCACATCCCCCTTCTCCATGGCGCGAACACCCTGCACATAAAACTTCTCCGCGGCCCGGGTTTGCCGAGCGGATGGTGCGGGCGCTGAGGGCGCCGCCGGCGAAGACTGCTGCGCGTAGCCCGCAATGGGCGTAAGGGCGCACCACGCGGCAAGCAGGCGGACTAAGCGCATGAATTTATCCTAGGGGTGACCCAAATATTGGGCAAGTTACCATTTCCGAGGTTTCCAGGATTCTCGGGGGGATCGAGTCTAGAGGAGTGCCTGCAAGGTGCTGGTGCAGACCTCGGGTTGGTGCTGAAGCAAGGTCTGATAGGGAAAGACTCCGGTAGCCACCGCAATGGTCGGCAGCCCATTTGCTTTCGCCGCGGCGATATCGGATGGCGTGTCACCGACCACACACACTTTGACTTGGGCGCCTGCAAGTTTCCGCGCTCCAGCGAGTGCATCGGCAATCATGTCCGAGCGCACCGCGTGGTGGTCGCTGAAGCCGCCAAAACTGAACCAGTCGCGTAGTCCCGCGAGTTCGATCTTCAACCATCCGATTTGTTCCAGGTTGCCGGTGGCCACGCCAAGGAGCTTGCCGCGGCTTTTGAGGTAGGCCAACATCGACAAGACGCCGGGCATCACAGTTACGCTCATGCGTTCCCGCTGCTCCTGCACTCTGGTGCGCAGGCGTTCAAGGATTTCTTCGAGACGCGGCTGCCATACCTCGTCGTCAATCGCCGCGAGGCGAAATGCGTCGCGAAGAATTGCGGTATCGGTGCTGCCGTGCACCGCGACACCGTCCATCGAGAGCGGATGTCCCATGACTGCCTCTACGCTCCAGGAGAAGGCGTCGGTGTGAACGCCGCCATGAGCGTGGAGTAGGGTTCCATCGATGTCGAAGAGGTAGGCGTCGCAGTCGTCCCAGCGAAATCCTTCGCGAATAGTCACCGGGCCCTCAGCCGGGGCAGTTTGCACCCGGCTGGTTTGCTCCTGCACTAGCTGCGCACCGTCTGCTTGTTCTCAAAGGGAGCAGGGCGTTCCGCTCGGGGCGGACGTTTGAGTCCACTGCGAATTTGTTCCGGATCGAGTTTCAGTTCCGCGATGGTACGGCGAAGCGTGTTGCGGTGCATGCTCAGCTCGCGCGCCGCTTTGCACTGGTTTCCCCTGTGATGCGACAACACTTCGAGAATGAAGCGCCGTTTGAACTCACGCACTGCTTCGTCGTAATGAATGCCGCCGGCGTGCATTTGCGTCACAAGACTATCCAGCTCACGTTTCACGAAAACCTCTTTCTTTTTCCTACCCGCTCGACTGCCGGGTTTGTGTTTGCGCAGTGTTGAAATGAACTTCCGAACTCGGTTTCAACCAGTTAGGTTGACCCATCCGGAGCGCCTGCAAGCCCTGACGGATTTCTTCGCCTAAAGCAAACGGTACGACCTGTGAACCGCCATGGGCCGCGGTCAAAAAGACCGGAGCCAGACGGGAATTACTCAACCAATCCTGGCGGGGCAAAAATGCCACAATGCCCATCAGGACCAGTGTGACCACCACACAACCCTCAACCAACCCAACGACGGCGCCGAGTAGTCGATCTACAATACCCAAGCCCACGCCGCGAAACAAGCCACGCAGCAAACGACCCACAATACCAGCCACCAACATCACCAGAAGCGCAATCAGCAGGAACGCAATCAGGTTCGCCGCCTCGCGGTTGTGGACCACGCGCAGAACCCAGAGTGAGAATCCTCCGTAGTTTGCTGCAGCGATGAAGAGCCCTACAATGACACCGGCCAGGGAAAAAACTTCGACAAAAAAGCCCTTCACGAAAGCAGAGACCACAGATACTACCAGAACAATCACGATCAGCAGGTCGGCCAAATTCATTCTTCCAGTTCCTAAAGCGCGGGGCCGGTCAGCAAATCTAACGCCTGCTCATATTTTTCTTGCGTCTTGCGTACCACATTTTCTGGGAGCTCCGGCGCGGGCGGCTGCTTACTCCAACCCACTGCCTCCAGATAGTCGCGCACAAATTGCTTGTCGAACGAGGGTTGCGCCGCTCCGGGACGATATCCTTCGCTGGGCCAAAAGCGAGAAGAGTCTGGCGTCAACACCTCGTCTGCCAGCACGATGCCTTTCGCGGTCAGTCCAAATTCGAATTTGGTATCGGCCAGAATCAGGCCCCGCTCATGTGCATGAGCAGATGCCTTGGCATAGATCGCGAGGCTCAGCCGGCGCAGTTCCTCTGCATGGTTACCGCCAACGCGCGCCACCATCTGGTCAAAAGAAATATTTTCGTCGTGCTCGCCGCTCATGCTCTTGGTCGCGGGAGTGAAAATCGGTTCCGGCAAACGCTCCGATTCGCGCAGGCCCGGGGGCAACGAGATTCCGGAGATTTGTCCTGTTTGCTTGTAGTCTTTCCATCCGGAGCCGGAGAGATAACCGCGGACCACGCACTCAGCAGGAAACATCCGGGCGCGGTTCACCAGCATGGACCGGTCACGCAACTCATCCTGGTAAGGCTTCAACTCTGCGGGGTATTTCTCTACATCCGCCGTAACCAGATGATTGGGGACGAGATCACTGAGATAGTCGAACCAGAACAGGGAAATTTGGGTTAATACCCGGCCTTTGCCGGGAATTCCCGTGGGCAACACATAATCGAAGGCCGAAATTCGATCGGTCGCTACCATCAACAGAAGATCTCCCACCGCATAGAGATCGCGGACCTTACCTCTGGCAAACAATTGAAGGTCTTCGAATTCGGTGGCGATGAGCGTCGGCAAAAGGTTCCGCCTCGGGGGAGGAATGACTTTCCGATTGTCCGAGGTGCCGACGGCTTTGTCAACGCAGGAAAAGTCCACACTCTTCGCGCAGCGAGACGTCGATCGCATTCCGGGCATCCACGGTCAAGTGGGGATGACCAAAGCCCAGATCTTTGTGGGGTTTTACGGCCCGACTAAAGTCGTGCCCTGATACAAAGCTTCGGAGCGGTAACTCCCTAACCTTAGGCCGTGGCCAAGCGACGTTCGTGAACCCGTTCGCGGGTGCGGGTAACTTCCTCGCCGCCCAGCCGCACCGAAACCAGTTTGGAGACTCCCGGCTCTTGCATGGTTACCCCGTAAATCAGGTCAGCCGCGGTCATCATACGTTTGGAGTGGGTAACCAGCAGAAATTGTGTTTCAGTACTCATACTCTTTATCATTTCGGCAAGTCTGCCCACGTTGGTTTCATCGAGCGGAGCGTCGACTTCGTCGAGGACGCAGAAGGGGCTGGGTGAGTATTCGAAAATTCCCACCAACAGGGCCAGCGCGGTGAGCGCTTTCTCACCACCCGAAAGCAGCAATACATTTTGCAGCTTCTTGCCTGGTGGCGAGGCTACGATATCGATGCCGCTTTCCGCAGTATTCTCTTCATCGGTTAAACGCATGAAGCCTTGACCGCCTCCGAAGAGGCTGGCGAAGGTCTTGGAGAAATTCTGGTTGATGCGGGCGAAGGCCTCGTCAAACTTCTGGTGTGTAATCTGGTCGATTTCCCGGATGGTCGATTGGGTATTCTCGATGGCGTCGATCAGGTCTTTGCGCTGGGTTTCGAGGAAGCCGTGGCGGTCCGCCGTTTCCTTGTATTCCTCGAGCGCCATCATGTTGACCGGTCCCATGGCCTCGAGCTTCTGCTTTAACCCGCGGCAAGCCTCGTCCTCTTCCACCAGCGGTTCGCCTTCGAGGCGCGGTACATCCTGCTGCTGACGGAGTTCAGACGCTTCGATGCCCAAGTCGCTCACACAAGCCGCTTCCATGTACTCGAGCTCCACCGCAAGCTTGGCGGTGTGCGCGCTGCGAGTGCTACGGGCCTCGCGGAAGGCATCCATTTCAGAACGCAGGACCTTGAGATTGTGTTCCAGGTCTTTCAATTGCTCGCGCAATAGCCTGGCTTCTTCCGTAGATTGCGCAGCTTCTTCCAGTGCGCCTCGGCGGGCTTCGGTCAGGCGCTCGCGTTCCACTTCCAGTTGTTCGTTCTCCCGTGTGCGCTGTTGCTCTTCCGCAGTGGCGGAGGCCAGCTGCTGTTCCAGCTGATTGACCCTACGTTCGAGGTCGCCGTACATCCGATCGATGCGGGTGAAGGCTGCTTCCGCTCCGCGGCTGCGCTCTTCCAACCCAGCCAGGATTGCGGAGACACTCGCTGCCTGCTGCTGCGCCTCCTCGCGCTGGCGGCGCAACTCCTCCATGTTTTGCTGCAGCTCGTTGACTTTGATTTCGGCTGCCTCATGCTCGGCATCCAGGCGCGCTGTTTCTTCGCGCTTCTCTTCGATCAACGCCTGGCGAACGTTGCGCAGGTCCTTGTTGCGCTCGCTCTGCACCAGCCAGTCATCGAGGCGGCGCTCCAGCCGGGCCACTTCCGCATCCATCTGTCGCAGGGCTGCGCTCTGGTTGGCGCTTTCCCGCTCGGCATGGCGGCGCTCTTCGCTGATTCTTTCCGATTGAGCCGCCAGCTCGCTCAACAGCCGAGCCAACGAGGTTGCCGTGATTTCCGCACGTCCCAGCTCGGCCTCGACCAGGTCAAGTTTCTTCTGCGTCTCACGCAACTCGCCCTTCAACGCCAGAGGACCCTCGGCTCTGGGCTTACCTCCGGTGACGGTAACGTTGTGAAAGCACTCACCGGACGGGGCAAGGAAGAAGGCGTTAGGGTTTCCCAGCGCCAGCGATTTAGCCGACTCCGCATCGGGAGTCACGAAGCCATCGCGCAGTTTGGGCAGAATTACTTCGAGCGAGCGGCCAAAGCCGTCGAGCACCCGGATGCAGTCTTTCAGCCGCTTTACGCCGACACTGTTGTGCTCCGCGTCCAGGGCGTCTCCGGCAAAAGAGAACTTGGCCTGGGAATCGTCGGGATGAACCAGGAAGGTCGCGCGCCCATCGACATCGCTCTTCAAGAGGCGCATGCCTTCATGGGCTGCATCCCAACTCTTGACCACGATGTAGTTGAGCTCATCGCGCAGAAAAGCATCTACTACGGTTTCGTATTCGCCGCTCACTTCCAGGAAGTCCGCCAGCGTGCCTACCGGAGCCAGGCCTCCACCCAGGGAATTCGACTTGAGCAGCTTGCGCACCGTATCGGTGGAATAGCTGTGTTCGCGGATCAACGACTGCAGTGAGTTGCGGCGGCCGGTCAGGGTGGCCATTTCGGCGCGCAAGCGGTCCACTTCGAGTTTGGTGGCGCTCTCTTCGCTACGCCTGGTCTCGGTCTCCGCTCGCAGGGCGACCATCTCGGATTCGAGACGCTGCAACTGCTCGGTGACGGATTCGAACTTGAGCGAAGCCTGTCCGCGTTCTGAGCCCAGCGATGCCAGTTCGTTGCTGGCGGCGTGTATCTCTCCGGCCAGCCGCTCGGCATCCTGCTCAAGTGCGGTCAAAGACTCTTCCGCATGCATGGTTTGGTTGCGCGCATGCCCGGCCTGGCTAAGCAATTGCATGGCGTAGCGGCGTGCCGCTTCCAGCCGCTGTTCCACCCCACTGACGGCTTCGACCGCCTCGCGCGCTTGCGCCTGGCGCAGTCTTGATTCTTCACGAACACCCGCAGCCTCGGCAGCTGCTGTCTCCAGGAAATTCCGGTGAGACTCGCGTTCGACGATCAGTCCCTGTAAGTGAAGCCGTGCCTGCTCCAGCTCGGCCGAACCGGCGGCCGCGCGGGTCTTCAATTCTGCAATGCGCTCCTGGTTCGCTATTTCCCGCGTGGTGGCGCGCTCCAGATCTACAGAAGCCTGGTTGGCGCGCGCGTTGGCGTCTTTCGCGGTTGAATCCAACTGATAGCCGCGAGACATCCCGGTCGAGTACTCACCCTCGAGCGCACCCACATGCTCGGCGCCTTGCTCGATCTGCGCTCCGAGTTCGGCGATCTCAACCGTTAGCGTTGCCTGCTCGGCATCCATCTGGGCGATGCGGCTGGCCAGTACCACGCGCAGGCGCGTTCGCATTTCGTCGCGTAGTGCGGCGTAGCGCTCAGCCTTCGCTGCTTGCCGCTTGAGCGACCCCATTTGCCGAGTCACTTCTTCGAAGATGTCGTCGACGCGCGCCAGGTTCTGTTTGGCCTGCTCGAGGCGAAGTTCGGAAAGGCGCTTCCTCGTCTTGAAACGGGTAATGCCCGCGGCCTCTTCGATAATGGCGCGCCGGTCGTGAGGCTTGGAACTCAGTAGCTGCCCGATGCGTTCCTGCTCGATGATGGCGTAGGATTCGGGGCCGAGGCCGGTGCCCATGAAGATGTCCTGAATATCGCGCAGGCGGCAGAGTTTGCCGTTCAGCAGATACTCGCTCTCGCCGGTGCGGAACAGGCGGCGGGTGACGACGATCTCGCCATGCCGTGCGGCCGTGCGCTGAAAGCGTCTGCGGCGAACCTTCAACACCACAGGACTTTGGGTCGAGGGCTCGATCGCTTCGGGGGATGGCTGCTCGGTTGCGGTGACCGGGGCTTCTACTGCCGAACCTTCGACTACGGTGCCGTCTGCATCCTCTATGACGGGACCGGGCTGTACCTCGGCGATGATCTCTTCGGTCTCAGCGGCTCGCTCGGCCCGTATTTCCTCTTCGTCCCAGTCCGTCTTTTCCGGCTCGGCGTGCTCGCTTGCTTCCGGTGATTCGAGCAGAGGGCCTTCCGCATAAGCTTCGGGATCGATAAGAGAAAGAGAGACCTCGGCCATGCCCAGAGATTTGCGCTCCCGGGTTCCGGCAAAGATGACGTCTTCCATTTTTGCCCCGCGGAGGCTCTTGGCTGATTGCTCGCCGAGCACCCAGCTCACCGCGTCGAGAATGTTCGATTTGCCGCAGCCATTCGGACCCACTACAACCGCGATCCCCTGACCCGGGAGAGTCACCTCTGTGCGATCACAGAACGACTTGAACCCCAGCATCTGGATCTTTTTAAGCTTCAGCATGGACGTGTTCCTTTGGCCTTAGAAAAGACTCTAGCGATCGCGTTCCCCCGAAGCAACATGGCGACCCCAACATGTTGTGGATAAACCGTACACAACCCAACTCCTAGGTTCTAAGTGGGTTTTGCTCGTTTTCATCGGCGGCTGCTCGGTTCATGGAGAACTGTAGGATCTTCCTAAAATGACACACTTTAGAGGCTAGTCCTACCCCCCAAACGTTACAAGTAACGTTCGGGGCACTTGTTTTACGGCGAAAGTTCGCTTGGGGGCGAGGGCAAGGGTTCGGGTTTGTGTCCGGTTTCGGGTCCGAGCGAGGACTTTGCTGAAAAAGAGTGTGCGCCATAAGCGCCCTATGCGCCATAAGGGGTGTTTCAGCCGTCCCCGTTCGACAAGCTCAGGGCAGGCTCTACGGGACTGAGTTTGAGGTCTTCATAGACGCTTTTGAGTTTGTGGAGAGTGCTAAGTCCTTATGTTTTATCAAGAGATCAAATTTCGTTTTCTCCGCCCCCTGGAGCCGGGCCGGGGAAAAGCGTGCGCGATAAGCGCGACACCGGTTTCCACTCGGTGGAGGTCGAGATTTTGGCTTGGATAGGGTTGTTGCGGGGATTTCAGGTCTCGTAGGCCCTACGGCGGGGGGGCCGAATGCCTCGCTGCGCCACAGCACAGGGGCTAAAGAGCGTGTGTGAGAACCAGGGTTACGAACTCAGTCCCGCAGGGACGGCTGAACTTAGCCCAGGACGCTAGTCCTGGGTACATCTGAAGGTTGTCCAGGATTCGTCGCGGCCTATTTCCAGCCGTCGCTACGGGACTGGATCGCCCTTTCAATTCACCCCAGGACTAGCGTCCTGGGCTAAGTTCAGCCGTCCCTGCGGGACTGAGTTCGTAATCCTGGTTCTCACACACGCTCTAAAGCCCGGATCTTGTTGGGGCCTTACGGCCCGACTAAAAGTCGTGCCCTCATAGAAAGCATCAGAGCGGTGACTGCTGCGATCCGGTCTGGCGTGAGGAAAAGCGATCGTTGGGCTGCGCCCCGTCGTTTTCGGCCCACGTATCCGGATTTCCTGCACGGGGCGCCACCAACACCCGTGGGTGCGGCTTTCGTTAAGGAAAGCCGCATGAATTTCGCCAACGCCAGCAAGCTCGACAGGAAATCCGGAGTACGCTTTGGCGAACGTGGGGCACCGGTCCAGATGCCTTCGGCTGGGGCTGCGGACTTGAACAGGCTGCGGGAAGAAGGATGGTTTAGGGGGAAATGAAATCGTTTTCCACGTACGCCTTGGCGAACCGTCCCGAGCCTTAAGCAGCCAACTAGGGCTTCATCGTTGGGCGCAGCAGGACTTCGCTGATGAAGGAGGTGGGAGCTTGAGTCACCAGCATCGCTACCACCTGGGCGACATCGTCGGGCTGGATCATTCGGGTTGGATCCTTGGTTCCGCGCGGGCCTCCGAAATGGGTGTTGACCGAACCTGGAGCGATGACCGATACGCGCACATTGTATTGGCGCAATTCCTCGGCCACCGAATAGGTCAGGCCGTTGAGTCCCCATTTGGAGGCTGAATAGGCGGCGCCGTCGGGCAGGGTATTTTTGCCCGCGAGGGAGGAAATATTGATGATGTGACCAGATCGGGCCGCAATCATCAAAGGGGCTAAACTCCGCATCATCAGGTAGGGAGCGCGCAGGTTGGTGTGCATCATCTGGTCCCACTCTTCGAGTGGCAGATCAATGAGCGGTTTGCGCAGCATACCTACGCCTGCATTGTTCACGAGAATGTCGCAGCGGCCGTGCTCCTTTGCCACCTTTTCTCCCAGGGCGGCCACTGCCCTCTCATCCGTCAGGTCACAGGGCAGGACGACAGCCTTACCGCCGCCGTGCTCGATGGCGGTCTTCGCTTGCGCCAAGCGAGCCTGGTCGCGGGCGGTGAGGACTACCGTTGCGCCCATGTCTGCCAGCCTATTGGCGATGGCTTCACCGATACCGCGGGCTGCCCCCGTGACCACCGCGACTTGACTACGTAATGGCTCTGCCGGCACCGGCTCACTTCTCTTTTCCGTCATCGTCTACTCCTTGGTGATTTGCTGCTTTCCGCACTTGACTCTTCCTTTACTTGTCAGAAGCGAAAACGGTTTCTATAATCCTTCCACAGCTCATCGGAAAGACTCTGGTTTTTCTCAATGAGATCGAACCATTGGGCGAAGGATCAAAGCGTTTAGCTCTCATACGAGTTTTCCGGCTTGCATCCCATTTAATGAGAATGATTTCTGATTTCTGCTTTTTCCTGATTCTCGCATCTCCTAGGAGCGTTGCATGAAGAAGTCCGTCTTTGCTTCCTTGTTGGCCTTGGCCATCATCTTTCCAGGCAGCGTCTCTATGGTCTATGGCCAAGCCGCGGCGTCTGGCTCGATCACCATCAAAGATCCCGCGGAATACAACGAGTACACCAACGCTGTGGGACAGTCCACCCCCGCTGCCAAGGCAGCGGCGATCGAAGCTTTTCTGACCAAGTACCCTAACTCCGTGGTCAAAAACGATATGCTTGAACAGCTGATGCTAGCCTACCAGGGCGATCCGGTTAAGATGTTAGACGCCGCAGACCGGCTGCTGGCGGCTGATCCGGGGAACCTGCGTGGTCTAGCCACCGCCGTTTACCTGGAGAAAACCCAGGCGTCGCAGAAGACCAACCCCACTGAGGCTCAGCCTATTCTCGACAAGGCGGCTGCCCAGGCTCAGACCGGCCTCACCGCCACCAAGTCGGGGAATATCTCGGATGCCGACTTCCAGAAATTAAAGACGGCGACGGCACCCATCTTCGACAGCGCGATAGCCCAGGATGACGCAAACAAAAAGGATTTCGCAGGCGCCATCGCGGCCTTCACCAATGAGCTGAAAGCCTATCCGGATCCGACCCTGACGCAGAGTGGTCCAGGACTCAATGACACTTACCTTTTGGGACAGGCGTATGCCCAGCAGACCCCGCCGGATCTGAAGAACGCAGCGTGGTTTCTGACCCGGGCCGCCCAGTTCGCTCCCCCGCAGGCCAAGCCGCAGATTGAGAAGGCCGCCGAATACTTCTACAACAAGTACCACGGGAGTATGGATGGCTATCCGGCCGTCCAGACGCTGGCCCATGCCAACCTCTTTCCGCCGGACGGATACAACCCTACTCCGGCTCCGCCGCCACCGTCGCCAGCCGATCTGGCCGCGCAGACCGTTGCCTCCACTCCGGACCTCAAGACGCTTAGCCTTGGCGATCAGGAATTCATCCTTTTCAACGGTAAGCCTGAGGACGCGCAGAAGGTTTGGGATGTGCTGAAGGGACACCGGGTCCAAGTACCGGGCACGGTTATCTCGGCAACGCCTGAGTCGGTCCAGCTAGCGGTCACCGAAGACAACAAGCAGAGTAAGAAGGCGGACTTCACGGTGAATATGAAGACCCCGCTGAAGAGCGTTCCCGCCATCGGGTCGACCGTAACCTATGACTCGACGTTCGACTCCTACACCCCTAACCCGCCGATGATCACCCTCAGCGACGGCGAACCACCGGCCAAGGCGCCGGCTGCTCGTCGCCGCGCACACTGAGCTAAAACCGAGGGCAGCCCCGCATTGCGGGGCTGCCCTTTTTCTTTGTGGCGCGCCGAAAGTATCAAGTAGAGTTCAGCGGCGACTAAGAGCAGGGTAAGCCCCGCAACCTACGTGGTAGAGTGAGGAGTCGATGCCGCCCATCGCCCCCATGCTCCGGCCTCTGCTGTTTGTCGGTCTCGCTTTCCCGGCCGTTTTCGGTTTGGCACAGGCACCGCAACTTCCTACCCAGGACCTTTTTCCCGGAGTCACGGCGACCGCAACCAACAGTCCCTTTCCCGGGGTTACGCCGGTTTCCATTGGGACCACTCCACTCGCTTCTTCGCCCACAGTGATTGCGCTCGACCATCTCGAGCCAACCCAAATGAGCAATGCGGACTACGAGGTTGTCTCCGACCTGAGCGCGGAGCTTTCCAAGCAGGCCGCGCTGGCGAATTTCGATATCAGCAGTCCTGCGTGGCACTACCAGCAGATTGTGTGCCCGGCATTTCCAGATTACGTCTTCCTGGCCTTCACCCACGGTGCGGATGACAGCGGCTCCTCGCGGTTTGCGGCCCTGCTGCCCCGCAACGATGCCCAGGTGCGCATCGTCTCCACGTACGCCCACGGTCTCTTGCCGTTTGAAGCCTCGTGGAACAGACCAGGCACCTTCGAGGTGTTCAACGGCATGCTGCGTCAGGAGCGTGGAACCGCTCCCCTCAGTCACGCGCCGAACTGGTTGCTGATTGCGGTGTGCTATGCCGAGCTGAGCGGGTATCCCGTGCAGGTGCTCAACGTCCTACCGAATCCGGCGCCGACGCTGGACTTGCTTCGCCTGGGGGCGAACCGGCCTCAAATGGTCATAGGGGCCGATCAGAGTGCGGATGTCACCTTCAGCGACGTCTCCCGATCCACCATCACCACCAACTGGACTCTTCATTTCGACCGCCACGGCCAGATAACCTCCGCGAGCCGGAGCCTGGTGCGCCAGCCCAATGTGATCGCGTTGAAGCCTTAAGTGAATTTTTGCCTGGGGAGTTTCGGCGCAGATGTTAGCGTGCGGTGTGGAACGCCATGCACAGGGGCTAAAGCCCAGGTTTTTGTGGGGTATTACGGCCCGACTAAAGGCCGTGTCCTTCGTATAGAGTTTTCCCCCCTGCGGGACTGAATCTGTAGACGGCCCCGATTCTCACGCAGACTCTTTAGGCGGGACCCTATTGGCCTTTCCTAGGAGGATCCCAGGTCTCAAAAGCGAGACCCCAGGGCACGCCGGGGCACCCTTCGCGTTTCCAGGGGGGCGCCCAGGGACTCTGAAAAGTCTACTCAGCCAGCATCAGGCGTTGGATGGAGAGCGCGCGGCCGGTGGCGCCGTCGCAGTCGATCAGGGCGGCGCACATGCGGGGGTCGCCCTTGGCGGCTTCGAATTTGCCTGGCATGCCGGTCAGGAAGCGGTTAATTATTTGCTCTTTTTCCACACCGATCACGCTATCGAAGGGCCCACTCATTCCCACATCGGTCTGATAGGCGGTCCCGCCGGGCAAGACGCGCTCATCGGCAGTGGGTACGTGCGTGTGGGTTCCGATTACCGCAGTAACCCTTCCGGCTAGGTACCATCCAAGCGCGACCTTCTCCGAAGTAGCTTCGGCGTGAAGATCGACAAGGATCACTTTGGCCTTGATCTTTTCGAGCAGGGAATCGACCACCCGAAAGGGATCATCCAGGCTAGCCATGAAAACCCGGCCCTGGAGGTCAATGACCGCGTAGGTCTGTCCTTGGGGTAATTCTCCCTCGTAATATCCGTAGCCTGGAGTCCCGGCGACGTAGTTGGCAGGCCGCAACACGCGGCGGGCGCGACTGTGGCTGTCCAGGGGAACGGACTGCATATACTCGATGATTTCACGTTTGTCCCAGACATGGTTACCGGTCGTGATAACGTGGGCGCCGAGGTCGAAGAGCTCCTCGGCTATCCCGGGTGTTATGCCGAACCCCCCGGCAGCGTTTTCAGCGTTGACCACCACCAGGTCGACGGCCCGCTGCTCGATCACCTGTTCCAGGTGCTCGCCGACAATACGTCGACCGGCCTGGCCGAATACGTCACCGACAAAGAGAATGCGCAAAAAACCTCCAGTTAACGTCTATCGGCAAATGATCCTGCCACGGGTACGATATATTCCTGAAATGATCATGGTTACCTGTTAGTGGTTCTGCAACCTTGGAAGTGACTAACGTGCAGTCGTAGGGTCATGCCCATTGTCGCTGTTGTATGGTAGCGTTCGGGAATGGCCGTCAATTGCAGATTTGCTACCGGAGTTCATGTACTGGTTCTGCTTGCTTCAGAACCGGACACACTACAAACTTCAACCGATATCGCACTCAAACTGGACACCAACCCAGTCGTCGTTCGCCGGGTACTTGCCTCTCTTCAGCAGGCGAAGCTGATTGAAAGTCAAAAGGGGCCGACGGGTGGTTCAAGACTCCTGAAATCTCCTAAAGCTATTTCTCTAGCCGACGTTTACAAGGCGGTTGAGACTGGCTCCCTGTTCCATACTCCCAGTGTCCGCGCTGCTGCGGCGTTGCGGGTAAATGGCGCGCTCGATAAAATCTTTTCCGGCTCCATGATAGCGCTGCTGGATGAGTTTGAGAAAACGAGCCTCAGCCAGGTACTGAAGCGGGTCGGCAAACAGACATCCAGAAAATAGAGCTGGTCAGCTCTTAAGTTTTTGGTTGTCTGGGGGCCCACTCTCCTCATCGCGCGGAGAGCTCGACGTGGTTTCTCTAACCAGAATCTTCGCCCGTTTGGGAACGCATGAGGGGGAAGAAGATCACGTCGCGAATGGACCTCGCGCCGGTTAACACCATGGTTAGCCGGTCAATGCCGATCCCTTCGCCGCCGGTCGGAGGAAGTCCGTAGGCCAGGGCGCGGACGTAGTCTTCATCCATGGCGTGGGCTTCTGCGTCGCCCCGGTCGCGCTCCGCCAGTTGCTGCTCGAAGCGCTTGCGCTGCTCCTCCGGGTCGTTGAGCTCACTGAAAGCGTTGCCCAGTTCGAATCCCCCGATATAAAACTCAAACCGCTCCACCCAATCGGGTTCGTCCGGCTTGTTTTTGGAAAGCGGCGAGACGGCAACGGGGAAGTCGTAGATGATGGTCGGCTGAATCAGGTGATCCTCGGCAACCGCCTCGAAGATGCCGGCGATGGTTTTTCCTGCAGGTTCACCGGGTTTGTACTCGAGAGAGACTCGGGCGTCTCGTAGTCTCTGCGCCATCTGCTCCACCGCATGGCCGCTCTGAAAGTCTTCGAGCGCCGGCTTGGAGCCCGCGGCTTCCGGCCAGAACTCAAGGATGGCTTCACGCATGGAGAAGCGCCGCCACTTTGACAGGTCGATGTCATGCCCTGCGAAATTGGTCAGCGTGGAGCCGTTCACCTCCAACGCCACCTGGATGATGAGGTCCTGGGTCAGCTGCATCAGGTCGTGATAGTTCGCGTAGGCCTGGTAGAACTCGAGCATGGTGAACTCGGGATTGTGCTGGGTCGAGACACCTTCGTTACGGAAGTTGCGATTGATCTCGTAGACGCGGTCGAGCCCGCCCACCACCAGCCGCTTGAGATAGAGCTCTGGCGCTATGCGCAGGAATAGCGGAAGATCCAGTGCGTTGTGGTGGGTGCGAAAGGGCCGGGCGGCGGCTCCTCCGGCGATGGGCTGCATCATCGGGGTCTCCACCTCGATGTAGCCACGCTGATCGAAGAAGGATCGGATCGCCTTGAGGATCTGGGCACGCTTGACAAAGACAGCGCGCACGTCGGTGTTCATGAAGAGATCCACGTAACGTTGGCGGTAGCGAAGCTCCACATCGGCTAGCCCGTGATACTTCTCCGGGAGAGCGAGCATGGCCTTGGCCAGGAAGGTGATCTTCTCCACATGGACGGTCAGTTCTCCGGTGCGGGTGCGGAATACGTAGCCGGAGACTCCAATATGGTCGCCCAGGTCCAGCAGTTTGTAGAGCTGAAAGCCCTGGTCTCCTACGGCATCCAAGCGGACGTAGATTTGTAAGCGTTCTCCGCCTTGTTGCAGCTGTGCAAAACCAGCCTTGCCTTGAGCGCGGATAGCCATGATGCGGCCGGCGACGGTGACGCTTGTTCGGTTTGCGTCCAGGACTTCGGGCGCGATGTCTCCGAATTGTTGGCGCACTTCGGAGAGGGTGTGGGAGGTGAGAAATTGGTTGGGGTAGGTTTGCTGGCCAAGCGCCTCAATCTGACGCAGCTTCTCCTGGCGTAGGGCAAAGAGATTGCTCTCGAATTCCGACTCAAACAATGGGTGCCTCGAAGAGTCAGTATAACGTTTGCATTGGGGGATTTTCGTATTGTCCGGTGGGGTGGTTTTGAGGTTCTTGGGCTGAAGCCGCGACCCATGAAAAAAAGCGTACCTCAGGGGCTAAAGCCCAGTCTTTGTTGTGCCCTTTACGGCCCGACTGAAGTCGTGCCCTGATACAAAACATCAGAGCGGTGACTCCCACAAGATTCGCGCGCTCAGCAGATTCGAAGCGATTCGCTCGTTCTCAAATATTGAGGCTTCGGACAGGGGGCTAACGTCCCAGGAAATGAGTTCCCACATAAGGACTCGGCAAAGGCGATTGTTGGGCTGCGCCCATCGTTTTCGGCCCACGTATCCGGATTTCCTGCATGGGGCACCACCAACACCCGCGTGTGCGGCTTTCATTAAGGAAAGCCGCATGAAGTTCGTCAACGCCAGCAAGCTCGACAGGAAATTCGGAGTACGCTCAGGCGAACGTGGGGCACCCGTCCGATTCCCTTCGACCTGGTTATGACACGAATTTCCACAGGGACGACTGAGAATTATCCACGTTGCATTCATGGGTTTGCTAGCCGGCTCCGACGGGCGCAGCCCAACGATCGACTTTGTGACCCCAGCTGACGCAAGAATTGAAGAGCACGGCCCTTTCGGCTTCTCCACTACAGGGCCGAACGAATCTTGACGAAGGGCACGGGTTAGCTGTGCCGTAACCAAATCCTACCTGCGAGGGCTTTAGCCCCTGAGGTACGCTTTTTTCTCCATGGTGTATAACTGCCGAGGATACGCACAGAGATGGTTGCCAAGGGTATGTCCGATCCGCCAGAGAAGCCGGCGAAGTCCTCAGCCGATGATGGAGCGCTGCACTCTTTGGTGCGAGTAGAAAGCCTGATTCAGTTGGGCCTGCTGCTGCCTGCGTGCGTCGTGATCGGTTGGGCTATCGGATTGGCCCTCGATCGATGGTTGAATCAGCATTGGATGAATATTGCGGGCCTCATCGTGGGCGCGATCGCGGGGTTTGTTCAGACCATTCGGATCGTTCTGTCGCATAGCAAGGAGTAAATGGAATTTAGCGATCAGGATCTACGGTTGGTGATGAACCGGGCACTGCGCAGCGTCCTGATTGCCATTGTGGTAGGGATTCCCATCATTTGGGTCGCATGGGGCTGGCGGTCCGCAGTGTTGTTCCTGGTGGGAGGCGCCATTGCCGCCACGGGAATCCTTGAGTGGCGGCAACTCATGGGCGCCGTTCTCATTCGCCTGGATACCGGTAGCAGCCCCACCCAAAAGCCTCTGGGGCCGGTTCTATTCTGGTTTTTTATCCGCCTGATAGCCGCCGCAGGGGTGCTTTATGTTAGCCTGAGGAGTTTGGACGGGAAGGTGGTAGCGCTGTTATTGGGCATAGCCCTGGCCCTGATCGCCCTCTTCATCGAGGCAATTCGAGTGTTCCGCGGCTGGTCCGCATGAGGCTTGATTTACAGGTATGCATGAATTAGACCCCATCACTGCTACGTTGAACAAATACTTTGGGAATTTGGCGACCCAGGTTATGCACGCGGTGCATGTCCAGCCCTACAACCCGCACGCTCCCATCACCGAGACGTTTGCCATGGAACTGCTGGTGGTCGGCCTGCTGTTGATATTTTTTCTGCTGGTGCGGTTTTCCTTGAATGTGGAGAATCCAGGTACCATCCAGCAGATCGCGGAGATGATCCACGGTTTCGTCTCCGACCAAGGCGAGTCGATCATCGGGCACGGGTACCAGCGTTATGTCATGTTTGCCACCTGCGTGCTGCTCTTCGTGCTGCTCTCGAACCTGCTGGGCATGGTGCCGGGACTGATAGCACCCACGTCGGTCGTCACGGTTCCACTGGGTATCGCGCTTTGGTGCTGGTTTTATTACCACTACCATGGTATCCGCGTGCAGGGCCCGGTGAGCTACTTCAAGCACTTTCTGGGGCCGATCTGGTGGATCGCCCCCATGATGCTGCCCATCGAAATCATCTCGCACCTGGCGCGCATCCTCTCTCTCACGGTTCGTCTTTACGCCAACATGTTTGCCGGGGAAGAGGTGACGCTGGTGTTCTTCTCCCTGGTTCCCATCGGCATCCCGATTGTCTTTATGGTTTTGCACCTGGGTGTGGCGCTGATCCAGGCTTACATTTTCATGTTGCTGACCATGATTTACGTGTCCCAGGCAGTCGCCCACGATTAATATTTTTTTCGCTTCGGGGGCTATGCTTCCACCCCGGGGTGAACGCCGCAAGCGTGAGGGGGCCAGCACGGTGAGCCTCAACCACCCACTGGCGGCAATCTTAGGAAGCAAGGAGAAACAATGCGCAAACTGCAGTATCTATTCATGACATTGTCAGTCTTATTCCTCGCCATCCCAGCCTTTGCCCAAGCAACGGGCGGGGATGGGACGGGGCATGGACTCGTAGCCATCGCAGCCGGTGTTGGGATGGGGCTCGCCGCTGGACTTTGCGGCCTCGGCCAAGGCCGGGCAACCGCGTCTGCCACGGAAGCGCTGGCCCGGAATCCTGGCGCCCGCGCGGGCATCCTGCTGCTGCTCACACTCGGCCTGGCGTTTATGGAGTCGCTCTCGCTGTTTACGCTGGTCATCATTTTCCTCAAGGTCCAATACTGATCAGCGGCACCGCAGTTCGATAAGCAGAAGAGATCAGGGCCTGTTCCTGATCTCTTCCTGCTTTCGGGCAGGCTGCCACGAACGTTGGGAAGACGTACCTCAGGGGCTAATGAGGGCGTGTGAGAACCTCAAGAGAGACCGCAGATCTCTCCACTACGCTGCGCTCCGGTCGAGATGACAATTTTGTGGCGGGGTGAGATTCCGCGTTTCCAGGAGAAATACGAAATCTTAGCTTCAACAGAGTGACATGCCTCCTCGCCTGACGTTCTCTGCCATCTCGAAGCAGTTCGGCAGGTACACCGCTCTGCACCCGTTGACGCTGAGCCTCGAGCCGGGAGAGATCCTGGGCTTTCTGGGCCCGAATGGGGCGGGGAAGACCACCGCCATCCATCTCGCTCTGGGCTTTCTTCATCCGTCCTCCGGAAGCGGTTCGTTGCTGGGCAAACCGTTCGGGGATGCGGAGGCGCGGGCACGGCTCGGCTTCGTGCCCGATGTACCGGTATTTTTTCCGGAGAGCGGCTACCGCAGCGTTGAGTTTGCGGCACGCTTGAACGGGGTCAATGATCCTCGCCTGGCGAAGGATATCCGCGACCTGCTCGGCGCCGTTGGCTTGCCCGAGGACGGCAAAGATGCACGGCAATATTCTCGGGGAATGCAGCAGCGGCTGGCGTTGGCCCAGGCACTGATCAATAATCCCGAGTTATTGATTCTCGATGAGCCGGCGGCCGCTCTCGATCCTGCCGGAGTGCAGCAAGTGCGGGAACTGCTGCGCACTGCACGCAATGCGGGCAAGAGCATTTTCTTCAGCTCCCACCAATTGACCGAGGTGGAGCATATCTGCGACCGTATCGCCTTCCTTAACCAGGGGCGCCTGGTTCGGAGTGGATCGCTGAGGGAATTTCAGAGTGCGTCGGATCGAGTGGAGATTGAGTTGCGTGGACTTTCTCTGGCCGAGATGAACCGCGTTTATCCCGCGGCTGCCGGCGCGGGCGCCGATCCTGCTTCGATACGCATCACGGTTCCGGCGCAGGAACAGCGTCGCGCGATCGAAGCGATTTGGAATGCGGGGGGCGAGGTCGTGAGCCTGGCGCCGTTACGGCGCAGACTGGAGGACCTGTTCCTCGAGTGGTCGCAAGAGGAGAGCTCGTGAACAGCGCAGTGTCGAAGATCTGGCAGATCACGCGCCGCTTGCTCTATCAGAACCGCTGGATTTATTTGTTTCTGATGCTGTGGCCTTTTGGCCTTGCGGCGATTCTTCTGGTGCCTGCAGCCAAGCCGGACATTGACGATGTGCTCTCCATCCTGCACCAGGAGTGCCTGTACGGATTGGGGTTGGTGGCCTTTACGGGGAGCGCTTTGCTGGGCAATGAACAGCGTTCGCGCCGTATCGCCACGGTGTTGTCGCGCGCAGTGAGCCGGCGGCAATATTTCTTTGCGCTGGCCTGCGGAGCCTGGCTTCCTCTGGCGTTCTATGTAGTCAGTTTTGTGGTGAGCGGAATCGCGCTCTTTGCTGCGATCGATCGACCGTGGCCTATCTTGTTCGCCCTCGCCCTGGCGCAACTTGTGCTGGGAATGTGGACAGCGGCTGCAGCTCTGTTCTTTGCCACGTGGCTCCCCATGATGCTGGCCTCTACGGCTTCGCTGGGGTTGCTTACGCTGCTCGGGTTTGCGGGCTACGAGTGGCCGAGCTTTGCTGCGGCGCGGTTATTGTTTGTGTTGACCCAGGGAGACCTGGGTGAGGCGGCTCGATTGTTGCGGCATCCTAGCGGGTTCATCCTGATCATCGTGGGTGCGGGTCTACTCTTTGCCGCAGGGACGGCTATCTTCGAGCACCGCGATCTCGCACTCAAGACCGACTAAAAATGTCTATACAACGGATCTTGGGTGCCCCATATCTCGCTCGTTTTTCGCGAGATGTGGGATTCCACTGAGCTCCACCTGCAATTCTACAGACCTAACGTCGAGTCTCGTGGAATCCCACATCTCGCGAAAAACGAGCGAGATATGGGGCACCCGGCCTTCGTCACAGGGAGAAGTCTGAGGTTCGATGCCTATTCCGCCCGCAGTGTGATCGAGGGATCAACTTGCGCTGCGCGCCAGGCGGGCAAACAGCAGGCGATCCCCGAGACGAATGCGAGCAGCGCGATTACCGAAATGTAGGTGACCAGGTCGAAGCGCGATACTCCATACAGCAATGAAACTACGATCCTGCTCGCCGCCACGGCTCCCAGCAGGCCGATGAGGATGCCGATGCCGGTGAGCATCATTCCCTGACGCAGCACCATCGTGAGTATGCTGCGGCGGGAAGCGCCCAGGGCGGCGCGGACCCCAATCTCACGCATTCGCTCGGTGACACCGCCGGACAGAACACCGTAGATACCGACCGCGGCAAGCACCAGCGCCACTATCCCAAAGGCTTCAAACAAGGTGAGTGCAAAACGCCGTTGAGCCTCTGAGGACTCCAGCAGCGAGCCCATGGTCGCTACATGCACGATGGGTTGATCTTTATCTACCGACCAGATCGCGGCTTTGATAGCAGGAGTAAGTTTTGCTGGGTCGCCGTGGGCCCGAACTACGAACGACTGCGCGGGGTCCACCCAGGACCACTGTGGCGTAGGGATGTAGAACGCATCCGATTGACTGACGGCCAGGGAAGCCTGTTTCACGTCGCCCACCACGCCGACGATCGTGGCCCAGGGGAGGTCCGCGTGGAGGGCATCGGGCCCGACACGAACCCGTTGACCAATCGGATCCTGATCGCCGAATTTGCGTTTGGCCAAAGATTCGCTGATCAAAACGACTCCCGGAGCACCCGCTGCGTCGCGCTCGTCGAGCAGGCGGCCACGTCGCAGAGGGATGTCCATGGTCTTAAAGTAGTCCGGGCTTACCGAATATCGGAGCGCTGCATCGGCAGTAGCGGCATGCGACTCGAACTGCACAGCGTAGACGTCGAAGTCGCCGCTCAACGGCAGTTGGCTGGTGATGGCTGCGGAAGTAACACCGCCGACCCGGCGCACGGCTTCCACGGCCTGGCTTAGGAAGCGGGTGCGCGCACTGTCGCTGTCCAGGCGATGACCTGACTGCTGCACCTGCAGGGTGAGCAGGTGTGAGGCATCGAAGCCCGGGTCGATCGCAAACAGGCGTTCCAGACTGCGTAACACCAATCCCGCGGTTACCAGCAACACCAAGGCGAGCGCCACTTGCGAGATGGCCAGGGTGCGGCGCATGGAGTGGCGCCCACCGGCGGTGGTTCGTGAAGTTTGTTGCAGGCCGCGTTGTGGGTCGCTGCGCGACGCTTGCAGGGCGGGCAGCAGGCCAACCATCAGGCCGATGATGGTGGTGATTGCCAGTGCAAAGGCAAAGACTGCGCCATCGACGTGGATCGCTCCGGCGCGGGGTAGATCGGGAGGACTGAGTGCGACCAACGCGCGCACGCCAACTTCTGCAATGGCCATTCCTAAAGCGCCGGCGATGGCGGCAAGCAGCAGGCTTTCCGTGAGGAGTTGCCGAACCATGCGCCTGCGTCCTGCGCCAAGCGCGGCACGCATGGCAAATTCACTGCGCCGCCGCGCGCCCGATGCGAGCAGAAGATTGGTCACATTCACGCATACGATTAGGAGTACCAATCCGACCGCGCCAAGAATCGCCAGCAGAGCCGGTTTCACGCCGAGGGTCAGGTCGTCCTGAAGTCGATTGACCACCATTCCATCCGGGGGGCCACCAGAGCCTTCATATCCCTTGGCATGGATCTGAGTGAATGGGCGCAGGATCACATTCAGTTCATTCCTGGCTTGGTTCCGGCCGACACCCCAGCGCAACCGGCCCACCATCCGCAAGTGATGACCCCAGTCTCTGCTGTCAGCGGGAAGTGAGGGGTCGTACTGTAACGGCGCCCACAGCTCTGCTGCAGGGGCTATAACGTTCTCGAATGAGCTGGGCATGACGCCGATCACGGTGAAAAGGTTGTCGTCCAGCTTGACCTGCCGGCCAACGATTGTGCGATCCACGGCGAAGCGGAGCCGCCATAACCGGTCGCTGAGCACAACGACATTGGGACCCTGGAATTGATCGTCGGCAGCCTTGAAGTCTCGTCCCAGCACAGGCGATATGCCCAATGTGCGGAAATAGTCTACGCTCACCCGCTGGCCTTCAAATCGTTCCGGCTGGAGAGCGCCGGTCATTGCCGGTTGCCACGGCTTCATCACTGCCATTGCGTCGAAGGAGCGAGCCCGCTCCTTGAGCCCGTAAAAAGTGCCGAAGGTGACCGGTTGCGAAGAGCCATCGCTGCGCATTTCCCAAATCATCATGAGCTGACCGGCGTGTGGATAGGGAAGTGGCTTAAACAAGATAGGATTCACCGCACTGAAGATCGCCGTGCCGGCTCCAATTCCCAGCGCTAACGTCAGCGTGGTGACAAGTGCAAAGCCGGGATTGCGGATGAGTTGACGTGCGGCGTAGTGCAGGTCAGTGAGGAGTGTATGAAGCGTATGCTCCCAGCCGTACGAGCGGATCTCTTCGCGGATGACCGTGGGACTACCCAGCTCCAGACGCGCGGCTCGCCGCGCATCATGGGGAGAGAGTCCGCTGGCAACGAGTGCAGCGGTCGCTTGCTCCAGGTAGTGGTCTACCTCGTCGCCGGCATCCCGGTCGGCGGCCTGGCTGTGGATGAGCACGCTTAGACCGCGAGTGAGCTGACGCCAGAGAGACACAGGGCTAGCCCTCCGCCTTCAAAACGCGGGCGATGGCTGACGCTCGCCGTGTCCAGTCTGCTGTTTCGACCTCGAGCTGCTTTTTCCCGGCACGGGTGAGTGTATAGAACTTCGCGCGGCGGGAGTTTTCTGTCTGGCGCCATTCGGCATCGAGCCATCCAGCACGGGTCAGCCGCTCCAAGGCGGTGAGCAGGGAACCGGGGTTCACCTTGAATACTCCACGCGAAATCTGTTCCACACGGCGGGCGATGCCGAAACCGTGCATGGGCTCGAGGCTCAGTGTCTTGAGAATGAGCATGTCGAGCGTACCCTGGATGACGTCGGTATTCGGTTGGTCCATGGAGGCAACTGTAGTGCACATTACTCTTGAGTGTCAAGATGTGATGGTCAAGACTTTGGTGGGGTGTTCGACGAGTTGTTGGGTAAGTTTTCAGTCGTCCCTTTGGGACTTTTCGATGGGGTGTGCTAACCCAGGACTAGCGTCCTGGGCTACGTTCAGCCAGGCTTGTCCAAATTAGATTTTCAGTTGGCCAATTAGCGCATGAAGCCTTCACTGACCTTCAGAGGTTGGGGAAGACTGTCGAACGAGAGGGCACGGTTCGCCGTGTCCCCATGAGCCTGCGGCTCACCCAAGGTGATGAAAACCATCGGATTCGCCCATGATGGTTCTAAAAGGTTTAGATGTCGTTTTCGACTGTGCCGTAAACAGCCTGTGCGCTTGACGGCTTTAGCCGCTGAGGTACGCCTTTCATACACATGGGGCGAAGTCATCTCTCTCCGCAACTGCGTTCGCCGCAGACGACTGCAAAGACGTACCTCAGGGGCTAAAGCCCTCAGTAGTGAGAGCGGCATGTGGCACGGCTAAACCCGTGCCCTTCGTTTATCAACACAACTCAAAACTCGTTGCCATTTAGACAGCAGCCGATCAACAGAAGCAACCTGATTTTGCTCGGCCAAGCTCTCTTCAAAGCAATCAACAAGTCACATCGTCAAAAAGCAAGTTAATCCGCTAATTTGGACAGGTCTGAAGTTCAGCCGTCCCCGTTCGACAAGCTCAGGGCAGGCTCTGCGGGACTGGTTTGGAGATATGGGGACCCCGGGGTTTGTTTGCGGGGAGAAAGGTCAGGCGGTCGTTAGATGACCCTTGGCGGTGGCGGCGATCTGCGCACAGACGGCGTCGGTTACCTGGGCCGTAGTGGCGGTACCGCCCAGATCACGAGTGTGCAGAGAGGGATTTGCCATGACGTGTTCGATGGCTTTCATTACGCGCGCGGCGGCGTCGGTTTCGCCGAGGTGTTCGAGCAACAGGACTACCGACCAGAAGGTGCCCACCGGGTTCGCCCAGCCCTTGCCCATGATGTCGAAGGCGGAGCCATGGATGGGTTCGAACATCGAGGGGTAAAGCCGTTCGGGATTTATGTTGGCGGTCGGTGCGATACCCAGGCTGCCGGCTAGCGCAGCCGCGAGATCGCTCAGTATGTCGGCGTGCAGATTCGTAGCAACAATGGTATCCAAGGACGCTGGGCGGTTGACCATGCGCGCAGTTGCCGCATCGACTAACTCCCGGTCCCAGGTGACGTCGGGAAACTCCTGAGCGACCTGCGCCGCGATCTCATCCCACATCACCATTGCGTGGCGTTGGGCATTGCTCTTGGTGATGACAGTCAGCAGCTTGCGCGGCCGGGACCGCGCTAGTTTGAAGGCGTAGCGTTGTATCCGCTCTACCCCCGCTCGAGTCATCAGAGACAAGTCCGTCGCTACCTCGATCGGGTGTCCCTGGTGCATCCGGCCACCGACTCCGGAATATTCGCCCTCGGTGTTCTCGCGGACGATCACCCAGTTCAGGTCTTCTTCTCGGCAGCGTTTGAGCGGGGCATCGATGCCGGGAAGAATCCTCGTCGGACGAACGTTGGCGTATTGATCCAGCCCCTGGCAGATCTTCAGCCGCAACCCCCACAGCGTGATGTGGTCTGGAATATTTGGATCGCCGGCAGATCCAAAGAGAATGGCATCTTTGCCCCGCAAACCGTCGAGGCCGTTCGCCGGCATCATTACGCCATGTTTGCGGAAATAGTCTCCACCCCAGTCGAAATTTTCGAATTGGAAGCTAAAGGAGCCGCCGCCAAGCGCCTCCATCACTCGCCGCCCGGCAGGCACAACCTCTTTGCCGATTCCATCTCCCGGTATAGTGGCGATCCGATAGGTCTTCATGTCTGCTCTAGCCGCGGTAGCTCACGGGCGGGGGATTGATGCTCGACAGCTCCTTGAAAGCGGCGTCCGGGAGTTCCAACCCTGCTGCAGCAATATTCTCCTCCACATGGGCAGGGGAGGAAGTTCCGGGAATAGGCAGCATGACTTTGGACCGCTTCAGCAACCACGCGAGCCCTACTTGCAGAGTGGTTGCTCCGAGCTCTTTGGCAATCCTCTCTAAAATTTCAAGCGCCTTGCGATTCTGGCCCAGCGGGGCCCAGGGCAGGAACGCGATGCCATGCTGCTCGCAGTAGTTGGCCAGGTAGTCCCACTCCCGGTCGGCAAAACTATAGCGGTTCTGTACCGAGACGATGGGGACGATTTTGCGCCCGCGCTCGACGTGTTCCTGGGTCACATTTGAGAGCCCGACGTGGCGGATCTTGCCCTGCTCGCGCAGCTTGGCCAGGGTGTCCATCGAGGCATCGTAGGAGACGGCCGGATCTGGAACATGGAGCTGGTAAACATCGATGCGATCCAGACGCAAGCGTTTGAGGCTGCCTTCCACGGCTGCGGTCAGGTGCTTCGGGCTGGCGTTGTGCAGCCACTGCCCAGGACCGCAACGCTCCCATCCGCCTTTGGTAGCGACCACCACCCCTGCTGGATAGGGATAGAGGGCCTCAGCGATCAGTTCTTCAGAGACATTAGGTCCGTAGGAGTCGGCGGTATCGATCATGTTGACGCCCAGCTCCACGGCACGGCGCAGGGTGGCGAGTGCCGCGGCTTTGTCCTCAGGGGGGCCCCAGATACCTTTGCCGGTAATCCTCATGGCTCCATAGCCCAGGCGGTTGACGGTGAGATCGCCGCCCAGGGTGATGGTTCCGGCGGCTGCGGCAGAGACGGCTTGGGTTTGGCTCATGGAAATGCTCCTTGTTATTGATGCGGGCAGGTGGTCAGCGGTGCTCGTGATATCTAAGATTCCAGCGTATCAGGAGTGGGCCGCATTGCGCGCCGCGGAAACCGAACCTCTGCCGATGGTTCTTCCCGATGATCGCGGCGTGCACAGGCCCGGCCACGAAGGTTGCGGACAGGTTAGCATAGAGGGCAGCGAAAGCACGCAAAGCCCAGATTCGAAACCGGAGGTTGGATGAGCACGACCCACCCCAGGACAGGCATGGCTGTAAACAGTCCGCGTCAAGTGCTATTCGCCAGCTTGATCGGCACCACCATTGAGTTTTTCGATTTCTATATTTATGCCACAGCTGCAGTCCTGGTCTTCCCCAAGCTGTTTTTCCCCGGGTCTGACCCCGCTGCGGCCACGCTGGAGTCGCTGGCGACGTTCGGCATTGCGTTTCTGGCTCGGCCAGTTGGGGCTGCACTCTTCGGTCACTTTGGCGATCGCATCGGCCGCAAGACCACCCTGGTCATCGCTTTGTCAGCCATGGGTATCTCCACGGTCGCGATTGGCGCGCTGCCGACCTACCGAACCATCGGCTTTGCTGCGCCGCTGCTGCTGGCCCTGTGCCGCTTTGGCCAAGGGTTGGGTTTAGGCGGCGAGTGGGGCGGAGCAGTCTTGCTGGCCATAGAAAATGCGCCTCCCCACAAGCGCGCATGGTACGGGATGTTCCCGCAACTCGGTGCGCCGGCCGGCTTTCTGCTCTCCGGAGGAACGTTTCTGCTGCTCTCGCGATGGCTTACGGACAAGCAGTTTTTCTCTTTTGGCTGGCGCTTGCCTTTCCTGGCAAGTGCCGTGCTGGTTTTCCTTGGCCTTTATGTGCGCCTGACCATCACCGAGACGCCGGTTTTCCGGGAAGCCCTGAGTCGGGGCGACCAGGTGAAGGTGCCGATGCTGGCCGTCTTCCGTGATTACACCAGGGCACTCGTTGACGGCATCCTGGTGAGCCTGGCAACCTTTGTTCTCTTCTACCTGATGACGGTCTTTGCGCTTTCCTGGGGTACGAATGCTCTTGGCTACAGCCGGTCGAAATTTCTGGTGATTCAATTGATCGGCATCTGCTTCTTCGCGCTGTTCATTCCCGTTTCTGCGGTGCTGGCGGAGCGCGGGCGCCGCCGGGTCATGCTCGGGGTGACGGTAGCAATCGGCATCTTCGGCCTAGTGCTGGCGCCTTTGTTCATTGCCGGAACCACGGGCGCGGTGTCGATGATGATCCTGGGTCTTTCTCTGATGGGCCTTACCTACGGACCGCTGGGCACAGTTATTTCCGAACTCTTTCCTACCCGCGTGCGCTACACCGGGAGTTCACTGGCCTTTAGCTTTGCCGGTATCCTGGGCGCCTCACTGGCGCCGTACATTGCGACTTGGCTGGCCAGGCACTATGGTCTCCAATATGTCGGCTACTATCTTTCCGCAGCGGCGGTTTTGACTCTCCTGGGGCTGCTTTCGATCCGGGAGACGAAAGACGACGATCTGGCTACTTCGAACATCTGAGTTAGTACCAGGATGGAGAAACACGATGTCAGAACTGGCGAGAACTGGCGTTTCGCTCGAAGAAGACCTGTTGCAGGAGTTCGACCGCTTGCTTGCCAAGCGCGGTTACAAAAACCGCTCCGAGGCGTTCCGCGATCTTATCCGGGAAGCGCTTCTAGCGGAGACGGTTGACTCCAATAAACCTGTCGTCGGGACCTTGACGTTGGTGTACGACCACCACGTGCCGAATCTTTCAGAGAAGTTGACCGCCACGCAGCACTCTGCAGGCGCCATGGTACTCGCCGCCACGCACGTTCATCTCGATCACCACTATTGCCTGGAGGTGATCATCATGAAGGGCAAGAGCAAAGAATTGCAAGAGATTGCCGATCGCATGTTGGCCTTGCGTGGAGTGGAGTTGGGTAAACTCGTGCTGACGAATTCAGGCAAGGATCTCAAGGCCCACAAGCACTAGCGAGGGTGCGTAAGCAGGTTGATGCTGGCGCAGGAGGGAATGCGAACATCTACGGGTTCCTCGATGATGACGTCGCTTACGAATGCATGCGTGGCGGAGTTGCCATTGCGGCGATTGCCGCAGCCAGGAACACTCCGTGTTTCTATAGCAGGCGTTTCGCAATCCAAGAGTAAAGCGCTGTTCCGCTGGTACGACCTGCATCACAGCAGATTCCTGGCCCAAAGGGATATTTGGGTGTTATGCTGCCGATCACGGCCCGGTGTGGAACAAATTACGGTTGCTGCGCTGTAGGAATATTTCACGTTTGCGGGCCTCCCTCGACCCAAAGCTGTATTCCCATGCGGAATCTCTGAAATTTGCATGGTCACGGACGGACAATGAAACGCGTTGTTTTCCTTTGCGTGTGCTTGTTGGGCGCGATACGGGGCTGGGCAGATGCGCATGGTCCGGCGTTCGGTTACTCCACGACTACTTTGGGCTCAGGGAACAGCAGTATCGAAACGGTCGCGATGTGGCGCGGCGGCGTTGCCATGGTCGGCCCGCGAGTCAGTTACGGAGTTACCGAAAACTTTGAGTTCTCAGTCTCTGCCCCCTTTGATGTTAACCACGGAGAGCACCCTGTGGGCCGATTCACCGCCATGATGCCGGGCGACCCGCAGGCCGAGGCTCTCGTTGCCTGGCGGTTTCACCACACATTGACCGGGGTCGGAACCCGCAATGAAAGTACTCTCTATTTGGGTGTTTCGGGCACAACGCAGACCTTGCCGCGTCTCGATGGGCCGCCACTGAGTCGCCAACCGGCCTATTACGCCGCTGCTGCGACCGGTCACATTTCGCGAGGTTATTACCTTTGGGCAGGTGGCGGTTATCAACACTACGGCCATTGGGGAGACAGCGAGGACCATCAAAGCGACTCGCTGCTCACCAGTGCAGTCCTTGGCTGGAGACCCCGCTTCCTCAACAAGGATTACCCCAGGCCCGATGTACGTTTTTTCTGGGAGACGACCGGCGAGTGGACAGGGATGGCGCATCGCGGGGGATCCACCGCGACGGCACCGGTGGGTGGTGGTGGCCACGCTGCGGGCCTTCCGGCCTCCCCAAGGGACGCGAACGACTACGTCGTTCTGCCAAATTCAGGCGGACGGGGAATCTTTTCCGGCCCAACCTGTTTGGTCACGTTCCGGGATATCGGCATTCAGGGTGGAGTGATGTTCCCGGTTTGGAGCCAACTCAACGGCACCCAACCCGCCGAAGGATTCCGCTCATACATTGGTATTAGCTATTTTTTCCTGAAAGGGCGCAAATGACCCCTTTTTGGAGAAAAATTTTTCGTGGAACTGTTCTCGGCGGATTATTGCTGGCCATCGAACCGGTTCGAGCAGAGTACCGGCGCATTCAAATAAAGGTTTATGGATTAGACTGCGAGTTGTGCGCTCGTGGCGTGAGCGCGTCGATTCATCGAATGGCCGGCGTGCGCTCAGTAGAAGTGAGTTTAAAGACAGGAATCCTCGGAATTGAGCTCACCCCCGGGAACACATTCAAAATGAGCGATCTCCGCAATCGCATCCGTGAGAACGGTTTTCGTCCTATGGAAGCCACCGTCACGGCAGTCGGCAGATTCAACGGATCCAAGTTTGAAGTTCTCGGCACTGGCGAATCGTACGATGTTGTTGTTCCCGAAGGAAAGAGCGTCGACGACCCGGAACTCACATTTGATATCCGATAGAGGACGCCGGCTATCGCTTCCAGCCACGGGGCGAACGTGTGGGTTTCGCGCGCCTCTCCGCCTTCCACGTAGCGGAACTCGCTTTGCCGGATCAGCCCGTCGCCAAAGTCGGAGAACAGCGTCAGATTATAGGTGCGGAAATAACCCGAGAAAGCTACTTCGTCGTTGTGGCCGGCCTTCCACTGGTCGTTTGCAGCAAGGAAGATCGTGTGAGTCCGGTCCCGTTGGCGGGGAACCACGGTGTCATTTACCTGCACGCTAAACCCAGACAACCGAAGGTTCTTACTAACCAGAATCGCACCAGAAACGGTTCGACGGGGTGGAGAACGTCTGTGAATGCGGGCGCGGCAGTTGGAGTTATTTGGGAGGTATAGGCGTAGTCAATGTCGTGATCGCGGCGGTTAAGCAAATTCAAAAATTCGGCCGAAACGCGCCACTTCCCTTCAACAATTTGATAACCGATTTCCCCATTGACCAACGCCGTTGCATTTGAGCGATAGATTCCGTCAGACGTCAAATCGCGCGGACCAAAGTAGCGCAGGCGCAAACTCGACGAAAAGCCTCGGTAATCGTGCAGTGTGATGCCCGATGAAATCACCACCTTAACCGCTTCGGGCACAAGCTTGCCACCCGGGCCGCCCTGTAACACACCATTTGGGGATGGGAAGGTATTTGTGATGGTATTTCCGATGCTATTTACGTACGAGGTCGTTACGTTGCCATTTACGATGCTCTGTGCCGCATCATCTGGGTCTACTTGGGTAAACTGGGCTCTGGAGTCCGCAATGTCAAAATCAAGAGCCCAATGTTCTCGTGGCGTGTAGTAGTTCGCCCATTCGAGGCCATAGCGGTTGCTCGACTGTTCTGAAGCAACCGTGGTTCCGGTGTCGCCATCCTGTTGTAGTTCGGAATTACTGTGGAGATACCAGAGCGCAAGGGTGCTTTGCAGATGTGGGACGGCCACAGTGCGCACGCCGATTTCCCCGCCTTTGGTTTGGACCAGGGGGGAAATTTTCGCGACGGGCGTATTGGGGTAAGGATTGTCCGGCGAAACCGGTTCCACCGTTTGCGTTGCGCCACGCCCGTCGTTGCTGTGAAAACTGAATCCGCCCTGGACATAGAACTCAGTATTGGCCCACGGGCCGAAAATCAAACTTGCTTTTGGGCTGGGCAAGAACTTGGTGGCCGAGCCGGAATTGGCCGCGTTAACCGTGGTGGTGGTGCCGTCGGGCAAAGTAATATGGGTCGGGTAAGCCAAACTGGTGACGACAAATTTTTCGTCGTCGGCCCGCAGGGCCACGACCGAGCGGAATTTGTTCGCCCACTGGATTTTATTTTCCACATAAGCACTGCCTAGCGTGTCCGTAAAGTTATCCCGCTCCGTGGTCGCGGGCAAAGTTGGGCAGGTGGTGGTGGGAACAGTGGTAGTGGTGGGGGTGGGGGTGCCGTTGGGCAAAGTAATAGTAATAGTAGGGTTAGTAGTATTAGTAGTAGTGATGCAGGTGGGAAGAGTGGTGCTGGTGGGGGGGTAGAAAGTGATGCCGGTGGCGTAATAATCAGTTTTGGTCGTGCGCGCGCGATTTTCCGCCCGGTAGAGGCCGTTGTTGATCCAATCGTTGCGGAACTGCAGGCCGAACGTATTTGCCATCTTGCGCCCAAGCCATGTGCTGAAGATCGTGTGGTGTGCGTCCAGCCCAGCCACCCAGCGCCTATCCTGCTGTTCGAACTGGTCGCCTTTTTGGTAGTCCGTCAGGTAGTAAGTGAAATCAGAAAATAAATTGAGATCATAATAAAATCCGTAGGCCGTGAGTTTCGACTCGGAATTCTCGCCTTGGCGATGCCACTCACCCTGCAAGCTATAACGCTGTGAGTGGCCACCGTCAGCTGGGTTCAGTGCGCCGAAGAAACCAACGAGGGGTATGGCGGTAACGGGAATTTGATCGCTCGAGTTCCATTTTCCGTGGTAAGCGCGGGCCGTGATGCTTTCACCATTGGCGTCATCGCCTTGGCTGCAGGTTAGTAAGCCGTTGATTTTGTTATAAGCATCCGAATGCGTCCATGGGCCGTTATAGTAATACTCTTCTCCGCCGTACAGCAAATTGCCCCTACCGAGCTTATGCGATGCGCCGAAAACGGCCCGCCCATAGCCATACATGCCGCCTTCCACCTTGAAGAAGTTCTGGGGCAGCGTCTTGAAATATTCCAAATGCGCGGATCCCGCCGAACCATAGTTGCCGACATCCGCGTAATAAGGACCTTTCTCGAAATTCACCCGCTTCACAAACTCCGGGATGACGATGTTCATGTCCGAGTACCCCTCGCCGTGCGCGTGCGACGGCAGGTTAAGCGGCATATCGTCGATGAAAATGGCGAAATCTGTGCCGTGGTCGAGATTGAAGCCGCGAAGAAAATATTGGTTGGCTTTGCCGCCGCCGGCGTGTTGCGTGATGATGAGACCGGGAACCGTCTCCAAAACTTCTCCCGAACGAAGAATCGGACGATCCTGGATTTCCTTTGCGCCCACCGTTCCCTGGGTGGCGGAATTGGCAATTCCGATGAGGTCATCCTCCCGGCCCTGCACGTTTATGGTGGTGCTCACGGGGTTCACCGCCAGAGAGATGCGCAGCGGGGCCGGCGCCCCGGCTGTCCCTACGGTGACGGGCATTTCTTTGGTTTCAAAATCGGGATTAAATACGACGAGTCGATAATTACCTGCCGTGAGTCCAGAAATAATGAAGGAGCCGTTCCGATCCGACTGTGTCGTTCTTTGTACAGTACCGTTCGCGCTTCGAACCTCCACGGTAGCCCCAGCAATCACCGCGCCAGACGTGTCAACAACAGTTCCTGATAGCTGAGGCGGATAAGCCTTATCACTAGTGGCGACCGGTGTCTTCTCTTGGACAAGGCGAACAGTCGCTCCGGCGACCGGCCTTCCTTGCCCATCGACCACGCGGCCGGATACGGGGAAATCGTCCGCCAGGGCAGACCCGGAGAAGAGCAAGATTGTCAGGGCCCACAGAAACCCGCGAAGACGCCACATCGGGTGCCCTTTCGTCTCGCGCAGAGAAAGGCAACTTGCCCGGGAAGGAGTGCCTTTGCGCGGAATAGCGCTACGTTCTCGTGAGGATGGCCGCGGTGGTAATATGCCTTTGAGAATCGTGCTACTGGAAATACGAAGATTCCCGCCTAACGGATCTCAAGATGCGAAGGCGCAGCCAGAATAATACATTTGTAAGAATCGTGCTACCGGCGACACTCATAGGCGACACCAGGAACCTGATGCGACCCGTCCTACGGACCCTTTTCAACGATGCAGCCGGCAACACCCGAGGCAAGGTGCTGGGGATTTACAGCGTCCTGGTTGTATTTAATGTGGCGGCGTGGCTGTGGGCGATCGTGGCGTTCCGTCATTTCCCGGTTTTATTGGGCACTGCATTTCTCGCTTATAGTTTCGGGCTTCGCCATGCGGTGGACGCCGATCATATTGCGGCTATCGATAATGTGACCCGCAAGCTCATGCAGGAAGGGAAACGTCCGGTCGCCGTTGGGTTCATGTTCTCGCTCGGGCATTCGACGATTGTTCTGCTGGGATCGGTGGGCATCGCCTGGACCACGCTGGTGCTGCAGCACCGTATGTATGCGGTCAGGGAAATCGGCGGCGTCGTCGGCACGCTGCTTTCCACTCTGTTTTTGTTCGGGATTGCGGCGGTAAACCTGGTGGTTTTGCATAGCATTTGGCGTACGTTCCTCAGAGTTCGCGCGGGCGAGCCTTACGTCGACGAGGATTTTGATCTGTTGCTCGGCAATCGAGGTTTTTTGGCGCGGCTGTTTCGGCCGATGTTCAGGATGATCACCCGCAGTTGGCATATGTATCCCCTGGGAGCGCTGTTTGGGCTGGGGTTTGATACGGCTACCGAGATTGGGGTGCTGGGGATTTCTGCTGCCGAAGCCTCGAAGGGGCTGCCGTTCTGGTCAATCCTGATATTTCCGGCGCTGTTTGCGGCGGGGATGTCGTTGATCGATACCACCGATAACATCCTCATGCTGGGCGCTTATGGGTGGGCCTTCGTCAAGCCTATCCGCAAGCTTTACTACAACATGACTATCACTAGTGTTTCGGTGGTCGTTGCCCTGGCGGTGGGGGGAATCGAGGCGCTGGGGCTTCTGGCTGGCAAGTTGCACCTGAAGGGTGGGTTCTGGGACGCGGTCACCCGGCTCAACGAACACTTCGGCACGCTGGGTTATTTTATTGTTGGGCTGTTTGTTTTCAGTTGGGTGGCGTCGATCGCGTTCTATAAGTGGCGACGATTCGATGAGCTCGAACTGGGCACGTGAGGGCGGCTGCGGCACAGTCCGCAGATCTCAGCACCCTCTTGTAACGACAGACATAACAGGGGTTTCCATTTGGGTTTGGTTGCAGGGATCCCAGGTCTCAAAATCGAGACCTGGGGCACCCTTCGGTTTTACCGAGATAGCGTGCGGGCTTTTTCCGCGGCCGCTAGCAGGACACAGAGCGCGACGCCTTCTGCTGCCAGAGCAACTTCTGATAATTGGGGAAACGTGGGAGCTATGCGGATGGTGCGATCTTCGGGGTCGTTTCCGTAGGGATGCGTTGCTCCGGCCGGGGTGAGCACGATTCCGGCTTCTTGCGCCAGTGCCACCACGCGCTTGGCACAGCCTTTACCCACCTCGAGGCTGATGAAGTAGCCACCCTTGGGCCGGGTCCAGGACACATCTGGAACCTGGGTTAGCTTCTCGGCGAAGATGTCGAGCACCTTCTGAAATTTCGGCGCTATGACAGCCTTGTGCCTGTCCATCAACCGGAGAATGGCGGCGTCGTCCTTCAGGAAACGAACGTGACGCAGCTGGTTGAGCTTGTCGGGACCAATCGTCCGCGGGACAAGCCTCGCCAAAAGCCACTTCACATTGTCCTTTGAGCCGGCAAACAGAGCCAATCCGGCTCCCGGCAGGGTGATCTTCGAGGTGGAGGCAAATACAAATGCCCGGTTCGGATTTCCGTGGCGCGCGCATAGTTCCAGAATGTTGGCGATCTCTTCCAGCTCGTCCGTCAGGTGATGTACGGCGTAGGCGTTATCCCAATACATCCGGAAATCCGGAGCGGCGGTTTTCATGGCCGCCAGGCGATCGGCAACCGCGTCGGAATATACCGTTCCCGTCGGGTTGCTGTACTTAGGAATGCACCAGATGCCCTTGATGGAGGCGTCCTGCGCTACCAGCCGCTCGACCTGGTCCATGTCCGGGCCATCTTCCCGGAGCGCCACCGGAATCATCCGAATGCCGTAGTCCTCGCAGATCTTGAAGTGCCGGTCGTAGCCTGGGACGGGGCACAGGAAGGAAATCTCTCCTTGCTGCGACCAGGGGGTGACGCTATCGCAGGTTCCCTTCAACAGGGCGTAAACGATGGTGTCGTGCATCAACGCGAGACTGGAGTTGTTGGAGGCAACTACCTGGTCCGGTGGCGCTCCCATCATGGTGGAGAACAGTCTGCGTGCTTCTACCAGCCCTTGTAGCCCGCCGTAGTTGCGGCAATCGATTGCTCCCTCGGCGAGGTAATCATTGGCACCGGGAAGGGACAGCAACCCATTGCTCAGGTCCAGCTGGGCCGGAGACGGTTTTCCTCTGGTCAGGTCAAGCTTGAGTCCCCTTGCCTGGAAGGCGTCGTATTGCGCCTGAAGCTGCTGGTTGACTGCGGCGACGTCGTCTGGGCTGAGCTGAGCGAGGTTTGTCATTCGGAAAACCAACGTCCTTTCGGAGTGAAGCTCTTCTGCTTTCACTATTATGAAGGATTTCTTCCGGCATGGGTTTCCGCCGGAAACGCCGCGTTTTCGCTGCAGAGGACCTTTTCTGCTAACCGTTCCCTGACAACAGTCTTCGAGAATGAGTCGCCACCCTCTATGCTGCACATAGATGAGCGCAGTTCTTGCATTCACGGCATCGCGGCACAATCGTCGCTGGCAGGCGCTGTGCATCGTGTTCTGCTGCCTTCCGGTGCACGCTCAAGAGGTCCAGCGAATCGATACGGCCTTCCCCGACGCCCCCGTAATCGGTCTTTCTGCAACGCAGGACGCCGCCGGCCAGCCCCCCGAACAAACCGTAGGCACCATCAGCGGCACAGTGGTGGACCAGAACGGAAACTTCCTCTTCGCCGCCCGAGTGAGTCTGACACGCCCAGGGCAAACGGAAGAGAAGACTCACGAGTCGGACGGAGCGGGGCATTTTGTGTTTACAGCCATCCCGCCTGGTCCCTTTCAACTCACGGTCGCCGGCGAGGGATTTGCCACTCAGCAAGTGCCGGGGGTTCTTCATCCGGGAGAAGCACTCGAAGTGCCGCTGATCTCGCTGCCTATCGCTGCCGCAACCACCGAGGTGCGGGTCAGCGTCACGAACTACGAGTTGGCGGAGGAGCAGGTCAAAATTGAGGAGAAGCAACGGGTGCTCGGCGTGATACCAAATTTCTATGTCAGCTACCAGCAGGACGCGTTGCCGCTGCGCCCCAAACAGAAGTTTGAACTTGCCTGGAAGACCAGTATTGACCCGGTCACCTTTGCGGCCACCGGAGCCTTTGCGGGGGTGCAGCAGGCACAGAACGAGTTTAGTGGGTACGGGCAAGGCGCCCACGGGTATGCGAAGCGCTACGGCGCGGCCTACGGTGATGCGGTGATCGGCACTATGATTGGGGACGCCATCTTACCATCGCTGCTCAAACAGGATCCACGCTATTTCTACAAGGGAACCGGCAGCACGCGGTCCCGGATTATGTATGCGCTGGCGAATGCGGTCATCTGTAAGGGTGACAATGGCCATT
The DNA here is from genome assembly GCA_963830325.1 of uncultured Acidobacteriaceae bacterium. GTDB lineage: Bacteria > Acidobacteriota > Terriglobia > Terriglobales > Acidobacteriaceae > PALSA-350. The sequence continues at coordinate 155,150 of CAWHMV010000006.1, forward strand.
GGCAGTTCGATTACTCGGGTATCCTCGGGGCCCTCGCCGCCGGTGGCATTTCGAACTTATACTATCCGGCGAGCAGCCGTAACGGAGCTGGATTGACATTCGAAAATACATTGATAGGCATCGGTGGTTCGGCCGTCGGCAATCTGTTTCAAGAGTTTCTTATCCGCAAGTTGACTCCACACGCTCAAAGTAAGCCATAGTCCCTGGAGAAATAGTACGTATGAAGGGCAAGCAGAAGCGCGACGAGGAAAAACGCCGTGTCCAGGTAGAAGAAACCCGTATCACCGGAATGCTCAACTTTGTCGTCTTCCTGGCGGTGGCTGCCGTTGCCTATACCGACTGGCTTGTCATTCCGAATGTCTCCCTCGGCTATCTCTACGTACTGCCGATAGCCCTCAGTGCGTTGGTCAATCGGCCGCCTCTCACCATCGCCCTGGCAGTGGGGTGTACGGTTTTGCAGGATCTATTCTTCGGAACACAGCCAGAGACTCTTAGAGTCAGGATCTTCCGCAATGCGATCACGCTGATTGGCTTTCTAGTGGTGGGCTTTTTGGTGACCCTGATTGCCCGGCAGCGCAATCGCCTTATCGCCGAAGTACGTCGACAGCGGGATGAATACGAGCACGATTTGCTTCTGGCCGCCCAGGTGCAAAGGCAAGTTTTGCCGAAACCTCCTGTGTGCCCCGACCTGGAGCTTGCGGCGGCCATGCAAACCGCGCAGTTATTGGGCGGTGACTACTACGATTTTTTCCAGATTTCCGAAAATATCGTGGATGTGGTGATCGCCGACGTCTCCGGCCACGGGGCCGCGGCATCCCTCCTGATGCCCTCGCTTGCAGTAGCGCTGCGCCTCCGTGCCCGCGAGCTAAGTGGACCGGCTGCGATCCTCAAGGATCTCGACCAGGTATTGCAGTCGATTACGAACTCGGCGACGTTCGTGACCATGTTCTATGCCCGCTTCGATCAGGCCAACAAGACTCTGGAATATGCCAACGGCGGTCATAATCCACCTCTCCTATTGCGTTCTGAGACCGGCCAGTTCGTCCAGTTAGAAGCCGGTGGACCCATCATGGGCATTTTGAAAGAGGCACAGTTCACCAACACAGTGGTTGCACTTGATCCAGCCGACATCCTTACCCTGTTCACGGATGGCGTGACCGAGCAGGAAAATGAAGCCGGTGAGGAGTTCTCGATCAGCCGGCTAGAGGAAGTGGTCAGAAGCAAACAAACCGAGCCGGCTGCCGCCCTGGTCGCCGATATCACCGAGGTAGTCTCCACCTTTGCCGGAACCAAGGCACAGGCGGATGATCTGACCGTCGTGGTCGTAAAGATCCTTTAGAACGCGTTTGACAAGAGAGGGCGCCGCTGCATACTCTACCCATAAGATGATTAGGGAAGAGAGCGGAGAGCTGATACAGGGCACGCTGGATATGCTGATTCTCAAGGCGCTGGCGCGAGGGCCTTTGCACGGTTACGCCGTGGCTGACTGGATCGAGCAGACTTCGCAGCAAGTGCTGAAGGTGGAAGAGGGTGCGCTTTACCCGGCGCTGCATCGGCTTCAGTTGCGCGGCCTGCTGAGCGCCCAATGGGGTGCTTCGGAAAACAATCGCCGGGCCAAGTTTTACCAGCTAACGGCTGATGGCAGAAAGCGGCTCAATGCCGAATTGCACCGCTGGGCCAGGCTGTCGGCGGCGGTCGCGTTTGTGATGCAGGCGTCTTGAGCGTGGGTGGAAACTCCGTTTCCAAACTTAGTCCCGTAGGGACGGTTGAACTTAGCCCAGGACGCTAGTCCTGGGTTGAATTTGAAAGGACGATCAGTCCCGCAGGGACGGCTGAAATAGGCCGCAACGTAATCCTCCTTCAGCCGTCCCTGCGGGACTCAATCATGTTTCATGACGTACCCAGGACTAGCGTCCTGGGCTAAGTTCAGCCGTCCCTGCGGGACTGAAGTCGTAGATCCTGGTTCTCACACACCCTCTCCTGAGGAGTTCGCTATGGCACTTCATCAAGTTCTGCTCAAGATCCAGTCGTTGTTCCGCCGGCGGAATATGGCTCGCGAAATCAGCGAGGAGTTGGAGTTCCACCAGGCATTATTGCGAGACCGGCTTTCGCGGCAGGGCGTCCCGCCGGCGGAGTTAGACCTGGCCACCAGGCGCACCTTTGGCAGTGCGTCGCGCTGGCGGGAGCGCCTCGCCGAACTGTGGCAATTTGGCACGCTCGAAAACCTTCTGCGCGACCTGACCTTTTCTGCGCGGCTGCTGCGTAAGTCGCCAGGCTTTACGGCAGTGGCGCTTTTAACGCTGACGCTGGGCGTGGGAGCCAACACGGCAGTCTTCTCGTTGATCAATGGGCTTCTGTTGCGGCCGCTCCCGGTGCCGCACGCGGAACAGCTAGCCGTGCTGCGCATGGAGGAAGGCGGGCCCCAGCCTAACTACTCCTTCTGCACCCCGTTCTTCCGTAGCCTGGAGCGCAACCACGATGTCTTCGCAGAGGTCTTCGCCTACAACCCAGACATGCTGCAGGTGAAGCGGGGATCGACAAACGAGAACATACCAGGGGTACTGGTGAGCGGCCAGTTCTTCCCGGCAATGCAGACGGCGCCCCTGCTCGGACGCTATCTCAGTGCGGAAGATGATCTCCCGGGCGGAAGCTCTGCGGGCCTTGCGGTGGTCATCGCCGAGCCATTCTGGGAGACCTGGTTCGATCGCGCTCCCGACGTCGTTGGACGCAAGCTGATCATCGCCAATGTGCCGTTCACGGTGGTGGGTGTGATGCCTAAGCGGTTTAGAGGAGCAGACCCGACCCGCAATCCGCAGATTTTTGCGCCGCTTTCCGCCGACCCGATCATCGATGCGCCGCGGAACCATATTGACGACGGGATTCACGCCTGGTGGCTGACGGTCGGCGCGCGACTGCAACCGGGCGTCACGCTGGCGCAGGCAAATGCATCGCTGGCGACGGTCTCCCGCCCGATTCTACACGCGGCTTCTGATGATGCCGAGTTTATCGGGGAGGAAGAGAAAGGTCATTTTCACTTTGTCGCCGAACCGGGCTCTCGAGGATTTGCTGATGCCCGCCTACTGTTTCGCCGGCCACTCCTGGCCATGTTCTCGATGTGTGGCGGAATTCTGCTACTGGCGTGTCTGAATCTCGCCGGCCTGTTGATGGCGCGTGGCGCGGCCCGCGAGCGGGAGTTGGCGACACGATTGGCGATTGGCGCCACCCGGCAGAGACTGATTCAACAGATGCTGGTGGAGAGCCTGCTGATCGCGATCCTGGGAACAGCCGCCGGACTTGCGGTTGCGCCTTTAGTAAGCCGGTCGCTGGCCGCGCTCCTTCTTAGCGGCGACAGCGGATGGCTACTGGACACATCGCTCGACGTGCGTGTGCTCTGCTTTGCTGCATGCGTTGCCGTGATCTCGGCAGTGCTGATTGGGCTGGTGCCTGCGCTCGAAGCCACCGCTGGTAACGTAAATGACCACATCAAAGATGGCCAGCACGCGAGGCAGCGGGGGGAGCGGCGGAGGATTTTGCCGCGGGTCTTGCTGGCCTCGGAGGTGGCGCTGGCCCTGGTGCTGGTGGTTGGAGCGGGGCTTTTAGCCACCAGCATGGTACGTCTCTTCCAGTCGGGCGTGGGGTTCGATCCCAAAGGATTGGTGAACATTGCCTTTCGCATGGACAAGCAACAGCTGGAAGGCGACGCGCTCATGAGGCAGTATCAGCAGTTGGGTGAGGGGCTGAGCCGTCAGCCAGGGGTAAAGAGAGTGAGCTTCGAGTTCATCGTGCCGCTTTCCCATCGAGGTTGGAACGGGAGATACGGCGCGCCCGGCGCACAACCCCAACTTATGTATATGAACAGCGTGGGTCCGGATTACTTCGCAACCATGCTCATTCCGCTTGACCAGGGAAGGGAATTCACCTGGGCCGACAGCAAGGCTTCAGGGCTCAAAATAACCCTTAACCGATCCGCGGCAAACCTGCTCTTTCCGGGCAAGGAAGCGCTGGGACAGCAGGTGATCGAGGAAAGTTCACACTCCACCTACCAGGTGGTCGCAGTCGTGGGCGACACCAAGTATCGCGACATGCGTGAGCCGGCCCCGCCCTCGGGCTATATACCGATGATGCAGGATGAACAGAAGAAGCCATCTTTGACTGCGGTAGTGCGCACCGATGCGCCCCAGGTAGCACTGGCTTCCGCTGCGCGTTCGTTGGCAGCGCGCCTGGTACCCGCCATACCTGCTCCTACCCTATCGACCATGAACCAAGTATTAAATGATGCCGTGAGCACTGAGCGGATGATGGCGCTGCTGTCGGTGTTCTTTGCCGGGTGCGCACTGCTGGTGACGGGGATCGGTCTTTATGGAACGCTGTCGTACGCCACCGCGCGACGGACCAGCGAGATCGGCATCCGCATGGCGCTGGGTGCGCGGCGCATGGGCGTGATGGTGTTGGTTTTTCGGGAAAATGCCCTGGTTGCGGGTATCGGCAGCGTAGCTGGTCTGACCATAGCACTTTTGGTTTCGCGGGCCCTGGGAAGCTTTTTGTACGGAACTTCACCACGCGATCCCTGGGTGCTGCTGGGGTCGGTGGCGGCGTTGACCTTGATTGCGAGTGCCGCTTCGCTGCTGCCGGCGCTGCGAGCGGCTCGGATTGAGCCGATGGCAGCAATCCGCTGCGAATGACTAAGGGCATCAATTCCCACAGGGCAGAGAGTCGGCATAACAGTGCGGTGGGCTATAGAATGATTGTGCATGACCACACGTACAGAAATAATCGCTCAACTTGATGATGAAATAACCCGCCTCGAGCGCGCACGAGATTTTCTCGCGGCCGCGCTGGCAAGCGCCCCGAATGATTTGAAGAAGACTGCGTCGGCGATTGCTTCGGCGCGGAAGGTAAAGACCAAGGCTCCGGCCCCGAAGCGCAAGCAGCCGGCCAAAGCGGCGGCTGTTCCTGCTGCAGCTGAATCGCCGAGTCGAGTGGTGGTTGCGGCGCCTCCTCCGCAGCCGAAAGAGGAGCCGCAAGTACAGCACGTTCCCCCTCGACGGCGGATGGAACGGCGCCACCTGGAAAAGCCTGGCAAGTCGGTTGCGGCATTGAGCGGCTCGGTGCCCACGGGCCCAGTCGTTGTTTCCGCAAGCGAGGCGCGCAAGATGCAGGAAAGGGCCGTACTGCCGCCTCCGCCTCCGGTCGTGAGTGAGCTGCGCACAGAGATTGGCTCGGAGCGCAGTCTCGGATCTCTGATCCAGGCATTTGAACGGAGAGCCGGTCTTAGCGGATTAGAGACGCCTTAGTCGAACGATCCGCTGGAAGAAGAGGAGAGTGCGCACTCCTTTCGTAAACTAGATAGATGAAGAAGAGCCGTTCGCCGCTTTATGTCACCACCCTGATCGCGGGCGCCTTCTTCATGGAAATGCTGGACGGCACCATCATTGCCACGGCGCTTCCGCAGATGGCACACAGCTTCCACTCGAGTGCTGTCAGCCTCAATATCGGTATGACGGCCTACCTGCTTACCCTGGCAGTCTTTATCCCTATCAGCGGCTGGGTGGCAGACCGCTACGGCTCGCGTTCTGTGTTTGCCGCCGCCATTGCCACGTTTACCCTCGCATCCGTGCTCTGCGGGCTTTCCCACACGCTCACCCAATTCACACTCATGCGCATTCTGCAGGGCATTGGCGGAGCGATGATGGTACCGGTCGGCCGCCTCATTGTGCTGCGCACCACTCCTAAAGAGAAGCTCACCGAGGCCATCGCTTACATCACCTGGCCCGGCCTCACCGCCCTGGTTGTGGGTCCACCGCTGGGCGGCTTTATCACCACGTATGCCAGCTGGCACTGGATCTTCTTCCTCAATCTCCCGATCGGCATCATCGCCCTGGTTCTGACCTTGCTGTGGGTAGAGAACGTGCGCTCGGGAGAGAGTCATGGATTCGACTGGCTGACCTTTCTGCTCGCGGGTATTGCCTCAGCCGGGGCCGTTTATGGGATGGAGAAGCTGGGGAGTGAAGGTGTATCGTGGCAACTGCCCGGGCTGGTGCTTGCGCTCAGCATACTCAGCGGCGTCGCTGCCATCATCGCTGCCCACCGCAATCCGGCCACTTCGCTCATCGATCTGGAATCGATGAAGCTCAAGACTTATTCACTTTCCGTCTACGGTGCGAGCGCCTTCCGCATCGCTGTCTCGGTGCTGCCGTTTTTGCTACCTCTCATGTTCCAAATTGCTTTCGGGTTGAATGCGTTCCAATCAGGGCTGTACCTGCTGGCGCTGTTTGCGGGAGATCTGACTATGAAGGCGTTTGTGATCCAGGCGCTTCGCCGCTTCGGCTTCCGGCGGCTGCTGATCGTGAACGGGGTCATTACCGCGGGATCGATGGCGCTTTGCGCGCTGCTGGGTCCGGGCACAGCGATGGTTGTGATCATCTTGATTCTGTTCTTCCACGGAGCTTCGCGATCGATGCAGTTCACCTGCATGACTACGCTGGCCTACACGGAGATCCCGCACAGCAGAATGAGCCGGGCCAACGGATTCCTGAGTGCCGTGATGCAGCTCAGCATGGGGATGGGCGTGGCCATCGGCGCCATTACCTTGCGCCTGGTTGCCCACGCGCGCGGGCACTCAGCGGCCGCTCCGCAACTGCGCGACTTCCATCTGACCATGCTTTTCATGGCGGTGGTGGCGCTGGGGCCAGTCTTTGACAGCCTGGGCCTCCCGCCGGATGCAGGGACCGCCACCAGCGGTCATCGTCTGGATGTCGTGCCCGCAGCCATGGGCGTGGCAGAATAGGTCAATGTTTACTACCGACGAACTGAAGCGAAGCAAGTTGTGCTGTGTTCTGGGAGAGACCGAACTTACCAGGTTCGCGGAGACGGCTGCAGACGTGCGGCTTGCGCCTGGCGAATGGCTGATTCGCGAGGGTGAGCCGCCGTGGTTCTACGTTCTCTTCGAGGGCAAGCTGCGGATGGTGAAGGAAATTCTTGGCCGGCCGCAGGATTTGTTCGAATACGAATATGCCGTTGGAGACTTCTTCGGCGAAACGCCGATATTGCTGGGTACCCAATACCTGGTCTCCCTGCGGGCAGAAACACATTGCCGCGTGGCACGTATAGAACGGCAGGAGTTACAGAATCTGATCAGAGATTCAAAAGAAGCCAGCGCCATGATTCTGCAAACCATGAATGACCGGCTCATGCGGGCGCAGAGATACGCCACCACAGTTCCGTCCTCGCGGGTGCTCATCCTGGGGACGAAATACGATACCGATTGCCGGGATATTCGCGCTTTTCTCGCTGCCAATCGAATCCCATTCGAGTTTGTCGACCGCGAACAGGAGCCGGAGCGGGTGCCACCGTCCATGCCCAAGGATTGGGGTTGCCCGGCGGTGGCGATCGATGGAAAGCTCTTTGATCATGCGCCCTCGGTGCGTGAAGTGGCAGACGCCCTGCAGTTACAGACGAAACCGAACAGTGACAGATATGATCTGGTGATCGCGGGCGCGGGCCCTGCGGGGATGGCCGCGGGGGTGTATGGCGCTTCCGAGGGCTTGAAAGTACTGATGGTGGAGCGTTCGGCGGCAGGAGGGCAGGCGGGTACATCGTCGCGCATCGAGAACTATCTTGGATTTCCGGAAGGCATCTCGGGTGAGGATTTGACCGGGCGAGCCGTGCGCCAGGCTATCCGCTTTGGGGCGGAGATTGCCATGACTCGGTGCATTGAAAAACTGGAGCCGATCGATGGCGGCCATTCGCTGGAGCTGGATGGGGGACACCGGGTTTCTGCACGCGCCGTTCTGCTGGCGACGGGCGTGGAGTGGCGCCGGCTGGAAGTAGAGGGAGCCGATCGTTTGCTGGGGCGGGGCGTACTGTATGGAGCTTCTCGTCCAGAGGCCAGCAACGTGAATGGCAAGAAGGTCTTCATTATAGGCGGCGGAAACTCGGCCGGACAGGCGGCTATGTTCTTTTCGAACTATGCCACTGAGGTGAAAGTGCTGGTACGCGGCGAAGGGCTGAAGCTGAGCATGTCGCAGTATCTGATTGGCGAGATTGCTTCCAAGGAGAACATAGAGGTGGTTCCGTTTACCCAAGTGGTAGCGGTTGAGGGCGATGAACATCTCGAGCGCGTTGTGACCCGCACGCAACCGCCTGGAGAGGAAGAGAAGATCGTCAGCAGGGAAGCGGACGCCTTGTTCGTGATGATCGGCGCGGATGCCAACACGGCGTGGTTGCCGGCCGAGCTGGAGCGGGACCCTAATGGATACATCTGCACCGGGCGCGATCTGACCACGTGGAAGCTGGAGCGAGCGCCGTTTCCGTTGGAGACCAGCCTGGCTGGAGTTTTTTGTGCCGGCGACGTGCGCCATAATTCGATCAAACGCGTGTCGAGCGGAGTCGGAGAGGGTAGTATGGCGGTTGCGTTTATTCACCAGTACCTGGCTTTGCGGGAGGCGGTACCGGTTGTTCGTGGTTCGTAGGTTGGCGCGCTACGCCCTCACGATAGTGACAGTTTCCGTCCGTCCCCTTAATTCCCCGCACCTGGAAAATCAATTTTCTTACATTCTCCTGTCCACGAAACGCCTTGCTCATATCGAGGAGCATGTGGAACAGTTGAAACGCGAGGGAATGAGCCCTCGGGAGGCGGAACGCCAAGCGCGGATCTCCTTTGGCAATCTCGCGCTGGTTGAGGAGCGCAGCCGGGAAGTCTGGCAGTGGCCAACTCTGGAGTCGATCTGGAGCGACGTCCGATTCGCCCTACGACAGTTGCGTCGTTCTCCGGGATTCACCATCGCCGCGGTTCTGACGCTGGCCCTGGCCATTGGCGCCAATGCTGTGGTTTTCAGCATCTTGAACGCGTTTCTCCTGCGTCCTTTGAACGTGGCGCGACCGGAGAGCCTGTATCAGCTCCAGCATGGATACGAAGCCTCAGCCTACCAGTCGTATCCGGACTACCTCGACTTGCGCAAGTCGCGGAGGACGTAAAATCGGGAGCGTTTCCCGGGCGTTTCAGTTTTCTTTAACGCAGAGAGGAGGCTAGTGTGCGACCAAGAGACAAAACGGTGTTTTTGGAGGCTGCCCGCCATTTCCAGGCCTGGATCCTGGTTCGGCGGACCAATGTTGCGTCGCTTCCGTACATCGGACGGCCTGGCTATATTCCGAAGCGCATCGACTGCAAAGCAAAGACCGCCGATCAGGACGTGCCACCGTACAAGCTGGCCGGCCTGGTGGTGGATCCCACTTTGCAGGGCAACGCGTTCAGTCCAGGGCGGCTCGGCAAAGCCAAGGACGCATGGACGGCGATGAAGACCTTGGTGGGCACCGTATACAAAGTGGACGGGGACAGCAAGTCGAAGCACTACGGCGGACTGAAACTTCAGGGGTCGTACATTCACGGCGATTACGACCTTTACGACATCATTGACATTACCCAGTCCCACAGAAACCTGGCCGCAGTTGAGACGTTGCTGGGTCAGCCGCACCGGCGCGGGGCCAAGGTGCTCCCCGTGCAGGAGTTCATCAACGCGCGGATCGGAACGCCCATGGTGCAGCATGGCGGGGAAGCGCAGTACGCGGATCACTCCGAGCAATCGATTGATGCGTTTGGGCCGAATGGCGAAGATGTCACGATCCTGAACGAGTTCAGCGTGCGTAGCTGGTATGAGAACCGGTTCGGCGGAAGGAAGACTCTGAGTTAAATGTCGTGCCGGTCTCATCTCCACGTTTTGCTGGATCTATCACGTGAAAGCCGTCTGGAGAGGGAGAAAGAGGTTTCCGTTTCGTTTGTCCCCAGCATTTAAAAAACCATCAGCCGCCAAACGGGCGCTCGAGCGAAGGACTCTGCGGGGTAAGGAGCTCGGCTCCGCCGGCGGTAATCACCATGTCATCCTCCAATCGCACCCCAAACTCTCCCGGCACATAGATGCCAGGTTCATTCGAGAACGTCATGCCGGTTTGCAGCCTGGTTGTGTTGCCCCGAACAAGATAAGCCCACTCGTGCTCGTCCATGCCGATGCCGTGGCCGACGCGGTGGGTAAAGTATCGATAGTCGGGGCCGAAGCCGGCGTCGCTCACGACTCTCCTGGCCGCCGCATCCACGGCTTGACATTCAACGCCAGGCCGGGCTGCCCCGAGCGCTGCAGCTTGCGCCTTATGCACGATATCGAAACGGCGCAACATCTCGTCCGTCGGCTTGCCATAGACAAATGTGCGCGACAGATCTGACTCGTAGCCTTCTACGACGCAACCGTCGTCGATAAGAACAATTTGGTTCTCTTGGATGATCTGCGGCGTCAGCGAACCATGCGGCAGTGCGCTGTAGATCCCCGTCTGGCAGCTTGCCTCGCCGGCGAATCCCACCCGGGCGTACGCCTGGGCACAAAGATCCGAAAAGTCGCGTGTCGTCATGCCCGGATGTGCTGATTTCCATACTGCTTCATACACCTGGAGTGTGACGGCGCATGCGAGCCGCATGAGTGCGAGCTCAGCCGCACTCTTGATCATGCGGCATCCGGCAATCACTGGGGTCGCATCGACCAATTTCAGATTTGGGCACGCATGCGCAATTTCATTCGCAAACACGAAGGGCGTACGCTCCTCGATGCCCAGGGTGCCGCTCAGCACTCCTAAGTCTGCAAGGCCCTTTGCCACTAGGGCATATGGGCTTTGATCCTCTTGCCAGGTATAGATCCGGGAGGTTTTGCCGTCCGGTAAAGACACTAGGCGCTCGTGCAAACGCCCTTCTTCAAAAACGGGACACACAAAAAAGCCGTTGCCTTTGACCGGCAGCACGAAGCACACCATGCGCTCTGAGTCGCCCCACCGCAGGCCGGTGAAGTAGTTGAGCGATGTTCCGCCCGTCATGAGGATGGCGTTCAGCTTCTGCTCCCTCATAAGCTCGCGTGCCCGCTCAAAACGCATTTGGCGCTCGGTAAGATTGATGGGCTCGGCCTCGCTTTTCCGGTTCTTTAACGCCTGAATAGGAGCGGGAAGCGGGCGCTGATCGCCGGCCGGCATAGATGGCTGGGCAGAGCTGACAGCAGAAATCGTCAGGACTGCACCGGACTGCAAAAAGTAACGCCGATTCATGATGGAAGCTCTCCTAGGAAGTTTCGTTGAAAGTCTCGTGGAAAGACGGGACGTTCACCAGTCTATGCAAGATACGCTCCTGTAGGCCTAACAGAATTGTTAGGAGTTAAAGGGACAGGACGGAGGCAATCACCACGCAGGATCGTGCGGCCTCTCTGTCACAAGGATAGTTACTTTGCCTGTAGCCTAAACTAACCCATCCCAATCCTGGTTTTTCAGGGCCCTGCCGCCACGATATGCAGTGAAACCTACAGGATGGAAAGACTGAGAGATTCACTGCCTTCCGTTTCTCGTGTCATTGGCGGATGTCATCATTTGCGCTTCTTGTGCTTGCAGAATGCGCCACATCGTCCGGGAAAAAATCATCGTCTGCGCGCTTTGCGGCACCTGGCAGGCATCCAACATCGCGTGGTAGCGTGCCAGCGCAAGATCAAATTCCTGCACATCTCCGCCAAACACATCCGAGCCAAAGACGAGTTTCTCAAAGGCGTCAGCACCGCTGGCCGGCGTATGAGGACTTGCCACGCCTGTCCACCAGAAAACGGAGCGGAAGAAGCCATAGTCATCTTTCTTCTTGATGAGGGTAGTGCCGGACAGATCGAAATAGAGATTCGGGTCCCATCTTCCGATTTCACCCGCCTCCGCATAGTCTGGATTTCCCAAATGCGCGCCGATAACAGTCAGCTTTGGCCAATGTCGTGCAATCAAGTCAAGCCGCGTAACCCGGCTTCGGTCAAAGCTGATATCCGCGGGCTGTTCCGGGTGCATTCGATTCACGATGCCGGTATGAAAAAGCAGAATCATATGATACTTGTTGGCACGATCATAGATAGGCCAGTAGGCCCGATCGTCGTAGGCTTTCAGCGTTGAGCTGATCTCTCCCAAGCCTCGAAATCCCGCCGCATGGAAGCGATCGATCTCCTGTAACACATTCGGATCATCCAGCTTGATATCGCCAAAGCCGATAAATCGGTCGGGATGTTCGTGAATCAATTTACTCGCTTGGGGAAAGCCAGCCGGGGTCGTCAAAAGGAAAGCTAACCCATCGGCCGCATCTAATTTATCGAGGAGCTTTTCCAGGATCCCGGGCTCGCCGTCATAATGTATGTGAACGTCGATGAGCTTTGGAATGTGATCCTGCGTCAACGCAGGGACGGACGCCAGGAGCAAAACCAAAGCACTGAGCCATCGGAAATATTGCCTCATCGATCCTCCATTGCTAATTCTGTCCACGAAACTCTGAATGGAGGAACGGGGAAACTTACCTTCTATGCGACGGACAAGGACAGCCGCTCATATCACCTATCGCCTTACCGTTCAGACAGAAGGCTCTCGATGTTTGTTGCGACGTTATCCTTGTTTATGAGCACTCCTACATAAGCGACCGCAATCTTGCCGGATTTGTCGATCAAGTATGTCGCCGGAAACGCGTTCAATGCGTAGGCCTTGGAGATTTCATCATCACCCATCGCAATCGGATAATTGACTCCGTGCTTTGCAATGAAGGGCCTCACCCTACCCCATGCTTCGTTGGCGTCCTTGAGGCCTTCATACGATATATCCATCGAGACACCGACGGCGGTAAAGCCCCTACCTTTGTATGCTTTCTCAAGCTCTATGAACGATGGAATCTCAAGCACGCAGCCGCCACAATCGGTAGCCCAAAAGTTGACTAGAACGACCTTGCCCCGATAGTCAGAGAGCTGCATCTTCGTGCCGGCTTCAGTCACAAGTTGAAAGGCTGGTGCTGGTTTTCGATTGGCAGGGGGTGTAAGCGCCGCATGGACATTCTGCTGCCCGAAGAGAGCCGCGGTGCTAAAGGCCCACACAAAAATCATGATGAAACCAGCAATTTTATGCGTCGGATGTGAACCGGCAAGTTTGGGTTTGAGGATCGGCGCTTTACTCTGCATAGCTTTCCTTCCTGTCCTCTCGGATGGAATAGTACCATTTTGCGTCTTTGCGCCCGCGATCATTTTGCTCCCCAAAGGGCGCGATCAGTACCTATTCCCAGGTGTCGTTGATTCCCAGTATCAATACCGATCTCAAGCTCGTCGCGCTCATTCCGCAACCTGCAACTCACTAGGCCTTCGCGGAGCGAGATCCCACCCACCCAACACCCGTATTCGCCGTCTTTCTGATCCGCTCGATCAACTGCCCGGTATGGTGCTGTAAGTGGCGGATGTTATAAAACTGCAGCTCGAGTTTGTTGAACGGCAGCCAGCTAAATCCGGAGCCGTCTTCCAATCGAACCAACGGCACCTGCTTTTCAACTTCGTCGCGGCAGAGCTCCAGATATTCCTGCAGGTCCGGCTTGCTGTACGGTTCGGGAATTTGGAAAGGTTCGTTCGGCGCCCACGGTCGCGGACCAAGATAGTTTGCATCGGGCAGATGTTTGGACCACGGGCGAAAATCACCCTCCGACGGGTGAACGTACAGGTGCGTGTAAAACAAAGAATGATAGGCAATATGCCAGAAGCGGTTCTTATCCTCGTTGCTGTACCAAAGCTCATCGGGACATCGCTCCATGGCTTCGCCCAGCATGGCCAGTCCTGCGCGATACTGCCTCAGGGTCGTTTGCCTGATACTTGCATCGTCCATTTCCGTAGGCCTCCATTTTCTTGAACGGCGTGAAGCTTGCCTCAACTTTGCCGGTGAAACCTTGTGCTATGGCGCGGCTCTAGCTTAGTGGTGATTAGTTGTTTGCGCAAAGCCCTTCATCCCCAGGCGCCAGCCCAGGAATGTGTATTCGTCCGCGTGTAGCTTGAGGGCCTGCTTACGGCCTGACCCGATACCGTGTCCGGCGTCGAAGTCGACCCGCAGCAGGATCGGGTTGGGGCCGCCGTTCGCTGCCTGCAGCCGTGCCGTCATCTTGGTCAACATCCAGCTGGTGACCCGCGGGTCATTGGCACCCGTCTCCAACATCACCGGCGGATACTTTGTGCCCTCCTGCACATGCGCGTAAGGGCTGATGGAATACATCGCGCGAAACTCGGGTTCCACCCTTACCGACCCGTACTCAAAAGCATTCATCGCTCCGGTCGAGCGCTGTTCGCTGCGCAGGATATCCGTGATCCCGACCCGGTAGAGCACAGCGCCCACCAGCTCCGGATGCTGGGTGAGAAAACCGCCCACGGCGATGCCTCCTGCACTCGTGCCTTCAATGCCGAGGTGAGCCGGTGACGTATATTTCTGGGCGATCAGGTAGCGGGCACAGGCGACAAAGTCATCGATGGTGTGCTGCTTGGTGGTCTTCATGCCCGCCAAATGCCACGCTTCGCCGCGCTCGCCTCCCCCGCGAACATGCGCAAGGGCGTAGATGCCTCCGCGCTGGAGCCAGGGCAGCAAGGCCACATCGAAAGCTGGAGCTAACCTGATCCCGTAAGCCCCGTAAGCATCCAACAGCGTCGGATTGGATCCATCCATGGTGAGGTCTTTCCGGTAAAGAATCGACAGCGGCACCATCGTCCCATCTGCGCTCGGCGCTAACACCTCCTTCGAGGTGATTGCGGACATATCCACCGGGCTTCGAAGCTGCAAACCCGTATCCGCAAAGCTATGGGTCTGCGGCGAGTACGCATAGGCCAGCCGCGGGGTAGTCCACCCCTCCATCACCACGGTCGCGCCCGGCCGGCGGTCCTCCGCGGCGACCGCAACCACCGTTCCATTGACAGGGAGGGGCAGCTCCGCTCGCTGGCTCACCTGCTCATAAGGCACCCGCACGACCACGCTCAAGGCATCATGAAAGCCGTAGACGTAAAGAGCGTCGAGCGCCGGCCGAATGCCTGTCCCAAGCCGTGCCGAAAGGATCAGGCTGCTCTCGGGCACAACCACATGAGCATTCGCAAAGGTCTCCTTCGCCAGGTCGAAGCCCAGGACTGGTCCATTGCCGACGGGTCCGTGGGTGCCCCCCTTGGTCATGCCAAAGGCGTGGCTACCGTGGACCTCCAGGTCCAGCACCGTGTCCGTATGCTCCACTATCTTGGTCCAGGGTCCATCCTTAGTTCGCCGCACCCAGTAGGCGGGCGTTTCCACCACGCCGGACACTTGCGAGGCCAGCAGCAGTTTCGTCCCCGGGACGACCTGCATCGTAAGCTCGCCGTTCTTGGGCAGCCCCAGGTTTGTGGTGACGTCTGGGCCGAACAGCGGCACATCGCTTGCTTCTCCGCTTCCCAGCAAGTGAAAGTAGACCCGCTGATTGTCGTATTTTGTAGACGCCGGCGCTCCCGGGGCCATCGCCTGCAAGCGCGAGAAATAAAAACCTTTGCTGTCGTCCGTCCATGACGGCGCCGCGTCCTCGGCCCGGGAGATGGATTCACTCATCAGCTTGCCCGACGCTACTTCCAGCACATGCAGGGTTGAGTTCTCCGAGCCGCCGAGAGATACGCCGATCGCAACCAACCGGCCGTCCGGAGAAGGCACGAAGTAATCGATGGCCGCGTGCTGCCCGGCTGAAGCCATGGTCGCTGGATCCAGCAGCAGTCGTCCCTCCCCACTCGCCACCGGCCGCGTTTTCAACTGTGCATCACTTTTGCCCGGTGGCGTCTCCAGATAGAAATACTGGTCCAGCGTGCGGTTAATCTCCCTCACCGCGGGAACCGTATCTTCAAGCTTGGTCAGCTCGTCCAGGATGGCCGCGGTTTGCGTCGCGAAGGGCTTTAGCGACTCCTCGGTCACTGCGTTTTCGGCCTTCATGTAGTCGAGAAGTTCCGGTCCACCCGTCTCCATCCAGCGATATGGGTCCACAACCGTCGTTCCGAAGTAAGTGTCGGTTACCGGACGAGAGGGCGCGACGGGAGCTTTCAGCTGGGCTTGCATTACGACTGGCGAGACCGCAAGCGTCAACAAAACGACCGCGAAAGAGCGGATCATGGGGAGACCTCCAGGAAATCCTACAACCCGAATCCTGAAGACATAGCTTCTCATCTGTTTATTTGTAACCAAGGGCGAAGGAGATAACGTTGGAGCCATCTGCTCCGGCAATATACTGCCGTCCATCAACCATGTAGGTCATGGGCGATGCACGCCAGGAATCGTTGCTGCGGAAGGTCCATAGGGTCTTGCCTGACTTCGCATCGACTGCCGCGAAATCTCCACCAGTCTCTCCATGGAATACCAGTCCGCCCGCGGTAGCGAGCACGCCGGTATAGTTGGTCTCCTGCGGACCGGTCAGGAGCTTCCCCCAAACAACATCGCCTGTCTCTATGTTGAGGGCGCGCACATAACGGGTACCGAGATCGCTGGGGTCAGGATTCTTATCCCAGATGCGGCCG
The DNA here is from genome assembly GCA_963830325.1 of uncultured Acidobacteriaceae bacterium. Classification (GTDB taxonomy): domain Bacteria; phylum Acidobacteriota; class Terriglobia; order Terriglobales; family Acidobacteriaceae; genus PALSA-350. The sequence goes on from CAWHMV010000006.1 coordinate 171,502, forward strand.
GTCTTGCGATAGACGCCACAATCCTCGGCAGCCATCAAATAGAACAGCCTGGTATTTGGGTCGAACGCAGTGGAGTACCAGTTGGTCGCGCCGCGCACCCCAGGGCATGTCTTGGTCCCGGTGACCGTGGGGGTTTGGCCGGGGATGTATATGGGCGAGCCGTCGGGATGAAACCCGCTAGCCCAGGTCATCTTCTTTACGAACGGTTTAGCAAGTAGGAACTGTCCGTTGGTTCGGTCCAACACATAAAAGATGCCGCTGCGCTGGGCCGAGAGCAGCAGCTTGCGCTGCTTGCCATGCCAGATGCTGTCCACCAGCAGCAGAGGCTCGGTTGCATCCCAGTCATGCGTGTCCTGGGGTGTGAACTGGAAATACCATTTGAGTTTGCCGGTCGATCCGTCTAACGCCAGGACCGAATTGGTGTACAGATTGGAGCCCTCGCGCTGCTCAGGATCGGTGTCGGGATAAGGATTGCCAACCGCCCAATAAAGCGTGTTGGTCTCCACATCATAAGAACCCGTGGTCCAGGTGGCGCCGCCGCCAGTGGGCAAAGCCCGGCCTGTCCAGGTCTCGGCTGGAGGCTCGCCGGGTTTTGGGATGGTGTAAAAGCGCCAGGCAAGCTCGCCGGTTGTGGCATGATAAGCCGCGATGAAACCGCGCAACGGTGCGTCTCCCCCCGCGACCCCGGAGATCACCAGATCGCCGGCCACCAGCGGTGCGCTGGAGTTATAGTACTTGCCGATCGCGCCCGCTTCCGGCAACGGTTGGGACCACATCACCGCACCTGTCAGACGGTTCAGACAGACGAGGAACGCGTCGTCTGATACATAAAAGACGCGGTCTCCCAGCAGCGCAACCCCACGATTCGGCCCCTTCGGGGTTCTCGATTGGCTTTTCTGATCGCCCCCTGATCCGAGCCCATTGGTGCGCGGGGTGCACCATATGGAACTGCCGGTGCGTGCGTTGATGGCACAGGTTTGCGAGGCGCCGGTCAAGTACATCACGCCGTCTACCACGACAGGGGTGACTTCCAGACCGGTCCCACCCGGCGAGAAGATGAATTGGGGTTGCAGCTGTTGCACATTCGAGGTGTTCACCTGATCAAGAGAACTGTAACGGTTACCATTGAGCAGGCCGTTGTAGGTGGGCCATTCGCCGCCCTTGGGCTTCATCACCGTATCTATGTCGGCCTGTGATACCAAGGGAACAGGTCCGCTCACAGGACCGGCATCGATGCCGCCTAGCCTCGAGAGATAGGCGAGCAAGTCCTGGCGTTGAGCGGGAGTGGCCTTCAGGGGCGGCATAGAAGATGCCTTTTCCTGCCGGACAAGGGTGTATTCGCCGGCATCCAGCAAATGGAGCTTGCCGTCGAAGGACTGCAGCTGCAGCTCATGCTCCGTGCGCTTATGCCCGAAACCGCGGAGCAGGGTCCCGTTCTTGAGCGTCACGTCCAGCACGGCCCAGGAGAAGTCGGGGCAAAAGGCCCAGGGCGGGCAAAGGGCGAGCGAATGGACTCCCATCTGGGATGTCGGATCGTCCAGTACCTTTTCCATTTCCGCCAGAGTTGATCGTGCAGCTATGTTGGTAAGATCTGGCCCGTTGACAGCGCCGCGGCCGTGCACCATATGGCAGCTCGCACAGCCGCCTTCGCCAAAGAAAAATCGTTCGCCCGCCACCACTTGTTCCAACGGCGCACTGGCGAGAGCGGGAAGGTTCATGGAGTGAATCCATCCCGCCAGCCCGGCCACATCGCTTGCCGGCAACGATGAGAAGGCGGGCATGCCGCCCGAGGTGCCTTGTCGAATAATGTTTCCGATGTCCGCTGCAGACAGCTTGCGCAAATCTGCATTGTCGTTCAAAGCAGGCGCTCGCTCCCCGCCCGATCCGCCGGGTCCGTGACAGGCGGCGCAGTTGGTTTCGAATATCTGTTTTGCCGCAGGGGGCTCCTGCTGGGCATGGGTCTGCAGGAATACCGCGAAGGTCGCCAGGCTAGCGGCCAATGCAACAACTCCGACTTTTTTCATGGCCTATCCAAAGCCAGGCCAAGCTCGGCTGGTTGGCATTCAGGCTGGACCAACCACTTCCAGATCCAGACCCCAGCCCGGTTTCCTCGGCGGGTGCATGTAAAGGCCCTCCGGCCCTTTGCTGATCTCGTAATTTTCATCGAAGAGGTCATAAACTTCCTTCGGTCCGCCTGGCGGAGGCATGAACAATTCCGCCCAGGGTCCGTTCACGTGCGAAATGGACCATTGCACGGCGCCGTTGAGGCCGCCACCATGCGGGATCACGGGAATGTCATAAGCCTCTGCAAGTGCGCCGATGCGCCGAAGCTCACTCAGGCCACCACACCAGGTGACGTCAGGCTGCCAAATCGATGCGCCGTCGGCTTCCAGCAGGCGGCGAAAACCGTAACGGCCGTAGATATGTTCGCCGGTGGCGATCAAGGTGGTTTTTATTTCCTTCTTCAGACGGCCGAAGCCTTGCATGTCATAGGGCGGAAGCACCTCCTCAACCCATTTCACATGGTAGGGCTCCATGAGCCCGCACATTTCGATGGTGTAGGGCTCGTTCCAGGACATCCAGCAATCGCACATTACGTCGCCGTCTGCGCCGACCGCCTTGCGCGCACGCTCCACCAACGCAACATTGCCGCGCATGCCTTCACTCCCACTCGGGGGACCATAGGGCATGGCCACCTTGACCCGCTTGAAACCATGGGCAACATGCTGTTCGATATCGTTGCCGGTGCAATAGGCTGGGACACGCGGCTTGGTTTCGCCACCGAGAAGCTCATAGATGGGCACATCCAGGGCTTTGCCGACAATGTCCCACAAAGCATTGTCGAAACCGCTGATGGCATTCATGGTGACCCCTTCCTGGCCATAAGACTCCGTGGCGCGCCAGTTGATGTCCCAGTTGCGCTCGGTGTCGAAGGGATCCCGGCCCATCATCAATTGCGCCAGGTGGCCCATCACGATCGGACCGCCGCCTGGACCGCCGTCGCCATACCCGACGATGCCCTTGTCTGTGGTGACTTCGACGGTGAAACTGTCGACGCCTTTGGCGGCGAACAGGCTGCGCGTCGGCTTATATTCCGGGTAGATGTTCAGCGGTGCAGATACCTCCACTCCCTGGGTCGACCAGCTGTTCGGATCCGGCTTGTAGGTGGGATAGGGACGTTTCGGTTTCGTCTTGACGAGACGAATCGCGGTGATGGTGAGCTTCGATTTTTCCTGGGCCCAGGGCAGGGGTGGCACAGCGATCATGGCCGAAAACGTGGCCGCTGCTTGCAAAAAGGTGCGACGGTTCAAATTGTTGTTCCTTCCGCTTCGCTTGAGGAGGCGATCTCTGACCTGCGTTTTCCCAGATCAGTGTTCTCCAGAACCAGACGATTGTGCAACGACCCATTCCATCACCGGCAAAGCGGTGATGACAAGCCATATCTCGTATCACTCAACCTGAGCCAACCTAGAAACCAGAATGGATCGCCCAATCCCCCCGTTAATCCCGCACGGCGCCGTCGTAGACACATTCATTTGCCTCGAATTTTGGGATTTGGCAACGTTGCCAAATAAGTCGTTTGTTTCCTGAAGATGCTCAAGGTGCTCAAGTAATTAATTTGAGCATCTTGCCTCGTTGACCGGAGGGCACTCATCCTCCGGAGGCGGCAAAGTCCACCACCAGGCGCCTGATTTTCCGTCTTTGGGATCAACGGTTGCCTCCATGCGATCGTTTGGCATAAAAAATCTTGTCTTATGGCCGACAGTAATACGCTCGGGAGCCGCCGTCTATGATCCTGGGAAATAATCATGTGGAAGAGCGGGTAGTAAACTCGTGGTTACTCCCTACTGTTCAAGAATAACGAAGTAGTTAGCCCCAAAACTTCGCACGATCTTCTATCTCAAATCTTTGCGTCGAGATAAGAAGCGGTGATTTGCTTGTCGTTACAAGACGGCTGCTATTAGGAATCTTCTCTCGAAGGCATTTCATACCGAATCGGATCAATCGCTGCTTTGTCGTCATCAAGGGTGACTTCCGGTACCTGCTTCGTGAGATCGCCGCCCCATCGAGTTCATCCAGCACTTCTCCAAATAGCCGCCGCTGCCAATCCAAATCCATTCCGACTGGACCATTCAAGCAGACGATTCCGGCATGGAGAGGACATCGGCGTGTTGCCCTTTGGTTCCCGGCGCATGGCGCGGACCACGGAAGTGAGGGGGCCACCCCTCCCTTTTAGGGTCAGTGAGTTACCTCGATCTGAACACTTTCTTCCCGAAGTAGCATTTCGGATGGGGGTTGAGCTATCCGTCCCCGTCCCCCACAGTGAGAGTTGTTGCGCATGACAAGGAATCCTGGTAACAGGCGGAACGATCACCGCAAAGGGGGAATGCTCTGCTGAATGACTGTTACGGTTACATTCCGTCTGTCACCAGGTTGACACAAGTCAAATCATTCACTTCGGAGCGCGGTCATAGGATCGACTGCAGAGGCGCGTCTTGCGGGTAACAGGCAGGCCAATGCAGCCACGCCCAGCAGCAGAAAGGACGCGGCCAGGAGAATGAGAGGGCTGCCCGAGGCATTCTCAACCCACTGAGCAATAAGGCGGTTGAGCGCGAAGCTCAACCCAAGGCCCGCGATGATACCCAGGATCACGCTGCTTCCCGCAGATACGAAGACTATTTTGAGCACATCCCGTCTCTGTCCACCGAGCGCCATGCGGATGCCGAACTCGTTGGTGCGCTGGATGACAGAGTAGGAAACGACGCTGTACAGTCCGATGGCTGCCAGGATCAGCGCGAGGACAGAAAAAGCGGCGAAGAGGATGGAAACGAGCCGGCCTCTGCCAAACACCGGCTGATTTCTAATCCACGATTCCAGGACGCCGTCCTCCCAGAGGGTGGCCTGCTGGTCAGGATTGACAGCGACAATCTGTTGTTTGACGCTATGGATGACGGTGCGTGGATCGACGCGGCTGCGCACGAGTATCTGCGTCCACATCCACATATTGAGCGTATAGGGCAGATAAATCGCCGGTTTCGCGGGCTTATCCAGGCCATCATCGAGCGCGTCTGCAGTCACTCCAATGACCTGCAACCAACCGTCCCCGCCAGGCACAACAATTCTTTCCGCAGAATCGCTTTTGAGCGATGGAATTCTGACCGAGCTCGAGAGAACATCGCTATTGGAGTAGTAGTGCTTCACGAATGTTTCGTTCACTACGGCCATCAGAGCGCCGTGCTGGAGTTCTGCATCGTCCCACAATCTGCCCTTCCTGAGCGGAATCTCCAATACGCTGAAATAGCGTGAATCGACGAAGTTGATGCTTACTTTCTGGTCCTCCGACGCCGTCTTGCCTTTCAATTCAACCGGCTGGTCCCAGCCGCTGTCCGGAGGCGTAGCGTTGGTTGAAATCCCGGTTGAGAGGACGTCCGGTAGTGTCGCGATCTTGTCTCGTAGCTGAGTGAAGTAATTCGACCGCTCAGCCCAGGTGGGGAAGGTATGTTCATGAACCGGAATCCCAACCGACATGACATTGTGCGGGTTGTAGCCGAGATCTACATGCATCATGTGCACGAAGCCTTCGATAGCTACTCCCGCGGCCGTCAGCAAGAGCAGCGTCAGGGCGATTTGGCCGGCGATCAGCACAGAGTGGAACCGCTTTCCGCGCACGCTGCCCGCAACTTTTCGCGTATTAGATTGCATAATCTGGCCAATTTCCGGGCGCGCAAGCTGAAGTGCGGGAAAGAGTCCAAAGAGTATTCCGGTGATCAGCGCAAGTCCGACGCTGAACAACAACACGGGTACGTGGATGTGGAAGTCAGCCTCGTTTGGGAAAGACTGTTTAGGCAGACGGGCGACGATGAATCCCAGGCTCTGGTAAGCGAGCAACACGCCCAGACCCCCTCCTATGAGAGCCAGGATCAGTGATTCGGTGAGAAGCTGGCGGACGATGCGGACCCCGCTGGCCCCAACTGCAGAGCGCACGGCAAATTCATGTTGGCGAGCGGTGCCTCGCGCCAGCAGCAGAATGGAGACATTGCCGCAGCCAATTGCCAGCAGCAGTCCTACTGCGCCAAAGAGCAGATAGAGCGTTTTGCTTATTTGGTGCAGAACCGAGTAGCTCAGGTTCTGTATGGAAATCTTCGTGTAGTTCTTTGGATAGTGATCGGGCGTTTGCTTGGCGAATTCCTGGAAGTAGGGCTTCAGTTCCGCCGCAGCGGCTTCGGGCGTAACTCCGGCTTTGAGCTTCACGAACGTGCCGTACTGCTCGTTGGCCGAACCAGAGAGCTTCAGCGGGAGATAAACGTCCGCGCCCAGAAATCCGAAATGGGGTGGCATGACGCCAATTACGGAGTAGGTTTTGTGCACCAGCTGAATGGTCTTGCCCACGACCGAGCGGTCCCCGTTGTAGTGGTGCATCCAGAACTTGTAGCTCAGGACGATGACGGGCCGCGGGTCTTGGCCGTCCGGAGCGTCGGACGGGACGTAGTGTGCGCTGAGCAGCGCATTGTTCAGGAGGGTTGAAGTCCCTCCGGCGCTCAGATGAGGGGCGCTGTATCCAAAAGCGGGGTTAACGTCTCGCTGGCCGGAGAAGAGAGAAGGTATGGAGAAGCCTACACGGGCACGAAGGCGAAAGCTGGAGACAGCCAAGGTGAACCTGAAGCCACTCTTTGCAGCACTCCGGAGGACAGGGTGTCCATCGTGAGGTGGAATCCGAAGGGTATGCGGAGAAGTATCGGGCCGTAATCGACGGGGGCCACCCCGATGATGAACCGGTCGGCCAAAGGTGGGGCAAGGTCGAGCCCGCACTATGGGGGCGAAGGCGTTCTCATTCACCCACCGCACCAAGGTGTTTGCGGACGGCACGATACGGAAGAACGATGCGTGACCTCAGGAGGACTGGCAGCGTCTCTGGGTGGCACCGGAGTAAGCAGACCTATAAGCGAGAGCGAAATGGCGAGCGAAGCGCTGTCAGTAGTCGGACGGCTGAAAAGTACCAGAAGCATGGTGAAAGCCATGTGTCCGGGTAACCGGCGACGGAAGTGGGTCGGGGAAGGCAGCCGGCGAAGGCGGTTGGGAAGAGAGAGGACGGCAGTGAGTAAGGACGGAAAGGTGGATCAGTTCCTTGAGTGAAATACCCGTACATTTCCGACCGAGGAGACTGTCTGACTGGATCAACCCGACGGGTGCAAAGAAGGTCCATTCATTAATCGACAAGGTATACAAGCGGAAGAACCTGGAGATGGCCTGGGAAAAGGTGCAGGCTAACCGGGGCAGTGGGGGAGTCGATGGACAGACGCTGGAGGAGTTCTCAGCGCAGCTGGATCAGCAACTGGATCGGTTGCACAGGGAGCTTCAGGAAGATGTCTATCAACCCCGCCCGGTGCGGCAGGTGCAAATCCCGAAAGTGGGCAAGCCAGGAGAGTATCGCAAGTTAGGAATACCCACGATCTATGACCGTGTGTGCCAACAGGCGCTGCTCAATCGGTTGGAGCCTATCTTCGAGCTGATTTTCGATGAAGCCAACTTCGGATATCGGCGAGGGCGATCAACACAGGACGCCATGCGCAAGGTGTGGAAAGAAATACAGAGCGGACGAGAGTGGATCGTAGATGCGGACTTGAAGGATTTTTTCGGGTCTGTTGCACACGAGAAGCTGTTAACGCTGGTTGCCCAACGAATAGCCGATGGTCGAGTGTTGCGTCTGATAGAGGCGATGCTGAAGGCCGGAAGTTATGGCAAAGGGCGACTCTATCCCACCGAGCGAGGGACCCCGCAGGGCGGGGTGGTTTCACCCGTTCTAAGTAACGTACTCCTGACGCCGTTTGATCGGGAAATGCGTCGCAAGGGGTATCAGGTAACGAGGTACGCGGATGACTGGGTTGTCACCTGTCAGTCCGCGGCAGAGGCGCGCGCGGCAATAGTTGCAGCGCGTCAGATACTGGAGCAGTTGGGCGTAGACCTGCATCCGCAAAAGACGCGGGTGGTGCACGTTCGACAAGGGTTCGAGTTTCTTGGCTATAAGATCAAGCGAGGCAAGCGGCGACTCAGGCTGCTGCCCCACAAGATCCAAAGCGGGGTACGGGAAGGGGATTTATATGCGTACCCAAAGGGAAAATCGATCCGTCGCTTTATGGATCAGGTGCGTGAGCGGACCAAGCGGCGTATTCCTCTGACGACCTCGGAACTGATCGCGAATCTCAACCCTGTAATAAGGGGCTGGGGCAACTACTACAAACGCGCCCACGTCCGAACGCTTTTCAACAGACTCAACGGCTGGATACTGCATCGCATCCGGTCGCACCGTTGTAAGCGCTGGCGTAACAGGGGTTGGAGACAACTCCCTGAGAGCAAGCTGTACGGTGAGTATGGGCTGGTAAACCTGGTTCAGTTAATACCTTCGATTGCGTCCCGGAAGAGTGAGTCTTCGTGAAAGCCGTGTGCGGGAAAACTGCATGCACGGTTTGAGCGGCGGACGGTGGCCAGCATCTGGGAAACCCGATGCGCCACCTCCGACCCGACACCGGCCTAGCAGGGCGGGGACTCCCAGCATCTGAAACACATTGCCGGTGAAATACATCGCCTGCAGATCTTCCGGCACATCGCTGCCGGTGACGGTCAGGTTCCAGCCGTTAAAAGCCACGACGTACTCGAGCGAATGGGCCTTCGTCAAATCACGTGTCTGCGGGCCGTTGAGTCCATAGTTCTGCTCTTTTCCGGATTTGTCCAGCAGCGCGACATTGGCGATGCGGTCAGCTCCCTGGTAGGGCCATGGATTCATGAGCACGGCATAAATAATGCTGAAGACGGAGACCGTTGCACCGATGCCTAAGGAGAGCGACAGAATCGCCGTCAGAGAAACCCCTCGGTTCTTGTAGAGCTGCCGCCATGCGTAACGAAAATCCTGAAGAAAAGTCGACATCATCCCTCCTCAGCAAGTTTCTTCTTTCTTGTCTCCGTCGACAGGATAGCTGGTGCCCCGGAATGAATCGCAAGTAACAGCAAAAGAAGCCAAGGCGATCGGCACAACCTTCCGCCCTGCAGCCCGACGGATCGCGCATGGTTCCCTCTTTTTCGAAAGCCGAAAGCCTTATATACGTGACGAGCGCGATCATTGTTCACGAAAACGTCCAGAAAAAAGACGGTGCGCCCATACACTCCTATCCTCCAACGAATCGCCGGGTGCCCCACACCCCCGATTTCCTGTGGAGTTCCGTGGGTTCTCTGAACTTCATTGACTTCGTCATCTTCGCCACCCTTTCGCATTAGAACAGCCTTGCTAAGGGATACGTTTTGCGGGGGCAAGATCAAACTCCCCATTGTGTCGTCCCTTCGGGACTCGATTTGCTTGAAATCCTTCCCGGCACTCCCGTGCCGGGCTACAGATTGTGCCGTCCCTTCGGGACTGATTGCGTCGGGTGACCTGCGGTTCTTTTCTACCCTCTTAAAGCCCATACGCTTCCGGGAAAAAAGTACCTCAGGGGCTAAAAGCCCAATCTCTTACAGTTCGTTTACGGCCCGACTAAAGTCGTGCCCTGATACAAAACCAAAGCTCAGCGTCGCAAACCGTATCAGTCGTTTCAAATCGTGGACACCCCCGAATGTTCAAAAAAACATACTCCATGCTGCACTTACAGCCATCACCAAACAGCGAACCGGACACTAGTGGGACGTTCACCACGTTGACAGGATTCCGACACCAGCAGCGAAGCAGTCCGCAGGGACGGAACAACCTGTAGCCCGGCACGTGAGTGCCGGGTAGGCTAAGGTTCGAGGCGAGTCCGGAAGGGACGGCACAAAGCACGTAACTGTAGTGAACGCCAAAACTGAGAGACTGCGGTGCACCCCCGGACTAAGACAAACTGGGCGGCAATTAATTGGTGACACTTCGGTCAATTTCGAGATTGGAAATTGGACTCTTACTCATGCAAATGGAAAGACCAGGGCGGGGGAAAGGTCAGCCTGCGTGTAGCGTGCTACACGTTGCAACGTGTGGTAGGCTACACGTGAAGGAGGTGCCCCCATGCCGACCAATCTAGCTATTGACGATCGCTTGATCGAGGAAGCTCGCCAGATAGGCCATCACGGAACCAAGAGGGAGGCCGTGACTGCGGCTTTAGACGAGTACATCCGTCGCCGCAAGCAGATGCAGATCCTCGATCTGTTCGGTACCATCGACTACCGCGAAGATTACGACTACAAGGCCAGCCGCCGCCGCGATCAGACCGAGAACGAACGGTGAAACTGCTCGTCGATACCTCTGTCTGGTCGCTCGCGCTTCGTCGCAAGAACACCGCTAGCCTCAGTCCCGATGAACAAAAGCTCAAGGCGAAACTGGTACAGGCCATTCAGGATGGTCAAGTCGCGATGCTTGGGCTTCTCCGTCAGGAGCTTCTGTCAGGCATCAAGGAAAAGGCTCAATTCGACAAACTGAAAGCGGGGCTCAACCCATATCTCGACGAGCCGATCACCACAGCCGATCACGAGTACGCGGCGCACGTCTACAACGAATGCAGAAACCAGGGCGTTGAGGCCGGCACGGTCGATATTCTGATCTGTGCCGCCGCCGTGCGGCGAGGTTGGGAAGTTCTCTCCGGCGATGGCGGCCTGAACCGCTGCCTTGCCGTCGCTAAGAAGTTCCACGAAAAGCAAAGGAGGACCTCAGCAACGGAAGAGGTCAAAACCCGTCGCACTTCTCGTAAATGATTCGGGGATTGGTCCGAAGTGGCAGAAAAACGAGGAGAAAACGGGACCAGAGGAAGCCGGAACGGACGGGGTAACCTCTGAAGCCAGCTACGGGGTTTACTCCGTCTCTTCCTTCAATGTCTGTCTCTTCAATGCCTCAGGATTCACGAATGTCCTCCTAGGATGTCGACTTTCCTAAAGTTTCGTCGAGCCAGTTAAAAACTTGCAGGTCGCGCAATCCCGTTGCTTTCGGCTCGCAATGCAAATCAGCTCCGTCGCTCTCGGAAAAGGGAATGAGCTTCTTAGGTGACTTCACCAGATCGTAGAGCTGCTGAGATTGCCCCGGCCAGTATGCTTCATTCACAGGAGAGGTAATCAACAACGGGCAGGTGATCAAATCGGCAATGCCACGCAGATGATATTCCGATACAGCCTTGTACGTGTCGAAGTAGGAGGAGAATCCAAACGGTCTCATGCGGAAGTTGAGATTCGCTTTGACTGCCGGGCTTAAAGCCTTCGCCATAAAGCTGTCAAATTCAGTTTTGCGGCCCCCTTTCAACAATGCCAGCAGCGGAGGAGGTAGACTGGCGGTCCATGACGTGGAAACGTCGACCACGCCAGGATCGGCGATGGCCGCGGCAATTCTCTTCTCGAAAGCCACGGCGCGCGGGACCCAATACCCACCCTGGCTGATCCCCTGAATGGCGATTTTCTTTGCATCGACCTGGGAACGCGAAAGCGCATAATCCACCACCGGAGAGATGACCTTCTCCCAGTCGGGACGGAAGTAGAGCTTCTGTTTCCATAACGCGTACCCCTGTCCTGGACCATCAAAGGTAAGGCAGTCGTATCCGCGAGCCAACGCTCCGGCTCCTCCCCACAACCACATATCGAGCAGAGAGCCATCACTCCCATTGACTAAGATCAATAGTGGGCGTTTCTCCGCCTTCCCGTTTCCTCGAAGGAAAAAACCGTGAAGGTCCGTGCCCTCGTAAGGAATCCTTACCGGCTCAATCGGCGGATCAAACAGAGAAATGGCTTTCAGCCAACAGTCGTACAGAAGTTCCCAGGTTGGGAGAAACCTGGATGGATCTTCGGAACCATCAATGAAATAAGTTGAGCTGTCGTAGAAATTCTGGGCCCAGAGATACGCTTGCCTCGCGCTCTCTTTGTGACCGTGGACCAGCGAGTCTTCGGCCAGTTGTCGCGCTTCGTCTCCGGCCCGCTTAAAAGCCAAAAACGCGCTCTCAAAATTGCCATCCTCCACCTGTTTCGTAAGATAGAGAACTTTCCCGACGTTCCCTCCAGAGTGATACGCACGTCCGAGACTGGTGAGAAAGATCATCTCGAAGGTAGGGTTCTTGAAGAAGTAGTGGCGATCTGCCTTCGCACCAGCTTCCGGCTTCTGCGCTTGTAACGGGCGGCCTGACCCGAGACCCGCAAGAGCTGTTGTAAGTCCTAGACTGAACTGCCGGCGATCTACTCTCATCAAGCCCCCCTTTTTTGGAGTTCCATTGTACCGATTCCACGTGGCAGAAGTCCGGGCGGTCGCGCGATCTGCGCCTGGACACGACAACCATGAATTAAAGACATGCCAGAACGGTGAGACTCACAGCCTGTACACCAACGCATACCAACTGCGCTTCGGAAAAGCCATAGTGTCTCGGGCGCGCACTGGTGGTCCGGTAAAAGTCAAGGATGAACCGCACGACCGCATACATAGAGAGATACATCCAAAAGATGGACCCGGCCGTGCCCGGAAATTGCCACACCGCCGTTGCCAATATCGCAAAGAGCGTTGCTTGCGCACCCGCTTCGACGAGTTGGATGGGAAACACACGGGTGCCCGGATTAGGGCTGGCAGAGAACCGTCTGCATCCGTGCCCAGCCGATTCAAAGATAGTTCGGGGGTAGAGGACGCCGCTGGGAGAAGGCTTTCCAAAACAACAACCGCCAAGGAAGCAGCCGACGCGAGCAAGGCATCCGTACAGTGGCATGAGCGTTCCGAAGAATGCGAAGGCAAGGCTCAGCGGCTGCTTGAATAGCAAGCTTACGATCAGAAAGCTTGGGACGATGAACAGGAGACAATCCTGGAGAAAAGATCGCGCCGCTGTTTTGCCCAGGGACGCTTTCGCGTCCAGCACAATCTTATAAACGAGCAAGGCGGCAAGTACGGCGACTGCCAGACCGAGGCCGGATACAGTTGGGAAACGCCTGGAAAACGCCCAAGCGTAGGCGAGTGCCGACAGGGTAGCGGCATCGGACATGATCCAATATGGCTTGTAGTGAACCCGGAAAAGGGTGAGCCTGTTTGCATGAACGACGATGGCATCAAGGAAGGGCCGATTGCCTTCTTCCCTATCTGCGGCCACGGTACGATTTTCCTTCGAGGCTGCCCTCTCGACAGAGGGTAGCCAATATTTATTCGTTCTCCACGCTGTTGTCATCTGCATCTGGAAAATCTCCCCCTGCTCTCTCGCAAGCGATCCAATGCATTCCTTATTGCAACTGCCGGGCCAAAGTTATTTAACTTTAATAACAAAGAGCTTGGAGCAACGGGTGGCTCACGAAGTAGTCGTGAACTCCCGAGAATTCGTGAATTTCTCGGAAATTGGAGCCTGTCTGCGCGGAGGGCCGAAGGAGATTGGAGACTAGATAGCGCGGAAGCGTCGCTTGTCGATCTTGAGGGATTTGATCTTCGAGTCCAGGGTCGAAGCCGGCATCCCAAGCCGGGCGGCGGCCCCTGAGGGTCCGGATACGCGGCCGCCGGCCTCCGTAAGTGCGGCCTCGATGCTCGCTCTTTCCTGAGTCACGAGCTCATCCGCCAGGCGCCAGCTCGGATGGCGATCGTGAGAGAGCCAACTCTCATCGATCGAAAAGTCCTCGGTATCGCACACGATCACGGAGCGCTCGATGACATTCTGGAGTTCACGAATGTTGCCAGGCCAGGGATACGACTGCAGCCGGTCTAAACTCTTCTTTTCGATGCGCCGAATCTTCTTGCCCGCTTTGCTGGAGTAGCGGTCGATAAAGTACTCAACCAGCAGGCGAATGTCCTCTCTTCGTTCCCGTAGCGGAGGAATCTCGATGGGAAACACATTGATCCGATAAAACAAATCGCTGCGAAAGGCGCCGGCAGCGATGGCAGCCGTCAAGTCGCGGTTGGTCGCGGTGATAATGCGCACGTCCGTGCGAATCGGGTGGTTGCCACCCATACGTTCAAATTCTCTTTCTTGCAGGACCCGTAACAGCGCGATTTGTGTCTCTGCCGGAAGCTCGCCGACTTCATCGAGGAAAAGTGTTCCTCCATCAGCCAGCTCAAAGCGTCCAAGCCGGCGCTGCAGCGCTCCCGTGAATGCGCCTTTCTCATGCCCGAACAACTCCGATGCAATCAAGTCTCGTGGGATCGCGGCGCAATTCACGCTCACAAATGTTCGCGCAGAGCGCTTTGACCGTTTGTGAATCGCGCGCGCGATGAGCTCTTTCCCTGTACCGGTTTCACCGGTGATAAGAACGGTGGAGTCGGTTTGAGCAACTTTCGCCACGCGCGCCAGGGCCCCTTGCAGTGCTGCAGAAGTGCCAACAATTTCCTCGAACATCGACACTTTTTCTATCTCTTCCCGGAGCACCAGATTCTCTTTGTGGGCTCTCTCTTCTGCCTGCTTTCTGTCGTCTATGTCCACGCGTAAGCCACACCAGCGCACGATTTTTCCCTGGTCGTCGCGAACAGGAAAGTTCTGGTGCAGAAACCAACGAAACTCTCCGTCCTTGCCTTGCATCCGCGCTTCCACCTCGGCGGCAACACCGGATTCAAATGTCCCCAGCACCACCCTGGTTAATTTCTCGAGGTCGTCCGGATGTGTGACCTTCGCCATGAAGTCTTTGGGCGCCATTGGCATGGTCGCAATGCCGCCAAAGTACTCCCGCGAAACACGGTTGGTATACGCACTGCTGCCGCCAGGTTCGATAATTATTATATGTTGCGGAATCAGATCGATGATCTGTCTGAGTTGCTGTTCCTGTTGCCGCGCTTTCTCTTCGGCTTGCTTCAGATCCTCTATATCGGTATCGACGCCATACCACCGAACGATCTCTCCCAGTTGATCGCGGATCGGGACAGCGCGACTTTGGAACCAACGATAGACGCCGTTCGCGCCTGGCAACCGCTTTTCTACCTCATACATCTCCCCTGCTGTCCTGGCCCAATGCCATCTCTGTGCGGCCAGCGCAGCATCTTCTGAATGGACGGCGCTCATCCGGCCATCGTCAATCGCCTGCCCAGGGGAAATGCCCGCATAGTCCAGCCAACGCTGATTGCAGAAATCGTTCTTGCCGTCCGTATCAGCACTCCAGACCATGGTGGGAATCAGATCAAGGACGAGCCGAAGATGATCTTCCGACTTTTTCGCGTGGTCGAAAGCGTTCTGTAGTGCAACCAGAGAGCGCCTTTGCTCACTAATGTCCTGGATGGCTGCCTGACGGACGCCCTGCATCATCGCCGAGAGGGAAATCTGTACCGGAATGGCTGTCCCATCCCTGCAAAGTAAGCTTCGCTCAAATCGGAAGGGGCCCGATTCCATTTGTTCCGCCGGACCGCGAAGTAGGGAAAGTTCCGCGGGCAGGTAGGTACTAGAGATGTTTGTGCCCGCAATCTCCTGCGAAGAGGATTTCAAAAGTTGTTCCCCCGCAGGATTCGCCAGGATGAAATTTCCGCTACCGTCGAGCAGGAAGATCGCAGTGGGGCAAACGTCGATCAACCAGCGATCTCTCGCATCACTGTTATGTAACGCGGCGTCCCGTATCGCTGGAAGCATGTCTACGACACGTCGAAGGCTTTTGTCGTCTGTGGACATAACCGCCCCATCCTGGATCGGATTTCGGAATGCGCGCTATCAGCTCGCCGACCATGGAGCGCGAAATTGCGGCGTCAACAAGGATGAAGCCCGTTCCGAGCCCCGGGTCAGGCGAAAGCTTGAAGCGTCCCACTCGAGTAGTTCCTGCGTACGGATTGCCACATTGCCGAGCATCAGGCTTTCCACGATCGGTTCTTCGAAGGCATAGTTGGCGCTCGCAGGGGGGCCCCCATGGCATGCTCCAATCCACTCCAGGTAATGCGCGGCGTCAGCTCCGGTCGCGCTCGGGCCCAGTTCAGGCCGGGACGCCTGGAATGGCTCGTTGGGCGGCGTCAGAGGAGGGAGTGCCAGTGTAAGATCGCCATTCGGTGAAAGTAGGCGAGGGGCCTGCGCCATATAGCCGGTTAGCAGCCGGCCTCGCCGTCCAGTGTAGACGACGCCCTCCCCACCCACACCCATCTCTTCATCGGGCGCCAGATCGTCCGGGCGCTGAGGCTTGATTCCACCGTCGTACCAGTGAAGCTCAACTGCGGGCTTGCCGGATCGTGCCGGAAAGCGGTAATGCAGCGTTGAGGCGACTGGGTAGCAGTCCGAAAACAGCTCTGTAGAACTGGCGTAAACCTGGTCCGCGGGGCCCAGCTCAAGCGAACGCACGATGGTGTCAAACCCGTACTCTCCCATATCGCCTATTGCTCCACAGCCATAGTCATACCAGGCCCGCCACACGAAGGGAAGGTAGACGTGGTTATACGGCCGGAAGGGCGCGGGGCCAAGCCACATATCCCAGTCGAGTCCGGCAGGAACAGGATCCGCAGTGGTTGGCGTACGCAGTCCTTGCTTCCAGAATGCCGAAGCCCGGGTGGTCCAGATGTCCACTCGGTGCACTGGCCCCACAGCACCACTCCGAACCAAATCGATCACCCGGCGCGATTCGGCCGTCTGCGAGTTGAAGATGGAAACTTGGGTGGCACGCCCGGTCTCCCGTGCCACCTTCGCCATCCGCTGGGCCTCCCAAACGGAGTGAGCCATCGGCTTTTGGCTATACACATGTTTTCCAGCTCTCATCGCGGTGATAGCGATCAACGCGTGCCAATGATCGGGAGGGCTCACCACAACGGCATCGAGATCCTTTTCCTCCGCCAGCAATTCGCGAAAGTCTTCATACGCAGCGCAGCCATTGTAAGTGGACCTGCCTGCGTTCCTGGCATAAAAGGTGTTTACGATGGATCGCGCGACCTCACGACCCGCCGTCGGCCCTGGCAGCGACCCGCCCCACGCCGGCTCCTGCAGTAGCAACCGAACCTTGTTTCGTAGTTCGCCGGGCCCCCAATCGAGGTAGTCGCTGCTCTGCCGGTTCACGTCGCATACCGCCACCACTTGGACTTCAGGCATGCGCAGCAAATCGATGGTCACGCGCAGCCCCTGCGAGCCTACTCCGATACAGGCTACGGTAAGCTTGTCGCTGGGCTTCGGCGCTCCAAGACTAGCGGCCCAACGCGGCTGCATCAGCGCTGTCGTCGAGACTGCTGCCGCGTAAAGAAAATCGCGACGGGTGGCGTTCTGCATGTCGCTCTCCATTCGACGATGGCTGCTTCCATCCGGTTTTGTGCCGGTTGCCGGCGGACTCTCAATATATACAGAAGAGTCCGTGATGCAACAACTACGAATAGCCACTCGTCCGACAAGCGACTATTCGGTTAAGTGACTAGAAATGAGTAGCCCGACAATTCCGGCTGCGGAAAGTCTTCACGCCGACTCGGCATGGAGCAAACGATAAAACCTTACGGCCGTCGTTGATCTGATGCGGTCCAGCTTTCGACGAGATCCATTAAGAATGTTGCGACCATCTGGACTTGCGAATTGCGCATAGCGAGATGGTCGCCCTCAATCTCAGCTTGTGGCAATTACGAGTTGGGCGATCTGAGGCGCCTTGAATTGAACGAGGTATGTCTTGACGCTCATGGCTAACAAGCTTCATTAAATGATGCACAGGCTGATTAGCACCTCATTACCGCGGTTTAAAAGTTTTTGGCTTTTGCCCTCGGAGAAGCGTCTTGAGGCGCCTTGAGACGAAACCGCGAGCACCTCTTCCTCGGGCTGTTCTTGCAGTCACGGCGGCGATGATGATCGCTGCCACAGGCAGATATAGAAGCATCAGAGGCGACATCGGCGGCGGTGTCCTTCATCAAGAGCACGATGAAAGTGGGACTATCTACGGGTGTGGCCACCCGCCAGAATGTGTTCCGCTACTTGCGAGAGTGGCGAACCTGCGCCAGCTGAGTCAGTGCAGGTTCGCCACGATGGCGTTGTAAGTTATCGCAATTTCAACGGGTCAACCGTTGCATCGTGATCAAGCTCGTCGTTGCGTAGGTGCGTCGACAGGCGGGACCCCGAGTTCAGACTGTCTACCTCTGTATGTCTGGACTCGACACCATGCGTGCTGACAGCTTTCTCGCCCGAGGTCGAAACGTCCTCCGCCCCGGTAGACTTCAGGATGTCCTTTGCCTTGGAAACCTCTTCAGAAGTATCGCAGTGTACCGAGAGCAAGATGCCGCCATCCTTGACGCGCCCTTCGTAGCGCTTCGCCTCATATTCTGGAATTCCCATGCCAACCAGAGCGCCTACCAGGCCGCCAACCGCGCCACCGACACCAAGGCCTGCCAGCGCGCCCATGATAGGCCCGGCTGCAATCAGCGGACCCACACCAGGTATCGCCAAAGCACCAATGCCTGCTAGCAAACCCAGTGTTCCGCCAACGGTCCCTCCAACCCCAACGCCCGTGACAGCTCCTTCTGGGGCCTTGGTGTTCTTTTCGGCTGCAAAGTCCTTCGACCCCTGGTTGTCCGCCATAAGAACCGAGACGTCATCGTTTGAAAAACCTGCAGACCTAAGCCGATCCACTGCAACCTCCGCAGTCGCTCTGCTCTGATAAATGCCAAATGCTGCTGTATTCTTTCCTGCCATGATAGATCCCCTTTTACTGTCAGCGATGCTGACGCTACTGTTTAATGGTGAGTTGATTAGTAACCTTATCCGGGCTACCGACGATAGATTCCGTCTTGGAAGCAATACTCTGCTTCTCCTCCTCGGAATGAACGGGGCCCTTCAGCGTCACAGATCCGTCTTTCGTGATGATCTTGACGTTGTGCCCATAGGTCGACAGCGATTTGTCAGCGATCAGGGCCTGACGGATTTTTTTAGTGAGCATCCTGTCAGAAGCTGCTTCCGACTGTTGGTCTGCCGTATTGTTCTGAGCCTTGTTCGTGCCCGAATTATCGGGACTGACAGCCTGGCCTTGGGCTATCCACACCGCAGGGCACAACAATGCAGCTGATAATGCTGCGCTTGCAAGCGAAGAGCTACCGGTTAACCTCGAGAAAAATCTGGTCATGTTATTTCCTCCTTGGAACGACGACGTTATGCGGATTGATGGAGATGTTTCACAGGTTTCGCTTGGTTCCCCCGCTGGCAAGTCGAACGATCAACGTGAGAATGACCGCTCCAACAATGGCGACGAGGACTGTATAAATCAGTCCACCCTGGCTGGCAAAACCCAGCGCGCGCATGATAAAGCCTCCGACGACGGCCCCAACGATGCCGACCACGATGTCCATCAGCGGACCAAAACCGCTGCCCTTCATGAGCTTCCCGGTGAGAAAGCCCGCTATGAGACCCACAATGATCCACCAGATGATGTACATTCTGTACCTTCCTTAGTTGCGTGTTGAATAACGGTAGTTTCGTTAAGGGCGGCGAGCGTCAACGCACCCCCCCGCTAACTTCATGAGCTGACAAGCAAGGTCCAGACCTGTGTCGACTGGTTACCTCGTTCCACGGTTAATTCGTCGATGGCGAGCTCTCCACCCAGAGTGCCTGGCGAGGCCGGGGTTTTGGGGGTGCGCCTTCGGGTCGATGCCTGCAGCGTCCGTCCATAGAAATGTATGATGCCGAACACTTCTCGGAGGTGAAATAAATCCAAATAAATTTTTAAAGCGTATCCTGAACGCAGTACCGGCGGCGTGAGAAGACGAAACCTGCCAGCCTCTCCACCGCAGCGCCAATGGATGCGACGGCTATGAACTTTCCAACACGTCACGGCCGCATTCGAACCGAAGCAAAGGAACCCATGTCAAAGGCATCCACGAATCGGCTTCTGGAATCTCTCAGTCACAAGAGCCGTCAGGCGGTGATATCGCGATCCAATCTGGTAGATCTGGCTGTTCGGCAAACCCTCTCAGAAGCGGGTGGAACTCCAGAGTCAGCTTACTTCCCGCTATCTGGGTTTGCGTCAGAAGTCGTGCAGCTGTCCGATGGAGAATTTGTGGAGATCGGCCTGGTCGGAAACGAAGGGGTCACCGGCAGCTATTATCTTCTGGGCCCCTCATCATCGCTGCATCACTGTTTTGTTCAAACGAAGGGAACAGCCTATGAAATTCCCTTCCCGGACCTCGAAGAACTCTTCGCCAGTTCAACTGACCTGAGAAATGGAATTCTCAAATACGTGCAACATCAGATCGCCCACCTTGCGCAAACTGCCGCTTGCAATCGGGTTCACGATGCTGCTCCTCGTTTCGCCCGGTGGCTACTCACGGTTCAGGATCGGACACGCGTTGCAGAGTTTTCTCTTACCCAAGAATTTCTCGCTCAAATGCTCGGCATCGGAAGGCCCACACTCAATATCGTGGCCAGGTCTTTCGAAAAGTCGGGCCTGGTAGGGCATCGCCGGGGAAGCGTTCAAATTCTCGATCGCAGTGGTTTGCGCGCCATGGCGTGTATATGCTACGAGACCACGAGGCAAGTGTTTTCGAAACTATACGCCTAAGGGGCAAACCTAGTGCGCGGGGCGATCGTAGCGGGACATGCGCAGAGTATAAGGCGAAGAACAGGCGAATAAAATCCACGGTATGGGAAGGCTTTAAAACCAGGTTCGCATTACAAAAAGGGTCTCGTTCGTTTCCAGGCAGTCTCGCGTGTGGAGAAAAGCATCTCAGGTCAGCAGAGGTGCCACATGGATAAGGAACATATTAAAGGTGCAACAGGTAACGCCGTCGGTAAAACTAAGGAAGTTGCCGGGCATGTGACGGGCAACAAGAAGCTTGAAACCGAAGGCAAGGTTGACCAAGTAAAAGGGGCTGTACACAATGCGGCGGGCGATGCGAAGGACGCTGGCAAAGAGGCCATAGATGCCGTAAAGAACGCGCCCAGCAAGCATTGAAGTCGGCGTCGGGTGTCCGCGGAGAGCCGTTCATCTCGAATCGAAGGGTGGCTTTTCGTTCTATCTGACGCCGTGTAATTTTAAATTGAACAGGCGTGTCTGGATATGCCGTTGGATAGCAGATTACCGCCTTGGAGGATAGATCCCATGAAGCAAACCTCGTTTCTCGGCCTCTTCGTAGCTACCGTCACTTGGATCCTTATCCGAAATCACACTTTTGCCGAACGAGGCGAAGTTCGTGGCCATAAGATGTCCTCGCGGACGGCACCCACTGAACTGTACATACCTCTTCACTAGTCGTCAGCCGGCAGGTGCGGTCAAGGCGCTCACCGCGGAGAAGATGAACGAATGTGTATGGCGCAAGGTCGAAGGTGTCGCTCTTGGCGCCGCTGATACCAACGGCATCTCACACGGTCAGATGAAAGGGTCTGCGAGATGCCTCGATCAAAACTCCCTCGAAAGCTTCAGTTCAGCAGTAGAGTTCCCTTCTATGCAGCATCGGCATTTCTGCTTATATCGCCTTTATGTGGGTGCGTTCTTGTTGGCGGCTACAGGAGCGGCAGCGGATTTTTTGTCTGGCCAGGCACTCTAGCCGTTGTAGTGGTTGCTCTTTTGCTGATGTTCGTACTTCGCAGACGCTGACCTGAGAGGTTCTATGCGCGCCAGGGAACTACTTCCAATCCTCAAGAGGACCCTGGAATCGGCACGAAGCTCCGCGGCTAGGCGCGGCACTGGCTTTCTGCACCAGTTGCCGGCCGCACCGACCGGTCCCCACGCAGAAGGAAGCCGTGCTGCATAATTCGGAGTGGCAATCGCGAGGCGCGGTGGCCGGTCAATATTGGCTGGCAAAGCGCCTATGGTTGTCATTTCCGATTCTACGTCGCAACTTCGGCGCATCTGCAGAGTTGCGGCAAAAAAAAGCTTAGGAGAGCTTGCGCCCTTCCTAAGCTGCCTGCAATCGTTAGAGGTGATAACTCAAACGTTCCTGCCAGTGACATCCTTGATATTCTGATCGACCTTCAGCTCCTCGCTTCGCACCTGTTCGTCAAGCGTCTCAACGTTCGTGACTTGCTTTTTTCCTACTCGAACTTCCTCCCGAACCACGGCCTGCTTGCTCACTGTTGCGCGCTCTTCGCTGAGCGGAATGCGAATCTCTTTTGAGTCAAAGGTTGCTCCTTTGGCTGGCACTTGACCCGATCCTGGAACCCTCTCCACCACCAGCTTTTCGCGCGTCACTGGTACTTCAATCGTCTGTGTGGTCGTGGTCACTTCCTTACGAACGCGGACCTCACCACGGCTGATACGGTCCTTGTGCACACTTTCTATTCCTCGCCATCCCGTTCGTCACATTTTGCAGCGAATGGGAACTGTGTCACGCCATCTGGCGTAATCCGTAGAATAGAATGCGAACACGATTTGGAGGGGTGCATTGACAGACATGCGACGTTTTGGGCTGGAGTGCAGCGCGGCGATGCTGCTCCTGTTGATAGGATTTCCGGGCCTGGCGCGGGCGGCGAACCTGCCTCCGGCGAAGCCGCTGGTGGTGCCGAAGCTGCCCTATGAGAAGTACACCTTGCCCAACGGCCTCGACGTGATCCTGTATGAGAACCACAAACTCCCGCTGGTTGCGGTGGATCTCTGGTATCACGTCGGGCCGGTCAACGAGAAGGCAGGGCGAACGGGCTTCGCCCACCTCTTCGAGCACATGATGTTTGAAGGCTCGGAGCATGTAGGCGAGAAGGCGCATTTCAAATACCTTGAGGGGGCGGGCGCCTCTGACATCAACGGGACAACGAACTTTGACCGGACAAACTATTTCGAGACCCTGCCCAGCAATCAACTGGAGCTTGGACTGTGGCTGGAGAGCGACCGCATGGGGTTCCTGCTGGAGACGCTGGACCGGGCCAAGCTGACCAACCAGCGAGACGTGGTGCGTAACGAGCGCCGGCAGGGCGAGGGAACTCCGTATGAGCTGGCCGACGAGGCGGTGGGACACCTCTTGTTCCCCAAGACCCACCCTTATTACGGAGATGTAATCGGTTCCCATGCCGACATTGAAGCAGCGCGCCTGAACGATATCCGCGACTTCTTTGAGCACTACTACACGCCCAATAACGCCAGCGTCGCGATTGCCGGGGACTTTGACCGGGCGAAGGTGAAAGCACTGGTGGAGAAGTATTTCGGGCCGATACCCCGCGGGCCGGAGCCGGAGAAGCCCACGGTAGTCACTCCGCCCATCGAGACCGAGCGCCGGGCAACAGTGACCGATACCGTGCAGCTGCCGCGCGTCTCGATAGCGTGGCTGACGCCGGAGGCGTTCAAACCCGGCGATGCGGAAGCGGATTTCTTCATGCGCGTGCTGGGCGGCGGAAAGACCAGCCGCTTGTATCGCAAGCTGGTGTATGAGCAACAAATCGCGCAGACCGTGAAATGCGAGAACAACTCCCTCACCCTCACCTCGACGGCGCAGTGCGACGTGACCGCGCGCCCGGGAGTGAAGCCGGAGGACCTCCAGGCGGCCATCGACAAGGAGATTGCTTTGCTGCGCGAGAAGGGACCGACCGAGGCGGAGCTGGATGGCGCGCGCACAGACATTCTGACGGCGATGATCCGGGGACTGCAGCGGCTGGGCGGATTTGGCGGCGTGGCGGACATGATGGACCGCTACAACCAGTACCTCGGCGACCCCGGATATCTGCCCAAGGACATCGCCCGCTTCCAGGCGGTGACCACAGCTTCGGTACGCGCGATCGGACAAAAGGAGTTCGGCCAGAACCAGCGGGTCGTCGTCTATGCCGTGCCGGGGAAAAAGGTCATCGAAGATGTGCCCCGTAGTCCGGCAGATACAGATGCAAACGTGACCGTGACGCCGCCGCATTCAAAGGAGTTCGAGACCGCGCAGAGTTGGCGCAAAGATCCGCCGCAGCCCGGGCCGGCTCCGGAATTGCATCTGCCGGTGCCGAAGACCTTCGCATTGCAGAACGGGCTGAAGGTCTACCTGGTGGAGGAGCACACTCTGCCAGTCATCAGCGCAACCTTGGTTGACCTGGCGGGAAGCGAGGAGAATCCCGCGGATAAGCCCGGACTGGCTGCCTTTGCCGCGCGCATGCTGTCGGAGGGCACCAGCAGCCGTAGTTCGGTCGACTTGGCGGACGATGTGGATTCCATTGGCGCACAGCTTGCCACCAATGCCACCACAGACCGGGCGGGGGCGAGCATTGGGCTGCTGAGCAACAACACAGACGCGGCGTTTACGCTGCTGTCGGATGTAAGCCTGCATCCGGCATTCAAAGCCGACGAGGTGGAGCGCATCCGCAAGCAGACCCTGGTGGCCATCCAGCAGGAAGCCGATCAGCCCGTGGCCACGGTGCTGCGCGTGGGGCAAAAGACGCTCTACGGAGACTATCCCTACGGGTATAGGGACATCGGCACGACAGCTTCGGTAAAAGCCATCACAGGTGAGCAACTGCAGCGCTTCTGGAGCGAGCATTATGCTCCGGGGAACGCGGCCTTGTTCCTCGCCGGCGACCTAACCGAGGCGGAGGCGCGGAGGCTGGCGGAGAAGAATTTCGGAAGCTGGAAGGCGGCCGAGGCAAGACCGGCGCAGATCCCGCACGCTCCGCCCCCTCCTGCGCGCAAGGTCGTGATTGTCGATAAGCCGGGTGCTCCGCAGACGGCGCTGATCGCCTTTGGACTGGGACTTCCCCGGGCTACGCCGGACTACCCGGCGGTGAATGTAATGAACAGCGTGCTGGGGGGACTCTTCTCCAGCCGGATCAACATGAACCTGCGGGAGAAGAACGGCTTCACTTACGGCGCTTTCTCAGAGTTCTTGTTCCGTCGTGGAGACGGTCCCTTCCTTGCGGGCGCGCTGGTGCGGACGGACGTGACCGGGCCGGCGGCGCGAGAGCTGTTTGCCGAGCTGAACCGCATGCGCACCGATCCAGCCACGGATCCTGAACTGCGTTTGGCCAAGGAAAATGCGTTGCGTTCGTTGCCGGGCAACTTTGAAACCGTGAACGAGACCGCCGGGCTGATGTCGGAGATTTTCACCTACGGGCTAGCCTTGGACTACTACCAGAAGCTGCCGGCGCAGTATGCGGCGGTGACGGCGGCGGAGGTGGAGAAGGCGGCACAGGACCATGTGCATCCGGAGAACCTGATCGTGGTCGCGGTCGGAGACCGAGCGAAAATCCAACCCGAGCTGGAGAAGCTGAACCTGGGCCCCATCGAGCTAAGGGATGAAAGCGGGAACGTGCTGAAGTAAAACGAACGGGTGTTCATGGGCAACGAAGAAGCCGCTTAGTCGACAGCTTTTGCTTAGTCGTGCCCTGATACAGGGATGCGTCGACAGCATACCCATTCCCCTTTTCTTTCCTTTGTGGTAGTTTGCCAAGAAGACGCGCCTTGTTGACGGCGAGCAGCTAGAATTGCTGCAAAGGTATCATGTCGACGTATCTCCCAATAGGTATCATGTCGACGTATCTCCGACGTATCTCCCCGACCTGGACGCAGCTGTTCCTACAGTTCCGAGTCACCCGCTTTTCAAGTAACGAAATCATTTGCGGGCACGTCTACTATGCACAGGGATGCTGCGACTCCAGTTTTGCGACTCCAGCTTCGCGGAGGAGGCGCCGGATTCGGGTTGAGACATGGCTCTCCCAATGTCTGTGCTGATAAAGCCACGATCCAGTCGTGAGGGCGATTCTCCCCATGAGACGACTAATCCTTGCTCTTGCCTTCGCTGAACTATGTTCCTGCGCGCCTTATGCCCCAGCTCAGAATGCAGTCGCGCCGGCGCAGAACCGCGTACTCGGTCCTGTCGACGACGCTGAGCGGGTTACGTTGAAGGGCAATGTCCACCCGCTGGCGGAAAAGCAATTCGACCAGGGAGCTGCTCCCGACTCTACGCCGACGGGCCGCATGATGCTGGTTCTTGAGCGCAGTGCAGCGCAGCAACGTGCATTGACTCAATATCTGAGTGATCTGCAGAACCCCGTCTCACCTGCTTACCACAGTTGGCTGACCCCACCGCAGTACGGAGCTGCTTTTGCAGTTTCCGAGGCCGACTTGCTGCGCGTCCAGGGCTGGCTCCAGGCGCACGGTTTCAAAATCGAAAAGGTGCCCGCAGCCCACAACGTCATTGAGTTTTCGGGAAACTTCGGCCAGGTCCAGACCGCGTTCCATACTTCCATCGACAAGTTCTCAGTGAACGGCGAAACCCACTTCGCCAATGTCAGCGACCCGCAGATTCCTGCCGCTCTGGCGCCTGTGATCGCCGGTGTGGGGCCCTTCAACGACTTTCACCCCAAACCGATGCTGGTGCGCAGCCCCAAAGGCCGGTATGACCCTGCAGCTGGTCGAATCATTCCGGAACTCACCATAACCGGCACCAACACGTCGTACCTATTTGTCGACCCGGCAGACGCCGCCATCATCTACGACATCCCGAACAGCGTCCTGAATCCGGCGTACAGCGGCACAACTTATGACGGTACGGGCGTATCGATCGGCATTGCAGGTATCTCTGCCCTTACCTTGGCCGACGTCGCCAACTATCGCATGGCATTTCTTGGGGAAGCCTCGGGCTCTGTGAATCTGCCCACCGTCGTCGTCGATGGCAGTGACCCGGGACTCAACCAGTCAGGAGACGAGGCCCTGGGCGATACCGAAGTGGCTGGCGGCATTGCGCCCAAGGCCAAGATCTACTTCTATACTTCCGCCGCAACCGATCTCTCTTCCGGGCTCCTGAATGCAGTATTCCGCGCTCTGGATGACAATACGGTCAGCATTCTCAGCCTTAGCTTCCACACCTGCGAAGCTGCTCTGGGCACGGCGGGCAATCAAATTTTTCTTGAAGCAGGGGAACAGGCGGCTGCACAAGGCATCACGCTCACGAACTCGTCCAGCGACTTTGGCCCTGCCGACTGCGAGTCTGTTACGGAGTCGCAGGCCACGCGGGGCTTTGGCGTGAATGGCTTTGCATCGACCCCCTATACCATCGCTGTGGGCGGCACCGATTTCGATGCTCTATCCACTTCGTTCGTATCGTATGTCAACAACACGAGCCGCGGCGCCCCGCCGTACTATGCAACTGCCCTCAAGTACATCCCGGAGAACCCATGGAACAATTCGACCTCAGTCAACACCACCCTTTCGAACAACGTCGCGAATAGGAACAGCGAGGGAGCCGGCAACATCATTGCGGGCAGCGGCGGCGTCAGTTCCGTGTATGCCAAGCCGGCGTTCCAAACCTCTCTCACCCCGAATGACGGATTCCGGGACCTGCCCGACGTTTCTCTGCTGGCGGGAAGTGGCATGTATCGTGCGGCCTGGGCCATCTGTTCGGACAATGTGACGGACGGGGTGACAACAGAGACCTACACAGACTGCCAAACCACCAACGGCCAGTTCACCAGCAATACGGTGTTTGCGGGCGGCGGAGGCACGTCAGCATCGGCCCCAGCCTTTGCAGGTATGTTGGCGTTGGTCGCGCAGGCGCACGGCTCCCCTTCTGACAACTATCGCCTCGGTCAGGCCAACGTTATCCTCTACCAGCTTGCCCAGTCCAAGTACTCGACTGTTTTTCACGACATTACGACTGGCAACAACTCCGTTGCCTGTGCGGCCGGGTCGCCGAATTGTGGATCGAACCTCTTCCTTACCGGTTATAACGCCGGAACCGGATATGACCTTGCAACCGGACTTGGCAGCGTGGACGCTGCGGCGATGGTCAACGACTGGACCAGTGTCTCGCTCGCCTCGACGAGCACGAGCCTGGATATCAACGGCTCTACTGCCACCTATACCGGGGTCCACGGCCAGGCGCTCACGTTCGATGTGGGCGTGTCTCCGGCGACGGCGACGGGCCTTGCCGGCATTGTCGACAATGCCGGCGAGGTAAATGGCGGAGCCCAGAATGACGGACAATTCGCCATCCCGATCAGCGGGGGCGCCGGTTCGGCCGCCTACAGTGGACTGCCGGGTGGCTCCTATACCGTCTGGGCAAGGTATGGGGGCGACACAGCGAATGCGTCCAGCACTTCCACTCCCCCGATCCATGTGAGCATTACGCCGGAGTCCAGCACCACCACGCTCGCGATCAATGCCTACGATAGCGTGACCGAAAAGCCGATCCCTGCGACGAATATTCCTTACGGCTCGTATGTGTTTGCAGACACCCAGATCACCGGGACGGCCGAAGGCTCGAAGACGCAGGGAGTGGCCACGGGCAAAGTCATTTTCGCAGATGGCGCAAATACGCTCGGCTCGGCAGCGGTCAGCGGCGGCAATAAGGCTTCGTGGCCCACACTCGGGACAACTGGATGGCCCGTAATCGGGGTGAGTATTCCCGTCCTCAGCGGCGGCTCCCACCAGATCGTCGCAAGCTATTCGGGCGATCCAAGCTACAATTCCAGCTCAAGCCAGCCTGTCGCGTTGAGTATTGTTCCGGCTGCTACTTCATTTGTTCTAGACGAGCCGTCTTACTCGATCTCATCAGGTCAATCGGCGACAGTGGTTTTCGAACTCAACACCAACTGGAATCCTGGTTTGAATCCTACGGGCACCGTCTCGCTCACCGAAAACAGTCAGGTGCTCGGAAGCACCAGCAACTTCTTCCTGAGCAAAGGCAATCTGTCCGAGAATGTCGCCGGTTCCATGACTATCCAGGCGAGCCAGTTCCCGGCCGGACTTAACACGGTGACCATGGCCTACAGCGGAGACTCGAACTACGCTCCGGCCACGACCACTATTACCGTCGACATCGCCAGCCTGCCTGCATTCACCCTCAGCAACAGTGGCAGTATCCAGGTGAACGCCGGAGCCACCAGCGGCAACTCGATGGCCATCAGTTTGACACCCACGAACGGCTTCACCGGAAGCGTGAACCTGAGCTGCGTGGTGAACACGAGCCTTACGAATCCCACCGACCTCCCCGGTTGCGTGCTCTCTCCGGCAGCGCTCAACGTCAGTGGCACAACCAAGATCACCAGCACTCTCACCGTGTCGACAACAGCGCCAACCGGCGTCGCTCTAGGGCCCGGGCCATTCCGTATCGGAGGACTGACGGCTCTCCTGGCCTTGCTGTTCTGGTTTGGTATCCCGCGGAGGCGCTGGCTGCGGATGGTGATCGCCATCGCTCTGCCCGTTTCGATAGGTGTTCTCGGTTGTGGCAGCGGAGGCGGCGGAGCGGCAAAAACCGGCGGCGGCAACCCGGGAACAACTCCAGGGAGCTACTCCGTTATTGTGACGGCGACCGATGCCGCAACCGGAAAGATCACAGCCCAGACGACAGTGAACGTTACTGTCAATGGATAACTGCGATCGTTGGGCGTTTGTCGCTTGCTACAGTCCTTCACCAACGATTAACCAGGCAACTTCAGAGAATTTCGGAAGCCCGACGCGCGATAATCTCCCGCTTTCCTGGAATCCGGACGAACTCGTAGGAGATTCACCGGCATACGCCGGCCCGAATAAAATGGATCACAGAATCAAGGTGGTTTATGCCTAACAGGCCTGAAGTGGTTATGCTCTGGCACCTCCTCAAACCCGAAAGTGACAAGTTGTTAGAGCTGTCGGCCGATCTTAGGAAGCAGATCAACAACTCATCCCCTGATCGGTTGTCTGTGGATTCACTCAAGGAAGCTGCGGAGATCGAAAAGCTTGCTCACAACCTTCATCAGCAGTTGAAGGACTAGCAGATGGTCGATTCAAATAGCCTGTTGCCGCCGGGAGGGACGCGTTTGTAGGTTATGCTTCGATCCATGAATCAAACGTGGTTTGTTCGGTCACTGGCTGCTGTCTGTCTTGGTTTCACGTCTATGGTGGCTACCGCGCAACCGCGCCATGCTGAGCCGCCTCTTCACACCAGCGGCCATGACATTTTCGATAGCGCGGGTCATCGGGTTCGGCTGACTTCAGTCAACTGGTACGGCTTCGATCAGCAGGACTTTGTTGCTGGGGGCCTCGACCATGCTCCGTTGGCCACCATAGTGCAAGAGATTGTCGATCTGGGCGTGAACTCCGTGCGCCTGCCGTGGGCCAACGAGACGCTGGAGAAGAACCCTCGGGTGCCCGATTACGCAGTGAAAGCAGACCCACAATTTAGAGGCAAACATGCTATGGAGGTTATGGACGCGGTCGTCCGCGCGCTGGCTGGCGCCCATATCATGGTGATCCTCGATAACCATGTAAGCAGAGCGGACTGGTGTTGCAGTGAGACCGATGGCAATGGCCTGTGGTACAACGCCGAATATCCGGAGGCGAAGTGGCTTACGGATTGGCAGACGATGGTCCGGCGCTACAAGAGCGAGCGCTGGGTTGTCGGCGCAGACCTGCGCAACGAACTCCGTAATAAGGCGACCTGGGGAGGGACGGATCCCAGGCTTGACTGGCATGCCGCGGCGGAACGCGGAGGGAATGCAGTGCTTACGGCGAATCCCCTGCTGCTGATCATGGTGGAGAGCCCGGACTACTCGACCAACTTCGTTGGATTCGACAAACTTCCTCTGCGGTTCAAGATCGCTGACCGGCTGGTCTATTCGCCGCACGCATACAACATTGCCGGTCATCCATTCGGCAGCTATGACGAGTTAAAGCAGCTCTATGACGCACGCGCGGGATTTCTGCTGCATACCGAGCCTGGCGTCCCCCTGTGGGTAGGTGAGTTTGGCACCTGCCAAACATTAGACTGTGGGGCCAACGCAGATTGGTTCGTAATGTATATCCGCTACATGAAAGAGAATGATCTGGCCTGGAGTTATTGGGCTATCAACGGCACACAATCGAGCGGGATCAACCGCAAGTATGACGCGATTGAAAGCTATGGGTTACTGTCGCCCGACTACCAGCACCTCGCAGCACCAAAGCTCGTGGAGTTGTTGCGGACAATCCAAAACTGAGATTTCCATAGAAGAGCCGCATTTACCCACGTTGACCAGAGCCCGCAACTTGACGGTCCGCCTCCGCGAACCCATGCAAGCATGGACGATCTACAACTCCGTACTGAACTACGGTCCTCCCGACCGCAAGCAGTTCACAGCCCTCACCGGGGTGAAAGTCATCACATCGATCGAAAGTCCGGCTGCATAGCCAAGATCCCCAAACTTCCCCAGCCCGTGGCCCTCTGGGGAGGGGACTTACCAAAAACGAGACTTCACGGTAGGTCGTGGAGAACGGCTAGAACTTCGGCTCAGGCATGCGCTGAACAAGCAGTGATTTTTTTCAATATGCTTTTTTGTCTGGTGTTGTGAGCCTTCTCCTTTGGAGGTATTTGTCATACTGCTCGTCATCCAGCACGACCCACATCATCCAGCGCGGTAAGCAGTCTCTTCCGTTCGCATGACGACGGTTCCTGTACATCTCCACAGTTGCGGAGACAGCACCGACGACCAGGAACCCGATACAAACGAACACCCAGACGGCTTGCAACCATCGGTAACGGTCAACTAAGCCCACGGAAGCCAAGAGCAGAGTCCAGAAAACGATTCCGAAGATTGTTGTTTGCTGTTTGTGGCTCATTATTTGAAATCCACGGTAAACGGGAATAATGAAACGATGCACAATCTGCTCTAGATGTTACAACTCATCGGCCTTCGGTATGATCGATAGCCGGGTGCCCCATATCTAACCTTTCGGGGACATACGAACTAACCCCCCACTCTTCTGACCTGGAGAATCGGATAAAATTCATCGGTGACGCCGCCCTAGATGCCCCGCCCCCGAAGCAAACATTTACATAAAGCTTCCTTAATCTTCCCACATCAGAAATTGAGGCCCGCGTATTGACCGGACGGGACGTAACCCACGATAATCGCTCGTGAATGTTCCGTCTGGTCACTCATGACGCGACCGCTGAGGTACGAGCTGGGCATTGTGCCGTCCCTAAGGGACTCGCCTCATAAACTTCATCCTACCCGGCACTGACGTGCCGGGCTACAGGCTGTTACGTCCCTACGGGACTGTCTCCGTTGCGGTGTTGAATCCGCTCGCTCAGCCAGAGCGGATTGCGCCGCCTCCCTTAGGGGCTAATACGGTGACAGCTTACCCATTGCAGCAAATTAAACTGCTCGCCCACCGGGATCGCCACAGCCTTTCCCCCTGGAGCCCGGCGAGCAATCGGTCTGTCAAGCTGTCAGGCGAACTGAGAGTGAATAGGTATGCTGTCACCGGATTACTCCCACTGGGTAAGTGTCTGATTTTGCAGTCATCTTGGTCGGTCAAGGAGTCTCGGGATGGTGGTTACTTCGTCCCTCAATGTCATGCCGCTCCTCACAGCGCGCGGTGCATCTCTTGAGTTCAAAGGTGAACTCAAGAGATGCACCATACTAAGCATGGTCTCTAAGCATGGTCTGCGACAAGGAATGTCTGATTCTTCTCCATAGACTTCGTCAATTTCTGAAAATCGGCCTGAGTGAGTTGAGCGGGCAGAAAATCTGTCCTGCCCTCCGGATGCACAGCATCCTTCATCATCCGCTCGTGGTGATACGTTGACACACTCAGCATGCGGCACGGATGTTCACTCTTGTTGAAGAATGTATGAGGCGCATTGGGCTGCACCACCAGACTCTCCCCGGCTTCACACGCGTCCCACTCAGTGACACCCTGGTTGTTCCAATACCCGATCGACAGATTGCCTTCCAGCACATAGAAAAACTCTGGAAAGGGGTGTTTATGAAGTGGAATACCCATGCCCGGCGCGAACGTGCTCTCGAAGATAGAGAACGTGTAGCCCGTGTTTTCTCCCAATGCCCTCCAGAGCAACTTCATTTGCCCGACATCAAGCGCCGGGCCACCTGTTTTGTTGTTCTTAATAACGTTGTGATGAATGACTTCTTCAAGCGGCGTAGGGAAGTTTGACATAAGATGATCCTTTCGTGAACGAAGATGGTGCTCTGACATGAATGCCTGAGCTTGTGAGTTGCGCAGCTAGCACTCCGCTAGTCCCGTGGGTTTCCACAGTTATCCGTCGCATGAATCGTTACAGGCCTTTAGACAGCCGATCGGATCGCCTCGATGAGAGAGGTGGTTGATCCTCGCGGAGGCCTTGTTATGTGGTCGTCACTGTCACGGCCTGACGCACATACCGGCTGCTTTCCAGTTGCTGCACCATGAAGGCTGCCAGATCGGACCGCCCGATCTTGTGCGCCTTCTCGCCGCCCTCCGTGCTCAGCACCCTGGCAACGCCGGTCTTCTCGCCGTCGGTCAACATCGGCGGCCGCACGAGCGTCCAGTCCAAGTTGCTGCCTTCGATCTCGGCCTCCATGCCCGCCTTGTCTACCAGCAGACCCCGCAGAAACGTCCGCATGAGCAGGTGCTCGTTGAAGAAGCCGGCGTTCTTGACGCTCTCGCCCGCACCAACCACCGAAATCTTCAGCAACCGCCGCACGCCATTGCGCCGCATCGCGTCCACAATAATGTGTGCTGCGCTCGTTTCCATCGTCGTCACTTTCCACGGCGTCTTGCCGCCCAGCGCGTCGATCACCGCATCCTGTCCGGCGACCGCAACGTCGACCGCGGCCGCGTCCAGCACGTCGCCCGCAACAACTCTGACGTTCGCCTTCTTGTACTGCGCGGCACCGCGCACGAAAGCCGTCACCTTATGTCCGGCCGCCATCGCCTCATTTACCAGCGCCTCTCCGCTCTTGCCCGCTGCTCCAATCACTAGAACTTTCATCGCATCCTCCTTTTGCCTCGTATTTGGCCGCCCATCCAAATGCGCGACCTGACGATTAGAGGCCTGGGAAAACCATTGGTTGCAAATTAATCAGTGGTTATGTAACCAATGGTTATAAATAAACAATCGGTCGCGCAAATCGTCAAAAGGGACTAAGCTGTTGAAGTGACATCCACATCACCAAGTCGCCGGGTAGAGCGCAAAGAGAGGTTGCGGGGCGAAATCCTTGCGGCTGCCAGCAAAATGTTTGCCGATCGCGGCTACGAAGCCGTGACGCTTCGCGCGATCGCTAAAGAGATCGGCTATACGCACGCCGTGATTTATCAGCATTTCCCCGACAAATGGCATATTCTTGCCGAGCTGAGCAGCGAGACGATCGGGCTGCTGATCCAGAACTTCGACGCGATTGCCGCTAAACATCCTGCGCCGAAGGAGCGCCTTTTTGCTACTTCACGCGGCTTGATTCAGTTCTGCACCGCCCATCCACAGCAGTTTCGCAACGTCTTCTTCGGGCCTGAGAACCGCAACGGCATCCGCGCTGGACAATATATCAACGACATCGGCACGCCGTTGTTCCGACGATTCGTGCAGCTCTTTTTTGAGGTTGCCAAGGAGGAAGGATTGCCAAGTAAGGATGACATCGTGGTAGCCCACACCTGGTGGTACACGATCTTTGGCCTCGCCACACTCATGGTCATCCAAGGGGTTGTGCCTGACTTGCCTGACCAGACTCTCGTGGTCGAGCAAACGATCGCAACGCTTTGGGCGGGCGTTCAAGCTGTTCCGCGATTGCCGAAGAGCGCAATCTCTAAGCGATCCGGCCGATCCAGTACCTCAAAGCAATAACAGCTTCTATCTCCGACGAGTCAATTTTCTTTTGTGCGTGATAGGGTCTCAGACCACGGCTGAGCGATAGACCCTCGCATGAAGTTTCGGGAGTTTCGGGACAGACGGACGATCACCTATGAGCCATGAATATGTAAGTAATCGTCCTGTCTGTC
The DNA here is from genome assembly GCA_963830325.1 of uncultured Acidobacteriaceae bacterium. GTDB lineage: Bacteria > Acidobacteriota > Terriglobia > Terriglobales > Acidobacteriaceae > PALSA-350. The sequence continues at coordinate 205,933 of CAWHMV010000006.1, forward strand.
ACCTGTTTTTGTCGTCAACGCCTTTTGGGTTGAAGACGACTCAACGCAAAAGAGATGACTTTGCCCTAGAGGTCTCGAAAAGCGTACCTCAGCGGTTTCTATGAGACGGCTGTGGAATTCAAGGGTATTTTCCTGTTTTTTTATTCTTAGGGTTTTTTGCTTTTGCTGTGGTTTTTGTTGTTGCTGACGAGGCCTTGGAAGAGGATTCATCTCGGACTTCTATACGCACTCGAGGAGAGTCGGCAAGGACTCGGTGCTTGATGGTGTCCGATGAAGATGAATTGGGGCTGCTATCTGAAGCGCGGCCTTTGACGGCCAAGCCGCTGAGCGCAGTCACCCAAACTCGAGATGGATTCGTCTGCAACAAAATCTGTTCTGCTTTCCTTACGCTAATGTTTGGGTTGGGTTTAGACGGTGGCTAACTGGGCCGCCGACTGAGGGAACGGTTCAAACTTCTTGCGGTTGCGCCACATGCTGAGTAAGACCACGGCCAGCTTGCGGGCCACGGCAACGAGGGCACGTTTCTTGCCCCGTTTACCACCACTGGCGGCCAACTTGAGTCCCCAGCAACGCAGCTCCGAGTTGGGGCCGAAGCGGCCCAGAATGTACTGCGCCGACTGCACCAGTAAACTCCGCAGGTAGTATTGCCCGTCCTGGTGATGCCACACTGCGGGTTGGAGTCGCCAGACTGTTGCTGGCCCGGCCTGAGGCCGAGATAGGCCCCGGCCTGACGATTGGTTTCCATCGCCTGAGGGCTGTCCAGCGTCAACACATAGCAGGCCGCCACCACCGGACCTACCCCGGGGGCGGTCCGCAAAACGGCGATCTCCGGATATTTCTTATCCAATCCATCGATCTGCTTGTCCATCGCGGCAATGGCCTGATTGATCTGCGCGATCTGTTTCAGCAGAGGTGTGCAGGCCGCTTTCAGTGCCGGCGGCACTGCCGCCGGCACCTTTTCGGAGAACGCCTCGGAGCTACAGGCGGGCAGCCGTCCGCCGGCGCTCTTGACCAGCCCGCGTGCGCAATTGATCAGCATCGTCCGGGCGCGCACCAGCACGCTGCGGGTATGAATCAGGTTCAGGTCCTGCTGGCGCTCTGCGCTGCGGTGCTCGATCGGATGGAGCAACTCCGGATCGAAGGCCGCCATCCGGGCTAACTGCTCGGCATCGTTGCGGTCATTTTTGCTCTTGCTGGCGGTGAGGGTGGGGATCTTGCGCGGGTTGGCTACGATCACCTGGTGGCCATAACTCTTCAACAACCGGCTTACCCAGCCTGAGTGGGTGCCCGCTTCCAGCGCAATCCGCATCCCCGCCTCGGTGCCAAAATGCTTCTCTAGCGCTGCCCGGTTGGTCTGTATCCGACCCTCTTCCATCACTTCTCCTGTGCTGGTCAACATGCAGTAATGGCTGTGACGGTCGCCCAAATCCAGCCCCACTACCTTCTTCGGCCTGCTCTCCGCTCCTGCGCCGCCCTGCTGCTTTTTGCTACTCTTCTTCATGGCTGGTCTCCTTTTGCACTTCGAGTGCGTATCGAAAGCCTAGCTTCCGACGAGGCCAGCCGTCTCATCCCATCTGAAGCCGTCAAGCGCCGGCTATTTACGACACGGCTCAAGCCGTGCCCTTCGTTGAGAGCCGCTTTCCCCATTTGTCTAAATCGCTCACCACCAGAATCAGTGTCGCACGGCTAAAAGTGGTCAAGCGCGCGGGCCGCCCTTCGTTGGACGGTTTGTTCCCCAGGAACTTGGGGCGGCGAAAAACTTCCTGTGCTGGCCAAATTGACCAGCTTGGACAGGTCTGAGTTTTCTCTGTTCTGATCCTGAAGGAAAATTGCACAGTTCAGCCGTGCGTCGGAGATAGATTAGCCAAATTGTGGAAAAACCCGCATTGGCGACAACCAGCACTACTCATTAGTGGACTGTAACAGCTGAATCGGTAGAGCCGCAGGGGCTAAAGCCCAATTCTTTGTCAGCCCTTTGCGGCCCGACTAAAAGTCGGGCCCTGATACAAAGCATGAGAGCCGCGACCCCTAGAAGGGCCGCGCATTTTCACAGATTTGGCTCTACTCCTGAATCAGCTGTTACGGGCCACTCGATCTTGTGGGCAGTATCCCCGAGTGGGGCAGACGGGAAGATTCGGACAGATTCGAAGTTTGCTTCTTTAGTGATATTCCTTTAAGGCAAAGCCCCGATCTATAGTGGACCTGCCATGCGTAGGTTCCTCGCTCTGCTTCTGACCTGTGTTCTTTTCGTAAATGCTGCCTTCGCGGGGTTGAATCGCAATAAGTCCCGATACGTTGGGGGAACAACCAAAGATATTCCGGTGCCATCCGTCGGAGCTCTCGACACCACCGACCAGACCCATCTGACCTTCAACTACGAACCGGGCAAAGCAGTCGACAAAAGCAAATTTGCCGCAGGAAACTTTAGCCTGCCTTATCCGGAGATAACCGCCATCGGCTACGGGCAACACGCCAGCTTGCGGGTTGGGCAGACGATTGCGTTGGCCGTCGTCGCCGGAGTGGGCGGTCTTCTCCTTCTCCTTTCGAAAAGCAAAAGCCACTATGTGACGATCGAATACAAAGACGCACAGGGAACGCCCAGTCGGTCGTCTTCGAAATAGGGAAGGACGCCATCCGTCCGCTCCTGAGTTCCCTCGAGACACGAACCGGGAAAACCGTCGTAGACCAGCCCGATCCAACCAAGACCAATAGGCAGATCAAAAAGTGATGGCAGAGGTGTCCCCGAGCGGATGAACCCCCGCCCTAGAAAGCCGAAATTTATTGCTCAGACTGGACGGTCTATTAGAGAAATGAGAGTCTGCAACGGGTCAAAATTGGCTCACGTTGCCTTCGGTCTGTGACGATCTTTTTTGCGGGTCCTCGCTTCTATAGAATTTCTGAGAAATGGCGGCCGGTTTACCACTCTTAGCAAAGTTCCAGTCCCGTCTGACCACAAATCCCTGACCACAAATCCCTGACCACAAATCCCGACCACAAATCCCTCAGAGGCTAAAGCCGGACATAATTACAGTCACTTACGGACGGCCTGAAGGCCGTCCCCTTCAATGAATTTGGTTTTCCGCAACCTGTGAAGCCGTCAAGCACCGGCTATTTACGGCACGGCTGAAGCCGTGCCCTTCGTTGAGAGCCGCTTTCCCCATTTGTCTAAATCGCTCACCACCAGAATCAGTGTCGCACGGCTACTCGATCATTCTGGACCGAATTGGTGGCGAGAAGCCGGCTACCGATCCATCGCGAGTGAGCGATTCCAAAATTTGGCAAGCTGGTTTGGCCCATTTCGGCATTTTGTTTTGGCCCACCCCTGGGACGTTAAAGGTTTGGGAAATATTCATCCCGTAGTCGTAGCGGCGGTGGGAATGTGGGAATCGCTGTTAAGCGATTCCAAGGTCTGTGGGAAGGGTGGGAAACAGTTTCATCGTTTTCCCATGCTTTCCATGGACCGTCATTTCCACCGCCTCTTTCGGTTGACTTCACTGCTCAGGCGTCATCGTGTTGCTGGATGACTGCTTTTGCTTCTTGCTGCGTGTTCTGCGGAAACGGTAGGACTCTGAACCCGTTTCGATGATGTGCGCCTGATCGGTGAGTCGGTCGAGAACCGCCTTACATAGCCGTGCGTTGGTAAACACTTGCGGCCACTCAGAGAAGGGTAGGTTGGTGGTGACGATGATGGCGGCCTTTTCCGCACGGTCCGCGATGACCTGGAAGAGTAGCTCGGCGGCAACTTCAGCCAGCGGCACATACCGAGTTCATCGAGCACGATCAGCTCGACCCGCGCCCAGCGTGCCAGCATGCGGCTGAGCGTCTGCTCCCGCTGTGCTTCTACGAGTTGGTTGACCAGCGCCGCAGCGGTGATGAAGCGTACACGTCTGCGCTGTCGGCAAGCTGCGATCGCAAGGCCGGTAGCAAGATGGCTTTTTCCTGTGCCGGGTTCACCGATCAGCAGCACAGGTTCGGCACGCGCCAGATAGCCTCCTTCGGCTAGAGCGCGGACGCGCGAAGCCGGGATATGCGGCGACTGCGTGAAGTCGAACTCCTCCAGCGTCTTGATGCGCGGCAGGTGCGCGTCCTTGAGACGCAACTCGATCGAACGAGCTCGCGCTCCTCCACCTCGGCGCCGAGCAGCGCATCAAGATACCGGAGATGGGAGTGGTTCTGCTGGCGTGCCTCTTCGGCCAGCGAGGCGAACTGCGTGCCGATGGAGGACAGATGCAGCCACTTGCAGTGTTGCTCGATACTGGCCGTTTCCAGGCTCATGGCTGCACCTCGATCGCTGAACCGGAGAGCAACTGGTCGTACTGGGCCATGGTCGGCAGCGGGCGCTCGTAGGCTGACAGAGCGCCGATCTCTACAGACCTGCCGCGGCATGCTGCAGTTGATCGCTCATCAGCAGATGACGGATGGCGGCGATATCGGTCGAGCCCAGCTCAGTGCCTGGCCAACAGAGGCCTCCAGCTTCGCATAGCCAAACTCGCACCATGCGAACCACTGCAACATGGCCCGCGCTCCGCTGGCGGCATGCCGCAACGCATCGACTCCCACAACCGGTCGTAACTGGCTGGCCACCGTCCTGAGCCCGCCACGCGCAACGGCTTGGAGCGCGCAGTGCGCCTGGCTTGCGTTCCAGCACTTCCAGATAGTGTTCCAGATCCAGCACCTGCTGCGCACGGCATAGCTTGTTGGTGCTGCGCGATCCGCTCACCGTTATGGCGGAACTCGACCAGGCTTGAGTAGGCGCGGGCTTCCACGATCGAACCCGGTTTCAGCGGAACAGAAAGGAGTTCGCCAGCACCTTCGCGCAGCCTGCTTGATCGACGTGGGGGAAGCTGATCTCGGCCAACTCGAAGTCCTCGCCGGCGAGCGGGAGAAGGTGTTCCTTTTCCACCAGCAGCAACGTACCGACACTATCGCTGCGGCCGGCAGAATGCGGCTCTCATCGCCATGGCAATGGGCCAGCAGCTGCGCGTTCAACTCGGCCAGATCGAGTGCTCTCGGAACCGGCACCGAGTGGTTGCGTCGAAAGTAACCGACCTCACCTTCGATGCCGCCCTTTTCGTGACCTTCGCCCGGCGTGCAGAACTCCGCCGTGTACTGCCAGTGCGAACGGAAGGCGATAAAGCGCGCCGTCAGCTCCCGCTCATAGCCGCGTAGGATCTTCTTCACCGCGCTTGACAGGTTATCGTAGCGAAGCCGCTGGAAGACGCCGCCGAAGTAGTGAAACGCCAACTCGTGGGCTTCCAGAAATGCCTGCTGGGTCGCTCTTAAGTAAGCCCGGTGATAGGCTGCTCCACTGGCCATCGAACGCATCGTGAACACCTGCAGCTTCGTCCGTTCGCCATCCAGATCGGCAAAGGCTTCATACCAATCCACCTGCGCTTCCACGCCCCACTCGTAGCTCTGCGGCACGAAGGTATCCTTGCGGCCATAGCCAAGTTCTTGCTTGCGCCGCTCTACATACTGCCGCACCGTCCGCTCCGCTACCGTCGATCCAGCTACTTCCTCCCGCGTTCGCTCCCAGATCCGCTTCGCTGTATGTCGCTGCTTCCGTGGTGCCTTCCGGTCACCTTCCAGAATCGCATCGATGAAATCGGATACAGCGGCCATCTTCACCTGTGGTCGTTCTGTCTTCTTCCTCCGCGCAGGCGTTGCGCTCCGAACCGCTTCGCGCACCATCCGCCGGTGCACCCCCAGCTTCCGCGCTATCCCAATAATCGTCCCTGCGCCAAACTCATACTCACGCCGGATCTGCTCGTATAACTCCACCTTGGCTCTCCAGTCCAACCCCGCCTCCAGATCCGAGCTCATCGCTCAAATCCAGACTAGAAGTCCGCTTCGCCCAGGGTGGGCCAAAACAAACTGCCGAAGGGGCACTTTAGAATGCCAAAGCACAAGTTAGCGGATTATGTCATTCTGCTCGCAACATGATCTTCGGATCGATGCGCAAGGCACGTACTATGACTGGCAACGCAGACAGCAGAGCTATCGCCAACAAGACGAGTGCCGGACCAGTAAGCATGACTGGGTCACTTCCTTTCACGCCATACAGCAGCGTCTCAACATAGCGCACCGATGCAACCCCCAGTGCTGCGCCGATCACAGCCCCCGTCATCACCATCAGCAAGATCCGCGACGTAGCCTGCCAAGCGATGTCCCCGATCCGAGCACCGATTGCGATACGAATCCCGAATTCGCGCTCCCGCTGCTGTAACGAATAACTAAGCACTCCGTATAGACCAATCGCTGCCAGCAAGAGCGCTACGAAGGAGAAGAATGCTGCCAGCATCGCCAGCAGCCGTTCGCGGACGGTCTGGGCTCGCACCAGAGCGCTCTGGGTGCGAAGATCGCTGACCCGGAAGCCAGCGCGTGCCTGCGGGATTGCCTTGCGCAGAACAGAAGCGAGCGCGAGTGGATTGGAGCCAGAAGTGCGAACGAGAAATGTCTCCTGAGTTTCCGGCTGCGCCACGCCTTGAGCATTCACTTCATGAAAAGGAATGTAGGCTACCGGCACAATGGCATCTCTGAGATTGCCATAGGGAGCATCCGCAACCAGTCCCACAACCTGGTAATGATTGTCTCTCTCTTGAAATGTCTTTCCGATCGGATTCTTTCCATCAAAAAAGGTCTTGACGAAAGACTGGTTGACGATCGCCTGACCGGGAGCGGTGTCGCCAGGACGAAAATTCCTTCCGTCGAGCAACGGTATTTTCATGGTCTCTGACCACCCCGGCGATATTGCAAGTAAGTAGGTGACAAGGGGACTCGGAGTTTCTCCTCCTACCGAAACGAAGTTACTCCATGCGCCGCCTGACAATAACGGAAAGCCCGCAATCGCAACTCTCTCTACGCCGGGGACGATCCGTAGCTTGTCTGCGATTTGATCCCACACCACAGGGGATTGGCCTTGCTGTGTAACCACGTCCAGCAAGAGGAGATTTTCAGCGGAAAAGCCCAAGGGCTTATTGGACAAGCTCTCGAAGGTCGCTACGAAGAATCCTGACATAAAGATCACAACAAAACAAAACGCAACTTGGGCTGCGATCATGCCGTGCATGACTCGGCGCCGGGAATGAGGATCGTCGTCACCACCCTTGAGCGCGCTGACCGGCTTGACCGCAGAGGCGCGGAGCGCGGGGAGTACTCCAAAGAGCAGCAAGACGCAGAAGACCAACCCGACACCAAAACCGCCCACCCTCCAGTCCGTGTAGAGAAGCAGCCGGACCGGAGCGTCGGATGACTGGATCATGGTCACGACAAGCGGAGCTGATCGCCACGCGAACAGCGCTCCAAGACCGGCAGCCAGCACGGCCAGCATCGCGTTTTCTACGAGGAGCATCTGCACCAAGCGGCCGCGTCCTGCACCGATGGCGACACGCAGTGCCATTTCGCGCGATCGCATCGCCGACTGTGCCATCTTCAGGTTGGCGACGTTGGCGCAGGCAATCAGCAGAACCATGGCGACAAGGACACCGAGAATCCCGAGGGCTTTGCGGTATTCCTCCTGAAGGCTCGAAATACCCGCGCCCGCAGGCTCGATCAGCAGTGTCGCGTCGATGATCTTCTGAAAAAATATCCTATCCGCGCCGGTAAATCCCTTGGCCCGTTCCTGTTCGAACGCGCGACTGATTGCGCTCAATTTCTGACGCAGCGGTTCAAGGGCGGTTTCTGACTTAACCAACACCAGCGTCCGAGCCCAGGAAGCGTCGGAGCGGGTGACCGCAGGATGCATCATGGTGGGAAGAAAGATGTCTGTCATCGTGCCCGGCTCGGTACCAGTAAATGGCCCATCGACAACGCCTGTAATCTCATAGAGCCCTTTGCCGATTCGCAACGTTCGGCCAATGACCTGGGGATCTTTCCCGAAGCGTTGCGTCCAGTAGTCATACGAGAGAACAACATAAGGATGAGCGCCGGGCGTTTGGTCGTCGTTTTCCGTCAGCAATCTACCTAGAGCGGGCTGGAGGCCGAATGCCTGGAACATCGAGCCCGAGACGTACTGCACATTCGCCTTCTCCATATCCTGATCGGACCCGTAGGTTAGATCCGTTCGACTAGCGGGGGAGACTGCGATCAACTGGGCCTGGTCCTTTACGGCGTCCCGCATGAGGCTGAAAGAAGGATAGGCCCATTGGTCAGATCGAATGGGCTTGCCCTGAAGGTCGAATACCTCACGCGAGAGAGCATAGAGGCGTTCAGCATGGGCCACCGGCAGGGGACGCCAGAGGAGCGCATCCATGAGACGAAATGCTCCGATGCATGCGCCCATGGCGAGAGCAAGTGAAAGGATCGCGACGATTGAGGTCACCTGGTTTCGTTTGAGCTGCCTCCAGCCGAAAATGATGTCGGCACGTAGCAACGCAAGCCACCCCACAGTCCGGATTTCATAGCTAGTCTCTGTCTGCTGACGCTGCTGGTAGTTGCGCCCAAGAGCGCGCCGTGCCTCGTCCGGATCGCGCCCTTGCTCGACCGCTTCGGCAATGTGAGACTCCATCTCTTCCGCAATCTCACGGCTCAGTCGCTCACCGCGAACCGCATTTGCGACCCGTGACCATAACGAGATATCAGACCGTCCTAAGAACCTGATTGATGGCAGCAGAAGCAGACTGCCAACGAGATTCTTCAGTCCCCAGCTGCTTCTTTCCGGCCGCCGTCAACTCATAAACGCGCGCCCGCCGTCCGGTGTCCTTCTTGATCCACTCCGCGCGAATCCAGCCAGCTTCTTCCATGCGATAGAGAGCAGGGTACAGAGAACCTTCCTCAACACGCAGCAGATCGTCGGAACAGTCCTTGACTGCAGCCATGATCCCGTATCCATGCGTTCGCGGCCGGCGCGAAAGAATCTTCAACACCAGCAGATCAAGGGTCCCTTGGAGGGAATCAGGTTTTCTCATGCTAAGATGACTATATATAGATGGCTATATATAATGTCAAGGCGCTGTAGTTGGTCCGGTGTTGCAGGAGTTTGAAAGAGTGAGTTAGACGATGACGACGATCTTACCGATTTGAGCGTTCGATTCCATATAGCGGTGGGCTTCGACGATCTCCGCGAAGGGGAACGTCCTATCGATGACCGGCTTGAATGCACCCGAAGCAAGATGGTCGAAGATGTATCGCTTTGCCACGGGGAATGCTGGATCGGGTGTCAGCTCGAAGAGCGTGTATCCCCGGATGGTGAGGCCCTTGGCGAGCGCAGTGAAGAGTGGGTAGGGAGTGGGTTCGGGCGCCAGCGCGCCGTACTCGAAGATAATGCCTTTGGGGGCTGCCGCTGCGGCGAGCGATTCGAGGATCCTGCCACCGATGGGATCGAAGACGATGCGTGCGCCCTTGCCCGAGGTGATCTCATGGACGCGGGCCACCAGGTCTTCCTCATCGCTGACGATCACATGATCTGCGCCTAGCTGGAGGAGGTGGGCTTTCTTGGCCGCGGTGCGGGTGACCGCGATGCTGGTAGCGCCTTCGACCTTGACCATTTCAATCGCGGCTATGCCTACGCTGCTGCTGGCCGCGGTGATAACGACAAAGTCCCCCTTCGCGACCTGGCCCAGCCAGATGAGTGCGCCGTACGCAGTAAGGTACTGCATCCAGATGGATGCCCCTTGTTCATACGAAAGAGTGGAGGGATATTCGGCGATTCCGTGCAGGGGAACAATGGCGACTTCGCCATAGACTCCGTGGTCGTTGAGCTTGAAGGTTCCGGGAACCGTGCTGACGGTCTTGCCCATCCAATCGGAATCGACACCCGGTCCGACGGCTTCGATGATGCCGGCGGCCTCGTAACCGTTCCTCGATGGAGGGATGGGTGTCTCGAGGTATTGGCCGTTGCGGAACATGATCTCGGCACGGTTGAGTCCGAGAGCTTTCACGCGGAGACGGATTTCGCCCGGACCGGGCTCAGGAAGCGGAAGCTCATCGAACTGGAGGACTTCAGCGGGACCGGTCTTGTGGAAGCGAACGATCTTTACGGTGTTGGACATGCCTATCCCTCGATTACTGACTCCCCACTTAGATGGCCATGAAGTGTTGAGGATGCAGGATTTGAACGTCTCCGCTCAGCGCATGGAGGGGATGGTTGCTAGGTAGCATCCCAGGAAAACGCGTGACAGCAAAACACATGCCAGGGTTAACCAAGGCGGAATGGCCGATCCCTCTTCATCGGAGATTGTTCACTCGAATATTCCTGGGAACTACCAACCGCGGCGCGCGGGCCGCCCCAAGCAAAATGGCTTTACGAGCCAAGGTGATGGCGTAGTCTATATCGTAAAGATGCTTGAGAAGGTCATCTTTGGTGAGGCCCGTGGTTATCGCGAGCTTGGAAAAAAAGGAGACACCGCTGAGCCGGGTTCGAATTGCAAGTGCCACGTTAGCCAGGAAGACCCCGAGGACTATCTCTTGCGCCAATTTCTCAAAATATACTATCGGCAGAGCTTTGAGAATTGCTTGATGTTCAGGGGATATGGCTAGATCAGCATGAAAAGTGATAAAGCCCGGATGCTCTTTCATCTGCATGATGTGAATTGACTCGCCGTTCGGTAATGTAGTTAGGAATCCAAAATTCCACTTCGGATTGGAGGCGGGTTTCGTGCTCAGATCTGAATCGTTGAGCCAGCCTCGAATAATCGGCTCCAGACTGTCGGCCCTCACCTCAGCCTGCCTGAAACGAAACGCCCGGATACCCCAAAGGCCGGCAACGATAGCGCTCATCAAGGTGTATCCAGTCATTCCGTATAGAACCATGCTGAAAGCGTGCTGAACCATACCAAGTTCTTCCTCTCGCGATTCACATTTTTCCTAAGCTGGCGGGAGTTCTCCAGAACAAGCGATCCCGGCACAGCTCACTCAGCTCAAAGGGAGCTACAAACAGCAGATATAGCACTGAGAGGATCAAAGGTCGTTGCGTCAGAGCAAGGATCATTGCAATATCGGGCTCTGGTTCCAGCTAGAAGAAGAGAGGACTGACTGTGTGCTTCGGCTGTAGCCCGAGAAGAGGTGAACGAATGGGGACAATCATGATGCCGGGGACAGATCTCCCGCCAGCGCTCGCCCGTTGGACCCTTAGTAGCTAATAGCTATCTTTGTCGCTGCATCAAAGGTCTGCCGAATCCGCTCTAGAATCAAACGCAGAAAGGCCAAAAAAGAGATGCGACATCTTCTTCAGGTGGTTTCGGCGGTGTGTCTGGCGCCCGCGGCATGGGCGGCACAGAACGCGGAAAAGGCTCAAGCTCGCGTAGCGGCGGCAGGCAGAGTTCTGCAAGTGATCCAGTCCGCGCCGGATCAAGGCATTCCAAAAGATTTACTGGCCTCGGCTTCTTGCGTGGCGGTAGTGCCCGCCATGTTAAATGGTGGCTTCGTTCTCGGCTTGCGCTATGGGCGCGGGGTTGCTAGCTGCCGCACGGCCAAGGGTTGGAGCGCGCCCGCCTTCTTTGTCGTGTGGGGAGGCAGCTTCGGTTTGCAGTTCGGCGGCCAAGCCGTGGACAGGATCATGCTGATCATGAATGACGGCGGTATGACACAGCTCCTCTCCAGCAAATTTTCTCTAGGCGCGCAGGCCAGCGCGGCCGGCGGACCGGTGGGCCGTCAGACCGCGGCTGAAACGGACTGGAAGATGCGCGCTGAAGTGTTGAGCTACTCTCGTTCCCGTGGAGTCTTTGCCGGGGCTACGCTAGAGCACGGGACAATCAAGCTGGACAAGGACAGCACACGAGCGTTCTACGGACGGCTGGTGCCCTTCACTACATCACTCGGTGGCGAAATCGACGCTCCTTCGGCCACCTATCCATTTCTTGAGCCCCTAGCCACGTGGGCTCGAAATGCAGCAGACAAATAGGCACCTCTACTCGGCGAATGAAGACCGGTAAGCCGCTTGTGGGGATGCTGAGGTAGGCTTTTCGAGACTTGTGGTGCGAAGTCATCTCTTTCCGCGGCTGAGTTTGCCACAGACGATTGGAAATGAACTTAGCCCAGGACGCTCGTCCTGGGTACATCATGAAACATGATTGAGTCCCGCAGGGACGGCTGAAGGTTGTCCAGGATTGCGTTGCAGCCTATTTCCAGCCGTCCCTGCGGGACTGAGTCGTCCTTTCAAATCCAACCCAGGACGAGCGTCCTGGGCTAAGTTCAGCCGTCCCTGCGGGACTGAGTTTGGAAATGGAGTTCTCCACACTCTCTAAGGCCCTCACGGGTGCGGGTGCCATACTTCGGCGACAGCGGTTCGCCCCTCGCGCGTGGACAAACCGTTCTCTCGCCCGGCAACGTTCGCGCTTGCGGTCAGGCGCTTGAGGTCCCATTCCCATGGTCCGACGACGGTCCCGTCAAAATCGTTCAGATCAAATACCACCTCGCGCTGTGGCGTGCCATACAGACCAAAGTTGCCCAGGTGCGCCATTGTCCATGGAGTTCGCGGGGCACGCTCTCACGCATGCTCCTGCCTTGCTCGTGGAGATGTGCCACGTGGGCAGCGGTTGGCGCATGTTGAGGCGTTCGTCCGGGGATTTGTCCTGCCGGCTGGCTGAGTGCCGGGACATCGTCGACTTAGTCCATCAACTTACGGGTTAGATATATGTAGTCCACAGCCTTGGTCTCTGCGGATTCCTTCAGGTTCGCTCCGAAGTTGTGTCCGCCTTCAATGATCTCGTAATAGAAGAATGGTTTGTGAAACTCCTCCAGACGGGCGGCAAATTTCCTGGCGTGGACCGGCCCGACGCGGTCGTCTTTGGTGGTGGTAAAAATCAAGGGCTCGGGATAGTGGACGTCCCGTCGAAGTTGGTTATAGGGAGAGATCGATGCCAGGAATGTCCGCTCGTCGGGCACGGAAACCGAACCGTACTCACCGACCCAGGAGGAACCGGCCGCGATCTGCTCGTAGCGCAGCATATCCAACAGCGGCACTCCGATGATGACCGCATTCCACATTTCTGGATGCTGGGTAAACTCAACCCCCATCAATAGTCCGCCGTTGGAGTCGCCGGTGATGCCGAGTCTGTGCGGTGCGGTGATTTGCCGGGTCACCAGGTCTTGTCCGACGGCAGCGAAGTCATCGTAGATCCGTTGCCGTTTTGTCTTGAGTCCTGCCTCATGCCAGGCTGGGCCAAATTCTCCGCCGCCGCGGATGTTTGCCAACAGGTAGACGCCGCCGCGCTCTAGCCACAACTTGCCGATGATGCCACTGTAGGCGGGGGTGTTGGCGACCTGAAAGCCTCCGTACGCAGTCAACAAGGTTGGGTTCGTGGCATTGTATTTGAGATCCTTCGGACGCACGACAAAGTAGGGGACCATGGTGCCGTCTTTGGACTTGGCTTCGAGCTGTTCAACCACATCGTGCGAGGCATCGAATTGGGGCTTGAGCGACTTCACGTTCTGCAGCGAAGTGGTGGCGGGATCGCCGAGGAGCAGGGAAGACGGGGTGAGGAATCCCTGGACTTCGAGAAAGAAGCGGTCGTCAGCGCCGTCAGAGGGCAAGATGTCCACGGTTTGGTTGTCGGGCAGGTCGAGCTTTTTTCGCGTCCATTCGCCCGCTGGGCCAAGGGTGTAGATGTAAGCACGCCCCTGGACATGCTCGAGGGTGGTGAGCACGAGGTGGTCCCTGGTGGTTTGCACCTCCTGCGCGAACTCAACTGCGTTGGGGGTGAAGATCGTGGTGGGCTTTAAATGCGCAGGATCCTGTTTTACTGCGTCGAGGTTTAAGGAGATCACGGATCCCTGCGGGAAGGTCTTGTCGAGACCGTCGGGCTTCCAGTCCTGGTTCAGCTGGACGATGAGCTGGTTGTCGAGCAGTCGATTTATGTCGGCCTTGGCGGGTAAGGCCAGCCTGGTGGTCGCCGCCGGTGTCCACAGGAAATGTGCGCTCTCGAAGGTGCTGACCTATACAGCCATTAAGGTGACATGGTGACCCTGACTGTCGTTCAGGGTTTCTGGCTGGACACCGATGTTGTTCTCGGTGCCGCGGAAAATTTCTTTTGCCTGATCGAGCGGCTGGCCACGTTTCCATAGTTTCACGACAAAGGGATAGCCTGATTTCGTCATGGTGCCGGCTCCCCAGTCGCGGGCGACGAGGAGAGCGTCCTGGTTGAGCCAACTGACGTCTTGTTTGGAGTGCGGCGAGACAAAGCCGTGGTCGACGAACTTGCCGGTCTTGAGGTTGAATTCGCGCAGGGTTTCGGCGTCTTCGCCGCCGGCAGAGAGCGATACCAGGCAGCGGACGTTGCCGGGGTAGAGGCAGTTCAAGCCGTTGGCGACCCACTCCTGCTTGTCTTGTTTGGCGAGCGCGTCGTAGTCGAGGACGGTTTGCCAGTGCGGGTTGGGGCTCAGATAGCCGGTCAGACTAGTGCGGCGCAGGATGCCGCGTACGTGCTGGGCGTCCTGCCAGGTGTTGTAGATTGTTCCTGCTTTCAATATGGGAATCGCTAGATGGTCGGGCGACTCGTATACCTTGAGTGCGTCATCCTTGAGGCCGACGAAGCGAGGGTCGCTTTCAAGTGCCTTGGCGGTGCGGGCGTTCTGCTCCTTCACCCAGGTCATGGAACGCGCGGCCGCGACGTCTTCGAGCCATTGGTATTTGTCGGGTTGTTCCAAGGAAGAAAATGCGGATGGGTCCGCGGCCGGTGCAGATGAGTGGCAGCCGGTGGCCCCGCTGACCATTCCCAGTATTCCTATGATCCCGAGGGTGATGGGGCCGAATCGCATTCGTTGTCCTCCAAAAGCACTGGTTTTCTCTTAAGGGTGTTTCCCTGTTTCGAGGGAAGAGATTTTGGTCAATCTTATCTGACGTCGCTTTATTTTGGGGTAACCGGACGGCGCTATTCTCCAGGGGGTGCGACAGAATCCTACGTTATCCATATAGGACTGGCCCTCGAACAGGATCGATAATGTTGACTGAGCGAAATTCGAAGAGGACGGCATATGAAGATTGCGATGTATCAAGTCGATGCTTTTGCAGACCGTGTTTTTAGGGGTAACCCAGCAGCGGTATGCCCTCTCACGTCTTGGTTAACGGACGAGACGCTGCAATCCATCGCGCTCAATGGCTGAATGCCTAGCAATGTGTTCTCCATCACAGCCTCGGATGGGACGTCTTATTTGCTAAATGGTCCAGCAACTCCTAGAGTGGTCGCACGAACTGCACGCCCTCCTCTGAGGGTGCGGGGCTAAAAGAGGTCAGTTTTCGCTCCGTTTCTGCAGACGAGAGAGGCTACAGTGATGCTCAAAAGACTCAAGAGTGCTTTGCCCTTCGTGCCGGCTCTTGCAATTATTGGCATCGTCCTCCCAGGAGCCGGTACGCAAACTCAGAAAGCGCCGGTCGCGAGAGAAGAATCTGTGCCGTTGATTCAATCTGTCAAAGGGCCTGACTTGTTCCGGGCCTATTGTGCATCCTGCCATGGCATTGATGCCAAGGGAATGGGTCCAGCGGCTCCCGCGTTGAAGGCCAGGGTACCCGATCTGACCCTCCTGAGCAGGCGAAATCTAGGGCGCTTTCCCGCGGCACGCGTACGCGAAGTGATCCTTGGCGAGCAGGTTGTTGCAGCACATGGTTCCCGCGAAATGCCAATTTGGGGCCCCATCTTTCATCAAGTCGAGGGGGATCAAGATTGGGGAAATGTGAGATTGGAGAATCTGGTTAAGTACTTGGCCTCAATACAGTCCATTCAAGCTGCCGATTCCTCATCCGGCGTCGAACTGTACAAATCACATTAGCCGTGCGACTACCCAAAGCTCCGCCGGTCACTTTTCCTTGCGATGGACAATAGCGCGACAGGATTCCCTGAGACGCGGCGCCGGGACTGGCTAGTGTTCGCGATGTGACGGGCATCACCGGCAGAACGGCGTGCCAGGCATAGAGTGGGGTTTGGAACGCGGCACCCTGTACTGGGCTTCAGCGCCATGCCGCTTCAGGAACGAGTAAGGTGCGTTATGCGTGAATATCCAGAATTCACCATGAAGACGATCATGGTTGGCGTTAACTTTTCCGATGCATCGTATGGCGCCTTGAACTATGCCAAACAATTAGCGAGGTGCTTTTCTGCCAAGATATTGCTTGTGCATGTCGTTGACGACATGCGCACCACGCCGGGGATAGAGCAACCCAAAGCGAGCTACGCTCAGCGAATGGACTCCGCAGAAGAGGCGCTTCAGAAGATGGCTGCGGGGCTATCCTACGACGTCGCGCGCTACGCGACGATTGTGCGGGCGGGTAGCATTCGAGAGACAATTGCTGCTTTGATTGACGAGCGCGGTGCCGATCTTCTCGTGATCGGAACGCGCGGCAAAGGTTACAAGGATGGTGAAGGATTGGGATCGGTTGCCGAGGCGCTGCTGCGCGCCGTGCCTTGTCCGGTTCTGACTGTCGGTAAATATGTACGGCAAGATGTGCGTGAAGGCACACATATCCCAAGCATTCTCTTTCCTACGGATTTCTCCAGGACTTCACTTGTTGCTCTGGCATATACCGAATCTCTGACCAAGCATCTTGCTGGACGTCTGTTGCTTCTGTACGTGGATGAGAATGACGTGCATGCAAAACAACACCCAGGACACCAAGAAGAATTCCAAACATTCGTGAAGGGTCTTAAAGATTCGTCAGTTGTAACTGAATCCATCACACGCACTGGGCGTCCGGCAGATGTCATTGTCGCCGTCTCCACGGAAAAGGGCGCAGACTTCATCCTGATGGGCGTCGATGGAGCGGACCAGGCAGGCAACGCGCACAACTATGGGCTTGCCTTCGATGTTATCCGGTCGGCAAAGTGCCCGGTCTTCACCGTGTTTAGTCGACGCGAGAGGGAAATGACTGAGGCCGAAGAGTTCCGCCGCCAACAAGAACGCCTTTCAATTCGCAACTCCTGACATGGCGCCGGCGCGACGTAAGGTATAGGCATTGTGTACAAGTCTACGTCTCGGGTGTACGTGGTTGTATGCTCGCCTGCTAAGACTTCTGCTTGACTTAGCGGTCGACCCCCACTTTTCGACGAGCTCATACACTGCCCTTCAGTATGTGACGAATGTCACCGACAACGACAGCATAAAGCGTTAAAAGATAGAGCGTGCGAAAAACTCCGGACACTAACTTGGGCCGAGTCCGTATTTTGACTCAAGTGGGAAGTGCAAAATGCAAAAGGATGAGCGCGACCTCTTGGAAGTTCTAGAATCGGAACTTGAATTCCTCGAAGATGGAGGCTATGGGCGTTCGCCGAGAATGCCCTGGAGGCCTCAGTTATATATTTTCGAAGATTCTCTCACTTGCATGAACCACGATTCCAAAGAGAATCCCAGTCCGTGCAGTGATTGTGTATTAATGCACCTCGTGCCACCCGAGCACCGCTCCGATATGATTCCCTGCCGTCACATTCCGTTCAACGTATCCGGTGAGACGCTGGAGTCTCTGTATCGTTACAGCGATCAAATCGAGATCGAAGAAACAGTTGGAGGCTGGCTGAGAACGACTATTACGCGTCTGAAAGAAGAACGGACAGCTGTTCGACAGGCTCACAGCAAACAACCGACACCCGACGGCGGAGCCTTGAGAGGAACCCCTCTGTTTCAGAAGCAGGAGCCCAAGTGTGCAAACCCGGCGTGTCCGACTGCCTTTCACTGGACGGGCGGTGGTAACTTCTTCCGATTTCGGCCGGATCCGGTTCCGGCAAGTGAGAGTAATTCAACGACTGATACGCCATGCGGAATCCACGGCGTGAGGCATTATTGGCTCTGCGAGCGTTGCTCACAGATTTTCACTCTAGTGCACGAGGAAGGATACGGCGTCGTGTTAAGACACAGGTTGTGGTCGGCCGCCGGTTTAGGGCAGCAGGAAATGGAGGTTTCATTGCGAAGTTCGGATCAGGACTGATAGGGTGACTAGTCCATGCTGATCACGGTGACAAATCGCTTCAAGGAGCGGCATCAAGCGCGCGCCCTGCGGCTTTAAGTTGCTCCAAGCAGCTGCGCGGTAGTTTCGGGCGACGAATCCGGGGCCGGAGATGGAGTCTGCTGCGCAAACGCCAATTCCATGCCACAGACCATGAGAGCGAGGAGTAAAACGAGCTAACACGCGCTGGCAAAACAGTCGTCCGGGCCAGGTTATTCGTTGCGGAGTGCTGTAGTAGCGTCCACCCGCGTGGCGCGCTGTGCGGGGCCCAACGTTGCGCAAAAGACAACCATGACCATGACGGCGAGGACGATCGGATAAATTACGGGCGCACCGAAGTGAACGAGGGCCCCGCCCTGGAAGATCGAGTCGAAGACTTTCGGCAAGGGCAGCGCCATCGTGAAACCGATCGCTAAACCGACGGCTGCAACTTTGAAGCCTTGTCTTAAAATCATGCGCGAGATGTCTGACGGCTTCGCACCCAGAGCCAGGCGGATGCCGATCTCATGGGTTCGCTGACCCACGGAATACGCGATGAGCCCGTAGATTCCGATGGCAGAGAGGATAAGTGCGAGGATCGCAAACGTGGCAAGCAGCCGCGAGAACAGAGGATTGCCGCCCCTTTGGGCTTCAATCACGCCGTCCATGCTCATCACCCGAAGTAGTGGGAGTTCGGAGTCGAGCTGTGCAACGACCTGGCGCAGAGCAGGCGTGAGACTTGTCGGGTCCACGGTCGATCGAAGCATTACGGAAAATGACGCGACCGGCCGCTGAACGTAAAACTCGTAGACCTGCGGTTCATTGCGTGGATTCAAGGAAAAGCTTTTGACGTTACCGACGACGCCGACGATTTCGCTCCATGCGGACGGTGCGTCGGCAATGTCGAGTTGGATCTGCTTACCAACAGGATCGTGGTCCTGAAAATACTTATGGACGAACTCCTGGTTGACGAGCACAACTCGGGGCGCAGTAGCATCGTCGCGATCACTGAAGGCGCGGCCGCTCAGCATCGAAACGCCGACGACCTGGAAGTAGTCCGACGTGACCACTACATCTGCGGCTGTGTGCTGCTCGTTCGAGCGCGATTCTTGTTGACCCTTGATGTGAATCGAAACGCTTCCGAGGTCAGAGGCTGGAAGGTTGGAGGCAAGAGCCGCACCTTTGACACCGGGTAATTGTTGCATCTGCGTGACAAGACTGCGAGCGAGTTGGTTCTGTTTGGAAGAATCGACATACCGCGCCTTATCGAGCACCACCCCCGCGGTCAGAAGGTGATCGTGGTTAAATCCGAGCTCCTGGTGATCGAGAATATAGACTCCGCGGATCAACAGGCAGCTCCCGATGAGGAGAAACAACGCGATGGCGATTTCCGCGCCGACAAGCACGACACGCAGCCGATTGTGCGCCCGCCCCGAGGTGCCGCCACGAGATTCGCTCTTCAAATCCGTATTGATTGCTGTGCGAGACGCCTTGAGCGCAGGGGCCACGCTCGACACGATGGCCGAAACAAGCGAGACCAGTGCGGCAAAGAGCAGCACGTTAGTGTCGAGACGGATCGGAACAGCGGCGATCCCCTCGTTAAAGCTCAAGCCGGCGCGAACGAGATGAATTCCAATGTAAGTGAGAAACAGACCAACGCCGCCGCCTAACAGCGCGATAACCAACCCTTCCGTCACGAGTTGGCGCACCACTCTGACACGGCTTGCTCCCAGCGACATGCGAACCGCAAGTTCTTTTTGGCGTCCAACCGCGCGCGTCAGCAGCAAGCCCGCAACATTCGCGCACGCAATGAGCAGCACAAAGCCCACCACGGTCATGATCACCGCGAGGGCCGTGCCGATGCCAAAGTTGTGAATGAGAAAGTCCGGCAGCGTTCTCACGGAAGCGCCCCAGCGGCTCTCAGTGTCCGGGAAATCGCGCTGAGCTTGTTGCGCGAGAATGTTGATCTGCGCCAGCGCCTGTTCGAGCGTGACGCCGGGCGCGAGCCTTGCAAACATGTACAGATAGCGATTCTTGCGGCCACTGGGTGTCCCGTCCGCCGCAGTCAGCGTCAGCGGCGTCCAGAGTTGAGGCGAGAATCCAAGAAGGCGGAAATCCGCCGGCATGACACCGGCCACCACGTAGTCCTCCCGGTTGAGGCGCACCGACCGTCCAACGATCGAAGGGTCCGAACTGAAACGGCGCTCCCACAGGCCGTGACTGAGGATGAGGACATGGTCGTGCCCTTGCTCATCCTCGCCCGTGACGAACGCTCGACCCAGTTGCGGAGAGACGCCGAAGAGTGAGAAATAGTTTGCCGAAACGGCCGCATATGAAATCGCTTCCGGCGGTTGCGCCGATCCCGACAAGCTGCCGGTGAGATATTCGTTTGCAGCCGTGACCGCAGAGAAGACACGCGTGTCATTTCCCCACGCCGAGTAGTTGGGCGGAGAGACAGGATTGGTGTCTGGCAGAAAAGATGCGTCTGGATTGACGGAGGAGACGACCACCATACTTTGCAGATCGCGGCCCGGAAGATGCGGCAGCAAAAACGCACTGACCAGGCTGAACATGGTGGCGTTGACGGCGATGCCGAGCGCGAGCGTGGCAACGGCGGTGACGGTGAAGCCGGGAGATTTGATCAGTTGACGCAGCGCGAATCGGACGTCTGCAAGGAGGCTTTCCACTGTAGGCCACTGCCACACTTCACGGCTGCGCTGTTCAATCAGGCCGAGGTTGCCAAACTCGCGGCGCGCAGTTTGCTCTGCCTCCACTCGCGACATGCCGCCGTCCATGAGCTCTTCCGCCCTTTCGGCGATGTGTTCGTGGATGGAGACCGTAAGGTCGTCATAGCGGCGACGGCGGGAAAAGAGTTGCGTTAACCAGGACATGACGGAACCCCTCCTAAACCTTGGCGACAGCGAGCACGAGCGTGATCCCGGTGAACATTTTCTCGAAGCTCGTCACTTCTCGTTCCAAGTGTCGCGTACCCGAGTTCGTCAATCTATAAATGCGAGTCGGACGGCCCTTCGCCGAAATCCCTTCTTCGGATTCCAGCAGTCCCTCTTTCAACAGCCGCTGGAGTGCCGGGTAAAGGGAGCCCTCCTCGATCTGCAGCAGGTCGTCCGAAGCTTGCTTGATGTGCTTGACCAACGCATAGCCGTGCATCGGTTTCAACTGAAGCGAATGCAGGATCATCAGGTCCAAAGCACCAGAGAATAGGTCGCGGCGTTCCGGGTCCTTTGCCATGACTGTTAATATTAGACGCCGAATACCTATGTGGCAAATAGTATTGCGAGGCTTAATAATCTCATGCCTCTACGGGGAGTCGCATAGAGACAAGAAAGTTGCTGGCGAGAAGATAGGCAAACAGATGTCCGAGAGGTGGGGCGCGACGCAACTGGCTTGCCGAAACCCATCCATCTGTCTCACTCCACTCCCAACCGTTAGCGGAAGCACTCTTCAGCCATTCCCGTAGATCCGCGACGGTCATTGGATAAACGTAGATGCGGACATTCTGGACGAAGAGGCGTGCGAGAGCCTCCAGAAGTCTGCCTTCGAGATTGCCGTAAATGTCTTCAAACGCTCGAATCATCAGGGAAAGACCTGCTACGAAGCGTACTGGCGCCTGCGTATGTCGGTTTACGAGAGCTGTCATGTTGTACAGCTCTGGTTTACGAAAGAGCAGCACGTCGCCGCCAGCGGCGAGAAGCGCATCGATGCGACGAAGCAAGTCGGGAATTTCCGGGGCTGGCTCGTCCGGCGTAAACGGAGCAAGGGATAGGCAAAAGAAGCCAGCGGGCGGCGATTTTGTTTCGCCAAGGTCCCCCTGAAGTTCTTGAACTCCCGAATTCAATAATCGCAAATGAACCTGCGAGTGAGCTGAATCGGAGTGACCGAAGTATCCCGGTGCAAGCACGACGGCTCTCTTGTAGAGAACCTCGGTAGGGGGAACAGAGGAGCCCTTGGCGGGAAAAAATACCGCCTCAGCGAGTCCAGCACGAACCAAGTCGACTAGCAGGGCGCGACGATCCCAACTCTCGAATGCCGGCCCGCGAAGATCCACGTAGTCGATCTCAATTCGCTCCGCGACGACGTCTTCTGCCAGGCCTTCCAGAAATGATTCCTTGGTTTGCGCTTCATAGAACGCGGCATAGATGAGGTTGACGCCCAGAATACCGATGGCCTCCTGCTGGAGGACATTCGAAGGATCGCGCATATCGATGTGCAGCAGGACATCGTTGGGAGGACCACCGGGCTGCAACTGGAACCGGAGACCGACCCAGCCGTGTGCCTCGTTGGTGCCGGCGAAGTTACGGGCGGAGACGGTATCAACAAAGCAGAAGAACCGAGTCTGGGGCCCACGGGTTTTGCTTAATTGCGTGAGCAGTTGGGACCATTCGTTGTCCAGCATCGCCTCGAGCCGCTGTTTGGATACGTAGCGCGACCCGGAGCCGTAGAGATCATCACTGACTTCCTTGTCGTAAGCGGAAATGGTTTTAGCCACCGTGCCGGAAGCCCCTCCCACGAGAAGGAACCAACGTGCGACTTCCTGTCCGGCGCCGATTTCAGCGAAAGAACCGAAGGTGGATGTATCGAGATTGAAGGTGAGCGCTTTGTGGTGAGTGTCGAGTCTTTGAGAGGAAGTCATAGCGAAGGTCCAGTTAGGCAAACGTCTGAGAGGTGTGAAGCGTCCTTGATACCGACGGAAACTACCGCGCAAAGAAGATTCTACCCTCCCTTTCATCAAACGGAAGCGCGGGCGGGGACGGGAGAACAGAGTCAATCCTCTGTTGTGAGTCATTGAGAGTTACGAGTAGGTGCTACACTCCTGGATTGTGAGTGGTTTGGCGACCTTTGATTCCGTTGAATATTGCCGAAGAAAGCAACTGCCTTGACTCTCTTCATTCACAGGGTTCACATTTGTCGCCACGTCAGCGTCGCGATAAAAGCGGCATTCATTGCTTTGGGTGCTCTGTTCTTCTGTTTGCGGTACGTCGCGGTCGCACAGGAGGCGCAGGCCAGACTGGCCTTGGTAGACCCTTTCATCGGGACCGGGCCGGACGGCCATACGTTTCCAGGGGCAACCGTACCGTTCGGCATGGTGCAACTGTCTCCCGACACGCAGATTCGCCCCTTCAAACAAAGCTACAAGTGGGCTTCGGGATATCGCTACGAGGACGCCACGATTCTTGGGTTCTCGCACACACACTTCTCTGGAAGCGGACACTCCGACCTCGGCGACGTTCTGCTGCAGCCGATCTCGGGCGATGTGCAACTCGAACCCGGTGACATCGAGAAGCCCGGATCAGGTTATCGATCGCGCTTCAGCCACAAGCAGGAACGGGCTGAGCCCGGTTACTACGCGGTGGATCTGCTCGATTACGGAATTCACGCCGAGTTGACGGCAAGCGCTCGTGCCGGTGTTCACCGGTATACCTACCCTACCGGCAAGCCAGCGCATGTTCTGGTCGATCTTCGTTCTTCGATCTACAACTATCCCGGCAAGGTTCTCTGGTCGCGGCTGCGCATTCGCGACGATGGCACAGTAACCGGCATGCGCGAGACGCGTGGCTGGGCGCCAGGGCGTCAACTTTACTTCGCGATCCGCTTCTCGCAAGCTATACAACAGCACAGCTTGTACGACCGCGAACCTCTGCCGGTTGAGTATCACGGCTTCAAACCTCCCGGAACGACTCCAGAGAATACGCAGGCGATTGAGGGCCGGGGCATCGTCGCTGTGTTTAATTTCAACCCGCAAACGCAACCTCTGGTGGTGAAGGTCGCGCTCTCGTCTGTAAGCGAAGACGGCGCGATGGCGAATATGGATGCTGAGGTGCCCAACTTCGACTTTGACGCAGTACACGCTGCGGCGACGGCCGCATGGATCAAAGAACTGCAACGGATGGACATAAGGGCACCGCGTGCCGTGCAAGAGAACCTTTACACGGCGATGTACCATGCATTGATGTCGCCAAACTTGAGCATGGATGTCGACGGCAGCTATCGTGGCCCGGACAACCAGGTTCACCACGCCGCAGGCTTCCACTTTGTTTCGAATCTGAGCTTGTGGGACACGTATCGAGCGGAGCAGCCGCTGATGACTCTGCTTGAGCCGGAGGAACGCACCCGTGATCTGGTGAACTCGATGTTGGCCTCGCAGCGCGAGAGCCAGTTCGGCATTCTGCCCATCTGGCAGGAGCAAGGGCTCGAGACCTGGTGCATGATTGGGTACCATGCCGTACCGGAGATCGCCGATGCTTACGTAAAGGGCATCCGTGGATTCGACGCTGACGAGGCTCTCCGTGCCGTCGTCGCCAGCGCCAGCTATGGTCCGTATGGCAGCCTGGACGAATACATGCGGCTCGGCTATGTGCCGGTAGACCACGATGACGAGGCCGCCTCGAAGACGGTAGAGTATGCCTTCGATGATTGGACGATTGCCCGCATGGCTGGAGCGATGAAGCACACGGAGACGGCCGACACATTCACCAAACGAGCGGCCAACTGGCGCAACAACTTCAACATCAAAGATGGTTTCGTGGAGCCACGCCTTGCCAATGGAGAGTATCGCGTTCCATTCGATCCTGCGCGGGCAGGAGCCGGTAGCGGCTTCACCGAGGGCAACGCCTGGCAATACTCGTGGTATCAGCCGCAAGATGTGCAGGGGCTTATCGATCTGCTGGGAGGCAAACAGCAACTGGTTGCGAAGCTTGACGCGATGTTCGACGCCAAGGTCGATCCACATCTGTATGCCGATGTTGAGGACATCAGCGGGATGATCGGGCAATACATCCACGGCAACGAGCCGAGTCATCACCTCGCCTACCTGTACGACTACGCCGGAGAGCCCGCGCGTGCGCAGGAGAGGCTTCGTCAGATTGTGGAGTCGCAGTACCGGCCTGCACCCGACGGTCTGGTGGGCAACGACGATCTGGGACAGATGTCTGCGTGGCTGATCTTTACGTCGCTGGGATTCTATCCCGTCGCGCCTGGTTCCAATGAATATGTCATTGGGCGGCCGTTCGTAGAGGAAGCGACGCTGCACCTTCCGAATGGAAACACGTTCAAGGTTATCGCGGACAATCTGAGCTCGTCGAATGCGTACATCCAATCCGTCACACTGAACGGCAAGCCGCTCACGCGTATGTTCCTCCGCCACGAGGAGCTGATCCGTGGGGGCGAGCTGCGCTTCGTGATGAGCCCTAAAGCGGAAGCGACATGGTCGACGCAGCAACTCGATGTTCCCTATTCCATGACTCGAGCACACTAAAAGTCCGGCGTGTGGGCTGCAAGATGCACTACGCCGGTGGGATCGATCACGCGTAAGCCGTCTGGAGAGGAAGGAAGATGCGGATGGTTGTTCCGTGTTTTTCCGGCTGGGTGTGACTCTCAATGCTGATCTGGCCGCCGTGTCCTTCGACAAAATTCTTCGCAATGAAGAGACCGATTCCCGTACCAACTGTCGTCCGCGTGGTGAAGAAAGCGTCAAAAACCTTCGGCAGAACTTCCGGGGCGATGCCCGCGCCGTTGTCTGCAATGTACAAGACAACGCCGTCCGCGGGAGTGGCGGTATCACTGACCGAAATAGAAAGGACGCCGCCGTCGGGCATAGCGTAGATGGCGTTGGCAATCAGGTTCGAGATCACTTGCATCATCTCGCCGCGACGAAGGACAACCTTCCGCGATGACGAGAGCGATTTCTCAATCGTGATGCCGGCAGCGGTGCAGCGCGGTTCGTATATGGTGATCGCGTGTTCCGCGATCTCAGCGAGAGAGGCCATGCTCGCGGCAGCGTGCTCACGGTAGTAGCCGAGTGTCTGTTTGGCGATATGCGACACACGGCCAAGCTCGCTCTCGGCGGTCGTGAGGTAGTTGAGGCCTTCGTCGTCGGTAATCTTGGGCCGCAGCAGATAAAGCAGGTTCATCACCGCTTCGAGAGGATTATTTATCTCATGCGCAATGGTCGCGGCCATGCGCCCGGTGGCCGCGATCTTTTCCGCTTGCAGCAGGGACCGCTCCATACGCTTGCGAGTGGATATATCGCGGAGAATTTTTGAGGCTCCGATCACCCGACCATGCTCGTCCTTGACGGGCGAGACAGTGAGCGACACATCAATCAACTCACCGCGCTTAGTAAGACGAACGGTTTCGAAGTGCTCGACCCGCCGGCCCGCGCGAATGTTCTCGATGATGGTCTTTTCGTCCGAATGCAGGTGCTCGGGAATCAGCTTTAGTATGGAGGTCCCGATCATCTCGCCGGCGTTGTAGCCGAAGACGCGGGTCGCTGAGTCATTCCAACTGGTGATGATGCCGTCGAGATTTTTGCTCAGAATGACGTCGTCCGAGGAGGCCACGATGGCCGCGAGTTCGCTGAGCCGTTTGGCGCTCTCTCGCGCTTCCGCTTCAACCTTTCGCGTTTCTGTTACGTCGCGGATGGTGCCGAGAATTCTTCCTTTCGAGGCCGCGGTCTCCGGTTGAAGGTTGCCGTTGACCTCGATGCGGCGAAGGGCCTTATCCGTGCGATACATGAGACCTTCAAAGAGGAACGGGTCGCCATGTTGGAGCGTCCTTCGTACAGCATCCCGATAGGCGTCATGGAAATCCGGGTGGAGGAAATCGCGCAGGAATTCAGCGCCATTGACCGGTCCGTCTTGGCGGTTGCGGCCGAAAATCTCGTACACGCGGTCGTTTTCCCAGCTTCCCTGGTCTGTTGCGGGTTCCCAGACAAAGACTCCAAGCCGAGCGACCCCGGTGGCGAGCTTCAATCTCTCGTCGCTTTCCCGTAGACGGCGGGCGCCCTCTACAGTCTCAGTCATGTTGCGAAAGGCATCGTAAACGCCTCCGATCCTGCCGTTTTCGTAGACGGGAATGAGGGAATAGCTCCAGTAGTGGTCTTCCAGGACTCCATCGAAGAGGATGGGGATGAACATATTGTCCCGAACCGCGGTCTGACCGCGATAGAAGCAGGCTTCCAGATCGGCGCTCACCAGGTCCCACGCCTCATGAAAGACGTCGCGGTAGTGAGCGCCAAGCGCCTTCGGATGTTTGACCGTCAAGGTCGGAATTGCTGCGTCGTTGTAGAGAAACACCATCTCCTCGGCCCAGGAGAGGATGGTGGGAAAGGGCGAATGCAGCATCAGGTTGACGGTCGCCAGCAGGGTCTCGGACCAGCCTTCAATCGGCCCGAGGGGCGTCTTCGACCAGTTATGAGCTCGAATGCGGCCAGCCATTTCGGAATTTCCGGTGATCAAGGTGTTCATCCGAGCTGTGATCACAGGGTTATTCATTGTTCTACGGAGGAGGATCGAGCCTTCCTAGTACCCCTCACATGCTAAAGCAAATCGGTGCTGCGGCGGCCCGGAGGGGGTGTTCAACGGAGCCAAACGGGTAACCCTCGAGGTCCGAAAAGGGCAGTATTGCCGTGGGCAGTCGCACGAAAATGGGGGTTGTCCCGTACGTCGGTGTGGGTTGCAGTATACCCAGGACTGACGTCCTGGGTCTGGAGTTTCTACATTTCAGGGACGAAGCGTATGGTATTTCAACAAGAAAAGCTCCTTTGGATGCTGAGTTTGGTTTTGTATCAGGGCCCGACTTTAAGTCGGGCCGCACACGGATTGAAAGAGAATTGGGCTTCAGCCCCTGCTATGGCGTATCCTGCACGAAATGCTTGTCCGGCGACAATTCTGAGCAGTGCATGGGTCTTTTTCGCCACGACGAAAACCAGCATGACACGACGCTTATTGCAATCTGAACGCAATGCAATGCTTCTCATCGACGTGCTGCGATCGAATGTAGGGGCAGGTAAATTTCAGCTGCACGACTTCGTGATCTGCCAGATCATCTACATCTGCTGATGACCCTTCCTGGCGACATTGCCATCGAAAAGGCCATGCAACTTATCAAGGGCGGATTCTCCTATCGTCTAAAAAGGGAATTTGGATATCAAGGAGAGGTCTGGCAACGTGGATTTTCCGAGGTGCGGATAAGTGATGGGCAAAGCTTCTTGCGGCACCGCGAATATATCGTTCAGAATCCTGTCAAAGCAGGGCTCGTCGATACTGCCGAGCAGTATCCCTACTGCTACACTTACCTGGCAAAGAAAAGAGCCCAGGGGCTAAAGCCCAGATCTTTCGATCTTTTCCGGCCCGACTAAAGTCAGGCCCTGATACAAAGCATCAGAGCGGCGACGCCAAGAAAACTCGCCTGTTCCGCACACTCGTATCTGTCCGCCCTCTCTAAAATGTAGAAACTCCAGACCCAGGACTACGTCCTGGGTAATTCGCAGTCGTCCCCGTTCGACAAGCTCAGGGCAGGCTCTTCGGGACTGGTCCTGAGGGCCGCCCGACGACCGGACCGGGCTTAGCGCAAGGGGAGTCTCCACCAAAGGAGAAGAGCTACCGCCGAGGGAACAGCGAAGATCAGCAGGAAGATAGGGAACTCGTCGGCTATGGAGTAGCCTGCCTTGGCTACTCCATACCAAAGGTTCAGGGCTGCGACGGTCAGCCATACCGGTAGAAAGTAGAGCGCGGCTTGTGATCCATGACGTGGCGCACGCCCGATCAGGACGAAAATGCCAAGCAGTACAAACCCTACGGCGAGAACTTTGATGGTGTGCACGGTTCTCTCCTAAACGGCCAGATTATTTTGACAAGAATTGCACCAGGCGCTCGATACCAGACTCGATTTTTTTACTGTCGGCCGCATAGCACCAGCGCAGCCAGCCTTCTCCTTCGGGACCGAAGGCCCTGCCAGGCGCAAGACCCAGGCCGACTTCTTCGATCAGGCGCTTGGCCAGGTGTACTGAATCCTCTTCGCCGGCAACACGCAGAAAGAGATACATGGCGCCGTCCGCTTCGGGTATTTGCAGGCCGGGCAGGGGAGACAACGCGGCTAGCAATTTCGCCTTGGTGGTTGCCAGTTGGGCTCGCAGTTGACCGACGTAAGGTTCGCCCTGCTGCAGAGCGATGACGCCGGCGCGTTGAATAAATTCCGAGACGCAGGAAGTGTTGTATTCGAGCAGGGAGGCGAGGTCGTCCTGGATGGCAGGCGGTACCACAATCCAGCCCAAACGCCAACCCGTCATGCTCCAGGCCTTGGAGAAGCTATTGATGACAATCAGGCGCTCGCCGTGCTCAGCAAGGGTGAGGAACGACGGCGCCGTTTTCATTCCGTCGGCATAGACAAGACGCTCGTAAACATCGTCCGCGATGATCCATATCCCGTGGCGACGGCAGTGTTCCAGAATGGCGACCTGCTCCGCGCGTTGAATGGTCCAGCCGGTGGGGTTGTTCGGCGAGTTGAGCACCAGCATCCGCGTGCCTGGTGTGAGGGCATGGAGCAGTTTCTCCAGAGGCAGGGTCCATCGGCCTCGTTGTACTTCGAGCGAGACGCAGGTAACCCGGCCACTCATCACCTTTGGAATTTCGACCGCATTGGGCCACAGCGGGGTGACGGTTACTACTCGGTCGCCGGGCGAGACTAACAGTTGACTGGCCAGCATCAGCGCAGAGACACCTGAAGCGGTGACTGCGATTCGGTCGGTGCCGATGGGGAGATGATGAAGATTGGTCAGATAGGTGGAGATAGCCTGCCGCAGGTACGGCCTGCCCTGGTTTTCGGAGTAGAAGGTTTCCCCGTCGCGCAACGAGGCGATGGCCGCCTCGCGAATGAAAGGTGGGGTCGATTGGTCGGATTCTCCAAACCAGAAAGGTAAAACATCCTGCCGGCCCATGGCCGTGTTGGCTACTGCGCGAATCAGGGAAGGAGAAAACCTCGATTCCGCCGCCCGCTCCTGCGTTGTGGCTGACAGACTGTCTCGACGCAAAGGGAAATTCCTCTCATTGCATTTTAAATGCCGGCCGGGCCGGTGCTTAGAGAAACAGGCACGAGCCTCGCCGGCCGTAGAGAGAAGGTGGGACCAGTGCTTTCCCATTCGAGATCGGTCCACGGCACGCCGGGACAGGTTGCGAGGATCCCAGGTCTCAAAAGCGAGACCCCACGGCACGCCGGGGCAGGCTGGGGCACCCTTCGGTTTGAGCCTCTCGAATGGTTGCCGGGGTTGACATGCGATCATGGCAGGGTGGCCCAAGCGCTTACGGAGGAACTTCATGCCAATTGAAAATATAAGCCGGCGTACTTTGCTCGGATCAGCAACTGCAGCAGTATGTCTGGCGGCGTTGTCGAAAGCGGGCGCACGCCCGACGGAATGGAAGCCGCGTCTTGGCATTTTGGGCAAATATACCGAAGCTAATGTGGATTTCGCGATCCAGGAAGAGTTCAACAACATGATCCTCTCTGCCGGCGCTGGGGTTCCGGGATTGGACGTGACCAAGATCACGGACGAGGAAATCGCGGGAGTCAAGAATCATTTGTCGTTGAAAGGGATGCACGTTTCGGCGCTGCAGGTGAGTGGGAATCATATCGCGCCCGATCCGGCGCAGCGGGCGCAGGAAAACAGCAACTTCGTGAAGGCGATCGAGCTGGCTGGTAAGTTGGGTGTTCCGTATATAGGAACCCAGTCCGGCAAAGATGTTTCCAAGCCATTTGATGCGCAGGTTGACGAGATTGTGCGGGTTTACCACGAAGAGTATTTTGCTGCTTGCCAAGAGCACAAGGTGCGGATCTTGTGGGAGCCGTGGCAAGGAGGGCCGAATATTGCCACCAGCCCGGTGGGTTTCGACGCGCTGTTTACCGCTTTCAAGGATTCGCCCTACGTTGGCCTGCAGTATGATCCGTCTCATCTGCTGTGGCAGATGATGGACCCGATTCAAACGGCGAAAGACTTTATCGACAAGATTTATGACGTCCATCTGAAGGATACGCAAATCCATTGGGACATCGTGCGCCGAGGGGGCATCGTGCCGGTAAATCAGGCCAAGTGGTGGCAATTCCGTATTCCGGGAATGGGGAGTATTCAGTGGCCCGAGTTCTTCAGCGTTCTACAAAGCGTCGGCTATGAGGGCGCGATGAGCATAGAGCACGAGGACGATCTTTATGGCGCAGCGGAGAATCCGGGGCCGGATTTCAGCGAACCTTATAAGGTCGGATTCCGCATGGCCAGGCGGTATCTGCGTCAGTATGTACCGGTCTAAACTCAACTAGTGGACCGTAACAGCTGATTTGGTAGAGCCGCAGGGGCTAAAGCCCAATTCTTTCTCAGCCCTTTGCGGCCCGACTAAAGTCGGGCCCTGATACAAAGCATGAGAGCCGCGACCCCTAGAAGGGTCGCGCATTTTCGCAAATTTGGTTCTACTCCTGAATCAGCTGTTACAGGCCACTAGCATAGCTGGTAAGGGGGACTATCGATTGGTGATCTCAATATTGCTTGCCGTGCTGGCGGCTGCTTCGAGTGCTGAGGCTGCAACCGAAGCAGCGATGGCGCGGGTGCATGCGGTGGATGCTCAGATCCACGCTGTGATCTCCCTCGATCCCACTGCGCTCGATCAGGCCCGCGCTATCGACCGGGGACGCAGGACACGCGGGCTGCTCTACGGCTACGCGATTCTGCTGAAGGACAACATCGAGGCAGACGGGCCACTGCCCACGACCGCGGGCAGCATGGCGCTGCTGGACAACGTGACCCATCGTGATGCGCCGCTGGTGGCGAGGCTGCGCGCAGCCGATGCTGTGATCCTCGGCAAGACGAACTTGTCTGAATGGGCGAACATACGCTCGAACGCCTCGATTTCGGGCTGGAGTGGAGTGGGCGGCCAGACTCGCAATCCGCACGCGCTGGATCGTAATCCGTGCGGGTCGTCCTCAGGCAGCGCCGCAGCGGTCGCAGCGGGGGAAGTGGAAGCCGCAATCGGCACCGAGACCGACGGCTCGATCACCTGCCCGGCGGCGGTGAACGGCGTGGTGGGACTGAAGCCCACGGTCGGGCTGGTTAGCCGCGCGCGGATTGTGCCCATTAGTCACAGTCAGGATACCGCTGGGCCGATCGCGGCCGATGTTGCGACCGCGGCGCGAGTGCTCAGTGCGATCGCGGGCGCAGACCCCCTCGACGCGGCGACCAAGGACGCCGACGCCCACATCGCCGATTATCTGGCGGCACTGAAGCCCGACGCGCTTAAAGGCGCCCGGATCGGCGTGCTGCGCTTTGCTACCGGCCGGTCTGCGGCGACTGACAAGGTGTTCGAGCAAGCGCT
The DNA here is from genome assembly GCA_963830325.1 of uncultured Acidobacteriaceae bacterium. Taxonomy (GTDB): domain Bacteria; phylum Acidobacteriota; class Terriglobia; order Terriglobales; family Acidobacteriaceae; genus PALSA-350. The sequence continues at coordinate 237,928 of CAWHMV010000006.1, forward strand.
GGCGGTGCTGAAGGCGCAGGGAGCGACGCTGGTCGACATCACCGTGTTCAAGGACCGGGACAAGATGGGGGAGGCGGAGACACTGGTGCTCCATACTGAGCTCAAGGCTGATTTGAATGCCTATCTCGCCACGACGCCGCCGACGGTGAAGACACGCACGCTCGCCGACGTGATCGCGTTTGACACGGCGCATGCGGACCGCGAGCTCGGGTTGTTCGGACAGGAAACGTTTGTGAAGGCCGAGGCGACCAAGGGACTCGACGACCCTGCCTACCAGGTGGCGCGTGCGACGTCGCTGCGGATCGCCGGCCGCGACGGGATCGATGCCATGCTGGCAGCCAACCGCCTCGACGCGCTGGTATCGCCTACTATGCGGCCGGCCTGGAAGATTGACGCGGCGAATGGCGATCCGATCGGCGGCGGAGGCGCGGGTTCGCTGGCGGCAGTCGCCGGCTATCCACACCTCACCGTGCCAATGGGGGCAGTCATGGGGCTGCCGGTCGGCCTTTCCATCATTGGTCCAGCCTGGAGTGAAGCGCGGCTACTTGGATATGGTTATGCTTATGAGCAATCGGCTAAGGCGAAGGTGACGCCGCACTTTCTGCCATCGATCGACGGGGTAGCGCCGGTTGCGCCACTGCTCGAACCGCTGCGGCGCTGACGGCACGAACTTGTTAACCAGCACTCTTAGGCAGCGTTTGGACGAACATGTCAATAATCTTGTGGAGCGACTCCTGCCCGCGGTCGCGCAGGGTAGCGTACTCACTCACTTCGATCACCCGGACACGAGCATCTCGGAGAAACACCCCTAGTAGCTCCGTTCCCTCGTTAAGGGAGAGTCCTTCTGCATGAGGGAAGTAAGCAGCTGCCAAATCGCCGCTCCGGAATACGTCAATATCGAGATGAAGCAGAATACCAGCGGACGGGGGCACGGCTGCGAGAACCTGAAGGGCCAGTTTTCGCGGTCCGACGCGGCGAACGTCGGCGAGAGAGAAGGAGCGCGCTTGCTCCGACTGCGAGGGCCGAGTCCAACCAACTTGAGAGACTTGCGACGGCTTGAGCGCTGGGCTCGAAGCAAAGGCAGAATCGTGGGTCAGGAACCATGTGGCGCATGAGGCAGCACTTTGACAGTGCGCCGAAGCCGGAGCAGCGTCGTCAAAATCGCCATCGATGTAGATGACATGGACTTCCGGAGAGGTAGTCCGCAACGCGTTTGCAGTTCCCACGACCACGCTGCAGTCACAACCAATGAGGAGAGGAATTTGTCCTGGCTGCCGTAGCACTTCCGTGACCTTTTCGCAGACGATATCCCAAACGATCCGCGGACCGGGCCAACTCCTGATGGGAGGAACCGAGTGATGTGGAAGATAGCTCGGTATGGGGAGGTCTCCCGCATCCATCGCTTTGCAGCCCGCCGCGGTGAGGCGTCCGACCAGATTGGCCTCCCGGTAGGCTTGAGCATCGTTCTCGTTTCCCGGATAAAGAGAGCCGGTGCGAAACGGAACTCCTAAAATCACGTACATGGGCGCGGATCCACCCAAACTTGCATCGGTCACCGTTCCAGAGGCTAAGCGGGTTTGTCCGTCAGCGAGCACATCAGCGGCTTCGACCGTCAGCCCGAAGACCATCGCTCCCGCGCCTCCAAGAAAGTTTCGCCTCTTCAACCGACTACCTCTATAACCACCGTTAACTCTATAGATGGTTATACACTAGAGGTGACGTTTGCGGCCTGTCAAGTTGGTTTTGGTTCGCCTCTGTCGTCGTCACAGCTATTCGTCGCGAAGGACCGCGAGGGGATCCACGCGAGTTGCGCGGAATGCGGGAACCAGGCTGGCCGCGAACGATACCAGAATGAGCAGCATGGTGACAGCCAGAAAAGTTACGAGGTCGCGGGAACTTACTCCGTAGATTAAGCTGGCGGCAACGCGGCCGAGAGCGAGGGCCGCAACGAGTCCGATACCGATGCCCGCCAGCGTGGGCTTCATTCCTTGAACGATGACCAGGCGCCCGACGTCGCGCAGCGAAGCGCCAAGGGCAATGCGCAGGCCGATCTCTCTCATACTGCGTTTTACTGAATAGGCAAGTACGCTGTAGATGCCGATGGCGCAGAGGACGAGAGCCAGCAGACCGAAGATCGCGAGCAGCTGCATGTTGAAACTATGTTGTGTCAGGGTCGCGCCAACAAAGTCTTCCAGGGTCATGACGTTGTTCACCGGGATGTCCTTGTTCACCTGGTTGACGGCGCCAGTCACCGCGGTGGCGAGGGTTTGAGGCGGGGTTGTGGTGCGGACGGCGAGCGAGAGAGGACGTGCGCGCCAAGGGGCCGTCGCTGAACCCGCAACCTGTGCAAGTGGCCAATAGAGCGTAGCGACGCCCGAGGCGCTGTCGAGGCCTCTCTGCTTAACATCGCCTACCACCCCGACGACCTCACGGTCTTTGTCTGGATAGAACGAGAGCTTTAGATGTCGTCCGATAGGGCTTTGGTTCGGCCACAACTGTTTTGCCATGGATTGGCTGATGACCACGACGGGCGCCGAATCGGCTGTGTCTCTGGCGCTGATGTTCCGGCCCTCGAGCAGAGGGATGCGCATGGCCTCGAGATATCCTGGCGTCGCGACGCGGACCGACACCTCGGGCTGTTCGGACAATGCGACCAGGGGATGCCCCTCAGCGGCAATAGGCTGATTGGAGCCGCCGAGCAGAGGCAAGTTGTCTACCGCTCCAGCAGACTCAACGCCGGGCAAGGAGCGCACGCGTTGCAGCGCCTCGTCGAAGAACTGTGATTCTTGCGTAGGGTCGGTGAATTGATGCTTGGGCACCATCACCGCCAGAGTGAGGACGTTGTGTTGGTCAAAGCCGGGGTCAATGGTTTGCAGTTTCCAAAGGCTGCGGATCATGAGCCCGGCTCCAATCAGCAATACGACAGAGAGCGCGACCTCGACGGCCACCAGGGCGGAGCGGGTGTTGCTGCTTCCACTATCAGCGTCGGTACGGCCGAGGCCTTGCTTCAGAGCGCTGCTCACATCCCCTTTTGTCATGCCCAAGGCAGGGAGTAGACCAGAGAGGATGCCGGTCACGATGGAGAGCCCGAAGGTGAAGGCGAGTACTGGACCGTCGAGACCGATCTCACCCATGCGGGGCAGCTTATCGGCAAAAAACTTGAGCAGCAGTTCGATGCCAAAGCGGGCGGCAAGCAGACCGAGCGCCCCTCCGCATAGGGAGAGGATCAAGGACTCGCTGAGCAGTTGCTGGATGACGCGAGAGCGGGTTGCGCCCACTGCGGAGCGGATGGCGATCTCTTTACGACGCGCGAAGGTGCGCGCAAGGATAAGGTTGGCGACGTTGGCGCAGGCGATGAGCAGCACGAAAGCCACGGCGCCGAGCATCATGAGCAAAGCTGGACGGACACTTCCAACCGTCTCTTCGCGCATGGAATTAACCACCGCACCCCACCCTTTGTCGTCCTCGGGATACGCCTTCTCCAGGCGTTGCGAGATGGTGTTCATCTCTGCCTGCGCTTGCGCGAGCGTAACGCCCGGTTTGAGGCGGCCTATCGCGAAGAAGTTGTGGTCATTCCGTATGGCCGCCTCCTTATCGGTAAGGCCAAGAGGGGTCCAAAGCTGGGCAAAACCAGGCACGGCCATTTTCGGGCTCATTACGCCCACGACCACATAGGGGTCTCCGTCGAGGTTGATGGATTTGCCAAGTAGATTGGGATCGGAGGCGTAGCGCGCCTGCCACAACTTGTAGCTGAGGATCACCTCATGATTGCTGCCGGGGCGGTCTTCCTGGGGCAGGAAGACGCGTCCGTGAAGAGGCTGAACGCCAAGTACTGAAAAGAAGTTGGAACTTACGGTGCCCGCGACGACCGACTCGGGTTTGCCGGCGCCGGTAATGTCATAGCCCGCACCACCGTAGAGGGCCATTTGGTCGAAGACATTGTTCTGTTTTTGCCAATCGAGGAAGTTTGCTGCGGAAACGGCGAAGCGGGTCATTCCCGGGAAACTGGTCGGTGGAGGAACGTGCCAGACTTGCACCAAGCGATCGGCATCCGGAAATGGCAACGGTTCTAACAAAACCGCATGAACGACGCTGAAGATGGCTGTATTCGCCCCGATTCCGAGGGCCATGACCAAGATCGCAACACAGGCGAAGCCGGGACTTTTACGGAGTAGCCTGATGCCGAATTTCATGTTTTGTATCAAAGGTGTCATTTCGCGCTTCCGTTGCTGTTAGCAATGGGCAATCCCAGTGCCAGTCTGCAAGGCCGGAAGGACCGTATTATCAAGAACCTCATCCAACGGCGAAGGTCGTTGGTGTTCATTGCCGAGAACCGATGTCCAGTATCGGACGTTACCGGTCGGCTAGTTGAGAAACGCCGGCTTCAGATACGCGGCGTAGATATGTTTGGATTGCCGCGAGGCAAGACATGCCGTCGCACAACTACAGCGCCAGCAGATTGTAGCGCAGCAGATTTGACGCCGCCCGGCTGTTCCGGATAGCCTGCACTCGCCCGCCCATGCCCGGCGCGCGATCACGGCTCAAAGGAGCGAAATCATGATGCAGTCACCAGAGCAACAGAGCCTTCGTGCGTCGCGGACAGCAGGTGCTTCAACAAAGCGTTATCCGTCATTACAGGCTCTCTCGAGGACTATCGCTTTTTGCTGCGTGGTGGTGTATTTGTTTCGGGGCCAGTGGGGCGGGTCAGCTTGGCTCAGCAATCGAAAAGCCCGCAACAACAAACAAGGACACCGCAGTTGATCTTCCTCCTCTTGCCGTTTCCTCAATCAGGCCAGTTGCCTTTGCCGACAACGATCCGATGAACATACTTTTCTCAGATGACGGAGCTTCCTTCCGAAACGTTCCTGTCGCGTGGATCGTTCAGCTGGCATTCTCCCCGCAGCCGTCCGTACTTGTTCAACAAGATGATCTTATTCTCGGATTGCCAAGCTGGACGAAGTCTGAGCACTACAATATCGAAGCCAGGGTTGACAACGAAGACGTCCCTAAGTGGAAGGCGTTGTCCCCGTCTCAACGGAGGTTGGCGCTTCAACCATTGCTTGTGACGCGGTTCAATCTACAATTCCATCACGAAACCCGGGAGCGCCCGACCTATTCTCTGGTTGTTGCGAAGCATGGTCCGAAACTCCACAAGGCACGACCTGGCGAAACCTATCCTAATGGCATTAGGGGCCCCGATGGCACGGGTGGTAGTGGCGAATCGACGGTGACGCCGGGTAAGATCGTCCTTAGGGGATCTAGCCTTTCAGGTCTGGCGAGCCTTCTTTCGTCCCAGGGACTTAGTCATCCCGTTGTTGATAAAACTGGGCTAACGGACATATATGACATCACACTCCGGTGGTCACCGGATGACATTGGCTCGTCAGACGCTTCACTACCTTCTCTTTTCACGGCACTTCAAGAACAGCTTGGGTTGAAATTGGAATACAACAAGAACCCGATTGACGTGATCGTGATCGACCACATCGAGAAACCTTCGGCGAATTAAGCAACGGAAGACATTCTTGCGTGGCTCTGCCCTTGCGTTCGGTCTCGCCCGTTTGCGCCGCGTTCGGGGAAAGACCAGACCTTGTACAACCGTATTGACAAAATCAGCACCTGATCCAACAGATCCAAGGGCCGTTGACCCGACGCTCAATCCACTCTTCGTCGCGTAGGCCGAAGGTTTTGCCGCGATTAGCGTACGACCGAAAGCGAGATAACCATGAAAGCTGCCACCATCGTAGGGATAATCCTCATCATAGTCGGAATTATTGGTTTTGCTGTGGGTGGATTCAGCTTCACCCACGAAAAGAAAGACGTTGATCTCGGTCCGATCCAGGTATCGCATGAACAGAAAAAGACTGTTCCCATTTCGCCCATCCTGAGCATGGTGGCCTTGGTGGGGGGAGTGGGCCTGGTCGTGGTGGGTGTTCGCGCCAAATAATCGGTAGTCCTTCGCCAACGTCTCCCCCGGCGGGTTTCTTGTGGCTATGCGGCTGTTACACGTTATTTCCAGCGTGACTATCCCCGACCGCAGAGTCATGCATCTGAATGTTCAGAGGTGAGAAATGGATAAGGAACACGTAAAGGGTGCAATCGACAATGCAATTGGGAAGACAAAGGAAGTAACGGGGAACACGCTCGGTAACGAGCATCTGGTCGCCGAAGGGCAGGCGGACCAGGCCAAGGGAGCACTTCACAATGCTGCTGGCGATGTCAAGGATGCCGGCAAAGCAGTTATTGACAACGTCAAGCACGCAGCCAACAGATCCTGACGCCTCGGCCTTTAAGACGAAAGAAGCCGCCTGCTTCCAGGGGGCGGCTTTTGTTTGCTTGACGGTTTGCGAGTAGCCGTACGCCGGGTTGTTGAAGGCAAACAAAAATGCAGACCCCGCTTGCTCTCGGCTTGAGAAATGGGAATTCAGATGAACAATAACTGACATCGTTCAAACGAAAGGGACAACTTCCTGATTGTCTGTTAATGTTGTCGGCACTGTGTGGCGATCGAATACCGCGCCGGTTCCAGAGAGGCGGTCACGACGAACCATCAGCGCTACCCGATTACGAATCACAACTCTTCGCGGCCCAGAGCTGCAGATTTTGGAGACATATGCCCCAAGTTACCGCTAAAAAAATTACACGAAAAGAGCTCGTGACAGCACTCAATGAAGACCTTGCGCGCGAGTATCAAGCAATCATCGCCTACGTGAACTATTCCCAGGTTCTCAGAGGCGCAGCCTACATGAACATCGCAGGTGAACTCTCCGTTCATGCCGCTGAGGAACTCGCGCACGCTCTGCAGATCGCGAACCACGTAGATTATTTAGGCGGCATGCCTTCCGTGGTCCCCAAGCCGGTAAAGACATCTGAAAAGGCCGAAGAAATGTTGCGCTTCGATCTTGATAACGAACGTGAAACTATCCGCCAATACAGACGCCGAGTCAAACAAGCCGATGAGTTGAATGAATACGCAATTGCGGAAAGCTTACGAACCATCCTGGTGCAAGAACAAGATCACCTCATCGCATTGGCTACTGCTCTCAACATCGACCCCCCTGATCCGGGAATCGCCGACTGAATCCCGCGGATTCAGGCCAGGATACCTGTTTACTTTCGGCACACGCTCGTGGAGAGGAACAGGAGCATTACTCCGTCTTATCGTGTTGACACCACTTAATTGCCCAGCAGTTCGCGAGCTGGTCGTTTGCATCCAAGTTGTCGTACTGCCTCCCCTTGCAGCCCATCTGTTTTCGGAGTGACCCAGGATATGCCGACGATTGTGCCTCTTATTCCAGAAGCTGGATGGCTTCCAGCACTCGTGGGTCTTGTTGATTGGGAACTACCTCTTGTGCCAACGCTTGTTCTGGCGCCTCATCCCGATGACGAGACTCTTGGGGCCGGTGGCTTAATTGCCCGGCTCAGTAGGGCGGGCGTTCCCGTGACTATCGTCGCAATTACAGATGGTGAACACGCGTATGCCGACACACCTAATCTGGCGGACATTCGGATAGCGGAGCAGACCGAAGCTCTCCATCGTTTGGGTGTTCCTGAGCGCATGATTCACCGCCTCCATTTGCCGGACCGGGATGTCTCAGGCTATGAGGACCACCTCGAGGAGATGCTCTTACCTCTTGTTACTGCAGACACGCACCTCGTCGCACCGTGGCGGCGGGACTTTCATCCTGATCACGAGGGAGCGGGGCGCGCGGCGGCGCGCGTTGCTCAATGGAAGAACTTACCCATCACCTACTATCTTTTTTGGACCTGGCACCGGGGCAAGCCGAGCATGCTTGACGGACTTGGGGTCACGAAGCTCCCACTCAGTGACGGGGAGCTCAAGCGGAAGCTGCACGCATTGCAGGCGCACGTTTCCCAATTCGAGCATGGAGACGGTCAGCCCATCTTATCGCCGGAACTGCTGGCACCCGCTCAGCGGGCATTTGAGGTCTACATCCGGTGATTGAGGAAATCCATTTCCCATCCTCTGCTGCTTTTTTCGAAGCCAAATACCAGAAGAAGGCAGACCCATGGGACTTTTCAACTAACGCCTACGAATTACGACGGTACGATGCGATCATCCGCGCGATCGCTCACCGACGTTATGCCCGGGCGTTTGAGCCAGGTTGCTCCATCGGTGTGCTCACCGAGCGTCTCGCGGCCTGCTGCGACGAAGTGTACGCAATTGATTTTTCGCCCTCGGCGTGCGCCGTGGCCCAGGCGCGGTGCGCGTGTCTGCCACATGTGGAAGTTTGTTGTGCGGCGTTGCCCGAAGGAACTCCGGCTAAGGATTTCGATCTGCTGGTTTTGAGCGAAATCGGATATTACTTCACTGCGCGAGAATGGCAACGAGTCTCCGCCGCGCTGATCAATTCGATCCCGCAAGGCGCTACCGTCCTGGCCGCTCATTGGCTGGGCCATTCGCAGGACCATCGCATCTCTGGGGATGAGGTGCATGAAATTCTCCTCTCTCACGCGAACCTCCGGATAGAACACACGGAACGTCACCCAAATATGAGGTTGGATCGTCTGGTGCGCTTATGAACAGTCCCTGGCACATTGCCATCGTGATACCGGCTCGTGACGAACAAGAGCTGCTGCCACGTTGTTTGCGCTCCGTTCAGAACGCCCGCCGGATCTTGCCCTCTCATGTAACCAGTGACCTGATTGTTGTCGCCGATCAATCGACGGATGACACCTTCGAACTCGCGCGGGACTTTATTCAAGGTAACGGCACTGTGGTTGAAACCGACGTGGGTTGTGTCGGCGCTGCTCGTGCTCTCGGAGTGAGGCGCGCACTGGAACGCTACGATGGCGTCCGGAGTCGGTGCTGGCTGGCCAACACGGACGCTGACTGCCAGGTGCCTGCGACGTGGTTACAGGATCAATTGGCCTTTGCGAACGCTGGATTAGCCGCCGTAGCAGGCATCATTGACGTGGACTCCTTTGCCGAACATGAGTCCTTCGTTTCTGAACGCTTCCGGCTCTCGTACTTAATTCACGCAGACGGAACTCATCCCCACGTCCACGGAGCGAATCTTGGCTTGAGAGCAGATGCTTACCTTCAGGCTGGCGGCTGGCAAGACCTTTCCACCGCGGAGGATCATGACCTGTGGCTGCGCCTGCAAAGCGGACGGCATCGACGTGTATCGGATGCGGGCCTTTGTGTCTTGACGAGCGGGAGAAGGGTTGGGCGAGCTCCGCTTGGGTTTGCAGATGCCCTCGCCGCGCATAACGGAGTTGCAGGATGACAACCGGAGAATTAAAGGCGCGGTTGGCCGCTATTGTCTCGCAGGAACTACCGCTGCCCGGGGGCGGCCGTACGGCCCAGCGGCTTCGTCTGATGGCCGAGACGGCGCGAGAGGATCTCAGCCTGGCTAAGTTGGCCGAAGCCCACTGGGACGCGGTGGCTATTCTTGCAGAAGCCCGTCGAGCCCCTGAACCTGGCATGCTCTACGCGGTGTGGGCCTCAGAGATTCCGGGTCAAGCCCTTCGACTGGAACCAACCAAGGAGGGCTATCAGCTGAGCGGAAGCAAACCATTCTGCAGTGGCATCGGCATGGTGGATCGCGCGCTGGTTACCGTGAGCCTTCCGGAACAGCTTCTCGTCGAGGTGGATCTGCGAAGGAACCAGGAGCGTATCGAGGCGGATTTGGAGATGTGGAAGGTGGATGCCTTTCGCGCCACGCAGACGGGCGCAATCACGTTTCTGGATTCCCGGCTATCCCCGAATGCCCCCGTAGGCACTTCGGGTTGGTACCTTGAGCGGCCAGGTTTTTGGCATGGGGCTTGCGGTCCTGCAGCATGCTGGGCCGGCGGCGTGGCCGGCTTATTGGACTTTGCGCTCAACAGCAAGCGGGACGATCCCCACACCATCGCTCACCTCGGCGCGATGCAGGCAAGCGTTTGGGGCATGTACTCGTTGCTGAAGCAGGCAGGTGACGAGGTAGATGGCGCGCCTGGTGATGTAACGGCTGGGCAAATTCGAGCCTTGCAACTCCGTCATCTGATCGAGCAAATGGGTACGGAAATAATGCAACGGTTTTCTCGAACTTACGGTCCCTACCCACTGTCCATGGACGAGGAAACCTCGCGTCGATACCAGGAGGCCGGTTTGTATATGCGGCAGTCGCACGCAGAACGTGATTTGGAATGTTTAGGCCGCTTGATTCGGCTGCAGAGAACATGAAGTCCAAATCTCGACAGGTGACCCTATCGGGTTCGGCGAAAAACTCACTCATTTCGGAGATTTAGCCATATCTCCGCTCTTACTGAATCGCAAGGTAGAGTTCCGGACCGCGTCCTACGCACATAATCGGTTTCGCTGGGCTTGAGAGTTATCGAAACATGCGCTCGTCATACCGGAACGGCTTCGAGTCGGCGATTTGGACCTTCGCCAATTGCGGATGCTTGGGATTCAGCAGGACATTCCACTCGCCCTCGACAACGGCCGACGGAACCTTTAGAGCCAAAGAGCTGCGACTTGCCGCCCAGTCCGAGCCGAGGTTCCGGCAAATCTCATTGTTGAGCCCGCGCCAGTTCGGTGGAAGAAGAGCCAGGTCTAAGGTAGCGACGAACCTGTCCGGGACTGAAGCTTCGGCGATTAACAGGTCGTCCGGCGCCTCGTTTGGTTCAAGATTGACGAAGAATTCCAGAGCAGCCAGAGCGCGTGAAGTTGCGGTGTAAACCATGGCGACGCCTAGATGATTCCAACGGCTGGCCGCATGCAGGCCGCCTACTCCCGTAAAGGCGGTGCTGCGGAACGGCCCGGGAAAGAGCCTCCACACCAGCATCAGCTATACATTCCATAAGCGATTCTCTGCAAGATCTCCTCGACGGACCGAACACCCGGTTCGGTGTCGAGTTGGTCGAATGGCGGGCGGCCTCCCAATGCCCTGTTGGGGTTGGTCATCCAACGCGAGGCCTTCTCTTCTGATCCAAGAACGTCCTTTGCGAGTGCGATCACTCTGGCCATGCGCAGCGTTCTGTCCGACTCTTCGTGAGTGAGACGAGATTTTGTGGCAAGCCTGCGGCTGAGGGTACGCGGCGGGATGCTGAGACGTTCGGCTACCTGCGCTCTTTGAAGAGACAAAATCGCGGCGAGCAACGTTACCGTTGAGGCCGGAAGGCCCGAGCGCACTTGCTCGGCCAGTTCATCCGCGCTCCGGATCGGGTGCTTGAAGGTCTTGTTACCACCCAGGACTTCGACAATCTCTGCGATGCCCATCTGAGCCACCTGGCATTATTATCGCGCCATTTGGCTTATGCGTCAAGATCCGAACGATCATTTCACCCGGAGCGCCTCGGATGTTGCCCAACTGCCCTCTTTCCTGCCCACCGAGGAGAGCTTTGGGCCGGCTGCCAACCATGATCTCCGCTGACACGGAAGTGAGCCGACAATTCCACAAAGCGATAGAGTTGAGCTTGGTGGGCTTAGGTGACTGCTCGACTAGCAGTCTGTCACTGGATCAGGAGGAAGAAGATCATGTTGATCGCTCATGGGGGTAAACATCCAGAAATAGCGGCGTCCGCTTGGGTGGCGCCCGACGCCACGGTATGCGGCGACGTGATAATTGGGCCGGGAAGCCGGATCCTGTATGGAGCTCGCCTCATTGGTGAGGGCGGAGGAAGGATCAGGATCGGGGCAAACTGCATCATCATGGAGGACGCAGTGGTCCGGGGCAGCCATCGTCATCCTTGCACGATCGGCGATCATTGCCTGATTGGCCCCAACGCACATGTCGCGGGTGCTGTCCTGGAGGACCAGGTATTCGTTGCGACGGGAGCGGCGATCTTTCATGGAGCCCATCTCGGACAAGGAGCAGAAGTGCGCGTGCACGCAACGGTACATCTGCGAACCAGGCTGGAGCCAGGAGCGACCGTGCCGATTGGCTGGGTAGCCGTTGGAGACCCGGCTAGCATCCTGCCTCCCGATCAGCACGACCGAATCTGGGCCGTTCAGGAGCCGCTGAATTTTCCTGAATGGGTATACGGTTTCAATAGGAGCACGCCGGACCTGATGATTGAGATTACACGTCGTCTTTCTGAGACTCTTGGAGCCCACTCAGGTGATGTCGTACATAGATCTTGACAGAGGGGAGGGCTACCTTCCATCAATGATTACCCGCCGATACACGCTCGGAGTGACGGATTTCGCGCGCTTGGGGAGTGGCGAAGAATAACACCTCCGATCAGTGTACGCATCACCCCAGTACACCAACCTCAATTGCTATTAACCGTTCGGGATTGCCAATCACTTCCATCGCAGTAATACGGCCGTTGGCAAACGTGAAGCGCAGCACCCGGAACAGCCGGCCCCGGGGCGCCACGATGAGGCCAACCGAGCCCTCCACCATCGCCGGCCGTGCGAGGCGAGCACCTCGCGCCGCTTGGATGGCGCGTTTCGCCCAGGCTTCGGCACCGCGAATGTCGGTTGGCACTCCGGCGGCCGCAGCCGCCGCGTCGGCGTGCACAGCAAATGCGGGATCGAGCACTTCCAGCAGCTTGGTCGCATCTCCTAAACGGAGTGCGGCGAGAAACTTCTCCACCAGGGACTGCTGCTGCGCTACTTCGTCTTCGGGCAGAGTGGAGACCCCTCGAACACGCCGCCGTGCCCGGCTGGCGAGTTGCCGGGCGGCTTCTGGTGAGCGCCCGGTGATACGCGCGATCTCCTCGAACGGAAAATCGAAGAGATCATGCAGCACAAAGGCGATTCGCTCGGCAGGATTGAGCCGACCCAGTACGACGAGAGTGGCGTAGCCGACCGACTCGGCCAATAATGCTTCTGTCTCCGGATTGGCTGTACCTGTTGGCCTGGCCGCGGGCTCGGGAGCGGCGGTCTCAAGCGGTTCTTCTCGCCGCGATTGGCGCGACCGCAGCATGTCGAGGCAGATGCGCGCAACCACCGTGGTCAGCCATGCGCGCAGGTTTTCGACCTTATCCGTATCCGACCTGCTGAGTCGCAGCCAGCACTCCTGCACGGCGTCATCGGCCTCGCTCAGCGAGCCCAGCATCCTGTAAGCTACACCGCGCAGATGACCCCGGTTCTCCTCGAATTGTTCGGTCAGCCAGTGGCACTCGTTCATCGGTCACATTCCTTCGCTGTCATCCGTCATGGTAATGACGGATGACAGGCCGTCGATGTGACAAATCGGTCACATTCTGTGGTCCCGGTCCGTCATCAGTATGTAGTGCGAAATTTCCTCTTCAGGAGACACTCCAATGCAATCACGAATCAAGAATCCCGCCATGCTGCTCCCCGATGCCATGCAGCCGATGCTGGCGCTGAACTCGGTCATCGAGAAAAGCGGTCTCTCCCCGACGATACTCGGCCTGGTCCATTTGCGTGTCAGCCAGGTGAACGGCTGCAGCGTTTGTGTCGATATGGGCTGGCGTCAGCTCAGAAAGATTGGCGAAACGGACGAGCGCATTTTTACTGTGTCTGCGTGGCGTGACACGCCGTATTTCACGGACGCAGAACGCGCGGCCCTGGCCCTGGCTGAAGCCTCGACCCGAGTCGCAGACCGGCCTGACCCAGTGCCCGACGAGGTGTGGAATGAGGCAGCCCGCCATTTCACCGAGCGAGAGCAGGCCGCTTTGACGCTCTCCATTGCGCTCACAAACGTCTGGAACCGGCTCAACATCACGACCCGCCAGGTGGCCGGCGAGTGGCTCCAATCCGCTGCGGCAAAGGAATGGATGGAGAACCAGGCCGTGGCACACTAGTCCAGTAACGCGGCCATCGCCGAAATGCGAGGGCCGCGCTTGTCCTCATCGGCTCGACCTTTCCCTGATCTTATTATGTTGTATACTACATAGGAGGAAAGCATAGAGAGCAGAAGAGAGAATCCGTCGCATTGTCCCTTTTCTGTCCATGCCGCCGCGATCGGGGCGCGTCTTCATGGAGGCTTGCAAAATGCGTCAAAGCAGAAGGAAATGGATTTGTTATCGTGCGGTCGTCCTCCTGGTCGTCCTCGCGCTTGCGGCGCCGGCGAGGGCACAGAGGGTGATTACCTCCCAATACGACAACGCCCGCACCGGCGCCAATCTCAACGAGACCAACCTGACGCCGCGTAACGTAAATGTTCAGCACTTTGGAAAGCTCTTCACCTTGCACGTGGACGGAGATGTCTATGCCCAACCACTCTTCCTCGGCGGCGTGGAGATTCCAGGGAAAGGCCGCCACGATGTACTCTTTATTGCCACCGAGCACGACAGCGTCTATGCCTTCGACGCCTACGGCAATCCGAGTACTCCTCTTTGGCAGGCGAGCTTTCTCAAAGACGGTTTGACCACGGTGCCGGCGCGGGATGCAGATTGTCCGTTCATTTCACCGGAAATTGGCATCACGTCGACGCCGGTCATCGACCCAGACACCGGAACACTCTATGTCCTGGCCCGCACCAGTGACCGATCAGGCTTTTTAGAAAACACATACGCCCAGCGTCTGCATGCGCTGGCGGTGACCACCGGGGTTGAGAAATTTGGCGGCCCGGTAGAGATTCACGCCGGCATGAGCGGTAAGGGAACAGGGAGCAGCGGCGGAAAATTGGGCTTCAATCCGTTGCGCGACAATCCGCGCGCCGCGCTGTTGTTGAACCAAGGTGCGGTCTACCTAGCCTGGGCCTCGGCCTGCGATATCGGCCCATACCATGGCTGGGTTATGGCTTACGACGCCCGGAGTCTGAAGCAGAAAGCAGTCTTCAACGCATCTCCGGACGCGGATGACAGTGGAATTTGGGAAGGAGACACTGGGCCCGCGGCGGATAAAGCCGGCAATATATTCCTCGCGACGGGCAACGGGCGTTTCGATGCAGGCAAAGGTGGCCGCGACTATGGCGATAGTCTGCTCAAGCTGGATGGAGCGAGTTTAAAACTGAGCGATTATTTTGCCCCCTACAACGTAAACGAATTAGACACCGGAGACAGCGATCTGGGTTCGGGTGGGCCGGTGCTGCTGCCTGACCAATCCGGAGGTCACCCGCACCTCGCGGTTGTGGAGGGCAAAGGTGGCATTCTATACCTGGTAGACCGCGATCACATGGGTCATTGGCAGGCTGGGAACAATAGCCATGCAGTACAGACGATCGCCGTGGGCAACGGCGTGAATGGATCGATGTCGTATTGGAACCACTATATCTACGTGCTTGCCGACAGCGACGCGCTTCGTCAATTCGAAGTGAAAGACGGAAGCCTATCGCTTAAGGCGGCCAGTGGCAATACGTTTCCTCGGGTATCCGCTACCCCTACCGTATCTGCGAATGGGTCCAGGGACGGTATCGTTTGGCTGCTGCGCTGGCAAGGATGGGACTCATCCGAAAGACCCGCGGTTCTGTATGCCTACGACGCTGCGGACGTCGCTCGTGAACTCTACGATAGCGGGCAAAACCCCGGGCGTGACCGCGCTGGCCTGTCCCTCCGCTTCAACATCCCGATGGTGGTGAACGGGCATGTATATGTAGGCACAAAACACGAGGTCGATGTCTACGGGCTGCTGCCCGTTCGATGAGGGCACAGGGAAAGATCGCAACCTGGCAGCGCTTCTGGGTATTCGGATGACGTGGTTTGGCGGGGACACGGTAGCCAGAATTCACTTGAACCGCAGACGTGCTAAACGTCTGTCAGTTACCTTCGATTAGCAGCACCCAGGTAGGCTTAAATCCCGGTGAAACGCTTCTGCCTTCGCTGCCACTACTAGGAAGAGGGCAAAATCATGGCAGAGAACAAGGCGAACCGTCTTATTGCAAAACGGGAGGGAATAGCCGAAGACATCGGAGATTCCGCAGAGCTGGGTGAGGTCATCGACGCGGGCGAGATTATTGACCGCGGCGACATCGTTGACGTCATCGACCGCGGCGACATTCTCGATATCGTGGATCGCGGCGAGATCATCGACCGCGTGGACATTGTCGATCGTGGCGACCTGGGTGAGATCGTCGATCGGGGCGAGATCGTTGACATCGTTGATCGGGGCGACATCGGTGAGATCGTCGATCGCATTGACATCGTGGACCGGGGCGAGATAGGGCACCTGGGCGAGGTTGGAGAAGTTGGCGAGTTCGGTGAGATCATCGCTGAACCGCCTCAGGCCTCCGTGCGCCAGAGAGCGTTTGCTGCTGGTTCCCAAGCGCAGAAAACTGCCACAGACCCGGCGCCAAGCAGCCGCTTGCTCACTCAACGAAGGGCCGACCTGCTGAATTCAACGAAGGTCGCGCCTCAATCGTCGGGACGGTGAGGACGATGGCCAGCTTTGTGATCGCGGGGCTGCTCGCAACCTGGTTTCTATTGGAGCTGGCCGTCCAGTTTCCTTTCGCCCGGTGCAAGCGGCTCCGCTTCCTGGACCCGACGGCACACCTGCTGGCGGCCTGGAATTTTTTCGCGCCGAAACCCATCATGGGCGACGTAGAGCTCTTCTATCGGTACGGGAGACAAAGTTCCGCAGCAGGCACATCGAGTGGGGGATTGAAGTCGGCTGAATGGATCGCTGAATGGATCCTCGTTCAGCCGAACGGAGACCGCTGCCACTATCACCTGCTGGTCAATCCGCAGAAGCGAGCGAGAAAGGCAATATTTCGCTGTTGCAATTACGTGATCACACATAGAAGAAGAAGCAATCTCTCGCTCAGTGTGCCTTATCTGCTTTTGCTCGATCGCGTGAGCATGCTGTGCCCTGGCGATGGGATCGTGGAATTCCGAATCGATGTCATACGCAGGGACGGAAGCCGGATTACCGCTTATAATTCCGTACCGCACTGTGTCGATCCAATAGTGGAACATGTTCCTTCGAGAGCGGAGACCGGCCATGACTGCGTTCAACCTCAGTGCGTCTGAAGCCGTCAACCTGACAGTGCGGTTGTGCTGCATCGGGCGCGCCATCTGTTTGGTTGAGCTGGCGCTCGCGCGAAGAGAGCTGCGGCCCGGTGGAATGCTCAATTGGGCAGTCGCGGGCCTGGTCTTAGATGAGACGCCGTCGCGCTTTCTTAACCTTGCCCGGTTACGCAGCTTGGTTTGGAAAAGCTTTGTTGGGATGTCTCCATCGCTGTTCACCTGCCTTTTATGGATCGATGCAGGCGTGGTCCTCGGTCTCTTTTTCTGGCCAGCAACCTTAGCCTTAAGAGCGGCTGCGGCGATACTTCTGCTGATCGAGATGAAGCGCCATTATTTCTCGGTCGACGGGTCCGACGAGATGATGCTGCTCTGCCTGGTTGCCACATCGCTGGCTGGCTTCGGCCATTCGAACCGATACGTTGCCTTTTTTCTTGCGGCCGAGCTTGTCTTGGCCTATACGACAGCCGGAGCTTATAAGGCGTCATCTCCTTTTTGGCAGAAAGGAAAGGCGCTCTTGTGTATCACCCGAACACGGGCCTTTGGGCACCCGCGAATATCCAAGCTTCTACAACGCTATCCACTTCTGACCCACTCTTCTGAATTGGCGTTGCTGCTTTGGGAGTCGGGGTTCATAGTTGCCCTGATTGCGCCGCGACCGGTGCTTTGGATGATGCTCGCGGCAGGCCTCGTCTTCCACCTGTCATGTGCGCTGGTGATGGGCCTCAATACTTTCCTGTGGGCCTTTGCAGCCGGGTATCCCTGTGTGATCTTCGCCAATCAGGAAATACGTTCAGTGGTCAAGACACGTCTTGACGGCTACTTGACAATTGCACTCTCCCTCCTGGTCCTCTGTGCTGTTGTCTTTGTGGGCTGGCGCGTTTCGCGCAGCGCAGAAAGGAAGCTAATTGCTGCGAAGAAATCTCCGGAACCGAGGGCGATTGGGCGTCTCCTAACTTCCTGAGCATTTAGGCGGCCTGGCGCGCGACTGCGCCGTTTGCAGGATGCCGCGGATCTCCAGATTGTTTCTGTATGGCCGAAAATGTCGGAATAATGTCCTTTCAGACATGGACGAAATCAAGTAAGGTGGTCGCATGAGGGATGACCGTCGACCACGGCTGAAAAGGATCGGCTTGTTACTCTTCGATGGAATTACCGCCCTGGACGTCGCCGGCCCGATGGAAGCATTCACTGCCGCGCGCATCCCGAGCGACGAGGGCAGCACAACAATCGGCTATGAACTCCTCACCATCGGCTTGACGAATAAGAACGTGGTCGCCGAATCGGGCCTGATTCTTAAACCTTCCACCACGCTCGCCGCATGTCCTCGTCTCGACACGCTCATCATCCCTGGCGGACGAGGTTTGCGCGAACCGCGAACCAACAAAATGATTGCGGCTTGGATCAAGGACCGCGCTGCAACCACGCGTCGCATCGCATCCGTGTGTACGGGGATCTACGGCCTCGCTCCGACCGGTCTGCTCGATGGCACCACCGTAACCACTCACTGGCGCTTCGCAGATGATCTGGCACGAAAGTTTCCTGCACTGGAGGTCGATGCGAATGCGTTGTTCCTCAACGATGGACACATCTACACCTCTGCCGGAATCACAGCAGGAATCGATCTCTGTCTGGCACTCATCGAAGAGGACTATGGCCGCCCCGCAGCGCTCAGCGTCGCGCGTGAGCTGGTCGTCTTTATGAAACGTCCCGGTGGCCAGGAGCAATACTCCGAGCCCCTGCAGTTCCAGTTTAAATCGACTGACAGCACAACCGAGATTGCTGTTTACATTCGCTCTCACTTGAACCGTGATCTCTCGGTGAACGCTCTCGCCAGCTTTGCTCGACTCTCCTACCGGCAGTTCAGTCGAAGATTCAGTGCTGCCTTCAACTGCTCCCCGGCGGCCTACGTCGATGCCGTCAGGCTGGATGAGGCCCGCACTCGTTTATGTGAGACCCGATGCAATATCGAGCAACTGGCTGCATCGGTCGGCTTCGGCAGTGACGACGCCTTCCGTCGGGCCTTCGAACGGCGCTTTGGCGTTTCCCCAGTCAACTACCGCAGCCGTTTCGGAGCACAACCCTCGCAATCGAGATAACAGGAGACAGAACATGGCGCAGCCCGTTCATACCATCAGCAACGCGCTGGAGATAACCTTCCTCGGTCTGCAGGTCTTCAATGTCGCCTTTCTCCTCCTTCACGATTGGATACCCCTCGGCCGCCTGAATAACCTCTCCGCGATACGCAGCCAGGACAAGCTATCGCGTTCCGTCTTTGTAACCCTGCTGCCGGTTTTGCCCGCAGCCATATGCCTCTCCTATAGTGCAAGGTATTTCGGCCAACCCTACCCCGACTGGGTTGCGATGTGGCTTTGGATCACCTACGGCTTGTTCTTCCTCGGCCTGCTGCGTGCGTGGTGGGTGCCCTACCTGGTCTTACCGGACCTGGAGCGGGCCGCACGCTACAGAATTATCTTCGCCAACACTCACTCGTTCTTGCCCCAACACAACGGTATGGCCCCGGATACGTTACATACCTTGTTTCATATCGCTATCGCCGCCACATTACTTGTGCTCCTTGTGAGGTAATTCGATGGAAGATGGAGATGCCAGACAGCAGACGGGCCACGGCTACAGCGGAGGGGTAACAACATGCGCAAAACGCTCGGATTTGCGTCGCTGTTAGTGGGCATGCTTACAGTCGACGGATGCGGAGACTCGCTTGCTGTGTTGAATCGGCTCGCGGCTGTCGGCTCCATTCATGAGGATGCACCCGTCACAACGCATCTGCAAATCCAGATCGCGGCCCCGCCCGCAAAGGTGTGGGCGCTCCTGATCGATGCAGCCTCCTGGCCAAAATGGCAGAAGCAGATCGAGAGTGTTACGGCAGCAGGACGAATTGGAAGCGGTATGCGTTTCTCCTGGCGGATGGGCGGCACAGACATCCACTCTCAGGTGCAGTTATTCGAACCAGAACGCCGTGTGAGCTGGACCGGCACAGCGATGACTGCCAAAGCGATCCATGTGTGGGAGTTAAAGCCCGAAGCCGGGAATAAAACTTTGGTGACCATGAAAGAGTCGATGGATGGACCGTTGATGGCGAAGCTCTACTCCTCGCAGAAGCTGGGCGAAGCAGGTAGCGAGTGGCTCCTGGCGCTCAAACGGACCGCTGAACGGTGAGCGCAGACTCGGCTTAAGAGTCTGCGTGAGAACCAGGAATTACGAGTTTAGTCCCGCAGGGACGGCTGAAAATGGGCCGCGACGCAATCCTGGACAACTTTCAGCCGTCCCTGCGGGACTTAATCATGTTTCACGATGTACCCAGGACTAGCGTCCTGGGCTAAGTACAGCCGTCCCTCCGGGACTGAGTTTGGAAATGGAGTTTCACATACGCTCTTCAGCCCCTGCTAGGGCATATCCTGCCCGAAATACTTTGTGGAGAGAATTCTGGGCCCAAAAGGCCCAGGGGCTTAATAAGCCCTGTCAGTGGGCGAAAGCGTCGCTGCAGTCGGCAGCGGTCGCTGTCATCTGTCGATAAATTCCTGAACGAGATCGGCCACGATCATTCCGCCGCGGCCGTTCAGATGAACGCCATCTGTGTGAAAGCGCCAGCCATTCATCTGGGCAACTTCGTCGGTACTCTTGCGCAGAATGAGAACACGGAAGGCGTCACGATAGAACGCAAGGAATCGGAAGCGCGTGAAGGGGCGACCAGACGACGCAAGGATTTGCGAAAGCATGACTTCGTGGACGGGAATATAGTCGACATCTTCTTCTCGTGCGACCTCCCTGATGATTGCGCTGTACTCCTCGATGCGCCGGTTGATCTGGTTCTGGAACGGGTTTGCAGAGGTAGGGTCTTCTCCGATCGGCGGTAACGAGCAGAGCCCAACGGTGCCCGAGGCCTCAGTCTTCAGGCGATGCGCGATTGCCCGAAGGTTCTCGTGGAACCATTCGGGCGATGGCTCGCATGGAAGATGCTTCCAGATTCGAAAGAAGCGTCCGGCCTTCCTTGAAACCAACGCAAGGACGTCGTTGCCGCCGACCAGAACTACCACTTTGCCGGGATGGCAAGCGAGCACGACAGGCAGGCGTTGGAGTGAGTTATAGGCGAGATCTCCGCCGACGCCGAAGTTGAGAAGACGAAAGCGTTCGTTGCGGGGCCTCCGCTCCAATTCACCGAGCCAATCGAAAGCCTGCCCTTTGCCCGCCGTACTGCTGGACCCAAGACACGCCACTCTCGTCGCCTCCGCTTTGACGTCCGGGGCGGGGCTGCCGGGAGCTGACGACAGATCGGGTCTGGTCATTGCTTCACGATCATGAGTCTATGACAGCAGTCGATCGAGAGCAACAATTAGGAAGGGAGACTCTGGAGCGTCATATTTGCGGACTGCTTTTGGATGGACTGCGCCACAAAGGGCGGGGCCGAGTCACAGGTGATTGCCAGATCGGTCAGGCGAATCTGCGTAACAATGGGTTCTGCTGAGCCGTCTCACTCAGCAGGAGGTGATCTTCCATGGAGAAGTTGCTGCAGGATATTCGATACGGGGCCCGATCGATTCTGAAGGCTCCGCGTTTTACGGTTGCAGCAGTGCTCACGCTCGCCTTGGGGATTGGCGCCAACACGGCGATGTTCAGCGTCATCCGCTCCGTGCTGATGAGATCGTGGCATTTTCCCCATCCGGACCGACTCCTGCTTGTATCCCAGCGCCAAGCCAACGGGAACAGCAATCTCTTCTCCACACAGGATTACTTGGACTGGAAGCAACAAGGTGGGTTGCTGGCCCACATGGGCGCTCACATCTCATGGCAATTCAATATCAGCAGCCCGGGACAGCCGGCGGAGCGCATTTCCGGAGGGGTGATTTCGAATGACTTCCTTCCCGTTCTGGGCGTGCACCCACTGCTGGGTCGACTCTTTTCCCCGCAGGACGACCAACCGGGGGCTGGTCAATTTGTCATGCTGAGCTACGCGTTCTGGAGAAACCGTCTTGCCGCCGATCCTCACATCATCGGGAAGCCCCTTCAGATGGATGGAGTGCCATATACCGTAGTCGGTGTAATGCCGGCCGGGTTCAATGGCTTTGATGGCAAGGAGTTGCTGTGGACGCTGCTGCAGTTGAGGCGCGATAGCGGAACTGGTTCTTCCCC
This sequence comes from uncultured Acidobacteriaceae bacterium, assembly GCA_963830325.1. Lineage (GTDB taxonomy): Bacteria > Acidobacteriota > Terriglobia > Terriglobales > Acidobacteriaceae > PALSA-350. The sequence goes on from CAWHMV010000006.1 coordinate 259,903, forward strand.
GAATTTCCACTGGTTGGGCGGCATTATTCGCCTGCCGGATGGGGTAGGCCTGAAGCGGGCGCGTAGTGAACTCGATGCCGCGGCGACTCGTCTGCACCGCGAGAACCCAAGCAGCGATGTTGGTTTTGGCGTCTTCCTGCAGACTCTTGATGATGCCTTCACCAGCGGTGTACGGCCTGCGCTGCTTATGCTTATGGGCTGCGTCGGTTTTGTGCTATTGATCGCGTGCACCAACGTTGCAAATCTGTTGCTTGCCCGTGGAGCAGCTCGTCAACGTGAAATGGCGGTGCGCACCGCACTCGGAGCCTCCCCTTCGCGCATCGTTCGCCAGTTACTCACGGAGAGCGTGCTCCTGGCAGGCGCGGGCGGAGCGGCGGGAATTGCGACCGCCTTTCTTCTCTTGCGCGGCGTGCTCGCCATCCATCCTCCCCAGGTCCCTGGTATCGATCAAACCAGCATCGATGGCGTTGTCCTCGCCTACTCGGTTCTGGTTTCGGGTGTAGTGGGCGTCCTTTTCGGACTTGCACCCGCCATTGAGGCGACCCGCATCAATGTCAATGATGGTTTGCGCGAGTGTGCCACTTCCAGGGGGCGAGGATTTAGCCGCCAACGCTCGATTCTTGTGATCGCCGAAACAGCATTGTCGTGCATGCTGCTGATCGCCACAGGGCTTGCGTTGAGGAGCCTATGGTCGCTGAGAAAGGTTGAACTCGGCTTCGTTCCCACGAACGTTCTTACCTTCCGCATCGCCGCGCCATCTCAGCTTGACGGACAACGCTTGCCGGATTTCTATCGCCAGATGGTGGAGCGTATCCGTCCTGTTCCTGGAGTTGAATCTGCGGCCGTTGCCCGCGACTTCCCCCTGGGCGGCATCGACCCTTCCACGCCCATCCTGACTGAAGGCAAAACGCCCGATCCAGTCCAGGGAGCGATCGTTACCCGCTACCGGGCTGTGGGCGACGACTATTTCCGTACCCTTCAAATCCCATTCCTCCAGGGACGAGCCTTCGATGCACGGGACTCAGCGAGCTCTCCTGCCGTGGCCATCGTAAGTCAGAGTCTTGCTCGCCAATATTGGCCCGGAGAGAGTGCGGTTGGCAAACGGCTGAAGCCGAATATTGCCGGAAGCTCGTGGTGCGTCGTGGTTGGAGTGGCAGCCGACGTCCGCCACTGGGGATCTGACGTGGACATCGAGCCGACCGCATACTATCCATATAGCCAGGTTCCTGAGAGTGTGCGGTCGTTGGTCGAGGCGAACATGGGCATCGCGGTTCGCAGCAGCGTTGCGCAAAGCGAACTCCTCCATTCAATCAACGCCGCTGTTGCCGCGGTCAATCAGAGCGTACCCATCTACGATGTAGAGACGATGGATTCGATGGTCTCTGATTCCGGATCTTTGCGCAATTTCGACCTCTTTCTCCTCGGCGCGTTTTCCTTCATGGCGCTGTCTTTGGCCGCGGTAGGAGTCTACGCAGTCATGGCCTTTTCAGTCTCACAGCGCACCAGAGAGATCGGCATTCGCATGGCGTTGGGGGCACATTCCAAGGATGTGATGCGCCTCATCCTGCGGCAGGGTGCGGCGCTGGCGATTGCCGGCTCGGTTCTCGGCGTTGTCTGCGCGTTCTTTTTGCGGAAGGTGATGGCGAGTTTCCTGTTTGGACTGAGTGCCAACGATCCCCTCGTCCTCTCTGTCGTCCCTTGCATCATGGTCCTCGTTATTCTGTTGGCATGCTGGGTGCCGGCGCGACGAGCTTCCAGGACCGATCCAATGGTCGCATTACGCTGTGAGTAGAGGGCGTACACACTGGTTGATGTCAGTGGTCGCGAGTGGAAATGAATGCAATCGGGTGAATGCCTTCGAACGCGTGATGCTGCCACCGCATTACTTCCCAGCCCTACTTAGGAATCGCGTCGTTCTTGTGACGGGCGCATCCTCCGGCACAGAGTGGATGACGGTCCTTGTGGAACAAGTCTCTGCATGGCCAGGCGTCTCGATACGCGATCATCGGTTCGGCGTGTCGAGTTTTCGGCTGGGCACACGCGAAATTGGCCATATTCACGCCTTCGGTATCGTCGATATCCCGTTCACCGTTAAAATCCGGGACGCCCTGGTCCGTTCGGGAAAAGCCGAACGACATCATTGGTTGCCGGACTCCGGCTGGACAACGGTACGTGTAGAAAAGCAGGGAAGCGGAAATGCCCTCAAATTTCTGCGCCTGGCATATCTCAGGATTCACTTGAAGAGTCCAGATTCCCTTGTGGCACGCCGCGCGTTGCAGGAGCTTGTGGCAAGCGGGCTTGAAGATGATGTCCTAAACTCTACTTATTCGGAATCTCAGCTAATCCTGGACATTGGCAGTACCGGACGACGGCAATGAGACAACGAAATCCAGAAATGCGCGGGTCTTGGCTGGCAAATGCTTCCGCGATGGGTAGACGGCGTAGAAAGGGAAGCGCTCATCCGGCCAGTCGGGGAACAGGTCAATCAGCTTTCCTTGCCTCAACAATCGCGACACCGCATTTTCCATCACCTGCACGACTCCATAGCCTGCCAGGCAGAGACTGTGCATCGTGATGATGTCGCTGACGATGATACGACCATTTGTGGGAACCTTTACGATTCTTCGGCCACGATGGAATTCCCATTCGAACGGACGCCCGGTCTCTGGGTTGCAATAATCAATCAGAATATGTCCGCCCGTCACGAGATCCAGCGGCGTGGCTGGATGCTTGTGCCGTTTGAGGTAAGAGGGCGCAGCGACCGTCACGATGCGCGTGTCCCAGAGCTGTCTCACAACCAGGCTCGAAAGCGGTGGTTTTCCGATATGGATGGCAACGTCGAAGCCGTCGCTTACCAGATCGCCAAGTTGATCACGAGTTATCAGTTCGAGTTCGAGTTCCGGGTGGGCTTCAAGAAACTCCCTGAGCCGTACTCCTTCAAGGAAATGCGCAAATGTGCGATGTATTTGCACGCGCAGTCTGCCCCGTACCAGTGCTCGTCCTTCCATCACCGATGCCACGGCCTCTTCGAGGCCAGTCAGCAGCGGGCCGATTTGCCCGTATAACCGCCGTCCTTCATCGGTCATGGAGACGGAGCGCGTGGTTCGCTCGAACAATCGTATTCCGAGGCGAGCCTCCAGCCGCGCAATGGACCGGCTTACACCTGACTGCGACATATTCAACGCTTTGCCTGCACCAGCAAAACTGCCGCACTGCACAATCGCGGCAAGGATGCTCATCCCGTTCAGGATCCGCTCATCGAAATTCTGATTCATGCATTTCGTCATTTCTATTATGCCATTCATGCCTAAATCGCCACAATCGAATACAACATCAGATATCCAGGTCAACAAAATTCCTGAGGGGGTCGATTATGTTTGCAATTACCGGAGTAACAGGCAAGGTAGGCGGAGCGGTGGCTCGCAGTCTTCTCGTACAGGGACAGAAGGTGCGAGCGGTGGTGCGGGATGCCGAGAAGGGACGTTCCTGGTCCGCTCAAGGCTGTGATATCGGAATCGCCAGTGTTGAGGATGCAGCCGGTCTCACCGAAGCCTTTCACGGCGCCAAAGGCGTCTTCTTGATCACGCCTCCAAACTACGATCCTGAACCAGGATTTCCTCAAACGCACGCGGCGGCTGCGGCCATTCGGCATGCCATCGAAACTACCCGGCCGGGGAAGATCGTGTTTCTCTCCACGGTTGGAGCCCATGTTGCGGAACCCAACCTTCTGAACAACTCCAAAATTACGGAAGAGATGCTACGAACTACCTCGGTCCCGATTGCTTTATTGCGTGCTGCATGGTTCATGGAAAACGCGGCATGGGATGTGGAAGCGGCGCGCAAGGGCGTGATTCCCAGTTTTTTGCAACCTCTCGATCACCGGATTCCGATGGTTGCCGCGAGCGACATCGCGCGAACGGCGGCAGAACTCCTTAATGAAACATGGACGGGAGTCCGTGTTATTGAACTCGAAGGTCCGAGGCGCTACTCTGCGAATGATATTGTCGCGGGTTTTAGCGCCGCACTGGAGCATCCGGTGCGGGCCGAAGCAGTTCCACATGACCAATGGGAGACACTGTTTCGCTCGCAAGGCATGGCGAACCCCATGCCGAGGATTCGAATGATCGACGGCTTCAACGAAGGCTGGATCGACTTTGAATCTGGCGAGGCGAACTCCCGCAAAGAACGCACGACCCTAGAGGCGGTTCTGCGTTCTCTCGTCACGTCGAATCCGGATCGCTGATCTATCTGGACCGAGTCTACGCAGTCATGGCCTTTTCAGTCTCGCAGCGCACCAGAGAGATTGGGATTCGCATGGCGTTGGGGGCACATTCCAAGGATGTGATGCGCCTCATCCTGCGGCAGGGCGCGCGGCTGGCGATTGCCGGCTCGGTTCTCGGCGTTGTCTGCGCGTTTTTTTTACGGAAGGTGATGGCGAGTTTCCTGTTTGGACTGAGTGCCAACGATCCCCTCGTCCTATCTATCGTCCCCTGCATCATGGTCCTCGTTATTCTGTTGGCTTGCAGGGTGCCGGCGCGACGAGCCTCCCGGACCGATCCAACGGTCGCACTACGCTGTGAGTAGAGGGCGGACACACTGGTTGATGTCAGCGGCCGCGAGTGCAAGTGATGGGCGTATCGAGCCGTTCGATCAGCAATGCTAAGGCCTCAGTCATGTGCGCTCCTTGCATTTCAGGCAACCTGACATCTCTCGGCCACCGCACGCGCCGCCTCTTGCAGTGCCTTCATTGCCAAGAGATAAGGGCGCGGCCCGTGACTCACCCTTGCAACGCCATGCTCTGCCAGGATGTGCAGAGGCGGAGTGGTGTCGCCGACCATGATGTTGAGCGGTAGCAGCGATGCCTCTGCCAGACGCGCGATTAGGGCGAGATTCGACAGGCCGGGCACAAAGAAGCCATCGGCGCCGGCTTCCGCATAGGCGTGCACTCGATCGATCGCCTCGATGACCATGGCGTCGTTATGTTGTTCGGACGGTAGCTGGAAGAAGATATCCGTCCGGGCATTGATGAAGAAACGAATGCCGGCAGCATCGGCCGTCTGTCGAGCGCGGCGGATACGACTGGCCTGATCGACTGTCTCGCGCAGTCTTCCATTGGCCGGAAAGCTGTCCTCCAAATTGCAGCCTGCAGCCCCTGCATCGATGGCCAGGGAAACGGTCTCACCGACCGTCTCCGGCGCGTCGCCATAGCCGCTCTCCAGGTCGACCGTTACGGGCAGGTCTGTCGCGCCGACGATCCGGCGCAGGTTGTCAACCGCAAAGGCGATCGGCGTGTGCTCGCCGTCGGCGAAACCGTTTGCATTGGCGACCGACCAACTGCCCGTCGCGATGGCCCTTGCGCCAGCCGCGGCTACGGCTCTGGCGCTGCCTGCGTCCCAGATGTTGAAGAGGACGAGCGGCCTTCCGGGGATGTGCAACGCGCGAAACTGCTCGGCCTTTTGTGCCCGATCTGTCATTGTCTTCTCCTGATTGTTTCGTGAGGATGTTGTGTTCGCTAAGGAGGCACTCGCGGCGGGACTGAAGTCCCACCTCTTCAAAGTGCCGGCTGTTCAGCTCCCTGAAGCCATCATTCCGCCTGCTGGCTTGCTCGCTGCCAGTGATCACGCAGTTCCCGATTGAATTCCGCGTAGCGTTCCTCAGGAAAGAAGATTCTTGCGCCCTCGAACTCGACCCGCCGCACGACGCCGGGGATGATTTCGCTCAGCCAATGCGACCATTTCACGTCGAAGTACACATCATCGGTTCCCCAGACGATGAGCGTCGGCGCCTTCAACGTCTTCAACTGCGCTTCAACGGCGAGCGTGTGCTTGTTGTCAAAAGCCGCGAGGAAGCGTTGCAGGTCGCGCGTTCGCTGTTCGGTTCTGACCAGCGGGAGTAGATATTTGTCGACGCTGTCGTCACTCAGTTTTTCCGGATGTTCATACGCAGGTCCCAGGGCTTGCGGCGACCGATAGATGCTCTTGTCCGACAACATTGCATCGAGCGCTCCACGCAGACCGCCGCCGGCGGCCATCGCCAGGAAAGGTTTAAACGCCTCGGGCGGCCAATTATCGTGCGTGTCACAATCGGTAAGCGTGAGACTGCGGATGCGCTCCGGATAGAATGCGGCGAAAATCTGTGCAATGCCGCCACCGCTATCGTTCCCAACCAGGTCCACGCGATCGATCTTCAAGGCATCGAGAAACTCCTTGATCATCCTCGCATTGGCTGTCACCGATACATCCTGATCCTGCGCAATTTCAGTGTCTCCATGCGCGAGCAAATCGAGCGCGATATTCCGCCGAATGTCGGACAAATCCGCCAGTTGGTGACGCCACAAATAGCTATTGAGTAGTACGCCATGCACGAACAGTGCGACCGGCCCGCTGCCTTGTTCCGTGTAACTGATGCACCCTGACGCTGTCTGAACACCATGCCGCGCCGGCACTGATTGATTTGCTTCCATGACAGACACCTTCAACTTCTTTGTGGACGCCATCACTCGCGCGTCTTTACTTTGAATATGCCCCACATCGCTGCGCCTGGAATAACGCGATAGCCAACATGCCACACGGCGATACGGACGGTAGGCTCTCCGTTCCTGAACTGCTTGTTAGGAACGCCTGTGCAAATTAGATTTTTCCGTTGTCCAAATTGGACAGCACATGAAGCTTTCACTGACCCTAAGAGGCTGAGGAAGAGACTGTCTAACGAAGGGCACGGCTTCAGCCGTGCCGTAAAGGGCCTACGCGGTTGACGGCTTTAGCCGCTGAGGTACGTTCCTCGAAAGCTGCAGGGCGAAGTCATCTCTTTCCGCGCAGGGTTCTTCAAAAACGATGGAGAAAACGTACCTCAGGGGCTGAAGCCCTCATGATTGCGAGTGCCATGTGGCACGGCTGAAGCCGTGCCCTTCGTGACTTTGATGGAATTCTCATCGAGATCGCAGTCGCAAGCCGCGCACGTTTTTTTAACCATGACACACTCTCCAATACCCGAAGTGGGGTAAGACAAGTAGGCCACGCGGAGTGGGAGAGCCGCTGTCGGAATCTTTAGCGATTTGTTGGGACGATCGTTAGCGTCGCAGGGCCGTTTGCCTGAACGCCGAGGGCGAGCGGCCGTAGACCTCACGGAACGAAGCGCTGAAGTGGCTATGGCTGGAGAAGCCGAGATCGAGGCTAAGTGCGGTCAGGTCGTCATACTGCCCGAGAAGATCCAGCGCTCGCGCAAGCCGCAGGTGCAATTGATAGCGGTACAAGGGCTGACCTTCCACCTGCTGGAAGACCTGCGTGAGATATACCGGGGAGCAGCGTACTTCGGCGGCGACCTCGGCCAATGTCCATCGCCGGGCGAGATCGCTCGCCAGTACAAGCTTGGCCCGATCCACCAGCAACTGTAGTCCTACGCTGCCGCTGGCGGCATGGGTTGTGCGCGGTCCCAGCGCGCGTTGAACCAGGGTCAAGGCCAGGCTCTCCGCTTCCAAAGGCTCTGCGATGTTCTCGCGCAGGCTGTGCCGCAGCAAAGCCATCAGCACTTGCGTGCGCGCATCGATCCGCAGACGCTGCCGCCGAAATGCAAGCATGGCGCCTTCGCGCAATAGAGCAGATGGCGCCAGTTCGTGCAAAAGCGATTCGCTAATGGCCAGCGACAGACTGGCATCGCCACCAGGCACGGGATGGCTGATCCGGTAGCCTTCGGCTGCGTTGAAAAACAACACCTGGTTGCCCTCGGCGACAGCCTGATCCTGCCCAAGATAGCGCATGTAAACGCCGCGATACGGAAATACCAGCTCTGTAGCGGTAGCGAACTCTTCCTCAGCTTGGTGACTGCAACTGCCGGGGCAGTACACGTCCCGGATCGTAACCGCCGGAGATGCCAGTAGAGCTTGAACTGCAATTTCGGACTCGCCTTTTACTTTCACCTTCAGTGTCTACACCCGTACCCCTAATCGCACTGTACCTTACGCCGCCGGTTTTGGCGCGTTAAACACTGTAGGGCCACAGCCGTACCACAAAGCTAGCGAAAGTTCTTCATGACCATGATGTAGGATTCGTTGAGTTCGTTCAGGCCGAAGATAAGTGATTTGCCATCCGGAGAAACTGCAAGGCCACCAAAGAGAGAAGCCGGCTTGTCCAGAGCCAGGATCGGTGTGGTCTGGCCATGAGCAAAATCGTAATATTCGATTCGACCGTTCGGCGGAAAATCCGGGTTCTCGAAGTAGATTCCTTCGCGAGTCAGGTCCCAGTCATACCAATCACAAACGTTCATCGGCAGGCGTGTTTCCTCGCCGCTATCCAACGATTTTTTCCAGATCCCGCACTCGCTAAATTTGGCGTAATAGAGGAACAGTCCGTCCTTGGACTCGATTCCATAGACGCCCCCTTTGGTCGTCACCCGGACGGGAGAGCCGCCGCCCACCGGGATCTTCCACAGTTGATAACCCCCACCGTCGTGGCCGGAATAGAAATATATCCATTTGCCGTCACGGGACCAATTCGGGGCGCCATTATTGGTGTCGGGAAACGTGGTCAGCATATGGGGCGTGCCATCTGGTAATTCGAGAACGCCAACCTGCCAATAGTCCTGGGTTACGGATTCAAAGGCAAGGGAGCGGCCGTCCGGAGACCAGCGAGCAGTTGCCGATGTCCCGTGCAAATCTGTAATCTGAGTGCAATTCGATCCATCCCTGTCGCACATCCAGATATCCCCATAGCCCATGCGGTTGGATTCGAAGGCGATCTTCTTGCCATCGGGAGAGTACATGGGCTTAAAGATAACTCCCCTGCCGGTCAAAAGCCGCACGGGAGGAGCCAAGGCATGCCGCTCGTCTTTCAGGTCCAGCCGCCAAACGGTGTCCCACTCTTTGAATGCCCGGTAAGTGAGCTCGTTCCCCCTGCGTGAGATCGAGGGCTCATAGGCATCCCCCGAAGTGGCAATCGGTTGTGGTGTCCCCCCTGAAGCAGGAATGCGCCATATACATTGAAACCCCAGATTAGGAGAATCGAACACGATTTCCTTGCCGTCCTGAGTCCAGGCGGCATCCCCTCCGGAATTTCCGGTAGTGAGCCGCAAAGGTTGGCCGCCGGCCACTTTCAGTACAAACAAGTCGCTCAGAAATGCGCCCATGGGCCCGCGTGCGAATGCAACCTCGGCGCCGTCGGGGGAGAAGACGGGGTCACAATCAAACTGCTGATTATGCGGGGAAGTGAGCGGGCGAGCGGTTAAGTCAGAAAGCGAGAGTATGCTCAGGCGAGCTTTGGCGCTGTGATCCAGGGCTTCCGGAAATATCAACGATTTTCCGTCAGGCGACCAGCTCATCTGGTTGCACTGGGCCCACTTCGGATACGGCGTGGTATACACCCGACGTTCCGACCCGCCAAGAGCCGGAATCACATACAGCTTCTTTTGATCGCTGGAATTGCTGAAGCGCGCAAACGCGATTTGCCGCCCATCCGGCGACCATGCTGGATTGGCGTCGCCTTCACCCTCGGTAAGTTGCAAAGGTTTTTGGCCGCCGATCAGGGCGATATAGATGCCGGGGTGCGGGCCTCCCGAATAGGCAAAGGCAACATGGCTGCCATCTGGAGAAATGGCAGGCATGTCTTGCTGGCCTGGCATAGAAACCAAGGGCTGGATCTCGCCGCCAGTTGAGGGCCGCTGCCGGAGCGTCGAGAACATTCGTAACAGCGCCACTGCGGCCACAACGACGACTACAAAGACGCCAATGATCAGCCACAGCTTTTTTCCCGCAGCCGTGGCTGGAGGCCCTGTCACGGGAGAGGGAACGGTTTGTTCCTGCGTCGGCGCCATGACGGGCGGAGGAGATGGATCGGTTCGTTCCCTCAGCGGCGCGATGAATCGGTAGCCACGACGGGGGAGAGTTTCGATAAGATGCGGCACCTCCGCCGAGTCGCCTAAGGTGGCCCGCAGCTTACCTATGACCAGGTTGATGGCATGGTCAAAATCCCCGAAGCTCTTCTCCGGCCAGATCAGCTGACGCAGCTCTTCCCGGGTAACGATTTGTCCCGGCCGTTCGAGCAACGCTGCCAGGACCCTGAACGGCTGGTCCTGCACCTTGAGAGCTCTACCCGCCTTCCATACCTCACCTGTTTCCAGGTGCACTTCGAAATCTTCAAAACGAGCGACCGGGCGTTGTATCGAGTTGCCCATGGGCGACTCCGAACAGGGGTGAGATAGGGTCCAAGTCCCGAGAGATCTCGAGAAGATGGTGAAGCTAAGTCTAGCGCCGTCTGAGCATTACGCGCAGACAAACTTGATAGGACGAAGAGATTCGCGGCGAATTGAGGCCGCTTCTTGTAAGCCGGAAGCTCGTCCTCGCCGCCACCGCGGCCGAGGCGAATTCCATGAATCGTTGGCTGCTTTCTCTAGCCTGTCTGAGCCTTCTCTTTCCCACTGCATTGCAAGCAAATGATCAACCCAGGCCATCTGAAAACGCGTCCGGCAGCGAACTGCCTTTCCGGCTTGTCTCCGGGTACCTTATCCAGGTCGAAGGCCGCATCGGAGACCAAACCCATCTGAAGTTCATCCTGGACACGGGCGCGACCATCAGCATGGTCGGCCAAAGAGTTGCCGAAAAACTGAAGCTGGATGCGCACACGGCGCAGAGTTTCAACTTTGACCGAAATCTCCAGTGGGAAACGGCCACCCTCCCTGAGGTTCAGTTCGGTCCGATTCGTGCCGGCAACGTGGTCGTGCTTGTCGGTGATCTGGCTCGTTATTCCGAGTTCGGCGGCAAGGCCGATGCCATCATCGGCATGGACCTTCTTCAACTGAGCAACGTTGCCATCGATTTTGTCGGCGGGGCTTTAACATTCGATCCCACCCCGCAGAAAACTTACGTGGCGGGCGGCGACCCCATGACGAAGTGTCTGGTGGTTGAGCTTCAGGTTCAGGATCGTCCGGTTCACCTGCTCGTCGATACGGGCATGCCAGGCATCCTCTTGTACGAGGAGCGCCTGCGCAAGAGGGTGCCGTCCTTGCGCACGGCAGGCAGTCTCAAAAACGCGACCATGGGCGGACGCGTGCCAGTCAAACAAGCTACACTGCCCGATGTTATCTTCGGCCACCGCACTCGCGAGGTACCCGTCCTATTGCTGCCGTCGCCCGCCGCCGACATGCTCCCCGGGATCGACGGAATTGTGGGTATCTCCGCGCTCCAGGCTCGCCGCGTGCACTTCGACTTTTCTAACAAGACGTTGTCTTGGGAGTAAGCGCTACAGACTTGTCCAAATTAGATTTTTCAGTTGGCAATTTGGACAGCACGTGAAGCCTTCACTGACCACTGGAGGTTGCGGAAGACTGTCGAACGAAGGGCACTCTTCAGCCGTAAATGGCCTGAGCGCTTGACGGCTTTACAGGCTGCGGAAAAACTCAACGCCGAGGCCCGGGGAGGTAGGTACGGGCTTCAGCCCGTACATAAATCCAGCAGAACCATTCGGCCTTAGGCCCTGAGGTATGCTCTTCCCATTTGCTCCTGCGAAAAACCGTACCTCAGGGCCTAAAGGCCACAAAGACGACAAGGTTTAGGCCGGGGATAAATCCCCGGCCTACCCTGAAGACGAGTTTTTCCGCAACCTGTTTAGCCGCTGAGGTACGCCTTTCGAGACATACAGGGCGACGTCATCTTTGTCCGCGGCCTGAGTTCGCCACGGACGATTGGAAAGACGTACCTCAGGGGCTAAAGCCCTCATCAGTGCGAGCGGCATGTGGCACGGCTGAACCCGTGCCCTTCGTTCATCAACCCAACTCGAAACTTTGTTGCCATATAGACAGATCAACAGAAGCAACCTGATTTTGTTAGCCCACGCTCTCTTCAAAACAATCAACAAGTTACATCGTCAAAAAGCAAGTTGATCGGCGAATTTGGACAGCCCTGTAAGCACCAAGCCTCGATCGGGCAGGATCAAACCGTCTTTTCTCCGGTGGGAAACGGTCTCATGTCCAATGTGACAAAGCCACGCTGCATTGGTATTCGTAAGTCGTCATCGAGGACACGTTCCGCGGCTACTACTTTTCCCCAGGCCCATAGCGAGCTGCCGATGCCCTCTGAAGGGTCTTCTCAACATGTTTCGTTCGACTTTGCGGGGAGCCCGTCAATCTTGACTCGGGGAATAGGTATCATTGCCCCGTATCCCCATGGAATCATTATTTGCATTGGCGAGAGAGTCGATTCGGGCAATTGTGAACTTGAACTCGACGCTCTCTCGTCGTCACCTGCCTGGAGAATGGCGTGTGTCAACGTTCACAGCAGGGAACGAGACCCTCTGCTTCCCGGCGCAGGTGCAATCCATCCGCCTGCGCAGAGGGCGACCTTGAGGATCCACGGATCGTTGACTTCGTTGCTCCTCGCGCTCACGGCAATGATCGTGATACAGATCCCGGCCCAGGAACTCAGGAACTTTCATCATACGGCGTGGTCTTCTGACAGCGAACCGGGTGCTGTCTTTGACATTCAACAGAGTCCGGACGGCTATTTGTGGCTAACCACGTCGAGGGGCGTCTTCCGTTTCGATGGAGTTCGGTTTCAATCTGCCGATGAAATCACCTCCGGAGCCACGCAACATATCGAATTCGCCTCCGTGTTCGTTTCGTCTTCCGGCGCTGTATGGTTCAGGACCCGCCAGCCTGGACTTCTGCTTTGGCGAGACGGTAAGTTATCGGCATTTCCCATCAAGGGTTGCACCCCAGGCTTGCTGACTGGTTCAACGGTCGAAGACCGTGACGGCACCATATGGGTCGCCGGCTCAGCAGGCCTCTTCATCATTGGCGAAGGGAAATGTGAACGGGTCAGTGATCAGTATGGATTACCTGGCGGCTTTCCTTCTGCCATAGCCGTCGACTCAGCCGGAACCCTCTGGGTCAAAATGCTTACCGGCGCACTCCTGTATCTTCCGCGCGGTGGTGCCAAATTCAAGGGGAGTTCGAATGGCGACGGCCCGGTGGGCGACTTTGCTTATCTTCATGAGGGGCCGAACGGCTCGGTTTGGCTCTCGGACGAATTAGGACTGCGGCGCGTATCCGGAAATGGTATTCCCACTAAGCCGGCCTCCCGCAGTGCCCCCAGACAAACCAGACACCCGCGATTCGGCAATTTCGCCTTCGATGGCGACGGGACCCTCTGGGCCGCAAGCAGCAACGGAATCCAGCGCATCCCCAACGCGAGCGAACTGCCGATCGGCGTGAGCGTCGATCCAGCTGCCGGGCAAACCTTCACCATGGCCCAGGGACTCAGTTCCGACGTCGCGTGGAAGATCCTGGTGGGTCGCGAAGGTACCCTTTGGGTCGGCACAAACTCGGGCCTCGATCAACTTCGCCGCAATGTCATATCGCAGCTGCCCATCCCGGCGACCAACGAACACCAGCTTGCCGTCGCGGTCGGCGATCGTGGTTGTGTTTGGATTGGCAGCCGAAGCCTACCTCTTACCGAAGTGTGTCCCGATGGCCAAACCAGGACGTTTGCCGAGACCCGCCAGGCCATTTCCATCCGGCGTGATTTCAAAGGCGGTGTCTGGTCCAGTGGTTTGGGCGACAACCACCTTTGGCGGCCCTCCAGCGAGGGCCTCGAACCCATTCATTTTCCACACGATGATCTTGAAGTCCCAGCTTCAGTCACGGTCGACAAAAATAATGACATCTGGATCCTGACGTTTGGTCTTAACGTCTATCGGGGCCGCGGTCGAAATTGGGAGAACCTGAACCATGTACTCGGCAGGGAACCAGGCGTCCTAGGGGCCATGGAAGGAGATCAAGCGGGCAACGTTTGGTTCACCTTTTCCAACCACGTGATCGAATGGGATGGTACCGGCTACCGGAGATACACCTATACCGGAAAGAATCGCTTTCCGACCTGCCTTATGGTCGAAGGCCCGCACGCCTGGCTGGGCGCAGAAGACGGCATTCAGCTGATGACGGAGGGTCAGTTCCACATGCTGCGATGGAAAGATCCAGACTTGCCTGGACGGGTCTCGGGTATCGTTGAAACCGAAACCGGAGATCTTTGGGTCAGCGGCTTTTCAGGGATCGCGCATGTCAGCGCGGACGAGCTGCGAAGATGGCTGCAGGATCCTGATTACGCCGTATCGGCAGAAAGCTTCAATACGCTCGATGGGCTTCCGGGTCTCGCAGCAGAGAGATTCCCTGAACCATCGATGGTAGAAGCTCCCGATGGCCGTTTGTGGTTTGCCACCATTAAAGGCATCGCCTGGCTCGATCCGGCGTCACTCGCGAAAACCTATAACCTGGCGCCTCCCACTGTCCTGGTCACTTCATTCATTTTGGATGGCAAAACTCGTGCGAATCTCAGCAATCTCGTGCTCCCTCCAAAAACCGGGAGCCTGGAAATTGATTACACCGCGCTTAGCCTGGCGATCCCGGAGCGGGTTCTGTTTCGCTACAAGCTCGATGGCGTCGATAAGGATTGGCAAGATGCGGGAACGCGCCGTCAGGCCTATTACACCAAGCTTCGCCCTGGAACTTATACCTTCAGAGTCATCGCCTGCAACGATCATGGTGTCTGGAATACTACGGGGGCGGTTTTGTCCTTCAGGGTCACTCCTGCCTGGTATCAGACCATCTGGTTTTACTGCCTGATGGGCCTTCTACTGCTTGCACTGATGTGGACGGTTGTTATCGTAAGAAGCCGCCAGGCAGCTGCCCGGGCGGAAATGCGCATGGGCGATCGTTTGATGGAGCGTGATCGCATCGCGAGAGAACTCCACGATACCTTGCTCCAGGGTGTCCATGTCCTCATCCTTCGCTTTCAATTAGTGGCAGATTCTATCCCGGCCGCTGAGCCTCTACGCGACGAAACGGAGAAAACGCTCTCCTACGCCGATCAACTTCTGGCCGAAGGCCGCCAGCGGGTCAGAGACTTGCGAACTCACGATGGAAGTGCGGACGACCTGGCATATTCCTTTGCCAAGCTCCGGGAAGAGCTACATCATGAATTTGCAAGAGATTTTCGTCTGGTCACTGAGGGCAAGCCCCAAAGGCTTCATCGAGTCGTTCAGGACGAGGTGGAAATGATTGCCAGAGAAGCCCTCTCCAATGCCTTCCAACACGCACAGGCAAGCGATATACTCTGCGCCATCAAGTTCACCGAGAGCCATTTCATCCTACTGTGTGTGGATGACGGAATAGGGATCGATCCGCAATTTGCGTCGAACTCCGGCAGACCCGGCCACTGGGGACTCATCGGCATGAAAGAAAGAGCCCAGAAAATTGGAGCCACGCTACGTGCGCAACGAAGCACCAAAGGCGGGACCGAGATCGAGCTCAGGGTCGCGGCGCGGCTTGCTTACCTGGCGACGGGGAAAGGACTATCACGGTTTCTATTTCGTCGGAACCAGGGGTAGGGAACCGCCGGCCTCCCAACTTGCATACAGTGTTGCTTTGAAAGCACCGTGCACCAATCAATAGACAAACGGAACCAATTTGCTTGTTCGCGCGGCATATTCATCGAATGCTGCGCCGTAATGATCATGCAAATGAGAATCGAGCATGGGAATATTGGCAAACACGAATCCGGCTAGCATTATCGATGGAATAACAACGGTGATCCAGCGGCCTGAGATCAGGCAGAGTCCGGAAAAGGAGATCAGGTCGCCAAGATAATTGGGATGTCTTGAATATCGGAACAAGCCAAGGGTGTATAGACGTCCACGATTCTCAGGTTGTCGTTTCCAAACATGACGCGCGTACTCCGCATACGAGTTCATCCAGGAGCCCAATACAAAAAGAACCGCTCCGGCGCCGGTCACCGCGTCAAAGGGAACAGGATTTGTAGCGCACGTGATTGCTAGCAGTAGATAGATGCACAGAATCCATGGAACGATCAGGCACACCTCGCTCCAGCCCAAAGATCTTCGTAGGAACACAAATTGTGTGACAAGCAGGCGGACGAAATAAATGGAGAGCATCACCGCGAGGCACAGGCGCCGTGCACCATCGCCGGGAGTCCACGCCCATCCAAACCGAGCGCTCACAGATTCGATTCCCCCACCAAACAGCAACCACCATGCCAGCCCCAGGCAGGCGCCCACAGCGATTGTCATAGCAAAGCGCTGAGCGACGGAGCTCCCATAGATCGCGTAGATGTCGTTGC
Source organism: uncultured Acidobacteriaceae bacterium (assembly GCA_963830325.1). GTDB lineage: Bacteria > Acidobacteriota > Terriglobia > Terriglobales > Acidobacteriaceae > PALSA-350. Next base: position 276,020 of record CAWHMV010000006.1, read on the forward strand.
TGGCGTTTTTCCGGTACATCAATCCTCCTTCCCGTATTGTCGCTCCAATCCATTCCGGGGTAGAGACAGCATTGCAGCCCTGAACCACACCGTACGAGACGGCCAGAACCTGTGCTAATGGCCAGCCATCGATGGGCGTTCGGCGGGTCCAATGGTTGCATAATTGCCATAAGCACTCTTCTTAAACGGGATACGCGATCGCGCTCGGAATCGAAGGAGAACGACGCTTGGCGAGATGGCAGCCCTCTGAGTGTAAACTGACTCTGCCGATCTTGGACGTTCGGCGTCGATGGCACTCACGTTCCGAGGAAATCCTCGATAATCGTGCCCGTCATAGGAGTTCCCGTGAGTTCGGAGGAGTCCGCAGAAGTCAGCCGGTTGCTCCGCGAGTGGCGCAGGGACCATCTCGGGGTCCCTCCGGCGATGCTGCCTGCGCAACCCGCAAACGAGATCCAGGTGAAAACCTCGATTTTTAAGCTGGCCTACAGTGACGGCAACGAGACCCAAATCTTTCTTCTGCCCGAGGGCGAGACGCTGGTAGGCCGATCACAAGTTTGTAATCTGGTGATAAAAGATCCGAGCGCGTCCCGACGCCATGCGCGCTTTGAGGTCAAAGAAGGCCGTTGCTTCGTCGAAGATCTGGGCAGCAGCGCAGGCACCTGTAAGAACGGGGAATTCGTAACTCGCGCCGAACTCCGGGACGGCGATGTTGTGTCGCTCGGGCAGATGCAATTCGCCGTGCGCGAGCCGGCTCCAGAGCAGGTGGCGCTCTCGGGAATGCACACCTTTACGAATGCAACCGTCACCTTGCAAATCGCCGGGTTTGCGGGGCCACGTTCCCCGGGAACCGATGCGAAAGCGCGTGACATCGATAGCAATCGTCTCGTCGCCATGTTGTCTGACGTCAGCTGCGAACTGGTGCGTTCGACCTCTCTTTCCCAAATACTTGATCGCATTGTCGCGCTGACGTTCGAAATGACTCATGCGGATCGTGTGTTCTTGATGCTCATGGATGAGCAAAGCGGCGAACTGGTACCCCGAGTCGCTCGCGATCGCGACGGGACGCCCTCCCATGGCGCCACCATCAGCCGGACCATTGCAGCAACCGTATTTAAAGATCGCGTGGCGCTGCTCGCGTCAGACGCACAACTGGATTCGCGATTTGAAGCGTCCGAGAGCATTCTGCTGCAAGACGTCCGCTCCTGCATGTGCGCTCCGCTGTGGCACGACACCGATGTCATCGGCATCCTGTATGTCGATAATCCGGAGAGCAGCAGGTTCAGCGCCGGGGACCTTAACCTCTTCACTACGCTTTCCAATTATGCCGCAGTGGCTATCGAGCATGCCAGGCTGGCGGCGCGGCTGCTGGAAGAGAGGCGCCACCGCGAACGCCTGCAGCGCTATCACTCACCCCGCGTTATCGAACGCATTCTGGAGGGAGAAAATGAAACGGGCGCCAACTTCATTGCGCAGGAGCGACAGATTTCCGTGCTCTTCGCCGACATCGTCGGCTTTACGACAATCTCCGAGCTGATGACTCCGCCCGCAGTCGCAAAGCTGCTGAACCAATTTTTTGAAGCCATGATCGATGTCATCTTCGAGCATGAAGGAACGCTCGACAAATTTATTGGGGATGCGATTCTGGCTACGTTTGGTGCAGCGCTGCCGCAGCAGGACCATGCGGTGCGATGCGTCCGAGCGGCCCTCGATATGCGGAAGGCGCTGGCCAGTTTCAACGCCAAACGCGAGCAACCTGAACTACGCATGCGTATCGCGATCAACAGCGGATGCGCTCTCGTCGGTGATATAGGCTCTCCCAAGCGCCGGGAGTTTACCGTGCTGGGGGATGTGGTCAACACCGCCTCGAGGCTCGAATCCGGCGTGGCGCAACCAGACCAGATCATCATCAGCGGCGCCACGTATCAGCTGGTCAAGGATGAAATTGAGGCGCGTGCTCTCGGCTCAGTAAATCTGCGCGGCCGTTCGGGACCAGTCGATATTTACGAGGTCTGAGCTCCCCCGGGCCGCAACGAAACACGCATACGCATCCCTTTCTTTGCCAGCAGGAACATCCTCGCTGATGGTTCCGGCTCGAAGCCGGGGGCCAACGTGAAATGCGCAGCACGCACAAAGGTGGCCAGCATGATGGTCGCCTCAATCATCGCGAACGATGCACCGATGCAGATCCGCGGCCCTGCCCCAAACGGCATGTACTGGAAACGGTTTGGCTTCGACGGGCAATCGGGAGCGAAGCGATTTGGATCGAAGCGATCGGGATCCTCCCAAAAGCTCCGGTGGCGATGAATGGCATAAATGGGGATGAATCCGAGCGTCCCTTTCGTAACCGTCACGCCATCGAACTGAACATCTTCCAGAATATCGCGGACGATCAATGGCGCAGTAGGAAAGAGCCGCAACGATTCCTTTAAGACCTGCTGAACGATGGCCAATTGGGCGACATGCGCGGAGGTGACGGGGCCCTCTCCGGCAACCTGTTGAACTTCGTAGAGGATGCGCGCCTCCCATTCCGGGCTTTGCGAGATCAGGTACAGGGTCCAGGTCAAGGCGAACGCCGTGGTGTCAAAGCCCGCGATCAGAAAGGAGAGAATGTTGTCCACCAGCAACTCGTCCGGCATACTGTGCCCGGTGTCTGCATCCGATGCTTTCATCAGGCGCGCGAGCAGATCGTTGCCGCCGGCGGCGGCGGCACGACGAGCCTTCACCAGTTCGGCAACGGCCCCTCGCAGTCGGGTTTCATGCGCTCGCATGGCATTGCCGCCTGGCCGCGGCAACCAATGCGGAAGTCCCATGAGCCTGTACACCACCCACCAGTTAGCACCACGGTAATAACCAGCATGCCCTTTTTGGATAGCCCGAAGCATTGGCTCTGCGCCGCCGGCCAACATGGTGTTGGAGATGACGTGAAAAGCTGCGCGCAACATGTCCTCGTTGATCGCATGTACCGTTCCAGAAGAGGCCGCTCGCCACTTCGCTACAGCCGCTTCTGCCGCACTGGTCATAATGGGTCCGTAGTCGAGAAGCGAGTCGTGATGAAACAAGGGTGCGGCTGCGCCTCGTTGCCACCGCCACTCCCGACCCTCGGCCGAGATCATCGCGTTGCCAAACATTGGCTTGAGAAGATCGACTTGAACACCACCCTTTGGGAAGTCCATGTGACGGCTGAGCAGCAAAGTCTTCACCAGTTCGGGACCGGTAAAGAACGCGATTCGTGGCGGTCCGGGAGCGATGACCAAGGGCTCGCGGTAAGCCTGCTCGGGAACGATCCCCAGGTTATTGCTGAGCAGCCTGGCGAGGTTAACCGGGAATCTCAGCGGCTTGGGAGATGGCCGGACGAAGGGCGGGTAAAAAGGCGCAGAGACATGCAGAGAGCCGACGGTCGACACGGAACCTCCTTGGCACTACGCAGAAGTTACGGGCTGAACTTTTTCGCTCAACCTTTTAAGAGGTCTCTTTTCAGTCGATACTCGATCGTATAGCCGCTCGTAATCTTCCCACTCGGTTTGGAAAACCCGGTCGAGAATGCGGGTCCCGAGGCCATAATTGCCCGTGTATCGCGAATGGTGTAGCGAGTGGTACGTGGTGCTGGTGATCACCTTGCCCAGCGAACGATTGTAGTGTTGAGACTTCAGCTCGAAATTTCCATGGCTGAAGGAATTAATCACCAGATAGCCGATATACCACGTCGCGATGCCGAAGACATTCAGACTAAACCAATGATCGAGGGCCGCCAGCACACCGAGGAACCCAAGGTCGAAAATGAGTTTCTCGGAAAAGGAGAATGAAATCGCTGTCAGCCAACTGTTCAGATGGCTCTTGTGATGCTCCCGATGAATCCAGTGGAGCCGGCGTATGTGAAAGGCCCGGTGAGAACCATAATGCCAGATCTCGGCCCAAATGGTTGCGGTGACAAGAGAACCGATGAATGACAGCCAACTGGTGCTCTTGAAGAAACCCAAATAGAGGAACGCCGCCAACAGCACAGCGTGAATCGGGGCATGGAGTGAGTTCTTCAGCTCCCTCTTAGTCTGTGCGGAGCTGATCGGCAAAGCGTAGATGGTTCGCTCGCATATCTTCCACTTTCTGGTGACAGCGAGATACCAAAGCAAAGCCATCGCGTGGCCGAGGGTAGCAATGACGATCAGGAGAACTATCTCGGCTGTGGTCATCCGCATCGCGATCACCCTGTGGGCAGGCTTTCTATGCCCGGCGCACGCTGTCAACGAGTTTGAAGAACTGGGCCTTCATAATCACATTGAGATACTCTCGCACGCCGCGTTCGTTGCTCAACCTTCTTCCGTGCCTGGCAACTTCAAGCATCATAGGATGAGAAAGCCCGTTTTCACGATGAAAGAAAGGCTCACCGGCCACGGTGAAGCCGATCGCTTTATAGTAGGGCAGCAGTGCGGGCACGCAATCGATGTAGGTTTCCTTGACAGAATTGCGCAACCCATAGCGCGCGACCGCGGAAATCAGCTTGAGCGATGTGGGGCTGCCACGCTTGGCTTTCTTGACAATGAATTTTGTGCAGACTGCCGTTGCCTCGGGATGGTGCTTCGATGCGCGCATACCATACAGTTCCTCGAGAATGCCGACTGGACCTTCCGAGCACAGGTTCAAGCGCACCGTTCCTATCGTTTCTCCCTTCTCGACGGCGAGGAAGGTGTGACCCGCGAGATCCAGATCGTCGGCAATCACCTTTTTCGTGTGATCGGCGTAAGGTGACTGGCGCTGCAATTCTTCACAATAGACGGTGTACCGCAGACGTTGTGCCTTTTCGAGCATCGCCTTATTCCGGCACAGGAGCACACCGATTTCCGGAGCGGCACTAAAGGGCTTCGCGGTCGAATCGAGAACGAGATTATCGCTCATTCTCTCTTCTGCAATGGAGGCAAGCTGACGTAGTACCTGCACCGCCAGCGGAGGGTGATGTTTCTCCAGGCTGGCCACCGTGGAATCGTCGATGACGAGGGCGGAGGTTGCCGTTTTTGCGGTCACGGTTGCTGTGGCCGACCCACCGTGTAAAAATCCTATTTCGCCGATTGGCGAACCAGTGCGGGCGATCACGATTTCCGGTGCCCCCTTCAACTGGCGATCAACGCCAACCGAGCCATCCACCATTAAGTACATGGCCGAGTAGTGCTGCCCTTTGTGGCGGAGGATATCTCCCGGCTTAAAACGCACGGCTGGGCAGAATGAGCGCAGCGATTCTGTGTCGATCGAAGCTTGCGTCACGGAACGACCTGCCTTGCCGGAGAGGAAGCGAAATCCTATCACTGGCCATCAACAGTTGCAAGGTCAGAAAGGTTAAAAAACGCGATTTCGCGGCGGTGAACCTGTAACGACTTCTCTAGCTGCGACGGCCGGGAAAGGCGGGGTCCCGCTTACCGTGGGAGTGCCCTTACCCACGGACGCATCCGTGGAATCCAGGCGCCTACGTTCCGGCAGTACTCTTCATAGTCCGCGCCAAACTTCCTTCGCAGCGTCGGCTGCTCGTACCAAACCACAAACATAGCCACGGCCGCGAGCACAACACACGCCCACGCAATCGCGGCCCCGCTCGCCCGGCCGAAGATCACCCACAGCCCAGCCCAACCCACAAAGAACCCCAGATACATTGGATTCCGCACATACCTGTACGGGCCCATCACCACCAGCCTTTGCGGCGGAGCCATCGGAGCCGGCGTCCCATGTCCCGTCCTTCCGAAGTCCCAGATACAACGCACCGCCACCGCGAAACCCAGCGCTGACGGCACAGCCGCAATCCACCGCCATCGCGCCGCACCCGCTGTATCTACACCAAAACCCAGCCACGATGGCAGCAGCCAGAACCACAGAGCAAGGAACGCCGCGCCGACCACCAGCGAGGCAACGGTTGTCCCCCAATGCACGCCGTCATTCGGATCTCTTAGGATTCCAGTCTGTCCGCTTGTCATAAGCACCTCCACATCAACAGGGAAGTATGCGCCCAGGTGAGGAATCAGCGCAATGGAACGGCCCCGTTATAGAAAGCAACGGGCTGGGTAAACGTGATCAAAGCAACTAGTGGACTGCAACAGCTGAATCGGTAGAGCCGCAGGGGCTAAAGGCCAATTCTTTCTCAGCCCTTTGCGGCCCGACTAAAAGTCGGGCCCTGATACAAAGCATGAGAGCCGCGACCCCTAGAAGGCCCGCGCATTTTCACAGATTTGGCTCTACTCCTGAATCAGCTGTTACGGGCCACTCGAAGCCGATGAGATGATCCGACTCTATCTGGACACATACTCGGAAGGGGCAACATTTTGCCCCGTGCCCAGTGGGATGATATAGATCATCCCACTGGGCAGGTTTCACTCGCCGGAGCCGAAAGATTTGGCATTCGCCAAGAAAAACTCTGCCAAGGTTTGTGGATTCCGGCCGGTGACCGCACGAATCGCATTCGTAGGCTGCGGGTGTTGCTCACCTTCTCGGAAGTATTGCCAAAGATGGGTCAGATGGTCGAGGGCGTGAGGATTGAGTCGCTCCTTTACTGCATCAGCCCACTGCTGGTCGGTGATGGGTACATAGCGAATCGGCCGGCCGATCGCCGTGCTTAGAGTTTCGACAATCTCGCGCACTGTTGGAGTTTCGCTGACCAGAGGGTATACATTTTCCGATGGAAGGCCGGAGTCAACCAAAAGGGTTGCAGCTACGCGGGATACGTCTTCTGCACCGGTGAGTGGGATGACGGCGTTGCCATCGCCCCACGGCAGGAAGGCGGTATCTTGCTCGGCCACGCTCCGGCTGACAAGAGCGCGTACGTTTTCATAGTAGGGGGGCGCCTGAAGATGAACGGCCCCAACCTGCGCCCAGTCGAAGATGCGATCGGCCAGCCGATGCTGCAAATTTCGGAATGAGGGAGCGCGTTGGAGATCACGGAACGCGGGACCACCAGGCGTACCCTGAAATTGCGAATTATTCACCACCAGTTCCAGTCCCGCATCCCGAGCCGCTGCAGCGAAGATGGTGGCTGCCTCAAGCAGCCCATCCGCCACTGGATAGGTAAAATAAGCGCGCTTTATGTTTTGCATTGCCGCCTGGACTCCGGCTGGATTGAGAAGATCGCCCTGGACGATTTCTGCGCCTTGTTGGCGGAGTTCATCGGACCGGGCATCGAGTTTATGTACGAAGGCGCGAACGGGAATACCCTGCGTGAGCAGGAGACGGGCGACGAGGCGTCCGGTCGATCCCTGCTGACCGCCGGCTGCGCCTGTGATCAGAATCGGGTGGGGCATGGTGGTTCTCCTTTCTTTCCATAGGATGATATTAATCATCTAATGGATTCCACTTTTCTTGACGCCGCCGCGGTGGTTGCATCGTGAGATGATCTCGGGCATCCTAAAATAAGCCATGCGTTACCCACCGGAACACAAAGCGGAAGTCCATCAGAAGATTGTGAAAGACGCCTCGCGACGCGTACGCACCGAGGGCCTGAACGGCGCAGGGGTCGCAGCGGTTATGCGCGACACCGGTCTGACGCACGGAGGTTTTTACAAACACTTCAGCAACAAGGACGAGCTGCTCCTGGAGTCACTCCGGGAGGCTTTCCGAGAGATCGCCGACAACCTGGCTCATGCGGCCGAACAGTCTCACCCTGAGACAGCGTGGAAGGCGATTGTGAAGGCCTATCTAAGCATGGAATACTGCGATCACGCTGAGTGCGGCTGCCCGCTGACGGCACTTGCCCCCGAACTGGCGCGGGTCGACAAGAGGATGAGAGAACAGATCCTTGCGGAGCTCGTGAACTACAAGGATCGAATGCTTCCTTTCATGCCCGGCCGGCGCGCTGTAGACAAAGAGCGCGCATTCTTTTCGATCTTTTCCACGATGATCGGGGCAATGGAAATCGCTCGCATGCTGCCAGAGCCTGCGATGCGAGAGAAAGTGCTGGCGACTGCAAGGGATTTTCTCTTGCGCAGTTTCTGACTTCTGAGGTCAAGAAAACGTTGTTCGCTGCACGATCGCGAGCCTTCCCTGCATCTGCAGCGCGTTTTCCTGCAAATCAGTGGTGAAGACTCTCCCGGCGCCTGAGCCTTGAACCAGGAGTCAACCATGGCCCGGTTAGCACTCGAGATTAACGGCTCCAAACAAACCGTGGATGCCGATCCTGCGATGCCCCTTCTCTGGGTGCTCCGTGACTTGCTCAACATGACAGGCACGAAATATGGCTGCGGCATCGGGCTCTGTGGAGCCTGCACTGTCCACATCGACGGCGCAGCAACCCGCTCCTGCCAGACATCCATAGCCACCGCGGCAGGGAAGCGGATCGTCACCATCGAAGGTCTTGCCCAACATGGTTTGCATCCAGTTCAGGAAGCCTGGATTGCGGAACAAGTTCCGCAATGCGGCTACTGCCAACCCGGACAGATCATGTCCGCCGCTGCGTTGCTGGCTCACAAGGCTCACCCAACCGACGCCGACATCGACGAAGCCATGGCCGGCAATCTGTGTCGTTGCGCCACCTACTTCCGCATTCGCAACGCTATCCACCGCGCTGCCGAGGAGACGCAGTCGTGAGCACGAAACCCAGCCCTCCACCTGTCAAAAGCAGGCCTACCCTTTCGCGCCGCACCTTCCTCGCAACTTCCGCGGCCGCGGGGGGAGCCCTGGTCGTAGGCCTCACCCTTCGCGGCCGTCTTCACCAGCCCGATGCCTCTCTTGACCCCTTTAACGCATGGATCCGCATCCATCCTGACGGACAGATCCAGCTTGTTCTGAACAAATCCGAGATGGGCCAGGGAGTCTTTACAGCGTTGCCCATGATCCTCGCTGAAGAGGCTGAGATCGACTTCTCCCGCATCACCGTCATGCAGGCTGACAATGCCGACGGCACTGGTGGGAGCGGATCGGTTTGGGAGGGTTACAAACCTCTCCGCCAAGCGGGTGCACAGGTCCGCGAGACGATGATCGCGGCTGCCGCGCACCGGTGGAATGTTTCCACCGCCGAATGCCGCGCACGCAACAGCCAGGTCATGCATACACCCTCTGGCCGTGTCCTCGCTTATGCCAACCTGGTCAAAGACGCGCGCCGGCTTCCGCTTCCTGATCCCAACACCGTACCGTTAAAGGACCCCAAAGACTTTACTCTTCTCGGCCGCTCCATCCGTCACCTCGATATCCCCGATAAGGTGAAGGGAGTAGCCCGGTTCGGGCTTGATGTTCGTGTTCCTGGCATGGTCTATGCGGTCGTCGCCCAGTGTCCCTACTTTCGCGGCGACCTGCTTCGCTTCGACGCCACTAAAGCCAAGGCAATCCCCGGCGTCCTCGAAGTCTTCGATATCCCCACCGATCCCAGCACGGCCAACAAGAACACGCGCGAGGTCGCCGTCGTCGCTACGAACACGTGGGCCGCCATCCAGGGCCGCAACGCGCTGGGGATCGAATGGAAGCCCGGACAGTACCACGACGAGTCTACCGAGTCCCTCACCGCGCAGTTGCGCGCCGGTCTCGACGCGCAGGAGTACTGGAACTCTACCAACACAACCCTCAACCCAGACACGGTCCCCGCCGCCAAGCGCATCGAGAGCGTTTATGAGTTTCCTTTCCTCGCCCACGCCACGATGGAGCCCATGAACATTACCGTCAGGCTTGAGGGTGGCCGCTGCGAGATATGGTCCCCGACCCAGGACGGCGGAGGAACCCAGGAGAACGCTGCCAAAATCCTGGGCATCGACAAGCGCGACGTCACCGTCCACGTTACCTTTATGGGAGGAGGCCTGGGCCGCCGCTTCGGCGTACCTTTTGATCATCAGGCGCTGCAGATCGCTCGTCGTATTCATCGGCCTGTCCAACTCGTCTGGAAGCGCGAAGACGACTTCACGCATGACCGGTACCGCCCGGCCTGCATGCATCGTCTCCGCGCCGGCCTCGATGGGGAAGGGAATCTTGTTTCGTGGACCGATCGCATCGCCGACACCACCATCATCGGCCAACATGATCCAAAGCAAGCGCAGGCCTACGAGCTCGGCGGGGCCCTCGACCAGCCCTATCCCGCCCAACACTTCCGCATGTCCTACGTGCCTGTCGAAAGCGGCGCGACCCGAGGAGCGTGGCGCGGGGTCGAGGTCGCCTTCAACGTTTTCTCGGTCGAGTGCTTCATTGACGAACTCGCGCACCTTGCCGGACAGGATCCGTACCTCTTCCGCCGCCGCCTGCTGGAGAACGCAGCCGCCCACCCCGTCGCGGCCAGATCCAACTATGATGGAACGCTCGCCGATCCCACGCTTATGATCCACATGCTCGACCTGGCCACGGAGAAGGCTGGCTGGGGTAAGCCTCTCGGTCCCAATCGTGGTCGCGGTATCTCCTGCTTCTTTTCCAAGACGACCTATCTCGCTCAAGTTGCGGAAGTCACGGTCAAGGACGGGAACATACGGGTCGACCGCGTTGTCACGGCCGTCGACCCCGGCCGGGTGATCAACATGAACGGCATTCGCGCGCAGATCGAGGGCGCTGTTCTTATGGGCCTGAGCGCTACGCTGAAGGAACGCATCACCGTCAAGGACGGCATGATTCAGCAACAAAACTTTAATAGTTACGAACTGCTGCGGATGCCGGATGCCCCGCAGCTCGAGACCTACCTCGTGGAAGGCGGTCGTCCTCCGGGCGGCATCGGCGAGCCGCCGCTCGCGCTTATCGGTCCCAGCGTTGGCAACGCCATCTTTGCCGCTGCGCAAAAACGCTTGCGCAAGGTCCCCTTTCGATTCGACGAGGCACCATCGTGAAATCAGAGCTGTCCAAATGTAAGTTGTTGAAGAGAAGCCGACAAACATGTAATGAAACCGGTTTTAGCCGCTGAGGACTGCTTTCTTCTGAAAGCCGGCATTTGCCGCAGCCTGTTTAGTCGGGCCGTAGAGATTTAAAAGAGAGCTGGCTTGAGCTCTTGCTACGACGCATTCTGCACGAAGTGCTCGTCCGGCGCGCAAGCGCTAAACATGCTGAGGGAAAAAGCGTCTCTGCACGAAGGGCACGGGTTTAGCAGCCGTGCCGTAAACGATTGAGAATACCTCGGGCTTTAGAGTCTTCGTGAGAACCGGGATTTACAAATTTAGTCCCGCAGGGACGGCTGAGCTTAGCCCAGGACGGTAGTCCTGGGTTGGATTTGAAAGCACGACCAGTCCCGTAGGGACGGCTGAAAATAGGCCGCGAGGCAATCTTGGATAACTTTCAGCCGTCCCCGTTCGACAAGCTCAGGGCAGGCTCTGCGGGACTCAATCACGTTGCATGACGTACCCAGGACTAACGTCCTGGGCCTCGAGTTTCTACATTTCTGGAGCTGCGAATTGGCTGGCGGAAGACATTTTGCCGTATTTGGATCAACGAACAGATTAAGCTGTGCCAGCCCCGGACTTTAGTCCGGGGGAGCGGGTTTTCAAACCCGCGAGAACGTTCCGGTATATAAATTCAGGGCTTTAGCCCTGGTGGCGGGGCGTCCAATTCCATCCTCAGAGACGCCGATGACCAGGCAAACAGCTCCGGTCTCTCGCTCAAGCCCGCTCTGACCGGATTCTCCCAAATGTACGTGTGGTGGTGTTTGTAATCCTCTGCGTCGCGAACGCGGTGATTCACGAAACTTGCTTGCCATATTTCAAAAGCAAAATGAATTTCCCGTTTCGCGCGATAGGAGAACCCGCCCTTGATGAATTGCAGTGCCTTTTCCAGCGGGATTCCCGCTGCAGGTGTCAGCAGCAGATGGAAGTGATTGGGCATGATCACAAATTCATGCAGTAGAAACCGCTTCTTTCGACGATTCTCCGCAAGAACATCCACCAGAAGCTGGGCCATGCGATCGGATTGAAGAAGCGCGCGGCGTCCGGCTGTCGTCGAGGTCACGAAAAACGTACGGGTTGATTGGGGAGCTTGGGGCATTCTCACCAGGGCTAAAGCCCGGTCATTGCAAGATAAAGCGTTCTCGCGGGTTTAAAAACCCGCTTCCCCGGACTGAAGTCCGGGGCTGGCACGGATCAGCCTGTAGCCTGCTACAAAATAGGGTGCCTAGGGTCCGCCGCCCCACGCCCTGGCTCTCAAAATGTAGAAACTCCGGACCCAGGACTAACGTCCTGGGCTAAGTTCAGACGTCCCCGTTCGACGAGCTCAGGGCAGGCTCCGCGGGACTAAATTCGAAAATCCTGGTTCTCACATACCCTCTTTAGCCCCTGAGGTACGTCTTTCCTGCCCGGTCCCGAATTTTTCCGCAGCCCGTTTAGCCCAAACTCGTTGTTTGACATTTGCAGCCGTCCTGGCTTGAGTACCCGCGAGTTTCGGACAAGTATGGTGACATGATTCGAGATGAAACCTAATGCAGCACTTCCATTAACGTTACGGCAACGCTGGTAATGGGTAGGTCTCCCTAGTCCACTCCTGAGTGCCGCGGCATGTCGGCCGCTGTCCAGTTTCGGGCGCTCATCCATGATTCCGGACACTCCTTCTCCGGATAGATCCACCTCTTCCACGCGAAAACGCTGGGGACTCATCAGTTTTCGGTCCTGATCCGGGTTGGCATGCAAATTGCCTCTTATGAGGAGGAAGCCTGGATCGGGCACTTATCGAGGAGAACGGCCCCATGAGAATGGACCATGAATCATCCCTGACCCCACGATGGATTGTTTTCGGGACCGCCCTGGTCTACTTTGCGCTTGGATCCGTGTTGACCGCTCATTTTATGCATTTAAAAGAGGCATGGGCAGACAGCCACCACGTTTTCCAACTGGAAATCTATCATGCCGTGCCGGGCAAGGTGCCGACCCTGGAAGAGCGCTTTCGCAGCGCTTCCAGGTTGCAGGCCAGACACGGTCTCGAGGTAGTCGAGTACTGGGTACCCGAGGGTGCAAAGTTCACCCAGGCAAACCCGGCGTTCGCCAATACATTCGTGTATCTCGTGGCCCATGCCAGCCAGGAAGAGGCCAAAACCCACTTGACGCCGTGACGAAGAGCATCGGCAAATCCGGCGAGCCCCCGATTGCTACGGTTACGGGGAGGGCTTCTATCCCCAGAGAATTCGACGGACGAATCAAGTTCGAGACTGGGCAGATCGCTCAGCTCGACCCCAATCGGCCTGTATTGTGGGAGCGTGTCAGACGCGGCCAGGATCGCATCGTCAGCGGTAGGGGCACCGACGTAGAAGCGCCTGGTTCGCGGGTAGGGCTGGTAGAACTCGAAAGGACGCCGGCACAGAATGACACAGTATTCAGTTTGCAGCACATTTTCTCCCTTTGATTCTTTTATTGAAACGCAGAGCAAGAGTGTTGGGTATCGGCACACGCCAGACTGTTAGTGACGGATGCGGCGTTACCGTTACACCTCGGGCCTCTAAAGGGACCGACGGGGCGATCACCGATGGGTTATGAATACCTTTGGTCCGCCGTACCGATTCCCGCGCTACGCCGTGTTTCCATACAAGCCTCTCGCCGGGCGGCTAGAAAGATAAACATTAGTTAATGTTCGCTGCATGGGAAGGGCCTTGTTTCAAAGTGTCACTTCCGTCTGCACCGAAATCACCACCGAAATCACCGAAATCGCAAGTTAGAAGTTAAGCGCCACTTAACGCAGCTAAGAAGCGCGAAGCTTCTTAGTTAAGTCTTCACATCTACGGCAATCTCACTGCTATCCATCTTCCTTCGTCTCTGGATATAATGCAGCGGCTCCTGCAGGAGAGCTTCTAACCTCCTCCCCCTGTTAGCCTTGCAGGAGCATGAGGAGGCTTCACTTCATGTTTACATTGGCCGAAATTCGGATTTCGGGGAAACTCCTGCAATCCATTCTCTGTCTGGCTCTCACCCTTTCACCATTTGCGCTCACAGCCCAAAACAACAACCAGTACGCCTACGTAGCCATCGCAGATTCAGGACAAGTTTTCGGCTACCGGCTTAACGCCACGAATGGCAACCTGACTCCCCTCGAAGGATCGCCCTTCTCCAACAGCAACCTCGACGGCTCAAGCTCCATCGCGGCCGACCCGGCCGGCAGATTCCTCTATGCAACCAGCCAGTATGCACCCACGAACAAAAATGTCATCGGCTTCAGAATTGATCGCCCGACCGGCAGGCTCACTCCCCTACCGGGCTCCCCTTTTGGCGCCGGTGCGGTGGCATCGGCAATCGCAATCGACCCTTCGGGCAGATTCGCTTACGTCTCTAACTTTCAAGGGAACAGCGTATCCGCCTTCAAGATCGATCAGAGCACCGGGGGGCTGCTACCGATCGCCTCTTATGCAGCGGGGAGCACTCCAGACGCGGTGACGGTGGATCCGCTGGGCAAGTTCGTCTACGTAGCCAACCTATCTTCAAACGATGTGTCAGGGTACGCCATTAACGAGGCGACCGGCGCTCTCACGCAGATAACCGGTTCCCCTTTTCCGACCGGGAACGGGCCCAGGTCTCTGGCAGTCGATCCCAACGAACGATTCGTGTACGTAGCCAACCAGGTCTCCGACAATATTTGGGGATATACCATCAACCCAACCAGCGGCGCCCTGGCCCCGCTTGGCACATCGCCCTATGCTGTCGGAGATGCCGGTATTTTCTCCGTGGCCGTTGCCCCGACCGGCGCTGACGTCTATGTGGCCGGCTATGGCGGCGTGTACGCCTATTCGGTTAACCAGAACAGCGAAGACTTTGGTGGAGGAACCTTTCCCCCTACAGACCTGTACGGACAGCTGACGCCCATCCAGGGTTCGCCGTTTGGAGGGGGATCGCCCGACTTCGTAACCGTCGACTATACCGGAACCTTTCTCTTCGCGGCCAACAACAATGACATTTCAGGCTTCAACCTCAGCACCGGTCTTTTGAAGCCCTTAAGCGCCTCTCCCTTCACGACAGGCAATGCGCCGGTCTCCATCGCATTGGTTCGTCCGCAAACCTTTCCTGTCTTTACCGCGACCCAGATTGCGCCATCCACCGGCTTGGGAAGCGTTTCTGCCATTGAGGCCGCGGGAGTCAACGATAAGGGGCAAGTCGCAGGCACGGTTTCCTCTGCAGAGGGCAGCGAGCAATTTGCCGCCGCGTTCCTCTATGCCGGGGGCGTAACGAACACTGTCGCTTTCAGCCGCGCGAGCACCGGCAATGGCCTCAACGATAAGGGGCAGGTCGTGGGGCAGCAGGATTTACAACCGCCCAATCCATTGCGGCCGCCACCGCAGGCGTTCCTGTACAACTACAGCAACAACACGACAATCGATATAGATAACGTGTCAGGGCGGGAGAGCGACGCCTACAGCATCAACAATGCAGGGCAGGTGACGGGATCGCTTTCCACCGCAACCTGCCCGACACCGGTTCCCATTCCTCCGACTTGCCTGGGGAATACCCACGCCTTCCTGTACACCGGAGCCGGCCTGGCAGATATCGGCACTCTCGGTGGGACATACAGTGCAGGGACAAGCATCAATAATCTGGGCGAAATCGCGGGAATCAGCACCGTGGCCAACGGTGCAACTCATCTCTTTCTCTACACCCAGGGCCATATGAACGATTTGGGCACGGCAGCCGGACAGACTTTCGCCTCTGCGGCCCTCAACGATCGCGGCGAAATACTTGCATCCGCTGTTGGCTCAGGAGGCGTGGCAACAAGCTATCTGTACCGGAACCACACCTTCTTCAAGCTGCCGTTCCCCGGTAGCGGGATCAACAGCAGCACAGAGATCGTCGGCACCAAACCCGCCGCTACAGCCGTCAGTCGAGCCTACCTGTACTTCGGTGGTATCTCGATCGACCTGAACGAACTCGTCGACTCGTCCCTTCCCCTGCTGACCAGTGCGAGCGGCGTAAGCAACAACGGTAAGATCGTCGTCAAAGGACTGAACGGCCAGCTTTATGTCCTCGCTCCAAAATGAGGGAACTCCTTCACTTGCAGTCGAGGCGCACCGCATAAAAGTGCTGTGCGCCTCGATTGTCTTCGATCATCCCTCGCCGATGGGGCAGTTTCGATTTCGGTGACCGAAATCGCCTCGGAAACAGCCGGCTCAGCCAGCGCATCATCGTCAAAGCACAATTCCACCCTGCTAAATCGTGGAGATGCGCCTTGGTCAGAAGTTGGTCACTGGGAGTTGTACCTAGAAGCGACTCGCCTACTCGCAGCGAAGCGCAACCATCGGGTCGATAGAAAGGGCCCGACTCGCGGGAACCAGGCAGGCGAGCACGGCGACCGCAATGAGCAGCATCGACGCGGCCAAAACCATGATCGGATCACGCGCTCCACCCTCGATCCAGCGGGTAATGAGACGATTCAGACCAAAGCTAAGCGCAAGACCGGCGGCGATGCCAAGGCCAACACTGGTTCCGGCAGAGAGCGCCACGATGCTCAGCACGTCGCGGCGCCGCGCTCCGAGGGCGACGCGAACTCCCAACTCAGTGGTGCGCTGCAGGACCGTATAGGAGACCACGCTGTACAGGCCTACCGCGGCGAGACTCAGCGCCAGTATGGAGAACGCGCCAAAGAGCATGGAGATGAGACGCGCCCTTGCATACTCCGGCTCACGCTGGATCCAGCCTTCGAGGTCCCGCACATCGCTGAAGATCTGCTGGTCCGGATCAAGGGAGGCGATCTGCTGGCGGACGCTATGCAGCATGGCAAGCGGCTCGCCTTGCGTGCGCACCAGGACTTGGGTAAACGGCAACGTCAGCAGCGTGTAGGGCGCGTAGACCGCGGGTGCCGCTGGCTTCTCCAGCCCGTCATCCAGCGAATCGGCGACGACTCCGATGATCGGCAGCCATCCGTCGCTTCCGGTTGCGGCCAGCCGGATGGGGGGAGCGTTTGTGAGTTGCGAGATGCGGACCGAGTGCCCCAGCGCATCCCCGCCGGAAAGATAGTGACGGACGAATGCCTGATTCACAAGGACCAGTGTGGCGCCGCGCGCGATCTCGCTCTGTTCCCAGGAGCGCCCTCTGAGCAGCGGAATCTGCAGCGTTGTGAAGTATTCAGGGCTGACTAATTCCACGTGGGCCTCTTGCGCCTGGGAGGCGACCTTTCCCAGGATTTCGACAGGAACGGTCAAACCGCTATCCGGCGGAGTGGCATTGGTCGATATCCCTGCCCCAACCACGCCGTGCATTTCTGCGACTTTCTCACGAAGCTGCTCAAAGAAGCGGGTGCGGTCGGCCCA
Source organism: uncultured Acidobacteriaceae bacterium (assembly GCA_963830325.1). Lineage (GTDB taxonomy): Bacteria > Acidobacteriota > Terriglobia > Terriglobales > Acidobacteriaceae > PALSA-350. The sequence goes on from CAWHMV010000006.1 coordinate 293,154, forward strand.
TGTTGTGTGCGCATTTTCGCCCAGCGGAATGATGACTGACATCACGTGCTTCGGCTCATACCCCAGCGGCACGAGGTTCATGCGAATGAATGCCTGAATAGCAGCCCCTGCCGCCGTCATGAGCAACAGAGTCAGCGCGATTTGTCCCGCAATCAGGGCGTTGTGCAGGCGTCTGCCTTTCACGCTGCCCGTCAGCCGCTGCGTCCCGGCCTGCATGACCTGGCTGATCTCCGGCCGGGCCGACTCCAGGGCAGGAAAGAGGCCGAAGACGATTCCGCTCAGCAAAGCCAGGCCTACGCTGAAAAACAGGACAGCGAAGTTGATGTGGAAGTCGGCTTCATAGGGATAAGAGTGGTCCGGCAGGCGCGGGATGATGAACCCAATGGTCCGGTAGGCAACAAAGATGCCCAGCCCCGCTCCGGTCAGCGATAAGAGCAGAGATTCGGTGAGGAGCTGGCGCACAATGCGGACGCCGCTGGCTCCTACGGCCGAGCGGACAGCAAACTCGTGCTGTCGCGCCGTGCCCCGCGCAAGGAGCAGAATCGAGACATTCCCGCAACCAATGGCGAGCAGCAGCGCGACGGCCCCAAAGAGGAGGACCATCGTCTTCTTCAGATCTCGGGTATACGTCTCCGCCAGACCGCGCACGCTGATCTTGAATTGCTTGGGAAAGATATTCGGGGTTTGGCGGTCGAACTCCTGGTAGAGGGGCCGGAATTCGCCCTCGGCGGCGGCCATGCTGACGCCGGGCTTCAACTTGATCTTGGTTCCGTACCGAAGCGTCTGATCCGAATTCAGCTTCAGGGGCAGATAGACATCGCCATCCATCCACGTGAAGCGCGGCGGCATAACGCCAAGGATCGCGTAGGTCTTGTGCGTGAGCTGGATGGTCTTTCCGACCACGGCAGGATCGCCCCGATAGTGCCGTTGCCAGAACTTGTAACTCAGCACTGTCACGGGCTGAGGATCCTGTCCGTCAGGCGCGTCGGAAGGGACGATGTATCGGCCCAACAGGGGCGACAGGCCGAGGAACTGGAAAGCGGACCCGGTCATCATGATCGCGTTGACGTCATCGGGCACATCACTGCCCGTGATCGTCTGGCTCGTAAAGTCGAAGGCAGCTATATCCTCAATGGCGTGCGTCTGCCGAAGCTGGTGAATCTGCGGACCAGTCAGCCCCCAGGTTCTATCGTGGCCGGCGTTGTCCGTAATCCAGACGTCGCAGATCCGGTCGATTCCCGCGTACGGCCAGGGATGGAGCACAGCGTCATAGAGGATGCTGTAGACAGCAACGGTTGCGCCAATGCCAAGGGTGAGCGAAAGGACCGCGGTCAGGGAGAAACCGGGGTTACGGAGGATTTGCCGGAACGCAAAACGGAGATCCTGTAGCAGTATTTGCATCAGCGCCTCCTGTGGAAAGGGGAAAGCTGGGCCGTCTCTGAATTTTGAAGCACTTTGGGGGCCACTTAAAAAAGATTTCCGGCTACCTGCTCGGCAATCTGCTGGATCGCGTCCTCGCTCTGGTTACCGAAGCCGCCGGAAAGAGTAATCGCCATATCAACCGCGCGTACGTTGCCGCTAATCATTTGTGCGGAATGCGGCAGATGGCATCGGCTTGCCTGATCGCCGACGCCGATTACCTTGGCACTTCCCGCGGGACACGAGGGGAGGTTCCCGGCGCCCACCAAAACCTTGAGTTGCTCTTTCGGGCGTGCAGTCTTCACGAAGGTGCAGGTCCCCTGGGTAGCGCTCGCGACGTTCAGGATCACATGTACCTCTCCTCCCAGCACTTTGGCAGCGCTGCCCTCAGTGAGCCACGGACAACTAGGACCAGCGCTGGATGGAGGGAGCGAAGAAGGCGGCTTTTTCGCCGGGTAATTCTGTGCCGAGAGAGAAACAGCGAGAAAAACCGCGCAGAACAAAAGCGTTCGACGCATCGGCTAAGCCTTTCCCTTCGCTCGCACCAGCGGGCCTTGCTTGAGTATCTTGCCGCCTTCCTCCAGAACGTACAGCTGGTTCACGTCGAGGTTCTTGAATTGATCGATCTGCCCGCTGAGCCAGCGGACTTCGACTAAGTCCACCTTGGCCGCTTGATCCAACCCGAAATGCATACGCAGATCGTTTTGCGAGAAATAACTTCCGCCGCTGCGGAGCTCTTCCATCTGCACCAGCGGCTTTTCCGCACCAGGTACGTTTTTTGCGGTAACGATGACACGAGTGCCAATGCCAGTGCGGTTGGACTTAGTCCCGACTAACTTGATCTTGATCCAGTTGCGATGCAAGGTGGAGGTGCAGTGGAGTAGCTGAGGAATGGAGTTGATGCAGTTGACAGCAACATCCATGTTGCCATCGTTGTCGTAGTCGCCAAAGGCGCAGCCGCGCGCGGGCGCGTTTTCCAGGATCCCGGGACCTCCCTGCTCGGTGACCTCTTCAAAACGGCCGTTGCGGAGATTGCGGTAGAGGTACTTATGCTCGGCATACTTAAGATCGGTCTTTGCATTCGCAACCTCGGGATAGACGTGGCCGTTCGACATGAGCAGGTCCAACCAGCCGTCGTTGTCCATATCAAAGAAACCAACGCCCCAGCCAAGCAGGCGGGTGTTGACGCCCAAACCGCTGGGATAGGTGCGGTCTTCAAAGTTGGCATCGCCGAGGTTGGTGTAAAGCGAGTCAGTGTCGCCGGCAAAGTTGGTCTTCACCACATCGAGCGCTCCGTCGCGATTGTAATCTCCGATCGAAACACCCATGCCTGCTTGCGGCTTGGCCTCGGCGGATAGCGCGGCCCCGCCTTCAATGGCTATGTCGCGAAAGGTTCCATCTTTCTGGTTCAGGTACAAGGTTGCCGGCGCAGAATCATTGGCGACATAGATATCCGGCCAGCCGTCGTTGTCGAGATCCGACGCCGCCACGCTGAGGCCATAGGTGCCAACAGCCGTCCACATACCGGATTTCTGACTCACGTCGGAGAAGGTTCCGTCGCCGTTGTTGTGGTACAGAAGATTGCGTCCTCCAGCCAGACCCGGTGGTCCGCAGGCGACGAGGATACCTTTGTAGGTGCAGGGTCCGTCCTCGGGCTTGGGGGCGGTCGCTAAATCAAAGTCGACATAGTTGGCGACGAAGAGGTCCAGATGGCCGTCGCGGTCGTAGTCGACGAAAGTGCAGCCGGTGTTCCAGCGTGTCTTAGGCCCGGGCTGGATAAGGCCGGCCTGCTGGGTGACGTCGGTAAAGGTACCGTTACCGTTGTTCTTATAAAGCGCGTTCTGGCCGTAGTAGGTCACAAAGAGATCATCGTGGCCATCGTTGTTGTAGTCACCGACACAACAAGCCTGGCCCCAGCCAGTCTTGTGTTCGAGGCCGGAGCCGGCCGTCACATCGGTAAATGTGCCATCGCGGTTGTTCTTGAAAAGATGACAGCGGGGTTCCTGGCCGGCAGGAAAGCCTTCGAGCCTCCAGCCATTGACGAGGAAAAGATCGAGCCAGCCATCCGCGTCGTAGTCGTAGAAGGCGAGTCCGCAGCCAGTCGTTTCCAGCAGGTATTTGTTGGTCTTCTCGCCGCCGTAGATAGTCTTGACCGCAAGACCGGCCTCCTGCACGACGTCGGTGAAGCTGACGCCCAACGGCGTTCCCTCAAGGGGCGATTTGGGCCCTGGGGGTGGAGCAGCAGGTTTTGCGTCGTAGCTTCGTTCCTGCGGGCCAATCTTTTGTTGTGGCTGTTGTGGCGGCGCGGCGAGGGCCATGATGTCGGTAAAGGAGAGAACCAGGGCGGTGCGGCTAAGGGAACGGATAAACCTGCGGCGATTCAACCTCGGGCTCCTTGCTTCATTGAGGCTTCACTGGCCTGGGGCCGGTTTGGCGGCTGCCGGCGAAAGATTGGAATGCTTGTGCCAGGGGACGCTTTCGTTCGAGATCTCAGGATGTCTGCGCAGGTAATCGAGCGAGTAGGTGGGCGCGGCCGGGTCGATGCGCTTCATGGCATACAGCGCTGCTTCTTTTTCCGCCTGCTGCTTGTCACCCATTCTGCGATAGAGAATGGCGAGGTTGTAATGCGCGGCCACATCGTCAGGGTCGATCTGCTGCAGCGCCTTGAACTGCCCCATGGCGTCCGCGGCACGGTGTTGCTGATAATACGAGATGCCGAGTTCGCGCCGGGCATCGCGTGAATTGGGATACTGAGCGATAACTCTTTCCAGGTCGGCGATCTCCGCTTCGGAATGACGCTGCCTGCGTTCCACCAACGCCATGTAATACAGAGCGCGAGCGTCATCGGGTTTGAGGGCCAGTGCTTTCTCCAGCGGCTCACGGGCCTCGGCGTATTTCTCCCACTCGATCAACGTGACCCCGAGATTAATGTAACCGTCTTTGTAGTCGGGCCGCAGGCGGACCACGTGTTCGAAGGAGTGCAGAGCGTCGTCGTACTGCTGCTGGTCAATGTAGGCGATACCGAGATTGTTCCAGCGCATCCATTCCGCATTATCCGTGGGCAGCGCAGGCTCCGGGGTATTTTCACCGAGCGAAAGAGTGCGCGTGCGCGAGGCAAGCTCGACCACTGGATACGCAGGATGATCGGGGCCGAGTACGTTGTTCAGGTAGCTCTGGCGCAGATGCCGATAGTTGACCTTTGCCGTTACGGTGACCGGGCCGTGTAACTCTTCCGGCAGCTTGAATTCATAGCGGACCAGGGCCGAACGCCCTGCCTGGATGGTGTTGTCATAGGCCATGGAGTGAATGGTCCAGACCTTGTGGTTATCTACGAAGTCGCCGATGACGTCGACGGGGCGATTGGTAAAGCTGTGCGCTCCCGGCTCCAGCGTTCCGTCCGGCTTGAGGAATCCGCTCTCGTAAATCTTGCCGCCCGACGCGTCCTTGACCGTGAACTGCACCCACGCCTCATACAGGTCGCGAACCTCCGGTATGAGGGAGTGGCCGATGTTCTTGTTCTGAACCACGACGTAGGCCTGCACCGATTGCCCGGGCTTGAGAGTAAAGGGAGTGTTGCCCAGCGGGGCGACGAGTTTGTCACTATCCCCTAGCCTGAGGGCGAATATGTCGACATTCAGGTAGTTGCCGCTCTTGAGAAACTCGAGCGTCTTCTGCAATTGTTCGTCGAAGCCATAGTAGAAGGGTACAGCGGTATTGCCCGCCAACCAGCGATGCGATGCGAACGTACCGTGTTTGGCTCCCGGATCCGGTAACGTCATCGCTTCGCGCATCATGTGGCACGCCTGGCAGGATTTGAAATCCGCAGTGTAGAAGCTGAGCGGATTCTGTTGCGAAAACTTCGAGTTCTGCCAGTCGTCAAAGGCGCTAAAGGCGCGGATCCACTTGTAGCCATTCAGCGTCGGGGGCAGATTCGCCTTGTGACAAGCTGCGCAAAACTCGACGCTGTGGTAGATGTCCTGCATCACCGCTTTGGAGTGGCGATCGGGGTGGGCGAGGATCTCCGCGTCTGGCACCAGGCCGGGAATCCGCTTTCCCTGTTCATCGACCATGACGGCAGGAACGGCCATGACGAAGCTGCCGTTGCCAAGCCGGGTCTTCACGCTCTGGATGGAGTGGCAGGTGGTGCAGGTCACGCCGTCACGATCGAAGGAGCGATCCATGGTCGAGTTGGCGGTGACCGCGCCGGCCAAAACTCCAATCGGGTTGTGGCAACTATCGCAATGGCGGGAGAATTCAATCCCCTTGGTGCGGGGAAGGATGTTGACGCTGGTGCGGTAGAACGGGGTGCGGAAGGAGTTGGAGTGCAGCGCCTGGCGCCACTGGTGGTAGGCCTCCTGGTGGCAGTGCCCACAGTAGTTAGCATCGGGAAAAGCGCTTGCTGGCAGGAAGTCTTTGCCTTCGACGGCTGCGTTGCCGGGTGACGAAATATCGTTTTCGCCGAAGGCAAAGCTGTAGGTCGCGCGAACTTTGTCGGCGTAAAGCTTGCGATCGTTGGCGGCCATCGCGCGGGCGTCTTCTCTGCCAAGGATCGTGCCGACACAACACACGGCTGCGATCAACACGATCGCTGAGGAAAGGAAACAACGCCGTGCCAGGATACTCATAAGCCCATAATCTTGCTTCGCCCCGAAGCTGACCCGCGATTTCTCACGACGATACGACTATAAGCTCCTTGGAAAGCCGCTGTATACGGGCTTGCAGGGGGTTGTCATGACTGTTACAGCTCGCTTTTGGGGCTATGGAGCCGGCTGGAGTGAGGCTGCCTTTTGCCGCTCTGCGGCTGCGTCGGATGTTTTGCCCTGGCGGTCGAACGCGTCGGCGAGCCCCAGGTGCCCTTCGGGGTAGCTTGGGTCAAAGCTGATGGCGTTCTGAAACTCCACGATGGCCTCCGTGACCTTTCCCTTTTGCAGCAACGAAGTTCCGGAATTGGCCGCGACTTCGGCGCGCTGGCGATTCATGTTGGCGCGCATCAACTCGGCCGCCTTGGCGCGCTCAGCTTTGGCGTCCTCGGGCTTGTTTTGTTTCGCCAGGACAGCGGCCAGGGTTAAATGAGGATTGGGCTGCTGCGGCAAACGCTTGATAGCCTGGTCGAGCGCTGCGATCGCCTGGTCAAGTTGATCAAGATGGTTGTAGACACTTCCCAGCGTCGCCCAACCATCGCCGTTCTCGGGTTGCAGCTTGAGCGAAGTACTGAGCTCCCGGGCCGCGTCGGCGTATTGCCCAGCCTGCATATGCAGGATGCCGAGAACATAGGGGGGCTCAGACATCGCAGGGTCCAGCTGCGCCGCAGTTTGCAGCTCGGGGATGGCGGCCGCGATGTTGTCCTGCATCTTCAAAGCCAGACCGAGGTTGTAGTGAAGCTGGGGTGAGTCCGGCGACAGCTTAAGAGCGGTTCGCAGCTCAGAAACGGCGTCATCGAACTGGCTGAGCTGAATGTAGGCCGCCGCCAGGTTCTGGTGGGCGATGGGCTTGTCCGGCGCCAGTTGGACAGCCTTTTGCAGAAGCGGAACGGCCTGGGTGGCTTTCTGCTGCTGGCAAAGAGCCATGCCGAGGTTGGCCAGGATGTCCGGATTGTCGGGATCAGCAGCAGCGGCACTTTGAAACAGCGGTATCGCTTCCGACATGCGATTCGAGCGTTGTAACGCAAGGCCTAGCTGGTAGGCCGCATCGGCGGATTGCGGCAGCAGCGCGTAGGCGTGCTGAAGTAGCTGGATAGCCTGCTGATCATCGCCGTTTGCGGCCAGCAAACGTCCTAGTTCCAGATTGATGATGGGGTTATCAGGATCGAGTTGGTAGGCCAGCTTGAGTTCTTTGCTGAGCTCTTCGGCTGCGCCGGCACGCTGCTCAGCCTGTAACGCCATCGCGAGGTGCAAGTGGGCGGAGGCCAGCGACGGATTCAAGGCCAGGGCCGCATGGAAACTCTTTTCGGCGTTCGGCCAGTCTTTCTGCATGGCGTAGAGCGAACCAAGATCATCCAGAGAGCCGGCATTTCGCGGGTCGGCAGCGACCGACTGCTTCATGCGGTTGATCGCCATGGGAAGCTGGTGCGTCGCCGCCAGCGCTCGCGCATACATGGCCTCGATATCGGCGGGCAAAGCATGCTTCTGGACTCGAGCCGCGGCATCGAGTTTTCCGAGCAGGATGACTTCTTTGGCGGGCTGATGCAGCCGGTCGTAGGCGATGGCAAGACCCAACTGTGCGTCCGAGTCGCTGGGCTTGAGCGAGAGAGCCTTTTCCAGGACCGGAACGCTCTCCTCACTTTTGCCCATGCGCAGGAGCGTCAACCCGAGAGCGCGGTATCCCTGCTCCCCGGCGGGAGCGAGGTGGATCACCTTCTCGAAATCGACCCGCGCCGTTGCATAGTCGTTTTTTGAGAAAGCTACGGAGCCTGCGCGGTAGGCAGTATCCGCCTGCTTCAGAGCGGGCGTGGCGTCCTGCGCAAGACCCACGCAAACAACATTGAACCAAAGGAAAAGTCCCGGAAGTTCCAGCCGCCGGAAGCTGATGTCCAATCCCAACATAGCAACGCCGTGCGCAATCATATCGCACGCTGCTTACTGATCCGCATCCTGCCCCGCTTCGCGGTCATCTCTTCAAAAGGAGAGAGACCTATGCCGAGTGCCGTGACCGAGGCAGGACCGACGGAACTGACGCTAAAGCAAAGGCATTGGAGTAAAGCAGATAGGTGCGTTTTCGTTAGGGTCATTTCCGTCTGGCCCGCTTTTCCCGGCCCGCTTTTCCCATGGCCCGCTTTTCCCACGCCAGAGACTCCGAAATTCGTCGCGCTGGCGCTCGATTCGAGCCTCGGTGATTTAGTGTGAAGCGAGGATTGCTCCCGGCGAAATCGGCGTTAGGCAGGACCGAATCGCCGGTCCCCAGGCTATTCGCTCAAGAAACGTTCGATCAGGGTAGCCAGCAATGGCGGCTGCTCCTGCATCGGGTAATGGCCACACTCACCGAGTGAGACCAGACGTCCGTTGGGGTAGAAGGGCAGCGTAGAGGTATTCAACGCAGCAGCTTGGAACGGCGGGGCGTCCTTTTCGGCCGCGATAATGAGCATCGGCGTTTTGATTCCGCCCACGCCTTCCGAAATGCTTTCACAGCCCCACATTTCTACATACCTGGCTGCAGCGCGGGGCTCTACTGTCTCCCGCCAGCGCCGCAATTTGTACTTCGTCCAGGTGGCTGATAGTCGATCGCCCCACAGGGGGCCGACGGCGGCGAGTCTCGCCTGGTCCTCACCGAGTGCAATGGCTTGAAACACTTCAACCGTCGCTTGACTCAGACCAAGGCCTACGGCCGGAACCGGCGTAATGGCGGCGACGCGCGAGACACGGCCCTCAACAAGTTGCGCAATCCGCTGTACGACGAGTCCGCTCATCGAATGGCCGATGAGCGAGAAAGTTTTCCAACCTAAGCGATCGGCGAGAGCGATGACATCGCTTGCGGCCTCCCCAAGCGTGTACTCGCCGGAAAGATTACGTGAGTCCCCATAGCCGCGAAGATCGGCGAAGACATAGGTGAATTGGTCCGGGGTAAGATAAGGCGTCATCGCGTCCCAGTTGCTGTGGTCACAAAACCAGTCGTGCAGTACGATTGCGCGCACTGAACCATCGCCGTATTGCCTAAATCCGAGATCCACAGGCATTCAACAATCATAAAACACGCGGGAAGTCGGCAAGGGTCCGCCGATCTGCCTGGGAATGACCTGCGCTGACGGTAACAGGCTAACGCGAGTTCCTTTCCCGACGTTACTTCCTGCTTGCCGGTGACTCGACAACTACCAGGAACAGCCTCACTTAAAAGTGTGCTGCGCTGATGCAGTACACGCTATGACGAATAGGGCGAAAATGTACTCAAGCTTTCTCATGAAAATCTTTCGGTTTGGCTTGTCTCCAGCATTTTCGCAGCGCTTTAACTCCTTTGGTACATGCTATATATAAAGGATATGCGCGTGCTTCTTTCCCGGTTGTTGTTGGTCCTGTTCTGCACTTCAACACTCATCCATGCGCAGACGAAACCTTCGTGGACTACACCCATCGCTCCGTTCCGAATTGCCGACAACCTCTACTACGTGGGGAGCCAGGAGCTTGCCAGCTATCTGGTCGTCACTCCGAAGGGGAATATCCTCATCAATGCAAACCTCGCTACTTCGCCGTTGCAGATACGCGCGAGTATGGAAAAGCTAGGCTTCCGCTGGACTGACATTAAGATTCTGCTCAATAGTCAGGCGCATGCCGATCACATGGCTGGCGCGGCCGAAGTGATTCGTGAGACGCATGCGAAGAACATGGTGATGGACGGCGACGTGAGTGTGGTTGAGACCGGCGCGCGGGCAGACTTCCTGTCGCCCTCACCCAATATCCCCACGTACACCCCAGTGCGCGTGGACCGCGTTCTCCACGACGAAGACACTGTAAACCTCGGGGGTGTGACACTGACGGCCCTTAAAACTGCGGGCCACACGCGCGGATGCACGACGTGGACCATGCGCTCTCACCTCCCAGGGGAGCCAGCGGGAACGTCGCGCAACATTGTCATCGTCGGAGGAACAGCCTTTTGGTCGGAGTACCACTTCGTCGCGGCACCCAACCACCCCGTAAGCTATCCCGGCATTGTTCAGGACTTCCAACATACATTCGCCGTGTTGCGGACTTTGCCCTGTGACGTATTTCTTGGAGCGCACGGCGGGTATTTCGATTTGCTCACGAAACTGGAGCACTATCCGCACGATGGTCCCCGTGTCTTTATCGACCCTGCAGGCTATAAGGATTTTGTCGCTGATGCTGAGAAAACTTTCGAGCAGGCGTTGGCCAAACAACAGGCCGCCGCTACACGTTGACCTTCTACATTGATTCCGCATTGATTGTTGCCCGGAAATCTTAGTGCTGTATCTGGAAGTTTGCTCTTTCTAACAGCTGCGCGGTTGTTGCGACAAGCTGAGCCACTTTTGGGAGCCGGGCTCATGGTGCAGAGCGGTCCGATCTCGACTGAATGAGTTACTGGGTCTTCGCAGTATATGTCCCGAAAAGCGTACCTCAGCGGCTAAAGCCGTCAAGCGCGAGCATTTACGGCACGGCTGAAGCCGTGCCCTTCGTTTAGAGTTTTTCCTCACCTCAACAACGTACTTCGGCATCGTGCCCAACGATGATGCAACCGCGCACCAGCGCGCAAAGGCGCTGCTGGCACGCAGTCTGTTAGGGCTTAGGAGTAGCGCATTTGTTCGGGATCGGCAATCAGAGAAGGGCCAGTCGGGTGCCATCCCAGCCGTTCCTGGGTCAGTGCGCCGGAAGCCGGTATATCGAAGCCGACGAAGGCCGCGAGCCAGCCAAAATGCTCACCTGCGTCCTCAGGAGACATGGAGACCAAGAAGGCCCGATGCTTAAAGTCCAACGCTGATCCCAAAGGCGACCACAACGAGGTTTTTTGAGCGACCTCTTAAGCCGAGGGCATTTCAACGGCTTCGCCGAGCCCTATAGAACCTGATCGACTCATTTCGCTTGTCTCACTTATCGCGAGGGATCGCGGGCGAGCGCACAGTTGCGCGCCGCTGGTGTGTGGTTCCACACAGATGATAAGTGCAACACCACACAGTCTTTCGTGTAGCGTCCGCTATATCTTCGATCGGCCATATTTCTTATTCTCTGTTTCAAGAGATGCGGCGAGGAGTTCTCGGCTCACTTGTTCAACTTCTCAAAGGTCCAGATGGGGATTCGGGAAGCAAGCTTGAAACCGGGTCACACCAGAAATCTACAGGGAACGGACGGAGAGAGATGATTTCCAAGACAATGCAACATGCTTCTTCGGTGCTCTTGTGCATCACCTTGTTTGCGGCAGGAGCACAAGCACAACAGACTGACGGTTCTCAGGCTCAGACCTCTACCCAGAGCTCGCAGGCCATGCCCTCGGATGCAGCACCCGCGGTTGCGTCGATGACTGCCGACCAACTGGATGCGTTGGTGGCGCCGATTGCGCTCTATCCGGACGCACTGGTGGCGCAGGTGCTGGGTGCGGCGGCTGCTCCTGATCAGGTCTCTGCGGCTGCGCTTTGGCTTGCGCAAAATAACAGTCTCACGGGTACTGCGCTGGCGCAGGCTGTCGATCAGCAGACGTGGGATCCTAGCATCAAGGCGCTAACCCAGTTTCCCGATGTGCTCAACAATCTCGCGGGCAATCTGGGGTGGACGTCCGAGATTGGCCAAGCGTTTCAGAACCAGCAGAGTGATGTGATGGCCGCGGTGCAGGTGATGCGCGCCAAGGCACAGACCGCGGGAACTCTGCAGTCCACGCCACAGATCAAGGTAGTCCAGCAATCTCCGCAGACGATCGTCATTCAGCCGGCTGACGCGGACGTCGTCTATGTTCCACAATATAATCCGACGGTTGTCTACGGTACGCCTTACGTCGTGCCGCTTTACACTCCGCGTGTGGTGGTTGCGGCTCCGGTTGTTTCCTATGGTCCGGCTATAAGGATCGGCGTGGCATTCGGCGGGGGCGGTGGCTTTGTTGGCGGTGGCGGCTTTGTGGGAGGGTTCGCCTGGGGCTGGCACTCGTGGAACTGCAACTGGGGCGGCAGTGGCGGCGGTGGCAGTGTTGTCTATCAGCACAACACTTACATTCACAACACCACTTACATCAACAATCATACGACATACAACAACTATCACCCCTGGGGGCCTGGTCCCCACGGACCAGGGCCATATGGAGCGCACCCCTACAACCCGAACGGATTTCAGCCTAACGGTGGCGGATATCGACCGAACGGCGGTAATGAGCCGAATGGTGGCGGGTACAGGCCGAACGGTAATGGCAACAGCGGTAACGGCGGTGGGTACAGACCGAATGGCGGGGGCTATGGCCCGAACAACGGACCCAACGGCGATCGGCATGTGCCTGGTGATGTGCCAAACGGTGGCCGCAATGGCGACCACGGTTTGATCGGTGGAAACGGTGGCGTTCAGCACCAGCCCAATGGAGACGACAGACGCCCGGGTTCTTTCGGAGGTAATGAGGCCCGTAACCATATGAGCGGCGACGGGTCGGCGAGCCGGGCGGAGAGCAATCGCGGCCGGGCGAGCATGAATCGGGTCGCCAGTCATCCTGTTGCCCATCGTCAGCCGGCAATGCATGCGCAGGCCCCGCATTCGCCAGCTCCGCGCGGCGGCGGGAGGGGTCGGGGTTGAACGGCTGCACACAAATTGAATGCAGAAAAAACTGTGAAGGGATGCAGAGAGAGATGAAATCGCAAAGAATCAATTCGACGAACTCAAGTTTTTACCTTAGAGCCGTGATATTTCTGCTGGCGGCGGTTTGTCTGCTGGGCTGTTCTGCACATAATGTCAAGGCAGCAGATAGTGGAGCGCAGGCCACTTTTGTAAGCCCGGCAGTAGCTGGACAGGCCCTGCAGGCGGCGTCACGGGCGCAGGATAAAGACGCGCTGGGACACATCTTTGGGTCACAATCGGGCGCGATTGTGACTTCGGGGGATCCGGCCGAAGACAGGGCCGCGCTCCAATCCTTCGTCGCCAAGTATGACCGGATGAACCGCTGGGTGACGATGACCGATGGCAGCCGGGTTCTCTACATCGGGAGCGACAACTATGCCTTCCCGATACCTCTGGTGCGGGATTCGGAGTCCGGGTGGTACTTCGACACCGCCGCCGGCGAACGAGAGATCCTCGCGCGCCGGATTGGGAGAAATGAACTCCTTGCAATTGATGCAAGCACCTCAATAGCAAATGCAGAGGAGCTCTATCGTCGAAGATTCAAGGTGTACACGCAGACTATCCTCGGTAGTCCGGAAAAACAGGACGGCTTGCACTGGGAAGTTCCGCAGGACCAGCCCCCGAGTCCTCTCGGCAGACTGGTTAATTTTGCAGGGATTGCTGCCTCCTCCGCAGTCAACGGAGCACCGGTGTTCGACGGATATTCTTTCCGCATCCTCTCAGCGCAGGGAGACAAGGCAAAAGGTGGAGCAAAGAGCTACATAACTGGTGGAAAGATGACGGCTGGGTTTGCGGTCATAGCCACTCCCGTCAAATATCAAGACTCCGGAATTATGACGTTCATCGTGAGTCGAGACGGCGTTGTTTACCAGAAAGATCTAGGGCCGAACACAGCCAATGCAGCCGCGTCCATCACCAGCTATAACCCGACAGAAGGGTGGACGCCGGCCGAATAATCATTTCTGTCACACCTATTCCCTCGTTCGCGAACTCTCGCGATCGAAAACACTCTCAACGAACTATCTACAGAATTCTTACTTATAAGGAGAAATACCATGGTTTCCAAAAAGTTTCTTATGACCTGTGTTGCGTCCGTTCTGCTCTGCGGTGGAGTGGTATTCGCCCAAAATCAGGTTGTCGAATACGTGCAGCAGCCCAACGTCGTTTATGTGCAGGCCCCAGTCGTGAACATAAGCAACAGGCACGGCAACCTGCGTTCCGCCCAGCAGAATATAGTCAGCGCCTACCAGAAGATCCAGAACGCCCAGGCCGCCAACGACGGACAGCTTGGCGGTCACGCGCAGCGCGCTAAGGACCTTCTCGCCCAAGCCGATGCGGAGTTGAGACAGGCTGCTAATGTCGCGAACGCGGAAGGCCGCTAAATCCAACCGGCCAGCACAAACCGGATTTCCAGCAATCCAAGCAGGTGCGAGACTTCACACCCGCTTGGATTGTTATAGTTGCATAACCGTTATCGGAAATTACCTTTATGCTGCACAGCGAACCGGAGCAGAGCATTTGCTCCCTCGATTCCAAGCTTGCGGCAGATGTTCGTGCGATGATTTTCGACCGTGCGGTAATGGATGGAGAGCTCAGAGCCTATCTCCTTGCTCGACAGGCCATCAGCGATCAAGAGCAGGATACGGCGTTCCGAAGGGGTGAGATCGCGGATAAGAGAATCATCCTCAGTCTGGCTGGCTGCGCCGTTACCCTGAAGCAATTGCAGGGTGATCGCTGAACTCATAAAGATCTGCCCGCCAGCAACCGTATGGACAGCCGTGACGATCTCCTCGGTCGCACCGTCTTTGACCAAGTAGCCTTTGCCGCCCGTTTCCATGGCGTCGCGAAAGAAGTCTTCGTCGCGATGAAAGGAGAGGAAGATGATCCTTGTCGCTAGCCCTAGTTTGGCGACTCGTCGGGCGACGTCGAGGCCGCTCAACTTTGGCATATCTATATCAAGGATCGCGACCTGTGGATTCAGCTCCTTTATGAGGGCTAAGGCTGCTTCGCCGTCGCCCGCCTCGGCTATGACCTTTAGTCTGGGGTCTTCCCCGATGCTGAGCTTCAGGCCCTTTCGCACTACAGGGTGATCGTCGGCTAGCACGATGCTGATTTCATTCGGCATGATCTGCTCCCACGAGCGGGATCTCTACGGTCATCATCGTGCCATTCCCTGCCTCAGATCGCACTTTGAGCCTACCACCTAGTAGAGTCGCACGCTCCACCATACCGGTCAGACCGAAACCGCCAAGGCCGGCCTGACCGGTGTGGGCTGCCGGAGTAAATCCTCGACCGTTGTCTCGAATGCTGAGGACAACATCGGTATCCGTTCGCAGAATGTGAACATTCACCTCTGTCGCCTGGGCATGCTTCATGATGTTACTCAAGGCTTCCTGCACGATCCGATAGAAGTTGATCCGCAACTCCTCCGGGAACAGCTCATCTACGTCGGCAAGATCGCTGGCGACGTGGATCCCGGACGACTTGGAAACAGTACGAATGAGTCCCTCGATCGATTTGGTCAACCCCAAACGGTCCAACTGGAAAGGGCGCAGGTTGTACGCGATACTCCGAGTCTCTTCGATTGCTGAACTTGCCTCCGCACTGATCTCCTTGATGGCCTCGGCTTGTTTGTCGTCCCCAGAGTGCAGAGCGTGCGAACGAAGAAAGAATAGGGCGAGATTGTTGATTACTACTAACCGCTGTCCGAGGCTGTCATGCAGCTCTGCGGCAATGCGCTTCCGTTCCCCTTCCTGAGAGGCTATTAATTGTTGTGAAAAACGGTGTTGAGCAATTTGAGCACGCTGAAGCCGCGTGATGCGGTAGTTCGCTACAAACCATAGGAGAGCTCCGCCGAGCAGTAGAAGAAAGGTCAAGAATGTCCCGGTTTTGTAGAACGGCGCCAGCACTACAACTGGAAGACTTTGCCCGATGTTATTCCAAACTCCGTCGCTATTGCGGGCGATTACTCGAAAGACATACTTACCCGAGGGCATATGCGAGTAGTAAGCTGTTCGCCTCGATCCGACGTCGATCCAGTCAGCATCCAGTCCGTCCATTTTGTACCTGAACTGAATCAGGTCCGATTTGATAAAACTTAAAGCGTTGTACTGAATTTCCAGATTTTGTTTACCTGGCGCGATCTGCAGCGGACCTATCACGGGAAGTTCAACGTGATCGAGCTGGGAGGATTCGATGACAACGGGAGGAGGCTGCTCATTGTGTGGCACGGTTTCCGGGTCGATCACTGCGACACCGTTCTGGGTTGGAAACCACATCTTCCCACCGCGTGTTTTTATGCCAGCAGGTCCAAAGCCACCATTGCACTCGGCGCTGAGCATGCCATCAATCGTGCCGTAAGCAACAGACGTGATCGCATTGACCTTCTTTGCGGCGTATTCATTCAGATCTTGCTTGCGCACACGATAGATGCCCCAGTTGCTACTCATCCAGAGATTACCGTGGGTATCTTCGAGCGTCTGGAAGACTCCATTGCTAAATAACCCGTCACGGACGCTGTAACGCGTCAATTGACCATCTTTTAAACGACCGAGTCCGTTATCGTAGGTCCCGATCCAGAGAACACCATCGTGATCCTCATAAAGTGAACGAATGCTATCGCTCGGCGAACCGTAGTGCTCTGTCGAATTCGTGAACTCTCCGCCACGAATCCTTGTCAGTCCCCCATAGCCTCCAATCCAAAGATCACCTGACTGACTTTCGACAATCGCATGAACATCATTGGTCGCAAGCCCATCGCGGGTGGTGAAGATTTTGGTGATCCCATTGCTGTACTTTACAAGGCCTTCGGGCGTTCCAAACCAAAGGGTCCCTCTCCTGTCCTGTTGAATAACTTGTACGACGGTTTGCTCTGGCAGCGCAGGACCAGGCGGCTTTCGTAGTCTTCCGTTCACAACGATACAAAGGCCTTTGTAGGTGGCGACCCAGAGCTGACCATCGCGGTCCTCATAGAGAGAGGTTACAAGCGGGTTTGGCAACCCATTTGCGACGGTGTAGCTGGTAAATTTTCCCGCTTCAAAACGGCTGAGCCCCCCGCGCCAGGCGCCAATCCACACCGCGCCGGAGTGGTCCTGATAGATCGGGTAAACGTTCGAATCTATTAGACCCTCCTCCTTGGAGTACACATGAACAAACTCGGGATGCAATCGATAGAGTCCGTGGCCCTCGGTAGCAAGCCAGAGGCTGCCTTCGTGGTCTTCGATGACCTGGGTAAAAGGCCCTGGGGGATTAGCCCCGAAGGTCGTACCCTCCATCGAGCGATCCAGTTGCTGTCCAATACGCATTTTCCAAACGTGCCCTTGGCGATCGACATAGTCAACTGTGGCGCCTGCCTTCTGGATTACAGCCTTTCCGGCCGTGATGCTGACGTGTTCACCGTTTAGCGTCTCTAGCCAGAGCGTCCCTTTCCGATCAACTGCAACCTCCCAGATGGAGGAGGCAGGAAGCCAGGTTGGAAGCGGGACCTCGATCCACTGCCCTTTGATAAAGCAATGCAGGCCTTTGTCATTCCCACCCCAAAAGCCAAGATGTCCCCACCGAAGAGATTTGAAGTACTGAACTTGTGGAAGCTTCACGGTAATATCGCTGAACCGACCGGCTACCTCATCCCATTGAGAGATTGTGTCGGTAAATAATATCCACACGTGACCGAAATCATCTGACGTTATGCCGTGGACGGGATTGTCCTCTCGCAGGCCTTGTTTCTCACCGTAAGTTTGGAAAGAACCGTTGTGATATCTCGTGATACGACCGTTTTCGGTAACCATCCATAGGTCGCCATCTTGGCCTCCTACCATGGAATCAATGCGGTTAGAAATAATTCCAGGCGTATTGCTCTTGTTGAAGGATTTGAAATGACTGCCGCCGAATCGAGCTACGCCATCGAGCGTTGCGATCCAAAGATATCCATCCGGAGTCTGATGTAAGCCCCGAACTGAGTTCAAAGGCAAGCCATTCTCCGCCGTCCATAGGTTAAAGCGGTATTGTGCGGCGGCCGAAACACTGACGAGGAGAACAGCGATCAACCGCACGAGTGTATAAGCAGCTCGCGAGATCGGCCGCTTACGCGCCTTAACAGGGCCGGGGGTTACATCGCCTACTCTCAGCCGTCCATGCTCAAGAATGCTCTGCATTTCCTGGGAAATCACGATGGAGGCCTCCAACTGCATCCGCAAAATGTATCACAAGTGTGTGGAACCACACAGCTGAGTGTGTAGTTACACACGGCGGTTCGTGTAACGACCCCTATTCTCTTCTCCTTGGAACCCTTTTATCGTAAATCCAGGCCCACTTTGGAAGAGTTTTCGAGCCGCCATGCCTGATTTCTTAAAAAGCACAATGACGGTTCTCATCGTGGAAGATCACGCAAGTGTACGCCGTCTGCTAAGACGCGCGGTCCAGCAGATCGCGACTCAGATATGGGAGTGCGGAAACGGCGCGGAGGCGTTAGCGGTCTATAGCGAGCAGCTGCCAAACGTCGTGTTGATGGATGTTCGAATGCCAACCATGGACGGGCTTACCGCGACCAGGCAAATACGAAAGTTTGATCCAGCCGCTCGAGTTATTATCGTGACCGACTGCGACGACGACGATATGCGTGCAGCGGCAAGCAAAGCAGGTGCTAGCGGCTATGTTCTCAAGCAGGATTTGACCACACTAGAAGCGTTGATTGGTCTTACAGCGAATAAGCATTCTTAACGGTGAATAAGCATCAAGTCACCGGATTTCAAGGGCTAGGCGCAATTCGGAAGCTATACCCTTAAGGCCTCCTGGAAGGTCAGGTCTTCGGTAAGTCCAATACGCTTTTAGGGCGGATGACACCGTTCAGCCGTGGGCCGAGATCTGGCGGCCGCCGCTTGCGGCGCTACTTCGTTTTTTCGCTGCCGTCCTTTGGCAGGTCAAGGTAGACGAGGCCAAAGCGCGTGGATCCTGGGTGAGACTGGTCAATCCCCACGATGCGGTACTGATGAAGAGAGCCGGCGCGAATTTCGTGATCCGTGGAGGAGTTTGTGTTGTCGCCAATTTGTATCTGACCGCAGGTGAGCCCGCTGCGCGTGACAGTGAGGGCGCCAACAGGTTTGCCGTGGTCACACTCGAGTACCTGCCCGCAACGGGAGAGTGGCTTGCGATAGAAGGCCAGAACCTGGGCTGGCGAATCGCTGGTCACGTAATTGACCGCCATCAGGCTGAAGTGAAAGTCGCCGACGGTGAGTCCGAGGTCCGCTGCGGAATCGTTGTCCGTATCTTTGAATAGAGTTGCGCCAGGGTAAGCGGGCAGACCGACGTCTGCTGCGCTGGCGTGCGAGTTGGCATGGAGCGCGAGATTGACGCCCGAATTCTGCCCAAAAGATTCTGCGCTGTCAAAAAAAAACGGGATCGTCGCGAATAGAGCGGCTGCCAGTAAAGCCGCGAAAAACCGGGTAAGCGCGCACATGGAGGTTCCATCCAATCTGGAGGCACGGGTAGAGGTACGCAGCCGCGGAGATCAAAGTTCCGAGGATCCCGCTGTACCTGAAAAGTCTCCTCTTCGGTAATTTCCCGCAGCCCTGACGGGTGGGGGAAGGGGGCTACCACGGTCCCATTTTCAAGGAACGCTGCGGTCAAACCCCGACATCCTACAAGCTGGCGCCGAAGATCAGGCAGGGGTCAACGCGGGAGCTTTGAGGAGTGTTGAGGGGGCCTCGCCTTTGGCCAGACGGGTCAGTGTAAGTACGGTGATGTCGTCCTCCTGACCGAAATCGGTAGCGGCCTTAGTCGCCTCTTCGGCGCTGGGCTTTTGCTGGATGAGGCTGCGCAGCCGATCGAAGCTGAAGAGTTCGCCAGTAGCAGCGCGCGCCTCGAGCAGACCGTCGGTGTAAAGCACAAGGTGATCGCCCTCCTGCAACCGTACGGTTTTTTGCTCATAGTTAA
The DNA here is from genome assembly GCA_963830325.1 of uncultured Acidobacteriaceae bacterium. Lineage (GTDB taxonomy): Bacteria > Acidobacteriota > Terriglobia > Terriglobales > Acidobacteriaceae > PALSA-350. The sequence goes on from CAWHMV010000006.1 coordinate 312,749, forward strand.
CCTCGGCCATAAGACCAAGGGGAAGAGCCCCGGGAAGGGCAATCTCCTGCTGGTTGACAAAGGGCGGGGGATGGCCGGCGCTGGCCAGCATGCAGCTTCCGTCGGCTTGGAGCAGCATCACCAGGCAGGTGACGAAGCCGCCGTGCAAGCGGCCATACAGCCGGCGGTTGAGGCCGGCGAGAATGTCCGCCGGCTGCGAGGTGAAGTCGGCTAGCGTGCGCAGCATGCCGACGATGAGCGATACAGTCATGGCTGCACGCAATCCTTTGCCGCTCACATCGCCGAGCACCAGCCAGGCGGCGCCGTCAGGCCCAGCGGGGCCGGCAGCAATCACCTGGAAGAAGTCTCCGCCCACCTCCTGTGCGGGAATATAGGCGCTGGTTACCGAGTAGCCGGTCAAAGACGGCAACAGTTCCGGGATGAGGACCTGCTGCAGTTCCTGCGCGCTGCGCAGTTCCTGCTCCATGGCGCCCTGGCGCAGGGCGGCCTCCCTGGTGTAGCGGTAAACGGCGTACACGATGGAGAGCAGCAGGGCAGTGTTCGCTAGCGTAGTGGGCGTGAAGGGATTGCCCAGTATGGTAAAAAGGGGCGCGTTGATCGTGTTTCCCAGAGTCCAGTGGGTGTAACGGCTGCCCTGCGACACGGCTATGCGGAAATTGGAGATGAGGGAGGAGCTAAAGGCGAAGATCGCGACCAGCCAACGGGCCGGGTCCAGCTTCTTGCGGATGGCAAAGCCCACCAGCAGAAGTGGTAAAAGCTCAGGCACGGTTTCAAATATGGTGAGGAAGGCATCCGCGCCTTGCTCCCAATGAACCGCTGCCGGGCCGCTCCAATCGAACATGGTGAGTGCGCCATCCAGCACATTGGCGGTCAGGTCGATCCATGCCAGCCACACGGTGAGCTGTACCAGAAGGCGGTTCTCGGTTAGCCGCAACAAATACAGCAGTAAGAACCAAAGTGAAATATCCGCGAGGGCGTGCACCGGCTGCAACCAGCCCAGGCCAAAGCGATACGACCACGGCAAGTGCAGACCAACAAGAAACAGGCCGAGCACAGCGGAGAGGGCGTAGAGCGACATCCAGAGCAGCAGTTTCTGCGAACGGTTGCGCAGCCATGCCACCAGGCTCAACGCCATCACCAGAAAGGTGAGGGCGTTGAGAGCAAAGAGGTACTGGCGGTTGCGCAGCCACCGGTAATTGAAGTCGGTTTTGCGATCGGCGAGCGCAGCCGCGCTACCCGCCAGGGGTGGCGCCAGGAAACCTCCCTGAAGGCCGGTGTCGAAGGAATCGAGCGGCGCCTTCCAAACTCGTACCGCCAACACCCCATCCCGCGCCTGCCCTAATTGATAAATCTGTGGCACTCGATTGTAGGGATACGTAGAACCGGGCGGGAATTTGCCCTCCTTGCCCACCAGCACGCCGTTCCAGTAGACCTCGTAGACGTCTTCGACCCGCGGAATCAAAAGGCTGAAATCCGGCGAAGCGCTGGCTGCCGGCTCAAGATGGAGATGACGGCGGTACCAGGCATACCCGGCATAGGATTGATGACCTTGCTCGCCCCAGGGCCTATCGGCGGTGAGTTGCTCCCATCCTTGGTGACCGCTGGCGTCGTCCAGTGATCGTGAGGCCCAATCAGGATTGTCTCCCAGGTGGAACTGCCAGGGGCCGTCCAGCGTTATCGTTCCCTTACCTAGCCCCTCCGCTGTGAGGACGGGTACATCGGCAACAGCGGCGGCCACTGCGGATAGGGAACCTGCAGCGAACAGCACCAGGCCGAAACAACAAGCTCTTGCGACAGCGAGGATGATCGTTCTCTTCATAATGGTTCTCTTCCACCTGGAAGCCTATGCGGCCTACGGAGCTAATATCATCCGGGAAGGCGAGGAGAAAGAGTTTTCTTTGGTTTGGAGCAGGTGGTTACTATGCGACGCAAGGTAGCTGTGGAGGACAAAGGTTTGAGAGGGAACCCCTTTTGCCGAAGTGAGTCCGATCGGCATGGCCGAGGCTACTCTTCTAGCGGCTTACCGGAGTTAGCGAATTGAACCCCGCGCCTGGCGACAGGCCGGACTCGACCACTACATTGTTTCCGTTGATCCATTGCCTTCCGCCCTGGCCCAGCGGCACGACGTAGCGCTGTCCGGTGGTCGCGTCCACCGTTGCCTGCACGCCATTGATGACATCGTTGAAGCTGTCATTCTGAAGTCCGCTGATCATCGCCTGCTCCCGCGCATTCTCCGCATTGGTGGCTGCAATCGTCGCCCGCGTTGCGGCGTTAATCTGCTGGATCGCCCGGTTGTTCAACTGGTTCTGCATAGCGATCCACGCCGGGTTCATTACCAGCGATTCTCCGGAATGCTGCAGCCTCGCGCCTGCTCCCTTTGCCTGCTCGGTGGGAGCCATCAAACTGCCAAGAGCCACCACCACCCAGCTCGACCCCGGTCCACCGGGCCCCATCAGCATCGTCTCCGCATACACGTAGGCGGAGGTGGGCGCGCCGTTCCTGGCGCAGCTAAAGAATGCCTCGCCCGCCGTAGTGTGACTTATGCCGGCTGCCGCGGGATGATACTTTGGCGCCACCGCATCACTTTTCGTCAAGCGCAGTCCCTGGCACATGGGGGCAAATCGCGCCTGACCATACTTGGTCGCGAACACACTGCCAGAGGCATACGCGGCAACACCCGGTCCCGGCCGCAGAAACGGCCCCGGCACCCGGTAGGGAGGAACCGTCGAGTCCCCGACGCGGAGATTGGTCAGCCCATCCGGCGAGGTCATGTCGACAATCATCCGTGCGTCGATGGTGCTGAAACGGAACAGTCCGCCATAGGTCTTCCAGCCCTGCGGAACCTGGATCGAAAATGCTTTTTCCCGCGTATCGCGCATGGTTACCCAGCTCGCGCTGGTTGCGCCCTGGTCGCCGGTCTGCGCGCTCTGCCCGGGTACTGCCGCGTCGACGCCGCTTGAAGCAGAATGATGCGCCGAATTGTAGGCAATTCCCAAAACCACCAACAAAAGAAAGAACCCGGCCCACGCAATCTTCTTCACCTGTCGCCTCCGCTCACTCCAGGGGCTCGAATTCTCTGGGATTTTACCGGTCGAGTAGGTATTCCCGGAAGGAGTAGACGGCATTTCCGGGATAGCTCAGACGGGACCGATCCTAATCCCTTTGTCGATTGGAGAGAAGCGGATTTCTGTTCGGATCAATCCCGGCATTCTTCGGATTTTGTCCAGGACTTGATCCGGTAGGCACGCTATGCCGGTGCATGCGACGAGCAGCAGTCGTAGCTCAACTGCTCATGCCAGCTTGCGGGTCGTCCCTCCGGAGTCAGGTCGAAGATATTCCAGATTTGTTCGAAGGTCCCGTTGTGCCGCGGATCTTGCCCCGGATCGCAGCCGGCAAAGATCATTTCGGAGCTCCAGAAATGCCGAATCTCGCCGCCGTCGCGAAGGAACACCGTGGTCAGCGGCAACTGCATTCCCTCCGCAGTCTGGCAAAGATAATCGCGCTTGAAGTTATTCCCCGACGCAGAGAGGAGTCGCAAATTACGCCAGCCGCGGTCCCTCGCAAACGCAGCCAACCGTTCGATCGGAGCCTTCCCAATTACCGCAAAATTCAACCCGCCTGCCTCCAGGTGGATCGCCGTTCTATCCAGCGAATCCAGGAGCGCCGTACACGAGGGACAGGGTCCCTCCTCGCGCTTCAGCACCGCCAGCGAGCCCTCACTCGGTCCGGGCCGTTCATCCTGCGGCATGCGAGGAAACATGAAGTTGTAAATCGCCAGCGAGTCTTTGCCCGGCGCAAACAACTCCGACAGCTTTACCTTTACTGCCGCCCCGCCCGCGTTCACCTCATCGAACACATAATCTTCCGGAATCGACCCACCTGGCGGCAGCTTCCGGCGCGCCACAGCAACCGCCTCCATCGCGCGGCGGAGCGCTATTTCTTCTTGCAGGAGCTCTTCGCGAGCCGCTCTGTACTCGGCAGACTCATTTGGAAAACTGACGCTCATCACGGGTGCCCCTCCTGGCGCGCTCCAAATCATACGAAACTGTGGTCCATCCTGTCCCCGATCAGAATGCTTATTCTCGGCTGTGTTTAGACGGCTCACAAACGCAGCAACCAGAGCGGAAGATGGGGATCAAGTGTATGCTTACGGACCAAGGTGTCAGTCGTAGCTAATCCCAGCCAGGAGCGCCGAGCCAAAATGAAATTTGCCCGAACAGAACTGTTGCACAGCGCTCGCCCGGAGAGGCCGGGCCGAAAAGCCGACAACCGAACGGTGCCGAGATGAGCGCGCGTCAGGACATACTCGACGGTAAATACAAAGCGTCTCCATCTGGCGCCGCGGCCGCGCGGGCGGCCGGTGGAACCGGGGCAATGGCCGAGTTGTTCGCCGGCTTCGTGGGATACGCCAGCGCTCATTGGAGCTATGCGGCTCAGTCCGGAGCGCAGAAGGCACCAGACCTGCTCGATGGAGAGGGCACCAAGATGGTTGCTTGCGGCACTCTGCGTGAAGCTCTCAAGATGATCATGCGCGACGATTTGAAACTGACAGCCCGCAATGCCGACATCAACGAAAGATTCCTGACTAAGCCGAGCCTGCAGTGCTTCGACTCGAAGGTCAAAGGCAACGTCGGCAACCATGGCTCCACGACATTCGACCTGGCGTGCCATTTTTCCACGCACTATTTTGTGGAGACCGAGGGAAAGTTCTATGACCCCTGTTTGATGGCGGTCTACGCAACGAGTGACGGCCCGGTTGGCCACAAAACGTCGTTGGTCAAGAATTCCAACAACCTGCGTAAGGCCGGCAAGGGCAGGTCGCTGGTGATTCTAAAGTTACTGCCGGGACGCACCGTGCCCGGTTTCGGAGAGGTATGGGAGATCCTGGTGCCGGAAGAGTGCAAACGGAAGGGATTCCTCACGGCGCAGGATTTCCTGGCACTCAAAAGCGACCCGGACGTTGTGGCCGGCCAACTCCTCTGATTCCAAACGTCATTGGTGGTTCTTGCGCAGGTCCTGCAGATCAGCCCTTTCGCATCACACATCCTGCTTTGAGGTTTACAATTGCCCACCCCGAGAACGCAGATCAGAACGGGGTGAAAGAGGAAGTGAATCGATGCTTGGAGAACAGATCGGCGAGACAAAAGGTAAGAGAATCGTTAGACGGGTCATTTCGACTGACCCCCCAACCGTAGAAGTGTCGTTCGAAGATAGCGGCCACATGTTTGGTGTTGCTACCACCGGCATGGGCACTTATACATCGGTCATCCGCCCGGATGGCTCCATTTATGGCGAAGGCGAAGGAATCAACATGACGCAGGAGGGCGAAGGCATTACCTGGAAGGGAACGGGCGTGGGGAAATTTGGCCCGGGCGGCGCCGTCAGCTATCGCGGCATGCTGTTTTTCCGAACCAATTCCCAGAAGATCGCCCTTGGCTCCAGTTGCGGCGCTTTCGAATACGAAGTAGATGCTGCCGGCAGCACAATTTCCAAGATTTGGGAGTGGAAGTAGCGGTCCCTCGAATAGGTCGCGGCTGGTGGGCAGATATCTCGATCAATCGCGCCCGGCAGCCGCACTTGCAGGGCATAGCGGCCAATCCGGACTGCGTCCTGAAAGACTTTCAGCCAGACTTGTCCAAATTAGATATTTCAGTTCGCCAATGCGAGCGACAGGTGGCACGGCTGAACCCGTGCCCTTCGTTCATCAACACAACTCGAAAACTTGTTGCCATTTAGACGGCAGCCGATCAACAGAAGCAACCTGATGTTGTTCGCCCAAGCTCTCTTCAAAGCAATCAAGCAGGGCGGCGATTTGTTCGAGTGCAGCCTGTCGATTGTGAGCTGTGGTGGCGATGTGCTCAAGGCTGGAGAGAAGCGTGTTGTGGCCAGCGTCCATGGTCCCAACATAGCAAAGCAGGGTAAGCTTTTTCCATGAAGTTCAGAAGCGCAACCCAGGCCGACATCGCTCAGATTTGGGCGCTCGAGAGGCTGCCGGAATTCCGCACCATGGTTGGTTCCTGGCCGGAAGACCGGCATATGCGCATGCTTGCCGATCCTGATGCTGTCTACCTCATTGCTGAAGATCAAGCAGGACGGATCGCCGGCTTCGCGATACTGCAGGGGTTGTTGTCGGAGCATAGACAGGTGGAACTCAAACGCCTTGTGGTGCGTACTCCAAACCAGGGTGTTGGCAAGCAACTTTTAACCGAGGTTGCGGACCGGGCATTCGGCGAACATTCTGCGCACCGGCTGTTTCTGGACGTGTTCGTGACCAACGACCGCGCCCGCCACGTTTATGAGAATTTCGGTTTTCGCAAAGAGGGCATCATGCGTGACGTGATCTATCGAGACGGAGCCTACCACTCACTTGTCCTGATGTCGTTACTGGAAACGGAGTATCGATGCGGGAGCAAAGCACCCGCACACGGAGCAGTGAAACAGGGCGGCACGAATGGATAGGTCAAATGGATAGGTCCTTGAATAGGTCTTGGGTTCTGACGGCAATGGCTTTGTTTTACTGGGCAAGTTTCGCGGTGGCACAATCCGCACCGGACACCGGATGGCCGAACTATGGCAACGATGCGGGCGGCACGCGATATTCCGTTGCGCGGCAGATCGATCGCAGCAACGTCGCTCAGCTGCAAGTGGCCTGGACGTACCGCACGGGCGCCATGGATCAGCAGACAGACATGGTGCGCAAAGCGGCGTTTGAAGCCACGCCGATCCTGGTGGAGAACAAGCTATTCCTTAGCACCCCATACAACCGAGTCATCGCGCTCAATCCGCAAGATGGTCAGAAGCTGTGGGAGTACGAACCACACGTCGATCTTTCCAGGAATTACTCCGAGGTTTCGTCGCGCGGTGTCTCCGCCTGGCTCGATCCCAAAGCGAAGCCCGGCCAGCCTTGCCGCTTGCGCATTTTCATGGGGACGCTGGATGGGCGGCTCATCGCCCTCGACGGCGAAACCGGGAAGCCTTGCCTCGATTTTGGCGTCAAGGGCGAAGTGAATCTTGCCCATGACGCAGCAACGGCAACCGAGTGGACGGGCGGTTACCAGGTTACGTCTGCTCCCGCGATCGCCAACGATCTGGTGATCACCGGCTCTTCCATCGCCGACAACTGGAAGGTAGATACGGGGCGTGGGATCGTGCGCGCTTTCGACGCGCGGACTGGCCAGGTGCGTTGGAGTTGGGATCCTGTTCCGTGGGCAGAAAAAACGCAACCTCGCACTGGAGCCGGCAATGCCTGGTCAACGCTCTCGGTCGACCCCAAAGAGGATTTGGTTTTCATTCCTACGGGCAGCGCGGCGCCGGATTATTACGGCGGCATCCGCAAAGGGGACGACAAGTGGGCCAACTCCGTCGTTGCCTTAAGGGCATCCACGGGCAAGTTCGTCTGGGGTTTCCAGGTCGTTCACCATGACCTTTGGGATTACGACGTTGCCTCACAGCCCACGCTCTTCACCTGGAAGGACGGCACGCCGGCAATCGTCATCAATACGAAGATGGGCCACGTGTTCGTACTGAACCGGCTCACCGGTGCTCCGCTGATGCCCGTGGAGGAACGGCCCGTACCGCAATCTGATGTGGCTGGCGAGCAGAGCTGGCCGACGCAGCCGTTTTCGACCATCTCGCTGGTACCTGAGAAGATTTCTCCGAGCGATGCGTGGGGGCCCACTCCGGAGGATATGGCGTGGTGCCGGGACAAGATCGCAGCCTCGCGGTGGGAGGGCATGTTCACGCCCCCGAGCTTGCAGGGAACCCTGGTGTTTCCAGGCAATGTGGGCGGAGTGAACTGGGGCAGTGCGGCTTACGATCCGACGCACCACATCATGGTCGCAAACACCAATCGCCTCATTGCCTGGGTCAAGATGATTCCACGCGACCAATTCGGCGCGGAAAATCAGAAGCCGCAAGACAACCGCATCTACGGAGAATTTGGAGATCAGAAAGGCGCTCCTTTTGGGCTCTACCGCACCTTTCTTCTGTCTCCGGGTAAAACGCCTTGTAATACGCCGCCGTGGGGTACCACCGAGGCGGTGGATCTCTTTACCGGAAAACAGGTGTGGGATGTCCCGCTCGGCACCATGATTCCAGGGCATCAGACCGGGTCGATCAATCTCGGAGGACCGATGATCACCGCGGGCGGCCTGGTGTTTACATCGGCGGCGATGGATCTTTACCTGCACGCCTTCGATATCGAAACCGGAAAAGAGGTTTGGAAGTATCAGCTTCCGGCGGGCGGGCAGGCCACGCCCATGACGTACACCTTGAAGGGTAAGCAGTACCTCGTGATTGCTGCCGGCGGACACGGCAAGCTGGGCACGAAACAGGGCGACTATGTTCTTGCTTTCACCCTACCCTAGGTTTGATCGAACCAACATGTGGGGATGGCGGCGATTCACCATCATGATGGCGATGATGCTGAGCACGGCCATTGCCATCAGGTAGAAGGCAGGCGCGGCGTTGTCATGGGTTACGGCGGCGAGCCAGGTGAAGATGGCCGGGGCAAAGCCGCCGAAGAGCGTGACCCCCAGGTTGTAGCTAAGCGAGAGCCCTGTGACTCGCGTGCGCGCAGGGAAAATACCCGCCATCACCGCAGGCGCGGCAGAGATGTAGGCGATTTGCAGCAGCGTTTCCCAGGTGAGTCCTACCAGGAGTGTGGTGAGTCCCGGGTGAGTGACGATGAGGCGAAACACCGGGTAGAACGACAGCAGCATGAGGATCGCGGCAGGAAGCATCATGCGCGTCAGGCCGATCCGGTCCGAGAGGTGGCCGGCCACGGGGCACAGCACAATGCCAAGTGCTGCCAGGACCATGGTCGCGAAGTAACCAACGGCGGGGGAAAGATGTAGTTGAGTGGTGGCATAGGTGGGCAGGTAAAGCGCGAAGTAGGTACCCGCTGTACCCAACGCAACCAGGCCCGCGCCGAGCAGGAGCGCTTCTTTCTCAGTCGCAAAAACCTCGCGGATGGGCGTGCGAGTGTGCGTCGTTTGTATGAACTCTGGCGTCTCGTCGACTTTGCGCCGGATATACATGCCGACGGGTCCCACCAACAATCCAAAAACAAAAGGCACACGCCAGCCCCATGCGTGCAGTTGGTGAGTAGTGAGTGAGGTGGTGAGCACAAAGCCGAAAAGCGCAGCGAGCAGTTTCGCTATCTGCTGACCGGTCATCTGCCAACTCGAAAAAAAGCCTTTGCGATGGGCTCCGTGCTCGATCATGAAAGCGGTCGAGCTGCCGAATTCTCCGGCCACGGCGAAGCCCTGTGTCAAACGTGACGCGAAGACCGCAATCGGCGCAAGCAAGCCGATGGAGGCGTACGACGGCATGATGGCCATCACGCCAGTGCCGATGACCATGAGCTGAATGGAAAGCGAGAGCGCGGCTTTGCGGCCGGCACGGTCGGCGTAGGCGCCGAGAACGACGGCCCCGATTGGCCGGGCCAGATACGACAAGCCGAATGACATGAAGGTGAGCAGTAGCGAGACCACCGGGTTCGCGTTAGGAAAGAAGACGGCGGCGATGGTGGTGGCAAAGTAACCGTAAACCAGGATGTCGAACCACTCCAGCGCGTTGCCGATGGTCGCGGCGGCAATCTGCAAAGCTCCACGAGAGGATTTCGGCGCCGGGGCGAGGGGGTCGAACGTGGTGGCGCTGGACACAGGAGGGTAGCTGGAGGTTACATGAGGTGGCATGTCAGGGCAAGGCAATTTCGTCTGAGAAAGAGGCCCCGCTCAAGGCGGGACCTCTTGACTGCGCTATGCTTTGGCGGCAGCCGCGGGAGTACTGACTGCATTCAGTTTCTCGAGCGAGGCGTGATCCAGTTTCAACCTGGTCGCCTCGATCAGGTCGGTCAAGTGCTGGTCACTGGTCGCGCTGGCGATGGGCGCGGTCACGCCGGGTTGCACCATCAGCCAGGCCAGCGCGACCCGCGACGGAGTTGAGTGGTGCTCGCGGGCAACTTCGTCCAGCACATGGACTACGTTGAATCCCCAGTCGTTTAAATACTTGGCGACGGTTCCGCCGCGCGCTTTTCCTTCGGCGTCTTTTTTCGAGCGGTACTTGCCGGTGAGAAAGCCCGCCGCCAGCGAGTAGTAGGGAATGACGCCCAGGGTATGTTCCTGAACCACTGGCAGCAGGTCGGTCTCAAATCCCTCTCGCTCCACCAGGTTGTACTTTGGCTGCAGCGAAATGTAGCTCACCAGGCCGTTATCCTTGCTGATCTCGAGCGCTTTGGCCAGCCGTGCGCCGCTATAGTTGGAAGCACCGATATGGCGCACCTTGCCTTGCCGCACCAGCTTATCGAAGGCTCCGAGAGTTTCCTCCAGCGGAGTCTCCTCGTCGTCTTTGTGGGCCTGGTACAGGTCGATATAGTCAGTCTGCAAACGCCGCAGTGAGTCTTCGACGGCTTGCTGAATGTATGCCGGTTTCAGACCTTTTTTCCCGTCGCCCATATCGATACCGAGTTTGGTGGCCACGATCACGTTGCTGCGCTTGTCGCCCTTCGCCAGCCATTTGCCCAGGATCATCTCCGACTCACCGCCGATGTGTCCTGGCATCCACCGCGAGTACACATCGGCGGTATCGATAAAGTTCAGCCCGGCCTCGAGCGCCGCATCGAGTTGCCGGAACGAGTCTGCTTCTGACAACGTCCAGCCGAAGACGTTGCCACCGAGACAAAGCACAGGAACTTCCAAATCAGATTTGCCTAGCTTGACGCGCTGCATCGCAATCTCCTTGTTCCTATGATGTGTTAAATGCGCTGCGAGACGCAAACTGGGCGGATGAGCTCTGCCCAAAGGTTGAAGCTATGGATGGGGTTAGAGCATGAAAGTCATCAATTGCATGCACTGAATGCAAGCAGTTTGAAGAGTATTGAGGTTGGCTGGTGTTGTACCAGGGTCACGACTTTAGTCGGGCCGTAATGGATGGCAAAGAATGGGCTTCAGAGCGAGTGTGAGAACCAGGATTTACGAGTTTAGTCCCGCAGGGACGGCTGAACTTAGCCCAGGACGCCAGTCCTGGGTACATCAAGAAACATGATTAAGTCCCGCAGGGACGGCTGAAGGTTGTCCAGGATTGCGTCGAGACCTATTTTCAGCCGTCCCTGCGGGACTGGTCGTCCTTCAAATGCAACCCAAGACTGACGTCCTGGGCTAAGTTCAGCCGTCCCTTCGGGACTGAGTTTGGAAATGGAGTTCTCGCACACGCTCTTCTACAGAGACGTTTGAAGGCTACTTAAGTCAGCTTCCTTTTGACCTGGGAGTGGGCTGCTTTCCTGCCGTGGGACCTGGCGGAACGCCTGCTGTAGCTCGCAACCCGAAGCGTGGCTGAGGAGCGTGGTTTGGGCCGATACTCTACCGGAGGACGGAGGATCGCTTCCACGCGCTGCTCCGCGGCGACGGGCTCCTGGTTATAGTGCGGATCAAACATGGCGATGACGGTGGCGGCGCGCACCGTATATCTTCTGGCCCATTGACTATCGATCAGCGTACTCTGCACGGTCCGCCAACGCTCTGTGTCCGTCTCCATGTAGCCGTCGAGCAGGGGCAGTTCCCGGATACCGTTTTCATCATTTAAAGCACCGAGAAATTCAACGAACGACTCCAGATTTGTGCCCATTTGAAACACCAACTGGCTCAGCGCCATCTGCTGCGGCCCGGTGAGACGATCGAAACCGCGGCAATAAGCCCGCGCATTGTAGACGGCCTGGATGGCAGAGATCCGCAGCAACCGCGTGGCCTCTTGTTCGGTGAGCTGTGGCGTCAGGGTGTGCCGGATCACCTTTCGGCGATACTGCTTCGCCGTCCATCTATTTGCATCCCGGTCAAACTGATCGAGGATTTGCTGCAGCCGATCCGGGGGCAGCCCGGCAGCTTGCCAGAGCTGAGGCGCCGAAGGCTCGACGAACCGATGCGGATTGAGCGGATCACGCTGCGGGTGCGGCGTTGCCTGGACGTCGAGACTGAACCCCGCACCGATAAGCGGCCGGCGGGTAATCGGATCAGGATAGGCCGCCAGCACCCAACCCTCGTGCTGATGGTCGCGAAGGATATCCATCAAGCGGTCCAGGCTGAACTTTATGTCGGCGTCCCTGAAATCCAGCAGTTCCTGCGCTCCATTTCCCGTTGGCGGGAGATCCTGGGAAATGAGTGAAGGCGACGCCAATGACGCCACTGGAAGCAAGAACCCCCCAGCCGACGGCGTCGAGATTTGGGCGGGAGCAGAAGCCGCTGCCGCCAGGACCAGTAGTGGAAGAAACGAACGCATCTTTCAGAGCTCTTCCGCGCAATATCGTGTGCAATACACAATGACTGAAAATCCGCCAATAAACAATGACGGAAAAGTACCAACCAGGAGCAAGGTAGCGCATCCAACACGGGTGCCGGGCGGTAAAGTGGATGGACAGACGCATATGGCCTCAGCCAATTCCTCCAGCGCCCCCTCGGTCGCCCCCCAGCCTGAAGCTTCCAACAAGCGTCTCCTACCGTGGCTGGTGGCGGTCGCGTTTTTTATGGAGTCGCTCGACACCACCATCCTGAATACAGCGGTGCCGGCCATCTCCGCCGCCCTCCATGTGGCTCCGCTCAGCATGAAGTCAGTGCTGGCCAGCTACACCTTGAGCCTGGCGGTTTTCATCCCCATCAGCGGCTGGATGGCGGACCGGTTCGGCACCCGCCGGGTATTTGCCTCGGCGATCGGCCTGTTCACCCTGGGATCATTACTCTGCGGCATTTCCGGCAACATTCACCTGCTGGTCGCTTGCCGCATCCTGCAGGGCTGCGGCGGAGCCATGATGGTGCCGGTGGGGCGGCTGACCCTGGTACGCACGTTTGCCAAATCCGAGCTCATCCGGGCCATGAGCTTTGTGGCCATCCCAGGCCTGGTTGGCCCCATGCTCGGACCTGTCGCAGGTGGGCTTATCGTGGGGTACTTTCATTGGCGGCTTATCTTTTTCGTGAATATACCGATCGGCATCCTCGGTTTGCTGATGGTCTATCTCCATCTGCCGGACTATCGCGAAGAGCACACCCACCCGCTCGATCTTGTTGGGCTCATTCTCTTCGGCTCGGGAATCGCCCTGCTGTCATACGTGCTGGAGATATTCGGAGAGCATGCCCTGAGCGTGCGCGAGATCCTCGGACTACTGATCATTTCGCTCTCTCTGCTCGCGGGCTACCTATTGCATGCCAGGGGGACGGCGTTCCCCTTGCTGCAGTTGAATCTTTTTCGTATTCGCACGTTCAGCGCGGCGGTCAGCGGCAGCTTTTTCACCCGCCTCGGCATAGGCGGTGTGCCGTTTCTCTTACCACTTTTGTACCAGGTGGGTCTCGGGTTTAGCCCGATTGAATCGGGCCTGCTGATTGCGCCCCAGGCGATTGCAGCCATGAGCACCAAGTTCCTCATGCCGAAGATTCTGGCCCGGGTCGGCTTCCGAGGGGTGCTGATGTCAAATACCGTCATCCTCGGCCTGCTTCTGCTGCTCTTCGCTACCATCGGACTTGGCACGCCCGTTTGGTTGATCGTGCTGCAGGCATTTTGTTATGGGACTTTCAGCTCGCTGCAATACACCAGCATGAATACGCTGGCTTACGCAGACATCAGTGAAGGACAGACGAGCAACGCGAGTTCAATCGCCAGCACGATGCAGCAAATGTCCATCAGCTTCGGCGTAGCGTCGGCTGGGTTAGCCACCGCATTTTTCATTCCCGCCAGCCACGCCAACCAGCGGGAGATGATTCACGGTATCCACCAGGCGCTGGTGGTGCTGGGCGGATTCACCATCCTCTCCACGATCATCTTCCGGAAATTGAAAAGTGGTGACGGCAGCAGTGTCAGCCAACAAAAAGCGGCTCACTCCGTGTGATCAAAAGCGTGCATCTCTCCATACCAGGTGAAAAAAGACTGCCGCTCCTGTAACGAGGTAATTGGCTCGCACACTATAACTTCGATTGCGTTTATCCATCCATCCGGCGGTTCTGATTGCTGACGCCCGCATGTATGCGCCAGGGCCCAGGACACCCATGAGGAACGGCGATATGTCTTCAGATTTTCTTGAAAATCCCCCTTGACTAATCAAATGAGGCGAGCGCACACTCGCAGGTGCTCTGGCGAGCCGTGATTAGAATCGCGGCCAACGAGGTCGCAACCCGGCTCCCGCTCGGGTTCGTCACGATGGTTGTATCCATGCAACTGCTGCGCCGCGGGCGATGGCCGCTTGGGGGTCGATCTTTGTCTTCTTCACCAAGCGAGCTCGGGCGGTGGAGCAATCTCTCAACACAAGGAGTATTTATGAATGCACCTCGAGTTGCCCGTGCGCACGGTGGAGTGCGCGGCGCGAACCTGTCGCGCAGTTCTCTCTTATTTGATGGTCCTTTCGGCCGAATTTTTCGCGCGCTTCCTCCAGCAGACTTCGGTAGCACCGACGCAGCTTCATTGGCCGCCCTGCAGCTACTTGCCAAGGCGATGATCTCCGATGCTGATCCCGCAGACCCTAAAGACGGACCCGACAGCGAGGAAAGCGGCATTCCTGCCGCATTTACTTACCTGGGGCAGTTCATCGATCACGATCTGACGTTTGATCCGGCAAGCAGCCTGCAGAAACAGAACGATCCCGATGCTCTGGTCGACTTCCGGACGCCACAATTCGATCTGGATAACATCTATGGCCGCGGACCAGACGACCAGCCCTACCTGTATCAGGGCGACGGAAAAACGTTCGTGCTGGGGAATGACTTAACCGGTGCGCCGCAAGTGAATGGCGGAGCGCACGATCTCCAGCGAAACGCCCAGACTCCGGCGAGGGCTCTCATCGGTGACCCGCGCAACGATGAAAATGTCATCGTCTCGCAGTTTCAGGGGCTGATGCACCGTTTCCATAACCGCGTCGCGGCCGACAACCCCACCTGGAGCTTTGCTCAAATACAACAGGCGGTGCGTTTCCATTATCAATGGTTGTTGCTGCACGATTTTCTCCGAAAGGTTGTATCGGCGAATGTCCTCAACAAAGTGCTGCCGGCTGCGCAAGATAAGAGTTTGATCATCTCCGCCGGTAATCTTCATTTCTTTCACTTCCGCGAATTTGCTTTCATGCCACTCGAGTTCTCGGTCGCCGCTTATCGCTTCGGCCACTCCATGATCCGACCTGGCTATCGCCTGAATGATGGCGACCCGGATCCGGCAAAAGACACTTTGTTGCCCATCTTCAAGCTGGGGGACGATGCCAAGGACCTGCGCGGCTTCCAGGCGCCGCAGAATAGCTGGGCGATCGATTGGCGGCGTTTCATCGACCTGGATCCGATGGCCTATGGCGGCCCTATCGATAACCCTGATCCTAAAATTCCGGGCAATCGGAATCGTCTGCAACTGGCGTACAAGATCGACACGTCGCTGGTGAATCCGCTCGGAGTGTTGCCCGCTTCGGTTGCCGTCGATCCCAGCGTACTCGCTCAGCGCAACCTGGAGCGTGGGTGGCGGCTGCGCTTACCCAGCGGACAAGATGTAGCTCGGGCGATGGGAATCATTCCTCTCACCGACGACCAGATCGTCATCGGCAAATTTATCGGCGCGGCCGCGGGCCCAGGCGACATCGTAGTACCGGCTGGACAGTTTGGTACATTCGCCGGCGGAGCTTTTGCGGGAAATTGTCCTCTATGGACTTATTGCCTTGCGGAGACCGTAGAGACCACCATTGTCGTTAAGACAACGGATGGAGATAAGCCAATCACGACGCGACAACTCGGCCCTGTCGGAGGACGCATCGTGGCCGAAACGTTTGTCGGCCTGTTACTAGCGGATTCAAGCTCGTACGTCAGCCTGAACCCACGTTGGACGCCAACAACCTACATGCAAAACGGTGTATTCGGCCTGCGGGAGCTGATAGCTGCTGCGCTGAACTTCAAGATCAAGCCCTGAGACGAGCGCTTCTTGGGATCCTGATCTGATCGACTCGCGAACTGTAATCGCAACCGAGGAGAACGTATCAATGAGAGGGCGGGAGTGCTGAGATGGGCGTGTTATTGGAGGGTTTCTTCTTCGGTCCCGGTCGTGTCATGGGCGTTCCCTCGCCGCTGGATGGAGATCACACACTGCCCTTTTGGTGGGACCATCTCGCGTCGCAGGCTCGGCAGTTCGCTACTTCCGGGTTTACGGCGATCTGGTTGCCACCACCCCTGAAAGGAGCCTCCGGTTCATTCTCGAGCGGTTACGATCTCTTCGACGACTACGATCTGGGATCCAAGAACCAGAAAGGTACGATCCCAACACGGTACGGTAGCCGCGAGGCGCTGCAACGATGCGCGGCAGTTATGCGCTCCAACCGGATCGACGTGTATATAGATCTAGTCGAAAATCAGCGGGACGGGGATGACGGTCGTTTCAACTTCGCATACGTTGATGCTTTCGATCGGCCGGCGGCCGGCCGGTTTGCCAAGGGGCCCGGCGACTTTCACCCGCACGTTCCAGAAGACCCTGGAGTCTTCAGCGATCAATTTCAGTTTGGCCGTGACCTGGCGCCTATCAACGGCGTTCCTAAGAACCATTGTCGCGATGGTTTGCTGAACGCCGCAGACTGGCTAACTCGTGCGCTCGACCTGCAGGGCTTCCGTCTTGATAACGCGAAGGGCGTTTCGACAGAGTTCATGACCCTCCTGCTTAACCATGGTGGGGTGGCCAATAAGTTCGCAGTTGCCGAATTTGCCGATGGCAACATCCAACTGATAGAGAGTTGGGCGAACGCCGTCGGCCACCGTTCCGCGGCTTTCGATTTTCCACTGCACTTCGTCCTGAAAAACATGTGTAACAACCCTGGCAGTTTTGATATGTCCACCCTCGATCATGCCGGTCTTGTGGGCATCGATCCCGCGGGAGCAGTTACCTTCGTCGAGAACCACGACACCGATCGAGGCGGCGTCGGAGGTCCGGTGGTGCAAAACAAGCTTCTCGCCTACGCCTATATCCTGACCTCGGAAGGTTATCCCTGCGTATTTTATAGAGACTACAGCACGGACAAAAATTGTTTTGGGTTAAAGCCAGAGATCGATCCATTGATCCAAATTCACGAGATGCTTGCGCAAGGAGCTACGCAGCAGCGATGGAAAGACCCGGACCTGTTTGCTTATGAACGCATGGGCGGAAGCCATCTGCTGGTTGGATTGAACAAGGGCAGTTCCACCCGAACCATAACCGTGCAGACTGGCTTTCCTCCAAACACAGAGCTGCATGATTTTACCAACCAATTGGGTCCGATCAGAACGAACGCAACCTCGCAGGTCACACTCAGAGTGCCGGCGAACGTGGAGGGCCGGGGCTACGTATGCTACGCTCCGCAGAAAAATCTAATACGCGCACCGCGTTCCCCGCTTGCGACCACACAGGTATATGAGGGAGCCCAGGACCTTGACATAAAACCAGCCTCGGAAGCTGCGCCGGTTCAGGTCTGCCGAATTTATGCCGCTAAAGGCACCTCAATCCAGGCCCATCTTTCTCCCGACGCAGCTCACTGGACTCTGGCAACTACGATTGAGGTGGACATCAAGGACCCTTCCGGACATACGTTGGGATCCCAGGTGTTCGGCCGGGCCGGGGGATCTGTGACCGCCAAGGCCGCAGTCTCAGATTTCCACGCGGTGTTTGTGAAGGCTGCGAACACGCCACCCCAAAACAAGGCGCCGGCATACACCCTTAAGTTGGTTTACACCGCGCCGGAAACGATCACACCCCAATGAAGTTCGACGCCCGAATTTCCGCCATGACAGTGGGATTGGGCACCATGGTGGTTGCAATGCAAGCCAGCGCCGTAGCTGCTTCGATTCCTGCGCTTGACGGCTTTTAGAAGCCGCTGAGGTACGCTTTACTAGGCGACTTTATTGGCAACAAATGCCGGGTGCCCCACATCTCGCTCGTTTTTCGCGAGATGTGGGATACCACAGATTTAGAACTTAAGTGTTGTTAGTGAGCCGAATGCTTTCGGGGCGAGCGCAGTGGTATCCCACATCTCGCGAAAAACGAGCGAGATGGGGCACCCGGCATTTGTTGCAGGGTAGCGCAGCGGAGAGATCTGCGCTTTCTTTTCCGGTTCTCACGCGGACACCAAAGCCCTCATGAGTGCGAGTGCTATGTGGCACGGCTGAAGCCGTGCCCTCCATTTCAACCATACTGTCGGCCTCGATCGATTAAAAACAGGGACGCTGGGAGCCTACGGATTCTGGGTGAACCAGTAATGTTCTTTGATCTTGGCTCCGCCCTTTTTCATGGGTGGCGGGTTCTCTTTGCCCCAGGCGGCGTGGTTCCAGGTAACTGCCTGAAGTCCGTCGTGGCTGGGTTGAAAAGCCATGGGAGGTTCGGTGGACTTACCCTGCGAGGCGTCGAAGGTAACTAGGACTTGATTACCAGAATCGACCCAATGCCCAAAGAGCGTTCTCGTGCCATTTCCTGCGTCTTCCGTGACCGTAGCTGAGCCATCCGGTCCCAGGCTCAAATTCATCGACGGCCCCGCCATCGGGCCGGCGCTGAGACGGGATTGATAAACGCCAATAAACTTGGAATGCACGTTGGTGTTGCCACAGACCGCGGCCATTGGAGAGAGCAACAGTCCCACACAAACCGAAACTCGAAGAAGGCAGGGGCTGCTAGATCGCATCATTCTCCATCATCAAACGCAAATCGGTCCTTTTGCAAGAAGCGAACCCCGCCCAGGTGTGGATTTTCTTTGGCCCGAGGCGCAATCGGGCACCGCCCTCTCTCGCAGAACATTGTAAGGACTGCACTTGCAGTCCTCTAAGGCTACACTGAGGTGGATGACGGAGCCGGATGTGTCGAAAAGCGAGCTCATCTTTCACCAGAATTCTTAAGGTTTCTTCAAGGGAGATGCATGGAAGCTTTACCCAGATTTGATGTGCAAGGCAAGGTGGCCCTGGTAACAGCATCGGCACGAGGCCTGGGCCGGGCGATTGCGCTTGCCCTGGCTGAGGCAGGGGCGGATGTCGCGCTTGGCCTACGGGACGCAGCCAGCGACAGCGGTGTCATTGCCGAGGTGGCTGCTCGCGGGCGGCGTTGTTTGCCGCTGCAGATGGATATGACGGATCTTCGGCAGGTTCGCAATGCGATCGATCAGACGGTTCAGAATTTCGGCCGGTTGGACATCCTGGTGAACAATGCGGGAATTGCCCCCGACAACCTGGCAGAAAACGTCACCGAAAAGGATTTTGACCAGACCCTCGCTATCAATTTAAAAGGCACATTTTTTGCCTGCCAGGCTGCGGGTAAGATCATGATCCAGCAAAAGAGCGGATGCATCATCAACATGAGCTCGCAGGCGGGATTCGCGGCATTGCCCACCGAGTCTGTCTATTGTATGACCAAGGCCGCCATCAGCCATCTGACCAAGTGCCTGGCGGTCGAGTGGGGTAAATACAACATCAACGTAAACGCCGTCGCGCCTACCTTCATCCATACTCCGGGCACAGAACCGGCACTTGCGGATCCCGAGTTTCGCCAGGATGTGGTCGACCGCATCGCCGCTTTGCATCGCATCGGAGTACCGATCGAGGTAGCTGGGGCCGTGGTCTTTCTCGCTTCGCCGGCAGCGTCCCTCATCACCGGTCACACCCTGGTGATCGACGGCGGCTGGACGGCGCGATGACGTTAAGCATCCAGGAGCAGTTTGGACAGATTGATATCTACGTCTTCGACCAGATCCTGCGCGGGAATATCGCGCCCGGTATGCGTGTGCTCGACGCCGGGTGTGGATACGGACGTAACCTGGTGTACCTGTTGCGCGAGAGGTGCGAGATCTTCGCCCTGGATGGGGACCCCGACGGCGTGGAGCATGTTCGGCAATTATCTGCATCGCTCGGGACCGGCCTGCCTGCGGAAAACTTTCAGGTGGGATCGATCGAGCGCATGCCCTTTCCGGATGGTCTCGCGGATGTCGTGATCTGCAATTCGGTGCTTCACTTTGCCCGCGACGAGCGGCACTTCCGCGCTATGTTGGCGGACCTGTGGCGAGTCTTGAGACCCGGCGGGATGTTGTTCTGCCGTCTGGGTTCAAGGATAGGCATGGACTTCGAGCGTGTCCGCGGCGACATCTTTATCATAGGCGACGGTTCCGAGTGGTTCCTGGTGGACGAGGAGATGCTTCTCAGCCTGACTGAACAGATGAACGGTGTGCTCGTGGATCCATTGAAGACTACGATCGTTCAGGACTATCGCTGCATGACGACGTGGGTCCTAAGGAAGCGCAGGAATTAAGACGATCGCGATTTTTGCACCAAGTGAGCACGTAGCCACATCGAAATGATTGCACGACCCAATCCCAAATCCGCAAAGGTCCCTATGAAATACCACACGCTTGGCCCCACCGGCCTTCTTGTCTCCGAAATCTGTTTGGGTACCATGACCTTCGCCCCTGGGGAGGGCATGTGGAAGCTATCTCTGGTATGGAACAGAACCTCGCCGACCAGCTGCTGAAGCGCTCCAAACTCAGTCCCGGAGGGACGGCTGAACTTAGCCCAGGACGCTAGTCCTGGGTCTCGAGTTTCTACATTTCTGGAGCTGCTAATTGGCCGGCGGAAGACATTTTGCTGTATTTGGATCAACGAACAGCTTAAGCTGTGCCAGCCCCGGACTTTAGTCCGGGGGAGCGGGTTTTCAAACCCGCGAGAACGTTCCGGTATATAAATTCTGGGCTTTAGCCCTGGTGGCGGGGCGTCCAATTCCATCCTCAGAGACGCCGATGACCAGGCAAACAGCTCGGTCTCTCGCTCAAGCCCGCTCTGACCGGATTCTCCCAAATGTACGTGTGGTGGTGTTTGTAATCCTCTGCGTCGCGGACGCGGTGATTCACGAAACTTGCTTGCCATATTTCAAAAGCAAAATGAATTTCCTGTTTCGCGCGATAGGAGAACCCGCCCTTGATGAATGCAGTGCCTTTCCAGCGGGATTTCCGCTGCAAGTGTCAGCAGCAGATGGAAATGATTGGGCATGATCACAAATTCATGCAGCAGAAACCGCTTCTTTCGACGATTCTCCGCAAGAACATCCACCAGAAGCTGAGCCATGCGATCGGATTGAAGAAGCGCGCGGCGTCCGGCTGTCGTCGAGGTCACGAAAAACGTACGGGTTGATTGGGGAGCTTGGGGCATTCTCACCAGGGCTAAAAGCCCGGTCATTGCAAGATAAAGCGTTCTCGCGGGTTTGAAAACCCGCTTCCCCGGACTGAAGTCCGGGGCTGGCACGGATCAAGCCTGTAGCCTGCTACAAAATACGGTGTCTAGGGTCCGCCGTCCCACGGCCCTGGCTCTGAAAATGTAGAAACTCCAGGCCCAGGACGCTAGTCCTGGATCCATCATGAAACATGATTAAGTCCCGCAGGGACGGCTGAAAGTTGTCCAGGATTGCGTCGCGGCTTATTTTCAGCCGTCCCTGCGGGACTGGTCGTCCTTTTGATTCCAACCCAGGACTAGCGTCCTGGGCTAAGTTCAGCCGTCCCTGCGGGACTAAACTCGTAGATCCTGGTTCTCACGCAGACTCTTCAGCCCCTGCTGGGGCGTATCCTGCAGACTGTTCCGACCGGATCTCCCGGAGATTCATCTCAAGCGGTCAATTCCTTCTTCCTTTTCAACTCTTCGAGCAGTGCCTCCACCTGTTGATCGCGTTCGAGCATAGCAAAGCGATCTTCGAGAGAATCTCCGGCTGTGAGTTCAGCAGTTGCCCGGTTTACAGCTTGTTGAACACCGATGCGCGATTTGTACCGGTCGATGGAAGCGGCGCCCTTTTCTGTGCCTGCCGCGGCACGGGCCTGCTGCGATTTGTTGACTGCGCGATTCCGTCGATGCTCGGCGATGAGCAGCTCGCAGTGCGCACGGGTCTCGGTGAGCTTCTGCTGCAGCTTGAGAAAGGCGCTGCGCAGAGCCTCGGCCTCGCTCCGCTGATCTTCCAGCTGCTCAAGGAAGCTCCTGCCCATCTGACCATGAGAGAGAGATCGCTCCAGCGCTTCTCTCGCCATGTCGTCGCGGCCCTTGGCGACGGCAAGCGCGGCTTTGTTTTTCCAGCTTGCCGCCGACGTTTCGTGTTCCGCGGTCTTCTTCTCCAGCAGGTGCTGATCGGCAATGGCAATGGCCACCTGTGTCTTTACCTGCAGCAGTTGGTTCTCCATATCGAGCACGAGCTGCTTGAGCATCTTCTCGGGGTCTGCAGCCTTATCAATCAGATCGTTGAGGTTGGCGCGCAGAAGAGTGGTGACTCGTTCCATAAGTGCCATGGCGTGTGTCCTTTCGTGCATACCGCTGTTACGGCATCCGGTTGTGGGTTAACGTAGCGACGTGTTGTTTCCGTCGCCGTTTGCATACGGTTTCATTTGCTTCACGTTTGCCATCAGGTCAGACATCTTCATCCCACTGAGCGCTTCGAACAGGGCAGGGACCTGTGCGGCTATCTCGGTCATCTCGCCGGTGAGCTTGTGAGCGCCGACATTTCCGTCTTTGCCGGTGGAGACGATGGTGATCTTATCCACCTTCGCCAGGGGCTCCGACATGGCGCGGACGATATCAGCCAGGTTGGTGATGAGTTTGTCGACGACCGCGGCCTGCGACCACTCCTGATAGGCCTCCGCCTTCACGTTCATGGCCTTCGCCTCTGCCTCGCCTTTCTGCAGGATGATGGCAGCTTCGGCTTCACCTTGCAGCCGAATTGCCGAAGCCCGGCCTTCCGCTTCCGCCATCAGCCGGGCGCGTTCTCCGTTCGCGATGTTTTCAACACGTTGCTTGTCGATCTCCGAGCGTTTGAGGACAGTCGCGATGAGCTCCTTCTCGTTGCGAAGAATTTCCGCTTCCTGCACCTTGACCTGGCCTTCTTTCTCGATCTGCTGCACCTTCACCTGCTCGGCGATGACCTTCTGTTGCATGACGTTGGTCTGTAGTTCATAGGCCTTATCTGCCTGGGCTTCCTGCTTGCGTGATTGCTCGGCAAACTGGGCCTTCTGAATATCCAGGTCACGTTGTGCCTCGGCCTGTTTGGCGAGGGATGCTGTTTCCGCGATGACCCGGTCCTGATCGGAGGCGGCCCTGGCGATCGCCGCTTCGCGCAGCGCGTTGGCGCGGCGAATGGCGGTATCGCGTTCCGCTTCAGCGCTGGCAATCTCTGCATCGCGCTTGATCCGAGCAATATCGGGACGGCCCATATTGGTGATGTACTCGTTCTTGTCGCGAACTTCACGGATGGTGAAACTCACTACCTCAAGCCCCATCTTGCTCATATCGTCGGCACAAGTAGACCGCATGCGCTCGGCGACCATCTCCGGCTCTTTGACAATCTGCTCCACAGTAAGCTGGCCGATAATGCCGCGGAGGTGTCCTTCCATCACCAGGCGAATAAGGCCTTCGCGCTGGTCTGGAGTCTTGGTCAGGAACTGTTCTGCTGCGGTGAGAATCGACTCCTGATCCGAACGAACCTTGATTTGGGCAACGGCTTCGACGGTGACGGCGACGCCCTGGCGGGTGTAAAGGTCCTGCTGTGGCGCAACATCAAAGCTCATCAGTTCGAGTGAGAGCTGGCGGCAGTGTTCGACCACCGGGAAGATCATGGTTCCGTGGCCCTTGATCACGCGTGGACCGCGAAAACCATAGACGATGAGCGCCTCATTCGGGCCGACCTTGCGGAACATGCGTGCCAGCAAAGAGAGCAGAACAAGAGTGGCGAGAACACAGAGACCAATGACAATAAAGATGGTGTTCGGCATATAGCCTTCTTTCGTAGTTCGAGTGAACCGCTAACGGCCACGACAACGTTAGCCGCGCCTGCGAAGTCCCGTTGTTTTTAAGGTTCGATATCGTGCCATTCCCGTACATAGGCGATGCCTCGTTCATATCGCAACACCACCACCTCGGAACCGCGCTCGATGGCGCTGCCATCTTCTGAGCGGGCGGGCGAAGACTTGCGGGTGCCGAGTTGGGTGTAGATGATCTCGCCCGTGCGGTCGGGAAGCAGGGAACCGGTGACCCGGCCAACTACGCCGGTGATCGCAGTCTCTTCCGCGGTGAGAACACGCTCGCGTGGCAGTAGCACCGCGGCGAGAAACCAGAAGATGAGCGCACCGCCCGCAATGCCGCTAAGCGTAGACAGCAGTAGAACGAAAGGGGCGAAGAAACCGCTATGCGTGCGCAGCAGGTAACCTACTCCGCCAAACCAACAAAGGAAGGCCGTAATGGTGAACCCATTGAAAGGGGATACTCCGTTGGATGCATAAGTATGCCCGACCTTGGCGCCATGCGGCACATGAAGGTGAGTGTGGCCCCCGAAGTGAAAGTGGCCCCCGTGCGTGTGGCCGCCAGTGAAGAGGGAAATCACACAGAGCAGCAGGCCCAGGATGAAGCAGACGAGATAGAAAAGTTGCCACGTCATGTTATTTCACCGAATGGCGCTTGACCGGCTTCGCATCCGCTGGTGCGGTAGCCGCTTGTTCCGAGGGACGAAGAATCTCGAGCAGACGTTCCATGAGGACCGGCGTTTCGAGTATGGACTCGAGCAGAAGCAAGGTGCGGCGCGAGTCCGGGTACAGCGCGATGGCTCTGAGTGCCCGGCACAGCTCCGGATCCTTACGAAAGCGATCTGAGCCTGCGATCAGCCACAGGTCAAGCTTCTCCTCCTGGGTGCGGATATCGGAGAGAAGCTCAGCATGGTAGCCCTCGGGATCCTCTACCAGGTAGCCCGGATGCACCTTGAAAAATTTTGCCAGCAGGAGGCGGGTAGTGTTGGTGAGGTGCGGCCGAGCGCCGGATTCGATTTGGGATAGATAGCTTTGGCTGATGGGGGAATCCATTTCAGCCGCGATGGCGCGAACCAATTCCTGCTGCGTCATCGCCCGCCCCAGGCCGCGAAGGCTGCCTTCGATTTCCCGCAGGTACTTCAATTTGTCGGAGAGCTTCATGTCTATCGCCGATTGCAATAACTATATCGCAGATTGCAATATAAGGCAAGGAAAACCGCTGATCTCTCCACTGCGCTACGCTCCGGTCCCACGGCTGCGCCGGGGCAGGCAAGATGACAAGTTTGTGGCGGGACGAGATTCCGCGTTTCCACGAAAACTCCGCTGAACTGCAGATCCCTCGGCTTGCGCTCGGGATGACAAAGGAAAGAGCTACGCTTCCATGGAAAGCAGTTGCTGGCCGCAGGTCCACCCAAGGTGATGAAAAGAGCCTCAGTCAAGCAACCAATTTCTATGGAGCCGTCGCCCTTTCCTTTGTCATCCCGAGCGCAGTCGAGGGATCTGCAGTTCAGCGGACTTTTCGTGGAAACGCGGAATCTCGTCCCGCCACAAATTTGTCATCTCGCCTGCCCCGGCGCAGCCGTGGGACCGGAGCGTACCCGGATTTCCTACCACGCAGACCCCGCAACGTCCACGTATGCGCCTTTCCGTAGAGAAAGGCGCATGAGGATTGCCAACGCCACCAAACTCAACAGGAAATCCGGGGGAGCGCAGTGGAGAGATCTGCGGTTTTCTCTTTTCGAGACAACCCTACCGTATGCCCAGCCGGTCGCTCATTTCGTCGGACTGGCCGCGGTGAAATCGGAACAGCATGGTTTGACCGCCGGCTGAAACTCCATGATCTCGGCACGCGTACCGTCAGGATCGTAGAGATTCAGCTGCCACTTGCCATCCAGTCCAATTTGCGGAGGGCTGTGCTTCGCAGTCAGGCGGTCTTCGGCATAGAGCAGGTTCACCGTCTTCTCCATGTTGAAGACTCCGAGTGAGAAGTGGTTAAGCACGCCCGCGGTGTCCTGCGACATGGTTGGTGGTATGCCCTTGGTCTCGGGGCCACTCACCACCATGTACTCGATCCAATCGGTGCCGTTGGGTACCTGTTGGGAAATCCAGTCGGTCTTGCCATTCCGGCCGCCATGCCAGTAAGGACGGAAGCCCAGTACTTCCCGGAAGAATGCATTTTCTGCGTCAGGATTATGCACGATGTACCCAACGTGGATGATGTGATTGCTGAGCGGGTTGGGCGCCACTGCGGCTGGTTTGGCAGGCGGCTGCACAAACTGGACTTTGTTGCCCTCTGGATCACTCACGTCAAACCATTGGCTGCCATCGCTCGCCTTCTCGACGTTGCCCGGCACCGTGATGCCATGTTCTCCGAGATATTTCTTCAGCCCTTCCGCGTTGGCGGTGTTAAACGCCACGTGGTCCAGCCTGTTGATGGAACTGTTTCCAACCGGCAACGGCAACACTTCCACAAACTGTATAGGGCTGAAGTAGTAGCGGACCCCAGCAGAATTCTCCGGGTCTGCCCGCTTCACTCCACCGAGATCATGTACATAAAAGTGCTCAGTCTTGGCGGCGTCCGAACTGTACACGCTTATATGCGAAATTCCACCGATGGATGGCTGGCGATTCGTGGTCTGCGCAAGCGACAGCGTTGTGGAGAGCAGAGCCACGACGGAGAGAGCAGCTAATTTAGTGATCATCGCAAATGTCCTATTGACCTCTCGGCAGATGGTACCTGAAGCCATTCCATCCATGCGATCGGCTCTTTTATCCACCAGCCTGATTGGCAGCAGGGCGGGCTACTCAATCTTTAGGCAGAAGCGCGGCGGCGGCGCTTTTCCTCAACCACCGGGGCAGAGCGATGGTAGCCCGAGTGGCGCTGTAGAACCACAGCAGCCGCACCGTGCAGCCGGGACAGCTCCCCGTCGTTGGTGATGCCCAGGCGTGGCGCGGGTCCTGCCAGCATGGTCTTCTCCATCTCCGCCTGAACAATGGGGCCAAAGCGGGACCACGACGAGGTAATGTCGCCGGTGATCAGGATGACTTCGGGAGCGAGGGCGGCAGTAACCAGCCTCAGGCCGCGGCCAAGCCAGGTAACCTGGCGGGTCAGCGCGGTGGTTGCCGCGGTGTTTCCTTCTTCCGCCATGCGTAGCAGATCGTGGATGGTGACGGCTCGACCCTTGCCGGCTGTCTCCGCGTAGTAACGCAGCGCCGCAGTCGACGACGCGAAGACTTCCCAACAGCCGCGCTGTCCGCAGCCGCACAGGGGGCCAGTCGGGTCGATTGGACTGTGGCCAAATTCCCCCGCGAGACCGCTCCGGCTGGTGATGATCTGGCCATTGGCGAGGATCGCCGCTCCCAACCCCTCTGAAACCGTCACCAGCACTGCATCGCGCACCCCATCCAGTTTTCCTGACCACAACTCAGAAAGCAGGCTCGCGTTGGCTGCGTTGGCTAATTCCACCTGCAGCTGCATCTTTTCCTCGACTACGCTTTTCACATCGTAGTTGCCCCACTTGAGATTGGGGGCAAGGATAAGGCGTTGGGACTCCGGGTCCACCCTGCCCGGCATGCTCAGACCCACTCCCTCAAAGGAACGGTCACGGTGCTTGACGCGCATGGATTCCATACATTCGATTATCTTGAGGATCGCCCGTTTAGGATCTGAAACCAGCGGAACAACCTCGCGAGCGAGGAATCGTCCATTGAGATCGATCAACGCAACAATAGCCTGCTGTGGCCGCACGTCAGCCGCCAGGATCACAAGGTCGGTGTTGAGTGAAAGAAGCGTAGGACGGCGTCCACGGGGCCGGCGGGCGATAGCACCCTCCGTGACCCATTTCTCTTCCAGGA
Source organism: uncultured Acidobacteriaceae bacterium (assembly GCA_963830325.1). Lineage (GTDB taxonomy): Bacteria > Acidobacteriota > Terriglobia > Terriglobales > Acidobacteriaceae > PALSA-350. The sequence continues at coordinate 340,371 of CAWHMV010000006.1, forward strand.
GCTGCTCCACGATCGCGGAGATGGTGCTAGGTTGCAGGCCGGACGTGCGTGCCAAGTCGGCGCGGGCAATCGGCTGGCGCGAGCGGATAATCTCCAGGACAATATCCCGGTTGACGTCTCGCGCATTCTCGCTCGAGGCCAGTTGCACGTAGGCAAGATCGATACGCTTGATTCCGCGAGTTGCCGGCTTTGCCCGCAAGGGTGCTTTCATCCGTTGCTGTTTCCACTGCAGAGCTTTATATTACATATCCAGTCTAAAGGAAATAGCATCTTGGGGAATTGCCGCCGCCCGTTCGTCCTCCTGCTGCACGCCACTCCAATAGAGACAGCTGTCAGGCGGATCTTGGCAAAAATAAAATCGAGGCTGAACTGAGAGATCGCGCATTCGTCCGAAGGCAGAAAGTCAGGAGTTTATTCGAAGGGACAAATAAAGAACGCTACACTGAAGTGAATCCGGGAGATGACCGATGCGCAGCAAGACGACCCTTCTTGTGCTTCTGATGGCGGCACAAATGGCCCACGCACTTGACTCTGTTCCCAAAGCGGAGTACCGGCAGCGACGAGTAAAACTCGCAGCAGAGCTGCACGGCGGATCAGCCCTGATCGTTGCTGCTCACGAACCGCCCATGGAGTACCAGGATTACCGGCAGGATGAGGATTTCTTTTACCTGACCGGCTCCAACGAGCCAGGCGGGGCGCTGCTGCTTATCGGCGATGGCCCTGCGGCCACCACGCGGCTGGGAACGGTCGTCCCGGCCCACTCCTACCGGGAGATCTTATTTCTACCCACGCGCAATCCCATCCGCGAAAAATACACCGGAGCAAAGACCGACGCCGCCACTCCCGGTGCTCGAGAAATACTCGGCGTCGACGAGGTGATGGCTCTCACTTCTTTACCTGCTGTCTACGGCGCCTTCCTGGGAGAAGATCTGCGTCGCGCGAAAGAAATCTGGACCCAGCAGGATATGGACGTCGCGACGGCAACGCTCGCGTTCACTTCCACTGTGCTCGGCACTGACGTTACACCCCCCACTCACGACGTTCGTGCGCTCACTACCCAATTGCGCATGGTAAAGAGCCCGGCTGAGATCGCCCTCATCCAAAAGGCGACCGATGCTTCGATGGCGTCGCAGCTGGCCGGCATGCGCGCCATTAAGCCCGGAGTTCGCGAACGAACTGTCGCCGGCGTCGAAGTCGGCACCATGTTGGCCGAAGGATGCGAACGCGTCAGCTATCCCGCCATCGTCGGCTCTGGCGCCAATTCGACCACACTCCACTACGCTGAAAACAGCAGGATCATGGATGCGGGTGACGTGGTGGTGATCGACGCTGCCGGCGAATACTCAATGTACGCAAGCGACCTGACCAGAACCATGCCGGTCGATGGTCACTTTACCGCCCGCCAGAAAGAGATTTATAACGTCGTGCTCGGAGCTCAGCGGGCGGCACGAGATGCCTTCGTCGCCGGCAGATCCAAGATGGGCTCCATCGACCATCGTGGGGCAGACGCGGACAAAGCGTCGCTCGACAAAGTGGCCTTCGATTACATCAATACACACGGCAAAGACCTGCACGGCGATCCTCTGGGAAAATACTTCCTCCACACTCTCGGGCACTCAGTCGGCATTGATGTGCACGATCCCTACGATTACGACAAACCCTTCGCCATCGGCTCCGTTTTCACCATCGAACCGGGCCTCTACATTCCAGAAGAGAAGATCGGCGTCCGCATCGAAGACACTTTCTACGTCAACGCTGACGGCAAACTGATTGATTTTGCTGAGAAGCTGGCACACACGCCGGAAGAGGTGGAAGCGGCCATGCAGGGAAGGTAGCGCACCCTGGCGCATCCGCCGCGGCCACCTACTTCCGCGCTTTCATCAAGATAGCGCGCCCTGACCAACCCGTGTGTTATGCTGCGCGTGTGTCAGCCGCCGGCCCATTGCCGAATCCGGAGATTCCCCGTCATGCCGCGGTCGTCCGCGTGACCCACTGGATAACGACGATCGCGTTCTTTGCCTTGCTCCTCAGCGGCGCTGAGATAGTGATCTCTCACCCCCGGTTTTATTGGGGTGAAACCGGCAATGTGGGGATGCATCCACTGTTCACGATACCCATCCCCTCCTCCAGAAACACGGTCCCGACTGGCTACGGCTACATGCTGCCTGACCAGAATGGCTGGAGCCGGTCTCTCCACTTTCAGGCCGCATGGGCCGTACTGTTCACGGGACTGGTCTACGCGCTCTTCGGTCTGTGGAGCGGTCACTTCCGCAAAAACCTGCTTCCGGCGCCGGCTGATCGAAAGCTGCGTGCCGCCTGGGAAGTGATAGCTAAGTATCTTCGCCGAGCACCGCCAGACGATGCTCACTCCTACAACGTAATGCAGCGGACCACCTATCTGATCGTGATCTTCTTCCTGTTTCCCCTGGTGATCTGGACCGGCCTCGCCCTGTCTCCCGCCTTTGATTCTGCTGTTCCAGCGGCTGTGAACGTTCTGGGTGGCCGGCAGTCCGCACGCACGCTGCACTTTTTCGTCTCCGGATTTCTTCTGCTCTTCGTGGTGGTTCACGTCACCATGGTGGTTCTCGCAGGGTTCAGAACCCGTATGCGGGCGATGATCACTGGCGGTCCCATCGTTGCCCCGGAGCGTACACCAGAACACGCATTGGTAGAAGTGGAGGAGCACCCATGACGCCTATGTCACGCCGCAAGCTCATCACCTCTGGCCTTGCCGCCGGCGCCGGCGTAGCCGGTCTGACGGTGGCGGCCCGCCTGGCGGAACGCTATGGGCTCATCCCGCCCGATCACAAAGGATTTTATGGTCCGGGCGAAACCCTGACTTACGCCGCTCAGCGGGTTCTGACCGCGCATTCCCTGGCTCGCGAGTTTCCCCGCAGCATGATTTCCAAAGATCCTTTTGCCAACTATGTCGCGCCACTCGACGATCAGTTCAAACGCCACCAGGCCAGCGGGTTCTCTGACTGGCGGTTGTCCGTAAACGGAATGGTCGAGCGGCCAGTTTCGCTTTCGCTGCCTGACCTGAAAACTTTGCCCAGGCGTAGCCACATCACCGAGGTCGCCTGCGAGGAGGGATGGTCCTACATTGCCGAGTGGATCGGCACGCCGCTGGCTGAGGTGCTGCACTCCGTGGGCGCCTTGCCGCAAGCACGCTATGTCGTCTACTTCTCCAGCGATCGCGACTGGTGGGACAGCGTCGACATGGCCGAAGCCCACCACCCCCAGACGCTATTGACCTACGCGATGAACGATGGCGATCTTCCCGTATCCTTCGGCGGCCCGCTCCGCATGCGGGTACCCCGCCAACTCGGCTACAAAAGCGTTAAGTACATCACGCGCCTGACGGTGACCGATACCCTCAAACCCTTTGGCCAGGGTCTGGGCTCCGCTTCGCCGGAAGGTGGTTATGCGTGGTACGCCGGCATTTGAGTCGTCTTCTATTGCCTGCTTACGCTAACGCGTCGCAGCCAATAATGAAATGCGCGGCACATCACCGGCAAGGGCTTTAGTTCTCACCCAGATGCTTTAGCCCTACAACCAATTTGTTTCCGCATCGCGCTGAATCACTGTCAAGCTTACGTCATCCGACAGGGGACTCCCGTTGGCAAAGTCCTGTACGGTGGCAAGGAGCATCATGAGCGTAGCTTGAGCGGACGGTTGTTTGACCTCCACGGCTGACGCCGTCAACCGATCCAATCCAAACTCTTCTCCCGCCGTGTTGCGGCATTCAAGCACGCCGTCTGAGTAGGCGACCAGCGTGTCACCTGGCTCGAGCATCAGCTCGCCTGATTGGAACTCAGCACCTTCGAGCGCGCCCAGCAGCGGGCCGCCTTTCTCGAGCAGCTCAGTTCGTCCATCCGCGCGCAGTAGTATTGGAGGGAAGTGGCCGGCATTGCAGTAAGTGATCGTCTCCAGATCGCAGTCAATTTGCGCAAGGAACGCAGTGACAAAAGGCGCTACCGGCTGCAAATAGCACAGGTGGCGATTAATTTCTGAGGCCATTCTCGCGGGATCAAAGTCGGGCCGGCCACAACTCTGCAAAAGACCGGCCAGATGAGTAAACCACATTCCGGCGGCCACGCCTTTACCGGCAATATCGCCAAGCACGGCCAGAACCTTGGAACCATCCTGCGAGAATGTCGTAAAGTCCCCGGAGAGAAAGCGCGCGGCGAAGACCTCGCTTGCAAACTGCCAGTCGCCGCAACGCAACACGCGTGGGCCGCTGAGTTTGCGCTGGATTTGTACCGCGTCGAATAACTGTGCATGGAGATCAATTCTCTCCCGCAGCAGCGAGTACACATCGTCCTGAGGTGGCACATTCGCCGACGGCATCACGAAAGGTTGAAACAGGGAGTGAACCGTGGTCCCATTGTGGTGCGGGCCGATGGTCCCATACTTCGAGTCAAAGGGCACTACTCGATAGGTGTTCAACATCTACCTCGTTCCGGTTTTGATCGTTCGTTAGCCGACGAACCGATAGCCGGTTCCATGCACGGTGAGAAAGTACTGTGGTTGTTCAGGATCGGGCTCTAGCTTTTGCCGGAGATGCACCAGGTGCGTATCCACGGTACGGGTGGTGGGAGAAGTTTCGTATCCCCACACTTCCTCCAGCAGGCGATCGCGGCTCAGCGTTTCACCTGCATGGCAGATGAAGTACTTCAGCAGTTCGAATTCTTTGGAGGAAACATCCAGAACCTTGCCTGATCTGAGCACCCGACAGCGTCGCAGATCCACTTCCACGTCAGAAAAAGAGTGCTGATCCTGATCCTTCGGTAAGACGGCCGTGCGCCGCAGGACAGACTTAACGCGCGCCAGCAACTCGCGAATCGAGAATGGCTTGGTCACGTAGTCATCCGCCCCCAGCTCAAGACCCACCACTTTGTCTACTTCCTGGCCGCGGGCGGTGAGCATGATGATGGGGATAGAAGCGCGCTTGGCGCGTAACTGTCTGCATACTTCCAGTCCGCTCATGCGGGGCATCATGACGTCTAGGACCACAAGGTCCGGAGACTCGTCGAGTGCGCGCCGAAGCCCCTCGGCCCCATCGCGGGCTGTAATCACCTCGTACCCTTCGAACTCAAAGTTGTCGCGAAGCCCAGCCACCATGGCCGGCTCGTCCTCCACCACAAGAATCTTCGCCGGCCTGGGTGCTTCCATTCGTTTTGCTTTTGTTTCTTGTCTCATGCTGACACCTGCTGGACCTCGGAATTTTGTACCGGCAACGCGATGATGAACTTGCTTCCGTGCCCGGGTGCGCTCTCCACCGCAACTATGCCTCCATGGGCCTGCACGATGTGGCGCACCAAGGAAAGTCCCAATCCGCTGCCCTTGGTGTTATGCACCAGCGGATCGCCGACGCGATAGAACTTTTCGAAGATTTTGAGCTGCTCCTTGAGGGGAATGCCGATGCCGTGATCGACGACCTCGATGTTGACGCTACCGTTACGCCGGTAAAGATGGACACCGAGGTATTTCTCTGTCGCCGAGTACTTCACGGCATTGTTCACCAGGTTCAGCAACGAACGAGCAATCGCTTCACGATCCACCCGCAGTTGAGGAAGATTGTTGTCGATCTTCTGTTCGAATTGAAACCCGTTTTGTTCAATCTCAAAACGATACGAGTCCAGCGTGCTGCGCACCAGGTCCGCCATGTCGGTCTCACGAAAGCTGTACTCCTTCTTGCCCGCCTCGATGCGGGAGAAGTCAAGAATATTGTTGATCAGTGAACTCAAACGCTCACTTTCTTTGCGAATGATCTCGTAGTATTCCTGATGTTTGGCCGGCGTGGAAATGCGTCCCAGCTCCAGAGTTTCTGCATAAAGCCGGATGAGCGACAGGGGAGTTCTCAGCTCGTGCGAGACATTGGAAACAAAATCAGATTTCACTTTCGCCAATGCCAGTTCGCGGGCCACGTTTCGATAAGCGAATATCATGCCTCCGCCCATCAACAACGAAAGCCCCCCGAGGCTTAAGAAGAGCATACGCGTGACTCCGTTGCTGATGTCGGCGATCGTAGTCCCGAACGGTCGGATCCCCAGAGTCAGGCCCTGGAAAACTCCACCAAACTCTCGCTCCAGCTCGGGCGCGCCACCATCCCACTGAAGCGAAGCAGCCAAGGGAGCCTGCTCTTTTCCCTTCCGAATGATGATCGAAGGTGGAGGATGGGACGTATCGTTCGCATTCTGATCCAGCAACACATCCTTCAGCGCCTGGGGAAAAAAGTTGTTCCTCAAGTAGTCTTCATCGTAGACAAACCCAGCCAGCGCAGGGTGCTCATGCGTCGATCCGGGAGGCAGGAAGGACACAAAAGACTCAATCAATATTTTGTCACCCCTGGGCACAGACTCGGAACTGATGTAGACGTGCCGTCCTTCCAACACCCCGTTCTTCTTCACCTTATCGATATAATCGCCCGACCACATATCAAGCACATGTTCGAGCTCGGATGCGATCTCTTTGTGTTCCGTCTGGAATGCAGGATCGGTCATTCGGTCCGGCTGCGATCGAAAATCAAGATTGCCTTTCCCGGTCCACAGAAAGGCATGAGTGATCTCCGGATGGGTCGTCAGAAAAGCATCGAGTTCCTCGGGCTGCTCGACATCGGGGAATTGCGAGCTGGCCTTCTCGGATATCTCATAGGCGCGCTCAACAATCCGCTTTTCGGCGATCTTCAGCATGTGCTGATAGTCCCTCTGGATGGCAGCGTCCATGATCTGGTCGCGCTGAAGATGCCTGAGCCAGGCGACGTTGGCGACGATCAACGCAGCTGCCGGCAGCATCACGGCCAGCATGAACACCAACATGGGCGGCGGTTTGCGCCAACGTCGAAGGGTACGCTTCACCATAGGTGCACGTCCGGAGAGATGCTCATTGGATCGAGGATAAGCCTACAGACTCGGCGCTTTGTCACGACGACGCAACAAATTGCAAAAAGTTGTGAACTCGCACAGGATTAGATCCCGCGCGGCCGGCCAAGCTCAGCCGGCCCAAATTTGCTCCCAGGGAGCATAGTGGCCAACGGCAGCCAGGAAGACATGAATACCAACGAAGATGGCCAGGGCAACAAGGGCGAACAGGCCGACGGCCAGGAGAAAAACATTCAAGACCTTCGCGTGGCCACCGGCGATTGTCAGCATAGTGGCCTCAGCCTATCTGCCCCGAGGACACTTGCGAAACATCACCAACAGAGGTTACGGCGGGGGCGGAAGATACACCCTAAAGTGCGGAAAATCGTCGCAGTCCGCGCTACCTTTCCGCACCCAAGAACAGCAAAACCTCCGCTGGCTGGGGCCGCCTCCCTTATGGGCCAAGCCCAGGGCACG
>CAWHMV010000007.1:0-456201 GCA_963830325.1 uncultured Acidobacteriaceae bacterium
TTAAAACTTGTTCTCTGGACATGACTCCGGAGCTTGCGTCTTGGCCTTGCCGCATCCGACTTAGCACGTCGTGCTCTGCCCGCATTGCTTCTTCGGTTGTGAAGCGGCGCCCGGTGTCGTGCTTTTGAGCGGGAACGGACTGGAACTCTCCGGAGCTCACTCGCAAATCGAAGTTTGTGCGGACCTGGTCATAAGTAATCGAGCCCATGCCTCGTCTTAGGGCGTCACGGAAGAGCAGTCTTTCGTCTGCAACTGCTTCCCGCTCAAAGTTGCGATCGCGCGCATAGCTCAGCGACTCCTGGGCTCTCTGCTGTGCTGTCTCCGGTCGTCGCTCGAGCTGGCCAAGTGATATGTGCAACGATCGCTCTCGGGCTTCGCTCACGACCCTTTCGACCTGGTTGCCATACTCGGCCGCAATCTGTCGATGGGCTGCCAGCACTTCCGCCGCAATACGTATCTTTTTTTTGTCGCGGGTGGTGTGGGCGGCGATCTCTGAGGCCTCCGCGCCGCTTCGGCCGCTGCGTGCGAGTGCCTCCTCAATCTGTTGCCGCCGCGGGCTCGATGCGTCCAGATATTCTCGCGAGTATCCTTTTATCTCTGGTGCGCCGCTTCGACCGGCTTCGATCTCGTAGCCCAGGTTCCGAAGTTGATGGGTCAGCTGTGCCTGGTAGATGGCTGTGGCGAACTGTTGTGACTCGAACAGCGCCCGTGGTTGGAGTGCTCGACTGCTTCCGTCTTCGCGTTGGGTGATGTTGAAAATGACGGTATGCGTGTGCAGCTGGGGAGCCGCGTAGCCGTCGACGGGGCGAGCAGTGTCATGCTCGAATTTAGCTGCAATGAAGCGGCCAGTGGTCTCGGCGGGACGGTTGCCGCCGATCCGCGCCTGGGTATAGCGTTCGAGCTCGTTGAGGGCGACATCGACCGCGTGGCGATGGGCTTGCCTTACGCGATCATCTCCGCCGACCAGCGCAGTCAAGGACACCGATTTGGGAGCTGAGAAAGTCGCATCCCATCCAGCCCGATGTTCGACCGGCGCCACTGTCTCCCCGGACGCAGTATGGTATTGCTGTAGGGCCCGGTGGCGCACCAATTGCTCTCCGGTGTGGGGATCTTGTCCCTCTGTGAGGCGTGCGAACTCCCGGACACCCACGGGGCCAGCCAGGCCATAGGTGTTGGCTAATCTTCCATGCCACTCCCCTTGAATGGCCGCTCCCTGTTTCCAGTAATTCTGCTCGGGAGCCGTGAACTCTTTAGCGTGGTAGGTCTGCGCCTTGCCAGCATTTAACGGCTTGGAGATGGTCAGCATGAGTTGTTATCCCCGGTGTGAACCGTTGGCGGCTTTGCGCGGCCGGTGCGCGGCGGTGCTGTGCCGAGAGGATCCTGTGGCGGCTCTGCCGGCTCAAGTGGCTTGCTCATGTCCGCAAACGGCGAGTGGGGCGGGGTGTGCGGTGGCTTTGGCGTGCGCCGCGGAGAGCCGGCGATCTGGCCAGCGCCCATTAGGTTTTTCGGGTCAAAGATCAGCTTGTCATTTTCCAGATGCCTGGGATCGAAGGCGACTTGGTCGGCGACGACATCCAGGTACGGAAAGGAGAATCCCGTCACGTAATTTTCGTGCTTCATGAAGGCGTGCAGGTCTGGAAGTCCCGAGATTTCGGACTCCATCACTACGGGCTCTATTTGGCGATCGAGCGAGAAATTCCTGCCCGAGCGGGAGCCATCGAAGCGGGTCTCCTTCATACGTTCAATCTCTACTTTGCCGATGCCGTTACTCACCCATTCGCCGGCTTTGGGCTCCTTCGTTTTGAGGTAAATACTGGTGCTTGGTTGGGAGAGCATCACCTCTGCCAGGTGGCCATAGATGACCTCCAGCTGTGCCTTTCCCTGGAATCCGAGGATGATCGGGTTATTGCTCTTGCGGTTCTCGGTGAGCGCTGTCACCAGCTGCGGTAGCCGTTGCAGGCTCGCGAGTTCGTCAAGCACAAACCAAACCCGCTTTTGGTCCGCCCTGGGCTCGTTCAATAGCCGCATGACAAGCATGTCGATCCATACGCTTTGCAGTGGCTGCAGCGCCGTCCGCTCTGGCGGTAGAGAGGTAATAAAGATCCATCCTTTTCTGGTTTCCGCCCAGTCGGTAGCCGACCATTCTCCGTTTCCCGCGCCTTTCTCCGGCAGGAGCCGAAGGCTCTTCGCAACCTTGCTAAGTGAGGCGAGGACACCGACTCTCTGCGGGCCCGCGGCGCGATCAATATAGTTCGCGACCTCGGTTCCTGCGACTCTTCGGTCAATCTCGGCAGGGTCACTCATCCACCGAATAAGCTCCTGAGGCGTCGGGCCAAAGCGCAGCAAATACGCGAATATTTGTTGCGGAATCTCTACAAAGAACTCGCCTTTTCGGTCCTGCGGTTGTTGAAAGAGCGAGACGGCAAGCGGGTCTGCTTCGGAGCTCCTTCTTAGCTCTTCTGACGGGCCCCAGTATGGGCATCGCTTGTCTAGCGGATTGAGGATTACGTCGCCCCGCGCGGCGTCATAAAATCGCGGCGTGAACTCTAGCGCCGGGTCGTAGACGATTGCTGAATCGCCGCGGCCACGAATCTGGCGCAGCATCTGTAGGATGATCGTTGTTTTACCCGCGCCAGTATCTCCGATCACTTGGATATGCTGAGCCTCGGTTTTTGCCGGGATCCGCAGCAGGTCTTTCATGTAGTCAGTCTTGATGCCGATCCCTTCTCCGCGCAGCCTCTGGTTGAATTGTTTCGGGGTTAGCCGCTCCGGGCCGCGAAGCCGCCGGCCGTACTTCATTTGCTTGCGGCGCGTGATATCGTGGCCGATCGCGAATGGGAGCTGCAGAAGCAGCGTCGCCAGGCCAAACAACAGCGGTACGCGGAACAAATTGGGCAAGCTTTCGCCGCCATAAACCGCGCTCTGCAGGTACGTGTTCAGCGCTTTATTTGGGTAAGAAATCTTGCGCTGACGCAAGACAAACTGGTAGCCGTCGGCGATGCCCCTGGGAGAGATTTGTAAGGAAAGAGGCTTCCCTTCATATTGAGCGGTAGTCCCGGAAATGACATCTTTTTCCGTCGCTATCCGGCTGTGCGTTTCCGTGTTGTCGACGAGGGTGAGGAGCTGGTATTGGTCGGCTTTGTGCATCGTCCCGGCCATCGCAGTCCGCCCGTAATAGGGCAAGTAGTACTGCTGCAGTGGCGTGAGACCGAAGGTAAAATGCAGGTAGATAAAGAGTGCCGCGGCGGCAATTGACAGGAAGACTGCGCCGTAGGTATTGATAGGCCCGTGCGGTGGCCATATGATCGTTTCTTTTCTGCCCCACAGCATCGCTTTTATCTCCTCTCGTCCTCGCGCTCGATGTCCATAGCGACTTGTTTCTTCACTCGCTTGATCTCCGCCAGCAACGCCTCGTAACTCTCCTTGGTCATTGCAGCGTGGCCATCGCCTGGCCTGAGAAGATTCACCAGAAGTAATCGAACGCCAACTATTTCGCTAAGCACGGGGTCCGGCGTGCGCGCGCTTGTATTCTGTGCGATCGCCGCAAGGACGAGCTCCCGCAAGACGTCCCCAACCTTGACCTGGCGGCTGTCTGCAATCCCCGTGAGCTGTCGTACCTCTTCCTGGCTGAGCCTGGTGCCGACGGTATGTGTACGCCGCGGAAGAGCTTCAGTGGTAATAGCTTCTTCGGCGGGAATGCACGCAGTGTTTGTGCCTTTTGTTGGCAACTTGAGACCTCATCTCCTATGTTTACGAGCGTTAACGGGCGTTTTAGTAGGTTTCTGATTTAGAAAGCCAAAGGCGCCCGTTTACATCTGTTAACGCTGCACCACCCTTTGAGGGGTGGAGTGTCACCATTTTTCCCGTGCGCAGCACGGAGTTGGTTTCAACACAATTCCCGATAAAGGAAATCAAGCCTTCATTGCTACGGCTACGGGGTGTTTACTCGTCCTGAGATCTTCCCTGCGGCCCGTGACTCTCTCACTTGGAGCGAGGCTGGAACAGGATTTCGGCTGGCATCACTCGCGAGAAACTTTTGGAAGTCTTTATCCTTCGCAAAGACATACTCCAGGGCCTTGTTGATCACGTCGTCGGCGCTGGCATGAATGAAGGCGGCGTACTTGTCTGTTGTAACCGCGACAGACTCTTCGAGCTGAACGGCGGCAGTTACCTTCTTGATGTGTTGAACTTCGAGTAGGGGCATCGTTAATTTCCTCCGAGCGTTGTTGAGAGTAAAGAGCTTGCCGGTGCCAGCGAATAGACCGAATCACATTCGTACATCTTGCGGTCACGGCTGAAAGCCGTGACCTGAACAATGTCGCTGACCTTTCGGCCGCCCGGGTAGCGCTTGATCTGGATGACGTAATCGACAGAATCAGCTATTTCCGTGGCCAGGTCTTCGCGCGTAGCTTGCTGGTGAGACCGCATGGCCAGGTCGCCAAACCGCCGCAATGCTTTTACCGGCGAATTGGCGTGAATGGTCGCCATGGACCCGCCATGGCCAGTGTTGAAAGAGTCCAAAAGTGTCCGCGCTTCCTCCCCTCTGACTTCGCCCAGGATGATCCGATCAGGCCGCCAGCGGAGGGACGCTTGCAATAGGGTGTCGTAATTCACCTTGGTCTTGAGCATTTCAATCTGACACTCCGCGGCCAGAATGTTCGGATTATTGATCCGCAGCTCGGCGGTGTCTTCGATGACGACGATACGTTCGCTCTGAGGAATGAAATCGACAAGCGCATTGAGCAAAGTTGTCTTGCCGCTGCCGGTCCCACCGCTGATTAAAAGCGTCTTGCCGTCGCGCACCTGAACCTGCAGAAAATTGGCCATCTCCTCAGTGAGAGAACCGGCTTCAATTAGTTCCTCGATTGTGTAACGCTTCTGGCGAAACTTGCGTATAGTCACCGCCGGCCCTGGCCGCACAACGGGTGGTAGAACCGCCGCCAGACGGCTGCCATCTGGGAGTTGAGCATTGAGCAACGGGGTGTCTTCTCCGAGTTTCTTACCCAGGTAATTGGCAATGACTTCGAGGCCAGCAATCAACGCTTTGGGATCAAATCGCACTCCCTCTGCGCATGCCAGTTCACCCCGTGTTTCGATCCACCAGACGCCGTCTGGATTGCCCATAATTTCACTGACGGTATCGTCCAAAAGCAACGCCTCGATGGGCCGAAAGAAGGGCAAAATCAACTCAAAACTCATGGTGTTTCTCCCTTCAGTTGAAGGCCTGATCTACGCGAAATCGGATGATCGTGAGGCCGAGCGGATTGACCGCCAATTGTTGATTGTGAACGCTATCGCGGAATACGTAGGTGACGCTGGCGGTCAGCTGCTCGCGCTTTAGCTCGTGCATGTCCTGGGCGTTGGTATAGATCCGTTCAAACTCGATCCGAGCGGAGTACGGAGACATTTTTAGGTCGTCGAGAATCACATTCTTGACCACGATGGTGACGTAAGGCAGGCCGCTGTCTTTGAGGTAGGTGGGGATGGTTTGCGCCTTGCGTTCCTGTTCAATTACGTCGCGCTGCACGTCGCTGTTCATGAAGTAAAGCGAGGCCGTCTGGTCACGTACCAGGGTGAATCGATTCCGGGAAAAGTAGAGCTCTGCCCAGCGTCCCAGGTAGTACTTGTTCTCGGCTTCCTGGGGGCGATATTGGAAGTCCCGATAGTCGATCGCCTCGGCGCGTCCGACGTTGTCAATTCGGATAACCAAGGGCTTTGCTGATGCCAAAGCCTGATGGCTTTTGTACACCACGCCGGTGAGTGCCACGGCCACGGCCGACAGGGCAAGAACAGCGACCTTAAGGTAGGTATTCATGACCATCGGGTCGCCATACTGCTCAAGGTATCGCTCGGCCGCGCGCGTCATTTCAGGGGATGCCATTGCTTCACTGTTCATCGCTCTCGCCTCGCTGATTAAGCCTTTAAGAGAAGGGCTGCGGTTGTCATCAAACCGCTGCCCTGGCCGCCTGTTGAGCCCGAGAAAATGCTCATCGTGAGGTGCGGCACCTGGAATAGCACGTATATATTGATTAAGGTCAGCAGGATGAGAAGGGGCAACTGCTTCACCATCATTCCCGGATCCGCGAAGCTGGGCATGGTCATGTAGTAGTGCGAAAGCAAATTGCCCAGAACGCTCAGTACTGCGGCGGCTACGACTTTGTAGAAGCAGAATCCGATGAATGCGCGGAGCCATCCCCAGAAGAGAAACGCGAGCTTATCGAAGGCTAGAAAAGGGATCATGATGGGACCGAACATGCCCACCACGGTGCTGGCGATCGCGCCGTACCCGACGATCAGGCTAAGGGTGGCGGCGAAGAGTGCGAGCATGACTTGGATAAAGAAAAACACCAGCGCGTAATAAGGGTCAGCAAGGGTCTTGACGATACCTGGTCCAACGGTCGATTGCGCCTGCGCCAGTGCGTTCTGCATGGTTGTGACGCTGTCGGTCCCGATGACGGCGACGAGGTACTGGGCACCCCCATTGATGAAGCCCTTGAGCGAGTATCCAACGTGAGGGATGGCACTGTCATAGAACGCGACGAGGACGTAGGCGAAGGTCAGGACCATAAACAAATTCAGAAATTTGGCCATGCTGAAGCCGGCTCCGCCGTGGGCCGAGGCTAGCGCTTCCTGCACCCCGAACCAGACCAGCATGATGGTAGCCAGGGCAATGATCATGTGAACACCAAGTGCGTCAACGGAGGGCGCTGTAGTAGCCGCAAGGTTGTCGCAGGCCTGAGTAATGAAAGTGAGCAACCCCATAATGCGCCTCGCTTTTCAGTAGGTCATCGCAGCATCTGCACCGTTGTAGGCCGGTGCGATTTGGCTCTGGAAATTCGTTCCGTAGTCGGCCGCATCTTGAAACTTTGATTTGACGGCATCCTGCTGTTCTTTCTGCGCGATTATTTGGTGGAGCGCTATGGCTTGCTGGAGCTGGTTGGCCTCCTGAGACTGACGGATCTGCAAAAGCACTCCTTGATTGATCCTCTGCATCGTCGCCATATCGGTCATCTGAAGAGGGTCCGTTGTTTGGGATTCAGCCTCCAGGTTTTCGATGTCCTGTTCACGCTCTATTTCGTTCCCGCGCATGGTGCCTAGTGTTGTTAAGGAACTGCCGACGATCGCGTCGCTGATATCGCTGCTGGCGCCCGTAGCGGCGATTTGCTGCTGTCCCTGCAAGCTCAAGGTGGGATATTCAGGAACCGGTCCATAGCGCGGCACGCTCGCCATCTGATACGCAGCATCTGCACCAGCGCCGCTATTGGCCGAAGCCATGACAGGCTCGGAGTTGCCGTAGGTATTTGCCGTCATCTCGAGCAGCTGCCAGTAGGTGGAAGGTGAGGTCCAGCCGGCGTAAACGCTCTGTGGAGCGATGGACATTTGGTATGCCAGTTGGTAGTACGCGAGCGAGGTCTGGGCCAATTGAATGGTGTTTTGGAGAATGTTCTCGCCTTGCGCGATCTGCTCGATTGCATGGGCGGCTTGTGTAGGGTCGTAAACGAGGCCGCCGAGCTGCGCTTGGGCTGGAATGCACGCACTGAAGGCAATCACCATAGTGACTAGGAAGAAGCGTTTCATAGCTTGATCTCCTGACGGCGTTTAGTGCATGAGGGCCTTGGACGGACCATCGTCCTTAGGCCCCGGTGTTTGGCTTTGCTACCTGAAGGGCATCAAGCTCATGCTGCCGGCACGCTTCGGTGGAAGCGTCGGAGGCAAAGCATTTTTCCAAATGGGTGCAGAGAGCCGCGGAGTCTGCGGAATTGCAGGCTTCGTGTCGCGGCCGCTGGCAGCCGCAAAGAATGGCGAGCGCCAGTAGCGGTGATATGCGAGTAAGGTTAGTCATGGCGATGATCTCCTTTTCAAAAGGCTTGCGGTATATTGTGGTTTGTGTAGCTCGGCAGCACCATGTCTTGGGTGAGATAGATCTTCACGCGGTGTCCCTCGCGGATTGTGATCGTGGGCGGGATTTGGATGAAGCGGTCAAGGACTGTGGTGGCGGATGAAGAGATGCTGGACGAGGCACCCGTAGCGAATAGCTGAGATCCGCTGCCCGTAAGAGCTCCGCCGCCGAGCTCAATCTGCGATGCTCCGGCGATGACTCCGAGCGCGATTGATGTACCAAAGATCTGCAGGTAGTGGTTGTTTACCTTGTCCTTCAGTCCCATCTCTCCGGTTTGGTCGAGGCCTTTGAATTGGTTGAGGTCGACCGTATATCCATCCGGCATCAGCATTCGATGAAAGACCACTGCCATACGACGTTGCTGCCCAAAGCCGGAGGCGCCGATTTTTCGGGCCTCACCCAGAATGACCGAACCCTCGGGAATCAGCACGTTTTGCATGTCATGGGAGTAGACCGGATTCGACACCAGTACTTTGATGGGCCCGGCGGCGTCACCGTCGAGTCGATTCATGAGGACGCTATCGACGGTGGTGCCTTCACGCAAGACATAGAGCGGCCCGGTTGCTGAATCGAGATTGACTTCCGTCTCGCGTCTTTCACCCTGTTCGTCGCCCGGAGCATGTTCGCCCAGAGCATGAGGTGCAATCAAATTACTATTGCTCTGGCGAGGTGCTCCAAGTCCACCAATCACCCCAGGTGAAGCATTTGGGGTGTCGACTGGGCGCGCATAAGCGATGTTCGACGTAAATCGAGACTCGAAGGCTAATTCCCTCTCCTTGGCAGCGAGCTGCTGTTCTTGCTGCTGCTCCGGCGTGCGTTGAGGGTTTTGCTGCTGCATGTCCGGGGTGCAAGGCTGACCCGGGACACATCCGAAAAAGCGGCCACCTGGGGCATAGTCGGGGTCTGGGCCTGGCCTGGCAGGCGGGGGCTGCGTGCTCGGAATTTGGCTTTTCAACTCTTGAGCGTTGCTGTCGGTGTTGTCCTGGATCATGGGCTGTGGCGGTTGGTTCCTAGCCTGTGCTGAATTCTTCTTGCCGATTGCACTGAAAACGGCAGCAACGACAACGAGCAGGGCCGCGCCGAGGTACACCACCATCTTCAGGTTGCCATGGAGCACGCCGCGCGGCTCGGCGTGGCTGTGCCGAAGGGCTGCCTGCCCGGCGGCCTCTGAGCTAAAGTTGTTCTCGACCATTGTTGTTATCCCTTTGTGGAGCGGGTGAACTCCATCCGCTTCTTGCCCAGTTCGACGTACCCGTTGCTCATGATTTTGGGAATGATGTAGGTTCCTTCGCGAAGATCATAAGTGATTAGGTTGGGCTTACCGTCCCGGAGCTCATAGACGGAAAATTTCTCTGGAGCACTGGTCTTGATGTAGGTGAACTTGTCGTCGTGGTAGATCGACTGGATGTCGAACGGAGCCTCGTTCGCCTTGAAGGTGTAATCAAATTTCAGCTCCATTGGATAGGCGCTCTTGTAAGAGTCAACGGTTTGCGTCATGTGCGCTTGCAGTGCGGAAAGCGCCTCCTGGGATTGGGCCAATTGGACCGCCGGTACAAATTGTGCTGGACCGCTGGAGGCAATCAGCGCGGACCGATCGGCCGGCTCGACCAGGACCTTCAGGTCGGCCTGCCCTGCGGCCGCGGCCGCGGCCGCGGAGACGTCCTGCAGAGTGAAGCTGTAGATATTGCCTTTATCCGTGATGAGGTTGAGGTTTGAACTGATGCCAGCCTTTGCCGGATGGACAAAGCAAAAGTTGCCAACCACGTCGACAATCCAAAAGTCCTTGTCGCCCGTGGCCGCTTCCATGATCTTCTCCGTCGCCGGCAACTCAATCAGGGTGGTGAACTTGACCTTGGCTCGAATGGGGATAATGTCCTGCGCGTGATATTGGACCGTGCGCGCCGTGTCTTGTGCGGAGACAGGCAGGGCACACGTCAGGAAGACGAAGATGGAAATACCGGTAGTGAAGTGCGGGCGCTGCATGATGGCTCCTTTCGGTCGGGTGGTGCGTTTGTAAAGGGTGTGGCTTGTCAGGAGTTGGCGGCCACCTTCAACCGGTTAGGCTGAAAGGGGTACTCTTCGGCCAGTCGTCGCAATCCTTCTGCAATGCCAAAGCGCCTGAAGTAGTCCCGTTTCTTGAGATTGTCGCGGGGGTTGTTGGTGGCCATCCAGTGCGACATGGAGTCCACATTCAGCTGCACTTTCTTCGAGCTTTGCGCCTTGCGGATGAGCATCTGGCCCGGGGGAACGAGCCCGGCAATTAGGTCGAGCTCTGTGTCGTTCAGATGGAAAGCATCCCGGTAAACATTTCGATCCATCTCTGGGTTGGCCAGGAAGATCTTGGTGGGGCAGTTCTCGGAAACGACCGGCAAGAGGCCGGAGTCCTGAAACTCCTTAATGGATTGGGTGGCCAGGATCATGCCGCCATTATGCTTGCGCCAGGTCTTCTGCGCCTGCACGATGTATTCGCGAATGGTGGCATTTTTGATGAACAGCCACGCCTCATCCAGCAAGAACAGCTTGAATGTGGCAAGTTTGTCGGGATCGCAAATCTCCGTGGTGGCGCGATGGAGCACATAGAAAAGCAGCGGTTCGAGGATCTGCGGTGCATCATCCCAGCCGTTGAAATTGAAGGTCTGGAAGCGGGAAAACGACAGGGTATCTTCGACGTTATCGAAGAGAAATCCGTACTGCCCGTCCTGAGTCCATCGGTGCAATCGGTCCTTCAAGTCGCCCACAATCCGCACGAAATTCGACAATGTTCTAAGTGCCGGCTCGAATACGTAAATGCGTTCGATCGCGTCCCACAACTTACGGGTCTCCGCGAAGTTCATCTGGTGCCTTTGCTCGCTCCCTTCGATGAGAACGCTGAAGAAAGAGAAGAGGAATTGCCGGTTGTCCTTGGTCGGGGGGAGGGAAAACGGGTTGATAGTGAAGTCTCGGGACTCCTGGCCAACGTTCAGATAGGACCCGCCGAAGATGGATGTCAAGGACTGGAAGCTGCTCCCAATGTCGAAGATGTAGGTGAGTGGCTTGTACTTTTGCGCATTCTGCAGGATGAAGTTGCAAAAATAAGACTTACCACTTCCTGTCATGCCCAGAATGAGCGTGTGAGGAACTTCCCCGTTGTGCAGGTTGAGAAAATAGGGGGTCTGGTTGTCCGTTTCAAGGACTGCCAAATACTCCGTGTTAAGGTGCGAATTCCGCTTCTCGCCGGCCAGAATCGTGAATAGAAAGGACAGATCAGCGTAGTTCGTGTTTAGCAGGTACAGCTTTCGGAGGTTCTGCGCATAGTCGCCTGGGACCGTGGCAAATAGGGCATTGAGCTGGTTATATGTTTCCAGAAAGAGATTTCCGTCTGCGTTGCTGAACACGCCGGCAAATTCTCCGACCAAGTGATCGAGCTCGCCCTTGGTGGGCGCATTCACCACAATCGTCAAAGAGAAATCACCCAGGGATTGCCCATCCCCGAGAGCACGCAGGCAGTCGCCCAAGTTGTCGATGTCCTGCTGTTTTGAGTCATCCCGCAGAACATCCCGGGGATCCACTTTCGCGGGATCGTTCCCAATCTGAGAAACGAAGCCGGTCTTTGTCATGTTGAAGTGCCGCCGGCGCTTGGATATCTCTTTGCGAGCCGTGCTGGTGGCGAGAGGTGTCCATTCCGTTACTACGTGAAAGTTCCCGGCGATCTTGAATAGTTGATCAAGCACGAGAGGCCTGGTCTCGCCTATCGCCTCTTTCATCGTGAGGACGCGGACGATATGATCGCCCACACGTAGATGATCCCGTTCGGCCTCGATGTTGGAATTCACGACCTGGTAGTCAAGAAACTGCGTGCTCTGAGGAGTTCCTGCGATGCGCCATGCGTCGTAGTTGAGTAGGCGACGAAGGAACCTGAGCTGTCCCTGTTGGTCAAGGACTTCAATGCGCATGAGGTCCGTGAGCTGACGGACAAACACCTTGACCCGCTGATCCAGGCGCCCGAGGTCCTGCTCAATGTGCGATCGGAGAAACACTTTCATGGCGTTGTTGATGAATTGCGCCTTCAGCTCACCAATCGCGCCGGCGGTGTCTCGTAGAAGCTGAGCAATAGCAGCCCGGATGCCGGTCTTAGAACGCGATCCCTCGAGCACGATGGCATAGAAGATCTCGATTTGGTACAGATCTTCTCTCTTTGCCTCAAAGAACTGCCGGCGCTGCTCAATGGCAGCCTCCACAACCGGATCGTCATAATGGGCGAACGGAATGTCGGGCCTGTTCGACTTAAAAAGATATTGGTAGACGTGGAACCCAGGCTCGAATGCCTTTAGTGCCGCTTCCAATCGCTTGGTGGCATATTCCTGCGCCGCACGATCTAAGCTTTCGTAATCGACTCCCGACACCTGGAGGACCATGCCCAGATCGCCACTCTTGGTAATAAAAACCGTGTCGTTCCAGAATCCGTAAAGGTTGATGTGGTCGTTTAAGGCGGCTGAATCTTTCCATGGTTTGATTACCTTGTCTAGGCGAAACATCAGCGGACCTCCACTCGGGGAACTTCTTGCTTGGCTGCGTCATAGCGAGCCTTGTAACGCTCGGATTTGGCAAGGATCCGCAGAAACGCAGGGTCGCTATCGTTAACCCATTGTCCAAACGCAAAGCCGCCAATAAAGATTGCTAGACCAGCTAGGAGAGAGTTGAAGAGGTTGAAGGTGCCCACGGCGGCCACGCACACTAAATAGAACAGCCAGCGGTCGACGCCCAGGTAGGTCAAAGGCTTATGCAGACTCTTAAACACTCGGTTGCTCCGGGCCCTTTGTACGTGTGTCTCTGGCATAAGCCCTCGCGGAAAAGGTCAATGGCTAATTTCAAAATTGTTGGCTATACGCCCCAGAGCCATGTGAGGACGTTCGCGGCAAGTACGGCGATGCCGGTGCCGGCGGCGACGCCGGCCAGCGCTTTCTTGTGACCCGGTTCGCCGTGCGCAAGACCATACCCGCCGATGACGATTGCGATCAGACTTGCGACCTTAGCTACGGTCCCGGTGAAGAGGGTTTCTAACGCTGTGAACCCGGTATCAAAGGGCGACGCCTGGGCATGTGCGGCGAGCGGAAGCATCAGAGTGGTGAGCAGCAAAAAGCCCGAGAGAGAAGCGAACATCTTTAGCTTCTTTGCTCGGGCGACGCTAGAATTCGTTCTCACGTTTGCACCTCCATCCGACTCAGCTTCGTCGGCTAATGGCGCAAACCTAAAGCTCTCTTACGCGCAGCGTCCAGTGACTTTTTGTCCGGCAAGTATTCCCGAATGGAATACTTGCTACAAATTGCGAAGGAAATTTGAGACCTAATCGAACTCGTACTTTTGCAAGACTTCCGGGGGCCCGACTCCGGGGCGACTGATGCTCGCCTCTATCGCCGGCTTTGCAGCGAAACAACATGTAAAAATTGTTCCGTCGGGGAAATCGATCTGGAGTTCCGTACCCTCTCCAGTGTCTTTGAAAATGCGGAGGGCTTCGATTTGTTTGCCTACAACCTCCGAACATTCGATAAAATTCTGGTTCATCGATTGGATACCTCGCGCTTATGCGCAATTGACTGGGCTCACATTCCGGCGTCGGAAGGCACTGGGGAATTCCTGCGGGTGGGAAGCCTGGACCTCAACACTCTCTAGTCATAGTCTTAACCGACGCCTAAGTCGCTATCTGCGGAGAAAAATAACAGTGGAAATCTCGGTTAGGAATCTTCTCGGGAACCCCGGGGCTAGATCGCAACTATGTAGGAGGAGTTGCGCGAGGCGAAAGAACTGTAGCCCTCGAGAACATCTTCAAGCTCACGCAAGAGCTGGCGGTTTCCTCAAGGGACCTGTTGGTCGCTACCCTAACCATTTGGCTTGCGATCGTCAGTCTTTCAGTCTTTCGGGGATAGAAGTGATGATACTTTGTTCCCAAATTCAGTGCAGCGCTTTGCGTCGGCGTGCATCTCGTAATTGGCTGCAACAGTAACAAATGAAAGGGGCTCTGCTTGTGGGGGGATCACAGTCCAAGCGGGTGCGAGGTTGTTCGAGAATAAAATCGCTTAGCTTTCAAACAACGTGAAGACGAACATTGACAAACCGGGAGCAGACGTCGAAAGAGTGGAGATTTTCGCGGCAAAAAGCGTTGACGGAACATCCTCTCCCAAGCCAAAACGGGTGTGAAGGAAGGTCTGATTCTCCTTGTTGGCAGCATAAAGATCCTGAAGCAGGCCCATTAAGTTTGTCCGGTCAAGGCTTGCGAGTTTTGCCTTCACATCTGTCCATGTGGGCTGTGATCGTGGGTGTCGCTTCGTCACGGAAACTCCGATTCTTCTTTATTGGCGAACGAGTCAAGTTCTGGGGATACATAGATCAGAAGCAGTACCCCTGGGCCACCCAGTAATGCCAGTCCTTGATTGCTTCGCGCGTTACTTCGTCCGGGTCGATGGCGCTTAGTTGAGAGAGCGGGACAGCCATGGTGCGCCTCTGCCACCGGATCAGCACCAGTATATCGCCGGAACATTTATCTTCGGGTGCCATTCCCCGGACTTCGACAGATTCGCCTCTCTGCAGTGGCGAGATCATTTTGGAAGCGATGCATTTTGCCTGGAACGGGAAGCGGATCTTATCTTCCAGGTAGTAGTACCAGCCAATGGCCTGTTCCGCGGGGCCATAGGCATCCACGATGACTTCCTCGTGGATGCGTTCCTCCCGAACTGGATCGCGTTTGGGCTTTGCTATGGCTGTCTATACTTCGAGGAGTTGACGGACACGGGAGAAGCGCAGCAACTCTTCCGCTCCTATCACTGGGTTTTCTAGCCGGGGTTCGTCGTCTGGGTCGTCGAGTTCGTCCATTTCGAGATCCGGGTCCGGAGGTGCGAGATATTTTGTATTTTCCAGGCGATCAAGATAGTCGCGGATCTCTTCGGATGTAAAAAGCCGCCGGATCTCCCTGATAAAGTCCGGCGCTTCCGCCGCGAACAGGGGATCGCGCTCGGCCGCGTGCAGGAAGGATAACAGTTTCTCGCCGATCAGATAGTTCAGTGCGTCATACAGGCCGAACTTTTCGCGGATACCTTCGGTTGCCAAGCATTGGTCGATCCAGATTTTGTGGAACTCTATGGCGGTGCTGTTCATGCTTGGGTTCTCCCGTCCACGATAGGGCGCACGGAAGTGCGACCGATGTCATATGGAACAGAGTCGTTCGCGAGCACAGAACAAGGACAGCTTTCCTATGAATCTCTGGCCGAGATGCTCGAAGCCTTTCTCGCAGCTCATGCTGTGTCGCGCAAACCGTCGAGAGTGTCGCTGGAATGGGTGTACTTGCAGACACTTCCAGAGGACAAGCAGGCGACGCGGAAGGAGCCTGAAGAGGTCACGAAAGACGACGTGCGGCGGGTGGTCAAACATACTATTCAGATGCTGAGGAACCCGGCTCAACTGAGGCGCGGGCCCATTCTGGCCGTTCGCAGCCTGAGATCCATTCGCGGAAGTCTGGGTCCGGGAGCAACTGCTTCCCGTCGAGCCTATAAGATCTCTGCAGAAGTAAATTGAGCTCCCGGGGCGCCGCACTGTACGTGATCGGAACTTCGCGGCGCCGGTACTTGGGCTGGAGCTACGGGAAGGACGGTACGAGCTCGGCGATGATTGTGCCAACAAAGTAATTACAAACTAGAACGATTGACCCAAAAACAAGCTTTTAAATTGAAGGCTGTACTGCCGCCGACCATCAGAGCGTAACGATGTTCTCCGGCTGCTTCTACCGCAAATGATGAGTTAGATTCGGAGCTGGACGATTTTCCTGGTGGAAAGAGAAGGGCACTACGTCCGCAAGGATATGTCGGAGCCTTGTCGCCATTCCAGGATCATGCGATGGCCGATATCCTCGAACTCGGAATGGTTGGTGATGTACGCGTGCACTTCCTCAGAGGTACTCGCAATGGCTTTGTAGATGCGTTGGAGAATCTCGCGGACGCGGGCCGGGGAGGCCCCCATGCGCGTCTCACCCAGGCGCTGCAATTCTTTTGCGCTTGGCCATTTGGTCGAGCCGTTGAGCGTCAGCGCCATGCTGTCTTTGGGCAAGTAGACAGAAGTCGTCACAAGGTCGTACACGGGGGCGAGCCTGGCTTCGCCCTCGACGTCGTCGTAGACAATCCCGAAATTCTTCAAATGCGCGTCCCCGTTTCGCAGCGCGCAATTGAGAGCGATCAAGGTAAAAAGCTTTTCCATGTCATCGTTGACATGCGTGGAGTTTGCAAACTGACCGAATCGCTTCATCACCGAGGTTTCGTAACTGCCGCGATATTTTTCATCAGTTCTGCGGCCGTTAAGCACGCAGAAGTCCTCGAATCCGCGATAGGTGCCGTCCATCCGCAAATCGAAGCGGTCGATGACCATCGCCCTACCGTCCTCGGCAAGACGGTAGGGTGGGACGTCGAGCCGGCATTTGCGGGCGACTTCGAGGCAAAAATACTCGTTGGCCGCAAGCTGCGGATATTCATTAGGATCCCACATCTTCACGATATGGGTCGCGCCCCTATAGCTCTGCGAGAGACGGTGCCCCGTTTGCTCCATCTCAGCGAAGGCCCTTTCGTCGCGGACAAGGATTTTGGGCTGCACGCCGCTAATGCCGGAGAAGGACGCGAATTTCTCCAGCAGATAGCGGAACAGGTCGCCGCCGCGCCTGCGTTCGAGAATCTCGTCTACGGACTGAAAGGGCACGTCTTCCCGCAGCTGCTCTTTGTCGCCGGTATAGCGGATGCGCCCGACCTGCGAGCGGCCGACAACGGACAGCAGGTCGAATTCGTCAAAGGTGCCGGTGGCTTTCGCGAAGGCGAGGCGGAGCCGCTCCCGCAAAACACCTTCAGGCAGGTTCATCTCGAATATCGGAAGCAGGCCGAAGGAGGCGCTCCAGGACTCAAGCCGCATCGGCATGGTGACCGATACCGATCGCGTGGATGGAGTGTCGGCAAGATAAGCGAACGTGCTGCCGCGATCACCGTGACGGTCAAGCAGTCCCGCCTCAGCGGCGTCGGTCCACACCTTGATCATCGCGTTGCTCTTCCATGAGTTCTTCCAGCGTTGGCCTGCGCGCGCGGGCGTCCTGCAGCTTCAGTTCCAGTCCTAGAGCTGAAAGAATGCTGGTAATTTTGGAGTAGCCGAGTTCGCCGAGCCGTCCGTTCTCCAGCGCTTCCAGCGTGGAGAGCCCGATCCTCGCTTTTTTGGCAAGCGCGGGCTGCGTCAATCGCAGTGCCTTGCGCTTTGCAACGATCTGCTCACCGAGTATGGGTAGGGTCAACATTCACCTATTATACGAGGTTTTTATCCTTACCAAAACTAAATAACCTAGTATGCTGGGTGTTTGGCCGCTGCTCGGAACGGGGCAGGGTCTGAACCGCTGCTTTTTGAGCCCACAATCGAGATGAGTGGTCTTGTGCGACTTGTAGGTATTTTGGCCCTGGATCACCCAAAACTGGCCACTTGTGGTCACCTGAAAACCGGCCACTCTGAGTGAGGTTAAGACATTACGCGGATAGAGACCCTTAGCCTCTGTCTCATGGGTAATGTTTTGAGCGGAGAGAAGCGGGAACAAGTACGTGCATTGGGGCGTCTCGGGTGGCCTCGCGTAAAGCGCCGATGCTGGCTCCGGCTTTATGAGCCCGCGCTAGCAGGCGATGCGTATGTGGGGGAGTGCGCCGCGGGCGATCCGCATCGCGGATGCGATGACCGCCGCGCTTCTGTCCCAGATGCTCGCGCAACAAAACATGGCTGTGCGCGGATCGAGAAGTCGCACGAACATCGCATCCCATTGCACATCGACCTGGCGACCGATCCAACCTGGAGGCGCACCGTAATAAGCGGCCTCCACTTCAACGCAACCATCCAGGTGGACGGTTCGCTGTCCGGACTGGTAATAACGAAATGGCTCCATCGGCGGCGCTTGCAGCGATGGCTTCTCTTCGGCGAACATGGCCGCCACCGGCCGCTTGGTCCGGCCATGGATGCCCAGTGTTCTTCCCAGTGATCCAGATATGCCTGCGCCTCTTCCAGGCTCTCGAACCGTTTGCCTTTCAGTGGCCTTTTTTGTGCATGGGCGACACCGCTTTCGACTTTTCCTTTTCGATCTGGATCCCGCACCTTCAAGGCAGTGCCGTCACGCCGTAGTGTGCCAGAACATCGCGATAGAGAGGATTCAAGCGTGGATCGTAGATGTCGGCTGAAAGCACGCCTTCGCGAAGATTATCCAGTACCACCAACCTCGTGGTGCCACCAACCTCGTGGTGCCGCCAAGACGGCGGAAGGCCTTCCCGTGTAGCTCGGCCCATATCCGTGTACTGGAACGGAAGGTCAGCAGTCGAACCGACTGCGGCTGTAGCCCAGCATCAGAACAAACAGCCGCGTGCGCCGATACTTGCCACTGTCGGGATCACGCACCATCGGCCCGGTGCCATAATTGTCTGGCGCTCTTCACCGGGTGCGGTCTGGATGATGACCCGTGCTTCCGGAGATGAGCCGCCGCGCAACCGGCGCACGTAGCGCTTCACGTTCTGGTAGCCGCCGGCGAAGCCATGGTTATCGACCAGGTCCTGCCAAATGCCAGTGGCGTTGCGCCCCCATTCTCCAGTGCGATGATCTCTGCATATGGCCAACAGGCGCTCAGCGAGCCCTCGGTATCCGGGCTTGCACTCGTTTTCCCCAATAAAAAACCGGTGGTCATCCCTATGGCCGGTTTTGATTCCGCACCTTCAGAGTCGGAGGTGACCCTTATGGCCGGTTTTGCCGGTCCACGGTGTCCCCAGCCAGCGGGTGTTCGCAGTGCGACACCAACCGAGCGAAGATACTCGCCGGCAGTCTCCCGACGAACTCCCGTCGCCTGTTCGATTCGCCGCAGAGACCATCCCAGTCGTCCGAGCGCGATCACTTGTTCCCGCTTTTCTCTGCTCAAAACATTACCCATCCAACAGAGGCTATCGGCCCACGTTGCGGCTAACGTCTAAGGCTTTCTCTATGGCCGGTTTTCAAGTAACCCTCTATGGCCGGTTTTGGGTGACCCCCGAGGGCCGAATCATTTGTAAGATGCGCGCCGATCGAGCCACAGAACGACCAGCGGCTAGTTTCGGCGACACTTACGAGATTTCTGCTGACTGACTTAGCGTTCTTGGGCGACTCAGTCTCGCGACTGTCACACTGTCCGCGATATACTCACCCTTCAAGAGCCTCGTGCGGTAGGAAAGCCGACGGTTTTCGGAAGATAATCGGACCCGCAAATCTCGCCAGCAGGCGCATAAGATATGGCCGATGACCGAGAGCATTCTTTGGGCCAAGAGCGGATTAGACGGCGTAAAGAGGATCTTTAGCCGAAGCAGGAGCAGCCCGCGTGGCAGACTTGAAGCCTACTGTTGTACATGAATGCGATCGTTGTAACGCTACTGTGACTCCTGCCGAATCCGGCCAAGGTGTCAACGTAAGCGGAGTCATTCAGTGCCGGGTGTGCGCGCACGTGGGTCCGCTTCGCATCAAAGTGGTCATGGAAGATCGCCGTTGATTCTTATCCGGCCAGGAAAAAAGGTAACTGCCTCTGCGAGATGCTCGGACTCAGGCTGCGAATAAATCCACGCACGAACTCGCTCACGACTCTAGCTTGATTGTCTGATCTACATGCAAGCTTCGTTTCCAGGACAAGATCCTCACCCGCAAGAGGGCGAATGGTGATGCCTTCTCTAGCGATCCGCCAAGCGCCGGCCTGAGTTATGACGGCAACTCCCAGCCCACGAGACACGAATTGGGACGCCTCCTCGGCAGTGGTCACGTGATGTAGGTACGTCCCGGAAACCGTCGCCGGCCTAACGCGCTGCACTAGATTGTCATAGAGATAGGGGTGCACGTGCCGGTCGAACAAAACACAGGAACGTTGCCTGAGTTGATCGGCTGTGATCTCGGTTAACCGAGAGAGGTCGTCCTGATCGAGCATAACGGCAAAAAAGCGTTGCTTGGCCACTGACACAGAGCTGATCTGGGAGGTTTCAGGCATACCCGTAAGAAACGCCAAATCCAGGGTTCCGTTCAAAAGGTCGTGCGATAGATCGACAGCAAACTTGCTTGTTAGCGTGAGGCTTAGATTTGGGAAGAACGGGAGCCTAAGCGACAGCACATTAGTGATGAGATAGGGGTCTGTGTAAGGTGACTTGCCGACGTGCAGTATGATTTCTGATTTCTGGTTAGCGGCTCTCGAAAGACTTACCGCACGTTCTGCATGGAGGAGGGACAACTTGGCTTCGGCGGCATAAGCCTCACCCGCGGCCGTGGCCGCGATCTTTCGACCCTCGCGGACAAAGAGTTCGTAGCCAAGGTGTTCGTGAAGGTGACCGATCTGTTTACTTAATGCTGATTGGCCGATATTGAGCTTCGTAGCAGCACGAGAGAAGTTCAACTCCTCCATCAGCACAACCGCCGCCCGCAGGTACTTCGTGTCCAATCCAGACATGGCTAACTCCCGAATACGAGGAGACTTCGTCCGTTTTGAATTGAGCATAACAGGTGTTCTCCCCTTTCAACTCAGGTGTCAATGCCAACTAACTGGCAAGTACGGCAAAGTTAGGTTTCCTGGCTCGGAAGGGAAGGAGCTATTCCGGCATGGAATACTTGCCGGACGAGATTTCATTGGACAAGCGTGAGCCCACCTCGCGAATCTGAACACAACAGATGTGCGCACGAAGTCGGAGGCAATCATGGACGAGAGAAGCTACGTCGAGAAGAAACCGCCCGCCCGAACTGTTCCTGATTCCTACGATCGGATCCTTGTCGGCCGTCGCGAGGCAGCTCGAATGCTTTCGATCAGTCAACGCTCCCTCGATTATCTGGTCGCCAAGAGGCAACTCAACGTCCGTAGAATCGGAGCCAGGGTGCTCATCTCTATGAACGAACTCAAGCGGTACGCTCGGGCCGATCACCCCATGCCGCTGGCCGTAAACGAATGAGATAACGCGGCAAAAAGACCTGCTCGCTCTTCGAGCCTCTCGACTGCGGTGTCTCAATGTGCACTCGACAGGTGCGCGTAGCGGGCGCTTATGCTGATTAGGTTGTGGGCCATCTGCCGGGAGGGGGTCGAACCTCCATCAGGTTGGCCTCGACGGCTTTTAAGTCCGTTTTGCGAATAGCATACGTGCCTAAACGCCCCGTCGAAGCTCACCCGAGCTGGAAACGAATCTGCCAGCTTCTGCATGGCGGCGTGCGACACGGTTCCAACCAGCGAGTTGGAAGCGGATTCGATCAAGCAAGCCATGCCATCGCCTACATGGATCAGTTCCCTTTGAGCAACCCGTCCTGCAGGCACTTGCATAGGCTTCGAGGGATGATCAACCCAGGCTGAGAGATGTTCGGGCTTTTGATTGCCAGTCAGCTAGTCTCGCCAATCCTTGCGCTCACTCTCTTGCGCTGCTAAAAACAGACTTAACAAAAATGTTAGTCTGGTGAGTATTGGCCATGACCACCATCCGTGGAATCTTCGAGCGAGAGAAAGGCAGCGGAGTTTGGTGGATCCGATGGACAGACTCGGGCGGGAATAAGCGCAGGGAGAAGGCCGGACGCCGCTCCGACGCCATCACCCTGTTGGCGAAACGCAAGACTGAAAAACTACGCCAGGCGAAGCTTCCTGAAACCATCGACCACGCGATTTTGTTCTCCGCATTGCTGGACGACGCCCTCGAACATTCCCAGGCGACGAATGGAGAGCGATCGACTCGTGAGCTGGCACTCAAAATCAATCGCCTTCGCCCCGCATGGGGCGACCGCAAAGCGGCCGAAATCACAAAACAGGAGATTGTCCGTTGGCTGCAGGCGGAGACGGTCAACAGAGATTGGACGGTGGCCACTGCAAACCGCTGGCAGGCCTGTTTTTCGCTCATCTTCCGGGTCGCTCTCGATAACCAGAAAATCGCCTTGAATCCGGCCTCGCGCATCCGCCGCAAGGCGGAGAACAATCAGAGCGTCCGTTTCCTCACCCCGGAGGAGGAAAAGCGGATTTGCCAGGCGCTCTCCACTCGCTGCCCTTCGTGCCTTCCCGCCTTCCTCGTCTCCCTCCACACCGGCCTGAGAGCCTCCGAGCAATGGAACCTGCGCTGGTCCGATATCGACCTCGAACGGAGGTCCCTCACCGTAAGAAGGCAGAAGACGGGAAAGGGGGAGCGGCACATTCCGCTGAACCAGACCGCCCTCTCGGCCTTCCAGAGCCTTCGCCAGGGCTCCGAGCTGCGCGGTGTCCCTTTTCTGAACGCAAAAGGGACACCGATGAATACCCACCGCGATTGGTTCGATCCGGCGGTGGGCGAAGCCAAGGTTTCCGATTACACCTGGCACAAGAATCGGCACACCTTCGCTTCCCGGCTGGCGATGGCCGGGGTAGACATACGCACCATCGCGCAGCTCCTGGGTCACGGTACACTGCAGATGTCCATGAGGTATGCCCACTTGAGTCCGGATCACAATCAAGCAGCGGTGGATCGGCTGGTTGTTTTCGGAAGCAAACGGACACCAAAGCGGACACCGGAAAACACTAAAAATATAAGTCCTTTATAATCATATGCGAAAGTGGCGAAATTGGCAGACGCACCAGACTTAGGATCTGGCGGGGCAACCCATGGGGGTTCGAGTCCCCCCTTTCGCACCAACCGAGACCTACAGGGCTTCACACTCTGCGTGAGAACCGGGAAAAAACCGCAGATCTCTCCACTGCGCTACGCTCCGGTTGAGATGACAAGTTTGTGGCTGGGGGATGACGCTTTCCCATGGAGAATCGTCTCCAACTTCGTAACAAATTTGTCATCTCGACCGGAGCGTACCCGGATTTCCTGCCACGCTGCACCGGAAACAACACCGTATGCGGCTTTCAGTAAGGAAGCCGCATGAAGTCCGCCAACGCCACCAAAGATCAACAGGAAATACGGGGTAGCGTAGTGGAGAGATCTGCGGTTTCTTTTCGGTTCTCATGCAAACTCTTCGAGTAGAGATTTTCCTGAGACTTTCCGCAAACTCTCTTTAGCTGCCGGGAATATGGTCGGCGTATTGCGGCCAGTTGGCAAGAATCTGATGCAGAACAGTGCTCCCGACCAGCCATGCCGACTCCAGCGCAGGCAGTGATCCGATATACGGCTTGCTGATGCTCTGAACCGGCGTTTCCCCCGGTTGCGGCATGCATTCATTGCTTCCGGTCCGCAGCACCATCACCCGGGCAAAGTCGACGCGATGCATCTTGTCCAGGCGCGTTAATGCTTCGGTGAAGCCGGAATCCTCCATATTCGTCATCACGAAATTGCCTTGCCCCTTGGTGTAGAGCTGAACCCAGTCGTTCGCATACTGGGTCATGATCTTGCCGTGCCAGTAGTAGTCAGAGGCAAAAGAATCTCCCTTGAGAACGAAAGGAGGCCGTTGCGCCTGCGGATAGCCGATCCACTTGGCGCGATACGCAGCCACCTTCGGATCGTCGGTGAGCTTAAGATTGCGCGTCTGAGAGAACGCCCAATCCGTGAGGCTGGCGTTGAGCGGATAAAGGTTAGAGCGGGACCAGTTGTTGTCAGTATTGGCGTGAGGATTGGGAGCTTTTGCGCCCACAGGAAAAAGACCGTAGGGCCAGGAGGGCGGAATTTCACGGGCATCGATTTCTCGCGCGACGTCGGAGACGACATAGCTCGCCCATGCGGCAGAACCTATCGAGGCATCGTGAGGGTCAACGCCCGCAATGCCGTTGATGAGCCAATAGGCGTGGGTAAGGTCAAACCGAGGATCCAGCCCCAGCGCCATCAGGGACGCCGTAGCGTTCACCAGCGTGGTGCCGCTGACGATGCCGAGAACCGTGTGATCGGCGTTGGCGCGGATAGCATG
Source organism: uncultured Acidobacteriaceae bacterium (assembly GCA_963830325.1). Lineage (GTDB taxonomy): Bacteria > Acidobacteriota > Terriglobia > Terriglobales > Acidobacteriaceae > PALSA-350. The sequence goes on from CAWHMV010000007.1 coordinate 23,768, forward strand.
AACACCGCCGGGAAAATCGAGTGTCTCGTTCAAATGCTCGCGCTCCACCCACAATTGAAACTCGCCCGGAACGTCCCCAGTATCGCTCCCGACCTCGAAGGTGGTCACAATCACAGCCCGGATGGGCCACGGTGCCTGCTGTGCGCCGGCAACGGCCACGGTGACGAAAAGAAGCAAGACGAACGGAAAGGTATTCACTTTACGCATAAGGCGAATTCTCCAATCAGGAGATGGCCTGGTCATAACGATCCAGGATGACTTTGTACTGTTTCGCCATGCGGCGCCGCGGGAACCGGCCTGACTTGGCCTTTTACAGACCCTGAATAGCTGTTGGATTAAAGGTAATCTCGCATCTGGGCCCGGACGTGTCAACCCATATCGGCCGGCCTCCGGGGAGCTTCCCTTGTTGACTGTAATAGACTAAAGAGATGAACGTTTGCGAACGGAGAGATGAGCTAACCCGTGCCCAGGGAACAAGATTCATCGCGCCCTTATTACGATGAACAATCAGGAGCGGCGCGTGGTAGTCACCGGGGTGGGCTTGGTAAGCCCGGTGGGTATAGGGACAGAAGTCACCTGGAAGGCTCTGCTCCAGGGAGAATCCGGCATCGGCCCCATCAGTCTTTTTGACCCGACCGGTTTCAGTTGCCGGATCGCCGGCGAAGTCAAAGACTTCAGCCCGGAAGACTACATCGAGCGCAAAGAAATCAAGAAGATGGGCCGCTTCATCCAATTTGCTCTGGCGGCCTCAGAGTTCGCTGTCGCTCAGTCCGGCCTAGCCATGGAGACCGAAGATGCAGGCAGGGTCGGAGTTTACGTGGGCAGCGGCATTGGCGCGTTTGAAGTGATTGAACGCGAACACAGCAAGTTGCTGTCCGCCGGCCCAAACCGGGTGTCGCCCTTCTTCATCACTGCCACGATTGCCAACCTGGCCGCCGGCCAAATTTCCATTCGCTACGGAGCGACCGGACCCAATCTAACCTGCGCCACGGCGTGCACCACAGGCGCGCATGCGGTGGGCGAGTCGTTCCGCGTGATCCAACGCGGCGATGCAGACGTGATGATCGCCGGTGGAAGCGAAGCTGCGGTCACCCCGCTCTCCGTTGCCGGGTTCGCCGCCATGCGCGCTCTCTCGACGCGCAATGACGATCCCAAGACCGCCTCGCGGCCCTGGGACGCCGGGCGCGATGGCTTCGTAGTGGGGGAAGGCGCCGGCGTGCTGATCCTGGAAGAGTACGAGCACGCGGTCAAGCGCGGGGCGACGATCCTGTCCGAACTCGTTGGCTATGCCGCCAACAGTGACGCCTACCACACCAACGCTCCCCCCGAGGATGGCCGTGGTGTGCGCCGGGTGATGCAGTTAGCTCTGCAAGATGCTGGGGTTGCCCCGAGCGACGTCAAGTATTTGAACGCGCACGCGACCTCGACGCCGCTTGGCGACCGGGCTGAGGCCCGGGCCATCTGCGAGACCTTTGGTGATTCGGCGAAGAGCCTCCTGGTCAGTTCGACCAAGTCCATGACTGGCCATCTTCTCGGCGGCGCCGGCAGCCTGGAGGCCGGGGTCACGGTACTGGCGCTGCGGGATCAGGTAGCTCCGCCCATGACCAATCTGCAGGAAGTGGATGAGGCTTGCGGTTTTTGTCTGGTCAGAGACAAAGGCGTGCCGACCACGATGGAGTATGCCATGACCAACTCCTTCGGCTTCGGGGGCACGAACGCCTCGCTCATCTTCCGCCGCTATCAGGCAATGTGAAGGGTTTCTGTCAGGGCACGACTTTACAGGCTGCGGAAAAAAGATGATTTGCGCGGAGAGGAAAAGGTCATGAAGAGAGTGGGTGAGAACTCCATTTCCAAACTCAGTCCCGGAGGGACGTCTGACCTTAGCCCAGGACGCTAGTCCTGGGTTGGATTCGAACGGACGACCAGTCCTGCAGGGACGGCTGGAAATAGGCCGCGAAGCAATCCTGGACAATCTTCAGCCGTCCCTGCGGGACTTAATCGTGTTTCATGATGTACCCGGGACTAACGTCCTGGGCTAAGTTCAGCCGTCCCTACGGGACTAAACTCGTAAGACGTGATTTTCAAACACCCTCTGAAGCCCTCATCAGTCCCAGTGCTTTGTTGCACGGCTCAAAGCGGTGCCGTTCGTTGAGACCTTGTTGCCGTGCGGCGGCGTCAACCTAATTGAGAAGTGCGGTTTCTTTTTTTCCTGCAGGCGAAATGGTCTAGTCTATAGCCCATGAGCCAAGACGCTTCTCAACCAAAGGTGATTCTGGAGCGGACCCCCGAATATCGCGAGGGCTATGCCAACAGCGTTCAGGTGCAAAAGAGTGTGTGGGACTTCCGTCTCACCTTCGGCACCGCGTATCAGGAAGTAGCCGAACAGATCACCATCAATACGTTTCAGACTGTCTACCTGAGCCCACAACAGGCCAAAGCATTGTGTGGTCTGCTGGAGCAGAACCTGCTGCAATATGAGCACACCTTTGGCACCATCGCACTCGAACCCCGGCCCGCAGCTATGCCTCAAGGTCCAGTCCACTAAACGATTCGGAGGCTCGTGGCCGTACTTCCCGAACCGCAGAGACCGTTCGACCGCCTGCTGCCGCTCAGGCTCATCTTTCCCCTGCTCTTTGTAGGGATCTACCTCTCGCACCTTACTTTACTGCGCCTGCCTTATTACTGGGATGAGGCCGGATACTACATCCCGGCGGCCTACGATTTCTTTCGCACCGGCGACATCATTCCCTCGACCACCCTGGCCAATGCTCACCCGCCCATTCCCTCGCTCTACCTGGCGCTGTGGTGGAAGTCGGGGTTCACCCCCGCTGTCACCCGCACCGCCATGTGCCTGGTGACGGCCATTGGGCTGTTGGCCGTATACCGTCTCGGGATGGTGCTCAATGGCCGTATCCGGGTGGCAGCTACCACCACCCTGCTGACCGCGATCTACCCCATCTGGTTTGCCCAGAGCACGCTGGCGCACGCGGATATGTTCGCGGCCGCCGCCACTCTATGGGGGCTGGTCTTCGTATTCCCCAGCCGTCGGAGTCCCCCCGCTCTGTGGGGGGCGGTGGCCTGCTTTGCCGTGGCCGCCTGGTCGAAAGAAACAGCCATTGTGACACCCCTGGCCATCTCTCTCTGGGAGATGTATCTCGGCGCGCGTGACAGCGACCCAGATCGCCGCGGGCATTTCCGCGCCGCGCTGCTACTGCTCATCCCGCCGGCTAGCCTGCTGGCCTGGTGTGCCTATCTCCGGCACCGCACCGGATATATCTTCGGAAACCCTGAATTCCTGCGTTACAACGCAACCTCCACGCTCTCCCCGCTACGCATCCTTCTGGCACTGGCGCATCGCGTTCTGCAACTCACCGCGCATATGAACATGTTCGTGCCCGTGCTGTGCATGCTGGGGGCCATGCTCCTGCTGCCTTTGCAGGAAGCCGATGGAACTCCGCGGCCGCGTATCTCCCCGGCTAACCAGGCAATTCTTTATGTCGTCATGGCGGCCAACCTGCTCTTCTTCTCGGTGCTCGGAGGCGCACTCCTCACGCGTTATCTGCTGCCTCTTTATCCGCTGGTTTTGCTGCTGTGCGTTTCCACTTTCTACCGCCGAGTACAGTACTGGTGGGGTCTGGTTCTGCTGAGCGCGGCGGCATTCGTGATTGGACTTTTCGTCAACCCGCCCTACAAGTTCGCACCCGAAGACAACCTGAACTATGCCGACGTCATCCGTCTGCATCAACAGGCGATCCGGCAAATCGTAAGCCGTTTTCCCGGCAGCACGGTATTGACTGCCTGGCCGGCTACCGATGAGCTCACCAAACCAGAGCTGGGCTACGTAAAGAAGCCGATACCGATCGTGGCGGTGGCGAATTTTTCCCTGCCCGAGATCCAGAAGGCGGCTGCGGGCGACCAGGATTTCAGTGTGGGCTTAGCCTTTTCAACCAAATACGACCCTCCGCACCAGTGGCTCAATCTGGGGCCACGCAATGAGGCCTTCGATACGCGTTTCTTCGATTTCCATCGAGATCTGGAGCCCGGCGCCATCGCGCACCTTTTACAGGGCAAAATCGTTTGGTGGGAGGAAAGACAGGGTGAGTGGGCCGCCGTCCTCCACTTCAATCGCCCACAAGTGGCGAGCCTGCAACGATAATCCCAGAACCATAAGCCCCAGAACTATACTGAGGGGGTGCTCCCCCGGTTTTCAACGCGCTTCCTGCTGTTGTTCCTAGGTATTTTTTTGCCCGGCGGGCTGATGGCGCAAGGCCCGCCGGTTATGCCGGGACGACTGTTACTAGTGCTGCCCTTCGCCAACGGTAGCGACCAGCCAAACCTGGATTGGATCAGCGAAGCAGTCCCCGAGATTCTGAACCAGCGTCTTGCCTCGGCCGGGTTTATGCCCATCAGCCGCGACGATCGCTTGTATGCACTCGACCACCTCGGGCTGCCTTCCACGTTTCAACCGTCTCGCGCCAGCGCCATTCGCCTGGCACAGAACCTGGACGCAGACTACATCATTGTGGGGTCGTTCTCGACCAGCGGTACACGCTTTCAGGCCAAGGCCCAGATCCTGAAAATGGATGCCCTGCACATGTCTGCTCCGCTGCAGGAAGAGGCGGATATGAGCCACCTGCTGGATGTGCTCAACAGCCTCGCCTGGGGAGTGGCCAAGCAGATCGATCCGCAACTCTCGGTAGCCAGGAATACCTTCATTGCCGCCGGCCAGGGCCTAAAGGTGGGCGCGTTTGAGAACTATATCCGCGGGTTGGTGGAGACCGATCCCGCAGAACAGATCCGCCACCTGAAGGAGTCGGTGCGTATTGATCCCAGCTTCTCGCCGGCGCTGTTGGCTCTGGGCAAGTCTTATTTTGCCAACCAGCAATTTGAACTGGCGGCCAACACGCTGGGCCGATTGCCGCGTAACGACCCCAATGCCCGCGAGGCCGACTTCGATCGGGGACTGGCTTATTTTTACCTGGGCAGCTATGTCAAGGCGGAAGACGCCTTCGCGTTTGTCAACCGGCAGTTGCCGCTCCCCGAAGTGGTCAACAACCAGGGTGTAGCAGCGAGCCGCCGGGGCCTGGACTCGACCTCCTTTTTCCTGCAAGCGGTGGCCGCCGATCCCAACGATCCCGACTATCAGTTCAACCTTGCGCTCGCCTTGAACCGCAAGAAGGATGTCGCAGGAGCGCTGCGCGCCGTTGGGCAAACGCTGAAACTCCGCCCTCAGGATACGGAAGCCCAGGCATTCCAGGCGACGCTTCGCGCCGAACCGCCACACACCGCGGCGGTCTCGGCACCGGCCGTTTATCGAGGGAGTCCGGCGTTTGATCCCGCCGCGGCAGCGGAGACTGGGCCGCTGGAACGGATCAAGCGAACCTTCAACGAAGCCTCTTTCCGTCAGGCCGCTTCTGAAATGGAGCAGATGGAAGAGGAGCACATGGCCACGCTGCCGCCGCAAAAGCGTGCGGTTGCCCTTAACGAAGCGGGCATGGGCTTTTTCAACCAGGGGCTGATCCTGGAAGCGGAACGGGAGTTCCAATCGGCGCTCGCGGCCGAGAGTGATAACGCAGACGCTCGTGCCGGGCTCGCACTGGTAAGAGAGCACGAGGGTGATATCAAGGAGGCCCGCGTGCAAGCCACCGAATCGCTTAAAACCAAGCCGAACGTCACCGCTTACCTGGTGCTGGGCCGGCTCGACCTGCAGGCTAACCAGAAGCCCGCGGCGGCCGCGGACGTGAGCAGCGCGCTCAAACTGGAGCCGCAGAATGCGGCCGCGCGGAGTTTGAAACAACAGATCGAGAGCAAGGGTCAATCGGTTCCATGAACCGCCTGCTGAGTGTGCTGATGCTGACCTGCTGCTGGACGCTCGCCGGTCAAGCGCAACAGCCGCGCGTGATCGTCATCCACCTCGACGACACGATCCAACCGATCAGCGCTGATTACATGGCACGCGGGCTCAACGCCGCTGCAGCACAGCACGCGAACGCCGTGCTCATCGAGATCAACACTCCCGGTGGATTGCTCGATTCCATGCGGCAGATGGTGAGCAGGGTGATCGCGTCACCGGTCCCGGTCATCGTCTATGTTGCTCCTTCCGGTAGCAGGGCCGGCTCGGCTGGGTTTTTCCTCCTCGAAGCGGCCGATGTTGCCGCAATGGCGCCAGGCAGCAACGCCGGCGCGGCGCATCCGGTGGTGATGGGGGCCAAGCTCGACGACACCATGAAGCAGAAGCTGGAGAACGACACGGCTGCGTTTCTGCGCTCCTATGTGGCGCGCCGGGGGCGCAACGTGCAGGCGGCGGAAGATGCAGTCCGTTCCTCCAAGTCCTACAGCGATCAGGAAGCTCTGCAACTGAAGCTGATCGATTTGGTTGCGCCCGACGATGCGAGCTTGCTCAACGACATCGACGGCCGCACCATCACTCGCTTCGACGGTTCCAAGGTGGTGTTGCACACCCGTGGTGCCGAGCTGGTAGCCGTCGATCCGACTTTGCGGGAAGAAATCCTGGATCGGCTCACGGACCCCAACCTGGCGGTGCTGGTGCTGATGGTTGGCGGGCTGCTGATCTACGTCGAGTTCAATACTCCAGGCACCATCATTCCTGGAACGTTGGGAACGATCCTGGTGCTGCTCGCGTTGTTTGGCTTGAACCTGCTGCCGGTGCGCTACACCTCGGTGATGCTGCTGATTGCTGCCTTTGCGTTGCTGATCCTGGAGGCCCATTTTGCCAGCCATGGCGTTCTAGCCGCGGCGGGCATTCTCTGCCTGGTGATCGGGGCTTTGACGTTAGTAGACGGACCGATTCCGGAATTGAGAGTGCATTTGGCGACAGCGCTCAGTGCCGGGCTGGCGTTCGGGCTGATCACGGTCTTCCTGCTACGGCTTGCTCTGCGCGCCCGACGAAGCAAGGTGCGCATGGGTGGGGACGCGATGATTGGGCAGATCGCCGTGGTGACCCAACCGCTCGCCCCCACTGGGCAGGTCATGGTGAATGGTGAGCTATGGCAAGCGGAGTCCGCTACTCCCGCGATTTTGGGTGAGCAGGTTCGGGTGCGTGGGCTGCGCGACCTGACGTTATTAGTGGAGCGGGTTCCTTAAGTTGTTGTAACGAGGCGCTCCTGTACAATTTAGGAATAGCGAGGCCCACCATGATGGGTATCGGCATTCCCGGCCTGATCCTTATTTTTGTAATTGCCATCTACTTGATCAATTCGGTCAAGATTCTCAGGGAATATGAGCGCGGAGTCGTCTTCCGCCTGGGCCGAGTTTTGTCCGCACCTAAGGGACCCGGGGTTATCCTCATTTTTCGTCCGTTCGATCAGATCGTCCGTGTCTCGCTGCGCCAGGAAGTCCTCGAAGTACCACCCCAGGACATCATCACCCGCGACAACGTCACGCTCAAAGTGAACGCTGTCATTACCTTGAAGGTGATCGATCCGTCGCGAGCCGTGATCGAGGTGATGAACTACGTCTATCAGACTTCACAGTTTGCCCAGACCACGCTGCGTTCGGTTCTGGGTGAAGTGGAGTTGGACGAACTGCTCTCGCGCCGGGAATCGCTTAATCAAAGGATCCAGACCATCATTGACCAGCACACGGCCCCGTGGGGGGTGAAGGTGGTCAGCGTCGAGGTGAAACAGGTGGACTTGCCTGAATCGATGCTGCGCGCCATGGCCAAACAGGCCGAAGCGGAACGGGAGAAGCGCGCTAAGGTGATCCATGCCGAGGGAGAGTTCAGCGCCGCGCAACGCCTGGTAGATGCCGCTGCCCTGCTGGCCACCCAGCCCATGACACTGCAATTACGTTACTTGCAGACGCTGACGGAAATTGGCGTGGAAAAAAACACAACTATTGTGTTCCCATTACCGTTAGAGATGATGACGCTCTTTAATAAAATGGGAGAGGTAAGGGAGAAATAGCCATGAGAACCCTGTTCGACACCGATGAAGAAGAGATAGAAGGCAAAGCGTCTGAGATCACGCTCAGCACCGCCTCCCTGCTCGGCATTTTCTTTGGGCTGGTGTTGGTCTGCGGGGTGTTCTTTGGCTTTGGCTACTCTATCGGCCGGGGCACGGGTGCGACCGCCCAGGTGAGACCAGTGCCGAATCCGACCGCTGGCAGCACCGGAGAGGTAGAAGAGGCGGCCTCGGAAAATCCTCCAGCACCGGCTCCCGCGCCGCAGCTGGCTGCGAAACAGCAGGACGATAGTGAGGCAACCGCAAAGGCTCATCCCAAAGTTGCGGAGACGCCGAAGGAAGGCGTTGCCCAGACCGAGAAGGCGGCCGTGCCGGTTCCAGCCGAGACGCCGGCGCAGCTGGTCACCAGCAAGCCGGCAGCCGGTAAGGTAGCCCCGGCGTACCAACCTCCGGCCGATGCACCCCCTACCGCTAGCGGACAGGCTATGGTTCAAATCGCAGCTGTGTCTCGTCCGCAGGATGCGGATGTGCTGGTTGCGGCATTGCGCCAACGCGGGTATGGGGTGGTGGTGCGCAGCGAGCCCCAGGATCACCTGTTGCATGTTCAGGTGGGACCGTTTGCCAATCGGACGCAGGCTACGGAGATCAAGCAGAAGCTGCTGTCTGATGGGTATAACGCGATCATCAAGCAGTAAGTGTGGCGGGTGGCCGAATTTCGGGATTTGTATCAGGGCACGACTTTAGTCGGGCCGTAAAGAGCCAACCAGAATCCGGGTTTTAGCCCCTGCGCTTTTCTGCCAGGTTCCAGCCGTCCCTGCGGGACTGGGTTGTCCTTGCAAATCGAACCCAGGACTGACGTCCTGGGCTAAGTTCAGCCGTCCCTGCGGGACTGAGTTTGGAAATGACCTTCTCACCCAGGGACTGAACAGGCTGCGGAAAAATGCGGGACCGGGCAGGAAAGACGTACTTCAGGGGCTAAGGCCCGATGTATTCTCAGTCATTTACGGCCCGACTCAAAGTCGTGCCCTGATACAACACTTGAGAGCGGTGATCTCCCCTCTGGGCAGGAACCAATTCCTAGGCCTAGCTTGGTTCTTCTCCCCACATCCATTGCGGCAAGGCTGAGGTGATGGCCTCTCGTACCGCTGCCGCGAGTTGTTCGCGGGTGGCGAATTGCCGCGGGTAGACGGCCGGGTGAAAGGTCAGGTGCGCGGTTCCAGGCTTGATGCGGAGGCTGCCCTTGGTCATCATGTGCTCCGAGCCCCAGATGGAGATGGGGATGATGGGGGCACCCGATTCCATCGCCAGGTAAAATGGCCCTTTTTTGAAGGGCAGCAATCTGCCGGTGCGCGAACGCGTGCCCTCGGGAAAGGTCGATATGTTAACGCCGGAGGCCAACACTTTGTTTGCCGCTTGCACGCTCTCCCTCGCAGACTCCAAACGTCCATCGCGATCCACGGGTATAAATCCAGCCAGGCGCATACCGAAACCCACCAGGGGAATCTTGAGCAGCGACCGCTTGATGAAGAAGGCAGTGCGAAACGGAAGCAACGGCAGCATGATCGGCGGATCGAGATTGGAAACGTGATTGGACATGAAGATACTCGGCTGGGCGAGGATATGTTCGCGACCGGTGATCTGGACACGGATGCGCGCCAGCTTCACTCCAGTGCGCACGATCCACATACTCCAACGGTAGAGGGGGCCGATATCGCCGGTGACCAAGGCCCAGGGAATGCCGACGGCGCCCGCCGGCAGGCCAAAAACCACATACGTCACAAGCATGGTGAGAGAACTGAGCATTCGCGGCGAGCTCCTGAACTTAGGTCCCGCGCTCTAGTTGTTGGGGCAGCTTCTCATAGATACCGTCAAAGCCGCCGTTGGAGAGAATGGCGACGACGTCGCCCGGTTTCAATCGAGGCGTAAGCCCTTGCACGATGTCGTCCGCGGTGGCATAGAGGGTGGCATCGTGGCCGCCACTCACCAGGGCGGCCACTACCTTGTCGGGATGCATTCGCTCTCCTTCGGGAATGCTCTCTTGTTTGAAAACGCCGGCCACGACGATTCCATCCGCCAGCGAGAGGCTCTCCACCAGTTCGCGCTCAAAGACGTTTCTACGTAGCGTGTTCGATCTTGGCTCGAGCACGGCCCAGAGTCTCTGCCCGGGATAGGCGGCGCGCAGGGCTTTCAAGGTCTCTCGAATGGCCGTGGGGTGGTGGGCAAAATCGTCGATGATGGTGACCCCCGCGGTAACGGCACGCACCTCGAGCCTGCGCTTCACGCTGCGAAAGGTAGAAAGGGCCTCCACGATGGAACCCGTATCAATTCCCTGCCCCGCAGCCAACGCAACAGCCGCGGTGGCGTTCAGCGCGTTGTGCTCGCCAGCAAGCGGCAGGGTCACTTCCAGCCATTCCCGCCCAGAGCGATCAATCTTCCAACTCGAGCCGCGGTTGTTGTGGGTGAGGTCCCGCAGGCGCCACGCAGATCCAGGTTTGAAGCCGTAGCGTTCAACGGCACAAAATGCACGCGCAACGCATTCGTCTACATTGGTGCTGCCGTCATAGGCAATGAGACGGCCGCGGCGCGGAACCAGGTTGACCAGCCGGCGGAATGCGGTCTTCACCGCGGCGAGGTTCTCGTAGATATCGGCGTGATCGAACTCTACATGGGTGAGGACCAGCGCATCGGGAAAGTAGTGCATGAACTTGGGGGCTTTGTCGAAGAAGGCGGTATCGTACTCGTCGCCCTCGAGGATGAATGGCTTGCCCTCACGGACGTGGAAGCTGGTACCGAAATTTTCGGCGATGCCGCCGATCAGAAAGGATGGCGCGACCTCGGGTTGGGTTTTTGCAGCGACTTCATAGATCCAGGCCAGCATGCTGGTGGTGGTGGTCTTTCCATGGGTTCCGGCAACGACCAGCGAGTCCTTTCCGGGGAGGAACTCATGCCGGATGGTCTCGGCCAGGGAACGAAAAGGGATGCGTTGATCGAGCACGGCCTCCAACTCCAGATTTCCACGGGAGATGGCGTTGCCCACGATCACCAGGTCGGGGCGAGGCGAGAGGTTTTTTTCTGCATAGGGCTCCATGATCGGGATGCCCAGGGCCTTGAGCAGGTCAGACATGGGCGGATAGGCGGCCGCATCGGAACCGGTTACGCGATAGCCCTTGGTTTGCAGCATGCCGGCAAGTGATGCCATCGCCGAACCGCAGATTCCGATCAGGTGAATGTGTTTGGCCATAGAATTATTTCTCTGTCGCCCGCTCGAGAAAGCTCAGCACTGGTGCGCGCTCCAGGTGCAACTCTGCTTCGATACCAAAGGCGAGGGTCACATTTCGTCTTGAAACGTGGCCGGAACGGAGACCAATCGCGATCGGCCCCGGAAACCAGTCCAACACGCGCAGGATGACCTCGTCCAGTAGACCCGGCTTTTGCCCGGGAGCGACGCAATCGAGCATCTCCCCAAAAATGATACCGGTGACGCCTTCGAATTTTCCGGCGAGAACCATTTGCCGCAGTAATCGATCGAGTTGATAAGGCTTCACGTCGCGGTCTTCCAGGAAGAGAAGTTTGCCCTCGGTGCGCGGCGCATACGGAGTACCGAGCGATGCGACTAACAGCGTGATACAGCCTCCGTAAAGGACTCCCGTTGCCTTACCCGGTTGGAGAACGCGCAGGCCCGAGGTCTCGCCGACGAACCAGCGCTCTCCGCCCAGCGCGGCCAGCAGGCTGGCTTCGTCGACGCCCTCCGGCTGGGAGAAATCACCGGCCACCATGGGCGCGTGGAAGGAGATAAGGCCCAGCTGGTCCAATAGCCAGGTTTGCAGACAAGTCATGTCGGAGTGGGCGAGGAACGGCTTGGGATGCTCGCGGACCAGCCCCAGGTCGAGGCCAGCGAGGAGATAGTTGCAACCGTAACCTCCACGGCTACAAAAAATCGCGCCAACGGCGGGATCAAGGAAGGCAGCATGCAGGTCTTCGAGCCTGGCCTGTGCGGTGCCGGCAAAGTAGTGGTGCGCTTTGCTCAGCGCATGGCGCCCGACCCAGGGTAAGAATCCCAGACGGCTGAGGGCTTCCACTCCCTGCGCCAGCTTTTCGGGCTGCGGATAGCTTGCCGGGGAAAGGACTGCCGCTTTTGCTCCCCGGCGCACGGCCGGAATGCAGAAGATGCGCTGCTTCACCAGGTCTCTCCGAAGCAGATAAGTTCAGCGGGCCCGGTCAACAGGATTTCCGTACCGGGTCCGTGCCATTCCACGGTTTGTGTTCCGCCGGGGGCGATCACGCGCAACAGCGGAGCGGCGCCACGCAGCGCGATGACCGCGCTCCCGGTGGCGCAGGTGCCGGTGCCGGACGAGGAAGTGGGGCCAACGCCGCGTTCATAAATGCGTATTTCGATTTCATCATGAGCGGTCACGCGCACGAATTCCACATTCGTTTGCTGAGGAAACCGGGGGTGGGTGCAGATCTCTGCCCCAATGGCTTCCCAGGAATGGCCATGAATGCTGAAATCCGGCTCGTCGACAAAGATCACGAAGTGCGGGTTGCCAGTGGAGACCACGGCTCCCTCGACCGGAACCCTACTCGTCATGTGCAAGAGGCGCGTCCCTACCTCGGGCATGCCCATGGACGAGGTGATGCGAAAGACTTGGCCGGTGCGATCGTCGATGCGGCAGACACGACGCCCGGCATCCGTCTCGAGGATGATTTCATCGCCCGGGCCGGCCTGGGTTTCATAGGCAATCCAGGCAGCCACGCACCTGGTTCCATTGCCTGATATTTCGGCGATAGAGCCGTCGGCATTATGCAGACGGATTCTGGCCTGACGCTTGTCTTCCCAGGTAAGGAACTCAACTCCATCGGCTCCTATGCCCTGGTTGCGGTGACAGAGTCTCCGGGTTAAAGCATCCCTGGCTTCGACCCCGGCCAGGTCTTCCTGGACTACCAGAAAATCGTTTCCGCAGGCGTGCGCCTTGACGAACGGAATCACTCGTCCTCCGCATCGTGAAAGGTGAGCAACCGGCCCACTACGGGTGACTCATGGAGGGCCGCCATCAGTACCTTGTGCTGGCCCCTGGTGCCGAGCACGGAAAAGCTGATGCGTGGAATCTGGGCAATCGTGTCTCGTTCTGGCTCGAACAGGCGCTTTCCCTGGGAGTCCAGAGCGTGGAGGACGGCGCCTTCGATGGCATTGCTGTCATCGCCCCGCACTTCATAAACCAGGGAGAACATCTTTATGTTGAACCGCGTTTCCAGCATGGCAATGGCAGTGAGCGCTATGAGCACGATGGCGGTCGCCATCACCGCCGGAACGTAGAGCCCGGCGCCGCAGGCCATCCCGATGCTGGCAACGACAAAGACGGTCGCGGCGTTGGTGAGTCCGCTGACGCGAAAGCGGTTGCGCATGATGAGACCGGCGCCTAAAAAGCCGATGCCCTGCACGATGTTCGAGGCCACTCGTCCTTTGTCGGGACTGTCGCCGGCGAGGATCGCGGAGAGAAAGGTAAACATGGCGCAGCCGCAGCAGATCAGCAGGTTGGTGCGTAGGCCGAGGGATTTCTTGTGGTACTCGCGCTCGATCCCGATGGCGCCACCGAGTAAGCAGGCAGCGAGTAATCGGCTGCCGACTCCACTGGCAAGCACCAGCTGCTCCAGATCACTGAAGTGGTAGCTGTGGATCGGCTCGTTGAATGCGAGTACGTTCAGGAACATGGCCTGAGCGTGATGCTAACATCGCGCGGATGGGGCCCGGTGTAACCAGTTTTGTTCGGGAAGCCGGGAAAACAGCAGATCCGCCGTCGCATTGCCACAAGGTGGGCTGCCGCAAAATAGTGCGCGATAAGCGCGGTAAGTCAGTCTGGCTTGGCCGTAAGAGCGTGTGTGAGAACCAGAATTTACGAATTTAGTCCCGAAGGGACGGCTGAACTTAGCCCAGGACGCTAGTCCTGGGTCGGATTTGAAAGGACAACCCAGTCCCGCAGGGACGGCTGAAAATAGGCCGCAACGCAATCCTCGACAACCTTCAGCCGTCCCTCCGGGACTCAATCATGTTTCATGATGTACCCAGGACTAGCGTCCTGGGCTAAGTTCAGCCGTCCCTCCGGGACTAAATTCGTAAATCCTGGTTCTCACACACGCTCTTACAGCCCAACACAAACTTGGTATTCGCTGAATGCAGAATGATCTCGATTTGTCTCGTGCTGGCCAAACAAAATTGCGCGGAAAGGCCTGCTGGTGTACTGCGCGGTATCCCATATCTCGCGAAAAACGAGCGAGATGTCGCGAATTTCCTGCACGCAGACCTGGACAAGACCGCGTGTGCGCCTTTCTTTAAGGAAAGGCACATGAAGTTCGCGGAACCCACTAGGCCTCACAGGAAATCGGGGATGTGGGCCACCCAGGATTCTTCGCGGGGAGGGATCCCCGGGGAAGCGTTAGGGGCGTACCGGGAGCTGGGAGCGGTAGATGTGGGCGCAGGGCTGGCCGGTGGAGCAAACCACGTTGAGCAGCTGCAAGCCTTGCGGGTGACGCTGGACGGCCTGGGAAACGGCATCCCCATCGAGCGCCACCACCAGGGATACGGATTGCGCTGGATTCTCGAGTGCATGCTGCCAGATCAGATAGTCACCCTCGTTTACCGTGCGGTGTAGCGGGATACCGGCTTGCTGCAAGGCGCCTACGTCGCTGGAGACGCGCATGAGGATCAATCCCTGCTCAGGCAGTCCGGCCAGTGCCTTGGCCAATGCAGTTTCAAAAGCGACGCGGGAGCGCGCGTTGACTACCGCCTCCTGGAACACCAAGGGGCGGCCCCGCAAGAGCACCACACTGTTGGCCACCACCAGCAACAAACTGGCCGACACGGCATAGCGCTGCAGCTTGGGCGTGCGCACGGTCAGCACAGGGATGAGGCAACCGGCGAAGAAGGCGAAGGCGAGCAACAGCTCCATGCCGTAGCGGGTGTTGTACCAGGAAAAGGGGCGCCACACGGGAATGAAGATGGGCACCGATCCGTAGGCGACTGAGTAGGCATAGAAAGGCAGCGGTAACCATAGCAGCAGCACGGGCCAGATTTGCCGGTGGCGGAATGCCCACAATGCCGCCAGCGTGCCCGCGGCGCTGAGCCAGCACAGCAGTTTTCCCAACGACAGGGGAGCCGCGCCGAGCTCCGCGGCCTTGAGAAAATAGAGCGCGGCGTCGTGCATGTTGTGAATGCCCGGACGAGGCGGCGAACCGGGCGGAGTGGTTCTGGCCTCGATGGCGCGGGCGGAGTAGGGGCCACGCACAAAGTCCAGTGGATCTCCAAATTGCTTGGCGTTGTAGGCCAGCCACAACGAGGGAGCGGCGATCAACATGGCGGTGAACAAGACCCATGCGCCTACAACAGGCTCTCTCCAGCGCAGGCGGTATTGCGTGAGGACCGGCCAGCTTGCGAAGAGCCATGCGACCGCCGCGTACACCCATCCGTCATAGCGGGTGAAAATGGCGCAGACCAGTACCAACCCGGCCTGGAGCAGAAGCTTGTGGTTCGGCGAACGTTGAAATTCGACGATCAGTAACACCGCCCAGATCATCTCGGCCAAAAAGAGAGGCTCGTTCATGGCCGTGGTGGACATGTATAACAGGCCGGGATTCAACCCATAAAAGGCTACGACCACAATGGCCGCGGGCACAGAAAGCCACATGCGACCGAGACGGTACATGCCCGCACAGCCCAGCACATAGCTGGGTATGGACACACAGGCTCCAGCCAGGCCGTTTCGCCACCAAGCCATATTCCATACAAATGGCAAAAGAAGAATGTGGGGGAGAGGTAACCAGACAGACCCCAGCTGGCGGAAGCCAGGGGTCAGGGAATCGAAGACGCGGCGGGCAATATGGAGATGCGCCACGGCGTCGCCGTACAGCAGAAGCGTGCCGTGGCGGACGCAATAGGCGAGGGACACGAGGGCGATCGCCAGGGCCGCCCAGGCTACGAGGAGGGTTTCCCGCCGAATCGCCTCCTGCTCGGTCCTCGCTTCAGTCAAGGTGAGAAAGCTCACGGAAGAGAGCGAAGCGCTGATCGATCTCCTCTCGCGTGAGCGATTGCATCTGTTCCGTACCAAAGCGCTGCACCGCAAAGGAGCCCATGACACCGCCATAGAACATGGCTTGTTTGAAGGTCTGCAGGGTGACCTCCGGCTGCGAGGCGAGATAGCCGAAGAAGCCGCCGGCGAAGGAATCTCCTGCACCCGTTGGGTCGACTACTTCTTCCAGCGGTAAAGCTGGTGCGCGGAAAGGCAACGCGACTTTGGTCGGGCCTGAGCCGTTGAAGCCCTGGTTGCCGAAGAATGCGGTGGCGCCATACTCGCCGTGCTTGACGATCAGCGCCTTTGGGCCCATAGCCAGGATTTTGCGCGCGGCCAGAACGAGATTGTTGTTGTCGGCCAGGAGCTTGGCTTCTCCGTCGTTGATGAGGAGCGCATCGAGTCCGGTGAGCACCTTGGCCAGATTGTCGCGATGGCCGGTGATCCAGTAGTTCATGGTGTCGCCGCATACCATGCGAACCTTCGGCATTTGCTGGCGAACCTTGCTTTGCAGTACGGGATCGATATTGGCGAGAAATAAGAATTCGCTATCTTTGTAAGCTGGGGGCACCTTGGGGGCAAAGGTCTCGAAGACGTTGAGTTCGGTGTTGAGGGTCTGTGCCTCGTTGAGGCTCTTCACGTAGGACCCGGTCCAATGGAAGCTCTTGCCTGCGGTGTGCTCCAGGCCCTGGGTATCCACCCCTCGACGGGTGAGGACGGCCTCGTGCTCGGCGGTGAAGTCTTCGCCGACTACGGCGATGACGCGCACGTCGGTGAAGTAACTCGCGGCCAGTGCGAAATAGGTGGCCGCGCCGCCGAGACACCGGTCGCGCTTGCCCTTGGGGGTCTCGATGGTGTCGAATGCAACACTGCCTACTACAAGAATGGACATGGTTTTTCTTTCCGCTTCAGGAAGTGTACTTGCCCAACAGCAACTCCAACTTGGTTCTGGTTGCGGCGGGGATGGCTTGGGGACTGGTGAGGATGGCAAATTTCAGCGCGGTTGCGCAGGCGCAGGTGCGTTCTTTGGGCATGCCCGCTACGGCAGCCCGCACCGCCATGGCGGCGTTGGCTGAGTTCTGATGGAGCACGGCTACCACCTGGTCGACGGTCACGGCGTCGTGCTCCTCGTGCCAACAATCGTAGTCAGTGACCATAGCCATGGTGGCGTAGCAGATCTCTGCTTCACGCGCCAGCTTGGCTTCCTGCAGGTTGGTCATGCCGATGATATCGGCTCCCCAGCTGCGATAGAGATTCGACTCGGCACGAGTGGAGAATTGCGGGCCTTCAATGCAGACGTAGACTCCGCCCGATTTTGCTACGACCCCGGCGGTCTCGGCGCCCTGCTGAATGGCCTTCGCGACGGTGGCGCAGACTGGATCGCCAAAGGCTACGTGGCCTACGATTCCCTCGCCGAAAAAGGTGGAGCGACGCAGGGTGGTGCGGTCGATGAATTGATCGGGGACTACGAATTCGGTCGGTTTATGTTCGAGCTTGAGCGAGCCTACGGCGGAAACGGAGATGATCCGTTCCACCCCCAGCTTTTTCATGGCGAAGATGTTGGCGCGGAAGTTCAGGTCGGTGGGGAGGATACGATGGCCTCGGCCATGGCGAGCCAGGAAGACTACCTGGCGGCCCTCCAGTTCACCGGCCATAAAGACGTCAGAAGGATCGCCAAATGGGGTGGTTACCTCAAGTTGTTGAGGATTGCTCAGACCGGGCATTGCGTAAAGCCCGCTCCCGCCTATGATTCCTATTTCCGCCTGCTGCAAACCGGCTCCGAAGGGTGGGGATCAATGTCGATCTAAGTATACCTATCGGAAATGGAGGGCCTAAATCATGGGTTTGTTGGGTGGTTCGAGGGAAAGCGATTGATGGGCTCCGCCCGTCGTTTTCGGCCCACATACGCTTTGGCGAATGTGGGGCACCCGTCCTATTCCTGGGGGTCCTTTGTGAGGTAGAGAGTTGCCGGTGTAGGGCTGTGGTATCCCACATCTCGCGAAAAACGAGCGAGATGCCCCGAATTTCCTGTACGCAGACCTAGATAAGACCGCGTGTGCGCCTTTCTTTAAAGGAAAGGCGCGTGAAGTTCGCGGAACCCACTAAGCCTCACAGGAAATCGGGGATGTGGGGCACCCTTCGATTTGTTACTGGGATAGGCCCCGATTCCCTTTGGCCCGGTTAGGATGGGTGGGTTCGGTGCGCACGGGAGATTTTTCAGCCGTCCCTTACGGGACTTCATCGGTTGGGAATATCTACCCAGGACTGCGTCCTGGGCTAAGTTCAGCCGTCCCTTACGGGACTGTTGAGGGTTTATTTAGGTCTCTTGAGGTTCAAGCTTTAGTGGCGCAGGGAGGCTTTTATCATGCCGCAGCTGGCCATTAGCCTGGTCAGGTGGGCGTTGAGTTCGTCGGGTGGTGGCAGGGCTTGCGCGGCTTGCTCGGTTTCTGCGGTTTGTTGGGCTCCGAAGAAGAGGAATTGGAGTTTTCGGGCGGTCATCGAGTCGAAGCTCTCACTCACAAAGACTTGCTTGCCCTGGCGCACGATGAGGATCGGTCCCTCATTTCCGTTGTAAACCTGCTCGTCCGATGAGGTTTCGGCGCTTGGATCGCGCACTACGCCGGAATATTTTTTGCTCAATTCGCGGGCGTAGAGTTTGGCGAATTCCCTTGCTGCCCCTTCACTCCGCCAGGCAGATAGATAGAGCAGAGCAACCGAGGAGGTGGAGGACTGCTGCGCCGGAGTGACGGCCTTGCGGCTCTGTACCGCGTAGTAGAGACCGCCCTTCCATTGCGGGGTGAGAATCGCTGCCATATCCGGGCCGCCGAAGAGCTCGGTCAGGATGCGTACATCGAGCTCGCCCATGACACCAATGTCGTAAGGCTGATAGTCAGGGTCGAGCAAGGCGTGCACATCCGGCATTTGCAGCAGCGGAGCGGTCACTCGCCGTTCATAGGCCCCTGGGTTCATGATCTCGTAGCTGGTTGAAGGGGGCCGGTCCAGAACTCCGGCAAAGGCGTATTGGGCTCCCTTGTCCTTCAATAGCCTTTGCTCGAATCCCAGCCCATCGCGATAAGGAAACAGCAGCGATTGCTGTAACAACAGCGGCGCCCGGTCCATGATTGGCGAACTACCGGACGCATCCAGATCCTCTTTGGGCGTGCGCATCACGTCGGGCGAAGTGAGCAGGCTTTTGCCCGCAGGCTTGAGCGTGTAGTCGAGGTAAACGGCCATCGCTTGCCCTTCGAGCACCGCGTCCCGCGCGGTATCGCGCTCATCGATGGCCAGGCGTTCATTGTCCTCGGTAACGTTCTTGGAAATCGTATCCGGGGCTTCGGGCTCCCACTTATCAAGATCCGTATGCTGGTCCTGCAAGGCATGGGTCAGTTCGTGGGCGATGACCTGCTTCTGCTCGTCAGGCGCTACCCAGTCCAATAGGTTCACGGTCTTGGTCTTGTTGTCGTAATAGCCGGCTATCTGTTCCTTCAACAGGCTTACCAGGAAGGGCTGCAACTGGAAATCCCGATCAAGAAGGCCAAACTTCTTGAGCACGATTTCTTCGCTCTGCATGCGCTTGGCGTCCTTGTCTTCCTTGAACTTGTCCAGAATGTATTTTTCCACCTGCTCGCGTGTGATAAGCCGGCGCTTTACCTCGTGCCGTATGGGTAACTTTGTGTCATCACTAGCAAAGGAAAGAATCTGATTCAGGGAGCGAAAGAGTTCCTTGGTCTGTTCAGGTGTGATCTTTGTGTCTTTCTGGGGCGAGGCATCCTGGGCAAAGGTAGATACGGCAAAGGCCAGCAGGAGCGCCGACGCGACTAAACCGCATGAGTTCCTGCATATAAGCTTCATGGTTCAACCCTTTTCCGAGCTCCGCCCTGGGGCCGTGAGCACTCGTTCTGCTGCAAGGCTATAATTTTCTTGTGCTTTCTGCCACGAACCATCCCGATTCGACTGCCGCTTCGCAGGGCTCGCCTGAGGTAAAAGGGGCTCCCAGTCCGACCCCGCTCGGCGCCGCACTGGGGCCTGCACCCTCTTTGGGGCTGTATTGCGGTGCGCTCACGGCCAGAGTGTTTGACGGTTTGGCGAGGGAGATTGATTCCCTTCTGCATTCTGCCGGGGTCAGCGACCTGGGTTGGCGGGGGAAGATTCTGGTTACCGGCGGCGACCGCCTGCGCTGGTTAAACGGCATGGTATCGAACGCAGTCCAATCGCTCCCCGAAGGACAGGGAAATTACAGTTTTCTACTTAGCGTACAGGGGCGCATTCAAGGCGACTGCTACGTATATCGCCGCGCCGACGACGTGCTGCTCGATACGAGTGTCGAGCAAGTCCCGGCGCTGATGAGCCATCTGGATCACTTCATCATAATGGACGATGTTGAGCTGGCGGATGTTAGCCAACAGTGGACGGGCTTGTCGCTGGCAGGCCCGCGTGCAGGCCAGGTGCTGGCCACGCTGGGCTTTTCGCCGTCGACGCCCGGCGTGGAAAACGCCCGGATGAGCAGTGCCAGAATTGGCGAAGTCGCCTGCACCATCATCGAGGCCTATCACGTCGCCGTGCCGCGTTATGAATTGTGGTTCGCACCCGAGCATGTGCTTGCGGTTTGGGAGACGCTGCAGGCAGCCGGGGCTGATCCATGTGGATGGGAAGCGATGGAAGCTTTGCGCGTGCTCGAAGGTACTCCTTTGTATGGGGTCGACCTTAACGATCGCGACCTGCCGCAGGAAACCGCCCAGACGCGCGCGCTCAACTTCAGCAAGGGTTGCTATCTGGGTCAGGAAATCGTGGAGCGCATCCGCTCCCGGGGGAAAGTCAACCGGCAGTTTCGCCAGTTTGCGCTGCAAGGCGCGCGGCCTGATTCGCTGCGCCCTCATTCGCTACCCTTGGACCTGCGCAGCAATGACCAGCCGGTGGGGCGGATTACAAGTACTGCGTCGCTGGCAAGTGCTGGCCTTCCGCAAGTTCTGGCACTTGGGTTTGTGCGGGTGGAAGTAATGGAACGAAATCAGGAGATCGCCTACGAGGGAGGGGTGGCAACTGCGCTGGCCGCGCCCCCCGCGATCGCCCGGCCTCTGGCGCAACCGGCCAGCTGAAGCGAACCCTAGCCTGCCGGAAGAAGAGTCGTGCCGTCCTTCAGTTTCAGGCAGCGTTACAAAAAAAGACTGGAAAACACCATGCGTGAAAAAGAACCGCAATTCACAGTGACCGACCGCCGTAAGTTCACTTCCGATGGGGAACTGCGCGAAGGCGGCGAAAGTACTCCTTCCCCTGCGCCACAGGCTATTCGTCCGGAAGCGGTTGCTCCTGCTCCTGCCCAGGCGGTGCAAGTCGAATTGGAGGAACCAGAGGTGCTGGATGGAGACGAAACCATCCCTGAACCGACCGCCGCTGAATCCGCGCAGCAGCGCACGGAGTACCACGCCTCCGCGAGCCGATTAGACGATATGTTGCTGAAGGCCAACCCCGGCCAGCCAGCTCCCGCGGTGATGAATTTCGATCGCCTGGTGCAGTCGCTCTATATGACGGCCGCAGTGCAGATGGGCGCGGGCACGGCTCCCAACGAGCAGCCGCGCATCGACATCCTGGGCGCCAGGCAAAGCATCGACATGCTCAGTGTGTTGGATGAGAAGACCAAGGGCAATCTTACTGAGCAGGAGAAGCGGCTGTTGCAGAATGCCCTGTTCGATCTGCGCATGTCGTTTCTCGAGATTACGAATGCCATTGCTAATTCTGCCCAGCGGCCGCCCCAGTCGAAGAAACCCCACTAGAGCATCTTCACCAGGGAGCGTGTTTGATCCATAAAGCAGAGATCACCATTCTGGGGAGTGGCACCTCCATGGGTGTGCCGACGCTTGGCTGCACCTGCCGGGTGTGCACCTCTACTGATCCGCGCGATCGCCGGACACGGCCGTCCATCGCGGTTGCCTGGGAGGGACACCGGGTAGTGATCGACACGGGGCCGGACTTTCGTATGCAGGCGCTGCGCGAGGGGATTGACCACGTCGATGCGGTGCTCTACACGCATTCTCACGCGGACCACATTCTCGGGCTGGATGATTTGCGGCCGCTCAGCTTTAAACACAAAAATAAAATCCCGCTTTACGCCGATGATGACGCCGCCAATGTGATTGAACGCATTTTTGACTACACCTTCGATACTGCTGCCTGGTACCCGACGCGGGCCCGGGTGGAGATGCATCGTATGGGAGCTTCGGTTGAGATCGAGGGTGCGGTTTTTCAGCGAATCCCGCTCACCCACGGCAAGATTGAAGTGGCGGGCTTCCGCTTCGGCAATGCAGCGTATCTGACGGATATGAACGATATCCCAGAGAGCAGCCTGGCTCTGCTCAAGGACCTTGACGTGGTCATTCTCGACGCCCTCCGCAAGACTCCTCACCCCAGCCACGCTACGCTCGAACAGGCTCTTGAATTCGTGCGCCGGATGCAGCCGCAGCGTGCGTTCTTTACTCATATGTCCCACGATCTATCGCACGCGGAAACCAATAACGAACTTCCCGAGAACATCCAACTCGCTTACGACGGGTTGCGTATCCCGTTCGAGATATAGACATGCAAGTCTTTCGCAATGTCGGCGAGATACCCCGAAGCCTGAGACCCTCGGTAGTGAGCATTGGCAACTTCGATGGCGTCCATGTTGGCCACCAGTTCATTCTGGACAAGCTCAGGCAAAGCGCCGCGGCGCGATCGTTGCGGTCTGTTGCCGTTACCTTTGATCCGCATCCGTTGCGTTTTCTGCGTCCGGAAACTTGTCCCAAGCTGATTACGCCCCTGGAAACGAAACTGGAGTTGCTGGGAGACACCGGCATCGATGCTGTTTTGGTGCTTCCCTTCACCGCGGAGCTTTCCCGCATGCGGGCAGCGGAGTTTGTCACTGCTATTGTTCATGATGGGTTGGGGGCGGTCGAGGTTCACGAGGGCCCCAACTTTCGTTTTGGCCACCGCGCTGAGGGCGGTATGGCGGAATTGAAACAGCTTGGCAGGGAGCTTGGTTTTGAGGTGGTTATCCACGATGCTTGCCGGGTACGAGGATTCACTTGTTCGAGCAGCAAGATCCGAGAGCTACTCTCGCAGGGGGAGATTCGCACTGCCCGCGCGCTGCTGGGGCATGGGTTCTTTGTCGATTCGACTCCGGCCCATGGACGCGGGATTGGATCTACGCTCACGGTTCCTACTATCAACCTGGCTCCGTACCGGGAGTTGCTGCCGCCGAATGGTGTGTATGTGACACAGTTGCGTGTGGCCGGGGAGTGGTTTGATGCGGTGACCAATATCGGCAACCGGCCTACGTTTGGCGCGGATTCGTTTGCGATCGAGTCACATTTGCTGGATTTTCGCCCGATTCCGCTGGAGGAGGGGACGCCTCTGAGGCTTCTGTTTCATCGCCGGCTTCGCGAGGAACGGCGTTGGCCTTCTCCTGAGGCTTTGAAAGAGCAGATCATGCGTGATGTGGGGCAGGCGAAGAGGTATCTGCGGTTGGTGCGGGTGCTGGGAAGAGGGTAACGAGTAAAGATTTGTTTGGGGTCGAGTGGAACTGCAGATCCCTCCGCTCCGCTTCGCTTCGGTCGGGATGACAAAGGGGAAGGTGGCGTTTCGGTTCCGGTTGGTCGCCGATCGAGAGAAACCGCGGGTCCCTCCGCTCCGCTTCGCTTCGGTCGGGATGACAAGGGGGGAGGATGGCGTTTCAGTTCAGGTTGGTCGCCGATCGAGAGGAACTGCAGGTCCCTCGCCCCCGCTTCGCTTCGGTCGGGATGACAAGGGGGGAGGATGGCGTTTCAGTTCAGGTTGGTTGCCGATCGAGAGGAACTGCAGGTCCCTCCGCTCCGCTTCGCTTCGGTCGGGATGACAAAGGGGAAGGTGGCGTTTCAGTTCAGGTTGGTTGCCGATCGAGAGGAACTGCAGGTCCCTCCGCTCCGCTTCGCTTCGGTCGGGATGACAAGGGGGAGGATGGCGTTTCAGTTCAGGTTGGTTGCCGATCGAGAGAAACTGCAGATCCCTCCGCTCCGCTTCGCTTCGGTCGGGATGACAAAGGAGAGAGTGCGGTTCACCGGAGGGTCGCTACTGCGGGGTGGCGGGGGGCGGGCCTGAGGGATGAGTAACCGCGGTCTTTGTCGCCACATTTGTTGGCGGCACCGGGCGGGTGTCTCCCGGGAAGTGCTCGTTGGGATGGTCGGCGATGGCTACTTTCATGAAACTCATCCACAGTGGAAGGGCGGCGTGGCCGCCGCTTTCTTTCTCGCCAATCGATTGACGGCTGTCGTACCCGACCCAGACTCCGCAGGTGATGGAGGGCGAAAAGCCGATGAACCAGGCATCGTTGAAGTCGGTGGTGGTGCCTGTCTTTCCTCCAAGGGGATGGTGCAGCGCCATGGCGTCCGCGGCGGTACCGCCCGGTCCTATCACTGACTTGAGCATCACCATCATGATGCGTGCTGTCTTCTGGGTGGTGGACTCAACCACATTTGCCGGGCTCTCCGACAGAGTGAGCCCATCCGCGTTGGTTACCTTGCGAATCAGATGCGGCCCCAGGCGCACACCGTCGTTGGGGAAGCTGCTGTAAGCCGCTACCTGCTCCTCAAGCGTCGCCTCCACGGAACCTAGCGCTACGGGAAGGAAGGGCGGGATGGTGCTGTTCAGGCCAAACTGATGAGCGGTGGCAATGACTTTGCGTATCCCCACGCGTTCCGCAAGCTTGACCGCGGGGATGTTACGCGAATCGGCAAATGCATGCACCAGCGAGACTGGACCCTCGAAGGTATCGTCGTAATTGTGCGGCGTGTAGGGCCCGACCGCGGTCGAAAATGTAACCGGCGCGTCGACAATTATTTCTTCCGGCCGGGCTCCATTCTCCACGGCAGCAGTGTAGACATAGGGCTTAAAGGACGATCCTGTTTGCCGCTCGGCTTGCGTCGCACGGTTGAACTGCGACAGGTTGAAGTCGCGACCCCCGACCATGGCGAGAACCTCACCGGAAGTATTGTCCACCGCCATCAGGGATCCCTGGATGCCGGAATCCTGTTCGAGCACCGCGTGCAGGACCAGATTTGAGTCGGCCGAGGGGACAACGTGGACGTAGATGATGTCACCGGGCTTGAGAAATTTTTCGGCATCCCGCTGGCCGGTCCAGGCAAAGTCATCAGGGCCGAGAATCAGCTGCTGCTCCCCAATGCGGGCGGTCACCTGATAAGGCAGAACATTGGTCACGAGGGCGTGCACGTACGATCCTGGCGCGACCGGCTGGCGCCAGTCGGGATGCCGAAAGTCGTCCAGTGAACCTCCCGCGGCGAGCACATTGAGAAGGTTTCCCTTCCATCCGTGACGGCGTTCCAGCGCGGCTAATCCATCGAGCACGGCGCGATTGGCTGCCCGCTGCAAGTCCAGATCCAGCGTGGTGTAGACGCGCAGGCCTTCCTCATGCACCTGCTCGCTGCCAAATTGACGCTCCAGTTCGCGGCGCACGTCTTCGACGAACCACGGAGCGACGCTGTTGGACGGCGGCTCGATATGCAAACCAAGCGGCGCAGCCTTGGCCACGTTGGCTTGCGCATTGGTGATCACTCCGTCTTCCAGCATGGAGTTGATCACCATGTTGCGACGGCGGAAGGCGCGGTCGGGATTGACCAGAGGAGAATAGGCTACCGGGGCCTTGGGCAACGCGGCCAGCAAGGCTGCTTCCGGCAGCGTGAGATCGCGCGCGTGCTTGCTGAAGTAGTATTCCGACCCGGCCTCAAACCCATAGACGCCCTGGCCGAGATAAATCTGGTTGGCGTACAAGGTGAATATCTGCTCTTTGGTAAACGACCGCTCGATTTGAATGGAGAGAAAAACTTCCTGCAGCTTGCGGCCGAAGGTTTGTTGGCTGGAAAGAAAAAGATTACGCGCCAGTTGCATGGTCAGGGTGGAAGCACCCTGGGTGCGGCCATTCGAGGTCAGATCGTGATAGGCCGCGCCGAGCACGCGAAAGATATTGACTCCCCAATGGCTCTCGAAGTTCTTGTCCTCAATGGAGATCACCGCCTCGCGCAGGATGGGGGGAATGGCCTCATAGGGAACCACGACGCGCCGCTCCAGGGCAAAGGATCCGAAGACGCGCCCATGCACGTCGAGCAGATCTGTCGAGGTGATGGGCCGGTAACGTTCCAGATCAGCGATCTGCGGCAGGTCGACGGAATAGACCAGCATGAGGCCGGTCAACGATCCGGCGATGACGGCGAGAACCAGCAGGACGAGAAAGGTAATACTGCCCGCTAGCTTCATGGGTCCCAGCCCGGAATGGCCGGGCGGACGGAATCTGACAGCGCCCGAAGATGGAGCTTGCCCAATCAATGAGGGATCCGCGTATCAGGCGCTTTTTTGTTTCAGAACATCGAGCGCCTTGGTTAGTTGATCATCCGGCTTTGGCGTCTTCTGGTCTTCCGTGTCCTGACTGCCGGCGACCACGATATTCGGGGTCACGGCTTCGTCCTGAATCTTCTTACCCAGCGGCGAAGAATACTTGGCAACGGAAAGAATCAGCGCCGCGCCATCCGGAAGCTCCATGGTTTTTTGCACCGAGCCTTCACCGAAGGTACGGTCACCGACCACGTCGGCCCGCTTGTTATCGAGAACCGCGGCGGCGACAATCTCGCCGGGTCCGGAAGTACCGTGGTTTACCAGGACCACGAGGGGCGCCCCGGTAATGAATTTGGAAGTGTCGGCGTTGAAGGCCTCATAGGGATATTTCTGTCCGGAGAGGGTTGCGATCGTACCCGCTTCGAGGAAGAAGTTGGCCAGGCGTACACCCTGTTCCTCATCCCCTTCCGCAACATCCCGCAGGTCGAGCAGGATCTTCTTGTTGCCGTTCTTCTTCATTTCCTTCAACCGGCTGGCAATCTCGTTTACGCGCTCTTTGTTCAGGATTACCGGTTTGAGGTAGAGGATGCTGTTGCTCTCATACTCCGTCTGTCCCAGGGGAGGAGCGGGTGATACGGTGCGGGTGAGAGTGAGCTTGTCCGGTTCTGCCTTGCGGGGACGGACCAGGGAGAAGGTCACGCTAGTTCCGGGCTTGCCCTCAAGCAACAACCGGATCATGACGAGAGACATCTCCCGGGTGGAGTGTCCCTCGATGGCTTCGAGGATATCGCCGTCTTCGATTTGTTCTTTTTCTGCCGGGCTTCCCGGCTCGACCGAGACGACGGTGGCGTAACCGTAACGCTTGGAGATATTCAACCCGACCTGCGCGACGCCCTCATTGGTGCGTGCCTTGTACGCGTTGTACTCTTCCGGGGTCAGGTAGCTGGAATTAGGATCCAGAGACTCGAGCAGGCCATGTAAGGCCCCGACGGTGACTTTGGTCATGTTGGGATCGACCACGTAGTCTGTCTGAACCTTCTTCAGGACCTCGCTGTAGACTTCCATCTCCGGGTAGGCGCCATCCTGCTGCGAATCCGCGCGCACACGGCTCGGACCCATTCCACCGAGGAAGACCAACGCTACCAACAGGATTGAGACTGCAAAAACGACACGCTTGAAGGTTCGGGACATAGCACCACTTTGGACCATAAGGATGGTTTAAACAAATAATACTACTGGGTTAGACGCACGCCGGAACCAGAAAGGGGACGGTGATTGGGCTGGTGGCGGCGAGTGGAATCGAACCACCGACCTACGGGTTATGAGTCCGTCGCTCTAACCATCTGAGCTACGCCGCCTTACGTTGATTCTACAACAGTTGCAGGGTTTCCGTTACAATGGAAGGGTCATGCCTTTCCCGGTGAAAACCTGCGTCGTCTGCTCGGAAGAATTCGAGCTGAAACCGGACAAGCCCGGTTTTGCCAACCGCTGTCCAAGCTGCAGTGAACCTGAAGCGGAAGATTCCTCCGCCAAGGAACACCTGGACCCCGAAATGCACGAGGCCCGGCGGAAAGCGATGCGCGAACTCCTCTATCGCAAGGAGAGCTAACGCTTGCGGGCGATGACGATGCGATCGCTGACGCCCTCAAGTTCCAGATTATGCCGGGTCGCGGCCTCCGCGTTGCCGCCCATGTCCTTGTTCGACCAGATATCGATACCGGTTACTTTTCTGACGCCGTTGAGGGCAGCCAGCCGTTTGGCTGCGCCGGCCAATAGGAGCCCACGACCGCAGCCAACATCCGGATCCTTAATATTGAGCGATCTCATAGCAGGCTTTCTGTAAATAGGCTGTATTTCTACCATTCTATCCGACCAGGATTCGCTGGTTGTATGTCTCTAATGCCCGCCTCTTCATACGTTTACACTTAAAGGAAGTTTTTCACGGTTCCACTTATGTCTGATTCCGAACGCCCAGCTAAGACGTTAGGCCTACGCATTGTCCGCAGCGGTGAGCTGGACAACAATACCCCGCAGACCCCTGGGATGACCCGGGCTGAGGCGATTTCTTACGCTCGCGTGGGGGCTCAAAAGCTTTGGGCAGGGACGGTGGTTGTTCACCCCAATGCCAAAACAGGTCCACATCACCACGGGGAGTTGGAAACCGTTATCTATATCGTGCGGGGACGGGCCCGGTTCCGTTGGGGAGAGCGACTGGAGTTTGTGGACGAGGCGGGACCGGGGGACTTTGTCTATGTACCTCCGTTTGCGCCGCACCAGGAGCTGAACGCCCGGAAAGATCAACCGGTGGAAGCTGTGATCGTGCGCAGCGGACAGGAACCTGTGGTGGTCAACCTGGATATTCCGAGCCCCGAGGACGAGACGGATGCGATGGGATCGGATCCCTTCCACTCGAACGCGCGATGAGTGAAGCTGCACGCGAACGTATTGTGGCCGTTATTCCGGCACGTCTTGCTTCCGCCCGGTTGCCGGGCAAGGTGCTGCGGCCGATCGCGGGGGTTCCCATGCTTGGCTGGGTCTATCGGGCAGCGCTCGCGTGCCCGCAGTTGGACCAGGTGCTGATTGCCACAGATTCCGCCGAGGTGGTTGCGTTTGCCGATTCGCAAGGGTGGCCCAGCGTCATGACATCTACTACGCTGGCCAGTGGCACGGACCGGGTGAACGCCGTGGCGGGCCTTGTGGACGCGGATATCTACGTAAACATTCAGGGCGACGAACCGTTGTTGCGTCCGGAACATATTGATTCTCTGCTCCGGCCTTTCGCGCGTACAGATGCTGAGGTTACGACGCTTTCGACCCCTTGTACGCCGGATGAGATCAACGATCCCAACGCGGTGAAAGTGGTCACGGCGAACGATGGCCGGGCGCTCTACTTTTCTCGAGCTACGATTCCGTACCAGAGGGGTACGCCGCTGACTCCGCGCAAACATATCGGCATCTATGCATACCGGAAGGCTGCCCTGCGGCGGTTTGCGGAGTTGCCGCCGAGTCCGCTTGAATCGGCGGAGCGGTTAGAGCAATTACGGCTGCTGGAGGAAGGGATCAGTATCCATGTGGTGCATACTCCGTTCGATACGATCGGGGTGGATACCGAGGAGGATTTGTTGGCTGTCGAACGGATTTTGCGGGAGCGAGCTGGGTAAGAGTGTTTTTAGATGCTCGCTCTCAGCGAGTCGGCTGCTCCTAATGAACAAACGAAGAGTGTGGTGCCGCACCTCCGGCGCTCGACCGCCTGCCTATGGACCCAGCCCTTCCGGGCTGGGCTGATTTTTGGTGCCGGCCCTCTGGGCCTGGATTGCACACCGCTTTCCCATGTTCATTCCTCCCTTAACTTGCCGCAGGCAAGTCGTGCTGCTCGGGATGATAAAGGAAAGGGCGACAATTCCATCAAAAGTGGCGCTGGACAGATGGCGTTTTTCATTACCTTGGGTGTGCCGCAGGCCCATGGATTACTCCGGTCGAGATGACAAGTTTGTTGTCAGAAAATGCTCTGAGTACCCAACGGACGAAGGGCCGTGAAATGGCTCAACAAATTTGTCATCTCGACGGGAGCGCAGCGTAGTTCTCGCGCAGACTCTGAACCAAGTTCCCAGGGCTCTCGGAGGGCGATCTTGGTTTGCCGCTTTCGCGAATGGGCTGGAGTCTGACAAGATAGTAGGAATGACTGCACCAATTGCTACCAAAATCTTCGCCGACCGTATCGGCCGCATTGAGGTTTCCGCGACCATGGCGGTCACCGCCGAGGCTGCCAGACTGCGCGCCCAGGGCGCCCAGCTGGTCGATTTTGGCGCCGGGGAGCCTCATTTTGCGACCCCGCGCCACATAAAAGATGCCGCCATCGCGGCCATCGAAAGCAATTTCACCCGCTATACGGTGGTCGCGGGCATTCCTGAACTCAGAAACGCGATTGTGCAACGGCACGCCTGCGATTTCGGTTCCGACTACACGCCAGACGAGACCGTCTTCACCACCGGCGGGAAGCTGGCGCTGTTCAACGCCATCCAAGTGCTGGTGGACCACGGCGATGAGGTCATTCTGCCGGTCCCTTACTGGGTCTCTTTCAAGGACATCATTCAATACGCCGGGGGGAAGGTCGTCTATCTGCCCACCGAAGAAGCGGAGAATTTTCGCGTTACGGCGGATGCCATTGAACGGGCGATTACCCCGCGAACCAAGGTCATCATCCTAAACACGCCGTCAAACCCGTCGGGCTCCGTCGTCTCCTCGGGCGACCTGGAGCGCATTGTGAAGCTGGCCCATGCGCGCGGGATTTTCCTACTGCTGGATGAGTGCTACGTGTACCTGAAGTATGCCGGTACTCCGGTCTCAGGCGGCTCGTTCGTAGAGGCAAAGGAGCACGTGATTGTGCTCGGTTCCCTTTCCAAGACGTATGCCATGACCGGCTGGCGTGCCGGCTTCGCTCTTGGTCCCAAGCCCGTGATTGCCGCCATGAGTAAACTGCAGAGCCAGTCCACGTCGTCAACCGCGGCTATCGTGCAAAAGGCAGCCATCGCCGCGCTGAACGGATCGCAGGCATGCGTCACCGAGATGCGCGCCGATTACCTGAAATTGCGTGACCGCATTCTGCAAGGCCTGCACGCAATCCCCGGCATTACCTGCACCAAGCCGGAGGGTGCGTTTTATGTCTACCCAAATGTGTCGTCGTTCCTGGGGAAACCGGGCGCGAAGAGCACCACGGAGCTGGCCTCACGCTTGCTGCACGAAGCGCATGTGGTCGCGGTTCCTGGGGAGGCATTTGGCACCCAGGAGCACATACGCTTGTCCTACGCCGTCGCGCAAAACGACATTGAAGAAGGTCTGGACAGGATGAAGAAATTTTTCGGCAATCTTTCTTAGGAATCCATGAAATCTAAAATCGAATTTCGCCCCATCATCCTGGCCGGCGGTAGCGGAACGCGCTTCTGGCCGCGTAGCCGGCGCTGGCGGGCGAAGCAGCTGCTGGTGCTAGACGGTGCGCGCACCATGATCCAGAGCACCGTGGATCGTCTGGGTACGTTAGCCACCTCGAACGAGGTTTGGGTGATCACTAACGATCTGCTTTCGAAAGCCATCTCCGAGCAACTGCAAACTATGCTGGGGGAACAGATCATCTGTGAGCCGGCGGCGCGCAACACCGCGCCTGCAGCGGGCCTGGCGGCCTTCCTGATCGAGCGTACCTCTCCCGAAGCGGTGTTGGGTATTTTCCCTGCCGACCACGTGATCACCGATGAGGAAAAATATCAGGCCACCATCGAAAAGGGCATCGCCGTGGCTGCGGCCGGCGAAAACATTGTAGTGCTGGGAGTGAAGCCTGTCCGGCCAGAGACGGGATATGGCTACATCGAAACGGGAGAGGTGCTGGCGGACGGGGTAAAGCGGGTTCGTCGTTTCACTGAGAAGCCCAACCGGGATCGCGCAGAGGAGTTCATGCTCGCGGGCAGATACTACTGGAATAGCGGTATTTTCCTGTGGTCGGCGCGCACCCTGGCCAACGCCATCCGCGAGCATCTGTCGGAGACCGCGCCCTATCTGCAGCAGATTGCCGACGCGTATGGAACACCGCGCTTCGAGCAGGTGTTTCGCGAACTCTATCCTTCGTGCGAGAACATCAGTATTGATTACGCTGTGCTGGAGCCACGATCGGCTAAGGGCGAACACCATTCCAATATCTATTGCCTGCCGACGGAGTTCGGGTGGAATGACCTGGGTTCCTGGGATGCCCTCTACGAACACCAATTGGCGCAGGGGAACGCGAAGGATGGCAACGTCACCGAGGCGAGGGGCATGGTGAGCATCGACGCGCGCAACAATTATGTGTACAGTCCGGAGAAATTTGTCGCGCTCGTCGGGGTCGATGACCTGGTGGTGGTGGAAACCGAAGACGCCATCCTGATCACCACGCGGGACCGGTCGCAGGATGTACGCCGCGTAGTCAGCGAGCTCGCGGCGGGTAACCACGACGAATTGATTTGACTCTGGAAAAACCTATCAAATTCGGGACGGATGGCTGGCGAGGGATTCTCGCCGACGACTTCACCGAGCGTAATGTGCGTATCGCCGCCGGGGCTATCGCCAGCTATGTCTGCCGGCAGGAAGACCCGGCCCGCGGCATCTGTATTGGGTACGACACCCGTTTTTTATCGCAGCGCTTCGCGCAGATTGTCGCTGAGACCGCCGCGGCGGCGGGGATCCCGGTGCGGCTGGCGGATCGGATCACTCCCACTCCGGCTCTCTCTTACGCAGTGAAACATTCTGGCGCGGCAGGCGGGGTGATGATCACGTCCAGCCACAATCCCTACAACTGGAACGGAGTGAAGTACAAAGCGAGCTACGGAGGGTCGGGGAGCCCGGCCATCATGGCGGCGATCGAAAGCTACCTGGGGGGCTACCAGGGCCAGGGAGCGCCCGTGGCCTCCGCCAGCGCAGCCATCACTGAGACCGATTTTCTCAGCCCCTATGTCGAGGCCATCTCTGTCTTCGCGGATCTCAAGCGGATCGCCGCCACTGGGCAGAAATACGCCATCGACTGCATGTACGGCGCGGGGCGAGGTGTGCTGGCAGGTATCTTCGCAGGCATGGGCATTGACCACGTCGAGATTCGCGCGGAGTGGAACCCACTCTTTCCCGGCATTCAGCCGGAGCCGATTCCTCCCCACATCCGCGCGCTTGAAGTTGCGGTGCTGGAGCATGGCTGCCAGGCGGGCTTTGCTACTGATGGCGATGCTGACCGCATAGGTGCGGTGGATGAGGAGGGCCGCTTCGTTGATGCCAACAAGATCTATTGCATCTTGCTGGAGTGGCTGCTGAAACGGAAGCAGTGGCCGGGAGATGTGGCTCGGGCGTTCAATACGACAAAAATGCTGGATCGGATCGCGGTCCGGTACGGGCGAAAGCTTTATGAGCATGGCATCGGCTTCAAGCACGTATGCGAACTGATGCTGACAAAAGACATCCTTATCGGCGGGGAGGAGTCGGGCAGCATCGGCATTGGTAGACATTTGCCTGAACGCGATGGATTGCTCAATGCACTGCTTCTGGCGAATGTCATGGCGGAGGAAGGCCGCACCCTGGGCTCTCTGGTGAGCGGGCTGCAGGAAGAATATGGCGAGCATCATTACGGGCGACTGGACCTGCACATCCCGGAAGAGATCAAGCAGGTGGCCATGCGCCGCGCAGCAGCCGGGGTGAGCGAGTTTGCCGGAATGCGGGTTTTGCGCCAGGAAACCCTCGATGGAATGAAGTTTTATCTCGATAACGGGGCGGCGAGGGCGAGAGGTGCTTCGAAGCCGCCAGCCGCGGAGAGTTGGCTGCTGTTGCGTGCTTCCGGCACTGAGCCGTTGTTGCGCATATACGCAGAAAGCGGTTCCACGGAATCGCTTCACGCCCTGCTTGAGGCGGGGCGCAAATTTGCTATGGGAGACGCGGCATGAAGGTGAGAACGAAGGGCCTGCTCTTTGACATGGACGGAGTGCTGATCAGCTCATTGGGGTCGGTGGAGCGAAGCTGGCAGACGTGGGCGGAGCGCCACGGACTCGACGTTCGGGAGACGATCAAGACCGCGCACGGGATGAGGGCCATTGAGACCGTGCGCACGCTCAAGCCGGATGCCGACCACGCTGCCGAACTTAAGGTGATTGAAGATCTCGAGGTTGGTGACAACGACGGCCTGGAGGTGCTGGAAGGGGTTACATCGATTCTGCAATTGGTGCCGCAGAAGTTCTGGACCATTGTCACGTCTGCGACCGAACGGCTGGCGCGCAGCCGCCTGGCGTTTGCTGGTATTCCAGTACCGCAGAATATTGTAACCGCCGACGTGGTGACGGATGGGAAACCTCATCCGGAGCCTTATCTTAAAGGCGCGAAGATACTCGGTCTCGCGCCGGCGGATTGTATCGTGATCGAGGATTCTACCTCGGGCGCGAGAGCTGGCCATGCTGCAGGATGTAAGGTTCTCGCGACGGTTTTTTCTCACACGATCGCGCAACTCGCGGCAGCCGATTGGATTGTCGAATCGCTGGCTGAGGTGAAGATCACCATTCTGCCTCAGGATGAGGGCCTGGAGCTTGAGTTCACTCCGCTGAAGAGAGAATCCTGAGGGCCACGGGGCCACGGATTGGCGAGAAGGGTAGCGGGAAAGTGCGGGGTCGAAGAGAAGGTATCTCAGGGGCTTCAGAGAGTGTGTGGGAGCTCCATTTCCAAACTCAGTCCCGCAGGGACGGCTGAAGGTTGTCCAGGATTGCGTTGCGGCGTGTTTTTCAGCCGTCCCTGCGGGACTGGATCGTCCTTTCAATCCAACCCAGGACTAACGTCCTGGGCTAAGTTCAACCGTCCCTGCGGGACTGAGTTTGGAAATGGAGTTCCCACACACTCTTTAGCCCTCATCAGCTCAGGCGCATACGGCACGGCTGAGGTAGCCGTGCCCTTCGTCCAGAGTTCTTCCAGGTCAGGCTGCCCTGCTATTGGTTCCCCTACACAAGATCTCGGATTAAAAGGTTGTTGATCGAACCATGGCTGCTGCCTGGGAAACGGTCAGATCACGGGCGACCGGCTTGAAACCAAAATGTGAGGAGTCTTCATCTCGCGAGACGCTCTTCATAAGGAGGATGCTCCCATCCACATGGACGCGGATTTTGGTTGTTTTCCATTCGCCCGGCGAGACCTCCTGGCGCGTGATGGAGAAATGGCTCCGGTCACTCACCTTGCCGAGAAGACCAAAGCCGAATTCCACGCCGTGATCGAGGTGTGCGTCGATCCCGCAAAGACGCTTGTCGGTTGAATGAATCAGCAAGACCCCGGACATGGCGTGAACCACCCGGTCCTGAAAGCTTGCTTCCTGAAACTGTGGATTTGGCGCAAACGTGATCCGCGTACAGTCGCCTTCCGAGCCGGCGTTTTGGAGCAGAAAGAGTTTCGGGAGCTCTCGCAATAAATCCGCCATGCGCGCGTCGTCGTCTTTGCGCCCCTGCGCTTCGCGTTGGAAATCTGCGGGGTGATCCACCAGATGGGTGATGCGTTTATCCTCCGCTACCTGTTCGCTGCTGGATAACGGCTTGCCATCGACAGCGATGAGCCGGTGCATCCGGCCCTCCGTCGTCTCGACCACCAGTTCGTCCCAAAGGTGACCCTTTGTCCGGACCGATCTTTCTTGCCTTCGGTATAGAAAGTGTTGACGTTTTTCTTTTGCAGCCGTTTCAGCTTCCACCATCTGATTCACTATCTGCGCCGGTGGCAGGGATGGCCGTACCTGTGCACTCGTACTCACAGAAGACAATGCGAGCACCAGAGAAAGGTACCTTGCACAAGCACGTATTCGAAAAGCCTCAGGCTGACGCATGCAGAGAACCGGTCTCACTGTGGCATAGTGGCGAATAATTGGCCGACCAGCGTGATCTCCATGTCGACATCCTTGTTGACGCGCAGGAGGAATGTACTTGGATCCTTGAGTCCCCATTTAACGTAGGGAATTGAGAAGTGGGTGGTTGCGGTGCAGGTCTTGCCGTCGATGTGGATCTGCATTGGCAGCGTCAGATCATGCGGCGTGCCATGAAGAGTGAAAACTCCATCGACCTGAACCGTGGAATCACCCGCCGCGGCCACGGCCCCTTGAAGGTGCCTCGGAGCGAACGTCGCTTCAGCAAACTGGGGCGCGTTGAGGATATCGACGGTCATGCGATGATCGCGCGTATCATTGCCGGTCTTGCCGCTTCCCGCTGCGACGACGATGGAGCCCGACATTGGTGAAGAACCGCGGTTGAACTGTACGCTCCCACGCTGAATACGGAACCTGCCATGGACCTGATGAAGTACGTCGCCGAGTGAAAAGACGACCTCACTCTGTTCAGGATTCACCGTGAACGTTTCCGCCTGGCCACTCCCGCTGGCAATCGCGGAAACCAAAAGCAGGAGTACCCCGAAACCCGTCCGCAAATGATTTTGGTTCAAGTCGACCATCCTTGGCCCTACAGGCGGGCAAAATCCGGGTGCAGCATCGGTTCCACTCTAAGCACGACTCGATTGCCTTGACTTCCAGTCTTAATTAGTTAAGACTTTAAAACAGATGGCTGCAGTATGACAAGCGGCTACCCCGTGTCCAGGCCACAAAATGGAATCGGACGATGAAGACCTGCCGGCTTCGTACCTGCTCTATGTCGTCGCAGTGATGGTTGCGATTGCCGTTGCCGTGGTCAGCACTTTTTTCTTCCTGGTCCGCTAAGAGGATGCTAAACGCGGCCGCTTTAGTGATGGTCGAAGGTGGAGAGTCGCTTCAAGACCGCGGCTGCAGTAGCAGTTTGCTGCAGGGCTTGTTGGCGACCGTGATCTCCGGCTTTCGCCGACTGCCCGGAGGGATCGTCGATGGGAATCACAGTCTGCTGTTTGGAAGCTTTGCTGGGAGCATTCGAGCCGCGGTGAAGTAGCTGGGGGCCGCCCTCACCCTGCGCGGAAGCGGAAATGTCTGCGTTTTGCCCTGCCGCGGAACCAGTGAAATCAGGCATTTCGTTCACGTTGGCCGGCGATGAGTCGCGGCTTGCGGGGTTGAGCGCCTTCGACGGCCTGCTTCTCCGGGCCGTTTTTGCGACCGTGCCTGCTTCTGCGGAAGTGATGCTGGTCTCCGCTGCCAACGGCGGCATGATCTGTCGTTGAGCATAGGTCAGGAGAACCCCGAGGGATGGTTCGATGCCGACGAAACCGGCGAGTAGGGCCACGCCAAACGCGATACGAGAGCACGCCACCCACGCAGGTGACTTTTTGGTTTCTGCCAGGATGGAGCGAACGCGTAGCTTCAAGTGTTGCGATGATGCCGCGAAATCAATTCCCCAGTTGGTGGTGTTTTGTGAGGAATTCAAGCGCGCAAAATGAATCAGACACTCGGCGTACTTCGCTCGCCGTTGCGGTGAGTCGGAGACGGCGGCAAGATCGCACGCGAGTTCCCTCTCGAATTGCATGCGATGCACCGCGTACCAGGCGGCCGGATGAAAGAAAAGGAGCGCTCGGCAGGCAATGGCCAACCCGTTCCAGACAAAGTCCAAACGACGGACGTGATGCAACTCGTGACGCAAAATATCTTCGAGACCGGAACGGTCATGTTGGAGGCAAGTATCGGGGAGCAGAATGGTTGGCCGAATCCATCCGAATGTTGCCGGCGACGTAACCCCGGCCAGCACCAAGAGTCTTGAACGGCCGACACCCAGGTTCTGGGCAATCGGCTGAAACGCGGCCACGACCTCGTCGGGCGGTTGGCTGGTAAAGCGCAGCACCCATTTCAGCTGAATGTGCTTCCTGATGTGCGCGACCAGCATGCAGGTCAACACCAGAAGGTAGATGACGCCGAGGGCACGCAGAGCGATTCCCATGGGGAAGATCCAGGAACTCGGAATCTGCCACGCACGGACCGTCAGCCGTACGGCTTGAGTGGGCATGAAGGATGGAACGGCGGCGACCTGACTCGTGGCAAAAGTGCTCTTTGCCAGTAGCAGCCAATAGGCTGCCGTCCCGCACAGGAAGGTCAACCAGACAATGAATCTGCGGCTCGGCGAATCAGCCAGCCAACTCAGGAGCAAACAGACCCCAAAGGCAAGTGTCGTCTTCAGGACAAAGCCGGTAAGAGCGGTGACTACACCAAGCAAAAGGTCCGGATTCATCGCATCCCTGGATTACTCGCGATCGCCCAGCTCATACCTCTTACGATACTCTCGCATCAACGACTCAAGCTCATCCAACTCTTTCTTTTTGATGGAACTTGATTCCAGCAAATTGACTAACAGCCCGGCTGCAGACCCGTGAAAGTTCCGGGACACCAAAGCCTGCACGGAGATCTGATCAATAACCTTTCGGGAAACGAGCGGGCGAAAGACAAACACCCGGCCCCGCGCCTCATGGGCGATAAATCCCTTATTTTCCATGATGCGCAGCAGCGTCTGCGTGGTCTTGTAGTGCGGCCGCTCCTTCTCGGGATGAGCGTTCACGACCTCATCGACAGTGCCTTCTTTCAAGTCCCACAGGATCTGGAGAAGCCTCATCTCGGCCGTAGTCGGTACCGTGAGTTTTTGCTTTCCGCCCGCTGCCCCCGACGGTTTGTTTCGCATAGGTACCTCGCCAAATCATCTTAACAGTTTAAGATTACGCTAGACTTGCGATTTTAAACGTGAAGAAACCGATTTTACATGGATATTCCGTCATGGTAAGAGGGCGATGAGGGTCCAGAAACCAAGCCAGTGGAGGCAGTACCTTGTAGCAGCGGGCCTGTTGATGAGCTTGCTCTGCGGATCTGCGATTGGCCAGACCACATCCATTGTAGTCCCGGCCGAAACGCCACTTTCGATTCAGCTGCTCCAGCACGTTCCGATGAAGACTGGAGAATCATTGGAAGGTCGCCTGCTTTATCCGGTTTACGTCGATAACCGGATTGCTGTTCCGGCAGGCACTACGCTTCGCGGCACCGTCATACAACTTGACTCCGATCGAAGCCGCCGGATACATGCGCGCCTGAGGGGAGATTTCACTCCCTTTCACATCCCGGTCGTGCGCTTCGATGAGTTGGTTCTCCCCGACGGCGCCCTGGAGGCGATGGTGAGCGATAGCGCCAAGGATGGCGCGCCCATCCTGCGCTTGTCCCCTGCCCCCGGACATAAGAAGGGCTCGGTTGTTTCCCGGCAGATTGCAGAGGAAAAGCAGCGAGTCAAGGACGCCGTGGCCCAGATCACCGCGCCCGGCCGAGGAGACCGCCTGGTTCAATTTATCTATACCCAGTTGCCCTATCACCCGGAACGGATTGAGACGGGGACTGCCTGGACCGTTGATTTGGCGCAGCCTTTGGATCTCAAGCTCATGAACCCTAGCCCCGAGGAGCGTGACAAGGCAGGTCCGCCTGGACCTTCCGCCGTAACCGAATGGCGACTGCGCGCCTATCTGCAAGAGACAATCAGCTCCGCCGACAGGAAAACCGGAGATACTTTCCAGGCGGTGGTCTCGGAGCCGGTGTTCAATGCCGAGCACGCCGTAGTTGTTCCCCAGGGATCTGTGCTCGTGGGGGAGATCACACAGACCAAACGCGCTCGCTCCTTCGGGCGCCAGGGAAAGCTCCGTTTTCGGTTTCGGCAGTTGAAGCTACCAACCGGCTTCACTCAGCCGGTCGAAGGCACGCTCGCCGGAGTCGATGCCAATAAATCAGCAAACTTGCAAATCGACCCGGAGGGCGGTATAGCGCCCAAGCCGCAAAACCGCGTGCTTCTCCCCCTGGTGCTGACCTTCTTAGCCGGGCGTGGGCTGGACGACGACGACAGCCGAATTGCTAATGGGGCTGTCGCGTCCAATGGTTTTGGCATCGTCGGCCGCATTGTCGGTATCGTTGCAACCTCACGAAACGTTGCGGCAGGTATCGGATTTTACGGGGCTGCCCTGGCTTTCTACGACCTTTGCCTGGCGCGCGGACACAACGTGGTTTTTGTGAAGAATACGCGCATAGAAGTCACCACCACGCCGGCTCGCAGCCCGATGAACACGCCTTCCCCGTCTCAGTAAGCCGGCACCGCCTTGGCCTGCACCGCGCGCCGCAATGCGACCCGGGCCAGCAATCGCGTCGAATCGAGGGTCGGCAGTGACGAGCTCGTGTCATTCATGATCAACGGGATCTCGGTGCAACCAAGGACCACGGCATCGCAGCCCTGGTCTTTCATTGTTGCGATCACCCGTTGAAAGGTCGCGGTCGCTTCCGGTTTGAAGACGCCGTAGACCAATTCATCCATGATGATGCGGTTCATCTCCTCGCGGTCGTCCGGTCCGGGGCGCACATATTCCAGGCCGCGGGCTTTGAGCTTCTCCGGGTATACCTCGCTTTCCACGAGGTACCGGGTTCCAGTTAGACCGAGGCGCCGAAACCGGCGCCCAACCGCCTGTGCGGCCACGGCCTCGGCAATGTGCAACCACTTCAGTGGCAGTTGCGCTTCGATATAGGGTAGCGCCTGGTGGATGGTGTTGTCGGGACAGATGAGAAAATCGGCGCCTATCCTGGCCAGCTTGTTGGCGGAGGAAAGCATCAGCTCGCCCACACCCTGCCAATCATCGCGGTAAATGCATTTCATGTAGTCGGCCAGCGAGTGCGTGTGCATCGAAATCTCGGGGTGATCGTGGGGCCCGAGAAGGTCCGCGCCCCCCGCGCATATAGATCGATAACAAAGTGCGGCTCCTTCCGCAGAACAAGCGACGATACCGATGTGTTGGGCCATGGATTGATTTTAAGATAGGAGCCATGCGCGTTGGTCATGCGGTCCTTCTTATGGCTTCGAGTTTCCTCTCGTTGGTGCCTGGTGTTTATGGGGAGACCGGTCAGGAAGGTTGGCTTCGTTATGCGGCCCTGCCTCCGCAGCTTGCTCAGCAATACAAGATGCCTCACCGCATCGTCGCTACCGGACAGTCTGCGGTTGCCCACAGTGCTGCGAGTGAGCTCACCCGGGGACTGCATTCGATGCTTGGTGCTCACCTCACGGTCTCATCTACGTTAGCTGGGGACGACGCGTTCCTCCTCGGGACGCCGGCCGAGATTCAGCATCTGCTACCCACCTGGAAACCGCTTTCGCCGATTGCGCCTGAAGGCTTTTCGCTCGCGGAGTTCGCTGAGAAAGGTCACAAATACTGGGTGTTAGCCGGCGGAACCGACCGCGGAGTTCTTTATGGCGTTTTCCGCATCCTGGAACAGGTTGCGCAACAAAAGTTCATCGCAGCCGACGCGGAAGCACCTTCTTCACCGATTCGCTGGGTGAACCAGTGGGACAACTTCGACGGCAGCATTGAGCGCGGTTATGGCGGCCGCAGCATCTTTTTCGACAACGGGCACGTGCGACCCGACCTTAGCCGGGTTTCGGAGTATGGCCGGTTGCTGGCGTCGGTCGGCATCAACGGCGCCACCGTGAACAATGTCAATGCCAATCTGCATACGCTCGATCCAGAGATGATCCACGAGCTGGCGCGCATCGCGGACGCATTCCGTCCCTGGGGCGTGCGCATGTCCCTGTCTGTCGATCTTTCGAGCCCCCAGGTGGTAGGGCAGTTAAATACCTTCGATCCGGTGAATCCTGCGGTCACTGCCTGGTGGCGGAAGAAGGTGGACGAGATCTACAAATCGATTCCTGACTTCGCGGGCTTCGTCATCAAGGCCGATTCGGAAGGCCGCGTGGGCCCATCGAAATATGGGCGCACGCCGGCGCAGGCGGCAAATACTGTGGCGCGCGCTTTGCGGCCGCACGGTGGCGTGGTGCTTTATCGCGGCTTTGTCTACAACAATCATCTCGACTGGAATGACCTTAAGGCGGACCGTGCGCGGGCCGGGTATGACAACTTCCGCGCGCTTGATGGAAAGTTTGATCGCGACGTGGTGATCCAGGTGAAGCATGGGCCTATCGATTTTCAGGTGCGCGAGCCGGTATCCCCGCTGTTTGCTGCGCTGCGGCACACCAGCCAGGCGATCGAATTGCAGATCACGCAGGAGTACACCGGCCAGCAGCGGCACATGGTGTTTCTGGTGCCCATGTGGAAAGTGGCGCTCGATACCGACATGCGTGCGGAAAACCGGAGTACCCCGGTGAGCGAGATTGTCGAGGGTAAGAGCTTTCATCAGCCTCTGGGTGGTTTTGTCGGAGTGGCCAATGTTGGGCTCGACGCTAATTGGCTGCATCATCCGATGGCCATGGCCAACCTTTACGGCTTCGGCAAGTTGGCGTGGAATCCTGAGCTGACCACGGCGGAAATCAGTGATTCGTGGACGCGGCTTACTTTCGGCAATGATCCCAAGGTCGTGTTTATCGTTAATGGCCTACAGGAGAATTCGTGGCGGGTGTACGAGCAATACACGGGCCCGCTCGGTATAGGGACGCTCACGAATATCCTCGGGATTCACTATGGTCCGGGCATTGAGTCTGCTGAACGAAACGGGTGGGGGCAATGGTTTCGCGCCGACAAGAAAGGTATCGGGATGGACCGCACGGTAGCCACGGGCACCGGCTATATCGGCCAGTATCCACCAGAGCTGGCAAAGAAATACGAGTCTTTGGACAACTGCCCCGATAGTTTGCTGCTCTTCATGCATCACGTGCCTTACAACCACGTGCTGCATAACGGAAAGACGTTGGTGCAATATGTCTATGACTCGCACTATGAGGGCGCGGGTCTGGCCGCCTCGTACGTGCCGCGATGGAAAATGCTTCGTGGCTTGATCGACGACCAGCGTTATTACGAAACGCTGGCGCTGTTTGAGTAC
This sequence comes from uncultured Acidobacteriaceae bacterium, assembly GCA_963830325.1. Taxonomy (GTDB): domain Bacteria; phylum Acidobacteriota; class Terriglobia; order Terriglobales; family Acidobacteriaceae; genus PALSA-350. The sequence continues at coordinate 66,370 of CAWHMV010000007.1, forward strand.
GAGGCTGGCCATGCGGTGGTGTGGCGGGATGCGGTGACGGCGTGGTTTCAGAATATTTCCGGCATTCCCGATAAGTTGGGGCGGGTGGGGCACTACCCTGACCGTATCGAAGCGGAGTCCATGCAGGCTGATGGATATACAACTGTTGACGTGTCGCCCTGGGAGACGGCTTCTGGGGGGAAGGCGGTGGTTTGCAATCGGCCTGGTGGGTGCACGCTGAGCACGAAACTTGGGCGGCCGGCTGGTACTTATTCCGTGGGGGTGCGGTATTTCGATCTGCGCACTGGTAGCGCGCAATATGAGTTGTTGGTGAATGGCAAGTCACTGGCGCGCTGGACCGCAAATGACACTCTCCCGCCGGCTGCGGTGGATCCACATCTTGATGGGAGCACGAGCACGCTGTTTACGGTTTCTGATGTTCGGTTGAAGCCGAACGATACGCTGACTCTTCGCGGGTTGCCTAACCAGGGAGAGCCGGCTCCGGTGGATTACATCGAGGTGGAGAGGAAATAGAAGTTTGCTTCCTTGGATTCACAGGTCCTGGCGCCGCTGCCCAAATTGCGGATTTTTCCTTTGTCGATAATTTTCCGAAAGAGCGGAGTTTTCAGTAGGGATCGGTCCACGGCACGCCGGGACAGGTTGCAGGGATCCCAGGTCTCAAAAGCGAGACCTGGGGCACCCTTCGATTTTTACTGATGCTGCGAGTGCTGAGGACACCGCTCTCCTCACTCACTCGACAAGTTCGCTGTTCGGGATGACGGGGGAGGGTTGGTTTCCATTCGGGCACCCTTCGTCTTTTCGGATTAACGCAGTTTGTTGGGCAGGACGCGGGCTTGCAGGCGGCGGATTACTGTTTCTGGGACCAGGCCTTCGACGGAGCCACCTAACTCGAAGACGTTCTTGATCAGGCGCGAACTTACGTACGAATACTTTTCGTCGGCCATCAGGAAGACGGTTTCCACCTGCGGTGCGAGCCGACGGTTCATCAGAGCCATCTGCAATTCGTACTCGTAATCGCTGATGGCGCGGACACCGCGCAGGATGGCCTGGGCACGTTGTTCGAGAACAAACTCCACCAGCAGACCATCGAAGGTGGCTACGGAAACGTTGCCATAGGGCTGCACCGCTTCTGTGAGCATCTCGATCCGTTCGGAAACAGAAAAAAGCGGAGCTTTCTCCGAATTCTTCAGAATCGCGACCACCAGGTGATCGAAGATCTTCGCACCACGGGCAACGAGATCCAGATGACCGTTCGTCAACGGATCGAAGGTGCCCGGGTAGATGGCTTTGACAGTGTTCAAGTCTTACTGCCGGCGCACGGGCGCCTTTACCGCTTCCGCAGCCTGAGCCGATCCGTTGAGCGGAACCGCTGGAATCTCCGCCGGCTTCACCCCAGTCAGGCCAAGCTTCTGCCGTAGCTGTTGATCAATGCGGGTGAAGATCTCAGGATGGTCTTTGAGGAAGCTGCGAACGTTTTCCCTGCCCTGGCCAATGCGCTCGCCCGCATAGCTGTACCAGGCGCCAGACTTCTCCACGACATTCTGCGTCACGGCAAGATCGAGCACATCGCCTTCGCGGGAGATGCCTTCTCCGTAGAGAATGTCGAACTCTGCTTCGCGGAAAGGCGCGGCCACTTTGTTCTTGACCACCTTGATCTTGGTCCGCGAGCCAACCACTACGTCGCCTTCCTTGACCGCCGCGATGCGGCGGATGTCGATACGCACCGAGGAGTAGAACTTGAGCGCGCGGCCACCGGTCGTGGTTTCCGGATTGCCGAACATGACCCCGATCTTTTCGCGGATCTGGTTAATGAAAATCAGCGACGTGCGGGATTTCGAAACCGTGCCCGTGAGCTTGCGCAGCGCCTGTGACATAAGGCGCGCCTGCAGGCCCATGTGCGAGTCGCCCATTTCACCATCGAGTTCGGCCTTGGGGACCAGCGCAGCCACTGAGTCAACCACCAGAACATCAATGGCGCCAGAGCGCACCAGGGCTTCGGTGATCTCTAGCGCCTGCTCACCGTAATCAGGCTGAGAGACGAGGAGATTGTCGACATCCACGCCCAGCTTCTTGGCGTATTGCGGGTCGAGCGCGTGTTCCGCATCGACGAAGGCCGCCATGCCACCCGATTTCTGCGCTTCAGCGATGATCTGTAGCGTGATGGTGGTTTTGCCCGAGGATTCAGGTCCGAAAATCTCGATCACACGGCCGCGGGGAACACCGCCCACGCCGAGAGCCGCGTCGAAGGAAATGGAGCCTGTGGAAATGACGGAGATGGGCACGATCGCCTCTTTGTTGCCGAGGCGCATGATGGAGCCCTTACCGAACTGCTTTTCAATTTGAGCTAATGCCAGGTCAATGGCGCGGGAACGGTCGTCTGCCATGGGGAGTTCTCCAGTCGGAATCTAGTGGATCATATCACCGCACGCGAGGCTATCGCTGCAGCAGGTCAATGGGTTGGTGGATATCCGCGACACGGAAGTAAGGAGCAAGCGCCGGGTGCCTTCGCGCGACGGCCTGGTACATCTCCCAGGCGATTCGGCGGTAAGAGAAGTGTCCTGCAGGCGTAGAGCGCAGTTCCGCGATGTAGAGAGCTTCGGCGAAGTCCATCTTGAAGAGGGCGCGTGTGCGTGTGCCCAGAGGCAGGACGTAGCCCGCTTGCTCCAGCAAGCCCGCTTGCTCAACATGAATGAACGCTTCATGTGCCTGGGTCATAGCAGCGTCATATTGCCGCAAGAGGCCCGCTTCGGCGAGGCCTTCAGGAACCTCGTAGCCGTGAACATGGGTGAACGGCTGCAGGATCTGGATGCAACGGCGGTGACGGTGCATGTCGCGGAAGCCACCGATATCCATGAGGATGTCAAAGCGCAAGCCTTGCCCGGCAGAGAATGCACGCAGCAGTTCGTCGTGGCGGCCGCGGTGGCGCGCGCCCAGGGCGATGAGCTCGTTGCGGCGTGCTTCTTCAAGCGACCCGACGTGGCGCGCAATCTGGCGATAGGAATAATGGCTGGCGCCGTAGAGCAAGGTGGTGGCGAGATCAATTTCGAGCGGCTGCTCATCCACCAGGTCGACGGGACCGGCTGGGGTCTCGATGGTGGCGTTCTGCATCAGCTCGGCGGCGGCCTGGGCTAACTCGCTTCGCGTGGTGAGCACGTAGTCGTTGGGCGCGGCGTACTTTACCAGGGTGGGCGCGATCCTTACCTCACGAGTCAGCAGAGCTTCCGCATCTGCTCCGAGGACAGGATCCAGGGCTGCGATCTCACGCTGCAGCTTGGTCATGGCGTCGCCCTGCACATTCCAGGCGGAACCCGCGGCGGCTTCGCGTAAGCGTTCGCCGAGCTGGCGAATTTCCGCGTGTGGATCGGAGAGCAGGCGGGAGATTTGGGTCTCGAGCGTACGTGCGTTCACGATCTGGCCCAGAGAGGTGTTGGTGGCCAGCGGTAATAAGTAACGGGAAACATCGAGAGCACGCGCCTTTAGGGTGCGGTTGTAGGCTTCCTCCTTCATCTCCGGCGGCCGCGGCGTTTGCCCCTTGAGCCAGGCCAACATCGTTTCCGTGCTGGAGTGATATTCGGCGAAGAGGGCCTCGATGGCTTCGGTGAAGACGATGCGGTCGGCCGGGCTTGTGGAAAAGTCGGGCAAATACCAGCCGCTCTTGCGAAAATTCTGATAGCGGGTAGAACGTTCCTGCCCATCCCAACGCTGTTCGTCGACCAGGACGATGGCGGCCAGAAGCGACAATCGTTCGATGGCGAAGGCCACGTGCGCCAGGTCCGCAATGGAGCGGTGGCCATACTGAAAGTAAAACGTGTTTAAGAATTGTTCGGCTCGCTGGCTGGAGATTTCTCGCAGCGATTCCTTCATCGAAAGGGCAGATCGGGAGTACTTCGCCATGGCGTAGGCCAGGACTTCCGGGTCAGCCCCATGTACGGCGTAAACTTCGGTCTGGTTTTGGGGTTGTTCGGCCGGAGCTGGTAAAGGAGCGGTCGCGATTTCGCTTTGAGCCATGATTGAAATTCAGGATAGAGCATTCCTGCCTGGCGCGCGGGGCTCATAGTACCTCGGCATACCCAGGGAGTAATGCTCGATGTTCCAGCCGGTCGAACTACGATAAGATTGAGCTGCAACCGCGGTGCGGATTGAGCTTCAAGTGAGTTCGCTCCTATGGCCGTAAACCGCAATTTGAGCCGGAATTCCCCGCCTGAGGAGACCCTTTCGGTGGTGAACCACAGGCCGTACGCGTTGCCTAAACGTCCCTGGACAATGATGCAGCGCTGGAACGACCTGCTGTTTGCGCATTGGCCGATCGCTGCGGCAAAGTTGGAAGCGTTGCTCCCCTCCGGTCTGCAGGTGGATACGTTTGACCAATCGGCTTGGTTGGGGGTTGTTCCTTTCTGGATGGACCGGGTTCAATTGCGCGGAGTACCCCGCATTCCCGGGGCCAGCCGGTTCCCCGAGCTGAATCTGAGGACGTATGTGCGGGAAAGAAATACCAATCGCGCGGGGGTTTATTTCTTTTGCCTTGAGGCTTCGAATCCACTGGCGGTGATGGTGGCCAAGACGGTTTTCCATTTGCCCTATCATTGGGCCCGCATGTCGATCAAAGTACGTAACGAACGAGAGTTTACCTACCAGAGCGAACGGCTTCTGAGTGCGAAGCCGGTAAGGTTCCGGGCTCACTATCGAGGTTTAGGGCAGGTACGGGCGATCGACCAAAGCCGGCCGGGGACGATTGAGCATTTTCTTACCGAGCGGTATTGTCTTTTCACTACGAATCGCGGCGGGCAGTTGCTGCGTGGGGATATCCACCACATGCCCTGGCCGCTGGAAGCGGCGGAAGCGGAGATTGAACTGAACGACCTTCCGGCTACTTATGGCATAGAGATCCCGCATACGGCTCCGCTGTTGCATTATTCGCGGGAGCTTGTGGTTTATCTTTGGTCGCTCGAAAAGATTTGGGGCAAGCTGCCGGTGCTTGAGGCGGCTGGGGTGCGTACGGCGGAGATCGTTTAGGCACAACTAACAAAAAGCGATTGTGGGGGCTTCGCCCATCTTTTTCGGCCCACGTACGCTTGGGCGAACAGGGGCACCCGTCCGATTTCCTCTGAGTTTTCGAACACCTCGAAAAGATGCCGGGGGAGTGGTGTGGGTACCCGGGATTTTTTTGCTTGAACAAGAAGGAACCCCGTCAGATTCCCTGCGGAATTTTGTTGCTGGGTAGAAGCTGGTAACCTCACTCTTTTGCAGAGGGAGTGAGAGCATGGAAAATCTTGCAGGCAAGACGGCGTTCGTTTCGGGGGCATCCCAGGGGATTGGCCGCGCTTGTGCCATTGCGCTGGCAAAAATGGGTGCCCGAGTTGCTCTGGCCGCACGCAATGAAGCCAAGCTGGAAGCGGTAGCTGAGGAAATTGCCGCGGGCGGAGGGCAGGCCAAGCCGTTCCTCATGGACGTGTCCGACGAAGCCTCGATTCACGCCAGTGCCAAGGCTGCCATTGCTCACTTCGGCAGTGTGGAAATCCTGGTCAATAATGCAGGGATCACCAGGGATAATCTGCTGTTGCGGATGAAACGCGCGGATTGGGATGCAGTGATGACCACCAATCTGACCGGGGCCTTTCTGTTGACCCAGGCACTGCTGAATCCCATGCTGCGGGGTCGGTGGGGCAGGATCATCAACGTCAGCAGCGTGGTGGGACGCGTCGGCCAGGCGGGACAGGCAAACTACGCCGCCAGCAAAGCAGGGCTTATCGGATTTACCCGCTCGATGGCTCGTGAATTGGCTTCACGCTCAGTCACGGTCAATGCAGTGGCGCCAGGCTATATCGAAACCGCAATGACAGCGGTGCTGGACGACAAGCAGCGTGAGGCGATGCTGAGCCATATTCCATTGGGACGACCAGGAACCGAAGAGGAAGTAGCGAACGCGGTTGCTTTTCTGGCCTCCCCGCAAGCCGGCTATATTACTGGCCACGTCCTGGATATAAACGGCGGCCTGTTCATGAACTAGGCCGGATGTTGAACCATTGCGGATACATAATCCCAATAACGGAAAAATAAGAATCTGCTGCTGAAGAAAATTCTTGCTAGTCGTCACTTCGGCGTGTTAACTATGCTGCCAACACCTAATTAAGCAGTATCTCTAGTTGCAGCAGCATCAACCTGCTTTTGCTTCATCAGGGTGAACGTGTGAACGAAGGTCTGAGCTTATGAAGATAGGAATCACCATCCGGGGATACCGGTTGCAGAAGGGGCTGTCGCAGGGAGATATAGAAAAGCGCACCGGCCTGCTGCGCTGCTACCTGTCTCGGGTCGAGAACGGGCATACCGTTCCCTCGCTCGACACTCTGGCGAAGATCGCCCAAGCCCTGGATATTCCTCTCGCCCAGTTCTTCGCGGAAGACTCCCTGGGTCGGGAGATGAACACCCAGAAGCTGACCGATGACGAATTGCGGTTTCTCACGCAGATTCGGCGCTATGCGACGAATCTGAATGACAGCGACCGCAAGCTGTTGTTGGCGATGGTCAAGAAGTTCGCCGCGACTGCGGTACGCTAGACGCTTCAGCGCCAGAACGAAGCGATGCCGAAGGCGAAGACCAGCAGCAGGACGGTCATGGTGCCGTAAGCTGCCCAGGAGCGAAAGGCGTATTGGCTCCTGGCTGAGCCGATCCGAGGCACCAGCGGAGCGCCTAGCGCCAGACCACAAAGAAACCCTCCCAAATGGGCCATGTTGTCGATCTGAATGGCGGTACGCAGGAACATCGTGGTGCCGCCAATCACAAAATTCAAAAGGGCAAAGTAGATCACGCTCTTGCGAAGCCGGCGAATTTCTTCCGGCGGCACGGGGAGCAATTTTGCCTTCAGCAGCAGGATAAGGACGCCAGCCAATCCGAAGACGGCGCCCGAGGCGCCGGCCCCGACCACCTGCGGGTGAACCGCAACACTGAGTAGATTTCCCGCGACTCCCGTGAGCACGTAGACGGCAACCACCCCGGCCGGCCCCAGCAGAGGCTCGCCAAGCAGTCCCAAATTCCACAAACACCACATGTTTGTCGCCAGGTGCAGGATGCCGACGTGGACGAACGCGGCGGTGAGCAGACGCCACCACTGCCCGGCAAGCACATAGCCACCGAAATTCGCGCCCCAGTGCACCAAGTCCTGGACACTCGGATTGGAGGGGGAAACGCCGCGCAACACCATGGCGATATACACCGCACAGTTGATGCCCACCAGGGTGTAGGTAGCTGGAGCGGTAGCCCAGCGATTGCCTGGAGGGCGTCTCGGCGGAAGTGGCCTGGGGTCTCCGTCATAGCCAGCCATTCTTCCCTCTGAGTAGGAGCCGGGGTTGGCGCGGCTTTCCGGCGGCAAAATCTCCGCTGAGCTTTGCGATGGTCTGATGCCGGGCCGGTCTGACGCCATAAGGCTAAGCTATCCTGAGCTAGAGTCTCTGACAAACCGAGCGATCATGTGGGTCGCAATGATGGTCAGCTTCATCTCATTATCAACTGGAGCGGAATGGGGCATTCACAAATCGCGATGAGGGGCAGGTCTTGAGTGGACAATAAGCAGGTGAAACGGGCTCTTTTAAGTGTGACGGACAAGACCGGCCTGGTAGATTTCGCCCGCCAACTGGTGGGCATGAATGTGGAACTGATTTCGACCGGCGGTACAGCGCGTACCTTGCGGGACGCCGGGCTTACGGTGCGCGATGTTTCCGACCTTACCGGCTTTCCGGAAATGCTGGATGGCCGGGTAAAAACGCTACATCCGAAGGTACACGGGGGCATTCTGCATCTGCGGGATAGCATTGAGCACCTCGCGGCCGTGGCCGAACATGACATCGAACCCATCGACATGGTGGTGGTGAATCTTTACGCTTTTGAAGAAACGGCGCGGAAGCCCGGCGTCTCGTTCGGCGAGTTGGTGGAGAACATCGATATCGGCGGCCCTTCCATGGTGCGTTCGGCAGCCAAGAACTTTCAAGACGTGGCCGTGGTCACTACGCCAGCGGACTATCTGGCAATCGCGGAGGAGATGCTGGCCAACCAGGGGGCCCTTTCGTTCGAGACCCGATGGAGATTGGCCCGGCAGGCGTTCACCGTCACAGCGGGCTACGACTCGGCCATCTCGAGGACTTTCAACAAGATCGCGGCGGAAACCAAGACTGATTCGGGACCGGCACCCGGCGGCGGCACCGAGTTTCCGGCGACGCTGCTGATTGCGTACTCCAAAGCGGCTGACCTGCGCTACGGCGAGAACCCCCACCAGGCCGCGGCCCTCTATAGGGACGGCAGCGGCGCCGGGGTCGCGGGGGCACAACAACTGCAGGGCAAAGAACTTAGCTATAACAACCTGGTCGACCTGGATGCCGCGTGGGAGCTGGTACAGGAATTTGAACAGCCGGCAGTGGCCATCATCAAGCACAGCAATCCCGCCGGGGCGGCGGTCGCTGCATCGGTGGTCGAGGCCTATCAAAAGGCGCTGGCGACTGATCCGGTGTCTGCGTTCGGGAGCGTGATTGGGGTCAATCAGGAGGTGGACGAGGCGTTGGCAGAGGAGATGGCCAAGCTGTTTGTGGAGGCGATCGCGGCCCCTTCCTTCAGCGAGGCGGCAAAGGCAAAGCTCAGTGCCAAGAAGAATCTGCGGCTGTTGGCGGTCAAACAGGCAGCTCCGAGCAAGGTGGTGAAGCAGGTTTCCGGAGGGCTGCTATTGCAGGATGAGGATGATGAGGATGTCGTAGCGTCCGAGCTCAAGGTGGTGACCGTACGCGAGCCGACACCGGAGGAGACGGAGTCGCTTCGTTTTGCCTGGCGCGTGGCCAAGCACGTCAAGTCGAATGCCATCGTTTATGCCCGCAATGGCCAGACGATTGGAGTGGGTGCGGGCCAGATGAGCCGGGTGGATGCAGCGAAATTCGGCGCCATGAAGGCGGTGTTGCCCCTGGCGAATAGCGTGGCGGCCTCCGATGCCTTTTTCCCTTTCCCGGACGGTCTTGAAGCGGTGGCGGCAGCCGGAGCCACGGCGGTGATTCAGCCGGGCGGCTCGGTGCGCGATCAGGAAGTGATTGACGCGGCCAACCGGCTTGGCTTGGCGATGGTATTTACCGGCATGCGACACTTTCTGCACTAAAACGGGTTTTATTAGTAGAGGAAAAAGGCGATTTGGTGCCTGATGTGGCACGTCCTAATGGAGAAAAAATAGTCTAAACTTGATAATGGTGAATTATCGAAACTCCTCCCAGCGGAAACTTTAGGCGGAGGACGAAAGTAATGGCCAGACTTTTCCCCTGAAACAAATTGGGGAGTGCGGGGGCTTTTTGGATGGCGTTACAATTCGCCTGTTGACCAGATGGTGCGCTGGAGCGAGACAGTAAGCGCATATGACAAAAAAATGCGGGTTCCTCTGCACCGCGTTTGGACCGCCGGCGTCAGTTCAATGACACAGCCCGGGCACAGGAACTCCCATAAATGACCCTCAAGGTTAAGCCGCAAATCTCCCGCAGTATCCGCCGAACGGCTTTCTTCGCATGTGCAGCCATCGTTATCCCGGGCGCTGGCTTGGCGTCGCCTCTCCAGGCGGGGTCGCCGCAGCAGCCGGCCACGCCACCACCTGTCTCTACCAAGGCTTCGCCTGCCGGCACGGCGGCAGCGCCGAAAAATCCCGACCGTTCCGCAGCCTACTACCATTTCGGCCTGGCGCACATGTACGAAGACATGGCCACCAACTACGGCCGTCCCGAGTACGCCACGCGCGCCATCGAGGAATACAAGCTTGCCCTCGACGCCGATCCTAACTCGAAATACCTGAACAGCGGACTGGCCGAACTATACCTGCGGACGGGACGGGTACGCGAGGCGGTGCTGGCGGCGCAGGAGATTCTCAAGACCGACCCCAACAACCTGGAGGCTCACAAACTGTTGGGCCGGGTTTACCTGCAGTCACTGGGCAATGTTCAGAATGGCGGTCCTTCGGAGAAGGTGTTGCAGCTTGCCATCGGCGAATACACCAAGATCGTGGAGTTGAAGAGCAACGATATCGAGAGCCGGCTGCTACTGGGGCAGCTCTACACGCTGGCCCACGATACGCCGAAAGCGGAGGAGCAATTCAAAGCGGCGCAGCACATCGATCCTAACTCGGAGGATGTGGTGCTGAACCTGGCACGGCTGTATAGCGATTCTGGCGACATGACGCACGCGATCCAGGTGCTGAGCGCTGTACCGGAAGACGACCGCACAGCCAAAATGGACTACGCGCTGGGCATGAGTTACGACCAGCTCAAGGAAAACAAGAAAGCTATCGACGCCTACGGTAAGGCGTTCGATATGGAACCGGACAACCTGGATGCCGAACGAGGCCTGGCGCAGGCATTGTTGAACGACAACCAGCTTGGCGCGGCCCTCAAGCACTTTGAGGCGATTTCGGCTGCGGATCCGCAGGACGCGCAGACTTATCTGCGTCTCGCCGAGATCGAACGCCGGCAAGGTCATTATGAGCAGGCGCTTAGCACATTGAAGAAGGCCAAGGCCCTGGCTTCGGATTCGCTCGAAATTGGCTTCAATGAGGCCTTGATCGACGACTCGCTCGGTCACTATGACGAGGCTGCGCAGGCGCTGCAGCTGCTGGTGAAGCAGACTAACCATCCAGACGGGCAATACGCAGAGGCGGAGAAGAACAATCGCTCTATTTTCCTGGACCGGCTGGCTAATATTTACCGTGAGCAGAACAAGACGGAGCAGGCGGTTCAGACCTACCAGCTGATGATTGCCATGGGCGGAGACTATGCGGAGCGCGGGTACCAGGGCCAGGTGGATGCCTACCGCGATGCCAAGCAATATGAAAAGGCGACCCAGCTAGCGCAACAGGCCGCGCTGGCCATGCCCAAGGACAAGACGATCCAGTTGATGTTGGCCGGGCAGCTGGCGGATACCAGCAAGGCTGAGGAAGGCATCAAGCTGGCCAAGGCGCAACTTAAGGGCAACGCGGGGGACCGCGAGGTTCACCTGGCTTTGGCCCAGATGTACACCCGGATGCGCCGCTGGAAGGACGCCGCGGACGAGATCGATGCGGCCGACGCTCTCTCCAGCAGCAAAACGAATGCGATGGGTGTCTCCGTCCCGGCAAATGCCGATGACAAGATCTACATCTACTTTCTGCGCGGGGCGCTGGATGAGCGGCAGAAGCACTACGATTCCGCCGAAGAGCAGTTCCGCAAGATCCTGGCTATTGACAGCAACAACAGCATGACGCTCAACTACCTCGGCTACATGCTGGCGGATCGTGGTGTCAAGCTGGACGATGCCCTGTCCATGGTGCAGAAGGCGGTGCAGCTGGATCCCCAGAATGGAGCCTATCTGGACTCGCTGGGCTGGGTGTACTTCAAGATGGGTCAATATGCGCTGGCGGAAGCTAACCTGCGCAAGGCAAGCGAGCGCATTGGACAGGATCCCCAGGTACATGACCACCTGGGAGAGTTGTACGAGAAGACCGGCCGGCTGAAGATGGCTGCTGGGCAATGGGAGCAGAGCTTGCAGGAGTATGCCAAAACTGTGCCGGCAGACGCGGAACCAGGCGACGTAAACAAGGTGCAGAAGAAGCTTGATAGCGCGCGGGTCAAGCTGGCGAAGGAAGAATCGGGCGCCAGCCCGAAGCACTAAGGTGGTAACCGCCGGGGGAGCGACCGGCGAGATGTTGGCGCTCCCACCCGGATGCGCGGTTGGTGAGGACGAGGGCAGCCTGCTTGCGCAGCGGGAGCATCCAGAGCCAGCCCATCCCTACCGGACCCCATTTCAACGTGACCGGGCTCGGGTGATCCACGCGCGCGCGTTTCGCCGCCTGGCGGGCAAAACTCAGGTCTTCACTCACCGTTATTCCGATCACTTTCGCAGCCGGCTCACCCACACCATGGAGGTGGCGCAGATTGCGCGCGCGATCGCCACTGCGCTGAAGCTGAACGAAGATATGACCGAAGCGCTGGCGCTGGTGCATGACATTGGTCATCCGCCTTTCGGGCATGCCGGCGAGCGGGCCCTGGATGAAGCAATGCAGGAATTTGGCCTGCACTTCGATCACAATCTGCATGCGCTGCGCATCGTCGAATACTTTGAGGTCCGTTATGCGGCGTTTCGCGGGCTAAATCTCACGCTGGGCGTGCGTGAAGGCATCATCAAGCACTCACGCAATTATTCTGCTGCCGAGCACCCGGAGCTCAGTGGTTACTTTCTTAATCAGCAACCCCCCCTGGAGGCGCAGCTCATCGATCTGGCCGATGAGATCGCCTATCTCACGGCCGACATGGATGATGGGATGGAGGCAGGGATGCTTCATCCGGAGGTGCTCCGGCAGCATGTGCGCATTTTCCATGAATCCCTGCGCATGGTGGAGCAGGAGTATCCGACTGCGGCCAAAAATCTGCTTTCCAACGAAGCCTTGAAGAGAATGCTGAACACCCTGGTAGGCGATCTCATCCGGGAGACAGTGCGCCGGGTCCACGCGGGCGGAGTGGTCAGCCTGGAGGATGTCCGCCGGTCACCGCACCGCCTGGTGGCGTTCTCGCCGCAGATGGAGGAACTGCGCCGCGAAGCCAAACAACATCTATACGCCACGCTTTACAGCCGGGAGGAACTGCAGCGGGATCTGCAGGAGGCGGCATTGGTAGTCCGAAATCTATTTGCGTGCTGGGTCAATGATCCGTCGCAGTTGCCGGTTGCTAACCAGTCGCAGATTGCTGAGCATGGCGCGGCCCGGGTGGTTGCCGACTATATTGCGGGCATGACGGATAACTACATCCTGCTGCAGTATGCGGAATGGATTAAAGGTCGACGATCTGTTGCGGGCTGAGAGTGCCGGTGAGGAGATCGCGGAATGCGGCGAGATTTCCGCAAAATCGTCCCAGCCGATCGACGTGTGCTTCTGGGGCGAGGCTGCGCACCAGGTTTTTCAGGCATGGGCCGATGATGAATCTGAAGACAAGGGGCCAGCGGAAGGTTCCTTTTCGCGCAAGATAGATCGGGTTCGCCACTTGCATGTATCCCATGCGCACTCCCGTGCAGCGTCCGACCTTGGTGCTCAGGTGCACTCCACAGGCATTGGAGATCTGTACGAGAGACCCAAAAGACGTGATCCGCCGGGAGAAATCCCAGTCCTCGTACCATCCGTAGAGCGGCAGGGTCTCGTCGAAGCGTAGGTTGTGTTCGCGGATGATGGCTAGACGGAGACACATGTTGCAGCCATAGGCGAGAAAGGTAGGAGTGATTCGCTGCTCGCTGCGGGCGCCGTCGCTGCCGGCTACGATTGACTTTGCCTGCTCCACGGTGAGGCCGGGCCCTTTGACATCATCCGCCAGCACTTTTCCGGTGGAAGCCACTACGCCAGGATTCTCCATGAAAAAGCGCTCGGTGATCTCCAGGTATTGCGGGTCGAGATAGAAATCATCATCGATGAAGAGCAAAATATCGTGGTCCCGGGCCATGGTGAGGATTGCGTTTCGTTGCCGGGTGAGCCCCAGTTCGGTCTGGATGAAGGTCACGTTGGGGAAAAGGCTGGGGGCGTCAGCTAGGTCCGCGGGCTCTGCGTACGCTACGAAGATTTTGTCCGGCTGTCTTGTTTGTTTGGCCAAGAAGGTGATTGTTTCGGCGAGGATCGTGGGGCGATGGTGAGTGGCGATGCCAACAACCAGCCTGGTTTGGCTTTCCATGGAGATCAGCTTAATGCGTGGTGCTCACGGCGCAATCAGCCTTCAACATGAAGTATTCGCTAAGTCACCTGCTTTAGAAGGCAAATCTCGTCGGGGACCTGGGCAAAACGAGCATGACGGGAAAAAGCGCAGGGGCTAAAGAGCATTTGTGAGAACCAGGATTTACGAATTTAGTCCCGCAGGGACGGCTGAACTTAGCCCAGGACGCAGTCCTGGGTAGAGATTCGAGAGACGAAGAGTTCCGTAGGGACGACTGGAAGCTGCCCGGAGCCAGTCTCCGGGGCGCTCCCATCTCGCTCCCCCAATCCAGGACCATGTATCGATAACCTTTTCAGTCGTCCCTGCGGGACTTTTCAATGGTGCATGCTAACCCAGGACTGCGTCCTGGGCTAAGTTCAGCCGTCCCTACGGGACTCGATTTGCTGTCACGAGAGTGTGATTGGGCGAAGGCCGTAGCGGTTGGTATGATTGAAGGATGCATGTTTTGGTGTATTCCGCTCCGTGGTGCCGCGATTGCCGCGAAGCCAAACGGTTCCTTGAAAAGCACCAGATTGCCTACACCGAGATTGATATCGAGACCAGCCCCGGCGCCGCGGAGGAAGTTGTCCGACACGTAGGCAAGCGGGCCATCCCTCAGTTCGTCGTCGATGGCCAATGGATACAGCCTTACCGTCCAGGCCGCGGATTTCTCCACCAGGAAATGGCAGAGTTCTTTCGGGTCGGCAGCACCAACCAACCGCTCGTTTAAGAGACCGATTCTACTTCGCTATCCGGCGGCCCAGGGTCGTTCAGGATGCTTCGGGCGTCCACTTCGTCAGCGGGGCTCACCTGCAGCTGTAACCCACCTAGTCCAGTGCCGTAGAGCACGGCGGTGTTTTCTCCCACCAGAAAGCTTGTAATCCCTGCTGAGTCCAGGCGGGTCTTGGCGAGATCCGCCTCCAAGGCGTCGCGATAAAGTTCAATTGTGACCAGTTCCGGTTGCTCTTCCATCCGTCCCTCCAAGGTAGTGAGATGCAGCAACGATAGAATAGTTCGTTGGGCAGTTGCCCGTGCTGGAGGCTTTGGTTGATCGCTCGTTATACCCGTCCGGCCATGGGCCGGATCTGGACTGAAGAAAACAAATACCGCATGTGGCTGGAAGTAGAAGCCACCGCATCCGAGGTTCTGGCGGATGCCGGGATCGTACCTCCCTCGGCCGCCCGGGCTATCCGCGCCTACGGAGAGGTGGACGTTGCCCGCATTCAGGAGATCGAGGCGGAGGTAAAGCACGACGTTATCGCCTTCACCACGGCCATGGCGGAAAAAATCGGCCCGGAATCGCGATGGCTGCACTACGGGCTCACGTCCAATGACGTGGTGGACACGGCGCAGGCTCTGCAGATCAAAGCGGCCTCGGAGATCATCCGCGAGGACATTCTGGCGCTGGCTGCAATTCTCAGGCGGCGAGCCCTGGAGTTCAAATACACGCCCACCATCGGGCGCACCCACGGCATCCACGCCGAGCCCACTACCTTCGGGCTCAAACTTCTGAATTGGTATGCGGAGATCATGCGCGACCTAGTGCGCTTCGATGCCAGCGCGGAAGACATGCGTGTGGGAAAGCTATCAGGCGCGGTGGGAACGTTTGGCCATCTCAAGCCGGAGCATGAAGCAGCCATCTGCGCCAGGCTGGGACTGCGCGCCGATCCCATCGCGACCCAGGTGATCCAGCGCGACCGGCACGCGGCTTTCATTGCCACCCTGGCCGTGCTGGCGTCGACCCTGGATAAGATTGCGGTCGAGATCCGCCATCTGCAGCGCACCGAAGTCCGTGAAGCGGAGGAATTTTTCTCCGAGAAGCAGAAGGGGTCCTCGGCGATGCCGCACAAGCGGAACCCCATCACTTCGGAGCAGATCAGCGGGCTGGCTCGCGTCATTCGTGGCAATACCCAGGCAGCGTTGGAAAACGTGCCGCTGTGGCATGAGCGGGACATCTCCCACTCATCGGTGGAGCGGATCATCTTTCCCGATTCCACCATCCTCACCGACTACCTGCTGGCCAAGACCACTTCGCTGATTGAGAAGCTTCTGGTTTATCCGCGGCGCATGCTCAAAAACCTTGAGAGCACGGGCGGCCTCATCTTCTCCGGCCAGCTTCTGCTGGATCTGACCGAAGCCGGCATGTCTCGCGAGGAGGCGTACCGCCTGGTGCAAAGCCATGCCATGAATGCCTGGAAGGAAGACCTGGTGTTCCGCGACCTGGTGGAGCAGGATGCGGCGATCCGGAGCCGCCTTCCCGACGACCGCTTGAAAAAGACGTTTCAGTTCGAGCGCCAGTTGACCAACGTGGACGCTATCTTTGAACGGGTTCTGGCGTGAACCTGACGGTAGCGATCACCGGCGCCAGCGGATCGATCTTCGGTCAGCGGCTGCTGCGGGCGCTGGAGCGTGACCCGCGGGTCAGCCACGTCAACTTCATCGCGTCGGAAAACTCGTTGCGGGTCATCGCCGAGGAACTGCAGCTAAGCGGGCGCAGCGAACTGATAGCGAAATTCCTAGGCAAGCCATCCACCAAGGTGCAGCAACTCACCGAGAGCGATATTGGCGCGGGCCCCGCAAGCGGGAGCTATCCCTCAGCCGGCATGATCATCCTGCCTTGCAGCATGGGCATGCTCGCAGGCATTGCCAATGGGCTCGCCTCGAACCTGATCGAACGGGCTGCCGACGTGTGCCTTAAAGAGCGGCGCCCGCTCATTCTCTGCGTTCGTGAAACGCCCTTCAACAAGATCCATTTGCGTAACATGAGCCTGGCTGCCGACGCGGGGGCGGTGATCTTTCCTGTCATCCCTGCGTTCTACAACCGGCCGATGGATGCGGCGGAGATGGCGGAGCAGTTCGTCTGCCGGGTGCTGGGACACATTGGGCTACCACAAGCCGAAGCGTATGTCTGGAAGGGTGAGACCTTACCGAATCCGGCGACGGATCACTGATCGGGAAACACGCTGTCGTTGGTGGCGGTCGCTGGGATCTGCCGAACGATCGCCATCCGCGCCGGTTGAGCATGCAGAAAATCCAGGACACTGGGCGCGACCTGGGCGACGCATTGCCCCGGCGCCAAATGCCCGCAGTTGGCATACACATCGAGTTCCGACTGGAGTATCTCCGCGTGGAGCCGGTAGCCGACCGAGAGCGGAATCAGTCTGTCCTGGTCGCCCCAACCGATGAGGACGGGCATGGTGAGCGCACCCAATTTTCCGTCCAGCAGATCCTTTCCCGTCATCATGGAATCGACACTGCGACGGACAACCCACCCGATGTCATCGCCGCGGCGCAGCATGGCCATGGCCAGAAATTCCGGCAAAGGGTGCGGATGGGGTACAAGCAACTCCTGTAACTGCGCCAGGTCGTTCGGCGATTCGGGTTGAAACAGAGCGGGATCGAAGCCCAGCGTAAAGCGCAGACCCGCACTATCCAGCAGCACCAGCCGCCGGATCCGCTGGGGTTGTTGCAAGGCGATCTGCATGGAGATCCATCCACCCATGGACCAACCTGCCAGGTCCACCTGCTGCAGGTGCTGGCTATCCAGGAAGCCCTCGACTATCGCCGCCTGCTGGGAGATGGAATAGTCGGCATCCCTGGGCTGTGCGGAACGTCCATATCCCAACAAATCCAGGGCATAGACGCGATGGCCGCCGGCGATGAGCCGCGGTATCAGGTTGGCCCAGTCGGCGGCCCGGCTGCCCAGCCCGTGCACCAGCACCAGCTGCCGGCCGGTGCCACCGACCAGGTAATGCATTTTGTAGCCATTGACGGTGACAAATTCGCTGTGCACACCGTGCAAGCGCAGCCGGGCGTCGACCTGCTGGTCGACCAGCCACAGCGGATTGCGCCAAGCCAGAATGCCAAACCCCAGCCCCACCAGCAGCAGAACAAATCCGAAAACCAGGCCGACTCTGCGGGTGGAACCTGCGCTTGCCTTCTCTGCAACCCTCATTTGCTTCCTCACCTAATCAGCCCAGCCGAAATGCTTTCTCAATTACCACCAAGGTCACCGGCGCCAACCGAAAGCCGTTCTGCAATTGGTCTCGCTCGACCCATCGCACCTCTTCCGCGTCGCTGGCGCTGCACAGGGCGCCGCCGGAGACGTGGCATACAAAATCAACCAGGACATAGTGGTAGCGAACCCGCCCCGAGGCCTCGTCCGGGGTGATCCGGTCCAGGATCTCGATAATGCCGCCGGGGACAACGATCAGGCCGGTCTCCTCCAGCACTTCGCGCACTACGCCCTGCTGCAACGTTTCCCCAAGTTCAAGGGCGCCCCCGGGGAGGGACCACTCCCCCTTCAGCGGCTCCTGGCCGCGGCGCACCAGCAGTACCTTGGTACCGTCGATCACCACGGCGCCTACGCCAACAATGGGCGCCTCTGGATACTCTCGACGCACAGAAGTGCTCCTGCTAAGGGCTTACGCCCTGAAGGCTGGTCCTTTTAAGCTGGCAGAGGGAAGTTTGTTACAGCCCGGTTAATGTTACTCCGAAAACTTGATCGGTTTGCCATATTCTTCGGCAAAAACAGTGCGCGCCATATTGAAACGGTCACCGTAGAATTTGTCGGGACCTTTCAAGTGCCCGATGCCCAGCAAAGCCACTACGGAGTAGCTGAGGGGAAGCTTGAGCACCTCGTGCACCTTGTCCTCTTCGAAGCCCTCCATGGGCGCGGTGTCGTAGCCCAGGACCTCGGCCATCAGCAACATGTGGGTGAAGGCCAGCATGACCTGGCGATTGAGCCAGAGAGGCATGTTGGGATGGTTGGATAGATAGTTGGGAATGGTGGTCTTAGCCTGCTCCGCGTAGTTTTCCAGCATACCGCCCAAGCGGCCCAGGCGGAGCATTTCGTCCAGGTCTCCGCTTCGCCATCCATCGGCATCGCCACAGGCCACGATCATGACCGAGGCCTCTTCCACCTTGGCCTGGTTGAAGCTGGCTGCTCGCAGTTTCGTCTTCTGCTCCGGACTGCGCACTACGATGAAGCGCCACGGCTGCAGATTGTAGCCACTGGGCGCGTGCAACCCGGCCTGCAGGATTTTCTGCAGATCGGCATCGGGGATTGGGCTTTCATCGAAACTGGGCGATGCCCTTCTCTCTGCAATTGCCCGGGATAGCGTCTTCTCGGTTTCGTAGGACATCAGTGAATCTCGCTCATTGCCAGCTCATTGCCATAGGGACGTTGACCAGGAGCTTCGGCGAAGACCCACAAGCCATGGAAACTGTCCCGAAGCTCAGGATGTGCGGCGAGCGTAGCCTTCATCAGTTCCAGGTTCCGTGCACGGGCGGCGACCGGATCGGTTGTATCGGTCGCGGTATAGTGTATGACCAGATCCAGGCCGCCCAGAGAACCATCGGTGTGTAGGTCGTTCACAGAGTAGGACTGGTTGCCGGCCTTGATTTCCATAGGCTGGGCCCCAGGTAGACCGTCGGGCCTGGCGCCGGCTGCCTCCTGATTCAATTTGTCCAGGTTAGCGCTGGTCATGAAATCCGCTGGTGTGGCCAGGTAGGCAGCAGTGGTGTAATAGAAGTAGGCGTTCCATTTCTGCCCTTTCTGGTGATAGGCACGCGCCTTGGTCCAGTACCAGACGCTGTCGTGGCCATCCATCAAGAGTGGTTTTACGAACAAGCCGGCGAGCTGCCAATCGCTATTTTTTTGCAACAGGAAAGCCATCTGCTGGGGCTGCTTCACCCCGGTGGCATGCACCAGGGTTAAGGCATATTTGCCTTGTGGGAGTTGTGGAATGGTGACGTCCACATGCATCGGCGAATTCGCGGCTCCGCAGAAGAACACTGTGTCTTCGACCGGCGTCTTCAAATCGGAAGCGTCCAGGCCATACAGTGCGTCTATGGTTACGGTGGCACCGGCCATCAGGGGTGCGGTCTGTTCTATGGTGTTTGCGATGGGGTCAAACTGGCCTTTTACTTTGGGAATGGTCAGTGCCTGCACCGCTGAAATATTTCCGGCCTGTACGGCTGAGGCGAGGGTTTTCGCGGCCTGCACCAGGGTAGCGCGGTCGCTTTCGGTCATCTGCGCCTGAGTTGTGCAAGACACGGCGAAGATCCGGGCAGGCGCCAACAGCGTAACTACAGTAATCACGAGCTCAAAGAATTTTCGGGACCGAGGCATGGAGGTTAAACCGTTTGGTCGAAGTTTACAGAGAGCCCCGCTCTCTGATGCGACCACTGTTAGTCTAGTACACAGAGGGTGGTAGAGGATGACTCGAGCGATTAGGGCCGGCGGATGGACAATCCTGCTCCTATCGACGATGTATGGGTCGAACGTACACGCCCAGAGAGAGCGGATTCGTGGTGCGAGTCCGTTGCCGGCCGCAAGTCCGGCGCCTGCGGCAGCCGCGCCGCAACCTGCGCAAGCCCAGCCGACTGGGGTTGCGCCTTCCCTGCTGCAGCAGCCGGCGCGCGATGCACAAATCGTCTTCGCCGACGGCAATCTCTCGATTCAGGCGGATAATTCCAGCCTCGCCGCGATTCTGCATCAGGTCGCGAGCAACAGTGGCATGAAAATCGAGGGCCTGGGCGGTGACGAGCGGGTATTCGGCAACTTTGGCCCCGGGGCACCGCGCGATGTGCTCGCCGATCTGTTGGTTGGCACTGCCTACAATCAGGTTTTGCTTGGAGACCTGAGCAACGGCGCGCCGCGAGAACTGATTCTTAGCCCCACCACGCGGGGCGGAGTTCCGGCTGCCTCGGCCACGCCTCAAGCCAATGCCAATGCCGACGACGGCAACAACGAACCAGAAGCCGTCGAGGCTCCTCCTCCGCCACCACCTGAACCGCCGGCTGGATCGACACAGCAGCCTCCTCCGGGGGTGAGAACGCCGCAACAATTATTCGAGCAACTGCAGCAGATGCGCGCGGCCCAGCAGCGGGGGCAACAACAACCGGTGCAGCAAGACTCACCGCTGCAGTAGGGGTGCAACAGGGTAGGAAGGCCGTACCTCAGGGCCTAAAGGCCCTGCATGAGAACGACCATCTCGAAATCGAGTCCCGTAGGGACGGTTGAACTTAGCCCAGGACGCAGTCCTGGGTTGGCATGCGCAATTGAAAAGTCCCGCAGGGACGACCGAAAAAGTTATCGAGACATGGTCCTGGATTCGGGGAGCGGATCGGGAATTCTCAACCGCGGGATATTTTGAGATGGAAGTGCGTGGGATTGCCTCCGGGTAACTTTCAGTCGTCCCTACGGGACTTTTCGTCTCTCGAATCTCTACCCAGGACTGCGTCCTGGGCTAAGTTCAGCCGTCCCTGCGGGACTGATTTTGCAATCGGTTGGTTCTCACGCAGACTCCAAAGCCCTCGGCGCGATGAGATACCTGTGGCACGGCTGAACAGGCTGCGGAAAAATTCGGGACCGGACAGGAAAGACGTACCTCAGGGGCTAAAGCCCGACGTATTCTCAATCATTTACGGCCCGACTAAAGTCGTGCCCTGATACAAACCCGAGTTTTTCCGTAGCCGGTGAAGCCGTGCCCTTCGTGTAGAGATGCTCACTCATCAGAAAACGCAGGTGGGGTCATCCGCACGAACGAGGGCGATCAAAGACGGGGAGGAAAAGGGGGAGGGAAAAGATTTACAGCCGAACGGCCGGCGACCCCAGGGTCAAATCCGTACCACCTGCGTCTCGGCTTTTGCGCCATCTACGGGAGACAGTCGAGCATGGAAACGCAAGACATCAAAGAGGGTCTTGCAGCACATGTAGCCCAGCATCACACCAAGCGCGAGAGCGGCGATCGCCGCACAGAATACCATCAACATACTTACGTCGATTCCCATATTGGCCCTTTAATTAAAGTTTTTTCGCTCACCCATCGTGCGTCGTTCGCGCACTTTTACTGCTCGTATGACCAGTGTGTCATTGTGACAGACAGCAGCGTCGCGTTGACCCTCGTTTCTATTGCCGAATAAGATACATGTAGTGTTACTCGCGCCATTCGCTCTGTAGCCCTAAGCCTTCATGCCCATTACTCATATCACCGTGCGGGGAGCGCGACAGCACAATCTCCGCGATATCAATATCCGAATTCCCCGTAATACGCTTACCGTGGTCACCGGCCTCTCGGGATCAGGCAAGTCTTCGCTGGCGTTCGACACCATTTATGCCGAAGGCCAACGACGCTACGTGGAAACTCTTTCTGCGTACGCTCGCCAGTTCCTCGACCAGATTGAGCGCCCCGATGTCGATTCCATTGAAGGCCTCAGTCCTGCGATCTCCATCGAGCAAAAAACCACCAGCCGCAGCCCTCGGTCCACTGTCGGCACGATCACCGAAATCTACGACTACCTTCGTCTTCTGTACGCATCGATCGGAGTGCCTCACTGCCCTAAGTGCGGCAAACCGATTTCGCGCCAATCCGCGGAGCAAATCGTGGAGCGTATTCTTTCGCTTGCTCCCGGAGAACGCGTCATCATCTATGCGCCGATCGTGCGCGGCCGCAAAGGTGAGTTCAAGGACCTACTCGACGAACTGGATCAGCAGGGCTTTCGCGCCCGCATCGACGGTGAGATGCGTGATCTCGCCGACTCCATTCAACTCGAACGTCACAAAAAGCACACCATTGAAGCCGTTATCGATCGCGTCGTCCTCAAACCGGGGATAGAGAAGCGCCTGGAAACTTCGGTGGCCAAAGCTCTGCAGATGGCCAACGGTCTCGTTCTGACCGCTGTTGTGGGTCAGGAAGAGCAGCTTTATTCGTCCTCTATGGCTTGCCCGGATTGCGGACTCGACATCCCCAAGTTGGAGCCTCGAAGCTTTTCGTTCAATAGCACTTATGGCGCATGCCCAGAGTGCCACGGCCTGGGGAGCATTTATGACTTCGACGCAGCGAAGGTGATTACCGACTGGTCGAAGCCGCTGACCGACGGCGCGCTCGGGCCTGGGGGTGGATCGCAGTATCTCAACCGCCTGCTGCAGCTGGCCGCGAAGCGGTACAAGATCGACCTGAGCAAGCCCTTCGAGGATCTCACGGAGAAACAACAGAAGCTGTTGCTGCATGGGCCGGGGCGTGAGGAAGCGCCGCGCACGGGATTCCACGGCATCCTGGCGTACTTGCGGGACTCGCTCGAAGAGTCGAAGTCAGAGAGCTATCGCGATTGGCTGATGAATTATATGTCCGCCACCGTTTGCCCCGCCTGCCAAGGTAAACGGTTGCGGCGTGAATCACTTGCGGTCAAAGTGGGTTCCTTGTCGATCGCCGATTTCACTGCTCTTCCGCTACGTAAGGCGCTGCACGCGGCACAGGCGATTGAGTTTTCGCACCGCGAGGGATTGATCGCCGAACGGCTTCGCCGGGAGGTGGTGGAGCGGCTGGAATTTCTCGACTCTGTGGGGCTTAGCTATCTCTCGCTGGACCGCAATGCCGCTTCCCTCTCCGGTGGGGAAGGACAACGCATTCGCCTGGCTACGCAAATTGGTTCGCGTCTGCGCGGAGTCCTCTATGTGCTCGACGAACCATCCATCGGTTTACACCAACGTGACAACCAGCGGCTGATCGAAGCGCTCAAATCACTGCGTGACCTCGGTAATACGGTGCTGGTGGTCGAACACGATGAAGACACCATTCGTCATTCTGACTACGTCGTGGATCTCGGCCCCGGGGCCGGAAAACTCGGCGGACATGTGGTCGCTGCCGGGACTCCGCAGCAGATTATGGAAACGGATATTTCGCTCACCGGGCGCTATCTCTCCGGCCAGCTGCAGACGATCAGCCGCGATGCGCCGCGCCCGCTCAAGGACAACTGGATTACGGTCGAAGGGGCGAGCGGCCACAATTTAAAGAATCTGACGGTGCAATTTCCCTTAAATGTAATGACCGTAGTAACGGGTGTCTCCGGTTCGGGTAAGAGCACCCTGGTCAACGACACCCTCTATCGCGCCCTGGCCCGAGAGCTTTATGGTTCGCGCGAATTACCTGAGCCTTACAAAGCCATCAAGGGCTTCGAGAATATCGATAAGGCCGTCCGCATCGACCAGTCCCCGATCGGCCGCACTCCGCGTTCGAATCCGGCCACCTACACTGGCGTGTTCACCGCGATCCGCGATCTATTCGCCCGCCTCCCGGAGTCGCGGGAGCGTGGATACAAGCCGGGGCGGTTTTCGTTTAACGTCTCCGGGGGCCGCTGCGAAGCGTGCCAGGGTGAGGGCCAGCGCCGCATCGAGATGAACTTCCTGCCCGATGTCTACGTGCTGTGCGAGGTGTGTAATGGCCGCCGTTACAATCAGGAAACCCTGGCGGTTAAATTCAATGGCTACTCCATCGCCGACCTGCTCGAGCTGGCCATTGAAGACGCGCTGCCGGTGCTGATCGATATTCCTCAGGTGCGGCAGAAGCTGGAGACGCTGGTGGATGTGGGACTGGGCTATATCCATCTGGGCCAGGCTGCGACCACGCTCTCTGGCGGAGAGGCCCAGCGCATGAAGCTGGCCCGGGAGCTTTCCAAGCGGCAAACGGGAAAGACGCTTTACCTGCTTGATGAGCCCACGACCGGGCTGCACTTCGACGACGTGCGCCGGCTGCTGGAGGTGCTCCACCGCCTGACGGATCTGGGCAACACGGTGATCATCATCGAACACAACCTGGATGTGATCCGTAGCGCGGACTGGATCCTCGACCTGGGCACGGAAGGTGGGGAGGAAGGCGGCAACCTGATCGCCAAGGGCACTCCCGCCGAGGTAGCTGCTACACTCGGCTCGTATACGGGAGAATTCCTCCGTCGCTATTTTCCCGCGCACGAGTTAAAGCCTTTTGCGGCTTCTGCCTCGGGAGCCAATGGCAATCATGTTCCGCGCAGGCGTGCGGCAAAATAGGAACCTGCCCTTGTCGAACGATTTGGAGCTACTGTCCACACCCGACGTACCCGATGGGCTGCCACCGCCCGCGCCGCCAGGCCGGATCCCAAACTTTGGTCACACGGTTCTGTTCTTTACCGTGGCTATCATTGTATTGCTGCTCACGAGTTTTTCTGTTTTTGCGCTCGCCATGAGCTTGCATTTGTTGGGCAGGGAGACGCCGGAGCAGCTGCTCCGCGAGCCGCGCCTGCTTATCCCCACCATGGCCGTTGGGTACCTGATTGCGGGAGCCATCGTCTGGGCCATTTTTACTTACCTATGGCAGCGATCGTTCGCCCGGGCATTGCATTGGAATTTCGCTGCCGTGCGCCGGCGCTGGGTGCGCTTGCTGGCGGCCGGCATTGCTTTAAGCCTGGTGGTGCAGTTCCTGTCGAATTTCCTTCCCATTCCCAAGACGCTGCCCATCGACGATTTCTTTCGCACGCCTGCCGATGTTTGGATGGTCGCGCTGTTCGGAACCTTCATGGCTCCGGTGTTTGAAGAATTGGCCTTTCGCGGCTTCCTGTTGCCCTCGATCGCTTCTGCCTGGGACTGGCTGCGCGGCCAGCGGCGCGAGGCGGAGGATGGAGAGAGTACAGACAGAGATCCGCGCTGGAGTGTTGCGGCCCTGGTGGCGTCTTGTGCGGTCACCAGCATTGCGTTTGCGTTGGTCCACGCCGATCAGCTGGCGCACGCGTGGGCGCCTTTGTCGGTGCTGTTCGCGGTTAGCCTGGCGCTCTGCGGAGTGCGCCTGTGGACCCAGTCCCTGGCTGCCAGCACGTTCATTCATGGCACGTATAACGGGACTATCTTCACCATCCTGTTTTTCGTCACCGGCGGGTTTCGCCATCTGGATAAAATCACCTAATGACCCTTGCTCATCGTGAAGCTTTGCTGAAGATGCTGGCCCGCATCTCGTTCCGCCTGGGCGATTTCAAACTGTCTTCCGGCGCCAGCAGCGATTACTACATCGATTGCCGCACCACTACCCTCACGGGCGAGGGCGGACGCCTGACCGGATTGGCGGTGCTCGATCTGATTCGCCAGCATGAGTTGCGGCCGCGGGCAGTGGGGGGCCTTACGCTTGGCGCTGATCCGGTTGTCTGCAATGTGGCCGCGGCTAGTGCGTGGCACGCCCTGGAAGCCCCGGGGTCGCCGGTTCTGGATGGTTTTCTGGTGCGGAAGGTGGAGAAGGCCCACGGGACGGGGCGGCGCATTGAGGGTTTTCAGCAGCGGGAGGCACCCGTGGTCATTGTGGATGACGTTTGTACTACTGGGGCTTCTACAGTCACCGCAATTGAGGCCGCGCGCGAGGCGGGGATGCGGGTGGTCGGGGTTGTTTGTTTGGTGGAGAGGGAGGAGGCCATGGGCCGGCCGGCAGTGGAAGCCGCGGCGCAAGGGGCTCCGTTTTACCGGTTGTTCAGCGCCAACGATGTGCGCGCCGAGCACGTAAGCCACATGGCGCTGTAGTGGTTCTGAAGCGCAAAGCCGCCCTTTCCGTGATGGAGCATAGAGATTTGTATCAGGGCACGACTTTAGTCCCGCAGGGACGGCTGAACGTAGCCCAGGACGCTAGTCCTGGGTACATCACGAGAGTTGATTAAGTCCCGCAGGGACGGCTGAAGGTTGTCCAGGATTGCATCGCGGCCCATTTTCAGCCGTCCCTGCGGGACTGGTCGTCCTTTCAAATCCAACCCAGGACTAGCGTCCTGGGCTAAGTTCAGCCGTCCCTGCGGGACTAAATTCGTAGATTTTCCGGAGCTGCACTTGCGGAAAAGGGCCCGACCCTCGGGAGGAGTGGGGCACCATTCGTTTGCGAGAATGCGCTAGCGAACTTCTGAAACAGCGGGAGCGCTGCTTTGAGCTGCGTTGGAGAGAACCTGCACTTCGACTCGCCGGTTCTGAGCCCGCCCTGCGGCGGTCTTGTTGGTGGCCACTTCCTGATCCTTGCCGATGCCGATCAGGTAAAACTTATGGGCCGGCACGTTGAACTTCGAGGCCAGATATTGCACCACTGCTTCCGCCCTGCGTTGGCTCAACTGGTAGTTGTAGTCGGCGTTGCCTACCGAATCCGTGCCACCGGTGACTTCGAGAATGTAGCTTTTGGTCGAGCCGAGCTGCGTTCCAAGAGTGTCTAACTGTGCCTTGTCGCTATTGGTAAGGTCGCTCTTGTCAAAGGCGAAAGTCACCGAGACGGTGCCGACCTGCTTGTAGTTGTCCAGGTTGGCTACCACACTCGCCAATGAGTCAGCGCGGTTGACTGCTTCCTTCGCGCTGCCCTGTGCCTGGTTTGCTGCCTGGGTGGCAGCGGTCGCGTTTTGGGTAGCCGTGTTCGCCGACTGCTGTGCTTGCTGGATGCCTGCCTGGGCGCGATCGTTGGTGCTCTGGATCGACCGGTTGTTTGTCGCCACCGCATCGTCAAGCTCGTTGGTCTTGGTCACCAGCGGAGTGGTCTGCGAGCGCACGTAGTTTTTGGTGGAGCAGCCGGCTGTGAACAGCAGTGATACAGCCCCCAAGAGGATAGCTGTGTGTTGCGACGCCTTACTGAATCGATTCATATATAGACTGTGCTCCCGTCCTTGCTGCTTTTTTGCCCATCTGTACGTATGTAGCACGAAGATTGCCAAAATTGCTCATTTCCGTTACCAGTTTCCCTGCAATCACTTACGCTGCAAAGTGCGCAACTTGATTCAATGCAAAAGTGCCAGAAAAGGAAACTTTTACCTGCCGGTGAGCAAACTTCCGCCCGATGCCGGTACCGACTAAACTTTAGTTTAGGGGCTTTTCATGGATCTGCACGAGAAGATACGCACTCTGCCTGCCCGGCCGGGGGTGTATCTGTACCGCAATGCTGACGGCGAGGTGATCTACGTCGGCAAAGCCAAAAATCTTCGCTCCCGGGTACGCTCCTACATCCTTGACGGAGCCCAGGCCAATGCCAAGACCGGTTCGCTCATGCGGGAAGCCGTGGACGTGGACTACATCCTGGTCGAAAACGAGCACGAGGCGCTGGCGCTCGAAAACAACCTGATCAAGCAGCGGAAGCCACGGTTCAACATCCTGCTGCGCGATGACAAGACCTACCCATACGTGAAACTGACCCTGGCCGATCGCTATCCCAAAGTGTTCGTGACCCGCCGGCTGCGGAAGGACGGTAGCGCCTACTACGGACCGTTCTTCCCCGGGAATCTTGCCCACCGGGTGGTCGACCTGATTCATCGCAGCTTTCTCCTGCCCAGTTGCAAGGTCGATCTGTCGCGCTACCATCCCCGCCCCTGCCTGCAGTACTACATCAAACGCTGCCTCGGCCCTTGCGTCGAGGCACTCACCACGCCCGAGGCATACCGGGAAGCGGTGCGCGACACGCAGATGTTTCTGGAAGGCCGCCAGACAGAGCTGAGCAATTCCCTGGAACAGCGCATGGAGGTGGCCGCAGCTTCAGAGCAGTTCGAGCTCGCGGCCAAGTACCGGGATCTGCTCGTCACCATGAGCCAGGTACAGGAAAGACAACGCATGGCGACCACCGATAACGATGATGCGGACGTCTATGGTTACCATCACGAGAACGGCATGCTGGCCGTCAATCTTTTCCATATGCGCGGCGGCAAGATCGTCGACCGGAGGGAATTTTTCTGGGAGGAGTTGCCTGAGCTTCCGCCAGAGCCAGGATCTCCTGACGCCAACCCCGAACTAAAATCCGACTCAGGATCGCAGTCCTTCGGAGAGGCTTTTGATGCCTCGTTCTTCTTCTCTGCCCTGCTGAAGCAGGTGTATATCGATCAGCAGTATGTGCCGCGCACGGTTTATATACCGGTCGATTTTGCCGATCGCGATTCTCTCGAGGAACTGCTGAGTGAACGTGCCCAGCATAAGGTTGAGCTGAGCGTGCCCCGCCGGGGGGAGAAGCGCTCTCTGGTGGACCTCGCTGGACAAAATGCCAAGCAGAGTTTCGATCAGCGTTTCCGGGTTCTGCAGCCTTCCCGCAAGGTGATCGAGGAATCGCTGCAGGACTTGCTCACGTTGCCTGATCTCCCCAGGCGCATCGAGTGCTTTGATATCTCGCACATCCAGGGCGCGGAAACTGTCGCTTCCATGGTGGTTTGGGAAGATGGCGCGATGAAGAAATCCGACTATCGCAAATTTCAGATCAAGACGGTCGATGGCGTCGATGATTTTGCCTCGATGCGCGAAGTTGTGGGACGCCGGTATACGCGGGTGCAGGCGGAGCAGAAAGCGATGCCCAGCCTGATCCTGATCGATGGGGGGTTGGGACAGTTGCATGCCGCTGCGGAAGCTTTGGAATTGCTGGGCATCACTACCCAACCGCTGGCCTCGATTGCCAAGCGAGAGGAGATCATTTACGTATACGGGCAGGAGGATGAGCCGATCGTGCTTGACCGGCGATCTCCGGTGTTGCACCTGGTGCAAAGGATTCGCGATGAGTCCCACCGCTTCGCAGTGTCTTACCACCGCAAGCGAAGAGAGATCCGGGATCGCGAGTCTAACCTGTTGACGATTCCCGGCGTAGGCCCGCAGACCCGGAACCGCCTGGTTGCGCACTTCGGGAGCCTGCGTGGCGTGCAGGATGCCAGCCTGCAGGCACTCGCCTCCGTTGTTGCCCCTCACCTGGCTGCGGCCATCTATGAATACTTCCATCCCGCGGACAAGATTGCGTCCCCTCCGATTTAGTGGCAGGCATTACAATTTGTCAACCCGTGCAAGAACAGACCCACGCCATACCGAGCTCGAACTCGGCGCCGGACCTTCCCCGCGTGCTGGGAGTCTGGCATGCCACCGCAATCGTGGTGGGGACCATCATCGGCAGTGGCATTTTCCTCGTACCGCAGGAAATGATGAGCGCTGTAGGTTCAGGGCGGATGGTTTACCTGGCCTGGATCGTGGGTGGTCTGCTCACCCTGTCTGGCGCGATGACGTATGCGGAGCTGGGAGCGATGATGCCGCGCGCCGGCGGGGAGTATGTGTTTCTCCGCAACGCGTATGGCGACCTGCCCGCATTCCTCTACATGTGGACATGGTTTGCGGTCGCCAAACCGGCGTCCATTGCCAGTATCACCACCGGCTTGGCTCGGGTGATGGGGGTCTTCCCTGCGTTCGCGTGGCTCGACGGGGTTGCATTGCGAGCTCCTCTGGTGATCACGTGGTCACAGATTTTCGCCATCTTCGCTTGCTGGCTTATCACGGGGCTCAACTACCTGGGCATCAAGAAGGCGGGCGACTTTCAGCTGTTCTTCACCTGGCTTAAGGTGGTGCTGGTTGTGGTCATCACTGGCTTCTGCTTTGCCAGTCCTCACGGTAGCCTGGGCAATTTCTTTACCACTTTTCCCGGCGCTCAAGGCGGGTTTGCTGGGTTCATGGTGGCTCTTATCGCTTCTCTGTGGGCGTATGACGGCTGGAATGACCTGACCATGGTGGCCGGCGAAGTGAAGCGCCCGGAGCGGAGTCTCCCCATCGCCTTGATCGCTGGAGTGGGTGTCGTCGGGGTGCTCTACATGGCCACCAACGCGGCCATTCAGTACATCCTGCCCGCGGCAAGCATCGCCGGTTCGGCACGGCCGGCGGCGGTTGCTATGTCGGTCGTTTCCGGCCATTGGGGAGCATCTCTGGTCTCCGTGGCCATGGCGCTCAGCATTCTTGTGGGGCTTAATGGGACGACCATGTCCGGCGCCCGGGTGCCGTTCGCCGCGGCGCGTGACCGGTTATTCCCGGCATGGATGGCGCATATCCATCCCCGTTTTCAAAGCCCTTCCACTGCACTGGTGGCGCAGGGGTTGTTGAGCACAGTCCTGCTGCTGCTGGTGGGACGTTTTCAGCAGTTGTTCGAGCTTGCGATCTTTGCCGAGTGGCTCTTCTACCTGCTTACGACCACGACGATCTTTTTTTATCGACGGCGCATTCCTGCAGCGGAGCGGCCGTTTCGTAGTTGGGGTTATCCGGTCTTGCCAGTGCTTTTCATTGTGGCCGCAGGTGTGTTGCTTTATTACTCGTTCGTCAGCAACCTTCGCAGTTCATTGCTGGGAACGCTTATCATCCTCGGCGGTGTACCGCTGTACCTTGTCTTCCGTAATAGAAAGCTTAGGACTGGCTAAACCGAAAAGGAAACCGCCCTACGACCGCCGGCGCACGATCTCTTCGTACAGCTGGATGTATTCCTTGGCCGGGTTGGTCCACGAGTAATCGCGGGCCATACCGTTGCGCATCAGCTTCTGCCACTGTTTCTTATCTGTGAACGACGCAAAGGCACGGCCTAGCGCGTTCAGGAATTCCTCGGGGCGGTAATCGTTAAAGCGAAAACCTGTTCCCGTCTCCGTCGCTGCTGACCATTCCTGCACGGTATCATCGAGGCCGCCAGTGGCGCGCACCACGGGGACGGTGCCGTACTTCATGCCGTAGATCTGGTTTAATCCGCAAGGCTCAGAACGTGAGGGCATCAGGATCATGTCCGAACCGGCCTCGACCTTGTGGGCCAGGGTTTCATCATACGTAATCGCCACTGCGACCTTACGGGGAAGACGCTCCTGCCAGCTGCGCAACAAATTCTCGTAGTACGGTTCACCCGTGCCCAAAATCACCAGGAACATGTTTTCCCGCACCAACTGTTCGAAGATCTCAGCCAGCAGGTCAAGTCCCTTCTGCGTCGCCAGGCGTGAAACCATGCCCAGCACCGGCGTGTCTTCGGCCACATTGGAAACTCCGAACGCATGCAGCAGGTCCTTGCGGCAAGCCAATTTCCCTTCCAGCCGTTCCGGGGTGTAGTGGGCGGCAATCTTGCTGTCCGTCGCCGGATTCCATACCTGGTAATCGACCCCATTCAAGATGCCGCGCAGATCCTGCGCTCGCGCGCGCAACACGCCATCCAGGCCGTTGCCATACTCCGGGGTCTGAATCTCCTGGGCATATTTGCGACTGACTGTGTTGATGGCGTCGGAGTAGACAATGCCGCCTTTGAGAAAATCAAATGTGCCGTAATACTCGGCTCGCTCGGGCGTGTAGACATCCCACGGCAGGAGCAGCTTTTCCACTGATTCACGAGGGAACCATCCCTGGCGGTCGGAGTTATGGATGGTCAACAAGCAGGCAACGTTCTTGAGTTCGGGATCGAAGTAGTAGACCGTGCGCAGAAGAATTGCGAGCACACCGGCCGGCCAACCGTGAATATGAAAGACATCCGGGACCCCTAACTGCTTGGCGCTGTCCAGCACTGCGCGGGAGAACAACCCAAAGCGCTCGGCGTTATCGGCATAGTCGCCGGACGGGGTCTCATAAATAAACTCACGATCGAAAAGCTCGGGACAGTCGATGAAGTAGAACTGCACTCCGTCCGGAGCGCCTCCATTCACCACGGTCACAAAACGGTTGTAGTAGGAGAAAGGAATGGTGAGACTACGGATGGCAATTTTGCGATCCTTCAAATGCTTTTGCACCTGCCGGTAGAGCGGCACATAGACCGTCACCTGGTGGCCTTGTCGCACCAGTTCCTTAGGTAACGCACCGACGACTTCTGCAACCCCGCCCGTCTTGGCGTAAGGAACGCACTCCGACGCGGCAAAAACGATATGCATTGCCAACCCCTCTTCTTAGTAACGGTCTCACGATTACTGTGCCCCATCCGGCTTCAGCGAAGTGGGGCTTTTCCTGGCAAAAAGCCCCGTACAGAACATTTTCCCCGTCCAGAGCTATCGTGAACCGTTAGACGCCGACCCGCTTCCGTATGATGCAGAGGAGGAACGGTCGCAAATGCGTAGTCTACCCCATGCAGCGTAAGCCCAAGCTGGGTCAGAATTTTCTCATCAGCCCCACGGCGCCACGCGCAATCGTAGACGCTTTGGGCGACCTCAGTCAGGCCACCGTGCTCGAAGTTGGGCCGGGCAAGGGAGCCCTTACCAATCTGCTCGCGCCGCGGGCCAAAAAGGTCATCGCGGTCGAACTGGACCCTTCGCTGGCGGCGTCGCTGCAGGGAAGCTCAGTGGAAGTGCTGTGCGAGGACATTCTCGAGGTTGATCTTACGGAACTTGCCGCCGAACGCGGCGTTCGCCTGCAGGTCATCGGTAACCTGCCGTATTACATCTCCTCCCCTATCATGATGCATCTGTTCGCCCACAGTGCGGTGATTGATCGCGCCGTGCTCATGGCCCAGCGCGAGGTCGCGGAACGCATCGTGGCGCCGCCTGGCTCGCGCACCTACGGTTTGCTCTCGGCTATTACGCAGATGTACGCCAGGGTCGAGCACTTGTTTACTTTACCGCCTGAGGCTTTTGCTCCACCTCCCGAGATCTACTCCACGGTCATTCGCCTGACCATGCATTCCCGGTTCGAGGAACTGGCTGTGGATCCGGCGGCCTTCCTTCGCTTTTTGCGTCATATCTTCGCCCTGAAACGGAAGACGCTGGCGAACAATCTACGTGCCTCTGGATACGACCCTGCTGCGGTGGAAGGGGCGTTCACCGCTTGCGCTGTGCACGCTCAAGTTCGGGCAGAGGCGGTGTCTTTGGAAGCAATGGCTTGTCTGTACCGCGCCCTGACGGCCTAATCACGAGAGGGGCCTTTAGAGGGTGTGTGAGCCACCCTCCTTCTCCAAACCAGTCCTGCAGGGACGGCTTCAGCCGTGTCCCCATGAGCCTGCGGCTCACCCAAGGTGATGAAAACCATCGGATTCGCCCATGATGGTTCTAAAAGGTTTAGATGTCGTTTTCGACTGTGCCGCCTTCAAAATCCTCCGCACCGCCTGGACCTCAGCGTCGCGGCCCGGGAGACGACTGGTGCTGGGCTTGCGGCGGAGCCGAGTAGTGTTGCTGTTGAGGAGGCGCCGAATAATGGGTTGTGGGCGTTGGACGCGCCTCATAGTTCGAGCGCTGGTTATACGATTGCGCTGGAGGATAGGCTACGTTCGGCCGAGGGTTCATCCCTTGCGGAGGGCGTTGGATCGCGCCCTGGGGCGGGGTCAACGCCGGACCCACAGACGGTCTTGCATTCTGGGTCCCCACTGAGCGCGACGAATTGTAGCCCGACAGGTACGTGCTACCCGGAGCCGGCCGCTGGCCAGGCCCAGGGAAGGTGCCGCTCAAGACTGCGCGCGATCCCGGCGCTGTACCCCGGGCTGCGGTGAATGCCTGTTGGCGAACGTCTACTCGGCCAACCGGCGTGATCGTGCGTCCATTGAAATTCAGCGCTTGCTGGTGATCCGGTCTTGGCACTGTACCGTGGTTGAACGCCCACGGGCCCTTGGCAACCGGTCCACGATCTACTACCACCAGCCGTCCCGGCAGGGGCCGCGTACCGCCTGGAGGATAAAGCGGCATCGACCAGCCTGGCGGATGGATGCGCACCACAGTCACTGGAGCCCAGGTGCGGCCTGGGTTACGACCAGGAGACCATCCCCAGCCGAAAGAGTAGTAGTTCCAGGAGCCGCAGTGATAGGGGAGCCATCCCCAGGGATAGCTGGAAATCCAGGTGTAACCGAAGGTCGGATAGTAAGCCCAATACCCGGCCCCATAGGGATCCCACCCGGCTCCAACGCCGGCAGGAACCCAGACGTTGCCCTCACCCTCCACCGGATACCAGTTACCGTCGGCATCCAGATCGTTCCAGTTTTCGCTTTGCGGATTCGCCGCGTCATCGCGCACCGGCGTCTGCTGAGAAGCCTCTTGGGCGATCGCCTGGTCCCGATCCTGGTTCCAGTTATCCCAGGAATCGCCATTGATTCCCTGAGCCACAGTATAGGGAGCGCCGCTATTATCGGCGCCGGCACGGATGCTCTGGTTCTCCGACACGTTCACACCGGGAATTCCCTGCCCCTGCACGTTGATCGCACCGTTTATCACCGCAACGTCCCAGCTGGCATCCAGGCCCACGCGCACGATCGAATTCGTTGCCGGCTGCATATTTATATTGGCAAATTGCACGTTAAAGGCTGGATGCCCTCGACCCACGTTGAACTCGTAATAGGCCAGGCCACCCAACTGCTGAAGTTGCACCTGATCCTGCGCCAGGTGATCGAATTCGAGCGCGCTGTTGGGTGTTAACCGGGCCACACTGCCGTCGCCAAACTCAACTTCTGCCTGACCGTCCCCGCCGGTCTGCAAACGGGCACCATCCACGACCGGCATGTTCATCACCGCTTGCTGAAAATCGTTTCCCTGCCCGGCAAGGAGCTGCACGGAGCCCTGTACAAAGCTCACCCGGGCAACATTCAAAGCGGCATCCTGCGCTGGGGCGTGACGGACTGCAAATGCCATCCATAGGAGGCAAATCACAGACATAACGGCGATGTTCGTTGCTTTTAGGTGCTTCCTCATGGAGCACCTCCATTTCCTGGCAGGAACCTGCCCTAATGACTTAAACAACATTTGGGGCAATAAGTCTCGCTAGCCATTAGACGCGCCTTTGTTCTTAATCGCTTTTGGCCCCCTGCAGCAGGGCCCGCGCGCGCCGCTGCACGCGCTGTAATACCGCCTCGTCCCCAGCCAGGGTCTGCAGAATGGGGGCGATATTTTCGAGTTCAATGGCCCGCCCTTCATGCGCCATCTGCTCCAAAATCTGGATTTCCGAATCCAGGCTGAGGCGCCCGTGCTCATACTGACGCTGCAGCTTGCCCCCCTCATCCAGGGTTGCGGCAATTGCCTCAAACTGATCCGTCAGCTTATCAATCTGGGCGTTCTTGCTCCAGTTGTACATACAACTTCCCTTGCCTTCAGGGCCGTCGTACTCCAAGGTTTTGTTTCCCTGAAAAGCAATGTTCTTTCCACCGTCGTCGCAGGAAATGGCGAAGAGCTTGTTCTTTCGTGCGGCGGTAAACATAGCTTCGCGGAGAGCTTTGGAAATGTGGATGGGCCGATCCTGGGGCTCTGAGGACATGGTTGTACCGTCGGTCGGTCCACCCCCCTCAGAGGTGAAATGCCCGCTGCCGTCCTCTTCCACGGTCACTACATACTTTGGCGGTTGCAGCTTGCGGTTCTCGTAAGTGAAGCGGATCTGTGCCTGGGTTCCGCCCTGCGCCGCGACCGGCGGCCCACCCAGCACAAAGAGAAAAGGCAGTACTGCCCATACCATGCTTCGCAGCGGAATCAACTCCACCTCAAGCGCGGGATTCCGCCTGCAACAACAGCGTCTGTGCGGTATGCGCGTGGCATATCGCGATGGCCAGGGCGTCGGCGGCGTCCGCAGGTTCCGGCGCAGAGTCGAGGCGCAGCAGGCGAGCGACCATGAACTGCACCTGCTCTTTTTGTGCCAACCCGTAACCGACGACTGCGGACTTGATGGTGAGTGGAGCATATTCCGCCACCGGCAGACCCTGCATCGCGGCCGCCAGCAAAGCCACTCCCCGTACATGTCCCAGTTTCAGCGCGGACTTTGCATTCACGGAGTAGAAAACCTCTTCCACCGCCACCACGTCGGGGCGGTGCAATTCCAAAAGGGTTGAGAGCTCGGAATAGATATAGGCGAGCCGTACCGGCAGGGGCTGCTCCTTAAGCAACTTGAGACCGCCGGCGGCGATTGCCACCAGGCGTGTTTCCTGCTTGCCGGACTGTACGTCGACCACGCCATACCCGGTACAGTTGCTGCCGCAATCGATGCCGAACACGCGCATGAAACCGAGTCTATCCCACAGGAGGTAGCGCCTGTAATAGTCATGTGGGTGCTACTTGGAAAGGCCCTCAAGCGGGGAGCTGGCGGTGGCGTAGAGCTTCCTGGGCATTCGCCCGGAGAGGAACGACTGCCGGCCGGCGAGCACCGCATGTTGCATCGCCTCGGCCATGAGCACGGGCTTGGCTGCATGGGCAATGGCAGAGTTGATCAATACGGCATCCGCTCCCATGTCCATGGCCAGGCATACATCGGAAGCCATGCCGACACCGGCGTCGACGATCAGCGGAACCTCGG
This sequence comes from uncultured Acidobacteriaceae bacterium, assembly GCA_963830325.1. Lineage (GTDB taxonomy): Bacteria > Acidobacteriota > Terriglobia > Terriglobales > Acidobacteriaceae > PALSA-350. The sequence goes on from CAWHMV010000007.1 coordinate 102,826, forward strand.
TAATCATCTCGCGCAAGATGCGTAGCGTAGCCAGGTTCTGCAAACCCATACCGCTGCCGATGGGCGCGCCCAGGGGCATGACTGCGGCAGCTCCGGCGTCGATCAGCCGGCGGGCGAAGACGATGTCATCCGAGGTGTAGGGCAGAACGGTGAACCCTTCTTTAACCAGGATCCGGGTTGCTTCCAGTGTTGCCTGAACGTCTGGATAGAGGGTCGCCTGGTCTCCGATAACTTCGATCTTTACCCAATCGGAGATGCCCACTTCGCGGGCCAGCCTGGCGGCGCGTATGGCTTCATCCGCGGTGTAGCATCCGGCGGTGTTCGGAAGCAGGAAGTAGCGATCGGGATCGATGTAGTCGAGCAGCGACTCGCGGCTGCGATCGAGGTTGATGCGCCGTACCGCGACGGTCACCATCTCTGCCCCGGAAGCTTCAATGGCAGCCTGGGTCTCTGGTCCGTCCTTGTATTTGCCCGTGCCCACGATCAGCCGGGATTGAAACGCCTTACCCGCAATCACCAGTGGTTCCATAGATTAATTGTAAGCCTCCAAGACCCCGCTTCACCATGAACCTGGGTGCCCCAAATCTCGCTCGTTTTTCGCGAGATGTGGGATACCACGAACCTTGATGTTTGTTATCTATAGAGTGAGAGCTCTTCAAGTGGAGAGCCGAGGAATCCCACATCTCGCGAAAAACGAGCGAGATTTGGGGCACCCAGGCTTTTCGTGGCAAGTCAAGAAGGCAACGTGAAAGGCCCGCGCCATGACGGCCGCGGGCCTTGATCACCGGTGAAGCTGTGGAGTTTGGCTGAGGCGTCCGCTCTTCTTACGAAGTGGGCCTCGGCGGACGAATTGCTTTACCGCCAGGTCTAGAGCGCACGCTCTAAGCCTCAGTCACCTCACGTATAGATCTACAACTACCATCAGAATTTTTCATTCGCTGGATCATCCTCCTTTCCCGTGTAGCCATAAATTAAAACCACATCGGGGTTGAGGTCAAGCCGGAATCTTTAATGTGATCGCAAATGCCTCACCAGGAATGCCAATAGCCGTGACGCTCCGTCAGTTCAAGTTCCACACCAAAGAGCTCTTCCAGCTTTTCCGCCTGCAGCAGTTCCATTTTGGGCCCGTCAGCAAAGATACGGCCACCCTTCATCATCACCACGCGATTGATCTCGGGCAGAATATCCGCCAAGTGATGGGTCACCATCACGATGCCGGTTCCGCGACGATTCTCCGAGCCGACCGCCACGGCGCGCAGGATCTCTCGCAGTTCACGCTGCGCCGCCAGGTCGAGGGCATTGCTGGGTTCGTCCAGGAGCAACATCTCCGGCCGGTGCACCAGGGCTCGCGCGATCATCACCCGGCGTTTTTCTCCGGCGGACATCTCGCCGACAAAGCGATCGCGCAGGTAGGCTGCTCCGAGCAGGCCCAGCGCCTCCATGGCGCTGGCGCGCATGGGCTCGGTCACTTCAAGGTTCGGCCATAGGGTCGAGCTGGAAAAGAAACCGCTGACCACAGCGTCAAGCCCTCGGGTCACCGAGGTGCGTTCGCCGGGCAACTCGGTGGCCACCACCCCGAGATGCCTACGCAGCTCCTGCACTTCCCACCGGTCCCGGCCGTAGACTTTCATTTCCATTCCGCTACGAACGATGGGATAGCACTCGCAGGTCATGGCTTTAATCAGGGTCGATTTTCCGCACCCGTTCGGCCCCAGGATGGCGATGTGTTCGCCCGTGGCGATGGTGAGGTTTACATCCTGCAGCACCACCTTCTGCCCGCGCGCAATATCCACGTAGCGCATGCTGAGGAACCCTGCCGGCGCCTGAAATTCTCTGCTGTGTTGCGTCGTCGTCATCATGATTGGCTTACTCTTGATAGAGTAAAGGCCACATGGTTGCTACGTCCCCCGCTCCCCTGATTGGTGATGATCAAGTGCCTCGTGGTTTCTCTTTCGCCGCCGTACGCGCCGGCTTGAAAGCCAGCGGGAATCCAGACCTCGCTTGCGCGGTAGCCGACCAGCCGGCCGCTGCCGCTGCCATGTTCACCAGCAACAGAGTCGTTGCCGCGCCGCTGATCGTGGGACAACGCCATCTCGAACGCAGCCAGCATCGTATCCGCGTAGTGCTGGTCAACGCCGGCAACGCCAACTGCGCCACTGGCGAAGCGGGTGTTCTGGCAGCCCAGCAGTGCTGCGCAAGTGCAGGCGAGCTTTTCGGCTGTGACCCGCATGAAGTGTTCCCCTCGTCGACCGGCATCATCGGGTTGCCCCTTCCGGTCGGCAAGCTGACCGCAGCGTTACCGGCATTGCATGCTGGTCTGGGCTGTTCCGCGGCTCACCTGGGGCAGATGGCAGGCGCCATCATGACCACCGACACGCGCCCGAAGATGGCCGCGGCAGACTTCGCTGTAGAGGGACTGACGGTTCGGGTAGCGGGTGTCGCCAAAGGTGCGGGCATGATCCATCCGCAGCTACAAGCCGCCACCGCATTGCATGCCACCATGCTGGTTTATCTCTTCACCGACGCGGAGCTCGAAGCCGGTGTTGCTGCCGACCTGCTCCACCACGCGGTCGAAAGCAGTTTCAATCGCATCTCCATCGATGGCGATACTTCGACCAACGACACGGTTCTCCTGCTCGCCAGCGGAGTCAGTGGAATTGCAATCCGCGGGCACAACCATGGCACTGCACGTACGGTCGCAGACCAGCGTACCACTGCTTTCGCCTCCGCCCTCGAGAGCGTTTGCTTGTCGCTGGCTAAGCAGATCGTGGAGGATGGAGAAGGCATTCAGCACGCGGTTGAGTTAGCTATCGGCGGTGCGCTCACCGATGCGGATGCTCTGCGTATAGCCCGTTCCATTGCCCACTCGCCACTGGTCAAGACCGCATGGGCCGGATGCGATCCTAACTGGGGCCGCATATTGGCAGCGATTGGCTATGCTGGTGTGGCTATCGATCCTGCGCGCATTAACATTTCCTTCGGTGAGCTTGCGATTTGCGAAGCGGGCTGTCTCTCACCGCGCTTTGACGAAGCCGCGACGCACGAATATTTGAAACAACGTAATCTGACGATTCATGTCGATCTCGGTCTCGGATCTGGCGCGTGCCGATTTTGGACGACGGATCTTACCACGGAATACGTCCGCATCAACTCGGATTACTCAACATGATTCCTCTTTCGGAACCTGAGCATCGAAAGCAGTGCAGACTGCTAAAACTCCTATCGATTCAGGAATTGCGCGGCATCCGAGACGGGAAATACACAGGCTTTTTCACACTTCTGTGAAAAACTGGGCGGCTTTCCACAACCGATTCACCCGTTAGGAGAACTCCATAGGCATGGCTGGTACCTCAACCGGCGGCTCGCTGATCGACGACGCTAAACTCAAGCAGCTTTACGCTACCATGCTGCAATGCCGGTTGCTCACGGAACACGGACGACGGCTACGCCGGTCGAAAGCGCTCTTCGATGCTTCCCTGGGCCAGGAAGCGATCGCGGTGGGTTGCGCCATCGATCTGCAGCCCCAGGACACCGTCGCTGTTGCATCTCACGATTCGATCGTGAGCCTGGTGAAGGGAGTTTCGCTGTGTGACGTGGTCGCAGGGATGTATGGCCGCCCCAGCACAGTGGGCGGGGCGGGGCAGAACATCATCGGGCCTTCATTCCGCACGGCCTCCGGCCAGGGCGAACTTTATGCGGCTGCCGGCAATGTTGCCTTAGCCAGCAAGCGGGAGGACAATGGCAACGTGGTGGTCGTGTTCAGCGGTGCGGTGGCCACCACTTCGGAGTCATGGCGGCAGGCGCTCAAAATCGCTGCCAGGCGCAGCTTGCCCATCATTTTTGTCGTCGAAAACAATCCGTGGGCGGCCACTCCGGCCAAAAACGGTATGGGGAACCTCACCCTGAAAGCTCAGACGGACGGCCTAACCAGTATCACGGTCGACGGCAACGATGTCGTAGCCGTGTATCGGGTAGCTTATGAAAGTCTCGAGCGGGTACGCAGGGGCGGCGGTGCGGTGCTGATCGAAGCGAAGCCGTATCGCCAGCATGGTCAAGTATTGCTGAACACGGCGCGCGATCCTCTGACCCACATGGAACAATACCTCACAGCCAAGAAACTCTTCACCAGGCGTTGGAAAAATGGGATCGCACAGCAGTTCTCGCGTGAACTGGGCGCCGTAGTCAAAGAACTTGAGGGCGGACCTACCCGTTATCTTCGCGCTTCACAGGTGGTTGCAAACGATTGACCGGCAGTCTGGGTTTCGTTAGCTTGAACACAGATGAATGATTTGTGGCTCTGCTGGTCAGGTCCGGCATCAACCGCTTCAGTATTTGAGGTGTAAGTGGAATTCCCCGCTGTTTTGTGTTTGCTGGTCTTATGGGCCACCGGAAGCTCAGCCGCCTCGACCATTTCTGCTACAGATCAGACACCGACGCCGCAAGCGCCGGCCGCGGCCCCTGCTCCAGATCAGCTTCCCGCTCCGCGCGACACCATTCACTTTGCGCCCTATGAGCCGCTTAAATCGATCGAGGGCATGAGTTCCACGTATATCCCACTGGACAGCTGGATCTACCCTGCCGTTACGCGGCTTTATGGTATGGGCTTCGTCGACACCGTGTTTCTTGGTTTACGCCCATGGACACGTCTGAGCGTGGCTCACATGCTGGACGCCAGCGCGGACCGAATCACCGGCAGTACCAACGACGACGCGATTGACATTTACACGGCACTGGAAAAGGATCTGCAGCCGGATATGCGGATTCCTCTGGACCAGAAGTTTGGCCGCGTCGGTTTGGAGTCGGTGTATGAGCGGATCATGGTCATCGGCGGCACGCCCCTGCGCGACAGCTTTCATCTCGGTCAGACCGACGTGAATGATTTTGGGCGCCCGTACGCCAGCGGTTTCAACAACTACACCGGGTTCAGCGCACGCGCCCACTACGGCATGTTCTCCGTGTACTTTCGTGGAGAATACCAACACGCCCCAGCCTGGGAGGGATACTCGCTTCCTCTTGCCGAGACGCTGGCCACCATCGACGACTTCGCCACGTTTGGGTCTCTTCCGTTGCCTGGGAATACCACCATCCCGCTAGGCCCAGTTTCCGCGGTCAACAACCTCACAGTCCTTGAAGGTTACGTTTCGGCACATGTCGTGGGCCACGAAATCTCCCTTGGGAAAATGGATAACTGGTATGGACCGGGTGTGGGCGGTGGCATGGCCTGGAGCAACAATGCGGAAAATATCTGGAGCTTTCGCATCAATCGGGTTGAGCCGCTCTATATTCCCTACATCTCCCGCATCGTGGGGCTCATTCGTTACGACTTTTTCGTGGGACCGCTCAAGGGCCATAACGTCCCGGTCAGCCCGTGGACGCACGCGGAAAAGATTTCTTTCAAGCCGACGCCCAACTTCGAATTCGGCTTTCAGCGCACCGTGATCTGGGGAGGCAAAGGACACGCACCCATTACGCTGGGTACTTTCTGGCGCAGCTTCTACAGCATCAGCGATACCAACGGGGCAGAGAAATTCAGCCGCAACGATCCCGGCGCACGCTTCAGCGCAGTGGACTTCTCCTGGCGGTTGCCGTATCTCCGCAAGTGGCTGACTTTTTATACTGACTCCGAAGTACACGATGACGTCTTCCCCATCACTGCGCCACGCCACGCCGCTATCCGTCCCGGCCTTTACCTTTCACACTTTCCTGGCGCACCCAAGCTCGACCTGCAGGTCGAAGCGGCTTCGACCGATCCTGACACTGGCCTCAGCACGGGGGGCCAGGACATGTACACCGAGGTGGTGCAGAGAAATGGCTACACGAGTAATGGTTTGCTGATGGGGGACTGGATTGGACGCGAGAACAAGGGCGGCCAGGCTTGGCTCACCTACCATCTCTCGCCGCGCGAATGGCTGCAGGTTTCCTACCGCAGCGATAAGGCTGCCAAGGATTTCATTCCCGGCGGCACTACGCAGACCGACTTCAGCTTCGGTGTAGTCAAGCGGCTTACGCCCAATGTGGAGTTGAAGGCGAATGTGCAATACGAACGGTGGCTGATTCCGCTCTATAAGCCGGGGCAGCAATCCGACACCAGCACCACCTTCCAGATCACCTGGTACCCACGCATCGATCGGCGCTTCTAGCTTTCGGTTCGCGAGGACTGAGGAAGAGACCGCAGGTCTCTCCACTACGCTACCCCGGATTTCCTGTTGATATTGGTGGCGTTGGAGAACTTCATGCGGCTTTCCTTACTGAAAGCCGCACACGCGGTCGTTTCCAGTGCAGCGTGGCAGGAAATCCGGGTACGCTCCGGTCGAGATGACAATTCATTTTGAGGCGTAGTACCGTTTTTCCAAGAGAGATCTGCGGTTGGTTTTCAGTTATTACGCAGAGCAACCATCGGGTTAATCCGCGATGCCCGGCGAGCTGGTATGTATCCGGCCAGTAGCGCCACCAACAGCAGCAACAGGATCATGCTCAAAAAGGTAGCCTGATCGGTGGCCCGCGTTCCGAACAGAAGCGACGCAATCAAACTGGAGATCGCGAATGACGCCAGCGTCCCGGTTGCGATTCCGATGAGTGCCAGCAACAGCGTCTTTCCGATGACCGCCATCTGCACCCGCCCCTGGGTTGCCCCCAACGCCATGCGTATACCGATCTCCTGTGTTCGTTGGGTCACGGAGTATGAGATCACGCCATAGATACCCAACGAAGCCAAAATCAATCCCAACCCGGCAAAAATGCCCACCAACAAGACGAAGAAACGACGCGGCGAAACCGCATGATCCACCAACAGCTGGATCGGCCGGAATTCCGTTGCCGGCTGTCCGGGATTGATTTGCCGAATGGTACTCATCACGCTGGAAGCAAGGGTTCCCGGAGGCAACTTGGCGCGTACCACTAACTGCGCCCCATCCGGCGAAAATTGCGGCGAGACACCCGACAGGTACATTTGCCAACCCGGTTTGCCTTCAACACTACTCTCATGGACATCGGCCACCACCCCGATGACCCGGGCATCCATGCCGATCACGTTTGCAATCTGGCCAATCGGGTCTTGCCCGGGCCAAAGCTTGCGAGCGATGGTTTCGTTGATGATGACGACTCCTATTTTTTTGTCGTTGTCATCCCACTGAATGTCGCGGCCCCTCAACAAGTGCATACCAATCGCGTTTAGATAACCCGGGGAAACGATGTAGACAAAAGGAGGTTCCAATTCCCCTTTGCGATAGTCTTTGCCCTTAGCCGAGATGCCCCAGCTTCGGTTTCGGCTCATGGGCAGGTTGTCAGTGATGCCGGCGGTCTCCACGCCCGGAATAGATTGCACGCGACGCAGAACCTCCTGCCAGAAAACGCTTCTCTTGGCGGGATTGCCACCGTCGTTATAATCCATGCTGATCGACGCGGCCCGACTCGGCTTAAAGCCAAGATCGACGTCCAGGATGCGGAGAAAACTCCGCAACAATAATCCAGCACCCACGAGCAGCACGCAGGCCAAGGCAATCTCTGAAACGATCAACGCCGAGCGCAACCCGTCATGCTTCTTACCGTCGCTCGCCCCGTGACCCGAGTCTTTGAGCGACTCCTGCAAGTTACCGCCGGCGATCTTCAGGGCCGGAACAAGACCGAAGAGAACCGCCGCGCTAATGGCCACGAACAGGGTCCAGGCCAGCGCTGCCCCGTCGATGCCCACGCTGCTCAACAATGGTAGGGCGATCGAGCCCTGGTGGGCTAGATAGAGGGTGATACTGAACGCGATCGCAAGGCCAAGCAAGGCGCCGGCAAACGAGAGCATGAGACTTTCCGTCAGCAACTGTCGCACCAGCCTGCCGCGGCTGGCCCCCAACGCCGTCCGCATGGCAAATTCCTTGCTGCGTGCGGCCGCTCGCGCTAAGAGCAGATTCGACAGGTTCACGCACACAATGAGCAGAATCAAGCCCACCGCACACCACAGTACGATCAGCGACCGGCGCAATTTCCCGCTCACGTAATCCTTCAACCCGAACAGGTTACCGGTGTAGCCGCCTCCATATTCGGGATGTTTCACACTGAAATGAAGGGTAGGGAAGAGGAGGTCGGCCTCAGCCTGTGCCTGGGCCAGGCTCACTTCCGGTTTGAGGCGGCCCACCAGGGCCATGGTATTTCCCTCATCCCGGATATCGTCGTAAATGACGGGTCCGTACATATCGACCTTGTAGCCGGGAGAGAAGATCGAGCCGAAGTCGAAGCCATCCGGCATTACGCCAATCACGGTGACGGGCGTCCCATTCACGTCGATAGCCTGACCCACAATGCCGCGATCGCCGGCATATTGGCGCTTCCAGAACGCGTGACTGAGCAGCACCACAGGGCGACTGTTGTGGAGACACTCCTCGGCAGTGTAGAGCCGTCCCATTGACGGTTCTACTCCAAGGGTTTGGAAGAAATTCCCTCCCACCATTAATCCGGTCACCGGGACGGGCTGACCGCTGCCCATCAGCTTGAGGTTTTCCGGCCCGGAGAAGGCGTAATAACCGGACACGGATTGAAACGAACTGTTTCGTCGTTGAAACTCCTCCGTGGCATCCGCGGAGTAGGTCATGCTGGATTCGCCGCCGGCGGGGTTTTTCGAAAGTATGCGGACCAGTTGCTGCGGATTGCGCAACGGGAGCGGCCGCAGCAGGAGCGTATTGACGACGCTGAACACGGCTATGTTGGCGCCGATCCCTAACCCGAGGATGAGCACTGCGACGACGGTGAATCCGCTGTCACGGCCCAGGGTGCGGAAGGTGAAGCGCAGATCCTGCACCAGCACATCCATCCACGGTAAGCCCCGCGCTTCGCGCTGCTGTTCCTTAGCCTGAACCACTCCGCCAAAGCGAACCAGCGCCTGACGCCGGGCCTCTTCCGCAGACATGCCTTGCCGGATGTTCTCTTCCACTGCGAGCTCGAGATGCGCCGCAACCTCGGCATCCAGTTCGGAGTCCCGGTGCTGCTTCTGAAAAAAGGACAGCACCCGTTGCAGACCTTCGCGTAGGGTTCCCATTACAATTCCCCTTCGGCCGAGACGGCCAACACACGTCCCATCACCCGCGTCAAGCGCTGCCAGTACGCAGCGTCTTCCGCCAACTGCTTGCGACCGCTCCTGGTGATCGAGTAGAACTTCGCCTTGCGGTTGTTGTCCGACGTGCCCCACTCCGCGGCGATCCATCCCCGTTGCTGCAGCCGCACCAGCGAGGCGTAGATCGTGCCCTGGTTGAGCAGTATTTCATCGCCGCTTACCTGCTCGATGCGGCGCGCAATGCCATAGCCATGCATCGCACCCATGGTCAACAAAGTCTGCAGCACCATCACGTCAAGCGTGCCTTGCAATAGATCGAGCTTGGATTCTGCCATCAACCACTCCTGTGTGCATGCCACATAAGAATGCCACATCTTCTGTGGGTATGTCACATGGAAAGCTGCCGACAACCCCGTGTCATCGTCTGGAGCTACAATTGACGATCGGGGAGCACGATCAATCCCAGGCCCGCCTGTTGCGTCAACCCTTCAGTGGAATTGTCCCGATCGCCCTATGAGGAGCCTGTTACAGAAGACCGGATGGTTACTCATTGCGATCCTCGCCTTGATGGGCGGAGCGCGCGGATCAGCCGCCTGGGCCGCGGCTCCGGAATTGACGAACTTTCATCACACCATGTGGACCTCGGAAGATGGCCTGGGAGCTGTCTTCGATATCCAGCAGGCGGCCGATGGATATCTCTGGCTCACCACGTCGACCGGCGTCTTCCGCTTTGATGGAGTGCGCTTTCAGTCGGTGGAAGAAGCCACAAATGGAGCCGTACCCAATAGCGAAATTCATGCTGTATTTCTTTCCGCTTCCGGAGGTGTCTGGCTCAAGACGCGTGCTGCCGGCCTTCTTTTCTGGAAAGACGGACACCTGACCACTTTCACCGACCGGCGCTGTACTCCGGTCCTGCAAATGGAAGGGATAGCTGAGGACCGCGATGGTTCGTTATGGCTTCAGACTTCAGGCGGCTTATTCCATATGCGTGGCTCCGCCTGTGAGCAGATTGGCCCGGAGCACGGTTATCCAGATGGCTTTCCCGCGGCTATCCTGGTGGATCGTGAAGGGAACGTCTGGGTCAGAACGCTGGACGGCGCCGTTCTCTTTCTCGCTCCGGGTCAAGCCAAATTTCAACGCATTGAATACGACGCCGGCGCCGCCTCTGCCGCCTTCGTTCTGGCTACGGCCACGCATAACACCTTTCTCCATGAGGCCCCGGATGGCTCCATCTGGCTTTCAGACGATCATGGTCTCCGCCGGGTGACTAACAACGGCGCTGCGCGTATCCTGCCCGCGCCTCCCGCCCAGGGAAAAAAAGAAAATATTCAGTTCGGAGACTTTACCTTTGCCGCCGACGGTTCTATGTGGGCGGTCAGCGACCAAGGCTTGCGGCGATTCGATCATGTCGACCAGTGGCCCACGACGCAAGCTACGGAAAGTGCTCCCGGTGAGAGCTTCACCACCCGCCAGGGACTCAGCTCCGACGCCGTTTGGAAGGTGTTCATCGATCGCGAGGGCACTATATGGGTCGGGACCAACTCCGGCCTCGACCGGCTTCGACACACCGCCCTCTCGACCCTGCCGCTTCCCCCGGCTCAGGAGCACGACTTCAGCATCCTGGCCGGAGATCAAGGCTCGATATGGACCGGAAACAGAAGCCTGCCCCTCACCCATGTGGCAGCAGATGGCCGGATCACCAGCTTTCCCAGGACGCTCGGGACGATTTGTATTCGACGCGATCGCGATGGCAACATCTGGTCAGCCGGCGGTGCGGACGCCCGCCTGTATCGTTCTTCAGGCTCAGGGTGGTCGCCCGTGCGGTATCCGGAGAAAGAGCTGGGCCCGGTCATTTCTCTGGCTATCGATCGAAACCAGGATCTATGGATCTCTACGGCCACCGGCGGAGCCTACCATTTCGCACGAGGCACGTGGAACCGGCAGAACGAGATACTAGGGAAAAAACCGGGCATCCTGGGAACGATGACGGGGGACGAGGCCGGAAATGTCTGGTTTGGCTTCTCCAACTACCTGGTCGAATGGGATGGGAATGGTTATCAGAAATTCTCTTTCCCCAACGGCATGCGCGGTGTTTCGGAAACGACCATGTCGGCACGGGCTGACCGCGTTTGGCTCGGCGGCTCGGGCGGAGTGGAGCTGTTTACTCAGGGACACTTTTACGTCATGCGCTGGAAAAACCAAAATCTACCTGGCAGGGTTTCTGGTGTGTTGGAAACGCAGACGGGCGACCTGTGGATGAACGGATCTTCCGGCATCACGCATGTCCCTGCCGGCGAATTGGCGCATTGGCTGCGCGATCCGAGCTACGCTGTTTCCGCCGAGCGCCTTGATGCGCTGGACGGGCTTCCGGGACTTTCGGCAGAGAGAATCCCCGAACCATCGCTGGCTGAATCGCCCGACGGGCGGCTATATTTCGCCACCACCCGCGGCATCGCCTGGCTCGACCCGGCGACGGTACACAGAAATCGCAACCGCCTTCCGCCTCCGGTGATCATCTCTTCCGTCATCTCTAATGGAAAGACCTATCCGGGTTCGAGCGACATCACCCTTCCCGCGCACGCCGACAGACTCGAGATTAACTACACCGCCCTCAGCCTTGCCATTCCCGAACGAGTGATGTTTCGCTACAAACTCGAGGGTGTCGATTCAGATTGGCAGGATGCCGGCACCCGGCGGCAAGCGTTCTATACCCATCTGCCGCCTGGAAACTATCGCTTTCGCGTGATTGCCTGCAACAACGACGGCGTATGGAACGAGACTGGGGCCACTCTGGGCGTGGTCATGAAGCCCGCTTTCTACCAGACGTGGTGGTTCACGGCGCTGGTGGTATTCGGAGCGGCCGCACTTCTTTGGTGGATGGTGCGCCTGCGCATCACCAGCATCGCGCGTCAACTTCAGGACCGGCTTGCAGAACGAATGGCGGAACGCGAGCGCATCGCCCGCGAACTGCACGATACGCTGCTGCAAAGTCTCTTCGGGCTGACGCTCCGCTTTCACACTGCGGCCAACCGGCTGCCCTTTGGCGACCCTGCGCGTGAAGCGCTCGACGACGCGTTGCAGCAATCGGACAAAGTGATGCAGGAGGGACGCGAGCGGGTCATGAATCTACGTGTCCGGCATACAGAGAGCGCCAGCCTGGCGGACGCGCTGGCAGAGATTGGCAATCAGCTGCGGGCGATTCATCCGGCAAATTTCCAGATTTCCGTGCATGGCCGACCGCGGCCGCTGGAAGCCATCGTGCAGGAGGAAATTCTGCTCATCGGGCGGGAGGCGCTGACCAATGCGTTTAGCCACTCGGGTGCGCAGAATATCGTGGCGGAGTTGTCCTACCAAACCGCGGCTTTGCATGTGTGCGTAAGCGATGACGGCCGCGGCATCGATGAGGGCGTGCTGCAGGCTGGTTATCGCAGCGGTCACTGGGGCCTGCCGGGTATGCGGGAACGCGCCAGCAAGATGCGCGGCGAGCTGCGCGTGGGGCGATCCAGGAACGGCGGAACGCAGATCGATCTGCAGGTACCTGCAGGTATCGTCTACCGCGCTGAAAACCCCAAGGGACCTCGGCCCTGGAATCCGTTTAGAAAAAAGGGGCAAGAGAACAGTGACTTCGCCGCGGATTAAATGAAGAGACTAGCTACCTAGGGTGAACCGGTCGCGAATTTCATATCGAGACCCTCCTGGTCCAGTCACGCTTTCGTAGAGAACGAATAGATCCGCGACGAAACAACTAAATCTCGCATCGCGGTGGATCTTACTCTTGAGTTCGCGGAGTCCACGACCTCCTTTTCCTTTGCTGCGCGCCAGAGTGATATGGGGATGGTAAGGACGAGTCTCGGGGATGAACCCGCAAAGGCCAGTTGCGCCGGTGACGCGTTGCTGCAGTGCCTCCAGTTCGGAGGTGAGGTTGACACCCGCAAAGAAAACGCCGGCGCGCTCGAAGAAGCCCAGCCCCTCAAGCTGAATGGGAAGGGTGGGTAAGCGCAGCTCGCGAAGCCGGCCGACGATGCATTCGTGCTGCTGGGTATTGCCTAGAAATTGCAAGGTGATGTGCCAGGATTCCGGGGCGGACCAACGCAGTCCATCTGCCTGCGATTGAAGCCGCATCGAGATCGCCGATAGCTCCTCGATAACCGCAGCAGTCAGTGGAATTCCAACAAAGAGCCGCATACTAGTCCGCGCACTGCAGCATCTGGCAGAGTCGATCGAGAAACGGCGCCTGGCTTTTCAAAATACGCTCTCGGCCCTCGGCGATGGAAAACCAAAACCCGCGATCCACCTCGGGAATCTCGATCATACGGCCGGAGCGCGGCGGCCATTCCACCTGGCAAAGATTGCTGACCATCGCGGCGGGGTCGCAATCACCCTCAAAAGCCCAAGCAGAAACAACCTTACCGCTTGATTGCTGCACAGTGCCGAGTTCGAGAAAAGCTCCCTGCGCAGAAAAGCCCGTCTCTTCCTGGAATTCGCGCTTTGCAGCGTCGAGCGGAATTTCGCCGTCCAGGTACTCTCCCTTGGAAACGGACCACGCGCCCATATCCTTCCGGGCCCAGAATGGGCCACCCGGGTGCACCAGGAAAACCTGCAGCTCACGATTGTGCCAGCGATACATCAGCAGACCTGCACTACGTTTTGCCATTGATCGTCGACGTTGCCGTCCCGCTCGCTATATTAGTTGATTCATCGCGCAGGTCTGTAAGCGGATCGATGGCGCTGGGCTCGTCGCGCCGGCAGGAAGTTGGATACGACAGCAACCGCCTCAATAGAGCGATAGCTTCGACAGGCCCCACAGCGTGCCACCGAAATCTTCAGCCTGTCGGTGGGTAGTAAAGCCATCCTCTTGGTGGAGGCACGATCGGGATTGGCAACGTAGGATGGTCGCCACATGCAACAGCATCAGGAGCGGCGGCAGCTAGGCCTGCCGGCAGCCATTGCTGTGGTTACAGGAGAAGCCATTGCCCTGGGGATTTTTCTTACCCCTGCCGCGATGGCCAAGTCACTGGGCTCGCCGCTGCTGCTCGGCCTGGTGTGGCTTGGGGTCGCGTTGATGGCCATGTGCGGCGCGCTCTCGTATTCGGCGCTCGCCATTCGCTTCCCGGAATCTGGAGGCGAATATGTCTATCTGCGGGCCGGCTATGGCGAGCAAGTCGCATTCCTTTATGGCTGGACGAGCTCCATCGTCATGTACCCCGGAGTAGCCGCGGCGCTGGCCGTGGGCGCCGCGCCGTATGTGGCCCAGCTGCTGCCGCAGGGGCGGGCAGGACTGGCCTCTGCTCCCGCGTTGCTCCTTTGCCTATTCGGCGCCATTAATCTCATCGGTACGCGCTTCAGCGCTGCAATCATGTCGTTCGTTAATGGCTTCAAACTCCTTATCCTGTTCGCGCTGGTTGGCTGGGCGGTTGTTTCGGGCCACGCCCATATGGCCAACCTGGTGCCTTTCACTGTCCGCCGCCCCGGGTCGGACCCACTGTTTCCGGCGATCGCCGGGGGGGTGATGAGCGCGTTCTTCAGCTTCGGCGGCTGGTGGGAGGCAAGCAAGATCGCTGGAGAGATTCGCAATCCGAAGCGCACCCTGCCGCTCGTGTTTGTGGGCGGAGTCACCCTCGTCACTGTTATTTACTTGCTGATCAGTGCTACGTTCCTCGCTGTTCTGCCGCTTGATCGAGTCACCTCGAACACCGCCTTTGTCGCCCAGTTCGGCGGCGTGCTCTTTGGCACCGCGGGCGCACGGGTCCTATCCGCCTGCGTGCTGGTGTGCGTCTGCGGAGGAATCGCCGCCATCACCATGGCAGCTCCCCGCGTGTGCTATGCGATGGCGCGATCCGGTGCCTTTTTTTCGGTGTTCGGAAAGATGCATCCCCGTTTCGGGACGCCGACGAATGCCGTGCTTCTGCAAACCGGGCTGGCGCTGGCCGTGCTTTTCCTGGGTGCGTTCGACCGGGTGCTGTCTTACATCATCTTTTCGGCGGTTATTTTTCTGGCGCTGGCCGCTTCGACGCTTTTCCGACTGAGAGAACCGGTAAAAGGCTGGTGGTTTCCCATCGCCCCCATCAGCTTCATTGTCTTGTCCACGCTGGTCGCCTTATTGATCCTTATGCACGATCCGGTGCCGGCGTTGATTGGGGTGGTGATTGTGCTCTGCGGCATACCCTTCCGCAAATTTGTTCTTCCCCGGCAAGAGGCAATCAGCCTGGTCCAGCCCCATAATGGATGAATGCCAAATCTCATCCGGCTGCTGATACTGGGGCTGTTCACCTGTCCTTTGTTGGCCCAATCCCCGTCTGCCAGCTTCGCACTCCGCGGCACCCTGGTTATGCCCGGCGGCATTGTCGAAAACGGAACCGTCGTGATTCAGCAAAACAAAATCATGGCGGCCGGCAGCAAGGTAAAGCTGCCTGCGAACACGACCGTGATCGACACCCATGGGATCATCGCCCCTGGCCTCATCGACCTGCACAACCATCTGACGTACAACGTGTTTCCTCGGTGGCATCCGATTGAGGAGTTCGGCAGTCGCTACGACTGGCAGCAGAAGCCGCTCTATCAGACCTTGATCGAGTCCCCGCATGCGGGGATGGTGGCCGACGGCCTGGAGTGCGAGATGGAGCGTTATGCCGAAGTGAAGGCGATCTCAGAAGGCGAGACCGCCACGGTCGGCAGCCTGGCCAACGCCTGCAGTATGGGCCTCGCGCACAATCTCGACACAGAAGACGAGTGGCATGTCGCCTACAACGTTTTTCCGCTGGAAATGTCCGAAACCGACCTCGCCCCGATTCGTCAGAAGCTGGCAAACCATCAGCTGCACGCGTTTCTGATTCATCTCAGCGAGGGCGGTCGCGAGGATGCATCCGCGACACGAGAGTTCGAGATGCTGAAGGGCCGCGGATTGCTGGTTCCGGGGGTCTCGCTGATCCATGGGGTTGCGCTGCAACCTGCCAACTATGTGGAGATGGCCGCTCATAATGTAAATCTGATTTGGTCTCCCCGCAGCAATCTTGAGCTTTACGGCAGCACTGCCGATGTCGCCGCAGCAAAAGCCGCACACGTGAAGATAGCGTTGGCGCCCGACTGGAGCCCTACGGGCAGCGACGGCCTATTGGCGGAATTGAACTATGCCGCCACCTGGAACGACACCCAGACGCCGCATCTATTCACCGATCGCGAACTGGTAGCCATGGCTACTTCCACTGCTGCCGACATGATCGGTGCAAGCGATCGTTTGGGGGCGCTCGAACCCGGCCACGATGCCGACGTTCTGGTGATTAAGCCGGAAGGGAATGCCAAGCATGACGCCTATTGGACGTTGACCCATGCCACGGCTGCCCAGGTAATGCTGGTGATGGTAGGCGGTGAGCCTCTCTATGGCGATCCTGACGTTCTGGAAAAGACCGGACCCTCGCGGCCCTCGGAGAAGATCGAGGTCTGCGGTAGCAGCAAAACGCTACTGTTCACGGGACTGCACGGACAGGTGGACGCCGCGGATGAGACCTGGGCCCACACTGCGTCGACGCTGCAGGCAGCGCTCCGTCACTACGGCCGCGATCTTGCACCCATCGCGGAGTGCGGCCAGTAGGGCCTGCCGTCCCAACCGCGAGTCATGATTCCGTTACTCGTTAGAGCCGGGTGCCGATCACTTCCAGGTACTCATTTTGAAGGAGGGTTCTTCCGCTGCGAGCCTGGTTATGTTCTGACCACAGCTTTTCGAGATCTTCGCGGTAGGCGATCTGATCGGTCTCGTTCAGGCGCGAAAATGCCATCTTGGTAGGTCCAAAGTAGTCGCGAAAGAACTGCACCACCTCGCGGGGAGGAAACGGGTAGTCAAATAAGATTGTGCGTCGCCGAGTGGTCTCTACGCGCACGCCGTTGGAGCTCATCCTTAGCCGGGCCACGGCCTCATCTCCCCACAGCGTGGGTGCGGGGAGTTCGACCGGAGGCGGCAGATAACGACTCGTGAGGCGGAACATCTTTCCGGTAAAACCATCGGGAGTCCAGTTGGCCATGGCAATCTTCCCTCCGTGACGGCAGACCCGGGCGAGCTCAGCCGCGACCGGGTCCGGGTCCGGAGCGAACATCGCTCCAAACATGGTCATGACCACATCAAAATTCGCGTCAGGAAAAGGCAGCTGTTCCGCGTCGCCTTCTTCAAACGTGATCTGCAGGCCTTCTGCTGCAGCCCTCTGGCGCGCTTGCATCAGGAGGTTGCTCGCAATATCGACGCCCGTGACCCGCGCTCCTTTGCGGGCGGCAGGGATGGCCAGGTTGCCGGTGCCGCAGGCGACGTCCAGTACCTGCATCGCTGGCGTGATGCCAAGCGAGTCAACGAACAGCTCTGCCTCTGCGGCAGAATATTCGGCGATCTTTCCAAAATCGCCGGCCATCCAGGTGGCACGCATTTTCTCTTTCAGTGGTTCCAACTCACGCCTCGCCAATACACTCTTTCCAGAGATCCGGACGCATCCGTTGGAATTTCGCGATCAGGTCGATACATTCCTGCGAGTGCAGGTCGACGACATCGATGCCCTGCTGCATGAGCCAGTGCATGCCCCCCTGAGCGTTGACGCTATCGCCGACAATCACCTGGCGGAAGCGGAATTGGTAGATCAGGCCGCTGCAGTACCAGCACGGGGCGAGCGTGGTGACCAGGATCGTGTCGTGCCAGGTTGAGCGACGCCCGGCAGCGCGAAAGGCGTCGGTCTCTCCGTGCAGCGAGCCGTTGCCCTCCTGCACCAGGCGGTTGTGCCCTGCACCGAGCAACGTGCCATTGATGTGGAAGATCGCTCCGCCCACAGGAACTCCGCCCTCCGCAAAGCCAATGCGCGCTTGTTCCAATGCGACCGCCAACATGCCATGTGCATCCAGAGTCGATCCGACCACGGGTTCCATGCTGGCAGCCTAACACTCCTATACAACGCGTGGAAACCGCAGATCTCTCCACTACGCTCCGCTCCGGTCGAGATGACAAATTTGTTGCAAAGAACCTGCGTAGTTTCTCCTGGAAATACCAACGCTTGTCCACGCAACAAATTTGTCATCTCGACCGGAGCGGACCCGGATTTCCTGCAACGCAGAGCTGGACAGGGCCACGCGTGCGCCTTTCTCTTAAGGAAAGGCGCATGAGGTCCGCCAACGCCATCAAGGCCCACAGGGAATCCGGGGTAGTGGAGTGGAAAGATCTGCGGTCTTTATTGCCTTAGTGGGCGACGACCTTCTCTCCCCCGCGGGGATCATTCTTCTTTAATACAAACGTCAAGCAGAACATGGCAGCGGCGGCCACCGTCAGCAGCCAGAATGTGTCGATGTACGACAAAGTGGAGGCCTGTAGTTGGAGATTTTGATAGACACGGCCATAGGCGCCATTGAGCGCGTCATGCGCGCTCATACCTCCATGCTGCAGTTGTTGCGTCAGGCCGTCGAGGGTGCCGCGGAGCGCCGGGTTTCCCGCCGTAATATGGCTGCCCAGCCTTTCCTGGTGAAACTGGTTCCGCCGCGCAAGCACAGTGGTCACCACGGAGGTTCCGACACTGGCGCCGATGTTGCGCATAAAATTCACCAGCCCGGCAACCGCGTTGTTCTTGTCCTTAGGCATGCCGTAATAAGCCGCGGCGGTAGTGGGGATGAAGACCAGGCCCAGGGGAGCATATTGCGCAATACGCAGCAGGGTGGCCGAGTTGAAGCTGATCAGCAGATCGATGCGCCGGGTCGAGAGGAACATGCTGCCGGTCAACAGAAGCCATCCAGTCGCGATCAGGTAGCGCCCCTGGAACCTGCCTGCCAGCATGCCGATAAACGGCAACGCCCCCAACAAGACAAAGCCCGCGGCGGAAAGAACCATGCCCGCGGACTCCGCGGTGTAGCCCATGTTCACTTGCAGAAACTGTGGAACCAGCACTGTGGTGGCAAACGACATGCCGCCCACCACGAACATCATCACACTGGAAGTAGCGAAATTGAAATTCCTGAAGAGCCTGACGTCCACAATGGGACTTTTCTGATAAAGCTCCCATACCACCAGCGCGGTCAGGCAAACCCCGGCAATCACCATCAGCGTGACGATAAAGTTCGAGCCGAACCAGTCGTCTTCCTGCCCCTTGTCGAGCAGGATTTGCAATGCTCCAACGCCCAGGGTCAGGAATGAGAAGCCAACATAGTCGAGCTTGACCCGCCGTCCCAGTTCGCGTGCCCGGGTTAGATAGGGCGGATCTTCCACCAGGGTGTAGACCAGAAAGACTGCCAGAATGCCCACCGGCAGGTTCATCAGGAAAATCCATCGCCAGGAATAGTTGTCGGTGATCCAACCACCCAGCGTGGGTCCAATCGAAGGGGCGAAGATCGCTGTCACTCCATACAAGGAGAAAGCGAGGCCACGCAGGCGGGGCGGAAACGTATCCGCCAGAATGGCCTGTGCCATCGGCTGCAAACCGCCCCCGCCTCCACCCTGGATCACGCGTGCGACCAGCAGAACCCCCAGGCTGGGCGCGAGACCGCAGAGGAGTGAGCTGACGGTGAAGATAACGATGCACGTCATGAAGAACCGCTTGCGACCGAACACGCTGACCAGCCAGCCGCTGATCGGCAAAACGATGGCATTCGAAACCAGGTAGGAGGTGAGTACCCACGTGCTCTGATCCTGGCTGGCGCCGAGGTTTCCAGCGATGTGGGGCAGGGCTACGTTGGCAATGCTCGTGTCGAGCACTTCCATGAATGCAGCCAGCGAAACCACAAAGGCAATCAGCCAGGGGTTTGTCTTCGGCTTCCAGTCGTGGTCTGCCTGAGTCAGTGTGGTGGCGGCGGCGGCGCTCATTCCTATCCCTTACTTCGCGTTGTCTGTATGATTGCGGTGAATAGGGGATGCGCAGAGCAGCCAGGTTGATGCGGTTTCTGCGTGCTTCGTGCCTGGAAAGACACGCAGCCGGAATTGACATTGGCAGAGTGTCCTTTTTACGATGTTAGTGGGTTGGCCACGCACATGCGTGGACTCGTCGAGGAGTGGCGACGCCAGGTTGATCACCATTCTTGATGAATACCGTCCAATTTCTTGTCAGCGATGATCATAGTCAAAGACGTAACAAAAAGGTACGCTCGCGCAACTGCCGTTGATCACGTTTCCTTTTCCGTAGCAAAGGGTCAGATCGTTGGATTTCTCGGCCCGAATGGCGCCGGGAAGACAACGACCATGCGCATTCTCACTTGCTTCCTCTCTCCCACATCCGGCACCGCTTCAGTTGCGGGCTTCGATGTTCTGGAACAATCGTTTGAGGTCAAAAAGCGAATCGGGTATTTGCCCGAAACTCCTCCTCTCTATCCTGAAATGGAGACGGCCGAGTATTTGCGGTTCGTAGGCAAACTCAAGGGCCTCTCCGGGGCTGAGCTTGAAAGGCGCATCGACTATGTATGTGACCGCTGCTTCGTCGGCGATGTGAAGAACAAGCTTCTGGGCAAGCTGTCGAAAGGATACCGGCAAAGGGTGGGCCTGGCGCAGGCCATCATTCATAACCCCGACGTATTGATTCTTGACGAGCCCACAGCCGGCCTCGATCCCAAACAGATCAATGAGACCCGCGACTTGATCAAGGGCCTCGCCGGCGACCACACCATCATTCTCAGTACCCACATTCTTCCTGAGGTGGAACAGACCTGCGAACAGGTCATCATCATCAACAAGGGCAAACTGGTGGCGACCGATTCCGTGCGCAACCTGCAGGCCCGTACGCGCGGCGACGAATCTCTTTTGCTGGAAGTCGCCGCCCGGGATGGACAGCTCGACGCTCTCACGGCCCAACAGAAGCTCGAAGCCGTCGCGGGAGTGAGCCGCGTGCTGTGTACCGAGCGCAAAGACACGAGCCTGCTCTTCGAAGTGCAGAACCAGAAGGGACACCTTGTCCGAGGTGACCTGGCACGGGCGGTCGTCGCCTTCGGCTGGGATCTCTATGAACTCCGTTCGGCGGCTAAGAGCCTGGAAGAAGTCTTCCTCCAACTCACCGGTAGCGCGGCTCCAGTCGAGGCTGAAAAAAATCCCGCGATCGAGCTGCCGTCATGAGAAATATCTGGACCATTTGCGCCAAAGAGCTGAGAAGTTATTTCGTCTCCCCCATTGCTTATCTTCTGTTGACCATGTTTGCCCTGATCTTCGGCTTTTTCTTCTGGAATGCCCTCGGTTATTTCGTGATTGAGGGCATGGAGATGCAGATGCGCGGTCAGACGTTCCCCATGAACATCAACGAGCAGATCATCCGGCCGCTGCTTTCGAACGCCAGCGTGGTGGGACTTTTCTTCATTCCCATGATCACCATGCGCCTCTTCGCCGAAGAAAAGCGTTCGGGAACGATTGAGTTGCTGGCCACTTCTCCCGTGCGCGACATTGAAGTCATTTTAGGAAAATGGCTGGCGGCCCTGATCCTCTATGCCTGCCTGCTGTTCTTCACCGCGCTCAATTTTGCTTTTCTGTTTCACTACGGTAAGCCCGATTGGAAGCCGCTTGCCGTTGGCTACCTTGGCCTCTTGTTGCAGGCGGGTACGCTGCTGGCACTGGGAACGTTCATCTCGACCTTAACCAAGAACCAGATTATCGCCGGGGCCGCCACTTTTGGCGTTTGCCTTTTGCTCTGGGTGCTGGAGTGGACCAGCGGTTACGAATCGGCAACCTGGGCCCTGGTACTCTCCTATCTCTCCGTCATTACCCACTTCGAATCGTTCGCCAAAGGCGTGATCCAAGCGAAAGACGTCGTCTTCTATCTCACGGGGATCTTCCTGGGGCTGTTTTTCACGGCACGCTCCATGGAATCTATGCGCTGGAGGTCGTAGATGGCGAGTCAATGGCTAAAAGCGAGGCAGACAAAGTATGGAGCCTACGCAGCAATTTATATCGTGGTGGTCCTTGCCATTGTGGTGGTGGCAAATATGTTGGCCGACCGTTACAACAAGTCGTACGACACTACCTCGAACAAACGGTACAGCCTGTCCGATCAGACGAAAAAGATTGTAGGCGGGCTCAAGCAGAACGCCACCATCACTTACTTCAACCAGAGCACACGGTTCCAGCAGGGAAAAGACGTGCTCGACCAGTACGCCAACCTTTCGCCCAAGGTACACGTCGAGTACGTGGATCCGGATAAGAACCCGCAGCTGGCGCGCGCTGCCGGAGTTCGCGAGTTCGGCACTGCCGTGATCCAGATCGGCGCCAAAAAGGACACGGCAAAGAGTATGACGGAGGAGGGCATCACCGGAGCCTTCATCCGCGATCTCAAGGGCACTACGCGCACTGTTTGTTTCGTCACCGGAAGCGGTGAGCACGCCATTGACGATACCGAGCGCGACGGATTGTCACAGTTCAAGGATCTCCTGGCGAAAGATGAATACGAGTCAAAGGCGATCGATCTGCTGCAAAATGCAGAGGTGCCGGCGGACTGCACTACGCTGGTCGTCGCGGGCCCCACGCACGATTATCAGCAGCCGCAGGTGGATGCGATCAAGAACTATGTCGAGAATGGCGGCCGGGCGTTCTTCATGCTTGATCCACCCGTTCAGTTCGGACGCTCGACGATTGCCGCCAACGATGCGCTGACCGGCTTGCTGCAGAGCTGGGGCGTGACCCTGGACAAGGATATGATCCTCGATCTGAACCCTGTGGGTCAGCTTGCCGGACTTGGGCCCCAAGTGGCGCTCGTGACCACTTACACTTCGCAGCCGATCGTGGCGCAGATGCGGGGGAGCGCGGTTGGTTTCCCTCTCTCCCGCTCGCTGGAAATCAAGAACACGGGCAAGACGAACGTCGAGAAGCTTTTCGATTCCTCTGGCAGCAGCCTGGCCACGAACAACCTGAGTTCTCCCGAGGTCAGCGTCGCCGATCCCAACAATCGCAAGGGACCGCTGACCATTGCTGCCGCGGGGACGTATAGCACTGGCAAACAAAATTCGGAGGGCAGGTTCGTAGTGACCGGCAGCTCCTCCTGGGCTGCAAACCGCTTTCTCGGTTTCAACGGCAACGGCGACCTGGCATTGAACGCTGTGAACTGGCTTGCCTCCGACGAGGATTTGATCTCCATCCGGCCGAAACCACAGGAAGATCGCCGCATCACCATGACCAGGGCGCAGCTCAACCTGGTCCGGGCTACCAGCCAATTCGTGTTGCCATTGATGGTGGTGATCACGGGAACTCTCGTCTGGTGGAAGAGAAGATAAGAGCTTCATTTACCCTATGAATTTCCGCGGTCTGATCGTCGCAGTTGTTGTACTCGCCACGCTGGGCGGTGTTCTTTACTGGTCACAGCATCATAAACCGGCGGAAGAGAGTGCTGCCATTCCCGCCAGTACTGCGCCGGTGATCCTCAAGGTCAATCCCGCAGACGTGACCCAGCTGGTTATCAAGCTAAAGGAACCGGTCACGCTCAAAAAGGCAAACGGGAAGTGGCAGATTACCGAACCTAAGTTATACCCAGCTGATCAGGAGGCTGTCGCCGGCGTGCTCTCGACGCTATCCGGGCTCAATGCCGATCGAGTCGTTGAAGAGAAGCCCTCCGATCGGAAGCAATACGGTCTCGACCCGGCCCAGGTCGAATTGGACATTAGCGGCAAGGACGGCACGCGGCAGTTGCTGTTGGGCGACGACACGCCCGCGGGAGGAGATGTCTACGCAGCGCTAGCCACGGATCCCAGGGTTTTCACCATCGCAAGCTATAACAAAAGCAGCCTGGCAAAAACCCTGAACGATTTGCGGGATAAGAGCCTGCTGACGTTGAGCGCCGACAAGGTTAGCAGGGTTGAGCTGCTGAAAAAGGGTGAAGACCTGGAGTTGGACCGCACCAAAGATGGCTGGCAGATCCTCAAGCCCTCGTCGTCACCAGCGGATAGTGCCGCAGTCAACGCGCTTGTCAGCAGTTTGACGAATGCCCGGATGGATCTAACAGCAACTGCCGATGCAGCAACTGCATTTGCCCGCGCAACTCCTCTGGCGACCGCGAAGGTGACCGGTGATGCCGGCGCGCAGACACTCGAAGTGCGCAAGAACAAAGACGACTATTTCGCCAAGTCGAGCGCTGTTGACGGATTCTACGAGGTTGATTCCGGCCTGGGACAGGCGCTCGACAAAAAGATCGACGATTTCCGCCAAAAGAAACCGGCGGCCACTCCCGCTCCCGCCGCCAAGTGAGCGCCGACAAGGTGCGGCAACAGTCTGGACGCGGAAAAAGAGTGATTTCGAGAAGTGTAGCGGCCCTCAGCGGCTAAAAGCCGGATTCATTACACAGCAGTTGTCTACGGCCTGAAGGCCGTACCCTTCAAACAAAGCGAGGTTTTCCGCAGGCTCTTTAGCCGCCGAGGCACACTTTCCCAGACTTATAGGGCGAGTCATCTCTTTCCGTGGCCGCGAGTTCGCCACTAGCTATCGAAAAGACGTACCTCGGGGGCCAAAGTGTGTGCGTGAGAACCGATTGCAAGATGAAATTGAGTCCCGCAGGGACGGCTGAACCTAGCCCAGGACGCAGTCCTGGGTAGAAATTCGAAGGACGACAAGTCCCGTAGGGACGATTGGAAGTAACCTGGAGGCCCCAGAGCACTTCCATCGGTAGTGTCAAATATTTTGTGTAAACGTCGGTTTGTTGTTTTGGCATTGGGGCATTCCGCAGCCGCCGTGGAGGCTGTGCGAATGTGGGAAGCGTTCTTTGCTTTGCACATTTGCATAGCCTAAGTGGTCGCCGGAAAGCGGTCTTCCCAGAGCATTGCGAAGCAGTTGAGGGCCTCCCTCCAGTTCTGGACAGAGTGCCATTTCCCGGCCAGATTTCTCAACGCCAGGTACATCACTTTAAGGGCCGCGTCCTCAGACGGGAACGGGCCGCGGATCTTGATGGCTTTGCGCAGGCTCATGTTCAGGCTCTCGATGGCGTTGGTGGTATAGACGATTTTGCGGATCTCGGGCGAGAACTGGAAGAAGGGTACGACGCCCTGCCAGTTGCGCCGCCACAGGGCCCCGATCGAAGAGTATTTGCGGTTCCATTTGGCCTCGAAGGCCGCCAGTTGCCGCTCGGCCTCCTCGCCTGTGGCCGCCCGGTAGATGGCCTTCAAATCCATCGCCACCTCTTTGCGTTCTTTCCAACTCACATAGTTCAGGCTGGCCCGCGTCATGTGCACGATGCACAGTTGCACCGTGGTCTTCGGATATACCGTCTCGACCGCTTGCGGGAAGCCCTTGAGCCCGTCCACACAGGCGATGAAGATATCTTTCAAGCCGCGGTTGTTCAGCTCCGTCAGCACCTGCAACCAGAACTTGGCGCCCTCGTTGGCTGTCGTCCACAGCCCCAGCACCTCTTTGTTCCCATCCATGCCGATGCCGATGGCCACATGCACGGCGCGATTTTCCACCCGCCCCTCGGTCCGCATCTTCACCACCAGCGCGTCGAGATAGACGATCGGATAGACCGCGTCGAGCGGGCGCGACTGCCACGCCTTGACCTCCTCGAGCACCGCCTCGGTCACGTTGGAGATCAACGTTGGCGACACCTCCACCTGGTACATTTCTTCCAGGTGGCCCTGAATCTCGCGGGTCGTCATGCCGCGCGCATACAAGGACAGAATCTTGTCGTCGAACCCATGCCAGCGCGTCTCCCCCTTCGCCACCAGTTGCGGCTCGAAGCTCGCTTCCCGGTCCCGCGGCACCGCGATCTCAAGCGTGCCAAAGTCGCCCTTCAGACGCTTGCCGCTCGTCCCGTTTCGGCTGTTCCCCGTATTGTGACCATCGACGGAATGCTTCTCATAACCCAAATGCGTCGTCAGTTCCGCCTGCATCGCCCGCTCGATGATCGCCTTGGTCAACTGCTTCAACAACCCGTTCTCACCAGCTATGTCGGCCGGCGTCTTGCACCCCGCCAGCAACTCGTCAATCAAATCCTTCGACTTCTTCATACGATCCCCTTCTATCAGCGAAGATCGTTTACACAAAATGATTTACACCCTCCTTCCATCTAAAAATATTCCACGATTGAGAATTCCCGATCCGATAACTTTTTCAGTCGTCCCTACGGGACTTGTCAAGGACGCATGCTAACCCAGGACTGCGTCCTGGGCTAAGTTCAGCCGTCCCTGCGGGACTCAATTTCATCTCGCAATCGGTTCTCACGCAGACACTTTAGCCCTCATTTCGCAGTGCAGTGTGGCACGGCTAAAGCCGTGCCACACTGCCAGAGTTTCCTGCAACCTGTATAGCTCGGACCTAAAGTTTTGCCTCGCAATTCAACCGGGGTACGGTTCATTCGGCTTCACTATCCGAATTCTGTGATCAGTAAAGTTGTAATGCGCTCCCGGTAACTCAAGCTTCGGCATGTGGCAGGAGACACATTTTCCCTTGGAAACGGGACATGCCTTAGCGCCGGGTTTGCCCCCCGCATGACACGTCAGACATTTGCCATCGAAATTTACCGTTTCCGGATTGAAGTCATGATGCGGATTGTGGCACGCCAAACAACTGATTCGCGCATCCTCGGGGTCATAACATTTGCTGCCCGTCAGCCGGTACGGCTGGAAGCGAATATTGGCAATCCCCGGGTTAGGTTGCGCAGCAATTTCCGCCCAGGTGCGATGGCATTGCCCACAGAATTCTGAAGCCTGCTCCGCCGACATCTTCATCAGCCCGGACAATTCTTTTGGAACTGGCTGCCCCAGTTGCAAGGCCGCCAGATGCTCCTCAGTCGATTTGTGACAGTGTTCACACTGCACTCCAGGACTCATTTTCTCTAACGTGAGATGCCTTCCCTGCACAGCATTGGTCGCGTGGCAACCGAAGCAGCGTAGCTTCTCATCCTGATGCAGCAAACGGCCTGCGGCGTCGTTGATGTCGGCTGGAGGCGAACCTTCATACCCCATCGTCTGGTCAAGACCGCTCAACTCCCGGAACCAACTCACGCGGCTCTCATACAATTGGCCGTCTTTTTCCAGGATGTAGGTCTGGCCCAATGCGGAACTGGCACCCATCGCCCATCGTATGGGCAGCGTTACTGTATTCACTCCATCTGTAACCGTGTACTCACTCCCACTGCCCCGTCGTTCGATGCGGTACAAGTATTTGCCCACAGTCACAGCCAGCATCGGATGCTCGTTGAGAACCTTGGACTTTTCAACTGTTTCGAGGGCTTGCGCCATGTAGGTGCTCGGCTGCGTGAGCGCCTCCACATGACAACGCGCGCACAATTCTGGGCCGGCAGAGCCAGTTTGCGCCAGCATGGCGACCGGCCACAGCAGGCACAGAAGTACGATGAACTTCCGGCTCACGAAAAGGCAGGGGAAGGCGCCTCATCTTGCGAGAGCGCAGAGAGTACTAGAGACAGGGATCCAGCAACCCAACCCGGAAGCCAGGACGGACGAGGTGCCCGCAAGACGAAGCCCTCCCTCAGCAGCGCGAAGCGCCTTTTTTGGGACTCAGCCTTCTACAGATCTTGCTAGCTTACAGAGACTGACTTGAAGGGCTGACGGAAGGGAAGAGGCAAAGGTTGCGGGAAAGATAAAGCTCGCTGTGTCGTGAGCAAATATCTTTCGATATTTTCATTCGCTACACACGACGGCCCGCAACGCAGACCGAAGCCTACTCCCGAGCCGAGTGCCCATGGGTCCCTAAGTGGTTTTGACGTGAACAGTAGCCTCTGGGGCGTTTTCTTTCACAGAAGCGATGCCGTGTTCTCGAGCCTCAGCGCTCTCATAAAGCTGGCTCGTACCGATCACCTGGTGATTGGCCGCCTTAAGATTGAACATCGGAGCCCCGTTATGGGCTTCTTTGCGCTCATAACTGTGATCATTGGGGGCGTTCTTCTTGACCGACTCGATACCACCCTCTGCCGAGGACTTCTCCTTATACATCTGGCTGGTCAGAATGACCTGTCCATTGGCGGCCTTGAGATGGAAGTGGTAATCGCCGTCCTTCGCTTTGGTTATTTCGAAAATACCTGCCATCGTTCCTCCTGGCTGATGCTTGCTGGTCATTGCAGTGGTCCGAGCCCGGTTTCGAATTATAACGACTCTTTATTGCGGCTTTGGTGTGAAGCGCAGATCGCCACCCGACATACGTCCCGGCTTTTCCAAACCAAGCATGCCCAACAGCGTGGGAGAAATATCACGCAGGGAGCCGCCCTCACGTAGCTGGTATTTCCCGGCATCATCGCTCACCAGGATTACCGGTACCGGGTTGGTGGTGTGCGAGGTGTGGGGCCCTCCCGATCCGGGATCGATCATCAACTCGGCATTGCCGTGGTCCGCGGTGATCAACATAGAGCCGCCGCGCTGTTTCAGAGTCTGATAAATGCGGCCCAGGCACGCATCGATGGTCTCCACTCCTTGAATCGTAGGCTCCAGTTTGCCCGAATGCCCGACCATGTCGGCATTGGCAAAATTCACTACCACCAGGTCGAACGCGGGATCGCCAATCGCCTTGATCACTGCGTCCGCAATGCCGCCCGCGCTCATCTCCGGCGCCAGATCGTAGGTCGCCACCTTCTGCGAAGGCACCAGCACCCGGTCCTCACCGGGAAATGGTTTTTCAATGCCGCCGTTGAAGAAGTAGGTCACGTGAGCGTACTTTTCCGTTTCGGCAATGCGCAGATTGCGCATATTCGCCTGGGCCAACATGTCCGCCAGTAAGTTCTCCATGGACTCCGGCAGGATCACCATGGGTAGCGAGAACTGCTTGTCGTACTGCGTCATGCACACGTAGTGCAGTTGCTTCGGCACCTCGGCTCGGGGAATGACATAGTCCAGATCCTCCGCACCGGGTAGTTCCTTACCCTCGTTCTTGGTGAGCCCGCTGTTCCGTGCCAGCACCCGCGTGATCTGCCGCACGCGGTCGGCGCGGTAATTAAAGCAAAGGCAGGCGTCACCATCGCTCACCGTGCCCACCGGCTTCCCAGCGGCATCGACCACCACGAATGGCTCCACGAATTCGTCCGTTACCCCGTTGTGATAGCACTCCTTAATGCGGGCGATGAAATCGCCGTACGCCCCGCCCTCGGTCCTGCCGGTCATGGCGTCAAAGGCTTTCTTCTCCCGCTCCCATCGCCGGTCCCGGTCCATGGCAAAGTAGCGCCCGCCTACACTGGCGATCTTGCCTACTCCAATTTCATCGATCTTGCGTTGCAGCTTTTCGAGATACCCAACGCCGCTGGTGGGCAGGGTATCGCGGCCGTCTAGAAAGGCGTGGACGAAAACCCGTTCCACCCCATGTTGTTTTGCCGCCAGCAAGAGGGCGTGCAGGTGCTCCTGCTGTGAATGAACTCCGCCATTGGAGACCAGGCCCATCAGGTGCAAAGCGCGTCCCTTTTCGCCGGCGTGCTTCAGCGCCTCGACGATCACCGGATGACGGAAAAATTCGCCGGAGCGAATGAGATCGTCGATGCGGGTGATGTCCATATGCACCACGCGGCCCGAGCCGATGTTCAGGTGGCCGACTTCGCTGTTGCCCATCTGTCCATCAGGCAAACCGACAAAGTGATCAGAAGCATGAAGCAAACTATGAGGAAACTCCGCTAAGAGTCTGTCGTAAGTAGGCTTGCGCGCCAGAGCAATCGCGTTGGCGAAGCTCTCCGCACGATAACCCCAGCCATCCAGAATGGTGAGTACAACCGGTTTTTTCAGCGCCACGCTTACTCCCCAGCGTTGACTGCTGCGCGGCCGAGAAACTCCGCCCCTTGGCCGAGTTCTTCCTCGATGCGTAGCAACTGGTTGTACTTCGCAATGCGATCGGTGCGCGACGCAGAGCCGGTCTTGATTTGACCCGCACCCGTGGCCACTGCCAGGTCGGCGATGAAGCTGTCCTCGGTTTCGCCGCTGCGATGCGAAATGACGGAAGTGTAGCCGTAGCGGCGTCCCAGCGCGATGGCCTCAAAGGTCTCGCTGATGGTCCCGATCTGGTTCACCTTGATCAGGATGGAGTTGCCCACACCCTCTTCAATGCCCTTCTGCAGCCGTTGCGTGTTGGTCACGAAAAGATCGTCGCCGACCAGTTGTATCTTGTCGCCCAGTTCCTTGGTCAGGAACTGCCAACCGGACCAATCGTCTTCGGCCAGCCCGTCTTCCAGCGAAATGATGGGGTATTGGCGTACCCAACTCTCCCAGAAACGAGTCATCTCTTCGCTCGTCTTCTCGCTCTTGTCGCTTTTCTTGAAGACGTACTTGCCTTTCTCCTTGTCGAAGAACTCGCTCGCCGCCGGATCCAACGCAATCGCTATCTCTTCCCCCGCCTTGTATCCGGCTAGCTGAATGGCTTCGAGGATCACTTCAATGGCTTCCACATTGGATTTCAGTGACGGAGCAAAGCCGCCCTCGTCGCCTACCGAGGTGCTGTAGCCCTTCTTCTTCAATACGCCCTTCAAGTGGTGGAAGACCTCAACCCCCCAGCGCAGCGCGTCGCCGAAGCGCTCCGCGCCTACCGGCATCACCATAAACTCCTGAAAGTCCACGTTGTTATCGGCGTGCGCTCCGCCATTGATGATGTTCATCATCGGCACCGGCAGCACCGAAGCATTGACGCCGCCCAGGTAGCGGTAGAGCGGAATCTGCAGCGCGTTGGCGGCAGCGCGTGAACAAGCCATGGAGACGGCGAGGATCGCATTTGCGCCCAGTTTTCCCTTGTTCTCCGTACCGTCCAGCGCAATCATGGTGGCGTCGATGAGCCGCTGGTTGGCCGCATCCATGCCGGCCAATTCGGGGGCTATCACGCTCTCCACATTTTCTACTGCGTGCAGCACTCCCTTGCCCAGGTAATGCGCTTTGTCGCCGTCGCGCAGTTCCACGGCCTCGTGCTCTCCGGTGGAGGCGCCGCTGGGTACGGCCGCCCGGCCCATGGCTCCGCTCGCGAGAAGCACATCGGCTTCTACCGTGGGATTCCCTCGGGAATCCAGGATCTCGCGCGCGTGAATGGCAACAATCTCAGTCATAGCACTCCTTGTAATCTGGTGTCGTAAACGATCTTTGAGAGGGGCTCGGCGATCGACGGCAATCGCTTTTCCGTCTGCCCCGGCAATGGTGTGAATGAAACTTCCCATCTTCGCGTCAAATCAAATTCTAACAAAGCCAGAATCAACTTCCGTGAAAGCGGGTTTGCATGCTTCGCATGTTACCCCCGTGGTTCTTTCCTTCTGTTGTTAAGGCTTCGGATGTAAGCTTGGACTAATCTGTAAGTGCAGTGTTACAGCGCTCAGGTTTCAGGTTAGGGACAGCTATGAAAAAGACAAGTTTTTCGTTGGCCGCCGCGGCCATGCTCGTTCTCAGTTCCCCGTTTCTCATGGCGCAAGCCAAGCCCAGTCCTTATGAAGGTGTCTCCACGCCGCCTTCGAGCGATGCGATCACCACCACCGAGCAAGCACCTGCGACTCCTCCGGCGGTCATTACGCCCGCACCTGCTCCCGCTCCGGCAGCAACTCAGCCTGCGCCGGCTCCCGCTCCAGCTGCGCAAAGCAATCCCGATGCTGGGATTATCGAAACACCGCTGCCTGCTTCCAGCGAAGATTACGCGCCTCACGGCGCAGCGGCCCTGAAGGGCCGCAGTTTTGATTCTCCCACAGACAACCGCGATGACGGCATCGTCACTTATGTTCCCGGACCCGCGAATGCGTTGCCTGCGGGAACGGTGTTCAAGGTTCGCATGCTGCAGGATATCGACGCAGCCTCGACTACGCCGAATACCCCGTTTAAGGGCACGGTCACCGAGGACGTGTTGCGCAACGGCAAAGTCATTGTTCCCGTCGGTTCTGAGTTGCACGGCAGGGTGGTATACGCCTCCGCCGGAAATCGGATGAACGGCGGATCTGTCCTCCACCTTCGGGCCGATGAATTTGTTCTTCCCGACGGTACCCGCTACCATCTGCATGCCCAGGTCATCGATACCTTTGGCTCTGATACCAAGGCCAAGGGTGAGGGCAACATTGTGGCTAATGAACATGGCAAACGCACCCTCGTGGAGTTGGGCATAGGCGCCGGTGGCGGTGCCGCCGTGGGCGCTGCCGTAGGCGCTGGAGTCGGCGCCGTGGTGGGCACAGCCGTAGGCGCCGGTATTGTGACCGCGCACTGGTTGCGGACGAACTGGTCGGCCAATCTGCCGGCGCAATCCACGGTGGTGTTCAGCCTGACCGATCCGATGTTTCTGAATCCTGCTCAGGATCAGAAGACAGAGTTGCTACCGCAGACGTTCTGAGCGAGGGCGAGAGAGACTGCAGATCCCTCGGCTACGCTCGGAGCCTGTGACTTAATACCGATTAGTTTTAATCCCGCCAGGATCGAGCATGTTTCGTTATGGTCGGATTGCGAAGCGGCCATCAGGCCAAGGTGCGGTTCTACACTGTTCCGCTTGCCATAGGGTGCTCGATCCTTTCTGTTTTCGGTGCTCGATCTTCTGTTTTGCTCATTCAGCTCGGTTTTAGCTGAGAAGCGCCTTGCTGAAGTGGGTCAGGTTGTAAGCCAAGGCGCACCATAGCGCCACGCATTTGATTTTGTTGAGGCCACGTACGGTCAACGGCGCCAGCCCGCGATGAGTTCGTAATTCAGCGTTCGCTGTTTCGCTGGTGGCGGCCCTTTGTAGGTAGATTTTCTTGCCTTCTTCGCTTCCCATGCGTTGTTTCCATGCCTGGATCGCTTCCGAATCACTTGGCTTGGGTGTCAACTCCTGGCCCCGGTTCTGCGGGTTTCTAGCCGGTTTGGAAGGCACGAACAACTCCACCCCTTGCTGGTGGGCCTCGACTATGTCCTCCATGCACAAGTAGCCGCCGTCCACCAGGTGCTGTTTCACCTTGCCACTGGTTCGTTGTTCCACTTGCTGACGCATCGGCTCGCTCAACCCAGCCGAGTCGGAACCCTCGTTGCTGACTTCCACCCCCAAGATGGCGCGGCTTTCGGTGTCGGCAGCCAACTGCACGTTGGCCGCGGGGTTGAAACCACCGTTAGCCATCTTCATCCCCCGCATGGCCGCGTCCGTGGTGCTTACCCGCGGCTGCTTGGCTCGGATCTTGTCCCCACACTTGCCTTTCCCTGCCCTCTGCGCCGCCTCCGCCTGCTTCTTCTTCAGCTCCGGCAACTGCGCGATCGCCTGCTCCAACCGCTCTTGTCGCGACTCCGCCGCTCGCTTACGCGCCGCCTTCTGCCGCGTCGTTACCGCTGCCGATTGTGCCGGCGATTCCAGCTGCTCGCGCAACTCCGACACCTGCTGCTGGGCTTGCACAAACAGCTGCTGCAATCGTTCTTCCCGGCGAAAACTGCTGCTCCCGGCGCTCACCCGCACCCGCACTCCATCCTGACTGATGCGACTCACCCGTACTAACTTCTTGTCCACCAACGTCACTAGCACCTGCGTAAACACGGCGTCTAAGGCATCCGCGTGATCGGTACGGAAGTCAGACAGCAGGCGATGATTGACACTGACCCCGCCACACAACCAGCGAAACGGCAGACTCTCTTCACAGCGACGTGACAGCTCCCGTGCCGAACCTATCCCGCGCACACACCCATACAGCCATAAACCCACCAGCAGATGAGGATCAGTCGCATTACGACCAGCTCGCCCTTCACGGGCTCGGATCGGCGCGCAAAAACCGCTCACGTCCAGCTTCTCCACTACCGCCATCACCGTACGTACTCGATGATCCGAGGACACCAAATCATCTATGCAATGCGGTAAAAGAGAAAGCTGAAGACGCTCTGCTTTACGAAGACGCACTGCACTCTTCTGCTCGACTTCCCCTGCCTCGTTATTGCCCATGTCTCTTCTTACAACTTCATCCCCCCAACCGCTCAATGTTTTCAGAAAATTGCACCAAAAAAGTCACAGGCTCTCGGGATGACAAAGGAAAGCGCAACGGTTTCATCGAGACTGGTTGCTGAACGACGCAAAAAGCCAGTGGAGCCGCTGCCTCTTCCTTTGTCATCCCGAGCGTAGCCGAGGGATCTGCAGTCTCTCTCACCCTAAGCGAGCTTCTCTGTGGGCACCCGCTCCAACAATCGCCGCCAGGTCTTCTGGTTAACCCTGTGGCTCTTCTTCAGATCCTCAAGAATGCGTTCGAAGTCCGCGTGCCCGTGCAGCCTGCTCCACGCCGGGTTCTTTGAAAACCATGGGTAATTTTCGTTGCCCAGATAAATAGCGCGGCGCAACCAGTGCAGCGCCTCACTCTCATCTCCCTCCACGGCAAAGTACGTCGCCAGGCGATACGCCATCTCGCTATCTGCCTCCGCGGCAGACAGCGAATCTTCTTCGATCAGCGAGGCAGCCCGCTCACGCTCCCCTACCTGCACATAACACAAAGCCAACGTAGGAAAGGCAATGCGCATGCTCTCATCGTCGTGAATCACGGCTTCCAGAATGCTGATGGCCTGCTGCATGTCGCCCTGGCGCATTCTCTGATACGCGACCGAGGTGCGCAGCAAGGGATGCCTGGGTTCCAGGGTCAATCCCTTCTGCAGCTCTTCCTCCGCCAGTTCCAACTGATTCTGATACTGATACACCCGCGCGCGGTGGTTATAAATGATCGGCGCGTTCGACGGATTCAGTTGCAGGGACCGGTTAAATTGCTGCAGCGCTTCCTCGTACATTCCGTCCAGACGCAGAGTCTGGCCGGCCACGAGGTGTACGTTCCAGTTGTTATCCGCCGTTCCCAACAGATGCTCGATACCGTGTCGAGCGCTCTCCTTCTCGCCTCGCGACAGCAGCATGTACACGCGATAAAGGTTGGCCTCAATCGACCCGGGATCGATTTCAAGCGCGCGGTCGAAGCTGCGCCGCGCTGCCAGCAAATACAACTGCCCGCCCAATCCGTGGCGCACATACTGCAGTTGGGTAATCCCCAGGCCGCTCCATCCGGGAGCAAATTGCGCGTCGCGCGCTACTACGCTTTCGAACATCTCCCTCGCTTTGTCCAGGTCACTCCGGGCGCCGGACCGCGACATAAACGACGACAACAGTGCCCGCGCCTGCAAATATTCCTCCGACAATTCCTCCGCCATCGGCCCCTGGCGGGTCGATTCGCCGTTCTGCTGCAGCTTGCCCAGCCCCTGCAAAGTAGCGAATACCTCGTTGCAAATTTCTGTTTGCACAGCGATCAGGTCGAAGGAAGGCACGCTGATGGTGCCCCCAGCGCGCACGCTCTGCCCCGACACATCCAGGAGTTGCCAGTTCAAATCGAAACCCTTTTCCGAGCGCATGAAATTCCCCGCCAACACCCACTGCACCAGCAGCTTCTTGCCTACCGACAACGGATCCATCTGCTGCATAGGCACAGGTAACTGCATCAGCGAGCTGGAAGGCCGCACCACCAGCGAGGACATGCGGGCCAACCGCGCGGCAATGGCATCCGCCAGGGCATAGCCGTACAACGGAGATTCGCCCGACTGTCCGAAGTTCTGGAATGGCAGCACGAGAATCGTGTTCTCCTTCTGCACATCCGCCGACTCGCGAAAGCGCTCCGCCAGCATGGAAAGAAATCCGGTAGCCCGCTGGGCGCGCTCGGCGGCCGGTACCTGCAGGTTGGTTGCCGTATCGCCGGGAAGGATGCCAGTCTCAAGCTGCATCGTCTTCATAATGGTTCGCAACGCTTCGCGCAGATCGGCGGCAGAAGAGTAGCGCCCGCTCGGCGTCTTCTGGAGGCAGGTAATGACCACGCTGGCCAGTTCGGGGGGCACCTGGGGACAGCACTCGGTTAACGGCTGCGGATCGGCGAATTGAATCGCGCGTACACTTTGAAACTCTTCCGCCTCTGGCCGCACGAACGGATGGCGGCCACTCAGTAACTCATAGAGCGTGACACCCACTGCGAAGATATCGCTTTGCACGCTGGTTTGGCCGGTCACAAACTGCTCCGGCGCCATGTAGGCGATGGTGCCCCCGTGCGCGGTGTAGGTCATGCGCGACTTGCGCTTGGAGACATCTTTAGCCCGACGCGGCTTGGCCGGATCGAACTCCGCCTCAGCGATAGAGATTCTCCTGGCCAAGCCGAAATCCAGAATCTTGACTACCCCGCCATCGGTCAGCATCACGTTCCCTGGCTTCAGATCGCGGTGGAAAATTCCCAGCCGATGCGCAGCGCTCAACCCGTCCGCAATCTGAATGCCCACGGAGAGCCCTAGCTGAACACTCGCTGGACCGTTGGCGATGATCTTGTCCAGCGAATCACCAGGCACGTATTGCATAACGATGTAGGCCTCGTCTTCTAAATCTCCTACTTCGTAGATGGCGCAAACGTTGGGGTGTTCGATGGCGGAGGCCAAGCGCGCCTCGCGCAGCACGGTGCTCCGCATCTGTTCAATCGATAGTGCGCCTCGCTTCAATATCTTCAGCACTACCGGCCGCATGAGCAGGGTGTCATTAGCCAGGTACACGACTCCGCTGCCGCCGGCGCCCAACTTGCGAACTACTTCATAGTGCTCAATGAGTCGGCGCTTCATGCTTTCAGTCTATAATCCTTCGCATGGCCGATACCGGCAGCAAGAAGCGCAGCACCCATTGGAACTGGCTTCTCCTGCTTCCTGCCATCGGGCTTCTCTTCCCCGCGATCTACTCCCGGCCGACGCCTGCGCTCTTTGGCTTCCCCTTCTTTTACTGGTACCAGTTTGCTTGGGTGTTCCTCACCGCCGCCATCACTGGCCTGGTCTATTTGCTGGCGCGCGAATAATGGAGTTATAATTCTCCATAATTGGAGAGTTAGAATTCTATGCCTAAATCGCGCCCTGGCGCTCTTGCTTACCCCGAAACCCGTTACTCCGCGGCTGTGCTGCCTGATCTTTCGCGTCTCGAGGACCGTCGCCGCTTATCCGCAGCAGCACTGAAAGCTTTGTTCAAAATCGTTGACCACTGGAAAATCCGTGACGAAGATGCGCGCGAGTTGCTTGGAGGTATATCCAATGGAAACTACTATCAGCTGAAGAAAAATCCTCGCACCCCAGGCAAAAGCCTGGACCAGGACAAGCTGTTGCGCATTTCGTACCTGATCGGGATCTTCAAGTCGCTCAATATTCTTTACAGCCAGCGGCTCGCCGACCAATGGATGCAGCTGCCCAACAGCAATCCGATCTTTGCCGGCCGCACGCCTCTGGATTACATCCTGCGTGGAGGGTCGCCGGCCATGGACATGCTGCGCCGGCTGCTCGATGCCCGCCGCGGCGGTTAGCGATGGCCACTATTCCTGTTTCGAACATCCGCTGCTTCGATACTCATCGTTTATTGCCGGCCAAATACTCTCCTAACTTCGATTCCGTTCTGACGCGCATCGCTGACGGAGAGGATCTTAAGCTTATCTTCGAACTCGACGATGCGACCAATGCCCGACTGCAAGCCGAAGAAGGTCTAAGCCCTGATATCAGCGTCCGGGATCTTGTCTTTGATGTGCCTTGCTATCGCGTGATTAACGCGGCCTTCACCCACGCCAACCCGCTGGGGGCGCGCTTCTCCACCCCTCACCGGGGTGCCTGGTATGCCGCGTTTGAGCTAGCGACCGCCAAGGCCGAAGTGCTCTTTCACAAGAGCGTCGAATTCGCGGAGATTGACTGGAAAGAGCGCGAAGAAATTCAGTACGACGACTATCTGGCGGACTTCACGGCCCCGTTCCACGACCTGCGGGGGATCGAGGACGATGCCCTCAGCCCCACCAGCTATATACGATCGCAAGAGCTGGCGGTGGAGTTGATGGAGCTTGGTTCGCTGGGCATCGTCTACCCCAGCGTGCGCCGCGAAGGCGGCACCTGCCTTGCCTGTTTCCGGCCCAGCATTGTTGCGAATGTGCGCAAGAGCACACCTTACCGGCTTATCTGGACGCCGCTACGGGCACGCATTGTTCGGCAGGAAAGCAAAACCCAATGAAGAGGAGGTTACTGGCCGGACCAGCGAACGTCGTTACGCCGCACGTCGTCGAGAGTTGAGGGCTTCCAGGTCTTGCCCCGGTCCACGCTGACCCAATGTAGGGCGGTGGTACTTTTCAGAAGCACGGCAGCATATGTTTCCTGGTCAGCGGCCGATCTCGGAGCCTGACCGCTGCCCGGAGCTGTGGTCAGAGCGGGTATGCCCAAAAGCTCTACGGCTTTCCCATCCCATTGCTGCTTGATCTGATGCCAATGTCTTCCCTGATCGTCAGAACGGAAAAGGGTTCCATTGCCATCGAGCGACAGTTGGGAGCCTTCCACTACCAGTTGGCACACGGGAGAAAGCCCGCTAGGCAGCGCCAGGCTGGGGTGAACTGCGGCCGCAGAAACCTGTGCCTGGGATAGATAAAGACCACTTGTGCCGAGGACACCAAGCGTCAGCAGGGCGACCTGTAAAGGGCGCGGCCTCCGGAAAGCACTGAGCAGGGGAGTCATAGAGTGAGCTTACCGGCCAGAAAAAAACCCACAATGCCCCTTCCGTGGCGGTGAATGACGCCTTGAATCACACAAACGTAAGCTTCGGCCGCACCATCAGCAAGCTGCCCCCCACGTGACTAAGCCCAATGTGTTCTGCTACTTGGATCAGGGTCTGGAGGTCAAAACCCTGATCTTCGAAAAGCCCACGACCGGCAACATTATCTTCCCATACATTGGCGCTGATTCGGGCAAAACCTCCTGCCCTGGCCTGCTCGATGGCCCACTCCATGAGCCGTTTCCCTATACCTCGCCGCCGGTATGGTGGGCGAACCGCGATGCCGTTCACCAGGAAGCTCTCCCAGTCCTGCGCCTGGTCGATGGGGTCGAGAACCTGCACCTTGTCCTGCGGAAGGATGTCTCGCTCCTCCGCCCGCAGCCAAGCCGCCGGATAGGCATTGATCATCCCCACCACACCCTCGTCGTCGGCGACAAAGCAGTGGCGCCAGCTGAAGCCACCAGTTTCCTGCTTCATGGTGCGCGCTATCAGCCCGGCCAGCATCTCTTTGGGCGCCATCTCTTCCAGCAGGAACTCATACAGGCCGTCGCCGGCCATGATCGACAGTTCGGCCAGAGCATAGGCATCGGCGGGCAACGCAGGGCGAAAGACAACTGCTGAGGACATCAAGCGTTCGAGGCCGCCCCGACTCCGGTCCGGGACGCGAATTTTCTCTTGTAATAGGCAGTCGTCAAGGCAATTGCCGGACTTCCAATGACTGTAGGCAATACCCAGATCACCCAGCCGCCATGAACAAAGCGGCCAATGGTGGTCACGCTGAAGGCCGTCCAGGCTGCGATGTAGCTAGCCAGCATATTCCCAAGGTGCTCGTACCACCAGAACATCTTCTCCTTAGGCGGATGCAGGAACTGCCAGATCGACTTTGCCGCCAACCACATGCCGACAAAGCCGAAGAGCAGCGATGGAATCGTCAGGTTCTGTACCAGAACCGGCCTCACTACGCCCACCAAGGCTAGAGCGAAGCTGGAAGCGAACGTAAAGATGGCGGCGGCCCAATCCGGCCAGGTTACCTTCTGGCCTTTGGGCAGATTCTTGTGAAATAGAACCCGATAGGCGGAAAAGGCGGCATAAAAGCTAAACACCGCCACCAGTGCCAGAAAGAGGATTGGGCGATAAAGGGATAGCACCAAAGCCGACGATCCGACTACCGCCATGGCCCAGAAGTAAATTTTGCCCCAGCGGCGGTGAGCCTTCCCGCCCTTCGCCGAAGCCAGAGCAAGCGGAGCCATGAGAAAGGCTGTCGCCCCCGCGGCAATGTGCACGCCTAGCAGCGACTTTATCCAGACGGGATCGTGCATGCCTTCACCATACATCGGTTTGATGTGCATACTGGAGGGATCATGGCCGTTGCAATGCTCCGTGGAGTCAACGTTGGGGGCTACCAGAAGATCAATATGGCGGCGCTCAGAACTCTCTGCACCTCGCTTGGACTGCGTGACGTGCAGACCTACATTCAGAGCGGCAACCTGGTTTTCCGCGAGGACGGCGAGGATCCCGTGGCGGTGGCACGAAGGTTGGAGAAGGCGATCGAAGCCGGCTTCGGATTTCGCCCCGCAGTGATCGTTCGCACAGCTTCTGAGTTGCGCAAGGTGATTGCGAAGAATCCCTTCGCCGGCCGGGCAGGCATTGAACCCAATCGGCTGCTCGTCGTTTTCATGGATAGTTCCCCAACGAAACAAGCCCGTGACCAGCTTCTGGGCCTGCCTTGCGAGCCGGAGGAACTGCGTATCAACGGGCGCGAGGTGTACATCTACTATCCCCAGGGAATGGCTCACCCGAAGATTTCCCTGGTCAAGATTGAGAAGACGCTGCAATGCGCATCTACCGGCCGGAACTGGAATACCGTCAACAAGTTATTGACCATGGCCGAGGAGCTGGAAGGCCCGAAGTAGAGTGCCCTTGAAAGATGGGGGACCGCAGATCTCTCCACTGCGCTACGCTCCGGTCGAGATGACAATTTTGTTTGTATCGAGGATGTCTGTTTCCAGGGGACAAGTTACTCCGGTGCCGTGGAAACAGTTGCACCCGACACAAAACAAAATTGTCATCTCGACCGGAGCATACCCGGGTTTCCTGCCACGCAGCACTGGACAAGGCCGCGTGTGCGCCTTTCTTTAAGGAAAGGCGCATGATGTTTGCCAACGCCACCAACTTCTACAGGAAATCAGGGGTAGCGCAGTGGAGAGATCTGCGGTTTTCTTTTGGGATGTAAAACGGCCCGGAGCACCTCGAGGCTGGTAGGCGGTCGTTGCATTAGACTGGAGACGACATGATCCCTACCCTTGAATGGACCGCTGACGGAGTCCGCTTTCTCGACCAGACACGCTTACCGCTGGAAGAAACCTATGTGCTTGCCACCAGCAGCGACCAGGTTGCCACCATTATCACCACCATGGTGGTGCGCGGAGCCCCGGCGATCGGCGTTGCCGCCGCGATGGGCGTCGCTCTGGGTGTCAGGAATAGCTCCGCCGCGACGATTCCGGCGTTAACCAGCGAGCTGGAATCCATTTCCAAGACACTGGCCGCGACGCGCCCCACTGCGGTCAATCTGTTCTGGGCTATCGAACGCATGCGCCGCCGTTTCTTCGCGCTCGCCGCTCAACCGGGCATCACCATTGCCGCCATTCAGGACGGCCTGGTCGCCGAAGCCTGCACCATGTACGACGAGGACATCGCAGCCTGCCGCACTATGGGCGCATACGGCGCTCCACTGATGCCGGCCTCAGGTGGAGTGCTGACCCACT
Organism: uncultured Acidobacteriaceae bacterium; assembly: GCA_963830325.1. Classification (GTDB taxonomy): domain Bacteria; phylum Acidobacteriota; class Terriglobia; order Terriglobales; family Acidobacteriaceae; genus PALSA-350. Next base: position 143,978 of record CAWHMV010000007.1, read on the forward strand.
GCAATGCCGGTGCACTTGCTTCCTGCGGCTACGGTATGGCTTTGGGTGTGATTCGTGCTGCCGTCGAACGTGGCCACCAGATCCACGTGTATGCCGACGAAACGCGGCCCTTCTTGCAGGGCGCCCGCCTTACCGCCTGGGAGATGATGCACGACGGCATACCGACCACCGTGTTGTGCGACAACATGGCCGCCAGCCTCATGCGCCAAGGCAAGATCCAGGCGGTGATCGTCGGCTCCGACCGGGTTGCCGCCAACGGCGATGTGGCCAACAAGATCGGCACTTACGGTGTCGCCATCCTGGCCAAAGAGCACGGTATCCCTTTTTATGTTGCGTGCCCCTGGTCAACCATTGATATGGCGACTGCCAGCGGCGATGCTATCCCCATTGAACAGCGGGCCGCCATGGAGGTGACCCATCATGGCGGCAAGCAAATGACACCGCATGGCGTGGGAATCGAAAATCCAGCTTTCGATGTAACCCCGGCCAAGTATGTCACCGCCATCATTACCGAGCGTGGCATTCTCCGCGCGCCTTATGGAGAAGCACTGCGGGGGCTGGAACCCGCAACCGCCTCGGCACGGTAAACCAATCGGCTTCGGTAGAGTAAGGCGCAGGCTTGTCGTCCCATGGTCTTGAGCGCTCTGAACCTCCGCAATCGTTCGCTACCCCGAGGAATCGCGCTGGTCCTCGGCAGCCTGGTTCTCGCCTTCATGCTGGCTGGGTTCCCGGATGATCGCCCTTCGCTCAAGCTGCTAATTCCGACGTTCGCCGCGGTGCTGGGCACCTGGGACACGATACGCTGCCTTCGCCACCGCTGGAGCTTCTATCACGGCGCAGTGGTGGTGCTGATTTACATGGACATCATGGCCCTGTGCATGATCCTGTTTCTGCTCTTGTACCCGTACGGCCGCTGGCTGTTATAGATCATTTCATCGCGCGCAAGTGCAAAAGGGATAAAGAGTGTGAGGAGTGCCTCACGCTGAAGTAGAATCTTCGGGCAGACCCGGCCAAACAAAATCCCTAATCAGGAGAACCAATGCTAAAAGGATTTCGCGATTTCATCCTGCGCGGCAACGTGGTCGATCTGGCCGTAGCCGTTGTCATCGGCGTGGCATTCTCGGCCATTGTGAATGCGCTGGTCGCCGATATTATCAACCCGTTGATTGCAGCCATTGTGCACAAGCCGGACTTTTCTGCGCTTCTGCTCAACGTCAACGGCGGCATCATCAAGTACGGCGACTTTCTCAACGCCCTGATTTCTTTTCTGATCATCGCGGCGACCATCTACTTCCTGGTTGTGCTGCCGATCAACACTTTGCTGAACAGATTTCGGCCCAAGGTCGTCGCGGCGCCTACCACCAAGCCGTGCCCGGAGTGCCTGAGCGACATCCCGATCGGCGCCAAGCGCTGCTCGCATTGCGCTCAGCTGGTGGCGTAGCCAGCGTATCGAGGGACTGCTTCCCAGAGGCGGCAGTCCCTTCGTATAAACTTTGATATCACCTGTTCATTCCCAAGACGGCTTTTGTGCTGCCTACTGGTCCTCGCTCCCTTCCCTACCGCGGCCCAGGTTTCTCCCTTTCCCGATCACGCTTTGGGCTATCGCGACTTCAGCGGGCAGGCCAAGATTGATCTGGAGTTCCTGGCAATTCCCGACCCCAAACTAGCCCAGGAAGAGCTTAAGACCCTGACTGCTGTCCCTCACGTGGCGGCGAGCAAAGAGGACTACGACACGGCCCTGTATGTGGCAGGCAAGTTCAAAGCTGCGGGCCTCGACACCCAGATTGTTCCTTATAAAGCGTGGCTGAATCTTCCCCAGGAGGTTTTCCTCGAGGCTACTAACGCTGAGGGAAAGACTCTGATGACCGGGCCCACTCGCGAGCATGTCGACAATGATCCGTATCAGGATGATCCGCGGGTGTTGCCTGCCTTCAACGGCTCTTCCCCGTCCTGTGACGTGACCGCCGAAGCTGTGTATGCAAATTACGGCCGGCCGGAAGATTTCAAGCGGCTGGAGGACCTGCACATCAGTGTTGCGGGCAAGATCGTTCTGGTTCGCTATGGAATGAACTTTCGTGGGGTCAAGGTGTACCTGGCGCAGCAGCGGGGAGCAGCCGGAGTCATCATCTATTCCGATCCAGCGGATGATGGGTACTTCCAGGGCGACAAGTATCCCCACGGTCCGTGGCGCCCGGATACTGGGGTGCAGCGCGGATCGGTGCAGTACATGTTCAAGTATCCGGGCGACGCCACCACGCCGGATGTTGCGTCCACGCCGGGGCTGCCCGCGTCGAAGCGTTTGCCGCTCTCCCAAATAAGCAGCCTGCCTACTATCCCGTCGATGCCGCTCTCGTACCACGATGCGGCGCCGATCCTGGAAAATCTGGGCGGCCCGGTGGCACCCCGGGAATGGCAGGGCGCCTTGCCGTTCAGCTATCACGTGGGCGGTGGAGGCCTAACGAAAGTGCACATGCGCCTCAAGATGGACTACGCGCAACGCACGGTGTGGGACGTGATTGGCAAAATCACCGGCAGCGAATTTCCTGATGAGTGGGTGGTCGCGGGGAATCATCGTGACGCGTGGGTCTATGGCGCCGTCGATCCCGGCAGTGGGACTACGGCCATGCTGGAAGCCGTCCACGGAATCGGCGGTTTGCTGGCGCAAGGATGGAAGCCGCGCCGCACCCTCTACTTTTGCAGCTGGGACGCGGAAGAAGAGGGCCTGATCGGTTCAACCGAGTGGGCGGAGGAACATGCCAAACAGCTGGCCCACGCGGTAGCGTACATCAACACCGACGCCAGCGTTTCCGGGGTTCACTTTGAGGCTTCTGCCGTGCCGTCCCTGAAGCAGTTCATTCGTGAGGTCACCATGGAGGTGGCCAGCCCGAAAGGTGGTTCGGTCTATGACGAATGGAAAAAGGATCTGAGTGATGCTGCTGCTCGGCGGCACACGGGCAAAGAGTTCACCGATGCGCCGACGGTTCCGCTCGTGGGTGGTGGCGAGGTCCGGGTTGGAGATCTGGGCAGCGGTTCGGATTACACACCTTTTATTCAACACCTGGGTGTGCCTTCGACCGATATCGGTTCCACCGGTCCTTATGGGGTTTATCACTCAGTCTTCGACAACTACTCATGGTTTGTCATGAATGCAGATCCGACCTTCGTTTATGAGCAGCAGATGGCGCGGGTTTTTGGCCTGGAGGTGCTGCACATGGCGGACACCGATGTGCTGCCCTACGACTACGTCACCTATGCCCGGCAGATACAGGCCTACCTGTTCGCCGCAGAGGCGCGCGCCAGGGATGCGGGCATGATGAGCGTGGACTTTGATGCTGCGTTGGGGGCGGCAAGCCGGTTTGCGGGCGAAGCCATGTCGGTCATGGCCAAACAGCTTGCGGCGAAAGGGGACACGAGTGCTCTGAATACCTCGTTGCGGGCGGTGGAAAGTGATTTGCTTGCGCCGGAGGGGCTTCCGGGACGGCCGTGGTTCCGCCATACGATATTCGCGCCCGGAGAGTACACGGGTTATGCTGCGGTCGTCATCCCGGGGGTGAATGAGGCTATCGATGCACGCGATCCGGTTCGCGCGCAAGCGCAGATGGCGAATGTGACTGCTGCGCTGGTCCGGGCGACCGAGACTCTGGAATCAGTGCAGTAAGCCAGCTACCCTCGGCTTGCCAGGGTCTCGGCTTGCAGAGTCACTAGTTCGGTCAGGTCTTTCTTTTCCAGGCCGTGGACTTCTTTGTTGAAGGCATCGACTTTGCTCGACCAGTTCATAGAGCAGAACTTGGGACCGCACATGGAGCAGAAAGCCGCTTCCTTGTAGTAGTCGTCGGGCAGGGTCTCGTCGTGCATCGACCGCGCCGTTTCCGGATCGAGGGCAAGCGCGAACTGCTTATTCCAGTCGAAGGTGTAGCGGGCGTAGCTGATCGCGTCGTCCCGGTCCTGCGCCCCCGGCCTGTGCCTGGCGATGTCGGCTGCGTGGGCCGCAATCCGGTAGGCGATCATGCCGTCCTTCACATCTTTTTCGTTGGGCAGGCCAAGGTGCTCCTTGGGGGTGACGTAGCAGAGCATGGACGCACCGTGCCAACCGATCATCGCGGCGCCGATGGCGCTGGTGATGTGGTCGTACCCCGGGGCGAAATCGGTCACCAGCGGTCCCAGGGTGTAGAACGGGGCACCATCGCAGAGCTCTACCTCTTTCTCTACCTGCTCCTGGATCTTGTCCAAGGGCACATGGCCGGGACCTTCAATCATTACCTGTACATCGCTCTTCCAGGCGGTTCTGGTCAGCTCGCCCAAGGTCTTCAACTCGGCAAACTGTGCCTCGTCGCTGGCGTCGGCGATGCAACCAGGACGCAAGCCGTCACCCAGGGAGAAGCTCACGTCGTACTTCGCCATCACCTTTACGATGCGGTCAAAGTGTTCGTAGAGGAAATTCTGGCGGTGATGATGCGTCATCCATTGAGCCAGGATGGCGCCGCCGCGGCTGACGATGCCGGTGATCCGCTTGGCCACCATGGGCACGTACTGGATGAGCACGCCGGCGTGCACGGTGAAGTAGTCCACCCCCTGCTGGGCCTGCTCCTCGATCACTTCCAGGTAGACATCGATGTTCAGGTCTTCGAGCTTCTTTACCCGGTTCAGCGCTTCGTAGATCGGCACCGTGCCGATGGGCACCGGGCTGTGGCGCAGGATGGCCTCGCGGATCTCGGGAATGCTGCCACCGGTGGAGAGGTCCATCACGGTGTCGGCGCCGAAGTTGACCGCCATATGCAGCTTATCCAGCTCTTCGCGGATATTGGAGGTGACCGCGGAGTTGCCGATGTTGGCGTTGATCTTGCATCGGGTGGCTACCCCAATCCCCATGGGCTCCAGCTCGGGGTGGTTGATGTTGGCAGGAATGATGAGCCGGCCGGCGGCGATCTCGTCCCGGATCAAGCCGACGGGGATTTTTTCCCGTTCAGCGACAAAGGCCATTTCTTCCGTGATTTGCCCCTTACGCGCAAAGTGCATCTGGGACATGTTGGTATCGCCCGTGCGTGCGGCTTCGAGTTTGCGCTTTACGATCCAGTCAGCCCGCGGCTTCAAGATCTCATCGGTGCAGTTTCCGTTGCTGCTCATTGTCGAATCGCCTCAGAGGAATTATACGTTCAGATGCGGCGCTTGACGGAAGGGACCACGGGCTCCTACCCTTAGACAGGCCATGAAGATCCCTGGACAGACATTTCGCATCGGCGCCGCAGCTGTCATCATTCTGGGCACCATCATCTATCTTGCGATTAGCGGCGTCCAAGCGGATAAGAGCTACTACGTCACCATTGGCGAGTTGCAGGCCATGGGCAATAAGGCTTACAGCCGGCATCTGCGCGTTGCCGGGGATGTGGCGGCGAATTCCATCGCGCGCAGCGGAACGAATGCCCAGTTTGTCCTGACCGAACAGGGTCATACGCTGCGAGTCAGCTATCAGGGGATTGAGCCTCCGCCGGATACTTTCAAGGATGGCTCCCAGGCACTTGCCATGGGCACCTATGGCCGGGATGGCGTGTTCCATGCCACCGAGTTGCAGGCCAAGTGCGCTTCGAAATACGCGGCCCAAAAGCCCGCGCCCAATACCGCTTCCCTCAAATCTCCGGCAGCAACAAGCAAATAAAGTTAGCAGCCAGCAAAGTAGTTTCCGTGCAAATGGAAGCGCGGAAACGCGTACCTCTGGGGCTAAAACAGGCTGCGGAGAAATTCGGGACCAGACAGGAAAGACGTACCTCAGGGGCTAAAGCCCGACGTATTCTCAATCATTTACGGCCCGACTAAACGTCGGGCCCTGATACAAAACCGAGTTTTTCCGCAGCCTGTAAAGCCCTCACCGACCGCAGCTCTGTACGGCACGGCTGAAGCCGTGCCCTTCGTTTAGGGATTATTCCGCAGCTGGTTAGCGTGGCGAGGACCGCCCCTTCATGAGAGCCTCTGCGCTCTATACTCCAAGGGGATGGTTCTCGTTCAGCTCGACAACTTATCGCGCATGTACGGCCGGTTCCCTGCCCTGCGCAAGATCTCTCTCGACTTCATTGCGGGCCGTTGCTACGTTGTGCTGGGAGAAAACGGCGCCGGCAAATCTACTTTGCTGCGCATCCTCGCAGGACTGCTCGAACCGACCCTGGGCACTGCTCGCATTCTAAGCGCGGGTAAGCCGGAAAAGATTGCAAGCCAACGAGCGCGCATCGGCTACATGAGCCACGCCCCGATGCTCTATGACGAGCTTTCGGCCGAGGAGAATCTGCGTTACTTTGCCGGGCTCTACCGTACTTGTTCCTGTCTTACTCCGTCTGAGGCGCTGCTTGCTGTGGGCCTCGACCCGACGCTGACTCGTCCGGTTGGACAATTCTCCCAGGGGATGCGCCAACGCGCGTCCCTGGCCCGGGTGCTGCTCCCCCAGCCCGAATTGCTGCTCCTCGACGAGCCGTTCTCCAACATGGACGCTGCCAGCGCGGGCAAGATGGTGGCTTTGCTGGGGCAGCTTCGCGCCGCGAACCGAACGGTAGTGCTCACCACCCATCAGAGATCGCTCGCTGAGCCCCTGGCTGACTACTTTCTGACTATGGAGGCGGGACAGCTGATCTCCGCGACTGAGGTGCCTGCGCGATGAAGACCAATGCCGCGCGGATTCTCGAAGGGCTGGGCATCGCTTACACACTGCAGGAGTATGAAGTCGATCCGGAGGACCTCTCAGCCATCAATGTGGCACGGAAGATTGGGCTGCCGGTGGAGCAGGTGTTCAAGACCCTGCTCACGATCACTGGCCCGGACCAATACGCGTTCGCTGTGATTCCCGGCGACGCGGAACTGGACTTCAAAAAGCTGGCGCGCGCCGCTGGAGCACGCAAGGCGGAAATGGTCTCGCTCAAGGACGTCCAGCCGCTCACCGGCTATCTCCGTGGCGGGGTCACTGTCTTCGGCGCGAAGAAGGATTTCCCGGTGTTTGCGGATGAGACCATCGAGCTGTTCGATTTGGTTTCCCTGTCGGCTGGACAGCGCGGTGTTCAAGTCCTGCTTGCGCCGCAGGATTACCTGAGCGCTTCCCATGCCACGGTCGCTGCCTTGACCAAGGACCAGGCGCGCTCGTGAGCTATCTCCTGATTCACCTGGCGAAGGACCTGCGGCTGGAATGGCGATCGAAAGACGCCATCAATGGCATGCTTTTCTTTGCCTTGCTGGTGGTGGTGCTTTTCAGTTTGGCGTTTGATCCCACCGCGGCTATATCGCGGCAGATCGCCGGGGGCATCCTGTGCGTTGCCACTTTGTTCGCTGCGGTAACTGCGCTGAATCAAGCGTGGACTCGCGAACTACGCCACCAGGTGCTGGACGCACAACGCATGGCGCCGGCGCCCGCGTCCTCGCTGTTCCTGGCTAAGGTGATTGCCAACTTTATCTTCGTGACCCTGGTGCAGATCGTTCTGGCTCCCCTGTTTGCCATCTTTTACAATCTCCACCCGCTGGGAGAGACGTGGCTGCTGGTTGTAGTTCTGCCGTTAGGCACCTGGGCGCTGGTGGTGAACGGAACCTTCTTTGCGGCGCTGTCGGTGCGCACGCGGAATCGCGAATTGCTGCTTCCTCTGCTGCTTTTTCCTATTTTTATTCCGGCACTGCTGGGCATGGTCGAGGCTACGACGTCGATTTTGATGGGCGATTCCGAACCGGGCCTTTGGATCAAGCTTCTGGCTGGATACGACGTGATTTTCACTACGGTGGGCCTGCTGCTGTTCTCCACTATCCTTAATGCGGAGTGAAGAACTGTGTCCGCTAGACAAGAAGGGGTTCTCACTGCCTCGGGGCCTTGGTAGAGCTTGTTTGCCCAGCCTGGGACGGTACCCGTCGGGGGGAAGTGTGCGCCTTAAGCGCCCTATGCGCCGTAAAGCCCCCCTAAGTGGCTTTAGGGGTGGTGAAATCCGGCCAGTTGACCGGTTCTGAGGCTATTGGGGGGAGCCATTGCCCTTCCCTACAGATAATTCATTGGACTAGAGTGGTTGGCGTCCGGTGGAGGCGATTATGTTGAGACGCAAAGGTTTGACAGTTTCCGTGTTACTGCTGTGGTGTTTGATGGGAGCAGCGAAGGACAAGAAAAAGGCTTTGTTGCCGGCGGACGTTCTTGAGGCGCGTACGGTATTAGTGATTATCGATCCCGACGCTGGAATCGCCGTGGAACATCCCAACGCAAACCGGATGGCTCGAGAGGACGTGGAACAAGCGTTGATGAAGTGGGGCCGCTATTCGCTGGTGATGGAACCGTCGACCGCAGACCTCATTATTACCGTCAGGAAAGGTAGCGGCAAAATAGCCCAACCTACGATTGGCGGCGTCCCCACCAATAACGACGTTGGAGTGATTCAGCCCACCGATTCCGGAGGCCGGGTTGGCGGAAGGCAGGGGAATCCGGGAATTTCCGGCGGCCCCTTGAATCCTCAATCTACCTCTGCAGGCCCTCGCCCCCAGATGGAGGTCGGGGAGTCACAGGACATGTTTGTGGTGTATCGCAACAACAAGGAAAATCCGTCTGGATCCCCGCTCAACACTCCCGCAGTGTGGCGATATAGCGCGACAGACGCACTTGAAGATCCGGATGTTCCGGCGGTCGCTGTGTTCCGCGACTTGATTTCGAAGTCGGAGAAGCAGCTGAACAAAACTCCTTAATTCACGACGCCAGTCCTGGGCTAAGTTCAGCCGTCCCTGCGGGACTAAATTCGCAAAATCCCGGTTCTCACACACCCTCTTTAGCTCCTGAGGTACGTCTTTCCGATCGTCTGCGGGCGGACTGGCGTGCTCCACGGGATGAGCCGATAAGTCCGATATAAGGCCATAGAATCTCTGGCCCGAGGATATCGGTGATCACTAGAACGTGCCGAACGGCATGCCTATAGTGCGCAGTCGTCCGCCCGGTTGGCGATCCAAGCAGCTGATGCAGAATGTCTCGTTTTGCCACAACTCTGCGCCGCACAACAGTGGCAGGGGATCCTGATGGACGCATTTGTGCGGGGTGGGCGGTGATCAGCGCGAGGCCGGGTGCGGCTCGCAGTCTCTTCGTGGCGGGCACGATCCTGGTGGCCGCTCACGTGACTCTTCTCGTCTTTGATTCGCGCGCGTTGTTCTTGTCTAACCTGTTCCTTCTTTTGTATCCCCTTCTGGGGGTTACGGCGTGCCTGCTTGGCGCTTACAGCGAATCTCCAGAGGCCAGACCATTGTGGCTCTTATTCGGGTGCGGTTTGCTGGTCGCAGCGGTGGGTGAGCTTGGTTTGACTTACAACGACTTCGGGACGCATATACACACTCAGACCAAGGCCCTCAACTCCGACTTCTTCTTTTTTGCGTACGCAATTCCTGTCATGCTGGCTATCTGCTCCCGAAGTACGGACGCCGGCCTGAAGAGCTTCGCATGGCTCGATGGGGCTCAAGCGCTCATCGCAGCGATGCTCGCATACTTGCAGCTCTTCTCCGTATTGCCCTCGCATGCCCGTCCTGAGGCGATCTCCGCGACGAATCTCATGTATTTGAACAATGCGGAGAATTTCATTCTGGTCGGAGCTGTGACCTTGCGCTTTTTTTCCAACCCGAGCCCGGCAAGAAGACGCTTTTACCAGACCCTGGCCCGCTATCTGTGGGTCAATGGGATAGTAGCTCTTATCGTGGGCTACGTCGAACTGAACCACGGCTGGCATAGCGGAGTGCAAGACGCCGGGTGGGGGATCCCTTACCTCGCTCTCATGGGCTCTATTGCCTTGCAACACAAGACCCCTATGGACAAGAGTGAACGGAGCAGCGGCCAGCGGACCGCGGGACTCCTGATCGACAACCTCAGCCCGGTATTATTCACGCTGGCTATCACACTTATGGGAGTTGAAATTGCGCCGGAGCACCCATGGTTGGGGTTTGTCTTCATTTCGGCGGGGGTTGCAATCTATGGAGTGCGAGCCGCGATATTGCAAGTGAGGTATGCCAGGTCGCAAGAGGAGTTGACCAAGGCGATGATTGCGGCCGAGCAGGCGAGCCGTGCCAAGAGCCAATTCCTGGCAAACATGAGCCATGAAATACGGACGCCGATGAATGGCATTCTCGGTATGACGGAGCTTGCGCTTAGCACAACTTTGAGTGAAGAGCAGCGTGATTTTCTGCTGACGGTGAAGTCCTCAGCAGATCGCCTGTTGACCATCATTAACGAAATCCTCGATTACTCGAAGATGGAAGCAGGTAAAACCGTTCTGGATTCGGTTGCCTTCCACTTACCGAGCGTGGTCAAGGATGTGATGAGGAGCCTCGCCCTCCTCGCCCACCAAAAGGGCCTGGAACTGGCAGTGCACATCGCACCGGACGTACCCGCTGACCTAACGGGTGATCCTATCCGTCTTGGTCAGGTCCTGATCAATCTGGTTGGGAATGCGATTAAATTCACGGAGCAGGGAGAAGTCCGCGTCGATGTATCGGTGGAATCGGTAACGAACGAGCGCGCTGGTTTGCAGTTCTCCATCCGCGACACGGGGATCGGAATCGCACTGGACCAACAGGAAGGGCTCTTTCAGGAGTTTCAGCAAGCGCACACTTCGGGCCGCCGGCTATATGGAGGTACCGGACTGGGACTGGCCGTCTCCAAGAGCATTGTGACTTTGATGGGTGGCACGATCGGCCTCAAAAGCATGCCCGGGGAGGGCACGACCATAGCCTTTATTGCTTACTTCAACCTTTCACCTGCATCGCAGCCAGCGATGCCCATCCCGAGTGAAGCGGATTTGCGGGGGATGCCCACTCTGGTCGTTGACGACAACGCTACGGATGACAAGGCTACGAATCGAAGGCCATCATCGCTAAGGATCCTCTTGGCCGAAGATAACCTGGTGAATCAAAGAGTCGCCATGAGTATGCTGGGCAAGATGGGACATCGGATCACGCTGGCAACGAATGGTCTGGAAGCGCTCGAGCAATGGAGACAAGGTGATTTCGATCTGATCTTCATGGATGTGCAGATGCCTGAGATGACCGGCCTACAGGCCACTATGCAAATCCGCGGGGAAGAGGCTGTAGGTGCTCACGTACCCATTGTTGCGATGACCGCATCTGCGATGAGCGAGGAACGGGATCGCTGTCTGGCGGCCGGCATGGATGATTTTATTTCCAAACCAGTGAGTTACAAAGTCATCGAAGAGATGATCACGTCTACGTTTTCCAACAGAAAATAAAGTTGATTGTGCTACCTGCATCGAGCACATCGGCAATCTCGATCCACGGTCCTAACGCATGATGTAGCCGCCGTCCACCGAGATGGACTGGCCGGTGACATAGCTCGCGGCTGGACTCGAAAGCCACAGAACGGGATCGGCGATTTCTTCGGGCCGGCCGACGCGCCCCATGGGTACGCTTTTCACCATCGCGTTGAGGGCGTCCGCCTGACCGGAGGCGATCATTTGATCGGACATCGGTGTCTGAATGAGGCCCGGACATACGGCGTTGACACGAATCCCCCGTGCGGCATATTCGAGGGCCGCGCTCTTGGTCAGCCCAAGGACTCCGTGCTTAGCGGCGTGGTAGGTTCCACGCTCGGCTCCTCCCACCAGCCCACCAAGCGAAGAGCAATTGACGATGGCCCCACTTCCCTGCTTGCGCATCTGTTGCAGCTCGAATTTCATGCAACTCCAAACGCCGCGGAGATTGATCGCCATCACGCGATCGTAATCGTCTCGGGGAGAATCGGCAGTCTCGGCCAGAACATTTTGCACGCCGGCATTGTTGTAGGCTGCATCGAGCCGTCCAAAGGTGGCCACAGTCTCCTTGACCATTGCCTCTACCTGAGCGTCGTCCGCTACGTCGCATTGAATTGCCAGTGCTTTGTGACCCTGGGCAGTCAGCTCCTCGGCCGCAGAGCGCACGGCTTTTTCGTTCCAGTCCGCAAGCACTACGGAGGCTCCTGATTCAGCGAAAGCCTTCACGGTCGCAAGCCCCAGTCCAGACCCCGCGCCGGTGACGAGCGCGACTTTGTTTTCAAAAGAAATGTTCATAGGGAATCCTTTGTTGTTTCGAATGGGTTGTTATGGCTTTCACCATTTCCGGTATTGTTCATCGGTTACCTTTTCGAGCCAATCGACAACTTTCCCATCCAGCTGCCGGCCCCTTGGCCGAAGGTTGTGAGCCAACTCGTTTAATTTCCATATTCGCCTTTCCTGGTTTGGTTCTATGTTTGCGTGCAGCGCCGGGCTAGCCAGCAGACTTTTCACCGTTCGCGATCAGTGCCACCGACACATCGCTGCCGTCCCCACTGGCAAGAACTCCCGCCAGGGGGGTCAGCAAGTGCGTCGCTTCATCGACGTCGTAACTGTCAAAGGAAGATTGAGCGCCGTTATCGTCCCACCAGTTGTGCGTGGAATGGCGAATAGCGAGCTCCTTCGACCTTGACCCTGGAGGAGGCGTCTTCAAGGGCGCGCACGTCGTCCGGGGTCAGCTCCACGTTCGCAGCTCCGAGATTCTCTTCCAGGCGAGCAAGCTTTGTAGTTCCTGGGATGGGAACAATCCACGGCTTCTTTGCGAGCAGCCAGGCGAGTGCAATCTGTGCCGGGGTTGCCTTCTTTTGTTTGGCGAAAGAGCTGATCACCTCGACCAGAGCCTGGTTCACTTTGCGGTTCTCCGCCGTAAACCTGGGAACGGTGTTGCGGAAGTCTGTGCTGTCGAACTTTGTATCCGCGTCGATCTTTCCCGTCAGGAAGCCTTTGCCCAGCGGGCTGAACGGGACAAAGCCAATCCCAAGCTCCTCGAGTGTAGGCATGACTGTATCTTCAGGCTCCCGCCAGAACAACGAGTACTCGCTTTGGAGCGCAGCAACGGGCTGCACGGCGTGAGCGCGACGGATCGTTCGTGCGCTCGCTTCAGAAAGACCGAAGTGCTTCACCTTGCCTTCCAGGATCAACTCCTTCACGGCACCCGCTACGTCTTCGATCGGTACATCAAGATCAACACGATGCTGATAGAACAGATCGATCGCATCCACCTTCAACCGCTTGAGCGACTCTTCCGCAACCTGCTTGATATGCTCCGGCCGGCTGTCGAGGGCGCTCCACTTGCCTCCGTCGTTGGGATTGGCTTGCCATCCGAACTTGGTGGCGATGACGACATCGCCGCGAAACGGAGCGAGTGCTTGACCGACAAGCTCTTCGTTCAGGAGCGGCCCGTACACTTCGGCGGTGTCGAAGAAGGTGACCCCCCGCTCGACCGCAGCGTGAAGAAGGGATGTCATCTCCTGTTTATCCTTCGGCGGTCCGTAAGACCAACTCATCCCCATGCACCCAAATCCGATAGACGATACTTCCAGGCCGCTGTTTCCCAGTTTCCGTTTCTGCATGACTCTTCTCCTCGTTTGAGAGGACCTCACGGGCTTGCCGCGAGTATCCGCCCTATTCGAAGGATAGAAGGGGGCCCTGGTTCCGTGCTTTCCCGATCCTGCCGATTTTTTGCCTGATCCTGTCTGGCCGCCGGATTTTGTGCACACTGGTACAGATCGCCAGTAAGCTGGAAGTGGGAGGAATCATGCGGAGCAAAGTGGCAGTGCAAACCGATAAGCGCAAAGATTCGAACGCGGAAGCAATTCGAATGCGAAAGGAACTGGCCCGCCAGATTGCAGCGCATACTCCATCGCTGGGAGAAAATCGTACAGCAGTTGCCGGTCTGTCGCTGTACCGTCGAACCAAGCCTACGGCTTGCTTGCTGGCCAGGTACGAACCAAGCATCACAGTTTTTGTGCAGGGCAAAAAGCGCGTCAACCTCGGCGGGACCGTTTACCTCTGCGACGAATCGTCTTTTCTACTTTCCTCGATTGATGTTCCCGCTGAGAGTCAGATCGTCGAAGCCTCCGAACAGGCGCCGATGATCTCGATGTTCCTCCGGCTCGATATGCCGACAGTCCGGGAGGTTATTAGCTGCGAAGAGTTGCCGGAAATCGAGACTTCTGTTGATTCTCGCGGGCTTGCTGTTGGTGAAACGACCACTGGACTGCTGGGTGCGTGCTCCCGGCTGATCGGGCTTCTCGAGGCTCCCGAGGATATTCCGTTTCTCGGCCACATGATCCAACGTGAGATCGTCTATCGCGTCCTTCGCACTCCGCAAGGGGAACGGCTACGCGCGATCGCCACTACCGGCGACTTGAGCAATCGAACGGCGAAAGCCATCGGATGGCTGAAGGCCAACTACGCCAAGCCGTTACATATGGAGGAGCTTGCCGAGGTGGCGCGGATGGGCGTATCGACGCTGCACCACCAGTTCCGGGCATTGACGGCAATGAGCCCGCTGCAATACCAGAAACAGATTCGACTTCATACTGCGAGGCAGCGAATGCTCCTCGACGGATTAGATGCAACGGGTGCCGCGTTTGAAGTGGGATACGAGAGCGTTAGCCAGTTCAATCGTGAGTACAGCCGGATGTTCGGACAGCCCCCGATGCGCGACATAAAGGCTTTGCGAGCGACTAATCCGGCCGCGCTGAGCGTTGCTTGAAGGTAAGGATCGGCATGTGAATTCATCGGCCGGGGGAGGGGCGAGTTACCGGGACCCCGTTTTCCGGGAAGTTCAGCTCTTCGGGAAATCGGCAGGGCTGCGCTACCAGACACGACAGCGGCTTTCGCGGACCATCGGTTGGCCTGCTTTGCAGCTGTAGGCTCTCTGGAATTCTTCCATGTTTACCATCAGTCCGTTTACGCGGTACTTACCCGGTGAGTGCGGATCGGTAATGGCGGACACACGCAGGTTCTCAGGGCGATTGTTCTCGCAGGCCCACTGTGCGTAGCCGACGAAAAAGCGCTGTTCCGGGGAGAGTCCGTCGCGCGACTCAAGGTTCACGTTCTTTGTCTGATCTTTCCAGGCCATCCAGGCGAGGATCAGTCCACCGAGGTCGGCGATGTCTTCACCTTCAGTCAGTTTGGAGTTGATCTTGATTTCGTCGACGACGGTGTACTGCGCGTACTGATCGACGATGCACTGCGCGCGATCGGTGAAGTTCTTTGCGTCGTCCTTGGTCCACCAGTCTTTTAAGTTGCCCTGCGCGTCGAACTGACGCCCTCGATCGTCGAAGGCATGTGTGAGTTCGTGGCCGATGGTTCCTCCTGTATCTCCGTAATTAGGTGCGTCGTCCATCTTCGGGTCAAATAGCGGAGGTTGCAGTACGCCTGCGGGGAAATTGATGTCGTTCATTCGCGAATTGAAGTAGGCGTTGACTGTGGGTGGGGTCATGCCCCACTCCCCCCGGTCGACCGGTTTGCCGATCTTGTTCAAGTCTCGTTTTGACTCAAACGTCGTGGCACGTTGCACATTGCCGAAAAAATCGGCGGGCTTGATCTCGACGGAGCTATAGTCACGCCATTTGTCGGGATATCCGATCTTGTTTACGATGACGTGCAATTTCTGGAGCGCCTGCAGCTTAGTGCCCGGGCTCATCCAGTCGAGGGTGTTGATATCCTCTTCCATGGAGTGCTCGATCTGTCTGGTCATGAGGTTGGTTTTTTGTTTCAGCTCAGGACTGAATGCGCGGGCCACGAATTCCTGCCCGAGCGCCTCGCCGAGTTGATCGTCAACCAAGGTCACGCAACGCTTCCAGCGAGGACGAAGCTGCGGAACGCCGCGCAAGGTCTTGCTGAAGAAGTTGAAGTTCTCGTTTACGAAGTCCTCAGAGAGGTACGGCGCCGCCGCATGAGCAGTGTGCCAGCGCAAGTAGGTCTTAATGTCCTCGAGGTTGAGCGCCTTTAGCTGTTTGTCGAGTTCCGCGTAGAACGCCGGTTCCGTTACGTTGAAGGTATTCTGCGCGGGCAGCCCGATGTCCTTAATGTAAATGGACCAATCGAAATGCGGCGTCATGGCCTGCAGGCCGTTGAAGTCGACCTTGTGGAAGCGCTGGTAAGGATCGCGGCGTTCAACGCGAGTGAGGGATGCCCTGGCGAGCGCGGTTTCGATCTCCATGACCGTGGCGGCTTCCGCTTTGGCAAGGTCGGGTTTGTCGCCAAGCAACTCGAACATTTTCTGCACATGGACGAGGTACTGGTTGCGGATGTCAACGGACTTCTCGTCCGTCTTGGTGTAGTAGTCGCGGTCGGGCAGGCCAAGGCCTCCGGCATCGGCGAACGCGATCACATTCTGCGAGTTCTCGTAGTCCTGGCCGGAGCCGAAGTTGAAGAAAAGACCTTCAGTTTCAAGCGAGGTATGCAAGCCGGCGAGCAAAGCGGGCAGTTCTTTCGCCGATTGCATGGCTGCGATGCGGTCGAGATATGGCCGCAGCGGCCTTGCGCCGAGCTTGTCGATTGCGGCTTCATCCATGCAAGCGCCAAAGTAATCGCCGATTTTCTGTTGGTTGGCGTTGCGACTACCGGTCTGCCTGGAGAGTTGGGAGAGAATGCCCCAGAGGAATTGCTGGTTGTCCTGATAGAGCTTGCCGTAGACGCTCCAACCCGCCTGGTCAGCAGGGATGGGATTGTTCTTCATCCATCCACCGCAGGAGTACTGGTAGAAGTCGACGCAAGGGTCGGCGGACTTGTCCATGGAGGTGACGTCGAGTCCGGGCGTGTAGGGGAAAGAAGTGAGGGGTTTTTCGGTTTGTGCTGACACGATAAGGGTGACGGCGAAGAGGAAGAGCAGCAGCTTTTTCATGGACGTCTCCGGAACGGAAAAGAAATGCTGCCGGAAGAAGGCAGAGGGACGACGTGGAGGAACAAAATGCCTTTGACTCCTGAAATTTCGGCAATTCGGAAGCAATCACAAAGTGTTTGGGAAATGCGGTATCTCCTTACCAGTTTCAGCCCGGGGTAACTGGTGGAATGGGGAGAAGAATGACCCGAAAGAAGCAACAGCCATCAGCGAATGCCATGATACCTCGCGAACCGCGTAGCTGTAATCTCTCAGTTGCGCCATGGCAGGGAGCCGGAGAGATCACCACAGCACCCCTCTCGGCGAACGGAGCGTCACACTTCCCGTCGAGACGACGGAGCCTGCTCCCGCAGGGGTAACGCTTACTACGCGACTATTGCCGGTATCAGCGATATACAGATTGCCCGCGCCATCCAGGGCAAGTCCCGAAGGAGAGCTCAGCCTCGGGAGGAGCGAAAAAGATAATTCATCGGCCGGGGGAGGGGGCGAGTTATCGAGAACCCCGTTTTTCCTGGAACTGCGGCTCGGCATTGATGGCGCCAAAAACGTTTGAGCATGCCGAGACGCTATTGCAGCGCGAAGGAAAAAATGTCGCTTCCTGCTGCAATCGCGAAGTATTGCTTTCCATTGATGGCATAGCTCATCGGAGAGGCACGGATCAATTGTCCGACGTTGAAGTGCCACAGAGGCTTGCCGGTGTACCCATTGAGGATCACAAAGTTCTGGGCGTCGTCCCCGTGAGCAACCAGTCCCGTTGCCGTCGACATCACGCCTCCCCAACCTTTGTCGGTACCAATCTGAAGATCACGCCAGGCGAAATCAAGCGTTTTAAGATCAAAGGCATTGATGTACTCTTTGCCGGTCTCAGCCACGTCCCGCGTACCAGTTGAGTAGTATGTGCGCCCCTCTTCGAAGGGCTCCGTCTTCGATGTAAAAACTCCGCATGTTTCGAACGAGCGGAAGTAGAACATGTGCGTGGCCGGGTCGTAGCTAGGCGAGTACCAGTTCGTTGCTCCGCCGGCAGCGGGACAAATCTGAACACCCTTCTCGTCGGGAATCAGCCCGGCGGAGATAGGCCGACCATTTACGTCGATGCCTGTAGTCCAATTCTGCATTTTTGTGAATTGCTTGGCGAACAGGAACTTCCCCTTTGTCCGGTCCAGGATATAAAGGAAGCCGTTGCGGTTAGCTGTCACAATCAACTTGCGCGGCCCGTCCCTGAACTTTGCGTTCACAATTACCGGCGTCTGCACAGCGTCATAGTCATACAGGTTGTGCGGGGTGTACTGGAAGTACCACTTCAGTGTGCCGGTATCAGGATCCAACGCCAGCAGGCAGCTCGTGTATAGGTCGTCACCGGGGCGGACGCTGCCATCGTAGTCCGGAGAGGGATTGCCGGTGCCCCAATAGAGTGTGTTGAGGTCCGGATCGTAGGTGCCTGGCATCCAGGTCGTGCCTCCGCCATGCAGGTACGTATCTCCCGGCCAGCTCTCACTGCCCTTCTCTCCTGGCGCGGGTATCGTCCAGAAGCGCCATTTTTCCTTGCCCGTCTCGGCATCGAACGCCGCCAGGAAGCCGCGTACGCCGTCGTCGCCACCTGACGTTCCTACCAACACTTCGTGTTTCACAATCAACGGTGCGCTGGTCGCGCCGTAGTTCTTGTTGCCAGTCGCATACGGCTCGTCCCAGATCAGGCCACCCGACCGCGCATCCAGACATAGCAGGTGTGCGTTGTCCGTCTCCATATAAAGGCGTGTTCCCAGGATGGCCACACCACGATTGTGATGTTTGGCGGAGTCGTCGATCAGCCCTTGCGTGGTGGCTCGCGCATGATGCCACAGCAGCTTGCCTGTCTTCGCGTCCAGCGCGTATGCGTCATTAGCGCTGGTAACGAACATGATGCCCGCTGCCACCACAGGGGTTACTTCGAGCGGGCTCACTTCCCTGGTATGGAACACCCACTGTGCCGCCAGGTGACGTACGTTTGCCGGCGTAATCTGCCTCAAGCTGCTGTAGCGTCGCCCGGTGTAGTCGCCATTGTAGGAAACCCAGTTGTCTCTCACCTGCTTCTGGAGTAAGTCGCTTTGACTAACATTAATAAGACCGATGCCATCGACCGATACCCGAGCGCTCTGGTTGGCAGCTGCATGCTCCACAGCCTTCTCGGGTTCTTCGGATCCGTTACCTGCGTGCAATGCCAGCAGCAGGCAACCCGCCGCCACGGACTTAAGCACACGGTTACTAAACCGAATATTCATGGCTCGCCACTTGCGTTCGTGATCGCTATCTCCAGTGCCTGGGAGATTCATCGGCCTCGCCGCCCGCTCCTGCTGGCGACGACCAAGAAGCTTACAAGATCATTCAGTTCCTTTGACGTCAGCCTCTTACCATAGTCAGGCGGCATCAGCGAGTGATCGGTGTAGTGGACATCTGTCAGATCACTCCTCGCCAGCAAATGATAGCGGCCGTCCTCCATCTGCAGTGCCAGACTGAAGTTATCCTCATAACGCAGCACTCCGGTCAGCTTGAGCCCAGTTCTGGTGGTCACACTCACTACGCGCGATGAGGGGACTAGGGGAGTATCCGGCGTCGTGATGGCCTGCAAGATCGCGTCGGCTGTACGACTCCGGCCGTAGGTTGTAAGATCCGAGGCGATGAATCCGCCGTTCCCTTTCATCATGTGGCAGTTCGAACACTGCGCCTTGCCAAAGTACAGCGCCCGTCCAGCATCGACATCTCCAGTTACTGCTGTTTCCGCCGAAGTGCTGGTGGGCGCCGACTTTCCTTCGATTATGCGCAGATAGTGGACCACGGCCTTGATGTTCGCGTCGCCGATTTGTGCGAACGGCGGCATCCCCTCCGTCGTCCCATCGTGCACAATCCGCACTAGTTCCGCATCTGAGTGGGCCATGACGCTCAGGGTCGTCACAAGCGATACGACCTTGTCGCCGCCCTTGCCGTCGGCACCGTGACAACCTGCGCAATACTCCATGAACCGATGAGAGCCCTGAATGTGGTCGTCCCTTTGCCCATGCGCCTTCCAGAACGTACCCACGATAACGAACAACGTGCAAAAGACTAATCGCGCAACCCGGTGACCCAACATCTATGTCCCAAGTCCTCTCTCGAAGAACAGTGCCGCGCCGATAATACAAGTTGTTGGGGCTGAGCGGAAAGGTGGCCATGCGCGATAGGTGGGAAGTCCCGATGGATTTCTGGCTCAGTCGCAGCTTGCCATCTCTCCTCGACTTATGACACACTAGTTGCCGTAGCTGTGGTGCAAACAGATGCGTGCCTCCATCCTGCTCGGCCTCCTCCTTTCTACTGCTTTCGCCAGCGCCCAGACCACCTCTCAGGCAACTGTTTCGGATGGCAGCATTCGCACCCACATCGAAGGCATTGATATTCCTCCCATTGCCAATGCCCCATTCTCCGCAAAGGTAGTGGTTACCTGGGATGAGCCATTGATCGGCGGCGGCACGGTCTCGCGAAAGTACTACACCTTAGTGGCTCGCGACTCTCAAGGGCGAGTCCACCGCGAGACCCGCGACTTCATTCCCGCCAACTCTAGCGCAGAACCTCCCCTGCGCAGTCTCACCATCACCGATCCCGTCTCCGGCACGCGCACGAAATGTATGCAAGCCGCGATGAATTGCACTACCACCGAATACCACCCACGCATGGCGCTGGCACCGGAAGCCGGCAGCGCGCATTTGATCAGCGCGGGTAATGTCACCCGGGAGAGCCTCGGTAACGAGACGATCGACTCCCTGACCGCGGTGGGGACTCGCGAGACCCGCACCACTGCCGCGGGCGCACGCCTGATTATCAGTCATACCGATTTGTGGTATTCGCCCGACCTGCAAATGAATCTCTCCGTTGTCCGCAGCAACCCTCAGTCAGGTCAGCTCACGCTTACAGTCACGGATCTTGTACGTGGAGGCCCTGATCATTCGTGGTTCGATGCTCCTCCAGGCTACGAAGTCAGTGACCGCCGGAGCCAATAACCCGGAAGCGGCTGTACGTCTCTAGGTCGCTTTCTGATCGACGTTGTGCTGCCTCCAACTCCTTCCATAAACCTGTAGTTAGGGCCGTTCCAGCGAAGTCAGCGCCGCTCAGTTCGCTGCTGCAGGGTTCAACCCGTTTAAGGGTGACTCGCGACGGAGGCGACAGAATTGCTCAATTCTTCAGGAGCGGGTGAGAGGGTGAAATCGGGCGGGGCCGATTCCAGGGCGGGCAAAAAAGCAGGAGACAGGCTGGGTTGGAGGCCATAGAGCGCAGAGACGTTTGCATGAGGGTTACGGGCGATGTTCAAGGCGGCAGTGGCCGTGTCGCCCGGTATCGTTCCTGTGGTACCGCCGCTCCGCGCGTTGGTGAAGAGGGTGGTGCAGCTGGTGGAGGTCGGTGTACTGGAGTTAATGCAGGCGGACAGGATGTTGGCGAAGGTGTGGATCTTAGTCCGGGGAACCTTGCTGTCCGGCCTGGCGTTGGCGAATCCCGTGGCGACGCCGGCCAGTGTGGCAGCGTTGGCCATACCAGTCGAGCCGCCAGAAGTCTCGGAACTGGAAACGTGGGTCGGGTCGGTGGCAATTCCAACCATCGCGTAAGCCGCCGCAACGGTCGTCACTTCGTTGACGAAGAAGAAGGGCGCAGCAGTGGTGAAGGTTCCGGCTTCCGGGCAGGCACCTAGCGAGGCAATCAGGCCAATAGCAGAGTTGGGACCGTTGCCACCGCTGTTGCCACCCAGTACATAGAGATAGACCTGACGGCCGGCGGTACAGGTGTAGTCGCCAGCGATCGAGAAGCCGCCGTATTCGCCGGTGAGTACGTAGTAGCCGATGGAGTCTGCCTGGTTGCCGTTCCCGGAGGTGAGCAGTGAGACCGATGGCTTGCCGTAGCCTGTCGTGTTGGCCTGCAGTACATAAACCTTGGCGCCGACGACGGCCCGGGATTGACCTCCGTTCACAAGTCCCTGGACTGGCCGGGAAGAAGATGCGACAGGATTTATGCTGTCGGAACCGATAGAAGCTAACTTCTCTGATCCCGGAACGCGAACCACACTGTCTCCAGAACCTCCAGACCCTCCGGACCCTCCCGAGCCGCCGGAGCCACCTGTGCCCGTGCCACCCGCGGTACCCGTACCACCGCCTGTGCCCGTACCACCGCCTGTGCCGCCGCCCGTACCCGTACCACCGCCTGTACCCGTACCGCCAGAAGTGACAATCCCGCCGGAACCGCCCGAACCACCGCCGACGACCGTAGTTGTACCACCAGCCTCACCCTGACGGCTGCTTCCGCAACCGCTCAGAATTAAGCCGAACACAAGGACGCAGGAGACGAGGCGGGCGGGGTGACGCATAGCACCTCACTACCAGAACTAGGCCATACTACTTTAGACAACCGATTCAGGAAAATGTTTCAGCGGCGCCCAGGATCGCGACGTCCGTGTTCATGAATCAACGCCGTATCTTGAGGGCCGTTGTCAAACAAGGCCCATATGTCGAAGAATGATGCGGCATACCTAATCGCTTCTCCCAAGGATTATCCCCGTGCTTATATCTGCGATGAGTGTGTCGAGATCTGCCATTCGATTCTTGGGGAGCGTCGCAATAAACCTCAGACCGATTAAGTCGGGCAACCTATGAGTATGCCTACGCCTGTGGGCTCCGCAAATCGCACTATCACGTGGCGTCCTGCTTGAGTATGACTTCCGGTGGCGGGACAGGTGTCGGGCAATTTACCGATAACCCCTTTTTCGGGAACTTCGAGTCCGGAACCAATCCGCACCATCGCTGCATGAGTTCTTACGAAGTTGAGTGCTCAGCACAGTTTCCACTTGATCTCCTGGGTCGATCGAATTGAGTTGCCTCCAATGTTGGAATGCCTATCACCGCCGCTTCGATCCACGCGGGATGCTCCGAAGGTTGACCCCACCCGCGTTTTTGTAGCTGCGTGAATGCCCATTTCGTCCGTATCCCCATTAGCTGCGATATAGTGTGGCAAGCCGCGTTGACGAAGGGTGGGCTTATGAAAATCCACCTTCTCGCGTTAAGAGCGTCCGTTGTTTCGGTCACGTTGATGCTTCTGCATGGAGTGTCGCCGTGTGTCCACGGCGCCCAAGTAGAGAAACGCGAAACATTACCCTCATTCGAGGTCGCGACTGTGAAGCCAAACCAGAAGTTTCGTGGACAGACGGAGAGTGTGTCCACGAAAAGCACATGACTACCAGGGAGTCCGGGCCGGGACGGGAGTCGAAAGAGGAGAATTCGCATGCCATCATGTGTATCGATTCCTTCCCTTACTTCGGGACGGATGATCTCTACCTAAACTATGTCGCGCAGGTTGTGAAGGAGGGCGGCCGGGTGGGAATCGCAGGCGCTGGGCTGATGCGAGAAGTCGAGGCGCCACCTCCCGAACATCTTCGCGAGTGGTGGACACAGGATCTTTGGTGCCTACACTCAGCGAACGGGTGGCGCCGGCACTGGGATCGTACAGGCATCATGGACGTCGAGGTGGGCGACACTATGCCCGACGGTTGGCAGTTTTGGCTGGACTGGCACAAGGTGGTAGCTCCCAACAACCAATCTGAAATCGAGGCGCTTGAGGCTGATCAAGGCCGACAGTGAGTTTGGCCCAGATTTTTCCGCCAGTAATCCACGTGGCCGATTGAAAGTGCTTGGATCCCTCAACTGGAATTTCTCGTAATATACCTCGCAGGGAGGTTACGAGCCATGTATTGCAGTGCTTGTGGTCAGCCTATAGACCCTTCTCAAACGATCTGCCAAAAGTGTGGTCGACAGACTGCTCCGATCGCTTCGTATGCTCCTGTGCCGTATTACCGAAATCGCGTACGCCGGCATATGCACACCGTGGCAATTCTCTGGACTGCATACAGCCTCTGGATCCTACTGCACTGGGCGATTGCAGTCGGATTTCTTGCAGGAGCCTTCACCAATTGGGTCTACATGAGCCATGGTTTCGATGGATTCTATGGATTCCCATTCTTCCACGCGGCCTGGCTCGTGCCGCTGGTCACTGGCGTTCTGGTCAGCCGAGCTATCCTTTGCTTTGTGACCGGAATCAGCCTGCTTCGTCGCGCACCCTGGGCGCGAACGCTCGCCATCGTAACTGCTTTTCTAGCGCTTATTCACCCATTCACCGGAACCTTATTAGGTATCTATACGCTGTGGGTACTCCTGCCGTCTGCCTCCGGTCAGGAGTACGAGCAGATCGTTGTCGCGTAAAGGTGACCCGTTGACCATGCTCATTCGCCGCACGCCGGGCTAAAGTATGTTCGATAGCCCTTGACGTGCCGCCAGGAAAGAAACACACGTCCGCACCATTGCATTTCAGGGCTGTCCAAATTAGCGGATTATCTCCCAGTTTGACGATGTAACTTGTTGATCGCCATGAAGAGAGCTTGGCCGAACAAAATGAGGTCGCTTTCGTTGATCGGCTTTCCCACACCGAAGGGATACTGGTCCCGGTCGCGTTGTCGATGATGTAGAGCCATCGTCCGTCCGGCTGACGGTGCGCCACTCGAGTCAGGGGAGCGGGATATTTCATAAAATTCGATAAAATTTGGCCTTTTATTGACTTCAGCGACGCCGCCCAGTGAAGCGTCGATCTGGGGAAAAGGACCGCCTGAGGGAGATGGCTTTGTCCAGAACGGCGTCGAAGACGTAGTCGGTTGCGGCGGGAACCCGGCTCAGCTTTTCGGGGTTGATGAGGGGATTGGCAATGCTGGGTTGGTTGCGGTCAAGGTTGGGAAAGGACGTGTCGTTTGCCGGTTTGGGGGGCGGCTCGGGAGTTGGCTCCGGCTCGGGGACCTGGGGTGCGTCGGGTGGGGTTTTCGTGGCGGCGACGGGATCCCCTGGCTCCTCGCCCACAGGTTGGTGCTCCTGTTTGCGACGCCATTGGGATTCGTAGATGTCTGGTTCGACGGGCGGGGCCGCGGGTTGCGTCCCGGATCGGGGAAGGCGGCGGTCCGGAATCAGGCCTTCGATGGCTACGATCATCGTAAGCGCCTTGATCTGGCCGGCGATGATGCCTCGGGTCACTTCGTGGCTAAGAGTGGCCAGTTCCCAGAGCCGGGCCAGGATCTGGTCGCGACCAATGTTCAGCTTGCGCAGCCCCTCGGCTTCCTGGTCCACCAGCCTTTCCCTGACGGCGGCGCGGTGCTCATTCATGTAGGCGCGGACGCGGGGCTTGGCTTTGGTGTAGGCGGCGGTTTCGGGGTTGAGGCCGACAGCTTCTGCGGCGCGGCGGTCAGTCATGGTTCCGGACATGATCAGGAGAGCAAAGGCCATTTCCTGATCGGTGATGGGATCGCTGACCCGCGGCACGCCGGGGCAGGCAGTATTTTTGGGCATAGGTCGTCTCGTTCCTTGATTTGGTGGTTTGCTGGAGCTTGAAATGGGTTTGTTTGCTGCTCTCTTAGTGACACAAAGGGGTTGAGAGCCGCGGTCGGCCCGTCATTGGGTAGTCTTGGGCTGGTGTTCGTGAATTTGTGACAGGGATAGGGTGAGGCACCGGACAGCGGTGAAGCTATCCTTCGCTCACGCGGAAGGCCGAAACTACCGGCAACTGCCGGCCAGGGCGCGGTTGCGTGAGAAGCCGTCGCCTGCCGATATCTTCTACTCTAAGAGATAGAGCCTTTCCAGGTTTGATGTAAGTGGCGAGATGCTTTTTTCTGCACAGGAGTACAGGCCCAAAGGTCACTTGGGTTTGGTGTGCGCGTTGGCAGCGGGATGAAACCGGAGACAAAACCGGGAGTTTCGGGACGAAATAACCCCTTAATTCTGAATGCGGGGTCACTTCGTCTGTCCGCATCTCACTGAAAAGGCCGACCCGGGACCTCCACTCTTCGGGATTGTGGGCGATTGACGGACTACCCGGAAGTCATTCACTTGGACGAACCGGCTTTTCGGAGAAGTGAGGGCGCTCGTTCGCGTCAAGGTGCCGACAAGCCGACCATTCAGACAAGTGATTGCGTTTATTTGTCCGTAGTCGGTGGGTGCATTCCGATTTGCACAAACTGACAATTGCGGCGCGGACTACAGCTGCGGAGAGAAATGAGTTCGCCCTAAATGGCTCGAAAAGCGTACCTCAGCGGCTGAAGCCGTCAAGCGCGCAGGCCATTTACGGCACGGCTGCTGAAGCCGTACCCCTCGTTCGACAGTCTTCCGCAACCTCCAAAGGTCAATGAAAGGCTTAGCTCGATGGTTCAGGGCAAGCAAGTTACGTCCATCGTTTCATTCCTTTCTGCTCTAGCTTTCAGCATTAAGGTGCATAGTGAGTAAAGACAAGGTCGGTCGCTTTGGCCTTCTCGTGGCAGGGGAAGCAGCTTTTCATAAATGCCGCGTCGCCATGTTTGCCGTCTGCGAAATGACCGAACCCCCAGCCGCCGGTCGCGGCGTACCTTTTTGAGTCCTTGACCATAAACTGAATGTTCGTAGGGACCCCTGGAACGAAAGATTGCGCTTGGCCAAAGACTTTGTTGTTTTCATCTGATGGCACGTGACGGTAATGCAAAGCAGCAATGATTGTGCCGTCCGGGAACGGAAGCTTCCCATCCCGATAGGCCTTGATTGCTACATCGTTGCCCAGGACGGCACCTATACTGTTGAGGTTGCCTGCTTCATGGGCCGAGGAGATCCATCTCCAGTCACGGTACCCGTGAGGGATTTCGGTCACGAAGGCCGGGGCGGATTCTCCACTCGCGTGTCCTGGTGCAGGAGCAATGAGGGCGACAAGGCCGGCCATTGTTGCAACGGCAACCAGGAAGAAAGGGAAGTGTTTCATAAGGGTTCCTCCATCCAATATGCTTATATGCCCAGATGAACTGAAATCACCAGCCCTGACAATTCGCCTTAAACAGGCTGCGGAAAAATTCGGAACCGGGCAGGAAAGATGTACCCGTTCGACAAGCTCAGGGCAGGCTCTCAGGGGCTAAAGCCCGACTTATTCTGAATCCTTTGCGGCCCGACTAAAGTCGTGCCCTGATACAAAACCGAGTTTTTCCGCAGCCTCTTAAAGCTGATGTCGATGCCGTTTCGACCGCCAGTAGTCTAGGCGGAACTCACGAGCAACAACAATACTGGAGAATTTGCCGACGTGACAGTCTTTAGAGCGGGTTTCGCAGCTACGTCCACGAAAAGCACATGACTACCAGGAATGAAAGTGTCCCAACCGGAGGTCGGAAGCGCTATGGCCAGTCCATTTCGAGCGCGTAGATCTCCTGGGTGCTGATATCCCGTGCAACCAAGGGAGAATCGTCGGGAGCAAGTCCAAACCAGCCTCCGAAAGATCCTCCGATACCGCGCCCGGTTCGCTGTATGTCCACTATGTTCTCAACCTTGCGATCGGCCAACCGAAGACGAAGGATTCGGTCACCGACCTCCGGTGCAGCAAAGCCTCGGAAGTAAATATACTTTCCGTCCCTTGACCAGGTCTCCCAGCCCATTGGCAAACTGAACGCTTCTGCCCATTTCTGGTTGGTAAAGTCGAACAGCATCAACCTATGGGAGGGGTCGACTGTTATTGCCGAAATGTATCTTCCGTCCGGCGACCAGTGGGGAGAGAAGAGTCCACTCGAACCAGGCAATGTGGAAACGCTCCTGGACCTGAGGTCGATGATGTAAATCGGGTTCTTTGAAACCCCGGCGACGGAGGCGAAGACCAGCGAGGTTCCGTTCGGTGACCAGTTAGCATCCATCTGAACTTGCTCACTGGGGAGTACTCGCTGCGGAGTGCCGCCTGCAGTCGATACCAGATAGACGTTCCAGGCCGCGTCTGGAAGAGTGGCAACGAAGGCGATTTGTTTGGCATCAGGGGACCAGCGCGGCAAAAAAGCTCGCATAGGTGGAAAGGTGAGCTGAAGCCGCTCGCTACCGTCCAGTCTGCTCCGCCATAACAAGCCATCGGGGTAAGTAGTGTAAGTGACCCATTGGCCATCACGAGAAAATGCCAGCGCCTCGGCCGATATTCCGTGTAGATAAGGTACGAATTCGCCACTGTGGGAGTCGTAGCGGACTACTTCAATCCGCCGCGAAGCACCGGTAGCGAAGATCTCCTTTCCATCCTTGGCCGGAGAAGGATACAGAAAGTCCAAAGGGCCTGCGGTCAATTGGATTGGCTTGTCATCTCGCTTTCGCCATGGGAAACTCCTCTCTTCCGGCATGGCCCATAAATCGCCGTTGCGGCTGTCACGGAAAAGGTAAAATCGTCCGTCAGGAGTCCATTCACCGAGAGCTCCCCTGAACATTTGGCGGAGTCCCGTCCCGTCGGCAGCGGACTCCATGATTCTCCATGTGTCGGCGTGGTCATGCTGAGTGAATCGGAAAACCCGTCCATCGGGCGAAAATCGGTAGGCAATAGGATCGCTTCGGGAGGCAAACGGAGTGCCATCGAGCGAGAGGAATTTTCGAGTGGAGGCACCGTCCAGGTTCACCGAGTAGATGTCATGTCCTTCGCCGTAGATGACGCTGGCGCCATCCGCGCCGAAGCGGGCATCCTCTCCGAGGACCATCCCGACCCGGCGCGGCGATCCTCCCGCGACCGGCTGCACCCAGTAGGAAGCGCGTTCCTTGTCCTCGTAACTCGCTACCAGGAGCTCAGTTCCATCTCTCGACAAATCGAGCACTTCAGGCTGCTTGAGAGGCTCGGCAAGGGGAGTCGTATCGCCGCCCTTTACGGATACTTGAAGGATGAGAGAGTGTCCATCTGGCAACCACTCGGTGAAATAAATTCGCGAACCATCCGTAACCATCGGGCCGTTCTTGACTTGGCCATCATTGGTCAGCTTGGTGAAACCAATGACTCTTGGTCCGCGCTGAGTTCGGAAGACCGTCTTCCAAAGGCCCAGTACGCCAACCGTGACGACGAGCGCGCCAATGAAAGTTAGCGCATAGTACAGAGATCTTCGCCTGGTGTTTGGCGGCGCGGGCGGCACCTCTTCGGCGAGTTGGCCGGAGGATGGGACGCCACCCGCTACGGGCGCTATGAAGCGATACCCGCGCCGCGGCAACGTTTCCACAAAGCGCGGACTCTCCGCCGAATCGCCTAGCACCTCGCGAATCTTGTTGATGGCCGTGTTCAGATTGTGGTCGACATCGACAAAAGTGTTGGGCCAAAGCCGCTTTTGCAATTCCTCGCGTGTCGCCACTACGCCGGGACGCTCCAGCAGAATGCAGAAGGACCTGAAACGGCTGGCCGCTGAGTTTCAGCTTCACTCCGGCCTTGCGCAATTCCCCAGCGCGAACGTCAACCTCGAAATTTCCAAACTGTAAGGGCCGGTACTGGGGTTCAGGCTGTGCCATCGCTGGTTGTCCTCGCGATCTTCCAGTTATGCCGACCCGTCCCTTCGGGCTCCGACAAAACTTCTTGAACCCCGCAGTGCCAATCAGTTAGGGAGTGAGATTCTTTCGACTCTCGTTGACCCGCATTTTACCCGCTATCGATTGAGGTAGCCCCACCAAAGTACCAATGTCGCCTTCATCTCGCAAACGCGAGCAAGGAAGTCGACATGAAACACGCGTTCTCCAAGGTTCACATTCAGTTGCTTGTCACTGCTGGCCTGGCGGCGGTTACCCTTCCCCTTGTGCAAGCACAGCCGCGCTGCCCGAGAAATGTCGCCGGTGTAGGCCCACGGTTTGTTCAGCGGGCCCTAGTTGTCATTCCCGTGAAGATCAACCATGCAGGCCGATTTGATTTCATGGTGGATACAGGCAGCCAGATTACGGTTATCGATCCATCGCTGGCTTCGCAACTAGACCTTAAGCCTCAAGCCAGGGTCGGCCTGGTTTCGGTTGCCAACTATGCGCAGGCGTCGGTAGCCGTTCCGGATTCGTTGGAAGCAGACTCTCGTGTGGTTGCCAAGCCACTCGCCATAATCCAGGACCTGGGGCAGATTCGGGCAGCCGACCCTCGCATTCGAGGGGTCCTTGGAGAAAATTTTCTCGCTCATTTCGATCTGCTCATGGACTATCGGGAGAAATTGCTCTATCTCGACGAGACGAAGGCGATGGGGAAAAATATGCGAGGCGAGCGGATTCCGCTGGTTACCCCGCAACATCCTGAGAACGAATTGCCATTCACAGAACGCCTGGTTATCTCGGTCCATCTCTCCGACACCGGCAATCGGCCGATTCTGCTACAACTGGATTCCGGCAGTGACGGACCCATCCTCTACCCGAGCAGTAAACAAAAGGATCTCCCGTTGCTTGCGCGCGCTACCCTGCAAGGAGGCGCCGCGAGCAAGGCACAACGGGCCTTTGCTGTCTTGCCACCACAGGATGTGCGGATCGGCAACCGCACGTTGAGCGGGATCTCATTCGTGACACCCGTAAGCGTGGGAAAGAATGTCCCAAGGCGGGATGAAGACGGTTTGTTGCCAACCGTGCTCTTTCAACGTGTCTACATCAGCTATGCCCATCACTATGCAGTTTTCGATCCAAGGTGAAGTGGGTATTTCTCAACCTTCAGGATCAGAAAGAAGGTCGCAACAGGAAAGTTGCCCGTGGGTGAATAGCGGTCCCGGATTCATGCTTTCCGAGTCCCGGGAGACGCGGTTGAAGACTCGATGGGGCCTGCAGTGCTGTTGTTTTGCGGCACGTTGGCCGCGCTCTTACCTGCGAGACGAGCGGCGACTGTAGACCCGATTCAAGCCTTGCGAACGGACTGGGGGGCGGGATCCAGTTTTTGAGGAACAACGACAGTCACGGATGGGTTCACTTTTAATCGACCGGTTTCGCGGTCTGTCCAGCGCCATAAGCACAAGTAACAGCGGTTGTCTCGCCAACGAAGAGGGCACGCGGGCTTCTTCTTTTGCGTCCCCGGGGACCAACATTTGTTCCGCGGCTCTCGGCTTGCCCTCCTGTAATCTGACGCTACAAGTGACACCACTCAGGAGCCCTCTTGACACGTCTCTGCCTGCTTGCTTTCTCGCTTGGAATTGTTCTGCTGACCCTGTTCGCATCCGCTGCCGAAGCGCAGGTTTCGGTTTACGGCATGGCGGGGCTGAGCCGTTATGGGTTCTCCTACCAAGGCGACTCCTACAGCTTCAAAGACGACACCGCGAGTTTCGGTGGAGGAGCTTTTTACAACTTCCCTATCCACAGCCGCCTGACAGCGGGAATCGATGGCCGTGTTCTCTATGGCCCAGCCTCATACGGGGGCACCACGGCGGACGTCGCCCTCCGCGTCGGCTTTGTTCCCACGCGTATTCGCCTGCGGCCGTATTTCGAGATTGGCGGTGGAGTGGTCAGTTCGGTCATCGACCCTGGGGTGACTCCACAGCGAATTACGAATGGAGCGGCGGAGTTTCTTGGCGGCCTCGACATCCGCCTCACCGACTCTGTTGACCTTCGCGCAGTCGAGTACGGCGCGGCCGCCGGCGCCGCCTCTAACAACGGCACAACGAGTGCGGTAGGTTTTCTCGATGCTGGATTCGTGTACCACTTCCATCCCGCCGAAGCAGCCAGCAAGCCGAAACACTAATGCAGTAAACAGGTGAAGTTACTTATAAGCCCGTTTTGCGGGAGCTTCGACGCCAAGTTTGGGTCGCCTGTGAGCAGGGTTCTTTCCGTGTAGCCGACGATCCGCCAGAATCGCCCTCACTTTGGCCGCGATGAGCAATATAGAACAGCCTTATCGTGGTTCTCTTGCTCGAATGAAAGCTTGTTGCGTAGTGGAGTGAAGCCGGGAGCCGACCCAAGACCCATTTTCACAGTGCGTAGCGAGCCATTTGCCGTAAAGTAGCCGCTTCGCGACAAGACCCGTTGCACGGAGTCCTCGGTTGCGGCATTTGACAGTCTAGTGGGGTGAAGACAATGACGAGCTTCCGATTTGTAGTGGAACCCTACGCTTGGCTGCGTACAATCTCATGGAAAACCTTGGACGCTTGTATCGCGGGTGCGATCCTCGCGTCCACGATCGCGTATGGCGAAGTGCCGGTGGCGGTCCCCAAAGCAACGGCGGCACTTCTCGCCCAACAGCAGGCCGCCAACATTCGTTGGGCGGCCTTCCAACTTATCGCGCTGGCAATTCCCCTCTTCTTCTTGTTCACGGGTTTCAGCGCACGCCTGCGCCGGATGTGCGAATCTATCTCCGGCCGCCGGTGGTTCTTGACGGTCACGCTCTTCGTTTGCGTCTATCTGCTTCTGGCCGCGGTGATCGCACTGCCTTTCGACTATTTTGCCGGCTATATCCAGCCGCAGGACTCTGGATGGGGTCACCAGACCTTGCCGAGTGTGGTGAAGGAAGACGGCGCGCAACTTGTCGTCGGATTGGTCCTCGCGTCGCTGTTCATCTGGCTTCCCTATCGATTGATCGCCAGAAGCCCGCGCCACTGGTGGCTCTATTCCGCCCTGGCGCTGCTTCCGGTCGCCTTTCTGGCTCTGGTAGCCTGGCCGGTGTGGGTCGATCCGCTGACGACGACCTATAAACCTCTCGATGATCGCCCGCTCGAGACGCGGATTGACGCGCTGGCCGCGCGGTGCGGCATTGCTCACATCCCCGTCTTAGTCGGCGGCAACAGCACGAGGGTGACCGGCCTCGGCCCGACCAATCGCATCGTGCTACAAAGCAACCTGGCGTCGGTCGAGACACCTGACCAAATCGTATTCACCATCGGCCACGAATTAAAGCACTACGTGATGGGCGACAACTGGAAGGGGCTGGCGATCATCGCCGTTTGCCTGCTGGTGGGATTCTGGCTCACCGACCGCTTGGGCCGCTCGGCCCTCCGCCGGTTCTCCGGGCGCTGGGGGTTCAGCGAACTTTCCGACCCGGCGTCATTTCCGCTGATATTGTTCCTGTTGACCTTCCTCTGGCTTGCCATCTTGCCGTTTTTCAATCTGTTCTCCCGCCATATCGAGTTCGAAGCCGATCGCTTCGGTCTTGAATTGACTCACCAAAATCACGAGGCGGCGATGGTGTTCGTCGAGGATGTTCAATCAGGTAAGGTTGCGCCCGATTGGGATACTTTCTTCCTCATCTTCCAGGCCAGGCATCCCTCCGTTGCTCAACGGATCGAATTCGCCAACAGCTACAAGCCGTGGGAACAGGGGAAGCCGTTGGTCTACGGGAATGTCTGCAAACCTGAGTGATTGGAACTGGCGATCCCAGACGAAAGGAAGGTTTTGGGTTCGAAAACACGTCTTTGCGTCGCCACAGGTTTCACTCCACTGTTGAGGCGATCTTTGCCCCGAGCATGAGAACCCTACTTATTTGCCGTGATCCGGTCGACTAACAGCCGCACAAACCGATCAGCGTCCGAGGCCACGCAAACCCGGGCATTCGATTTTAGAGGAATGACCCCTTCGATCTCATAGTGATCGCCGTGCAGAACGTTGTTTTCGTCGGATCCGCGGCGATTGGCGACGGTTTCTCCGCGGGTAAACTCACCTCTGGTCTCTACGTCCACATGCATGTTCTGAAGCGTGACCAGCGACGGGTCAATCACTGTGGCCACGGCGAGCGGGTCATACATGGCAGCTCCGGGGTAGCCGCTTTTCTCCGAACGGGTTACGTAGAAGTCGGCAAGCTTGGCGACGAAGTCGCTTTCCGGGGCATGGTTCGCCTGCAATCGGTTCACATCCTTGCGGGTGATCAAGGTGCGCTCCCCTACGTCGGAGCCGATCATGGTCACGACCCAACCGGCATTGAAGACGATTTGTGCGGCCTCAGGGTCGTTATAGATGTTCGCTTCTGCCGCTCCGTTCACGTTCCCGCCGGTGATGGAGCCCCCCATGATGACAATGTCCTTGACCAGAGAGACAATCCCGGGATCTTTGGAAACGGCCAGCGCAATATTGGTCAGCGGCCCTATGGGAATGAGCGTGATTTGATGCGGGTACTTATGGACCATCTCGATGATCAAGTCGGGCCCGAAGCGCCCGTCGGGCCTGCATTTAGAGGTGGGCAAATTGACTCCGGCAAGACCATTCGGGCCGTGCCAGAATTGAGCCGTGATCAGCTTTTGGTTCAACGGGTGCTGGGCTCCGCCCGCCACCAGCACATCACATCGATCTGCCAGCGACACAATTTTCAGGGCGTTTTCGAGGCCTTGTGCGGCCTCAACGTTACCCGGCACCACGGTCAGGGCCTCTACCTTGAGTTCTGGTGAGTTCAAGGCCAGCAGGATGGCCATCGCGTCGTCCACGCCCGGATCGGTGTCGATCATCACGCGTCGTGGGGCAGTCTGCGCGGAGGCGTTTGTCGCAACGATCGAAACGAAAGACAGAATCAAAATGAACGTGATGCGCAGTCGCTTCACTAAAGAGGTTCCTCCCTTGCAAGTGCCAGATGGCAGTGTAAACCGTGTTTCTTTTTTCGATCCGATCCAGGGCAGAAGATGCCCGCCAGTGCAGTCGAAATATTTGGATGGCAAGCGCATTGGTTTGAGGTTGGGGCACCCTTCGGCTGATGCCGGGGGCGGACTGGTACCTTCGGCCATTGACGATTCTCGTTCCGTTGGGTGAGCCTAAGTGAATGAATGAGCGAGAGAGGCTGCTTGGACGCATTTATGAAGCGTTCAACCGGCGAGAGATCGATACGGTATTAGCCGCGATGCATCCTGCGGTCGATTGGCCAAATGGTTGGGAGGGGGGCCGGGTGAATGGGCGTGATGAGGTGCGCTCATACTGGACCCGCCAATGGGCCGCAGTGGATCCCACCGTTGTTCCGGTTGCGTTCAAACACGGGAGTGATGGCAGAATCAGCGTCCGCGTTCACCAGACGGTCAGAGATTTATCAGGCAACATCCTGGTCGACGGTGAGGTCGTCCACGTCTATGCGTTTGAAGATGGATTGATCAAAGCGATGGACATCGAGAAGTGAAATGCGATGAGGGGTACGCTATTGATTCACAAAGGAGACGCCTGAAGGGAAATCATGGTCCAGAAGACGAACCACGCTGAGAAACCGCATCCCAGCAGGCTGCTTTTGACCCTGGACCTGATGGGTTCCTTTGTCTTCGCCCTCGAGGGTGCATTGGCGGCGGTCGACGGCGATCTGGATTTGCTTGGCGTCATGGTGTTGTCTTTCTGCACCGCGTTGGGTGGCGGAATTATTCGCGATGTGCTGATTGGCGCCATCCCTCCAAGTTCGATTCGCGACTGGCGTTTGGGCTCGGTTGCCTTCCTCGGGGGCAGCATCGTCTTCCTGTTCCATCATTTCGTCCGGCAGATTCCAGACCCATTGATTCTTAGTCTGGATGCCGCGGGCCTGGCCTTGTTTGCGGTTTCGGGGGCGGGCAAAGCACTGGCCTATGACATCCACCCGTTTATCGCAGTCCTCATGGGCGGCATCACCGGTGTGGGCGGCGGAACCGTCAGGGATATGCTGCTGGCCCAGGTTCCTACTGTTCTTCGCGCGGACGTATACGCCACGGCGGCTCTGGCGGGTGCGGCGGTGATGGTTCTTATGGTGCGCATGAAGTTTCCAAAAACTCTGGCCGCGGCGTGCGGAGCGACGGTGTGTTTCGCGCTGCGGATTATCAGTTTGTGGCGGCATTGGAATCTGCCTCATGTGCAGGTGCACTAGAGAGGGTGTGGCGGCCATACCAAACGTCCCTAGGCTGTCGTTGCCTTCATAAAGGCTTACCTCAGGAGGCTTAAGGGGTGTGCGTTTCCAAGCGTCGTGGGCGTATTCCAGCCGTCCCTACGGGACTGGATGGTGCTTTGCACCGGAACCCAGGACTTGCGTCCTGGGCTAGGTTCAGCCGTCCCTGCGGGACTCTCACACGTGGCGAATAGGATTCGAAATGGATTTGCTGATGGATTGAGCAAGAGCGATCGTTGGGCTGCGCCCATCGTTTTCGGCCCACGTATCCGGATTTCCTGCACGGGGCACCACCAACACCCGCGTGTGCGGCTTTCATTAAGGAAAGCCGCATGAAGTGCGCCACCGCCAGAAAGCTTGACAGGAAATCCGGAGTACGCTGATGCGAAACGTTGAGGGGCACCCGTCCTATTTCCTTTAGGTTCACTTCAACTATTGTTTGGGCTTCCAGCAGTGAGCAAATTCTTTTCGGCTATGGCTGATTCCCATGACGTTGAAAGCGCGGGTCTGCTTCGAGTAGATGATCTGTTGAATCCCACCGTGAATGGAATTCGCATTGTTGTAGTGACCAATGCCGGTCCCCGAGTACTCTCGGCTCATTCGGATGTAGCTGTGCCACTCCGGGTTACCGGTTGCGTGAAAGGCCGAAGCTTCGAGTAGACCATCCCTGGGCTGCCAGGCGATGTCGACTGTGCCGCCGGTCGGCTCGTGCGTTCCGTCATCCCGGATGCGGTAGTTCAGGTACTGGCCTGCCAGAGCACCATACTCTCTGGTGAGCGCCCGCAGTTCCGACCACCTGCGTATTCGCATGCCAAGCTGCCAATCTGCTATGACGCCCAGAATGGCGCCCAAGATGAAACCGATGGCAAGATTTAGCCAGTTGATAGTCATTTCGCGGTCCTACGAGGCTCCTGGCAGGATGTACGCTTACTCTCTCCAGATGGTTCCCACATCCACTCAGTGTTGAACGGGACCATGGTGGAGAACGATCCGGCCGACTGCCATGGCCATCAACAGCAGACCGGCGAGGAACAGCAGCAGCCGAGTGAATACCCGCCAGATGCGGGTCTTCGGAGGCAAAACGCCCCGCTTGGTCTTAAGACTGTATGCCTGGCTCAGGATCCCGGACAGCAGCAGGAAGAAACCTACCGCAAGCATTAACCAGGTCATGGCTTTTCCTCCGTCAAAAGCTTCATTTTCGCCTCTGCGCGACCCCTTCGGAATGATCTAAACTGGTTTTGTTCGCTTGAGGAGTTGCGTGATGAAGATATTCCGCTGGGGCTGGCTGGCACTCACGCTTGGCCTGCTCGGTTACGCTTTCTACCAGGGCATGTATGTCGCGCCAACTGAGGCTACCATGGGCGACATCCAGCGTATCTTCTACTACCATTTCCCCTCGGCGATGATGACGTTTCTCTTCTTCTTTATCAGCTTTGTGGCTTCGATTGTTTATCTCGCTTCCCGGCGCAACCATCCCCAGCGTGCACTTGGGGCCGATGCGGCGGCACTGGCTTCGGCCGAGATGGGCATGGTGTTCTGCACCCTGGTGCTGATTCAGGGCCCACTCTGGGCCAGGCCGGTATGGGGTATCTGGTGGACCTGGGATGCGCGCCTGACCTCGACCCTGGTGCTTTGGCTGATCTATGCCAGCTATTTGCTGCTGCGTAAGTTTGCTGAAGGTCCGCAGATGCAGACCCTGGCCGCGGTGCTGGCCATCTTTGGCTACGTCGACGTCCCGATCGTTTACTTCTCCACCCGGTGGTGGCGCACCCAGCATCCGGCTCCGGTGATCGGCGGCGATGCCAACTCCGGACTCGATCCAGGGATGTGGCCGGCGGTGTTTTGGAACCTGGGAGCATGGCTTGCCTGGGGAATTCTCCTTGCGGGCTGGCGGTACAGCATTGAACGACGC
Organism: uncultured Acidobacteriaceae bacterium; assembly: GCA_963830325.1. Lineage (GTDB taxonomy): Bacteria > Acidobacteriota > Terriglobia > Terriglobales > Acidobacteriaceae > PALSA-350. Next base: position 181,107 of record CAWHMV010000007.1, read on the forward strand.
CGGCAGGTCGCGGAACAGCATGCTGCGCTGCACGCTTTAGAGGCAAGCCTTGAAGTGACGCTTTAAGGCTTGAACGCCATCGTTTCACGGAAGGAAGTCATGGCCCATCGTCACCTGGTTCTCGCTTACGTCATCACCATCGTGGTGCAACTTGGCTATGCCGGCTGGATCGGCTTGAAGTACAGGTCTATGCGCAAGCTGGAACGCGAGTTTCCCCCTTACCCTTCGCCGACAAAGTAGGCCCTGCAAAGGGCACTCACGAGGGGCCGTGATGCGCAGGGCCGGAACGGTGAGGAAAAGACGTACCTCAGGGGCTAAAGCCCGAATGATTGACATTGCTACCCTGTGGTTACGTCATGGGTGTCCATGAAGCATTGGTTGCGGGGATCCCAGGTCTCAAAAGCGAGACCTGGGGCACCCTTCGCGCGTCTCCGACACGGCGCGTTCAGTTCTTTACCTTTTCGGTTCAAGGCAGGCGTGAGGCCGGCGGAGCTTCTCTCACTTCTTCACCCATCAATTCGCCCGGGTGGGCGCCTCCGAGGAGTTCTTCTTCCGGCTCGATGTGGACCAGGACCTCGGCGATTTTGTCTACTTGCTCGCGCACCTGATCGGCCACGGCGTGGGCGATCAGATGCCCCTGACGCACGGTAAGGTCGCCCCGCACCACCACATGGAGATCCACGTAGTAGCGGAAGCCTACCTTGCGCACAAAACATTTTTCTACTCCGAAGACGTCCCGGACTGCCGCCGCCACTCGCCGGACCTGGGCTTCAATCTCCGGCGCCGGCGCGGTGTCGAGCAGCTCTGCCACCGGCCTGCGTAACTGTTGCCAACCACCCAGCAGGATGACGGGGGCGGCGCATAGGGCAGCCCAGTCATCGGCGGTAGGGTCGCCCGTCCACAGGGCAGCCGAGATACCGACAAAGGCAAAGGCGGAGATGATGGCGTCGCTGAGATGATGCCAGGCATCGCCTCTGAGCGCGGAGCTCTCAATCTTCCGGCTGACTCCGGAGACGTATCGGGATAACAAGGCTTTGATGGGAACGACACATACCAGGACCAAGAGCGTGTAGGGATAGGGCAGCTTATGTGGGGTGCGAATCAGCTCAATGCTTTCGGCTGCGATGCCGATGGCGGCGGCGATCATGGCTACGCCCACTACCGCGGCTGCGATGGGGTCGGCTTTCCCATGCCCGTAGGGATGATCCTTATCGGGCGGCTTGATGGCAAGCCGCAGGCCCCAGTAGACGACCGACGAACTAATGACATCCAGAAAGGATTCGATGCCGTCCGCTAACAGCGCAAAGGAATGGCCTACCAGCCCGGTCACGCATTTGACCATAGCCAGCGCCAGGTTAATGACGATGCCGAGCAGGGATGAGCGTAGGCCGCCTTCCACCATTTGCTCGGTTGTCGGGGAAGCCGTCATGGCTTCATTGTCTCTTGTTCGAGCCTGCGACGGCGCCTGGTAACGGTCCCGAAGGTTTTCTTTTTTTGGAATCCGTCTTGCCCCATCTGGACGATCCTTACTAAACTTAGCTTGGAAAAAGCAATTTCACGATTCCTTGTCCCGGTTCGGCCTCGAGTGAGGCTTTGCTGGCGGAAAGCTCGCCCGCGGCCCTCTTACGGGCTCCGCTGATCGTGAAAGCGCTTCAGGCCCTGGAGGCGTTCGTTGTTGCGCTTTTTGAAGCTCGCTCTCATTTTCGAACTGTCGACCATACTGGGGCTCTCGGTATTGACGGGCCAGTTCTTTTACCGGGCATACAACAACGCGAGTCGCGAGCATCTGCCGGTTAGTTTTCTCGCCGCGCTGGTCATGCTGGTTTTGGGTACACAGCAGACGGCGATGTCGTTTCGCCGGGAAAAAATCCGGTTGGCTTTTGGCCGCCCCACGGTCAAAGAAAAGCTTCGCCTACGAGTGGCCTATAGCACGCTGACGCTGCTGCTGTTCATCGCGGCCAGTGTTTTGCTGGTCATTCTACGGAGCCATCTCCAGTAGAAAGAGCAGCTATCGACCGGCGCCCACCGCTCTTTTCTGGCGCGGAGCCACGGATTGCGGCTTTTTGGGCCGTGCCACATCGGCTGGTGGTTCCGCCCTACGCGGCTGCGCGCCCTGAGAGGACTGCTGGTCCATCCACTCATCCAGGCGAGAGCGCTTAAAACGCCAGCGATTGCCTAGCTTGAACGCCGGGACGAAACCTTCCGATGCATATTTGTAGAGCGTGTCAGGGCTGATGCCGAGATAGTCGGAAGCCATGCGGATGTCCATGACTTCGCGAACTTCATCCCTCGCCGGTGTGGTTCTCATCGAAGTGCTCTCCTCTGGGAACTGCGGGACCGGGCGAGAGTATAAACCCGCCGTTGTGTTATACCGCGTTTTCCCCCGGTAACACAAGAAATTATCGCGTATCGTGCGCGTCTCTCGGGTTTTAAAGCGATCTCACAGTTCCATTCCCGATTAGATTCGCGAGCTGTGGTTTTCTTTCCGGGAAAACCGACAACACGACCGTTCGTTTCGGTTTATACCGACTGTGATACCGCTCTTGGGGTTTTGTTGAGTTCCGGTAGGAGCGTATCAGAATTCGCACCCATGCGAAGCATTACCTGCGGAGGAAACACGGTTACCAAGGACATCGTATCCGACCTGATGCCCATAACAGGATTGCTCATCCTCAACTTTTGATACCGCGCATATCCCATTCATTCTGCGATGGTAACCATGCATGGAACCGACCGATTAAATGGTTTGTTTCGCTAAAATTCCGGTTGCAGTCCGGCAGCGAGGGCAATCAAGTCGTCACCTATGGTGCGGGTTTTTGCGATGGCATCTTCGAGTGGGATGTGGGTAATCTCTGTGCCCCGAAGCACAACAAGACGGCCAAACTTCCCTTCGTGCACTAAATCGATAGCGGCCGACCCGTAACGGGTCGCAAGCATGCGGTCGTAAGCTGTTGGTGTCCCGCCGCGCTGGGTGTGACCAAGATTCACCGATCGAGTTTCATAGCCGGTCTTTTCCTCGATCAATTCTGCGACGGTTTGGCCGATTCCGCTCAGGCGAGCGTGACCAAAGGCGTCCACCTTCGCTCCTTGCGTCGCTTGCTTGTCCGTGCCGGGTAATTTGGCGCCCTCGGCAACGACTACGATGGAGAAAAGCTTGCCCCGATCGTGACGCTCTTTGAGGATCTTCACTGCCTGATCGATGTCGATTGGTTTTTCGGGAACGAAAATAACATCTGCGCCTCCGGCTATACCCGAGGTGATGGCGATCCAGCCGGCATCGCGACCCATGACCTCGCAGACGATCACTCGATTGTGGGCTTCGGCGGTTGAATGTAAACGATCGACGGCTTCCGTAGCTATGGAGACGGCGGTATCGAAACCGAAGCAGGCGTCGGTTCCGCTCAGGTCGTTGTCGATGGTCTTGGGAACGCCGACCACCTTGATGCCCTTTTGCACCAGGGCATTGGCCACGCCCTGAGTGTCATCTCCGCCGATGGTGATGAGTGCATCGAGCTGGTTGGCCTTGATGCTGGCAAGGCATTTGTCGATGCCGCCTTCCATCTTGCGCGGGTTGGTGCGCGAGGTGCGCAGGATGGTCCCGCCCAGTTGCAGGATGCCGGAGACAGTGTCGATGGTCAGAGGCTTGGTTTTGTTTTCCACTACGCCCCTCCAGCCCTCCATGAAGCCAACGAACTCATCGTTGTGGTGGAAGATGCCTTTGCGTACTGCGGCGCGGATGACCGCATTGAGTCCGGGGCAGTCGCCGCCGCCGGTTAGTATTCCAACTCGCATTGTTTCTCTCCTAAAACTTACAGTGCTATGGTTCGCGCATCATGTCGCGTAGAGAATTTGAATCGTGCCTTGTGCATCATAAATCCGGTCGCCGTGGGAGGGAAATGCGGGTCGATTTTGCAGGGACCTGAAGAGCGTGTGTGACGGCTGAGGGTTGTCCAGGATTGCGTCGCGGCCTATTTTCAGCCGTCCCCACTGCGAGACTGGGTCGTCCTTTCAAATCCAACCCAGGACTAGCGTCCTGGGCTAAGTTCCCGTCCCTGCGGGACTGAGTTTGGAAATCCTAGTTCTCACACACGCTCTGATGAGGAGCGGAAGCGGTCGGAGCGGAGAGTGAATCTTAAATTTACTGGTGATTCAGTAAAAGGAATTGATCGGGGCTACGCCCCGCCGTTTTCGGCCCACGTATCCGGATTTCCTGCACGGGGCACCACCAAAAGCAGCGTGTTCGGCTTTCATTAAGGAAAGCCGCATGAAGTTCGCCAACCCCAGAAGGCTCGACAGGAAATCCGGAGTACGCTGTTGCGAACGTGGGGCAGCCGTCCGATTTCCTTTCACCTTGTTATGGCGCCGATAAGCTGAATGGCTAGATAGGCTTGCTGCCTGGAGTTCTAGTGATGGAAGAGCTTGTTCAGTAGGTCTCCGGCGTTGGGTTTGTTGTTGCCTTTGCCCAGAAGTTGCTGCTTGAGAAGGTTGCCGGCGTTCTTTTGCAGCAGCTTGCTCAGATCCGCCTGGATGACGGGGTTGGAGGTGGTGCCGGTGATGTGGACTGGGATTCCATCGGCGGCCGCGGTGCTGACCGCTTGACCTAAGAGGCCGCCACCTGCGGTCAAGCCGCCTAACGCCTGACCGGCTACTCCGGAGGTGGTGTTGAGCCTGGCCACCAGCTGAAAATTGAGTCCGCCGCCGGGAGCAATGGTACCGGCTCCGGTTGCGGTGCCGAGCAACGGCACCGAAGCGTAGAGATCATCAATGCGCGTCCCCTGAGACGACGAGTTCACGTTGGCGCGAAGAGTCTGGATCTGTGTGCCTCCTTGCGAGCTGGAGACGGGCTTCAGTCCGCCAATCCTCGAAGAGAGATCGAACCCGGTGAGCCGAGTGTTGTCCACCTGAACGGGGCCGCTGATGATCGGCGCGGTTGCTGGTCCGTTGATGGAGAGGTTGGCCGTGAAGGTACCGCCCTGCAGCCGTGAGCCGCTGGGCAGCCGCAGCCCGAATGCAGGCAACAGCGCTTCGACCTGATCGATGGGCAAGTTGGGCGCAGCCAGATGGAGCGCCAACGTGGTCTGTGGGCTCTTCATTACATAGGTCCCATTCACATGCACGATGACACCGCCGGTGTGGATGCCGAGATCATTGATCTGGCCGCTTCTGCTCTCCAGGTTGTGGTTGAGGGTGTAGGTGATATCAACCGGGGACGGCGCAGGGGAACCATCCGCCACCAGCTGCAGCTGGGTGGCGCGGACCGTGCCGTTGCTGGTAAGGGTCTGACCGTCGGAAGTGATCTGGGCCGTAATATCGGCCAGCATGGAGATTCCCTGGCTCTTCTGGACCACACCGGCCGCCACCGGATCGAAGTGCTTCACGCTTATGTTGGCCCCGAGGGGCGTCTCGGCGGCGTCTTTTTCGTTTACCGGTCCGGCATTGCCCTTGACGTCGAGCGAGCCGCCACCGGGAAGGCCAGCAGAGAGCACGAAGGGAAAAGCCTTGGCAAACGAGAACTGCTGCACAGAAATATGCAGCTTGCTGTAGGTAAACGGCGGCGCAGTGGACGGCACGTCCGAGACGACGGCAGTACCGTTCTCGACTTTCATCTGGCCTACGGTGAAGTTGGGCAGGGCGCTCTCCTGCTGCGTGTTTTGCGTGCGGCTGGCGGCGGCGCTTCCGATGTTGGAGAAGTTCCACACCCCATGCGCGTTGTGAACCAGGTTGATCGAAGGCGAATCGGCCACAAAGCTGGTTACCAGCAACTGCCGATGGAAGAGTAACGGTGCTACTTCTACTCCGATGCGCAGCGACTGCGCCTGGAGAAATGGCTTAGAGCCAAAAGCGGGATCGTCGGCGATGGAAATATTGTCGGCGACCAAGCTGCCGGAGAAGACAGAGAAGCTCAGGTTGCCGAGCGTCACCTTGCGCCCCAGAGCAGCAGAGAGCTGTGTTTCGAGGGTCGGACGAAAGGTGTTGGCGTTCACAAACAAGGGAACGAGAACAACTACCAGCAGCAGGAGAACGACGACGGCGATAAGAATGCTTACCAGCGAATGCTTCTTCATAGAGCCACCTCTACCAGTTGGTTAGATGATTCTGTCCACCGTTGGGGCGGTGGCTTCGTCGTGGTAGAGGGCGGCAATCTTGTCGGCATAGCGCGCGACCACCACCCGGCGCCTCAGCTTCATGGTGGGCGTGAACTCACCGGATTCCATCGACCATTCGTCGGGAACCAGGCAGAAGCGCTTGATGGTCTCGAAGTTGGCCAGACCCTCGTTGACGCGGTGGATCAGGGCCTGATACTCCGCATTCACGGCTGGCGTGCTAAGCAGGTCGGCGCGCGAGGAGAAAGCGATTCCCTGCTGCCGCGCCAGGTCCTCCAGCGCCGGAAAGTTGGGCGCGATCAGCACGCTGAGAAATTTGTGCCGGTCGCCCACCACCACGGTGCTGCTGACCAGCAGGCTGTTGTTCAGCTTGCTCTCAATGGGCTGCGGCGCGATCATCTTTCCGCCTGAGGTCTTGAGCAGCTCCTTTTTGCGGTCTGTGATGTAGAGAAAACCATCGTCGTCGACCCGCCCGATGTCACCGGTGTGGAACCAGCCATCGGTCTCGATGGCTTCGCGGGTGGCGTCCGGTTTGTGCCAATAACCGACGAAGACGAATGGGCCTCTCACCAGCAGTTCTCCATCGGGAGCAAATTTATACTCCACCGATTCGATAGGCTTGCCCACGGACCCGATGCGGTGATTTTGTGCGTTGTTCAAGGCCACTACGGGCGAGGTTTCGGTGAGGCCGTAGCCTTCGAAGATGCGGATGCCGAGGTCGGCAAACCACCCCGCGGTGTCGACACCTAACGGGGCTCCGCCGGAGATAAAGTCACGCACCTGGCCGCCAAAGGCCTGCTGGGCGACTTTCTTGAGAACCAGGCGATTGGCCAGTCGCCAGCTTAGTGAAGCGGGGGTCGCTCCCCGGAGTATTTCTTCCCGATGGCGGCGGCCGTTCGCGAGAGCCCAGGTCAATAGCTTCTTGACGATAGGTTTGCTGGCCGAACGCCGCTCGACCACCTCGCGAATCTTCTCGTAGACGCGGGGCACAGCGACGAATACCGTCGGTTTAATGGAGGTAATGGCGGCGGGTAACCGATCGAAGCTGCCACAGTAAGCAAGGGTAGCGCCGTAACAGAACAACGCGTAATCAAGATGGCGAGCGGTGATGTGGGAGAGGGGCAAAAAGGAGATGCAGGTGGAGCCAGGGTTCCAGTCGAAGGTCCGGGTGGAGTGATTGAGGTTGGAGGCGATGTTGCCATGGGTGAGCATGACTCCCTTGGGCTCACCGGTGGTGCCGGAGGTGTAGATGAGAGTGGCCAGATCCTCCGGCTTGACTGGGGAACTGCTCAGCCACTGTTGCATATCGATTGCAGGAGATGGGGCGCCCTGGAGCAGTGACGACAGAGTGGTCGCTGGGGGCGCCAGGTTGGGGATCTCGTCCATCACAAGGATGTGCTCGAGCTTGGTCTGGCTGAGGATGGAAGCGATTTTGCGGTATTGGCCTTCGGTCGATACCACGGCTATGCGAGCTGCTGAATCATTGAGCAGGACGGCGATCTGCTCGGCGGTCAGGGTGGGATAGATGGGCACATCGGCGGCGCCGAGCACCAGGGTGGCGAAGTCGACGACTGGCCACTCCCAACGATTCTCCGCCAGGATTGCGATGCGGTCGCCTTTGAGAATGCCCCAGGTGCGGAAGGCGGTCGCCAGGGCGTAGACGCGGGCGAGGAGCTCGTCACTGGATAGGGGGAGCCAGTTACCGGAGGCATCCTGCCACAGGACAGCGCGCTGACGCTTGCTGGCCGCTACCAGGGCGACTACGTCGATTAATGTATCGAGTTTGAACATGAATGGAGATTGTAACTTGCGGTGTGTGGATGGGGAATGAAGGTGGATGGGGGAGGGAGGAGGATAGAGTTGTTGGAAGATTGAGGGAGAGCTGTGGTCGGGCTTCGCCCGTCTTTTTCGGCCCACGTACGCTTTGGCGAACGTGGGGCACCCGTCCTGTTAGAGATCGTCCTATCTGTGCCGTCGAGGGGTTGCCGGTTTGGCGCGGTGGTATCCCACATCTCGCGAAGAACGAGCGAGATGCCCCGAATTTCCTGCACGCAGCCTGGACAAGACCGCGTGTGCGCCTTTCTGTAAGGAAAGGCGCATGAAGTGCGCGGAACCCACTGAGCCTCACAGGAAATCGGGGATGTGGGGCACCCTTCATTGGTTACTGGGTTAGAGCCCTTACCTTAGGCTTGGGGTAGGGGGGTCAGGCGTACGAAGCGCGCGGACAGGTTGGCCCAGTCGGAGAGAATCCAATGGGCTCTTGTACTCGCGGTTTTTTCGGCGTGAAGCTCAATGAGCTGACGTAGTTCTTCGACCGCCGTCTCGTCGAGCTGACACGTGGGCTCCGGCGCTAGAAAGCCGGTGTGGTAACGGGTCTGGGAGAGGAAGGTTCCATCTTCGTCGAAGACCCAGGCCAGACCGCCCGTCATGCCCGCACCAAAGTTCTGGCCGGTTGAGCCGAGCACTGCCACTAGTCCGCCTGTCATGTACTCGCAGCCGTGATCGCCGATGCCTTCGACTACCGCGAGCGCTCCAGAGTTACGCACTGCGAAGCGTTCGCCGGCGCGGCCGGCAGCAAACAGCGATCCACTGGTCGCTCCGTAGAGGGCGACGTTGCCGAGAATGACGTGTAGTTCGCTTTCCCGCGCCGCCCTGCCCTGGCCGCGGAGAATCAGTTCTCCTCCGCAAAGTCCCTTGCCGACGAAATCGTTGGCCATGCCTTCGAGTTCAAGCCGCATGCCGGGCACGGCGAAGGCTCCGAACGATTGACCGGCAACGCCCTTCAATTTGAAGTTCAGCGGAGTGTCTTTGTGATGGAGCCCATGCCAGACCAGTTCACCAGCCAGGCGTGCGCCCAGGGTACGGTGCTTGTTGGCAATGGTCTCTTCGATCGCAAACGGTTGATCGGCCGCGCGAGCGGCAAGCGCCGGCTGCACCCAGGCGTTGTCGATGTTGGCATGATCGCTGGGACGTCGATTGCGCTGGCCCTGCCAACGTACATGCCCGTCGCGAGCTGGGGCCAATAACGCGCTCAGGTCCAGTCCGCCGGCGGCGCTTACCTGCTCGAGTAGATCGGTGCGTCCGATGGCAGCTTCCAGCGAGGGCAGGCCGAGCGAGGCCAGCAAGGTCTGAATGTCGCGCGTGAGCTCCTCGAAGAAGCGGATGACATTCGCCGGTTTGCCACGGAATTTCGCGCGCAGATCGGGCCTTTGGGTCGCGATCCCGGTGGGACACGTGTTGAGGTGACATTGTCGCGCCATGTCACAGCCCAGGGCGACCAGTACCGCAGTGCCAAAGGCAAATTCGTCGGCGCCCAGCAAGGCGGCAATCAACACGTCTCGGCCGGTGCGCAAGCCACCATCGCAGCGCAGGCGCACACGACCGCGCAGGCCGTTCTGCATCAGCACTTGTTGCGCTTCCGCCAACCCGATTTCCCATGGGTTGCCGGCATATTTAATGCTGGAGAGAGGAGAGGCTCCCGTGCCTCCCGAGTGACCTGCGATGACGATGTAGTCCGCGTAGGCTTTGGCTACGCCTGCTGCAACAGTGCCAACGCCGCATTCGGAAACCAGCTTGACGCCGATGGCAGCGCGAGGATTTACCCGCTTGAGATCGAAGATCAATTGCGCCAGATCTTCGATGGAGTAAATGTCGTGGTGCGGCGGCGGACTGATAAGCGCAATGCCGGGTTGCGCGTGGCGCAGCCGGGCGATCAGCTCGGTAACCTTGTGGCTCGGAAGCTGGCCACCTTCGCCGGGCTTGGAGCCCTGGGCGATTTTGATTTCGATCTCCTCGGCATGGGTGAGGTATTCGGTGGTGACTCCGAAGCGGGCGGAGGCCACTTGCTTCACCTTGTTGTTCAGGATGGCCGGAGCTCCGGGAAAGTCCGGGTAGACCACCGGGTCTTCCCCGCCCTCGCCGGTATTGGAGCGGCCTCCGAGCCGGTTCATGGCTTCGGTGATGGTCTGGTGCGCTTCCGGGCTCAACGAGCCGAGCGACATGGCGGAAGCGATGAAGCGGCTCACAATAGTGGGAGCGGTCTCCACCTGGTCAAGGGCCAGGGGAGCTGCGGCGGGACGGATCTCCAACAGGTCGCGCAACACGGTGGGCTTGCTCTCGACGGCCAGAGTGCCGAAGGCATTCCAGGCCTGAATGGCCGTCAGGCCGGCGGCAGCCGCACCGCGAGCAGTCCCGGTTACGACTTGCAGAGCCTTGACAGTTTGCGGCTGCCAGAGGTGCGGCTCGGCATGTTCGTCTTTGCGGAAGCGGACCCAGCCGTAGTCAGGAAGGGTTTTGGCTACCGGCTGCTGCGCGGTGGCTGTGGGCGGCTGCGACTCCTGGTGAGTGGCGTTGACCAGGGCGGGCTGGCTGGGATCTTCGTCCTGAGCGGCAGACCAGAGGTCGCGCAAAGCGGTCTCGAGCTCGGCAAAGCCGATACCGGAGATCGGTGAGGGCGTCCCGTAGAAACAGAATTCCACCACCTCCTGATCGAGGCCGAGAATGTCGAAGAGATGGGCGCTGCGATAGCTATCGAGCACCGAGATTCCCATCTTGGACATGATCTTCGCCAAGCCGAGGTCGAAGGCGTGAAGTATGTTGGCTTCGCCCTTTTCCGGGTCGAGATTGCGTGCGGTTTCGAGCGCGAGCCAGGGACAAACAGCGCCCGCTCCGTAGCCGAAGAGGACGGCGGCGTGGTGCAGATCGCGACAGTCGCCTGCCTCGACCGCGAGGCCGCAGCAGGTGCGCACCCCGGCGTTCACCAACGCGTGATGCACCGCCCCGGTGGCCAAAGCCATAGGGATGGGAAGCAGCTCGGTACGGGCGCCAGGTTGAGCAATGGCGCGATCGCTCAGCAGCAATATGGCTGCGCCACCGCGCACGAGTTCGACGGCGCGCGCGCACAGATCGTCGAGCGCACGCTTGAGGTTACAGGATGGCGCGAAAACACAATCCAGGACAGCCAGCGGCATCTCGTCGGCTAACGGATGCTCCCGATTGCGCAGCGCGTGCATCTGGCCCAGGGAGAGGAAGGGCGATTCCAGCGAAAGCCCTGGGATGCGTGCCTTGGTATCGAGAAGATGCGGCCAGGGGCCGAGACGCGTGTGCAGTTGAATGACGATGGATTCGCGCACCGGATCGATGGCCGGATTCGTGACTTGGGCAAAGCGCTGGCGGAAGAAGGCGTAGACCGGGCGCGGAGCATGGGCCAAGGGCGCCAGCGGGGTATCGTCGCCCATCGACCAGACGGCGTCTTTGCCGTCGCTGGCCATGGGGGCCAGGACCATGCGCACATCTTCCCGGGTGTAACCGAACAGCTGTTGCAACTGAGTCAGATCTTCCACGGGAGGGGCGAAAGCGACCGGTTCCAGTGGGGTATCCGCCACCAGATTGCCGTAGGTGGTGAAGCGGTCGAACTCCTTCAACAACTGGTCGTCTTCGAGCAACTGGTGCGCGTCGAGATCGGCGACCAGCATCTCTCCGGGGCCGAGACGGCCGCTGTGGATGATTCTTTCGGGATCAAGGTCGACCAGCCCTGCTTCCGATCCGGCGACCACGAGCGCATCTTCGGTGAGGAAGAAACGGCAAGGGCGTAGGCCGTTGCGGTCCAGGGCTACTCCAACCAAGTGCCCATCGGCAAAAGCAAGAGCAGCAGGGCCGTCCCAGGGTTCAACGCAATCGGCGTGGTAACGGAGAAAGGCGGATTCGCGCTGTCGTCCGGCAGGAGGCAGTAACATTCTGACCGCTTCCGCGACGCTGCGGCCGTTACGCGCCAATAACTCGACTACTTCGTCCAGGCTGGTCGAATCGGAACCGTCCTTCGACAGGATGGGGTGGCATTCCGCGGGAATGGTCGCGGCCCGGGCATCCATGCGACCGCGATTACCCCAAACGGTATTGATTTCCCCGTTGTGAGCCAGGGTGCGCAGTGGTTGGGCGCGATCCCACGAGGGCAGCACATTGGTGGCGTAACGCTGGTGGAAGATGGCGAAGGCGGTGGTGTACGCCGGATCTGCCAGGTCGGGATAAAACTCAGCCAGCAGCCGCCCGGCGCACATGGCCTTGTAGACCACGGAACAAGAAGAGAGCGAGCAGACGTAGCCGGAGCTAGCGGCTTCGCGCTCAAACTGCTTGCGCGCCAGATACAGGCGGCGCTCAAAATGCTCAGAATTTGTAGCCGTGACCAGTACCTGACGGATCACGGGGATGCTGGACAACGCAATCTCACCCAGAATGTCTTCGCGGGTGGGCACGACTCGCCAGCCGAGCACGTCGAGATTCTGTGCGGCCAGCGCCTGCTCCAGGGCTCGCTGCCCGGGAGCGGAGTCGCCGGGGAAAAACACCACGCCCACGCCCAGGCGCTTGTCCGCTTCGAGCGAAAGCCCGGTCGACGCAAGTAGAAACTCCCGCGGGATCGCGGTCATAATGCCCACGCCATCGCTGCTTTTGCCGTCGGCGGCAATGGCTCCACGGTGTGCCAGACGGGCCAGCGCGGTGAGCGCCTGGGTCAGAATTTCATGGGTGGGCTGGTTGCGCAGGGTGGCGACGAAACCGACTCCACAGGAGTCGTGGTCAAAGCGAGAATCAAGCAGATTGGGGGTAAGGCTGCGCTCCGGCGAATTTGAGGCAAAGGAACCCATACGTAACTATAATCCCCGTTTCTATGACAAGTACCTGGTGATGAAAATTTCTTTTGCACCACGATGGACAACGCCTGAATCGTGACTATTTCTTAAAAAAAGGCATCCATTCGTTGACAACGAGCCTCTGTATATTTATACATGTGAGTGTATTTTTATGCACACCCAGAGCGCGGCCCTGAGCCGCGCTCTGGCTTTGGTGCAAAAAGCTGAGAAAGAGTCGTGAGGACATTATGAAGCAAGATCGGCATACGGCAATCAGAGAACTCGTCGCCGGCGCGCCGATTGGCAGCCAGGATGAGTTGCGCCGCCGGCTGGTCAAGCGCGGTTTCGAAGTGACCCAGGCTACGCTTTCGCGAGATATTCATGAGCTTCATCTTTATAAGGGTCCGAATGGCTATGCCGCGCCCAACGGGTTAGCGTTGGAAGAGGACGACGACCTGCCCCAGACCGCCGAGTTGTTGAACAGCTTCGGGCTGCGGGTGAAGCAGGCGATGAACCAACTGGTATTGATCACCACCAGCGGAAGCGCGCAGCCGGTTGCACTGGCGATCGATGGCGAAGATTGGCCCGAAGTGGTGGGAACCATTGCCGGCGACGACACTGTCCTGATTATTTGTCCGGACCTGAAGCGGGCGACCCAATTGCGGGATCGCCTGGAAGCGATGATTGGCTAATGCGCAAAGAAGGAATACAGACCGCGGTTGCCGGAGTCAGCGGCTACGCCGGCATGGAGTTGGCGCGCCTGCTGCTGCATCACCCTGCCTTGCATGGCTGGCCTCCGGTTTTTGTCGGCCGGGACGCGGAACCGGTCCGTTTGACCGACATGCATCCTCAGCTCGCCGATAACAACGGCAGCTCCGGCTTGATGGTGGAACCTTTCTCCTGGGAATTGCTGAAGGAGCGTGGGGTGGAGCTGCTTTTCCTGGCGACCCCGCATGAGCAGTCGCGGAGTTGGGCGCCGGAGGCGCTGGCCCACGGATTGAAGGTGGTGGATCTGAGCGGGGCGTGGCGGTTGCGGGTGCACGAGCATCGGGCGATCTACGGCTTTCATGATGAAGATGCCGCGTTGGCCGAGCGGGTTCAAACCGGCAGCGTTTATGGCCTGCCGGAACTGCATCGCCAGTGCATCCGTACTGCACAACTGGTGGCCAACCCAGGATGCTATGCGACGTCGATCATTCTGGCGTTAAAGCCGCTGGTCGCGGCCGGCTGGGTGGATCTGGACCGGGGCATCATCTGCGACTCGAAATCGGGTGTCTCGGGCGCGGGTAAGGCGTCGACCGCCACCACGCACTTTATGTATGCCGCGGACAACTTGTCCGCTTATGCGGTGTTTAGCCACCGGCACATGGGGGAGATGTTGGAACAGTTGAATCTGAAGGAGTCGCAGCTGACTTTTACTCCGCACCTGCTGCCGATTCCGCGGGGCATTCTGTCCACGACCTACGTGACCTTTCGGGAAAAGAAGGAAACGGCCGAGGTGGACGAACTTTTTCGTGAGTTTTATGCTGGGAGCCCGCTGGTGCGGATATTTAGCAATCTGCCACAGATACAGCACTCGGTACGTACCAACTACTGCGACATTGGCTTCAGGCTGGCGAAGGATGGACGGCGCTGTATTGTGGTCTCCTGTTTGGACAACCTGCTGAAGGGCGCGGCCGGGCAGGCGGTCGAGAATATGAACCTGATGTGTGGATGGGACGAAGCGGAGGGGCTGGCATGAGATTCGTAGTCAAACTGGGTGGTGCCTCGCTGGAAGATCCAGCCTTGCTTCACGGCTGTGCGCGGGCGATTGCTGTGCTCGCACAGGATGGCAACCAGGTCGCCGTAGTGCACGGCGGCGGCGCCGCGCTGACTCGAACGCTGAAGCAGATGGGCAAGCAGAGCGAGTTTATTGCCGGTTTGCGCATCACCGACGCGGAGACCCGCGATGCCGCTCTTATGGTGCTGGGCGGCCGTGTGAACAAGGAGTTGGTAGCAGCGCTGGGCGGCCACGGCCAGGCGGGGGTGGGGCTCTCGGGTGGCGATGGGTTGATTTTCCGTGCGCGTAAGAAGCGGACCACGCCGGACCTGGGGTTTGTGGGCGAGATTGTGTCTTCGGATACGCGGTGGCTCGATGCCATCTGGAAGATGGGTGCGGTGCCGGTGATCTCCAGCCTGGCGCTGGGATTTGATGGCGAGTACTACAACATCAATGCGGATGAAATGGCAGCAGCGTGCGCGGTTGCCTGCAAGGCCGATGCATTGGTGTTTCTGACTGATGTACCGGGTGTGCGGGGATCGAACGGCGAGGTGATGCGGTGGCTCAGTGTAGATCAGATTGCCGGGCTGACGCAGAATGCCGTGATCAGCGGAGGCATGCTGCCCAAACTAAGCGCTTGCCGTGAGGCCTTGCTCGCCGGCGTCAAGCGTGTGCGCATTCTCCCGGCGGATGCGGCAGCAGTATTACCCGACCTATGTTCGACGCGGGTACTTCAAGGGACTGAGGTGATGGTGGCATGAAGCTCGAAGCAATCCAGGCGGCAGAGGCAAAACTGCTGCTCCCTACTTATGAACGCAATCCGATTTTGTTTGTCGACGGGGCAGGCATGTACCTGATCGACGATAGCGGGGCGCAATATCTCGATCTGCTGAGCGGGATTGGCGTCAACGCGTTGGGTTATGGACACCCTGCGGTGGTGGAGACGATCAACCGCCAGAGTCGCAAGCTAGTGCACATCTCCAACCTGTACTTCCATGGAGGCCAGGCGGAACTGGCACTGCGGTTGACCGAGCGCGCCGGAATGGACCGCGCGTTTTTCTGCAATAGCGGGACCGAGGCGTGGGAAGCGGCGATGAAGCTGGCACGGGCTTACTCGGCGATGAAGCGGAGCGAAGGCCACACCCTGGGGACCAAGTTTCTGGCGCTGGAAAACAGCTTTCACGGGCGCACTATGGGCTCCGTTTCGACCACCCATAAGGATAAGTACCGCGAGCCGTTCCAGCCGCTGGTGCCGGGGGTGGAGTTTGTCCGCTTCAATGATGTGGATCACCTGCGGGCGAGCTTTTCGAACGAGGTGTGCGCGATTTTGATTGAGCCGGTGCAGGGAGAGGGCGGTATCCGGCCGGTGTCGCAGGAATTTTTTGCGGCCGCGCGTGAGCTTACGCAATCAACGGGCGCACTGCTGATCGCGGATGAAATTCAATCCGGCCTTGGGCGTACTGGCAAATGGTTTGCTTACCAGCAATTTGGGATCCGGCCGGACATCACCACGTTGGCCAAGCCCTTGGCGGGCGGGTTGCCGCTCGGCGCCATGCTCTGCACAGAGGAAGCGTCGCGCGCCATTCATCCCGGGCTGCATGGGACCACGTTCGGCGGCGGGCCGTTGGCCTGTGCCGTCGCCATCGCGGTCATCGATGCGATCGAGCAGGATGGTTTGCTTACCAACATCCGGGAGACGGGCGCGTACTTCAAGGGCCAATTGCATGACCTGGCGGCGAAGCACGAGAGCGTGGTTGATGTGCGGGGCATGGGGCTGATGTTGGCCATGGAGATGAACTCCGCCGACTTGGCCAAGAAGATCGTCGCCAAGATGCTCGAGCGGCGGATTCTTATCAACCGCACCAGCGAGACCGTCCTGCGTTTTCTTCCGCCCTTCGTCATGGGCAAGGAGCACGTGGATCTGGCGATCTCTGCATTGAACGAAATTTTGAACGAAGAAGCCTCCGGCGCGCCCACTTTCGCCGCTGCGCATCAGAACACAGGGGGGTCACGCAATGGCTAGCAAAACTTTATTGATTGATGAGAAGGCAGTACATCAGGAGGGCAATACGATTGCTCTAGCCACCGCGAGCCTCGCCGGCCGCGATCTCTGCTCCATTGGCGATCTCTCGCAGTTAGAGATCGCTGCCATCATGGAACTTGCGCACGCCATCAAAGCGTCGCCGGCGGATTATCGCTTTTCTCTCGATGCTCGCCAGATGGTGATGTTTTTCGAGAAGGCTTCGCTGCGCACACGGCTGACCTTTGAGGCCGGCATGAATACGCTGGGCGGCTCCGCCATGTTTGTGGATCAGACGCAATCGCCGCTGGGTGAGCGCGAATCGCTGGCCGATATGGCGCGCAACGTGGAGCGCTGGGTGAGCCTGATTGTGCTGCGCACCTACGCCCACGAGACCATCACGGAGATGGCGGAATATGCCCGTTGCCCGGTGATCAATGCGCTCAGCGACCTGGAGCATCCCTGCCAGGCTTTGGCTGATTTTATGACCATCGAAGAGCGCTTCGGCACGGCGCGCGGGCTTAAGTTCACGTATGTGGGGGACGGTAACAATGTCTGTCACTCATTGATGCTGACTGCTGCCCTGCTGGGCGCACATTGCACGGTGGCGTCGCCTAAGGGGTACTACCCCAAGCAGGAGATTGTCGCCAAGGCGCAGGAAATCGGCGCTGAGTCCGGGGCCACGCTCACGCTTACCCACGATGTGGTCGGTGCGGTACGCGGTGCGGACGCGGTATATACCGACGTTTGCACCAGCATGGGGTTTGAGCATGAGGTGACCAAGCGGGCGCCCATCTTCAAGCCCTACCAGGTGAACGAGGCATTGATGGCCCACGCTGCGCCTCACGCCGTCTTCATGCACTGCTTGCCGGCGCATCGCAATGCTGAAGTAACGGACGCGGTGCTGGATGGCCCACAGTCCGTTGTCTTTGACCAGGCAGAGAATCGCCTGCATGCACAGAAGGCACTGATGGTTCTGCTGCTGGGCGGCGGCTTGGGCGGATCCCGCGCGACAAATTAATCATCCACTGAGGCAGCTGTGAGAGATTTACCGAAAGCTCCCTCAGCGGCTAAAGAGAGAGGTTATGTAAGGGCTGAAGGGCGTGTGTGAGAACTAGGATTTACGATTTTTAGTCCCGCAGGGACGGCTGAACTTAGCCCAGGACGCTAGTCTGGGTACATCATGAAACAAGATTGAGTCCCGCAGGGACGGCTGAAGGGAGTCCAGGATTGCGTTGCGGCCTATTTTCAGCCGTCCCTGCGGGACTGGGTCGTCCTTTCAAATCCAACCCAGGACTAGCGTCCTGGGCTAAGTTCAGCCGTCCCTGCGGGACTGAGTTTGGAAATGGAGTTCTCACACACGGGCTGAAGCCCGTACCCTTCAGAAAACCTCCTTCCATTATGAGTGGAATTTGAAGGGGACGGCCTTTAGGCCGTCCATAACCGCAAACTAGCGCGGCTTTAGCCACTGAGGGTCGCCCTCATGTACTGGTAGTTGCTGCGCAAGAATTAAAGGAGTTTCGCATGTCTAAAAAAGTTGTTCTTGCCTATTCAGGTGGTCTCGACACCTCGATCATTATTCCCTGGCTTAACGAGAACTACGGTATGGATGTAATCGCCATGATTGCTGATGTTGGTCAGGGCGAAGATTTGGACGCGGTGGTGGCGAAGGCCTATGCTACCGGCGCCAAGAAGGCAGTGGTGCTCGACCTACGCGATGAGTTCGTGCGCGACTACGTCTATCCGACGGTCCGTGCCGGCGCCATCTACGAGCACAAGTATCTGCTGGGCACCTCGATTGCCCGGCCGGTGATCGCCAAGCACCAGGTGGAAGTAGCTCTCAAGGAGGGCGCCGAAGCCGTGGCTCATGGCTGCACCGGCAAAGGCAACGACCAAGTCCGTTTCGAGCATGCCTACCAGGCGCTGGCTCCGGATTTGAAGGTGATTGCTCCGTGGCGTGAGTGGAATCTGAAGTCCCGCGAAGACTGCCTGGACTACGCCGAAGCGCATGGCATTCCGGTAGCGGCAAGCCGGGAGAAGATCCACTCCCGCGATCGCAACCTGTGGCACATCAGCCACGAAGGTGGCGAATTGGAGAATGCCGGCAATGCTCCCCTGCCCACTACGTGGGTGATGACCCGTTCGCCCCAGGAAGCCCCCGACCGCGAAGAGGTAGTCGAGATTGGGTTCGTCGAAGGCCGCCCCGTGTCGGTGGACGGCATGGCGCTGGAGCCGGTGCAGATTGTTGAACTGCTGAATGAGATCGGCGCGCGCAATGCCATCGGCCGCATCGACCTGGTGGAGAACCGCTTCGTCGGCATCAAGAGCCGGGGACTCTATGAGACTCCGGGAGGCACACTGATCACCACGGCGCATCGAGAGCTCGAGGCTCTGACGCTAGACCGCGAAGTGATGCATTACAAACAGCAGGTCGCTCTGAAGTATGCCGAGTTGGTGTATTTCGGCCTGTGGTTCACGCCCCTGCGCGAAGCCCTGGACGCCTTTGTGGACAACACGCAGAAGCTGGTTACTGGCACGGTGAAGCTCTCTCTGTACAAGGGCAATGTCGGTGTGGCTGGACGGCAGTCGCCGTACTCGCTCTACTCCGACGATTTGTCTTCGTTCACCATGGGTGACAGCTACGACCAGAAAGATGCCAAGGGCTTCATCCAGATTTTGGGACTGCCCGCCCGCACCCGTGCGCGTTTGCTGCAAAAGAAAGAGGCGCACCAGTGAAGATGTGGTCTGGCCGCTTTCGCGAGCCACTGGACCACAATTTCGAACAATGGCAACGATCACTGGCATTTGATTGGCAGCTGCTTCCGCAAGAAGTAGCTGCCAGCAAGGCCCATGCGCGGACGATTGCGGCGGCGGGCATCCTTACGGAAGCGGAGCTGGGAAAGATTGCGGGAGCGCTGGACGCGATTCGCGACGAGTACGCACAGCGTCCGCCCAGCGATATTTACGGTCGCACCGAGGCGGAGGACATTCACCACTTCGTAGAGCTCGAGCTGGTGGCGCAGATCGGCGACCTGGGATTTAAACTACACACCGGCCGAAGCCGCAATGAGCAGATTGCCACCGACCTCCGGCTCTTTGTGCGGGAAACTTGCGCATCGATCGCTGGGCGCCTGGCGGACTGGGTGCGCGCACTGACAGCGCAGGCCCACGCTGCGGGCGATGCGGTTATGCCCGCTTACACGCATCTGCAGCGTGCCGAGCCAGTACTGGTGGCCCACTGGCTGCAGGCCTACGGTGAGATGTTGCTGCGGGATATGACCCGGCTGGGGGATTTGAGCCGCCGCTTGAATTATTGTCCACTGGGTTCTGGCGCAGTGGCCGGCGCGACCTTGAAACTCGACCGGACCATTGCCGCGCGGGAGTTGAGCTTCGATGGGCCAACCGCCAATAGCATGGACGCGACCAGCGACCGCGATTTCGCGCTTGAGTTTTTGCAGGCGCTTACCCTGGTTGCTGTGCATGCCAGCCGGTTCGCCGAAGAAATCACGCTCTATGCCACAGCGGAGTTTGGATTTGTCGAATTGCCCGAGGCATTTTCGACGGGATCGAGCGCCATGCCGCAGAAGAAGAACCCTGACCTCACCGAGCTGGTACGCGGCAAGGTGGCGCGCATCAATGGCGCAGCGCAAACGGTCACAATGTTGCTGAAGGGGCTTCCTCTGGCTTATAACAAGGACCTGCAGGAGAGCCAGGAACCGCTCTTTTCCGCGTCTGAGACTACAGAGCGGATGATTGCTTTGCTGGCGAGGTTTACCGCAGCTCTTCGCTTCAATACAGATCGCATGCGCAGCGCCTGCGAGAGTGGTTATCTCAATGCGATGGCGGCCGCAACCTACCTCGTGCACAAGGGAGTTCCCTTTCGCAAAGCGCACGAGAAAATTGGCCTGGCGGTGCGTTATGGTTTGGAAAAGGGTTGCGAACTTGAGGGCCTCACGCTCAAGGAGTTGCAGCAGTTCGGACCGGAATTTGAAGCGGATTTTTTTTCGAGCATCACCCTCGACGCAACCGTGAACTGCCACGACGTAATTGGCGGCACTGCCGTGGCCCGGGTGCGTGAGGCTTTAGCAGCGCAGGAAGCAAGACTTTCTGCTGCGATGGGACAGATGGATGGAAATACGTAAGGCCAGATTGCAGGATGCGTCGAACATATATGAGTTGGTGAATAGCCTGTCCTCAGACGGCACCCTGCTGCGGCGCGCCTTTGCGGAAATTTGCGAGAACGTACGCGACTTTACGATTGCGGAGTCGGCCCAGGGAATCTTTCAGGGGTGCGGCGCGCTGCACCTCTACGGTCCGCACCTGGCGGAGGTGCGCTCGATCGTGGTCAGACCCGAGGCCAAGAGCAAAGGTACGGGCGGCTTGCTGCTGCAGTCGCTGCTGGATGAAGCCGAGGATCACGGAGTCGGTTGCGTCTGTCTGTTTACCCGCATCCCCGACTTCTTCTTCAAGCATGGCTTTCGCGTGGTGGAGGATCGGACGGCTCTGCCCGATAAGATTTACAAAGATTGCCAGAACTGTCCGCGGCTCTACCGTTGCGACGAAGTGGCGATGGCGCGGGGCCAGATTCCCAAAGTTTCGATTTTGGGGACGAGGATCGAGGCTGAGCAGTTGGTGCGTCTGACTGGGTGAAAGTTGAATGCGCTCCGTGCGGACCTGGAGGCGAAGTCCTGTTGCATGGGTAATGCATGGATTGAACAGCCTGCGGGAAAACTCAGTGCACGAGATCGCGAGCCGCAATTATGTGCGGCCTAAAGGTCGTACCCTTCAGAGAAGCGAGTAACTTCCAGTCGTCCCCGTTCGACAAGCTCAGGGCAGGCTCTACGGGACTTTTCGTCTCTTGAATCTCTACCCAGGACTGCGTCCTGGGCTAAGTTCAGCCGTCCCTCCGGGACTCATCTTCACGCAAACACTGAAGCCCAATTCTCTCCTTTACGGCCCGACTAAAGTCGCGCCCTGATGCAAAACCAAGCACAGCCGGGAATGGTCACTGCTGTCGCTTTACATATGCTTATATGGGCATATACTTCGATTCATGCCCAGAGCAGCGACCACATCAGACGTATTCAACGCGATTGCAGAGCCCCGGCGGCGCGAGATTATCGACTTGCTGGTCAACGGGAAAGAGCATGCGGTGGGAGATATGGTTCTTCGGCTGCGGATACCGCAACCGGCGGTATCGAAGCACCTGGGTGTGCTTCGCAAGGTTGGAGTGGTCTCCGTAAGCAAACGAGGACAGTTACGTTTGTATCGGCTGAATGCAAAGGAGCTGAAGCCTGTGTACGACTGGGTGAAGACGTATGAACGGTACTGGACGCATCAGCTGGACCAGGTCAAGCAACGGGCAGAGCTGAAGATGGTGAGGCAACGAATGACTCCCGAGGAGAGAGAATGATGGCGGTGAGCACAGAACAGGAAATGCGTACCTTCGAGATTGTGAAGGAAGAGACGATCGCAGCCTCGATTGAGATTGTCTTTGAAACGCTCCTGGAACAATTGGGACCGTTTAACGAAACTCCCGACGGAACCTCATTAGCGATGAAGATCGAGGCGTGGCCCGGCGGACGATGGTATCGGGATTTGGGAAATGACGCGGGACATTTCTGGGGACACATACAGGCGATTAAGCCCCGGCATTACTGGAAATTTGCGGGCCGCTCTTCATGTCGTATCCCGCCATGTCGAATTTGCAGTACCGGCTAACGGAAGAGAACGGCGTGACACGCTTGAAGTTTGTTCATCGTGCGACGGGGCTGATCCCACAAGAACATATCGACGGATCCCGAAGTGTGAACACAGGCTGGAGTTATTTGATGGAAAGAGTTCGTAAACGCGCGGAAAGCCGCAAAAGTGCTGCCGGCACGAAGTAAGTGCGCAACCGGCTAGCTGGACAAGAGGACGACAACCGAAAGTGCGTGGCGTCATTGATTTTTTTTCGTAGTCAACAATGATACGACCCAAACTACCCCGCATCCGGATCTCACCTTAGCGGAACGCGGGACTGTGTCGCGTTTAACCCGGACTTCCCTGCTTTGCAATTCTGATGATCGCCGCGGCACTGCGCTCCACGTCGTGGTTGGTCGTGGCCCAACTGGACACGCTGATGCGCATCGCCGCTCGCCCGTGCCACTGGGTGCCTCCGCACCAGCAGGTGCCGTCGCTCTGAATATTTGCGATCACGCGCCGTGTGTCTTCATCGGTGCCAAACGAAACCAGCACCTGGTTCAAGACAACGTCGTTCAGAATGGTGAAGCCAGCCGCGCTGAGACGATCGGCAAACAACTTCGCCTGAAGACAATTTCGCTCGATCAGTTCCGCCAGCCCGCTGCGTCCCAGGGAGCGGATGGCCGCCCACAACTCGACCCCGCGGGCGCGCCGTGACGCCTCGGGTGCGAAGTGCCAGGGCTCGCGCCCGGCACCCGGCGTCAGATACGCAGCCGTCATTGCCATAGCAGCCAGTAGATGTTCCGGCGTGCGCACGATGGCGACCGCGGAATCGTAGGGCACGTTCAACCACTTATGACAATCAATTGCCCAGGAGTCAGCAGCGCCGGCACCTGCCAGCAAAGGCGCATACTTTGGCGACACGGCTGCCCAGTATCCGAAGGCACCATCCACGTGCACCCAGGAACCTGCCTCCCGTGCCCGAGCGCAGATCTCTCCCGCAGGATCAAAGGCGCCCGTATTGACGTTGCCTGCCTGCACGCAGATCAGCGTGCGGTCATCGAGCGCAGGCAGCGCGTCTGCTCTCATCCGTCCCTGGCCGTCCGCCGGAACCCGCGTGACTCGCGAACGGCCCAGGCCGAGCATGGACAACGCCTTTAAGAGAGAGACGTGCACCTCGTCGCCCACCACCACGTGGATTGGGGGCGCGCCAAATAATCCATCCTCTTCGACATTCCATCCCGCCCGCTTCAAGAGCGCGGTGCGCGCTGCAGCCAGGCCGGTGAAGTTCGCCATGGTTGTGCCGGTGACAAACCCCGCACCAGATGTGGAGGGGAGACCGAACAAGTCCACCATCCAAGAGAGGACGATCTCCTCCAGCTTCGCGGCCACAGGAGACATCACCTGCATGGCAGAGTTCTGATCCCAGGCTCCGGCCAGCCAATTGGCTGCCAGGGCGGCAGGCAGCGAACCCCCGATGACGAATCCGAAATAGCGGCCACCGGCGGTGGCTACGGTCGCCGGCGAACCGATGTCATCGAGCAAAGCCAACACCTGTGAGGGATCGGACGGCTCTTGAGGTAGCGGCCCTCCGAGCGCATCCAACCGAGCGACATCCCCGGAAGCAGGTGCTACGCGACGGCTGTTAATTTCCGCGAGATATCTCGACGCCCGCTCCGCGGTATTTTCCAATAACTTTTTCATCGATAAATACCATAGCAGGTGCGAAAGGACCGCTATCCCCAGCGAAATCTCATTTTTGTGAATCGACACGCCAACATGGTTTTGCGGGCAGAGTAGAAGCGTCCGAAGGGGCTGCGCCCCGTCTTTTCGACCCATGTATCCGGATTTCCTGCACGGGACCCCACCAACACCCGCGTGTGCGGCTTTCATTAAGGAAAGCCGCATGAAGTTCGCCAACGCCAGAAAGCTCGAGAGGAAATCCGGAATACGCTTGGGCGAGGGGGCACCCGTCCAGGGAGGCGGGCCTCGTTGTTTGCTCAAGCGGCTATTCGTGGCGGAGGGCTTCTCCCGGATCAGTCCGCATTGCAGCACGCGCAGGAATAAGTGTCGCGGCGAGAGCGACCAGGCCTAGAAGCGACACAACCGCAATATAGGTTGCGGGATCGCGCGGTCCTACATGAAAGGTAAGACTCTTGAGCAGCTGTGCGGCGGCTAACGCTGCTCCCAAGCCGAAGACGCCGCCGAGCACGATCAGACGTATGCCTTCCATGGCTATGAGGCGCAGGATGTCCGCCCTCGTAGCGCCAAGCGCCATGCGAACGCCAATCTCCTGCGTACGCTGCGTGGCCACGTAGGAGATGACCCCGTAAAGGCCGATGATGGCCATGAGCAATCCACAAGCAGCAAAAAACCCGAGCAAGGCGGTCTCGAAGCGAGGACGATCCGCCAGCTTGCTCACTTCCTGGCTAAGGGTACCGATCTCGACCGGTGCGTTGGGATCGAGGTGAGCAATTTCGGCTCGCAGCCACGGGGCTATGACGGACGCGGGGAACGGGGTCTCGAGCAGGAAAAAGTTATGCCTGCCCCAGTTTTCGGAGTGGTTGGTTCTCAGGGTATAAATTTCCGGATCGTCCTGGCCTGCGAGGCCAGCGTTCTTCACATTTCCTGCCACTCCGACAACGACGTTGGCCGGCCCATCCACCGTCAGGTAAGGATTGAACACTGCGCGCAGTAGATGCTGCCCAATAGCATTGCCTTCAGGAAAGAGGCGGGCAGCCAGAAGCTGACTCAGGATGACGGGGTGACTACTCGATTGCCGATCTTGTTCGCTGAATCCCCGCCCTCTGAGGATGGGAATCTTAAGGACGTGAAAGTATGCGGGGGTGACGGCACGGGAAATCACCGTCCCGCCAGTCCCCGGTGGAGTGGGCGGCCTGCCGGCGACAATCATGTCGGAGTAGCGCACGTCGTCGTGCCAGCTGCCGTCGTCGGGCGGTAGCGAATTCGTCATGCCCACCGCTGTGACGCCGGGTAGATGCTGCAAAGTGTTCTCGACCCGCAGATAGAAGTCCATGTAACCCTGGCCGGATGGATAGCGGTCCCCATTCAAAGGAATATGCAGGGTAAGCACATTGCGAGTCTGCATGCCAAGGTTTTGGTGTTCAAGGTTGCGGAAGCTCTGAAGCAGCAGGCTGGCGCCTGAGAGTAGAACGACGCTGATGCCGATCTGCGCGGCCACCAGGAACCGCCTCAGCCGGGCATGTGTGGTGGACCTGGTTTGTTTGGTAACCAGCCTGGTTACATTTGGTTTTTGCAGCGCGGGCACGATGCCAAAGATTGCGGCACAGATCAGCGCAAGGAGCACAGTGAACAGGATGATGCGCACGTCGAGCTGCGCCTGGGCGAGAAAGGGCAGCCCGGTGGGGGCGATCGCAATGAATACCCGCAAAAGAAGCTGTGCCAACAGACAGCCTGCTGCAGCTCCTGCAATTGCCAGTAGCAACGCCCCGGTCAGCGTCTGCCGTATGAGCCGGGTACGGCTGGCGCCGAGCGCCGAACGCACTGCCAACTCTCTTTCCCGGGCAAGCGCGCGCGCGGAAAACAGGCTGGCAACGTTGGCGCAGGCGATCAGCAACACTGCAAACACCGCGCCAAGAAGCACCCATGCGACCTGGTATGCCTCCTGCATCTGGCGGTCGCGGATAAAACGAACCTGCAGATGGAAGTCCTGGCGGATTTCTTTGGGGATCCATTGCTGGGTGTGTTGAAACAGCGGCTGCAACTCGGCGCTTGCTTGTTGCACGCTCACACCGGGTTTGAGCCGGGCAAAGGCCCACATGGGAAAGCCGATGCCACTATTCACCGTGTGCTGCGCGGCGACATCCATTTGAGCGGGGACAACGATATCCGCAGGCTGTAGCCTGGGCATTTCAAAGTCGTGAGGAAGAACGCCGATGATGCGCACCGGATGCTCATCGACCCTGATGGTCTTGTTCAAGACCGCTGGATCGCGGTTGAAGCGGCTTAGCCACAGCCCATAGGAAATGAGCGCGACGGTGGCTACGTTGGGCAGATCTTCGTCGGGAGAGAAATTTCTCCCCAGAACGGGAGCGATGCCGAGGGTAGGAAGGAAATTCTGCGCCACCACCGCACACTGCAAGTGAACGGGATTGGCCTCGGTCAGATTGCATTCATTGACGCCCCGCTCGAAGGTGAGAGAGGCAAACGGCTTCTGATTATCTCGCCATTCGTAAAAGAAGCCACCCAGCATGAACTCCTGCCGCTCAAGCGATTGCACCAATCCAACCGATACCAGCCGATCGTCTTGCGCGTAGGGCAGGCTGCGGAAAAGAATCCGATCCACGACGCTGAAAACGGCAGTGGTGGCGCCGATGCCCAATGCCAGCGTGGCGACTACGGTAAGCGCGAACAAAGGACTGCGGCGAAAGCCGCGAAGGGCATAACGTACATCCTGCACCAAGGTGCCCAACCACCATCCGGGTTTCTGTTCATGGCTCTGCTCTCGGGCGGCCTCGACGGCTCCGAATTGAATCCGCGCCTGGCGCCGCGCTTCTTCAGGGTCCATGCCCGCGGCGAGGTTAAACTCAGTCGCTTGCGCCAGGTGAAACTGCAGCTCCTCGTCGAGTTCGGTCGAGCTTCGGCGGAAGAAGAAAAAGCGGACCCGAGTGAGGAACTCTTTCATCATGAGGACGCCTCCGGAATCTGCTTCAACACCAGGGCAATGGCGGTGGAAAGCCTCTCCCAGGTTTCGAGTTCAGCTTTCAACTGCTTCCGGCCGGCAGCCGTCAACAAGTAGAATTTCGCCCGCCGGTTGTTTTCCGACGTTCCCCACTCTGACTTGATCCACCCCTTGTATTCCAGCCGATGGAGTGCCGGGTATAACGAACCCTGACCGACCTGCAATACTTCGTTAGAGACTTGCTGAATGCGCAGCGCGATGCCCCAGCCGTGCATGGAATCCAGGGCCAGGGTTTTCAGAATCAAGACATCCAGTGTGCCCTGCAGAAGATCCGTCGACGGCGGCATGTTCCCCTCGATACTCGACAGTAGGATTACGCTCGCTCTTGTCGATTGTCAAGGGAAGGAGCCAGGTCAACCTTTCGATGGATGCCCACCACTGTTGCCTCACGATAGACTCCCCGGCATGACGATCTTGACGGAACCGATTGGCAGCATTCCACGCCCTGCTCCCTTGCTGCAAGCCAAGGCCGCCTTCCAGGCTGGGAAGCGCAGACTCTGAAGCCCTGATCTTTATTGGGCACGACCATACTTAAGTCGTCCCCTGACTCGAGACCAAAACACAGCATCTTGGTTTCTGAGTTGTAGAACCTCCAGCTTAGGGTGTATGGTGCACCAGCGAGTTGCTGAGGTATACCATGTGCGCGCGCGCAAGGCTCGAGGCGGATGGGTGAGCGACTTCCTGGAATTGATCACGGGAAGGCAACACATTAGCCGTTCCTTCGATCCAAGCAATCGAATAGTATGAGGAACTTATGGGATCATCGCTCGTCCTGTGTCTAGCCATATCGATGCTGCTAGGGTCGGTCTCGACTCCAGATCCTGTGCTGGCGCAGGGCGCTTCCACGAATTCGCCCATTGGCCGGTGGAAGACCGTTGACGATGCCACGGGCAAGGTCAAGTCGGTGGTGACCATCTGGGAGGAAGCAGGCAAGCTGTACGGGCGAATCCAGAAGCTGGTGGACCCGGATCCTCATGACCCGAACCCTCGGTGCACTCCGTGCACGGGGGAGCAAAAGGGGCGACCGGTCATCGGGCTGCGGATCCTCTGGGATTTGCAAAAGGACGGCGATGCCTGGTCCGGAGGAACGATCCTCGATCCTGAGAGCGGCAAGATGTACAAATGTCTCCTCTCCCTAGAGGATGGAGGGGAGAAGCTAAAGGTACGTGGGTTTATCGGCGTGTCTTTGCTGGGTCGTACACAGTACTGGCTTCGCGATCGATAAGCCCAGCGCAGCAACCCATGGTTGGGGAGCGAGTGTTCGCTAGCGGACACGAGACTGCAAATTCGAACACTCGGGGGAGAAGGGCGCCGCTCCACGTTTCCGCTCCCGTTACAAAAATCGGTCTCCTGAACGGAGTGGAAACCACCTTGAATTGCATCCAAAAGAGCTGGAGCCAGAGCAGACGGCAACCGGGCAAGGTGCTCAAATCAATAATCTTTTTTGTGCCACCTCGATAAAACAAAGGACTTAGCCGCGAGCCAACCGCACTGTGGCCAGCAAAGTGCTATGAAGGGGCTAGCGGACTTTGCTGAGGAGCCCTGATGCGCTCATTTTTCGTCGATTTGAAATTGGTCTTCCGGCAGTTGAGGCAATCACCAGGCTTCACGGCCACCGCAGTGCTCATGCTGGCGTTCGGCATTGGAGCCACCACGGCGATTTTCTCAATCGTCGAGGGCGTTCTCTTGCGGCCTTTGCCCTTCGAAAATTCTGACCGGCTGATGGTGCTCTCGGACCGCATTCAAGAGGCGGACGTAGGCGGCAACGAGGAGGCGGGCGTGACGGTGCCGGATATACGCGCCTACACACGTGACAACAAATCCTTTACTGCCCTGGGGGGATATCGATTCGCCGCTTATGAGCTTGCAGGCACCGGCGAACCTGCTTATGTGAATGCCTCACGCCTGACGGCAGGAGTGTTTCCCGCTCTGGGAGTGCAACCGCTGCTGGGCCGGGTGTTCACCGCTGAGGAAGACGAACACAGCCAGCAGGTCGCCGTTTTGAGTTATGCGACCTGGCAAAACCGCTTTCATGGGGACCGCCAAATCCTGGGAACCAAGGTCCTGTTGAATCGCAAGCCGTATCTCGTGATCGGCGTGATGCCGCGCAACTTCGAATTTCCACTAGTACCGGGGCAACTGAACCGCGCCGAGTTGTGGGTTCCGATGAGCTTTATTCCGCAAGAGCTGTCCACCTCGGCGGCCGCGAACTGGAGCTACCAGATGGTGGGCCGCCTGAGGCCTGGGGTTTCACCTACGCAAGCGCAGGGCGATGCAGAGCGCGTGGCGCAGCAGATCATGCGCAACTATCCAGCAAATATGGCCAGCCTGCATATCAGCGCCGTGGTACGGCCGTTGCAAGAGGAAACGGTAGAGCAGTCTCGTCCGTTGTTGCGCACGCTGTTCCTGGCCGTCGCCGTGGTGTTGTTGATCGCCTGCGTCAACCTGGCAGGGCTAATGCTGGTGCGGGCCATTCGCAGGCAAAGGGAATTCGCCGTGCGCCTGGCCCTGGGCGCGCGCGCGGCGGCGCTGCTGCGTCAGGCAATTCTGGAAAGCCTGGTCCTGAGCGCGGCCGGCGGGATGCTGGGGCTTGCTCTGGCTGGGGTCGTACTGCGGGTGGGTAGAACGCTGCTACCCGAGAGCCTGCCGCGCATCAACGAGATCGCGCTGAACTGGAACGTGGTGGGGTTCGCCCTGCTGCTGGGGATTATGACCGGTTTGCTTTGCGGATCGGCTCCAGCCTTTGCCGCCCTACGCACCAATGTGAATGGCACCTTGAAAGAAGGCGGCCGCAGCGGTACCGCCGGGGGAGGCCACGCGCGTTTGCGCTCAGCACTGGTGGTCGCGGAGATTGCGATCGCCCTGGTGCTGCTGACCGCCTCTGGATTGCTGCTGCGCAGCTTTGAGAAGATGCGCTCGGTCGATCTCGGATTCCGGCCAGAGCATGTAACCACTGCCTCCTATTCGCTACCAAAGCAACAATACGCCACACAACCGGCCGTGAACGCCTTTAACAATGAATTGGTGCGTCGTCTGCAGCAGCTTCCGGGAGTGGATTCGGTGGGGCTTACCAGCTTTCTGCCCGCATCTGGAAACAACAATAACCAGGCCATCGTGGCGGAAGGACACGTTCCACAAAAGGGCGAGAATTTGAACCTGGCGACCTCGTCGCAAGTGATCGGCGACTACTTCCGCGCCCTGGGAATTCCGCTGTTGCGAGGGCGCTCTTTTACCGATGCTGACCGAGCGGGGGCGCTATTGGTGGTGGTGGTGAATCGCAAGCTGGCCGAGCACTTCTGGCCTAACCAAAGTCCGATCGGCAAGCGGATGCGCATCGGCACGCCGGAGATGCAGATGCCGTGGATGACCATCGTGGGCGAAGTGGCGGACGTGAAGCTGAGCTCCCCGGACGACCCGACGAAAGAGCAGTTTTATTTTCCGGTGGACCAGGTGGAAGAGGCCATCGGTTCGCTGGCGCAACCCGGGGATCTGAATGGTAATGGAGGATACATCGCCTTGCGTTCGTCGTTGCCGCCGGAGCAGATGAAGAACGCTCTTCGTACAACGGTGCGGTCCATCGATCCCCAACTGCCGCTCACCCAGGTACAGACAATGGAGCAGGCAGTGTCTGAAACCGAAGCTCCTCGGCGGTTCAACACGGTGCTGATCACCAGCTTTGCCTTGGCCGCAATATTGCTCGCCGTGCTCGGTATCTACAGCATCATTGCCTTCTCCGTCGCCTCGCGAGTACAGGAAGTAGCCATCCGGATGGCGCTCGGATCGCAACGCGCGGGCATCGTTCGTCTGATCCTGGAATCGGGAGCAAAGCTCGCCTTAATCGGGTGCGTGGTGGGGTTAGCGGGAGCGGTGGCAGCCTCTGGTCTGCTGCGATCGCTGCTGTTTGGGGTCAGCCCGTTTGACCCCCTGGTGCTCGCACTGGCCGCGGCCGGGGTATTGCTGTTGGCAGTGGCCGCCTCTGCGTTACCCGCCTTTAACGCTGCTTCGATTGATCCGGTGCAAGCATTGCGCGGGGAGTAGGGCGGGTTAAAGCTAGAAGATCGCCGCCGTCACTACCTTCACCAAGGTGATCACAAACCACCAACCCCACACTGCCACGGCGGCGGTGCTCCGCTTCGTTTTACCTACGATCGCGCAGCCGATGGTGAGCAGAATGAGGACCCAGATGGTCAGAATGTCGAGCGAGCTGGCGAACGCTACCAGCCACTGCGGTGCATCCAGTGGCAGGTAATAGCCGACGTTGGTGCCTACCGGGTTCTTCAGATTGAACGAATCGGCGTCGAGGCCGGCGAAGAGCGTAATGATGCCGAGGATGCCCTGAATCAGGAACGGGAGCGTGCCGTACATCCACACCGCGAACATCCGGCTGAATGGCGCATGGCCGCCCAGACCGAAATTCAGGGTTGCCATGAGCACGACTGACGCGATGGCCGAAAAGAGCAGACTCAAAATCGGTGTACCCCAAAAAATGTACTTTACGAACGCCGCCGCAATTGCTTTTTGTTTGGCCTGCTGATCCGGTGGAAGCTGCGCCATCCGATCCTGCTGCGACTGCGGGCTGTGCAACAGGATGTTGGCGTATGCCTTGTCCCATCCGACCTTCTGCTGTATGGCCAGGCCAAAGCCCAGCGTGACCAGAACGCTGAGCAGCCAGGGCAGCCACCAGCTCGCGTCTCTGAGAATGTCGGTGAAGGTCTTGGAGGGTGCGATGAAGGTATCGACCACCCGCTCCACTTGACTGAGCGGCTTCAATACTTCAGCGTTGGCGACGGTATCGGACATGAATCCTCCGTGAATGTGCCTCGCGTACTTCGTACCCGGAATATTACTCTTCCGGCCGCAAAATCAAAATAGCGGCTTCCACTTGGGCGACTGTTCCTGCGTCTGGGCGCCAGGGGGAGTCGCGAGGCCGGCCTTGGCAGGGTCGAGAAGATCGCTGTTACTTACTCGGCGTCTTACTTCACTTAGCCACGGCGCTTAGTAACGATGGATCAAAACATTTGGCCCGGTGTCTAAATAAGCATAAGTGATGATGGATTGAGGCGAAGCGATGTTTGAAGACTCATTGATGGAGTCGGGTAACAGGATAAATCGCAAGAATAAGTTCTGGTCGTTTGTTGCCTTCCTGCTCAATGCGGGGGCGTTGCTCGCACTCGTGATCTGGCCGCTGTTGCACCCTGAAGCATTGCCCAAGCAGATGATGGCCACACTTATGGTGGCACCATCGCCACCTCCATCGCCTCCACCCGCAGCACCGGCGCCCAAGGTTCAAACTAAGTCTGAATTGCTGAGCAAGGAGTTGCAGGCGCCGAGTAAGATACCAAGAGAAACCAGGCAGCTGAATGAAGCAGCGATGCCACCGTCGATCTTGGGTATGGCAGACATGGAGGCGCTAAGTAGCCGTATACCCGGCGGGGTAGGGGCCCTTATCGACAGTGTTGGAACCGGACGGCCCGCTGTCGTCAAACCAAGGGCGCCCATCAGCTTAAATGTTTCCTCGGGCGTGATGGCCGGCAATTTACTCGCAAAGACGTTGCCCCAATATCCGGCTATCGCCAGGGCGGCCCACATTCAGGGAATCGTAGTCTTGCAAGCCACGATATCCAAAAGCGGTTCGATCCAGAACGTTAGAGTCATCAGTGGTCCTCCCATGTTGCAGCGGGCGGCCATGGACGCCGTCCGGTCCTGGCGCTACAAGCCTTACCTCCTCAACGGAGAGCCTGTCGAGGTAGAGACCACGATTAACGTGGTCTTTAACCTGGGCGAGTAACTTACTCAAACAATTGCTGCTTATATCTGTCACCACTAGCCAGTTAAGACAGCCATCTGTAACAACGGCTGCCGTAATCGATGTCTGGTCAGAAATCTATGCTGGAGGTCGGCGGGAAAGAGAGGGGGAAAATCGAGTTATACGGTTATCAAGGTCCCGGTTAGAACAGAGTTAGCGCGTCACCGCTGCTTGAATTCCTTATCTGCGAATTCTATGAAGTAGGGCCAGTTTGGCGCGGGTGTGTGGCCATACTGATGCTGGCGGAAGGCGACGTCGCCAGAGTCGATGAACGTGCCCATGGGTGGGAAGGTGGTCGTGCCGAGGCCCTTGGCGCCCAGTAGATCCCAGACTGGACTGGCAGCGACGGCGGCCATGAACATACCCTGCGCGTCCTGCCAGGCGTCGCCGGGAACATAAACCGGATCGGTGAGCAACGCTCCGCCGCCGATGAAGATGGGACGCGGGGCCACCAGGGCGATGAATTCGTGACTATCTACCGGCATCTCGTTGGCCGAATGGCCGGCCGCTGCGTACTTCATGAAGTTGCCAGCGAACCAGTGGAACTCCGTTGCCCCGGCAATGTTGCCCATGGTCTCGCCGTAGTTGCGGCGATAGAGATCGGCGCCGCCCGCACCGGAAGAGGAAATGAAGCCGATCGCGAAGCGCGGGTCATCGACCTGGGCAACCAGCGCCGCCTTGCCACCCCGTGAGTGGCCCATGACGCCGACCTTCTTTGCATCAACATCGGGATCGGTCGCGAGATAGTCGAGCAGCTTGCTATCGCCCCAGGCCCAAGCGCGCAGCACACCCCAATCGTCGAGGGACCGCGGCTGGCCTTTGTTCACCAGGCCGATAATGCCCTGGTCGAGTCCGGCGCCATTGTCGGCCTGCACGTCACCGGAATTGCGGCCGACAAAGCCCCAGCCATGCTCCAGGAGCAGCTTGCCGGAATCGGGCGCATCGGGCGGTGACGAAAGCATGTGTACCACCTGGCCGGGCACGGCAGGCGGACGAGGAAAATTCGGGCGAGGCCGAATCGAACCGCCGCCGATGATGACCGGTACCTTTTTGCCTTTAGTGCCGGCCGGTGTGACTATGTCAGCATGAATGTCGACAGTGATCGCTGGATAGGATGAGTTATCAACATGGCCGGTCACGTGTTTGACGATGGCGGGGATACCCTGCACCGTCATGGTTTCGACGTTGTCCACACTCCACGTCACCTTGGGGATGTGCGCGGGATATTTGCCGTAGACATTTTCATCGAACATCGCCTTAAGCTCAGCACGACGTTTCTTCCATTGCTCCGGAGTCTTCACCCGGGTTCCGTCGTTCATGGTCAGAACATCGGGCAGTCTGGGATAAGGATTGGCTTTGGACTCATCGTAATTAGCGTTTCCCGGTTTGCCGATGTCATAGGCTGTCGCGCCGGGCTGCATCTCGCTGATGCCAAGAAGCTTGAGCTCCCGATCGCGCTCCGCACGAGAGGCAGCGGCAATCGCTGCGCGGTCGGATGCAGACGGTGGCGCGGCCGGTGTTTGGGTTTGGGCGGCCACGCCCGCGGGCAGTGAGAGGGAGGCGCAGGATACGAGCAGCACCTTGGCTAACTTGGATAGGGTCCAGGACGTCATATCGCCTCACAAGTTGATACAGCTCACTTCGGGGCTACGCGCAAATCCTTATAGCCCGGATGCACACCCGGCGTGAGTTCGTGGCGGGCCGCAATTCGTTGCAGCAGGCTAGCCAGTGCAGCGCGCTCCGCAGGATCCAGCCCGAAGCATACCGCTTCGTTATGAGCCCGCGCCACCTCGCCGATGGCCCGCAACATCTCTTCGCCGGCATCGGTCAACCGTAGCGAATAAATGCGCCGGTCCTGGGCATTCGCCTCGCGGATTACGAGAGCCCTCTCCTCCAGGGCATCGATCACCGCAACCAATCTGCTGGCGTGCATATCCAGTTTTCGCGCCAGGTCTTGCTGACTGATGCCTGGCGAACGGCTGAGCAGGCGAAGGATACCTGTGTCAGCCGGGGTGAAGCTTCAAGGGCACGAGGGCTTGGGCGAACCCCTGCGCCGCGCGGGCGCCCACCTGGGCGAGGAGAAACGCGACGGAGGTACGCGGCCCATCGGGATGCTTACGGGTCATGAAAATATTATTTTAATCTCAAAGCGGAAGATGCTTATGCGCAACTGAAGGATCAGCTGGCAAGGATGCTTCTATCGCATTCATAGGCGACACCAGTGTGGACTACGCTGACATCGCCAAATCCTCCTTGACGATCTCATCCACCATACTGTATGTATACACCAGTACAGTTGAACTCGATGCTTTTCAAACTAAATCCTTCAGCCGGGCAGCCCCTTTATCTGCAGCTTATGCAGCAAATACGGCACGCGGTAGAAAGCGGGGCTTTGCGGCAAGGTGATCAGCTACCGGGCATTCGCACGCTCGCAGAGGACCTTGTTATCAGCCCGACTACGGTTGCCAAGGCGTATTCAGAGCTTGAGCATGAGGGACTGCTTGAATTGCGCCAAGGCTCCGGTGCGTTTATCTCGGTAAAGCGACGCGGGCTGAGTCAAATGCAGCGCGTTCACGAAGCCAGCAAGCAGGTTCGGCAACTCATCGGTGAACTGCGCGAGGTGGGCCTTACGGAAGATGCGATCCGCCGGATCTTCGAAGCTGAACTGCTGTACCCGACTGAGGTGTTGAGCAAACGATGACCAGCATGCCTGTAATCGAGACCACCGACCTCAACAAGTCCTACGGACAGGTCGCAGCTGTTCGCGCTTTGAGTTTTTCCGTCAAGCCCCATCAGATAACGGCCTTTCTCGGATTGAACGGAGCGGGGAAAAGCACCACGATCAGGATGTTGCTGGGGATGATTCGACCCAGTAGCGGAACGGGCCAGGTACTCGGACATCGCATCGACGACGCGAAAGAAAGTGTGTTCCTGCGGCGGAAGGTCGCGTACGTCAGCGAGAACAAGCAGCTTTATGACTACATGACGGTGGAGCAAATCATTCGCTTTACAAGACCGTTCTACTCCGATTGGAGCCTCGACAGAGAGCGAAGACTTCTCAACAATTACGAACTGCCACTCAAGCGAAGAATCAAGTCTCTGTCCAAGGGAATGCGGACCAAGTTGGCGCTGCTACTGGCATTGGCGCGGAAGCCAGAATTATTGATTCTTGACGAGCCGAGCGAAGGCCTGGACCCAATCGGCATCGAGTTGATGCTGGAGAGCCTGGTCGCGCAAAACAGTGAGGGCACGACCGTCTTCTTCTCTTCGCATCAAATCCCCGAGGTGGAACGGATTGCGGATCATGTTTGCCTGCTCCACCACGGAGGACTGGTGCTGGATGCTTCCATGGACGACATGCGTCAGTCCTACCGGCAAATCGACCTTGTGTTTCCCTCTCTTCCGAATGAGTCCGATGTTCGGCTCGCGGGGGTAGAGAGTATTCGGGCGAGTGGGCGGCAGATGTGCGTTGTGGTCAGCAGAAATGCGGAAATGCTGATTGAGCGCGCTCATGATTTACATGCCAGTTCGGTGGAAGTCTCTCCGATCGGGTTACGCGAGATATTCCTGCAAACCGTTAAGGGGAGTTAGGCAATGCTTTGGTACAAAGCCTGGTTGGAGACTCGCTCGCGATTTCTGATTGCGCTCGTCGGCGCTGTAGCGCTCTGTTCTCGCCTGGTGGTTGTCTTCCTCGGAAGGGGGGTGCCCACCCAATTGAGCCAGGTGCTTCATGCGACCCATGAAACTCTCGCCGCCGTATGGCTCCTGGCGGTCACTCTCATCATGATGGGGGGCCTGCTGCGCGAGAAGGCGGTTGGGGCATCTTCATTTACCCTGTCTCTGCCTGTTAGCCGATTGCGCCTGGTATCAGTCCGTGTCGGCATGGGCCTCATGGAGGCCTTCCTGCTCGCGATCCTTCCCTGGATTGCCATGTTGTTTGCCGCGAGAGTGGCAAACCAGACGCACTTCATTGCGCAGGCCAGCATCCATGTCTTTTTGCTGCTGGGCGGTGGAGTATTGTTTCTCGCCGCCTCCCTTCTCATCTCCTCCTTCGTAGAAGGCGAGTACACAGCACCTATTGTGAGCTTCGGTGCGATCATCATGCTCGCTTATTTGATGAGCGATGACAAATTGCGTCCCTACAGCCCCTGGGCATTCATGCTTGGCTCAGAATATTTTCATTGGCGCACGGCCCAGTTTGTTGGGCCAATCTCATGGATTCACGCCGGAGTTTTCGCGGTAATCGCTGCGCTCATGATGCTGGTCTCCATCAAGCTGATACAGTGGCGCGACTTTTAGCCTGACTGTCCCTCGCGTCACTGCTCTCGCAACAGAATCGCGGGATCAATCGCCAGCGCCCGCCGGGCCGGAACGCAGCCCGCAAGCAATCCCAGCAACAGCATAGTCAGGATGACTCCAGCGAGCACCGCCGGATCTCGGGGCGAGGCCTGATAAACAATAAGACCCAGCACCCGTGTGGCCGCCATGCCCAGCAGCAGACCCGCCACTGCGCCTGCTGCCAGCAGCCGGAACGTTCTTCCCAGGGCCGCCTGCAATACCTCTTTACGGCGCGCACCCAGAGCCACACGAATGCCGAGTTCGCGCAGCCGCTTGCTCACCGAATAGGAGGCCATGCCGAAGATACCCGTGACCGCCAGCATTGCACCGAGCACGCCCAGAACTCCTAATGACACAGTCGCTGTACGCGCAGCAAAGAGCGCGCTGTCCAGCGATTTTTGCCAGGTCATCAGCGTCATGGGCAATCCTGCGTCGAGACCACGTAAGGCGTCGTGCGAGGGGGCGGCCAGATTCTGGGCATCGCCGTTGCCTCGCACGACTAACCAGGTAGCGGTTGCGGGCGATTGGAGGAGGGGAAGGAAGTAGGCCGGCCGCTGGTCTTCGGTTAGCGTCTTGTACTTTCCGTCCTCTACCACTCCAGTGACCTGGATCCTGACTCCTTCATCCGTCTTGAAATATCCGCCGATCGCCTGGGCAACCGAACCAAAAACTTCACGTGCAAATTCTCGATTGACTACTGCCACTTTGGGAGCGTTCTTATCATCACGCCAGTTGAATGTCCTCCCCGCCAGCAGTGTCGTTGCAGCCGCCCGGAAGTAGCCTGGCGAAACGTCGTAAGCTGTCGCCTCAGCAATTGAGTTGGACTGCCGCAGGTCAGTAGTGTTGCTGTGATAGATCGCGTTTTCGTTCCAGCCCAGGCCCAGGGGCAGGTAGTCGACCAACCCTACCGAAGCGACTCCGGGAATACTCGCGGCCGCATCGAGCATGCGCCGCTGCATCACCGGCACTTGATCACCATGGTAGCCAGCCATATTGAGATCAGTACTCACCACAAGTGTGTTCTGGGGTTGGAAGCCCAGGTTGCTATGCAGCGACCGCACCAGGCCGCGCACTGCTACCAATGAAGAAGTGACCAGCACCGCACACAACGCAATCTGTACCACGAGCAGCACATCGCGGGTGCCAAACCACCGGCTGCCGGCCGCGGTCGTCGAGCCCGTCTTCACCACCTGCCAGGGATCGGCCTTGAGTACCTGCCGCACCGGCACCAGGCCGAAGACAAAGCCGCTCGCGAGGGCAAGAAGCAATGCAACTACGTAGGTCAGGCCATCCGGACTCACAGGCAGGTTGATCGGGAAATCCGACAGCGGCTGCCACGCGCTCAATCCGCGCAATAAGACCACGCTGGCCGCAATGCCCACAACCCCACCGACGAGTGCGACCAGAATAGCCTCGGTTAGAAGCTGGCGCAGAATGTGGCGGCGGGTCGATCCGAGCGCGAGGCGCAAAGCAATTTCACGAGACCGGTCGGCGGCGCGCGCCGCAAACAGGCTGCCCAGGTTGGCGCACGCGGCCAGCAGAATGAGCGCGGCCAACAGCATCAGGCCGCCTACGAACGCTCGGACCGGACGTCCCAATAAGTTGCCCAGGAGCCCTGGACGCGCCAGGGAGAAGGTCATCCCGTCGTCATCTTTCGGGTAAGTCCTGGTCAGGAATGTGGCGATGGAATGCAGGTCGGCGGTCGCCTGCGTGCCGGTGACTCCTGGCTTTACACGTCCAATGAGCCAGAGGTTCCGGCCGGTGCGCTGATTCAAACCGTTGAAGCCCTCAATCTGCTGCTGGTCAACCAGCGGCACCCACAGAGCCGGGGAAAAAAATACTTCTGTCCCGCGGAAGTCTGGGGCGGCAACACCGAGAACTGTGAACGGATGTTTGTTCAGTTGAACCGTGCTCCCTACCACCGCTGGATCGCCGCGGAAATGACTGCGCCAATATGCATAGCTGAGCACGATATATGGACTGCTGTTGGGGCCGTGCTCATCCGCGGCGTGAAAGAAACGGCCAAGATATGGCCTGAGGCCCAGCGTGTCGAAGTAATTTCCACTGGCTTCATAGACCCATACCTGGGATGGGTCGCCGCCTGTGTCCAATCCCGCGGCAGAAAAGTTGAACGCGAGGACGCCATCGAAGCTCCGGTTCCGGTCGCGCACATCCTGGTAGTCAGGATAGGAGTTCAGGGACTGTCCTCGCGCTTCAATGGAGTAGAAGCGTTTTGCGTTGGGCACATTGAGCGTGTGCAGAACCAAGGCATTTAATACGCTGAAGACCACGGCGTTCGCGCCGATTCCGAGCGCCAGGGTGAGGATTGCCGTGATGGCGAAGCTGGGTGATTTCAGCAAGCGCCTCCATGCGATATTTCAATTCAACCAGCATGTTGGGTCACACCTTCTTTGGTTCTCGAGTCGGGACTGTCCATTCAGGTTACAAGCATTCCATGCGCCGAATCGAGAATAGGGGGACGATTGAAAAGGCACGACTTAGTTGCACGAGCCAGTGGGCTCCTGTCCAAAATCGCGGTTGCCTGTTCGAAATTGAACAGTGAAGACGCTAACTGATATTCGAATGGGCGATAAGGCTCAGGCGTTCGTTCTCTCGCACCACGGCCTTGCTTCGCCCCTTAAGCAGATCCTGCAGCGTAATAGTTCCGCTTATTTGGCCGGTGTCGCGGTCTACCACCGGGAGGCTTACGAGGGCTTCGGTCGCCATCAACTCCGCCGCGCTGCGGCAGGTGCTATCGGCGTAAACAAAGGTCTCTGGCAACGGCGCGGCGGGGGAAGCATCGGCGGGTAGCGACATCAAATCGCGAATGATCACTATCTCCAGCGGATCAACGCCATACTCGCGCGTGAGATGGTAGCCACGGCGGCTGAGTTTTTCGGTAAGAATGGACCGCGGCATGAGCAGCGCCGTCACCAGGTAAGACGAAATGCAAGCCAACGTGAGGGGCAGCAAAGCGGGCAGGCAATGGGTGACCTCCAGGCTGAAGAGAATCGCCGTCAGGGGAACGCCGAGCGAGCCGGCCAGCATCGCGCCCATACCCATGAGCGCCCAGAATGCCTGCATGTCAGTTGTCGCGTGGCCGAGCTGCGCGGCTAGCGCACCGACAGCTCCCCCGATCATTAGGAGCGGGGCGAGAACTCCGCCCGAGGTTCCGGAGCCGAGTGAGAATGCCCACATCAGGGATTTGACCAGGATGATGCCGAGGATGAGAGCGATGGGCGCATTTCCGCGCAGCAGTTTGGCGATGTTATCGTAACCGACTCCCAGGCCCTGGGGGAAAATGAGACCACCAATTCCGACACCAAGGCCTCCCAGGGCGGGCCACCACATCCAGTGCAGGGGCAGACGCTCGAATATGTCCTCAAAGGCGTACATCATGCGGCTCATACCTGCTGCGATCAGGCCAAGGAAGGCACCCAGTAACAAGCAACCAAGAGCGTTCGGGATCCGATTCACGGAACCGATTGCGGGCATGGGAAAGAGTGGACCGGGACCAAGGAAATATCCGCGCAGAATCGCCGCGGTCGCGCTGGCAATCAAAACCGGAACCAGGCTTCGCGGCCTCAACTCGAAGAGCAGGAGTTCTACGGCGATAAGGATTGCCGCCACGGGGGTCGCGAATGTGGCAGACATGCCCGCCGCGGCTCCGGCGACCAAAAGCGTGGTGCGTTCCGCATCGGTGAGCTTGAACGATTGCGCGATGAGCGAGCCGAAGGCCCCACCGGTCATGATGATCGGTCCCTCGGCCCCGAACGGACCACCTGAGCCGATGGCGATCGCCGCTGAAATAGGCTTGAGGACGGCCACCTTAGGATCGACGCGAGCGCGGTGCAACAAGATGGCTTCGATTGCTTCAGGGATACCGTGGCCGCGGATCTTGTCCGAACCGAAGCGAGCCATGCATCCCACTATTAGGCCCCCAACTACCGGGACCATCACCATCCAGAGCCCGAGAGGACTGCCCGCCGGCGTGACCGAGATGCCGCTGAGCCGATGATAGTAGAAAAGATTTGTCGCAACGGCAATCAACTTGAGAAGCACCACGGCGAGGAAGGTGGCGCCAATACCTATGATCAAGGCGACTGCAGATAACAGCCAGACTCTGCTGTCGACGGTGAAGTCGCGCAGGACGGAGGATTCAGATTTCATTGCTTGCCTTCCGCTTGCTTCGCCGGCTTGCTCGTGACCGATCCCAATTGGGTCAGGGTTCGAATAAGCTGCGGAGCGAGTTCGTTCAGCTCGCGCGCGTGATCGATGGAAAGGGAGTCCAGAAGGCGCTTGCCTTTGAGTGTCGTTTCCAGCAGCACACGCCGGCGGTCATCGCTCCCCGGTTTGCGCCTGATCAGGCCTGCTTCTTCGCACCGATTGCTTAGCTCTACCGCTGTATTGTGACGGAGGCCTAAGCGCTCGGCCACATAACCCACGGTTGTCGCTGTGCCGTCTGGTGCTCCGGCGATCTGCAGAAGGAGTTGATGTTGTTGCGGCTGCAGGCCGAGTTGCTGGGCTGCGTTCTCGCTGAATTGGAGAAACAGGCGGAGCCGGTGGCGAAACTCGGCAAGGGTTTTGAGCTGGGCTGGCGGTACGGAGATGGGTCTTTCTTTTGCCATATTCAAAATATATCGTGATACGATATATTTATTCAACAACCGATGCGTTGCACTGTCCTTCGGGAAAGACACGTCGAGTGGAAAAGAGAGACCTCAGGGGCTAAAGAGGGTGTGTGAGAACTCCATTTCCAAACTCAGTCCCGGAGGGACGGCTGAACTTAGCCCAGGACGCTAGTCCTGGGTTGGATTTGAAAGGACGACCAGTCCCGCAGGGACGGCTGAAAATGGGCCGCGACGCAATCCTGGACAACCTTCAGCCGTCCCTGCGGGACTCAATCATGCTTCATGATGTACCCAGGACTAGCGTCCTGGGCTAAGTTCAGCCGTCCCTGCGGGACTGAGTTTGGAAATGGAGTTCTCACACAGCCTCTAAAGCCCTCATCAGTCACAGTGCTAAACCCGTGCCCTTCGTGGGGAGATGCTTTCCGCAGCCCGTTCAGCAGTGCCACATTCCCGACCAGATTAGGGAAGTGCACGCTTTGAGATAATCAATCCAAGCGAGAAGTTAGCTGGAGAGGATTGGATGAAAGGACTACCGCTCGTGCGACGTTTCTTGTCATGCCTGGTATTCATCAGCGCCGCGGCCGGGGCTGCCCAGATCCCAACCAACACTCGTCCGGCTGGGGATTCGTTGAGCCCATCTCTCGACCGGCGCATTGAACTGCTCATTCGTTCGCAGTTTTCAGTGCGGCCCGACTACGATATGACGCTCGGCGCCAGGACCACCAGCGACACTGCCGGCTATGACAACCTGCCGGTTACGTTCAGCCATAAGGGCAAACAGACAACCGTTGACTTTCTTATCTCCAAAGATGGCAGCACGCTCGAACGCGTTGAAAAATTCAGCACTAACAACAACCCGGCCATGGCGATTGATGTGGACAAGCGGCCGGTGCGCGGAGCCGAGACGGCGAAAGTGGAAATCATCAACTTCGACGATCTCCAGTGCCCCTATTGCGGAATGCTGAACAGCGAAATCCTGCCCCAGACCATGAACCGCTACAAGGGACTGGTCAAGATTGTCTACAAGGATTACCCGCTCCCAGGTCACCCCTGGGCCATGCGCGCAGCAGTGGACGCAAACTGCCTGGCTTCCCAAAGCGATGCGGCCTATTGGGCTTATGTTGACTTCGTGCACAGCCATGGGCAAGACATCAGTGGGGCAAACCCCAATCCAGCCAGGTCATTTACCGATCTTGACAATATCGCCGGCACTATCGGGAAGCAGAGCAAGGTCGACGAAACGCAGCTT
Organism: uncultured Acidobacteriaceae bacterium; assembly: GCA_963830325.1. GTDB lineage: Bacteria > Acidobacteriota > Terriglobia > Terriglobales > Acidobacteriaceae > PALSA-350. Next base: position 224,042 of record CAWHMV010000007.1, read on the forward strand.
GCGCTTTGCCTCAAAACGCAGGATGAGTCCGTGGTGAATTCGTCCCTAAAGCTCGGCGCCTCGCTCAAGGTGGAAGCGACTCCCCAGGTATTCGTCGACGGAGAACGGCTCCCCAGTGGCGCACAACCGGTAGATCAGTTGTGGCCGGCGATTGATCGGGCGCTCAAGGCCCAGGGAATTCAGCCTCCGCCGGAGACCCCAAACGCAGAGGTGCCCGCCGGAAATCCCGCGCATGGGCCGTCCTAAGCCAGTCGCAGAATGGGTCGGGGGGTCCCGGCCGCCGATCTTGGACCGTACGACAATGTGTCAGCCTGACAGGTGATGCTGCATAATTCTGGACCCCTCGTCCGTATACACCACGTATGTTCGAATACGGCACAACATTGGCGGCGTCAGTGAACAGCGAAACGCAGCAAATTGCACTCGGACTGCGCCAAAGGAATATCGCTTTCCTGCAGGAATTGGTGGGACGCTACCAGTATCGCCTGGTTCGCTATCTCATTTACCTGCTGGGCAGGCGTGATGAGGTCGATGATCTGGTGCAGGAAACGTGGCTGCGCGTTCTAGAGCGAGGCTCCTCCTACGACGGGCGTTCTCGCTTTGAGCCGTGGCTGTTCACCATCGCCCGCAACCTGGCCATCGATCACATGCGTAAAGGGCGGATCTTCAGCCTGGATTCGAACGCCGAGGGAGAGCAGGATACTGCTCTGCAAACGCCTGCTTCCAACGCCCCTTCCCCATTCACGCTTGCAGCGCGCACTGAGGATGCGGAGCGCCTTGCCGGCTCGCTCGAAACACTCCAGCCCATCTACCGCGAAGCGCTCGTCCTTCGCTTTCAGGAGGAGTTATCGCTACAGGAAATATCTGGCGTTGTGGGAGCGCCCGTCGCTACGGTCGCTTCCAGAATCTATCGCGGTCTTCGAACGCTGCGGTCGCAATTAGAGGGAGGTAAACATGAGATCTGACGATCACGAGAGTTTCCAACGCAGGATTGACGAAACTCTGGCGGGCGAGATTGCGGTTGGAGAGGAAGAATCGCTCCGCGAGCATCTCCAGTCTTGCACGCAATGCCAGGAGTATCTCGCTGCCAGCACCAGGGTCATCGCCAGCCTCGGCGGGTTTTCGTTCGACGTGGATCCAGCCCTACAGGAGCAAGTTTGTGCCGCGATCAGTCTGCGGGCGCAGCAGATCGAGAGCGGGCATCCCAACCGCAGGCGAATGGCTTGGATCTGCATTATCGCGCTCTTACTGAGTGCCGCCGGCTCGTTCATCGACCTGCAATTTGGCGGACTGATCGCCTCAGTCCTGGACATGCAGCGGACGCAAATACGCCACGGGTTGGTCACCTTCTGGATCCTACCCTCGTTCTGTTTTTTGCTGTTGTTTCCGATATTGCCGCTATTGTCGCATCGGAAAGAAAGGGTCTTATGAACATTCGTCAATCTCTGAGTGTTGTGCCTAAGGCTGTTCAAATTTGGTCTTTGGCCATTGCGGGCTGTGTAGTGCTGGTCGGGTTGGGAGTGGGATACCATGCAGCGCAACAAGGCTCCGCGTTGCGAACAATGTCCGTATATGCCGGCGCTGGCTTATTTGGTGGTGTCGTGATCGCTGCCTGGCTTCAATGTCTCGGGTTTGTCTTTGCGGACGCACGGCGGCGGGCTATGCGGCCATTCCTTTGGGTCCTGGTCGCAACCCTGTTTCCTCACTTGCTGGGGTTTCTCCTTTATTTTGTTCTGCGCCAACCGATCGCGTCGACTTGCTCTCACTGTGGGCGGACGATTCCGCTAAACCAGCAATTCTGCTCCTGGTGCGGAAGTCCCCAGCCCGCGTCGGCTTCGGGCAACCCGCCAGCGGGACCGCAGTCTTCGGGGCTCGATTCGATGACCACAGCCTGAGTGGAGACACGAAAGGAAGAACGTACCACCCCCGAAAATGCGCAGAAGAGAGCCCAAACGCCCAGGGGCTAAAGTGCGTACGTGAGAACCTGCTCATTCGAAAATGAGTCCCGCAGAGCCTGCCCTGAGCTTTGTTGAGGCCTTTGCGGCCCGACTTAAAGTCGTGCCCTGATACAAAGCATCGGGCCGTGACTCGCGAAAAACTCGCGCCTTCCGCAGGTTGAATCTACCGCACGCCCCCGATCTGACTCATCAGCAAGAGGGAATCTGAGCAAGCCCACCGCTCAAAGCAGCGGCCACTTCTGAAGTGCAAAATGCTAATCCCTGGCAATGCGATCTGTTGCCCGGCCGCGGCGACCCCCATAAACGCTTCTTGCTGTGTTCCCGTAATGACATAACGTGCAACCAACGTGTCGGCGTGCTCAAGCAGTTCCTGAACTGTCACTTTGGCGTCGGGAAAAACCGCCCAGAAAGCGTAGTAGAACTGCTTCACGCTTTCCAGTCCCGGTTCAACACCCTGATATCCGTGGAGAACGATGTCGTCTGAATACAGAAGGAAATACTCTTGCCGTGTTCGCGGGTCAGCGAAGCACTGTACCGCACGGACGAAGTTTTGACGGTTGGACACGATGCCATTCTAGCGGTTCGCTGGCGCGGACCGGAGCGAATTAGGTTCGGGTCAGGCACGCCCGGCAAACTGCCGGGTTTCTGTGTCCACCCTGATCTTCTCTCCTTCTTTAATGAACACGGGAACCCGAATTTCAATGCCAGTCTCCAGTTTGGCGGGCTTGGTCACGCTTCCGCTCGCGGTATCACCGCGAACACCCGGCTCGGTATAGGTAACCGCCAATTCCACCTGGGCGGGCAGTTGTAGACCGATGGGATTGCCATTGTACTTGTCGATGTGAATGATGACCCCTTCTACCAGAAGCTCTAGTGCATCTCCTATCATCTGCTCGCTGAGCGTCAGCGTCTCAAAGGTCTCCTGATCCAGGAAATAGGAACCATCCCCGTCGCTGTAGAGATACGAGGCCTCGACGGTCTGAAGGTCCGGTTCCTTGAACTTGTCACTGGCCTTGAAGGTCTTATCGAAAACCGCGCGAGTGAGCATGTTACGCATCTTGAGGCGGACCAGTGTTTGGCCGCCCCTGGCGGTCGGGGTCGAGATCTCGGCCTCCAGGCAGTGGAACGGGACGTTCTCAAACTCGACAAACATTTTGCGTTTTACATCGATCGCGTCGATTAATGCGGCCATTGGGTCCTCAAAAAGGCGGGCTGGTGGAGATCTAACGACAACTCGGGTAGCTTCATGTTCGGCAATCGTGACCCTGCCTAGGATAACAAGGAGGGCGTCGTCACGACTTTTGCGAATGGCGCACAACTTTCCGGGGCAAACCGTGATCTAAGCGATTGGTTAGAGGAGGATTCGATGCGATTCTTGAAGTTTTTTGTTTTTTCCGCCCTTGCTGCGACCATGCTGAGCGGTTTTTCCGGTGCACCTGCGCAGGTGGCCATCAGCATTGGGGCACCACCGATTTGTCCCTATGGCTATTTCGACTATGCTCCCTACGATTGTTCACCCTATGGTTACTATGGGCCCGATTGGTTTATTGGTGGGGTGTTCATCGGGGCTGGCCCCTGGTTCCACGGCCCTCACGGATTTTATGGCCATGTCGACGACCGCTACGATCCTCACCACGGCTACCACGGACCGCTTCCGGTAAGGGGCGCGCAGCCGTTCAACCATTTCAACGCTAACGCGGCGATTGATGAGCATGGCCACCCCGGCAATCCCGGCCATAACGGAGCCGGCGAACACGCCCCGGGATTCTCGGGCGGCGGCCATCCCGGTGGTGGCGGCGGTCATCCTAGCGGCGGGGGTCATCGCTAGAGAGCGCTCAGATCTGACAGCAGGGCCCGCTCAAAGGAGCGGGCCTTTTTCTGCGCCGAAACATCAACTCTGAGCTAAGCCCAGATAGACTTGTCCAAATTAGACTACGGGGTTCTGGCGGAGTTGATCTCCCAACCATGACCTTCTTCCCTGGACGGAGGCTTGGTTCTTTGCTCCTACCGCCGCGCAAACCACAATCAACGCCCAGGCGCCAACGTCGCCCGCAGCCAGCCGGCGATCTGGATGAGAGCGGCATCACACTGCGGGAACCGCGCAACGGTTCCAGGGTGTACCGGGAAGTTGTGGTGCATGTCAGGCGCGTGCAGGTGGGTCACGGCAACGCCCGCCGCTTCGAGCTTCTGCGCATACCCCAGGCCCTCATCGCGCAGCACGTCGTATTCTGCCGTCGTCACCAGGGTCGGCGGGAGTGCAGGCAGGTTGTGTAACTGAAGCGGCGACACATCAGGATCACCCGGTGAGACGCCGGGCGCGTACTGCTGCCAAAACCAGCGCATGATATTCGCCTCTAACCCGTAGCCGGTGGCATTCTCGATGTAGGAGGGATGGCCGGCCTGGGGGGAGTCCGTGACGGGATAGAGCAGCAGCAAAGCGCGCAAGAGGTGCTCCTCGGTCGTAGCGCAAAGGCGGCTGGCTACCACTGCGGCGAGGTTGGCACCGGCGCTATCGCCGCCCAGGGCCAGGCGGGTTACGTCACCATCCGATTCCCCGGCATGCTGCGCCGCCCATTGCACGGCGGTGAGAGTGTCGTCCACTGCTGCGGGGTAAGGATGCTCCGGCGCTGTGCGGTACTCGATAGAGGCGATGATCACCTCGGCTGCCCCGCTTAGCAGGCGGCAAAACGGATCATGGGTAGCGACGGAGCCGGCAACCCAACCACCACCGTGCAGGTACACCAGCATTGGCAAAGGCACTTCGACTGCGGGCGGAGTGTAGAGACGCGCGAGGAGGCCGGACGCGATCTCCACCGGGCGCATCTCCACCTGATTGGGCAGACCGGGGATGGAGGTACGACTCTCCAGCGCGCGCACCATCCGTTGCCGCTGCATGCGCGTGCGAGCCTCATCCGTCATCTCCGCGGGCGCACCCAGAGCCGCAGCCTGCTCATCGAGAAAGCGCCGCAACGCTTGATCGATAGGCTTCCGTTCCCTCATCGGGCTCTCCTAATGTGAGGCTGAGGCCACGCTGTCATTGAAGCGCTTAAAGAAACTGTCGTAATCGCCACTACGCTCGGCAAAGCGCAGCGGCTTGACCCGCTCCACGCAGATCTCAGTTGCATTGGGTGAGTTCTTCAGGATTTTCATGGTCTCGGCAATGAACTCATTCAAAGGCATGGCGTTGGGATCGTTCGCCTGCCTTGCTCCCATGAGATGCGTTTGCACATAGGGAGGAATCAGCTCCAGGACCTCCACTCCAGTGCCCTTGAGTTGATAGCGCAAAGATTGCGTGTATGAGTGAATCGCAGCCTTGGTCGCGCAATAAGAGGGGGTCAGAGCCATGGGCACAAACGCCAGGCCGGAGGAGACGGTCATGATGGTCGCCCGCGGTTTGGCCAGCAGATGCGGAAGCAACGCCGCCGTCAGCCGCATAGGACCAAGCAAGTTGGTAGTGATGACCGCTCCTGCATCAGCGAGCCCGCCACTCTTCAGGTCCTCCGGGCGCATGATGCCCGCGTTGTGGACGACTGCATCCAGGCTCGGATAGTCCTTGGTTAACTGGGACGCAAAGCTGCGGATCGCGTCTGCGTTCTCGATATCGCATACCGCCGACTTCATACCGTGATTGGCGGCGATGGCTTCTTCCAGTACCTGCTGCCGGCGGCCGGCAATGATCACCTGGTTGCCGAGAGCATGGAAGGCCTCCGCCAGCGCTCTCCCGATGCCTGAACCGCCACCCGTGATCAGAATCGTGTTCCCACTCATCTGCATGCTGTTCTCCCTGATTCAGATCGTATGATGGACACGAACTATTGGGAAGTCCAACGGGAGCGCAGGGAGAACCAATATGAAATTCGTTGTGATGAGTGTGGTGCTATCGCTATCCACCCTTGCTTTTGCCCAGGAGCAGAAGCCATTGACGCTGAAGGCTTTTCTGTTGGAGCAACTGCGTTCGACACATAACAAGGCAGAGTGGTTTGTGCCCGCAAATACTGCAGTTGCCGGCCTAACGCCGGCGCAGGCGAGTTGGACCGACAAGAGCGGGAATCATTCGGTCGGCCAGCTGGCGAATCACCTGGTTTTCTGGGATCGTGAGTCGCTGGCGAAGTTCAAGGGCGAGAAGCCGGCGAAATTTGACGGGAACAACGACGAAACGTTCAATAGCTTCGACGCGAAGAGCTGGAATGAGACCGTCAAGCAGCTGGATCAGGTGATGACCGATTGGGAGCAGGCAGTGGAAGGCGCGGATGATGCCAAGATCAGCCTGTGGGCTTCGACCATTGCGCACATTGGCACCCACAACGCCTATCACATCGGGCAGATGGTTTATGTGCGTAAGCTGCAGGGTGTCTGGGATCCGGCTAAGGGAGTCAAGTAGACTTCCCTTTCGCCGAGAATGGCACCAGGTGGCGACCCATTACCATTCATTCCGTAAACCCTACTAGGAGGATCCCAGGTCTCAAACGCGAGACCCCGCGGCAAGCCGGGGCAGGCTGGGGCACCCATCTGCTTGTAAGGATGACTTCGCTCGACCCTTCGCACCCGCCAGTTAATTTAGTAGATTTGTGGCCGATTCAACGGGAGCCGCACCTGAAAACAGGTGGAATGCGGTTTTGATTGCACGGCGACTGAGCCAAAATGCTTACTCAGGATCCGTCGCACCAGGTCGAGCCCAAGTCCGAGCCCTTGCCCGAGCGGCTTGGTGGTGAAAAACGGCTCGAAGATGCGTGAAGAGAGAGCAGGTTCGATGCCCACTCCATCATCCCAAATATCGATAAACGCCATCTCACCCTGCAATCGAGTGATGAGCTTGAGAGTGCCTTGCCCTTTTGTGGCGTCGATGGCGTTCTCGATGAGCGCGGTCCATACCTGGCTCAGTTCTCCACCGTACGCGGTGACGGCCGGCATGCCCGGTTCGTAGTCACGCACGATCACCATCTGCTGCAATTGCGGGCGAAGCAATGTCAGCGTGTTTTCCAATGATTGGACCAGATCGACGTCCTGGATGGGAGCCTGGTCCATGTAGGAGTAATCCTTAATCGAGTTGATGATGTGAAAGATGCGGCTCGATGACTCGGAAACGGCAGCCACCATGCTGCGCGCATTGAGAGAATTAGCGAAGCTGGTCACGGCCCCAGGAAGGGCCCTGGTACTTACGATGGAGGCCAGTTCGTCGAACGAGCTGACAGGCAGATTTGCCTGCGCCAACGCCGGCGCCACTGCCCATGCGTCGGGAACATGGTGCGCCTCCAACCAGTCGAGCAATTGCTGCTCATGGTCACTTACAGACAAGGCATTGGAAGCACCGGCTTCGGGCGCGGACTGGTTCTTGACTGACTCGAGCGATCGCTCGGTCCAGCTGGTGTAACCTGCAAGTTCCTCATCGGAGCGGAACAAGCGGCCCAGTCTGCACAGTTCAAGGTCTTTGTCGATCTTCGAGGAAAGACTCAGCGCGGCGCGCTGGGCAGAGGATGCTGGGTTGTTGAGCTCGTGAGACAGATTGGCCGCGAGTTGCCCCAATGCGACAAGTTTCTCCGCCTGCAGATCGGCGCGGGAGAAGTCCCGCACCCGGTCGAGCAACAGCGACACGCAGATCTGGGCCATGGAAGGAATTGTGGCAAGCATCGCCGGGAACAAGTCCTCATGAATATCGAGCACCCATAAATGGCCGGCGCTATAGCCCGTCGCGCCCCAGAACTTCATCCTGGAAAAGGGGAGCTTTCCGGTGACACGCGCAGTACGGCCGATGAACAACGATACCGAGCCCGAATTTGCTCGAGAAACGTTGACTTCACCTTCAAGGATAATGTTCATGTGGTGGGCAGGTTCGTTTTCGCGCACGACGACCGCCCGGTGAGAAGCCCTCCGTTCCGTGCCGTGCAAGGCAAGCCAACGATACTCTTCTTCCGTAAGCCCTTGCAGCAGTTCAACACCTCGCAACGCTTCTACGATGTCAGGGATTGGCGTCGGCGGAGTTGGCCCCATTTGGCCGTCGCTGTCCATCACGGCGGCGAACAGTGGTTGAGGCTCGTTGTTGAGCTGGCTTGTCATGTTGTTGCTCTTTCCCGGGGCATCCGCTCTGAAGTGCGCGCTACCAATGTTCCCACCCCGCTTGAAGTTTTCGATACCCTCATTGGAGCCAACCTCGATCCCCCGAAAGGAGGGGTAGACCGCTTGGCTCGGCCGGGGGATACAGTTGCTTTCGTCATGTTGAGCTGTGCGAAAGGCGAAGACCCAGGCGAGTCTGGAGCGGCTTGCGATAACGCCGGCTGAGCCGGAGGCTGGTTCCGCTTTCGAGCAGTACAGTGTACTCGCCATCTTCATTGAGTCTTAACCCTCGGATGCGGTTGAGGTTCACGATGGACGAGCGATGAATACGGAAGAATAACTCCGGATCGAGATCCTGCTCCAGTTCCGTGATGCTGCGCCGCAAGAGGTGAGTTTTCGGGCCGACGTGCAATCCAACATAGTAATCAGCGGCCTCAATCCAATCGATGGATGGCAGGCTCACGAATGCCACCTGCCCGGCACTCTTAACGGTCAAATACTCGAGCCGTTTCGGCCGATCTTTGCCGCGCGCGATCTTTTGTTTGGCGCGATCCAGCGCGAGAACGAAGCGAGCATCATCGAACGGTTTCAAAAGATAGTCGAGGGCGCCTGCCTCGAATGCGCGCAAAGCGTACTGATCATAGGCGGTGACAAAGACTACGGCAGCGGGCACGTCTTTGCCCAGCAACTCGAGCACGTCAAAGCCGTCGCATTCGGGCATCTGCACGTCGAGAAACAGCAGATCCGGTTTAGTCCTGCGGATCTCGTTTGGGGCGTCCACTCCGGAACCACATTCGCTTACGACTTCAATCTCCGAATCCAGCCTTAAGAGCAGCGAAAGATTGGTGCGCGCGAGTGGTTCGTCGTCCACGATGACGGTTCGGATTTTGCCGGCACGTGTCTCCGCGGTCACAGATCACTCCTTAAATGGAACGGACACGGTTACTTCGACTCCGCCCGGGTCCTGGTTGTGCATGCTCAGCTCGAATGCATCTCCATAGAGGCCTTGCAGGCGGGTTCTCATGTTCGAAATGCCTATTCCGGAGCGGATCTTTTCCCACTTCACAGCCGGACCGTCGTTGTACACGCTGACCCTGAGCCGATCGTCGGAACGCGAGGCTGCGATCCGGATTAATCCTCCCTGAGCCCGTTTTGCGATGCCATGTTTGATGGCGTTTTCCACCATCAGCTGCAAAATCAGGGTGGGAACCTGGGCCAGCAGCAGCTCTCCAGGGACGTCCACAGTGAACTGAAGGCGCTCCACAAACCGCACTTTCTGGATGTCAAGATACTTCTGAGCGAACTCCACTTCCTCTCCCAGGGGCACCTGCTGTCGCCCCGAATCCTCCAGGAGCCGGCGGAGAAAGTCGCTCAGCCCGACGATCATGGTTACCGCAGCGTCGTTCCTTCTCTCCCGTACCAGACCGGAAATCGCATTGAGAGTGTTGAACAAAAAGTGTGGTTCGATCTGCCTGCGCAGTGCGTCGAGCTGGGCTTTGGAAAGCTGCTCGTTCAGACGCGCGGTTTCAGTCTGTTGATAAGCAAGCCTTGATCGCGAATCCAGTACATAACTGACTGCCAGGATGGCACTGTACAGAAACAGGGAGGAGATAACTCCGTTATAGAACAGATAGAGCCATTGGTGTACGAAGGGTTTTGGGGGCGAAGAGAGTGCATAGGGATTAAGCACTGCATCCAGCCACGTTGTCCAGACGGCATAGAGCAGACCAACCGCAGCGCAGGTGGAGAGATGCACACCCCAGGTAACCACGGATTTCACCATTATTGGAGGAAACTGCCGGCCCAGGCGCATCACTATCCCCGTTGCCAGGGCCCAGGGGAGGAACGAAAGGACACAAGTCACAAATAGCCGCACCCACGCGTGGTGCATGCCTTCCGCTCGCATGACAAAGACGGTCTGCGTCGCACCAATCAGCCCGAAGCCGGACCAGATCGATGCGATCCATATCCAGGGATGGGCCTGCGAACGGGTGGGGCTTATGTCCATAAGAAATATCGTAGTCCAGTGCCGTGGCGGCGAAGTTATGATGCAGTGAATCGCCGGAACTGTGCAGCCGCCGGTCTGGCCTTAACGACGGCCGGAGAGGGATACTGCCCATATGCTCACGATCACCAAAACCGCACTCTCGCTTGCAACGCTTATGTTTTCCCTGGCCGCGCCTACCCAGGAGGCGGCGGGGCCGAGCCAAAGCCAGGCTCCCCAATATACCAGCGATGCCCAACTTCAGTTCCCCGAGCACTACCGGGAATGGGTTTACTTAAGCTCGGGCTTCGATATGAGTTACGACCCGCCCATGCAGATGGGCGACCATCACATGTTCGACAATGTGTTTGTCAATCCTGCTGCCTACCAGGCATTTACGAAAACAGGTACCTGGCCGGATAAAACCATGCTCGTGCTTGAGCAACGGGGAGCGCAGGGTAAAGGTTCCATCAATCAAAAGGGCAATTACCAGGGCACCGTGATGGGAGTCGAGGTACATGTTAAAGACGAAGCACGTTTTCCGGGTAAATGGGCTTTCTTTGGTTTCGGCGATGGCAAGCCCGCCAAAATGATTCCGACATCGACGGATTGCTACAGCTGCCATGCCGCCCATGCAGCGGTGGACACTACATTCGTCCAATTCTATCCAACGCTGTTGCCAATCGCCACCAGCAAGAGCACGCTCTCCGCCGCATACCAGAAAGAGAGTGCAACGCCAGTTAAGAAGTAGAACCGCAGCTATTGCGTCACCTCCGATCCGCATCGATGCGATGGAGCGTCAAGGCCTGGTGACACGGGAGGCAGACGTTGACGACAGGCGCGCCTCCCTGGTGGCCATCACAGACAAGGGTATTAAGCTGCTGGAAAAGATAGTACCCGAGCATCTGCTCAACGAGGAGCGCCTGCTTTCCGGTCTCACTGCGCGCGACCGCGCCGAATTGATTCGGCTGCTGCGGAAATGGAATCTTGCCCTTGAGACCAATAGCAACGACCAGCGATATATCCACGATGGCATGGTGGTTTTGCCGCCTAGGGTATCACTGGAACGCCGGCGAGCCGTGGGCCTTCCTGACGTGCCCGGGGTTCTGGTGCACGCGGTGGAGACGGGGGGCATCGCGGACGATGCCGGCATGCGCAAGGGAGACCTGATTGTGGCCATCGAAAACGTGGCGATTGATTCGCAATCCACGCTGCGCAAGATGCTGAACAAGGCCGGCCCGGCCATGAAGTCGTTCAGCATCCTCAGGGGCGGCGCAGAGGCTCTCGAGATCAAACTCTCTGCAACTTCGACTTGACGTCAATGAACACGCTAATTGTGCTCCCTGGACAGAGCCTGCGCATCGAATTATCTGGATGAAAACCACTCCTGTCACCGCCAACGGATATCAACTCACCCGCCTGGGCTTCGTCAATTGTTACCTGGTTCGTGAGGCTGATGGCCTCAGCCTGATCGACACGGGTCTCCCCGGTTCTGCCAACGACATTCTTGCGGCGGCGCGGGAACTGGGCGCACCTATCCGCCGCATCGTGCTCACCCACGCACACATGGACCACGTGGGCTCCGTCGATGCGTTGGTCGAAAAGCTTGGCTCTGCCAACGTGGAACTGGTCACCAATGCACGGAGCGTTCCTTTGTTACAAAAGCCACCCAATACTTTTCTCGAGCCCAACGAACCTCAGGGCAAAATCAAGGGTGGCATCCCCGGAATCAAATCCCGGGCCACGCAACTGCTCGCCGAAGGCCACCTCATCGGCTCTCTCCGCGCCATCGAAACTCCCGGACACATACCGGGACATCTCTCGTTCCTCGACGAACGGGACGGCACACTTTATGCTGGAGACGCTCTCATTTGCAAAGGGGGCCTCTCTGTCAGCGGTTTTGCTCCGTGGTTCTTTCCATTCCCAAACTTTGGCACCTGGGACAAACCCACCGCTCTTGCCAGCGCGAAGAAGCTACTCGCCTATCCCATCGAGCTCTTTGCCAGCGGCCACGGCGCAATCCGGTCTGGTGGCCGCTCCGCCCTTGCCGCGGCCATCGCCAAAGCAACCTCTTAGGTGGATACATACAATGAGGAGATCGCGGATGAGTTTGCTCTTTTGCAGGAGCCAAAAATGGGCGAATCGGTAGAAGCCTTTTATGACGACCTGGCTGAGTCGTATCACCTGATGTTTGAGAATTGGGACCATAGCATAGCCAGGCAGGCTGCGATTCTTGGTCCAATTCTGGAACAGTACACCGGGAAGGTCTCTGCCTATGTTCTGGATTGTGCCTGCGGGATCGGAACCCAGGCCATCGGCTTAGCGCAACGAGGTCATCGACTGGTCGGTTCTGATTTGAGCGAATCGGCCATTGCGCGAGCGATCGGCGAATCCCGGACGCGAGGTCTGGATATTAGATTCCATGTGGCGGACATGCGAAATCTTAGCAGCATTCCAGAAAACGGCTTCGATGCAGTCTTGATCGCAGACAATGCGCTGCCCCATCTTCTGTCACAACCGGATCTTGAGCGGGCCAGCGTAGAGATTGCTGCCAAACTGAAAGACTCCGGAATTCTACTAGCGACACTGAGAGACTATGACCACTTACTTTCAGTCCGGCCTACAATGCAGGAGCCCGCGTTCTACGAGCAAGATGGAAAGAGACGATTTGTTCATCAGGTCTGGCAATGGCGTGGGGACCAATACGGACTCCATGTCTATATAACCCTGGAGACCGAAAGAGGGTGGAGGGTGAAACATTTCGCTTCGACGTATCGTGCCCTTCGGCGATCAGACTTGAACCAGGCCCTGCTGGCGGCAGGCTTTGACGGTATTCGCTGGCTGGAACCGAGCACCACCGCGTTTTATCAACCCATCGTAGTTGCGACTAAAAGCGGAGCGAGAAGGTTGGATGGGGTACCCCATCCAGAATCATCGGCCGGGGGCTGAGCGAGAATACCTGCGGCCGAAGCACTCCAGGGTGAACCACTCTATGGTTACGGTTATAGTGCCAATATGCAAAAGACCCTGATCTACGGAGCAATTCTTCTCTGCCTTCCTCTCCAGGCTCAGAAGTGGGAGCCGGGCCAGAAAGCAGCGCCGATGCCTGTATCGACGGAAACCCGCGCAGTGGTGCAGAAGATCATGGGAGATACTCTGGTCAACGGCCAGGCCTATGAATACGATCGTCAGCTCGCGGATGAAATCGGCCCCCGGCTCACTGGTTCGGCAAACTACCTCAAGGCGGTCGCATGGGGAGAGCAGAAGTTCAAGGAGCTTGGCCTCACCAACGTACACACAGAAACTTTCAAGATAGATACCTGGGAGCCGGAGCCGGGTGCGACAGGCCAGGTGCTCTCACCGGTGAACCACACCCTGCATCTGTGGAGTTATGGATGGAGCCCTTCGACGCCCACCAAGGGAGTGGAAGGCGAGGTTGTTTACCTGCCCAGTTTTACCGAAGAGGGCGTCAGCAAGTTGCGAGATCAGGTGCAAGGTAAGATCGTCTTCTTCGATGTCCATTCCCTAACCCAGCCCATGGTGCTCGCAAAATACTTTCGGGCGGCCAACGCGCTTGCTTCCATAGGTCCCGCCGCACTGCTGGTCCGTGGTGGAACGAATGGGACCGAGAACATGGGTTACCTGATTCCAGGGGGCAAGCTGCTGGGCTTCCCTGTGGCCCAGATCGGCGCAGAAGACGGCCTGCTGCTCAAGCGGCTGCTGGACCGGGGTCCGGTACGCATCGGCTTGCAGTTCACAAACCTCTGCAGCAAAGCGGTGGATGTGCCGCAGGTGGTGGGCGAGATCCGCGGCAGTGAAACGCCGGACGAGGTAGTGATCCTGGGAGCCCATCTGGATAGCTGGAACCCGGGGACTGGCGCCCAGGATAATGGAACGGGGGTAGCCACGGTGATCGATGCGGCGCGCGAGATACAGTCTTTAGGACGGGCACCGCGCCGCACCGTGCGGTTCATCTTGTTCGGCGGTGAAGAACAAAGCAAGGTCGGCTCCGTGGCCTATGCAAAACAGCATCGCGCGGAAATGAATAAGGTGGATGCCGTGCTCATCACGGATACTGGCGCGGAGCCTGCCAAAGGTTGGTTGGTGATGGGCCGGACCGATGAACAGGAAGCGTTAGCGCAGGTCGAACCCTTGCTGTCTGGCCTGGGCTCTGGAGGGACATCCACCGAGACCATGGTGCTTCTCGAGACCGATCACATTGGCTTCGATGTGCTCGGCGTTCCAACCCTGGTGCTGTGGACGGACCTTACCAAGTACACAGCGCTTCACCACAAAGCATCGGATACCTTCGACTCCGTGGATAAGGCCACACTGCTGCAGGGCGACGCTACCGTGATCGCGACAACCTATGCCATCGCCGACGCAGCGACTGCCTTCGCCCCCCACCTGGACGCGAAGGAAGTGAAAGAGATGATGAAGCCGACGGGCCGGTTCGAGGATTTCGAGTACTACAAAGAACGTGACCTGCTGCCGTAGAGCGGCTTACCGCGCTTCGGTGAAGGCGTTTTTGATTGCGGGAAAGGTGTTCATCGTCCGGTCGAGGAGCAGGGGCAGAAAATCAAACGGGCGGGGATTAGCGCTGCTTGTCTCTGTGATCTCAAGCGCTTTGATCGCGTCATCCATGTCTTCGTCCATCTCGACGATATTGGCAGGGGTGAAGCTCGTTCCCTTGTAGCTCTTCGCCCAGAGCATTCGACCTTCCACGATGTCAAGGATTCCGCCGTAGGTGGCATCGCCCTTGGTGAAGAAAACCGACGCCAGGCATGAATTCCGCTTTGCGCTATAGAAAACCGTATCGAACCTTTCGGCGCGAATGGAGGGATCGCTCCGCTTCAAGGCTTCCAGATTCGCTTGCTCCTGTTGAGCGTAAACCTTGCAATCCATGGTGGGTTGAGAGGTTGCCAATGGGGCGGCGTAAGTGGCACTGGTTCCTAGTACTGAGAAAGTGACTAGAGCAACTTTTATTGTGCAACCTGAGAACCGCGCGACGTCCCGCATAGCTAAGCCCCCTCTACCCGTGGTCACTGATACGCGAACGGTATCGTGGGGCTGAACGTGACACAATCCCACCTTGGTTTGGTAGTGGAAAAAGAAACTGTGCACGTTACTTACGGGTGTTACCTGAAGCACTTCATCAGCAAACCTCGCACGACGAATTGTCCAACGGCCTGGGCACGGGAGCGCCGTCGAGCAAAACGTACTCAGCCGGAGCGCAGCACGCCTTCGACAGCAGCGCACGATCCGCCTGCATGGCTTTATCTTCCTTCAGCCAGTCCAGTGTTTGGCGCAAAATCTGGGCTGCTCCGGCATGTGGCGGCATGACCATGCGATAGTGCATCCATTTACCGTCACGCCGCGCGGCTACCATCCCCGCGCTACGGAGATACGCCAAGTGCCGGGAAATCTTCGGCTGTAGCTGATCGAGAATCTCCACAAAGTAGCAGACGCAGATTTCCTGGTCACTCATCAGGTTCAGCAATCGCAACCGGGTGTTGTCTCCCAGCGCCTGGAAAAAGCGTTCCATATTGAAGCTGTGCTTGGCTGCCATAAGAATAAATATATTCGCGTTGACAGATATTTAAAATAGCCATACATTTGCTTTAGCGAATTTGTTCCCCGGAGGCGGTGATGAAAGAGACGCTACAAGACTCGGTAAAGGCAAAGTATGGGGCGGTTGCTGTGAGCTCGCTTTCCAGCAATCACGAAGGGGTAAAAGCTGTAGCAGAAGCATTTGGCTACAGCGCCGAGGAGTTAACCTCGATTCCCGCTGACGCGAACATGGGACTCTCCTGCGGCAATCCGACCGCGACGGCTCATCTGCGTTCCGGAGAGGTGGTCGTGGATCTTGGCTCTGGCGGTGGGCTCGATGTGTTCCTTGCCGCAAAACAGGTTGGGCCGAAAGGCCGTGTCATCGGCATCGATATGACTCCGGCCATGATCGAGCGGGCGCGTGCCAGCGCGACAGCCGCAGGCTACACGAATGTCGAATTCTACCTGGCCCACATCGACAACCTTCCTTTGCCTGATGCTTCGGTCGATTGCATCATCAGCAACTGCGTACTCAATCTGGCTCCGGATAAACCCGCCGTCTTCCGTGAAATCGCACGCGTGCTGAAGCCAGGAGGCCGGCTGGCTGTGAGCGATATCGCGCTCAAGGGCGAACTACCAGAAGCCGTCGCTTCCAGCCTGGCTGCGTATGTCGGTTGCATCGCTGGAGCGATCCGCATGGAAACCTACCGCGAAGAACTACTGAAGGCGGGATTTGGCCACGTTGAAATCGTAGACAGCGGAGCCGATCTGAACGCCTACGCGAAGGTGGAGAACCAATCCGGCTGCTGCTCCCCGGCGATGAGCCCCGATGGCGATTGCTGCGGCACTGTGCACTCAGATTTGTCTGCGCTGCTGGCTACTTACGATGTGAATGCAGCGGCGGCGAGTGTGAAGGTCTATGCGGTGAAACCTGCAACAAGCGCAGCGCAGGCTCCGTGCTGCGGGCCTGCTTGCTGCACCGCGGCGGAGTGAGGAGACATGTTGGAAAGCCACTACAACGTTCTCTTTTTATGCACGGGGAACTCAGCGCGTTCGATCATGGCGGAAGGGATCTTGCGAAAAAAAGGCGGACAGTACTTCACTGCCTATAGCGCCGGCAGTCAACCCACCGGCTTTGTGCGTCAGGAGGCCTTGGCGCAGATGAGACGCGCCGGCTTGCCCACGGACGGGTTTCGCAGCAAATCGTGGGCGGAGTTCACAGGACCGGAGGCGCCGCATCTCAGTTTCGTATTCACGGTTTGCGACAATGCGGCTAAAGAATCTTGTCCCATTTGGCCCGGTCAGCCGATGACTGCTCATTGGGGTGTTCCTGACCCGGCCGCTGTGGACGGTTCGGCAGACGACATAAAACGCGCGTACGTAACTGCCTTTTCGGCGCTGGACCGCAGGATTAGCTTGTTTCTGAGTTTGCCTTTTAAAGCGCTCGATGCCTTCGCTTTACAGCAGGCGATCCAAAACATCGGAAAACAGTAAGTCCTCATGCGCCGGTTTCGATCTCGCGGGTTTTTGGCGATAATAGAAGCCTATGTCGAAACGCGAATTTCAAACTGAAGTCAACCAGCTGCTGCAACTGATCGTCCACTCCCTCTATTCCCACCCGGAAATCTTCCTCCGTGAGCTCATTTCCAACTCCTCGGACGCGCTGGATAAGCTCCGTCACCTGACGCTGACCGATGACGCGTACAAGAGCCTTCCTTTTGACCCTCGCATCGAGTTGGAGCTCGATGAGGAGAAAAAGACACTGACCATCGCCGACACCGGCATCGGCATGAACGAGGAGGAGTTGGCGGCGAACCTGGGCACGATCGCCCGCTCGGGCACTAAGAACTTTCTCTCCCAGCTCTCCGGCGATGCCCGGAAAGACTCCAACCTCATCGGTCAATTTGGCGTGGGCTTTTACAGCGCTTTCATGGTGGCAGACAAAGTCGAGGTGGTATCCCGCAAGGCGGGAGAAGACCAAGCCTGGCGTTGGGTCAGCGATGGCAAATCCGGCTACGATATCGAGCCGGCGGAGCGTGCCGTCGCCGGGACTACCGTGCTGCTTCACTTCAACGAGGAAGGCGAGCAATACGCCAATAGCTGGCGACTTAAGGAGATCGTAAAGAAGTACTCCAACCACATCGCGTTCCCCATCTTTCTTACCTATGACAAGAGCGAGTGGGACGAGGCGGAGAAGAAGTCGGTCAAGAAGCGGACCACCGAACAGGTCAACGCTGCCAGTGCTCTCTGGCGACGCTCCAAGAGTGAGCTGAAGGACGAGGACTATAAGGAGCTCTACAAATCGCTCACCGGCGATTGGGAAGACCCACTTTTCTGGATCCACACCAAGGCGGAAGGCAGTCTTGACTACACTACGCTCTTCTATGTGCCGTCGAAGGCGCCTCTCGATCTCTACCAGGCTGAATACAAGACCGGAGTAAAGCTCTACGTGAAGCGCGTCTTCATTATGGATGACGCCAAGGAACTTCTGCCGCAATACCTGCGCTTCGTGCGCGGCATCATCGATAGTGAAGACCTTCCGCTGAATGTGAGCCGGGAGATCCTGCAACAGAACCGCGTGCTCACAAGCATTCGCACGGCAAGCGTCAAGAAAATCCTCTCCGAGCTGAAGAGCATTGCGGCCAATCAGCCCGAGTTGTATCTCAAGTTCATCTCCCAGTACAACCGGCCCTTGAAGGAAGGTCTTTACAGCGACTACGCAAATCGTGAGGCGCTGCTCGACCTGGTTCGATTCAAGTCCACCAAAGTAGAGGGCCTCACCAGCCTCGCCGATGTGAAATCGCGCATGAAGGAAGGCCAGAAGAGCATCTACTACCTTACCGGCGGCACCGATTCCCTGCTCCGCACCTCGCCACTGCTCGAGATCTACAAGAAGAAGGATCTTGAGGTTCTCATTCTCGATGACGAGATCGATGAAATTGTATTCTCCGGCGTCGAGAAGTACGGCGATATCGATCTCAAGGCAGTGAACAAAGCTTCCACCAGCGATGATCTGAAAGACGAAGCGGAACCAGACAAGGCAGACAAGCTGAAGCCCTTGATCGAAAAGTTGAAAGCGACCCTAGGCGACCGGGTGAAAGACGTTCGCGCCTCGGTGCGGCTGGCCGATAGCCCGTCGTGCATCGTCTCCGATGAGGATGAGCCTTCGATGAAAATGGCGCAGATGCTGCGGGCCATGGGGCAGAAAGATCTACCCGCGCTCAAGCCCACACTCGAGATCAATCCCGATCACGAGATCGTCAAGAAGCTCCTGGCGCGTTCCGACGACGCCGTCGCTGAGGATGCGGCGTGGCTGCTCTTCGATCAGGCTCTGCTCATGGAAGGTGTGCCGCTGCCGGACCCAGCCATCTTTGTGCAGCGGCTCAATCGCATCTTGAACCTCTCCATGTAGAGCGAGACCCCATGTCTCTCAATCGAGACCTAGTGTCTCGGGGTCAGTCCGCGCTCTTTCGAAACTATTGTATTAGTGGCCTCCCCCGCCGGCTGGAACCGCTTCAGCGTGGGTGCGAGTGATCAGGCTGGCCGCCGTCTCGGCGAGGATATCGTGACCCTTGGTAGTGGGGTGCAGGTCATCCCAAAAGAGGTAGGTATCCGGATCGATCGTGTACATGCCCTGGGAACTGGCAGTGACGTTTGCCAGTGAGTACTTCGAAGGCGACGCCACTATTTTGTTGAAGAGAGAAAACACATCAAGCTGGTTGAGATGGAGGTGTCTGCCGAAGTTGAAATCCTTCAGGATAATGAGCCCAGCGTCCAGGACTTGGTTATAGAGGATGCTTTCCTGTGTGGCGGGAATTGAGGTCGTGGGACTGCCGCTGAGCCGGGGGACCAATCCCAGGGGAGGCAGGTTGGGGACGATGAACTGGGTGGCTCCCGCCTCGATGAGGCGCTGGACATCGTTCGTCTCCTCAATGGCTGCCTTGATAACGTCGTCGGCTGAAGTGGCGTTGAGAAGGTCGTTGGCGCCACCCCAAACGACAAAGAGAGTCCTGTCGCTGATGACAGGGGCGGTCGCGAGATAGTCGGTAATCTGCTGGCCGATGTTGTTGACAGTGACGGATAGCGAGGGGCTTAGGGTTAACAACGCAGTACCACTGCCGGTGAAGGCGAAGCCGTATGCATAGTTGGTTCCGCCGTCGAGGGAGTTCCTGATAATCGGCTTGGATGGCAGTGTCGCTGCAAATTGTTCAATCCACACTCCGAAGTACTTTTCCGCCCTGGGTATGGTGTCGTCGCCGTCGGTGAAGCGCCCATCGGTGTAGTCGGCGATGGGTCCTGGAATCCGCACCCCATACTTGGCTTCCGTCAGATGGGCGACGTTGCCGGTATCTGAGAGGGAGTCGCCAAAAATGACGATCGAGGTGTAATCCTGGGCATGGGCCAGCGCTCCAGGGAGAGTGAAGACGAGCAGTGTGAAAAGGCAAAGGAGGCGGCGCGGCTGGTGCGCGGGCGTTGCTTTGATCGGTTGCAGAGTCAATCGCATGGGGATCTCTCAGTCGTGAAGCATTGAAACATAGCCCGGGATCTACAGCAACTGGGGTAGAATCCGGCGTGGCCGGAGCAGTCAGGGTGAACCCATTTTGTAAACCGTGCTGTGGTCCGGCACCAGGGCTCCGACGACCGCGCCCGGCACTGCGCAGAAGCCTCCCAACCCGGCAGCGACCACGCCTCTACTAATAAAGCCGCCATTCGCGGTCCCCCCGATCACGGCTCCCACGCTGGCGCCCAATCCGGCCCCAATGAATGCGTTTCGCAAACGATGTTTGTTTTTCATAAGCTTTACGGTAAGAACGTCTTGCCTCTGGATCGCCTCTGAGCCCGCTTCGTCTTGCACCGAAATCGCGGCTTCGGAAACATTCAGAAATGTCCCGGAGACTTTCCTCTTGTTCCTTTCAATCACCTGGATCCTCTGTCCGGCTTGAAGTGTGTTCAGGTTCTGCCAGGACGACGGACCGCGTTGAGCCCACAGAGTGCATGTCATGCCCAGAACGCAAATCAGGAACCAGGTCTTTCGCATGGGGCTCCTATCGTTTCATCCCGCGAGGATCCCAGGCCTCAAAAGCGAGACCTGGGCCGCCCGCTTTCTTCAAAAGGACTTCCAAATGCGCACTTTCTTGCCTACGCTCCCTAAGGAGAGAATGCCTTCCTTGCCGGCGACGCTGGTGACCACAGTGTCAATCTCGGAGCCGTTTTCCACGACTACGAAGCTGGTGACCACGGGTGGCCTGCCATCGGTGAAGTCGATGGTAAAGGTACCCGTGCAATCAGGGTTTACCGTGTACGTACCCTTGGCCGGGGTGTGAGTGAAGTCGGAGGTAGCTGTACCGGCGATGGTGACGCTGTCAATCTGTTCAAAGGTACCCTCGCCGTCAAAGTCGGCCATGGCCACACCAACCTGCAGGCCGGTTGGGCCCGGTACGCCCGAGACCGCGAATTTGGTGCCTTGAAGTGTGAATCCATAATGACCGGAAAGAAGCTTGTTGTTGCACCCCTCGGTGTCACTGAGCGCGTATCCTGAACCCACAGAACCAAGTGTGAGCAGCGTGAGTACTGCAGCATTGGTTGAACAGCTTTCTGTTCATGATCCCTCCTTTGTAGTTGGCCGTGATCCTTCTTGTAGTGACCTCCCACAACCCAGTCAATGGACTGCACCTAACTCGCTCCTGACTTGGTAAGAAAATGCTGGCAAAGGAGTTGTGTGATTTCCTGAACTGAATAACTGAGATAACATGGCAGCGGGTGAGGGTCACCCTATGAACTCGCCAGCCAGTTCCAGCCGCCAACTTCGGACCGGCCTTTTCGAGATCGACCTGGCTTCAGGTCAATTGCACAAGAACGGGCGGAGATTGGCGCTGCAGGAGCAGCCATTTCGTGTCTTGGCCATGTTGCTGGAGCGCCCAGGGGAAGTCGTCACCCGGCAGGAGTTGCAGGCAAGTCTGTGGCCGGCCGACACCTATGTTGGATTCGACGAGGGGCTGAACACCGCTATCCGCAAACTGCGAACGGTCTTAGGCGACTCGGCCGGCAATCCAAGATTTATCGAGACTTTGCCTCGGCGAGGCTACCGGTTCATCGCTCCCGTGACCGAAACCACGCCGGCAGACGGTGCACCAGAGAGGGTCGCGGTTCAGGGCCATGCGGGGATTGAGGAGCATGAGGCGTTCGTCGAGCCTGATCGCCCTCAGCAGGTTGAGCCGCCGGCAACTCCGGCTTACCAGCGTCCATGGAAGAAAACTCTTTTGGTCACAGCCTTAGTGGTTTTGGCTTTCACCGTCGTTGCATATATCGTGCATTCGCGTTCTTCTCCGGGTTCTGCTCCTGCTCATCGCGCGATGCTCGCGATCTTACCCTTCCAGAATCTGAGCAATGACCCGGGGCAGGAGTACTTCAGCGACGGGCTCACCGAGGAGACGATTACCGACCTGGGCCAAGTCAGCCCCGAACACCTTGGAGTCATCGCCCGAACTTCCGCCATGGCGTACAAGCACACGGACAAGACCATCAGCCAGATTGGCCGTGAACTTGGCGTCGACTACATCCTGGAGGGTAGCGTGCGACGGGAGGGCGGGAAGGCTCGCGTTAGCGCCCAGTTGATTCGGGTCAGCGACCAGACCCATCTTTGGGCTCAGAATTACGACCGTGATCTGCAGGACCTACTTGATGTGCAGAACGATCTGGGCCGGTCGATCGCGGAGCAGGTGAGCGCTAATCTAACGCCGCAACGGCAGATCGAGTTATCGAAGAAGCACATTGTGAACCCAGAGGCCTACGACCTCTATTTGAAAGGCCGCTTTTACTGGAACCAAAGAACTCCTGGCGCCCTCAAAGAAAGTATTGGGTATTTTCAGGAAGCTACTGTCAAAGACGCCAATTTCGCCTTAGCCTACGCAGGGCTGGCCGACGCCTACAACATCAGCAATATTCTCGGTCTCTATTCGCCCAAGGAAAGCTTTCCCCAAGCAAAAGCGGCCGCGATGAGGGCGATTCAGTTGGATCCAGCGCTCGCCGAGGCGCACGCTGCCCTCGGAATGGAGAAATCACATTACGAGTTCGATTTTCCAGGAGCGGAAAGAGAATTTCTGAAGGCACTTGAAGTCAACCCGAACTCGCCCTATGCCCATTTGTTTTATTCCAATTGCTTCCTCATGCCTATGGGCAGAACGGCGCAAGCCATTGCTGAAAACAAGAGAGCAGTGGAAATCGATCCCCTGTCGTTACCGATAAACAACTTCATGGGCATGACTTACATGCTGGCTGGAGACAACGGAAATGCGTACAGGCAATTCCAACACACCATCGCAATGGATCCCAGCTTCCCGCTTGCGCATGACTACTTTTCCTGGTTGCTGACTACGATGGGAAGATACGAAGACGCGATCATGGAGCATGAAAAAAGCGAGGTGCTTAGCGGGTCCACGCCTGAGGAAGCGGCGACTGAAGCGACTGTCATGGAGAGAGCATTCAAGAGCGGGGGAGAAAAGGGATTTTGGCAAAAGCACCTGGAGCTTGAGCTGGAGGCCAGAAACCAACCTGGGGCGGAGGCTTCGCCATTCGTCTTAGCCGCCGCTTACGCTATGGCCGGCCAAACGGATAAAGCGTTTGAATGGTTGGAAAAAGGCTACGAGGAGCATGAGGGACAAGATCTGACTTTGTTGAAGTTTGATCCTGCCTTCAAGAGCCTGCGTAGCGATCCGCGATTCCCCGCGATGCTGCGGAAGATCGGATTACCGCAATAACAGTCCAAAAAGCCAAGCCTGAAGCTCTCTTCCGGAACAAGCCGCGAACCGCCTGCCACACGGATCTTGACTCGGCTCGCGATTAGTATCACAATGTAGCTCTAACCATGCTAGGCGAATTCGAATACCTCTTAATTACGACCGCTGCGCGGCTTGGCAACGAAGCTTATGGGGCGGTGATTCGCGAAGAGCTTGGAGCCACGACGGGGCGCAAGTGCTCCATTGGTGCGCTCTACACCACCATCGATCGCCTGGAAACCAAGGGTCTGCTGAAAACCTGGATGGGCGAAGCCACACCGCAACGGGGTGGCCGCGCAAAACGCATGGTTCGTGTGACTCCAAAAGGAGTACTGGCAGCGAAAGATTTTTACGATGCGATCACCCGGGTCAGCCGGGGAGTCTCATGGGCTGCAAACCGAACCAGGGTGCCGTCATGAGTGCCGAGCATTTATTCGCCGGGACCGGCTCCCAGTTGCTTGATCTCGTTTCACGACTGCTGCAGCCTGCGGAGCGCGAGGTAGTACAGGGCGATTTACTGGAAGGCGGTGAAAGCGCCTGGCAATCGCTGCTTGCTGTTGTGGGCCTGGTTATCCGTCGCGAAGCGGCCCTGTGGAGAAACTGGCGGCCGTGGCTGGCAGCGTTTGGCCTCGCATTGCCGAGCAGCTTTCTCTTGATGGGTTTTTCTCTCTCCGTAAGCCGTGCCTATCAGCAGCTGGTCGGCGGCCCTATTCTCCACGCCACCGGAGTTATCGTAGGCCCTGGATTTGCGCTTTTCCTGTGCAACGTCCTGCTCCTGGCGGCCTGGTCCTGGACGGGTGGCTACGTGGTGGGATCGGTCTCGCGGCGAACAGTTTGGGTGAGTGCCGCTCTTTCGTTCGCTCCTTGCCTGTTTTGTCTGGAACGGTTCCGAGTCGAGTCTCTTTCGCGTCTTTGCCTGCTTCTCTTTTTGCCGGTTGCGCTTTGGGGAGCCCGCAGAGGTTTGCAAATAGCAAGGATCAAACGGAGCTCAGCCATCGCTCTTGCGATTGCGGTAACAGCATTGACGATCCCAACCTGGAGCAGTAGTGGTGCGTGGATTCCCAACTGGGCGCTGAGTTGGCCGGCATGGTTCCTGGTAGCGACGGCGCGCAGAACTTAAAAGGCAAGAAAACAAATGGCAAACGAACTTACTCTGACCGCAAACGGCGCACAGCACGTTGTCTCGTCTGCGCCCGAGACGCCACTGCTATATGTGCTGCGCAACGATCTGAAATTAAGAGGCCCGCATTTCGGATGTGGGCTGGCGCAGTGCGGCGCCTGCGCAGTCCTGGTCGATGGAAAGGAAGTTCGTTCCTGTATCACGCCTGTGTCCTCCGTCGCCGGCAAAGCGGTCGTCACCATCGAGGGACTGGCGGCCACCTGGGCTACGGAAAAGTCATTGAGCGCTGAAGATGCTGCTAGAACCCTCCATCCGGTGCAGCAAGCCTGGATCGACGAGCAGGTTCCGCAGTGCGGCTACTGCCAGAGCGGGATGATGATTGCTGCAGTGCAATTGTTGGCGAAGAACCCACATCCGACCGTGGCCGAGATAAAGGATGCGTTCACCAACACACCGCCTTCTCCCCACCTATGCCGCTGTGGCACGTACACCGCAATCATTGCCGCTGTCCAACGTGCTGCCAAAGTGATGGCCGCCTGAGAGGAATTTATGCCTCCAAAGCCCGAGAACTTCGGTAAGTTCCGTTATGCAGCAGACACGGCAACCGCACTCACCCGCCGCAGTTTTGTGAAAGCGGGCGGGGCTCTCTTTGTTTCCCTCGCTTTGCCGCGAGGGCTCTCCGCCAATACCGACAACGGCCACTTACATCTCGAGCAGAATCAACTCGATCCCGGCAAACTCGCGTCGTGGCTCGAGATCCGAAGTGACGGCACGATTCTGGCGCGCACCGGCCGTGCAGAAATCGGCACCGGCATGAGCGCTTTCTATCCTCAAATGATTGCTGAAGAATTGAGGGTTCAGCCGGATTGCATCACCCTGCTGATGGGCGATACGGACAAGACTCCGGACGGGGGTTACTCCGCAGGCTTTCTAAGCGGCGCGACGAACGTTCGCAAAGTTGCCGCGTACACCTACCAGGCGCTGTTGGATTTAGCCTCAACCCAACTCGGTGTTCCCGCGTCTGCGCTTACCGTCACGGATGGGATGGTGTCGGGCGGAGGGAAAAGCATTAGTTACGGCAAGCTGGTGCAGGGTCATCAGCTCGATCTAAAGATTCCAGTCACCGGCTCGCCACTGGGATTTGCTCCGGCGGGCAGCAACAGTGTGGCCGGGTTGGATTGGGCGGGTATGGATGGGCTTGTGGTCGCGGGAGATCCACCCATGAAACCGGTGAGCGAATACAAGGTCATCGGCACGTCTTATCCCATGCCGGGTGTTCGCGACAAGGTCACCGGGCAGACGCAGTGGAGCTGCGACGTAATGCTGCCTGGGATGCTGCACGCTCGCATGGTGCGGCCGCCAACGATGGGCTCGACTCTGATCTCCGTGGGCGAAGTCGATAAGAAACGATTCCCGACCGCCGAGGTGGTGAGGAAGGGCAACCTGGTAGCTGTAGTCTCCCCCAATGAGTGGGAGGCAGTGAGCGCGTTGCGGTCAGTCGCCACAGCCAGCAAGTGGAGTAACTGGTCCGGACTTCCGGGCAGCGAGAACCTCACCCAGGCGATGCGCGCGTACCCGTGGGGCGCTCCCGATGAAAGCAGAGGGGACGCCGCAAAAGTACAGGCTGCATTGGAAAAGGCCGCAAAAACGATCTCAGCAACCTATGAGCAGCCGTATATCAAGCACGCTCCGATTGGACCGTTTCTCGCCGTGGCCGACGTGCGCAGCGATGGGACCGCGACCATCTGGGCGCAGGCCGGGCATCTGCAAGCGTCGCGCCAACGCCTCGCGAATCTCCTGGGTACACCATCTGAAAAAGTGGTGGTGCATTGGCTGAGCCATGCCGCCCAGTTTGGTCGCAAGACTTTCGGTGGAGACGGCGCCGAAGCCGATGCCGTCATCCTGTCGCAGTTGACGGGCAAACCGGTGCGGGTGCAATGGACCTTACAGGAGGATCTGGCCTGGTCCGGTGCTTCACCGGCGTGGTTCTCCGATATCAAGGGCGGACTCGATGCAAATGGACGTCTCATTGCGGTGCGCAGCGCGTTTCATTCACCGCACATGATGGACGCACGCCCCCTGGGCGCCATGCTTGCAGGGATGCCAGCCGGTACCACCAAGCCGGGTGGATTCCTGGCGACGGAATGGCCTTACGACAAAATTGAGAACAGGCTGGAGCAGGTCTATGCCATGCCCAATGTGGGCGATGCGTCCCCGTTCGGAGGACTGCGCGGCCTGATCATGCGCACGCCAGGCCAACGGCAACAGAACTTCGCCCTTGAATCGTTGATCAACGAGGCGGCGGCAGCCGCACACGCTGACCCCATCCAGTTCCGGCTTCAACATACTTCGGACCCGCGGCTGATCAACATCCTCAAGGCTACGGCAGAAGCAGCAGGATGGGAGTCGCGGCCCTCGCCCCATCCAGGTGCGCGCAGGACCGGAAAAGACCCGGTGACCGGCCGCGGCGTTTGCATTGTCGTGCGCGCCAACTCTTACTGGGTCGGTATCGCCGAGGTCTCGGTCACTCCGGCAACCGGTGTCGTGCAGGTAACAAAGTTCACCATCGGTGTCGAATGCGGCAAGATCATCAACCCGCGGCAGCTCGACCGATGCATGCATGGCGGAGTCGTCATGGGCCTGGGTGAGGCACTCAAGGAAGAAGTCACATTTGACAAAGAAAAAGTAACCAGCACTGATTGGAGCCGCTACAAGATTCTGACCATGCAAGAGATGCCGGAGATCAAAGTGGTCCAGATATCGCGCGACGACAAAGGATTTGGCGGCGGTGGAGAAGCTCCGAATGCGGTGGCCCCGCCGGCGGTAGCGGCCGCGGTTTTCGATGCCACGGGTGTCGCACCTCGCAGGATCCCGCTGACCCCGGCATATGTAACCACGCTGCTGGGGGCTTAGAAATGCGACCGAGTCATCCCTTGTGGCGGTGCAGCAGCACGGTCACGATTTGGCGCCACTCGTCATCGCTGGATCCGTCAGGCGGGGGCTGGTGGGCACGCTTGTACCAGTATCCGGCGTTCTCATGATCTCGCTCTTTGCGGTGCAGGTAGGCATGGACCCACGCCGATTCCTGCCCCTGCTCCTCGTCCTGCGCGATTTCGTGCGCCCGATCGAAATTTCCCTTGGCGTCCCACCAAAGGGCCTTCAGTAGAGGTGGCAGGCTTGGCGGAGGCACCTCCTCGTACAGAGAAGCTCGCAATTCGTCGATTGTCATGGACGCATTCTACGCCGGTAATAAGTTCCAGATTCGTGCGGAGACGCTTTCTGCGGATACGCCCTACTCGGGTTGGCTTTCTGAGGGCAGTTGCATACCAGCAGGAGACGATGCAATCCGCTTTTCCACGAGAACCGCCGGCGCAGACTTTGCGTTTCGCCGACTGGGACGCTTCTTTACTGCAACCGGAACCATGGTTTTTGTTGCGATCTGTTCTCCCATCGTGGCCCTGTGCCGCGCCAGCGAAGACTGCAAGTGCGTGTGCATGGCATCGCGAGCCCGGTCGGCGTCGTGCTGCTCGATGGCTTGAACAATGGCGGCGTGCTCTTTATAGGTGAGCGGCCGCACCGGGGGAAGCAGAAGCTTGTCAAGAGCCGTGACCAGCTGATTGCGGATCATGCAAATCAAATCGAAAAGAAGCGAGTTGCCCGACGCTTTGGCGAGGGTAACGTGAAATTCCAGATCGAGGGCAGCGAATTGCTTCTTATCCTTCACAGCGCTCTTCATCTTCGCCAGCAGAGTTGAGAGCTTGGCGATATCGGCCTCACTTCCGTCGCGAGCCACATTCGCAGCGGCTATGCCCTCGAGCGCAATACGGACTTCCAGCAGGTTCTCGATATCGTGCTTCTCGGTAATGAGCCGCCATTCCATGATCTTGCCCAGGAACTTGCCCCCATCCGCGGCGACGGAAGTTCCCTCCCCAACCCTGGCGGTCAGGACACCGATCATCGAGAGTCCGCGGAGAGCCTCGCGCAGAGAAGAGCGCGCGGCCCCGAAGTTCTTGCACAATTCCCGCTCGGAAGGGAGCCGTTGACCTGGCACCAGGTTCCCACTGGAGATCAGATCCAGAATCTGCTGGGCAATATCCTCACTGATGGAAACCTTATTAACGCGGCGGAATTGGGACTCGATTGGTTGGACACGGGATACTCGGGGACTGGCCACCTGAGGGTATTTCTCCTTTGCTCCTACCCGGAGCACGTCGAGGTTGAGCGTCTATAAAAACGCCGGCGAGTACTGCTCGAGAAAGTTCAAGGTCATTGTATCTCCCGGGACAAGGCCTCACGGGACGGCTCTCACAGTGATTTTGAGCAACCGCCAATTGGCATGACCATCAGTCATTTTTCAGTTGCGAGGCTTACGTCCCAGCGTTTACAGTTTGAGCTCGTGAGGATCGGCCACCGTTGCAGGGCCGTGGTTTCCGACCTATCCGGCGCCAGGATCAATTTTGATGAAGATACGAGTGGCTGCTCTTTCTGTTTCTCTTCTTTGGGCAGCCTCCGTTGCTTCCGGCCAAACTCCTCAAGCGAAGAACCCACTTGGCAGGGGTCCGGAGGTGGTCGCCGCCGGTCATACCCTCTACAACCGCACCTGCACCGCCTGCCATGGTATCGATGGCGGAGAGGGAGAGCGCGCTCCTGCCCTGGTCGGTGATCGCCGCTTCTTCCGCCTCAGCGAGAACTCGATCTTCGAAACCGTCAAGGGAGGGATCGGCGGAACAGCCATGCCGCCCTTCGCGGGCAGCCTCCCCGATGACGATATCTGGCGGATCGTGGTGTTCATCCGTGCCATGCGGGGCTCCGCGTCAGAGACTGACGTAGCGGGCAACGTCGAACATGGCAAGGTCGTTTTCGACGGCAAAGGTGGATGCCTGAAATGCCACATGCTGAATGGAAAGGGTGGAACCATCGGCCCCGACCTTTCTAACATCGGGGCGCAAGTCACGCTGCAGCATCTACGCCAGTCACTCACCCAGGAGGGCCCAATTCCTCCCGGCTATCGGCCCATCAAGGTGGTCACGGCGAAAGGCGAAACGGTCGAAGGCATTGCTAAAAACGAAGATGAATTTTCTGTCCAGCTACTCGACTACCACGACAAGCTTCATCTGTATGACACAACCGAATTGCGCGAGATCACACACGGCAAGGTATCGCTGATGCCCCACGACTACGATAAAGTGCTCACTGCCGAGGAATATCAGGACCTGTTGGCGATGTTGGCGAAGCAGGTCACTACCAGTCTCAGCACCAAGCGCGAAGGAGAGGGCGAGGTGGGGCGTTGAAAAAGAGTCTTTGCATTCTCCTGCTGATGGGCGGCGCGGCGTCCTCTCTCTCCGCCCAAGTCACAGACCAGCAATTACTGGAGCAGCCTAACGCGAACTGGCTTACCTACAACGGCAGCTACAATACCGAGCGCCACAGCGAGCTCAAACAGATCACTTTGAAGAACGTGAACTCCTTGGTCAGCAAGTGGGTTTATCACGTACCCGGAGGCGGCGGACTGCAGTGCGTGCCGATCGTTGTGGATGGCGTGATGTATGTGACCCAGCCGAACGAGATCTTCGCCCTCGATAGTCGCAGCGGCCGGCTCATTTGGCACTATCAGCATATTCTGCCCCACGCTCCCGATCGCGAAGGACCGAACCGTGGCGCTGCAGCTTTTGAGAACAAGGTCTACTTCACCACCACCGACTCCTTTCTGATTGCGTTGAACGCCTCTAACGGCAACGTGCTCTGGCAGAGCAAAATCGCGGATTCGAAAGAGGGATACCACTCCCCTGCCGCGCCGTTGGTGGCCAAGGGCAAAGTGATGGTCGGCGTCACTTACGGCGATCGCGGTCTCAATGGCTTTCTAGCGGCCTTCGACGCCAACACCGGAGAGCCGCTGTGGCACTTCAACTCGATACCCAAACCGGGGGAGCCACACAATGACAGCTGGGCCGGTGACTCCTGGATGCATGCGGGCGGGGCCACCTGGCTGACGGGCAGCTATGATCCCGAGCTGGGCTTGCTGTACTGGGGTATCGGCAACCCCTCTCCCGATTTCAATGGAGATGCCCGTGGAGGCGATAACCTCTACAGCGACTCCATCGTCGCGGTCGACATCGATACCGGGAAATTGAAGTGGTATTTCCAGTTCACGCCGCATGACGTCATGGATTGGGATGGGGCTGAGCTTCCGGTTCTCGTCGATGCGCCCTTCGACGGCAAGATGCGCAAGCTCATGGTGCAGGCGGACCGCAACGGCTTTTACTATGTGCTCGATCGGGAGACCGGGAAGTTCCTTCATGGCAACCGCTTTGCGCACCAATTGAACTGGGCCACTGGGTTGACGCCAGAGGGGCGCCCCATCCTGGTCCCTGGAGTGGAGCCGACACTTACCGGCGCAAAGGTTTGCCCATCCAGTATCGGCGCCACCAACTGGATGTCGCCGACCTATGATCCACGAACCAAAATGATTTATTTCGTAGCCCTCGAAGGCTGCGGATTTGCCACCAAAAATACCGAGAAATTTCGTCCCGGCGGTTTTCAGTACCGCGCCGGAGGAGACGTGCTGTTACGTGACGACACCTGGAAGGTATATGTGCGCGCTCTCGATCTGACCACCGGCAAAGAAGTCTGGAATCAGGAGCGCGTCGGTTCAGGCGCTCTCGGCGGCGGACTGCTTTCAACCGAGGGCGGGGTGATTTTCTCCGGTGAGCTCAACGGTGAATTTGTCGCCCTCGATCCGGCAACGGGAAAGCCTCTATGGCACTTCAACACCGGTCAAGCCATCAACGCCCAACCGATGACCTATATGACCCATGGTAAGCAATATGTAGCGATCGCTTCAGGCTCCGATATTTTTGCCTTCACATTGTTTGAGCCCGAGTTGGTCGCGGAGAAATAACCAGTATCCAGGAGCTTTGCCTTGCTCAATCGACGCACATTTTTGAAAACCGGCATGACGGCGCTTCCCTTGGCTTCGATGTTGGAGATTCCCGTCCTGGCTGAACCTGCAAGCACGCCGGCCGCAGAGAAGCCATGGCAACAAAAAGTCCGCCGTGTCGGCCAACTGAACTTTACCGAGCATGATCCCGTGGCCATGAACGTGGAGGAGTGGGCGGATTACTTCAAAAGTATCCATGCCGATGCTGTGTTTGTCAGCATCACCGGCATCATCGCCTTTTACCCGACCAATGTGCCATTCCACCATCGCAGCAAATTTCTCGGCGATCGTGACTTCTTTGGTGAGTGTGTTGCCGCGGCCCGAAAACGGAATATCCGTGTGGTGGGGCGCATGAGCCCAGACCTGAACTTTGAAGATGCGCTGCAGGCTCACCCCGAATGGTCGATGCGCGACAAAGAGGGGAACGCACTCCACAGCGCCGAAGATCCGCGTCTCTTCCGCACCTGCATGTTCTCGACTTATATGACCGACTATATGCCCGCGGTCATGCGCGAGGTGAATGGGAAGTACGAGGTCGACTGCCTCTACACCAATGGATGGCCGCCGCTAGGCAACCTCCCGGTCTGTTATTGCTCGGTGTGCAAGAATCTGCCCCCACCAGGCACTCCAGCGTATTGGGAAAAGTTCAACGAGCGCGTCTTTTATCTGTGGAAGCTTTACGACGGAATCGCCAAGGAAAAGAAGCCCACCAGTTTCTTCTTCGCCAATCTTGGCGGGGGAGTGCATGGCGGTCCCAACCTGGCAGAGCTGGGTGCCTTCTGCTCCTGGTTCCAGGCCGATAACCAGGGACGCGGCGGAGAGGACGCTCCGATCTGGGGGTGCAGCATGCAGGGCCGTGTCTGCAATGCGGTCCTTGATGGCAAGATCGCCGCGAATGTAACCGGCTCCTACTCCACTGGTCCCATCCGCTGGAGGAACGCTTCGAAATCGGCAGCAGAAGCAACTATGTGGCTTTGCGAAACCCAGGCTAGCGGCATGGTGCCCTACTGGCACTTCGTGGGTGCCGAGAAGGGCTTGGGAGAAGACCGGCGCTGGCAGACGATTGGGCGCACTTATTTCGATTGGTCAGCGCAGCACGATCAGCATTTTGAAAACAAGAAATCCATTGCCAATATCGGTGTCGTCTTCGGCCAACGCACCCAGCTGTTCTATCAACATGCCAGCGATGCGCCCATGCGCCAGTACATGGACGGCATCTACTATGCTCTGCTGGAGGGCCGATTCTTCTTTGACTTCATCCATGAAGATCGGTTGCAGCCCGAGCGGCTGAGCAAATACACCGCCATCATCCTGCCCAACACCGCGCTGCTTAGCGACCAGCAGTGTGACCAGCTGCGCGCGTATGTAAAGAGCGGTGGCTCGCTGCTGGCAACGTTTGAGACCAGCATGTACGACGAACACAACATGCGCCGCACAGAGTTTGGGCTCGCCGATGTATTTGGAATCCGTGCCGCGGGCCCTGTGATCGGCACCAGGGGCAATGCGTATTACGGACGCATCGAACGGCAGCATCCAATCCTCGAAGGTTTCCACGACACTAACTGGCTCCCGGGCGCTGAGTACCGCTTACCGGTTGCTCCCGTTGAGAATCCTGTGCTCACGGTAGTTCCCGGGTTTGTTGCCTATCCTCCGGAACTTGCATATCCGCCACAGTCACACACCAACGAGCCGGCGGTCGTCCTTGCGCGAACAGGGCAAAAGCCGGCTGGCCTATTTCCCCGGCGATATCGAGCGCACGATGTGGGCGTCAGGCCACACGGACCTTAGTCAACTACTCCAGAACACCATCCGATGGGTATCGGGAGGAGAGACACCGGTGAGCGTGACGGGCGACGGGCTCGTGGAATGCATCGCCTGGGAAACCGAGGCGGGGTTCGCTGTCCACGTGCTCAATTACACCAACCCCAATACTCATCGCGGATGGATGCGGACCAACTATCCGATGGGGCCGCAAAAGGTTCGCGTCCAAATACCGGAAGGACGCAAGGTGAGCCGTGTTCAGCTGCTGCGGTCCGGCCACGACATTCCTTTCAAGGTTACTCAAAGGCAAATCGAGTTCACTATCCCGACTGTTACCGATTACGAAGTCGCCGCGCTGTTTTCGGCTTAACCCCAAAAACGAACAGAAGGATAAGGACGATTGCCCGACGTTGACGCCGAAACGCCGGGCTTCGGAGTCTGCGTGATAACAGGAAAGAGAAACCGCAGATCTCTCCACTGCGCTACCCCGGATTTCCTGTTGAATTTGGTGGCGCTGGCGAACTTCATGCGGCTTTCCTTAATGAAAGCCGCACACGTGGTCGCGTCATGTGCCGCGTGGCAGGAAGTCCGGGTACGCTCTGTCGAAAAACACTTCCAGGAAAGGGCGTCAACACAGAGATCTCTCCACTGCGCTGCCCCGGATTTCCTGTAGAAGTTGGTGGCGTTGGCAAACATCATGCGCCTTTCCTTAAAGCAAGGCTGCACACGCGGTCTTGTCCGGTGGCGCGTGGCAGGAAATCCGGGTACGCTTCGGTCGAGATGACAAAGTTGAGGGCGGAGCTTCCATGGGAGAGCTGACCTCATAGTGGAGTTTTTCTCACCGTGAGTGGGCCGTAAGGCCGATGACTCCTTCCGGTCCATGCAAGTTTCTCACTGTCCCAGGTGTCCCATGGACCGAAAAAGACGTGCGAAGCCCAACGAAGCATATTCCCTTACCGGCCGTCTTTGTCTCCGTACAGCAGATAACCTCTATCCGGCAACGCGCACCCGATAAACAGAAGTTCTCGCGGTGACGTAGATGGTTTGCAGATCGCTGTCGCCGAAAGTGAGATTGGCCGGCATTTCCGGAAATTCAATCATCCTGATGAACTGGCCCTCTGGGCGTGTAGATCGCGATCCCGCGGCATGCGATGTACACGTTGCCATTTGCTGCGACCCGCAATCCATCAGGACCACCATCGATGTTCGAGATGAAAACCCGCTCGTTGGTGGCGTTCCCTGCGGCATCCAGATCGTAGGCCATGATCTTTCGCTCCAACGTATCCGCGACATAGAGCGTGCGGCCATCCGGAGTCAGGGTTACTCCATTAGGGCGTGGCATTTTCGCGATGAGTGAGATCTGACCGGCCGGGTTCACGTGATACACACCCGCATAGCCAAGCTCGAAATGCTGCAACGAATCTTTAGGAGCAGGATCGCTGAAATATACCTGCCCATCGCGCCGCACAACTACGTCGTTCGGATCATTGAGCCGCTTGCCCTGATACTCCGAGGCAATCACCGTAACGCGCCCGTCCTTTTCCATTCGCACGACGCGACGCCCATCACGCTCGCAACTGTAGAGCCGGCCCTGCACATCCATCGCGTTGCCATTCGCGCCGTTGGTGTTATCGCGATAAATTTCAGGCTGATTCGCGCTGAGCCATCTTCAGGATTTTGGAGTCGAACATATCGCTGAAGACAAGAAACCCTTCTTTCGACCAGACAGGACCTTCGATATAGCCGAAATTGCCACCAAACCTCTCCACGCCGGCAGATTTTGGCGATTCCGGCGGAGGGCCCGTCGCTTTCAGCTGCACCCGCCAGGTCCAGGTATCTCCCGCTGCGAGGTGCACCAGTGGCTTACCAAGGTTTAAGGAATTCTGTAATCCAAACCATGGCTCCGGGCTGAAATAGCCAACCTTCGGGCCGCCGTAGATGTTGAAGCGGACGATCGGCTCCCCTAACGAGGAAGTCGCTTGTTGACTCACGCGTATGGACAACCCTTGCGGATCGGTAAGCACAGCGTAGGGCGCGCTTTGATATCCGGTAAGAGCGAGGGCCACGTGCGCGTCAAAATCGCCCAGCCGCTCTGGCGTCTCGAAGGAGCGCACTGTCTCTTCCCCATTCACGAAGCCAAGCGAGTTTCGCAGCAACTGTTTTCTGTTGGGGGAATCGAAGGTCATCGCCGCGGGATCGGTTCCGGGCAGAAACGGCACTTTGAACGCGATGTGATTGCCGATGGCAAAGATCATCGGTGCGCTGTTCGACGACTCGGATGTGACTGTGTAGTCCACGGTCAGCAGACCGCCGCTCAGCGCAAACGTGGCGTCTAGACGAAAGGCGAACGGATAAAAGGTGCGTGTGCGATCAGAATCGCGCAGCTCCACGGTCACCCGCGCACCCTGGTTATCGGCCGACCGGTTTACTTCCGTCCAGGGAAGACTCTTTGCGAAGCCGTGGCATGGCATCGGGTAGGACTTACCGTCCAGCAGATAGGAGCCATCGCCGCAGGTAGATTTTGGAAACTGCCCTAGTGGATACTGCACGCCCACCGCAGGCCACAAGACGGGACCTTTACCTTGAAATCCTTTGGTATCGGTGTAGTTGCGGGCATGGTAGAGCAGTTCCACCCACTCGCCTTTTAATTTCACCCGGAAGCTGGTTAACTCGCCTCCCTGTGAAGGTGCAACCGCGGCCTCGAGTCCGCCAACCGTATCCCTCAGCACAACTACCTTGGGCGTCCCAGGACCAGCTGCGTCTTCATCGGACACGGTATAGCGCGCCTGGCCGAAACCCATGGAAACGGCAAGGCACAGGACAATAAGTGTGGAGATGCGCCTCATGGCTACCAGTAGATCTTTTATTCACGGTGAGACCTCGGGCCCCCCTAGTCAAGGCCAATCGCGCACCCAGCTTTGAACCGCGGGTCGCCCGGCGGGCCCCCAATCTCCCCCCCATACGGCGTTTAAGCCATTGTCATTCTGGGGGCAGGGGTCGTATAGTTAGATATGCGACCTCATCGGTCGCATTTGACAATCCCCCGGATCGCGAGGATGACCTCTTACCGCCATGCCACGCCCGCTTACATCCACTGCCCTGAGCGAGCTCGCCATTGGATCCTGCGCGACCCTGTCATCCCTGGACCTACCGGAAGAGATTCAGAGTCAGCTCATGCACTTGGGGTTTGTCCCGGAAAGCCGTGTATTGGCGCTGCGCCGCGCTCCCGCCGGCGACCCTACCGTCTATTGCGTGGACGGGGCCGAAGTGGCGCTGCGCAAAGAGACAGCCCAATACATCGCTGTCCATAGCGTTTTTGTGGCCGTACGAAAGGCTGCACAATGAGCCATTGCAGTCCTGGAGGCGGCGTTGCCGTCGAGTCCGGCCCCCCGAGGATCTCGGGCAAGAGTGGTACGGTTGCACTCATTGGACCCCCGAATTCCGGCAAATCGACCTTATTCAATCGCTTAACTGGCCTGCGCCAGAAAGTAGCCAACTATCCCGGCGTGACGGTAGAGCAGCACTCTGCCCGGATGAGCGGTATCGGCCACCGGGAATTGACCCTGATCGACCTGCCCGGCATTTACAGCCTGCAATCCTCCTCAGAAGATGCCCGGGTCGCGATCGACGTGCTGCAAGGCAACATGCCCGGTACTCCCGCTCCGGATGCAGTCCTGCTGGTGCTCGATGCGCTGCAGTTGAACCGTCAACTCATGCTGGCCGCTCCTATATTAGCCATGGGTTTGCCGACCCTGGTGCTGCTAAACATGTCGGACCTGATGACTTCGCGTGGAGGGGAGATCGATCCCCTGGCCCTCGCCCGAGAACTGGGTGCGCCGGTGGCCATGATCAGCGCGACCAAGGGTGCCGGGTTCGACGCGATTGAGCGCTTCCTAACCCGGCTCTCCGAACCAGCCGAAGCGCGCCTGCAACCCATGCAGCTTCCGGTGCTGCAGACTGCCGCCTCCTGTCATCAGTGGGCCACGCAGGTAAGCACGCGGACTAAATACAAAGCCCCCAATTCGCCAGGGTGGACGCGCAGACTCGATGCCGTGCTGCTGCACAAGTTTTGGGGACCAATTATTTTTCTGGCGGTCGTGATCGGCGTGTTTCAAGTGGTGTTTGCCGCCGGCCTTCCACTGAGCGACTGGCTTACCGAGATCTTTACCAAAGCGGGCGCGGCGGTGGTTCACTTCCTGCCCTGGCCCTGGCTGCAAATTCTGCTGCGCGATGGCTTATGGAATGGGGTGCAGGCAGTCCTGGTTTTCCTGCCCCAGATCCTGTTGCTCTTCCTGGTAATCGGCGTACTCGAGGACTCCGGGTACCTGGCGCGCGCAGCCCTGATCGCCGATCGCGTCATGCGCTCCATCGGCTTGAATGGCAAGGCCTTCATTCCGCTGCTGTCGGCGTATGCCTGCGCAGTGCCGGCGATCATGGCCACGCGGACCATCGAAAACAAGCGTGACCGTCTGGCGACCATTCTGGTGGCTCCGTTCATGACCTGCGCCGCCCGGTTGCCTATCTATACCCTGGTCATTGCCGCGTTTATTCCCAACCGGCCTATCCTCGGTAATTTCTTTGGCCTGCGCGCCGCGGTCATGTTGAGCCTTTACCTGCTGGGTTTTCTGGCTGCGCTGGGAACGGCACGGTTGCTCAAGTCCTCTATCCTCAAAGCGAGTTCGGCCCCGTTCATTCTGGAATTGCCACAATACAGGTGGCCAACGCTGCGCTCGATCGGGCTGCGGTTGCTCGATCGCGGCCGCGTCTTTGTGCAGCAGACCGGAACAGTCATTCTGGCGGTTACATTCTGTCTGTGGCTGCTGAGCATTGTGCCCTTCCACCACGGCGCCATTGCACCACTTACCGAAAGCGTCATTGGCAGGCTTGGCCATTTCATCGAACCCGTACTGCACCCCTTGGGGTTTAACTGGAAAATCGGCATCGGGCTTCTGAGCTCGGTGATCGCCCGCGAAGTGATCGTCGGGACCCTGGGCACGCTTTATGGGGCTGACCCAGCCACCCAATCTGTTGGCCTGCAGGCAGCTCTGCGGCATGACATGACGATTGGGGGCGCCATCGCGTTGGTAGTCTTCTTCGCCTTCGCGATGCAGTGCACGTCGACCTTGGCCGTGGTCCGGCGGGAAACGAACAGCTGGAAGTGGCCGGCAGTGCAGTTCTTATACATGACAGGACTGGCCTACGTGGCGGCATTGGCGGCAAACCAGATATTGTCGCGCGTCTTCTAGCCGATCGGTCCTCCGCTCGAAACAAATCTGCGAAAATAGAAGTGAATCTAAGAAAACAAGAGACTGAATCATGATTTCTGTCAGCGATGTCACTATGCGTTACGGGTCCAAGCTCCTGTTCGAGGAGGTCTCGGTCCAGTTTATTGCTGGTCGGCGCTATGGCTTGACCGGCCCAAATGGTGCGGGTAAATCGACCTTTATGAAGATCCTGTCCGGTGAACTGGAGCCGCAAAAGGGGACGGTAGTGCGGCCCAAAAAGGTCGGGGTACTGCGCCAGGATCAATATGCCTTCGACTCTTTCCGGGTGATCGATACCGTCGTTATGGGCAACAAAGGATTGTGGAAGGCGGTTGCGGAACGCGATGCGATTTACGAAAAGGCCGAGCTGACCGATGAAGATGGTATGCGGTTGGGCGAACTGGAAGGCATCGTAGGCGAAGAGGATGGCTATACAGCCGAGAGCGACGCCGCCATCCTGTTGCAGGGGCTGGATATACCCGATGAATTCCACGAACGCAAAATGAGCGAATTGCAGGGCGGCCAAAAGGTGCGTGTGCTGCTGGCCCAGGCGCTTTTCGGCAAACCCCAGGCCCTGCTGTTGGACGAACCTACGAACTCGCTCGATCTTGATTCGGTGCACTGGCTGCAGAACTTTCTGCTGGAGTTCGAAGGCACACTCATCACCATCTCCCACGACCGGCATTTTCTGAATAGCGTTTGTACGCACATCGCCGATATCGATTACGAGACCATCATTACCTACAGCGGCGGATATGACGAGATGGTCCTGGCGAAGACCCAGATTCGCTCTCGTTTGGAATCGCAGAACGCTCAGCGTGAGAAGAAGATTGCGCAGCTCAACGAGTTCATTGCGCGTTTCTCGGCCGGCACGCGTTCCAGCCAGGTAACGTCGCGCAAGAAGGAAGTGGAGCGGCTGCAAACGACGGAGCTGGCGCGATCGAATA
Organism: uncultured Acidobacteriaceae bacterium; assembly: GCA_963830325.1. Lineage (GTDB taxonomy): Bacteria > Acidobacteriota > Terriglobia > Terriglobales > Acidobacteriaceae > PALSA-350. The sequence continues at coordinate 263,389 of CAWHMV010000007.1, forward strand.
TTCAACGACCTTATATTCGCTTCGATTTGCTGCGGCCCTCAGGCAAGCACATTCTGGAGTTTGAGCACCTGACCAAGTCCTACGGAGAGCAGGAGGTTATCCAGGATTTCGGCGCAGCGGTGATGCGCGGCGAGAAGGTTTGTCTCATGGGCCGCAACGGACTGGGCAAGACGACGCTGCTGAAATCGTTGCTGGTGAAGATGGACCAGGCCGATCCGGAGTTCACTCTTGACGGGGGAACAGTCAAGTGGGGCCATGAAGCGCAGATCGGCTACTTCCCTCAGGACCATACGGGTTCGATCGAAAAGGGCATGACCGTGTCCGATTGGCTGCATCAATTTGATCCACGGGTGACCAAGGAAGATATCCGTGGCCTGCTGGGACAGATGTTGTTCAGCGGCGAAGAGGGATTGAAGAAGACCGAAGCGCTCTCCGGGGGAGAGGCGGCGCGTTTGATCTTCTGCCGGCTTATGTTGCAGAAGCCGAACATCCTCATTCTCGACGAGCCGACGAACCACCTGGACCTGGAAGCTATCAATGCCCTGAATGTCGCCATTCAACGGTACGAAGGCACGGTGCTGCTGGTCACGCACGACCACGATCTGATCGATGAGGTAGCGACCCGCATCTGGCACTTCGATCAAGGTTCGATCGATGACTTCAAGGGACCGTATGAGGAATACATGACAGCTACCGCCGCAGCGCGGCGGTAGGAACTCTGTCCTTTGCCAGGGACCGGTTCTTTAGTGAACCGTCGCGAGAGGGTTCTAACTCTGTCCTTGCTACAAACCTTGGGTGCCCCACGTCCCCGGATTTCCTGTGAGGCTAGGCGAAGCGAATGAACTTCATGCGGCTTTCCTTAAAGAAAGCCGCACACGCGACTAGGGGTGGAGAGCGTACAGGAAATTCGGGCATCTCGCTCGTTTTTCGCGAGATGTGGGATTCCACGAACCTCAACTTTCGTTCTTAAATCCGAGAACTGCCGGGTTAGAGCAGTGGTATCCCACATCTCGCGAAAAACGAGCGAGATGTGGGGCACCCGGGGTTCCGTTACCGATTGGAATTCAAAGGACAAAGTAGCCTTGCCGCCCATCCTCAATGCCCAAGGAATCTCGAAATCATTTGGGGCGGATCCCCTCTTGCGCGACGTCGCGTTCACGGTTGAAGAGCGTGCGCGCATCGGACTGATCGGACCCAATGGCTCGGGCAAGTCGACGCTGTTGGGCATTCTCGCGGGCGAGATCGAACCGGACAGCGGTGAGGTTGCAACCCGCAAACGCACGCGGATGAGCTACGTTGCACAGCAGTCCGAATTTGCGCCTGGCACGACCGTGCGCGCACTTCTCGAAGCATCGCTCAAGCGGATTGCAGCGCCCCCTGCGGAGTGGGAAGGACGCATTGGTGAAACACTTGGACGAACGGGCTTTGAGGATTTTTCCGTCGACGCATCCAGCCTTTCCGGTGGCTGGCGCAAACGCCTGGCGATTGCCGAGGCGCTGGTGCAGCAGCCCGATGTTCTGCTACTGGATGAGCCTACCAATCATCTGGATCTGGGCGGCATCGAGTGGCTGGAAAGTTTGCTCAATACCGCATCGTTCGCCTGCATCGTGGTCAGCCACGACCGATACTTCCTGGAAAACGTCTGCACGGAAACAGTGGAGCTGAACCGCGCCTATCCTGATGGGCTGTTGCGCATCAACGGCAACTACAGCGCGTTTCTAGAGAAGAAAGAAGCCTTCCTCGAGGCTCAGACCAAGCGCCAGGATGCCCTTGCCAACCGGGTACGCACGGAAATCGAGTGGCTCCGTCGCGGACCGAAAGCACGCACCACCAAATCCAAGGCCAGAATCGATCGGGCTCACGAGTTGATCGGTGAGTTGGCCGATGTCTCCAGCCGAAACCGCACGGCCACAGCCGCCATTGAATTTTCGGCTACCGATCGGCAAACCAAGCGGCTGGTGGAACTGGAAGATCTGACGTACGGCTTCGACGGACGCGCGCTTTTCGCGAACCTCAACTTTGTGCTCACGGCAGGGACACGCATCGGCCTGGTGGGACCCAATGGCAGCGGTAAGACGACGCTGCTGCGGCTGCTGCGCGGCGAAATCGAACCGCTCGGCGGCGCGATCAAACGCGCGACCGCGCTGCGCACAGTTTACTTCGACCAGAACCGCATTCTAGAACCAGACGTCACCCTGCGACGAGCTCTCGCTCCCGACAGCGATTCGGTCATCTATCAGGATCGAGTGATCCACGTCGCCTCCTGGGCAGCAAGGTTTCTGTTCAGCGGCGACCAGCTCAATCAGCCGGTGGGCCGGCTATCCGGAGGAGAGCGTGCACGCGTGTTGATCGCGAGACTGATGCTGGAACCGGCCGATCTGCTGCTGCTGGACGAGCCTACCAATGATCTTGATATTCCAACCCTCGAGATCCTGGAAGAGAGCCTGCTGGAATTTCGTGGAGCCCTGGTGCTGGTGACCCACGACCGTTACATGCTGGACCGTGTCAGCACCACCGTGCTGGGACTGGATGGACGCGGTGGCGCGGAACGCTTCGCCGATTACTCGCAGTGGGACGCCTGGCAGCGCCAGCCAGAACCGGAGGTCAAGCTGGCTGCCGCACAGGAGAAGCGGACCCCGGCACCGAGAAAGAAGCTCTCTTATCTGGAAGCGCGAGAGTATGCCCTCATCGAAGATCGAGTCACCGCTGCGGAAGAGTTAGTTGCCCGGGAGCGGAGTGTGATCGAAGACCCCGCGGTGGCCACCGATGCCATTCGGCTGCAAGAAGCCCTACTGGCTATGGACCGAGCTCAGAACGCGCTCGACGAACTGTACTCGCGGTGGGCTGAACTCGAAGCTAAGAGTGTGTAGCAAGAACCCCAAAAAGCGTTCTCGCTAGGGGACAACGTCGGTAGCACTGGTAAAGCTCAACTGGTGGATCGCCATCCAGGTCTGGGCGTAAGAATTCAGCGCGTTCAAGCTGGTTGCCCGGTCATCCTGCAGAGCACTCAAATAATCCAGCAGCGCGATGCCGCCACGCTCATAGGCAAATTGCGCAATCGACAAAACATCTTTTGCTTCGGCCAGGTAATGCCCGTTGTAGCGGTCGGAAAGCACCTTCGAAGTTGTGTATTGAATCCAGGCCTGGTCCACGTCGGAGTAGACCTGATTCTGCGCCGCGATCTGGCCAAATCGGCTGGCTTGCGCAAGGTATTTTGTCGTGTCTTTATTGCCTTGATTCCGATCGAAAATGCGCAACGGAATGTTGATGCTGAAGCCAGCGGAGCTATCAACGCCGCTCCGATCGTACTCCCCCTCAAGTGTGGGATCCGTCGTTCCGTTCGCATAGGCCAGTTTGACGTTGGCGTCGGCCACATGGACGGCTGCTTGCGCAGCCTGGTAATCGGGTCTCGCCGCCAGTGCTTTTTGTTCCAGGTCGGTCAGGCTGGCCGAGAGGGGCGGCGGCACAAGATCTCCGGAGATGTCGAAACTGCGGCTGGGCTGGCCTATGCCCAGCAGAGTTTGCAGCTGGTCACTTGCCTGTACCAGGTTGTTCTCCGCGCTTGATTCGTCTGACTCGAACTGTGCCAGTTGCAGATCAAGGCGCTCGTAATCGAGCTTGCCTATGTCTCCGGCGTCGTAGCGGTCATGGTTGATTTGCAGCTCATGCCTGAAGCTGCTCAAATTGTCCTGGGCCAACTTCAAGACAGCTTTAGCGAGCACCAGGTTGGTGAAGTTCTCCCTCACCTGCAGGGTGGTCTGTCTGATCTGATCGTGATACTGAGCCTCGGTCTGGGCTGTGGTCGCTCGCGCGGCATCCAAACGCCACCGCCGCTTCTGCCCTCGCTCAAACAAGCGGGAAACCTGAGCGCTGTAGGAATAGGGGTTCCCGGGATTATTGGCTGGAAGAGTGATGTCGGCTCCGGTGACGCCGAAGTAGGGATTGGCACGCAGCCCAGCCTCAACTTCCTGTCCCTTCATGGAGAGCAGGTTCTGCTGCGCGGACAGCAGCACTGGATTGTGCGCCAGAGCCTGTTCCACCGCCTGCTGCATGGTGATCGGCGCGGCCGGGGCCTGCGCATAGCTTATCGGCGCGGCAGATAGCGCCAAGCATATCGAGAGTGCGGTTCGTAGGGTGGAGTTCAATTCTCAAACTCCGTTTCCGGCGTTGGCAGCACATCGTGCTCGCCCGCGATCCAAACGTAGAGAGTTGGTAACAGAAAGACGCTCATCACCAGCGCGGCAATCAATCCGCCTACAATCACGATGGCGAACGGACGTTGCGAATCCGAACCGATCCCGTGTGAGGTGGCAGCAGGCAAGAGACCCAGCGTGGCCACGAGCATTGTCATCATGATGGGGCGGAGCCTCAACACGGCGCCTTCCACCGCTGACTCTTCAATTGAGTGGCCACGCACGCGCAGCTGGTTGATGTACTCGAGCATGATGACGCCGGTCTGCACCGACACGCCAAAGAGCGCCAGGAAACCGACACCGGAAGAAACACTGAAGTTAGTGTGAGTAAACAACAGGGCCAGCAATCCGCCCACTGGCGCCATGATCACGTTGCACATGATCAGCAACGCCCATTTGCCGGAACGGAACATGGTGTAAAGAATGATGAAGATCAAAGTGATGGTGATGGGCAACACCAGCATCAACCGCTTATTGGCTCGTTTCTGACTCTGGTATTCGCCCGCCCAGTCGATGCGATAGCCGGGGGGGAGCTTGACCTGTTGATTGACCTTGGCAATGGCCTCTTCTACCGTGCTGCCGAGATCGCGCCCGCGGACACTGTATTTGATCGCAACATAGCGCTGATTCTGTTCCCGGTAGATTTCCTCGGCGCCATCCTCCACCTTCGCCTGAGTTAACTGCGAGAGCGGAACCCTTTCCCCGGAGGGCGAAATCAGGTGAATGTCTTCGATGGCTTCCCTGGTGTCGCGATACTGCTTCTGGTAGCGGGCTACCAGGTCATAACGGGCTTCCCCTTGCAATACCTGGCTGACGGCGCCTCCGCCGACCGCGGTTTGGATGGCATCCTGTACGTCACTGACATTGATACCGTGACGAGCTGCCGCCTGGCGGTCGACAACATAATTGAGGTTGGGCTGCCCGATCACGCGGAAGACCCCCAGGTCCTGGACACCCTGAATCTTACTCATGATGCCAACAATCTGGTCGGCCCGATTCTCCAGTTCCCTCAGGTCATCACCGTACAGCTTGACCGCCAACTCGCCTTTCACGCCGCTGACTGCTTCCTCAACGTTGTCGGAGATGGGCTGAGAGAAGTTCCACACCACGCCTGGCATCTTTTCCAGTTCGCGATCCATGGCTCCAATCAGTTCTTCCTTGTTCTGATGGAAGGCAGGGCGCCACTTTTCCTTAGGCAGCAGGTCCACAAAATATTCTGTGTTGAAAAAGCCCGTGGTGTCGGTGCCATCGTCGGGCCGTCCTACCTGGGAGACCACCTTGGTCACCTCCGGAAACGCGGCGAGAATAATGCGCGCCTTGTTCATGGTGGCAATGCCTGTCGTAGGCCCCGTGCTCGGCGCAAGCGTACCTCGAACCCAGATTGCGCCTTCATCCAGGTGAGGTAGAAACTCGGAACCAATGACTCCACTTAATCCAAGAAAGCCCGCCAGAATCAGGGCGCAGGTTGCGACACCGACGGTCACTGCCCGATGTTCAATGGCCCAGGTCGCTGCATGCCGATAGTGATCCGTGATCCAGCTCATCACCGGGTTGTGCCATTCGCGTGCGCCCTTCCAAAAGAGAAAACTCGCCAGCACGGGAGCGATCAACATGGAGAAGATCAACGCGCCGAGCAAGGCAAACGCCACCGTCCAAGCCATGGGCTTGAACAACCGGCCTTCCACTGCCTGCAAAGTAAAAATGGGCAAATAGGCGGTAACGATGATGCCGATGGCATAAAAGACGGGTCGCTGTACTTCGTGAGCAGCCTCGCGAATCTGCTCCATCGGGGTTGTGCTGTCGGCGCGCCGGCGGCCGAGATGGCGGACGATGTTTTCTACCATGACGACCGCGCCGTCCACGACCATGCCGAAGTCGAGTGCCCCCAGAGATAGCAAGTTGGCGGGGATATGACGGAGGTCGAGACAAATAGACGCAAACAGCAACGCAAACGGGATGGTGAGCGAAACGATCAGAGCGCCGCGAACATTCCCCAGGAAGAGAAAGAGAATGATCACTACCAGGATGATGCCTTCGGTCAGGTTGTGTAGAACCGTGTGCGTGGTGTAATGCAGCAGGTCGCTCCGATCAAGGAACGGAACGATCTTCACTCCAGGGGGAAGAACCTGTTCGTTGAGCTCTTTGACCTTGGCATGGATACCCGCCAGGGTGGAGTCGGAGTCATCCCCCTTCTGCAGGAGTACGATACCCTCGACCACATCGTCGTCATCGAGCACCTTGCCATCCAAACGATGAATCGCCTTGCCTATCTGGCCCAGCCGGATCTTCGGCCCCTGCACCACCGTGGCGATATCCCTGACGTGCAGCGCGGTTCCGTTGGAGGTCTTGAGCAGGGTCTCTTCAATGTCGTGAACATTGCGATAGAGGCCAACTTCGCGGACATTGATCTGTTGCTGCCCCTCCTCGATAAAGCTGCCGCCGGCGTTGAGGTTGTTGTTAGCCAGCTGTTGCTCGACCTGGCCGATGCTCAAACCGTAGGCGATGAGCTTGTTGGGATCGACGCGTACCTGGTATTCGCGGGTGATGCCGCCGAAGCTGGAAACATCGACGACCCCCGGGACTGATTTAAACTGCTTCTCCAGCGTCCAGTCTTCGAGCGATTTCAGCTCCATGTTGTCGTAGGCCGGATTGGTACTGTGCAGGGTGTACCAGTAGATCTGGCCGACAGGGCTCCAATCGGTGCCCATCTGCGGCGTTAACCCCGCAGGTAGCGTGACCTGGGACAAACGTTCCAGGACCTTTTCACGGTTCCAATCATTGACGGAACCATCATCGAAGATGAGCGTCAAGCTGGAGAGGCCGGCGAGGGAGGTGGAGCGGAGATGCTGCATGTGGGGAATGCCCGCCATGACAATTTCCAGCGGAACCGTCACTTGCTGCTCAACCTCTTCGGCCGCGCGGCCGGGCCACTGGGTGATGATGGTGACGTAATTGTTGGCAACGTCTGGATAGGCTTCGACGGGCAGATTGTGGAATGAGATTGCGCCCCAGATGAAGAGCAAAATGGCGGCCGCCAGGATCATGTAGCGGTTGTTCAGTGCAAAATCGACCAGACCCCGGATCATTTACTGCTCCACCGAGTTCTGCAGCTCTAGCGCGTTCGTCACCACCTGCTGGCCCACAGCGAGGCCGGATATGATCTCCTGGTTTCCTTGACCAACCATCGCTCCGGCGACGACGCCAATGCGCCTGAACTTACCTTCCCCGGCGGGGACATAGACCCAGTCACGATCGTGCAGATGGAGGATGGCAGAGGCCGGCACAGCTACGTGCTGCTCGGGCCTGCGGCCATGAAAAGTAGCCGTGGCGAACATCCCGATGCGCATCAGGCGGTCAGGATTGGAGACCTGAATGCGAACTTTTGCCGTACGAATCGAAGGGTCAAGCACAGCATCGATCTCACCGATGGTGCCGGTGATGACGCGGTCAGGATACGCATTTAACCGGATATCAGCCGTCTGGCCGACGTGGACCATGGGTAGATCGTTTTCATAGACGTCGCAAATGACCCACACTTGTGAGAGGTCGGCGATGGTGAAGGCAGTGGACGTACCGGAGTAGGTAACGCCGGTAGCAGCGGCGGCGGTAACATTTTGCGCGATCACCACACCAGTTGCCGGCGAATAGACCTTGGCCGTGAGTGAGGGGTGGTCTTTGTCGACACCGAGAACGAGTAACTGCTGCTCCGCTGCCAGCAGATCCTCCTTCGCGTCCTGCTCGCCGTCATCAGCGATTTCCACCTGGCTCTTGGCGATCGCACCCTTGTCATAAAGAATTTTGGCTCGTTCGTCCTGCGCCCGCGCCAATCGCTCGTCGTTGACCGCTTTTAGATATCCATTGAAAGCGTTGGATATGTCGGTGCTCTGCACCTCCATGAGCAACTGGCCTTTTTTAACGGAGGCACCGATTTCGGTGTGAATTGCAATGACGCGGCCAGAGGCGATAGAAATGACCGGAATCTGCCGGGAAATATCGGGATTGACTGTGCCCGTGACGTTGAGCGTAGACGTCGATCTATATTCCGTCGCCGTGGCTAGAGGAAAACGTCCAGGGCGATCAACGGTGATGAGGCTAACGCCCCCTTCACTCTCAACCTGCACGGGAGGCGGAGCCTGTGCTGCCGGATCATGCTTCTGCCCGCCACAACCAATCAACATCCAAAAACTGAGAACCGCTGCGGGGACAACGGCGTGCTTCATGAATGGACCTCACCAGCCAATGCAGGATTCCGATCTTTCCCGGGGCAAAGCTTTAGTAAAGCGGTTTCCCAGTTCGCTGTGCCTTCTCGAGCGCCGCGCGATGTGGTTGTAACGGAAAACCACCATAATGCCTCGCGCATTGGACTACAGCCGTAGAGAAACCGGACTATGCGGCGGAAGCTGTTTGCATCTTGTTGGTTATAGTTGGACGGCACAGAAGACCGCGTCGCGGCAGATACCATTCAGCGAAGCCTCGCGTTCCTGATCGTCAGAACCATCCTTTGGCGAAAATGGGTTCCGCCTTAAAACGAGAGTGAGTGTTCCTAACCGGAACGCCTGCGGGCTGATTTCGCGCCGGACGGACGTTCGGCAACACCACCACCAGATTTTATGTTACTTGAGGTCAGGGGTCGCGATCGGCCCGTTTAAGCCTATCTTTCGATTGAGATACTACCCGTTAAGTTGCAAATGCAATATAAAACTTTGGGGAGGAATGCATGAGGACGAGCACCCGATTACACTTCGATCGTAACCGAGATAGATCCGGCGGCCAAATTGAGTAACTTGCCCTGGATGCTTGTCTGCATAAGTCTTCCCCGTAACCAGAGCACCCACGTGAATTTCCCAGGCATAACGACGGCCGGCCGTAGAATGAAATGAGATTGACACGATCCCGGGAAAGCCCAGAGATGCCATTTTTTTCCATGTTTATGTGGGGGAAGCGCCGGTCGTCGCTGCTGATCGCTGCGCTGATGATCGGCTTGATTGCGGTGTTCGATGCGCATACCACCGCGGAGATTCCACTAGGTTTTTTCTACCTCGTTCCCATGGTTGTGGTCGGCGCCTCCCTGACCCGTTGGGAAATCGCCGCCGTGGCCAGCATCTGCGCCTGGTTGGCGGAGGCCTTCGATGCGTTTCCCTGGGGCCCTAATACTGGTCTGCCGCGTGATCTGCTTTACTTCGCCGCCTTTTTCTCCATGGGCCTTTTCATGCACGAGGTGACCCGCAGCAGGAAGCTTTCCGCCCGGCACATGCGGGAACTCGAGACTGAGATGACGGCGCGGAGGGATGCGGAGGAGCAGTTGAAGGTGCTGGTGGATAGCAGCCCGGCGGCGATTATCACGACCAGTTCCGATGGCTGCGTGCTGCTCGCGAACGACGCAGCAGACCGCCTTTTCGGGCTTGAACCGGGCAAGCTTCCTGGCCGGCCGATCCGCGACTTCCTCCCATCGTTGATCAATGTGCCCGCGTTGGATAGCAGCCGGCAGGCTTTTCGCACGGCTATGCAATGTCGCGGACGCAAAACGGACGGCGAGGTGTTCCAGGCCGATGTTTGGTTTTCCACCTACGTGACCAGCGCCGGACCCCGATTGGCGGCGATGGTCTTGGATACATCGGAAGACCTGAGGATCCATGAGGAATCGAGTTTTCACCAGATGCTGGCCAGTTCGCGGATCATGGTGGCTGCTGTTTCGCATGAGATCCGCAATGTCTGCGGGGCCATCGCCCTGGTCCACGAAAACCTGACCCGCAGCAAAAAACTGACAGAAAACAAAGACTTTGAGACCCTTGGTACGCTGATTTTGGCGCTCGAACGCATCGCCGCAATGGACCTGCGGCAAAGCGCGAGCCAAGCGGCGCGGGTGGAGGTTCCGCCGCTCCTTGATGAGCTGCGTATCGTCATAGAGTCTTCCCTGCGCGATCACGGCATCACCAGCCGCTGGGAGATCGAGGACGACTTGCCGCCGGTGTGGGCTGATCGCCAGAGCCTGATGCAGGTGTTTCTCAACCTGACCAAGAATAGCGAGCGAGCCCTGGAAGACCAGGAACACAAGGAACTGAACGTGGTTGCGCGAAGCGAAGGATCAGGGGTAACCATTCGCTTTCGCGACACGGGGGGCGGGGTAACTCACCCGGAGCGCCTCTTCCACCCCTTCCAACTGGAAGCTCAATCGACGGGTTTGGGTCTTTACCTTTCGCGGGCCTTCATGCGCAGTTTCAAGGGTGACTTGCACTACGAACCAGAGACCGGCGGCTCGACTTTCGTGGTACAGTTGTCAGCCGCTATGCGAGAGAGCAAGAATGATAACTATGAGCAGCAAAATTCAGGTATTGCTGATCGACGATCACAGCCTGTTCCGTGAGAGCCTTAGCCGGCTTCTTCAGACAGAGTCTGACTTCGACATCGTGGGTACGTGTGCTTCGGCGAGCGAGGCACTGGCGTTGCCGGAGCTCAGGGATATTGACGTAGTTCTGCTGGATTACGACCTCGGCCACGAGCAGGGTTCGCAGTTTCTCGACCAGGCGCGGGATCATGGTTTTAGCGGTCGCGTCTTGATGGTGACTGCCGGCATGAGCGATGCGGTGATGCTGCGCTCGCTGGAGAATGGCTCGCATGGAGTGTTTCTCAAGCACAGTCCTCCGAGTCGCCTGGTAGAGGCCATTAGAAAGGTAGTTGCCGGAGAGGTGTGGCTCGATCCCGTGGTGACCCGTTCCATCATCGCCGCGGCCACCGGCAATACGACCGCTCCCCGCCGCGCACAAGGGTTGACGCAGCGCGAGCAGGCAGTGCTCAAGGGCGTATTCGAAGGGCTTACCAACAAGGAAATCGGCGCCCGGCTGGCTATCTCCGAAAGCTCTGTCAAGGCTGTGTTGCAACAGCTTTTCGAGAAGACCGGAGTACGCACCCGCAGCCAGCTGGTGCGTATTGCTTTGGAAAAGCACTCCGATGAGTGGCTGACGAACCCCACGTAGCCATGGATGCCGGCGGTCAACTTTGGGACGCGATTGTGGTAGGAGCAGGACCGGCTGGCTGCGCGGCTGCTTATGATCTCGCCGTCGCTGGTCAATCCGTGCTTCTCGTCGACAAGAGGGACTTCCCCCGAGACAAAGCCTGTGCCGGCGGACTGACCATCAAAGCCGTCAGGGCGCTGCGATATTCCATTGAGCCGGTGGTGAGACAGGTCGTGCGACGCGTCCAGCTGGAGGGTGGAAGTTTGTCATCCCCACTGAAAAGCCGCGATCCCATCTGCGTGATGACGATGCGGTCTGAGCTCGATGAATACTGCCTGGGCAAGACGATCGAGGCGGGTGCCCGCTTCCGCAGGATTGGCGCCCTGCAACAGATTGCGCGCTGCAAGGATGCGGTGCAGCTGATCACGAATGGCGAAACCTATCGAGCCCGATTTCTGGTTGGTGCCGATGGGGCCAGTGGCCAGGTACGGCGCCTGTGCGCGGCGGGCTCCTGGTTTTCTCAGGGCTTTGCGCTCGAGGTCAAAACTGCGATGCCACGCGAGGAGGTCGATCTAACGTTTGATTTTGCCGCTGTCCCCGGCGGGTACGCGTGGATTTTCCCCAAGGGCGACCATCTCAATGTCGGAGTTTATGCTCCGTCGTCGGCCACCGGCCTGACACGGGACCGGCTTCTGAGCTACGTCACCCAGCGCGTGAAGACAGCACCGCTGGATGGGGTTATCGGGCAGTATCTGGGCATCGGGGCAGGCGGCGGCGAGACCGAATATGTTCAGCCGGAGATGCGTGATCGTGTTCTGCTGGTGGGAGACGCGGGTGGGTTTGTCGATCCCTTGACGGGCGAAGGGATCTACGGCGCGCTGCTCAGCGGTCAGGCGGCCGCTAGCGCGATCCTCTCCGAGAGGCGTGGAGAAGGCACGGCGGTCGAGGCTTTTGCCGGCTGTCTTGGCGGCTACCGCCAGACACTGCGTTTTTCGTTGCGGGCGGCGGCGGCGTTCTACGCTAACCCTGCCCGAGGGTTTCGCGCCATGCGGCTGCCATTTGTGCGCAGGTCGCTGGTCAAGACCTATACTCATGGGCTCAACATCAAGAGCCTGTCCATGCGCGTCGCACTGTCACGGTGCTGAAGCTGGGGATTTCCCTCTCCTAACCAATGTATATCGTTCTGGAAGCGGGTCTCGTTGCTTGCTCAGATGCAAACGTATCTTGGATCGTTACAGGTAAGGATCAGCGAAGAAAGAAGCTGTAGAGCAGCACGGTAAGAACGACGCTGCTGATGAGGACGTAAACCTTGTCCTTCTGGGTTGCAAAACTATAGACGCAATAAGCGACACGCATGATCGGGGTCGCGATCAGAAGCAGTATGCCCAAGCGGATGATGCTGCGACTGTTGAGGTGACGAATGCCTTCGAAGACCGGCGTCAACCGGTCGGCGGGACTGGGAACTCCGTGAAAGTGGCGATAATCGGGCTCTACCCCATGCGCCTGCCACAGATAAAAAATCCATCCAACGAGGACCACGACCGCGGCTACACTGACGCCTGCCCGCAACATCCGGCTGATGGCGATTTCCATTTTCAGATCTGCTTCGGACGCCATCAGATCACAACCTTCCCGTGGTCGCGCTGTAGATCATCTCCACGCCCAGCGCGACAATGACCAGGGCGAAAACCACCCTGAGAACCGGCACCCGAATCCGGACCAGCAGGCGCGCCCCGAGCAGCGAGCCCGCCAACACTCCCACCATCACTGGCGCCGCTAGCCCGGGCGCGATATAGCCTCGGCCAAGATAAATGCCCGCGCTTGCGGCGGCAGTTACGCCAATCATGAAGTTGCTGGTAGTGGTAGACACTTTGAAGGGAAGCTTCATGGCGTGGTCCATGGCCAGGACCTTGACTGCTCCGGAGCCGATGCCCAGCAGGCCAGACAGAAGTCCGGCAATGAACATGATGCCGAACCCGGCCGGAACATTCTCCGCGACATAGGTCTGGCTGCCATTCTTTGTCGGGTAGTCTCCACGCAGCTTCAGCTTTTCAGCCAACGCATTGGGCGGGTGGGGCGCGTCTTTGTGTGGTTCGCGGAAGGAACTCCAGGCGGAGTAAAGGAGGGTAACGCCGAAGATGATGCCGATGGCCCGGGTGGAAACGCGGGCTGCGAGGTAGGCGCCTCCCACCGCGCCTACGGTAGTGGCCACCTCGAGAAACATTCCGATCCGCACATTGGAAAGCCCTTCCCGGACATAGGCGACGGCGGCACCCGAGGAAGTGGCAATCACGGAGATGAGGGAGGCACCGATGGCGTAACGGAGATCAACGTGGAAGAGGAGAGCGAGAGCGGGCACGATCACTACGCCGCCGCCCAGTCCGGTAAGAGCGCCAAGCAGCCCGGCGATGAAAGACGTGAGCAGCACCGCAGAGGTGAATTCGATCAAGAGACTCCGGTTCCAGGGCACACCGGGACAGGCGGGACGACAACCTCTTTGCCGGCACTCAAGTTGAGGACCAGTTCATAGATGTTCATCATCTGGGCGTAATTCCTCTCGGCCGTATATTTCATCTCATACTCCAAACGAACCTGTTCCCGCATCCGAGCAGTTTCATTGGGGTGCGCGCGGAACCAGCGCACGGCTTCCACCAGGCTTGCCGCGTTCCCGGCCTCAAAGTGCAGCCCCGTACGCTGGTGATCGACGATCGTCGACATGCTCCCCAGGTCACTTGCGATCACGGGCAGGCCCACCGCGAAGGCTTCGGCCGCAATCAAGCCAAAGGGTTCAAACCACGTCGATGTTAATACAAGCACCGACGCGTCCTTCATTTTCTGCAGGATTTCCTCGTGCGGCAGCCACTTTAGCCAAGTGACGCCAGGCATTTCGCGGCTGGCCTTCTCAACTTCCGCAGCCATTGGGCCATCGCCCGCAATTTGCAGTGGAAGCTTAGTGCCAATCTGGCGCCACGCCTCGAGAAGCGTACCGATGCCCTTCTCCGGGGTCAGTCGTCCGACGAATAGGGCGTACTTCCCCTTTCCCTCACCGATCCCAGGATCGCTTTGCAGGTAGTTAGGCTTGACCAGGATTTTCTCAGCTGGAAAGCCGGCCTGGATGAATTTATCGCGAGCAAAATCGGTCAGCGCGATATAAGCAGAGACGGTCTTGCTCCAGGTCTGCTTGTAGTTGTGGGTGGCGAGCATGGCGGCTCCGGCCGCGGTCGCCAGCCTGCTGTTGCGATAGCAGCCATGGATCACCCCCGGCCAGGGAATCCGCTTGCCTATACAGTCTTCACAGACGTGCCCATCACGGAACAAGGTGCCCGCGGGACAGAGCATGCGGAAATTGTGCAGGGTTTGTACGACCGGAATCCCGGCTTCATTAGCCGCATAGTAAACGGCGGGAGAAATGACCGGAAAGGTATTGTGGACATGAACGATGTCCGGCCTTTCGCGCTGCATCAAGGCGAGCAGCTCGTTATACGCGCGCTTATTCCATATGGTCTCGCCGAGCAAGACCAGTGGGTTCTTACCCTTCACCTGCTCGTTGCTGGTGTGGTATTGAAGCACCTGGTGGCCATGCGAGCGCAGCAGTTCGGCCTCCCGGGCAAAGACCTGGTCCTCGCCGCCGGGCGTCTGATACGAATTGTGCACCGATAGAATCTTCATCTGTTCAAACCGTTTGCTTGCCCCGAATGGCTCGGGTGACCATCTGCTTCCAGACACTCTGAGTTAGAAGCAGATCGACTGCTCGCTGGAAAAGCGGACGGGGCAGCCGATTGGAGTATCGCCAAAACTGATCCACCTTGGAGTTCGCCCGCAAGCCGTAACGGCAAAGGTCGATGTAGGCCTGGCGAGCCGCTGGGTCATTGTTCATGCGATGGCGCATGTAGTTCATTTTTAGATAAAGTGCATTACGGTCGATCGGAGGAAAAGACCTCGATAGCGAAGCATCCACGCTCTCCAGGTACCGCTTCTGTTCCAGCCATAGCGAGTCCATAATCTTGAGTTCCCGCTCCAGGCGGCGCGGCGTGATATGAGTCGAGTTCTGGTCGTTCTGACCATGGAGCCGCCAGTGCGCCAGCGGAGCGTCCACCGCACATATTTCTGTCATCAACGGAGCCAGCCGGTGAATCATCTGCTCTGCATAGCCGGTGTATTCCACCGGGATGGGGAAGATGCGATCAGCGACTTCACGGCGAAGCGCAAGATTGGTTGTGGGCGGCAACCCCATCAATATCCCGCAATTCTCGTAAGTAGTCTGGGTGCAGTTTCCCGACGGGAGAGCGCTCAACAAAGGGTAAATGCCGCGTGCCCGCCCTTGATCGTCTACCAGGCTCGCGCGATGAATCGCAAAGCCAGCCTGCGGATGGGCCCGAAATGCGTTCACCACGGCTTCGACCTTACCCGCCAGGAATGTGTCGTCCGCGTCGAGCAGGCAAATCACATCTCCGGAACAGTTGCGATAGGCGGAGTTTAGATTAGCCGCCATGCCGCCATGCGGATTGCGCAACAGTTGTATGCCGAGACCGCGATTTATATAGGATTCAACTACCTCGCAGGAGTTGTCTTGCGAGGCATCGTCGCTGACGATTATTTCTGCCGGGGGGTAGGTCTGCTGGAGCGCGCTGTCGATGGCCTTGCCAACGTAGGCCCCGTAGTTAAAGCAGGTGATCAGTATGGAGACGGAGGGCGGGTGGGGAAGACTCTTCAGGGCGATGGGAATGAGCTTGGTTAGCCCTGCACCGGGGGTGGTTCCGTCCTGTGCCGCAGATTCGACCGCCATGCCGTTCATTCCCCTGAGTACATCGTCTCAGAACAATCCCCCGCCCTCAACTCCTCTGAAGGGTGAGGCGGAGATGGCGTCCGTGGCCTGCTGTTCGGAGCTCGCAGAAGATGACGGTCAGGATGGCAAGCCCGGGGTAACGAATGAAGGGGCCTATGTACCGAGCGGAGTGGGGGAGGTAGGGTTGAGCGCTGATTATGAATGACGAGTGTGCGCTCAAACCCTGGCGTGCGGGGCGGTTGCACCAGCAGTAGCAAGCCATGACAAATTTTCGCTGCGGTTGAGCACCGAGTCGTAGATGCTGATCAACTGGGCATAATTCCCGTCGGCGGTATATTTGGTTTCGTATTCCAGCCGTGCCTGGGTACGCATCAGGGCGGCTTCCGCGGGGTGTTTATCCCACCACCGCAGCGCCTCCACCAAGCTGTTGGCGCTGCCGGCCTCAAAGTGCAGGCCCGTACGCTGGTGATCGACGATGGACGCCATGCTTCCCAGTTTGCTTGCAATCACGGGCAGACCCACGGCGCAGGCTTCGGCTAAGGTCATGGGGAAGCCTTCATACCAAGTCGACGGCAAGATAAGTACCGACGCCCGTTTCATTCTTTGCAGAATTTCCGTTCGCGGCAGCCATTTTAACCAGGTTACATTTTTCATTTTGCGGCAGGCCTGTTCGACCTCTGCGGCGAGTGGACCGTCGCCGGCTATTTGCAGGCGGAGGCCAGTTCCGATGGTCCGCCATGCCTG
Organism: uncultured Acidobacteriaceae bacterium; assembly: GCA_963830325.1. Classification (GTDB taxonomy): domain Bacteria; phylum Acidobacteriota; class Terriglobia; order Terriglobales; family Acidobacteriaceae; genus PALSA-350. Next base: position 280,065 of record CAWHMV010000007.1, read on the forward strand.
GAGCAGAGTGCTGATGCCTTTTTCCGGGGTTAAGCGTCCTGCAAAAAAGGCATAGTTCCCTTGGCCGTCGCCGGGGCCGGGATCGGATTGCACGAAGTTAGGTTTAACGAAGATTTTCTCTGCCGGGAAGCCGCCTTCGATAAATTTGTCGCGAGCAAAATCGGAAAGGGCGATGTAGGCAGCGACGGATTGGTTCCAGGTGTGCTTGTAGTTGTGGGTGGCGAGCATAGCGACGCCGCTGGCCGTAGCCAGCCTGCTACCGCGATAGCAACCGTGCATGACTCCGCGCCAGGGAACGCGCTTGCCTAAGCAGTCTTCACAGACATGCCCATCGCGAAAGAGAGTGGCGGCAGGGCAGAGCGGGCGGTAGTTGTGCAGGGTTTGTACGACCGGAATACCTTCTTCATTGGCCGCATAGTAGGCGGCGGGAGAGATCACCGGAAAGGTGTTATGGACGTGAACGATGTCCGGTTTTTCCTGTTGCATCAGGGTGCGCAATTCGTGGTGCGCATGCCGGTTCCAGATGGTGTTGCCGAGTAGGACGAGGGGTGCCTGATCTTTCACCTGAGCGTTGCTCGCCTGGTACAGAAGGACCTCATGTCCATGGCCGCGGAGCAGATCGGCTTCCTGAGCGAAGACCTGGTCTTCGCCACCGGGTGTCTGATACGAATTGTGCACGGAGAGAATCTTCATTCGGATCAACCCGATTACTTGCTACCGATGGTGCGGTTGACCATCTGTTTCTCTACCTTCAGCTTTGCGGGCAGTTCCGCTACCCGCTGACAGAGCGGGCGGTGAAGGAGCTTGCTCGCTGCTGCCACCACTGTCATGCCGTGATCGACACCTGGTACATCCTCTACCATCATTTCTGCCGCCTTCAATTCCTCTGATGGGTCAGGCTTAGATAGAAGGCCCGCCACGCGTCGACGAAATGCTCCTCTGAGCAGGCGGAAGCTGCTTGTCGGGCTCGTTGACCCATGAGGTGCCGCTCGGCCACGCTCAGGCTCAAAATGCGTTGCAGACCATCTCTCACCCCGGCTGCAGTGGTCTCAATCAGGAACCCGTTGTCTCCGTCCACCAGGAGATCTTCTACACCGTAGAGCTGGGAAACGACAATCGGCAATCCAGCTGCGGCGGCCTCATAAGTAACCAAAGAAAACGTTTCGTACAGAGACGGGAAGACGAAAACGTCGGAGCTCCAGAGGAAGGGCCGGACATCGGACTGCATGCCAACGAATTTAACGCGGTTCTCAATGCCAAGTTTCTCCGCCTGCTCGCGATATCGCGCCAGCAGATCGGGCTCACCGCCTACGACGATCAGTGCGACCGGCTCCATACCGGCGGTGGCGAGCGCCTGCATCAGGAGGGGCAATCCCTTGCGCTCAAACTGTCCCAGAGCGACAAACAGGGCCACCAGATCCTGGTCATCGATACCCAGGTTGTGACGAAAGGCCTGGCGATCGAACTCGGGTGGTTTTTGTAACCGTGCCAGGTTGATGGGATTAGGGAGGACTGTCAGCTTGTCCTTGATATACGGGAACTCAGCCTGCAACTCTCTTGCCAAGCCTCGGGATGGCACAACGACCTGCTTGGCTCTCGGATAGGTGAGGTTTTCCATCCAGGCGTGGAGTTTGTGATCGATCCAGCGGAACGCTCCCCGCAAGCCACTGGCGCCCGATTTGCTCCAATGATGCTTGAGGTACATGCCGTGGCAAAAGTGAGAGTACAGAATGTTGCCGAAGGAGAGGTTGCTCTCGAGCGCCTGGACCAGGTCAGGCTTGGGGCCGCCGCGGAGGCGATAGAGCAAATAACAGAGGGGCGCCATGAAATGATAAACGACAAAGAGGAGCGCCAGGGGCCGCATCGGGGAAGGGACGCGGATGAAGCGGATCTTTTCCGGGCAGGGATTTTCGAACTCCACGGCGAAGACGGTAAAGTCGTGCTCGCCCGCAAGGGCGCGCAGCATGGCCAAGTGACAGCTTCCGGCGGGATTATTGCGTGTGATTCGGTAATCGTAAATCGCGATGTGCAACGGGGAGCTTCCTCGAGCGAGACCTTGCACCTGCCTAGCGCCAGGGGTAGCCCATGTCTCACATGTTGTTTGTTCGATAAGCATGCTGGAACTGGGCATACCCTTCTTATCGCCCGTTTGAGCTGAAACTACAGAGATGAGCGTAGTGGAAATCAGGGATCTGGCAAGAAATGCAGGATCCGGAAATTTCCTGCACGCAGTTCCATAAAAGACCGCGTACGCGGATCCTTAAAGGGGCCGCAGCCTGTTATGCCATCTTCACCAGAGAAAGGCGGCCGGGCCGAGGCACCTTGCTCACGATCCTCTTGGCGATTTCGAGTGATGCGGTGGCTGCCGGGGAAGGAGCGTTGCAGACATGGAGAGAATTTTTGCCCTCGAGCAGCAGGAAGTCGTCGACCAGGCTTCCATCGCGAAGCAGAGCCTGCGCTCGCACGCCGCTCTTGCTGGGGATCAGGTCGTCCGCCTGAACCTCTGGCACCAGGCGCTGCAGACTGCGGGTAAAGGCAGCCTTGCTCAGGGAGCGGTACATTTCCTGGCCGCCCTCGCGATAGTACTTTGACGAGAGCTTCCAGAAACCGGGATACATCAAAACTTCAGAGAGATCGCGCCAACTGAAGTCCGATTTGTTATAGCCCTCGCGCTTCATGCTCAGCACCGCATTGGGGCCGGCGTGAATGCTGCCGTCCATCATGCGCGTGAAGTGCACGCCGAGGAAAGGAAAAGCTGGATTGGGAACGGGGTAAATGAGATGGCGCACCAAGTGGCGGCGCTCGGGCTTAAGCTCGAAATACTCCCCGCGGAAAGGCACGATCATGGCCTTCGGTTCCATGCCCCCCAGCTTGGCTACGCGATCGCTGTGCAAGCCGGCGCAGTTGATGAGGAAGCGTGTTTCCACCGAGCCCCACGAGGTTTCCAGCAGGTGACCGAGGGGGGTGGGAACGATATGAAGCACCTCGGTGCCGACCTTGAGCTCTCCTCCCTGCTGCTGTATCTCGTGCACCAGGGCATGGCAGACCTGACGATAATCCACGATGCCCGTAGTGGGCACGCGGATGGCAGCGATGCAGGAGACGTGCGGTTCTATTTCTTTTACTTCTTCCGGACGAAGCCGGGTGGCAGGGACTCCATTTTCAAAGGCCCGATCGAAGATCTTATCGAGTTGGGGAATCTCCTCCGGCTTGGTGGCGACGATCAGCTTGCCGCAAACATCAAACGGCACGCCGTATTCGTAGCAAAAGGCACGCAAAGATTGGTTTCCGGTTTTCGCCAATTCTGCCTTGAGGCTGCCGGGTTTGTAGTAAATGCCGGAATGGATAACGCCGCTATTGCGGCCGGTCTGGTGCTGAGCAAAACCTACTTCTTTTTCAACCAGCAGAATGCGTGCAAAAGGATAACGACGGCCAAGGGCAGCGCCCGTCGCGAGGCCAACGATTCCTCCACCAATTATCGCGAAATCATACATAGATTGCCTTTAAGAAGCCTTTGCCTTTGGCAAGGCTGAATTTTTGATCAAACGGAGACAACCTCAGTAGACAGGCCCATTTTCTCTAGATCAGCCTTGATTTCCGGCTGGTAAATCGGGTTCATGGCAATGGCCAAGTCTGGTTTGTACCGCTTGAGAAAGGCCGGCGAGACGATCTCCTGCCCGGTGCCAGCCATGTACTTGCCTTCGCGAAAGGGATTGATGTCGACCACGTACTCAATTTCGCAGTCGGGTGTGTGCAGGTTGAGCGCGGTCAGAAAGGCCACGCCCTTGGATCCGGAGCCCCATACCACAGCCTTCTTGCCGCTGTTCCTGGTTTCCTCGAGCTTGCTTCTCCAGGACGCCATTCTGACCGCCTGGTGCTCGGTGAAGTACTCGATGTCTTTGTTCATCGCGGTGGGATCCGGCTTGGCTACCGAAGAAGCCGGGGTGCGCGACGGCTTTGCCGTAATCATCAGGTATTGGTCGTCGTAATCGGTCCAAACATCGAGCACGTCGAATCCCTGCTCTTTGAAGAGCAGCGAGAGCGATTCGGCGCTGAAATAGGAACAGTGTTCGTAGTAAATATCCCAGAATGCCAGGTCCTTCAGCACGCGGGTCATATCGGGGACCTGGAAGAAGATGACGGTGTCATACCGGTCACCTACGGAGCGTCGCACGGTGCGCACAAAATTCGCGGTATCGGGGATGTGCTCGAGGGTCATTTTGCAGCAGACAAAATCGCCTTGCACGTGGGCATACTTTTCCCCGTAGAAGTCGGCGACAAATTCCACCTTGGCGTCGCCGGCGGACGGATTGCGCTCGCTGACGAAGGCGGGGTCGAAGCCTACGCCGCTGTTGTTACCCAATTCGCACAGGAGAGAGAGAAATTCTCCCTTGCCGCAGCCGATCTCGATCATTTTCTTGCCGTGGAGATCGTATTTATCGATCATCTGGGCGGCCAGTTTGCGATGGAAGGCCTGAAAGGTGCCGGAAAAGCCCTGCGTCTCCTCGTATTGGGCGGAGTAGTTGTGCACCGTCGGGTCGAAGACGGTGTTGGCAATAAAGCCGCAGTGGGAGCAATGGCCGAGAGCAATGTCGCCCTTGGGAAAGTTCACCGCAACTTCGCGCGTCGGCATCAGCAATACGCTGTGCACCGGCACCCGCGGAACCTGGTAGAAAACGGTCATGTCGCCCTTGAGGCAATTTGGGCAGGTCTTGATCTCAGGCATTTCTTGGTCCCCGTTCAGAAGAATTTCGTCACTAGCTAAGGTTTAAGGCATGTCCCAGCACTCTCACTCCGTGAAGTGGGCTGGTGCAAAAGTGTACCGACTGTTCGAGATATCGGTGGAACACGGACGCGGCAGATCTCTCACTCAAAGATTCAACAACAGATGGTGCTCGTTTGGGCTCTAGAGGCCGTTCACGATGGGGATACCCCATTTTCAACAGGAGCCCGTAGCGCAATGAAAAATGAGCAAAAAGCGCAAAAAGCGTAAAAAGGATCCCCAGGACCGGAAAATGAGGTTCTCATAGACCCTCTTTAAGCGCGCCCTTGCATGAAAGGCACAGGGGCTAAAGCCCAGATTTTATTGGGCGTTAACGGCCCGACTGAAGTCGTGCCCTGATACAAAGCAGACCAAAGCCGGGCCCTGATACAAAGCATCAGACCGGTGACTAGCGGAAAGTCGTCGCTCACTTAGACAGAACTGGTTACCGGGCGCCTACTACCTCGGGCCGATAGACCTTGACGCCGTCGGCAGCGTCAGGGCTGTCATAGGCTGCGGCAACGTCTTCGGGCATCGCGCTCAGGTCGGTTCCCTTCATGAAGTCGCGCAACGAGGTACCAATGGGGTGCGAATCCAGGTTGGGAGCGCCGTTCTTGGTCTTCACGTCGACCAGGCTGACGGTCCGGAAATCGATGCTGAACCGGGTTCTGCCGGACGTGTTGGGCACGGTCGAGTGCATGTTGGCTGCGGAAAACACCAACGCGCCACCGGGCTCGGAGATCACACGGACCTGAGGATCCAGTTCCATGGGCTGCTCGGGCTTGGGCTGCTCGCGGGTGTCGGACTTGATGTGCTTGGCGGCATCGGCGCGGCCGGTGCTGTTCCAGGCGTAGTAGTTGAACTTGCTGGAACCGTTCTTGACCGCCTCACTCCAATACTTCGGATGGAAGGCCATCGAGCTCTCAGAGGACATCTCGAAGATGGGCAGCCACCAGTTCAGCTGGCACATCGGCGCGGAGTACCAAGTGTCACGGTGAAGGTGATGGGCATAGCCCACACCCGACGTGAGGTAGGCATCCGAGGTGACGGCGCGCAGGCGCGGCACATCGAGGTAGGTGGTCTCCATATCGCAACCGAAGTCTTCGAGCATGGCCTGGATCAGGCGCTTCGACTCCGGGTGGTGGATGAAGGCCGGCTTGAGGGGCGCGAAGATGCGAACAAATTCTTCCACCGGCATGTCGAACTGGGCCGTGGTCGGATCTTCTTTGCCAAAAGCGTCCTTGATCATTTCGGCGGCAAAGTTGGTAAAGGCGAGCGAACTCGGCCGGGGAGAGTAGACGAAAAGCTGGCCGTCATACAAATGCTGGCGGCGCTTCTCGTCGTTGAATTTCGAATCTACGTAGATACTGTGCATTCCGTCAATCTCCTTTAGACGACTGCAGGGGTCGGGATCGGAATAATGAATTTTCCGCCGCGTGCCTTGTAGGCGTGTTGTTGCTCCATGATTTCGCCGGCAAAGTTCCATGCCAGCAGCAGGACATAATCCGGCTTGCTTTCCAGCAACTCGGTCGGGGAAAGAATCGGCAGGTGATTTCCGGGCATAAACCGGCCCTGCTTGAATTCGTTCAGGTCGACGACATAGTCGAGGAGTTCCCGATCGATATTGCAGAAGGCGAGCAGCGTGGTGGCCTTCGCCGCCGCGGCATAGCCGGCGATCGATTTCCCTTTGCCCTTCAGGTCCTTCAACAACGCCGTGAGATCGTCGCGCACTGCGTGCACCCGGTCGGCAAACCCGCGGTAGTACTCGATGGTCGAGACGCCCGCGTTCTTCTCATCGGCGAGCAGCGCCTTCAAGCGCGCGGTCGGAGTTTCCACCGGCTCGACAAACAGCCGGAGGGATCCGCCGTGGATCTTGGTGCGCTCCACGTCGTTGAGGTACAGACCATGATCGCGGAAAAGCCGCGCCAGCGCCGTCACCGAAAAGTAGCAGAGGTGCTGGTGATAGATGGTATCGAACTCACACTTTTGGATCAGGTCGACAATGTAGGGCGCTTCGATGACTGCTACGCCGTTGGGTTTCAGCAAGGCGGCAATGCCGTCGACGAAACCGTTCAGGTCAGCCACGTGCGCGAGCACATTGTTGGCCAGGAACACATCGGCTTTCTTGCCCTCGGCGGCCAGCTTTTGTGCCAGCTCCTTGGTGAAGAAAGTGTTGATGGTATTGACGCCGCGTTCATTGGCAGTGCGCACCTGCTCTTCAGCGGGGTCGATGCCTAAGACCGGGATTCCGTGGTTGACGAAATTGCGCAACATGTAACCGTCGTTGGACGCAGCTTCGATGACCAGGCTAGTGGAATCAAGGTTGCGGGCGGCGATAACCGCTTCAGCACTCTTGGTGAAATGTTCCAGGAGACTCTTTGACACGGAAGAGAAGTAAGGATAATTGCGGCAAAAGAGAATTTCCGGCGGAACGGTTTCGGTGATCTGCACCAGAGAGCACTCGGGGCAGAAGACCAGGTCCAGGGGCGCCGTAACTTCCGGCGACCCTAGCTGATCGGCTGAGAGCAATGCATCGGCAAGCGGAGTGGTTCCGAAGGACAGAATCGGAATGCACTTCGTGGAGTTGCATGCGCGGCAATGAAAGGTGGCTTCGGTCATACAGTAGCGGCTCCTGCGACAACGGGGGCCGTCGCTTCCTGGTTGGTCCAACGGAGAGATGAGTCGAGAACACCTTCCTCGATCAGCTTCCGGATGTGGGCAATGCGTTTGAAGCGCGGTCCCTCGAAGTCTTCGAGAACGAGACCGATCTTCTTGTAGGTTTCGTGCAGTTCGACGGCGCCCTTGCGAGCATCCCAGACGGGCTGGAACTCGGGCAGCACCTTGCGGATCTTGCTGCAATCCACACGGTAGCAACGCGTGTCCGGTCCGGCGTCGGCCGCGTACTCAATCACTGTATTCGGCACCGTCTCCTTGACGATGTCGGCCAGCTCATAAATACGGTAGTTGTCTTCGTTGCGTCCAACGTTGAATGCCTCGTTGTGCACCAGGTCGATCGGGGCATGCATGGCGGCGATAAAGGCCCGCGAGATGTCGGCGATGTGGACGATGGGTCTCCAAGGAGTTCCATCGCTCTTGATGTACACCCGGCCGGTGGCATAAGCCCAGGCCACGAGGTTGTTCAACACCAGGTCAAAGCGCAACCGGGGCGAAACACCGAAGGCAGTGGCGTTGCGGAGGAACGTTGGGCTGAAGTGGTTATCCGCCAGCTTGGCAACGTCCTGCTCGACCATGACCTTGGAGGTTCCGTAAGGGGTCACGGGGTTAAAGGCGGAGTGCTCATCCAGCAGGTCGTCGCCACCGGCGCCGTAGTTGCTGCAGGAAGAAGAGAAGATGAATCTCTGCACGCCGGCCTGCTTGGCCAACTTGGCCAGCTTGACCGATGCCGCATGGTTGATCTCGAAGGTCAGACCCGGATTCAGGTCGCCCAGGGGATCGTTCGAAAGTCCGGCAAGATGGAGAATGGCATCGAAGCCCTTCACATCCTGCAGGGTCGCATCACGAACGTCTTTGCGGATCTCAGGGATCTGTGCGATCCCATCGCTGAAGGTGCTGCGCTCGAAAAGGTCAGTATCGAGCCCAACTACTTCATGCCCTGCCTGCAAGAGCATTGGCACTAAAACCGTTCCGATGTACCCCGCGTGCCCCGTCACTAATACTCGCATTCGATTCCTCCCAAGTTTGCCAAGGTGCTTTGCCGCTTTCCCAATACGTCTCCAGGATCTTCTTCTCGCGAATAGTATCCATACATTGCCAAAAGCCGGTGTGTCGATACGCCATTAGTTGGCCTTCGCCGGCCAGGCGCTCAAGTGGCTCCTTCTCGAAGTGGGTGCTGTCACCGTCGATGAAGTCAAAGATCTCCGGCTCAAGCACAAAGAACGCTCCGTTGATCCAACCTTCCTTGGTCTGTGGCTTCTCAGAGAATTCGGTGATCTGATCGCCATCCATCTCCAGGTGGCCAAAGCGCGCCGTCGGACGGACTGCCGTCAACGTGGCCAGCTTGCCATGGGAGCGGTGAAACGCGAGCAGGTCGTTCAGGTTGATGTCGGATACGCCATCGCCCCAGGTGAGCATGAAGGTTTCGTTGCCCAGGTAAGGTGCGAGCCGCTTGATACGGCCGCCGGTCTGAGTCTTCATGCCGGTGTCGACCAGGTCCACATTCCAGTCGGGAACGACGCCACCGTTCATTTTGACCTTGCCAGTCTTGAGCGAGACACTCAGATCCCGGTTCAGCGAGCAATAGTCGAGCATGTACTTCTTGATGACTTCGCCCTTATAGCCCAGCGCGATAGCGAATTGGTCCAAGCCATAGTGGGCATAGTGCATCATGATGTGCCAGAGAATTGGCTTGCCGCCAATTTCGACCATCGGTTTAGGCTTAAGTTCTGTCTCTTCGGCGAGACGCGAGCCAAGCCCCCCTGCGAGAATTGCAACCTTCATAAAACCTCACCTCCGTGATTTGTCAATTGGGGGGATATTTCGTTACGAGGCAGCATCGAGTGATGTTGCGCTCTCCATAGAAACTTTGGTACGCGGCACCTGCAGCCGAAAGAGAATCTGATCAGCCGCGATCAACAAGTCTTTACCCATACGGCGGAAATGCTTGACCAGCCATGGCAGCAGAAGCAGATAGCAGTGCAGGCGCTGTCCGGTAGTCACCGGGGCGCGGCTGATGCTTTGGAAGTATTCGCGGAACATGCGCCATTCCGGGAACGTGATGCTGGAGGTCTTGTTCGGGTCCCACCATTCCGGGCTGGGCAAGGTGCCGTGACGGTTGGTCAGACGGAAGCGCGGAGCATTGAGGCGAACCGGCTTCACCTGCGAGGACTGCTTACTGTGGCGAGTGCTGATGAACAGGAACTCGGGTGTCTCATGAAAGCGGCCGACCAAACCCATTTGCGCCAGGAGAACTCCGTCGCTATTCACGTAGCTGCCCTGAGGAGGAAGCGTCTGCAGCGCGCTGAGGCGCATCACACCAAATATCTGGTAGCACATGTGATCATTGAGCAGCAGATCTTTAAAACGGACGACCGGGTCGGGCGATTCCGTCCTGAGCGGCCACTCGTAGTTCTCGACGAACTGACCATGCTCGTCAATGACCCGGGTCAAGGTGTGGGCGACGACCAGCGAGTCGTCGGCTTCGAGAGCGTCGACACACTGACGCAGGAAGTCGGGCTGAATCATGTCATCGTGCGCTGCCCACTTGAAATATTTGCCCGTGGCCTTGAAATAGACGTTTCTCAGGTTCCAACCTGCGCCCATGTTGCGGTCGGCGCGGTAGTACCGAATGCGGTCATCCTGAGCGGCAAAGTTCCGGCAGATTTCCTCGCTACGATCGGTAGAGCAATTGTCGGAGATGATGAGTTCAAAATCCGTGAATGTCTGATTCAGGATGGACTCAATGGCGGCAGCCAGGAAACGATCTCCGTTGTAAAGAAAGAGCCCGATGCTGACAAGAGGTGTGGTGCTCATGCGTAATTGCTCCGTTCTGGATGCTGTGGCGGCGCGGGGGAACGCAGCAGAATGACAGATGGGGTGAAGTGGCAAATGGGCACAGTCACGACATTTTTTTCAAACGAGAGACTAATTGTTTCAGCCAGCTTTGGCGGATCAACAGATTGACGCCAAAATCGAAAACCGGTAAAGGGAGATAGATCGAAAGCTTCCAAAACCACAAGTATCTGGCGCCCGGCCCTTTGTACAAAGCCATGAAGCGGTCGTAGTGACGACGTACATCAGGAGCCCTGGCAAGACGAGCTTGCAGGTAAGTGATCTGAGCGATGTAAGCGTGACACGTAAGCGGTTGAAAATCTTCCGCCAGCCGAGGATCGATGGTGGCGAGGAAGCGCTTCTGCGCAGCCCATAAGGCTTCAGAGTACTGGAGCTCGCGTTTGAAGGATTCGGCGGTCACCCGGTCCGGTCCATAGTTGTTGCTGCCATGCAGGCGGTACGACGACAGGGCCTCATCTTCCCGAGTCACATTGGTAAGAAACGGAGCCAGGCGAACGATCAGTTGATCGGGACACCTTACCAGCGGATGTTGGAGCGGCAAGGGAAAAAGGCGCTCGGCCACATCGCGACGGAGGCTTAATCCCGAAGTCGGCGGGGTGTAGGGCAAGATGCCGCCATCGCTCAAGAGACGAGTGCCGTACCAGCCGGCGGGTAATGGATCAGACATCGGCCACACGCCCTGGCGGCGAAGATCGGCACTTATGCGGACGACACGATGGACACCAAGACCCGCGTCGGGGTGGGCTTGAAAATCGGCCACGATCCGCTCCACCTTGTGGGGCAGAAAGAGGTCGTCGGAATCAAGCAGAGCGATAATTTCGCCCCGGCTGGCGGCGAACGCTGCATTGAAGCCCGATGACTGGCCACCATTGGCCTTGCGAATCAAGTGCAGGCGCGCATCCCGGCGCGCATATTCCTCGATGACTTCGATCGAGTTATCGGTCGAACCGTCGTCACAGATGATGAGTTCAATATTGGAATAGGTCTGGTCCAGGGCGCTCTTGATGGAGTCACCGATGAAGCGGGCGTAATTGTAATTCGAGACCAGAATTGAGACTAACGGCTGCGCCGGCAAAGCGCGGAGCTCGATGGGACGCAATTCTGTCACAGTTTCAGATTGAACACTGGGCATGGGAGGCTCGGGTAGAAGGGCTCGCAGTAAAAAAAGTCAAAAGTGCAATGATGCGTTTAGTTATTCCTTGTGGTTTTGCTAGGGAACCGGGGTGGTTGCCCCGGTCCTTAGTAGGCTCCTACGCCCTTTACAACCAAGCCGGGCGTTGCCAGAATGATTTTGATGTCGAGCAGCAGCGACCACTCGCGAATGTACTGCAGGTCGAGCCGTACCATTTCTTCAAATGGGAGCTCACTGCGGCCATTCACCTGCCAGAGACCGGTGATACCGGGATAGACGGCAGCCCGGCCCTCGGACCAGTCGGCGAATTCGCGGCTCATTCCATCCGGGCCCATGTCACCGGCCGGCAACGGCCTGGGACCGACCAGGCTCATCTCTCCGCGGAGCACATTAATCAGCTGTGGCAACTCATCCAGGCTGTAGCGCCGGATGAAGCGGCCAATCGGGGTCACACGCGGATCTTGCTTCATTTTGAAGATGTGACCTTTTTTTTCATTTGCATGGGCCACATGGGAGCGATCCATGTTGGTGTACATGGAGCGAAATTTGAGGAACATGAAGTGACGGCCACCCCTGCCCACGCGGGGCGCCTTATAAAGAACGGGGCCCTCTGAGGTGAACTTCACCCACGCCGCGATCACCAGCAGGGTCGGGGTGAGAAGAAGGAGCGCGAACGCCGAGGCGACGATGTCAAAGGCACGCTTGACGAACTCCTGCCCCCTGGTAAAGGCCAGTGGGCGAAGCTCGACCAGGGGCAAACCGTACTGGTTCACCACGTTGATGCGGCCCGGTTCAGGGGCAAAGTCCACGGTGCAATTGACGATGACGCCCATGCGCTTGAAGACTTTGTTGCATTCGTCCAGCTCGCCGCGGGAGATCGAACCGTTGAGCAGAATGATGCGATTCAAGTGTTCGCGATTGATCACCTCGGCCAGCTGTGCTGTCGATCCCAGAATCGGCATCGGCAGTGAGTGGCCTTCCGTGGTGTGGCCTTGGGGGACAATCAAGCCCTTGATTACGTTGGCCACATTGGCTGTGTTCATCAGAGCGACCAGGCGGCCGGCGTGGGAATGATCCCCCAAGAGTGCTGCCCGGATGGGTGAAGGCCAGTGCCGCTCAGCCAGCATGGCTGCGACGACGCTGACGCACCGCGTCAAGCCCAAGCTGAAGAAGCTGAGAGGCGCGAAAATCATGAAGAACGAACGGGACACGCCGGTGCCCAGTTGGCGGGAGAAGAAAGTGACGATGACAATGATGCAGCTTGCGAGGAGTGCCCCTTCCGCTGCGTTGATGATGCTATTCCACAACCGGATGCGGCCTTCGACGCGATAGAAACCGAGGCGCCAGGCCATGATGATCCACAACACCAGGACCGTCATCAATGACGGCGCCCAAATCGACGCGTAGGTCCAACTCACTCGTTGAGTAGCTAAAGGATTCAGCAGCACTCGCATCTGGATGGTGCAGCTCCAGGCAACCGAAACCGCCAGAAGATCCAGAACGAATTGCATGGTCTGATAGAAGCGTAAATTGCGGACAAGCATGAGAGCGATTCTCCCCGTACGCTGCCCGGCATGGCCGGGGAACGTTCTAATACGAAAGCAGTCAAAGCCTTTCTCCTGGTCGTGCAAGAAGGTCGATCATCGTTGCAGGAGAAATGCAATAGAAGAGGAACTTTGTTAAAGACGCTCTTTGAAGTCACGAAAGCTTGACATTGTTGTGTACTCTCGCCGGCGTCCTTTGTTCCCTGGTTGCGGGTAGTTGGTCTGGGCAGTCCGCGCGGCGGGGGGATCTCCGCGCTAGGCTCCTTACGATGATGCTCGTAGGCCAACTTAAGTTGCTATCTGGTTACCCTAGTATCTGTTTGATTACTAGCCGCGTGTTGCACCGGCGTAGCTGTTGTAGTGGTTGACGTAGGACGGATCCTCAATACGAAGATCGCAGCCATTCAGAATAGTGCCAATGACCGGGGTGCCATCGTCGGCCAAGCGCTCTCTGGCTTCTCCCAGTTGCTCCGGGCTGGTTTCGCCGGCGCGACTGATCAGAATGACGCCATCGGCATTACGGCTCAGAAGGCGCGCATCGGCCATGCCCATCATGGGAGGAGAGTCGATGAGCACGAAGTCGTACTCTGATCGCGCGAGTTCGACCAAGTTATCCAAGTGAGCGGAATGGAGCAGCTTGGAGATGTTGGCCGGCTCCGAACCGCCGGGCAGCACGTACAGCCCGGGGACGGTGCTGGGTCGGACCACCGAGTCCAGCGTGATGGTTCCGTTGCCTTCCGCCAGAAGCGCATCGCTCAAGCCGGTGGCAAACTGCAGACCGAAGAGCTTACCGAGGCGTGGGCGGCGGAGGTCACCATCGATCAGCAGCACACGACGTCCAATTTCCGCCAGGCTGATGCCGAGATTTGCAACCGTGGTGGTTTTGCCTGCCTTGGGCCGTGGGCTGGTCACCAGGATGACCCGGGGACTGATTCCGTTGACGCGGCTCAGGAGAATCGAAGTGATCGCGGACCGATAAGCATCCGCCATCATGGTTTCGTCCTGGCACCACTGCACCATCTCCTTGTCGACGGCGGCTGAGCTCGCGGCCAACAAGTTGTTCTTGGCCTCGAGTGCGCCGTTGACCCCATTCAGATTGCGCAGCGTGAGCGGGATGCGCTCGCTGTTGCCGATGCGCGCCGAAGGGATGACAGCCAATTCAGGCACGTTGAGGTGCTTGAGGCTTTGGCCGGGGCTCCGCAGGCTGGCATCATTGCGCTCGCGCAGCAAGGTGTAGCAGCCGGCGAAGACCAGACCGAGGAGAGCTCCCAGCCCGAGGTTAAGGGGCAGACTCGGCCGGTAGCTCGCATAAGCTGGGGTCGCGGGACTGACCACGCGCACGTCGCTCGCCTTCAGCGCGGCGACGATGCTCGCCTGTTTCACCCGCTGCATCATGGACTGGTAAAGGTCGCGATTGGCATCCACGTCCTTCTTCAGGATGTTGTAACGAACTTCCTTCACCGACTGATCGGAGACCACGCCCAACTGTTGCTGATAGGCCTTGGCCAACAAGTCCTTACGGCGCGAAGTCTCAGAGTTCTGCACGCCAAGGCGGCGAATGATGTTGTTGCGGTGTTGGGCAGACTGCTGTTCCAGATCGGCGATCTGCGCGTTCAACTGCTGAATTTTGTAATTTTGCGGCGTCAGGGTGACGCTCAAGTCGGAAAGCTGGCGGCGAAGGTCGGCCAGGCGGGCACGGTTGTCGCGCAGGGTCGGGTCATCCAGAACCTGCGGCATCGTCTCGGCGGGAGCGCTTTTCGAAGTATCTACCTGCGCTTTGGTGTCCGCCTCATCCGTTTCAGCTTTGGCTAGATCGGTTTGGATCTGGCGCAATTTGTCGGCGGCAACGCTCTCCTGGGTCTCGCTGGGGATGACGATACCGGTCTGCCGCGCGTATTCCTGCAGGGCGTTTTCAGCATCCTGGAGTTTCTTGCGGGCGTCGCTGAGCTGCGTAGTCAGGAACTTGTTGGTGTTCCCGGAGGCATAGCCACGGGCATCCTGAGCTTGTTGGGTGAACTGATCGATCAACGTATTCGCGGTGTCCGAGGTGAGTTGGGGCTCAGGACCGAGCACCGTCACAGTGATCAGATCGGACGTTCCATCCACCTTGATCTTCGCGTCCTCGAGCATGTTGAAGACCACGGCTTCACCCTCTGCAGGAGTGGCTGCCGGGGAGTCGCCGACCCATCCGCGAATGGTGCCGAAGATTCCATCCTTGGCCGCGATAGCGCCGGGGACCTTGGGACCCATCACGACCGCGGTCCGTTGAACCACAGGCGGGCTCTTCAACAGCTTGGTTTGGGTCTCGATGTATTCGTCGGGAGTGGACTGGTTATTGGTTGGATCGACATCTTTGCTGCTCATGAAGTCGTTGTTGATTCCGGTCACTTCCAGAATTACTTCCGACTTGTAGACCTTGTGCGCAATGAGGGTATACAGGACACTCAGCAGAAGCGAGCCGCCCATAATGAGCGCGATGGCCGTGCGATGGCGGCGAAGCAAAGCAGCGTAGTTTACAGTCGCTTCGGGCTGGGGCCGATTGCGTCCCCCGGGCCGGGACAGCTCAATAGCAGTGGAGCGTCCGGAGTCCCGGCCTTCGGGCATGCGAGGTCCAGGAATGATCTGCTGGGTCGGAGTCATCTTTTTGAAGTCCTTTCGGATTAATCGAGTTCTCTAGAGCGGTTTCAACCGCTCCAGGAAGCCGATCGCTTTCGTGGTGCAGTTCGCTTTGGACAAAGTACGGCCCCCCGTCAAGCCGGGGGTCTCACATGGGGCCATTCTCAAGAAATTGAGTGTAGTAAGAAGTGCTTTACTTCCAGATAAGAAGGCCGCTACCGATACCAATGGCTGCTTCCACACCGCGGGCACTGATCATCTTGCTCATACTGTTGGGGACGTAAAGGATGTCATCGGGCTGCAGCTGCAAGTCAGGTGCTTTGTTTTCCATGATCTTCTTCACGTTTGCGGGAATCTGTTCCCGCGTTGAGCCGCCATCGGCGCGGAGAACCCTTGCCCCACCCAAGGCTGCCATTTTGTCCCATCCCCCCGCCAAGGCGATTGCCTGGGTGATAGACATGGATTCGTTCTCTGTCATGACGTAGCCGCCGGGCCTGCCGACGTTGCCTAACACGTAGACCAGGCGCGCGCGGGGAACGGTAATGACATCGTGGGGCTTGATCAGGATATTGCCTTCCGGATCCTTGCCGCTCATGATGTCGCGGATATTGATGTGGGCGACGGAGTACTTGCCTGTCGAATCATTGAAGGCGCCCGTCACGGGGATCGGCCCTTCGTTCAGATTACGGGTGATCAGGACACTGTCTCCGGCATCGGCCCGTAGACCGCCGGCCTGTCCAATGACTTCCATGAGGTTGCGATTTCCGCGCAACTGGACGACGCCTGGAGTCGTGACATTGCCGGCGACCGAGACCGGTTGGCTACGGAAGTCGTTCACCTGCACGGTGACTTGCGGATCCTTGAAATACTTTTTGTAGGCGGTGATGAGGTTGACCTGCAACTGCTCCACGGTCAAGCCGGCGGCATGCACCTGGCCGATCATGGGCAGGGTCACGGTTCCGTCATTGTCGATCTGCACTGGCTTGTCGGGAATATCGTCCGCAGCAAACACCCGGACGGTGATTTGGTCTTCCGGCCCCAGGACATAACTGGTCACATTGGTTGGGGCTGCCGAGGGCGCGGTGGGCACCGTCGCAGTGGCCACAGTCGACGCTATCGGAGCGTTCAGCGGAGTGCCCACGCGACCATCCGCAGGGACTACCTGGGCAAACGCCGGAACTAAGGTCAGGCCCTGAAAGCAAAGTGACAACAGAATCAGTTTGGCTGGAGATGTATGCATAAATTCACTCACCATTGGTTGTAGCTTGGGATCCGCCGAGAAATACCTCCGGCGGGGACGTGCTCGAAAAGAGCGCTTAGACACAGATATCGACTCAAAAGCATAGGGTGCCAACCAAAGCCGGCAAGGGGGACGTACTCGCGTACGTTACTTCGGGAGAACCAGAAAACGGGATAGACAGAAATTATTCAAAGTTTTTGCAGTATTACATTTAGGCCATCAACCGCTCGGCAGCTGCTGGAGCGTACGGTGAGACCCAATCAGGATGTACTTCGACCAAAACCGACCGGCGCAAAAGGTTTACTGAGAGAATCAGACGTTGTGAGCGTCGGACCTCAACCAAGATCCCGGTCAAGCCTGCCAGGGGACCACGCAAGATGGAAAACGAACCCGACTCACCGACTTCGGTATAGGGCCAAGCTTCCAGCGGAACATCGACGCTCACGGTCTGTTGCAGCGCTTCGATTTCCGCTTTGTCGGCGGGCAAAGGATTCGTGCCTGCCCGCACCACGTCGATCACACCGCTGGTCATGAGGACCGGCACAATCGAAGATCGAACTGTGGAGCAAAAAATATAACCAGGAAAGAGGGGCATTTCTACAACTTTGGTTCGGTCCGCCCACTGCCTTTTGGATTTATAAAGGGGCAGGAACTCGGTGAACCCTTTTTCGCGTAAGGCAAGCGAGACCTGTTTTTCGTGTCGTGGCCGGACGCGGAACGCAAACCATTCGTTCGATTCGTTTGACCCTGGATCGCGATACATGAGTATCTCCGTTACAAGAGTGAGTTGCTGCTATTCCCGATGGGATTCTCACTTCGCTTCGAGGGGGGACGATGCGAATCTTCGATTTTGTAAATCAAGAACCGGCTCTTTGGCCGATGGACGAGCTTCCGCCATCTGGGTTACAGAACCTGAATTCAGGCTTTCGCCTGGTACATCTAATTTTCACTTCGTCCAGAGTAGAATTTTCTCTACCCCGTACTACTCAGTTCTCAAATGGTCCTATAGACCAGACCACGTGTCAATACAATCTGTAGCCTAGACGGCGACAAGTTACGACACCATGAGACCAGTACCCATTTTGAAATTACTTTAGGTACCCGAGGTAACCAATCTGACAGCACCGGCATCTCGTAGCTTCGCCATCTCAGTCACATCGACCGACCCCACACAGAGAAGCAATTTTCCTGAGACATAAAAACGTCACTAGGGGGAATAACGGCTGTGCAACGAAATCGGATATAACCCATTCGTTGTGGTCTGGCAGCGCCTACAACCCGTAATCTAGAGGCACCCGGCACTGGTGTCAACACTTCTTGCGCCTGTGGACAACGCCATTGGGTGTTACTAGTGGACAACTTGTTCAACACTATTTGCGGGAAAGTCTTGACGCCGAATCGCACCGATACAAGTGCAAGTCAGGGACTCCCGGCATACAACCAACGCCATTCGATAGGATCTTGGATAGGGAGTGGAATATTGCTCTGGACCCAGCTTCGCCATCTCAGTCACATCGACCGCAAAACAAAGCCAAATCTAGTGTAGGAAAAGCCGCTGCAAGGGGGGTACAGGGCGTTTCGACGGCTTGGGCGGTCAACGCCGCATCCGTCACATACTTGTTCACTGCCTACTTTCCGTAATCTAGCGGGTATGCCACCTAGTGTCAACCATTTGCGTGAGCTGGAGTACGCCAATGGGCTCCATTGCTGGTTACCCGGCCTGGGTACCTTCGGTGCGCAGAGAGCCGGCTACCAATACCTGAATGGATGGCAGCGAAGCGGCAATTGTGCGTATTCCCAACAAAGTGGCTATCGCAGAAAACCTTTTATTCCGTCCGGCATAGACATAGGCGACGCCATCGTGAGAGATTCATCGAACCGTCCGCTTTCGAGGTCAGGGCTTGCTTGCCCGTTTGGGCCCCGTATCTTTTAAGCTGCCGCGGACAAGCCAGAAAGCCCGGGCTCCGTTCTTGCAATCAACACAACTTAACGTCGAACCAAGGAGGCCCTATGAGTTTTCTCGCAGGAATCGGGGATCTGCTCAAACAGTATTCGGCTGGGAACGCGACTCCAGGTCCAGCTGTCGAACAGCACTTCGACCAGGTAGCGCAGGCTGTGCCCCCTTCTACGCTCGCGGGAGGTTTGGCCGAAGCTTTTCGCTCGGGACAAACTGCACCTTTTCCACAAATGGCCGCGCAGTTGTTCGCCAATGGGAATAGCCAGCAACAGGCGGGCGTATTGAACAGCCTGGTGGCAGCGCTCGGACCCGCGGTGATTTCCCAATTTGCCGGCCGGGCTCCCAACTCGCCGCTGGCTTCGCTACTGCAATCGGGTTCGGTCACTCCGGCGCAGGCCGCGAGCGTCAGCCCCGCGGAGGTGGAAGCTCTTACCGCACACGCGCAAACGCAAGACCCTTCGATCATCGATCGCGTGAGCGCAGTCTATGCTCAGCATCCAGTGCTTATAAAAAGTCTGGGCGCTGCAGCCTTGACGATTGCCATGAAGAAGATCGCGGATTCACACGCCGCGTAATTTTTTCCATCGACTGACAGTTGTGGAAATCTATCAACACACTAACGCAAGGAGAAAATGTTATGGCAGATCTTGATCAGTTGAAGCAGAAGTATTCGCCCGTGATTCAGACCATCGAGGGCTTTAGCGACCTGGGTGCGAAGCTCGACGCGGTGAGCCTGGATGGGGAAAAGCTGTATTTGAAGGGTTCGGTGCCGTCAGAGGTGGTTGCGAATCGGGTGTGGGATGTGATCAAGCAGGTCGACCCGCAGTACTCCGACTTGCACCATGAGATCGCCACGACCGGTGGGCCGAATCAAAGCTACAGTGTCAAGAGTGGGGACAACCTGTCGAAGATCAGCAACCGTTTCTACGGATCGCCTAACCACTATTCCAACATCGCCGCGGCGAGTAACATCGCTGACCCGAACAAAATTCAGGTGGGCCAGCAAATTACCGTACCTGTCCTCAGCTAAGCATCAGGTCACCGGTTGCGCCACCGCAATTCGAGAGCGGACTGGGACCCGGTACTGGGTTGATCAAACGCTATGGTTGCCAGACATCGCGCAGGGCGGGGTGTCTGGCAACGATTCTTGAAAGAAGCGTCATTGATCCAAGACTGCTGGAGTATGATGGGCGTGGAGAATTGTGGCGATTCGGGAACGCAAGCGCCACAGTCATGTTTGGGCCCCTGGAAACTGTTACGGCGACTGTTCTTTTTGAGAGTCGGACTGGGGTCAAGTGCAGCCACGAGCTATGCTCGCAGGACGGACCCCCGCACTCATCTTCGCGAATGATATGCCTCTGGTTGCTCCGTGTAATCATGTTCCGGGTTTGACAATGTCACAAACATTGAATAACATTTGTGATCTATCGGCTGTCGATCGGCAGAATTTCGGGCCTCTTCTCCTGTGGATATCCTTTAGGAATTTTGCAGGAACCTCGACCGTGAGGGCTCCAAGGGGCCATGCGCCACGATTCCGGCGAATGCTCCAAACTTGACTTGCGCACTAGCCTCCTCCCCCGGCAAGTCATGCAACCCCTCTCGACTTCGAGGTTCCCGGGGAACGACCGATGCTAAAGAAATTCCAGAGCCTCGACAACTGGTCCAAAACGGTTGTGTTGTTGATGTGGGGCTCAACGGTTCTCGGCAAGCCATCCGGATATCTTGCGCTCGCCATTGGCGGGGCGTTGCTGCTTGATTCGCGGGTACTGTGGAACCGATGGTACGGCGCGCTTATTGGTCATAGCGACGAATTAACTGCAGTCTCCTGGGCCATCCTGGTCTCCTTGCTATATGGTTTTGGGCAGGCCATCTACGGTCACTTGTTGGGATATCCCCTAGTCACAACGCTCGAAATCTTAATCTTCAATATTTGTCCGGTTTATCTCTTTCTTGGAATCTGGGTTGGTGCTCGCCACCCGGGAATCGTCCGCCGATATATCAGGTTTCTGGCCTGGTTCATGGTGGTGTATAGCCCACTTTACTTTCTATTTTTAAACAAGGTGCATATATCACTCAGCGGAATATTGCCGGGCAATAATTTAGAGGTGCTGGGTAACCCAGGGTCAGGGTCGGAAGTCCTGGTAGGACTAATTGCCTACGAGCCCAACCTTGCGCGATTTTGGCTCCCTATAGTGGTGGTCACCTGTCTGACAATCGCCAACCAGGAGAGGGCGGATTGGCTCGGACTAGGTATCGCCCTGGCGATCTGGGGAGTCCTGGCCAGAAAAATTAATCGTGTTCTGGCCATTGGCGGGTTCATCTTCGCTGTCCTCCTTATTGCTTTTTTGATTGACCTTCGGCTTCCGGCCCTGCCGGGAAGAGGCGGAGAAATTTCGGCTCGCGAAACAGTAGCTCGCATGGCCGCGTCGATCAGCCCGCAATTGTCTCTGTCTGTTGGAGGTGACCCTGCCAAAGCCCGCTTTTACTATGGGACAGTTTTCTGG
The DNA here is from genome assembly GCA_963830325.1 of uncultured Acidobacteriaceae bacterium. Classification (GTDB taxonomy): domain Bacteria; phylum Acidobacteriota; class Terriglobia; order Terriglobales; family Acidobacteriaceae; genus PALSA-350. The sequence goes on from CAWHMV010000007.1 coordinate 301,349, forward strand.
AGGAAGCACTGGTGGGCGAATATTCGAGAGGCAGTGTCCCAAAATCCGCGCACGATGATGTTTGGCTTAGGCTACGGTTATCCGCTGGGAGAACTTGCGAGTGCCGACGTTGTGAAGGCGAAGACGCGATCGCCGCACAGTGTTTTTTACTTTGCTCTTGGCTACTCGGGCTGCGTCGGCGTTGCTATCTTTTTCTGGTTGCAGCTTTGTATGATCGCGCTTCTTTGGCGAGCAAACAAGGTGACCGGGGTGACATTTGCTCTCGCGTATTATATCCCTCAACTTGTTGGTTCGTTTTTGGGCAATTCGATTGAAACACCGGCGGGCATTTTTCTATACCTGATGGCAGGCCTGCTGATTGGTCCGATGTCAGCCCAACTTGATAGCGCCCGGTGCGCCCCGGAAGTCGCGGGCCTGACCGGGTTGGAGGGTTGGACCGAGGACGGAAACGAATGGGTTGATTCGGCCGCTTCGTCCAGTCGTTTGGTGAACGAATCCACCTATTAAATCGGGGACACTGGCAGGCAAACTGCGGTGGGCACCTCTTACGAGGAAAGGCTAAGGCTGTTTGGGAGAACAACCCAGCTCTGTAACGATAGCGGTCCTCCCAGAGAGCCCCCGGTGGCGCGATCGATCGCTCCTGCAATATTCCATGGTTTTTCTGATTTCGTTCGTCATCTTATTTCTTGGTATGACCAGAGTAGCTGAGATCTATGACGAAGGGCTCATTCTGGTTGGGGCAATGCGTGTTGCGGCGGGACAAATTCCGCATCGGGATTTCTACGCAAATTATGGTCCTGGCCAGTTCTACACACTCGCGTGGCTGTTCCACTGGTTTGGCCGCTCGATATTCGTGGAACGCATCTACGATCTCACTCTGAGAGCGGCAAGTGTAACCGTCGTGTATGCAATTACGAAGGGATATTGCAGAAGATGGGTAGCCGTGTCCACCACTGTCGTCTGTGGCCTTTGGCTATTTAGCTCAGGGCTGCCAATCATCGCCACTCCGATCATACCGATACTTTTAATTTCCCTGGCCGGCTCAATGGTATTGCTCCCCGTCTTCCAAAGAGATGTCAGCTGGCAACGCCTGGTATCTGCCGGCATGTTGGCGGGGCTAGTAGCGCTCTTTCGTTACGACGTCGGAGCTGCGTTTGCGCTTGTGCTGACCTGCTGCATAGCAATAGCGGCTCTCTTGCGCCGGAGGCTCCCATCAGCACGTTTGCATGCCGCAATCTCGATGCTGGTGCCCTATTGGTTGGGCATCACGGTGATATTCCTACCCGTTGCGCTACTTTACTTAGCGGTGGCGCCGGTTCACCCCTTCATCCACGACATCTTCCTCTATCCGTCAAAGTACTATTTGCGTGCGCGTCACCTTCCATTTCCCGATATCCAGTGGCGCTGGCTCGAAAGAATAGCTTTGTATCTCCCGCTCCCCGTCGTCGGTCTGAGTCTCTACAGCCTGTTTGCAAACGCGCATCGAAGGGCAAACAACGTCCCGGATACAGAGGAGTTGCAAAAAGGTGAAGGCCAGAGGGGTGTTTTGATTTTGTTCGGACTTCTTACATTTTTGTTCTATTTCAAGGGTCTGGTCCGAATCAGTATCGCTCAAATGCTGCTTGCATTGGTTTCGATGGTGGTTACCCTCGCCGTGCTTTATGAGTATTCGTCTGGTAGAGGCCGCTGGTTGCACCGAATGGTCGAATGTGCGATGGTCTTGTCGATTTTTGCGGCAACATGGTCCGGGCTCAAGGAAATAAGAGCTCTTCACCTCGGCCACGATTCGGTTCTCCACGAAGCACTCTCGCGTGGCTCGTCTGTTCGGGGGGAGAACGATGTATGCGCCGCTCCTCCGCTCCACACTGGCTTGTGCTTTTTGGTTGATCGGAACCAGGCCCAGGTGATTTCTTACATTTCGGAGCATACTCGACGGGGCGAAAGGATCTTTGTTGGACTAACTCATCATGACAGAATTGCGATCAACGACATGTTGACCTATTTCGTCACAAACCGTTTACCGGCAACCCACTGGTCCCATTTCGACCCCGACCTACAATCGCGAGAAGACATACAGGCGGAGATGATCCGCGAGCTTGATTCAGGGGCGGTGCGCTATGTAGTTCTTGAAAGTCAGTTTGAGGGTTCGGGGGAGCCCGGCAACGATAGCTCAAAGAGCAGCGGCGTCACACTCCTGGATGACTACATCCGGAGCCACTACCATCAAGTTGAAAGGTTTGGCACCTCATCCATTTGGCTGCGTCGTGGAGCTCACGGTTGACCCGAGCGCACCGAGGCCCTTTTTACAGCCGTTTCCCAATGAGCAGGGTTCATCTTGCAATCTCTCCGCAGCCCCGTTCAGGGCCGTCTCAGGTCCCCTTGCCCGAGTGGACTTGCTGTTCCAACTCCTATGGGGACGGAACGAACGGCCCCGCCCCACGGAGTGTTAGTGGCTCATCGCGAGGGTAACCCCTGCGACCCTCGCGATTCGCTTTTCAGTTTGTTCCCGTCGCTCATCAAAAGCGACCGGAACATCTCGCTCAAAAACTCGGACCTACCGTGATGCCGGCAGAGACCATCTTGTTGAGCCATACCTGGTATTCGCTGTCCTCCATGTTGAGTGTGATTGGCCGGGCCGGAAGCAACGAATTATTGGAGTAGTCGCCCGGCGAGACCGGGAAGTATTGGTCCTTGCGGTATCCCTGCTGATCACATGGGGAGGTCCAGCAGGTCCAGCCGATGACGTTATCACGCATGGTGTTGTTGTACATGCTCCGATTGGGAGCGCTGGCCCCGTTGACAACGCCGTTAGCCATGCCCACGTGTTGCGCAGCGATCCTGGTACCATCGGCCAGCAGACCGCTGGAGATGACACGATTATTGAAGGCAATGTTGTCGTGTCCGGCTGTGAACTCGATGCCGTAGCCTACTGTCCCGATCACCTGGTTATCGTGAATGTTGCTAAAGGCAGTGGCCTCCTGCGGGCCGTCGCCGAGGCTACCCTCCGTCTTGATCCCGCCGCCGGTGTAAGCATCCTGTGCGGCCCTGTACGGATAGGCGCCCTGGATGTAGGTGTCATGAATTTCGAGTGGCTGGTTCGGCGTTCCACTCGAACGGTTCACGTCGATGTTGTCGCTAACCAGGCTGCGGCCGGGATAGTTGATCACTTCATTCCATCCTATGTCGACGCCGGGTACGGCTTGCAGGTTATCCAGTTCGATGAAGCGCGACACGCTGTGGTTCGAGCCTTCTGCAGGCAAATAACCACCGCTGCCATCGCTGACGAGGCCATTGAGATTGCGCGCCCGGTTGGCACGGATCACGATGGTTTGTTTTCCATCCCGATTGCCTGAGTAGCCATGCACGACTATCCCGCTGCTTGCATTTTCAACATAGTTGTTTTCCACATCGAGCCGTACCGGGGAGGCGGCCTCGAGGAAGACGCCGCTTGGTTGCCCCTTTGCGTTCGAATTCATGGCCACCGCGACACTGTTGCGGACGGTCAGGTCGGAACCTGAACTGCCTGCCTTGATCAAGCTGCCGACACTGCGGATATGAGAGTTTTCCACGATGACGGGGTCCGTTGTCGATATGGTAACTGCCGGTGTCTGAGAATCGTTGCTTTGCCAATTACCGGAGTAAGTGCCTCCTTTTGTGACGACAATCGGCCCGTCCCACTGTACTTCGCCAATCGTGCTTGAAGCGGGAACCGAGGCCTGGTAACCCTGATAGCTCCCGGAGATAACCGCCTTACCGCCGGCGAGCCCTTCCAGTGCTCCCGTGGTACTCGCCCCCATGGTGCGCGGGTCAGAGGAAGTCCAGGTAAAGTCCGCGGTGACGTCCTTGGTGGACCCATCGTCGAAGCTTGCGATGGCTTTCAACTGGGTTTTGCTCCCGATGACCACCGCAGGTTGAGCGGGAACGATTTCCACTGACTCCAACGCCGGCGTAATGGCTCCGCTCTGCTGCGTAGAGTCAACGGCTGCTCCTGGTGCTGCCAATGTCTCACCGTGACTGCTGCTAATTCGTGGGGCTGCAGTCGGCCTCGCACTGGAATTGGCGGTATAGCTTGCCGTTACCACAGTGCTCGGCACAAACCCGTAGCCGGACGTGTAGGATCGCGGCTGATTTAAAGCGCCCCACATGCCAACCGCCTTCACCGTGGCCGGACCGATGAGAACGATCGTTCCTCCAGTGGAGGCGTACTGCGCCGTTCCCGCGCCAGGTACGGGTGTACTTCCGTCGGTCGTATACCAAATACCCGTATTGCCTTGCGGTCCAGTACCGGAAGTATCTCCCGCGTCGGTCAGGGTAATCGTAAGCGGAAATGTCCCCGTGCTGGCTGCTGGGCTTATCGTGGGCGTCTTTGAGGTTATGGCCGAAACGGTAGTGGCCGTGACGTTGCCTGTGATAGTGGGAGCTGGTGCACCATATCCCTCATCCACGACCTGCTGCCCGGAAACGACTTGAATAATGTTGTTGCTCACCGTGGCGGGTCCGGTATAAGGCGCCTGGTTGCCATTAAATCCCCACTCGATTGCTCCAGAATGCGCGCCGTTTGACGCAGTGCCCCAATTCCCCTGTATCAGATTGGTGCTTGCGTTGCACGAGCCCCAGTACTCGAAAGCGCCGGGCCAGTAATCGATGGCAGCTGTGCTCGCAATCATCAGGTTGTTCGTCACGATGTTGCAATTCAACTGCGGCAAGCTAAAGCCCCAGGACGCATCTCCCGGTGAAGATTGGTCGTGCACGCTATTGCCAGTGATGGTCATGTTCACCATCTGGCCTTCGATTGGGTTGCGATGGATATTCGAGAAGTCGTTGTTCTGCACCGTGAAGCATGTAGGGTTGTTTGTGGCACCGCAGGTATAGAAGGGTGCGGTTTGATTTCCTTCGTAAAACTTGAACCCCTGTTCCATGTGGTAAAGGCTGTTGTTGCTTAGCAAAAAGTTGTTGGTGTTGGTGTGAACACCTACGCCCGCACACAATCCCACTGGGCCGTTATAAGCGGTTCCCTGGTAGAAGAGCGACGTCATAACGCTGTTGCAGTCAGTGGCCGCCCCAAAGGCGTTCCAACTGATCTTTACATTGGACCAGGTATTTCCCCCCGGACCGCCGTCCATCCAAATGAGCGAATCATAAGGCTTGGTAAGGTTTGCGGTTACACAAGCCGGCGGCCCTACGCTGGTGCTGCAGGCGTTCGCTGAATTGCCATGCAGGTAGTTATTCGTGATGGTGATATTAGACCCACCCGAAGTGGGAAAGTAGATAAGCCCCCCGCCATCTGGGGATGGTTGGCCGCCATTCAGGTTTAGGTTCGTGACAGTGATCGCATTCGTGCATCCGCCTGAAGGCAATGTCATCATCCAAGTGCCAGTGACGCTCGAATTGAGCGTTGCGCCAAATGGACCAACACCGGTGAACGGACCCGGACCCGGGTAGCGTGTAGCCGGGCCGGAAATGATGAGTGGAGAAGCAGGACACGGGATAGAGAGCTGCGAGGTGATGCTATAAGTCCCGGCGGCGAAGCTAACGATGCTTCCCCCACTTCCCGCGGCAGCCGTATTAATGGTGGACTGAATTGTGGCAGTGGATGCCCCGGCAGAGATCGGGTAGATGGTACCCGGCCCGATTGTCGGTGGGGGTGGTGTTGGGGGGACTGGGCCTGAGACGGGACCGACGGTGAGCGAGGTGTGCGCGGTGGCAGATGAATAGTCGGTTGTGTCGCTTGGCGAAAACACCGCGGTCAGTTGTTGGGTGCCTGCAGAAAGAACGGTGGCCACGGCCGGGTTGTACATGAAGGTGCCGGGCACATTGGCTGTGGCATCCAATTGTGTTGCGCTAAGGGCGGTTCCTGTCGTGATGGCGGCCGGCGTAGCCCAGGTGATTGTCGGACTGGCCTGGTTAACCGTGAGCTTCACAGAAGCCGTAGCCGCAGAATAGGTCTTGATGTCTGTCGGAGTGAACGTGACCGAAAGTGTCTGGGTTCCCGCCTTGAGTACGGTTCCTGCCGCCGGTGTGTAGGCGAAGGTTCCGGCCACGTTTGCCTTTGCGTTCAGCTGCGTACTGCTCAACGCCGCGCCGTATGTGATGGCCGCGGGCGCATTCCAGGTAATGGTAGGAACGTTGCTCGTACCCGCGGCGGTAATTGTAACTTGCGTGGATGCACTCAGGTCCTGCGGGGTAACTGTCGTTGCGGCCGGGGATGTGCCGGCGGGGGCCGATTCGACATAAGCCGCTTGCACGGTTACACTACCCGCCGCCTTCGCGCTGAATGTTCCGTTGCTTACCGTTCCCATCGACGTGTTCGACAACGTCCACTGGGTTCCGGCTGTTACATCCTGCGTCGTACCATCGCTCAGGTGAGCCACGGCTTTTAGAACGGACGCGCCACCTACACTGATCGTGGATGGAGTTGCTGTGACTGTCAGAGAAGCGAGATTTTGCGACGAGGGACTACCGCATCCTGTCACCAACATCGAAACGAATAAAACGCACAGGAGCCCGAAATACGCCCGCGGCGTATGGGAAATACGCATTGATTGCCTCGTCAGTTGAAGATCGGAAGCAACGAAGCCTGGGGGAGAAGGCCATTTCAAAGACGCAAACGGGCCTTCGCATTCTTGGGATACGTTGTGCCACCGCTGAGATTTGCTGTCCTAGTGGTCTTACTATCCGCTGACGAAGCGGTTCGGGACAATCACACCGATGAAGCATTACGTAAGTTTTAAATGATTGATTGCAAAAGGGTTGAGAAGGAAGTTTTTGCTCGAAACAGAGTATTTCGGGGTCTGGTTGTGTGTCGAATTTTCACAGGTTTGTGTGCGCGGGCGGAGGGGAGTAAAGGGGGGTTTAAACGGCAGAGTTCGGACGGACTAGCTGTAGGAGGCGAGCGAGCGGGCGGTTCCCTTTAGAGAACAGCCGTGGCTGCTGCTCCCTGTGAGTCACGAGAGACGCAGGTTGCCCTCTCCGTGACGGTTACTTTTCCTGGTACAGGCCAGTGACAACCGCTGGCTCACAATTCTCGCTGTGACATTCACTGAAGCTGAGGGAGCCTGCTCCACCCTGGCGAGTCAGTCCTCTGCTGCCCCCTCGCCACATTTGTGCTATTCAACGGAACACGAGTTTCCAAATCCAGAATGAACATTTTACCGTTATCGAAAAGTTTCTTCCTGGTCTGCCCAAGAAGAACAGCGTTGTCCTGGAAGTCGAAGGCAATCTGTGCCCCCCTACGAAGCCAGACATTCACAAACCCCTGCAGGCGGCCCCCGAACTCCTCTCGGCTAAAAGTGGCCTCATCGCCATACGAGTAAGCCAAGTAGCGGATGCCATGGTCGACGAGATATTTCGCGAGCGCCTCCGGGCCCTGAAAGCTGGGAATCCCTGGAGGTAAGCTGGCGCCGCCAGGAAGATCATCGACATACATTGGATTTCGCCGGAAATCAAGGAGGAAGTTCTTGTCTAGCCTTACGAGTACCTTTTGACCCGGCGGAATGGCGAGTTGCATATTTCTGTAGTCGGAGACTTCCCCACTGCTGTCTATATTCCGCCCGGATATAGCAAATTTGAGCTCTGCGATGCGCGAGTCTCTTTGCTCCGTCGTAAATCCGTGCCAGGCGGTTCCCAACAGCATTCCCAGCAGTAAGATGGCGGCAAAGCTTTCGGCGGTACCGAGGGCCAGGTTAACCCGTGGAGACTTGGCGAAAACAGCGAGTTCCTCTATAAGCAAGAAGAGCGCCGTTGAGAAAAGAATCGCGAAACTGTAGCGGTACATCTGTATGCCGCCAGTACCAAAGCCAATCACGACAACGTCAATCAGCAGGTTGACGACGAGCACCAGGTCGACCAACCTGTCACGCCGGGTTCGCAGGAACGCCACTAAGATCAAACCGGCTTGTATGGCCAGAAGCGCGCCCAGAGTGTTAGCCAAGCCATTCAAAAATGCCAGGATATTATGTAGGCCCAAGTTCGCGGTGGGCAGGAGATAGGTCCCATAGCGAGACCCGTGATACCCCTTTCCGAGAACCGGATAGATGAACGTCCCTGATGAGATATAGGAATCCAACATCCAGGGTAACAATAAAATCAGGCTCAACGCCCCACAGAGGCCGGCCCTTGCCAGTGTCCTGTTTTTGTCGGGCAGGCGCCAGAACTGAAGCCCAAAATAGCAAAGAAAGAACACTCCCGCCATCGGAGCAAATGTGGTTTTGAGCGAAGTAAGGGAAGCCAATACGACAGCCACAAGCACTATCTGATTGGTCTCCGGCTGGAGTACTGTCCTGTCGAGCAGGTCGAACAGCAGGACTAATAAGACAACGCCGCAATAGACGGCTGTGATGTTCGAGACGGGGGCCTCGAACATGCTGGCAGCGAGCAGCAGCATCATAGCCCATAGGCCCGGTATGCCCTTACGAGCCATGATCTCGTACAGCAGCAGGAGAAGGATGAGAAACGCCACACCTTCATCGATCAGATCCAAATTGCCAACATTACCCGTGAAGCTCAGTGGAAACGTATCCAAGAAAGCTTTGCCGCCCAGGGATGTGACTATTCGCCGTTCGCTGAATGGATCCGGACCGAGATGGCCCGTTTGGATCATTTTGACGGGGAAAACGAAGTAACCGTGAAAGTCGTCCTGGGGGTTGAACTGGCCCGGCGATACGGCAGTGGCATACTTTGACACTGACACCAAAACCAACACGACGGCGCCAAAGGCGAGGAGCTTGCGGGACTTGAAGTATGCCCAGGCTGAGACGATTCCAGTGCGTGCCGAGCGGATGTGCCGTATGCCGGCAAAAGTGGAGATCAGAAGTCCCGCCACAAGGTAGGCGCGCACCAACCCTGGGGAAATTACGCCAAACCAATTGAGAATGCCACCTAAGGTGGTACTGAACGCCATACCGACTGCGGCGTTAAAGCCTAACAAAGTGCTCAGTCGAATGCGCAGCACCCTGAGAACAAGCCAACCCCACCCGGCAAGAGAGCAGATAATGCCAATTCCTGCCACGGATCCCATGAGGAAAGAATTCATAACCCCTTGCGCCTCGATTCAAAACTGCGGTGGTTTCGCAATTGGTAGCGACGGAAGCGACTGACCTTTCCGTAGTTTTCTACCGAGCAAACCAGGTCTTGCAATGGCTATCAGGCCGCATAAATGTGAAACCGCTTCAAGCCTCGCCCGTTCGGGCCAGGAGCAGCGCTGATATTACCGCTCGGAGCCTGAGCTATTGGTTCGTACAAAGCCCGAATGGCTCACTTCTTTCATTCGCGAACAGAGCAAAAGGGACTCATCGCCAAGTGATTATTCTTCTCCAGACCGGCCCTGCGACCGTGGAAGTCGCGGACCCAGGCAGTTGCAGATAAATATACGTCATGGTTGCAGACCAAAATACGTCATGTTGGAACAGCATCGGGACGTGGCCCGTTCAAAAGCGTACCGGGCAGTCGTCTCTCTATGGAACAACCTACCATGTTATCCGAGGCAGCAACGATGAATAATCAAAAACGTTGCTCCCCAACGGTATTCATGGTCCCCCTTCCTTCAAAGACTGACGTCGTAGCCTAACTTGCTTGACGGAGCGACTCTGCCCTAAGGCTTGAAGCCTCGTAGGCAACCTCTAACAGCGATTTTACCGTTGGAAGAGCCTTGGCACGCATCACCATTTGATAGCCAAAGATATGGGGACTTATCTTGATCAGGAACGAATTCAACTTCAATAGGCTGCGCCCCAACCAGCCGTTTCCAACTGCCAAAGGAAACGGTGCGGGGATCGCCTGAGTCTCGATGATGGCAAAGCCCGACTGTTCAAGCAGCCTCGATAGGGACGAGAAGGTGTACAAGCGGGTGTGTGTCATATCCAGAATTCCGCGTTCGCCATAGTTGAATTGGCCCATCATCAACATCAGACGGGTAACCAGAAACGCAATGTTGCCAGTGCTTATGATGAGTTCTCCCTGGGATAGCCTGTTGCGCAGGTCGTCGAGAAAATCTTCGGGAGAGGCGATATGCTCGATTACATCGAGCAATAACACATAATCCGGGGACTCTAAGGGTATGCCAGCGAGGCCCTGGTTCAAGTCGCGAACAAAGAAATCATCGATGCGCTCCGCGAGTGGAGGGAACATGTCCACTCCGGTGACGTGGCAGTTCTTTTGCAGCTTCAGCTCAGACGCCACGTACCCGGTCGCGCATCCCAAGTCGATGACTTTTGAGTAGGGCGGAATCAGGTCGATAGCGAATTTATGCGGACTTTGAAAAGAGACTTTTGGCTGGTACTGAGAAAGAAGACCGGGCGAACAATCGTACCGGCTGTCGTAGAAGAGACTCAACTCCTGCAACCGCGCGTGCAACGTTGCGATCAAGACGTCAAAGGCATAGGCAATGCCGTTTACGCGGCAGATCTCGTCACCATAGTAGGTCGGGATCGGCAACTCGACGATGGGGAGTTTGCCAACAATGAGTTGGATGATGATTTCCGTATCGAAATGGAAACCATTGGAGTTTCGTTCGAATGGAATGGAACGCAAGGCATCGACGGAGTAGACCCGATATCCCGAATGGAACTCAGACAAATTCGTGCGCAGCAGCAGATTCTGAATCTTAGTAAGGACTCGATTGCCAAGATATTTGTAGAGCGGCATGCCCCCTTTGAGTGCGCCTTTGGGGGTAAGCATTCGAGAGCCAAATACCGCTGCTGCACCATCCTGCGCCAGGGGTTTCAACAGATAGGGAAGACATTCGGGCGCATATTGACCGTCGCCATGAAGCAGCGCGACGAATTCGAACCCGTGATCGATCGCATACCGGTAGCCGAGCTTTTGGTTCCCTCCGTAGCCCTGGTTCGCTGGATTGAACAAGACGTGGATTTTAAATGGGATGTCGGCCCGTTGACTGAGTTCGTGGCTCAACTCAAAGGTCTTATCTTTGGATGAGTCATCAATGATCAGCAACTCGAAGTCGTATACTTCGAGGACGGCAGCGGGAATACGGCAAACGACGTCGACTATTGTTTTTTCCGCTTGATAGGCGACGATGAAAAGCAGAACACGTTGCTTGGCAAAGGTGCTCATTTCGATTCACCCTAAAACCTTTTATTTTCTTTTAGGGGCCCAGTGAACTGATGGTGATGCAAAGAACCAAGGCGTTACGAGACCGTCGGGGGCCGGGGACAACATTGTCGCCCGACTTTGAGGCGTTGTCAATGCTGAGCCCCGACGTGGTAGGCTGAAGGGGTGTTCAGTGGCGCCTAAATTTTTCGCCGAATCTTCGCCGGCGCGCTTTTGCCGTCGGTGCCTGACTTGCCGGGTGTAGCTCCGCTTACGAATTAAGACGACACCGCACACTTTGAAGTAGCTCGTAACCACTGCTGGTCTTTATGCGCTTTCGGGGCTCAGCAGCCACATCCGGTGATTGAACCGTTTACGTCCCCGACCCGCAGATGATCGCCCGCTGATTGCTCCGCCAATCTCGCAATCGCGGGGTCGGAACAGGTTGTCCGCACGAACGATGAATTCAGAGCGGTGAATGGATCAACCAACAAGCCTCGAACCAACATCTGTATTCTGGTCAGGCGAGACAGTCTTTCCAAACAGGAGCGGAGCTGGGAGTTATGGGGACTAAAGACTTTCTTTTCAGAACATTTCGCAGGCTCGACCGAGCTGGGCTCCATGCCTTGCCCAAGCACTACTACAGCCCGGTTCCGGATTGTTCATGGCTTGAGGACAACCGGCAACTCTGGATGGGACGCTCTTCCCTTACGGGGATCGAGTGGGACCTTCCGGCCCAACTGGCATGGATGAAAGACGTATGCGATCCTTACTACTCCGAAGTCAGCCTGGAAGCCTACCGTTCGCTTTCAGGGAATGGATCGGGTCCTGGATTTGGCGAGATTGAAGGACAGGTATTGCATTGCTTTATGCGGCGGTTTTCACCGGAACGCGTGATTGAAGTCGGAAGCGGGGTGTCGACCTTATGCATGCTCGAAGCCACTCGCCTGAACCAGCGCGACGGAAAGACCGCTTCGAGGATTACGTGCGTGGAGCCGTTTCCCAGCGACCGATTGCGGAGCCGCAAGGAAGTAGAACTGATTCCGCAATTGTGTCAACAAGTGCCGCTCACCCTCTTCGATGAACTCGGCAGCGGAGACCTGTTGTTTATCGATTCCAGTCACGCGGTGAAAATCGGCTCCGATGTGCTACGGATTTATCTGGAAATCGTTCCCCGCCTGGCAGCGGGAGTCTTTATTCATATTCACGATATTTATCTGCCCTACGCCTATCCGCGTACAGTGTTCACCAGGCCGTGGTGGTGGCAGGAAACAGCGATGCTGATTGCCCTGCTTACCAACAATGGAAAGCTCCGCGTATTGGCTTGTGAGTCGGCCCTGCATTACGACTACCCGCAGGAGCTACAAGCAGTGCTGAAGGATTACAATCCTGCCCCCAATGATGAAGGGTTGTCGGTTGCGCAAATCGAAGGCGGCCACTATCCGTCCAGCATCTGGCTGCAAACGACCTGAGTTTTCCGGAATCACGCCACAGTTATGGCGGCAAAAGGAAGCACATGTTGAAGAAAGGTCTTGCACTGTTGATTGTCGGTCTCTCGATTCCTGCCTGCGCTCGCACGTGGAATGCCAAGACGGATTGGGGCGCGACGGGTAACGGGAAAACGAACGACTACCATGCGATTCAACGTGGCGTGGTGCGAATGGCCTCCGGCGACACGGTTATTTTTCCTTCTCCCGGAAATTATTATTTAGCCTCGACGGTCAACTTCTCCGTGGGGGGGATACGAGTGAAATGTGAGCCGGGAGCTTCGCTGACCGGCCCCAACAACGGCACCGACATTTTTGCGAACATCAAGTCGAATACCGCCATCGGTGGCTCGGCCACGACGGGATGCATCTTCAATGGGGGTGGCATTCAAGCCTATGGGGCGGGCGGTGATGCACCCCAATCGCCCGACCAGGCAGTCACCAACCTGGTCTTCAGCTACAACACATTCCAGAACATGACGTATTCGCCGAATGACAACTTTCGCACCAACGGGGCCATCTTCCTGGGCGGCGGGTCAAATAATGTGGTCATCCGCTACAACACCTTCTCCAACATCATGCCGTATGACGAAGGTTACAACGCTGCCGCCAAGGATTATATGAAGCAGTACGATCCGGATGGCGATGCCGCTCGCGCGGCGATCTGGTTTTATGGGGCCTCGAACCTGATCATCGATCACAACACTTTTTTGCACGATTATCAGAACATAAAGGGGTGCCAGGGCCAGTTGTACCGGGCTTCGAATATCCTGATCCACCACAACTTTTCTGATTCCCACCACCGGATGTTTATGGAAATCAACCAAGGTGGAGGATGCGGGAACCTGCCCGGCAACGCGGGCATCGCGACTTTCCAGGTATATGACAATTACATTGTCAACGCCGGGGGTGCCCACCCCTATTCGGGAACGTTCGGCTTGTCTGCTCCGTTTCAGGAGTCACAGGTCAGCGGTATGGTCTGGTACAACAATCTCATGAAAGGCACAAGTGTCACAGGCGAGTACACGGGTATCGGCATGGAAGCGGGCGGCGTGAACATGAACATCTACAACAACACCATCATGAGCCAATGGTATTGGGCAGGGTGCGCCTTCGGCCGCTCGGCCGGCGGGTATATGCAAAATAATTACGCCTGCATTACGCTTCCGTCGCACTACAACAATGCCGCGTTCATAGAGGAACATGGACCCCACACCACCACGGTCACGATCCGCGGAAACACCACCGCCGGTCCTTGCCCTGCGGGCCTGCGTTCGCTGGCAGTGTCGTTGGGGGCAGTCACGAACACATCGGGCACGCTGAGCGCCACAGCTACCGTCACTACGGTCGAGTACGGGATGCAGGGAGTGGTGTTCGCGATTGATGGGCATTACGTGAGCGCTGTGATGGGTGGGGGACCTTACAGGCTAAGCTATGGTGCGGCGGGTCTCCCCAGCGGCGCGCACACAGTAACGGCTACGGTGGTGGACGCGGTTGGGCTGCTGGCCGTATCGAATAAGCAAAACGTCTCGACCGCCAGCGGAGTTGGATCCAGCGGCCCGCTCGGCCCGAATGTCGATCCCGCACGCCAGGATTTCGATGTCTCGGGAAATGCGAACGACCCTATTCATGGGCGACGGGCAACGCAACCCGTTGAGACCGGCCGTCGTTGACGTCGATAGGTGTTACGGCATGGTGGTGCTTTCGGCCGTGTCAAATGGCATCGATTGCGTAAGGGTATCTTTCTGCCGGTTACGTAGCTTTCGTACTTATAGCTATACAATCCCACCTGCTTACGGCCGCGGCGGTATCTATATAACGCCACTTATGCCGGGGGTGCGCCCAACTCCCGCCGAAGGTTAGCGCCGGCCTTGGCAGTGGAACCTTCCAGCGGCCATTGAGCGGTTTGGCCACGACGCAAAGCAGCACGACAAAGAAAAGCGCAGGGGCTAAAAGGTCAGATCTTTGTTGGGCCCTTATGGCCCGTTCGCACAACAGAACATCGAAGGCGTGACTTATCTCGCCTCCACATCTGCATTACTCAGCACCCTTTGCTTCTAATCCAACCTTCGTGTTAGTCAGACTGCGGACGCAGCGCATAATCCCTTGATAGGTTAGGCAGTTGCGGGTGCAGCTAAGGCCATGCCCCTGGCTCAAATTTGCCCTCAGCGTGTTCGCGCCGGCTTCATGCGGAGTTTTTTCTCAGCGTGTCGCGCCGGCTTCGTCCGGGAAAATTCCACACGACTGGGTCGTTAAATGCATCATCGCCGAGCAAAAAGTTCACTCTCAAAGCCTTTGAAATCAGCGGCTTACTAACTTACGTAATGCCTAATCGGTGTGATTGCGGCAATTTGGGACAGACGAGATAGTAACAACAATAAGACACGAAATATTCGCCGGCGGCACCCCGTATCTCAAAGATGCGAAAGCCCGTTCGCGCCTTTGAAATGGCCATTTTCCCCAGGCCGCGATGCTTTGAATTTTCCAACTGAGCGAGGCGATTCATGCGTATTTCCCCCAAGGCACGGGTCGGTTCCGGGCTCCTGTGCGGCTTTTTAGTTTCGATCTTGATGACAGGATGCAGTAGCCCCTCGTCGCAAAATCTCGATTCTCTGACGGTCACAGCAACACCATCCACGGTAAGTGTAGGTGGCGCGGCAGTTCTCAAAGCCGTGGCGCACTTGAGCGATGGTACGACCCAGGACGTAACAGCCGGAACACAATGGACGTTGTCCAACACGTCGATGGGAACCGTGAGCAACGGAACTCTCAGCGCGAAAGCGGCAGGTACTGTAACTGTGCAAGCAGCCTATGTGGAAGCTGCGCCAGCGGGCACATCCCCAGCCTCCGCGACAGTTACGCCACAGAGCCTGAGTGCATCCACACAAGTTACAATTACCGCGGCGGGTACGAGTAACGTTCCTACCATTACCTGGACTGCGCCCGCGGCCATCTCGTACGGGGCAGCATTGAGCAGCACGCAGTTGAACGCCACGGCGAACGTGGCCGGAACCTTCGCCTACACACCGGCATCTGGGACCGTCCTCAAAGCGGGGACGCAGACACTTTCGGCCACCTTCACGCCGACGGACACGAAGACCTATTCGGCGGCTACCGCTTCTGTGCAGCTCAAGGTTAACCAGGCTACGCCAACAATCACCTGGGCGACGCCGGCCGCCATTGCGCCAGGAACCGCCCTCAGCGCAACGCAGTTGGATGCTACTGCAACTGTTCCCGGCAGCTTCATGTACAACCCCGCAGTGGGCGCCGTTCTGGCGGCGGGCACACAACAGTTGACCGCGGTGTTCTCGCCCACCGACACCACCGATTATGCGTCTGCGACAGCCCATACTTCGCTGGTTGTCAGTTCACCCTCTTCAGGTCCCACTGGCGGTCCAGTCGGTCCGACCGATCCAGCTCCGACAGGATGCGGCGGTCCCACAGTCAATGTGAACAGCGGCATGAGCCAGAGCGCCCTGCAGAGCGCGATCACCAATGCTCCCAACTGTTCACTGATCGTGTTTGCGGCCGGCACTTACAACATCAGCAGCACGCTCGTTATCCCGTGCAACAACCTGGCGATTACTGGTCCCGCGGTGTTTCCGAACACGGCAATCCTCAATGCCAGTTTCAACAACACTGGTATTTTCACCATGTGGGGCGGCTGCACCGGCATGACCCTGGAATACCTCGCTGGGTACAATACCGGGCTCCTCTATGTTGGCCCAGGCAACAGCTCCAATATCAAGTTTATGCACAACACTACCGGCGGCTTACCTTCCTCGGCTACCAACCTGAGTCAGTACGGCACTTCAGGATCGGTCTATTTCGATGGGAAAGTGGGCCAGACCTTAAGCGACGTGACTATTGAATACAACAGCTTTGGAGACACCAATTCCTGCACGGCAGTCTTCACCGTGGCGAACGACACCGGCGGAGCGTGCGCCGGAATTCTGATCCACCAGGGCGTTACCACCAACATCACCATCAAGTACAACAAGTTCTTCCACCTGGAAGAAGGCATGCACGTATTTCAATCTGCGGGGAATTTCGTTCCCGGAGCTGCCCAGGCCGCATCGGATAACCTCGACGTGGAATACAACTACTTCCTGAATATTCACCGGATTGAAGTGGAGATCCAGGAAGGTACGATCAACCATCCAACGATCGTCAGCAACAATATTTTTCAGGATCAGAGCTACGCGTACTACGGATCGCTCGGTTTATCGACTCCGTGTTGCCAATTTAACACCGTCACCGGCACGGCTGGGTTGAGCCCCGGGCTGATAGAGAACAACAATGTAAGCCTATCGAGTCTGAAGAGTCCGTACGGTTGCACGTTTTGCGGAGATGCGAGCAACAGTGGTCCCGCGTTCGCACATGAATACTGGGGCAATGGATCGCATGCCGATAACAACCTCATCCAGGGCAATTTTGGAAACGGGATCGAGTGGGGCTATGGCGCGGGGGCGTGGGAGATCAACAACAACCAGATGTGCGGCCCCAATATGGCTCTCAATCAAGGGAACGAGGCTAACTTCATCAGCAATGAAGAAGCGCAGAGCAACGCTCCTTCTATGTCGGGCAATGTGACCAGCGCCAGCTGCAGCGCGATCACGAGCGTTGCACCGACGATCAGTCCGGCTTCGGGAGGTCTTAGCGGCTCCCAGACGATAACTTTGACCGACCCAGGCCTGACCTCAGGGGCGGGTCCACAAGGGAATACTTCAATCTATTACACGACCGATGGGTCCACGCCCGTACCTGGGTCGGGCACGACGAAACTGTATAGCGCCCCGTTTTCGCTGACTGCTCCGGCTACGGTCAAGGCGGTCGGCCTTTATGGATCGGGCGGCACCAATCCGCAGACCTGGCCGACGGTGTATCCGGCGGGCATGGGCTATGTGCCGAGTGCGGTGGTGAGTGCTTCCTACGTTGCCGCAGTTGCGCCCGCCCCGGTGGCGAAGGTGAGCGCATCCGCGGTTGCGAACGATGCGTCGAGCGGCACAGCCAGGGACGGGGTGGCATCCGGGAACGGAACGACGGCAGCTAGCTTGCAATCAGTCACGATTACTCCCTCTCAGCCAGCAGTGGCCATCGGGAGCACTACCCAGTTGAAAGCAGTCGCGACCTTTAGCGATGGTTCGGTCAAGGATGTCACCGCCGAGTTTGGCTGGCAGTCCTCTGACACGCGCACCATTGCAGCCAATGCGTCGGGAGTGTTATCCGGCCTCGCCACCGGACCCGCGATCGTCTCCGGCAACTACCAGGGAGTGCCGGCGTCGGTTACCGCTAGTAGCACGATCGGTCAAGTGGATTGGAGCAGTCCCATCGTCATCACTGGCGGGGGCACTTACACCGGAAACTGGCAGAGTACAGACAGCAAGACTCCGGCAGTCACGGTGGCGACCGCGGATCCGGTCACGATTGAGAACTCACACATCCAAAGTGCGGGGAGCTTGATCAAGACCAGCGTCGCGGGAAGCAATCTAACCGTGCGGAATACTCTCGGGATGGCCTTGAATGCGGCCGTTAAGGGTCAGCCGAACGGCAACTTCCTCGAGGTCACCTCCCCGGCACGTCTCGACGTAGAGAACAACTACGTGGAGAATGCGCAGGGTGGCGTCATCGTGCACGGGTATGCGGGCAAACGGGACGGCGAACAGACGATCGTGATCCGTGCCAACCGGGCGCGCAACCTGAACGGCTTGCTGAGCGACGGCAAAAGCGGGTACCTGGCAGAAGAAGGTTCGAGCCGCAGCCAGGCGCACTTTATCCAGTTCGATAGCGTGCAGTCTGTGCCCGGCATCGACGTGGGCTGGAATGAGGTCATCAATTATCCCGGCCACAGCCTGGTCGAAGATAATATCGACGTCTACCTGTCAAGCGGAACGGCGAACCAGCCGATCGAGATCCACGACACCTATATCCAGGGCGCCTATCCTTATAAGCCTGCTCAGGAGGCTTACACGGGTGGCGGGATCAAGACGGAGGGCAGCGCCGGTGACAATGCGCAGGACGCACCTGCTTTCAACAGCATCCACGACAACCAGGTGGTCGGAACCGCGAACTATGGCATCAAGTTCGCAGCCGGTCACGATAACATCGCAGCTAACAATCGGGTCATCTCCAGCGGACTGCTCAGCGACGGAACAAAGATTGCAGCCCAGGGCGTCGGTCTAGCCAACGGCGCAACGGCCGGGGCAAGCGCAAGTATGTACAACAATACGATGCGCGACAACCTGGTCGGCTGGACTTGCTGGAAGTCATCTTGCGCACAAACGGGCTACCGTAAGGATCAATTCTTCCCTGCTTCGCCCGCAGACTATTCCACCAATTCTGTGGTGCCAACGCCACAGATCACCTTCACCATGGAGAACAACGAATACCAGGTCTGGTTAAACAAACTGTCGGCCGCCGCCGTCAGCGTGGGTCCTGCGTTCTAGTTCTCTGCCACAGGCGGCGCCGGGTTCCCCGGTGTCGCAGTATTGAGGTTATTCCAAGGGCGCGGCTTCCCCAGACTACGCCGCGCCTCTTTTTTTGGGTGCTACTTTTCAAGCGGGAGATCGGAACTGGGCGAGGAAAAGTCATGCCCTGACACAAAACCAAGTTTTTCAGCACGTGGCGAGGCGGGCTCACCCTCCCGGCCAAGCAACTGCCCTATAATGAGGATGTTAACGCGGGACCTGGACTAGGGAGAGGCGGCGTTCTGAGCTCTGCGACTGTTCGGCGCAGTGAGAAGATGGTTACTGCCAGACTGAACCGGCGGCCTTCTGCCCGCGCGGCAGCATTGCGGTAAGCGATAGAGGGCTGGAGGTTTAAGTGTGCTTCCGGGGGTGGGCACTTTGGGTTTCCGGATTGCCCCACCTTTGGGTTACAGCCCGTGCGCAAACTTTCGTCTATCGTGGGTACAAGAGTAACAGGGCGAAGATGACTTCGAGGACGCAGCATTCGACTTCATTTCGACTGCGGCGCGGCGAAGAACAGTAGCGGTGCCTGGATGAACGGAACCATTTCGAAGAACGAAAACGGTGCTCGATTGGGCCGGTTTCCTCTTTCGGATTCGTTGTTGGTCGAGATGGGTACTGTTTTCGTTGGGGTTAAGAAGTGGTCAAGCTCGTGAAGGCTCTTCCCGTAGTAAAGTCGCATTTAGGGGCCTCGGACCGTCACGGTAGAGTGCACGCTCGAGAGTCAATCTATTGCGTGGCCGCGCCCGTGGAACGTTTTCGACGTGTTTGCCAACACACCGGCCGACCCCGCAAATGCCGTTGGGCTTTGAAGGCGCTACCCGAGAAAAGCAAATGCTAAAGAAGTATTTAAGCTTTGACAACTGGACCAAGCTCGCTGTGCTTTATCTGTGGAGCGCATCGCTACTCGGAAAATCGTCCGCATACATCGGGCTTTTTATGGGCGTTTTGCTCATCTTTGGTGTTCGAGTTTTCTGGGATCGTTGGTTCCTCGCTCTGACTCGGCGCGCTGACCCGTTAAATCGATTTGCCTGGGCTCTCCTGGTCTCCTTGATCTATGGAGTTGCCCAAACAGTCTACGGAGTAGCGTTCCAGGGGTATCCTGTTTTCACTGCGCTAGAGATTCTTGTCTTCAATATAGGTCCGATTTACCTATTCCTGGGAATTTGGGTGGGGAGCCGCCATCCCCAGGCGGTGCGGAAATATATCCAGTTCATAGCATGGTTCACGGTCATCTATGCCCCTATTTATTTTCTCTTTCTCAGTCACCTAAATCTCACGTTGACGGGCATACTACCGGGGAGTGGGTTGGAACTACTCCCGAACCCGGGTTCCGGAACGGTAACGCTCATGGGCCTGCTCACGCTGGAGCCGTATCTGGCGCGCTTCTGGCTCCCCATCGTGGTGCTCGTGCTGATGACAATTGCGAATCAGGAGAGATCTGATTGGTTGGGGTTCGGGATATGCGTGATGCTCTGGGGATGGTTATCGGGAAGACTGGGTCGTGTTTTTGCGATTTTCGGGTGCATATTTGCAGTGCTGCTGATCGCTGCTTTACTAGATGTGAAACTGCCGCCTATTCCCGGGCGAGGTGGTGAACTTTCGGCCCGGGGGACGCTCGGGCGCATGGCGGGTGCGATCAGTCCAGAATTAGCTGCCGAAGTTTCCGGCAACCGCGCTGACTCGCAGTTTTATTACGGAACGGTTTATTGGCGAGAGCATTGGTGGGCGGCGATTCGGAATGAGATTACCAAAGAAAATAAGACCATGATCTTCGGGATGGGCTACGGCTACCCGCTCGCTACGCTTGCCGGCAAGGCAGTTGAGAAGGAAGGCACGCGATCACCCCACAGTATTTTCTATTTCACAGTTGCTTATTCGGGGATCGTGGGATTTGCCATATTCGTCTGGTTGGTGGTAACGGTTCTGCTTCTTCTTTGGCAAACTCACACGGTCATCGGAGACACCTTCGGTTTGCTTTTTTTTCTTTACGCCCTGATCGGAGCGTTCTTCGGCAATATGATTGAAACTCCACAAGGCTCCATACCTTTGTATCTGGTGTTGGGTATGGTGATTGGTCCGATGCTGGTACATCTGGATATGGTTCAACGGGCGGCAAGAACCGCGCCTGCTGAGGTCGCGGAGCTGGTATAGCGATTTCCTCCGCCCGTCCTGTGGCAGCCGAGGGCCGGGAGTGGCATGAGCCATGGGGTCGAATAGCCAGCTTACGGAAACGTCTTGCAATGGCACCGAAGGTACCGGAACCCCAGAGTGCGCAGCGAACCATAGATGCGTAGTGCTTCTCCCCTGCCTGCCTTGTGATGGCCACGGTATCACCATCGATTGCCACCCATAAGGGCAACGCGAACCGCGCCTACCACCGCTGCGCGTGGTTTGAGAATGAATTTGAAGACGCGGTCAACCTCTTCCGCGGTTCCGTCATCAGAAAAGCTGACGTTCTTTGAATTCGTAAATGCTTTAGATTCGTAAATGTTGCTTCTCCGATGTCATCCACGGTGGTGGACGCGGCGGTCCTCACGGTGTTCGAGACGTAAGCGCTTTAACCCGAGTTTGGATGTTCCGAGAAGGGGTCCGACCGGGCATGGCAGGCCCAAAAGGGACGCAGTTAAAGTGCCCGCGCACATAATCTTACAGCCGTGAACCACGAACAGTAACCTTAGGACGAGTTACCGGAAACACATGTTTGCGGATGGAAATACACTGGCGGTGTACCCCCCGAGTATACTTTTGGTTCGACCACGAAAAGCAAAACCGGGGAGGCTCTGTCTTGCGTTCAGCGACGAATCAGTATTTGAGTGAAGGCATCGTTCCCCCGTTTTCCTGGGAGGAGCGGGTAAATATTCTCGGCGTTGGAGTGAGCGCCGTGAACATGGAGTTGGCTCTTCGCCAGACCGAATTACTTCTGGACCAGGGGAAACAGGGCTATGTTTGCGTGACGGGTGTGCACGGGATCATGGAAGCGCAGTCGGACCCTGCCTTTCGCGACACGCTCAATCGCTCGTTTCTGACGACGCCTGATGGCATGCCCACGGTTTGGCTTGGCCGTATTCATGGGTTCAAGCATATGAACCGCGTATACGGTCCAGACTATATGCTCGGCTTGTGTGAGCGCTCTGTCACCAAGGGTTATCGACACTTCCTCTACGGAGGGAAGCCCGGCGTGGCTGAGGAACTGGGAGCAGAATTGACCCGCCGGTTCCCGGGACTCCAGATTGTCGGGACTTATACTCCGCCGTTCCGCCCGCTCAACGGAGACGAGGAGGACGATCTCCGCTCACAGCTTGAAATGTCGCAGGCGGACGTGTTGTGGTGCGGGCTGAGTACGCCGAAGCAGGAGCGGTTTATGGCCGCGTATTCCCAACGCATGCCGGTCAAACTGATGGTAGGCGTGGGCGCCGCGTTCGATCTGCTGAGTGGGAACCTCAGCGAAGCACCGGATTGGATGAAAAAGGCCGGATTGCAGTGGTTGTTCCGGCTGATCAAAGAACCCAGGCGCTTGTGGCGCCGCTACCTGGTGAACAATCCAAGATTCACCTGGCTTACGTTGCTGCAACTTACGGGCCTCAGAGGTTTTCGGTTGAATTGAGGGATTTTTAAGCCCGTTTGTTGGTGGCGATTGCAAAGACTTTTCCTCTGAACGCCTCGCCTAAAACGGGTACATCAGGGGCTAAACACGCTGCGGTTTTGAGAAGAAAGCTGCCCTCAGCGGCTAAAGCCGAGTTCCTTACACAGCAGTTATGTACGGCCTAAAGGCCGTACCCTTCAGAGAAAAGCTAGTTTTTCCGCAGCCTGCAGGGCGAAATTTGGGCTTCAGGCCTGCTGGGACGTATCGTGCCCGATTGTGTCTGGAGAGAGCCCTGGGGCGAAAAAAAGCCCGGGGGCTAAAAGCCCAGGTCCGTTTCCATTCCTTAGGGCCCGACTAAAAGTCGTGCCCTAATACAAAACCAAAACACGCCGTCCAAAGCAGCTTTGCTTGTTGAAATGGGTATCCTCTCGGTTCGGAATGCGCTTTGCAGTGCGCGGCTAAAAACTCATCACTTGCTCGATAGGGAGCAGAGGGCCGAATTTAACGTCTTGTTATTCCCTGATCACCGATCTTTAACATCTCGTCATTAATGCTGAATGGCGGTCGTAAAGCCGGCCTCGAAGGGAGCAGTGATGCAAAAGCTCGTTGCAACGTCGTTAGCCTCGTTGATGTTCGCCGGGACACTGATTAATCCGGTGGCCACGGAGGCTCAATCCGGGACCAGCACACCGATCAAGCATCTCGTCGTCATTTATCAGGAAAATGTCTCTTTCGACCACTACTTCGGCACCTATCCCAAGGCTCTGAATCCTCCAGGACAGCCGCGCTTTAACGCCAAGCACGACACGCCGGCGGTGAATGGTTATACGGACGGGTTGCTCTACAACAATCCGAATGCCTTGAATACCGCAAACGGAAACGGGGCGGCCAACCCATTCCGCCTCGACCGCTCCCAGGCCGCGACCAACGATCAGGATCACGACTACACACCAGAACAGCAGGCGTTTCACGGCGGGTTGATGGACTTGTTCCCCAAATACACGGGCACGCCCGGTCCTCCGCCCAATGGCCTGATGACGAATGGGCTGGTGATGGGCTACTACGACGGCAACACCGTGACCGCATTCTGGAACTATGCGCAGCGGTTTGCCATGAGTGACAACTCTTACGGGACAAACTTTGGTCCTTCCACGCCGGGCGCCATCAACCTGATCGCCGGCCAAACCAATGGCGTGGTTGACCAGGTAAACGCGAGTGCAGACATAGTGGCGGACGGCGGCGGAGGCTATACGCTGGTGAGCGACGCGGACCCAGTCGGAGACGTGTGCTCCACGACGACCGGAGCGCTGGTTTCACTCAGCGGACCCAACGTAGGCGATCTGCTGAGCGCCGCAGGCGTCAGTTGGGGGTTCTTCGAAGGCGGCTTCGACCTGTCGGTTAAGAATGCCAACGGAACTACCGGATGCAGCCGCAGCACCACTTCCACGGTGACGATGGTCGACAAAGCGGATTACATCCCGCACCACCAGCCTTTCCAGTACTACGCGTCCACGCAGAACCTCAAGCACAACCGGCCGACTTCGCCTAGCACGGTTGGCACTAACGGCGACCCGGCAAACCACCAGTACGATATGCACGACTTCTACGACGCCGTCAACGCCGGCAACTTCCCCGCTATCAGCTTTCTCAAGGCGCCGGGTTACCAGGATGGCCACGCCGGCTACTCCGATCCGCTGGACGAGCAGACGTTCGTGGTCAACGTGATCAATTTCCTGCAGCAGCAGAAGGACTGGGCGAACACCGCTGTGGTCATCGCCTATGACGACTCTGACGGATGGTACGACCACCAGATGGGTCCGATCGTGAACCAGTCGGCGACTGCGATGGATGCGCTCACCGCTCCTGGTCAATGCGGAACCGGAGAAGGCGCCCTTGCGGGTGTCACCATCCAAAAAGCCCAGGGACGCTGCGGGTATGGTCCTCGTCTTCCTCTGCTGGTGATCTCACCCTTCGCCAAGCAAAACTACGTCGATCACACGGTGACTGACCAGAGCTCGATTCTGCGGTTTATCGAGGACAACTGGCTGGACAATCAACGGATCACGGGCTCGTTTGATACGCTTGCCGGCCGGCTGAACTCGATGTTTGATTTCAGGAACCCCGACACCACGCCTTACGTCCTTGACTCGTCCAGTGGGCTGGTGGTTAAGAAGTAACGGCGATCCACCCACAGCAATTGCATTTGATGTTCGATTTAAGGCGGGCAAAGGGCTTCGTCCCTTTGCCCGCTTGATTTATGTTGCTTCTACGTGAGGCTTTGATTTGATTACGCGCCGCAGGTTCCTGGAAGGGACCGGAGTATTGGCCGCCGGGATTTCCGTCAGCACGTTGCCCTCTCCGCCGCAGACTACCCTCGATCCTGACAAGCTGAGGCCCTACGTCGATCCGCTACCCATTCCGGAGATCGCGAAGCCCAGTGGAATGCGGCCGAGCCCGGAAGATGCATCGATTGCGCTTCCGTATTACCGCATGGCGATGCGCGCCATGGAATACAAGGTTCACAGAGATTTGCCGGCAACGCGGGTGTGGGGCTTCGGCTCGAACTCGCCGGGACCGACGTTTGAGACACGCAGTAACCAGGGATTGATTGTGGAATGGGTGAACGAGTTGCCACCGCGGCACTTTCTGCCCATTGACCACTCACTGCACGGCGCTGAAGCAAAGCTGCCGGAGGTTCGCAGTGTGATTCACCTGCACGGAGGCAAGACGCCACCGGGGAGCGATGGATACCCCGAACATTGGTGTGTCCCGGGCAAATCCGCGGTTTTCCACTATCCCAACCGGCAGGATGCAGCGATGCTCTTTTATCACGACCACACGATGGGCATCAATCGCTTGAATATCTATGCGGGTTTGCAGGGCATGTTTTTTATCCGGGACGAAGCAGAAGATGGGCTCAAGCTTCCGCAGGGAAAATGTGAGATTCCGCTGCTGGTTTACGATCGCTTTCTGTTACCGGATGGGCAGCTGGAATATCCCGTCTCCGATAAAGCTGGGAGGCCGTGGGTTCCGGAGGTTTTCGGCAATGCCATCCTGGTGAATGGGAAGCTCTTTCCATACCTGGATGTCGAGCCGCGCAAGTACCGCTTCCGGCTGATGAACGGGTCCAACGGCCGCTTTTATCGATTTTCGCTGGGCAAGCTACTGCCGTTCCAGCAGATCGGTACCGAACAGGGACTTTTGCCCGCGCCGGTGACCGCTCAGCGGGTGGTGATGGCGCCGGCGGAGCGAATTGATTTTGTTTTCGACTTCAGTGCGCATGCCGGTGAAAAGATTCTGCTGCGCAGCGACTCCTTCGAGATCATGCAATTTCGGGTTGCGGCCAAAGGAGCGGCCGATACAGCCTCTCTTGCTCCGAAACTCCGAACGTATGCGAAGATTCCGGAGAGCCGCGCGGTCAAGACGCGGCGTTTGACGCTGAACGAGCGCATGGATCCGGTACAGCAGTCGATGGGGATGCTGTTGAACAATACGCCGTGGCATATGCCGGTCACCGAGAAGCCGGTGCTCAACACGACGGAGATATGGGAACTGGTGAACCTGACAGACGATTCGCATCCGATCCACATTCACCTGGTTCGTTTTCAAATACTCGATCGCCGGCCGTTCGATACATTTGAGTTTCAGGACAAAGGAATGGTCCGGTTTACCGGGCCGGCAATTCCCCCCGCGCCGAGCGAGAGCGGCTGGAAGGATACGGTCCGCGCCGATCCGGGCATGATCACACGCATCATTATTCCGTTTGAAGGCTTTACCGGGCGGTACGTGTGGCATTGCCACATCCTGGAGCATGAGGACAATGAAATGATGCGGCCCTACGAGGTGGTCGCAGGCTAAGAACGGTCTTGCACCTTGACCGGAGCCGCATCGGGTATCCATTTCTTACAGCTTTAAGATCTATGCTATCGTAGTTCGATAACGAGATTCGACTATGAGTGAGGACCGCGACCTCTATTCCGGCATGATTCGCCTCCACATTCTGCATCACGCCGCAGAGGAGTTGATTTTTGGCGCGGGAATGGCCGAAGAGCTGGCCCGGCATGGATACAAAATCAGCCCAGGGACGTTGTATCCCATTCTTCATGGGCTGGAAAAGCGCGGCTATCTCCGTTCT
Organism: uncultured Acidobacteriaceae bacterium; assembly: GCA_963830325.1. Taxonomy (GTDB): domain Bacteria; phylum Acidobacteriota; class Terriglobia; order Terriglobales; family Acidobacteriaceae; genus PALSA-350. The sequence continues at coordinate 328,070 of CAWHMV010000007.1, forward strand.
CACCAGGAACGAGCCGGCAAGAGTGTCCGGCGCGTGTATCGAATTACGAGTTCGGGGCGCCGCGCCCTCAACAAGGCAAAACGGCGGGTGCGAGAGCTCTTCGGAGAGCTGATTGAAGGCGAATAGGCCAATCCGAAAAGGCATCCACACGGTCGCCGCGGTGCTGATGTTTGCGGCGACGGCTGGGTGCGCGCAGACGCTTTCGATGGTGAGTGTGGTTCAGGATGCAGAACGGGACTACCCGCTGGTACACGTAACAGAAGCTGAGCTGAATGCCTCGATCGCCAATATCCGGCTTTCGCGCACGGCATATCTTCCGCGTGTGGATGGACTTGCCCAATTCAACCGGGGAACCCGTAATAACGTTTTTGGAGCGCTTTTGCCCCAAAGCGTGGTTCCATCGATGTCAGGCCCGGTGATTGATAGCAACAATGGTGGCTCGGTTTGGGGGAGTGCTGCTGGGCTGTTAGTTAACTGGCAGCCATTCGATTTTGGTTTGCGCGGAGCTAACGTCCGGTCTGCCATCGCGGCGAGAGACAAGGCGGATGCGACGGTCAAGAGGACGCAGCTGGAAGTCTCAACTGCCGCGGCGGATGCCTACCTGACGGTTCTGGTCGCGGGGCAGACGAAACAAGCAGCGCAAGCGGCGGTGGACAACTGGGAGACTCTCCGTCAAAGCGTTCATGCGCTCACTTCGGCGGAGTTGCGCCCTGGCGCCGATGAGTCGCGCATCGATGCTGAGAAAGCGGCCGCCATGACACAGCTGGCGCTGACCGAGGAGGCGGTAGAGATGAGCAGCGCCACCCTGGCCAAGTTTCTAACGAAGACGAACGGCAGCGGCTCGGAATTGGCCTCGCCGCAAGCCCTGTCACGGCTACCCATGATTGTGGATGAGGCTGTTCCCTTTCAACCTGCTGGAAACCCAATCATGGCGGAGCAGAAGGCTTCGGTCGCACAATCGGCGGCGCAACTGAGCGCCGCCGAGCGAAGTTGGGTACCACAGTTCAACCTTGAGGCCGCGGGCTACGGGCGAGGCACCGGCGCTGGACTAAATGGTCAGCGACTCTCCGGTGCGAACGGCCTGGCGCCCAACGTTGGCGACTATGTTGTAGGGGTCAACATCACTTTTCCGTTCATGGATTTCGCTAGTATCCATGCACGAGAGGCATCCCAGGCTTGGACCCTGGCCGCCGCCCACGCCCACGAACAGCTCGCGAGCCGCGAGTTGCAGGAACAATTTGCGCAGTCCGAAGCGGCCTTGCGCGCGAGCCGCGCCGTGGCTGAAAACACCCCGATCGCGTTGTTATCTGCGCAAACAAGTTTTGCGCAAGCGAATGCGCGTTATAAGGCCGGCCTTTCCCCAATCGACGATTTAGCGCAGGCACAGCGGCTTTTGGTGCAGGCGCAAATCGACAATTCAATTGCGCGACTCAATGTGTGGCGGGCATTTTTGCATTTGCAGGCGATTCGCGGCGATCTTCAGCCATTCCTGCAGGCGGCGAGCCAATGATGCGCCGGGAGATCGACTGATATGCGCCTCGTGCTGCTGGCTCTGAGCCGCCCGCTCACTCTGATCGTCGCGCTGATTGCGATTCTGGTTGGATTCTTCATGGCAATTGGGCGTATGCACATAGATATCTTTCCCCAGGTCGGCAACCCGGTCATTTATGTGGCGCAGCCCTATGGCGGCATGAACCCCGCGCAGATGGAGGGTTTTCTTACCTACTATTACGAGTATCACTTCCTCTACATCACGGGCATTGAGTCCGTGGACAGCAAGAGCGTCCAGGGCGCCGCGCTGATGAAGCTTACCTTCCGCGAAGCCACGAACATGGAGCAGGCGATGGCGGAGACGGTCGGCTATGTGAATCGTGCGCGTGCCTTCATGCCGCCCGGTACGGTGCCACCTTTTATCACTCGCTTCGATCCGGGGAGTGTCGCCGTTGGACTGTTGCTCTTTACCAGCGCTGCCCATACGCAGGGGGAGCTGCAGAACTATGCTCTGAATCAAGTGCGACCGCTGTTTGCGACCTTGCCTGGAGTTTCGGCGCCTCCTCCTTTTGGTGGCGACCAGAGAACTATTGTGGTCACGCTGGACCCGCAAAAGCTCCGGCAGTACGGCATATCACCGGAGCAGGCCATATCGGCGGTGAGCACGGGCACAGTCGTTGTTCCATCGGGTAATTTGTACGACGGGAAACTAAACCGAATCGTGCGGACAAATGCGACGCTAGGGCCTGAACTTAGCGAATTGATGGCAACTCCTATTCATCCGCACTCGGGCACCAATATCTATTTGCGCGATGTGGCCACGATCGGGGACGGCACCGATATTGTTACGGCTTACGCTCACGTGGATGGACGCCGCACTGTCTACATCCCTGTGACCAAGCGGTCCGATGCTTCCACGCTGGCCGTGATTCGAGCAGTCCGCGCGGCGATCCCCAGCTTTAAAAAGGCGATTCCCGACGATGTGGATGTACAACTGGCGTTTGACCAGTCCGGCTATGTTTCAAACGCAATCAACAGCCTGTTACGCGAGGCTTTGCTTGGAGCAGTACTGACAGGCCTGGTGGTACTACTGTTTCTTCGCGACTGGCGTAGCGCGCTCATTGTGGTAGCCAACATCCCCTTTGCGCTGTTTTGCGCTGTGCTTTTGTTATGGGTGACGGGGCAGACGATCAACATCATGACGCTGGGTGGTCTGGCGCTCGCGGTCGGCATCCTGGTGGATGAAGCTACGGTCGAGATTGAAAACATCCATAGCCGGATGCTACCCGGAATTTCTCGCGGCCAGGCGGTGCTGGAAGCGTGTCGCCGAACGGTTATCGCCCGATTGCTCTCCATGCTGTGCGTGCTTGCGGTCTTCGTACCTTCCTTTTTCATGAGAGGCGTCGGACGCCAGCTCTTCGTGCCGCTTTCGCTGGCGGTGGGCTTTGCCATGATTGCCTCCTACCTTCTCTCCAGTAGCCTGGTGCCGGTGTTTGCGATCTGGATGATGAAAGAGTCGCACCGAGGCGAGGCCGAGGAAGGCCGATTCGGCAAACTCCGCGACTGGTACGGTCGCTACCTTGACCGGGTGCTGCCGTGGAAATTACCGGTCATCGCAGGCTACCTGGTGTTGACAGCGATCATCCTGCTGGCGGTGGCACCCCTCATCGGCACGGAGATATTTCCGGATGCGAATGGACCCGTGTTGCGCATGCGGCTGAAGGCTCCGGTAGGAACTCGCATCGAAGAAACAGAGCCAATGGTGCTCGAGGCCCTTGCTCTTATCCGCAAGACGGTGGGCCAGGACAACGTTGAGATCACGTCGGACTATATGGGAGTTCAGCCCTCGAGCTACCCCGTCAACCTGATTCATCTTTTTACCAGTGGTCCGGAAGAGGCTTTGGTGCAGGTGCAGCTGCGCCGCGGACATCCTGATGACGAACGACTGCGCGAATCGCTTCGTTCGGCTTTTCAGCAGCAGATGCCAGATTTGAAGGTGTCGTTCGAGGCGGGAGATATCGTTTCCCAGGTAATGAGCTTCGGTTCGCCCACCCCGATCCAGATAGATGTACAGGGTGTGGACCTGGATCAAAACTACGCCTATCTTTCGAAAGTGGAAGCCGCTTTGCATAAGCTGGACTTCTTGAGAGATATCTCGGTGGTTCAGTCGCAGTCGTATCCGATTGTGGATGTAAAGGTGGATCGGGACTACGCCGGCCAATTTGGACTGACGATGGCGGATGTAAGCACTTCGCTTGTGCCTGCGACCGGTTCTTCCCGTTTCATTGCTCCCAACTACTGGCGGGATCCGAGGACTGGCAACGCCTTTCAGATTCAGGTGCAACTTCCCTCGAATAAGATGCAGGGACTTGGTGCGCTTTCTTCTCTGCCGGTCATGCGTGATGGACAGTCGCAGCCGCTGCTAGGACAAGTGGCTAAGCTGCAATACGGGACAATGCCAGAGACCATTGAACGTTTCAGCGGGCAACGCATCGTGAGCGTAACGGCGAACGTGCATGGGATTCCCTTGGGGAAGGCGCAAAAGCGGATCGAGGCGGCGCTCAAAGACATCGCTCCGCCGGCGAAAGGTTCCACAGTCGTGGTGCGTGGGCAGATTCCAGCATTGGAGGAAACTTCCTCCGGACTGCGCACTGGGTTGCTGCTGGCGATTGCGGCTATTTTTCTGCTGCTGATGGCAAACTTTCAATCCCTGCGCCTGCCACTTGCCATTCTGTCGACAATCCCGGGCGTGCTCAGCGGGGTTGTGCTGATGCTGTTTTTTACGGGGACCACACTGAACATTCAAAGCTTCATGGGAGCGATTATGGCGGTTGGGATCTCGGTCGCAAATTCAATTCTTTTGGTTAGCTTTGCGGAGCAAGCCCGGCAGGAACGCCAAGATGTAGAAGCGGCTACTCGGACGGGAGCGACTGGCCGGGTACGCGCAGTTTTGATGACCGCGACAGCCATGATTTGCGGGATGGTCCCGCTGGCGATTGGCTTCGGAGAGGGCGGAGCTCAATCTGCACCACTGGGCCGCGCGGTGGTCGGTGGCCTGATCTTCTCCACGCTGACTACTCTGCTGGTGCTCCCCGTGGTGTACGCGCTATTGCAAAAGGCAGCGAGCGTGACGTCGAACTCTCTGAATCCTGAAGACCCTACGAGCCGCTACTATGTTCAGCCATAAGCTGGTGTATTTCGTTCTCGCCTTTGCTGCCTGCGCCGGGGCACAGAATACCGCGCATGTTGCATTGGTGAAGGTAGAGAGTCACTCTGCTGCCCGGACAATTCCGCTCACTGCGGAATTGTTGCCATATCTGCAAACGGATATTGAGGCACGCGTCCCTGGCTACGTGGAACAGGTTTTGGTGGACCGGGGCAGTGTGGTTCACCGGGGAGAACTGCTGGTTCTGTTGTCTGCACCGGAAATGCGTTCGGAGACGAATGCGTCAGAATCGACCTTGCGCCAGGCAGAAGCCGACGAAGCACAGGCAAAGGCGCAGGCGGCTGCCGCGGCAAGCACGTATACCCGGCTTCAAGAGGCGGCGAAGACGCCAGGCGCAGTTGCCGGGAACGAATTGGTGTTGGCGGAAAAGGAAAAAGATGCGGCGGATTCCGTGCTGCAGAGCCGAACGGCTGCAGTTCGCTCGGCGAAGGCCAGGATGCAGGCAACAGGTGAGATGGAATCGTATTTGCGCGTGCGGGCTCCCTTCGATGGCACGATTACGGATCGCTTTGTCCATCCGGGAATGATGGTGGACCCCAATGGACATACACCGATGTTGAAGCTTCAACAGACGACGCATCTGCGGCTGGCGGTTCCGGTCCCGGAAAGCTATGTGGGATCGATTGTAAAGGGTAAATCTGTCACCTTCCAGGTGCCGGCCCATCCAGGCAAGAGCTATACGGGTAAGATCGCACGCATCGCAAACGCGCTCGATCCGCAGAGCCGGACGATGATGGTCGAATTGGATGTCTCCGATAAGACGCTCGCCCCGGGCATGTATCCAACGGTGGATTGGCCTGTCGGGTCGAATGATATGTCTCTGTTCGTTCCCGGCACGAGCGTGGTGACAACGACGGAACGAACTTTTGTCATCACGGCGGTCGATGGGCATGCTCACTGGATCAATGTGCGCAAGGGTCCAGCGGCGGGAGAGCAAGTGGCGATCCGTGGACCGATCGCCGAAGGTCAGTTGGTGGTCAAGCGCGCTACAGATGAGATTCGTGAGGGAACGCCGCTCAACTGAATCTTCCTGTGGGTTCGGTAAAGAGTGCTGTTGCCCTACAAGATCACGCTCGGCGGCATCTGGACCGTGCGTTCTTCCCTCCCCTTCAATGCGTACAGCGGAACCTACGACGCGGACGGAACGCAGCAGTACGTGCCCGGTACCTCGCGCAATCAAGGCAATCGGGCCTGAACCTGAGCCTCATTGGAGTTCCGGCAAGCCAGATCCAGTCCAGTAAGTACAACGACTTAGACCTTCGGGTTTCGAAGACTATCCCGATACTAGTGCGGTTTGTATACACTCTGTATATCACCCAGGGCAGAAGAACAGTTACTACACGTTTCTGGAATGGAACAAGCATTTCCACATCGCCATAGCGGAGGCTACCGGCAATAGTGCCCTGGTGGAGATGGTCAGCAACATGCAGGCGCGGCTGGTGCGGTATTTCTAGCTGGTCATCATTATGGATAGCTCTGGCCAGCAGCTGGTAACGGAACATCATGAAATCGTTCGGGCGATACGCTCCGGCAACGCGCAGGCTGCGCGTGAGCGTGCCGCAGAGCATGTCACCAAAACTGTAGGCCGGAGTAGTAATGTCGACGTACGATCCGTCAGTATCCAGCCCGGAGTGCTCCCCACGGGTAACAATATGGAGTGGCTGTTTGAGTCGGGCCGAGCGCGAATCAGGCCCTCGCTTCGCCCACGAAAGCGGCTTACCAGAAAGTAGGGCCGACGCGGGCTTTGCAGGTTTTCAGGGAAATGCTTTTGCCTTGGCTGTGCCCGGCGCCACCCCTGTGATTGGTTCGGTATGCGCATAGCGATCGATACGGGGGGCACGTTTACCGACTGCGTCTATTTCCAGGACGGCAGACTCCAGGTTCTCAAAATCTTCTCTACCCCTTCCGATCCCGGCCAGGCAGTGCTGGAGGCTCTCAGGCGTATCGAGGCTCACGGCGAAGTGCTGGTCCGCCACGGCACTACGGTCGGTACGAATGCCATGATCGAGCGCAAGGGCGCGCGCGTTGCCTTTGTGACCACTGCTGGGTTTGAAGATACGATTGCGATCGGCCGCCAGGCGCGGGCGAGGCTTTATGACTGGTTCCAGCCAGCGCCGGATTGCCTTGTGCCGGCACATCTCCGGTTTGGCATCGAGGAGCGAGTCAGCGCGGAAGGCGAGGTACTGCTGGCTCCTGAAGGAAAAAACGTCCAGCGACTCGCGGAGCGAATCCGGGCGTCGGACGCAGGGGCGGTCGCCATTTCCCTGCTCTTTTCTTTTGCTAATCCTGTCAATGAGCAGGCGGTTTCCGCGGCTCTGGCGGAGATCGGCATTCCGGTGTCCATCTCACATCGTGTTCTGCCGGAATTCCGGGAATATGAACGGGCATCGACGGTGGTCGCCAATGCGTATCTTTCCCGGATCGTCGGGGATTACATGAAGAAGCTGGTGGGCGATGTGGACCGGGAGTTCCACGGCCGTTTGGATGTGATGCAGTCCTCGGGCGGCACGATACCTGCGCGCCTGGCTGCGGAAGAACCAGTGCGCACTATGCTCTCGGGGCCGGCAGGCGGCGTTATGGGGGCTTACCGGATGGCGCGGCTGGCGGGCTTCGATCGTATTATTGGCTTCGATATGGGCGGCACGTCGACCGATGTTTGCCTGGTCGATGCGGAGCGCGGGGGTCCTCAACTTACTTCCGAGGCGGTTATCTCAGATGTGCCCATTGGCGTTCCCATGCTGGACATTCATACCGCCGGGGCGGGCGGCGGATCGCTGGCGCGTTTCGATGCAGGGGGCATGCTGCGTGTGGGACCAGAGTCCGCCGGGGCGTCTCCCGGACCTATCTGTTTTGGCCGTGGAGAACAGGTAACCGTTACGGATGCTAATCTGGTTCTCGGCCGGCTTGACTCAGAGAGCTTTCTGGGGGGAGCGGTCAGCCTCGACCGGGAACGCGCCCTGGCCTATATGGAAAAGGCTCGCGGATCCATTGCCAGCGTGGAGGAGTTCGCAGCCGGGATCCTGCGGCTGGTCGAAACCTCGATGGAGAAGGCCATTCGGGTGATCTCGGTCGAACGTGGGTACGACCCGCGTGATTTCACACTGGTTGCGTTTGGGGGAGGAGGACCGCTCCATGCATGTTCGCTGGCGCACGCGCTTCGCATTCCGCGGGTGTTGGTCCCGGCTCTTCCCGGAGCTCTTTCCGCGGTGGGCATCCTGCTCGCGGACGCGGTACGCGATTATTCCCGCACGGTTATGCTTGGCACTCATGCCGACCTTGGAGATGTCTTCGCAGAATTGGAAGAGCGTGGCCGGTCTGAATTCGAGGCGGAACAGCTCTCGGGATTTTCTTTACGGTCCCTTGACCTTCGCTACCAGGGGCAAGGATACGAACTGAATGTTCCCTTCGGCCCCAACGTTCTCGATGCTTTTCACGACCTGCACCGGCTTCGTTATGGGTTCGCAAAAGAAGAGCACGAGGTGGAAGTAGTGAACGTTCGCGTGCGGATGATTGCCAGCAGCCAACCGTTCGATCCGGTCAGGAGGGGGATCGTCCACGGGGATGGCCAGCAGGCGCTCACGGGACATCGACCGGTGTACTTTCAGGGCAACCGCATCACACGCCCGTATATAAGCGCGCGGCACTGGTCCCGGGAGATTCTTTCTCCGGCCCGGCAATCATCACGGAATACAGTTCGGCGACGATTCTGCCGCCGGGCGACACTCTTCGCGTCGATGCGCTGGATAACTTGATGATTGAGGTCCATTGATGCCGGTAGCGAACAAAATCTCGGATCCGATCGCTCTGGCAATCTTTCAAAGCTCCATGCACTCGATCGCCGAGGAAATGGGGGCGGCGCTTCGCCGCACTTCGATCTCACCGAACATTATTGAGCGCCGCGATTACTCCTGCGCCGTTTTTGATGCACAGCGACGGGTCATTGCCATGGGCGACCATATGCCGGTGCATCTCGGTTCCATGCCTATGTCGGTGAAAGCGGCAGTGGAAGCGCTGACGCTCGGGCGCGGCGATGTGGTCATTCTGAATGATCCTTACGCTGGGGGAACGCATCTTCCCGATATCACGCTGGTGCTTCCGGTGTTTGTCGACGACCTGGCGGACCCGGTGTTTTATGTTGCTGCGCGCGCCCATCACGCCGATGTAGGGGGGACCTTTGCCGGCTCCATGGGCCCGGGGCGGGAAATATTCCAGGAAGGCATTCGCATTCCTCCCATCCGCATTGTGCGTGGGGGCAAGATTGATCAGGAAGTTCTTTCCCTTATCCTGCACAACGTGCGCACGCCCGTGGAGCGCGAAGGGGACCTGGTGGCGCAAATTGGGGCGTGCAAGGTTGGCGAACGAAGATTGCTTGAAGTGCTGCAGAAGTATGGCCTGGATGTGATCTCGGCTCTCACCCAGAGCTGCTCGACTATTCCGATCGCCTTATGCGCTCGGAGCTGCGCAGGTTGCCTGCGGGCACCTTCACGGCGGAAGACTTTCTCGACGATGACGGGGTTAGCGACGGCCCTATCCGTATTGCCGTCTCGATGCGCATTGAACCCGGCCAGGGCACGGTGGTCATCGACTTTGCCGGTTCAGACCCGCAGGTGGGTGGCAGTGTCAACGCTGTCTACGCCATTACGTACTCAGCGTGCTTCTACGTTCTGCGCTGCCTGCTGGCGGAGGATGCGCCGGCGACAGCGGGCCTGATGAATGCAGTCACAGTGCTCGCTCCGGAGGGCACGATCGTGAACGCGCGCATGCCGGCCGCGGTCGCGGGAGGTAATGTGGAGACGTCGCAACGTATCGTCGACGTTCTGCTGCGCTCCCTGGGACAGGCTGTTCCGGAAAGGGTGCCGGCCGCAAGCTATGGCACCATGAGCAATTTGACAATCGGCGGTTTTGACCACCGGACCGGCCGGCCTTTCACCTATTACGAAACTACCGCCGGAGGCATGGGCGCTCGTCCCGGATTGGACGGGATTTCCGGTGTTCACTGCCACATGACGAATTCGCTGAACACGCCGATTGAGGCGCTGGAGTATGCCTATCCCTTTCGGGTGCGGTATTACGGCTACCGCAAATCATCCGGCGGAAGCGGGTGTTTTCGCGGCGGAGATGGACTTATCCGTGAGATCGAGTTGTTGGCCGACTCACAAGTCACGCTGCTTGCCGAGCGCAGGAAGTTTCAGCCGTACGGCCTTGCCGGTGGTATGCCGGGCGCTAGCGGAAGTGCTTCTCTGATCGACGGCAAAGAGACGGCACAGATTCTTCCCTCGAAATGCAGCGTGCAGGTGCACAAGGGCGACCGGATTCGTATTGAGACGCCGGGCGGCGGCGGGTGGGGCGAGCCGGCACACCCTAAGTCCGATGTATAGTCCCTGCGGGACTGATCTTGGTGTCCACAATACCCAGCATTACGTGCTGGGCTAAGTGCGGCCGTCCCTTCGGGACTGGGTCCCTGGTATTCCTTGATGGCTAAACGTGTCTTTTACAGGTGCGGTACAGACTAGTCGACGGAAGCCGAGTTTGCTAATGCATCTCTCGAGCATTGCGCTATGAAGAGGAGTTGCTATGGTTTCGCCGCAGATTCCCGAGGTTGAACATCTAGCGCCGGCGAGTGGCTTGTGGATCCGTCAGCTTTCGGGCCATGAGCGTTCCGCGTTTGTCGCTACCTTCGGGGGCTGGATGCTCGATGGCATGGACGTGATGGTCTATAGCCTGGTGCTTCCTACGTTGCTTGCGGAGTGGCACATATCCAAGGGGCAAGCTGGGCTGCTGAGTACGGCTACTCTGCTGCTCTCGTCGCTGGGTGGCTGGTTGGCTGGGATTCTGGCTGACCGGGTGGGGCGTGTTCGGGTGCTGAAGCTGACCATTTTCTGGTTTGCATTCTTCACCTTCCTCAGCGGTTTTACCCAGAACTTTGAACAGCTGCTCGTGGTCCGAGGATTGCAGGGCCTGGGTTTCGGTGGGGAGTGGGCGGTCGGCGCCGCGTTGATGGGCGAAAGCATCCGCAGTCGCTTTCGCGGCCGCGCCGTCGGTACTGTTCAGGCGGGGTGGTCTGTTGGCTGGGGCCTCAGCGTCATTCTGTTTACCATTCTCTTCTCTCGGCTTCCGCATGCACTCGCCTGGCGAGTTATGTTCTGGATCGGCATTTTGCCTGCTCTGCTCATCGTTTACATTCGCAGCAAGGTCGAGGAACCAGAGATCTACCTCCACCGCAAGCAGGGCGCTTCGCTGGTCGGCATATTTTCGTCCGGATATCTGCGAACTACACTGCTTGCTTCCCTGCTGGCTCTGGGTGCGCAGGGTGGATACCATGCCGTTACGACCTGGCTGCCGCTGTACTTACGAAGTTCTCGGGGGCTGAATACGCTCAATACCGGAGGTTATCTCTTCGTGGTCATCGTGGGAGCCTTCTCTGGCTACCTGACCGCCGCGTATTTGACGGATGTGATTGGGCGGAAGCGGACGCTCATCCTGTTTGCCGGTTGCTCCGTTGTCGCTGTGATCTTCTATTCCGGTTTCCCCATCTCAAACCACTTGATGCTGGTGCTCGGCTTTCCCTTAGGCTTCTTCCCTTCCGGATCCTTCAGTCCGATGGGTGCGTATTTCAGCGAGCTTTTTCCCACGTCCATGCGGGCATCTGGTGCAGGCTTTGCCTATAACTTCGGTCGCGGAGTGGGAGCGTTGTTTCCAACGCTCGTTGGCTACGTCAGTGGACGTACTTCCCTTGGTGTAGCAATCTCTATCTTTGGATCAGGCGCGTATCTGGTCATGATCCTCGGCGTTATGTTTCTTCCGGAAACCCGCGGTCAGCAACTTGAAGGTTGAAACGCTGCAGATATTTTCGATGTTCAGCCGGCGTTGAAGATTTGTTTTGAGTAGGGCATCGCCAACGTCAGGAGAAAAGCATGGATTACGTCGTACGCGCGTTCGCTGTATTCAGTTTCGCCTTGGCGCTGCTCCCAGCCGCGGCACAGCAGCCACATGTCGCTCAATACGAGCTCAAGCTGAGTGAGCTCAAGTACGACTATGGCATCGCTACTCCCGTGCTGCGCCTGCAGCCGGGAGATGTTCTCGAAACCAATACTGTCGACGCCGATGGCCACGCGCTTGAAGATGCCGGCATAAAACCCCCGGGACCGAATCCGCTGACTGGCCCTTTCTACGTCGAGGGCGCGGAGCCCGGAGACACGCTTGCCATCCACTTTATGGCGGTGGAAGTCAATGCGGAGAAGGGCTTCGGGAGCGCTGGACCGGGGTTCGGCGCCATCAACAGCACCACGTATACGCCGATGTTGGGCGGCCCGATCCCTAAGGAAATGTGGACCTATCCAATCGATAAGAAAGCGAATACTGCTCTTTTCAAGGCCAACGATTCGAACTTCACCGTGCCCATACCACTCCATCCATTCCTCGGCTGTGTGGGGGTGGCACCGGCCAATGGCGAGGCGCGCAGTTCCCTTACCCCGGCGGAGTATGGCGGTAATATGGACGCTCCGGAAGCGACCACCGGCAATACTTTGTATTTGCCGGTCAACGTGGCGGGCGCATTGCTGTACCTGGGGGACGGTCACGCCGCCATGGGCGACGGTGAAGTGGACGGGACCGCAGTGGAGATATCCATGAAGGTGAGACTGCGGGTGGAAGTGATCAAGCATAAGGAGATTGCGTGGCCACGGTTTGAGAACGCAGATTCCCTCATGGCCGTCGGGATCTATCGCCCTCTCGACGACTCCCTGCGCATCGCCTTTACCCAGCTGGTGCAATGGATCCATAACGACTATGGCCTGTCGGAGATGGATGCTTATGAGCTACTCTCCAAGGTTGCGGAGATTCATCTGGACCAGATGGTTGACCCGAATTACACCGTGGTGGCGAAGATCAACAAGAAGTATCTGCCAGCGCTCAAATCCGTGGCCAAGTAGGCCAGGGGCCATCCCAAGGATTGCTTGATGCGATGGCTCGATGCGAGAATTGCCGCACACCCTGCGTAGGCTTGGGAGGACGGCGGTTTGACCAACGATGTGCGGATGGATAAGTGGCTCTGGGCGGCGCGATTCTTCAAGACGCGAGCGCTGGCCGCACGGGCGTGTGAATTGGGTAGAGTTACCTCCAATGGCCAGCCGGCCAAAAGTGCCCGCCCGGTCCGGGTGGGCGATCTGTTACAAGTGAAGAACGAGGGCGGCGATTTTCAGGTGGAGGTCTTGCTTCTGAGCGACGTGCGGGGTCCGGCGGCGGTGGCACAAACCCTGTACCGGGAGACCGAGGCAAGCCGCGCTTTGCGCCTGCAGTTAGCCGAAGAGCGTAAGGCAATGCCGCGCTTTGAACCCCTGAGCGCCGGCAAACCCTCGAAACGGAATCGCCGGGTTCTCAATCGGCTGCGGGGTCGAGCGTAGCATGGGTTCTTTGGCACAGCCTCTCAGTGCATCGCCCACGGCTGCTGTGCTGGGCGAGATTGGCCTCCCTGCTCCTATTTCAGAACTGGCTTCGCGACCGTGGGACGCCATCGTGGTCGGTGCCGGACACAATGGCCTGGCGTGCGCTGCGTACCTGGCGCGGGCGGGAAAGCGTGTCCTGGTGGTCGAGAGCCGGAAGCGCGTAGGGGGCGCCTGCACCATCGAGGAGCCGTTCCCTGGCGTGCTGATGTCTCCTTGTGCGTACCTGGCTGGACTTTTGCATCCGCTCGTGGTGGACGAGCTCGGCCTCGCGGATCGCGGTTTTCATTGGACGCCGGCTTCGAATGGGCTCTTTGTGCCGTTTCTCGACGGCACCAGTGTGCAACTCTGGGATGACGATGATGCGTGCGAGGAAGAGATCCGGCGGTTTGCTCCCGGCGATGTAAAGGGTTGGAAAGCTATGAGCGCGGTGATCCGCCGGCTGCGCGATGCGCTGCGGCCTGCGGGTGCTTGCGATTCGTGGATTGGCGACGCACCCTCAGCGGAACAAATGGACGCTCGCCTGGGCAAGGATGAGGAAGCACGCCAAGTGCTCTTCCATTGGTCGATGGCGGAGTTTGTGGAGCGTTACCTCGAGGATCCGCGGTTGCAGTCTGCGTATCTTGGCCAGGGAGTGATCGGCACCAAGGCCAGCCCGTTCGATCCCGGTACTGCCTCCATTCGGTATCATCACTCGTCCGGGCGGCTGGGCGGCCTTCCGGGCATGTGGGGCTACGTGAAGGGTGGCATGGGCATGGTCTCCTTCTATTTCTGCGACGCGGCGCGCGAGGCTGGGGCAGTGGTGGCGGCGGGCGTGAAGGTGGCGGAGATTTTGCCTGGCGAAGGGGTGCTGCTCGAGGGTGGGGAACGGATTTCTGCTCCGGTAGTGATCTCGAATGCCGACCCGGTGGTTACGCTGCGTTTGTTAGGTAAGTCTGCGAGCACGGACTTTCGGGCTAAGGTTGACGGTCTGGCAATCGAAGGCTGTACGGTCAAGCTGAATGTGTTGCTGCGGGAGTTGCCGGATTTCACGTCGCGTCCGGGCCAGTTGCAGCCCCACCACTACGGCCAGATCAACGCCCCCATGACCCACGCGGAATGGAAAGCCGGGTTCGCCGCCAGCAGCAAGGGTGAATTACCCGAGCAACTTTGGTGTGAGATTTATTTCCAAAGCGTGCATGACGCGAGCGTGGTGCCGGCGGGCCAGCACACGATGAGTGTTTTTGCGCAATATGTGCCCCACACCTTTGCCAGCGGCTCGTGGGACGACCGGCGCGAGCAGGTGCGGAAGCTGGCTTTCGATTCCATTGGCCGCTTCTGTTCGAACTTGCCGGATGTAGTACTGGAAGCACAGGTAATGGGACCGCCGGATATTGAGGAGAAGGTCGGACTTACCGGCGGACATATTTTCCAGGGTGAGTGCCTGCCGGAAAACATGTGGAGCCACCGGTTCGCTGCTCGCACGTCGATGCCGGGGGTCTATCTCTGCGGGGCTTGTACTCATCCCGGCGGCAGCGTGATCGCGATGAACGGGCGTAATGCCGCCATGGCTGTGCTGAAAGATATGAGGTAATCGATGGCAGAAGAGAAGCTGAAACGGGAGCTTGGTTTTCGCGATGTCATTCTCTTCTATATCGTTAGCGGCCTCAGCCTGCGCTGGATTGCAACTGCAGCGGCGACAGGACAATCAGCGATCACGGTTTGGGTGCTGGGCTTTTGCGGGTTCTTCCTGCCCCTTGCCGGCTGCGTACTCGAGCTTTCGTCGCGGTACCCCCAGGAGGGCGGCCTCTACATTTGGACTCGCGAGGCCTATGGCGAATTTGCCGGGTTTATGGCGGCGTGGTGTTACTGGATGAGCAACCTTCCCTACTTTGCCGCGGTGCTTTATTTCGCTGCCAGCAGCATGCTTTTTATCACTCCTCGCGCTGCGCATCTGGCGGATGCCAACGTCTACTTCCTGCTGTTCACGATCGGCATGCTGACGTTGATTACGGTGCTCAACGTATTCGGCCTGGGCTTAGGCAAATGGCTCAACAATCTTGGCGCGGTGGGCATGGCAGTGCCGGTGGCGATTCTGATTCTGCTTGGTCTGCTGTCTTTCTCACGCTTTGGTTCCGCAACCCATTTCACCTGGGCGGGCTTCTTTCCCCATGTTCAGGTGAGAGACCTCATCTTCTGGTCCACGATTTTTTTTGCGTTCACCGGGAGCGAATGCGCTTCGTTCATGGGCGACGAGATCAAGGATGCGCGGCGCGTCGTTCCGCGATCTTTGGTGATCGCTGGTGTCATCATCACTGTGAGTTACATCGCTGGAACCGTTGCCATGTTGGTTGCCCTGCCTTCGAGCAGGATCAGCGGGCTCGGTGGCTTTATGACAGCGATTGATTTTCTTTGCCGGCAGCTGGGGTTAGCTGCCCTGATTGTCCCTGTCGCGATCCTGGTGGGCATCAGCAACGTCGGCGCGGCTGCGGCTTATCTATCGTCCACAGCGCGGTTACCTTTCGTGGTGGGGATTAACCACTACCTGCCTGCGGTTTTTGCGCGTATCCACCCGCGCTGGAAAACTCCGTACGTCGCCGTCATTTCCTACGGTCTGGCAGGGATTGTGTTCGGCTTGTTGAGCCAGGCAGGCACCAGCGTGAAGGGCGCGTATGACTTTCTGGTCGCCATGAGTTTGATTGCTTACTTTATTCCTTATTTGTTTGTGTTTGCCTCGATGATCCGTTTGCAATCACGTCCTGCCACACCCGGCGCCCTGCGGCTGCCTGGCGGCAAACGGGTTGCCATCCCGCTCGCGTGTGTGGGGTTTTTCTCGACGTTCGCCGCTATCATTCTTTCCATGTTTCCCGCGGAGGATGAGCCGAATCCGGCCAGGGCCTTGTTCAAGATTTTGGCTATGACGGTGGTGCTGCTGGTCTCCGGTGTCGCGGTGTACTGGCGTGGGCATCGCTCGATTGTCCGGGCTACGGCCCTGAGCGAGGAGATTGCGTTATGAACGAGTCTCTCGCTGACGTGCTCGCGCTCTACGATGAGGAGGCGCCGCTGGAATTCGCTTCCACGATTCCGGCTTCGTGGTATGTTGACGGGCGGATTGGGCGCCTGGAGCGCGAACAGGTGTTTGGCAGGAACTGGATCGCGGTCGGGCGTGCGGACCAGGTCGCCGATGCCGGGCAGTTTTTTACTTTCGATTTGGCCGGCGAGCCGCTGGTTGTTGTTCGCGGGGCTGATCGGGAGCTGCGCGCGTTTTATAACGTTTGCCGCCATCATGCGGCTGCTGTCATGACTGCGCCGTGCGGGGTTGCGCAGCATCTTCGGTGCCCTTACCACGGATGGACTTATGGGTTGGACGGTTCGCTCAAGGGCACACCTGACTTCGCCGGTGTTTGTAATTTCGAGCGCGCCGCGAATGGGCTGGTTCCAGTTCGCGTGGATAGTCGGGAAGGATTTGTATTTGTCAATTTGGACCACGAGGGGCCTGCGCTCGAAAGTTATCTGGGTGAGCTCAGGGAGCGGATTTCTGGCGTTGGTCTTAAGTTTTTTTGTCGTAAGAGTTATACCCTGGCTTGCAACTGGAAGGTGTACGTCGACAATTACCTGGATGGCGGCTACCACGTGCCGCACCTGCACAAGGCGCTCAATAGCGTGCTCGATTACAGCGAGTACAGCATTGAGAATGGTCCGAATTATGTGGTTCAGTCTAGCCCTATGGTGGCATCACAGGATGCAACCGTGGCACAGACGCGTACTGGGGATCGCGCGGATTATTACTGGATCTACCCTAATTTCATGATCAACCTGTATGAGGGGGTCATGGATACAAACCTGGTACTTCCGCTAGGTCAGGAGAGCTGTCTGGTGGTGTTTGATTTTTTCTTTGGGGATACCAGCGCGGAATACAACGCGGAGAGTGTCGCGGTAAGTGACCGGGTGCAGGGTGAGGATGTTGATATTTGCGAGTCGGTACAGCGGGGATTGCACTCTCGCGCATATGGTGCGGGGAGACTTTCAGTGCGCAGGGAAGGTGGAGAGCATTTGTTTCACCGACTCCTCGCTCGCGATCTTAAGCGGGTTTGAGGTTGCTACTGAGTGTAGGTTTGCTTGGTGGAGAGTGAACTGCAGATCCCTCGCCCCCCCCGTATTTCCTGTCGAAAGTTGCGGCTTCGGTCGACTACATGTGGTTCTCTTTAGAGAGAACCACATAAGTGGTCGCTGGTGAGAATGGTGAAGTAGGAAATCCGGGTACGCTCGGGATGACAAAGGGGAGGGTGGGGCTTCCAGTTTTCATTGGTTGCGGGGATCCCAGGTCTCAAAAGCGAGACCTGGGGCACCCTTCGGTTTTTTCCGACGCTGCTAACTAGACCGACGAAGTCTGCTGCTCGGGAGGACGAAAGTAGGGTGGGTCAATAGCTCCAATACTCTCCCCTTTGTCATCCCGAGCGTAGCCGACCTGTCCCGGCCTGCCGTGGAGGGATCTGCAGTTTTCCTCTACTGGGCGATGGCTGCGTCAGCGATTGCCAGGGATTGATCCAACTGGTCTACCGCGAAGTCAATTTCATGCTTCTCGATGATCAAGGGTGGCGCAATCACGAAGTGGCTTATCCAGGATTGCATCGAGACGCCGCGCTTCATCATCTCGGCGGCTACGCGATCCACGACGGTTGGCTTTCCGTCGACTTTGTCTTGCTTGGTGTTGAAGGGGGTTTTCTTTTCCTGGTCCTTAACCATTTCTAATGCCCAGAAGAGGCCTAGCCCACGCACTTCGCCGATCGAAGGATGCTTCGGCTTGAGCGCGTTCAGCTTTTCGCTCATGTACTTGCCCATCTCACGAGCCCGGTTCACCAGATCGAGCCGCTTCAGCTCATTGATGGCTGCCACGGCTGGCGCCAGGGTAATGGGGTGCGCTTCGTAGGTATGGCCGTGGGCGAAGAAGTGGTCCTCGAAGTATTCGGCGATCTTGCCCGTGGTGGCACAGAGCCCTAGCGGAACGTAGGCTGATGTGATGCCTTTGGCGGTAACCAATATGTCCGGCTTCACGTCCCAGTGGTCCATTGCGAACCATTCACCGGTGCGACCCCAGCCAGACATGACCTCGTCTGCAATCAACAAGACCCCGTGACGGTCACAAATCTCGCGTAGCTTCGGCATGTACTCGGGTGGAGGAACAAGAACGCCATTGGTGCCGACTACCGGTTCGACAATGACTGCGGCCACGTCGCTTTCGTTTGAGATCATGTGCTCCAGGTAATCAGCGCAGGCGATTCCGCACTCCGGATAGGTGTGCTTGATGGGGCATTTGTAACAATTAACTTCCGGCGCGAATAGAAAGCCCTGGCCCTTGCCGCCCGGCTCCATGGCCCAGCGGCGTGGATCTCCCGTTGCGGCGATGGAGGCCATCGTCGACCCGTGATAGGACCGATAGCGCGCAATGATCTTGGTTTTTCCCGTATACATGCGGGCGATCTTGAAGGCAGCCTCATTGGCTTCCGTGCCGGAAGTGGTGAAGAAGAACTTGTTCAGCCCCTCAGGCAATACCTCGAGCAAAAGGCGGCTCAACTCCACGCGTGTATCGGTCGCGTAGGAGGGCATGATGTAGGCCAGCTTCCGCGCCTGCTCTTCGATCGCTTGAATCACGGCTTGATTTTTGTGCCCCAGGTTGCAGCACATCAACTGCGCTGAGAAATCGAGGTAACGCCTGCCGTTCCCGTCGGTGAAGTAGCATCCCTCAGCATCGACGATGTGCAGGGGATTCCAGCTTTTCTGGTAACGCCAAGTGCCGTAGTTCAGCTTCTTGGTCCACTCGGAAACTTCCTGGCTCGTCATCGTTACGTCAGTTACGGTCTCGCTCATGATGGTTTCACCTTTGATCTCTACTTTACCGCGCGGCGGCTAGTTCCCCCAGCTCTGCTGCTACGGCACTTAAGCCGCCTTCTATCACCTGCAGCGCCTGGTTGAACTCCTCGTCGCTGATGGTCAGAGGCATCAGCAGGCGGACAATGTTGTCGTATGTGCCTGCGTTCAGCACCAGGACGCCGTGATGCAGGCAGTGGTGGACAAGCTTCTTAACGGCTTTCGCACTAGGCGCTCCAGTGGAGTCAACAAACTCCATAGCCTGCATGGCCCCGACGCCGCGGACGTCAGCGATAAACGCATGCTCCCGCTGCCATGCGGTCGCTTGACGCTGAAATTGCTCTCCGAGCAGGCGGGCACGGGCCAGTAACTTTCCATCGGCAAATTCTTCCACCACAGCCAACGCGGCTGCGCAGCTCGCAGGATTGCCGCCGAAGGTGCCGCCCAGGCCTCCTGGTCCGGGAGCATCCATGATCTCCGCACGGCCGGTAATTGCCGCCAAGGGGAGGCCGCCGCCGAGGGACTTCGCGGTGAGTATGAGATCAGGCTCGATGCCGAAGTGTTTGCTGGCGAAGAGCTCGCCGGTGCGGCCGAAGCCTGTCTGCACTTCATCGGCAATGAAAACGATGCCGCGTTCACGGCAGATCTCGACCAGAGCAGGCAGGAAGCCCGCCGGTGGAACCACAAAACCGCCTTCCCCAAGCACCGGCTCGATCACAATGGCGGCAACAGACTCGGCCGCCACCACACGGCGAAAGGTCTGGTCGAGCAGCTCGTTGACCTGCCCCTTGGTCAGCGGCCCACGGTTGGAAAGCCTTGCATTGGCAGGCACTCCGTAGGGGATACGGTAAACATCCGTCAGGAAGGGGCCGAATCCTTCCTTGTATGGGTGGGTCTTGCTGGTGAGCGACAGGCCCATCATGGTGCGACCGTGAAAGCCGTCTTCTACAGAGAGGACTGCCGGGCGCCCGGTAAAGGCACGCGCAATCTTCACCGCGTTCTCTACTGCTTCGGCTCCGCTGTTTACAAAGAAGGTCTTCTTGGCAAAGCTACCCGGGGTGAGTTGGTTAAGCTTTTCCGCCAGCGAGACATAGCTCTCGTAGCCGGTCACCTGAAAACAGAGATGGAGGAAAGCATCGAGCTGTGAGCGCAGCGCGCTGACCACACGCGGATTGCGGTGGCCAACGTTGGTGCAGCCGATGCCGCCGCCCAGATCGATGAAGCGGTTGCCGTCTACGTCTTCGAGGATGGCGCCCTCGGCATGGCGCACAAACAGCGGTGTGGAGGCATAGACTCCGCGCGGAAGAGCCTGCAACCGGCGGGCCATCAAGGCACGCGAATTAGGTCCGGGAATTTCTGTCTTCAGGCGAATGTTGGACATGGTGTCAGTACCATCCAATCGGCGATTCGTTCAGATTGATGTGCACCTGTTTGGTCTCGAGGTATTCGTCGATTCCGTGGATCCCCAGTTCCCTGCCGAAGCCCGATTGCTTGAAACCACCCCAAGGGGCTTCCACATACGTGGGCTGCATGTGATTTACCCAGACGATTCCGGCGCGGATGGCCTTGACCATGCGAAGGGCGCGATAGATGTCACGCGTCCAGACGGCTGCGGCTAGCCCGAAGGAGGTGTCATTGGCAATCTTGAGCGCGTCACGCTCGTCTTCAAACGGGATCACCGCAGCCACCGGGCCGAAGATTTCTTCCCGCGCAATGCGCGATGAGTTGTCAACGTCGTAAAAGATGGTTGGTTCCACGTAGTAGCCGCGGCTCATGGAAGCCGGCCGGCCTCCACCGAGAGCCAGCTTGGCTTCGGACTTGCCCAGCTGCTGGTAAGCAGTAACACGGTCGTACTGTTCCCGGCTCACCAGCGGACCCATCTTGGTGGATCGATCGAGCGGTGGGCCCAGCTTGATGGTGCGTGCTTTCTCGGTCATTGCCTCGACGAATTTTGGATAGATAGACCGCTGCACCAGCACCCTGCTGCCCGCCGAACAGACTTCGCCCTGGTTAATGAAAATGCCGAAGAGCGCGCCATCGATCGCGGCTTCAAAATCGGCGTCCTCAAAGAAGATGTTGGGAGACTTGCCCCCGAGTTCGAGGGTCACGCGTTTGAGAGTATCGGCAGCCGATTTCATGATCAGCTTGCCCACGGCTGCCGATCCGGTGAAGGCAACTTTGTCTACATCGGGATGGGCGACAATGGCGGCGCCAGCCGTCTCGCCAAGCCCGGTCACGATGTTGACCACGCCGGCAGGCACACCACACTCCGCCAACCAGCCGGCAATCTTCAACATGGTGAGCGGCGTCTGCTCCGCCGGTTTCAACACGCAGGTGCAGCCTGCAGCCAGCGCAGGCGCCAGCTTCCACGCGGCCATGCCGATGGGGTAGTTCCAGGGAATGATCTGTCCTGCGACACCGACCGGCTCTTTCAAGGAGAGGCTTAGGGCGTTGTCGGGAACGGGATTGACCATGCCGGAGACTTTGTTGGCCAGGCCGCCGTAGTACTCGAAGCAGGTGGCGGCATCAGCGATGTCGTATTCCGACTCGACGATTGGTTTGCCGCAGTTGCGTGATTCCAGTTCGGCGAGCTGCGGGGCTTCTTCGCGGAGTTTGGCGGCGATGCGAAAAAGGATGCGGCCGCGATCCTGTGCCGTGGTTTGGGGCCACCCACCGTCGTCGAAGGCGCGGCGGGCTGCGGCCACGGCGGCGTTGACGTCAGATTGGCTGGCGTCGGGAATTTCGGCGATGACCTCTTCGGTCGAAGGGTCGTACACGGGAATGCGCTTGCCGGAAGAGCCTTCCGTCCATTCCCCGTTGATAAACATTGGTTCACAACTGGTTTGCGAGACAGCCATTGTTGCTCCTTTCGAGAGCCAGGCCCGGGGAAGTTTGCTGGGTGCACCCGATGGGGCACCCAGCCGTAACGGATGAAGTGTTAAACCAGCGTCTCTTGCAACGCCTTGGTTTCCTGCTGAGCCTGGGCCAGTGCCGGCGCCACTTCTTCAAAGGCGGAGAGGTGCTTGTCGATATCCGCCATGGAGTGGGCGACGGAGATGGTCCACTGCTCGTCCCACCAGTAAGGCTGGGCCATCACTCCACGGTTCAACATGCCGAACCAGTAGAGCTTCCACAGATTCGTATCCACCGCATGCCACTCGCGGTAGTTATGAATCTTGTGGCGATAGAGCAGCATGGCGCCGTTGGCTCCAGCGCTCTCGACGTAAGCTTCCAGGCCGGTCTTGTGGACAATCTGCTTGTAGCCAGAGACCAGGGCATCGCTTACCTTGCCGATGTGGGCATAGCCCGCGGGCGTGAGCACTTCACGCAAGGTGGCAAGACCGGCCGCCATGACCAGCGGATTGGTGGCGTAGGTGCCGGCGTGGAAGACCTTGTGCTCCGCGATCACGTCGAGCACTTTCTTGCTAGCCGCGAACGCAGCCAAGGGGAAACCGCCGCCGATGGACTTGGCCAAGGTTACGATGTCGGCCTTGATGTTGAAGTACTCACAGGCTCCGCCGCGGCCCAGCTTGGCGCCGGTCTTCACCTCGTCGAAAATGAGCAGCGCGCCTTCACGGGTACAGATCTCGCGTAGACCTTCCAGGTAGCCCGGCTCCGGCATGCAGATGCCGATGTTCATCATGATGGGTTCCACGATCACAGCTGCAATCTGACCTGGGTTCTCCTTAAAGAGGCCGTTGACCGCCTTGAGGTCGTTGAACTGGGCTACGAGGGTGTTTTTCACGGTATCGGCTGGGACTCCTCCGGAGGCCGGTACCTGGTTGGGCCGGTCGGGATCGCCGACGAGGTCGAGACTGGGCTTCATGCTGACCAGCACGGAATCGTGTACGCCGTGATAGCCACCCTCCATCTTGATGATTTTGTCGCGCCCAGTGAAGCCACGCGCGATGCGGATGGCGTGCATGGTCACTTCGGTTCCGCTGCTGCCGAACCGCACCTGCTCTACGGGAAAGCGCTGGCAAATTTCATCGGCCAGGTCGTACTCCAGGGTGTGCGGCATGCCGTACATGGTGCCGGTCACCAGCCGCTCCTGCACGGCGGCAACCACGGCCGGGTGGCAGTGGCCGGCCATGAGGGCACCGAAACACAGGTTGAAGTCGATGTATTCGTTGCCGTCTAGGTCGTGGATGTGAGTTCCCTGAGCGTCTTTTACAAACAGGGGCCAGGGCTCGTAACTGCGGAAGTTGCTGGCAACGCCAAGCGGCATGCGGGGTTGGGCTCGCTTGAGGGCGGCTTTGGAACCAGGGGTACGTGCTTCAAAAGTGGCGAGTTCCTTCTCCAGAAGGTGGTGCATGGGGATTCATCCTTTGCCCTGAGGGCTGTCAAATGATGCGGAGGCCGGGTGCAGCCAGGAAAATGCTCTAGCGTGCGAGGAGACTGGGGTTGGGGCGCCGGCACAGCCGGGCTTCGCCGCGGGCATAGCGGAGAAACCACCGCATCCGGCAAAAGGTACCGGAAACGCGGGGTGTTGCAATATCAGAGAGAGAAGACATTCGCTCGGGAAACCCTGGTTTGCATTATATGACCTGAGCAGTGTGTCAGGAAAGACGTTGCCACGTTTAAACCCTTGTAGTAATTTCTGGAAATTAGCCAATCTGCAATTGACCTCGTCCTGCTTACCATTTGTCATCCTTTCGGCCAAAGAGCATGGGAGCCATATTTGTTAAGCGTGAGCGCGAAGACATTCAGGGTCGTTTTGCTGGGCAGCTTGGCTGCGCTCGCCGTTCTTTCGGGGTGCAAGAAGGCGCCCCCGACCCTTAGCCTACTGGTCTGGGAGGGATACGCCGACCCTTCTTTCATCCAGGGCTTCGAAGCCAAATGCCAATGCAAAGTGATCGCGGCCTATATGGGGTCCAGCGATGAGCTGGTGGCCAAGTTGCGGGGGGGTGCATCGTCCAATTACGACGTGATCTCTCCCTCGAGCGATGTGGCCACCATGCTCAGCCGGTCCGGCCTGGTAGCTCCGCTGGATCTGAGCAAAATCCCGAACTATACGCAGCTGTCGCCGAGCCTCACGTCCCGGCCGCTGGTTAAGGAAAACGGCAAAGTCTACGGCGTGCCCCTCACCTGGGGGCCCAATCCACTGCTCTATGACACCAGGGCCTTTGCCAAAGCCCCCGCGACGTGGGCTGAGCTTTGGGATCCGAAATTTGCCAATAAGCTATCGTTCTGGGACGACCTCTCCACCATGTACATGGCGGCGGAGGTGCTCGGCTTTGGCAAGACTGACCCTGCGGCTGTGTATAACCTCACCGATGCGCAACTGGAGCAGGTAAAGCAAAAGCTGATCGCCTTGAAGCCGAATATCCGCAAGCTTTGGACCACCGGCGGGGAGCTGACCAACCTGTTTCAGAATCATGAAGTCATCGCGGGCATGGGATGGCCGCTGGTGACCAACCAGTTGCACAAGAGCGGACTACCCATCCAGGAGGAGATTCCCGCCGAAGGCACTACGGGGTGGATCGATCACCTGATGATTACTTCCTCCAGCGACAACAAGGAACTTGCGTACCAGTTGTTGAACTACCTCATCACCGCACAGGCACAAAAACAACTCAGCGATGTTACGGGATATATCCCGGCGAACCCACAGGCTGCCGCGTTGATGACGCCGGAGCAGCGCCACAGCCTGCACCTGGACGACATCGATGCTTATCAGCGGCAGATTGTTTTCTGGCAGGACGTGCCGCGGCGCGCGAAATACACCGAGATATGGAACGAAGTGAAGGCCAGCCAGTGAAGGGCTCGGCGTGAGTACCTTTCTGCGGCTGGAGAACGTGGGCAAACGCTTTGGCGAGCACGTGGTGCTTGCATCCATATCGCTGGACGTGGAACAGGGCGAGTTTCTTACCCTGCTGGGTGAAAGCGGATCGGGCAAGACTACGCTTCTCCGCATTTTGGCTGGGTTTGAGGAGGCGACGAGCGGACGCGTTTTGCTCGAGGATGCGCGGCTCGATGCGCTGCCTCCCCATCGCCGGCCCATTCATACCGTCTTCCAGAGCTATGCCCTCTTTCCCCACATGAGCGTATTCGAGAACGTAGCCTACGGCTTGCGGGTGCGCGGGTGTGCGCGCGACGAAATGACTGCTCGGGTGGAGGAGGCGCTCAGGAAAGTCCACATGGGGCAATTTGCCAAACACTTTCCCCGGCAAATCAGCGGAGGGCAAAAACAGCGAGTAGCTCTGGCTCGTGCGCTGGTTAACCGGCCCCGGCTGTTGTTGCTCGACGAGCCGCTTTCAGCTCTGGACGCGAATCTGCGCCTCGAAATGCAGCGCGAGCTGAAGGTGCTACAGCGCGAGGTTGGTATCACTTTTATTTTTGTTACTCATGACCAGAGTGAGGCGATGGCAATCTCGGATCGGGTGGTGTTGCTTCGTCACGGCAAGGTGGAACAGTGCGGCACGCCCCGCGCTATGTACTCAACGCCGCGGACTGCGTATGCGGCTTCGTTTCTGGGCAAGAGCAATCTCGTCCAGGGGACGGTTCGGGAGGGTGTGGCTGACTGCGCCGATTTTTCTGTACCGGTCAAGGTGGCGGATGGCGCAGTCACGTTTTCGCTGCGTCCGGAATGTATCGCTCCTGTAACGGAGACTGCGCGGACGGACGAGCAGGCGGTTCCGTTTGTCGCAGAAGTGGTTGCAGAACAGTTTCACGGTGCTGATTCCCTGCTTACGCTGCGTTGCGCATCCGGGACGGAGCTATCGGCGCGCGTTGCCGGGCCCCGCGGGAACGGCGGCTGGTTTGCCTTCCGGGCACAAGACCTGGTTCCGCTGGAGCAGGAATAACATGGCGCGCTCCCGACTTTCTGCGTGGCTGGTGACGCTGCCTCCGTTTGCCTGGATTGCGCTGTTTCTGTTCGCGCCTTATTGCCTGCTTTTTTGTTACAGCTTCTGGAGCCTGGACGCCGGGCAGCAAGTGAATCACCATCTCACCCTCGCGAATTATCTGCACCTGGTCCATACGCCGCTCTATCTCATCGTGATTCTTCGTTCCATGCGCATCGCGCTTTCGGTGGTGCTGCTTTCTTTGCTGATCGGTTATCCGCTGGCTTGCTTTCTTGTCTTTCAGGCCGGCAAGTACCGGCAGATCCTTTACCAGGCAGTGATTATTCCGCTGTGGATCAGCTACCTGGTCCGCGCCTACGCCTGGAAAGTGATCTTCGGCAACGAGGGTGTGATGAATACCCTGCTGCTCTGGTGTCACGCAACCCGGCATCCTCTTGGCTTTCTCTTGTACAGCCCCTTTGCCGTGATTGTCACGCTTACCCACATCTATGTGCCGTTCGTGGTCCTGCCAGTGGTCGCTTCGCTCGAAAAGATTCCGCGTGAACTGCTCGAGTCTTCGAGCGATCTGGGAGCAACGACCTGGCAGACCTTCACCCGGGTGATTCTTCCGCTGTCGCTGCCCGGTGTTCTATCTGGTGCGACGTTCGCCTTCCTGCTTAGCTTCGGTGATTTTCTGGCGCCGCTGTTATTAGGCGGACCGAGCAGCGTGATGATCGCCAATATCGTAGCCAATCTCTTTGGCGCAGATTACAACTGGCCGCTGGGGGCGGCGGTTGCTGTGCTTATCCTGGTGATGGTGCTGGTTATTCTCACCGTCACGCAACGGCTGGAACGACGCTGGAGAGTGGCATGAAGGCCGGCAACCGTACCCTTCCGGCGTTGTCGACCGCTTACGCCGCCGCCGCTTACGCCTTTCTGTATCTGCCGATCGTCGTGCTGGTGGTCTATTCCTTCAATCGCGATGGCGTGGGCGGGTTTCCACCACAACATTGGACGCTCGATTGGTATCGCACCCTGTTCGACGACTCCGCCATGTGGACCGCGGTTGGCAATAGCGCCATCGTCGCCCTCTCGACTGTTGTCTTGTCGATGTTGATTGGCTTTCCAGCAGCCTACGCTCTCGATCGCTATTCCTTTCCAGGGAAAGCGGCTTTTCAGCGGCTGGTGCTGCTGCCCCTGATTGTTCCCGGCGTGATCACGGGCATCTCCCTGCTCCTGCTGACAGTGAGCAGTGGATTCCGTCTGAGCCTGGTGACTGTGATTCTGGGCCATTCCACCGCCTTGACGGCAGTTGCTACGACGGAGATCTTTGCCGGACTTGCGAAGCTGGATCGCTCACTCGAGGAAGCCTCCGCGGATCTAGGAGCCACGAGGATCCAGACCCTGGTGCGGATTGTGCTGCCGGGCTTGCGGACGTCGCTGCTGGGCACGGCACTTCTCATTTTTACACTCTCCATGGATGAGATTGCCGTTACCTTTTTCCTGATCGGCCGGGAGAACACACTGCCGCTTGAGATATGGTCACGCCTGCGACGCGGCGCGACTCCGGAAATGAATGCCATTGCCACCCTGATCTTTTTGTTTTCGGTGATCACCATTTTTCTGTCACAGTGGCTTATGACCCGGGAGAAGACGGAGACAATTCATCGATGAGTTGGACTGACAAAGAACTGGGTATGGATCGCCGGATTACGCGCCGCGACTTTATGAATGGTGCGGCTATGGCCATTGCTGCGACGATGACCCCGCATTCGCTTGCTCAAGGGACCACGGAGGCACAAGATCGTCCCGGCTATGACCCGCCGGCGGCGCATGGATTGCGCGGCAGTCATGTGGGAGCGTTTGAGGTCGCTCACCGGCTGCGTGACGGTACTTTCTGGACCACTGCGGGCCAGCCTGAAAGCACAGGGGAAAGCTATGACCTGATTGTGGTGGGCGGTGGTATCAGCGGCCTCTCCTCCGCGCGCTTCTTCCATCAGGCTGCCGGCAAGACGGCGCGGGTGCTCATCCTTGAAAACCATGACGACTTCGGTGGGCACGCGAAGCGCAATGAATTCCAGGTAGAGAAGAATTTCATGCTGGGCTTCGGAGGCACCTTTTCGATCGAGAGCCCGGCTCCGTATAGTCCTGTAGCCAAGAGCGTGATCCACGATCTGGGCATCGATGTTTCCTCCTACGCGACGCATCTGGACAAAAAGCCATACGACGCTCTTGGACTGAAGAAGAAGTATTTCTTTGATCAGGAAACTTTTGGCGCCGATCGCCTGGTTATCAATCCTTTGCCCCGGGTTGGTGAGAAGCAATGGCAGGAGTTCGCCGCGCAAGCTCCGATGACGGACAAAGCCAAAGCAGATCTGAAGCGCCTTTATGCGCTTGACGAGGATCTGATGCCGAGCCTCACTTCGGAGCAGAAGAAGGCGAAGCTGGCGCGTATGAGCTACGCCGACTACCTAACTAACCTGGTCAAAGTGGACCGTCAGGTGGTGACGTTGCTGGACCCGGAACAGAAACCGCTTTACGGTGTCGGCATTGACGCCGTCTCGGCGCAGGATGCGTGGGGTTTGGACATGCCCGGATTCGACGGGCTCAAACTCAAGCCTGGCGCGGGCCCGGGGATGGGCCGCGATGCCATCCCCAACGAGGAAGCAGAAAAATATTTCTTCCATTTCCCTGATGGAAACGCGTCCATTGCGCGACTCATGGTGCGTTCCCTGATTCCTGAGGCTGTGCCCGGCAAATCAGCAGACGACATAGTCACTTCTCAGGTTCGCTATGAGCAGCTTGATCAACCGGCCCACCCGACGCGTATCCGCTTGAACAGTACGGTCGTGCGGGTACGGCATGAGGGTGACCCAGCCACCGCGAGCGAGGTGGAGGTGACTTATGTGCAAGAGGGCCGGTTATACACGGTGAAGGGGGCGCATTGCATTCTGGCTTGCTGGCATCAGGTCATTCCTTTACTCACAAACGAGTTGGCGGCGGCGCAAGTGTCTAATTTGCGATCGGCGGAGAAGGTGCCGCTCGTCTACACCAACGTGGCTTTAAAAAATTGGGAGAGCTTTGTCCGTTTACAAACGCGAAGCGTCACCGCGCCTGGATCTTATTTCACTGAGTTCGGCCTGGACCGTCGCGTTAGCATTGGCGATTACCATTGCACCAAGCGGCCGGATGAGCCGATCGTGCTCACCATGGAACGTTATCCCTGCTCGCCCGGACACCCGGCGCGGCAACAGCATATTGCCGGACGCTACGATTTATATGGCACCTCATTCGAGACCTTCGAAAGAAAGATCAGGGAGTTGCTTGCCCGGAGTATAGGGGCCGGCGGGTTTGACCCCGCGCGGGATATTGCGGCGATAACGGTGAATCGCTGGCCCCATGGCTACGCTTATCAATACAACTCTCTTTGGGATCCGTTCTGGTTGGACGGTGGGCCGCTGCCCTGCGTCGAGGCACGAAAGCCCTTTGGGCGCATCGCAATCGCCAACGCGGATGCCGACGCGTACGCGTACACAGACTGTGCCATTAACCAGGCGTATCGGGCGGTGGGTGACTTGAAAGTAAAGGCCGGTTGAGAGAAACCGCAGATCTCTCCACTACGCTACCGCTCCGGTCGAGATGACAATGCTGTTTGAAGCGAGATTTCGCGTTTCCAGGAAAGACTACGGGCGCTCCTTACTAACAGAATTGTCATCTCGACCGGAGGGGTCATGGGCCTGCGGCCCACCCAAGGTAATTAAAAACGCCTCGGTCCGGCATCCACTCTCTATGGAACCGTTACCCTCTCCTTGTCATCCCGACCGGAGCGAACCCGGATTTCCTGCCACGCAGCGCTAGACGAGGCCGCGTGTGCGCCTTTCTCTTAAGGAAAGGCGCATGAGGTCCGCCAACGCCATCAAGGTCCACAGGAAATCCGGGGTAGCGGAGCGGAGGGACCTGCGGTTCCGCGGACCTTTCGTGGAAATGTTTTCGACAGAGTGTAGCGCAGTGGACAGATCTGCGGTTTCCTACGTCACGACGGCCGGGTGACCGGGCCAGGCTTTGCCGCGCGTTGCCAGGCCCGCTAGAAACAGGTAGAGCAAGAGCCCAATAGGCCCAAAGAAGAAGGTCAGGAGCAGGCACGGGAGCACGAGTATGAAGGGCACGCGATTTCGCCTTGCATCGCGCACTTGCCAGCTACCGATAAAAAGATCGAAGGCCAGGTAGTGGACCCATCCGGCGAGGACGAGCCAGTGGTCGGTGAAAAGCAACATGACAGCACTGAGAGAATTGAATCCACCCTTGTGGCCGCCCCAATGGGTGAGAATGAGCACCAGGTAGAAGCCGGATAGCAGAGCCGGCACCAGCAGACCGGTTATCAGCGAAGAGACAATACGCGAAGCGCGGGTCGACCAGCCGGTGACCACCAACAGAAGCCAACCGGCCATCGCTACACTGTTGCAAAGTCGAAAGAGCGCATCCGCAGTCATGAAATGCCTTCCTTGGTATTGAAAATATGAGTGGCCTGCTTGCTGCTGATCAGGACGACGGCAATCGCTGTTCCCACCAGCCACAGAGCAAAGCTCTCCAACGTTAAACCATCGGGCTGTGCAATCGACTGCCCGCGAAAGGCTTGCCAGAGAACGAGCCCGAAGAGCGCCAGGTAGCTGGTGGCTGCGGCAAAGATCAGGTTACGCTGGGTCCGCTCGCTTGCCAGTGCTCTGCGACGGGCGATCCACCATGCCAGCAGCGGCAATAGCTGCAAACCGTGCATGCCCAAAAAGTGAGCAATACGCAGATCGCCGTGATCGGCGCTCCAACCGGTAACAGGCAATCCGCGGCCACCATCCGGCGCGCCTATGGTGTGCGCCCCCGCGATGGGAAGCCGGCCGGTAGCATGGGCATTCGCCAGTTGCTGGGAGTTTGGCACGGCCATCAAACCTCCTGAGCCGGTGCCGATCAACGCCAGGACCATGCCCAGCCTCAGCGACCATCCCCAAGCGGAATGAACAAAGGGTTGCCGGAAGAGGAGCACCGCCAGCAGCAGTATCGAAAGCCAGATACAGACGATGCTGATCCCCATGACGGCGAACACCGCGCCATCAAAATGCGTGGCAACGTTGAAATGGCTGCTCGTTCCCCGGGCCGCCTGCATGTCAATCAGCGCGATCTCAATAAACAGGCCCACCGCCAACACAACGTCGAGCGCACGCCTGATTAGCGGCCAGATGGTGGTCGATGCAATGCAAAAGGCGAAGCTCCAGGCAGCGATCATGGTGGAAAGCGCGAATTTTGCCGGCTTAAGCCATGCCGGCGCCCCGGTAATCACGCGGTGGTCAACAACCAGACCTGCGATACAAAACACGCAGGTCGGCTGCCATGATGAACCCCAACACGGTCAAAGCGGGCGATGCAATATAGCCAGCAGCGACCAACCTTGTCACCAACTTTGTTACCAACCTTGCCGGGGGCGAAGAATGATTCTTCATGTAAAAGAGATTAACATAAATGTTAATCAGATTCACATCCATGTAGAATTAATTTCAACGTGACCAAGAAACGTCCGTACCATCACGGAGACCTGCGCTCAGCCCTGATGCGGGCCGCGCTTTTGCTGGTTGAAGAACATGGCGTGAAGGGTCTTGCCTTGAGCGACGCAGCCCGCCTGGCCGGTGTAAGCGTAGCCGCCCCTTATCGTCATTTCAAGGACAAGGAGGCGCTGTTGGCGGAAATTGCAGCGGAAGGCTTTGGCCTGTTTCGCGACGCCCTGGCGCGGGCTACGCAGAGCTATCCCAAGGACAAGGTCAAGCGGATGGTGGAGATGGGCGTTGCCTACGTCGATTTTGCTGTGGAACACCGCTCTCATTTCAAAGTGATGTGGGAAGGTGGGATTTCCAAGGAGAAATATCCGGAGGTCGGAAAGATGGCGTCTGAAGCATATTTACTCCTGGAAGGGGCGGCACGGGACCTGCTGCCCGCCGCCAAGCCTGCCCGGCAACAAGCATTGGTTGCCAGTGCGTGGAGCCTGGTTCATGGTTTTGCCACGTTGACGCTGGAGCGCGAACTCGAAGTAGTGGCGGCTGAGCAAGGGGGAAAGAAACTGTTGCGACAGTCTCTCCACCTGCTGCTGGACCAGTTCGCCAGCAGCTAGGGCAGGTAGAAGACTTCGCGCAACATGGGGAAGCGTTCGCCGGGACGCAGCGGGTCCAAGGTCGGGTCCGGGGGAGCAAAATAGGGCGCCATGGCCTGCTGCCAGCGAGTGTTGACCGGATCGGCTTCGATCGTCGCCCAAGTATGCTCGAAATTCTCGACCTGCATGGATAGGATAAGCAGCTGATCGCGCCGGAAGATAGAGTACTCGGAGATGCCGGCGCGCTTAAGGAGCGCCAGCATCTCCGGCCATACTTCTTTATGAGCCTGGTCGTACGCCTCTTCCGTGCCGGGGCGCAACCGCAGAAGGAACGCGACTCTTTGCATAATTACGTTGCGACGGACTACTTCGGCTGAGAAACGAGGCGAAGATAAGGCTTGGGCGATTTCCAGCCGTCGGCATACTTCAGCTTGGCTTCTTCGTCGGAGACAGAGGGGAGGATGATGACATCATCACCCGGCTTCCAATCCGCGGGAGTCGCCACCTTGTGTTTGGCGGTCAGCTGCATGGAATCGATGACCCGCAGCAATTCTGGAAAATTTCGGCCCGTGGTCATGGGGTAACTCAAGTGCAGCTTGATCTTCTTGTCCGGGCCGACGATGAAGACGGTGCGCACGGTGGCGTTGGTCGCTGCCGTGCGACCCTCGGAAGTGTCACCTGAATCGGCGGGCAACATGTCATAGAGCTTGGCGACCTTGAGCTCAGTGTCGCCAATCATGGGGTATTCGACCTTGTAACCGCCGGTCTCTTCGATATCGATGGCCCATTTTCCGTGACTGCTCACGGGATCCACACTCAGGCCTATGACCTTGGTGTTGCGTTTTTTAAATTCGTCATGGAGGCCGGCCACACTGCCCAGCTCGGTAGTGCAAACCGGGGTGAAATCTTTGGGGTGAGAAAAGAGAATTGCCCAACCGTCGCCGATCCACTCGTGAAAGTGGATGGTACCCTGGGTCGTTTCGGCAGTAAAGTCGGGCGCCGTGTCGTTAATCCTAAGGGACATACCGCGTCTCCTGCTTTCGCTTATTGTTGAATATTTCGCCTCAAAGGCGACCTCAACCGATTTTAATCAGTGCTTAGTTTAACAGGCGGAAATGGCTGCTCCCACGGCTCGCCGGGGCAGGCGGGACAGGTTGCACAGATCCCAGGTCTCAAAAGCGAGACCTGGGCACCCCTCGGTTTCGGGCCGGGAGTGATTTACTCCCAGATTTCTGTGGTTTATGCTGGTACAGCTTTGAAGACGTGCCGGAGCGGAAAGACTGAGCTTAGCTAGTTTGTTCAGAATCCATAACGCCTTGGCTGATGATCCGGTGCTCGAGATACGAAGAGCCAGCCCTTTGCTCGAAAGCCGCGAAAGAACCACCGAAGTGCTTATCGGTGAACGGAAGGTTCGGGCGTTTATCCCGGCGATTCGTGAACTCCGCCTGCGCTGTGGTCAGCAAGACGACTACACCACGGATCTCGAGTATTTCATTGCTGCAAACACGCAAAGAAATCGACGGATAGCGGTAGTTTTGATTCGCCGAAACCATGACCTCGAAGCTTGCGTCCTGTTTATCGAACATTGCAGGTACGGCATTGGTCTTGGTTTATGGCGCGGAGGAGACACCGTGGGCGATGGCCTTGTGGCCGGCCCAGAAGCATTCCGGGTGCAGTATGTCAATTTGGCTGCGCAGGCCGTACTGAAACTTTGGCGAGTATACGGGGTGAGCTTCGTGGTTAGGACTTCTCTAGAACATTGTATCGAGGTTATGGGACCCAGGAGTAAATACCGTATGTTCGCCGGTGGTCACCTACAACGCAAGCTTCCACTGGAAAGAACTTACCACGCGATGCTGGCCGGCATGGGCCCTCGCACGCGACGGAGCCTGGCCGGCAAGCGCAAGCAGCTGGAAGAACAGGCGCATATCGTCTTCCTGCCCTCGCTGGAGCCCTCCCAGGCTCTCGAAGCGATGCTGAGCCTTCAGCCGAGGTCGATGCCAGATCGGATGGACGGGTTCTATCATGCCCGCTACAACCTGCTTTATGAGATTCCTGATTTCTTTTGCATGGGTTTGCGCCTACCCAATGGCACATGGTTGAGCGTTTTGAGTGGATGGCGCCGGAGTCGAGTCACTTATGTCGATTTGCAGATGAACGACTTGCACTTCAAGAAGGAATCGCTTTCCGCCGTGATGCGAGCCTTCATGTTGGAACATGAAATCACAAAGCAGCAAGAACTCATCCACTTCGCTGGAGGAACCTCCTTGTTGTTGAGAAGGTATTGCCAACCGGTCGAGCCGTGCACTGATGGTTTTTTTTGGCGGCCTTGCCTGCGCGCCACAATCTTTCACATGATCGTTCCGTTCCTGAAACCGAGAAGTCTCTACGAACATGTCAGGGCGGGAACGGATGCTGTGGCTTCGACGATACCCAAGTAATGGGCAATCTTTGTAATGGGCAATCTTTCACTGGGTCCGCGAATCTCGGGGGGTTGGCTCCACGGCACCGGATTGTGCGGCCAGAACCGGGACGCGAATACTCTGACCAGACTCGATATGGTCAGGATTATTGAGCGAAGGGTTGAGTTCATGTATCTGCTGCAAAAGTTGTGACGAGCAGCTTCCAAATTTCTTGATACAGATACCGAGCAGGGTCTGCCCAGGCGCCACCTGGACAGTGCCTACGGAATCTTCCAGTGGCGGCGTCTGCTCGGCAACCAATGAAGCCGGTGCTGCAGGGAAGGCGGTCGATCGAACCGCTGGCGCTGCAGCGTGATCCTCCGCTGTGGAAGGGCCCCCGGCCGGTACGTGGCTATCCTCCACGGCGGAGGCTGCGGGCGTAGTTCGTGGGGCGGCATTTGCGATCGCGGTCGAGGGTGCGCGGGGCAACGCGACCGTATCCGGTGGAGCGGCGGAGGGAGTACCCGGTTGCACCTCAGCCCCGGGAGCAGGTTTCGCGACGACCGCCGGGGGAGGCTGAAGTGCCGGGCGCCCTGTCCATCGCCGGCTCCCGACGAGCGCCGCGCTTACAGTGAGAAGGACTACGGCGGCAACCGCGAGATTGGAGAGCCTGCCCGCAAACACTGCTTTTTTGGTGGTAATGGAAGTGGATTCGAGGATCGTTACTCTACGTCTGTCGTCCGCTTTCGGCAGCGAGTAGCTTCTCTTCCGCAATGGCCCAACATCGAGATCAGCGACCACCTTGCGGAGCACATCGCGATCAATGGGTTTCTGCTGTAGGGCAGATCCCAACGATAGCGCATTGAAACAAAGAGTGTTGATGTTTCGCGGAATGCCTTCGCTCGCCTCGGCGATCAACGTTAGAGCGTCTCGCGTAAACAACGGCATATCGGAGTTATAGCCGGCTACGCGCAGGCGGTGGCGTATATATTGGGCGGTCTCTTCCAGAGTAAACGGCTGGAGACGAGCGAACATGGTGATCCGCTGCCGCAGTTGCAAAAGCTCCGGGGAGCCGATATTTTCCGCCAGCTGCGGCTGCCCGGAAAGAATGATCTGAATCAGTTTGTCGCGCGCGGTCTCGAAGTTCGACAGCATGCGTATGAGTTCGAGCACGGAGTCATCAAGATTTTGTGCCTCATCTACGACCACGACCACGCGCTTTCCAAGACGGTATTGTTCGGTGAGCAAATCCTTCAGCCTGATTTGCATTTCAACCAGGCTGCCCGGTAAGTCACGCTCTCCGAGGCCGGAGAGAAGCGATCGCAAAAGATCCAGCGGAGTGGATATCGTCTGAAACAGAAACACGATGCGCGCTTTATCGCGAAGAATGTTCAGGATTTCAAAGAGGAGCGTCGTCTTCCCCAGCCCCGGCGTTGCAATCAACGCGACAAATCCGCAGCCGGCCTCGATGCCATAGACAAGCGAGGTGAGCGCTTCCTTATACGTTGGGGTCAGAAACAGATATCGCGAATCGGGTGTGACTCCAAACGGTAGTTCTTCCAGCTTGTAATAATCTAAAGCCGTCATTTTGCCTGAAGATCCTTTAGCACAGCGACCGGAGATTGGATCCAAGGGCGCTGTAGCATTTAAAGCCGATTGCCGAGCAGCGCTCTCAACCTCGGAAGCTCGGCCTCAAAGATTACTTTCTATTCGGAAACGCCGCGTTGTGATTTAGGCCCCAGGCGCAATCAGGTCTTCACGATGCACCTATTCAGGAAAAGTCCGTAGGAACAACCCGAACAGTCGAGTTGTTGTTGTTGTTCTGCTTTCGTGCACTCCAGAGGTGCGGACCCGGTATCCTACGGGGACGGAAACCGAGCTTACCCAGGATTGGGGTGCAGCGTTCTTAATTGCAACCGAACTCGCCTAGAATACCATGCGACCTCCTTGTGGATTTGTCGGTAAGTGTGTGCATCGAATCACTCCCATCAAACGAGACGTCCATTCTGCTGCGACGCGCTGGGCTGAGGGAACTCTCTTCCTTCCGATCGTGCCGCCATTCTATGGCGTCTTCAAAATCCTTCTCCACTCGGCACCGCACCCTTGTTGAGGACAGCGCCGAGAATCTGAACCCGGGAGGAGCGCACAGAACTCACTGCAGTAGAAGCCGCGTCGCGCCGAGTCGACCCCGCTTCGAGAACTATCACCATTCCGTCGGATAGCTGGCCCAATGCGATTGCATCCGCGTATCCTGACAGGGGCGGCGCATCAACGATCACAAAGTGGAACTCTGCGCGCAGCTCGATAAACCGGGCCCGCAGGCGCTCCGCAGCTAAAAGCTTGGGCGAATCGGCTGCTAGCGGACCGGAGGATAGCAGCCATAAGCATCCGCTGCCCATTGGCTTCATGAAGGATCGGATGCTCCCTTGCTCCAGCAGTGCGTTGGTAAACCCCTGGTAATTGGTTGTGCCCAACATCCTGGGCAGCGCGGGGGAACGAAAATTGGCTTCCACCAGGCACACCGCCCCGGGCGCACTGGCGGCTAAAGTCCGAGCGGCTGCTGCAGCGATTTGGCTGCATCCGTTGCCATGATCGATGGCGGCGAACACCACCACGTGCGGGGGCGTCCGCGCCGGTTGCAGGAAAACTCGCTCCACAAGGCCCGCCATCTGGTCGCTTGCCCATGGACGCCGAAGACCGCGGTGGCAGCTTTCTGCCGCGGTGAACGCCGGTTCGATCGAATGGTCCGATAAGAGAGCCTGCTTCTGCTCCATCTCGCGCATCAGCTCGTAGTTCCTACTCATGGCTCGTTTCTCGCAGAGATGGGAACTCATCTGACTGCACTAAATTGACTGCAGAACCCGGCAATTGAATCGTCTGGCCAGGCTCGATGTGATCAAGGTTGTTCATGCGGGGATTGAGCCGGCGAATCTCCTGCAAAAGCTCCGGACTGCATCGACGGAAACTTGCGACGCAGATTTCGAGCAGCGTTTCGCCTGGCTTCACGCTTACTGCGATTTCGCGAGACGCGGCTGAGGGCGGTTCTCCGGTTACGCGCGGATTTCGATGCGAAACAACCTGCAGCAATGGCTGCGCTACCTCCGAAGAAGGTGCCGGGGCGGAGAGCAGCGGCACGCTCTCTGCGTGTATGGCGGCCTTGTTGCCTGTCCACCAACGGCTCGCGACCAGCACCCCAGCCAGGGACAGAGTGGCCGCAAGCGCAAACGCAATCCTCTGCATCCATCGTGGGAACGGCGAAGGTACGACATTCGCGGGAACACGTACACGCACACCTTGCCGCCCACCCGCCTCGGAGCGCGTAACGACATTGCCTGTCTTTCGAAACCGTCCCAGATCACGATCGGCAATCACCGCACGAATGATTTCGCTATCGATGGGCTTTCGCCGCAACGCGCATGCCAGCGACAGTGCGTTGAAACAGAGGTTGTTGATGTTACGCGGAATTCCGCGGCTTGCATCAGCGATGAGTGCCAG
Organism: uncultured Acidobacteriaceae bacterium; assembly: GCA_963830325.1. Taxonomy (GTDB): domain Bacteria; phylum Acidobacteriota; class Terriglobia; order Terriglobales; family Acidobacteriaceae; genus PALSA-350. The sequence goes on from CAWHMV010000007.1 coordinate 365,887, forward strand.
CGCATCCCTGGTAAACAGAGGGCCGGCAAATGTATATCCTGCCACGCGAAGACGGTGGTCGATGTAAAGCTGCGTGTCTTCGCGGGAGAATGGTGTCAACTTGCTGAAGATCGAGACTCGCTGCCGTAGCTGTTCAAGATCAGGCGACGCAATCTTTTCCGCCAGCTCCAGCTGCCCGGAAAGAATAATCTGGATCAGTTTTTCCTGAGGCGTCTCGAAGTTTGACAGCATTCGAATCAACTCGAGCACCGAATCATCCAGATTTTGCGCTTCATCAATGGCCACCACGACGCGCTTTCCCAACCGGGCCTGCGCGACCAGAACTTCCTTTAATCTCGATTGCAGCTGGACAAGGCTCCCCTGGGTTTCCTGGACGCCGAGGCCAGAGAGAAGCGCGCGCAGAAGATCGATGGAAGTGCAAACGGTTTGGAAAAGAAATACGGTCAGCGCCTTCTCCCGGAGCAGATGCAACGCATGGAACAGCAGCGTGGTTTTTCCCAATCCCGGGCTTGCAATCAGGGCAAGAAACCCACATCCCTCGTCGACGCCATAAAGAAGAGAGCCAAGCGCTTCCTTGTGCGTGGAACTCAAAAACAGATACCGCGCATCGGGCGTCACGCCAAAAGGTTGTTCCCGCAGCTTGAAATAATCCAGGACCATAATTTGCCTAAGTAGTCATTTTGGGCACGGCCAATACAACGGCGATCCCCAGGGTCTCGATGACCTGGGTTGGGGTTTGGAAACAAGGATCAAAGCAGTCATCGAAGTAGTCAAGGATCAACGCAGTTGGAAAGCTGACCGCCGCCGCTAATCCCAGAGCGACGAGGAAGATCGTACCTCGACCGTGTACCGGCGATACAGGTACGGTGGGCGGCGTAACTAGCGCAGCACTCACGGCCCGGGGCCGGTCGAGCACACCGTCGGTGCGTTCCTGCTCTCGCCTGGAGAGATACCGCAAATAGCTCTGTTCGCCAGCCTTGACCTCGCCTTCGAGGTCAGCGTCATCTAAGGAGTTGCCACCTGATTTGAGCATTTGCGCCTTCATATCCTCCAGGACATGCCGAACGGCGTTAAGACTGGCGCGTTGCGTTGCCAGGTCTGCCTGGTCTTGCGCCAATCTCTCTCGCATGAACGCGAGGTCGGGCAGGCGGGCTGGCGTTCGTTTCCCCTGGGAGCTCTTCTGCGCCGCGGCGATGGCCGCTTTGGCTTCAGACACCTCCTTATCGGCATCCTGCACCAGCGCATAGTTCGGCGCATACTTTTGCAGGAACTGCGCACGCTTAGCTTCGGCGGCCTGAAGACGGGCGCCAAGATTCTGCAGCAGCAGGTTAGTAGCGTCGTTGTTCTGTTGTGAAGCCGGTTGCGGTGGATCACCTTCATCTGCTCCTGGTCAGTCCGGACCTTCTGCTCGCCGGCGGCAATCGCGTGCTCTATGGTGCGCGACTGGCCCGCGGCCGCCGTCAGTTGCCGAGCAAACCCGCGACCCGTATCAGATCGGCCCTGGGTCTGCTGGAATTCCCGCAGACCCGACTCGGCATCTTCTATAGCCGCTTCATACCCCTGTGATTGCGGATTTGACGTTGAGGAAGAGACCGGCGCGGGGCGAGGGGCGTGCTGGGCCAGATAGAGGTTGCCGAGGCTATTCAGCACTCCATAGGCTCGAGACGGATCCGTTGAGCGATAGGTCACCTCGATAAGGTGTGCGCTCGATCGGGTGTGAATTTGTACTCTGCCTGTCGAGCAGCCGCACGGCATGCGCTACTCGAACCGTTTCTGTTTGCCGGGGAAGAATGGAAGGTGAGAAACCGGCTATCCTGTCCGTTCTGGAGGCCATTGGTAAGAACTACCTGTTCGAGGAACCCGTGGCTTTTGAGCGACTCAGCCTCCGAGGTCACCTCCTGATCTGTCAGGGGCGGGGTGGGGGCGTCGGTCTGCGCTTTCGCCTCGGTGGCTTCCGCGGGGCGCAGCCCTTCACGGCTGACGAGGATGGACATATGCGACTCGTAAGTTTGCGGTCGCAGTAGACCGATCAACGCTGCAACGGCAAAGACGCAAAGAAACGTCAGCATCCATAGTCGCTTGCGGCGGATTAACGGCACCGTCAGATCACGGAGGGTGAGATTTACGTCTTCTCCAGTTAATAACGTCGGACTCATCTCAGCACCACCTTTCCGCTCATGATTGCTCCAGAGAGTAGCGCGAGGGCAGTATCGCAATCGGCCGCTCCTTAGATATGTGCTGTTTGCTCCTCAACTGATCGACAAAGATCTGCGTGCAGTAGAAAGCGTCGCGTCGCGGGGGGAGGGTAAAAGGCGCGAAGATCGGTGCTTGCCGACCGGTGGTTCAGTCTCGCACTATCGAAAGATATTTACCAACCAATGCCGCGTGAGAGGACGCGCAGACGGATTCTTTGCTTACTCAAAGAGTGATTGCCTTATCAGAAAGCCAGCCATTAAAAGGGTTAAGCGACACCTGGGCTGCAATAGCTTCTTGCCTGGAGAGAGCCTGTCTGATGCAAGTGGGCATTAAAAACTTTTTAGACTAGCACATCAGCGTTGGGGTCTTGCGGGGGGCTGCGATATATGTTCAGGCTGTAAGTTGGAGAGCATAGCTGCCCCTAAGTACAGCTGGCGACACTTACCGGAAGGCTGTCTTCAGATTGTGCGGCGCCGCTGGTTTGAACCTGGAGTTATAACAGGGGACTTGACGTGCCTCCACCAGGAGGATCCCAGGTCTCAAAAGCGAGACCTGGGGCACCCTTCGCGAGGCTGCGGAGGAAGTCTCTGCGCGGATGGAATCGTCCCTTCAGACTGGAGAGTATTTCCGCAAGCTGCTAGAGCGGCACCAGATTGCCGGATGCGTCGAATTGCATGTCGCGTGCCGTACCATTCATCGTCACTCCCGCTCTCCCGTTAATTCCCTTCACGCAGGATTCGGAAACCAGAAAGCGTTCGAGGTTGAGGGTGTCGGCAATGCGCACCACGCGCAACTTCTCCAAGCTTGGCTCGGCCAAAGAAGCTAACGCTGCCTGGATAGCCTCGCGGTCATTGTCGAAGTAAATGGGAATTTTCGCCGGGAGCAGGCCGAGCGAGGTGAGCGCATTCATATAGGTGTATTGCAGGTTAAGGGACTTCACGAAACGGGCAGTGGTAAAGTCCGCCATGCCGATACCGATGCCGTTACCATTGCTGGCTGGGGTCAGATCGCGGACAAAGATGCGCGATACGCGCGGGGTGACCGGGCTTTCGGAGCGAAGCGCAGAAGTGTATCCGATAATGTCGCGGCCGATCACGTTGGTGTCCATGCCCGAACCGCTGATGTCTTTGCCGATGCGGTCAATGATCAACAGATCGATCTCCTCAAACGGCAGACGGGCCAGCAGCAACTGCGCCTTCTGAAAAAGCCTGTTCTCCTCGCGAACGATGTTCTCCGGGGGGATCACTTCGATCACCGCGGTCTGATGATGCTGATCCTCCACCAAGGCAATGCCGCAGAAAATCGGCGCGGCGCCGAGGATGGTCCTGGCAAACTCACGCAGCACGACCTCGTATCCTAAATGGGCGGCAGCACAGTGCGCATTGTTGGCGCCTACTTGCTTGCCGAAGCCAATCACCAGCATTTTTTGGATGCCGCTGCCCAACGTTCCACGAAAATCAGTGTGCGGCTTGACCCGGTTGAGGACTACGACCCCATCGGCCGCAAACGCCGGAACGCTGAAGACGACGTCGAGGCCGTCAAAGGCAGTGCCGATCTTTCTCACCTCCATGCTGGCTTCGATGGGGACGCCCATGCTTTCAGTGGTAACTCCGTAGCCCGCCAGCATCTCGATCTGGCCCGCTGCGGTGGCTCCGCCGTGACTCCCCATGGCCGGCACGATGAAGGGACGCGCGCCCGCTTTGATGAGGACCCCCAGGGTCGCCTGCACAATCTCCTTGAGGTTGGTGATGCCGCGGCTGCCGACGCCGAGAGCGATTTTCATGCCCGGCTTGATCTTTTCTCGCAACCCGGTTTGCGTGAATTGCTCCTCAAGGAGGCTGGAAAAATCCAGCTTTTGCGAGGGCGGATAGCTCTGCTCCATCTCAAGCATTTTGGGAAAGTGATTGGACATATTCATCGCGGAAAAACCCCTTGAGCGTACTCAGTCAACAATATACGCGAGGGGCTGCGGGCATTCGGATTGCGAGGGTGGCTCCTTCTTAGTACACTTTGCGTTTGTCCTTCAGCCGCACAAAACGGAGCCTCCTGGTTCTCACCGCCGCCGGGCTGGCGTTCATCGCCGCGCCTTGTTTCGCAGACAAGTGCGAGAACCTGGCGACGCTTCAGCTACCGGCCACCAGCATCACCAAGGCGGAGGTTGTCTCAACGGGCTTCTTTGCGCCATCTACGGGGAAACCGCTGACAGACCTTCCGGCGTTTTGCCGAGTCACGGCCACAGTAAAGCCTAGCGCCGACTCCGACATCCTGGTCGAGGTCTGGATGCCGCAGGCGAACTGGAACCAACGCCTGGAAGGTACGGGCAACGGCGGCTTTGCCGGCAAGATCAGCTATGGCGCCCTGGCGGAAGGGTTGAGAAGTGGCTATGCGGTGGCAAACACGGATATGGGCATGGCGACTCCCGCCGGCGCCACCGCCAGCATTTTCGTCAATCGCCCGGAGCGGTGGATTGACTGGGGATACCGGGCCACGCACGAGATGACGTTGGTGGCTAAACAGGTGGTGCGTGCCTACTACGCCCAAGACGCCAAGCGCGCTTACTTCGTCGGTTGCTCCACCGGAGGCGAGCAGGCGCTGATGGAGTCTCAGCGATACCCCGATGACTATGACGGAATCGTTGGCGGTGCCGCGGCGAATGACCGCACCGGCGTCCACGTGAGCATCCTATGGAATTTTGCGGTCAACGAACGAACACCGGCATCTTACCTGCCCGCCGCCGCACGATCGCTGCTTGCCCAGGCGGTAGTGGATAGATGCGATGCTCTGGATGGGGTGAAGGACGGAGTCATCAACGATCCCGGCAAATGCCAGTTCGACCCCTCAGCTCTGCAATGCAAGAGCGCCGGCCAAGAGAGTTGCCTGACCGCTGTGCAGGTGGAGACCGCGAAACAAATCTATGCCGGACCAGTCAATCCGCGAACGGGCCAAAGCCTCTATCCCGGGCTGCCCAAGGGTAGCGAGTTTGGCTGGGACGGTCTGGATCCGACCCCGGGTGGGACGCCTCCATACGCTCCCATTTTTCAATGGGTTTTTGGGCCGCAGTGGGATTGGCGGCGGTTCGATTTCGATCATGACGACGCCGTCTATATGGGCAAGCTCGCGGAGATGGTGAATGCAACCAGCCCCAACATTGACACCTTTCGCGCCCTTGGCCACAAGCTGCTCATGTACCACGGCTGGAGCGACTGGTTAGTGGCGCCTGGAGAATCGATCAACTACTACAACGCTGTGGTCGCGCGCGATAGCTCCGCCCACACCAGCAAACCGCAGGATGCTCTGGATCAGTCGTTCCGCTTATTCATGGTTCCGGGCATGGCGCATTGCGCTGGCGGTCCCGGTGAGACGCATTTCGACGCGTTGGGCGCAGTCGTCGATTGGGTCGAGCATGGGGTTGCACCGGATAAGATTATCGCCAGCAAATTGCCGATTGCGGAAATGGGGGCCGCGACGAACGTGCAGCGACCGCTATGTCCCTATCCCCGCGTGGCCCAATATCAGGGCTCCGGCAGCACCAACGATGCTTCCAATTTTGTCTGCAGGTGAACGAGTGCGCTTAAAGGGGAAAACAGCAATCGTCACCGGCGCGGCTTCCGGCATCGGCTTTGGCATTGCGCAACGCTTTGCTGCAGAGGGCGCAAGCGTGGTGATCGCTGATCTGGGCCGGGCGGGGCCGGAGGCGGCCGCGGCTGAAGTCGCAAGAACAACACGCGGTCAGGTACGTGGAATTGCCATGGACGTGACCGATGAAAATGCTGTCGACTCCGCAGTGGCAAAAACCGTTCAGGAGTTTGGCGGCGTCGATATTCTCTGCAGCAATGCGGGAATCCAGATCATCGGCGGAATTCACGAGCTGACCTACAGCGATTGGAAGAAAGTACTCGCGGTCCACCTTGATGGAGCTTTTCTGACCACGCGAGCCTGTCTGCGGCACATGTACCACTCCGGCCAGGGCGGCTGCATTCTCTATACCGGTTCTGTTCATTCAAAGCTCGCCTCTGTGCTCAAGGCGCCGTACGTGACTGCGAAGCACGGATTGCTTGGGCTGTGCCGCGCCGTGGCCAAAGAGGGAGCCCCCCATGGTGTGCGCGCTCATGTGATTTGCCCGGGCTTTGTCCGTACTCCGCTGGTCGAGCAGCAGATCCCTGAACAGGCGAAAATACTCCAGCTCGATCCGCAGGAAGTGGTGGAAAAAGTGATGCTGAAGGATACGCTCGATCAACAGTTCACATCGATGCAGGAAATCGGAGCGACCGCGGTGTTCCTGGCAGAACAAACGACACTGGCGTTCACCGGGCAGTCATTCATGGTGACCCATGGCTGGTTCATGGAGTAGTACTATTGGGCCTGTTGCAGGAGGAATCAATTGTCGATTACCAGACGCACCTTTTTAAGCACCAGCTCCGCAGCCGCCGCCCTCATGGTGACCGGTGTGGGCCGGGCTGCATCGCTCGGGCTCCCCATCGGCCTGCAGCTCTACTCCGTGCGCACTCTGCTGCCCACGGACTATGCCGGCACTCTCAAGCAGATCGGTGCCCTCGGCTATAAGGAAGTCGAAGCTGCCGGGTTCTTCAATATGCCGGTCGAGCAGGTAAAGGCAGGTATGAAGGCCGCCGGGTTGCGCTGCGTGAGCGCCCATTACCCGCTGCCGCTGCTCAGGCAGCATCTCGATGAGATTCTGCCATTCTGCAAATCGCTGGGGGCAGGGTTTGTGGTTTGCTCGTCGCCTATGCATCAACAGGAGGGCGTGAAGGGTCCGCTCACGATGGATGACTGGCGCTGGAGCGCTGAGCAGTTCAACCAGATAGCTACTAAGGTGCAGGCTGATGGGATGCGTTTCGCCTATCACAACCATATCGCTGAGTTCGGCGCGATTGGGGGCGTGCTGCCGTATGAGGAGCTGCTGAAGAACACGGATCCGGCAAAGGTCAGCTTCGAGCTTGATTGTGGCTGGGTGATCGTGGGCGGCCAGGATCCTGTGCATTATTTGAAACAGTATCCGACACGTATCGTGATGTTGCATGTTAAGGATTTTAAGGACAACAAACCACCGTCGGTGGAGCTTGGCACCGGGTCGGTTGATTACAAACCGATCTTCGCCGCCGCGGCTGCGACCGGACACATACGCCATGCCTTCGTGGAGCAAGAGGAGTTCCAGGGACCGATCATGGAAGCCCTCAAGGTCGACGCGGAATATATGAAGCGGTTCCACGCTTGAGGTTGTCGGCAGGTGGTAGGACTGCAGTCTTCTCCGTAGGACGCCACGAAGGCCATTGGCCCACCACCTTGTGCTCGTTTGACTTAGACAGTCAGCCGGTCTTTGGAAATGGGCGTGATGCTTGATACTTCCAGGCTGCTAAGCGCATCCTCAGCTCCGGTCCATGCGACCTGGATGTCAGGCCGCCGACGGCGTGTAACAGCGGGCCGTCATTACTTCTTTACTGTTCACAAAAGTCTCGATGATCGAGCCGTCGATAAAGAGACGAACCGACGAAAGTCCATCTCGATCGGGTGAGAGCGGCACGGTCTTACCGCCTATCGTCACGGAAGATGCACCTTCGTAATGAATGGCAAACAATGACGTCGTGCCGGAACGCAATTCGAGCCCACAGGCACTTTGGCCAACTTTGAATTTGCAAATGATCTCACCGGCTCGATTCTTAATGGATTTCTTTGAAGCGGTGCGGAGCGATGCAAACTCTGGTGGGACATCCATGCGCAACGTGTTGTCCGGCCCCAGCGACAGCACGCGGGGCAGAGCCATGGCGCCGGCCCAACCCGCAACCTTGCACTCCTCAGGACTACGCGTTTCCTGAACCCATCCCCACAGGACGCGCCGGCCCTTCTCGTCCACCATGCTCTTCATCGCGTAGTACGATCCATGGTCGAGCAGACCCCTGGTCTCGGTGTGGAAACGGAGGTCGTGTTTATCGAAGGTACCTACCTCCCAATAGACCTTTCGCTCGGTGGAGTAAAGCAGTACATGCTTATCACCAAGCGGAAAGAAGTCGGGGCATTCCCACATTTCACCCGTGTCTACGGGGTTGACCTTCGTGCCTCCGTTCCACTTGCCCTGCGCTAACGGATGGAGATACGTCCAATTACGGCCGTCGCGAGAGGTATAGAGCAGCACGGCGCCCCCAACTTTGTTAAAGCCCGAACCCACACCCATGTACCACGTGTCCCCGTCTTTCCACGGGCACGGATCCCGAAAGCCGGTAATCTTTAAACCGGGCGGAGGAGCCTCCAGTACTGGCTTCGGCAGCTTTGTCCAGCGGCCCAGTTCAGGGTCGGTTGAGGTCGCCAGGCACTGCACCTCACGGACTCCTTCGCCGCGGATGGTCTCCTCTTGCGGAGAACATTTGGTGACGCCGGTGTAGAGAATGCTGGGAACATCCACGCCGGGGAGCACGCTCCCCGTGAAACATCCATAGGCATCATACGAACCCGGAGTCGGCGAGAGTGCCACGGGCAGGTGCTTCCAGTGAATGAGATCAGGACTAACGGCGTGCGCCCAGTGCATGTCTCCCCACACCGCTGCACCAGGGTTGTATTGGAAAAACATGTGATACTGTCCGCGAAAAAATCGAGGCGCGCATGGATCGTTCATCCAGTTCGCTCGAGGCAGCAAATGAAACTGTGGCCGTAATGGATCGCGCATGAGCTTTTCCCTTAACGCCGCTTGCTCGTCCAATGCGTGCACGAGCCGGCTCCGCAGCGCATACATCGCGGAGGAGGCCAACGATGAAACCAGGAATGTTCGACGATTCATTCACTCCCCCCAGACGGCGGTTGCTCCTGCGTGCCCAGCAATGCACGAATGCTCGCGATCAGTTCCGCCGACAGTGCCGGCGTGGCTCCTTGCTGGCCGGCAACGTAACTGCCACAAAGGTTGCCGATCTTTGCCATCATTGCCGGCGAGGCGCCACGCAGGTAGGCGTGCAGGAGACCAGCAGTAAAGGCATCGCCCGCGCCGACCGTGTCGACCAGCTTGACGGGAAAACCCGGATGCCTGAATGTGCCCTCACGCGTGGTGATCATGCTTCCCTCGGCTCCCAGGGTAGTGGCCACCAATTTACAGTCTGGGAAATTCTCGAGCAGCGCACGGGATGCAGTTTCTGGGGTTAACTGCTGCGTGGGTAAGCCAAGTCCACCCAGGAACGAAAAGGTCAGCGGCAACTCCTCCTCGCTTACCTTGATGATATCGGCGTGGGCCACGGACCAGCGAAGCACCTCAGGGCTGCAATCGGGCATTCGTATATTTATGTCGCAAACCCGCACGCACTGTGCAGGGGCGGCCTCCACCAGGCTACGGATGGTCGACCGCGATTCCTCATGCCTCTGGGGAAGCGTTTCAAAACAAATGGCATCCGCAGCACGGACGGTTGCCAGAAGGTCAGGAGTGAGTTGAATGAAATCCCATGCCACTCCTCGGGAGATAACATAGCTGGGCTGGTTGTTGGCCGAGAATGTAACTTCGACCGTTCCCGTGGGATAGGTCTCGCTCATCTGTAGCTGTGTCAGGTCCAGGTTCGGCTGCACGAGCATGCTGCGGGCCGCGTTGCCGTAGCCATCGTTACCCAGGCTGGATACTAATACACTGCAGTTGCCCAGCCGGGCGCAGAACACGGCGAAGTTTGCCGGCGCTCCACCAAGCCGAGCGCCGCTCGGCAGAAGATCCCATAAGAGCTCACCGACTGCGACAATTCGAGGGATCTTGCCTTCAGACATATGCTTCACAAAGGATGAAATTCAGGGTCTGTCCGTTCCTTCACCACATCTTCGTTGAGAGCCACGCCGATTCCGGGCGTATTCCGCACCTGGAGAAAGCCCTCTCCATCGAGCAAGACTGGCTCCGTCAGCGAAGTGTACGACTGGTCAACGTAGTGGGTGAACTCAAGCAGCATCAGGTTGGGGGTCGCGGCGGCGACATGGGCTGCCGCCATGGTACCCAGCGGAGAAGCTACACCATGGGGTGCGATGGGGATGGAGTAAACCTCGGCCATCGCGGCGATCTTACGCGTTTCCAGCAGGCCGCCGGTTTTCGACACGTCCGGTTGGATCACGCTGAGCGCTTCCTTTTCAAGAAATGGGCGAAACCCATAGCGGCTGTAGATATTCTCACCCGCCGCGATAGGAACACGCGTGGCATTGCGCACCCTCACCATGGCATCCACATCGTCGCTGGGGATTGGTTCCTCAACCCAGATCAGACGGAAGGGCTCCAACAGGTGGCACAGCTGTATGGCTGTTTCCACGTCGTAACGCGCGTGGCATTCAAGCGCCAAATCGTAGCGGGGGCCGACTGCCTCACGGATCGATGCCACAAAATTCACCACATCGTCCAATTGCACGGTGTTCAGATGAAGTCCCCAAAGCTTGTCTGGATCCCAGCCCTTTTTGAGCGTCCAGGCATCGGGGCTGTAGTCAATGCCGATCTTGAGGGCTTTTACCTTGGTCTTTGCAATCAGGCTGGTGGCCTCCGCCGGGTTGGCTGCGTGCAGATAGACGGGCAACCGGTTGCGCACACGGCCGCCCAACAACTGGTAGACCGGCACATTCAGGGCTTTGCCCGCCAGGTCCCACAGCGCCATTTCCACTCCGCTGATGGCGGTCAGGTAGGGTCCGCCCATACCCCGCATGAACAGCGGCGAGGGCGAACCGCCGACGGAAAGGTGCTTCCAGCCCCACAGGTCGAACAAAATCCCTTCAATCTCCAGCGGGTCGCGGCCCGCAAGCGAAGGGCCGATGTTGTGGTTGACAATATATTCCGCCCCCACGGTATCGAGCATCTCACCCGTGCCGGTCAGGCCCTGGTCGGTATAGACGCGGATGAAACGGCTGTTGAAGCCGTCGCGCAAACGAACTGCGCGGATCTCGCGGATGGTAAGGGCGGGTGCATGAGACGTTCCCTGGGCTCGCGCGTGGAGCAGGAACGCACCATACGCCATCGCGGCCTGGCCAAGAAACATACGTCGATTCATCGGGCGGAGTGTATCACGTCTCCGCGATGGTCCGATGTTGCGAAACTGCGGCGCAAGCTGCAAGCTGGTAGGCATGCCGGAACTACCGGACATCACCGCCTATATCAGCGCTCTGGAGCCGCGGATTGTCGGCCAGCCGCTCGAACACGTGCGCATCGCCAGCGCCTTTCTGCTGCGAACGGCGCGGCCGCCGGTCGCCAGCGTGGAAGGTCGCGTGGTCCGGGAACTGCGGCGCATCGGCAAGCGCATCGCTATCGGTGTGGACGGTGATTTCTGGCTGGTGCTTCACTTAATGATCGCCGGGCGACTGCACTGGCGGCCAACGGGTGCGAAGCTGGCCGGGCGAAACAACCTGGCCGCTTTCGACTTCCCTCATGGTTCGCTTGTTCTTACTGAAGCGGGTACCAAGCGCCGTGCGTCTTTGCATCTTTTCGAGGGGGAGGAGGCATTGCGCTCCATCGATCCCGGCGGGATCGACGTGCTCGCGAGCGATCTCAAGACTTTTCGCGACGCGCTCACGGTCGAGAACCGAACCCTCAAGCGGGCTCTTACCGATCCGCGCATTTTGAGCGGCATTGGCAATGCCTATTCCGATGAGATTCTGCACGCGGCGCAATTATCCCCAGTCGCGCTGACCCATAAGCTGAAGCCGGAGGAGTGGGAAAAACTTTACGCCGCAACACGCAGCACGCTGGCGCTGTGGATCAAGCGCTTGGGTGACGAGGCGAACGCCGCCTTCCCGGAAAAGGTAACGGCCTTTCGCAAGGACATGGCAGTGCATGGACGCTACGGACAGCCCTGCCCGAGGTGTGGCGAACCCATCCAACGAATTCGCTTCGCAGACAACGAAACCAACTATTGTGTGCGTTGCCAGACGGGCGGTAAGCTCCTGGCGGATCGAAGCCTCTCCCGCCTTTTGCGATCGGACTGGCCGCGGACTTTGGATGAGTTGGAGACGCTCAAGCGGCGTTGAGAGGGAAACTCAGTCCCGCAGAGCCTGCCCTGAGCCTGTCGAACGGGGACGGCTGAACTTCAAGGGTGTCCAAATTAGCGGAACAATTGGTTTTTTTGACGATGTAACTTGTTGATTGCTTTGAGGAGAGTGCGGCCGAACAAAATCAGGTGGCTTCTGTTTGACCGGCTGCTGTCTAACACGGAGTCATGAAGGCTTTAGAATCTGCGTGAGAAGTAAAAGAAAACCGCAGATCTCTCCAATGCGCTACGCTCCGGTCGAAAAACATCTCCACGAAGGGCCCGCGGAACCGCAGGTCCCTCCACTCCGCTTCGCTCCGGTCGGGATGACAAGGAAAGGGTAACGGTTCCATGGAGAGTGGATGCCGGACCGAAGCGTTTTATTTACCTTGGGGTGGGCCGCAGGCCCATGACTCCTCTGTCGAAAAGCATTTCCACGAAGGGTCCGCGGAACTGCAGATCCCTCGGCTCCCCCGGATTTCCTGTCGAGAGTTGTGGCTTCGGTCAACTGGTGAGAGCTGTGAAACAGGAAATCCGGGTACACTCGGGATGACAAAGGAAAGGGCAACGGTTCGATCAAGAGTGGTTGCTGAACCGATGCGCTTTTCAAAGCTAATTTGGACAGGTCTGAAGTTCTGCCGTCCCCGTTCGACAGGCTCAGGGCAGGCTCTGCGGGACTGAGTTTGGAAATGGAGTTCTCACACGGGCTGAAGAGCGTGCTCTTCACACGATCCTGCAGGACAAGAATCTTGACACCACTACATACACGACGTTATGAGTGACGTACTACACTAACTGACCGGAACCTTAGTCTCCGCGGCTTCCGGTTCTGGTTCGAGCAACCCTCGCGAGGATGGGCTCACCGGCAGGCGGATCTCAGCTCCACAACCCGGGCCATCAAGCCGGTTAGCAACCTGTAGAACGCCGCCGTGTGCTTCGCATATCTGCCGTGCGAGCGCCAGGCCGATCCCACTCCCTCCCGGCTTGGTGGTGTAAAAAGGCACAAATATGTTCGACGGATTGGTGAGGCCGATCCCGTTATCCTCAATCACAATAACCACGCCGGGGGGAGCTGCTTTCCAGGTGACCGTCACCTCGCTATTTGCAGGCGCTTCGGGAAAACGTGCCAAAGCTGCCTCCGCCGCATTGCGCAACAGGTTGATGATCAACTGCTCGATCTGGTCGGAATCGAGTTGCAGGACGACGTCGGGTCCGGGCTTGAGTTGGACCGCTACCCTGGTTTCCAGTAGGACCGCGCGCTCTACCAGCGGGTGCAACGAAACCGGCTGCAATGCCGGCGGCGGTAGCTGGGCAAGTTGCCGATAAGCCTGGATAAAACGATTCAGCGACTCCGCCCGGTTCTCGATGATTTTCAGACCGCGATCCAGGTTATACAAATGATCATCCCCGGCAAACGCATCCATGGTTTGGACTTTCTGCGGATTGATATGAACCCACGAACGAAGGCTGCCGGCGATGGACTTGATGGGAGTCAGCGAATTGTTGATTTCATGGCCAATCACCCGGATGAGGCGCCGCCACGCATCGCGCTCCTGCTCCCGCAGGGCGATACTTACATCAGAGAGCACCAGCAGCGTATGCGGGATCCCGTGCTGGCGAAAGCTCGATCGCCTTACCATCCAATGTACGGGATAGCCCTTGCCCGCCAGGATCATGATTCCCCGATCGGGCTGATCGAGCAGGCCGGCAAGTCGCACGTCATCCGCGCTGGTGCCGAGGGTCCGGTCTGCGCTGAGATGAAAGATTCGCTCCGCGGCAGGATTGGTCAGCCGCAGGCGATGCTCGGGATCAAATGCAAGCACCGGCGCGTCCATCGAAGAAATCACGCAACGCAACAAGGCGCTGGCCTCGAGCTCATCCAGGCGCTGGCTCTGCAGCAAGTCGGCGAATTCGTTGATTTCCAGAGCAAGCTCCCCCAGCGCATCGAGCTGACGGCTGCCCCGGGCACGAAAAGAATAATCAGACTCGCGTAGCGCGGAGACAACGTTCGCCAGGGTCTGCAGCGGGCGAATGATCTCCTCCATGAGCAAGCTCGCCGCAATGAGCGAAAAAAAAGCAGCGCCACCAAGAAGTGTGGTCACCATAGTCCCCGACACTTTGGCCTGCCAAAGCAGAATCGCAGCGAGCACGAAGGCAGGCGTTGCAATCAACAGGCAGAGGATGCGGATGCGGCGCTCGAATGGGGCGCTGCGGCCAATGTGTTTTGGAGGGCGCAGGTGTGGGTGGGGGGCTGAATCACTTCCGCTATGCGAAGTGGGATCAGATTCCATACTTCTCCATCCGGCGATAGAGCGCTCCACGGCTCAATCCCAGAGCTTCTGCCGCATGGCTGACGTTGCCGCCCGCACGCGCCAAAGCCTTGCGAATGAGAATACTTTCCACGGCTTCGAGGCTCAACTCGTCGAGGCTCTGGGTGGAGGAGCGGACCTGGCTCAAGCCAAGGTCGCCGGTTTGTACACGCGGACCGCGGGCCATGAGCACGGCGCGTTCAATGGCGTGATCGAGTTCCCGCACGTTGCCCGGCCAGCTGTGTTGGAACATGGCTTCCAGGGCGCTCGGCTCAAAGCCGGTGGTTGGCTTGCGATAGCGCGAGGTATAACGGGCGAGAAAGTGCCCGGCAAGCACGGGGATATCTTCGCGGCGTTCGCGCAGCGGCGGGAGATGAATCTCGACCGTGTTGAGGCGGAACAGGAGATCTTCGCGGAAGCGGCCCTGGGCGCACTCCTCCTGCAGGTCAGCATTGGTAGCCGAGAGCAGACGTACATTCACTCGCCTGGTTTGCGAAGAGCCGACCCGCTCCAGGTCGCCAGTCTCGAGCACTCGCAGCAGCTTGGCTTGCTGGCGCATGGGGACGTTGGCAATCTCATCCAGGAAGAGAGTACCCCGATCGGCGAGTTCGAAGCGGCCAATGCGATCTGTGCGTGCGTCGGTAAACGCTCCTTTTACGTGGCCGAAGAGCTCGCTCTCAAAAGTACCTTCCGCCAACGCTCCGGTATTCACGGCGACCAGGGAACGCGCCGCGCGGGAGGACAGCGCATGCAGCGTTTGCGCCACGATTTCTTTACCCGTCCCGTGTTCTCCGGTAATGAGCACGTTGGCATCCGAGGGTCCGATGCGGGCCAGCAGTTCCAGGACCGGTTGCATGGAAGAAGCTTTGGCGATCAGTTCAGGCCGGCCTTCGGCGCGTAGCAGGCGGTTTTCCGCTTCCAGAATTTCCGCTTGCCGCACGGCCCGCCGTAGTTCGATCTGGGTGCGCACGATGGAAATGAGCCGTGCGTTTTCCCAGGGTTTCTGGATGAAGTCGCACGCACCGCGGCGCATGGATTCGACCGCCAGATCGACATTGGCCCAGGCCGTCATGACGATGATGCGCAGGCGGCTGTCGTGAGCACTGAGTTGAGCCAGCAACTCCAGCCCTTCCGCGCCGGAGGTGGTATCGCGGGTGTAATTAAGGTCGATCAGGAGCGCATCGAAGGTTTCGCTGGCAACGCGGTCTCTGACTTCTCGGGGCGATTGCGCGCGCGTGACCCGGTAGCCTTGCGGCTGCAGTAGCAGCTCGATAGCATCCAGGATATGGGGTTGATCATCCGCGGCCAGGATCCTGGGCGCGTCCCTGGCCGTGCGGGCGGCCGGCTCTTTCGCGGCATGCGGGTAGGTTGCCATCATTGCCTCAAACGGCGCCTGGTAGGTCACCTTGTAAGTATAGTGCTGGTAAGAAAAAGCCCGGCCAAACTGCATCCGTTCCGCGGTGTTTTAACGATGGCTCAAAGGCCGTCCTAGGGGCTCTACAGGCTGCGGAAAAAGCCCCGTATCCCTGAGGGAAGCACTCCTAAGGCCTGCTCTGAGCGACGACGCCACTTCTTGCGTCGTCTATCGAGACGCCGGTGCGGTCCAATGTCGTCCCAGTAGCGCGGTCAATATCCGCCTTCGCCTTTTCATAAGCAGTCTGCGCGGTATAAAACGCGGATTCAGCGACAGCGAGGCCTTGTTCTGCAATCAGGGTGTCATACCTGGACAAGGCTCCTATGTCTTGCTCCTTCTTGGCGATATCAAAGGTGTTCTGCGCGAGATCTCGTGCCTTCTGCGCGGCCGCCACGCGAGCTTGCGCCTGAACGAGAGCGAACTGCGAGTCGCGAATGTCGAAGCGAAGGCTCTTCTGCTGCTGCTCCTGGGCGATCTGGCTCTGGCGGTACGCGAGCACGGCGCGGAACTGGTCGGCTTTAACGATACGGTTGCGGAGGTTGATGGTGAGATTGACGCCGACCTCGTACTGGGGCGCCGAGTAGTTGAAGGTGTTTACGAACATGCTGGAGAAGTCGGTTGGCAGGCTGGTGGCGCATTGCTCGGTACCGAGACTGCAATTCGGGTTTTTGGGGCCGCCGGCGCCCGTGCCTCCGTAGTAGCCGTACAAATAGAGTTGAGGCAGCAGCTCGCTGTTGATGTCCTTAAGGCTCTGGCGCTGGACCTCCGCCGCATTACGGAAAATCGCGACTTCAGGCCGGTTCTTCATGGCCTCGTCGATCAGCTGGGTGATGGTTTGCGATTCGTTGGGATCGGCAGCGCCCTGGAGGTCGAGGGGGATGACGGGGACTTCGTCGATGGACGGGTCGTCGGTTCGGGTGAGATCGTCTTTAATAAGCAGCTCGTTGTGCCTCAGCGTTGCCTTGGCAATGGTAAGGTCACCCTCGCTGGTGGCAACCGCAGACTGGTCCTTCGTGACCTGCATCGCAGGAATGTTCTGCAGCTCCAACTGTTTCTGGTCGTCGGTCAGGGTCTGATTGGCGTAGTCCAATGACCGGGTCTTCACCTGCACGTCCTGATAAGCGTTGACCAGATCCCAATAGAGCTTCTCAATGTCGGTGACGGTGGCGATGACCTGTAGTTTAAAAGCGAGATCGGTGGTCTGCAGGTTTCTTTTGGCGATGTGGATGAAGCGCTCGTTGCTGGCAAGGCCGAATCCGTACAGCAGCGGCTGGCTCAGTTGTATCTGGAACTGGGAATTCAGTTCGGGATTGACTGCGAAATAAGGGCTGTTGTTGGCGGCGCGGAAACCGGTGTAGTTGACCTGCAGGTAGGTGCCGAGAGGAAAATACTGCTGGTACTGCGTTTGGACCTCGATATTGTTTACCTTATAGAGCTCGACTCCGACCTGGGAAAGGTTCGGCTCCGGGGTGACAGTGTGTTGCACGTAGCCGCTGAAGATGAGCAAGGGGTCAAACGGGGGAACGGCCGCGCCGGCGCCAAGCGTGGAGGTGACGAGGCCGCCGTTGCCTGCGGTCGCACTCGCTGCGGAGCCACCACCGCCCCCCGAGGCGCCAAAGCCGCTCGCCGTGGTCGAGACGATGCTGGTGTTGACGCCGTTGACGCCGCCTCCCGCCTTAGTGCGCTGAAGATCGGCTTGCGCGATGGGGAAGTTGTAGCGGAAGGAGGCGAGCACGAGATTATTTTCGAGGGCCAAAGCGATCGCGTCCTGCAGGGAGATGCGGAGCTTGCCGTCTTGAACGAGGTCGTAGAGGCGCTGCGAGTTTTGGAGGTTGAGTTCCGGCACGGTGCTGGGCATATACCGCGCAAGGGGGTTGCGTGAATGCGGGAGTTCAATGTGGAAAGGTCCCTGGTGGACAACCGGCCCCGGCTGCGCCGCCGCTTGCGCCTGCTGTGCGATGGTCTGGGGCGGAGGTTGCTGCGGAGCGGCAGGCGCGGAAGGCAAGGGCCCCGCGGGGTTGGTTTGGGCAAAGGTTGTCGAGACCAGAAGGCCGGCTACACACAACACAGACAACACCGTGCTGCCCGCGCCGGAGCGATGCCTCATGCCTTCACCTCAGCACTCTGTCCTAGGCCAGGGTTGGCCGTATCCCGCACCATCCACCCATCGCGAACTTCGAGGATGCGACTCCCAAACGAGGCATTGACCTCTGAGTGCGTGACCTGAACGATGGTTGTTCCCTCGCGGTTGAGTTCTTGGAAGAGTTCCATGATCTCTTTTGCCTGTGTAGAGTGAAGATTGCCGGTGGGCTCATCCGCGAGCAGCAGAGCCGGGCGATGAATGACCGCGCGGGCGATCCCTACGAGTTGCTGCTGACCGCCGGATAGTTGGTTGGGGTAGAGGTCTTTCTTGCCCACGATGTTGAAGCGGTCAAGAGTGTCCGCCACCATCGCCTGACGCTCGGAACGCGAAATATTCTTGTAGGAGAGCGGCAGATCGATGTTTTCCGCAACGGTGAGGTCATCGAGCAAATGGTAGCTTTGGAAAACCATGCCGATGTTGCGTCTCGCCAGGTCTGATCTCTGCTTGCGGTTCATGGAGTGCACTGCCTCGCCATGGAGCCAGTAGGCGCCCGCCCATTGATCGTCGAGCAGCGCCAATACGTTTAGCAGCGACGACTTCCCTGCCCCGGAAGGTCCCATGATGGTGATAAATTCACCCGCATCGATTTTCAGATGGATACGCCTGAGGACCCAGGTCTGACCGGCGCCGGTCTTGTAACTTCTTTCGACATTTTCTAGCGAGATCATTGCAGCCCTCGTTGGCTTACTGATAGGCGTGAATTTTAGACAAAAAGAGGTAGCTCCCCGTCAGTATCGAATCCTGACGGACGCACTCTACTACCCTTTGCCGGGATCTGTGACTTCTTCCTTATTGAAACTCGAGAATCTGATCCAGAGCTTCGCCTTCGGCGACAATCTTTCCGTCAAACAGGTGAATA
The DNA here is from genome assembly GCA_963830325.1 of uncultured Acidobacteriaceae bacterium. Taxonomy (GTDB): domain Bacteria; phylum Acidobacteriota; class Terriglobia; order Terriglobales; family Acidobacteriaceae; genus PALSA-350. Next base: position 384,779 of record CAWHMV010000007.1, read on the forward strand.
TTCCGGTCAGCGTGGCGGGCAAACCGCGGGTCGTGGGTCACCATGCAGATCGTCGCTCCTTCACGATGCAGGTTCTTAAGCAACTCCATGACCGCTTCCCCGTTCTTCGAGTCCAGGTTTCCCGTGGGTTCGTCAGCCAGCAGGATCGAGGGTGAACCTGCGAGTGCGCGCGCAACCGCAACGCGTTGCTGCTGACCGCCGGAGAGCTGCGAGGGATAGTGACGCATGCGATGAGCCATGCCGACGCGCTCGAGCGATTCCTGCACCCTGCTCTTGCGGTCGCTCGAGGCCATTCCTGACCGATACGTCAGCGGCAGTTCCACATTCTCGGCAACCGTAAGATCACCGATGAGGTTGAAGCTCTGAAAAATGAACCCGATTTCCTGGTTACGAATACGCGACCGCTCGGCAAATTTAAGATTCTCTACCGGGCGGCCGTTCAGCTCATACTTGCCCGCCGTCGGCGTATCGAGCAGACCGATAATCGACAGCAGGGTCGACTTTCCGCAACCGGAAGGGCCGGACATGGCCACATATTCCCCCCGGGCGATGGAGAGGTGAACGCCGGAGAGCGCGTGGGTCTCGATCTCCTCGGTATAGAAAACCTTGGTCATCGCTTCAATCTCTATCAGTGGCTGCATGCTTTCGCTCCTAAATTGCTCGTAATTGGATTTGTGCTCTTGCTTCCGTTAGTCCAGCCGAATTCGGTCCGTCGTGTCATAGCGTGACATGTCGCTCAAAATCACCGTGTCGCCTTCATGAAGCCCTTGCAAAACCTGGATGGCATTCACCGATGCGCGGCCTACCTTCACCGGAACGCGCACCGCTCCTTTACCGTCCTGATCCAACCGGAAGAGAGTAATGGTGCTCTCCTCGTTACCGAATGCGGGCCGGCCCACGTAAAGAACATCTTTCAATCTTTCCAGATCGATCGTTCCGTCCACGCTCAAGTCTTTCCGCGCACCATCGGGTATATTGCCAACCAGCTTTACGTCGACAGTGACGGTTCCATTCACCACCGCAGGATCGATCCTCGATACTACGCCGTCGGCCAGCCCGTTATGGGTATCGACGGAGGCCGGTTGCCCCAGTTGGATATCGCGTGCCTGGGTCTCAGCAATCTTCAGCTGCGCTTTCAGCTGATTGGGTTGCACCACCTCCGCCAGCATCGTTCCCATGGTGACATGCTGGCCCACCGCCAGGGGAAGGCTGGTGAGCACTCCGGATATTCCGGCACGAACTTTCAGCGCATCTAATTGTTGCCGCTTCAAATCGTAGATAGCCTGAGCCTGGGCCACCTTGGCTTGCTGTACCGCAAGCTGTGACTGTATGGCCTTCTCGTTGATATCTACGGTTTGCTCTTCCAGTTTGTTCCGGGTAGTTAATTCATCCGCCTTGCCCTGCGAACCGTTGTAGGCAAGTCCAGAGATGACGCCCAGGCTGTAAAGCGACTTGTCCGTCTTCGCCTGCCGCTGCGCCTGGTTGTAATCTGCGTTTACCGTGGCCGCGGCAGATTTTTGCGCCATCAGGTCGCTCTGCACCTTCACTTGCACGTTGCTCAAATCCGCGCGCGACTCTTTGAGCGAAAGCTCTGCATCAAGGGCCTGCTGGGTAGCTTGCGGATCGGCCAATTCCAGAAGGATGGTGTCGGGCTTAACGATCGAGCCCGGCAGGGTAAGGATGCGCACGACAGTGGCTTCTGTTTGTGCCGGGATCTGGCGGATCGCATCTTCGCGCGGAACCAGGGTACCCAGCCCGCGCACCTGGCGGATCATCGGACCGCGCTTTACCGTATCCGTCCATACAGTCGAACGGTCGACGGAGGGAGCGGCTGGCTTCAACCGCATCACGAGAAAAGTTACGGCAGCAAGTACGACGACCCCAATGGCAATCGTAATTACCTGCCGCTTCCGCTTCTTGGCCTTCAGGTCTGGGCGAGAGATATCCATCGTTAGTTGCTAGTGCATGCGGGTGACCAAAACCATTCACCGGCGCTTCTCCACGAATTTGGGCACTTTGTCACATGCATACCTACGCAAGAGGCATCCGCTTTGTTCAATTTTGATCTCTACTGTCCACTTTCGGACATTCGAATCGATCGCTGCCGCAGTGACCCTCGCCGAGGGCGGTCTCCACCATTTACTCTTTGGCACGACAGTTGCTGATTCCGAGTCAGGCCCGATTCGCTTTTCCCGGGGGCGCTATGCTCACCTTCCTGCAGGACGTTCGCTTCGCTTTACGCCAGTTTGTCAATCATCCCGGCTTTACATTGACAGCGATTCTTTCCCTCGCACTCGGCATCGGCGCAACTGTTTCGGTTTTCAGCATTGTTTATGCCGTGCTCATGAACCCGTGGCCGTATGCCGGGGCCGATCGAATCTGCACTCTGTCTCTTCTCGATAAAGCAGGAAATCAAGATAACTGGGGCGGACTGACGGGTCCGCAGATACGCCAATTGCGACAGGCCCGTTCCCTGGAAGACGTGATCGGCGTGAACGAATGGAACCTGACGGTCACCGGCGGCGATGTTCCTGAGGACGTTCAGGGAATCTACCTGACCCCGAGCGGTTTCCAGTTTCTTGGTCTACCTGCGATGTTAGGCCGTTACTTTCTTCCCTCGGATGCCCCTGATGGACAAGAGCCACAGCAGGTTGTGGTTTTGAGCCACAAGTTCTGGCAACGGCACTTTAATGGGGATCCGTCTGTGGTAGGTAAGCCCCTCCAGATGGTTCACAAGACTTACACCATCCTCGGTGTCCTGCCGCCCCGCTTCACCTGGTTGGATGGCGACGTCTACCTGCCGCTCAATCTGCCGTCTACCCCGACCAAAACCTACGGCGCGTTTCTTAAACTCAAGCCGGGCGTGACCCAGGCAGCCGCTGCCGCTGAGTTAACTCCCCTCTTCCAGCAATTTGCCAAAGAAACTCCTAATCACTTTCCTAAACAGTATGTGCTTGTGGTGCGCAGCCTCAGCTACTACTACATGCACCAACTGGGCGGGACGCTCGCCTTGTTGTTCGGCGCGGTAGGACTGTTGTTGGCGATCGGATGCGGCAATGTTTCCATTCTCCTGCTCGCCCGTGGCACCGCGCGGCAACACGAGTTCGCGGTACGCACTGCTGTGGGGGCCAGCGGTTTTCGGCTCGTCCGCCAGCTCCTGACCGAATCTCTCATACTGGCGATTTCCGGTGCGGGACTAGGCGTGCTGTTTGCCTATCAAAGTCTGGGATGGATTGTGGCCGCCTTGCCGGAATACTCTTTTCCCCATGAGGCAAACTTCCACATCAATGTGCCTGTGCTGCTCTTTAGTGTCGGCCTTGCTGTACTCACCGGCGTTTTCTTTGGCCTGTTCCCGGCCTTGCAGATGGCTCGGCCACAGATCAGCCAGGTGATGCAGTCGAATACGCGCAAAGTAGCTGGAACGGTTCGCGGAAAACATTTCCACGCCGTCCTCATAGCCGGCCAAATTGCTCTGACGCTGCTGTTGATGACCGCCGCAGGTGCGGCCATTCAGGGCTTTATGCACATGATGCGGATTCCTCTTGGCTACGACCCGCATCACGTTATGTCGGTAGGCATTCCCATTCATGACAACACCTATACGACCATCAGCGAACGAACCAACTACTATGAGCAACTTCAGGGCGCCATCGGCGCGTTACCCGACGTCGTGGCCACGGGAATTTCAACCAATGCGACCCCTCCCAACAATGGCTGGAACCAGCCATTTGAGTTGCTGGGCAAGCCTTCCCCTGAAGAACAAAAGGCGAGGGTCAACTTTGTCGATCCAGGCTACTTCACCACCTTGCATATGCCGCTCCGGCAAGGACGGGTTTGGGACCACACGGAGGTGATGCACGGTGCTCCATTGGTACTCGTCAATGAGTCTTTTGCCAAACGCTACTACCCCGGCGGCGAGGTACTGGGGCGTTCGTTGAAGATTCCCACCATGAAGAATGAGCCCCCCTATACTTTGGCTGCTCCGGGCAGCGACGGTCCGCTACAAATTGTCGGCGTGGTCGCCGATGCGCTGGACGACGGCCTCGACAAACCGGTCAAGCCGGCGATCTTTGTGCCCTATTCGCTTTACATGTGGATGGGTACACAGATATTGGTGGAAAGCCGCGGCGATCCAAAAGCCATTCTGCACAGCGTTCGGCGCCAGATCGTTTCCGTCAATGCCGATCAGCAGGCCAATGGGCGGGTGGACGATCTGGAAACATGGATCAAGCGGGAACCGGAAATGGCCAGGGGACGGCTGGTCTCGATCCTCTTTGGAGGCTTTTCTGTGTTGGCACTCGTATTGGCAGCTGTTGGCCTGTACAGTGTGGTTTCCTACTCAGTCGCCCAGCGGACCAATGAATTCGGCATTCGCATGGCATTGGGCGCGCAGAAGAAGGATGTTTTATGGAACGTGCTGGCTTCGGCTGGGGCGAGCGTCGGTTCTGGATTATTGTTAGGGTTGGCCATCAGCCTTGGCTTGAACCGCTTGATCTCCCGCTGGGTGGAGAATGGGGCGCATGATCCGTGGCTGATCCTTGGAGTATCTTGTGTGCTTCTTGCCGTTGCTGGTCTGGCCTGCCTGCTTCCCTCATGGAGAGCGTCGTCGGTCGATCCCATGACGGCTTTGCGGTGCGAGTAGCCATAGAACAAAGACTAAAAAGGAATCACTGGATGAATTATCGATGGGCCCTCGTTACGGCCGGAATGTTATTAAGTGCTGGTTTTCTGCACGCCTCTGCAAATGCTGATCAAGCCCGAAAACAGACCCCCAAGACAACCGAGATTCGCGGCTACGACTACGCTCATCCGGAGACGCAACCCTCCACCGAATCGCTCGACCTCGGCACGTATGCGCGCATCCGCGAAGAGGGTTTCAATCATTCGCACATCATGGAATACGCGGGCGCATTGTTTGACGATATCGGCCCGCGCCTGACTGGGTCGCCAAATTTAGCGAAAGCCAACGCCTGGACACGTGACCAGCTAACCGCCATGGGCTGCGGCAATGCGCATCTGGAGAGCTGGGGCGACTTTGGCATGGGCTGGCGCCAGATCAGCACCTCGGTCGACATGGTCACACCGGATACTGCGGTGTTCATCGGCCAGGCCACCCCTTGGTCGCCCCCGACCCAGGGATCGGTAACCGCGGAAGTGATCGCTGTGCCGCAACTGAAGGAAGAGAAAGATTTTGACGCGTGGAAGGGAAAGCTGGCGGGGAAGATTGTCCTTTATGGCAAAGCTCCTGAAATTCATCCTGATCCAGCCCCTCTGTTGCAGCATTACGACGAAACCAAGCTGACGCAGATTTATCAGTATCCGCTGGACGGCAACATGGACGAACAGCATGTCTTTTCGGGGGGGCCGAAGTTCTGGGAAGACCTCTTCAAAAAGATCAACTTCAAAGCACAGGTCGCGAAATTCTTTGCCGAGCAACATGCCGTAGCGCTGCTGGTCACCGGCTGGGGCGGCGATGGCGGTATGTTCCGCGATGACAACGCAGAGCAGATGGGTGAGAACGTTTATTCACCTGATCATAAGCAGCCGATTCCATCCGCGGTACTCTCCGGCGAAAACTTCGGCCGGGTGAGCCGGTTGCTGGAACACAGGGTACCGGTCACCGTCTCCCTTGCGATCAACACGGAATTCACCGGCGACCACGAACAGGGCTATAACACCATCGCAGAGATCCCCGGCGCTGACCCCAACTTGAAAGACCAGGTGGTGATGGTCGGTGGACATTTGGATAGCTGGATCGCCGGTACCGGCGCTACCGATGACGGCGCGGGCGCGATTATCGCGATGGAAGCGATGCGCATACTCACCGCGCTGCACGTGCAACCGCGGCGGACCATCCGCATCGCATTATGGTCAGGTGAGGAACAAGGCGAGTTCGGGTCACTCGGGTATGTGAGCCAGCATTTCGGAACCATTGGTCTCTCGACTAAGCCCGAAGAGCTGGCCTTGCCTACCTTCATGCGGGAACGAGTGGGACCGCTTAAAGTCAAACCCGAGCAGGCGCTGATTTCCGGCTATTTCAATCTCGACAACGGCGGAGGAAAGCTGCTGGGTATCTATGCTGAGAACAATGCCGCCATGGTTCCGATTTTCGATCAATGGATGGCGTCGCTGAAAGACCTGGGCGTCACTACCGTCAGCATGCGTAACACCGGATCCACTGACCACGAATCCTTCAACGAGGTCGGGATCCCAGGATTTCAATTCATCCAGGATCCACGTGACTATGAGACGCGAAGCCTGCACAGCAATCAGGATGTTTACGAGCGGCTATCCCCTTCCGACCTGAAGCAGGCAGCAGTGGTCGAAGCGATATTTGTCTACAACACCGCCATGCGCGATCAGATGCTTCCTCGAAAGCCGCTGCCGGTTCCGGAACTGTATGACAAGCAGCGCCAACCCCTCAAAGACGTATTCCCCGGAGCAAAGCCAGAGGAACCCAAAAAACCGTAGGGTTTTACGTGCCCGCGGAAAAGAATCGGGACCGGACAAACGACGTACCTCAGGGGCTGAAGAGGGTGTGTGAGAACTTCGTTTCCTAACTCAGTCCCGCAGGGACGGCTGAACTTAGCCCAGCACGCTAGTCCTGGGTACATCATGCAACATGATTAAGTCCCGCAGGGACGGCTGAAGGTTGTTCAGGATTGCGTCGCGGCGTACTTCCAGCCGTCCCTGCGGGACTGGTCGTCCTTTCAGATTTAACCCAGGACTGGCGTCCTGGGCTAAGTTCAGCCGTCCCTGCGGGACTGAAACGAAGTTCTCACACACCCTCTACGGGCCACGACTTTAATCGGACCGCAAATGATTGAGAAAATGCCGGGCCGTATACAAAACCGAGTTTTTCAGCAGCCTCTTTATCCCCACTTGACGTTCGTTAGGCCGAAGGATTAGTACAGATCGTATCCGAACACGTTTATTACACCGAAAGATTATTCGATGGGGACCGTGTCACACGGAGGGACTACTGAATCCGCAACGCCTGCATAGGTTCAATCTTCGACGCACGAATCGCCGGCAAGACACAGGCGATCACCGCGGTCAGTAGCAGGCTTGCCACCATGATCGAAAGCACAATCGGATCCAGCGGACTCGTCCCATACAAAATCGACCGAATAAACGAAGCCGCCGTACCACCGCCAACCAACCCAATCACCAATCCGATCAATACCGGCCGCAGCCCATCGAACAGCACCAGCCGCAACACCTCGCTTCTCTGCGCACCCAGAGCCATGCGAATCCCGATCTCCGTATTCCGCTGGGCCACCAGGTACGAGAGCACGCCATAGAGACCGATCGCCGCCAGCAGCAAAGACAGGGTGGCAAACGCCAGCACCAGCGTAGCGCTGAAGCTCTGTGTCGCGGTGGACTTACCCACCACCTGCTGCAGGGTCAACACGTCATACACCGGCAGAGCCGGATCGAGCGCAGCCACCTGCTGTTGAATCGGAATCGAAAGCGAAAGCGGATCTCCGGCAGCCCGCACGACAAGCGTCGCCGCGCTGGTCTGCTGGGGAACCCCGGACAAAATGGGAAAATACATCATAGGCATAATCGGCTGCGTGACATCGTACATCGTGTCCCCGACCACGCCGATGATTTCATATGTCTTATGCAGCGATTCAACGGTCACCCGCCGGCCGAGCGGATTTTCCGCTGGAAAGAACTTATCCGCAAATTTCTTGCTCACCACCGTGTACTGGTCGCGATCGAGGCGCTCCTGCTCAGTGAAAACACGCCCGCTGATCAATGGTATCTGCAAAGCGCTGAAGTAGCCTGGATCGGCCGACCGGACAAGCGCGTCGTTCTGAAGCTGAAAACTATTCGACGGGTGCTCTGGAAGCGTGAAAACGTAGTCGTTATCCCAACCGCCCCCCGGCGCAGTCGAGACCAGGCCCGCGGCTTGCACGCCCGGCAGCCGGCGCACCCGCTCCAGAAGCCCCTCATGGAACGCGATCACTTTCTCCCGCGTGTCATATTGTTTTTCCGGCAAACCATACTTCATCGTCAGTACGTGATCCGTAACGCAGCCCAGATTCGAGGTACGCAAGTGCAAAAAGCTCTTGAACAGCAAACCAGCCGACACCAGCAAGATCACCGTAAGGGCAATCTCCACCGTTAGCAGCGTTTTGCGCAGCGTGGCCCGTGACAAACTACCTCCGATCGACCGCGACGATTCCTGCAGCGCGGCGAATATGCCCGAACCGGTGGAAGAAATCGCCGGCAGCAGCCCAGCCATCAAAGCCGTGACAAACACCAGGCCAAGCGCAAACGCCAGCACGGTTCCATCCAGGTGAATCGCGTCGGCGCGAGGCAGATCGCTCCAGTGTTCCGCAAGCCACCGGGTCGCCCCGAATGAAAGCAGAACTCCCAGCGTTCCCCCGGCGAGGCAAATCAAGAGGCTCTCCGCCATCTGCTCCCCGATCAACATCAACCGGCTGCCGCCTAATGCCCCGCGCACCGCAAGCTCCTTGCGCCGTGCCGCGCCGCGTGCAACCAGCAAATTCGATACGTTGAGGCAGGCAATCAGCAGCATGCAGCCTACAGCGCACAACAACACCACCAGCGGTGTCTTCACATCCTGGGTCACATCCTCCAGGATCGGCCGCAGGCGAGCCTCTTCCGCGACCGGCTCCGCGGCATGCGCAAGATGGATCTGATACTGCAGCGCGCCCACTTCATTCACCGCGGCCGATGCGCTTATCCCTGGCTTGAGTCGTGCCACCACATGGCTCTGATGCATGTCGTGCCGCGCAAACGACTTCGCATCGAACGTCGAGGCATACGGCACCCAGAGCTGTACCCGCGCATCAGGGTACGTAAACCCACGAGGTAAAACACCGATGATCTCGTACGGCGCACTATCCAGCCTGATCTGTTTGCCAATAACCGAAGGGTCTCCCGCAAAGCGTCTTTGAAAAAGATTCCACGACAGTAGAACCACCTGGTTCGCGCCCAGCCTGTCCTCCTCCGGACGAAAATCACGGCCCAAAGCCGGCTGGATCCCCAGAACGGAAAAAAGGTTCCACGACCCTCCGGCAGCCTGCACCACCTCCGGCAGTTCCTGGTGCTCTCCAGTGAGATCGAAGCCATAGTTGCGCCACGCCGCCATAGCCTGGAACCCGTGCGTCTGCTGGCGCCAGTCGTTGAAATCAGCCGGCGAGACGACGTTGAAACCGTCCCCGCCGTTTGCATCGCGAAAGTGCTCATAGACCATGACCAGCTTGTCAGGGGCGCGGAACGGCAGCGGCTTCAGCAAGACCGAGCGCACGATGGTGAACAATGAGGTGGTGGCGCCGATGCCGAGAGCCATGACAAAAATCGCAGTGAAGGCAAAACCCGGTGAGCGGGCGAGGGTGCGTACACCGTAGCGCAGGTCGCGCAGAAATTTCTCCAGCCAGTTCCAACTCCAACTGGACCGCGCTTCCTCGCGAAGTTGCGTAGGGTTGCCGAACGAACGCAGGGCGGCATATCGCGCCTCGTCCGGAGCCAAGCCGCGACTGATGTTCTCCTTCACCTGCTGGTCTACGTGGAACGCGAGTTCGTCGTTGAGCCGCGCGGTTTGGGCCTTGCGGCGGAACAACATCAACATCGCCATACGGAATTGTTCGATCCAGCGCATCTCGTTCCAGCGCATCCGTGCCTCCTGTCTTATTACGCGCCCTCAACCACCAGGTTGATTGCGGTGGAAAGCCTGCTCCAGCTTTCCCTTTCTCGTTCCAGCTGTGCCCGGCCCGCGGCGGTCAGCGAGTAGAACTTGGCTTGGCGGCCACTGTCGCTCTCGGCCCACTTGGCGCGTATCCACCCTTGCTGTTCCAGCCGATGGAGCGCGGGATAGAGCGATCCCTGCTGCACCTGCAGCACCTCATTCGAGATCTGCTGAATACGCTTTGCAATCGCCCAGCCATGTTGCGGCTCGAGCGAAATCGTTTTGAGGATGAGCAGGTCGAGGGTGCCTTGGACAAGATCGCTTGGTTTTCCCATACTATGACTATCTACACACTTCTTTTTGTAGATAGTCAACACAACGGATTCGTTGCCCGGCCCGCGCCGGTGCCGGCTCTCCTCCACCAAGTGTCCATTTCCGAACGCAGCTGAATGTATATGGACATCCGGCGAACACCTGCCCTCGAGCAAACAACGAGGCAGGCTTTCCTCGCCAATCTAATTGGACAAGCCATATCGATGGAAACAACAATGAGGAGCTATTGCAGCTTCGCGTACTCCGCCTTCGCCTGTTGCAGGATGGGCACATCCGGCTCAGCGTCCTTCCATAGGGTGAGGAAGTCTTTGTAAGCGGCCAGCGACCGCCGCCGCGCTACATCTGCATCCGCGCCCTGGAGCCGGTGCGCCTCAAGCGCATTTGCCCGGGCAATGCCAAGGTGCGCGAGCGCTCCTGTCCAGCAGTTCCAGACAATTCCGCTGTGATCCAGGATCTTCTGAAACTCCGCCGCAGCCGCCGTCCCCTGCCCCGCGGCCAGATAGGCCTGCCCCCGGATATAGGTGTGGTACAGGCAGGACAGGTTGGGAGCATAGGCAATCTGCCCGTACTCGATCGCGGGCAGCGCCGCGCGCAGTTCGTCTATCGCGGCGCTCGGGTTCTTTCGTTCCAGCGCCAGCTGTGCACGCATAGCGGGCAGCCACAGCGATTGGATTTGCGTGTCTGCGGGAGACTGCTGATTCAACTCTTCCCCGATGGCGCTCGCCCGAGCCGCGTCGCCGCTCATGGCCAGCGCGATGCCAGCCAGCGAGCGAACAGCCTGACTCTCAGGGGTGAATTTTAGTCCCGCCTCTGCATCCTGCCGTCCTTGTGCACGACTGCCATAGGCAGCCTCCCGGATGGCTGCCAATTCCGTGTCGATGCCCGCATACTCCTTGCTGTCGGCTCGCAGGGATGCGTCCGCGCCACGGCTCGTCAGCTCCCGTGCCTGTCGCAGCCGTCCACGGTAGGCAGCGGTATCGGCGGCAACGCTGAAACTAAAGCTGGCCGCTTCCGGCCGGTTGGCGAGCCATTGCAGCTGCAAGTTCATGCCGGCCTCATCCGCTTTTAAAAAGTCCAACCCGTAGAGAGCAAGACGGAGGACGAAATCATCCAACTTGTGGGCGTGAGCCTGGGCGATCGTATCCCGCGACTCGTCCAGCCGCTGCTGCGCCAGGAGATAGTTAGCCAGATTTCCAAAATATATGTTGAGGTCCGGCGCCTGGGCAATCGCAAGGCGCACCAGCTCGGTCGCCTGCTGGTATTGTCCCAACTGAGCGTAAAAAATCCCCAATGTATTGCGTACCCTGCCATCGCGAGGATAGTTCGCAGCCAGCTGGGTATAAGCCTCCGTTGCCTTGGGCAGATCGCCCAGCACATTCGCATAGTAACCGGCTGTGATCTGCAGCCGCTCCCGTTCGCTGGCGTGGTCCCGCAGCTGATAGGCCTTGGCGGAATACATCGCCCCCCGTGACGGCCCATACAGGTTGACATAGGCGGTTCCCAGGCTGCGGTAGGCCAGCGCGAACGAGGGATCCAGTTGGATAGCCTGTTCCAGGTGAGCCACACCTGCGGTCATTCCCGAAGGCGACTGGCTCGATTTGCCGATCTCTCCTTCACCCAGGCTGAACGCCTTGAGAGCATCCAACGAGGATGTGGTCGCCTCCGCGAGCGGCGCGTCAAACTTTTGCACCGATGCGAGCGACTCACCGAGCCGCGCGCGCAGTTTGGCGGTGGCATCGCCTAAGGCGTTCAGCACCTTCTCTTTCGCCGGGGCGGTCACCTGTTCCTCGGCGAGCGTGTCGCCGTTCTGGCAATTCGCTGCCTTCAACCCCACCACGTATTCCGTGCCCAGTGCGCTGATCGTTCCCGCCACATAGGCTTTCGCGCCCGCCCGCAGGCACAAGTCGCGCGTCACCTCGGGAGTCAGCTTGGTGCTGACCGGCAGAGTCATCAGCTTCAGGGTCCTGTTCACCTTGCTGTCCGGCAGTACATCCAGAAATGGAGACTGGTTCAGCGCTACCGTCAGCGCGGTGCGCAGGGTATCGTCAAAGACCGGATCACCCGTCTCATTCTTGAAGTCGGCCAGCACGATGGTGTCCCGATCGGTCAACCGCCTGCCCTGGCGCCCGTGTAGATAAAATGCAGCCCCACCGGCTGCGAGCAACACGAGAGCAATGGGCAGAGCCACCTGCCATCGCTGCCACCAGGGCCTGCCCTCCAGCACCGCGGGTTGGGACCCACTCGGCGGCGTCACATGTGTCGGCCCCGCTGGCGTGGTCGCAACGCCACCGCCGGCGTAGGCGCCGTTGCCCTCCACCGGCAGCGACGCGACATTGCTGACTTGGTTCCGGCCGGACTCCAGGTCACGCTTCAACCGCTGCAGATCGCGCCGCATCTCGGCGGCGGTCTGGTAACGCAGCTCGCGGTTTTTCTCAAGCGCCTTCGCGATGATGTCATCCAGGCGGGCGGGTATATTTCGATTCAGCCGCAGCACTGGGAACCGGGGCGCGATTCAGGATGGCGTCGAAAATCAGAGCCGACGTCTCGCCCTGGAACGGCAACACTCCTGTCGCCATCTCGTACAGCACCGCCCCGAAGGGAAACAAATCCGTCCGGGCATCCAGTTCCTTGCCGCTCGCTTGCTCTGGTGACATATAGGCGACAGTGCCCAGGACCAACCCGGGACTGGTCAGATGCTCATCCGGCACCTCGGTCGCCTGGGTCTCCGCCAAGCCCAGGCTGTGACGCCCGCCCGCAACCGGCATCTTCGCTAGTCCAAAATCCAGAATTTTTGCGTGCCCGCGCCGGGTCACGAAGATATTTGCCGGCTTGATATCGCGATGGATGATACCGCTCGAATGCGCCGCATCCAGTGCATCGGCGATCTCGATTCCCAGCGTTAGCAGTTCCTCCATCGGCAATGGCTGGCCGTTGATCTTCTGCTTCAGCGTCACCCCGTCCAGGAACTCCATGGCGATGAACGTCTGCCCGTTGTGCTCGCCAATGTCATAGATAGTGCAGATGTTGGGATGGTTCAGGGCAGAAGCGGCCTGGGCCTCCCGGAGGAAGCGCGCCCGCGCCTGGTCATCCTGTGAGATCGCATCCGGCAGCAGCTTCAAGGCCACAAAGCGGTGGAGACGCGTGTCCTCCGCCTTGTAAACCACACCCATGCCACCGCCGCCAATCCGCTCGACGATGCGATAGTGAGAGATGGCCTGGTCCAGCAAGCTGAGGCGCTCCGGGCGGAAATAGGATATACGAGGGATTTCGGACAGCAATCATCATACCCGCTTGCGCAGCTGATTCCAGAAAATGTCCGTTTGTGAACGCACTCTGACAATTCCGGACATGGACCCAGCCAACTTCTCTGCCGGATCATTGGTTTAACGCAGGGGGGATTGGAAGCGCGCGTGCTCTCATACCAACCATCCGGAGGAACTCCATGGCACGTCTTACGAGTGATCTTCGCTTTGCCCTGCGCCAGATCTTCCGCTCGCCCGGCTTTGCCATCACTGCCGTGATCACCCTCGCGCTGGCCATTGGCGCGAACACGGCCATCTTCACCCTGCTGAACCAGGCATTGCTGCGCGCCCTCCCGGTGAAAGATCCAAACCAGCTCGTGGTGCTGAGTTTTGCGGGGAGTCGAGAAGGGCACTTGGAATCTCAGGGTGGGGACAGCCCCGGTCACATCCATTATTTTTCTTATCCGATGTACCGGGATTTGCGGGACAACAGCAAGGTCTTCAGTGGACTCGCCGCAGCAGCGCCGGCGAATGTTGGGGTCTCCTGGAACAACCGCGCCGAACAGGTGCGGGCGGAAATGGTCAGCGGCAATTACTTTCAGACGCTGGGCGTGCAGCCGGCGGCCGGCCGGCTCTTACTGCCCAGTGACGAAACCACCGACAAAGCCGATCCCGTGGTTGTGCTCTCCTTCGATTACTGGACCAGCCATCTCGCGCAAGCGGCCGTGGTCGGCAAGACACTCCTCATCAATGGCTACCCCTTCACCATCGTGGGGGTTGCAGCGCCAGGTTTTCACACCGTGGTTTGGGGCCGGAATCCGGGTCTCTACGTCCCCATCACCATGCAGACGGTGATCGAGCCAGAGTGGACCTACCTCAACGATCACCGTTCCTATTGGCTCAACATCGTGGGCCGTTTGCATCCTGGCGAGACGCCGCAGCAGGCGATGGCCGGCGTAAACCAACTCTGGGTCTCGCTGCGCACCCGCGAATTCCCTCTGCAGCACGATCAATCGGCCAAGTCACGAACTGCCTATATCTCCCAAACACGTTTGCACCTGGACTCGGGTGCCAGAGGGTTCTCTCCCTACCGCGACAATCTTCGTACGCCGTTGTTCATCATGATGGGTATGGTCGTGCTGGTCATGGCGATGGCCATCGTCAATGTTGCCAGCCTGCTTCTGGTACGAGCCGCAAGCCGGGTGCGAGAGTTCTCCATGCGCTTTGCCCTGGGTGCGACCAACGGGCAGATCTTTCGCCAGTTGCTAGCGGAAGGCCTTCTGATTGGCATATCGAGCGCAGTCCTTGGTCTCTTCCTCGCGCCTCGTGCCCTGGGAGCTCTCATCACCTGGATGGGCGGGCGCAATCAGGACTCAGCCTTTTCCGCCACGCTCGACTGGCGAGTTCTGCTCTACACCGCGGCCGCGGCTCTCATTGCCAGCCTGTTCTTTAGCCTCGCCCCCGCGGTGCAATTCTGGAATCCGCGTCTCGCCGAGTCTCTCAAGCAGCAGACCGGGACTGGTTCCGGAGGCGCAGTGCAGTTCCGCCGCACCTGTGTGGCGCTGCAGATCGGCTTCAGCCTGTTGCTGATTGTCGGCGCGGGTCTTTTCGTGCGCACCATCCATAACCTGCGCAACGTCGATCCCGGCTTCGCCACGGATCATCTGCTCACCCTTCGTCTTGCGCCGGAGTACGCCGGATACCCGGCCAACCAGGTCGCGCCCGTAGAACAGCGTGTCCTCGAAGCGTTTGCCGCTTTGCCTGGAGTGCGCAGCGTGGGAGCCACCAATGACCCCGATCTCGCCAACGACGACATTAGCGGCGATGTCACGGTGTCTGGGTATCGAGCGATCGCGGATGAAGATTACGACGTCGAGCTTCCCTGGGTCAGCGATCACTACCTGCAAACGCTCGGTATTCCCCTCGTCGCCGGGCGTTATTTCTCCCCGGCCGATAGCGCCACAGCCACCAAAGTAACGATCGTCAACGAAACCTTTGCCCGGCACTACTTCGGCAATGCGCAGAGTGCCCTGGGCCACCATGTGGTCCGCCCGCGGCGGCCGGAAACTGACTCCATGATTGTCGGCGTTGTGCGGGACGCGAAGCACGCATCGGTGCGGGACCCTTCGATAGCCACGGCCTATCGCCCCTTTGTGCAGGCGGAGAAGGCGGCAGCTCTTACCTTCTACGTCCGTACCTGGCAACCAGAGGATTCGGCGGCAGCAGGCATCCGCTCCGCCGTCGCCAACGTGGACAGCAAGCTCATTGTGCATGACCTCACCACCCTGAGCATCCAGATCGACGACACCCTCTCCAATGAGCGTACCGTCGCGTTGCTTGCCTCGGCGTTCGGCATCCTGGCCACATTGCTTGCGGGACTTGGATTGTATGGAATCCTCGCCTACTCGACTGCCCAACGCACTCGTGAAATCGGCATACGCATGGCGCTGGGAGCGCAGCGGTGGACGGTTGTGCGGCTTATTCTGCGGGAGATTCTGGTGCTTGCGGGCATCGCCATCGCAGTGACGATTCCAGTTTCTATCGCGGCCACGCGGGCATTGCGCAGCCAGCTCTTTCATGTGTCTTCGACCGATGCGATGGTTTACGCCGTTGCCATCACGACCATTGTTTTCGTCGCCGCGCTGGCGGGTCTGATTCCGGCGAGAAGAGCAGCTTCGGTGGATCCCATGCGAGCGTTGCGAACGGAGTAGGACCAAACCAGCACCCGTTAAGGAGAAAGGACCGCAGGTCCCTCGGCTTCGCTCGGGATGACAAGGAGAGAGTGGATGACAAAGGAAAGAGTGCGTTTCGCCTTTGTCATCCACTCTGCCCTCGTCATCCACTCTCCCCCTCGTCATCCACTCTCCCCCTCGTCATCCACTCTCCCCCTCGTCATCCACTCTCCCCCTCGTCATCCACTCCCCCCTTGTCATCCCGAGCGAAGCCGAGGGACCTGCGGTCCTTTCCTCATCCCACACCCTCGGTAAGAAACCGAGGGGTGCCCCAGGTCTCGCTTTTGAGACCTGGGATCCGTGCAACCAATCTGGCATGGAAACCCCAAAGCTCTTTTGTCCTTTCGGTATATCGCAAGCATTCTCGGGAACCTAACCACTCCTCCGCTCGTAGATACCTCTCATGGAAACGCTGCGGCAAGATATCTCCTACGCACTTCGGCAGATGCGGCTATCCCCTGTCTTCACCCTGACAGCCATGCTCACGCTGGCCCTGGGCATCGGCGCCACGACTGCCATCTTCTCCCTCATTTACTCAGTCATGCTCAAGTCGCTACCAGTGGTAGACCCATCGACCCTCTACCGCATCGGCGCCGGCACGGACTGCTGCGTGCAGGGCGGACCGCAGGACGACTGGGGCATGTACTCCTACCCCCTCTTCCTGCGTCTCCAGGCCGCGGCACCCGAGTTCGATCAGATGGCCGCCTTCCAGGCTGCCGGAGTCCAGTTCAGCGTGCGCCGCGGACTACGTGACACCATGGCCAAACCACTGCGCGGCGAATTCGTTACCGGCAACTATTTCTCGACCTTCGGCATTCGCGCCTTCGCCGGCCGCGCCATCGCTCCGAGTGACGATCAAGCCGCCGCGCCGCCAGTGGCCATGCTGAGTTATCGTGCCTGGCAGCAACAATACGACTCTGATCCTTCGGTCGTGGGATCGACCTTCATCGTCGAGGGGCATCCCTTCACCATCGCCGGTATCGCGCCTCCTGGTTTCTTCGGCGAAACGCTCCGCAGCAATCCCCCCGAACTCTGGCTGCCGCTGCAACAGGAACCCCTCGTCAACGGAGAGAACTCACTCCTAAAGCAATCCATCTCAGCGTGGCTTCGGGTGATTGGAAGGGCCAAGCCAGGTGCCAGCATCGCCGGGGTAGCCCCACGGCTCACGGGCGTTATGCGTCAGTGGATGCTTCATGACAGCGGATGGCCGGCGGAATTTACTGCCGCTTATCCAGAAGTCTATCCCCAAGCAGCAAATCAGAATCGTTCCCGGCGGCGCCGGTGTCGGCGCCATGAAAGCGGATTACGGAGATAGCCTGCGCATCCTGCTTACTGTCTGCTGCCTGGTGCTGTTGATTGCCTGCGCCAACATTGCCAACCTGCTGCTGGCCCGAGGTGCGGCACGGCGCGCACAAACCTCCGTGCGATTGGCACTGGGAGCATCGCGCAAGCGGCTCATCCGCCAATCGTTTACTGAGAGCGTCGTGCTTTCGATCATCGGCGGCGTGGCCGGCGTGGCTGTCGCTTACCTCGGCGTCAGGCTTATCGTCGCCCTGGCATTTCACAGCGCGCACTTTGTGCCGATCAATGCCTCGCCCTCCATACCAGTGTTGGCCTTTGCCTTTGGCTTGTCGTTAATCACGGGAATGCTCTTCGGCACTGCACCCGCCTGGTTCACCTCGCACGGCAACCCGGTCGAGGCGCTGCGTGGGGCCAATCGCAGCACCCGCGATAGCGCCACCCTGCCGCAGAAAATCCTGGTCATCGTGCAGGCCACGCTGTCCATCGTATTGCTCGCCGGCGCAGGCCTGCTCACCCGCAGCCTGCGCAATCTGGAGCATCAAAGTTTTGGCTTCGAGACAGATCACCGCCTCAGCATCGTGATGAACGGCCCGCCGGCCACTTATTCCGAGCCGCAACTCGATGCTCTCTACCACGAATTGCAGGGCCGCCTCGCTGCCATTCCCGGAGTGGCCAGCGCCGCGCTTGCCCTCTACACTCCTTACATCGATAACTGGGGCGAACTGATCATCCCCGAGGGTCACGGCGTGCCCCAGCTGGATGACAGTAGCGGATCATCATGGGATCGCGTCAGCACCGGCTATCTGGAAACCATGGGTCAGCCGATCGTGCGCGGCCGCAGCATCACCGAGCAGGACACAGCCACCACCCGCACCATCGCCGTGGTCAGCGAAGCCTTCGCCAAGCGCTTCTTCCCCAACCAGGATCCCATCGGGAAACACTTTGGCCTGGATCTACCGAAGTACAACACCACCTTCGAAATCGTAGGCGTCGTGCGGGACGCCAAATATAGAGACCCCGGCGGTGTTCCGCGGCCCATGTTCTACGCCCCGCTGGCTCAGCATGTCGTCTACGATCAACCGGTCTTAGCGTTGATCGATCACCGCACCCACTACATCGGGGGCGCCGTGCTCCAATTGCGCGGAAGCGCCATGGGCATGGAAGCGCTCATCCGTAAGGTGTTCAGCGAAGTCGATCCCAATCTGACCCTCATCAATGTCCAGCCCATGCAGGAGCAGGTGGACAACACGTTCGATCAGAGACGCGCGGTGGCACAGATGACGGGACTCTTTGGTCTGCTTGCGTTGGTCCTCGCGGCCGTGGGTCTCTACGGCGTCACCGCATACACAGTGGAGCGGCGCACGAGTGAAATAGGAGTGCGCATGGCGCTGGGCGCCAATCGCAGCAACGTAGTTCGCCTGGTTCTGCGTGGAGCTTTTCGGCAAGTGGTGATCGGCCTGGCCATCGGGATACCGATTTCGATCGCCTGCGGGCATCTGATAGCCGCGCAGCTCTACCAGGTCAAGAGCTGGGACCCGCTGGTACTCGCGGTGTCTATCGCAGCACTGGGATTCTGCGCACTCGTTGCCAGCGTAATTCCCGCGCAGCGGGCTGCCTCGATCAATCCGGTGGAAGCGTTGCGCACCGAGTGACGGATTCGCCAGTCACTGAGCACGAAGCGTTTCCGCCGGATCGATCTTTGCGATTCTGAAGGTAGGCAAGACGGCCGCCAGCACCGCCACGACGGCGAGCATTGCCGATACCGCGCACAAGGTAAGTGGATCGTACAATGCGACGCCGAACAGCTGGCTCCGCAGTACCTTCACTGCCGCCGACGACAAGAATAGTCCACAGGCCAATCCGGCGCCGGTGGCTGCAATCCCTGAGCGCGAAACCTCTAACATGGCTCCCTGCAACGTGCAGCCGAGAGCCATGCGGATGCCGAGTTCGCGGGTGCGCTGATTCACCAGGCTCGAGACCAATCCGTAGATGCCAACCGCCGAAAGCAGCAGGGCCAACGCGGCAAGCGTTGCCAGCAGCCCGACCTCCGCATGCTGCAAGCGCAATGCTTCGGAAAGTACATCGTGCATCGCGTAGAAGCCGGAGATGGGCAAAGCGGGATCCACCTGGGCGAGAGCCTGCTGCATCTGCTGGTTTATCCCTACAAAGTTGCCTCGGGTACGAACGATCCAGCTGGGCTGAAACCACACGTGCGCGAGGTTGACCAGTTGCATCGGCATCTGGGTTGCAGGCACATAGACAGTAGGTTCCGCAACGATTGGACCACCCTGGGTAAAGCCAGGCGGAGTGACCACGTTCGCGGTGATCCCCACTACCTCAATCGTGTTCCCATCGCTGACCAGGTGGCGTCCCACACCATTTTCCCGGCCGAAGTATCGCTTGGCAAAAGCCGTATTCACGACCGCGACATACTGGCTGCTCGATGTGTCACTCACGGCGAGCAGCCGTCCCGTGCGAAGAGGTATCTGCAACGCCTCGAAATAGGATGGTGTCACATAAACCAGGTTAGTCATGTCCTGGTCGCCCGACTGCGCGCCATCGGCGACTCTCACCGTGTAATTGAGTGCGCGTTCATACGGAACGGTTAACCCAACCGCAGCAGACTGTACTCCAGAAATGCCTTGCATAGCCGCAGTACTTTCATCGAGCAGCTTCAGGAACGAAGCCCGATCGTTGTAGCGCGCGTCGTCCAGCGACGCTTTGGCAACCACGACGTTTTCCGGGTTAAACCCCGGCGGCAGCGTCCTGAGGTAAACCAAAGTCCTGATGAGCAAACCAGCCACGGTGAGTAGAACAACCGTCAACGCTACTTCCCCGATGATCAGCGCATACCGTGTGCGCGTACCGCTCGACTGGACAACAGAGCGGCTACCGCCATTCACCAGGGCAGATCCTACATCGATCCGGCCGGCACTCAGCGCAGGCAAGAGACCGAAGAACAAGCTGGCTCCGATCCCAGCAATCGCGGTGAACAACAAGACGCGAGCATCCACGGAGACTCCGCCCAGAGGCAGAAAATTCTCCGGGATTCGCCGGTTCATGACCTCTAAGGTCAGCCCACCAACCATCAGAGCTGCGATGCCGCCCGCGGTTGTGAGCACCAGGCTCTCCATCCAGAACTGACGGAGGATCGCCCATTTTGTAGCCCCGAGCGCAAGGCGAGTGGCAATCTCTGCTTCTCTGCGGCCGACCCGCACCAAAGCCAGACCGGCCAGGTTGGCACAAGCCACCAACAGGACGAACCCCGCTGCCGCCATCAGGATCATAGACGGCATTCGTGTTCCGACCGCTAGCGTTTCTTGCAGCGGTACCGCGTAGTACGAGATTTGTGCGCCGGGATACTTCTTCTGAACAACGCGACTCGTCACTGACTGCAGGCGGCTCAACTGAGCGTTTGCCTGCTCCCAGGTGGCGCCGGTCTTGAGCCGTAGAATGGGTTCGAAGTTGTCTCCCCCGCCCTCTTCGGACGTATCCGGACGAAGCGAAGTCCACAGATCTACGGTCGAAGGCGTCTGCGCTCGTGCCGGCAGAACACCAATGACTGTGTAAGGGACACTCTTCAATCGGATGGACTGGCCGACGATGTTGGTGTCCGCGCCAAACGTGTTCTTCCACAAGCCGTAGCTCAGAACAACAACCCTTGGTCCTCCCGGTGTGTCTTCGCCAGCGGTAAAACTGCGCCCGATCATGGGTCTGAGGCCGAGAACATCAAAATAACTCGCGGAGACCCGCTGATCATGAACGTACTGGACCCGTCCGCCAGCCTCCAGGTTGGCACCACCGCCATTGCTGGCAACGGCAGCCGTTACGGCGGGAACGTTGTCCCGGACGAATCGCCAGGTATCGCGATCAATATTTACGGGATACGCGACGTTGGAAGGCCCGGAGATTTTCTGCATCAGCGATCCCAAACGCTGAGGCTCCGGATAAGGCAGCGGCCGCAAGAGGAGGGCATCGACCACACTGAAGATTGCAGTGTTGGCGCCGATGCACAATGCCAGGGTCAGGATGACGACAAGGGAATACCCTGGGTTCTTGCCCAACTGTTTCAGCGCGTACCGTAGCTGGTGGAGAATTGCCTGCATCTTCGGTTGCCTCGCAACTCATGTGATGCATTTCGATTGCCAAAAGCACACAGTCGATCGGTTAGCCGGGGGCGGCATAGGCGTACCCGCGCCTCATTTGAAGAGAAATCAGAGATGTTCAGAGCTGAACTTCCCTGTCCAGAATCGAACACAGTTTACTACCGATGAGTAGGTGGTGCGGGGGTTCCGTTGCTTGGAGCATTCGGAAGTCCTGCCGGGCCGGCAGGCGACTGCGCGTTGTACGCCTTGACGAGTTCGTCTGTGATGTCCAGATTGCCGGCGGCGTACCAGACCACCGGGGCGGCATCGGAACCGCGTTCGATGACTGCGGAGTATCCGTGCTGCTGGGAATACGTCTGCAAAAAGGCGTAAACCTTCTGCGCCACCTTCTGAAACACTTGCTGCGACTCGCTCTGTGAATCGTTCCTGAAGTCTTCCGCCTGGCGCTGCAGGTCCTTCTCTTTTGTTTCCAGAGAGCGCTCGCGCGTTTCTCTTTCCGCATCGCTGAGCTTGTCACCTGCGTCCGCCAGCTGTTTGCGCAATGTCTCAACCTCATTGTTCAGCGACTGGAGTTGCGCCTGACGCGGTGCGAGCTTCGCTTGCAGTGCACCCAGTTCCCTCTGCGCTTCAGCGGTTTGCATGACTGCGGAGTTGAAGCTCAGGGTCACGATATGTTGTGCGGCCGGTGGGTTCGACGCGACCTGGGCCTGAGAAACAGTCGCTAAAATTAAGACCGATAGCAAAACTCGCACCACGATCGACGGCTTCATTGCGACCTCTCCTGGCTGGTCGTTTCCGGGACAACGTTGTGAATGAGTTCGAATCCATTGGTTCTAAAGTTTGCCTTCAACGTGTTCCTGTACGTGTCTAAGTCGATGCTTTGCGAGGCGAGGTTCGATCGAAAGTGAATGGGCGCAGATGCGCCGTCCTCAGATTCCGCCAGCAGGTGGGGTGCATTGTGTCTGAAAACTTCGGAGGTTGTATCCAGCGACAGTCCCGGAGCGCGATGGGCAAATGTCAACGACGGAACAACCTCAGGCAGCCTTATTGTTGTCGATGACGGATATGCACGCATACCGACGTTTCTCGAAGAAAGCGTGAAAGTGAACTGGTGGCCTGACAAAGCAGCTAGCTCGATTGCCGGCAGTTCGGGTTTGGCTACAGAAAAGACCGCAGATGACGACCTGCGATCTCTCCGAATCCGGCGCAACTGGGCGGGCACCGAAAGGCTCGCAATGCTATTCGGCTTATGGAGCGGCGCTGATACTTGCGCGGACTCGGCCACGTCCGTGTCGACAACCGACCTCCTGGTCGGCCTATGTTGTAGCGTGGCCGTGACCAACAACAACACCACGAGAACTACGGTTACCATCCCGAGTGCGCGAAAGCCGACCCCCGCGGATCGAGGACTCAACGGAATCCCCTCTCGTATGGCTCGCTCCACAAAGCGCTTCTGCAGGCCCTTCCGCAACTGCTTTCCGGGAGTTTTGAGCTGTTGCGCAAACAGCAAGGGGATCGCTAACCGACGCATCTCAACTAAACAACTTTGGCAGAAGATACAGTCCCTGAGGTGCTCACTCAGCGCGGCGTGCTCCGCATTGGTAAGATCTCCGCTCGCCGCAAGGGCGCATAGGACTTCGAAATCGTCGTGGCTGGTACTCATTCTGGTCCCCCGGCGATCCCCGGCTCTGCTCCGCCAAGCGCCTTCCTCAGCCTTTCAAGTCCGCGATATAGATTGTGGCGAACGACCCGGACCGTTTCTCCGGTGCGGAGAGAGACCTCTGCTGCAGTAAGACCCTCGTAGTAGATAAGCTCGATCGTCCGCCGCTGCCGGGGTTGGAGATGACTCAGTACCTGCTCGACCAGCACGCTCGCTTCAGCCGGCGAATATCCTACGGGACGCTCTGAACAAGCCGGCAACTCCGGCAGAAGTTCGTCGAATGAGTTGGTGTCAAAGAAACGATGCGAGACGAGCCGTCGACGACAGTTCAGGATCCGCTGGTAACCGAACATCAGGAGCCAGGTTTTGAACTCTCCCTTGTTCGGATCAAATTGCTGGATCGACCGAAAGATATCGAGAAATATCTGTTGCACTGCATCTTCGGCTTCAGCTCTATTGCGCAAGATCCGTCTTGCAATGGCAAAGAGCAGCGGACTATGCCTTTCAAACAGCACAGTCAAAGCATCGGCTCTGCCACTTTGCAAATGCTCTACGAGCGCTTCGTCCGATAGCAGCTTTTGTCGTAGGTGACTCAGCAGAGGCGGTGGGGCCGCAGGCACATCGGCCACGCAAACCGTTCCGAAATCCCCCGTCCTGGCCGGTAGCAAACCGAAGACAAGCCGCGCCATCCGCGAGCTCATCGCGTGCCTCCCCCGGACCTTCGTCCGGTCGAGATCCCGAGCTCAATCATACGGTCCGATGGTCTCCCCCTACAGACGTATGCACGCGGAACGCTCAGCATTCCCCATGGAGGAAACAATTTTGTTTGCCGGGAAGATTACCCGCTACACCATCGCTCAGGCGGCGCGGGCAGACCGTAGAACAACTTCAATTTCGTGACGGAGATCCCGATTGACCCGCGTGGAATTGAGCCAGAACGGCGTCCGGCATTCTACCTCCAACAGTTCCGCACCCGGATCATAATTCCACTGGATGACAACTCCATCCTTCAGTGCTTCCCCTTTCGGGCTGGCGACCCGGATGCCAAACTTGGAAGCTTTACGACGCAACCGCGCAAAAATTGCGCGGCTGATTCCATGAAACGTCTGCTTTGGATTACCCGACATCAAAAAATCCTTTGTTAAAAGCTTAAGTCGCTTGGATGGGCCGCAAGACCCATCCCCTAAACATCACTAACCACTGGACGAACCCAACCCAAGAATTGTTCGCCCCTTTTGTAAATTCTCGACGTTGACCACGTTAAACAAATCTCAGCATTTCTGTGGCCAAACGGTTGCGCGAAAAAAGCGTCCCCGGTCTATTACTTCGACGAACGGAGCGAGCCCATGAGTAACTACAGGGGCACATTAAACATGCAGTGCATGTCTCCTGTAAATCCCTGATTCACACTAGTCGTGTTGCTTCGGTGGAGGGAATCGGACGGGTGCCCCACATCTCGCTCGTTTTTCGCGAGATGTGGGATGCCGGGAAGCTTGACCTTAAGTGTTCGTTGGGAATGGAAAGCTTGAGGCTAGCGCAGCGGTATCCCACATCTCGCGAGAAACGAGCGAGATGTGGGGCACCCGTAGCTTGTTCGCTCGTCTAAAGTGTGCAAGGAACTTACGCCGAGCGAGCATGATGGTTTCCAGGGATTGAAATGCGGCTGAATTCAGGCTGCGCGGTACCTTGGGCGGCGGCGAGTGAACCACTGAATGATGAACAGCAAAACCAGCTGAAAGGCAATCGCCCCGCAGACATCAATGCCAACATCGATGGGCGAACTCGTCCGGCTAGGCAGGAAGCTCTGATGGTATTCATCGAGACTGGCGACCACCAGAGTGCAAAGGACAGCCAGAACCGAGGCACGCCGCCAGAGACTCCAGTGTTTGACGGCCATTCGGTGAAGCGTCTGTCGCCAACTGTAGAAAAAAGCGAGACTCACCAATCCGTAACCGACGAAGTGGCCGGTCTTCCGGATGAGATGATGTATCTGCGCCCAGTGTGCCGGGGTCGGCGTGCCAAAGAGATGCACCCAGAAAGGATACAGCCATCTGCTGGTGTTCGCCGCTGACATGGTGGCGGTGGACTCAAGAGCGATCATCAGAACGCTCAATGCGGCTGGCACCCAGTCCAATACCCTGTGCACCACTGGATGCAGCCTGAAATGGTCCATGTTAGTCATTATAAATGCCGTCTGCGGGCCGAATGAGCCGGCACCAGGCACGGAAGCTACTTGAACACGGCCTGTTACAGAATGCGGCATCCGCTGCGTTTCACTCCGAATGCCTACGCAGGCACGAAAAGTGCTTTGCAGGCAGCACGCAGCCAAAGGGATACAGCCTTGGCGCCTGGATCTGGATGACCCAGCACCCGGTCACCAAGGTAGCTGGAGCGGCCCAGCCTGGGCTTCATTTGCGCGGTGGCGTCGGCGCCGCGCTCCGCCGCCTCCACCGCAGCGAGAACTGCTTCACGCGTTGTGTTCGCAGCCGTGGCCTGCCGCAGTGTTTTGACGAAGGGATCGAGAGCGTCGAGCATGGTGCGGTCGCCCGGCTTGGCGCCGCCCAATTCGCTGATTGCCTGGCAACCCTGGGCCAGTGCGTCGGCCCACGGTGCCAACCCGGTTGCTCCGGGGCTTTCAAGAACGCTGCCGCAGCGCAGAAAAAGCACTCCGTAGAGTGGACCCGATGATCCTCCCAATTCCCTCCGTAGGGTGTGACCGAGTGCTTTGAGCGTGGCAGGGATATCGTCCAGGGGATACGAGCTCAGCGCGGATTGGACTGCACTGGCTGCACGCGCCATGCTGGCGCCAAGGTCGCCATCTCCGGTAACGCGGTCCATCTCCGTCAGCTCGCCCTCAGCCGCGATCAAAGCCCCGCAAGCGGCCTCGATCGCGCTTCTTGTCCTTTTCCCCGCTTCTGTCTGCGCGCCGCTGCCCCCGTCATCGTGCCGCTGGTGCTGACCTCCGTCGTCCCCACTGCCGGCTTGCCCGGGCGCTGTTTCGACACATTGGGCCATGCAGGAGCAGTGGTCGCTGCATCGAGCCAGCGTAGCCGCTCGTCGTTCAGGCCGAGAACGGAAATCGAGATTCCCGCCATATCAAGTGAGGAAAGAAATGTTCCCGCGAATATCCTCTCCACCGTGAAGCCCTTGCCTTCGAGAAAGCGCACTGCATGGCGGGCGACAATGGCTAGCTCCATCGTGGTGGTGGCTCCCAGATTGTTCACCATGACCGCCACCGGCCCGGAGAATTCTCCATGTTGAAGGATCGCGGTCAGCAGCGTCTCTGTCAGTTGGTCCGCGGGCTGCATCGGCATCCGCTTTACGCCCGGTTCCCCATGGATGCCGAGGCCGAGTTCCATCTCCTGCTCACCCAGCTCAAAGCTTGGCTTTCCCACCGCGGGCGAGGTCCCTGCCGCAAACGAAACTCCCATCGTCCCCAGGGACGCAACCGCCGCTTTACCGACGGTCACCAGCTCAGCCAATGTCCTGCCCTCAGCGGCGGCGGCCCCCAGCAGCTTGTGAATGAATACCGTGCCCGCAAGGCCGCGCGCACCGGTGGCCGGCGCCGTGCCCCTCAAGGCCACATCATCATCCACAATGACCATCTCGACGGGAATGCCTTCCGCCCGCGCCATTTCCGCCGCCAAACCAAAGTTCAGGCGGTCGCCGGTGTAGTTCTTGACCACCAGCAAAGCCCCGGGCTTTCCAGCAACCGCTTTGAT
The DNA here is from genome assembly GCA_963830325.1 of uncultured Acidobacteriaceae bacterium. GTDB lineage: Bacteria > Acidobacteriota > Terriglobia > Terriglobales > Acidobacteriaceae > PALSA-350. Next base: position 411,540 of record CAWHMV010000007.1, read on the forward strand.
GGCGGCAAAAACGGTGTCGCTGCTGGGTGAGGTAAAGACTTCTCCCGCGATAGCAGCGCTCAACATGCCCGCGCCGATGTAGCCTGCATGGGCCGGCTCGTGGCCGCTACCTCCGCCGGAGAGTACGGCGACCTGCTTCTCGCGCGCTTGGGCTGCATCCGCGCGGATAAGCGCCTTATGTCCAGGTAAACGAGCGCAGCCTGGTTGCAGCGCCGCCAGGCCCAGCACCATCTCTTCGACCACGTCTTCCGGGCGATTGATAAGCTTCTTCATGATCCAGCCAATGTACCGCGCCGGACGGTAAGCTTGGGGGAACCGGACCTACCATATATGGTAAGATTCGGCCAGTTGGAGGAAGTTCATGGCTCATTACTCCAGACGTGATTTCCTGAAGACCGGCCTCGCCGCGGGCGCCCTCGCCGCCACCGGAACCCTTTCGCTGAAAGCGAGCCGCAAACTGCTACCGATTGGGTAACCCTGGGAAAGACAAACGTTAAGGTCACACGGCTCGCGTTTGGCACGGGAAGCTTTTCCGGCCAGGTACAGCGCGAATTGGGCCAGGATCAATTCACCCGGCTGGTGCGCCATGCCCATGAGCGCGGTGTCCGCTTCTTTGAGACTTCCGAGACCTACGGTGGCATGCACGAGATGCTGGGCATAGCTTTCCAGGGTGTTCCCCGCGACAGCTATCGGCTGATGACGAAGGTTACGACCCGTAACGGGGTCAATCCGCAAGACAAGATCGACCAGTTGCGCCGGGCGGCGAAGACCGAATATTTCGACATCGTGCTGCTGCACTGGCAGCACACTCCGACTTGGCCAACCGACAGTCTCCGGTGGCAGGACGGAATTTCCGAAGCCCAGGTGAAGCAGGCTGTTTTATCACACGGTGCTTCGGTGCACGGACTACCGGCGTTGCGCCAGGTTCCCGACATGAAGTGGCTCCAAGTGGCGATGATCCGCATGAACCACAAGGGCGTTCGCATGGACGCCGAGGACTACAACACCGAAGGCCTGGGGAATGTAAGCGAAGTGGTTACACATGTGAAAAAGATTCGCAAGGACGGAACGGGCATCATCAGCATGAAGCTTGTAGGCGAGGGTCAATTCACCAACCGTGAAGACCGCAAGGCCGCGATGAAGTTCGCTTTCAGGAATGCAGGCGTCACCGCCGTCACCGTCGGCTACAAAAACACCGGGGAAATCGACGAGGCCATCGAGAACCTCAATCTGGCGCTCGCATAGCAGCTCCAGAACATGATTGAAATCAATTCCGATCGGCTGTGGAGTCGCATGGAGGCTCTCAGCCGCATCACCGATCCGGCGAAGCTCTGGACGCGCCGGGCTTTTGGGCCTCAATTTGCCGAGGGCAGGGCGTGGCTCGAGCGAGAGTTTAAATCCGCCGGTCTCTCCGTAACAATCGACGCAGGCGGAAATCTGCTGGGCCGGCTCCCTGGAACCGTGCCCAATCTGGGAGCCCTGGTCGCAGGCTCACATTCAGACACCGTGCCGGCGGGCGGCCGCTTCGACGGCGCGCTCGGCTTGCTCGCGGCCCTGGAAGCCGCCCAGTCCATCCGGGAGCAGCGGATTTCGCTATTACATCCCCTCGAAGTTGTCGACTTTCTCGCCGAAGAGCCCAGTGAGTTTGGTCTATCGTGCATCGGCAGTCGAGCTTGGGCGGGCGTATTGGCCGGATCAGACCTGTCGCGCTGCCTGCCTTCCAATCTAAGTCTTGCCTCCGCGATCAACAGCGTGGGCGGCAGTGCGGAACGGCTGACTCAGCCGATTCGCAGCCATGACTCCGTGGCGGCCTATGTCGAGCTGCACATCGAACAGGGGCTGGTGATCGCCGAAAGAAACGCCGAGATTGGCATCGTGACTGCGATCGTCGGCATCCGGCGGCATGAGATTACGGTGGAAGGACGCGCCGATCATGCTGGAACGACGCCCATGTCTCTTCGCCGCGACGCCCTCGTGGGAGCAGCGGAGTTTATCCGTGCGGTCGACCAACTGGCGCGATCGAGACCCGCTGACAGTCCTTACCTGGTGGCAACGGTAGGAAAAATCTCCGTACAACCCAATGCGATCAATGCTGTGCCTGGTTCGGTTTCCATGATCCTTGAGGCACGCAGCACCGATGACGCCACGCTGCTTCACTTCGAGCAGGAATTGTGGAAGCGCGCCGAAGGCGAGTTGAAAGAGAGACAGTTGCGGCTGACCATCACTCCCCTGAGCCAGACGCTGCCCACCGTCTGTTCCCCACTGGTGCAGGACACGATCGAGAAAGCGTCTTCGGCTGCCGGGATTCAAAGCACTCGCCTGCCAAGCGGCGCCGGGCACGACGGCGTATTCGTCGCGCGCATAGCGCCGATGGGTATGATTTTTGTGCCCTGCAAAGACGGTCGCAGCCATACTCCGGAAGAGTGGGCAGAACCTGCCGATTGCGCAAAGGGTACGCGCGTCCTCGCGGAGACCCTGCTTTTGCTGGACCAGAATCTGGCTTGAGAGGGTGTGACTCCGCTGCGCTCTGTCGAAAAACATATCCACGAAGGGTCCGCGGAACTGCAGACCGCCATCGCGCGCCAATTCGATGCCTGCCTGCAACAAGGCTCTCCGTAAATCTCCGTGACGAAAGGTCGTCCTCACCGGTGGCCGGAATTTTTTTGCTGCGTTCATGGTGCGTTGTGGACAGTGTACATTTCTTCCAGTATTTTTCTTGTGGACAGCGTACACATCTTCCCATTCGAACATCCAATGGTGAAAGGAGTCTTTATGGGTGTTCTCGAAAGTTTTCCACGCATTACACCGTTTCTCTGGTTTGACAACCAGGCAGAAGATGCGGTGAACTTCTATCTCTCTGTATTCAAGAACTCCCGGCGACTCGAAACGGTGAACAACAACGGTAATCGCCCGCCGCCGGCAAACATTCTCACCATTGCCTTTGAACTCGACGGCCAGAAATTCACAGCACTCAACGGAGGCCCGATGTTCAAATTTACCGAAGCGGTCTCGTTCGTTATCCGTTGCGACTCGCAGGAGGAAGTCGATGACTACTATTCGAAATTGTCCGCCGGCGGCACCGAGAGCCAGTGCGGCTGGATCAAGGACAAGTTCGGCTTATCCTGGCAGATCGTGCCCGCGCGCCTGCCGGATCTGATCAAGAAACCGAACGCTATGCAGGCTATGTTGAAAATGAAGAAGTTGGATATTGCAGAATTGGAACGGGCCGCAGAAAGTTGAAGCAGTGATCCCAAAAGGAGGGAACAAAAGATGAGCACAACCGCACAGCAGGAAGTAAACACGCCAGCAAGCGTTACCACTGGCGACTTTGTATGGCATGAGTTGCGCACTACCGACGCCAAGGGCGCCGAGGCCTTCTACACCCACGTGATCGGCTGGAAAGCCAAAGACTCGGGCAACCCCGGAGGTATTCCCTACAAACTCTTCTCCGTCGGCGGTCTGGACACTGCCGGAATGTTGGAGCTAACTCAGCCGATGCTGGATGCCGGCATGAGGCCCGCTTGGGTCGGTTTCATCGGTGTCAAGGACGTGGATGCCGACGCCCAACGCGTCGAACAGGCCGGCGGCAAGTTACACTGCGCACCGCAGGACATCCCGGGCGTCGGGCGCTGGGCCTTTGTGGAAGATCCGCAGGGTGCCGCTTTCCTCCTGTTCAAGGGCTCTCTGGAGTATGCCCCGCCGCGTCCGCCGATGGGCACGCCCGGCACCGTAGGCTGGAATGAGCTCTCGGCCAATGATGAAAAGACCGCGTGGCCCTTTTACTCCAGTATCTTCGGCTGGAATCAGGACAGCACGATGGACATGGGACCCATGGGAACGTACAGGATATTTAACAACGGCGGTGCTCCGATCGGCGCCGTAATGACGCGCGATCCCAAGAATTCTCCGGTACCTTTCTGGCTTTACTACTTCAACGTGGAAGATATCGATGCCGCAGACGGGCGCATCAAGGAGAAGAACGGCCAGGTGATCATGGGACCTCACCAGGTACCCGGGGACCTGTGGATCATCCTCGGCATGGATCCCCAGGGAGCCATGTTCGCACTCGTAGGCCCCCGAAAGCAGTAGCTTACGTCTTGGCTGCGCATGTCCAGGCGATCTGCGCAGCCGCTTTCCCCGGGGAATCTTCGCTACCGAGCCTTTACAGCAGACCGCTTCCTGGCGGTATTTTTGCCGATGCTCTTGCGCAGGCGTTCGTCGGCCTCTGACTGGCGGGCCTGTAACAGAAGTGCGCGCGCGTCGATCAAGTGATCGCGCATGTGACGCTCGGCCTCCGCCACATCACGCCGCTGGATCGCTTCGAAGATTGCCTGGTGGAAGGCGAGAGTGTGATCCCGATCCACAAGCTGCGAGGTCAACATCATCATGTTCATCATCGAGCGATGGATCACCTGGAAGAGGCGCCCGCAGAGCCGGTTGCCGGAGCTTTGCAAAATGGTGCGGTGAAAGAGCAGATCGGCTTCGATGATCCTGAACTGGTCGGTCCCGGTGGCCTCGATCTCCGCGATGGTTTGCCGCAACACTAGGATTTGCTCTCGAGAGGCCAGTTCTGCCGCCTTCGCAGCAAGCGTCGGTTCGACCATCAACCGGGTTTCGACCAGTTCCTGAGACGATGTTTCGTCCAGTAGGAAAAGGAACTCCATCGGTTCAGCGAGAACCGAGGAGGCATCGCCGTTGAGGTAGGTGCCATCGCCAACCCGCTGCGAAACGACACCCATCATTTTGAGGATCTTCATCACTGGACGCAGAGAGGTTCGGCTGACCCCGAAGTGCAGCGACAGTTCGCGCTCGGAAGGTAGCTTGTACCCTGGCGTAAGTGTTCCTTCGCTGATGAGCTGCTTGAAGCGCAGGATCAACCAGTCCGTGAGATCGCCCTTGTCTGTACCGGATGAAGAATTAGCGTCCATGGGTCGAACCATCGCAGTCCCAGCTCGTGATAATCCAATGTAACGTATTCCGTTTACACCCAGGTCTCGCTACTTGCCAAGAGAACTGAGGGAGTAGACTCCCGCTTCCACCGGCGTAATGACGAAATTCCCAACGCCATCGGTAAGAGCCGTCTGAACAATATTGGTACCTGTGTTGGTTACCGTCACGGAAGCGCCTGGCACACCCGCATCCTGCGAATCGACAATGCGGCCGACGAAGCGGCCCTGCTCTACCTGGGCGTTTGCGAATACGGCGAGTAGAAACGCGGCTAGTGCTAATCTGCGTAGGCTCAGTGCTTGAGCCACTGTACGTCTGGTTCTCATGGCGCCCCTCCGAATCAAACTCTTGCGGTGCTGTTGTCTTTGTTTCTTAAAGCGAGGCGAATGGTAGTACCTTTAATAAAATTTCGTCAACTCGAATCTTTTGCAGGCAATAACGGCCGGCGTTTTGCCTTCATTCACTGTTGACAGGCGTTTCCCAGTGGTACTACCATCCGTGAGGCCAAAGGACGACCAACTTAACCACTATTGAGGCAGAACCATGACGCGTCGATATCTCTTCTTGTTTAGCCTTCTGCTGCTGACGTCGTTCTGCCGGGCGCAAACTGCCGTTCGTATCGACGTTGACCTGGCGAAGTCCTTAGGTAAGTTCGCCCCCATCTATAGCTGGTTTGGCTACGACGAATCCGGCTATACAACCACAAAAAATGGCCAGGCCCTGCTTGCCCAACTGCACGATTTGAGCCCGGTTCCGGTCTATGTCCGCGCGCACTTCCTGCTCGCCACCGGCGACGGAAAGCCCGATCTCAAATGGAGTTCGTCGAACGTCTACACCGAGGATGCCAGCGGGAACCCGATCTACAGTTGGACTATCCTCGATCAGATATTTGACGCGTATGCGGCCGCGCATGTGCGCCCCATGGTGGAACTGGGCTTTATGCCCAAGGCACTCTCAACCCATCCCGATCCTTACCACATAGGGTGGCCGCTCAAGCCAGGGGAGGAGGAAGGCTGGTCGTTTCCTCCGAAAGACTACAAGCGCTGGCAGGAGCTGAATCGCCAGGTGGCCGCGCACATGGCCGAGCGCTACGGCAAGGAGACGGTTTCCACCTGGTATTGGGAGGTTTGGAACGAACCGGATGGAAAGTACTACTGGAAAGGAACCGAGGACGAGTACAACAAGCTGTACGACTACGCGGTCGCGGGCGTACGCCAGGCGATCCCCAATGCGCGCGTAGGCGGACCCGCGACCACGGGCCCCGGCGCTGGCACGCAAAACAAAGCCTCTGAGTATCTGCGAGCGTTTCTCGCTCACTGCTCCACGAACAAAAGCCTGGCAACAGGTGGCACCATACCGCTGGACTTTATTTCCTTCCACGTAAAGGGGCGGCCGAATGTGGTCGACGGTCACGTGCAAATGGGCCTCGACCACGAACTCAACAATGCCGCCGAGGGCTTTACCATCGTGCGCCAGTTCCCAAAGTTCCAGAGGCTCCCTATCATCCTGAGTGAAGCGGATCCCGAGGGCTGCGCAGCCTGCTCCGCACGTCTCTATCCGCCGAATGCCTATCGCAACGGGCCGCTTTATCCCAGCTACACGGCGGCAGCTATGAAGGGTCTGTCTGAGCTTGCGGATCGCGAGCAGGTGAATTTACTGGGAATGCTGACCTGGGCTTTTGAGTTTGAAGGCAAACCCTACTTCGACGGATATCGGACGCTCGCGACCAATGGGGTCGACAAACCAGTGCTGAACTTTTTTCGCATGGCTGGATTGATGAGGGGCAACCGCATTGCGGCGGTAAGCAGTGGAGCTGCCCCGCTCGACAGTATCCTCGCTCACAGCGTTCGGCAGGCGCCGGATATTGACGCGCTGGCAACCAGCTCGAATGGCGAGGCTGCTGTGTTGCTGTGGAATTATCACGATGATGACGTGGCCGCGCCTGGTGCTCCCGTTACGGTGTCGATAAAGTCTATTCCTCTCTCGATTCATCGCTTGTTGCTGCAGCAGTACCGCATCGATGATCATCACAGTAATGCCTACACGGTCTGGAAGGAAATGGGGTCGCCTCAAAATCCGACCCCGGAGCAATACGCTCAGTTGCAAGCTGCCGGGCAATTGCAGCTGTTCGATTCTCCCAAGTGGATGACCCCGGAAAATGGAGAGATCAAGCTGGATGTGCAACTGCCACGGATGGGTCTGTCGCTCTTGCGGGTGACCTGGCCGGCGAACTGAACGGAACTCAGGGAAAGGAAGAACATGCGGTTAGATTCCAAGCCATGGTTCTTCATTGCCCTGGTTACGGTGGCCATCGGGATCAGCTACTTTGATCGGCAGGCGTTACCTGTCGCTATCTCCGCCATCCAGCGGAATATTCCTATCTCTGACGCGCAGTTTGCTTTGCTGCAGGCCGCATTTCTGGCCACCTATGCCCTGCTCTACGCTGGCGGCGGCAAATTCCTGGATACCATCGGCACCAAGGTGGGTTTCGCCATCAGCATGGCCTGGTGGTCTGTGGCCTGCGCTCTGCATGGCTTTGCCCGTGGGCTGCCTCTGCTGGTGCTGGCTCGCCTGCTGCTCGGCATGGGCGAAGGCGCAGCCTTCCCCGCGGCCACGCGAGTCGTTGCGGAGTGGCTGCCTGCGAGCCAACGCGCCACGGCGATGGGCATCATCAACGCCGGAACGGCCCTCGGTTCGGTGCTCGCGCCGCCGTTGATCGGGCTCGTTCTCATGCTTGGAAGTTGGCGCTATATTTTCTTCTTCGCTGCTGCGCTCGGGCTCACCTGGACGGCAGGCTGGTTGGTGGTTTACCGGCAACCAGAGGAGGTTACATTGCTGCACCCGGTTATCGAAGCAGCGCGGATCCCCTGGTTGCGCTTGTTATCCTCCCGCCGCGTTCTGGGCATGGTGAGCGCCAAATTTTTGAGCGACTCCGCCTGGTTCTTCTGCCTGTTCTGGCTGCCGAAGTATCTCTACGATGCGCGCGGGTTTGATATCAAGCGCGTCAGCTACTTTGCCTGGATTCCGTACGCTGCCTCCGGTCTCGGCAGCTTTGCCGGAGGCTGGTTTTCGAGCTATCTGCTACGCTCTGGCCGCTCTCTCAACTTCTCGCGCAAGCTGCCTTTGGGTTTGAGCGCCGCGCTGATGCCAGCGGTGATTCTCGTGCCTCACGTTTCCGTGGGCTTTGCGTTGTTGCTTTTCAGCATTGCTTTTTTCGGGCAGCAGTCGTGGTCCGGACTGATCATGACCTTGCCTACCGATGTCTTCCCGCTGAACTCGGTTGGTTCGGTCGCGGGACTGATCGGCTTTGGGGGCGCCATGGGAGGCGCGATTTTCAACCTGGCCGCCGGGCAACTGCTTACCTATGGAGCGGGCTATGGCACTCTGTTTGCAATGGTGGGAAGTCTTCACGCGATGGCATTTGCCATCCTTCTTTGTACCTCAGGCGTTCTGCATCCGCCGGCAACAAACATATTTCACCAACGGGAGAAACTTGTTTCATCATGAAGATCCGCGAAGTCCGTACCAGAGTTGCGCAGTGGTCAGGTAAGACGACTCCGTTGTCACCGCATTTTTGCACCAACCCAATGGACTTGCTCTCACTGCCGCAGTCTTCCTCCATGAGCACGTTCACGTTCCATAGCTGGCTGGTGGTTGAGGTGATGAGCGACGACGGTCTGGTTGGCATCGGCAATGCTGCCTTGACACCGCTCATCACCAAGCAAGTGATCGATCACCACCTCAGGCCTCTGCTGATAGGTGCGGACCCCTGGGATATCGAATTTCTATGGCAGCACATGTATCGCAAGACCATGGCGTTTGGGCGCAAGGGCATCGGTATGACAGCAATCAGCGCGGTGGACATCGCGCTCTGGGACCTGCTGGGCAAGTCGGCGAAGCAACCTGTCTTTCGCCTGCTTGGTGGCAGAACCAAGGCGCGGATTCCGGTCTATGCCAGCCGGCTCTACTCGTGCCCGCTGGAGCAGTTGGCGTTCGAAGCGCAGCGATACAAAAGTGAGGGGTATAAGGCGATGAAGTTGCGCTTCGGCTGGGGTCCGGTCGATGGAGCCGAGGGGATGCAGCGCAACCTGGACCTCGTTCGCACAGTGCGCAAGACGGTAGGAGATGAGATCGACGTCATGGCGGATGCCTACATGGGCTGGACCCTGGACTATGCCAAACGCATGCTTCCCTTGCTTGAACCCTTCAACCTACGTTGGTTGGAAGAGCCGGTGATTCCCGATGATATTCGTGGATACGCGGAGCTGAAGTCTTATGGGAGAGTGCCGATCGCAGGCGGCGAGCATGAGTTCACTTCCTATGGCGTGCGCGACATGCTCGAAGCGCGAGCAGTCGACATACTCCAGGTCGATACCAACCGTGTGGGTGGAATCAGCCAGGCGAGAAAAATCTCGGCGATGGCCGAAGCGTTTTCTGTTCCTGTGATTCCGCACGCGGGACAGATGCACAACTATCACGTGGTGATGGCAAGCCTTAACTCGCCTATGGCGGAATTCTTCCCGCCGGTCGATGTTGAGGTAGGCAATGAACTGTTCTGGTATATCTTCGACGGCGAGCCGCGAGCCCAGGATGGCTTCATCGATCTCGATGACAATGTGCCCGGATTCGGCTTGACCATCAACGAGGAACGAATCAAGCAGTTCCAAGTCATTGAGTAGAACCTCGGTTGGCTTCTAGAAGAGCAACACGGCCAGTCGATAGGTGGTGAAGCCGGGCTGGCCGTTGCCCGTATCGCAGGCTCCGACCGATGCAGTGCGGAAGCGACCGCTACTGATCTGCTGCTCGAGAACGTCTGGCAGGCGGGTCAGATCTGAGCCTTCCCAGCGCATGACGAATTTTGGCCGGACCGCTCCAACCGAGCCGTGCTCCATGGCACAGGTTTGGCGAGCGGCAGCAACGTCGCCTCCCGGCTGGATGCCACGCTGGCTGAGCAACTGGCCAATGGTAGTTTCAATCTGCGAAGAGCCGATTGCGGCGACGCCGGCAGAGAAGTCTTCCACTGCCCACAGGTTGCCACCTTGGCGAACGAGCCCGATGCCGATCTCGTTCAGGCGCGCATCCAGGATGTTTCTGCGGTGCGGTGGCGAGTGCATCCACTCCACCTCGACGGCGTCGGGATTCGGTGCAACCGCCAGATTCTCTGCGACCACGCGAAAGTGCGCACCCTCCTGCCCAACGCGGGTAACCAGATCCGCCTCTCCCGCATATTGGTGCGACAGTGCTCCCTGCCCTACCATCAGCTCGGCATGCCTTTGCGCAGCTCGGGCCAAGGCGGGATCCCATTTCAGCGGACCAAGCCCTTGCTGAGCGCGGTCTTCATTGGTCGCCCGCATCAATACCGTTGCTTCGCTCGACTGAGCGTAGCCCATTGAGCCGACGGCCCATACAACCCCAAGTAAGCAAGCGCCGATCAGTCTTCTCATGGACCGAACTCCTCGAGTTCATTTGAACCCGGAACTTCGATTCATTCCTCTCACACGAAAGATGTATCAAAGTCCTCGCGCATGTAGGTAGTAGACGAACATCGCAGCCAGCACGCAGTAGATGCCGAAGAGGTACCAGCGACCACTCTCAAGCCAACTGCTGAGCCACTTGAGGGCCACGAGTCCCGCGAGGAAGGAGAAGACGGCGCCGAGCGCACTCGATACCAGCGAAGCCTTCAGGTCAATGGCCGCACCTCCGGCCATGGACGCGTGCGAAGCCCGTTGCAACCGCAGCGCTTCCAAGCCCACTACTGCCGGTGTCAGCACCACCGCCATCGCAAAACTGAAGTCCTCCGCGCGCTTCTTGGTTACGCCGGCAAGCATGCCTGCGGAGATGGTCGAGCCCGACCGAGAAAAGCCGCGGAACGGTAGTGCCAAGCCTTGTACGGCTCCCATCCACCCTGCCTGCACGAGGCTCACAGTTCCTTCCGGAGTGGCTATTACCGCTCGGCGCCTTTCCAGCAGACCGGCGATGAGGATCACGACACCCGCTGCTGCAAGCGCGGGTGCGATCAGCTCGAGATGGTTAAACAGTTGCTCGATTTCAGCCTTCTGCGCTCCGTGGAACAGAGTCTTCTCAATGACTTTTTTGAGCGCTTCTCCTACGATCCCGGTCAGCAAGGTAGCCCAGACTATGAGGACGGCGAAGCGTTTGAAAGCTTCTCGACTGGAAAAATAAGCGCTCTTCCAGGCGCTTCTGAAGAAAAGGATGACGGCGAACATCGTTCCGGTGTGCAGCATGACCAGAAGCAACGTCATCTGAGGAGATGATGGATCGAGTCCCATAAGCTTCTCAGCCACGATGACATGAGCGGAGCTGGAAATCGGCAGTAGTTCGGCAAGACCTTGCACGATGGCAAGAATGATTACCTGGAAAATGGACATGGCGTCAGTTTAAGTTAGATTCTCTTCTCGACTCGTCAGCGCATTCCGCTTTACAGGTAAATTCATCGACGCCCTGGTGGACTGCAACAGCTGATTCGGTAGCCCCTGAGGTATGTCTTTCCAATCGTCTGCGGCGAAAGCAGCTGCGGAGAGAGATGACTTCGCCCTATAGGTCTTGAAAAGCGTACCTCAGCGGCTAAAGCCGTCAAGCGCGGGTGCCATTTGCGGCCCGACTAAAGTCGGGCCCTGATACAAAGCATGAGAGCCGTCACCCCTAGTAGGGTCGCGCATTTTCGCAGATTCGGTTCTACTCCTGAATCAGCTGTTACAGTCCACTAGACAGTCATCACTTCTTGATTTCGACAGTCACTGCTTCAAATGGCTGGGCGCCTATGTTTTGTTCCATCTGTGTTGCCGGCGTTCCCCAGACAACGTCCCCGGCCTTGTGTTCGGCGGTCTCCATTTTGCCGGTAGAGTCTTTGATGTGAAAATTCTGATCGGTGAGGAAGATGGTCACGTGATCGGTGGCATAGGTGTGTAGCGGAACCGCTCCGTGCGGCTGAACCATGATTCTCAGAACCCGCACCTGAGGGTTTTCAAACTCCAGTTTGTAGTGGGCTGGATCTACTTTGAGCGGATCGTGATCGCTCGTGATCGGCTTACCTGAGCCTGGTGTCTTCAGCTCGACCTCGATGATGTTGAAGTCATGATCGAGGACCGTTCCCGCATGCATCCCAGTCGGTGGACTCCACTTTACTTCGCCTGCCTTGAAGTCAGAGACGGCCGTTGGCCTTCCGTCCTGATACTCGAACCGCTGCTTACCCGGTTGGAGGTAGACCATCACGCGGTTCATCTCGTGCTGGTGAAACTTTCCCTGCACCTGTGCTTTCTCAAGGGCCCGGGCGACCTTCACCTCATCATTGTCGTAGAGCACCGCTGACGGTTGCGTGGGGATAGAGGCCAAGGCAGCGCCCATGAACAGTAGTGCAGGATACAGGGTTATTTTCATGTGGCGGAGGATAGCTCATCATTTGCCTAAGCGCAAATCGCGGCTTCGGCGAAAGAACCCCGCCAGGTTCAGTCTGGTTTAATTTGCGGAGTCTCGGTCGGCCGTCTTTTTCTTGCACGCCTCAGTTCCTGCTCGCGCTTCTGTTGCTGGAGTTGGCTCAGGCTGATCCCAAGCTTATCGGCTTGAACGCGAAGCTCGGCCCAGTCGGTTGGAACTTTTTCGGACTCTTCGGTTGTGTCGTCTTTCATCGCAAGTTGATTTTACCTTGCTGGTACGCCCGAGTGTGCTGAACGTATGGGCCTCTTCCTCTGGTTCTGTCGCATTTTGTGTAACAAGTTAGTTCGCCAACGGGTCCGGTCGAATCTGGAAGTGGACTACTTTAGGGTTGGTCCCTTTTCCGGTTTCACTGTGAAAGGGTGTGCGTGTACCCCAGGTGGTCCACACTCCTTTGCCTTGCCATCCGACCTTGGGGTCGTCGAAGCGCCCATCCATTCCTTTGGCGTAGAACCCCAGGGGATAGGGCACGCGCAGTATGGTGAATTTGCCGTTGACCAAGGCGACTAACGAATCCGACGAATTGCCGGTGATGATGGGCGTGTTTTTGCCCAGGCCCAGGGTGTCGAACTGATCGACCCAGACGTAGTAATGGGAGTCAGCGCTGCCGGAACTGGTGACGTTCTTGAACTTCGGCCCGGGGGTTTGATAGAGCGTCCATCCTTCGGGACAATGCCGCCCGGTCGCCGTTGGCCCGTTCAGCGGCCCTTTGCATTTGCTGCGATCAAAGCTTGCCAGATGCCCGCTGGCCAGCGCTACCCAAACGACGCCGTTGCGGTCGATGTCCATTCCCCGCGGAGAGAAGCCCCACACTGGAGCCCTGGGATCCTTCCATGGGACTTCGTAATATTCGGCCAAAGCTGTTTCCGGAGGATTCGATCCCGGATTCAGGCGGACGATCCCCCCTGGGAAACCGAGGACTGAGCCCCAGATCATGCCGTCCGTGCCAATCCCGAGGCCGTAAAAGGCGGCGTTGAGGCGAGTGTCATGGTTGGGGTCGGCAGTTGCGTTGAGAGCGGAGGAGGTTCCCAGACTCTCACCGCTGGGCGCGGTCGCGACTTTCTGCTCGCCTTCCACGTAGGGATCGCGCTTGCCGTTGCCGTTGGTGTCGAGTACTAAGGCAGTCCAGCCTTGTGACTTCTCCTCATCGTGTGTCTGGTCCCAGATCTTTGTATTCAACCAGCCCACAACCCCACCGCCACCTCCGCTGGTGGTCCACAAGGTGTTGTCGGCATCCTCGGCAAAGAGCAAGTGATGAGTGCCAAAGCAGGTGTCGATCATGGTGAGCTGCTTGGTCCCGGGATCGTACATTTCCAATTGACGTCCGGAAGTTTTGACCGGGGTGAGCTGCGCCGAAATCAGGCTGGAACCTGCTTTGCAGAACGCAGGATTGTCACTGTGACGGATACGAGCAGTGAACCACAGGCGTCCACGCTCGTCGAACATCGGGTTGTGAACGGTGGTGTGGCTGTCCCAGATGGCCTCATCGCCCCAGACGGGTGAGGAATTCAGAGGCTTGGGCTGGCCAGGCGTATCCGGATCGCGATACTGAACCTTAAGCCTGCCTATGGTGTTGTGGACCGGATCGAGCACGGGCAAATAATCACGGCTCTCTTCGGGAGAGCCGTAGATGAGTCCCTTGGCATTTACTTTGGGATCGCGCTTATCGGTGGAGATTGAGTCGTGGAGGTAGGCTGTGGGATCAGCCCAGTCCCACTGGGTGATCACCACATTGCGCTCAATTCCCTGCGGCCGCGGAGGCGGTTCGGCCGGTAGTTCTCCATTTTTGATGCGGGTAGTCCAATCGCCAAACAGCTCCGTTGCCCGGGTGGGGCCGAGTTGAGCCAGACCGCCCATCATCGCTGTGCCGGCTTGCCCCGACTGGACGCGCCGCATCCAGGCTTGTGGCGGAGTGAGATTGCTGAACATGGCAGGGATGGTCCGCGTGTATTGGTTGCCGAGTTGGTGGCAGGACTCACAGCTGTCCGTCTTGATGAGATGGATCCACTGTGCCTGGCTTTTGATGTTGGGGGAAATGCCAGTTTCGGCGGGGGCCGCGAATTCCTTTTCTGCAGGGACCTCGAGTAAGGCGTACCAGTAATTGGCTGGGTAGTAGTGCGCCGCGGCCTTGCTATCCGGGGCGATAACCGGCTGCAGATTCACTCGCTTGCCTGGATCGGCTTCCACTTTTGGCGAATCGAGCAGTCCGTAACCGCGAGCCCATACGGTGTACTTCGCTTTGGGCAGAGCGGGTATCAGGTAGCGGCCTTGGTCGTCGGTCACCACTTCCTTTATATAGTGGGTGGGCAGGTCAGTGGTCTCCGCGATTACCCACACGCCTGCTTCGGGTCCTGCGGAGCTGGTGACGGTTCCACTGATGGAATCCTTTTTGAGCGGCGCTGCCTGGGTGGTGCTCCGAGAGAAGACGAGCCAGGTGACGATGCCGATAGCGGCTACTCCGAGGGGAAAGATCCTGGTCAATTTCATCTGACCTCGCTACGCCTGGAACCGTGGCAAAGAAGCGGCGATCGCCATCGGAAGCCCATGCAGGCAGGCGGCAGTGTGTGGCTTTGCCGATTGGCCGCCCATAATACGCCTGGCCGGATTCGTGTGCAATGCTCGTGGTTTGATATTTCCTCTCGCAAGAAATGCGGGTGAGCCTGCTAAGGCTTCAGTACGTCGTGCTGGTCGACCCACCCACCTCGAAAGAAGCGGTGGCGCACCATCTCCTCGCCGAGCAGAAAAATGAGGCCGATCAGGATGGCGACTAGAAGGAACTTTACGATTCCCAACCATAGCGATTGTCCTGCCTCGGGGCCGGTGGGGTTTGAAATAGGCGCCATCTGACTGGGTCTCCTCGCAGCGCAAATCAAGGATGGGGCAAGCCGGTTTCGTGCGGATCCAAGATACCACTCCAGCGACAGCTACTCCAGCCCCCGTCGACAATACCCTTTGTGACTTGCCGATGCCCGCTAAGTCCTTTGTTTTATCAGGATGATCAAATTTTCGGGTGGTTATCTGGCCATCTTTCCGTTCGGTATCCGTGCCGGCAGTTTGGAAAAACGTGCGAACTAAGCGAACTATGCGAAGTAAGCCGGCCGACGGAAATAGTGCGCGGTAAGCGCGATAAGGTACCGCGGCCTGCGCTGCGGGTTTCGATGGGGTTTGCACACACCTTAGATGCAGATTGGCGGCATTTCCCAGCAAACAAAATTATTGGCAGGCTATTTTTTTTCACGTGGGTTTCAACCGATACGGTGCCGGTCTGACTGCATTCCCTGCGTATCTCGGTATCCCGGCATTGAGGCCCGTTCAGAAATTCCTGGACACTGGCCTTGGGATTTGGCAACGTTGCCAAATAAGTCGTTTGTTTCATGAAGATGCTCAAGGTGCTCAAGTAATTAATTTGAGCATCTTGCCTCGTTGAGCGCATCGTTCATCATGGCTTGCTGTGAGATCATCGCTTGCTCCGGAGTGGAAGGCGGCGTTTGGCATAAGAATCTTGTCTTATGGCCGATAGTAATATGCTCGGGAGCCGCCGTCCATGAGCCTGGAGAATAATCATGTGGAAGAGCGGGTAGTAAACTCGTGATTACTCCCTACTGTTCAAAGATAACCAAGTAGTTAATGAATGCTGCGAAACTAATATCCAGCCGGCAGGTTGAGCTGCCCGAATGCTGCCCGAAGCCCGAATTGAGAAGAGAGTAGAGCCGCAGGGGCTAAAGCCCTCTCATTTGCTTTTGCGGCACGACTGAAGTCGTGCCCTGATACAAAGCGGGCCCTGAGATCGGCTCGAAATAGACTGACTCGGACATTAGTTTTGCAGGCATCCATAACCCCGCTTCTTGACAACGATCTGATATATCGCTACCGCTACGATTGCGCATAACGTGCCGCCGAGAGATGATCGCAAGCCTGATATTTTGTGGACAGTTAACCCTCTTCGACAATTGCCATCCCTGTCGCATGCTCAGCCGTAGCTTTGATGTTCCATTGAATCGCGAGCTTCTGCCATTGCAAGCCGTCGTCCTCGGACCGGTAGACCATCCCCTCAGTTGAACAATAGAAAACTCCGGGCTCGGAAGAACTCGCAGCCACTACGGGGATCCGCAAGCCTTGGGGATCGGGGAGTCCTTTTCGTACCGGTTTCCAAGCAGCGCTTCCGGTGCGGCGATAGATGATGGAGTTGGCCGACTCTTGGTAGTGAGCTCCATATGCGCTGTTCGAAGTGGACAGCAAGAGAGTCTTTGAATCTGCAAGGCTGATGGCGACGCTCCAGCAGTACTGATGCTCTAAGCCGTCAACAACACGCCGCCAACTATTACCGTCATCGACACTTTCGAAATAGCCATCGCCGGCGGCTGAGTGCAGCCGGGTGGGATCCAGCGCGTGAACCGCGAGGCAATGTGTGTCTCGCGGAGCGCTCGAAACGCGGTCACACCATGTCCTTCCCGCATCATCGGTGTATACCAGCGCTCCGGCCTCTATCGCTACATGCAAACGTGCCGGGTGTGCCAAATGTGGAAGGATGAACTGGACGTGATGGGTTTCCGGGCGTGGCGGGAAACTCCAGGACTTCGCCGAAGGCAGCGTCAGCAACGTCTCCAGTTCATACCAGGATTCGCCACCATCCTCGGATCGATACATCGCGCTCAGTTCCGTTCCCGCGTAGAGCGCGCCAGATTGAGATGATGCAAGCGCCATTACGTTAGGCTCAGTGAAATTCTGCAATGGATGCCAGGTCGCTCCCCGATCGCTGCTTCTCAACATTCCATCGCCGAATGTTCCGCAGTAAACAATGCCTTTACGAGTTCGGTCAGCGGCAACGCATTGGATCTGCTTGTCGTTCAAACAGACATCCCCGACCCAGCTTTCATCGCAGCCCTGAATCACCGCGAGGCCACAAGCAGTCGCTAGATAGATCGTCGCCCTCATTCTTGCATTCCTTTGTAGATCGAAGTTTTCGCGCTCGTGCATTCTCGAGACTGAAGGCCGCCGGCATGACTTGTCTGCCGTCGACACACCCTCCACGCACGGGAAGTTTGTCCCCCCCGGAATTCGCTTCCACTGATTTAGATGGCAAATACACGACGTACGATCTGTGCTGAGAGTATGGAAAACTATTCCGATCGTACGGAGTGAGCTGATGGCTCTCACTCGCGATTTTAAGGAAACAATTCGCGCGCGCGTTGAACGTGACGCGAAGTTCCGCAAGGAACTCCTACGTGAAGGCGTCGAAGCCATGGTTGCTGGCGATGTGGCAACCGCGAGACCATTTTGCGGCATTACATCAACGCGACCGTAGGTTTCACCGAGCTTTCCGAAGAGACACATATCCCGTCCAAGAGCCTTATGCGGATGCTCGGCCCCCCTCTGGCAATCCGCGCGCCGATAACCTTCTTCAAATCGTCCGCTTACTCCAACAGCGCGAGGGCGTGCGTTTTCAGGTCAAAGCCGCGCCGGTATAAAGGCGCTTGGCCCCTAACCCGAGGGCAGGCCTGAGCGTCTCGCTCTCCTGATTCCGGCGTGCTCTTCTCAACTGCCCCTTGTGGCCTGATGTTATATAACCTCGTCAGAGTGCTCTTGCCAGTCGGGGGTTAACCTGTCCCCGAAACTACTGTCCCCGAACTTGTCCCCGAAACTACTCCGTGGGCATTCCCGGTAGACTCTCGCTGTTCATGGAAGCTGCGTCCGAGGCTGAAGGTGAGGCTGAAGGTGATAGTGGAAAGCCGCCTCCGCCGCATGTTCACCCAGGCAGCTTACGGGCCTCCTCCCTGCCGCACTGGCCCTAACTGCCGAGCGGGTGGAAATCGGTAGGAGTCAGTTCGTGTCTGAGACAGTCACTAACGGTTCCTCACTGGAGGGTTCCGGTCTTTCTCTTTTGCGATGTGAAGTTCCGGTCCCGATTCGCCAGGAGGCGCT
The DNA here is from genome assembly GCA_963830325.1 of uncultured Acidobacteriaceae bacterium. Classification (GTDB taxonomy): domain Bacteria; phylum Acidobacteriota; class Terriglobia; order Terriglobales; family Acidobacteriaceae; genus PALSA-350. The sequence goes on from CAWHMV010000007.1 coordinate 429,861, forward strand.
TCATCTGCTGGACTTCCAGCTCCTGCTGCAGCTTCTCCTTCGCCAACGTTTTGCGCGTTACCAGCGTCATTTGCAATCTCCTTTCGAGGGTTGGAGAGAAAGGCCAATAGGGGGGCCTTCGCTGATTGGGATTCTAATCGTGCGGAACCGCACCCTCGGGCCTTAAGTCGGTTTGCTGTTCCATTGCTCCCCGGACCCCTATTGCCCGGGCCGCGGTGTGTCTCACGACGCCATCATCGTAGACTTGCTGGCGGTAAGATCGCCTCCTGGCGCGAATACTACGACCCGGCGGCCTCGGGCGAAGCAAATCCATAGAGAGTACTCATTCAATCGAAGTGATCTTGGATGCATGGGTAAACGCTCCTGCCTCCCGACCGTCCCGCGCGGCCAGGGCTAGCGAAATGATTTGCACTGGCAGGATTTCGAGGATGGGCCGCAGGGCCTCGCTCTTGGTGTCCGTGCGAAAGACCGGCAAATTGCTTTCGTCAGAAACAACCTGGGCTCTTCCGCCGAGTTCGACCACCTCACTCGCCAACCTCGTGTTCATTGCAGCCGAGCGACTGTCGCCCTGGAACACCAGCAAAAACAAATGCTCACTGACCATCTCAAGCGGACCATGACGAAAGGCAGCGGCACTCATGCCTTCCGCAGGGAAGCGAGCCGCCTCCTTGATGATGAGCCCTCCAGTCCCTGCTGCGGCCAGGGAAGGTCCGCGGCCCGCCAGCACGATATGGCGTATTAGCCGCAGACAGTCTTGTGCCTCTTCTACGTGATTTCGCCAATGATTGAAATAGCTGTCGACTGCATCGGCTATGGATCCGCCTTCTTGCTGCAAATTATTAACATCTCCTGAACATAAGGCTTCCGCGATCCGGGCCAGTACAAGCAAACTGCACACATAGGTCTTGCACGACACAGAAGACTCGTCTCCCGCGCTGATGAGGGCCACGCCGCTCGCAGCTTTGGCGAGAGGGGAACCCAAATCATTGGTTATACCAATCACGGTCGATCGCCCCGCATTCAGCTCCAGCAGCCGGATCATTTCTGCGCTACGTCCCGACTGCGAAACGGCAATCACCACCGTGTTCTCACGCAACAGGCCATTCCAGTAATAGATCAGTTCGGAGGTTTCCAGCATCACCGCGTGAATGCCACATTCCGATAAGCGAATCGCGATCGGATGAAGCGCGTGAAACGAAGAGCCCATGCCAGTCAGCACCACCAATGGCGGATGCGGCCCCTGCAACCTCTCGGCCACACCCATCAGCTCCACCGGCAGCGGCAGGGCCGCGGTGCGTCGTAAACACTCCCCTTGGTCCATTACATCCCGAAGGTAGGCCCCTTCAATGAGAGGCTGCGTCATGCCCATGGTCTCGTCCTCGTCTTCTCCAAATCCGCAACCGCCACCGGCCGGCGGATGCTCTGACAGACAGAAGAATAGATGATGCGCAAGACTTGCGCAATAATCTTTATGAGGATTTAATCTGCCGGGACTTCCGCCCTCCGGTTGGCCCCCGTCGATGCGCGCACAATGAGGTGGGTGTCGAGCGACGACTCGACCCGTCCGGCGACTCGCTCCCCAACATTTTCTGCAGGATCGAAAAAGCCATCCTGCCGAGCTCCTGGCGAGGGATGTGTACGGTGGTGAGCGAAGGACTGATCAGTTGGGACATCGGGATGTCATCCGCACCCACCACGGAAATATCCTCGGGAACCCGCAAACCCGAGCGGGCCAGCGTCTGGATGACGCCGATGGCCGTAAGGTCGTTGCTGCACAACACGGCGGTCGGCAGCAACTCCTTTGCTGTCAGCAGTTCTCTGACGGCATCGGCGCCAGATTCGGCGGTGTTGCGACCCTCCACCACGCGCAAACGGCAATTCAGCGCCCACGCCGCGGACTCGACCGCAGTGCGATAAGCAATGTGCGAGCGGCGGTCCTGCGGCCCGGCAATCATAGCCATATCGCGATGGCCCAGGTTGAAGAGGCACTGCACCCCCTCCACCGCCCCCTTCTCGTAACGCAGGTGCAGGCTGCTACGATGGCGCGCCACTCTGGCCCCATCGAGCATAACCGAGGAAATGTCGTTAGCCGACAGGTATTCGAGCAGCGCCGGATCCAGCTGCGAGGTCATCACCGCTACTGCCGGCGCCTGATTCTCCACCAGCTTCTGGCAGGCCCGTTCAGCAATTTTCGTGTCGTAATTGGTGCTGAAGAGCAACACGTCATAACCATGTTGCCGGGCTACGTCTTCAAACGACTTAATGACCCCGGGAAAGAACGGGTTCTCTATATCCGAAACCAGCATGCCCAGAAAATTGCTGCGCCCGCGCGCCGCTCCGCGGGCATGTGCATTGGCCGAAAAACCCAGTTCCCGCATGGCCTGTAACACCCGGGCCCGTCTCTCCTCAGAAACCGGACGGGTGTTGTTGATGACATGCGAAACCGTGGATTCGGAAACCCCAGCCTGCTGGGCGACCTCCTTCATTGTGGCCATGCGTATGCCCTTTCCGCTTTTCATTCTATGCCGTTCCGCCGCGCGGAGCTGCGCCTCCGACCCTTCGCGAAAATCAATGTTGACTTCAATCCAACCCCATGCTACTTTCCTTGCCAACACTTGAGAATGTCATTGCGCAAGGAGTTTCGCATGAATCGCTCCCTTCACCATCGCCTCTTAGCCGCCGTCCTTTGCACCCTCCTGCTAGGGCTTGCCGGAGTAGCCAGGGCGGATGTCACCGCTTCCATCCTGGGTATCGTGAATGATTCCAGCGGCCATCCCGTCGCCAATGTGACTGTAGACCTCACCAACGCCACCACCGGATACCACAGGACTTCCACCACCGATTCCTCCGGTGGTTATGAGTTTCTCTCGGTCCCTGTAGGAGACGGCTACATCGTGACTGCCTCTGCCGCCGGCTTTCAAGAATCCGTCGACCAGGGAATCACCCTGCTAGTGAATCAACGCTTCCGCGCAGACTTCGCATTGAAGGTTGGCCAGGTCACCGAGCGAGTGACCGTTTCCGCCGACGCTGTCCAGGTCGATACCACGACCAACCAGTTGGGAGACGTGATCAGCGACAAACAGATGATCGCTCTCCCGCTCAACGGCAGAAGCTATACCGATCTGATGGGCCTGCAGCCGGGCGTCGTCCCCATTACCTCTTCGGCAGCGTTTACCGACCGGCCGGTTTCTGGGGAGCTTAACGCTGGAGAAACTTCGGTCAATGGCAGCCAGGAATCTGGCAACTCGTTCCTGATCAACGGTGGAGACGTGGAAGAACCGAAGAACAATGGCGCTGCCGTGATCCCTTCTCTCGACGCCATTCAGGAATTCCGCATCCTGACCAACACCTTCGATGCCGAGTATGGACGATTCGGCGGCGCTATCGTCAATGTCATTACCAAGTCGGGAACCAACCAGTTCCATGGTTCGGTGTACGAGTTTCTCCGCAACGAAAAACTGAACGGCAAAAATTGGTTTGCCCAGAATGCCATCGATCCGTCGACCGGCCAGCCAATTCCGCACACCGCCCGCGGAGATTTCAAACGAAACCAGTATGGTTACGCATTTGGCGGCCCGGTGGTGAAGAACCATCTCTTCTTTTTCTCCGATTGGCAGGGAACTCGCGAAGTCCGCGGGCTTACCGGGAGCCCCGCTTTCGTGCCCTCCCCACAGGAGGCGCAGGGAGACTTTTCCGATGTGGCGACAACCGGCTACGGAGACCTCACCGGCCTGGTGCAGGGCAATGGAGCGAATTCCATGCCTGTCACTCTGACGCAGCGGTTGGGCTATGCGGTGAGCTCCGGTGAGCCGTACTGGGTGGAGGGTTGCAATACCGCGGGTGACGCGCAGGCGGGTGTTTGCGTGTTTCCCGGTCAGAAAATACCCCAGGCAGCCTGGGACTCGGCCGCGGCCGGTACCCTCAAATTTGTCCCGGCTCCCACCAGTTCCAGTGGGGGATCGCCGATCTATTCCACGTCAAGCCTCACCAATCTGCTGAACGACGACAAGATCGGCGAACGGGTAACCTGGAACGAGCGCAGAACAGGCGATTGGTCGTTCTACTTCAGCTACGATACCACCTCCACCTTCAATCCCTTCGCGGGTGGCAATGTCCCGGGATTTTCCGGCACCGTGCCGCAGAAGGCAATCCAGGGCAACGTCAGCAATAGCCACGAATTCAACGCCACCACGGTGAACGAGGCCCGGCTCAATTACACCCGTTCCACTATCTTTCAGACCCACCCGTCCGGACCTGGCCTGGGACCGCTGAGCGGTTTCGGCTTCTCGACCGGCGACCTGGGCCTCATCTCTACCGTGCCATCGGTAGAGGGTGTGCCCTCGATCAGCATCGGCGGAGCCTACGGCATCTCCATGGGGGTCGTCGCATACGCAATCAACCAAGTGAATAACACCTACCAGTTGGCCGACGTGCTCTCCAGGGTTGTGGGCAAACATAGCCTCAAGTTCGGTGGCGAGGTGCGCCAGATACAGGTCGACGAATTCAACATCTCCACCCCCAACGGAAGCTTCTCTTTCGATGGAACGGAAACCGGCAATGGCTTCGCGGACTATCTGCTTGGAGCGCCAGCTAACTTCGCCCAGCAGAGTTACTCCACTTTCTTCACACGAGCTAACTATGGCGGAATATTCGCCCAGGACTCCTACCGCTTCCGTCCTAACTTGACCTTGAATGCAGGCCTGCGCTGGGAAGTTATTCAGCCTTATTATGAGAAGCGCGGGTGGCTGAACGCGATCGAATGGGGGGTGCAGTCCACCGTGTATCCGGGATCGCCGACCGGCTGGATATTCCCCGGCGACAAAGGCCTGCCCAAGAGCATTTCGAGGACACCGTTCGACGACTTCAGCCCGCGCGTCGGCATCAACTGGAGTCCCAATGCTGCCGACGGATTCGTGGGAAAACTTGTTGGGGGCCCGGGCAAAACCAGTGTTCGGCTTGGCTTCGGAATGTATTACACCGCGGTCGAAGATCAACCCTCGTTCTACACCATTGGCGACGCTCCTTTCGGGCTCTACTATCAAAGTCCCACCCAGGTGTATTTCAACAGTCCGTATGAAGACCGTCGCCAGGGCAACAATCCCGGGCAGCGCTTTCCCTTCACGCCTCCCACTCCTGGGCAGCCCATTAACTGGGCCACTTATCTCCCGATCGGAGGCTCGCCCGGCGTGGCGGTGGGTAATGTGACTCCCTATATCCTGCAGTTCAATCTCAATATCCAAAGGGAGTTACCCGGCTCGTCCATCCTGAGTCTCGCCTACGTGGGCACTCGCGGGCATCACCTGCTCGGTCAGCTTGAATCCAACCCGGGCACTGCGTCCCTTTGCCTCCAGGTCGCGGCGGAACTACCGGCGGGCTCTGGTTGCGGCCCCCATGGAGAAGACCAGATCTATCAAGTGCCCGGAGCAGCCACGGTCAACGGCACCCGGCCGCACAGCGTCACATCGGGCGAATTCCTTTCGCAAGGATTGCTGGATTTCACCAGCAATCCTTACAACATCACCATGGTCAATTCCGACTACAACGCCTTTCAATCAAGCCTGATCAAACGTCAGGGATTCTCGCAATTCCAGGTCAGCTACACCTGGGCCAAGTCTATCGACGACGGGTCGGGCGACACCGATGGCATCAATCCCTTTAACCCCCACTTGAGCCGATCGCTTTCCGCCTTTCATATGGCGCAGAATCTGGTGATCAGCTACGGCGTGGACCTGCCAAAGTTTGCCGGATCCAACGCCTTCGTCCGGACTTCGCTGGGAGGCTGGCAGCTGACAGGGATTACGCGCTTCACCTCCGGCCTGCCCGTCACCATCGCACAAAAAGTGGACCAGTCTCTTACCGGCACCGGTGGGATCGATACCCCGAACTGGGATGGCCGGTCCATCGCAAAATTCAATCCCCGGTCCACCTCCGCGCATACCTACTTCAGCGCTTCGCAATTTTCCCTGCAACCTCTGGGTACGTTCGGCAATGCGAATCGCCGCTTCTTCACCGGCCCGGGGATCAATAATTGGGATATGGCTCTGCGTAAGATGGTGCAGATACACGAACGCTATTCAATCGAATTCCGTGCAGAATTTTTCAATCTGATGAACCACGCGCAGTTCAACAATCCGAGTGGAAATCAATCCTCTGCTAGCTTTGGACAGGTTACCTCGGCACGCGATCCACGCATCGGGCAGCTGGCCATGCGCTTCGCCTTTTAAGACGATCCGCTTCATGTTCTAACGCGGCGGATGAGGTGCCTCACCCTGATTCCCTTTGGCCAGGCTGGGGCACCACAACCGTCGGCCTCGAGATTTCTTCAGCGAGCCCATACAGGAGAGTCCATGCGGTTTCTGCCCAGGTTCGCGACCCTCGCGGTTACTCTGCTAGCCGTCAGCGCGAGCCCTGCCCTTCTCGCCCAGCAGGAACGGGTCTATCTTGCCCCTGACGATCACACAGACTACGTCTGGACGGCCGACGAAGAGGGCTATCGCAAAGCCATTCTCGAGATGACCGACTATTACCTCGATCTCGCGGACAAAACCGCAGACCAACCGAAGAACTTCCAAAGCAGATGGAACTTCGACGGTGCTCTATGGATGTGGATATGGGAAAAAAACCGCGACCAGGCGCAAGTCGACAGGGTTGTAGGCCGCGTGCGCGACGGCCACTTCAGTATGCCGCTTACCTTCGCCGTCTCCACCTACGGGGGAACTCCAACTGAGGCAGTGTTGCGCGGAATGTACTATGCCGGGCACGTCGAAAGACGTTACGGGTTGCGTTTCCCGATGGCCATTGCCATGGAGAACCAAACCCTGCCGCGCGGGCTGGAAGCGCTCTTTAGTGGCGCCGGAGCTCGTTACAGTTGGCGAGGTATCTGCGGATGCGCCACCAAACTTAAGCCCACCATCGATGGAGACCGTGACCATGAAATTTATTGGTGGCAAGGGCCCGATGGCAGCCGCATCCTACTGAAATGGTATTCCCTCAACCGAAACTACCAGCAAAGAGGCAAGTGGCAACCAGGCACTTATCTCGAGGCGGATAATCCCGCGGCTGACACCGACATCCCTCTGTTGAGCAACGCAAACTTCCGCCGCCGATATCCGTACAACATCGTGGGTTTGTTTGGTGAAGGCGGGGATAACCTGGCCACCATGAACGATAACTTCATCAAGGCGGCGAAAGCGTTCAGCCGGCCCGGCCGCGAGGTCATCGTTTCCAACGAAGAAGATTTCTTTCGTGACTTCGAAGCTCATTACGGCGCGACTCTGCCCCGCTCCGGCGCGGCCTATGGCAACGAATGGGACTTGTACTCGGCATCGATGACAGAGGTTTCCGCAAGTGTTCGCCGGGCAACAGAAAAACTAAGGTCGGCCGAGGCCCTGGAGACGCTGGTGAGTCTCAAACAGCCCGATTTCCCAAATACCTTCATCGCTGCCCGCGATCAGGCCTGGGCCTCCTTCGGGTTGTTCTGGGAACACGACTGGACCGCCGACAGCCACTCCCTGCCACGCCAGGTCCGCGCGGATTGGCAGCGGCGGGTCGCGCACGACATCACGTCGTATGTCGATAACCTTTCCGCCGCTTCTGCGCTGGCATTGGGCAGTATGATCGCACGCCACGGGCAGCGGCCACGATATTTCGTCTTCAACCCGCTCAGCTGGGAACGGACCGACGTGGCGGAATTGCCCTACCAGGGAGGCGAAGATGCGCACGTGGTCGACTTGACCACCGGGAAAGCCGTTCCCTCACAACTTGAATCATCCGGGCGAGGGCTGCGTATTCTTGCCTCCGCGATTCCACCCGTTGGCTACAAAGTCTTCGAAGTTGTGCCCGGAAAAGGGCCTGCCTTTCCGGCTGCGCTCACTGCAGCCGGCGGCGTACTTGAAAACGCAGACTATCACGTGGAGATGGATAACCGCGGGGCCATCGAGAGCCTGATCGACAAGCGGCTTGGTGGACGCGAAATCGCATCGCGGATCGATGGCCGCTCTCTCAATGATCTAGGTCCAGGGGGCGGAGCTCTTTCAGTCAAGGATGCCGGTCCCGTCTCCGTGACCCTGCAAGCAACTGCCGGCGGCCCAGTACCGCACACCACGGAAATTACGCTGGTCCGCGGTTCCGATCGGATCGAGATTCGCAACCAGATCACGGCAAATTTTGCCGATGTACGTACCTGGGCGTTCAGCTTCAATCTGCACGCCCCCGATGTATGGCATGAGGAAGTTGGAGCGATCAATCACGCGCGCTTGCAGCCGCAGGGCGACTACGCGCGCACCTTCTCTCGCCTTGACTGGTTAACCTTGAACCACTTTGTGGCAATGAACGACAAGGATGGCGTGGGAATTACGCTCTCCAGTTCCGATGATGCATTCATGAAGTTGGGACACAGCAGCATCGACCATGGCGTTTCCACCCTGGATACGGCGACGCCGCAGATCTCCGTGCTCGCCGGAGGACAAGTGGACGGGCCGAGCTTAGGCATCCCGGACCAGGGTGGCGATCGGTCCTTCCTGCAGCGGTTTGCCCTGCGCGTGCAAAAGCACTACGACGCCGCCAGCTCGATGCGCTTTGCCCTGGAGGATCAGAACCCTTTGCTTGCCGGGCTGGTCACCGGAGGCAGCGCCTATCCTGAGACCAGCTACTCCCTGCTGTCGACCTCCGATCCAAATGTTATGCTGTGGGCGCTGAAGCCCGCCGAAGAGGGGATCGGCAAGGGCGTGATCGCCCGCTTCTGGAACCTGTCCCCGCAAAAAGCGGACTTCACCGTCCGCATCAACGGGAAAATCTCACAGGCCTGGAATGTAACTCACATTGAGACGAACCTGGGGCCGGCGGCCACCCCTGCGGGCGTCATGAAAGCGGCTGCGGTCCCGTGGCAGCTGCGTTCTTTTCGACTTCAGCCTGCGACCGAGAGCGCCCCTCTCCGTCGCAACGGCAGAGAAGACTAGCCGCGAATGGCTATCGACGCAACTCCAGGCCAAGCCATCGCTCCTCCCCGTCTTCGCCGTGTGCTTGGCTTCTGGAGTCTGATGCTTTACGGCATCGTCATCATTCAGCCAACCGCGCCTTTACCCTCCTTTGGCATCGTGAACACCGTCTCTCGCGGTCATGCGGTGACCGCGATTCTGCTGGCCATGTTGGCCATGATGCTCACCGCGCTCAGTTATGGGCGGATGGCCCGGGCTTACCCCAACGCCGGTTCCGCGTATACCTTCGTGGGCCGCGAACTTCATCCCAACCTCGGCCTGCTAACCGGTTGGAGTATCACCCTCGATTACGTCTTGAGCCCCACCATTGGGGTCATCTGGTGTAGCAAAGCGGCGATGAACATCGTGCCTCTGCCATTCTTCGCCTGGGCCCTGTTCTTCGCGGCCGCATTCGCTTTAGTGAACATGCTGGGCATCCGCACCAATGTGCGCACCAATACTGTTTTGGTCATCGGCATGTTCAGTGTGCTCATCTGCTTCTTCGTGACCGCTTTGCACTACCTTTGGCATAGAGCAGGGTTTGGTGGAGTCTTCTCTCTCGTCCCCTTCTACAATCCAGCGACTTTCTCCTGGCCGTCTCTGCGCACCGGCACCTCCATCGCGGTGCTTACCTATATGGGCTTTGACAGCATCAGCACGCTCTCGGAAGACGTTAAGAATCCGCAACGGAATATCATGCTGGCGACGGTCTCGCTTTGCCTGCTGACCGGCTTGCTCGGTGGCTTGGAGGTCTATCTGGGGCAGCTCGTCTGGCCCAACTTCAGTACCTATCCCGACATTGATACTGCGTTTGTTTCCGTCGCCGGGCAAGCGGCGGGCCGGTGGATGTTCAACACCATGAACTTTACCCTGCTGGTGGCTACCGTGGGCTCGAGTATCGGCGCCCAACTGGGGGCAGTCAGGCTGCTGTACGCGATGGGGCGAGACAATGTGATTCCCAATCGTTTCTTTGGCCAGCTGGATGCATCCAGAAATACGCCGCGTAATAACATCCTGCTCACCGGCGCCGTGGCGTTGGCCGGAGCGATGCTATTGAGCTACCAATTGGGCGCCGAAGTCCTGAACTATGGAGCGTTCATTGCCTTCATGGGCGTAAACCTTGCGTCCGCGAAGCGGATACTATTCCATACAACCGGCAAGCCTGCCTGGCAAAAGATGTGGGCCCCAGCGCCTCCGGTTGCCGGCTTCATGATCTGCTTTTATATCTGGTGGAGCCTGCGCCCGGTCGCCAAGATAGCCGGCACTGCATGGCTGGCGGTCGGCCTCATTTATTGCGCGATCCGGACCGGCGGATTCCGCCGGGAACTCCATCTGGTAAGCGCTCCAGATCAGGATTGAGGCATGCAAACGAAGCAAGAGCTGATAGGCGCGCTGGATATAGGCGGAACGAAGACAGCGATTGGTTTAGTCTCCCGCGAAGGCCACGTTGTTTGTCGACGGACCCTGCGCACCGCCGACTTCCCTGACAGTAGGGAAGCTGTAGTTGCGATGACAGCAGCTCTGCGCGATTGTTTCCGCGAAACAGACGCCTTGCTCTCCGGTATCGGCATCGGCTGCACTGGGCCGGTCGATCCGCAGACCGGCATCATCGGAAAGGTAGCCAACCTGCCTCCCGGCTGGGAGGGTTGCCGCTTGGTGGATGAATTGACGGCTGCCTTCTCCACCAGGACGGTCATGGAGAATGACGCGGATGCGGCCGCGCTTGCGGAGTTCAAGTGGGGGTGCGGTCGAGGCGCGCACCGTTTCCTCTACGTCACGATCAGCACAGGAATCGGCTGCGGTTTTATCGTGGGCGGCGAGCCTTACCGGGGAGCGGGAGGCTCACACCCCGAAATGGGACACCACGGGATCGACCCCAATGGTCCGGACTGTTATTGCGGAGCCAAGGGATGTTGGGAGAGTCTGGCATCGGGTGTCGCGATCAGAGACTGGTTCCTGCAAAATGACCACTCTCGCCGATTTTCGCCAACTTCCTTGAACGCCGAGACCATCTTTGGATTGTACTCGGCCCGGGACCCGTTGGCCGAGCAGACGATCGCGCGCCTCGCCTATTACGTAGGCCTCGGCCTGGCGAACCTGACCACCATCCTGGTTCCCGACGTGATTGCGATCGGGGGTGGTGTAGGCATGCGGGGAGGCGCGTTTCTTGGCCGCGCTCTGGAAGTTGTCCGCAGGGTTTGCGGAGAAGTCCCCAGCGAAAGGGTGGCCATTCAAACTGCTTCGCTTGAGAAGAACCTGGATCTCACCGCCGGTGCTGCCGCCTGGATGCATCGATTCTCCAAACCGTCTTCGGCTGCCCGGCGGCAGGAAGCTAGCCATTGAATGGGATTGGCTATCACCCAACAAAAACCGGCAAGCGCGGTGTCTCGGTGTCTCGCAGGACGCGTCCCAATCTTTGGCGGTCCGCCAGCCGCACCAGGACCACGGTGGGACACATTTCAGGGGCCACATTTCAGGGGCCAGGCGAACTAACCCCCATCCTTCTGAGCTGGAGGATCGCATGGAATGATCCAACCCCGACGGAACCGGCGAGAAACGAGATGGTATTAGCGATGTCGTCAGGCTCTCCAAGCCGCTCCATGGGTGCGAGTTCGCTTAGCTCGTCAATCTGTTCGTTCGTCTTACCCTTGAGAAACAACTCTGTTCCGACCGGCCCAGGTGCAACCGCATTGACCGTGATCTTGTGGGCGCGCAACTCGTTCGCGAGTACGTGAACCATCCCCTCAGTTGAACAATAGAAAACTCCGGGCTCGGAAGAACTCGCAGCCACTACGGGGATCCGCAAGCCTTGGGGATCGGGGAGTCCTTTTCGTACCGGTTTCCAAGCAGCGCTTCCGGTGCGGCGATAGATGATGGAGTTGGCCGACTCTTGGTAGTGAGCTCCATATGCGCTGTTCGAAGTGGACAGCAAGAGAGTCTTTGAATCTGCAAGGCTGATGGCGACGCTCCAGCAGTACTGATGCTCTAAGCCGTCAACAACACGCCGCCAACTATTACCGTCATCGACACTTTCGAAATAGCCATCGCCGGCGGCTGAGTGCAGCCGGGTGGGATCCAGCGCGTGAACCGCGAGGCAATGTGTGTCTCGCGGAGCGCTCGAAACGCGGTCACACCATGTCCTTCCCGCATCATCGGTGTATACCAGCGCTCCGGCCTCTATCGCTACATGCAAACGTGCCGGGTGTGCCAAATGTGGAAGGATGAACTGGACGTGATGGGTTTCCGGGCGTGGCGGGAAACTCCAGGACTTCGCCGAAGGCAGCGTCAGCAACGTCTCCAGTTCATACCAGGATTCGCCACCATCCTCGGATCGATACATCGCGCTCAGTTCCGTTCCCGCGTAGAGCGCGCCAGATTGAGATGATGCAAGCGCCATTACGTTAGGCTCAGTGAAATTCTGCAATGGATGCCAGGTCGCTCCCCGATCGCTGCTTCTCAACATTCCATCGCCGAGTGTTCCGCAGTAAACAATGCCTTTACGAGTTCGGTCAGCGGCAACGCATTGGATCTGCTTGTCGTTCAAACAGACATCCCCGACCCAGCTTTCATCGCAGCCCTGAATCACCGCGAGGCCACAAGCAGTCGCTAGATAGATCGTCGCCCTCATTCTTGCATTCCTTTGTAGATCGAAGTTTTCGCGCTCGTGCATTCTCGAGACTGAAGGCCGCCGGCATGGCTTGTCTGTCGTCGACACACCCTCCACGCACGGGAAGTTTGTCCCCCCCGGAATTCGCTTCCACTGATTTAGATGGCAAATACACGACGTACGGTCCCCGAAACTACTCCCGGAGATTTGTCGCCAGACGGGACTGTCACTTAGGGAGGCGGCCATGCCGCTCTTCGCAAAGTTCCAGTCCCGTCTGACGACAAAACTCCGTCTGACGACAAAACTCCAGTAGGATTCGCATATCTGATTTGTGGGAGGAGCAGTATGAATCGTCGACAGTTCGTTAGTTCGGGCCTCGCGATGACAGGCGCGGCGTTATCGGGGAATAACCGTGGAATCTGCGCGCAGACTAGGGGAGATGATCTTGCCGAACATTTCAGCCGCGAGGCGCTGAGTTCCGTACGGCCAAGTGAGGAGGCCGCTCCGAAACCCACAGGTGTGCGATTGCGTAACCTTCGCCGTCCACTGGCGATTACGATGTGGGACTTTTCATGGCTGGAGCGGCGATGGCCAGGCGCGGGTTATGAAGACTGGGACAAAGCACTCGACGAGCTAGTGGAACGCGGCTACGACGCAGTTCGCATCGACGCCTATCCGCATCTGATTGAAGCAAACGCCGGCGCGACATGGGAATTGATTCCCGTATGGAGCACCCAGGACTGGGGAAGCCCCGCCAAGAACCGTGTGCAGGTCCAGCCGGCGCTCAATCAGTTCATCCGCAAGTGCGCGGAACGCAAACTCCGCGTCGCGCTTTCCACATGGTTCAGGCATGACCCCGATCAGACCCTGATGCGGATCCGCAGCCCTGAAGATATCGGCAGGATTTGGAACGCTGCCCTCGACTCTATCGCCCGGGAGGGATTGCTCCCGAACGTACTGTATGTAGACCTTTGCAATGAGTGGCCGATTGACGTCTGGGCTCCCTTCCTCCCTAAGGGCTTTATTCGAGCCTCGACAGAGAACACTGACTGGATGAAGCGCGCCATTCAGGTGGTCAGGACCGCACATCCGGAGATCGACTACACGTTCTCTCAGACTACGGAGTTCGACACGTGGAGACAGCAGGATGTGAGCATGCTCGATTTCATGGAGCCGCATATCTGGATGGCAGCGGCGCCCGGATACTACGAAGAAGTCGGATATAACTACGAGCGTTTTGACCTGAGAGGCTATGCAAATCTGGTGGACAATGCCAAGCGTGTCTACTTGCAAAGGCAGGATCATTGGAATAGCCAATTGCAGGGCTGCATCGAGATGTGCGCGGAATGGTCGCGGGCGACAGACAAGCCGCTGATCACGACAGAGTGTTGGGGGCTGGTGGACTACAAGGACTGGCCGCTTCTTGAATGGGACTGGATCAAAGACCTATGTGAATTGGGCGTCCGCACGGCGGCAAGAACAGGGCGATGGGTCGCGATCGCGACCAGCAATTTTGCCGGACCGCAGTTTCGAGGCATGTGGCGCGACGCGGAGTGGCATCGGAAAATGACAAGCTTGATCCATTCCTCTCCTATCCGTTTGTGATGCCCGGGCAGAGTTGGGAAAAGCATAGGGGAAAAGCAGGACAATCAATGTGCTCTGGTGTTCGAACATTAGCTGGCTATCGATGAGCATTTTGAAGGAAAACCCCAGACAGACGCGCTCACGTTAGGTTCACTTCCGTCTGTCCTGGTTTTCCCTGGTTTTCCCCTGGTTTTCCCCCAATCACTGCTTGCAGCCAATGTAGCGTTCCGTAGTTTGCACCGAGACATGCCCCAGAAGAAACTGGATCTGCTCGAGCTCGCCTTCTGAATCATGACAGAGTCGAGCACAGGACAGTCGAAGATCGTGTGGCGCAAGCCGAGGAATGTTCATGCTCGCGGCAGTCTTCTTGACAACGTGCCAGACAGTCACTTGACATCGCGCATATACATGTAGTAGTGTCTACTACACATATATGCGATAAGAAGCAGGCTTTATCCCAATGATTCAAAAGCTCTCAAAACTCGAATTGCAGATAATGGAAACCCTCTGGGTTCGTGGTGAGTCCTCGATCCGCGAGATGCAGGGGGCTTTTCCAGAAGATTCGCGCCCGGCTTATACCACCGTGCAGACGACGGTCTATCGCCTTGAGGCGAAGAAGGCACTCAAGCGGATCCGAAGGGTTGGGAACTTTCACATATTCGCGGCCTGTATCTCGCGCAGCAGTGCGCAGAGACGTTTCATCCATGATCTGCTCCTTCTTTTTGGTGGAAGATCCCAAACTGTCATGGCCCACCTGATCGAATCTGGGAACCTGACGCTGGAAGACGTTAGAGAGGCAGAAAAGGCCCTCCTGAGCCTCGCAGAGAAGAAGTCGAAATCTGGTGAAAGGAAGAAGTCGAAATCTGGTGAAAGGCCAAGCCATGATTATTGATCTGTTTGCACCTGTGGCAAACCACCTCTGGCAGTCCACCCTTTTTGCTCTCGGTTCGGCCACGCTCGCGCTTATACTGCGCGGCGTCCCGTCGAGAATACGCTATTGGCTATGGCTAGCAGCGTCTCTCAAATTCCTGCTTCCTTTCTCCCTATTATTATTTCTTGGAAGCTCTCTGGTTCCAGCCCGTGTCACCGTCTCCCGGTTGCAGCCAGCGACATATTACTCTGTGGACGTTTTCAGCCAACCTTTTACTTTCACGCCGGTCTTATCCGGGTCAGTAAAATCTACGGTGCTGGCAGGTTGGCAGAACTCCACACAGGTACTTTTTATTGTTAGCGCGGTTTGGGTAGCGGGTTTTTGTATTGTGGTCTGCACCTGGATCATCCGCTGGCGGCGCATCGCCACGGCACTGCGCACTGCACGTCCCGCAATGGAGTGCCTCGAAGCTTCGATTCTGCGCAAACTGCAAGCGCAGGCAAATATGCGCCGTCCGATCAGGTTGTCCATTTCCGACGCATCGTTCGAGCCGGGTATTTTCGGTATCTTGTGCCCCAGGCTTGTATGGCCGCAGGGAATCTCTACGCGGCTCAGCGAGCCTCAGATCGAAGCCATCATTGCGCATGAGCTTGCCCACGCGCGTTACCAGGATAATCTCACTGCCATGGTTCACATGCTGGTCGAAGCGATCTTCTGGTTTCATCCTCTCGTCTGGTGGCTGCAATTGCGCTTGATGGACGAGCGCGAACGTGCCTGCGACGAAGCGGTTGTAATCCTCGGCAGCGAACCAGAGATCTATGCGGCAGGCATCTTGCGTGCATGCGAATTTTCCATCGAGTCTCCACTGGCTTACTTCTCCGGCATCACGGGATCCGATCTTAAGCAGCGTGTTCGCCGTATTGTTTTGAACAATCCTGTGCGCATTCTCACGCGTTCTCACAAGTTGCTCCTGGCTGGCCTTGCAGTGGCCGCTGTTCTAGCTCCGATTGTGTTTGGATTTGTTGATTCACCACACGTTAGCGCGGCCCTGCTCCAAGACGCCGGAGCGAAGCCGGCATTTGCTTTCGAAGTCGCGACGATAAAGCCAGGCGAAGCGGTGAGCGGCGCCCGGAGAAGGATGATGATATCGCTGGGAATGTTTACTACGCAAAACATGCCTCTGAGGGATGTGATTATGTTTGCCTACGACGCGAAGTCGACCTCGCAGATTTCCGGATACCCGGAGTGGGTGAGTTCAGCTGTGTATGACATTGATGCAAAAGAAGATGAAACGACAACGGCGGCGCTCGAAAAGTTGCCTATGGATGAACGTGTTCGGCAGGTCAGACTGATGGTCCAGGCGCTCCTTGGCGAGCGTTTTCAACTCAAGGTCAGCCATCAAATGAAAGAAATTCCTGTGTATGCGCTTGTGATCGCAAAGGGGGGGCCGAGGTTGAAGCAATCGACTGCAGCACCACCCTCAAACGCCACACCTTCTGCTGGAGAGCAGCCGCGTGGTGGCGGTATTTTTAACGCTGGCCCTGGCGAACTCCGAAGTTACGGTGCGACGCTCGATTTCTTCTCCTCCGGTCCGCTTTCGAGCGTGCCCGAAACCGATGGGCGTGTCGTGATCAACAAGACCGGACTCGTGGGTGCCTATGATTTCACGCTTAAGTGGACGCCTGAAAGTGCTGCGCCCCCGCTCGGCGGGCCCACCGGTAACGCCCCTTCGCCGCCCGCAGTCGATAACTCTGCTCCTGGCTTATTTACGGCGCTCCAGGAGCAGCTAGGACTACAGTTAGTGTCGCAGAAGGGTTCCGTAGAGACACTTGTCGTCGAATCAATCGACAGGCCTACAGCAAACTGACGATGCTGAGACTACCTATTGGTCTCAGAAACGAGATGGGGGACGTGGTATTTCCTTGGGCCGAAGGGCTGGTGACAGACAGAACGTTTACCTGCAATCGAGTACAAACGCGGAAACATTCTGTCTGTCACCAGCTTTGTCACCAGCTTTCGTCATATGCGACGTAGGAGGCAGTCGTCCGTTCCGCTGAGAAAATCACTTAGGAACTCTTCCAGGTCGAGGAGCGGCTGCTGAAAAGCGTCGAGTGGATGGCCTGAGAATCCTGGATAGTGGCTTGCGCCCAAGCTTCCGTGTACCGAGCACATGCCACTGCTGGTGGGTCATAGAGCGATCAGCAAGGTGATACGTGACCATACCCAAACCGTTACGGAAATGGAACTTCAGTCTACGAGCGCCTCTCTTGAACTCGCCAGAGGCAAAGTGGCCGCCGCTGCTGCCACCCGTAATCAACAACCTCAAAAAGGAATCCGTGCTCTGCAGCAACGGCGCACGGAGTGCGGGAAAACTTGCCAGACATGCGTTCTAAAAAGAATTGCTAACTCTCTGGATTTTCCCCGTAACGCTTGCTAACGCCAGACACTATATTCGAAGACGGCCCTGAAATGGAAGAACACCAAACGATAGAAGTAGCCGTTCGCCTGGCAGGCCCCGCATCGATGTGCGCGATTCGCGTGCACATACAATTTTCGCTGATCAGTATCACCAAGCTGCTGTCGGGATGGTTACGTTTCATCTGTCCTTTGATTCCTCATCTGGAGAGTGACCCATGCCTACCTTTATTCGCCCCTTCTCCGTGGTCTTGTTCCTTGCAGGAACGGCCATCGCGCAGACCCCTGCGGTTCACGCAAACTCTACTGCAAATTCCAACATCATCAACGCTTGCGTCAGCAAACTCGACGGCATCACGCGCATCGTCAACTCCGCAAACGACTGCCTTCCCTTCGAGCGCTTCGATAGCTGGAACATTCAGGGCGTCCCTGGCGCACGGGGGCCCATCGGCGCTACCGGCCCACAAGGGCCGGCGGGGGTTCCTGGGGCGAACGGAGCACAAGGACCAGCAGGTCCATCCGGAGTGGCCGGCCCAGCAGGGCCTACCGGCCCGGAGGGTCCCGCCGGACCCCAGGGAACACCCGGCTCGACGACCCTTCCAGCAAACCTGACAGCCTTATCGGGGCAATTGAGCTCTAACGGAGTGGCCTTCGGCGGAGCCACAACGTTTACCTACAATAGCTCGCTCTGTCAGGTCGGCGATGTCGTTCTCTCCGTCAACGGATATGGCGCGGGCGCTCTCCCGGCAGACGGCCGCTTGCTTCCAATATCTTTAAATACGGCGGTTTTTTCTCTCATGGGAACCACCTTCGGCGGCGACGGAATAACGACCTTTGCCCTTCCGGATCTTAGAGCGTTCGCGCCTAACGGACTTCAGTACTCTATCTGCGTGGAAGGAATTTACCCACAGCACAACTGAAGTGCCTTGATGCGACACTGGGTTGTTTACCGAAGTCACTGGTGGCTGACGAAGTCAGCCACCCCTAGGGTCAACGGCCCTTTTCGCCGCGGGAGTCGACGGGTTTCGGGGAAAAACCCGACCTAACCATTGCGGACGGGCCCAAAACGCCGGAGCTGACACAGAAGTTATCCAACTACCGAAGCGAGGAGTTACGAGCCCACTTATAGCCGCTTTTGTAGGCAATCGCCCAGGGTTTATTTCCTCCCTTTTCGCGCATGCTAATGCTGAACATGGCGCATGCCCGTGAGTGCTGGCTCGCGCGCCGGGATGTTCTGGATGTCTCGTATTCAAGCACGACGTGCCCTTGGTCACTGCATCTGGTCGAGCGTAGTTGAGAATGCTGCTTTGAGCTTGAGCGCTTTCTTGATTTCTTCGCAACTCACATAGGGGTGCTCGCTGTATTCGAGCAAGCTAGGCCATTGGTGTTCGCGGAAAAACTTGACTATGGACGAAGGATTTGTCGCGTAATCCGCCGGCCATCCCTCGAGGGCCTCAAAGGCCGACTGGATGCCCGTCTGCCCAAAGATGAAAGAGGCATCTTCGCAGTATTTATCGAAATCAGTATCGAAGATGGCCTGGTACATCAGGTAGCTCTCCCCCTTAATGGTGAAGATCAGCCACCTCAAGTAGTGTGCCTTGAGTACAGCGAGCGTGTCCGGATCATCTGCGATTGCTTTCTCCATGACCTTGGCATGGTTGTATATGTGCTCTTCCCGTCCGGGGATGACTTTTGCAATGACGGAGAAGCCGTAGCACGCTGGAGTCTTGGGAAAGATCGGGCCATACCTACCTTGCTCAACCATTTCCTTGAAAAAGCCTCCCTTGGGGATCGCCATCGCGGCGGGCTTTATCCAGTCCTTTGCCCTATCGGGTGCGGCTACGGTTTGCGTGGTCATATGGTGCTCCTTTACACATTTGAAGAGATCTTGTACATGGCGAGGCGGGAGTCGCCGCCCATTGGGACCAACAGTAGGGGAAATCCCCAAAAGCCGTCTACTAGGGAAAGGGATAGGCGAAAGAGTGGTGAATCGCGAGTCAGGTGTTGTTTTCGGTTAATGAGTAGAATTCGCAGCTAATCCGTAGACCAGACGATGGACCTCTTACTTGGCCTGTTTTCGGAAGTCGGTCTCAAACATCGGCTTTTGAACCCCGTTCCCGAACCGCCTTCTGCCGCGAAAACCGCACAATAAGCACTCCGACAGTTTCCTTATCCGCGGTCTCCTGCATCCTGGGGGTTTCCCCAGTTGCGGAAGGGCGAAACATTACTCTAGAAATAGTTCCCAAGGTGTAGGAAGCGTTAAGAATGAGTGCACCCATTGAGGCGTTGCTAAGAAAGCGGAACTCACGATTCCTCGCAGGAGTGGATGCGGCTGACGTCAAAACGATCCTCGGTGCCGGAACCCTGCAACGGTTCCCAGCAAAATCCGTGATGATGCGTCAGGGATATCCCGCCGGGCATTTATTTCTTTTGTTGACTGGCCGCGCCCGCCGTGTCTTCCTGACGCATGATGGCCAAAAGATTATTCTGCTTCGCGTCCTGTCGGGAGATACCTTCGGCGAAATCGTACTGCTGGATAGACCTGCGAATTACCTTGTCAGTACAGAGATCATAACTAATGGCAGCGCGCTAGTTTGGAGTCGCAGAACAATCCGCAGCCTATGTGAGCGGTATCCGAGGTTAATACTAAACTCTTTTGCGAGCTCGGTTGATTATCTTATATATTACCGCGCCGCTCACGCCTCTCTGATTTGTAATTCCGCCCCGCAGCGGCTTGCTCGAATACTAGCTAATTTAGCCGAGGGAATAGGGCATGAGGTTCCAGGAGGCGTCGAACTCGACATCAGGAATGAGGAGTTAGCTGATGAGGCCCACGTTTCTGTGTTCACGGCAAGTCGCCTTTTGAGTGCGTGGCAGCGCGAGGGCATCCTTTCGAAGGGCCGGGGTAAGGTCTTGCTTCGCTTTCCGAACCGGCTGTGGCAGAACATTTCAACTTCTGCCTAATCTAATAAGAAAGCGAGTTCAGCCCTTGACCAAAGTGATCTTCCCATAGAAAACCAGTTTCAGACACTTCGTATCGTGTACTTGTATGAAATGGGAATTTGCTTCCGGCTTGTGCGACAAAGGGAGCCGCTTCTCTTCTGATCGCTCTTGCGGTCCTTCGGCCTCCTGCGAAATCGCCCGCAGCTTCGAGTTCTTCGGGCCTAAATCTCCTTTTCAACCGACTGGGCTAGGTAAATCCCTAGTTGTTGCATTTCAGCGCACGGCTCATTGTCAAATGAGTAATTCAGCGTCGACAAACCATGAGTCGTGCCCGGATTGTGCTAGCTGACGCTGTTGAAATCAGGGCTCATTGACCTGTGGTTGGGTGTAATCGCGACTTTGCAACATTTAACAAAAAACAGGTCAAAGTAACTTCCCTTTCACGTATCCAATTTGCATCCCCGCTGAGAATGTCTCAAGTGCGACACCGGCGCTCCGAATCCAAAGGATTCACAGGAATTCGTTTCGCGCTGCGGTTGCCCGTCTCAGGAAATCGTAACCCAGCAATCTCTTCAAGGAGAAGATATGGCAGCCCAAGTGAAGACAGGCGTTACACAAACAGAGAGAACTTCGCCGCCCCCGTGATTGTTTCGCTGGAGTCGAGGCGGCGATTGCGCAGACGAGAGCGGTAGCATCAGCGATGCAAATAAAAATCTCACTGATAATGAAGGGCGCCAACAATGCGGGCTGCACGCCTCCCAGATAGATCCAGCGATAAATGCCCGGCTCGGAGCGGAGCGCAATATGAGCTGCGTCCTCGTTATTGGAAGTGACACCCAAGTGAGCCGCGAGATCGGCGATGCACTCTCCGCCGCCGCTTTCCCCAACTCGCCAACTTCGCGCGTTCGGAGATTCGCTCGACCGGCAGTTGCAGGGCCCTCCTCCCAACGTTCTTCCGTCTCCCGTCCGGCGGTTTTGAAGACCACAAATTCAGACACGAAGCGAAAACCGCTGAGGCGACTCAGCCGAGAGGGTACAGAATGATTCATGATCCCGAAACTGCCAGATTGGAAGAGGCGCGCATCGCCAAGACACCGTGGAGGAAGTGGGGACCTTACTTAAGCGAGCGGCAGTGGGGAACAGTGCGTGAAGACTACAGCCAGGACGGGAATGCGTGGGACTACTTCACGCATGACATGGCCAGATCCCGTGCGTATCACTGGGGTGAAGATGGTCTCGCCGGCATCAGCGACGACAACCAGTTGCTGTGCTTCAGCGTGGCCTTATGGAATGGTAAAGACCCTATCCTCAAAGAACGTGCGTTCGGCCTGACGAACAGCGAGGCCAACCACGGCGAAGATCTTAAAGAATATTACTTCTACCTCGACAGCACGCCTACGCACTCCTACATGAAGTACCTGTACAAGTATCCGCAGGCGGCGTTTCCTTATCTCAATCTGATCGAGACGAACAGAGCCCGCAATCGCCACGACATGGAGTATGAACTACTGGATACCGGGATTTTCGAGGGCGACCGCTATTTCGATATCTTCGTGGAATACGCCAAGCAGGGTCCAGAGGACATGCTGATCCAGATCAGCGTGGTGAATCGGGGCCCTGAGGCTGCCGAGATACAAGTGCTGCCAACGCTCTTGTTTCGCAACACCTGGACGTGGTGGCCGGGAACTCCCAAGCCGTCCTTACAGGTCGTGGGTCAGAAAGGCGCGAAGGCAATTGCGGCATCTCATGCGGAGCTTGGTGAGCGGTATCTGTATTGTGAGGGGGATGTCCCGCTCCTATTCACAGAAAATGAGACGAACAATCAACGGATTTTCGGCAGTCCGAACGTCTCTGCCTACGTCAAAGACGGAATCAACAACTACGTGGTTGGGGGCAATGAACACGGAGTGAATTCCCAGAAAACGGGAACCAAATCTTCCGCGCAATACAAGTTAAATTTGGGTGCAGGAAAGACCGCCACCATCCGCCTGCGCCTCAGCGATAAGCCTCCTGCGGCCATCGGCGACCCGTTCCTCGGCTTTGCCACGACCATGAAGAGTCGCCAGGGCGAGGCAGACGAGTTCTATCGTAAGGTCACCCCGGCACATCTCACCGAGGATGAGGCAAGCGTCCTGCGCCAAGCCATGGCCGGTATGCTCTGGTCCAAACAGTATTTCTTCTTTGACCTCGACAAATGGCTCTCGGAGCATGGTGATGATCCGATGAAGCCGGGCAAACGCGCCATACGGAATAGCGAATGGTTCCATATGTTGAATCAGCATGTCATCTCGATGCCTGACAAGTGGGAGTATCCATGGTATGCGGCGTGGGATTTGGCCTTTCACACCGTTGCCCTTACTACGGTTGACACGGACTTCGCAAAAGAACAGCTCGACTTGATGCTGCAAGAATTCTTCCTGCACCCGACCGGTCAGATCCCAGCCTATGAGTGGAACTTCAGCGATGTGAACCCGCCGGTGCATGCATGGGCAACCATTTTCTTGTACCGCACGGAACAGGGCGCTACAGGGAAAGGCGATATTGATTTTCTCAAGCGTTCGTTTTCCAAGCTGCTGCTGAACTTCAGTTGGTGGGTGAACCGAAAAGACCGTTTTGGCAACAATCTCTTCGAAGGCGGCTTCCTTGGGTTGGACAACATTGGCGTCTTTGACCGCAGCGCGGCGCTGCCCACTGGCGGCCATTTGGAGCAGGCGGACGGCACGGCATGGGTCACCATGTTTTGCCAGAACATGTTAGAGATCGCGGTGGAGTTGGCGTCTTACGACTCTTTCTATGAAGACATGGCGGTGAAGTTTGCGGATCATCTTCTGTGGATCGCTCGTGCCATGAATCAGACCGGGCCTGGGGGCATGTGGGACGAGGAGGATGGGTTCTACTACGACGTGCTTCGCCACCCCGACGGTAGCTCCCAGCGGCTCAAAGTTCGCTCCATGGTGGGCCTGCTTCCCTTGTGTGCGACCACGGTAATCGAGCCCTGGCAGCGCGAGAGGGTACCTGGACTGTCGAAGGTCCTGGGCGAACGGTTGCGGCGGATGCCCGAATTGCTCGAGAGTATTCATCCAACCGGACCCGGTCATTTTGGGTATGGCGAGCGCGGCATTGCTGCGCTGGTGAACCCCGAACGGTTGCGCCGGATTTTGACGCGCATGCTCGACGAGAACGAGTTCCTGAGCCCCTACGGCATTCGGGCGCTCTCCAAATATCACGACGAGCATCCGTTTGTCGTCTATGTGAACGGACAGGAATATAAAGTGAATTACCTTCCGGCGGAGTCGGACACCGGCATGTTCGGCGGTAACTCCAACTGGCGCGGGCCCATTTGGATGCCCGTGAATGCGGTGCTGATTCGTGCTCTGCTTTCCTTCTACGGCTATTACGGAGACAGTTTCAAGATTGAGTGTCCCACCGGCTCGGGCAAGTTGATGAACCTTTTCGAGGTAGCCCGGGAAATCGCTCACCGGCTGGCCAGCATCTTTCTGCGGGATGAATCCGGCCGCCGCCCGGTGTACGGCGGTACGGAGAAGTTCCAGACTGACCCACACTGGAAGGACTATATCCTTTTCTTCGAGTACTTCCACGGTGACAATGGAGCCGGTCTTGGGGCTAGCCATCAGACCGGATGGACGGGACTGGTGGGAAAACTGATCGAGCTATTCGGCCGCCTCGACGGGCAGAAGCTCCTGGAGGCCGGCAGAGCCGGCGCCTTTGCCAAGGAACATACCGAAGGAGTAGAAGCCGTGGCGCACTGACAAACTGAAAACTTGTCGAGTAGTGAAGCCCTCGATGGATTTATTCGTCAGACGGGACTGGGACTTTTCAGACGCAGCTTTCTACGGATCGAAGGTGAGTTGGCGTTGCCTTTGATCTGTAACAATCTTCTCGCGGGGTCGTCGCTTTTGTAGCGCTAGCTGCCGTTGCGTGGCCCTGTCAAGATCTTGAATAAACTCTGCAGTTCCCAGCGGGCGCCCTGTGTGTGTTCGTTGACGAATGACGGCCAGCTTGGATTCGATTTCCCCTTCTCCGAGGTACTCTCGCCAAGTTGTAACGGTCCAGTGGCGGCGCCACGCATCGATCTCCAAGAACACATCGTGCTTGTCGGTGCCGCAGTGAATGGCGGCGCTCGACCAGGGCCAAAGCTCTGGCTCGGAGATCAAACGAGCCCGCAACGGATTCAGCTCGGTATAGCGCAATGCTTCCCAGAGGTGCGTCTGGTCGAGTGGGCAAGAATAATATCGTCCTTGCCACACGTGCCCGCTTGATTGGTGAGCGACATTCCAATAGCAGGCATACCGTCCGTGGATCTGCTTCAATGCCTCAGCTAATCCATCAGCCTTCGTAGGGATAGCGATCAAGTGAACGTGGTTGGACATCAGGCAATATCCGATGAGCGCTACTCCGTAGACGTCCATATTCTCTTGCAGCAGCTTAAGGTAAACCGCTCGATCGGCATCGCAGTCCAGGATGAAGCGCCGCCCGTTGCCGCGTTGCGTGACATGATGTGGGACATCCACTGCGACCACTCGGTTGAATCGGCCCATGACAGGCACGATAACAGCAGCTGCTTCGCCATGCTGAAACTTCTGCCAAAATGAACGAACCTTAATGTTGTTTCAGCGGCATTGCCGACAAAGTTCCAGTCCCGTCTGACAACCAAACCCGACAACCAAACCCGACAACCAAACCCCGAGTTGTTGCTTAGGTAGTAATTGACGGATAGGCGGTGACCCGACCGGAATTGCGGGAGACTAAGATTTCTCGGCCAGCCACGCTCGTACAACTAATCCTAATAACAGATTGAGATGTGGCTTCGCCCGTCTCAAATTGCTTGACGACGCACGTATACACGAACCTCCACCGCACCTGTGACCGACACAGTAGGCGATAGCATTTCAATTCTGCCAGCTAACGTAGCTGGATCGATGTGCCGGGAGGAAGGCCCCATCCTCACCAAATACGCTATCTGCTGATGATTCAATTCCATATTCCAACGACAGAAGCGACGCTCCAACTGTGTGAAAAATGGATCGAGTGCGCGAGCAACCCTCAGTTCCTTGTTACGATCCACTTCCAACAGTCCCAGTGAATCATGCAATTCGGCCATGTGTTGATATGTCGGAATAGCGATGATCAGCTTTCCGTTATGGTGTAACGTGCGGAAAAGTTCGTGGGCTGGGCGTGGCGCAAAGACATTTAGCGCGAGATCGATGGAGTCATCTTTGATGGGCAACCCCTCCCAAATATCGGCAACAGCCGCATCCAAGCGACCATGTGCTTTAGCAGCACGCCGAGCTGCATATTTCGACAGGTCAATTGCCAGCCCTACGCTTTTTGGTAAGACGTCAAGGACACTCGCTATGTAATAGCCAGTGCCAGCACCTGCCTCAATAATGAGGCGTGCTCCGACAGCATGATCTTTCGAAAGTTCTACAAGTACGTTTGCAAGTGGAAGGTAATGACCAGTGCCCAGAAATTCAGCGCGGGCACCAACCATTTCGACAGAGTCACCGAATACGAACAGAAGGCTTGTTATGGATCAAGTTCACATAGCCTTGCCGTGCAAAATCAAACGAGTGGTCTGACTTGCATGACAAACCAGTGGTGGCTGCTCTCAGGTCCTGCTGGCAGATGGGACAAAGAAGGTTTTGAACTACGAACGTATGCATAATCTAAATTGTACTGCTGAGAACAGCGCTTTTCGGCGGGTGGCCAGGATCTCGGTGAACTTTCCCAGGTCTGGATTTTGAGATCTGAAAAAGTTCAACATTTTCAGATATTTTGTTCTCGAAGAGTCGGCTAGTCTCCAAAGATCTGCGTAGGCATGATCGTTGATTGACCAAACAGGGCAATGACGCATCGAGCGGGAATGAGGCACCCTTCTGAGTTCCGGGCGGATCGTCGCTAGCCCGGACATCACATCGGTTTTGG
>CAWHMV010000008.1:0-749071 GCA_963830325.1 uncultured Acidobacteriaceae bacterium
TTCGCTTAGTTTGGCGGAATAGGGCAGTTTCACGGAGCTTATTGCGTCCAGAGCGACATCAAAGAAGCTGGTGGTTGGAGCGGGAACCCGGTTCCGCGGTTGCGGGATGACGAAGGGGTTAAGTTGGCCGGCATCGTGGGCGAGGGGAGGCTCGGGGATGCGGGGCGCGGCGGGCTCGGTCGGGGCTGATGCAGGGGGATCGGCCGGCTGCTCGGCCGCGGCAGGCTGGTCCTTGGGTCGCCAGCCGGAGTCGTCGATTTGCGCATTGCGGGACGTGGCGACGGGTTGCGTCGCTGATGGGGAGAGGCGGCGATCCGGGATGAAGCCTTGGATGGCTACGATCATGGAGATGGCCTTGATCTGACCGGCAATGCTGCCCTTCGTCGCTTCGGAGCTGAGAGCGGCCAGCTCCCAGAGCCGCGTGAGGATCCGGTCGCGACCAAGGTTCAGATCGCGCAACCTGTCCACGGCGCACCGGGACAGGTCCGCTTCCTCGTCTACCAGCTTTCCCCTGACGGCGGCACGGTGTTCGATCATGTAGGCGCGAACGCGGGGTTTGGATTTGATATAGGCGGCGGTGTCGGGATTGAGGCCGACGGCTTCCGCAGCGCGGCGGTCGTTCATGGTTCCGGACATGATCAGCAGAGCAAAGGCCATTTCCTGATCGGTGATGGGATCGGTGACTGTGTTTTTGGGCATAGGGAATCCTCGTTCTCGGTTGGGTTCAATGAGCCTCTATTCGGGCGTGATGGTGATTTTGAGACAGGGACAGGGTGTATTACCGGACAGCCGGGAAAGCTATCCTTCGCTCACGCGGAAGGCCGATACTACCGGCGACCGCCGGCTAAGCGCGGTTGCGTGAGAAGCCGCTGCCTGCCGATTTCGTCTGCTTTGAGGAATACCATTTCTTGGGAATCGATGCCATGGGCAGGACGCATTTTTGTCGGGCACCGTGGTACCCGGTCAGGGGTTACTCGGGTTTGAGTCACGAGGGGAGGGATCAGCGGTAGGCTAGTGGCGACGGTCGCCTGTCCGAGACGGTTTTACGGCCACGTGGACGGGATCTATAAAACGCTGACCGACTTTCGGGTATTGATTTCTCCGGACGGCGTGAGCCAATTTCGAGTTGTTAAACAACTACTAACTTCCGGATTGGCGGTTACCCGCCCAGAATCCGAAATCGGTCGATCTGAGCGCTAAGCTGTTTACATCAATCGAGCTAATCGTTTAGCCTGAACCGTTTTCCATGTCGCGTAACAAGGCCACCCGTGACGGTATTAACAGGCAATCCACAACGCGCAATCATTCTTGCCTTTGCCACCCTCCAAGCATTCGCACAAGCTGGAACGCAGCGAACAGTTCCGAAACCAAGTCATCCGACACAGATACATGATTCGATGGAGAGTCTAATCAAGACATTCGCCGGGTCGTGGGAAATTCATCTGAGTTCAGACGGTTCCGAGCATGGAGCGAATGGGAGCAACGGCGATGGGGAGGAAATGTGGCGTGCTGGCCCAGGCTCCAATTCGTTGATTGAGGAATACCACTCGACGGGAGCTGAAGGAGAGATTGCCGGACTTGGAATTTTTTGGCGCGAGGAGAGCGAGAAAGGGTTTAAGGTGTTCTGGTGCGACAACACCGCCCCTGTTGCATGCCGCACCCTGCACAATAAGGCTGATTGGAAGGAAGGCCGACTCGTCCTATCAGATGAGCGATACGAGGATGGCAAGAAGCACCTGTTCCAAGAACTCTTTGCCTTCGATACCCCCGACTCCTTTACACAGACTCTGGCGGAAGGGGAGGCCGGTGGCAGCCTCAGACCATTTCTCACAATTCGGGCGACCAGAAAGAAGCCTTGATGGAAATGGCCTTTGCTGCACAAATTCTTCCTGAGTTCCGGGCGTATGGTCGCCAATCCGGAAATTACTGGTTGATAAACATCAAGATGCCTGCGGACTGTTTCGTTCCGCGATTAGTAACGGAAAACGCCCTTCTCGTCATTTGGCCGTATAGTCAAAGGCGTTGACAGACGGGATGTTCACCGTTCTTTTTTCGACTACGCCCCTATCGACAAGCAGAAATTATTCAGTGAACATCCCGTCTGTCAACGCCTTTTTGTCACCGTCTTGTCGTCGTCCGACTGACGGTTTACAGTCGAGAGCAACTTGCCTGAAAAGTGATTGAGGGCTGGGCTTGAAGGAGGCCGCAACCGAGCCGCACCGTCCTGAGGCGTAGTCTCGGCGCTAAAGGAAAAGCGGTGTTTGAGGGCAAATTCAGCGACGAGTAATGCTAGCCGTATTTAGCCTTGAACAGTTGGGTCCGCCCCGATCACTCCCTTATTAGACCTTAAGCCGGAGCGTTCATCATCCTTAGCCATCAGTTTTGCCTGAATAGAGCTTATTGACGAACGATTCCCACGCAAACCCAGCAAGCACCGCATCACGAATACGCAAGAACGACTGTCCGGTGAAAAAGAGAAGAGCACCAGCCACAAAAGCCGCAGCTAATCCTATCGTTAGGTACCTGTTCCCCCCGTAATGAGCCCATGCGTTTATCAGCCGTTGTCCGACATTGGGCCGTCGGGCACCTTCCAGCCGACTCGCCTTGGCACTCCTCAGAGTCCTTATCGCGACCGGTAGAACGAGACTAATGAGGATTCCCAGAAAAACCCATAACCAAGCCATCAAGAACGGAATCTCCTTAATCGGCTGCATCGCCCCTCCTCGCACTATTGTAAGTACTGTGTTAGCCCTTTTTGGTCGAGAGCCTTCAAGATGGCTCTTATAGGGACACCTTCATTTACCCGATAAATACCTCTCCAAGCTTTGATCGCTGAATTTCAATAGTCCTTGACGCGGATATGGTTGGCCACTGTGGTGCAGTGCGACAACGTTCCAGTGCTGATCACGCACCGAGGATCCGGTCGAACCCATCTGCGTATCTGCGACATAGTGGACCCGCGAAGGCGTCATATGATCTGCCCGAGGACAACTGATGCGACCCCGCTGGCCGTGTGGGTTCGACACCCTCGATGCCCGGGTCGGGCAAACCGGTCTCCTTTAGATTTAGATAAGGAGGGACCACAGTTCCTCCGCCAGCCCCGGCGCCAGCAACAGGGCCACTCTCCGGAGGGCTTCCATCTCGGATCTGGCGAAGCGAAGCGAAGCGGAACCTGCCGCCCGCCGGCGAGGTCTCCTGGTTAACCCGACCGCCCGGGTGCCCCATCCTGACCCGCGGGAGGACCGGGTCGGGCAGCTAGTCGAGCGCGTACTGGACGGTCTGACCTCGGAGCAGACTCACGCCTTACGACGAACAAAGGTTGCATTTACGACCCCACCCATGTGGGGCATCCTTACGTCACTGGATGCTGTCATACCACCAATATGTATTATTCGCCGTTCCGGGAAAGCAACTCGCGCGACCTCCGGCTATGCAAAAGCATCAAAACGGTGGCATTACATGGGTGATGGTGTACATCTCTGATACATGTAAACCGTTGGTTACAAAGCTTCTAAGGAATATTTGGTAGTATTGCGAGATGAGAAAGAGAACTACCGCCGACCTGGACAAGCTACTAAACGACGTCGGTCCTACCGGCGTGGTTCGGGTGGCTGTTGAGTTGCAGCCGGCAAAAGCCGATAAGGTCGCTGGCCTTTCGCGCAGAGATCAGATCAATAACGCGAAGAAGGTTATGTCGGTCGATTTTGACGCTGTGAAGCAAAACATACAGCAGTTGGGTGGGGAGGTATTGGGTTACGTCTGGCTGAATCAAACGATTCTAGCGAACGTACCAGCTGGTCAAGTGTCAAAGCTCGCTTCCCTGGACAAGGTCAACCTCGTCGATTTACCCCACACGCTTCGTCTTGAGTCAGTTTGAACTTACGTGATTGTCGCTCCGGGAAAGAGCCGCCCGGCCCCCTGTGCTATCAAGTCGGCTCCTGGGATTAGCTGACAGAGGGCAAGCAGTCTTTGACGAAGGTCGTCCGGTCGGAGTCCCGGCTGCGCTTCCAACAAACGAGCTGCGGTTCCGCTAACACACGCGGCCGCAAAGCTCGTGCCAACTAGACCACCCACCATTGGGTCCAATTTGGAGTAGATGGTGTGCCTGAATGAATGCATTGGGACGGATTTTGTACCTCCCGGAGCCACAAGATGCGGTCTGGAGGTGCCATCGCCGATGCGACCTCGACCGCTGTAGTCAGGAATACTATTGCCCGAGACATCACACGCACCCACCGCGATAATGCCACGTGCTTCCGCTGGAGTGGTCAGGACTTGTCTATTTCCTGCGCTCTTCACGATCGTCATCCCTAGGTCCCATGCCTCATCGCAGGCCCGAACTAGGCGCGGGATCTTCCTGGTGGTTAGATTGATGACTGGATTCGCTCCCCAGGAGCAATTTGCGATATCCGCTCCATTTTCCAACGCGTCTCGTAGGGCAAAGGCTCCCAGGATGTCAAAGGCCTCTCCGCTTGTACTGCCAATGTCCTCTCCGCTTGTACGGACGATTTTGTAATTGTGAATGACAGATTCAGGAGCACTACCGTAAAACTGGGAGGTGCGGCCGCCAAGAATACCCGCAACAGCGGTAGCATGCCAGTGCGGCCGACCCCATGGCTCTTTCGTGTAGTTCTCCTTAGCCTCGACCCGTCCGCTTAGTCCAGAATGGGCCATGTTCACCTCTCCGTCGATCAGCGCAATAATCACGTTCTTTCCTGTGTATTCACACACAGTTTTAGAGCGAGGTCGGAATAGTCTCAACCCGGGAGGATCATCTGTTTCCTCGATCCGAAGGCGCCTGGGCAAGTCGATGACGTTTAGAGATTGGTCTTGAGCCATCTCAGCTATCTCAGCCACTTTGGATACAACCAAGATTGTCTGATTCAGCCAGCACGTTTGAAATTGCTTATCAAGTCGTTGGAGCTCCTGTTGCACGGTTCTGGTTCTTGCGACGAACGCTTCTCGTAGCTTGTGAATCATCTCAAGCCTCAGAGTCTTATCGGGTACACCTCTATATTCAAACCGCTCGCCACAGGACGCCCTTCTATTTGCTGTCCTTCCTGTTGCCGATTCTTGCCATGGTTGTTCAATCTCTCGGACATGGATTGCCTCCATTTCCAGAACGAGGCTCTCGTCTCGACTTTCTAACAGGGAGGCTCCGCCGAATTTGAGACAGACTGCACTGCTGGCTTTCCGAGCAAAGCTTGTGCCGAATCGGTTCGCAACTCGGCCTCTCGCCTCCAGTAAAACATTGTTTCCGGGCCCAAAAGCGCTCGAACTCATGCGGTTGCCTCCGGGTGCGCCCCACCCCAAACTGTGGAGAGCTCATGGCCGCTCGCGTTACTCAACCGTGGGGAGTTTGCGGGGACGGGATAACCCCCCATCACCCAACCCTCCCGACCCGAGGCGCCCCTTCCACGCAGCCGATGGCTTCCTCCGCTCTGCAGAAGCACAGCTATAATGACGACCATGTCCTCGACAAGCTTCCTCTTTGTTCAGATCAACGACTTCTATCACATCGACTACCTGCTCGATTCGGCAAATCCGCGCTCCATGATTCTACCCCGCCTGGCGACACTGCTGACCAATCTAAGAAAGCTGAAGACGGCCCTCAGGATGGATCGAGTGTTCTTCTGCCTCCAGGTGGTTTTCTAAGCCCTTCATGTCTGAGCAGGTACTTCTACGGGAAGCAGATGACCGACCTGTTCAACCAACTTCATTTGGACTTCGCGGCCTTCGGCAATCACGAGTTTGATTTTGAAGAGAAGGGATTCCAGCCGAGGCATCTGTATCAATGCCTTGATCGACGAAAAGTAACCCATCAAAATCGTGAGACAAAAGCTGCGCCTTATCCACCCGGTTGATTGACACTCTCGGATGTTGGGTTGCGCGAAACCAATAGTCGAGGCGACTAGCCAAATTTGCACACGAATCCTACGTCCAGTGGACTGCAGCAGGTCCGAATTTGGGAAACGGCGGACTGTCTTCCTCGCATTTGCCCCGCATCCCCTCGTCACTTCAGCCCGGTGGCTAAATAAAGAACAGATAAATCGCGGTATTGGTTGAAGACATGCTTTTTCCCGTCGCTAGTGAAGAGCGGTCGGTCCAAGCCGACGATGCCGGCAGTGTCCGAGGGTGAAACTGTGACAAAGGGCTTCCGGCGCCCGGTAATAATATTCACCTGTTAGACATCCATTTTCGAGATCCTTAAGGTCTCTTGTGAGGTCTGTTGCGGGATGGCTAAAGCGCCTGGGGAGACGTAGACGACCTCCGATTCGGGCGAGCCGCCGATAACGTCGTCCGCCTCCTTGACTCCGTTAACTGGCTTGGGTTCACCACCATCAATTGGATACGGTCGGGCACCACCTGTAGCGTCGCGAGCGCAAACGTAATCGGAATGGTTCACGGTAACAAAGCCACCTGGAATCCCCTCTGGTGTTAGAGGCCGCGGTGAACCGTCACGGATGTCTTGTACCCAAAATCGCAAGGGACGATCAGATTGGCTGATTTTCGGTGACAGTTGTAGTGCACCCCAGGAAGTTTTGGGGGAAGTTTTGGGGACGGGACGGAATAACCCCTCTTGTTTTTAGCCGCAGTTCTCGCGGGGAACCGCGTCGTGCGAAGAGGGGACGGGGCATCCATTAGGGCGTCTGTTCAGCCCATCGACATGCACTCGAAGATACCAGCGTATTGCAAGATTAAACTTTGTTAACTTTCCTCACCAGCGAAAATTTATCAGAGCCGTGCAGCATGATGCGTACAGGGCGCCCTGACGAGGCGAGGCGGAAACGCCCTTGCTGCGCTCGCTGCCACGCAAGTCAATAGAGAGGTGAGCGGGTAAGTGGCGCGTTTTGCCAGGGTGATCGCTCTCGAGTTCCGCATCACATAACGCAGCGCGGGAATGCGCGGCGATTCATCCTCGACAGCGACGCTGACCGGAGAGTCTACCTCGATCTACTTCGGCAAAGCGCGGAGCGTTCCGAGATAGAACTCATTGGCTATTGTCTGATGTCCAACCACGTTCACCTTATTGCCATCCCCAACAAGGCGAACGTTCTGGGACTGGCCTTGAAAGATGCGCACGGGCGGTATGCTTCCTACTGGAACGCGATGCGTTGCAGTAGCGGTCACGTTTGGCAGGGCCGGTATTATTCATGCCCTCTGGATGAGTCCCACCTCTGGGAGGCGTTGCGGTACACGGAGCTAAATCCGGTACGCGCCTCCGTGGTTGCGAAGGCTGAAGGTTGGGGCTGGTCGAGTGCGGCTGCTCATTGCGGCTCAGCGCCGGGAGAGCCATGGCTCGGGATGGAGCTGTGGCGGAAGCGCTGGTCTGCTGCAGGCTGGCGCGAGTACCTGGAGGCTGGGGAATCCCAGGCCGCGCTGGTTGCGATTCGTCACAACACGCACACGGGCAGGCCGCTCGGGTCGGCGGAGTTCTTGCGCGCAGTGGAAGGTCAGACAAAACGGCGCCTTGCTTTGCAAAAGCGTGGACCCAAGCGAGTGGCGGAGCCGGGAAAGAGTCAGGGAACGTTTTCGTTTGGGGCTTAGTTGAACGTGTGCGTGTTGGGGGATAAGACGGGTGTGATCGTGCGCCTACCTCCGATTTTTGATGGGGGTTATTCCGTCCCGTCCCGCAAACACCCTAATCGAAGCTCCAAGCCAATGCATTCATTCTTGCAATTTGTGCAATGGAGAATGGTCAGGTAATTGTAAGCGAGCACCTGAGGGGATTTGTTTTCTCGACAGGCGAAAATCGCCAACTCACTCATTGAGACCCGGAGTACATGGCCGAAAAGTCGGCATCTCGGACAGTTGAAACCGCGGATCGGTGCCAACTCTCCGACATGCCGTTTTACGTCCAAGTGGATTGCTTCTGGGGAAGTTTTGGGGACGGGAAGTTTTGGGGACGGAACGCACTACTGATAAACGCTCCACTGCGGCCGTGGGCGTCAGGTTCAGTCGGTTTCCAGCTATCTTGCCATGAACCATAGAAATCGACCTTAGAGGACTCAGCGGCCTGCACGGAGGCATGATTGGTATAGTCACCATCGGCCACGATCTGCTTCGGTAAGGACTCCACAGTCTCCTGGCAGCGATTCAGAGCCGGTTCCGTCCCGCAAATACCTGTCCCACATCATGGTATTTGAGCAATCAAGTCCAGCAATTCGTGAGCAGGCTCAATCACTCCGACGCCCGCCGCTCCAATCACCGCGGCGTCTTCAGGCAGATGCATACCAAGCGCTAGCTCTGGCTTTGCGTTGATCGTCTTTGAAACAAGCCCCAGCAGTTTGATCTGCTTCCCCGTGCTGATGCTAGCGTTTCGTGTCATGCCAGCGGCCGAAGAGAAGACTGGGCCTCCGCTATTGCCGGGAAAGATGCGGGAGTCAACCAGGAATTCGTGGTCTACAGGGCCAGACGAATCAGTCCATGCGATGATGCCTGATCGCATTAACGCTCGTTGCTGGTACTGATCTCCCACAAGGCCTGGAAACCCAAGAATGAAGACGTCTGCTCCGTCATAGGTGTCATCGACTCCACCGACAATCGTCGGGTCAATGGTATAGAGCTTTCGATCGTCGTCTAAGAGGCGATTCACGATCTCTTGAGTTATAGGTACTACTGCCAAATCGAATTTCGTCGAAGCGACGTAAAGTGGTTTTCCATTGCTCCTGACAGGAAGTACCGAGCCGAAGTCTTTATAACGGTCGTTTCGTTCATCTCGCCAGCCGCGGATCTGAAGGGTATCAGGGGCCCAGTTCTTGCTCGGTTCCTGAAACACATGCAGCGCTGTCGCAATGAATACGCGGTTTCGGGAATCCCGAATGACTACAGCAGCTCCCCCGGTCGTGAATCGCTTCACGCCGACCTGATCCGGCTGAATAATTCCGACTGCCAGCGTAGCCCTGCGCACGAAGTCGGACCACGTTCCAGGATAGTTATACCCGTCGCCCATTTCGGCCTTGCCGCTCATTTCAGCCTTGCCGCTCATTGTGGCTTGAGACATGCTGCTACCCGGCAGAAAACCGACCCAGCCAAACAGCAACATAAAGAGCAAATTACGCAATGTCGTCATGGCCAATCCTAACAGTGATATTGGCGGAGTTCTTCGGCGTTAAGGGGACGAAAAGTAACCTACGGGAAGAGCGCGCCGCACGCGAAAGAAGATCCGTCCGCGGTGAACTTTCGTCTTTCCCTCCTCGATCAGTCCTTGCCGGGCGCCGGATTCCAACGGTGGTTATTTCGTCTGGCCCGGAAAGCCAAGAATTTACGACGCAGCATCTGCGAGAAAAGCCGCGATGCAAGGTGCAATCGCTGCGACGATCTTGTCCAGCTACTCCTTTCTGGCTACTGTTTTCCTTCTTCAATTCACGAGCATCATCGATTGTCTCCTCTATGGATTCGCGGCTTGGCGAATTTACAAGATGTCACGCGTCTGGGCTCTACTGGGATTTCTTGGCTTCCTGGCCGGGGTCACTTCTGATGCGATGATGACTCGTGGGAAGTGGACGTTAGCCGTGCTGTTCTTCATCGTTCCCATCCTGAACGGCGTGCGTGGAACGTTTGCCTTTCAGAGCGGGCGCAGGAGGGCCGCAGAGAATTCCGACAGTCCCACCAGAACCGAAAGCTACCAGCTCCGTGGTGGGGCTTGGCCCGCTGTAGCCTGCGTTGGGGCGCTGGCCGTGGGCATCGGCATGTATTCCGCGCACATCAGCGGGCACGCCGCGAACAACGGCGACGACCACGTCAAACTTTGGGATCGTAATGATTGCTTAACAAAAACGTTTCCAAGATTTCGGGATACAGATTTCATGAAACGCCTGGCTAGCGACGAACTAGGCCAGCTACGGATTGTATCGGCCAAGATGTATTGCGCTCGACAATGGGATGCAGCGAAATTTGCTGCCGGAGCAGATTTGCTCGAGTCCAATGGCCTTTTATTTTCACAGACGCCTCTGGTGCGACGCTTTTCCCAACAGACCGGGAACCACCCGGAAGCAATGTACTCGAGCTTTCCAAAGGAGGTCGCCGATTTCCTAAAAGTTTTCGATAGTGGGATATTCCTGTTACCCTCTGGGGAAGAAATTGAAAAACTCAGCAAGACTGATCCAAACCTCCCAAACATCCAAACAATTGGTCAAGTCCGTTCTAAACTTAACATCGATTCCCTCTGGACAGTACCATCCCAACTTCCGCAAGAATATCAAGTCTCCTTGAGCCCAGACATAAAGCTTGTTACGACGGTTGGCCTTGACACCACGCTATGGCAACTTTGGAATACTGCCGCGACTGATGTTTTTCTCACAAAAGAGCGAAGGGTACTGCTTTCGGAGACCGTCGCTCGAGCCGAAGGCGACGGCACGAACCTCTTCGCCGACCAATTGGGTGGTGTCCTAGGGCTCTATTTAGGCTTGAGAGATGATCTGGAAGCCCGCGTCCAAAGCAAGCCATTCAGAGATCTTGATGCGCTTCCTAAGCTGAGAATCCTATTTTTGCCCAAAAAAGACATTCCAGATCTACCAAACGATCGGGTCGCAGTATATTTTCCAGGAAAAATCTTGATGGAAGCAACACCGGAAACTAATCCGGTGATGCCTAATTCCGGTGACAACAACGATCCGCACCTCATAGCAAGCCGAATTATACCCGCCCCTCTCAATCATGAGATTTACCACTATCTCTTCTTCCGGAAGGCAGTAGCCCAAAGCGGTTTTATACTCGAGGGCGAAGCGACCGCTAACGGGGAATATATATCTCAGATGGTCTACGAAGGTGCTTATGCTAACCCCGAAAATAAAGCTGATCAGTTAGCGCAGATGACCCTAGATCTCTTAAAAGCTAGGGGCTCGGCTCCAGCAAACTTCGACTGGGATCTGTATAACAGACTTGGCCTCGCGCGGGAACAATCATCGCCGCTGACAAATGTTCAGTGCCGCTTGCTTACCGTTCTTCGCACAGCATATCTCGAAAAAACGGGGCCGATGCCTCTAGCTTCCCAACTGACTCTAGACCCAAAGCTCTTCCAAAGCCAAGGCGAAAGCGTCGAACTGGCTTACGCACAGGCGTGGGCGGTTTATCACGTCGATATCACTCGAAGCCACTCTTTTCATGAAAAACTTGAACAGATATTCCCAAAGGTTCAACAGTCAGGAGTGGCCTCGCTAAATGAAGGGGAAAGAAGGGACCTTGATGTGATATCAACAGCCACCCTCGCGTGGGTCAATAGCGGGACACAATCCGGGTGCGTTGCGGGCGGACCGAACGATCAAATTGCGGGGAAGGTCGACTGATCCTATTTATGTTTTCAAAAACACAAGCGATGGCTGCTCAGTTGAGGAAAAAAAATAAAAATGGCCTCGTGTGGGCCGCGGTGTTGGCTGCAATTCCCCTTGCAGGCCTCGCGTGGACGATTGTTACCTATTTTATTGATCATCGACCGGCAGTCATACCCGAAGAGCGTTTTGTGCTATTACGGGATGACGATCTAGTCGACTTTGTTAGTACGGAAAAGCAGAAAGCACTTTTGAAAGACCTCCCCTTCGCTAGGACATTCGTTTTCAATGGCACTTGCAGTCCGGAGCTTTCGCAATACTTCGCCCCGAAATCGTTGCTCCAGCATGGACGAGTCGTAAAGTCGGCTGTCTTTCTTGCACTTACAAACGTTGGGCGCGAAGAAGCCGAGACCGTACGCTTTAAGGCGACGCCAAGTATTCCGGAATACCACAACCTGGGACCAGCTGAAACCTTGTTAATCTGCGTTAGGGTAGACCGTGTAGACAGGGAACCTGATGAGGTTAAAATCTCAAGCTTGGAGTTATTTTCCGCTCACGGCTTAGGGCAGCCGCTAAAGGTCTCGGAGATTCCCACACCGGAAGAGATGGCAACAGTGGCCGGACACTCCGGGGTCTTTCTAGGCTCTCCTTTGAAAAGGACGGTTCAAGAGGAAAACCGCTGACGGGGGAAGTTTTGGGACGGGAAGGTGTGAAAATTTCGATTCGGGCGAGGAATCAACGGTCTATCCGGCTGTAATTGTGGATGATTCGGGATGATTCGGATGATTCGGGACAGATGATTCGGGACCCGTCCCGCAAATACCCACGCTGATCCTGGTGGTGCTCAGCGTCTGGCGGTTCCGCAAGATGCTCAGTTGAGCTGCGATGAGAACCGGTTGCCGAAAGAGTTTCGCAGGGACGGTGAAGTTAGCCCTCAGGACGCAGGTCCCATAAACGGTCGCTTGTTTTGGATGTTTTAGCCGCCGGCCATTGCAAGGTACGTCAACGCGGCGACTTACGATGCGGGATACGAGGTGCTTTTAACCCGTTGCTGAATACTCCGTGACTCGAAGGGTTGCAACCGGAGGGGGTGGGATCATTTATAAAATTCGATAAAATTTGGCTCTTTTTGCCTATCTTCGACTTCAGCGGCTGTGCGCGAATTCGCTTAGTTTGGCGGAATAGGGCAATTTCACGGAGTTATTGCGTCCAGAGCGACATTAAAGAAGCTGGTGGTTGGAGCGGGAACCCGGTTCCGCGGTTGCGAGATGACGAAGGGGTTAAGTTGGCCGGCATCGTGGACGAGCGGAGGCTGGGGGACGCGGGGCGCGAGGGGTTCGGTTGGGGCTGAGGCAGGGGGATTGGCCCGCTGCTCGGCCGCGGCAGGCTGGTCCTTGGGTCGCCAGCCGGAGTCGTCGATTTGCGCATTGCGGGGCGTGGCGACGGGTTGCGTCGGGGATGGAGAGAGGCGGCGGTCCGGGATGAGGCCTTCGATGGCTGAAATCATGGAGAGGGCCTTGATCTGACCGGCAATGCTGCCCCTCGTCGCTTCGGAGCTGAGAGCGGCCAGCTCCCAGAGCCGGGTGAGGATCCGGTCGCGACCAAGGTTCAGATTGCGCAACCTGTCCGCTTCCTCGTCTACCAGCTTTTCCCTGACGGCGGCGCGGTGCTCGTTCATGTAGGCGCGAACGCGGGGTTTGGATTTGGTGTAGGCGGCGGTGTCGGGATTGAGGCCGACGGCTTCCGCAGCGCGGCGGTCGTTCATGGTTCCGGACATGATCAGGTGAGCAAAGGCCATTTCCTGATCGGTGATGGGATCGGTGACCCGCGGCACGCCGGGGCAGGCAGGGTTTTTGGGCATAGGGAATCCTCGTTCCTCGGTTGGGTTCCATCGAGTTTCTATTTGGGCTGGTGGTGATTTTGAGACAGGGATAGGATGTGTTACCGGACAGCCGGAAAAGCTATCCTTCGCTCACGCGGAAGGCCGATACTACCGGCGACTGCCAGCTAAGCGCGGTTGCGTGAGAAGCCGCTGCCTGCCGATTTCGTCTGCTTTGAGGAATACCATTTTTTGAGAATCGATGCCATGGGCAGGACGCATTTTTGTCCGGCACCGTGGTACCCAGTCAAGGGGTTACTCGGGTTTGAGTCACGAGAGCAGGGGGATCAGCGGTAGGCTAATGCGACGGTCGCCTGTCCGAGAAGCCCGTTAGCCTTGATCGGAAATGCCTCGGGGCAGGGTGGCAAGAGGGTCAACTGTACGATCAGTGGGTATGGGATTCGACTAATCCTGGAGATCCTGGAGATCAGGGACAGACGAAGCAACCCCGAAACCCCGGCCTGTTTTTGATGCGTGGAGGCTTTCCGGGGGACGCCGCGACTTCGGGGGTTATTTCGTCTGTCACGAATCTTTCGGAGTCATTAGCTGGCGGCATACTCACTCCCGGCGGCAACGGCTCGTCAGAAGCCCGCGAAAACTCAGGCGGGAAGTCATATTTTCCTGTGAGTCCTGTTTTGTCCAGAACTGGTACATTTTCAAGACCGCGTACAAAATGTACTAGCGTTTCAATTGGCGCTGCTTCGAAGGGGACATAATTCAAGTCGGTGAGACTGGGCTTAAACTGCTCATCCATCGGATTCATGCTCGGAACGAAGCGCTACTGTAGCAGTGCGAACTCGGCCCTGGCTTTTTTCAGCATGGGGATATCGGGATCGGCGTCTTTCCAGAGGGTGAGGAAATCCTGGTAAACCGTCTTCGCTTTGGTTGTATCTCCTGATAAAGCGTACGCGCGGCCGAGTTGGAGGCGGGCTAAGGCGCCGATGGGGTCGCTGACCACGATGCCCCGGTGAGCGAGAATTTTCTGGAATTCCGCGGCTGCTTCAGGACCTTCCTTCGCGGCCAGATAGGCCTCGCCACGTACATAGATTGGATAGAGAGCTCCGAAGTTACCATGCATCGAGCTGCGCGGTGCGCCGAGTTCATACGGGATGGCGACTTGTAGCTGCTGATGGGCCTTTGCAGGCTCGCTATGGTCGAGCGCCAGGAGCGCGCGAAGCGTTGGCGCGTAACTGAATCGGACGGAGGTATCTTCTGGAAACCGCCGTTCCAGATCGTTGGTAAGTGTTTGAGCTTGAGATGAGATCCCCACGAGAGCGAGCGCGATGGCAGCGCCATACTCCACTTCCCGGTCCTTGGAGAGCGCAAGTGCTGCCAGCGCTTTATGCCGTGCCCCCGGCGTATACCCGAACAATGCCTCTGAGACGGCTGCCCCGGCCTGGAAGAGGGCCGACCTTTCCCGCCCGCCTGATTGCTGGGCCAAATCCGAGGCACGCTGTGACATCGTCACTGCCTGTTGCAAGCGACCGGAATAGGCCAGGACAAAGGCCTGGTGGTAGGAGATCAGGTCCTCCGCTTTTCCCCGGCCTCGAGTTGCTTCCCGTTCCATTCCCGCCTCGTCCCCTTTCAAGAAGGCGATATCAAAGCGCAGGACTGAGGCGTCTGCCGAATCCAATTGGCGCTCAGAGGCTGTCCGGAGAGTGTTCTCCGCTTCCGCCAGCCGATCAAGATAGAGGTAGTCGGCGGCAAGACCGACATACGCCGCGGCCACGTCCGGATTGAGCTCGATGGCTCTCTTACCTTGCTCGACTCCCTCTTCGTATCTGCCGAGGCCCCCGTAAATGCCTCCCGACAAGAGTCCGTGGGGAGGCATCTCACGCGGATAAGTTTGCGCCCACGCCAGGCAGGTCTGCTCCGCTTTTTCAAGGTTTCCTGTCACCCGGATATAGTAGGAAGTGTTGATGAAGAACTTCTCTGCATCGCTGGCGCGATCCTGCAACTGGTAGGCCTTGCTGATGTTCTCCGCAGACAGGTCAGATTCTCCTAACTGGCCGTACATGTCTCCCAACCATGCGTATGCCATCGCGAATTGCGGGTCGATCTCTATAGCGCGATTGTAAAGAGGAATAGCAGCGGCCGCGCCCGTTGAGGCGTGAGCCCTCCAGGCCGCGCTGTAGGCTTTCAGCGCTTCGAGTGAAGGGGTCGTAGCTTCGGCGAGCGGAACGTCGAATTTTTGCACCGAAGCCAGCGATTCGCCGAGCTCACTGCGTAACCTTGAGGCCGCTGCGCCCAGTTCACCCAACACCTTCTCCTTGGTGGCCGCCGTGACCTGCTGCTGCGCCAGGATGTTTCCGTTCTGGCAATTCACTGCCTTCAATCCCAGCACATAATCGCTCCCCAGACTGCCAATCGCTCCGGCAATATAAGCCTTGCTCTTCGCTCTCAGGCAAATCTCGCGAGTCACGCCGGGTGTGAG
This sequence comes from uncultured Acidobacteriaceae bacterium, assembly GCA_963830325.1. GTDB lineage: Bacteria > Acidobacteriota > Terriglobia > Terriglobales > Acidobacteriaceae > PALSA-350. The sequence goes on from CAWHMV010000008.1 coordinate 15,584, forward strand.
TTCGGTCGTCGCTGGACGGGTCATCCGTTGCAATGTCTCTGCGACCTGCTGATCTGGCAGGACACTCAGGAAGGGCGATTGCCGCAGGGAGACGCTGAGTGCTGTTTTCAACGTGTCATCAAAGACCGCGTCCCCGGTGCTATTGGCAAAATCCGTAAGCACGACGGTGTCCTTCTCCGTGAGACGATTACTCGTGAGACGCGCGCGATGGAAGAGGAAGACCAAGACCAGCACGAAGACCAGCAACGCGAACAGCAGGAAAGACAATGCAATCCGAAGTTTTGGCAGGCGAGGCGACGTCACGGTCTCGCTCGCAATCACAACTCGACCCGTTTCCGTATCCCGCTGCAGCCGACGCATGTCCCCTTGTATCTCGGCTGCGTGCTGGTAGCGAAGATCCGGGTCTTTTTCCAGTGCCTTGTGGACGATGTCTTCCAGCTTGGGTGGAATGGCGGGGTTCAGGCGAATCGCAGACTGGGGTGCGCGATTCAGAATCGCTTCGAAGATCACGCCGCTTGTGTCGCCGGGAAACGGCAATGTCCCGGTACACATCTCGTACAGGACCGCACCGAATGAAAACAAGTCACTTCGGGAGTCCAGTTGTTGGCCGCGAACCTGTTCCGGCGACATATAGGCGATCGTTCCCGCCGCAACTCCTGAGCCGGTCAGATGCTCGGTCGCTGCGTCTGCTGCGGCATTGCCAGGCGAACTCACTTTCGCTAAACCGAAGTCGAGAATCTTCGCGTGTCCGCGTTTGGTGACGAAGAGGTTGGCGGGTTTGATGTCGCGATGAATAATGCCTGCGGCGTGAGCGGCCTCAAGACCATCGGCGATCTCGATAGCGAGGGGAAGCAGTGTGTCGACCGGCATAGGTCGTGCGGCTATGCGGTTCTTCAAAGTGATGCCGTCAAGAAACTCCATCGCGATGAAGGAGTGCCCATCCTGATTGCCGACTTCGTAGATAGTGCAAATATTCGGATGATTGAGAGCAGAAGCCGCACGAGCCTCGCGGCGAAAGCGTTCCAGGGCTTGCGGATCTTGTGCGAGTGCACGGGTGAGAAACTTGAGAGCGACGAAGCGGCCAAGCTCGATGTCCTCGGCCTTGTAAACCACCCCCATGCCCCCGCTACCCAGCTTTTCAATGATGCGATAACGAGAGATGGTTTGGCCGGCTAAGAAATCGGTGCTTTCCTGCGCGTCTCCGCTTTGCCGGCGAGCCAACGCACGCGCGGCCGCCTCGATGGCTGGGCTCTCCAGAAAGTTCCCTGCCCGCTGCCGCGCCGCCAGTAGAGAGCGAACTTCCCGTTCGAGGGTTGCGTCGGCCCCGCATGAGCGGCGAAGATACCCGTCCAGCTCTTCAGGGGGACGCTCCAGCGCCGACTGCAGCATGCTATCGACTTGTTTCCACCGATCCGAGTCCATCGTCAGCCTCGCCTGCAAGTTCCCGGTAGAGCCACGCCTTGGCTGTGCTCCAGTCGCGCATTACCGTGACCGAAGAAATCTTGAGCACCGCAGCCGTCTCTTCCACGCTGAGTCCGCCAAAGAAGCGCATTTCCACGACTTGCGCTTTGCGGGCATCGAACTGGGCAAGGGTGTTCATGGCGTCGTCGAGGGACACCAGGTCCGCATCCCGTTCTTCTCCGACGATGGCCGTCTCTTCCAGAGAAACGTGGGGCACGTGACCTCCCCGCTTAAGGTTGTGACGGCGGGCATGTTCCACCAGAATTCGCCGCATCAGCTGGGCCGAAACCGCGAAAAAGTGGGCCCGATTCTGCCAGTGCATGCCTTTGTAGTCCACCAGGCGCATATAGGCTTCATTCACCAGGGCCGTCGCTTGCAGGCTGTGGCCCGGCCGCTCGCCTTTCATATAGCGCCTGGCGAGGCGGTGGAGTTCGTCGTAAACGATCGGCGTCAGGCGATCGAGTGCGTCGCGGTTGCCGTCGCTCCAGGCTCGCAGCAACCCGCTAACCTCCTCGAGAGGCACTTTCTTAGGCTCATCGTCGGTCGGTGCATTCGATTCCACCTTGGCTCCTGTCCGCCCAAATTCTAGGCCGATCAGGTCGCTTCTTCAAACAAAAGTGATCGGCTGATGATAGTTCCAGCCCGCCGTCTGCGCCTATCCCGGTGGAGCGCTGAAAGTCGCTCAATAAACACATTCCGAATGGCCAAACGAAGGGGGAGAACATGAAATCCAGAGAATTTTCGTGGATCGCACCATTGATCCTATTCGCTCTGCTGGCGGTCCCGGTTCGGGTTACCGCGCAGGAGGAGCAGCAATCACAAACAGAACACAAGGTGCATTACACGGTGAAAGACCTCGGCACGCTTGGGGGACCCTATAGCTTCGGATATGGCGTGAACAAGTTGGGCGTAGTCTCTGGCGGAGCTGCGACGGCGAGCCAGACCGACTTCCTCTCCCAAACCGCCTTCCTCTGGGATAAGAACCTCAATATGGTCAATCTGGGCACGTTAGGAGGGGACGCGTGCCCCGGTTGCAGCAGCGAGGCGGGCGGCCCGAATGCATGGGGCGAATCCGCGATTCTTTCCGAAACTGCCAATCCAGCCTACCTAGGCGAGGATTTCTGCGGCTTCGGCACCCACCGCGAATGCCTTGCAGGCATTTGGAGAAGTGGTGAGATGAGTGCTCTTGCGCCTCTCAACGGCGGCCACAATGGACAGGCTTATTGGATAAACGATGAAGGGCAGGTGGTGGGTTTTGCGGAAAATGGCGCCACCGATTCAACCTGCGCCACTGCGACGCCGTCTCAACAGCTCCGATTCGAAGCCGTGATATGGGGTCTAGACGGCAAGGCTCGTGAACTGAGCCCGCTCAATGGAGACACCGTCGGCTACGCCCTCGGGATTAACGACCTTGGGCAAGCCATCGGCGTATCGGGGTTGTGCGCGAACACGCATGTGCCGCCTATCACTCCGGGTAGCAATGCTCCGCACGCCATTCTCTGGGAGAAGGACGGGTCCCCCACGAACCTGGGCAGCCTGGGAGGAGGCGGGTTCAACGTTCCTGCCGGTATCAATAATCGAGGTGAAGTCGCCGGTGCTTCGTTAGCGAAGGACGGTACGGTGCATCCTTTTCTTTGGACTAAGGAAACAGGGATACAGGATCTGGGCGCATTTCCTGGCGCCGTCGTGACTGGAATTCCTTGCTGCAATACTCTGAACGACAGAGGGGAAGCAGTCGGGTTGACAGCCGACAGTAACTTCAACTTGCGCGCCTGGTTGTGGCGAGACCACAGCAAGACGGATCTCAATCTCCTCATACCGCAAGACTCACCCTTATATCTGATGGCAGGTTTTTCGATCAATGATTCCGGACAGATCGCGGGCCAGGCAATCGTGAAGAGCTCTTGCCCTGTGCAGACTCCGCCGGCATGGCAGGTCAAACAGGTAGCCTGCACGGAGATTCACGCGTTCCTGGCAACCCCAACAAAATAACCCGGAGGTCGTCGATTGAGAGGTCAGGAAAATCCCCTGCCCTCTCTTCTCTATGAGTCGGCGTCCGCCCTCTCGTCAACTTCGGTTGTTACAGTTTGGGTGTACGGTGTCAGTAGCATGGATTTCTTTTTGTTTCGGCGAGGGAAATACGGGCAATCTGTATCTATAGATGTGTGCAAGCCCCATCTAAAACCCAAGCGGAGGTCAGGGCTAAACGAGGAACCACCTTCGCCGTGCATCCGGGGACGGCTGCCCCGGTCGCGAAGGCCGCTAAGCAGACTGAGTCTTCAGGTGCAAGTGGGGTGCTGATTCCACGCATTGGAGGCCAGAGTTCCGGAGGATGTGGGGCACGCGTCAAATGAATCGTCCCCACATGCCCAATGAATAGTTGACGCTGATCAGCCTGTTAACCAACTGGCAATTGACGGATGGGCGGTGATTCGCCCGGAACCTTGCCGTTCCAGCTCGAAGGTCGAAATCCGTTGGCTTCCGTAGCTTTGACCTGAGGTTTCTGCTGTCTCAATCTTGCTGGGCCAAGATATCCTTTCGGCATGTTTCCCTGCAGATTAGCCACTATTCTTGTGCTGCTGTCCGCCCTTGGAGCCATGGCCGAGACCCACTCTGTTTCGGCGCAGGGAAAAGGCGGCGAGCCCCATGCGATGCAGGTCGAATCGTTCGACGGGCCTTGGCGGGTCCACGCCGGGGATGATCCGCAAGGGGCCAGTCCGACACAGGACGACAGCGCCTGGCAGCAGGTGGAACTCGGCTCCACGGAAAGCAAGAACCTGAGCACAGCAGAGGGGGTTCTCTGGTTCAGAGCGCTCATTCCGTGGCAAAACATTCCCGCAAATTCCGCACTTCTGATCGCTCCGAAGGCGACCGGGTGCCAGATCTTTGTGAATGGGTCGAAGGTTTCCGACTGTAGCCGGCTGCCTGGCCCCAACTACTACACACAGCGCGGGATTCTTATCCACCTGACAGGGGCTTCGCCCGGCTCCCCGTCCCTGCTTGCCATTCGCCTCGATCAGGCCGGCAAGACAAGGTCTGGCGCTGTTGGGCTGGGAAAAGGCGACGTGCTGCTCGGTACATCGGCGCTGCTGTCCGACCGCCGCACGGCCTTGGATGCCGCGCGCTTTTACCGGGTTCTGCCGGAGGTTCTGCTTTGCCTGGCCGAATTGCTGGGCGGCGCGGTTCTGCTTCTGGCATTTGCCTTTGACAGGGGCAGCCGCGAATACCTGTGGTTCGCAGCCTTTTTGTGGCTGGACGGCTCGACATCGTTGATGTCGTGCTTTGACGTTGTTTACCCGATCGTCGGCCCGGCGTGGCAGCGCTGGCTCAATGAATTTGGGCAGATTGCGCGGTACGCGCCGTTGATTGGATTTCTGGCGGCCTTTACCAAGGTGCGGATGAACTGGGCGCTGCGGGCTTACCAGGTAATTCTTCTGCTCGTGCCGGAGGTGCTGGCAGCCGCGAGTTTCTACGGGCTGGGCCGATATCTCCCAGATTTCGCCTATGTGTTGTTGGCTGCGCAACTGCCGTTTGTGGCAGGTTCCCTGGTGTTCCTGGCGATGCAATGGCGACGAGGCAGCCGGGACGCAGCCCTGCTGCTGCCTTCGTTTCTGCTGGCAAATGGCTTTGAGCTTCTAGGCCTGACCAGGCTGGTGGGCCGGTTCCACCTGGGGACACGATTCAGCTACGACTGTGACGATCTCTCGATGTTCTTCTTCCTGATTTCCATTGCGCCGGTGATGATCGCGCGCCATCGGCGGATCACCATGGAGCATGCACGGACCAACGCCGATCTGGAAGCGGCGCGGGAGGTGCAGCGGCAATTGGTGGTTCCGGCCGCAGACGTTCCGGGATTCAGGGTCGAGAGCGCATATGCACCAGCCAAACAAGTGGGCGGAGATTTCTTCCGCGTAATGCCGGAAGACGGCGGCCTACTGGTCGTGGTAGGAGATGTGAGCGGAAAAGGGTTGAAGGCCGCCATGACCGTCAGCGCGATTATGGGCTCTTTGCACGACTATGCCTCAAGCCGGCCCGCTGAAGTGCTGGCACATCTAAACCGGGTGCTTCATGGGCGAATGGACGGGTTTGTCACATGCTGCGCTGCGCACATTGCGGCAGATGGCACTATGACTGTTGCAAACGCCGGCAATCCAGCTCCCTATCTCAATGGCGAGGAAATGGCGGTCGAACCCGGCCTCCCGCTTGGCATATTGGGCGAAGCCAGCTATGCAGAGACGCGCTACCAGATCGCTCCCAACGACCGGCTCACGTTTGTCTCGGATGGCGTGGTTGAGGCGACCAACCCGCAAGGAGAACTCTACGGCTTTGAGCGCACCGAGGCCATCAGCAACCAACCAGCGAAGGCTATCGCGGAAGCAGCCACCCAGTTTGGCCAAGAGGACGACATTACGGTCCTTTCCGTAACCCGTACAGTCAGTCTGAATCCTGCGCTGGCATAATTCGGGGGCTCTTTGACGCCTCAATTGCTCGTTCCGGACCCGGTAGGGACGCTCATCACTGAGCGCCCCCCGGACAGATCCGTACGTGCGCGTCTACGCATACGGCTCTTATGAAGGATGGGTGGCGTAAAAGCGAGCCTCAGGGTAGGGGTGCAAGATCCGGGGCGGTGTTATCCACCTTTCGAAGACCGGGGTAAATTTCTCCCACTTCTTCCTCGCGGTTTGGCTGCGACGAACAAGGACGTTGCGCCACAGTCGATTGACGCGTTTTCTGAAGATGCGCAGCTGATCGATGTTGCCAGGGACAGCGTGATATTGGTAGTAGCCGGTGACCACCTTCCGAAGCCATTCGCCGACCTGGCTGGTGCGGTCATGCATGCGGCGTTGAAGCTCAGCCTTGATGGCTTTCAGCTTCGCAACCATGCGCTTTTTCGCAGTGATCCGCCAGACGGTGAAGGTCTTGGTCTTGTGGCGCTGCCCACAGTAGTGGGTAAAGCCCAAGAAGTTGAAGGTCTCCGGTTTCCCTTCCCCACGCTGCCTCCGGTCACGGGCTGCATAGCGCCCGAACTCGATCAGCCGGGTCTTATCCGGGTGTAGTTCCAAGCCGAACTTCGCCAGCCGCTCCTTAAACTCCTCGAGGAACCGCACGGCATCAGCCCAGTGCTGAAAGCCCATCACAAGATCATCGGCGTAACGGACGATAATGACATCGCCATTTGCCATTTTCCTGCGCCAGACATCAGCCCACAAGTCGAAGATGTAATGCAGATACACGTTGGCGATCAGCGGTGATACCACTGCTCCCTGCGGCGTACCCACGTTCGTCTCCGACCACTGACCATCCTCCGATACTCCCGCCTTGAGCCATTTCTGGATCAGGTGAAGCATGCGGGGGTCGGCCACCCGGTGCTCGATGAACTTCATCGTCCATTTATGGCTCATGTTGTCGAAAAAGCCACGGATGTCCGCGTCGAGCACCCAGTTCACTTTCTTCCGCTGGATGCCCACATTCAGCGCGTCAAGCGCCTGATGCGGGCTGCGGCCCGGACGGAACCCGTAGGAGAACCCCTTGAAGTCGACCTCGTATATCTGATTGAGGATCGTCACCACAGCCTGTTGGACGATTTTGTCCTCCACTGCCGCGATGCCCAGCGGACGTTGCCGCCCATCGGCCTTCGGTATATAGACTCGCCTTGAAGGTTGCGCCCGGTACGCTCCACGATGAACCCGGGCGTGAAGATCAACCAATCGATCCTCCAAACCGACTTCATATTCCTGCCACGTGACGCCATCCACTCCGGGCGCAGCCTTACGCTGAAGCGCGTGGAAGCTATCCCGGAGTAAATCAACGTTCAGGTGGTAGAACAAGGAAGTGAACCGTTCCTGCTTTCTTTCCTCTGCTGCCTTTCGCACACCATCCAGCCCCTGGGACATGCGATCCCCGCTCTGTGTCAGGTGCATGTGTGACTGAACGATGTTCTCCTTCATCTGTGCCCTTTCCTCCCCAGCCTCCGCGGAAGGTTGCCCCTCGTTGTTCGGTTGGTTCACAGGTACTACGGCGCAGTGTGACTTCTCCAGCACGTACACGTCCGCATTGTGGTTTATGGCCTTCGCGGACCGGCCTTGATCGTCAGACCAAGGCGTGCTGGAGATCTCCCGGTTCTCGTGCATGTTGTTTCCTTAGCGTGCGCGGGCTCTATCGACTACGCAGGACCGGACAGCCACTCGCGTATAACGCGGCTGCCGTATTGCCTTCCTCCTACTCGACAGGGAGTCGGCATCCTGAACTGCGACTTTTCGAAGCTCAATCACCCCGCCCACCAATGCCTCTGTTCTACGCTTCAAGTGCCACCTCACGATGACACCTGCAAGACTAGAGGTCAGGATGGAATCGCTACTTCCTTTCCTGTAGGGCTCTTGCATCCCCTACAACATGCCGGTTTATCCCGGCGCTCGTCGGATGGTCGCCAACCCGGACATTACACCCGTTTTGGGGTACTTCCGGGTGGCCGGTGACCCGACCAGAATTGCGGGAGACTAAGATTTCTCGGCCAGCCACGCTCGTACAACCAATCCTAATAACAGATTGAGATGTGGCTTCGCCCGTCTCAAATTGCTTGACGACGCACGTATACACGAACCTCCACCGCACCTGTGACCGACACAGTAGGCGATAGCATTTCAATTCTGCCAGCTAACGTAGCTGGATCGATGTGCCGGGAGGAAGGCCCCATCCTCACCAAATACGCTATCTGCTGATGATTCAATTCCATATTCCAACGACAGAAGCGACGCTCCAACTGTGTGAAAAATGGATCGAGTGCGCGAGCAACCCTCAGTTCCTTGTTACGATCCACTTCCAACAGTCCCAGTGAATCATGCAATTCGGCCATGTGTTGATATGTCGGAATAGCGATGATCAGCTTTCCGTTATGGTGTAACGTGCGGAAAAGTTCGTGGGCTGGGCGTGGCGCAAAGACATTTAGCGCGAGATCGATGGAGTCATCTTTGATGGGCAACCCCTCCCAAATATCGGCAACAGCCGCATCCAAGCGACCATGTGCTTTAGCAGCACGCCGAGCTGCATATTTCGACAGGTCAATTGCCAGCCCTACGCTTTTTGGTAAGACGTCAAGGACACTCGCTATGTAATAGCCAGTGCCAGCACCTGCCTCAATAATGAGGCGTGCTCCGACAGCATGATCTTTCGAAAGTTCTACAAGTACGTTTGCAAGTGGAAGGTAATGACCAGTGCCCAGAAATTCAGCGCGGGCACCAACCATTTCGACAGAGTCACCGAATACGAACAGAAGGCTTGTTATGGATCAAGTTCACATAGCCTTGCCGTGCAAAATCAAACGAGTGGTCTGACTTGCATGACAAACCAGTGGTGGCTGCTCTCAGGTCCTGCTGGCAGATGGGACAAAGAAGGTTTTGAACTACGAACGTATGCATAATCTAAATTGTACTGCTGAGAACAGCGCTTTTCGGCGGGTGGCCAGGATCTCGGTGAACTTTCCCAGGTCTGGATTTTGAGATCTGAAAAAGTTCAACATTTTCAGATATTTTGTTCTCGAAGAGTCGGCTAGTCTCCAAAGATCTGCGTAGGCATGATCGTTGATTTGACCAAACAGGGCAATGACGCATCGAGCGGGAATGAGGCACCCTTCTGAGTTCCGGGCGGATCGTCGCTAGCCCGGACATTACATCGGTTTTGGGGTAGTCATTATGGTGTGACCGGCTCGATACGCTGGCCGTGGGTTAGGCTGAGTTTGTTTGACGAACTAAGTCCAGAGCCACAAGCGGAGGGAACCGGTCATGAGAGAAAAGTTACGATTTTTGGGTTTAGATGTCCACGCCGAAACGATAGCCGTGGCGGTCGCCGAACAGGATGGCGAGATACACAGCCTGGGCACGATCGCCAACCGCGAAGATTCGATCCGCAAGTTTATCAAGAAGCTTGGTATGCCCGAGCAATTACGTGCCTGTTATGAAGCTGGCCCGACAGGCTTCGTACTTTACTGGCAGTTGGCGCAGTTGGGAGTGCAGTGCGCGGTGGTGGCGCCTTCGCTGGTTCCGAAGAAGCCCGGAGATCGCGTCAAGACCGACCGGCGGGATGCGTTGAAGCTGGCGCGCAGTCACCGCTCTGGTGATCTGACTGCTGTGTGGGTTCCGGATGAAAATTCCGAGGCATTGCGCGATCTTGTCCGTCAGCGGGAGGCGGCCAAGCAGGATCAGTTGCGCGCCCGGCACCGGCTGACCAAGTTCCTGCTGCGCACGGGCCGGCGTGCACCTCTGGGAGTGAAGGCATGGACGGAATGTTACATGGAGTGGCTCCAGCAGATCCATTTCACACAGCCGGCGCAGGAAGCCACGCTGCTGGATTGTATGAACGAAGTGGAGCACATGGGAGAACGGGTCAAGCGCCTGGAGCAAGTGATCGTGGAGGTAGTACAGCTGGCTCCGGCGCCGATGCAGAAAGTCATCCGGGGCCTACAGGCATTGCGCGGCGTGGCCCACATCTCGGCAGTCACGATTGCTGCCGAGCTAGGCAATATCTCTTCACGATTCGAAAATGCGCGGGCGCTGATGGGGTATAGCGGAGTATTTCCGAGCGAAGACACCAGCGGCGAGCGCGTTCGAAGAGGTGGCATTACCAAGTCAGGTAACGCACACCTGAGACGAATCGTGGTCGAATCGGCCTGGAGCTATCGACACCGGCCATGGATCGGGGCTAAATTGCGCAAACGCCAGGAAGGGCTTCCCGCAGAGATCACCGAGATTGCATGGAAAGCGCAGAACCGCCTGCACAAGCGCTACATGAAGCTGATGGCTCGAGGCAAGGAACAGAGAAAGACCATGACCGCAGTCGCACGCGAACTGTTGGGCTTCATCTGGGCCATCGGAATCAAGGCCGAAGCAGCCGGCAAGCAACAGATGGCGGCATGACGGGAACCGAAAGAACAAAAGCAAAAACCTTCCAAATAAGGAAAACACAAAGACCGACCAATCAATGAACAACGCTATCCAATTCGAGGACAGAGTCAGCGGCAGCCGGAGCAAGCACGAAGGAGAATCCTCGGCGGAAGTTTGCGACAGGCTCAGCCGGACTCGCGTGAGTAGTCAGAGGCAGCTCCCGACGGATCATGATTATGCGGTTCCGACCCGCGAATATCAGCTTGATCAATCGTCGCCATTACCTGCCACGGCTGCTGCTGACCCTGTCCTCGAAAAGACAAATACAAAAACCACCCCAGCGATTCGCAGATGTTGACAGGGTCACACCATATCAACTTCCGGGTGGCCCGTCACGCGTCCAGAGCTAGGATTCGCCTCTGATCAAAACGGGTAAAATGACGCTGTTGCTGTCGATTCTAACCTCTGCTGTTCGTTTTAAATTAGAGGAGATGAAACCAATGAGCAGCGGCTACGTGGACGTGAACGGCATCAAGCTCTATCACGAGATCTACGGCCAGGGCGAACCCTTGGTGCTTATCCATGGCGGATTGACGACAATCGGCGAGATGCAAGGATGGGTGCAGTCGCTGGCGAAGACGCGGCAGGTGATCGCGGTGGAGATGCAGGGCCACGGTCGCACGGCGGATACGGACAGGCCGATGATCTTCGCCACGATGGGCGACGACATCGCGGCGCTGCTGAACCATCTCAAGATTCCGAAAGCCGACGTGGTCGGCCATTCGTTCGGCGGCGCCATCGCGATCCGCGCGGCGATCCAGCAACCGGACAAAGTCCGGAGGCTGGTAGTGATCTCGTCGCCTCATGCCAGGTCCGCCTGGTATCCGGAGACGCAAGAGGGAATGAGCCAGGTCGGCGCGAGACTGGCCGAAAACATGATGCAGACGCCGACGGGCACGTTTTCGAAGCAATGGGCTGAGCCGCAGCGCTTTCCGCGCTTCCTCGACAAGATGGGGAAGATGATGAGCGAGGATTACGACTGGTCGGCCGACATCGCGAAGCTGCCGATGCCGGTGCTGCTAGTGTTTGCCGACAACGACTCGGTCTCGCAGAAGCACATTGCAGAGTTCTTCGCGCTGTTGGGCGGGGGCGTGAAGGAGCCGGGCTGGCTGAACACGCGGCTGTCTAAGTCGCGGCTGGCAGTCGTGCCTGGCTACAGCCACTACAATTTCATAAGCTCGCCGGAAGTGGCGCAGATTGTCGGCAAGTTCTTGGCCGATCCACTCACCAATCAGCCGGAAGGCGCAGCCGCCGCCTCGCAGGTCGCGCCACCGTCGGAGAAGACGCAATAGGCCTGAACTAGGCCCGGATCAGAAACCCGACCGGACAGGCAGCCTGAACGGTCCGCTTCAGCTCAATCGGCGGTTCTGTCTGGGTGGTCGGCTATCTGGATAGAACCGCATTTTTGGAGATTACTTCCGGGTGGGCGGTGACTCGCCGAGACTCGAAAAGTTGGGTTTCCGTCGGCCGTTATTCTCGATGAATGCATGAGCGGATTGTGCGCCAGCGTTCGTCGTCTTCTTGGCTACGTGGCCCGAAGCGCTTCCATGGAATCGAACCGCGCCGCGCGTACAGCGGGCAAAAGGGGGGTCGCACTCGCAACGGAAAAGCGAGACGAACGCCAGAGCCGATGCGGTAACTTGCTCTGCCTGGCCCCTCCTGCTGGGCAACTTACCGATAAGCACGACTTCGCAGGCAGTTCATTGCCTTCGGGGGTACGTGGGATTTCGAATCTGTTGGTTTAAGCCTCCGAAGACGGGGCTGAAGCGTCGTCAAATCGACATAAATCCGTGTTCAAACGCAGGCAATTCTTCTGCGTCATGTTTAGCAAATGGAAGAGCCCAGCTGTGTTATCAAGGACGTCGAAATCGATGATCGCAACTGTCGAATCGTTCAACTGGAAGGCTTGGTCTCTCGCGCGAGACGTTCGAGAGCTTCTCGAATCGGAGCGCTGGACACTCTCAGCACGCCACTGAAGGGTGTATACATTTCTTCGATCATGAAAAATCCGCTGGACACCGCAGACGCAAATAACGCCAGACTGATAATAGCCTTTAGGCCTGCTGGAGCTAACAGTCCGAAGCTAACAAAAACGATGGTCGACCATGCGGTCTCGACGATCATCAATGGTAGCGCGGTGGAGCTTCTTATCCTAATGGCGGTTTGCCAACGCGTCTGCTGTAGGTCTATCGCCATCCTGAGAGCCAGCGTCCTTTTTGATCGCTGGTCCTCATCTCTTGGTGACAACTCTTCAATCTTGTCGAAAACCCCAATCTCATCGGGCGGAGACCATGTTGATGTTGCGGACCGCTCTTTCGGCCAAGCGCGCGTTAACACGTCCGCCACTTTGTCTCGCAGCATTTTACGGGCTTCTCTGGCCTCAGGACCGTAATGAGCCAAGAGATTATCCAGGAGAACCACTCTTGACGACATCAGAACCACATCTTGTTCTTGGTTGTCGAAGTAGGTCTTTCCAGCAGACAACTGCAAACTAAGGAGAAGGCCGAACATCGAGGTCAGCAGCCCGACACCTAACTGGACACCTCTAAGGTGCTCGATGGAGAGAAATGAGCTGAAATACTTGCCCAACAAGGCACCACCGAACAACAAAGAGAAAACCACAATGCTCGTTTTATAGAGTTCATTCGTCACCGACTTTCCATGCCTGTTTTGTGTTACCGGTATCGAGCGACAAAATTCCGCATAGCTGAGTCTAGTCTGCAAAAGATCGAGACCCCGGTCTAGTCATAGTTTGTCACTTAAAGACTGATACTTTTACCAATTTCAACAAGTCGCTCCGGGCCGCTATTATCTTGCGGGGCGGACATGCATCCGCCTGCTTCAGACGTTCCAAGAAGCCCCTACAAGTTCAGGCGGGTTACTTCCGGTTAGTCCGTCCACAACGATTCCCGGACGGGGATGCAGCTAATCTTTTGCGGGGCGACTAGGAAAACTGCTAGTCGACCCGCAACTTGCGACAAACATATTCTTACGTCAGAAATAAATGCCCTCCAAGCCCGAGGAGAATTTCGCGTTTGCAAACCAAATGGTTTTGGTGCCAGCCTGACCCAGGGTTTAAAGGAAATCCCAGATGAAACAAGACGAGAGACTTGCGGAACAAAAGCCCAACATTGTCTTTATCCTGACGGACAACTTGGGGTACGGCGAGTTGGGCGTTTATGGAGGGGGCGTTCTCCGTGGCGCGCCTACGCCGTGCCTTGACAAGCTAGCCAGCGAGGGGCTCCGCCTCACCAACATGAACATGGAGGCGCAGTGCACGCCGAGCCGCTCCAGCATCCTGACCGGCCGATTCTCCATGCGCTCGGGTACTTATGCAGTGCCGCTTGGTGGCGTTCCCGAGGGATTGACCCAGTGGGAGATCACGATTGCTCAGTCGCTGTCGAATGAGGGCTACGCCACCGGTATGTGGGGCAAATGGCACCTCGGCAGTCAGGACGGACGGCTGCCGAACGATCGGGGCTTCGACGAGTGGTACGGCATCCCGCGTACTACGGACGAGGCCAGATGGCCATCCTCGGCCGGCTACTCACCACAGCTTGTCCCAATGCAAAAAATCATGGAGGGCAAAAGGGGAGAAAGAAGCCGTGCCATAAAAGACTACGACCTTGAGCAACGTCGGCTGATGGATGCTGAGATCACTAGGCGCTCGGTCGCGTTCATCGAACGGCAAGCCAAGACGGGCAAGCCGTTCTTCGCCTACTTGGCTCTCACCCAGCCACACTTGCCCACTCTGCCGAACCCTGCCTTCGCCGGCAAAACCGGCAACGGCGATTGGGCGGACATGCTGGCCGAGATGGACTACAACGTCGGGCAGGTGCTCAATGCCGTAGACCAAGGCGGTATTCGTGACAACACCATTGTCATCTTCACCAGCGACAACGGCGCGGAATTCTTCAAGCCCTGGAACGGTTGGGCAGGCCCATGGCGCGGCACGTATGTCACAGCACTCGAAGGCGGTCTTCGTGTGCCCTTCATTGCACGCTGGCCCGGGAAGATTCCAGCTGGCCGCACCAGCGACGAGATCGTGCACGGGGTAGATATGTTCGCGACCCTTGCCAGGTTCACTGGCGCCAAAGTGCCAGAGGACCGTCCCATAGACAGCCTGGATCAGTCTGATTTCTTCCTCGGCAAATCTGAGAAATCAGCCCGCGAAGGGTTCCCCATCTGGAATTCAAATATCCTGATGGGCGTGAAATGGCGTAACTGGAAAGTGCATTTTGTTAAGCAGGACACGCCAATCGATCCGCCTCTGAAGCTTTTAGTCCCCTTCATCATCAACCTCTACAGCGATCCGCTCGAAGAGACACCAACACTCGACACCTGGGTGCTGCATGCGGCGCTAAAAATCATCGGTGGCTTTGAGCAGAGCGTGAAACAGTATCCGCTCATCCCGATGGGCACACCCGATCCTTACACGCCTACGGTGAACGAACAAAAAGCCCAGGATTTGGGTTAACGCAGCATGGGCGGCGAGCCAGGACCAGCTGAACGTCGACTTTGCATAAAGAGGACGAAAACAATGGAGCTCAAGGACCAGACTAGCACCCCGCTCACATCACCGATGAGCGGGTCCCCGACATTTGTGCAACCTGGCGCCGCCGCGCCGGTGTTGGCGCAAGATCTTCAGAATCGACCAACGCGGTCCATAAAAATCTCAACCAAAGAGGTCACTGATCCCGACGTGGGGGTGTCCTCTGACGGAAGCGGGCTGGTCTTCTCCGCGCTGGGCCACCTGTTTCAGCTGATTACAAAAGGGGGTGTGGCCAAGCAACTGACCTTCGGTCCTTACTACGACTCAGCGCCCGCGATCTCGCCTGATGGCACGCGAGTGTCTTTCATATCCGACCGCGATGTGAGCAGCCAGGGCAACGTCTTTGTGCTTGATCTCGCGAGTGGTCAGATTCACCAACTCACCAACGAGGCGTGGGTTGACCGGCCAGTCTGGTCGCCGGACGGAAAGAGCCTTGTCTTTCTGAGTTATCAGATCACTGGCCCGGCGGGCAACTTCAAGTTCGTCGGCCCCATGACCATGAACACCCAGGTTCGCAGGATCAGGCTCTCTGACAAAGCGCTGGAGACTTTGACCGAGCCCGGCTTTGTGTCCGCCGCCTCTTTTCTCGCCAATGGGCAGCCGGTGTGGTCGGTCCTGGCCATGGAGACCAAAGAGAGGCCCGCCATGAGCCAACTTAAGGTGTCGAACGAAAAGGGCGACGTAACGACTGCGCTAACGGTTGAAGGTGTAGTGGACTACATTGCGGCTGACCCCGGAGATCCTCGTGGTATCTATCTCCGGCTCTACAAGTCCGCCTCACCAATGGCAGGGATTGTCCCGCAGCCCGAATACTTCGCTTACGTCACGCTGCCCCACAGTGGCGAGGCCACCGTCAAAGGACTGTTGGGCCGTCCAACAGACTTGACGCAGACAGTTGAAAGCCGCGGCCCAGGTACGCGCGTTTATTTGTCCCAGCTTGCAAATCCGAAACCGCGGCCGCTGTTCGGCGCCGCCAAGGACGCGATCTACTTTGGTGAAAAGGGCAAGCTCTGGCGCATCGATGCAGCGACAGGCAAACGCGACGAGGTGAAGTTCTCCGCAGAAATTTCCTTCGAGTTCTATCCGGGTTCGCCGTTACCCGCGTATTCCGAAAAGCGCTCCGCCTCCCCCACAAGCATTTTGACTCCGCGCCTCACTCCCGACGGCAAAAGCGTGATCTTCACCGCCGCCGGATATCTTTGGCGGCAGCCCGTCTCAGGAAGCGTGGCCCAGCGCTCGCTCGACACCAGCGGCTTTGAGTGGGGCCCGGCGGCGCTCTCCCCCGACGGCAAGAGGCTCGCCTATCAACTCAGTGAAGGGGAAACGCAGCAGCTTAGGATCCTAGACCTAGCGACCGGCCAAAGCTCCACGTTGATATCGGAAGATCGCACCGGGCGCTACGAGCCTGCTTGGGGCCCCGATGGCACGAAGCTCGTTTACACGTACTTCGAGCCCTCCGCGGGACCTTTGAAGCCGAAGATGCCCTGTGTCTACCTGGCCGATCTGGTTAGCGGTAAACAGCAGAAGCTTGTTGAAGGTTCCCCTCGCTGGCAGCCAGCCGCCCAGTTTTCGCGCGATGGCAAGTGGGTGTACTTCACCGCCAACGGACAGGTCCATCGCTACCCGACCGAAACAACCGGCCCCAGCGAACCGATCACCGCGCTTACAGCCTTCGCTGCCAATGGAAAGGTTTCGCCGGACGGCAAGTGGCTTGCCTTCCGTCGCAACGACGAGATCTGGCTAGCGCCGCTCACCTCGCAACCAATAAAGGAAGAGACGCCGTTTCGCTTCTCCCCTTTGGGCGGGCACAATTTCAGCTTCACGCCGGACGGTGCCTCGCTTATTTACTCGACGGGAGCCGACGTGTGGCTCCATCCGCTTAAGGATGGCGGGCAGAGACAAGTGCCTATCCAGCTTAAATTGTCGACAGAACCGCCACCACCGGTATTGCTCCGCAACGTGCGCATTCTCGATTTCAAGACTGGTGGTTTCACTGAGGACACCTCGCTCCTGATCGAGGACGGACGAATCAAGTGGATCGGAACCGAGGCGAGTCACGCGCTACCGGGAGACCTGAAGGTGGTGGACGGCGGCGGCCGGTTCGCTATTCCGGGCTTGTTCGACATGCACACGCACACCGCAACTCCGATCCATTCCCAGTCGGCCCGTGATGTCAGCCAGATGGAGCTCTGGATTGCGTACGGTGTCACCTCGGTGGCAGACATGGGGAGCGACACTGGCACGCTCCAGGCCTGGGCGGACCGCCGCAATGGGTTCGGGGCGCCTGTACCACGGGTGTTCCATTACGGCAGCATGATTGAGGCAACACCCTTCATCTGGGGCGGCTCGGCCTATGGCGCCTCAAATGAGCAACTGCGCGACATTGTTCACCTGGAGAAAAAAGAGGGTGTGGTGGGCGTGAAGTCTTACTTCACGTTGTCGTGGCCGCTCCACCGTGCCCTTGCTTCGGAGGCGTTCAAGCAGGGGTTGCCGGTGTCGGCTCACGGTCTTTTCAGTGAGGAGATTGTCCGGGGGGCTCTCATCGGCCACGCGATGAAGGCGCACATGCTCCCCGTTAACGTTTACTATGACGATCTCCTGCAACTGCTTGCCGCAACTGGGACTTATTGGACCCCAACCCTTGCCGTCGTGTTCGGGCTGTTCCCGGACGGGTCACCGCTTCGCATGGCTATGATTGCCGAACTGAAGCGTGCCTATCAAGCGGGCGTACCTCTGCTTGCGGGCACCGATTCACTCAATCCCAAAGACAACTACGGCCAATCGCTGCATGCCGAACTCCAGTATTTCGTGCGAGCCGGCATTTCACCGATCGAGGTACTACATATCGCCACGCAGCGCAGCGCCTCAGCGGTGGGCGCGGGAGATCTGTTGGGTAGCTTAGAACCCGGCAAAGTAGCTGATGTCGTGCTTCTCGACGCGAACCCTCTGGATGACATTGCGAACACTCTGACCACCTGGCGAGTTGTCGTGGGCGGGAGGGTGTTCGCCGAACCTCAGCCACTCACCACAACCGATGAACACGTGCACAACCCTGTGCATTGAAGCGAGCGGGTAAATAATGAGCAGGAGTCATCGCGTCGTTGTGGAGCGTCGCGTGCATAACGAGTGCCCGAAAAACGTTAGGACTAAACGGGATTTTAGGTAACTTGCTCCTCCCGGCCCTGCCCCGGCTGGGAAATTTCTAGGGTCGAGCCAATTGGACGGAGCCTTCCTCTTTGGTCATGAGCGGATCGTCGCCTAACCGGAAATTACTGATTGATAAACATCAAGATGCCTGCGGACTGTTTCGTTCCGCGATTAGTAGCGGAAGACGCCCTTCTCGTCATTTGGCCGTATAGTCAAAGGCGTTGACAGACGGGATGTTCACCGTTCTTTTTTCGACTACGCCCCTATCGGCAAGCAGAAATTATTCAGTGAACATCCCGTCTGTCAACGCCTTTTATGGATTTCGTTGCTGCGGTGCTCGGCTTGTATTCCCGTTATTCCCCGGTTCTCCCTGAATATGGCCGCCTCGCCGAGTCTGTAGATTTAAGAGGGTCGGCTGAGTAAGCGAAGCTAGGATTGTCCCGTCTTTTTCATTCGTCATCCATTCCGTAGCGCCGAAGCCGGATTCACTTGCATCCCCTGCCGCTCTGGCAGCAGAACCGTTGCGGCAGGCACCGCGCCCTAATACGCCTCGCCACGTTGACGGAACGCATCGCTGACCATCCTGTCAGCCGGAACCACGAATTGTTGCCCTGGCTTCAACGAGAGAGACGGGACGTAGCCTTTCAAATTCTTGAAGAATGAAATGAACCATGCGCCTACCTCCGATTTTTGATGGGGGTTATTCCGCGGTGTGTCGGAGAAATGGTTATTTGCGTGTACGAACCGCAACATGCAGCCCAAATCAATCGCTCAGTTACAATATATAGTGTGCGAAATTCTATCTCCGACACACTGTCCGTCCGTCTCGCAAATACCCCGCAAATACCGGCGCTCGTCCAGACGCATCCCCCCGGAGAAGTGCGTTAGATTTGCTTGCCAAGAATCAGGGGCACATAGCTCCGAGCGTCTTGCAGCAATTGCTCGCGCGCAATACCAACCTTGGCGCGAAGCTGCAAACCCTGCAACAAGTCAACGAGCGCACGGCCTCGCACCTTGGCAGAGGGTGTGCGAGTCAGGCGCCCCGCCTTCATCTCCTGCTCGAAACGCTTCGCGAAAATATCAGCGGATGCGGTGAGGCCCTTCGCGAGCCAGGAACGGATCTCCGTTACCCGCTCCGACTGTCCCAGCGCAGCGGCGGCCATCATGCAGCCGCCGCGAGCGTCGCCAGTAGCGGTGTTGACGGTAGCCTCGCAAAAGGCGGTCACGGCCTTGTGGATGTCCGGCTCCGCTTGAAATGCTGCCATTTTGGGAGCTCCATAGGTCATTGCATAGCGCTCGACCGCCTTGAGCAGCAGGGTGGATTTGTCTCCGAAGGCTCGGTATAGCGCGGGTTTGGTGACGTTCACGGCGCGCGCGATCCGATCCACGTCGACTCCTTCATACCCATGCTCCCAAAACATCTCAACGGCACGGTCGAGTGCTTCGTCGGGGATAAAACCTTTTGGACGTCCCGGGTGGCGCTTCGCAATATTAGTTACCATAGCGTACGAAACTCCTTGCGTTGCCGCTGTGATTATCGTACTCTCGCGTATGTAATGCCGCAAGACAGATAAACACAGGAGACAACATGGATAGGTTCGAAGGAAAGATAGCACGACCTTCACCCACGGAGACGCCGATGGAACATTCGATCGCGCTCGTCAGCGGCGCCACCTCCGGGCTCGGTTATGCGGCAGCCCGCATGCTCGCCGCCGAGGGCTGCCGGGAGGTCATCGTCACCGGGCGCAGCCTGGCCCGGGCCCAGGAAACGGCCGCTCAGCTCGCGGCTGAGACCAAGACCCAGGTCTTCACGCCGCTGGAGCTGGATCTGAACGCACCGACCAGCGTCCAGTCCGCCCTTGCCGCGCTCGTCAAGCGAGGTCGGCCGATCGATTTCCTACTGCTCAATGCAGGGATGGTCGGAGGTAAGAAGCGCGTGCTCACTGCGGCGGGTATCGAGGAGGATCAGGCCCCGCTCATCGGCCATCATCAACTGACCGTCGGATTGCTCGGCGCCGGCCTGCTTAGCCCCACCGCGCGGATTGTTATTGCCGGCTCGGAAGCTGCCCGTGGGGACGTCCCTATGTTCAGCTACACCGACGTGGCGGCCTTCGCGGCCAAACACCACCAGGGTGACCGAACCGCCGCTGTTGAAACCCTGGTGCGCAGCGGGCCGAACGTGAAGTACGAGCCCAACCGGGCGTATTCCGACGCGAAGCTCATCGTCGCTTGGTGGGCCGCGGCGCTGGCCCGCCGGCTACCCTCCGGCATGGCCGTGTACGCCGTCTCGCCCGGTAGCGCGCCCGACACCAAGGCGGTGCGAAACGCAGGCCCGGTCATGAAGTGGCTGATGATTCCGCTGGTGAAGCTCATCCCCGGCATGTCCCAGACAGCGGAGACCGCGGCCCGTCGCTACCTCCAGGCATCGGTGTTTGGAACCGACGTCTCGGGGCAATTCTTCGCCTCGGCGCCCAAGAAGCTCACCGGCCCAATCGAGGCGATGCGCCACCCACACTTTCACGACCGAGTAAACCAGGAAGCCGCTTGGCAGGCCGTCGTCAAGGTCTCTGGCTTCGACTTCTCCTCCCAGCACCCTTGAGCGCGGTGTCCTGAAGTAGCGCCGGTCGCGGTCGAGTGCTTCGTCGGGGATAAAGCCTTTTAGAAGGAGGAGTAACAAGATGCATAACTTGGTAGTAAGCTGCTTGGTCGTTGCTTATCTCTCGACGAACGCATACGCCATCGTGAAGGTGCGGGTGTTTGAGCTAGCCCGTTCGCGCAAGCATCTCCTACTCTATGGCGTCCCCTTCATATTGTGGGGCTCTCTCATCCTGTTGGGATGCAAGCTCATGGAGATCATGCGCCGATTTGATGAATGGGCTGCCTAACGGCCCACTCAACTAAGTTCCAGTTACGATGCTCCTCTTATTGTTCTGAGAGGGTGCGCCATTTCCCTTCACGCCAACCGACACACCGACCACGTTCACGATCGGCGACTTGCTGAAGTGAGGAGCCGAACCGTGAATCATTGCGAAATCATGCGAGCCCACCACTGGGAAACGCTTAGTCGATGCTGAAAGTGTTGGAGCTTGGTTGTTCGCTCTTAGGAGATCATGGGCGCAAGTGACACAGTTCAGGAGAATGGGTATTGAAGGGACAGGTCCCGCTTTCCTCTCTTCTGGAAGGTTGCTGCGGTCTTGCTAAAGGGAACTTCCGTCACGGATTGGAACTGGACGGCAGAGGCTGGGGTGCAAGGCGTAGCCTTCTGTTGAGAGTCGGCCAGTACTGGCGTAGCAGATTCCCGCCAAATCTCCACCCCAAGTCGACGGCATAACGGGTAAAAGTATCGCCAGCCGTGCGGTTTTTGTCGGGATAGTAGGCATTGGCGAGGCCTTCCGCCATCAATGGGCCTATCAGCCCCGAATAGTTGATCTGCTTTCCGCCGCCGTCCGTGGTGGTGTAAACCACCCTGACGGCGGCGTACTTGACCGATTGCCCAAAGGACAGATTCCTTTTTACAAAAAAGCGCGGATCCTGGTGCAAAGCAGACGCCAACAAAAAGTTCCCGAACAGGTTATACGACGCGGACCGAGCCATGTCGGCTCCAAAGCGCTTTGCGTACCCTTCCCCACCCATATGCATCCCGTCGCGGCTGGGAGGTCACAGCCGAATACCTCGACCTCGGGGTGAGCGGGTCGAAGGAATCTCGCCCGGAACTCAACCGCATGCTTGCCGCTGCTCATGCTCGAGCCTTCGATGCCGTTGTCTGCTGGAAGCTTGATCGGCTCGGACGCAGCCTCAAGCACCTGGTCACGACGATCGAGGATCTGAGCGCCTACGGGGTCGCCTTCATCTCTCTCCGTGACAATCTCGACCTCAGCACGCCGTCCGGTCGCCTCATGCTGCACATCATTGGGGCGATGGCTCAGTTCGAGCGAGAGCTGATCAAAGAACGAGTCTCTGCCGGCATGCATGCTGCCCGGAAGCGTGGAAGCAGGATCGGCCGTCCGCGGGCGTATGCCAACGCGGATAAGATCCGCGCCCTACGTGCCCAGGACGTCCCCTGGCGCGTCATCGCTGCGCAACTGGGCATCGGCACCGGCACAGCAATCAGAGCGATTCAGAATGGAGGTGTAGCGTGAACGAGATTCAACTGGCCGAATTGCCCTTCCCGCATGCCGCAGAACTGTGGCTCGAAGCACATAAACGCTATATAAAGCCGAACACTCTAAAGAACTACGGAGCGTCGATTAGGTATCTGAATGTGTCTTTTGGCGAGGTCATTGTCGAAAAGATTCATATCGGCCATATCCGTGCCTATCAAGCTGAGCGCAGCAAGTCTGTTGGGGCATACCAACTGAACGGCGAGATCAGCGTGCTCCAGATGATCCTCAAAGAAGCCAGGTGCTGGAAACCCGTAGCCGATCTCTATAAGCCTATACGGGTGCCCAAGAGACGCGGTGGGCACAGCATTAGTGCGGAGGAAGAGCGGATATTGCGCGAAGTGGCGTTCTCTAAGCCTAAATGGCGCTTGGCTGCCCACTGCATGATGGTCATGCTCTCTACAACGATGGGCTTCGGCGAGCTACGCCACATCCGTCGCCGCGATGTAGATCTCAAAAAACGAAATCTACTTGTGCGGGACGGGGCAAAGAATCTTTATCGCGACCGCACTATCCCCATAAATACCGCGGCGTATGAATCGATGTGTTGGATCTTGGATCGCTGGGAGCGTTTGGGCGGCAGCGAGGAAGAAGAATTCATTCTGCCCCATCGGCCGCGCACGCCTCATGGTCCCTGGATCTTCACTGAGCCCATGAAGGCAATCACCACGGCGTTTAATGGTATTCGCAAAGAAGCCGGGCTACCACAGTTTCGCGTCTATGACTGTCGCGTCCAAGCCATCACTAAACTACTCAGCAACCCAGATGTGAGTCCACAGGTGTCCAAAGAGATCGCGGGTCACATCAGCGAGGCAATGCAGAGCCACTATTCGATCCAACAGCACGACACCAAAATGGCCGCTCTCGAAGCTCTGGAGCACCCCACACCTCGTCCGGAAACTGAGCCAACATCGCCCGCTCAGCAACCAGCATCGGCAACCCTCATAGAACCTGCTATTCAAGCGGAGATTGACTCCCTCAGGGCTGAGATAGCTCGCTTGACTGATCGACAGTTCAACTTAGCCTTAAGGGAACACCCTTCGACGTCCAGGGCGCCTGAGACGCATGCTCGCAAGAAACGCAGAACGGAAAGGGCTAGCGGCGATCCGGTTTTTCGCCGCACCCGACCAGCTAAGAACTTGATCTCGTTCCCGACCCGTTCGGCTCAGAACGGAGGCAGAGCATGACAGACACCCAAACAAGCGTTCCTATGTTCTCGACAGCCGCAGCTGCTTGGTTTGAAGACCACAAGCGTTACATCAAGCCGAACACCGCGGACTCTTATGGCGACGCGCTTGGCCCACTAAACCGGTTCTTCGGCGATAAGCCGATCAACGCAATCGAGATCGTCCACCTTCGGATGTATCAAAACCTGCGGAGTGCCAAGGTATGCCCCCATACGGTCAATCGAGAGCTGGGCGTGCTTCAGCAGGTTCTCAGGGAATTCGATGAGTGGAAGCGCCTTGAGAGCCGCTATAGACAAGTCCCGCAACCGCCGCGGCGTGCGGGTCATACTCTCACCTACGAAGAAGAGCAGCGGCTTAGGGAGGTGGCGTTTACCAAGCCTAAGTGGCATCTAGCTGGACACTGCATGATCATCATGTTGAGTACGACCATGGGCTTCGGTGAGCTCCGGCAACTCAGGCGTTGTGATGTGGACATGAAACGGGGGTGCATCACGGTACGGGAGGGCGCTAAGAACACGTACCGCCAACGCACCATTCCTCTGAATCCGGCAGCAAAGGAGTCCATGGAATGGATTCTTGAGCGTTGGAAGAGGATCGGCGGAAGCGACGAAGATCACTATATTCTGCCCCATCGGCCACGGGGCGAACGAGCTCCCCACTGGAGTAAGGCGATTCCCTGGATCCTGACTGAGCCAACAACGTCGATGCACAAAGCTTGGATGGGCATCCGGAAAGCTGCCGGCATCCCCCATTTCCGGATCTACGATTGCCGCGTGCAGGCGATAACCAAACTTCTGAGCGATCCCAATGTCAGCCCGCAGGTCTCGAGGGAGATCGACGGCCACGTCACGACGCCAAGACGAAGCGAGTAGGACTCTGGCTGTGCAGATACCCTCCCGCCGCTTCGGTAGGGGCTTCTATTTGTGCGCTAGATCGAAGCCAGACAGACCGCCCGTAGCAACCCGCTGTCTGCCGAGCCAATCCAAATGACAGGTGCGGAGTTCATTCGCGCTGTTCGACCCTCACTGAGCCATGGTTAACCAGCCATGGCTCTTTTCTCAGACCATACGGCGGCTTGGCAGCCCGGGGTCCCATATAGGCGGTGGGATCTGTCCCGTCGAGGTTATTTAAATGGCAGTCAAAGACGGTTTGCGGAGGCTCCGATATGCTGCGATATTCATAAGCCTCTTTGGCTTACTCCTGACTGTGGGAACATGGGCCTTTCAAGTCCGGCTCCGCGCACATTCGCTAACGCGCCCATATCCGACCAGCTTCACGCTCGGGGCGGTTTGTTGGCTTTTCGGACTGATTATGTTCATCATTACGTGGATTGTGGAAGACTCCACGGGCAGGGGATGAGCAGAGGCGCCTGCAATCTTCGCTCTCGTCCGATCCATCATCGATTGGGATGCGTAAAATCAATGACCGCTTTGGAGGGACTATCCAAGCTTCTACTGCCGGCGTATGATCCGCCCCAGTTTGTATCTCAGCTAAGGCCCTGGCTTGGGCTGGGGCCTCTTTTTTGACTGCTTTAGGCGGTTAGTTTAGGTCGCATGCTGTGATGCGTGAGCGATACATGCCGACCGGATGAGTTGATTGAACTGAGGCCGTCCGCGAAAAGGTGAGGCTCCGCCCGTCACCCTCTCGGCCTGATTGCCCTGCACAACCGTGAGGCGCCCGGGCCTATGCTGGAGAGCCATAAATGCTCTAAGTCCCTTCTGCAGAGACCTCGGACCAGCTTTTGACGTTCTCCAGCATAAAGGCGGCAGCCAATTGGCCGTTTGAGTACAAAAGGAGAAGGTGCTCGCCTCTAACTTCCGCCCGTGCCGCAGTCACGAATTGAGCGCCCAGACCAAGAGTTCGGAATTGAATTAGGAATGTTGTGTCAACCATCTCGATTAGCAATCTCTTTCGGCTATGCCAGCGCCAGATCGCATCAGAAGACGACGCAAGCTCACATAATCGCGTCGATTGCAGCGCCGACATCGGATCGGATATTGGAAAAGGAGCAGCCGCTCGATATCCCTTAAGCGAAGTCTGGAGCGGCGCAGCTTGGAAGAAGAGCACTCGAGGCATTTCATAAATTTACGACCGCCAATTGAGTGCTACGGCGATCATCAAGCTCTTAACACTTGAAGATGGAAGAATTGCACACTAGGATGCCAGTTCATTACGACAATATGCATAATCAGGCGCGGCCAAATGAAGTTGGTTGCGAGAAGACCACGGCGCCGGCGAAAAGATGAGAGTCCCCCTCACCCCCCTGGCTTGGGGGACTCTCATCTGGCAGTCTGGAATCACCCGCTTCCAGTCCGGAGAATAAGAGATCGAGAACCTCAACGAAGGTTGCTCGAATCTGACCAGCGGAACTCCGCGGCAGAGGATCTTTGGTAACTGGCCGACTCCTCCGGGCTGCCGGCTCAAAATGGCGTACAACGCCGCGCACTAGCGAAAGTGACTTTAGCCCCGATCTTCGGATTAGGGCTCATTTTTGGTCTTTGGCCAGGGAAGCACTTTAGCCGTGCGTTGCAAAGGATTACCAAACTGCTGCAAAAGTTCCACCAGTTGGCGCACGGTCGCTTTAATTCGGTCATCTTTTGTGAGATCTGGTGGTTTCATGCGTTCCGAGCTAAGCTCTTTGCTGGCGGTTCAACCGCTGTGCTACCACAGAGAGCAACTCCGCCGGCATGACAAGCTCGTTCAGCACTAGCACCTCCGCGCCATCAGAGAAGTTAACATTCCTCCGCAAATCATGGTCATTCAGAGACGAGAGGACTATCAGGTCAAACTTTTGCTGCGGAGCACGATTTCGGCTAGTTGAGGCGACGCTGATGCAGTGTCGTAACCTGACGACTTCAGAACAGCGCACCGGCTTTCACGAACCGCCGAGTAAGGCTCGACGCAGAGGATTTTAGGTGGCATTCTCTTAAAACTCCCTGGTTTTTAGCTGAAACGACCTCGAGAGTTTACATCGTTGCGCCATTTCGTGCCACAGCATAGCGCTAGAAGTCAGGATTGGCCAGGAGCGACCTCCGCCTCAGCCTGACGTACTGCTCTGGCGTCAACCTCAGGTAAACTCCACCTCTGCCGGTCTCGATCGCGTGCTCCAGGATTTGCCTCGCCTCAGAGGTACCCCAAGCCTCCCCGCGCTTGGCCAGTTTCCGGATCTTCTCCGGGTCAGTGAACGTCAACTTCCGGGGCAAAGGAGTCCTCAGGTCGGCTTCGAGGACTGCACCTCCCAACCGCCCCGCTTGAAGAAATACATGTAGACCTGGTGCGATGGGCGAAGATGTTCACAGGCTGATGGTCGATGCAAAACGACGTCAGTTCAAAAAGCATCACAGTGCACGTGGAGTGCTATCAATACATGCGTCTCCGTCAACATTATGAGGCGGCGCTGCGACACTGGGAGCAGATCGAGCTGGTATCGAATAAGAACGGGTTTCTGGACACATCAGCAAACCGCCTGGCCGTGGAGGTCTGGTATAAGGCGCAAGAAGAGAGAAAGGCTGCCAAGCAGCGGATGACTCTTCACAAGCAGAGTTGTTCAATCTGCTTCCGTAGAAGCAAACCTCGCTGACCGGGCCGCTGACTGTGCCTGCCGTTCCCGGACTCTACTCTGCAGTCTGGGGATCACCCGCTTCCCAGTCTCAAGAGATTAAGACAAACGCCCCGCACCTGGTGTATAGTCTCGGTCAATGCAAGCTTCTGTGATTTGCGCATAGCCCTGGTCCCGAAAAGATCGGGGCATTTTTTTTGGTCCACTCATGAACAAAATGGCGCACCAGGATGCCCTGAGAACGGCCGCTGACACCGCGGGCAGGCTGAGGTACGTCCGAATTGCCAGGAGTTGCGGGGGTTGAACCTAACCCTTACGCTCCCATGGTGTAAAGCCGCTCAATGGGCGACCAGTGGCGTCAGGCGCCCTTGCAGATCGGGCAGTCTTTTTTGTGGGCTTCGAGTCGATCCGCGCATTGAAGGCTGACCTTTGAGAAGATCTTACCCTCTTCGCTCAGGCTGCCGAATTAGGGAACCCTGTTCTCCATGTCTTGCTTGTGGCGCTCGATTGCTTGGCGTTGCTCACATTCCATGGCAGTGAGTCTACCAGTGCCTCAACCTGTGCTTGTACTTTCTCACCGCGCGCCGGCCAAAGATAGCACATGGTTGTCCCATCCAGGATTGCACCTTCCGCCAGGCCCTTTAACCGTGGACCTTGGAAAGCGACTTTAGCTCAATCGGAATAAAGAAGATGGGAGGCTTGCGCAAGGAGCTCACCTGGAGTTATGGGCTTTGCAAGAATGTGAAAGGAATGACCGTTTCTCTGCGCCAGTTCCAGCAAGTCAGCCGTTGAGGCTTGCCCTGAAAATAGGCACAATCTGCAATCCGGGTAGTCTGCTTTCATGCGAATAGCCAAATCTATACCATTCATCCCTGGAAGCCGTACATCAATAATTGCCAAGTTTGGAAGCCAATCGGAGATCAGTTCGAGAGCTTGCTCGGCAGAGTAAACTGCTCGGGCCTCATAGCCTTCATTGGCGAAGATAACTGCGGAGGTGTCGGCGATGATTCTCTCATCATCAACAAACAAGACCCGTTTGGGTTCGATAAAACTCGACATTAATCGATCCGGCGGAGATGTGGATACTAGATGCGATGCATGGCGAGAGAGAACCGTTGCCGGAACGTAATATTGAGGCAAGAGGGTGGTGATATGGATCAGAGTCGTCTTTTCAGATGCAGGGTGCTCGTTGTGGACGACGATCCCCTGGTCCTTCAAACCACTGCGGCGATCGTGCGCAGTTTTGGGTTTTCGGTTCGCACCGCGGAGGACGGATTCGTTGCCCTCAAGATCCTTCGAGAGGTTCTACCAGACCTCATTCTTACCGACTTGAGGATGCCCGGGATGTCAGGCTTCGAGTTGCTTTCAATCGTTCGCCGGAGGTTTCCTCATATCCCGACAATCGCAATCAGCGGCGAATATATGCTGGCAAACATGCCCCTCGGACTGCTAGTGGACCATTTTTTTCAAAAGGGCGGCTATACACCGCAACAGCTTCTGTCCAAGATCCGGGAAGTGATCGCTGCCTCACCGATCCGGCCGCACTTGGGCAAACACGATATGGTTCCGCTGTGGGTTCCGAGGACAAATCCTGACTACCTCGTTGTGACCTGTCCAGAGTGCCTTCGCTCGTGTTCGATTCCAGATGACACTACGGGAAGTGAATTGCGTGAGGTGGAGTGTTTAGCCTGCGGTGCGCCGATCCGCTACCTGGTGGATTCCAGCATCCTGAAGCTGGAACAAAGGAAGGATTTGCTCCCGCTAATTTAAGCCCACAACGCCTCGACCTGTGCTTGCGCCGCGCGCCGGCCGGAAATAGCACGTGGAGTCATGCCGACTTTTCGCCAATGTTCGCGCAGAGCAGGCATTTCCGCTTATGCGCCGCTGCGCGCTCCCTGGCTGAGTCTTTGAGTACGGTCGCATGCCGGCGGAGCCCGGGTGCGTAGACGCTCAGAGACGGTGTCTGGACGGCGTCACGCCATTCGCAAGCAGCGTCGATGTAGGCTGCCCACAGTTTTTCGTATTCCGGGCACTGCATACAGTGATTTGATGCAGAAGCGCAATATTGTGCGAGAACGTTCCGTTGGGCTGCGCCGGGAGTGGCGACTGCCCCACACCTCATGCCGGCCTTCAACATGGTGACACTCCGCGCACTCGAACTCCACGATGGGTGGTCCCAGATTTGGTTCTTTTAGAGAATGCTTGGCTGCCATTTTAGGTTCCATCGGTTTGCCACAGTGCGGACAGCGCGGTACTTCTTCTTTCATCGCTTCACCCCGAGTTGCGCTATGGCGTGAGATGCGCCTTTCGGTTGACACGAGTCGCCACAGCCGGCCTAGGGGTGAGTAAGGCGGCCCTCTCAGACCCACAACGCCTCTACCTGTGCTTGCACCGTTCGAAGGTCTACCCCTCGCTGTAGGCGTGGCTAACGGCGATATGATGATTGGGATGACCGCCCACAATGAATGCGCGGAGTATCAAAGATTACAACGCGCCCACGACGACGACGTCATCGCGTGGGAGCAGGAGCGGCATCCAAATGTCCGACCAATCAATCGACAAAAACTTACGAACGAACGGGCCGCCGACCTTCGCAACCAAGCGCTTTCCAAAATGAACATTGCGGCCTACGACCTTTATATTCATCTGGAGACGTGTCCGACCTGTAATCATTTTAAAAAGTGAGGTGATCATGCCGGGCGCGGCGACCAAATTGCAGCCCGAAAGTGGCTAAAACTTCGCGCCAGGATGCCCTGAGAAAGACCGCGGACACCCTGGTGAGGCTATCCCCTGTCTGAATTGCCAGCCGTTGCAGGACGAAGGTGCCAGGCCGGCGCGCATTACCTCACTTCCGCGGCGCAAACCTCGTAGAGGGTTGATGTGAGCGCTACGGCTTGGGTTGAGGCTCTAGAAAGGGAAGCACTTTAACGGGTCTCTTGAGGTGGCGCCGAGGTATCCGGAGGGAAACGGGGTTCTTTTTGGGCAAACACGTGAGCGCTACCCATAGATATGGTTGCGAGCAGGATGGCGAGCGAGAGGATGCTGGCACATTTCATAGCTGCCTCGACGTAAACACAGTACTCGTCAAATTATCCCTGCAAGGGCTGAAAGCCGATCAGTGCCCTGAGAGGCGGAAATTATGGATATGATGGGCACCGTATGAGAAAGATGAAAGGGAGGAAATCATGAACGCAAAACGCAATCTGTCTGGAGTGGCGGCCGCGCTCCTCGTCTTCTCAAGCGTCGCACTCGGCCAGGACGAAGGCCCTCAATATACCCTTTCCAGTCTATGCGGAGACTACGGAGCGGTAGTGACCTACGGGGCCAACGTCGCCGCCGGCTTCGGGCATGAGAAATATGACGGACAGGGAAACGCGACCGGCAGCGCTCTGGCAAACCAGCCCGGCGCGAACGGCACGCGGACGATCACCAGCTTCGGCATCAGCGGAACCTACACCGTGAACAAGGATGGCTCCGGTATCCGGACCCTTACCATCGCATTGCCGGGCGGCAGCACTGCGCAAGTTATTGAGGACTTTGTCATCACCAAGGCGGAGGTGATCAACGGCATCGCCCTGGCGACGGAAATTGCCGATGCACAGAGGGAACCAAGCGCAGTGATTGATGACCAGAGCCTAGTGCGACACATACTCACCCTGCGGTCAAAGCCAAGTGTTTGTGGCCGGTGAGCAAGATCTCTGCGTCGATGTCCTGCACGATCGCGTCGAGGTCCATGGGGGAGATTGATCATAACGGATGAACCGGACCAAACCCTATGGCGCCGCTGTTCCAAAACCATTTGCTTCTGGAACATGACACAACGCCAAATCCCCTGCCCGGAATGAGACCTTTACAGAGCGACCCAGAGTAAGCTTTTTGGAACAGTCGACTAAACAAGTCGACTCACGCTGATGAAGCAGCTGGCGGGATGTTACCGAAAATGCGACTTTTCAGGCACTCCACCTAATGCCGTCGCGGAGGCATCGTTCGATTGCAAATGCGTTTTCGCACGATATAGCCAGCTTTGCCGAATGGGAACATCGCCCTGTTTGCAACAGTCTTGTTTTAGCCTCGCGGTAACTGGCAGAAGAACTGCGACGTCCGTTTGGCAGCAAAGATGTCATCGAATTGGAAAGTGCCCTCTTCTGTCCTAACGTAAGGCTGAAATACATCGACGACTTCACCCAAACAATGTTCGAGGCCAAAACAGATGGCATCCTGCTTCTGATGTTTGCCCGGTGGGACCGTCAGGACGCCAGTGGCAAAGGCGGGACGTTCCCGGATGCGGCGCTCCCGGGTGGTAAGCCGAACTGAGCCAGAGACCCCGAGAATCCACTCGAGGATCGGGGCTCGGTTCGCTGAAACCACTATAAACACAGGGCTTCGCGATCCCCGACCGTCTGATCACCCCTCGTTGGTGTTCTTGCCTCGGAAACCGTCTATGGGCTGATGTTTCAAGCTGGAAACGAGTACGGGGCCATGATCGTAGAAGAGGTCAGAAGGCGGTGCATCCAGTAAGGCATCGGCGCGCGGCATCATTTCCTATGCCGTCGCGCGCTGCATAGGCGCCCTGCTTGTTTTTCGGCTTTGGCGTGCGCATGGATACCCCGAATCGCTCCTAGGGGCATTGGAGCGAGATTTTCGGGGGGCTATGTGCTGGGCTCGTTCTCTCCGGGATCATAAGTTCGTTCCTCCGAAGGAGCTCTCTCGACTCGATTGCGGTGGTCTAGTTGACTTATCGCCATTCGCCCGTAAACATTCCTGCCGCGACTGGGGCTTTCCCTAGTTCCACTCTGCGTCTCGGGCCATCATAGTCCATCTCGTGGCCGATGTTTGATTCCGGTCTGAGTTCAAACATCTCAACATCCCGATTCGGATCCCTGCCGCTGTTAAAACCTATCCGACCTTGTGGCCTCGCGGCATCCCGAGCGACCGCTCTATCAGCCCAGAAAGGGACCCCCGTAGACGGCGACATGAACCAATGCGTCGATTCGCAACTAAACGGAGAAACACAATGACTACAGTAGCTGGCGGGCGCCAGGTCAGGACAGTCAGCATGGGTGAACAATTTGGGCACAACAGAGAGAGAGTTCGATGCAACGGATGCGAACTGACGCAATATCAAGCCGAGCTGTGCCGCCGATGCAAGAAGCCCTTGCCGAAGCCGCTCGCGCATGTCGGTCGTGGGATCCAGCTCGTTCGTGGGATCCTGCTGATTGCAGTGGCCGAGCTCGAGCAAAAGGCGATCGCCCACGCGCTTGCTGAAGCGGACAAAGCCATTGAAGCCGCCAGCCGCCTGGATATAGGGAAGACCGTGCTCTATGAACAAGTGGCCGAGATATTCGGGAAGGAAGCCAATGCGCTCAGACGAGAGTTGGTCCGGGCAAGGGACGAAATCAATATCACAATCTCCAAGCTAACGGGCTCTGCTACGTTCGCGGCCCCGACGGGATCATCGTAGAGCTGGCAGAGCACCATCGGCTTTGAATGGAATGAGCCCAATGCGTCCCAGAAGAAGGCGCGGACGAACTGGACGCGAATAGAGAGCGACTAAACCTTCACGAGCGAACTTGTCCGACCTACATCCTTAACCAGCACAACCCGCACTTGATTAAGTGACCAACGCCGCGGGGACCTGGTTAAGCTCTCCGGCATCGTGAGGTCAAAGAGCACGCAACCATGAGATCTCGTAGGGCCTCCAAAGGGTAAGCCCGCCTCGGTTCTGAAAGAAGGTGCCCATGAGCGAAGGCAAGAGATTTTGCCCGAAGTGCAAAGCGTGGACTATGGAACCAGCGGAAGGAATTCTGGTAAGCCCTGAAGAATACGAGCGAGTAGAGCCAGGGCCGCCCCTTATATTCGAAGGCCCTATTACGCCTTATCATTGTCCTGTTTGGCAAGCACATTGGATTTGAACCTGTGCTCTGAGGCCAACCAATAGTGGGTTTGCGCTGCTGGCGGCTCTCCGTCGAGGAACAGAGTCTGCATCTGGTGAGGCGATGGCGCAAGATGGCGTATAGTCGCTAGCACTACCTTTTTGACAAGCCCTAGTCTCCGGATCAGGGCTTTTTTGTTCGCTGTGAAGCCGGGCTGCCTTTCACATGGATCATTGAGCACTGATGCGCACGATGAGACTGGGTGATACGAAATCGACCGTGTCCATCAAAGAAAGGGCGCGACCGATGACAACTGCGGTTCGATCTCCCGCAGTTGAAGTTCCTGCAAAACGGTGGGGGTTCTCGGTAACTTGCGCCGGCAGGGGTGACCGAGGTGCACAGCTACAATTCTGCTGTGGATTCCGTCCGCCCCATCGACGAGCAATTTGTCTCCGAGCTTGACGTTATCCTGGCATGGGCAGCACAGAACGGGGTCGAGCGCTTCACGCGATTCCACCTTTACCGGAGGAATATCGACTGGCTGCGGGCAAACGACGACGAAGCAGACCGGCCTCGGATTTACGCGCAGTTGTCCCGCGAGGGAAGGCTTACGGAAATCCTTTCCACGATGGCCGAAACCATCGAGCTTGTCGAGGTCATCCCAGCGCTCTGGCAGCATGACGTGGAAGTGCCCGGCGAATTGCTGACCCGCGCATTTTCGGGGCCGGTAGATATGTTTCAGGAAGATGCCAGCTCGAACAAGGCCCGCAACGCGATGTTTGAACTCAGTATGGCCGCGATGGCTGCTCGGGCAGGTTTAAAGCCAAGCCTAAATAACGGCAATCCCGATGTCTCCTTTAGTTTTGAAAACCGTTTTATCAAGATGGAATGTAAGCGTGTCCTTTCCGAAAATAAAATCTTTGGCCGCTTGCGAGAGGGCATCAAGCAGCTAGAAAAGTCCGTCCGGAGTGACTTATCGGATGTAGGGCTTGTCGCTATTTCTCTCGCGAAACTCCTTAATCCTGGCGACCGGATCCTCGTATCCGATGATCCGTATAAGCGTTGTCGGATGAAATCTTTAAAACGTTACACGCCAATGAGCAGTCATTGGGAACAATGTATCGACCGGGGGTCACCGGTGCCATCTTCTACCTTTCGTCTGCTGGCTATATTCCAGGTAAAGGGTTTTCGCTAATGAGATCGGGAACGGTCTTCCCTCTGAATCTGAATGAGCAGTCTTTTTTGCGCCGACTTGCCAGCACCTTGAGAATTTGAACCAGACGGGAACGCCGTCTGACGACGCTGTTCCGAGCTGACGCAGCGGTGTGCCTGCAAAACGGGATTCTCGGTAACTTGCCCGGCCGGGCCCTCCACACTAAGGCAATTGGCCGAAAACCGGCCGCTCCTGGGTGCCAGCGCCCGAGCGTCCCAAGTCCTCATCGATTACGATGACCTTGTGAAAGCCCAGCTGGGATGCATGCTGAGCCAGGGCATACTGCCGTTCTTTACCCTCCAGATGTGGCGTACGGACTGGCTCTACCACACGCTCGGGTTGTTTCATGACTACCGGGTACGTTGGCAACGAGCCTGAAAGGACAGCTGCCCACACGCATAGGCTAGTGAGGCACTCTCAGAGGAAACG
Source organism: uncultured Acidobacteriaceae bacterium (assembly GCA_963830325.1). Taxonomy (GTDB): domain Bacteria; phylum Acidobacteriota; class Terriglobia; order Terriglobales; family Acidobacteriaceae; genus PALSA-350. Next base: position 50,101 of record CAWHMV010000008.1, read on the forward strand.
GAGAGACACAGATAGGCCGAACCTACGAAGCATGGCGCCAGTCCTCGACCCTACAAATCGCACCATCCAGGCATGACTGGCAGGCAAGTTACTCAAAACCCCGTTTTCCAGGCACTACGTCGCCGAGTTCGGATCGCCTCGCTCGACGTCGTCGAATTCTATGTCCTTATTTTTCCGTCGCAGGTCATTACCTGGTTCGAAACACCCGAAAGCGGACAGAATAGCCAAAGCCGATCGAGTGACTGGGCGTTGCGGCCGATAGATCGAAAAACCAGTGAAAATCGAGCTGTTGATGCGGGGTAATCTTATACCCCGTGCCGAAATCGATCACGTTCTGCGGCCCGCCGCGTTGGGGAAAGGAGCCGGAGTATTCGATCCAGGCATCACACGGCTTCGTAAGTTGCCGGTCAAAATATATGCTCGACTGGCCCGTCAAATTTCGCCGTGGTTCCTCGGTGGGCCACATAACGGAGAACATTCCAGCAACTGTCCAATTTTTTGTTAGCGAACGCGACCAGGGCAGTTGGACGGTCGGATCATAGCCATGACTTGATATCAGGTTCACCCCCGTGGGAAGGCTCACGGACGGTATGAGCGATACGTCAAATCCACCCCGTGTTGGCCCGAGCTGCCGCTTAAAGCCCAGACTTAAATCGCCAAGTCCGTTGCCGAATCCGGACGCAGTGTCGTCATTATAAAAATAGTCTGGGACCCCAAAACGAAGCTCCGTTTTGTTGGCGATTCCAAGTCGCACTGAGGTCTCCGGGAAATCAAAGGTTTGTTGGCCTCCAACACCGGTCTCTGCAAACCCATTCTCAAACTGCAGGCTTCCACAGGGCACGACAATACTCGAACTTGTAATCTGAGGCCGATCCGTGGCAATCGTGCTTTGCGCATTGGCGCCGCAAGTCTGAGCCCTCGCCTGGGGTGCGAGGTTTCCCACTATGACGGCAAGGAACAATACACATGTCGACCGCGGCATGCAGAAGATGATAGCCCGGAGATTCGGTTGCCGATGGACTTATGGACAATCGCGGTGGGCAATTTACCGAGAACCCCGTTTTGCAGGTAAAGAACATTGAAGCGAGGCCACGAACCCCGTCGTTATACTCGGTCCCCCTTGCCCTGTGGGTTTAGCAACCTGATCGGAACACCAAGTAGTATGGCCTCCAGTACGGAGACAAAGATCATTACGATCTGCGGTCTTGCTTTAGGGAGCAATCCATAACCTAAGCTCATGATAGTGAGGTGGATGAAGAACGCCACTGCAAGACACAGTTGCACTCTAGGTTTCCTGATCGACGTCCATTCATTGGTCGTGAGCAAACCCATGACAAACAGTGTCCAAAAGATCTCATTCACTGCTTGCGAATGTGGCCCGCGTATGAGAATCGCGGCAAACATGAGGGGGTAAAGGAGCCAACATAATTTACGCCATGCTCCGTCGCCGGGTTCTGGATCAGGTGTTGGCTCGTAACCTTCTTCAGTCGACCCGAACAAGGTCTGTATGTGATCACTCACGAACTCATCGTAAACTACATCGGACTGATGGATTAATTCCTGCAAAGTCGGGTTATCGATAACTTCCCGGGCCGGGCCGAGACCAGGAGCAAGTTACCGATAATCCGTTTTTAAAGCACAATCGCTCCGAATTGTTGCGGGCCACGCAGTAATGTCCGGGTTTCCGACCAGACGGAACCTGGAACACCTAAACTCCGTATGTTTAGGAGACTTGGATATGGGCCGCTCTGGATGAAGACTCAATTGCGTCTGGACCACTTCTCGCTCTGGATGCGTTGGGCAGTGGCCTTGATATGCACCACCTCCGCCGCTCTCTCCTACATTTTTTGTATGGCCAACGGAATGGTTGTCGGCGACCTGATCGGGCTGCCTGGTCGGGAGCAGCAAATCGCTTTGGCCCACCACAGAGCCAGTATGTGGCTAGGTGCATCGGCCATATTGGAGGTGGGTGCTGCCCTCGCAGTGTTCTCACTCTTGGAAATCGGCTCTGATTCCGATCCCCTAGCGCGATTCGTTGCGCGGGGTGTGATAGCTGTTTTCTCGTCCTTGACTGCCACGTTGTTGATGGGCATTGTCATCTTTAGAGTCTTTCGCTAGGTTTCCTGGGCTCTCTTTAGAGAATGACCGGCAGCTCGGAATGCCGCAAAAGTCACGTTTTCGGTAAATTCCCCAGCCCAAGGGGTCGGGCGCGAGCAATTTACCGATAACCCCGTTTTTCAGGAGGTTCGGTTCTTCCACGCTGGCCGCATAGCTCACCGGATTACACTGTCAGCAGAATGACAGTCTTTGGCCAAGCTGACGAGAACGCTTTGGAATACCAAGTCCTCCGGGATGGAGGTGTCTCTTTGTATCGCAATCCTCTGTAAGGAGGAACGGCTTTGATCCTAAAACTGCCCAGTACTCCTCCGGGTTCGGCATGATTAGTATGCGAGAACGAGTAAATCTGGTTAATGGGACGATCGCGATTAGGTCTACGCCGTAAGGCGGAACGGACATTTGCTGTAGCGTTCCTCTTACGAGCCGATCTTGCCCGTGACCCAACCGGCGATCAGTCCAACAATGATCCACCAGACGACGGTAAACATCGTCCTCCACGTATGGGTTGTTATAAGAAAGAAACGCAGTTGAGGTCGTTCGCTTGTGACGCTTGGTGACCGCCCTTTCTTCGACCGACGGCCGCCAAGCTGTGCGCTCTTCGTTTTGGGCGTGGGTTTATGCTGCGTCGAGCCTCTGGCCCAGAAACTCCTTGGCCTTGGCGACTTACGCGTCCCACTTGCTCAGCTGCTCGGGGTTAAGAAACTTTTCAACACGTTCGCGAATCTCTGGGCGGCGCGCCTTCACTTTGCTGATGATATCGGCCCTGGTTGTCTTGGGATTCTTCTTAACGTATTCTTCGATGTTTTCGCGCGCTTCCGCCAGTGCGGCATGGAGCTTTTCTTTTTGCTCTTCGGTGAGATTGAGGTCGCGAGCAAATTGCTTAAGTTCGGTGGCGACCTGCTCGCGTTCTGCACTAGTTAAACTCATGATACTTCTCCTTGAACGGTTGATGGTTGGCGTTGGGACACTGACCCGGTCTCGATGAAACTGACGGTTTGCTCGGAGAGAGCAGATCGCTTGGTCATGCGGGCTGGAGCATTGTCTCTTGGATTACGTTCACGATGTGCTCGGGTCCGAGCCGCGCGGCTGCGAAATCGAGCAATGGCAATGTGAGAGACACTAGCTGTAGGCGTCACCTCGACGGCAATAATTCGCAATCGACATAGGGAATCAGCCCCCAACCTGGCTCACACAGTTATTCAAAGGCAATGCTCGGCACCTTGCTACTGGGGAAATCCCTAGCGAGGTAAAACATCGCTGAGGCACTTGCCGAGCGGGTAAATGGCCGACTCTTGTCTTTGGATCGCGGGCGAGTTCACGAGCAATCCGGAAGTGATCCTCCGTGGTGCCTGAAAAGTCGCGTTTTCGGTAAGTTGCCCCAGCCAACGGTCCCGGGAGGAAGTTACCGATAGTCCCGTTTTGCAGGGAACAACGACAACGAGGTCTGATTGTAGGTGGCAGGATCACCCCTGACTTGCCGACAAACGAGAACCCTGGCGCCTGACGAAGACCACCAGCAAACAAGACCTCACGGCCGGCTACCAGGTCTGTTTACTGCCTCGTCATCGCCAGGTTCAGTCGCTGCTCCGGACTGATCAGGTGGTCATGGCTGTCTTTACCCACGTCGATTTGCACCCAGTGGATCTTTCCGTTAAAGACGCTGCTGCTGGTTTTGTAGTCCGAGCTGACTGCTGTGCCGCAATCGCGGCCAACATTGGTCGTTTCATCTGGGGAAAACAACATTGGAACCGTGCGTTCAACTCGTCCTTCCCCGACCTTCTTGCCGTCGTAATAAAGGCTAACGTTGCCGCCCTTGGCTAACCCGCCGCCATCGTAGGCGAATTCCATACGCACCTGGTGCTGACCGGCTGGAATTGCCTGGCTTGCCTCCGTAATGAAAGTTTGCAGAGCCAGGAAGTTATAGGCGAACTTTGCTTTCCCGGCCTTGGTGTAAAGACTCATCCCGCCGAACGCACCGCCCTGGGCAAGGATGACGCCTTCAGCCCCCTGCGATGGCACCTCAATCTCGGCGGTGATGGAGAACGACTTGTTTTTCATAATGAGGACGGCGTTTTCGCTCAATCTTCCCATCCCGCCAAAGAGCAGTTGCGAGTCGCCCTTGACGAGCTGCGGCCGACCAGCCATGTCAGCATTGAAGCGTTCGATTCTGCGGTCGTCGATCGGTAACACGTTGTACTTGACCGCCTCGATCAACCATAGTCGCTGCAGTTCGTGCAGCTTCTCCGGCATCTCCTTCGCCAGATCGTGCGCCTGGGTCCACTCCTTGTTGCCGTCGTATAGTTCCCAGACGTCGTCGTCGAAGGCGGGCAGCTTGGCGGCAAATACCCAAGGTGTCGAATGCCGGGTCACCGCGCTCCAGCCCTTGTAATAGATTCCCCGGTTGCAGAACATCTCAAAATACTGCAGCTCATGTCGCTCCGCGGCCTGGGCGTCGTCGAACGAGTAGGCCATGCTGACGCCTTCCATAGGCGCTTGCTGCACACTATTCACGATCGTCGGCTGCGGCAGGCCGGCCACTTCGAGTATGGTTGGGGCGACGTCGATCACGTGGGAGAACTGCGAACGGATCTCGCCTTTCGCCTTGATGCCCTGGGGCCAGTGGACGATCGTCCCATTGCGCGTCCCGCCCCAGTGCGACGCCACCTGTTTGGTCCACTGATATGGGGTATCCGTGGCATGCGCCCAGCCCACCGCATAATGGTTGTATGCCTCCGGGGTGCCGAACTTGTCGCTGTGCTCGATCAGGAACTCCGGGGTCTCGAGGGCAGCAAATCCGTTGCCCACGAGTAACTCGCTAAACGTGCCGTTTGGCGTGCCTTCGGCGGAAGCGCCGTTGTCCCCGATGATCAGAAAGATCAGGGTGTCATCTAGGATTTGGAGATCCTTGAGCGTGTCGATCAGCCGACCCACGTGATGGTCGGTGTGCTCCATAAATCCGGCAAAGACCTCCATCTGGCGGGCCAGCATAGGCTTCATCTTCGGGTCGAGTTCATCCCAGGCCTGAATCTCCTTCGGCCGCGCGGTCAACTCGGCATTCTGCGGAATGACGCCCAGACTCTTCTGCCGAGAGAGGATTTCCTCGCGCAGTTTGTCCCACCCCTGGTCGAACTCACCTTTGTATTTGTCCGCCCATTCTTTGGGCACGTGATGCGGCGCATGCGCGGCACCGGGTGCGAAGTACATGAAGAACGGCTTGTCGGCCATCAGCGCTTTCTGCTGCCGCACCCATGAGATGGCCTTGTCGGTCATGTCCTCGGTAAAGTGGTATCCCTCCTCCGGCGTCTTCGGTGGTTCCACTGGCGTGGTGCCCTCATAAATCGACGGGTCCCACTGATTGGTTTCCCCGGCGATAAATCCATAGAAATACTCGAATCCACCGCCGCCTGTCGGCCACTGGTCGAATGGACCCATCGGGCTTGTCTGCCAGACCGGTACTTCGTGGCACTTCCCGAACTGCGCGGTCGAGTAGCCGTTCAGCTTGAGCGTCATTGCCAGAGGCGCTTTGTTCTTGGGCAGTATGGAGCTATAGCCAGGCGCGGAGGTGGCGAGTTCAGTAATGCCACCCATCCCGACCGAATGATGGTTGCGACCCGTAAGCAGCGCCTGCCGCGTCGGCGAACAGAGCGCGGTCGTGTGGAAGCGGTTGTATTTCAGACCGTTGGAGGCGAGCTTCTCAAAATTCGGCGTTCGACACGGTCCACCGAAGGCGCTGGACGCGCCGAAGCCCACGTCGTCGAGCAGGACGATGAGTACATTGGGCGCGCCTTTGGGTGGACGTAGCGGTTCGATGGCGGGAAACTTTGTATTGGGGTCTTTCGCGTCGTAGGTGGTCAGGCCGATATGTGGCCGATCCGGGACGGGCAAAACCGTTCGTTGAACCTTGTCTTGTTCAGACATAGAGAAACTCCTTCATTTGGGGGGGTCTTCCCCCTTAGGTAGAAATCTGGAATGGGCCCGGCGACGAAGAGAACATGGACCGCCCACGTCCCGTTGCACGACAAAGGCTAAGACACCCCGCCTCAGTGAAACAACTGGCAAAACTCCCAGTAAAGAGGGCTGGAGTAATACCGATCTTCCTTCTTCACCGGAGAGGGAGACGCGACTGAGCCACTGATTTTCTTGGAGAAGAAGACCTTAGGACTGAGGTTTGGGTGCGTGCTCGTCGCAAACGGCTGCGGCAAGGCGGAGTTCCGCCACGTACCCGAGCACATGGGTCGCAATATTAGAACAGCCTGGATGGTCGCAGAGGTACTCCGTGAGCACTTCTTCCCGCCCGTCCGGAGTCGTTATGCCCGTCTTGATCGTTATCTGAGGAACGGAGAATCCCCTAGCCGAACACTTCTATTATCCGACGCGCAGAAGGCCTCTTCTGCGCGTCGGCGAGCCTCTGGTAAGTACGACCAAGACTTGCGGTGGCTTTTGGTGAGACCCCAGGTGGAAGGCCGACACTGATTGCTCCTGACTCACGGGCAAACAGGAAGCTATCCCCGAAGTGCTCGTAAAGTCACGTTATCGGTAAGTTCCCTGCCCCGGAAGACCAAGCGTCGATTCGGCTACAGCATTTACGCGAGGCGAAAGTATTCAGGGAACGCGCCCTGGCACACTTGGCAAGCATTAGGGTCGCCTCAGCGCTCGATATTGCTCTGGCGTCAGCCTCAGGTGAACCCCACCCCTGCCCGTCTCGATCGCGAGCTCGAGCATCTGCCGGCTCTCTGGATCTGTGAAGGTCAGCTTCCGGGGTATGCCCCTTGGTGGCTCACGAGTTCGAGGTAGATTCCATCCACCCATTGAATATCGGCTCCATCAGCGCGGCGCTGAATCAAATATGCGTGCTTTCTTTTGTCGGACTTGGTAACGGCGTAAAGAGTCTCAGTTCCAATAAATCGAACGCTGTCATAGGCTTCAAACTTGGTCGGTTCCATCCTGCAGCCTCGCACGCCATATTACGCCATCCCCATCACACGCAAACAATCGTCCGCCCTGCCTGGTATCTGAACGCCGCTTCGCGTCATTTAACGCCAGGAGTTCGTTTCCATAGACTGGCGCTCATGGGCGTGGATAATCAGTCAACGCTCGTTTCAGCTACTGGGTTCCTGGAGCAAGCGAACCGATGCGACTGCGGGGAAGCTTAGTGGCGTGTGTCTTTGTTGTGGACGATGAGCCGGCTATCGCGTTCACCCTGACGGCCATTCTAAAGCTCAATAGTTACGACGCTCGATGCTTTACAAACCCCTTGGAAGCTCTACAAGCGATTGCGAACTGTCGACCCGACCTCCTCATTTCTGATGTAGTGATGCCTGAAATGTCCGGAGTCGATCTCGCCGTGCGGATGAAAGAAGAATGCCCAGCTTGCAAGGTGTTGCTGTTCTCAGGTCAAGCTCAGACTGCCGACTTGCTCGAGGCCGCTCGCCAACAGGGGCACGATTTTGAGCTATTGGCCAAGCCCATTCACCCGGCCGATCTCTTGGCCCGAATCAAGGACGAGGATGTCCTGGTCCAAGCGTAGACTCACACGATGGCTCATCCCAGCGATTGGCACATGTTCGATGCGGGCGATAGGAAAACCTATCCGACTGTGGACGCTCCTGTTCAGGTCAAATTCGACGATGGAAAGTACGAAGAAGGAGGTAGCCGAATGTTCTTCCCGTTGGCGCAGTTGCTTCCCTGTTCGTCAATCCACGCCTGGCGCTACGTCAAGGGCGTCGCTCAGCGATAGGCAGACTCAGCGCGCCCCTAGCAGGTTTATGGCATTCCTGCTTGCACAGAACCAATGCCGCTTCTGGTGTGATGTTCTTCGCACCCGAAGTCAGCCCGCGTAATAAGCACCGCTCGGGGATCACCTTTGATAAAGGCTTTGTGAGTTATTTTGTCTGGGCGGATTTGATAACACTCTGCTCCTAACTTTCGCCGCCTTGCAGCCTCTAGGACGTTTTGGACGGTGTCAGCGGCTCGTCCTGTCCAATCGTGGCTTTGTGGTGCTATCCTGTGGCGCAAATCGGCGGGTCCGATGTAAACTTTCAGCTCAAAACCAGGGAGTTTAAGAGAATGCCACCTAAAATCCTCTGCGTCGAGCCTTACTCAGCGGTTCTTGAAAGCCGGTGCGCTGTTCTGAAGTCGTTAGGTTACGACACTGCATCAGCGTCGTCTCAACTAGCCGAAATCCTGCTCCGTAACCAGCAGTTCGACTTGATAGTCATCTCGTCGCTGAATGACCGCGATTTGCAAAGGATTGTTAACTTCTCTGATGGCGCGGAGGTTCTAGTCCTCGACGATTTTGTCATGCCGGCAGAGCTGCTTACGTTGGTGGCCCAGCGATTGAACCGGCAGCTTAGGGCTTAGCAAAAAGAGGCCCCAGCCGAAGCCAGGGCCGTCCTAGAAGCTAATTGCAGCGGATCCATACGCCCATCGGCCTGGCTCAGACTGTGACGAAGGCTTGAATCCTACTTACTTTGCCTTGGCGTCGTCAGCTTTTCCTCCGCGTCTGCACGTCTATCCTTGGATTCCTCTTTACCTGGACCGTCCTGTTTAGGTTGGTCCGCCAGTTCTTTGGATACTCGTTCCTCTGCCTCTCTCTTCGCTTGTTCATTCCCGCTCATATCCAAACCCTCGTACTAGCTGAGATGCCGGTTGCCCGTAGGGCGTATCGACCTCACAGCCTCTAGGACGTTTTGGACGGTGTAGACCCTCACCGATTCGCCAGCGGCTTCGTGGCGGGCAGCCTGGCTTCGTGGTGAACACAAAAAAGCCCTGATCCGGAGACCAGGGTTTGTCAAAGAGCTAATGCTAGCGAGTATACGCCATTTTGCGCCATCGCAACCCCAACGCTCACTATAGGCGCGCCCCCAATGCCGGACGGGATCGCGGGTTTTCAATCGGCAGGGCCGACAAGAACAGGGCCAAGCAAATGAGTGACCAGTCGCTCGATGGCCTACCTGATGCGACAAGCCGCATGGGGAAGACAAGCGACGAGAGCTTCCGCACGAATCGGACCATGCTCTTTGATGTGCGGCGGCCAAAAGGGAGCTTGAATTTTGTATGAGGCCGCTGGCGCGATATGGCGTGAGCGCTTCTGTGTCTTGATCGTTAGACTACAAATCGCTTCAACCTACAACCAGGAAGTGTTTACGGTGAACGCTAAAATCCTCTGCGTCGAATCTGACCCGTTCCTTCTTGAAAGCCGCTGCGCTGTTCTGAAATATTCAGGTTACGACACTGCGGCGGGATGGCCCCAACTGGCTGAAATCCTGCTCCGTAGCCAAAAGTTCGACTTGATAGTCATCTCAACGGTCAGCGATCAGGATTTGCACAGAGTCGTCAACTTCTCTGATGGCGCGGAAGTACTAGTCCTCGAAGAGCTCACCATGCCGTCTAAATTGCTCTCTTTGGTCGCACAACGTCTTCAGCAGAGAGCTTAGCCGGGGACGCATGAAACCACCAGATCTCACAGAAGATGAGCGAATTAAAGTGACCGTGCGCCAACTGCTGGAACTCTTGCAACAGTTTGGCAATCCTTTGCAACGCACGGCTAAAGTGCTTCCCTGGCCAAAGACCGAAAATAAGCCCTAATCCGAAGATCGGGGCTATTGCGCGCGGCTAGTTACCAAAGATCCTCTGCCGCGGAACTTCCGCCGGTCAGATTCGAGCAACCTTCGTTGGGGTTCCTGATGTCTTAATCTCCTGAGACTGGAAGCGGGTGATTCCAGACTGCCAGACGAGAGTCCCCGAGCCAAGGGGGGTGACAGGGACTCTCGTCATTGCCGGCGCCCGGCCGCGCTTGATTATGCATATTGTCGTAAATGGACTGGCATCCAAGTGTGCCGTTGTTCCATCTTAAAGTGTTAAGAGCGGCTGCTCCTTTTCCAATATCCGATCCGATGTCGGCGCTGCAATCGACGCGATTATGTGAGCTTGCGTCGTCTTCTGATGCGATCTGGCGCTGGCGTAGCCGAAAGAGACTGCTAATCGAGATGGTGGACACAACATTCCTAATTCAATTCCGAACGCTTGGTCTGGGTACTCAATTCGTGACTGCGGCACGGGCGGAAGTTAGAGGCGAGCATCTTCTCCTTTTGTACTCAAACGGCCAATTGGCTGCAGCCTTTATGCTGGAGAACGTCAAAAGCTGGTCCGAGGTCTCTCCAGAAGTGACTTAGAGCCTTCATGGCTCTCCAGCATAGGCCCGGGCGCCTCACGGTTGTGCAGGGCAATCAGGCCGAGAGGCTGACGGGCGGAGCCTCACCTTTTCGCGGACGGGCCTCAATTCAATCAACTCATCCGTGACGTAGCCGGCGATCGTTCCGTCCGAGAATGTAACGAGAATTCCATCCTCGCCGTCCTGTTCTATGTTGACAATCTGCATGGCTTTCATTCCACCACTTTATCGGCGATCTCCAGATAGGACTGTGCAAAATTGATCGGAAAGGGCTTGATACGGAGGCCGCCGCGCCAGGGCTGGCACGTCAACTCCCCCGGCCCGGGCGCCACGAAGCCGGGCTATGGCGCCACGAAACCGCTCCAATTGGAAGGTAACTCAGCCTTTCCGGCAACCCATCGGCCCGCTCTGGCGCGAAGTTTTACAGGTTTCCAATTCACAAATCGTAAATCAGCCGATCCAGCCGCGGTCGGCATGTATCGCTCACGCATCACAGTATGCGACCTAAACTAACCGCCTAAAGCAGTCAAAAAAAGGCCCTAGCCGGGACAGGGCCTTAGCTGAGATACAAACTGGGGCGGATCATACGCCCGGCAGTCCAACTTCGGATAGCTGTCTTTCGATGCGCAAGGGTTGTCTCATCGGGGCGATGATATTGGCCCAGGGAAGGCGATGATATTGGCCCGCGCCATCCCGAGTGCTTCCTGTTTAGCTCTCAGCCTGGTGTGCTTGTAGGCATCGAGCATGTTCCCTGAGACGTGGCCTAGGACACCTATCACGTTCTCGGATGGCACGCCCTGCTCGAGCATCTCCGTGCAGAGCTGATGACGCCATGTGTGTGGGTTGAGATGCTTGATTCCGGTCCGTTCCCGTAGAACCTGGTTTGGTGACGAAGTCCGAGCTGACGCAGCGGTGTGCCTGCAAAACGGGGTTATCGGTAAATTGCTCGCGCCCGACCCCTTGGGCTGGGGAATTTAATGGAATGGTCCGCCGCCTACCCGACAGTGGAGCTGGGTTATAAGGGGCATAAGGAGGAGAGCCATGGAACTGTTCACGCTGGGTATTGATTTGGGCAAGACGACGTTTCACTTGGTAGGGATGAGCCTACTCGGAGAGGTGGTATTGCGGTAACGATTTTCTCGAGTGCAGCTGTTGCACTTTACCGCGAACCTGAAGGTAAAGCTGATCGGCATGGAAGCATGCGGGGGGTCGCATTTTCTGGGGCGAGCGTTGCGGGAGCAAGGGCACGAGGTACGGCTGATCCCGGCGCAATATGTGAAGCCCTACGTCAAGACGAACAAGAGCGACTACATCGATGCAGAAGCGATCGCCGAAGCAGTGGGAAGGCCGACCATGCGTTTTGTGCCGGTCAAGAGTGACGACCAACTGGACCTGCAATCGCTGCATCGAGTGCGTGAACGCTGGGTGATGCGAAGAACGGCGGTAGTCAACCAGATTCGTGGACTTCTGCTCGAATGTGGCACTACACTGCGCAAAGGCCGGCGCTACGTGGATGAAGCATTACCCGGCATACTCGCAGGTGGCTTGTCCAAGCTGTCAGGGGCAGTATTGGTATTGCTCGCCGAGCTGAAGCAGGAACTAGAGCAGCTAGCCGAGAAGATCGACCGTGCGGACAGGTCGGTTGAGAAGATCGCTCGGGAAAATGAAGCCTGTCGAAGGCTGGTGAAGATGCCGGGAGTGGGTCCTGTGACGGCAACCGCGATCATCGCGACGATTGGCAACGGCACGGCATTCCGCAAGGGGCGCGATTTCGCGGCTTGGTTGGGCGTGGTTCCTGAGGAACACTCGACCGGAGGTAAGCAAACATTGTGGAAAATTCCCAAGCGCGGAAACCAGTACCTGCGCAGGTTGTTCGTGCAAGGGGCCCGAGCTGTAATGCAGCACCGGACCAAGCAGTCGTCCGGTTTAAGTGCCTGGCTGGCGCAACTCACAGCGCGAACCCATCAAAACGTCGCCATCGTTGCTCTGGCAAACAAATTGGCACGAATGGCTTGGGCCGTGCTGGTCAAGAACGAAGCCTACCGACCACCGCTGCTGGCGGGCACTACCAGCTGAGAGGCCTGCAGATGACGCCTGGAAGAACACCAGGCTTGGAAATCGCTAGCGCGATTCCCACATCCGCAGACCCGCGACTGCGAGGTTTTCTGTTTCCTGCCAGGTCTGCTGGCGAAGAAAGAGATGGCACCACGGTCTAACCGTCGCTCTGGAAACCTGCTTTCGGTAAAGGTCTCAAAGACCGAGAATTTAAATAGGACCAGAGCGAAGCGCATTCCATCCAGGCCCGGGGTCGTTAAACACCCCAACAAGGCCGTATACATACGCGCAGACCTTACCTGCTACTCTCACTTTTCGCTTGCGACAAGGCGGCGGACCATACATACCGAAAATGCGACTTTGCGGGCATAAACGCAACGGAGAGGTCATTGTTCAAAGCCAAGTATGCGTCTGGACTTCAGAGGTCTTCGATCTCCACTGGGTATTTTCCCCATCTCTCAAACTGCGATGGGGTCAGATTTGAATATTCAGATGTGGAAATGCGCCTGACATTCCAGGCGAAGTTCAGATGGTGGTAAGCGTGTAGTAGCCCTACCTGCATCTCCTCTTCGCGAAGCTTCCCATCAGCCGCTTTGCGCTCCAGCTCGCGCAACTGGGCAATCGCTTCGCAGAGGTTGCTTTGGACGATTTTGGCATTGAACGGCTTTCTTCGTGGCATCTGTGATCCCCTGCTGGAATTTCAATGTGTCGGGTTAACGAGATTGTCCCCAGAAAACGGGTTTTCTGGAAATTTGCCCGGATGGCCCCCGCGATTTGGGATCCTAGCGGTGATGCGGTAGCGGGCGCATACTGTGTCATGCCGGACAAGACCTTTCTTGTGAAGCTCAGAAGCGGCGATCCAGCAAGTGCAAGCGGCCACGGTCGAGATGCAGGGTGACCATTTGGTATTCCTGGCGGTAGAAGGGACGCTGGCCGCCCTGTTCTTGCTTGAGATCGTTGAGAGCTGGAACGAGATAGAACCGCCCACGTCCTAGGGACCGTGTGTCGGCTTTGTGGCACCCGGCCGGGCGATCAATTTTGCACAGTCCTATCGGGAGATCGACGATAAAGTTGTGGAATGAACGCAATCCAGATTGTCAACGTAGAGCAAGACGGAACGGATGGGATTCTCGTCACATTCTCAGACGGAACGAACGCCGGCTATGTCGCGGAAGAGTTGATTGAGCTGAGGCCCGTCCGCGAAAAGGTGAGCTTAAGCTCTCGGCCACAGAAGAGTGCCAGTCACTCACATGAGTCATCGGTTGACTCTAAGCTTGGACCAGGACATCCTCGTCCTTGATTCGAGCCAGGAGATCAGCCGGGTGAATGGGCTTGGCTAATAGCTCAAAATCGTGGCCCTGTATGCGTGCCACCTCGAGCAAGTCGGCAGTCTGAGCTTGACCTGAGAACAGCAACACCTTGCACGCGGGGCACTGTTCTTTCACACGGATTGCGAGATCGATCCCCGATAGCTGCGGCATCACCACATCCGAAATGAGGAGGTCGGGCCGAATGATTGTAATCTCCTCGAGGGCTTCCAAGGGGTTCTTAAAGCCTCGAGCATCGTAACCATTGAGTTTGAGAATAGCCGCCAGGGTGAACGCGATAGCCGGCTCATCGTCCACAACAAAGACACATGCCATCAAGCTACCCCCCGCAGTCGGATCGGTTCGCTTGCCACAGGAACCCAGTAGCTAAAACGAGCGTTGACTGATTATCCACGCCCATGAGCGCCAGTCTATGGAAACGAACTCCTGGCGTTAAATGACGCGAAGCGGCGTTCAGATACCAGGCAGGGCGGACGATTGTTTGCGTGTGATGGGGATGGCGTAATATGGCGTGCGAGGCTGCAGGATGGAACCGACCAAGTTTGAAGCCTATGACAGCGTTCGATTTATTGGAACTGAGACTCTTTACGCCGTTACCAAGTCCGACAAAAGAAAGCACGCATATTTGATTCAGCGCCGCGCTGATGGAGCCGATATTCAATGGGTGGATGGAATCTACCTCGAACTCGTGAGCCACCAAGGGGCATACCCCGGAAGCTGACCTTCACAGATCCAGAGAGCCGGCAGATGCTCGAGCTCGCGATCGAGACGGGCAGGGGTGGGGTTCACCTGAGGCTGACGCCAGAGCAATATCGAGCGCTGAGGCGACCCTAATGCTTGCCAAGTGTGCCAGGGCGCGTTCCCTGAATACTTTCGCCTCGCGTAAATGCTGTAGCCGAATCGACGCTTGGTCTTCCGGGGCAGGGAACTTACCGATAACCAGACTTTACAGGCACTACGGATACGGAATTGCCGCTGGATCGAAACGCCCGCAAGGGGCTCCGATGGTCGCTCACTGCAGCATGGCGTATTCTGCCTTGGCTTCTTTCAGGATGGGGATATCGGGGTCGGCATCCTTCCAGAGCGTGAGAAAAGCCTGGTAGGCAGTCTTTGCCTTGATCTTATCTCCCGACAAAACAAACGCTCTGCCGAGTTGCAAGTGAGCCAGTGCGCCCCATGCGAAGTTCCCCATCAGGCTGTGATGGTCGATAAACTTCTGAAATTCTGCTGCCGCCCGGTTTCCGTCATGGAGCACAAGATAGGCTTCGCCACGCAAATAGACCGGGAATAATCGGTTGCCTTCGCCCCCCAGTTCTATCGCGCTCGCCACCCGCAGTAGTTCGACCGCCCGGTTCGGATCTTTGCGCCGTAAGGCGACAGCCGCCCGGATCGTAGGCAGCCAATACCTCTGGACCAGCGTGTCCAGCGGGAAGGTCTGGTCGAGTTGGGCCGCCAGCTTCTCCGCCCTTGCCGTATCGTCTGCCCGAGCCAGGGCCAGTGCCGCCATTGTCCGCACGTAGCGGTTCGGGGCCAGCTTCACGGCAGCATCGGCATCGGCACGCGCCTGCTCCCGGTTGCCCGATTCCACCTCGCGTAGCGCTCCCTGTGCCAGATAGGCTGCGGCGGCTTCCTTGGCGTCGTTGTGCTGAGCTGAATCCGTCGCCCGGCGAGTTAATTCGCGTGCGGCCTTCAATCGCCCGTACCACGCCTCCGTGTTCGCTTGCCACTCCAGCATCAGGTCTTCTGTGCCCGGCTTGCCCATGGCGGCGGAGGCCAACTGCGCCATCTGCCCCGCATCACCCGTCAGGAAGGCCAACTGGTAGCGGAGTACAACCAACCACTCGCTCTCCAGCCTGCGCTCCTCAGCTTGCTTGAACACCGCTTCCGCCTCATCCAGCCGGTCGAGACTCATGCAGTCGGTGCCGAGGACCTCGTAGTTGGACGCAGAGTTTGGCTCCAGGCGCACTGCCTCGCGGGCCGCCTCCAATGCCTTTTCCGGGTTTCCAAGATTTCTGTAAATAGATCCCAGGTGGTCGTAAAGCGCCTGGTCCCTGGGATAGGTCTGACGCCACAGCTCGTATGCGGTCACCGCCTTTTCCAGTTCTCCCGTCCCAGTCCAGTAGTAGTTTGCCTCGATGTAGAACCGCTCCCGCTCGCTGACCTTTTCCCGCAGCTCGTAAGCCTTGCGGATATTCTCGGTCTCCCGTCCTGGCTCGCTGAGGGCGCCGTACACGATCGACATGGCCCGGTAGGCTATGGCGAAATTTGGGTCGAGTTCCACCGCCCGCTTGAGGAACGGCAGCTCCGCGGTGTACCCTCTGGCAAAAAACGTCTTCCGCCCCAGGCTGTAGGCCTTTAGCGCCTCCAGCGATGGCGTGGTCGCCTCCTCCAAGGGCGTGGCGTATCTCTGTACCGAGCTGAGCGATTCGCCCAGCTTGTCGCGCAAGCTGATCGCCGCATTGTCGAGAGCCTTGAGCACCGCTTCCTTGCCCGCTGCTTGCTGCTGCGCTTCCGCCAGCATGTCGCCCGTGTTGCAGGCCACCGCTCTTAAGCCAATCACGTACTGACTGCCCAGCCTGGCTATCGAGCCAGTCAGCATGGCCTTGCTGGCCATGCGCTGGCAAACTTCGCGCGTGACCTCGGGGGTCAGGCGGTCACCGGCGGGACGACCCATCAACCTCAAGGTCTCATACACCTTGCGCTCGGAAACGAGGTCGAGAAAGGGAGATTGCTCAAGTTGTATCGAAAGTCCCTGCTTCAGCGTGTCGTCGAAGACCAATTCGCCCGTGGTATTCGTGAAGTCAGCTAGGACGATGGTGTCCTTATCCGTGAGTATCGGCGTGCCGTGATGTGCCCGGTGAAGATAGAAGTAACCGGCGACGAAGCACCCCAGCACAGTCGCGGCAGCGGGAACAATCACTTTCCAGCGTTTCGGCGTCCCGTCCGCTGCAAGTGCAGCTCCCAGAGGGTCGCTAGGGCGATGCGGAGTGGCTTCCACACCAGGCGTTCCCTGTAGTGGCGCAACTTCATCGTTGTCTCGCCGTTGGGGCAAACCCGCCGCATTCGGCCCCGCGAAACCGTCCTCCACAACCTTCACATCGCAGAGGAAGCGATACCCGACGGTGGGCACGGTGGCGATGTAGCGGGGCTCGTGCGTATCGTCCCCCAGCAACCGCCGAAGCAGCGCAACACTGCGGGTGAGCGAATTGTCGGAAACGGCGCAATCGCTCCAGACCGCATCGAGAAGCTCGTCTTTTGTGATCAATCGATGGGGACTGCGAAGCAGGAAGAGCAGGACTCGAAAGGCTTTCGGCTCGACCGGCAACAACTCGCCTGCCTTAACGATGGAGAACTCGCGTTCTCGCACCTCCACATCCGCGAAGGTGAAAACAAAACACTTATGCTCCGTCATGAATTCATCACCCGCTTTAGGGAATGATCAGGAGCCCATCATGACCATGCAGAGCCACGCGCAGAGAGTTCACCCAGCCAACCCGGCTGAGGTGATCGCCAATGTCGCTTATCAAGTGCTTAGCTTCCATCAGTCTCGCCGCCATAACCCTGCCCGCACTTTACTCACAACCACGCTGCCCGGGCAATATTGCCAGTCTACCCTTCCACCTCGTCCACGGTTACCGAATCATTCTGCCTGTGGTCATTAACCATACCGGCCCCTACCCATTTCTGCTGGATACAGGTACCGGGTCCACGATCATGGATCCATCGCTGGCAACCGAACTTCACCTGAAGACCCAAGGGCCGGCGGAGGTCGACGGTGTCAGTTTCAGTACGCATGATTCATTTGCCTATCTGGACTTGCTGGAAGCCGGCTCACACTCGGTTGCACACGATCCCGTGGTGATGCACGACCTCCAGCCTCTGCAGGCGGCCGATCTCCACTTTCGAGGCATCGTCGGGGGGGATTTTCTGGCGCATTTCGACGTGCTGATGGACTACGCGCACAGTATGCTTTGCCTCGACAACACCAAGGTGATGCAGGCGGCTGTGAAAGGAGGGCACATTGCGCTGGTGACACCACCTGAACTACCAGACGAAGTACCCTTGATCACGCTGCTCATGATCCCGGTTCATCTTTCCGGTTTTCGCGGGCGGCAGTTGCTGCTGATCCTGGATTCCGGCGCGAATGCACCGCTCCTTTTTTGCCATGGCGCACATCTGGTCCCCGGATTCTTTCAAGCCAGGGCCGCGCACGCCTTTGGGGCGGATGGGGTGAAACGAGAGTTTTCGATCTTACCCCCACAGAGCATGCAGATCGGCTCGCTCAACATTCAGAAAGTATCCTTCGCGGTGCCAGCAGGCTCCGCGGAAAATGCCCTGACCTCCAGGGAAGATGGACTGCTGACCACAGTACTCTTCCGGCGCGTCTTCATCAGCTACGCCGATCGTTTTGTTGTTCTTGATCCGCGGTAGAGCAGATCCGTACTCGACGCCGAACTTCCCTTGAAACGGTATTATAGGTAACTTGCGCCCTGGGCTCCGGAAGGTGAGGGAACATACCGAAAATCAGACTTTTCAGGCAGTACACCGGAAAGGCGACGCCACCCGTCCGAGATGCCGGTTTTCCGACCGCTTGCGGGAGACACAGATCCACCCGAACTGACTCGACATTGATCGATATTCCGGTGCGCGGACACGGTGCTACGCAGGCCACCCGGCAGGAGTTCCCGAGTATCCCGGTTTGGAATGCGCGAAGACCAAGCCAGAAAACCATGTCGGAGCAGTTACCGGAAATGCGACTTCGGGGGAGTTTACAGACTGAAGGAGCGGCTACGAAATACACTTCCTTCCGCGAAGGGGCGAGATTCGATCTCTCTGTTCAAGCAGAACCTACTTGTCCCACCTCTTCTGGAAGGTTGCTGCGGTCTTGCTAAAGGGAACTTCCGTCACGGATTGGAACTGGACGGCAGAGGCTGGGGTGCAAGGCGTAGCCTTCTGTTGAGAGTCGGCCAGTACTGGCGTAGCAGATTCCCGCCAAATCTCCACCCCAAGTCGACGGCATAACGGGTAAAAGTATCGCCAGCCGTGCGGTTTTTGTCGGGATAGTAGGCATTGGCGAGGCCTTCCGCCATCAATGGGCCTATCAGCCCCGAATAGTTGATCTGCTTTCCGCCGCCGTCCGTGGTGGTGTAAACCACCCTGACGGCGGCGTACTTGACCGATTGCCCAAAGGACAGATTCCTTTTTACAAAAAAGCGCGGATCCTGGTGCAAAGCAGACGCCAACAAAAAGTTCCCGAACAGGTTATACGACGCGGACCGAGCCATGTCGGCTCCAAAGCGCTTTGCGTACCCTTCCCCACCCTGGTGATACCCGGAAGGGCGATTGGTAGCCTGACCGTACGCTGAGCCAATCAGCGCCGATCCAATCGTTGATAACGAAACGCTGTTGTTCGCCGCCAGCTTGAATTTCTGCCAACTGCTCAAAGGTCCCTGGCTGGTTGCGAGGTCCGGAAAGACCAGTGATTTCTCCTGCAGCAGTTTAAAGAGAACTACGCCGCTTTGTATTGGATTGGACGGTTGTGACGTGGTCTGCGTTGGTTGGCTTTGCGCCGGCGCATCCGCCGCGGGCTCTGGTTGTGACTGTTGGGCTATACCCAAACTGCAGATCAAGAAACAGGGGGCGGCGAGGACTAGGGAATGCATTCTGTGCCTTCGTTTAAGGGCCTTCGTCTGAGGGTCAAAAATGCGTCGGGAGGCACCGATTCCCCCTAGAAACGAGTTGGAGATATCGACCCCCTTAAGCCAAAGCTGGTCAGCAGCATGACCAATTCTAACAATGGAACTCGCGTCCGCTCCCCTCCAAAACCTCATCTGTACTAAGCCCAGTCTGCGGAAAAATAACGTCAACGGCGCAAGTGCGGGCATCAAGTGATTCCAAAACGGCGGAAATGTCCCGCGATGAATAGCTTTCGTAGCGTGCGCAGATTCGAAAACCGGAGACGTTGAGCTTCGCGGATGTGGAATTGGAACTACAATCACCAGCAAGCGGGTGGGGACGCATGGGCGCTCGCTGGAGGGCAGTGGGTGGAGGAGGGCTCAATGATGAGTTCGACGCAAGGCGTTCTTGGTTCGATCGTTTCTCTCTGGCGGTACCCAGTCAAGTCCATGATGGGAGAAGAGCTAAATGCTGCCGAAGTCACCAACGGCGGCCTTCTGGGAGATCGCGCCTACGCGCTCATCGACACCTCCGATGGAAAAATTGCAACCGCCAAGAACCCGCGGAAGTGGCCGCAGTTATTCGAGTTTCGTGCCGCGCTGGCTGATGCCCCAGGAACCGGTGTGAAGCTGCCACCGGTCCGAATCACCCTGCCGGATGGCGCCATCGTCAATAGTGAGCAATCCGACCTCCGCCAGGTCCTCTCGAAGGTGCTCAAGCGTGAGGTGACACTGGATGCAATCGTGTACGTTCATCAGGAAATCGGTAAACCCACAATGCCCGATTTGCGGATAGCCACAGCGGAAGAATACTGGGCAGATATCGAAGGCCTCGAGCACCGGGACACCGTCACCGATTTCGGTTTGCCTGAGGGGACTTTTTTTGACTGCGCTGTCGTGCATCTGCTGACCACGGCTACACTCGATCGGCTGCGCGAGCTGTATCCACCCGGGCGCTTCGAGGCCCGGCGGTTTCGCCCAAATATCGTGGTCGAGACCGGGAACGGCGAGAAGGACTTCGTGGAGGATGCCTGGATCGGTCAAATCCTCGCGATCGGCGATGCCGTTCGCCTGAGCATAACTGGTCCCTGCGGCCGCTGCGTGATGACGACGCTCCCCCAGGGCGATCTCCCGCGGGATACAGGTATCCTGCGCACAGCGGCCCAACACAACCGGGCCAACGTTGGGGTCTATGCCTCGGTGTTGCAGGGTGGCAAGATCCGTCGCGGTGATTCAGTCAGACTGCAGTAGGCCCATGCTTGGCGCCTGCGTTGGTCTGCGACCGGGCGCGACTACGCGCAGTTTGTTCCACACGAAGGCTGGCCAGTATCGTACACAATTCAGCCAAAAGGAGATTCAGAATGCCCAAAGCAGAACAGCCCTCTCTCTACGATCGACTTGGCGGCGTCTATAGCATCGCCACTGTGGTAGACGACTTCATTAACCGGATCATGATCGACCCGAGACTAAATTCCAACCCCCTGGTGGAAGAAGCGCATCATCGCGTGCCGCCTGCGGGATTCAAGTACCTTGTGACCGAGATGGTCTGCTGGGCTACGGGCGGTCCGCAAAAGTACACCGGCAAGTCGATGGCGGAATCGCACAAGGATTTGAAGATTACCAGCAAGGAGTGGGAGGCGTTCCTGGACGATTTTCAGCAGACGCTGGATAAGTTCGCGGTTCCCACCGAAGAGCAAGCCGAACTGAAAACTATCGTCAACAGCACCCGATCGGATATTGTTGTTGACTCCGTGCTCCTGCCAGGCGTGAGCTCATAACAGGCCATCACGCGAGTAACGCCGAAGTATTTACCAATCCCCGTTATGAGTGACATGCTCGCCGCAACAGAGATCTGCCCTCCCTCGTTGGCCGAGTTCCTTGAAAACGGGATTTTGAGTAACTTCACTCTCCTCGGAGCTGCTTGAGAGCATACCGAAAACGCGACTTTACAGGCTGTTCGCGGGATCACTTCAGGATTACGCGCGATCCGCTCGGGAACATCGGTTTTTCGCCAAAGGGTCCTGTTCCAAGATCAAACGGAGCTGCATCAACGTCGACATCGAGTCTGGTATCTTTTCGATGTTTGGGAGGTGGGCGGTTGGAAGACCAAGCGCTGGCAACGCTCCGCGGCCAACTCGCCGACATCGTGTTTGGAGCAGTTTTCCTGTTCATCGGATTGGCAGCTTGTCCATTGCTGCCATCCGTCGGCGGACCGGCGTACGTCTCGTCACCTGGCTAGGAATATGGAGCGCGATAGCTTACGGATTATATCTAGATCGCGGGATTAGACGGAAGTAAACAAGTTGATAGCAGACGTAGAAGCTTTTCTTGTGGGTTCGGTGTCTAGGCGCCAGAAAAAAGGTAAAAACGATTGGTCGCTGCAGACGGAGTGGCCAATTCCTTTTAGACTACGGCAGGATCACCAACTCGGGCTTGCTGCCACCACTCATACCGTAAACAGCCCCAGAGTAAAATGCTCCTGCGTCATACTTGTAGCAACCGGCGTTCTGTGCCTTCACGGTTATTGGCTTGCTTCCGCCGCCGATAATGGGATCATCTGGAGTGAACGGCGAATCCGTCCCGAATGAAACCGAGAACCCGGCGTTCTTACTCGAGGTCATCCACACGACCGTAGTGCCTGTTTTTACGCAGAAGAACTGATTGCCCTTCGCATCCGGAAGACTCGGCTTGACGCTTGCGCCATTCCCGGATTTCCGAATGTTGATGGTGCACGGTGTGGATGCGGATCCGCATGTGTTGCCGGTGTTGCACATGTCCGCCGGCTTCGGTTCATCGCAGATATACTTGCTCTTCGCATTGGCTAATGTGCTGCCCAATATCATGACGGTCGTCACCAACGCGACACTGCAGGAGCGCAGTTGCATTCTCATGGTCAATACCTCACAGGAATTGTGAACCGCCCGTTTTCACTTGAAGGCGTCAGCTGGACGGAGCTATTTCTCCTTATTTCCGCCCGGCCAAACGATGATGTTGTTGAGCTTCCAGGGGTTCATTCTTAGATCCCACTGTGGCTCACCGTCCTTATTGATGGTGAGTTGGGTAGCCGGAAAGAGGACGCCGTCGCTCTTGTTCTTGTCCTGATCGTTGATCCTAATTTCACCCGCCGTCAGATTGAAGGACTTCGATTGGGTACTCCAGTAGGCTTCTCCGAAGGCAATCTTGCGGTTGGTAATGAAACGGATCGACCGTCCTGTGGGGGTCTTAATTTCATGGATGTAGCTGACGTCGAATCCCAGGGTGCCCGGCATCGTGATACGGCCCACAGCCTTCATCTTTTCAAGTGCGTTGACCAAACCGTCGTTCTGACCATGTTGAAAGGACTCGATCAGAATCTTTCGGTCTTCCGGAGCTGACAACTCGTAGATTATGAGCCTGACGGTGAAGTTCTTCCCCAATTGGGTGCTCGTGCCGGTGGCGTTGGCATCGATCTGCTCATAGTTCTCGCGGGCGAATCCTGAGACGGCTGACAGGGCCAAGATCGCCGCCGTGGCAATGCTCATCTTCAGTCGTTTAGATCTGATGTTCACCTTGTCCTCCATTGGACACGCTTTACTGGCGATTGAATCTAGAAGGGGCGACTGTGTAGCCGGCTCGCCGCCTATCAAGCCACTGATTCCAATCGGTGATCAAGGTACCAAGGCCTAGTGTCGAAGAGTACTAGCAGAAATACTAGTACTCTTTAACCATTGGTTGCTCAGAGTGCGCCGCATCGAGTGGACACGAGTGGGCAGGGAGAGTTCGAGATCTCCGGCGATCACAAAGTTTCGTGCGCGCCGGGAAACATCGTTCTGGTTGAAGAATCAACCGGGAAGGGTCATATCTCTCGTACCTTCGGAACCGAAGACCGCATTGCGCTGAACATCCGGCTGGCGGATCGACGTTAATCTCCGCCTCGGTACGGCGGCGGACTTGTCGGTACCGACACGGATCAAAGCGCGAGGCTGTGGGGTCAGGCTTAGCCGATCTCGCCAATCGACCCGCCGCTACTTCTAGCCGGGGTAGCGGCGGAACTGTTTGGAGCCCCGGCCTGTAGGCTACTCATACAGACCCACAGAATCCAGAGAACAGAAGAAGGGTTGCGTCGCATTCTCCCACCTCATCGAGCATTCGAAGTCGATCCCATATGGCTTAGCGGCCAGTCCGCAAGCTGAGCGTGACGGGTCCTGGGAGCACTTCGTAGTCGTCGTAGATCAAGGTCCTGTCTTCGTAGATTTTCATTCGAACTCGATCACCGGACTTCCCGTTCACACGGAGCTTGAATCGTCCCAGGTCGTCCGGCGATGTCTCGCTATCTTGACCGTCGACCAGGATCTTGATTAGCTTCCCTTTGACCGGCGAAGGTACGATCGCTCCGGTCAGGAGCGTCACCGGCTGTGATTGTTCGAGATCTACATCCAGGACGTTGCCATTCCTTGTGGGCGTCTGCCATTTCTCGGCATATCCGTCGACGTGCGCCAATACCCTGATCGGCTTTCCCTCGAACTGCGCCGATATGCCTTTGAAGTTGGCTTCGCCGTCCGGGCCAATGGTTGCGTGGGGCAGCCCAGGCAGATCGAGTGTGATCTGTCCGAAAGTAATCAATGGAATGTCTTTGCTGTGGGCGCGAACAGCCAGATCGAAGGTTGCCGGTGTGGACGATACCAGCTTGAATCCACCCACGAGTACAAGGCAAAACAGGACCACTGGACCGCCTAGTTCAAGAGAAGTGTCGGCATGCTTGTGGGTAAGCTTGGCATAGCTCTTCAACGCACCGAATAGGAAGGTTGCGCTCGAGAGAGCCCATGGAATCAACAACAGATAGAAGACCTGTTCCTGAACACCGTTTTGGACAAGCTGAGGAACTCGATCTAGATAAAACAAGGTAAAGGCGGCTGAGAAAATGAGACCAAGCACAGCGACTACGGCATAGTTCCTCGCTGAGCTCGGTTGCCCGGACCCGCCCGCAGAAAACCGGCTCTTACCCGTCTTTTCCACACTTGTCATCGCGCGTTCTTCTCGCGGTTCTTGCGGATATTCGCTGCTTGCTCTTCATACTCTTTCGCCTTCGCGTCGTTTCCTAGGCTGTGCAAAGTGCGCGCCAGGTTCTCCTCCACCTCGGCTATGTCGGGATGTTCCCGCCCCAAGCTTTTTTCATCAATGGCCAGGGCGCGCATATAAAACGCCTCTGCCTCGCTGTATCTGTGCTGGTCGTGGCAAAGTAGCCCTAGGTTGTTGAGGACCGATGCCACACTTGGATGGTTTGCTCCCAAGGCTTTCTTATCGATAGCCAGAGCCTGATTGAGCAGACGCTCTGCTTCACTATATTTGCCTTCTTTACGATAGAGTATTGCCAGATTGGCAATGTCTTTCGCGAAGTCTGGGTGGTCCGAACCTAAAGCCTTTTCATCGATAGCCAGGGCGCGCTTGAGCATCGGTTCTGCCTGGTCATATTTGCCTTGCTCACGATAAATCACTGCCAGGTTATTGAGGTCTATCGCCACGTAGGGGTGATTCGGCCCCAGTGCTTTCTCGTCGATGTCCAATGCACGCTGAGACAGCGGTTCCGCCTCGCTGTACTTTTTCTGTTTCAAATAAAGGGCTGCCAGGTTGTTAAAGTCCGACGCCACGGCTGTCTCGTCGGGCCCCGACGTCATCTTGTCGATGGCCAGAGTTTGCTTTAATAGCTGCTCGGCCTCATCATACTTTCCCTCATCGGCATAGACCCCTGCCAGGTTACTCCTCCTGGTAGCAACCTGTGGGCTGTTTGAACCAACAGCTTTCTCATCGATATCAAGCGCGCGCTCTAACATCTGCTCCGCATCGCGGTTTCTGCCCTGGTCATTGTAGATAATCGCCAAGTTGTTGAGGTCTATCGCCACTTTTGGGTTGTTCGGGCCAAGCGATTTCTCATCGATCGCCAACGTCCGCCTCGCCGCTAGCTCCGCATCGCTGTAACGTGCTTCTGCCATCAAGACCGCTCCCAGATTGTTCATGATGATCGGATCGTCCGGGTGAACGGCAAGCACTTTTTTCAATGCGGATTCGGCTGCCGAATAGAGGCCCTGTTGATACTCCGCGTAGGCAAGCGGCACATTTCTGAGCACGTTGGCGTCCGGGGACGAGAGAGACTCCGAGATGTACCGGACGGCCTCTTCAAATCGTCCGTCATCGAGTGCCGCCAGGCCTTTCTGGTAGGAGCCTCCAGCAGACCTTTTCCATATTCTCATCGCGGATTTAAGTTCCGCCGGGGAGACTCCCAATTCTCGAGCCTTTGCGGCAAGGAAACCCTCGCGATCTGGAACTTCAACAGCAGTGGAACTCGGCGAAGCCGGCGCAATAGAGTCTCGGCTGGGCGCGGATTGATACATGGCTTTGAGCAGATGAGGACGCGAAGTATCGGGCCTCGCTTCTATGCCCGACCTGATCTCATTTGGGTGCGCCGGATCTTGAAGCGGCCAGTGTTCATCTCTTGACGATGAACTGCGAGGACCTGAATCGGTTGGTGACTTCGGTGTAATCTGCGATGCCTCTTCTTCAATAATGCAGTCGATGAGTGACCCGCTCTTCGCAGCGAAAAGCAGCCGGGGATCGTGCGGTGGTAGCACCAGCACCTCAATCGGCTCGGCGGCGGGATCGTGAAGATAGGTGCGGCCGTTTTTCAGTTCGCACGGTTTCACAACCACCCAATTCGTGACGTGAAAGGTAGCAGGGTAGCCTACCTTGAGACTGCCGGAGAGAGGAAATGTGAACTCTCCGGAATCACTTGTCGATGTCGAGCCTGCACCCTCGATCCGCACAGTTACGTGGCCGAGCCCTGTTCCGCCTACCTTCTGAACTCTTCCAGGAAATGAAGGAACCTGTTGGGCCGCGGCGGCCATGCAGAATGTTGTGAATGGCACAGCCAGACTCAGTCGCCAATTGACTAGAGGAGACAACAGAAACCTCCGCGAGACGCAAGTTCTGTCCACTTGCCGTCAATTCGGCAATATAGAAAGCCCTCGACTGCCCCCTCTACGTGTTTCCTACTGATCGGAGCGGAATAAGTATAACGTCACACAATTATGTATATCTGGGGTTTGGGTCGAATTGTCGGCGATCCGGGCAGAACTCGATTTTGGCGTTACTTCCGAATAGGCGGTTTTTCGGCCAAGTGGATCCAACCGCATCCGGGCCCGTGTAAACAGGAAATGTATGCTGCGGGAGATTGTCGACCAATCCATTCATATTCACCTATTACCGATTAGTACCCGAGAAAACGCGCTTCTATCTTCTATCTACTTGGCCGAGAGTCGCATGTCGTACAAGTGGCTTGGGACTAGCACTGGCGAACATTGAGCTTTCCACGAGTTGGCGCGAATTTTCCTGGAAACGCGGTTCGTCGATCGAATTGGATAATTCTTTTCCCGCGAAGCCACTGAGCGAGCCGACGACACTCCCCCCGAATGAGGGAGAACAATTCGCTATGCAGAAGGAAACTCGGGACAGCCCTCTTCAAAGCGGAGGCGCGCCTGTCCAAGCACGATTTCATCTCCTTGGCGCAGAGCGACGCCTTTGCTCGGGCCTTGAGGGACTGGAATCAAGGAGCCATCCCTGAGGACGGTGGTTCCATGGGCGCTTCGATCATCGAACAGGCGGAACACGCCTTTCTCGGGATCGAACTCAATGTGGGCATGAGCCCGCGAAACGGATGGGTTGGGAGCCTGCGTGTCGTCTCGGAACGCCACGTCATTTTTTCGTGTGAGCCGACCGTCCGCGTCGATAACTTCCACAAGACGTCCCAGGTTAATGCGCTTCTTCTTCAGGCAGAGCTGTTGCTGCTCGGCAGACCCGGTGATGACGGTAAGCCGGACCTCCATTCCCTTCTCCGATGGCTTCGGGGTGGGAATGCTTCCGTAGTGCACATCAAAGCCCCGAGCCGCCACATCAGGCGGCAGTTCCGTCAGCAGTTCCACCTGCACCGCTAGATGCGCCGGAAATTCTACACGCTGATCCTCGAGCCGAATGCGGATATCCTGAGACAGAGCATCCCCTTCGACGAAGACCAGTTCGTAAGAGCGTCGAAGCGCCGGGTCCGGCAGAAGGATCCGCACGTCCAACTGCGTATAGGGAAATCCCTGTTTACCGCGCCGCAACTTGTCTACATGAGCAGTGACATCGTCGAGCAGGGCTCGATGAATCTCCAGCAGTTCGCGTTTCTGGTCCGGCGACGAGGAGCGCAGCATGCCGCGCAGTTTCTCATCGATGCGACGCTCCAGATCGCGCAGTCCACTCATGGCGCTCCTTGCAGGTAACCCAGTGCCTTGGCTGCCTTCATGACGTCCGCGGCCAGCGGAGCGGCGGCAGTGCCGCCATATTGTCCATTCTCGATCAAAACGGAAAATGCCAGTTTGTGTGATCCGCCATACGGGGCAAATCCGATGAACCAGGCGTGCGACGGAGCATGCTCGAGCTCCGCTGTCCCTGTCTTGCCGGCCATTGGAATATCCGGCAGATTTGCGCTGCGGCCAGTGCCGGAGGTGACGACACCGCGCATGTATTCGCCCACCTGTGAGGATAGCTCCGAATTGAGAATCGCTTGCGGCGAGTCCTGCCGAGGGTTGGTCGGGTCTGTCACCCAGCGGCCGAAGGGCATGGAGCCATCATGGGCAATGGTAGCTGCCACCCGTGCCATTTGAAAGGGGCTGGCCACCACCTGGCCCTGGCCGTAGGACGTCTGCGGCATCTCCGCGCGCAGAGTCTTCACATTCGACGGGTTTGCTATCGAGATGCCGAGCTGAGTGGCGGTATCGAGCAGCGCTTCCGGACCAACTTTATAAGTGCCCAGTTGCGCGAAATATGCGTTGCACGAGACGACGATGGCAGCACGCATCGATATTGCTCCGTGAGGCGCACTGTCTTTGACGTCGTCATGGATCGGGCGCTTCCATCCCGCTATGAAGTTGCCCGTGCGGCCGTCGGGAAGGCGCTTGCATTCATAGATCTGATCAGCGTTCTTTGGATCCTTCCGGAGAGCCGCGATGGCAGTCACAATTTTGAAAGAGGAGCCGGGCGGATACAGCCCATAGCGCGCGCGATCAAGCAGGGCGTCATCCGGATCCGGATCCGCAGTCGAGAGGGACTGGCTTGGCCACGGATAGCTCACGGAGGCGAGCAAGTCACCGTCTTCCGGGTCAAGCACCACGACCGCGCCTTTTGTGCGCCCAAGCTGGCGGAGTTGGTTTTGTAGCAGGTCCGCTGTCTTCAACTGCAGCCGAGCGTCGATGGACAGGTGCAGATTGCGATCGCGCTCAAGGACCTTCCTCACCTCAGGATGATTGGGTTGCCAGCGATGGCGCAGCAGCGGCAGCAGCTCGCGAAGGTCGAGTCGGAGGATGTGCTGCGAAGACCTGGTACGCGGATCGAACACTTCTACAAGGCTCGCACGATCGTCATAGCCCTGCAGGGTGCGCATGAAATCACGCTCTGCGTAGGAACTATTGCGTGCCGACCAGTTGACCCGTGTCCGCAGATCTCCAAGCAGATGGAATGCCGCCGGCCCAAGCGGATAGTAGCGAGCTTCCCCCGTCGCCGGCTGTTCACCCACGGATAGGCCCATGCCACTATAGCGATCGCGGTTCTGCGCAATCTCATTCCAGTTGCTGGTCGCAAGCGGAATTCCGTTGCGGTCGTAGATCGTGCCACGGGGGATCGAGTGCGCGACTGCGAGCAGACGAGGGTTGTACTCGTAGCGGCGCCCTCCATCCGCCTGCAGCGCGAGAGCACCGGCCCCGGCAGTGGCGTCTGCATGGATCACCTGGATGTAAAACGCCTTCACCAGCAGGCAGGCGCCGAGCCCGGCAATCACGTAGGAAAGTGCCCGTGTACTGACGCGAAAAGGCTCGGTCGTATTCGTGTCCTGCGTTGCGGGAAACTTCCCGGCTAAGGGAGAATAGAATGCCGATGATCGCGAAGTTGGTGATGAGACCGGTTCTGCCATAGCTGAGGAAAGGAACCACGACGCCGGAGAGCGGGATCAAACCGAGCACACCTCCCGCGATCAGTAAGATCTGCAGGGCAAAGGCGAGGGTGAGTCCGAGCGCGAGGAAGAAGTTGTAATCGGAGCGTGCACCCAGCGCGGCGCGAATGCCAAACCAAACCAGGGCGGCGTAGAGCGCAAGCACTGCAGTTACCCCCAGAAACCCCCATTCCTCGCCAAGCGCAGCCAGGATGAGGTCGGTATGAGCCGCGGGCATCCACTGTGGATCGCCCAGTCCGAGGCCCGTGCCGAAGACACCCCCCGTGGCGAATGCCCAAAGCGAATGCGCGACCTGTTCGCCCCCGCGAACAGAGTTGTCCCACGGTGATAGCCACATCGACACTCGGCCAGCCACATTCCTGGGAAAGCCCAGGAAGTAGCCAGACGCAAACCCAGCGAGGATCACGACCATGCCCACGAGCGCAAACAAATACCGGTCCCGGGCAATGGCGTACATAGCGAGAAACAGGCACGCGATCAGCAGCGCCGGTCCAAGGTCCTTCTGCAGAAAGAAGAAGGCGAGTGACACGACGATACCGCCCACCACAGGCAGGAGGTAATCGAGCCTGGGCACCTCTACCCAACGCGAGATCTTTTCCAGGCCCTTGCGCTGGTCGCGCAAGGTGCGAAGGAATTCCCATCGTTCTGCAAAGTATCCGGCCAGAAAGAAGACGATGAGAACCCGAATGACCTCGGCAGGTTGAAATCCCAGCAGATTGACCTTCGCGTCACTGCCGGTTGGTCCGGAACCGAAGAGGATGAGTCCGGCCGAGAGCAGGAAACTGGCGATGAGAAAAACGTAGCTTAGCTTTCCGCTGATGCGGCGATAGTCCAGGGTGCTGGCAATCGCCAACACCACGCAACCACCGGCCACACCCTGGGCAAAGGTGGAGAAGGCAAGCGTGTCGCGCACCGGGTCGCGCAGGGTGATCATCAGCGTCAGTCCGACGCCACTCAGCAGCAGAACAGACGGTAACACGTATTGTGGGCCACCGGTTCCCCGCACCGACCAAAAGATGTGCACCGCCCAGAATGAGAGGAAGAAGAGAAAAGACCACAGGATGAGCTGATTGCGAAACTGTAGCTTATCCCGCACCACAAAGAATGGCTTCAGCCGCGCTACCTCCGTGGAGTCGAGAAGCGGGATGGTCTCCATTCCGGGGCGCGCTGATTGCACCTGGTGCGCGCGCGCCTGCAATTCCGTGAGTCCACGTGTCCTCAGCACATCATGAATGGGAACGCGGATCTGGCTGATCTCGCCTACGTGCGATACCGAACCCGGGCCGCTGCGGACATGCTCGAATATCTTGCCAGCGATGTACTGACGCTCAGCAGGAGAAGAAATCCACTGCAGAAAGGGCAGGAGTTGTTCGCGTCTGTCCAGCGTGGATAGGTTCAGCCGCTCGCTATCCGAGCCGCCAATCGGGTGTCGATTCGGGCCATCTTCGCTGCCGCCGTGAGGCTCAACGCCGCAAGAATCAGGGCCGACGTCAGCAGTAAAAGAAAGCGCTCCAGCGCCCTCGCGCGCGCCTCTATGCGCTGGCGAGGGTTCTGAGCCCGCTCGACCGACGTGCTGCGAGTTACCGCCATACATTTCCCTTGCCCTATCTTACGGTTGAGATGCGGTGAATCGAATCATTCACCCGTTTGAGGCTGTCGGCTGCGCCGTCCCACGGCAGGATGCTCTCATAGAGGCGGCGCGCACGTGTAAGGTCAGGAGCTGCCATCCGATAGTAGTGAGCGGCTTCGCTCTTTGTGCTCGCCTGGTCTCCCAAAGTGATGGTGCGCTCAGCACGATAGCGGTAGAGATCTGCCAATTCCTCCGTTTCACGCTTGCCGGTCGCGTAACCGAGACGGCTGGCCTGTCGAATTGCTGCTTCACCGTGCGCCAGGTCGTGCAAAGAGTATATGTACAGTGGTGCTAAGCCAAGCCATGGGTCGGGCGATTTTTTCATGGAGAGCGACGCTGCCAGAAAGTCCTGGCGTGCGTCTTCCAGCAGTCGAGGATCCTGTTCGGCGGTACCGCGCAAGCGTGCCAGATGACCATCGACCAGCCGGATCTTGCCGTGCAGCGTCTTGTCGCCCGAGTCGAGCTCGATCGCGCGCGACAGGTCGTCACGCGCGTGCACCCAGTCTGTTTCTGACACCGGCGGCGCGTCCGGAGAGCGGAACTTCACGATGGTGCTGTCGGCATCGGCAACGAGATGGTTCTGCAACTCGTCTCGAGCGGCCCACAGGCTGATGGGGAAGTGGGAACGCGACGAAAGCTTCTGATATTGCTTCCAGGCAGCATCCAGATTCTGCTGCTTCTCACTGGAGAGGTCCCGTGCCAGTTGGTGAGCGCTGCCCCAGACCAGGTATTCATTCACTAATAAATAGAGCGGGAAAAGTGTGGCCGCAAGGATCAACACGCCGATTGTCCGCAGCAGGGTGCGCATCACGCTCGGCCTGCGCCGCGGCAGTGGCGGGACGATTACGGGTGTCCAAGGCTGATTTGGGGGCTGATTTGGGGGCTGATTTGGGGGCTGATTTGCGGCCCTGCGGGTCGCGTCTACTGACGGAGTAAGCGGGGCAGGCTCTGGTCGAGACGTGCGTTTCGTGGCGTCGTCGTTCAGCGACACCCGGCGTGTGCCTTCCCCATCAGCAGGGCCGGACACGGCTTCGCCATTGCGAAATGCCTGCAGGTCTCTGGCAAAATCTCGAGCGGTTTGGTAGCGCACTTGCAAATCGGGGTGGAGAGCTCGCCGGAGAATATTGCGAAGGGCCGGTGGCCACACTTCCGGTAAGGGCAGCACGCGGTCATAGCTGCGGATCATATGCTCCAGCTTGGAGCCGTTCTCTCCCTGGAAGTACGGATGACCCGCAAGCATTTCATAGAGCATCACACCTGCAGCCCAGAGATCCGCGCCGGCATCCACTTCTCCGGTGAGGAGCCGCTGGGGTGAGGAGTATTGCACACTGCCAAAAACGTTGTGGGTGAAGTTCCGAGTCAGCGAGATCGCCTTCGCAATGCCAAAATCGAGAACCTTCACCTCGCCCGCCGGAGTCACGCGGATGTTACGCGGCTTCAGATCACCATGAACAACGCCCCGAATGGAGCGGCCATCCAGAGTGGTCGAAAAGTTATGGGCGTGATCCAGAACCTCGAGAACGTCCTGTGTGATGCGCGCGGCCAGCATCGGTTCGAGCCCTGTCCCCGCATATAGCTCCGACAGGTCGCGGCCATCGACATACTCCATCACGATGTAGAAGTAGCGCGGCATCTCGCCGCACTCATAGATCGCGGTGACGCGCTTGTCGATGGCGCAGAGACGGGTTTGCAACTCCGCCCCAAGCCGTTCTGCGCCCACGATCTGAAGGCTATCCGGGTCGGTGCCGAGATCGATGAGTTTCAACGCGACCCGGCGTGGGCCAACCGGATCTTCCGCTTCAAAGACGCGCCCCATGCCGCCAGCCGGTAGCTTACGGTAAAGAGTGAAGCGGCCTGCTGTTTCCCGGTCCACGGCGTCTTCTTGGCTCACTGCGCCGTTACCTTCAGCTGATGATTGTTGTCGCGCAGCTCGGGAGCCACCACATTGTCCGTCAGCAAACTGCCTGCATGAAAAGACGGCGAGACCCATATCTGCTCTGCTCCGCTCTCTTCGATGATGTTCCCGAAGAGAATAGGCGCGGCTGAACCTTCGATAAGGATACCGGGTAGCATCGCTGGGCCATGTCCATTATGTCGGATGAGGTTGTGTTCAAGGCGGGGGCGAGCGTTTTCACTAACAGAAACTCCCTTACCAGGATTATCTGCAATCTCAGACGCCTGGAGGACAGATTCACCACCGCCGGTAATCTCAATACCCGCGTTTTGCATACCACTCACGCGCACGCCCGTAACCCGGATATCGGAGTCTTCAATGCGAATGCCCACTCTCCCCGGACCCGGGATGTCAAAACCGGCGAAACGTGCGTTGTGAATGTCCTCAGCCAGAACCGCCACATTGGGCGAAAGAATTTGGGCTCCGTGGAGCACCGTGCTCACCACAGAAATACCGCTCCGCAGATGTACATCTTCATGGTATTCGCCGGGACTCACTTCAATGGTATCTCCAGGCTGCGCTCGGTTTAGGGCAGCCGCGATGGTGGGGATTGCATTCGACCCGACCGTCCAGCTTCGTGGCGAACTCACCACTCCAAACCGAAGCTTTAGTCCAGATGAGGAGTGCTCCCAGTACGGCCGCGCTGCCAGGAACACGGCAGAGGCCGCCAGCAGGCCGAGAAGAAACCAGGTCCAACGAGAAGAGTGACTGGTAGAACGCTGACCAGGTTCTGCCGCAGCAGATATTCCGGCGTAGTCCTCTGTTTCGACCAATACCACCGTGACGTTGTCTTTACCCCCCGCTTCATTGGCAGCTTCGACCAGTGCGCGGGCTGCCTTTTCGGGGTCTCCTGCGTGCTGCTCGATCAGGTGTCGAATATCAGCAGCCGTCATCTGATCGGTAAGGCCATCGGAACAGAGCAGGAGCGCCGCGGGCTGTGGAAGAGCGAAAGAATGGATCTCGACGAAGTCCGGATCGTTGGGCGTGTGAGCCGTACTCCCAAGATCCCGGTACACCTCGCTTCTGCGAGGGTGACGCATAGCGGCGTCTTCGCTGATCCCCTGGGAGTCTTCCAACTCACCTACCGGCGAGTGGTCTCGTGTGATCTTGTCGATCTTTCCTGGAGTGAGGAGGTAGAGCCTTGAGTCGCCGACGTGCCCGACGGTAACCTGGTCCTCCTCGATCAATACCAGTGTGGCGACGCATGCCATTCCGGCCCACTCGGGGTGGCGAGATGCGGCCTCGAAGATCTCCGTGCTGGCGAGCGCGAAGGCCTCCTGTATGCGCTTATCGCGTGCCCCGGTGCGGCGGGAGAGCCGGGTGGAGATGATGTCCACCGCGATCTCCGCTGCGCGCTCGCCCGCTCGATGCCCACCGAGCCCATCCACAACCAGAAAAATGCCGTGTTGCGCATCGATGAAGAAGCGATCTTCGTTCCCGGTTCGCTTCCGCCCTACGTCGGAATGGCCGCCAACCAACAGTTGCGAAGTTGTAAACATGATCTAGTCTCTGCGGCGCACAAACGCCCACACCAGGAAAAGAACGATGGCGATGAATGCAAGAAGAAACGGAATGCGGAGCCAGAACAGAGTGGAGGTCAAGGCTCTGCCTCAAATTCCAACGTGCAGACATCGGCGAGCGTAATCCTCGCCGGCGATGGCAAAAGTACCTCGCGGTTGCGATCGACCTTCTCCCCACCTTCGACTCGCTCCACACTACTGGGAATGGGAGTCCCGTTCAACGTCGTTCCGAATTGACTGAGATCCCTGATGAAGAAGGTCCCTGTATTTTGATCGCGCCGAATGCGGCAGTGCTCGCGGGACACATCCGCAGGGCCATCGAGCTTCAGGTCCACCCAGACGGCTTTTCCGCCCCGGCCAATCACAATCTCTTCGCTGGTCATCACGAAGGTCTTGTCCATTCCAGAATCCCGATAGCGCACCCTTGCCAGAACCGCCCTTGCAGGAGCCTCACTTGCAGGAATTTGAAGACGAGCGCCCTCATTATTTCCGGCAACTGGCACCGAGTCCCCGGCATGATGTCGCGTAATGAAGGTCGTCATAGCGCCGGCTCCGAAGTCCTTCGGACGAGCACTGCCCAATTCCGAGTAGATTTCGATCTCACCGGGCCGGAGCCGCTCCTCCTGGTCTCCATGGAACTGGATCATCCACTGCTTCTCAAGAATCTTGTATTCCGGACGGGGTCCACCGGTAGAGCCCAGACGCTTGCCGAACGCACGTGCAGTGCGGGGTTTGTTCAGGTCCGAGAGGTGCTCCTTGAGAGCACGGACCGCCTCCTCTCGAATGAGATCCGCGACGGGCTGGATGAGTTCGTAGTCTCGTGGATGCAGATATACGTTGAAGATGCAGGGCACGAGAATGGTATAGCGAACCTTAAACCACCCAGCATCGCCATTCCGGATCAGCTCGGAGATGATGTCGTCGCCCGTGATCTGGCTGGCAAAGCTCCCGGTCATACCTGTCAAACCTCACAGCGGCTTCTTGATTGCATCAGATGTCACTTATAGCAAGACCGTGGCCCGAGGCTCAAATGTCGCATATTTCGGTCGCCGTCCGCACGGCAGATCGCTATTTGCCCGAGGGCGCCGTCATCGGCATCCCTTAAACCGAGGATCTCACTCCATTAGGACATTTATGTCCTTTTATTCCGTATCTCACCCGCCAACTTGCTCTACCGCCCGTAGGCAAGATCACCGGCGAACCTGGCAAGGATCATGGGGGACAGAGGGGTCGCCAGGGGAGCGGATCTGATTTGTCAGCTGTTTCGAGGAAACCGAATCGCCAAATGCGCGTCCCTCAGTCAATGACGGCTGAGGAGTAATTCACTTGGCCGAAGACTCGGCTGCGCGTCCAGTCGCGAACTAAACAATTCATCCGGGTTCGTTGCCAAGCCTATCGTTCGCGGCGACTCTCAATCGCTGTTTGCAGCCACTGACCAATCGAAGACAGCCACTTGGCCGAATAGTCGGCATCTCGTACAGTTACCCGCGGCGGACCGCCGTCTCTCGCCATCCATGCCCAGGTTTTCCGAGAAGCCGGTTATCGGCCACTTGTGACAAACGAGCGACTCAAGGTCTGACTTGGCCTGTTCACGTCAACGCACAGCGGAGATCCACCTTGCGGAGATTGGTTTGTGACCGGTGGAATCCGGTTACCCTTCTTGCCAACCAGGTGGAGCGCCACGCGTACCCCGAATCCGTCCAATTCGCGTCGAGTCCGAGCTGCGGCTTACAGTTCGCGAATCGCAGTCACAGGGTTTCGGCGCATCGCTCGATGCGCCGGAAGGTAGCATGCAGCCAAAGACATTGCTCCC
The DNA here is from genome assembly GCA_963830325.1 of uncultured Acidobacteriaceae bacterium. Classification (GTDB taxonomy): domain Bacteria; phylum Acidobacteriota; class Terriglobia; order Terriglobales; family Acidobacteriaceae; genus PALSA-350. Next base: position 86,382 of record CAWHMV010000008.1, read on the forward strand.
AGGAGCATGACGACGGAAACTACGGTGATGGGATCGTTGGCGCCGATGCCGTACAACAGCCGGGCGATGAAACGTGTCAGTCCCAACGCAAACGCCAGTCCCAGCGCCAGCCCAATGCCCGTGAGCCACAATCCCTGCAACAGCACGAGTCTCAGCACGTCGACGCGCGAGGCGCCCAGAGCCATTCGTACTCCGATCTCGTGGGTCCGCATTTGAGTCCGATAGGCCACAACTCCGTAGATCCCGGTCACCGCAAGAACCAGCCCGATCAGCGCGAACATGCCCGCCAGGGCGCTCTGTACGACAGCGAAACTGCTCGCCATCTGGGTACTCTCTCGCATGGGACGCACATCGAAAACTGGCAGCCGTGTATCGATTTCGTGGATGGCGTTTTCCACCGCTGGCGCAAGGTCGACCGGATTTCCCTCGGTCTTCACCTGCACGATAGTCTCATACCCCACCTGGAAAAAGCTCATATACACGATGGGCTCCGGTGACTCATTCACGAATATATGTGTCGAATTTCTCGCGACGCCGACAACCGTGAAAAGGCCGCCCCATATCCTGAGTTTCTTTCCCAGCGGATCCTGTCCCGGCCAGTATCGCCTCGCTGCGGTCTGATCCACGATGAGTACCCGTGGGGCCTTTTCATCGTCATCCGGTGTAAACTCGCGTCCTTCCAGAATGGGTATATGAAGGGATTCGAAATACCGCGGGGCCACTTCGGCGTGGTACACCTGCAAAGATTCATGGGGGTGTGGCACATACCCTTCCGGATACGCATCGTCCCCCTTGTGGCCCAAGGTCATCGGAATCCAGTCCGTAAGAGACGCAACCTTCACGCCAGGCAATGCCGACACGCGATCAAGAATCTTGTGACGGATCACCTGTTCCTCGTCGTGGCTGTAGCCGGCAATATTCAGCCCCACGGACGCAGTGAGAATGTGGTCCTGTTCAAATCCGGGATTCGCGCCGGCGAGATTCCGCAGTGTTCGCAGAAATAGCCCGGAGCAGACCAGCAGAGGAAGTGAAAGCGCGATTTGCGCCACTACCAGCCCGCTGAGCAATTTCCGGTTGCGTGAGCCGCCGGAGATGCTTGCAGACTCTGCCTTCAGTACCTCAATGGCCGGCGCGTGGGCCGAACGCCAGGCGGGGAGCGCGCCGCACAGCATGCCGGCCAACAGGGACGACACCGCAATCCCGATTACCACCTTATGGTCCATGCTCCCGTTGAGTATGAGGGGATTCGAGTTCGCCGGAAAGAACCATGCGAATGTCTTCGATGTCCACGATGTCAACACAAGGGCCACGGCTCCTGCGACGATGGAAAGCACCACGCCCTCCAGCACCATCTGCCGCACCAGTTGAATACGATTCGCCCCGAGCGACTGCCGGATGGCAAGCTCACGCCGCCGGGATACAAACCGCACCAGCGTGAGCGTAGCCACGTTCGCGCTGGTCAGCAACAGCACCACAGCGGCGAAGGCCAGCAGAATGGGCAGCGTCGCCGCCATGTATCCGTTGGCGCCGAATGGTGAGCGCCACATGGGATCCAGCGTGATCCGGTTATCGCCCAGATGATCGTCCGGAAACGCCGCGACAATATTGTGCATCACGGTGTCGAGGTCCTGGGCTGCCTGGCCACGGCTCACGCCGGGCCGCAATCTTCCTATTACGTTCAGCCAGACCGCACCACCACTGCGATGCGTCATCCGCCACACATCCGTCCCGAGGGGATCGAACGTTACCCACAGATCTTCACGGATCCCGGGCATTGCTCCGACAACCCCCTCCGGGGCCACACCGATCACCGTCACAGGATGCCGGGCAATCTCGATCGATTTGCCCACAATTGCCGGGTCTGCGGCATAACGGGTCTTCCAAAGCGAGTAACCCAGGACCACGTTGGGAACTGGACGTGACTCCTCTTCAGGCAGAAAGAAACGCCCCAGCACCGGCTTGATGCCGAGCACGTCGAAATAATTCGCCGACACGTTCGCTATATAGACACGCTCCGGCGGTGTACCGCCGGTCAGCGTGATCCAATCGTGATGATAGGCGAGTATTCCGGTGAAGGTGTGGTTCTGCTCGCGCAGATCGCGATAGTCGAGATACGAGAAGGGCGGAGTCGGTGAGATGCTCCGTTCCCCCCGCTGCAGGCTCACAAGATCGCCCGTTTCCCGCGCGCCAGGAATCGGACGCAACATTGTGCCGTCAATCCAACTGAATACGGTGCTGTTGGCGCAGATAGCTACTACCAGCATCGCCGTCGCGGTGATCGTAAAACCGGGGCTCTTGCGCAGTTGCCGCAGGGCATAATGGACATCTCGCACCAATTGTTCAAGCCAGCCTCGACCCCACATCTCGCGCGTCACATCTTGCACCAAAGGAATGTTTCCGAACTCCCGCGCTGCTGCTTGTCGCGCTGTCTCCGCCGTCTCGCCTCGCGCAACTCGATCTGCAATTGCCATCTGCAGGTGAGCATCAATCTCTTCCTGCAATTCGCGCTTGCGCCGCTGAAAACCGATGCTCGGAAACCACTTCACGACTCACTCTCCTTCGGCTTGACGTACATCACCGACCCAATCGCTTCGACGATCCGCTCCCATCGGCCCAGATCCGAGACCAACTGCTTTTTCCCCTTGGCCGTGATTCGGTAGTATCGGGCTTTTTGCTTGCTCTCTGACTGCTTCCACTCAGACTGCACCCAGCTCTGACGCTCCAATCGATGGAGAGCCGGATACAGTGATCCGGTCTCCACCTGAAGCACATCTCCGGATCGTAAACGTAACGCCTGGACAATGCCATATCCATGCTGCGGCCCCCACTGCAGCATTTGAAGAATGAGCATGTCGAGTGTTCCCTGCAACAGCTCAATCCGGTTCTTATACTGGTCTTTTTCGCTCATAGGTGTAGACACTCTACTCCCACTGGAGGTAGATCGTCTACTTCGTTTTGTATAGCGCAGCGAGCAGCCTTGCCCACTCAGCAGATTTAAAAGTACGTCAGTTCTGAGGACGAAGATTGGTCATTCTGCATTGGCGCTAAATCGCCAATGCACTCATTGATGTTTGCGAACCACATGGCCGAGTAGTCGGCATCTCGTACACTTGCCCACCAGCGATTCCCGTCGCGGACCGACGGAATGTCAGATTTCCGACTAGCCGGTTATTCGTCCAGTTGCGACGTCATGATGGGCACATCCATTGCAGAACTGCGATCTCTGCAGGACCGGCCACTAAGCGCAACAAAGCGCCGTCAGGAACATGTGAAGAAATTGATTTTTCGCTCGGCAGTCGTGTGGGCTCAGAAAACTTCGCGCCAGGATGCCGTATAAGCAATCCCTAAGGCCCGGATATATACATTTCTACTCAAAAAGGTAAGCTCAACAGAATCAACGAAATCAATTTCTTCACTTGTTCCACACGGATCTGCTCTGGCTGCGCCTTCCCGGTTGCACCAGTATCTCGCCTCATTTCCCTGGCCCTTGTAACGAATTCACGTCAGGACGCACAATCTTTGTGGATGGACGTGGATTGGGTGAAACTGACGTTTTTTCAATTCATATAACGCTTGGGCCCAGCGATCTCGAAAGAGTCAGTACCGCGCGCGGACATGTGAACCCCGGCTAATAATTTTGGGCAGACATCGGAGGCGTCATGGCAGTCACTCTGTTCTTAACACGGAACCCGCTCAGAGAATTTCACCATGGCCAACAAAGTGGCAGATGGGGGGAATTAGTCGCTATTAAGGGACCAAAGGTCACGTCGGTGCAACTGTCTCCTGTAGGTGTATCGAACGCCGGTAAAGGAGCCACGATTGGGGTCTCTTATGGAACGCTCCAGCTTTCCACGACCGGGGCCGCCATCAGCGAAGAGAAACACTATACATCCATGGAGAGATTTAAAACGAACAATGGCAAGAGCTGGTTCGTCCAGCTTCATCCGCAGCCTCATCCATACCGGATCACTTTCGAACCTCATAATTCAAAAGTTAAGGAACTGCGTACCGGCCACGACGGAAATTGCTTTCGGGTTCATGGCGGCAAATCACTCGCTGAGCAGGGCATCCTGATTCACGAGGCTCCTCATGTGGGATGGGTTATTGGCTGTATTTCGCCCCGGCCGCTTAATAATTTTTCCAGGGAATTCCCTAACCAGCCAGGCAACCCATCGTATAACAGCATGCACGATCTGTTTCGCTTTGTTGGCAAAGAGCAGGCGGAATTGTTTGTCCTGGACTGGTAGTCTGCTTCCATCAAACTGAAGCGGAGCCGCCAGCTGGCCCTGCGACGTCTCGTATAACAGGTCGCCGTTCGTCGCTCGGCCCGGATCGTCTCGAATTGGCTCTGGTGAAGCTGGAGTGATAACTAAAATCAGGACCCTCTATTTTGTGGTGATTTGCCACATGCTTTGCGACGCTGAGTTCGCCTTACGCAACGGAACGGTCGCAATCACGAAACCAGGAAGTATATGAGGAGCGGAACGCCCGTTAAGAACTATGGCCAAGCTTGGGTTTGATCTGTTGCCCGGCGAAACTGCCGCCGGCTCATGGAACATAAACTACTTCCTGCCAACCGGACAAGTCTGGATGGGCAAATGCACCATCACAGATCAACGCGTCGTTTACCACATTACGATGGATGCCGTAGCGTTCCAGCGAGCTACCAACTCTATTGCTATGTTTGGTGGAAGCGCGGTCACGGTTGGCAAAAATTCCTGGATTATGATTCCCAGAAGCGAGGTTACACATGTGGAGGTAAAGAAAAGGTTTATGCACAACAGGTTTGTGCTTAGGCTGGCCAATGGCCAATTGCATACGTTTGGCGGTGGTTTCTTTGGCGGTGATATCGATAAGATCGTGGGCGCCATCGATCTGAAGTAAATCGTTGCCGCAACTTTCTTTTGGTTATTGGTAAGAACAGGGGGACAGGGGGGACATGACAGGACACCTAACCCCCATCGCGCCCTCACGGTCATTCACACGGCCGAGTATCGGCCACGCACCCAATGGGTGCCGGGTGGACTCAACCTGGCTCAATTCCGAGCTTGTCGTTTAGTGCGGCCCTGAACCGTTGCTTGCAGCCAATGTAGCGTTCCTTCGTTTGCACTGAGATATGACCGAGAATAAATTGAATCTGTTCAAGTTCCCCGCCGGAGGCGTGGCAAAGCCGCGCACAGGTTCGGCGAAGGTCGTGTGGTGAGAGTTGCGGGATTTTCATGCTTGCGGCAGCTTTCTTAATGAAATGCCAAACCGTCTTCTCTGAAATACCTTGACCCCACAGTTTGTCGACGCGGCAGACACAACGGAACAACGGCCCACTCTTGATTCCAGCTGCTGACAGCCAGGCATCCAGCGTGTCCTTCACCCAAGCTGGCACAGGAACTGTACGGATGTGCCTCCCCTTTCCCACAAGATCTACAATTGCCCAACGCTCTTCGTCTCTGAATGCTCTCCATTGTCAACTCGGCGAGTTCTCGACGACGCAGTCCACAGCCCAGCAAAACCCGCCAATATGGCTCGATTGCGTTTCCCGGTGAGCGTCTGCCTGTCGGGGAGTTGCCAAAGAGCGGACGCTTCACCCGCCGTCAGCCAGTTGCCCAGACGAGATCAAAGTTTGCGAACTTCTTTGACGCGGTGGATGCCGGCAGCCAGTTCAGGGCTCAACAGGCCACAATCGCTGCCTCATAAGCCAGTCGCCTGACAGCCGCCATACGTACGTTTATGGTCCCAGGTGCGAGGCCCCGCTCCTGAAGGTTAATTCTGTATCGTAGAACTACGGTTTTGTTAAAGGCCAACCGCGGCTCGGAGCAATATTAAGCGACAAACTCATCGATCGCGTGCTGATACCCCCGTCTCGAATCCGGCGAGCCGAGACCGCGTAGAACCGCGGCTTTCGACATCTCAAGATCAGGAATACCGAGTCTCGCCTTAGGCCCGCTCTTCTTCCCCTTTGATGTGGCAATAGACCCCTGCTTCATGGTTGCCACCCTCCTGGTGGTGGACCACGAGCTTAGTGATTCCAGCGAATCAATGTCCGCGACTGTCCCCCTTTCCCTACGAGCCCACCGGGAAGCCGGTTATTCGGCCAAGTGGATCCAACCACGTTCGTAAACAGAAGCCCAGTTCAGGGGAGTAATCGTTCAATTTAGAGGTTGCGAAGGGCTGTCATAAAGTTCTCGATCTTGCGGGTCGACGAGGCTTTGCCGGATTTGAGGTTGCGTTCAATGCATAGTCCAGAGAAGAAGGACAGCACCATCTCCGCTATTGCTGAAGGAGCCATCTTGGTGTTTTCGGCTTCGATATTCATCACGAGAAGGCGTTCCAATAGCGCCCGATTCTCCGTCACAACGCCATAAACCTCATCCGGAAGGATAGCGAACTCTCGCATCGAATTGACGGAAAAACACCCCTGCAGTTCCTCCTTGTTGAGAGGACCATTCTTGAGGAACGTCTCGACGTTCTTCCAGCCCAGCGGTTCCTTGGTCAGAAGTCCCCTCTTTCCCTGGCTATCAAGGTAGTGACGCAGGCACGCGACAAAAAGATCTTCCTTGTTTCGGAACTCGGTGTATAGCCCTGACTTGTTCACGCCAGTGGCTTGTTCCAATTCCTGGAGGGTCGTATCCGCGAACCCGTGCTTCCAGAACACAGGCAGGGCCTTCTCCAGCACTTCCTCACGGCTAAAGCCTTTCGGGCGTCCCATAAGTCCATTGTCCGATAACAAACCGAATAGTTCAATATCTCTGCATCCTCGCGGCGTCACCATCATCGTATAGAACTGAATGGTTCACAACAGTTCGGCTTAGATGGGGTCGGAGCCGATTGATCACGGATGAATTGTTTCAGGAATCGAAAGGAGATCTATGTCTAAGCTGGCAAACAAAGTCGCACTCGTAACCGGGGGTTCCCGGGGTATTGGCGCAGCAATCGCGAAGCGTCTCGCCGAAGATGGAGCAAGCGTGGCCATCACATACGCAAAGGACGAAGCCGCAGCTAACGCCGTGGTCAAAGCGATTGAACTAAGCGGCGGAAAGGCCATTGCGATCCAGGCGGACGCTGCCGATGCCAAAGCCGCCAAAGGGGCGGTCGATAAAGCAGCCGCGACTTTCGGTCGGCTTGATGTACTTGTGAACAATGCGGGGACGGCCATTCCTAAGACATTCGAGGAGACGACGCTGGAGGAGATGGATCGGGTGCTCGACATCAACATCCGCGGCGTATTCGCTACAACGCAGGCTGCTCTGAAACACATGAAAGATGGCGGCCGCATCATCAACATCGGTTCCGCCGTGGGAGAGCGTGTCCAGACGCCGGGGCTCGTACCCTACTCGGCCACGAAGGGGGCGGTGAAGATATTTACCCAAGGCTTGTCGAGAGAAGTCGGGAGCCGGGGTATCACGGTCAACAACGTGCAGCCGGGCCCGATCGACACGGATTTGAATCCGGCCTCAGGTGATTGGGCTGTACCTCAAAAGGCCGTCACAGCACTCAACCGCTACGGACACGTTAACGAGGTCGCTGCGCTGGTTGCATTCGTAGCTGGCCCCGACTCCTCGTACATCACCGGCGCGAATCTGACCGTGGACGGCGGGATGAACGCCTGAAACAGGCGCCCGCCCAGCCATCGATCTAAAGAACAACCTATCCCTGATGTGAAAGGGCGAGAGAGAGCAATGATCACACTTGAAAGCAAAACGGCGCTTGTAACGGGCGCATCGAGAGGAATCGGTCGCGCGACGGCGGCGGCACTTGCTAAGGCTGGCGCGCATGTCCTGGTTCACTATGGCCGCTCAAGACAAGAAACGGAGTCTCTCGTTGTCGAGATTCGGAGGGAAGGTGGCAATGCAGATGCAATCTCAGCTGACCTGGGAACTCCAGAGGGCGCTGGGCTGCTCGCGAAACAGGTGCGCTCCCTTGTGGGTGGTCGATTGGATGTGCTTGTCCTCAACGCCGCAATTAGCAAGGCGTCGCGTATTGCGGATTACAAAGTAGAGGATTTTGACAGCCTCTTTGCCACAAACGTCCGAGGTCCGTTCTTCCTGCTACAGCAACTGTTGCCGGTTCTTGGTGACGGCTCAAGCGTTGTTGTTATCTCTTCTCTCGGAGGCCGTTCAGTGGTGGGCAAGCCCGGTTTGGATAACCCTTCAATTCTTGCCTACGCCTCTACCAAAGGTGCACTTGAGACACTGGCCAAAAACTGGGCCGCCATTCTCGGGCCGAGCGGCATCCGCGTCAACGCCGTCGCGCCAGGTGTCATCGACACGGATATGTCGAGCCTTACTAAGACAGAAGTGGGACGCGAGACAGCGCTCGGAATGCAGGCGCTGAAGCGAATCGGTAAACCTGAGGATGTTGCCGATGTAGTCGCATTTATCGCATCCGACGGGGCGCGCTGGATCACGGGCGCGAGCATTCCCGTCGATGGCGGTTCGAAGCTTTAACTGGCAACGCGAGGGGTGCAATGGATACCAAGTCGAGTGAAGGCAAAGAGATCAAGATTCACGGTCCCGATCATCCCATCGCGATTTTCCCAGTTGAGGGCAAGGTCCGTGTGACGGTAGCTGGCAGGCTCGTAGCAGAATCGTCGCGAGCGCTACAGCTGGAGGAGAAGGGATATCCCCCCGTCTACTGTTTGCCACGCAACGATGCCGAGATGTCGATGCTCGTTCGGACCACACATTACACCTATTGTCCGTATAAGGGCGATTGCACGTACTACAGCATTCCCGCTGGTGGAGCGATATCGGAATACGCCGTTTGGAGCTACGAGAATCCGTATGAGGCAGTCGCCGACATTAAGGAACACCTGGCGTTTTATCCATCGCGGGTTGATGCCTTAGAGGTGATCTCTTGAACACGTTCAGTCGATCTATGCGGGAGTTCATGTGATGTCGAATCAGCCGCTTTTCACACCGTATGGAATGGGAGACCTCGATCTCCCTAACCGCATCGTCATGGCGCCGCTCACGAGGATGCGCGCAGGAGCGCGCGATCATGTGCCTACCGCCTTGCAAGCGGAGTATTACGCGCAGCGTGCGTCGGCTGGATTGATCATCACAGAGGCCATCGCAGTTAGTCCAGAAGGATTCGGCTGGGCGGATACACCGGGCCTCTGGACAGGAGAACAGGTCCGCGGATGGCGACGCGTCACGGATGCAGTCCATACTGCCGGCGGCCGGATCATTGCCCAGCTGTGGCACACCGGCGCAATCTCGCACCCTGAACTACTGGACGGCGCGCAGCCCGTCTCCGCATCGAACGTTGATCCTGGCCAGCTGTCGTTCACGCCAACGGGAAGGAAGCCCACGGTAGCACCGCGGCCTCTGACGAAGCATGAGATTAGAGTTACGGTTGCAGACTTCGCGCACGCTGCGCGGAACGCGATGGAAGCCGGCTTTGATGGTGTCCAGATCCTCGCCAACTACCTCTATCTTATCTCACAGTTTCTGAATGCCGCCACCAACCAGCGTAAGGATGAATATGGCGGCAGCTTGGAAAATCGCTCGCGTTTTCTCTTCGAGGTAGTCGAGTCGGTTCTGAGTGAGGTCGATGCACAACGGGTCGGAGTCAAGATCAGTCCGATGCACGAAGGTGCCGCATTTCAAGCCAACGACGAAACCCTGCCGATCACGGAGTATGCAATTGAAAGGCTGAGCACCTACCATCCTTCGCACCTGCTGCTCATGGGCAATACGACTGACTTCACCGGTACTCCACTTGAGAAATTGGCCAACGATGGCATGTTCCGGCATTTCCGTCCTCTGTTCAAAGGCACACTGATCGCAAACGTGAAGATGGACCGTGATCGCGGCAATCGCCTTATCGTGGAGGGGCTGGCAGATCTGGTGGCGTTTGGTCGTCCATACATTGCAAATCCTGATCTTGTGCAGCGGTTTGCCGACGATACGCCTCTTGCTGAAGTGGACTGGGAAACCGTCTACGCCTCGGGGCCACATGGCTATTCCGATTATCCGACGTATCAATCACCCGAACACAACCCCAGGAGCTGAAGATGCCAAAAACAACACCGAAACAGAACAAGGCGACCGTTCTCGAAGCCTTCGATACTCTCTTCAACAAACGCGACTACGCGGCAGCAGAGCACTTCTGGTCGCCGAAGTACATTCAGCACAGCGCGCACATTGCGCCGGGGCGGGAAGGACTTTTCGCTCTCGTCCGGTCGACGCCAGACACCCTGCGCTATGAAAACCAACTCATCGTCGCAGAAGGCGACTATGTCATCGCGCACGGCCGTTTCTCAGGAATCGGAAGACCCGCGGCCTGGATTGCAGCCGACGTCGTCCGATTCGAAGACGGTCTCCTGGCCGAGCACTGGGATGTATTGCAAGACGAAGCCACACAGGCAGACTCCGTCAGCGGCCTTCCGATGTTTGGCGACACATTCCCTTCATAAGGGATCGGCATCCACATTTTCAGCCGATTGATAGCGAGGGAGACAGAGGGCGATTACCAATGACCGCAACGAATAAGCTGCAAGGGAAAGTAGCCGTAATAACGGGTGGCACAACCGGGATAGGGTTGGCTGCCGCAAAGCTCTTCGTGAAGGAGGGTGCCTACGTCTTCATCACAGGCCGTCGTCAAAAAGAGCTCGACGAGGCCGTGAAAGCAATTGGCAGTAATGTCACCGGCGTTCAAGGAGACATTGCCAATTTGACCGACCTTGATCGTCTCTACGAGGCCGTTGCGACCAAGGGAAGAATCGATGTGGTGTTCGCCAATGCCGGCGTCGCTGAATTTGCTCCCCTTGGCAAAATCACTGAAGAGCATTTTGACAAGCTCCTCGACACCAACGTAAAGGGAACGCTGTTCACTGTGAAGAAGGCTCTAACACTGCTGAAAGATGGCGGCTCGATTATTGTCAACGGCTCGGTAGCTAGCGTAAAAGGTACACCCGCCTTTGGTGTCTATGGCGCAACGAAGGCTGCTCTCCGCTCCTTCGTCCGGACCGGACTTCGGATCTCAAGGACCGTCATATTCGCTCCAACGTAATTAGCCCAGGGCCGACCGATACGCCGGTTATCGATGGGCAACCTGCAGACGCCATTGCAAGAATCGTGTCCACCATTCCAATGGGACGGATGGGGGATCCTGACGAAATTGCCAAGGCTGCGCTTTTTCTGGCGTCGGATGATTCCAGTTTTATTACAGGTATCGAACTCTTCGTTGATGGCGGCAGAGGGCAAGTCTGATCGATAGACGCTGAACCGAAGAACTGCCATGTCGCTTTCAGGTGGGATGCTTGAGAAGGTCTGCCACCGTCTTCAAGATTTCCCGCGAAAGTGCGTCATCCGATACGGCGCGAGTTTTGTGGCCAGACGGAACTGATACTTTTGCGATCTCGCTGTAATTCAAAGTCCCAGTTCCGTCTGGCCACGAAACCTTCGCGTGATTTTCCTCCACTTTCGACGCGTAAGTCACGCAGTTCAGGCTGTCCCTGTTTTACCCGGCTTCTCGGCCAAGTGCGGCATCATGATGGCGCAACCGTTGCAGAACGGCCGGGGATACGTATGCTGTCCCCACATCCCCCCATTACTTCCCCCGCAAATCATTACTTCCCAGGCGTTTCGTGATTTTTGGGCTTCGCTCAAGCTTCACTCCAGTTCCGATACCATCGTGGACCCCTGGGTACGAAATAACCGTCGGGCCATAATACATCCATGACCGACGACATCGAGCGAGAGGCCCAAACCAATAATCCAAATTCCCAGGAGCTTACGCCAGCAGTTCTGGAAGCCCCATTTCCACAGCAAGGCAACCAGCCCAAAGAAGACATCCGACAACTAGCGAAGGATGTACATTGGACCACTCACGCTACTTTTTGGAGCCAAGTAGGGCTCGGCCTGATTGGAGTCGTGGCGCTCTGGATTTACCATGGCCAACTGACTGCTATGCAGGGGCAACTCGATCAGATGGGCAGGCAATCAGCGGAAATGCAGAAGCAAACTACTGTACTGAGGCAGCAGATGGTAGGCACTCAAGCGGCTGCCTTGGAGACTGTATTGACCTTTGTTCCGAGCGGAGAATTGACCATAAATGTTATCAATAACGGGCTCGTCTCGGCGACTGGCGTTCATATTCATGGTCAAGCCCAGCGACTTCGTTCGGCTGACGGTGTACGCATCGGCGACTCGTTTCCGCTGGATGAGACATTTCCAATCATTGCTGCTAAGGGACGTCCATCCCCTAGCTGGTTTTTGCCTTGGCATCCGCGAGAGTTTATATACGAACGGGGATGGCCTGTTGGCTGGCCCGGGAGAGAAACTTTCTCCTTCGAAGGGGAGATTACTTATCAGAACGGGTTTGGCGACGGAATCCGAGATACCTTCTGTCAGAAGTGGCTCCCGCGCTACACCATTCAGTTTAAGTCAGGGGGGTTACAAATCTCGAACGGCGGCGCTCTTGTGCCCTGCCGAAACTTTGATCGGACCGTCCGTATGATCTTAGAGGCAGAGAAACAGGCAGAAAATGGTGCAGACCGTCCGGACCGTCCATTTTGACCTCTTTGTGCGTAAAGCGGCCTGTTGGTGTCTGCCGTCCCCGGAAAGTTGCTCCCTCAGCCAAGCAAAAATTAAGAAGCTGCACTTCTAATTATCTTGGTTCCCAGCGGATCGGCTATTTCCACATGAGCGACCACAAGGCATACCATCTGACGCATGGCAGACAAATATACGTATCGCATCCAAACCGCAGGTGACATCCAGGCGGAGTGCTTTGAGCGTGACGCAGAGGGCCTCGATCCGAGTACGAAAACCCTGTACCTGGATATCGCGGCGCGGCTTCGTTGCTCCGATTTACGCTTGGTTCGGGTCTGGGAAAAAGTCCGTTGGCCCTTGGTCCAGGTGCGCAGTTAAGAACAACTTGCACTTCCGCCATGCCCGACGCCAACCCCTACCAATTCAGCAAGCACTCCCGGTTGGGGGCGATGCACTGACTGGAGTTCTGTCATTCGGCCTCTCGATTGGGGTTGAAGGGTGCAAGCAGCACAAACTTCCCCGCGCGGTTGTTGTCGACGAATGGTGGTCCAATGACTACGCGGTTGAGGCGGGTTGGTCCGCGTGTAAGAGGGATGGTCTTTCGGACCAGTACTGCAATTCCAAACCGGTCACGGACGACTACCGACAGGAAGAGGGGCAATTCACGGAAGCGTTCTCTACAGCTTTTCAGGCCGACACAACATGTTCGGGAATTACGTTAGCGGTCTACAGAGGACCCGATGGTGAAAACTCCCAGGCCAGTAAAATCATGTTCCGAGAGGAAGGTTATTGGTCTTTTCAGGTCAACTTCGACCCCGGTGCTAAAACGCAAAGATGGCAGATGAGCCTTGCCCCAAAGCAGACCCATAGTTCTTCAGGTGAGGGCACAGCTTCCTCAATAGCTCGCACGGTCTGCTTGATTGTGAAGGGTGCGGGCGGCTCAGTGGACGAATGATCCAGAATCCATGCCCGGAGTAGACTTCCGCAATGCCCGAACCGAAACTATACCAGTTCAGCACCCACATCGGTGCCGCCTGCGCCCGCAAGATGGTTTCCTCCCCCGATCTGGCTGAGAAACTGGGGATGGACGTAACCGACCCGATGCGGCAATGCCCCCGCCAGGGCGGGGTCTTCCTTTCACGGACCCAGCCTATCGATTTCCTCTGCCATATAGAAATTAACACCTGTGCATAGTCCGAAAAGAACTTGTGCCTCTTCTAATGACACGTTGATGTCGGGGTGAATGTAGGTGTTACGGTCTAATTCTCGGATCTCTTCAAGGCGGCTGGTGATTCTTTTGGGGGCTTTCTCGGCTGTCAATTGCTCGATGTAAATTTTCCAGTCCTTTTTCTTGTGGTTCCAATCATGGCCAGCTAATACTTTGTAGTAAGCCAGCATCAGCGCTTCAGTTCCTCTACATACGTGGAAAGCGCATGCCGTGGGTATATCAAAAGCTAAGCACCGCCCCGCCTGTCTCAAGTCGTAGAGCATTTGATCTGGAATCACCGCACGCACTTTATCCGGAAACTGCGCCTCTGGGTGTTCTATCAATATGCGCGTGTTGTAGACACCTTTCGGCGTGACGGTAAACACATCTATATTCTTGTGCTCCCGTTCGAAATTCTTCTCAAGCTCGTCCTTTCCGTTTGACAAAGATATGTATTCAGCTTGGGTAATAGGGCGTTTCCAGTCGCTCTGCGGTAGAGCAAAAATTTTGTTCATTCGATCTAAAAGGCTTTGCGCAGAAGCGCGAGAGTCTTGCAGCGAATTACCATATTCGGTAGTTTCTGCGAGAAACGCGATAAGCCATGTCTTCGCGAGATGCGAGAACAGGTATAGCTCGTCCCATTCTTGATCGATGTGCGCCGTCTGAATGAAGTACTGAAGCTGGGCGCCTAGCTGAAAGAAGATGTTGAGGTTGGTCGATTTCATGGTCGAATCCGATACGCTTGCAGATCATCTTTCCCGATGCGCTGGGGTTTTTCTGTGGGGAACGTTCGAGGCCCCTCCGCAGCAACGAACTCACGATCGATATGGTCTCACTTCTTTCAGTGAGCTGCTGGTGCATGCGAGTCGCCATGCCTCACCGCACCGTTACTACACAATCTCGTCTCACTTCTTCAGTGAGCTTTGGCCATAGCTCGAGAATACCTGTGGGGTTATCTCGGTTCAACCGGACCAGCTACTCCCCGTCCAACAGCTCGGCCAGCCCCAGCGCGAATGCCTTCGCGAGCCTGCCCAAGCATATGGCTCCGTCGGCCCTTCATGAAGCTGGTCGAAGTTCCAGCCGGTTAACGCCTTGGTTTTTCCGGCGAACCGGATGCGGGCGCTGGCTACTCGGAAATCACTCCGAGGTTTCCAAGTGCAGTCGAGTTTTCTCGATGTCTTGTTCCATGAATTGCCGACCGGTTCGACTCTATTGGCTATTTGGTCGGCTCTCCTCTTCATTTTCGTCCATGCGTGCGATATACAAATCGTCCGCAATCACCTTTAACCACAGTTCGATTCGCTCCGTCCTGTCCATGGCGGGAGTCTAGCACGAAGGTGGCTAGCGGTCTCTTGGGGGTGGGTCTTGTCTTGGCGGTGGAGGCGGTGGTGGATCGGGTCTCGGTGGTGGTGGTGGAATCGGCCTTGGAACTGGAGGCCAGCCGCCCCGGTTTTCGTCGAGTGTTCTAGCCATTGGATAGGCCGTGATGGAGAGAAATCCGGTGACATGATACCTATTCACCGTCGGAAGTGTATTTTGCCGCGATCTGTAACCGGATTTTTCAAGTACTTGCGTCGTTTCCTTCTCCTTTGATGGAAATAGGTGTTGTGTCGCCGAATTTTCGAACGACCGGGCTTGTGGATCGTCGTGCCCGCACAGCCTCTCTCTTAGTCGCAAGAGTTCTGCTCAATTCAGCAATGCGTGCCGGGTCGACCTGGCGGCTCTTGATCAATCTCATCACTAGCTCTTCGGACGATCCTCCAAACAGCCGTTCGACAAGTTCGCGCACGGCTTGCTGTAAGACCGCCGTCCAGGAAGCTTTTACCAAACGTCAGAGAGTTTCGGGGGCAAAAAGAGTTGGTTGTCAGTTTTGTACATGACCCTCCAACCTCAGGGAAATGCCGTCGCCCTCTCGCGCGCGGTGACAGCAATGTATATGCCGGATACGAGGATGAGGGTTCCGCCGAGGAACACATAAAAGCCGGGTTTGTCGTGCCAGATGAGATAGGTGAGGAGTGTACCGGTAACCAGCTGGGCGTAGTGATACTGTGCCACGTTGGCCGCCGAAGTGTGCTTGACAGCGACGTAGAAGCAGGGCGTGCCGAGCGCGCAGAAGAGGCCCATGGCGAAGAGCCCGAACGTGAGGCGGAACGTAAGGGGCGTGGCATGTACGAAGGCCATCAGGGCAAAGCCGGCGGCCGCCGTGAGGATGCCGGAAAAGAAAGCGAGGCTCTCAGGAGATTCCGTCTGGGTGAGCACACGAGACCAGACCATATTGGTGGAGAAGCAGGCGACGCAGACCATGCAGGCGGCGAAACCGACCCAGTCACCCTCGCGTGCGCCGGTCCATGGATGCACAGCAACGATGACTCCAGCGAATCCTGTGACAATGGCCACGGCCCTGCGCCAGGGCACGCCTTCGCGGAGAAAGGTGGCGGAGAGCAGCGAGGTGACGATGGGGGCCATGAAGATGAGGATGTAGAAGATGGTGAGGGTAAGGTGACGGAGCGCGATCACGACGCAGACATTGTTTGTCATGTCGAGGCAGGCTCGGGCCACCTGGCGGCTGAGCCGGTGAGGGCGGAGCAGGTGCTGCTGGCCGCGCGCGAATCCGTAGATCGCCAGAAAAACCGCCATGAAGAGGCCCAGGAAGGCGACCATCTCGTAGGGGGGAAGGCCGGACTGGCCGACGATCTTGACGAACGTATCGGTGAGCACCCAGAAGGTGAAGCCCGCAAGCGCGAAGCCGATCGCCTTGAGATCGGAGACCTGTTCGCTGGTTTGCAGTAACGGCATCTGTTTCCATCGTAAAGGAAGGCGATGGGGGCCGGAGTTTCGGGGGCAAGTAGCTCCACCCCCATCCGAAATGCATTCAGTCCCGGTCTAACGATGAAGGACGTCACTGCGTGTTAAAAGGCGTTGACAGATATGGGGGCACGATGACAGAAACCGCGATTGCAAGTCCGTCCTAAGCTTCGGGATGCGTGTAAGGCGCTCGATATTCCTGGCGTAACAGTGCGTTTGCCTCGGAATCTCCGACCACGAGGTGCTTCTCTGGATCCCACGCCAGGCTTCGGCCTAGCTTCATCGAGTTGTTCGCCAAAATGCACGACGCGGTTGAAATGTAGCCCTGCTCGATGTCGGAGACTGGATGGCTACGCGCGTCGATCGAGGCAAGAAAGTTCTGCATATGATGCCGGATGGCGGGCGCGACGTGTTTCTCGAGTTCCTTTTCAGTCTTGTCCTCGGGGTATTGTTCCAACTCGTAGGTAACGTCTCTATGAACAGGCTGTCCGCCGCCGACGGGAATAAAGTCATATCCCATCACGCTCACCTTTAGCGTTCCTTTGTCGCCGTAGAATGTCGCGCCCCATGGATACTTTGGATCCGCGGCCTCGCCCCAACTGCGGTGCTGCCACACGACTCGAAGATCCTGGAAATCGAAGGTGGCTGTCTGGGTATCGGAAATGTTGGCCTTGCTCTTCTTATCGACAAAGATTCCACCGGTGGAATCAATCTTCGTTGGCCAGCCCAATCCGAGCATCCACCGTGTCATATCAAACATGTGGACGCACATGTCACCCACAATGCCGTTCCCATACTCCATAAACGCGCGCCAGCCGCGGGGGTGAACCAAGCTGTTATAAGGCCGCATTGGAGCAGGACCAGTCCAGGCATCGTAATCCAGATTTGCAGGCGGCGCGGTATCAGGGGGATTTGCCGTCGCGCGCATGTGGTAGTAGCAGTAGATCTCGACAAGCGCGATCTTCCCGAGCTTACCCTCTTCAATGAAGCGCTCTTTTGCCTCGACCAGGTGAGGCGTGCTACGGCGTTGCAGACCAACCTGGACAACGCGATTGTTGTGGCGGGCAGCGGCCAGCATGGCCTTGCCTTCCAGAACGTCGCGGCTAATCGGTTTCTGAACCCAGATGTCCACGCCAGACTTTGCGGCTTCAATCATGATCAGGGCATGCCAGTGGTCGGGCGGTGCAATCAGCACCAAGTCCAGATCTTTCTCGGCAAGCATCTTTCGATAGTCCGAGTAGGTGCGAGGCCTCTTCTTGGAACGCTGCCGGGCGGCGGACATGTCGGCGGCGTTCGAGAGCATCTGCGAATCGACGTCGCATAAAGAGACGATCTCGACCGGCGATACCTGCACCAGCCGGAACAGATCCGATTTTCCATACCATCCACAACCGATCAAACCAACTCGCCGCCGTTTGTCGCGATCATACTCTTGCGCGGGCGCTACGGCGGCCGCAGCCAACCCGAGGGCAGTGGTGTATAGGAATTCACGTCGATTCATAGGAATACCGGCAAAGCGAAATCAGTTTCCCAGTATATTCTTTCGTATCAATCATGACTGACGAAACCGTTTCCCACGCGATCGAGCGAGGAATCGATTTCTTGTTCGCCAATCGCCGGTTTTGCGGAAACGAGCCGCGCGGCAGGCAACCACTTGATTGTGGATATGGGCAACAGCCAGTACGCTCTCTACGCGCACCTGAGACCGTACAGCGTCACCCTTCAAGTGGGGGACGTGGTCACGGAAGGTCAGAAACTGGGCCTATTAGGAAATACCGGAAACACCACCGGGCCGCACCTGCATTTTCAGGTGATGGATCGTCCGTCTGCCCTCAAGACGAATGGGTTGCCCTTTGTCTTTGATTGCTTCGTTCTGTCCAGTACGGTGATGGATAGCATTGATGGAACGGGGAACAACTTTTCGGCGGGTACTCCACTACCGCTTCAACTCATTGGCACGTTTGAGCGGGATCGGTTACCGCTTGCTCTGGATATCATCGATATTCCGTAGCAGTAAGACCCCGACGGGCCACGTGCGGCTTATTTTCTCGTATTCTCCATCGTTCTGCGGACGTAGACGCACGCCTGAAAACGCTGGGTGGCTGCGTTAGGCAGCTTTTGCAGCAAACTGTTTCGGAGAACACCCCACTGCCCTGGTGAACGATGTGCTGAACGCGCTCGGTGACTGAAATCCAACAGCCAGCGCAATCTCACCGATGCTTCGTGTTCCGCGTCGCAGTTCAACCGATGGCAAGACGTAGGGCAGACATCGCACTCTACGACAGCCTGATCGAAAGCTATCGCACAGCAGGATCGCTTCCTGGCTAGGGCGATTATTAAAGAGAAACGCGCTTGTGTTCACTTATTTCCAGTGGCGGACTTTCCACTTAGACGTATAGTCGGCATCTCGTGCACTTGCCCACCCGCGAATCCGGTCGGGGACCAACGGGATGTCAGATTTCCGAGAAGCCGATTTTTCGACGGCTCCAGCCCGCGCAGCACAATCATGCTGAGGAGAATTACTTTATCGGCGTCGAGGCGAGGGTCAAGTGGTTGCCCTCAAGTGCGGTGCAGAACATTGAAGGTGCGGTTGTTAAAGAGTAGCACACGGCGACAGCACCCAGGATGCTTCGGCCTGTCGCGAAATACGCGAACAAAGCGAAGATACCCGCTGCGAGTTCGAGGGGGAGCAAATACCAGAAGGAGACACTGCAGAGGTGCAAGATCATGAGCGGCAGGCGCCAGGTCGCCTAAACTAGCCCTTGGAGGCACCCAGCGGCTTGGTCTTGATCGTTGCAGTAACAAGCTGTTCATACTCATGGTGATATTCGCCGCCGGCTTCATGAAGCTGGTCTTCGACGTTCCGTTTCACGGCAACTTCCTGGTCGTGCTCTGCGGGGCGTCGTTGTGCATCCTCTCCGGGATCACTCTGGGGACAGTGATTGCGACGTTTTCGAAGTCGGCACAGCAGGCACAGCTCACCAGTTTTTTTGTCAACCCCCTGCTCACCACAGATTCGGGCGCGGTCGAGGCTGTTACGAAACTCGCAAATCGGCAAGATGCTGGAACTTTTCGATGATTACTGAAGAGAAGCCGACTCCCGGGGAATAAATCCTGTTCCTTTCCATCCTGTCTGGCCAAGGCCAGTTGCACGCTTCTCAGTACCAATGCACGGATCAGCTAGGCCCGATCCCTTTTGGGTCATATATCTCTTGCGGATATATCATCACATGATCTATTGTAGGAGCCATGTCGAACCCAGTGGACTTCCACGCAGAGCACCTGCCGCTTCCCCCCGCGGCTTTTTTCGTTCTTTTCGCTTTGGCCGAAGGCGAAAAGCACGGTTATCGGATCATGCAAGACGTCAGAACACTCTCTGCGGGATCCGTCTCGATTGGACCTGCAACTCTCTACACAACGATCCAGCGCTTGCTAGACCGTGCTTTTATCGTGGAGGTGGAGTCTCGGCAACACACCAGACGCAGAATGTACAGCCTTACTTCAGCAGGAACAGGCTTGCTCAAAGCGGAGTTCCAGCGACAGGCTGATGTGCTGGCGCTCGCAAAGCGACGGCGAGTATTCGTGGGAGGTCGACCATGACGCGAATCGCTTTCAGCGATAGAGGAACGTCTCTCTTCCGAACGAGTTGCTGGCTCTATTCGCAGCTACTATCCCTCTACCCGGACGATCTTTTTACGCAATACGGGGAAGAGATGCAGTGGGTATTCCGTGAGGAGCTTAAGAGAGCTATCCGCAAAGGCTCAAAGGAATATATGGCAGTCTGGCGGAATGTTCTACACGACACGGCTCTGCAAGTAGGACCTCCCTTGGTGCCTCGCTTGGGAATCATGAGCGTTGCTATCACCGGCGCACTCGCCATCATGCTGGTGTCTGTATCCTTTTCGCTTCCTGTGCGCCTGCCAGAGATCGGCGGGTCTTGTCTGCCAAAACTTTATGCGTCGAGCAACGTGCTTCAGCCGAAGCAGACAGTAAGCAGCAACGGCATTCTCGGAAGTGGCCGGAGGCGTGTACTGCAACATCTGTCTCACATTCCTGTCAAAGCAACAAAACGATCACCATAGCGTTTTCTCCAAACCTGGAATGGAACTCCCTGTAATTTTCGAACGCACTTGGACGAATAGTGCCAAACGGTTATCACGACTTTCGAAAGGGACACGCATGACGCTGCGACTGGAACTGGATCGGAAGATATTTTGGGTGTGCGTGATTGCGATCTTCTTCGCAGGCTGCCGCCTTCATGCTCAGGACGTCGCTGGCAACTGGCAGGGAACAATTACTTCGCCACAGGGCACACCGAGTCGCATGGTCCTGCAGGTCCTACACGATGACAATGGGGCGTTGAAGGCAAGAATCTACAGCATCGATCAGGGCCCCACGGGTGATTGGGCAGACTCCGTCAGCGTGCAAGACTCCACTGTGAAGTTTGTGGTCGGCATGGTAGGGCTCTCCTACGAAGGGAAGCTCAGCTCCAACGGCGACACCATCACTGGCACGTGGATCCAAGGCGGCAGAACCCCTTTTACCTTCCGAAAGGCCACCAAAGAGACCGCGTGGGCGCTTCCTGCCGATCCGACGCCACACAAGGTGCAGTTCGTCACCGTCGAGCCTGGCGTCAAGCTTGAAGTGCTCGATTGGGGTGGCAGCGGACGTCCTCTCGTTTTCCTCGCGGGGTTGGGCGACACAGTGCATGTATACGACAGCTTCGCACCAAAGTTCGCGGGCAAATACCACGTCTACGGCATCACCCGTCGCGGCTTCGGCGAGTCCAGCTATCCCACTCCCAATCACGAGAATTATTCAGCCGACCGTCTCGGCGACGATGTTCTTGCCGTCATGGCTGCCCTCCACCTGAACAAGCCGGTCCTTGTTGGACACTCGATCGGCGGCGAAGAGTTGAGTTCGATCGGCAGCCGTCATCCTGAGAAGATCAGCGGTCTCATCTATCTGGATCCGGGCTACTCGGCTCTTTATCCTCGCGCCCTTGGTGATACGCAACTCGACATGATCGATGTTCGCAACAAGATTGAGCAACTGCTCCCCTACGACCCAGGCGGCCCGGAACAACCTACCGAGGCTTTGCTCGCCACGCTCTCTCAACTCGAAAAAGATCTCCAGGGTGAGTTGAAGATGAAGCGGGATATTCTCCCGCAGGCAAGCAGCCCTGCACCGCCGTCACCTCAACAACCTGCCCCCCCAAACGCTGCATTCGCCATCTTCAACGAAGAGCAGAAATACACGAAGATAACGACCCCCTGCCTAGCTATCTTCGCAGTACCGCATGATGAGGCCGTTCCCACAGATCCCGCTCATCAAGCCGCAGCCGCAGCATTCGAACTCAAAAGAAGCACCGACATGTCCAATGCCTTTGCAGCAGGCATTCCCTCAGCTAAGGTGATCCGTCTGCCAAACGCCAATCACTATGTTTTCCGCTCCAACGAAGCCGAGGTCCTGCGCGCCATGAACGACTTCCTCGACAGCTACCGCAGCGCTGAGCTGGCGCTGGGTAGCCTCAACGCCACCCAGATAGGTCCCGAGAAACGCCGATCCCGTCATCTGGAAGATGCACGCAATGCGGTTAGCTGAATTCGTTGTGTTTCCGGTGGTGATCAATGAGAGGATGTTCTCAAAGCGTGAGGGCATCTTCGTTTATGGCTTATATCCAAGGTGAAGGACGACGCCAAGGAACATTGTTTCCGGTGCTGCTAGATGATCTTGTTGAGGATGATCATGTATGCCGAGTCATTGATGCCTTCGTCAGTGGGCTGAAAATGGCGGCACTTGGATTCGAGCGAGCAGAGGCCGCAGATACAGGCCGGCCCGGCTATGATCCACGCGACTTGTTGAAGTTGTATCTGTACGGCTACCTGAACCAGATCCGCTCGTCGCGGCGACTGGAAGCCGAGTGTCGCCGAAACGTCGAGTTGATGTGGCTTCTAGGACGCTTGTATCCAGACCATAAGAGCATCGCTGAGTTCCGTCGGATGCACCGCGATGCAATTACGGCAGCGGGTGGCGAACTTGTGCGTTTCGCACGCGGCTGCGGGCTCATTCGTGGCGAGTGGATCGCTATCGATGGCTCAAAGTTTCGCGCTGTGGCCAGCATTGACAGCACTCGGGAACGACTCGCTCTACAACGCTATCTCGACAGCATCCAGGAAGCGGACGACGAACAACAAGCAAGCATCGACCCATCTGCCGTACAGTGTGCGCTAGAGAAGCTAAAGCAGCATCCTGAACCTGAGGCAGGCTTTATGTTGATGCGTCAGACCTCTCTACCCGCATACAACGTTCAGACTGCCGTCGACGCGGAACATGCACTGATCGTGGCACACGCTGTGGTACTCGATGCATCTGATATCCGCTGCCTGAAGCCCATGGCCGAGGCGGCAAAGAAAGCACTTGAAGTAGAGAGTTTTCATGTTGTAGCCGACGCTGGTTACTCCAATGGAGAGCAGGCGGCCCACTGTGAAGCTGCAGGCATGACGCCATACGTTCCCGTTATGCGTACAGTGAACAACCAGGGCGACGGCACACTATTCGGGCGTGCGGACTTTCGCTACGAACCCGATACTGATACCTATCTCTGCCCTGGCGACAAAAGACTGCTCCGTAAGAATACCAACTATAAAGATCGTTACATCATGTACAGAGCTTCGTCTCTCGACTGTGGCGCCTGTTCGCTCAAGTCACGTTGCACGCAGGCTCCGAGACGTGGCTTAGCTCGACACCTCTATGAAGAGGCGTTAAACCGGATGCAGGCGCGGTTGACACCAGAGGCGATGAGGTTGCGTCGATGCACGGTCGAGCATCCCTTCGCGACGATCAAGTACCGTATTTTCGGACACCCGCGTCTGTTGATGCGTGGATTGTCCGGTGCAAAGGTCGAAATCGGCCTCGCGACGATGGCTTACAACCTCAAGCGCATGACAAACGTGCTCGGTGCAGCCAAACTGACGAACGCACTTCATCACGCCTGACAGAGCGCGACAGAATCTTCGATTCGAAACCCCCGAGCGCGCAGTCAGTCATATCATCAGCCTCCCTCTACCGTCTCCTAAGCTGAGTTTCGTAACGACCTCGGTCACGCCCGCAGAAGCTGTTCCGCACTGGCTGCAGCCGTTAGTGTGGATCAACCCGATTCGCCATTTCAGCGTGATTGCCCGCTCCAACATGATCAATGGCACGGGTTTCGCCGGGTTGTGGAAGGACTTTCTGATCCTGGGGGTGTTTACGCTGATCCTGGTGGTGCTCAGCGTCTGGCGCACTTCTAGTTGTCGGTCGATAATCTCGCGGTTCCGCAAGATGCTCAGTTGAGTTGCTGTGAGAACCGATTGCCGAAAGGGTTTCGCAGGGACGGCTGAACTTAGCCCAGGACGCAGTCCTGGGTAGAAGTTCGAAGGACGAAAAGTCCCGTAGGGACGACTGGAAGTTACCTCGCGGTGATCCCCAGGGCACTTCCCTCTAAAAATATTCCGCGATTGAGGATTTCAGATCCGATAACTTTTTCAGTCGTCCCTACGGGACTTTTCAAGGGCGCATCCTAACCCAGGACTGCGTCCTGGGCTAAGTTCAGCCGTCCCTACGGGACTGAATTTCATGATGGTCGGTTCTCACCCAGACAATCAAGACCTCATCTCTGCGAGTGCTGTGGCACGGCTGAAGCAGCAACTCGAAACTTAAGACAGCAGCGGAGCAAAGCAATCAACAGGTCGGTTGATCCGCCAAACTTGGACAGCTCTGCCGAGAATGCACTCCGACGGCATCAGGCGCCGTGTGTCTTTCCAGTATTGCGAGGAGAGTCCTGGCCATAGGATGGTTCCCTCGCCGCTTTGGTCGAGGTACCAGCTCTTGCAGCCGGAGGCGTAGACGGTGCGGCCCATACGCTCCTGTAGGCGCGCGTTGAAGCGCGCCTGTTCCTCGGAACGCGCCTCAATGGAGTGGGCACCGCTGCGACGCATCAGTTTCAGGCACCGCCGGATGTAGCGGGTTTGCGCTTCAATCATGAAGACGATGGAGTTGTAGCCTACGCGGCTGTTGGGCCCGATGAGCAGGAACAGATTGGGGAATCCGGCTACGGCGACGCCGCGAAAAGCCTCGGCGCCGGACTGCCAGGCCTGATTGAGCGAAACTCCGTTCCGCCCACGAAAGAGCACAGGGATAGAAGATCGGTGGTGCGGAAGCCGGTACAGAAAATCAAGGCATCCACTTCCCTTTCCTGCCCATCCACTGTCAGCACACTTCCATCTCCGGCTGAGTCGGGTACATACGCGACCAATTGGGGTTGAGTTCGAAGGAATAAGAGTAGAGGTGGGAGGGAATGTCACACGCGCACCCGGGATAGGTGTTCACGCGCCAGGTGCCGCCAACGTCAGGGCCACTTTCCAATACGACGTACGAGCCCAATCCGGCCTGCTCCAGGCGAATGGCGGCACACAGACCGCCAAAGCCGCTGCGATGATCAGAAGTTCAAAGTCTGGAGTCATGGCTTTTTACTGGGAGGACACCCGCTCGATCCCGTTTGGAGCTGCGCGCATCAGGGAATACGATTCGCGCAATACTCTCCACCAAAGCATGGGGAAACCGATGAACGGAGTGATGAGAAATTGCTTGCGCTGGCGAGGCGTCAGAAGGCTCACGACATGGCGGTGCAAGCGAAGCTGCTGATACCAGGGGATGCTGGCCACCAGGTGGTGCTCCCAGTGACATGGGCTTCCCCATGGGCCTCCGCCGACGAGCATTCCCCAAAACCCGAAGCCAAAACTGCGCGACCCGTTCAGATTGTCCAGCGGCATCAGGTTATGCTCGGTGAACTGCCGCACCCGATCGAGGTAGAACCCAAGCTGGGTGAAGAAGAGAAGCACCAGGATTATGAACCAACCTCCCCATAACCTGTAAGCCAGATACATGTAGGGCACGTGGTAGAGAAGCGCCACCGCCAAGGTGATCCAACGGCTCCTGGTGTAAGTGGCAGGACGGTGGAACACGAAGTCGGAGAAGTTGATTACGCCGGCAAAAGGTAGAAACGTCATCCAGTAGCGGCGCGGAGTCACGAAGTTCAGAAACTCCGCATCTTCCTCGGTGCCAAACCTGGAGTGATGAATCATGTGTTTTTCGGAGTAGAAGTCAGGAACTCCGCCGGTGATGCGGGCAAGATGATAAGTAGCGAAGTTGCCGAAACGGCTGAGCGGACCGCGGGGCGGAAAGATGATTCTGTGGGCTGCGCCCTCGTGCATGGTGAACACGCCGAGCGAATACATCAACCAGCAGTGGAGCAGACCACAGATCACTCCCGCAGTCACGATAGCACCCGCGGGGTTATGACTTCCCTGTGCCAGCCATAGGCCAGGAAGCCTTATCAGCGCCAGGTAGTCGCCACCCAGCAGCACAACCAACACGAACAGGCTAATCAGACAGTGCAGTACGTAATGAGCCTTATACCAGCGATGAAGCTCTCTGCCCCGCTCCATGATGGAGTGGACCTGGTCGCGGTTGAGGGGCTCGAACGGCAGCTGTTTTTCGTTCACCTGCGCCCAGCGGATTTCTTCCGGATGAATGTGCATTGGGTCTCTCCCGTTATGCCTTACCCGACAACTTGGCGAACCACCAACTCAGGCCTACAAACAGAAAGCGCCAGTCTTTGAGGAACTCGGGCGGTTTGCCCTCAAAGGCGTGACCGATGAACTGGAACACCCATCCGACCACGAATAAGCCAGCCACCCACCACCAAATATGCGGCCGCCAGATGGCCAGAGGAATCATGAGTATGGAAACGGCGATCATGGGGATGCCGACGGTGTGGCATGCGCGATTCACCGAATTCTGATGGCTGGTCGAATACTGCCTGATCCATTCGTCCCGACTTTTGCCCAGCATGGTGTACCCCTCGCTATGTTGTTCTTCCGGCGGCTCTGGAGAATGCGTTGGCATCTCGCACGACACGCCAGAGCAACTGCGGAAACCCGAAGCCCGGTGGCAGTAGAAACTGCCGTCTTTGTTTTTCAGAAAGCAGCCCCACCATGTAACGGTGTAGAGCGATCTGCTGATACCAGGGGATGCTCGCGACCAGATGGTGAACCATATGGCAGGGCTGTCCCCAAGGCCCGCCTCCTACCAACAGTCCGGAGAAACCCGCGCCGAAACTTCGCGCGCCGCTCTTGTTTTCCAAGGGCATCAGGTTGTGCTCGGTGAACTGCCGCATGCGGTCAAAGTAGAAGCCCACGTGCGGTAGCAGCAGGAGCACGACGAGCACAAACAACCCTCCAAAACGGCGGAAGAGCAAGTAGGCGTACGCTCCGTTATAGAGCGCGGCAATCAGCCCGGAGATCACGCGGCCACGGGTGTAGCCGAGCGGGCGATGGATGACGAAGTCACTGTAGTTGAGAAAGCTGCCCAGGGGCAACAGAATGCGCCAGAATCGGCGAGGCTGGACGAAGTTAAGAAACTCCGAATCCTGCTCGGTGCCGAACCTGGCATGGTGCGCCATGTGGCACGCCGCATAGTAATTGGGTTCGGCAGCCGAAAGGCGACAGAGATTCACGGCCAGGAACTGTGCGGCCCGGCTCAACCGTCCATTTCCAGGGAAGATAAGCTTGTGCGCGGCGCCCTCGTGCAAGGTAAAGATGGCCAGAGAGTAGAGTAGCCAGCTATGGAGAGCGCCCGTTAACACTGCCGTTGCCACCAGCGATCCCGTTCCCGGGTGCCCGTTCGACAGCAGAATCCAACGCGGCATCTGCAGCAGGACGGCCCAATCCATACCGAGAACGCAAGCGATCACGAGCGCATTGATCAGCGCGTGCGTACGGGGATGAGCCTTAAACCATTTGTACAGCTCGCGCCCACGATTCAGGATCAGCCGCAGCTGTTCGCTGCTGAGATCTTCGAACGCATGCCCCTCGGTATACGCTCGCGCCATTCCCAACTCATCGAGATGAATCTTCACGGTCACCTCACGACTGTGCTGCCCTGATTTCGCTAATTCTTTCGCCTAGAGTTCCGTTCAGACCTTCAATTTTTTCCATGGTGTGGCGATAGCTATGGGCGACAATTTCATCCGCCAGGTGCCAGTCGGTCCGCTTAAACCCGAGCATTTCCGGCTGCAACATTAAATCAGCTGAGCCCTCGCGCGTCATGCGGTAAGAGATTCCACCGAACTCGAGGGTACGCATCAGGATCAGGGGAATGCTGGGAATAAAAGACTTCTTGGCTCCCCACAGTCCGAAGCGGCTGCGCAGCGCCTGCAGGCCGCTGACGGTGTAACCGTAGTCCTCCACATCTTCCAATTCGTGGGGAGGTGAAACGTCCACGCCGATGGTGATTCCATTGCCACAGAAGACCCGCATCAGGTCCACGGGGACGTTGTTGATAGAGCCGCCGTCGACATGCAATTCACCGCCGTAAACGATCGGCGGAAAGATTCCCGGCGCCCGGCTACTGGCCAAAGTCGCCTTGGTCAAGCCACCGCTTTTGTGCATGGTCAGCTCGGCGCGGTTCAGATTGGCAGAGACGCAGAAGAACGGGTGCCACAGGTCTTCGATACGAGCTTCGCCGAAGAAGCGGGCGACGAGGTCGCTGAATTTCCGGCCGCTTTTGAAGGCGATGAACGGCAGCGTCATGTCGTTGAAAGAATCGCGGCAGCCGGAACTGATCTCTTCCATGATTCGCTCGTTCGACCACCCGCTGGCCCAGAGGGCGCCGATCAATCCGCCCATACTGGCTCCTCCCACCGCATCCAGGGGAATGTTGCAATCGGCGAGTGCACGGAAGACGCCTATGTGCGCGAGGCCACGAGCAAAACCACCGCCCAAAGTGAGCCCGACGGCGCGGCCAGTCAAAAATCGCACCACTCGAGCGAAGTCCTCCCGGTTGCCGAGCCGTACATGATGGTGGCGGTCCACCTTGCGCGGAGCCAGCCATCGCTGGGTTCCGGATGGGTTGCCGTTCTCCTGGATCAACACCAGGGTCTTCGATTGGGTTGCGTCGGCGGGCAGGCGGGCAATCAGTTCCCTCTCAATCTCGCCCGGCTCGGGGTCCTGACTGGCATTGCCGACAATCACTCCTCGATCAGCCTGCCTGACACATCGCTCCGTCCAGGGAGTGAGGCGATCGTCGGCTTCATACACGACGTAGGTGTGGTTATTCTCCAAACCGCTTAGCCAGTCGATGAAAAGAATCCGGTTGCCGTCCCAGTCTGACGTTTGGGCAAACCCGTCGACCCCGAAGGCCGCATCGACGCGAGCGCTGGAGACCCGCGCGACCGAACCGTAAGCTGCGAGAGCTTCACAGAACTGGTCGCAGAAGGTTTTGAAGGCCGCACCCGGAGAGGCCGGAATCAGCGCAATATTATTAATGCGGGACGAGGCCCTAAGCGTGCCTGCGGTGATCTGCTGCACCCTTCGCGCTATCCGGGAGATAAAAACGCGCATCACTTCCTGGGGAAACCTGGTCAACAACCGGTCGTACGCGGCAGATGACAACCGGCCCATATAGGTATCGCGGACGGCGCAGATGGATCTCGATCGTGGCTCGCCGGTAACCAGCCCGAGCTCACCAACCGTTTCACCCCGTCCGAGTTCGACCGGCAAGGTTTCGTGCGCAGTATCTTCCGGCAACACCCGCAGCCGTCCGCTGAGAATGATGTACAGCGAGTCGCTTGCCTCTCCCTGCCGGAAGAGGGACTCGCCACTGTAGAGCGTCATAGGCTCAAGTTCCACCTCCAACGCCTGGCGAAATGCATCACTGAGTGGGCCGAGGAGTTCTCCGTCGTTCAGAGAAGCGTGCAGCGTCTCGCGCTCCAAAGTCGCGTGGATCAGGCCGGCAAAGGCGAGGTGCGAATCGGGATATAGATCTGCGATTTCGCCGAGCGCTTTCCTGGTGATGATGCCAATAAGGGCATTTTCGCGGCTCGTCAGGCGTACGGGATGCGCTCGGGATGCGGGATCCCGGTTCAGAAATACGGTCGCCTGCGGTTCGAGATCACGTACTGTTTCTCCGGTGCCGCCGGAAAGCGACACTTGTCCTGACAAAACAATCAGGATGGCGGGTTCGGTGGATTGCTCGAGAAGCAGGGATTCATTTTGCAGACTGGTCAGTGAAAGTTGTTCGACGAATTGTTCCAGGGCTTGTCCCGCAATCCCTCTGAGCACCGGCAGAAGGGAGATAATCCGAGCAATCTCTAAGCGGTTCGGAAACATTGGTAGCGATGCTATCACTCCACTCGGCTACCCGGGCGGTTTCGTGAATCATCGGTCAAGCGATCGCTAATTCGGGGTTGGGTGGGTTCGTCTCAGGTCAAATTTCCGGGTGGGTACCCGGATTTAAGATGACCAACGCCCCAAAGTCGGGCCGGCGGCGATTACTCAGGGACAGCGTCCTGCGGTGCTCTTATGGGCGGATAGAGTTGCCCTGATCAACGAAGGGCACCGGTTCAGCCGTGCCACACGGCACGCGGATCCATTAGAGCTTTAGGAGGGCGTCTGAGAACCTCAAGGGAAACCGCAAACCTGTGGGTTTCGCAAAAGCGTACCTCAGCGGCTGAAGCCGTCAAGCCCAGGCGATTTACGGCACGGCTGAACCCGTGCCCTTCGTACAGAGACGCTTTTTCATTCAGTTTTTTGGCCGTTGCCCCGAGCCAGCAGTTTGTACAGAATGTGCCGTCGCAGCTAAAAGCCGTCAAGAACCTATGCCGTGCCCTTCCTTCGACAGTCTCTTCCCCAAGACTTCATGCGCCGTCTCAGTTGGTGAACTGAAAAACCTAATTTGGACAGGTCTGAAAGTTCAGCCGTCCCTACGGGGCTGGTCCCATGCAGTCTGATTGTCATCCGTTCCTTGAGACTGGTTCTCTCTAGAAAGAGCCGCCGGCGATGGAGGGGATGACCAGTACTTCGTCGCCGTCTTTGAAGGCGTATTCGTCGTTGCCGAGAAAGCGGATGTCTTCTTCGTTGACGTAGAAGTTGATGAAGCGCCGAACCTTGCCGTCGTTGTCGCGGAGGTGTGGCTTGAGCGCGGGAAAGCTGGTCTCTATCTCGGTGATCAGCTGGGGCAGATTCTGGGCCGCGGAGTGGATCTCCCGGGTACCGTTGGTGTGTTTCTGAAATGCATTCGGCAAGACCACCTTAACGGACATACGCTTCCTCTCTATCGTGCTCAACATCCTTCGCGACCAGGGCTTCAAAGTCAGCCAGACGCGGGCGAATCGCCTGCTGTGGTTCATAACTGCCCTGCAGCACATCCAGGGTCTTCAATCCGTTGCCGGTAATGGCCACCACGGTGAGATCGTTTGGGGCTATCCGGCCATGGGCATAAAGGCGGGCGGTTACGGCGGTGGTCACGCCTCCAGCCGTTTCGGTAAAGACACCTTCGGTTTCGGCTAGTTCCTGGATCGCGGAGACAATCTCGACGTCGGAAACATCTTCTGCCCAGCCGCCGGTTTCGTTGATGGCCCGGATGGCGTAGGGTCCGTCGGCGGGATTGCCGATCGCCAGCGAGCGGGCGATGGTGTTGGGCCGCTGCGGCTCGTGGTGCGAGAGACCATTCTTGACCGCATGGGCGATGGGCGAGCAGCCAGTGGCCTGGGCTCCGAAAAAGCGCACCGGCTTGTTTTCGACCAGGCCCAGCTCGATCAGCTCCCCGAAGGCTTTGCGAATCTTGGAGATCAGGGCGCCTCCGGCCATGGGCACCACCACGTTGTCGGGCAGGCGCCAGCCTAGCTGCTCGGCGATCTCGTAACCTACCGTCTTCGAACCCTCGGCGTAGTAGGGACGAAGATTGACGTTCACAAATCCCCACTCGTAGCGCTCGGCGATCTGCGAGCAAAGCCGGTTCACCTGGTCGTAGTTGCCGTCGATGCGCACCAGGTTCGCACCGTAAACGCGGGTGTTCAGAATCTTGGCTGGCTCAAGGTCCGTCGGCACAAGGATGTAGGTCTTCAAGCCCAGACGGGCCGCGTGCGCGGCCACAGCGTTGGCCAAGTTGCCGGTTGAGGAGCAGCCCACGGTATCGAAGCCGAAGTTTTTGGCCGCGGCCAGGGCCACGGCGACCACGCGATCCTTAAAACTCAGCGTGGGCAGGCAGACGGCATCGTTCTTGAGGTAGAGATTGGTAGCGCCAATGCGCTTGGCCAGGCGCGGGGCCGCCATCAGGGGAGTCATGCCCGAGGGGGTCGTGGGGATATAGTCATCCGGCACCGGCAACAGGGCTTGGTAGCGCCACATGCTCTGCGGTCCCCGGGCAATGGCCTCGCGGGTGAAGGTCTGTTTGGCCGCGGCCAGGTCGTAGGCTACTTCAAGCGAGGAAAAACACTCATCGCAGGCGGAAAGCGGCTGATTCGGGAAACGCTTGCCACATTCCCTACAACACAATTCGTAAAAAGACGCCATCATGCCCTCAAATCGAGAGCGACGGATGCACGGGCACTACGTGACGAACTCTAAAACTGCGGTACTGCATGGAATTAGCGAGATGCGCTTACAGCTGCACCCCGAATCTCATGTTCCCCGTTTCTTTTCAGAACGCAGGAGAGAGTTGACACCATACTCCCGGATTGCCCAGGCAGGTTGTCGTGGCGTCACAGGGCCCGTCCCTCAGCCACTCTTCATGAAATTCAGGCTCGCTCACAAGGAGCAAACTTGAATATTCGAGTTTTAGCACAGTCGCCTACGGACCGCAAGTAGCGTCTTCAGCCAACAAGTCAACCCGGAAGTGCATCTGATTGGTAACATTAGTTAGGAATCCAATTACCGAGCCCGCGGAGGGGTCTGGTCCGCCCAAAGAATCGGAACTTCATGACGGAAACCAGTCCACAGTCCTCTCGTAGCGCCTGGCGCGAGCGCATCGAAGCGCTCAAGAATGTGCCGCCGGTGCTGGGGATTTTATGGCAATCCGGCCCGGCCGTGGTTACCTGGGGCATCATCCTGCGGATTTTCGTGGCCGCGCTGCCCGCGGCCATTGCCTACATCGCGTCAAAGATCATCAATGGTGTGCAGCACGTTTTCAGCCACCAAGGCCTGCTTCCCTACTTTTGGTGGCTGGTGGCGCTGGAAGCCGTGCTTAATGTGCTCTCCGGGCTGCTAACGCGGGGTGTCGATTACAGCGACAGTCTGCTGGCTGACCGTTATACCCACTTCGTCAGTATCCGGGTGATGCGCCAGGCGGCGGCGCTGGACCTGACCACGTATGAAGACCCCGTCTTCTACGACCGCCTGGAACGGGCCCGGGTGCAGGCCACCGACCGCCTGGCGATGATCCAACAGATGGGCCGGCTGTTCCAGCAGAGCCTGACCACGCTGATCTGGACCTCGATCCTGCTGTGGTACTCCCCTTGGCTGGTGCTTCTGCTAGCCCTCGGCGTGCTGCCTACGTTCCTGGGTGAAACCCATTTCGCGTTCCTGGGATATGCGAAGAACTTCCGCCAGACTCCGGCTAAACGGCAGATGGATTACCTGCGCCAGGTAGCCGGCAGCCGGGAAGGCGCCAAAGAACTCAAGCTCTTCAATTTGAGCGAGTACCTTACCAACCGCTTCACGCAACTCTCCCGGGGTATCTACGAGGAGAATGTTGCCCTCTCACGCAGGAAGCTGGTGGCCGGTGGGCTGCTCGGCGTTATCGCTACACTCGGGTATTACGGCGCTTATGCCTTCGTGATCTGGCGTGCGGTTACGGGCAGCTATGACAACATCGGCGAGTTCTACTATCTGACCAATGCCATCATTCAAGCTTCCAGCAATTTGCAGCAGGTGTTTTCTACCGCGTCGGGGATAGCGGACCAGGCTCTCTTCCTCACCGATCTGCTGGCCTTCTTCGAGATGAAACCCACGGTGGTGTCGAACCCCAATGGGCCGTTGATACCGCGCCCGATCCGGCGTGGCTTCGAGTTTCGCAACGTCAGTTTTGCTTATCCGGGAACCACGCGGCGGGTGCTGAGCAACTTCAACTTCACCCTGGGCGTGGGCGAACGGATCGCGTTGATTGGAGAAAACGGTCAGGGCAAGACGACCGTGGTCAAGCTGATTACTCGGCTATACGACCCGACCGAAGGCCAGATATTGCTCGATGGCATTGACCTTCGTGACTACAAGTTGGAAGATCTACACCACGAAATTGGAGTCATCTTTCAGGACTTTATGCGCTATGAGATGACGGCCCGGGAAAACATTAGCGTGGGGCGGGTGGAAAGCGAACACTCGCAGGCAGAGATTGAATCGGCTGCGCATAAGAGCCTGGCCGAAAGTGTGATCGCCAAGCTCCCCGGTGGATATGACCAGATGCTAGGCCGCCGGTTTGAGAGCGGGGTTGAGCTTTCGGGCGGAGAATGGCAGCGGGTGGCACTAGCCCGGGCTTACTTGCGCGATGCGCAGCTGTTGGTGCTGGATGAACCTACGGCTGCACTGGACGCGCGCAGTGAACTGGAAGTTTTTGAGCGCTTCGCCGAGCTCACCATGGGCAAGATGGCGCTGCTGATCTCACACCGTTTTTCTACCGTGCGCATGGCGGATCGCATCGTTGTACTCGAAGGTGGAAGGCTGGTGGAAGAAGGAACCCATCCGCAACTGATGGCGCTGGGCGGGCGCTACGCAAGTATGTTTGAAATGCAGGCGGCAAGCTACCGCTGATCCGCTGAAAGTACGAAGAGAGAGACTTTATGACCGACACTGTCACCGGCCAGGCCGCTTCTACGGGGCCTTCTACGGATCCGTGGTTCCAGCGCTCTTACACCCCTGAATCGGTGCAGAGTTACGCCGATCGGGTCGCCCCGGGCTGGCACGTTGCCCACAAGCCGGAAGGTAAGGGCAGTTTTGGACGCCGTATTGACGCCACCGCTCAGTCACTCGACCAGCTTTTTGTGATTCTCGACGCCAGGCCGGTGCCCACCTATCTGCCAGGGGAGCCGCTGGACCCGTTACTCGAGTTGCGGCAAAACCCGCGGCTGCTGCGCTCCGTGGTCACCGAGGTCTCGACGGTACGCAAGAAGTTGGGCCGCTTACCGCGCGTGATCCGCGACCACGAGAATGACGAGCCACGGATCGTGACGGTGACAGACGCCTACCTGCAAGCTACCGGCTCGGAATATAACGCCGACGCCATCCAGACGTTCATCACCCGGGTGCAGGGATACGATGCACTGGAACTGCAAGAGCTGTGGGCTCTGGCTCCGGTGATGAAATTCCTGTTGCTGGAAGAGGTCATCGTGCAGGCGAACGGCGTCCTTGCAGATGAGAGTTCGCACACTGAGGCCGGAGCCGAACTGCTGAAAACACGGATGAGGAGCCTGCGGGACATCGGTTACGCGGATTGGTTCACGATGATCGAGCCGCTGGTGGTGTATGACCCTGTGCTGCAGCAGGATCCTGTCAATGCTTACCGGTTTATGGACTTCGACAGCCGCGAGGCATACCGCAAGCGGGTGGCGGAGATTGCCCGCTACTCCGATTGCTCGGAGCTGGAAGTTGCGCAGGCGGCGCTCGCCCTGGCACTGGAGTCAAAGGAAAAACAGCGGGTCGAGGATCCCCGGCTGCGCGCGCGGCGCGCGCATGTGGGCTACTACATCATTGACCGTGGCTTTCCTATGCTGGCCTCGCGGGTCGGTTATCGCCCCAGGTTTATCGACCACCTGCGGCAGACGATCTGGAACAACGCGGATGACTTTTATATCGGCGGCATTCAGATCATCACCGTGGTACTGATTGGCCTGATTCTGGCTCCGCTGGTGCCTACGTACCCAATCTTCGGCGGCCTTACGCTGGCTTTCCTGCTGCTGTTACTCCCAGTCACACAGGGTGCGGTCGACCTGGTCAACAACACAGTCACCGCGATTTTTAAAGCCTATGCGTTGCCCAAGCTAGACTTCTCCAAAGGCGTTCCCCAGGCGTTCACTACGTTAGTGGTCGTGCCTACGCTGTTGATGAAGGAGAAGCAGGTACGGAAACTCTTCGATGACCTCGAGGTCCGCTACCTGGCGAACCAGGATCCCCACATCCACTTTGGCTTGCTGACTGATTTGCCTGACTCGGTCACGCGACCGCGGCAAAACGACACCGATCCCCTGGTCGAGCTGGCTATTCAGCTGACCGACGAACTGAACGAGCGATATGCCACGGCGGGAGCGGGATCGTTCTTCCTGCTGCACCGGCACCGCATTTTCAATGCCCGGCAGGGGGTGTGGATGGGCTGGGAGCGGAAACGGGGCAAGCTGCTGGATTTGAATAAGCTGCTCAAAGGGCAGTTCGATCCCTTCCCGGTGAAAGCCGGCGATCTGAGCGCGCTTACTCACGCGCAATACGTCATCACGCTGGATTCTGATACGCAGCTGCCGCGGGGCACGGCGCATACGATGATCGGCGCCATGGCGCATCCGCTCAATCGCGCCGTCATCGACCCTGGGCTGCGGATCGTCACCGAGGGTTACGGCATCCTGCAGCCGCGGGTCGGGGTCAGTGTGCAATCGGCGTCGCGGTCGCGGTTAGCGTCCATCTACTCCGGACAGACGGGCTTTGACATATATACGCGAGCGATCTCGGATGCCTATCAGGACTTGTATGGAGAGGGCATGTTTACCGGTAAGGGCATTTACGAGATCAATGCCCTGCACGCGGTTCTGGATCGCCGTTTTCCGCGCAATTCCCTGCTCAGCCACGACTTGATCGAGGGCTCGTATGCCCGGGTTGGGTTAACCACGGACGTTGAGGTCATCGACGACTATCCCTCGCACTACAGTGCGTATACGCGGCGCAAGCACCGCTGGCTGCGGGGTGACTGGCAGATTGCGCAATGGCTTTTCTCTAAGGTTCCGGATGAATCGGGACGGTATGTGCGCAACCCCATCGCCACGATTTCGCGATGGAAGATCTTCGACAATCTGCGGCGTTCGTTGGTGGAAGTGTTTACCTTTGCGCTGCTGCTCGCCGGGTGGCTTGGCCTGCCTGGCGGCGCGCTTTATTGGACCGCGGTCACGCTGTTCCTGATGTTCGTGCCCACGATGGTTCAGCTGGTATTCGGTGTGGGCAGAGCGTACGTCACCAAATTGCCGGGCGCCATGCGCGATGCTTTCAGCGGCTTTGGCCAGGGCACGTTTATTGCGCTGCTCACCCTGGTTTATCTGCCCCACCAAACGCTACTGGCGCTGGACGCTATTATTCGCTCGCTGGTGCGCAGCTTTATTAC
Organism: uncultured Acidobacteriaceae bacterium; assembly: GCA_963830325.1. GTDB lineage: Bacteria > Acidobacteriota > Terriglobia > Terriglobales > Acidobacteriaceae > PALSA-350. The sequence continues at coordinate 123,063 of CAWHMV010000008.1, forward strand.
CGGGCAGCGCTTGCTGGAATGGGAAACTGCTGCGGAGGCAGAGTCGTCGGGCAAGAGCCGCACACCGGTTGACCGCTACCTGGCCGTGAGTCCACTGGTCGCACTCATCGTGGGGGTGGTGGTGTTTCTGTACCATCCGCAGTCGGTGCTGGTGGCCCTGCCGATTCTTATCCTTTGGGCTTTTGCAAGTGGTATCACCGCGTGGCTCAACAATCCGCCTCAGCAGGTTCGGCCGAAGCTCACCAAGGAAGAAGACACTTTCCTGCGTCAATTGGCGCTGAAGACCTGGCGGTACTTTAACCAGTTCGGCGGTGAGAGCCACAACTACATGATCCCGGACAATGTCGAGGAAGAGGGTCTGTTTGAAGCGGGTCGCGTGTCGCCTACAAACTATGGCCTGCTGCTCAATGCACGACAGGCCGCGGTTACATTTGGTTATTTGAGCATTCCTGAATTTCTCGAACTGAGCGAGCGCAGCTTGCAGACCTACGACAAGCTGGAGAAGTTTCGGGGACACATCTACAACTGGTACGACACTCGCACGCTCGCGCCTATCCGGCCTATTACCATTTCTTCGGTAGATAGCGGTAACCTGGCGGCATCGTTCTATACCTTGCGCACGGGTAGCCGGTTATTGCTGCGCGAGCCACTACTTAACCGAAGCCTCTTTGGCGGCTTCCACGATCATTGGAAACTGCTGACGAGCTTACCGGATGCGCCAGCGGGGCTGAAGGCGCTGACACCGCCGGCGGCGGACGCTAACGTGAATGTGTGGATCGCATGGGCCCTGGATATGGTCGACTCACCAGAGTTTTCAGCTCCGGCGGAAGGCGAAGCATCCTGGTGGCTGGCAGAAACCCAGCGCCGCGTTCGTGCACTGACCGGGTTGGCCAGCGATTACATGCCGTGGGTTTTGCCCAGGTTTGCACCGCTGCTCGAGTTGCCTCAGCTGCACGGCGTCGCCGAGACGGCGGCCGGGGTGCAGACAGGAGCCGCGGTCGCACTGGCTGCTGATCTGGATGGTCGCATCGCGCGAGCCTCCACCAGTCTGCCGTCTGACTCACCGCTGGTGTTGCTGGCTGAAGAGCTGCGTACCGCGTTGGGGCCGGCGCGAGAAAATCTGAAGGCGCTCGTTGCTGGACTCAAAGACCTCTCCGCGGAGGCCATGCGCTTCGCTACCGAAATGGATTTCGGCTTCCTTATGGATAAGTCGAGGCTGCTGCTCTCGATCGGTTATGAGATCGAGCGCCAGCATCTGCACCAGGCTTGCTATGACCTGCTATGCAGCGAAGCGCGTATTGCCGCGTTCATTACGGTGGCCAAGGGAGAGGCTCCGCAGCAAAGCTGGTTCAAATTGGGGCGCATCCACACCATGGCCTATGGGCAGCCGGTGCTCATCTCCTGGACAGGTACGATGTTCGAATACATGATGCCGAACATCTGGATGCGTAGCTATCCGGACACGCTGGTCTCGCGTACGCTGAATGGCGTGGTGGCAATCCAGCGCGCCTTTGGGAAGGAGCATGGCATTCCCTGGGGTATCTCCGAATCTGGGTGGGCGGGTAAAGACGACCATGGTCACTATCATTACCAGGCGTTTGGGATTCCGCCCATCGCGTTGAAGTGGGACGCGGTTGCCGGGCCTGTGGTCTCGCCCTATTCCACGTGCCTGGCGTTGGGCGTCGACCCAGTGGAGGCGCTGAAGAATCTCAAGCGCATGGCTAAGATGGGCTGGATGGGCGCTTACGGTTTCTACGAGGCGGCGGATTACCAGGAGTCCACCAAGACACCGAAGCTGGTGTTGGAGTGGATGGCTCATCACCAAGGCATGTCGCTGCTGGCGATCTTGAATCTGCTCTACGACAACATTGTGCAGGATTGGTTCCATGCCAATGCGCATCTGGAGGCGACGCAGTTGTTGCTGCATGAGAAGCCGATGCATGAGGCAGCGCTGCGAGCTGAGTTCCAGGCGGCGCAGCCGCGGAAGAAGGCCAGTTAGGCACTCGAATTGAGACAAGATTCCGTCTTAGAGGGCTCGATCTTTGTCGTTTTGTTCGTTCTTGCCGAGTGCGACCTGCACGCCGCGGACCAGCGCTTCGGGGTTGAATTCTGCGTGGATAATCTCGTCGGGGCAGTCGCTGTCTATGGCCACGCGGTAGTTGCAGACAAAAGCAACATGCTGCAGCGGGTGAACCTTTTTGATCTCGTCGCAAAGTTCCTGGGCGCTTTGCACCCTAACGTCGGCCTCAACATCGATTAACACCAAGTCATAGTCTTTTTCGGCGACTTCGTTGGCTGCATGGCGTGAAAAGACTGCCGAATCCACTTCGAAACCATGCATGCGCAGTATTTCGTCGCGCAGCCCCATGATGTTCACGCGGCTGCTTACGTGAAAGATGCGCTTCTTTCCGTTGCTCTCTGTACCGTTCCCTTGCATCAGCCGATGCTACCAGCCCGACTGCGCGTTAGACCAGAACGTACTTTTTCTGCACATGGTGGACGGTGCATCTACTTGACCGCACCCGTTTTAGCATTGGCGCTATTTGGCAGCCCAATGGACGTGACCAGCATGTCTTCCTTGCGATAGATCAGGGTGGTTGCATTCAGTGAGGCAAGCTCGAAGCCGTGGCCATGAGTAATGGCATCCGTGGGACAGGCTTCTACGCAGTAACCGCAAAAGATGCACCGGTTGTAGTCGATGTTGTAGACCTTGGCATAGCGTTCGGCACTGGAGATTCTTCGCTCTTCCGTGTTTTCGGCTGCCTCAATGTAGATACAGTTGGCCGGGCAGGCTGCCGCACACAGGAAGCAGGCAACACACTTTTCCAGACCATTTTCATCGCGCTGCAGCACATGAGCGCCGCGGAAGCGGTCCTGAAAGTGGGCGCCGCGGTTAGGGCCCGGTCCGTCGGGGTAATTCTCTACCTCGGTTGGGTTCAGCATCTCGCGAAACGTGATGCTCATTCCCTTTGCCACTCCCGCTATGTTTCGCACAATGGACATGAGAGAAGTATACGATGGCGGGCCAGTCGCCACGGTTCGAGCTTGCGGTTTCAAGGACTTGCGTACGGGCTAACCAGGCGGCCGCATATGCCCGAGACCCAGGCGTCGATTGCCAACAGCAGCCTGCGCAGTGCGGGCGCTTCCCGGTCACCTAGGAAAGTGCGCACATCCTCGGCGAGTGAAGCCATCTCCGCCGGAGCGTGCCGCGTATGGCGGGCGAAGTAAAGATCGCCGCGAGAGGTCAATAGCCGGCACCAATACATCGCCGAAAGGGGGAGAGGAACCCAGCACATAATGGTCCGCAGTCCGATGGGGGCAGCGGCCACCGCCCTGTCGTCCAGCGCCGCCCATCCTTCCCGCACTCCACGGATAAAGCAGTGTACGGTATCGCGATCGCGGGCCAGGCGACCGGCATCACAGCTGTTCTCATAAAGAGCGCCTGCCATTGCGGTGATGAAGACGGTATGGCGCACGAGCCAAGCGTTCATGTCTGGCACGCTATCCACACGAAACCCGGCTTGCCGAAAACAAGCAATGACCTCTTTTGCGTGGTGCTCAACAGCTGTGTGTTGCTGCGGAATATCGCTGTATCGAATGACGGCGCCGTCACGGTATCCGGCGATCCCAGGAAACGCAAACACAGTCCGCGATCGTCCCAGAGTAGTCAGCAGCTTGCCGGAAACATTGGCGTAGTTTCCCAGGAATACAAACTGCGGAATTGCGGGCGCCTGTACGAGGTCGGCAAGGACACTTTCGATCTGCTCGCGGCGCACTGTTACCAGGCACATGTGTGCAGCAAAATCGGCCGGCAGCCTATCCAGAACAGGGAGCATCCGGGTGCGGATTTCCATGGTCTCTGCATCCTGAATGATTGCGCCTTGCTGACTAAGCTCTCTCGCCCGATCTGATCGAGAGACCAGGATGACCTGATGGCCGGCGTTCGCCAGCCGCACAGCGAAAACCGTGCCTTGCACTCCCGCGCCGATTATGAGGATTTTCACTGTCGATTTACCAGGTTATGGTCTATTTGGACGAAAGTTCGCAGGTTCGCGCTGTTATCTGCGCAACCGGAAGGCGAAAGCCATCCACGTGATTCCGCTAAATAGCTCGAAACCAGATAGCGCCTGAGTTGTGGGTCGTGCGGGCTGATTGAAATGGGTCAGAAACAGGATACCCACAGACCAAGAGATAACTCCGGCTAAACCGAGAAGGAGCAGGCAGCTTCGTTCCTCTCGCATCTTGATGGCCATGGCGGTTTGAAAACATCCGTTGCCCAAAGCGTGAATGCCGGCCAGAAAAGCGAGAGATTGAGGAGTCATCAGCATGGAAATGCCGATGTACACACCCAGCAGCACTTCGAAGCAGCACTCACAAAGCGTGAGCCAGCGGAGGCGCAAATGGTATTCGAATGCAAAACCGGATGCCACACCCATAAGAAGACCGTTGCCCAGCACGAAGGATCCGAGAAGCAGGCTCAGATAGACAAGGGTGACCGGATCGAAGAAGAAGATTCCCAAAAAGCTGCTGGCAAGAAAGAGGACGACGGCGAAGACCAGTGCCAGGCCGCTTCTCACCGCGAAAGCCCACCAGAACATTCTCAGATCTTGTATGGCCGATTCGAAGTTCATACCGCCGCTTCCAGGGAATAATTGGCCGGCCGATCAGCACGGCTATTACGAAAGAATAAGTAGACGACGACACTCACCACGGCGGCATAGGCACACCAAAGGGAAGTAAACTCAAGCCGCCGTACCACCATCACAATAAGCAGACCCACCAGATTGAGCCACGCCAGCAAGACCAAAAGGCGAAAACCAGAAAAGAACAACGCACCGCAGGTGGCAATCACATAAAGCACTGCGACCAACGTGGTGGTGGTTATCCGGTTCAAGTAAACGATGCCGTTGTTTCCCGCGGAAATCTGCAGGGGATAAGCGATCAACCCCCAGAGGAGGTACACCCCGAGTGCACCGCCCAGCATAGAGAAGCCAAGCATTCTGCGGCGCTTGTCTCGCGTTGGCTCAATGAGAAAAACACCCAGCGGCAACAAAAACGGCAGCAAGCCCTGGGCGTACAAGACGAAGGCTGCGCCCGCGTCGTGGGCCACGATGGGCGGCAGTTTGTGATCGAGCCCCAGCCAGACAAACCCTTCTGTGAATTGGTGCAGGGCAAAGAGGAGCGGCATGGCGGCAAACAGGAACTCTCGCCTGTGCTTCACCTCGGTGAGTGTCGCCACCCCGATGGCGCCAAGCACGGCGCTGCCAACAAAGTTGGCACTAGCTGAAAAGCACACGAAACCCTCCGCCAGGCCCCGATTTCCTGACTAGCACAAACGCATCATACGTGAGCCGGCCTTGGTTTCTCCGTGGGGTATCATTTGTTTCGGCCCGCGCCTCAGGAGCAATCACCGATGTACGCAGAGCACCACACCCGGAAGAGATTTTTTCTAGCATTCTGGCTTTTCGTTCTTAGCGCTATCTCTTTCCTCGACCGGACGAATATTTCGATTGCGGGACTCCAGATAAGTTCCGAGTATGGGTTGGGAAATCAACGCCTGGGGTGGATTTTCAGCGCGTTCCTGATTGGCTACGCCGGTTTTCAGGTGCCCGCCGGATGGCTCGCTTCCCGCTTTGGGCCGCGGCTGGTGATTACGCTGGGGGTGGTTTGGTGGGGCGTGGCCACGGCGCTTACCACGCTGATACCCCCTGGCATTCCCCAGGCTGTGATGCTGCTCATCGGTATCCGTTTCGCGCTGGGCGCCGGCGAAGCCGTGATTTACCCGGCAGCTAACCAGTTCGTTGCACGCTGGGTACCGGTGCAGGAACGCGGGTTTATCAATGGCCTTATCTTCGCTGGGGTGGGCGCGGGTAGCGGGCTCACTCCGCCTCTGTTGGCGTGGTTCATTCTCCGTCACGGCTGGCGGTCCGCCTTCTGGTTCAGCGCGGTGATCGGAGTGATTGCCGGGGCGGTGTGGTGGTGGGCTGCACGGGATACACCAGAGGAAGATCCCAAGGTGTCGCCGTCGGAGTTGGCTATCATTCGACAGGGCATCGTCGCGGATGCGGACGTTAAGGCTGGCCAAGCTAGCGGCTCCGCACCCGTGGCCATATCGTGGCGAGCCATCCTGAGCCGTCGCGATCTGCCGGCGCTGATCATTAGCTACTTCGGCTTCGGTTACACCGCCTGGATATTCTTCAGCTGGTTTTTCCTGTACATGGCACAGGTGCGTGGCTTCAATCTGAAGGCCAGCGCTTTGTTTTCCATGCTTCCCTTTCTATCGATGACCATCGGCTGCCTGGCGGGCGGGGTTATCAGTGACCGCCTTACGCGGACCTACGGGCTGCGCGTCGGCCGCTGCGGCCTGGCTTCGGTGGCGTTCTTTTTTACCGCTATTTTTCTGGTGCTCGGGTCGAGAGTGCAAAGCCCTCAGCTTGCGGGCGTCATCCTTGCCGGTGGTGCGGGCGCTCTGTATGTTTCGCAGAGCTCGTTCTGGTCGGTGTCCGCGGATATTGCTGGCCGTAGTTCGGGGGTCTTCTCCAGCATGGTGAACATGGGGGCGCAGGTGGGAGGCGCAGTAACGGCCTCGCTCACACCGTGGGTGGCTCAGCGGTTTGGATGGACTACGTCGTTTGCGATCGCCGCGGCGCTCGCGGTGGTCGGCGCTTTTCTGTGGATGACGGTGCATCCTGAACGACCGCTCAGCGTATGAGGAGGATGATGAAAATATTTTGTGGCCTTTTGGGGTTGGTTTTGACTGTCTCCGCATTCGCTGCGGAGGTGCGAACACCAACGCAGGAAGGGATTGTGTACGGGGTGGCCGACGGACAGCCTTTGACCATGGATTACTACGCGCCTAAGGGGGCGGGGCCACATCCGATTGCGATCATCATCCATGGCGGTGGCTACCAGCGGGGGAATAGCAAGAGCGGAAGCGAAGCGTATTGCGCGGATTTCCTCGCGCCTGCGGGGTATGCGGTGTTTTCCGTTAACTATCGGCTGGCGCCGAAGTATCCCTACCCTTACATGGTTTATGACGTGCAACGGGCGGTTCGTTTTATCCGCCATAATGCGAGCCGTTGGGATGGGCAGGCGAATCGTATCGCGCTGGTGGGTGGGTCTGCGGGTGGTTTCCTCAGCAATATGGTGGGGTTGTTGAATGCGCCTGGCGATGCTTCGGCGGCCGATCCGGTGGACCGTGAGAGCGCGCAGGTGCAGGCTGTGGTGACGCTGTTTGCGCAGAGTAGTTTTGCGACTGTTCCGCTGAATGCGGATGTGCATGCGCTGCTTGATCCGTTGATTCAGGAAAAGGGGAAGGCGGAAGCACTCAGGGTGGCGTCCCCGATTAGTTATGTTTCCAAGGGTGACCCTCCGTTTTTGCAGATTCTTGGGGATAAGGATGAGTACATTCCGTTTAGTGAGGCGACGAATTTGGATGCGGCGCTGCGTAAGGTGGGGGTGCGGAGTGAGATTATTCGGATTCCTGGTGGGATGCATGGGACTGGGGGATGGTATAAGTTGCCGGGCGTGCCGGATTGGGAGGTGCAGATGACGGAGTGGCTCAATCGTACGCTTGGACATCAGGGGGCTGTGGGTGAGGGTGTGCGGAAGCGGGAGCCGGTTGGTGGGGTTCCTCCTGCTTAAGTGCTGTGCGGAGAAACTCAATGCCAAAGGTCTGGGAAGGTAGGTACGGGCTTCAGCCCGTACAGAGACCAGCAGAATCACTGGCCTTTGGAGCGTGTGTGAGAACTTGATTTTCAAACTCAGTCCCGCAGGGACGGCTGAACTTAGCCCAGGACGCTAGTCCTGGGTCCATCATGAGACATGATTAAGTCCCGTAGGGACGGCTGAAGGTTGTCCAGGATTACGTCGCGGCCTATTTTCAGCCGTCCCTGCGGGACTCGGTCGTCCTTTCAAATCCAACCCAGGACTAGCGTCCTGGGCTAAGTTCAGCCGTCCCTGCGGGACTGAGTTTGAAAATCAAGTTCTCACACACGCTCTTTGGGCCCTGAGGTACGCTTTAAATTTCTCCCAAATCCATCTTTGTTGAGTCGTTGGTTTCGCATCGCGAGGCATGGGGCCCACCCAGTATTGGTTAGGACGACAGTAAAAGCGTTGGTTGGCTTTGCCCAGCTTTTTCGGCCCACGTATCCGTGGTTACGCTGGGGCGAACGTGGGGCACCCGTCCTGTGCCTGTGGAGTTTCGGTAGGGTTAGCAATCCTGGCTATAGGCCCGGGTGCTTCAGACGCACGCCGTAAAGAGAGTGGTCGGTTAGCAGGTAGAGGGTGCGGCGATCTTTGCCTCCGAAGAGAATGTCGTGGGGGCGTTCGGGGACGTCTATGCTGCCCAGGAGCTTGGCTTCAGGCGAATAGACGTAGATTTGGCCGGCGGCTAGATACACGTTTCCCTGGGCGTCCTGGGCCAGGCTTTCTCCGCCTTGCTCTACGAACGGGGTGATCTGCGATAAGGAGCCGTCTGGATTGAGTAGGCCGCGGTAAGTGCGCTGCTCGGCTTCATTGGTGGCGTAGAAGGGTTTGCCTTCTGTTCCTTTGACTAACCCGTAGGCTTCCAGTACGGGTGCCCACTTAGTGCCGAAATAGGGCTCGCCCTGCACGATCGGCGCATCGGTTGGAATGAAAAGAGAGTTGTCCGGAGAGACGAACTGGAATGTGGTGCGGGTCCCAAGACCCTTTTCGAACATTTGTTGCAGTGACGTATACGTATAGGGTTGAGTGGCGGAGAGAGTTTCTGCAAAGTCTCCGTTGAACCAGTAGTCAACCGGCATAGCGGGGGTAAATCCGGGACGCTCAGCGGCGGGCTCGAGATGTAAGACAGTGAGTTGGGCTTCGGGGTTTGTCTGGTCCGGGTGGAAGGCATAGGCGGTCAGATCCTTGCCCCCGGATGAAACGACGATGAGATCACCGGCTTTGTCAAAGACCAAGTTGACTGGATCGAGGGGAGCGTCACTCACCACGACCGCGTTCCTCGATTCGGGCGACCAGCGGTAGATGCGATGGAAGTGCGCGTCGACGAAATAGAGCTGCCCGGTTGCGTCGATGGCGGCGCCGGAGATGTTGTAGAAGCCGGTGGCCAGGCGCTCTACCTGCGCACCCTTTTCCATAAGGGTTGAGGTTGCGCGGGCTGCCGGGACTGGTTTGTTGTCAGAAAGATCGAGCCAGGCGAATTCGCGGTCACGCACTTCGGCGTGGAGTGTCTGATCGACGATGGCGTTTTCGAACGGAACCTTGTTGGAACGCACTGCCTGGCGGCAGGCTCCGGTGGCGTCGCACAGGCCGATGGAGCTGTTGGCGTCCACATGCACATTGCGGAAGTGAATGTTGTTGGAATCGGCGACCCGTACCGCGTAGGGGAAAGGCTTCTCCATGTGGGTGACGCGATAGCCGTGATAGTTGGCGATGGTCAGATCGCTGGAGTGGTCGATTTCCAGTGAAGAGGCCTCCTGACTTTCGCCGCTTTCTTCTTCTGTCTGTAGGGCGTAGAGCTCCCAGTTGGAAATATTCCTCAGTTTGATTTCGGCGCGCACGTGGTGCTCGCTTGAGAGTTCATACACAAAGCCCGGGATGGTTGTGTTTGAGACCAGGATGCCGGCCTGGGCGAAGGTGTCAGGGGTCCAGATATTGGCAAAGGTTCCACCACCTCCTTCGATCCAGAGGCTGGGATATTGCGAGTCCCAGGGACGATGCGGGTTGGGGTCGGCACTGTGAGTAGAGTTGTAAGGATTCATGCGGGTGCCATCAGGATTGTTGGTGCCATGGCCGCCCAGGAACCGGACATCATCTACCAGGGAGTCTTTGCCGGAGTGCCAGAGAAGCCCGACCGCCCGTGGGTTGAAGCCGCCGGTAAAAATGCCGAGACCGGTGATGATGTTGGCTCCTCCCGAAGGCGCGAGCAGCAGTGGTCTGGGGCCATCCGGGCCCTCAAACGCAGGTGCGCCGTCGGGCAGGTCGAATTGCGTCGTGCTGGGGTGCAGTCCGATAAGCACAGTGTTAGGTCGGAGAGTGAGGGTGTCGTGGAGCAGGTAGCGCCCGCTGGGGAAGTAGAGGGCTGGATGTTCTTCAATTGCCTTTTGTAACGTGATCGTGTCGTCAACAGTGCCGTCGCCTTTGACCCCGAGCGAGTGAACGTTGACCCAGGTTGCAGGGTTCGGCAGCGCGGTGATCGCGGGCGGAGCGGGGGGCGGCAGCACAGCCAGCGGTGAAGCATCAAAGCGAGTCTGAATGGTTCCCTGCGCGCCGGGATACGCCAGACTGAGGCCGTGGGAGAAGACCTTGACCTGATAGATATCGCCGGGCTGGCGGAATTCGCGGCCGCTCTCGCGTAGCCTGGCGAATATGGGCACGTGGCTACAAATCACATTCTCAAAATTAATTTCCGTCATGCGACTGGCATCGTTTCCGATGAGGATTCCGGGACCGGTGATGTTCTCAAAACGGCTGTCTTTGATCCAAAGCTGATCGGAGTAGTGGGGATCGATGGAAACGGCAGTGGGCACATTGCGGAATTCATCGTGAACGAGGGTGAGTCCGGCTTCGTTTTCGCGGATGGCGGCTTCGCGCTGCCCGTCGAAGGTGGAGTCGATCAGCGTGAACTGCCATGCTGGTGAGGGTTTGCGGGCCATGATGCCGAACTGGCCCCCATGGAAGTGGAGATCTTCCGCTTCGTTGGCAACCTCATGAACACCGGCGAATCCGGAACCGATGGAGAAGTCTATGTGACTCAGAAAGGCGTGCTGTGCCGCGTGAAAACGAATGGCAACGGCGCCCGCGTTGCCGGGGCCTATCTCAAAGTCGACGTTGCTGATCGCGGAGTAGAAGGTACCAGGGTTGGCGTCGGGAACGTTACGGTCAGGGGGCGGGACAACTCCTCGCGGTGTAGGTGGAGGATGGTAGACGAAGCGAGGTGAGCCTGCGGCGCCTTGAGGCCGGGGTCGCGCGCCGGCGAAAAAGAACATGTAGGCTATTCCGTTTTGGTATCCGGGAGTGTTTTCACCCAGTACAAATACGGGACGTTGGGAACCGTAGCCGATAACACGCACCCCCGGCCAGAGATAGATGGTGCGGCTGATGCGATAGCGCCCTGGCGGGATGAAGACGACGCCCTCGCCTTTTGCGGCCTGGAGCTCGTCGATGGCGGCCTGCACGGCTGCGCTATCGTCTTCGCTGCCGTCGCCGTGGACGTGGAATTCGTCCGCGGTAAGGTACACCGCCGCAGGGTCGTCGAGCCGGGTGGGATAGGCAGACGCAGCAAAGCAGTTTGATGTAACTGAAAGAGTTACGAGCAATAAAAGAACAATTTTCACGGTTCCGGCTCTGAAGATGGTCTTCCCCCTAACTGCCCCTGACTAGTTTATCTCCGCGGGCCGGGAGGAGTTAGATCCCACATTGTGGTATTCCACTTTTCCTTTGACATTCGTGTATTGAGTTATCTATAAGTTAACCCGCCCCCATTACATGTTAAGAACGTACGGGGGAAATTGCGTAAGTTTCTGTTTAAAGAGACATCGCAGTGGTTTCAACAATTTTCGGAGGTCACGGGACCATGAGTATTAGGAAAACACCAGCTCTCGCAGCTGTATTCGTTGTGCTGTTCAGCTTTTGCGCAGCGGCCATTGCACAGGTAACGACAGGCAGCATTTTGGGCACGGTTCGCGATGCTTCGGGAGCGGTGGTTCCCGGGGCAACGGTAACCGTCACCGATACCGGCAAAGGCACCACAACCGCCAAGCAGACGGATACAGAAGGTAACTACAGCGTTCCCTACCTTCTTCCTGGCACTTACAACATTTCAGTTGAGATGAAAGGCTTTAAGCGCGATATCCAGAACAACGTCGTGCTGGATATCGATCAGAAAGCCCAGGTCGACTTTGCGCTGGTAACCGGCGGAGCCAGCGAGACCGTAGAGGTAACCAGTGCGCCACCGCTGATTCGGCTTGACAGCTCGGAGCTGGGCGAAGTGGTGGGCAAGCGCGAAGTGCAGAACTTGCCGCTGAACGGGCGTAATTTTGCCCAGCTGGTTTATCTTGTGCCGGGCGTGACGACTGGCCAGGCGGGGGAGAACCTCTCAGGCTCCAGTTCGTTCAATCCACGCGCAGCTTCGGACTTTAACGCTTTGGGTAGCCAAGCCAATACGAACGCGTGGATCGTCGACGGCATCGTCGACAACGAATACACCTTCAACACGGTCATGGTGCAGCCTTCGGTTGAGTCGATCGCCGAGTTCAAGGTGCTGACAGGATCGTATGCGGCCAATTACGGCGTAGGCGCCGGCGTAGTGTCGGTGTCTACCCGTTCGGGCGCGAACGCCTTGCATGGCGAGGTTTTTCTTTATCTGCGCAACAGCGCGGTGGATGCGCGCAACTACTTCGCCCGTGTGGGAAGCGCGACGCAGAAACCTGCTTATCGCCGCGGCCAGTTTGGCGGTGCGGTTGGCGGGGCGATCATCAAGGACAAGCTGTTTTACTTTGCTGACTACTATGGACAGCGCTCGCTGAAAGGCATTGTCAACCAGAACAATGTTCCGACTGCGGCGGAACGGACTGGTGACTTTAGCGCCTACACCAACACCAGCGGCACGCTGATCCCCATCTACGATCCGCTCACCACGCTCGCAACAACCACCAACGGGACGACAAAATATACACGGACCCAGTTCATGGGCTGCAACGGTAATCAGCCAAATGTAATTTGCCCCTCGCGCCTCGACCAGGTGGGTCTCAACCTGGCCAGCATCTATCCTCTGCCGACTGGCCCTGGCAGTTTCAACAATTACGTGTCCACTGCCGATCAGGATATTGACGACAACGGCGGCAACGCGCGCGTGGATTATCACTTGAGCGACAAGGATTCGATGTTTGGGCGCTTCAGTTATGAGAAGTTCGTCCAAAATGCTCCCAATCCTTTAACCGGAGGCCAAGGTACTTGCTGCCTTCCCACCCCTGCGTCTGCAGCCAAGCAGTTCGACCTCGGACCCTACGTGGCCGGCATTCAGCTCACCACGTTGATCGCACAAGGCCTGGCGCTGAACGAGACCCACGTTTTCAGCCCGTCTCTGTTCAATGAGTTCCGCGCCGGTTACGCACGAACGAACCCCTTCACGACGCAATCGGATTTTGGCCACAACTCGTCAACTTCACTGGGCATCCAGGGATTGAACATTTCACAGTACACAACCGGTCTGCCCAATCTCACCATAGGCAGTGGCTGCGGTAACGAGTTCACCTGTCTCCAGGGCGGGACGGCTTTCCTGCCTGCACACCCGGTCCAGACCGACATTCAGGTTGAGGACACGTTCTCGTGGGCAAAGCAGAATCATTCCTTGAAATTCGGCTTCCGCTACGTCCGTGTTCTAGCTTCGCCGTTTACGAATACCACCACTCGCGGCGGATTGACCTTCAATGACAACTTCACGAATAGCGGCACTGCCGCCACAGGCGGCGCCGGCCTGGCGTCCATCCTGCTCGGCTTTCCCAATGCCGGCAGCCGCAACTTCCTGATCACTCCGTACTACATCACCAACGTGCAATACTCCGGTTTTGTTCAGGACGATTGGAAGGTCTCGCCCCGCCTGACGCTCAACCTGGGTATGCGTTACGACGTCTTTACTCCGGATGTGGAGAAGGACAACCGGCTGGCGAACTTCAATGAAAATACGCTGGTCTTCGATTTTGCGGGACAAAACGGTGTTAGCCGGAGCGCGGGCATTCAGACCCGTTACGGCAATGTTGGACCTCGCGTCGGCTTGGCGTACGACCTGAATGGCAGAGGATCGACGGTTATTCGCGCAGGCTTCGGCATTTCCTACTTCCCGGATCCGTTCTCGGCTTCCGACGAGCTGGGACAAAACCCGCCGTTTACCATCTCGCAGACCTTCTCGAGCCCGGCAACGTTTCCCCTGCCGAGTGCGTTCGCACCCGCCAACCAGTGCACCGCCAGCAATGTAACGGCGAGTTGCCAACCCATTATCAGCAACCCCTTTCCTCAGGGAGCGGTCGCTTTGCCGCTTTCTTCTCTGACCAGTACGACGGCGCTGAACGCGGCACACCCGGCGCTCATCGGCCACTCGCGGCAGAACCAGACACCGAACATGCAGATCTTTACCCTGGGCATGGAACACCAGACGCTTGGCGGGGTCGTCGGGCTGGCGTACGCCGGCAGTCACAGCGTGCATCTGACCTATGCATACAGTCCAAACGAAGTAGGACTCATTCAGCCCGGCGGCCCGACGTCACAGACACTGCGCCGGCTCTATCAGCCGATCAACAATATTTCGACGTGGGTGCAGGAAGACATGATCAACGCGTCGAACTACAACAGCCTACAGGCCAACTACACCAAGCGTTACACGCACGGCCTGACGGCGCTCATCAGCTATACCTACAGCAAGTCGCTGGACTACGGCGGTTCCGCCGCTTCGGGTGGCGGCTCGGCAGGCAACCCACAGACCGTGACCAATCTTAAAGCGGGATATGGCGCTTCTGGCTTTGATCAGAAGCACCGTTTGGTCAGCAGCGTTACCTACGAACTTCCGTTCGGAACCGACAAGCAGTTCCTGAACAGCGGTTTTGCTTCAAAGGTTTTGGGTGGCTTCGAAATCGACGCGATCACCACGTACGCTTCTGGCCCTCCGTACTCGGTGAGCCTCAACAGTGGTGTCAACAGCGGCTCGCCGAGCTGGCCAAACCGGATCGGCGGCCGGGGTAAGATCGACCACGGCACGCCGCTTCAGTTTTTCAACGCCACCCTGTGTCCTGCCGGTGTAACAACACTGCCGAGTGGCGCAGTGTGCGCTTTCCAGACGCCGGCCGCGAATACCTATGGAAACGTAGGGCGTTCGGTGTTGTATGGCCCCACTACGAAGGACTGGGACATCGGCCTGCAGCGGCGGTTCAAGCTGTACGAAGACAAGAGCCTGAACCTGAAGTTCGACGCCTTCAACGCCTTCAACACGCCTAACTTCTCGACCCCCAATACGGCGATTGGTTCTGCGCAGGCGGGTCAGATTACGGGTACGGTGAACGACAACCGCGATTTGCAAGCCTCGGCGACGTTCTACTTCTAAACCTACTCATGGGGTGGCCGGAGACGGCCGCCCCATCCAACCCGTCTGACAATGCGATATCCTTTTCCTTCCCATACGGGTGGACGAAACCGGGGTGAAGTGCCTGGCTCGCTGAGCGCCCTATCGTCGTCTCGCTGCATACGTGCGCTAAGAGCAAGGGTTTCTGTAAGGATCAACTACAAAGGGGAAAGGTAACAATGTCAGATCCCAATGGATGGAAATTCAATCGCCGAGGTGTTCTCAAGTCTTCCATGGCCGTCCTGGGTGGTGGCCTTCTAAGCCGTTATAGTCTGGAGAAGGCCGCGGCCGAGCAAGAGCCGGCAGTCAAGAACGTCAACCTGAATTCCAGCCCGTCGACGCTCAAGATTACCGATATGCGGTACGCTATCATCGTCAAGCCCGGCCCCAGCCCCTGCCCCATCATTCGTATTGACACTAACCAGGGGGTTTATGGGCTCGGTGAAGTGCGCGACGTGGGCGGCTATCAATACGCCATGGTGCTGAAGAACCGCATCGTGGGCGAGAACCCGCTGAAGATCGACTATCTGTTTCAGAAGATCCAGCAGTTTGGCGGGATCTCGCGCCAGGCGGGCGGGGTTTGCGCGATTGAGATGGCGCTGTGGGATATTGCGGGCAAGGTCTACAACTGTCCGGTGTACCAGATGCTGGGTGGGCAGTGGCGGGATAAGATTCGCATCTATGCGGACACCACCGAGTCGGATGATCCGAAAGAGTATGGACGGCGAGCCAAAGAGCGGAAGGCGATGGGGCTTACCTGGATGAAGATGGATCTGGGCATCAATGTGCTCGAGGGGATGCCGGGTATGGTGATGGAACCGGCGGGCCAGAGCAAGTGGGAGCTGCGCAATCAGCCTCATCCGTTTATGGCCACAGAGGTCACCGATAAGGGCATCGACCGGCTTTGCGAATACGTAGCGGCAGTGCGGGAAAATATTGGTTACGACATGCCGTTGTCCATGGATCACCTGGGGCATATCGGTCCGAAGTCGGTCATAAAGCTAGGCAAGGCGTATGAGAAGTTCAACCTGGAGTGGATGGAAGACGTGATCCCGTGGTACTACACGGATCTGCTCAAAGAGATCACTGATGCGAGCCCGACGCCGACGATTACCGGCGAGGATATTTACGAGATCGCGGACTTCGAGAAGCTGTGCAGCGTTCATGCGGTGGACAAGATCCATCCGGATCTTGCGACCTCAGGCGGCATTCTGCGGACACACAAGATCGGCGACATGGCGTTTGGGTATGGTGTTCCGATGGCGATGCACTTTGCGGGCACGCCGGTCAGTTGCATGGCGAACGTGCACTGCGCGGCCGCTACTCGCAACTTCCTGGCGCTGGAGAACCATTCGCTCGATGTGCCGTGGTGGCAGGACCTGGTCAATGGGCTGGAGAAGCCGATGATCAACCAGGGTTTCATCAAGGTTCCGGAAACTCCGGGTCTTGGGGTCACGCTGAACGATGAGGTTTGCAAGCAACACCTGAAGCCTGGGACGGGGTACTTTGAGCCGACGCCGATGTGGGATGATGTTCAGTCGATCGACGACGCGCTGTTTAGCTAGGGTTGTTCAGAAATAGGGGCGCGGTGCCTGAATCAGGTATCGCGCCCTCTCTCTTTTGGGGGAAGGAGAAAACCGCAGACGCTCCACCCCGCTACGCCCTGTCGAAAAACATATCCAGGATATGTTTTCGTTCTACGAATTTACTCGTCGGTGACGCAACCCAGGGCCGCGCTTTTGACAGAGCGGATGTATTTGGCCAGGGTGCCGCGCTCAGCTTTGTAGGGCGGCATGCGCCAGGCTTTGCGGCGGGCTGCTAGTTCGTCGTCGGAGAGCGCTACCGAGAGCTCGTTTTTGCTGGCGTCTATGGTGATCACTTCACCGGTGCGCACCAGGGCAATGGGACCGCCTTCCTGGGCCTCGGGCGTGACGTGGCCAACGATAAAGCCATGGGAGCCTCCGGAAAAGCGGCCATCGGTGATCAGGGCTACGTCCTTTCCCAAACCAGCTCCCATGATCGCTGATGTGGGCGTTAGCATTTCGGGCATACCCGGGCCGCCCTTGGGGCCTTCGTAACGGATAACGAGCACCTGACCTTTGGCAATCTTGCCTTCCTCCAGCGCCTTCAACATCAGCTCTTCAGAATCGAAGACGTTTGCCGGGCCGGAAAACCTTAGCCCCTCTTTGCCCGTAATCTTTGCCACTGCACCCTCAGGCGCCAGGTTGCCTTTAAGTATTTGCAAGTGGCTGGTCGCCTTCAGTGGATTCGATACCGGACGCACGATCTGTTGCCCTGCTTTCAGACCGGCCAGATCCTTTACATTCTCCGCAATCGTCTTTCCGGTGACGGTGACGCAGTCGCCGTGCAGCAGCCCTTCTGCAAGGAGCATCTTGATCACTGCAGGCAGACCGCCGACGGATTGCAGATCTTCCATGACATACGATCCGCTGGGCTTGAAGTCGGCGAGCAACGGAGTTTTGTTGCTGATGTTCTGAAAGTCGTCAATGGTGAGAGGCACGTTGACGGACCGTGCCATGGCAATCAGATGCAGCACGGCGTTGGTCGAGCCGCCCAGGGCTGCAACCATGACCATGGCGTTTTCGAAGGCTTCGCGGGTCATGATGTCACGCGGTTTCAAATCCAGCTCGAGCAGGTTGAGGATGGCGGCGCCAGCGCGAAAACATTCGTCGAGCTTTAAGGGATCTTCTGCCGGCGTGGATGAGCTGTAGGGCAGGCTCATGCCCAGGGTTTCGATAGCGGAGGCCATGGTGTTCGCGGTGTACATACCGCCGCAGGCGCCGGCTCCGGGACAGGAGTGGCGTACGATGGCCTGGCGCTGCTCTTCGGTGATGGTGTGGGTGATGAATTGGCCGTAGCTCTGGAAGGCGGAGATGATGTCCAGCTTCTGCCCGTTCAGATGGCCGGCGCGAATCGTTCCCCCATAGACCATCAAGCTCGGCCGGTTGAGTCTGCCCATGGCGATCAGGCATCCGGGCATGTTTTTGTCGCAACCGGGGATGGAGACATTGGCGTCATACCACTGAGCGCCCATGACGGTTTCAATCGAGTCGGCGATCAGGTCCCGCGATTGCAGCGAATAGCTCATGCCATCGGTGCCCATCGAAATGCCATCACTGACGCCGATGGTGTTGAAGCGCAGACCCACCATGCCGGCGGCGGTCACTCCTTCCTTCACCTTCTCGGCCAACCCCAGAAGATGCATGTTGCAGGAATTGCCCTCATACCAAATGCTGGAAATGCCCACCTGCGGCTTGGACATATCCTGCTCGGTCAGGCCGGTCGCATAGAGCATGGCCTGCGAGGCACCCTGAGCTTTGGGCTGTGTAATCTGAGAGCTGTACTTGTTCAACGTTTTGGTCGGTTTACTCATAAAGACCAGTGTATCGTCTGTTTTCTGACGATGGAGCGCCCTTGAATCTACCCGCAGCAGCCTGGTGGCAGTACGGCATTCTTTACGAGGTTTATCCGCGGTCGTTCCAGGACGCGAATGGCGATGGTATCGGCGATCTTCGGGGCATCCTGCAGCGGCTCGATTACCTGGCTGACCTGGGGATCAAGGCGGTGTGGATCGCGCCCTTCTACCCCTCGCCGATGGCCGATTTCGGCTACGACATCGCCGACTATTGCAACGTCGATCCCATCTTTGGAACTCTGGCTGACTTCGATCAACTGCTTCGGGCCATCCATGAGCGGGGCCTCAAGCTGATCCTCGATTTCGTGCCCAACCATACCTCGGATCAGCATCCGTGGTTCCTGGAGAGCCGCTCCTCGCTTACGAATCCGAAGCGCGACTGGTATCTGTGGCGCGACCCGGCTCCGGATGGCGGTCCGCCTAACAACTGGCTGAGCAACTTCGGTGGTCCCGCGTGGACGAGGGATGGCAGCCAGTATTACTGCCATTCGTTTCTGAAGCAGCAGCCGGATGTGAACTGGCGCAACCCGGAGTTGCGTGCGGCGATGTTCAACGTGCTGCGATTCTGGCTGGACCGCGGCGTGGACGGGTTTCGCGTGGACGTGATGTGGATGATGATCAAGGATGACCAGTATCGCGACAACCCGGTCAATCCTGCGAGCGCACTGGATGCTCATGCGTCGGTCAGGCTGCTTCCTGTCTACAACACCGATCGCCCTGAGGTGCATGCGATTGTTGCTGACATGCGCGCGGTACTGGACTCGTATGGCGATCGGTTGCTCATCGGTGAGGTGTATCTACCCTTCGATCAGCTTGCTACTTATTACGGGCCGACTCTCAATGGCGCTCAGTTGCCGTTTAACTTTCATCTGATGCAGTGCGCTTGGACCGCAGATGCGATTGCTGCGGTCATCAGGGAATATGAGGCTGCTTTGCCAGTAGGCGCGTGGCCCAATTGGGTGGTCGGCAACCATGACCAACCGCGTATTGCTACACGCATTGGGCGGGCAAGGTCGCGCATTGCTGCGATGTTGCTGCTGACGCTGCGGGGTACGCCGACGATGTACTACGGGGATGAGATTGGGATGACGGATGTTCCCATTCCTCCCGCCGAGGTACAGGATCCGGCAGAGAAGAATGAGCCGGGCAAGGGCCAAGGACGCGATCCGGAGCGAACACCCATGCAGTGGGATGGCTCCAGGTTCGCAGGATTTACCGAAGGCACGCCCTGGCTTCGATTGGCGGCTGATTGTGCCACAGTGAATGTAGCCACGCTCTCCAGGCAGAGTGATTCGGTGCTGAGCTTGTATCGAACGCTCATTGGATTGCGCAACGCGAATCTGGCTTTGAACATCGGCCGCGTGGAAGGCGTCGCCAGCGATGGAAAGATTCTTCGCTATGAGCGGGTCGATGGGGAACAACGGTTTTCGATCAGGCTCAATTTGACCGAGGGTGCTGAAGAGTCGGGGGTGGACGCTGGGCACATCGTCGCTTCGACGCACATGGATCGCTCTGGGGAGGTCGGGGAAAATATTTCGCTTCGCCCGTTTGAGGGAGTCATCGTCAAGGTTGTCGACTGAGCCAAAAAACCGCAGATCTCTCCACTGCGCTACCCCGGATTTCCTGCCAGGCAGCACTGGACATGGCCGCGTATGCGGCTTTCGTTAAGGAAAGCCGCATGAAGATCGCCAACGCCAGAAAACCCAACAGGAAATCCGGGGTAGCGCAGTGGAGAGATCTGGGTTTTTTTATCTACGAACCCAAGGACGGCACTCTAGAATGCGCAACAGAGGTGCCATGTCGAAATCACGCAGGCAGTTCCTGACCAACAGCTCCCTTGGTCTTTTGGGGATCGCTGTTACTTCATGCAACCAGGAGAAAAAACCGGCGGCGGAGTTGCCTCCCGGCGCACCTCCCGCTTTTGCGACGGCGCCACCAGTTGGGCCGGACGTATCGCCGCTCACCTTTGCGGAAGCGGAGAAGCTGGTCCAGGTGGAGTTGAGCGACTCCGAGCGAAAGGAGGCGGTTGCCAGCTGGCGTAGTGGGATGGCTCCGCTGTACGAGCGGCGCGTTGGCCCGCGCAAGGTCGCCCTCGAAGCAGAATTGGCGCCCTGGTCTCATTGCGAAGCAGCGCTGCCGGGCAAGCCCGCAGGCCCTGAGCGGAACCTCTTTGTGCGTAGCAAAATTGACCCCGGTCCGCTGCCCACTAATGATGAGGACATCGCGTTCGCTCCCGTGACGCGGCTGTCGCGCTGGCTCGAGACCCGCAAGCTTACTTCGGAGCGGCTTACCAACATCTACCTGCAACGCATTGAGCGCTTCAATCCCACGCTGCTGTGCGTCATCACGCCGACGCGGGAGTTGGCTATGGCTCAGGCGAAACAGGCTGACCAGGAGATTGCCGTAGGCCACTACCGCGGACCGTTGCACGGCATTCCCTGGGGTGGCAAGGATCTGCTGGACACTGCCGGCATTCCCACCACCTACGGTGCTGAGCCTTTCAGAAATCGCGTGCCTACCGAGAATGCGGCCGTGGTCAACCGTTTACACGAGGCCGGCGCAGTGCTGGTCGCCAAGCTGAGCATGGGCGCACTGGCACTCAACGATGTGTGGTTTGGCGGTCAGACGAAAAATCCCTGGCTGCTCCAGGAAGGTTCTTCCGGTTCAAGTGCGGGTCCTGGCTCCGCCACCGCGGCCGGACTGGTGGGCTTCTCTATCGGCAGCGAAACCGGCGGCAGCATCGTGGGTCCCACGATGCGCTGCGGCATTACTGGCCTGCGACCGACCTATGGCCGGGTTCCGCGAAGTGGCGCCATGACGTTGTGCTGGTCGCTCGACAAACTGGGCCCTATGACCCGCAGTGTCGAGGATTCCATGCTGGTGCTCGAGGCAATCACGGGACCAGACGCCGGCGACGTTGCGAGCGTACCCAGCAAGCTGGACTACGATGCCGGAGCGAAGGTCAGCGGTCTGCGCGTCGGCTATTTCCCCAAATGGATGAATGAGGCTCCGGCCACTGACGTCGATCGCGCGGCGCTGGAGGCAGTGAAGAAGGTGGGTATGGTGCCGGTCGAGGTGGCCATCCCTGACTGGCCTTATGATTCGCTGCAGTTGATCCTGTTCGCCGAAGCGGCTGCCGCCTTTGAGGAGTTGACGCTCACGCACGGCGTCGATCAGTTGAAAATGCAGGTGCCTGACGCGTGGCCCAATTCCTTTCGCCAGGCACGCTTTCTCTCCGCAGTGGATTTTGTGCAGACCGATCGCTTCCGGCGTAAGGTCGCCAACGAGATGAGCCGTGTCTTCTCCAACGTGGACCTGCTTCTGGTTCCGTCACTGCGAGACGAGATGCTCACCATCACCAACTTCACGGGCCACCCCTCGCTTACTTTGCGTGCGGGGTTCATCGAGGTTGCGGAGGCGCGCAGCGACTGGGCGCCCGATCCCGCCAATCCTCCGGCCAAATTTTCGCCGCCACGGCGCGTGCCCCATGGCATCACGCTCATAGGGCGGCTCTTTGACGAGGGCAGGTTGGGGAGCGCCGGCTTGGCGCTGGAGCGGTGCTTTGGGGTTACTGATCAGCGCCCCCCGGGCTTCTAGTGGGCGTTCTCGACTCCATCCGCGTTGTGGAACTTACCGAAGCCCTGGCCGGACCCTACTGCGCCATGATGTTGGGAGATTTCGGCGCCGATGTCATCAAGGTGGAGCGCAGGCAGACAGGAGACCAGTCGCGTAGTTGGGGACCTCCGTTCGTGGGCAGTGAATCCGCTTATTTTCTAGCCACGAACCGGAATAAGCGTTCGCTTTCGCTCGATTACGATCAGCCCCTGGGTGCTGCGATTCTGCATCGCCTGCTGGCGACTGCGGATGTGTTCCTCATCAACCAGCGTAATCTGGCTTCCCTGGAGCGCCGCGGGTTCGATGCGGCAACGATTTGCGCGCGCTATCCCCGGCTCATTTACTGCGCCATCTCGGGGTATGGACATTCGGGTCCCAGGTCTGGGCTGGCTGGCTACGACATCATCGCCCAGGCGCAGGCGGGCATCATGAGCTTTACCGGGGAGCCGGAGGGTGAGCCGGTTCGCTATCCCATCGCGATTGCGGATATGACGTGCGGTCTCTACTCCGCCCTGGGGATCATGGCTGCATTGCTGGCGCGGGAGAAGACCGGCGCCGGACAAGCTCTCGACATGGCGCTATTCGATTCGCAGCTGACGTTGCTCATTAATGTGGGCAGCAACTACCTGAATGCCGGGGAATCTCCTGAACGCTGGGGAAATGCGCATCCGAGCATTGTTCCGTATCAAGTGTTTCGCGGAGGAGATGGACGCCATTTTGTCGCTGCCGTGGGTACCGATGCGCTGTGGCTGCGCCTTCTTCGCGTGCTGCAGGCGACGGATACGCTAGGGCCTGACCCGCGCTTTCAATCGAATGCCTTGCGCACGGAGCATCGTCAGGTGCTTATCCCTGCTTTATGTGCGCTTTTCGAAAAAGCGCCGGCAGCCGAGTGGCTGAGGCGGCTCACAGCGGAGGATATACCAGCGTCCGCTATCCAGACGGTCGGCGAAGCGGTGAACGATCCTCAGGCGCTGGCGCGAGGGTTGATCGTGGAGATCAAGCATCCAACGCTGGACGTGGTGCGCAGCATCGCCAACCCGGTTCGGCTTTCTTCGACGCCGGTGGTGTACCGGCTGCCGCCGCCCTTGCTGGGGGAACACACCCTCCAGATTCTGCAGAGTCTCGACTACTCAAGCGACGAGATTGCCGCTGCGGTACGCGAGCAGGCAGTGTAAACCGTTGACTTTATAGGCACATAGTGGTATAATACTAAAGGGCCTTCTGGTTCCGGAATGGCCTGTGTATCTATTTCAACGAGGAAGGCGACCTGGTTATGAGTAGCGCTATGGAGATTTTTTTCAAAGACTTTGAACACAACAGCAGCCTAAGTGAAACCGGCGCGGTGATCTCTCAATTCGCCGAGATGTTCCTGGTCGCCGGTTCGCAAGGGGCCCAGGTTGTCCCGGCGAATGCATTCGCTCTTGCTGTGTCGCGGCGCAAGAAGCAGTTCGACGAGATGGGCTGCCAATCGACAGACCTGTTATCGCTACGCGAAACCACATTGGGAAACCACTACGTCATGGCGGAGACGGAATGGCAAATGACTTTTGCCCAGGGAGAAAAATCTCCTGAAGAGATCAGGGTTGCGTCTACTTTTATTGTCTATACCGGTGGCGAGCAACCAAAGATCGTGTTTTATCTACCCCAACATGACGTCATGGCGCTTTTAAAGAACCGTGGAGTTGGAGCTTAACTTTGGCAAAACCGAGCATCCGGGCATTTTCTCTGGGCTATAGTTTCTAGCGAGGACGAACGATGGCTTTAGAACTGGTTGACCGCGACGTTCTGCTGGTGCTCGACGTGCAGAATGACTTCTGTGATGGGGGCGCCCTGGCTGTACCAGGTGGCCAGGATGTGGTGCCCGTGATTCATCGTATCGCCGGAGCCTTCCGCCATGTGATCCTGACCCAGGACTGGCACCCACGGGATCACCACTCTTTTGCTTCCAATCATCCGGGACGCGCGCCGTTTGAAACTATAACGACGGGTCATGGCGAGCAGGTGCTCTGGCCCGATCATTGCGTGCAAGGCAGCATGGGGGCGGCATTTCACCCCCATCTGCTTTTGGATAACACAGAGCTGATTCTGCGCAAGGGATTTCGCAGTGATATCGACTCCTACTCCGCATTTAACGAGAACGATCACATCACGCGGACGGGCCTTACTGGGTATCTGCGCGAACGGGGGCTGGGACGGATCTTTCTCGTGGGGCTGGCCTACGACTTCTGCGTGCGTCACTCGGCTATCGACAGCATGCGGGCGGGCTTCGAGACGTACGTGGTGGAGGATGCGTGCAAGAGCATTGGCTTGGGTGATTCGATCGCCGCTACCGACGCGGTGTTGGATTACGCAGGGGTGCGTCGGATCACCAGCGCCATGCTGGGGTAGCGGTTGATGCCCGACCTCGGCGGCTAAAGAGTTTGCGTCAGAGCCGCATTTGCAAGGACGTTAGTCCTGTGTCGGGCGATCGATTCAAGTCTGAGGAAAGCTCTGGTTTCCCCCAAGTCACGGCTCTGATGCTTTGTATCAGGGCACGACTTTAGTCGGGCCGTAAACGGCCCAACAAAAATCCGGGCTTTAGCCCCTGGGCTTTTTTCGCCCCAGAATTCTCTCCGGACAAGTATTTCGGGCAGGATACGCCCTAGCAGGGGCTGAAGCCCAATTCTCTTTCCATTCTTTACGGCCCGACTAAAGTCGTGCCCTGATACAAAACAAATACTCTTAAGCCATCGTCGGCCCAGCCGGTCCGGCACACGGCTGAAAGCCGTGCCCTTCGGTTCAAAGCAGTTTCCGTTTGGGATCGGTTGCACCGGGGGCACCCTTCGGTTATTGCCGACGATGTGAGTGCGTCCTATAGTGGATTTGTTGAAGCCCTCCGTCATCATTCTTGCGTTTAACTCTGTCGATACGTTAGGGGCAACGCTGGCTCGGGCGCAGGAAATTTCCGACGATCTCTACGTCGTGGACTCTTTCAGCACAGATGACACAGTGGCTCTGAGCCGGCAGCACGGCGCCCAGGTGGTGAAGCATGCATTCGAGAATTATGGCGCGCAGCGCAACTGGGCCATCGATCATGTAGTGCCGCGCTACCCATGGCAACTGCACCTGGATGCCGATGAGCGGCTTACTCCCGAATTGATTGCTTCGATACAAGCCCTGCCGGAGAACCCGGCGCACTGCGGCTTTTTCATCGCGCGCCTGGTGCAGTTTCTTGGAAGGCAGATGCGCCATGGAGGTATGTCGCCGACCTGGCACTTGCGGCTCTTCCGCAAGGGCGCAGGCCGCTGCGAGGAGCGGAAGTACGACCAGCATTTCTATCTGTCTGAGGGTTCGGCCGGCCAGCTCCAGGGCTACATGATCGATGAAATCCGCATGTCGCTTTCGGAATGGACGGCGCGGCATAACCGCTGGTCCGATGCCGAGGTGCTGGAACAAACCGCTGCGCGCGAGGGCGCTCGTATCCGGCCTCGCTTCTGGGGAAACCCCGTGGAGCGCAAGCGGTTTCTCCGAGGTCTCTACAACGATGCACCCCTCTTCGTTCGACCCTTCGCCCTGTTTTTCTATCGCTACTTCCTGCGCCTGGGCTTTCTCGATGGCCGGGAGGGTTTCATCTTCTGGACCCTGCAGACATTCTGGTTCCGCTTCCTGATCGATGCCAAGCTTTTCGAGCAAGGTAAGAGCAAAAGCGTTTAGAATAGAGGAACTATGGTTCAAGTCGTAGTATGCATCGGTGGAGCACTGATCGCGTTTATCGCAATGATGCTGTGGACGGGCAGCGATCTCCTCAAGAGCGGCGATCTAGGCTAGCGCCCATAGCCCTTCTCGTAGCCGTGAACGTAGGCTTCGCGATAAATGTTCTTGTATTCATCGCGGCGAATCGGTGGATGCCCGTACTCCGGGGCATGTTTGTAATTGCTATCGTGCGTGGGACGAAAGCTGTGGCCGGTCGCGCGGTCATGGCTTCCGTCGTTGAAACCGTCCTGATAGCCCCAGTGAGCGGCGTTGTCCGGTGACTCGCTCTGCTGTTGATAGCGGTAGCCCGGCCCATACTGAGCGGACGCGATGACGGCACTCCCACCCAGCAACAGAAACGCTACCGCCGCACGCATATTCTTCTGCATCTTCATCTCTCACCCCCTGGTAGACAAAACGCGATTCTGCCCTGAAGGTTGCCGCGTCTTTTCGATGAGATTGGGGTTTTGGGGGTTTACGAAACGACTGGAAGTTTGATGATGAATTCGGTTTTGCCGGGTATGGAGTCCAATTTGATTTCTCCGCCAAACTTGTCTACTACGATGTGGCGAACAATATCGAGGCCTAGACCCGTACCCTGACCCGTGGGTTTGGTAGTGAAGAAGGGTTCGAAAATCAGCTTCCTGTTTTCCTCGGGTACGCCCTCGCCTTGATCACCAATCGCGACGCTTACGCTGTCGCCTTCCACCCACGTACGCACGGTAACCGTGCCCTTTTGTGGAGACGCATCAATCGCATTGTCGAGAAGATTGGTCCATACCTGGCTGAGGCCGACGCCACAGGTGGAGAGCGGGGGCAGGCCAGGAGCGAAGAGCTTCTCGACCGCTAGTTCTTTTTGGCGAAACTTGTGGCCCAGGATGACGAGGGTGCTTTGAATGCTGTCGTGAACGTCGAGTTGGTGGCGCTGCGGTTTGTCTTCGTATGCGTACTTCTTCACCGCTCCGACGAGGTCGGTAACCCGGGAAACGCTTTCTTCTATGGTGCCCACCAATTGCACGCTGGAGATAAGCGCCGCCATCCAATTCAAGGGATCGGACAAGGTGTTGCCGGGAAACTCGTGCTGTGCACATTCCAGCGTCTGCTCGTTAAAGCCAATCCCGGACAGGGTTGGCGCCAGCTTCCAGGCGTTTTCAATACCGTGTGCTTCCAGCCATGAGGCCAATTCGTCTTCAGCGTCGGCCTGGTCGAGAGAGCTCATCGCACTTTGCTTGCGGGGTTGCAGGGCTTGCTCTTGCAGGACGCGCAGGCACTCCGCCTGGCCATTCGTCATGACGTCCTGACTGCAAAGCCGCAAGCTGATTTGTTGCATATTGCTCAAATTTTCTCGCATCTGCGAAGCCGCCCGCCGCGCTGCCGCTCCGGGATTGTTCAATTCATGCATCAGGCCAGCCGCCATGGTACCCAGCGATATCAGTTTTTCCCGATGCAGCTCTTGCGACTGATACACCTGCAGCCTGCGAGCCATGTTCCCCAGAACGCCCATGCGCACGTGCGGGCAAGCGAACATGAGCTTCCAGAAAAGCTCCTCCCGCAGATAGACCACGGAGGCCGCTTTGAGAACAGTCACGACGATTTCTGAATCCTTGCCAGCCAACAGGGGGACTTCACCGAACGTTTCGCCGGCGCCGTGCGTGCCGAACAAGGTGAGCTCTCCGTCTTTTTGCCGCTTTTGCAGGCGGAGCTCGCCTTCGAGCAAAATCCAGAAGCCGCGACGGGCGTGATTGATGTCGTACAGATCGGCCCCGGCCTCGGCATGGATGAGTTCCACCGGCCCCAGGCATCCAAGGTCTTCTGTGGAAACACCGGAGAAGACCGGCACCTTTTGCAACTGAGCGGCAAGACTTGCCGCCTCGACCTGCTCTACTCGCGAACTTAGTTGAACATCCGTCATGTTTTTAGAACCGCGCCAGGTATTGATGGATAAATTGCACTGAAATCGACCCCTCACCTACCGCGGATGCCACCCGCTTGATCGAACCGTGTCGCACGTCTCCGGCTACAAATATTCCCGGTACGCTGGTCTCCAGCAGATAGGGTTCTCTGTCCTGGGTCCAGCTCTTTACCAGCTTCCCGTCCACCTTCAAGTCAGGACCGGAGAGCAGAAATCCGTTTGCGTCGCGCATAATGCTGTCCGGGAGCCAATCCGTATTCGGCGCCGCCCCGATGAAAATGAACAGCCCGCTCGCCGGCACGGTCTCCTCGCCCCCAGACCCATTACACAGTTTCAAGCAAGACAGCCGGCTCTCACCTAAAGCTTCGACCACCTGGCAATGTGCCCTGACTTCTATATTCGATGTAGCGGCAATCTGATCGATTAAATATTTCGACATGCTGCTGATCAGAGAGTCCGCCCTTACCAGCATGGTGACCTTTTTGGCGTACTTGGAGAAATACATGGCTGCCTGGCCGGCCGAGTTCGCCCCCCCGACGATGAAGATATTCTCGTCTTTGCAGGCCCTGGCTTCGGTCATCGCCGCCCCATAGTAGACCCCCGCCCCGGTCAGGCGCTCCACGCCGGGCGTGTTCAACCGCCGATAGTACACCCCGACGGCTATCAGGCAAGCGTGGCTGGAAACTTCCCGCCCATCGGCCAATTGCACGATATTGTAGTTGTTCTCGGTGCGGATCCCTGTCGCCTTTTGGGTCAGCATTTCCGCCCCAAAGCGCGTCGCCTGGATCAGGGCACGCTCGGCGAGTTGCTGGCCACTCAATCCCTCGGGAAAGCCCAGGTAATTCTCAATCCTGGAACTCGAACCGGCTTGTCCTCCTGGCGCTTCATCTTCGATCACCAACGTCCGCAGACCTTCCGAAGCCCCGTACACCGCAGCCGCCAGCCCCGCTAGGCCCGCGCCGATGATGACCAGGTCGTAGGATTCCCTCTCCGCCTGCGTGCGCAAGCCGATTTTTCCGGCGAGTTCCATTTGGCCCGGCTGGACCAGGTAGGTGCCATCCCCAAAAAGGACCACCGGCAACTTGTGGTCATCCAGCTTGAAACGGGTGAGCAGGTCCACCCCCTCGGCGCTTTGTTCGGGGTCCAGCCAGACATAGGGGACGCGGTTGCGGGAAAGGAAGTCTCGCACCTGGTGGTCGCGTAGGGTGTAGCGCGGTCCGATCACCCGCAAACCCTCGAATGGGGCTTTATAGCCCTCCTTCCAGGTTTCCAACAGGTCATTGAGCACTGGATAGAGACGCTCTTCCGGGGGATCCCAGGGCTTGGTCAGGTAGTAATTGATCTTGGCCGTGTTGATGGCCTGGATGGCTGCCTCGGTGTCGGCATATGCGGTTAAAAGTGCACGCTTGGCGTCCGGATACAGCTCCATCGCCTTACCCAGGAATTCCACTCCGGACATCCCGGGCATGCGCTGGTCGGAGACAAACAGGGCGACCACGTCGCCGCGCTTTTTCAACTGATCACAGGTGTCGAGTGCGGCCTGGCCGGACGCCGCACGCTGGATGCGATAGTTCGCACCGTATTGACGACGCAGATCCTGGACGACCATCTCCAGGACACTCACATCGTCGTCTACCGCGAGGATAACTGGCTTGCCCATGCTTCTTTAGTGTATTGCCTGCGCGTTGATTCGTCTCGGACGCACCACTTTCGCTACACCCAAATCCAGTGGCGACAGCAACTTGAGAGCGGGCCCCTGCCACTTTCGTGGGGTTTCATTTCCTGCCCGAGCGGCTAGGCTTGAGATCACCAGCACCTCAGACGTTCACCACAGATTTCGTGGAGAGAAACGTACCAGAGGTGACGCAAAACAGGACAGTTTAGAAGACTGACGGCTGGTGGCCGATAGCAGGATTATGCGGCCGTAAAGATTGCGAAATAAACGCGATACGAGGCACAAGGCAGCACGATGAATAAAATTATCCTGGCTGACAACCAAGCAATCTTTCGCGCCGGCATTGCCAAGGTTCTGGCGAGCGAAGAGGACTTTCGCGTAGCCGCACAGTGCGCAGACCTGGAACGTCTGCTGCTCTCCGTCGATGCGTATCGTTCCTCGATTGTTCTGTTTGCGTCGGCATTGCGGCCAGAGTATCAGGATCTGATGTCTCACGTGAAAGCTGCGGGAAGCCGCGCGGTCGTGATCGCGGAAAACGGCGAGCCGGCCCAGATTTTCACTGCCCACGATATCCGTGGGGTGGTTTACCGCAACACCACCGGTCAGGCATTGGTGGAGTGCGTGCATCGGGTGATCAAGGGTTTCTCATCGATCCAGCGGCCTGCTGAGGCCATTGGGTCGGAGGAAGAAGATTCCGTCGGAGCGCGGGTACGCGACCGGCTTACCCCGAAAGAGATGAAGATCGTTGCCCTGATTGTGCAGGGTTGCAAGAATAAAGAGATTGCTCTGCGATTAGGGACTACGGAACAGGTGATCAAGAATTACCTACGCAGCGTTTATGACAAGACGGGCGTTTCCGATCGTCTTGAACTTGCGCTGTTTACCATCCACCATCGGATTCTGGCTGCGGCCGCGGCAGAAGCAGGCAATTCGGTCCAGATGCGTACGGCGTAAACCCGAACGGCAGGTTTGGAAGTTGGTAGAGCGGAGAAGCGGGGCACGGCTGAAGCCGTGCCCCGCTTATGTGTGGCGGGCTTTGGCTCGTTGGGAGAGCTCAGGCCTAAGGCCGGACTCCGATTGGCCTTTACTAGGAGGATCCCAGGTCTCAAACGCGAGACCTGGGGCACCCATCGCGTGTCCAGGACGCCGTGAGCTGGGATTCGGGGCCGCCCTGAGGGGGTGCGTTCCCGGGAAAGGCGGTCCAAGGCTGCTGTGTTACTGTTGCGATAGACCACCCTGGGGTGCTCCCGCGTCTGGCCCTGGCCTAAGGAAAATGCCGCAACAGTCGAACCTCTTTTCGTCCAGTCCTCCAAGCGGCTCGACCGTGCAAGAACGGCAAGCTGCGCCCCAGCGCCCGTCCCGGATTCCTCTGTGGCTTCGCCGCGTGGAACTCTACCTCTATGTCATCATCCGCATCTATATCGGCGTCATCGTGCTCGTGTTGCCCTGGTATGCGCCGCTGTGGGCGGACAATCAACTGCTCAACCACTTCCCGCGCCTGGCCACGTTTCTGATGTATGGAGCGGTCCGCGGGGTGGTATCGGGCCTCGGGCTGCTGAATTTGTGGATCGCGATCGTCGAAGCGGTGCACTTCCGCGGGTCCACCTCTTGAAAGCATGACGCAAAAAACCGGCAAACCGCCCCACCTCCATCGCGCCCCTCTCTCGTACCAGAACCCTGCCTTTATCAATAGTCCTGACGGCCGGCTGGTGCGCATCATCTCTGAATATTCGGAGCCGCTGGCCCGTTTCCGGCGGGAACGCATCCAGGATACGATCGTGTTTTTTGGTTCAGCGCGATTCCGGGAGCACGCGGACGCCAGCCGTGAGCTCGAACTGCTGGATAAGCCCGGATCGGCGACTCCGGCGCCGGAAGAAGAGCAACCGGCCACCGATGAAGAGATCGCCCTGGGAACCGCGACCGACCTCCAACGCAGACGCGCTGAGGCAGGCGTAGAGATGGCACGCTATTACGAAGACGCCCGGCAACTGGCCTCGATCGTCACCAAGTGGACGCAGACGCTGAAAGGGCGGCGGCATCGCTTCGTCGTCACCTCCGGCGGTGGCCCCGGGATCATGGAAGCGGCCAACCGAGGCGCTTACGAGGTGGGCGGCAAGACCATCGGCCTCAACATCCGGTTGCCTTTCGAGCAGGCGCCCAATCCCTACATAACGCCTTCTCTGAACTTTGAGTTCCACTACTTCTTCATGCGCAAGTATTGGTTTGCGTACCTGGCCAAGGCGCTGGTTGTGTTCCCCGGCGGCTTTGGGACGCTCGACGAGATGTTCGAAGTGCTCACCCTGGTGCAGACGGAAAAGCTGGCCAAGAAGATTTGCATCGTGGTGTACGGATCGGCGTACTGGAAGAGCATCCTGAATCTCGATGTGCTGGTCGAAAAGGGCGCCATTTCAGCCCAGGATCGGGCGCTTTTTCAATGGGCGGATACTCCGGAACAGGCCTTTGAAATCCTCAAGAACGACCTGACCCGGTACCACCTGGAACCGGAAGCCAAACGCCAGGTGCAACCGAACGTGGAAGAGGAACCCCTCCTCAATCCCGACATTTCCGGCACGCGGTAGGGCAGCAAACTAGTTACCTCTGTGGTAGGAAATGTGTTAGCAGGGCTGGTTCCAGCCAAATTTACATGTAGATTCGCGTGCCAGTAACTCGCCGTTCATGAGTTGCACTACATACTGGGCACACGAGCGATCACACAGACACTGTGTGGCAGCAAGGGCCAGGTGCGGTTGCTCCAACAGGAGGAAGAGATGACTGGTTCACGTATCTCATATCTCTGGAACAATGAACGCGCCGCTAAGGGCTTCGCTTCCGGTGTTTCGCTGCACAGCCATACCAACCGGTCGAAAGAGACGCTTGATTTCATCGTGAAGCTCGCTCACGAGTACCGCTGCTTCTCGGGCGTCATGGCCCGGGAAGAACAGCGCTGCCGGAAGAACCATAGCCTGCGGGTTGATTACACGAAGAGCTACTGGACTCCGCCGCTCACGCCACGACTGGCATTCGACCTGGAGTGTCGCCAGATCGCGGAATCGCTCCAGGTGCAGCCGCTGGTCTCGATTACGGATCACGACGATATTCAGGCGCCCATGCTGCTGCGGACCGTTGCCAGCGCGCGCCACATCCCGGTTTCTGTGGAGTGGACGACGCCTTTCGGGAAGGATCAGGCCTTTCACCTTGGCATCCACAACCTGCCCAGCGCGTCGGGCGCTGAATGGATGCGCCAGTTTGCGGCCTTTACCGCGAACCCGAGCGACGCGCGGTTGACGGAAATGCTCTCTGCCCTGCACGACCTCCCGAACGTGCTCATTGTCTTCAATCACCCGCTATGGGATCTGTACAAGATCGGCCATGACCTGCATCAGCAGCGGGTGGAAGAGTTCCTCACCCAAAACAGCCGCATGATCCACGCCGTGGAGTTAAATGGCCTGCGCAACTGGGAAGAAAATCGACTGGTGAAGCGGCTTGCGGCTAAATGGAACAAGTTGCTGATCTCGGGCGGTGACCGGCATGGCCTGGAACCGAACGCCAACGTGAACCTGACGGAAGCGACCAGCTTCAATGAGTTCGTGTATGAGATCCGGCGCGAAAATCGGAGCCATGTGCTGTTCATGCCGCAATACGCGGAGCCCTGGAAACACCGCATCATGAAGTCCACGTTGGATGCTATTCGTGATTATCCCGACTTTCCCGAAGGATCTCGCCGTTGGGATGAGCGGGTTTATCACCCTGATATGAACGGGGTCGATCGGCCGCTCAGCCAGCTCTGGCCTGATGGCCAGGCACCTGCCTACATGCGGATGATCATCCAGTTCGTGAGGATGCTGGGCAGCAACCCGATCAGCAACAGTTTGCGCTTTGCCTGGAATGAATCGCACGAGTTGCAATTCGCGCTGGGCGAGCGGGAAGCGTTCTAGGGCGGTTTGACACTTCTCGCTTCGACCGGGCGCGGCTACACTTTGCCTATGGGCACGGCGACCCCGAGAGTGGCGTACTTTCCGGATACGTTTTACGAGATCAACGGGGTGGCCCACACCAGCCGCCACTTTGAGGCCTTTGCACGAAGACGGAATATTCCCTTTTTCTGTCTCCACCCAGGAAAGAAAGACAGCGCGATCCAGGAGCAACAGCAGGGGGAGCTGACCACGCTGGAAATTCCCCGCGGCAGCGCGATCTCGTTTCGCCTGGAAAAAGATCTCGCCTTCGACGCTGCGTTCCTGCGGCATAAAACATTCCTTGAAGAACGCCTGCGCGCATTTCGCCCCGACATTGTGCACGTTACGGGGCCTAGCGAGCCGGGCATTCTCGGCGCGTGGCTGGCGAAGAATCTCAAGGTTCCCCTGGTGGCTTCCTGGCATACAAATCTGCATGAATATGCGGCTCAGCGGTCGGGGTGGTTCCTGCGCATGCTGCCCTCGAGCCAACGGCCGGGTGCGGAAAAGAAAATCGAAGATGCCACGCTGTCGGCTTGCGCTCGCTTTTACAAGCTAGCGGAGGTTTTGTTTGCGCCCAATATTGATTTATGCCGGTTGCTGGAGAAATCCACTGGCCGCCATTGCGCGCTGATGCCTCGCGGTGTGGATACCATCGCTTTCTCGCCGGAGTACCGGGATCGCAGTGGAACCGACGAGCCGTTCGTGCTTGGATTTTGTGGCCGGCTTTCTGTTGAGAAGAATGTGTTTCTGTTGACGCGCATCCGGACGGAGTTGATTGCGCGGGGGATTACAAATT
Source organism: uncultured Acidobacteriaceae bacterium (assembly GCA_963830325.1). Lineage (GTDB taxonomy): Bacteria > Acidobacteriota > Terriglobia > Terriglobales > Acidobacteriaceae > PALSA-350. Next base: position 157,279 of record CAWHMV010000008.1, read on the forward strand.
TCCGGTTTCTGATCGTGGGGCACGGCAAAGAGGAGGGTCCGCTGCGGCAACAGTTGCCGAACGCGGAGTTCACCGGGGTGCTTCGTGGAAACGATCTAGCCCGCGCTTACGCGAATATGGATTTGTTTGTGTTTCCTTCGCACACGGATACGTTTGGGAATGTAGTCCTGGAGGCTTTGGCTTCGGGTGTTCCTGCGGTGGTCACGCCGGATGGGGGCCCCCGGTACATTGTGAAAGATGGGGAGACGGGGTGCATTGCGACGGATGACGGGTTTTCGGATGCTGTGGCACGGCTTATTCTCGATCCGCGGCTGCATGCGCAGATGAGCAGTGCGGCGAGGCTCTATGCGCTTTCGGCGTCCTGGGATTCGGTGTTTGAAGGGGTTTACAGCACCTATGACGAGGTGCTGGCTAGCCACGGCCGGTAGTTGGTGCGGCGGAAGGAAAACCGCAGGTCTCTCCACTACGCTACCCCGGATTTCCTGTAGAAGTTGGTGGCGCTGGCGAACATCATGCGCCTTTCCTCAAAGAAAGGCGCACACGCAGTCGTGTCCTGTGCGGCGTGGCAGGAAATCCGGGTACGCTCCGGTCGAGATGACAATTTTGTTTATGGTGGAGGGTAGTGTTTTCAGTCTGACTGGAAACACGAAGCCAACCTAACAACAAAATTGTCATCTCGACCGGAGCGTAGCGCAGTGGAGAGATCTGCGGTGTTCCTTTACTGCACCTGGCCTATATAGACTCCGTATGGCGGCAGCTTGATCGATGACAGCGATTGAGACTCATCCATGCCGGGTGTCTGCAGGAGCGCCTTGATTTGCTTGCCGCTCACTCCTTGCGGTGACAAATCGAATGCTACGTTTTGCGGCTGTGCCGTGAAATTGCATGCGATTAAAACAGTTTGGCCATCCGTTGTTTTACGCAACCATGACAGAACGTTGTTGTCGTTCACGTTCAGCATCGTCAATGTGCCATCGTGTAAGGCCGGATTGTCACGGCGCAACTTTATCAGCTCCTGATACCAGTTCAACAGCGAATCGTCCTCGCGCGATTCGATGGCGACATTTACTGTCTTGTACGAAGGAGGCACCGGCAGCCAAGGCGCGGCCGAAGCAGGGGTAAAGCCGGCGTTGGGCGAGCCATCCCACTGCATCGGCGTGCGCTCTCCATCGCGGCCTTTTTCCTTCGGCCAGCCAATCTTGCCGACTGGATCCTTCACATCCTCTACACGGGTCGGCGGCGTGGTCGTCATGCCCAATTCCTCACCGTAATACATCATGGCCGTGGCACGGGTCCCGAGCAGCATGGTAGCGATCACGCGGGCGATGTCCAGGTTGTGCTTTCCGTCGCCGTAACGGTTCCAGCTGCGGGGATTGTCGTGGTTGTCGAAGACAAATAGCGGTTGGCCGTCGTCGATGCCATGCTCGCCCTGATCAATGCGGGTGCGAAATTCTCCTGCATCCATTTTGTTGAGGAAACCCACCTGCATGTCCATAGGTAGTTGCAATTCGTCGTAGTCAGCGCCATACCACTTGCGCAACTCCGCGATATCGGGCAGATAAGTTTCGCCGATCAAAACACGGTTGCCGGGGTAACTGCTAGTTACCTTGCGCAGCTCACGCATGACCTGGTGCACTTCAGGCAAATTGTTGGTCATGGAGTCATCGAGGTTGGGATCGCCATACGCATTGGTCCCGGGCAATACCTTCTCGTCGCGCAACTGCTCGTCTTCAAACAATGTCGGCACGGCATCCAGGCGGAAACCGGCCACTCCTTTGTTCAACCAGAATCGATACACTCCGAACATAGCCCGCTCGACTTCAGGATTTCGCCAGTTCAGGTCGGGTTGCTCAGCGTAGAACCTATGGTAGTACCACTGTGACGTTTTGGGATTCCACTTCCATGCCGAGTGGCCGAAGGTCGATTGCCAATTGCTGGGAGGCTCTCCTGGGCCTTTTCCATCGCGCCATATGTACCAGTCACGCTTGGGATTTGTCTTCGAGCTCGCAGACTCGATGAACCAGGGATGCTTGTCGGAAGTGTGATTCATCACCATGTCCATGATGATGCGTATATTCCGCTTTTTGGCTTCTGCAAGCAGGTGGTCAAAATCCGCCATAGTGCCGTATTGGGGATCGATCGCTTCGTAGTTGGAGATGTCGTAGCCGAAGTCAACCTGGGGCGACGGATAGACAGGTGAGAGCCAGATGGCGTCGACTCCGAGACCTTTGAGGTAATCGAGCCGTTGAGTGATTCCGTTGAGGTCGCCAACTCCGTCGCCGTTTGAGTCCTGGAAGCTGCGGGGGTAGATCTCATAGATCAGGGCGTGCTTCCACCAGAGATCGCGGGTTGGCGGGGTCTGGGCAAAGGCGCTGACAAGGCTCAGGAAGAGCCCGGCAAAAACCACCAAATTTATTGCTGTTCTGCGCATGGGAAATTTACTTCTCATTTCTTTTTAAGGCGATCGAAGTCCAGGCCGAAGTGAGGATCGGATCGTGTGCCATCGATCTTGAAGGGTACCTCGGTTCCGGCTCCGTTCTTTTGAAAGATGCGATCGAATGGCATCAGCAGCACGCCTCTCCAGCCTCCGACCATTCGGGACACAGTGGCTTGCATATCGGCCGTTCCGGCGAAGTTGAATTTAGCACCATCGAGGCTATATGTGCCGGCGAGTTTGATGGCCGCGCCTGGAATGTCGTAGCGGAGGTTAGATAAGTTCAGGCCGGCATCCGCCAGTCTGAAGTCGCCGTGCATCTGGGAGCGGACTACCTCGATCTTCCCTTCTCTCTCGTGCTGGGTAGCTAGCTCCACCTGGCCCTGGCTCCTCAGGCTGAGCTGGTCAATCTTGCTCTGGATCTTTTCGCTGCTGAAGCGGCCATTGACGATGGCAAAGTTGCCCTGCAGCCGTAGCTTATGAGCTACATCCTGCGGCCCTGGCGGCAGATCAAGCGTGGTGTGCAGTTTGACCTGGCCCACCATCACAGGCGGATCGGTACGCACGCCCAGGCGCAGCAAATCCTCAATCCTTGCCTGGTCCATGGCTATGTCGAGGTAGACGTGGCGTCCCGGTTCTCCCTGGACGCGCACCACGTAGCCCCGCGCGACCAGGAAGGAATGCAGAAATCGGGCTTTGACCGGCTGCAGATACGTGTCTCCATCGGTGCCGTCGACAATCGCGTGGAATTCGGTGTGCAGGGGCACTTTGTGACCACTGATTTTCACCTGGAAGTCTGGCGTATCGGTCGTCCCATCCACCACAATCTTGTCCAGGGTGCCCTGGTACCTGCCTTGCGAGGAGAGGATCCCACCTATGCCCTTGATGGTGCCGAGGTCGGCATCGTGGAAAGAGTAGGCGCCGCCCAGCGCGGTTGCGCCAGGATGATCGGTGTTCCAGGGGCCGAAGTAGCCCCGGCTCTCGATCTGGCCGACGGGTTTGGGGTTGGTCAACACTGCGGTAAAGTCCATCGGCTTGCCGGGACCAATCGAGCGCAGGAGAAGACTCTTGATGACAAACCGAGGCGGCATCTTGCCCGGCTTGTCTGTGCCCAGGGTGAGCACGGTGTCGGTGCACTCCATTTCGTCGACAAAGATACTCACGTCGCTGGGTTGATGACGGCCGTTGTTGGGCCGGGATACGTCCTTGCGTTGGCTTTTGGGGGGCGAATTGATGCGCAGCCCTTCGACCTCGACGTGGCCGATGTGCAAGGGGGAACGCAGAAGGCTGGCATAGCCGGTGCGGAAGGCGAATCGCCTCACCGAGAACGTCGGAGTGCTGGATGCAATGTTGTAGGGATATATGGCTAGATCTTTCCCGGACACCTCGAACCCGCGCAGGAGAGAAACGTCAAAAGAACCCAGTTCCACTCGGCTTTGATAACGGGCGGAGAGGCTTTGCAGCAAACGAGCGCGCAAGATCGGCGCTGCCCGGGAGAGCAAAATTTCGAAGGTGGCCGCCGCCACTATGGCTATCGCCAGGGCGCTTATCCCCACCCAAAACCATGCCTTATGCTTTTGACCCGCCACGACCTCGCCCTTCATCCTTAACCCGGCACTCCAACCACCCATCGCGGCATGTAACATCGCAGCGAGAAGGGAAGCTTATGAGAACGATTGGGATAATCGCCCTCTTGCTGCTCCAGTTCGCCGGCCGGCAGGTTTGGGCTCAGGCCCAGCCTTCGCCGGAGCCGACGATTGATGCTTACATACACCATGGTTGGGACACTCTCTCCCGCTCCATGTCGGAGTGCCAGTCCCTGATCGACCCCAAGGTCACTACCCCGCCGCTGCTCTATCTTCCTTTCGGCGCGCCCACACCCCCCGAGTTGCTGCGGCTACGAACCCAATGCAAAATCCAGATCCTGCACCTGCCCCACCGCATCCAGCACCTGGGGGATGTAAAGGAGTCGGAGATTCCAAAGCCGGGCCTGCTCTACCTGCCCAACCGATACGTGGTGCCGGGAGGCCGCTTCAACGAGATGTTCGGCTGGGACAGCTACTTCATCATCTTAGGCCTGCTGCGTGATGGCCGGGTGGACCTGGCCCGCGGCATGGTAGAAAACTTCTTCTACGAGATTGAGAATTACGGAGCCGTTCTCAACGCCAACCGCACTTATTTCCTCACACGTTCTCAGCCGCCGTTCCTAAGCTCCATGATTCGCGCCGTTTATGACGCGGAAATTGCCCGCGATCCGTCGCCCGCCAATCGGGCGCGGCAACTGAAGTGGATCGCCCACGCCTACCCCTATGCCCATCGCGATCACGATTTCTGGCTAAGCAGTATGCACCGCGCCGGACAAACCGGCCTGGCCCGGTATTTAGATATCGGCGAGGGCCCGGTGCCGGATATTGCCGACCACAGCAGCTACTACATCGATGTGATCGACTGGCTGGTCGCCCATCCCGACGTGCATACCAATTACCTGATCCAGGCGCCGCAAAATCCCTCGCCGGCGGAATGGGCTGTCCTGGCCAAGACGAGCTGCGATCCGAGCCATTCCATTGTTTGCCGGCTCGCCTGGTCCCATGGCTACCGCTTGAGTCGCGACTTCTACAAAGGCGACCGCGCGGTGCGCGAGTCTGGCTTTGATATTTCGTTCCGTTTCGGCCCCTTCAGCGGGTCGACCCATCACTATGCCGCAGTTTGCCTCAACAGCCTGCTCTACAGATACGAACGCGACCTGGCGGACTTTGCCACCATGCTTCATCAGACGGCCCAAGTGGCTCAGTGGAAGCAAGAGGCCGAGGCCCGCAGCCGGGCCATCAACAAGTACCTGTGGAATGCGGACAAAGGGATGTTTTTCGATTACGACTTCACCACCGGCGAACAGTCTACCTACGTGTACGCGACCATCTTTTATCCTTTGTGGGCCGGCCTGGCAACGACGGAGCAGGCCAAGGCCGTCGATGCGCACCTCGGCTTGCTGGATAAGGCCGGCGGACTGGTCTGCAGCACGTACGCGAGCGGCCTGCAATGGGATTTACCCTTCGGCTGGGCTCCTTTGAACTGGTTAACGGTCGATGGCCTGCGCAAGACTGGCTACCTCAGCGATGCGCGAAAAGTTTCCGAGGAATTTACGCACACCATAAGCACCAGCTTCGAGAAGGAAGGCACCATTCACGAGAAATACAACGTCGAAACAGGATCGTCGAACGTGGAGATCATCGCCGGGTATCAGAACGTCGTGGGTTTCGGTTGGACGAACGCGGTTTACGTGGAGATGGAGCAGCTATTGCACTCCACAGCGCAAACACCTGGGGAACGACAGCAATGACGATTAAGCACGTGCTGCCCCCGCCGGAGCGCCGCGCCTTTGGCCAATCGCGGCGCAAGCAGGTGCGGAGGCAGGAGCAGAAGCGATGGAGTGCGAGCGACCGGCAGACCGATCCCATTGATACCCTGGCGGTTTCTGCCGTGGGCAGGGTCCCGGCGCTGCTGGCGATTAAGTGGCAGCGGATGGCGGCCTCTCCGTTTGGTTTTTTTCGCGGCGCGGTTCCGGTCATGGCTGCCGACCTGGCGGTGCTGCCCCATACCGGGATCTTTACCCAGCTGTGCGGAGATGCCCACGTTCGGAATCTGGGTGCGTACGCCGCGCCCGATGGGCGGTTGGTCTTCGATATCAACGACTTCGACGAAACCATCCGGGGACCGTTTGAGTGGGATGTGAAACGTCTTGCCACCAGTATGATCCTGGCCGGGCGCGAATCGGGGAACAAGAGTGCCGCTTGCGGTGCAGCGGCAGCATTGTTTCTCAAGAGCTATCGGCGGTCGATGCGGGCCTTCGCGCGCATGACGGTGATGGATGTGGCCCACTTTCAAGTGCATCGTCTGCAACGGATAGCGCCGGTTTCACAGCTTCTGCGCAAGGCGGAGCAGGCGACTCCGCTTTTTAACGCGGCACGCCTCCTCACGGAGCCGAAGGCCCCCTCCCGGGGAGCCAGGAAAGGGGCCGCCCCTCACAAAGTCTTCGTCGAACACAAGCCTTTGCAGTTTCGCCTTTCGCCGGCCAAGGCGGAGATGATTCTCGATTCCTTGAGCAGGTATCGGGAATCGCTTTTGCCTGAGCGGCAGCACTTTTTCGATTTGTACCGGCCGCTGGATGTCGCATTCCGGGTGGTGGGTACGGGCAGTGTGGGGTTGCGCGACTACATCGTTTACATGGAAGGCAACGGCAGCGACGATCCTCTGTTTTTGCAGATCAAGGAGGAGCCCGGATCGGCGTATGCCCCTTACCTGGGAGAAATGGGTGCGCCACAGCACCAGGGCCGACGGGTGGTGCAGGGCCAGCGGGCGATGCAGTTTCTCTCGGACATTCTGCTGGGGTGGACCACGATCCAAAATCGCCAATACCTGGTTCGGCAGTTAAATGACCACAAGGCGTCGATTGAGATGGAGGATTTGAAGGGCGAAGGATTGACGCAGTACGCCGAGATTTGCGGTGAGTTGTTGGCTCGCGGGCATGCGCGATCGGGGGATCCGGTCGCGCTTGACGGGTACATTGGCACTTCGGATCGATTTGTTGAAGCAGTCGCGGATTTTGCAGTGGATTATGCCGACCAGACGGAGGTTGACTATAAGACGTTTCTGCATTCGCGATTTGCGCCGCCTCCTGCTCGAACGAAGAGAACGCCGGTGAAAGCTAGTCGAAGGCGGCCGAGACTCAAGCAGAAGACCGTGATTAAGGAGGCTGCACCCAAGGTTTGAGCGCTGTAAGGCTGCGGAAAAATGCTTTGTACGAAGGGCACGGGTTCAGCCGTGCCGTAAATTTCTCAGCTATGCACGGCTTTAGCCACTGAGGTACGGCTTTTGCTCCTGTTTCCAGGCGACTGCGCGCGAGGAAGGGTAAAAAGCGTACCTCAGGGGCAAAAGCCGTCATCCATTCGATTCTTGTATGGCGCGGCTGAACCCGTGCCCTTCGTACAATGCATTTTTCCGCAGCCTCCGTAACCGCTCCTGAAAGCACTGGACGGCTTCGCCCGGTTGTTTTCGGGCACCCGTCCCCTTAACCAGCATGGGCGTAAATGCGACAATGAGAGCAGCGCCTCGGCGCTGCTTTTCTTATGCTCCAACTTTCCGGTGCCGGTAAACGATTTGGCCCCCGCGTGTTGTTCGAAAACGCGGACTGGCTTATTACGCCCAATGAGAAGACCGCCCTGGTGGGCGCCAACGGCACCGGAAAATCTACCCTGCTCAAAGTGCTCGCCGGCGCTGAGTCGCTGGACTACGGCAGCCTGCAGCGCACCCGCGGCATGACCATCGGGTACCTGCCCCAGGAGGGTCTGGCACTCATCGGCCGTAGCGTTTTTGCCGAGTGCCTGTCGGTCTTCGCTGAGCTTCGCAGCATGGAGGAGGAACTGGAGATTCTCTCCACGCGTCTGGCCGAGTTTGATCCTGCCACGCCCGAGTACGCGGCGGCCGCAGACCGCTTTTCTTTCCTCGACTCCCACTTTCGCGCCCACGACGGCTATGCACTCGATGCGCAGGTGGGCATCGTGCTGGGTGGCCTGGGGTTCAGCAAGCACGACTGGTCCCGGCAGACAGAGGAGTTTTCCGGCGGCTGGCAGATGCGCATCGCGCTGGCCAAGCTGCTGCTGCAAAAGCCCAGCCTGCTGCTGCTGGACGAGCCCACCAACCACCTTGACCTGGAAACCCGCAATTGGCTGGAGGGGTATCTCCACAACTACCCGAATGGCTACATCCTCATCTCCCACGATCGCTACTTTCTGGACGTGACCGTCGAGAAGACCATCGAGATTTGGAACAAGGCCCTGCACGTCTACCACGGCAACTATGAGAAGTATCTGACGCAGAAAGAGGAACGGCGGGCTCAGCTGGCCGCGGCCTACAAGAATCAGCGCGAGCATATCGAGCACCTTGAAGCCTTCATCAGCCGCTTTCGCTACCAGGCCACCAAGGCAAAACAGGTGCAGAGCCGGATCAAGGAACTGGACAAGATCGAGCGCATCCAGATCCCGGTCGAGGAAGAGGCGATCCACTTCAGCTTTCCCCAGCCACAGCCATCCGGCCGTACCGTGGTCGAAGTCTCAGACCTGGCGAAGAACTATGGGGCAAAGCAGGTGCTGGAAGACGTGAGTTTCACCATCGACCGCGGCGACCGCATCGCCCTGGTAGGGGTGAACGGGGCGGGCAAATCGACCCTGATCCGCATGCTATCGGGCATGGAACCGCCTTCGAGTGGCAACCTCCGCCTGGGCCACAATGTCACTGCGGAATATTTTGCCCAGGACCAATACAAGGTGCTGGACGGCGATGCCCGTATGTTGGACGACATCAGCAACACTGCGCCGCGCGTATCCACGACTGATTTGCGGAGCCTTCTGGGGTGCTTCCTCTTCTCCGGCGACGACGTGTTCAAGCCCCTGGGCGTGCTCTCAGGAGGAGAGCGCAACCGGTACGCGCTGGCCCGCATTTTGGTGAGCCCGGCCAACTTCCTGTTACTAGACGAGCCGACAAACCACCTCGACCTGCGCGCCAAGGATGTTCTGCTCGAGGCCATCGCCCGGTTTAATGGAACTGTGGTCATGGTTTCCCACGACCGTTATTTTATCGATCGACTGGCGACGCGGATCTTTGAAGTTGAGGGCGGGCATGTTCATGTCTATCCGGGCAATTACGAGGACTATCTATACCGGAAGCAGGCGGCAGAAACGCAGGGGAACGGGTCCAACGGCGTGGCAGCGGTGCAGGAGCCGGAAAGGGCGGTCCCCGATGCTGTAGCCGCCAAAGGCCGTCGCGTTAACCCCATCAAGCTGCGGCAGATGCAGGAACGCTGCAGCTTTGTCGAGGAAGAGATTCCACGGCTGGAGAGCTCGATCGCCGATGCGGAAGCGTCCCTGGGAGTGTATGAGAGCGCGGAGGAAACGCAGCGCCTGACCCAGATGCTCGAGAGCCTTCGGCAACAGCATGCCTCGCTCACCGCCGAGTGGGAAGAGCTGGTGTTGCAACTGGAGCAGCAGGCGTAACAAGCTGGTTCCGGCGGTGATGGAATTGGCAGGGATTCTCTGCCCTATGGATTAGAGTAGAGGCAGCGTCCAGCTCAACCACAGGCCCCTTGACTACCTCAACCCAGCGTAAAGGCATCGCTTCACGCTCCTCCGCATTTACTGTCAGTGCCGGCATTCTGCTCAGCCGAATCATTGGGCTGGTGCGCGACCGCGTGTTTGCCCATTACTTTGGGAATTCCAACGCCGCGGATGCGTTCCGTGGCGCTTTTCGCATTCCAAACTTTCTACAGACTCTCTTCGGCGAAGGCGTCCTCTCCGCTTCGTTTATCCCCGTCTATGCCCGCTTGCGGGCAGAAGAGCGACACGAGGAAGCCAATCAGCTGGCCGAAGCGATCTTTGCCATCCTCTTTTTGATCGCTTCGCTGCTGACACTGGCAGGAGTCTTCGCCGCCCCCTGGCTGATCGACGCCATCGTGCCCGGTTTCAAGGGCGAGACCCGCCTGCTCACCATCCGGCTGGTGCAGATTTTGTTCCCCGGTGCGGCACTGCTTGTCATGTCGGCATGGTGCCTGGGCATCCTGAACAGCCATCGCAAGTTCTTCCTCTCTTACTCCGCGCCGGTGATCTGGAATGTAGCCATGATTACGGCGTTGCTATGGAAGGGTGGCCGTGTCGGAGAGGCAAGGCTGGCCATCATTATTTCCATCGCTTCTGTGATCGGTAGCGGCCTGCAGTTCGCGGTGCAATTGCCGACGGTACTGGGCTTCCTGCGTCCGTTGCACCTGCGCCTCACACTCGGCACCGAGCAGGTGCAAACGGTGGTGCGGAACTTCTTCCCCGTGTTCCTGAGCCGGGGCGTGGTGCAAATAAGTGCGTATGTCGATTCGTTTCTGGCCAGTTTTCTGCCTGTAGGCGCAGTCTCTGCGCTCGCCTACGCGCAGACGTTGAACTCGCTGCCAGTGAGTTTATTCGGCATGGCGATTTCTGCTGCGGAGTTGCCTGCCATGTCGAGCGCTCTGGGCACGCAGGAGGAAATTGGGATGGTGTTGCGCCAGCGGCTGGAAAATGGGCTTAAGAATATTTCCTTTTTCGTTGTGCCTTCGGCGGTGGCGTTTGTTGTTCTTGGCGACGTGATCGTCGCCACCATTTATCGAGGTGGGCACTTCACCGGAGAGGATGTGACGTTCGTGTGGAGTGTTCTGGCGGGTTCGGGGGTGGGCCTTCTGGCGTCAACATCGGGCAGGCTCTACTCTTCGGCCTTCTATGCGCTGCGGGATACACGGACGCCGTTGAACTTCGCGATCATTCGGGTGGCGTTGACGGTGGCGTTGGGGTACCTCTTTGCTTTGCCACTTCCCAGGCTGTTGGGCATTGATAGGCGCTGGGGCGTTGCTGGACTTACGCTTTCTGCGGGACTGGCGGGGTGGGTGGAGTTTGCGTTGCTGCGCCGTGCACTGCAGGCACGTATTGGCGCTGTCGTTGCATCGGTTTCCCGAGTCGCCCGGCTATGGGTGGGCGCTCTGATTGCTTCTGCGTGTGCGTACGGGGTCAAACTGGTGCTGCCGTTCCACCGGCCGGAGTTGGTTGGGTTGTGCGTACTTTCGATCTTCGGGCTTGGGTATCTTGGGTGCACCCGGTTGCTTGGTGTTACTGCGCCGGGTAGCTTGACTCGTTTGCTTGGCAGACGAGCTTAACTTCTCGGACCTCTGACAAATCCCGGGTGCCCCACATCCCCGATTTCCTGTGGAGTCTCGTGGGTTCCGCACACTTCATGCGCCTTTCCTAATGAAAGGCGCACACCTGTCTCGTCTTGGGCCGCGTACAGGAAATTCGGGGCATCTCGCTCGTTTTTCGCGAGATGTGGGATACAGCGGATTTTGACTTCAAGAGTTTGAGGTTGAACGCGGTGGTATCCCACATCTCGCGAAAAACGAGCGAGATGTGGGGCACCCGGGATTTGTTGTCAGGATGGAAGGTCGCAACTAGCTGATGCCTAGCTTGTGCATGTAGTCGGCGTCGATTTTCAGGCCTTCCATCGGCGGTACGTTGTAGCCTTCCTGCTCGACGAAGCAGTGCTTCACTACTCCGGATTTAGCTGCCTGCTGAAAGATCGGGCGGTAATCGATAGAACCCTGCCCTAACTCTACGATCGTGGGCACATTCTCGATCGATGAGTCAGGAGTGATGTTCTTGAAATCCTTTACGTGCAGCATGGATATCCGAGTGGGATATTTCTTCAGATACTCAACCGGATTCGCACCCCCGACCGTGACCCAGCCGCAGTCCATCTCCATGGTGACGTGAGCCGGGTCGGTCAGACGCAGCAACTCATCGTAAGGCACCACTCCATCCGTTTTGTGAAACTCCATGGTGTGGTTGTGATACCCGAACTTCAGGCCGGCTGCGCTTACTTTCGCGCCGATGGTGTTGAACTGGTCCGCATTCCAGCGCCAATCTTGCAGATTGAAGGCAGTGGATCGCTGTTTCGGAGTGAGCCCCTTGACCCGCGACGGGTCCTTAAACCCGGGGAAGGAACAAATAATGTAACTGACACCAAGCTCTTTGTTGAAGGCAATGATCTCGTCAAGCTTCTGATGCAAATCATCTGAGCCATAGTGCGCGCTCACCAGGTGCAAGCCTGCGGCGCTCATGGCCTGTTTTACTTGTGCGGCGGAGTGATCGTAATAGCCGGCCGATTCGACTTCACGGAAGCCAATGGCTCCGAGCTGTTTCAACGTGCCCTCGTAGTCCTTAGGCAAGAGTTCACGCACCGAATACAGTTGCAGCCCCAATGGCACCTTCAACGTCTGTGCTGCCAACCTGGCGACGGTTGAGCTGTAGATGAGCGCCGCCGAGCCGGCTTTGACAAAATCTCTCCGTGATTGCTTCAACATGACACCTCTTTTTTCGTGCCTTACGCAGAAGGAGAAGGTTAAGTGCCTTGGCCGGGAATTGCAACCTCGCGGGCTGCGGGAAAGTCTCTGTACGAAGGGCACGGCTTTAGCGGGTGTGTGAGAGCCAGGACTTACGAATTTAGTCCCGAAGGGACGGCTGAACTTAGCCCAGGACGCTAGTCCTGGGTACATCATGCAACCTGATTCAGTCCCGCAGGGACGGCTGAAGGTTGTCCAGGATTGCCTCGCGGCCTATTTCCAGCCGTCCCGACGGGACTGGGTCGTCCTCAAATCCGACCCAGGACTAGCGTCCTGGGCTAAGTTCAGCCGTCCCTACGGGACTGGGTTTTCGAAAAGGAGTTCTCACACACGCTCTTTAGTCCGGCAAGCCGAAGGCGATGATGTTGGGACCCATGGCGACCGCGATGTATTGCTGGTTGTCGAACATATAGGTCATGGGCGAGGCGTGCGGCGCCTCGTTGGTCTGAAAGCTCCACAGCGGCTTGCCGGTCTTCGCGTCCGCAGCAGCGAACGCGCCGTCGTCTGCCCCGTAGAAGACCACGCCCCCAGCGGTGCTGAGCACGCCGCCGAAGGTGTCTCCCGGTCCGGTCTGGGCCAGTTCCCACGCGGGCTTGCCGGTTTGGATGTCAAAAGCGCGCAGGACTCGCCGGCCCGGATCGGCTGGATCAGGGCTGTTGGAACCGCCCATGTAGCCGTGACCCAACTGGAACGGCATGTCGGTGCGGGTGAAGATGCCGCATTTGTCGTTGGTCTGCACGTAGTAAAGCGAGGTGAGCGGATTCCAGGACGCTGAATACCAGTTGGTCGCGCCGTTCAGCCAGGGACAAACTCTTGTACCCTCGGGCGTCGGCTCCTGGCCAGGGGCGACGATGGGACGGCCTTCGGGAGTAAGGCCGGTAGCCCAGGTCAACTTTTTGGTGTATTGGCGGCCCAGCAGGAACTTGCCATTGGTGCGGTCCAACACGTAGAAGAATCCGTTGCGGTTGGCCTGCACCATCAACTTGCGCGGCTTCCCTTCCCACTCGGCATCGATCAGCGACGGGGGAGCCATTGCGTCGTAGTCGTGCACGTCGTGAGGCGTGAACTGGAAATACCACTTCAGCTTGCCCGTGTTCGGGTCAAGCGCGACCACGGAGTCGGTGTAGAGATTGTCGCCCTTACGATCGTCTCCGATGAGATCATCGCCGGGATTACCGACGGGCCAGTAGAGGGTGTCAAGCTCCTTGTCGTAGGTTCCCGTCATCCAGGTGCCGCCGCCGGGATGATCGATCCCCGTTCCCTGCCAGGTCTCAGAGCCAGGCTCGCCGCGCTTCGGCACGGTCCAAAAGCGCCATAGCTCTTTGCCCGTCCCCTGATCGAAAGCAGCCACAAAACCGCGCGCGCCTTCGTCGCCGCCAGAGGTTCCGGAGATGACCATCGAGCCGACGATGAGGGGAGCCCCGGTGGCGTTGTAATTGTTGTGCCAGTCGGCCAGAGACGCCTCCCATGCAAGCGCCCCGGTGATCCGGTTGAGGGCAATCAGGTGAGCGTTGTCGGTGACCATGAACACCTTGTCTCCGGCGACTGCTACGCCGCGGTTCGCGCCGGAAACGGCGTTCCCGACCAGGCCTTGGGTGAGGGAGCGCTGATAGTGCCATATCTGCCGTCCACTGCCCGCATCGAGCGCAAAACATTGGTTGACGTAGGTGATGTACATCACGCCCGCGACAACAATGGGGGTTGCCTGCAGCCCCCTGACCCCGCCCAAGGTATAAATCCACTTCGGCTGTAACCGGGAAACGTTGGCGTTGGTGATCTGCGTAAGCTCGCTGTAGCGGCTGCCGACGGTCTGCCCGTTGTAGCTCGGCCAGTCGGCCTGCGACGTGACCACCCGGTACTCGCCCGACTCCGTCTTGCGCAGAAGATAGAGTTGATGGTCGTCGCCCAACAGCTGCATGTCCTTGGCAGATCGGTTCAAGGCTGTACCCTGGAGCCTCTTTCCGCTCTCAAGCGTCACCGAGGCACGCTCGGGGGCTGTTCCCCAAAACGGCTTCAGGGTGCGCAGGAAGCTGATCAGGTTGGCGCGGCTTTGGTCGACGATATCCGGAAAAGGCGGCATGCCCGAGGTTGGAATGCCGTTGTGCAAGAGCTTCACCAATTCATCATCGGAGCGCAGGGGCACGCGTTCCAGGATGGACGGTGCGAACTCGCCGCCACCTGCGTTGGTGCCATGACACGATGCACATCGGGTAGCGAAGATCTGACGGCCCGCGGCTTGCGGGGATCCCGGAGGCAGAGGGGGAAGAGGAGGTCCCCCCTGCCCCTGAACGGCGGTTGCCGACAAAAACTGCATCAGGCCGATCCACATGGCCGCTTTCCATACCCCAGGCAAACTCCGCATCCAGTCAGATCCCCCGACTCTCTAGACTAATTTGTCCCGCAGAGTCACATGACAAATGTCAGCGATTCTTTTTGACAAAAGACACTATCGTTGGCGCCCCTGCAGCCGGATGATGTCTCAAGAAGGCACAGGGAGGGGATATGGCCGCTAGCGTCATGGTTGAGCCTTACCACATCGCAACCAACCAGGGTTCCGCTGTCGCATCGCTGCACAGTGTCACCAAGAGGTTTGGACGCCAGACCGCGCTCGATCGTTTCTCACTCGAGCTTCGCGCAGGAGAAGTGGTTGCGTTGCTGGGGCCGAACGGCGCGGGCAAGACCACTGCCGTGCGCTTGCTGCTGGGATTGAGCCAGGCAACATCAGGCAAGGTGGAGATCTTCGGCGGCAACCCCCGGGATCGGGCGAGCCGCATGCGGCTGGGCGCGATGCTGCAGGTAGGGCGCATGCCGGAGACGCTACGGGTTCGGGAGCATCTGCAACTCTTCCGCAGTTATTACCCGCAGCCGCGTCCGCTGGATGAGCTGCTGTCAGTCGCGGGATTGGAGGATCTGGAAGAAAGACAGTTTGGCACGCTCTCTGGCGGACAAAAACAGCGCATGCTATTTGCTCTCGCGCTGTGCGGTGATCCTGACCTGATCTGCCTCGACGAGCCGACACTCGGCATGGATGTGGAGGCGCGGCGGGCGATGTGGGAGCAGGTGCGCAGGCTGGCCGCCAGGGGAAAGACGATTCTGCTCACCACCCATTACCTGGAAGAAGCGGATGCCTTGGCCAGCAGGATCGTTGTGATTCAAAGGGGCAGGGTGATTGCCGAGGGAACGCCCGAGGAGCTCAAGACTGCGGATGGCTCGCGGGCGATCCGCTGTACAACGTCGCTCACGCCGTCGTTTGTTTCCGCCATACCTGGGGTCACGAGTGTGGAACAGGACGGCCACGCAATGCTGGTGCGGACGCCCGCACCTGAAGCTGTGCTGCGCACCATGCTGGCGAACGACCCCACGCTGAGCGGGCTGGAAGTGCGCGCCACAGCGCTCGAAGATGCCTTCCTCGCTCTCACCACGCAGAACACACCTGTTGCGCAATAGGAGGCACCATGGCCACGATTGCTATCGCTCCGTCACTGCCGCGGATCTACTTGAACGAAGCGCGCTTTGAGTTGCTCAAGTTGTCGCGCAATCGCAGTTACCTTTTCTCCATGATTGGTTTCCCAGTCATTTTTTACCTTCTGTTCGGCGTTACCAACAAGGGTTCAGTTTTTCATGGCCATACGATCGCGCGTTACCTGCTGGCCGGATACTCCTGCTTTGGCGCGATGGGCTCTTCCCTCTTCGGCATTGGCGCCGGGCTGGCGTTCGAGCGCGGACACGGATGGCTGGAGATGAAGCGCGCCAGCCCCATGCCGGCGGCTGCCTACCTGCTGGCAAAGCTATGCGTCGCCATCACCTTTGCGGTTGGCATCACCATTTTGTTGATGATACTGGGGACGGCCCTGGCCGGCGTGCAGATCACTACGGTAGAAGGCCTTCGGTTGCTCTCTGTGATCGCTGCCGGGGTTTTGCCCTTCGCCAGCCTGGGATTGGTGATTGGATTGTTGATGCCGTCGAACGCAGCACCGGGAGTTATCAACCTGGTCTACTTGCCACTGTCCTTTTGTGGTGGCTTGTGGATGCCGATCGAGACGTTGCCCCATTGGTTGCAGGTAGTCGCGCACGGTTTGCCGTCATTCTGGTTTTCCCGTCTCGCATTGCGAACTCTAGGCTACAGCGATAGTTCTGCTTTGTTAGCCTGGACGCTCCTGGCCGGCTATGCGGTAGTATTTTTGCTGATAGCAGCGTTCATCTTCCGCAGGCAGGAGGCTCAAGCGTAAACATGCCACCATCAAATCTGCGTTGGAGTGTCAGCACCTGGCTGCAGGATTGGTTGAACAGGGATTGCCAGGAGGGTTGGCGAGACGCCTCAACCGCGCCTCCCTTGGGCGGATGGCGGCGTTGGTTTGATTATGACCACAGCATCTGGCTGGTCTTCATAGTTTTCTGGTTTATCCAACCCTACCTGGATCACCAGCCTGTGCGTTATTGGATTTTGTTGTTCCTGGCGATCGGCCTCTTCATTCCGTTTTATCTATTGGCCCATTTCGCACCACCCAGGAGTCGCCGTTTTTGGGTGATCGCTATGTTCATCCTGGCCATGGTGTACGTCCCGATCAACCAGAGCTCCTGGGGAATTTACATTTTCATTGCGGCCTCGCTCCCGGAAATCTCTGAGTCAACAAACACAGTGATCGGCCTTCTCTTGCTGCAATGCGTGGCCATCGTTACGCAAAGCTGGTTTTTCCATCTCTCTGCCTGGACCTGGAGTATGGGCCTCGGCTTCACGCTGCTGATCGGCATGAACCGGCTGCGCATGGAACAGAAGCATCGGGCAGACGCCAAGCTGCGCATGGCTCATGAGGAGATTGAACAGCTGGCAAAGACTGCTGAACGGGAGCGTATCGCTCGGGATATGCATGATGTGCTCGGACATTCTTTGTCGTTGATTGTGCTGAAGAGCGAGTTAGCTGGTCGACTGTTCGACAGCCAACCTTCTCGAGCGGCGCTCGAGATCGCAGAGATTGAGACCGCTGCAAGACAAGCGCTGGCCGAGGTGCGCAAGACGATTACCGGCTACCGTTCGGAGGGCTTTGCCTCCGAACTGACCCGGGCAGCCCAGGTTTTGAAAACGGCGGGCGTGCGATTGAACAAGCCGGCGAAGGCTCCCTACCTGACACCGCGGCACGAAGCCACACTTTCGCTGGTGCTGCGGGAAGCGGTCACTAACATCGTGCGCCACGCGGACGCCAGCGAGTGCTCGATCGAAGTCTTTTCGGAACAAGACCGTACCCAACTGGTGATTGCGGACGACGGCCGGGGCGACATCCGCCAGGAAGGCAATGGATTACGCGGCATGCGGGAACGCGTTCAGGAACTGGGCGGCAGCCTATCGTTGGAGTCGAGTCGCGGCACTCGCCTCCGCATCGAGCTACCACAATTCAGGGAAAGCGATGAGCTTCCCGCAGAGGTTCTCGAGCCGTGAACAAACAAATTCGCGTTGTTCTGGCCGAAGACCAGGCCATGGTGCTGGGCGCGCTGGCTGCATTGCTGGAGATCGAAAAAGATATTGCTGTAGTGGCTCGCGCACGCAATGGGCGAGAGGCCATGACGTTGGTCGCGGAGCACAAGCCTGATGTCCTGATAACAGATATTGAGATGCCGGAGATGAGCGGGCTTACGCTTGCGGCGGAGGTACATAGCCGTCACCCACGTATTCATATCGTGATTCTCACCACCTTTGCCCGTGCGGGATATTTGCGCCGGGCTATGGATGCGGGTGCGCAGGGGTACATGCTGAAGGATCGTCCGGCGGCTGAGTTGTCGGATTGCGTGCGGCGGGTATGCCGCGGGTTGAGGGTCGTCGATCCTGAACTTGCAGCGGAAGCGTGGACGCAGGAGCCTGACCCGCTAAGCGAACGTGAGCGGCAGATTTTGTGGCGGGCGGGTGAGGGGAAATCTGGAGCGGAGATTGCGGTGGATTTGCGCTTGTCCGAGGGGACGGTGCGGAATTACTTGTCCGAGGCGATCAATAAGTTAGGCGCTGCCAATCGCATAGAGGCTGCTCGTTTGGCGCGTAGTAAAGGGTGGCTGTAGACCTGGAGAGAAACTGCAGATCCCTCGACTTCGATACGCTCACTCTATTTCCAACTCAGTCCCGGAGGGACGGCTGAACTTAGCCCAGGACGTTAGTCCTGGGTACATCGTGAAACATGATTAAGTCCCGCAGGGACGGCTGAAGATTTTCCAGGATTTCGTCGCGGCCTATTTCCAGCCGTCCCTTCGGGACTGGTCGTGCTCGCAAATCCAACCCAGGACTAACGTCCTGGGCTAAGTTCAGCCGTCCCTCCGGGACTGAGTTGGAAATAGAGTGAGCGTGGCGGAGTGGAGAGATCTGCGGTTTCCTTTTACGACCTTTACGCCATGACACTTGTCATCCCATTCCTGTGACAACCTGCACTGTTTCCTGATTACAGCAAATGCGATTCTCAGCTTGTAAGTCGAGGCTGAGATATGAATCGATGGACTTGCCTATTCCTTTGCGCAGCCCTGAGCACCACCGGGAAGCTACACGCGCAGACCTGCACCGTGAGCGGAACGGTGCTAGATCCCTCAGGTGCCGCGGTCGTGGGCGCCGACGTCCAGTTACAGGCAGCGAGAGAAGAGCACACCACCACCGGCCCGCATGGTTCTTTCACTTTCCCTTGCTCCGGTAGCCAGCCCTACCAGGTAACTATCCGCGCTGAGGGCTTCGCAGAAAACAAGAGCAGTGGCAAAGGCCCTGCCAACATCACGGTTCATTTGCACATCGCTGATGTTCACACCGACATCGAGGTAGGAGAAAACAGCGGAGTCTCGGTGGATGCCGATCACGGAGCGGGCACACACACGCTGACCGCCCAGGACCTTCAAGGCATGGCGGATGATCCGGATGACTTCAAGCGCCAGCTACAGGTGCTGGCTGCCACCAGCGGCGGAGCTCCCGGCCAGGCCATTATCACGGTCGACGGATTCCAAAACAGCAGCACATTGCCGCCCAAGTCTTCCATTGCTTCGATCCGCGTAAACCCTGACATGTTCTCCGCCGAATATGACAGGCCGCCTTACCAGGGCGGCCGAGTCGAGATCTTCACCAAGCCTGGCCGGGACTCGCTGCACGGAGCGCTCTTCTTCACCGACAGCGACTCCTCTGTCAACGCCACGGACCCTTTCGCACTGAGCAGTACACCAGCAGGCAAGCGCCGCTATGGATTCGAGTTCGGCGGACCAATCCGCAAACAGAAGAGTGACTTCTTCCTCGCCCTGGAAAGACGCGACATTCATGAATTCAACGTGGTCAACGCCGTAGTGCTCGACAGCCAGGGCGATGAGACGCCGGAGAACGCAAATATCTCGGCGCCGCAGCATTTGTGGATCGGCAGCGTCCGCACTGACTGGCAGCTGAGCCCGAAAAACATGCTGGCGGCTACGTATTCCGCCAACGTAAACGACTCCGACAACGTGGGCAGCGGCGGCCTGGTGCTTGCTGAGGCGGGCTACAACAGTACGGTAAGCGAGCAGAACCTGCGATTGACCGACGTTTTCACGCTCAGCCCGACCCTGCTGCACGAAACCCACATCGGCTTCACCTGGAAAAACACCACCAACGTGCCGCTCTCAACCACGCCCAGCCTCCAGGTCGCAGGCGCTTTTACCGGAGGTGGCGCAACGGCCGGCCATCTGCAAAACCGGGAGCGCGATCTCGAAGTGGATGACGACGTGATGTGGAGCCACCACAAGCACCAGGTGAAGGTTGGAGTCGCTTCCCTGGGCATCCTGGTTCACGACTACGATCCTGACACGTTCAATGGAGCCTTCGTCTTTGGCGGCGGACTGGCCCCAGCCCTCGACAACAGTGGGCAACAAACCGCGATCTCTGGATTGGAGCAATACCGGCGGACTCTGCTTGCCTTGCCCGGCGGAGTTCCAACCACCTACAACATCACCCAGGGAACACCGCTGGTGCCCTTCGCGCAGTGGAGGGTGGCCTTGTTTGCGCAGGACCAATGGAGCGTAAAGCCAAACCTTTCGCTGGCATTGGGACTGCGCTACGCCTTGCAAACATCACCCGCCAGCTTCGGCAACCTGGTTCCCAGGATTGGCCTGGCGTGGTCGCCCGACCATAAGCAGCGCTGGGTGATCCATCTGCGCGGGGGACTGTTCTCGAGTCCAGTC
The DNA here is from genome assembly GCA_963830325.1 of uncultured Acidobacteriaceae bacterium. Classification (GTDB taxonomy): domain Bacteria; phylum Acidobacteriota; class Terriglobia; order Terriglobales; family Acidobacteriaceae; genus PALSA-350. The sequence continues at coordinate 177,837 of CAWHMV010000008.1, forward strand.
ACGCCCGATGTGACCACCGAAGCGTATCGGTTAAACGGGCTGCGCCAAACGCAAACGCTGCTGTACTCGCCGTCGTTCACGGAACCACTGGTTCCCACACCTTCGACCATTGCGGTGGCGACAACGCGTCAATTCTCCGCCAACCTGGGACAAACCTGGTCGTTCCAGTCGCAGCTAGGCGTGGAGCACGAACTCCCACAACACTGGCATGTGCAGGCAAACCTCTTTGATGCGCAAGCCTGGGATACGCTTCGCTCGCGCAACATCAACGCGCCCCTGGTCAGCAGCGGCACGGCGAATCCCTTGCTGGCTCCGCGGCCCCTGGCTCCGGGCAAAAACATCTTCCAATTTGAACAGTCCGGCCACTTGCATGGCCAGGTTGTCTTTGTGGGTGCCGATCAGCACAGTTACAAACGCTTTGGCATCTTTGTCGGTTACTTATATTTCAACCTGAAGACGGATGCGGATTCGGCCACGCTGTTTCCCCAATCCAGTTACTCCAATAACGGGGAAACGACTCGCGCCTCGTGGGAGTCGACAAACCGGCTGTTCGCCATCGGGCAGCTGAACCTTCCGGAGAAGCTCTCGCTCACCAGCCAGTTCGATGCTTCCTCAGGAGACCCCTATAACGTCGTCACCGGTATGGATAACAACGGAGACGGGGTCTTTAACGACCGCCCTTCGCTTACCGCACAGCAAGGCACGGGCACCTACCAAACGCCTTTCGGCCTGCTCAATACCACCAGCGTGAATGGATCGCTGGGGCGGAATGCAGGAACCATGCCCACACTCATTCACCTGGATACCAACCTAAGCCGCACCTTCGAGCTTCACTCCCACGGACTCGCGGCAGACCGGCACCAGAGCATTACCCTGAACGCGCGTTCCGCTAACCTTCTCAACCACACCAACGTGACGACCGTGGGCAGCGTAGTCGGTTCGCCCACCTTCACCCAGCCACTCGCTGCCGAAGCTGCCCGGCGGGTGGAGTTCGGCATCCGCTACACCTTCTAAACCGAGTCTTAAAGGAGACGCCATGTCCAAAGCCGTGACCACTTTTCTTCTTCTTTGCAGTGCAGTCTCATTGTTCGCCCAGAGCAGTGAGCCGTCGCTTCCACCACCGATCGCTCCCGAGCAAATCGTCTACCGTCACTGGCCGGAGCAACTCGTGCAGTGGATCGGTCCGGAGCTGCCTTACACGATGATCGAACTTTATGTCGGCCCGAGCGCCGGGGCGACACCCGTCTATGATGCGGTGCTCACCGAGCGCACTACCGGCAAGCGGATCCACTACGCCAACCAGCAGCAGATGGTGGACATCGACAAGCGCTCCGGGGCAGAAGCCTACCTGGCCACGATGCAGCTCGACCGCCCTGCGAGTGCGGGTAAGGACGCTACTTATCTTTTGCGATTTGTCGATCACGCAGGCGAACCGGTGTCATGGCAATTCATCCAGGGCTCTGATATCAGCGAGCGTGGGGGAGGAAGTTCGCCTGCCGGTATCGACCCACCGGTGCTTATGTATCGCGAGCGCTCCGCTGTCGCCGGCGAGGGTGCGGCAGTCAAGATCGGCACCAAGGTCAGCGTCGCCGATGTGTGGACGGAGATCAGCCAGCCGCCCTACTTTGTCGCCTATCATGGCGCAGTCTCAGAGAACGTCGATATCGCCGTCTTTGCAGCCGCCGGGCAACAATGGATGACTGTGAGTGCACCTAAAAGCCTGTCTGTAGGCGCCGAATGGAAACTGAAGGCGCAGGACGGACTCGGATGCACCTTGCACGTACAGGCGCTTGGCGGGGATCGCGCAACCATCGTCGACAGTGACGATCATCTTCCTGGCAGAACGATCACCATGGAAGCCGTCTGGAACAGTGGGGCATGGTCGATCGAGAAGTTACACTATGCTGCTGCAGGAGCAGACGCGAGCCAAGATGCAAATCAGGGGTTGACGATTTCGTTTGTTCCTGGGGCGAATGCCACCGGGGCACCGTCGAAATTCGAAGTGACGGCGGGAAAAAAGACGCGCATCGCAAGCGGTGTCGTGCATGGCGACCAGGCGCAGCCACGCGTGGGCTGGGAATTTAAGGATCCCCAATGGCTGCGGGGCAAAACGGCCTGGGTAGACAGCGCGGTCGTGAGCCAAAAGCCAGCGACTGCGGAAACCGCTTCCAAGTAGTTTTGACCTGGTCGCGCCTCAGGATTGGTTCGACGAGTCACGATGGGTGCGGCGCGTCACCCAGGTACTGCCGTAGTTCGTGCGGGTTGTAGCAGTGGGAGAAGGCCGCATCGCGTGTAATGCGGCCGGCTCCCACAAGCTCAGCCAGGGATTGCTCCATGGTCATCATGCCTTCTGAACGCCCGGTCGAAATGTGCGAGCGGATTTGATGATCCTGGGCAGTACGGATGAGATTGCGGATGGCGCTCGTGGCCATCAAAATCTCCACGGCTGGGTAGCGGTTCGCGTTATCCGCAGCCGGCACGAGTTGCTGGGTGACGATGGCCAGCAAGGCCAGGGATAGTTGCTGCCGAATTTGAGGCTGATGTCCTGCGGGAAATATATCCAGGATGCGCGAAATGGTTTGAGAGGTGTCGTTGGTGTGTATGGAAGACAACACCAGGTGGCCAGTTTCGGCTGCCGTGAGGGCGGCGGACATGGTTTCGCTATCGCGCATTTCGCCTACGAATATTACATCAGGATCCTGACGCAAGACTGCGCGCACTGCTTGGGCGAAGGATGGTGTGTCGTGGCCTACTTCGATTTGCTCCACAATCGAGCTGCGATTTGCATGTTGATATTCAACCGGATCCTCGATGGTGATGATGTGATCGCGTCGCCGGGCGTTGATCAGGTCGAGCAGCGCGGCGAGGGTCGAGGTCTTACCGCATCCCGTAGGACCGGTAAGGAGCACGAGCCCCTGTCGCCGTTCGGTCAGTTGGGAAAGCGCCGCGGGTAAGTGCAGCGATTCAAGCGAAGGAATCTGCGCGGGCAGCAAACGAATGCTGGCCGCCAGCGTTCCTCGCTGATGGTGGAAATTGGCGCGGAAGCGTCCGATCGGACCTCGCTCGAAACAGAAGTCGAGCGATTTGTTGGCCTCTAACTGATCTGACTGGCGGGCCGTCAACAGCGGCAGCAATAAGCTCCGAATATCCTCAGAGGATAGTGGCTTACCCGCGGCAGATGTTAACGATCCTCTGACACGTAGCGCGATGGCCGATCCAGCCACCAGAATCACATCGGAGGCACCGCGCTGCACCGCCAGGGCCAGCAATCGATCGATCGACGCATTTTCGCCAACCTTGGTCGCGGTTGTCGAGCGGTTCAGCTCGTCAACCAACCGTGATAGCTCGCTCCCGTATGCAGCCATAGAGTCCTCTCAGCAGAAAAGCAATTGACTTGGTTGTAACGCAAAGCTAGGATATCGGAGTTTTCCCCCCAATATATATCTGGGCCATTGTTTGACTCACCATGCTTGCGGTGGGCGTCGGTCCGGGTACCGCAGTCTCTGGCAGAAAGATTCCCATGAATGTTACGGTGATGCACGTTCTCTACGGGTTGATCCTGCTGGCCGCCGGGCTAGGCTGCGGGTTGGTCAATACGCTTGCCTCTTCCGGGTCCGCGATCTCGCTGCCGATACTGCTCATGTTCGGGTTGTCACCGCTCGATGCGAACGCGACCAACCGGTTATCGGTGCTTTTCGGTTCGCTCATGGCGCTGCGAACGTTTGCGGCAAAGAAGCAGGTGGACTGGCGCGCTGGTCTGAAGATGGCAATACCTGCAACCATAGGCAGCATTGCCGGTGTGCTTGCTGCGGAAAACATCCCCGGCCGAAGTATGGCGCTGGTGATCACCATGGCCGTCGTGGCGGCTTTTCTCTTACTGGTTACCAGGATGAAAAAAGTTCTGGAGCGGCCAACGGCAGGCACTCCAGGGACTACTACAGCGGGCATGATCGCCCTGTTCTTCGTAGGGTTCTGGCTCGGCTTCATCGTGCTGGATGGCGCCACCTATCTACTGCTGGTACTCATACTGATGTTTCATTACGATCTGGTGCGGGCAAATGCGCTGAAAGCGCTGCTGGGGGTGGCCACTACCCTGGTGCCGATCCTTATGTTCACAGGCCATGGCAGTATCCGTTGGCCAGAGGGATTGGTGATGTCGGCGGGTAGCGTCGCCGGCGGATACATCGGCGCGCGGCTCACCATGCATGAACGGGCGAAGTACTGGATATTTCGCGTCCTGGTGGCGGTGCTGGTGTTGGAAATTGTCCACCTCAGCGTCCAATACGCTGCGCCGTACATTCGGCCTTTGTTCCCGTATCACTTTTGACGCGACTCGGCTTCTGCCAGCCATCCTCGACGCAGCATCTCTGCGGGGACGCTCGACAGGTACGGCTTGATATCGAGGATGGGCGTTCCGTTGAGCATATCGACGCCTCGAACGTGCAGCAGTTCGTTTTCGCGGCGAAGCAAAGCGACGACCGTGAGAGCAATCGGGTTCGGACGACGGGGAGAACGAGTGGCAAACACTCCGTGCGGTCTGTCTTCGAAGGGCGGCTTGCCGATCAAGTCGAAGTCTCGGGATCGGTCGAACTCCCAGATAACGAACAGGTGCGAGAAACCTTCAATGTCGGTGAGCCCGATCTCGAATTCCGGCAGCACGCTGAGTATCCCTTCTGCTTCATGCTTGGTGTGCAGACCTTTCGGGATTTCAGTTGTATCGTTGTACGGGCTGCTTACAAATCCAATCGGACGGGGAACAAACATATCGCTCGCGCCTCCCGTTCCCATGATAGATGGACAGATGCGAAGCGGGGTAGGGTGCGCGGCCCTGCGATGGTTGTGAGATTCTCAAGTGATGGCATCGACTCTCTCGGAATACTCTCGTCGCAGATTTGTAAGCCTTATCGCAGCGACGCTCTGCTTTCCTGAGCATTCTGGACATGCAATGACAAAGTCAGCACATCGCCGTTTGGCTGTTCTGGATGCACCCTCCAACCTGGGGCTCAAGCCACCATCACCGGGACAGGAGCCAGGGGTAAAGAATATGCCCGGCGTACTCCGGGCGCACGGCATCATCCAACGCTTGCGGGCGGAAGATGCCGGCAGCGTCGTTCCGCCGGCCTATGCCAGCGCCATCGATCCCGCAATCAAGGTGCGGAATGCCAGGGGGATTCGCGACTACAGTCTTCAGCTCGCGGACCGCATTGAGAAGCTGCTGGGCCATGGTAGATTCCCACTCGTGCTCGGAGGAGATTGCAGCATCCTTTCAGGAAGCGCGCTGGCACTGCGTAAAAGAGGAAGATATGGATTGCTCTTTGTGGATGGCCATGCGGATCTGCTCACGCCCGCAACCTCCCAATCCAAAGGTGCTGCGGGAATGGATCTGGCCCTTGCCACGGGACTGGGGCCGGAGCCCCTCACCAACATCGAAGGCAGAAAGCCATACATACGACCAGAGGACGCGGTCATTTTTGGTTATCGGCAGCCCCCACCCGGCGAAGCGTCACCTGCGGCCCCGCAGCCACCGATGAGCGCTTTCCCGCTCAACCTGATTCAACAGCAGGGCATTGCACAGTCGGCCCGGAAGGCGGTTGCCCATCTGGAATCTTTACCTACCCAGGGATTCTGGATTCATGTGGACGTTGATGTGCTTGCTACGAAATGGATGCCTGCAGTGGACTCGCCCGAAGATGGCGGCATGACTCCGGAAGAGTTATCAACTTTGCTGAAAACAGCGACGAGCTCAGACCGCTGCGTCGGGATGGAAGTGACGATCTACGACCCGACCGTCGATCCAGCAGGCAAGGGCGCCGATCTCATCGTCAACATGCTGGCCGAGGTATTCTCACGGGAGCGGAGTGAAGCATGAAAATTGCCAGCTGGAATGTAAATTCGATTCGTGCACGGATGGATCACGTGACGGCGTGGCTCAAACAGCACGAGCCGGATGTGCTCCTGGTGCAGGAGTTGAAGGCGACGGAGTTTCCCGCCCTGGTGTTCCAAGGGCTGGGCTATGAAAGCGTGGCGGTGACTCAGAAGGCCTATAACGGAGTGGCCGTTCTATCGCGCCACCCAATGCAGACCATCAACACAACGCTTGCCGGCGATGAGGCAGATAGCCATGCCCGTTATCTGGAGATGACGATCGAGGGCATCCGCGTGGTCAATATTTATCTTCCCAACGGCAATCCGGTGGGCACCGACAAGTTCCTCTACAAGCTGGCCTGGATGGACAGGCTGATCAACAAAATGAGCGCGTGGCGGAGGGAGGGTCTGCCGGTGTTGATTGGCGGCGACTTCAATGTCATCCCAGAGGATATTGATTGCCACAAGCCTGCCTCGTGGATACGGGACGCACTGTTCCAACCAGAGCCGCGAGCGCGCTATCGGGCGCTGCTCGATCTCGGCTACGTCGATGCGTTCCGGTCGTTACATCCCGAGGAAAGTGGCCAATTCACCTTCTGGGATTATTTCCGCCAGGCGTTCGAACACAATCGCGGTATCCGCATCGACCATTTCCTGTTGTCGCCGGCATTGGCCGATCGACTGGTAAGCTGCGAGATTGATCGAGGGCCGCGGGCTCAGCTAAGACCGTCCGACCACACGCCGATCATCGTGGAGCTGCGCTAGCGATGGACGTCCTTTCCCGGCCTGTACTGTCTGCGGATCATCGTATTCACTATGGCGCGGGCGCCTATCAGTTCGGGGACCTTTGGATCCCGCAGACGCGAACCCCGGTGCCGCTTGTAGTTTTCTTCCACGGAGGATGGTGGAAGTCAGAGTACAACCTGGGCTATGCCGGTTATCTATGCTCGGCCTTGAAGAAGGAAGGGATCGCGACGTGGTCAGTCGAGTACCGGAGAGTCGGCGACCCAGGCGGAGGCTGGCCGGGAACATTTCAGGATGTTGCGGCAGGCTTCGATTTTGTCGCGACCCTCGCGAAGAGATATCCGCTGGATCTCTCCCGGGTGATCACGATGGGCCATTCGGCCGGCGGTCACCTGGCGTTCTGGGTGGCGGGAAGACATCACATCGATCGCGGCAGCGAGATTTATCAGCCCCAGCCGCGGGTTCCGTCGCATGGGGCGATCTCGCTCGCGGGAGCGGTCGATCTACGGTGGACGATCGATCTCTCGGGATATTTCACGTTTGCTCACGACAAGCAGGAAGTGTTTGCCTTGATGGGCGGCTGTCCGCAGGACCTGCCGGATCGGTATAAGGCAGCCAATCCAGGAGATCTCTTGCCCTTTCACGTGCCTCAGCTTCTGATTCAGGGTTCAGGAGACGATCAGATTCCCCCCGAGCTGCCGGCACGATGGGCCGAGATGGCGCACCGGCTGGGCGATACTGCGACGGTGAACATGGTCCCTTCCGCCGACCATCTTGATGTGGTGGATCCAGAGAGCCGGGCCTGGGGAACGGTACGCGATGGCGTAAGGAAGATGGTTTTCTCCTGAGCGCGAAAGACCATTACGATCACTGTGTGCCAATCCTCAAAAAGCTTGTTCTTGCGGTGTGGGTTTTCACGCTTGGCGCTTCGGCGCAGCAGACGCTCTCCATTACCCATGTAACCGTCATCGACACGGTCACGGGCAAGACCGAGCCCGACACCACAGTGATGATCGAGGGGAACCGGATCACGGGCGTCGCTCTCTCCACCAGCATCACACCGAAAGCAGGCCAGATCGTAAATGGCAGCGGCGAGTATCTCATCCCGGGGTTATGGGATATGCACACGCATGTCTACTTCGACAGCACGGCTGCCGATGGGACTGACCTTGTTCTCCCACTCTTCCTCGCGAACGGGATCACGGGGATTCGCGATATGGGTAGCAAACTTGACCAGGTTCTTGAGGCTCGTGATCAGATCAATGCGCACCGTCTCCTCGGTCCCCGCATGGTCGTTTCCGGGCCCATGCTCGATGGTCCGAAATCCACTTACAAAGCGGTCATTCCCATTGCTACGGCTGAAGACGGGCGCAAAGCGGTCGACATGCTCAAGAGCCGGGGAGTGGACTTCGTTAAGGTGCAGTCCGGTGTTCCCCGAGACGCCTACTTCGCTATCGCAGAGGAAGCGAAGAAAGTGGGTATCCCCTTCGAAGGCCACGTACCGGACGCCGTTCGTGCTTCAGAAGCTGTAGCCGCAGGCCAGGTCACCTTCGAACACCTGATCGGCATCTTCGAAGCCAGCTCTCCTGATGAAGACAAATACCTCACCGGCAAGAAGACGGTGGGTATGTTCCTCGAGACCTACGATCCCGCGCGAGAGGCGAACATCATCCAGGTGCTTGCAAAAAACCACATCTGGCAGTGCCCCACGCTTTATTGGGAGCGTGGCCAATGGCTGGTGGACGCGATCGACTATACCAAGGACCCTGACCTGGCCTACGTGGGACATTCGTGGGTCACCAGGCAATGGCCAGAGTCGCAGGCTTCTATCCTGAAGTCTCTCGACACCGATCCGCTCAACGTGCGGGAGAAATTCGTCGATCACGAACTCGACATCGTGCGCAAACTCCACACCGCAAACGTGCCTTTTCTGGCCGGCACCGATACGCCTGCGGGGGTCGATGTGATTCCGGGCATCAGTCTCCACCTCGAACTGCAGCGCTTTGTTGCGGCCGGCTTCACTCCGCTAGAGGCACTACAGACGGCTACGCTCAATCCTGCAGACTTCTACAACCGGCGAAGCGACTATGGCACGGTGGAGATTGGCCGGATTGCCGATCTTGTTCTACTCCAGGCCAATCCTTTAGAGAACATCGCCAACACGCGCAAGATTGCCGGCGTAGTCACGGATGGACGCTATCTTTCCAGCGCGGATCTCGAGCAACTCCGCAACCGGCTGAAGCAGCTCGCCGCTCGTAAGTAGTAGTTCCGCACCAGAAAATCTGATTTAGGTTTACTCTGACGGGATGGATCGCCGCAGCTTTCTTCGAACCAGCGTCTATGTTTCCGCAGGAGCCGTGGCTGGGGTGCGCCCGGCCTTCGCTGCAGACGCGGATATTGAGATCACTCCCCAGGATGCAGGTCCGGAAATCAGCCCGCATTTGTACGGGCAGTTCATCGAGCATCTCGGCGGGGTCATTTACGACGGGATCTGGGTAGGACGGGACTCGAAAATCGACAATGTCGGCGGCATTCGCAAGCAATTCATCGACGACATGAAGCGCATTGGGGTACCGAATTATCGCTGGCCTGGTGGCTGTTTTGCGGACGGCTATCACTGGCGAGATGGCATCGGAGAACCGGCGAAACGCCCTCGCACTTATAACTATTGGCAGGCGAGCATGCCGAAAGGCATGGACGACACCGAGACTAACCAGTTTGGTATTCACGAGTTCATGCACTTGTGCCGCCTGTGCGGTGCAGAGCCGTACCTCGCCGCAAACATGGGCTCGGGTTCACCGCGAGAGTTCCATGATTGGGTGTCGTACTGCAACGCTCCCGCAGGCACTGTGTCGCTGGCAGCCGAGCGAGCAGAGAACGGAGATAAAGAGCCATTCGGTGTTCGTTTTTGGGGTGTTGGCAACGAATCGTGGGGTTGTGGTGGAGATATGACTCCCGCCGAATATGCCACGTTGTACAGGCGGTTCGTCACCCAGTTTCCAGCGTACGAGCCAAAGCCGTTTCTGGTCGCGGTCGGCCCGCGCGGCCATTCGAAAGATCTCGACCTAGGATGGACGACCGGGTTCTTCGACGCCATGCAAAACGGCCACCACTCGCGGGTAGATGGTCTGTCTGTGCACTACTACACAGACTTTCGCAACAGTCCCGAGAAAGTAGCTACATTCGACGCTCGTGGATGGTACGACGTGATCCGCGAAGGCCTGCGGACCGAGACGGTCATCGAGAAGCATTGGGAGGCGATCGGCAAATACGATCCCGCGCACCACACTAAGCTGGTGGTCGACGAGTGGGGGGTCTGGTACCGGCGCGGTGAGGAAATCGGTCCGGCTTATCTGCTCAGTCAACCGCTCACGCTGCGGGATGCGCTCCATACGGCCGTCACGTTCGACATCTTTAACCGGCACGCGGATAAGATTGCGATGGCGAATGTGGCGCAGACCATCAATTGCATCCATTCACTCTTTCTGGCGCAAGGGGATCGGTTTGTGCGCACACCGGTCTATTACATTTTCGAAATGTACCGCAATCACATGCGATCGCAACTGGCACAGATGCATATTCGTTGCGATGAGCTCCAGGTCCCTTCGCCCACTGGAACTGCAAGCATGCCGGGACTGTCGGGTTCCGCTTCTGTGAATGGCAAGACCGTCACCATTACCATCACCAATCCATCCTTGGACTCAACGGTTGCCGCGCGTATTCGATTGACGAGCGGAAGTGTCGTTGAAGGGCGAGGAAGGATTCTGACACACACGGACATGACGGCCGGGAACACCTTCGATCATCCTGACAAAGTGAAGCTGGCGCCGTTTCCAGTGGGGGTCCGCGGCGGCAAGGCGGAGGTCTCGCTCCCTCCGCGTGCCGTGGTGTCGCTCGAACTGGTCGGGGCCTAACCGGCCCTCCTGCCTGCGTAAAATTCAGGACGATAGGCACGGCCTTAGCCGCTGAGGTTAGCCGTGCCGCTATAGGCTCCGTCGATGAGGGCTTTAGTGTCTGCGTGAGAACGACCATCCCGAAATCGAGTCCCGTAGGGACGGCTGAACTTAGCCCAGGACGCTAGTCCTGGGTTAGCATGCTCGGTTGAAAAGTCCCGCAGGGACGACTGAAAAGGTTAATCGAGACATGTCCTGAATTCGGGCAGCGGGTCGAGAATTTTCAATCAGGAATATTTTGAGATGGAAGTGCTCTGGGATCGCCTCCGGGTAAACTCCAGTCGTCCCTACGGGACTTTTCGTCTCTCGAATCTCTACCCAGGACTGCGTCCTGGGCTAAGTTCAGCCGTCCCTGCGGGACTCATTTGGCAATCGCCAGGTTCTCACGCACACCGGGGGAGCGTAGTGGAGAGATCTGCGGTTTCCTTCTCCGCTCAAAACGCAATTAGTCTAACTGGTTATGTTGTAGATCAATCCGTAAGGATCCTTGATATAGCACCGCGGAAACTCCGGCTCGTCCTTGACGATTTTGCAACCTTGTATCACCAGGCGTTGTTTCGCTTCTTCGACGCTGTCAACCGTGACTTCCAGGACTGGCCCTAGTGCTGGACCTCGCTCGATAAACAAGTTGATGTGTTTCCCACACAGACTCACCATGTTCGGTATTTCTTCGGTTATCTCGAATCCAAGGTTATCGACGTAAAACTTCGCCACACTCTTCGGATCTTGCGATTGAATCAGAATATCCGTGCCGAAGCTATTGGCCATGGGGCTCCTTTCTCAATGTTGGTCATTTTCGACAAACGTTTTCAATCTCGCCAGCGCAACATCCCATTGCTTTGAAACCAGTTCCAGGTACTCCCTCATCTCGATCACCGGCTGCGGATCGAAGGTGAACAGACTCTGCCGCCCGTCTCGCGTTGCGTGCACGATCCGCGCCCGCTCCAGCACGCGCAGATGCTTGGTCACCGCCTGCCGGGTCAACCTGGTCCCTTCGGTCAGCTCGGCAATCGAATATCGCTGCCCGTCACACAGCCTGGCGAGCAGCGATAGCCGGGTCTCGTCACCCAACGCGGCAAAGACCTTCGCCTTTGCACGCACGCTGCTATGACGTTTTGCTGACATAGGCCTGAATGTTCTTCATCTGTTGAGCCCATCCGCCTTCATTCATCCGGAACGCCTCTGCCCGCCGTGCACTCGGAATCTTCTCAAAGCCCGATTCCGTCACCGTGAGCAAGGTGCCGCCCGCAATCGGCCGCAGCCGAAACTCCACCAGCGTCGGCTCCTCCTTGGTATAGTCCACCTTCGGGTCGATGGAAAATGGATGCCACGTGTAGGAGAAGAGCGTTTCCGGTTCGATTGCTTTAACGACAATCTCCATTCGCACATGTTCATATCCTGGATGAGTAATCTGGCCGCTTACTGGCTCCCCGGCAACAAACGGTCCATCCATCTTCACCAGGAACCATTCGCCAAATTGGAGAGAATCTGTCAAGGCCCGCCAAACCCGCGATACAGGCGCCGCAATCTCAATTCGCTTCTCGATCTGAGTTTCCATTCACGCAACCTCCAAGTTGCATATTGCCTGGATCTTAGCCTGGACCCCGCCAGACATGCAACCTTGGAGTTGCCATTCAGCAGTCTTATTTTTCGAATACCAGCATATGACTGGCATCCGGGCTTTCGATGGGAACAAAGCCCATGCTCTCGTAAAGACGTGCCGCCAGGGTGTTTTCCGCGCGCAGGCGTACACAGGAGAAATGTGTGCGGGCGCGATCCACGAGAGCAGCCACCAGCGCTCTGCCGATGCCGCGGTTTCGCCACGCAGCCCTCACGTAAACGCGGCGGATGCGGCCCATATCCGGCCGCCCGGCAAAGGGGTCACAGTTAAGGCCGCCTACCGCAACCAACAGACCCTGATCGACATAGCCGCAGAGGGTCTCCCCGGGGCGATCAAAGCGGTTGGTCGCGCTCGCCCATTCCCCCACCAGGGTTTCAATAAAGTCATACCCCGCGTCGCACGCCTCTTGCTGCAGACGCTCTATGCCTGGGATGGGAAGCTCAATTTTGCGGATAGCGATCATGGCTTCCTCTCACCATACCTCTTAAGATTGGCTGACTGGAGTTGAGTCGCCTTTCGGGAATTCTTCATCTAACCGCCATGAGTAAACGACTGGCCATCTCGGTTCTGGATCTGGTGGGCATGCGGCCGGGTGAGGGCGCGGGCAGCGCAATTGCCCGATCAGTGAACCTGGCACAGCACGTAGAGCGGCTGGGCTACGAGCGGTATTTACTGGCGGAACACCACTCCATTGCCGGGCTTGCTTGCTCAGCCACGGCAGTGCTGATTGGCCACGTGGCAGGGGCGACCGAAACCATCCGCGTGGGCAGCGGGGGAGTGATGCTGCCGAACCATGCGCCCCTGGTGGTCGCTGAACAGTTTGGCACGCTGGAGGCGCTCTATCCAGGGCGGATCGATCTGGGGCTGGGACGGGCTCCGGGCGGTGACTTTGCCACCATGCGGGCGCTGAGACGCGATTTGCACCAAAGCGGGGATGACTTTCCGGCGCTGTTGGAGGAATTGCGAACTTATCTTGGGCCAGAGAGACCGGGACAGGTGGTCAAGGCGATTCCAGGACAAGGGAGCAACGTGCCCATCACCCTGCTGGGGTCCAGCGGATTCAGCGCGCAACTGGCCGCGATGTTGGGTTTGCCGTTTGCCTTTGCTGCGCACTTTGCTCCTGAGTATCTGTATACGGCCGCGCACCTGTACCGCGACCGGTTTCAGCCGAGCGCGGTGCTCCGGCAACCGCACCTTATGGTGGGGGTGCAGGTGATTGCAGCGGAAACCGATGCCGCGGCTAAGCGGCTGTTCACCACTGCCCAGCAGCGGTTTTTGCAATTGATCCGCAATCGGCCTGTCGAGTTGTTACCTCCAGTGGATTCCATGGAGCCGCTGTGGCAGGACTTTGAACGTGTTGCGGTGGAAAGTAAGCTGGGCGCGGCGATTGTGGGATCTGACGCAACGGTGAAGGTAGGGATAGAGAAGCTAGTGGAAGAGACGGGCGCCGAGGAGCTGATTGTGGTGACAGATACCTACGAGCATGCGGACCGGCTCCAGTCCTATGAACGCGTTGCGCGTATCGCCAAGACGATTGAGCTGAAGTCGCGCTCGCACGTGGTCGCCTAAGAACGGAACTCGAGAAGCTGCTGATTATTGCCAGGCATTCAAGGTTGCGCGACAGCCCTGACTTCGCTTCCGGCATAATCAAAGGCAATGACTTTGCTTTGGAAACCGGAGAATTGGTCTCTTCGCCTGGCTGAACTCGAAGCGCGCACGGGCGACATCAAAGAGGCTCCATTACGGCGCGACGTTCGCTCGCTGGGCATGCTCCTCGGCCAGGTTCTGCGCGAGCAGGCAGGCGAGCCGCTTTTTGCCGAGGTGGAAGAGCTGCGCCAGATCGCAATCCGCCGCCGCGAAGCCCAGGAGGCTGCGGATCCACAAACCGAGGCAGCGCAACCGTTCGCTGCAGCCCTAGGCAGCGTTCGCTCGCTGGACCCGACACAGGCCTACCGCCTGGCGCGGGCCTTTGCTTTCTACTTCGAACTCATCAACCTGGCCGAGACCAACCACCGCAAGCGCCGGCGGCTCTCGCTGCAGCTTTCCGGTGAGGCGCAGCGCGGTTCCCTGCGGGGAACGCTGCGTGCGATGCGGGCTGCAGGCATCTCCGGCGAAGAAGCCCTGGATTGGCTCCGCCACATTTCTATTATTCCTGTCTTTACGGCGCATCCCACCGAGGTGGCGCGACGGGTAGTGATGTTCAAACGGCATCGCATCGCAGATCTGCTGGAGCAGCTCGATCGCATCCCGTTGTCGGACGAGCAGTTGGAACTGTTCGAAGAAAGCCTTACCGCGGAGATCACCGCCCTGTGGGAGACAGATGAGGTCCGTACCCGGCGCCCCACGGTGCGTGACGAAGTGAAGATGGGCCTCGACTACTACGATGCCTCCATCTATGGCACTCTCCCGGGCCTCTACGCCGAGGTCGCGGCGGCTTTCGAGGCCGAGTATGGGGTTTGTCTAAGCCTGGCCGAGATGCCGTTGCTGCTATCCTTCGGCTCGTGGATCGGCGGCGACCGTGACGGCAATCCATACGTTACGCCCCAGGTCACGCGGGAAGCGCTGCAGATGGCTCGCGAACATCTACTGGAACACTATCAGCGGGAGCTAGGGCTTATTCTCGATCTGCTCACCAGTTCGGCGCAGCAGGCGCCGATCAGCGGCGCGCTCGAACAGCGGCTGGAAGGTTATCTCCATGTACTCAATACCACCGGGCCGCAGGCTTTCGGAGAGCGCTACGAGTTTGAATCGTACCGGCGATTCCTGAGCTGCATCCGGGTGCGCCTTGCGGGCGTCGGTGGTTCCGTGGGAGCCGCAACACTGGACGCGACGCTGGCTGGTCTACCTGCCTACAAGTCGGCGCAGGAGTTTCTCGGGGATCTGGAGATTCTGCATGCCAGCCTGGTCGAGAACCGCGGACCGCGACTGGCCCACGCACTGATCGATCCTTTGATGCTCGAGGTGCGAACCTACGGCCTCCATCTGCAGACGCTCGATATCCGCCAGCATGCGCGGTTGCATGCTGCGGCGCTGGAAGAAGCGTCTGCCTGGAAGTGTGACCCGGCGCGCGCGTCGTCTGTGCCGGCGCAACTGAGTGCACCCTCCGCCGACGTGATCGATACTTTTCGCGCTATTGCGGAGTTGAAGGCATCCTCCACACCGGAAGCCATTCGTCACTACGTAATCAGCGGCGCCTCGAGCACCGAAGATGTGCTGAATGTGATCTGGCTTGCCCGCCTCGGCGGCGTGCACGTGGAGGGAAGAGAGGGCGACCCTGGGCTGATGCCGGTTCCGCTGTTCGAGTCCATAGAGGACTTACGCAATGCACCGGCCATCTGCCGCGAACTGTGGCAGTCGCCCAGCTATCGCCAGCTCCTGGAATCGTGGGGCAACACGCAGGAGATCATGCTGGGGTATTCCGACTCCAACAAAGACGGCGGCATGCTCACCAGTACCTGGGAAATCTTCCGCGCCCATCGCGCACTCCACCAGGTAGCAAGCGAGTGCGGGGTGCGCCTGCGTCTATTTCACGGCCGTGGTGGTACTGTCGGCCGCGGCGGAGGACCTACGCATCGCGCGATCTATGCCCAGCCCGCAGGCGCCTTTACCGGGCAGATCCGCATTACCGAGCAGGGCGAAGTGTTGAACTGGAAGTATTCCGATGTCATCCTCGCCGAGCGCAATCTGGAACTCATGATCGCGGCATCTCTCGATGCCCTGGCACGGCCGAATGCACGCGACCCCCATGGTCATTTCACCGGCGTGCTCGCGCCTGAGTGGGAGGCCGCTTTTGCCGAGATGTCGGATGTGGCCTTCGCTTTCTATCGCGAACACATTCTGGACGATCCGGAAATCCTGCAGTACTTCGAAGAAGCTACGCCGGTTGCAGAACTGGAGCATGCGAAAATCGGATCCCGTCCATCGCGCCGCGGTGGACGCCGCAGCCTGGCCGATCTGCGTGCCATTCCCTGGGTTTTTGGCTGGACGCAGAGCCGGCAACTCGTGCCGGCGTGGTTTGCGGTCGGACACGCCCTTGAATCCTACGGACAGAAACCCGGCGGCGCGGCCATCCTGGCGACGATGGCACGCGAGTTCCCTCTCTTCATCGACCTGATCCGCAATGTTGAAATGGCCCTCGCGAAATCTGATTTCGGCATTGCTCAGCTATACGCTTCCCTGGTTGCCGATAGCGGTCTTCGCGACCGAGTGTTCAGCAAGCTCGAAGCTGAATTTCATCGCACCCGGCGGAGCATCCTGGCGATCACGGGACAATCCGAATTGCTGCAGAACAACCAGGTGCTCGCCCGCTCCATTCGCTTGCGCAATCCTTACGTGGATCCTATTAGCCTGATCCAGGTCGACTTGCTGCGGCGCAAGCGCGCAGGAGACGATTCAGACGCTATCAACCGTGCTCTTTCCGCAACCATCAACGGAATCTCCGCCGGCCTGCGAAACACTGGGTGACGCCGCTAAATCAGAGCCCTGACGTGGCGTAGGCGGCGCAGGTCTCGGATTGGTCAGGGAAAATGTAGGCGGCGAAATCCTGCTCCGTCATGGTGAAGCGGCTTTCCCAAATCTTCGAGAGCGAGGGAACACGCTCGACGATCAGGTGCTCGAATTCGGGTTTCAAGTAAACCAGGTAAACCTTGCGTGGGTCGCGGCGAAGAGAATCTTCAAGATTGGCCATGACTTGTTCGAAGACCGGCCCGACAAAAGGATGCCACATGAAAATCACCAGGGGAACACTTGGAAAGTCAAAGTCGCGAACGTCACTAAGAATGCATTGCACGTCGTGGCATTGCCGAGCGGCAGGCTGGTAGAGGGAAATGTTTCGCGTCGCGGCCGCATGGAGCTCAGGGACAAACTCAACCCCAAGCACACGCTGGAATGGGAAGTTGGAAGCGAGCAGAATAATACGGCCCTTGCCGGCGCCCAGATCGACAAACGTGAACTTCTTAAAGTCGATGTCCAGGCGCGCAAATGCCTGCTGAAACATCGAGGGGGCAGTCGCATAGAAGCCAGTGTTGTGAATGTTTTTCCTGCGCTTGCTATCCAGGAGGTCTTCGGCGGCAATCAAGCCGCTGGTGTCTGTCCCGTGCTCAAGATCAAAAGGATGTATCGGATTGAACTGCTTTTCCGGCTTCGAACCCCGTGCCAGACGGCCCATGATTTTTGCCGGCGCTGCGGTAAGGGTACCCACCACTCCACGATTCGCTACGGCACGCTGCAGCTTAAAGCCCACATTACTTAACTTCATGCGACTGCCCCGCTTTCCTCGGTCGCTGACCGTTTTTCCTGATTTACTACCGGGCCCAACTGCTTATAACTACCCAGAGCGATCGGGGAGATGCTCGGTTTACTACCTAACCGTAACTGTGACTTTTCCGTATTTCCGGCACGGAACTTCCTTGACTCAGGTCTGACGCTTAACGAATTAGGAGGATCTCAACTCCATCGAGCCAGGAACTAAGCGGGCGCAGGGGGTTTACGCCGTGGAGGATTAAGACTTTTTCAAAGTAGCACAGCGCGCCCCAAAAAAGACAAAGAAATGACTATTTCGCCTGCAAATAAGCGCTTCTTGATGAAGTGTAAAGAATAGCTGTACACGAGCGGAGCTAATGCTTTTCTAATGATTGCCGAGCATCAGCTTGGCGATGGTCGCGAGCTGCATATTTGACGTGCCTTCGTAGATTTTGCCGATTTTGGCGTCGCGGTAGTACTTCTCGACCGGGTAGTCCTTCACAAATCCGTAACCGCCAAAGACCTCGACAGCGTGGCTGGCAACACGTTCGGCCACCTGGGAAGCAAAATACTTGCACATGGCCGCTTCTTTCAAGAAGCCAAGGCCGTTGTCCTTAAGGCGGGCACAGTTGTAGACCATGAGCCGGGTGGCTTCGATTTCGATTGCCATCTCGGCGAGGGAAAATTGGACTGCCTGAAACTCCCCAATCGCCTTACCGAACTGCTTGCGCTCGAAAGCGTAGCGGGCGGCGTGGGACCAGGCTCCCTGCGCCAAGCCGAGCATCTGGGCACCGATACCGATACGACCCTCGTTCAGGGTCTCAATGGCGATCTTGTAACCTTTGCCCGGCTCGCCCAGCACGTTGGCCGCAGGTACCTTACAGTCTTCGAGGATGATTTCGCAGGTGGAGGAAGCGCGAATGCCGAGCTTATCTTCCTTCTTGCCGACGGAAAATCCGGGGGCGCGCTTGTCCACCAAAAACGCCGTGATCCCTTTGTAGCCGGCATTCGGATCCAGGGTCGCGAAGACGATGAAGAGGCCGGCCTCCCGAGCGTTGGTGATCCAGAGCTTTTGTCCGTTCAAAAGGTAGTAATCGCCTCGCTTTTCTGCTCGCATCTGCAAGGCGAAGGCGTCGGAACCGGAGCCGGCTTCGCTCAAGGCGTACGCGCCGACGGTATCGGTCGCTAGCCTGCTAAGAAACTGCTTCTTCTGCTCAGGCGTGCCCCAACGCAAGATGGCGTTGATGCAAAGGGTATTCTGCACGTCGATGAGCACACCGACCGAGGGGTCGACCGCGGAGATCTCTTCCACGGCAAGAATGGCTTCGAAAAAAGTTCCCCCGGAACCACCGTATTCGATGGGGATTTCAATGCCCATGAGACCGAGATTGAAAAGTTGCGGGATCAACTCGGGGTGAAAGTGCTGCTGCTCGTCCATGGTGCGAACCAGGGGAGCGATGTTCTCCTGGGCAAACTGGCGGACGGTCGTGCGAAAGAGCTGTTCGTCTTCTGAAAGCAATGTAAGCGGGGGTGCGGATTGCGAAGCGAGAACGGAATCAGCCACGGGAATAACCTATCCTTTGCGATGCGTGGCTGTCCAGCGAGGCTACAGGGGGAGCATTGGCTTGGGAACGGCGACCAGCCGGGGCACGTTGCGCGTGCGGCGCGAGTAGTAATCGTGGCGGACGGACGACCCGCGATGCACAATGGTCAGCTTTTCCCGCTCCAGAATCTTGCGTGCCTGAATGCGGGCGTGATTGGACCAGGGACCAATGGGATCGAGCTTGATATATGTGGTCCAGTGGCGCAGGGCGGCCCGGCGATCGCCGGTCCGTTCGTAGGCCAAGGCCACGTTGTAGTGGGCGTCGCCGTAGTGGGGCACCAGGTGAATGGCGGTGGTATAGGCTGCGATGGCCTCGGGCAGACGCTGTAGCTCGTCGAGTACGTTGCCCAGGTCGAAGAAGGCCAGCGCGTACTTCGGATCGGCTATCGTAGCCCGGCGGTAAAGCCTCTCCGCTTCGATGAACTGGCGTTGGTTATATTGAATCGTACCCAGATTGATGCAGGCGGGTGCGTGGCTGCTATCAAGCGCAAGAATGCTCTCGTAGTCAGCCACGGCATCCTGTGTTTTGCCCCGCTCCTCCATACGCACTGCTTCAAAGAAGAGCCCTTGCACGCGAGCCTCCCGGGCAGCCTGATGGCTGGCTGCAGAACTTACTTCGGCCAATTGGCTGTGTCGCTGAGAGTCGAAGTCGAACACGAACTGGCGCGCGATCGGCTCCATCATGGCCCCGCTCAGGCGAAAGGCGAGCCCTTTTCCGTTGCGGACCGCACCCGCCTCAAGTAGTGGATTAGCCACGCCTGAGACCTGGCGCATGGCGTGTATCGAAGCCCGGATACTGGCTACCGAAAGCCGGGTGGCGCGCAGATCGCGCAGCTTGCGCAGTTGAACCAGGTCTTGGAAGGAGTAGGTGGCACTCTCACTGATGAGCCCGGAGCGTTCCCAGGAACAAAGCTGTTTGAGCCGGATGCGCAAAATGCGAAGTACATCTTCACGGCTGTATTGGGTAACAGTGATGTGCTCGTTGGAGGCCGTCACCCTCACACCTCAGCTTCTTAGGCGATTATGCGGATGGTCTACATCGATCACAAGCGCCGGAGGGAAAAAACAGTGGATAAGCGGGTACCAAACTCGGTGCAGGAACAAGGAAAGGAAACGCCGGAGCGTGCTAAATGGAGCCGACGATCGGACTTGAACCGATGACCTGCTGATTACGAATCAGCTGCTCTACCAACTGAGCTACGTCGGCGCGCCGTTTTTGCACGTGCCTTGTCGGATTGTATCTACGCTCTTGCCACGCGTAAAGACGGGTTCAGGAGGGCTGCGGAGGAAAACGAAAAGGCCACCCGGCAACAGGGCGGCCTCTTCTCTAGGGAGAATAGTTCCAACGGAGGCAAAGCCATCAGAACTTTCTGGCGAAATCTTATGGTCGGCTCCCGAGGGTGTCAAGGCAAAATCCAGATCCGGATAAGCCTAATAATATGAGCTATTTACCAATAAGGCTGCGTTGATCTGCCGAAGCCGACACCGCATCTGGGGCACCTGGAAAGCGAGCCCAAGCCACTGCAATCCGAGCACTTAGGAGCTGCGCTGCACCTCAGCTGGTTCAAAACTCCTCGGCCGAATTTGTCTGCTGCAAAGGGTAACCCCCTCAGTCAGCTCCCACCCGGGCCGGCCGCTTAATCCTCCAGGTTAAGGCGGATAAACTCTGTTTCCTCCTGGAAGGCGGAGGCGGGCTTGCCGCGAGCTATGCGATACAGAGCACGTCCACCGCCCAGGAAGAGGCCTAGCAGGATCGCAGCGCCCCCCAGGATGCCCGTCAGCGCAAAGATGCCTAACAGGAGACGCGCCACCCTGGATCCGTCGCTGATGTAGCCCTTGGGGTTGTTCCAGACGACGTCAGCCTGGTAGTTGATCTGGTTGAGGAGCTTGCGGGCGGTGGCAGACTGAAGCGATCCGCTGACGACGGCGACGATGGGGCCGCTGCGCCGGGTGAGGAGAGAGTCAGGCCGGCTCTCCGCCAGCGCTTGCGGCCAGGCGGAACGATTATTCGTTGCTTTCAGGAAAGCATCGATATCGCGCAGACGGGCCGCTGCCAGCTGGGGCGTGGGATAGATCAGGAGTGTCACCTGCCCCTGGCCGTCGCGGCCCGAATAATTGGCAGTCAAAGCCTCGGCGCTGGAAGGGAAATCTACCAGGGCTGCCGGAAGCACTCCTCCCGAACGGGCGTAGGCCTCCGGCCCGAGCGAGTAGTGAGTGAGGCCGGTGTCGAGATCCTGGCGGGGAAGATAACCAGGTAGCGGAGGGGCAACATTCGCCGAGCCCGGCGGCTGAGGCAGATCTTTCGCCAGCTCGCGCAGCTCCGACGCAGTCATGGGCGTGACGTGGTCGAGGGTAGCGTCAACCAGAGTCGCGCCGTTCCAGAACAAGACGTGGCTGCCATCCCAGGCTGCGCTGCGACCAATTTGCTCCGCGATACTGCCGGGACGCCGGAAAAAAGTGAATGCCCCATACGCGCCACTTGCATCCTGGAAACCGATGGCGCGGACGGTGAGCTTGTTATCCCCGTTGGCGTAGCGTGCGGTTGAGAATTGCTGGAATCCGTATTCCTTCAGCACAGCGGCATTGGCGGGATCGGCAGCCTCGGGTGC
Organism: uncultured Acidobacteriaceae bacterium; assembly: GCA_963830325.1. Lineage (GTDB taxonomy): Bacteria > Acidobacteriota > Terriglobia > Terriglobales > Acidobacteriaceae > PALSA-350. The sequence goes on from CAWHMV010000008.1 coordinate 199,473, forward strand.
GGTGCTCTCCTGAGCTGGAGCGCTCAGGCTCCAGCCAGCGAAGTCTGTGGGCAACAACGACGGGGTGGTGGAGGCAGGAGGAGCAGTCTTGGCCAAAGCCGGTGACGGCAGCGGGGACAGTAAGAGAACCGAGGCCGGAAGCGCGCTAAGAACGGCGAGGAACAACGAACTGCGCAGGGCACGAAGCATACGCACTTGTTCTGAGACTAGAGCATTTCTCATGCGGGTGTCGAATTGGCAACTTCAATTGCCGCTGGGGCGGCCGGAACTCTGCGCCAGACGAACGCCGCTCAAGCCGCTGATGTATCGCGACACTCCGCGATAGAGCGACTCCGCGATGCGCTGGCGATAGGCGGGTTGCTGTAGCTCCCGCGCGTCGTCTGAATTGGTGAGGAATGATATTTCGGCCAGAATGGAAGGCATATTGGCGCCGATCAACACGACGAAAGGAGCCTTCTTGATCCCGCGATCACGCAAACCCGGATTGCCCTCTTCCAGGTTGTCGTAGAGCGACTTCTGCACGTCGGCAGCAAATTCGCGCGACTCGTCGATCTTGTCCTTCAACGTGATTTTCTTCACCAGGTCAGACAGCTCGTGGATGGACTCGTTGGAGACAGCGTTTTCGCGGGCAGCTACTTCGAGGGCATCGGGCGAGGTAGTGAAGTTGAGGTAGTAGGTCTCCACCCCACGGGCGGAGGAATCGGGACTGGAATTGGCGTGGATGGAAAGGAAGAGGTCGGCCTGCGCCTTGTTTGCGATGGCGGTCCGGGTCTCCAGCGGGATAAACGTGTCGTTGTCACGGGTAAAGATCACATCGGCGCCCAGGCGCTGCTTCAGCAGCTTTCCCAGACGCAGGGCTACGTCAAGAACCACCTGTTTTTCTTCAATCCCGCCCGGCCCTGTAGTGCCGGAGTCATGCCCCCCATGACCTGGATCGATAACGATACGGCCGATCTTGAGGCCGAGGGTGCGCACCAGGGAGCGTTCGCCGGCCGCGGTAGGATCGGCCTCGTGCGTGGGCGGCGAGAGACTGTCGTCAGCGTCCGCAGTGTCTGGCGGCGGCGGGTGAAGGGCGCTCGGCTTCTTGCTTTTTCGGCCGGTGACCTTTGGCGGCGGGGTGGTGGCTGCCGTAGTTGGAGGAGGCGTGGTCGAGGCTAAGGAGCCGTCGTCTGGCTGCGGGGCCGGGACGGTTCCGGCAACAGAGGCAGCGATGGGGCGAGTGGTGGGATGGTCGGTGGCCTGCACGCGGTTCGGCTGTTGGCCAAGCGCTGCGATCTCCTGGGTACCGGAACGGCGTCCCGCAGCCGCGCTTGCGACGGCTGCAGGCTGGGGCGAGTTGGCGACCGGCGTCGTGGGCGGCGCGTAGGGTTCAGGGGTTCGGGCAGGTGGCTGAGCAGAGGGTGGGGCGCTGGCCAGGTTGGTGGTCTGGGACGCGCCAGGCTTCAGGCCATGAATATCGATGATGAGGCGCCAGGGATTGGGGAGCAGGAAGGCCGAGTAGTCGGATACAGAACTGACGTCGAGCACAATCCGGGTGACGTTGTTGGAGAACTGGGCTGCGCGGATTCTTTTGAGGAATCCGTCATCGATGACTTCGGTTGACTTGCCGTTCAATTCTGAGTCCAGACGCGCGCCGTAAAGGTCGAAGTAGATGCGATCGGGACCGGGTACGCGGGCCGCCTGGTAGGCCACCTGATCCTGGAGATCGATGGCGATGCGCGTGTACACAGGGGTGGACCAATGGCGGATTCCAGTCACCAGCGCGACTTGCCCGGGATGGAGTGCGGTGAGTACGCTGGACGGGACTTCTGGCGAAACGGACGAAACTTGCGCGGGTGGACTCGGTTGCGTGGCCGGCTGGGTCACGGCCGGCGGAGGGCGTGATGGCGGCACGGATGGCCCGGGCTGGGTGGCCGGAGGGGTCGTAGCACGGGCGGCGGTGGATTGCTGGGACTCGACGGCGTTGGCCGAAACAGCGTCGTGTGGAGCGTGCACTGAAGAAGGCGGCCGGAGTGCGGCGCGGCGGCGGAGTTCGTTCAGCTCGATGCGCGCCTGCTTCTCCCCTTCGACGATTTGGCCAGCAAAACGGTAACCGCCGCTGGGATGCTCCAGGTGCAAAGATTCATAGCGAGCGATGGCATCCTGCAGCAGTTTCTCATCGGAGAAGAGGCGGCCTTCTTCGGTCAGCAACTCAGCAATACCGAGCACACTGGCATCGGCTCTGGGGGACGCGGGGTCGTAATAAGAGACAGCGCGGTAGGCGTCGAGCACCCGCTCGTAGGCCGCTCGCGAGCGCTGCGTCTCCGGACGGGCCTCCAGCGCCCAGCGCAACTGCTGGGCGCGCTCATAGGGAGATAGGTGTGACTGCTGGGCGTGAAGAGGAATCGAGGTGAGAAGCAGGAGGCTACCGACAGCACGGAACCGCCAAGCCGGCGTCATGCGGCTTCGAGAGCAGAACGCACGGAGCAAACGCGCGGCAAGGAGCATAATTGCGAAGCGGACCCGACACCCGCACGCCAAAGCTAACCCGATTATAGGTGGGCAAGTTGCGAGGGGCAACGAAAGACGGGAGTTGCGATCGGGATTGGTAAGGCCGAAGGAAACCGCAGATCCCTCGGCTTCGCTCGGAGCCTGTGACTTAATACCGATTAGTTTTAAGCCCGCCAGGATCGAGCATGTTTCGTTATGGTCGGATTGCGAAGCGGCCATCAGGCCAAGGTGCGGTTCTACACTGTTCCGCTTGCCATAGGGTGCTCGATCCTTTCTGTTTTCGGTGCTCGATCTTCTGTTTTGCTCATTCAGCCCGGTTTTAGCTGAGAAGCGCCTTGCTGAAGTGGGTCAGGTTGTAAGCCAAGGCGCACCATAGCGCCACGCATTTGATTTTGTTGAGGCCACGTACGGTCAACGGCGCCAGCCCGCGATGAGTTCGTAATTCAGCGTTCGCTGTTTCGCTGGTGGCGGCCCTTTGTAGGTAGATTTTCTTGCCTTCTTCGCTTCCCATGCGTTGTTTCCATGCCTGGATCGCTTCCGAATCACTTGGCTTGGGTGTCAACTCCTGGCCCCGGTTCTGCGGGTTTCTGGCCGGTTTGGAAGGCACGAACAACTCCACCCCTTGCTGGTGGGCCTCGACTATGTCCTCCATGCACAAGTAGCCGCCGTCCACCAGGTGCTGTTTCACCTTGCCACTGGTTCGTTGTTCCACTTGCTGACGCATCGGCTCGCTCAACCCAGCCGAGTCGGAACCCTCGTTGCTGACTTCCACCCCCAAGATGGCGCGGCTTTCGGTGTCGGCAGCCAACTGCACGTTGGCCGCGGGGTTGAAACCACCGTTAGCCATCTTCATCCCCCGCATGGCCGCGTCCGTGGTGCTTACCCGCGGCTGCTTGGCTCGGATCTTGTCCCCACACTTGCCTTTCCCTGCCCTCTGCGCCGCCTCCGCCTGCTTCTTCTTCAGCTCCGGCAACTGCGCGATCGCCTGCTCCAACCGCTCTTGTCGCGACTCCGCCGCTCGCTTACGCGCCGCCTTCTGCCGCGTCGTTACCGCTGCCGATTGTGCCGGCGATTCCAGCTGCTCGCGCAACTCCGACACATGCTGCTGGGCTTGCACAAACAGCTGCTGCAATCGTTCTTCCCGGCGAAAACTGCTGCTCCCGGCGCTCACCCGCACCCGCACTCCATCCTGACTGATGCGACTCACCCGTACTAACTTCTTGTCCACCAACGTCACTAGCACCTGCGTAAACAGGGCGTCTAAGGCATCCGCGTGATCGGTACGGAAGTCAGACAGCAGGCGATGATTGACACTGACCCCGCCACACAACCAGCGAAACGGCAGACTCTCTTCACAGCGACGTGACAGCTCCCGTGCCGAACCTATCCCGCGCACACACCCATACAGCCATAAACCCACCAGCAGATGAGGATCAGTCGCATTACGACCAGCTCGCCCTTCACGGGCTCGGATCGGCGCGCAAAAACCGCTCACGTCCAGCTTCTCCACTACCGCCATCACCGTACGTACTCGATGATCCGAGGACACCAAATCATCTATGCAATGCGGTAAAAGAGAAAGCTGAAGACGCTCTGCTTTACGAAGACGCACTGCACCCTTCTGCTCGACTTCCCCTGCCTCGTTATTGCCCATGTCTCTTCTTACAACTTCATCCCCCCAACCGCTCAATGTTTTCAGAAAATTGCACCAAAAAAGTCACAGGCTCTCAGGATGACAAAAAGGAGAGGGTGGTTGTAAAGAGGGGGCCGTTGCCAAGGCGGTGTTGGGTAGACCATTTAACCACTGTCCTCTGCTTCGGCGACTGCCCTCTCCTTTAGCGACCGCCCTCTCCTTGCAACAACCCTCTCCTTTTTGTCATCCCGAGCGAAGCCGAGGGATCTGCGGTTCTGCGGACCTTTCGTGGATATGTTTCTCAGCGGGCCTAGGCCTTAAAGCCATTCTTCCCTAGCAGTTCGCGCACTACTTCGGGAGCGCTGGCCAGGGTGGCGTTGAGGGCGGAGACGTCTTTGCCGCCGGCTTCGGCCATGTCGGGGCGACCACCGCCTGAGCCGCCGACCTTCTGCGCCAGTGGGCCGATGATTTTGCCGGCGGAGAGGCGGCTGGTCAGATCTTGAGTCACCCCAGCAATAAGGGCGACCTTCCCATCCGCCTGCGCCGAGCCCAAAACCACCACCCCCGAGCCGAGCTTGTTGCGGAGATTGTCGACCAGGGTGCGCAGTTGACCGCGGTCGAGCGAGTCAACGCGCTGCGCCAGCACCTGAATACCATCGACCGAGACTGCCTGGCTGGCAGCCGATGCGACCGAGCTGGCCGCGGACTTCATTCGCACCTGGTCGAGCTCGCGGCGCAGCTTTTTGATTTCCTCGTCCTGAGCCGATAACTTGGCGCGCAGTGCCTCCGCGGGAGTCAGATTTTCTGCCGCAAATTGCCCTGCGAGCTGCGCCACCTCCTGGCCGCGACGAAATTCTCCCAGCGCGCCGAGGCCGGTGACTGCCTCCACACGGCGAACGCCAGAAGAGACACCGCCTTCGCTGAGCAGCTTGACCACACCAATCTCTCCGCTGGCTCCAGTGTGGGTGCCACCACAGAGCTCAGTCGAGAAGTCGCCGATCTTTACCACCCGGACTTTCTCACCGTACTTTTCGCCGAACAACGCCATGGCGTGATATTCGTTCACTGCCACGTCGATGGGTACGTCTTCCAGGGTCTCCACTTTGGTGTCGGCAAGCACCTGACGATTGATCATCTCTTCCACATCCGCCAGCTCTTCCTCGGCGACTCCGGTGAAATGAGAGAAATCGAAGCGCAGGTGATCTGGATCGACGCGCGAACCGGCCTGCTTGACGTGCTTGCCCAGCACCTCACGCAGACCGGCATGCAAGAGGTGGGTGGCGGTGTGATTGCGACGAATCGCAGAACGGACTTCTGTATCCACCACGGTGTCAACAAAGCTGCCCAGTTCGATCGGCTGACGCAGGTAGGCCTTATGCGCACGAACACCCTGCACCGGCTGCACGCAACCCAAAACATCGGCCATCACTATGTTGTGATCGTTGGAATAGAGCCACCCGGTGTCGCCGACCTGTCCGCCGGAATCGGCATAGAACGAGGTGTGATCGAGCACGATCTCGACGCTGTCGCCGGCATTTGCCTGGGGCATGCCGACGCCGTCCTTTACGATGGCGAGCACTTCGCAATGATGCGAATTGAACTGACGATAGCCTTCGAACACCGTTTTTGGCAGTGAGCGGAAGGCTGGGCTGGCAGAGGCCTTGGCGCCGCCCTTCCAGGAGGCGCGGGCGCGCACCTGCTCTTCACTGCGCGCCAGCTCAAAGCCGGTCAGGTCGAAGGCAATGCCCTGATCACGGGTCGCGTCAAGGATGAAGTCAAGAGGCAAACCGTAGGTCTCGTAGAGATGAAAAGCAGTCGCGCCGGGCAACATGGGAACGTGGTCCTGCGAATCTTTGCGAACCCGATCGATGGCGGCATCCAGCTGTTTCGATCCCAGGGCCAGGGTTCTTCCAAAACGCTCTTCTTCGGCGCGAACGACTTTGGCGACACGGCCGGCATTCTCCGCCAGTTCAGGGTAGGCACCCTGCATCTCATCCCGCACCGCGTCGACCATGCGGAACATGAACGCATCTTCCTGGCCCAACATGCGGCCATGGCGGATGCCCCGGCGCAGGATTTTGCGTAAGACATAGCCGCGGCCTTCGTTGGCAGGGAGCACACCATCGGAAATAAGAAAGGTGGCCGCGCGCGCGTGATCGGCAATGATGCGCAGCGAAGCGTCAGACGGGACTGTCCCATCCTGGTAGCGAGTGTGTGTAAGTTCTTCGGCTCTCGCGATGAGCGGGGTAAACAGATCGGTCTCGAAGTTCGAGATCTTGCCTTGCAGCACCGCAGCCATGCGATCCAGGCCGAGTCCGGTGTCGATCGAGGGCTTGGGCAGCAAGTGAAGTTCGCCTTGCTGATCGCGATCGAACTGCATGAAAACCAGGTTCCAGATTTCTACGTAGCGCGATTCGTCCTGGCCGAAGGGCTTGTCTTCTCCGGTCTCCGACGCAGCCAGACCCATGTCGTAGAAGATCTCTGAACACGGCCCGCAGGGACCGGTATCTCCCATGGCCCAGAAGTTGTCCTTCATGCCCAGCTCGTGAATCCGCTCTGCAGGAACGTCCTGGCCGCGCCAAAGCTCGTAAGCCTCTTCATCACGAGGAACGCCTTCCTCGCCTTTGAAGATGGTGACGTAGAGCTTGTCTTTGGGAATACCGAACCACTCCGGGGAGGTGATCAGCTCCCAGGCAAACGCGATGGCATCGCGCTTGAAGTAATCGCCGAAGCTGAAGTTGCCCAGCATCTCGAAGAAGGTGTGGTGGCGGCGGGTGAAACCGACGTTCTCCAGGTCGTTGTGCTTGCCGCCGGCGCGCACGCATTTTTGCGAAGTGGTGGCGCGGTTGTAGTCACGGCGCTCCACTCCGAGAAATACGTCTTTGAACTGGTTCATCCCAGCGTTAGTGAAGAGCAAGGTGGGGTCGTTCGCTGGAACCAGCGAGGATGAGTGCACGCGACGGTGCCCCTTGGAGGCAAAAAAGCGCAGGAAAGTTTCCCGAATGTCCGAGCCAGAGCGGTACTGCATGCTTTGAGTTTAGAGCATCACCGGGTTCGGTAAACGATCTGGCCGTGGTAAATGGTCATCTCGCACTTGAGGTTGCGGAGCTCAGCGGAGGGAATGGTGTACATGTCTTTATCCCAGACGGCGATATCCGCCTCTTTGCCGGGTTCAATCGAGCCTACCTTTTCTTCGAGAAACAGTTGCCGCGCTGCCCAGGCGGTATAGGAACGTAGCGCAGTGTGCACGTCGACCGATTCCGCGGTCCCGAAAGGATGCTTGCCGTAGACACCCTTGAGTGGTTCGCGCTCCACCGACGCCCAGAGCCCGTAGCGAGCCGGCAATGGGGTGACCGAGTAATCTGAGCCGCCTCCCCAGATAATCCCGCGCGACACATAGGTATGGAAGGGGTTCAAGCGTGGCGAGCGCTGGGGTCCAAAGTTGCCGGCGTAGGTATCGCCGATCCACCAGGTAAAGCCGGGCTGCGATTCAGGGTAGCCCGAGTCGTAGTGGGTTTGTAGGGAGGCCATGGTGCTGATGGCATGGTCGGTTGGGATATTGGCGTGGATGATGCTGTGGCGTAGTCCGGTTGCCGGCTTCTCCTTCAACACGTCGGCATAGGTATCCACTACCCAGTCAATGGCGTGATCCCCGATGGCGTGGGTCCCGACAGAAACGCCGGCTTGATGAAAGAGGCGCACCATCTGACGATAGGTTTCAGGATCGATCGAGGGATAGCCTCGATTGCCGCGGTCGATGCCGGTCGCGTTCTTGTTCCACTCGTCGTAGACCCATGCGGTTCGGGCTCCTCCGCTTCCATCCATGTAGAGCTTGGCTCCGCAGGAGAGCAGGTTGCCGTCGCCCAAGGAATTCGGCGGGCGGGGCAACGACTGAATCCGGGCAAGTGCGGCGCGTGCTGATTTGAGTGTTGTCCCGCCGTGCCATAGCACGCAGACATGGACGGAGAGCTTGTTTTGTTTGAGAAGCTGGACGTATGCGTCCCAGATCGGTTGTTCGATGTCGGGATCTTTCACGGCCGTCATGCCTTCGCGATGGAGGGTATCGACCATCCTGAGAATTCCGTTTCGCCACTGCTCCGGGGTTGGCGGCGGAATGAGGTTGCGGACTGCGTCCATGGCGGACTCCTTCAGCACGCCCGTCGGTACTCCCTGCGCATCGCGATCGATGGTGCCGGACGGCGGATCTTTCGTCTCAGCGGTGATGTGCGCCAGTCGCAGTGCTTCGTGGTTGGCTACGCCGTAATGTCCCGTGGTGTGTGTCAACCAGACGGGATTGTGGGGCGAGACCTTATCCAGGTCGGAGGCCAGGATGTAGCGGCGCTCGGCCAGCTTGCCTTCGTCCCATCCGGCGCCGGTGAGCCACTCGCCTGGCTTTAGTTTGGTTGCTGCCAGCCTGACTCGGTTCACCGCTTCGCTCACGGTTGCGACGTCGCTCAGGCTCACCGAGTAAAGCTCGTCGACTCCGCCAGTGGCGATATGCGCATGAGTATCGATTAGGCCTGGAGTCGCGGTTCTTCCCTGCAGATCGATGACGTTGGTTTTGGGTCCGGCCAGCGCTTGGATTTGCTGGTCCGACCCGACGGCGATGATCTCGCCTTGTCGGATGGCGACGGCGTGGGCAATCGAGTCCTTGGAATCGACCGTCAGGATCTTGCCGTGGATCAGTATCAGATCAGCGGGTGTTTGTGCGGAAGCAGACAAAACAGACAGCAGGCAGGCGGTCGCTAGGACAGTTTTGCGCATGAGGGTGAGAACACTCTAACGAATCTTTAGCCGGAATGCGCCTTGGGATGTGTGACAGCCAGGATTTACGAGTTTAGTCCCGCAGGGACGGCTGAACTTAGCCCAGGACGCTAGTCCTGGGTTGGAGTTGAAAGAGGACGACCAGTCCCGCAGGGACGGCTGAAAATAGGCCGCGACGCAATCCTGGACAACCTTCAGCCGTCCCTTCGGGACTCAATCATGTTTCATGATGTACCCAGGACTAGCGTCCTGGGCTAAGTTCAGCCGTCCCTGCGGGACTAAATTCTGGTTCTCACACACGCTCTAAAGCCCTCATCATTTTAGTTCGGTACGGCGTAGCTTCAGCTGTGCCCTTCGTCTGAGTTGGTTCACTCACTCGGAATCATCTTCCGGCATGACCAGGTCAGCTTCGCTGCAGTCGATCTGCCAGGTCTTGAGTAGCTTGGAGATGATCGCGAAGGAAAAGCCTGCGCCGATCAGGCGGCGAATGAGGCGTGCTGTTTGTTTTTCGTCCTCCGGCTTGGCAATCCGCTTTCGCGCGATGTAGCGGCGGGCCAAGTCTTCTTCGCTTACTTGCGCGTAGGCGCTCTCGACGGTGCTGGCGACCAACTCACCTTGCACGCCCTTGCGGTTTAGCTCCTGTTGTACGCGGCGCTTGCCGAAGCTTTGGTTTTCCTGGCGCAGGCGGGTGTAGGTAGAGGCGAACGCGGGATCGTCGAGATAACGCTGGTCCAGCAGACGTGTCACCACCGCCGCTACCTTGGTTTCTCCTGCTTCTCCCGGCTCTACCCGGCGGCTCATCAACCGTTTGAGCTCAGCCACTGTGCGCATCTGCCGGGCCAGCGCGCCGACTGCGTACTGGTAGAGAGCTGCCTCGTCGAGCGGTTCTGGCTTCTTACGCGGCGTGAACGGCATACGAGCCTCAAAGGCCGAGCAGCCGCCGATTGGTTTCACGATCAGCCTGCGCGCTCGCGAAGTCATCAAAGGCGTGCTCGGTGACCCTAATAATATGGTCGCGAATAAAGGGCGCCCCCTCACGCGCTCCATCCTCAGGATGCTTCAAAGCACACTCCCACTCCATGACTGCCCAACCAGGAAAGTCATACTGCGCAAGCTTGCTGAAGATGCCGCCGAAATCGACCTGCCCATCGCCCAGGGAGCGAAAACGTCCCGGCCGGTCGATCCAATTTTGGTATCCGCCATAGACACCTGATCGGCCAGTTGGATTGAACTCCGCGTCCTTCACATGGAAGGCACGAATGCGCTCATGGTAGATGTCGAGGAAGGCAAGGTAGTCGAGCTGTTGCAATACAAAGTGGCTGGGATCGTACAAAATATTTGCTCGCGGATGGCCGCCGACCGCCGCCAGGAAGCGCTCGAAGGTGACTCCGTCATGGAGGTCTTCGCCAGGGTGGATTTCAAAACAGAGATCGACGCCTGAATTTTCAAAAGCATCGAGGATGGGCTTCCACCGCCGCGCCAATTCTCCGAAAGCTTCGTCGATCAGACCGGCTGGCCGCTGTGGCCAAGGGTACATGTAGGGCCAAGCCAATGCTCCGGAGAATGTCGCGTGCGCCGTCAGCTTCAGATTACGGCTGGCCTTGGCTCCCATGAGTAGTTGTTGGGTCGCCCACTCCTGCCGGGCCTTTGAGTTACCGGCCACTTCCGGCGGGGCAAAGGCGTCGAACTGGAGGTCATAAGCCGGATGCACTGCGACCAACTGGCCTTGCAGATGAGTCGAGAGCTCGGTCAGCTGTAGGCCCAGACCGTTCAGCATGCCGAGTATCTGGTCACAATAGGCCTGGCTCTCGGCGGCCTGCTTGAGGTCAAAGAGCCGCTGATCCCAGGAAGGGATCTGGATGCCCTTGAACCCCAGGCCCGCAGCCCATTTGGCTATATCTTCCAATTTGTTGAAGGGTTTCTGGTCGCCGGCAAATTGGGCCAGGAAGATCGCCGGCCCTTTCACAGTTTTCATAGGTGACACTCACTCATTTCGTAAGAGTTCATTGAGGAAATCCGACCCATCCCGCGCGGCTGTTGGTGACGGCTCGCTCCACAAAGGCCATGCTGCGCACGCCTTCGCGAATGCCGGGGACCAGCTCGCTCAGTTTGGCGGATGGATCGCTGAACCGAGCCCGGACGGCCGTAGCGAAGTCGCGATAAATATTAGCAAACGCTTCGATCAGTCCCTCGGGATGGCCCATAGGCAGTCGGAAATCAGCGCGTGTCGAAGGCGAGAGATAATCGCCAGCGGCATGCAGGGTCTGACTCGGCTTCCCTACCCAGTTCAGATGGAGGTAGTTCGGGTTCTCCTGCCACCAGTGGAGACCGCCCTTTTCCCCGTAGAGGTGCAGCTGCAGATCATTGCGGTCGCCGGCAGCGATCTGGGAAACAAACAGTACCCCCGGCGCTCCGTTGTCGAGTTTCAGGAGTACGTTGCAATCATCGTCCAGCGCGCGGCCGGCGACAACCGAGGAAAGGTCGGAGCAGATCTCGACGATTTCTCGGCCGCTCACATACTCCAGCAGGTTGAACGCGTGTGTGCCGATGTCACCAATGGCCCCACCTAAGCCCGATTGGGACGGGTCAGAACGCCACGCCGCCTGCTTGTGACCCGTGGTCTCGAGCGAACTGCTCAGCCAGCCTTGCTGGTATTGCACGACAGCCTTGCGGATCTTTCCCAGTTCGCCGCCGCGAGCCATCAGGCGCGCTTCGCGCACCAACGGGTAGCCGGTGTAGGTAAATGTCAATCCGTAAAGCAGACCGGTGCGCTGGACCACTGCTTCCAATGCCCGCGCCTCTTTCAGGTTTGCGGTCGCCGGTTTGTCGCTCATCACATGAAACCCGTGCTCGAGGGCGGCAACCGCGATGGGCAGATGAAGATGATTGGGAGTGACAATACAGACGAAGTCGATGGGGTCTTTGCGCTTGCTTTCCCGATCCATCATCTCCTGATAATTTGTGTACGCGCGATCAGGGCTGATGCGGTAGGTCACGCCTGCCTGGCGCGATCGTTCCGGATCTTGACTGAATGCTCCGGCTACTAATTCAATGGCTCCATCCAATTCGGCCGCCATGCGATGCACGGGACCTATAAAAGAGCCCGCGCCACCACCTACCATCCCCATGCGAAGACGTCTGCTTTGCTCCATCCTTATTTTTTCCCTCTGGATTTGCCTCGGACTACCCGTCCTCGGATAATTTCAGCCGTCCCTTGCGGGACTTTTTCGTCTTTCTTCCTCTACCCAGGACTACCGTCCTGGGCTAAATTCAGACGTCCCTTCGGGACTGGCATCGACAGCCGATCAAGGCGCCGTGGTCCATGCTAATGCATTTTTGGTTTTGCGAGGTGAGAGTCAGGTTTGAATGAAGCCGCGTTGGGCGACGGCGATGTTGCCCCGGGATAGGTTTTTTACCAGGTACATCATCTCGTCCGCAGCGCCGATGATCTCCTGGATGGTGCTGCCGTCCTCGGGATAGCTGGCGATGCCAAAACTGGCCATCATCTGCAGTTCGAGTCCCTCCGATAACAGGTACCGTGAATCGCGTAATGAGTGCAGGAGCCGCTGGGTCACTTCGAGCGCTGCGTCCTTCCCTGTCTGGGGCAAGAGAACAATAAATTCGTCGCCACCATAGCGAAAGGCCGAATCGATGCCCCGGACATTATGCTTGATGGTCCTGGCGATCTCGGCCAGCAGCCGGCTGCCGGTCAGGTGACCATGCAGGTCGTTGACCCGCTTGAAGTGGTCCAGGTCGATGAAGATCATACTGAAAGGAAGACTGAAGCGGCGGGAGCGTTCGAGCTCGCTCTCGGTAACGGAAAACAAGTGGCGCGAATTGAACAGCCCGGTGCAATCGTCGGTAATGGTCAATTCCTGAATGCGCTCCACGGCGCGCACATTTTGAATGGCAATCGCAGCGTAGTCGCACAGCACACGGAGAAAGGCCATGGTTTCGTCCGTCAACGTGTCTGCGCGGTAGTTCAGCAACTCGATGACCCCCAGGGTGCGATCTCTCGAGCGCAGGGGTATGCAGATTGCGGATCGTACCGGGGAGACCGCGCCATCGGGCGTAGCGAAACGGGGATCATTGCCGGGTTCCGACACGATCACCGGCTCGCCGTGTTGGGCTACCCAGCCGGCAATTCCCTCTCCCATGTCGACGCGAAGGTTGCGATCGCCGGACGACTTGCCGGCGGCGACCGCGTAGTAGAGGTTTTGCTGCTCTTCGTCCACGATGAGCAATGACCAGGATTCCGGCTCGAAGAATTGCTCCATCTGTTGCATGATGGCGCCCAGAATGGAATCGAGGTCGAGCGAGGAGGTCAGCGCACGCGCCACATCATGAAAGACCCGCAGGTCTTTGGGCAATGGCGGACGCTCTGGGAAGGATCCATCGACCATTTCGAGATAGCGCCGCGCTTCACCCACCCAGAAGCGATTGCTTAGCCTCCGATATGCACCATGCTGCGTGAAGGTTTAAGAAAGCCGGGCTCGCCGATATGGTGGCGCGCCTCCTTGGTTTCTACCGTCTTATGAATGAAGGCAACGAGATCGTCGTCTGAACCACCACGGGCCAGTACGCCGAAGAGATCATGATCGAAGTGGGAAAAGAGGCAGGTGCGGATCTTGCCATCCGAAGTGAGCCGGATGCGGCTGCACGCACCGCAGAAGGCCTGCGAAACCGGCGCGATGATGCCAATTTCGCCTAGCCCGTCGTCGAAGGTATAGCGGCGGGCGGTTTCACCTGGGTTGTTAGCGGGTAAGGCCACCATCGGACGATAACTGTTGAGCCTTTCGACCACTTCCTTTAACGGAACCACCACATCCGGTGTCCACAAGCGGTCTTCTTCGAGCGGCATGAACTCGATGAAGCGAACGATCACGCCTTCCTCTCGCGAGAATTGCGCGAAGGGGATGATCTGGTCGTCGTTGAAGCCCCGCAACAGCACACAGTTGATCTTGACCGGCCCCAGCCCGGCACGCTGGGCGGCTCGCACCCCAGCCAATACTTTTTCAAAGCTGCCCGGGACCCGGGTGATACGGGCGAAGATTGCCGGGTCGACAGCATCCATGCTGACAGTGATCCGGCTGAGGCCGGCACGGGCAAGCGGGGCAGCCTTCTCAGCCAGGAGATGTCCGTTGGTAGTGACGGCAATGTCCAGCCGGTCCCCAGCAGGATTGGTTCGAAGCTCGGCGAGTTGAGCCACCAACGAAATGATGTCCTTGCGTAGCAGCGGCTCGCCGCCGGTCAGCCGTACTTTCTGAATCCCGAGGCTGACGAAGACCCGGATGATGCGCAGGTAATCCTGCATGGCCAGTTCAGCGAATTGGGCACCTTCTGTGCCGGTGCGGCAATACACGCACTTGTAGTTGCAGCGGTCGGTAATGGAGACACGCAGATCGGTGATGGTGCGTCCGAACTTGTCTTTCATGAGCATGGGCAGGCGATCGGGGATGCCCGTCACCGGGTTGAGAAGAGCGGCCGAGGTTTGCGAGTCCATCAACGACATGGGAAAGCGGCTCCAACTTACGACTGCATCCATAGGATGCGGGAACATGTCTATTTCGGCCTTAGCCGTGAGGTTGGGGCCGTGGCAGGTTCCGTATCCTCATGACAATTAGAGCATTTTTGTGCCTTCGCCGTGCAGGGCGGGTAAGCGCCCGAACGGCCGGGGAGTGATCCAGCGGGGGAAGAAATGGTCTAAACCGTGCCGGGACAGCAACTCCGGGCTTCCCAATGCCCCAATCCTGCACTATAGTCAGTTAAATCAATGGATACTCCGACCGAGACGAAATCACAAGTCAAACACGGAACAGCAGGGTTTCCTTCTTCCTCCGGCAAGTCTTTTAACGGGTTCTTCAGCGGAGACAAGCGCTGGAATTTCCGGAAAAACGACCTCATCGACGCGCGCGCCCGGCGGCTCTTCGAGACCACGGCATATGCCTGCGAGAACGATGCTTATCCTTTTCAGATTCCCTTGGAAGGACGAACCGGCCCGCAGGTGAAGGCGGACGGACACTCCATGCTGATGCTGTCGTCCTATGACTACCTGGGACTGATCGGCGATCCTCGGATCGACGCAGCAGCCATTGAAGCAATCAGGAAGTACGGCACCGGAACGGGCGGAGCTCGCCTGCTGACCGGAACCACCGACCAGCACGTCCTCATGGAGCAGGACCTGGCCACCTATAAAGGAACGGAAGCGGCGATCACCTTCAGTTCTGGCTATTTGGCGAATGTGGCGGTGCTGGGCGCGCTGCTGGGCCCGGCGGATCGCGTGATCATGGATTCGCTTTGCCATCGGAGCCTTACGGATGCGTGCCGGTTCGCCGGAGTGCAGTTGCAGCGGTTCCGGCATAATGATGCCTCTTCTTTGCGGCAGGAACTGCAAAACGGATGCCAGGCCAACCGTACCCTGGTTATCTCAGACGGCGTTTTTTCCATGGATGGTGATGTCTGCCACTTGCCCGAGATTCTGGAGGTCAAGAAGGAATTCGGCTTCTTCCTGCTGGTGGATGAATCGCATGCTTCCGGGGTGATTGGAGCCCGTGGCCGCGGGACCGATGAGCACTTCGGGATAGCGACGGAGGAAGTAGACATCTGGACTGGTTCGCTGGCAAAGTCCATTCCCTCCACCGGTGGTTTTGCTGCTGTGTCCCATGAACTTGCCATCTATCTTCAGCATGGAGCATCGCCGTTTATTTTTTCTGCGGCGTTGAGTCCGGCTGCGGTGGCAGCGATCCGGGAAGGATTGGCGATTTTGCAGCAGGAGCCGGAGCGGGTGGCCAAAATCAAGCACAATGCGGACTTTCTGCGGAGTGGTTTGTGCTCGCTTGGCTATGACACCGGGTTGTCGGAGACGGCGGTCATTCCGGTCATCCTCAACGACGAGACCACCACTGGGTTGTTTGCCCGGCGACTGCGTGATCACGGCATTCTGGCAACGCCTGTGCTTTTCCCGGCGGTTCCCCAGGATTCGGCTCGGCTGCGGTTGTGCGTGACGGCCGCGCATACCCAGAGCGATCTCGAATACGCCTTGGATGTGTTCGAAAAGATGGCTCGGAACTAGTTCAGACGGCTGATTTCCCGAAAAAAAGTGTGCGCCATAGGCCCTCCCAAGGGGTGGTTTTGTTTTCCCTTGGCCGGGGTGGAAGTGTGCGCCTTAAGCGCCCTATGCGCCATAAGCCCCCCAAGCGGTGGTTTTGAGTGGGTCAGGGGAGGGCGCGGAAGGCCAGCACGGCGTTCAGGCCGCCGAAGGCGAAGGATTGCGAAAGGGCTGCTTCTGCCTGTTTCGTCCGGGCCTGATTGGGAATCACGTCCAGATCACATTCTGGATCTGGCTGGGTGTAGTTCATGGTGGGGGGCAGCACTCCGTTGCACAGGGCCAAGACTGTGGCTGCGGCTTCGATCGCTCCAGCGGCTCCTAACGTGTGACCGTGCATCGACTTGGTCGAACTGACGGGAAGCGTATCGGCGTGGCTGCCGAACACTGCACGGATGGCCGCCGCCTCCATGCGGTCGTTGGCCTCGGTTGCTGTTCCATGAGCATTGATGTAGCCAACTTGCTCCGGAGCTAAACCGCCGTCGCGCATCGCCGCACGAATTGCACGGGCGGCCCCTTCGGCGGAGGGCTGAGTGACGTGGCACGCATCGGCCGACATACCGAAGCCGACGATTTCTGCCAAGGGCTTCGCTCCGCGAGCCAGCGCGTGCTCCAGCGGCTCCAGGACCAGCATGGCGGCGCCTTCCCCGAGGATCATTCCCGAGCGGTTGGCGGAAAAGGGGCGGCAAGTATCGGGGCTGACCACGCGCATCGCCTCCCAAGCCTTCAATCCGCCCAGGAAAAAGGGAGTTTCGCTCCCGCCGGCAATGGCCAGGGGAACAGCTCCGGAACGCACCATCCAATATGCGTTGCCAATGGCATGAGCTGATGAGGAGCAGGCGGTCGAAAAGGTATACGCAGGGCCATGCAGGCCGTACTCCATAGAAATGTGGCTGGCGCCGGCGTTGCTCATCCCCAAAGGAATGGTCAGTGGGTGGACGCGATGCCTGCCATGGTGGAAGAGTTCCCAATAACCGATTTCGTCGGTAAACCTGCCGCCCATGCAGGAACCGGTGATGATCGCAGTGTTATCGCGGAGTTCCTCAGTCCATTCGATGCCTGCATTGGTCACGGCCTCGCGGGCAGCAATGACAGAAAACTGGGCGAAGCGATCCATGAAGCTAGCGGCTTTGCGGGGAAAGTAGGCTTCGGCGTTATAACCGATGACGGCCGCGCCGTTCTTGAAACGAACCTGATTCATGCCCATCTCGGCAACTGGCCCGACATCTTGTGGTATCGGTCCGATTCCGGATTGACCGCTCACAAGTGAATGCCAGAACCCTTGCTGATCTAGGCCCAGAGCGCTGATCACGCCCATTCCTGATATGACAACTCGCATCTACACCATTTTCATAGAGGACTGTGCTGGACCGAGGGTAACAAACTCCAGCGTCCTTCCGATACAGTACGGCTCATTCGGTTGCGGTTTGGGCAGATGGGTTTTGTTTGGAATCCACCAGGTAGGTGACGCCGTCGATCATTTCGCGGATGGTCTGGATCTTCTTAGCGTCTTCGTCTTTGATTTCGATATCGAACTCACTCTCCAGGTCAAAGAGGATGTTGATGCTGTCCATCGAATCAATGCCCAGCTCTTCGAAGGTGCTGTCGGGCTTGACCTTCTCGAGGGGAATTCTCTGGGTGGTAGCAATCACTCGAAGAACTCGTGCTTGAATCGTCTCAGACATTAGGGGCCTTCGTAAAAACCACAGTTCTACCCGGCGATCGCTTCATGATCGGGCAAAGAACTGTTTCAGTAACGTTAAACCGCGAGCCAAGTGCTGGCAATAGTTTGCCATTGAAAGCGATTTTTTCAAACCTTTGCGGCATTGGCCGGGTTAGTGAGCTTCGGCAACGGCCAGGCGACGAGCGGTGCGCCAGGCGTAGTGGAGCGCGGAGACGATGGTCAGGAGTGCGGTGGCATAGAGCGCCACGGTACGGAGCATGACGAGGGGCATGGGGGAATAGATCTGACAGAGCAATACTGCCAGGAGTGCGAGGATCTGGGCGCAGGTGCTGGTCTTGCCGTAGATGCTGGGACGGAAGTCTCGCATGCCGAGGCTGATGTAGAGAAGCGCGGCAACGATCAGAATACCCAGGTCGCGGCTAAAAACCAGTACGGTGACGCGCCGCGGCACGAGCCCCTGGTGCATGAGCACCAGAAACAGGGTGCTGAGCAAGAGCTTGTCGGTGACCGGATCGAGGTATTGGCCGATCTGGGTTTGCTGCTTGAGCACTCTTGCGGCCCAGCCATCAAGGCCGTCGCTGAGCCCCGCGATGACGAAAAGACCAAGCGCAGTCCGATAGTGCGCCTCCAGAACCGCGATGACCAGAAAGGGTATAAGGCATAGACGCAGGAAAGTGAGCAGGTTCGGGGCCGCGCGCAGTTCTTTCAGCAAAGTGTTGAGATCCTCATGGCTGCAGCCAAGAATCTTGATGGTACATGAGCTTTTGATATGATAGCGAGATGCACGGCGCAGGCGCGTTGCGCAGTTAGTAAGAGGTGCACGATACAGGCGCGTAGCTCAGTTGGTTAGAGCGCTACCTTGACACGGTAGAGGTCAGGAGTTCGAGTCTCCTCGTGCCTACCAAAGTTTCTTTCGCGCATCTGGTTAGAGCGTCCCGGCTGCGCCGGGAAGGTCAGGAGTTCGAGTCTCCTCGTGCCTACCATCTTTTCAACCACATAAGAGGGCACCTGCTCGGGCGAGACAGGATTTGCGTCGTTGTTTGTGTCGTAACCCTTGATTCTTGGCCTACTCGGGCGCTTCGCCGAGAGCACATTGACCGCTTCTCTCTTCGCTTCCTGCCTCACGTGGCTGTAGTGCTCCAGCATCTTCCTCGACACATGCCCAGCGAGCGCCATAATCGTCGAATCGCTTGCTTGCGACTCGGCGAGTTCGGTAATGGCATGGTGGCGGCAGTCGTGAAATCTGAATCCCTTGATGCCAGCAACCTCGGTCAGCTTGCGCCAAGCGGTACGCCGACTCGAGGCCTTTACTTTGTTGAGGATAGTTACGATCTCCGCAACTCCTTTGTCAACTGGAGCGTTGACCTTGATCCAAGTCTGCGGATGGGTTGCCATATATTATCCGATTCCCTTTCGTCAATTCGCGTTGGCCAACTGCGAAGATCAGGCTAACTGAGTGTGTAACAGGTTTTGAAGGCAGCCGAATACAACCTTCTGGGTAAACGCCGTCTTCCCGGCTTACGGACGCGCTACTCAGCGCCGCGCGTGAGAAAAACCTGGTCATCTTCGCTGGTGCAGGCTGCTACGACATGTTCGCGGAGGCGGCAAAGGTGGAAGGGCGCGCCAAGCCCAGCGACTAGACTGCGAGCGAGAGCGCGCGAGCTACGCTGACCTAGCGTTCTCGTGACCGCGCGGTATTCTGAGCGATCGTCGGCAATCCGAAACAATCTGCCACACGCGATCCAAACTTCGCGTGGTGGTTGTCCGGGAGAACGGGAGCCGACTGCGGGACGGGCACCCGATCTACTAGTTTTCACCGAAAGGCATGCCACTGACAAATGATCAACCCCTGCTGCCCGACCCGGGAGTAAACTCGCCGTGGGCGCTGTTACCGATGTCCGGCGCTGAGAGAACCCAACCCAATTGATTTAGGAAAAATAACGCCCGTGAGATCATTCGCACATGGGGCGCGATCGCTGGACAACTCGTCTGACGGTTGAAAGTTGTCTCTCCCTGGGCATCGAGTCTTTCCGCCGCGCCGGAACTGTCCCTTCCTCTCAACTTGGGATCTCTGGCGAGGTAATCTGGAAGACGCCTTCGGGTGACTTCCTCGGCCGGCTGGATTACGCCACCCAGACCACACTAGAGGCAACAAAGATTCACATTCGCGAGCAGATCCGCATGCTTTGTTCTCAGCTCGTGGAAATCCCGGAACAGCAGATCGAACTCTCAACCTCTCCGACAAACTTCGGAGGGGAACGATATTGGTTCTTGTGCGGATGCTGGCGACAGGTCGGAAGGCTCTACCTCCCGCCAGCTGACGGGATTCTTCGCTGCCGGGATTGCCACAACCTAACCTACGGAAGCGCCCAGCGTTATGACCAGCGCGTGTATGATTTGGCACGAAACCCGCTGGCCCTGGATGCTGCCTTCCGGAGCGAAAAACATAATAAAAGATTGCTCGCCGTCGCCGCTTTCACGCTCCAACTCACCTGGCTGCGCAAGGGGCGATTGGTTGGTCAACTCTCGATGTGACAGGATTTCACGTCTGCGCGTCGGGCACGGAAGTCTACGCCTGCGAAATGGCCCCCGGTTTTGGGGAACATGTAGGGTCGAGGACTGGCGCCATGCGTCGTAGGTTCGGCCTAGCTGTTGCTCTCCGTTTCCTCTGAGAGTGCCTCAATAGCCGAACCGTAAGCTGGTTTCCAGTCCCCGCCGCGTCAAACCCAGCGTGCAGATTTCCCGCACTGCTCCGAAAACCCGACTTTGCAGGCTTATCAGGAAATCACACTAGGATGCCCACGATCGCAGCAGCCTATTTCTTGTCTGCCAAGGCATGATCCACCTCGCGTTTCTCCGACTGCATTTTATTGGGCGACCGTATTTCAGGCCCTGTCTGGGTGAAGACTCACGAGCGGCTTCGGTGACAGGCGGAAATGGCACTTTGGAAAGCACAAAAACCGAAACCCATTTTGACAAGTGCCACTTCCGGAGTGTGTCGGAGATAGATTTCTGGTCGTGTAGAATCAACAACTTGCTAAATCTATTGTTTTATGCAAGGCACTGATTTTGTGTAACCTGTACAGATACAAATTCTTCTCTCCGACACACTCACCGTCTGTCACCTGAAACCTGTCACGGGAAACCTAACCGCAGAAGTTCGTTGCAAAAGATCCGTTCGCGTTGTATCGTGCTTGAGGCTCCAGCTCTGTTCCTTCGAGCTACGCCGACAGGCAACCGCCACGTTAGTATCGCCGTGACTACCCCTGGGAAACGATCCGTCAGCAAGAGTAAGTTAGACCTCAGAATCTATCGGGCCCGAAGAGATTTCAAGCGAAACGCCGTTTCTTCTTCACGGAATCGTTACCTAACAAAGCAGCCGCGGTGGACGGTAAATCTTCAACCGAGCAAGCCTTACTGGCCGTGATTCAGGCCTCGGAGAAATTCATGCGAACCTATTTCTGCTTTGCCCTCACTCTTCTTGCCTGCGGCATGGCTGCACCCTCCCTTCCCGCCACGGCGCAATTGCTCGATGCCACACTTCCAATGCAGTACATACCCTTGGAGATACCATGCCGAGCCGTAGACACCCGGACGAACAACACCACAATCACCGCCGGAACCTTCCGTAACTTTAGCCCCGGCAGCGGAGGCTGCAACATTCCCACGCCGGCAAGCGGCCTTATCGCGTATGCGATGAACATTACGGTTGTGCCCCACGGACAGTTGAACTACCTCACGGTGTGGCCGGCCGGAGAGCTTCAGCCTTTGGTCTCAACGTTGAACTCAGAACAGGGATGGGTAAAAGCGAACGCCGCGATTGTCACCGGGGGCACCAGTGGACAAATAAGCGTCTTTGCCACTAACACCACGGACGTTGTGTTGGATGTAAGTGGTTACTTCATCGCCGAAGTGCCAGTCCCGCCTACCTACACCTTCTTTCCCATCACCCCTTGCCGCGTAGTAGACACACGGATCAACAACGGTAGCAGCTTCGGAGCGCCCTCCCTGGTTACCGGTCAGCAGCGAGCCTTCGTGTTGTCACTCAGTAGTTGCAATCTTCCGACAGCGCCGGAGGATGCCGGAGGAGCCTTTTCCGTGAACGTTACTGTTGTCCCAAAGGGAGGCAAACCCGTCGGGTCAGTAACCGTCTGGGGGACCTCGGTGCAAGAAACGGAGACACCACCCACTTCGACAGTGAACGCGGGGTCGGGCGCAGTGACAGCGAATGCGGCGATCATCACGGTGAACCCTGCGACCGGAGGATCCCTCTCGGTATATGCGACCGATGACACCGATTTGGTTGTCGATGTGAACGGTTACTTCGCCTTTTCGCAATTAGTTCCCGGCGGGCTGTCTCTTTATACGCTGCCGCCGTGCCGGATTCTGGATACGCGCCCCTCGGGAGAGTTCTCGGGTCCGCGCACGGTAACCGTAACCACCGGCAACAACTGCAGCGTATCCGGCGCTGCGAAGGCATATGTACTGAATGCCACGGTCGTTCCGCCCCAACCTGTTGGATCTTTGACTCTCTGGGAAAATGGCGCGCCTCAACCACTGGCTTCAACTCTCAACGCGGGGGATGGGTTTACTACTTCGAATATGGCGATTGTCGGAACTACGAACGGGTCGATCGATGCATTCGCTACGCAGACAACGCAGCTGGTCCTGGATATCTCCGCCTATTTTGCGCCATAGGAAGTTACGGATCGAGGACAGGGCAGTGTTGCCTTATCCGTTCCCGCAAAACGTTAGGACTCTATCGTGACTGCCCCGAGATGAGGTGTCGGTGGGTGTGTCTTTTTTGGGGCAGTTACGATAGAGCCGTTTGAAGTGAGCCGCTGGCGGGGTGGATGCGGGCCTATCTATGGGATTTGGATGGGGATTTGTTGGGATCGTCGCTGTTTTTGCGTGAAGATTGGGGAAGACAGAGGGATAGCGATAGAGCGGGATGAGGAGGAGCGGTGCAGGTGGAAGGCAGGCCTGGGCGCTATTTGGGAGGTGCGGGAGTAGAACGAGCATAGGACGGCGTTGCGTGGGAGAACACGGCGACTGCGGAGGTTGATCGAAGCGAAGTGAGTCATGAGAGATCACGAGCTGTCGGTGGGTCTTAGTTGCTTGGAGGGCGTGGGCGTGGAGCGGAGATCGAGCTGATAAGCTGTCAGCCGTTCGACAGAACCATAGCGCTGGAGCAGAGGGGGCAGAGTTGCTGGGTGGAGAGATGGGGAGTTGAGGCTAAAGGCGGACCGAGCAGCGAGCGGCAGAGAGCGAGCATAGCCGTAGCGTCTGCGGTTAGCGAAGAGGCCGAAGTGACGGATGCGCACCAGACCCTTGGGCAGAACATGGAGTAAGAAGCGACGCAGGAACTCATCGGCAGGAAGTGTCATGAGCTTCTGTTTGCCGCCATGAGCGTAGTCCTTCCAGCGGAAGGAGACTCGATCGTCGTGGAAGGCGACGAGACGATGGTTGGAGATGGCAACGCGGTGAGTGTAGCGAGCTAGGTAGTGGAGGACATGTTCTGCCCCGCCGAAGGGAGGCTTGGCGTAGACGACCCACTGCTGACGGAAGAGCTTATGGAAGAAACGATGGAAGCAATCGGGCTGAGCGAGACTGATGAGTGAGCCGTGGAACTGGAGCTTGTCCTGATCAAAGATCTGTTTGAGCCCTGCAGCGAACTTGCGGCGGAAGACGTGGCTGAGTACGCGGACGGGTAGGAAGAAACGTGGAGAGGCGGCGATCCAGCCGGAGCGATCCTTGGTCAGGCCGCCCGCAGGAACGATCGAGTGGATGTGGGGATGATGCTGCAGGTTCTGTCCCCAGGTGTGGAGCACGCTGAGTAGCCCGATGTCGGCACCGAGATGCTTCGGGTCTCGCGCTACTTCAAGCATGGTTGCGGCGCTAGCGCGGAAGAGTAAGTCGTAGAGCAGGCGCTTATTCTGCAGCACAAGTGTAGAGAGCTCATGCGGCAGCGTGAAGACAACATGGAAGTAAGGCACAGGCAACAGCTCAGAGCGGCGCGCGTGAGCCACTTGGTGCGTGCGTTTCCCTGGCACTTGGGACAGTGCCGGTTGCGGCAGGAGTTGTAAGAGATGGCCTGATGATCGCAGCGAGTGCACTGATCGCGATGACCGCCCAGAGCTGGGGTGCGGCAGCGGGCGATGGCGTCGAGCACCTTACGATGCTGCCAGGCCAAATGTGATCTGTGCCGTTGCCAATAACTGTCATCTGATGCGCGAATGATGTCGGCCACCTCCAGGGTGGGCCGATTCATCGCTTCCTGCGCCTCGCTTCTCTGCTGGCGTGCAAGGGAGCCGCAATGGAGAGTGTGTCGAGCGGGTTAGGCACTGCTTCCAGATGACGCCGGGAGAGATGCAGATAGATGGTTGTGTGATCGAGCGAGGCATGGCCGAGCAGTACCTGAATGGTGCGCAGGTCCGCGCCGGCTTCGAGCAGATGTGTGGCATAGCTATGGCGCAGGGTGTGCGGCGTAATGTGCTTCTCGATGCCGGCAGCGCGCGCCGCGCGCTGGCAAGCGACCCAGACCATCTTGTCGGTGATCGGCACGTCGGCTCGAGAGCCGTCGACCAAGCCGGGGAACAGATAGGTTTTCGGCTTCATCCATCGCCAGTAGGCGCGTAGCGCCTCCAGCAGTGCTGGACTTAAAGGCACATCGCGGTCGCGCCCACCCTTGCCCTGGCGGATATGGACCACCATGCGCGGGCTGTCGATATCGCTGGTCTTCAGTTGACACAACTCCGCGCGGCGTACGCCGGTGGCGTAGAGCGTCATGAGCATCGTGCGATGCATCCGGTTGGCAGAAGCGGCCAATAAGCGGCTCACTTCCTCCCGGCTGAGCACCGTTGGCAGCTTCTCAGGCAACTTGGGAAACGGTAAATGCTCAAGCATGTGCTTCCGCTTGAGCGTCTTGATGTAGAAGAACCGAAGCGCAGCCGTTCGCTGCGCCACCGTTTTGGGAGACAACTTCCGTTCCCGCAGCAGGTAGAGTTGATACTCACGTATCTGCTCCGCTCCGAGCTGGTCGGGAGAACGATGAAAGTGTTCGGCGAACTGCTGAACCGCATGCAGATAGCATCTTGCGGTGCCAGGCGAGTAGTTGCGGCGCTCGAGTTCTTCGAGCATCCGGTCTCTGAGTTGAGTCACAATGACCTCCTTGTGACTCTGACCCTATCGCCAACCTCTCTTTACGCTTCGGCCGCCGCAAATGCAGCGTCCGCCGCGCCAGCGGCTAGTTCAAACGGCATTTCTGGTAACTTGCGCGGGCGGGGCGCCGGCGGGATTTTACCGAAAATGCGACTTTCCAGGCATTTCCGGAATTACCGCCGGATTGTCGATAAGCTGCCCCCGGGAGGCCAATCTGTCCATCAAATCCTGATTTGGCGGGTGTAAGCGCGCTAGACGCCGTGACCTGAGACGTTGACGATTAGTTTGCCGAAGTTGCGGCCGTCAAGCATACCAATGAAGGCCTCGGGGGCATTCTCCAGCCCCGTCACGATGTCCTCGCGATAAGCGAATGAGACCTTGTTTAATTCCGCTAGCTACATCCCGCAGGAAACCGTCGCAATGGTCACTGGCGAAGTCGTGGTTGATAAACCCGCGCAGGGTGAGACTGTGTGTAAGGACCTTGCGCATGGTTGCGGGGAGGTGATCTGTGTTGCTGTCAGATTCCACATCGTTGTGGTGGGCGATTAGGCCGCAAACGGGTATGCGCGCAAACGGATTAAGTAGCGGCAGTACCGCGCGCCAGATTGCTCCGCCTACGTTCTCGAAGTAAACATCAATCCCGAGAGGACAGGCCGCAGCTTAGGGCCTATGGAAGGTCTAGATATCTTTTGAGGCTCGCTCTAGCTGAGATCGAATCACGGGTCTTCTATGCGAGTGCGCCATACTTACAAGGAGGATTGGACACCTTGTCGGAAATTTCTGTGGAAAACTTTCTTTAAACCCGCTGCATTAGCTCGGCAATTTTGACTTTGAAACTATCCGCGAGCGTCTCAATCACGCCCAAGCACACGTCTTTGTGACCGTTCTCCAGCTGCGAGATGAATACCCGTCCAACTCCAGCCTTGTCGCTCAGGTCCTCCTGGGTCCAACCCCGTTCCAGGCGTAGCTCCTTGATCGACTCCCGAAGCGCTGGCGGCGATGCCAACGGAGGAGATTTTGACGGAGTGGGTGAGGTCTGGAGGGACAGCCGTGAGCCTGAAACTAGCCGCGGCCATGCCGGTGTAGTGCATGACTGAGATGGTGGCCCCCATCAGCGTGGCGCTGGCCAGCTTTTGCCAACTCAAGGAGTTGATTTGGGCCCGCAAATGGAAGGTCAGCCACAGGGCGACGAGCGAAATCACGACTGCCAGAACCACGGACAACGCCACCAGGCCGACAGAATACTGGCAGGTTGCGGGTAGACGCGTGGCGTCCATGCCGACATAGTGCATGGCAGCGATACCGCTCCCCGTGAGCAGGCCGCCCATGACAATGCGCAGTGGCCCCATTTCATTCCGGCTCACGACGAACAGGGCAACGGCGGATGCGAGTGTAGCCGCCAGGAGAGACAACAAGACTGTGGGCCAATGGTAGAAGATGGCCACCGGAAGGCTATAGGCGAGCATTCCGATGTAGTGCATGGACCAGATGCCAATTCCCATGGCTGCGGCGCCACCCATCAGCCAGATGGATCGAACGGAGCCGCGCGAGGCCGTTACGCGACAGCCGAGGTCCAACGCAGCGAAGGAAGCGAGGGTCGAAATCAAAACGGATAAGGCGACGAGGCGGTAATCATAAACACCGGCCAGGAGATCAGAGGGGACTGTGGGCATCGGACGGTGCTCCTACTTGTTTCCCCTTTGGGACCGGATCCACGGTGAAGGCGATCTGTGGCCCACTCTTAGGATGGGCGAACCGGGCTTGTCCGGTGTGCAAGATGTGTCAATTATCACCGCGTGCTTCGACGAAACGAATTATGGGGTGTTTTCAGGTGTGACCCCTTCCCCATTGGCATTCATCGGCATAGATGTGACTCACGTTAGCTCGTTGACACATCGGAGCAATGCCGCTCCATGGCTCAGCTTCGAGTGTGCTAAGTCCTTTGTTTTATCAAGATGATCAAATTTCACTATTTCCCGCCCCCTTACTGGAGAGTGGGAAAAAGGTGCGCGAAAAGCGCGATAAGTCACCGTGTAGACCCAGAGTCGTCTGGAGCAGTGAAGTGCGAAGGGGCACACTGTAACAGTTGCGGATTTGGTAGTTTTGTCGCGGTGGAGGTTCTGATTTTGGTTAGACAGAGTTGGCTGAACTTCGCGCAGGACGCTAGTCCCAGGTGCATCATGCGTGATTGAGTCCCGCAGGGACGGCTGAAGGTTGTCCAGGATTGCGTCGCGGCCTATTTTCAGCCGTCCCTACGGGACTGGGTCGTCCTTTCAAATCCAACCCAGGACTAGCGTCCTGGGCTAAGTTCAACCGTCCCTGCGGGACTGAGTCTGGAAATGGATTTATCACACACGCTCTTTAGCCCGTGTGGCGAACGCCGCTGCGGAAAGAGATGACTTCGCCCCATATGTGTCGAAAAGCGTACCTCAGCGGCCGAATCCATTACACAGCAGTTATGTACGGCCTAAAGGCCGTACTCTTCAGAGAAGCGAGCTTTTCCGCAGCCTGCTTAGCCGTGCCACACGTCGTGTGGCCTTCTTCGCAGCGAGATTCGGCTACTCCGCCAAGTTGAAGATTCGAATTTGGACTAGTTTGCTGATGGTCAGGTGGTCAAGACCCCTGGCCTGCATACGGTGGATGAAGTCGGGTGTGATGTTGAAAATGCGCATCTGGATCAACTCGTCCAGCGTGGGCTGGTAGCCCAAGGCGCGGATTTGTTTTACTTCTTTCCGCATCGACACGGTGCACACGCAGGGTTATCAACTTGGCGGCATCGGGAGTCGGATACCCCAGCGCATTCAAGCTATGGATGTAGCCGGTGTCAGCGTGGAAAATGCGCAGCGCAATGAGATTGCCCGAGTCCATACCACTCACACCAGCGGTCTGCAAGGAGCGGACCCAGGCAAGCCCGATGCGAAACAGGGTGTAGGCCTGTAGCTTTTCCTCATCAAGATCGCGATACCCCATTTGCAGCATGCGGTCGACAAATGCCGGATCGGGTACGAAATTGAAAGCACCACTTAACCTTCCATCATGAACTGCACCGGAGCAAGTGATGGTTCCGGCCTCGGCGCGAATCACCGCGTCCACATGCGCACCCTCGCGCTGCAGATCCGCGAGCGTGAAGCCGAGGAATGCGCTTAGCGGTTGCTGAGTCTGGGTGGAAGAACAGTGTTCACTCCCTTGGCACGCGCCCCTCTCCAGTCGAAGATCCACTTCGGC
The DNA here is from genome assembly GCA_963830325.1 of uncultured Acidobacteriaceae bacterium. Lineage (GTDB taxonomy): Bacteria > Acidobacteriota > Terriglobia > Terriglobales > Acidobacteriaceae > PALSA-350. Next base: position 227,535 of record CAWHMV010000008.1, read on the forward strand.
TTCATTGGCAGTGGCAGCGATGCTGCAGGATCCATTCAGCGTTTTAAGATGCTCCTCCGCCTGGAGGAACAAGCCAGTGGATGCGGCGAGGAATGCAGTCAGAAGAATGCCGCCGGTGGTGGTCATTTGGGCTCCGTGGCTGAATCGTCCAGGATGCCGGAAATACGCAGTTGCACCAGCTTCTGAATCGAAAGAGAGGTGAAGCCATGACGCTTGGCGGCGGCCAGAAATGCATCGTCTATGTGGAAGATACGAAGCTGGACCAATTCATCGACGGTAGCGTTGGGATATTGCTGTTTCACCGTTCTGGCGTACTCAGGGGTTACACCCTGAACCCGCAGTGCAATTACCTCTCCGGGCGGAATGGAGTCGAAGCCGGCTGCTTTCATCCCCGCGAGAAACTCCGGCGTGACATGGAAAATGCGATAAGAAATCAGGTCACCGATGCTGCCTGGTTGTAGTCCCGCGGCGTGCAGTTGAGATACGTACTCCGGAGTGACACCCTGGATCTTCATTGCGATCAGCTCGCCAGCAGAGGGTTTGCCGAAGCCGATCTTTGCCATCGCCTGAGCGTATTCAGGAGTAATGCCCTGAATCTTCATGGCGACATACTTGTCAATATCCTCGTCATAGCCAGCAGCACGCATGTCATCGATGTAGTCGGTCTTATGTGGGGCAGGCGCAGGCGTCGCGGTTTGTTGTTCTTCATTGCCCGGGCCAGAGAGACCGGCGCCATGTCCTACACCTGCTCCGGCACCCTCTCCGGCACCGTGAGCAGCCGCAGTTGAGCTTTCAACGGCATCGTCGCTCTCGGCGCTGGGAACAGGCTGTACGGGTACGGGCGCGGGGGCGGCCGCGGCGACAGACGATGCAGAGGGAACAGGAAGCCTGGTCTCGGATGACGCGGATGTAGAGGTTGTGGGCGCAGGTTGAGCCTGGATGGTATTCAGCAATCCTGCAAAGAGCTGCGGCCCGGTCAGGAGGACGAGCAGGAACACCGCACAAACAGCAGCCAGCGGTAAGGGAGGAAGCTCACGCGGGCGTTTCTCCCCGTTTGTTTCACCCAGGACGCGTGAGATGCGTGCACGAAGGCCAGATGATGACCGGTGTCCATCCAGAGCCATGGCCAAACCCAGGTGCTGGCTACGGCGTTCTTCGAGACGCAGCAAGGCGGTCGCATATATCAACGGATCGGCGCATGCCTGGACGGCCGCGTCATCGCAGCAGAGCTCACGCTGCTGGCGCAGCCTGCTGCCAAGCCACCACACCGCCGGATGAAAGAAGAACAAGGTCTCGACCATGGTCTGGACCAGGTTCCAGAAATAATCCGCACGCCGTACGTGTTCAAGCTCGTGGGCAAGTACCGCCTCCAGCTGCTGCGGACTCAAAGCCATCAGCGCGGACGCGGGCAGGATGATCAACGAGCGCACAATCCCCATCGCGAGTGGCCCTTGCACGTGCTCGGAAATACGAAGACTTACGGGGCTTGCTATGCCAAGCCGTTCGCACAGCCGGGCGAAGGTTGCGAGCACGGCTTCAGGAGCTTCCTCGAGAGCGCTCCGGCGCAAGCGCTCAATCATGCGCCAGCCGCCGATGGTTCGGATCGAAAGGCAGGCCACACCCAGCAACCACGCGACATCCAGCCAGGGCAAGAGTCGAGACAGGTGGAGCAGAACAGGCAGCGTTGTAGCGCCGGCGGGGTTCAGCTGTGCCGACGGCGCCAGATCCATGGAGATACTTGAACCGACCGAAGCATTGGTGAAGGTTAACAAGGCACTGGGCGAAAACTGCTCAAGGTTGCCATGCGTCTCTTCATAAGCGAGCGTGGACAGTGCGCTCACCAGCATGAGGAGCATGGCTCCTAGTGCCAGCAGATAACGGGTCTGACTGCGCGCCTTTGAGAGAGCAACATCGGCAAGCCAATAGACAAGGGCGATCGCCGCTGCCTGCCAGCAGAAATGTACCAGTGTCCAGCCCAGAGATTGCAAATGATGATTCATGGTTTCTCCTGCCTGCGGTCAATTAGCTTGCGAATTTCCTTCAGTTCGTCGCTGCTTGCCGGCGCCATGGACAATGCGTGCATGGCAAGCTGAGTGGCGGAGCCGGAAAAGAGCCGCTCGCTCAAATCTCTGAGTAGCTGGCTCTGGGTTTCTTCCTGGCTCGCAGTGGTTCGATAGAGATGGGCTCTGCCCACCTCTGTGCGCTGCACCAGCCTCTTCTCGGTCATGATTTGCAGCAACTTCAACACCGTGGTGTACCCGAGCGCGCGTTCCTGGCTTACCGCGTCGTGAAGCTCGCGGACGGTGGCGGAACCCTTGGCCCATAAGACGCGCAGGAGCTCGAGCTCCCCCTCTGTCGGCTTGGGCAAATTGGCTTTACTGATCTTCATGAAGGGACCATATACGAAGCACTTCGTAGTTGTCAACGAAGACCTTCGTAGAATGAGACTGGGCTTGCAGGTCGATTAGAAAAGCGATCGTGGGGCTGCGCCCATCTTTTTCGTCCCACGTATCCGGATTTCCTGCACGGGGCGCCACCAACATCCGCGTGTGCGGCTTTCATTAAGGAAAGCCGCATGAAAGTCGCCAGCGCCAGCAAGCTCCACAGGAAATCCGGAGTACGCTTTGGCGAACGAGGGCACCGGTCCCTTTCCCGCTGGGCCCGCTACGCCACAGGCTCCTACGGGACTCGAGTTCGCGATCTGGCAAATTGGACTGATCGAGGTTTTTCACGAGCCCTGGCGAACCGTTCGGCGGAGTTCTGGCATCAAAAGGCGGTGACTTTCGATCGGGAAAAGGCAGTCAGATGACCAAGGGAATGGCCAGGCCTGTCTGGATATGCGTTCTCGCGCTCTCGTTTTGTGCGGCACGTGCCCAGAGTCCCCAACAGATCATTCAGCAGGCCGTCAACAACGAACGTACCGCGGACCAGAACGACCACTCGAACTGGATTTACCTGGAAGAGAGCGATAAGCCGAAAGAGCACCTTCTGCAGTGGGTCGCCGGGACACAACATGGCAACGTGGAACGAGTTTTGGAGAAGGACGATCTACAGCTCCAAGAATCCCGCCAGCGCGAACTCATTGAAAAATACCTGCACGATCCGCGAGCCCAAAACAAGCAGGTTTCCGAAGCGAACCACGACAATAAGCAGATCGATGACCTTCTAAAACTTCTGCCCATGGCCTTTGTCTGGACACAAACAGGCGCGACCATCACTACGACCTCGCTGCACTTCGAGCCGGCGCCAAACTTTCATCCGCCGACCCGCGAGGCACGAGTGTTCAGCGCCATGACGGGCGACCTGGTCGTCGATAATCAGCAACAACGCATCTGCAAGATAAAGGGCCACCTGATCCACGACGTCACCTTCGGCGGCGGGCTGCTGGGAAGGTTGAAGGAGCGCAGCTCCTTTTCGCTCGAACAACAACAGGTCGGCCCATCGGTTTGGGAATTGACTCAGATTCATGTCCACCTGGAAGGCAACGCACTTCTTTTCAAAAGCGTGTCGCTCGAGCAAGATGACAAGCGCTCCAGATTCCAGGCCGAGCAGGCTAACATCACTCTGGAGCAGGCAGCCGTTACCGTGATGAGCCAGCCACAGTTATTCGCCTGCAGCGAGTCGAACAGTGCAGCGGGATCAGAGGGTTCCTGTTATGGAAAGACAAAAGGAGTGGCAACCAAACCTTAGGGTTTAGGGTTGCGTTGGCCACATCTCGCGAAAAACGAGCGAGATGCCCCGAATTTCCTGTACGCGGCGCTGGACAAAGCATCGTTGCGCCTTTCTTTAAGGAAGACGCATGAACCTCGCGGAATCACTAAGCTACACAGGAAATCGGGGGTGTGGGGCACCCATGATGTGGTTGACGGGGAGAGATTCCAAACTACTTGGTTACGGGTGCGGGTTCCAACTCCGCGGAGTTGTTGGCTGCGGCGTGGGCCTGCTGCAGACGGTAGCCAGCGCGGGTACGCACGTGGTACTTCTGCAGGTCCTTTCCTACCAGCTTAACGTTGATGGTGCGCCAGCCTGCACTGGGATTAGGTTGCGGGTAGTAGCTGAGCGAGTAGAGGTGGGCCAGGTCCTCTTGGATAAAGGCGAAAGCCTTCTTTTCGTCGCCCCAGTTGCGGGCAAAATAGGCCTTGCCCCCGGTTGCCTTGCTCATGCGCTCAAAGACCGCAGTCGAGATCGGCTCCAACTGGGCTTCGCGAGTGCTGATCATGTAGATGATCGTGCCCGTGGACTGAGCGAGCTCGGCTACATCTTCCGGCGGCACCAGGCTGGCATTGTCAGGGCCGTTGGAGAACACCACCACCACTTTTCTTCCCGAGTATCGAGCAGCGTCTTCCACGGTCAGCAGCAAGCAGTTGTAAAGCGCGGCATCATCGCCGGCAACGGTGCTGCGCACGCCGCGCAGGACCTGGGACCGATCGGAAGTAAGGGCAGAGTTGCGGGAAAGATCACGGCTGTAAGAGTAAAAGGCGACCTTGTTGGCACCCTCAAGGGAGCGAACAAAGTCAGTGATGGCGTCCTGCGCGAAGACAAAGCCGCGGTACATGTAGTTACTGGTGTCGAAGAGGACAAAGACATTGGCACCCGTGATCTGGGCAGGGATGGTTGAAACATCCTCAGAACCAAGTGCGGCGGCGGACGTGCTTTTCTCCACCGTTTTTGCCGGCACTACAGGCGAATTCGATTTTGCAGATGGTTGCGGGCTGCCCGCCGGTTTGCCAGGAGCAGCAGTCGCGCCCGGTTGAAGCACCTGCCGGGCAGGCTCATTGCCTTCCTCAAAGGTCGCAAGTCTCTCCGGGATCTTGTCTTCGGAAATGGCGAAATTCTCCGGGCCGAGACCGGATACGTAGTTTCCTTTACTATCAGTTACGGCGACGTTTAGCTGCACGAGATCGACATTCACGCGGATGTTCGTCGAGTCGTCCTGGGCGCCGGTAAAACGGTCGCCCACGAAAAAGAGAGTGACTAAAGCTGGAAGGAGAAGAAGGTGTCGCTTTGCCATCGTCATGTGTCCTATGTATCCCATTATTTGTGGCCGCCCGCGGCTGAGCTTATTTCAGACTCCCTCTGCACCCCATTTTCCTGGGTCGCAGAGGAAGCTTCTGTTATCTGTGGCACGGCAATTTTGCCCTGCCTGAATTCTTCGCCGGTTTCTCGCATGGCGCGGGTGAGCGCGGGCCAATCTTCGATATCGGTTGCGAAAATATTGGCCACCATGTGACGGGTCAACTCGGGAACCAGGCGATTGAGCATAATCGGCGAGTAACCCTTTTCATCCGCCAGGCGGGCCCAATACAGATTGGTTGAGTCCCATGACTCACCCAGGAGGCGGCTGGAATTGCCTCCGAAGGCCGGGAACGGTTGCACGTTCAAAAGCTCGCAGCGATAGTTTTGCGCCAGGACGGGATGAGGGGTGCCGAAGTCCCGAGAGAGACGCTGCAGATTGACCTCGCCGGAATTTTGCCGGCTGAGGGTATCTAGTTCTCCGCCCGCTGCCCCCCAGGATGCTGTCTCCTGGGGATATTTATGGCGAAATTCCGCGGCCAGATAAAAGGTATCTGCCGGGGTCAAGGGCTGGAGGCTGGCAGCGGCGTCACCAGAATGCAAGGCTTGCTCCACTTCTCCGAGCCGTTGGGGCGGCAGGCGGCCGGAGAGGATATCCATCACCTTGTCGCGCAACTCCTGATTCGTCGCTGCTGCGGTGACAAGATCTTCTCCGCTGCGCTGGTAGAGCGCCGCGGCGTGGAGTTCGTTTCTGGTCACGTTCCACCAGCGGGGCAGGGTGGCGCTGACCAGCAGATCTGCCGTTACTTCCTTCCATATGAGGGCTTGCACGTTTTTCGGAGCGATGAAGTCTTCTTCTGTGCTTGCCAGTACATAGGGGAGCTCGGCCAGGGAGCCAACCAGGTAAGCGCCACCGCCGGCCGGAGAACCCTGGTTGAACAATTCAGGAGCCTGCCAGAGCTGGGTTACGCCCATGATGGTTTCTCCCGAGAAGTCATGGGAGCGCACGAAGAGCGGATTGTTGTGGAGGAGCTGGGCACCGGGCGGCTCGTAGTAGGCGTAATTGAGGCCGACGACCGCGTCGCGAAGGAACGGCGTGAGTTGCCCCCGGGCTGTTTCCAGTTGAGCCCGCGAGCCGGGTCCCTTGATCACTTTGGTGATATCAACATGGACCTGCAGTTCGGCATGACGATTGGCGTAAACCCCGGGCGCCCATTCCGTTTTTTCGCTCTCGGTAAAGATGGGCCGGGGCAACTCAAACTCGCGCAGTTCGCTGGCCAGCGGGAGCATGTTACCGGCTGCGGGTGCTCCGCCCGCCATCTTGTGGAGCCCATCGCCGAGGGAGAAGAGGGTATCGAGCGAAACCAGGCGTTGGTCCTCGAGTACCGAGTGCATCTTAGCGGCCATTTCCTGGCGCATACGCTGGCCTTCGGGGGAAGTCTGAGGGGGCCCCGCCAGCAGCTCAATCAATTCGCCTTGGGAGAGGTCGGCTTTGCCACTTGCGGCCAGCGCTACGGTTTTTAGCGAGGCCTGGCCCGCATCGAACAGGCGGGGCAGGGAGTCTACGGCAGCGAAGGGAGCAATTGCCGCCTGCCAGGACTGGTTAAGATCGTCACTGTGGATCTCTCCCTGGCGAGCGAGTATCTGCCAGATGCCCAGGTTGGCTTGAAACATCCCCATCGCGTTCCCGCGCAGGCTGTGGTTGGAGATACCGTCGACGGCGTCTGCCACCTGCACAAAGCTTTTGATCGAAGTGTCGTCGAGGTCGGGAAATTCTGAAAATACGAGGTACCAGTTACTAAGCTGGGAAAACTTGCTGGCCAGCAGTAGCGCGGTTTCAGGAGTCAGGCGCTTGTCTGCGGGGCGCCGGCTATCCACCTCATTGAGCATGAGATACACCTGCAGGGGCCCGAGATCGGTATCGATGCGAGACATGGCCGCCATGGCTTCGAGGAGCTGCTCGGGCCGCTTCCATCCGCGCGCGCGCCTACCCCAATCCTTGGCGAGCCTTGGTTCCGATTTCTCGACCAGAATCTGCTTCCAAATATCCAGATTGCCGGGGATGCGGGGTTGGCCATCGGCGTCCCACTGCAACCTGGTAAACAGCATCAGCAAAGCAGGAGCTTTACGAAACACGGCCCGGGCGGGATATGCCTTGGGATCGGGCTCGCGGAAAGCGTCGTACAGACGGTGCAGCCGGGGACTTGTTGTGAGGTACGCCTGCTGGGTCACGTTCACCCGCGAGAGAGTGTCAAAATACACGGCCAACCAACCGTTGTCGGTATCGGCCAAGCGAAGGACAAAGTCCCCTGGCGATCTTGGGCTGGCTCCTACGAGGTCTCTCCAGCCTGCTTCGGCGGCGTTTCCGCCAGGCACGACGACTCGGCCGCCGCGGATGTAAATCTGCGTTCCGTAGAAGTCCAGAACCGGGCCGTAGGGCAGAAGTCTTCCCAGCCCCGGCGAACGTTCCAAGGCGATTCTGGTTTCGGTGTCGGTGTTGGAAAGGGCCCAGTAGAGGCGGTCGACGGCCGGCTCATGCAGGAGGATGTCCACCAACGTCTGCGCGCCTCTGTTCTTGGCTAAACTGAGCGATTTCCAGGCGTTTTCATTGAACAGCACGGGTACGCGGGATTCAGGAAAAGCGTAGGTGAAGGTCTCACCCTTCTCGAGCGCCTCTTCTAATGTAGTCAGAGGGAAACCCGAATCGATGGTCAGGAAGGCGCGCTCCGGATCCGCGGTCATCAGGGTTGAGCCTTTTTGCCCGCAGGATGGCCGAGCGTGATAACCGAGAATGCTGAGCAAGGGCTCCGCATCCGCGCAGTTGGCAATACGGATTTCGCCGGTAGATCCGGCCATCATCTGAAGTTCCCTTGCCTGGTGAAGGTAGCGGTCGAGCAGACGCAAATACTCCGTCGGCACGCCGTTCAAGTACCCGGTCGAATACGCATTGCGGGCCACCAGGGGCAAGACGTCGTTGGGGGCTATCTGCTGGCTGATGCCGGCCATGCGCAGGAAGGACCGCAAGGGCCCGGGAATAACCACCGTGTTGTCGGGGGGAGAGACGTAGGCTACAGGGTGGGAAGGCTTTTTGGACGACGGCTGCGATTTGGAAGGGGTTGAACCAACTGCGCTGCCCGTCTGCGCCCAGGTAGCCGGGCACTGGCAGAAGACGCCGGTGGCAAGAAGGAGAGCGGACAAGCAAATAACTGGCTTCACAGCGGACGCCTCTTGGAGAAACTTCGAGACCTGCGGCAACTACGATTTTGGGTTCAACTTTACATCTGAATCCTGGCCCGCGGACTTAGAACCCTGAGATTGTCACAACTTGCCGGTTAGGTCACACCCTGGTTCTGCGACGTCCCTCTGGTCCACAGCTTTCGTGTGAGAAAAGATACACCACCTTTTCAAGCAATAGGTGAATATCTGTTCGGGGCCATCAAAACGGTGCAGTCCGGCTGTAGCTAAACGAGAATTGCATTCCGATTGGTGCAGGTCAGACGTGAATGTTTGTTTTTTAAAAGGTAAACCCGGAGGGCCTGGAGCCCGCTTGACGTTTTTGCGTCACCTAATCCCCGCATGGTTGAAAAGCCAATGAAGTTGCGTGTGTAGAGGACTCGGAGTCTGATCTGGCCGACGAAGGACGGTTAACTATTGTGCTAATGCGCAAAGAACCGGCGTTTGTGTCTTTTTCAATTGTCTTTTGTTTGTCTTTTTTTGTTTGAGTCCGGAAATTTGCGGGGCGGCAGGGGCGAAATGTATGGTGACAGGGTTGTTGACGGAGTTCAGGATGCGAGTTACCCGCTTTGTTCTGTTTTTATACAGTTTGTACGCTTGCTCTCCCACTTACGGCAGTTGCCGCGGGGCAACTACCGAATCTATTTTCTGACCATGCTGTGGTGCAACGTGACCGGCCCGTTCGCATTTGGGGCTGGGGGCAAGCGGGAGAAATGGTGACGGTCCGGTTCCACGACCAGACGGTGACAGCGGAAACTGACGCCATCGGCAATTGGGAAGCATGGCTGAAGCCTGAACCAGCCGGCGGACCCTACACGCTCGCGGTAAGCAGCAACATGAGCACCACTCCGGTCGAGCGCAAGGATATTCTGGTTGGCGATGTGTGGCTGGCCTCGGGGCAATCGAACATGGAGTTTCCCCTTGCCGGTTTTACGGGCACAATTCCTGCGCCGCTCAAGGACGGGGAGAAGGAGATAGCCGCAGCCAACCATCCTCGGATTCGGCTGCTTATCCAGAAAAAGGCAACCTCTTCAGTCCCGCTTACCGAAGCTTCGGACACGTGGATGGAATGCACACCGGATACGGCTCGTCACTTTTCCGCCGTAGCGTACTTTTTTGGGCGGGAGATCTCGGAGCGGGAAAAGGTTCCGATTGGGCTCGTTGACTCCACGTGGGGCGGCACGCCGGCCCACTCCTGGATTAGTCCCCAGGGGCTGGCGGCCGCTAACCTTACCTCGGTCTTCGAGGATGCGGGAACGATTGCCCAGGATCAGGGAAGAGCGGACCAAGTCAAGGCGTACTACGGACGAGAGGATGCTGCTCTGCAGGCAGAGGGAAAGCCACCCGTTTCTCACCCCCGCATACCTACGGACCATGGGGGAGCGTGGGTACCGGGAACTCTCTTCAACGCGATGATTGCTCCCTATACCCGCTTCACCATCAAAGGGGTGCTGTGGTACCAGGGGGAAACCGACGGCGATGCCAAGCGCGCACCCTACTATGCTCGCGTGTTTCCAACACTTATCTCAGATTGGAGACAACAATGGGGCGAAGGTGATTTTCCATTCCTGTTTGTGCAGATTTCCAGCTTCCATTCGACCGCTGCTGGTTGGCCGACGGTTCGAGATGCACAGCGACGGACACTTGCTTTGCGCCATACCGGGATGGCGGTCACGCTCGATGTGGGGACGCCAGAGAATGTTCATCCACCCGATAAGCAAACAGTTGCCCACCGGCTTGCGTTGGCGGCCCGCGCCGGGGTCTACGGCGAAGATGTCGAGTACAGTTCGCCAGAGTTTCTTCAGGCGACCTCCGAGCCGAACGCGATGCGGGTATGGTTCACGCACGCTGAGGGACTTACCAGCCATGACCAGGAAGTGGGCGGGTTTGAGGTGGCCGGAGACGACCACAACTTCGTGCCGGCCACGGCAAAGATTGAGAAGGTTGGGGAGAGCGATACGGTTGTGGTGTCGTCTCCCAAGGTACCGTTTCCTAGATTCGTGCGTTATGACTGGTCAGGGGTGGTGACGACTTATCTCTACAATCGGGCTGGGCTGCCGGCTGGTACGTTTACTTCGGAGTAAGGACAACTGAAAAAAGTTATCGAGACGTGGTCCTGAATTGGGGCTGCGGATCGGGATTCCTAATCGCGGCATGTTTCGAATAGGAAGTGCTCTTTGATCGCTTCCGGGAAAACTTCCAGTCGTCCCTACGGACTTTTCGTCTCTCGAATCTCTACCCAGGACTGCGTCCTGGGTCTCGAGTTTCTACATTTCTGGAGCTGCGAATTGGCCGGCGGAAGACATTTTGCCGTATTTGGATCAACGAACAGATTAAGCTGTGCCAGCCCCGGACTTTAGTCCGGGGGAGCGGGTTTTCAAACCCGCGAGAACGTTCCGGCATATAAATTCAGGGCTTTAGCCCTGGTGGCGGGGCGTCCAATTCCATCCTCAGAGACGCCGATGACCAGGCAAACAGCTCCGGTCTCTCGCTCAAGCCCGCCTTGACCGGATTCTCCCAAATGTACGTGTGGTGGTGTTTGTAATCCTCTGCGTCGCGAACGCGGTGATTCACGAAACTTGCTTGCCATATTTCAAAAGCAAAATGAATTTCCCGTTTCGCGCGATAGGAGAAACCGCCCTTGATGAATTGCAGTGCCTTTTCCAGCGGGATTTCCGCTGCAGGTGTCAGCAGCAGATGGAAGTGATTGGGCATGATCACAAATTCATGCAGCAGAAACCGCTTCTTTCGACGATTCTCCGCAAGAACATCCACCAGAAGCTGGGCCATTCGATCGGATTGAAGAAGCGCGCGGCGTCCGGCTGTCGTCGAGGTCACGAAAAACGTACGGGTTGATTGGGGAGCTTGGGGCATTCTCACCAGGGCTAAAGCCCGGTCATTGCAAGATAAAGCGTTCTCGCAGGTTTGAAAACCCGCTTCCCCGGACTGAAGTCCGGGGCTGGCACGGATCAAGCCTGTAGCCTGCTACAAATAGGGTGTCTAGGGTCCGCCGCCCCACGCCCTGGCTCTGAAAATGTAGAAACTCCAGACCCAGGACTGCGTCCTGGGCTAAGTTCAGCCGTCCCCGTTCGACAAGCTCAGGGCAGGCTCTGCGGGACTGAATGCAAATTCGCGGTTGTCCCACAAGGGCTGAAGATTGATGTACGGGCTAAAGCGCGTACCTACCTTTTCCTGAGTCATGTCAATCTTTGGTTAATCGACTTGGCTGGTTTGTTGACGCCGGTGGGACGGTGCCATACATTCACTGCAATATGCAAGATATTGATTTTGACAAACTTCTGAGTGATTACAGGCAAGCCATCGACAGCTGGGTGGCAGCGATTGAAGCAGAAGAGGCTTTGGCTAACGATGACCACTCGATGGTCGAGATGGAGAAGTGGGACGCGGCGGGCTTTGCCGTCCACGATGCAGAAGCTGCCGCAAAAAAGGCCCGCGATCGATATAAGAGTGCGCTGCGGAAGAAAAATTACGGGTTTTAGCTCAGCCTTTATAAACCTTTAACAAGTCCACATCGCATTCCTTACGAATAAAGTCCTCCAATAGAAGATATTGGCCGTGCGCCAATGGAGGACCCATGAGTACATTCCGTACACTTCGACCGCTGGTCGTCGATGCCACGCAGTGCGAACAATCCAAAACGATTGCCACCGACATTGGCTTTTGCAACGTGGCGAAGGGCGACTGGATTGTGAAGGGCGAGAACGGCGAAACCTACGTGGTCGACGATGCGTTCTTTCAACGCACCTTCACACCTTTGCAGACTTTCCCCTGGGAGTTGCAACAGGAAGAAGGCCGTCATTACGGCTGCTGAATTCGACTTCTAACGCCTGCGTGGTCTCGCTTCCGAAAATATCAATTGCGCGTACGAGAATGGAGCGCCTGCCCGCGTTCTCATACGCGTGGGAGCCGGAGACGAGCGGGAGTGCTCTATCCTTGCGGGTGCGGTATGCCGCCCAACCCGGCTGGAAGGTGTCGTTCTGCGCATCCCAATCGATGTCCCAGTAGTCGATGTAGTCTGACCACTTCTCCACTTTGCTGCGCACCTCTTCGGGAATTGATTCAGGGTTCGATATCACAAAACCTTTGAGTACAACTCGCGCAGTAAGAGGATCCGGCCGCTCGATCTCCGCTTCCAGATAGGCCAGGGGACAGAAGCATACGTCACCCTTGACGACAGCCTGCGGTTCCATCACTTCTTGCGGAATCCGCAAGAGCAGCAGATTGATCCCCTTCTGCCTGGCCGCCTCGATGATGAGGTCGCATCGCTCGGTGTTCCAATCCCACCCGAGCACATGCAGTTCCCGCTGTTTCAACGTCGCACATTCGTCTACTGCCGCGTTGATGTCCGCTGCCGTGATCGCCGCATCGACTGCTCCCACGTGTACCAAGGCATTGTTCTTCTTACCGTGTCCAGCATAGAGCTTCCGCATGAATTCCACATATTCAGACGGAAGCCCGAAGTTGGCTCGCTCCCAATATTCGCGTTCATGCTTGCCGAGACTCAGTACCGCGAAGGGGCGGTATCCATTGATGCTCAGCAAACGCTTGCGGGTCGTGTGGATACCCCAGCGACCGAGATCACAGCCGATCCACCGGCGATTGAGCTTTTCGGCTACGGAAAGCATGGTGCCGGAGCCGCAGAAAAAATCAGCGACCAAATCGCCCGGGGAGGAAGCGGTTTGTACGATGCGCTGTAAGAGAGCCTCAGGCTTTTGTGTGGGAAACCCACAGTTCTCTGTAAGGTCCGCGGGCTGCAGCATCGAGATGCGCCACACGTCATCCACAGTTCGCTCGTCGGTCTCGCGGTACATGACTTTTCCATCCGCACCCTTGGCGTTGACGATCGCCGCCTTCTTCTTGTCCCACGAGCGGACGAGTTGCTTTACGTTCCCTTCGCTTCGCTTCTCCACTTGTGGATGGAACTGGTAGGACACGCCTTTGCGATACCACAACACGACATCATGATTGGAGGCGAAGCGTTTCACATTGCCTTGAAATTTGTTGTAGTAGTACCAGACGATTTCGTTCAGGAAATTCTCCGTGCCGAACACTTCATCGCCGATTGCCCGGAGCAGGTGACTCACGTGCCAATCGCAGTGGAGGAACAAGGTTCCCTTAGGCGAAAGGAGATCTTTGATCAGTCGCAGACGTTCGGCCATCATTGCCAGGTAGCTGCCGGTACCAATTTTCCAAGAATCGCGATAGGCGACTTGCGGGTGCCCGATGGCGGCGGCGAAGGAAAAATCTGCTCCTGTCGCGAAGGGTGGGTCGATGTAGATCAGGTCTATTTTTCCCGCGAACTCTTCGAGCAATGACCCCATCACGAGCAGGTTGTCACCCCAGATGAGCTTGTTTCGCCATTCTGTAGGTGGTCCATAGAGTTCCGCTGTTTGCAGGGGTAGGTTGGCAGGCGGGGTTTCTGCGAGTACGCCTTCGTCGGTGTACTTGCCGGGCCAGATCAGTTCTGTTTTAGTGATTGGAGGTTTTGCCATCGCCTGTTCGAGGATAGAACGAAAGTTCGCGGACCATTTGGATTACATCGGTTTGGGGGGGGAGGGAAACTGCAGATCCCTCGGCTTCCCCGGATTTCCTGTCGGGAGTTGCGGCTTCGGTCAACTGCATGTGGTTCTCTTTAGGGAGAACCACATAAGTGGCGCCGGTAAGAGCTGTGAGGTAGGAAATCCGGGTACGCTCGGGATGACAAAGGAGAGGGGGGAGTTTTCATTTGGAATCTGTTGCAGGGATCCCAGGTCTCAAGAGCGAGACCTGGGGCACCCTTCGATGGTTACCGATGCTGTGAGTTGGGTCAGGGCTTTCACCCCGCAGAGTTCGGGTGAGGTTAGGATTCTTCCAGGTTTTCGGCGCGGTGTTCAGCAAACCAGGTCTCGTGAGCATGGAGGAGCGAGAGTGCGTGTTCGACGTTTTGCTCTGCGGACCGATAGGCGGTGCTTTCACTGTCGTAACTTACCAAGTCCTCGAGTTTTAGACGGCCCTGAATATCCATAGATAAAGGCTACCTCAATCTTATCGGCGCGTGACCAGGAAAGTGCAGATGCGGTATCGCCTTGACAAATGGCCGAAACCATACTCACATCAATCGAAACGAGTTAGGAGAATCGTAATCGTGGTGGAGACATAAATTGTTCTTGATGACAGTGCTTCCCGCGAGAGCGCAGCTCATTCACCTGTCCGCAGTCGATGTGGGGATTATTGCGGTTTATTTCGCCATGGTGCTGTTTATTGGCTTCTATGTGAGGGGCTCGGCGAAGACCAGCAAAGAGTTCTTTATGGCGGGGAGAGAGATGACCGCGTGGATCGCGGGGCTGAGCTTTATCTCTGCAAATCTCGGGTCACTCGAGATGATGGGCTGGGCTGGTTCCACCTATCAATATGGCATCCTCGCGCTGCATGCTTATTGGATTGGGGCTATACCAGCCATCTTGTTTCTGGGCCTGGTCATGATGCCGTTCTACTACATCTCCAAGACATACTCGGTTCCTGGATATCTTCATCTTCGCTTCGGTAATCCGGCGCGGGCTTTTTCTGCGGTCAGCTTTGCGTTCATGACCATCCTGATGAGCGGCATCAATATGTACTCGATGGCGCTGGTGATGAAGGTGGTTCTGGGGTGGGATCTCAACTTCAGTATTTGGCTGTCGTCGCTGGTGGTCGCTATTTACGTAGCCCTGGGCGGTCTGCGATCGGCCATCTTCAATGAGATTCTGCAGTTTGTATTGATCTGGGCGGGGGCGCTGCTGATTCCTATCCTTGGGATGATTGAAGTGGGTGGCTGGAGAAATCTGACCCGGCAGATCGAACATAATCTTGGGCGATCGGACTACACCCACCTTTGGAGCACGCTGGGGCATTTCAAAGAGAACCCGATGGGCGTTCACTGGACCGGCATTGTGTTCGGTTGGGGCATGGTGCTTTCGTTCGGGTATTGGACGACCGATTTTCTGGTGGTGCAGCGGGTGCTTGCCGCTAATAGTCTTCGCTCCGCGCGGCTCGCACCGATCATCGGCGCGGCCTTCAAGATGCTGGTGCCGCTGATCGTCATTTTGCCTGGGCTTCTGGCGTTGGCGGTCTTGCCGTTTCGCTTGCTGCCGGAGAGTGTGGCTGTGGCCACCAACGGACACAGCTATAACGAGGTGCTGCCGCTGATGCTGGTGCGCTATTGCGGGCCTGGCTTGATAGGGCTGGGGGTGACCGCGTTGATCGCTGGTTTCATGTCTGGCATGGCGGGGAACGTGAGCGCATTTTCTACGGTTTGGACTTACGATATTTATGGCGCTTTTTTGCATAAGAAAGCCTCGGACCGGCACTACGTGGCGATGGGCCGGTGGTGCACGCTGATCGGGGTTCTGATATCGGTGGGCACAGCTTACCTGGTGCAGCATTCAGCCAGCATCATGGACTATGCGGTGCAGCTGTTCAGCTTTTTTGTCGCGCCGCTTTTCGGCACCGTGATTGTCGGCATGCTGTGGCAGCGCGCGACCGACAACGGCGGATTCTGGGGACTGGTGGCGGGCACGCTCACTTCGATCGGCTTGTGGATTTGGGTGGTCAAGGACCCTTCCGCACTGCGTTATGTTGCGCTCTCCCCCGATGCCAAAGATATGGCGGAGAACATGTATCGCGCCTTATGGGCCTGGATGGTTTGTGTTGGGGTCACGATCGGGGTGAGCCTGGTGACCAAGCCGCGGAGCAGAGCTGAGCTCGAGGGACTGGTGATGGGGGCATCTGCAATACCAACATCCGAGCCGGGCCGTTGGTACCAGGAACCCATATTCTGGGGAGGCGTGATCGCTGTGGTGTTTGTGGTTCTGAACATCGCGCTTTGGTAGCTGATGGAGGAATGATGGTTAATGCCTGGCTGAAAAGCTGGATTTGGATTTTGTTGCTCTTGCCGGCGAGCATCGTGTGCGCGGCCCCGAATCTGGAATGGACGACACCGATCGCGCCGTTCCGTATTGCGGACAATTTGTATTACGTGGGAAGCAAGGATTTGGCTTCTTTTCTGGTGGTGACTCCGAAAGGGGACATCCTTATTAATTCCAGCCTCGAGAGCTCGCCTGCACTCATTCAGAAGAGTGTGGAACAGCTTGGGTTTCACTTCAGCGACATCAAGATCCTGCTCATCAGCCATTCGCATGGTGACCATGATGCAGGGAGCGCTGAGGTGAAGCGGTTGACGGGCGCAAAGTACATGGTGATGGATGGCGATGTCGCGGTGGTGGAAAGTGGCGGGGCAAAGGACTTCGCCTATCCTAAGGATCTGTATCCGGTGACCAAGGTGGATCGTGTGTTGCACGACGGCGATGAGGTGCGGCTGGGCGGTGCGGTGCTGGTCGCGCATAAGACTGCCGGGCATACGCGCGGTTGTACTACCTGGACGATGCGGGCGATGATCGGTGGTAAACCGCAAGATGTGGTGATTGTGGGAAGTTGGAATGTGAACCCGGGATTCCGTTTGGTGGATCGGCCGGGGAAGCCTGCGTCCTATCCCGGCATTGCTGCGGATTATGAGCGAAGCTTCGAGGTTTGGAAAAAGCTGCCTTGTGATGTGTTCCTGGGGGCGCATGGGGCTTATTTCGATATGCTGGCGAAGCTTGATCGCGCGAAGGCGGGAGCGGGAGAGAGCGTTTGGATTGATCCTGATGGGTACAAGGCGGCGGTGGCGGAGCGAGAGCAGGCGTTTGAAGCGGAACTGAAACGGCAGCAGCAGGGCGGTAGCTAGCGGAACACTGAGCCTCGAGGTTCTCTGGTTGTTAGAGAGTTACCGGTTTGGCGCTGTGGTATCCCACATCTCGCGAAAAACGAGCGAGATATGGGGCACCCAAGGCTTGTTTTGGACTTAAAAACTAGAACCGATCCGTTGTGGCTTTGTCCGGTGCTCCGTTGAAGTATTTTGTCAGGGCTTCGTTGAACACGTTGGTTTCCGGATGAGATGCCTCCGCGAAGAGAGTGATTGAGGAGTGAAACTTGAGATCGTCAGGATAGCCGAAGATGTCTTCGACGGAGCTACCGGATACCGCGTTTACCAGGGCTGTGCAGTCCCGTAGACGGTCGCCGAGCACTGGATGAGCAAGATAGGCTTTGGCTTCATCGATGCCGGAAATGGCAAAGCGCTGCGCCATCGGACTTGAGCCTAGACCTTCCAATTGCGGAAATATGAACCACATCCAGTGGGTCCTCTTTTTTCCGGCGGCGAGTTCGGACCTCACCTGTGCGAAGCAGGAGGCTTGGGCGTCCACGAAACGCTGCAGGCGGTAAGGATCAGACATTGCGTTTCCCAGCACTAGGATGATGGACAGGAATGAAAGGTTTGCACTGAATGCAGCCGTCCGAGAGTCTGATAGAGATGTCGATGATTGAGAAAGCGCGCCGGAACGGCAAGCAATTCATGAATCCGGTGCCCACTTCCGTTGGGGGGTTGTCCACAATGCTTAAGGTGTTGCGGCGGTACCTGACGGGTCGGGAGGAGCGCATTCCAACACGCCCGCTGGGACCTTTCCGTACCGACGCGCAAATCTATGACGAGCCACCGATGAGTGGGCTTCGCGTGACCTGGATGGGCCATTCTTCCACGCTGTTGGAGATCGACGGCGTTCGGGTGCTGGTGGATCCCGTATGGGAGCAGCGGGCGGCGCCTGTCGAGTGGTTCGGGCCCAAACGATTCTTCGCTCCTCCCTTGCCGCTGGAGAAGTTGCCGCCGATCGATGTGGTGCTTCTTTCCCATGACCATTACGACCATCTTGGGGCGCGCACGGTGCGACGTCTTACGCAGATGGAAGCGATCGCCGGAGCGCAGTGGGTAACCACGCTTGGTGTGGGGGAGATCCTCAAGCAGTGGGGCGTAAAAGAGGCGCATGAATTGGACTGGACGGAGAGCCTGCGGGTGGGGCAGTTGGAAATAACGGCGCTGCCGGCGCGCCACTTCTCCGGCCGAAGTCTCGCGAGCCGATTTAAAACACTGTGGACCGCATTCGTTCTCGCCGGCCCGAAACATCGTGTCTTTTATGGGGCGGATTCAGGGGAGTGGGATGGCTTCAAGGAGATTGGCCAGGGATATGGGCCGTTTGACCTGACCATGCTGGAGATTGGCGCGTTTGATCCTATGTGGGCTGATATCCATATGGGACCCGATGGAGCGGTGAGAAGCTTTCGGGCAATGGGCGCCACCGGGCTGATGATGCCCATCCACTGGGGGCTGTTCAGCCTTGCCCTGCATGCCTGGCGGCAACCCATCGAACGGGTGTTTGCGGTGGATGGGTTGAAGATCTGGAGTCCCGAGCCGGGGAAGCCTACAGAACTGGTTAAAGGAATTGAGTTACGGTCGGAATGGTGGCGGCTATAAACTAACAGTCCATGCGCGCCCTTTGTCTTTGGATTGTTGTGTCCGCGATTCTCCCCGGTGTTCCCTCACATGCCCAGCAAGCTGACTTGTTCCGTAGCTGGAGCGTGTTTGGCGGCGGCCCGGATAACATTCACTATTCCAGCCTGGACCAGATCAATCGCGGTAACGTGCATTCGCTCGAAGTCGCGTGGACATTCGATAGTGGTGACCAGCATCCGAAGTCGGAGATGGAGTGCAATCCGATTGTGGTGGATGGGGTGTTGTATTCGACGACGCCCAATGGGAACGTAGTCGCTCTGGATGCGGCGACCGGTAGCCTGCGCTGGCGATACGATGCCACGGAGGGTCTGAGGAATATTGGCAAGGTGCGGAACCGGGGCGTGACCTATTGGTCGGACGGAGCGGATCGACGCATCTTCGTGGGTGTGCGCCAATACCTCGTCTCGCTGGATGCAGCTACCGGAAAACCGATTACCAGCTTCGGTAAAGCCGGGCGCATCGACCTGCGCGAAGGGCTCGGCCGTGAGCCGCTGAATTGGGTTACGATGACCAGCCCTGCCGTGGTCTACAAGGATCTGGTGATCGTCGGCGGTGCGATGAGCGAGACGCTGCCCGCCTCACCCGGAGATATTCGCGCCTACGATGTACATAGCGGAGAGTTGCGGTGGTCGTTTCATACCATTCCCCACCCCGGCGAACTGGGTTACAAAACGTGGCCTAAGACTGCGTGGACTTATAGCGGTGCCGCGAACAATTGGCCGGGGATGTCGATCGACTTGAAGCGGGGAATCGTATATGTTCCCACGGGGTCGGCGGCTTCCGACTTTTATGGAGCGAATCGGGTTGGAGACGATCTGTTCGCCAATTGCCTGATTGCGCTCAATGCCGAGACCGGCAAACGCATTTGGCATTTCCAGTTCGTGCATCACGATATCTGGGACCGCGACCCTCCATCTGCACCTGCGTTGGTTACGGTAAAGCGCAAGGGGCAAGATGTGGATGCAGTGGCGCAGACTACCAAACAGGGATACGTCTTTCTTTTCGACCGGGAAACCGGGAAGCCGCTTTTCCCGATCAAGACGCAGAAATATCCGGCCTCAGATCTTGAGGGAGAAGTGACGGCTAAAGAGCAATCGCTGCCGGTGCTGCCCGCTCCGTTCGCACGGCAGAAACTGACCGCGGATATGATCACGACACGCACGCCGGAGGCGCACCAGGAAGCGCTGGAGCGGTTTATGAAACTGCGCAGCGATGGCCAGTTCATCCCCGGGAGTACCCAGGGGACCATCATTTTTCCTGGCTACGATGGCGGTGCGGAGTGGGGCGGCGGGGCCTTTGATCCGACCACCGGGCTGCTCTACGTAAACGCGAATGAGATGGCGTGGGTGCTGCGACTGGTCCCGCAGAAGCCGCGGACGGGCGAAGCCAATGGGCGGGAGATTTTTCTGCGCAACTGTTCGGCTTGCCACCGCGCCGACAGGACAGGTGCGCCTCCTGAGTTCCCTTCGCTGATTGGGTTGGCGGATCGCTATGAGGAAGGGAGCGTGCAACAGCTGATCGCGCAAGGACAGGGGCGCATGCCCGGCTTTGCCAACCTGGGTCACGACCAGCTACAGGCCGTGTTTGAATATGTCTATTACGGCAAGGAGACGACGGTGAAAGATAATGGGCCGTCGCCGCTCGATGCCAAGTACATCAGTGATGGATACAATAAGTTTCTCGATAAGGATGGGTATCCTGCTATCCAGCCGCCCTGGGGCACGTTGACGGCAATCGATCTGAACAACGGAAAGACGGTTTGGAAAATGCCCTTGGGTGAGTATCCGGAGCTTGCAGCCCAGGGGCTGACCGGCACTGGCAGCGAGAATTACGGCGGGCCGGTGGTGACCGCGGGCGGCCTGCTGTTTATTGGGGCTACCAACTACGACAAGGTCTTTCGTGCGTTGGACAAGGCAACGGGCAAGGTGCTGTGGCAAACCACGCTCCCGGCTGCCGGGAATGCGACGCCTTCTACGTATGAAGTGAATGGGCGGCAGTACGTTGTGATCGCCGCCGGCGGGGGGAAGTCTCCGGCACCAACCGGGGGCAGCCTGGTGGCGTTCGCCCTGCCGAAGTAGCCCACACTCTGCTACTATGCAGCGCATGTTCACTCGCAGAACCTTCGTTAGCATGACTACGGCATCGCTTGCTGCGCGCGCCCTTCCGGCCCAGGAAACCGCCCAGTCGCCGGCACCTCATAGCCAGATCAGCCCGCAGTTTTCTGTCATGATTTGGACTTTGAAAAAGCTGGGCACGTTTGAAGAAAATCTGGACCGGGTTGCTCAGGCCGGCTATCACCACGTGGAGTTGGTGGGTGAGTTTAAACAATGGTCCGAGGAGGACTATCGACGAATCATCGGGCGCATGGAGACGTTGAAGATTTCGGTGGACGCAACGTCTGGGGTGAGCGCGGGGTTTGCGGATCCGTCGGGAGGGGATGCGTTTCTCTCTGGTCTCAAGGATTTGATTCCTGCAGCCAAGCGGTTGCAGTGCAAGCAGATCATTTTGCTGTCGGGTAAGCGGGTTGAGGGCGCGGCTCCCGGGGGACAGCGTGCAGCTTCGATTGAGGCCCTGAAACGGGCCGCGGATGTGCTTAGCAAGGCTGATCTCGTCGCGGTGATTGAACCGATTGATCGGATTGAGAATCCTACCATTTATCTCGATGGGGTGACGGAGGCATTCGAGATCGTTGCGGCGGTCAATAGTCCCAATGTCAGAGTGCTCTATGACATCTACCATGAGCAGCGCGAGTTCGGAAATTTGATAGAGAAGTTCGAGAAGAATATTGAACGGGTTGGGCTGGTTCATATTGCGGATGTTCCCGGACGGCATGAACCGGGTACGGGTGAGATTAACTACCTGAATATTTATCGCAAGCTGGCAGAGTTGAACTATCGGGGGACGATCTGCATGGAGTTCTACCCTAACGGGGACATCGTGGATACGTTGCGCCGCGCACGGGACCAAGCGCGGTCGCTGCTTGGCTGATGAGGCCGCGAGTTAACAAAAGAGACAAAGCTGCTCGAACAAGAGGTTCGCTGCTAGCAGGGAGGTAATGTCGGCGTTATCGAATTGCGGGGACACTTCCACCAGGTCTGACCCGACAAAGTGCAGGCCGCGCAGGGCGCGCACCAGCCCCAGAATCTGCACGCTGGAAAGGCCGCCCACCTGGGGTGTACCAGTTCCAGGCGCGAAGGCCGGATCGACTACATCGATATCGAGACTGAGATAGGTCTTGATCCCTTTGAATGCCTTGAGCTTCTCGCGTACCAGGGGAAGACCATGCTCATGAAACTCCTCCGCGGTGACCAGCATGATCTTGTGCTCATGAGCGTAGTCCATGTCATGGGCATCATAGAGCTGTCCACGCAAGCCGATCTGCAGGATGTTTGGCTCGGCCAACAGACCTTCTTCGATGGCGCGGCGTACCGGCGTTCCATGGGAATACTTCATGCCCCAATACTGGTCCCAGGTGTCAGAGTGCGCGTCCAGTTGAATGAGGCCGACCGGACCGTGAGCAGCGTGGATAGCGCGGAGAATCGGCAGAAGAATCGAGTGGTCGCCGCCGACGCACATAGGCACGGTGCCGGCTTCGAGTACGGGGGTCAAGCCCGCAGTGATTCTGTGGAATGTATCTTCGATGGAGATCGGGTTGACCGATAGATCTCCGTAGTCGGCAACGCGCAGACGTTCAAATGGACTGAGATCAAGAACAGGATGATAGGGCCGGATGATTGCCGATTGCTCACGAATGCGGCGGGGGCCAAAACGGGGACCGGTTCGATAGGTGGTGCCACCATCGTAAGGCACGCCAATGAGCGCTACATCCAGCAGGTTTGCATCCGTAATATGCGGCAGCCTCATAAACGTAGCAATGCCAGCGAAGCGCGGATATTCCAATGCGTTGACGGGCATTGGATGGGGCTCGGCGAGTTGCTTTCGTTTCATCGGCGCTTCCATCTAGTGAGAATGAGAGTGGCTGTGCTTTCCGTGGGCCAGTTCACCCGGTTCCGATGCTGTGCCTAGTCTGCGCCGATCACCTAGCTCGATGCGCTTGCTTAGCCATTCGAGCACGTTGTCCAGGCCTACGTTGTGCTTCAGGTCGGTGAAGAGGAAGGGTTTGGGGCCGCGCATCCTTTTGGAGTCGCGATCCATTACTTCCAGCGAGGCTCCTACGTGCTCAGCGAGGTCGATTTTGTTGATGACCAGCAAGGATGACCTGGTGACACCAGGGCCGCCTTTCCTGGGGATCTTGTCGCCGCCGGCTACGTCGATGACGTAGATCCAATCGTCTACCAGCTCAGGGCTGAAGGCTGCGGAAAGATTGTCTCCGCCGCTTTCTACAAGAATCAATTCCAGCCCGGGATGTGCTTTCTCCAGGTCGTCGATTGCTTCCAGGTTCATGGACGCATCCTCGCGGATGGCCGCGTGCGGACAACCTCCCGTCTCCACCCCACGAATGCGACTGGCATCGAGCGAGCCCTGGCGCACCAGAAAGTCGGCGTCTTCTGTGGTGTAGATGTCATTGGTCACCACGGCGAGGCTCATCCGGGGAGAAAGTGCCCGGCAGAGACTGTCGGCTAAAGCCGTTTTGCCAGAGCCTACGGGCCCGGCGATGCCAATGCGAAATGCGCGGGTGGGTTGTGTCGACACGGGTCTTCTCCACTTAGAACAGAAAATAACGCTGGGCAAGAGGCAGCGCAACCGCAGGCTCACAGGTGAGCAGTTCGCCGTCGGCTCTTACTTCGTAGGTTTCTGGATCAACTTCGATTTTCGGAGTGGCGCTGTTGTGGATCATGTTGCTCTTTCCGATCGATCGGCAGTCCTGGACGGCGACGGCCGGAGTACGCAGATGGAGCGGGCTGAGGCTTCCGCTCTCGCAGGCCGCCTGCGAAGTGAAGAGGAGACTGGTGGCAGCAGGGGCGCTTCCGAAGCTACCGAACATGCCCCGGTACAAGACTGGTTGCGGCGTGGGGATGGAAGCGTTCGCATCGCCCATCACGCTCCAGGCAATAAAGCCCCCTTTGATGATCATCTCCGGCTTAGCTCCAAAGAACGCGGGCTTCCACAAAACCAGGTCGGCGAGTTTGCCTGGTTCGATCGAACCCACGTGAGCACTGACCCCGTGCGTGATCGCGGGGTTGATGGTGTACTTGGCGACGTAGCGCTTGATGCGGAGGTTATCGTTGCGGCTGGAATCTTCGGGCAGTGGGCCGCGTTGCACTTTCATCTTGTGAGCCGTCTGCCAGGTACGCATGACCACTTCTCCCACCCGTCCCATGGCCTGGCTGTCGCTCGAGATCATGCTGAAGACACCAAGGTCATGCAGGATGTCTTCGGCGGCAATTGTCTCCGGCCGGATGCGGCTCTCGGCGAAGGCTACGTCTTCGGGTACGAGGGGATTGAGGTGGTGACAGACCATCAACATGTCGAGATGCTCGGCGATGGTATTCACCGTATAAGGCCGGGTGGGATTTGTGGATGAGGGCAGGACGTTGGCCAGCGATGCGATGCGGATAATATCCGGCGCGTGGCCACCCCCTGCGCCCTCGGTATGGTAGGTGTGAATAGTGCGGCCGCGGATGGCGTCGATGGTGTCTTCCACGAAGCCGGCTTCATTCAGAGTGTCGGTGTGGATGGCAACCTGCACATCGAAGGCATCGGCAACACGTAGAGAGCAGTCAATGGTCGCCGGGGTCGTTCCCCAATCCTCATGGAGTTTTAGCCCACAGGCGCCGGCGCGCACTTGTTCTTCGAGCGGACCGGGGGTTCCGGAATTACCCTTTCCCAAAAAGCCGAAGTTCATTGGCCAGGCTTCGGCTGCCTGAAACATTCGTGCCAGGTTCCAGGCGCCGGGAGTGCAGGTGGTGGCACAGGTCCCGGTGGCCGGGCCCGTACCGCCGCCGATCATGGTGGTGATGCCTCCGCACATGGCTTCGTAGATTTGTTGCGGTGCAACAAAGTGGACGTGGCTGTCGATGGCTCCGGCGGTGACGATCAGATTTTCGCCGGCCACGACTTCAGTCGATGCACCCACGACCAATTCAGGATCCACGCCTTCCATGGTGTCGGGGTTGCCGGCCTTTCCTACCTTGACGATGCGGCCGTTGCGTACGCCGATGTCCCCCTTGACGATGCCCCAGTGGTCTACGATGAGCGCGTTGGTAATCACCAGATCGAGTGCGCCTGGCTCCGATTCGCGTAGGGCGCGGGCGCTCTGGCCCATTCCGTCGCGAATGGTCTTGCCGCCACCGAACGTGATTTCGTCACCATATGCGGTGAAGTCCTGCTCCACTTCCAACACCAGATCTGTATCAGCCAAGCGAACCCTGTCGCCTTTGGTTGGTCCGTAGAGATCCGCATAAACCTTGCGCGAGATGCGGTGGCTCATAGGTGCTCCTTCAGCACGCCGTCGACAGCGCCGCGATGACCCCACAGATTGCGTGAGCCGGCGAACGCTACCAGCGAGACGGTCTTCTCGTCGCCAGGCTCGAAGCGCGCGGCTGTGCCGGATGGGATATCGAGGCGCATGCCATAGGCAGCCGCCCGATCAAATTCCAGCGCTGGGTTCACCTCATAAAAGTGGTAATGGCTGCCGATTTGGACGGGACGATCTCCCGTGTTGCGCACCACCAAGCGCGCGACGGCACGGCCGCTGTTGAGCACAATGTCGCCTTCCGCCAACAAATACTCTCCGGGTTGCATGGGCTCCTCCCGCTATTGAATGGGATCGTGCAGTGTGACCAGTTTCGTGCCGTCGGGGAAGGTAGCCTCGGTCTGCACTTCATGGACCATGCCTGCGACCCCCTCCATCACTTCACTTCGGGTGAGGATTCTGCCGCCTAACGACATGATCTCGGCTACGGATTTACCGTCGCGCGCCAGCTCGAGGATTTCAGCCGTGATGATGGCGACGGCTTCAGGGTAGTTGAGCTTGAGGCCTCGTTGCTTGCGCTTCCGGGCAACGTCAGCGGCCACATGGATCAACAGGCGTTCCTGTTCTCGTGGAGTCAAGTGCACAGCGGTTCTCCTTTAGTACGTTCTGCGGGGCGGTGATGGGACGCGGCCGCACAGATAGCTTTTCGCCGAGGTCCAGAAGCAGAAAAGATCCTCCATGATAGGAAGGGCCGAAGCAGAAAGGCCGCGCACCAGGAGGCCATCCGCGGTAAGAGCGGTAGCGCCCCAGAGAGTATTTGCGTTACTGCGCTCCAGCGAGATCTGCCTCAGGATGTTTTCCAGGGCGATCCAGGTGTTCGCGTCCTCGCTGCTACGGCAGATCATAAACGATGTGAGATAGCGATACTTGCCAAAGCGGGCGATGGAGGAAAGCTTTGTCTGCTGGGGGCTCAAGCTCAGGCGGTCAATATAGATGGGTTTGCCCCGGCTGCAGATGCAGGTGTTGATGCGCATCGATGCATAGGCAAAGGACTCACCGCTGGCCAGTCTGCCGGGGGCGATGATTTCCCACCAAAAGAGGGTCGCGTCCGGTTCGAGGTGGATGTCTGTGCGCTGTTCAAATCGTGCATCACGGAAAGGGATAACGGAATCGGGTAGGTACTCGAGCAGCGCTCCTTTGCCGAGATGGATTTCGTTGACCAGCAAGGCATCGGCTGTCATTTCGCGAGGACGGTAGACGCGCGTGGAGCCAGTGGTGGTGATCTGTGCCGCGGCACCGTGGCCCAGTTTGATGTTCAGGCTCAAATGCTCGCCGCCGAAGACACCGCCGGAGATGTTGTTGAGATGCACCAGGCTTTCCCCGGCTTCATTGGGAAAAGCACGGACTACCTTCCAGGGGGGATCCTGTCGCGAGCAATGAAGCTGGGTTGCTCCGGGTACCGCGGAGAACGCAAGATGCAGTTGCGCATGCATCATCAGCTGATGAATAGCCGGGTATGCAGGCCCGGATGGCGGCTGGAAGCGAGGTCCAGCAGCGGCTGCGACAGGCAAACATCCTTTACGTCGAGTTGCCGTGCGGCGGCCAACGTTTCAAGCATGAGCGGCTTTAGCCGCCACAAGAGGGCCGCCGCGCCCGTTTGTCCCAACGGCAGCAGGCGCTGGCAGGCCGAGACGAGGCCCGACAAAGATTGATGGAGGTAAGCTGCCACGACTTCCTCGCGGGGAGAACCGAGGCAACGGCCGACGTGGCCAAACATCAGCGGATAATGAGCAGGGCCGTCAGTGTATTGAGAGGCGATGGCAAATGCCTCGGCGGCGAGAGCGGCAAGGCGTTTACCGAGACGAAGGCTCGCATCACGCGTCTCCCGCACCGGCTTCATAGCACTCAGCCTTTCATTGAGCTGCTGCCATTCCCCGGGAGACCAGGCGTCGTATCCAGCGTAGACGAATACTGCTTCCAGGCGGGCCGCTTCTTCCAGGTAGTCCGCAAAGAAAGCAAATAAGTCTGCGACTTCGAGGCCATTCTCAGCCACCAACGCTTCCAGGCCAAAGCTGTGAGCAGCGGCTCCTACGGGAAGAGCACTATCGGCGAGATGGAGCAATTCTAAGAATCGCAGTGCGCTCATGGA
This sequence comes from uncultured Acidobacteriaceae bacterium, assembly GCA_963830325.1. Taxonomy (GTDB): domain Bacteria; phylum Acidobacteriota; class Terriglobia; order Terriglobales; family Acidobacteriaceae; genus PALSA-350. Next base: position 254,727 of record CAWHMV010000008.1, read on the forward strand.
TTTGTACCCGTTGTGTGTGACTTTAAAGTATGCGCAGCAAAAGCGCTCTGTCCACAAAGTGAGAACCAGGGAGAAACCCAGATCTCTCCACTGCGTCGCGCTCCCGTCCCACGGCATGCCGGGGGCGGGCGAGATGACAATTCATCTTGGAGGCGAGTTCCGTTTCTCCAGGTAAGTACGAAAGCGGCATGGCGGCTATCGCGTAGCAGAGCGTTGGAAGGGGCTTCGCCCCATAAGCGCTAACTTCTTTGGCAGACAATAGAAATCCGAGAAGACGCTGGTTTTCTTGCATCTCCAACTCACTACAAAAACGTCATCCTGAGCGGAGCGCCTCATAGATTTATCGCGTGACACAGCGCTTAGTGGCGCGGAGTCGAAGGACCCCGAGGGTGCGTATCTTACCCATGCCGTTCGGAGCTTTTCAACCACTGAAGCCCGCACCTGGCGGGCCCGCCACGATCCTTCCCTGGGGCCGACAACAAGGACTGCTAGCATCTTGCTATGTCCGGCGGCCACATCTACATTCTCGGCAGCCATACAGGCACGCTTTACCTTGGCGTCACCAGCAACCTGTATCTGCGCGCCATGCAACATAAGGGGGGCACGTTGGAAGATTTCGCTGCGGCCTAGGCTGCAAGGTACCGCAGCAAGATCCTGTTCTCTGGCTTCGGTGGTTGAAAAGCTCCGAACAGCATGGGTAAGGTAAGCATCCTTGGGGTCCTTCGACTCCGCGCCATCAACCGCCGTGTTACGCGATAAATCCGTGAGGCGCTCCGCTCAGGATGACGTTTTTGTGGGAGTCTCAAAGAAAAGCATCCCAAACAAGTTAGCGCGTATGGGGCTTCGCCCCGTCTTTTTCGGCCCATGTACGCCCCCACGGCAGGGTGGGGCGTACATGGCACCCGTCCAGGGAAGAGGGCTTGGTGCTTTGCTCCAACCGCGGCGGCGCGATGAAGTGCACCTGGCTTAAGTCCTCTTCTTAGTCTTTGGGGTCGAGGCCGGCTTGCTCTTGCTGGCTTTGCCGTTTTTCTCTACCCGCAATTTCCAGGCATTGCGCAGGGCCCCGGCGAGGGCGTCTTCATTCGCGGATGCCAGCCGGATGTGGGTTGCCCCCATTCGGCCCCATCCGCCCGCAACCGGCAGGAACAAGTCTGGCTGCTCCTCAATGAAGGCTGCCTGCTGCTCGGGCGAGAGCATCAGGTTGCCATAGCCCTGCTTCACAGAGGCCAGCGTGGCGAATATTCTGCCCCGGACACGGAAATCGACTGCCCCCATATGGGACCCCTCTTCTGCACCTTCCAGAAGCAGTGCCAGCCGTCGAAAATCTTGAGCATTCATAGGGGACTCAGCGAACCAGCGTGAGATAGAGAGCCATGGCAATCCCGAGCGATGCGAGCACCAGCCCCAAAATCACAGCGTCGGTTGACACGCGGCCTGGCCTCCAGATTCCGGAGCGCAGTTCGCGCACCAGCTGGAAGTGACGGACAACTGCAGACAGGGTGACCACGACGCCCATGGCAACTAACATCACTCCAGACCAAACCGACAATCCGGTGGTTTGGGCGGGTAGATGAGACGCGCTTGCACTCAGCTCGCGAAGAAAGAGGCCGAAGCGGCTCACGGCAAAACCGACGCCCATCAAACCAAGGCCGGTGCGAATCCACGCGAGAAAGGTTCTCTCGGCCGCGAAATACACCCTGGGATCTTGTTCCGCTGGCTTCTCCATGCAGGGATTGTATGTAGCAGGGCTAAGCTTTGGCTAGTTCTTAGAGCTCTTCTCGACTCCGCGTTCAGAGACCGTACCCGCGAGCAGCCTGGTGACTCGATCACGAAGCTGCTCTGCATCGAATGGCGCGCGGACTTTCATGTCGTTGTCGAAGTAGACAAATACATCCCGACGCTTTCGCTTCGCCGCGTCCCGAACGCTGGCTCGTCTTCCATCCGTCACTTCCTCTCCCCGCGCCCAGGCAACGACGCGGCGAGCCCATACATCGAGCGCATCGGCTTCGTAACCGCTGGCGTACAACTGTTCGCTGCCGTGAAGACGGCAATAAACGAAGCCCGAAGTTACATCCATGAGCAACGGCCATTCGACCGTGTCCGCCACGACCGAGCCCACGCCGTAGCGTCTGAGCAGCCTGATAAATTTTTCAGTAACGAAGCTTTCGTGGCGAATCTCAAGTGCGTGACGCAGGGGTGCATCCTTTCGCACCTGAAACCAGGAACGGTCTTTCAGACGGTCATCGTGGTTCCGGGCAAGCTCAGCGGCCTGCTTCACCGTTCGCGGCAATAAGGCGAAGAATCGTTCAAGGCGCTCGGGTTCGAAGGGAAAGTTGGGCGGAAGCTGCCACAGGATGGGTCCGAGCTTGGCTCCGAAGTGCAGCAGCCCCTGGGCGAAAAAATTCGCTAGCGGCCCTTCGACATTGCGCAGTCGAAGCATGTGGGTTATATAGCGGGAGCCCTTGATGGCAAAGGTGAAGTCCGGCGGCGTCTCGGCGTGCCATTGAAGGAAGCTTTGCGGCCTCTGCAACGAGTAGAACGATCCATTCAACTCAATGGTGTCGAACTTTCGTGAGGCGAACTCGAGCTCCCGCCGTTGAGGAAGTTTCTCAGGGTAAAAGACGCCTCGCCAGCCTTTATATCTCCAGCCGGAGATTCCTATGTGGATCTTGCCCTGAGATGCCGCGTCGAGCGTCATCTGTTTCTAACGCGGCGAAGTGTCACGGCTTGCCTGGTGGCGTTGCTCAGCGCTGGTGCGGATTTGTTCATAGGTCCTGGCCAGCTCGTCGAGCTCGAGATCAGACAGATTTTCTACATCGATCATCCTGTTTTTTGCTTTGTCTACCGCGTGAATGAGCTCGTTCAGTTTCAGGTGAATGGCTCTGGCATCGCGGTTCTGTGTGTTCTGGATGAGAAACACCATCAGAAAGGTCACAATCGTTGTGCCAGTATTAATGACCAGCTGCCAGGTGTCGGAAAAGTGGAAGATTGGGCCGGTAACGGCCCAGATCAAGATGACACCGATCGCCGAAATAAAAGCCCAGCGGGAGCCGAGATAATGCGAGCATCGGGCGGCAAAGCGGCCGAACCGGTCGGAACGAGTCGCGAGCGTCGTCGCGGTTGTGGGAGCCGTCTCAACCGGTTCTTTCGCGACCTTCACGGTTACTTTCGCAGCCTTCATACTCCCCTCCGTGCCGTGGCGTATTCCGCAGCCACTTTCAGATCTTGTACCAGGCTCGCGATCTCGGCATCTTTCGCCGCGGGCTCAGGCATGCGAAGGATGGCGGAGGGGTGAATGGTCGCTGTCACTGGACCGTGATTCGTTGGGAAAACCTCTCCGCGGTGCTTCGTCAGTCGAAACTGCGCTCCGAGCAGACTTTGCGCCGCAGTTGCACCCAGGCAGACAATGAGCTGCGGATGAACGGCGGCAATCTCCGCTTCAAGCCATGGGCGGCAGGCCGCTATTTCAAGAGAGTTTGGTTTCTTATGTAAGCGAATCTTTCCGCGCGGCTCCCATTTGAAATGCTTCACAGCGTTGGTGACGTACACCTCAGTTCGATCGATGCCTGCGGACTCGAGGCATTTGTCAAGCAGCTGACCGGCTGGTCCGACGAACGGCTTCCCTTGCTGGTCTTCGCGATCGCCGGGCTGTTCTCCCACCAGGAAAATGGTGGCGTGGGCTCGGCCTTCCCCAAAGACGACCTGCGTCGCTTCCCGATAGAGGTCGCATCCACGACATTGCTTTGCCGCTTCCCTTAGACTGTGGAGGTCATGGCGAGCGGGAAGGAACTCCAAGGCTGAACGCGGGGTTGGGTCAAACAGGTTCATTGCCCAACTATGATGCAATTTTCGTGTTTATGGCGAGTGGCGATGAGAAGAAAACCGCCAGATCCCTGGCGGTTTCATAAAGTTCGCTAGCTGGATTTTTTTTGGGGGACCTTGGCACCTTTCTTGCGGGCCTCAGACAATCCGATGGCGATTGCCTGCTTCTTGCTCTTCACGGTGCCACCTTTTCCGCCTTTACCGGATTTGAGGGTGCCGGTTTTTTCCCGATGTACTGCGCTCTTGACGCTTTTACCTGATGCTTTTCCGTACTGTGCCATGTTTGTCCTCAGGAATTGAACGGCGGCCGCCTCTCTGAATTAAGCGGCAGCTTGATAGTTGACGCGCTCGGCGATTTCGCTGAGTACTTCATCGGCGTTGGCTTCTTCTGCTTCGATCGATTCCAGCACAATCGCGTCCTCGGCAAGGCCCAGGATCTCGGCCCAGCGGCGCAAGGTTCCGTACACGGCGATCTCATGGTGCTCAACCTGTTGAGCCGCCCCGATCAGTGCGATGTCTCTAATGGATGCGTCCGTCACATCCTTGATGGTGTCAGACGCCTCGGTCGTGAGCCCGTTTATCACCTTACAAGTCTCAGTTTTGCTTTCGCCGATATTGCGCCGTAGCAAATTCTTCACCTTCGTTACGTGGCCGTCGGTTTCCTGCAGGTGAGTTTCAAAAGCTTTCACTAACTCAGGGTCAGAGGCCTTCTCGATGAGGTCGGGGAGGGCGCTGGTAATCTTCTGCTCCATATCGAGCGCCTTCTCTAGATTGGTGACGTATAGCGTCCGTAGATCCTGAATGTTCGCGGAAAATACTTTCATCTGACAGCTCCTTGTACTTTGTGTTGTATGTGGGTGTACGACTGAGTCTCATGCTCGTACCGCCGCACTTATTAGTTGGGATGCAGCCCGCTGTCTCGGGTTGCTGGGTGGCATGCCGATGGCGCCAGCATCGTATTCCATCTCCGGGGGCAACACCTTTCCACGAGCCGACATCAAAACAAAGTTAGGCAAAAATTTGCGGAGCCAGGAGCGAACACATGTTGAGCGAATGCTTCAATCCTGCATGCCACAAGAAGCTGGATTACCTACGTTACGGCCGAGTCGTTCGGACGGTGCGAACCTCTTCTACGGGCAAATCTGTCGAACACTACTGGTTGTGCGGGGTCTGCTACGGCAAATTTGATTTTGAATTCAAAGCCGACGGCAGCGTGGGTCTCTGTCACCGAAACCGCGCAGATGCCGCGGGGATGAGCACTCTTATCGACTTCCGCGCTGGATGATGCCGTCGGCCGAGCGGCCTTGTCGCCGGTATTCACAGGAAGCAGGAAGTCGCGCAAAATCCTCGAATTGGCCTCGATCGCCGTTACTTTTTCATTCGCTCTCAGGTGCTGTTCGCTGCGCTTCAAAAACCAGGAAAAGCGTCTCCTAACAGGCGAAACAACCTGCGGGTTTATAATGGGTTAGCTAGGGGAAAATGAGATGAACATCTCAGAAGATTCCACTGTACTGTCGTCCTGGAAAGATATCGCCAGATATCTGGGGAAGGGAGTACGCACGGTGCAGCGCTGGGAGCGTCACCTTGGACTCCCGGTTCGCCGTCCGATCGGCGCGTCGCAGAAAAGTGCAGTGGTGCTTTACCGCGGGGATGTGGATGCCTGGCTGGCAACGCGTTTCTCGGCTCGCACGCTCCTGAAGGATGGAGAAGAGGGTAATCAATCCTGCCGTTCTGCCCGTTCCACTCTCATGGAGGGCATCCGAAAAGCGAGAGAACTGAGGATCACCAATCAAAAGCTGACGGAGCAGATTAGCGCGTCTATTCGACTGCTTAACGAACGATGCGACCTCCTCAGCACCCAGGGTCTGCAGGAGCCATGGGCGGCAGGAGAGCCGGTGACGTGGGAGCGGACTACGGTTCCGGCCCCGGTCCTGCTGCCTGCGCCGCAGTCTGCCTCAAGCAGGGTGGGGTCTGAACCGGATCGCCTAGTAATGCTCTGAACATTCATCCGCTGTAGGGCAACTGGACTCTAAGACAAACTAAGTCCCGGCATCGGCCGCTACCCGTGCTGCTCCGAAGGAGGAGTATCCTCTCAAGGAAGAGGAGCGGCCGCGGGACTTGCGAGCCGAAGCAGTTGAGTCCTTTACGTTTTGACTAGGCGAAGGAGCAACATGCCGGCCAGAAATACGTCCTTGAAAAGCAACGATGCTTGGCAACCGGCGACTCCTGCCCCGAATGTGACTCCTCGCTTCCCGGTCGTGGGCATTGGTGCGTCCGCGGGCGGCCTGGAAGCAATGACCAGCCTTTTAAAAGAATTAGAGTCGCACCTGGGAATGGCTTACGTCCTGGTGCTTCATCTTGATCCCGCCCGGGAGAGCAAAGTAAGCGAAATACTGGCCCGTACAACCCGAATCCCGGTGGTACAAGCCCAGGAAGGCATGCGCGTAGAGCCAGACCACATCTACGTGATTCCGCCAAATCATGATATGACCATCGACCACTGGGTGCTGCACCTTAGGGACCGGGAACCGCACAGATCCGCGAATACGACCATCGACACTTTCCTGAGATCGTTGGCGGTGGCCCACGGCAGCGACGCCATCGGCGTCATTCTTTCCGGAACCGCATCTGACGGCACCCTCGGACTGTCTGCGATCAAGGGCGAAGCGGGCATTACGTTTGCGCAGGAACCGTCATCCGCCAAATATGATGGCATGCCGGCAAGCGCGATTGCCTCTGGCTGTGTGGATTTCATTCTGACTCCGGCCGGCATTGCAAAGGAGATAGCTCGCATTCGTCATCATCCCTATATTGCTGACCGCTTCAACCCGGAGGCCGCGGAGGTTGGCAACGGCAGCGATATGGAGCGTATCTTTCGTTTGCTGCGACGAACGACAACGGTTGATTTCTCGGGATACAAATCGCCCACCATTGCTCGCCGCATTCAGCGCCGGATGGCTCTGCAGAAGGTCGACAAACTCAAAGATTATGGCAACCTGCTGCATCGCGATCCGCGGGAGGTGGACGCCCTCTATCACGACCTGTTGATCAACGTAACCAGCTTCTTTCGCAATCCGGACGCATTCGCAGCGCTCAGGCAGATTGTCTACCCGGCCATTATGCAGGCGCGAACCTCAGCATCCGGGCCTGTGCGGATCTGGGTTCCGGGCTGTTCGACCGGCGAAGAGACCTACTCGCATGCGATTTCGCTGGTGGAGTTTTTGGGCGACGAGCGGGCGGATATACCCATCCAGGTCTTCGGTACCGACCTTAGCGAAAGCGCGATTCAACGGGCCCGGGCGGGCGTATACAAGGAGAATATCGAGGCAGACGTGACGCCTGCCCGATTGCGGCGCTTTTTTTATAAGGCCGACGGCGGCTACCAGATCAAGAAGACGATTCGCGATCTCTGCATTTTCTCCACGCAAAACATTTTCAACGATCCGCCCTTCTCCCGTATGGATCTGGTCAGTTGCCGCAATGTGATGATTTACTTAAGTCAAGCGCTGCAGAAGAGGGTAGTACCGATCTTTCACTACGCATTGAATCCGACCGGGTTCCTCATGCTGGGAAGCACGGAGGGGCTGCTGGGTGCGGGTTCGGAGCTTTTCGAAATGACCGATAAGAAACAGAAAATCTTCCGTAAGCGGTTGGTGTCGGCGCCCGTTGCCTTCGGTTTTTCTCTGGGCAAGCCGGAGCATGGACCAACCGGAACACCAACGCCACATTCAAAGTTGCCAGAAACGCAAAAAATTCCTATGGAGTTGCAGCGAGAGGCAGACCGCCTGCTGCTGGCGAGGTACGTGCCTCCTGCCGTGCTGATCAACGAACACCTGGAGATTCTCCAGACAAGGGGGCGCACCGCTTCGTTTCTCGAGCTTCCTTCTGGAAAAGCGAGCCTCAATCTGCTCAAGATGGCTCGCCCGAGCTTGTTATTTGAACTGCAGGGCGCGATCGACGAAGCCCGCAAGCAAGGCTTTGAGGCCATAAGACCGCGGGTGCGCGTGGATGACGAAAAGATAAAAGCAGTCACCATTCGTGTCGTTCCCTTCAAGGTCCCCACGCAGACGCAACACAGCTTCCTGATTGTTTTCGAAAGCGATTTGCCGAGTGAGGACGGGGTCTCGCCGAGCGGCCTTGCGCAAGCACCGGTGGCCCAGATCGTTGATCAGGCTGGTGCGGGGGAGCACTCGGTTCTGGGAAGACAGATCACGCAATTGCGACAAGAGCTGGCGGCCACCAGGGAGTATCTGCAGTCCATCATCGAGTCACAGGAGGGCACCAACGAGGAGTTGCAGTCGGCCAACGAAGAGATTCAATCGGGCAACGAAGAGCTGCAAAGTACAAACGAAGAGCTGCAGACCTCGAAAGAGGAACTGGAATCGGCCAACGAGGAACTGCATACGGTCAACGAGGAGATGCAGCATCGCAATGAGCTCCTCACCCAGCTGAATAACGACCTCACCAACCTGCTATACAGCGTCAGTCTGCCGATCGTGATGGTGGGAGCCGATCTGAGCGTCCGCCGATTTACGCCGCAGGCAGCGGCCGTGCTCGGTCTGAGCTCGAGCGACCTCGGCCGCCCCCTGCCAAGGCTAAGGCTGAAGCTGGACATGGGGAGCCTGGAGCAGAATATGCTCGATGTGATCCAGCAGGTGCAATCGCAACAGTTGCATGTTCAGGACAACGATGGGAAGTGGTGCATTCTGCGAATCGTGCCTTATCGAACCATGGATAACCGGATCGATGGGGTGGTTCTCAGCGTGATGAACGAGATAGGGAGTTTCTCCGGCAGTCCCGGGGGAGTTGAAGGGATGGGGACGGGGAAAGCATTACCAGGGAAGAGCAAACGGGGTAGCAAAGCTGCGGTGGGATCCCGGCGCAAGTAAGTGTTCGCCTTTAGTAATGTGTCTGGCCGCTCCATGAAGGCTATTTTCCCTTCAACCGGCAACCCATGGGTCACTAGCCACCTCCCACTACTATGCAAGGCAAACCAATGACGTTAGCCGGTCCAGCCTCTCCATTAGACGGTCAACGCGCAGAAGAGCGTACGCTCCGCCTGGAAACGGCACTGCGCCGGTCGGAGAAGCTGGCGATGGCGGGACGGGTTGCGGCATCGGTCATGCATGAGATCAATAATCCATCGCAGGCGATTGCCGACCTGGCTTATCTCATCCGGAAAGATGCCGACCATCCTGAACGCGTGCGCGCCCGCGCGGTGCAAATTGAGGAAGAGCTGGTGCGTATCCAGCACATAGCCAGGCAGACCCTCTCTTTCTTTCGTGATGCGCCGCGCAGCCAAACGAAAGATCTAGTACCCCTGGTGGAAACTGCTTTGCGCTATCAGAGCGCCATGCTGGAAGAGAAGCATATTCAGGTGCGAAAAGAGTTGCCGGATATCTTGGTTGCCTCTGTCTATCCTGGGGATTTCCTGCAGTTGGTATCGAATCTTGTGCGCAACGCCGCGGAAGCGTCCGACGGTGGCGGAGCCTTGTGCGTTCGGTTACGCGCATCGGGCGCCAATGCACGTTTGACTGTGGCGGATAGTGGGCGAGGCATCGCACTGCCGATCCAGGCACGTCTTTTTGAGGCTTTTCAAAGTGATAAAGCAGAGGCCGGCAACGGATTAGGGTTGTGGATTTGCAAGACGATCGTGGATAAGCATTGGGGGAGTATTCGCTGGCGCAGTTGTACCAAAGGTAAAACGCAGGGAACGACTTTCTCGGTTTTGCTGCCGCTGGATGGGCCTAAGGAAGCCGACGGCTTTGGAGAGCACGCCTATGTCGCCAGGTGAGCGCGCAGGCTGTTAAACCGTTTTCCTGACTGGTGGACGCTGAGCAAGGGTAGCCACTACGCGCAGAAGCTCGTCCACGCCCGTAATAGGTTCCAGCAGTTCATCAAAGAGTCCTGGCGCCTGCTGGGTGTCGTTCAAGCTGGTCAAGCGCAGGAGCTTATCCGCAGGGCGGCTGTGGCGAATGGCGAGCGCTAACAGTGCAAGCTCATAAAAATCAAGGGTGTCGCAAAATACCCAGACCCGCGGATCAGGAGTTTCCCGGATCTCCGCAGGTACCTGTTCCGGGGTCATCGACTGGACCGTGTATCCCGCGCAGCTGATGATTTTTGCGCGCAAGCGCAAGAGCTCTTGATCCCGCCCGACTTGAAGGACTGTTTGGGGCCGCTCCGTAGCCTGACGGCGTGATTTGCCGCGGTTTATGAACGGAATTATTCTTCGTGGCAGCATCTCGGTCCCTTTCTGGCGCGAAGAATGGCGATTTCAGTCAGGATTGTCAGGTCGCATCTCAGGCTTGTCTTGCAGGGGTCGCAATCCATTCACCCAAGTACTCGTGAAAATCGCTATTTGTAGGGACGGCGATCGCTAGACAGGATCTGCTGCCGGCAGAGGGTTCGTACCTACAAGGCCGAGCCTACTGTAGGGTTCCTGCTCGAAAAAGCGACAAATGACGCCATTACGATGCATGGATGCATTCGTGTGCGATCTGTAATCCTTTTTCGGTGAGGACGACGAGGGCCTGAAGAGTCGAACCGGCGGTCGAAAACTTGCCCTCGAGCTCGATGAGGGTCCGATTCTTTTCGACGTCCGCTGAAGCCCTCATAAGCCTGGGCTGGTGCGGCACGGCATGGCTGAAGCCGTGCCCTTCGTCCAGATCTTTTCGGCAGGCCTGTTGCTGCGGTGCTTGAAGCTTCACCGCATAAACGCGACATTTGCGGCCGGCCGCTGCCGCAGGCGACGGAAGCCGTTTTTTAGTGCATCTACTTCACCGTGAGCACAATGATCCCTCTTCGCAACTTTGGCAAGAATGAGATAAAGATTTCTGCGCTGGGTCTGGGTGGCCATCACCTCGGTGCAGCCAGGGACGAGGCGACCGCGGTTGAAGTCGTTCAGCGCGCGATCGATGGCGGCATCACCTTCTACGATAATTGCTGGGAATATAACCGTGGAAAGTCAGAGGACTGGCTGGGAAAGGGTCTTCGCGGTGTGCGCGATCGCGCGTTTGTGATGAGCAAGGTATGCACCCATGGCCGGGACGCTTCGCTGGCCATGCAGATGCTGGAGCAATCACTGCGGCGGTTGCAGACCGATCATCTGGATCTGTGGCAAATTCACGGAGTGACCTTCCAGAATGATCCTCAGCTGTTTATTCGTTCCAATGGCGCAGCCGAAGCGATGCACAAGGCCAAGCAACAGGGTAAGGTCCGCTTTGTGGGTTTTACCGGACACAAAGATCCAGACATTCATCTTGCGATGTTGAATACGGGCTTTCCCTTTGACGCCGTGCAAATGCCCCTGAACCCCTTCGACGCTAACTTCTTTTCGTTTGAGCAGAAAGTGCTGCCGGTACTGGACAGTCGCGGAATCGCCGCGCTGGGCATGAAGCCAATTGGGGGCCACGGAGAGCCGGTGCAAAAGGGCGTCTTCACGGCAGAAGAATTGCTTCGTTATGCCATGAGCCTTCCGGTGGCGACCACCGTCTCCGGAGTCTCTGAGCTGCCCATCCTGGAACAAAATTTGCGCATCGCTCAGAATTTTACGCCGCTCTCCGCAGCAGAGATGACGGCTCTACGCGACCGCGCTAAACCGTACGCTGCCGATGGCCGCTTTGAGCTCTATAAAACATCGATCAAGTTCGACAACCCCGAAGCACGCCTGGCCCATGGGTTTCCTATCGATATGCAGCAGGCCGAAGTGAAGCAGATGGTGTACGCCACCCAGAACTCGGGCAGGCCTTTTCCGCAAGTGTCTGAATAACTCTCTAACGCGATACAAGGAATTCTGGTGAAAACAAACGTCAACGGCGGCGAGAGCCGTCGAGCTTTCTTGAAGGGCGTCGCTATGACCGGTGCAGTCTCTGTGATTTCCGCAGCCTCCGCTAAAGGGCAGAACGACGGACCCGGCGGACAATCCACCCCTATCGTTCCCAACGCACCCGCGGAAAAAGGAGGAGTTGGCGAGTTCCAGGCGCCGCAGCGCGCCATGGGAAAGACCGGACTTCAGGTTTCCATTCTTGGTGTGGGTGGCTTTCACCTGGGCGCCGTGGCTGGGCAGTCCGAAGTCAACGACTTGATCGCGAAAGCGCTGGACCATGGGATCAACTTCTTCGACAACGCGTGGGAGTATTACAAGGGAGCGAGCGAGGAGCGCCTTGGTACAGCGCTCAAGGGCAAGCGCGATAGGGCGATCGTGATGACGAAGGTCTGCACCCACGGGCGGAAGAAAGACATCGCCATGCAAATGCTCGAGGAGTCGCTGACGCGCCTGCAGACAGATCACCTTGACGTCTGGCAGGTACACGAAGTGGTGTATTACAACGACCCTGAAAAGTGCTATGCGCCGGACGGTGTTCTGGAGGCGCTTGCGGCAGCCAAGCAACAGGGCAAGGTTCGCTTCGTTGGATTTACCGGCCACAAAAATCCGTCCATTCACCTTGCCATGCTCAACGGCGGCTTTCCCTTCGACACGGTGCAAATGCCCCTCAATCCTTTCGATTACAGCTATCGGAGCTTTCAGCGGGAAGTGCTTCCGGTGGCAGCGCAGCGGGGCATGGCTGTGCTTGGTATGAAGAGCATGGGAGGCTCCGGTGAAATGATTTCTCAGGGAGCGCTGACTCCTACCGAGGCTCTTACGTTTGCGATGAGTCTCCCCGGAGTTTCGACAACGATCAGCGGTATGGATTCCATGCGGGTTCTTGATCAGAACCTGGAGATCCTGCGCAATTTCAAGCCGCTTTCTGAAGATCAGATTTCCGCGCTGCGCACGTACGCCAAGCAATTTGACGATGGACGCTATGAGCTATTCAAAAGCACAGTAAAGTATGACGGCGACCTCGGCCGCACACAGCACGACTTCCCTGCCGCTGCGGAGCTGCCGGCCTGATGCTTAGTACGTGGAAACGAGCGCCAAATGACCATAATGCTGCGCGGGGAGAACCGTAGATCTCTCCGCTAACGCGCAGTTTGTGCAAATTACCAATCGCATTAAGGAAAAGGCCGGCGCCAGCCGGCCTCTATTTTCCCCACCCCTCCGTGATTCGAGGGGTCAACGTCGATTGTGCGCGAATTGGAGCAGGAAGAGTCCGTCGGTTGCTGCGATTCTCCTTGGCCGACGGCAAGCAGAGGAAATCGCGAAAACCTGCTCCTCTTCCCGCTCAATTCTGTTCACACTGCGAACCCATTCGCAGTGTGCTGTAAAGAGAGATGCGATTTGAAGGAGTGTGGTGGCCTCGGTTTCCGACCAGTCTCGGCCTGCTCCATAATGGAAGGAGTGAACCGAAGCGCAACATGACGACCCTCCCCGATGGGACTAGCTCCGTAGCAACCAATCCTGCGGCTTACGAATGGGAGAGTTTTCTTCGCCGCGAGCCCATTGCACTCGATCATGCGCAGACGGCGGCGGCGCTAAAGGGCAAGCGAATCCTGGTCACGGGCGCCGGCGGCTGGATCGGTTCGGCCTTGACCCGATCCATCGCTGAGTTTGCGCCCAGGCAACTGGTGCTATTGGAAGCTGCGGAACGGAATCTGTATGAAATAGACGCAGCCTTGCGACAGCTGCAGCGCCCGATCGAACACGTTCCTATGTTGGGCAGCGTCTCGCATCTGGCACTGCTGACCGAGATATTCCGCCGCTACCGCCCCCAGATCGTCTACCACGCGGCTGCTTACAAGCATGTTCCGCTCATGGAACAGAATCCCTTTGCGGCAATCGAGAACAATGCAATCGGCAGCAGCCTGCTGGTTGAGGCGGCTGTAAACAATCGGACAGAACAGTTGATCCTGCTTTCGACCGACAAGGCTGTCGATCCGATCAGCATCATGGGCGCCTCGAAGAGGATAGCCGAGCTGGTTGTGCTGACACGGCGTACTCAAGGGAGTGTGATGAAGGCAGTGCGCCTGGGTAATGTCCTCGGTTCAGAAGGTAGTATCGTTCCCCTCTTCCTCAAGCAAATGTCGTCCGGTCTTCCGGTAACCGTTACCCATCCGGAGGTTCGTCGCTACTTTCTCACCACTGCGGACGCGGTAACGGTGCTGTTGCAGGCGGCTCACGCGGAGACGGCTCCGGGCATCCTGGTGCCGGATTTGGCAGAGCCGCTGAGAGTGGAGGCCCTGGCCCGGCATCTCATGGCGAAGGTACAAGCCACTTCCACGGTTGTCTTTACCGAACTGCGGACTGGGGACAAGATGTGTGAAGCCCTGGTCTCTGCGCGGGAATTGTTTGCTATGAATCCGGGGGAAGAGCGGCAGTTGCGACCGGTGAAGAGTCCTTGCCTGGCCCCAGCAATGATGGACGACGTTCTTGAACAACTTGAGCAGGCGTGCCAGGAACGTTCTCTGGCCCGCCTGTTGAAGGCGGTGCTCCGGGCGGTGCCCGAGTATCAGCCAAGCGCACTGATGCAAACGGCGGTTGAGGAAACGGCATGAAGCGAACCATTGCTGTGGTGACCAGTTCCCGTGCCGACTACAGTCATCTTTATTGGCCTTTACATGACCTGGCGCAACACCCGGACGTTGAGCTGAAGCTGATCGTGCTTGGTGCGCATCTCGCGCCCCAGTTCGGGGAGACGGTGAAAGAGATCGAGAAGGATGGCTTCCCGATTGCCGCGCGGCTTGAGTGTCTGCTCAGTTCGGATACGGATGTTGGCATGGCCAAGACGCTGGGCGTGGCAGTGCTTGCCCTGGCCGACCTACTGGGGCAGATGCGGCCGGACTTGCTGCTGCTGATCGCCGACCGATACGAGATGCTCGCGCCAGCCTCTGTTGCGCTCACCCTGCGTATTCCTATTGCGCATATAGAAGGTGGTGAGATCAGCGAGGGGGCTATCGACGACGCGGTGAGAAACGCGCTCACGAAAATGAGCCACATTCATTTCACTTCGACAGAAGGTGCGCGCGCGCGCGTGATCGCCATGGGCGAGGAGCCGTGGAGGGTCCATCGCGCCGGTGCTCCCTCACTCGACCATCTTCGCCGCAGCCGATTGCTCGATCTCCGCGAACTCGAGGAGAGGCTAAAGATCGGCCTGCAACGACCTACGGTTGTGATCGCGTATCATCCTGTAACCATCGTGCGTGATACGACGCAGGAGGCTGACTCCCTCTTCGCCGCTCTCGAGAACGTGGACGCGCAAATACTCTTTTGCTATCCCAACGCCGATGCGGGCAGCTACGCCCTGATGCAGAGGACGCAGGCCTTCCTCGCCATCCACAGCGACGCCAGGGTGTACGTCAATCTGGACGCAGTGACCTACTGGAGCCTGCTTCGTCATGTTGCCCTGCTCATTGGTAACTCAAGCAGTGGCATTATGGAGGCGGCTTCCTTCGCGCTACCGGTGGTGAATGTAGGTTTCCGGCAAAAGGGACGGGAGAGGGCACGCAATGTGCTGGATGCGGAGCCGGAGACAAATGCCATCCTCGCCAGAATTGGAGAGGGCATGAGAGATGATTTTCGCGCGTCGCTCGCGGGCATGACAAATCCGTATGGAGATGGGCGCGCGGCGGAGAAGATCGTGCAGGTGCTCACCACCACGCCGTTGTCGGACCCACTGCTGGTCAAACACGCCCCGGCCGTCCGCTCATGAAGATACCGTTGTCGGCCCCGGACATAACTGAGGCGGAGATCGAAGCGGTGGTTGCCGTGTTGCGAACTTCGCGGCTCAGTCTTGGCCCGGTGACCGAGCAATTTGAGTCGGCGGTCGCGGAGTACGTTTCCCAGCCCCACGCCGTGGCGGTCAGCTCCGGCACTGCGGGCCTGCATCTTTGCATCCGCGCGCTCGGCATCGGAGAGGGCGACGAGGTTATCGTTCCCTCGTTCACTTTCATTGCCGCCGCCAACGCCGTTCGCTATGAACGTGCAACCCCGGTCTTTGCCGATATCGATGCGCGCACTCTGAACATCGACCCACAGCGGATCGAAGAAGCGATCACGCCCAGGACGCGGGCTATTCTTGCGGTCCATACGTTCGGAGTTCCTGCGGAGATGACGGCCATTCTCGAGATCGCCCAAAGGCACGGGCTGCTGGTGATTGAGGATGCCTGCGAGGCCATCGGGGCAGAGTACCGCGGCCGTAGGGTTGGTTCCATGGGCAACGCCGGCGTCTTCGCGTTTTACCCCAACAAGCAAATCACTACCGGCGAAGGCGGGGTCGTCGTTACGCGCGACGAGGCGCTTGCTAGGCGCATCCGGGCTCTTCGCAACCAGGGCCGCTATGAGAGCGACGATTGGTTTCAGCATACCGAGCTGGGCTACAACTACCGTATCTCCGAAATCAATTGCGCCTTAGGGCTGGCGCAGATGGCGAGGCTGGAAGAGATTCTGCAAAAGCGCGCGGACGTCGCCTCTGCCTACCATCGGCGGCTCAACCGCTATCAGGAGCTCGTTCTTCCACCGCTTGCATTCCCGGCGGGCCGCATCAGCTGGTTTGTCTATGTTGTGCGCCTGAATGCCGGGGCTCACCTCAATCGCGACGCAATCATGCGCAGTTTAGCCGCTGCAGGTATCGCTTCCGGCCGGTACTTTGCTCCGATACACTTACAGCCCAGTTACGCTGCCTGGAGACATTCGGCCAACCTGGCGGTCACCGAGGCCGTGGCTTCGCGCACCCTGGCGCTGCCCTTCTTCAACAACATCGAAGCGGACGCGATCGACCATGTTTGCGATACGCTGGGCCGCCTGCGGTTATCGCGTCAAGCTCCCTGAGCTGGTTTGCGACTCTGCTAAATCGAATTGACTCCGCCATTTGCAACCCTTACGCCATGTTCTATAGTCGAGGGTGGATTTCCTTTGAGCGATGAGTGATCGCAACCGGAGCAGAATGCGTCTCCAAAGCAAACTTCAATTGTCTCGCCGAGCCCTTGCGGGCCTTCTTTTCTTCCCGCTACTGCTTATTTCCGCGACTGCCGGACGCGCGGATGTTGCCCCGGCCAAAAAGGCAGAAGCTGCCAAGCTGAACAACTTCGGCACCGCTTTGATGAATCAGCAGTTGCTGGATAAGGCGCAGGCCAAATTTGGCGAGGCTTACGAGCTAGACCCTTCGCTGGTCAAGGCGGAGGTGAACCGGGGCATCGCGCTGATCTACTTGCAGAAAATGCCGGAAGCGAAGCAAGCGCTGGAACAAGCGGCGACCCAGGATCCCAAAGATCCCCATATCTGGTACGCGCTGGGTATTTTGCACCGCATCGACGCGGAGTACCCGCAAGCCCTGGAAAGTTTTCAGAAAGCAGGCGCCCTGGTTCCAGACGACGCGGATACCCACTACTTTCTGGGTTCTGTCTACCTTGAACTCCATCAACCGGACCAGGCCCTCAGCGAATTTCAGACCGCTTTGCGGCTCAACCCGATTCACGCATCGGCGCAGTTTGGCTTGGCGAAGGTGCTGCAGCGGTTGGGGCGGAGAGACGAGGCGACCACTGCTTTCAAGCGCTTCGAAACGCTGAACCAGGAGAAGATCGGGTTTCCGCTCGCGCACACCTATGGCGATGAGGGGCACTACTCGCTGGTAGAAGATGCGCTGACTCTGAACCCGCAAGTGGGGCCAATGATCCCGGTTACCTTTACCGCGCAGAACATTGACCACATGGCTGCGCCAGCCGCTAAGGCAAGCGATCGGCCCCAAGGCGGAGCCTGCCTGATAGCGCCCGCGGGCGAACAGTCGTATCTCCTGGTCATGGCTTCTGGCCAGGATGCGATCCGCACTTACGCGAAATCGGGGAGCGGAAGCTTCGCCCTGGTGCCCAGCGCGCAGACAGGGCTGGTGGCCAGCGGCACTGGCGTGGCCTGCACGGTGGGCGACTTCGACAATGACGGTTTGCCCGATGTTGCTGTCGCGCTGAGCGATCGCGTGCTGGTGTTCAAGAACCATGGCGGTGGCAAATTTGCCGATGTGACCAAAGCCGCCGGCGTGCAGCCTGCGAATCAGCCGAACGGCATCACTTTCGTCGATTACGACCACGATGGCGATCTTGATCTGTTCGTGACCGGCCAGCCCTCCGCTGCAGGTGCAAAGCCTAGTGTGCTGTGGCGCAACAACGGCAACGGGACATTTACCAACTGGACCGAGCAGACGGGCCTGGGCGGCGAAGGCACCACGCTCGCTGCGACCTTGTCAGACCTTAATAACGATCGTGCCGTCGATCTGCTGGTAACGGGTTCCGGCGCGGCACCCACATTTTTCGCCAACCCTCGCGAAGGCCAGTTCAAGGCGTCTCCGCTTTATGCCGAGACCGGCCTGTCTCCGACGGTGGGAGCAGTGGTGCTCGATTTCAATAAAGATGGGTGGATGGATGTAGCTCTCACCCACGCCGGCAGCCCAGGCATTTCGCTGTGGCGCAATGTGCAGGGCAAGCGCTTTGAACGCGTCCCTTTGCCGGTACAGAACTTGACCGCAGGTTGGGGACTCACTGCGATCGATCTCGACAACGACGGATGGCTCGACCTGGTGGCCGCGGTTGAAACGGCTCACGGGCCGGAGTTGCGCGCGTTGCGGAATTTGGGCCCGGCGGGCTTTGAGGATGTGACGGCCAAGGTGAAGCTTGACCAGGTAAAGCTGGTGCAACCGCGCGCCCTGATCGCCGGCGACGTGGATGGCGACGGCGCTGCCGACCTGATCCTCACGCAGCCGGACGGCGATTCCCTGTTTTTACGCAATGAAGGCGGGAACCGAAATCACTCCTTGCTGATTTCGATGAAGGGGGTTGCCGATAACAAATCGGGGATCGGCGCCAAGATAGAAGTATTTGCCGACGGTGTGTGGCAAAAGTTCGAGATGGCGGGGGCCTCCGGCTATCTCAGCCAGGGTGCGCAGCAGATTCTTGCCGGCATCGGGACAGCGGAACACGCCGACATGGTGCGGATCTTGTGGCCCACCGGTGTCCCTCAGGATGAAACCGAGGTGGGCACAAAGAATACGCTTGCGGTCACGGAACTGGACCGCCGGGGCAGCTCCTGTCCCACACTGTTTGCCTGGAACGGGACGAAATACGAGTTTATCTCTGACGTGATCGGTGCGGCAGTCATCGGCCACTGGGTTTCGCCCACGGCGAAGAACAACGCCGATCCGGATGAGTGGATCAAGGTGGAAGGTTCACAGCTTCGCCCGCGCGAAGGGTATCTCAGCTTGCGCTTCGGCGAACCGATGGAAGAGGTCAATTATCTTGACCAGGTTCGCCTGGTTGCCGTGGATCATCCTTCGGCCACCGAGGTGTACCCCAACGAGCGCTTTCTCAATGAGCGTCCTTTCGCTTCCGGCCGTGCTGTGTTGAGCGCGGATGCGCACCCTGTTGCCGGAGCATGGGATGACAAGGGCCGCGACGTGAGCGAATTGTTGCGCACGCGTGATCACGCTTACGTGCGCGACTTTACCAATTTGTCGTTTGCCGGCTTTGCCAACCAGCACACGCTCACACTCGATCTGGGCCAGTGGACGGCAGCCCATCCTCTGCGGCTGCTGCTGCATGGGTTTATCGAATATTTCTCAGCCAGCTCCATGTATGCCGCCTGGCAGTCGAACCTTCAGCCCATGCCGCCTTACGTGGAAGCACAGTTGCCGGACGGCAGCTGGAAGCGAGTCATCGACGATATGGGCTTCCCCGCAGGGCTGCCGCGCACCATCGTCGTGGATCTCACGGGCAAACTTCCCCCGGGCACGCGTCGCATTCGACTTACCACAAATCTGCAGATCTATTGGGATCAGGCCTTGATCGACAACGGGCCCGAGGCGCCCCAGTTGGTGCACCAGAAGGAGCTGCCCCTGGCATCGGCGCAACTTGCCTTTCGCGGATATCCGGAACAGGTCGATGGCAAGACGCCAGGCGATCTGACGTACAACTATCAGCACATCAGCCAGACTGGGCCGTTTACGCGCTCTCGCGGCAGCTATACGCGCTATGGAGAGGTCGCGCCGTTGCTTAAATCTGTTGACGAGTCTTTCGTGATTTTCGGCAGCGGGGAAGATATCGATGTGGAATTCGGCACCGCTTCCCTGCCTGCGTTACCGCGCGGATGGAAGCGTGACTATTTCTTCTATGCCAATGGCTTTGTCAAAGATATGGACTTCTACGAGGCGAGCCCTTTCACGGTTGCTGACATGCCGTTCCACGGCATGAGCACGTATCCCTACCCGGCGAGCGAGCACTATCCGCAAGACGAACAGCGGATGCAATATGAGCTGGAGTGGAATGACCGCTTCGACTCCGGACGCGGCGTACAGCGATACGGGTTTCATTACGAACCGCGTCTGATGGTTCCACCCGTGCTCAAAAGCGGGCAATGAACGGTCTCACGGTTCTGCCTGCGGTTGAGCTTTTGGCCATGGTTAGGCGGAACCAAATCTCTCCGCTGGAATTGGCTGATGAATACATCCAGCAAATCGAACGCTTGAATCCGCAATTGCACGCGCTGGTCGACTTTTATGCCGAGCGCGTACGCGGACAGGCCCGCGCATTGCAGGATGCGAGCGGCACCCGCGGTCCTCTCTTCGGGCTGCCCATGACCATCAAGGGATCGATTGCAACTGCCGGATACCGGTGCGAGCTCGGCAGCCTGCTGCACCGGGGTAATATTCCCCGCGAAAACGCAACTGTCGTTGACCGCGCGATACAATCAGGCGCGCTGATTTTGGGAACCACCAACTGTCCGGAGTTCCTGATGGCCTATGAGACGGACAACCGGCTCTATGGCCGCACGGCAAATCCATGGGGTGCGGAGCGAACAGCAGGGGGCTCGAGCGGCGGCGAATCGGCGGCCATCGCGGCTGGACTTTCCGCTGCGGGATTGGGCAGCGACAGCGGTGGCTCGGTGCGTGAGCCGGCCCACTTTACCGGTATATGCTCGCTCAAACCGACGCCAGGCCGTATCCCGGGGCGCGGACAACTGTCCGCGTTCGACGGGCCATTTGCGATCCTCGGCTCCATTGGGCCCATGGCGCGCACTGTGCGTGATCTGACGCTGCTCTTCATCACCCTTTCCGGACAGGATGCTCGGGATCCAGCGAGCCCACCAGTCGGTCTCAGGAACGAGTCTTTGGAAGATTTAAAGCGGGTGCCTATCGCCTTCTTCGAAGACGATGGCCCGGTGACTCCGGAGACGCGCCAGGCAGTGCGCGACGCGGCGCGGACGCTCGAAGGTCAAGGTTTCCGCGTGCGTCCATTCAAGCCTCAGGCGCTCGAAGAGGCGCGCCTGTTATGGTGGAAGTTTTTTGTGCGTGGGGGGGCCATGCTTCTCGATCCGTTGGTGAAGGGAAGGCATGCGGAGTTGAGCCCGACATTCCTTGATTTTCTCTCCATCGCGCACCGCGAGCCGCCTCTCTCTGCGGAGGAGTTGCTCTCGGCCTGGATGGATTGCGATCATGTGCGCCGAAAACTGCTGGCAGAGATGGAGAACTTTCCTATCCTTCTCTGTCCAGTCTGCGCGATCCCCGCGTTTCGTCATGGAGAACGTAGCTGGGATGTGGATGGGCATCGGCTCGAGTATCTGGATGCGATGCGTTACACGCAGTGGTTTAACCTGCTGGGCGGCCCGGCGGCGGTTGTTCCAGTGGGGCGCTCTCCTGAAGGCTTGCCCATCGGAGTACAGATCGCAGGGCGTCCTTTCGAAGATGAACGCGTTCTGGGTATTGCGGCCGCTGTAGAAGCGGGCTTTGGATATCAGCCTCCACCCCTCACGATCGGTTAAGCAGACCCTCTTGTTGCTACTTCACAAATCGTGAAGTAGCGAAGAATCGAGATAGGAGGCTTGGGGCGAAATGAGGAAAGTTCTCGCAAACCCGGCGGAGATGATTGCCCACGGTGCGCCCCGCCTCATACGAAATGATCACGAGCTTGCAGCCTATACGAAGGCCCTCTTCGAGCTAACCGCCTTGGAGAACCCCTCTCGCTCGCAAGTGGAAGCGATCGAGTTGCTGACGCTTCTGGTCGACAACTATGAGCGGAGACATTACCCTGTCCCTGCCCCGGACGCGATTTCGGTTCTTCGGTTCCTGCTCGAGCAGGAGGGCCTTGCACAGCCCGATCTGATTCCACAGTTTGATCGGAGAGCGCGGTTTCGATGTTCCTGGCTGGGCAGCGAAAGCTAACCCTGGATCAGGTGCGGAGGTTGAGCGCACGGTTCAAGCTTCCAGCTGATGTCTTCATCGCAAAGGAATGAAACACAGAGCTGTCCAAATTAACGAATCAACCGCGGAAAAAGATGACTTGACCCTATAGGTCTCGAAAAGCCTACCCATCTAAACAGGCTGCGGAGAAATACGGGACCGGGCGGGAAAAACGTACCTCAGGGGCTAAAGCCCGACGTATTCTCAATCATTTACGGCCCGACTAAAGTCGTGCCCTGATACAAAACCAAGTTTTTTCTGCCGCCTCTAACGCCGTCAAGCGTGTAGGCCATTTACGGCTGAAAGCCCGTGGCACGGTGATTGTGTGTGCGGGCTTCAGAGCATGTGTGAGAACTCCATCTTTCAAACTCAGTCCCGAAGGGACGGCTGAGCTTAGCCCAGGACGCTAGTCCTGGGAAGGATTTGAAAGGACGACCCAGTCCCGCAGGGACGGCTGAAAATAGACCGCAACGCAATCCTGGACAACCTTTCAGCCGTCCCTGCGGGACTTAAATCATGTCTCATGATGTACCCAGGACTAGCGTCCTGGGCTAAGTTCAGCCGTCCCTGCGGGACTGAATTCGTAAATCCCCGATTCTCACACACGCTCTTCAGCCCGTACATAAATCCCGCAGAATTATTCGGCCTAAGGGCCACAAAGGTCTGTGGGGGCTTCACGTGCAGTCCCAACTGATTAGGCCTGAATGAAACAGACCTATTGCATTTTTAGGAACCAGAGCCTTAGGTAGTGATGTGGTGGCGAACATCGGCTCCGCGTACCCAGAAAATTACATCTTCCGCGATGTTGGTCGCGTGGTCGCCAACGCGCTCCAGGTTGCGGGCGATCATCAGCGCATGCAGCGCTTGCGGAGTGTAGTGGGGTTGCTCCTTGATCAGGTTGGAAAGAGCGAAAAAAGCAGCGTCGTTGAGCTTGTCCACGCTGTCATCCATGGTCAACACCGAGGTAGCCATCTCGGCATCGGCCTCGATAAAGCCCTGCAGGGCTTTACGCACCATGGCTGAAGCCAGGGACGCCATGCGCGGAATATCTACCGGCAGATCAATGACTGGAAACGCCTGCAAATCGCGCACACGGTCGGCAATGCTGACGGCCTGATCACCCACTCGCTCCAGATCGGCATTGATCTTGATCACCGCCAGGATGAAGCGCAGGTCGATGGCCATCGGCTGCTCCATAGCCAGCAAGTCAAGCGCCATCTGGTCGATCTCGCGCTCGAAGCTGTTGATCGAAATCTCGCTGCGGACCACCAGGTCGCAGAGGGAGATGTCGCGCACACGGTACGCCTCCACGGCTCGCTGGATCGCCTGCTCCGCCATGCCGGCCATAACCAGGAGGCGCTCTTTCAGATCGTCGAGTTTGCGATGGAACCGAATCCGTGTCATCCAAACCTGCCTGTGATATAGTCCTCAGTTCGCTTATCGGTGGGGTTGGTGAAAATCTTATGGGTGGCGTCGAACTCCACCAGCTTGCCGTTCAGGAAGAAGCCTGTATTTTCTGCGACCCGCGCCGCTTGCTGCATATTATGCGTCACGATCACAATCGTGTACTGCGATTTGAGCTGAAAAATCAAATCTTCAATCTTCGCAGTGGAAACCGGATCAAGGGCCGAAGCCGGCTCATCCATCAGCATCACTTCCGGATCCACCGCCAGTGCGCGCGCGATGCAGAGGCGCTGCTGCTGACCGCCGGAAAGGCTGGCGCCGGACTTCTTCTTGAGATCGTTCTTCACCTCATCCCAAAGAGCAGCCTGCTGCAGCGAACGCTCGACCACTTCGTCGAGCACCTTTCGATTTCGGAACCCGTTGAGGCGCAGACCCGACGCCACGTTGTCGTAAATCGACATGGTCGGGAACGGGTTGGGCCGCTGAAAGACCATACCGATGCGGCGACGAATCTCGACCGGCGAGGCTTGGGCGTAGATATCCGTGGGGCCGACCCGCACGGTGCCGGTGACCCGGCCGATCGGGTTGGTTTCGTGCATACGATTCAAGCAACGGACAAAGGTAGACTTGCCACAACCGGAGGGACCGATCAGAGCGGTGGCGTGGTTCGCCGGAATTTTAAGGCTGATGTTCTGAAGGGTGTGGTTGGCGCCATACCACGCGTTCAGATCAGATACTTCGATTGCTACACCCACTAGCTTGCCCCTTTCAGAATTCCGCGACCCGCCACGTACCTAACGAGTGCGACGGACACGACAATCAGCACGATCAGCACCAGTGCGCCCGCCCAGGCCAGACGATGCCATTCGTCGTAAGGAGAAAGCGCATACACGAAAATCTGCAACGGAAGAGCTGCGATGGGCTCATTCACGCTGGTACTCCAGAACTGATTTCCGAAGGCGGTAAAGAGCAGCGGCGCGGTCTCTCCCGCGACCCGGGCAAAGGCCAACATACAGCCGGTGATAACGCCGGGCGATGCAGTGCGCAGAGTGATGGAAAGAACCGAACGCCAGTTTGGCACGCCCAGTCCGAGCGCAGCCTCACGCACGTTGAGGGGCACCATCAGCAGCATCTCTTCAGTGGTACGGGTGATAGTGGGAATCATCATGATGCCCAGCGCAACTCCACCGGCAATGGCGGAGAAGTGCTTTTGCGGCACCACGATCAGGGTGTAGATGGCGATGCCCATGACAATCGACGGCACACCATTCAGCACATCGGCCGTGAAACGGACCATGTTGGCCAAACGCTTGTTGCGGCCAAACTCCGCGATGTAGATGCCGCCGGCAATGCCGATAGGCACGCCCATCAGACTGGCAATCGCGAGCAAGATCCCCGAACCCAGGATGGAATTGGCCATGCCGCCGCCAACCTCGCCCACCGGTTTTGGTACCTGGGTGAAGAAAGCAAGATTGAGAGAACTGGCGCCCTTGAAGAGGAGATAAGCAAAGATAGCGATCAGCGGCGCCATAACCAGGACGGTGCTGCCCACGGCAGCGACCGTCGCCAGGTGGTTCATGAAGACGCGCAAATATCGATTCGACGCCCGCGCCCGCAGGGGCGGCGGCATGGCGGTAGTGGAAGCCATTCGCTAAGTCCCTCTGACCGGCGCGCCGCGGGTAACCGCCCAAACCAGTACCCGGGCCAACGCGTTCACGATGATGGTGACAATAAAGAGCGCCAAGCCGATTTCGATCAAGGCGCTGAGGTAAAGCTCGTCAGAGGCTTCGCTGAACTCATTAGCGATGACACTGGCCATGCTATAAGCCGGCGCGAGCAAAGAACGCACAATTTCCGGCCGGTTGCCAATCACCATGGTGACCGCCATGGTTTCGCCCAAGGCGCGCCCCAGACCAAGAATCACAGCGCCGACGATGCCAATGCGCGCGTTGCGCAGCACCCCCATACGGATCATCTCCCAACGGGTGGCTCCCAGGGCCAGCACCGCTTCCCGCTGCGAATGGGGAACCGCCGACATCACCTCGCGGGTAAGTGACGAGATGATGGGCAGAATCATGATGGCGAGAATCACGCCGGCGGCAAACATCCCAATGCCGTAATTGGGAGGGGCGAAAATCCCTGACCAGCCCAGGGTCTTGATGAGGAACGGATCTACGTATTGGCGCAGCAGGGGAATCAGAACAAAGATGGCCCACAGACCGTAAACCACGCTGGGAATGGCAGCCAGCAACTCGGTAAAGAACGCCAGAAACCCGCGCAGCCAGGCGGGGCACATCTCAGTCAGGAAAATGGCGACGCCTACGGCCAGGGGTACGGCGATGATCAGCGCCAGGATCGAGGACATCACGGTGCCATAGATAAACGGCAGCGCGCCAAAGTTGCCGTTCACCGGATCCCACGCGGACCCGAAAAAGAACGACATACCGAATTTCTGAATAGCGAGCTTCGAACCCGTAATGAGCTCGACCAGGATCAAGATGACAATGGCAAAAATGCTGAGCGCACACACCAGCATGAGGGCGCTGAAAGCACGATCGGCAAGGGAGGAATTGCCGCAGTTGAGAAGGTACGTACGGACGGGTGAGAGCGACGGCTCGGCCCCCGGAGACGCACCGCTATCTGTCCGCTGGGTCACGTCAGCCTGACCAGCCACTCGCGGCACCTGAGTATCTGATTTCACCACTCATACCGTAGCGGGCTTCAGTGAATTTCAGGTTAAACGGGATACAGCCCAAACCTTTTAAAATGAAAAAGATTTGGCGCACGCAGTCGACGATAGGAAAATCTCTGATGGCAAGAATAACATCCGGCACATGGCTGGCGCGTGTGCCGGATGGCCATCAAAGCCCTACTTCAGGGTGTTGATCGTAGCGCTGACTTTCTGTGCAACCGCCGCAGGCAGCGGCGCGTAGTAGAGCGAGCTGGCTTCGTTTTGGTGCTCCAGCATCCACTTGAGAAAATCGATGATGACTTTCCCGTTGGTGGGATCCTTTGCAGGGTTGGGGACGAGAAGCCAGGTAAAGCTGGAGATGGGATAGGCATTTCCAGGCCCATTGGTGACGGAGACACGATAGTCGGCGGGCATGGTCTTCACACTTGCCGCTGCTTCGGATACGCCTTCGATCGATGCCTTGACCCAGCTTCCTCCAGCGGTTTTCACGTAGGCGAACGGGATCTTGTTCTGCAAGGCGTAGATCAGTTCCACGTATCCGATCGCACCTGGCGATTGCCGGACGAAGCCGGCGACGCCCTCGTTTCCCTTCGCGCCAATGCCTCTGGGCCAACTCGGCGCCGCGCCCTTGCCCGGGCCACCAGCCCAATCCTTGCTGACCTTGGATAGATAATCGGTGAAGATGAAAGTGGTTCCGCTGCCGTCGGAACGGTGCACAACAAAGATATCCACGGACGGCAGCTTGACTCCCGGATTGTCTTTGGCGATGCGAGCGTCATCCCACTTGGAGATTTTGCCCAGGTAGATGTCAGCCAGGACGTCGGGGCCTAGGCGCAGGTCACTGACGCCTTCCAGGTTGAAAATGGGGACAACGGCCCCGAGCACGGTAGGAATTGCCTGAATCTTGACCTTGGAGGCGGCCAGTTGTTCGTCCGTCAACGTGACGTCACTGGCGCCAAAATCGACCGTGCCGGCCGTAACCTGGCGGATGCCCCCACCGCTGCCGATCGGCTGGTAGTTGATCTGGACCCCGGGATGGGAGGCGCTGTACTCACTAAACCACTTGGAATAAATAGGATTGGGGAAAGTCGCGCCCGCTCCATTGAGCTTCTGCGCGTGCCCCGCGCACACCGTTGCGCCCATGGCAACAGCTAACAAGCAAATTGTCTTTCTCACGTTCCACCTCGGAAAATTATCCTGATTCTCGGGGCCGTCCGTGAACGAGTCTTTACAGGACCGTGAATAAGACGAGAAAAGCGTTCTCGGGCTGGATCACAAGCCTTTTACTTTTCAACAGTTTGCGGCGACACCACCGGAAGCGTTCCGAGCGGCGGCAACGCGGGTGACACGACCACCCGCGGCAAGCGGAAGAGAAAGGTCGCGCCAAACCCGAGTTCGCTCTCGCAGCGAATATCCCCACCGTGGGCGTGGACAATGTGCTTGGCAATTGCCAGCCCAAGGCCGGTCCCGCCCGATTCTCGCGAGCGCGCCTTATCGACCCGGTAGAAGCGCTCGAAGATGCGTGGCAGGTGTTCGTACGCGATGCCGGGGCCGAAGTCCTGTACATAAAATTCGATCATCGCCTCCCGCTCCCGCGCGCCAACCCTTACGCGCCCCCCCGCTTTGCCGTATTTCATCGCGTTCTCCACCAGGTTTCCGAACACCTGGCTAAGCGCGTCGAGATCAGCCATTACCGGTTCATCCGTGGCGTCGCCTACTTCCAGGGTCACGGCCGAATCAAGCACCAGCCCTGCCAGTGATGCGACGGATTCTTCGACCAGGGTGGAAGCCTGAATCTTTTGCAGGCGCAGTTTGTAGTCGCCCGACTCAACGCTCGCCAGGGCAAGCAGATCTTCGGTCAACCGGTTCATGCGCGACGCGTTCTTGAGAATGATCATCAGGAACTCGCGCGCCTGGCTGCTGAGGTTGCGGTCGTCCAGCAGCGTCTCGACATATCCCGTAATGCAGGTGAGCGGGGTGCGTAGTTCGTGGGAAACATTGGCCACGAAGTCCCGCCGGGTGGTCTCAGAGCGCTCCTTTTCAGAAATGTCATGCAACACTGCCACCGCGCCCCCACCAGGCATAGGAGCCGCGTTCACCTCAAAGATTTTTCCCGGTGAAACCGAGATCGCGCGCCCCCGGCTGGCTTGGCGCTGGGTCAGAGCTGCGGCCACCGAAGAGAGCACTTCAGGATCGCGAATGGAATGCACCAACGCTCGTCCTTCCTGCACCGGGCTGATGGCGATCCGCTGCATGACGGCATTGCACCAGCTCACCTGTCCCTGGGGATTGATGGCAATGACCGCCTCCTGCATGCTGTCAAGCAACGCGGTCAATTCGCTGCGACTACTTTCGAGCGCGTGGAAGCTCTGCTCCAGGCGGCTCGCAGTCACGTCGAGCGCATGGGCGACGGCAGAGATTTCATCCAGGTTGCCCTCTTCGACCCGGGCCGTCAGATCGCCGGAAGCGATGCGATTGGCGAACACCACGATGCGGCCGAGGCGTTTTGCGACCCGCTGCGCTAACAAGGCCGCCAACAGGGTCGCGATGATGAGCGAGAACAGGGATGCCATGACGATGCCGCGGCGCAGTACGTGCACCGGGGCAGGAATGTCAGGGGGGGAATAAGCAGCCAGGCGAACCACCAGCGGGCCGGCAGGGACGGCAACGTAGTCTGTGCCTGCGCGACGGTCATGCCCCAGGGCCTGGTGCTGATACAGAACTGCGGCCACTTCGGGGGGCACGGAATTTGCTCCGGCGGCATTCCCCGAATTGGCCACCAGCCGCCCCTGGGCATCGAAGATGCCCACTTCCACTTGGGCCGCGGCCGCATCGGTACGGGCTATCTGTTGCAAGTCGGCGGGGGAGGCGGTA
This sequence comes from uncultured Acidobacteriaceae bacterium, assembly GCA_963830325.1. Classification (GTDB taxonomy): domain Bacteria; phylum Acidobacteriota; class Terriglobia; order Terriglobales; family Acidobacteriaceae; genus PALSA-350. The sequence continues at coordinate 283,614 of CAWHMV010000008.1, forward strand.
GCACTGATATGCGTGGCCAGAAGCCGGGCTTCGCTACCCAAGGATTCCTCTACCTGGGTGCGGAGGGACTGCTCCATCACCTGGCGCAAGGAAAAGTCGAGCACCGTCATCCCCAGGAAAAGGACGACCACGAAGGAGAAGAATAGCTTGGTGAAGACTCTGCCCGTCACAAGGCTATTCTCTGTCATAAGAGGCTAGGATGCTGTTTTGCGCGGTTCCTCCACCAGCCGGGGAACCTCGAAACGGTAACCCGCGCCACGTACGGTCTTAAGGTACCGGGGGCTCTCGGGATCGGTCTCAATCTTCTCACGGATGCGGCGCACATAGACATCGACCGAGCGCGGGGTGACGAAACGGGCATCCCCCCACACGGCGTCGAGCAGGTGGTCGCGGCTGAAGACGCGGCCGGGATGCCGGGCAAGATAGTCCAGCAGACGGAACTCGGTTGCGGTGGTGGTGGTCAGTTCTCCGCGCACCTTCAATTGCATGGCGCTGGCATCGATGACCACCTCTTCGAAGGCAATGATCGAGGGCGCGGTAGGCCGCTCGAAGCGGCGCAATACAGCCTTCACCCTGGCCACCAGCTCGCGAGTAGCAAAGGGCTTGGTGATGTAGTCGTCCGCACCCAGCTCCAGGCCGAGAACACGGTCATTTTCGCCCGCCCGGGCGGTGAGAAAGATAATCGGTATGGTGCTCAGAGCGGGGTTGCTGCGCAGGCGGCGGCATACGTCCAGCCCGTCTCCCCCGGGCACCATGATATCCAGTAGAAAGAGCACGGGCGCCTGGCGCTCAGCGTCCGGAACGAGGTTGGCGGGAGTGCCGTAGGGGCGGACCCCAAAACCGGCGGCTTCCAGATGATGTTGTACCAGGCGGGATATATCCGGATCATCTTCCAGGACGCAAATGGTCTGACTCAACTAGGTTCTCCCTCACGTTCAAGCCGCTCGAGATACGGCCACGCTCAGTGGGGCCGGTCGTCACTGCGCGGATGCGTTAAGCGTAACCTATGTGGGCAGAGCGAATGCAAAACTACGGTAAATCCTTAGCCATTTCCCAGAAGCCCGGCATCCCCCGTAAGAGCAAGTTCCGAAGATGCCACTCACCAGCTACCGTATGGCAGTTGTAGAGTAGAGCTTTGCCCCGCAGTTGTGTCGCGCCGCGATCAAGGACGGTACCCGTGTCACGTCCAGTCATATTGTGCATCGACGATGAAGATCTCGGCCTTGAGATCCGGAAGATGGTCCTGGAACGCGAGGGATTCACCGTGTTGACCGCGCGCGACGGCATGAGCGGCATTTCGGTCTTCGATTCCGAGCAGGTAGATGCGGTGGTCCTCGACTATGCCATGCCGGGGATGGATGGAGGCCAGGTGGCCGCCATCCTGCGCCAGCGCAAGCCGGATATCCCCATTCTGATGCTCTCCGCGTATGTCGCCCTCCCCGACGAGGTCATGCGGGTGGTGAGCGTTTCGGCCACAAAAGGGGACGGGGCGTTCACCCTGGTCGACAAATTGAAGGGGCTGCTGCAGGCAAATGCCCCTGACGGACGAGGCGGTGGTCGTTGAATCTACACCAGTTCCGGCACATTCTGGTTATCACTGTGCTGCTTCCCCTGATCCTGCTGCTGTTGCTGGCCCTGGTGCTGGCCTGGCAGATTCAGCGCACCCTGCGGGAACAGCGCCGCATTGATCATACCGACCGCATAACCGCTCAGCTGAACGAGTTGGAACGGCTGGTGGTCGACCAGGAGACCGGTCTCCGGGGTTACCAGCTCACCCATGATGCGAATGCCCTGGAGCCCTACCAGAATGCGGAAGGTGCTTTGCACGGCACGTTAGACCGCCTTCTGTTGTTGGTGAGAGAAGATCCCGACCAATTACGGCGGTTGCGTCAGATACGCGACAGCCATGAGCTGTGGATGGGATTCGCAGGCAAGGCGCTGGACAACTTGCGGGCGGGGAAAATATTCGGGGACACGGGGCTCGATCTGAATGGGGCTCAACTCATGGCAGCCTTGCGTACTCAGATTGGCACCATGACCCATATCGAGGTGAATCGCCGAGACGAAGAGGTGCAGTCCACGAATTCGCAGGTTCGCACCCTGATGACGTTTCTGCTTGTTTCGTCGATTGGGGTCGGGATCGTCCTGGGCATTTTCACGCAAAGAAATATGAAGAAGGTCTCCGCCGCGTTTCGAACTTCACTCGAGGAAGCGCACCAACGTGCGGACGAGCTGATTGAGAGCCGGCAATGGCTGCAGACGACGCTTGATTCGGTAGGTGACGCTTTGATTGCGTGTAACCAGGAGCGCCGGGTGGAGCTGATGAATCCCGTGGCTCGGCGGCTGACCGGCTGGTCCCTCGAGGACGCAAAAGGAAGGCGCCTCGAAACCGTGTTCCGCACGGTGGATGAGGAGACGCGAGAGCCAGTCGACGAGCAAGATGGCATTGCCGCGAAAGGTCACTCCCTATTATTGGCAAAAGACGGCGCGGAGTACTTGATCGATCAAAGCGCAGCCCCGATTCGAGACGCAAAGGGTGCGGTCGCCGGCGTGGTGCTGGTCTTCCGCGACGTCACTGATTCACGCAAGAGAGAAGCGGCCCTGATGGCGCACGAGAAACTCGCGGTGGCCGGGCGCCTTTCTGCCAGCATTGCCCATGAAATTCATAACCCGCTGGATTCCGTCGCCAACCTTCATTACCTGATGGAGAAAGAGTCCGATCCTGGTCTGCAGCAGCGATACCTTGCCATGGCTCAGCAGGAGCTGAACCGTACTCTGCAGATCAGCCGCGCCATGCTGGGCCTCTATCGCGAGCCGAAAGCTCCGGTCGAAGTGCATCTACGCGATTTATTGCAAAGCGTGCTGCTGCTGCTCGACCGGCAACTGAAGGATCAGTCCGTCGCAGTGGAACGGAAGCTGGAAGAGGACGTCCCCATTCAGGGGTTCCCGGGCGAATTACGACAGGTATTCACCAACCTGATCACGAATGCTGCTGAAGCGGCAGGACCAGGTGGGCGGGTACGGGTTCTCCTCGAGGAATCGTATCCCGCCGACGGCCGGCCCGGTGCTACGGTGACGGTTACCGACAGCGGGCCAGGAATTCTAGAGAGCCATTTAAACAAGATCTTCAAGCCCTTCTTCACCACCAAAGGGGAACTGGGCACCGGCCTGGGCCTCTGGGTCAGCCGGGGCATCGTGGAAAAGCACGGGGGCACGATAGAGCTCACCAACAGCACCGATCCGGTGCTTCCGGGAGCAGCCGTGCGCGTCTATCTTCCTTCGCTGGGGCCGGCCTCGGTGACGGCGCCGCGACCCACCAACATGGGAAACCACCACGCTACGGACGCTTTGCCAGAAAACGGAGACGCACGTAATCAGCGGTCCAATGACCCTCGGGGTCACAAAGAACTGGTTTGAGCAGAGTGACGATCTGCTCGATAGCAACTGGCCGCTTTTCCTGAGGCAATAGTTCCAGTACGCTGCTCCGGAAGGTTCCGAGCCATGCTGCCATTCCGGAAGACAGCGGCGTCGGACGTGGTGTCAGCGTGATTTCCTGCACCAGAAAACCCTGGCTTTCCAGCCGGGCACGGTATTCCGCGGCGCCAAAAAAACAATTGTTTTCGATCCGCTCCGCAGGGATGCCATGGGCCGTCAGGACCGCCAGCAGGGCGACGCGAATCGCGGCGATATTACCCTGTCCGCCGCATTCAGCCACGAACCGGCCACCCGGCTTGAGGGCCCGGCGCACGCCTCGGAGAACGGCATCCTGATCGCTCATCCAGTGCAAGGCTGCGTTCGAGAAGACGGCGTCGAATTCCTGATTGAAGGGTAGTGATTCCGCGTTGACGCAATAGACATCTGCTCCCTGCTCTTTCGCTGCGGCCACCATCTGTGGTGAGTTGTCGACACCGACCACGGTCGCTCCTGATTCGGCGATTCGCCGGGTCAGGAAACCGTCGCCGCATCCCAGGTCAAGGATGCGTTCGCCGGGCTGGGGATCCAACGCCTCAACCAGGGATTCGGCGAGGAGCGCCACGAACCGGCCATTGCCGGCGTAGAGAAAGGCATCCCAGGTCTGCTGCATAGGTTTCATAGTAGGTGAGGACGGATGCGGCAAACAAATTCCCCACGAGAGTGCGCGAAAGCTAAGAACTGAAGCCCGTGCCCTTCGCCCAGAGACGCTTTTTCCTTCAGCCTTTTTAGCCGTTGCGCCCCGAACCAACGGCCCCGATAACTTTTTCAGTCGTCCCTTCGGGACTTTTCAATGGCGCATGCTCACCCAGGACTATCGTCCTGGGCTAAGTTCAACCGTCCCTACGGGACTCGATTTCGTCATGGTCGTTCGCGCAGACTCTTCAGCCGCGCTGTAAATGCTCCATGCATGGTCCTCAGATGGACGCCACCGGCACCAGTGTCAGATCGTCCACCAGGCCGACTTCCTTTTGCACGAAGGGCTCCGCATAACGAACGCCGCCCAGCAAGCCGTAATGCCGGGCCAGAGAGAAGGTTCGTTCGCGAATTTCGTCATGGGGTACAAAGAGTGCTCCGCCGGATGGCTGATCGGCATATTGCGAGCGGTAGGCGAGTAAAGCGCGAAAGCGCTGCTCGATGAAGGGTGTTATGTCGACTACAAAACTGGGCCGCGCATCCGCGTAAAGGCTGGCGTAGAGAATCTTGAAGGGCCGGAAGGGCGGATCACCGGTATCGATTTTGGCCAGGCCGGACAGAAAGCAGGCCTCGTAGCCGAGCGCTGAGCTGTTGTAGTGGTCCGGATGGCGCCCCCGCCAGTAAGGCAGAATCACCACCCTGGGCCGCAAGTTGCGTAGCTTACGAACAACCTTGATGCGGTTCTCCCAGGTGTTCTCCACCCGGCCGTCGGGAATGTCGAGGGCTTCCCGCCATGCGACACCCAGAATGCGGGCGGCCTCTTCGGCTTCCTGGCCCCGTTCCCCGGCGGAGCCGCGAGTGCCGGCTTCCCCCTGGGTCAGGTCGAGAATGGCCGTGCGCAACTGGAGCGAGCGCATGCGCAGCAGGGTGCCACCGCAAGTTTGCTCCACGTCGTCCCGATGGGCGGCAATGGCGAGAACGTCAATAGGTGGTGTTGTTGGCATCGCTGGGCGAGTCCATGTAGGCCACATCGTAAGCCGTACCCACCACCGTCACCTGCGAGTTGTCGAGCGCCGAGCCGTCAACGGTACTGTAGATGTACACCTGCCCACCCTCGGCGGTGTAGACCTTGTGCAGGCTCAGCACCGCGGCGACGCCCGTCGCGTCCCCTTTGTAGGAAGCAATCATGGTCACCGAGTTGTTCGCAGTGTTGAACATGGTGAGGCACCCAAGGTCGGTAGTGGCGCCCAGATGATAGCGTTCGCCCTGCGTGCAGAGCTGGGATCCGATCCAAAGCGTATTGTCGTCAGCGAAATTCATCCTCGTATGGGTGCCGTCACTGATGGAGTAATTGCCGGTGATCTTCTGAGCGCTGAGATCAAGAATGGAGAGGAAGCCGGCAAAGAACCCGTCGGTTTGCAGTTGCTGGCCAGCAATGTACAGGAGATTTCCGTTTTGCAGGGCGTTTGTAACCCCGCCGGGAACGGGGATCGTCGCCGTCACCGCGGACGGCGCGCCCGGAGGCACCGGTGCACCGCTCTGGATGATGATCCCAGCCACGGGAAGAAAGCTGATGCTGGCCTGCTGACCGCCGCATTCCGGACCGCAGTTCAGCACAAAGGCGGTGGTGCCATCCGCAGAGAAGACCCCCTTGGTTGGCCGGTCAAAGGTGCCGGGCACGGGAAGAACGCAGTACACCGGTTTATTCTGCGGTTCACAATCGACCGCATTCGAAGGCACTTTCTGATTCGTCTGCAGCTTGTAAACGCTATAAACCAGGTTGCTGTCCTGCACGAAGGCTAACGCTGCCGACCCACTTGGATTGGTGGAGACACGGTAGACGTTGGGCACGTTCAAGCCATAACTGGTACCCAGCTGACGGTCCTGCACCGTGAGTGTGTGCGCGGTCTGGTTGGCTGCGAAGACATACCTCTGGTCGCGCGAGATAAACACGCTGGAGGACTGCCCGGGCAAGGAAACGGTGGTGTTTTGCTTCTCGCTGGCGTAGTTCAGCAGGGCATAGCTGCCGTCCCCTGCGCCATAGACCGCACCGGCCTGCTCTTCCGGCATATTCTGGATCGTGATCGGGTCGGCTCCCGAGTATCCGGCCAGGCTGAAAGAGGGAACACTGTTGGTAAAACTATGACGGATATCGTAAAAGGCGTCGACAATCTGGAGGGTTCCCTTGGTCAAAGCCCCGGGATTCTGGACCGCAATGAGAACGCGGTTGAGGATCCCACTGGGGGGCAAAGCCCGACCACCAAAATAGAAGCTCTTGCCGCATCCGGCCAGAACAATGAAAGCGAAACAGGCTAGCGCAGAAAGGGCACACAAAGACCGGAGACTTCTTTTCTTCAACTAAGACCTCACCAGAATCACCACGCGGCGGACATGCGGGAAAGGCCAAGTATAACAAAGCGGCGGCTGGCAATCGCGCTCCGGGTGGCTTAGCATAATTAGACTTACCCTATGACGAATCGGCTCACAGAGATCTTCGGAACGCGGAACGTGCTCTGCGACGGGGCGATGGGCACCAGCTTGTACGCTCGCGGCATCTTCATCAATCGCTGCTTCGACGAACTGAATGTCTCCCAGCCGGACCTGGTGCGGAACGTCCACGAGGAATACCTGCAGGCGGGCGCGGAGATCATCGAGACCAATACTTTTGGCGCCAATGCCCTGCGTTTGCAGCGCTATGGCTTCGCCGACCGGGTGGTGGAGATCAACCGGGCCGGAGCCCTGGTGGCGCGTAAGGCAGTGAACCAGCGAGCCGACAAGCAAAGCGGAAAAGCCTGGGTTGCGGGCGCTATTGGACCCCTTGGCGTGCGTCTCGAACCGCTGGGAAAAATCAGCCTGACGGAAGCGCGGGAGGCCTTCTCCGAGCAGATTCGCGGCCTGGTCGAGGGCGGGGTCGATATGCTGCTGATCGAAACCGTTTCTGCGTTGAACGAGGCTGAGCAGGCCATTCTTGCGGCGAGATCCGTGGCCCCTTCGCTGCCGGTGCTGGTGATGGTGACGGTCGATGAGGATGCCAACTGCCTGGACGGCTCTTCCGCGGAAACAGCAGCGGCGCGGTTGACCGAGTGGGGCGCCGATGCTATCGGTTGCAACTGCAGCGTGGGCCCGGCAACTGTCCTCACCGCCATTGAATGCATGGCGGGCGCAACCGATCTGCCCTTGATCGCCATGCCCAATGCGGGCATGCCGCGAGCCGTGGATGGACGGAACATCTATCTCTGCTCCCCCGAGTACATGGCCAGCTTTGCCCGCAAGCTGGTTAAGGCCGGGGTGCAGTTTGTTGGCGGCTGCTGCGGCACCACTCCCAGCCATATCCGATCCATGAAGTCGTCTCTGCGCGCGATGGGTGCGCAAGAGGTCGCTCACACCCAGGTGAAGCAGAGCCCGGTGGTTTCGGAGATCGCGCCCGCGCCGCTGGGCGAGCGTTCACGCCTTGGTTCGCTGATCGCCAGCGGCACGTTTGTCACCATGGTGGAGATGGTTCCCCCTAAGGGCATCTTTTGTGAGAAGGAACTCGAAGGGGCCCGGATGCTGGTGCAAAACGGGGTCCACATCATCAATGTTCCGGACCTGTCTCGCGCCGCGCCGCGCATGAGTGCGCAAAGTCTATGTATCCAGATTCAACAGACGGGGATGGAAACGCTGCTGCACTACACGTGCCGGGACCGCAATTTGCTGAGCATCCAGTCGGACTTGCTGGGGGCGTCTTCGATCGGCTTGAAGAATATTCTCTGCCTGACTGGGGATCCGCCCAAGTTGGGGAATTATCCCGATGCCACCGCCGTGTTCGATGTGGATGCCATTGGGCTGGTGAATATTGTCCGGCGATTGAATCACGGATTGGACCTGGGGAGTAATCCTGTCGGTGTTTCGAGCGGATTGACGATCGGGGTGGCTGCCAATCCTGGCTTGCCAGACATGGACACGGAGATTCGCCGGTTCGCGTATAAGGTTGAAGCGGGAGCCGAATATGCGATTACCCAGCCGGTGTTCGACCTGAAGCTGCTGGAAGCTTTCCTTAAGCGCATCGAGGAGTTTCGTATTCCCGTCATCGCGGGCATCTGGCCGCTGACCAGTTTGCGCAATGCCGAATTCATGAAGAATGACCTGCGGGTCTCCATGCCCGACGAGATTATGGCGAGAATGCAAAAGGCTGATACTCCTGATCGAGCGCGGGCGGAAGGCATACAAATCGCGCGAGAGATGCTGGCTGCGGCGCGGCCCATGATCCAGGGAGTACAGGTCAGTGCTCCGTTTGGGCGGTATTCCTGTGCGGTCGAGATTCTCGAGGTAGTGCTATCGGACGCGAAGCCTGAGGGGGCCGGCGTTGGCAACGTTTGAGGAATCGCTGAAACAGTTGGAAGGTATCGTCGCCCAACTCGAGCGCGGTGACTTGCCGCTCGAGGACTCGATCAAGATGTTCGAGGATGGTATGCGCCTCTCGGCGCAATGCAAACAGGAGCTGGATAGCGCTGAGAGCAAAGTACAGATTTTGCTCAAGCAGCGTGACGGGTCACTGACGGCCGAGCCCTTTCCACTGAAATAGAAGAGCGATCAAGCGCCGGACGCGAAAAAAATCCAGTCCCGAAGGGACGGCTGACCTTAGCCCAGGACGCAGTCCTGGGTGGTTAGGGCAAGCGGAATAGTCCCGTTAGGGACGGCTGAGCATCCCTGGAGAGTTCAGCCGTCCCTTCGGGACTGTCTCATCTTTTCGTCCAACCCAGGACTACGTCCTGGGCTAAGTTCAGGCCGTCCCTCCGGGAATCGAAACAATTCAACAATTAACCTTCGACTCTCGTCCTGACTTGGTTCCATTCAGCCTTTGCTCCACGAAAGCAATCAGATCGTCGCCAATCAGGTCTGGGGGCGTCACCAGGAAGCGCGGCTTGCCTGCGATCAGGCGCAGGGAAACTTCTTTCCATTGGGGCGTCAGATCCTGGCCCGATGCACGCAGGAGCACTGCGTCGGCGCGATCCAGAAAGAGCCTTGCGGAGTCTTTGAAGTCGGCTGTGGCATGGTCCAGAACTGAAAGATAGAGATCCGGGCGCAGAAACTGCATCAGGCTGTTGGACTCGAAGATGATGTTCTCCGCCTTATCGATTTCCTGGCGAATACGCGGCATGGCATCCGCCAGGCGGCCGATGCGGGTTCGCACCCAGAGTGACCGGATAGCCCCGGCCGCGAGGAAACGGGCGCTGTCGGTCCCGGTGTTGGGATCCCGCTCGGCGGTAATGGCTATGGTGTGCTCCGTCTGGCAATCACAGGGCTCGCCGTTTGCAGTACAGAAGCCGTGGCCGAATTGGGTGATCTTGCAGGCGGTCCAATGGCGGTCCGGAAGTCTGGCGATCAGACTGGCCACCACCGAGGTCTTGCCCACGCTGCGCGAATGCCCGCCTACCACCACAATGGCCATTACTCGTCTCCAATTACTCGTTTCCGGCAGGCCGCTTCAGCCGGGCCAGCATTGCCAGTTCCTTAAGGTATTGACGCACCGGCTTAGCCGGGGTTCCCCAAAAGACAACTCCTGGCCCCAGGAGCTTTTTCTTAGGCAGAATACCCGCCTGGCCGCCTAGGATGACCCCTGGGCCGACCATGGCATGATCGCCCATGCCGACCTGGCCTCCCAGGATGGCGCCGTCCCCCACCGCACTTGAGCCTGAGATCCCGGTCTGCGCGGCAATGACCACATTACGTCCTATGTTGCAGTTGTGCCCGATATGGATGAGGTTGTCGAGCTTGGCCCCGCGCGCGATCCGGGTCTCCTCGAGGGCCCCGCGGTCAATCGTGGTGTTGGCTCCAATCTCAACGTCGTCCTCGATGACCAGCGTTCCTTGTTGAGGGAACTGGGTATATTCCCCGTTGGATCGATCGCGGACGTAGCCGAAGCCGTCTGCTCCCAGCACCGCGCCGGCGTGGACCACCACCCGGTCGCCGAGCGTGGCCCCAGGGTAGATGACCACGCGGGGATAAATATGGCACTTGCTGCCGATGCGGACCCCGGTTCCGATGACAGCTCCGCTGCCAATGATGGTTCCCTCACCAATGCTGGCTCCCTCCTCGACCGAGGCGTGGGCACCCACCGAGACCCTGTCGCCAATTTGAACCGTAGGGTCAATCACAGCGGTAGGGTGGATGGAGGGATCCGGCTGCGGATCACGCAGCAACAGGGCGGCACGGGCAAACGCCAGCCGCGGCTGCCGTGTGCGCAGAACCGGCTTACTTGCACCGACGGTAGTCATGTGCTGCCCAACCAGAACCGCACCGGCGCCCGAGGCGAGTGCAGCCGCGAACGAGGCCTCTTCTTCCGCGAACACCAGGCATCCCGGGCCCGCGCCGGCGATGCTGGACACCCCCGTGATCACGTGGTCGACCTGGGCGCCATCGAGTTCCGCGCCGAGCTGTTCGGCCAATTCAGTGAGAGGGATGGGCATGATTCAAGTGTAGATGGCCGCTTCGCCCTGCGGGCGAGTCTTCCAGCGGCGATGCACCCAAAGCCACTGGTCGGGATATTGCCGAACGTAATCCTCGATCACCTTGGTGAACAGAGCGGTGTTGGCAATAGCGTCCCTCTCCACATCTCCGCTGGTGGCAACGCAGAGTGGAGATCCAAATCGCAGTACGTATTGCTGCGTTGCCTCTTCCCAGAGCAGAAAGCCGGGAAGAACCCGGGCGCCGGTCTTCATGGCGATGCGCGCCAAGCCGGTTCCAGTACACGCGGATTGACCAAAAAAATCGACGAACGATCCCTGAGGCGGGGTCATGTTTGTATCCATCAGGATGCCCACTGTCTCGCCCCGTCGCATGGAAGCCAGTAGGCCACGGGCAAAATCATCCTTGTGCAGGACTTGATTCCCGTGGAGGCAGCGAATGTGGTTGACCAGGCTGTCGACCTGAGGATTGTCCAGGCGGCGGATCACGATGCTCATGGGGTAACCCATTAGCGAGTGGTAGAAACTCGATAATTCCCACGCGCCCAGATGGCCGGTGAGGATGAGAACTCCTTTGCCCTCATCGCGAGCTGCCAGGTAGTGCTCCAGCCCCTCATAGCGGATAAAGCGGCGCGTGGTTTCCGGGGTGTAGTGCGGCATCTGGCAGAACTCGGCCAGCAACCAGCCAAGATTGCGGTACAGCTTGCGCAGAGTTTGTTGCCGTTCGGCGGCGCTTTTCTCGGGAAACGCCAGGCGAAGATTAAGGTCGCCGACACCCGCGAGACGCGGAGTCAGCAACAGCGCCAGCCGGCCGATAAACGCACCGATACTGCGGGCAACGCTCCTTGGCGGCAAGCTCAAGAGCTTTACCGCGGCCCACACCAGCACAAATTCCAGTCGTCTCCGCATCCGCTTCCACAGCTGTGCCCCGTTATTGGGTTGAGTTCAGCTTTCCCAGTTTAAACGGTTTGCAGGCACGTCAAAAAAAGCCCGGCAAAAGCATCGCCGGGCAGTTCTCGTGTCGAGCATAGGGAGGGGGGAAACCTACTTCGAGCTTTGCACTTCGGAGAAATACTTTGCCACCGTGCGTACGAACGGCCGCGCGTCTGGCGGAGTGGCTACTTCACCTTTCAGTATCTGTGCGCTGGGGTGAGCCACACCATAAAACGCGCGTGTCGCGTCTACGTTCTCATCCACCACGGCTCCGGTGAGATCGATGCCGGCAAACAGTCCCTTCGCGCGCGAATAGGTAAGCAGCTCAGCGTTCAGCTTCCAATCGGTCGCAGCCTGCGAATCGCGCCCGACCGGGCCCGCCGCGGCCGAGGCATCGCCGCCAATCTTGAACTTGTTCTTCAACAAATCCTGAAAACCCTTGTCATTCACCGCTACCAGAACCAGGTCGGTAGCCTGACCGCCGATCTGAAATCCGAAGCTGCCGCCCGCGATTTTGATGAACGCAGGAGCGCTCCAGCCGTGCCCGGTACGGCAGGTTACAACACCTTGGCCATATTCCGCACCGACCAGGAAGGCGCCTTTCTTCACACTGGGTACTACGCCCACGCACGTCGCCTGGGACATAATCTGATTGGGAATCGCCCTGTCCGGAGTCGCCATGATTGCGTCCAGAACATCTTTCGCGCTCTCGATGCGAGCATCCAGGGTTGCCTTATCGTCTGCTGCATAGGCAGACATTGTTGTAAGGGAAATTCCGATGACGCAAAGCACTGCAACAATGTGTTTCATCTTCTTTCAAATCTCCAGGTGGGACATTGGTCCGCACTGTACCGAGTTCGCTGACGTTAGCGCAGCTTCCGAGGCAAAACTGCTCAAAAGCCACTTCCTAAAATGGGGGTAGGCGCAGTTGCTAGGATGCAGGAATTTTAAAGGCAATTGGGAAAAATCGGGGGGATGGATCAGGATAGGGACCAGACAAAAAAATGGGGGCTGGTGATGGCAAAGTTCACCGATCAGAAGCCCCGTCCCCAGATCTGCGTTGTTTCTAAAGTAACTTTCGGCCAAGAGAGGTAACCGGGCAATGTCACTAAGGTACCATGCACTAAAGTAATCTATCTACCCTATCAAGCGACCTGGTACGCGTTCCCGGTTCTATTCGGGGGCTGGGGTGACGATCGCGTTGGTCACCGCGTAGATGGAGAGGGCTATCCGATTCTCCACCCCCACTTTGCGCATCAGCTTCGCCACGTGCGCCTTTACGGTTCTCTCTTCAATGCCCAGGGTGCGGGCGATTTCACGATTGGATCGGGCGGCGACCAGGAGTTTGAGCACCTCGGTTTCGCGGGCTGTGAATTGAGCCGAGGGTGGGGCGGTGGACCGGGACGATTTGGTCGCGCGATCCACAAAAATGGACAATACGCGTCGCGGCGCCCAGATGGACCCCTGGCTCACGGTCATGATCGCCTGTTCCACCTGCTCTGGCGTGGCATTGGCTTCGAGATACGCCTTGGCGCCCGCAGTGACCGCCTGCAGGATCACTTCGTCGTCCCCGTTCGGCCCCATGACGACCAGCCGGACATCGGGCCGCAACCCATGGATGGTACCGACCAGCGGCAAGGGGAGCTTCTCTCCGTGCAGCCCAATCAGGGCCAACTTAATCTCCTGGTCGGCCAGGAATTGCGGCAGCTCAAAAACCACAAATTCTATACGAGGATGATCCTGAAAGAGGGTGACAAAACCCTCCATGCGGATGGGCTCGGGCTCGAGCAGCGCCACCCGCAAGCGGGAAGGTGATTTCGTTGGCTCCGCCATCACAGCTTTGGAAGCACGATACCTTGTTGTTTTTGGTATTTACCCTTACGATCCGCGTAGCTGATTTCGCACGGCTCATCGGAACGGAAGAAAAGGATCTGGCAGAGGCCCTCGTTGGCATAAATCCTGGCCGGAAGGGGCGTGGTATTTGAGATTTCGAGTGTCACAAAGCCTTCCCATTCCGGCTCGAAAGGAGTGACGTTCACGATAATGCCGCACCGCGCGTAGGTCGATTTGCCCACGCAGATGGTGAGCACGTTGCGGGGAATCTTGAAATATTCGACTGACCGGGCAAGGGCGAACGAATTGGGTGGAATCAGGACTGAGTCGGCAGTGACGGTGACAAAAGACCGCTCGTCAAAGGCCTTGGGATCAATGACTGCGCTGTTTACGTTGGTGAAGATTTTGAATTCATCGGAAACGCGAAGATCGTAGCCGTAGGAGGAGAGGCCGTAGGAAATGACCCCTTCTCTTACCTGCTTTTCGCTGAAAGGGACAATCATCCCTTTTTGCGACTGCTCGCGAATCCACCGGTCGGACTGAATAGACATGCAACTCCTTTAAGGGAAACCGGCCTGGCAGAGCCAGGTTCGGTACTGAGGGATAAAAAATCCTTCTTCTGGAAACTGCATCTTACGGTAGGCCGGGTTCCTTGACAATCTTGATCCCCAAGGAAGCTGCTGGACCATACCCGAGACTCGCTATACGATGAGGACGTAGCTCCGGCCCATTGCTGTTACCTAACATCCCTCGGGGTAAAGGCATTGATTAAACAGGACATCATTCATCAAGTCATCGCGAAGACCGGACTACCGCGCAACAAAGCGGAAGCGGCCGTCGACACGGTCTTTGAGAGCCTAAAGAAAGCGCTCGCTTCGGGCGACCGGATCGAGTTGCGGGGCTTTGGCGTCTTCAATGTCCGCCCGCGCAAGACGGGAATCGGCCGCAACCCGCGGACCGGTGCGGAAGTCACCATCACTCCAGGCAAGGCTGTTCGCTTCAAGCCGGGCAAGGAACTTCACCTGCTGGATTCTTAGCCCGCCCTTGGCCGAAGTAGAAATGCCGACCACGGAGAATCCGCTCCTCCCCAGCGCCGCTGATCACTCGGATCTTGCTCCAAGGGCGCCGCGCTCGATCGCCTGGCTACCGCTATGCCTGCTGGTGGTGAGCATCTTTACCACCGCCAGCACCGGTGCGCTGCTCATGCGGAACTTTCGCCTGGGCCAGCCGCCGCTGGTGCACGAAGGCGACCTTTTTCCTTTGCGCTGGATCTGGACTCATTCCTCAGCGCTGGCCAGCGGCTGGTCCTTCTCGCTGGCGCTGCTGACGATCCTGCTGGCGCACGAAGCAGGGCACTACTTTTATTGCCGCCACCATGGCATCAATGCTTCCTGGCCCTACGTCTTGCCGGCCCCCACGCTGAGCGGCACCGCAGGGGCCGTGATTCGGATCCGTTCTCGCATCCCCTCCCGCCGGGCGTTGATCGAAGTGGGCATCGCCGGACCGATCGCCGGATACCTGATTGCGCTTCCCACCACGGTGCTGGGCATCCTGCTATCGCACCCCGCCGGTCCGGACACGACTCCGGCACTGGTTCAGTTCCGCTGGCCATTGACGGTCACCCTGCTGGACCGTGCCCTTGCTGCGTGGCTTCCCTGGGTACCTCGCATGGACAACCTGATTCCCCACCCCATCCTGATCGCGAGTTGGGTCGGCCTGTTTGTTACTTCGCTGAATCTGATCCCCGCCGGGCAGTTGGATGGTGGACACATTCTGTATGCGATTTCCTCCCGGTGGCATCGCCGTCTGACGTTTGTTGTGCCGGTCGTCCTGCTGGTGATGGGCGTGACTTTATGGACCGGCTGGGTGCTATGGGGAGTGATTCTGCTGCTGCCCGCCATGCGCCACCCTCATGTTTCTTATTTTCCGCTGATGCCCTATAACCACCGCCGGCTCGGCTGGCTGGCTCTCGCCATTCTGGTTCTGACGTTTTTGCCGGCTCCGTTTGTAGGCACCAGCGTGATTGACCTGTTTCGCTAGAAGATCTGCATCAGAATCGCGCCGCAGATAGCGGCAACCAGGGCTACGGGCATGGCGATGGCGCCGACCTTGAAGAAGTCCCAGCCGCTCACGTCCAGCTTCTCTTTGCGCAGCGCGATGAGCCACAAAATGGTGGCCAGGGAGCCGGTCACGGAGAGATTTGGCCCGAGGTCAACGCCAATTAACACGGCATTGGCAATCAGTCCCCTGGCATGCTCGGCCTTCAACGTCGCGCCAGCGATTAATCCCAGAGGGAGATTGTTGACCAGGTTGTTGGCGATACCCACGACCAAGCCGGTGGCCAGCGCGGCGAGAGGGGGAGCAAATCTTTGGACCGCTTGGAGGGCCGCCTGGGTGAGCTTGAGGGCTCCAATGCTTTGCACGGCGTCGACCACGATGAACAGGCCGGCGACCAGGGCAATCGTAGCCCAACTGATCTCCTTCAGCAGACTAAAGGGATTGCTGCGCGCTTTGATGCAAACGACCGCGGTGATCGCGAGCGCCGCCAGGCAGGTTGGCAGTCCGAGATCCCGGTCGAGAGCAGAAGCGGTCAACAGGACGGCCACCATGGAGCCGATGCCCCCCAGCACAATCTTGCCGGCCATTGAAAGGGGCTTCGCGGAAAGAGGCTTCGCGCCAACCCCTTTTTCTGTGCCACCCGCGAGCTCCTTGCGGAAGACAAACCGCAAGACCAGATAAGTCGCGGCGATAGAAAGAATCGATGGAAGGCCGAATGAAATGAGCCATCGCGCCAACGGGGGCATACTCGCGCGAAAGACCACCAGGTTTGCTGGATTGGAAATTGGCAACACGAAGGAGGCTGCGTTGGCAATCATGGCACAGGCAAACAGATACGGTAGCGGCGCAACTTTGGCTTTGCGTATCGCGGCGAGAATCGCAGGAGTGAGGACAACCGCAGTTGCGTCATTGGACATGAAGATCGTGACCAGCGTGCCCACGCCGTAGACCAGGGTAAAGAGGCGGGCGGAGGAGCCGTGCGCTCCTTTAAGCGCTGCGGAGGAAAGCCAGTCGAAGACACCGTGTTCACGGGCTAATTCCGACAGCAACATCATGCCGATGAGAAAAAGATAGACGTCAGAGCCCTTGGCCGCGGCCTTTCCGGCCAGCTTCAGCGGAATGAGCCGAAGAACAATCAGCAGGATCGCCCCGCCGCCGACCCAATAGACCTCTGGAATGTTGCGCGGTCGAATCAGCATCAGCAGGATGCTGACGGCGACAATCAGAGCTAAGAGAACATGGGGGAAAGAGGCAGAGATCATCTACCACTTTCTCCCGTTCTTGTAGCTTCTTTGCTGAACATCATGATCCCGGCCCCATCCGGCGGACCGGGATGGAAGTCGTGTACGGGCGGAGTGGAGATCATGCGGAGTTAACCTTTGATCGTGAGAGATTGTCCACCATGCGCAGATATTCCCCTTCAGATACCTCGCCTTGCGCATAACGCTTCCTCAGGATGTCGATCGGTGAAGAAGTGTCCGTTCGTGATCCCAGCGCGTTCTTGATGGGACGCCAGGCGAGCGCGACCAAGACCGCGAGAATTACGATACCAGCGAATTGATCGAGATCCGGACCGAGGCCGAGTGGCGGGTCCAGAGGACCCGCACACCCAGCGATCAGCATCCCGGCAGAGACTGTGCATACGATGCTCGACATTTTCATGGCATCACCTCTACATCTGAGGAGGAGGGGGAGTGGGAGCCGCTGTACCATCTGCCGGCGGAGGGGGCGGCGGGGCTGCTACACCATCTGCCGGAGGCGGAGGGGGCGGGGGCGGTGGTCCACCAGGGCCACGCCTGGCAGCAGGTCCCCTGGGGCCCGGCGGCCCTGGAGGCGGCGGGGCCGCTGCGGCAGCTCCTCCATCCGGAGTCGGGGGTTGGCGAGCATAGTCTGGCCGTTCGCCGTGAGACTCTGCGCGAGCAAGCTGGTTTGTCCGGCGATCACTCTCTTCGTTCCGCTCACCTGAACCCGGGTTCCCCTGACGATTGCAGTCTGGAGCTGCGCGCCCAGATCAGGCGGGAGGCTAACAGCGACCCCGTTTCGCAGCGCAAGCGCCTGGACCTCACCCTGCGGTCCATACACAACCGCGCTTATCCGGCCGCTGTAAGTAGCGGCTGTGCTCATCGGTGATCCGCCATAGGCCGCGGGGGGAGGGGGAGGGGGGGCGGATGGATTTTGCGCACTCGCGGCCAGCGCCAACACTGGACTGAGCGCGGTAATCAATAATGCATGATTTGGTTTCATAAGCTTCTCCTGCTTGCACTGAAAGGAAAAGCAATCGATGCGCCAAATGTGAGGTGCTCGCAAAGCATACAAACGATTCGATCCGTACTTCGCCTCTCTCTCAAGTCAGGCCCGATGTGTACGCTCGGCGTTCGCTGTGTGAGCGAAAAGCGAACGCTGTTCGTGGTTGTGTGAAATCAGAACGAAGGAGATGGCTTCAGCGCTGAGGGCGGCTTTCAAGGGAGAATGGGTGAGAATACCCAGACTGATGCTGGCTTACGTTTCAGCCGTCCCTTGCGGGACTGGTCCGTGCCTTCGAATCCTACCCAGGACTAACGTCCTGGGCTAAGTTCGGACGTCCCTGCGGGACTGAATTTGGAAATGGATTCTCTGCACCATCCAAAACCCTTTTTAGCTCCAGCCCAGTCTGGCACGGCTGCTGAAGCCGTGCTCTTCCTATAGAGACTTTTTTCCCAAGCTCTTCAGGACGGAGTCGAATGGCGCACTACGTGCTTCTGCTTCTTGCATGGTTGTGGCCAAGCAGGTGGAAAAGACCTATAAATCACCATCGCGGCAAAGCAGGTTCGGACTTAATGCTGCGAACTTCTTTCAGGCTGAAGCAGTCGGTGTTGTGCTGCCGGTACTCAATACCTTCCTCAGGGAAGCGCATTGGCGATACGACCAGATTGGGGTAGCTACAGCGCTGCTGGGGCTTGGAACTTTGCTCTTCCAAACACCAGCCGGGATTCTGGTGGATCGTGTCAAGAACCGCCGCTTGCTCTTCTTCGTCGCTTCCATCGCTGTTGGGATTTGCTTCGGTGTCATTCCTTTCGTCCCGCACACGGCAATCTGGGTCGACTCGTTATTGTTCCTCTCTGGGATAGCCCAGAGCCTCTTCATCCCAGTGCTGGGCGCACTGGCGCTGGCCCTCGTCGGCTACCAGGCCCTGAATCGGACGCTGGGCGAAAACCAGGGGTGGAACCACGCCGGCAATATCGTTGCCGCATTGCTGGCCTTCGCCGCTGTCCGATACTTTGGCAGCGCCTCTATTTTTTACTCGGTAGCGATTGCATCGCTGGTGGGCGCCTCTTCGGTTTACTGGATCCGATCGCAGGAACTGGACGAAAGCATCGCCTCTGGCGATGGGAAACAAGCTAAACCGAAGTGGAGCGTCCTGCTGCACGATCGCTCGGTTCTCTTCCTGCTCGCGGCCGTCGGCCTCTTCCATCTGGCCAACGCTCCGATACTCCCGGTCACCGCTCTTTACATCAAACAGCTTGGCGGGTCGAGCGCCCTCACCACATTCACCGTTCTCTCCGCCCAGATGGTGATGGTTCCGGTCGCGTGGGCCAGTGGCAAACTCTGCGATTCCTGGGGACGAAAGCCAGTCATGGCGATCGCCTTCTGGGCGCTGCCGCTGCGCATTTTGTCTTACACCCTGGCCCACAACCCCCACATGGTAGTCTTCCTCCAGGCACTCGACGGTATTGGCGCTGGCATATACGGCGTTGTCATCGTTGCCTTTGCTGCGGATCTCACGCGCGGCAAAGGACAATTCAATTCACTGCTCGGCATCTTCGCCACCGCCCAGGCGATCGGCGGTGTGGTTGGGCCTATCCTCTCGGGTGTCATCCTGCAACACCTCGGCTTCCACTCTACTTTTGTCGCCTTTGCCGCACTGGCACTCCTTGCCGCCGCAGCTACTGGTTCCCAATACCTCCAGCGGAAGATGAGTACCGCGGGGCTACTATGAATCTGCTGTATCCGCGACAATGGAGAGGTTCTTCTCGAGGCATTCGGTCTCAATGAACGAGTCCAGTGGAACCCGGATGCTGAGCAGCTTGCGCAGCCGCATTCTGCTGCTCGCGCTGTTGGTCTGCGTCCTGCTGGCATCCGCGCTCACTGGCTTCTTTCTCCTGTTGCGGCAAACTCAATCAGCCTTGATTACGGACGCGGCGAGCAACCTGCTGGGGATCGTAAACACATTTGCCAATGACTATCTGAACGCAGTTCGCTCGCACCCTGGTCAGGGACTCTCCTCGCTCGGCCTTCCCCCCGGTCCGGATGCAGACGACCGGCTCGGCGCGTTCACTATCAATGCTCTGCGCCGCGATCCGGGAATTGAGGGCGGCTTCTATTCTTCCTCGACAGATAGCCTGCAAGGCTACGCTTTCCCCACCAGCGAGGGCCCCGGACCCAAGCGGGACATTCCTCCCCGCGAACGTCCGACAATCCTCTCTGTAGCACGGCAAGCAGTTGCAACCGGCAAACCCGCCTCATTCATGTTTCGCGGGCAGCAGGATGTGATCCTGTTTCAGGCTGTACCACTGGCGCACAATGGAAATGCCTTTGGCAGTGTGTGGGCAATGCATCGGTTACACGACGCAAACTCGGGCCGGGATGTTCAGGCACTGCTGAGCGTGAGCGCTCTTGCGTTGGCGGCGACCGCTTGTGTGGGCATCGCTTTTTGGATTACGCGCAGCGTGCAGACTGATATATCGACGATTCAACACCGGCTCGAGGACCTGGAACGGGATCTCAGTGAACCTCGCCGCGGGGAGGCGAGCGCCGCGGAGTTGGAAACTATTTTGCGGGGCATCGACAAGCTCGGAGTCTCTTTGCGGCAAAAAATAGCTGCGGAACGCCAGCTGGTAGAGCAACTGCATCATAAGGAACGCCTGGCCTCACTGGGGCAGGTCGCAGCAGGAGTCGCGCATGAGCTGCGCAACCCGCTGGCGACGATTCGTCTCCGCGCTCAGATGTCGCTGCGCAGCAAGAACGCGGAGCAGGTCGACCGCTCCGCAAAACTCATACTGGAAGAAATCGACCGGCTCAGCTCCGTACTCGATCGCCTGTTGTACTTTGCGAAGCCGATCCGGCTTCAACCGCAGCTCTTCGACCCTGGTCAGATTTGCCGAGACCTGCTGGGCGCGCTGCAGCCGGAAGCGGAGGGCTCGTTCATAGCGCTCTCCTATAAAGAGTCAGCACCAGGCATGATGAGCGGAGATCGTGGAAGCTCCGCCAGGTACTGGAGAATCTGGTGCGAAACGCGATGGAATCCTTCGGCGGAATGGAATCGACGCCAAAGCAAATTGTCCTCTCGGCCCACGCGACTCTCGACCAGGTCGTTCTCAGCGTGCAGGACAACGGAGCAGGCCTCACCCAGGAGGCCGCGGCGCACGTCTTCGATCCGTTCTTCACCACCAAGGCGCGAGGCACTGGCCTCGGATTGTCGATCGCCAAAGAGATAGTGCGCGCCCACCGAGGCAGTCTGGAACTAAGAGCTGTTCCCGGCGGAGGCACTCTGGCCGAAGTGATTTTGCCTCGAACCCTGGACGAACAGCCGGACAGCGGAGAAATCAAGTGATTCTTCTGGTTGATGAGCGCAATTTACGGGAGAGCCTTTCCGAGGCGCTCAAAGAGGCTGGTTACAACGTGCTTACCGCGGCCAACGGCAAGGAAGCCTACGCAATTATTCAGTCGCTGGCACTCGATCTTTTGCTCTGCGACTGGCGCATGCCAGAGATGGATGGAGGCGCACTGCTGAAGTTGCTGAGTGATGACGGCCGTCTGGTTGATTTGCCCGTTCTGGTGATGACGGCCCATGGCACCAGCAACAACGCCATCGAAGCGATTCAATTCGGCGCCTACGATTTCGTGACCAAGCCATTCGATCTCGACGATGTTCTGGTCACCATCCGGCGCGCTTTGGAGCACACGTCGCTACAGAAGGAAGTCGCCCGGCTCAGAAGCAAGGTAGCTGACACACACACACCAAGCGGCGAGATTGTAGGTTTCTCCGCGCCGATGCTGGAAGTATTCAAAGCCATTGGCCGGGTTGCACAAACAGACTCGACGGTGCTGATCACGGGTGAATCCGGCACAGGAAAAGAGTTGGTCGCCAAGGCGATTCACGAGCACAGCGCGCGCCGGAACTTTCCCTTCGCGGTGGTGAACTGTGCCGCGCTGCCAGAAAATCTCATCGAATCCGAGCTCTTCGGCTACGAGAAAGGTGCGTTCACCGGCGCAGTCAATCGCAAGCCTGGAAAATTCGAAAGCGCGCAAGGCGGCACTGTCTTTCTTGACGAGATCGGTGAATTACCCCTGGCGTCTCAGCCCAAGCTGCTTCGCGTTCTTCAGGAACACACTTTCGAACGTCTTGGCGGTGGGCAGTCGGTCACCGCGGACTTCCGAGTGGTCGCGGCGACCAATCGAAGCCTCGAAGAAGATGTTGCGGCGGGGCGATTCAGACGAGACCTCTACTTTCGCCTGAACGTCGTGCCCATCGCTCTTCCATCCCTGCGCAATCGCCGCCCTGACATCGTTCTGCTCGCAGAGCATTTTCTCCAGCACTATAGCCAGAAGCACGGATTCCGAGTGAGCGGCTTCACCGAGGAAGCCCTCCTCAAGCTGCAGCGATACAACTTTCCCGGAAATGTTCGCGAACTGGAGCACATCGTTGAAAGGGCTGTGCTGCAGGGCGGGGGGCGGGTGATTACTCCCGATCTGGTCACGACCGAAGACAATATGGGGTCTGCTTCGAGGACGAGCGAATTCGAAAAGCTTCTGGATCTACCTTTCCGCGAATCTGTTCAGGCTTGGGAACGGCTGTTGATCGACCGCGCCCTGGAAGCTGCCAACGGCAACAAAGCGGAAGCGGCACGCAGATTGGGAATTCATCGCAGACTGCTTTACGAGAAGCTCGGCTCGGAGGAGTCCTGACATCTGGTGCTACATCAGGTTCACGGCGTCGACGTCGACGATTAAATTCCGGCGCGGAATGCCGAGCGCTTCCGCTTGTGCAAGGCCCGCGCGCAAGGTCCTTGCCAACGCCTGGCGCTTCTCGGACTTCAGCAAAAGATGGAAGCGATAAATGCGCTTGATGCGTACGATGGGTGCGCTCGCGGGCCCCAGTACGCGCACGTGATCGAGGGGCATGGCAGCGAAAGACTTGCCCAGGCTGGTGGCCCAGCCTGCGGCTTCCTCCAACCTCTGGCTCTGAATAATGATGTTGGCCAACGTCGCGTGCGGCGGGTAATGCATCCACTTGCGATATTGCATCTCCTTCTTCACGAAGGCCCTAAAGTCATGCGCCGCCGCGCATTGGATGGCGTAGTGTTCCGGGTAGTAGCTCTGGACCAGGACGTTGCCCGGCAGATCTCCACGTCCGGCGCGGCCGGAGACTTGCGTAAGCAACTGGAAGACACGTTCGGCGGCGCGGAAATCCGGCAGGCTGAGAGCATGGTCCGCGCCCACTACCCCGACGAAGGTAACGCCGTGAATATCGTGGCCCTTGGCAATCATCTGCGTGCCTACCAGCAGGTTGATCTGCCCGCTGTGCAGCCGCGTCAGCAGGTGTTCCATATCGAACCGGTTGCGGATGGTGTCGCGGTCCATGCGGCCGATGCGGGCATGGGGAAACAGCTCCTGCAGACGTTCTTCGCCTTGCTGCGAACCAGCGCCCAGGTAAAAGAGGTGTTCGCTCTCGCATTTAGGGCAGCGTTTGGGCACGGTTTTCACGTATCCGCAATAGTGACATTTGAGCCGTTGCCCTGCTGGATTCGCAATCGTCTCTCCTGGAATGATGGGCTTGTGATGGGTGAGAGCGATGGCGCAATTCTCGCATTGCAGCTTTTCGCCGCAGGCCCGGCATAGCACGGCAAAGGAATAGCCGCGCCGGTTGAGCAGAATAATCGCCTGTTCTCCGCGGTCGATGGCGGCTTTCGCTCGCTCCAGCAGCACCCGGGAAAAGATGCTCTCTTTCCCCGTCTCCTGGAACTCGAGGCGCATATCAACCAGGTCCACCACCGGCAACGGCCGCTGATTAACCCTCTCCCTCATCTCGATCAAGGCATATTTGCCCGTCTCCGCATTGCGCCAGGACTCGAGCGACGGGGTGGCCGAACCGAGAACGACGGTAGCACCGCCGATCTTGGCCCGCATTACGGCGACATCGCGGGCATGGTACCGGGGGATCTCCTCCTGCTTGTAAGACTGGTCATGCTCTTCATCGACGATGATGAGGCCGAGATTCATCGCGGGCGCAAAGATGGCGGAACGGGTGCCTACCACAATCCGTGCTTCGCCACGGCGGATGCGATACCACTGCTCGGCGCGCTCGTCCGGCGTGAGAGCGGAGTGCAGCAGGGCTACGCTGCCGCCAAACGCGGAGTGAAGCTGCGCCGCCATAGCGGGAGTCAGGCCGATTTCAGGGACCAGCAGAATGGCCGAGCGGCCAGCGAGCCGTGCGTGTTCCATAGCGGCCAGATACACTGCCGTCTTGCCCGAGCCAGTCACTCCATGGAGCAGGCAAGCACCAAAACCCTCTCCATCGAGCGTGGCTTCAATATGCGCCAGGGCGGTTTTCTGGGCTGGGTTGAGAACATGTTCGGCCGCGGGTCTTGTGGCACCGGTAAGGTGAAAGGCCGCGGGCCGCTCTTCGATCGTCACCAGTCCCCGCTTCACCAGGGTTTGCAGGGTGGTCGCGGGAAGGTCCAAACGCCGCAGGACCGGAACCGGCAGGGATCCGCCCGCGCCCGCAAGTTCGGCGAGAATCGCGAGCTGATTGTCATTCAGCTTGGGCGGCCGCGCGTCGGCCACGAGCACGGCATAGCGCACCAAACGGCGAGCATCGCGCGGTGCGGCTTCGGTTTCGCGCAGCAACCACTTCTTGCGCAACATGCTGGTCAACAGCTCCGCGGTTGCGCCTGCGGCGTGGCGCAACGTTGCGCTCTTTGCCGGCTGTCCATCGGACAGATAGTTCAGCACGGTGTACTCGATATCCTGTTCGTCCGGGCTGCGGCGCGAGCGGCGTGAGGAACCCTGCTCGGCGCCGTCGACCAGGATGGACAAGCCGGTGTCGCTGATGCGATAGCTGGTGGAGCGGCGCACTTCCGCCATGAGCGGAAGCATGCTGCGCAGGACTTCGCCCAACGGCGCCAGGTAGTATTGCGCAATCCAGGCTGCGAGCTCCATCAGCTCGGCACTGAGAATCGGTTCCTGGTCAAGCACCGCCTCGATCAGCCGCGCTTCTACGGGTGGAGCTTCATCGTGCAAGCGGGTAACGACCCCTATCAACTTCTCATTGCGGAAGGGCACCACCACGCGGCCGCCGACGGGGGGTCCGTTATCGTCCTTGAGCTTGTAGGTAAAGGCCCGATCGAGAGGTACCGGTAACACAACGTCACAGAAAGTTGCCATCAGCGGGAGGGAATGGACAATCCCAACTCGGCCATGGCGAGCTTCAAATCCTGCCATGCTTCTTTTTTCTGTCGTGGATCCCGCAGCAGGTAGGCGGGGTGATAGGTAACGATCAGCTTGGTATTCCGGCATTTGTGTACGCGCCCGCGAAGGCCGCTCAGCGAGGACTTGGCGCCCAGCAGGTAGGTCGCGGCGGTAGAACCAAGAGCCACGATGACCTCCGGCCGGACAACGTCAATCTGCTGGAAGAGAAACGGGGAGCAGGTGTTGGCCTCTTCCGGCTCAGGCACTCTGTTTTGCGGAGGCCGGCACTTCACGATGTTGGCGATGTAGACCTGCTCGCGCTTGAGTCCTGTGGCAGCGATCATGTTGTTGAGCAATTGACCGGCGCGGCCGACAAATGGCAAGCCCTGCGCATCCTCATCCGCCCCTGGCCCTTCGCCCACAAACATGAGGCGCGCATTCGGGTCACCGTCGCCAAACACGATCTTGTTCCGGCCGGTGCTGAGCGCGCAACGGGTACAGTCACCGATTTCGAATTGGATCGCGCGCAACGCTTCTACACGGCTGGGCGGAGCAACGAACGAGCCGACAGGCGGCTGCGGTGAGACGGGCTGACGTGGGGGAATGACGGGCTCCTCAGGGGTGGGCTCAATCACGATGTCCGTGTCGCGGCGATAAAAGTCGTGGATACCGAGATCGCGCAGGTATTGCATGTGCGCGGCAATGACTTGTTGCAACTGGGGATCGAACGACATTTGCTGAACCGGACTTCTTTTAGCTTACATGGCGAAGGAGTGGATCGTCGGGGCTAAAAGAGAACCGCAGATCTCTCCATGCTTTGTATCAGGCACGACTTTGGTCGGGCGGTTGAAAAATCAACAACGATTCGGCTTTAGACGTGAGAACGACCATCACGCAATCGAGTCCCGCAGGGACGACTGAACTTACTGAACTTAGCCCAGGACGCAGTCCTGGGTTAGCATGCACCATTGAAAAGTCCCGCAGGGACGACTGAAAAAGCTATTCGAGACATGGTCCTGAATCGGGCAGCGGATCGGGGATTCTCAATCGCCGAATACGGTTGGATTGGTGCTCTGAGATCGCCTCCGGGTAAGTTCCAGTCGTCCCTACGGGACTTTTCGTCTCTCGAATCTCTACCCAGGACTAACGTCCTGGGCTAAGTTCAGCCGTCCCTGCGGGACTGAGTTTGGAAATGGAGTTCTCACACACACGCTCTAAAGCCCGAATCGTTATTGACCTCGACGACCCGAATAAAGTCGTGCCCTGATACAAAACATGGAGAGATCTGCGGTCTTCTTAAGCTACCGCTAGTCCTTTAGCTTGGAGTTGCTGGATACCAGGCCGGTCTCGGCGACCATCGAAGCTGGGCGGCGTAGGGCGATCACCTCGTCCAGGATGCGACCCGCTAAATCATGCTTGGTCATTTCAGGCAGTTCAATCGCCGTCTTTGGGGTGAGAAAAGTAGCCGCGTTGCGATCGGAATCAAATCCGATGCCCGGACGAGACACGTCGTTCAATACAATCGCGTCTGCTCCCTTGCGCAGCAGCTTGTCGCGGCCGTGCTCGATGAGGTTTTCGGTTTCCGCGGCAAACCCGATGACCAGAGTACCCGGCCGTTTGGAGACCACCACTTCGCGCAGAATGTCTTCCGTAGGCTCAAACTCGATGGTGATCGGCCCGCTGCGCTTCATCTTCTGTTCGGCCAACACGCGCGGACGATAATCAGCGACCGCGGCGGCTTTGATCACGATGGTGACTTGGTCAAGGCGGCTAAGGACGGCGCGCCGCATATCCTCGGCGCTGATTACGGAAACCAGCTCGCAGTTCGCGGGCGGCTTTAGCGCCGTAGGGCCGCTCACCAACACCACGCGTGCCCCGCGGTGCTGCGCCTCCTCGGCCATGGCATAGCCCATCTTCCCGCTGGAGCGGTTGCCCAGAAAACGAACCGGATCGATCGCTTCCCGCGTGCCGGCGGCCGTGACCAGAATCGTCTCTCCGGCCAGATCGTTGCGGCCATGGAGCTGGGCCAGCACCGCTTCCACGATGGCCTCTGGCTCGGCCAAACGGCCGTTGCCGACCATGCCACAAGCGAGCGGCCCTTTGTCCGGGGGCACAATCCTTACCCCGCGCCGTTCCAGAATCTCCAGGTTGGCCTGCGTGGCCGGGTGCTCCCACATATTTACGTTCATCGCCGGAGCAACAATGACCGGTGCGTGGGTAGCCAGAAACAGGGTGGTCAGGAAGTCGTCGGCCAGGCCATGGGCGAACTTTGCCAACACGTTCGCGGTTGCCGGCGCCACGACCAGGGCATCCGTAGTCTGAGCTTCCCCAATGTGTTCAATGGAGGAGTCGAGATCGCCCTCTCCCGGGGACGAGGGCCACAGTCCGGTGATCACTTTGTGACCGGTAAGCGAGGCAAAGGTCAGCGGAGTGATGAACTTCTGGGCCGCTTCCGTCATCACCACATGTACATCCAGCGCCTGGCGTTGTAAGGCTCGCACTACCTCTGCCGCCTTATACGCAGCAATGCCTCCGGAGACACCGACCGTAACCTTCATAGCAATGATTGTACTTGTTATGAGTCTCTGTCTTGCTCAGTATCCGGGTCCAGAAGTACCTCGTGCACGATCTCCACCCTGGGCTGCGGAGCCGCCGTAACCTTACCTGCGGCGATCTCTTCCTGGGCTACACGGCAGGCCTTGTTGGAGCGGGAATCAATCAACGGCTGAGAACCGTTCTGGAGTTGCCGGGCGCGACGGGCGGCCATGACCACGTAGCGAAAATTGCTGTCAAGTCCATGTTCTGGCGTCATATTGCCTCCTAAGTTTGTCGCCGGACTTTCAGGCGCGGGTGGCGTGCATGTCGAGCAGGCCGAACGAAGATAGCACCTTGTAGACACGATCGGTGGCGTTCGTCTGGCGGCACTTATCGGCGAGCTGCATCATGCGGGCAGTCTCAGGGTCTGGTGGCACTCCAAGGCGCCTGGCCCTTTCCGTGATCACAATTGCTTTCAATGCTTCTACCGCGTCATCAAGAACATCGTTAACCAGGATGTAGCGATACTGACGGTAGTTCTCGATCTCACTTCGGGCCTTAGCTAACCGCCTGGCGATTTCCTCCTCGAGCAGGCTGCCTTCCTTGCGGCTGCGTTCGCGCAGACGGCGGGCCAGGGTTTCCGGATCGGGCGCGAGCAGAAAAATGCTCACCGCATTCTCCATCTTCTCTCGCACCTGAGCTGCTCCCTGGACGTCGATGTCGAGCAGCAGGTCCTTACCGGCCGCCTGGGCATCGGTGAGAGAGCGGCAGGCGGTGCCATAGTAGTTGCCAAAGACCTCCGCCCACTCCAGGAATTCACCCCGGTCGACCATCTCTCGAAACTCTGCCTTCGAGATGTAGTGATATTCGCGATCCTGCTGTTCTGAAGGACGCGGGGTGCGCGTGGTGTAGGAGACAGAGAAGTCCAGATCGGTCACCCGCGCACGCAGGCGGTTCACCAGAGTGGATTTGCCAGAGCCGGAAGGTGCCGAAATGATGAACAGAATTCCCGCCAATGTGTTGTCCTGATGATACAGTGGTCCGCTAAGCGCGCAGTCCCGCACAAGTGTTACTCAAGATTCTGCACCTGTTCACGCGCTTTTTCGATCTCCGATTTCATTCCCAGGCCCAAATCAGTAATTCGCTGGCCGTTTCCGCTCACTCCGCCGGTCTTCGACAGCAACGTGTTGGCCTCGCGGTTCATCTCCTGCAGCAGGAAATCGAGCTTTTTGCCCATTTCGCCGCCTGCCCGCAAAAGCGAATGAAAATGCTGGATATGGGTGCGCAGCCGGGTAACCTCTTCTTCTACGTCGCTCCGTTCCGCGAGCATGGCCGCTTCCTGCAGCACCCGGTCCCGTTCGATGGCCCCATTGCCGTTCAGCAGGGCCGCAATGCGCTGGCTAATCCGTTCAAAGTAGGCCCTCTGTACGTCGTGCCGCATCTGCGCGACCTGGGAGACGGCGACATCCAGGCGCTCCATGGTGGCGCCCAGGTCCCGGGCCAGCGCGGCGCCCTCCTGGGCTCGCATGCGATTCAGCGCCTCGACCAGGGGGCCGATCTGCGCCGCCACATCCTCCTCCAGGGCTTTCACTTCCTCTTCGGTGAAGCGCATTTCCCCGGTCAACACACCAGGCAGGCGAAAGATGACATTCAGATCCGGCTGCTGCTGGAGTCCGTTCTCGGTCGCGGCGGCGCGAAAGGCGGCGATATAGCCCTGGAGCAGACCAGGGTCAAACTGAGCGCTGGGGCGGAGACCACGATCGACAGTCAAGGTAACTTCCAGGTGGCCGCGGAGCACTTTTTCCTTGAGCAGCCGGCGCAAGCGCATCTCCAGAGGCTCGGCGCCCGCCGGCATGCGCATGTGCAAGTCGAGAAACCGGTGATTGACGCTCTTGAGAGAGAGATTCCAGGAGAGTAGATCGTTGATCCGGCCGCTGGTTCGGGCGAAGCCGGTCATGGAATGGACAGGGGCAGCCGACTGAACAGGAGCGGAATGAACAGGAGCGGTCAAGGCTGAACCTCTGCACTCAACGCAGCTTCGAGCACTTCTTTGGGGAGCACGTTGCCGGGAAACTCCGCTGGGTCCATAAACTGCAATTGGTAGAGGCGCTGGTAGGTAGACGAGACACGGAGTAACTCTTCGTGCGGGCCGATGGCGGTGATGCAGCCGTCTTCGATCACCGCAATGCGGGACGCGCGGCGCACGGTCGATAAACGATGGGCAATGACGAACACCGTCCGCCCGGCGATCAGGTTAGAAAGAGCAACCTGCACCAGCGACTCGCTTTCCGAATCAAGGGCCGAGGTAGCTTCGTCAAGAATGAGGATAGGCGCGTCCTTGAGCAACGCCCGGGCGATGGCAATACGCTGTCGCTCCCCGCCCGAGAGGCGAAACCCCTTTTCCCCGATCACTGTATCGTATTTTTCCGGAAGCCGCTCGATGAAGTCATGCGCCAGGGCTGCCTGGGCGGAAGCGATGACCCGGCTCATGGCGATGCCGGCTTCGCCATAGGCGATGTTATTGCGCACCGTGTCGTTGAAGAGAATCGTCTCCTGGGTTACGTTGCCAATCTGGGCACGGAGAGAAGCCAGGCTCACATCCCGCAGGTCGTGTCCGTCGATGCGGATGCTGCCTGCGGTGGCGTCGAAGAAGCGTGGGATCAGGTTTACCAGGGTGGATTTGCCGGCGCCACTGGGACCAACCAGCGCCACCACCTCACCCCGCGGGACCACCAGGTTGATCTCTCGCAACACCTGCCGTTCGCCTTCTTCATTGCGATAGTCGAAGCAGACATTCTCGAATTGGATCTGCTGGCGGAATTCTTTGATGACGTAGGCGCCCACCTTTTCCCGCACCTCGTCCTGAGTATCCATGAAGCGAAATATCTCCGAGGAGGCGCCCACCGCCTGCTGGAAGTTGTTATAGAACAGGGCGAACTTGCGCACCGGCTCATACAGCTTGAAAACGGCGATGATGAAAGCGAAGAAGGTTCCGGCGGTTAGGGTGTGATTGCGGATGCTGTTGCGGCCGACCCAGAGCAGTAAGGCAATCGCCACCGCGCCAATGGTATCCATGAGCGGGGAACTGATGGCCTGGGCACGGACGGAACGAAGGTTAGCGTCGAACAGCCGGCGAGCCGCCTGTTTGAACCGCATCATCTCCCAGAACTCCATGTTGAAAGCTTTGACGATGCGGTTTCCGGTGATGGTCTCGTGCAGTATGTTCTGGATCTCGGCCAGTTTGTCCTGCCCCTTGCGAGTGGTTTGCCGAACCTGGCGGCCGATCCGTCGGGCCGAGCCAAGGACCACGGGAACAAACAACAGCAGCACCCAGGCAAGCTTGCCGCCCAGAGCCACAACCACAAATGCAGTAAAGATCAGGGTGAAGAACTGCTGCAGGAATTCCGCCAGGACCGCAGACATGGCAAACTGCACCCGCTCAATATCGTTGATCAAGGTCGAGACGATGGTGCCAGTCGAATTCTGCTGGAAGAAAGAGACAGAGCGCCGCAAAATGGCGTCGTAGAGATCGTCGCGGAGGTCGGTGATCATGCCGAAGCCGGCATAGTTCACCAGGTAGGTTCCGCAGTAATCGAAGATTCCCTTCAGCAAAGTGGAAGCCACCAGCGCGAAGGCGACGATGTCCCATGCATTGTGAAAGTGCGAGGGGACAATTTGTTGCAGGCTGATGCCGAAACGAGGTCCGAGGAGCGGGATAGTACGGTCGGGTGCATTGGGGTTGAGCACGCGGTCGAAAATAGGACCGACCAGCAGGAGGCGGAAGGCATCCAGAAGGCCCACGCCGGCCATGAGGATGACCGACGAAAACGCCTGCAGCCAATACGGCTGCACGTAACCCAACAGGCGCAGCACCCTCTTCAAGAGGAAACCCCAAAGGCGCGGCGCTGCATGGAACGCATCCCGCTATTGTAATCGCCGGTCCTCCGTCCCCGCCACGGTGCCTAGGGAGGGGTGTCGGGAAAATGGGGTGAAGGGTAAGGGCTTTCAGCCCGTACCCGGAGTTTCTACATTTTGAGAGCCAGGGCGTGGGGCGGCGGACCCTAGGCACCCTATTTTGTAGCGGGCTACAGGCCTGATCCGTGCCAGCCCCGGACTTCAGTCCGGGGAAGCGGGTTTTCAAACCCGCGAGAACGCTTTATCTTGCAATGACCGGGCTTTAGCCCTGGTGAGAATGCCCCAAGCTCCCCAATCAACCCGTACGTTTTTCGTGAGCTCGACGACAGCCGGACGCCGCGCGCTTCTTCAATCCGATCGCATGGCCCAGCTTCTGGTGGATGTTCTTGCGGAGAATCGTCGAAAGAAGCGGTTTCTGCTGCATGAATTTGTGATCATGCCCAATCACTTCCATCTGCTGCTGACACCTGCAGCGGAAATCCCGCTGGAAAAGGCACTGCAATTCATCAAGGGCGGGTTCTCCTATCGCGCGAAACGGGAAATTCATTTTGCTTTTGAAATATGGCAAGCAAGTTTCGTGAATCACCGCGTTCGCGACGCGGAGGATTACAAACACCACCACACGTACATTTGGGAGAATCCGGTCAGAGCGGGCTTGAGCGAGAGACCGGAGCTGTTTGCCTGGTCATCGGCGTCTCTGAGGATGGAATTGGACGCCCCGCCACCAGGGCTAAAGCCCTGAATTTATATACCGGAACGTTCTCGCGGGTTTGAAAACCCGCTCCCCCGGACTAAAGTCCGGGGCTGGCACAGCTTAATCTGTTCGTTGATCCAAATACGGCAAAATGTCTTCCGCCGGCCAATTCGCAGCTCCAGAAATGTAGAAACTCGAGGTACGGGCTTTCAGCCCGTACCTAAATCGAACAGAATCATTGGCCGCTCCCTCAGTGGCTAAAGCGGCATTTATTGCTAAACAGATATGTACGGGCTGAAGCCCGTACCCTTCAAGACTGCCCGTATCAATGGGGCATATCCCGATGGACGGCCTTGACGCGGTAGCCTTCCTTGGCCAGCCGCTTGTGGACTTCCTCGGCGATCATCACCGAGCGATGCTGGCCCCCGGTGCAGCCGAAAGCCACGGTGAGATAGCTCTTGCCCTCCTCGATGTAATGCGGCAACAGGAAGAGCAGCAACTGCGTAACTCGATCCAGAAACTCACACGTCTGGGGGAACTCGCGGATGTATTTTGCCACCTTGGGATGACGCCCGGTCAGGTCACGAAACTCGGGCACGAAATGCGGATTGGGCAGGAACCTGACGTCGAAAACCAGGTCGGCCTCAAGCGGGACACCGTTCTTGTAACCGAAACTGATAGAGGAGACCAACAGGTTCTTGTCTGTATCTCCACGCTCAAACTTCTGCAGGATGTACGCGCGCAATTCATGCACGTTGTATCGAGTGGTGTCGACACTAATGTCGGCGAGATTGCGGATGGGATCGAGAAGCTTTCTCTCCGCATGGATCGCTCGAACCACAGTTTCGGTGCGGCCCAGGGGATGGGGACGCCGGGTTTCGGAAAATCGACGCACCAGGGAGGGGTCGGAAGCGTCGAGGAAAACCACCGTGGTCGAAAGAACTTTTCTTACCTGGCGAAGGATCGCGGGAAAGCGATCGAGATGCTGCCCCTCGCGCACATCGACGACCAGTGCCGCACGGTTAATCTCCGCCGATTGCCGCACCAGGTCGGCGAATGCAGGGATCAACTCCAACGGCATGTTGTCGACCGCATAAAAGCCCAGATCTTCAAACGCCTTGAGAGCGGAGGCTTTGCCGGATCCGGAAAGGCCAGTCAGAATTACCAGCTCGGAAGCAACCGCGGGCGCCGCTGCAGCCTTCTTCTTGGCGGCCCTGGGAGAAATGGACTTTGGCTCGCGTCGGCTTGGCATGGGGCCATCGTAGCATTCAAAAGCAACTTAAATGCGCCAACTGCCGTTCTCGAGTAACGCCTGCGTCTTTTCCTGCGAAACCGGCGGCGAAAATAAATGCCCCTGGCCCAAATCGCAACCGAACTTGAGCAGCGCATCCAGCTGTTCCTTGCGCTCGATGCCTTCGGCCAGCATGCGCACCTCCAGCATGCGTCCAAGATCAAAGATGGTTTGCAGGATCGCCGCCTGCTTACCCGGAATGGGCAGGTAGGCGATCAGCCGGCGATCGACCTTCACCAGATCGATCGGCAGCCGGAGGAAGTGGTTCATGGAAGCCAGGCCGGCGCCGAAATTATCCAGGGCGGCGCTGACTTTCAGATCAGCCAGGCCCTGGAAGATCACCAAGGCGCCTTCCGGATCCTGGTTCACGGCAGCCTCGGAGATTTCGAGGCGCAGCTGACCCGGGGAGATCTTCCACTTGGCCAGCAATTCCGCGAGTCCCGCCAGGAAATTCGGGTCCCGGAACTGGCGCGAAGACAAATTCACATCAATGCTCGGTTTCTTGTCCGGCAATATCTCGGCCCACAGGTTCAGTTGCCGGCAGGCCTCCTCCAGTACAAACATTCCAATGGGAACGATGAGTCCGGTCTCTTCGGCGGTGGGCAAGAAATCCTTGGGCGGCAGCCACTCTGCGGCATCACGGCGCCAGCGAAGGAGCGCCTCGAAGCCCTCGATCTCCCCAGTCGCCAGCCGGTAGATGGGCTGATACCAGACGGCAAACTCTTTGTTTTCCAGAGCCGTTTTGAGGTCCTGCTCCTTCTTCATCTGTGCCACCACGTGCACGTGCATGGAGCCGTCAAAAACCTCATGGCGCGCGTGACCATTGGATTTGGCCTGATACATGGCAAAGTCCGCATCACGTAGAATCTGCTCCGGACTGGTGTGGTCCAGGGTGCCGAAGGCGATCCCGATACTGGCGGAGACGAAGATGTCGTGGCCGTTCAGCTCGACCGGCAAGCGAATATCGTGCTGCGCGCGCTCGGCGATTCTGGTTACATCGGAAATATTGGTGACGTCCTCAAGCAGGATGGCGAATTCGTCTCCATCAAAGCGCGCCACCGTATCTTCCGGCCGAACGCAAGACCGCAGTCGAGCCGCGACGCGCACCAGCAGATCGTCGCCGGCGGCGTGGCCCAGGTTATCGTTCACTGCCTTGAAGCGGTCGAGATCGAGATACATCACCGCAAAATTCAAATGCGAGTGCCGTTGCTGCCGGGCCATGATCAGCTGCAAGCGATCAAGAAACAGGGCCCGGTTGGCCAAACCCGTCAACGGGTCACGTAAGGCATCGAGCTGCAGGCGGGCGCTGGATTGCTTCCTATCCCGGATGTCCCGGTAGCTGACAAAATTGCCAATTTCGATACCCGACATGTTGATCGGAGCGACCAGGATCGAGACATCGATGAGCTCGCCTGACTTGTGCAGGCGGACCGTCTCCATCGACGCCCGGCCATGGAGTTGCATGGTGTGCTCGAGGATATCGAACTCATGGCGGCGGGTTTCGGGAATGAGAATGTCGTAGGTGTTCTGTCCCAGCGCTTCGTCGGCATTGAAGCCAAACAGGGTTTCGAATTCGCGATTGATATGCAGAATTTTCGACCCGCGCGTGATCATGATGGCTTCAGGAGCGGCATTCAACAAATGCTCCAGGAAGTTCGACGGCGAGCCCTCGTCTGCGGCGTTCCGCAAATCCTGCCGTGAGTCTTCTTCCCCCTCGTGATTTGATCGCAGTGCAACGATCAGCAGCTCGGGCTCGGGTTCTACGCGGAGCATGCGGAAGCTCCCACGGACCGGCACCGCAGAATCCAGCGGCGTGCGCATCTGGCAGTGAAAATCGGAGGAATAAGCGTGGCCGCCGGAGCCGTAGACATTGGCTGCCCCTCTGGACGCCGTCCCCGGATGCGCGTAGACAAAACCAGGAAACTTCCCGCTGAAGAGATCGTCGACGGGCAGTGAGGCGCCCTCCTCGAGGTGCAGAATCTCGCGTGCCCCCCGATTGGCGTAAATAATATTCTCGCCCCGCTGCACAAAGACGTAGCATGGCAAGGCTTCGAGGAGAGACCGTTGCTGGGCCGTGAGTACGGAAACTTCAGCTTCTGAATTCATAGTAGATCGACGCAGCGGACAGAGCCCCTACAGGGTTGAGTATCAAGGCCGCTTTCCAAGCAGGAATATCCCCTGAAAGAAGTACCGGCAAACTCCGAGGTCGCAGTTACTTAGGTCTTTAAAATCTGCCGGCATCTGCTACCGGATGAGCTGACTTGGTGTTGATGAAGAGCCGCCGAGCAATCGATCACCGCGTTGGCGACAAATGGGGTTACTCGCAGCAACGAAAATGCTGCCGAAAAAGTCCTTGCCCGAAGCGCACGGCTTCACAGGCTGCGAAAAAACTCCTCTTTTGTGAGGGGTACGGGTTTCAACCCGTACATAAACCAACGAAACCATTTGGGCTTTTGCCCCTGAGGAACGCTTTTTCAGTACCTTCCGGCGACAACGCTGCTCTCAGGGCGGAAAAAGTCTCTGCTTTGGATGGGGCCGACCCTCAGCGGCTAAAGCCGCGCTCATTTCGAAGCAGTTATGTACGGCCTAAAGGCCGTACCCTTCAAGTGCAGACTTTCCCGCCGCAAACCCAGCCATGCCGAGGGCTCGACCAAAGCCCAAGTTGTCAAGGGGCTTCGATCAATTCCATCTTGCCATCACGCTTGCGGTGCAGGACTTTCACATTACCTTCGTTATCCCGGAACACGAAGACATCCCGATCACGGAACTCTGCCTCCTTGACCGCCTCTTCGAGCGTCATTGGCCGCAGCGCCACTGAGTCGAGCGAACGAACCACGTGAGGCTCCGCAATCGGTACCCGGGCCGGGAAAGAATGTACGGTCACAGGAATACCCGGTTGCGGGTGGCTCTTGCCGTTGCTTGTTCCGTTGCCGTTGGCAGCTTTGCTCTCGGGCACACTGCCGCGCCCGCTGCGCGCGACGCCCGTCTCCTCCAGTTGTTTTTCCAGTTTCGGTTGACGCTTGCGGCTGCGCTGCCTGTCTTTATACCGGGTCGCCTGAGTCTCGGCTTTCCCTAGCGCCTCGCGCAGAGCGGACTCCATATTGGCACTGGATTCGCAGAGAGCAACCAGCGTGCAATTGCGGGTCTTCACCGTGACTTCGGCGATTTGCCGGTATTTCTCCGCAGTCAGAACTATGTGGGCACTGGTGATCTTGCCTAAAATCCTGGCAATGCGATCGATTCCTTCTTCCGCTAAAGTACGCAGTGGCTGGGTAATTGCCACTTGCCTGCCCGTGCATTCAACCGGCATGTTGAAGCTCCTAAGATGCCCGATTCTATAGCATTTTGTCTCTTGCTGTGGGTTGGAGGTTTTGGCGAGGTGAGGTGACTCCCAGGCGGAGTGCATTTCTCTCTATAGCTTAGACCGCAGAAGGTATGCTCCCGCGGCTTTTTCATCAACAAGAAGCTGCCCATAGTCACGCTCGCTACAAATATGATGCAGGAGAAACGCCCCGGGACCGCGTCTCATTCTCCCTTGCACCAGTAGACGAAATGACAGACTTAATCGCGCACCCGACGTTGGTGGGTGCTGGGTATGCGTAGATCTTCACGGTATTTGGCTACTGTGCGGCGAGTTACGTCAATGCCCTGCGCCTCCAACATGCTGGCAATCAAATCATCGGTCAGCGGTTTTCGCGGATCTTCTTCGTCGATCAACTTCTTGACCTTGCGCTTGAGCAGCATCAGTGGAGTACTACTCCCCTCCGGCCCGTGGACGCCTTCGGAAAAGAAGAAGCGAAGCTCAAAAACGCCCTGCGATGTGTGCACATATTTGCTCGATACCGCCCGGCTGACTGTCGAAGGATGCACCCCTATCTCTTCCGCAACTTCCTTGATCATCATGGGCTTCAGTGCGTCCACGCCCCGCTCCAGGAAGTCGCCCTGGCGGCGCACAATAGCCTCGCAGGTTCTTAAAATCGTATTCTTGCGCTGTTCGATGTTGCGCATCAGCTGCAGTGCAGAGCGATAACGCTCCTTGACATATTCCTTTACGTCTCTTTCCGTGCCTTCCTGCGACAGCAGTTTGCGATAGCCATGGTTGAGGCGCAAGGTGGGCAGATCTTCCTCATTCATGACCACGACGAACTCTCCGCCCCGCTTGACGAAGGCCACGTCGGGCTCGATCAGGCGGGCATCGGAGCGGTTGAATCGCTGGCCGGGACGAGGATCGAGGCTGCGAATAAAGTCGATGGCGTGCTGGATGGCTTCCGGCTGCGCGCCCAGCACCTTGGACATCTCGCGCAAGTCCCGCTTCTGCAACAACAACAAGTGCTGATCGACAATGCGGGCCGCGAGCGAAAACACCTGCAACCGGACCTCGTGTAAGCCCAACGGGTGAGCAGCCTCACCTTCCCCCGCGGGCGAGTCGAGCGCAGCCGTTGAAGCCGCCCGGTGACGTCCCAGCTGGAGATGAAATTCACGGCGCTGGGCCTCAACCTG
The DNA here is from genome assembly GCA_963830325.1 of uncultured Acidobacteriaceae bacterium. Taxonomy (GTDB): domain Bacteria; phylum Acidobacteriota; class Terriglobia; order Terriglobales; family Acidobacteriaceae; genus PALSA-350. Next base: position 321,373 of record CAWHMV010000008.1, read on the forward strand.
TACCAGCAGGCATTCGCGTAAACTCCGCGTTGCCACGCCGACCGGATCAAGGTTCTGCACCAGTTGCACGGCCTCGGCGAGAAGCTCAGACGCAGCGCCGGGAGGCGCGGCAGAAGCAGGATCGTACTCACGCACAAATCCCGCCAGCAATTCCTCATCCCCGGCCATCAGATAGCCGTCCTCATCCAGGTTACCCACCACATATTCGGCCGCTTCGCGCAGGTCACTGCTCACGTTCAGCGAACCCAGTTGCCAGAAGAGGTGATCGGTGAGCGTGCTCGGCTGAGAAAGAAAATTCTCGAACGACGGCTTATCGGTTTGTTCAAAACCGTTGGGCGTGCGGAAGCCGGGATCCAGATAATCCTGAAAGTAGGACCCAAAGTCTATTTCATCGAAAGGATCACGCTTGTCGCGCTCCGCCTGGGCCGCGATCTCTTCCACGCTTCGCTCGCGCTCTGCCTCTTTGAGAGCGACATCGTCGATGAGCGGAACACTCTCTTCCAACTCTTCCAGCACCGGATTTTCGACGATCTCGGTGTTGATCAGCTCTTTCAACTCCAGCTTGTTGAGCGCCAGCACGCTGACCATCTGCATCAGGCCAGGCGTCAGAATCTGACGCTGCGCTACCTTCAAGCTTAGTTTTGGTTGCAGAAGAGCCATGGCATTTCACCGCATCAACAGCTAGCGGCCTTAGTTTACCTTCTCTGAGCCTCGATCGTAGAAGGCTTTTTCCTTATCGCCCAACATCGTTAAAGAGTAACCAAGGTCACTCTTTTGGTGCCGGTAAGAAAAGCCAGTCTAGTTCAACGAAAAACCCTCGCCGAGATAGACCCGGCGCACTTCAGGATCTTTGCCCAACTGCTCCGGGGTCCCGGTGCGGAAGATACGCCCCTCGTTGATGATGTAGGCGCGATCGGTAACCGAGAGCGTTTCGCGTACGTTGTGATCCGTGATCAGAACCCCGATGCCGCTGGCCTTCAGGTCGAAGATGATTTCCTGCAAATCGAGCACAGCGATGGGATCAATGCCGGAAAACGGCTCGTCAAGGAGGATGAACGAAGGCTGAATGCAGAGACAGCGGGCTATTTCCACCCGGCGCCGCTCACCACCGGAAAGCGCGTAGCCGCGGGTTTTTCGGATATGCCCCAGGTTCAACTGATCCAGCAGTTTTTCCGTTCGGGCGCGCCTGACTTCGAGCGAAAGGGATTGCACTTCGAGCACGGCGAGAATGTTCTCTTCCACAGTCAGCTTGCGAAAAACACTTGGTTCCTGGGGAAGATAGCTGATCCCATACTGCCTCGCCCGCAGATACATCGGAACCCGCGTGATATCTACTTCATCGACGAAAACTTGTCCCGAATCAGGAGTGATCAGCCCGACAATGATGTAAAAGCTGGTAGTCTTGCCGGCGCCATTGGGACCCAGCAACCCGACCACCTCGCCCTGACAGACCTCGAGGTTTACGCCCCGAACCACCTGACGGCCCTTATAAGACTTCCCAATTTCGTCTGTACTAAGCTTTTGCATTCACTTCGCTACTCGGGTCTGGGTCACTGCCTTGGAAGCACCCCCACTCACCACGACGCTATCATCGCGATCATTGAAAATCAACGCGTTGCCGGTTACTGTTCCGCGCACCTGGTCGGTCAGGCGAGGGGGCGCGGTGCTGCTCCCCGTCAACAGGAACTTGCCATCCGCCGAGGTGTACGTAAGCTCTTCGCCTGTTCCCTTACGGCCCGGCTGCTGCAGGTCCACGTCGCCCCGGGCCACGATTTTGGACACCTGACTGCTCGGTGGCGGTTTGCCGGGCGGCTGCGCACCGGCTGCGGGCGCGAAATAAATATCCATAAAATTCGCGTGCAGTAGCCCGCCTGACGTCTGCGCCACGACGGCGCCGCTGAAAACCGCTTTGTGATCGTTCTCAGCGTAGAAGAGAGTGCGGCTTTGCAAACGGACAACGGAGGGCTGAGACGCTCGGGCAGGTGAGTTGGCGCGGGCCGCATTTGCGGCTGAGGTGGCTGCGGGAGTTGGCTGGGAAGTACTCGGCGAACCGGTAAAGACTGCATTCACCGTCGCCGCATCGCCCGCCGGACCATGCGCGGAAAGGGTTGAGTGGGGCCGGGAGAGTTCCAGCACTGGCGCGGCGACGGAGTCGCTTCCCTGCCACAGGCGAGCCGGCTCGCCGATTTTTCCGAAAAAAATGGTCAGATTCGTGACGTGCTCAAGATGTGCGTGATCGGCAACCACGTGCACCGGGCCGGCCCCGGTAAACGCCATATTCTGCTGTCCATTCGTTTGATGATAGGTGGCTTTCACGCCGCCCGTCGCATCGGCGTTTCCGCTGGTCCGCGAAACTTCAATCAAGTTCGCGCTGAGCTCTCCACTGCTTTCCTGTAGGCGCGGGCTTCCCGACAGTTGCACCACCTGCGAAGCTGCGTCATACGCGGCTCTCTGGGCGGTGGCGGTGGTCACCGGCGGAGTTTGGCCACCAGGATTCGGCGCGCCCTGTTGTACTAAAGTCACGTTTCCCAACTGCACCGCAGACTGCAGCTGCGCGGCCGGTTGCGGCGCATCGGGCTTCGCTTTACTCCCCTTCCCCTCGGGCTTTTCAGTGGGATGAGGTGAGGCGAAGGTGAGCAGAAGGTTGTCGCCTTTGCTGCTCTGCGTTACCCCGGTGGGGCTTACCGTGACCAGGCTGGTGTGGCCGGTTCCGCGCAGGCTGGAAAGAGTCTCCCCGTCCGCCAGGGTCGCGAAGAGTTGATCGCCTTGTACTGTAGTGTCCTCGGGCGGGGTTTTGGTATAGATGGTGTGCACGTTAAGGCGCGCTCCGCCGGCGGCGAGAATGTGATCGGCCTGCGGGCTGCGGTCCGGGCCCGTTTTGAAGTCGATGTCGACTTGCGTGGCTTGCATCTGCCGGGTGGTCGATTCTTGCGAATTCTGCTTCGTCTTGCCGACATTGACCTGGGGTAACTTCTCCTCGTCGACGACAGAAACAGCGTCGCGTAGCTGGGCGTGCCGAACCGTGGATTGGGGGCCGAACAACAAAGTTCCCGATGAGGCCGAACCATGGAGCAGGCGTGCCGCATTATTGGCCACGTAGAGTAGGCCACCATCCATGACGGCCTGCTCCGGCACGCTCTTCGAGCCGAGATCGATGTGCGCGATTCGGCTGTTGATCTGCTGCCCGTCGCTCCCGGTGAGGATCACGTGCCCTTCCGCCAGAACCTGGTAAGCCGATCCATCGGCGCGGAAGGAGACCGTCGACTGATCTGAGGAGCTGTGCGTGTCGCTATAGTCGGCGACGTCCTGAAGCAGAAAGAGCATCCGGCTGTTGCGATCGAACTGCGCGTGATGGGCACGGACCGCCAGCGGGTTTCCGTTGACGCTGGAATTGAAAGCCACGTCGGTGGTAAGGATGACGACTCCGGTTTGTGAGTCAAAGCTGGCGCCGGTCGCGCTGCCGGCCGCCTGGGCGAGCCGGAATTCAATCTTCTCCGTGGTGCTGGCGAGGCCGGTTTGCTTGTTGAACACCAGGCCTGAGGTCTTGACGTGGACTGTGCTCCTGCTTTCGCCATCGTCCGTGGGACCTTTCGCCGCTGGCGAAGCGGCGGTCGCTGCTCCCTGAAAATCGATCAGGACCTCGCCCATGGCGCGGGCAATGCCGTGGACGGGATCCCAATCGAAGGCCTTGCCATAGATGCGATTGGCCGGCGCTCCCTGGGCACCGTACAGGGTGATGCTCACATCGTGCAGTTCGGCGTGGCCGTCACTCTTGTACTGCACCGCCTTGGAGGCGTGCAGAGTATAGATGGTGTGGCCGCCCCGCGACTCCGAGTAGGTAAAGCCTTCGGTCGATTGCTTGATTGCACTCCCCAAGCCGTAGGGTAGGTCATGGCCCAGTCGCCGTCCCTGCCACCGGCCATAGACAAAAAAAACCGCGATCGCGGCGACTAGCGCCCCACCAAGGATCAGGATCCAGAGGCGCAAGCGAGCCGGCGTCACTCGGATAGCCGGCCGCGCAGCGGCGCCTTTCTGCAGAGAAAGGCGCGTCGAGTCTGCGAGGCCACCACGTTCCTCAGAAAATCCGCTGCGCCCATATTCCTCATCTTCTCACTCCCTCTATCGTCCACGCGGCGGCCAACAGGAAAGCTTTAAGATGAAGGGATGGCTGATCGGTTGTATCTGAGTCTGTGGTTCCCCAATTTTCGCCTTCCGGCACTCGCTCCGGCGATCGTCTCGGTGCTGAAGCAGTTTGGCGGGGCGGGGCACTCGCCGCGCGTGCATGCTGCCGCCGCTTACCCAGTCTCGTGGAACGAAGCGCCTTTCTACCAAAGGGTTTATGAAGAAGACGAGGTGCAGGAGTCGGCCCCGGAGCGAGCCGTGGCCGAGGCCACAGAGATCCTGCATGACGACTTTGCTTACGAATTTGAGCTCAAGTGGGATCTTTGGGTAGCGGAAACCGTGGGCGGCCTCGATCCAAGCTGGAAGCAGGAGCCGGTGGTGGTGCGGGTGGTCGGTTTTGGACCCCAGTTTGATGAGGGAGCCTACGAGCAAAACGGGCAGGTGCGGGTGGATTTCGGCCTGGACACGCCCTTTTTGCTGGAAGAGATCGACCTGGACCAGGTAGACGCCGAGTACATAAAGCGCAATATCCAGAAGCTGGTGGAAGTCACCAACCTGATTCAGGAAAACTGCGGCATCAGCAGCCGGTTGTTATGGTCCGATTCGGGTGAGAACCTGGCGCAAAAGCTGATTGCCCGGCTGCAGCGGGTGAACTAAAGCAGTTTCGCAAACTGCTCTAGTGAATTTGCATCATATTGCCGTGCCGAACGTCCGCCCCGCAGACCCAGAAGATGACGTCTTCTGCCATGTTGGTGGCGTGATCGGCGATCCGCTCCAGGCTGCGCGCAATAAATAGCAGATTGACGGCGGACTGGGCGGCGCTCGAATCCTTTGCCAGGCAATCGAGGAGCACAGCCTTGGCTCTCCGGTTCATCTCATCGACCGCATCATCCATGGCCAGCACGCTGGTTGCTAGTTGGGCATCGCGCTCGGCGAGCGCCTGCAGCGCCTTGCGCACCATGGTCATCGAGAGCTCCGCCATGCGCGGAATGTCGACTGGAAATTCGCACGGCTTGCTGCCTGCGAGCTCTTCAGCCAGCAAAGCAATGGTCATGGACTGGTCGCCTACCCGCTCCAGGTCGGAGTTGATTTTTATGGCTGCAAGAACAAAGCGCAGATCCACAGCCATGGGCTGCTCCATGGCCAGGATATCGAGCGCCATCTGATCAATCTCACGCTCCGAGCGGTTGATGACGGCCTCGTTCAAGCGCACATTGGCGCACGCTGAAAGTTCTCCGCGGCAATGCGCGTCGAGCGCGAGGTGCAGCGTCTGTTCTGCTACACCTGCCATCTGCAAAAGGCGTTCACGAAGGCTCTCTAGTTTTTGATGAAACGAAATCCGGGTCATGGGTTTTGCCTCCTGAATGAAATTCTCCCTTTTGCTATGGTCAGATCTTCGTTCTCGTTAAGACGAGGTGACTGCAGGGGGGTCCGAACCGCAGATTGCACCGTTGCCTGTGCGTAAAACATGCGATCCGTTGGAATAATATACAGCCTTTAACATTCTATTAACATAAATGTTTTAGTAGCTGGGCCGAATTGCACCTAGGTGGTAGGCGGATCAGCCAGCCACAATCTCGGAGAAGTCGGCGATGCGGGAAAAATCGTTGAGCACGGAGGCAATCAGGGCCAGGCGATTTCTGCGCAGATGAGCCTCGGGCGCCATGACCATTACCTGGTCAAAGAAACTGTCGATCGCCGGCCGAAGCGTAGCTACGCGTTCCAGGGCCTCTCCATACTCCTGCCGGGCCCGCAGTGCCTCCACTTCGGGCGCAACTCTCGCCGCCTCGGCGTACAGGCGTTGCTCAGCCGGCTCGAGGAGATATTCACTCGCGATGGAATCGCCATCATGTTTTGCTTCTGCCTGGCGAAGGATGTTCTTAATCCGCTTGAACGCGGTGGAAATGGCCAACAAATCCTCTGATCCGCGGACTTGGGTTAGCGCCTGCGCCCGGGCGTTCGCATCGGTCACAGTGGTGAGCCCGGTTGAGAGCACCGCGTTCACCACGTCATAGGCGTAGCCACGTACTTCGCGCAGGTAGAAGTCGAGGCGTTCCTTGAGAAACGTCCCCACCGCCCCGGCCCGCGGCAGGGATTTCAGGGCCATGGTTTCGAGTGCAGCAAGAGTAAGAGGCAGGCCTGATTCGGCGAGGATCTTTATGATCCCGTTCGCCGCGCGGCGGAGCGCAAATGGGTCTTTGGATCCGCTTGGCTCCAGGCCAATGGCAAACATTTCCGCAATGGTTGCCAGGCGGTCCGCCAGGCCCAGGATCTGTCCTTCCACGGTCACAGGAATTGGATCTTCCACTCCCGCCGGCATGTATTGCGAATAAATGGCCTGCGCTACTGGTTCGCCCAGCCCTTGTGCACGCGCGTAGAGTCCGCCGACGATGCCTTGTAGTTCGGTAAACTCTTTCACCAGCTCGGTGGTGAGGTCGGTCTTGGCCAGCTGCACCGCTTGTTCGAGCGCTGCATGGTCAAGCGGAATTCCCTGGGCGGTGACTGCGGCCCCCAGAGCTTTTGCCATGACCAGATTGCTTGCGGTCTTGGTGATGTAGCTGCCAAGATCCCTTTGAAACGTAACCGTCTTAAGTTTTTCCAGCCTCTGCTCCAGAGGGAGCTTCTGGTCGTAGTTCCAAAAGAAGCGGGCATCGTTAAAGCGGGCGCGCAAGACGCGCTCGTTGCCATGGCGAATGATCGCCGTGCCTTCCGGATCCACTTCGGTATTCAGCACGGCCAGGAAATGAGGGGCGAGGGCGTGCCGCTTATCTTCGACGGCGAAATACTTCTGGTGGTCCCGCATCACGGTGACCAGAACTTCTTCCGGCAACGCCAGGAATTCGGGCTGAAAATTGCCGAATAACACGGTCGGCCACTCCGTAAGATGGGTGACTTGCTCCACCAAGGCCTCGTCTTCACGCCAGCGAGCTTCGGGAAGAGTACGGGTCGCAGCGTCGAGGGCCTTACGGATGCGATGTTGGCGCACGCCAACGTCGGCCACCACAAAAGCTGTCTCGAGGGTTGCGACGTAGTCGGCCGGGCGGGTAATGGTGACCGGCCGTTCTCCGTGGAGCACTCGATGGCCATAACTGACGTTGCCGGCGCGGATGCCGGCGAACTCCAGCGGCACGACGTTTTCGTCCAGCAAGCAAAGCAGCCAACGGAGAGGGCGTACAAAGCGCTCCGGCTTGTTGGGGCGCCAGTACATAGTCTTCGGCCAGGCGAGGGCGCCTATTTCTTTGCCCAGCTCTTCGCTCAGCACCTTTTCTGCGCGCTGGCCTGGCCTCTGCACAGTGGCGGAGGCGTATTCACCTTTGGGGGTGATGATTTTCTTAAGCGCCGTGACGGGAACTCCGGCTTTTTTGGCGAAGGCCAGTGCCGCTGGTCCCGGCTGTCCGTCAGGGAAGGCGGCTTTCCAGGAGGGGCCGGTAAGCTCTTCCTCGAGGTCAAGCTGCTGGGCAAGCACGCCCTGGACGCGCACTGCCAACCGTCGAGGGGTGGAGTAGCTGGTGATCGCGTGGACTGCCTCCAGCAAACGCTGCAGCCCAAGCAATGCTTCTATCCGGCGAGCCAGCTCGGTTTGCGCGTCCGCGATCATGCGCGCGGGAATCTCTTCCAGGCCTACCTCGAGTAACAGCTCAGCCATGCGACTCCTGCGCGATGATCCGCGAGTAAGCCTTGGCAACGCCGACGGCGAGGACGCGAATACGGGCGATGATGCCGACCCGCTCGGTCACGGAAATTGCGCCCCGGGCGTCCAGCAGATTGAAAAGGTGCGAGCACTTGAGGCAGAGGTCGTAGGCAGGCAGGATCGGAAAGCGGTGTTGCTCCGCCGGGCTAATGTCCTCCGGCAATTGCGCGGCCCGGCTCAACAACTGCTGGCACTCCACTTCGTAGAGGCGCAGGTGCTCCCACAGCTTTTCCACATCGGCCTCCTCAAAGTTGTAGACCGAAAACTGCACCTCCTCGAGATGCCGGACCTCGCCGTAGGTGACTGGGTTCGGCGTGCGCGCCCAAACCACGTCGTAGATCGAGTCGACGTCTTGCAGAAAGGAGGCGATGCGTTCCAGGCCGTAGGTAATTTCCGCCGAGATGGGATCGAGATCCAGGCCGCCACACTGCTGGAAGTAGGTAAACTGGGTGATTTCCTGGCCGTCCAGCATGATCTGCCAGCCGATACCCCAGGCCCCCAGGGTGGGCGCTTCCCAGTTATCTTCCTCAAACTTCAGGTCGTGCTGGCGCAGGTCGATACCGATTGCTGCCAGGGATTCCAGGTAGATTTCCTGCACATCGACCGGCGGGGGTTTCAGCACCACCTGAAATTGGGTGTGTTTGAAAAGCCGGTTTGGGTTCTCACCGTAGCGTCCGTCGGCAGGACGGCGGGATGGCTGGGCATAGGCCACGGAGAACGGCTTTGGGTCCAGAACGCGCAGAAAAGTCTCCGGAGACATGGTTCCCGCGCCTACCTCTACGTCATAAGGCTGCTGCAACACGCATCCGCGCTCGGCCCAGAAGGTTTGCAGACGGAAGAGGAGTTCCTGAAAAGTAAGGGGGCTGGTTACTTGCGATGCCACGGTTGGATTCTAAACCAAACGTTCAGTTAAACTGGTTTGCCCATCGATTCAAGGAGGAGTCTGCCATGCAAAGCCGTGTCGTCGGCACTACCCTGCCGGTTCTCGAGTTCGTCCTGGAGCCCAACGAGTGCGTGGTCTCCGAAGCTGGTGAGCTTTCCTGGATGAGCAGTTCCATCCAGATGCAGACCCACACCCAGTTCGGCGGAGGAGGCGGGTTCCTCGGCGCGTTGAAGAGAGTGGCAGGCGGAGGAAGCCTGTTCATGACCGAATATCGCGCCATGGGCGCTCGTGGCGAGATCGCCTTTGCTACGCGGGTTCCGGGGCACATTCAGCCGGTGCAGGTCGGTCCGGGAATGGAGTATCTCATTCATCGCCACGGTTTTCTCTGCGCCACGCCGCAGGTTCAGCTCGGTGTAGGTTTCCAGCAATCCCTGGGTGCGGGGGTTTTCGGCGGAGATGGTTTTTTGTTGCAGAAAGTGACAGGGGCAGGCGCCTGCTGGATTGAGTTGTCGGGAGAGTTGATCGTGAAGGATCTGGCGGCGGGAGAGACGTTGCGTGTCCATCCAGGCCACGTGGGAGCCTTCCAATCTAGCGTTTCCTTTCAGATCACCCGGATTGCGGGCATTAAGAACATGATTTTTGGCGGAGACGGAATCTTTCTCGCCGCCCTCACTGGTCCAGGTCGAGTCTGGCTGCAGACGCTACCCATTTCAAAGCTCGCCCACCAGCTGATGCAGTACATGCCTTCGGCGACCAGAGAGCGCACTGAAGGCGGAGTGGTCGGCGGGATTGTGGGTTCGCTGCTTAACAACGGGTGAGGGAAGAAACCGCAGATCTCTCCACTTCGCTACGCTCCGGTCGAGATGACAATTCAGTTGCAGGGAAGGTCTCGCGCTTTTCCTGGAGACGCGGAATCTCGTCTTCTAGCTGAATTGTCATCTCGCCTGCCCCAGCGTGCCGTGGGACGGGAGGGTCATGGGCCTTCGGCTCATACAAGGTAATGAAAAACGCCTCGGTCCGGCATCCACTCTCTATGAACCGTTACCATTTCCTTGTCATCCCGACCGAAGCGAAGCGGAGCGGAGGGACCTGCGGTTCCGCGGACCCTTCCTGGAGATGTTCTTCTAGAGAGGGTAGCGGCCCGCTTTCTTTACCCCCCACCCAGGCGTGACAGCGCTGCGGCGGTGATGAGTTTTCGCTCCAGGTGTCGCTCCAGGCTTTGAATGGCAAACCGGCGAAGGTCGGCGCCGCGGGTACGGGGCCAGGCTTCCGCCGCAAACGCTGACGCGGGCGAGCGAAAGATGCGAACCGCCAGGATCTGCGAATCCGGGGTCAGAGTAACCCCGTGAGAACCGTTTTGCCCTGCCAGTCTGTGCTCATCGCAAACCAGACCATCCGAATAAAAATGAAAATAGGCTGGCTGGCCGGCAAGGGAAACGCCGCACCGTAGACAGCGGCTCAAATCCGGGAGCCAGCCCATGAGGCGCGTCGTCCATAGGGCAAAATAGGTGATCGGCATCCAGATGTGGTCGACGCGGGTCTGCTCCAACACCGAGAGCAACAGACGAAAGACCACATCGTGCGGATCGTGATCAGGAAGCGTCTGCTCCAGAACCTCGGCAAAGAAGGCGAGGGCAGTGGCCCGCGCATAATCCACCGGTTCCGCCAACGGCGACCGGAGAATTTCGAAAGAGTCCAGCCGAACCAATTCCTGGCTCGGCTTTTCGGCGTAGTGAGCGCGGACGTACGTCATTGGCTCCAGCGCGCCACCGAAACGACGTCGCGACCTGGCCGCTGACTTGGCCACACCTTTGATCTTTCCGAAATCCCGGGTGAAGAGCGAGACGATCTGGTCGGCTTCATGCACCGGCCAGGTACGCAACACAACCGCTTCCACCTGGTGAACGATCATGGGCGCCCGGGCAGAACTGCGCCCAGCGGCCTAACGGCCGAAGTGGGCGGAGTTCTTGTCTGCAAAGCTCGACCACTTTTCGGGTAGGTCGTCTCCGGCGAAAATGGCCGACACCGGGCACACTGGAACACAGGCGCCGCAGTCGATGCACTCTACCGGATCGATGAAGAGTTGCTCCGTCGCAGCGTACCCCGATTCATCCTTTTTGGGATGAATGCAATCTACCGGGCAGGCGTCGACGCAAGCTGTGTCCTTGGTTCCGATGCAGGGTTCTGCGATCACGTATGTCATAAGTACCGATCTCCCGTAGACGAATAATTGAAACCAAATTGTACAGCAGGAACGGGGACTGCGAAGTTAGCGGGCCAAGCGCCTCGCAGCGAACTCAGCGGGCGTGGGCACGGGCTCTATTCCTCGACCCGCAAACATGTCCTCAAAGAAGCCCAGGATCTCATCGGTGAGCAGCCCGTTGGTGGCCATGACCTCCTGGCTATCGAGGCGAAAGGGACTGCGATCGAAGCGCACCATCGCCCCACCCGCCTCCAGTACCAGCAACGCGCCGGCCGCCGTGTCCCAGGGGTTCAGATTGAATTCCCAAAACGCGTCCACCCGGCCAGCCGCAACATAGGCCAAGTCAAGCGCCGCCGCGCCCGCCCGGCGGACACCGTGGGATCGCAGCGTCAGTTGTTGATAGAAGTGAATGTTCGGATTCATGTGACGCTTGTGGCTGGGAAATCCGGTGGAGAGCAAACTTTCCTGCAGGTATTTCACCCGCGAGACATGCAGCCGCCGCGCAGGCCCTGAAGAGTTCAGGAGCCAGGCGCCCCGTCCCTTTTCGGCGGCGAAGAGTTCATTGTGCACCGGGTCGTACACCACCCCCGCCACAATTTCTCCATCCTGATCCTGTGCCAGGCCAGGCGGACGATGCTCGAGCCCCAGCGAAACGTTAAAGAACGGAAAGCCGTGGGAAAAATTCGTCGTGCCATCGAGCGGGTCGACATACCACCGGTAGGAGCGCTCGAGGCCGGAGCGGGTTCCCTCTTCGCCGAAGATGCCATGATCAGGAAATTGCTGGCTGATCCGGCTGACGATAAGTTTTTCCGAGGCCCGATCGGCTTCGGTCACCAGGTCTACATCGCCTTTGTATTCCGTGATGACGCCGCGTTCGAAGTATCCACGAAGAAGCTCGCCGGCCTCGAGGGCAATGCCCGCTGCGCCGGCTGCGAAACCCAGATCAAGCTGCCCGGGAAAGTCTTTCAAGGAGTACTTCTCTCCACGCCGTTGGCTGCTCGGCGGCCGCGTTCGCTGATGGTGCGGATCTGATGCTTGTAGATGAACAGATTGGGCTGCCCTTCGCGCGTGAGCCGAATCATGGTGTCGTCGAAGTACTCGATCCACCCGGAAACGTTCTCACCGTCACGCAGTTTGACATTCACTCTTACCTGCTTCTCGCTCAGGAATCGCAAGTAGAGTGTCTCCTGGCCAGTTTCGCCAAGAGGCGGCTCCTTCTTACCCCGCCGGGATGGGTTCTGACTTGCCATGTTGTGAATGATAGCTACACAGAGAGATGCCGGAATCAGGCTTGGTGGATGCACCTAGAAATCCACATGCGCCCGTACTCCGGGGACGACCGCCGGACCCCGATCCCGATTGTAGCCCGGATTGTTGACAAAGGAGAGCTGCACCGCCATGTAAAGGCCGCTCACCACATGCGCGTTGTAATAAGTTTCGCTGACCTCTTCGCGGCCGTAGCGGAGACGGCCATCGCCCAGGATGAATCCGAGGCCGCCCAGGGCCAGATACTGCTGGTGCTTACTGCTAATTCCTCCGGTTTCAAAGGCGCTCCCGATCTGATCTTGTTTTCTGCCCCACGCGTCCCCAGTGAGTTCCGCTCCAATCGCGAACGTGTCGTTCATCTCCGTATAGGCGAACGACTCGTGGTGCCCTTCGTTCCATCCGGCACGCAGAAAAGCGCGGAAATTCGCCGGCAATGCCTGTTCGACGTTCAGACCAAAGCCTTGTTTCAACGTTCCCTGGTGGCGGTGAAGGGTGATGTCGGGAACGGGGTCGGTATGGTTCTCATACGCGGCGATCGCTTGACCATAATCGCCCATGTTGGCGTGGTTCAGATAGGCGAGGGGGCGAATGAAAGTATCCAGACCTTGGAACCAATGCGGCTTCCATTCCAGTTCCAGGTTTTCCGCCCGGGCGCGGCGTAAATCGGCATCGAGGTCCGTGCCATTGGCAACCGTCGGCATCAGTGCTTCCCCGAAGCGCGCTTCGAATTTCGGACCGGCATAACTGAGAATGGCAGCTACCGTGTAGCCACGCGTATTGGCGGCGTAATCGTAAGCACCATTGTTATCGATAGCCCAGTTCGTAAACTGCAGATGACTGTCACTGCCCACGGAGTTGTTGTCGAAGAAATCGACCAACCCCATTTTGCCCATGGTGAACTCGAGACGACGCCTGGGAATCGAGTCTTGCAGATAGAAGGGATTGGGCTGTTCCTCGACTCGATCGGCGGTCAAGGGGAAGGTCTGGTGGATAAAGTAGCGGGCGGCATAAACGCCCTGCCCGAGGGATGGATTCCGCACCACGTCAAGATTGACGAACCCTGCCATTCCCAACGCCTGACTCAGACCCTTTCCCCCTGCCTCCTCGGCATCGAAGATGAATTCAGTCCAGCGGGCGAGTTTGACGCCCGTGTACAAGGTAAGCACACGAGACAACGCGGTCATTTCCACTCGGCTCTGGAAGCTGTTGGGCCCGGCATACGGTGAGTGGAAGGGTCCATGCGCCTGAAAGATGAAATTTGCCTGCCCCGAGATCCAGATACGATCGGCGATGAGATGGTGCGAAAAGACCGCAGGATTCAGTTGATCGTCGGACTGGTCCGCCTCTCGCTGGTTGATCTGGGGCAGCGAATCCCGGTTCACCGGCCTCACCGGGTTCGGCTGTAGTGTGATTTGCGGGCCGGGAACCAGAACCTGAGGAGCATCGGGCAGCATCGCTCTGGCCGGCAGCGCCGGCAGGTAAAGCAACACGGCAGAGATCGACAACCAAAGGCGCATCAAAACCCCGCGAAGGAATTAGGACCTCGGTTGAGGTTAATTGACGAAACCTTAACAAATGTCACGGAGTGTTGAATTCTTCTGTTTTTGAGTGGAGAGAATTAGTCCCGCAGGGACGGCTGAACCTAGCCCAGGACGCTAGTCCTGGGTACATCATGCAACATGATGAAGTCCCGTGGGGACGACTGAAGGTTTTCCAGGATTGCGTCGCAGTCTATTTCCAGCCGTCCCTGCGGGACTGGGTTGTTCTTTCAGATCCAACCCAGGACTAGCGTCCTGGGCTAAGTTCAGCCAGACCTGTCCAAATTAGCGTTTTAAGAGGAGGCGGAAAGCCTGCTAGGTTGAGGTTGGGATTTTCCAAGAAACCAATCTCAAACAGGAGGAGCTTTCCGCCATGAATGGAGTATGCAGTATTTTTTCGCAGGTTTTAGGGGTATTTTCGAGGGCCGAGTTTGAGCAGGCGGTTCTCGATCATAAAGCCCAGCATCACGCCCGGGGTTTTAGCAGTTGGACGCAGATGGTGGCGATGCTGTTCTGTCATTTGGGCAAGGCGCAGTCGTTACGAGAAATCTGTGGAGGTCTGGCGGCTTGCGAAGGCAAGCTAAGGCACCTGGGTGTGGTTCAGAGTCCCAAGCGGTCGACCTTGGCCTATGCCAACGAGCATCGGCCGTGGGAGTTGTACCAGACCGTGTTTGGGGGGCTGCTGGAAAAGTGTCAGCGGGAGGTGCGAGGAGGGAAGAAATTCCGCTTTAAGAACAAGTTGCTGAGTCTGGATGGCAGCGTGATTGACCTCAGCGCGACGATGTATGACTGGGCCAAGTTTCGTCAGACCAAAGGCGGAGTTAAGCTGCATTTGTTGCTGGATCACGACGGATATTTACCCAAGTATGCGGTGATCGAGCCGGCCAGCGTGGCCGAACTGAAGGTAGCGCGCGGGCTGGCTTTGGAGCCGGGCACGATTGTGGTGTTCGATCGTGGGTATACCGATTACAAGTGGTTCGCCAGCTTGACCAAGCAAGGTGTGTACTTCGTGACCCGGCAGCGTTGGAACAGCTATTACAAGCTGGTGAAGGAACTGCCGGTACCGGAAAAGGGCGACATCCTGGCCGATCAGATAGTGAAGTTGGGCCACCGCGGTTATCGCACCGGTGTGCCGGTCCGACGGGTGGTAGTGCGCGATCCGGAGACAGGCAAGAAGTTCGAATTTCTGACCAACAAAATGGATTTTGCTGCCAGCACGATTGCCAGAATCTATCGCGATCGTTGGCAGATCGAGACTTTTTTCAAAGCTCTTAAGCAATCTTTGCGGGTCAAGACATTCGTGGGCACCAGCGCCAACGCTTTAAAGACGCAGATCTGGACCGCCTTGATCGCCATGTTGATCTTGAAATATTTGCAGTTGAAGTCCAGCTTTGGTTGGTCGCTCTCCAACCTCGTGGCCTTGTTGCGCCAGCAGTTGTTCGTATACCGCGACCTATGGACTTGGTTGGATTGTCCTTTCGAACCGCCGCCTGCCCTGGCAGGAATTCACGACCAACTTCCGCTCCCGCTTTAAATTTCTCAGCCCTCTTTGGACAGCTGAAACCTGCCGCCCGTCTGCAAAACCCTTTATCGGCCAATACTCAGGAGTTTTATCGCACACACTTGGACAGCACCTCTCTAAATCTACCGCTCCCTTAGGACCCAACCTGGTTTCGCAATACCCGGTTCCAGCACTCGTTTGTCCAATGAAATCAACACAACGACGTTCACTACCCCGCTAATTTGGACAGCTCTGAAGTTCAGCCGTCCCTGCGGGACTGAGCTTGGATCCAAACCATAAGCGCGGCGACTCCCACTTACTGCAAAGGCGAAGGATAATACCCGGGCCGATTGCGGATGATGTAGCCCGGGCTCGGATCACGTAGCTTGACGGAAATGCTGCGAAAATCCTTGCCGGAATGGTTCGAAGGGTAGTAGCCGAGCAGGTATTGCGTCCGCAGGTCTTCCGACAACTGGGCAAACGTCCGGTCCAGCGAAGTGGCATCGGCATAGTAGTACTTGCCCCCAGTCTGCTGAGCCAGGGTGATGAGGGCGTGCTCCCCAGCGAGGTCGCGGCCGGCACTGGCGGCTATAGGAACATCGATGATGGGATAGACCATCACTTCGCCGCGCAGCGCCTGTTCAAGCGCCTGGTCGTAAGTGGTCCCTTTCACGGTATTGCCACCGTCGGAGATGATCACCAGCACCTTACGGCCAGACCGCGGCGCCAGGCTTTGCGACGCCAGATAGACGCCGCTATAGAGCGCGGTGGCCGCGCCTCGCCCCATGTCGTTCAACCCGCGATCGATGCGGCCGGCATTATTGGTGAAAAAGATGACTTCGCGCACATTGTCGGCAAACTCCATGAGATCGAGGTGATCCACCGGCCGCAGCAGCGAATGCACAAAGTGCTTTGCCGCCTCTTGTTCCACAAATAGGTCCTTATGCACACTGCCACTGGTGTCGATAGCAAGAACGATCTCCAGCGGCAGCTCCGACTGGCGCTCAAAAATAGAGATCTTCTGCGGATGGTTGTCTTCCGAGAGCAGGAACTCGTCCTTGGTGAGGCCAGGGACCGGAGCTCCCTTGTCATCCGTCACGTTGACGAACACATTCACCAGCCGGACATTGACGCTGATGGTGGGTGGTTGTGTGCCTGTCTGCGCGTAGGCAACGAAGCTAAAGGCGCAGCAGAGGGCTGCGCAAAGTAGCTTCACTTCTGCACCAGGCTGGGTGGGAAGGGTTCGCCGTCGGCCCAGACTGCTCCATCTTCAAAGTGCTCCTTCTTCCAGATGGGGACGGTCTTTTTGAGCGTATCAATCAGCCAACGGCAAGCTTCGAAAGCCTGGGCCCTATGTGCGGAGGACACGGCAATCAGAACACTGGTCTCGCCCACCTCGAGCCGTCCCAGGCGATGCACCATGGCAACCTGGCGGACACCATGCAGCCCGATAGCCTCTTCGGCGAGAGCCTTCATCTGGCGCAGGGCCATCTCCTGGTACGCCTCGTAGACCAGGAAAAGGGTGCGCCTTCCCCGAGTGTTATTGCGGACGATGCCATCGAAAACCACCGTGGCGCCGTCTTCCCCCTGCTTGATGCCGGCGACCAGCGCCGCGGCATCGATGGGGTCGTTTACCAAGGCAATCACCGCTTCAGAGCCGCCGCTCACCGGGGGCAGCAGCGCCACTTCATCTCCGTCGCGCAGCAGGCAACCGCTCGGTGCGTAACTTTGGTTCACGGCAATTGCCAGCGTGGACCATAACTTTGGCTGCTGTGGCAACAATGCGCTGTAGTGTCCGAGAATCGCATCCACGGTCGCGCCCGGCGGAAGCTCAAGCGTCTGACTCTCGCTCGAGAGCATCTCCTTCAGCACTCCAAAGAACAAAACCGTGACGCGCATGGAAAGAGAATATCCGAAGGCCATCCCCCGCATTTCCTGTTGGTCTTGGTGGCGTTGGCGAACCTTATGCCCCTTTCCTTAAGAGAAAGGCGCACACACAATCGTTTCCAGCGCAACCTAGCAGGAAATCGGGGTCGGACAGAGGTTAGACGCGCCCCCGCACAAAATGGCGCCGGTTCAGACCTTGGGTTCAGACAACGACGGGTATGTTAGCAACGCCCGCAGTGCCAAAGACCCTGCGGTAGCGGGCAATTTCCGATCGCAACCCGGTTGCCTTGGCGTAATTATCCGAGAGCTTGACCGCCGGCCGGCCGTCGGCCTCGGTCATTTTGCAGATCAGGCTGGCGGGATGGAGCCCATTCTTCCCGTTGGGGTGGCAGCCGCGAAAATCATTGGTCAACAGCGTGCCCCAACCGGCGCTAAAACGGATGCGGCGGCCGGGCGTCCACTTGGTCTCATCCGCAAAGTCCGACGCGCTATGAAAGTCACTCGGCGCTAGTCCGGACGCGATCGTGCCCATGAAGTAGGCGTGCAGGCCGAGGATGTCTTCCACGTCCATGGCGTCTGAGGCGATGATCAGTTTTTGTTTTGGATCCCGGCCCCGCTTTTTCAGCCACTCGATGTATTCGTCCCCACCGACATAGGGGTCCTTGCTGTCAATGCGTTGCCCCGTCCAGTCCGCTGTCCAATCGGGAGCGTCTGCCAGGAACTGCGTCGTGCCGTAGGTATCCGGCAGCATGATACGGATATCCTGGCCATACGTGCTTTGCCAAAGCTCCAGAATGCGATACTGCGAACCTTTCAACTCAGCGTCACTGGTAGCCATGGCCGCCAGCGCCATGGGCAGTTCGTGGGCATTGGTTCCTACCGCTTCCAGGTTGTGTTTGTAGGCCAGGTAGGTGTTGGAGGTGCCGCTAAAATGCTCCCCCAGCGCGGTGTTCATGGCCATCACGACATATTCCTGCCACAGGAAGCTATGCCGGCGCCGGGTACCAAAGTCTGCCACTCTCAGTTCGGGCACGCCCGTCAGCCGCTCGATCTTGCCCCACAGCTTCGCCTTGGCTTGCGCGTACAGGATGTCGAGCTCGAATTCGCTCATGCCCTTGAAAGCAGCGCGCGACTTCAGCTCGTTGATGATGGAGAGGGCGTAAATCTCCCACATCGTGGCTTCGGTCCAAAGCCCGTCGAATTGGAGGTGAAATTCCCCGTCACGGACCGTGAGCCGGTAGCTGGAGAGCCGGAAACCATGGCCCAGCCACTCCAGGAAGTCCGGCTCGAAGATGCCGCGGCGGCCGAAAAACGTGTTGCCGGCGAGCCAGATCAGCTCCGATTTCAAAAAGCGCAAGCTACGCACATGCTCCAGCTGTTGGAGTACCTCTTCGCGCGCAATCACGTCAGCCAAGCGCAGAGAAGAGGACCGGTTGGTCATCGAGAACGATACCTGCGTGGTCGGGAAATGCTTCCAAATGAACTGGAGCATGAGCAGCTTGTAGAAATCCGTGTCCAAAAGGGATCGAACCACCGGGTCCAAGTCCCAGTTGTGGTTATGCGCCCGCTCCGCGAAATCAATGATCATTGATGTCCTTGGATCAAAGTCTAGTTCAGGTGATGAATTCAACGAAACAGCTGCAGCCGACCCTAATGGCGATTCAGGACTTAACAGTCTGCGGAAAGGTCTCTGAACGAAGGGTACGGCTTTCAGTACCTTCCGGAACAACGGCTGCCCTCTAAAGAGCGCGTGTGAGAACTCCCATTCAACTCAGTCCCGCAGGGACGGCTGAACTTAGCCCGGTTCTCACACACGCTGTAAAGCCCTCATCAGCCCGTCCTGATTCGGCACAGTCGAAAACGACATCTAAACCTTTTAGAACCATCATGGGCGAATCCGATGGTTTTCATCACCTTGGGTGAGCCGCAGGCTCATGGGGACACGGCTGAAGCCGTGCCCTTCGTCAGAGACTTGGTACGCGGCCTCTTCGACAAACAAAAAGGCCCGCTGGCGAGCGGGCCTTGTTAGCACAGTGAGAGAAGTATTAAACCCCGGCGTGTTCGATGATATTCTCCCGGATTGCTTCGTCCTTCTTTTCTTCGCTGGCAGTCTTGGGGAGCGCTATGGCCAGGACGTCTTCGATACGGCTGGCGTAGTGGATGTTCACTCCCTCGATCTGATCGGCGGTCAGGTCCTCCTCGACGTTCTGACGATTTTCCGCGGGCAGGATTACATCCTGGACGCCGGCGCGCTTGGCGGCGAGGAATTTCTCTTTAATGCCGCCCACCGGTAGAACGTTGCCGCTGAGGGTGATCTCACCGGTCATCGCGGTGAGGGGACGAACCGCCCTGTCGGTCATCAGTGAAACCAGGGTGGTTGCCATGGTTACACCGGCCGAAGGTCCGTCCTTGGGGATGGCTCCAGCAGGAACGTGGATGTGTATGTCCAGATCCTTGGTGAAGTCTTCCTCCAGCCCCAGCGTGGCGGCGTTGGAACGTACCCAGGTAAGTGCAGCCTGCATCGATTCCTGCATGACCTCGCCGATCTGTCCGGTCATCTTGAAGCCGCCCTTGCCTTTCATCCGGTTGGCTTCGATGAACAGGACATCTCCACCAGCGGGTGTCCAGGCCAGTCCAACTGCCACACCGGAGCGACGGGTGCGCTCAGCCAGCTCGGTATCCACGCGCACCTTGATGCCACCGAGGAACTCCTGAATGATCGCCCGGTCGACGACCAGGGTGCCTGTTTTCCCTTCAGCAATGCGCCGTGCCTGCTTACGGCATACGGTGCCGATCAGTTGCTCCAGCTTGCGGACGCCCGCCTCTCGTGTGTAGTGACGCACGATGTAGCGAACACCTTCTTCCGGAAATTCGATCTGCGGTTCGCCACCTTCCTTGGTCTCAATACCGTTTTCCTTGATCTGCCGCGGAATCAGATAGCGGAACGCAATGTGAGTCTTCTCATCCTCGGTGTAACCCGAGAGGTCGATGATCTCCATGCGGTCCCGCAACGGCTCCGGGATCGGATCGAGCATGTTCGCGGTGCAGATAAAGAGCACCTTGGACAGATCGAACGGCACGTCGAGGTAGTTATCCCGGAATGTATTGTTCTGCTCCGGATCCAGGGTTTCGAGCAGCGCCGATGCCGGATCGCCGCGGAAGTCGCGTCCCAGTTTGTCGATTTCGTCCAGCATGAAGACCGGATCGTTGGCATCCGCACGCCGCAACGCCTGCATGATCTGCCCCGGAAGGGCTCCGATGTAGGTGCGACGGTGACCGCGAATCTCAGCTTCATCGTGCATGCCGCCGAGCGAAATGCGTTGGAATTTACGACCGAGAGCGCGGGCAATACTCCGGCCGAGCGAGGTTTTGCCTACGCCTGGAGGTCCGACAAAGCAGAGGATCGGTCCCTTCATATCAGGCTTGAGACGGCGCACGCTCAGGTAGTCGAGAATGCGATCCTTTACCCGCTTCAAATCGTAGTGATCGAGGTCGAGGATCTCCTTCGCTTTGGTGATGTCGACTTCCCCGCCGGTCGACTTGGCCCAAGGCAGCACCGCCAGCCATTCCACGTAGTTGCGGGTGAGCGAGTAGTCGGCGGCCATGGGGGACATCCGGGACAACCGGCTGAGCTCCTTAGTCGCTTCCTTCTTCACGTCCTCAGGCATGCCGGCGGCTTCGATCTTTTGCCGCAGCTCTTCAATGTCCTTCTGGCCGTCGTCGAGCTCGCCAATTTCCTTCTGGATGGCTTTGAGCTGCTCGCGCAGATAGTAATCGCGCTGCGATTGCTGCACCTGGTCCTGCACTTCGGTCTGGATCTTGTTGCGCAGCTGCTGGACTTCCGCTTCCTTGGCGAGATGCTTGTTGATGCGCTCCATGCGCAACGTCACATCGGGTGTTTCCAGGAGTTCCTGCTTGTCCGTGGTGGCCAGGAACGGTAGGGATGAGGCAATGAAATCGACTAGGCGGCCTGGATCTTCGATATTCAGCGCAATGGTCTGGAGCTCGTCGGAAAGGGTAGGCGAGGTGGTGACAATTTGCTGGAATTGCGCGATGACGTTCCGCTGCAGCGCTTCCAACTCGGCGCCTTTGCCTGGATCCACTTCCGGCAAATGATCGACGGTAGCCATCATGAATGGCTCAATTTGGGCAAATTCTCCCAATTTCACCCGCTCAGTGCCCTCGGTGAAGACAAACAGGCTCTGGTTGGGCATTTTGACTACTTTGTGCACCGTTGCCAGGGTGCCTACGGAATACAAGTCGCTGGGTTGAGGGCTGTCCATGCGTTCGTCGCGCTGCGCGACCACCACGATGGTCTTCTGCTCTCCCAGGGATTGAATGAGTTGAATCGAGCTTTCCCGGCCGACGGTAAGGGGCAGTACGGCGTGCGGAAACAGCACCGTGCTGCGAACGGGCAGGATGGGGAGGACCCTCCCCTGTGAGCCACCCTGCTCACGCCGACTGGGGTCGGTTGGATTAATAATGCTTAAGAAATCGCTAGCCATGAGTATCCTTCTGTCAGATTACCTAAAATAGATGCCGAAGGTCTCGGAAAGTCGCAAAAGGCTTCTCTTTACCTTCTATCGACGGACCCGGGCCCCCTCAGGAGAGCGCCGGGCTCCCTTAGGACGGCGACCGGGCCGCCGGATAGTGTCCCAGTTCTTTCACCACCATGCACCGGCGGCGAAGTTGCTCTAATGCTGTACCAGCTGCGGCGGGATCGGCCACCTGGTAGTCCAAGTAGAAGACATATTGCCAAGGCTGACCCTGTACCGGACGGGATTCTACCTTGCACAGGTTGGTATTGTGTTCCGCAAACACCTGAAGCGCCGAAACCAGGGTTCCCGGGCGATTTTCGACGGTAAACGCGATGCTTACCTTATCGGCATCGGGAAGCGGCCTGACTTGAGCGCTGGTGCGAATCAAAAAAAAACGGGTGTAGTTGGCTGCATTGTCCTCGATCCCCGCCGCCAGCACGATCCCCCCGTAGGCCAGAGCAGCTTGCTCGCTGGCGACAGCGCCGGTCTCTTTATCGCCTGACGCGGTTATATGTTTGACGCTGCCGGCCGTGTCGTAGAAAGCGGTGGGCGTCATTTGCGGATGCTCGCCGAAAAAACGACGGCACTGCGCCAGCGCGACAGGATGTGACAGGACCTTTCGGATATTCGCTACGCTGGTGCCGGGGACACCGATGAGATTGTGTCGAATGCGCAGCAGCAATTCCCGCTCGATTTGCACATCGGACTGGAAAAGAAGGTCAAAGTGTTCCACCACGGAACCGGCGAGAGAGTTCTCAATGGGGATAACCGCCGCACAGACCTCCCCGCTCTCCACCAGCTTAAAAACCTCTGCCGAGTAGGCACACGGAACGATGGTCGCCTGCGGCTCCATCTGTAATGCGGCTTGGTGGCTGAAAGAGCCGGGCTCTCCCTGGATCGCGATCCGCATCTCTGCCCCGCAGACTTAATTTTGATGATACGGCAACCCGCTCGGACACAAACGCACCAAAGTACAGCGTAGCAAGACTTTACCTTCAGGAGAGACACGATGCTTTGGACGATTTTTCTGGTGCTGCTGGTACTTTGGCTGGTTGGCTTTATTGGATTCCACGTGGTTGCCTGGTACATCCATATACTGCTGATCATTGCTTTGATAGTCCTGGTGATTCAATTGGTTGGCGGGCGACGAGCAATTTAACCCTGCTTTGTTGCAAATAGACCGCTTACGGGTACTGAGGGTTTTTTTCGGCTGGGCAGGTAGGCGGCCGGCAATCGCGAGGCATCCTAGTTTATGTGCCTGGGGATTTGCAGGCTCAAGGAGAAAAGACCATGAACAAGGATCAAGTGACCGGCAAGGTGGAGCAGGTAGCGGGACGCGTGAAACAGGGAGTGGGCGAAACCTTAGGCAACCAGAAATTGGCCAACCAGGGCGTAGCTGACCAGGTAAAGGGCGCCGCCAAGGAGACGTGGGGCAACGTGAAGGATGCCGCCGGAGCTACGGCAGATCGCCACCAGAAGGAAGCAGAGCACAAAGCGAATGATGCTCGCGCAGGGGTTCGCGAGAAGGTCGATGAAGTTCATCAGAACATCAACGACAGGATCGACGCCCATAAGGCAGAGGAACGTAACAAAGCCAGAACGGCCTAGCTTCGCTTGGTCCTTTTAGATTGAAACGCACTCGTCGTTGGCGGGTGCGTTTTGCTTTTTGAATGTGCTTACACACGAGGGAGCAGAAGGGCAGCAGCAACAAAGAAGAAGAAGACCATCGAGATAATCCCGTTCAAGGTAAAGAACGCCGCATTCAGCCGCCTCAAATCGGTGGGAGAAATGATGAGGTGCTCGTAGAGAAGCAGCATGCCGACGGCCGCCACTCCCACCCAGGCTATGGTATTGAGCGCGAAGAGCTTCAGTAGAAAGCACAACAGGACCATCATCACCAGGTGCATGGAACGCGCGATCCAGAAGGCTGCCTGGATTCCCCAGGCTTCCGGGATGCTGTTCAAGCCGCTTTCCCGGTCGTGGGCCATGTCCTGGCAAGCGTAGAGAACGTCGAAGCCTCCCACCCAGAAAAGTACTGCCGCGGTGAGCACAATGATGCGCGGATCCAGCGAGCCACGGATCGCGATCCAGGCGGCTGCGGGAGCAATGCCCAAGGCCAGGCCGAGCACCAGGTGAGACCAGCGGGTGAATCTCTTGGTGTAGGAGTAAAGCAGGAGCACCGCGAGGACCACGGGAGAGAGCAGCAGGGTCTCGTGGTTGAGTTGCGCCGCCGCCAAGACAAAAGCCAGAGACATAATGACGGTAAAGCCGGCGACGAAGCCTCGGCTAAGTAAACCGGCGGGAATGGCACGCGCTGCGGTTCGCGGATTGGCCGCGTCCAGAGGGGCATCCGCCCAGCGGTTGAAGGCCATGGCAGCGGATCGTGCGGTTACCATGCAGACCACAATCCAGAAAATCTTGTGCCACGCCGGCCACCCGGCGGCGGCCAGCATCGCGCCAGAGAGAGCAAACGGGAGGGCAAATATTGAGTGCTCCCACTTGATCATTTCCAGCGTAGTGCCTATATTGCGCAGCAAAGCCATATGTTCAGTGTAACGGCGAAGGCGAGTCAGGACTTATGAGGCTTGAGCAAGCATCTTCGGACGAAGGGGACGGGTTCGGCCGGTGAGCTACGCTTTTTTGCAGCCTCGAAAAAGATGAGCGCTATGGACGCTCGAAACAAGACGTATCTCAGGGGCTAAAGCCCTCATCAGTCGCAGCGTTTTACGGCACAGCTGAAGCCGTGCCCTTCGTCCAGAGCCATTCTCCGCGATACAGCCAAAGCCGTCCAAATAGATAGGGCCGGCCTTCCCAGAAACGCGGAAGACCGGCCAGCCGTGCTGCGGCGCTTACCCTAGTTCTCTTTGGATCCGTTGGCAACCTGGAGGTTATTGGTCACCTTGAAGATCCCGGGCACGCTGTTGGCGCGGATACCCGCTACATTCTTGTCTGCCTGGCTATTGACCACCCCGTTCAGGGTGACATTGCCATTCACGACCGTAATGCGGATGGGCTGCGCCGGGTCGAGGGAGTATCTCTGCAGGCTGGGATAGCCGTAAATAGCCCGGTAAACCTGCTGGCGGGAGCGATCGTCCATGGGCGACAGGGGGTCGACCTGGATGTTGTTGATCACGTCCTGCACGCCGGGGAAACGGCTCGCGAGTGAAACTGCGGAGTCCGCCGCAACCGGCCCCAGCGCGTTGCCAGCCAGGGTGACCACCCCGTTCTGGACGTTGACGCTGATGGCATTAAATGCATTGCCATAACCGACGCGATCGTATTGCAGCTTCTGCACGATCTTCTGTTGCAGCTGCGCGTCGGACATCTCTCCGGCGCCCGCGATCTTGAGGTTGTTTCGAACCGCCACCACGTTCTTGGCGCGATGCGTTTTGTTATCGATTTGTTCTTTGGTCGCAAAGTCGTTGACCGTGCCCTCCAGATCGACGACACCGTTCTTCACCGATACTTGTAGGTTCTTGTATTTCTTAAAATCGTTTTGGAGTTGAGCCTGAATGTTGTTATCGGTCTGCGCGTTTTGCCCCAAAGCATACGATGCAGCGGGAGTAACCACCTGAGAACCCAGACCCAGACCAGCAGCCAGCGCCAAAGTGAGAGCATGTCTTGCATTTTTCATTTCTATCTCCTGTTTTTTCGCGACTCTGCAGTGCTTCGCGAGTAAGTCCACCTATATAGACTCGAAACGGGGGCCCGGGTTGCCCCTCCCTGTTTACTACGACTCCAAGACGGCGTCAACGATAGCGTTTATGAACTTTCAACACCAGGCTGAAGACCCCGGATTCGTCGCGTAAAGCCACCACGGAAACGCTTTGTGTGATGTCCACCTGGGCCTGAATCAGCTGCTGCGCGGTGGCATTTACGCTGGTGGCGTAGGTGACCTGAACATTGCGGGAAATGTTCTGCTGCACCGTAATTCGAGCGCTGGAACTGCCTACGGTGCCCACGTAGGTCGGATCGATCTTAACGCTGCCGCCGCCAAAGAGCTTCTGCACCCGGCTGCCGACGGCAGCATTCAGGGCGCCTCCCAACAGAGCATTCGTGGTTGGGTTGGAGCCGATGGACTGCTCCTGCTGGGAATAGAGCGCCTGCTCCTCCTGGGTGCGGCCCAGGGCCAGAAGGGAGATCACGTCCGCCTGGGCCAGAGGGGGCTCAGAGCGGAAGGTGGGCGTGAGCTGATTGATATTGCCGTGCAATCCGATGGTCACGTCGTATTCCTCTACCCGGGTGGTCGCGTCGATGTCGATAAAGGGCTGGATCATGACCGGGTTGGTGAAGAAGATTTGCCCATGCTGCAAGCGGTAGGTGGTTCCGGCAAAGTTGGCGGTACCGTCGGTGATGTTGATGCGGCCCAGGATGGCCGGTTGGGCCACGGTCCCGCGGATGTTCAGATCCACACTGCCGGCCAACTGCGCGTAGGAATTTTGAAAGTCGAGCTGGGGCGCGGAAAAGACGTGAATATCCAACCGCACGTGGCTGGACGGCGCGTTTGGATCCGGGGGCACGTTCGCCGCTGGACTGGGGGCAAAACTGGCGAAGTCGACGTTCGGGCCGATGATGAACCGTGTGATCTGAACACTGCCACTGAGCGTCATGTTGTTCTGGGAGCCGAGCAAGTGCAAGGTAGTATCCGTCGTCGCGCTTATGCCTGCATAACGAACCCGGATATCTTTGCCGGTTGCCGTAAAGTCTCCGTAGAGGCCCTGTTGGTAGGCTAAGAACCCTCCGAACTTGAGCTGGCCGCCTCCGATCGTGCCCACCACGTTCTGCATCTGGAGCCGGTTCTGATCGAAGATCAGATCTCCATTCAATTTGCTGATGCCGTTGGGCAGATCATTGAGGGCCAATGCGACATTGGTGAGGTGCATCCGTCCCGAGAACGAGGGCTGCGTCAGTGTCCCGCCGGCTTCGACATTAAAATCCACATGGCCAGAGGAAGTAATGTCGGGATCAAACGTCTGCGCCAGCTTCATGTTCACGGAGCCGTTTCCGGTGACATCCAGCGCCTGGGTACCCATCAATGCAGCCGTGCCGGTGAGTGAAAGGTTGGTGTCCTGTCCAGTGATGTGAGCCTGGGTAAGATGGAGCACGCCCTCCTGCAGTGATGCGCGTATCGCTCCCTCGGCCCGGAGTGCGATGCCCTGCAAGGTGACGGCGAACTGATTAATCTCCGCGTCTCCGCTAAGCAGCTTCGGCTGGCGCAGCGGACCTGCCACGTTGATGGTGCCGCCGATCGCCGAATTGCCAGTGACACTTTGCACATGAAGGGCGCGCAGGAAGGGCGCAACATTGAGGTTGGTCAATACCGCGTTGGCCCGGGCGTCGAAGTTGCCATGCAACTGCGTCTGGCCGTTGACCTTTAACTGCGCGGTCGCCAGGCTGTTCTGGGCGGTGAAATAGGCCGTATCGCCCTGGGTGTGCGCTATTACTTCCAGAGCACCGGCAGGCTGCCCGCCCAGAACGAGATTGCGCAAGTGAAGCCCAGCCAGAATGGAAAAGGAATCAAAAGTGCCGGAAGCATGGGCGTCGAATTTCACGGCGCCGGCTACAGAGAGGCGGGGATCCTTAGGTTGCGGGAAATGAGCTAGCTCGAAGTTGGTCCCATCCAGATTGCCCAGGAACTGTTTCGTTTTCAGGCTGTAGGTCCCGTTGCCCTCCACCGTTCCGCCATCCTGGAGCAGGGTCAGTTTCGTCAGGTTGATGTCCTGTCCGGCCAGGGTCACGGCGGCAGTCAGGCTGTGGTAAGGCTGCCCTTCGATGGCTCCGCCCAGAAGGGTCAGATTGCCTCCTCCGTTCAGGTTGCCGAGCATTCCCCCGGCATGAGCCTGCAGGTTCAGGGTGCCGGTCACCGGGAAATCCTGCCCGACAAGCGACAAAAGATCGGTGAGCGAAGCGTTCTGCACCTGGGCGGTAGCGTTGATGGTGGCTTGGTCATCGAAGGCCACTCGCCGCCGGTTGATGCGATGCGCTTCCAGTTGCCCGGAGGCGTGGATCACTGTCTTATCCCGGGTGAGCGTCGCATGATCGACGGAGATGAGACTGGAGGAGTAGCTCGCATTCGTGTCCAGCTCATCCCAGTAGATGCTCGTCGGAGTGCCGGCCGGGGTTGAGTCGGCCGCAGGAAGGGCGACCGGTTCAGCCGATGGTTGCGCGGGCTGCTGCGGCTTGCTACCCAATGCGGGGAGCACGAACGACGAAGAGAACTGCTTGGCGGTGAGATGGCCTTTGAATGCAGGATCAACGAGCGAGCCTGTCCCCGAGCCGTCGAAAGTGGCGTCACCGTGAAGCTGGATGGGAAGTCCACCAATCCCGGGCTTTCCGTTAACGCCCAGATCCAGCGCTTTCAGCACATGATCGAACTCGCCCAGATTGTGGTTGACCAGATGGATCGTGAGATCGGAAGGCCTCTCGACCGGATACACACCCAGCAAGCCGGAGACCTTGAGCGTGGTCGCGGGACTATGCGCCTCCAGTTGATTGATCTGAACCTTGCCCCCGCGCTGGAAGTACTTGGCATCCACCGTTCCACTGAGCGGAAGCAGGCCGGGAGTGGGAGTATCGGGAACGCTCATGGCCAACACGGCCGCGACTGTAAGATCATCCGGCGAGCCCGTCCAATCGACACTCACATTTCCCTCACCCGCTGTATCGAAACCCAGGTTTCTATAGTGCGGTGGGACCACGCTCTCGAGGACGGTTGTCAGGCGCACGCCGCGCACCCGGGCACGGATGTTCAACACCTGCGCCCCGGCAGTCTTCGCTTGACTGTCGGGAGCGCTCCAGTTAAGAAAGCGAAGGGCGGCGTAGACGATCCCGCCCTGGCGCGGGCGGGCGACGAGATCCGGTAACGAGATCTCGCTGGGAGTGATGTGCAGGTGGGTGGTGGCGTTCGCTCCGTCAATCCAGAAGTATTCAATGGCGTAGCTGGTGTTGATCACCTTGGCATTGCCGTCGATCACGTAGTCATTGGTCCCAGTTCCGTGGGCCGTGATGGCAAGGTTCACGCTGCCGCGGCGGAATCCGTCCACCACTCCGAGCCCGGTCAGCTCGGCCAGCTCCACCGGACCACTCGCGGAAAGCTTCCATTGCGGTTGGGCGAAATGCGTCAGACTGCCTGAAGCCTCCAGGCTGGTTTTGCCGGTGGTGAAGTGCAGGGCTTTGATATCCACTGCGTCTGGGGCTGCTTCTACACTCAGGTCCAGCTTGCTGCGGACGACTATGGACCTGCCCTTCTGTGCGTCGACATCCGAGCAGGAAATTTCGCCTGCATAGTGCTTGGTAGCCGGCGCATAGGTGATCACGACGCCCAGATCGTTCGCGGCCAGCTGGAAGGGAATAGAGCGCTCGTTGACCAGTGCCACACCGTTATGAACTTCTACCCGGCGGGCCTGGAGGTCGAAGATCGTCTTGACGGCCGACCCATTGTTGCTTTGCTTCGCTCTTGGCGCCGGCTGGTTGGTGTGGCCATCGGGGTAAAGAATGAGATGGATTGCCGGGCGGTCGACCTCCAGGAAGTCGAGGCCGAGCCGGGCATCGACAAAGGATAGGATCCTGGCTCGGGCATAAAGGCGGTCGACATGGGCGTAGGGCAATTCGCCGCGGCCTTCCAGTCCGTGGATCGTCAGGCCATTCACTTCCACGGCCAGGTGGCGCAGGTTCCAGCGCAAGGACTGGATCTCTACCCGGCCGCCGGTAGCATCTTCGAGTACAGTCACCACCTTCTGTCGGACGATGTTGGCAAAGTGCGGCGTCGAAGCGTAGAAGAGCAGCCCGGCAATGACCAGGACAAGCAGCAACACCAGGGTGCCGCCTACCCTCCAGATCCAATTCCAAGCGCTCATGGCTGTCCCCCGGGCACTCATGCCTGTCCTCCGGAGTCGGATTCGTCGCCGGAACCTGTGGTGCCCACCTGCCCGTAGGCGGGATCGAGAATGCTTACGCTGCCTTCACTCTTAAGGCTCTGTAACCATTCGAGCAGCAGAGAACTCACTCGCTGTTGCAGCAGGATCTCCTGGATGCGGCTGGAGACCGAGGCCAGGGATGGCGGCTTCTGCCCGTGGAGCTGGGGTACCAGGGTCTTGTTGTAGTAATCCGCGATCTCCTGGGCCGTAATGCGAACCCCGGACCCGAAACGTGACTGGATAAAGGACAGGATGGTCGTCCGTTCTGCCCAGTGCTTTTCCACCTCCTGCTCCGTCAGGCCATGCGTTTTCAGAAAGGTCTGCCAACCCGCTTCGGTCTGGCAATGGTATTGCGTACATTCAGGAATCTCGGCGCGCAACTCCTTGAGGCCCTGTTGTACTTCCTCCGGCGTCGGGGGCGTGGCTGACTGCGTCGCCTGAATCTGTTGCAGGATGAGCGCACGATCGATCAGGCGCTGCAGAGCACGCTGCGGAGTGTTGCGCGCGGGAGTGACACTGAATGGCTGCAAGACTCCGTAACGAATCTCTTCCTGCACATCGCTCTCCAGGATCACGCTGCCATTGATGACCGCGACCACGTGATCGAGCACCACAGCTCCCGGTGGCAGAGGTGCGGGGCTTTGTTGTCCCCATGCGCTAGCAGCGATCATTGCCAAAATCAAACCCCAAACTTTATACCGGCCGCCAACCGTGGTTAGCCTATATCTCTCGCGAGATGCCGGATACCACGACTTTGTTCTCAGCCGTCTCAACATCAAAAACTCTGCCCGATACTGAAGAAAAAGTTGAAGTGGCTGGCCTGCCCCACATGCGGGTTCGGAGCCTGGGAAGAAGTGGTGTAGTCGTAAAAGACCGGATAGATCGGCGGATTGAGGTTATAGCTGAAATCCCCGCGTACCGGCCCAATGGGTGTGTGGTAGCGCAGGCCCAACCCCACAGCATGGGAGAAGTCGTTGAAGTCGCAAGTGTCCGGCGTGTTGTACGTGGTGTAGGGCGCAGAAACATTGCGGCATGTATAGCTATGGGGCTGCTTGATGCGCAGGGCGCTGGGCCAGACTTGGGAAGACGTCTGAAAGGCGTTGCCCATGTCATGGAACAGCACAAAACTGAGATCAGTGCCCACCCAGCGCAACGTAGGCGGCGGGGGACGGAGTTCCAGGGAATTCACGAAGACGCCCGCCCCCCCAACCGGATAGCCGGTTTGCGGATCGCGCGGCCCAGCGGAATTAATAGGGAAGCCACGATGGGACGTTGCGCCTCCGGCGTATAGCCGTTCGGGGAGAGGGATCAAAAGCTGATCCCCGTTTCCGAAGGCGCGCTCCTGTCCATAGCGGGTTTGCCTTGCAATCACCCAGTGATCACGGCCAAAGTCATAATAGGTAGCGTTGCTGACTTCGATCCGGTCAAAATTAGCCTGGGAGCCGAATTTTCCGTCGGACAAGAATTCTTCCCCGGTGGTGAAGCTACCGTGATGCGCGTCGAGCGGTACGTCACGTGTATCACGGATCCAGGTGACCCCCGGACCCCCGACCCGAACCGGTTGAGCAAGCAGGGGGATTTCCGCCAGGCTGACCTGAAGTGTGCTGGCATTTACCACCACCCGGCGGTACGACATGGAATAGATCAGGGTGTTTGGTTTATTGGCGCGCTGCGCGATCCGCAGTGCCCCGGAGAGAATCGACGCCCGGTAAGTAGTGATCACCGCACTGTTGTTATACCCGCCAGAGAGAGTCAGGTTGAACGTGGGCTTATTCAGAAAGTGCGGATCCTGATAGCTGAGCATGGCGATCTGCTCCAGAGTTCCATAGTTGGTCCGCAACGTAATCGACTGGTCGGTTCCACGCAGGTTGGTGCGGCTCACATTGAACAAGACCCGCGGACTAGCCCCGGTATGGCCATTGGGACTGCAATTGTAGTTGTTGGTGATGCCCAACGTTGCTTGTTCCGCCGGTGACAGACAGCTTGACGTGGGCGTGCCCGTCTGCACCTCGAACCCGAAACCGTAGCTGACATCCCAGCGCTTGGCTTCGGTCAGATTCAGCAGAACGTTCTTGTAACTTTCATCGCCGTTTGGATTCTGGATCGCCGTGTTGACCTCGTTGAACAGGGCCAGGTCGTAAAGCCTGCGTTGCATCTGCAGCAGGGCAGTTTGATTGAGAGGGTCGTCCGGCTGCAGCGTGATGCGCTGCTGCACAATGGCCGGCTTGGTTCGTTCTACGCCGGAGACGATCATCTTGCGCACGAAGAACTGCTTACCGGCCGCGATCTTCATGGTGAAGTCCACTGAGTCCGGGTGATCCTGCTCGGCTTGCTGGAACACGCTTACCTCGGCATTGTCATAGCCCTTGCTGAAGTAGTAGGTCTGGACCAGATCGCGGTCCTGATTGATGTTAATGGCGGAGTAGGGCTGCCCTACCTGGGTATTCAGCAGAGAGCGAAAGTCGTTAAGCTGCTCGGCAGTGGCTCCCTCGATGTCATATTTGCCGATGCGCCGCTGGGTCGCTTCGTCGATGACATAGACGATTTTGAAGTGGGAGATCTTCCTGGGCTTGGCGACGCCGGTATCGCTGTCGGTAAATTTGGTTGTCACCTTGACCGCGATGAACCCATTGCTCATATAAAGCGCCTTGATGCTGGCGATATCCTGCGCCACCAGCTGCTGGCTGAAGGCACCGTACCGATCCAGAAAACTGTTCGGCCGCACGCTGAGGCGCTGGGTAATGAGTTCGGTGCTGAAATACCTATTGCCGGTAACCGTAACTGAGTCGACCACGTGCCTCTTGCCCAGTTCGACGGTGTAGAGCGCGGTCACATGCTGCGCATCGGTCTCTACGGGCTGGTGCGAGACCTTTACATCGAAATAGCCGTGGCCCTCATAGTAGTTGCGCAGATTCTGTGCGCCTTCGTTGAGCAGATCCTGGTCAACCGTGCCCTCTTCATAAACCGGCACCAGTTTCTGCAACTGACCACGGCTGATCTTCGCCCCTTCCACCTTCACCAGAACGATCGGCCCCTGGTGGGCAAGAAAGGTATAGTTCAGCCGGTTGGTTGGAAGCACGTATTCTTTCGAGGTCAGGCTGATGGTTGCGTCTAGATGTCCCCGTTTGTTGTAACGCTTGCGCAGGTTTGCCAGGGCGCGGTTCACGGTGTTGCGGTTGACCTTGGAATTGCGCTTGAGTTTCGCCTGCTTGCGAAACTGGGCTTCGGTCAGTCCGCTGTCGCCGGTTAACTCGACGTCGCCAATCCGGGCCTGGTTACCGGTAGTCACCTCAAAGTTGAGATCCATCAACGAGTTTTGGCGGTCGATGACCTTGGTGGACGCAATCTGGCCGCGGTAGTAGCCATTATTCTCGAGTGTGGTCTTGATCGAAGGCTCTGCCTGCGCTGCCCTGGTTTCAGAGTAGGGGGTTCCCGCCTGCAGTTGGGTGGCGCTATCAAGCACGGCGTCGAGGCGGTCGTCTTTCACCCCTTCCACGTTGACCCGGCCGACAAAGAGGCGTGGCACGCCGGTAAATACGATGGTGACACTGTCGCCCGCCCGTACGCCGGCCACTTCAATAGTTTGGTAAAGGCCAGTGGCGTACAGGCTACGCAGGCTATCGCGAATCTTCTGCGGATCCAGGGGAGCACCCGGCTGCTGCGCGAGCTGGCTGGGCAGCGGCTTCAACAACTCTGCGCTTACGCCATCGAAATTGATACTCACCACTTGCAGGCCGGCCCAGTCGAGCAGTAACCCCTTTTCGGTGCCCTGGGGGCCGAGGGGAGCGGGCGGTGCTGCCTGGGCGCGCGCAATCAGGGAAGAAGCCAGGCTGAGCACCAGCGAACCGAACAGCGCGAGAGTGAAAACAGGAATGATGCCGCTTCTTCGAGAGAGGACGGCCAGCGGCCTTAACTCAAAGGGCCAAACGGATTTCTGCTGTCGGCGTGCCGATGGAAGCAATGGTGTCAAAAGCAACAAGACCCTCTCAGATGGGTATCCAGAATCGCCGATCTGGATTGCCGACCAAGACCGCCGCCGCGGCTCTCTCTATACGAATCTCTATACTAAGACGTGATCGCCAATCCGGATGTTACGGGAGCGTGCAGTGGAACAGATTGAGGAACGGTATTCGCGCCAGGTGCTTTATCCGGGGATTGGTGCGGTCGGGCAAAGACGGCTGGCCCAGGGCCATGTAGCGGTAGTCGGCTGTGGAGCGACCGGGGCTGCGGCTGCGGCGCTGCTGGCGCGGGCCGGGGTGGGAACGTTGACCCTGGTCGACCGTGACTTTGTGGAGGAGAGCAACCTGCAGCGGCAAGTGCTTTTCGACGAGGCCGATGCCCGCGAAGCACTGCCCAAGGCCGAAGCCGCCCGGCGCAAGATTGCGCAGTTCAACAGCCGGACCGAGGTGCACGCACACGTGGCAGATCTGGTGCCTTCCAACATTCACGCCCTGCTGGGCGATGCTTCCATTCTGCTCGATGCCACCGATAATTTCGAGACTCGCTACCTGCTGAACGATTACGCCATCGAACAGGGCCGTCCCTGGATTTACGCAGCTGCCGTGGGAGCTTACGCGGCCACCATGAATATCCTTCCAGGAGAGACGGCTTGCCTGGCGTGCCTCTTTCCCCGGCCGCCGGCCGGCATGGTGGAAACCTGTGACACGTCGGGTATTTTGAACACTGCCGTCAACTTTGCCGCGTCGGTTGAGGTGACTGAGGCGCTCAAGTTTCTGGTGGGCGCGCAGGACAAGATGCGGCGTACCCTTCTGGGCCGTGATCTGTGGACCAATGACCAGGCGGAAATCAGCGCCGCCACGCCCAGGGCGGGGTGCCCCGTTTGCCAGCAGTGGGATTTCGCCTATCTCCGCGGCGAAGATCGTCCCCAGATCACGCTGTGCGGGCGAAACTCGGTGCAGATCCATGAACACCATCGCCCGGTAGATTTTGCCGAGATGCAACGCCGGCTGGAACCGCACGGCAAAGTGAACTTCAACCGGCTTCTGCTGCGTTTTGAGCGGGACAAATATACGGTTACGCTTTTCGCGGACGGGCGGGCACTGGTGCAGGGCACAACCGACGTGACCGTGGCTCGCAGTCTATATGCCCGGTTTATTGGTAGTTAAGAGGCTAGAGTTCGCTGACTGAGCAACTCCGACGCAACATTTTGCTTCCCACCCTGCAGGTTCCCTTTGTTAAATGAGTGATTTCCCATGTTGAAAGCGAGTTTCCGCCGGCAGAGCCGTCATAGCGGTGGGGTATCTTCTCTTCTAGAGGTAGCAATGTCTATACCCAGTAAGGATTTGGCGACGACGCCGGGGCCAACCGCCCCAGCCAAAGCGCCCAACCAGCATCTGCGCCGCAATCCTCCGATCGCCGGCGAAGCCGAGGCCATCCAAAAGGCCCAGGCGGGCGACGGGGCTTCTTTCGAAATGTTGTACGCGCTGCACAAGCGGCGAGTCTATTCTTTGTGCCTGCGCATGCTCGGTAATGTGGCTGAAGCTGAGGACTTGACGCAGGAAGCTTTCCTGCAGCTGTATCGCAAGATTTCGACCTTCCGCGGAGATTCGGCGTTTTCCACCTGGCTGCATCGGTTGGCAGTGAACGTTGTCCTCATGCACCTGCGCAAGAAGGGTCTGCCCCAGGTTTCTCTGGAAGAGACCCTGGAGCCTTCCCAGGAAGATGGGCCACGCAAGGATATTGGCGCCCGCGACCTGACGCTTTCCGGTTCTGTGGACCGGGTTACGCTGGAGCGAGCGATTGAGAATTTACCCCCGGGTTACCGGCTCGTATTTGTATTGCACGATGTGGAAGGGTATGAACACAATGAGATCGCCGGCATGTTGGAGTGCTCCATTGGCAACAGCAAGTCGCAGCTGCACAAAGCGCGCATGAAGCTGCGCGACCTTCTGAAGTCGGGCCAACGGAAAGAGGCAGTTTTATGAACAATGTCCGGAAAGCCGCGAACGGGACGACCGTCGATTGCGCCGTTTTTCAGGACCAGCTTCCGAGCTTGTTCGAGTCGGGTGAAGATCTTAGCGCGCAAGAACATTTGAAGACTTGCGAGAACTGCAGCGCGCTGGTGCGTGATCTCGAATACATTGCCGAACAGGCCAAGCTATTGCTGCCTATCCACGATCCCAGCCCGGCGGTATGGGAGAACATCCAGACTGCGTTGAAAAAAGAGCCTTCGCGCGCGAAGTGAGCCCCCGCTGAAGCCTTGAGGCTTCAAGAAAGGTAGACCCCAGGGGCTAAAGAGCGTGTGTGAGAACTCCGATCCAAACTCAGTCCCGCAGGGACGGTTGAACTTAGCCCAGGACGCTAGTCCTGGGTTGGATTTGAAAGGACGACCAGTCCCGCAGGGACGGCTGAAAATAGGCCGCGACGCAATCCTGGACAACTTTCAGCCGTCCCTGCGGGACTCAATCATGTTTCGTGGTGTACCCAGGACTAGCGTCCTGGGCTAAGTTCAGCCGTCCCTCCGGGACTAAACTCACAAAGCCGGTTCTCACACACGCTCTTCAGCCCCGACGTAATTCTCAATCCTTTAGGCCGACTAAACAGGCTGCGGAAAAACGCTTCTATGAAGGGTACGGCCTTTAGGCCGTACATAACTGCTGTGTAATGAATTCGGCTTTAGCCGCTGAGGGTTGCTTTCTTCTCCAAACCAGCATTTTTCCGCAGCCTGTGAAGTCGTGCCCTGATACCAAACCAAACCTCACGGCTCTATAATCCGCTGATGGCATGAGCAAGCGGGCGCAGCAAGAGATGCAGCGGGTTTCCCGCTTGATTCTGACGGGGTTCATGGGCGCCGGCAAGTCCACCGTTGGCGCGATTCTGGCTCGCGACCTGGGCTGGAGGTTCCTCGATCTGGACCAGGTCATTGAGACCAATAGTCATCGCACCATTGCGGAGATCTTCCGCGATTATGGCGAGGCGGAGTTTCGACGGCTGGAACGGCAAACGGTACAGCAGTTGAGCAATGACGAAGAAATTGTGCTGGCACTCGGCGGGGGCACGGTGGAGGACGAATCGACACGATCACTGTTGATCCATTCGCCCGGAAATTGCCTGGTTTTTCTGCATGCGGAATTGCCTGACCTGCTGGCGCGCTGCACGGTAGAGGGGAAAGTCCGCCCATTGCTGGCAGCACCGGAAGCCCTGGCGGCACGTCATACCCTGCGCATGCCGCACTACCGCGCCGCACACGTCACGGTTACCACCACAGGCCTGGCACCACGGGAAGTGGCCGATCGAGTATTGACGGACGTGTCCCTGCAGTGGCTGATTGAAAGAAGAATGCATGGCGAGTGAAGGGAGCGTGGAGCGCGTAGAGACGGTGCGAACACGCTCGGCGCGCGGCAATATCGTTTTCGCCTTTGCCATTGCCTTAGCTCTGGCGACCGCATACCTGATGCGGGAGATCCTGATGCTGCTTTACGTAAGCGCTCTCTTCGCCGTCGTCCTCACCCCTATCATCCGAGCGATTACACGCCTCAGGGTTGGGAAGTGGCATCCCGGCCGGGGGCTGGCGATCTTTCTCCTGTTGCTGAGCCTGGCGACGGCGGCAACCTTGTTTTTCGCCTTCGCTTTGCCGCCGGTGTTACGGGACGGGCAATCGCTGGTCGCGGAGCTACCCACGCGCGGCCCGCAATTGCTCGATCAGCTGCATAGGCTTCCCTTCGTTTCTCACCTGAATCTCTCGGGTATAAACAGCAAGCTGCAGGGGTTTGCGTCCAATTTCGCGGAGTACCTTTTCCTATCTCTCAGCGGTTGGGCCAGCAAACTGGCGGACCTGGCCGCAGTCCTCTTTCTGACCGTGTACTTCATGCTGGAAGGCGATGAGGCCTACCACTGGGTACTGTCCTTTTTCCCCAAGTCTACCCGGGGACGGCTGAACGATAGCCTGCTGCGAGCCGATGTGCGGATGGGCAAATGGCTGGTGGGGCAGGGTGGACTCATGCTCATCCTCGGGCTTTGCAGCCTGATCGTGTTCGTTTTGCTCAAGATCCGCTATGCGTATGCGCTGGCGGTCCTGATGGGGGCTCTGAACATCATCCCGATCGTGGGCGCCATGGTCTCGATGGCCCTGGTACTGCTGGCGGCGGCCACCGACTCCTGGGAAAAGGTGGTTGGGGTAGCGATTTTCTATGCCATTTACGCCCAGGTTGAGACCTCTTACCTGACTCCGCGCATCATGAAGAGCAGCGTGGATCTTTCGGCGCTGGGAGTTCTGGTTGCGTTGCTGATGGGATCGAAGCTGGCCGGCGTCATTGGCGCGATGATCGCGGTGCCGACGGCGGTGCTGGTTTCGGTGCTGATCCAGGAGTACCTGGTGCAGCATGACGAGCCGGAACCCACGCTTGAAGCCGCGCCTTAAAGACTCCGTCGCATGGATGACAGCAAACGGCTGGCTCCGGCGGCGTGCTTGCTATCATGAAGGTAGCCGCGTTGATGAATTCTAACCAGCCGCAACCCAGGATTTCGCTCCGATGACTCCAGCCGCCCACGCCGTTGATCGCGTCCCGGCCGGAGATATGGCTGTGCCCGGGCTTGCCGTGTCCGCAGCGCCGGTTCGGCACTCCCTTTGGGCGGATTACCAGGAGCTGTTCAAGGTTCGGGTGACCTCGATGGTGGTGCTGACCGCCTGGGCCGGCTTTTACCTGGGATCGATGCGGTCCGGCATCACCAGCATTCATTGGGGCCTGTTCCAGACGCTTTTGGGCATCACGCTGGTCTCCTGCGGCGCGAGCGTGCTAAACCAGGTGATCGAACGCAGGACTGACGCGAAAATGACCCGGACTGCGCAACGCCCTCTGGCTGCAGGCCGTGTCGGACCGCTTTACGGCCTGGTGTTGGGCTTGCTTTGTTTTGCTGCTGGGGCGGTGGTGCTGGCCTGGTACACCAACCCGGTCACGGTGATGTTGACGCTGTTGACGGGGTTCAGCTATGTCGCGGTCTACACCCCGCTCAAGCGGTACACCACGCTGGCTACCTTCATCGGTGCGTTTCCCGGCGCCATGCCTCCGCTGCTGGGCTGGACCGCCGCGCGGGGGGTGATTGAGTGGCCGGCCGTGGCCCTGTTCGCGATTCTTTTCGTGTGGCAGTTTCCCCACTTTATGGCCATCGCGTGGCTGTACCGCGAAGACTATGCCAAAGCCGGAATCCGCATGCTGCCGGTGGTGCAGCCCGATGGCTGGTCCACAGCGTGCGAAGCGCTCATTTACGCGGTGCTGATGATCCCGGTCAGCGTCGTACCGTTTTACATGCACCTGACCGGGCGGTTCTACCTGGTCACCGCGGTGCTGCTTGGTTTGGTTTACCTGGCTTACACCATTCGCTTTGCCCGCATTACCCGGGCGCTCACCACGGCGGAATCGCGGGGATACGCGCGCGACCTGCTGCGGGCCAGCGTGATCCACCTGCCGCTGCTGCTCACGGTGATGATGCTGAACGCAACCGGAAGGAGATAGGCGCATGGCTACCCTGAGCGAACATCCGGCAGCGAACATCCGGCCAAACGGTAATGCAGAAGCGATGCCGATTGAACTGGATCGGCTCTCGCATAACTATGGCGATCGCCTGGCGCTCGACGACCTGAGCTTTGCCGTGCAGCCGGCGGAGATCTTCGGACTGCTAGGCCCCAATGGCAGCGGCAAGACTACTCTCTTCCGCATCCTCTCGACCTTAATGGTGCCAAGTGGTGGAGTAGCGCGGATCCAAGGGTTCGATGTAGCCCGGGAACCCAACCGGGCGCGGCAGCAGACCGGGATCGTGTTCCAGGCCAGGAGCCTGGACCTGAAGTTGACGGTGGCCGAGAACCTGAAGCACCAGGGACACCTATATGGTTTGCGGGGCGAGGTGCTCAAGACCCGCAGCGAAGAAGTGCTGCGCCGCGTGGGACTGAGCGACCGCGCGAAGGACTATGTGGAAACACTTTCCGGCGGGATGCAGCGGCGGGTCGAGCTGGCCAAGGGCCTGATCCACTCGCCGGCAGTGCTGCTGCTGGACGAACCATCCACCGGTCTTGATCCCGGCGCGCGGCGTGACATGTGGCAGTACC
This sequence comes from uncultured Acidobacteriaceae bacterium, assembly GCA_963830325.1. Taxonomy (GTDB): domain Bacteria; phylum Acidobacteriota; class Terriglobia; order Terriglobales; family Acidobacteriaceae; genus PALSA-350. Next base: position 360,981 of record CAWHMV010000008.1, read on the forward strand.
TGCGGACACTGCGGGACCAGGAGGGCGTCTCCATCCTGGTGACTACTCACCTGATGGAAGAGGCGGAACATTGCAACCGGCTGGCCATCCTGAACCAGGGCAAGCTGGTGGCGCTGGGATCGCCGGCGCAGTTGAAGTCGGCCATCGGCGGCGACGTGGTGCTGTTTGAGACGGCGAGCCCGGAGGCCGCGCGCGCTTTGGCCGAACGCATGGGCGCCCGTTTTGGAGTACAGCCGAACGTCATGGGCAGCACTGTCCGCCTGGAACGCCCCGAGGGGCATCGCCTGGTGACGGCGGTCGTCGAGGCTTTTCCCGGTGAAGTGGAGGGCATCTCGGTGGCTCGTCCATCGCTCGAGGACGTATTCATTCAACGCACCGGGCATCGCTTCTGGACCGATTCCGAGGAGAAGGAGACATCATGGCAACCATAGCCGCAACGGCGCCGCGTGCTCGCCAAGCCGTATCGCCGGGTATCTGGCTGCCGGCTTATAGCTTGTGGCAGCGCGAGATTGTCCGTTTTTATCGCCAGAAGGCCCGGGTGGCCGGGGTGATTGCTTCGCCGCTGATCTTCTGGGTTGTGCTGGGCGCGGGCTTCGCCCATAGTTTCAGTACGGGCTCCGGATCGTCTGCGCATTACCTGGGCTATTTCTTTCCCGGATCCGTAGCCATGATTGTGCTCTTTACCGCGATCTTCAGCATGATGTCGCTGATTCAGGACCGGAACGAAGGCTTTTTGCTTTCAGTGCTGGCGGCTCCGGTGAGCCGCTCGTCAATAGTTCTTGGCAAGGTTCTGGGTGGGGCTACGCTGGCCGCCGTTCAAGGAATCATCTTTCTGGTGTTTGCGCCATTGGTTGGGGTGCACCTGACGCCGGCAGCAATCGGCTTGAGCATCCTGGCGGTGGTGATGATCAGCTTCGAGCTGACGGCGCTGGGCTTTGCCATTGCCTGGCCGATGGATTCGACGCAGGCGTTTCACGCTATCGTAAACATGCTGTTGATTCCACTGTGGCTGCTTTCGGGCGCTCTGTTCCCGCTGAGCGGGGCCGCAGGGTGGATGCGCTTCTGCATGATGCTCAACCCTTTGACCTACGGCGTGGAAGCGCTGCGTGGGGCTCTGTTTCCCGATGCGCCCACGGCGTTTTCTTTGCCCGTCAACCTGGCGGTCACGGCTGGTGTTTGCTTGCTGACGTTCGCGGCATCCTGGGCGATTGTGAACCGGCGCACCAGCCGGCCGGCCGCGTAACCGGAAAGGAGAGAGGAACATGTTAGTAGCGGAAACCAACCAGCGACCTTCGGTTGCGGTCCCGGTCGCACTGATCGTCGCGGTGAGTGCGGCTGCGGTTTGCTTCCTGCTTTGGCTGCTTTATCTCCATCACCCGCTGGATGCTTCGGTGTCAAGGCTGCGCTTTTTGCCGGCACTCAATGCGCTGCTCAACGGGCTGTGCACGGTCGCGCTGCTGGCGGGGTTTTACTTTATTCGGCAGAAGAATATTCCGGCCCATCGCGTGTCTATGGTCATAGCGTTTGCTTTTTCGTCTCTCTTTCTAGCCAGCTACATCACCAATCATGCGCTGCATGGAGAGACGCATTTTCCCGGCTTTGGCACGGTGAGGACTATCTACTTGAGTATCCTGGCCAGCCACGTGGTGCTGTCGGTAGTGGCCTTGCCGATGGTACTGACCACTTTCTTCTTCTCTTTGAGCGGCCGCTTCCGGCAGCATCGCAAGATTGCGCGCTTCACGCTTCCCATCTGGCTTTACGTCTCGGTCACCGGGGTGGTGGTGTACGCCATGCTGGCTGCGTGGCGTTGAACGCAGCACCCCTGGTGATGCAAGAGGGGAGGCCGCGGCTGGTCAAGCCGATGCCGGACGACGGCACGGTCCAACTGTTGCGCGCGGGCATCTGGATATTGGTGGTTGGCGGGCTGGCTGCGCTGTTGACTGCGACTGTCTTCGGCGGGATAGGGATACACGGGCCGCATACCAACTCCGGCTGGCTTGCGCTGTTGCTGGCCATGATGTGCCTTCCGTTTGGCAGCATGCTGACGCTGCTGGGAGCGGCCAAGTGGCTGCGCAATCGCCGCCTGGCGCGTGCCCGCGATATGAAGAAAAGTTAACTAGAGATTTCCCGTTACGACGGAACATACAATGTCGGTTCACGGTGAGAACAACGCGGCAGAAAGTTCTGCTATGCTTCTGCCTTACCTAAAAGAGAAGGAACATCATGCCAAAGAGCGTTAACAAAGTCATTCTCCTGGGCAACGTCGGCAAAGACCCGGAAGTCAAGTTTTTACCCAGCGGTTTGCCGGTCGCGAATCTTACCCTGGCCACTTCGGATCGGTTCAAGGACAAGGCCGGCGAGTGGCAGGATCGTACTGAGTGGCACAACCTGACCGCGTATCAACGAGTGGCGGAGATTATCCGCGACTACGTGAAGAAGGGCGCCAAGCTCTACGTGGAAGGCCGCATTCAGACCCGGTCGTGGGACGATCAGGCATCGGGGCAGAAGAAGTACCGCACCGAAATTATCGTCAACGACATTGTCCTGCTCTCGGGCCGAGGTGAGGGAGACGGTGGTGGCGGCGGGACGCGATCCAATACGTCTTCGTTCGATCAACGGGCACCGGTGCATCATGAGGAGTTTGCCGGCACGGAAATTACGGACGACGATATTCCTTTCTGAGCCGGGAGCGGTTGCTGGTTTTTGGAAAAACGTGCGCACTAAGTGCGTGCGGCGGATGGTCGACCGGCCCGGAAATGAGTTTCCGCCGCATTGGCTCTCCTGAGACCGGGGAAATAATGTGCGCGGTAAGCGCGGTATGCGCGATAAGTTCATGTCACCAGCTTGGAAGAGCGGCGAGTTGGAGACCCGAGCACTCAGCGACGCATGGCTATCAGGGCGCAAGACTCCGCCTTCTACGCGTGCCCTCAGCCATCACTCCCGAAACCTGGAATTGGGTTCTTAATCCAAGACATGCAGAGGCTCCCCGGCTGCGGATCGTAAACACAGAAAAACACCTGTTCGACGTTAGGCATTTCGAACCGTGAGTTGGTTTCTTTGGGGTACTTTTTCGTCTGTGCCCCCGCGTCCTCGCCGAGGCCCAAAATCCGCTTGCCAATATACGCTTGGCAGGATATACCATACGAGGTATATTTTAGATGGAATGGAGGGTACTCATTGGTGACGAGTTCGACCCGGAGTTCCTTGCGCTGCCCAGGGAGGTGCAGGACGAGACGCTGGCGATGGCACGATTGCTTCAGCATTCCGGGCCTCATCTGGGACGTCCGCGTGTCGCCACCCTTAAAGAATCGAAACCCGCAAACATGAAAGAAATGCGCTTTGATGCTGCCGATGGAGTCTGGCGCGTAGCCTTCGCATTCGATCCCAAACGGCGGGCCATTCTGCTCGTTGCAGGCGATAAATCGGGCGGCAGTCAGAAGCGCTTTTATCGCGAGTTGATCCGTAAAGCCGATCAGCGGTTCGATGCGCACCTGGACCGGATCGAGAAGGAAAGGAAATAGATCATGGCACGGAATGTAGATGACATCATCAAGACCTTGCCGGTCAGCCGCCGCCGCAAGATCGAAAAGCGAGCTTCCCGACTGATCGCCGAAGAAATGACTCTGCAGGAATTGCGCCGGGCCCGCGAGATGACCCAAGTTCGCATGGCGAAAAATCTTGGGGTTGCGCAAAAGCAGATTTCCGAGATCGAAAAGCGCACCGATATGCACATCTCGACGCTCCGACGCTCGATTGAGGCCCTGGGCGGGAAACTGTCCCTGGTAGCGGAGTTTCCTGATCGCGATCCCGTCGTGCTAGCCGGAATCTCGGCGTTGGACGTTTAAGGCTAGTCTGACCAGTCTGGATAAGCTATGACAACCAGAATCTCGAAGAAGCCGGAACCCCTTCGCAAACCAGAAGTTCCCTCCTCTAGAACGTGGCAGCTACAGGCAGCGAAGGCGCAGTTTAGCGAGGTGTTCCGGAGAGCTCGAGAGGGTGCCCCTCAGGTGGTAACAAAACAAGGCAAGGAGGCCGTGGTTATCGTTGCCTGGGAAGAATTCGAGCGCTTAACCAAGCGAGACAGGGAGCCGAAGAGCCTCTCCAAGTTCTTTGCCGAGTCACCGCTGGCCAAGGTGTCCATCGATCTCGAGCGTAAGCCCGATTTTGGCCGTGTGGTCGAACTGTGAGTGCGTTCTTGCTGGATACGAACGTTATTTCCGAACTCATCAAACCAAAGGCTTTCCAGCCGTCCCTTCGGGACTCGATCATGGCTTCAACGATACCCGGGACTAGCGTCCTGGGCTAAGGTCAGCCGTCCCTGCGGGACTGCTTTTGTAATGAGGTTCTCACAACAAGTAAGAGCCCTCATGGCATCGAGGGAAGGCATTGGAAAAACATCGTTTTCGGCGGATGTATCCGGATTTCCCGCACGGGACACCCGTCCAAAGCCATAGACCGTGGTTAGAAGACGAAATTCGCCAGCTTCCCTCATCCATCTGACTTGAACGAGGCTGTACTGGACTCCGCCCGTACCGACATCCAAGGACGATCGTGTTCCCTTTCGATTAGCGGGCGGAGGGTGTTAGTTGCAGCAGCCGCCGGATCGCGTCGATGTCGGGACGAAAGACTTGCGGATCCGCCATCCTTTCGTTTTGGCGCTCCCACCCCAAGAGCAGGGACTCTACAATTTCTTTGCCGTCAGGATCGCCGACGGCTTCCAGCGGGGTGCGTCCGCCGAGCGCAGGAACTTTCTGAAAGATCCAATTTTCCACCTGCCGCTGGATTTCTGCCCGCATCTCCTCCGTGAACCCTGGTTCCTCAGACTTCGGCTGCGAGACAGAGCGGCTTGCGGTTTTCCTGCGCTTCGACTTCTCGAACATGGCTTCAGGACGCTGCGTCACCGTCTTCTGGTGAGTTACCAAAATGCCAAGACGCCGTTCGATTTCCTGGCGAATCTTTGCGGCCCGCTTCTCCGAATTCACGTCCACTACCAGAGAACGGCCGGAAATACTCAGCTGGCCGAGGAGGGTGTTGTCCCAGTCTTGATGGATTCGGTTTCCCTTCTTCTGCCATGGAAGCTCCACACTGACCAGCGCACCGTCGCCGTCGAATTTTGCGCCCTTGAGCAGCTCGGTTTTGGAAATGCCACGGGCCAGCGGAGCTAATGCTTCAAAGGCGGCGAGCGCAGACCCGGTGCGAAAGGTCAGAGTGTGCAAGACGAACGGGTCCCCGTCGGTGTTGGTCAGTCGCGGCGGTGTCCGTATGGAGTCCCGGACATTCAGATAGGTGGTGCGAATATCCTCGCGGTAACGGATCAGGTCGGGCACCGTCAGCTCCCGATTCTGCTTGGCGATCTTTTTTCGCAGATGTGTACGGAGTCTGACGATCGCCGCCTTGTGGCTCGGCGGGATGCAAAGCGGAGCGAGCCTGCCGAGTGTCGTTATCTCAGCCAACTCGCATATCTGGCCGTAGCTAAGATCTCCTGGCTGCAACATGCGGGAGGCTGTGCGCTCGGTCACATCCATCTCCGCACCGAGCAGGACATCGCGAACCACTATCCCTTCCCCAGGATTGCAGCGAACGACTTCATAGAAGGTGAGCGGTTGCGTCAGGGCCTGATCCAGGATCAACCGTTCCAGTTCCGGTAAGCGGCTCCCCTTCTTTGAGAGATAGGATCGTGCGATAAGGCCCGCGACCGGCGGGCGCCGGCGGGCGCGTGGTTCCGGGTCCCAGTCGAACAAAAAATAGGGAACAAATATCTGGCCTTCCTCTGGATCTTCTTCGATCGGAAGGGGGGCATCGTCCTGGTTGAAGTCCAACCAAGCGGCATCGAGGTCACGGGCGAAGTTTTGCCTGGCGAAGTTCAGCATCTCCTGAGCGAGACGGCCCGAGGCGTCGCGCTGTTGTCTCCAGGGGCTGTCATCCGATGCGGAAGCAACCTTCAGGCAGCACTGCTTGTACTTCTTGCCGCTGCCGCAGGGGCAGGGGTCGTTGCGGCCTGTCTTTAGATGGGGAGGAAGGGACATGGGTCCAAAGCTATTCTAAAGCTGACAAGGGGCTGATGAAAGGAACCGGCTTTTTTCATCCTCGCTAACGAGCCGTTTGCGGTTGGCGGGCGGTGAGGGTGATGTCATTCTCCTCGGACCAGTCACGAATGATTTCGCCGAATGCGTGGCGGCGAAACCGATTCCAGTCTTCCCACAGACCGTGGGTCGCTATCTGGTCCTTGAATCGGCGAAAGGCGTGATTGCCCTGAACCGCATTGAGCAGCGCAGCCTGAACGTGATCTCGTTTTACTTCATGGCAAAACTCGTTCATGATGTTCCACTCGTTCACTTCGAATTGATCCGGGAGGGCGAGATACCGGTCCGTAGTTTCAATCAGGACCGCCCGCACGGCTTCTTCCTTTTGCCAATCGGGCAGCAGGTCGATGGTCTCCGGGTCTGCTTCCGTGAGCGCGAGGGATTCCTCGGAGATCAAAAAGACTTCCCCTGTGTGGCGATCGAGGAAGGAGAACAAGGAATCGGATTGCTCTTCGAGGGCGTCGATCAGGTCATCGAGTACAGCGGAGGTTGGCATGGCGGCGGAAGACCTCCCAGAGTGGGGATAAAACTTACGCTACAGGAGATTACAAGACCAGCTCTGTCGCTGTGTCAACCAGGGATGGTCAAAAAAAGGCGAGGGGCTAAAACAATGCGGAAAGGGGATGCTTTGTATAGAGAGGGAAGAAAGAGCGTACCTCAGGGCCTAAAGGCCGAAGGTTTTTTACTGGGTTCATGTACGGGCTAAAAGCCCGTACCCTTCGAGGAAAGCGTACCTCAGGGGCTAAAGCCCCGTACCTACTTTGCCCTTCTGACTATGGGTACAGCCGGGTTGCTCTCCATGCTCCGGCATCCCGGGTAAACAAGAACCGGTCGTGTAGGCGGTTGTCTCTGCTTATCCAGAACTCTATCTGTTCCGGGTTCACGCAGAAGCCGCACCAGTAGGGCGGCCGAGGGACTTCTCCCGGATGGTCGGCGGAAAATTTGCGGAAGCGCGTATCCAGTTCCTCGCGGCTGGCAAGCGGCCGGCTCTGCTGCGAGACGGCGGCTCCAATCTGGCTGTTGCGGGATCGGCTGTGGAAGTACTCGTCTACATCGGCCGCCGACATCGCGGTGACGCTGCCCTCCACTCGTACCTGACGGCGTAACGACTTCCAGTGAAAACATAGGGCTGCCCTGGGATTTGCGTGCAGCTGCATGCCCTTCCTGCTTTCCGCGTTGGTAAAGAAACAGAAGCCATGTTCGTCCGCACGCTTCACCAGGACCATGCGCACACTGGGATAGCCGTCCGGGGTCGAGGTTGCGAGCGCCGCGGCATTGGCATCGTTGGGTTCGCTTCGTTCCGCCTCGGCTAGCCATTGCCGGAACAAGTCGATTGGATCTGCTGACTCCAGGTTGTGCATAACGTCCATGTATCGATGGTAGCCTCCAGGAGCGGCCGCTCACCATCCCATGCACATCAAGAGGGTTCGGTTTCCGCCGTATCAAGGTTGGATAAGGAAGCTCTATGTTGACTGAAGAACAGGTGCGCGCAGTGCTCTCCTACGAGGAGTTGATCCCGGTGATGCGGCAGGCGTTGATGGATTTTTCCGGCGGCCGCGTCCGGCAGCCTGTGCGCAATATCATTCCGGTGCCTGAGTATGGCGGCTGGTTCGGCGTGATGCCAGCCGTATACGGGACGGTGATGGGGGCCAAGATGGTCGCTTTCTATCCCGGCAATGCGGACCTGGGGAAGCTCACGCACATGGCGATGATCCAATTGTTTCGCGCCGATACGGGAGAGCCGCTGGTGACGATGGATGGACGATTAATAACCGAGATGCGTACGGCAGCCGTATCCGCGGTGGCTATCGATCACCTTGCTTCCGCGGAGGCGAAGGTGCTTGCTATCCTCGGCAGCGGGGTGCAGGCTCGTTCGCATATTCGCGCACTTCGGGCCATTCGCGCGTTTACGGACATAAGGGTGTGGAGCCGGTCGCAAGTGCATGCGCAGGAATTTGCAAGCGAGATTGGCGCGCGGGTGATGAGCGCGGAGCAGGCGGTCTCCGGTGCGGATGTGGTGCTGGCGCTGACCAGTTCGCCGGAGCCGATCCTCCAAGGGAGATGGCTAAGTCCACACGCTATGGTTTGTGCTATTGGCGCGGCGACCCCGGAGCGGCGTGAATTGGATGAAGAGACGATGCGCGGCGCGGTGGTAGTCGAATCACGTGAGGCGGCGCTGAAAGAAGCGGGCGACATTGTGCTTGCCAAGGCACAGGTGAGTGCCGAGATTGGTGAGTTGTTGAATGGCGGGAAGATCGACCCAGGGGACCGGCCGGTGGTGTTCAAGTCTGTCGGGATCGCGGTTGAGGACATTGCGGCGGCTAAACTTGTTTACGAGAAATTCAACGAAAGAACGGATCGATAGTGTTCAAACATGCCATTGTTCGTACCCCGGGAATGAATTTCGCCCAGGGGCTCACCAGTGTTGACCTGGGAATTCCACGGTACGACCAGGTTGTTGCGCAACATGCACGGTACTGCGAAGCGCTGATGGCGTGTGGGCTTGCGATTACCTCATTGGAGGCGGATCTGGATCATCCGGACTCCACGTTTGTGGAGGATACGGCGGTGCTGACTGCACGTTGCGCTGTCCTCACCCGGCCCGGGGCTCAGAGCCGCGAGGGTGAGGTGGCGGCTATGCGTCCTGTCCTGCTCAGTTTCTTTCCTGTCACGATGGAGATAGATACTCCCGGAACGGTGGATGGTGGTGATATCTGCGAAGCGGAGGATCACTTCTTCCTCGGTTTGTCGCTTCGCACCAATGAAGAGGGGGCCCGGCAGTTGGCGGCTCACCTGGCCCGCGTGGGTTTTCCGTCTACGGTGGTCGACGTGCGTGGGATGAGCAGCATTCTTCATCTGAAGAGTGGAGTGTCGTACATCGGCAACAACACTTTGGTGGTGATGGAAGAGATGGCTGGTTGGGAGGCGTTTGCAGGGTATGAACTGATTTGCGTGGTGAGTGAAGAGAGCTATGCAGCGAATTGCGTTCGAGTAAATGACCGGGTGCTGGTGGCGACTGGGTATCCTCGGTTGACTGCTGAGCTTAGGGCTCGTGGATTCAACCCTCTGGAGCTCGATATGTCGGAGTTTCGGAAGATGGATGGGGGGCTTAGTTGCCTCTCTCTTCGGTTTTGAGGACGCACCCATCGTTTTCGGCCCACGTACGCTGTTGCGAACGTGGGACACCCGTCCCATTCCCTTTGGATTCCGGCACTGATACAGAGTGGGGTTAGTCTACGAGCGAGGGTTTCTTCCAGTCGAAGTGGCGGCCGAGAATGGCTTTGATGATCCAGTGGTCGGTGGCGGCTGTCGGGCCTACACCCACTCCGATGTTGATTTCCCATTTGGGCGAGACATTGAGGTCGGTCACTACGAAGATTTGCTGCTGTTGGTTATGGAGAGAATCGAATGCAACCAGGCGGCCGTAGTCTGCGTAGTATTCGATGCCGCCGCTGACCTGCCGGTTAAAGTCGTAACTGAGCTTCGCGCCAGGAGCAAAGCCGACTCCCTGTTTTACACCTGGACCGTGCCACGTCCGTTCTAACGCGGGATTGATTGCCCAGTACCATCGACCCTGGTACTTGTCGACAATCGGACGGATCTCCCAGGTCCAGGTGTCCGGCGAATACACGGCGCGCTGATACCCGACCTCGGTCGATAGACTCACACCGACAGGCCAATGCCAGGAATCCGGCACCCGCACGCGCGGCCGGATATGATCCCCTACCCACTGCACACCGTGGCCGTTCTGTTCACTGGTGAAGACATAGAAGCCTACTTCCGACCAGCTGGTCAGACCTTGCGTAATTTCGAGCGTTTCGTGGAGCTGGTGGTTGGTGGGATACACCCCATCGATCTGATACTTCTGCCCATCCGGGGTGAAATTGGAATGAATCTCAACCATGGTGCTCTTTGGTTCCACCGTGGCCGCGCCGTAAACCTGGATTTCGTAATTGCCCTGGGCACGCAGCGGCCTCGCACTCCAAAGCACGGCCAACAGGGCGAACATACACAGCCAATTACGCATACCGAAAGAGCATCATGAAGCCTGCATCCATGTGGTTCTGCTGGTGACAGTGGAAGAGCGTGGGCCCGGGATCGTTGGCGGTGAACTCCACCTCCACCCGGGTGCCTGCATCTACCAGGATAGTGTCTTTCAGGATGCCTTGAGTTTCCGGGTGGCCGGGCAAGCGGCGCAGTTCAAAGGTGTGGCGGTGGAAGTGGACGGGATGATCGTTGGTGCTGCGATTGATGAATAACAGACGATAGCGCCGGCCCGCGGTCAGGATCGGGCCTACCGTGTCCGGGTAAGACTTGCCGTTGATGGTCCAACGATCCATCGCACCGTGGCCGGCAAATTTGGATTCGAAGACCAGGGGGATTCTCACCACGCCCGGCTGTTCGGCGGGCGCTGGACCCTCGGCGGCAAAGGACAGATAGTCCCAGAGAAGGTTTTCGGGTTGATCCCACCGCGGCTTGCCAGAGCTCCCGGCGTACTCCACGGCAATGCCCATTCCGGCTGCCATGATGTGCTTGCGCACTTCCCCCAACACCCAGGCCCCGGGATGATTCATCTCTACGATGGCGGTGACCCGCTCAGCAGGGGCGAGGCGCAGCATTGACACCACCTGCGGTTGAGGGACCAGGTTGCCATCCAGCGCGATGACCTGGAACTGATGTCCGGAAAAGGCGATCCAGTGAACTTCGCTCGGACTGGAGTTAAGAATATGTAACAGCATCCGTTCGCCGGACTTTACCCGGAGCGGTTCGCCGAAGCCCAGGACGCGACCGTTGATGGTGGATACGTTGTAGACGGGATCCATGGCACCATCACCGCTCGACTCCAGTTCGCCATCCCAGTCATGCAAGGCGAGGAAGATCTCCTGGTCATAACGGCCGGGGTGGTCGCGGGGCTCTATGAACAGAAATCCGTGCTCGCCGGTGTACTGACCTTTGTGCAGATCTTTGCCGGCAAAGGTATGAGTGTGATACCAGCGGAAGCCGGAAGGGCTGGGCGTAAACGTATAACGCGCGTGACCGCCCGTCGGAATGAGCGGAGTGCCTTCTTCCACGGCGCCGTCCACCTCCGAGGGCAGAAAGAGGCCATGCCAGTGAACCACTTCGCCATTGTTGGTCTGGTTGCTCACATCGATGGTGACGGGACGGCCTTCCTTAAAGCGAAGCAAGGGGCCTGGCACCCGGCGGTTGTAGGCAATGGTCTTGATGCTTCGGCGCGGAGCGACCTCAAGGTCGTAAGGGGCGATGTCAATGGAGTAGTCAGCGGGAGCAGTTTGCTGAGCAAGCGCGCCCAGCGCCGTAGAAGAGACGGCCATGCCGGACAGCTTGAGCATTTGTCGCCGCGTGACCAAGCTTCATCTTAACAAAGCAAGAGTGAGATCAGCAGAGGCGCGCTATTGTGCGCCCGATCGAATTTGGCAACGGGTGATCGATAATTCGGGAGGCGGTTAAGGGGTAAGCGGTCCGTTCAGTAAAGTGACGGCGTCCTGCACGCTGGTGTTCGATGGCATCGGCTTAAAGGCCGAGCGCGTTAGGTCCTGGTCGCGGTTGATGGATTTGAGGAACACGATGCGCCCGGAAATGTGGACGTTCAACATGGTTGTCTTCCATCGGTTCTCAGCCACCGGCTGGCGCAGAATTTCGAAGCGGCCGCCCTTTTCGATGCGACCGAAGAAGCCGTACCCGAATTCGATCTCGTTTACGATATGGGCATCAATTTTGGCTAGGCGCTTTTGTTGGGGCTGAATCCATATTTCCCCCGACAGGGCGTGATAGACGCGGGTCTCGTAGGTCGGCGGATTGTAAGCAGGGTTGGGCTGGAAGGTAAGCCGCAGGTTGCCGTCTGCCGTGCCGTCGTAGGTGTAGAGGAAGGCATCGGGCATGGCGCCCATCAGCCGCTCCACACGCTGTTCCTCTGCGTCGTGGTCCTGCTTCATGCGGGTTTGCTCGGCTGGATTGCGCAGGAGATTGTTCAGGCGGTCGGTTTCTTTTTTCTGGGCCGCTTGATCGAGTGCCTTGCCCTGGCGCGCAAGCACGCGATATACGGGTCCGGCGACGGTCTCGACTTCCTGCTCGGTGGTGTTCTGGTTGCCAGCGCGTTTGTCTACCCGGTATTGCCACAGGCTGACGTGGCGGCGTTCCTGGAGCTCGTTATAGACCACGTCCTTTACCAGGTCGTGGGCGGATTCCGTCGGGCTTTGCGCCCGGAGTGTGGACGCGGCACAGAGCAGCAGTAGCCCGGCCAGGGGCAGAATGGATCTCGTCATGCGCCTTGTTACACTCAACTCATGCTAGACGAGAGTACATTCCGCCGCCACTGCGATGCCGCGATGGAGGCTCTCAAGAAGAGCCTTATCGAGCGAGAAGAAGAGGGCGGATTTGAAGTGGAAGAACAAAATGGCGTGTTGAATATTTTGTTTGAGGACCCACCGGGGAAGTTTGTGATTACTCCCAATACGCCCCCACGCCAGGTATGGATCTCCGCGCTATCCACCAGCTTCAAGCTGGATTGGTCGGAGACGGCGAAGAGCTTTGTCCTCCAAAAGACCGGGGAAACACTGGCCCAGGTGGTGGATCGGGTGATTCTGGAACATCTGCAATAACAAACAGGAATGCGCAAAACGCTCTCCGTCGCCATCATCACGCGCAATGAAGAAGCCAACCTCGAGCGCACGCTGGGCAGTGTGGCGTGGGCAGACGAGATTGTCGTGGTCGATTCCGGATCGGACGATCGCACGGAGGAGATTGCTCGCAGCTACCGGTCACGGTTCTATGTGGAAGGGTGGAAGGGGTTCGCGGCGCAGAAGAATTCCGCGCTGGAGAAATGCTCCGGGGACTGGATTCTTTCGCTCGATGCGGATGAGGCATTAAGCGACGAGTTGGCCAAGGAGATATGGGAGTTGTTGGAACGCGACCCCCCGTTCGATGGATATGCGCTGCGTCGGCGGAATCTGTTTTTGGGGCGGTGGATCCGGTATGGCGGGTTTTATCCGGATCTCAAGCTCAGGTTGTTTCGGCGGGGGGCGGCGGAGTTTGAGGCCCGCCCGGTGCATGAGACGCTGCATTTTCCGGGGAGGGCTGGGAGATTGCAGGGGGATATGGTGCATGATGCGTATCCCAGCCTGGAGGCGTATATCGCGCATATGGACCGGTATTCGACGCTGGGCGCGGAGCACGCGGTTCGAGAGGGCCAGAGGGGTGGGTTCCCTCTGGCTTTTGTGGTGGATGTGGTGGTGAATCCTGTGGCTACGTTTGTTTATAACTATTTTTTTCGTTTGGGATTTTTGGATGGCCGGGAAGGGTTGTTGTTGCATTTGTACCACTCGGTTTATGTGAGCTGGAAGTATGCCAAGGCTTGGGAGATGACGCGTAGGCGGTAGTTGGGTCGGGTTCAGATTTGTCCCTGCGACAAACCGATGGGTGCCCCACATCTCGCTGGTGTTTCGCGAGATGTGGGATACAGCGAACCTTGACGTTCTTTGCCAGTACAGTGGAAAAAACTCCCGGGGTAGCGTCGTGGAATCCCACATCTCGCGAAAAACCAGCGAGATGTGGGGCACCCATCGGTTTGTCGCAGGGACAAGAATCTAAAGTTTGTCTCGTTTTACTTCCTGGAGTTAAAAGCTATAGAGGGGCTTGTTTTGTCTTTTTCGGCCCACCTATCTGGATTTTCCGCGCGGGGCGCCACCAAGACCCGCGTGGGGCACGCGTCCAGACAGGAAGCTTGCTCGGGTTGGAGGGGCACGCCTATGCTGGTCAGTCGAGGTGGGGTGTGGCAAACGGGGAGGAAGATGAGGCGCGCTTCACCACTATTTCTGGTGTTCCCGTGCGCCGGCTTTATATCGCCGCGGATTTGCCTCCGGATTGGTCCGCGGGGGTTCCTGGCGAACCGCCTTACACGCGGGGGATCCATGCCACCGGATATCGGGGAAAACTTTGGACCATGCGGCAGTTCTCCGGATTTGCTACTCCGGAGGAAACGAATGCCCGGTACCGCTACCTGCTGGCTAATGGGGGAGGGGGGCTCTCGGTCGCGTTCGACTTGCCTACTTTGATGGGCTATGACTCCGACGCTGCGGAGAGCGAGGGTGAGGTGGGCAAGTGCGGAGTGGCTATCGATTCCCTGGAAGATATGGAAACCCTGTTCTCCGGGATCGACCTCGAAGCGACCAGCGTATCCATGACCATCAACTCCCCCGCTAATGCGATCTGGGCCATGTACCTGGTGACGGTCGAGAAACAGGGTGGCGATTGGACCAAGGTTGCGGGGACGCTGCAGAACGACATCCTGAAGGAATACATCGCGCAGAAGGAATTCATTTTTCCTCCCGCGCCTTCGATGCGGCTGGTGATCGACACCATTGAATTCGGATCGCTGTTCACTCCGCGCTTCAACCCGATTTCTATCAGCGGCTATCACATTCGCGAGGCGGGTTCGACGGCGCTGCAGGAGTTGGCCTTCACTCTATACGACGGCGTGGAGTACGTGGAGTGGGGCCTCCGCCGGGGGCTGCGGATCGACGATTTCGCTCCGCGGCTGAGCTTTTTCTTCAATGCCCATAACGATTTTTTCGAAGAGATCGGGAAATTCCGCGCGGCCCGCAAGATCTGGTACCGCCTGATGACCGAGCGCTTTGCCGCCCGGGACGTTCGATCCCATCGATTGCGGTTTCATGCGCAGACGGCAGGCGTCTCGCTCACCGCGCAGCAGCCCAAGAACAATATCGCGCGGGTAGCAATCCAGGCGCTGGCCGCGGTACTGGGGGGCACGCAGAGCCTCCATACCGACGGGTTTGACGAGGCTCTTGCTTTGCCGACGGAAGATGCGGCCCGGATCGCCCTGCGCACGCAGCAGATCCTGGCGTTTGAATCAGGGGTGGCCAATACCGTCGACCCCCTGGGCGGGTCATATTTTGTGGAGCGGGTGACCCTGGATATGGAGCAGGGCGCGTTTGCCTACTTTGACAAACTGGACGCCATGGGCGGGATGGTGCGGGCCATTGAACGGGGCTTTCCGCAGAGAGAAATTGCGGACGCCAGCTACGCCTACCAACGGGCGGTCGAAAAAGGGGAGAAGATCATCGTCGGTGTGAATGAATATGTCGTGAATGAGGAACCCCCGGAAATTATGCGCATTGGAGAGTCGGTGCGCGAGTGGCAGACGGGCAAACTGGAGCGGCTGCGCGCCCGGCGGTCGAGCCAGGCGGTCGCCCGGAGCCTGGACGCGCTCCGGCAGGCGCTTACGCTCCCACCCCAGGCCAGCCCGGGTAGCCTTTCGAGCGCAAATACGATGCCTTATTTACTGGATTGTGTTCGCGCCTATGCTACTCTGGGCGAAATCTGCGACGCCATGCGCGCAGTGTTGGGCACCTATCAAGAAGCCGGCGTTTCCTGAACGGCTGGGTCAGGCGTTACCGACGGACGTAATTGTGGGTAACCCAAACCCGGTGGCTATACTACTTATGGGTCATGGGCCCGCAACTCCTGCTTTCTTTCAGCATCTGGGCATGTTTAGCTAAATCAGTTGAAATTTTACAACTCCCCCGCACAGAGGCTCCTATGGACAACCATGAAGCTACGTTCTATTCCTTGCAGTTGCGGCTGGTGAGAGATGTGCCAGGCGATCCTGCCGGGCACAAAGTTGAACTGATTGCCTTGCCTGAAGGGCCGGGCGAACCACGCCGGGCTCACTTTGAGCATTGGGAGCCGTTGTCGCACCGCTTATCCGCGGTGGCCAGCAGCACCCCTTTTCACCTCAAAGTGATGTACCGGACCCTGCACGCGGGGTTGACGGCGTTTTTGATCGACCGGGCGACCGGTCATCGGCAAATCTTTTCTCATCATCAGTTGAAAGACCTAGGGCTGGCTAGCTAGTTTCAGGTGTTCTTCCTTTAGGGCCGCAGGGATTTCCCAAAACTGCTTTACGCCGGGTTCAGGACAGATTATGGTGGCTCAATTACCCGCGGTGGCCTCACAGGAAGAGCAGATGCCAGACAAACAGCAGAGAGTGCTGGAATACGAGGCAGCCGGTGCGTCGGATCAGGGGCGAACCCGGAAAAGCAACGAAGATTCGTATGGGCTGAACCTCCGCAACGAGGAGGGCAGCTGCAATTTTGTGGTTTGCGACGGAATGGGTGGCGCCGCGGCAGGGGAGGTCGCCAGCCGCATGGCGGTCGACGTCATGTTGCGCGCCATGGACCAGAAAGTGCTTACCCGGGAAACGTTCCAGCATGCAGTCGACGCGGCCAACAACAGTGTGCACAGCAGTGCGGAGCAGGACCCGTCCCGTGCCGGCATGGGCACCACGCTGGTGGCCATGGCTACCCGAGGCGACCATGCCTGGATTGCGCATGTGGGTGACAGTCGCGCTTATCGCCTGAGGGACGGGGGCCTGGAACGGCTAACCCATGACCATTCGCTGGTGGATGAGCAAGTCCGTTTGGGGCAGCTCACCCAGGCGCAAGCGGAAACCTCGCCCATGCGCAATGTCATTACCCGCGCGGTGGGGACCCAGGACGAGGTGGACGCCGACGTGATCGAGTTTGCGGTCATACCGGGTGACTTGTACATGCTGGCTTCCGATGGCCTGATGCGCGAAGTCGATGACGAGCAAATTGCGGCGATTCTGCGCACTTCCGGGGAGCTGGAGCAGACCTGCGCGCAACTGATTGAAGCCGCCAATCGAGCGGGAGGCCGGGATAACATCACCTGCGTGCTAGCGCGGGCGCGGTAAGTCATTTCTCTGTTTCAATCTCCCTATGAACGAAATCAAGATAGTGGGTGTGGTGGGCGCCGGGACCATGGGCAATGGGATCGCGCATGTGTTTGCCCGGGGCGGGTTCAAGGTAATCCTGTGCGAGGTGGAACAGCGCTTTCTCGATCGCGGGTTGGAGGCGATTCGCAAGAACCTGGAGCGCGAGGTAGCCAAGAGCAAACTGAGTGCAGCTGAGGCGGAGGCGGCTCTGCAGTCGATTCGTGGCACCCTGCTCGGCAGCGACCTGGGGATTTGCGACTTTGTGATCGAAGCCGCGCCGGAGCGGTTTGAACTCAAGGAGGAACTCTTTTCGACCCTGGATGCGGTGCTGAAACCGGACGTCATTCTTGCGTCCAATACGTCTTCCATTTCCATCACTCGCTTGGCGGCCCAGACCCAACGGCCCAGCCAGATCATCGGGATGCACTTCTTCAACCCGGTTCCGGTGATGGAGTTGGTGGAGGTGATTCGCGGCCTCGAAACCAGCGATGAGACGTTTGCCCAGGTGAAGGCGCTGGCCGAAGCGCTGGGCAAGTCGCCGGTCGAGGTGAACGATGCGCCTGGCTTTGTGTCGAACCGGGTGCTGATGCCGCTGCTCAACGAGGCCATGTATGCGGTGATGGAAGGCGTGGCTACCGCTGAAGCGGTGGACCGGGTGTTCCAGTTGGGGATGGCCCACCCTATGGGGCCGCTGAAGCTGGCCGACTTTATTGGCCTCGATGTTTGCCTGGACATCATGAGGGTGATGGTCGAAGGTCTTGGCGATCCGAAGTACCGGCCTTGCCCGCTGTTGATCCGGATGGTGGACGCGGGCTGGCTGGGCCGCAAGTCGGGACGCGGATTTTACCAGTATTGAACGGATGGGAGTATCCGGGCTGGCACCTATCGGCGGGCGGTCTCTTTTTCAACCTCAACACAGCGTATGCTTTTCGCATGATGCGGATGACTGTGCTGGCCTCAGGCTCTAAGGGGAACAGCACGATTGTGTCCAGCAGCCGTACGCGCATCCTGGTGGATGCGGGGCTTTCCTGCCGGGAACTGCTGAAGCGCATGCAGATGGCTGATGAAGATCCTGCGGCGATCGATGCCCTTCTGATCACTCACGAACATCAGGACCATGTGCAGGGTTTGGCGGTGCTGGCTCGGAAACTGGGCGTGCCGGTGTACTTTACCCAGGCAACCCACCGGGCGTGGATGCGGTGGATGATGCCTCACAAGCGCATGACCTACGCAGCTTGGCTGGCGCTGCGGCAGCAGGACCTTGCCCAGCGGCAGGCTGGAGAAGCGGCGTCCGCAACCGCGGTTCCGGTGGTCGAGGAGGCGGAGTGCGCAGACGATGCTCCCGCCAGCAAACAAGAGGACCCTGCAAAGGACCCGTGCAGTCTTCCCGGGGTGGAGTACTTTGCGGCCGGCACCGGTTTCTCGATTGGGGACATTGCCATAACCCCATTTACCATTCCCCACGACGCAGCGGACCCGGTTGGCTTTGTGTTTGAAGCCGATGGGGTTCGGATGGCGATCGCCACAGACCTGGGATACATGCCCCCGAATGTCAAGATGGCGATCCGAAACTGCGACGTTCTTATGCTCGAAAGCAACCACGATCTGGAAATGTTGCGGGATGGACCCTATCCGTGGTCGGTCAAGCAGCGGGTGATGTCTCGGGTGGGACACCTATCGAATGAGGCGGTCTCCGATTTTCTGGAGAAGAATTACGATGGAAACGCTTCTTATGTAGTTCTCGCGCATCTATCTGAATGTAACAACCTGCCCGAACTGGCACGAGTTACAGCAGAAAGGGCATTGCGCGACCGCATGAGCCTGCTGGCCAATAAGCTGATTCTGGCCCAGCAAGATGCGCCTCTCGAGCCTATTTGCTTATAATCATGTAAGTTCCATTGGCCGGGCGTGGTCTCGGGACCGCGAATTCGATGGCCAGCCGATGGTGAAGTTGTTACTATGGTGTTAAGCGGCTAAATATAACAATGCAAACGACGACTTGTACCGATCGAGTGGTAGGCGACATACTTTCCAGCTGGAGGTATGACATTTCAGGGATTACTCCTGGGATGCGCCGAGATTACGAGCAGCACCTGGTTGAATGTGCGCATTGCCTTTCGCGCCAACGGCTGCATCGAACTATCGATGTGGCTTTGATTGGATTGAGCACGGTTTCGATTGCGGCTTTCCTGCTGGGGCTGGCGGTGATTCACCACATACAGCCTTTGCACCATTGGGCGCTCGTGGATCTGCATTTGTGGCAGATGTCCATTGTGTTGAGCTTGCAGGCAGCGGCGATTGCGGGTTTGCTGATTTCGTTGATGACTTGGGTTTTGGTAGCGGTGGCTACTCCGGCTCCGGTTTATATAGCGGAGGTGGCGATGGCCCAGGCGCGGGTGCTGCAGGATCGGATTCCTGAGGAATTGCGCGAGAGGTTGATGCGTAACGTGGCTTGAGTTTCTTAAGTTCGGATTTAGAAAAAAAGCCCCTTGGAGACGAGGGGCTTTTTCTTTTGCTCGGATTATTCGTTTACCTGGACGGCGCCGATTAGATCCTTCACCTTGGCGATGTGATGACGGGCGCACCACTTCTCCAGGGAGTCGGCAATGCGTTGGACGGCTCGGGGATCGGCGTAGCTGGCGGTTCCGATCTGGACGGCGGTTGCACCGGCCAGCAGGAACTCGGCCGCGTCTTCGGCTGTGGTGATGCCCCCTAGACCCATGATGGGGATGGAGACAGCGCGAGCGGCCTCGTAGACCATGCGCACGGCTATCGGTTTGATCGCGGGGCCGGAAAGGCCTCCGGTGTTGTTGGCTATCCGGGGACGACGGGTCTCGACGTCGATCGACAGAGATAAAAAGGTGTTTACCAGGGAGAGGGCGTCCGCACCGGCGTTTTCGGCGCAACGCGCCATTTGGGCAATGGAGGTGACGTTGGGCGAGAGCTTCACGATCAAGGGACGGCGCGCAACAGCCTTGGCTCGCGTGACCAGTTGATCGAGGATGCCGGTGTCGGTGCCAAAGACCATTCCGCCGTGCTGGGTGTTGGGACAGGAGGCGTTCAACTCGTAGGCAGTGATGCCGGGGGCGGTGTTCAGCAATTCGATCACTGCGATGTAGTCGCGGATCTCGTAACCGAAGACGTTGGCAATGCAGGCAGTGCCGGAGTGGGGCCGGAGGAGAGGCAGTTTCTTTTCGATGAAGGCGCGGACGCCGATGTTCTGCAGTCCGATGGCATTGATCATGCCGCCGGGGGTCTCGATCAGACGCGGAGCCTGGTTGCCGGCCATCGGTTCCAGCGATAAGCCTTTGGTGATGAAACCGCCGATGCGGTCGAGGGAGACAACGTCTTCAAATTCGACCCCATAGCCGAAGGTGCCGCTGGCAGCAATGATCGGGTTGCGCAGCAGCATACCGGCGAAGCGAACACTCATATCCGGCTTCACTGGCTGGTCGGGCCCCCCTTGGGCGGGGTGTCGTCCGATGCGCCCGGGCGACGGCGGCCGGCGCGCGGGGCGGGGAGAGCTGGGAGGGTGTGGATCGCCTGGGTCAGCACCTTTCCCACCGACGCCGACGGCTGAGTCAGCCCCAACACGGAAGCCAGGGTAGCGGCCAAGTCTACCGGCTGCACCCGGCCGTGGTAGATACCCGGAGTGAAAGTTGAGCCAAAAAAGCCCAAAGGGACGTGGCGGTCATACGACCAGGCACTGAAGTGGGTCGTGCCGCCGGGGGGTAAGGTCTGCATCTGGAAAGCTTCCGGAATGACCATCACGTACCACCCGCCATTGGGGCTGTAGCTGTGGGCCAGGAGCAGTCCCCACTCCGATGGGGGCAGCTGGCCAGCGGCTAGTTCCTGGCGGGTATAGGTATGCACCACGATGGGTATCGCGGGCTGCCGGACCGGCGGCGGCGCCGGTGGACTGATGACGGGTTTGGTGGCGGTGATGCTGGAACGAGACTTGGCGCGCTGTCTGGCGCCGGCCGGAGGCAGCGTTTTCGACAACGGAGGCGATACCGGGACGGCCGGGGGACTGGCTGGCTGGGCGGTAGGGGGCGGCGGGGTTGGAGGTAGCGCAGCCACCGCTGCGGGGACAGCCTGCTGAATGGCCTGCTCGGCTTCCTGCTCGTTAATGCCTGCGACTTCAAAGGACGGACGATTGAGCGACAGGTAGGGCAGCTCCTGCTGGGGCAGCAGGTATTCTACTTTTTCTCCGGGGGAGAATTTGGCGTTCATTGCGTCATTGAGGTTGGCTACGAACTTGCCTATATCGATGGTGGCCGCAGGCATACCCAGGGCCTGTGCTGCGGCGGGGACAGGCGCGACGCCGTGGTCGGCAGAGAGGGTAATCCAGATATTCGCCAGGCCACCGGGGACGTTCTTGTCCAACCAGGAGAAGAAGCTGTCCAGCTGAGTGTCGAGGCTGTCTACCATCTGCCTCGCCTGGGGCGAGTCTGGTCCGAATTCGTGGCCTACCAAGTCGTTGGCGGAAAGACTAAGGGTCAGCATGTCGGTGACCGGATGGGTGCCGAGTTGCTCGTTGGTGATGAGAGAGCGCGCGAAATCAAGCTCGTAGGCGTTGCCGGCCGGGGTGGAGCCCACCGACTCGTAAAAGTCCCGGGTACCCGGGTTGCCAGCTTCCTGCTCCGCTTGCCCGGCACGGTCTCCTGAATTGAAGGCAGTCACCCAGTCCGGGAGGGCTTCCATGTAGTAGCTGGAGGTGATAAAGGCCCCGGAGGAGGGTTCGATCCAGTAGGCGCCGTTGGCCGAGTAGCCGGCGGGCAGGATGGCGGCACGATCCTTGAGCGAGATACCGAAGACTTTGGCCTGGCCTTGCGTGGCAAGACGCAGGGAATCGCCGACGGTGGAGGCACGCAGGTTGAGGGGAGAGGCTCCAGGCTCTTGGCCGGAGTGGACGGCGCCCACGATGCGGTAGCGATCATCTTCGACCGAGGAGACGGGGCGAGTCTTGTTGCGGCTCAGGTCCCACCAAGCGTTGGAGGAGATGCCGTGGCCGTCGGTGTAGGCTCCGGTGCCCAGGGTGGCGTGGCCGGGAGCGGTCTTGGTGTTGGCGTAGTCGTAGTAGCAGTCTTCGAAGTAAGCGCCTTTGTCAAGGAAGAGGCGAAAGCCGCGGCCTTTGAGATCGCCGCGATAGCGGTCGAGGTAGTCGGCGCGAAATTGATCGACCACCAGGATGATCACCAGATGGGGACGCCCATCGTAGGCGCTGGACCAAGCCAGAGGGGCCCAGGGGATAACGAGGAAAACGAGGAGCAACGTGCAGACACAACGCTTGGGGGTAGACATGTGGCTCCGACTAGTATCGCAAAACAGGGACCCCGGGGGTAAAGAGTCTTGGGAGAGAACCGGGACTCGCAATGTTGATTCGGGAAAATCGATTGTTGGGAGGGTAAGTTTTCAACGGTCCCTACGGGACTGAATCATGTTTGCAGATTCTACCCAGGACTGGGTGCTGGGCGAAGTTCAGTCAGGCTTGTCCAAATTAGATTTTCAGTTGGCCAATTAGCACATGAAGCCTTCACTGACCTTCAGAGGTTGGGGGAGACTGTCGAACGAAGGGCACGGGTTCAGCTGTGCCGTAAACAGCCTGTGTGCTTGACGGCTTTAGCCGCTGAGGTACGCTTTTCAAGACTTGCAGGGCGAAGTCAACTCCGTGTCTGAGTTCGCGACCGACGATCGGATGGACGTACCGCCGGGCCTAAAGAGCGTCCTTGAGAACTCTATTTCCAAGCTGAGTCCCGGAGAGCCTGCCCTGAGCTTGTCGAACGGGGACGGCTGAAGATTGTCCAGGATTTCGTCGCGGCCTATTTCCAGCCGTCCCTGCGGGACTGGTAGTGCTTGCAAATCCAACCCAGGACTAGCGTCCTGGGCTAAGTTCAGCCAGAGCTGTCCAAATTAGCGGGGTAGTGAACGTCGTTGTGTTGATTTCATTGGACAAACGAGTGCTGGAACCGGGTATTGCGAAACCAGGTTGGGTCCTAAGGGAGCGGTAGATTTAGAGAGGTGCTGTCCAAGTGTGTGCGATAAAACTCCTGAGTATTGGCCGATAAAGGGTTTTGCAGACGGGCGGCAGGTTTCAGCTGTCCAAAGAGGGCTGAGAAATTTAAAGCGGGAGCGGAAGTTGGTCGTGAATTCCTGCCAGGGCAGGCGGCGGTTCGAAAGGACAATCCAACCAAGTCCATAGGTCGCGGTATACGAACAACTGCTGGCGCAACAAGGCCACGAGGTTGGAGAGCGACCAACCAAAGCTGGACTTCAACTGCAAATATTTCAAGATCAACATGGCGATCAAGGCGGTCCAGATCTGCGTCTTTAAAGCGTTGGCGCTGGTGCCCACGAATGTCTTGACCCGCAAAGATTGCTTAAGAGCTTTGAAAAAAGTCTCGATCTGCCAACGATCGCGATAGATTCTGGCAATCGTGCTGGCAGCAAAATCCATTTTGTTGGTCAGAAATTCGAACTTCTTGCCTGTCTCCGGATCGCGCACTACCACCCGTCGGACCGGCACACCGGTGCGATAACCGCGGTGGCCCAACTTCACTATCTGATCGGCCAGGATGTCGCCCTTTTCCGGTACCGGCAGTTCCTTCACCAGCTTGTAATAGCTGTTCCAACGCTGCCGGGTCACGAAGTACACACCTTGCTTGGTCAAGCTGGCGAACCACTTGTAATCGGTATACCCACGATCGAACACCACAATCGTGCCCGGCTCCAAAGCCAGCCCGCGCGCTACCTTCAGTTCGGCCACGCTGGCCGGCTCGATCACCGCATACTTGGGTAAATATCCGTCGTGATCCAGCAACAAATGCAGCTTAACTCCGCCTTTGGTCTGACGAAACTTGGCCCAGTCATACATCGTCGCGCTGAGGTCAATCACGCTGCCATCCAGACTCAGCAACTTGTTCTTAAAGCGGAATTTCTTCCCTCCTCGCACCTCCCGCTGACACTTTTCCAGCAGCCCCCCAAACACGGTCTGGTACAACTCCCACGGCCGATGCTCGTTGGCATAGGCCAAGGTCGACCGCTTGGGACTCTGAACCACACCCAGGTGCCTTAGCTTGCCTTCGCAAGCCGCCAGACCTCCACAGATTTCTCGTAACGACTGCGCCTTGCCCAAATGACAGAACAGCATCGCCACCATCTGCGTCCAACTGCTAAAACCCCGGGCGTGATGCTGGGCTTTATGATCGAGAACCGCCTGCTCAAACTCGGCCCTCGAAAATACCCCTAAAACCTGCGAAAAAATACTGCATACTCCATTCATGGCGGAAAGCTCCTCCTGTTTGAGATTGGTTTCTTGGAAAATCCCAACCTCAACCTAGCAGGCTTTCCGCCTCCTCTTAAAACGCTAATTTGGACAGGTCTGAAGTTCAGCCGTCCCTTCGGGACTGCGCTGGAATTCCGCCTCGTTTATTCTTGGCTATGCCTCGGAGTCTTCCCTTCCTCCTCCTGATTGCGTTGCTTGCTGCCACTGCTCCCGTCGGGGCACAGATTACGGTTAGTTTTCCGGCTAGTGTTTCCTCCAAGCCGCTGGACGGGCGAGTGTTGTTTCTGCTTTCGACTGATCCATCTGCGGAACCGCGGATGCAGATCAATGACACCCCGCGGTCACAGATTGTTTTTGGGACCACGGTGGATGGGCTGGCTCCTGGCCAGGCGGTCGCCATCACCGGGTCGGCCGCTGGTTATCCCATTCGCTCACTGAACGACGTGCCGCCTGGCGATTACTTCGTACAGGCGGTGCTGAATATTTACCAGACATTCCACCGGGCTAACGACACTACGGTGAAGCTGGCGCCCGATCGGGGGGAGGGCCAGCGCTGGAATATTGCGCCCGGCAATCTGTATTCCAAGCCGGTGAAGGTACATTTCGATGGACACACCAAGCTGGGTGTCTCGCTGACAGAAATCGTTCCTCCGATTACACCGCCGCCAGACACGAAATACATCCGCCACATCCGGATTCAAAGTGAATTACTGACCAAGTTCTGGGGCACGCCGATGTACCTCTCGGCCATTGTGCTGGTGCCTGAGGGGTTCGATGCGCACCCCAATGCTCACTTTCCCATCGCCATCTTTCATGATCACTTTGTAGACGGCATGGACGACTTTCGCACCACGCCTCCCGACCCTAACCTGAAACCCGACTACTCGGACCGCTTCCACCTGGCCGGATATAACCGCATCCAGCAGGAGGAGGCGTACAAGGAGTACCAGCAGTGGATCAGTCCAGGATTTCCCCGCATCCTGGTGGTCAAGATCCAGCATGCGAACCCGTTTTATGACGATTCGTATGCGGTGAACTCGGCCAACCTGGGTCCTTACGGGGATGCCATCGAGACCGAACTGCTGCCGGCCATCGAGAAGCAGTTCCGCGGATTGACCGGTGGATGGGCTCATTTTGTCTATGGCGGCTCGACCGGCGGGTGGGAGTCGCTGGCAGTGCAGATGTTTTATCCCAAGGATTACAACGGGGCGTTTGTCGCCTGCCCGGACCCAGTCGATTTTCATGCGTACATGACGGTCGACCTCTATGACCAGCCCAACGTTTTCTATCTTCAGGGGTCGCACAAGCAGGTGGAGCAGCCGGCAATGCGCAACTACCTGGGACAGACCCTGATCTCGATGCGGGACAACGTCGCTTACGAGGCTGCGCTGGGCGATCACGGACGCTCTGGCGAGCAGTTCGATATCTGGCAGGCTGTCTATGGTCCGGTGGGACCGGACGGTTACCCGGCGCAGATCTTCGATAAGCAAACCGGAGCCATCGATCACCAGGTTGCCGCGTACTGGCACGATCACTATGACCTGGACGCGATTTTGCAGAAGAACTGGGACCAGCTGGGTCCTCTGCTCCAAGGCAAACTTCACATCTACGTGGGGTCGGCCGACACTTACTTTCTCAACGACGCCGTTTACCTGATGCAGGACTTTCTCGATAAAACCGGGACTCCCGGCCATGGGGTGGGTTACGAGGGAGAAGTGAAATACGGCGATCGGGCCGAGCACTGCTGGAATGGCGATCCGAACCTGCCCAATGCCCTGTCTCGCCTACACTACAACACCATGTACCTGCCCAAGATCATGGAGCGCATCCAGAAGACTGCCCCGGCCGACGCCGACATGAGCTGGAAGTACTGAGGCGACGGTTCCGGTAGTATTTTCACTTCTGATGTATACGGAGCAGCCCATTCGAAAGCGACTTTGCCTCAAGCAAAGCCGCACCTCGCGGCGCTCGCGTGCAGCGTAGAAGTGAAAATGCTCTAAAGTAGGAAGGTATGCTCGATTTGAATTTCGTGCGGGCCAACCTGGAGATCGTAGAGGCTAAGCTGCGTGCGCGGGGCATGGATCCCGATGCCCTGCTGGGTAACTTCCGGGAGTTGGATCAGGAGCGGCGTTCGCGGATTACGCAGGCCGAGACCCTCCAGGCGCAGCGAAACAAGCTGAGCCAGGAGGTGGCGCGCAGCCGAAAAGCGGGCGCGGAGACCTCCCAGATCACCGCGGTCATGGATCAGACGCGGGAGCTGAAGCAGGAGACCGAAGCTCTGGAGCGCAGCGCGGCTGAGGCGGAAAAGGCTATGCGCGATCTTCTGGCGACCATCCCCAACTTGACCCAGGACAGCGTGCCTGCGGGAAAGAGCGAAGCGGATAACGTAGAGGTGATGCGCTGGGGTCAGCAGCCAGAGTTTGATTTTGCTCCCAAGCCACACTGGGAGCTGGGCGAAAGCCTGGGAATTCTCGACCTCCAGCGGGCGGCCAAGATCTCCGGGGCGCGTTTTGCCGTGTACTGGGGTTTGGGTGCTCGGCTGGAGCGGGCGCTGGCCAGCTTCATGCTGGATGTCCACACCCGGGAGCATGGCTATCTCGAGGTGCTGCCTCCCTTCCTGGTGAATAGCGAATCGTTGTTCGGCACGGGACAATTGCCCAAATTCGCCGAGGACCTGTTCAAGACAGAAGGCAGCGATCATTGGCTGATCCCTACGGCCGAGGTGCCGGTCACTAACCTTTACCGCGATGAAGTGCTCGAGGAAACGAAATTGCCTTTGAGCCTGGTGGCGTATACACCGTGCTTTCGCTCCGAGGCAGGCTCTTATGGGAAGGACGTGCGCGGGATCATTCGTCAGCACCAGTTTCAAAAAGTGGAGCTGGTCAAGTTTGCACGGCCCGACCAATCGAACGAAGAACACGAGAAGCTCACAGGCCATGCGGAGGCGATCCTGCAGCGGCTTCACCTGCCGTATCGCAAAGTACTGCTGTGCGCCGGAGACACCGGCGCCGCCTCGTCCAAGACCTACGACCTGGAGGTCTGGCTCCCCGGACAGGGTCTGTATCGTGAGATTTCTTCCTGTTCCAACTTCGAGACGTATCAGGCGCGGCGGGCGAATATCCGCTACAAGCCGCTGAACAAGAACAAGAGTGAACTGATACACACGCTCAATGGGAGCGGCCTGGCTATTGGGCGGACGTGGCTGGCGATCCTGGAGAATTATCAGCAGGCGGACGGCACCGTGCGGGTTCCCAAGGTTCTTCAGCCGTACATGGGCGGCGCAGAAGTGATTGAACGGCAGTAGGGCGGCGAAAATGCAGCGTATTATCAAGAGCTATTTGTTCTGGACCTATCCTCGGGGCAGCTTCCATTACGACGTGATGGTGACGCTCATCCTGGTTTTTCTTTTTGTTTCGCCGCGACTGATCAACTATCGCGATCGGCCCCAGGAAACGCTGACGTCCACCAAAGACATTCTGGTGCGGGGGAACGGGCCGAATGCTTTGATTTACCAGATTGGCGCCGACCAACTGCCTGATACCAGTAACGCGGACAAGCTCAAGGCGGCGTTTCTGCAGCGTATCCAGGCTATCTCCGGCAATGTGCAGATCGACCGGTACCAGGAGGAGAAGGATGCCAGCGGGCGGGTGACCCAGTATCGGGTGTGGGCACATCGCTAGGCATAACGAAACCCCGGACGGCTCCTACCACGTCCAACAGCCGACAAGGAGATTCATGGTTCATGCGGGAGAGAGAATAGCGCTGCTTTGCCTTGGCTTGGTGGTTTCACTCCCCGGGTCGTTGAGGGCCCAAACCGCAGCCCCTGCGAGCAATGCGGATTTGCAGAAAGTCATCCTCGAACTGAATGCCGCCGCAGCGAAGTTTTCGAGCGCTCAGGCGGATTTCACCTGGGACCAGTTCACGGCTGTGGTCCAGGAACATGAAACACAGACTGGCACCATCTATTTTGAGCGGAAGACGGGTGTTACCCGCATGGCGGCCTATCTGAAGCAAGACAATGGCAAAGACGCACCCAAAACGGTGATTTATGACCGTGGCGAGGTCAACTTTTATGAACCCACCATCAAGCAGTTGACCACCATGCATGCGGGGGCTAATCGTGGCCAGTGGGAGAGTTTTCTGACCCTGGGCTTTGGCGGCAGCGGCACCGACCTGGAAGTGAACTGGAAGGTGAGCCTGCTGGGCACCGACAACATGGATGGGGTCTCGGTAGCCAAACTGGACCTGGTGCCGAAGGAACAGAAGGTCCTGGACATGTTCACGCACGTGACCATCTGGGTCGAACCCAGCCGGGGCGTCAGTCACAAACAGATTTTCTACCAGCCTACCGGCGATCTGCGCACGGCTACATACAAGAACATCCGCTACAACACACCGCTGTCAGCCGAAGTCTTCCAGATCAAGCCGCCGCCCGGCACCAACCACGTGGTGAAGTAACAGGCAGCCAGGACCATCACCACCGGAAAGCATTCCAGGGTGTAGCGAGGCTCAGGCGCCTCGAGGGTGGCCAGCAGCAGGCTGCGCAGGATGACCAGCGCCACCATCGCGCCGGCCATGCGCGGCCAGCGGAGGGCGCCCAGGCAAGCTGCCACCAGATAGGCCAGGTTAAGTGCGCCGTAGAAGAGAGCCAACCGGGTCTCCGCGGGATGCTGGGCATATTGCCACCAGCGCAGGTGGATGTTCATGGTCTCTACCCGGGGCCGCAGCCACATGTCGGCTAGCCGTAACAGAGGCAAGGTGACGTAATAACGAAAGGGATGCGCACGGATGCGCTCCTGGGCGAGCTGGGCGAAACGGGCGTCGATTTCTGGGGTCAGGGTGGTGATGGCGTTGTAGTCCTGCAGCAGGCGGCGGGTCTCCTGGTCCTGGGCTGGGTTGTCCGTGGCGCGCGCCGGCAGATTTGCGGGATCGATACGGTCGCTGTTCCCGGCCCAGTAGATTTCATTGGTGGTGGTGAAGTCGGCGGTCAGGGTTCTGATCCAGCGCACAAAGCCGGGAGAGCCGAATTCTCCTGGATCGTTGGCGTAGCGCGGGGCTAGCGGTTGGAAGACATGGAAGGTGCGCGCATTGCGTGCTGTCCAGCCGACAAATGGGAGCAGCGAGAATAGTCCGGACGCGAGGGCGAGGCGGAGCGCGGAGCGGAATCCCAGAGACTTGCGGCCGTAGACGATGAGGGCCGTCCAGAGGACTACTGCCAGCAGGGCGCCATCGGGACGCAGGAGGGTGGCAAAGCTCCAGGAAAAGATGAGCGCTGCGGTCCATTGCAGGCGGGGGCGGTCCAGCACCTCGGCAAGAGCGCGAAAGCCCAGGGCGACGCAGAAGATGGAAAGGGTTTCGGTGAGTGGGGAGGCGACGTAACTTGCGGTGAAGGGGCAGAGGGCTGCGAGCAGCAGAGCGATCTGGCCGGCGCGGGGCCCGCAGATTTTCCCGGCCAGGCCGGCGACGAGCAGGCAGCTAACGAGGTCGATCAGCGCCTGCAGGTACAACACAGCCTGATAGTTCGCCAGGCCGAAGATGGCAAAACAAAGGGCCAGAAATGCCGGATAGCCGGGCAGGCGCACCAGGGTGGGCTCGATGGTGGTCACGCCGGATGGGTGGCCTACGGAATGGCCGTAGATACCGTGGGTGAGCCAATTGGTCGCAATGTCTCCGTAGACCAGAGAATCGCCCTGGACTTGCGGGTGGGCGTCGATTAGCCACAGGCGTAGAGCGGCTCCAGTTGCGAGCACGAGCAGGGTGAACAGCCATCGCTCGCGGCCTGGAGGCGGGTTACGTAAGTGCATGCACCAGCATCCCATATGCGCCGTTTTGGTAGTTGGGCGGCTAAAACCAGGGGGTTTAGAGCGCGCTTGAGAACTCCATTTCCAAATTCAGTCCCGGAGGGACGGCTGAACTTAGCCCAGGACGCTAGTCCTGGGTTGGATTTGAAAGAACGACTAGTCCCGTAGGGACGACTGGAAATAGGCCGCGACACAATCCTGGACAACCTTCAGCCGTCCCTACGGGACTTGATCATGTTTCATGGTGTACCCAGGACTAGCGTCCTGGGCTAAGTTCAGCCGTCCCTCCGGGACTAGACTCCGAAGATCCTCGCACACGGGCTAAAAACCTCATCATTGGGAGATCGGGTCCGCATTGATTACCCCCGGGATGACTCGAGAAATGGGTGCGCTTGAGTTCCTGTAAGCTTTCTAGCAGGCATGAATCGCCAGATCTTCTTCGATCCACAGCGGAAACGCTGGAAACGCCTGCGACGGATTCTGGACGCGGCGGCGGTGTTCTCCACCGTGATTCTGGTGCTGTTTTTTCTGAACGTGGTGAAGACGCAACACCTGCCGGAGCTTCTGCTGCCTACGCCTAAACGGAATTATCGGGCGATCCGGGAACAGGCCGCCGCTGCGATCAAGGCTAAGTACTCTAAAGGCGCGCGGCGTAAGACCAGCCGCAAGCCTTCAGAAATTCCTTTCAATTCCGGCGAGAGCCTGCGCGCGGCGTACTACGTCGACGACGACGCGGGTAGCTTCTCCTCGCTGAAAAGCCACATCCACCAGATCGATATGTTGTTTCCCGATTGGCTGTACGTGACCAGGGCCGACGGCACGCTCGAGGGCGCTTACACCGCGGAGGCTCCCCTGCGCGCTTTCCCGGTTCTGGGTGCCCACGGCGTGCGCAGCGTCGACCCTCAGAACAAAGTTCATGATCTGATTGCGGCCGCCCATGAAGACGTGGAAATTTTTCCTGAGCTCAAAAACTACAACGTGCTGACGCAGGAATGGGATCAGCACGCGACCGCCATGGTAAAGGATCCCGCAGCGCGGTTCAACCTGGAGCGCCAGATCATGACGTTTCTGGCGGCGAACCCGAGCTATCACGGGCTCAGCCTCGACCTGGAGGATTTGCCCGACGACGCTCAAGCCGGATACCACTTGCTGATTGGCGAATTGCACGCACTGATGCCCCCCAAAAATCTGCGGCTCTTCGTGAACGAGAGCGTGGGCGCAGACGATCGTGAATTCGCTGAACTGGCCCAGCAAACCGACTACATAATTTTGATGAACTACGACCAGCACGAGGAAACAGGCGGTCCGGGACCGATTGCAGCACAGGACTGGTTCGAAGACAACCTGAAGCGCGTGCTCAAAGTAGTGCCTAAAGAGAAGTTGATCTGCTCCATTGGCAATTATGGCTACGACTGGACGATGTCTTTGCCGAAGGGCAAACACGGCACAGTCAAAGTGCTGAATACCGACGATATCTCAGTGCAGGATGGATGGCAGGCGGCCTCGGATGCGAATGCCGACGTGCGCCTGGCCGGCGACGAGCTCAATCCCCATTTTGCTTACGACGATGAAGACAACCACGTACGCCACCAGGTCTGGATGCTGGACGCAGTGACGGCGTTGAATGAGCTGCGCGCCGCGCGGCAGATGGGGGTGCAGACGATTGCTTTGTGGCGCCTGGGCCGGGAGGACGCTTCCCTTTGGTCGGTCTGGGACCATCCCAGCAATATGAATGCGCCACAGTTCCTCAAACAGATACCGCCCGGCGATGACGTGGTATCGGACGGCGATGGCGACATTGTGCGCATCACCGGAGAACCGCATCCGGGCTCCCGCACCATCGACATGGACTCCTATAACTGGACCGTGACCGATGAGCACATGCTGACCTATCCTTCGCCCTACACCGTCGAGTATTACGGCTACAAGCCGGGAGTGGTGGCGCTGAGCTTCGATGATGGCCCCGATCCCAAGTGGACACCTAAGGTGCTGGACGTACTCAAACAGCAAAACGTCAAAGCCACCTTCATGATGATCGGCGAACAGGCGCAGGACAACGTCGGCCTGATGAAGCGGGTGATGGCCGAAGGGCACGAGATCGGCAATCACACCTGGACCCATCCCGACATCAGCGAGATCTCTCCTCGCCAGATGGAATTGGAGCTGAACCTTACCGAACGCCTGTTTGGCAGCAAGCTGGGGGTCAAGCCGCTCTTTTTCCGGCCTCCTTATGATATCGACGAGGAGCCGGATACCAACGACCAAACGGCGCCCGCCTATCAGGTCCAGAAGATGGGTTACACGATCGTCGGCAACAAGATCGACACCGGCGATTGGGATGAACGGCAACGGAAGACACCGGAAGGCATCCTCAACGACGTGCTGGTGCAGCTGGACCTGATGAAGACCAAGCCGCAATTTCGCGGCAGCATCATCCTAATGCATGACGGGGGCGGCGACCGCAGCGTGACCATCGCGGCGTTGCCGGTGCTGATCGCGGGGCTGCGCGCACATGGCTATACCTTCGAACAGGTCTCGGACCTGATGGGCAAGACGCGCGCCGAAGTGATGCCGCCGCTGAACTATAAAGAGCGATGGCAGGCGCGGGTGGATTCGGTGGCCTTCTTTGCCTGGGCCTTCTTTAACCACTTTGTCGTCAGCCTGTTTTTCGTGGGCGATGTTCTGATGAGCGCCCGGCTGATCATGGTGGGAGTCTTCGCCCTGATCGACCGGCTGCGCAGACGCCCGATACCCGAAGTCGTTGGCGGATTTCTGCCTCGGGTGGCGGTATTGATTCCTGCTTACAACGAAGAAAAAGTCATCGTGCGCACCATCCGCTCGGTGCTGAATTCGGACTATCCCCATCTGCGCATCATCGTGATCGACGACGGTTCCCCGGATCGGACGTCGGAAGTGGCGCGGCAAGCGTATCCGGAAGAGATTGCAGCCGGCATGCTGACGGTGCTGCGCAAGCCGAATGGGGGCAAGGCAGAGGCGCTCAACTTTGCTGTCGCCGATCTCGAAGAAGAGTTTTACGTGGGCATCGATGCCGATACGGTCATCGCGGCGGATGCAGTGTCCAAGCTGGTGGGCCATTTCGCCGACCCGAAAATCGGCGCCGTTGCAGGGAATGCCAAGGTCGGCAACCGCGTCAATTTGTGGACCCGTTGGCAGGCACTCGAGTACATCACCAGTCAGAACTTCGAGCGCCGGGCATTGGATTTGTTTGATGTGGTCACGGTCGTTCCTGGTGCGATTGGCGCGTGGCGGACCGAGGCGGTGCAGCAGGGTGGAGGGTATCCGGTCAATACTGTGGCGGAAGATGCCGACCTGACGATGAATCTGCTGGAGCAGGGCTACAAAGTGATCTATGAAGATCGCGCCCTGGCATTCACCGAGGCGCCCACTACGGCTCGCGGGCTGATGCGGCAGCGGTTCCGCTGGTCCTTCGGCACATTGCAAGCGGTGTACAAGCACCAGGCTGCTTTTCTCAAGAACAAGGCGATGGGATTGTTCGCCCTGCCCAATATTCTGGTCTTCCAGATATTGTTACCGCTGGTCTCGCCTTTCATCGACTTGATGTTTGTCGCGGGCGTGGTGCATTACCTGCTTGACCGCCATTTCCACCCGGAGGCGGCCAATGCCTCTAACTTTGAAAAGCTACTAACCTTTTTCCTGGCTTTCCTGATCATCGACTTCGTCACTTCGGCCCTGGCCTTCAGCCTGGAGCGGCGGCACGCTGCTAACAAGGGCGATGGGTGGCTGCTGTTCCACATCTGGCTGCAGCGGTTTGCGTATCGTCAGCTCTTTTCGCTGGTGCTCTTCAAGACGGTGAAGCGGGCTATTGATGGACGCCCGTTCAATTGGGACAAGCTGGAACGAACGGCCAAAATGTCGGCTCAAACGGAGCGGCTCACCGCTACCCGATAGAGAGTAAAATTGGGGAGTTATGTCAACTGCCCAGATCAGCACCGTCATCCAGCCGATTGCGCCTCGCGGAGAATTTCGCAACGAGCCTTTCATTGATTTCCACGATTCGGAAAATGTGCACGCGATGCAAGCTGCACTCACCCGGGTGGGAGATATGCTCGGCCACGAGTATGAACTGGTGATCGGCGGGGAGCGATCGCGCACCGCGAGCAAGATCGAATCGCTCAACCCGGCCCGGCCGGCACAGGTGGTGGGCGTGCACCAGAAGGCAGGGCTCGAACACGCCGAACGGGCCATGCGCGCTGCTTTGGAGGCGTTCGCGACGTGGCAATTTGTGGCAGTAGAAGAGCGCGCGGCCCTGCTGCTGCAAACGGCGGAGCTGATTCGTAAACGCAAGTTTGAGTTCTGCGCCTGGCTGACGTACGAGGTGGGCAAGAATTGGGTCGAGGCGGATGCGGATGTCGCCGAGACGATCGACTTTTTGGAATTCTATGCGCGCGAGGCACTGCGGCTGGCTAAGGCGACGACGCCTATCCAGTATCCGGGCGAGCACGATCAACTGCTGTATATTCCGATGGGCGTTTGCGCCGTGATTCCGCCCTGGAATTTTCCCTTCGCCATTATGGCCGGGATGACCGCGGCCGCGATCGTCACGGGCAATACCGTGATCCTGAAGCCCTCGAGCGATTCTCCTACGATTGCGGCGCGATTCCTGGATGTGCTGGAGGAGGCGGGTATGCCGCCAGGGGTGGTGAATTTCTGCCCCGGTTCGGGCAGCACCTTCGGCAACGCGATCGTGGAACATCCCAAGACGCGCCTGATCGCCTTTACCGGCTCCAAGGGAGTGGGCCTGGATATTCATGCGCGCGCGGCCCAGACTAAGCCGGGACAGATCTGGATCAAGCGAACCATTCTCGAGATGGGGGGCAAGGATTCGATCATCGTGAGCACGGACGGCGATCTGGATGCTGCGGTGGATGGTGTGGTGGCGTCGGCGTTTGGATTCAGCGGACAGAAGTGTTCCGCGTGTTCGCGGGCTATTGTGGAAGATTCGATTTATGACGTTTTTGTGGAGCGGGTGCGGGAGAAGGTGGAAACGCTGCGGGTTGGCGATCCGGCCGGGAATCCGAATATGGGACCGGTGGTAAATCGCTCAGCGATGGATACGATTCTCTCCTACATTGAGATTGGTAAAAGCGAAGGACGGCTGTTAACGGGTGGGCATGCGGTTGCGACGCCGGAGGGTGGGTTTTATCTGGAACCGACGGTGATTGCGGATGTGGCGCCAACAGCGCGTATTGCCCAGGAAGAAATTTTTGGTCCGGTGCTGGCGGTGATTCGGGCTAAGGATTACGATCATGCGCTGGAGATCGCGAACAACACGGAGTATGGGCTGACGGGTGCGGTGTATTCGAGTTCGCGGGAGAAGCTTGAGCACGCGCGGCGGGTTTTTCATGTGGGGAATTTGTACTTCAACCGCAAGTGCACCGGGGCCATGGTGGGCGCGCATCCTTTTGGCGGGTTTAATATGTCCGGCACTGATTCCAAGGCGGGTGGCCCGGATTATTTGTTGCTGTTTACGCAGGCAAAGATGATTGCGGAGAAGATTTCCTGACGTAGGGCGCGGTTTCAGGGTCTGCGTGAGAGGTAAAAGGAAACCGCAGATCTCTCCACAGCCATTCACGCCCTCTCGTCCACTCGGTACTCAGAGCATTTTCTCGCCACAAATTTGTCAGGTCCTGCAACCACTCTCTATGGAAGCGCCGCCCTCACCTTTGTCATCTCGACCGAAGCGTACCCGGATTTCCTGCCACGCGGCACTGGAAACGACACCGTGTGCGGCTTTCAGTAAGGAAAGCCGCATGAAGTCCGCCAACGCCACCAAGATCAACAGGAAATCCGGGGTAGCGCAGTGGAGAGATCTCTGTGTTGACGCCCCTTCCTGGGAATGTTTTTCGACCGAAGCGAACCCGGATTTCCTGCCACGCAGCACTGGAAACGACCGCGTGTGCGGCTTTCAGCAAGGAAAGCCGCATGAAGTTCGCCAACGCCACCAAGACCAACAGGAAATTCGGGGTAGCGGAGTGGAGAGATCTGCGGTTTGTTTTACTTCTTGATGGGGACGTCGGGTGGCGGCGGGAGATTGCGGTTCTTGAGCCACTCTTTGCTGATGCTTTGCGGGGCGTGTTGCGGCGGGAGTTGGTCGAGATCGGGCATGAAGATTTCCAGGCCGGCTTCTGGGGTCATTCGGGTGTAGCCGTTCACCACCTGGGCCTGATAGTTGACCAGATCCAGGTCAAACCAGGCGTCCTTCGATGCATCGATCATGATGAGATCGACGTTGTGCATGGTCAACTTGCCGAAGTCCAACGTGCCGCCCTTCAGTGCCAGAAAGTTGTGCCATTGTTCGGTGCGGGCAGCATCGTTCTGCGCATCACCGTACATGACTTCGATATCCGGGTTCGTCACGCGGATACTGGTGAGGGTGCCGTGGATGTGGGGCGCCGGCAGTAGCTTTTGGGTGTCGAAGTAAAGATCGTTCTGTGAAGCTTCGATGCCGGCGACGCTGGTTTTTCCCATCACGTCGGCGATGCTGACGTGAAAATCACCTAACAATCCTTTGACCGGAAGCTTCAACACCGACAACCGGTCCACATGCAGGTGGATGCGGCCACCCGGCGCAGGAGAGATTGTTCCATCCAATCCGACGGGAAGCGGTATAAGCAGCTTGTGAATGGTGCCGTGAACAGAGATATGGTTCCCATCTCCCGTGAGCGAGATATTTGTGAGCGGAGAGCCTGCGACCGCACCGGTGTTGAGGTAGTGGCTGATGTCACCGATGTTCGCGTGGATGATGCCTCGCTGCACCTCAAGAACGAAGGACTCTGGCTCATCAAAAGACGGATTGACGTTCTTGTTTGTCCGCCGCATCTCTCCGCTCAGCCAGCGAACATAGATGCGGAAATCGGGGCCTTTGCGCAGCATCAAATTGTGCGCATAAATGCGAGTTGGGGTTAACTCGTTTGTTCCGTCAGAGACCTGGGCGGCTTGATTGGAATTTGCAGTCGCCGCCGGCCGACTATGTTTGACTCCCGCATACCAGGCAATGCAGGCGACCAGTATCACCAGTACGACGGCACTGCCCAGCACTACGCGAGGACGATTCACGCCGGGGTTGGGTTACGCCGGGGACGGCGATTGGCTTGCAGAATTTTCTTGCGCAGGCGCAGAGACTTCGGCGTGACCTCCACCACTTCGTCTTCGGCAATGAACTCGATGGCCTGCTCCAGGTTCATCGGCTTGAAAGGCACGAGACGGATGGCGTCGTCGGCGCTCGAGGCGCGCATGTTGGTGAGCTTTTTCTCGCGCACCACATTGACGTCGAGGTCGTTGTCGCGTGAATGCTCGCCGATCACCATGCCTTCATAGACTTCCACGCCGGCAGTCACGAAGAGCACTCCGCGATCCTGCAGCCCGTTGAGGGCGTAGGCGGTGGTGGCGCCGTTGCGGTCGGAAATGAGGGCTCCGCTGGGGCGCTGTGGAATTTCGCCCTGGTAAGGCATGTAACCGTCAAAGAGCGAATTCATCACGATGGTGCCGCGGGTTTCCGTCAGCATTTCGCTGCGCAGGCCGATGAGGCCGCGACTGGGTACGCGGAACTCCAGACGCACCCGGCCATAGCCGTGGTTATGCATCTTCAGCATCTCGCCGCGTCGCGGTCCGAGACGCTCAATCACGGTGCCAACAAAAGCGTCGGGAACGTCGATGGTGAGGTGCTCCACCGGCTCGAGGTCCTTGCCATCGACAGTCTTGGTGACAATCTCAGGCCGGCCCACCATCAGCTCAAAGCCTTCGCGGCGCATCATTTCGATCAGGATGGCGAGCTGGAGTTCTCCACGGCCGAGAACCTTGAAGCTGTCGGGGCTTCCCGTTTCTTCCACGCGGATGGAGACGTTGGTGAGCAGTTCCCTATCCAGGCGCTCGCGCAGATTGCGCGAGGTGACGAATTGCCCTTCCCTTCCCGCCATTGGCGAATTGTTTACGGAGAATTGCATGGCGATGGTCGGCTCGTCGATGACGATCAGGGGCAGCGGTGCGGGGTTTTCGATGCCGGTGATGGTCTCACCAATTGTGATGCCGGTGACGCCCGCGACGGCCACGATATCGCCTACCTGGGTCTCTTCAGTGTCGGTTCGCTTCAATCCGTTGAAGGTGAACAGCTTCGTGATCTTAGTTTTGAGCAGGGATCCGTCCCGCTTGGAGATGTTGACCTCTTCGCCGTTGTGCAGGGTTCCGTTAAATACGCGCGCGATGGCCAGGCGGCCCAGGTAGTCGGAGTAGTCGAGATTGGTGACCAGGATCTGCAGCGGGCCGTCCGGGTCTCCGCTGGCGGGCGGGATGGTGGAGATGATGGTTTCAAAAAGCGGCTGAAGGTTTTCTCCGGGCGTATCCAGGGAAGTGCTGGCGGTGCCATCCTTGGCGTTGGTGTAGAGCACGGGGAAATCCAGCTGGTCCTCGTGGGCGTCGAGATCGATGAAGAGGTCGTAGACCTCGTCGAGAACTTCTTTGGGACGCGCGTCGGGACGATCGATCTTGTTGATGACCAGGATGGGGACGAGCTTGGCTTCGAGGGCTTTCGAGAGCACGTAGCGAGTTTGCGGCAGGGGGCCTTCTGATGCATCCACCAGGAGCATGACCCCGTCGACCATCTTGAGGGCGCGCTCGACCTCACCGCCGAAGTCGGCGTGACCTGGGGTGTCGACGATGTTGATCTTGGTGTCCTCGAATTGGACAGCGGTGTTCTTGGCCAGGATGGTGATGCCCCGCTCCTTTTCCAGCTCGTTCGAATCCATGACCCGCTCGGTAAGGGCTTCGTTGGCACGGAAGGTGCCGGCCTGGCGCAACATTGCGTCCACGAGGGTCGTCTTGCCGTGATCGACGTGGGCGATGATGGCGATGTTTCGGATGGGCGTGCTCACGGGCGCAGAATTCCTCTTCTTCCGGTTGGCGGAAAGACATTGCGTTGAAATGGACTAGCCTTGCGTTGACGTGCTGGCTGGAAATAACAGGCAGGACAACTGGGCAATGCCTTTTCTATAGTCTATCAGCCCGCTTTTTCGGGGGTTGGGTAGCAATCTCTACCCCACCAGGAACCCCGGGTGCCCCACGTTCGCAACAGCGTACGTGGGCCGAAAACGACCGGCGACCCGGATTTCCTGCCACGGGGCGCCCCCAACGTCCGCGTATGCGGCTTTCATTAAGGAAAGCCGCATGGAGTTCGCCAGCGCCAACAAGGTCCACAGGAAATCCGGGGGAAGCCCAACAATCGCTTTTGTTCCTACCCTGCCCCGACTGAACGGACTACTGCGGGGCGGGGCCTCGGACTACCTGGACGAAGTCGTCAAGCCTTAGATGGCGGGCGAAGGCTGCCTTGATCTGGCCGGCGTCGAGTTCGTAGTACTTCTTGGCCGCTACGATGGGCTCGTCCAGAGGCAGGCCTATCACAGCCCGGCGGAGCAGACCCTGGGCTACTCCCTCTTCGCTTGATTCACTCAGCGGAATGGACCGCAGAAGCATGGCTTTGGCCAGATGCAGTTCGTCGGCCGAAACGTCCTGAGTGCGCATCTGTTCGAGATCGCGCTGCACGAGTGCTCTCGCTTTCGACACATTCTGTGGATCGCAGCCGTAGGTCACGGTGTAGCTGGCCCGAGTTTTCGACGCTTCCATGCTGACGTCCACGTTGTAGACGTAACCAGCTACCTGGCGTAGGTCGTGGTAGAGCCTGGTGGCGTAGAAGCCGCCGCCTAATACGTGATTGCCCAGCTGGAGCGGATAGTAGTCGGGATCGAAGCGGTTGAGGTTCAGCTGCTGCGCCAGGATCACGGAGTCCTGGACTGCCTGCGGATCGGGTACGTTGGCAGCAGACGCTTTGTTTACAGGAATTGCAACTAGCGTGGTTTCCGGCTTGGGGCCTTCGGCCTTCCAGGCACCAAACCACTTGGTTATCACCGCCTTGGCTTCCTCCGGCGTGGTGTCACCGATGACCACGATGGTGGTCAGATCAGGGCGCACAGTGACGGCGTGATATTGCTTTACATCGTCCAGGGTGACGGTGCCCAATGTGGCCGGAGTCGCCTCTCGCAGGACTGGGTCACTGGGCGGCAACAAGCCGATATCCAGCGCGCGCGAGGTGCGGTAGCCTGGGCTCTTCAAATTGCCTGCGACAAACTGGGTGGTCTGATCCTTCACCACGGTAAATGCTTCTGCCGGCAACGCGGGATGGAGTTCGTTGTCGGCCAGCAGTTCCACTCCGCGGGAGAAGTTGTCTTTCAGTATCTGCACGGAAAAGTCGAAGCCCGCGGTCTCGTTGGCCGCGATGTCGTCCAGAGCTTTCTGGAAGGCCAGGCGGTCCAGTGTCTGGGTTCCGTAGGAATAGAGGCCGTCGAGCACGTCGGAAACGCCGTCTTTGCCCTTGGGTGTTTGCAGATCAGAGTTGTTTTTTACTGTACCTACGACGGTTACGGTAGGGCTGGTGTGATCGGTCTTCACGATCAAGCGAAGGCCGTTGGGCAGGGTCGAGTCGGAGGCGACAATGTAGTCAGACGGGACTTTCAGCTGCGCGAGGGACGCTGCGGCCCAGGACGGCAACACGACCGGCTTGGTGGGCGCCGAGGTCATCTTCTCGCCCCCGCCAAAGCCTTTGGCGGCGACGGCTTCGCCGGAAGGCGAGGGCTTCAGGGTGGCGGTGATGGAGTTCGAAGCGACCAGGTACTGTTTGGCCACCCGGTTCACGTCCGCCAGGGTTACGGCCTTGATGGCCTGGAGGTCGTCGTCGGGAGAGTTGCGGCCCTCGGCGGTAAGAGCTTCCGACCAGACGGAAGCCAACCCAGGAATGGAGTTGCGCTGAAACTCGGCAGAGGCAATCTCGTCCCGTTTGGCAGCGTCAAAAAGGTCCTGGGGCAAGCCCTTCTGCGCGTAGCCCTCGACGATCTGGCGCATTTCGTTGATGGGCCCGGTGGCATCGGCTCCGGCTGGTAAGGCAATCTCACCATATCCGACACTCGCCTTGGGATAGGTCTCGGCCATGCCGAAGGTGGCATAGAGGGCTTTGCCCGCAGGCACCATGCCGTAAACATCACCACGCTGGCTGGCCAGGATATCGGCCACGATTTGGGCTGCTGCGTAATCGGGCGAATCTGTGCCCGGCATGCGATAGGCGATGAAGCCTAGAACGTACGGCAAATTGCTATCGAGGGTGAAGGTTTCCGGCTTGACCGGAGAAAGATTGACGGCGGGGTGCTCGGGCAAAGGATGGTTGGAAATGTCGCCGAACAGTTCCTTAACCTTGGCGATGGTCGCGGCCGGATCCACGTCGCCCACGATCACCAGGATGGCATTGCCGGGGGTATACCACTTCTTATAAAAGTCGCTCAGCATGGCGCCGGTGGTGGCGTCGAATGAAGGCCGGGTGCCCAGGGGGTCGTGCGCGTAGGGCGTGCCGGCAAACATATCGGCGTTCAAACGATCGATGAACTTGTAAGTGGGATTAGAGAGGTCGCGGGATACCTCCTGTTCAATGGCGCCTCGTTCGTGGGCCCACTCTTCTTCAGAATCATCCACGCCGCGCAGGCAGGCGGCCTGGGCGTGGAGGGCAACGTCCAGGTCGGCGGCGGGAACGGTGGTGTAGTACTGGGTGATGTTTTGCTGGGTGTCAGCGTTGTCCCGTCCGCCTAGTTGGGCGTAGATAGCGGCGGTTTGATCCGCGGTCATGCCGGTGCAACCGCGAAAGGCCATGTGTTCCTCGGCGTGGGCCGATCCCGGGAAGCCGGGTGGCGTTTCATCCCCGCCAACCTTGAAGTTGAGTTCCACCGTGACCACGGGCGCCAACGCGTTGCGCACGATGACCACCTGCAAGCCGTTGGAGAGGGTGGCGCGGGTCACGTTGCTGGGGTCCGCGGCATGGACACGTGGCGCAAACGCGGTGAGCAGGAAAAGCACAGACAACAGAGCTTTGAACTTCAATTCGATCTCTCCAAGGCGAATTCTCGCAGGTAATTTCCAGTCTTTCATGGGTTGGCTATGCTCGACTACCGGAAGGATCACTCCAGGGGCATAACATCCACGCCGACCTTCAGGCTGTGTTTGGTGCCCCCGAGCAAGACACCGCGAATGGGGCTGACGTCGCTGTAATCCCGGCCCCAGGCCAGGGTGATGTGGCCATCGGAAGGCACGCAGTTGTTGGTCGGGTCGAAGTCTACCCATCCAAAGCCGGGGCACCAGGCCGCACACCAGGCGTGGGAGGCGTCGGCTCCCACCAAGCGGGGGCGGCCGGCCGGCGGGATGGTGCGCAGATATCCGCTGACGTAACGCGCCGGAAGGCCTAGCGAACGCATGCAGGCGATCTGCAGATGAGAAAAGTCCTGGCAGACTCCGCGGCGCTTTTCAAAGAAGGTCTCGACGGGCGTGGTCACTTCCGTCGCCTTGGCATCGAAGCGGAAATCGTGATGGATGCGCGCGGTGAGGTCGGAGACTGCTTCCAGGAGGGGGCGCTCGGGGGGAAATGACTCGCTCGCGTAGGCGGCTAAATCCGGTTTGGCTGAGACGCGGATGGAGTCGAATACGAACTGGTGCGCTTCCAGGCCTTCCTGGCTCTGGTCCGAGGGCACCGTGTCGCGCACGGTTTCCCAGGAAGGGGAATCCGAGAACATCGGGTGGGCTAAGGCTTGAACATCCAATTCGCTGCTCGCTTCCACGCTCATGCGGCTATGGGATTCGGGCAAGGTGAAGGAGGTGACGGTGTTTCCGAAGTAGTCGATGTGAGTGGCGGCGTGGAAGGGGGGGAGGGGCCAAACGGATAGTTCCATGGAGCGGCGCTTCTGCCCGCGGAGATCGCGCGGGGTCAGCCGGACTACGTGATGGGAGACGGAGACGGGTTCTACGTAGTCATAGATAGTTTGGTGCCGTACGCGGTAGAGCATTTCTTCTTGCCTCTCTTTTGACGATGGCACGCACGAAAGGTGAATGGTCGACGGAAAAGGCGTCCCCACCGCCCAACAACTGCCCTACTCCTGGCAACGGTCTTTCCCCTTCAACAACCCTCTCCTTTTTGTCATCCCGAGCAGCCGACTCGCTGAGGCGAGTCGGGAGTGAAATGAACGCTGGAAATCGATATTGATTCTATTGGGTTTATTTTTTGTTCATTAGGAGCGAAGCCGAGCGAGCCGTCTGAATTTTCAAGTGGTCAGCTGTTGATGGAGAAGGCGTCCCGCTCCCTTTGACACAAGCCCTCTCCTTTGAGAAACCGCCCTTTCCTCCAGCAACCGGCCTTTCCCTACAACTACCCTCTCCTTTTTGTCATCCCGAAGCGGAGCCGAGGGATCTGCGGTGCGCCTTTCGGGTGCCCCAAATTTATCGGTCTACAACCAACCGACAAGATCTCTGCTCTGGCGTCAGGTCGCTCGCTCCATTTGTGCGTGGCTGAAATAGGTGTTGGAGATGGCTTGTGCGAAGGCCGGCAGGGCTGCGCTCAGGTCTCCGATGAGGGTGTCCAGGCGGGTGCGGTTGCTGCCCGTTTGTGCCTCACAGAGCGCTTCGACGTCGGCGTGGAGCAGCCTGGAGGCTGCGGCTTCCATTTGCCTTTGCTTCAAGACAGGCCAGTCCGATCCGGAGGGCATGCCGGAGAGCCCCTCACAGTGCCGGGCTAAGTCTTTGAGCTGGGAGGCGAGAGAGCGCGGGTTGGCTTCGTCGTTCATGAGCAGATCGACCACCGGCGCGACCTGCAATACGGTGAAGTAGCGCGAACGGTAGGTGATGGAGCTGTCGGCTACCTCGAGCAACATCTCGAGGGAAGGCCAGTTCTCGGGGTCCACCGGAACCACGATCGAGCGCAACAACTCCAGGATCTGGACGGAGCGCTCGATCCTGCGACCAATATTGAGGAAGTGCCAGCCGGGTCCGCGGGTGATGTTGCCGGCCTCAATGCCGCGCAGGGCTGCAAGGGTCAGGATACAGCTGTTCAACACGGCCAGAGCGTCCGCCGGCGAAACATAGCCCCAGGCCACGCGGTCGGAGGCACGGGCGATATTGCCCATTTGGCTCACAATGCGCAGCAAATCCGTGGAAAGGCGATCCCGCACCTGGGCCGCGGCGCGGGTGGCGCGGCTGAGATTGGCATGAAGGCTGTCGCTGCGTTGTTCTTCAAAGATCAGCGACAGGATCTCTTTTTCCAAGTCTCCCTGCTGATCGAGAACCCCCTGCGGATCATCCTTTGCCAACCGGGAATAGGGAGATTCCAGGCATTCGTACAACTTCATGAGCGACAGCCATCCCGGAGTTTCCGGCCCCCAGGATTCGCCGGTCATGCGGGAGAGGATGCAGCGCAGCACCCGTGCCAAGTGCTCACAGCGTTCTGCGTAACGCCC
This sequence comes from uncultured Acidobacteriaceae bacterium, assembly GCA_963830325.1. GTDB lineage: Bacteria > Acidobacteriota > Terriglobia > Terriglobales > Acidobacteriaceae > PALSA-350. The sequence goes on from CAWHMV010000008.1 coordinate 405,272, forward strand.
GAGCCAGAAGAGATGTTCCGCTGCGCGGCTGGGCAGATCACTGCTGACTCCACGATGGAGCTCTACCGGCAGGTCGCGCGGGCGGCGCAGGGTGAAGTTGTCCACCGGCTCAGAGGAAAGAACCCAGGTATCTTTGCTGCCGCCGCCGTGCTGCATGGAAACAACCGGGGTGTCCGCAGAAGGGGAAACGCGAGTAAGGCCGCCCGGCATGACGATCCAGCTGTCACCTGCGGCTGCAATATAGACCCGCAATACTACGCGCCGCGGCATGAGTCCGTTTTCCGACCAGACAGGGACGCTGGACAGATTGAGCAGCTCCTGTCCGACAAAATCGTTCGGCCGCGCCTCCAATTGCCCCAGCAGCCGGGAGCGTTCGGTAGGCCCGAGCCTGCCTCCGAAGACGGGCTCCATTCCCCGGGCCGGGAAAGCGGGTTTGATGACCAAAAATTCCAGGTTCTGGCGCACATAGCGGAGAGCCGGGGGCTGGCCACACCACCAGGTGGCAACGGAGGGGAGCGCCAGGCGCTCGCCGAGCAGGCTGCGGCTGAGGCCCGGAAGAAAGGGGATAAATGCGGAGGTTTCGAGCAGGCCGCTGCCCAACGCATTGGCTACGGCTACATTGCCACTGCGGACAGCCTCGACCAGGCCGGGCACTCCCAGGTAAGAATCGGAGCGCAACTCGAGCGGATCGCAAAAGCCATCATCCATACGGCGCAGAATCACGTCGACCGGCCTGAGTCCTTCGAGGGACTTGAGGAATACGCGGTTCTCCCGCACCGTGAGGTCACTCCCCTGGACCAGGGTGAAGCCGAGATAGCGAGCGAGGTAGGAGTGCTCGAAGTAGGTCTCGTTCAGCGGTCCGGGAGTGAGGAGTACGACGCGCGGATGGGTGCGTGGGGAGGGAGAGAGATGCAGCAGGGTCTCGCGAAAGTCGCGAAAAAACGAAGCCAGGCGGTGGACCTGGGCCTCGCGAAAGAGATCGGGGAAAGTTTCCGCCATGACGATGCGGTTTTCGAGCGCATAGCCGGCGCCGGAAGGGGCCTGGGTGCGGTCGGAAATCACCCACCATTGCCCGTCCGGCGATCGCGCCAGGTCAACGGCAAGCAAATGCAGGTAGTTCGAACGCGGCACCGGAACGTCATGGCAGGCACGCCAGAAAGCAGGGTTGGCGAAGACGAGCGCGGAGGGCAGGTTTCCGTTCAGAAGCAGCTTCTGCGGACCGTAAAGATCGGCAAGGATAGTGTTCAGCAGACGGGCACGTTGGATGAGGCCGGCTTCCAGGTAGGCCCACTCCGCGGGTGGGATGAGCAGCGGAATCGCATCCAGGCTCCAGGGGCGGTCCGTCCCGAGCGGGTCGCCGTACACGTTATAGCTCACGCCGTTTTCGCGGATGCGCTCCCGGGCCGTCTGCCAGCGGTGGGCGAGTTCCTTGCCGCCGAGCGAGGTCAACGAAGCAATATAGCGATCCCAGTGGGGACGGAGGATACCGGGCGCCACGCACATCTCGTCGTAAACGCCAGGGGCCTGGCGATATTCGGCGGTCAGTAACGGATCATCCAGTATCTCGGCCATACTCATACGGTTTGACGCAGTTCTTTATGGGGTCCGGCGTAAGTCGAGGGTTAACGGGAATTCGTTGTTGGGCCTTTCCGGGGGAACGGTCATCGGGCCGGGGGTGTGGCCAAAACTGCTGAACCGGGCCAGGCGCCGGCTCTCGGCTTCATATGCGTTTACCGGGAACTGCTCGTTGGCCCGTCCGCCCGGATGGACCACGTGGTAGGTGCAGCCCCCGATTGCATGGCCCGACCAGGTATCCACAATATCGAATATCAGCGGGCTGTGAACGGGAATGTCGGGATGCAGGCACGAGGTGGGTTGCCAGGCCCGATAACGAACTCCGGCGACGAATTCGCCGTCTTTCCCGGTGGGATGCAGCGGAACCGGCCGGCCATTACAAAGCACGGCAAAGCGAGAGCCAACCATGCCCGTTACTTTCACTTGTAACCGCTCGACGGAGGAATCCACACTACGGGCGGTGCCGCCGCTGGAGGCTTCTTCGCCGAGAACATTCCAGGGCTCGAGGGCGTGGCGCAGTTCCAAATGGATGCCGCGCGCGGTCACGGAACCGATGGGCGGAAAGCGGAACTCGAAGTGGGAAGCGAACCAGTCGCTGCGAAAGGCGTAACCGGCCCGGTTCAGATCGTCGACCACGTCCTCCCAATCGGATTGCACGAAGTACGGCAGCATGAAGCGGTCGTGCAGGCTGTTTCCCCAGGGAATCAGTTTTTGCCGGTACGGCTTGCGCCAGAATTGCGCGATCAGCGCTCTCACCAGGAGTTGCTGGGTCAAGCTCATGCGCGCGTGGGGCGGCATTTCAAAGGCGCGCAACTCGAGGAGGCCGAGGCGGGTTCCGGCGCCTTCTGGCGGATCGAGCTTGTCGATGCAGAATTCAGCGCGATGGGTGCTGCCGGTTACGTCGGTGAGAAGATGACGAAAGAGGCGATCCGTCATGCGTTTGGAGACCGGGCCCGAACCTCGTTCGGGGATCTGGTCGAAGGCAATCTCCAACTCGTAGAGCGATTCCACCCGGCCTTCGTCAACCCGGGGATGCTGGCTGGTCGGGCCGATGAATAGCCCGGAAAGCAGATAAGAAAGCGAAGGATGGTTTTGCCAGTAGTTCACCATGCTGCGCAACAAGTCGGGCCGGCGCAGAAAGGCACTGTCATCGGCGGTGGGGCCGCCAATCACCAGGTGGTTGCCGCCACCGGTCCCGGTATGCTGCCCATCGAGCAGGAACTTCTCGGTTCCCAGGCGAGTCTCGCGCGCCAGTTCATAGACAGCGGTGGTGTTCTCGACCAGGGCGTCCCAGCTGGCCGCTGGCTGAATATTGACTTCGATAACCCCTGGATCGGGAGTGACTTTAAAGACCGAGATACGGGTGTCGTTGGGTGGGGTATAACCTTCGATCGACACCGGCATGGAGAGATGGGCTGCGGTGTCTTCAATGGCGGCGACTAGGTCGAGATAGTCCGACAGGTAGTCGACGGGCGGCATGAAGATACAGAGCTTTCCTCCCCGCGCCTGCACGCAAAGTGCGGGACGGGTCAGGGTGAGCGCTTTCTCTTCGTCTTCTTTTGGTTTAGCCCTGTCCGCGGCGGCCTGCGGTTCATCGTCCGCTGGTGGCCGGTTGAACAGATCCATGTGGCGTTCCGGCCGCTGGGGCAGCTTGTCGCGCCAACGGAAAGGGTCGGTATCGAAGGAGTAGGTGAGGTCTTCCGGCTTGGTCCAGGGCATCGCTTCGATGGGCAGACGGTAGCCCATGGGCGAGTCTCCGGGGGTGAGAAACATGCGCTTTGTCAGCGCGAACCAGGGCTGACTGGTCCAGCGTGGAGTACCGGAACGAGTGGGGATGCGACGCAACGGGAGCACATACCCGATTGGCTGGTCCGCGGCTTGTTCGAACATATGGGCCAGGCGGGCGCGTTCTCCGAACTCCTGCAGCTTAGGATCTAGGGGATCGATGATCTCGGGTAGCCGCCGTTCTTTCCACAAGTGAAAGAAGATGTCTTCGTAGGCGGTGATGGTGAATTCAGAGCTCACCTGGAGGCGGCGGGTGAGGGCTTCGAGGAACTTGTGTGCGTCAGAGGCGCTGTAGCCGTAGTCTTTGCCGTCTTCGGCGAACAGGCTTTGCTTTTCCCAGATCGGAACTCCATCGTTACGCCAGTAGCAGCCCAGGGCCCACCGGGGGAGTTCCTCGCCGGGATACCACTTGCCTTGCCCGAAGTGGAGCAGTGCGCCGGTGGAGAAACGATCGCGCATTTTCAGTAGAAGTTCCCCCGCCAGCTTTCGCTTGGCCGGGCTCATCGCGGTGGTCGACCACTCGCTTCCGTTGCGATCGTCGAGCGAGACGAAGGTGGGTTCTCCGCCCATGGTCAGGCGTACGTCTCCTACGCGCAGATCCACGTCCACCTGGTGACCCAGAGCCTGGATCTGCTCCCATTGCTGTTCCGAATACGGCTTGGTGACGCGAGGAGATTCATAGATCCGCTGCACCGTCATGGAGTAGCTGAAATCGGTCTTGCAGAACTCGAGCGGACCGGAGATGGGCGCGGCGCTGCCTACATCGGGCGTGCAGGCGAGCGGGATGTGGCCCTCTCCGGCGAGCAGGCCTGAGGTGGGATCGAAGCCGACCCAACCGGCGCCGGGGAGGTAGACTTCCGTCCACGCGTGCAGGTCAGTGAAGTCGGTAGAGGCGCCGGAGGGGCCTTCGAGGGGTTTCACGTCCGGAGTGAGCTGGATCAGGTAGCCGGAGACAAAGCGCGCGGCGAGGCCCAGGTTGCGCAGGATCTGCACGAACAGCCAGGCCGAGTCACGGCAGGAGCCGGTGCCCAGGGTGATGGTCTGTTCGCAAGTTTGTACTCCGTGCTCCAGGCGAATGACGTAGCCGATCTCGCGTTGGACGCGTTGATTGAGGCTGACGAGGAAATTCAGCGTGGGCGAGCTGTCGCGCGGCACCTGCGCGAGGAAGCCGGCCAGACGGGGACCGGGGACTTCGGCCTCCAGAAAGGGGCGTAGTTCGCGGGCGAGCGAGGTCTCATAGGGAAATGGGATTTGCTCGGCGTAGGGCTCCAGGAAGAAGTCGAAGGGATTGAAGATTGCCATTTCGGCAACCAGATCGACCTCCACCAGGAACTCGGTGGTTCTTTCCGGGAATACCAGGCGGGCGAGGTAGTTGGCTTGCGGGTCCTGTTGCCAGTTGATGAAGTGGTTTTTGGGGAGGACTTTGAGGGAGTAGGCGAGGATTGGCGTTCGACAATGAGGGGCCGGCCGCAGGCGGATGGTTTGCGGGCCGAGCATCACCGGACGGTCGTAACGATAGTGAGTCTTGTGATTCAGCGCAATGTGAAGGGCCATAGGTCGGAGTTCCTATAGATTACATGCGCGTTTGGTAAGGACCCCACAAAGATGCCGAGTGGGGGACACGGATACTGCAGATCCCTCCGCTTCGCTCCTAATGAACAAACGAAGAGTGTGGTGTCGCACCTCCAGCGCTCGACCGCCTGCCTATGGACCCAGCCCTTCCGAGGGTGTGTGTGAACCCCATTTCCAAACTCAGTCCCGCAGGGACGGCTGAACTTAGCCCAGGACGCTAGTCCTGGGTTGGATTTGGAAGGACGACCCAGTCCCGCAGGGACGGCTGAAGATAGGCCGCGACGCAATCATGGACAACCTTCAGCCGCCCTGCGGGACTCCCAACGCAGTGAGATGGATCATCGCTCTCATACCTCAGCCTGGGAGCCTCGCCGGTATGATGTTTCCATGTCACCAACTCCCGAAGTTCTTGACCGCGCCAGGAAGATCAAGTTGTTTCTCATGGATGTTGACGGCACCATCACCGACGGCAGCGTCAACCTTATTTCTCTGCCTGGCGATGGCGGAGTGGCTGAGATGAAGGCTTTCAATTCTCAGGATGGCGCAGGGTTGAAACTCGCACACATTATGGGGATCCGCACCGGGTTCATAACCGGGAGAAAGTCTCCTGCCGTGACCCAACGCGCCCAGGAGTTGAAGGTGGAATTCGTCTACCTGGGGCAGGAAACGAAAATGGCCGCATTCAACGAATGCCTGCAGAAGGCCGGGGTGCGGGAGGAAGAAACGGCCTACATGGGCGACGATCTGCCCGATATGCCGGTGGCGCAACGCGCTGGGCTGGCCGTTGCCGTGGCCAACGCAGCTCAGGAGTTGAAAGGAGTCTGCCATTTCGTAACCAACGCCAAGGGCGGGGAGGGCAGCGCACGGGAGATCGTGGAACTGATCCTGAAGGCCCAGGGAAGATGGGAAGAGGCAGTTCCCCGGGCACTGGCCTAATATCTTTCGCAGTCAAACCTATTTCCAGGATAAGTCGTCTAAGTTACTAAGCTCTTGACCGCCCCCAAGGGACGGTCCCGCCTCTCCAAAACGGTACGTTATAGTTAAACTGATGCACAATAAGCAAGGCAATGAGCACGCGCGACGGCCCTGGCGGTTAGCCTTGGCTCTTTGCTGTGCTCTTTTGCTGGTGTTCGCCGCGACGGTTCAGATCGCGCACGTTCACTCGGCGGAAGGTGTGTCACACGCCGGATGCGCTCTTTGTGCGACTGCGCATGCAGTCATTTCTCCGGCGACGCCCGCTACAGTTCCGCTGGCAGCGAGACAGACGACGGCGCCTGTCGTCGATCTGCAACCTGCAATTGCACGCCGATTCTCTAACTTTTCGCTCTACACCAGACCCCCGCCTGTCGCGATTGCTTTTTCCTAAAGCGATTTCAGCAAGCAGCTCATAAAGATGCCCCGGGGGGTCAGTCAATGCACTCATTTTCCAGACGTTTTGTCTTTGCTTTTTTTCCATTTCTGCTGCTAGCGCCAGCGGTGAATCTCCACGCCCAGACTGCTGCAGGCACCATTACCGGAACGGTCACGGATGGTTCGGGCGCGGTGATACCCGACGCCACGGTCACCATCGAAAACCCGGTCAGTGGGCTCAAACGGAGTGCCACAACGGATGCTGCAGGCCAATACAAATTTACCAATCTGCCGTTCAATCCCTATCACCTGGTGGTGCACGCGCCTGGCTTTGCAGAGTTCAGTGCCGATGTACCGGTGCGATCGACCGTAGCCGTTAGTCCCAGCATCAAGATGCAGGTAGGAGGGGCTTCGACCACGGTCACGGTCACAGGAGACGATCTGGTGGAAACTGACACCTCACTGCACACCGACATTGACCGCAACCTGATCGAGAAGCTGCCGCTTGAAAGCTCGTCCTCCTCTGTGAGTTCGCTGGTCACACTCTCGACCCCCGGAGTGGCGGCGGATTCTAATGGACTTTTCCATGGACTGGGCGATCACGCTTCCAATTCGTTTTCCGTGGATGGCCAGCCGATCAGCGATCAGCAAAGCAAGGTCTTCTCCAACCAGATCCCTTCCAATTCCATTCAGTCGATCCAAGTCATTGCCGGTGCGCCGCCGGCCGAGTACGGGGACAAGACCAGCCTGGTGATTCAGGTGACCACGCGTTCCGGCCAGGGTCTTACCAAGCCGACCGGGAGCATTACGTCGTCCTATGGATCGTTCGGCTCGGCAACAGGCGGTTTTGATATTGGATATGGTTCGCAAAAGTGGGGCAACTTCTTCGAACTCGACGGATTGAATACCGGCCGCTTTCTGGACACCCCGGAGGTCGTGGTCTTCCACGACAGGGGAAATGAACAGAATGTCTTTGATCGCGTGGACTACCAGTTCACTCCGGTCGACGCGATTCACTTGAATCTGAACTACAGCCGGTCCTGGTTTCAGACTCCGAACGCCTACGACAACCTGAATGTGGTCGATCAATTTGGCAATGACGTCGGCAATACCGACCAGAAATCAAAAATCGAGACCTTCGACATCGCGCCTACCTACACCCGAATTTTTGGGCAGAATGCGGTCTTTAACTTCGGTCCTTATATCCGGAAAGACAGCTATCAGTACTTTCCCAGCGAGAACCCGCTGGCGGATCTTGGTCCCCCGAATCTGCAGAACCAAACCATCGCGCAGTACCGGACGCTGACCAATGCCGGGATTCATTCCGACCTGACCTACACCAAGGGGAACCAGAGCATCAAGGGGGGTGTGCTGTACGCTCAGACCTTTCTGCGGGAGCGAGACAGCCTTGGCATCGTGAATCCAACGTTCAACTCGCCCTGCGTGGATGCGAGCGGGAGCCCGGTTGACGGATTCTTGAGCCCCGCGGAGTGTGCCGCGGCAGGATACCAGCCGAACAGCGCATTCAATCGGGTTCTGTTGCCGTATGACATTACCCGGGCAGGCGGCAACTACAACTACTTTGGCCATGCGGATGTTAAGGAAGTGGCTCTCTATCTCGAAGATTCGATCAAGGCCGGCAATTGGCTATTCAATTTAGGCATACGCGGAGACTTTTACAACGGCCTGGCCAGCGCCACCCAGGCAGAGCCTCGTTTGGGCACTTCATACAGCATCAAGCGCACTAACACGGTGCTGCGCGTTTCTTATGCTCGGACGCTGGAGACGCCGTTCAACGAGAACCTTGTGCTTTCCAGCCAGGGTTGCGCGAATGAGGTATTGTCTCCCCTGCTCTCTTGTACAGCCGGTGTGCAGGGCACGCTGCAGCCCGGTTTTCGCAACGAGTTCCATGCCGGCCTGCAACAGGCCTTTGGAAAAAATATCGTGTTCAGCGGCGAATACATCTGGAAGTACACGCATAACGCATTCGACTTCAGCGTTCTGGGCAATACTCCCATCACCTTTCCTATTGACTGGCACAACTCAAAGGTCCCGGGACTTGCGCTGCGCGCCGATGTGCCTGACTTCCATCACGTCTCGGCGTTCGTCGTGATGTCGTCCGTCGCCGCTCGCTTCTTTCCGCCACAGGTTGCCGGAGCCGGGGCCACAGTCGGGCAGCCTGGTTTACCCTTCCGCATCGATCACGATGAGCGGTTTAACCAGACGACGCACGTGCAGTATCAGCTGCCCTTTCACTGGAGCCCCTGGGTCGGCTTTAACTGGCGTTACGACAGCGGCTTGGTCGCCGGATCGGCGCCTTGTTACAACCCGCTTTCGAACGACCCCAACAGTGCGTGTGCTGACACCTCGACTACATTCAACGGGCAGCCGGCGGTTGACTTGAGCGGATTGACCGCCGACCAGCAGGCTGAAGCTGGCCTGACTTGCGGAGGGATCAAGGCGACGCCCACTACCCCATTGCCTTCGCCATGCCTGGCGTCTGAGTATGGCTCGACGCTGCTGAGGATTCCTGCCCCGGGCAAGGGGGACAATGATCGAAATCCGTCCCGTATTCGGCAGCGGAATCTTTTTGACGTATCGCTGGGGAATGACAATTTGTTCAGGGGCGATCGTTACAAGTGGAGTCTGCAGGTGACAGGGGTCAATATGTCTAATAAGACCGCGCTTTATAACTTCCTCTCTACGTTCAGCGGTACGCACTACGTGACGCCTCGTTCGCTTACGGCGGAGTTGGGATTTCATTTCTGAGGTTCAGCCGTCACTACGGGACTAGTTGACAGTATGTCTCAGGCGGAGTTTTCAACCCTCTGCCCTGTCTCCTTCCGCACTACGCACGACAGATCGTAGCCCAAGCCTGCCCCGGGATTTAAGGTATGGTTGAGAAAATCACACGGTCGAGAGGGGAATGTGAACATGGCTTTGAAAACAGCAGATGTTTCCGTGAACGGGTCCGGTATCGCAGTCTGCCATCCGCTTGATCCGCTGACGGCTGGCGAAATCACCGAGGTTACGCGCATCTTGCAGGACCACTTCCAGTGGGGCGAGGACCTGCGGGTGGAGACCATCGACATCAACGAACCCGACAAAGAGGTGGTACGCCACTACGTGCCCGAAGCGGCGCCGGCGCGGGTCGCGCGCTTCCATGTGTATCGCCGCGGGGTGATGGGGGTGTGGGATGGTTTGGTGGATCTGGACACAGCGAAGGTGGTCTCGGCGGTTTTCATGGAAGATGCGCGGCCGATGATTGCCGTCAAGGAGATCCTGCTGGTCGAAGAGACGGTCAAGGCCGATGCTCGTTTTCAGCAGGCACTGCGCCGCCGCGGCCTGCTCGGTGAGCTGGAAAATATGTGCATCGATCCCTGGACCGTGGGCAACTTCAATGTGCCCATCGAGCACGGGCGACGGATCGTGCACTGCTTCGTATGGATGAGGTTATTCCCGTTGGACAACTTCTATGCGCATCCGGTCGAGGGTGTACACGCGATTGTCGATGTGAGCACCTTGGAAGTGCTGGAGATCCACGATCATTTCGAAGCCAGCGGAGACTACATCCCGGTTCCGCGGACACCGCTCAATTATGATGCGGAGCTTCTGCACGCTTTCCGCAAGCCGTCGTCGCGGCTGGATATCGTGCAGCCGGATTTCGCCGGATTTGTAGTGCAAGGCAACCAGGTGACGTGGGAAAACTGGGATTTTCGCGTTGGCTTCAATGGGCGCGAGGGATTGGTGCTTTATACCATCGGCTATACGCAAAACGGCAAGCGGCGGCCGATCGTGTATCGCGCCTCCATCGCGGAAATGGTGGTTCCTTACGGGACTCCTGAGCGCAACCACTACCGTAAGAATGTCTTTGACAGCGGGGAGTTGGGCTTCGGCCGCATGGCGAACTCCCTGACCCTGGGTTGTGATTGCCTGGGGGTCATTCATTATTTCGATGCTGTGGTGGCGGATTTGTTTGGTCAGCCGTACACCATCGAGAGATGCATTTGCCTGCACGAGGAAGATGCGGGCATGTCGTGGAAACATTTCGACATGCGTACAGATCGCACCGAGGTGCGGCGGGCGCGCAAGCTGGTCATTTCCTCTATCTCAACCATCGGGAACTATGAATATGCGTCGTATTGGTACCTGCACCAGGATGGGCGCATCGAGTATGAAATGAAGGCCACGGGGATTATCAATACCGCGGGTTGCCGGCCGGGCGAGCCGGGGAAGTTCGGCACCGAGGTAGCGCCGGGGATCGTTGGCCACATTCATCAGCATATTTTTTCCGCCCGGCTCGATATGGAAGTGGACGGTCCAAATAACACCGTCACGGAATGCGACACGATTGCGCTGCCGATGGGGCCGGAGAATCCATACGGCAATGCCTACTATGTACAGGAGACGGCGCTGAAAACGGAGCTTGGGGCGCAGCGCGATTTTGATTTTTCCAGGATGCGGTACTGGCGGATCATCAACCCGAATACTGCCAACTGGGTTGGCAAGCCAACGGCTTATAAGCTGGAGGCTCGCTCCGCGGTGCAGCCGTTTACGCATCCGGATAGCCCATCAGGTAAGCGGGGACGATTCCTGCAGCATCAGCTGTGGGTGACACCCTATGATGCGAATGAACGATATCCTGCAGGCGAGTTTGTGAACCAATCGACCGGGGATGATGGCCTGCCGGCTTGGACTTCTCACGACCGGCCGATTGAGAATACGGATGTCGTGCTGTGGCATAGCTTTGGTGTGCATCATTTGCCGCGGCCGGAGGATCATCCGGTGCAGTCCTGCGTGGTGTGCGGGTTTACGTTGGCGCCTTCTGGTTTTTTTGATCAGAATCCGGTGATTGATTTGCCTCCGATAAAGAATGCGGCTAGTTGTTGTACCCATTCCGACTGAGGCGATGGGGAAGAAAAACCGCAGATCTCTCCACTCCGCTACGCTCCGGTCGAGATGACAAATTTGTGGCAAGACGAGATTCCGTGTTTCCAGGAAAGGTCTGTGGAACTGCAGATCCCTCGGCTTCACTCGGGATGACAAAGGAAAGGGCAACACTCTAATGGAAAAGCGGTTGCTAACTAGAAAGCGCTTTTTCATCGTCGCCGGTGGAACGCAGGCCCATGACCACACTCCATGGAAAGGTCGCCTTTTCCTTTGTCATCCCGAGCGAAGCCGAGGGATCTGCAGTTCCACAGACCCTTCCTGGAAACACGGAATCTCGTCTTGCCACAAATTTGTCATCGCGACCGGAGCGTACCCGGATTTCCTGCCACGCAGCGCTGGACAAGACCGCGTGTGCGGCTTTCAGTAAGGAAAGCCGCATGAAGTCCGCCAACGCCACCAAGATCAACAGGAAATCCGGGGTAGCGGAGTGGAGAGATCTGCGGTTCTATTGGACTAACGGGTTTCGGCCAGGACTTCTTGTGCGCGGAGCGCCAGGCCGCGGGCGACGGAAATAAACTCATTCCCGGTTCGTATGCGTTGTTCGCCAAAGCGGACCTCGAAGATGCGGCGTACGGCGGGTACGAGCGAGCTGCCGCCGGTGAGGAACACGCGATCGACCTGGCTACGGCTTATGCCTGAGGTTTCGAGGAGCGAATCGACGCACTGTTCGATGGCGTGCAGTTCTTCGGCAATCCAACCTTCAAAGGCGTCGCGGGTGACGCCGATGCTGATGTCCATGCTGCCGTCTCGGAAATGAAATTCGGCCTCTTCGGCGTGGGAGAGCTTGAACTTCACTCGCTGCACGGCCTGGTGTAGGTGGTAGCCGAGGTCTTCGTCAATTAACGTAATCAGGGCTTCAATCTTTTCCGGCTCCAGCGCGCGGAGGCGAGCGCTTTTCAAAATCTCCATTACATTGGAGGTCCGCAAGAACGACAGGTAGTGCCAGCGCTCGAGATTGGTATAGATCCATGCGGGTACTGCGGGCAGAAGCTTGTTCAGCGAGCGAGCAAGCGAATCGGACCCGAGCGCGGGGGAGACCAGCTTGCGGACGATCCTGGCGTCGAAAGCATCGCCGGCGAGACCAACGCCGCTGTTGCCGAGCAGATCCTGCGGCTTGCGGCCGCGCTTGCGCACCCCGGGGCCAACGTGCAACAAAGAGAAATCGCTTGTGCCGCCGCCAAAGTCTCCGATAAGGATCAGTTCATCGTGATCGAGAGTGGACTCGTAGGCGTACGCTGCCGCCACTGGCTCCATTTCGAAATCAACCCTTTCAAAGCCCGCAGACATGAAGGCCTGGCGCAAGCGAGAGACGGCATAGGTCTCATCGTCTTCGCTCTCCGCGCCGACAAAACGTACCGGGCGGCCCACCATGGCGTAGCCGACGGGGGTGTGGAACTGCTGTTCTGCGCGTCGGCGCAGATCGGCCAGAATGCGGGAAATAAGATCTTCGAGCGTGTAATGACGGCCAAACACCGCTGTTCCGGTCAGGGAGCGATCAGATAGATAGGATTTGAGTGACTGAATCAGCCGGCCTTTGTTCTCGGCGGCCAGGTAATGCTCGATGGCCGATGGGCCCGTCCAGGCGTGGGTTCGTACCCGGTTGGATTGTTTAGCCTGCTGCAGATAGAGGATAGAGCGAAAGGAAAAGGTTTCGCCCGCAAGCGTGGGAAAGGCGAGTACTTCCACCTGGGATTTGCGGGAGGCACGGGCTACTGTGCTGTTGGTGGTGCCGAAGTCAATACCGATGGCCGGGACCTGGTCTTGCGCTTGCTGCATTCTTTCCATTATTTCAGGAACGCGCTGCTTGACATAGGTTGGCGAGCACGCCCATGCTGCTGGCATGAGAAAAGTGCTGTTGTTCCTCCTTGCCGCCAGTTACCTGGCGCCACTGAGCTTGCGTGGCCAGGGGACGGTCGATGGCACCAGGAAAGTGATCGTGGTGGGGTTTGTTGGGGGATTCGTCCGGCACGACGATACCAAACACGCCGAGGTGAAATTTGCTGCGCACCTGCGCGAACGATATCACTCGGAGATGGACGTTGAGGTGTTTGGCAACCATTCCGGTACTCCGGCTCTCGAGCACGTGCTGCAGCTTACAGGTGCGGACAAGGCGCACGTCAGAATCATCATCTTTGGTCACAGCTGGGGCGGAACCGAAACAGTGACACTCGCGCGCGAGCTGGAGCAGCGAGGTATTCCGGTTCTGCTGACCATCCAGGTGGACAGTATTGCGAAACCGGGCCAGGAAAACTCCACGATTCCCGCGAATGTTGAAAATGCGGTCAATTTTTATCAGTCGCGTGGGCTGCTTCATGGACGATCGGAAATTCTGGCCAAGGATCCCACGCGTACGAATATCATCGGCAACTTTGAGATGACGTATAAGGACCATCCCATCAACTGCAAGGACTTTCCCTGGTATTCCCGGGTGTTCACCAAACCCCACATTGAGATTGAGAATGATCCGCGGGTATGGACCGAGGCTGCCTCGCTGATCGACCTTGAATTATCAGGTACGAAAGCGACGGCGGAGGCGTCTCTGGCTGCAAGCCACCCTTAGACAATGCGAAAATAGCATTATGCAAAGATCCGTTAGAAGTACGGCAACCGTGTTGGCTGCCGGCATTGTTCTCCTCGGGGGCGCTGCGGCTCAGCTGACGCCGGCAAAACCTTCGCAGAGCACAGCGACCACGACTCACCGCAGGACCACTGCGGCGGCCGCCAAGCCAAAACCTCTCGTGCTCACGACCGAGAAAGACAAACAAAGTTATGCCATCGGTTTGAATGTAGGCAAGAGCCTGCACCGGGATGACATCGACGTCGATCCGAAAATCGTGCTGCAGGGTTTGCAAGATGCTATGGCCGACGGCAAGGTGCTCCTGACTGACGATCAGATCAAGACGGTGATGACCGACCTGCAGAATCAAGTGCGGCAGAAGCAGGAAGAGAAGAGGCAAGCCTTGGCCGAAAGTAACAAGAAGGATGGCGCGGCGTTTCTGGCGGCAAATGCTACCAAGCCGGACGTTGTTACACTGCCGAGTGGACTGCAATATAAAATTCTGACCCCCGGGACCGGGCCTAAACCTACGGCCACGGACTCAGTAATTTGCAATTACCGTGGAACGTTTCTGGACAATACGGAATTTGATAGTTCCTACAAGCGGGGACAGCCGGCGACATTTCCTGTGAGCGGCGTCATCAAGGGATGGACGGAGGCTTTACAGCTGATGCCCGTGGGATCGAAATGGCAGTTGTTTATCCCGGCAGACCTTGCTTATGGGGAGCGGGCCCGGGATCCTATCGGACCTAACGCCACGCTGGTGTTTGAGTTGGAGTTGCTGTCGATTCAACCCAAGACACCACCGGCTGCGACACCTGACGCGGGAACTCAGCCGCCGCCCCAGTAGGAGTGGCCGAAACTAGCCCAGGTCCCACCGGTACGGACCTGGGCTAATTCCAGTCAGGCTTGTCCAAATTAGATTTTGAGTTGGCCAATTAGCACATGAAGCCTTCACTGACCTTCAGAGGTTGGGGAAGACTGTCGAACGAAGGGCACGGGCCTTCACTGACCTTCAGAGGTTGGGGAAGACTGTCGAACGAAGGGCACGGGCCTTCACTGACCTTCAGAGGTTGGGGAAGACTGTCGAACGAAGGGCACGGGTTCAGCCGTGTCCCCATGAGCCTGCGGCTCACCCAAGGTGATGAAAACCATCGGATTCGCCCATGATGGTTCTAAAAGGTTTAGATGTCGTTTTCGACTGTGCCGTAAACAGCCTGTGCGCTTGACGGCTTTAGCCGCTGAGGTACGCTTTTCGAGACGCATGGGGCGAGTCATCTCTCTCCCCAGCTGCGTTCGCCGACGACTGCAAAGACGTAGCCGATCAACAGAAGCAACCTGATTTTGCACTGCCAAGCTCTCTTCAAAGCGATCAACAAGTTAAATCGTCAAAAAGCAAGATGAACCCAGCACTGCGTGCTGGGCTAAGTTCGACCGTCCCTTCGGGACTGGCCTTCCATTCACCGCAGAATCTCAGTTGCGCAGGCGGTAACTCTGAGAACCTCTTACACTGGGTTTACACACCCAGGAGGAAGAGTATGCGGAGAGAAGACCTTACCATTGTTTTACTGTCGATCATTGCGGCTGCTTTGGTTGGCATTGCTGTGCGACCGATCTTCGCGCCACAAACAGCGGAGGCGCAATCCACGGTTTATCCGCTCTACATTGAGCCCGGTTCTGAGATGCTGCGAACCCCTGATGGCACCACCCAGGTCTTCGGAAAGGTGATGGTGGATATGCGGACGGGGAAGATTTGGGGCTTCCCGACCAACGCCCCGCAGTCATACCCTTCCAACGGACTGCAGAACAAGCCGCCTACCTCGCGTCCCTTTGAACTGGGCAGGTTCGCCCTTGAGGACATCAACAAATAGCGCTTACGCTACCGGGTGGGTAGCGGCAAATGAAGCAGCACCACGGGGTCTACCCACTCGCCCTGCCACCGTGCGCTCAGGTGGAGGTGCGGCCCGGTCACACGTCCGGTGGCTCCGCTGAGACCGAGGCGCTGCCCTTTCCTGACCCGGTCTCCCACCTTTACCTCTATCTTCGAGAGGTGCATGTATAGGGTCGTGAATTGCTGACCGTGATCGATCACGACCAGGTTGCCTTCATAAAACATAGGCTGGGCGATAATCACCTGGCCGTCATTGGCGGCCAACACCGGCTTTCCGGAAGGCGCGTGAAAGTCGGTTCCACGGTGGACGCTGGCGAGCTCGCCGTTGAACATGCGACGGGTCCCGAAAGAGTCGGTCGCATTGAAGGGCACGGGTGAGCGAAAACTGCCGCTCCACAATGGCTCGCTAGTCAGGTGAGCGAAGGCCGCGTCTTTCACGACTTTATCGGCGGCGATGCGCTGCAGGGTTACGGGGTCGGGCTGCACGTACTTCTCCTCTACATGCAGCGTAGTGGTCTTGTAGTGGGCCGGCAGCACGGTCACTTCTTGCTTGGTGTGCAGCGGATGCCCATCGGTTGCGGTGGCAGTGAGTTCCAGGGCATAAGTGCCCGGCGCTTGCTCAACGTCGATACCGGCCAGCGCGTACCAACTGTTGTCGTCGCGGGCCCTGGTGAACACGATGTCGTGCTTCAGCCAAGTGCCATGCAACGCGCTGGCCGGCTGGTCGAGCTCAACCTTGAAGAATACGGGCGAGCCGCTTTCCAGGCGCTGCGGAGACCAGCTTATGGCCCGAAAGCCGGTACTTTGCTGAGCGCTTCCCGGCGAAAGACTCAGAAGGAGCAGAACGAACGTGACCCAGGAATTGATTTTCACTTCCTGAGCATAGAGCCTGTCGCACCTGGACGTGAACGATGAATTCGAGGATGCATCTTGTAGGCTACCGGCGGCGCGAGCGTGCGGCAAAACTCAAAGGGCCGCAGTTGGAGGACTGGAAGATCAATACTGAAACTGCCGCGGTGAGTACTTACCGCGATGGTGGATACGCCTAACCCGCCCGATCTACCACTATGGTGGTATCTTTTCCCAGCCGGAAGATAGCTCCGCGACTTTCTTTGCTCTGTTAGGGTCTACTCGGTCGGTGGCGGATGTGCCCGCCGCCGTACTGAGAGGTTACGAACTCCCCCTAACCAGAAAGAAGGTACGAAATCGTGCGCATACGAATGGCAGCTTTCACCATGTCTATCGCGCTTTTGGGAATCTTAGCGATAAGTCCCAAGGCAGCTACGGCCCAGCAGGTTCCAGGGCCCCACCCGGCCTATCTCCATGCCCTATCCGATTTACGTATGGCTCGGGCTTACCTGGACCAGATTGCATGGCCACCTGTTCAGCGAGATGAAGAACAGGCAATTCGTCAGATCGATGCAGCCATCGGCGAGATCAAGCGAGCCTCGATCGATGACGGCAAGAATCTTGAAGATCATCCTCCGATTGATGTCCACATGCGTCCGGATGGCCGCTTCCGCAAGGCCCTGGAGTTGCTGGATAAGGCGCATAACGATACTGCACGTGCAGAAGACGTTCCTCAAGCGAGGGGCATGCGGGATCGCGCTATTGTCCACATCGACGAGGCGCACGGTACGGTGGATGATGCCATCCGCAGGGTGCATTGGGAAGAGTGGAGAGGGATGTAATCGAAGCTCCAATGGGATGACAGACCTGGGTTGGTTTGTCATCCCATCGATGAAACAGTGGTAGTGGCATATTAGTGGGAAGCTATTTTCCTATAGTGAGTACTACCCGAAATCTTGCTTTGCCCTGCTCCATCCGCTCATAAGCCTCATTCACACGCTCTAACGGGAAGGTCTCGTTCATCGAGCGCACACCGGAGAGTACGCTAAATCCAAGCGTCTCCTGGGAATCGAGGGACGTTCCGGAGTACCAGCCTTTGACCTGCTGTGATTTCAACAGCAACTGCAGCGCGGGCACTTCCAACGAAGGTACGGCGCCTACGATCATGAGCGTTCCGGTCGGCGCGAGCCCACCAATCACCGCCTTCATCGCGTCTGCGCTGGTCACAGTGGCCAGGATCACCTTCGCTCCGCCAAGCTTCTGCAACTCCGCGGCGGGGTCCTGAGCCGCGGTATCGAGATAATGCGAGGCGCCGAGCTTCTTAGCGAGGGCTTCCTTGTCGTTCCCGCGTCCGATGGCAACGGTGTTAAATCCGCTCCTGGCGGCGTACTGGATACCAAGATGGCCGAGGCCACCCAGGCCGATGACGGCCACCAGGTCGCCCGGGCGCGCGCCGCTGTTTCGCAGACAATTGAAAGTGGTGACGCCGGCGCACATGAGGGGGGCAGCCTCTTCCGCGGACAATTCCTTCGGAACCATAGCTAGCGCTGAGAAAGGTGTGACCAGGTATTCGGCATAGCCGCCGTCGCGCGTGACCCCGGTGACCTGGGTACTGGTCTCGCAGGCGAAAAAGTTTCCCCGGCGGCAACTATCGCAGTAGCCGCAGTAGCCCCCGTTCCAACCTACGCCCACTCGTTCGCCAACGGTCCAGCGCGGGGGGACGTTGGCGCCGACGGCGTCTATGAGCCCAACAACTTCGTGGCCGGGCACGCGGGGGTATTGGATACCCGGGAGTTGTCCTTCCTTGGTCACTTCATCGCTATGACAGATACCGCAGGCCTGGACTTTGACGCGCACCATGCCCGAGTCGGGCTCGGGTATGTCCCGTTCCACAACTTCAAAGGGTCCTCCGGCATAAGGTACTTGCACTGCGCGCATCTTCGGCATAAATCCTCCTGAAATATTGATCGTAAGGGCCGCTTGTTAAGACGACATTGAACTAGATGACTCCTCAAGCTGGAAAGTTTCGTGGCTTGGAGGCGGTGTTTGGTTTTGTATCAGGGCACGACTTTAGTCGGGCCGTAAAGGCACACCAAAGATTTGGGCTTTAGCCCCTGCCGTGGCGCATTCCGCACAAACTGCTGGTTCGGGGACGACAGCTAAGCTGAAGGAAAAAGCATCTCTGTACGAAGGGCACGGGTTCAGCCGTGCCGTAACAATAGTCAACGACGACGGCTTTAGCCGCTGAGGTACGCTTTTATGCTGCACGTAAGTCAGAACACGTCCATCAGCGGGCCAAAGAGATTCTTTTAGTTCTCACGCAGACTCTTTAGCCCTGAGGTACGTCTTTCCCGCCCGGCCTCGAGTTTTTCCGCAGCCTGTTTAGTCGGGCCGTAAAGAATGAAAAGAGAAGTGGGCTTCAGCCCCTGCTAGGGCGTACCCTTCCGACTACTTTGTCGGGGAGGATTCTGGGGGAAAAGCCCAGGGGCTAAAGCCCGGATTGTTGTTGGGCCGAAAAGTGTTACCCACTTGCCCGGTACCTTCTGTCACCTACTTGCCCGGTCCGTACCTTGTATCAGGGCACGACTTTAGTCGGGCCGTAAAGGCACACCAAAGATTTGGGCTTTAGCCCCTGCCGTGGCGCATTCCGCACAAACTGCTGGTTCGGGGACGACAGCTAAGCTGAAGGAAAAAGCATCTCCTGTACGAAGGCACGGGTTCAGCCGTGCCGTAACAATAGTCAACGACGACGGCTTTAGCCGCCGAGGTACGCTTTTATGCTGCACGTAAGTCAGAACACGTCCATCAGCGGGCCAAAGAGATTCTTTTAGTTCTCACGCAGACTCTTTAGCCCTGAGGTACGTCTTTCCCGCCCGGCCTCGAGTTTTTCCGCAGCCTGTTTAGTCGGGCCGTAAAGAATGAAAAGAGAAGTGGGCTTCAGCCCCTGCTAGGGCGTACCCTTCCGACTACTTTGTCGGGGAGGATTCTGGGGGAAAAGCCCAGGGGCTAAAGCCCGGATTGTTGTTGGGCCTTTACGGCCCGACTGAAGTCGTGCCCTGATACAAAGCATATGAGCCGTGGCTCGAGAAAAACTCGCGCGGTTCCAGAGCTTCTTGACTACTTGAGCGATTTGTAGGTGCTCGATATAAAGGCCGCGACGTTGTCGTGGAGTTGCTTGAGCGACTCTTCGTGGGCGTAGACCATGTGGCCAGACTTGTACCAGGCGTATTGAATGTTCGGCCTCAGGTTGGCCTGAATGGGCAGGTGCGACATTTCGTACCGGGCAGCGAAGTAGGGGGTCGCCAGGTCGAAATAGCCGCCGTTCAGCAGGACCTTGAGGCGCGGGTTGTACTTCATCGCCGTGGCCAGGTCGGGCATGACATTGGCGCCATAAGTTTCGGCAGGGGCGCCAGGCGCCTTGTGCTTGCTCTCCCAGACTGCATCAATGGCATCGGTTTCCGGCAGGTAAGTAAGGCCTTCGCCAAACTTGAGCTGGCGCCGGACATATTCATTGAACGAAGCAACATAGGCAGACGCGATCGAAGCAGCCTGCGGATCATAGGCAGCCTCCTGAGCAAGGGGATCGATCGTCGGTCCGGAAAAACGGCTGTCAAGCCGGCCCGTGGTCAGGTCTTCATCGCCCTGCAGATTATGGTTGAATTCACCAATGTTGACGCGGAGGTTGGCCTTAAGAACGTAGGCCACTGGCAGACCAGTGTACTGGTGCAGCTTCTCAGCAACCGCCTGGCGAGTCGCCTCGGGCAGCTGCGCGCCCTGAGCCAAGGCTGACGCGTAGTCAGACAGGGCAAATTGCTCTACTTCGGCGAGGAAAGGCTCGAGCGCAGGCGGTTGCGTGGGCAGGCGTTTGTGATAGTAAGCGGTGGCGGCGAAAGTGGGTAAAGCCAGTTCATAAGGAACATCGATACCCGGGTTCCATTGCGGCGCATCGGCGCTGTCGTCAAAATTCAAAATTTGCGAAAGCAAAATGACGCCATTCAGGTCGATGTGGCTTTCTGTCTCAAGGATGCCGGCCACGACCGCCGAGCGGGTGGTGCCGTAGCTTTCCCCAAAAAGGTATTTGGGCGAGTTCCAGCGCTGATTGCTGGAAAGAAACCGCGCGATGAAGCGGGCGAAGGCATGGGCATCGGGGTCGACAGCCCAGAATGACTTTTCTTTATCCTTGCCGAAGATACGGCCGAAGCCTGTTCCGGGCGCGTCAATGAACACCAGGTCACTCACATCGAGCAGGCTGTAGGCGTTGTCCACGAGTTCATAGGGCGCGGGACTGGTGTGCTGGTCGTCGGCCGTAACTACGCGCTTGGGACCGAAGGCGCCCATGTGCAGCCACATGGTGGAGCTGCCGGGCCCACCATTGTAGATAAAGGTCACTGGGCGCGATTCGGGCGGGACGTCTTTCTTGAAATAGGCTACGTAGAACATGCGCGCAGTGGGTGGGGCGTCGGGGGTTTCTTTGGGCGGCTGCGGAGTCAAACCGATGGCAGCGTCGGCATCGTTGGAAGCAGCCACGATGATGGTTCCGGCGACCGCCTGGTAATTGATGGTGTGGCCCTCAATGCTGACCGAGCCCTGGGTGGTGGAATCCTTGGGGAAAACCGGCTCCGCCGATTTTGTATCGTCTTTTGCGACATCCTTTGGGGGGTTAGCCTTGGCGGCATCCTGCGCCGGGGTCTCGGCGGCCGAAAGATCCGGCTCGCCGGCGTACATGGCGGGTGCCACCACTGCCAGCATGGCCAGCACAGCGAGTGCTTTGCATTCCCGTAGTTGCATGTCTTCCCTTCTGAATAAGTTGCGGTGGTTCTGTCACAAACTAAGTTACCAAAGATGCGGCAACTGCTTTCTCTTTATCGTGTCTATGTGGAGCGAGCGGCAAGGATGTGATCTTAAGGCCAGCCGCCAGGAAAAGGAGATTCCCATGAAAGTTTTCACGGCAGTTCTTGCATCCGCTCTCTGCATCGCGTCTACGGCAATGTTTGCCCAAACACCCACGCCTGGCGCACACGACTATGACATCAACCAACGCAAGGGCGACCAGCAGGGCCGCATTGCCAACGGCGTCAAGAGCGGCCAGCTGACCGCGGGCGAAACTTCGCGCCTGGAACACCAGGAAGCCGGAATCAACCGCGAAGAGCGCGGTATGCGTGCGCAGGATAACGGGCACCTGACAAAACAGGATCGGCAGGTGATTCACGGACAGCAGAATCAGGAATCTCGTCGCATTTATCGCGACAAGCACAACGCAGCGGTTCGTTAACCCAAAACAAGTGGCCGTTCCGCCAGGAACGGCCACTTGTTTTGTCCCCTCCACAACGCTATAAAAAGTTCCCGGTCGAGTTTTTCCTCCCTTTATCATCCCCAAACCTGAAGATGACATGGTCATGGCTTTGGCGTAGACTCAAGCCCACTGCGCCATATAGCGTCGTATACAAAGTCTCGTCGATGCACCGGGGCATCGCAGCCAACCCCCCGGTTAGTGTTTCTGTCCAGATGTGCCATGGGCCCCTCTGTACCTTTGGCGTCAAGGATTGTTCCGACCTTGTGCCATGTTTACGACCCATTGAGAAAGAGGCGCCATGCCTTCACTACCCGATTCGCGACTCAACGTACTGCCCAACCAGCCGCAAACGACATCATCTCTTCCAGTACCCCTATCCACTGCTGAACCCAGGCTGTCCGATGAACTGACCCGCGATTGCTTGCCGCCCCTGGGGCCGAATATCAAGGTATTGATGGTGTGGCCCAGTTTCCCGCCGTCATTCTGGGGCTTTGAGGGCGTGCTGGAGATGCTTCCTGAGAAGGCCATGACGCCGCCGCTGGGGCTGATTACCGTCGCGGCGCTTTGTCCGGCTACGTGGGAGCTCCGATTAAAGGATCATGCCTTCGAAGAATTGCGAGATGAGGATTTCGCGTGGGCTGACCTGGTGATGGTAAGCGCGATGCACGCCCAGCGTGCTGATGCATTGGTTACCCTGGCCCGCGCTCGCGCCATGGGCAAACGCACATTCGTGGGTGGCCCCTGGGCGAGTACACAACCCGAGGTCGTGTTGCAGGTGGCCGATCATGTGTTGGTCGGTGAGGCGGACGAGGTTTTTCCTGGAATCGCGACGGCACTCGAACAAGGGACTGCACACGCGTTGTACCGCATTATCGACAAACCCGACATGACGCGCAGCCCGGTGCCTCGCTTCGACCTGCTGCACCGCAACAAGTACACTTCGATGCCCATTCAGTTTTCCCGCGGATGCCCATTCCAGTGTGAGTTCTGTGACATCATCACCATTTACGGTCGCCGACCGCGCGCGAAAACGCCCAAGCAAGTCATTCGCGAGCTGGAAACATTGCTCACCCTGGGTTGGCGCAACGAGGTGTTCATTGTCGATGACAACTTCATCGGCAACAGTCATCAAGCGATGGCGCTTTCGCTGGAACTCATCGAATGGCAAAAGCAGCACGATTACCCATTCGCGTTCAGTACCGAGGCGTCGATCGACCTGGCGTCGAAGACAGAACTTCTGGACGCCATGGTCGCCGCGAATTTCATGATGGTCTTCATCGGCATCGAGACCCCGTCTGCCGAAGCGCTGAAAGAGACGCACAAGTTTCAGAATCTGCGCAAAAACAATGTTGACCAGGTACGCATCATCCAGGAGAAGGGTTTGTGGGTACTGGCTGGTTTCATTGTCGGTTTCGACTCCGACGACGAGACCATCTTTGCCCGGCAGCTGGAGTTTATCGACCGGACAGCGATCCCCTGGGCTATGGCCGGTATATTGATGGCGCCGCCGACCACCGCCCTATTCGATCGCATGAAACGGGAAGGGCGCCTGATCGAGGACAGCCAATCCATAACCCAGTTTGGCCTGCCGAATTTCCGCACCGTGTTGCCGCTGCCCATCCTGCTGCGCGGCCTGTGCACCCTGCTCACGGGCCTCTACAAGCCGGATGCCTTTTTTGAGCGCGCTTATAACTCCTTGAAGGTGTGGAAGCCCATCGCGACGCAGAAGCCGCCTTATCTGGGCATGGTCTACAACGTGCGTTGCCTCTCTGCCTCTATTTGGCGGCAGGGCATCCGCTCCAGTTACCGCAGCAGCTATTGGAAATTCCTCTACAGGACGGTCACCTCCTATTGGCGCTCACCGGCAAAACTGTGGATAGGCTTCTCGCTGTTGCTCTCCGCAGAGCACTTCGTTCTCTACTCCAAGGTGGTGATCGACCACCTCGAGGAAGAGGCTGAGAAGGTGGATGAGGCTGCTCGCCGGGCCGTAGGGTCTACATCTGACGACTTGGTTGGGGTAGAAGCCGTTAGCTAGACCAGAGACCCAGCAAGCGTCTGGCACGCGTGGCTGAACCCCGCGAAAACTCCGCGGGGCCCTGGATGCCGACTAAGCCTTCACTTCGGTTCCGGCTAGCTCTTCGAGCACGCGTATAGAGCCGCAGATATCATCTTCCCCGTAACCTTTGGCCATCGCGGTTTGGAAGAGTTGCTGCGTCAGGCCGGTAAGAAGCAGCGGGACGCCGATTGCGGATCCGAGGTCGAGCGCCAGGCCGATATCCTTCTCCAGCCATTTCACTGAGAAGTTGGTGGCAAAGTTGCGCTTGAATACCATGGGCGCCTTGGCAGAAATCAGGCCTGAGCGCGCGGCGCTGTTGTTCAGGATGTCGAGCATGAGCTCGGGATCGACACCGGCTTTGGTGCTCAACACCAGGCCCTCGTTGAAGGCCTGCAGCAGGTTGCCCAGGATGAGGTTCTGGGTGAGCTTGGCGCGCAAGCCCATACCCGACTTGCCGCAATAATAGAGAACCTTGCCCATCGCCTCGAAGAACGGTTTGGTGTGTTCAAAGACGTCTTTCTTGCCGCCAATCATGAAAGTGAGGGTTCCCCCTTCCGCGCCGGCTTTCGAGCCGGTGCAAGGAGCATCGAGAAATTCGATACCCTGGGGCTCGAGTTCCTGGGCGATGCGGCTGCTCTCGATGGGCGAGACGGTGCTGCAATCCGCAATCACGAAACCCTTTTTTGCCCCTTTCACCAGGCCGTTGTCGCCGAGGATGACTTCCCGCGACATGGCGGTGTCTCCCACGCAGAGAAAAACACACTCGCTGTTTTGCGCGACTTCTGCCGGGCTAGCATAGAACAGTGCTCCGTTGGAATCGGCGAACGCTTTCGCCTTTTTCTGGTTATGCGACCAAACGGCCACGCTGTGACCCCCCAACACCAGGTGTTGGGCCATGGGACCACCCATGATGCCGAGACCTAAGAATCCTAACTTTGCCACGGGATGTGCTCCTCATGAGATTTTGCTAACGAACGTGGAAGACGTAGGCATACAGCATTACTTCGATGCCGATGGCTGTGGCCATCACGATGCTGTGCCGCAGAGTGAAGCGAAAGAGCTTGGCCTGGTCGGCGACGGTCATGGCAGTGGCTGCGGCCGCGACCGCGATGTTCTGCACGCTGATCATCTTGCCCACCACCCCGCCGGCGGAGTTGGCGGCCGCCATGAGGGTGGGCTCAAATCCCAAGCGACCCGCAGTGACCACCTGCAGGTTGCCGAAGAGGGCGTTTGCCGAGGTGTCTGAGCCGGTGAGAAAGACACCCAGCCAACCGAGCAATGGGCTGAAGAAAGGAAAGAGCCTGCCGGATGCGGCAAACGCGAGCCCCAGGGTGGCGGTCGCGCCGCAATAGTTCATGACAAAGGCCATGGCGAGCACAGCGGTGACGGTCAAGGTGGGCAAAAAGAGTTGGCGGCACACCGAGAGCAACAGACGTCCGAAGGCTACCGGAGACATGCGCAGCAAAAGAGCTGCCAGTAGAGTCGAAAACATGCAAGCAGTGCCGGCTGCGGAGAGAAAGTTCATCTGGTAGAGCGCCTTGTAGAGCGTTGGCTTGGCGACCACCGGGGGCATCATCATGACGTGGTTGTGCAGAAGGGGCCAAGCGGCACTGATGGTGACGGAATTGAGCACAGTCTGGAAGGGCTTGTAGCCCCATAACAGCACCAGGATCACGAGCAGGCCATAAGGCATCCAGGCGGCAAAGATCTGCCCGGCGGTATGCTTTTGATCGTTCGATCCAGGGGCGAGGGTAGAGTATTTTTTCTCCTGGCCGGCCGGGGCCACAGGCTCCAATTCCCTATCCCACATCTTGGCTGGACGCCAAAACCGCAAGAGCACGAGCAGCGCTCCGAGGGCGCAAAGCGAACTCATGATGTCGGTGAGTTGCGGACCCACGAAATTCGACATGAGGAACTGGACCGTGGCGAAGACTCCGCCCACTACCACCACGGCCGGCCAAACTTCCAGCATGCCGCGCCACCCGACCATGATGCAGACCAGGTAACAGGGGACAAACAAAGAGAGCGGGGCACAAAGGCGGCCTACCGCGCCGCTTAGTTTATCCAGGGGCAGGCCGGTTATCCCGGCGAGGGTGACCACGGGTATCCCGATCGACCCGAAGGCGACGGGGGCGGTGTTGGCCACAAGACAAAGCGCTGAAGCGTAGAAGGGCGAGAAGCCGAGGCCTACCAACATGGCCGCAGCAACAGCGACGGGGGTTCCAAAGCCCGCGGCACCTTCCACGAATGCCCCGAAGGCGAAGGCGATCAACAGGGCCTGCAGGCGCGCATCGCTGGTTAGATTTCCCATCGACGTCTTGATGATTTCGAATTTGCCCATGTCCACCGTCACCCGGTAGAGGGTGATCGCCCAAAACACGATCCAGGAGATGGGAAACAAGCCGAAGGCGGCGCCGTAGCCCGCGGAGCTGAAGGTAAGCGAGGGCGGCAACTTGTAGGCAAAGAGCGCAATCACGAGCGCAAATAACAGTGCGAACAGTGAGGCAAACCATGCCGGCTTGCGGCGAACACCGAGCAAAAAAAGCAGGACAAGAATTGGTAAAGAGGCAATTACCGCGGAAGAGGCAAGGCCACGCCCGAAGAGGGTGTAGCTTTGGGACCAAACTGGAGTCATTCGGGGCGGCTCTCTCTTGGATTCGGCGCGGCAACAGCCAGTATATTCCGCGTGGATTAGGATATTAGCAGCATGCTCACTGCCGCCATCTTAGCCGAGCTTCGTGACGCCGTTGGGGTCGATGGTCTGATCATCGAGCGGAACCAGCTGCAGACCTACGAGTGTGATGGCCTGGCGGTATTGCGGAGCCTGCCGGCGGCGGTAGTCCTGCCACGCACCACGGCCCAGGTGCAGGCGGTCATACAGGTCTGCGCCCGGCACCAGATTCCTTTCGTCGGCCGCGGGGCGGGGACGGGGCTCTCCGGGGGCGCGCTGCCCGACGATCGGGGTATCGTGATCAGCTTTGCCCGGATGACTCGTATTCTGGCCACCGACATTCCCAACCAGCGGGTCACGGTGGAAGCGGGGGTGATCAATGCCCACGTTACCCAGCGGGTGACGCCGGCAGGTCACTTTTATGCTCCGGACCCGTCATCGCAGTCGGTGTGCACCATCGGCGGCAATGTAGCTGAAAATTCGGGCGGGGCCCACTGCCTCAAGTACGGCTTTACCACCAACCACGTGTTGGCTCTGGAAGTGGTGCTGCCTACCGGCGAATTGGTCCACCTGGGCTCGCCTACACTCGATGCGCCCGGTTATGACCTGGCCGGGGTTTTCGTAGGTTCTGAGGGGACACTGGGAGTTGCCAGCTCGATGACGCTGCGGATTGTGCGACGCCCGGAGACGGTGCTGGTCCTGCTTGCGGCCTTCAATTCCATTTCCGCTGCAGGGCAAACGGTTTCGGATATCATTGCCGCTTCGATTCTGCCTGCGGCCATGGAGATTATGGACCGCCTCTCGATCAAGGCCGCGGAGGCCGCGGTGCACCCGCATTATCCCGAGTGCGAGGCTCTGTTGCTGGTGGAGGTGGATGGTCCTGGTGCCGAGGTCGATCTGCATATGAAGCAGATACGTGAGCTGTGTAAGGCGAATGGCGCATGGGAGGATCGGCTGGCACAGAGCGAGCAGGAACGGGTCCTGGTTTGGAAGGGCCGCAAGGCCGCGTTTGCCGCCGCCGGCCGGCTTTCTCCCGACTACATTGTGCAGGACGGAGTGATCCCGCGCACCAAGCTTCCCATGGTGCTGGAGCGGGTCGCGGAGATGGCGGCAGAGGCCGGGCTGCGGGTCTCGAATGTGTTTCACGCAGGTGACGGCAACCTCCATCCCCTGGTGCTTTATGACCGGTCGATTCCGGGCCAGGAGGAGATTGCGGTTGACCTCTCCATGCGCATCCTCTACCTCTGCGTGGACCATGGGGGCTCGATCACTGGGGAACATGGGGTGGGCCGGGAGAAGCAGCAGGCGCTGGGTTATATGTACTCGGAGCCAGACCTCGATACGATGCAACGGGTGCGCTGCAGCTTCGACCCGGACAATATTGCAAACCCCGATAAAGTGTTCCCCCGTCCCCGGCTTTGCGGGGAAAAGACAGGCAAATACACTCCTCACCCGTTGGAGACAGCAGGGGTCGCAGAGTTCTTTTGATTAACACGCAGGAAATGACCGCTCCTCTGGCTGCCGTGATTGGGGCGGAGCATTTGCTGAGCTCGGGTGGGACCATCTTCGTTGCCCCCGGCAACACAGAAGAAGTTGCCGCGGTCCTTCGCCTGGCCAATGAAAACGGTTGCAGCGTGGGGGCGTGGGGTGGTGGTACCAAACAAGGTTGGGGCTATCCAGTGGCGCCGGCGCTGGTGCTCGAGATGCATCGGTTGAACGTGCTGCGGGAGCACACCTGGCAGGATATGACCTGCTCTGTGGAGGCAGGGTGCACTTGGGCTTCCCTGCAATCGGGGTTGGCGCAACATGGCCAGTTCGTCGCGCTTGATCCGCTTTGGCCCGAGCGTGCCACGGTTGGGGGGATCGTGGCCACTAATGATTCGGGGGCCCTCCGGTTGAAGTATGGGGGATTGCGGGACCTGATTATTGGGATGACGATCGTGCTGGCCGATGGGACCATTGCCAAGACCGGCGGCAAGGTAGTGAAGAATGTCGCCGGCTATGACTTGCACAAGCTGATGATCGGCGCGTTCGGCACGCTTGGGGTGGTTACGTCGGTCAATTTCCGGTTGCACTCCAAGCCGCAGTGCACTCAGAGTTTCAGCGTGTCTGCGCCCGATGCTGAACCGCTTGGGAAGTTGATGCTCAGGCTGCTGCACGCCCAGGTGAGTACGGTGGCGATCCAGCTCTGTGGGACGGCGGCGGGCTTCGAGCTTGACGTGCAACTTGCTTCGCTGGCCGAGGTGCTGCATACGCAGGCGGCCGCGCTGGAGACGATGGCACAGAGCGAAGGGCTTCGTTCGCGGGGGGCAACGGATGATGTCTGGGGTACGCGGCAGCAGCAGATGGCTCATGAGTTTGTCTGCAAGGGGACGATGCTTCCGTCGGAAATTGCGCGGTTTGCTGAGCGGGTTCGTGGGTTGGGTGGCGAGTCAGTAACGCAGGGTACTGGGATTATGATTGCGGGCTTCCCTGCTGGGGCCGGTGAGGGCCTGATGAAATTGCGCAGCGAGATGGAACAGGCTGGTGGATCGCTGATGGTCCTCAAGCAGCCTGCGGCGTCGAAGCTCGATTGCTGGGGCACTCTGCCGGATAGCCTTCCTCTCATGCGCCAAATCAAGAGCCGCTTTGATCCTGAGGGCATTCTCAATCCGGGTCGTTTTTTAGGACGGATTTGAGAGGGCCGAAAGGCGCACTGCAGATCCCTCCGCTCCGGTCGGGATGACAAAGGGTAGGGTGGTATGGCTCAACTCACACAGCTCGAACCTGCTAAGCCTTCGAACTTCGACGCTCATAAGCCGCCCGAAATGGCGCTCATCGATGATTGCGTGCATTGCGGCTTTTGCCTTCCCGCGTGCCCCACCTACGTACTGTGGGGCGAGGAGATGGATTCACCGCGCGGGCGCATTTACATGATGAAGAAGTCTGCCCAGGGTGAGGCTCCGCTGGACCAGCGGTTTCGGCTGCATATGGATAACTGCCTGGGATGCATGGCATGCATGACTGCGTGTCCTTCTGGAGTGCAATACAACAAGCTCATCGAAGATACTCGCGCCCAGGTGGAACGCAATATTCCACGCAAGACCAGCGATAGTCTTTTCCGCAAGCTCCTGTTCGCAACCTTTCCTTATGTGAAGCGTTTACGACTGCTGGCTCTGCCCATGCTGATCTACCAACGCACCGGCCTGCAGAAGTTGCTACGCGCTACCGGCTTGCTGCGGTGGTTACCGAAACGGCTGGCACAGATGGAGGCCCTGTTGCCACGCGTTCCCAAGGGCTTTTTGCAGGGCCTGCCGGCGCGGGTCACACCCACCACGGCGCCTCGACGTAGGGTTGGTATGCTCTCTGGCTGCGTGCAACAGGTGTTCTTCCAACACGTAAACCGGGCCACCGCACGCGTGCTGGCCGCCGAGGGCTGCGAGGTGGTGATCCCACAGGCGCAGCAGTGTTGTGGAGCCCTCATGCTGCACTCCGGTCTGGATGAGCAGGCTGCCGCTCTCGCGCGCACGATGATCGCGACTTTCGAGGCCGCTAACGTCGATACTGTCGTGATCAACGCCGCGGGGTGCGGATCGACCATGAAGGAATATGGTCATCTGCTTCGCGACGATCCTGCCTGGGCCGCACGGGCCGCTGCCTTCAGCGCGAAGTGCAAAGACATCTCCGAGATTCTTTGTGAATTGCCGGCACTGGCTACGCGCCACGCTCTGCCCATGAGAGTGGCCTATCACGATGCGTGCCACCTGCGCCACGCGCAGGCCATTCACGCAGAGCCACGGCGCCTGCTGGCCGGCATTCCAGACCTTGAAGTCGCGGAGATCGATGAGGCCTCACTTTGTTGCGGCTCTGCCGGGGTCTACAACCTGCTCAACCCCGAACCTGCCAATCAGCTGGGTGACCGCAAGGTAGAAAACCTACTCGCCACCAAGGCGGAGGCGGTCATCTCCGCCAATCCTGGTTGCCTGCTGCAACTGATGAGCGGGCTGCGGCGACGCGGCCTGGATGCGATGCCTACGTTCCACATGGTGGAATTGCTGGACGCTTCCATACGCAATGCTCCGCTCGCGGGCATGGGGAAGAAACAGTAAAATACAGCTTTGCGGAGGGACGATGGCGAACTCGACGGTTACGGTTCCGACAGTGAAGGTCGAAGGGACACAAGGAGTGGCGGAAGCGGAGATCCTTACCCCGCAGGCGATCGAATTTCTTCGAGCCTTGTCAGCCAACTTCGAGGCAGAGCGCCAGAGATTGCTGGCGGAGCGCGTGACGCGCGGCGAAGCGCTGCGTCAGGGGCAACTCTACGATTTTCTGCCTGAAACCGCGAACGTGCGCCAGAGTGAATGGCGCGTCGCTCCGATCCCGGCCGATCTGCAGGATCGCCGAACGGAGATCACAGGACCGGTCGATCGCAAGATGGTGATCAATGCACTCAATGCCGGTGCAAATGTCTTCATGGCTGATTTTGAGGACTCCACTTCTCCCACCTGGCGGAACGTGATCGAAGGCCAGGTAAACCTGCGGGATGCTGTGCGCCGCGAGATCAGCTTTGCCAGTCCTGAAGGCAAGCAATACCGGCTTAACGATAAGACAGCGGTGCTTTTTGTACGTCCGCGTGGCTGGCACCTGCCGGAAAAGCATGTTTTGATCCAGGGCCAACCGATGTCGGCGTCGCTGTTCGATTTCGGCTTGTACTTCTTTCACAACGCCGCCGAGTTGAAAGCACGCGGCACTGGCCCTTACTTCTATCTGCCCAAGATGGAGAGCCATAAGGAAGCGCGCTTGTGGAACAACGTATTCAACTTCGCTCAGGATACGCTGCGTATTCCCCGGGGCACGATTCGCGCCACGGTGCTGATCGAGACCTTGCCCGCAGCTTTTGAAATGGATGAGATTCTCTTTGAGCTGAAGGATCACTCGGCAGGATTGAATTGCGGGCGGTGGGATTACATTTTCAGCTTTATCAAGAAATTCAGTTATCGCGAAGACCTGGCGCTTCCTGACCGCTCGACCATTACCATGGACCGGCATTTTCTCAAGTCTTATGTTGAGCTGTTGATCGAGACTTGTCACCGTCGCGGTATCCACGCGATGGGCGGGATGGCGGCGCAGATTCCTATCAAGCGGGATGCGGCAGCCAATGACGCTGCCATGGAACGCGTGCGCCAGGACAAGCTGCGCGAGGCGAAGGCCGGGCATGACGGAACGTGGGTTGCGCATCCTGGTTTGGTTGCAGTGGCCAAGACGGTCTTCGACGAATACATGCCTGGGCCTAACCAGATTTCGCGGCGCAATCCGGGGATCCAGGTGAAGGCGGCCGATCTGCTTGCGGTACCCGAGGGCGATATCACGCGCAAGGGTTTGGAGATGAATATCGATATCGGTTTGCGCTATTTGGCAGCGTGGCTCGATGGGCTGGGTTGCGTGCCCATCTATGACCTGATGGAAGACGCAGCGACTGCCGAGATTTCGCGGGCACAGCTGTGGCAGTGGGCGCACCATGCGGGCCGCATGACGGACGGAGTGACGATCGATGTTCCAGTGGTGCTGGCAACGATTCCGGTGGTGCTGGATCGGATCAAGCAAGAACTTGGGGAGGAGCGGTTTGCGGCCAGCAAGTTTACCGCAGCGGGAAAGCTCTTCGAGCAGATGACCGAGGCAAAGCAGCTTCCGGAATTTCTGACGTCCGTTGCTTACGCTTCGATCGATTGATGCTGGTGGATTATGGATTCGCTCGATGTTTTCAGAACGCTTGCCCGTTACAACAAAGTCGCGAATGCGCGATTGTATGAGCAGTGCGGCAAACTTGAGCTTGCGGAGTACCGCCGCGAACGACCTGGGTCTTTCGGCAGCATCCACGCTCTGCTGAACCATACGTTGCTGAGCGATCGCATCTGGATGTCCAGGTTCGCCGGCGGAGGCAGTACGACACCGCCACTGAACACTATCCTGTTCGAGACTTTTGCGGAACTCAGCGCAGCGCGAAGCGAACAGGATGCCGGCATTGAGTCCTTCTTTGAGAAGGTGGACGACGGCTTTGTCACCCGGTCACTCAGTTATACCAATAGCCTGGGTAAGGACTGTACAGATTCCGCACCACACGCTGTACTCCATTTCTTCAATCATCAGACGCATCATCGCGGCCAGGTGCATGTGATGCTCAGTCAAACAGGTGTGCGGCCGCCTTCCCTCGACATGCATCGCATTCTGAATCCGTGATGACGAGGATTCCTTGAAGGGGACGGCCTTCAGGCCGTCCATACATGACTGCGGTAATGGAATTCGGCTTTTAGCCTTGGCGCGGAGAATGATTCGCCTATAGGCCCTGTGTGAGAACTCCATTTCCAAACCCAGTCCCGGAGGGACGGCTGAACTTAGCCCAGGACGCTAGTCCTGGGTTGGATTCAAAGGACGACCCAGTCCCGCAGGGACGGCTGAACTTAGCCCAGGACGCTAGTCCTGGGTTGGATTTAAAGGACGACCCAGTCCCGCAGGGACGGCTGAACTTAGCCCAGGACGCTAGTCCTGGGTTGGATTTAAAGGACGACCCAGTC
Organism: uncultured Acidobacteriaceae bacterium; assembly: GCA_963830325.1. Lineage (GTDB taxonomy): Bacteria > Acidobacteriota > Terriglobia > Terriglobales > Acidobacteriaceae > PALSA-350. Next base: position 438,372 of record CAWHMV010000008.1, read on the forward strand.
CCGGAGGGACGGCTGAAAATGGTCCGCGATGCAATCCTGGACAACCTTCAGCCGTCTCTTCGGGACTCAATCACGTTTCATGATGTACCCAGGACTAGCGTCCTGGGCTAAGGTCAGCCGTCCCTCCGGGACTAAACTCATAAATCCTGGTTCTCACACACGCTCTTGAGCCCCTGAGGTACGTCCTTTCCGCCCGGTCGAATTGTTGCAGCCTGTGAAGCCCGCACCCGTCCGCGCTATTTTGCTTCCAGTGAGTTATCGGTCCGGTCGTCATCGGGCAGCATGTGATCGGGATCGACTTTTACTGAGGCTACTGGTTTGTCGCCTTGCCAAACAGACTCCGCCTTGGATTGCCAGGTCTCTACCGGTAAGCGAAAACGCGTTGTCGTGCCGTCGGTGTAGCGCACCTCTACGGTTGCCGGTAGCACCAGTTGTCCTTTGTTCACTAAGGTGACCTGGTCACCGTCGATTTTGGTGACGGCCAGGTTGAAGCGCCAGTTGTGCATGTACCAGCCGCGCCAGAACCAGTCCAGATCTTCGCCGCTTTCGCTGCTCATCTCGCGGAAGAAGTCTGAAGGCGCCGGATGCTTGAACGCCCAGTCTCGTATGTACTTGCGGAAGGCCCAGTCGAAGCGCGGGTTGCCCAGGATCTGCTCGCGCAGCAGCACCATACCGTAGGCTCCCTTGAAATAGCTCACCGGGTGGGTGATCGGCCAGGTATAGGCATCCGCCGGCATCAGCAGGACCGGAGCCGCGGGGTCGTCCAGCACTTTGAGGATGGTGTCGGGTGGCTCTCCTCCTGCTGAGTATTCCGAATCTCGCTTGGGGCCATAGACGCCGCCCTGAAACTTCGCAGACTCATCGATATCGATGAAAGTGTTGAAGCCCTCATCCATAAAAGCGTTTCTGCGCTCGTTCGAGCCAACGATCATGGGGAACCAGGTATGGCCAATCTCGTGCGCGGAAATCCAGAACAGCGTCTTACCCTTATCGTCGATGCCGTCGAAGATGATGCCTGGATATTCCATGCCCGTGGAGAAGCCGGCTACGTTGATGGCGGCTGGGTATGGATAGGGAAACCAATCGGTTGAGAATCGCTCCACGGCATCCTTTACGTACTCCGTCGACCGTCCCCAGGCTCCTTCGCCGACGCTCTCCGGTGGATAGACGCTTTCGGCAAGGCTCTTCTTGCCGTCCGGCAGGTTGATCCGCGCCGCGTCCCACACAAATATCGGGCTCGCGCTCCACGCTACGTCGCGTGTGTGGTCCATATGAAAGTGCCAGGTCAGCGTGCCCCCAGCTTTCGGCCGGCTCGCAGGATCATTGATTTCGTCTGCACTCCGGATCATCACCGTTTTATCGCTGTTCCGCGCCTGATCCAGCCGCGTTACTTGCGTTTTGGTCAGCACGTCTTTCGGATTTATTAACTCACCCGACCCGGCCACGATCATCTCGCTGGGCACGGTTACGTAATAGTCAAAGTGACCATACTCCAGGTAAAACTCGCTGCCAAGATAAGGCAGCGTGTCCCAACCGCGAAGATCGTCATAAACGCACATACGCGGGTACCACTGGGCCATGTCGTAGATGTCTCCCTTTTGAGAGGCGCCCCACGAGGTGCGGCCGCCCCAGACGCCCGGTATCTGATAGTGATACATGATGTGGATTTTGAGCACGCTGCCCTTAGGCGCCATGGGCTGAGGCAGCCGGATCTGCATGCGCGTGTCCTCCACCACGTAATCTGCCTTCAGCATCTCTTTCGCCCGCTCGATCTCGACCGAGTCCAGCACATACCCTTCGGTCGTGCGCGCGTTAGGATTCTCTTCGCTGTCCGCTACCGGTTTCTTGCGCCGTAGTCCTCCGTTTACCAGGTAACCGCGCGAATCTTTGCGATAGATGTTCTGGTCCAGCTGGATCCAGAGGCTGGTTAGCGAGTCAGGACTGTTGTTGGTGTAGGTGATCACCTCGTCGTTCTGCAGTGTCTTCGCCTTGGTGTCGAGCGCAGCGTGCATCTCGTAGTCGGCTTCGTTCTGCCAGTAGGCAGGCCCGGGAGCTCCGTTGCCCGACCGATACGCGTTTACCGGGTCGGGTAGGGTTAGCGGCGCAAAGGCGACGCGCTGGTCATAAACTGGCGCGGGCGTTTGCGGCCATGCAACCGAAACCGGCAAGAGAAGAAAAACAGCCGTCAGCAGACGTTCAAAGCGCATCGTTTCCAAGCTCCTGGCTAAGCGAAATTTCCAAGTGGTTCTCTCAGCATACCGTCAGGCGGGTATACTCTTGCGGATATCTGAAGTGCGGGTTCATTTATGCGACGGTTCGTTCTGCTTACACTCCTGGCCGCTACGCTTTTGCACGCTCAAGAGACCTACGTCCTGGGACCGGACTCTACGCCCCAGGCAGGGGTGGGCAAGGGCTCGGTAACGAAATACGAACTGAAGGCCGGCCGTTTCTATCCTGGCACTCCACACACCTACTCCATCTACTTGCCGGCGCAGTATGACGCGAGCAAACCCACGCCCTTCATGATCTTTCTCGACGGCAGTGGGTTTTTGTCCGACAGGGTGCGGGCGCCAGTGGTCTTTGACAATCTTATCGCCCGGCATGAACTGCCCGCGATGATCGGCATCTTCGTCGATCCCGGGGTTCTGCCCACTGTATCTGACCAGGCGCAGCATCGGTTCGAACGGGTCTTCGAATACGATTCGCTGAGCGACCGCTACTCGCGTTTTCTGCTCGAGGAACTCATCCCCGAAGTGGAGAGGAAATATAACCTCTCCAAGGATGCGAACGATCGCGCGCTTTGCGGAGTGAGCACCGGCGCTGTGGGCGCTTTTGTGGCTGCCTGGAACCGGCCGGATCAGTTTCATCGGGTTCTGAGTTTCATCGGTACGTATGTGGCTATGAAGGGCGCCGACGCTTTGCCTGCGCTGATCCGGAAGACTGAGCCGAAGCCGATACGGATATTTTTGCAGGACGGCACGAACGATCACATCGTGCCCGCGCAGCCCTGGGGAACCTTCTACGCCGGCAGCTGGCCGATCAACAACCGGGTGATGCTGGAGGCTTTCGAGTCCGCGGGATATGACGCCAAGCTGGAGATGGGCAGCGAAGGCCACAACATGAAACAAGGCGCCGCGATTCTGCCGGAAGCCCTTCGCTGGCTATGGCGCGATTATCCAAACCCCATCGTCGTACATGAGCCGGCGGCGATGCGTGAACCCGGATGGGATCCGCGGGGCAAGGTTTATTCCACGGTTTTTATTGATAAGCCCTGGCAGCAGATCGCTGAAACCTACCGATCGATCGTCGATGCTACTGCTGATAAACATGGGAATGTCTTTTTTACCGATCGCGCAACGGATCGCATCTACAAGTCGGGTCCCGATGGAAAAGTGGCTTTGTTCAAAGATCGTGCGAACGGGGCAAAAGCATTGCGGGCTGGGCCTGACGATCGCCTTTACGCCTTCGAGGCGACGCAGAAGCGAATCGTCTCCATGGGATCCGGAGGCGATGTGAAGGTACTCGCGAGGAATGTCGAAACCGCCGGCATCGCCGTTACCGCCAAGGGCACGCTCTATTTCACGAATCCGTCAACCAAGACCATCAGCTACATCGATGCAGGCGGCCAAACTCGGAATGTTTACGACCAAGGAGAAATTGCTTCTCCGGCGGCCTTAGCGCTCTCGCCTGATCAGGCCATGCTGATCGTGGGCGACGCACAAGGCAGATTCAGCTGGTCATTTCAGATCATGGGAGATGGCTCCTTGAATAATGGAGAGCCGTTTTATCGGCTGGAGATGCCCGAAAAGGGCTGGATGAGCGGCGTGGCGGGCGTAATGGAAGATTCTGCCGGGCAAGTTTACTTCGCGACCCCGCTCGGCATTCAGGTCTGCGAAGCAAATGGCCGCGTCAGCCAGATATTGAACGCTCCCGAACCCGAAGCCGTTTCCAGTCTCACCTTCGCCGGAACCGACATGAATTGGCTGTACATCACGGAGGCCGGCAAACTATTTCGCCGTCCGGTGAAGGTGTTCGGCACTAGGACGTGGGAACCGTCCAAGCCACCGGCGCCGCCATTGTAAGTTTTCAGATGGCGATGTTACCAGCTGAAACCTCCCGAGGGAGGCGGCCACGCTTGACGAAGCTGGCGAAGCAGAACGATGCGCCCGAAGTGATAGGCATTGTGCGCTGCCAGGCTCTCCAGTTGTTCACGGACGGTCATGACGCGAACGGGATTGCCCGGTCGAGAAGGACAACGAACCTTTTTGTTGTGACCAGCGTCATCCTCCGCCACCATAGCGACGTGTTCAAGACTTTGCAAGAATCGTTGGCGTAACTGGTCCCAGGGCTCGAGGTCGGCATCAGCCTTTTTGGGGAAGCCAGCCGCGGGCTCGACCGGAAAGGGCGTCTCGATACCACTCACCCAATCCAGGGTGACCTGCTGCCAGAATGCGATATGCCACAGCTCCTCATAGATGGTGTGCGGGGCAAAGGGCAGAGCTTCGTGAGCGAGGTCGCTGTTGATTCCCTCAAGAATGTGAGCCGGGGGCGCGGCAGCGCTGTCACTTATAAGGGCCTGGGTTAGTTCGTTCACGAATCTCTCCTGATCAGTTTTATGGATGTATCTTCTCGCGCCTTTCGAGCATGGCGATAAACTCGGTGATTTTTCGTGCTCGGGTCTCTGCCTTTTTTACGGTTTGTATGCGGAAAAGAATCGCATAGCGGTTTCTGCGTTCCAGGGTCGCAAAAAATGCCTGCGCCTTTGAGCTTTTGTTGAGAGCAGCTTGAAAGTCTTCAGGAACGGTCGCGTTGCTGGGTGAGTCATAGGCTCTACCCCAGCGTCCGTCCTCCTTGGCACGCAGTATTTCCTTGAGCCCGCCGTCTCTCATCCGTCCGCATTCCAACAGTGCCGTTGCTTTCTGGCAGTTGATCTTCGACCAGATGCTTCGCTTGCCCCTGGGAGTAAATTTCTGCAACCAAGCGCCGGCGTTCTCCGGCCTCTTTTGCGCATCGATCCATCCATAGCAGAGCGCCGTTTCCAATGCCTCGGTGTAGGTTAAGGTACATAGCTCAGAACCTTTTTTGGCTAAACGCAGCCAGACGGCAGGAACGAGGCTATGATTCCGTGACAGCCAGTCTTCCCACGTCTGCTGGTGCTCGAGGGTGAGGATGGAACGTTCTGCTTCTAAATTCTGTTTAAGCTTCATGCGGTGCAAAAGCGCCTGTTTTGGTAAATCTACCTGTGGCTCTTGGGGCCGGGCTCCATGTATACTCCCCCCACTTACTCAGGGCCAGATTCTTACTCCACGGGCCAGATTCGAATTCCGGTTCAATCCAAAATCCAAAGGAGTTCCCCCATGGCTTTACCCCGCCTCCTCAAGCCAGTTCTCGGGCTGCTGACAATACTGGTCCTGAATGTTCTCTCGGGCACTGCATTTGCCGCACCGCAGGCCGGATCGCCTGCTGTAGCTCCGCGTATCGTAACCGCAGTGGATGAGACAAAGATGGTTACGCTTGCCCACAGCACTCATCGGCTCGCCGTACCACAATACGATCAGGGGGCAGTGGAAGACAGCATGCCCATGGAACACATGTTGTTCCAACTGCGGCGGAGCCCGGAGCAGGAAGCTGCTTTGAAGCAAACGATCGACGAACTGCAGGATCCGCACTCCGGCAAGTATCATCAATGGCTCACCGCCGAGGAGATGGGAACGAAATTCGGCCCTGCACAACAGGATATCGAAACTGTTTCCCAATGGCTAAGTTTGCACGGATTTCAAGTAAACACGGTTCACAAGAATGGCCTGACGATCGATGTATCGGGCACAGCGGGTCAGGTGCGTGAAGCATTTCATACCGAGATCCATAAATACGTAGTGAATGGGAAGCAACATATCGCCAATGCAAGCGACCCGCAAATTCCGGCCGCCTTGGCGCCCGTGGTAGCGGGCTTCGTCGCTCTGCATAACTTCATGCCCAAGTCGGCGTTGATCAAACCAGTGAACGCGTTCACGTTTCCCTGTAATGGATGTCCCGATGGGTTCAACGGTCAGGTGCAATATGACGAAGCACCGGGCGACCTGGCCGCTATCTACAACGTAGCACCTCTGTACAAAGCAAAGAAGCCAATCACGGGTAAGGGGCAGACCGTGGTGGTGCTCGAGGACACGGATATCAATCCGGCGGACGTCGCCACGTTTCGGAAGGCATTTGGCCTGTCTTCGTATGCCGGCACATTCACGCAGATTCATCCTGGCACCGGGTGCACGGATCCCGGCGTGAACGTTTCGGAAGGCGAGGCGGCTCTGGATGCGGAGTGGGCCGGCGGGGTGGCGCCGGATGCAGCGGTAGAACTAGCCTCCTGCGCGGATACCACAACCACCTTCGGAGCCTTCACCGCGGCGCAGAATTTGCTGGACCTCACGAAACCTCCCGCTATCATGAGTCTCAGCTATCTTGAGTGTGAGGCTGACAACGGACCGGGAACGGTAGACGAGGGCAACGCCTTCGTCAACAATCTGTGGCAACAGGCAGCAGGCGAGGGGGTTTCGGTGTTCGTGGCCGCCGGAGACAATGGCGCGGCAGGCTGCGACGACTTCGATACGGCGCTCGTCGCGACAACCGGCATCGCAGCCAACGCGCTCGCCTCCACCCCGTACAACGTGGCGACCGGTGGCACCGACTTTCTGGACGCCGCGGAGGGTAGCATCAACACTTATTGGAGCACGACGAACGACCCGGTGGGGCGATCGGCGAAGTCCTACATTCCGGAGATGCCCTGGAACGACTCCTGCGCCAGCAGCGTGCTGATTACTTACCTTGGCGCCACAAGCGCCGCGCAATTCTGCAACAGTACGACCGGGGAGGGCTTGCTTGACATCGTTGCGGGTAGCGGTGCCCCCAGTTTTGTGTATGCCAAACCTTCATGGCAGACGGGGATCATAGGTATTCCGAGTGACGGCCATCGCGATTTGCCGGATGTTTCCTTGTTTGCCTCGAACGGGTTTTGGGGGCATGCAATTCTCTATTGCATGTCAGACACAACTCAGGGAGGCTATGCGTGCGATTTCACAAAGCCTATCAATAACTTCTTCAATAGCGCCGGCGGCACTTCCTTCACCGCCCCACAATTTGCCAGTATCCAGGCGCTCATAAATCAGAAAGCAGGCGCCCCTCAAGGGAATCCCGATCCGATTCTGTATGACCTGGCGAGGTTGGAATATGGGAGCGCTGCAGACCCGAATACGAGCCAGTTGAAAGCATGCAATTCGAACCTGGGCAACGGTGTAGCGTCTTCCTGTATTTTCAACGACGTCACCACGGGAAATAACACCGTGCCTTGCTATGGTACCAATGATTGTTACGGTTCCACTTTGAACGACTATGGAATACTTTCCAGATCGGATACGACATTTCTTCAAGCGTATCCCACAAAAACCGGCTGGGACTTTGCCACCGGCCTGGGCAGCATTAACGTCACCAACCTGGTGAATGCCTGGCCATAAACAACCGCCCAGCTGCTGCCGGATGTGACAGGGCACGCAGTACACCTTCGACAAACTTCGGGCGCTGGCGAGTTTTGCCAACGCCCGAATCGTTTTACTCCTGTTTACTTGAAACACCAAGAGACTGGGGGAAAGACTGTCGAACGAAGGGCACGGCCGTCAGCTGCGGAGAGCACCTCCCGGGCGCATAACTACACTTGACGAAGGGCACGCCTTCAGCCGTGCCATAAATGGCCTGCGCTTGACGGCTTTAGCCGCTGAGGTACGCTTTTTGCGTCTGACCTCGCCACAGACGATCGGAAAAATGTACTCCAGGGGTTATATTGTCAAAAAAACAACTTGATCCCTTAATTTAGACATGTCTTAGGGGCCAGCTAGGCTTCCTGTGCTGTCCAAATTGGACAGTTGCTTTGGACGGGTCTGTTCGAACAGTATTCCTATGTACGACCGGCCTGGCAAGAATGTACGTCGCGACCGTGCAACCATTTCTACCAATCGCCAAATCGCTTCTTCCGCGGCAGACGAGCACCATCTTCTTCGCCGGCTGAGACTGCGCGACCTGGTTCTGGCGCAAATCCTCTGCGTCGTTGGCAGCTCATGGGTGGGGGTCGCCGCGGGCCTTGGTCGCGCGCAGGCTCTGACCTGGATCGCCGCCATGGTCGTCTTCTACTTTCCTATGGCGGCCTCGGTTATTTGCCTCAACCGAGTCTGGCCATTGGAAGGCGGTCTCTACGTCTGGGCTCATCGCGCGTACGGTGACCTGGGCGGTTTTCTGACGGCCTGGAATTTGTGGGTGTATGCGATTTCCATCACCGCTGCCATCCTCTACGCCACTCCTACCGAGCTTGCCTACCTCATAGGCCCCTCCGCGGCGGGACTTCCAGAGAATCATCTTGCGTCGCTTGGCATCCTCTCGCTGGTGATTGCGGTGATCGCCATCACGGCTCTTCGCGGACTGGAGGTCGGTAAGTGGATTCACAACGCCGGCGCGATCGCCATCCTGCTCGTTTATGCCGGGCTCATTCTGCTGCCGCTCTGGGCGTTGTGGCGGCACGTGCCCATTCACTGGATTCCCTTCGCGGTCCAACTGCCACCCCCGACACTGCGCTCGCTGGCGCTATTTGGCCAGATGATCTTTGGTGCGCTGTGCGGCCTGGAGTACATCGCGATCCTGGCCGGGGAAAGCAAGCACGCTGCTCGCAGCATCGGACAGTCGGTATGGATTTCCTCGCCGGTGATCTGTGCCATGTTCGTACTCGGTACCAGCGCAGTGGCTGCCTTTAGCCAGCATGACCACATCGACTTTATTGCCCCCATCCCACAGACGGTTCGCTTAGCCCTGGGTCATTCGGGCATTGGCAGCCTGTTTGCCGTGACCGCCATTCTGCTGTTGCAGATGCGTCTGCTCGCCGCTGCCAGTTATCTGTTTACTGGGGTGACGAGGCTGCCGATGACTGTGGGGTGGGATAACCTGGTGCCCGCCTGGTTTACTCGGCTGCACCCACGGTGGCGAACTCCGGCGAACTCCATCCTATGCACCTCGGTGCTTATCTTTTTATTGCTGGTACTGGGGAGCTTTGGGGTGCATGCTCAGGAGGCCTACCAACTGCTCTCGAATGCCGGCCTCGCGCATTACGAACTTGCCTATCTGGCGATGTTTGCCATCCCTCTCGCTGGAGCAAGCGCTTTCCGCTCAACCATGCCCTGGTGGCTCAAGTGGACGTCACTGATTGGCTTTTGCGCCACGCTTTTTAGCCTGCTGATTTCGGCGTATCCGTTTGTCGACGTTGTGAATCCGAAGGTCTATGCTGCCAAGATTCTCGGGACCACTGCACTGAGTAACTTGATCGGCTTCGCTTTTTACAAACTGCGTACTCGAGGACTGAAAGCCTATTGATCGCGAAGCTACTCGTATCGCAACGCACTCTGCGGATCAACTCTGGTCGCGCGCAGTGCCGGAACCCAGCATGCAACGAAGGCAACCGCAGCTAGAAATAGCGGCACAATGGTGAACGTCATGGTGTCGTGGGGATGAATGCCATAGAGGAAGCTGCTCAATACTCCCGCGAGCGCGAAGGCCGCAGGCAGCCCAATCGCCATCGCGATGAGGGTGAGTAACATGCCCTGGCGAAGTATGAGCTGACGGACCGCGCTGAGTTGAGCTCCGAGAGCAATGCGGATACCGATCTCGCGGGTGCGGCGGCTGACAGAATAGCTGATAACGCCGTAAAGGCCGATCGATGCCAGCGCAAGCCCTACAAAGCCAAAGATGCCGAAGAGCGTGCCCGCGAGGCGAGGTAGAAAGAGGGCCTGCCGCAGATGTTGTTGCATGGTTTCGGCGTTGTAAACGGCCATGGCCGGATCGAGATCGTGGATCTGGCTGCGTACAGCGCTGGCGATACCTGCCGAATTGCCCTGGAAGTGGACGACTAGTTGATATCCGAGAAAAGACGGGTCGCTCCCGGTGCTCTGTGCCAGGGAACGGAAGAGAACGTATCGAGTGTCCTCGCCCACGGTTCGTGATTTGATGTTTTCGACCACGCCGATAATCTCGTAGGTCACTCCTCCCCCGGTCACGCGGTGACCGATGGGATTCTCACGGCCGAAGAAGTGCTCAGCAAAGGCGCGGTTAACGATGCCGACCCTGGTGGTGTGCGCGGCTTCGTGGTTGAAGTCGCGACCCGCCAGGCGAGGGATCCCCATGGTTTCGAAGTAGCCTGGCGTTGCCATATAGAGCTCCACGATTGGATACGGATCGTTAGGCTTCGCTGTTTCCGCATGGAAACCGTCGCTGCGATTTCCCCCGGACAACGGGGCGCTGTCGGTAGCGGCAACCGAAAGAACTCCTGGAATGGCTGCGACCCGCTCGCGTAATTGTTCAAGGAACTGCGTGGTGCGCTCAGGCGTGTAGCCGTGTACGCGCGGATCAACAGAGAGCATGAGGAGATCATGCGAGCGAAAGCCAATGTCGATGCCGACAGCCCGCTCAAGGCTGCGCAGGAAAAGGCCAGTGGCACAAAGCAGAACCAAAGACATGACAATCTGCGCCACAACGAGAACATTACGCAAATTGAGACGGCGGCCGGGGCGGGCGAATCCATCCTCGCCTTTCAGCGCGCTGGCCAGAATAGGACGCGAAGCGATCCATGCAGGTCCGAACCCAAACAGCAGGCCGGTTCCGACGCTGAGGATGAATGTGTACAGCAGGACGCGCCAATCCAGGCTGACGGTTGTGTCCAGCGGGACCGGGGCAGGAATACGAAATGCGGAAAGTGCGGAGGTAGCCCAGAGGGTCAGGAGCGTGCCAAATATTCCGCCCGCGAGGGCCAGTAGTGAGCTCTCCATCAACATCTGCCCCAGTAGCTGACGCTGCGTCGCGCCGAGGGCGATGCGCACCGCCATCTCGCGCTGGCGACTGGCGGATTGGCTGAGGAGGAGATTGGCAACGTTGGCGCAGGCAATGCCAAGGACGAGCAACACAACAACGGACAACGCCGCGATAAAGAGCAGCACGGTTGATTTGTCTCGGGGAGGGAGCGAGCCGGCCTGATCCATGAAGAAGCCGCGGCCTTTATCGGTGCCGGGATATGTTTTGGCGAAGCGTTGGGCGAGGGTGGCGAGTTCCGCGGCTGCCTGGGACTGGGTCACGCCCGGTTTGAGGCGGCCGGCCACCGCCAGCCAGTTAAAGTCGCGCGCGCTTCGGCTGGGAATGTTGGGAGCGAGTTGCTCTACGTTGCCGAGGGTTACCCAGAATTCGGGATCGAGTATCAGGTCGAGACCTCGAAAGCCTGGCGGAGCCACTCCGACGACGGTAAACATGTGGCCGGAGAGCGGGATGGGTTTGCCCAGGATGGCGGGGTCGGACGCGAAGCGCCGCTGCCAGAGGCGGTGGCTAAGCACAATGACAGGAAGCCGTTCTTCGCTGGTCAGGAAGCCACGGCCAAGGTACATGCGGATCTGAGAGACATTGAAAAAGTTGGAGGTGGCGGATTGTCCCCAGACGCGCTCTGGCTCGCCTGTACCACCGATCGAGGCCGGCAACAGCTCGTAATAGGCAGCCACGCCGGAGAACGAGCGGGTTTGATCGCGCACGTCGGTGTACACCGGCCAGGGAAAGTTATTGCAGCAGCGGTCGCCCTCATAGGTGGTACGAAGAGACATGAGAGTGCCCGGATTGCCGACCGGCGCAGGCCGGAGCACAAAGCGGCTGACCATGGAGAAGATGGTGGAGTTGGCGGCAATGCCGAGTCCAATGGAGAGGACGACGGCGGCTACGAGTCCGGGAGATCGGGAAAGACGCCGCAGGCTATAGGTCAGGTTTTGCCGCAGTACCGCCATGGTGCTTTCTCCGTTGGTCGCGGGTTGGCTCTCATTGCTGTCTACGGAGATTTGGGGACAGTGGTTCCCTGGGGGAAGAAAATAAGCGCGCGGGGATCCAGCACGAGTTTCAAGCTTGGAGACGAAACGCATGGTATTTCGACCAGCGAAGCTTGCTTTGGCTGTTGGGTTTTGTTTTGTATCAGGGCACGACTTCAGTCGGGCCGTAAGCGATTGAACGAGAATTGGGCTTCAGCCCCTGGCAGAGTGCGTCCAGCGCGGAGAGAAAGGCGCAGGGGCTTTAGAGCCTGCGTGAGAACCTTCAGCGAAGGATGGAGAGATCCAAATCTTCGGAAATGCGCACGTTTCTGATAGTCACTGCTCTCATGCTTTGTATCAGGGCACGACTTTAGTCGGGCCGTAAATGCTCAACAACGACGAGGGCTTTCAGCCCCTGAGGTACTTTTTCCCGGAAGTGTATGGATTTTGAGGGGGTAGAAAAGAACCGCAGGTCACCCGACGCATCAGTCCCGAAGGGACGGGACAATCTGTAGCCCGGCACGGGAGTGCCGGGTAGGATTTCTTGGAGACGAAACGCATGGTATTTCGACCAGAGAAGCTTGCTTTGGCTGTTGGGTTTTGTTTTGCATCACGACTTCAGTCGGGCCGTAAGCGATTGAACGAGAATTGGGCTTCAGCCCCTGGCAGAGTGCGTCCAGCGCGGAGAGAAAGGCGCAGGGGCTGATGAGGGCTTTAGAGTCCGCGTGAGAACCTTCAGCGAAGGATGGAGAGATCCAAATCTTCGGAAATGCGCACGTTTCTGATAGTCACTGCTCTCATGCTTTGTATCAGGGCACGACTTTAGTCGGGCCGTAAATGCTCAACAACGACGAGGGCTTTCAGCCCCTGAGGTACTTTTTCCCGGAAGTGTATGGATTTTGAGGGGGGAAAAGAACCGCAGGTCACCCGACGCACCAGTCCCGAAGGGACGGGACAATCTGTAGCCCGGCACGGGAGTGCCGGGTAGGATTTCACGCAAATCGAGTCCCGGAGGGACGACACAATGGGGAGTTCTCACGCAGACTCTTCAGCCCCTGGCAGAGTGCGTCCAGCGTGGAGAGAAAGGCGCAGGGGCTGAAGCCCATATTTTTTTGGGCCTTTGCGGCCCGACTAAAAGTCGTGCCCTGATACAAAGCATCTCGCGGTGTCCGAGAAAACGCGCAATCCGCAGATTGAATCGCTAGTCGATGCGGAAAAAGCGATTGTTGGGCTGCGCCCAACATTTTCCGCCCGGCCATCCAGATCCCTCAGGCCGTCCAAGTCCTTCCGGTTTGTCTTAGTAGTTGAGACGGAGCGCGAGCTGCACCTGGCGCGCGGGATAGGCATTCGCGGCCGCGTAAGTGCCGAGTTCCGGCCGTCCCGTTCGACAAGCTCCACGGCAAGCCGGGGCGGGCAGGGCAGGCTCTGCGGTACTAGGTCCACTCGCCGTCGCCTGCCGATATCGTCTACTCTAAGAGATAGAGCCTTTCCAAGTTTCATGTAAGTGGCGAGATGCGTTTTTCGGCACGGGAGTACAAGCCCAAAGGTCACTTGGGTTCGATTACGCGCGTTGGCAGCGGGATAGAAATGGGCGGCCACGCAACATCAGACCTGTCCAAATTAGATTTTCTCAGCCGGCCAAATTGGACAGGACATGAATCTTTCGCTGACCCTAAGAGCCTGGGAAAGAGACCGTCGAACGAAGGGTACGGTTTCACCGGCTGCGGAAAAACCCCAGTTTTGTATCAGGGCACGGCTTCAGCCGTGCCGTAAATCGCCTGCGCTTGACGGCTCAGCCGCTGAGGTACGCTTTTGCGAAACCCACAGGTTTGCGGTTTCCCTTAGGTTCTCAGACACCCTCTCAAAGCCCTAATGGATCCGCGTGCCGTGTGGCACGGCTGAACCCGTGCCACACGTTCATCAGGGCAACTCTAAAACTCACTGCCATTTAGACAGCAGCTGTTCAAACAGACCAACCTGATTTTGCTCATCAAAAAGCCAGTTGCTCCGCTAATTTGGACAGCTCTGAGGCAACATGACTCCGGCTTGAGTGCATGGGTACGAATCTGTCCACATCTGGACATGGAAGCACGCGAATGGACGCCGGCTTGGCGGGCTTTGAACCATTTCGCTTGAAACGACAATGTTTATTGTTCTATCGTTGCGGCGTGTCAATTGCTGCCGACGAAGATATGCTCGCGCTTCTCCGTGATTTTCGATTTGCAGTTCGCCGTCTGCGCCAGACGCCAGCCTTCAGTCTGACGGTCATTCTCACGCTTGCTCTTGGCCTTGGGGCTACGACTGCGATCTTTTCGCTGGTAGAGGGCATTCTGCTGCGACCCTTGCCGTTCAAGGATGCAGACCGGCTTGTTCTGCTTGGAGACCACCTGGGAAACAGCCCGAGCATAGGCGTCACCGCAGTTGAGATTGCAACCTACGCCAAAGCGACGAGCGCCTTTTCGTCCATGGGGGCCACCGCGCCGGCCCATTTTGAACTTTCCGGCGACACTCCGTTTGGTGGAGAGCCGGCGGAAATCCCTGCCGGACGGTTGGGCGCAAGCGTGTTTCCGACGCTCGGCGTTCAACCGATTTTGGGGCGAGTGTTTAACCAGCAGGAAGAGGATGCGGATAAACCGCTTGCGGTCATCAGCTACGCCTTGTGGCTTAACCGCTACCATCGCGATCCACAGGTGTTGGGCAGCACAATCGTACTTGATCGCAAACCCTATTCGATCATTGGTGTGATGCCGCGCACCTTCGAGTATCCGCTGCAGACCGGTTACCTCGACCAGTCGCAGCTCTGGGTGCCGCTGAGCCTCACAGCCCACGAGCTGGACCCCGAATCAGGCTTGTGGGGTTACCACATCGTGGCCCGCCTTAAGCCTGGCGTGAGCCTGCCCCAGGCGGCGCAGGACGCCGGCCGGGTAGCACGGCAGATCATGCGCAATTTTCCTGCCAGTAAGTCCTCGCTCCGCATACGTGGTGACGTCAAGCTGGTGCGCGAGGAAGCTGTTTCTGAGGTCCGCCCATTGCTGCGGACATTGTTTGTGGCAGTGATCGTGGTCCTGCTGATTGCCTGCATCAATGTCGCGGGCTTGCTGTTGGTGCGGGCCATTCGCGTGCGGCGCGATTTTGCGGTTCGCCTGGCGTTGGGTGCTCGTTCCAGTGCAATCCTGCGCGAGTCCGTCCTGGAAGGCGTGCTGCTGAGTTTGATCGGCGGCGTGCTCGGCCTGGCGTTTGCGGCGACCGCCATCCGAACGGCTCTTCATTTGCTGCCTGACTCTATGCCACGGCTGAACTCAATCGCCATGGACGGAGGCGTGATTGCCTTTGGTTTTCTGCTTTCGCTGCTCACGGGCACGCTGTGCAGCCTGGCCCCTGCATTTGCGGCCTTGCAGACTAACCTGACAGACAGCTTGAAGGAAGGAGCCCGGACGGAGATGGGAGCGGCCAGCCACGTTATGCTGCGATCCGCCCTGGTCGTTTCGGAGATTGCCATCGCGATGGTTCTGCTTACAGTTTCAGGGGCTTTTCTGCGCAGCTTCCAGAGGATGCGCGCGGTCGATCCCGGCTTCCGTCCGGCTCACGTGCTGGTCGCCGGGTACGAGCTGCCGAAGAAGCAGTACCCGACGAACGATGCGGTCGATGCCTTTAACAAAAACGTGGTTGAGCGTCTCTCCACCAAGCCGGGAATTGCGGCTGCCAGCATAACCACTACGCTGCCGACGGAATTCTACGGAGCATCCTCGTACACGATTGAAGGTGAGCCCGCTTCGACATGGAAGCTCAAGTTTGCCTTGTTCACTTCGACTTATGGCGATTACTTTCGCACCATGGACATCCCCTTGCTGGAAGGGCGGACCTTCACCATGCACGATCGTGACGACACACCCCCGGTGGTGATGGTGAACGAGTCGATGGCGAAACAGAACTGGCCTGGCCAGAGTGCAGTCGGCAAACGCATGCATGCAGGCAATCCTCACAAACCCATGCCGTGGGCGACGGTTGTGGGTGTGGTTGCAGACACCAAGGTCGGGGGCCGTGATGAGCCCGACAAAGAACAGTGGTACATCCCAGCGCTGCAGTCGGCAACGCTCAACGGTTACGATACGGGTGGACAGCTGACCAGGGCGACCCGAGGATATATCACTCTCCGTTCAACGCTCCCGCCTGAACAGATGGCGCAGACGCTGCGGTCGACCGTGGCCGGGATTGATCGGCTGCTCGCGTTGAAGCAGGTGCAGCCACTGAGCGACGTGCTCGCAGATACGGAGGCGCCGCGGCGTTTCAACACCGGCCTTATCACCAGCTTTGCCCTGGGTGCGCTCCTGTTAGCGTTCACCGGCATCTACGCAGTGGTTGCGTTCTCTGTTTCTCTGCGCACGCAGGAGATTGCGATTCGCATCGCGCTCGGAGCGCAACGCACGAACATTGCGCGCCTCGTCTTAATTTCTGCAGCGAAACTGGCTGTCATTGGGTGCGTACTCGGCGTGCTCGGTTCCTTCGCAATCTCACGGCTGGTGAATGCATTCCTGTTTGATGTAAGCGCGACGGATCCGCTTGTCTACTCGGTAGCAGCTTTGACCATGTTGCTGTTGGCTCTCCTGGCCTCCGCACTCCCGGCGGCGCGCGCCGCCGCTGCTGATCCTGTCGACGCACTTCGCGCTCATTAGGCCGTGGATACAGGTAAAATACAGGAGGGAGTTACGCAAATGGTTCAGCTGCTCAGAACCGCAATCGAGACTTCGGATCGTCGTACGGCGGTAAGCAGCGTTCTGGCATCCTTCCGCATGGAAGGTTTGGAACCCGATGCGGGCACTGCTGCCATCCTGGAGGAATATGCGGCTGGCTCCATCTCTTTGGAACAGTTCGGCTGGGCAATAGAAGACCATGTCGCTCGAGTGGGGACTAGTGGACTGTAACAGCTGATTCAGTAGTAGAACCAAATCTGCGAAAATGCGCGATCCTTGTAGGCGTCACGGCTCTCATGCTTTGTATCAGGGCCTGACTTTAGTCGGGCCGCAAAGGGCTGAGAAAAAATTGGGCTTTAGAGCGTGTGTGAGAACTGGGATTTGTGAGTTTAGTCCCGCAGGGACGGCTGAAGGTTGTCCAGGATTGCGTCGCGGCCCATTTTCAGCCGTCCCTTCGGGACTGGTCGTCCTTTCAAATCCAACCCAGGACTAGCGTCCTGGGCTAAGTTCAGCCGTCCCTGCGGGACTGAGTTGAATGGGAGTTCTCACACGCGCTCTTTAGCCCCTGCGTCCCTGCCAAATCAGCTGTTACAGTCCACTAGAGAGGCCGCCGACGGGGCAGTCAAGTCTTAGTCCCCTTTTCGGTCTTCTCGTTTCATGCCAGGTGACAACGATGTTCCAAGCAACAAGTTCCAGCTAACCAGCTACGCGGACTTGCAGCGGCGTGAAACCCCGCTGGCGTTGCGGCGCCTGATCGAAGCACAGACCGATCCTGGGCAATTTCGACGTCGCGCATCTACAGGCTATTCACAGATATCTCTTCCAGGATGTCTACAATTGGGCAGGTGAAATTCGCTCCGTTACTATTTCGAAACCCGATGCCACGTTTCCACACCCGCAATATCTCAAGCCGAGCCTAGAGTCCTTGTTTGCGGAATTGGCATGTGAGAACTTCCTAAAAGACCTATAGGCTCCGGCTTGGGCGAATCCCGCCGCGTACTACCTCGGAGAGATCAACGCAATTCATCCTTTCCGGGAAGGAAATGGCCGGACCCAGCGGGAGTTCATCCGCGAACTCGCTTTGGCAGGCGGCCACTCCCTGGTATGGACAGCCGACACTCCTGAGGAAATGATCGATGCGTCGAAGCGCAGTTTCCTCGGGCGAGATTATTCTGCTCTCGAACACATTATCAAGACCTGCCTCAGTATCAGAAGCTGAGACGGATCGACCCTCGTGTCATCGCTTGCGACCATTTCGGATACTGCGATGTGGCTTTTGCGACGCGCAGCTTACTCCGTCCAACAATCGCGGAGACGGCGACACTTGGCGCCGCAGAAGCGCGGCCGGCGACCAAGGGCAATCGGCGACCCGACACAGAGCGTCCTATCTCTGAATGCTTAACAAGAACATTTCAAAGAAGGTAAAGGCGGACCTCGCTGTTATTAGGGGAAATTCCGTCCGTCCCCGAAAAGGGTCCGAAACTGAGTTCAATCTGGCCTCGATCGGTAACGATCTTTTCTCGATGTCCCCGCTTCTGCGGGGCTAAGCGCCGCTGGGCTTTCTCTCCTGCTAGGCTTTCGGATGAAAGAGCAGACGGGGATAGGTATCATGTCCCTTTATCTCGCAGTCCACTGTGAGTGGTCGCCACGAAGCCAGGGCTGGCCAGGAGCGACCGAAAGGATTTTCCAAGGCTAGGATACGTCGGATTCGCCTTAGAGGCTGTCGGGGCTGGCTTGAGCAGGCGGATGCAGGGCTTCAAACACACCCTGTGGGCTTTGAGTTGTACCTGTCTTGCTATCCAAGCTTTTCAGCTCTCCAGCAATTGCGGCGAGTTCCCTTACATGTTTAACGAGCGGAGCGCGCCCTTCCTTCTGGCGTTTTCTCAATTCATCTGTGATGAATTCGACGCGGCGGTAAAGCTGGTACAAGACGGGATAGTCAGTTGTTTTCCAGTGCTCGCCAAGAGGTGGTTCTTCGGAAGCCATTTTTTGATCGTACACCTTGCTTTTGCTCCTAGAGCCTGCCACCAAGATCCCCCTTCCGTAAAAACGTCAGTTCGGCTATGCTCGCCATGATTCCATGAGGGAGGGGCGAGGGTGGCCGAAGAAAACGGGTCGTCAAATCCCAACCAACCGGATTCACAAATGAGCCTGCACGAGTGGGTGAGCGTGCTTTGTTGGCTTTCCCGGTTCTTCCTCATATTGATAGTCATCGTCGTTTGTATCAATTGGCTCGGTGATTTTCTGCACGCACCTCTCGGAATCAAGGACAACCCGCCTGAACCTGGGCCCCTTGTCCAATTCGCACAGGTTGCTATATTCCCAGCGCTCATCTGCTACTTTGTTTTGAGAGTCATGAAGTATTTCAGCGGGGAGTATAGCTCAAGGGACTTTCTCCTCGGGTCCGCAGGCGTTCTGCTCTTTATCTCAGTTGTCCTCCTCCTCGTCGGACCGGTTTTGCACCGAGAGTTGATTCCAGGGACGTTTTATTTCTGGAGAACCTTAGCGGCCCCCTTGAGCGGTGCGGCATTTCTAACCTTCGACGGTTCTTTGGCGTACGGATTGATAAGAAATTGGCGAAGCCTCGATAACGTCAGGTACAAGTGGTCAGCCGCGCTGTTCGTGCTCAGCACACTCTTTGGTGTAGTCGCGTTGATCGGGTTTTGCGTGCCAAGCGAGAAAAAATTCCTCATCTGTGGAGCCTGGGCTGTTCTTCTGTTCATCCTTGGAGTGCTTTTGACGCCACTGACTAAGGAATCGAAACCCACACCAAGCGCGCCCTGAGGCGATTGTTTCGAAAGCAGGTGACGGACGGGACGATCACCAATGAGTCATGACTACAAAGAGTAATCGTCCCGTCTGTTTGAATGTATAGGTGCCGAGAGAGATGTGGACATGAAGAAGGGTTCTCCTCGGGTAATTCGTGACCAGGTAATTCGTGACCAAGGTAATTCGTGACCAGACGGGACTGACACTTCGCAAAATAGAGAGGCAAGGGTAAGCCATTTTCCGGCGAAATGGTCGGTTCCGTCTGGTCACGAATTGCCTTGGTCACGACTCCAAGAATGATGTTGTGGGCGGCCTTCAACGCGAGATCCGCTTCCTTCGGTTGCGCATCAGGATTGAAGCCCGCTCCTCCGTCGTCTGTCTTTTCAATACGGGAAAGTATCGACTGAACGGTACTGTGCGCATGGCTCATCGGAATGTAGTACGCCGCTACGATCAGTGAGCCGAAATCAGTTTTTCTCGCCATCGAGACAATATCGAGCTTATTCCACGTATAGTGAACACGCTTTGCGTGGCATTGCGAGCACGATTCGAACAGATAATCGTCTTTGACCTTTAAGTATTCACGTTCCGTCCGTTCGAGTGTCTCTGCCGGTAGAACAGTGGGACCAAAGCTTTCCTTTAGCGCACGCATCAGCTTGTATTGAGCAACCGCATGATAGTTAAGGTAGGCGTCTACTTGGGTGGGATTCTCGCTGAGGAACGCCATTGTCACAGCGCGTTCAAAAAGAGAGCGGAGGAGCCTTAGAGCACCGTAGCCGTAGCCATTACCGGCTAGTTGCATGATTTCAAAGAAATCTTCAACACATAACCGGCCCAACACAAACACAACCCGTTCCTCCGGGCTATCCGAATCGACGGTCCGTGCGAAGGTCAGGTTCAATGCATTCTTCAAGTTTTCAAATCGCGCAAGGAATTTCGGATTGCGCTGCTGAAAGGCTTTCCATTGATCCGGGTAGCCGCAAATGAAATCGTCGTCCATCGAACAATGGTAACGCGCCGAAGACCTGGGGCGAGGACCGGGGTTTCGCTTATTTACGGAGCTTGCTGTGATCGCAAGGTCGCGATGTGGGAAGAGCATTCGCGTGTGACGGCCAAGGCGAACTGTCTAACGATTGCAAAATTCCATGAAATGTCCAGTACCGGTGACAAGTACCAAGACCTACCCTGGTATTCGATTATCTCCACGTCCTCAGCTATCGTGTTCTTTTCGAGCAACTCGGCTACGGCGATTGATCGTGCCATCGTGACAACCTGTGGCATCATCGAACAGAAAGGCTCCTCTCGCACCCAGTCCCTGCCCGTTGCTCTCAGGTGTTCGTCGATCTCGTCAGGCGTTGGTGGAACCTTCGGATTTTCTACGATCTTGCGAGGTGTAATCGAGCCTCGATGTGCAGCAAGATTCCGCAAGGCCCCGAGGCGGGCGATAAACTCCGTGATCTTGTCAGACGTGAAAAGGGCATACTGGTTCGTAGATTTACCCTGAAGTGCAGCCAAGAACCGTCTGTAAGTGGCCCCAACAGCTGTCTCGGGAAGACCCAGCCCATAGACTCCATTGACCACGAGTGCCAAATGGTCCAAGGTCCCGCTCAGGAGAAGGTAGTAGAAGTTTAGATGGTACGAAATCTCAAAGATGTAGGTTTGGTTGGTGAACCCGTCACGTCTTGCGGCCTCACGTTGTAGGCTCAGCCATAGCAACTTGTCTCGTGTGTAGCAGACTTGCGGCATACGATTGACTGCAATCGACCAGATTGCTTCCACTGTATCGCGATCTAATCCCACGCCCAGTGCGGCCCCGGCTAGGTTCCTCAGCGGCCCTGTAATGTCGCTATCAGCATAGAGGTATAACGGCTGCCATGTGCCATTCCAGATCGGATTCTTGAATGTCCAGGCGATGTCGAAGCCTCTGACGTAAACCTCGGCGATGACGTGCAAGAAAGATGCATCCGTCAACAAACAGCGCAGCGACTCTGATACATCTTCGAGAAATGATAGAGCGGGAGATGCCTTGGAGAAGACAATGCAGTCCGCGCCCAGAACTAGTGCGCACAGAGCCGGACGGGATATCAGATCATGGCTCAGCTTTGGGTGTTTGGCCAGAAAGCCCTCAGTCACCTCCGGCGAAGTGACCACCTCGAAGGGTATTCGGTTCATCTGTAGGGCTCGCTGGGTGCCGTCGAAAATATCTGGTACCAAGAGGCGAATCTGGCAAGTCTCCCGATGGCATCTTTGAAGGTAAACACGGAGTTGCTCTAACATCTGGAGGTAGCTCACGTCGTGCCGATCAAGCAACTCGATCCATAGCAGAACATCAAGTGAGCGTTTTGCAATGCGGCTCTTTTCTCGCTCCGGGATGAACATTCCTCTAATCGCAGGCATTCGTTACGCCTCCGTACTCACCACTGCCTTTACCATAATCCCAAAAGCATCCGAACTCAGCGGTACCAGAGGCACGCGAATAACCGGGCTTGAGCACAGTGCTTGCGCTACCCTACGCCCGGCGCATTTACCGCCGAAGGAATCAAGGAAGGCACGGGACGAGGGCTGATTCTGCGTAGTCGCAGGTTGATTAATGCGTGCAGAATGATCTAGGGAAATGCGTCAGGGAAATGCGTCGACATGATACCTATTGCAGCAATTTCAGTTGTACGCCGGTGACTCTGAGCGTGGGTTTGCGTCCTGGAGCGCGGCGCGCGATGGGTCTGCCGAGCAATCGTTCAAGACCGGTGACAAACTCTGCCGTGCCAAGCGGTCGTCCACTTCCTTCAGCTAGCCGGAGATCACCAAAGTCCCGATCTTCAGTCGTCGACAGCAATTCAGCGAAGTGCGGGACGCGCTCAAGCACCGCGCGAACGGTCACCAATCCATCATCTGCGCCATTTATATGTGCTCTGACACTCGACCAGGGCCAGTCCTCGGCCCTCGCCACCAGCCGTGCCCGGACAGGATTCAGGCTGACATAACAAACCGCCGAGATCAGATGCGATTCGTCCATGGCTACCGACGCGAAACGGCTCTGAAACAGGTGCCCCGTCCAGCGGCCCCGCGCATTGATGAAATTGGTGTAGCGGCGATGTGCTTCACCTACCGCACGGCCGAGCCCATCCGCTTGCCGCGGATTCAGAATCAGGTGCACGTGGTTTGGCATCAGGCAGTAAGCCCACACTTCCACGTCCGCCTTGCGCGTCTGCTCCCCAAGAAGATCGCGGTAAATCTCCTGATCGCCGTCTTCAAAAAAAATTGGTTCTCGACGATTGCCACGCTGCGTTACGTGGTGCGGGAGACCGGATACCACCATGCGGGCCAAACGCGTCATGAGCGCAAACTTACCACGAACCAAAACCGAGGGGAATAGGTACCATGTCGAAGCATTACCCCCGCCGCCGTTTTACAAGCAAGAAATGAGGCAGGCGTTTTCGGTCGAGGTCCTATTGTCGCGACCCGGACATTACACCATTTTTGGGGTTCCGGGTGGCCGGTGACTCGCCCGGAGCTATGGATTGCGGCTCCCAGGCGCTCATGAGCGCATTGGCGATTTATCACTCACGGAGCACTCAATTCCTGAATCAGATCACTTCGGAGAACTGCATTTGTCGGGCCGAATGTACTGTGATCGCAGGGTTCTGGGAGGAGGCAAGGTCATGTGAAAGGAGTCAATGTAAGACTTCAGTGTGAGACTGTCGCCGCATACACTGGGTCGGGGGAGAGCACATGTACGATCTCTCCAATAACTTTGGAGCCGTTTTCACCATTGGTGAAAATAACGGCACCAACATGCTTGGAAGGGACAAAGAAGGCATGGGTGTTCACTCCCGTGTCGGAACCCGAGTGGTCTACGATCGTGACGCCGTTGTGGACGATGATCTGCCAACCGAGACCCATCCCGGCCGAGATGTGGCAGGCAGTGCCAGGCGTCTCGTGGGTGCAGACCTGCTCACGTGCGTCCTCCGAGGTCCAGTCGCGGGTCATAACCAGGCGCTCGGCAGCAATGGCCGGGCTGAGGCCGTCGTTGCGCATCACGCTGGCAACGAAACGCGCGTAGTCGGTAATGGTCGTTTCGACCAGATCGGCAGCGTTCCAGGTGGAAGTAAGCGCCGGCGGAAGGAAGACACTATTCGTGTAGGGCTGGGCGAGGCGGCCGTTAAACCAATCCTGGACAATGAAGGAGGTATCCTTCATGCCAAGAGGGCCGAGCACGTAGTTCTGTGCGAGCCGATCGAACGGCTGCCCTGCCTTGTTCTGCGCAAACCGAGCGACGTAGAAAAAGCCTTCGCCCGAATAGCTGCTCTGAGTACCTGGCTGGAACTTGAATGTAAGGATGCCGTTCGTCATTCTGCGCCAATTGGCGAAGCCGGTCTGGTGCGAGAGGCAGAGACGCGGGGTAAGGAGCTTGTTCCAGGGATTGTTTTTGATGTCGGGGTCGACCCAGTAGGGATAGATGGACTCGTCTAGCTGAAGTTTGTTTTGGGAGGCCAAGCGCAGGATTGTTTCAGCGACGATGGGCTTGGTGAGCGAGGCGATGTTGTAAAGGGTCTTGTCCGTAGCGGGAACACCTGGGCTCTGCTCGCCGGCGACAACTGTCCAGGCAAGCCTGCCGTTCGCGATGTAAGCGACGGAAGCGCTGGGGACGTTGTATTGCTTGAGCCACCCGGGAAGATCCTGAATGATTTTTGCGCGGAGTTCGTCTGGTGTCGGCTGCTCGGGCTGCGCTAAGAGCCGTGTGGACGAACTAATGATTGCCCCAAGAGCGAGAGCAACGGGCAAGAGTTTGAAAAGGTTCTGCATGGCTTCCTTGTAAAAACTGGCGACGGCCGTACGAATCGAAGACCGTTCTGCGCGAGTAATCCGAAACATTTTGAAAAAGGGGGGAAGAACGGATCAACATTCTTCCCCAACGGAGACCGCATGAACGGGGTACTCTTCGACCTGTAGAACATGCTGCTTTTGACCGAAGCTAGCGAACGGGTTGAAGCAACGGTTTCATTCCTCACGCAAAGCCGCCACGGGATGTATATTCGCCGCGCGCAGCGCCGGCACGAAGCTTGCTGCCAGACCAACCACCACGATTCCAGCGATTGCAATTGACAACGTGACTGGATCCCTCGGCTTTAGCCCATACAACATCGAAGCAGCTGCGTTTCCGGATGCGGTTGTCATCGCCGTACCGGCCACCACGCCGATGGATATCAAAATTGCAGCGTCCCGCATGACCATTCGCACGATGCGGTTGCGATCGGCTCCGAGCGCCATGCGCACGCCGATTTCATTTTTGCGTTGGAGGACGACATAGGAGATCACGCCGTAGATGCCGATTACGGCCAGTACCGTCGCCAGCACACCAAAGAAGCCCGAAAGGGTGGCCATCAAGCGCTCGCGCATGAGACTCTCGCGAATTTGCGTCTTGAAGACGGTGTATTCAATCTCCATCGAGGGATTGATTTGATTTGCCGCCCTGTTGATAGATGGAATCAGCGAATACAGAGATTCGTCCGATCGAATCATAAGCGTCGAGCGTTGCTCAGGACCATTCGACTGCGTGAACGATACATAGACCGTGGGTGACGGGTCTTCGCGCATATCGTGAAATTTGGAATCCTTCACCATGCCCACAATCTGGTACGTTTTGCCGGGCGCGTCGGAATCGTGGAACACCTTGCCAACCGGATTGGCCCCGCCGTAATACTTGCGCGCGAATGCCTGATTCACGATTGCCTTGCGCGGTGCGGCCGGCACATCTGTATGATCGAAGTCCCGCCCAGCAAGCAGCGGAGTCTCCATCGTTTGAAAATATCCAGGGCTAATGCGGTTCAGGGTCACGTCTTGCCGCTCAGCTCCACCCGGAATATCGATATTGCCATCCCATCCGCTCTGGCTCAAGGGAATCATCTGAACCTCGGCGGCAGAACTTACACCGGGAATGGCTTGCATACGCGAAAGCAATTCCTGCTTGAAAACCATCTGGCTTTCAGCCATTAGTTTCAGCGGCGCGAACTCGAAATCGGCAATCAGAATATGATCCTGCTGAAAACCTGCATTCAAATTGACGATGTTTCGGAAGCTGCGCACGAACAAGAGAGCAGCAGCTAGCAATACAAGAGAGAGCGCGACTTGGGAGATGACGAAAGTTCGCCGCATCAGGAAATGATTCCGGCCGGCGGTTGTTCCACGCGTGCAGGCTTTGAGCGCTGCGCCTGGCTCGGTTTGGGACGCCTGAATCGCAGGCGCGAGCCCAAACAGGATGCAGGTCAGAATCGCCAAGCCGGCGGCGAATCCGAGCACACGCCAGTCGGGAGTCAGTTCCACAAAGATCGGGTTCTGTTGAGGGCTCAAGAATGCGACCAGCGCACGGCTCAGGATTTGGGCCAAGCCGACGCCTCCCAACGTCCCCAGCGTGGCAAGCAGCAAGCTCTCCGCCAGCAACTGGCGGATCAACCTGCTCCGCGATGCCCCGAGCGTCAGCCGTAAGGCCATCTCGCGCTGTCTCGCGCTCGCGCGAGCGAGCATCAGGTTAGCCAGGTTCGCGCAGGCAATCAGCAGAACCAATCCGGTCATCGCCAACAATACCCACAGTGGAGATTCATAGTCCTTTCGCAGGCTTGAAACTCCCGTGGCTGCCGGCAGTGCGCCCAAGTGGAATGTGAGATAGTCCTTCTTCGCAATCGCGTCGTAACCTGCAGGCAATGTTGCAGCGAAGATTCCGGGCGAGATCGCATCGAGTTGCGAAGAGGCTCGCTCGAGAGTCCAACCTGGCTTCAGGCGGCCGATGGCAGCAAGCCACCAGACAGCCGGACTATCCATCAAGGAGGGTCTGCTGAGATTCGTCGAAAAGACTGGCTCACTGCACAGGGGAAGGGCCGCATCGAAATTCTGTCCTACCTCCAGGCCATAGAAGCTTGCCGGAGCAACGCCGATGACTTGAAATGGATGGCCGTTGAGTATGAGTTTGCTGCCCACCACGTCAGGCCGGCCTCCAAACTCGCGTTGCCAGAAAGGGTAGCTGAGCGCCACACCCTGCACACCGCATCCACGGTAATCGTCAGCGGGAGAGATCAAACGGCCTACGACCGGTTGTATTCCCAGAACATGAAAGAATTCTCCGCTCACGAGAAGCGCATTCGCGTAACGAGCCTCTCCGCCCTCTCCAACATTTAGGCGGGTTTCGGCCCATGCCGCAATCGCGGAGAAACCCTGTTGCTCGTCATGCACGGACTTCCACAGGTCGCCCGTCAAGTCTGAGTTGGACGAGTAGAAATCCCCGGTGCAACATTGGGGCGAGTTCACAATGGCCACCCGCGCAAGCTGCTCAGGCTTCTTTACCGGAAGGGTTCTGAGCCGCACTGCGTCCAGAAGCTGAAAAATAGTAGTATTCGCGCCAATCCCCAAGGCCAGCGAAAGAATCGCGACGGTGGCAAAGCTAGGGCTTCTGACAAGCAGGCGGGCACCATACTGCAAATCATTCCAGATGCCAGCCAACAGCCGCTCCTGTTTCTCCCTGCCAATGGAGATAGGCGCCGACGTCTCGCGCACCGTAGCTTTCAATCCCGCCACCAGTTTGCCGTCCGTCAAATCGTGCTTCAGGATTCCATACGCCTGCTCCTCGCCGACACCTGAGATGAGCAACTCTTCATAACGATCATTGAGGTGCTGACTCAGTTCCTCGACGACCTCTGCTTCGCGCGCTGCCGAAAGATTCAACGGAGCGATCGCGACCTCGATCTCCTTTGACCAGTCATGCATTCTCGGCCTCCGTGATCAGCCGGATTGCGTTCACGAGGTTGGCCCAGGTAGAACGCTGCGCCTCCAGCATCTTCTTCCCCTTCGTTGTGAGTTTGTAATAACGGCGACGGCGCTGGCCGGCCTTTTCAACCCATCGCCCCTCGATCAAGCCGCGTGCCTCCAGCCGATACAACAGTGGATAGAAGGAAGCAACGTTGTACTTCAACACTCCGTCGGACCGCTCCTCGATCAGCTTGCCGATCTCGTAGCCGTGGCGAGTACGGTGCTCAATCAGGGAGAGGATCAGCAACTCAGCACTGCCCTTCTTCAATTCCCGATCGATAGCTCGTGCGGGGATATGTTTCATAGCGATATATTGCAATGAGATATTAAGAAATGTCAACGCGTTCATTAGACTGGGGCGACTAAGTGTTGTCCGCTCTCGAACAGTTGTGATCGAAAATGGACAGTGCGGCCTAGACTCCAGCGCTCTCGCCATCTTGTTATCTGCTGACTACAAAGAGGTAGCACTTAGCGCGCCAACTGGAACCTTGCGTGCATACGTTGCCACGCAGGAGGTCATCGAATGCAAAACTTCCCGAAAAATCACTCCTGCGCGATTCATAATTCAATCGAGATGCTGACCAGATTGAATCCTTTTCAGTCTCCAAGAGTTGTGACTCGGAGGATTGTCCTTGCGTTCATGTTCCGATCCATTGCTCGCGCGGCGGCTCCTGTTGGCATCCTGTCTGTTTCCGTTCTTGCGTCCGTGGCCAACGCCCAAATCTCGCCGAACCTGCCCAATCCGATCGCGGCGCCGAATCCGCTGACGATGACGCTATCGATTTTCCGCAGCAATATGCAGGACAAGGTCATGAAGTCGGCGGAAGCGATGCCGGAGTCGAAGTACAGCTACCGGCCGACGAAGGATGTTCGCTCGTTTGCCGAGATCCTGACTCACGTGGCGGATATATCCTACTCATTGTGTTCAAACGTCAAGGGTGAAGCGAACCCCGCCACGCCTACCGCGAAGGCTTCGAAGGCCGAGGTCATGGCCTACCTCAAAGCCTCGTTCGCTTACTGTGACGGCGTGTACTCCGGGTTCACCGATGCGCACCTCAATGACCCGGCGGATTTCTTTGGCGTCAAGACGAACAAGATGTTCATTTTGACGCAAGTCGGAAATCATGACGCCTTGCATTACGGCAATCTCGTCACGTATCTGCGCATCAATGACATCGTGCCGTCCGGGGGCTGGTTTTGATGGTGCAGCGGCGCTTCTGGACACCTGGGCGATCGCTTCATCTATCGAACCCAGGGGTCCAAAGCTGCATAGTTTTCTGAGTAGCTAATGAAGACACGTTTAAATGCGGCCCGTCGGAAGCAGGCCATCCTCGCGGGGAATGGGATCGGTGTCAACTTCATTCATGGGTATTACGAATGACACCTGTCTCACCGGACATGCCCCCACGAGGAAGTCTTGGGCGGGTAGAACAGCAAATGCCTGTTCCACTCCTTTGACTACGCGCTTGAGCACTGGAGCCCGACTTACTACTGAAGCCCTCAGAAGCCTCGGCGGGGCCGGATACAGCAGTGCCACGTTGCTCCCCGAATCCAGTCGAAGTAGCACGGGGGGCACATCGGCGGTGGTCGGCCGCACGGAGACAATTAGTTGCAGCGTCCAAGTCAACTTCGATGAGCACTTTGGGCTGATATCGTCATTTGAGCCGCTGGCGATGATGGCTTGAAAGAGATCTCTCAGGCTTCGTAAGAAGTCAAGAGTTTCTGCACCCGATCAGGCGAAGACGCGCAGCGTCGGGCTTTGTCAGGTCCCAGCGTCTAGACGAATGCGCTTCAAACCCTACGGATCATTCGTAGCGCAGGGCAATCATGGGGTCACCTCTTAGGGCGTGGAGGGCTGGTACCAAGCTCGCGAGAAGAGCAACAATAGCGAGGAAACAGGCCAAGCCGAGAAACGTTACGGGGGTCATAATAGGACACGCCGTAGAGAAAGTCGCTCGATTCGCTGCGGCAATCTGCGCTCCGAATCGAAGGGTCTCGGCGAGGGTCAGTCTGCCGCGCTTCAGGCGCGCGGCCATGGTTTCGCCTTCCACCAGCTCCATCACCAGGTAGTTGGGGCCGACGTCATGCAGGGTGCAGACGTTGGGGTGGCTGATGGCTGCAATCGAACGCGACTCCTGTCGGAAGCGGTCGAGGAAGGCACGCTTGCAGATCTTGATGGCGACCGGACGTTCCAGGCGGGTATCGGTCGCGCGGTACACCTGGCCCATGGCTCCCTGCCCGAGCAGCGCTTCGATTTTGTAAGGCCCCAGTTGGGTACCGGGAGTTAGCTGCACATCGGCGGTATCGGCAATGAGGTCCGCGGCATCCTGATCGAGCAGCTTGTCGCCGGATTCCGAGTCCTGCGCCAACAGCCTTTCAACTTCCCGGCAAATCTCAGGGTCAGCGCCAGCCAGAGCTTCCCCGCCCCTCTCACGGGCCGAGTGATAGAGCTCCTCGATCTGCCGCCAGCGCTCGGGTGTCAAGCGTTACCTCAGGAAGTATATGAATGGTATTATTGCGCCGACCGCGTCCAATTGACACGATTGCGGCACTCTCGGCGACTTATGCCGCAGGGTAAGGCCAGGAGGTGCGCGCCGTGACCCATCAGTCCCAGGCGAGCCCCAAAGACGATAAGACATCGGAAACAACGCAGCTGCTTCGCGCCTGGGCCGAGGGAGACCGAGACGCGCTGGAGCGGCTGACGCCGCACGTGTATCGCACCCTGCGGCGCATCGCAGGACACCACCTGCAGAACGAGCGCCCCGGAAACACGTTGCAGGCCACCGCGCTGGTGCACGAGGCGTACCTCGAGCTCATCGACATCACCAATGTGAACTGGCAGCACCGCGCCCACTTCTTTGCCGTGTCGGCGCAGATTATGCGCCACATCCTTCTGGACCGGGCGCGGCGCCGGGTGGCAGCCAAGCGGGGCGGCCATGCCGAGCGGGTGGACCTGGACGAGCTGCCCGACCTGAGCGGAGATCGGGCGAACGAGCTGATTGCTCTTGAAGACGCTCTCAACGCGCTGGCCGCGATGGACGCGCGCAAGGCCCGCGTGATCGAGCTCCGCTTCTTCGGCGGGCTCAGCGTGGAAGAATCTGCCGCCGTCCTCGAAATTTCGCCGGAAACCGTGATGCGGGACTGGAAGTTCGCGCGCTCCTGGCTGCAGGCCGAACTGAGCCGCCGGTAAGCCTTCCAAAAAAAACATACTGGTGCCAGTTTTCTCCTTCGCATTGCGCCTAAAGGGCAAAGCCGTTCAGAGACAGGTTCCCCTGCTCAACCGGACCTCTGCGCCGCTTCTCAGTTCACATCAAAAAGGGGATTGATATGACTCAGCGTATGTTTAGGATTTGCATCCTTCTGACTTTCGGCTTCGCGGCCTCGCAGACGATCCTCGCGGCACAGGAGAGGAACGAGCTGGAGGGCATCTGGAGCGTGAGCGTCAACGTAACCAACTGCCAAACCGGCGCTCCCATCCGGACCGTCGCTTCTCTGCAGCAATTCCGCCCAGACGGTTCCGTGATCGAGACGGCCAACACCGCCTCGCGCGGCATGAGTGAAGGAGTCTGGGGTCCCGCGGACAAAAAGAACGTCGCCGCGTTGTATTGGTTCTACCGCTTTAACCCGGATGGAACGTTTGCTTCGCGGGCCAGCGTCGCGGACAAAATCGTCCTCGGTTCGAATGGCGAGTTCACCTCAACTGGCATGGTCCTCGACTATGACGCGAATGGCAAACTACTCACGACCGGCTGCTTTACGCACACGGCCACCCGGCTAACCGCCGGCTTTGACCGTCATGGAAACGAGTGGAATCACTGAGGCTCCGCGCCCACCTGGGCCGTTGTGCGACCTCCAAGTCGCGCACCGGCCCACGGGCAAAATCCGCTCTGGCTTAGCGAGCGGATTCAACACCGCAACGGAGACAGTCCCGTAGCGAGCGGATTCAACACCGCAACGGAGACAGTCCCGTAGGGACGTAACAACCTGTAGCCCGGCACGTCAGTGCCGGGTAGGATTAGGTTTATGAGGCGAGTCCCGGAGGGACGGCACAATGCCCAGCTCGTACGTCAGCGGTCGCGTCTACTGACCAGACGGAACATTCACGAGCGATTATCGTGGGTTACGTCTGGTCACTATTTCCCCGGAAACGTCCTAATGCCCGCAGCGAGGAGCGGATTGCACCGCCTCCCTTTGAGTAATGTTCTTGTTTGGCGGGGGGAGGTGTAGTCTTCTCTCCATTCTCTTGGTCTCGCGTGGATTGTGGCACGTCATGCGCAATGGTAGTGATACCGATATGTCGGATCGTTGCCAAAAAGCGGGGCTAACTACTTAGTTATCCTCGAACAGTAGGGGAGTAATCACGAGTTTACTACCCGCTCTTCCACATGATTATTCTCCAGGCTCATGGACGGCGGCGCCCGAGCGTATTAATGTCGGCCATAGGACAAGATTCTTATGCCAAACGGAGCCTTCCAGCCTGGAGCAAGCGATGATCCCACAGCAAGCCCTGATGAACGATGCACTCTCGCCTCACGCGCCATCACCGTTGCCCGCAGATGCAACCGTAACCGGCACAGATATCGTTTACCTCGCCGACCTCCAGCCCCAACCCGTCGAATGGCTTTGGCAGCACAGGCTCGCCGCTGGTACGTTAGCGATGCTTTCCGGGGAGCCAGGATCAGGAAAGACTTGGGTCGCCCTCGCCATCGCGGCGGCGCTGACACGTGGCCGCGACCCGTTCACCGGCGAAAAGCTCAAACCAGCCACCGTCCTTTACGCCTCAGCGGAACACGCTGCCGCGCAAGTCATTCAACCTCGCTTCGCCGGCCTCCACGGTGATCCCGCGCGCCTGGTCATTCTGCGTAGAGCCTTCTCTGCGAGCTCCATGTCCTCGCCTGATTCCGCTCTCCGCGATCTCGACGACGCGCTCCAGAAAACCCAGGCCCACCTCGTGATCCTC
Source organism: uncultured Acidobacteriaceae bacterium (assembly GCA_963830325.1). Classification (GTDB taxonomy): domain Bacteria; phylum Acidobacteriota; class Terriglobia; order Terriglobales; family Acidobacteriaceae; genus PALSA-350. The sequence goes on from CAWHMV010000008.1 coordinate 470,450, forward strand.
GATCCCTGGGACGGTCTCTGGGACGTTGACCTCGACCGCGCTTCGGAAACGCGCCCTCTTCTCGATCGTCTCGCCCGCCTGGCAGAGCTTCACCGCTGCTGCATTCTCCTTATTCGCCACCTCCCCAAACCTACCGCCGGCAGGCCTGCCCATCGAGGTCGAGCATCCATTGACAGCTCCGCCGCTCTCCGTACCGAGTTTCTCGTCGGCAGCTCGCCCGACGCACCCGCGCAAACCGCTCTGCTGCACGTCAAATCGAACCTTGGGCCGCTGGCTCCGCCGCTCGATTACCGGATTGGAGAAGCCGGCAATTTCCACTGGACGGGGCTCAGCAACCTCACCCCGGAGGATCTCCTCGCCGCCCGTCCCACCGGCGCAGGTCTGCCCAAGCGCAAGTTTGCCGCCCAATGGCTGCGTGACTGCCTGCAACCTGGCGGCCAGACCCAGGGCTCCATCGAGGTAGCCGCCGAGCGCGATGGTGTCTGCATCGCCACCCTGCGCCGCGCCAAATTCGATATCGGCGTTCGTAGCTCCAAAGACGGAAAATCAGGCGCCTGGTGGTGGACTTTGCCGCATCCGGAGGACTAGTGCCCTCCGGTCAACGAGGCAAGATGCTCAAATTAATTACTTGAGCGCCTTGAGCATCTTCATGAAACAAACGACTTATTTGGCAACGTTGCCAAATCCCAAAATCTGCGGCAAACGAATGTGTCTACGACGGCGCCGTGCGGGATATCGGTTCCCAAAAAACAGATTGAGGAGATATTGAAGGAGCATCAGTAGGTGGTGTTTGATCCTAGTCCCGGATGGGACCAATGACCTTGGGGTTAATGCGGTGGGGGTTAATGCGGTGACGTTTAATGCGGTGATACGCATTGCATGCCTGGCCCACGTATCTCGCGACCGAACGTTCAAACACGGGGAATGGATATCATGTCACCAGACTTAACCCTGGTCCAGTTGGCAATGCGCGAGTCCCGAAGGGACGGAACAACCTGTAGCCCGGCACGGGAGTGCCGGGTAGCATGAGGTTTAAGTAAATGAGTCCCGAAGGGACGACACAATGCCCAGGTTAATGCGGTGACAGCATACGCATTGCATGCCCTCGCGACCGAACGTTCAAACACGGGGAATGGATATCATGTCACCAGACTTAACCCTAGTCCAGTTGGCAACGCGCGAGTCCCGAAGGGACGGAACAACCTGGAGCCCGGCACGGGAGTGCCGGGTAGCATGAGGTTTAAGTAAATGAGTCCCGAAGGGACGACACAATGCCCAGTTCGTACGTCAGCAACCACGTCCACATCGTATTCAGCACGAAAAACCGCCTGAAGGTGATCCCTGAGGACCTGCAACCTAAACTATGGGCATACATGGCGGGCATCGCAAAACAACACAGCATGCACGCGGTCGCGATCGGTGGCATCGAGGACCACGCTCACGCCCTGATCGATATGGGAGCAACTCTCGGCATTGCAAAGACCGTGCAGGTGTTGAAGGCAAATTCCTCGCGATGGATGAATGACCATCCGGGGGTACGATTTGACTGGCAAGTAGGATATTTCGCGTGCAGCGTCAGCCGGTCCCAGGTGCCGACGGTGAGGCACTACATTGCAAGCCAAAAAGAGCACCATCAAAAGATAGACTCTGCTACAGAGTTCGAGTTGTTGTTGAAGAGGCATGGATTTGAATTGCGGGACTGATTGCGCGGGCGGCGTTTATGCCGTCCCTGACGGGACTCGGAATCTCTCCACCATTTCCCGGCACTGCCGTGCCGGGCTACAGATTGTTCCGTCCCTACGGGACTGGGCCAACCCGATTGGACATCGTGCCATTCTACCGCCGGCTTATGGCAATACAAACGGCGTATCGTCGACGAAATTGGGAGCATGGGGTTAATGCGGTGACAGATACGCATTGCATGCCCTGGCCCACGTATCTCGCGACCGAACGTTCAAACACGGGGAATGGATATCATGTCACCAGACTTAACCCTAGTCCAGTTGGCAAACGCGCGAGTCCCGAAGGGACGGAACAACCTGTAGCCCGGCACGGGAGTGCCGGGTAGCATTCGGATGCAACCGTCCCCTCAGCGGCCAAAGCCGCATTCACTGCAAATCAGATATGTACGGCCTGAGGCCGTACCCTTCAGTAACAGCAGCTTTCGCGAAGGGTGTTAAGTAAGCGCGTGCCCTTCAAGTTCAGACATCCGGCGGCCGAGGTAGCGCAGTTCAACGGCATTGCTGGTGAGAGCCAGCGCACGGCGGTAACTCTCAATGGCTTCCGGGTTGCGTCCCATGCGACGCAGCAGATCGGCGCGCGCTGCATGATAGAGACGATAGGATTCGAGTTCACCGCCGGTCCCCAGTTCATCGATCATGGCCAGCCCGCGCTCGAGGCTTTCACTCATGGCGACCGCGACCGCGTGGTTGAGCGCAACGATCGGTGACGCCTGGGTCGTGTGGAGGATGGCGTAGAGAGCCGCGATCTGTTTCCAGTCAGTTTCCTGGGCCGTTCTGGCTTCGGCGTGGATCGCCGCGATGGCCGCCTGTAACTGATAAGGACCCAGATTACGACGACCCAGGGCACGCTCCACCAGGGGGACACCTTCCGCGATCTGATCGTGATGCCACAACGAGCGATCCTGCTCTTCGAGGGGAATCAGTTGCCCGTCGCTGGTTGAGCGGGCATCGCGGCGAGAATCATGCAGCAGCATAAGAGCCAGGAGCGCCATGTTTTCGGGGTTGTGGGGCATCAATTCCACCAGCGTGCGCGCCAGGCGAATGGCTTCGGCGCAGAGTTCACGGCGTATGAGACTGTCGCCAGAGCTGGCGGAGTAGCCTTCGTTGAAAATGAGATAGAGAACCTTTTGCACCGCGGAAAGGCGTTCGGGTAAAGACCCGGGAGCGGGGACTTGATAGGGGATGCGCGCCTGCTGGATCTTGCGCTGGGCTCGCACGAGACGTTGCGCCAGCGTCCCCTCAGGAACCAGAAAGGCGCGCGCGATTTCCGTCGTCGTGAGCCCGCCTAGAGTTCGGAGGGTCAAGGCAATTTGCGCTTCCATGTTGATGGCGGGGTGACAGCAAGTAAAGATGAGGCTCAGGCGGTCATCTTCAAAAGGCTGGTTCATTTCGTCATCAATTTCGCTCGTGCGCGATTCGTATTCATACAGCAACTGGCCTTCGTTGTTGCGGCGCGTCTGTTCCCGGCGAGCATAGTCGATCAGCTTGCGACGAGCGGTTGCTGTGATCCAGGCGGCAGGGTTGTCGGGCACACCGTCGGCTTGCCAGCTTACGACGGCTGCGGCAAAGGCATCCTGCATCGCTTCTTCGGCCAGATCGAAGGAATGTGAGACGCGAATGAGGCCGGCGATAATGCGCCCGGACTCATTGCGGAAAACCGATTCGACGGTGGCACGGTGGTCATGCATTCACAGTTGCACGCGAGGGGAATTCGCGGATGGGCCGAATTTCAATACATCCGGCCGCGCCCGCGCAGGCAGTAGGAATTTTGGCAGCCCAGGTGAGCGCCTCATCCAGGTCCTGACAATCCAGTATGTAGTAGCCGGCTAATTGTTCTTTGGTTTCGGCGAAGGGGCCGTCGGTCACCAGGGACTCGCCATCCTGCACGCGAACGGTGGTGGCGGTCACACTGGGTTGAAGAGGATCGGCAGCACAGAAGATGCCACGATCGCGTGTCTGGTCCATCACTACCTTGTGGGCCGCGGCAACGGCACGCATGTCTTCAGGCGTGGCTGCCTCATCTTCACGGGAGTAAATCAACATCATGTAACGCATGGCTCCTCGTAGGGTTAATCAAGCCTGGGGAAAATTCGTGTCGGCTTTCACTTCGCGGATCTGTTCCGTGTGCCTGGCGCCGTGGGATGCCGCTGCCAGCAGCCATTGGTAGCCATCCCATGAGCCGAAGAGAGGATGAGGGAAAGCATGTGCTCGAAGCTGGCGCGTGAGAAGCAATCGGATGCTTTGCTCCCGGCACTGCACGAACTGCTGCAAAGCTTCGGGGCCACTCCAGCGGCCGGTCGGGCAGGCATGCGCGGGAGCTTTGCCCTTCCGGGAACGCTTGGGTATTTGATTGAGGATGAATTCATCCATTTCGCGCCGGTCGCCCTCTGGTGGTGGCCCGAGGGCTTCGTTCATGCCTTCGATAATCGCATGGATACCGCTTTCAATCAGCACGATGTGCTCCAAGTTCTCAGCGACGGACCAGGCGTCGCTTGCGGGTTTGAAGTCCCACTGTGCGGGGGACAGACCACCCACGGATTCAAGCAGAAACCCGCGTGTCACAGATAGGTGACGAGAGGCCGTGGTGATCTCTTCTGTCGTGAGCCCCGTGTCTGCAATGATTGTGGACGAAGTATTGTTCACGGTGCCTCCTTGGAACCGGGGTGCAGGAGTTGAATCTGAAACGCCGGAGACGGGTTCCGGCGTCTCTAAAGAGCTAAGAGAAGACCATGATGGGCCGGACTTCGATGCTCCCGTAGCGGGCGGCTGGGATACCGGATGCGATGGAGGCTGCCTCGTCGATGCTGGCCGCTTCGATCAGGTAGTAGCCGCCAAGCTGCTCCTTGGTCTCCGCGAAGGGACCATCGGTGGTGAGCATCTTGCTGTCGCGTACACGCACGGTTTTGGCAGTTGGAGTGGGCTGTAAGGCGTTGCCCCCTTTGATCGCACTCGCGTGCTTCTTGCCGAAAGCGCCATACTCGGCGAATTCGGATTCGGGAAAGCCGTTGGCGAAGCGGGCTTCGCTTTCGTAGATCAGGACCAGATATTGCATTTTCTTTTCCTCCTGCCACTACGACGTTCGAGGGTCGACGAATCGACAATTGGTGAAAATAAATTTTACGCGGCAGTCAGACAGCCTGGAGTCTTTGCATGAGGCCCTGGAGGTCCATCTGGTTCCAGCCTTCCATGACCTGGTTGTCCTTGACGATCAGAAAGGACGATCCGTCTAACGTGCCCTTCTTGCCGGTGGCGGGAAAGCCGAGGTGGTCGCCAAGATGGGTCATAGAGACCCGCCAGCGAACGGCAACCCGATCGCCCTCGGCGACTATGTCCTCAATATCCACATGAAGGTCAGGAAAGGCTCCGACGAAGGTGCGATGGACAGCCTTGAAGGGTTCGGGCCCGGCAAGAACGGAGTCTGCATCGGGAAAGCCGTGAGACTTGCCTTGCTTGTTAAACATCTCGTCGATCGCTGCCTCACTCTTCTGGTTCCAGACCTGCTCGAACCAGCGCTTTAGAAGAAGTTTGTTCGCCTCAGACATAAATGCCCTCCGAATGTGGGGAGAAGCTTAGAGCATTTCTGCTGGAGATGTATAGGGCAGCTTGGTGCAGACACACGCCAGGGTTTCATAGGGAAAAGTCACCTCGGACTTACCGGCAAGCTCTGGATAGGACGCGATGACTTGCCGCAACTGAGACGTAACCTGCTCTCGCCGGTCTGGCGGAAGGGCGGCCATGAAGCTCACCGATAGTATCCGTTCGACAATTACTTTCTCGGGCGGCCCGGTATGACGGTGAGGAAAGCGCTTCTCGCGGAGAGGGCTAAACCCTTTGGCGGGAAACACGTTTCTCCATTTCTGTGAGTGGTATCGCGGAGCATCGCCTTCAAAGGGCTTCATGATCCGGGTCAATGCTGCTACCCATGGAACGTTGTCGTCGCGGACGTTCCAGACTAATCCGAAAGAGCCGCCCGGCTTTAACACCCGATGAATTTCTTGCAACGCCTCGGGGGTCGAAAACCAGTGAAATGCTTGTGCGCAAACCACCGCATCCACTGAAGCATCGTCGAGCGGTATGTGTTGGGCAGAACCGGTGCGCGCGTCGATCTGGGGAAATTGCCGGATCAGCTGGTCTAACATCTCCCGCACTGGCTCAACGGCAATTACGTGCGCCCCCGTTGCTAACAGCCTGGGCGAAAACTTCCCTGTACCCGCTGCGAGATCCAATGCCGTTTTGCCGTTGGTTAGCCCAAGATCCTGGGTCAGCCAGTCTTCTATCTCTGGCGGATAATCAGGGCGCCCGGCCACGTAGCTAGCCGCGCCCAACGCAAATCCCTCCGCCGCCACATGATGAATGTTCGTCATTGTTTGCTCGTGTAGAAGCTGTATTTTGCCGTATACGGAACTCGCTTTTCCCCGCTCGTACAGGGGTCGCTGCCCGCGGCTCCACCATGGGTCTCTGTGCGGCCAATGTAGGTCACGTTCGCAAACTTGCCCGTTCCGCTTGCGGGAACGGCTTGCAACAACAGGGATGGAACAGAGGAACCATCTGAGGCAGGCCGGCTGGCGATCAGCTTTCCCTTTACTTCACTGCCATCCGTTAGCCGCCATGTAGGACCTGCAAAATGTGTGCCAATCGCTTGACCGTGCTCGTCGAGCAGTCTGGCATCCGGACCCTTCAGGACCCAGTGACCATCGGTGCAAGTGTAAACCTGCGAACCGTCTCCAGCGGCGCCGAGCAGGAGCATGGCGCCCGCGGGAGGCTCGACGGAGAGCGCCACAGGTTGGCTTAGATAGAAGGCGATGTCTTTGGCTGCTTTCGTCTCCACGCCGGGCGGATCTAAAAAGCCCAGATCACGGAACCAGTCGATAAAGCGGAATTGCCAGGTGCCAAACGGGATTCCCTTGCGATCGGTAAGCCCACCGGTCATGTGGCTGCCGTCGCGTAGCGGGTCGCCCGGATGGCGGCCATTGGCATAGATATGCATCTCGAGGTTGGGTACCCGGAGCGCCAGCATCGCCGCGAAGTATTCATCTGCCCAGATGGCGTGAATCTGATCGTCCGATCCGGCCGAGGCGATGAACGATGGAGGAACGTTGTGGGGGATCGGCGGGGCCACGCGGTCGCGGGCGAACGGGGTCGGACCCGGATAGATGACGCCGACAAAGTCGGGGCGGGAAGAGATGGCCCCCAGGGGGTCGCCCGGACCGTTGTTCTTTTTATCGAAGTCGTCATACAGAACCGCGGCTGCGGTGGCTAGTTCGGCGCCTGCGGAAAAGCCCATGATGCCGATCTTGTTGGGGTCGATGTTCCAGTCCTTGGCGTGGGCCCGTACCAGGCGGATGGCCTGCTGTGCGTCGTACACCTCATCGGTGCGGGGGTTGTAACCGTCTCTGCGCAGTCGACTGCGCAGGATGATGGTGTTGACGCCGTAGTTGTAGAAGAAGGGCACGAAGTCCGCACCTTCAGAGCCGACGTTCAGGGTGTTGTGGCCGCCTCCCGGCACGAGTATGACCGCTGCGCCGGTGTTCAGTCCGCGATCGACGGTGTGGACCTCGATCGATGGGTTGTGTATGTTGACGATGCTGTTGATCCGCCCGGGCACCGCCTGGCTCATGTTGTATTGCTCAGCCTGGCGGACCTTTTCTTTGTTGAGGTAGGGCGAGTCGGGTGGATACAGGGTGATCACGACGCCGCCGGGCAAGATAGGCAACGGAGCGTAGGGCACGTCGGTCGATGGTCCCGGGGCGGGCACTCCCAAAGGAGCAGGAGGCGGGGGAAGGGGGCTTTGCGCTACGCAAACGAGCGCTGCCAACATCGGCAGAAATATCAATCTCTTCCTGATCATGCTTTGCTCCTGGTCAATTCGTAGGGGGCAAGATATGGATGGTGTGCAGCCATATCTCTGCGCTCTTGGGCCAGGTAGTCACGGGAAGCTCAGTCCGGCGCAAGCCGTAACCATGTCCACCCTGAGCATAGATGTGCAGCTCGGCCGGTACCTTGGCGTTCTTGAGAGCCATGAAATAAACCACCGCGTTTTCGACGTGGACCGGATCATCTTCCGCCTGCACGAGGAACGTCGGCGGCGTTTGTGCTGTGGGATGGATCTCCGGATCGGGTGCATAGTTCTGCTCGGAGAGGGCGAGATAGCCTGGGTAGATGATCAAAGCAAAGTCTGGACGGCAACTCAGTTTGTCAGAAGCGTCGATCGGGTCGTACAGTCTCTGATCGAAGTGCGTGCTGAGGGCTGCGGCAAGGTGTGCCCCGGCGGAGAAGCCCAGGACTCCGATGCGATTTGGATCGATGTGCCACTCGTCGGCATGGGCACGGACCATGCCGACAGCGCGCTGCGCATCCTGAAGCGGGGCGGAAGACTTGGGGTAAGGGCCAGGCTCGGGCACGCGGTACTTCACCAGAATGCAGGTGATACCGGCCGAGTTTAGCCAGTCGCAGACTTCTGTACCTTCAAGGTCGATGGCAAGGATGCGGTAACCGCCTCCGGGAAATACGACGACTGCTGCCCCGGTGTTGTTGGTCTTAGGCGCGTAGACCGTGAGCGTGGGATTAGAAACATTGCCGATACGGATCACTGACCTGCCGCCGGGCCGGTTGTCTTTGGGTGTGGTCATGTCGCCTTCGGGGCCCGGGGCGGGTTGCGCGCCGGGGACTCCATTGGGCCAAAGCGGCATGGTCACGTGATCGGGGCTGGGCGGCCAGGCAGGGGTTTGTGCAAACAGATAGGGGGAAGCCGCCAACAGGGCAGCGAAAACCAGCGGGAACTTGCGCATGAAGGACCTTTCGAACCGCAGCCATGATCGCAGCCGTAAGGGTGATGGTGCAACACGGCGACCTGCTCAGGCCTTCCTATGGACGACGCTGCGGAGGTAGAAGTTTGTGCCCTCTGCAATATCGACGGGTGAGATCGAAGGGTGCCCCAGGTCTCGCTTTTGAGACCTGGGATCCCTCAAACCAACTCCTACTGGAAACGCCGACGCCTTAAGCCTTGTTCTCGGCTAGCAGGTCCTCGATGCGCACCGGAAGTTGGCGCACACGAATGCCCGTGGCGTGGTAGACGGCAGAAGTGATGGCTGGCGCGATCCCGGCAAGGCCTATCTCCCCTACTCCGCGTGCCCCGAGAGGGTTGAGCACCTTGTCGGGATAGTCGAGGAATGTGACGTCGATCTCTGGAGCATCGGCGTTGGTGGCGACGATGTAGTCGGCGAGATTGTTGTTAATGGGAGCGCCGAAACGTGGGTCGTACACGGTCTCTTCAAAGAGGGCCATGCCGACGCCCATCACCACTGCGCCCTCAATCTGGTTGCGTGCAGGTTTGGGGTTGAGGATGTGACCGGCATCGATCACCGTGACCACGCGGGATACACGAAGACGAGCAGTCTCTGGCTGCCACGTCACCTCGGCAAACTGCGCCCCGAAGGAATGGGTGGAGAACTTGCGCTTGGGATCACCAAAGGTGCCCTCGGATTTACCACTCCCTGAGACAGCGCGGAGATTGCCCGCGGTGAGGATCTGCTCGAAGCGTACTCCGGTGTCGGGCGACTTACCTTTTAGATGGACACAGCCGTCGGTAAAGGCCATCGCCTCAGGCTTCTGCCCTGCGAACTTGGGATCCTTGCCTTGGCCGGCGATAGTAAAGATAGTCTGCTGCGCCTTTTCAATGGCTTCGATCACCGGGGGCGTCACCGACGCGGTAGCCCAGGAGCCACCGGAAATGGGTCCCGGTGGGAGATTGGTATCACCGAGCACGACTTCGATCATGTCGTGGGGAATGCCCGTCTTGTCGCTGACGATTTGTGAAAGGACAGTGTACGTACCGGTGCCGATATCCTGGGTAGCGCAGGAGACGCGGGCGGAGCCATCGTCAAGCAGCTCCACGGTCGCTTCGCTGCCCATGCGCTCGGCTATCCATGAACAACCGGCCACACCCCAACCCAGGATCAGGCCGTCTTTCTTCATCGAGCCTACTTGTGGGGTGCGCCGTGACCAGCCGAATTTCTCTGCGCCGACGTTGAGACACTCCACCATGTGGCGAGAGGAGAAAGGCAGGTTCAGCCCTTCATCCTTTTCGGGCTCGTTCAGCAACCGCAGCTTGACCGGATCCATGTTGAGCTTGATAGCCAACTCGTCCATTGCCGACTCGAGCGCAAAGAGGCCGGGAACGGCGCCGGGACCCCGCATGGAGGTCGGCGTGCCAACGTTGCGGCGTACCAGGGCAGAGGTCGCACGCAGATTGGGCGTGCTGTAGCTGTAGGCAGTCGCTTCGCTGCAACCCTCGGAGTAGTCATCGAGGATCGAGGTGTGATTGAGCGAGTCGTGCATGAGCGAAACAAGTTTGCCGTCAGAAGAGGCCCCGACGCGGACGCGCTGCTGGGTGCGCGGGCGATGACCTACATTCTGGAACATCATGTCGCGAGATACGACCAGCTTGACTGGCCGGTTGAGGTTACGCGCCGCGGAGGCGGCGATCATGCAATGCGTCCAGGGCCACAGCTTGCCTCCGAAGCCCGAACCAAGAAAGCGGGAGATCACACGCACGTTTTCCTGGGGAACGCCCAGCATTTGCGCCATAACGTCCTGATGGTTGCAGACAGCTTGCGAGGTTTCGTAAAGGGTGAAGTTTTGTCCGTCCCATACGGCGACGCTGGCGTGCAGCTCGATCGGATTGTGAGTTTCAGTCGGCGTGACGTAGACTTCATCGACTTTAACCGCAGCGGACTGAAAGGCCGGTTCCGGATCGCCGCGCTGGCTGTCAACCTTGGGCTTTTCATCGGTTTCCAGATGTTTGCGAACGTCAGGTTTTTTGCTGTTATACGTGACCTTGACCGCATTGGCTGCGGCGACCGCCTGCTCGAAGGTGAGCGCCACTACGGCGGCGACGTATTGACCGTAATAACGGATGGTGTCGTCATCGAAGGGCGGACGCCGCTCATCGATGATTCCGGAGAAGCCCTGGGCTGGCGCGGTGCGAAAGAGCTTGCCGATATTCTGGCGCGTGTAGACGGCTTTGACGCCGGGCATGGCCAACGCTCGGCTGGTATCGAGTGAGACGATGGTGCCGTTGGCAATGGTCGCACAGACCGGTACCGCATACAGCATGCCGGGTAGATTGTGGTCAGACGTGTACATGGCGACGCCGCTGACTTTGAGCGGGCCATCGACCCGGGGGAGCCCGGCATTGGTCTTTGGAGGAAGGTTGAGTGTAGACGCCATGGATCTGTCTCCTCTGGTGGCTTTTACGCGGTGGCGAGCGTGAGAGCGTGGGTTATGCAGCGTTTGGCCAGTTGCACTTTGAAGCCGTTTTCGCTTTGGGGCTGTGCGCCGTGGAGAGCCGCTTCTGCGGCCTGGCGGAATACCTTCTCGTCGGGTGTCTTGCCGTGCAGAGTCCTCTCCGCTTCGAGTGAACGCCAGGGCTTGGTGCCTACGCCTCCCAGGGCGACGCGGACAAAGTCCAGCTTGCCACCGTTCACTACGGCGATGATGGCCGCCGAAGAGAGGGCAAATTCGTAGGAGGCGCGATCACGCAGCTTGAGATAGATCTGCTTACTACCCGCCTTCGGGGCGGGCAGGGTGACAAAGGTGATGAGCTCACCCGGCTCGAGAACGTTTTCCCGCTGCGGCGTGCTGCCGGGAACCAGGAAGAAGTCACCGATCGCCACATCACGCTCGCCCTTCGCACCCTGGATGTGAATGGTGGCCTCGAGTGCGGTGAGAGCCACATTCATGTCGGAAGGGTTGGTCGCAATGCAGTCTTTGCTGGTGCCCAGGATCGCAAGAGTGCGGTTGTCGCCTTCAATCGCGGAACAGCCCGACCCGGGTTCCCGTTTATTGCAGGCCATGGCCTCGTTGCGGAAATACATACAGCGGGTGCGTTGCAGCAGGTTCCCGCCGGTGGTGGCCATGTTGCGCAGCTGGGCGGAGGCTCCCGACAGCAAAGCCTGGGAAAGCACGGAGTAGTCGCTTTGCACTGCGGGATGATGCGCCAAATCAGAGTTGCGGACCACGGCGCCGATGCGCAGGCGGCCGTCGGGAAGCTTTTCCACCTGGTCGAGCGGGAGGCGGTTGATGTCGATGAGCTGGGCGGGCCGTTCGACATTCAGCTTCATCAGGTCGAGCAGGGTGGTTCCGCCGGCTATGAACCTGGTCTGGGACTGCCCGGCAGCCTGGATTGCCTGCTGTACGCCGGCGGCTTTGGTGTAGGTGAAGGTCTCCATGATGCGGCTCCTATGCTTGCTGGCGGACTTCCTGAATGGCCGCGACGATGTTGGGGTAGGCTCCGCAGCGGCAGATGTTGCCGCTCATCAGCTCCTTCACATCAGCGTCTGCGGGGCCGCACTTCTCCTTGAGAAGGGCGACGGCGGACATGATCTGGCCTGAGGTACAGTAACCGCATTGGTAGCCGTCGTGCTTCACGAAAGATGCCTGCATGGGATGCAGATTGCCGGGCTGACCGAGACCTTCGATGGTGGTGATCTCGTCGCCCTCGTGCATGACGGCCAGCGTGAGGCAGGAGTTGATGCGGCGGCCGTTCACGTGGACGGTGCAGGCTCCGCACTGGCCGTGGTCACAGCCTTTCTTGGTGCCGGTGAGACTCATGGTCTCGCGCAGGCAGTCGAGTAGCGAAGTACGCGGATCGAGGTGGAGATCGAGGTCCTTGCCGTTGACCCGAAGGCTCACCGGAACAGCGCCTTCAACGGTTTCCGCGGGCGCCTCAACTACGGGAGCCGCCGGAGCTGCCGCTACCATGGGTCCGGCCGTTGCTACCACGCCAGCCGCGCCGAGCGAGGAAAGGAAGGAGCGACGACTGAAGTGGCCGGTCGAAATATCTCGTCTCTTGTTGCTCATCATGCTGTTCTCCAATTGCCCTTCTCCTCATGATAACGTTCTCGGACCGAACTTTGTATCGTTCACAGATCTGCCGAGCACCTGGGATTGAGGCTACGAAATGCATATTCGCTATCTTCGACGGATTTCCGCTTCATGCTGGATCTCTCTGCTGGTATTGGTTGCGCCAGTTGCCGGTGCCGCTGCTTCGCCTCTGGGTATATTTGAGAATCATCAGGACGTGGGTACAGTTCTGCACCCGGGGACGGTCGAATACGATCCGGCCCGGCAGGCCTACACCATCAGCGGCAGCGGCGCCAATATGTGGTTCGGGGAGGATGACTTTCATTACCTCTGGACCAAAGTCTCGGGCGATGTGTCGTTCACGGCCGACATCGCCTTCATCGGCGCGACCGGTAATAACCATCGCAAAGCCGTGCTGATGATCCGTCAAAGCTTGGATGCAAACTCGGAGGGTGTGGATGTGGCCCGGCACGGGGACGGCCTGACCTCTCTGCAATTCCGGGATGCCCAGGGGATGAATACGCATGAGGTCGAGTCCAATGTGTCCGCACCGCGGACAGTGCGAATTGAAAAGCGTGGCGATTACTTTTATGCCTTCGTTTCCGGCAGTGACGGGAAGCTACAGGTGGCCGGGGCTTCCGCGAAGGTTGCGCTCACGGGGCCGTTCTACATCGGTATCGGCGTCTGTGCCCACGATAAAGATGTCGTGGAAAAGGCTGTCTTTTCGAACGTGAAGTTGGTTTCTCTTCCTCCGGCGACTGGCAAGCCGGTGCTGTACAGCACTCTCGAGACCATCACAGTCGCTTCCACCGACCGCCGCGTGGCTTATGTGGCGCCGGTCCACTTTGAGGCGCCGAACTGGTCTAAGGACGGTAGTTTCCTTCTCTTTAACGGCGACGGCAAAATAAACCGGTTAGCGCTGAACGGAGCGACGCCTACAACGATTGATACCGATCCTCAGAACCGCTGTAACAACGATCATGGCATTTCGCCGGACGGCCAGTCCTTGGCCATCAGCGACTCTTCGGGCAGCGGTAAGTCTTCCATTTACATTGTTCCCATCGCCGGCGGCAAACCGCGGCAGGTGACGCAATATTCCCCATCGTATTGGCACGGGTGGTCTCCCGATGGGAAGACGCTCACCTACGCCGGCCAGCGGGATGGCGAGTTTGATATCTACACCATTCCTGTGACCGGTGGCCAGGAGACTCGCCTGACCACAGCCAAGGGCCTGGATGATGGTCCGGAATACTCGCCGGATGGGGAATACATCTACTTCAACTCAGAGCGCAGCGGTTCGATGCAGATATGGCGTATGAAAGCAGACGGGAGCGCGCAGGAGCAGGTACTGTCTGATGAGACCAACGATTGGTTTCCCCATTTCTCTCCCGATGGCAAATGGATGGTCTTCCTCTCTTACGATAAGAGTGTCAGCGGACATCCGGGGCAGAAAGATGTGGTGCTCAACCTGATGTCGATGGATGATAAGAAGGTCCATGTCCTGGCCAAGCTCTTTGGGGGCCAGGGAACGATCAATGTTCCCTCATGGTCGCCCGACAGCAAGAAGCTCGCCTTCGTGAGCTACGAACTACTGCCGGAAGACAGCGTGAACGGCCAATAGAAATTCGATTCCTTTCAGGAGGCATTTTTCATGGACTTAAGACGCACCCTGGTCTTCACCGCGGCCGTCATGCTCGCCGCAGGTGGTGTGGGCTCCCACGCGGCAGACAAGAAACAAAACAAGGTTCCCGATTCGCAGCAGCCTGGCTGGAGCGATGCGCAAATGCAGCAGCCCAGCAGCGAGTCGATTGACCTAAACGCGTATAACGCTATCCGCGAGGAAGGCTTGCAGCACTCGCACGTGATGGACTACGCCGGTGGTCTGACCGACGGGATCGGGCCGCGGCTGACGGGATCGCCCAACATGGCGAAGGCCAACGCGTGGACGCGGGACCAGCTCTCCAAAATGGGTTGCGTCAACGCACACCTGGAAGATTGGGGCGAGTTCGGGATGGGCTGGCAGCAGGTCAACACCTGGGTGCGCATGACAGAACCGGATACAGCCGTGTTTGTGGCCCAAGCCACTCCATGGTCGGCTTCGACCAACGGTCCGGTAACGGCGCAGGCTATTTCCGTCGTGATCGAAGACGAGAAAGACATGGCGAAATACAAGGGCAAACTCTCCGGCAAGATTGTCCTGCTGGGCGCCATGCGGGCCGTGCCAGTGCCCGACAAGCCTTTTTTTGAACGCTATACCGATAATGATCTTAAGGAGCTCGAATCGCTGCCGTTGATTGGGCGGGATGCCGATATGGAGGCGCGGATCGAACGTTATGTAAAACGCAGTAAGCTCACCAGCCATGTCATCCCGTTTCTGGCCGAAGAGAAGGTCGCCGGCGTGATTGTGCCCAGCCGCGATAGTAGCAACGGCGGCGGCACGGGGATTATTTTCGACGACAACGGCGCCGCGCTCGGCCGTACTCCCTACCAGAAGGACACGGCCGTGCCGTTTCCTGTAGTGGTCACGCAGATTGAGAGCTACGGCCGGGTGTTCCGGCTGCTGGAAAACCACGTGCCGGTCTCGATCGAGATGGACGTGGAAACCAAGTTTTCGGGCGACCATGAGCACGGCTTCGACACAGTTGCCGAGATTCCCGGAACCGACCCCCAGTTAAAAGACGAGGTGGTGATGGTGGGTGGTCACCTGGATAGCTGGATCGCCGGTACCGGCGCTACGGATAACGGGGCAGGCTCGGTGGTTGCGATGGAGGTCATGCGCATTTTGAATGCGCTTGCGATCAAGCCGCGGCGAACGATCCGCATTGCCCTCTGGTCGGGCGAAGAGCAAGGGCTTTTCGGGAGCAAGGGATACGCCGCACAGCATTTCGGTAGCTTCCCGCTTTCCACCACTCCGGAGCAGATGGAGATGCCGGAGTTTTTGAGGAAGCCCGCGGGGCCGCTCGCTCTCAAGCCAGAGCAGAAGCTCATATCCGCTTACTTCAATGTCGACAATGGAACGGGCAAGATTCGCGGTATCTACACCCAGGGAAATGCTGCGGTGGATCATATCTTTGAACAATGGATGGCGCCATTGAAGGACCTTGGCGTCACCACGATCACCAACCGCAATACGGGCGGCACCGACCATCTATCGTTTGATGCGGTGGGCATTCCTGGCTTCCAATTCATTCAGGACCCGATGGACTACGAAACGCGTACGCACCACTCCAACATGGACACGCACGAGCGTCTACAGGCCGCGGACTTAAAGCAGATTGCGGTGGTGGAAGCGATCTTTGTTTACAACGCGGCGATGCGGGATCAGATGATTCCGCGCAAGCCTTTGCCTCATCCCGAACGGCTCGAAGAACAGAACAAACCGTTGCCGGACCTCTACCCTACGGCAATAAAATAATTTGTTTGCTATTCGAAAAACATTTCCAAGAAAGGTCCGTAGAACCGCAGATCCCTCGGCTTCGCTCGGGATGACAAATAGGAGAGGGTAGTTGTAAGGAGAAGGCGGTCACTAAGGAGAAGGCGGTCACTAAGGAGAAGGCGGTCACTAAGGAGAAGGCGGTCACTAAGGAGAAGGCGGTCACTAAGGAGAGGGCGGTCATTGGTCTCCCGCCTCAACAACCGTTCTCTCCTTTGGCAACGGTCCTCTTCTTACAACTACCCTCTCCTATTTGTCATCCCGAGCGAAGCTGAGGGATCTGCGGTTACGGACCTTTCCTGGAAAAGCGTCTCGAGCTAGAGTCTAGGCCAGTTGTAGGTGGTGACCAGTTTTCCTTCGTCGTCGATGAGCAAGAGGGCGGCGCGGCCGTTTTCCAGTTGACCGGAAAAATTTTTCCCGCTGCGCACGTCGTGAAACTCAACTGCCTTCTGATTTGATTCAGACGTCAGCACATAAAGGGTGGCTTTGGGCAGGCGAGTCGGACAGATGAGTATGCCGGCATTCGTCGACGTAGTGGTGTAGGTCGGCGAGATATTTGCCAACTTCATTGCGTAGCGATAAACATCTCCGACAGCCTGCAGGTTCTGATTGAGTTCGAGGGGTAGAGCGGCAAAGAGGATTTTTCCCTTACCCAGTGGCCTCTCCGCCCAATCCTGATCGTCCGGCATCTGCGCGCGGCTG
Organism: uncultured Acidobacteriaceae bacterium; assembly: GCA_963830325.1. Taxonomy (GTDB): domain Bacteria; phylum Acidobacteriota; class Terriglobia; order Terriglobales; family Acidobacteriaceae; genus PALSA-350. The sequence continues at coordinate 487,190 of CAWHMV010000008.1, forward strand.
AGTATCGTGGTTTTGTTTCCGCCGAAAGTTAATTCCGCTTCGCCGCCAGGCCACTTGAATGCGTTGCTACGCAGGGTAAGCGGTACATCTGTGTAGGCAAGACCAACCTGATTCTGCCTCCCTGTCGGATGGGAATGCGCGTCTCCATCGAACGGACCGGTCACGAGTAATACGGCTCCTGCTCGGACTCGGGCCACGATCGCCTGCCACGCGTCCTCGGTGAGCGTGGACGGCGAGGGAAGAATGATGAGCTTCGGCGATCCGAGAGATCCAATCTGGTATTCGCCAACAGCATAAGCTTCGCCGCGGGCATAGTAATAGAGGGCCCGAACCGCGTTCTGTTGTGCCTCGATAGCCAAAGAATTGAAGACGGAAAGTTGGAGGGACTGAGGCAGGATGAAGGCGATATCCGGCTTGATAAAGTCCGTGGCATACGGTGCGGCCCTCTGAGCGAAATCTCCGACCCCGCGCATCATGGGCTCCCAAACCTTGGCCGAGCCGTCACTCCGCTGCATACCGAAATCGACTTCGCGTGCCCAGTCCCACTGCATCGCGCCCGAGCTTCCGGCGGCAAAGCCCAGAGCCCACTTGCGCTCGGTCAGTGCCAGCCCGGTGAATTCGTCGTAGCGCCATGTTCCATCGGGAGCCCAGACGGGTTGATAGCCAGTTTCACCGGTGATGTTCGGGATCCCTGGAAGCTTGGATACGACCGAGTCCCATAACAGCGCATCATCTTGCCAATAGGTGTGATTGGTGGTGAACGATACACCCGCCAGGCCATAGAACTGATTCAACAAGCGGTTGGTCACGCCACCCTCGTCCTGCCCAACATTGATGAGCTGGCTGCTGCCGGCCTGGCGGATCACAGCAACCATCGATCGCACCCATTGGCTGAACATGTCCTGTGCGAACAGGTTGTAGTCGATGGCCCGCACTTGCCGCGGATTTCCATGACGCTCATAGGTCAGGTCGTCTACGCTGGGCAACGGAATGTTGTCGAAGCTGCCCAACTGCTCCGGTGTCTCAGCCCATGCTTCTCCCAGCCTGGTGAGGGTTTTGTATCTGTCACGGAGCCACTCGTGCCATGCGGCTAACTCGGCCGCATCCCCATTGGGAATGTTTCCTTTGAATATCTGGTTGGGATTGGAGAAGCTTGGCTCATTGATGAGGTCCCAGCAGAGCCAGGGCACACTGACAAAGCGGCTTACCACGGCGCGCACGTAGGCCTGCTGTGCGCGCACAGCTTCTTCATCGAGGTACGGATTTTTCTGCGTGGCCGCGCCGGAGACTGGGGAGAAGGCAAAGAAGGTGAAGTTGACAGAGATGCCGTGGTGATGGGCACAGAGGAGGAAGCCCTCGAGATTTCGCAGAAAGCGCTCGTCCGGCCCCCCGGTGGCGGGGTCGATAAATTTGGCGTTCTTCATCCAGACCCCGGTACGAACCAGGGTTACGCCGTGCGCCGCCATATCAGCAAAATCGTCTTCCCACACCGCGGCGTTGCGTGGGCCGGAAAAATCCCAGCCGTTTTCTTCGGTTGTGAAGTAGTTCGTGCCGACGGGGAAAAAGGGCTTTCCGCCACGAGTGAGGAAATCACCCTTAACGCCAAGCGCGTCACCCTCGTCGAGTGCACGGAGCTCCTCCACCCAAAATCCATTTTCGTAAAACTCTCGAAATTGTCCTTGCTGGCGAAAAGTGGCACGAACTTTGTAGAACCCGGCTGGTAGCGGCTTCTGAAAGGGCACCGCCAGGCTCGAGACCTCCTGGTCCTCAATCGGCAGCGTCACTGCCTCAAGAACCTTGTCCGCGGATAAGAGCTCGACACGTACCTCGCCCTTTGCGGGTTTCGCCTGCTGTAGATGCACGGTGATCTGCGGTCGCTCCTCGGGCCTGAGGGCAGAAAACAGCGTCTCAACTGAAAGGCTGGTCGAACCCCGGCGCGCGTAGTCTGCAGCCTCGCGGATGAGGGCCGTGCCGGCCTCGCTCTCCCAGTACCCGGCAACGGGCTGAAAATCGATACAGACGACACGGCTGCCGGTCTTACGATCGATCACGATGACCGGCGCTGCTACGCGCGATCCGGTGTTGTCGACCATATAGCCGAGTCCGTTGAGTCCACCCTCCACGGTGAAGAATTTCTCTGCCTCCACCTTCGGAGCCGTTGCAAAGTCATAGCCCTGCCTCCAGGTGAAATGGGCGTCCGGCGCCACCGGGACTTCGTAGGTGTGACGCAAATCGAGTGACCGCGCATAGGTATCCTGTGGACGGCCCTCAACAAACATTGTTCCTTCCTGGGTCACCGGCACATGCAGCGGCTGGCCGCCGAGGACGAGAAGATTCCCGCCGTGCTGGAGATAATCTTCTATGGCTTTCCAGCCATCGGCAGGCACGGCAGAGCCGTAAGGAAGCACCAACAGCTCGGCCTTGTCCAGAGCGCCAGTGGCCTCAAAACCCTTCAGGTCAACGAAGGTGGGGTGCAACGCTGCGGACAGGGTGGCGCGCTCCATCGGCCGGCTGGCAACAGTCGGAAAACCCGGCCGCCAGAAGACGACGACTTGAGCCATGAGAGCGGGAGACAGTAGGAATAGAAACAAAACGACTCGCATGAGTGTGTGGATATTCATTCGTGGGTGCCGCGCTCAAAATTGTATATCCGGCCAGAACCAGCAAAAGATGATTAAATACCTGCGTGCTCTCACCACGGTCCGAAAGGTATATCAAGATGTCTACCATCTCTCGCCGCAAGATGCTCAAAAGCACGCTCGCGGGAACGGCACTGGCCTCCGGTGTTCCCATGACGTCGTCCCTTTCCTGGGGTCAGGAAAAGCCCTCAGCTTCCCCCGAAACGCCGATGCCGCGGAAGGGAAATATTCGGCAATCTGTCAGCCGCTGGTGCTACGCGAAGATGAGCCTGGACGAACTTTGCGCCTATGCGGCGCAGATCGGCCTCAAGGGAGTCGACCTGCTGGAGCCGCAGGACTTTGAGGCACCCAAGAAGTACGGGTTGATCTGCACCATGGGTTACGCCAATGCCGGAACGATCCCCGACGCTCTCAATGTGGTGGCCAATCATGACAAGATCGAGGCGGGACTGCGACAGAATATCCCGCTGGCAGCCAAGGCGGGGGTGCCCAATGTCATCACGTTTTCCGGCAACCGGCGCGGGATGTCCGATGAAGAGGGCGCGAAGAATGTGATCCTCGGGTTGAACCGGGTAAAGAAAATTGCGGAAGACAATAACGTAGTACTGAATCTTGAACTACTGAACAGCAAGGTCAACCATAAGGACTATATGGCCGACCACACCGCATGGGGCGTCGCGGTGATGAAGGAAGTGAATTCCCCCCATGTGAAGCTGCTTTACGACATTTATCACATGCAAATTATGGAGGGCGATTTGATCGCCACGATTAAAGAAAACATTCAATGGCTTGGCCACTTCCATACCGGGGGTGTACCAGGACGCCACGAGTTGAACAACACGCAGGAAGTGCAATGGGATGGCGTAATGCGCGGCATCGTGGAGACTGGGTACAAAGGATATGTAGCCCATGAGTTTGTCCCCACCGGCGATCCAAAGACCTCCCTTTTACAGGCGGTTGACCTGTGCGATGTATAAGAATAGGTGGAGGGTTTCCATGCGCAAATTAGCTCTCGTTCTTACCTTTTGCATCGCTGCCGTCTGCATGGCCGTGCCGGCCACCAGCGTTTATAGCTATACCTTGAAGTCCATTGACGGCCCACCGGTGAGTTTGAAAAGTTACCGGGGTAAGGTCCTTCTTCTGGTAAACGTCGCCAGCAAGTGCGGCTATACTCCGCAGTACGCCGGCCTGGAGTCCCTCTACGAAAAGTACAAGGATCGCGGCCTGGTCATTGTCGGCATTCCAGCCAACAATTTTGCTCAGCAAGAGCCCGGGACCAACGACGAGATCAAAAAGTTCTGCCACAACCGCTACAACGTGTCTTTTCCCATGATGGCCAAGGTCTCGGTGGTGGGTGAGGATAAGACGCCGCTCTATGTTTTCCTCACCGACAAGTCGGTCAATCCGCAGATTGGCGGCGAGATCAAATGGAACTTCACCAAGTTTCTGTTCGACCGCAATGGCAAACCGGTAGAGCGGTTTGAACCGGCCGTCACTCCCGACTCGCCGCAGGTTGCGGCAGCCATCGAATCCGCGCTTGGACGATAGGACTGTGCTTGCAGCCTGATGCCGACTGGTCGCTCTTCGCACCTTTGAGAGAATGGGACACCCGATCGCACAAGGAGGACCCAGTTCCGACCCAGCCGTTAATCCAGGACCGGCTGGCGTAGAGGAGTTGTGGCGGTGCTCCCGGCGCTCATAGTAAATGCATCTCGAGGGGTAGGAACCGACACAAGCTTATGCCCCAATCGAACACACGGTTTTTCCACCACGTAGTAGCTAAATGTAGCGCACATCATGAGAGCCACCAAATTGCCAGGCCATTGCCGCAATACGGCGATCGCAGGTGGGCTGCCGGCAAAATTGGTCCCAAAAAAAAGTTGTTGCCATAGATACAGGCTGTAAGAGATCCATCCGATCCAACGTAACGGCTTAGATTCCAAAATGCTCCCCGGTATTGCCTTCGGGTGCAACACCGTAGAAAGGATAAGCAGAGGAATAAGTATTGCTCTAAGCGTAAAGGATAATGGCGGGTCTAGCACAAGAAGACATACTCCCAGGCCGATAAGTATCGGGAAAGACCATGCGGGGATGTAGCGTTTCGCTGCATGGTTGCGGATCAATGGATAGAGAGCCAATGCGAACATCGCCGGGATGAGGAGTGCGTCAACGTGGGTATCCGTGCGAAAAGTAAATTGGAAACGACTATGAATTACGTGCGCCAGAACAGATCGCCAGAGTGCAATGGCTAATGCTAAACCCCCGAGGATGCGTAGCCGCTTCTTTCTAAAGCCGACGAGTATTGCTGGAAGTACAAGGTAGAAGTGTTCCTCCATCGACAGCGACCAAAAGTGTCCGGTGTACCAGTGCATTGCCAAAGGGCTGTGGTGGAGGTATTCAAAGAGCATAAGGTAATTACGAAAGAAGAGTAGCGCCGCAAACCAATCCATCGCGGGAAGCGGGATGATGTGAAACGCCGCGAGTATCGCAATTACCAGAAGATAGAGGAGCGCCGCAGGTAGAATGCGGAAGAAGCGGCGTACATAAAAGCCCTTCACGTTGATCTGTCCACACCTTGACTCCTCTTCAAGTAACCTGGAGCAGATCAATACTCCGCTGATCCCAAAGAATAGTTCCACCCCGACCCCGCCGAAGTGGCTAAGTGATCGGAGCAATGCTCCCAGCACGGGAACAGCACATGAAACTGGCGAATGGCTTAGGAGCACTAATCCAATCGAAATCGCACGCCAACCATCCAAAGTGGGCAAATACGTTGACTGATCCGGACTGCTGGTAAGCATCTAAGAGAACCTCTCGATAGAGCTATACACCTGGTAAGAGCCAGATGGCTTTGACTTTGGCAAACTGGATGATTGCGCCAGGTAAATCCGCTCCAAATTGGAACGGAAAGTTCCTCGAACCGTATTCGCTTACATTGACGGCGCAAGTCTTGCCCGGGGCACACTCGAAGCCAGCAGGCGGCTGCGCTCGATCTTGAGGCCTATGCAGGCGAGCAAGAAGATCATAGAGCCGAGATGTTTGGCTGCAAAAAGGAAGCTTTCATCCAGGTTGTAAATGAGTGTGAGAATTATGATGCCGAGATACCACTCCACGGCTCGAAGCCGCAAGTCGTCGCACGAACGCCAAAGACAGGTGAGGGCATCACGGAAGGCGAAGGCGAAGATCAGCAGTACGATAGCCAGTCCCAGGAAGCCCATCTCGAGCATGACGTCAAGGAACCCATTCTGCGCCTGGGCCAGCTCCCATGATACGGCGAGAATGATGCGGTAGGATTCGCCGTCGAGGCCAAGCCAGAACGCGTCGTAACCATAGCCGAGCACCGGCCGCTTGGCAATTGAATCAATTACCGCACTCCATATCTCGGTGCGGCCGGTCAAGGTCACATCTTTGCCAAGGAAGCTGATGAGGAAATCCGGCCAAACGGCAATCACGATAACGGCGGTTGAAAATACCGCAAGCAGCAGGATGCACAGGACAAAATAGTCTTTCTTACGAAAGCCGCGCAGCATCTTCATGGTTATGACATAGGCGATATAGATTACGGTCAGCAGGTACGCTGTCGCAGCTCTCGAAAAGGCGATGGCGATCAGGCAAGATATGATCTGCGAGACCCTGACAAAACGCAGAAGAGAGGTGCGCCCGCGATATGATACGGCCGCGGTCAAAAAGAACAGCGACAGGTTACCCAGATAATTCTTTGCCATGAAGATACCCTTCCATGCGGTATCATGGCCGCCCATGAGATCACGGCCATATTGCGGGAGGGCAATGGCAAAGACAATACTTGCCCCGACTGTGCTGGTGCCGAGAACAAGCAACAATTCAAGAATTTGATCGAGTGAATAAAGAGAGATGATGTAGTAAAGAAGCAGAATGCCGGCCAGAAGCAAGGTGCTGGAGCTGATTGTCCGTGTCGGTAGCTGCGATAGGGGTGAGAACAGTAGCGCCAGGATGGGAAAGCTGGTCACCAGCTTCATCTGCCGACATAGCCGGGAAATATGGTGATGACGTTGCAAGACAAAGAACATGCAGGCCAGGATGCTCATTAACTTGCTGAGGCGATCTACAAGAACTCCGCCTGCGGAGCTGGTGGCGACCATTCGGGTGGCAGTGGGATCATTGACAAATGGTGAAACGCCGGCGAGGGCAAAATAGAGCAGAAGCAGCAGCAGACCCCAGGTCGAAGCGTGTGTCCAGATATTCTCTGGCTCTTCGGCCGTTTTTAGCGGGCTTCTAAGCTCGCGGCCGACGGCAACTTGACTGAACTGTCGGGCAGTTGCCAAAGCAGTCTCCTGATACGAAAAAGCATCGAATTCCTTAGTGGATGTATATGGCAGCGGAAGTAGCGGAAGCCAAGATACTCTGCCCATTGACGCCGATGTTGCGCATGAAGCTGAAGGGAACATAGACCACATCGTCAGGCAACAAGGCAACATCCGGCATCTTGCCCTTCTGCATCGCGCCCACTGGCAAGTCAATCTCCTGCACCCCGGTTGGGGTCTCGCGCACCAGCTTCGACTTACCAACGGCGGCCGTATGATTCGCATACCCGGCCGCCGCGATGGCCTGCAGCACGGTCATTCTTGAGTTGTTGGTGCTCATCGGATACCCGCCGGGCTTCGATACGTCGCCCAGCACATAGACCACCGCGGCTTTGGGCACAATGACTGTATCGCCGGGGTAGACCATGGGATCATCGGACAAGGCGGTCAGGGCCGCGTTCGAATAATAGTATTCGACCTTTTGTTTCGCAGGTCCGAAGCGTTGGATGGTGATGTGGCGATCCGCGAGATCCGTCAGTCCGCCGGCCAGGGCAAGCACTTCGACTACTTTGCGCGCGGTGTCGATCTCGTAGATTCCCGGCTTTTGTACCTGACCCATCACCGACACGTTCTGCGTCGCATAGGCTTCCACACGCACCGTGACCTGGGGGTGCAACATCACACCGGCGGCAACCAGCCGATGCTGGATCTGCTGGGCTGCCTGTTCCGGCGTCATGCCGGACACGCTCACGCTACCCAGAAAGCTGAAGGGAATGGTCCCGGCATCCGTGACTCGCGCACGTTGTTCCATTTCTGGCGTGTCATAGACCTGAAGGTGAAGCAGGTCGCCGGGTCCGATCAGCAGACTCTCGTTTTGGGCCGGCAACCTGGTTGTAAAGCTTAAGAGAACGAGCAACAGGGAAACCCACCGCGGTAAATTTTTCATTAAGCCCTCGCAGCCTGTCCTTCTCGTAAAGAGACGTATCCTCCGACAGGCTGATCTTTTACGCCATTGATCACGATATTGATCTTGCGGTCGCTGTTCGACTGCACCTCCTCCAGCATCCTGTAGCTCTTTTCGAGTGCGGACAAAGGAGTCTTCTGGTGCCTGGCCATAAGCAGCACGGAATTGACCATGGAGCTGAGAACCACCGAGTCAGTGAATTGCAGCACCGGCGGAGCATCCAGAATGACGAGGTCGTACTTCGTCTCCCACATCTTCACCAGATCTGACATTCGATGAGACGCCAGCAATTCTGCCGGGTAGGGAGGCAATGGTCCTGAGGGAATGAGGAACAACCCTGGGACCTCGAGCACTGGAATCACCACCGAGGCGTCCTGGTCTCGGGAAAGGCCAGCTAACACGGTGCTCAGCCCGACTTGCGGGCTCACCTCCAGATTGCGATGCAACCACGGGTGACGAAGGTTTGCATCGCACAATAGAACCCGCTTGCCCTGCTGGGCAAAGAGAATGGCGAGGTTCCAGCTAACAAAGCTCTTGCCTTCGCCCGTGAGTGGACTCGTCACCAGCACGGAACGCGGAGGCGCTCCACTCCGAGACAACATCAACGAAGTGCGGAGCGAGCGAAGCGACTCGACAAAAAGGGAACGCGGGCTGTTCAATGCGGGCAGAGCTGATTTTGCCGCCCAGTCAGTGCCGCCGGTGAGGGCAACCTGTTCCTTTTGATACGGCAGCACGCATAGTGGCGCGGGACCCAACTCGCGTGATATCTCTCGCAAATCCTGAATCCTGGTGTCTGTCACATCGCGCAGCAACGCGGCGAGAACCCCGACAATCAACCCCAACGCGATCGATCCCGCCAGGTAAAGGAGCACGACCGGCTTAGCTGGTTTATCGCTGGCTTCAGCCCAGTCTACGACGGAGATGTTAGTGGACCGCAGGCCGGCCAACAAGCCGGACTCTTTGAGGTGGCGCGACATATCGTCGTACAGCGACCGGGTCTGATCGGCTTCCTGTCGCACCATCTGGTATTCGATGGTCTTATTGTTCAGAGCTTCCGCTTCGCTCTTGTAGGCGTTGAAATCGTTGCGTGTTTGTTGCTCCGCTTGCTGCGCCACCATGAAGTCGTTGTGAGCCCGCCCCGCAACCCGGGCTACTTCCGCTCGGATTGCCCCCTGCACCGCGTTCAGGTTGCTCCGAACCTCGGTTAACTTCGGATAAGCTGGACCGAACTTCGCCGAGAGTTCCTGCAGTTGCCCCTGGAGGCTAGCCTCCTGTAGGCGAAGGTTCTGAATTAAATTGAGCGAAGTGCCAACGGCGGCGGAAGAAGCTCCCCCCGTGATGGCATTTCCGCCGAGCCCTGAGATCAGCTCTGCGTTGCCAGTCTTAACCACCTCGTTGATCGCGCCCTTGAGGATGCGGTTCGACTGCGCTTGCGCCTCAGCTTGTGTCGCCATCTGAAGCTTGTCGAGAATCGGGTTATAAACCTGATCTTTACCATCCTTATCGACCTGCCCCACAGCGAAAACACCAGCCTCCTGCTGTAGCTTCACTTCCTTGGCCTGTAATTCATGGGTTTTGGTGCGCAGATCCGCAAGCTGCGAGCTTAACCACGAGGTCGCCTGCATGGTTGCGTCGTAGCGCGCCTGAAAGCCTTTTTCGATCAACCCCTGCAGCAGGTGATTCACCACCGCTGCCGCCAGCTGTGGATCAGGGCTCAGATATTCCACATCGATCAGGCGCGTGCCGGCCACTGGCAGCACGGTCAGCTTGCGATGAAAGATCTTCAGTACGCGCATCCGCCGGTGAGGAGAGTTCTCGAGCGGCGCACCCTTTGGATCAGGCTTGCCTGGCGGCGTAAAAAGTCCGAGGACCCAACCGGCCAGTGACCACTTCTGTTTGTAGTCCTCCGTCTGCTCCAGGTGAAGATCTTCGATCACGCTCAGGGCAAGCGAGTCCGACTGCAGGATCTTCGCCTGGGTCTGGATAATCATGTTGACTTCCAGTGCGTCGGAAGGGGCATCCGCTGAGCCCGTTTGAATGACCAGGGAACTGGTCGAGTCTTTCTGCAGTTCAATCTCGCCAACGGACTTATAGCGCCGGGTAGAAAATATGAGCGCCACGACGCCGAGCAGAAAAAATATTGACAGGCTGACATAAATGATCCCACGACGGCGGGCCAGCATGAACCCTATCTCCCGAAGCGTGAGCTCAGGAGGGTGTTGGCTTGCGGTAATCACGACATGCGAGGGTTGCAGCTCTATCTTATCCAGAAATACCTCCACTGACACGGCGCGTCACTAGCATCAGACTGGCCGGCTCAGCACGGTGGCGAACTTATCTTTCAAATGCAGGAAGGGTGACTCGACCCAGCGATACGACGCCATGGCAAGAATGACCGTCATGACAAATCCCAATGCTTTGGTCGCCAACAGTTGCCATCCCCAAGCCGGGCGGAACAGGCTCAGCATGATGAGAATTCCGGTGAGGTGCAGCATGTAAAGCCCGTAGCTGATTTTGCCCAGCCGGACCACCCACTCGCCCCTCACCAACCTGCTGTGGCTGTGCAGGCACGCATACAGAATCGCACTCGCTGCAAGCGATACAATCAACCGTCCCAGCACCATGCGGATGTCTACCGGTCCCGGCTGTTCGTTAAGCCACGCCGAAGACGCGACCCACCCCAGCAGGCCACCGGCCAACAGCAAGCAACGCACGCGGCGCGTAAGCCGGGGCAGACGGTCCGCGAACAGCGCCAGAAGAATACCCAGCGCTAAAGAATCACAGCGGGGTACGCTGCCGTAATATATGAACCCGCCGCTCGAGCCGGCCAGCATGAAGCCCAACCGGCATACGGTCGCCAGCAGAAAGGTAACGATGGCTGCTACGATCATGCCGCGACGCCGGAGCATTTTCATGAGCAACGGCCATATCAGATAGAACTGCTCCTCGATCGAAACCGTCCACAGCGGGGAGCAGATCGATTGCGGCCGGCCAAAGACAGCATGCACCCAGTTGCCGACGAACAGCAGGTAGCCGGCCACGTAGTACCAGGGAAGGCTCTGCTTAGCCATGGTGTGCGCGAGCACGACGCCCACAGCAATCAGCAGAAAGTACAGGGGCCAGATGCGCAGGATGCGCCGAAGATAGAATCGCCGCAGCGAAATGCCACCCGTCTCCTCCCGCTCTCGCAGCAGGATGGAGGTGATCAGGAAGGCGCTCAGGGCAAAGAACAAATCGACACCAGCCGCGCCCGATTTCGCAATCGCTCCCCACAGCCACGGTACGGGCAGATGGAACCTGCGATAGAAAGCCCCGTCAACGGGCAGAGTGTGACAGATAAATACACCGAGGAATGCGTAGAATCTCAATCCATCCAGCTCCGGCTGATAGAAGCGGCGCTGGGTATGCGCCACCGCCATCGGGGCCGAGTGTAAAACCCCTGTCAATTGCCCCATTGCGTACTCGCTCCTGTTTTCAACGGATCAGCCAGCAGCTGCTCGAAAAGATTTTCGAGGCGACCGGTTTGCTGTGCCAGGTTGAAGTGGTTGACAACATTTCTTCTGCCCGCGAGCGAGTATTGCTGCCACAGTTCCTCATCCCGCATCAGGCGGAGGATCGCCTCAGCCAGCGCCGCGGAATCGCCCTCGGCTACCAGCAAACCTGTCTCGCCATTTTTCACCGCTTCCGGGATTCCGCCGCTGAGAGTGCTTACCACCGGTAGGCCCATCGCCTGGGCCTCGATGAACACCATGCCGAAGCCTTCCGCATCGCCGGAGGAGGCAACCACACTCGGCACGCAGAAGACCGACGCCCGCGACATCCGATCCCGTACCATGGCTGTTGGCTGGACGCCCAAAAAGCGACACCGCACGCCCAGCGCAACGGCTCGCGCCTCGTAGTCTGCGCGCAATGGGCCATCACCAATGACCACCAACTCGGCTGCCGGACAGCGGCGCTGCACGCCGACCATGGCCTCGATGAGGCTGCCACAACCCTTCTTCTCTACCAGTCGCCCAACAAACAAGACGGATTTTTCGCGGGGCCGCAAGATGCCTGGCGGCTTAAACCGTTCCACATCCACTCCGATCGAATGAACGATCGTGCGATCCGCCGGGTATCCCATCTCCAGCCCGCGAGCACGAACATAATCCGAGCAGCTTAGGAAGAGGGCACCCGTTTTCTGCAGCGTCGATCGTCCCTGTAGATACGCACGACCCAGGCGGGTCCTGCTCATGGCCTCGTCGCTTATGGTCACGTCGTATCCATGCAGAGCGGTCACCAAGGGGACACCGAGCTGTTCCGCGAGCTGCATTGCCGCGTAGCCGTCGGGTGCGAAGTGGGCGTAAACCAGGCGGGGAGCGCGCGCCCTGAGCCGCGCAATCTGTTTGCGGGTAGGGCCTGCACAACGAAATCGAAGTTCCCGCAGCCTTCCCCGCAAACCGCCATCATCGACCGTCCAGCTTGTGTTTTCCGACAAGTTGATTCCCGTTGTTTTGCGCCAGCCTACAAAAAACGGAGAGAACCGCCGCATGGCGACAGCTTGCGCTGCAATAAATGTCTCCGAGGGCGGCAGCAGGAGGGTGCGGAAGATGACGACCGTGCCCTGGTTCGTCCATTGGCTGGTCTTCGGATTTGCGTTTGGGATCGTCATTTGCCTCATGGCAACTAGGCCGCGGAGTAGGTCTCGGCGCCCAGAACTTCGCGGTAAAGTTGCTCGTACTGGGGTGCGATCCGGCTCCAGGAAAAGCGTCCGGTAGCCGCACGCGCCTGCTCGCCAATAGCTGCCAGCTTCTCTCCCGGCAGCGACAGAGCGCGTTCCATCTGCGTGGAAAGTCCGGTTGCGTCCTGGTCTACCAGGAAGCCGCTCACCCCATCCTGCACTACGTCAGGATGCACACCCACCGCGGTCACCACCACCACAGTGGCTGCGCTCATGGCCTCAATGGTCGACAACCCAAAGCCTTCATACGCTGAGACGGAAACGAACAGATGGGCTCGCTCCAGCAATCGGTATAGCTCTTCGCGGCTGACGGCGCCGTGGAAACACACTCTTCCACTCAGGCCGAGCTCAGTCACACGACGCTCGAGTGACGTGCGCAACCCGGAGAAATCCGCACCTACCCATTCCAGCCGCAGCTGTGGATGGCGATCCTTCAACAAGGCCATCGCCTCCAACACTTTGTGTACTCGCTTGTTTTCCGCCAGGCGCGCCACACCCAACACCAGGCCCGGCTCTATCTTTTTTTTCAGGCTCCAAAGGCCATCGATGTTGGCTCCGTTCTCAATCACACGGATACGTTGCTGAGGCACAATCCTCGAGAATATTTGTCGATCGTGCTGGCTTACACAAACTACTGCCCCAACCCCGCCCAGCGAGTGCCGGGTGACCGTCTTGAAGTACATCTCTTTGAAGGCTCTTGCCCGCTGGGTATGAAAGAAACCGCCATGGGTGCTTATCACCAGCGGGATGCGATGTACGAAGCGCAGCAGGCTTAGATAGTCCACGAAGAAATCGATGGCATGGATGTGCACCAAATCGTAACCGCGGATCGCCCTGAACACACCTGGCGCCACTGGATAGCGGCGAGGACCCCAGTGGCGCATGCGGCGTACCTTAAGGCCGGCTTCGACGGACTCTGCCGGTGCCATGGTACCGCTCGAAAAAAGCAGGCGAAGCGTCGCCACCTGCACTGCGTGTCCGTTTTGCTGCAGCGCCACGCTCAGCCCCTCCACCACACTCTCCATACCTCCTTCGGCAGGAAGAAACTGCCGGGTAAGCTGAAGGATCCTCATAGCGAGTGCACCAGAGCACGAAGCGCCGGGCGTTGTGCCGCCCAATCGCGCAAGCGGCGCCGACGGCGGCGGGGCAAAAACCAGATGGCCAGGAATATCGCATAGTCACGGGGCGTGCTCTTGCCATGGCGCAGGGCTTCAAGCAACAGCAGATAGAATGCACGCCACTCTCCCTGATCCGAAGCCTCAGCAGCGATCTGGTACAAGACGAAGGCGGACAAAGCGCGCGGCGTGAACAGGTGCCGATCGCGCTGCAACCATGCGAGAGAGTACCGCCAGTTGGCTTTGCTGCTTACGGTAGGCCGCTCCTCTTCTATGTTGTGAATCGCCAGCACCTGGTCGGCAAACACCACCTTTGCCCCGGGCAGGCGGCCCAATCGAAGCACCCACTCGGTATCTTGATGTTTTAACTGGCCGCTCTTAAACGGCTGCGCCAGCATGAGCGAGCGTCGAACAAAGAGGGTCGATGTCTGGATATACCCTTCGCCGCGGGTGAGCGTGCGTCGCGCCAGAATGTACTCGCCAATCTGTTCATCGCTGGCGGGCATGCGTCTTGGCCACACATAGTCTCTGCCCGGCGTACGCGCGATCATCCTGCAGGTCCCGATCACAATGGGCGCGGTCGACGGAGCCACTGCGTCGAGCTGCGCCTGGAGCTTGCCCGGAAACCATTCGTCGTCGTCATCCAGAAACGCGATCCATTCCCCTGCAGCCGCGTCGACACCCCGGTTACGCGCGTCCGAGCCGCCAACGCTCTTGGGCAGCGCAAGCACATGCAGACGTGGGTCCTGGTACGCCACCCTTTCCATGGCCACCCTGGTGCCAGGATCCTCACCATCGATGACTACCACCACTTCGATCGCGCGCAGAGTCTGGGCCAGCGCACTCCGCACTGCCCTCTGCAATAGATCGGGTCTTCCGCAAGTGGGTATGACGACAGAAACAATAACCATGGTTCGACTCCTCAGCCTCGTTCGTTTTCTCGACGCGGCGCTGCTTGAAGCGTTTGGGCGATCGCGTAATACGCGGCCTTCGGTTGGCAGTTGGCGTCAAAGGGGAGTGGCCGAACTGGCAAACCATCCTTGCGTGGGCGGTATCCGGCAATCCAGGTAAAGCAATCCGCGAGTCCCCAGGTAACAATTCCTTTTACTGCCGGCTGGCGCAGGGTGGCGCTCAGAAACCTGCTGTATATGTCAGCCACTGCTCGATCCCGCGCTGCCACATCCGCAGGTAACATCACATCCTGAACATCGAGTTCGGTGATGAAGATTTTCATTCCACGGCGGGCCAATTCGCCGAGAAAATCCTCGTAGCTTCCATCGCCCAGCACGGCTGCCTGATCACCCCGCAGGTGCGCCTCAAGCCCGATCCCGTGGATGGGAACACCGCGTGTCAGCATGCCGTCAAGCAGGGCAAGCAAGGCCGTCCTCTTTGCGCGGCCAAAGCCGTTGGACACTTCGAGATAGGTTTCGTTCCAAACCAGCAGAGCCTTTAGATCCGCGGCAGCGGTCGCACGGAAAGCCAGTTCCATGTAGTTGGCTCCGCAGTTCTGCAACCACGGACTATCGCGCAGCCCATCCGATCGATGACTTCCCGGGTCCAGCACTTCGTTGACCACGTCCCAGGAGTACAACTTGCCCGCAAAGTGCCCAGCTACCGTGCGGATATGGCCAGTCATCATCGCTTGCCCAGTTCCCGCTGTAAGCTGTGGAGTCACCCAAGCCGGCAAAGCGTCGTGCCAGACCAGCGTGTGCCCCCGTACCTTGATGTGCGCTCTCGAACAAAACGCGACAAACTTGTCAGCATTCGAAAAGTCGTACACCCCGGGTTGGCTGCTAAGCGAGTTCCACTTCATGTGCAGTTCTGGTGTGGCGATATCGCACTGGGCTAGAAACAGCTGTTGATAGGCCGCAGATTGAGCGCAATATTTCAGCGCCAGACACGAACCGAACAGCAGCCCTTTTTCTTGAGCCAGCTGCTTTAATGAGGCCGTCGCAGCCTGCAACGCGGCCTGAGTCCAGGTCCACCCCGCGCCCGATACGCCAAGCTTCTTGATGAAGTCTCGACGATCCATTTTCTGCCTGCGTTCCATATGTCAGTCGCCGCGCATCTGGATGGGGCTCGATTGCTCGTCCGAGCCGGCATAGGTCGCTTGGGCGCGGCCCTGCTCCTTTGCTGCATACCGGCTGCGTGGGTAGTCCATTAGCAGAAGGAGCAGTATGTACCAGGGTTCGATGAGATAGCGGCTAAAAAGGCGACGAGGCTCATGAGCCAGGCGGAACATCCATTCCAATCCGATCCGGCCAGCCCAACGCGGAGGCGTTGGCGCGGCGCCGGCAATATACTCTAACGCCGCCCCAGTCGAAGACAAGATCACATGGGCATCCAGCTGCGGAAAATTTTCCTGCGTCCAAAACTCCTGTCGCGGCATACCCATCCCAACCATCAATAGGTCAGGCCGGTAGGCATTGATCCGCTTAACCAGGGCTTCATTGTCGGCGCTCCCGCGGCGTGCGTCGAAGAATCCATCGCTCACTTCTATCTGCAATCCCGGATAAAGATTACGTAGCTTCGCTGCGCCCTGTTCCGCGACCTGCTTGGACGAACCGAGATTAAACACACGCCATCCCCGACATGCGGCCAGCTCCATCAAAGAGCCCGTCCAATCCACATTCGTCACCCGTTGTTCACGCTGCAAAGGGTAGCCATAGAGTCGGCCCAGGGCCACCAGAGGCATGCCGTCTACATAAGTCCAGTGAGCATGTGAATAGAATTCTCTGAGTTTCGGGTGCCTGTGAAGCAGGTAGACACTGTGAAGATTATGGTTCGCGATAATCCATTTTTGACGCTCGCGAATTCCCTGCTCCACGAGCTTGTTCATTTCAGGTATTGACCTGGGTTGTAGCGTCAATCCTAAAAACGCAACCGTATCGGTGATTTTTGCAGAGGCCGGGCTTACGGCATTCATGCGGGGGATTCTCCATCTAACTTCCTGGACTTTAGACTGTTACGCTTATCGTCAAGAACTGCTCGTGAGGCAAGCCAAGAATGCTCTCGTTAGCAATGGCGCATCAGATCTATTACGCTCGTCAGTGATCCAAGGCAAAGGTGACAGAACGGCTGGTGTAAAGCAACCTTGGTTTCCGAGAAACAATGTACTAGCAATAGACCAGGTTCTAAGTTGAAACTCAGCCGTTCTGTTTTGGGTCAACATGATTACCGCCGACCCTACGGAACCTTTTCGGTTCCCTAGAGCGATATCATCACTATTAGCGACGCGAGGCGCTGGCGTCTGACTTATTCGGACTGATGTGGGCTAAGATAGCCGACGATAACTATGCAGACTGCTATTGCTGCCGTAAATCTACATCGCTTCAATTTGCAGGCTTACGAGGTATTAAGATTAGCGGAGTCTCGATGTCTCGCACAACTTTTCACCTTCTGACCGAAGCCGAGCCTTTTTCTGAATTTTATGGAGGTGCGATCTCGCGCTGGGCTGGAAATGTCCTGCGCGGCGCACCGAATTCCGTGGTTGTCTGTCCCTCCGCGGACGACACCTGGCAATTTCCGTTGGAATCTGTCCATTTACTTGCTGGCTTGAGGAAGTATAGGCGCTTTAGAAGAAAGCTTTCGCGGTTGCCCTGGCAGTTTCATCGGCCCATCATTCGGCATATCTTCCGGCCGCTTCTCGAACGCGTGCGGCCCAAAGACATTGTATGGATTCACAATCGGCCTGAGTTCGCCATCGCTCTCACTCCGCGTATCCAACGCTCAGGTGGACGGGTGATTCTCCATCTGCACAATACTCACCTGGCCGAAGGCCCTGAGAAGCTAATGCGGCAGGTTCGCGTGGATAGACTGATTTTCGTAAGTCAGTTTCTGATGGATCAGGCAAGACGGAAGTTCCCCTCGCTCGATAGCTCCTCTGTGCTTTATAACGGCGCGGATGGAACAATCTTCTATCCGCCCGCAGGCGACCGGAAGACCAGGGAGACACCCATCGTCCTCTTCGCGGGGCGGCTAGTTGAAGATAAGGGCGTTCACGTCTTGTTGGATGCGATGAAGCTTCTCAAAGAACAGAATGTGCGACTCCGCGCACAAATCGTTGGTTCCTCCGGCTTCGGATTTGGCAAAGAAACTGAATATATCAGGCGCCTCAAAGCGAACTGCCCCGAGACCGTTACATTCATTGAATATCGCACTGGCGCCTCACTGGGTGATCTCTTCCGGGAGGCAGACATATTTTGCTCACCTTCTATCTGCGAGGAGGCATTCGGGCTGGTAAACGTGGAGGCGCTGGCCTCGGGCTTGCCTGTGGTCAGCACCTACAGCGGTGGCGTGGGAGAAATATTTACCGCAGGCGGCGGAATTTTGGTGGAGCGCGGATCCGTTATCCAACTTGCCTGCGCGCTGCGGCGGCTCGCGGAAGATCCGGATTTGCGGACACGTACCGGCCGCCAAGGCTACGCTGTGTTTCGCGAACGCTTCACGTGGTCGATTGCGCGGACGCGCGTTCAGGAGATCGAAGAGATGCTTTCGACGTGAGCTGCTTCTCATGTCGAGCAGTGTCCATGTGTAATACCCGCGGTCTCCTGACCCGTCGTGGTCTTCTTCAGGGCGTAGCATCTGTGGCCGCGGCCTCGGCACTTCCCGGTTGTGGCTATCACTCGAACTATGCTTATACGCCACCTTCCGGCAATCCTCTTCCGGTGCCGTCCGGACCTGCCGTCCAGGGTTCCCTCACGGTGACGGCGACGGCCATCGGAGCTATTCCGTCCCGCTTCGTGGGCCTGAGCTATGAGAAGCTGGCGATGAACTATGGCTACTTCCACGCTTCGAATCACAACCTGATCGCGCTCTTTCGCCAGCTCGGCGCCGGCGTGTTGCGCCTTGGCGGCGGTTTCGCCGATAGTCTTCTGTGGACCCCGAGTGCCAACGGTACCCACCAGCAGATTTCACCTACCAATGTTAGAAATCTGGCCGGCTTTCTCCAGGCGACCGGCTGGCTTTGCCTTTATACGGTAAACCTCGCTACCTCGACCCCCGCTTTGGCAGCAGAAGAAGTTGCTTTTGCGGTCCCCGTTCTCGGCGAAAGCCTGCTTGGTATCGAGATCGGCAACGAGCCTGATGAATACGGTGTTCAGGGTAACTATTTCCCGGGTAATTGGACGTTCCAGGACTTTATGGACCGCTGGGATGCGTTTCGCTCAGCGATCTTCCAGGTCGCAGCCCATGTCCCGATCACCGGGCCGGCTTGCGCCGGCGGCAACCATATTGCTACCTGGACATTGCCCTTCGGGCAGATTGTCACGTCAAGCGGGCTCACGCTGCTGACCCAGCATTACTATCGCCAAAGCGGAGCAAGCCCTACCTCAACAGCCTCTTTCTTAATCAGTCCCGATGACCAACTTACGACCGATCTCGGAATCCTGAACGCGGGCGCTCAGCAACTGGGCATTCCTTACCGCATAAGTGAGTGCAATTCTTTTTTCAATGGTGGGGCTGCCGGCGTCAGCAACAGCTATGCTTCTTCCCTATGGGTCCTCGACTTTCTTTTTAACGCAGCGATGGGTGGCGCTACCGGAGTAAACATGCATGGTGGCGGTAACGCACCTGGCTATACTCCGATTGCCGATGATTCCGGCGCTGTGATCGAAGCACGCCCTGAGTACTATGGCTTGCTCCTCTTTGCCCTCGCCGGCACTGGCACTTTGCTGGAGACCCAGCTCTCGGCCGGCAGTGTCGATGTCACGGCCTATGCCGTGAGGACTCCGAGCGGAGGGTTGAACATAATTCTGGTCAACAAAGACACGCTGCAGAGCCTGACCCTGACGATACAGGCTAACCAGCCCGTAAAGGCTGCAAGCATCCAAACCATGACCGGTCCAAGCCTGGCCGCTGTCTCCGGAGTCACCATTCAGGGCGCCACGATGAACAAAGACGGCACCTTTGCTCCGGCAAGCCCTGGCACGCTGACTCCCGCGGCCGGCCAAACAACTTGCTTCCTCCCGGCGCTCAGCGCCGCGCTTATCAGCATCACCTGAGCTACAGACCCTAGAGATCAAACTCAGTCCCGCAGGGACGGCTGAACTTCAGAGCTGTCCAAATTAGCGGGGTAGTGAACGTCGTTGTGTTGATTTCATTGGACAAACGAGTGCTGGAACCGGGTATTGCGAAACCAGGTTGGGTCCTAAGGGAGCGGTAGATTTAGAGAGGTGCTGTCCAAGTGTGTGCGATAAAACTCCTGAGTATTGGCCGATAAAGGGTTTTGCAGACGGGCGGCAGGTTTCAGCTGTCCAAAGAGGGCTGAGAAATTTAAAGCGGGAGCGGAAGTTGGTCGTGAATTCCTGCCAGGGCAGGCGGCGGTTCGAAAGGACAATCCAACCAAGTCCATAGGTCGCGGTATACGAACAACTGCTGGCGCAACAAGGCCACGAGGTTGGAGAGCGACCAACCAAAGCTGGACTTCAACTGCAAATATTTCAAGATCAACATGGCGATCAAGGCGGTCCAGATCTGCGTCTTTAAAGCGTTGGCGCTGGTGCCCACGAATGTCTTGACCCGCAAAGATTGCTTAAGAGCTTTGAAAAAAGTCTCGATCTGCCAACGATCGCGATAGATTCTGGCAATCGTGCTGGCAGCAAAATCCATTTTGTTGGTCAGAAATTCGAACTTCTTGCCTGTCTCCGGATCGCGCACTACCACCCGTCGGACCGGCACACCGGTGCGATAACCGCGGTGGCCCAACTTCACTATCTGATCGGCCAGGATGTCGCCCTTTTCCGGTACCGGCAGTTCCTTCACCAGCTTGTAATAGCTGTTCCAACGCTGCCGGGTCACGAAGTACACACCTTGCTTGGTCAAGCTGGCGAACCACTTGTAATCGGTATACCCACGATCGAACACCACAATCGTGCCCGGCTCCAAAGCCAGCCCGCGCGCTACCTTCAGTTCGGCCACGCTGGCCGGCTCGATCACCGCATACTTGGGTAAATATCCGTCGTGATCCAGCAATAAATGCAGCTTAACTCCGCCTTTGGTCTGACGAAACTTGGCCCAGTCATACATCGTCGCGCTGAGGTCAATCACGCTGCCATCCAGACTCAGCAACTTGTTCTTAAAGCGGAATTTCTTCCCTCCTCGCACCTCCCGCTGACACTTTTCCAGCAGCCCCCCAAACACGGTCTGGTACAACTCCCACGGCCGATGCTCGTTGGCATAGGCCAAGGTCGACCGCTTGGGACTCTGAACCACACCCAGGTGCCTTAGCTTGCCTTCGCAAGCCGCCAGACCTCCACAGATTTCTCGTAACGACTGCGCCTTGCCCAAATGACAGAACAGCATCGCCACCATCTGCGTCCAACTGCTAAAACCCCGGGCGTGATGCTGGGCTTTATGATCGAGAACCGCCTGCTCAAACTCGGCCCTCGAAAATACCCCTAAAACCTGCGAAAAAATACTGCATACTCCATTCATGGCGGAAAGCTCCTCCTGTTTGAGATTGGTTTCTTGGAAAATCCCAACCTCAACCTAGCAGGCTTTCCGCCTCCTCTTAAAACGCTAATTTGGACAGGTCTGGCTGAACTTAGCCCAGGACGTTAGTCCTGGGTTGGATTTGAACGGACGACCCAGTCCCGCAGGGACGGCTGAAGATTGGCCGCGACGCAATCCTGGACAACCTTCAGCCGTCCCTTCGGGACTTAATCAGTTTCAAGATGTTCCCAGACTAGCGTCCTGGGCTAGGTTCAGCCGTCCCTGCGGGACTAAACTCGCAAATCCTTGTTCTCACACAGACCCTAAAGGCCCTTCATGGCAAAGAACAAGGTGTGGAGAAGAATTGCGAAATCAAGAAAGACACCGCGATTCTCAATGTAATAAAAGTCGTACTCGATGGCTTCATGGATGATAAACCTGCGATCGCCGCTGAGTTGCCAAAAACCGGTCAAGCCCTGGGGAACGGTAAGCCTTCGCCGTTCTAGCGGAGTGTAGGTGTCGGTGATATAGGGCATCTCCGGCCGAGGCCCGACCAGTGACATATCTCCAGTCAGAACGTTGAGCAGCTGAGGAAGCTCATCCAGGCTGGTTCGTCTAAGAAATCTTCCGGCGGCGGTAACGCGCTTGTCCTCCGGGCTTTCGGGCGAGCGCTCGTATTTCGGAACGTCTACATACATGCTGCGAAATTTGAGCATAAGAAAGGGTCTGCCGAATTGGCCGGTCCGTTGCTGACGAAAGAAAATCGGTCCCCGGGAAGTCGCCTTAACCATGAGGGCGCAAACCAGCCACATGGGAAGCGTGAGCAGCATAAGCAGAGAAGCCAGGCACACGTCGGTGCAACGCTTGAGAGCGATGTAAGGCAGCGGGTGGTCACCATCGGCATCGAGGGTGGTAACCATGAGGCCGTCAATCATCTGCACCGAAGTGCTGTGCTCCGCAAAGTAAGGGTGGCCCGCACCCACGAGCGAAACCCTGACTCCCGCTGCGGCCGCTAACGCCAGAAGCTCATTCATGCGTGGCAGTGCGACTGTGGGTGGGATGAAGATCTCCTGTACATTGAGAGATCGCAGGAGAGACTCCGACAGCGGCTCAGAAATAACGGGTACGTGATGTTTGAGGTTGTAATCGTGACTGTAGATGACGCGGCGATTATCAAAGCCGCTCTCATCGAGAAATCCAACCGGAATCTTGCCCAGATGGGGAGAGTGCAGCAGATAAGAGAACAACCGCCGGGTTTCGCGCGTTGTTCCGCAGATGAGGACCCTGCGCTGGCGGACGGCGGGCGATTTCCAATCGCGAATGAGTCTGCCGGTTGAGTATTTTTGTATGACCAGCAGAAGGGTTGCGAGCACCCAGAAATAGGCCAGTAACAACCGCGGCATCCCCGCCTTGGTGAAGTAATTGCCGACCGCCAGCAAAATCAGGCTGTAGGTGGAGACCCTCAGGATCCGGGCCGTGTCGGCCACCTGGAGCAGCGTCGCGCGCTGTCTGTAGAGTTGATGCGCCTGGGCGAGAATCACGAAGGCCGCCCCATACTCGAGGGAAATTTCTGCCCACAGCAGCCACGCATCCCGGCCTTCGAGCGGCCTATGCAGCTCATAGAGCAGGATGCCGGCGATACACGCCAGGGCGATGCAACCGAAATCGAACAATGCCGGAATGGCCAGCCCGATCGCACTTCTTAGAATCACAAGGGGTTGAGTTAATACCGAGGGAGAACGGAACCCCATCTGTTCCGAAGCCGGTAAAGGGAAATCGGTCGCCATGCACCACCGCCTTTGGTTGCATTAAACTTCGATCAAATGAATGCCTGCTCGCGAGTTTGCTATCTTCTGCTGCGTACCACCAGGGTCAGAATAAAAAGCCAAAGCGGAGAACTTATCCAGCACAACTTACCCTTTCAGCCTGGAGAGTTCAGTCCGGTAAATTAGATAGTTATTATTCCCATTACTTATATCGACGTTATTTGCACCCGGTCGGGATCGGGGCTAAATGAGCGTCCGGCAACAATCTTCAAAGCCAAAAGGTGACAGAATCTCCGGTGGAAATCAACTTTAGTTTGATGAAAGTTAGAGCTCGCACTGCGCAGTCCGCCGTTTTGGAGCGCGAGGCTGTCCTATTATCGGGCATCTTGATTACTTATACAGCCGTACTCACATGGGTCAGCTGGCAGAGAAACTGGTAAGAAGTCGCAGATGATTTGTTGCATAGGATAGCCGCGCCGCCAGAGAACAACGAATTAGTGCGCGAGAGATTCCGGTCGATGTAGATTCCATCTGTATCTTTTGAAGAGATTGATGCGCGATCAGTTGAGAAGCCGCCTGGCCAGAAATGCAGGCTGGATGTTCCTGGGCCAGGGAGTCAGCTTCGCGGTACAGGCGTGTTACTTCGTTCTGCTCGCTCGCTTGCTTGGTGCCGATCAATATGGCATCTTTGTGGGCGCCGCTGCTGCCGTCTCCTTGCTCAGCCAGTACAGCACGCTCGGCTCAGGCCTGGTTTTGGTGCGTCAGGTAAGCCGCGATCACAACGAATTCCCGCAGTATTGGGGTAATGTGCTGATCACCACTCTTAGCGTCGGCTTGTTTGTGATTATGGCCCTCGCCCGCCTCGGTCATTGGATGGTAGGCCCGGCCAGCGCATCGGTGATCGTGCTGGTCGCCGTAGGCGAGTGCACCTGCGCGCGGCTCGCCGAGGCTGGCGGTCAGGCCTTCCAGGCCTTTGAGCAGCTCAAGCTCACCGCCGCGCTCACTTCCCTCACCAGCATCGCGCGTATGCTGACCGCGGCCACCATGCTGCTCGTTCTCCGTCATGCGACCGTGCGTCAATGGGTCATCGCTTCGCTCTGCGTCTCTTGTCTTTCCGCCACCGTGGCGCTGGTGCTGGTAACCACCCGTCTTGGCAGGCCCAAGGTCAACCTTCGATTGCTTCGTCAACGGGCCCTGGAGGGCGTTGGTTTCTCCTTCGCTGCCAGCACGACCTCGGTTTACAACGACATCGATAAGGTCATGCTCAGCCGCTACGGCATGCTGGCCGCGGATGGGATTTACAGCATGGCCTATCGGGTCATCGACATGAGCTGCACGCCGATCCGCGCGCTCCAGTCCGCCGCGTTCCCCCGTTTTTGTCAGTCGGGCCGCAATGGCGCACGGGGCTCCATCGCGTTCACCGGCAAATTGCTAAGCAAAACTTTACCTTTCGGTCTGCTGGCTGCCGCAGCCATGTTTCTCGCCGCGCCGATCATTCCTCATATCGTAGGTCCGAGCTTCACCAACAGCGTCTCCGCGCTGCAATGGCTGTGTCTTTTGCCGGTATTTCGCAGCCTCCACCTGGGCGCGGGCGACACATTGACGGGAGCCGGCTATCAGCGTTACCGCACCGCCGCGCAGCTCGGAGCCGCCGCGCTGAATTTCGCTCTCAACCTCTGGCTGATTCCCGCTTATTCCTGGCACGGAGCAGCCTGGGCTAGCTTGCTCACCGATGGCAGCCTTGCCGCCGGCAACTGGATCATCCTCGGCTGGTTGATTCGACGCGAAAGCAAGCCCCACCTCGGAAACCAGGTCGTCGCCGTATAGCCAAGCAACACCACCGAACCGCAGGTCCCCAGGCGCGGGATCCGCGGTTTTGCCCCGGCCCGGGCTGCGCGTTCCGAACAAGTGAGACGGATCAGTATGATATGGGGATGCTTTTCAGGAAAGGTTGCATTCGATGCGCACACCCTTGATCACGGCGGCGTTCCTTCTCCTCGGTGTCTGCGCAAACTGCCAGAGCGTGCAGCAGAAGGCGGCCGGGAAGACTCTGGCGCGTAAAGCACAAGCCGACTGCGACGCACAGACCGCAAGAGTCGCCCGGACATTCACGGCCGTGGTCAAAGAAACCCGGGTGTACTCTGTGTTTTATTCACCCAAGTATACGAAGTGCCTGGCAGCAGTTTACCTTCCGATCAATAAGGAGCTCATCGCGGCCAGCATCATTAATCTGGACAGTGCCGGCGGGGCGCAACATATCGTTTGGGAAAATTTATTTGGCAAACCGTTCGATGCCATCTCGGAACTCGATCGACAGATCGACAAGCTGGGCAAGTGAAAAAGGTCTTGCTGCGTGCTAAACAGCAAACAAGTTTGCGGGTTCGCCATCACGGGCGTCTGCCTGGTGGCGCTGACGGTCGGTGTCATCTGGAATGGGCTGTTCGCGGTCGCTGACCTTGCAGCCCGCCGGAATCAAACAGACAGTACGCGTTTGGCCATGCGTCTGATGCCTGCGAACGCGGCGTACCCAGCACAACTTGCCGATGAACTCTATGCCAGCGACCCTTCGGAAGCTAAATCTCTGCTGCAGAGGGCAGTAAACCTCAACCGCTTTGACGCGGCGAGCTGGATCCAGTTGGGCCTGTTATCCGAGGCAGGGAACGATCTACCCCAGGCCGAAAAGTCGCTGTTGCAGGCAGCGGGTGCGGATTCCACCTTTCTTCCCAGCTGGTCGTTGGCAAACTTTTACTTTCGCCAGCAGAATGCTGCCCGGTTCTGGTATTGGGCGCAGAAGGCTGCGCAGATGGTCCCGGACGACGCGACCCTCCTTTTCCGCCTGGCCTGGTACGTCAATCCCAACGCGCAGGAGATTGAAAACCGGCTGCAAATGAAAAGGCCGGTCGTCGAAGGCCAGTTTGTCAATTTTCTGCTCACCCAAGGCGATCCGGAGGCAGTGACGGAAGCAGCCTCACACCTGCTGCAAACCAGCAATCAGGAGAACACCGAGACTCTGCTGGGAGCTTGCGACTGGCTCCTCGCACACAAGCGTCCCGATCTGGCCTTGGGCCTGTGGAATGGCTTGGCGACACTGACATCCTACCCCTCGCTGGGAGCGGACTCCCCCGTGACCAACGGCGACTTTGGGAAATCGCCCCTGTCCCACGGCTTCGATTGGCATCTCCCAACAGTAGAAGGGGTAAGCTCGTTTCTGAACGCGAATCCAAACACCCTGGGCTTCGAATTTTCCGGGGAGGAGCCGGACAGTTTTCTGCTCCTCAGCCAGACCGCTCCGGTGCACGCGCAGAAAAACTACGCCCTGACGGTCGATTACGGAACCTCGGGCATTCCCCCCAACAGCGGGATTGAGTGGCAGGTGACCGATGCGCGAACCGGCGCCGTCCTGGCGAGGACGCCGAGCCTGTCGTCGAAGCAGGGAGGGGAACAGGAAGGGGAACAGGGAGGCAAAGTGACAACTTGCTTCACCACCCCGGCGAACGCGGCATTCGTGAATCTATCGTTGCTTTACCAGCGGCAGCCGGGCACGGTCCGGGTCGGGGGAAAGCTTGCCCTGAAAGCAGTGAGGCTCTTCGCCGCGACTGCCGGAGATTGCGCGGCCGAGAAAATCTCCGATTCCAGGGCTGATTCCTCGGCATTGTGAGACTACACTCAAGAAACCAGCGACTGGAGGGTTATCGATCGTCTACCCGGGAGATGGATCGAGAGGTGACATGCGGCACCACGAGGCGTATAAATGCGCCAACCGGTACCGGCAGCTTGCCAGCGGCCCGCCGCAGACCGGGACTAGGCTTCCTCGCGCATCTGTCATGACACTCAAGAGAACCCAATCTGTCTTCCACGGCTTTGATGCCTACCGGTGGGGCCGTTTGGCGGCGCGCACTGGCTGCTGCTGGGTGGTACTGGCTGGGTGCGTCTATGCCCAGCAACCTGACCGGGCAGTGGCCACGGGATCAAATCTCGAATACGCCTACTCCAATTTGCCTACGCAGCCGGTAGGACCCGACGATCTGCTGGCTGTCTCCGTCTATGATTCTCCGGAGCTGACGCGCACGGTGCGCGTGGATGCCAACGGCAACATACGCCTGCCTATGCTCAAAGACCCGATTCTGGTGCGGGGCCTGGTTCCGTCCCAGGTCGAAACCACGATTGCCAGGTCCTTGACCCAGGGCAAGGTTCTGGTCGACCCCATCGTGACCGTAACCATCGTCGAGTACCAGAGCCGGCCGGTCAACGTAGTGGGAGCAGTGAAAAATCCCTTGGTGTTTCAGGCTACGCGCCCCATCCCGCTACTGGATGCGATCGCGCGCGCGGGAGGGATGAGGGAAGACGCCGGGTCGGATATTGTCGTTAGCCGAGAGGTCGTGCAGAACGGAAAACCGGCCAGGATCACGCAAACCATACCCGTGCGAAAACTCATCGACAATGCCGACCCCAGTGCCAACGTGATGCTGCATGGGGGCGAAGAAGTTCTGGTACCGGAGGCATCAAAGATTTACGTGGTGGGGAACGTCAAGAGGCCGGGAGCGTACCCGGTACGCAACGACGAAGAGACCACCATTCTGCAACTGCTGGCTCTCTCAGAGGGGCTGGCGCCCTATTCTGCAAAAGTGGCCTATGTGTATCGCAGAGCTCCAGGGGGCGCCAAGACCGAGGTTCCCATCGAGCTGGCGAAAATCATGGAGCGCAAATCGCCTGACGTGCCATTGCAGGCCAATGACGTGCTCTACATCCCAGACAATAAGGGCCGGCGTCTGACCGCGGAGGCCATAGACCGGCTCGCCGGGTTAGGCTCTGCAACCGCCACCAATTACATTATCTGGCACTGAGACTGGCCCTATGCGTAAAGAAGAAATCGCGATCCCGAACGAGAGAGCCGATGAGAGCGCAAACGGATTCGAGCCCAGGCCGATCTCGCCTCGTATACTTCTTCCTGCGCTGGAAAATGGAGCGCAGCTCAGCGGGCCTTCGCTTTCGCAGTATCTGTGGGTAGTCAAGCGGCACCGTTGGAAACTGCTTGCCTTCGTTATTTTTTCGGTAGTCGCCACGGTCATTGTCTCCAAGCGACTCACCCCGCTGTATGAGTCCACAGCGGTCATCGATATCGATCGCCAGACCCCGGCGGCAGTTCTGGGCAACGAGAGCACTGCCGCGGTCAACTCGGTGGACGTGGAAAACTATCTCACCACGCAAGAGCAAATCGTCCAATCGGATGCTGTTCTGCGCCCGGTGGTCGAGAAGTACCATCTGGAGACGGCGGCGCTTCGCAAGCTGGCGAAAGACCCTCTCCTCTCCTCCCGGCTCAAAGACGCACCTATTGAATTGCGGGGGCTGAAGGTCACGCGTCCGTTGCACACCTTTCTGCTCCTCATCACCTACCGGTCTCCAGATCCGCAGCTTTCCGCGGACGTGGTCAATGAGGTCGCCCGCAGCTATATACGTCACACGTATGACATTCGCTACCAGGCTGCTTCGCAGATGACCGGCTACATGGAGAAGCAACTAGAAGAGCTGAAGGCCAAGATGGAACGCTCCGCGGGCGCGTTGGCTAACCTCGAAAAAGATCTTGATGTGATCAATCCGGAGGAAAAGACCAACGTATTTTCCGCGCGATTGCTGCACCTCGACAACGATCTCACCGCGGCCGAGGTGGACCGGGCGGGTAAAGAAGCTGCGTTTAACGCGGTCAAGGGCGGCTCGTTGCCGGCTGCGGAAGCCTCCACCGAGGGCGAGCAGTTGCGCACCCTGGAAGCCAAGCTGAACGAAGCGACAGAGAAGTTCGCGGAGGTTCAGACTCAGTTTGGGTCAACCCATCCTATATATAAGAAGGCCGCCAGCCAGGTAACCGAGTTGCAGTGGGAGATCGACGTTCTGCGCCGGCGCATCGTGCAACGGGTGGGCGTCGATTACCAACAGGCCGTGAATCGGGAAAGCCTTTTGCGCCGGGACATGACCCAGGCCAAGGCCGAGTTCGACCAGATGAACGGGCGGTCCTTTGAATACAAGGCCCTGAAGCAGGAAGCGGATACCGATAAGGCGCTCTACGAGGAACTCATCCGCAAGATTCGCGAGGCTGGGATTAACGCCAGCTTTGAAAGCAGTTCGATCCGCCTGGCGGATGTTGCCCGTCCCGCGCTCTATCCGTCCTTCCCCAAGACGACGCTGAATGCTTTGCTCGCGTTGCTGGGCTCCACCATCATCGGCTTGAGCATCATCTTCCTCATGGATGCGCTCGATACGACTGTTGTGGACAGCGAGCACCTGCAGCGGGAACTACGGGTTCCCTTGCTTCCTTCGCTGCCCGTGGGCAAATTCAGTCTGGGAACGCTGCCCATGCAAGCGTTGCCTGCGGACCCAGATGCAGGGTTCAACGAAGTCTCGACAAAGGAGATGCTGGCGACGCCGAACGCTGCCTTTGATGAGGCCATTCGTACGCTAAGAAGCTCGATTCTGCTCTCCGCCGGCCTGGAGCACCACCCCAGGAGCATTCTGGTGACATCGGCGTCGCCCGGCGAAGGAAAGTCGACTATCGCGCTTTACCTGGCCGCGGCCCACAGCCAACAGCAACGGAGAACGCTACTGATTGACGGCGACATGCGCCGGCCGGTGATCAAGCTGGGCGTGTCCAACGACCGTGGCCTGTCCGATGTGGTCAATGGCACCATGCATTGGCGCGAGGCCGTGCAGACTCCTTATGCCTACCCGGATCTGGATATTCTGTCGGCGGGCCCCTCATCGCGCCGGGTCGCGGACCGGATTGGGATTGTGCTGCGGTCGATTCTCGATGAAGCTGAGCGGGAGTACGACCTGGTGGTGATTGATTCGCCACCGTTGCTTGGATTTGCGGAGCCGCTGGAGGTTGCTGCGCTCGCTGACAGTGTAATCATCGTTGCCCGCGCGGGGCGCACCAACCGGAGCGCGGTAGCTAGCGTGGTGGAACAACTCAAGCGGGTACGAGCCAACATTATTGGGATCGTGCTGAATGGGGTCAGGGCAGATATGAGTTCGCAGTATTACTATTATAGTCCTCACTATTACAGTCACTACACGACGCACAACCGCTCGTAGACGGAGCAGCGGGTCTCATGATCCTCGCAGCTAGCGGCACAATCTTCAGGATACAAATTGATAAATATGGACGAGAGTGTCGCTCATCTGTGTGTTTGGTCAGGAAACGCGAAACGCGCGCTCGACCTGACAGGGAGCCGCTTCCCGGGGGTGGAGATTAGGGAGTTATCTTATCGCGGGCTGAGAATGAGCACGTTCATGCAACGTATTCGTTTGCTTCGCAGTGTTCGTGGCCGCGCCATCATCTTTTACTTCGCGTCTCTCGATGACTTCAAGCACGGACAAGTTCTCAGGTGCTTCCATCTTTTGCACCGATGCCAGGAAACTGTGCTGTGCGATACGAGCGGACGCTGGGAGTCAATTCGGAGTATTGATATCGCCCGATGGGCTCCTGGAATTCTGCTCAGCCTGCTGCTTGACGTGAAGACCGCGATCTTCTGGTGGTTTTATCTGCACTTTTGGCTTAAGCGTTTCAGGCCCCAGAGCCATGTAGACCAAGGTGACCCCGAGATCGCTTACTTGATTCCCAGTCCTGCAAGTATTGGCTCGGGCGGAGGCGCGATAAGCCACATCCGCGGTTTCCTCTACGGCCTTCGGTCCGCCGGGGTAACCTGCCGTGTCTTCAGCGGCACGGCATTGGCACAGGATACTTTCAGGAACGAAATCATAAATGTGGCAAGCCGTCCTTACTTCTTTTGGGGCGCCGTGATGCTTTCCTACAACTTCGTATTTGCTCGAGGAGTTCAAAGACTTGTTGCTTCAAAGTGTCCACGTTTTCTTTACCAGCGACATTTGGCTTTCTCAATCTCCGGCGCCATCCTCTCGAGACGCTTAAAGGTCCCGTTAATCCTTGAATATAACGGTTCCGAGACGTGGATGGCGGACCACTGGGATCCCAACCCTCTGCGGAGCTGGATCAGACTGTGCGAGGAGGTGACGCTACGATGCGCGGCCAGGATCATCGTGGTTTCCGAGGTGCTGAAAGAGGACCTCCTCAAGAGAGGCATCCAGGCAGATCGTATTCGAGTGAATCCCAACGCTGTCGATCCAGACTTTTTTTACCCGGGACGGGGCAGAGTGCCGGGCCGCAAGCAGCTTGAGGTAGCACCCGATGAAGTGCTGATCGGTTTTGTGGGTACATTCAGCATGTGGCACGGAGTAGAGATATTACAGCAGGCAATCGTCAGGTTGTTGAGCGAGGGGCCTCCCTGCCATTTGCGCTTTGTTCTCATAGGCGATGGTCTCCTCCATGGGGAAATGCGCGCCGCACTCGCAGCCTACGAAAAGACTGGAGACGTGATCTTTACTGGACTGATCCCCCGGGAAAAGGTCGCCGAGTATCTTGATTCCTGTGACATCCTGGTTTCGCCCCACATTCCTATGCCCGACGGGAGCAGGTTTTTTGGGTCGCCTACAAAACTTTTTGAATATATGGCGATGGGCAAGGGCATTGTAGCCAGCCGGCTGGATCAACTGGCCGACGTTCTGGAGCACGATCGCACTGCATTACTCGTGACCCCCGGTGATCCTGGCGAACTGGCTGAGACAATTCTGCGACTCGCCGCGGATCCTGCGAAACGGGAGGCGCTCGGGGTCGCCGCCAGGCATGCCGCAGTCGAGCGCCACAGCTGGTCGCGCAATGTCTCCTGGGCCCTGGGCGACATGCCCGCACAGAATGGAAATAGCCGGGCCGTCATAACCTCTGCCGGTGGCACAACCGTGGCGCCATGAAGCTGCGCAGGCTCGCCAGAGCCCTTCGCGAGGATGGCCTTCCGACGCTGGTAGGGGAAGCCGCGTGGCGGGTCATCCGATCCATGCGCAGATCAAGGTTCAAGATCACAGTACCGGGTGACGCTTGCCCGGTACATTTCCATCCCCTCGGCTACTTCCGGTTGCAGAAGCAGCTTATTTCTGAAGAAGCTCGTGAATCGCTCCTTGGTTATGCCGATGAGATCCTGCGCGGAGAATTTCCGCTGTTGGGATATGGGCGCCCCCATCTCGGGACGAACCCAGACTGGCAATGCGACTGGGTTTCCGGAAAGCGCTGGCCGCTCGAAGCTTCTGAAAAGTTACGGATCGTTGGCCACGACGGATCGGACGTCAAAGTCCCGTGGGAGCTCTCCCGCTTGCAGTTCGCCCCGATCGTAGCCAAGGCTTTCGTTCTGACGGGTGATCTAAGATACCGTGAGTTTCTTCAGGCTCTGCTCGCTGACTGGATCGTGAACAACCCAGTCGGAAAAGGTGTGAATTGGACGATCGCGATGGAAGCAGCGCTGCGTGGGATAAGCCTCTGCCTAACCATGGACCTGTTATGGCCCTGCAGCGAACAGGAAAAGCCATGGCTGGATCAGATGACCGCTTTCCTCTGGCAGCATCTTCGTTTCATAGAGGCTCATAGCGAGTTCTCATTCCGATTGCGCAGCAATCACTATCTGAGCAACCTTGCCGGCTTGACTACCCTGTCTGCGTATCTTCGCGGCCCCGGGCAGCAACGGCGGCTGAGAAAATACAACCGCGCCGTTCAGCGCGAGATTCTGCTGCAGACCTACGCGGACGGAGGCGATCGCGAGGCTTCTACCGGCTATCACGTTCTTGTCGCACAGATGGGCCTGCATTGCTTCATGGTGCAGCAACGAAGCGGATGCACGATCGCACCGGCATTCGAGGCTCGGTTGCGCGGGATGTTCGCGTGGATGACGGCCCTGGCTGATGACGCGGGAAAGCTGCCGCACCTTGGAGATTGTGATAACGGGAGGGTCGAACTGATCCCCGAAGATATAGCGCAGGCGGCGCAGCCGGCCTGCCAGCGCCACTCGCTGCGAACTGGGTCCCTCTATGCCCTGGCATCCCATCTGCTCCAACTGCCGACGGGTGCGGGCGAACGCGCACGGCCAATCTCGCTGCTGCGTGACTCCGGGCTTGCCGTGCTCCGCGCTGGAGACGCTTCAGTGGTGTTTTCCGCGATGCCGAATGGACTTGGAGGAAAGGGCAGCCACACTCATTGCGACAAATTGTCCGTTGTCTTGCGCCTTGGAGTAAACGAGGTTATCTGCGACAGCGGCAGCCGGTGCTACACGCGTTCGGCGGACCGGCGAAATTTTGATCGTTCCACGCGGGCGCACAATACGCTGGTGATCGATGGCGCGGATCAGAACACGATTTCCAGCGATCCTCAAATGCTCTTCCAATGCGGCAATGAAGCAGCGGTGTCAGATATCACGATCACGGTAGGCGATGAGATCTCGGCGCGGGCGTCGCATACGGGCTATGCGCGTTTGGGCATTGGGCACCAAAGGACGGTGCAACTGAGCGAGGAGTGCCTGCTGATCACCGATGAGGTGAGCGGGGCCGCCGAGCACACGCTCGATCTGCGCTTTGTGCTCGGCCCCGAGTGGCGCGCCTCTTCTGAGGCGACTAGTGGAGAGACCGTCAGCTGTTCAATCGCTGGACCCCGCCGGTTGACACTGGTGTGTGAGACGGAGAGCCACTTGGCGCTGAGCATCCTACCCGCGGAGATCTCGCGAGAATACGGCGCCGGTCTAGCCGCAAGCTGTATCCTAATCCACACTACAGCTTGTTTGCCGGCAAAACTGAGGACGAGAGTGCGATGGGACTGAGCATGAGCGATCGATTGGAAGGAGAAAGCATCGTTTGCTTCGCGGGCGAGGACTGGTGGTACCACCATCCTCATTCCAAGAATCATCTGCTCAAGCGCTACGCGCGGGGCAACAAAGTGCTCTTTGTCAACTCCATCACCATGGGGCTGCCCTCGATAGCGAACCCCGATTTCTTCCTCAAGATCAGGCGGAAGCTCAAGAGCTACACGCGCTGGTTGCGCAAAGTTCCCGAAGGCCTGTGGGTGATGACGCCGGTCAACATGCCGCTCTATGGATGGAGAGCCGGGCGCTGGCTCAACCGGATTCTGCTGGTCGGCCAACTGCGCCTGGCGATGTTGCTGCTGCGCATGTCGCGGCCGATTCTCTGGGTGGCTATCCCTACAGCGGCCGAGATGGCGGGGCGTCTGGGTGAGAAGCTGCTTCTCTACCAGGTATCAGACAAATACGATGCGAACGAGGATAGCGCTTTATCGGTAAAGGTCATCCGTGAATACGATCGTCAATTGAGAGATGCCGCGGATGTGGTGTTGTACTCGGGCCGCAAACTATTTCAAGAAGCGACGGAGAACCATCGATTCTTTCTCGAGCAGGCAGTGGATTTTGCACATTTCTCCGATCTGACTGTCGAACCTGCTGCGGAACTTGATGGTATCCCGGGTCCGATTCTGGGTTACTTTGGCGCCATGGATTATGTGATGGACACCCAGCTGATCGCCGAGGTGGCTCGGCTGCGCCCCGGTTGGCATTGGGTGCTGCTCGGCTTGAAATCGAACCTGGTGCGGATCTCAGCACCGAATATCCATTTCCTCGGCTCGAAACCCTATAGCAGCCTGCCGCAATACATCCGGCGATTCGACGTGTGCGTTCTGCCCTGGCGTGCGAACAACCCCTTTACCAGCTACGGGAGCGCGATCAAGGTACGCGAATATCTGGCCACAGGAAAGCCGGTGGTGATAGCGCCACTTTACGAATATCTGCAGACGCGGGGCCTGCGATTCTATCGCGGCACCCAGGAGTTTATTGCCCAGGTCGAAGCCGCGCTGGCGGAGGACACTCCGGCGCTTGCGGCGCAACGCCAGGCGGTGGTGAAGGATGGCACGTGGGATGAAAGAGCCAGTCAGCTTGGGGCGCTCATCAACTCCCTGCTGCGCGGCCAGCGGTACACACATCCCTCCGCAGAGCTCCATCCCCTGATGGAGGGGCATTGAATGCGCGCCTTGCTGGAAGATATGAAATCCGGGCAAGTTGCTGCTTATGACGTGCCTGCTCCCGACCTCCAGGCGGGAGGCATTCTGGTGCGTACGGCTTTTTCCGCGATCAGCTCCGGCACGGAGAAGGCAGCGGTGGAGGCCGGCCGAAAATCTCTCCTTGGGAAAGCAATGGCTCGTCCTGATTTGGTGAAACAGGTGCTCGAGTACGCGCGCTCGAATGGTGTGAAGGCTGCCCGCCAGAAAGTGCAGGCACGCCTGGAGACGCTCTCTGCCCTGGGCTACTCCTGCTCCGGCTTCGTGCTGGAGGTGGATGCGGGGGTGACCGGGTTTCAGCCGGGCGACCGCGTGGCCTGCGCAGGCGTCGGGTATGCCAGCCATAGCGAGATTAACTTTGTGCCCGCAAATCTCGCCGTCCGCGTTCCCAATGGTGTCAGCCTGGAGGCTGCGTCGCTGACAACGATCGGCGCCATCGCCATCCAAGGCGTGCGCCAGGCAAACGTCACCTTCGGAGAGACCGTCGCCGTGATCGGTGTAGGCTTGGTGGGCGTTCTGGCGATTCAGGTTTTGCGCGCCGCCGGCTGCCGGGTGGCCGCCATCGACATTTCCAGCGAGCGTGCCGCGAAGGCGATAGAACTCGGAGCGCACCTGGGACTGAGCACAGGCGATCCCGGACTGGAACGCGCGGTTGCTTCCTTTTCGCGCTACGGAGTGGACGCGGCGCTGATCACAGCCGCTACCAAATCTGCCGAGCCGCTGGAATTAGCGGCCACGCTGTTACGAGACCGCGGCCGCATTTCCGTGATTGGAGACGTAGGTATGGGTGTGTCGCGAGCCAACATGTACAGGAAAGAGATCTCCCTAGCGATGTCGCGGTCCTACGGTCCGGGTCGCTATGATGCCCATTATGAAGAAGGAGGCCAGGATTATCCGATCGGCTTTGTGCGCTGGACGGAGAAGCGGAATATGGAGGCTTTTCTGGATCTCCTATCCGCCGGCGCTCTTCAGATAGAGCCACTGCTGGCGCATCGTTTCGCGATCGAGGAAGGCAGCAAGGCGTACACGGCAGTGGAGGCAGGCGCCTATACCGGGATCATCGACTACCATGCGCCCGGCGATTGGTTGCCGGCGGCGCTGCCTGCGCGTACTCTGCAGCCGCGACCGATAGACAAGTTGGGCGTGGGATGCATCGGCGCTGGAGGCTTTGCGCGCGGAGTCATCTTTCCCCTTCTCCGCTCCTCAGCCGGGCTGGTGCTGGAATCGGTCGCCACCAGCACCGGAGCGGCTGCCGAATCCGCGCGCACAGGCTTTGGTTTCACCATTGCTGAATCGCCATCGAGCCTGCTCGACAACCCCAATGTCGATGCCGTTTTCATTCTTACCCGCCACAACAGCCATAGCGCCTATGTGAAGAGCGCTCTCGAGCGCGGTAAGAGAGTCTTTGTCGAAAAACCACTGGCGGTCAATCGCGAGGAACTGGAGATGGTGCGAACGACCTACGCGAGAGTGTCGGCAGAAAACCAATCGCCTTTCCTCATGGTGGGCTTCAACCGGCGCTTCTCACCGCTTACGGAAAAGCTGATGGACTTCTTCACCAACCGCACCGAGCCCATGCTTGTGCATATCCGCTGCAACGCTGGATTCATCCCACGCGACAGTTGGATCCAGGACCCGGCGAATGGCGGCAGGATCATTGGCGAGTTGTGTCATTTTCTGGATTGGGCTCGTGCGGTTGTGGGCTGCCCCATGCAGACAGTCACCGCCGCGGCCCTGCCGGATGCCGGGCGCTACCACCGGGATAACCTTTCGGCCACCATCACCTTTAGAGACGGATCCCTGGCAAATCTGCTGTATCTCGCCAATGGGGACCGTGCCGTGGCCAAGGAATATTTCGAGGTATTCTGCGGAGGTAGTATCGCGCGTATGGATGATTTCAAGACTCTCTCTCTGTCCCGCGACGGCAAAACGGAAACGTTCAAAGGCGGCCGGAACAAAGGCCATCGCCGGGAGGTGGAGCTGACGATCGAGGCGATGAAGCACGGAAAAGATGCGCCAATCCCGTTCGCGGAGCTCCTCGAGGTGACAGAGGCGACTTTGGCCGTTGAAGAAGCCGTCAGGACGCAAAAAACGGTGGGTTTCGATGCCGAGCGGCCGATACCAGCGGCCGGTGTTGAAAACTAATCTCTATGGAATTGTTGAGCAACCAATCGTGGGCACCAGGTGTAGGACCGTCAGGCACGATGCGTGCGCTGCCCTGGTTGCTTGGCTTGCTTTCTCTACTAGCGCTTGCGGTTTTGCTTCCCATGTCTTCTACGCCAGTAGGTATCGCTATCCTTGGCGGGTGGATCCTGCTGGTCTGGGTTGCGATCAGCTTCATACGTGGGCGATTCGACTATGTCGTTCTTGTTTGGTTGGCCGTATTTCCCTACTGCTACAACGTCTTTTCGTACCCGGCGGAACGAACCATCTTTACCATTGACCGCGCATTCATCGTGCTGCTGGCAATTGAGTTGTTTTTCCTGTCGCGGAAAACCGGAACGGTGCCACTCGCGCGCGACGTACGTATCAGCGGATGTCTTTGGGCTCTTTATCTCTTGGTCTGCCTTCTCTCCATTACCTTGCATGCTCCTCACGAATTGGGCCTTTACCGTTTATGGGTAGAGGGGATGTTGATGCCCGCACTGCTGGGTCTGTACGCGGTCAGGCTTTTTCCAATCACTCGCAATTTGAGCAAGCTTCACGGTTGCGTTTGCGTCCTGATGCTGGGCATTGCTGTCGTTTGTGGGAGTGAGTTGGTAAGCGGCAAAAACCTTCTTCCGTGGCCAGGAGCAATCGAAGCCTGGGTCGACACCGGCGACGCCAGGATCCTTCGTGTAGATGGCCCTTTCGAGAGCCCGGGCGTCCTGTCCGTAGTGGCCATACTCGCATTTTTCCTGATCGTTTACTTGCGGCGACTTATGCCTCAAAGAATCTCGACATGGCGGGCGCTGCTCCATAAGGCGGGCGTCCTGGCTTCGTTCACGGCGGCCTTGATCCCTATGAATCGCGGCCTCGTCTTTGCGTTGGTGCCTATTGCTCTCATCGACACTTGTTCAAGGGACCGGTTGATTTTGCGCCGAATATGGGCAGCAATTTTCGGAATGATCCTGCTCGCCTCTCTTGCAGCAAAGCTGCTCTATCCTGGGCTTTATGACGATCGCGCAAGGCCGGATAACCTTTATCAACGGCTTGCACAGCATCAGGAAACGCTGCGAGTGGTTCGGGATCATCCGTTCTTCGGGGTCGGGTTTAATCTATACCACGATGTTGCCTCCAGGGAGCCGCGATACCTGGCCCAATGGAAGGGCATCGAGTCGATGAACCTGCCGCACAATGTCCTGATGACGGTCCTCTCGGAGGAGGGTATAGTCGGGTTACTCTTTTATGTCTTGGCGCAGTTTTTTTTCGTTCGCGCAAATTGGAGGATCCGCAACAACTATCCGGCGGGCTGGCTAGCGTTTCTTTACTGTCTTCTCGTCTACGTGGTGATCGGCCTGGATGATGCCACCGTTTATTATTCTGACATCAATTTGTTCTATATCTTCATCCTTGGCACCCTCTATCAGCTGCAGACCAGAATAGTGCGCGAACAGGAGTTTGTTGTCCTGACTTCACAGAATCCGTCTCTGCAGGTTTTATAGAAGATTTGAAATGCCGGAGGGCACGTTTACAATAGCGTCGGACCCTACGAGACCATAGTCGACCGGTTCGGATCTCAGTCAGCCAATCCCCTTAAGATACGTTTGCCCGTTCAAGTGCTCAATGGATCTGCTCTCACTCCACTACGCGATCTACGTCCTCGTAACTGCTGCCCTCTTTCATGCCTGTCCCGGAAAGCTCAGGCCTCTTCTGCTCAGCTTCGCATCTTTGCTGCTCTACGGGTTCTACAGTCCGATGTCGGCAACCATACTTCTCGCCGTCTCCCTTGGTGTATTTTGGGGGGCGCGGGCGCTCGATAGAGTGGAATGGCAAACAGCTGGAAGGCGGATGCTTGCCGCCACTATTCTTATCGCTGCACTTGCCTACTTATTGCTCACCAAACTCCTGCCGATTCTCTATGAACATGGTCGCGCTTTGTCATCGGAACACTTGCTGCTGGCCCTGGGAGTTTCCTACTATTCCTTCAAGCTGACGGGATATGTGATCGACGTGTATTGGCGAAAATACCCGGCGTGGACCGATCCAATACGATTCATTGCATTCGTCACTTTCTTCCCGCAATTGCCGGCCGGCCCTATCCAACGAGCAGATGAATTCGAGCTGCCGGACGACGGCCGGAAGACGGCCGAATTGATGCGCCGGGGACTGCGGAGGGTTCTGCTGGGCGTTGTGAAGAAAACGGTGGTCGCCGACCAGCTTGGCGTGATGATGGCCTACATCGATGGATTGCAGCCTCAGTACACCAACATGAACTGGATTGCGGCCTGCCTTTATGCCGCGCAGTTATATTTCGACTTTGCCGCCCTGACGGACATCGCTATCGGGACTGCAGCGATCTTCGGGATCCGGTCCCCCGAGAACTTCGCCTATCCGTTCTTCGCCCCGAGCATGAGCCAGTTCTGGCGCCGCTGGCATATGACTCTGACATTTTGGCTGACTGACTATGTGTTTACCCCTTTGCGCATGGCGACCCGGGATCTGGGAAAGTGGGGACTGGTATTGAGCATCACAGCCACCATGGTCCTGATAGGTCTTTGGCATGGGCTTGGTATCGGATTTCTCATATTTGGCGTAATTCACAGCGTGTATCTCGTCGTGGATGCGTTGACTGCTTCCGCTCGCCGACACCTTTACCGGGAGCATCCGCTCGCTAATCACGTCACAAGCGCTCTCGGCCCGTTTTTTGTCTTCGGTATGTTTGCGTTCTCGTTAGTCTTCTTTCGAGCTGTATCGCTGCCTGCGATTTTTTACCAGGTGAAACATATTGCGGATGGTCTGCCAACTCCATTAGCCTCCCTCCGAGCGCTCTTTTATGGTTTCGGTAGACTCCGGTGTGCGGAAATTTTCCTTGCAACGAGCGTATTAGCGTTGTTTGAGTTAGGCAGCTACTTGCGCACTCAGCATGGAAAGACCATGATTAATCTTCCGCGGTTTTCCGATCTGCCATTTCCCGTGCGGTGGACTACATATTATGCCGGGATTGCTATAGCAGCGAAAGTTCATCAGGAAAGCGTCCACTTCATCTACGTCCATTTCTGATTATGCCTCGAGTCGACGCTCAACCGATAACGTCAGCAATAACGCCTCGACAGTCCCTGCTGTCTGGGCCTGGAGGCCAGTATCTCGGTCAGATATGGCTCCGCTTGGCTCTATTTCTTTCCCCGATCCTGGTTCTTGTCGTTCTCCCCGTCTACTATGTGGATCCTTTCGGAGTATTCACCAAACCGTCGCTGATCCCCGACCCGATCCGTTCTCAATATGCTCAGCAGGTGAATCAGGTGTTCTGGAAATTGCCGGCTTATAACCGAGATCCGGCAGCAAATATATTGCTGGGGGATTCAGAGATGGCCCAATTGCCGGTTCAGGTTCTGCAAACGGTCACCGGCCAGCAATATTCCAACCTTGCCTATGGTGGCGGGACCCTTCGAGAATCCGTGTCCACGTTCTGGTTTGCGTCGCGAAAAGTCAAACTTCAGAAAGTTCTTTTTGGGATGAGCTTCATGGAGTACAACCCATATCCCGTGAACCGCGTTCGACAAGCAGAAGAAATTACACGCCACCCCGCCTTCTACTTCTCAAATCCGGATGTTCTGGAGACAACGGCGTATGACATTTCCGACGCCGTCTTCCACCGCCCTACCAATCTGCTGCCGCAGGTGAGCAAAGATGCGTTTTGGGCGAGCCAATTGGAGTACCTCACGAAACGCTACAAAAGGAACCTCCCTCCCCAAAACCTTAAGGATGAAATTCGCAAGATTGTCGAGTATTGCCGTACACGTAATATTGCGATCACTTTCGTCATCCCACCGCAACATATAGATGCTCAGCGCCGGGTCCGTGAGCTCGGCGTCGAGGACGACTATCAACAATTCAAGAGGGATCTGGAGTCCATGGCGGCGGTATATGACTGCGACATTGACAGCGACATGACGCGGGACAAGAGCAACTATGCCGACCCTTTTCATTTGACCAGGAGTGCGGCCATGCGTTTTGCAGAGGATGTTGGGTCAGGAAACCCAAAATGGTGCCGAACGGTAGGCGCGAATTAATCAGAGGGTACCTAAGGAGGGTCTCGCCACTCAAACGAAGACACCCAGATTCTCTTTGTAGCACCATCAGGCCGGAAAATATGGGAGACCGAGGTAATGAACCCTTTGACGCTGGCGAGCAGAAGATTCACGCTCGTCGACCAGGAACGATTTGCAAATGTTTCTGGCGACCGCAACCCAATGCACCTGGACACAATCCTGGCCAGGCGAACGCGGGCAGCCGCACCGGTTGTACACGGCGTACATCTCTTGCTGTGGACCCTCGATGCATTTGCAACGCGCCATCCCCGCCCGCCACGCTTGCGCGGCTTTCGGGCACGATTTAATCGATTTGTCTATCTTGAAGATTCAACGGAGGCGGTGCTCGCGCACCGCGGGTTGGGCAGTGCACGGTTGAACGTATGTGTTGCTGGTGTGCCGACGATGCTGGTCGCAATTGATTTCGGCGATCCCAGGCCCGATTCAAATGACTTAGTTACTTCCACCGAACTGATCTCGCCCCCAGCGACAGCGTGGGACTCTGATTTCGAACAGATGTCGGACCGCTCGGGTCGTCTCGCCTTTGCGACACCGCCGGAAGTGGTGGCGGCAATGTTTCCGGCGGCGGCGGAATGGCTCGGCCCTCGGTGCGTTGCAGCTCTCGCCGCCAGCTCCAATCTAGTGGGTATGGTCTGCCCAGGCCGGCATTCCATTTTCAGAGGGCTTTCGATAGAAGCCTGTGCGGAGACTTGTCCGCAAGACGTGGTTGCGTTTCGAGTTACCGAAACTGATCCGCGGTTCCGTCTGGTCAGGCAGGAGATAGCCGGAGGCGGCCTGACGGGTAGTCTGGAATGTTTCGCTGGTACGCCGCCAGTATCGCAGCCCACTATGCAGTCACTGGCCGGGCTGGTTAACGCAACCGAGTTCGCCGGAGCCGTAGCACTCGTCGTCGGTGGCTCACGCGGGCTCGGCGAACTGACGTCGAAGCTCGTGGCTACTGGCGGCGGACGCGTAATCATCACCTATCAGGTTGGGAGGACCGATGCCGAGAGGGTCGCCCGGGAAATTCTTGAGGCAGGCGGC
Source organism: uncultured Acidobacteriaceae bacterium (assembly GCA_963830325.1). Lineage (GTDB taxonomy): Bacteria > Acidobacteriota > Terriglobia > Terriglobales > Acidobacteriaceae > PALSA-350. The sequence continues at coordinate 529,326 of CAWHMV010000008.1, forward strand.
ACCGCGGAGGCTATGGCTTACGACGCCCGGAGGCCCGCCGAGGAGCAACTAGCTGGCCTGGCAAATGCGCCGACCCATCTATACTATTTTGCGACGCCGGTGATCTCCCAGCGTCATTCGGACGTCTTTGTCCCCGTTCGGTTCGATGACTTCAACGCCGTGTACGTCCACGGATTCTGGCATCTGACGGCAGCCCTACGAGCGCGCCAGCCTGGGCTATCAATCTTTTATCCGTCCTCAGCCTTTGTATCTAAACGACCGCGGAACATGACCGAATACGCAATGGCTAAATTGGCCGGGGAGGCACTATGTGCCGACATGAACTTAGGCTTGGCGCCATCGCATGTTACGGTGAGACGTCTACCGCCCTTACCGACCGATCAGACCGCCTCGATCATCGCTCTGGAGACCGCGTCCTCGGCCGAGACACTGCTCCAGATTGTACGTGAGGTTCAGTCGTGGCCACGGTAACAGTTGTTGCGAACCTCTCGAATCGGACGAGTAGGGGTACGGTATGCGATGTATAGTGATTTTGATTTGAGGGATTGAACCTTGTTGAGCGATGGGCTGCCGGACCTCGACTATCACCGTCTGCTTGCAGCGAGCAGGAAACTCTCGGCTGCGCCTGAGAAGCCTGTCCTAAGGCTAGCCCTTTTGAGCGATGCAGCTACGCAACAATTTATTCCGATTCTCAGGGTCATTCTGGACAGAAATGGTTTTTCTGCAGATATCTATGCGGGGGGATTCGATACGGTAGAGCAGGAGGCTTACAACCCTTCCTCACAACTCTATTTATTTGACCCTGATGCAATCGTTATCCTGAATGCCACGCAGGCATTGCACGCTTCTTTCGCCAAGCGGAGGGCCGCCGCCGGAGGCTTTATCGACGAAACCCTCAGGAGAATTACGGCGGTTTGGAGCGCAATCCAGTCGAACAGCCGGGCAACGGTCATTCAGAGCACCTTTGCCCTACCGCGAGAAAGATACTTTGGCAGCTACGATCTCAAAGTTCCTGAATCATTTTATTCTGTCGCGCTCTCTCTGAATGCAGGTATTGCTAAGTGCGCGCGGGAACGTAAGGGAGTGCTCCTGCACGACGTCGACGGGGTGGCTTCTCTGGTAGGCAGGATGCACTTTTTCGATGACCGGTTTTGGGATCTTTCCAAGACATTCTGCTCCCTTGAGTTTCTGCCCCATGTCACCCAATCTCTGGCTGATGTTCTGGTAGCGATGCAAGGGCGAGGAGTAAAGTGTGTGATCCTGGATCTTGATAACACCCTTTGGGGAGGAGTCATCGGCGACGACGGCCTGGCTGGCATCACGCTGAGTGCGCACGGCGAGGGTGAAGGGTTTTACCGCCTTCAGCTCTTTCTGCGGGAACTCCTGAGGAGAGGAATCATTCTTGCTGTTTGCAGCAAGAATGATGAAAGAAATGCAGTGCTGCCGTTCGAGTCACACCCCGAAATGGTGCTTCGGCGCGAAGATATCACGGTCTTCGTCGCGAATTGGAACGACAAGGCGGAGAATTTAAAAACTATTCGGGATAAGTTGAATATTGGGTTCGACTCGATGGTCTTTCTGGACGACGATCCATTCGAGCGCAATCTTGTAAGGGAACTTCTACCGGATGTTATTGTCCCTGAGCTTCCGGGGGATCCTTCGGAATACGTGCGATTCCTATCGGAATTGAATCTCTTTGAGGCCACAACAGTCTCGGACGAGGATTCGCGCCGGGTTGAGCTTTACAATCTGGAGGCCGAGCGCCGTGTTACGGCTGCCAACTATGCCTCGATTGGTGAGTTTCTCCAGTCGCTTGAAATGCGGATCGTTGTCTCCAGATTCGATCCATTTCATGTTCCTCGAATAGCACAGCTGACTCAAAGGAGCAATCAGTTCAATCTCACGACTCGGCGCTACACTGAGACAGAATGCGCGCGAATGATGGAGGACCATTCCATACTTCCCCTCTACGTGAAGTTGTCCGACAAGTTCGGCGATCATGGGCTGATTTCCGTCGTCATCCTGCAAGTTCAAGATAAGGACCTATACATTCGAGACTGGTTGATGAGTTGCCGCGTATTATCAAGAGGCGTAGAGCAGCATGTCATGAATGAGATTTTCACGTACGCTGCCAAGATAGGTGCGACGCAAGTCATCGGCCTCTATGTCCCAACGGCAAAGAATGACATCGTAAGAGATTTCTACCGTCAGTTTGGGTTTAGTCCGGTTTTCGAGTCGAAAGTTTCAACAAAGTGGTCCTTGTCCGTACAGGCATATCAACCCACGAGGGTGTACATTAAGGCCGTTGAACCAGAATCGGCAGCAGTTGCCCCTTAGCTTGACTGGGGTTCCCAGCAGGCGTCTGCGGGAGAAAGTACGTTTTTGCATCTCCAGGAAAGACCGCACTGGGCTCGCCAAGAAAGGATATTGCAACAGGGGAAACTCTCATGGCTGAGAGAAATGATTTGCATGTGCGGCTGACAAGAATTTTCCGCGACGTTTTTGACGACGATGCCCTCGTCCTGCGTGACGACATGACAGCGGATAACGTTGAAAGATGGGACTCTCTCACTCACGTGGATCTGATTGTGGCGATCGAAAAGGAGTTCAAGATCAGGCTCACCACAGGCGAGATCTCAGGCCTGAAAAGTGTGGGGCAATTGACCGCGCTGGTGTTACGGAAGGCGGGCTTGTAGGGTCGATTGCGCAACGCTCCAGCCAGAGAATCAGTGGAGTGTCGCAGAGAAAACGTTACTGATGAAAAAATCGGAGTTGGGGGAAAAAACAGCAGGTCGCTGCACTCCGCTACCCCGGATTTCCTATGGACCTTGATGGCGTCGGCGGACCTCATGCGCCTTTCCTTAAGAGAAAGGCGCACACGTGGCCTTGTCTAACGCTGCGTGGCAGGAAATCCGGGTTCGCTCCGGTTGGAGTTTGTGACTTTTTTATCTTCCGGTGTAGTTTGCGGCCGGAAAGCTCCCAAGAGCATCTGCCAACAGGCATCGCCGGGGTCCTTCGGCTCCGCGCTATAAAGCCCTCTGTTTGCGGGAGATCTGCGAAGCGGTTCGCTTTCGAGATGACAATTCTGTTCGCGTGGTAATGGCTCATGGGCCGTGAATACCATTGCGAACGCGTCCCCCCAAGGCATAAACTTGTTGGCGTTGGGGTCGGGGTGGCCCCGAAAGGTAGCGATGCTCGTCAAGCTACAATCCGCCATTGCGCTGTTCACCTGCGGCTGCCTGGTAAGCGTGGCTGCTTCGCCCTCGAGCATAGGCATTGTCGTCGCTAGCGGCCAGGTACAGGTCGATGGTGCAGTCGTGCGCGGCAACTCGACACTGTTTCAGGGGAATGTGGTGCAGACTGGAAATGCGACCTCCGATCTCATGTTTCCCGGAGGCTCCAATCTACTCCTCCAGCCAGGCTCAACGATCACGGTATTCCGCGAGTCCAGCGTTCTTGAGCATGGAGCAGCCGTCCAGCGGGGTCCCCACGCGCTGTTTGCGGGCGGACTCAAAGTGTCTTCCTTATCTACGCAAGGCGCAGTCCTGGTAGACATGCAAGACAGCTTTCATATTAAGGTTGCCGCTCAGGGCGGATCCGCCGAGGTTCGCAATCCAGCGGGACGGCTCGTGGCTCGATTGGAGCCGGGCAAGGCACTGAGCTTTGCCGTACAGGTTTCGCAGCAAAACTCAGCCTCGACACCATCGCAGCAGAATCCAGCCCCCGCGGCTGGCGCGCAAGCCCCACCCTCAACCGGGGTGCAACTGACACTGCATGGCATTCTGCGTAAGGACCATCCAGGACGTTATGGGCACTATCTGCTGACCGACTTAGCAACGAACGTTACCTACGAACTCCAAGGGCCAGGGCTCGATGATCTGGTGGGTGCGTCCGTAGAGGTCACAGGTAGCACTTACGACACAGCGCCTGCGGAGGGGGCTTCCAAAGTGATGTCAGTCTCTGACATTCATCAGATGCCACTGAGCGAAATACGCGGAGAAGCTCCTGCCACGCCGGCGCCAAGCACTCCCCCAGCGGGCCCTCCTACGCCTTCCGGTGAAAGCGTTCCTTCCAATGGTGCGGGCCCGGCGGTAGGCGCCACTCCAGAAGCCACCGCCCCGCCAGAGCCGACAACCCCTGCGCAGCCTCCTCCCCTGCCTCAGCACAGCGATACTGCGAAGATCCTGGTCATCGTGGGCATTGCAGCCGGCGCCGTTGTCGGGGTGGCGCTAGGCCTGGGCGGTGGTAAATCATCAACCGTGAGCCCGGAATAGTCGGCTCCTTAGCAGAAAATTCGTGAGCGCTATGTGAACCGCATCTTGCTTCACGGCGCTGGATGAATCATTTTTGTGTGGATGGGACCGGTTGGTTCGGAAGCGTGGACGATAGTCATAAACATTTTGCCTGTTCGGTCCATGATGACGTAGGACTTCGAAAGGAGAAGAAAGCGTTCGGTGACGATCGTCGCTCCCGGGAAGAGATGCTCCACATCTCGACGGGTAAGCAGGCGGATACTTGCTAAAGATTGTTTCACTTGCACCCGGCTCGGTCTGTTCAGCAATCCCCATAAGGTAAAGTAACGAGTCACGAAATAGAAATTCAGGAGTCGCGGCCACCAATGGAGAAACAGCGTGCCGAGGTGCGGCTCGACGGGAAACCATTTGTTTGGAGTTTGACAGTAGAAGGATTTTCCTACGCGGCGCAGCTCCGAGGCGAAGCGTTGCATGTCCTTCCAATTCCCAACATGTTCGATCACAGAATTAGAGAAAACCACATCAAACGATTGATCTGGAAACTGGAGGTTGCGTCCGTCTCCGATCACACACCTATCGCTTCCCGTCTCCAATTCTTGCGGGTCCTCGTTGAGCAGCGTAACCTCGTAGGGCGTGTCGAGCAGGCGCCAGATTTGCGGCGTTCCCCCAACATCCAATACCGTGCGGCAAGCAGACGGTGGAAAGGCGCAGCAGAACAACTGCATCCGCCGCCTGCGGAATCGTTCCATGAAGAAGATTGCGATTCGCGAATACTTCATTGATTTCGCTCTTGTTTACGTGCCACGCAGCCGAGACACAGACGATCACACCTGGAAACTGAGGCGTCTCGCGGCAAACTGCTTCCTTATTGACTGTACTTCATCGGAGCCGGCTAGCACCCGCATCGATGGCTCATTGGAGCTCTATGGCTCATTGGAGCTCAAGGATAGTATCAACCACCTTGGTGAGCATCTTGGACATCACGTAATAGCGTTTGCCTTGGGAAACATCGTTATGATCATACTGGAACCCATCGGACGCGAGGGCTTCTAGTGCTTTGCGATAAAGACGCTCACTACGACCAAACAATATTGTCTTCAGCGCGCGTACGCTTGTGCTATCGCGGGAAGGGGTAAATTCTCGCAGGACAATCCGTGCGCCGGTGTCGATTCCGTTGTCTATAAAAAAGATCGTGGTCCCTGTCGGATCTCCCTGCAAAACCGACCACTCCGCCACCGACCGGCCTCGATACCCGGGGAGAATTCCGATGTGCGCGTTAAGAATGCCTAATCGAAACGCCGCAATCGTCGCCTCTCGATAAATCACATTGGCGGCGTGCAGACCAACATCGCATTGTAGTGATCTCAGGCGCTCCACCGATGCAGGATCGTCCAGGGCCCGATAAAGCATCACCAGCTTATCCGATCTTGCATAGCTCCAGAGTTTCGTAATGTAGCTCTGCGACGGAAGTAATTTCAGGATGAGAACAAACTCTCGCAGCCATCGGAGGAACGGCGGCCTCGTTGCGAGGTTGCAACAAATGATGGAAACGTCAACCGCGGGAACGCGCTCGACTTCCGTGGCGAGTCGTATTCCCGCAGCCAGCGACCCCGCGATTGCCGCAACGCGCATTTCTACCAATCCGGGGCACACAATAGCTGTGCATAGATGCACAACCAGCTAGCAAGAAGGGAGGGGTTGCGCTGTAGGCGAGCCAAAGACCGCTGTGGAAGCTCATAAAAATAGTTAAGCGCATCCAAAAACCTGATGTCGCTCTTCATCCGGGCGTAAACAGCAGTGAGATTCAGCTTTAGTAGAACGTCATCAACGTCGAATTCCACTTCAGCCTCCAGCTTAAGGCGATCGGCGACCATCAACTGGCGTAGAAGTTCTTCTGCAATCTGGGATTCGCTTTCGGCGCCGATATTCAGAGGGCAGCGATAGCGGACACATAGAGCTTCTACGCGATGCTTGACCGAGAGCTTTTTCAAATCCGCACAGGATAACGCGGTTGGCCCTGCCGTCGAGCCCCGGCACGCAGTATTCTCACCCACCCCGATCGAGAGCAAGCACTCTTGCAGGCTCGCATCGCAATTCACCCATTGCAAGCCAGGCTCCGTCTGCCAATCGCGAAATGCATCTTGTCCCGATAGGAATGACACAACTTTGGCAGCTGTTGACCCCAGGTGCTTGAGACATTCAGCCGTAACCAAACCGTGCCAGCCTGTTCGCAGCTCCGCACGCCGTCGGAGCAGACCTGCCTGCAAGATAGCCCGGCGGCTGTCAGGCCATGCGGACTTTGAAGAACCCGTCTCTAAGGCCATGGGCGATCTCTGTGAGTGTTACCGTCTTCACATCGGCTGAGTTGGCAACATCGGCCAGAAGGCGCTCAATATCCGAAAAGTCGCGAACATCTTTGGTGTGATTCTCCAGGATGACGACAACTTGTTCCAGACCGGACTTTCGAGCTCGCTCTCGAATGTTAACCATCATCTGACACATCATCGCGTAGTTCATATTGCCAAGATCTGATATGTAGGTCTGGCCTCGTATGTAGCGCTTCATCACCTTTCTGGCAAGCCCAATGGCGCCAGTTTCACCACGATTAATCCACTCGCCCCCGGTGCGCCCACGAGACAGCACAGCTTGCGCGCTCTTGGCTTCATTGCCAGGCCGCTTGATCTTTCTGCCCACTGCGGTACAAGCCTTGCTTAGGTCGCGTTGCAACAACGCCACCCGCCTGTGCCGGCCCTCAAAGGTATTGGTGGGAATGCAAACCATTGGCTGCAAAGTTCGAGAGACTCTGCGTGCATCGCTCATCTCGGGGTAATAAGGAAGAAACGGTTCTTCGCATCGCGTGTAATCCAGTTTGATGTGCGGCGTGTCGTAGCGCATTCCGGCAACAATGCTCATATCGAAAACAAATCCGAGTTCGGCAAGAATCGGAAGCAGGGAATCTGAAGGGGCCGCACACCAGGATCCGGCGCGGAATGAAACGCAAGAGTAAGCCGGATCAACTTTTCGCAGCAGAGTTTCCAGAAATTGTTTCCCGGAGAACAACAGCGCTCGCATCTGTTCGCCGGAGTAGTTGATGATCGACCAATCGCCCCTGAGATTCCAGTTGCCTGGGCCTTCGTACTCCGCGCCGATCCATTGCGGATGCAAGTGCAATTGAATATCGTGCCCTTGTCGAAACGAATCCGTCACCATTTGTTCCCATTCGTCGGCTACAGCCTTTAATTCAGGAAAACGTCCTTGCAGATTCCGGTACGTGAGCTGTTGCATCACTTCGACGTTGAAGGAACCCCGAACTCCGAACTTCTGGTAAATCTCCGTCAGGCGTCGCATGGGGGCAAATTGGAGCACCCTGGGATCCCCGCTGCCATTGCCTCGGACTTCCCAGTCATCAACGAAAGCAAGGTGGATCCACGGCGCCATAGGATGCCTTTCCTCGCAACATCGAGCACAGCGCACACAAGTTCACATGGGCTGTCTTGTCAGTGTAGCTGCTTCCCCGTCGAGTATAGGCTTTGTCGTGACAACCGGCCAAGCGCAGGTTGATGGCATGGCCGTGCATGGAAACTCGACCCTGTTTGAGGGAGGAGGTGCGACGTCCGATCTGATGTTTCCGGGAGGCTCCAAATCTACGCTAAGTCGTCCGTCGCGGGCGAGTTCTTCGTTGGCTGGTTTACCGCGGCCATAGAAAGAATCAGAATCGGCCACGCCCCAACGGCTGGGCGTGAAAATGGGTAGTCGAACAGCGCATGAATCAGGACGGCTAACACGCCGATTCCCCAGATTGATCGAATCGCGGGGCGTATCCCCCAAAGCGCGAGAGAAAGCATGGCGAGCCCAACCGGCAAACCGCCTTCCGCTGTCCACTGCAACCAATCGGAGTGGGCCTGATTGACGATGACTCCAGGGTCGAATATGGCGAAGGCGGGATACACTGCAGGCCAACAGCCAAGCCCCCAACCGATCCAGGGATGTACCGCGATCATGTGCACCGTAGAAACTGCGAACTGAATTCGCCCTGCGGCCAGGGCCTCTGAAGAAAATCGCGCCGACGCTGTTTCAAATCCCACAATCAACGTCAAAATCCCGGTGGCTGCCGCCAACGCCACAGCCGCAAACCGAACTCTTCGGCCAACCCTACCTCTCTGCAGGTGCAGCAGAAGCAAAACGCCAAGAACTTCAGCGAAGCCGATGAGTAGGCCTGCACGCGAAGCGCTTACTACCACGGCTGTAAGCAGTACCGCAGTAATCCCAAGGAAGGTATACGATTCCCTGGCTTCGCCGATTGCAAGAACGAGCGCGATGGGAAGAATTGTCTCCACGAAGACCGCGAAGTGAGTGTGATAGACAATCGGCCCCATCACGAAATCATGGTAGCCGCTGGGAAATAAGCCATAGACCCGTCCCGGAGAAAGATAGGCTTGCAGAACCGCTTCTGTCGAAAGGGCAAAACCAAACCATACAATCCCGGTTCGCAATAACCTGCCCAGGTTCTCAGCGTGCAGGGTAGATGTGCCTATGTAATAGACCGCAGCCCAAGTCATCCATTTCAGAGTTGCGCGCTCGGTCGCAAAACGGTTGATGGTGCAACCGGTGATCAGTTGAATGCACCCCCACAGAACGATGAAACTCAAGGCGAACAGCGGGAAGTATGCCGCACTCGCAGGCGCCCTTCCAAGGACCAGGGCTAATCCTGCAATCAGAAACGTCGATATCTCGAAGAGCCCAACAGGCCAGTATTCGGGAATCCAAAGTGTGAGAGTTGCCAGAAAGAGGGTAAACACAAACAAAAGCGAGAGCGACGCGTCCGTGGTAGCGAGGCGGATACCGTGAGCAGGTTCTTCCGTCGTTGTCATGGGCCTAAGTCTTTTGCCCCTTGACTACCAAAAACCAACCGAACCATGGAGCCAGGAACCTAAATGGCTCGCACTGATATTTTTCGATAGCGATATGGGACGCGAACAAGCGCCTTAGCTTCCGTCCCGTATAGAGATCGATATGGACTGGCGCATCACCGTTCTCGATGCGCTTCTTCCATTCCAGGCCATGTCTGAGAACTCCCCGCAGGGTGACATACGACCACAAGGCATAGACATGGACATTGATCCTGCCGCCCGGACGAAGCACGCGGAACATCTCGTGCACGATCTGCTCCGGCTCATCGGAGTGATGGAGAACACCGTGCGAATAAACATAATCAAAGCTTTCATCCTCAAGAGGAAGATGCCGCGCGTCGGCTTCATAAACGACAGCGAGATCGCCGACGCGTCTGCGCGCCAGCTCCACATGCTTCGTCGTCAAATCGATTCCCGTAACCAGCGCCCCATGCTTGGCGAATTGCAGCAGATCGCTTCCGGTTCCGCATCCGACTTCGAGGACTCTGTCTCCCTGATGCCTACGGAACTCCGCGGCTTCATAGAGCCAGGGATAGGTGGAGTAGCGCTCCTCTTCGGTTAGAAACAGAGGGGTCTCGTTCCAGTGAGTTTGGGCCAGCTGTGCTGCGTCAGGCATCACGTACACCATATCGATCGAAAAACTATTGCGTGGCAACCAGCGATTCCATTTGATTAGTTGGGTTTGGGCTATCGCCTGCGATAAATTGCTTCCACCAAAGGGCGAAGTTCAGCAGCGGCCACGCATCGCGCCCGCGGCCTGACGGAATCAGATTCATCACCGCGGAACGATCCAGGAAGTCGGTCTTATCACAAAACTCCGCTAGCTCGCGCCGCGCAAACTCTCCGGATTGTCCCAGGAACCACTCGTGAATAGGCACGCCAAATCCCTGCTTTCGCCGGTCGATGATGTCATCGGGAATAAGTCCCCGAACGGCTTTCTTCAGAATGTGCTTGGGTTCGTTTTCCCGCGTGATGACCTTCTCCGGGATGCTCATCGCCAGCTGCACGAACTTATGATCGAGATAGGGAACCCGGGTCTCGAGGCTCGCGCCCATCCCCATTTTGTCCAGCCGCATGAGAAGCAGCTCGGGCAGACGCATATTCAGATCGAGGTAGGTCATCCACTTGACCGGAGTTTCCTCCCAGACATTCTGCATGAACCGCTCATGAATAGGCCGAATCGCCTGCCACGAAGACTCATTGCGGAAGCGGCGCCGTAAGCGGGGTGAAAGCACATCCAGTTTGGCGCGGTGCGAGAAGGCATACGATCCACCCCAGAAAACCGGCAATCCAGCGCTCGCACGCGATAGGAGTTCGTACGCCGTTCCACGGGATCTGCCAAGCATGCTGAGCGCCATCAGGCCAAGCCTCCTGGCCGCGTGCGGAACAGGGTACTCGTTCCAACGAATCAAATTGAGGATTTTTTTCCAGTCCTCATAGCCCCAAAAGAGCTCGTCAGATCCTTCGCCCGCCTGGGCGACAATAACGCCGTGATCGCGCGCCAGCTTGGAAAGGAAATAAACAGGCATGCAGACGGGATCGGCAATCGGCTCATCCTGCAGGTAAACCATGCGCGGCAGAAAGTCGAGAAAGTCCTGCTGGGTGAGGACCCGTTCATGGTGGGTCCCTCCGATCCGATCCGCCATTTGCCTGGCTAGCGGCAACTCACTTTGGCAGCCACGATAGTCCCTGTCGTACCCAACAGAAAATGTTTTTACCTTCTCTGGAGCGCACTCCGAAAATAGCGCCGCGTTGATACTGGAGTCGATTCCGCCGGATAGAAAGACCCCGACACTTACATCGCTCACAGTACGCAGCGCCACGCTGGTACGCAGTTCGGCAAGCAGGCGCTCAGCAATCTCTTCTTCCCGAACACCGGTCAGGGGTGTGGTGTGCTCGAGAACATCCCAATAACGCTGCTGCCGGCGTTGCCCATCCGCGTCGATGGTCAGGAACGAGCCAGGTAGGAGTTTATGAACACCGGCAAACAGCGTGTCAGGCGCAGGGGTTGTGATAAAGTGCAGATAGTGAAAGAGAGCTTCTTCGTTGACCGCACGGGCCTGATCCGGATCCTGAAGAAGCGCTTTTATCTCTGATGCAAACGTGATCCGCCCGTGATGAATGCTGTAGTAAAGTGGCTTGACGCCCACGCGGTCGCGAATGAGCCAAAGGCGCCGCGCCTTTGCATCCCATAGGGCAATGGCGAATATTCCGCGAAATCTATGCAGGCATTCGATGCCCCATTCTGCGAAGGCATGCAGGATAACCTCAGTGTCCGAATGATCGGTCTTCCAGCGCCGTTGCCCGAGATTTTCAAGCTCGCGCCTGATCTCCGCATGGTTATAGATTTCACCATTAAAGACGATCTGGAGTGATTCGTCCGCATTGCTCATGGGCTGTGCAGCGGCGTCGGAAAGATCGATGATGGAAAGCCGCCGATGTGCGAGGCCGACCCGCCGGTCTGGAGAAATCCACAAACCGGCACCATCCGGCCCACGATGCACCATCGTCTCCCGCATGCGGAGAAGATAGTCCTCTGTCACCTGAAAATTGCTGGTTTTGAATGCCAGTACACCGGAAATTCCGCACATCTGTAGGTACCGAGCTTATACCCTAACACCAGGATCAGTTATGGAAGAAATGACCGAGCAGGTAATCCGCGAGTTCTGGGACGCCTACCCATGTGGTGAAAATCTGGTGGAGAGCCTTGGCGCGGATCACGAAGCATTTTTTCGCCGCTATGATGCGCTTCGATACCGACTGGAAGCGCACATTTTGAAACGCTTGGACGCGATCGATTTCAAAGATAAACACGTTCTTGAAGTCGGTCTGGGACAGGGTGCTGATTCCGAGCAGATCATTCGGCGAGGAGCCATATGGTCAGGTTTGGACGTGTCGTCCGAAGCCATAAGCCGGGTTTCAGCCAGGCTGCGGTTGCGAAGGCTTCCTCACCAGAGGCTTGAACTTGGAAGTGCGCTGTCGATACCATTTCCCGACAACAGTTTTGATATCGTCTTCTCCCATGGAGTGCTGGACCACGTCCCTGATATCTTGCAGGCACAAAAGGAAATTGCCCGCGTTCTGAAGCCAGGGGGACGCCTTATTGCAATGCTCTATGCCCGCCGCTCGCTCAATTACCTGGTGGCAATTTCAGTCGTGCGCCGCCTCGCTGTCGCAATCTGTTACCTGGGTCGAGTGCAGAGCAGTGGGATTGTGGGCGACCATATCGCAAACGCAAAGAGAATGGGCTTGCGGAAGTATCTCAGGATGTCCAACTTCATTCACGCCAACACAAACGGGCCATTCAATCCGTACAGTACGGTTTATGATCTGGTAACAGTAAAAAAGGACTTTCCCGCCTTCCAACTGGAGAAGAGCTATCAGGATTACATGCACGCTCCACCTCTACCCGTGTCGTGGCTCAAACCGTTTGCGAGGGTTCTAGGTTGGCATCTTTGGGTACACTTAGTCCCACGCAAGACGTGAAGCTGTTTCTGGGACGCCAAGCCCTGATCCTTGTCAGACCATGATGCAACTGATGGCCAACAACCGCTTGAAAATCATGAGCATCGTCGGCACTCGGCCGAACATGATGAAGGTGGCCCCGCTGTTGGCGGAACTGCGTCGCCACAATGAAATTGAGCCAGTCCTGGTCCATACCGGCCAACACTACGACTACTCCATGTCTCAGGTATTTTTCGATCAACTGGGCGTCCCGCCTCCTGACTACAACCTCGATGTCGGCTCAGCCCCGCATTACGCACAAACCGCGGAAATCATGCGGAAGTTTGGCGACCTCGTCCAGAAAGACCGTCCAGACATGGTGTTGGTCGCGGGAGATGTGAACTCCACCATCGCCTGTGCCCTGGTAGCCGCAAAAGAAAGGATTCCCATAGCCCACGTCGAAGCCGGACTGCGCAGTTTCGACCGGTCTATGCCAGAGGAGATCAACCGCATCCTGACCGACGCTCTGTCAGATCTTCTTTTCACCACCGAGGAAAGCGCCAACCAGAATCTCGCCAACGAAGGAGTCGCACCAGACAAGATCTTTTTCGTCGGCAATCTCATGATCGATTCTCTGGTGAGGGCTCTCAAGATTGCCCGGCCCTCCTCGTTGCGTTGCGAGCTAGGGCTGAGGGCCAAACCCTACGTCGTGCTCACCCTCCATCGCCCTTCCAACGTGGATAACGGAGATAAGTTGAAGCGCACGCTCGAGTCCATCGCCGAGATAGCGCAGCTCCTCCCGGTAGTTTTTCCAGCCCACCCAAGAACCGCACGCAACATCGAGGCGGCCGGGCTCAGCGCCGTGAGGGCCTGGAAAGGCGGCCTGCTCCCCCGTCGGGGTCTTTGGATGATGCCCCCAGCCTCCTACCTGGATTTTCTCGATCTCATCCAACATGCCGTCATGGTCATCACGGATTCCGGCGGAGTGCAGGAAGAAACGACGTTCCTCGGGGTGCCGTGCCTTACCTACCGGGAAAACACCGAGCGGCCTGTGACCGTATCCATGGGCACAAACCGTGTGGTCGGATGCGACCCGCAACAGCTGCTGCTCAGCGCCCTGGAAACCCTCGAGAACGCCAACCACAGCGCCAACCCTAGCCAGGACCGATCCGCACCCATCCACCCCCCTCTATGGGATGGGCGGACGTCCCCTCGGATCGTCAGCATACTCAAAGAGGCTGCCCAACGCGATATGGCCTGTACCGAGGAGCGTGTGCCGCAGTGACGCAAAGGCCGCCGCCGGGTCTGGTGGAAGCGACGCAAACACTGCGGACCTGGATCGAGAGCAGGCAATTTGAGGGCTACGAGCCGTTTGACCTCCTCAGTTCCCCCTATCTGGGCAGCTGGGCGCGACAGGCTCTACCGGGAATTCTCCTGATCCAGACCGGCAAGCGGGTCGCAGGTCAGCGGATTCGCCAGCTTCTCAAAGTTCCCCCGAGTCGCAATCCCAAGGCGTTAGGCCTTTGTCTCTCGGCCTATTGCGACCTGGCCCGGTCCGGTTGCGATGTCTCGGCGCAAGCAATCTGGCTCAAAAACGAGCTGATCCGGCTACGTTCGCCGCATGAATCCGAGTTCTGCTGGGGATACGATTGGGATTACCTCTCCCTGCGCGGCCCGCGCCTGCCTGCCTTCTCCCCGAACTGCATCGCGTCCTACTTTTGCGCCACCGCAATGCTCGAAATGAGCGAGGTTTTTGGCGACCCGGAGGCACGGGAGATTGGAGAATCGGTCGCCCACTTCATGGCTTCCCGTCTGCAGCGCTCCTTCGAATCAGAAGACGAAGTTTGTTTTAGCTACACGCCCAACGGCAAAACGTGGATTTACAACAGCAGCGCCCTGGTTGGTGTTCTCCTGGCGCGCGTAGGCAGGCTGCTTGGCAACCACACCTACCTTTCCCTGGCGCGCAAGGCCATGGTTTTTCTGGAGAAGGGCCAGCTCGAAACCGGTGGATGGTACTACGGGCAACTTCGGCGGCAACGCTGGATCGACAGCTTCCACACCTCCTACAATGTCTGCGCCCTGCTCGATTACCAGCGCATCACCGGGGACTCGAGCTTTGAACACGCCATGCTGACGGGGCATCGTTACTACCAGGCCGCGTTCTTTACCCCAGAAGGAACGCCGAAATACTTTCACAACCGCGTTTTCCCCATCGACGTTCATGCATGTTCTCAGGCAATTCTGCACTTCCATGCCTTCTCATCCATCGATCCGGCGGCCCTGGAGAGGGCCTGGAATGCCTTCCACTGGACGGCGACCAACATGGCAGCGGCTGACGGCTCCTTTTACTATCAGCGCCATCGCCTGTGGACCAATCGCACGCCTTATATGCGCTGGGGCCAGGCCTGGATGTTCCGGGCCCTCGCCCGCCTCCTCGTCGCAAGCAGCAGCTTTGTCACCCCGGTTGGATTATGATGCTCGCGGTAAGTAATATGCGCATCTGGATCGACCTGGACAACTCGCCCCACGTTCACTTCTTCGCTCCCATTATCAGCAGGCTGGAAGAGGCAGGCTACGCCGTGGAGCTGACCGCCAGGCGCTTTGGCCAGGTAGAAGAGATTGCCCGCTCCCACGGCCTGGACTTCGTGGTCATCGGCCAACACCGCACTCCCCACTTCTTCCTCACCCGCGGAATGGCTACCGTCATCCGGGCGTTGCGGCTGGCCAGGTACGGTCAGAAGATCCGTCCCGCCATCGCGGTAAATCACGGTTCCCGAGCCCAGGTGCTCGCCTCATGGCTCCTCGGCATCCCAGTCATGACCATTTACGACTACGAATTCGTCTATTCGGAACTATTTTCCAAAATGGCAACGAAACTCCTCCTGCCGGAGACGATTCCCGCCCTGACGCTCCAGAGCCAGCACGTAAACATGAACAAGGTGATCCGCTATCCGGGCTTCAAGGAGAACGTTTATCTGAGTGGCTGGCACAACTCGCCCGGCGTGATGGATGACCTGAAACTCGATCCCGGCCGGCTGATCATTACCGTCCGCCCTCCTGCTACCTGGGCTCATTACCAGGATCCCTTTTCAGAAGTTCTCTTCCGGGCCCTGGTCGAGCGGCTGCGCGGGGACCGGGACTCACAAGTGATCGTGCTCCCCCGGACCCATAAACAGGGAGAAGAGCTGAGAAGTGCCTACGGCATGCGGTCGGCCCCCTTCCAGGTCTCCGACAAAGCCGTCGATGCGCTCAGCTTAATGGCAAATTCCGACGCTGTATTAAGCGGAGGGGGCACCATGGCCCGCGAAGCCGCCATACTGGGAACCCCCGCCTACAGCCTGTTTGCCGGCAAACCGGGCGCAGTCGATGCTGCGCTCGAGCGCGACGGAAAGCTGACCATCCTGCGAAAAATCGAAGAGGTAAAAAATCTCCGCTTTGAGAAGAATGCCCGTGCCTTTCGCGCCAACAGCGCAGATGCGCGCACGCGGGAAGTTATCTTGCAGCACATCATCGCTTTAGGGAGCTGAGCAGAGGTGGACCGCTATAATCTCTCTTTCAGCATGAGGAATTTATTGTGAGGCGATTTTTCGGGTTGGTATTTCTGGCAACGAGCCTTTCGCTCCTGGCCCAAGATCAAAATGCCGGATGGCAACCGGATCTTACTCGCCTGCAGACCTACACTTCCCATCGCGCTTCGAGTTCCGACCCAACCGGAGCCAATGCCGACGCTCGCAGGGTCGAGCCTGGTGCGTCACTTACCCTGTTGGACACCGACGGCCCGGGCAAAATTTCGCATCTATGGTTCACAATCTCGAGCGACGAGCCCTACCATCTCAAACGCATCGTGCTGCGCATCTATTGGGACGGTGAGGCCACGCCTAGCGTGGAAGCACCCATCGGGGACTTCTTCGGTTTAGGCCTGGGAGACTACTACTCCTGGCAGTCCGAGCTGCTATCGGTCGGCAGCGAAAACAGCCTGAACAGCTTTTTCCCCATGCCCTTCCAGCGGCATGCCCGGGTCACGATCAGCAACGAGGGCAAGCAGCCCATCGGCAGCCTTTACTACAACATCGATTACCAGACAGACTCCCATCCTCTGCCCCCTGGCACGCTGTATTTCCATGCTCAATATCGCCAGGCCCAACCCAACCATGGGTGGACCAATCAGTGGACCACCAATGGCGATCCCCTGGTCGACGACAAGCGAAACCTGAATGGCCAGGATAATTACCTGTGGATGGAGGCGAGGGGAAGCGGGCAGTTTGTAGGTGTCACCATGTCCGTGATGCAGAACCAGGATGGCTGGTGGGGCGAAGGGGATGACATGTTTTTCGTCGATGACGATAACACCCCGGCCATCAATGGCACCGGCTCAGAGGATTACTTCCTGGGCGCCTGGGATTTTGGAGGCAAGCCCTTCTCCTATCAGCTTTATGGCGCGCCGGTCGTAGGCCCGGAACTGGCCGGCAGCCGGTCGAGCGTCTACCGTTTTCATCTTGACGCTCCTATACCTTTCAGAAGGTCTTTCAAGGCCACTATCGAGCACGGAAACGCCAACCATCGCTCAGACAATTTCTACTCGGTCGCTTACTGGTATCAGACTGAGCCGCACGCTCCTTTTCCGCCATTACCGTCGGCCGAGCAGAGGCTCCCCGTCGTGCAACAAGTGGGGGGACCTGGAAACGCCCACGCGGTTGGCAACTCCCCCTATCCACCCGCCAGCCCGGCACCCGCGGCTCCCGCAACCGCCCCAAGGTAGCCGAGCACACTGTTGCGAACCCATGGACCAGCCTCTTCGACTGCTCGACGGTGAATTGACCATTTTGCGGCTGCCGCCCGATGCGCAGACACCGTCATGGCTGAATCTCTCACCCCGGCCCCTGGTTTCGGTGACCCGCACTCCAAATGAGCTTTCCATAGTTTGCCCGTCTGTCGACGTACCCCACGGAGTACCGTGCGAGGCTGGATGGAGGGCCTTCACCGTCGAAGGAAAGCTGGAGTTTTCGGCCGTCGGCGTTCTCGCCGCCATCCTGAATCCGCTTGCCGAAGCCGGCATCAGCATCTTGTCGATCTCCACCTTCGATACCGACTACGTCCTTGTTCGCACCGTCGTCCTTGAAGAGGCAAAGGCTGCCCTGCGCCGGCATTTCGAGGTGGAGAAATCCCCTAAGCCCACATCTTTGCTATCGGTACGGCCGCAGTATCCTTGAGTAGAGGAGAATCCCTGTGGCAGACATTCCCAGCTTCAAGCGTTTCAATCTGAATGAGGTCGCCCGCTCCTTTCCCGACACAGCGGAGACCATGTTGCTGGATACCTACCTCACTGACGAAGTAGCTGCAAGCTCGCGTGTGTTCCGGGTTTATCGGGAAACGCCGGCACACTATCACGAAGGATCCGACGAATATCTGTATGTTCTGTCAGGGAGAGGTACGTTCTGGATGGGAGACCCATCGAACGGGGCCGAATTTGCGCCGGGCGACTTACTCTTCTTCAAGCGCCGTATCATTCATGCGCTCCCCAGCATCCTTGAGGGGCCGGTGGTCTTCCTGGCCATTGACACGCCGAGGCGGGACCCGAAGGACATCATCTTTGTTAACCCGGCGGACGGCAGCCCTGAGACATTCATCCGGGGAAAGGAACAGCCGTCGCCCCGTTATTGAGAGATCGGCTCTACCGTATTCCCGTCACATCCCAGATGTTCCGGCAATACTCCTGAACTGCCCGGTCGGACGAGAATCTCCCCATACGCGCCGCGTTATAGATAGACATTTTCGCCCACTTTTCCTGGTCAAGAAATGTGGCTGAAACCTGATCCTGACAATCCACGTAGGACTGATAGTCCGCAAATAGAAGGTAGGGATCGCTATTGAGCAGACCGTCGATCAAAGGACGGAACAGGTTGCGATCGCCACGCGAAAACTCACCGCTAGCCAGGCTATCGACCACTTCACGCAGCATCGGATTGGACTCGTAGATGCTCCGCGGATGGTAGCCCGCATCCCTGGTCGCGGCAACCTCTGGCGCCGTAAGGCCGAATAGGAAGAAATTCTCGTGCCCGACGGCATCTCTGATCTCGATATTTGCGCCGTCAAGGGTTCCGATCGTGAGCGCCCCGTTCATGGCGAATTTCATGTTTCCCGTTCCCGAGGCCTCTTTGCCTGCAGTCGATATCTGTTCGCTGAGGTCCGCTGCGGGATAGACCTTTTGCCCGAACGTAACGTTGTAGTCGGGTAGAAATAGTACCTTGATGCGGTGCTTCACCTCCGGGTCATGATCGATCACCTCGCCGACCGAATTAATCAGCTTGATAATCAACTTGGCCATCGCGTAACCGGCCGCGGCCTTCCCGCCAAAGAGGAAGGTACGTGGTGTCATCTCCAGCGAGGGATTTTTCTTCAGCCGAAGATAAAGCGTGAGGATATAAAGCGCGTTCAGGTGTTGACGCTTGTATTCGTGTATGCGTTTCACCTGCGTGTCGAACATGGAGCTGGGGTCTACCGTGTAGCCCGTGTCCTCGAGGATGTACTGTGCAAGTCTTGCTTTAACGTCGTATTGCACTTTCCGCCACTGCGCGCGGAAAGCGGAATCCTCCGCATAAGCCTCCAGTTTCTTGAGCTGCTCCAGGTTCGAGATCCAGTTATCGCCAATCTTGCTGGTCATCAACTTCGATTGTTCGGGATTGCTCACGGCGAGCCAGCGGCGTGGTGTAACACCGTTGGTCACGTTGGTGAATTTCTCAGGCCAGAGATCGTGGAAGTCGCGCAGCAATTCGGTCTTCAACAATTCCGTGTGCAACTCGGCGACGCCATTGATGTGCCTACTCCCCACGCACGCCAGGTGTGCCATGCGGACGAACTTGCTCCCAGTCTCATCAATGATGGACAGGCGAATCACTTTACCCTCATCGCCTGGGAACCGGTCGCGCACCACCTGGAGGAAGCGGCTGTTGATCTCGTAGATGATCTCGAGGTGACGGGGCAACAAGCCGGCAAATAAGGGTAAGGGCCAACGTTCAAGCGCTTCCGGCAGCAGGGTGTGATTGGTGTAGTTGAACGTCTGCGACGTTATCTCCCAAGCCTGGTCCCATCGCAGCTCATGTTGGTCCATCAGCACGCGCATGAGTTCGGCGACGCCGATCGAGGGATGCGTGTCATTCAGCTGGATCGTCCACTTTTCATGGAATTTGTCCAGCGCGTGGCCGCCGCGCAAGTGGATGCGGATCATATCCTGTAAGGCGCACGACACGAAGAAGTATTGCTGCTGCAAACGTAGTTCCTTGCCCCGTATCTCGTCGTCGTTCGGATAAAGCACCTTGGTGATGTTTTCGGCGAAGTTCTTCGACGCCACGGCGCCTTGATAGTCACCGCTGTTGAACTTGTCGAAATAGAAAGACTCACCGGATTCTGATTTCCACAGTCGAAGGTCGTTGGCTCTGCCTGAGCCGTATCCGAGAATCGGCGTGTCGTACGGAATACCCTTGACCACCGCAGCAGGGATCCAGGATATTTTCAAATTCCCGTGCGCGTCATGCGAGTATTCCGTGTGGCCGCCGAAGAGAACATCTACCGCAGCATGGGGCCGCCTGATTTCCCAGGGATTGCCATAACGAAGCCAATAGTCGGTGAACTCCACTTGCCACCCATCATGAATCTCCTGGTGGAACATACCGAATTCGTAACGAATACCGTGACCGATGGCAGGAACTCCCAGGGTAGCCAATGAGTCCAGGTAACAAGCCGCGAGACGCCCGAGCCCGCCGTTTCCAAGTCCAGGCTCGCTCTCTTCCGCGATAATCCGATCCAAATCGAGGCCCAGTTCCTTTGTAGCTTGCCGGATGGGCTCCTCTATTCCGAGGTTCAGTAGATTGTTCGCCAGATGTGGGCCCATAAGAAATTCGGCGGAAAGGTAACACACCAGGCGGACATTGTGCTCCGAGTAGCTTCTCCTGGTCTCCAGCCAGCGAGCGAGGATACGATCCCGCACCGTGTAGGCGACGGCCATGAAATAGTCCATGCCGGTGGCGAACTCCGGATCTTTCCCCATCACGTACCGCAGGTTTTCGAGGATCG
The DNA here is from genome assembly GCA_963830325.1 of uncultured Acidobacteriaceae bacterium. Lineage (GTDB taxonomy): Bacteria > Acidobacteriota > Terriglobia > Terriglobales > Acidobacteriaceae > PALSA-350. The sequence continues at coordinate 550,003 of CAWHMV010000008.1, forward strand.
CTTGCTTCAGCGTTTCGACCTTAATACCCGTACGGTCATCATCGACGGTCGCCATTGCATTTTGCAGGGGCTCTTCCTGAACAGAACGGCTCATGAAATGTCCAACTTTCCGGGGAACGCGTCGAGGTGCGACGAAACGAACGCTAGAAGCAGCCACCTACAAAAACAAGGATGCAGGACGAATTTTAACGACTCACTCATTTCGGCTTTGTTACAGCCCAGCTCATCTTCACGATCTATTAACCATGGCGGTCGCATTCTGAGTTATGGCCAAACTCGACTTCAATCGGGTTCTGGCGCATCGCGCTGGTTTCGCTCAGCGTAGGTTTAGTGGCTTGGCTTTCGCTTGCCCTGTGGCAAAGGTCCAGGACGGAACATCTCACGCTGGCCGGAGGCGCATTGATTGCTGTTTCTGCTCGCTCAACGGGCTAGTCGAGCTGATCCTTGATTCGATCCATTTCAAAGACGATGGCCTTTTCGGCATAGGAGAAGGAATCTCTACGCAGGAGCTGGCGATCCTCGTATCGATAGTAGGCGCCGTCCTGAGGGTCGATCACCCATACTTCCGGAATACCCATGATTCTGTAGTCTTCGAGCTTACGCTTGAGCCGCTGCATAGTGTCCTCGGGTGAGAGGACTTCGAAAACCGCCACCGGGGGGTGAGTAACGATCTGCTCGATGGGTTGCGCGCGATCGAGCACCGTTACATCGGGAACTCGAAAACGTGTCGGCGAAATTTGAATGCGGAGCTCCGGTTTGACGCGGACATTCCAATCCTGTGCGTGTTGACGGAACCAGAAGCAAATGGCTTCCTGCCAAGCGGCATGGTCGTACTCTCCCACAGCTCGTTCCTCGATCGCCCCATCCACATACTCCGCATCGGGCTCATACGAGGAGCGCAGGTAAACCTCAACGGGAACACGGGTCGTGGTCGCCATAGTGAACTCCAGTTTACTCCCGCGTGGCCGGACAAGGCGCGCTCTTGGGTTAGTGGCCCTGCGGCGCGCCAGGCACCGTCCAGGCATAAACCACACTGTCGATAGGCGTGATCAGGTATTGCCGGCCATCAATCTGGTAAGTCATGGGCGAGCTATTCAGGGTACCGCCTGCGTACACATGCCAGAGCGTATTCCCATTCGCCGGATCGAGGGCAAACACATTACCGGAGGTATCCCCGGAAAAAAGCAATCGGCCTGCTGTGGTAAGAACTCCGGTAAAGCTATGACCCTTTCCGAGACCTCTCTGCCATACCGTCTTCCCAGTCTCGTAATCGAGCGCCTTGAGCTGTGAAGACGACCAAAAGTCGCTCAATGTTCCGCCCTGGTGCCCGTCTGGCTTGTGGTCGTCATTCAACACCAGGTACCAGAGACTGGAGGCGCTCTGGGTATTGACGTAAAAGAGCCTGGTCACGGGATCAAAACTGGGAGCCATCCAGTTTGTGGCCCCATCCATATTTGCCCGCACCAGCACCCCATCCGGCTGAGGTTCTTTCTCTGCTGCCGGAACCGGTCTGCCCAGGCCGTCGATATGCGAAGCCCAGTCCGTCTCGACAAACGGCGCCGTCAGCAGGTTCTTGCCCGTCTCCCGGTCCAGAACGAAGAAGTATCCATTGCGACTGGCCTGCAACAGCATCTCCCGCTTCGCGCCATGGAAATCTCCATCCACCAGGACAGGCGTCTCGATCGCATCCCAGTCATGCGTATCGTGCGGGGAGGGCTGAAAATACCATGCCAGCTTGCCGGTATCCGCGTGAATGGCGACAATCGAGCAGGTAAACAGATTGTCTCCCCTGCGAATGCCGCCGGCCAGGATGGGATGCGGATTCCCCGTCCCCACATAGATCAACTTGAGTGCGGGATCATACGTAGGAGCACCCCAGATGCTTCCCCCGCCGTGGCTCATGCTGTCCGTATCCGGCCAGGTCTCCGACCCGGGCTCCCCAGGCTTGGGCACCGCGTCCCAGCGCCAATTGACCTTGCCAGAGGAAGGATCGAGCGCAAGCAGAAAGTGCGGGACGTCTGCAGAGTCGCCCGAAGTACCCACAATCACCTGGTCCCCTACCACCAGCGGAGCGCCGCTCACATAGTAGCCAACCGTCACATCGGCGACTACCGTGTCCCAAAGCTGCTTTCCATTCCGGGCATCGAGACAAATGACGTGCGCGTCCGGGGTCCCGAAGAAAAGCCTGTCTTTGTACATGCCCACGCCCCTCGATCCCAGATGATCTCCCTGAGAAGGACGGCTAAAGTGCCACACCTGACGGCCGGTAGTCGCGTCGATGGCCCAGACATGATCAGGCACTGAGAAGTACAGGATTCCATTCACTTCCAGAGGCGTCGACTTAACACTGACGGAGTGTGTCTGAAACGCCCACGCGAGCGTCAGTTCGTGCACATTCGACTGATTGATCAGGTCGAGTGAACTATATCTTTGCCCGCTGTAGTCGCCGTTGTAAGTCGGCCAGGTGTCGACCGGAGACGTAAGCAGTTTCTGTGGGTCCAGCCCCTGGGCATGCAGACTGGCTGCCGTCAGCATCATCCATAGAAGCCGTCTCACTGCAAACTCTCCAGGTAGGCGAACACATTGTGCAAATCAGCATTGGAGTATTGCGTGACGAGTTCATGATGCTTTTCAAGCGGGTCCTTGATGGCCACCTTGACTTTGTCGACCGGCCAAGACCGATACCAACCATCGGGTCCAATGATGGATACATCAAAGGTGTCGCGATGAACCAGGTCTCCCACAACCACGGCGCCGGAAGGCAGGGTAATCGTGGCGACTGACGACGCTCCTACCGGATAGAGAAACCTGGCCTGCAGGTTGATGGGCGGATACCTGGCCGCAATGTGCGCCAGGTCGCCCTGGGGTGAGTGACATCCGGCACAACCGCCCTTGCCGTTAAAGAATGCCTTGCCTTGTTGCGCATTCCCAGTGAGCAGCAACTTAAGTGAGTAGCTGCTCGAAGGGCCCGAATCGCCGGCGCTATCGGAAAGTGAAAGCAGCGCGTGCAGATAGGCCACCACGTCGGCGGCCTGATCAGCCAGTAGCCTTATGGCCGGCATGCCACGATCTGGTCTACCCTCCTGGATGACCGGCCCGATCAGATCACCGCCTTTGTCGTGACGAACCAGCAGGGACCGAATCAGGTTAGGCGCCTCTGAGCCCCCATCGGCATTCTTGCCATGGCAGTAGGCGCAAGACTGCTGGAATATCGCGGCTCCCCGTTTGGCATTTTCCTGCTCCAGGGGATTCTTCCCCATCCAGGAAACAGCGCGTTGCCAGTCTGTATTTTGGGCCGGCGTTGGCCGGCCCGACAAACACAGCAGCAGACCGGCTCCGGCCAGCAGGCGGAGGAATGGACAGCAGCGACTTTGCCGGAACGGAAACCAGCGCCACTTAGTAATAGTTGATTATTATCCTGGCGCGATCGAAACTTTGGCAAGCTTTTTCGCCGGGCCAGAGGCTATCCCTTAGCGGAATTCCGACGGCCTTTTAAAAGCCTGTAAAAAGTAGTTGCAATAAACATGGTCTTCATACATCCTTATGGAACTTTACAAAGTAATTTTCAGGCTCGTGCAAAGCGCGCCTGCCGGCCCCCAGACTCCTGCGATTCTGCGAGGTTAGAAATGCAAATTCTCCGAGAGCTGAAGAAGCAGTTCGTCATCCCTTCCTTCGCTGTGCCGGTTGGCCGTTCCTCTCATCTCTGTTTACTGCTGCTGCTCTGCACCTTGCCGTTGCGGGCAGACGTGACTGGATCGATTCTCGGTTACGTCCGTGACAGCTCCGGCGCCGTACTTCCGAACGCGACCTTGACTGTCACCCAGACTTCCACCGGCTATAACCGTACGGCCACTACTGACGGGTCGGGCCAGTACAGCATTCTTGCTTTGCCTCCCGGCAGCTATCGCCTGACCGCCTCCATGGCCGGTTTCGAGAACGGAGTCGTTGACAACATCAATCTCAGCGTCAACGACGCTCTGAAGTTCGATTTCGCTCTTAAGGTCGGGAACGTAAACCAGAGCGTTTCCGTCGATGCCAGCACGGTGCAGGTAGATACCGCGAGTACTTCGATGGGCACTACCATCAACTCTTCGCAGATTCTGGCCATGCCGCTCAACGGCCGTTCGTATCTTGACCTGCTCTCTCTCCAGCCGGGGGTTGCGCCTGCGAATACCAACACTGGTTACAACGATCGTGCGCCCGCCTCCGGCCTCTACAGCTCGTCGGGCAATGTCTCCACCGACGGTATGCCTGAGTTTGCCAACGCCTTCTTAGTGAACGGCGCGGACGTGAATGAAACCAAGAATATGGGCGCCGGTCTGATTCCAGACGCTGACTCGGTGCAGGAGTTTCGCCTGATCACCAACAGCTTCAGCGCGGAGTACGGAAAGTTCACCGGGTCCGTCATGAACACCGTAACCAAGTCGGGAACCAACAGCTTCCATGGAACGCTGTTCGAGTTCTACCGCAACCAAAAACTGGATGCGATTAACTACTTCGACAGCACCAAGGCGGAGTTGAAGCGTCACCAATACGGCGGGGTACTGGGCGGTCCGATCTGGAAGGACCGGCTCTTCACCTTCACCGACTTTCAGCAAACACGCCAGGTAGCGGGCGTCAGCACGGGAGTTGTGCAGGTTCTCAGCAATGACGAACGGAACGGTATTTTCTCGGATGCCATCCTGAATACCCCGGTTCAGGGTGACGCGTGGGCCGCCACTCTCATGAGCCGCGGTGGCGGTGTGATCAACGGAGCAGGAGGAGTGTGCCAACCGCCAAACTGTACCCCGACCATGTACAACCAACTTGGTACGCCGGTGATGACCACCGACAGTAACGGCAACTCAGTGCCCGGCCGCAATATATCCGCCTATACGGACCCCGTCAGTCAATTGACATTGCCACTTATTCCGATGTCGAATCAGGCCGGCGGCTTCAACTTTGATGACTCGAGCCACGCTGGATCCCTGGTCGATACCAACATGGCCGAGCGGATCGACTTCGTCAATCACAAGACTGGAGACTGGTCTTTCTACTATCACTACGACGATGCAACCGCGCTCAATCAAATCTATAACCAGCAATACTTTGGCCAGATAAATCTGCCCGGCTTTCCAGTCAATGTGCCGTCGCGCAACCAACTGTTCATGGCCAGCAACACGAAAACCATCGGCGCTACCACGGTCAATGTAGCGCGTATCACGTTTTTCCGTACCGCCGTTCACACCGCGAACCCGTCTGCGAGCTCAGCGATTACCTCCTACTCCAAGTATGGTTTCAATACCAATCCCGCTACTGGCGGCATCATCAATACCGGACCAACTGGATATCCATCGTCGGTGCCGGGCCTGTTCTTCAACACCTTTACCATCGGCAACAACTGGTTGAATCTGTATCAGCCCGACACGACCTACACCGGAAGCGACTCGGTGAGCAAGACGATCGGCAATCACTCGATCAGCATTGGTGGGGAATTCCGGTACTACCAACTGAATGCTCGAAACACCTGCGGACCCAACGGGTATTTCGAGTTTAGCGGCCAGGAGACGAATGCGGACGTTTCTGATTACTTCATCGGCGCTCCCGGAAGTTTCGTCCAATGCTCCATCCAGTTTCTCGACAACCGTACCCGCTATGGTGGGCTCTATGCCCAGGACTCCTGGAAGGCGGCTCCCAGCCTGACCATTAACTACGGCCTCCGTTGGGACATCGCCCGACCGTGGAGCGATACCTATGGCCGTCTAACCACACCAGTTCCGGGAGCGCAGTCCGTCAAGTTCCCCAACTCGCCCCTGGGCAACCTGGTTCCGGGAGATCCGGGAGTTCCAAGCACCATCTACCCAATTCGATGGAGGAATTTTGGACCACGTTTTGGTATCGCCTGGGCCCCCTCGGGCGGCCTGTGGGGCGCGGCCGGCAAGACCAGCATTCGTGCGGCTTACGGTATCTACTACCTGGGGCCCGCGGATAACGGTAACTTCGGTATTCTTGGCGATGCTCCCTGGGGTCTCTATTGGGCATCCCCGCAACAGACGGAGTTCGCGAACCCCTACATCACTCGCTCAACCGGAGTCAGCCAGGGACAGCACTTCCCCTTCGCCTATCCAGAGGGCCCTGGACCGTTTCCGAACTTCAAGTTCGGCAACCTCCTTCCTCTATATGTGCCGGGCTACTATAACCACAACAAGACGATGGGGGCGCAGCACTTTAACTTCTCTCTCCAGCGGCAACTCGACAAGTCGACTGTTCTGACCGTGGCGTACGTGGGAACCCTGGGGCACCACGTTGAGCATGGCGAACCCATCCTCTGGGGGAGTGCCTCGCTGTGCCAGTCACTTGCAGGGTGCGGGCCGGGCGGCGAAGCTGGCGTCTACCAGCTAAACGGCCAAAACGTCTACAGCTCCCTCGTTGGGCTGATTGACAACCAGACCATCAGCCCGAACTACACCAACTCCAATGGAGGTCCGACCACCGCCTTCGCAGAGTCACAGTTCCTCCAGAACTCGGGAAATTCTAACTACAACTCGCTGCAGGTGTCGGCGGAACGTCGCGCTCGCGATCTCACCTTCCTGCTCTCCTATACCTACGCCAAATCGATGGATACGTACTCTGCCCTCTATGACCCTCGCACTCCGGGTAGTAACTATGGCCTCTCGGGGTTCGACCTGCGGCATAACTTCGTGGCCAGCTACAACTGGAATGTTCCGTTTTATCGCTTCCTGGGAGCACACCGTTATAGCCAGGGATGGCAAATTACGGGCATCAGCCGCTTCAACACTGGCACCCCGGTAAACTTGGCAAGTGGCGGTGACTTTGCTTTGACCAGCATTGGGCTCGACTATCCCACTCAAATAGCTCCCATCCAGAAGCTCAATCCTCATGCCCCGGCACATACTTTCTTCAATACATCAGCCTTCGCCAGTGGTCTCAGCTGCGGCTACGAAGTTTGTGGCGTGACCGGCAGCGCTAGGCAGAACCTCTTCCACGGGCCGGGAACGATCAACACCGATGCGGGTGTGGAGAAAGACACGAAAATCACCGAGCGGATGCAGCTCAACTTCCGCATCGAGATGTTCAACGTCTTCAACCATGCCAACTTCCTCACTAGCCAAACGGTGGGCAATGCGAACAGCGGGCAGTTCGGTCAGGCCACCAACACCGCGCCGGGCCGCGTAGGCCAGATCAGCGGCAAGTTCATCTTCTGACCTTCCCAGGAGCTTTTATGAAAGAGTATTTGTCATGAAGATGAGACCGGCCTGGCTTGTCGCCGCTGTCCTGGTCTGCAACCTGGCCATCGCGCAAACACCCGCACCCCAGAAGAAGCATCTGCTGGTTCTGGGGGAAGAAAAGGGATACCGGCACGAATCGGTTTCTCATGCCATGGCTGTCATCGAGCAGCTCGGTGAGAAGACCGGCCTATGGGATACCACCATTCGCACCGATACGGAGGTTCTGACCAAGAAGAAGCTCGAATACAACGCCAAGAATCTCAACGATTTCGACGCCATCTTTATGTTTACCGGCGGCGACCCGGAGATGGACGCACAGCAGAAGGCCGACTTCCTCTCCTTCATTCATGATGATGGAAAAGGATTGATCGGTGTTCACGCTGCCGCCATCACCTGGGTCCATTGGCCTGAGTTTGTTGATCTGCTTGGCGGAGACTTCGATGAGCATCCCTGGCTCACCTTCGATGCGCCCATCATTGTCGAAGACCCGAACTTTCCCGGCATGCAGCAATGGCCTCACGAGTTCACCCTGCACGACGAGATCTACCAGATGAAGGACTTCTCCCGCGACAAGGTCCGGGTGCTCATGCGTCTTGATCCCTGCAAGCTCGATCTCGCGAATCCCAAGGTGCATCGCAAGGATCATGATTTTGCCGTCACCTGGGCAAAGTCGTACGGCAAGGGGCGCGTTTACTATTCAACTCTTGGACATCCGAAAGAGAATTGGGATGATCCGCGGGTGCAGAAGATGTACACCGAGGCGATCAAGTGGGCCATGGGTTTGGAGTCCGCGGACATCACTCCACAGCCTGCGCCGGCCAGCAATATGGCCTGCAAGTAAGCTAATCTAGTGTTTGATGCAAAGAGGTACGCAACCATGTGGAAGTTGCTGGCAGTTCTGTTTCTATCCCTGGGAGTTGCTTCAGCCGAAGAAGTTCACCCCGTCCTTGCTCTCGGTTCACCCGCGCCTGACTTTGCCCTTCCCGGTGTCGACGGGCAGGTACACAAGCTGAGCGATTATGCCTCCAGCCCGGTGCTGGTAGTGGTGTTCACCTGTAACCACTGCCCCATTGCGCAAATGTATGAGCGTCGCATCCAGCAGTTGGCGACCGATTACAAAAACAAGGGTGTGGCAGTAGTAGCCATTCAGCCAAACGATCCTCAAGCCATCCGCATCGACGAACTGGACTCATCCGATGTCAGCGATAGCCTGCCCGAGATGAAGATCCGGGTCCAGTACAAGCACCTCACCTATCCCTACCTGTATGACGGCGACACCCAGCAGGTAACGCGGGCCTACGGTCCACAGGCAACGCCCCACGCATTCATCTTCGATCAACAGAGGCATCTTCGTTACGAAGGCCGCATGGACAACAGCTACCGAATGGAGCTGGTGAAAACCCAGGACGCACGCAATGCTATCGATGCTCTGCTCGCGCACAAAGAAGTCGCTGTCAAACACACTGGCGTCTTTGGCTGCTCCACTAAGTGGAGGGAGAAGTCCGCAGCCCGGGTGGCGGCGCTCGAAAAGATTGACGAACAACCGATCAGCGTCGACATGATCTCGAAGAATGAGCTGACGAAACTGAGCAAAAACCCTGGGCACCAGATGATGCTGGTGGACTTCTGGGCGACTTGGTGTGGCTCCTGCATCGTGGAGTTCGCCGATCTGCAGAACACGCTACGTATGTATGGCGCGCGCGATTATTCCGTGGTGACGGTTTCCGCGAACATGCCAGATGAGAAGGCCGGCGTGTTGCGCTTCCTACAAAAGCAGCATGCAACCAGCAAAAATTATCTCTTTGACTCGCAAGATACCAGCTCGCTACAAACCGCGTTTGACCCCAAATGGGACTCAGCGGTGCCCTACACCGTCCTTCTATCGGCGGACGGCAAAGTGCTCTACAAGCAGCTAGGCTCAGCGGACCTACTGGAGCTAAAGCGGGTCATCTTGGCCAACCTACCCTCAGACTACAAAGGCTTCAATCAATACTGGAAAAACAACTAGGCTACCGAGAAGGAACCGCAGGTCTCTCCACTACGCTACGCTCCGGTCGAGATGACAATTCTGTTGCAAGGACGCTTTGGTAATTTTCCTGGAAAAACAGCAATTAGCCCTTGAACAGAATTGTCATCTCGACCGGAGCGTAGCGTAGTGGGGAGACCTGCGGTTCCTTCTCGGGAAAATACAACGCTTGTTGGCATTTCCTTCGCAATCAGCTGGAAAGCACTCGCGACCCCGCCGCCTCGATCGCCAGGCAAACAGCGCCATTCACCTGCGCATCGGCCCCCAGCGTACTGCGTAACAGCTTCGGTTGAACACGCTTATCCCGCTGCTCAAGAATCTCCCGGGTTGCTTGCCAAAACACCAGGTGCATGCCCACACTGCCGCCTAACACAAAGAGTGGGCAGTTGAGAACAACCGCGAGGTTATAGATCGCATAGGCCAACGTCTGCGCCGATTTATTAAGAATGGTTTGCGCGAGCACGTCCCCCGCAGCAGCATGGTCAAATATCTCTGTAGCGACCAAATCTCTGGGAAGCTGCGTGAGTTCGTCACGCCAGGCACTCTGCCACTGCGACCGAATACCTTCGCCGCCAACAATCCTCTCCAGCGCCCCCGGCTCGCCCCTTTCCACCGGCTTCACCGAGGTTCCGGGCACAAGCAGATAACCGATCTCGCCGGCGGACCAATCCATTCCGTGAAAGAGTCGCCCGTTCAACACGATCCCCGCGCCAATCCCGGTGCCGACTGCAATAAACACAAAGTCGCGTACTCCCTGTGCGGCGCCGATCTGATACTCCGCAATGGCGGCAGTATTCACATCGTTATCAACCGCTGCCGGAACCCCCAATCTGGCCTCCAGCAACGCGCGCAGCGGAACGTCGCGCCATCCCATGAGATACGACGTGGCAATCACGATGCCATCATCCACATCCGTGACGCCGGGCGCGCCCGCGGCCACTGCGCGAAGCAAGCTGCGCTCAATAACATTTTTCTGCAACAGCTCTTCCACACCTTTATGAATCAGGTCTACGACCACATGCGGGTCGCGGATACCCGCCGTCGAAACCCTCCACTTAGCCACAACCTTGCCGTCCATATCGGCGAGAGCAAGACGAAGGCTGGTGCCTCCGATGTCGGCGCCGACGACGTAGCCCGCTTCGATCTCCTGCGAATTCCCAACAGCACGGGAGGGTTTCTGTTGCAACATCGACTCACTGACCTCGGATACAGATGGATACACTGACGCGCCTGCCAGTTATTTGCGTTACGGCGCGACTGCGGTTTGCCTCGCGCTAATGCTTTCGAGCTCACGCCCCTTGGTCTCCGGAATCACAACGGCCACGAAGAACAACGTTAGGATGCAAAATGCCCCGTAGATGATGAGGGTGAGCGAAGTGCCTGCAGCTTTGATGAGAGACAGAAACGTAAGCGAAACCAGAAAGTTCGACGTGCCAAAACTCAACGTGGCAGCAGCGACGCCGCGTCCGCGCACTCGCAGTGGAAACACTTCGGAGACCAGTATCCATGCGATCGGCCCGATACTGAAAGCGTAGCAGGTGATGAAAAACATCAGGCAGGCGGTGGCAATTTTTCCCAACGAAGGCCCCAGCTCGGCGTGCTGATGGAAGCAAAACGAAAGCACCAACAACGCGGCCGTCATCCCGCTGATGCCCACATAAAGAAGAGGCTTCCGCCCTACCCGATCCACCAGCACCAGGGCAATCACGGTTGCGAGCACATTTGTGATGGCAACCAGAAGCGTGGCAAAGATCGCGCTCTTATTCGAACCGATCCCGGCAAGAGAAAATATCTGCGGCCCGTAATAGAGAATCGCGTTGATCCCTGTCGCCGGTATCAACACCATAAAACCAACCGCGATAAACAGCGAGCCGCGCACCGCCGGACTCCAAAGCGCGCTCCAGCGGCGCTCCATTTTCGTCATCAGGCTAACCCGAATGTCTTCCAGCAACAGTCTCGCTCCCGCCTCATCGGTATAGGACTTGAGCACGGATTCCGCTTCAGCCAACCTGTTCTGCACGAATAACCAGCGGGGGCTCTCCGGCACGGTGAGGACCATGAACAGAAAAAGCACCGCGGGTACGAGTCCGAAACCAAACATCCATCGCCATCCCTGCGATGCGGCAAACCAATAACCGACAAGGTCCGCCAGCGCGATGCCCAGGGTGAGAGCAAACTGGTACAACCCAATCAGCATACCGCGCGATTGCGGAGGAGCGAGCTCGGACACATATACAGGCGCCGTGACCGAAGTAAAACCGACAGCGATCCCCAGCAGTCCGCGGGCAATGAACAGCACGTAGACATTGGGCGATAGCGGGGCCAGTATGGACCCGGCAATGAAAAGGACCGCCCCCCAAATGAGCGTTTTGCGTCTGCCGATGCGGTCGGCGATCGTACCTCCGACCAATGCGCCGATCATGACTCCGATCAGCACTGCAATGACCAGTACTTCTTGCATCACCGTGGAAAGGTGGAAGGAGTCGCGCACATAGATCAAGGCCGCAGCAATGACACCCATGTCAAAGCCGTAAAGAATACCGCCCAATCCAGCAATGAAAGAGACTCTCCGTATGAACGCCTGGTTCACATACGGCTGGACGGCGGCTGGTTCATTCACTTACGTTTCACCTATCGAATGATACCTTTATCTGGACGACTTTCCACTGAATTTGCCCCTCTTTTTAACGAATCTTTTCTAACAAAGTAGTGCTCTACGGTAACTGAGGAAGGTGACATGGAAGATAACAAAAAGGAAGCGCCGCGCTGGGTTGGCGGCGTCGAGCCAGCAAAGGAACTGCTCACTGCAACCGGAACCCAGATCCTGGAGATTGAGTGCCGGCAGCAGCCGGAACGGCTTCGCCAGCTGCTGGAGGCGTATGCTGCCGATCCTTCCATTCAAGCTGAGCTGAAAAAGTTCCGTGACCTGGCTACAAAAGAGGGCCCTGTGTTGTTTATCGGAATGGGAGCCTCTTATTGTTCCTCCATCAGCGGGTCGGTTTTGCTGCAGTCACACGGGCGGCCCTCCTTCTCTGTCGACGCCGGAGAGTGGCTAAATTATGCGGCCTCGGTGTGGGATGACGCCGCCCTCTCTATCCTGCTGACCACCTCGGGCGAGAGTGCGGAATTGGTCGAGCTCTTCAAAAGAGGCGAAGACCGGGCGCTTGGTCTGATTTGTAACAACCCTGCGAGCACCTGTTGGCATCTGGCCAAAAGCAAGCTCCCTATCCTGGCGGGGCCGGAGTATGGCAACGCCACCAAGACCTACACCAACGCGACAGCGGCAGCCATCATTGTGGCCTCAGAAATTGTCGGCCGCCCCTGGAAGCATGATGCCGAGTATGCCGCCGAAGTTTTCTCAAGCCATCTGGACCCCATCTTCGCCAAGCGCGCCGATCTCGAAATCTTCTGCCGGGGCGCAGCGAATATTGAAGTCGTGGGCCGCGGCGCAGCCTACGGCGGAGCTTTCATGAGCGCGCTCTGCATTCGGGAAATGAGCGGAACACGCGCTGCCGCGCACACCGGAGCCGGCTTCAAACACGGGCCCAACCTCGATGTGGATGCAACCCACGTCGCCATCATCTTTGCCTTGGGCCACACCGCTGAACTCGGCGTCAAGCTGGCCCAGGAATGTAACCGTCGCGGCGGCAAAGTGGTGTTGATCTCGAGCGAAGAGCACATCGCCACCGACAAACTATTCCCCGTCCGCATCGAGGCAGTTGCCGAACCGTGGGAGGGCATCACCTCCCTGTTAGTTCCGCAGGCGCTCACCCTGGCCATGGTAGAGCGAACAGGATGCCGGCTACCTCCACGCTTTCAATATGGGGTCATGGAACAGTAGCTGAAGGCAACGTAAGGGACCGAGGCCTTAGCGGAAGCAGCTCTCAACGAAGGGTACAGCCGTGCCACATCGGCTGCAGTTTACGAGGGCATCAGAGAGTGTGTGAGAACTCTATTTCCAAACTCAGTCCCGCAGGGACGACTGAACCTAGCCCAGGACGCTAGTCCTGGGTTGGATTTGCAAGGACGACCCAGTCCCGTAGGGACGGCTGAAAATAGGCCGCGACGCAATCCTGGACAACCTTCAGCCGTCCCTACGGGACTCAATCATGTTGCAGGACGTACCCAGGACTAGCGTCCTGGGCTAAGTTCAGCCGTCCCTGCGGGACTAAATTCGTAAATCCTGGTTCTCACACACGCTCTTCAGCCCATGAGGTACGTCTTTCCAGTCGCTCGCAGCACTTTCGGCTGCGGAGGTCGACACCGCACTCACCACTCCTAAGGCTCGTGCGGCAACGTCAACGTAGGGTTCTGATCGAAAAAATTAACCGGACGAATCAGAAAATCATGCCAAAGCGTAGGCATCACCGGCCAGTCTTCCACCCGAACCACGTGGTGGAAACCCAGCGTGTACCAGCCAACAATATCCGTGTTCTCGATCGAACGATTCGCCTTTGTCCACTCAGGCAATCCGCGAAGCCCCTCGTTATTGGTGACATAGGTGCCGGCAGCATACCGTTCATCGGGGTTATACGGGGTAACCCACATCTGATGCCCTGAAAACGCGCCCACCCGCTGCGCCGGGTCGTCATTGGAAATACTGGAGACCGCCGTGGCCCCAGGCATGATCTCCCATCCCGTCGGATAACCGCGAGCATCATGCTGCGCGGGATTGATAAAGTGCCACATCGACGGATTACGCATATCCAGATCGAGAATGGCATCCTTCTCCGTATGAGCAATCGACGACTGCGCTGCCCAAATAGTCTTCCGCGCATGCCCAGAAAGCGGCTCCTGCACCAGCCGGTCGACCATGAAGCTGTTGGCCGGCCCATCGACATCAAGGTCCAACCGGTAAGAAAAATAGTGATCGTGATTGACCGCCAGCAAATTGGGAGCCACTAACGTGCCGTGCTCTAGTTTGCCCGGGCCGTCACCCATCGCGGCCATCTGCTCCTTCACGCCCTTGGTCTCGACAATCCCCGTAGCGCCAACCGCAACCCGAATGGTTCCATCTTGCTGGAATACCCAATCGAGCATGTAGTCGTAGTTGCCGGCAACAGCGGCCGTGCGCAGCACCAGCTCGCGGCTGGGCCGCCCGCTGATCACCTCGCCTTCGAGGTGCCTCCATGCCGGGCCATCGCCGGGACGTTCGAAGAGGCATGCCAGTTGTGGCTTGAGCACCGGAGCACCCGCGTCCGAAGGCACAAGGCCGGTAAAGTACTGCGCGTGAGCCGGACAATCATCAGGACCAACTGGCTTAATCAACCCGCCAAGAAGAAACTCTCCCGCGTCCACAAAGGCGCGCGAATTCCACCCTTCATCGGGATCCATATAGGGCACATACATCTCCGAAAGCGACCCCTCGTACATCACGGAGCGAAGCCTGTCGCCGTCCTGGTAGCGCACCAGGTTGATGACCGTGCCGACACGGGGATCAAGGCGAAAGCGAAAGTGCCAGTTCTGCCACACTACCTCGCCCTTGTCGATGGTGTAGCTGGGACCGAGGGGCTGAGTCACGAGCAAAGGCTTCGTTCCCGGCCGCGGCGTCGCATCGCCTTCCTCGTAGTTGATGTCTGATTGCGACATCGGGACCGGCTCGTTGTCGATCACCTTGAGCACTTTCTCGCTGGTGAGATCCGCGAGGATATAGACTCCTTCAATGGCGCGGCCCCAGGGATGATAGACACCGTGCGAATCGGTGCAATCGCCAAACCCGATACGGCTGTTTGTCTGCTCGGGAAAAATCATCCACGTGATGGGGATAGGCTCACAGCGCACACCGGACAAATCCGTCACCCCATGACGCTTGAGTGCGGCAATCACCCGGGGATCCTTCTTGACTAGGTCGTTCATGTTGTCAAGCTCAGACTCCGTAATGGGCGCCTGCATCCCGGGCACCTGCTTCCAGAACTCGAGCTTGCGCGCCGTGATGTCGACCCGCGCTTCGATGGTCTTTCCGCCGTCCTCGAGGATCACATCGGCTTCGCGGAGAATCGGATCGCCCGCCTTCCACGCCAACACCTTGTCCTTGGCCGGTTCGTGCAGCAACACGCTGGAGAAAAGCGTTTTGTCGGTTAGGTGCCCGCTCTGCTCAAGAACATCGTGAATCGTCCAGTATTCTTGCGTAGTCAGCGCATCGAGCGGATGGTGCGGCATTGTGCTTTGGCCACCAAGCGATGTGCTAAGGGCGGAGAATGCGATCAGACCCAAAAGGAAGGCTCTCATCAGGTGTAACTCCTGGCTGGCGCGACTGCAGTTGGTGAATCGTAGCACACTTCATAAACTTTAGTTACAATGGTGGACGAATGCGTGCATTCCCCCTGAGCATCTGACTCTCACGGATGGTATAAAGGTACGCTCGGTCCAACAGCGATAACGCGCTAATTTTCGTCCGGATTTCCAAGTCGGTTTTCATTGAAGAACGAATCTATCTCGGTCGGCAGGCCCTCACTTCTACGCCATACAAACGCGCTCAGGGTCCTCAAACTCCTGCGGGAAACCGGCTCGTGTTCAAAAGCAGACCTGGTGCGTGCCTCAGGTCTGAGTGCTCCGACCATCACCAACGTGGTCGGCGATCTATTGGCTGCCGGCCTGATCAAACCTCTCGGCGAGGGAGAGTCAAACGGAGGCCGGCCTCCGGACATGATCGCGTTCAAGGCGGAGCGCGGGTGCGTACTCGCTGTGAAGCTTACCGCCGACAGCCTATCGTTCCTGCTCGCCGATCTGAACGGCCGCGAACTCGACACTCACGAAATACCTCTTGCCAACAGGAAAACAACCCCCGACGCCATTTGCGTCCTTATCGGCGAAGAAGTACGGCGCCTGCTGCGCAAGCACAGGAAGAAGCGGGAGCAACTGCTTGCCGTGGTGGTGGGCGTGCCGGCCATCACCAATGTGGATGAGGGGATCGTACTGTCCATCAGCACCCTGGAAAATTGGCGTTCCGTTCCCCTGCGTACCAAGCTGAGCAAAATCGTTGACTGCCTGGTCATCATCGAGAACGATACCAACCTGGCGGCCCAGGGCGAGCGCTACTGCGGGGCCGCACAGGCAGAGGAAACATTCATCCTGATCCATATCGGCCCCAACGTTGGCGCAGGCATCGTACTGGGTGGCCAGATCTACCACGGTTCCCAGTGGTCCGCGGGAGAAATAGGATACCTTCGCCTACCCAACACTTCGCGCCGGCGTCCCACGCTGCACGAGTTTGGCGAGCTCGAAACTGTGTTGACCAGCGCTGGAATCCTCGACAGCTGGCACGAGGCGAGAAAGAAACCACAAGACGCGACCGACGAGGGCGAGAAGATGGATGCGTTGGGAGTCTTGAATCTTGCCCAGGCGGGCGATGCTCGTGCCGAAAAGATCGTCCAGCACCGGGCCGGCATCGTTGCCGATATTATCGTGAACCTGTCGCTTATCTTGAATCCTGGCCTGATTTTGCTGGAAGGGGAAGTTGGCAGCCATCCCACCCTCATCAACGCCGTGCAGAAGCAGCTTCAGGAGAGTGAGTTCGCGGTTACGAAAATCGGCCCCGGTAAACTGGGGAACACCTCCGTACTTTGGGGGGCGATTGCGATTGCGCTCGAGATGATCCCTTCGGTCTTGCTCCCCAGCCCCTAACAGGCCTGTACTGAATTGATCGTACTTTGGTAATTCATGACTATTACTCTCCGTATCGTTCCCGCTGTTCTTCTTTGCCTGGCATTTGCACCGCTTTCGTTTGCTCGCGTTCCCCCCAAAAAAGCAATCGTGGCCTACGTTTTCGTGAAAGACGCGGTCCTCGGCCCGAACGACGTGGCGGCCGGCTCTCTCACCAGGGTGAACTATGCTTTTGCCAACATCGAAAGTGGGAAAATCGTGGAAGGCTTCGCCCACGACCGCGAGAATTTCCAGGTCTTACACAATCTGAAGCAGGTGAATCCCCAGCTGCAAATTGTAGTGTCTGTTGGTGGGTGGACGTGGTCGGGAGCTTTCTCTGACATGGTGTTGACTGCCGCGAGCCGAAAGACCTTCATCGATAGCGCCGTCCAGTTTGTGCGCGACCATCAACTGGATGGCCTGGATGTCGATTGGGAATATCCCGGATCCATCGGAAACGGCAACGTTTTTCGGCCTGAGGACAAGCAAAACTATACCCTCTTCCTGAAAGAGCTGCGAAGCCGATTCGACATCGAAGGAAAACGGCTTGGCCGTCATCTTGTCACTTCGATTGCCGTCGGGGCCTCGGCCGAATTCATCTCTAACACGGAGATGAGCCAGGTTCAGCGCTACGTGGACTCGGTCAACCTGATGAGCTACGACTACTACGAGTCGTCATCCGATGCCACCACTGGGCACCATGCACCGCTCTACACCAATCCCGCCGACCCAAAACATGTCTCTGCCGATGCTTCCGTTAAATTGTTTGAACAGGCCGGCGTTCCCGCCCACAAGCTGATCCTGGGAGTGCCCTTTTACGGCCGCGCCTGGGCAGACGTCGGCGACACCAATCATGGACTGTACCAGCCGGGGAAAAAAGCCACCGTGTGGGCAACGTATCACGACATTGCCGGGACGTTCCTCAGCACTGGTTTTGTCCGCTACTGGGACAGCGTCGCATCGGCGCCCTATCTGTATAACCCGGCCACTCGCATGTTCGTGTCCTATGAGGATCCTGAGTCGATCGCGGCAAAATGCCAATACGTACTCAAACAAGATCTCGGTGGGATCATGTTCTGGGACTACCTGAGCGATACTGCAGACCACGCGCTCCTCAACAGCATCAATCGGGGCCTGGCGTCGGGGCCCGGGAGTCAGACCGCTAGCGCCAACGGGAAGGATTGATTTCATGGCCACCGCAAACACGGATGCTTCGCCTTCCGTACTTCGACACGGAGAAAGTGTGGTGCCGTCCACGGCCGCTGCCTCCAGGGTAGCTTCGATCGATATCTTTCGCGGCCTGACCATCCTGGTCATGATCTTCGTGAACGACCTCGCTGGAGTCAAAGACCTTCCCTGGTGGACCTACCATCTTCCCGGAAATGTGAACGGCATGACCTACGTCGACATGGTCTTTCCGTTCTTCCTTTTTATTGTCGGCATATCTCTTCCGCTCGCCGTCCGCCACCGGTTGTCCAGGAACGGCAGTGTCGCCAGCTTGTGGGTCCACATCCTTGCCCGTTCGTTTGCCCTCGTCGTTCTAGGCATAGCGCTGGCAAATGGGGAAAAAGCGGACGCGCTACGTACAGGTGTGAATGGCAATGTCTGGCTGCTCCTCACCCTCGTCGGAGCAATACTCTTTTGGAATGTGTATCCCCGTTCTGATAAATATGGAACGCTGCTCAAGGGGATGAAGGTGGCCGGACTGCTCTTGATGGTCGCCATGTTCGCTATCTTTCGCCGGACAGGCACAGCTGGCCACGCCGCGTGGCTCGACTTTAGTTACTGGGAGATCCTCGGCCTCATCGGCTGGACCTACCTGGCCGTGTCTATCCTTTACATCCCCACGCGGCGCTGGCGCTGGGCTCCGCTCGCATGGTTGGTTTGCCTGGTGGCCCTGAATGCTGTGTCCCTGGCGCACTGGATCACTTTCACCGCCAAATTGCCTTACTACTTCTGGCCCTGGAACACAGGCTGTTTCTGTCTGCTCACCATGGCCGGCATCGTCACATCGACGATCTTCCTAAGCGATTCCCTTGCCGCCACAGCAAAGGAGAAAGCCCTATGGGCCTTCGCCTTTGCCTCTGCTCTCTTCCTGGCCGGCTGGCTGCTCACGCCACTCGGCATCTCAAAAATACGAGCCACGCCCACCTGGGGACTTTACTCCGCCGGCGCCGCTACCCTTGCGTTCCTTGCGTTGTATTGGGTCTGCGATGTGCACAAGCACGTCCGCTGGGCTGCCATCGTCAAACCGGCAGGATCCAACACCCTGCTCACCTATCTGCTGCCCGACCTATTCTTCGTGACCCTTGGTAGCCTCGCTTTTTTAAATCCATGGGGGCATGGCTGGCAAGGGGTGATGCAGTCTTTGATATTCACCCTGCTGATATTGGGTATATCCACTATCCTGACCCGCTATAAGCTCCGTATGCAGCTTTAAGCACCGCTACTGTAGCGAAAAGGCAATGTACACGCTGCCCGTGGGTCCTTTTGTAAATTGCGTCCCGCCGCTTGCAATCACTACGTACTGCCTGCCGTCGATCATGTAGGTCGCCGGCGTTGCCGTGCCCGCAAATGGCAATACCGTTTCCCAAAGCAGCTTCCCGCTCCTGCTGTCGAATGCTCTGAATTTCTTATCGTGCGCCGTCGCACCAATGAAGAGGACGTTTCCTGCCGTCACGATCGGGCCACCATAATTCTCAGAACCCGTGTTCGTTATGCCCTTCACGGCAAGCTCCGGGTATTCGCCGAATGGAATCTTCCACAGATAGCGGCCCGTATTCAGGTCAATTGCATTCAGAGTTCCCCACGGAGGAGTGATCGCCGGGTAACCCTCCGCGTCGGCGAAATCCCGCGATCCAGTGACCTCGTACTTCATCGTCGCACCGTCTGCGGCAGCGGAGTAGATCCCACCCTCATCAGGATCCTTGGCACCGGTCTCTGCCCGGTTGGTCAGAAACTGAATGAGCGCTTGTAAATGTGCATCGCGGAGGTTAGGAAAGGACGGCATGCGTCCGCCACCCAGCGAGATCTTGGCTTCAATCTGCTCCGGCGAGAGACGCTTACCCACATCGACGAGCGAAGGATACTGCGGCGGCGAACCTGCCAGATCCTTGCCGTGACATAGACTGCATTGATTGTGATAAATCCTTGCGCCGGTACTCGCAGTCGGCTGGTTCTCCGTCAGGCCCAGCACACATGCCATCTCATTTGCGTTCACGTAAATCACGCCACGCAAGCGATCGACCGCCGGCCCTCCCCATTCCGCGCCCCCAAGAAAGCAGGGGAACACAACCGTCTCTTGATTGAGTCCAATGGGTACAAACTGACCCCCACTGCGGAATGTGGCCAACTCCTTCACTGCCTTTGCGTGTGCCTCCGGCGTACGCGTGGTCAGTAGATCCGGCGTAAGCCGCTGCCGGGTAAACGGCGCCGGCAGAGTAGGTGAGGGCTGGGTCGGCGACGTGACTTCCCCCGGTACATCACTCGGAGGATAAGGGCGCTCCTCGATCGGAAAGAGCGGCTTGCCGTTGGTCCGGTCGAATAGATAGAGATAGCCCTGTTTCGTGGTTTGCGCCACCGCGTCAACGCAACTGCCGTTGTGCCGAACTGTGACCAGTGCCGGATGCGACGGGAAATCACGATCCCAGATGTCATGATGGACTCCTTGAAAGTGCCAAAGCCGCTTTCCCGTCTTGGCATCGAGAGCGAGCAGGGTATCTGCGAAGAGGTCGTCGCCTACCCGATCCGATCCGTAAAAATCAAACACCGCCGAACCGGTCGGAACATAAACGATGCCGCGTTGCTCATCCAGCGCCATACCAGCCCAGTTGTTGGCCGAGCCTGCGGTTTTCCACGCGTCTGCGGGCCACGTGGAATAGCCGAATTCGCCCGGGTGTGGGATGGTATGAAAACTCCAGCGGACAGCGCCGGTACGAACATCGAAAGCGCGAATATCGCCAGGAGGGGACGGGTACGTCTCCGGATTGCGGCCGCCAACAATGATCAAGTCCTGGAAGATAATCCCAGGACTGGTGAGGGCGATGGATTGAGAAAGATAGTCTCCGCGGAGTCCCTTCCGTAAATCGATTCTTCCCTGTTCGCCAAACGAGGGAATCACTTTGCCGGTCTCCGCCTCGAGTGCATAGAGGTAATTCATCACCCCGGCTAGAATGCGGCCATGCTGGCCGTCGCTCCAGTAGGCCAACCCACGCGCTGGCTGGCTGCTGTGTACCCCGGAGTCAAATTTCCACAGCAACTTGCCGGTCGAGGCGTCCAGCGCGATAACTTTTTGCGAGGCTGTATAGGCGAAGAGAGTGCGCCCGATGATGATCGGATTCGTTTCCAGACCACCCTCTTCGGCGGCATCAAACTTCCAGGCCTCTTTGAGCCTGTGCACATTGCTCCGATTGATTTGCGAAAGCGGATAGTAATGATCCCCCTCGACCTGTCCGCCATAAACGGGCCAATCTGCACGATGCTGCCACGGATCGCTCTTGCAAGCCTGTCCATGGAGGGTCGCGGACGCTCCTACGATGAGCGCGAAGAGCAAAGCCGAGGTAGCGCAGACCTTGTTTACCATCGACGTCCTTGAGTGAAAACCGCAGATCTCTCCACTACGCCACGCTCCGGTCGAGATGACAAATTTGTTTGAGGACGAGATTCCACACTTCCAGGAGAAGGCTGGCGCTTACCTGCAACAAATTTGTCATCTCGACCGGAGCGTAGCGTAGTGGAGAGATTTGCGGTTCTCACTCAACTTTCCCTGCCGACGACTGCGGCCCTTTACCCAGCAGCCATTCCGTAGCATTCTCAATCAACATGTTCTGCACCGGACTGGTAAAGATCTTGTCTCCATGTCCCATATTCATGTACAGCATCTTGTACTGAGTATTCGTCCACACCACCGGAATATCCCCGTAGGTCAGCAGCCCCTTGATCCCAAGAGGGTAATTCGCAGGATCCAGCGTCAGCAGAACATGGATATGGCTATCAGCACGAGGGCTCGGCTTCCATCGATACCATTCATTGGTAGGCGAGACAAATGTCCCCGGCAAATTCCGCGTGACTGGGCTTGTCTTGTCGTCAACAATCAGCTTTGCCGGCAGCGGAGGCCAGCTATTAGCATCAAACACCCCTCCACCGATGAACGTCATAAACCATGGCCATTTCGTGTCCTTGTCGTTGTAAGCGGACACGTGAAAGCCCAGCCATGCGCCACCCCCGGTCATATATTTCTCAAACGCCTCCCGCTCCGCCTGGTTATGTGGGAACTCGTTGAGCCACACCACCAACTGATATGGTTTCAAATTCGCGTCATTAAGATCATCCCAATTGGTCGTTGCTTCCAGCGTGAAATTATCTTTCCGGGCAAGCTCCGAAAAATACCTTAACGCATCCAGCGCAAAGAGAACGTGGTCTGTCTCTACATTCAAAGAATGAAAAATCAAAACCTTTGGCCGTGCGGTCTGGGCGCCGGCATCCGAGGACAGCATCCCAAACAACAACAGCACGATGAGACTCTTCACTGGCCAGCACCCCAAAAGATGGCATTCCGGAAAAGCTGCGTGAAGTCTTTGTTCTGGAACAACTCAGGGTGATGGCCCATAAAGATGTAAATATTTCGAGCCTTGACGTGTTCGTTGGTCCACACCACAGGGTGGTCGCCCATGGTGATCATGCTTTTGGGATCGTAGGTCGACTCATCAACACTAGCCAGAACATGAACATTGGCACGATTAGACCTGCTCCACGTGTACCACTCTTCCTTCTCTACAACGAAGGAGGGCGGCAGGCCCTTGGTTGCTGGATGGTTGGGATCATCCACTTTCACCGTGGCCGTAGCGAATTGCGCGATGTAGCTGGTGTACCGAATATCCCCCATAAAGTGCGACCACCAAGTCCACATCGGGTATCCGTCAAAATCGCCCAGCAGCATAGCGTGATGAAAGCCAATCCAGCCGCCGGTTCCGCGCTCGATATACCGCTCAAAGGCTTGCTTCGCGACCGGGGTCCAGCGGTAAGGTGGATAATTGAGTTGAATAAACAACCGGTACTTCGCGAGGAAAGCATCATTGATGGGGTCGGTGTTCGTGATGTAGTCGACCGCAAAGTTATTCTCCGCTGCCAACTGCCCCAACCAAACTTTGGCTGCCGCGACAAAATCATTGTGCGGGCCATTTCCGTCTTCGGCAATCGCCACCACCCGGAACTTCACCGGCTTGCTGGAGGTGTCGAGCGCGTGCGCACCGACATACGCTGCCAGCAGGAAGACACAAAGGAACCACTTCTTAAAAACGCTCATCGTTGCCTACCCACCGTAATCTGAATGAGTCTGACCCTTGAGGCCGCATCCGGCCGCGGAAAACGCTTAGACGAAGGCACGGGTTTAGCCGTGCCGTACATATCACATGAACTTGACGGCTTTAGCCGCAGAGGTACGCTTTTCGATGCCTGTAGAAACAATTACCCGCTTTCTGTAGCTCGAGACTTCATCCGCACTGCTGGAAAGACGTACCTCAGGGGCTAAAGCCCGTCGTAGTCTAATCATTTACGGCCCGACTAAAGTCGTGCCCTGATACAAAACCGGGTTTTTCCGCAGCCTTTAAGCCCTCATCAGCCCGGCAGTTTGTAGCACGGCTGAAGCCGTGCCCTTCGTCCGGATGCGTTTCCTTACTCAAGACCCTCTTACTGGATCACCGTCACATTGTTGCTGCTGTAGTTGGCGACATAAATCATACGAGCCGGCGCATCCAACCCGATCGCATACGGAATCGCCCCCACATCCACCTTGTTAACCGGAAGATTCGTCTTGCCGTCGATCACTGTCACGCAGGCCGTGCGTTGATTGGCCACGTAGATTCGGTCACTCTGCTCATCGACTGCGATTGCCTGAGGATGTGTTCCCAGGAGAATGGTCTTGGTCACAGCGTCGCTCACTCCATCGATCACCGCGAGGGTGTCGTCGCCGTAGCTCAGAACGTATGCCTTTTTGGTCACCGGGTTCACTTCAACGGCGAATGGAATCGCGCCCACACCCACCGTAGTCGCGGCATTGGTTTCCCCCTTGATAATCGTCACACTGGCGCTGTCCTCATTCACCGCGTAGATCTTGTCTGTGCTGGGTTCGACCGCGATCGCCCAGGCATGCTTGCCCGTCGGCACCGAGGTAGTCGCCCCGGTAGCCCCGTCAATGACGGTGACATTTTCGCTCCCATAGTTGACCGTATAAATCTTGTTGGTTGCCTCATTCAGGGCAATGCCCCGCGGGCCTTGCCCGACCCGGATAGTCGACGTCGCGTTGGTTGCCCCATCGATAACGGTCACACTATGACCGAAATTGTTGGCCACATAGATCTTGTTCCTGAGCGTGTCCACGACCAGCGCCTGTGGATAGCTGCCAACGTGCACGGTCGCGCTTAACCTATCAGTTCCGCCGTCGATCACTGAGACCGAATCGGCGCCCGCATTGGTAATGTAGACCTTATT
This sequence comes from uncultured Acidobacteriaceae bacterium, assembly GCA_963830325.1. Classification (GTDB taxonomy): domain Bacteria; phylum Acidobacteriota; class Terriglobia; order Terriglobales; family Acidobacteriaceae; genus PALSA-350. The sequence goes on from CAWHMV010000008.1 coordinate 574,387, forward strand.
CGTTTTCGGATTGATCGCGACCGTCTCCGGACGATCTTCCACATCAACGGTGGAGGTTGCGCGCGTCGTCCCGTCAATAATGGTCACCGAGTTGTTACCATGGTTCACCACATAAACCTTGTGGGTGACCGGGTTCGCCGCCACGGCGATCGGCGTGGTGCCCACAGCCACCGTCGCAACGGCTGACTGCGCCACGGAAGCGAGCGGCGCAATGGTTGCGGCGAGGACAGCAATCCCCGTACGGCAGTAGGCCGAGGGACCACTCATTTTTCCAGCCAGTAATTGTTCAACCCGATATAAGCCGATGGCAGGTTGGCAAGGATCGTCCGCCGGAGCTTAAGCTGGTCAACCGGCTTATCCGTTTGGTACAGAACATTGCCGTCCGCGTCGAGCAGAATCGTGTAGGGGACCTCTGGCCCAGCCTCCCACTCGGGGTCGAATGCCTTTTGCAAGGCCGCCGTGTTCTCAGAATCAAACAGCAGGTTGCGGCTGGTGGCATGTGTCTTCTCCAACCACTGCGTCACAACAGGCTTCTCATCCGGCTTGTTCATCGATACGACCACTAGCTCAAAATTGCGATCGCTGTACATGCGGTAGATATCCTGAATCCCGGCGAACTCTTCGAGGCAGGCACTGCACCGTGTCGACCAGAACTGAATCAGCCTCACATTGCCATCCGCATTCCTATGCAGAGCCTTGAGCGCATCTGCCGAAACCGTATCGAGCGATACAGGCTGCGCGTTCAGCTTTTCCATAAACGCCACGTTCGCGGCCTCTTTATCGCTCCACTTGGTGGAACAGCCGAATGCTCCGGTATGTTTGACGGCTACTTCCTGGTCCGCGAGCAGCGCGTTAATCGCGTCCAGCGCATAGTGCCTCTTGACGAACTCGATCCGGTAGCTGTCATCAATAGCTCCCTCGTAGCGCAGCTTGCGCTGCTGATCGAAAATGAAAATGTGCGGTGAAGCCTGCGGCCCGTAAGCCCGGGAAACATATTCGGTGTCTCCGTCATAAAGATAGGGATACTGCAGATGTTTGTACGCCACCCTGATCTTCATCTCATCCAGCGTGTCGCTCACATCAGAAGAGTCCAGCTCGTCGATGCGGATCGCCTTGGGGTCGTTGGGACTGATGGCGACCACGGCCACGCCTTTCTCTTTGTAAGCGTTATAGAGCTGGGTGACCCGGCCCTCGTACATCTGTGCATTCGGGCAATGGTCACAGGTAAATACCACCACCAGAACCTTGCTCGACGCGTAGTCGCTCAGCTTGTGGATCTTGCCATCCACTCCCGGCAGAGAGAAGTCGGGGGCCGCCGATCCCAGCGCCAGGATTGGATGCTCGGCAGCCAGCCCGGTCAAAGGCGCAATCAGCAGAGCCAGCAAACTCCAGATCGCTTTCTTCTTCAGTTCAGAGAAAATCGACATACTAGGCTCCTGAGAAACCATACTGCCAGGCAAACGCGACGTTGGTGCGCATGTCGTCCCTCACGTCGTCATCGCCTTCCTTCTCGTATTCGATAGCCACCAGGCGACGGAAATTCTGCCGGTGCAACTCTGCTTCGACTTCAGGAATCTTGGCAATCCCGCTCCCCAGCAGCACATTGTCCCCATGGCCAACGGCTTTGACGTCCTTAAGATGGACCAGGTTCAAGCGCGGCGCCAGCTTGCGGACCGCGTCCACCGGATCGTATCCGCAGGCTGCGAAGTGTCCCGTATCGGCGGTGGCCCCGCAGTTGGCTGAAAGGCCCGCGAGCGCTTTCAACACATCCTCCGGGCTCTCATAAGGAAACTTGACCCCGGGGAAAAAGTGGTTGTGAATGGAGAAGGTCAGCCCGGCCTCGGTAACACTACGGTCGATATGCTTGAGCAAATCACTCCCCGTCGCATCGCCGGTGATGTTATGCGCCCCCAACAACTTCGCGAAACCCACCGCCTGGGCTACTTCCTGTTCATTCTTGAGCGTGGCCGCGTAGTAGGAGACACATTTAATGCCGGCCTTGTCCAGCTTCACCTTCGCCGTCCGGAACAACTCGTCGCTGGGGTGGCTCATCACCATGTACTCGCCGCGCGACATCTCGATCTGCTGATTGTGCAAACCGTTGGTCGGCAGCAGAATCTCCAGCTGCGCCATCATGTCGTCGAACGAGAGCGCGTGATAACTAAAGGTGCCAATGCCGATCGTCAACGGCGCTAGCGCATAGGCGGGTATGCTACTCGCAACCAGACCAGCGGCCGTACTCTTGAGGAAAGTTCTTCGAGTGATCATCTTAGGGGGTGCGTGAAGCCGCTTCACTTTCAGGCAGAGGCAGCAGGTCTTTCGACGGCGTGTCCGCTGGAAAGGCTACGTTGAAAAAGCAAACCATCATCTCATCGAAACTCTGCTGCCCCCAGGTGACCGTTTTATTGGGATCGGGATTTTCAGGATTCTTCGCCGAGTTGTCGTAGTGCGCCGTGCACTCGATCCTGCTGCCCGCCGGCAGCAGGATCGGCTTGGCCAGGTTGTACCAAAGCTGCCAGTGCCAGTTATAGTGCGGCACATTCAGGAGGTCGCGCGTCTCTCCATTCGGAAACACCACCCGGTAAGACATGTCCTTGCCGCGCATATGCATGTGCGGGTGCATACCCAGTAGCGTCACTTCGCGGCGGAAGGTGAAGGAGGCATCCACACGATAGTCCGGATCGCCCGGCGGAATCTTGAATTTCTCATTGCCCGTCGACAGCGTCATCACCCGCTCTGTAGGCGCTTCTTTTGCCAGCACCAGGCCCACGTTTGACTGATCGGCCGCGGCCTTCCCTTCAGGCATGTAATGCACTTCGAGCACAATGTCTGATCCCGCAGGAATCAGCTTTGCCTGGCCGGGTACAAACATATCGGGCGGCTGCCCTGGAGCGTAGCCGACCAGCCAGTCACTGGGGACATCATCTTTAGCCGCTTTTTCCCCGGTCTTGGCCGGAGGAGCCACGAAAAACTCTTCCTTCGGCTGGTCCTTGAAGTAGTTCGATCCCGGCTTGCGGACATAGGCAACGATGTGGTGTACCACCGAGCGATCCGTCGGTGCCGCCTCCACATCCTGCACCCACGTGTCCTTGGTAAAGCCCGTCGGAATAATCACGTATTGGTAGTCCATGATGCCCGTCGCCGGAACAGAGAACGCTCGCGGCAATTGATAGACCTTGTCCGGCTTTGGAATAGTCCATCCCTTGACGAAGTCGATCGGCGGAGGCAAGTCCTTAGGGTCCCCCTTGGGGGCGCCCGCATCGACCCAGGCAGCAATGGTGTCGATCTGCGCCTGCGTCAGCGAGCGATTGTTCTCGAACTTCTCCGTGTGCCCATCCTCGAACCACGGCGGCATCGCGCGGGTCACCACCATGCGCTTCATCGCCGTGGCCCACGGCCGCGTCTCTTCATAGGTCAACATCGAGAACGGTGTGCCCTCTCCCGGCCGATGACAACTCTGGCAGTGCTGCTGCACAATCGGCGCAACATCCTTGGTAAAGGTCACGTTCGAAGCTTTCGTAACCGGAATCGGGGCAGCGTCCGGGGTTGACATCCCCGCCATTTGCCCCAACATGCTTGCCGCGGTGCACAGTTGCAGCGCGCCTATTGCCAGTGTCCGCTTCATGCCGCATCAACCTGAATTGATTAATTAGGAACGTTTCATTAGTATGTCGCCATCAAGTATCTACCCGCTCCACCCGTCAGGCAATCTTTTTTTGCCGCCAGGAAATCTCCATGAAGCTCCTCAGCTCTCTCGCTCTCGTTTGTGCGCTGGCAAGCACGGGACACGCCCAAATGCCTGGCTTCTACAAAACGGTAAACCGCGTGACCTGGCTGGTACAGAATGTCGACCTCGCGAAACAGGGCTGGGTCCCGCTCGGTTTAACTGACATCCGCGAATATCCCGATGTCGTGTTCACCGGGCAAGACCACGGCAAGCCGGTGAAGATGTGGGCTTGGGAGATCACCGGCCACCTGGGAAACCTGACCGTGGAAATGATTCAACCGGCCGAAGGTCAACTGAACGCCTGGAACGGCTTTCTGGGCAAGCATGGCGATGGAATTTTCTCCATCGTGCACGAAGTGGCATCGCAGGCGGAGATGACCCGGGAGATAAGCCGCATGCGCACCCTCGGTGTGGGTGTGCTGCAGCAGTTGACCGTCAACCGCGAGGGCAAACAAGTAACCTACACCTACTTCGACACCGAACCCCAGGGCAAATTTGTTCTCGGCCTGGTGTACTGGCCGGGGGGCGCTCCACCTGCGGGTTCTCCGGGGAAAGTCTCCCATCTCGCACCCGTCATCCGCGAATCTGAGCCCGTCTCGGCCTACTGGCAGAAACTGGGCTTTCCCGCGTTCCGCATGGAACATGCAACTCCGCGGCAAGACTCCACCTACCGCGGTAAGCCACTGTGGTTCGCATTCGAAGTCGGCTACCAGAATTACGATCAGTTCAGCTATGAATGGATCATTCCCCCAGCGACGCCACCGAACATCTATGCCGACTTCCTCAAGAAGCACACCGAGGGTATCCAGCACCTTGGCATGCCGGTCGACGACTTGAGTAAGGCTGTCGCCGATTACGAGAAGCTGGGTTATCACGTATGGCAATCTGGAGGCTGGGGAGACGTGGGTAAGAAGGACTCCGGCCAATACGACTACATGGATACCGACTCCATTGGCGGCGTCAGCGTCGAGTTGATCCACGCATATAAGTAATTTGACCCAAGAACGTCTTGAAGCAAAACCAATTTGGCGCTACGCTCGGCGGTCCGATGGTGAAAAAGAAGACGTTCTTTTTCATACGCTACGAGGGACTCCGCTCGGTTGAAATAACCAGGCCAACGACACCAACAACGGCGGATGCGGCTGCCAGGATCCACGGAACCCTCATGAGTGGGCCAACGGCGTAGCCGATCAGCGGCAAAACCTGGCCATCGGCTATGTCTGGCAGATTCCCGCCCTGCGCAGCGACAAGTCATTAGTCAAATCCGTCACCGGCGGCTGGGGATTCTCCGGTCTGATGCTCTTCGCCAGCGGAAATGCTTTCGACGTGGAAGCGAGAGCATCGACAGCCAAAATACCGCCGGCATCTGGGAGCGCCCGCTGCTGGTCCCCGGGGCAGAAGCTGACCGTGCCCAACCGTTCGAAGAACCAAAGGTTCAACACCAACGCCTTCGCCCCCGTACCTACGTTTACGGCAACTCTCCGCGTAATCCATTGAACCAGGCCGGGACCAAGGTATTGAACCTGACGGTGACCAGAAGTTTCAAGATGCCCTTTGCTGAATCCCAGCGCCTGGAGATGCGCTTTGAAGCCTTCAACGCGCTCAACACCCCACAATACGCCGCACCCGACGCCAATCTCGGCGACGGAACCTTCGGCCAGGTAACCAGCACGCAAATCAACAATCGCGAGCTCCAACTGGCAGTAAAATACTTCTTCTAGAGGAGCGACGGGTAGGCTATCCATAGCATTCAGATGTGATATCTCTTTCCGTCGCTGCGGTCGCCGCAGACGATCGGAAAGAAGTACTTCAGGGGCTTAAGTGTGTGCGGGAGAACCGATTGCAGAATGAGTCCCGTAGGGACGACTGGAAGTCAGCTGGAGGCGATCTCCAGGGCACTTTCTTCAAAAATATTCCGCGATTGAGAATTCCCGATCCGACAACTTTTTCAGTCGTCCCTACGGGACTTTTCAAGAGCGCATGGTAACCCAGGACTGCGTCCTGGGCTAAGTTCAGCCGTCCCTACGGGACTCATTCTGCGATCCGTTCTCAAGCACACCCTAAGCCCTCATCCGTGGGCGTGCCCTTCGTCCAGATTATTTTCCAGCCTCGTTAGCCGTGGAGGGACATCATCGCTCACCTGCGCGATAATGATTATGCCTCTATATCCGCAAGACTAAACGGGAGCAATTCCTATGTCAGAACCGAGTGATTCACCTGTCGGCACCTTCTCCCGCCGGCGATTCTTTCGCTGGACCAGCGCCCTCGCCGCCACGCCGTTGTTCTCATCCGCCAGGTCGTTTGCTTCTCCGCAAAGAGAAGTCGAAGGCGAAGACTACTACGCCAAGCTGGCTGTGCCGACGATCATCAACGCCGCCGGCACCTACACCACACTCACTGCCGCCTGCATGCCCCCGGTAGTCGTGGCCGCCGTACAAAAGGCAGCGCTCCACCCAGTGCGCCTGCACGATCTCCAGACCCGGTCCGGCGAATACATCGCCAAGCGCCTGCAATGCGAAGGCGCAGTGGTCACCTCCGGCGCCTCGGGTGCCATCACCCTGGCCACCGCTGCCTGCCTGCAATCGGCCAACAACCTGGATCCCATGGCCATGCCGCAGGCGATCGACGGCATGAAGAACCAGGTCATCGTGCAACGCGCACACCGCTACGGTTACGATCACGCCATGTTCCTTTGTGGAGCGCGCGTGACCGAGGTAGTGACCCTGGACGACTACGAGCGCGCCTGCGCCGCCGGCAACGCCGTCATGACCAATTTCTTCAACGCTGCGGAAGAAGAAGATGGCGAAGCCGGCACCGCGCAAATCGGCCGCGAGGAGTGGCTGCGCATTGCCCACGAGCACAATATCCCCTGCCATCTGGACGCCGCGGCGGACATGCCTCCCATCTCAAACCTCTGGAAGTACACAGGCATGGGCTTCGACCTGGTTGCATTTTCCGGAGGCAAGGGAATGCGCGGTCCACAGAATGCAGGCCTGCTGCTCGGCAAAAAACATCTCACCGACCTCGCCCAGCAGAACAATAATCCGAATGAAGGCGTGGGACGCGGCATGAAAGTGGCCAAGGAGCAGATCGTCGGCATGGTAGCCGCCGTCGACTGGGTTCTCTCCCACACCGAAGAATCCATGCAGGGCGACTATCAAAAGCGTGCTGATCTTATTGTTGCAGCGGTAAAAGGCATCCCCTCCGTCACCACCGAAACGGTAGTCCCGAGAATAGCCAACCACGTCCCTCACTTGCTGATACGCTTCGATCCTTCCGTAACAGGTTGCACCACTGCGGAAATCGTCGCCAAACTGCGCGAGGGGACACCTTCGATTGAACTGAACCCCAACACCGGGAAACCACCCAACCAGGGCATCCCGTCGAACGCAAATACACTGGTAGTTGGGGTCTGGATGTTGCAGCCCGGAGAAGACGCGATCGTCGGCCGCCGCATTCGCGAGGCACTCACCAGCAAAGCATAGTCATTTCAGCAAAGAGGAACTTCACCTTGGAAAATCAGACGACTCACACGCGCGTAACCCGCCGGGACCTTCTAAAATCGACCGGCATGCTGTCTGCCGCAGCGGTCACAGCCGCTCCTTTGTCACTCTCCGCCGCTACCTTGATGGAGCCTCCCACGACCATGCATCCGGTCAACTCTGGTACCCCGACAGACAATCTCTTTACTCAAATCGGTGTCAGGCCCATCCTGAACGCCCGCGGCACGTTCACTATCATCTCCGGCTCGCAATCGTTGCCCGAAGTGAAGCAGGCCGTGTTCGAAGCCTCGCACTACTACGTGCAAATGGATGAGATGATGGCTGCGGTGGGAGCGGAGATCGCGTCGCACATGGGTGCTCCCAGCGCCATCGTCACCACCGGTTGCGAAGCCGCCATTGCCGCTGCGACCGTTGCCTGCATCTGCGGTACAGATCCTGAGCGCTCGCAGGCGATGCCTTACACCAAGACCCGCAACCAGGTCATCATTCCCAAATACTCGCGCAACCCCTATGACTTCGGCATCCGCATGTCCGGACCCGAGATCGTCGAAGTAGAGACCGAAGAAGAATTCCGTTCCAAGCTCGGCGAGCACGTGGCCATGATCTATCTCCTTTCCGGCCCGCGCGCCTTCCAGGAGCCGCTTTCCATCAAGACCGTCTGCGCGATCGCCAAAGAGAAGAACATTCCAGTTTTTGTCGACGCCGCCGCGGAGGAGCCCATCGTTCCCAATATCCACCTCGCCGCGGGAGCAACCTTTGTCGGTTACTCAGGCGGCAAGTGTATGCGCGGTCCGCAGGCCGCAGGTGTGCTGCTTGGCCCCAAGGACCTTTGCTACGCAGCCTTCTGGAATTCCGCCCCTCACCACAACTGGGGCCGTGCGCTCAAGGTGGGCAAAGAAGAAGCCATGGGGATGCTCGCCGCAGTCCGCCAGTGGTACAAGCGCGATCACGACGCCGAGCAGAAACAGTGGCTCGAGTGGGACAACTATATCGCCGATGCAGTAAAGGACATTCCCTCGGTGACCACGGAAGTGAAAATGCCCGACGCAGATCTCTCCAACCGTGCCCCAACGCTGGCGATTAATTGGGACGCCACAAAAGTCGGCATCACCGGAACCGAGCTTGTGGAAAAGCTCGACCAGGGCACTCCGCGCATCCTGGTCGCCGGTGGACACGGTAGCCGCCCGGACAAGATGACTTCTTCGCTCGGCATCATGCCTTACATGATGCAGCCGGGCGACCACAAAATTGTCGCCGAGACTATTTCAAAATACCTGCGCAACCCCGGCCACTACGAGAATCCGCCCGTATACACCGGCACCACGGCGAACCTTGCCGGCACCTGGAACGCAAGCATCCATTACGTCCGCGGCGTGGGCGAGCAGCAGTTCATCCTGCAGCAGGACGGAACCAAACTTTCCGGAGAGCAGAAAGGCGAGATCTTCCAGGCGACCTTCGAAGGCAAGGTCGATGCCAATCACGTGACACTGACCAGCACCATGCCTGCCAATGGCTACGAAGTGCACTTTGTCTTCACCGGAGTGGTAACCGGCAACCAAATCACCGGGGATGTAAAGCTCGGCGAATACGGAGCCGCCACCTTCACCGCAACCAAGGCCTAAGGTTCAAGCCTTGACGAAGGGCACTGCTTTATAGCCGTGCTACAAGAGATCGGCTGACAAGGGCTTTAGAGGGTGTGTGAGAACGCCATTCCAAACTCAGTCCCGCAGGGACGGCTGACCTTAGCCCAGGACGCCAGTCCTGGGTACATCATGAGACATGATTAAAGTCCCGCAGGGACGGCTGAAGGTTGTCAGGATTGCGTCGCGGCCTATTTCCAGCCGTCCCTGCGGGACTGGTCGTCCCTTTCGAATTCAACCCAGGACTGGCGTCCTGGGCTAAGGTCAGCCGTCCCTGCGGGACTAAGCTCAACTACGGGTCAATAATCGTGCGATCCCAAACCGCCGATCCCTGCGTATGATACCGGCCCAGCCCAGTCCAATCTTCGCGCGTGATCCCGTTCAGATCCCACACCACCCGTCCATCACGCACCGTCAGCTCGCAAATCAGCTTCTCATCGCCCGCCATGCGTGCACCGTACGTATCGACAAACCCAAAATGTCCCTTCTCCAAATGCAGCACGGCGACATCCGCATCTGACCCCACCGAAAGATTCCCCAACTCATCGTGCTTAATCTCATGCGCCGGGTTTGACGTAGACATCCGGATCACATCCGCAAGCGAAACGCCCAAATTAAGAAACTTCGACATCACATTCAGCATGTCTTTCATACCTGCATTCATGCTGTCGCTATGGAGATCCGTCGAAATCGAATCCGGAACAAACCGTTGTTGGACCGCGGGCGCCGCCTGGCGAAAAATAAAGCTACCGCCACCGTGACCAACATCAAAAATAACGCCGCGCTTCTTTGCCGCGAAAAGGTAACGCCGAACTCTACCCTGTGCATCCAGCATCGGAACATCATCCAGGTACATGTGCGTGGAGATATCCCCAGGCCGCAATTTCTTCGACACCAATTCTTCATAAGGCCGCTCCGGGCGGAACGTTCCGAAGTCGACCATCACCGGAATGTTGGCGATAGTCCCCGCTTCCACCGCGCGCTCCACCGGCGTCCATTCCGGCCCATCATAGTGAGCCGTCTTGATGCCCACGATCACCTGCGGATATTTCAGCGCCTGTGCCGCGGCTGCCTGGGCATCCATCTCGCTCAAATCCTGTTCGTACTTCGGACGCATACCGCTGCCGACAATATTGATAAAGGCAAGGATGCGGGTAATGGATCGATCGATCACCCGATCCTTGAAGTCCGGAAAGTTTTTCCAACCCGAACTGCCTGCGTCTACGCCTGTCGTCACGCCGCTGCGGAGGGTAAAACCATCCGGATACACACTGTGGTCGCCGGCATATGCGCGCCGTTCGCCCGTGCCTGCATACACATGTACGTGGATGTCCACCAGGCCAGGTGTGACATAGAGACCGGAAACATCGACCACCTTCGCGCCCGGTCCCGCTTGAATATGCTCCGCTACCTCAGCAATCTTGTGGTTCTTGATCGCGATGTCGCGAACCGCGTCAATCCCGTTTTTCGGGTCGATGACGTGGCCACCCTTCAGAACCAGGTCATAAGACGATTGACCTTGAAGCACCACCGAAGGCAGAAAGGTAACCAGGAGAAAAAGCCTGAGTAGATGCGAGGGCCCAGTCGAGCGATCTCGTCCTTGAACAACGTGCCACAAATTCACAATAAGGTATCCCCTCAAACGACGTAACGCAGCTCTTGTCGGCGCATGAAGTAGCCATGGGGCCACAAAAGCACAGCCGCTGTAACTCTCAGCGGCCGTGTGGAGTAACAATGAGCGCGTGGCTAGAAGACTATCTTTCCTGCAAGCTGAAGCACGCGCGCGCTGCTGCCGGAGCTGTTCTTCTGGGTCTGGTAAAAGGTTCCAAAATCACCCCAGGTGGTTGAATCATTCGGGTCCCAGCCACCCTGCATGTCCGAGTTCGGGTTATATAAGTTAGGGTGATTGAAAACGTTCTGAGCCTCGGCACGGAATTGGAACTTCAACCTCTCCCAAATCCCGAACTCCTTGAAGATCGATGCATTCACATTTGCAAAGCCGGGGCCGTAGAGCGGGTTTCGGTGTCCAGTACCAAAGGTAAACTGCGCCGGGTATGCAAATGCCGAACCATCGATGCAGGCGCCACCCGGGTTGCTTATGTAGTACTTGGTGGTGCAATGAGCAGAAGGCAAATGTACCCAATTGGGCCTTTGCACATTTCCGTTCGGTTGGCTGACGTTGGCCTGATCGTCATCAAGATAGACGTTATAGGGAAGGCCGGTCTGCAGGGTTACGATGGCGTTCACCTGCCACCCGCCCAATGTGTTCTGCATCAGATAGGAGCCGCCGAACTTGGGCAGATCATAGGTGGCAATGCCAACAAAGCGATTACGGATGTCCCAGTTCGAGCTCGCGTAATCCAGGTTGATGTTGTATTGATCCATCGTGGTGCCGCCATTGTTTGAGTTATCCGAGAGGTCCAGATCGTGTGACCAGGTGTAACTCGCCTGGCCGGATAACCCATGCGTCGTACGCTGGCGAAGAATAGCCGTGAAACCGTTGTAGTGGGAATATTCGTCGTTCTGGATGGTGCGGATTCTGCCGAAGAGTTGGTTCGGGCGGCGTCCGTTGATGTCTCCTACAGGACCACCGGGCTGGGGCGAGTTGTTATAGAAATCCCGGTCAAGATGGATGGCATGAGATCCGATGTACTGCAACTCCGTGCCGGCGCCTTTCCACAACTCCTGCCCCCAGGACAGGTTCCATTGATAAAGCTCCTGAGTCGGCAGGTTTGGACCCATCGTGACCGCATTCACATAGGTGCCGGGAATGCCCGCCATGGGAGAACCTGAGCCGGCGCCGGGAGTGGGACTGGCGAAGGTCAAAAGACTGGTCGCTTGGCCGTTGTACGCGACAGAGGCGGAAAGCGGATAATTCTGGGTGGTCAGAGTATAGGTATTCAGCTGGTTGGCGTTCCAGTAGATGCCAAAGCCGCCGCGGAGCACGGTTGTTTCCGTGGCCCGATAAGCAAAGCCAAGCCGCGGCGCCCAATTGTTGTGGGTTGGATTGATGAACTTGAAGCCCGGTGTCGGCTTAAATTCCGCAGGTGTCGTTGCGGTGGTTGCCGGAATGAGAGCGGTATCGGTCGCATTCAAAATCCGGGTGTAGCCATTCAGACTGTAGGGCACCGTCGGCAATTCATAGCGCAAGCCATAATTTAACGTGAGCTTCGGAAGCACCTGCCAGTTATCCAGCACGAAGAATCCATCCCGCCATTCACCAATCGATCCCTTAGTGGGGAAAACCGGAGTCGTAGACGACTGAGCCAGCCCCAAAACGAAATCGGCTGCACCGTAGCCCGTGCTGGTATAGCCCGAATCCGCGCTGCCCGGGGTGCCGTTAAAGTTAAACAGGCCGCGCGCATCGTTCGCCGCTTCCCGCCCGATGGTGAGTTTCCGCAGCTCGAGGCCGGCCATGATATTGTGCCGTCCGCGGGTGTAGCTCAACTCGTCGTAACCGTCGATGGTTCGATCGTCCTGATACCAGTTGGCGCCCGTGTTTCCTAATGTCGGACCATTGTTGTTGCCCAGGACGTCTACATAGACGGACGGTATTCCAGGGTTGCCGTACAAGGTGTCGGAATTAAAGCCAGGGATTCCCAGCGCCGTACCGGCGTCTTTTGGCCCGTTGACAGCAAAATAGTCAAGGTTGTTGGACAGAACTGTATTCAGGCCGATGCGGAAATCATTCACCAGGCTTGGCCTGAGGATATGCGTATAACCAACGGCGTAGTTTCGCGAGTGCGTGGGCCCGAACGACGCGTTGGTGGGAAAGTTAGAGCCGTTGTCGATCGTAATATTCTGCCAGTGATAACGGAAATATAGCCGGTCCTTGTCGCCTATATTTTCGTCCACGCGATCGAGCGTCTGCGTAATCACTATGTTGTTGGGAAAGCTGTTTTGCAAATTGTTTTGCACGCCGCTGAGGTTGGCCGACGGCATATATGCCTCCAACTTCGTCGAGATCATGGCCGACGGACTACTCAACTCTGAAGCCGGAATCTGATTGTTGGGATAAAGCAGGCCGGTGAACGGGTCGGTAATCGGCACTCCGATCGCGGAGAAATCTCCTGCCCTCTCCGCCGACGTAAGCGTCGATGCAATGCCCGTAGACTCCGACACCTGGTTGAGTTTCTCCCATGAAGCGAAGAAGAATGTTTTGTTCTTGCCATTGTAGAGTTTTGGAAAATAGACCGGCCCGCCCAGGTCGAATCCGTATTGGTTGTAGTGGTTGATCGGCTTGGGAGCGCCTGGTTGATCGAAGAAATCGTGGGCATTCAGGGCCGTGTTCTGAATGTAGTCGTAGACCGCTCCATGCAAATCATTGGTTCCCGACTTGCTGACCAGGTTGACGTGTAGTCCCAGGTAAGAACCGTACTGTGCCGGATAATTCCCAGTTTGCATTTGCACTTCGGAAATCATGTCCGAGCTTGGACGTGCCGGCGCTGTGGTGATCAGGTTATTCATGATCGAAACACCGTCGAGCGTCATACTGCTCTGAATCTCACGTTGGCCTGCACCAATGAAGTCCTCTCCTGGCGGCACGTTGTTGTAGCCGGAAGAAGGTCCGATGGTGACATTCGACGCGGTTGCGGCAATCTCCAGGGCGTTGTGCCCCATCAGCGGCAAATCCTGCACCGCCTTGGTATCGAAGGTTTCGCCTATCGTGGCGTCATCAGTTTGTATCGGTGGGGTAGAGGCCGAAACCGTAACAGTCTGAGTCTCAGATCCAGCCTTGAGCGAGAAATCCGTGCGTACTGCCTGATCGATCGGCACGATGGTGCCCGTCTTCGTCAACTTGCTGAAGCTTGTCTGCTCAACTGTGATGTCGTAGGTGCCTGGCGGAATGAACTTGATTGAATAGTAGCCCTGCGCGTTGGTCGTACCCGGGTAAACCACCCCGGTTGATTCCTCCACGGCCGTCACCTTGGCTCCGACCACAGCGCTGCCGGACGAATCCAGCACCGTTCCCACCAGGGCGGTATTATTGGCAACCTGAGCCTGCGTAAAAGTAGCAAAAGCGAACATGATCAGGACTGGACAGAGGATAAGTAGATGTTTCATTCTCTTGAGCTCCCTTCAAGTTAGGACGCAAACGAATCCGCGCCCGGTGGGAAACTTATGATCTATGCAGCGCTTTCGCCCTGCGAGTATGTCAAACGAACTAGGCCTGCCTAAACGGAACCATCATTGCGCTCACCCCTCCAGAAGGAGGGCCCCACGCCGTCAAAAGTAGCCGGTGAACCAAATTGGAGAGTCAGATCCGGGTCCGGGTATCAACAGCGTGGGGGGTTCGCGGTGCAAGGATTAATCAGCATTTCACTACAGGAACAACAAGCTGTCATCAGGCTGCAGCCATGCCCGGATATAGGGCAATTGACCTATAGGGGACACGTGAGAACCGACCATCATGAGATTGAGTCCCGCAGGGACGGCTGAACTTAGCCCAGGACGCAGTCCTGGGTTAGCATGCGCGCTTGAAAAGTCCCGTAGGGACGACTGGAAGCTATCGGATCGAGAATTCTCAATCGCGGATATTTTAGATCGAGGTGCTCTGGGGATCGCGTCCAGGTAATTTCCAGTCGTCCCTGCGGGACTTTTCATCCCTCGAATTTCTACCCAGGACTACGTCCTGGGCTAAGGTCAGTCGTCCCTGCGGGACTAAACGCTGCCGTGCAGTGGACTTGTTCGTGGGACGCTATTCCCAATGCACCAGCCCGCGTTGGATCGCGCAAATGGCAGCCTGTGTCCGGTCACGAACGCCCATCTTATCCAGCACGCTGCTCACATGGATGCGCACCGTTTTCTCGGCAATGCCCAACTGCTGAGCAATATCGCGGTTGTTCTGCCCGCGCGTAATACAGGTAAGTACTTCGTGCTCGCGGGGAGTCAGCGCCACCAGAGAGGTCCGTTCTGCCAGGCGGTCGCGCGCGATCGGCGGAAGATACCGCAGGCCCTTGTGCACGGTAACAATGGCTTCCACTAGCTCCTCTCCACTTGCGTTCTTGTTCAAGTAGGCCATGGCACCGTTGCGGATGGCGCGATAGATATCCTCGCTGCCCTCGTAGTTACTAAGAACTGCAATCCTGGCAGTCTTACATAATTTGCGGATGGCTCTAATCGCATCAAACCCGCTAAGGCCCGGCAAGCGGAGATCCATCACGGTAACGTCCGGTGCACACTGACGATACATCTCGACGCCGCTGGCTCCGTCGCTAGCCTCGGCCACCAGTGAGATGTCGCCGCGCCCGTTCAAGACCGAGCGCAAGGCCATGCGCGCAAGGAAATGATCTTCGATCAAAAGCACCCTGATAGACATTGCGTCATCCTCCTTGCATTTGCATGCGAAAGGGCACATGGACCAGGATCTCGGTGCCATTGCCGGCTGATGTCTCTACCCGAAGACTCCCACCGAGCTTGCGGGCACGTTCCTCCATCACGGGGATCCCAAAGTGCCCGTACAGCGCAGCAAGCTTGTCGGATGCTCGAAAGCCACGTCCATCATCCTTGACCGATAAGCTGAGCGAGTCCGCATGGTATTGCAGGTGCACGGAGATGATGCTCGGCACTGCATGACGGAGAGCATTGGTGACAGCCTCCTGCCCGATGCAGACCAGATGATGCACGGAGCCGGGAGCCAGTGGCATTTCCTGCCCTTCCACCTCCAGCCGCATATCGACCCCCTCCTTCGCACTCAAGGGTTTCAACGCGTTCGACAAGGCACTCGAGAGCGGTCCCGTCGCCTCCTCATTTTCCCGCAAGTCCCAAAGGATCCTGCGGGCCTCCGCCTGGCAGTGCCGAACCATGTTTCTTGCCAGCTCACAAGCCTTCGCTGCCGCGCTCGTCTCGCTCCCCAATAGACGTGCCGTAGCTTCCATCTGCCATGCGATCGCAGCAAAGCCCGCCATCAATGTGTCGTGCCACTCCCTGGCAATGCGATTGCGTTCTTCGAGCACTACGCCCAGCTCTCCCTTGGCCCGAGCCAGCTTCCAACGGAACAACCGCACCGCGGCCACCGCGGCGGCAACGCACAGCAGCGCGTAAAACCACCAGGCCTGATAGAAATACGGCCGCTGATAAACAGCCACGCTGGCTACCTCATCGTTCCACGCCGAACCGGCATTGCGCGCGTCCACCAGAAATCGAAAATGCCCGGGAGGAAGTTTTCGATAGTGTGCGCCTCTGGATCGGGTCACCGTCCAGTCCCGGTCATACCCATCCAGCTTGTAGCGAAATTCCATCTGGGCCGGATTCGCCAGATTTTGCGAATTGAACTGAAAAACCAGATCTTCCAGGCCCGGCGATAACTCCAAACGGTTGTTCACTTGCACGCTGGCATCGTCCAATAAGGCCCCGGTTAACTCCGCCGGGTGAGCGGCCGGGGGAACCGCCCCCTCGGGATCGGTATGAACCAAGCCCTTGGCAGTAGCAAACCACAGCGTGCCATCCTTCGCCCGCGTAGAGTTTGGCTGCGCTACTCCGAGACACTCGCTGCTGGGCATGCCGTCAGCCTTACCCAGCAGCACGTAATCCAGCGTCTTTCTCTTCTGCGCTGCCAGTTCTTCCAGTTGCTGTCGCTGCACTCGGACGATACCGCGAGAAGTGGCCATCCACAGAAATCCCTGACCGTCATCGAGCACGGAGAAAACTGTGTAGCCCACCATGCCGTTTGTCGTGTCCAGGTGAACAGGGTGGTCGCCCTTGAGCCAGTCAAGACCACCGCCTTTGGTGCCCACCCATACATTCCTGGCGTTGTCGATCGAGATAGACAACACATAGGGATGAGAAAGCCCTTCCACCATGCGGACCCCATCACCCACCACGCGATACAGTCCCGCGGACGTGCCCACCAGAATCGAACCATCGTCACTCTGCGCCAGACAGGTGATCAGTTTGTCTTTCAGCAGGAGAACGCCTTTGTTCTTTGCTGGAACTCCGTCTGCGTAGTACAGCAATCCGGTGTACGTACCCACCCAAAAGCCGCCCTCCTTATCGCTGAGCAAGGCGCTTACCGCATCGGTGAGCGTTTCCCGGCCGAGCAGAATGTGCTCGAAGGCAGCCCCGTCGTAGCGGAACAGTCCATTGAACCACGTGCCGATCCAGACGTTGCCGGCGGCGTCTTCCGCGAGTGTTCGAATCGCCGACGAATCTCCCGATGAAAGTTCGTGTCGAAATCGTCCCTGTTTGAGCGGGAACAATCCGCTACCCCAGGTCCCAATCCACAAGTAACCGTCGTGATCCTGGAGAATCGCGGCAGGCTGCGCCTCGCGCAGTTCTCGTGGCTCATCGCGCAACGGAATCAGCGTCGCTATGCGCCAGCGAGCGAGGCCTCCACTGGAGAGGCCAACCCACAGGTTGTGCTCATCGTCTTCGAAGAGTGAGCGCACAAAGTCGTCGGCCAGGCCATCCTTGGTTGACCAGCACGAAAACTTCGATCCTGAAACTCGGCAAAGTCCCTGGGTGCGCGTACCGACCCACATGTTGCCCTGGTAGTCGCCAACCAACGCTGTAACCTCGTATCTGAATCCTGGCACCTCATCCTGCGTATATTCCTCGGTGCCTTTACCTGCAGAAGGTGTCAGGCGCACCAGCCCATCACGCAGGCCGACCCAGAGCACGCCGCGGCGGTCATAATAAATTCCGACCGCGTCGCCCGTCGTCTTGTGGTGCAACTGATGGTGTTCCAGAATATGGGTATGCACGCCCCGCGCCGTGAGATGAAACACTCCGTCGGAGGTGAGCACGAAGACGCCCCCACGCCCATCTTCGGCAAACGGCGTCGTGATATCGCCCGAGACCGGGCCGAGTTGATCGAGCAGCTCGACGGATTGCGTTCCACCGTGGACCTTGATCCGTTCGATGCCATCGTGGGTAGCCGCCCAGATAGTGCCGGTCGCGTCCTCGAACAAGCCGCGAATGCGCTCCTGATAAAACCCTGCCTGCTCACTGACGTTCACTGCCGTGCCCGCGGTCTGCCGGATGATTCCCCGGTCGTCTGTACCGATCCATAGATCGCCGCTACGGCTTAGCAGCAGGGAATTCACGGGCTCGCTGGCAGCGGGGTCTTTTGCGTCTACGCGAATCGGGCTAAACCGCAAACCATCAAACGACGCAACACCACCATACGTCGCGATCAACAATCGGCCGCCCGGCACCTGGGTAATCGCGCGCAGCTCACTCTGCGGCAAGCCATCCTCCACCTGCCACTCCTGCTTTTGATACTCAGAAAGCCGCACTGTAGCGGAAACAGCCGGCAAACAGCAACAAGGGCCCAGCACAAGAAGCACGACCCAGCCTGACAGGCTGCGCCGTTCGCGAGGTAAGCGCATGGCAATGTTCTTATGAGCCATAGGAAAATAACCGAGGGATGGCTTTACCCCATCACAACCGCGCCTGCTTATGCAACTTATTTCTGAAAGTAGACTGGATCAAGGGCATGGCTTCAGCCGTGCGACAAGGCTGGACCGATGAGGGCTTTTAGCGCCTAAGGTAAATCTTTTCCGATCTCTTGATTGCTGAATGGCTTCGACGCTGCAAACCCAACCACACCCCGCATCCCACAGGTCTCGGAGGCGCGCGCAGTCAGAAGCGTTGAGCGCATCGGGTTGGTTGGGTAGACTGCGGGTGGAAGTATGCGCCTTAAGCGCCCTATGCGCCCTTTGTGTGGAAGTGTGCGCCTTAAGCGCCCTTTGTGTGGAAGTGTGCGCCTTAAGCGCCCTATGCGCCGTAAGGGTCGGTAGAGCAGATTTTGTTCGCACGCGTACCGCTCAAAGCGTACCTCAGGGGCTAAAGCCCTCATTGGCTACACCCCGTACGGCCCGACTAAAGTCGTGCCCTGATACAAAACATGAGAGCCGTGACTCGGGAAAATTCACACGTTCCCATGCAGACTCTAAAGCGGCTTCGCGAGAATCTGCCCGTTCGGAAGACAGTCCCGCAGGGACTCGATGGCGAGATGGTCGTCTAAGCCGTTTCCCAAACCAGCTTTGCATTCGTTAATTCCCGAGCGCCCAGCGCACCCAATTCCCGCCCAACACCCGAACCTTTCACCCCGCCAAACGGCGCGCGTGGATCCGACCGGACAAAGTCGTTGATAAAAACCGCACCCGCCTCGATCCGCGCGGCGACAGCATTGGCGCGTTCGGCACTCTTACTCCACACGGCGGCGCCCAGGCCAAACTCCGTATCGTTGGCCAGCCGTATCGCCTCTTCCTCAGTCTTGAAAGAGAACATCAACGCCACTGGACCAAAGAACTCCTCCCGCGCGACCGGCGCGTCGTGAGGAACATCGACCAACACTGTAGGAGCATAAAAGTAACCCGGTCCCTCGAGCGACTTACCACCCGTGAGCACACGTCCACCTGCCGCAATCGCCTCCGACACCTGGCGTTCTGTGGTAGCCCGCAAGTCCTCACGGGCCTGCGGACCCAGTCTCGTGCTGGCCAGGAGCGGATCTCCGACCTTCAATGAGGACGCCTGTTCCACAAATGCCTTGATGAAAGCATCGGCGACCGGGTCCGCAATCAGAAACCGTTTCGCCGCGATGCAACTCTGTGCGTTGTTGGAGTAGCGCGAAGTCACACCCAACTGCACCGCTTTCGCGATATCCGCATCTTCCAGCACGACAAACGGGTCGGACCCGCCGAGTTCCAGCACCACCTTCTTGCCCTGCAACCCCGCCTGCTGCGCCACCGCGCGGCCGGACGCAACACTACCCGTAACCGTCACTGCGCGGATCCGGCCATCTTTGATCATGGCCGGCACCGCGTCGCGCTGAACCGAAACATTCACGTAGAGCCCTTCAGGACCACCCGCATCGCGCACCAGCGCTTCCAACGCCAGCGCACAGCCCTGCACCGTTTCCGCATGCTTCACCACTACCGTATTCCCCACCAGAGCGGCGGGAATGAAGAAGCGAAGCACCTGCCAGAACGGAAGATTCCACGGCATGATAGCCAGAATCGGACCAAGGGATTCGTATACCACGCGGCCTGGCGTTCCGGGAATGGCCTCAGGCTTGATATACGCTGCGCCCTCCCCAGCGAAATGCCGCGCGCCAAACGCAGCCTTCTTCACTTCACCCAGCGCCTCGCCGATCGGCTTACCCATCTCCAGCGTGATCAGCCGCGCGTAATCGTCTGCGCGCTTTTCCAAAAGCTCCGCCAGGCGAATCAAAAACGCCGTCCGCTCAGAAAGCGGAGTACGCGACCACTTCTTCCAGCCATCCCAGGCGCTTTGCAAGCGAACTTCTACCTCCTGGGCGCTATGCTCGGGGTAAATATTCAGCAGCTTACCGGTAGTAGGGTTTGTCGACTCGAATGCCATAACCTTATCCCTTCAAAGACAACTGAGGCACATCCATCCAACGACGCTCCGCCCAGCTCTTCATTCCCAACTCTGCCAACTGCACGCCCTTCGCTCCTTCAAGCAAGTCGAAGCGCCACGGCTTGTTCTCCACCACGTGACGGATAAAGTCCTCCCACTGCAGTTTAAAGCCGTTCTCATAGGTCTGCGTGTCGGGCACCTCTTCCCATTGGTCGGCGAACACCATGGTCTGGGGAAGGTCAGGGTTCCACACCGGCCGCGGAGTGTTCACGCGATGCTGCGTGTAGCAACGGGTCAAACCGGCGACAGCCGAACCATGGGTTCCATCCACCTGGAAGGTCACCAGGTCATCACGCCTCACCCGCACTGCCCAGGACGAATTGATATGCGCGATCACGCCGCCTTCCAGCTGAAAGGTGGCGTAGACTGCATCATCCGCATCGGCTTTGTAGGACGCCCCACTCTCATCGACACGCTCGGTGATATGGGTGGCGCCGATGCAGCTGACCGCCTTGACCGCACCAAACAAGTTGTCCAGCACGTAGCGCCAATGGGGCAGCATGTCCAGAATGATGCCTCCCCCATCGGCCTTGCGGTAATTCCATGACGGCCGCTGCGTTGGCTGCAGATCGCCCTCGAACACCCAGTAGCCGAACTCCCCCCGCACCGCGAGCATCCGCCCGAAAAAGCCGGCATCCTTCAGCATGCGCAGCTTGCGCAGCCCGGGCAGATAAAGCTTGTCTTGGACCACGCCACTTTTCACCCCGCGCGCGTCAGCCAGGCGCGCCAGGGAGAGCGACTCCTCCAGCGTTTCCGATAGCGGCTTCTCGCAGTAAACGTGTTTCCCGGCTTCGATGGCGCGTTTTAGCAGAGGCACACGCATTTGGGTCGAGCCTGCGTCGAAGAAGATCGTGTCTTCGGGATTGGCGAGCGCAGACTCCACATCTTTCGCGACCCGCTGGATGCCATGGCGCGCCGCAAGGGAAGACACCTTTTCCAGGTTGCGTCCCACGAGGATGGGGTCCGGCATCGCCCGGTCGCCGTTGGAGAGCGTGACCCCACCCTGCTCCCGGATAGCCAGAATCGAACGGACCAGGTGCTGGTTGTAACCCATTCTGCCCGTGATGCCATGCATGATGATGCCAATGCGACGACTAGACACTGTTCATTCTGCCTTCTATAGTTTCTAATGTTTGTTTTATAAGTTGCGTTCTTGAGTGGACCATACGGGCGCTTTGACTGTCAAACAATCTTAGAGCATCACACGGGGGATTCTTGAAGAAGCAAGCATTACTGTTGGCCGTTGTGTGTTTCCTCTTGCTCTCGTGGGCATCGATGGCCCTGGCGGCAAGCGACATCCCGAAAGCCGCCTGGTCCCGGCCCATTGGACTCCCGCTCGAGAACCCAGGTGTGACCAAAGATCCGGGCATGATCGACGATGGCTATTGGCAAGGAGCGCCCGTCGGTGGGATGGGAGCAGGCACCTTCTCCCGCTCCTATCGCGGAGATTTCTCCCGCTGGCATATCAAAGCCGGCGTTCACAAATA
This sequence comes from uncultured Acidobacteriaceae bacterium, assembly GCA_963830325.1. Classification (GTDB taxonomy): domain Bacteria; phylum Acidobacteriota; class Terriglobia; order Terriglobales; family Acidobacteriaceae; genus PALSA-350. Next base: position 596,129 of record CAWHMV010000008.1, read on the forward strand.
CGAAACCGTCTATGTGAACGAATTCGCCATGTTCCAGAAGTCCGAAGGAGATTCCACAGGAACAGCGCGGGTCCTGATGACCGATCATCCCCGGAACGGTGAGCTGGCGAGTTGGGCATGGGATTATCCCGTCGGCGCCGGGGAGTACTGGGCCCTGTATCCAAAGTCCTGGTACGACTACAAGTGGGACAAATTTCCCGCGCACGTGGTGCTGGAACAATATTCGCCCGTGCTCCCCGACAACTACCGTGAATCCAGCTACCCGGTCGCGGTTTACCGCTGGCATGCAGAGAATCCGACTGACCATCCCGTGACGGTATCGGTGCTGCTCTCCTGGGCCAATATGGGCGGCTGGTTCCGGACCTTTACGCATGACTTCAACGGCACGCCCAACCAGGGCAACTTCAACCAGTTTGTCAGCGAACCTGCTGGATCCGCCGGGACCGTGAAAGGCATCGTCTTCGACCGCGGCCGGGATGGGGGATCGCTGAACGAATGGGATGGCCAGTTTGCCATCGCCGCGCTGGAGAGCCCAGGCGTGGAAGTGACCTACCAGACGACTTTTCTCGCCCAGGGCGACGGAAAGGCAGTGTGGGCACCGTTTGCAAGGGACGGACGGCTTTCGAACAACAGCACATCCTGGGTGAGCGACAGCGAAAAACTGGCCGGCGCCATCGCGCTGCGTTTCACCCTGCAGCCCGGGGAGAAGAAGATCATCCCCATGGTGATTTCGTGGGATCTTCCTGTCGTGCAATTCGGTCAGGGCCGTAAGTGGAATCGGCGCTATACGGACTTCTATGGCGCTACCGGCAACAACGCCTGGAAGATCGCCCGCGACGGGCTGCTGAACGCGGCGACGTGGAGCGATGCCATCGACAAATGGCAGGCGCCCTACATCAACGATGACAGCAAGCCGCTCTGGTACCGAGGCATGCTCTTTAACGAGCTCTACGCCCTCGCGGATGGAGGCACCTTCTGGGGCCGCCGGGTGGGCGGAGACAAGAAGCTTCCGGCATCGTTCGCGTTGCTGGAATGTTTCGACTACGCCTATTACGCAACCTTGGATGTGCGCTTTTACGCGTCCCTGCCCCTGCTGAAATTCTGGCCGGTCATCGACAAGCAAGTGCTGCGCGAATTTGCCGATATAGTTCCGCACGAGTGGCCGGAGAAGGGCCTGTGGGTTTGGAAAACCCAGCAGACCGGCGAGCCGGTTCTGCATAAGCGGAAGAAGAAAGGAGCCGTGCCCCACGACCTCGGCGTGCCCGAGGGCGATCCTTTTGTTGCCGTCAATCAGCCAGGCTGGCAGGACACCAACGACTGGAAAGACCTCAACTCCAAGTTCGTGCTCATGGTCTATCGCGACTACGTGCTCACCGGGCGAAAAGACACAGCATTTCTGCGCGAGACCTGGCCGGCGGTCAAAGAAGCAATCGCTTACCTGCGCCAGTTTGATCACGGCGGTGGGGTGCCTGAAAACAGCGGCTATCCTGACCAAACCTACGACTCGTGGGTCGTACGTGGGGTCAGCGCCTACTCCGGCGGCTTATGGCTAGCAGCCCTGCGTGCGGGCGAGGAGACGGCGAGAACGTTGGGAGATGAGCCAACAGAGGAAACGTATCATCAACTGTTCCATAAGGCCCAGCAAACCTACATCAGCAAGCTCTGGAACGGCGACTACTTCCGCTACGACACAGAGAGCGAAAACCAGAATGCAATCCAGGCCGACCAGCTTGCCGGGCAGTGGTACGCCAACATGCTTGGTCTAGGAGACCTGGTACCGCACGAAATGCAGATCTCTGCGGCAAAGAAAATATTCGAAGTAAACGTCATGAAGTTTGCCGAAGGACAGATGGGCGCCGCTAACGGCATGAACGCGGATGGTTCGCCTATCGACAATGTTCAGGCAAAAGAGGTATGGGCAGGTACTACGTTAGGTTTCGCCGCTCTGCTGGAGAGCGAAGGCATGAAGGATGAAGCGTACAAATCCGCCTGGGGTCTCTATCACGTCATCTACGAAACCAAAGGCTACTGGTTCCGGACTCCCGAAGCCTGGGACGTCACAGGAAACTTTCGAGCCGGCATGTACATGCGCCCAGCAGGTATCTGGGCCATGGAAATGACCCGGCCACCACCTAAACCCTGAGGGGGGTTCACTGCGTCAAACAACACCGAGAATCCAACCCTCAATCTCGGCAATCTTCCGTTCCTTCTCTTCCAAATAAGGATCAACAAACCCAGCAAGCGATCCATTCATATCCGCGCGGCGCAGCCACGCAGCAATGGAATACGCGTCCTGCTGGTGCGTATTGCGGCCCTCCTGCGGGAATGACTTACTCCACGAAGCAGGATACACTTCGGCCACCGCAGATCGCCCCGCAGGAATCTGCCAGCCATCAAACGGCCAAAAATGCACACGGGTGTGCGATCGGATATAACGCAACCACGGCAGTCCGCTATGCGTAGACTTCGCAACCGAGCCCTGCACGTTAAAGTGAAATACAGACTTAGCCGGGGCACGTACCTCTGCGATGCGTCGCCAGGTCGACCTGCCTGTCCGTGCGGCTCCATTGCCGTACACCCCCTCACGGACAGACTCTACATAAGTGTGCTCATTATCGGTAGGCCAATGCCGTTGGAAGTCGTCCAGGAAAGCACCCCAATTGAGGGGTAAGTTGTACTTCTCAAAATACCGAAGAGGAAAGGAGAAGCCGTGGTCGATACCAACCAGCGTCGGCCTACTCTCAGAAAGCAGCTCTACCAATCGCTCCGCGATGCCACGACGAGTCCAATATTTTCTTGGCCCCACCGGTGGCGGAACCTCGACCGGCAGCGAGACTCGATCCGCAATGTACATCCGCAAACCCGGTAGGCTCGACCACGGCGTTTGAGCACCCGAGTAGTCAATCCCGATATAGCGATCGAATGCCATACAGATCACGCCAGCAGCTGATTGACCGCCCGATCCGACTCGGCAATAGAAGCGCGATGGTCCATAATCCCCGAAAGATCTGAATTCGCAAACGCGATCTTCCCAAACGGAGCGCGCCGCATCACCTCGCGAGGAGCAACCTTGCCCTCAGTCCCAAAGAAGAACCCGGGCTGGCCGCAAAGATAGGCATGGCCCCAGCGATTGACGATAATGCCGGCAAGATCCCGCCGCGCGTCAAAGCCGCTGCGCGCAAACATCAGCGTCATCTGTTCGCGCACCATCCGTTCATATTCCGAGTACGGCGTGCTCAACAGGCGCATCCGTCCCCGCGTGCACTGCTGCGGCAACGGAACGCCCGGCTCCGTAAATGTAATTTTCAAACGGAACACCGTTGGATCGTCCGGACTGATGGTAGACGGTACCTCAGCAAACGTGGCCACTTTGCGAACCGCAAGCCAGCTGTACAGCCCCTCGAAACACTGGCATTCCGTAATACCCATCTTCGCCATAAACCGCCAGTTGCGCACCGCGACATTGATAACAGCGCAAGGCATGCGATAGAACTGCTGGTACGCAGCACGATAATTCTCCGGCAGGTCGGAAATAGTTCTTGCCGTGGTCCAACCGGCAGACATCACCACTGATCGGGCGCGTACGGTGTGCAACCGGCCCTGCACCGCGTAACTCACGCGCACGCCGTCGCCCTCGTGCCGCACATCGGCCGCGGTTGCACCCAGCCGTATCCTTACCGGCTGACCCTCACGATCAAGCTTGGTGAAATCCACCGGCCCGTTGCACATCCCGGCCAATGTGTTCGGGCCAGGCATCGCCTCCGGGATCATGGCTTTCACAATAAAGCGCGCGATGCCCGTGTTCCCGCCGGGGAAAATCTGTTCCCCCACCTCGTTCTTCCAGGGGAACAGCACCTCCGGAGCGTAATTCGCGTACGCGGAGTTCTCGTCCGCGGAAGAGCCCGCCCAATCCGCCGCAACCGGCATGTAAGTGCGGATAAATTCACGGGTCAGGCCGTCCCGCTGCATCAGGTGCTCTTCAAAACTGATGCGGTCAAGAGCCCGCGAAATCTCATCGCCGTCGACCTTGGGTAGAACAAACGCTGGATTGCCATCGCGCTCTTTCAGCAGTTGTTGCTTGATCGCCTCGGGTAAGGGGGCCCCCGCAAGCCGCTTTCCCCATGCATCGAACAACCAGAACCCCTCGGGATGGCCATGACGCGCGCCAAAAAACATTCCCGAACTCTTGCTGCCCCTGGCATAGGGAAGTGTGTTGACATCCAGTTCTGGCTGGCCTCCGCCCCATTTCTGATACTCCAACGGCTTACCGTCAAAGCCGATGGACTCGTAAAATCTTTGCGTGAGCGAGGAGGGCAGGGAAGGAAAGTAAGTAGCCGAGCCCTGGCCGGCAATCAACCGGTGCCCATCCACCATGAATTCATTGCGCCGCGCTTCCCCACCGAAGATCGCGTGGTCTTCCAGCACCAGGCATCGTTTCGCTCGTCCGGTCTTTTCCGAAAACAGATGAGCGGCGGCCAATCCGCTAATTCCTCCACCCACCACCACGCAGTCGAACGTTTCTCCGGTCGCTTCCGCACTCTTGAGCTGCCCGGTATAAAGCCCATCCCGGATGCCGTGACCAGCGGTCATGACCGCATGGGTATTGCCGTTTGATGTGGCGTAGTCGCCCACACCGCCGTAGCCATCCCAATCCTCTTGCGCCATCATTGGCGCAGGGAATGGACGTCCATCGAGGAAATCGGCCCGGGCCATCTCGGCGTCCATGCCAAGCGCGCGGTCTGCTGGTGATCCCTGTGGTTTTTGCGGCGGATCTCCCACTCGGTTTCTCCTCACGGGGTGTGGTGCTACACTTCGACCACTGTACTATAGAACGTTTCCTTACTAAGTGTTGCCACCGGCGAGGGATAAACGATGAAACGCAGACGCTTCCTTCAATTAGCCGCAAGCACCGCTGCTGCCGCGGCGGCGCGCACCACAGCCTTCGCGTCCCCGAACCACGATCAGGAAGTCTTCCTCGCGATCCGTGATCAATCGCTCGGGTTCGGTGATGCAGTCCGCGTGCAAGCCGGCGAGCGTGTACGGTTTCACTTTGTTCATGCCGGGGTACTGGGAGACGTTCACCTCTATCTGCCGGGGCACTCCTTTCATGTAGTCGCGCTCGATGGAAACCAAGTGCCAACCCCCGCGGCGGTCGATGTGCTTTCGCTCGTCAGGGGCGAACGCATTGAAGCGATCGCAGAGATGAACAACCCAGGCAATTGGACGCTCGGCTCGCTGAACGACGCCGAGCGAGCGGGCGGGCTTGGTGTCCACTTGACCTATGCAGCTCAAAACGGCCCCGCGCAATGGCATCCACCTGCAGCTGTCGACTGGTCCTACGCCCGATTCAGTGCGACCAACCGCTCGGTGCCGCCGGCCGATCAGACCATCGAAATGCTATTTGAGAAAAGTCGCTGGGTCATAGATGGCCAATCCCACACGGATATTGACCACTTGTCCTTTCAACCCGGTCGTCGATATCGGCTGCGTATGATGAATGCAACCGACCGAGCCCAACCAGTACACCTGCCCGGCTACAACCTTCAATTGACACGAGTCAATCAGATCCCAGTTTGCGGAATCATCAAAGACACAATCCGTCTCGAACGCTACAACGTAATCGAAGCCGATGTGCTCAGGCGTTCGTAGCATGTTGCCTCGATAGGTTGCCGAAAAAAGACCGCAGATCTCTCCACTACGCTACCCCGGATTCCCACTTTATTGGCAACAAATCCCGGGTGCCCCACATCTCGCGACAAACAAGCGAGATGTGGGGCACCCGGGATTTGTTGCAGGGGTAATTAGTGGAGAGATTTGCGGTCCTTCTTCGGTTCTCACGCAGAGACTTTAGCCGGGTATAGCTAGTGCATTTACGGGGTGACTTTTTCCCGCTGACCTTTCCGCAGCCTGCTAGACCTCTAATCGGAGAAAGGAATGCACATTCAAGCCGGGAACTACGCCGGTCCACTCGCCAGCCTTATATTCTCCCTTGAGGAGAGTTCCCTCCGGTTCAATCCACACTTTCGAAGGGGCGTGTGAAAGCCGGATGCGCAACCGTACAGGCCCAGTGGACGGAACGATGCCACTATGACGGTACTCAGCCGTATCCGGAGCCCCCGTCGAATTGACCAAATGGATGAGCGTTTGCCCGTCCTTCTTCCGCAGCACCACCTCCAACGCCGGATAGTCCCCATCCATCCTCACCATGGGTGCGTGCAACCGCTCGACTAATTCGCGCACCATCGAGCGAATAATCGGCGTGCTGCCGTTGCCGTACGCTGACGCAATCGGCCCGGGGCACACCACAACGGTTCCTTTGCCATGAATCACGCGGATCGCCAGCGGCAGTGCATCTTTGCGCGTATCAGGCATGGGATAGGCATGTGCGACCACATCAGGCTGCGCGGCGTCGACGGGTATCCAGCTTCCGGCAATCTCCGCAAAGCCGCTATCATCGGCGACAAAATAGGGGCGCTCTTGTATTTCGCCGGCCGCTTGCAGTTTCAAACCTGCAGATAGGAGCCGCACGTTTTCTGCACCGCACAGCAGCAACTTTCCTCCGCCGGCAACATAACTCATCAGCGCGCCTGCCGTCTCGTCGCCGATGTCCTTCCAGTCGGGCACGAACAGTAGCGGATACTGACCGGCGCATTCCGCCAACAGCCAATCGGGAATTACATCGACCGAGTACCCGCAGGAAAGCAAGAGGTCGAGCGCACCGGCAGCAGGAACCTCGGCACGTCCCCACCCTCCAAACACCCGCCCGGCAGTGCGGTAAAGCGTGCGGCCCGAATACAATAAGCCCACTTCAGGCACGGTCTCGGACTGGTGCGACCATCGCTGGCGTGCCCTGCAATACGCCGCGACTTCCCGCGCCGCTTTGACCACGCGCTCATCGATCCAGCCCGCCCGGGTGGGAACATAGTAAATCTGGTAAGCGCCCCCCTGCGCCAGGATGACGGATGCTTCCTGTTCCAGTTCGACGACCGGCTTCCCGGACGAATGTCCAAACTTCGCATCGGTCTCAAACCCCCAGGAAACCAGGTCCCAGGGCTTGCCGCAACGCGAGAGATAACGCGCTTCCAACCGCGCCTTCCGGACGGCGGCCGAGCCCGCAACATCACCCGAAAGAAAATCGAGCGGCAATGTGGGTCGCTCCGGCGCGTAGCTCGAATACATCCAGTTGCTGGTGATTTGGTACCCCGGCCTTGCGCGATGCAGTGCGTCCACATACCGCGCCAGGTATTGCCGGAACGCCTCCCGCTGCACATCCAGGAACTCATGCCAACCTGGGTCTTCCGGCTTCTTCGGCAGCGCAGCGATTCCGGTCTCTGCAACAAACTTTCGCTGCGCTTCATCGCAGTAGTCAGGCTGCACTGCCCAGCAATCTCCGTCGACCCATGAACCGTCGAGGTCATAGGTGAGCGCAGCCTCAGTGAGTTCCGGAATCATCAATTCCTGTTCGTAGGCGCTGAAGAGGCTGGTCTCTTGCGGCGCACGCTGGCCGTCGGGGCCAATGCGCGCCCACTCCGGGTGCTTTTCGATGGCGGCCCCATCGAGCACTCCGGAAAAGTGGTTGTAAAGCGCCACACCGTGCGCAGCCGTCACCCGGCGCCAGATCGCAAGCGAGTCCTGCACAATGCCGGGAGAAGACATCCCCGTCTTCGAGGCAAAGCCGAGATAGCCCGGGTGTCCCTTCGAATCGTATTGAATGAAATCCGGACGAACGCTCTCCAGAAGATGGGCCACCATCTCATCGGTGACGTCCCGGCCGAGCTCGGTATCGTCAAGCCTGGGATGGAGGTCGAAATGAAGGCCGAAAAAGCAATCCTTTCGCAGAAGCCGGCGTGGCGCGGCCGGAACCGCGCGCGAGAGCAGCAGCGCAGTCGTCCCCGCCAGGAATTTCCGCCTGGAAAACTTCCACATAAGTCTTCGCTCAGATCCGTTGCGCATTCCGGGCGATGTATTCATCCAATGACGCATCCGGCCCGATGTAATGGAACTCCTCGGCAGAGGGCAGGCCGTACTTCCCCCAGTCATGCGATCACGGGTTACAAACGCAGCCTGAATGAATTCCTGTGTCGCCGTCTCCGCATTTCCGCTCAGGTTTGGGACGCGCAGTCCTCGTTCCGCAAGGCTGTCATTCAGATCCTTGACCATGTGCGTAATCATCGTCTCGCATGATTCGATCGCACCAATCTTCTGCTGTACCCATGGCCCAATATCCACCACCCGGTTCACCAGCTGCGGTCCGCGCGCGAAGTAGTACTTCTCCGAAACGGCGTGCGGTTTCAAACCGGCGTCGAATTGCTCAGGAAAATCCAGCAGGCCACTCGACATCCAGCACGCTGCCTCCACCGCTTGCGCGGTCACGTAATGATCGGGATTTTCCTCGTAGTGCCCCCACGGATCGTAACTAAATACCGTATCCACCTTGAGCAAGCGAAACAGGAAGATCAGTCGGCCACGAAGTTCGGTTCTCGATACATCATCCAGCCGATGATTGCGATAGGCCAGATCGTAGGCTTTCTTGAACCCGAGGGTCTTCACCAGCCGCTCTGTGTCCCGCTCATTGGCCATCACTGTCTCCCCCAGGGTCAGGTGGTAAGAGTCCTTCTCGTCGTTGCTGGTCCGAATAAAGTAACCGCTGTAGCCCTCGCTCAGCAGCTTCGCTAACGTGCCACCAGCGAAGATGGGGCCATCATCCAGATGCGGCGTGATCAGCGCCAGAACCTTCCCGCGATGAGGCTGTTGTGGGTTGGATCGCTCGATGACCACCTGCTCATTGCTAAGAGCCTCCCCCCGGCGACTGGCCGCGAGCGCTGCTGCCGCAACCCCTAAAAATTCACGACGCCGCACGAAACCTCCCAATTTGATACAACTACCGGATCCAGATCGGCCAGAAAGAACACTTGACAGGTGTAGTATCTACATCGGAATGGCGATTCAGGACAAGATTTTTGGCAAACCGCTGGCGACGAGTGAAGAACGCGCCGAACAAATTGGAGTAGGAGCCGGCATCCCCATTTTTGGGCTCGATGCACTGACCAGCGCGGCATATGGTCCGGAGGCCGCCCTCGCGTTGTTGATCCCGCTAGGGATCGTCGGCACCCAGTACCTTCTGCCCATCATCACCGCCATTCTCATCCTGCTGGTGATCGTCTATTTCAGCTATCGGCAGACCATTGCTGCCTATCCAAGCGGCGGCGGCAGCTATACCGTCGCCACGGAGAATCTGGGTCAGAAAGCAGGGCTCCTGGCCGCTGCAGCGCTGATGATCGACTACATCCTGACCGCGGCCGTAGGTATCTCCGCCGGCGTGACCGCGATGACCTCCGCACTGCCCAAATTTCAACCTCACACCCTGGCGCTATGTCTGATGATCCTGGCCATCCTGGCCGTGGTAAATATGCGCGGGGTAAAGGATACCGGCACCGCATTCGTCGTGCCTACATTTCTCTTCATCGGCACCTTGCTGACGCTGGTTGCGGTGGGCGTGTACAAGACCGTCGCAGCCGGCGGCCATCCCCATCCCGTGGACCCAATGCCGCCACCGTTGCCCCAGACAGTGCAGTTTCTGGGCCTATGGATGTTGATGAAGGCATTTTCCAGCGGCTGTGCCGCCATGACAGGTGTCGAGGCCGTTTCCAACGGTGTAATGGCCTTTCGCGAGCCCCGGGCCAAAAACGCACAGCGTGCCCTCACTGTCATCATCGCCATCCTGATCGTCCTCCTGTACGGCACAGCGTGGCTGACCAAGCACTATCAAATTACGGCCATGGACCCTGACGGAGCCGGATATCAGAGTCTTTTGAGCCTGCTGGTGACCGCTGTCTTCGGCCGAGGCTGGTTCTACTTCCTGACCATGGGAAGCGTGCTGCTGGCCCTGGCTCTGAGCGCCAACACTGCGTTTGCAGACTTCCCCCGCTTGACCCGGGCCATCGCATTGCACGACTACCTGCCGCACGTCTTTGTCCTCAGAGGACGGCGCCTGCTGTTCTCCCATGGCATCTACGCTCTTACCGGCTTCACCGCAGTGATTTTGATCCTCTTCAAGGGGGTCACAGACAGGCTGATTCCGCTGTATGCTATTGGAGCCTTTCTCGCCTTCACCCTCTCCCAAGCGGGCATGGTCATGCACTGGAAGAACGAGGTAGGCGATCATAAGGGTCGGGTATGGCACATACTGGTGAACGGGACCGGCGCGGTCGCCACTGGAGCCACCACCATTGTGGTCCTGGCTTCGAAATTCAGATCCGGAGCGTGGGTCACCGCGCTACTGGTCCCAACCTTGATTCTGCTGATGTACTCCGTGAAGAAGCACTACACCCGCGTGGGCCTCGAAACCAGAGATTGCGACCGGCTCAAAGTATCCAACCTGGAACAGCCTATCGTCGTGATCCCGATGGCTGGGTGGAACCGGATTTCGGAGAAGGCCTTACGCTTTGGCCTGCTGCTTTCCCGGGAAATCAAAGTCGTCCATGTTCACTCCGAAGACGAAGTACACGGAATAGATAAGGATTGGGAAGACAAGATCGTCGCGCCCATCCGCGAAGCAGGTCTTCCCGATCCCGAGTTAGTCACCATCCCTTCGACATTTCGCTTCATCATCTCGCCGCTCATGGATTACATCCTGCATCTCGAGACGGAAAACCCGGGCAGAAAAGTCGCGGTGGTGCTGCCCGAGCTGGTGGTGCGCCACTGGTGGGAAAATCTGCTCCACAATCAACGAGTCCAGTTACTCAAGATATTGCTCCTGGTAAAGGGTAATCAGCGAATCGTAGTCGTCAATATCCCGTGGTATCTCTAGAAGCGGTTCTACGATTACGTGGCCTCATAGACATCGCGAGGAGTGGTTTTCCTTGAGAGAAAACCACGTAAAACCCCTTTTCTTCGACCGACCTGCAATCGTATAACCGCTATAGCGGACACCCGTGTACACTCAGGAATCACCCCCGCAGCCCCGTAAACTCTAAGTAGGCCTCGGACAACGATGATCGCTTCTGGAAGTGTTTTCGGGCCCTACAAAGTAGTGGAAAAGATCGGCGCCGGCGGAATGGGTGATGTCTATCGCGCGCTGGACACCCGGCTCGAACGCGAAGTCGCTCTCAAGCTCATCTCCGACAGCTTTCTCAACTCCGATGCAGGCACCGGCAGTCCCTCGCCCGCTGGCACGCCTCATACGCGCGTCCACCTTTCCCATGAGCGCTTCCTGCGCGAGGCCCGGGCAGCCGCCACCTTGAACCACCCCAACATCTGCGCCATCCACGACGTGGGGGAGCAGGACGGACAGCCCTACCTGGTCATGGAGTTGCTGCGAGGGGAAACGCTCAAGGCGTATCTCACCCACCATCGCCTGTCCGTTGCCGAGGTAGTCACTCTGGGCCAACAGGCCGCGAGCGCTCTGGCCGCGGCACACGCCCGGGGTATCGTGCACCGCGATATCAAACCGGCCAATTTGTTCGTGGTCGAGAGCGGCCGCGACCGCAAGCAGCTCAAGATTCTCGATTTCGGGCTCGCCAAAAAACAGGGCGCCGAGGCCTCACCCGACTCACGCTATTTCGACACCAAAAGCTATGCTGACGGCGCCACCGGCACGCTCGACCTCACCACTCCCGGCTCTACCGTAGGCACCGCGGCTTACATGTCTCCGGAGCAAGCCAAGGGCGACCCGCTCGATGCCCGCACCGACCTCTTCAGCCTGGGCAGCGTGCTCTACGAGATGGCCACCGGGCAGGCCCCGTTTGCCGGCCGCAGCACCGCCGAGGTATTTGCCGCTCTGCTGATGAAAGAGCCGCCACCGGTCAGCAGCCTGAATCCGGATATGCCGAAAGGTCTCGATCCCGTGATCGCGAAGCTTCTGGCTAAGGATCGCGATCAGCGATACCGCAGCGCCGAGGACCTTTTCGCTGATCTCGAGGCCCTTTCTGGTTCGAGCTCGCGCCCAGCTGTCGCGGTGCCGATTCAACCGGCCCCCGCTCCTCCACCGGAACCAGACCGGCGCCGGCCGCGCAATCAAATCATTATCATCAGCGCTTTGCTCCTGGTGGCCGGCGCAGGTGGAGCTTTTTTGTTCCGCGATCACCTGGGCAACAAGCCTGGCCCTGCGCCCGGCGAGACGGTGAGTCAATCCGCAACCGCCAAACCTACTTCCGTACGAGACAGCATTATTGTCGCGGACTTTATCAACAAGACCGGCGACCCGGTATTTGATACCACCCTGAACCAGGCTCTCCGGGTGCAACTTGGCCAGTCTCCGGTGCTCGACATTATTAGCCAGCAGCACCTTCGCCAGAGTCTCCAGTTTCTTGGCCGCAAGCAGGACGAGCCCATCACCCCCCAAATCGCCCGCGAGATCGGCGAACGGGAAGGCGTCAAGGCGATCCTTACCGGCAGCATTGCCCCTATTGGCAAGGCCTTTGTCGTTACCCTCAACGCCCAGAACACTGCCAACGGCGACGATATTGCCAGCGAACAAGCGACCGCGCCTGACAAGGAGCACGTACTCGAAGCACTCAACCAGGTCTCGACCGCTATGCGGGCCAAACTGGGAGAAAGTCTCTCCAGTATCCAGAGACTGAATGCTCCGTTCGGCCAAGCCACCACGCCCTCGCTGGAAGCATTTCGCGCCTACGCCCTGGGTGATGAAGCCCATCAAAAGGGCAACGACATCCCCGACGCCTATGACCATTACAAGCGCGCCCTGGAACTGGACCCCAAACTTGCCATGGCTTGGGCCCGCCTCGGCGTCCTGAAACTGAACACGGGCGCAGTCAGCGAGGCAGCCCAGAACTTCACCCGCGCCTATCAGCTCACCGACAATGTCAGCGAGCGGGAGAAACTTTACATTGCCGGCCACTACTACTCCACGGTCGTGGGTGATCTGAATAAGAGCATTGAGAGCCTGCAGGTCGCCACCCAGGAATATCCCCTCGACATCAGCAACTTCATCAATCTTGGTGTCTCCTATCTGCAAAATGGAGAGCTCGAGAAGAGCGATGCCGCCAACCAGCGGGCCCTCGCGCTGCAGCCAGATAATGCCATCGCCCTGGAGAACGGGGTCGCCGGAGCAACGCAACTGGGTCAACCCGAGAGGGCGAAGCAGTACATCGCGGAAGCGCAGCGCCTCGGCTTGAGCGGAACTTCTCTCATCATGATGGAATCTACGTTTTACGCCACCGAGTCTGACTGGAATAACGTGCAGAAAATGCTGGCGGCAACCGCCGGACGTCCCGACCAGTTTTCTGTCACCGCCAATTGGGGCGGTTTACTTCCGCAACTGGGCCAGTTTCAGCTCGCAAGAACCACGCTACTCCGCGCCGCGGACCAGGCGGCGAACGCTCAAGAGAAGGACGCCCAGGCCGGCGCGCTGCTCATCGCCGCCAACGCAGGCTGGGTGGTCGATCGATGCGTCGAGCCCAGTCAAACCGTCAAGCATGCCCTGCAATTGGACAAAGGCAAGGTCACGCAGATCGCCGCAGCCACGACTCTGGCGCTCTGCAATGAGCAGAAGCAGGCCAACCAGATGCTGTCTGATCTGGAAAAGCACTACCCGGAAGACACTCTTGTTCGGGAGCTGACTGTGCCCCAGCCCCGCGCCTGGCTTGCGCTCAAGGCGGGCGATGGACAGCAGGCTCTCGTCCTGCTAGACCGGGTTCGCGCCCATGATGAAGCTTCTTTTGCGCCCTACCTGCGGGGTCTGGCTTACCTGCAGCTCAAAGACGCGCGGAATGCCATCGCATCATTCCAGGATGCGACCCGTCTGAAGGGCGTCGCCTATAACACCGGCAGTCCCTATGGTTTGTCCTTCCTCGGGCTAGGTCGCGCTTACACCCTGGCTGGCGACAAGACAAACGCCAAAAAAGCCTACGACACTTTCTTCACTGAATGGAAGAACGCCGACGCCGACCTGCCTGTCATCGCCGAGGCCAAAAAGGAATACGCCCAGCTTTAAGCCGTCGATCTGAACGTCGGGTATGCCTAACCGATATCTTCCAGCGCCATGTGGCTTTCGGGCAACACCTGTCCCCCATCGACCACGATCGTCTGCCCCGATATAAATCCCGCCTCATCGCTGGCTAAAAATAGCGCCGCGTAAGCTACATCTTCGACCGAGCCAAGCCTGCGCGCCGGAATTGCCGACGTCATCTTCGCCATGTAATCAGGTCCCAAAGCCTCAACGCCTTCGGTAAGAATGTTCCCCGGAAGCACTGCATTGACGGTGATGTTGAGAGGAGCAAGCTCAATCGCCGCGGTGCGGATAAAGCCCAGTTGCCCAGCCTTGCTGGCTCCGTAGTGGCTCCAGCCCGGATATCCGGTGATCGGACCGGTGATCGAAGACGTAACGACGATACGTCCCTTTCCCCGAGCTTTCAGCGCCGGCAGACACGCTTGCACAGAGAGAAAGGTTCCCTTCAGATTGACTTCGAGAACCTGATCCCAATCGGCCTCGCTCATATCGAAGAGTTTCGCGGCCGGGAAAATCCCTGCGTTACAACAGAGGATGTCGATACCGCCGTGCCGATCGATCGCAGTTTGAGCCATGCGGACATTGTCTTCCATCCTGGAAACGTCCACGGCTACCGCACTCACATGGCCCCCGCTGCTCTGGATTTCGGCAGTTGCTGCTTCAGCCTGGGAAAGGTTCCTCGCCGCAATGAGGACGCGAGCTCCCCGGCCAGCAAAGACGCGAGCGATGCCCTTTCCAATTCCCTTGCTTGCCCCGGTCACGATGACCGAGCGTCCTTCGATAGATGTCAGCACGTGCGATCCTGTTGGATTTCGAAATAGGTTGTCGAACTCGAGAGATTCAAACACCCACCACTCCATCGGGTCAAGGCTTCGATCGAGCCCTTACACTTCGGGGACATGATCTGCTCACAACTAATTACTTTTTGCTGACATCTCTCCAGGTTCCATGTGACACGATGGAAACCAATGACCTGGCCCGATGCAGAACAGACGGAGCCGTCGTTTTCCCGCATGCACCTGGTGCTTTTTCTTGCTGGAGCCGGTGTGTTCCTTTACCTGAGGACCTTTCTCTTGCCGGCAACTCCGTTTGCCGCGACCGACGACCAGAGTTTGTTCTTTGCGCGCGCTGTGCGCATCGTTCAGGGGCAGGTTCCATATCGTGACTTCTTCGAGATCGTTACACCCGGTACCGATCTCATCTACGCTGTTGGGTTTCGCCTCTTTGGCGTTCATGCCTGGGTCATGCCGATGTGGACGATCGCGACGGGGCTTGCGTTCTCTCTCCTCATCACGTACATCGCCGCGCAGATCGTCCATGGTCCGAGTGTGTGGCTCCCTGCCCTGCTCTTCCTTGTATTTGACTTCAACAGCGCTCTCGATCTGACCCACCAGTGGTTCAGCACCTTCGCTGCGCTGGCGACGGTGGCTGTACTTATTGGCGGCCTCAGCGGGCGACGAATCTTCTCCGCCGGCTTGCTTTGCGCCGTGGCGATTCTTTTCACTCAGACGAAAGGTACGCTGGTTTTTGTGGGCGTTGCCCTCTATCTTATTGGGATCACAAAGCCCCGGGACACCAATCTCGTCAGGCGGCTTGCGCTCTTCATTCTTCCGGTTGTTTTGACGGTTGCGTGCACTCTCGGATATTACGTCTACAAGTCAGGATTCCAACCCGTACTCTTTGACCTCGTTATATTCCCTTCGCGATTTATGCCGCTGTCGGAAGTCAATACTCCGCGTACTTATATTCGCCAGTTCGCGCAGTTTTTTTGTTTTCGCAGGCCATCCGAGATTGCGTTCCTGATCCCTGCCCTCTTCATTTATGCCCTGGTTCCGTACGTCTATGTCGTAGGACTGTATCAGCTCTGGCTCAGACGCGCGGTATTGTCGAGCACACTCCAGCGGAACCTGATTCTCTTGCACGTGGCCGGTGTTGGATTGTTCCTGGCTATCGCGAATGGCCCGCGGCATTTTAGATTGTGCACGGTGGCTCCCCCTGCCATCCTCATCTTCGTGTGGCTTTTAACGCTTCCGATTCCTGCGCTTGGATACATGCGAAAGCTGTCGTGGGTCATGGCAGGGTGCTACCTCATCCTCTTGCCGGTCTCCCGGCAGGTTCAGTGGCACGATACGCTCGATTTGCCGATCGGCCGAACCGCTTTCACCGACAGGGCCCTGTGGCAAAAGTTTCAATGGCTGGCAGAACGCACACATCCGTCAGATGGATTCTTCAACGACTCCGCTCTCACTCTCTATTTGTCCCTGCACAACCCTACACAAACAGAGTTCGTCACTTACGATGAGACCACACGCCCCGAGCAAATCGCCGCCGTGCTACAGGCATTGGAACGCGATCCCCCAGCGTATATCTCCTTACTTCCAGTGACCCTGGGGCCCGTGGTTGGCGGAGATCATGCCGCGCCCTTGCGCCGCTTCGTTTACGACCACTACAGCCTGGCCAATGTTTTTTCCCAGAAGCAGTCTCAATATGAACAACAGCTCTGGCGCCGTTCAACGCTTTCCTCAAAAGAGCGATAGGCGTCGTCCACACGCAACTGTGGTTGCACGCTAAGTCTTTGAGCATCGTGCCTCGCGGTTGGCAATTTGGAAAAACGTGCGCACTAAGTCGATGTCTACGGCAGCCGGTAATAGTCCGTGATTGTGTATTAAGGCACATGCTGTCACCGGATTAGCCCCCCGAAGTGATGGTTCGCCTAAAAAAATGCGCAAAAAGAGTGGATTTATGAGACCAGTCCAACGGGCAGGTGGGCTGTTTCCGTCTTTCACCGGGTCTTCGCAGTATATGTCCCGAAAAGCGTGCCTCAGCGGCTAAAGCCGTCAAGCGCGAGCATTTACGGCACAGTCGAAAACGACATCTAAACCTTTTAGAACCATCATGGGCGAATCCGATGGTTTTCATCACCTTGGGTGAGCCGCAGGCTCATGGGGACACGGCTGAAGCCGTGCCCTTCGTTTAGAGTTTTTCCTCATCTCAACAACGTACTTCGGCGCTAACGCCGAGTACCAGGTTTAGATTCTTGGCATAGCTAAACCTTTCGCAGCCTGTCTGGCCGCGTTATGCGCGGAGCATTTACGGCACGGCTGAACCCGTGCCCTTCGTTTAGAGTTTTTCCTCACCTCAACAGCGTACTTCGGCGCTAACGCCGAGTACCAGGTTTAGATTCGTGGCATAGCTAAACCTTTCCGCAACCTGTCTGGCCGCGTTATGCGTGGAGCATTTACGGCACGGCCGCCAGAGCGGATGAAATAACATGAGGAAAAGCAGGAGTTAACTCGCTTAACTCTCTCGGCCTGAAATGGTACTGCAAAGTACTCGCGCCGGAGGAAACATCATGTCGATCCGCAGAGATCCTTGTCCCCGCTCAGATCCTCCGCCGCTTAACGGTTAGTTTCGCCGGCCGGAAGTGCAAACGCGATATAACCCTTCGAGATCTCCGGAGGCGACACGCCGCCGGGCGGCATGTAAGCTCCTTCTGGATACGGCGAGGCCCCGCCGCTCACGGCCAGCAGAATGTATTCCCGTCCGTTCACTTCGTACACGGCGGGCACGCCCTGCGATCCATTGGGCAGTTCTTTGCTGAAGATCAGCTTGCCGGTGGCACTGTTCAACGCGTAAAGCTTTGAGTCGTTGCCGGCAAACAACACCAGTCCTCCGGCTGTGATCACAAAGCCGCTCTTTGGATACGCATTTCCCCGCAAGTTGTCGCTCGGGCCCGCTTCCGGAAGGTCGCCATAAGGGCTCTGCCACTTGATCTTGCCGGTATTCAGGTCGTAAGCGGTGATAGTGCTCCACGGCGGGTTAATCACATATCTTTCGTTTCCGTAACCGGTCTTGTAACGGGATGGAGGCCCCCCGACATCTTCAGGGTAAGCGGGCTCCGCCAGCGACCTTACAAAGGCTTGTGCCGCAGCTGAAGGGGCCGAACCCAGAGGCGCCAGGTCGGGCTGCTTCAGAAAGGCCATCAGATCGTTCATCGATTGTGCTGGTAGCGAAGAGAATGCCGGCATGGTCGCTCTGCCCTTCGTGATCACATTGCGGGTCGCCTCGGCGCCCAGCCGGCTCACGACGGTGTCGATTTCAGGCCCGCGATCTCCCTTCAGTTCCGGACCGTGGCAAACCTGGCAGTTTTGTTCATACACGGCGCGCCCCATTTCCTCCGTCGCCGGAAAACCGGGTCTGCCTCCTCTCGCTGCGGCGTTGTGCGGGCGAGACGGAATCAATCCACCAGCATTCGCTGCGGTAGAATCTCCGGCCGGCACGAGCTTGACGATCGACGGCATATCTTTGGATAGGACGTAAACCGTGCCGCTGGCCGGATCCGCGCCGGTGCTGAAGAATAATGCGCCGCCGTTCACGCTCGGAAGGTTAATGGTGTCTACCCCGACGGCCGGCGGTGTATAGAAACCGGTTCTCGCTTTCGTCAGACGGTCTCTCCACCAGGATTTTTCTTCGGGCTTCATGAACCCGTCGTACATGTCCTTCACGGTCATCCCCTGGCGTCCAAACGGGGGAACTACCGTCGGAAAAGGCTGCGTCTTCGAGGTGACTTCACCGGGTACATCGCTTTGCGGAACAGGACGCTCCTCGATCGGCCATAACGGCTTTCCGGTGACCCTGTCGAAGACATAGAGGAAGTCGTTTTTCGAGGCGAGCGCTACCGCATCCACCGTCTTGCCATCGTGCTTCACGGTCACCAGTTGGGGGGCCGCATCCGGGTCGTAATCCCAGACATCGTGGTGAACGGTCTGGAAATGCCAGAGATGCTTACCTGTGCGGGCGTCCAGCGCCAGGAGACAATCGGCATAGAGATTGTCGCCTGGCCGGTCACCGCCATAGAGTTCGTATTTCGCGGACGCTACCGGGAAGTATGCGATTCCGCGTTTCTCATCGACGGTGATTTCACCCCACACATCCACGCCGCCCATGTATTTGTAAGCGTCTTTGGGCCATGTGTCATATCCAAACTCGCCGGGACGCGGGATGGTATGGAATACCCATAGAAGCTTGCCGGTGACCACATCGAAGGCGCGAATATCGCCGGGAGGTGCGAGGTATCCTTCTCCCGTCGCACTGCCCAGAATCAGAATGTTCTCAAAGACGCGGCCTGGAGTCCTGGATGACAGCGGTCTGGTGGTCCGATCCAGGCCAATCTTCAAGTCAAGTTTCCCGTGATCCGCGAAGGAGTCCACCAGCTTACCCGTCCGCGCATCGATGGCCTGCAAGAAGCCTCCCGAAGGCACGAGAAGGCGACGGTCCGTTCGGTCCTTGCTCACCCAGTAGTTCCCGCCGCGCAGGCCCGCGATCCCGCCAAAGCGGGAAGGTATCCCTCCCGCAGCGGTAAAGGTATGGACCCACAGTTCCTTGCCTGTCGTTGCATCGACCGCGACCAGCGAACCCTGCTTCGCCGCGAAATAAGCGATGTTGCCGACCACCAGCGGACTGAACGTGTAGGTCATGTCATCCCCGGTCGGATAGGTCCAGGCGACATCGAGTTTGTTCACGTTGCTGGTATTGATCTGCTTCAAAGCCGAGTAGTGCGAGCTTTCCGGACCCCCGAGATAATCTTTCCAGGAGGTTTGCTGCGCGGATGATGTCAGGCTACTGATCAGCACGACGACGACAGCGGGAGCAAACAGAGGGAGCTTGCTCAGGATCATCCCTCGCGTCATCACCGCGTCCACTTCGACCGCGTCCACTTCGCCTGCGCGGACGTGTGCACCTGATTGCAGACAATAAACGCGCTTTTTATGCTGGCATACCACTGTCCGGCGCGTGGCATCCGCGATGTTTGTGGGCCTACCATTTCTTTTTCCCTTCCCTAGTGAGAGTTTGCAGCCGCAGGAACTAATGGGCATGCTACAAGGCATCGCTCGCATTACGCAACGCCCGGAAAGCCGTTCTCTCTGCCGAAGGCACTTTATCATGCCCCATACACGGTCTTGGAATGCCAGTTGTGGGATCATTGCTAATTTCGTTGCTTCCTATGTGCCGATGAAACCTCTGTCCACGAAACCTCCAGGTTAGGCGTCCACGCCAGGGGTGCACTGCATGCTGTCACCGGATTCGGAGCACTGGCTCTATAGATCTCAATATCCAACAGTTTTTACGAATATTGAAGAAGAGTCGTCTTTCATCCTCGGGATCTCGTCCCTGTTGTGCATCTCTGCCAAACGCATTGGCTTGGACAGGACGACCCCGACCAGCTGAGCTTCTTTGACTGCCTCCGAGCCTGTATCGTGGGCGCAACAGGGTGGTTACTCAAAAGCCCGACTTTTCGGGCACTGGGTCCTCGTCACCGGCTGACGCCTGGCGCGCGAGAATCCTTCGCGAGAAATCGCTCTGCATCCACCAGCAATTCGCGATCATTGCTTGAAAAAAGCATGCAGCAAGCCGGCGGACTGCCCGAAATTTAAAGAATAATGACAGGCTGTCGATTTTGCTCTTCGGTATTCGACATGTAGATAGAAGCAATCAAAATGAAAATCGTCGTAATGATCGCACGAGTCCTTCTTGGGTTGATGTTTGTTTTTTTCGGCCTGAATGGGTTCCTTAACTTTCTACCCGCACCCCCGCTCACAGGACTGCCCGGTGCTTTCCTGGGTGCCCTCATCACCTCGCACTATGTATATCTTGTGTGCGCAGTCCAGGTTCTCGGGGGCCTCTTATTGCTCGCCAATCAGTTCGTACCCCTCGGTCTGGCCCTCCTTGCACCCGTCGTCTCCAATATCGTCACCTATCACCTGACGATGCAAAAGAGCGGTGCGCAGCTTGCGATTCTGGCGACCATCCTCTGGGTCTTGCTGGCATGGAAGTTTCGCGCCTACTTCGCGCCGCTGGCTATCCGGAGTGCTGTATTGACGACCGATTAAGCGCGTAGCAGAGGCACATCCCCGAATGTGATGGAGTCGGGTACATCGTTGGAGTTGGAGAGGAGAGGCAATGTCTTCTAACGGCGATTCCGCCTATCCAGAACTGCTCGCAAGGATCAGGCAGCTGGAAGATGAAACAGCAAGGTTGCAGTTACTGATCGCGGAGTTGGTGCTGAAGAACCAGCATCTCCGCAGAGACCCCCCGCGCGGCTGGAGTGTGGGGATGCACCTGGACCGAAACTGAAGACAACCGGACAGGAATCGCAGGGCGAGGAGGCGCAGATCCAAACTAGTGGTCTATCAGTACCCTACTCCTTAGCAGGCCTTAGGCACTCCGGGCAGGGATCATAACGTCTGCAGACGATCGCACACTATGTCCAAACCCAGTAAAAATAAGCGACAGCGATATTCGAATCGACACGTCGTCGTCTACGATAAGAAGCTTTACCTTCGCGTCGGGCATCTTGCACCTTCCCAAAAGCATCACATCGGGTTTAGGGAAAGTATCCACTGCGCCAACCTCCATACTGTTCAATTTTGCTCTCAATCGCCCAGACCCCCGCTGGTCTGACTAACCCCGCGAACGGCCCAAGAGAGAAGCGCTGACGACGTTTTGCTCCGATACTTGATCGTGCAGAATCACATTGAGCAGCGACTCAAAACCTAGATCATTTCTCTCACTCCCTCGACATCGTACGAACCAATCTCGGCATCTGATCGTATGAGGATTAAAGGTATGGACACAAGAATACTGGTTCCCGTGGTTGTTGCCGTAGTCGTCATTATCGTCATCGCAGCACTGCTCGTGATGCGCAAACGGAAGAGCGACCAATTAAAGCAACGATTCGGTTCTGAATACGACCGCGTCGTACAGCAAAACGGAGGTGCCCACCACGCAGAGGAAGTCCTGGCTCAGAGAGAGAAGCGCGTGGAGAAGTTTTCTATTCGTCCTTTGTCAGTAGCGGACCGCCAAAGATACGCGGAAGAGTGGGCACTCGTGCAGAAGCGGTTCGTCGATGATCCTGCAATCGCAGTCACAGAAGCAGACAAGTTGGTAACAACCGTCATGGGTGCGAGGGGTTACCCCATGGTTGACTTTGAGCAGAGGGCTGCCGACGTCTCTGTGAACTACCCTGGCGTGGTACAGAACTATCGGTCCGCCCGGGAGATTGTCTTGCGTCATGGTAAGGGGCAATCGACCACCGAAGATCTGCGGAAGGCCATGGTCTGCTTCCGCTCCCTGTTCGAAGAACTGCTCGATTCCCCCAAACCGGAAAAGATAGGAGTCTCCGATGAGCGAATTGCTTCTTAACGACGAAAGTCTGACAACGGCGGATATTGCGCATCCTGAGAAAACCACGGTTGCTCAGCCATCCGCAATCGACGATCGCAACCTTCAGCCCGGGCAAGCGGTTCCTGCGTCCCTCACAGCGAGGGAAGCCACCCCGTTATTTCCCGACGACGAACTGCATAGTTTTCGCGCGCGCTGGGATCAGGTTCAAACCTCATTCGTCGATGAGCCTAAGCAGGCAGTAGAACAGGCTGACAGTTTGGTTGCGAATGTGGTCAAGCGCATCGCCGAGCAATTCTCCACCGAGCGCGCGCAACTAGAAAAGCAATGGGACAGTGGCGACAACGTTTCAACGGAGGATCTGCGGCAGGCGCTAAGGCGTTATCGATCGTTCTTCGACCGCCTGCTCGCCTTCTGACCAGAAGCGAAAGAGACCACTACCCTCGCGCTTTGCGAGGGTAGGATCTAAAGGGCCTAAAGGAGCATTGAGCCAAAAAAAGCCAGCCCATAATGAGCTGGCTTTTTTCTGTCGTATGCGTACTACACAAAGCACCAAGAATGCCAATCATGCCCTGAATCGGGGCATATCATTGCGGGGTAAGTATAGCCACCACCTTTCCAGACCATCCACACACAGAACAGCCCTAGCCGTTGCTCGTCGACAAGCACATCCCTTTTCCGGACCATTCGAGTTTGCAGATTTGCAATGGTTCCCTCTACGGCCGTCTTCGGGGCGACGGCTGTTGCAATCGGAAACGACCCAGATGCGCCTTCGAAATCCAAAGTCTTAGGCGGCCGCCCTTTCCATCGGAGTGGATGGCTCTTGCGAGAGTTCCTCAAGGCTTTTACCCTTGGTTTCGGGCAGCAGGAAGATTGTGACGATCAGACCCAGGACGCTGACAATGGCGGCTGCACCCTCCGCAGCAGGTAGGCCATGCCACTGCATGAAGAATGGGAAGGTAAAGACGCCTACAAAGCCACCAATCTTGCCCATGGCCGCAGCGATACCATGACCGGTGGTTCGAACCTTTACAGGAAAGATCTCCGAAGGATAGACGAAAGTAGTAGCGTTTGGACCAAACTCGGTAAAGAAGTAACTGAATCCGTAAATAATCAGGAAGGGGTATATCAGTTTCTCGATGTTGGGAATGAAGGCGAGCAGGCCAAAGGTGACTGCCATCATGCCGAAGCCGAGACCCTGGATTGTCTTGCGGCCAAGCTTATCCATCGTGAGCGCCGCGACCGCATAGCCGGGCGCCGCGAAGAGAGTGAAGATGCCGAGTTGAGTCAGTGTCTTCTGCAGGATCGTGTGGTCGCTGCCAAGGGCCGAGAGCACGAGCGGGCTCGAGACAGTGTTGCCATAGTAGGCAAAGTCCATTAGAAACCAGGCGGCGCTTGCGCCGATCAGGCGGGACAGAATCATCTTGCTATCGGAGAGACGGTGAAAGCCATCCCAGAAAGAGACCGAGTGCGTCTTCTTATCAAAATGTGCTGACTTCCGTAGCTTGCCAGAGCCGTCCTCTTCGTGGCCCGCAGCTTTGAGAAAACGTGGCGACTCTTTGAGGTGACGGCGCGCACCATAGACGGCAAGGGCGGGAAGGGCGCCGAAAGAGACCAGAACGCGCCAGATAATGTCATGCGAGAGATGAGTGGAGAGCAGAGCGGCAGCGAGAAGAGGACCGACGATCAGTCCAGCAGCTTGCATCGCGAAGACCAGGGTGACCAACATGCCGCGATGGGCTTTGCCGGCGTACTCGCTCATGATGGTGGCAGAAACAGGGTAGTCACCGCCAATGCCGATGCCGAGAATGAAACGAAACCCGATGAGCCACCAGATGTTGGGGGAGAAAGCACACGCGATTGCGCCCGCGGCGAGGACCAGCACTTCGACACCGTAAATCCGCTTACGGCCGACCATGTCCGCGACTCGACCAAAAAGCAGCGCACCAATCGCTGCAGCAAGCAAAGCGGTCGACTCAACCAGGCCCTCTTCCACCTTGCCGACATGCCACATGGGTTTCAGCAACGCCATGACGACGCCAATGATGAAGAGATCGTAGGCGTCGGTGAAGAAGCCCACTCCCGAGATAAACATGATCTTCCAATGCTCTTTGGATATCCCCGCATTATCCATCTCGGAGAAGTCGGTCTGCCTGGTGTCGATCGATGTGGCCATGAAATTTTCCCTCGCCCTTAACTTGATGCCTGCGCGCGCTAACTTCACATGAATTGCGCGTGAAAATTGAAAGGAGAACCGCATACACGGTGGAGGCACGCGGGGCCATAGTTTTGTCTGGAACAGACAGGCTACTTGAGAATGGCTGCAAAACAGATGGTCGGCAGTATGGCGAGGACCTAACCCCGATAGAGATCGTAGATTTCTATCAAAACACGGTGTGAGCTATTGAGAACAGACTCTGAAAACGATCCGTGTCAACATTTGACAATGCAGAAGAAAAAGTACCCGGCAAGGAGCGCAAGAACAACGCTTTCCAGCGTGAAAAGAGAGATGCTCGAGCCGCGACTGACCGAGTCGGTCCGTGAGGCCCTGAGAGAGGAACCCGCGCCCGTCGTCGAAAAGCCTTCTGCTTATTCCCGGAAAGTGTGAGCCCGGTCACGCCAACTGCAAGAGGACGTTGGTAGAAGTCTCCGGTGCTTCTGGTTCCCAATTGATGGTTCATCTTGACTCAGTAGATGTGCCGTCCCAAACGTACTTTGACTGAGGTTCGTTATGATCATTCTTTTACTTATCCTGTTGTTGGTGTTCGGCTTCGGCGGCTATCGCATGGGCCCTGGAATCGGCTACTACGGTGGTGGTGGTCTTAGCCTGATAGTGTTGATCGTGCTGGTCCTGTTGTTGATTCATGTGATTTAGAAGCGACCGTTCGCTGCGAGCCAATGCCGGAAAGGCAGTTGGTCCGGTTTTCACGAAATCGCCTCAATGCAACCGTCCGGGCTCGCCATACAGGAATGTGAGCGCAGCGGGTATCCGGCGAGACCAGTAGACCGCACTATGGTTGGCACCCGGTTCAACGATTAATTGCACTTCCGGATGCTTGATGAACGCTTGTTCAAGATTAGACGCCAATATTTGGTTCATTTTCAGGGTAGCCGCCTCTGCATCCTGCTCGGTGAGGCGAAGAGGCGCAAAGTAGTCCTTGCTTTGTGGGAAGTTATATTCAGTCGCGCCTACGCCTATGGCGACCCGATCTGGCGCTCGCAGGAGTAAGGTCGTATCGCGCAGCAATTGCCCATTGCCCAGCCATAGGTCCGGGCTTTCGGCCAAGACCAACCCGAACAAATCGGGACGGTTGAGAGCGACATACAGGGCGGCAAAAGCCCCTACCGAAGTTCCACCGATACCAATATGCGCTGCGTCGTCAGACACCCTGTAGTGCGTCGAAACAAATGGCATGAGCTCACTTCCAAAGAATGAAGGGAGTTGTTTCCCATCCGGTTCCTTTTGATTTCCATCTGTGAGCGGGTCCTTCCATGCCTCGTATTCGTAGTCACGGATTTCGCCATGGGCGCTGTCAATACCCACTACGATCATCGGCGCTATCGTATGATCTGCAATCAGGCGAGTGACCGTTTCGTCGATCCGCAGTTCCTGTTCGCCCTTGAATGCAGTGCACTGATCGAAGGCATTCTGACCGTCGAGCATGTATAAAGTCGGGAACTTCCTGGTGGCTTCCGTCGCATCGTTGTAATTCGGAGGCAGCCATACGCGTACAGTGATCATTCTGTCAAAGGTCTTGCTTTGGAAGTGCTCGATGCGGAGATCTCCGACGACCGTAGGCTTGCATAAGTCTTGTGCTATCCCGACACCACCGAGTGACATGTGAATAGCAAGCGAAAAACCCAGAAGGATTTTCATAAGACCATTTACGCAGCGAACGCCTAAGATGTTCCGAATGCCAAGCCAACGATTCACCTGAAGCCACCTTTGTCGAAAGCTGTTCGCAAATGGAGCTGAGCGGGCGTAGCTGTCATTCGCTGCGGGGGGCCGCGACAGGATCCAAGGCAATGGCACGCCGCGCCGGAATCAGAACCGCGACAACGGCAACCATCAATAGAATTGCGGCTACCCCGAAGAAGCTGATGGGGTCGCCCGATTTCACTCCGTAGAGCAGACCTTCCATAAGTCTCGTCAAACCGAAAGCTCCGGCAAGGCCCGCGGCGACGCCGATGAACGCAGGCATGAGACCCTGCCGCAAGATCATCGCGAGTATCGTGTTTTTGTCTGCTCCGAGAGCCATGCGAATTCCGATGTCCTTGGTTTGTTGCTGTACCGAGTAGGACATTACGCCGTAGATACCAATCGCGGCCAGCAGGAGAGCCGAGGTGGCGAAAATGGAGAGTAGAAGCATGTTGAAATTCTGCCGCGAGATACTGTCAGCAAGGATTTTGTCCATGGGGCGTACCTCTCCCAAAGGCAACCGGCCGTCCACTTCACGAATTGCTTTGGCGACGGAGGAGATGAGCGACTTTTCGTCAAGGCTGGACCGCACTTCCCAGGCCAGTGGCACCGAGCTATTGAATATTTTGGTCATGCCCTGCGGTTGTTGGGCCTGAGGTATGTACATGACGGGGACTTTGCCGCCAACAAGTCCGGTCTCACAGGTATCACCCACAACCCCTACGATCTGTCGCCGCGCATAATCGGCATAGGTGGGGCCGATACCTTTCCCTATGTCAAGCGTCCTACCGATCGGGTTTTCATTTGCGAAGTACTTCCTGGCAAACGCGGCACTGACGATGACGATGGGGGCACCTCCCAGGTCGTCATGTTCAGTGAAGACCCGGCCGCTCAACAGGGGGATGCGGAACACTTTGAAGAAACGAGGCGAAACTGTGCGCCATTGTTCGGGTCCGTAATGCTCCTGGCCGGAAGGGATGGCTTTGCCGGGAATGTCGAAGGCGAGCTGCCCGATGGCGCTGGTTGCGGGAATAACGAGAGAAGTGGAAGCGCTCTCCACACCAGCAATCGATTCGATGTTCTGCAGGGCTTCGCGAGTGAGGCGCGTCGTGGCCTCAGTGGTTTGATAACGATCGTTAGCGAGGGACGTAAGCATGGTGTAGACGTGATGGGAATCGAAGCCGGATTCGGCAGAATTGAGGCCGGCGAAGGTGCGGATGAGGAGGGCGGCGGAGATGAGAAGCATAAGCGCGAGGCCCATCTCGAGGGCGACCAGAGTCTTGCTGGTGAAGTTCTGATGCCGGCTGGTGGAGGATCGTGTGCTCGCATCATTCAAGGTCGAAGCGACTTCCGGCTTTGAAATCTGAAGCGCCGGGATGAGGCCGAACAGGATGCCGGTGACGAGGGAGACGCCGATGGTGAAGACAAGAATTCGCCAGTCGAGGAACGCAAATGGGTTCCTGAGTTGAGCCGCGTCGACACGCGGGATGTCGCCCGGTATCAAAAGCAGGAGCATGCGAACGCCGAGAACTCCTAGAATTAAACCGAGGAAACCACCCACCGTGGAGAGCAATACGTTCTCGGTGAGCAATTGGCGGATGACCCGCAAGCGGCTGGCGCCCAGGGCGGCGCGAATCGCCAGTTCACGGTGGCGGCCGCCGGAACGTGCGAGCAGCAGATTGGCAACATTGGCGCAAGCGATCAGCAACACGAAGGCGACCGCCCCCAACAGAACGTAAAGAGTCTTCCTGATGTTTCCTACAATGGACTCGCGCATAGGCAACACCGCGACGCTCTCGGTCTTTTCCATATACTTCGGATAAAGATGGCGGAAGCGTTCGCCGACCGCAAGCATTTCGGCTTGCGCCTGCGAGATGGAAACGCCAGACCTCAGACGCGCGGCGATCTGGAGGTAATGGCCTTGGTTGACGCTGTGCGGATCAGCTTGAAGCGGTATCCATACTTCGGCGTCTGGTTTTGCGGCGAACCGCGATGGTATAACGCCGACGACAGGGTAAGGCACAGAATTGAGGTTTATGGTGCGGGTGAGGATCTGGGCATCGGAGCCGAAGAGGGATCGCCAGAGATTCTCTGAGATCAGAGCGGCTTTGGGGCCTTTGGGAACATCTTCTGCCTGGTTAAAGGCGCGGCCGATCAAGGGTGAGATGCCGAAGACCGTAAAGTAGTCGGCTGACACATGAGCGCCCTTGATCTGCTCGGGAAAGTCGCCGGTGTCGATGTTGAAACCCGGACCCTCCAGATCGTACAGCGCCATCGAGGAGAAAACATTGTTATCGCGCCAGATCATGTACTTAGGAATTGAGGCCGGGTATGAGACGCCAAGGGGAAACTTCCGGCCGAGTTGCACGATGCTGTCCGGGTCCCGGTAGGGTAGGGGCTGCAGGAGGACCTTGTCGACGACGCTGAAAATGCTGGCGTTTGCGCCGATGCCGATGGTGAGGGCGGCAAGCGCTAAAAAGGTGAACCCTGGATCGTTGCGCAGGGTGCGGACGGCTTGGCGGATATCGTGCCACAAAATCTCTAACCAACTCCGGTCCCACATCCCCGATTTCCTGTGGGGTTTCGTGGGTTCCCTGAACCTCATGCGCCTTTCCTTTGAAGAAAGGCGCACACGCGGTCCTCTCCAGAGCTGCGTACAGGAAATTCGGGGCATCGCGCGTGCCCTCCTCATCAAATCTTGTTCACTAGGAATCAGGTCGAAGGCAAAATCGAGCGATCACTTCGCCGGCGTACTTGCGTTCGCCTCCACGTCGATTTCGATCTCCACGTCCGGTCCCTTCGCGTTCAGCCCGAGCTCCATCAAATTGTCGCGTGTCATTCCGAAATCGCCGCGCTTCACTGCTGCCGCTGCGTGGAACGAAGCGCGCGCGGGCTGTCCTGCCGGCATGTCAGGGAACATCCCCTTGAACCGGAACGTTAACGGCACCTCTTTTGTCACGCCACGAATGGTAAGCGAGCCATCCATTACCCACCCGCCATCTGCGGTCTGCCGAATGCCGCGGCCACGATAGGTCATCGCCGGAAAGTTCTTCACATCAAAGAAATCCGGGCCACGTAAGTCCTCATCTCGCCTGGCGAACTGCGTATCGATACTCGCCGTGTCAATCGAAATATCCACGGCGCAGTCCGCCGGATCCTTTGTGGCTGAGATCGTCCCGGTAACTTTGTTGAACCTGCCACGCACCAGTCCGACAATATGGTGCCACGCGCCAAAGTACGCAAAAGTATGGACCGGATCAATGTTGTACGTTCCCGGTGCCGGAAGAGTAGCGATACTCGAAGATGAAGCAAGCCCCTTTGTCGTGCCCATCGTAACTACGGCAAGTCCGCACAGTGTCAGAACCACAACACCCACAACGGTCTTTACCATCCCTGTCCGTACACTCATTCCGCCACCTTTCACCCGAACTTCAGCAATAAACCTAGCGTCCATTCGACTTGAGCGGAAAGTCACAGGTGGCGAACCTCCGCAATTTTGCGGTGAGTCGTGCATTTCATACGCCCAGTCGGTTTTGGCGGAAGAACTCGGTCGATAGAATGGATACGTGCCCCAGATTGCTCTCCAGCGCCGCGCACCTTCTTTTTGGCCGCTCCAGATCGGCGGATGGGCGCTTTATGGATTGGCAACAGCCGTCTCATACATCCCATTTCGTCACATGCGGGAACAAGTGGATTACCAGCTCGCTCTCCTCTGTTCTACGTTCTTGGCCAGCTTCGTTCTGTACGCCTCTTGTCATTTCCTCTGGCGGCGGTCTACCCCGTTAGCTTCTGCCCTGTTTCTATCAGTCGGATTTTCATACATTCTGGGCGTTCTATGCACCGTCGTATCAGCTCTCACGACACTCCACTTGAACGAGCCCCGGACACCCCTCAGCTGGAGTATGGTTGCCGCCCAGGCATTCGAAGCTGCGATCATTCTCATCGCATGGAGCGCACTTTACTTCGGGATCAAGCATTACGGTACCGTCGAAGAGCAGAGGGGGAGGTTGTTGGAGTCAGAAGCGACGGCGCGTGAGGCCCAACTTCAGGCGCTCCGTTACCAATTGCAGCCTCACTTCCTGTTTAACACCCTAAACGCCATCTCGTCGCTCGTCGTAAGCAAACAGCCCGAACGGGCTACCGAGATGATCGCAAAGCTCGCCGCCCTACTACGAAATACCCTCAGCTTCCCAGAAGCTCATCTTGTGACTTTCCGGGAAGAGCTGGCCGTCACAGAGGAATATCTTTCCATCGAACAGGTTCGCTTCGGACCTCGTCTTGCCGTTTCGTTGAGTGTTAGCCCAGAAGCTTCCGAGGCACAGGTCCCCAGGTTTCTCTTGCAACCGATTGTGGAGAATGCGATCCGACATGGCATCGCACGTTGTCCGAATGGGGGCGAGGTCTCGATCATAGCTTCTGTCATCGAAGGACAGCTTCGAATCGATATAGAAAACGACCGTACGGAAGGCCTGCTGCAGTCCGGTGGCGAAGGAAATGGGCTTGGCCTGGCGAACACCAAGACGCGACTGGAAAAACTCTACGGAGAACAAGGGAGCGTTACAGTCACCACTGTGCAGAACAATCGGTTCTTAGTCTCGATTCAATTTCCTCTGACCACGGCGTCTTCTATAGTTTCACAAGGGGCGGGACAATGAACATTCGCGTTCTGGTTGTCGATGATGAGCCGCTAGCTAGAGTTGGGATCACTACCCGGTTAAGTGCCTATTCCGACATGCTGGTCGTTGGCGAGTGCAATACCGGCGAGGAAGCGCGCGCGAAGATTCCGCAGGTCTCGCCTGATCTGATTTTTGTCGACGTCGAGATGCCTGGTATTTCCGGATTAGATCTCCTGAGAGAGTTGCCTAGAGAGCAAGCGCGATGCATAGTGTTTCTCACTGCGCATGAGGAGTACGCCTTGGATGCGTTCAATGTGGAAGCGCTCGACTATCTGCTTAAGCCGATTGACGACGCCCGATTCGGGGCTTGTATCGAACGTGCACGGCGTATGTTAGCTCTTCACCGGCAGGAGGCCAACTTCGAGCGGCTTTACGGGCTTCTAGCGTTCGCGGATAAAGAGGACAATCGGGGAGTAATCAAGCGCTTTCCGGTACGCCGCGGTAATGAATTTACCTTCGTTCAGGCCGGAGATGTGGATTGGATTGAGGGGTTGGGAGATTATGCTGGATTGCATGTTGGCGATAGAACCCACTTGGTTCGTGAACCGCTCACCTCGCTGGAGGCTCGGCTCGACCCCACGCAGTTCGTACGGATTCACCGCTCGACGATCGTCCAGGTGGAGCAAATTGCGCGCATCCATCCTTCGGCAAATCGAGATGCAGTTCTAACCCTGCGCAATGGCAAGACGTTGCGCGTAAGCCGAACCTATCGCTCGCGTCTAGATGAGCTCTTGCATAAGCCCTAGTGTCCCTCAGCGTCGGGTCGCAGCAAATAGGATGAGCCAGCAAACGGCCAAGACGGGAGATAAAGATACGACGAGGCGCGTTTGGGGGAAGTCCCTATTCGCCGACCAGAACAGAAGGTACAAGATCACCATGAGGGCGCCGGCGATGAGAAGTATCAACGATGCCCAACCGGATTTCAGGCATGCGATCAGAGTGGCGGCCAGAATGCCCCCCAGCAGGACGGTCGCCAGGGACCGCGGCAGGCGCGTCCTTGGAACTGCCTGCACGAATACACCGTAGCTAATGACACAAGTACCGCTCATGAGCACAACACAGGGTAGCCAACGGTAAAGACCAAAGGCCTGCCCCACGAGATAGAGCGCGGTAGCCTGCGCGAGAGAGACGATGATCGTCGTCACCAGCAGATAGGGCCAAAAGGTGTCGCGACCGCCCAAAGGCTTGATCGCGGACAACGCCTCTACGTAGAAGTTAGTGCTCTTGCGAAGAACCAGCTTCGCAGCATCGACGTTTTCTCCGGGATAACTCTGCAAAAGCCGCTGCTGCAGGCCGCTCGCTTCTACATACAAGGTCAACAAATGGCCTAGCTTCATAAAATAATAAAGAAGTATTGCCAAGAGAACAGTTGCAACGACTGTTTGATCATAGGGTCCTTTCACAAAGTAGCTCGCCAGGAGATCCCGAAACTTGCCGATCGGAAGGACCAAGGCCAGTCCGATACCTGCCAGAAGCAGATGGGCTATCCAGTTCCGCTCCAGGGCGCTTTCGAGTCCACTCATGCGATCGGAATTGAGTTTCAAGAGAAATTCGTTGGTGTGATTGTCGTTCTCCGACGGCTTCGTTTTTTCGGCCATGGATCTATCTCCCTGCCACGGTATGTTATTCCCACAGTGGGAGGCGATGCACTATTCAGATCGAGGCTGACGGATCGAACGAAAAGCCCGTTGGCAGCCGGGCGAGATGCTTAATGAGTGGCGGAGGGAGAGGGATTCGAACCCCCGTTACCCTTGCGGGTAAAGCGGTTTTCAAGACCGCCTGTTTCAACCGCTCACACATCCCTCCGCGTGAGTGTTATCAGTAGCTTACCAGCACCCGGATACACTGGTGAAGATTACTTCTAAGCTCCTGGGCCAAGGCTGGGTTGGCCACTCCAATAGAAGAATCAGGTGAGGATGAGGAAGCGCATTCTGTCGCGGTTCAGAGCGTTTGGCTTGGCCGCTATCCTGCTGGGCTGTTGGGTGGCCAAGGCCCAAAACGGCGTGATTACGCACCAGGCTGCCGCCGCACCACCGGGCAGGTTCGTCGATGTCACGACGGCCAGCGGCATCCATTTCCAGGGTCAGGCATACCCGACGGCAAAGAAGTACCTCATCGAGACCATGGGTTCGGGCGTTGCCCTGTTGGATTATGACAACGATGGGCGGCTGGACATTTTCTTCGCCAACGGCGCACCCCTGACCGATCCAACGGCGCCGGGCACGATACCGCGGAAGGCCGCGCCCAGAGACTGGAATCGGCTCTACCATCAAAAGGATGACGGAACCTTTGAAGACGTGACCGAGAAAGCGGGCGTGGCCGGGGCGGGCTACGACATGGGCGTGGCGGTGGGCGACTACGATAATGACGGTTACGAAGACCTCTACGTGACGGGATACGGGGGTAACCATCTTTACCACAACAACGGCAACGGCAAATTTACCGACGTGACCGAGGCTTCCGGGACTGGTGGCAGCGGGTGGTCCACCTCCGCAGCCTGGGTGGATCTGGACAACGATGGGCGGCTCGATCTGGTCGTGCTCCGCTATCTGAAATGGGACTTCTCCGACCTGTACTGCGGTGAACACCGTGAGGGGTACCGCGCGTATTGCCATCCTGATCTCTTTCAGCCGATCGTTCCGCTGGTTTATCACAATGAGGGCAACGGCCACTTTACGGAGGTTGCCGCGAAGGTTGGACTCGACATGCCAGGCAAAGGGCTGGGGATTGCGATTGCGGACTACGACCGCGATGGCCACACGGATATTTTCGTCGCCAACGATTCCATGCAGGAGTTTCTCTACCACAACAAAGGCAACGGAACGTTTGAGGAAGTTGGCCTCCAGGCGGGGGTTGCCGTGGATGGAGACGGGCGAACTTATGCGGGTATGGGCGTCGATTTTTCTGACTACAATAACGACGGCCTGCCGGACCTGATCATCACCGATCTCGCCAACCAGAAGTACGCACTTTACCAGAACAACGGCGATGGCACCTTTACCTATGCAAGCTATTTAAGCGGGGCGGCCGGGGCGACGGCGCTCCATTCGGGCTGGGGTGTCGATTTTCTCGACTACGACAATGACGGCTGGAAAGATCTGATCGTGGCCCAGGGGCACGACATCGACAACATCCAGTTGAACTATCCCCAGTTGCGCTACAAGGAACCGATGCTGCTGATGCACAACGACGGCAAGCATCTCGTAGATGTATCGGGCGCATCGGGCGAAGTCTTCCAGCAAGCGTGGGTCGGGCGCGGACTGGCAGCGGGCGACATCTGGAACGACGGCCGCGTGGATCTAGTGGTGACCACCAACAACGGTCCTGCTTACATCGTGCGCAACGAAACCCCCACCAGCAATCACTGGCTAGGAATCAAACTGGTGGGGCACAAGAGCAACCGCGATGGCATTGGCGCGGAGATCAAACTGACTACTTCGAAGGGAAAGCAATTCGTTACCGTGTCCACGGCCGCCAGCTATCTGTCATCGAGCGACAAGCGGGCGCACTTCGGGCTGGGAAGTGATGCGGCGGCGCAATCGATTGAAATCCGCTGGCCAAGTGGAACGGTGCAAACGCTCAAGAATATTTCCGGAGACCGCGTGCTGGTGGTGGATGAGCCTTCCACGTCTGAGGCGGCAAAATGAGAGAACAGGGCAGCCGAACGTTCGCCGCGTGCAAGAAAAATATCGTCCCTGTAATTCGAGCATTATCTCCGACAAGGTATACTCGCTGCTGTTAGCTTCTTAATCTGCCCAGCATCCCTTCGAAATGAAGAAACAATCTTCGCATGCAACGCTGACCGACGTAGCTCGAGCAGCAGGCGTAGGAACGACTACTGTCTCGCGGGTGATCAACGGTGGCGAACGAGTCAGCCGGGAAACGCTGGCGCGGGTTCAAGCCGTAATCGAAAAACTTGGTTATCAGCCTAACCAGGCCGCGCGCATTCTCAAGGGAGAGCGGACCAAGACGATCGGGTTGATCGTTCCCAGCATCGCCGACTCATTTTTCTCGATCGTCGCCGAAGCGGTGCAAGAGATCGCACGCGCTCATGATTCGCTTCTTATCGTAACCGTCTCGAGCAACGAACCGGCCGTTGAACTCGAAAATCTCAACGTCCTCATCCGCCACCGTACAGACGGTCTCTTATTTGCTCCGGCTCATTCTGAGAATCGCAGCCTGGCGAACATGCTCGATGCTCTCTCCACTCCCAGCGTCACCTTCGACCGGCCCTTGTATGGCTCCGCCGTGCCCAGCGTGGTCAGCAACAACTACAAGGGCGCGAAGGACGCGACGCAGCACTTGATCATGCATGGGTGCAAGCGAATCCTGTGCCTGGGCGGGGAAATCGATCTATATACCATCAAAGAGCGTATTCGAGGCTATAAAGAGGCTGTCAAGCAAGCCAGACTTGATGCCATCGTCGATACCTCTGTTAAGGATTACGAGTCTGCGAAGGCGGCGATCGAGAGCCACTTCTATTCCTCGAATCCCCCCGACGGAGTCTTCGCCCTGAAGAATTTCGTCACCATCTATGCGTACGAAGTATTTCAGAAACTGCATATCAACATTCCCAGGAAGGTAGCACTCGTTGGCTTTGATGATTTCGAACTTGCTGCGACGCTTCGTCCATCGATCAGCGTCGTACGCCAGCCCAGCGAAGATGTGGGACGGATTGCCGCCGAACTACTCTTCGATCAACTCGTGAATCGCCATCGAGGCAAGCCTGGCGACAAAGCCAAGCCGCAACATATCAAGCTGGAAAATCAACTGGTGCTGCGCAACTCCTGCGGTTGCAACATCGGGACGAATTAAGCCGGCTGCAGAAAAAGTCAGTCGTCTGCAGGGACGGGCTTTGGCCCGTACGTAAACACGTGAGAACATGCCATTTCCAAACCTGCCAGAGTACCCTGCAGAGGACGGCTGAAAATAGCCCAGCGGCTAAAGCCCGCTAATTCCTTGGCGACTAAAGTCGTGCCCTGATACAAAGCATCAGACCCGTGACTCGGGAAAACTGCGCATTCCGCGGATGTAACATCGATCGTACCGATACAGGACTAACGTCCTTGCAAATGCGGCCCTCACGAGACTCTTCAGTCCCTGAGGATGCTCTCCGATTTACGCGAAAACCATACCTCAGGGCCTAAAGGCTCTACGAGGACTGACAACGTTGATGTCGGGGATAGGTACCCTGAACGCAAAAGCATCTTGGTATCTCCGGCCTCAAAGCAGTTCAGCACTCAAACATCGTATAGGCAAAGCCTCAGCGAGCAATGTTGCGGCATGTTACAGGCTGCGGAAAAATTCGGCGATCCGGCCAGAGAAAGACAGTGCCTCAGGGGCTAAAGCCCGACGTCATTACTCAGCATTATTTACGGCCCGACTAAAGGTCGTACCCTGATACAAGAACCGAGTTTTTCAGCAGCCTCTTTAGCCATAAGGGGCGACTCCGTCCGAGCAGAGACTTTTTCCGCAGCCCGTTAAAGCCGTCGGGCAGTTCGCGCGCACCGGCTTACTGTGGGGAGTGTGGGTAGTCGACGCGCAGAGTAAGGATCTCGTAGGGGTGGATCGGCGCCGTGACCCGATCCGTTCCCGTAACCGTCAGAGGCGATCCCTGTGCCTGCTCCATCAGGTTGGTTACCGTCGCTGCCGTGGCGCCTTGAGGAAGGTGAACTTCCACATCTCCGCTCTTGCCTGCCCACTCATACAGCCGCAAGATCAACCCGTTGCCGTCTTCGGTCTTCTTCATCGCGGTCAAGACTACCGTCTCCGGCTGCACCGTCACGAAGGAGTGTTCCGCAGGCAGCGTTCCGCTGTGCGCCCCCACCTGCATCGCCTTCAGCCGATAGTTGAAATCGTAGCCCTGCCGAACCGTTAGAGCCTGCTTCCAGTCTCCGGCATGCGGATAGAGCGCGTACGTGAAGTGGTGATGCCCGCGATCCGCGTCCGGGTCCGGCCAGGTCGGCGAGCGCAACAGCGAAAGACGCAGCACGTTGCCCTTGGCGTCATAACCGTATTTTGACTCGTTGATCAGGCTAAAGCCATGCTGCCCGTCACCCAGATCCGCCCAGCGCATAGCCGGCACCTCAAACTTGGCATCTTCCCAACTGTTGTTCCGCGTCGTCGGCCGCTCGATCGAACCATAAGGAATTTCATACGTAGCCTTGCTGCTGGAGGCGGCCAACGGAAACGCTGCCTTGAGCAAAATGTGCGTTTCATGCCAGTCGATGTCGTTGACCACATCCACCCGGTCGACCCCGTTGTAAAGCGTGATGTCCTGCACGAACTTCGAGCTTTGCCAGGTGCGCGTCACCCGAATCACCGCCTTCAGCGGCCCCTTCTCAACCAACTCCACCGAATCGGCCTTATCCAACTTGGTGAAGACTTTGTCGAAGTCCGCGTCGATATTCCACGCGTCGTAGTCTTTCGGCGTGTCCTTGAAGGCAATCAGCTCGTTGCCGCAGGCTCCTTGCGCCATGGTCTCGAAGTTCGCCTTCTTGTCATACAGGCTCGTGATGCAGCCCGTTTGCGGATCCACCGTTACTTTCAGGGCTGCGTTCTCGATCGTCGTTCCGTTCACCTTCAGATCGCTGACAAAGGGCCGCTTGCCCGGCACCACGTGCAGCAGCGAGTATCCCAGCGACGGCACATCGTTTGCCTCCACCAGGAGACGGTAGCTGTTCGTCTTGCCATTGCTCGAAACAACTTCCGACGGCAGCACGTGATTTTGTGCGTCCAGAACTGACACGCCGTTGGGCGACGCAGAAGGCATCTCGACATCCACGGTCGTCAGACCTGAGCGCTGCCAGGCCAGCGGGTTGAAGACCAGCAGCGGCACTTCCCCGGCAGCGCGGGTGTTGATCTCCGCCTGAATCGTGTGCAGGGCCTGGGTAGAGGCTTCGTTGGTTGCCCAGCGCACATCGTCGTAGTCCTTCTGCGCGTCCTTATAGATGATCCCGATTCCCGAGCCTGCCGCCAGGTCGTGGAATTGATTGAATAGCACCTTCTTCCACGCCTCGTTCAGCTCCGAGCCGGGATACGCTTGCCCCTCCAGCCACGCCAGCGAGGAGTATTTCTCCGCATTCAGCACCCACTCTTCGCTCTCCCGCATGTTGCGTTTGTGATTGGCCTGCGTGGTAAAGACTCCACGATGGTATTCGAAATACAGCTCGTCATCCCAGGTAGGAATGCTGATTTTGCCCTCCGGCGGCGCAGGCGGGTATTGATAACCCTTGGCAATCGACTCGTAGTTCCACACCTTCGAGTCCGCGGCGAGCTCGTCCCCAACCTCGTTGAAGTAGGTCTGCGCGATCCCGAACTTCATCTGCGGGAACACCTTATTGGGCTCCATCCAGTGCAGCCCTTCGTCCAGGATCGCCCGCGTCGGTCCTCCGCCGTGATCGCCGATTCCATACAGATCCATCATTTCCAACATGCCCGGCGACTGCTCATGCGCCGTTGCCAGATCTGCGGATAAACGTACCGGGTTTAAATTGTCATT
Organism: uncultured Acidobacteriaceae bacterium; assembly: GCA_963830325.1. Taxonomy (GTDB): domain Bacteria; phylum Acidobacteriota; class Terriglobia; order Terriglobales; family Acidobacteriaceae; genus PALSA-350. Next base: position 634,375 of record CAWHMV010000008.1, read on the forward strand.
GGCATAGTCGTGGGGGAAATAGGTAAGTACCTTGCTTCCGTCCGGTGACTGCCACCAGAAGAGCTTGAAGGGCAGCTTGTTGGTGTCGTTCCACGCCATCTTCTGGGTCACAAAGTAGTCCACGCCCGACTTCTTGTAGATCTGTGGCAGTTGCCAATTGTAGCCAAATGAGTCGGGATTCCACCCGATGCGCACATCCACACCGTACAGGTCCTTGTAGGTGCGCTTACCAATCAGCAGCTGCCGCACCAGCGACTCGCCATCCGGCATATTCAAATCGGGCTCGATCCACATGCCTCCGACGATCTCCCAGCGGCCTTCCTTGATGCGGCGATTGATATCGGCGTTCATCTCCGGATATTTCTCCGCCATCCACACGTTGTACTGCGCTGCCGACTGAGTGTAGGTGTACTTCGGATATTCGTTCATCAACTGCAGCGCGGTTCCAAAGGTCCGCTTCACTGCATCGACTGTTTCCGTCCACGGCCAGAGCCAAGCTGCATCGATATGCGAGTTCCCGGTCAGATGGAGAGTTGCCTGTTGAAAGGCCGGCCTGAGCGGCTCAAGATCCGACTGCGCCGTGCGCAAGGATGCATCGAACTTCTCCTGGTCCGCGTCGTCCAGCGCTTTCAAATTGACTGCACCGATCGCCGTCTCCAGCGTCGCTTTCTCTTGGGAAGGATCCTTCCCCAGGAAAGGCACCAGGAACGCGCCGGAGAGGAACTCCAGGCGCAGGTCTTCGGGACTGGGACGCTTAGGGGAGAAGTCGATGCGCATATCCGCGCCGCCAAACCGCTTTTTATCGACAGTCTGCAAAAGCTTGACCGCTACCAGAACCTTATCTCCCGGCTTGGCCTGATCGAGAAGCACGATGGGCTCCAGGTCTTCGCCCATGGCGACCCGCCGGCCATTGAAGTAGACGATCTGCGGGATCGGGCCATTGGCGGAGGCCAGAAAATGGAACCAGATGCGGCTGCCCGTCAGATCATAACCGTTCAAGGTTTTCGGCACTTCGACCACGCGGCGATACCACACCGCTTCGTCCGTACCATCCGCCCGCGGCTTGACGATTGGCCAACTGCTGTCGTCAAGATCGACGGCCTCTCCGTGCTCCACGTCTCCTGCATGAAACCGCCACTCATCCGCCGGAAGGTGGTTCAGCTGGGACAATTTCTCGATTACTTGTTGAGATGGCGTGGAAAGGGTTTTGAGCGCCTGCGCGCTCTGCTCCGCCACCGGATCTCCTTGCGCTCGCGCGGCGGAGGGCAGAAGGACAATGAGAGGGCTGAGGAGCGCGATCGCGAGAAGCCGAGGAAGGGGACGGGGATTACAACGAAAAGATGTAGTGAACACGCTACGGCCTCCCCAAAACGACTCGCGAATTATACAAAAAATAGAGCATTGGTGGAAACGTTTCCATACAACGAAATCGCGGCTTCCTCCAACCGGACATGCTTTGGACACAAAAGTGAACCTCTATTGCTTTTGCGTGGTGCAAGCCGGCAGGCGCGTCAGCATCTGGCGAACGTCACGAAGTCCCGGGCTGTATTGAAGCGTCTTCTCGAGAGTAGCGCGAGCCGCCGCCAAATCACCGGCTATGCATTCCACTTGTGCAAGGTTCTTTGCCAGCCCGGCAACATCTTCATTGCGTTCGAATGCGGGGCGCCAAAGCGAGATCGCTCCCTGCAAGTCTCCTGATTTAGCGAGCAGTGTGCCCAGGTTCGATATTGCGATCAGATTGTCGGGATCCAGTTTAAGAACTTCTTGAAACAACTCCCGGGCCTGTTTGTAGTCTCCGCGCTCTTCACTCAAAATTCCCAACGCCGCAAGAGCGTTCTTGTCTCCTGACAATTCAGGCTTGATGGCCTCCAGCCCCTCATAAGCTTTTTGCTGCAGCGCGAAGTTTCCTTCGAGCAACCCGTTATAGTAGGCGAGCGCCACATCGCGCCTGGTTGTACCCGGGGAGAAGACCGGAACGAGCGTCTCGCCCGCCGCCGTCGGGCCGGCAGTCGTGTCGTTTGGAGGCGCTGGAGCTTCTGGATATTTCAGGATGCGGTGATCGGTCCAGGCTACGTGCGGAATATTCTCTGCGCCGGTTCGCGGCATATGGCAACTGGTGCAGTCAGGATTCTCCGCATGATGCGCGGTGGCAAACGCAGCGCCGGTGTGACAAGCAAGACACTTCTTACGGTAAAACGCCGCTTGTTCCCGCGGTCCGGTGGGGGTGTAGTGGGGATCGTGACAGCTCATACATGACATCGCGTCGCCGCTGGTTCGCTTGCACATGCTCAGGCTCAACTGCTCCACTTCGCTCACGCCGCGCTTGGTTGCACCCTGGCCGCTGTAGACGAAGTAAGCCAGGTAGTCCGAGATGGGATCGCCCGGCTTGAAGTCCAACGCCGAGTGCCCCGCACGCTCTACCGAGACATCTCCTTCCAGGTGACAACTGATGCAAACAGAATCCCGCAGTCTGGCATTGAGCTTAGACGGGTTAACCACGACCCCCTTGCCGCCGGTCGCGAGATGCTGTCGCGTATCTCCATGGCAACTCTCGCAGGTGATGCCCGCATGGAGAAAGGGCAGCCCACTGTAACGATTGATGGTGCCGGAATCGCTGTGCTGTACCGCACTCATATGACAGCGCAGACACTCCGCCTGCACAGGCAGCGCCGGAGGCGCCTGCGTCATGGATTCGAGGCCGGGCTTCATGTCCAGACTCTGGGAAGCGGAGTAGTAGGCAATGGGAGACTCAAAGAGATAGCCATTGAGCGAGTAAAGGTAGGTCAAGCCAAGATGCCCGGATCCCAAGAAGTATTCGAGCTTCCGGCTCGCGGCGATCTCCGGGTCTTTTGGATCCTGGTAAGTCAACATCAGTTGCGAGCCTTGGAGAGACAGGCTGTATTTCACGCCGGAGAGCTTATGCTCAAAGGCTCCGGTCTTCAGCCTCTCCGCTGCAAGGCCGCTCGCGTTTGCCATCGGCGTAGCCAGATAGCTGTGCAGTATCTTCGCGTGGCACTGGCCGCAACTGGCGTCTGCAGTGCCCACGGGCGTCACCCCGTTAACCGGGGTTTGCTGTGCGATCCCCAGAACTCCAGCAGGACAGCGCGAAGGCGAGAAGCGCCGCTCTGTATGCCGAAGGCATCGGGCTATTTCGGTTCGCCCGGCTTGGCCGAGGGAAGCATCGGCAAGCGACAGGATGCGCAGAGTTCACCGGTAATTCCTTTGCCTTCCTCGACAGTGTAGATGCGATCCACCGCAGCCGGCCGTATCTTTTCGAGCGCCCCGCTGGGCCAGTGGATCTCGATCGCACTCACGGTCTTGGCATCGCCTAACCCAAAATGGACCCGGGGATCATTCGACGATGCGAAGCTACCGCCGCTGAGGACGTCTCCGCGCTGCGTTTGGTTGGAGGATGTCAGATAGACCGTGGCGCCGACCGCATCGCGCGGGCTCTTTGGTCCTCCCAGCAGTCTCAATTCGATCCAGTGATGGCGGTCGCCATTGACGTTGCGCAGGAGGGTGGGCGGCGCATCGACGTTATTCAAGACAATATCGATCTTGCCGTCGTTAAACAGATCGCCAAAAGCGGCGCCCCGCGCGGGAATAACGACTGCAAGCCCGGTGCCTTTGACGGCCGGTACAAGCTCGAACTTCTTTCCTGAAACATTCCTGAAGAGAAGCGGGCGCTCGGCGAAGCTGGTGCCCCAGTCGTGCCGATCGACCTCGGGGTATACGTGCCCGCTGGCTATGAAAATATCCTTCCATCCGTCGTTGTCGTAGTCGATAAACCCGTCGCCCCAGCTGAGAAAAGGAATCGTCGCCACGGCCAGGCCGGCATCGCGGCTGACATCGGTGAAACTCAGATCGCCGTCGTTGCGATAGAGGACTTTGTAGTCGTCGGAGAATGTCGTGTTCAAAATGTCGAGCTTGCCCTTATTTTCATAGTCCCCCAGCGCAATCCCCATGCTTGCCGTCTCGCGTCCCTCCCCGTTCACAGCGTAGCCAGACTCAAAACTTAGATCTTCAAAGGTCCCGTCGCCTTTATTTCGGTAGAGATAGTTCGGCGTAGAGTCATCGGCTACCAGCAATTCGGGACGGCCATCCCCGTTGAGATCCGCAAACACAGCCGTAAGTCCGAAGTAACCGGGTGAGTCGGCCACCCCTGCCTTGACGCTCACATCGGTAAATGTGCCGTCGCCGTTGTTGTGAAAGAGGTGGTCATGCTCTCCTTTCAGTCCTCGAGGACCGCAGAAGACACTGACCCCACGGTACTGGCAAAAGTTAGAGACGACCCACTTGGAACCGGCCGCGGGAGGATCATTGAAGTCGTAGTAGGCGTACCCCGGAACAAACAGGTCAAGCTTTCCATCGCCGTCGTAGTCGCCGAACGTCGGGCCCGTGGACCATGTGCCCAACGTGACCCCCGCTTTTTCCGCCACATCGGTAAAAGTGCCGTCGTGATTGTTGTGGTAGAGCCGGTTCTTGCCCACGTTGGTGACATACAGATCCGGCCATCCATCATTGTCGTAGTCGCCGACGGCTACGCCCACTCCCCAACGATCGTTGGTGACGCCTGCCTTTTCCGCGACGTTCGTAAAGGTGCCATCGTGGTTGTTATGAAAGAGCGCCGCATGCGGCGAGGGAGCCTTGCCGCTGAGCGCATCGTAGGTCATACCGTTGACCAGATAAATATCGAGCCACCCGTCATTGTCGTAGTCGAGCAAGGCGACTCCGCCCCCCAACGATTCGACAATCAGGGCCTTCGCCGCCGTTCCCCCCATGTACTTCCACGTGGCGAGGCCGGAGGAACGCGAAATATCCTCGAAGACGACCGGGCCCTTCTCTACAATCCCTCCCGCGGTGATAGGGCGATTTTCCGCATCGTGTATGGGTGCATATACACCGGCCGTGCTGGCGCCGCCTTGCTGAGTGGCCATCGGCGCAGGCGGAGATTGTTGAGCGTGCAGGAGCGCTTCGCGAGAAAACAAGAGAAGCAGCGCCGCGAAAAGAAGCCGGAGAGCGCCGTGCGAGGAGCAGGGCTCCGGGAAAAGCATCGCTTCTAATGCGATGTGCTCTTGATGGAGATGGCATCGCTTGCCTGTCCTGCCACTGCTTCGCTTGCTTCCCGTTGCAGCTGGGCATACGTGCGCAGTTCCTGTTGCGCCTCGGCCGTCTGTCCGTCTGCCTTATAGACCTGGGACAAAAGAAAGTGGATCGATGGTTCTTTCGGGCTGTCCTTTTCCGCCATCAGCAGATCGGGTAACGCTTCCTTCTGCCGGCCCAATTTGATCAGCGCCCGGGCGCGGTCGACACGCGCCTGCATGAGCTTCGGACAGCGCTCGATGGCCTGATTCAAATCCGACAGAGCGTCCTCCGCGGAGCCATTCGCCTCGAGGGTGGCATTCGCCAGCTTCCATCGGGCCGTGCAATTGTTGGGATCGTTGGCCAGCTCTGCTTTGAATTCCGCTTGCTGCTGAATCCCATTTGCCGGTCACGCCAAAACGTGTTTGCCATGTGCATATGTGTTCCCGGCTGTTGGGGCGCCATGTCCGCGGCCTTTTTGTACTCCACCAGCGCGCCATCGTAGTTGTGCATGCTCTCGTCAATTTCGCCGGCAACTTCATGGGCGACCACGGAGTTCGGATCGATCTGGTCGATTTTGCCCAAGGCATCTTCGGAGAGCTGAAGGTAGGTCTTGCCCAGCAGGTACCACGCCTGCTGATCTTTCGGATTGCGCTCCAAATAACTTCGGAGATAGGGCGTGGCTGCCTCGTACTTCCCTAGATCGACGAGGTTGCGCGCCAGCGCCATCTCTAAGTTGTCATCATTTGGATTCGCGCGCACCGCCGCTTCCAGCAACGGCTCTGCCTTCTCGTGGTCGCCCAACTCTAAATAGCTCATGCCGAGCAAGCGCTGAAGCAGTGGGCATATCGGGATTGAGTTCGAGCCCATGCTTCAGGACCTGGGCAGCATGCTAATAATCATGCTCGTTGAAATAGAGCCTTCCGAGATTGTTATAAGCCGGCGCGAGGTGCGGCGCAAGCTTCAGCATGGCCCGATACTTTTCGATCGCCGCAGCGTTATCTCCGCGCTGCTGAGCAGCTTTGGCCTGTGCGTAAAGCGCCTGAACCTGGGGTGTGACTTCGTCATCGGCAGAGGATTGGGCGAATGCTGTAGCGGCCATCACGGCAACGAACGACAGCGGCGCAAGACACAGTCGAACCTGATTGCAGGTCTGAGGGCCTTGGGCATTCGTGGATTCATAGCAGAGTCATTATAGTGGCGGCACGTGTGCCGCTGAGATCCGTGCCAAGACATAGACCCAGCTCGGGCTGGTCTCACTCGAGTTTCAGGCGCGCGTTAGCAACTAGTCTAGTTCGCGTCCGTCTGGACCGATAGATGGCCGTCTCAGCAGTCCGCGATACGACTTTGTCATAGATTCGGGCCGCATGTCGAACGGCTAGTGCGGCCCTTTTTCGAAAACCTGCATCTAGAATTCTATTCGGAAACCGACCTCTCCTTGCCGGTTTGTTGGATTGTTCTGTTCTGAGCCCCCTGATTGATCACTTGGCCAAACGTACCGTCGCTGGCGTTGTTATCAGGAGTTTGGAACTGGGTGCGGTTGAAGAGTTAAAGTAATCCACTCGCAGGATGCCTGTGAAGCGTTCGCTGAAGTAGAAATGCTTTCAGACACTCACGTTTTCGTTGTAAGAGCCAGGGCTGCGCAGTTCCGGATAGTTTCGTCTCGCGTTGCCCAGAACATACTGCGTAGGAGTTAGGGCAAAGCCTGCAGGATTGAATATCTGCGCTACGCTGGCCTTACCCGTAAAGTAGTTCTCTGGCGTGGCTGTAGGATGCGGTACTGAGAACTGCAACCGGAAGACGCGGTTGGGACGATTCGAAGCCGATTCGGGAAAGGCATCGCCATTTTCGCCGATCCGGCCTTGTTGCAGTCGCAGATGGTCCCAGCTTCGTAGTCGAGAATCCAGCCGGCCTGCCATCCGCCTAACAGTTGCCCGGTCAACTCCGTGATTGTTGAAATACGTCTTTCCAGGTCCGATCGGCAGTTCGTAGGTCCCGCTGGCCTTGAAGGTGTTCGGTCTCATCTGCGCCGGAAATTGCCCACTCCGGCCTCTGGTTGTACTTGTTGAGTGCCGCCGCGGTGAAACTGGAGAATCCGCTGCTGGTGTTATCCATCAGCCGGGACAAAGTGTAGCCAGCCAGGAAAGAGAGGCCGTTGGTGAAACGCTTCTCAACCTCCACCTGCATGCCCTCGTAGTAGGTCGTTCCGGATCCTTCAAAATTGTTGAAGACATACGAGTACTGCGGGAATGGACCAAGCGCCTGCCCGACCGTCGCCGAACCGCCAAAGTCGTTGACAAAATTCGCATATGGCAGCAGTAAAGCCGGCTGGCCTGCGCAGAACCGTCGCTGAAGCTCAGGCCAAGCTGAGACCCAAGGGCCAAATAGCTTCGGATTAAGCTGGCTCGGTCTGATTCAACTGGCTGGGCAGATGGATGACGCGATTGCCAACCCAGGCTGCGGTGACGAACATGTCATACGGTATCCGGCGTTGCACGTTTACGTTCCACTGCTGGCTGTAGGGTGCAAAGCCGTCATTCTTGCTGAAGGCGTTGATCTGCGTGCCCACACCAAGGCCCGGGCTGAACGGAGTTGGCTGGGGGTTGGTGAGTTGGGTGGCATCCCAGCTTCCGATAGGACGATTGATTTGTGCCGGTGCTGCCGCGGGTAAAGGAACCGGTCAAGAGATTGCCGTAGTTTACGGCTACCTTACTGGTTCCGTATTCATAGGCGCCGCCATTCAGGAAGGCAATGCTGAATCCGGCCTGAAGAACGGTCTTGTCATTGAGCTGGTACGCGAAGCCCAAGCTGCGGCCCAAAGTGGCCCCAGTGAATGTCCGCACGCGTGTATCCGGCGCAGCCAGTGCAGTTGCCGAATTTCGTGGCGGCGCCTGGTATTCCACCGGCTGCCGGATTCGCAGCTCGTCGGATTGAAGAACACGATCAGATTGTTGTTCTCGGTGAACGGCACCATGGATGTCCCAGCGCAGGCCGAGATTGACGGTGAGCTTGGGAGTCAACTTGATGTCGTCTTGAATGTACGGAGAGATGTCCACGTTGCGGAGACGCAATTCCTGCGAGTTGGCTGCGATTGCCGGTGTCGGGTAGGCCAAGCAGGAAGCTCGCAAACGAGCTGCCGTATGTGCCAAAATTCGGATCGTTGGGGTTTGGCATAGAGGTAGTCCTTTGGCTGAAAGCGAACTGCCCTCCCGCCGTTTGCTCCTCGTTGTCGTCCTGGTAGGCGCGACGGAACTCGCCGCCGATATTGAAGGTATGGCGTCCCTTGGTCCACAACCAGTTGTTCACAATCGCGATACCCAGCTTGCGATTGATGGACTGTAACCAGGACCCTTGCGTGCCCCATTTTGTCAGCGTGTGCTGGCCGTCCCACGTGATGTAGGGCGGAATGACGCCATCCTGCACAGCGGGGAAGTCGTACTTGGTCTGATTGAACTGGTTGTTGATCTCGCCCAGCCAGCCGAAGCCGGCAGTCATTACCAGATTAGAACTGAGTGTGTTGTCGTAGGTCAGCATGAAACCGCTGCCCTTCGCCGGTTCGTACTTCTGGCTGTTGAGTGGATTGGGAGCAATGACCAAAGGGGGGTTATCAAAGCTGTAGTTGCTGAAAGTGTTGCGCCACTGGCTGTAGTGCAGGGCTTGCTTCGCGGTCAGCTTCTGATCGATGGTGAAGCCCCAGACATGTTGAATATGAGGGTTGATGAAGGGAGCATAGCTCTTGTTACTGTCCAATCCGCCAATGCCGCTGCCCGGGCGGTCAGGATTGGGAATGGAGGGAATTAAAATCGCCGAATTCGGGCTGATGCGACCTGGCGGAATCACATTCAGACTGGCCGTTATATGAAATTGCTGGCCGGTGAGCGGATCATAGATAGGGATCAGGGCGCCCGTGCTGCCATTGACGAAGTCGGTGAAATTACCGGTCTTTTCCAGGGCCGTCGGCACGGTAGAGACGTCCGTGTCTTCAGGCTGTTCTGCTTGTACCATTCCTGGCTGTAATGACCCCAGGTTCGGTCACGCCCGTTGTAGACCTTAGGAATCCAAATCGGTCCGCCTACCGTAAAGCCATAGTTGTTTTCGTGATCCGTAGGGGGAGTCGTTCGTGCCGCCCCATGCCGGACCGTTGAAGAAGCCAACGGAATCGAAGAAGCTGTTGCGGTTGATTTCGAAAAGATCACCGTGATAGCGGTTGGTTCCCGAGGCCATTTGGTAGGTCAGAGCGCCCTGGCCGAGACCGAATTGCGCGGAGAAGGTGGAACGCTCGACGCGAAACTCCGCACCATCTCAAACGGGGGATTGAAGTTGGTCGTGTAGCCTTCGGTCTCCGGCTGGGGGGCGGGGATGCCGTTGTAGACGATTTCCTGTTCAAAGTCCACGCCCCCGCCAATGCGATGGGAGAATGTGTTGCCCGTGGTTCCCGGGAGCCAGAAACTGCAATGCGTCGATTTGGCGCCCGCGGCCTTGACCTCGTCGGGCAGCGCCGCGACCACCGCCGGCTCGACGGTTGAGCCAAGCTGGGGCTGGGTTGTGTTCAGCGCAATGGGATCCGCCGTGACCTCGACGGTTTCCGACGTTGCGCCCGCGGAGAGGGTGATGTTGACGGTCGCATTTGTACTGACCTCAACGTTTACCGAATTCTGGACCTCCTTTTTGAAGCCGGTGGCTTCCACGGTGATCGAATACACGCCGGGCGTAAGGCCGGTGACGGCATACGTACCAGCACTGCTGGTAGGTCGCGTGATTCTGCTGGCCTGTCGCCTGATTCGTGATGGTTACGGTGGCGCCGGAAACAATCGCGCCGCTGGAATCGGTCACCGTGCCGGTGATGCCGGCGTTGGCCTGCGCATAAAGAAGCTTTGCGGATGACAATGCGAGGCAAAAGGTAAGAAGGACCAGGCTGGCGGGCGTGAAACTACGAAGACTGCTCCAAACACTAGACTTTCGCATCACCATCTCCTAAAAAAGAACAGTTTGCCGCTGGCCGCACCCGACGACTGCAACATGGGGCCCCCGGTGTTTCCCGGTTCTTCTAAAACAATCGGTTTTCTTAGTTGGTGGTATCGTTTCCAATCGCCGCCACTATAGCAAATTTCAAGGCAACGCTGTCAAGAGAAATCGTGGACCTCTCGGCGCGGATAACTCTAAAGAGCACGTACCCCGGCTCGCAGGCAGGCCATTTGCGGATTTTTATCGTCCCCGACACAGGTCTGCTCCGCTTCTCCAAATAAAGTGGAGCGTATACTGTCACCGTTCGTCGCTTGGTAAGTTTTCTGAAGAGCGATATGCCAACCAAGACCACCTCGATTCAGCCACTTCCGCTGTTCTCGGCGGCCCTTCTTCTTTCCGCCGGCTCCGCTTTCGCGCAAAGCGCCGCCTGTCCCGCGCTGCCTACGCACCAGGCCACGCCCGCCGAGGTCGCCTACCAGGAGGCGAAATACGAGAGCGCCGAGAGTCTTTACCAGCAGGCACTTCTCCAAAAGCCAAACGATCCGGATCTGAACATCGCCCTCATTCACACCCTGCTGCATGAAAGCAGGATCTCCGACGCTTCGACCCGGGCGAACAAGGCCGCCGCCGATGAGCCACGCTCAGCGGGCGCTCTCACCGCTCTGGCTGAAGTGCAGTTACGCCAAGGACAACCATGGCTCGCCTCGCAGACCCTCGATTCCGCGGCTGCAGCGGACCCTTGCTATCCGCGCGCACACCTGATCCGTAGCCGCATCTTTCGCATTGACTCGATGTATGCCTCGGAGCGCGCCGAGCTGCAGGCCGCTTACCAAATCGACCCATCCGACCCGGATATTCAACACGCATGGCGGCATACCGTTAACCCAGCCAATGACATTCAGCGCATCGAGGACTCTCTTGCCACCATGAACAATCTCGATCCTGATATCCGGGAAAAGGCCCAGGCTTCGGCGAACTCCATGATGCCCCTGCTTTCGGAAAACTCGCAGACCTGCCAGAGCGCTCCGATAACGGCTCCCGTTACTCTCCCGCTCATCCCTGCTTACGAAAACGTCAAACAAATCAGCGGTTACAAGCTTGCGGTGGATTTCCCAAAGGGCAAGGCCAAGCTGACGGTCGATACCGCTGCATCCGGTCTTTACATCAGTCAGGCACTGGCCGAGGGCAATGGCTTTCAACACGCAGAAGGCGCACCCCCCAACACGGTCGAAGTGGATAACCTTCAAATTGGGCCGCTCCAGTTCCGCAACTGCATGGTGGGGGTGAGTGATACACCCTTCTCGGATGGCGTGGAAGGCTTCATCGGCACGGATGTCTTCGCTCCCTACCTGATCACACTCGACTTTCCGGAAGCGAAACTGGAGGTCGAGCCGCTTCCTCGCGCTCACTGGCGAGCAGAAGAGCGCTCTGCCCGGAGACCGCTATTTCGCGCCGGATCTGCGTGGCTACACGCCCGTCTACCACAAGAATCAGTACTTGCTGGTTCCGGTAATGCTCAATAAGAAGGACCGCCGGCTTTTCGTTCTTGACACGGGTATTCGCCTCACCACTATGACCTCGGAGGTAGCACATTCCATCTCCAACACTCGCGTGAACTTCACCAACCCGGTGCGGACCGTCTCCGGCGCAACCCTACAAATCTATCGCGACAACTTCGACCTTCAATTCGCCAACCTCTCGCTTGACCGTCAGGGCCACATCCTGGAGTTCGATCCTTCGGCTGTGGATCAGAATGCCGGGATGGAGGTGGCCGGTATGCTCGGCTTCGACATCCTGCATTCGCTGGTGATGCACATCGACTATCGCGATGGACTGGTCAAATTCGATTCCCTGGCCTCGGGTCCCGCCCGAACGACGGTTCTCTCCTCCCAGACTGCTGCCCCATCTCCCTCCAGTAGCGAGGCGTACAACTCTGGCTGCACTCAGTATGCGAACCAAAACACCGATCATCCCCTCAACTCCACGATCCAGGGAGGCATCATAGGCTGGCTGGACTCAGGGCACCTCAAGCCGGGCCAGCCGATCAGTGTCAAAGTTCTCCGCGACTGGATAGCACCGAGCTGCACTCTTACCGCGGGAGCTACCCTTTACGGGCACGTACTGGCAGCTACCGCTTCCAAGAGCGCCTCCGAACTCGCCCTCGTCTTTGACCATGGTGACTGCTCCGGTCACCCTAAGCAGGAGCTTTCGCTCAGGATCATCGGCGTCGCCGGCGGCGATGCACAGTACCAGGGAGTCCACAACGCCATGCCAACAGAAGTCTCGGGCGGAGCTAGGGCCATCTCCGACACCGCTGCATCCATGGGTCTCGCCCCAGACGACAATATGAAACCCGGAGTGGCCCCGAACACCGTACACCCTGGCATCGTTGCCGGCATCCCGCATCTTAAGCTGATCCCGGAGGGTGGCCCGCAATGCAGTGCGATGCTCACCAGCGAAGAACGTAGTGTCCATCTCGGTACCGGAACAGAGTTCATCCTGACCATGCAGAGAATGCCCGAGTAGTCAGGCCGGCTTGATAACATGCGGGGTTGGGAGACGGCCTATGCGGAGCCGAATTTGCGTAGCTTGCTGTTGGTTCGTTCTGCCCGTTTGTCTTGCCCAGGGACAATCCGGAGCCGCACAGAGCGCACAGACCGGACCGGCGGACACTCTGTTAGCTCAGGCCAGAACAGCGGTGCAGGCGGGATCGTTTTCGAGTGCAGACGCTATGGTCCGGAAATATCTATCACAGCAGGATGCTTCCGCGGATGGCCACTACCTGCTCGGCTACATCCTTTCCCGCGAGGGCAAGCCCAAGGAGTCATTGGCCGAGTACACGCGCGCCGCACAATTACGCCCTCCTACAGCCAACGACCTCAAGGTCGTTGCGGTGGATTATGTGCTTTTGGGCGATTTCGTGGACGCAGACCGATGGTTGACGAAGGCGCTCAGCTCGAATCCCTCGGATGCGGACGGCTGGTACTATCTCGGCCGCACCAAGTACAACGAGAATCGCTTTTCCGAAGCCATCGATGCCTTTCATACCTGCCTCAAGCTCGATACGCATAACGTAAAAGCCGAGGACAACCTTGGGCTGTCCTATGAGGGTCTTAATCAGACGCAAGAAGCAGTCCAGGCCTTTCAAACGGCCATAGCCTGGCAGAGCGGCGCAAGCAAGAAAAACGCACAGCCGTACCTGAATCTCGGAATGCTCCTCGCAGAACAAGAATCGCCGGATTCCGGCCTGGTCTACTTGCAAGAGGCAGTCGCGTTAGCGCCCCAAAATGCAAAGGCACATGAACAACTGGGACGCGCCTATCTCAAACTCAAGCGATGGAAAGACTCACAGAGCGAACTCGAAAAGGCCGTACAACTGGCGCCAAACAGCTCCAGCTTGCATTATGAGTTAGCCATCAACTATCGCGATCAAGGGTTGAAAGATCAGGCCAGGAAAGAGTTCGACCGTTGTACAGAGCTGAATGCGACCCACTCGTCGGTTGACACTCCGAATCAATAATTTGCTGAAAAGAGGCTGAAGAGTGCATGTGAGAACCGAAAAGAGAATCCGCAGATCTCTCCACTACGCTGCGCTCCCGTCGAATTAACCATGGGACCCTTCTTCACCGATGCAACAGCTCTGCCCAGCCAGTGATGCTCCCTAAGTGGCCCCAGGTAAGCGGAGTAAGATTGTTTGGGACCAGGGGTCTACTCCCACAACGATGAGCGGCCATTTTTGCGCAGGTGACTGGAACATGGTGTCATTCCGCATTTGCGCAGTGCTGCTCTTATGTTTGTCTGCTGTTGCGTTGGCACAGCAGAATCAGTCCCCGGTCTTTGCGCCGTTTGAGGTTGATTCCGCGCCGCCCGACCCGTCCCAAGGGACGATCAGGCTTGATGTAGTGGTGACGGATAAGTCGGGCAATCCGGTCGCCGGCCTCAGGCAACAGGACTTTACGTTGCTGGACAATGGCCAGCCCGGGAAGATTGTCTCCTTTCAAGCGTTCGATGGAGTCACCGCCAGACCCGATCCTGCTGTTGAAGTCATCGTGGTGATCGATGAGTTGGACATGCTGGACGCGCCCCTTTTGAATGCAAAGCGAGAAGTTGAAGGTTTTCTGCGGCAGAACAATGGGAATCTCGCGCAGCCGGTATCTCTCTACCGGATTACCGGCGAAGGACTTTCGGCATCGGCGCAGCCTTCCACCGACGGGAACCTCTTGGCTGACGAGATCGCTCGTCGACGACTGCCCCACGTTATCTGGAAAACGCAAATGGTCTCGGAGAGCCTGGCCAGCGGGGCCGTTACTTCGAATCCGCTCCACGCTTTGATAGCCCTGGGATCTATTGCGATTGAAGAGCGGCGGAGGCCCGGCAGGAAGCTGATGTTTTGGCTGGGCCCTGGCTGGACGTTCAATGCGCTTGGCGCCAGTGGGGTCTTCGATTTTGTCACCGAACTCTCGACCCGGCTGCGCGAGGCTCGCATTGACGTTTGGAGCACTACGGAGTCGTCATTTTACGACCCTTCTCGAAACGTCTTGCCCACCACCCATCCTATTTACCAGGAGTATCTCGAGGGTGTGACGCCCGAAATGGTGGATTCCAGCTACCTTTCGCTGTATGTGATTGCAACGCAAAGCAGCGGCGGCGTGCTGGAGACGCGCAACGACCTGGCCGGCCTGATCAGCAAACGTGTCGAGGGGGCGAACACCTTTTATTCGTTGACGTTCGATCCCCCGCGCACGAATAAAGTGGATGAGTATCATGCTTTGAAACTGGAAGTCGACAAACCGGACCTGGCGGCTCACACCAGAACCGGATATTTCGATGAGCCCGTCTTTTACGATCAAACTCCGGGCCGGATCGAGCGGGTGACGGTGGAGCAGTTGGAGCATGCGCTGAGCACCGTAGGCAGCAGTTCGGATGCTGAAATGGCACGCCAACTGTCCGGCATGGAACTGACAGAAAGGCTGAGTACTACGAGGCTGGCAACGTTGGAGGCCACGCTGAGGGGCAAGAAGGCCCGCCAGGCGCTGGTTGCGTTGGCCGATGAGTCGGCCTTCCTGGCTCCGCCAGCGGGGGAGATTCCCTCGACCGGTCCGCCCGACGCGGCCACGCAACGGCTGATCATGTCGCGAACCGTTGGCTACGTGAACAAGACCATTCCCAAACTACCGAATTTCTTTGCCAACCGCACGATGGTCCAATATCACGAACGTCCGGCAAAACCGGGGCAGACGTGGAAGACCGCGGCGGGCGATCAGTCGCTGTACTTAGATGAGACCTTCAAAGCGACAATGTTCTTCAGCGACGGCAAAGAGGTGGTGAAAGAAGAGACGGTCAAAGGGACACCGCTGAAGCCGAGGGAACAGAACTTGAATACTGTCGGGACCTTCGGCCCCCTTCTAGCCACAGTGCTGGTGGGCGCCACATCGGCAGGCAGCGATTTGACCTGGAGCCGCTGGGAGCAAGGCCCGAACGGACCGCGGGCAGTTTTCCGCTATCGCGTCCCGCACGAAACGCCGCTTTTCCTGGCGGGGTTCGGCTACCTGGCAAATGACGACAGACTGGTCCCTTTCCAGCAAAAGGTACCGTTTCACGGGGAGTTCGCAGTCGATCCGGCGAGCGGAGCTATTCTTCGCCTCACGGTGCAGGCGGACCTTAAACCGGCGCTCCCCCTTGCGCGGTCCGACGTCATGGTCGAATACGGTCCGGTGGTAATCGGTGAAACCAGCTATATCTGCCCGTTAAGAAGCGTCTCCATTTCAAGGCCGCGGACAGTGATGGCTATCCATGAATGGGGCGAGAACTTCAAAGTCTATGCGCCCTTTGAAAGCATATTGAGCGATATGGTCTATGAGAAGTACCACTTATTTCGTCCAACGGCGAGGATGTTGCCGGGCTACACACGCGCACCGAGGGACAAATAGTCACCGCACAGAAAAGGCTCGTGCCACGATAGACCACAAGCTTTTCCTGGTGCCCATCGGGCATTGGCCAATCATTTACCGTGCATCCGGGACCAGTGTAGAGTTGCGACCGCCTGCTTCGGCAGCCGGCGTCATTGCCTCGAGCACATCTGATTCATCATCGAGTTTCGGAAGACGTCGAGCCAGCGATCATAGGCTTCACGTGGCAGAGTGGCCAACAACGCGTGCTGATTCCCGCCGGTGGATGAGATCCGCACAGCAGGGGCGCTGTTACTAAAGAGAGCCGTGCGGAGACATGCGAGGCTCGCATCTGCATCCTGATTCGTATCCGACGTTGTGCGCATGTCGATTTTTACATTCGATCCGGGCCGGATCCCAAGAACGAGCTCCCGAGCATAGCGCAGGCAGGGGTATATGACGTCGGCGTCGCGGTGCTGATTCAGGTGCGATTCAACCTGGCTCGAGTCGAGCATGATGGAGGACCATGCCGCATCGTGCTCAGCAATACTCCTGAGCCGTTGCACAATGAACGGATCGCCAGCAGCACGGCTGAGATACCGATCGAGAGCGCGCTCTACAGCAGAAGGCGAACCGAGAAGGGCGACACCATGTCGCGGCTCTGCCAACCACCGAGGTCCTTCCAGGATCAACACTGGCACCTGCTTGTAAAAGCTCTTTCTCCCTCCGCTGTCAAGCGCGGTTGCACTGATCGCAGCAAAATTGAACCTGTCCTTGGCGAGCAGAAGATGACTACCTGGTCTATGCGTGTCAGAGAGCGAGTCGGCGACGATCACTTGATCGAAGCGCCGGTCAGGATCCCCTGCGGTAATCGATACAAACTGCTGCAGGTCACCGGTATTATTTTTGGTGGCGAGCCAGAGGAAATCATCGCCCTGACCAGGAAGCGTTCGCCGCAGTCCGGCGAGTACTGGAGAGCGCGGTGGAATGAGCCGGATCAGATTGCTTTGGGCGAGACAGAGTGAGCCGGTAAAGAAGAGCGCAATCGCGGCAAACATCCGAACAGCACCAGTGCGTGCAGGTTTTGCGTACGGTTTTTCTGGATTGACATCAGACAATGTCATGGTACGTCCTCCTGATTTCATGCCGAGTAATGCCGGTCAGGAATCCCTGTTACAGCGCTGCTGCCGGCAACTCCAGTCAAGCGACGAAGGAGGTAGAGTGCGATAAAGATTGGTTAACGGGCGTAACGATTTGTTAAGAAGCTGCTCATTGTCGACGACGACCTGGCATCATGCTCAGCGCAGCGCAACCACCTGGAGACTCTTCGCGCCCTCTAAAACAACATACAGACGATTCACTTCAAGATTCATTCAGCTACCGCTCCGACAGCCATACATCGTTTGTTCCTCCGCGGGCGATTTGTTGCCCCTCGGTTGAGGCAGCCAAGTCTTTACTCGAATATAGGCTTGACGAGAGCAACCCACCGCCAGCATCATAGCTGCTATAAGCGCTTAGCAAAGGTAGGTTATCCAATGACAAAGCAACCGGCACGTTTTAACTTTGCCTCCGCCCCCGACAGCTGGGGAGTTTTAGACTACCCCGGGCCATCCTGGGAGCAGAGCTACCAGAAGATGCTGGATGAGATGGTCATAGCGGGCTACACCGGAACCGAGCTTGGTCCGTACGGCTTCCTGCCTACCGATTCCAAAGTGCTGGAGACCGAACTCACCGCGCGGAAATTGAAGCTGTTGGGTTCCTTCGTTCCCGCGGTCCTGAGCGACCCCGCTTCAGCCAAAGTCGTGGTCGACCACGTGCGAAAAGTGGGTGGACTCCTGGCCGCATTGGGTGCGCCCTTCCTCGTCCTCGCCGACGCACAGTCTGAAGAGCGAGACAGAATCGCGGGGCGTGTTCCCGCCGACGGCAGCAAGGGTTGGAACGCGGATCAATGGAAACAGGTGGCAAAAGTAGTAGCGGAAGCCGCGAAGGTAACCGAAGACTTTGGTCTGGACCTGGTCTTTCATCCTCACATATCGACCTACGTAGAAACCATGAGGGAGACCGAGCAATTCTTCGACGTTACGTCCGCCACAGGCATAGGACTTTGCCTGGACACCGGTCACTGTGCCTACGCGGGAGGCGATTCCGCTGAGGAAGCGGAAAAATATCGCGATATTCTTCGCTTCGTGCATATCAAGGACGTCAACGAAACCGTCCTGGCTGAAGTGCGCCGCAAAGAACTGAATTTCGAGCAGGCAATCGAGCTCAACGCCTTCACCATTATCGGGCAAGGCTCGATCGACTTTAAGGAATTCTTCCGTGTACTAGAGAAGAACGCCTATTCCGGTTGGCTGGTAGTAGAACAGGACGTAAAATTCGGCGCCACCAAAGTCCCGCCAGTAGAAAGCGTCGCCGCGAGTCTTCGCTACCTGGAACACGTCGTAGGCGCCTTGGTCGCTTAGCCCCTCCAGGAAATGGGAGGGGTTTGAATCGAAGGGTGCCTCCAACTGTGCGGAATGCGCGACGTTTCGGGGAGTCACCACTCCGATGCTTTGTATCAGGGCACGACTTTAAGTCGGGCCGTAATGAATGTGAGAGACTTGGCCTTCAACCCCTGCCAGGGCGCATCGTGCCCGAAAAGCTTGTCCGGAGAGAACTCTGAGCCGAAAAAAGCCCAGGGGCTAAAGCCCTCATCAGCCGGCCTCGTTCGGCCCGACTAAAGTCGGGCCCTGATACAAAGCATCAGAGCCGTGACTCGGGAAAAACTCGCGCGTTCCGCAGATTTGAATCGATCGCTCGACACAGGACTAACCTCCTTGGAAATGCGGTTCTCACACCCCCTCTGAAGTCCAATTTGCTGCAACCTCTCGTGCGATTGACTTATTTAAGTCGTCTGGGCATCATTGGTGTATGAAGCCCAATTCTGTCCGGACCTCGATCGACCTGCCTTGCGACCTTCACCGCCGGGTCCATGAGGCCGCAGCCCGAAAAGGCTGCTCCGCACGAAAGCTGATTCTTGCGGGCATCGAGCGCGCCGTGGAACAAGCCAAATCGACTCGGCCCAGTCGGCGGCTCAGTCTCGATCCGCCACTGATCCGTCCTGCGGGGCGACGTATCCGAATCACAGACGAACAGGCTTATGAATTCATTGAGCTTCCCTGATATCAACGTGTGGCTTGCCGTAGCGGCACCTGAACACGTACATGCCGCGATTGCAAGGGGCTGGTGGGAACAGGAAACCGGGATCATTGCGTTCTCTCTTCTGACGCAACTTGGCTTCCTGCGTCTTATGACGACGGCTGCAGTCATGGATGGCAAGCCGCTAACGATCACCGCAGCATGGCGCGTCTACGACCGCTTGTTTGAAGATGACCGTGTAACCTTTGTCTCGGAGCCTCCAGAGGTGGAGAAGCAGTTTCGTGAGAAGGCATCGGGACGAACTGCATCTCCCAAAGTTTGGGCCGACGCTTGGCTGCTCGCCCTTGCCCAGGCGGCTGAGGGGGTTTTGGTCACGTTTGATAAAGCCCTCGCTTCCCGGGGCGCGTACTGCCTCCTGTCGAAAAGAGGGGAAAGCATCAGAGGTTAACGGACACGAAGTCCCCTTAGCAAAGCCGGGGAGATCGGGACCGTGGCAGGGATGGTAATGCTCGATCCGCCCCCCAGGCTGGCGTTGTTGTAGAAACCCGCCGACGTCGGATGTGCGGGGGCTCGTCTACTATGAGAGTAGGCCCATGACAGCCATCCGCAGCGTCAGCCGCAGATCCTTCGAACGCACTCTCGCCAGCGCCAAGCGAACCATGGTGCTGAGCGAGATTGTGAGCCTGGCGATCGACAGCTTCCGCACCAACAAGGTACGCGTCATGCTCACCTCGCTGGGCATGGTGATCGGCTCGGCCTCGCTCATTCTGGTCTTTACCATTGGCCTGACCGGCAAACAGTACATTCTCCGTTTGATCGAGGCTATTGGGACCAACATGGTGGAAGTTGAATATTCCGGCGGTGGCCCGGGATCGACTGCGCAACACGACTTCCGCACCGATTACTTAACCCGCGCGGATGAGACCGCGGTTCTTGAGCAGGTGCCGTCGGTCGCCTACTCCTCGCCCATGCTGCAGATGCATGATCGCGTCGCCATCGGGAATGGCGTATCGAAAGACATTCTCGTGCTTGGCGTCTCCCCGCAATACCGCCAGGTGCGCAACCTGATCCTGATCGCAGGACGCTTCTTTGATGAAGAAGACGATGCCAGCCATGCCAAGGTAGCAGTCGTGACAGAGCCATTTGCCCGGCAAAAATTTGGCACTATCAACGCGGTCGATCAGACTTTTGAGATTAAAGGGATTCCGTTCACCGTCATCGGTACCTTCAAAGAAGCTGTCGATACACTGGGGCAAACCGAAGTTGCCGATCAGACCATCCTCATCCCCTACTCCGTTGCGCGCTACTTTACCGGGACCAACGACATCAAGAAGATTTTCTTTTCTATTCGCGACACCGGCGATGTGGAGCTGGCGACGAAACAGATACTGAAAGTCATCCACTCCCGGCACCAGCCCAGCTCGGTATACGATGCGCAGACTTTGACCGAGCTGCTGAGTACCGCTGCGCAGATCGCCAATGCGCTGACCCTCGTTCTGCTGCTGGTATCGTCCGTGACCCTTGCCGTCGGCGGCATCGGCATCATGAACATCATGCTGGCGAACGTACGTTCGCGCATCCGGGAGATCGGGATCCGCAAGGCGCTGGGGGCCACTTACCGCGAAATAAAGCTGCAGTTCCTGATTGAGGCAGTCTTCATTTCGCTGAGCGGCGGCGTCATCGGTACCATTCTTGGCTTGGCCGTTCCCTACTCTGTCAGACTCTTTACCTCGTACCGGATCCCCATCTCCGGACTCTCCGCAATCATCGCGCTGGCTGCAGCAACGCTGGTGGGTGTGGTCTTCGGCACTCTCCCCGCGACCCGTGCGGCGCAGCTGGATCCAGTCGAATCCCTTAAATTTGAGTAAATCCCGTGCTATAACCACGCGCTGAGAAAACGCGCGGCGGTGCCACGCATTTTCAACTGATCGCTGCGCCCGCTAAAGTAGCGCGCGTTGATCTCGGCGGCGCCTAAATCCTCGACACTATGAAAGCGCGACAGCTCGGCCGCAATCTCGGACGGGGTAAAGAAAAGCTGGAAGGGCTCCCCCGCCTTTTCAACCCGCGACGCCAGCGAGTCGTGTGCCATCTGTTCGAGCAGCGGGAGCGTGGAGCGCGGTTGTCCATAATCCAGGGTCAGGCCGCTTCCCGGGCGCTGGGCGGAGATAAAGCTGAGCGTAGCCCGGAAGGCCTCGAACGTAAGGTAGGGAACCACACCCAGCCACGAGAAAAAAGCGGGCGCCTGGCTGTTGAAACCAGCAAAACCAAGTTGCTTTGCCAGCGACTGGCGCTCAAAATCAACCGGCGTGTAGGCGATGCTATCGGGAATGGCAATGTTGTTGCGCTGCAACAGCTCGCGCTTCCACTGCTGGGTAGCTGGGTGGTCGACTTCAAAGACGCGAAGCTTTGCAAAGGGATTCCTATAGGCGAAGGTATCGAGTCCAGCGCCCAGCAGAACGTACTGTTCGACGCCCCTCGAAACCGCCCGTCTCAAGTTATCTTCCGCATAACGGCTACGAGCAACCAGAAACGCACGCAGCGCTGTCGAGAAAGGCCGGTCCGGCCGCAACGGAGTTCGCTGCAATTGCTCCGCATGGGTCGCGCCGAGAATTCCGACAGCGATCGGATCATCGAAGACCACGGGCGAGTCGTAAATCTGGTGAGCCGCGCGTCGCAACGCCACGCTCAGTGCGGTCCTCGATGCAACGGCCTGCTCCATAAAACCAATTTACTGGCAAATCGGTCGCCGATACTACCGTGTGACCACAAAGGAAGTGCTTCGGCATAGGCGCACCTTTATCGGCCCCCCCCAACGCACGATGAGCCTGCTCCATCCGGAACAGGCTCATCGTTTGCCAAAAACAAACTACGGCTAATGGTTAATCGTAATCACACCTGTCGGACCCGGCCGCGGGTAACGAGACGGAGCAGCAGGGTGAGAATCACCGCGCCGATAACGGCAACAATGATGGTATAAATCAGGCCGCCAGACCCTGCGAAACCAAGGTGCGACATAATGAAGCCGCCCGCTAACGCCCCCAGGATGCCGACAATGATGTCCATGAGGGGCCCATAGCCTCCGCCGCTCATGATCTTGCCTGTGAGCCAACCTGCGATGAGACCGACGATAACCCACCAAATCAAACCGAACATAGTTTCCTTCCTTTATGCTGCTTCGTGGAATGATGTTCCCGGGGGTAGGAGCAAAGGATGCACAAAACCAGTGCAGCCCATCCTAGACCTATGAGAGGCAATCTGCACAGTCTAAGTTGTCATCGATCGAACTTATTTCTCGATCTACTTATCTCAGGAGCTGCAAAAGTATGAAGCTTGGCTTCCTCACCCTGATGATCTGCCTGGTAAGCGCTCCCTTGCGAGCTGAATTGCGGCTTACCAGCGTCATTACCGATCACGCGGTCCTGCAGCGCGACGCGCCCATCCATGTGTGGGGTGAAGCCTCGCCCGCGGAGAAGATCACGATTACTTTTCACGGCCAATCCATCGCCACAACCGCAGGTAATCTGGGCCTCTGGGAGGCATGGCTCAAACCGGAGGTGGCCGGCGGACCCTTCACCCTCACCATCCACGGCGACACTGAGCTAACTCGCTCTGACCTGTTAGTCGGGGACGTGTGGTTTGCCTCCGGTCAATCCAATATGGAAATGCCCCTTGCCGGATTTCCCCCGTCCGCCCATGTAACCAACGCTGAGCAGGAGATCGCCGAGGCCGACTTGCCCCAGGTGCGCCTGCTCCGCGCGGAACACCAGTCCTCGGATTCGCCTCTGGCCGGCTTCTCCGGTGTATGGCAACCGTGCACCCCGGCAACTGCCAGGGATTTCTCCGCCGTCGCCTACTTCTTTGCTCGCGAGATCAGCCGGCGGGAGCACATCCCCATCGGGGTGATCGATTCCTCATGGGGAGGCACACCGATCGATTCCTGGATCAGCCTGGACGGACTCGCCGCCGATGCCTCGCTGATGCCCGCCTTCGCCGCCCGTGCCCACTTCGCTGACATGCAAACCCACCTCAGTCTCATCGAATCCGCGGAGAAGAGAGCCGACGCCGAGGCTGTTTCCCATAACCTCCCCAAGCCCTCGCACCCCTGGCATCCCGACCCGGTGTCCTGGATCCCGGCGGGCCTCTACAACGGTATGGTCGCGCCCTTCACGCCGTACGCCATCAAGGGCTTTCTTTGGTACCAGGGGGAGACCGACAGCGCCGCTGATCGCGCTACCCTGTATGCGAAGCTGCTCCCCACGCTGATCGCCGATTGGCGACGGCAGTGGGGCCAGGGCAACCTGCCCTTCCTGTTGGTGCAGATCTCGAGCTTCGATTCGCCAGGGGAAAATTGGGGCATCATTCGCGATAGCCAACGCCGGAGCTTGTATGTGGCCAATACGGGGATGGCCGTCACCCTGGACATTGGACAGCGCGACAACGTGCACCCGCCAGACAAGCAAACCGCCGGCGCGCGCCTCGCACTCGCAGGCCGGGCTCTGGCGTACGGAGAAGCGAGTCTCGAGTTCAGTGGCCCGCTCTACCGCCAAACCACACGGGAAGGCAGCGCCCTGGAAGTCTGGTTCGATCACGCGGAAGGTCTACACAGCAGCAGTGGGGAACTCAAAGGCTTTGAGGTCGCGGGCCCGGATGGCCACTTTGTCCCTGCGACGGCTAAGGTGCAGGGCACATCGGTTCTGGTCTCATCGCCCGAGGTTACAGAGCCAGTCCAGGTCCGTTATGCCTGGCCGAACTTCACCGATGCCAACCTCTACAACGGGGTTCCCCTGCCGGCATCCACGTTCATCGCGCAGGTACCGTGATTCAAATAGATTGGCGGCATTCCGTATCTTCTACAATCAGATACGAATATGCCGCCAAATTGAACCGGTCAGAGGTTAAGGACAGGTACTAGCGTCTACCGCCACCACCGCCAGCTCCCGACTGCATCGATGAGTGGGATGCCCCAGCTCCAGACGATGCACTTTGCATGCTGCCGGAGTAGCCACGGCTCGACTGGGAGGCAGCCGAAGCCGATTGCGAAGCCGACATGGATTGGCCGACGGAACCGGCTCTTGCAGAGCTCTCTGCCCCTCCGCGCTGGGCTCCGCCGTAATACACGTTCGTGGTGGCCACGCCATGCTGAACCGTCTGACCGGAGAAGCTATTCAGCTTACCCAGACTCCCGCGAGGCACACCCAAGCCGGCTGAATTGTTCCGAAACACAAAAGTGTCCTTCGGGCCCAGACTCGAAGCAGGCATCGACTTAAGGTTTACACCCACCAGCGACGATTCATTGGCGGTCGGAGGATGAACCGGCGGCCGGGGACGAGTGCCAGCGAAGGAATTCTGAAAACCCTGCTGCCCGGGCTGCCCGTAAAACGAATTATTTGCCAATCCCATCCAGGCGCCACCTGGTTGCCAACCCCAGCCGACTCCCTGACAGAAAGACCAGCTGCCATAGTGGTACGGAGTCCAGCCCCAGGGATAGGGCGATACCCAGGAATACCCGGCGCTCGGATAGTACGCCCAGGCCCCGCTCCCGAACGGATCCCAGCTGGCACTGGTAAAGTACGGCCGCCACATCGAACCCCCGCACCCACCGACGAAGCTTCCGTAATAATTCATGTCGTTGATGCCGTAAGAGTAGGGCGCGTTCCCAAACGAGGACGCGTTGGCGAAGCTCTTGTGGTACTGCACGGCATTGCTATCCCACTTGTCGAGTGGTTGCTCCGCGACGTTCTTGGCAATCACCGGCGGGTTTTCTGCCGCCAGGTTGAAGGTCATGGTCTTATTCTTGCCCACGGAGGTGGGGCCCGACGGTTCGTCGACCAGTGCCTCACCGTGCAACACTGCCAGGTTCGCCTCGGTTGGTGTTAACTGCAGGCGGACGTGACTGTCCGGTGGCAGGCTAACCGTTTGCTGGCCAAACTTGACGCTGAATTCATTCCCCTTGGTGTTGATCAGGCTCACGTAGACAGTACCCTGCAGCACGGTGATCGAAGACGATTTGGCGCCGGACGGGAGCAGTTCAAGCTTCGGGAAAGAGACCTCGGAGTTCAGCCCGAGGCGGACGGTGCTGTTGTCTTCAAATTCGACCTCGGCTACGCCATCGGCCGTTTTCAGCTTGCTTCCCTCAACCACGGGAAGATTCGCCATCGCGGCTTCGAAGCCCTTACCCGTTTGCCGGTCCATCTGCACTACGCCTTTGACTTCACTCAGGCGGACAATGCGAACCTTGGAGTTGGCGGAAACGGTGGCGGTGTCGGCGGGTTGCGGGCTGGCGTCGCTGCTGGCCGGTTCACTTGCTGGGGTGGTGGCTTCTTGCGCTCGGGACGATAATCCAACAAGCATCAGTGCTGAAAGAGCTGCTGTGCTGATTGCCGACGCGGTTTTCATGTCCGCCTCCTTTTCAATTCCGGCAGGGGACTTTTCTTTCGTCTAGATGTTTCGAAAAGGGCGGGGAGCCTTTCCGGCCGGTTTCCTGCGCACCGGGGTGACGGAACGGATGTTAGCACCTTTACCTAGAGGATTGCGAGAGCCTTGTTCAGGCCACGAAACTGCCCTTCCCGCCCAAGTTACCGGGGCCGGGGTTAGCGGGGGCGAGCGTGATGTCCATTTGGTAAAAACGGAAGAAGTTTTCCTCCCCCGAAGCATCGCAGGCTACCTTCTGGTAGCGATCCAGTACCTCGATGGCAAAGCCGAGACGGTCGGATTCGGGCAGATGCTGGGTCCACTCCACGAAGGTGACGCCCCCAAAGGCCAGAAAGGCAGAACGCGACTGAAAGTCCCAGGCCTTGGCCCCGATTTGGATCCGCCGCACCTCAAAGCCGTTCTGCTTTGCCAATTCCCCGTATTGCTCTGCTGTGAGGTGGAGGTAGGGATCACGAAAGCTCTGGAAGTAGCTGCTCCAGCGTGAAGAGAGACGGGTTTCTTCGAGCACATCTTCCAGACTCGTCCGCTGCCCCTTCGGCACCAGGCGCAATTGCGCGAGGCCTGTGTGTTTCAAAGTGGCACGTATGGATCGAAGCGCCCGATCCTGGTCCGGAATCCAATGCAGCGCATTGAACGAGACCACCAAGTCGAACTCGTGCCGGTAGGGCAACTGCCGGGCGTCTGCGACCGCAAATTGAAGATTTGAATGAAGAGTGCCGTGCGCCGCGGCAAAGGCAATCATGTCCGCGGAGGCATCGACACCAACGACCGCGCCCTGGGGAACACGGGCGGCGATTTCAGCCGTCGTCTTCCCGTTCCCACAACCGACATCAAGAATCCGCTCGTTGCCCTTGAGGTCAAGCAACGCAAGGACCTCTTCCGCCATGGCTGCCTGCAAGGTGGAGATCCGGGCGTACTCAGACGCATTCCATTCCGTCATGCCTTTGCATTCTGAATCAGGCGCGAAGACAAAGGCAACGTTGGATTTGCTCAGACTAAGATTGCGGATGCATTCGAGGAAAGTACGAGCCACTCGGGATCGCCGGCGATGTGTTTCAGGCGGAGAATTTCGTCCCCGACCAGCAGGTCGTAATCACCCAGACCAATTTGCTGATCGGCTTCAGCATCGATCGCGTGCACAATGGTTTTCTGTCTCATGAAGGAGCCGTTGGCATCCGTTGTTTGCACCAAGTGCTGGCTGATTTTGTAGCTCACATAAACGACAGGCCCTCGCTTGCCGGTCGGCATCAGTCTTCCTTTTCCGTAACCCAAGTCCATAGTCTCTTCAACCTCATCTCGCCACAACGGTATACAAAGCTATAGACAGTTTTTCTGGCGTACGTCATCCCCCGAAAGGGGAAGGGGGTGCAATGGGCGACGGGAGCCGGGTGCAGGGTTACGCAACTCGCTGCACACCAGTGAGGTCTTCGTTGCGACGCGCTCTCTGGCTCCCCCGCATTTCCTGTGGAACTTGGTGGCGTTGGCGGACCTCATGCGCCTTTCCTTAGGAGAAAGGCGCACACGCAACCGTGTCCAGCGCAGCGTGGCAGGAAATCCGGGTCGTGCCAGTGGCAAGAAAGTGGTATCGGCGCCTACCCCACCGGGCGGGGGTGGACAGCCGTCGCAATGGACAGAGGGAAGGGATTCAACCCAGCCCGCCACAATATGACAGCGAAGGCAAGCAGGGTGTAGATCTGACCGATGACTGCCGACCAGGCAATGCCGATAGCCCCGTACCGAGGGCCAAGCAGCAATGCGGCCAGGATGTTAACCAGGGCAGCGGTGAAGTTCACGATGTTGAACTGGTTGTCCAGTTGACTAGGCAAAATCAGTTGAAAGGTGACCACGGTGCAAAGACCGGTTAATGGGATCCAGAGAGAGAAGACGCGCAGCACCGGCACCGCGTCGTGGAAGTCAGGCCCCAGCGCCAGCCGTACCAGCAACGGAGCTCCGAGGAAGATGGCCACGCCGAAGAGAACACCCAATGCACCCAGAAAAAACAAACTGAGCCGCACGGTTCTCAAAGCACCCTGAGGATTGTTCTGCGCCTGCTGCGTCAGTTTCGGATAGAGGGCCTGGTTCACCGGCCACATCCCCTGCTGAAATACGCGCGTGATCTTTTCCGCGCCGGCGTATTCACCCAGCACGGCTACCGGGGCCACCGAGCCTAGTACCAGCCGGTTAACCGACCCGGAAAGACCCTGCACGGCCCGAAACAGGAACATCGAACCACCCAATCGCAGAGCATCCCACATCGACGACGGGGTCGGCCAGCGAAAGCCCACCTCGCGATAGGCCAGCACCACCGTGACCCCATGGGCCACCACACAGCCGACACACTGGGCTGCCATCACCTTCCAACCATCCTCCGGCTTATGCACCAGAACAAAGATGCTCAGGGTGGCTATGACCTTGCCACCGATTTCCAGCGCGCTGGCCAGACGCATGCGCTCCAGGCCCTGAAAGAACCACAGCATATTGATGCCCTGGCAGACGCCCCAGACGGTACTAGACCAAAACAGAGCCAGCGACGGAGCGATGTGGTGAGTAAAGCGCCGGGAAAACAGAGCACCCGCGATGCACACAATTGCCAGCAGAGATTTGGCACCCAAAACTCCCGAGATGAGCGTAGACAAACGCTGCGGATCATCGCGCTGTCGCGACGTCTCTCGCGAGGCCGAGATATCGAAGCCATACTCCACCACGCTTGCAATCACCACACCGATAGCCTGGGCAAATACGACGACACCCCATCCCGATGGGCCTAACACGTGCGCCAGGTAGGGAAACGTCAATAGAGGCAGGGCGTAGGTGCAAGCCTGCACCCCATACAGCGCGATCACGTTGTGTACGAAGCCGTTGCGGAGTAGCTTTCTGGGGTTAAGTTTCGCCCGAAGACCACCGTTGCCCGAGGTTTGAGCGCGATGTTCGTAGGTGTGCCGCAGCAGTTTCATCGCCATCCTTGCTAAGTCTGACCTTCATCGGCGAACACAGGCTGCAACGCTTAAGCGAACTTGCGCCAAGCGCCAAACGAATCGCTTGAAAATTTGGGCTGCCCATGATGCCGGAATGCAACTTGCAGATAGAACCTTTCCCGGACATTGCCTTGTCAACACAACAGCGCCCCGCCGGTATGGGGAATATCGGCGGGGCGCAAGGTGACTTTAGTGAGGGTTTTGGCCGTTCAGCGCCGGTCTTGCACAATCGCTTTCTGCGGTGCGGGAGCTGTAATTGCGATCGGCACCGGCTGAGCAACGCGGGCATCTGCGTCAGCCAGCTTTTCTCGTAAGCGAAGCTTCATTTGCTGATTTCCGCCAGCGGAAGCCCATGAGGGCACAAAATTCGCTGGACGGGGTGGGCGAACAGCCGCGGGCGCAGCTGGAGCAAAAGGATTCAACCCGGCTCGCCAGAGTATGAACGAGAAGGCGGCCAGCGTATACGTCTGCGCGCCGACCGCCGCCCATGCAATCCCGATGGCGCCAAACCTGGGTGCAAGCAGCAATGAGGCGCCGATGCCGAGCAGGCCGGCAGTGACGTTTACAAAGTTAAATTGATTGTCCAGATGATTCGGTAACAGCAACTGAAAAATGATCACGGTAGTCAGCGCGATCAAGGGAATCCACAGAGAGAAGACGCGCAGCACTGGCACTGCTTCCTGAAAGGCCGGCCCCAGGACCAGGTGGACAAGCAGCGGAGCGCCGAAGAAGATGGCCAAACCAAAGAACGCACCCAGGCCGCCCAGAAAGAGCAGACTGAGCCTTACCGTTCTCAAGGCCCCCTGAGGATTGTTTTGCGCCTGCTGCGTCAGTTTCGGATAGAGGGCCTGGTTCACCGGCCACATCCCCTGCTGAAATACGCGCGTGATCTTTTCCGCGCCGGCGTATTCACCCAGCACGGCTACCGGGGCCACCGAGCCTAGCACCAGCCGGTTAACCGACCCGGAAAGGCCCTGCACGGCCCGAAACAGGAACATCGAACCACCCAGCCGCAGAGCATCCCACACCGACAACGGGGTCGGCCAGCGAAAGCCCACCTCGCGATAGGCCAGCACCACCGTGACCCCATGGGCCACCACACAGCCGACACACTGGGCTGCCATCACCTTCCAACCATCCTCCGGCTTATGCACCAGAACAAAGATGCTCAGGGTGGCTATGACCTTGCCACCGATTTCCAGCGCGCTGGCCAGACGCATGCGCTCCAGGCCCTGAAAGAACCACAGCATGTTAATGCCCTGGCAGACGCCCCAGATGGTACTTGCCCAAAACAGAGCCAGCGACGGAGCGATGTGGTGGGTAAAGCGCCGGGAAAACAGAGCCCCCGCAATACACACTATCGCCAGCAGAGACTTGGCTCCCAAGACTCCCGAGATGAGCGCAGACAAACGCTGCGGATCATCGCGCTGCCGCGATGTCTCCCGCGATCCGGAAATATCGAAGCCATACTCCACCACGCAGGCGATCACATCTCCGATGGCCTGGGCAAATACGACGACGCCCCATCCCGATGGGCCTAACACGTGCGCCAGGTAGGGAAACGTCAATAGAGGCAGGGCGTAGGTGCAAGCCTGCACCCCATACAGCGCGATCACATTGTGAATGAAGCCGCGGCGATGAAGGTTTTGGGAATCTGGAGTGGGGTAATCCTCGATGGGGGTTTCGGGATCAGGTCGAGCGGAACGTCGCAACAATTTCAGCGCCATTCCTCGCATGGTGGGGCCCGGATCTCCGCGTCCAGATACATAGCTAGCTATAGACGGTTTATGCCGTCAACGGGATCCCCAGAATGGGTAATTACCTATGCCGCTGTGCGGACGCACTTTTGTATCAGTCGAGGACACGACGGAGGCGACAAAGCTGCCGAGCCGCAGAAAAGTGATGATTTCGGTCTTTCGTGTGCCGCCAAGAAAGCGTACTTCAGGGGCTTCAGAGCGTATGTGAGAACCTAGCGGTTGCAAAATGAGTCCCGTAGGGACGACTGGACTTAGCCCAGGACGTAGTCCTGGGTAGAGATTAGAGAGACGAAAAGTCCCGTAGGGACGACTGGAAGTTACCCGGAGGCGAT
This sequence comes from uncultured Acidobacteriaceae bacterium, assembly GCA_963830325.1. Taxonomy (GTDB): domain Bacteria; phylum Acidobacteriota; class Terriglobia; order Terriglobales; family Acidobacteriaceae; genus PALSA-350. The sequence goes on from CAWHMV010000008.1 coordinate 664,944, forward strand.
CCCGGGGCACTCCCATCTCGCTCCCCGAATCCAGGAACACGTATCCATAACTTTTTCAGTCGTCCCTGCGGGACTTTTCCATGGCGCATGCCAACCCAGGACTGCGTCCTGGGCTAAGTTCAACCGTCCCTAAGGGACTCGATTTCGAGATGATCGCGTTCTCACACACTCTCGTCAGCCCTCATAAATGCTAAAGCCGTGCCATTCATAGGGAATTTTTCCATCCACTTTTCGGATCTACGGTGTCTTTGCCGGCGGAGTCAGGAACTTATCGACATTACTTTTATCAACCAGGGATACGCCGGTGTCGACGAACGCGGGTATGGGCGACGATGCATCCGAACCGTAGTCCCTGGCCAGGGGTTTGAGCGGGTAGTGGTGGAGATCATCCAACGCCTTGAGACCAAGAAAAGCCATGGTGAATGGTTTTTGGGAAATGGTGGCGTTGATGGTGCCGTCTTTGACCAACTCAAGAGTCGCCCGGTCGACGTCCATCCCCATCAGGATGGCGCCTTCCGGCTTGGCGCGCTTGATGGCTTCGGCGACATCCTTACCGGAGGAAGACTCCAGACTTATGTAGGCATTTATTTTGGCGGGACCGGTCCGCGCCAGGTATTCCTGCGCCTTATCCATGGCTGCCGTGGACCGTCCCTGCATGTCAAAGACCTCAACGATCTTGATGCCGGGATAATTCGAAAACACATCCTTGTACCCCTTGAGACGCTCCTCGAGATTAGGCTGGCCGGGCATGGTGAAGAAAACCACGTTGCCTTTGCCGTTCAATTCGGCTGCTACGCGTTGGCCGCCCAACCGCCCAGCATCCAGATTGTTGGTACCGATGAAGTAGAGACGCTGGCTATCGGGGGCATCGGAGTCCATGGTGATCACGGGGATCCCGGCGGCCATTGCCTTGTTGATCTCAGGTCCCATCAGGCTTGGATCGGAAACGGATACCAGAATTCCTGCTGGCTTTCTAGCGACTGCGGCGCGAAACTCGTCCACTTCAACGGCAGGAGTGAACGCATCGGGGCCACGCATTTCTTCGGTCACGCCGTACTGTGCCGCGGCTCTGGTAAACCCTTCGTGCGCTGACTGCCAATAAGGCAAACCAATATTGGTGGCGATCAGGAAGTACTGCTCAGATTTGCTGTGGCGCTCACATCCGCCTAAAAACATGGGGAGGGCCACGGCCAATGTCACTAGGAGAACCTGCTTTTCCGGCATCTTCATCGTCAACCTCCAGAGACCGGGAGAGCCCTGCGAAACCGGACATCCCGGTGAGGCGCCGAATTCTACTCCTAAACGTTCGCACTCTGCAAAGAGCCCTGCCGCAGTTCGCGAAGAAAAAACGAGCAGGGGCTGAAGCCCAATTCTTTGTTTGGCCTTACGGCCCGACCAAAGTCGTGCCGTGACGGATCGAACGAGAATTGGGCTTCAGCCAAGGCCAGGGCGCGCCGATTTATCATGAGTCATCATGAAAGTACTCGTTACTGGAAGCTCCGGGCACCTGGGCGAGGCCCTGGTTCGCACCTTGCGGGATCTGCAATACCAGGTGATCAGCCTGGACATACTTGAGTCGCCGTTTACGACGCACATCGGCTCCATTACAGACCGCGCCTGGGTGCGTCGCTGCATGAGTGGCATTCAATCCGTCTTCCATGCCGCAACCCTGCACAAACCTCATGTTGCTACCCACAGCCGGCAGGAGTTTATCGATACCAACGTGACCGGCACGCTCAACCTGTTGGAAGAGGCCGCAGCAGCCGGCGTCGAGTCCTTTATCTACACCAGTACAACCAGCGTGTTCGGCGATGCTCTGGTGCCTCCTCTGGACGCTCCCGCGGCATGGATCACGGAGGAGGTGAGGCCGGTTCCCAGAAACATTTATGGCGTGACCAAGGCCGCAGCGGAAGATCTTTGTGAACTGTTCTTCCGTAACCAGGGCCTGGCATGCATCGTGCTGAGAACCTCGCGCTTCTTCCCCGAGGATGATGACAACCGCGAGGTGCGGCAAGAATATTCAGGCGCGAATGCGAAGGCCAATGAACTCCTCTACCGGCGAGTCGATATTGAAGATGTTGTCGGCGCACATATGCTGGCCGCGGAAAGGGCGGCCTCGATCGGTTTCCGCAAGTACATCATCAGTGCAACCACTCCGTTTCTCCCGGACGATCTCGCGGATCTACGCGCCAACGCACGCGAAGTGCTACGGTTACGTGTTCCAGAGTATGAGGCCGAATATGAGCGGCGGCAATGGAAGGCGTTTTCAAGTATCGATCGCGTTTACGTGAATGAGCGCGCTCGAAACGAACTTGGCTGGCGCCCCCAATATGATTTCCAATCTGTTGTCAAGCGATTGCAGGCAGGCGATGACATGAGAAGCGCTCTGGCACGGCTGGTCGGATCAAAGGGCTATCACGCCCAGGTATTCTCCGAAGGACCGTATCCGATGGAATAACTGGAACCCGCGGCTTTACCTACGGAATGAAGACAATCCTGCGTCCATCGTCTTTCCAGGTCCAGGCTTCTTCGACCTTGGCCAGTGGGACCGGATTAATGTCAATCGCAAAGTGCACCTTGGTTACAGCCGCAAACATTTTGGTCAGCGATTGCAGGATTTGTTGTGCGGAGAGGCTGCCCAGACCGCTACCGACCAGCTCAACCCCAGAGCTGCGGAGCAGTTGGGCAGGCAAGGTGATCGCGTTCCCGCCGATCGATCCAATCTGCACAAAACGTATACGCGGTTCGCCTTGCGGCGATCCATGGCCGGCCGCGGCCTTCAAGATCAGTTCCGCGGATGGTCCCCACAAGTAGTCCAGAACAACCTGCACCCCTGCCAGCGCGGAGCGGAAACTGCGCAGCAAATTCTCTTCCGGCTGGCGTAGCGAGATGGTCTCGTTCGCGCCCAGAACACCTAGTTGCGCGAGAACATGTTCATCGCGGCCGGTAGCAACGATCCTCGACGCGCCCAGGTATTTTGCCACCTGAATAGCCTGTTTTCCTGCAATCCCGGTTGCTCCGTTGATCAGAACTCCCTCACCAGGCTGGAAATTTGCCCTGCCGAGGAGCGCGCCCCAGGTCGCGAGGCCGGGATTACCCAGTGCTGCCCCAACCGCATCGTCAATATCCGGGGCGAGAGGAATCGTCATGGATCGCGAAACCACACTCAATTCAGCCATGGAGCCGAACGGCGGACGGGAAGAAAAGAAGTAGACGCGCGCACCGTCCGCATCCAAGCCGACACCGTCGTTCCCGGGCGCGAAGGGAAGCTTCGTGACACTGCTGTAGTGGGATCCGTTGGCCTGACCGCGTACCAGGTTGGTCAGCGCCGCTGCACGAACCTGCAGCACGATTTCGCCGTCATTGGCAACCGGAGGAGATGTCTCTCGATAGCGTGGTGGGAAGCGGAAATCTTCTACCAAGGCCGCGCGCATGTTATATCCCCCGGCACCCTTTCAATAATTATAGAGCTGTAGCACTTACGCTCGAGGTGCGCACGAATTTACAACAAGCCTATGAGCACCTCGCGCATCATGACCGGAGGATGGGTCGACCGCAAGAGCATACCGCGCGGACAGAATGGGCGCGGCCTGTGCCGATGGTGCACCCTGGAAGTGCCGGCACGCCGCTTCACCTTCTGTTCAGAGTATTGCGTACACGAGTGGAAGTTGCGTTCGCAGCCGGGGTACTTGCGCGAACACATTTTCAAGCGAGATAGGGGAGTATGCGCCCACTGTGCCGTGGACACGATCAGGGAGCACGGTAAGCTTAAGCGTTCGCGCGGGTCTGCCCGCGAAGCCTTGATGCGCCATTGGGGACTTAAAACGCGAGTTCGTAAGAGTCTATGGGATGCCGATCACATTCTGCCGGTAGCAGAAGGGGGCGGCGAGTGCGACCTCGATAACATACGAACCCTTTGCCTTCGTTGTCACCGCTCAGTCACCATGCAGCTTCGCGAACGAGTTCGCCGCGCCAAAGTAGCTGTCATGCTCGCCGCAGAGTCTAAACAAGCCGCGCATTAAGCCGGCCCTTTCAATCTCGCCGGGCACCCCCCCGAGCGCCCAGCCTGGAGCGGTACGCTTTCTCCGTCCACTTTCGTAGGATGCAACTCCTCGTGGAATGTTGTGCGAAGCGGGCAATGATCGAGTCGACGATTTCAGAAAAAAACTTGAAGACACGAAAGTCTTTAAACGAATCGAGCCGTCCTGTTTGCCGACACGCATCCCACGGTCAGTTGCCTGCCATGCATTGCAAATGTGCGTTACTGAAGTTTTTTCATTACGATGAATCCGACATCCTTCAGCCAGTCGTAACGTAAAAGGCACTTGGTCTACTCAAGACCGGCCTCGGCCCGCTCGAAATAAGCGAAAAATCAAGGACACCTGGGCAATTTATGGCTTTGGTATCGAGAAGTTTCACTTTGGCATTAGCGGAGAAGCGAATGGCTCTAACCCTAGCGAAGGCGGCACCACAACGGGCGGTAAGAAGGTTTACTTCGTAGGCAGTTCCACCACCGACTTGTCGTTTGAACTAGCTGATGAGATCGGCGGCGACGAACGTGCCCACGTGGCCCTCTTCGTTCCGCCCTGGGTTCACAGGTGATCGCCCGGCCAAACATTAATCTGAATGCTCTTGGTATTGGTTTCGACACGGATGTCAACTTCCTGAAAGTCAGCCGGATCTTCGAGGACATCGGTGTTTCCCGCATACGGCGGCGCCGCTGGTCTCCTCACCACGCCCGCCATCATCACAACCGCAGCCCGCATTCTGGCCGCGGAAGCAGAGCATGTTGCCGGTGTCCGGACCCTGATCTCGTATTTGAACATCCCAACTTCGGCGCTCGATGGAGCCGATCTCATCCCGCCGCCCAGTGGTCCACAGCAGCAGATTTTTTCCATCAACAAGGCGAACGGCCTGCCCGCGATCAGAACGCCGGGAGAGGTTCTCTACCTTGCGTTCGGCGGGAAGGCGAATGCCACCAGCGGAGGATTCTTCCCCACAGGCGTCAATGGGGCGATCACTACCAGCAGCGGTCCGGCGACCACGGGCAACCTGGCTTAGTCCAAACGAACTACACGCCGTTCGCCCGCATTTGCCAGTGCGGGCGAAACGACGCGCACAATCCCGAACTACTTGGCTTGTTGTACCTGTGCGAGGACTCGCCTTACGGTGGTCGAGATCCGTTCGAGCATGACGCTCGCGTCGTTGACGAGTGTTTGCGTGTCGTCTGATAGATGAGGGTGTGTGCTTAGCAGGTGAAGCGTGAAGGTCATCGCAGCCAACGGATTGTTCAGCTCATGTGCAAGGTGATTGATCAAAAGATACTTTGCTTCCCAGGCGCGCACTTTTTCTTCTGCAGCTTGCAGTTTCCGCTGTTCCGTCAACTCCACGACGTAGGCTGACCATTGCAAAGGCTCAGCGCTAAGACGCACGGCTCCGATGAGGAACGGCACGGAAGAACCATCGGGCAACACGTATTCTTTTTCGTAAGGGACACAGGTACCAAATTCACGAAGCTGCTCCATGGCGCTGGCATCGAGTGCGCGAAACCTCTCCGGGGTCATCGCACGCCAGTCGAGCTTTCCCTCCGCCAGCTCGGGCCGGCTGTGTCCAATCATTCTGAGAAAGGCGTCGTTGCCATCGATGATACGGTTTTCGTCGGCGATCGCGACGCCAAGGTATGGCGATTGGTATAACGACGAGAAGGATGTTTGCAACGAACGCGGAATCTGCGACTGATAGACCCGGATTGATATTTCCGCATCCGCCTGAAGGGTCTCGCCGATCTCCAGGATGTCGCCCACCAGGGTACTGAGATCGAGGCCAAACAGGTTCTCGTGAATGGTTGAAGTGAGCACATGTTGCAGCATGCGCTCCTCACGCAATATCTGCGGAATGGTGTAGCCCTGCTGATAGCGCAACTTACCGTGTTTTCTTGCAGCATCTGTTGCAACGTCGCTCAGCTCTTCCTGGGGGCCTTCCAAACGCCGGATCAGTTCCTCCATCATTTCGGGAACATGATCACTTCTTTCTGATTCGGTCAGGGGGATGGCTGCCAGTTCCGGATCCTGCATCACCTGATGCAGCCAGCGATCGCAGATGAGGGATGAGAGTTCGCGCAGAATTTGCGCCACCTTGCGCGTTGGGAGCGCTTTGTTGGTAGGCCGCCTGCCGCTTCGCAGTTCTGAGATAGCCCCCACTAAGCGTTCGATGTGCAGAGGTTTGGAGAAGTAATCGTCCACCTGGCTGCGGATACCCTGAATGGCCGTTTCCAGGTCCGGATAGCCGGTCAAAATGAATGTGCATGCATCAGGCTGCACCCGGCGCATGGCGCTCACTACTGTAAAACCATCACCTGGCTCGCCAATATTTAAATCGGAAAGCAGAACGTCGAACTTCTGGGTGCTGATCAACTCCAGAGCTTCAGGAACACTGCTGACTGCGGTGAGCGCAAACCCGTGAAGGGTAAGCACGGCCCCAAGCGCCGTGCGCAATGCGTCGTCATCGTCCACGAACAATAGCTTGATTCCAGCCATCGGCAGTTTTGATGCGCCCGTGGGGCAAACCGATGTATGCCCAGAGACCCGCAGGGAAAAGCATTACACTTTCCCCTGCGGATACTCCTACGATTGGATGAAAGCCAACAGATCGGGGTTGAGCACATCCGCATGAATGATTGGCATACCGTGGGGGAAACCAGGGTAGACCTTGAGCAGCGCATTCTTTACCAATTTGGACGAGAGCGCTCCGGCATCCAAGTAGGGCACGATTTGATCGTCTTCGCCGTGCATGACCAGCGTAGGAACGTCGATCTTTTTCAAGTCGTCGTCAAAGTCCGTCTCTGAGAATGCCTTGATGCAGTCGTACTCGGCCTTGGACCCGCCTTGCATGCCCTGATACCAGAAGTTCTCGCGTACTCCCTCTGAAATCTTGGCTCCCGGCCGGTTATAGCCGAAGAAGGGCATGCTCAGGTCCCTGAAGAACTGCGAACGATCATTCAAGAGGGAGGTGCGGAGGCCGTCAAATACCTCGATGGGCAAGCCGCCGGGATTCTTGTCCGACTTGACCATGATGGGCGGCACGGCACTGATGAGCACAGCTTTGGAAACTCGTTTGCTACCATGCCGGCCGAGATAGCGTGCGACTTCACCGCCGCCGGTGGAGTGACCCACCATCACGGCATTTTTCAAGTCCAGCGTCTCGAATAGAGTCGCAAGGTCATCGGCGTAAGTGTCCATCTCGTTGCCATCCCAGGTTTGTCCTGAGCGGCCGTGGCCGCGGCGGTCGTGTGCGATCACACGGTAACCGCGTTGCCCTAGGTAAATCATTTGCGCGTCCCACGCGTCCGCGTTCAGAGGCCAGCCGTGGGAAAAAACAACTGGTTGTCCCTTGCCCCAATCCTTGTAGTAAATCGTGGTTCCATCCTTCACGGTGATGGTATTCGTGGTGGTTTTCTCTGCGGTCATCGTACTCATGATGTTCTCCTTGTCTTTGTGGGGGTTACTGCTGAAACCTGTTCCGCCATGCTAGCGGCTGAGTTTTTGCTGAGCGCCGTTGTTCGAGCCTGGGCGGTAACCGCTGCGACTGTTCTTGACGGCGAAGGGAGGAAGCTTCTTCAGGGCAAATAATGGTGCGGCTGGAAGAATGGCAAAGGCCAGGTTGAAGACGGTGGTTAAAACCGAATTGAACACGTGATGAAACATAGAACCCTCGCTGATTCGACCTGGGCCTGGTTGTGTTCCTGAGGTATCTACGGAACCTGGTGACAGAGATGAGGGTAGCCAAGCAGACTGGCCACCGATTGAGCCGAATTGCTCTTTATGTGCACGAATGATCGCGTTTAGGTAGAAATAGAGACGCCTGGCGCAAGACAGCCAAGTGACTTTGCGCCTGTTCTGGGGAGCTCGCAGCGTCTCATACCGCTTTCGCCATGCGAAAGGTAAAAAATTCCGCAGGCTCATGATACGTTTTTGGCAGCGGCCAATCCGCGCGTTGCCCTCAAATTCCGTGAGCAGGAGATCACCCGATGCCGGTACTGGACGAAATAGAGCGCAATCACGAAGAGATGGTTAGCTGGCGCAGGGATCTGCACGCGCATCCCGAACTCGGTTTCGCTGAAACCCGCACCAGCGCAGTCATTCAGGAGCGGCTCCGGTCTTTCGGGGTAGACACCCTGCACAGTTTCAATGGGACAGGGGTGGTCGCCGTTATTCATGGGCGCGACGGCGACGATGCCATCGGGTTGCGGGCGGATATCGACGCCTTACCCATCGCCGAGCAATCCGGCGTACCCTATGCATCGACCAGTCCAGGGGTGATGCATGCCTGTGGGCACGATGGACATACCACCATGCTGTTGGGTGCGGCGCGCTACCTGGCATCGAGCCGGAAATTCCGCGGCACGGCTTACCTGATATTCCAGCCGGCAGAGGAAATTGGTGGCGCAAAGCAAGTAGTGGACGGCGGCCTGTTCGATCGGTTCCCGATGCGCGTCGTCTTCGGCATGCATAATTTCCCAACCATGCCCCAGGGTGAGTTCCACTGGCGGAATGGGCCCATCATGGCGGCAGCCAACTTCTTTGAGATCAAGATTGTCGGCCGTGGAGCCCACGCCGCGCAGCCGCACTTTGGCATCGATCCCATTGTCGCCGGCAGCGCGCTGGTCAATGCCTTACAAACGATCGTTTCCCGTAACCTCGATCCGTTTCGTTCCGGCGTGGTCACGATCGGCTCGTTCCAGGCAGGTGCGGCAGCGAACGCGATACCTCGGGAAGCCGTATTGAAGGGAACCGCGCGATGGCTGGATGCAGCGACCGGCGAGACCATCGAACGGGGAATTCGCCGTTTGGCGGAGTCGATTGCGCAGGCCTATGGAACGAGCGTCGAGGTGGAGATGCACCTGGTCGCCCCGACAACCATCAACGACGCAAAGGCTATGGCGCTCGCTCGCGAGGCTGCAACCAGTGTGGCCGGTGCCAAGCAGGTAGTGGAGATGGCCGAGCCGGTGATGGGGGCGGAGGATTTTGCCTACATGCTGGAGGCCAAGCAGGGCGCCTACATCATGTTGGGTTCAAAGCGCCCTGGCGAACTGAACCCGATGCTGCACCATCCTGCTTTCGACTTTAATGATGCGGTGCTATCGACGGGTGCTGCCTACTGGGCGACCCTGGTCGAACAGCAGCTTGCGCTTTCCTAAGCACATTGCCTGCAGAATGATCTCATTGCGGAGCGACCCAACCATCGGAGAGCTCCACGCGGATGGGCACGGTTCCAATAGTCTTGTTTTGGGACCCGGCAGAAATCGTAAACTCCTGCCAGCCGGGTTGCTTGGTGGGTGGTGCCACAGCTAAAATCCGCAGATAAAACTGGCTGTGGGGTGCGATCGAGGCAGGAGCGACAGCATTCACCTTCCATCCGTCCGGAGCCTTTACTGAGAACGTTGTGTCGATGGCTGTATTCAACGGATTATCGACAATCAGCGGAATGGCCAAGGTCCCGTCCACGTGTACTGAAATTTCCGTGGGAACGATGTTCGCCAGATGATCGAGTCCATGAGCCTGCCAAAACTTGTGATAGTAGCTCCATGGGTCGCCGATTTCCATGGTTGGTTCCGAGTGCTGGGTTTTAATGAATCCTGGAGCACGTTGGTAGGCGATGCCATCCGCCACAACGCCGGTGAAAACATCGTCGGTAACTCCTGAGGGCACGAGAGATTTTCCCAGGATCAGTTGCACAGAGCCGGTTGCGATTTTCCCGATCCCGGGCGATGACGCCAGCGTATTGTCTGCTAGCTGGTTCAAGACTTTTTCGCCCCCTTGTGACAAGTGATACGTAAACACCTGGGCGGCCAGCACGCCATAGCTCAAGCGGCGCGAGGGCGAGATTTCCTGCGATGAGTAATGCGGCCCTTGTCCCGCGAAAATATCGTGGGTTGGGTTGCAAAAATAGTAGATCTTTTGCGCTTGCCACGGACGAAGGGCTTCCGTCATGTTGGGATTCTTGTCCGGGTTCGTGGCGGGGGCGACTTGCTCTGAAAAAACAGTCGGATCTCCGGACAGGTCGAACGCTTCGGTTGCGAGCACGCCAGACGCCTGGTGATCTGCATGGTTCTCTCCGGTCGTAAAATCCGGAAGCCAGGTGAGAATCACCGATGGCCGGGTGATGCGAACGATACGGATCAATTCGTCCAGGCAGCCGCCATGGCCACAGTGTTCGAGTGAGTTCAAAACATTCTGGCTCGGAGTATCGTGCCCGCTTAGAAACCACACGTTAGTAATGCCTAGCGAACCTACGGCGCGCAGTGCCTCGATCTTGCGAACATCGCCCAGGGCCGCGGCCTGCTCCGCACCCACATCATTGTTTCCTCCGTCTCCCGCAGTCTCGTACACCACCGCCACCTTCTTGCGGTTGTCGTATATCTCGCGCGCCAGATAGGCCGTGGCCATCACTTCGTCGTCAGGATGCGCCACCACCAGCAGGATATCGGCCTTATAGCGCGGATCAGGTGTGCGGTTGTTCCACCGGTAGCTATCCGGCCTGGAGTCGTTGGCATTCTGCGCCCAGCTTGGATTTGGGTGCAATGCAGTCACGAATCCTGCGCTCAGCGCGATGCTCATCAGTCCGTTGAAACCAAGCCTGGTCATAAGGTCACCACGATCTTTGTAAAGTTGTGACATGCGGTCAACGCAAACGCGCCTTGTCGATTGGCTTAGCATAATCGGTCGCGTTTAGACTTCACGCGGACGTACGCAGGGCATGAACGAACAAGAGGCGATGCGATCCTGCGTTCAAGAAACGAGATTCTTGACTGACCGGCGCAAAAGTCCGTTACTCATCTCGCTCGGCGACCCTATCGCTGAGCGGTTACACCCGGCTTAGGGAGTGCGAACACGTAATAGCCTTGTGCCTGCTGCTCCGATTGCGGGGCCGACTGATAACTGGGGCCCATAGGCTTCGGCAATGCGGCCTGAACCACATACTCCCGTCCGCCGGCCTCGTAGACCGCCGCTTCTGCATGCGGAGCGGCCGGCAGCTCGTATTCCCACAGCACCTTGCCGCTGTCTTTGTCGTAGGCCCGCATCTTGAAATCTGACTCCACGCCCGAAAAGATCAGCCCGCCCGCAGTGACCGCCGGTCCACCTTGGGGAAAGTTGGCGCCGGTATCGTTAATGCCTTGCGCTTCCAATTCGCTGACTCCGCCCAGAGGAATTTGCCATTTAATCGTCCCGTGATTCATGTCGTACGCAGTCAAGGTCGACCACGGTGGCTTGACTGCGGAAAGGCCATCTTTGGACGAGATGAACCCGTACCCGGTCCAATACTTAACCGCGTCCGATCCGTCCTGCGCAGCCGGCGCCGGGGCAAGCGGCTGGGCCGAAAGATAAGCAATGATGTCCGGGGGTACGCGCGCCGTAGCGGGGGCGCTGAGATACGCGATCAACGAGTCCAGATCTTCAGGGGACAAATCGGGGAAGGAGGGCATCGGTGACGCGCCATTCGTCACCACAGACCGAATGCGTTCAGCACCCACACGCGAGACAACGTCCACCAGCGAAGGAACGGCCGGCGGCTGACCTGTCAGTTCCGATGTATGGCACGTCTGACAATTCTGGATATAAAGAAGCTGGCCCTTGGTAGCAGGAGAACCCTTTATCTCCATCCTGGGACGCTTCGCTTCGAGCTTGAGTATTGTTGGCGCATTCTTCGACTGCACATACAATACGTTCGTGGCCGGATCGACCGCTGCATTGCCCCAGTTTGCTCCTCCATTGTTCCCCGCGGGTTGAAGTACGTTCTCTAATCCTGGCGGCGTAAACAAGCCTTCGTTACGGGCATGCGCGATTAGATCGTGCAACCTCGCGCGCTCCGCAGGATCCGCAATATAAGGGTTCACATCGTCGGCGGTGTAACTCTGCACAGCGAACGGCGGGGGAGCCGTCGGGAATGGCTGCGTTGGCCATGCATGCTCACCGGGCATGGTCGACTTGGGAACCGGCCGTTCTTCGATCGGCCACACCGGTTTCCCTGTAACCCGATCGAACACATAAAGAAAGCCTGTTTTCCCGGGCGCCACTATGGCGTCAATGACGCGGCCATTTTGGTTGACGGTCACCAACTTGGGCGCAGTTGCCAGATCGTAATCCCAGAGATCGTGATGCACGATCTGAAAATGCCAGAGGTACTTACCGGTACGCGCATCCAGAGCGAGCAGGCAGTCGGAGTAAAGATCGGCTCCCTCGCGATCGGCGCCGTAAAAGTCATAGGTGGGAGACCCGATCGGGAAATACGCTATGCCTCGCTTCTCATCAATCGTTATCCCACCCCAGGTGTTGGTCCCGCCAATGTACTTCCACGCATTTTTCGGCCAGGTCTCATAACCCATTTCGCCGGGATGAGGAACAGTATGGAAAGTCCAGACGAGCTTTCCGGTCACCACATCGAACGCCCGCAGATCACCAGGAGGGGAACCGTATTCCTCGCCGGTGGTGGAGCCCAGGATGAGCAGATTCTCGAAGATTCTTCCCGGGGTTCCGGATGCGATCTCACGGATGCTTTTGATATCGCGTCCCAGTCCTTCACGTAGATCGACATTGCCTTGATTGCCGAACGACTCGATGAGCTTGCCGGTGCGCGCGTCCACCGCGTGAAGGATGTTATCGGTCGCAAAGAAGAGGCGGCGATCACTACGATCCTTACTCTCCCAGTAAGTGAAGCCGCGTTCGCTGATCATGTGAGGCTTGCCGGTGTCGTGCACCCATATCTCACCGCCGGTCGCGGCGTCGAGGGCGACGACGTTATCGTTCTTTCCGATCACATACATCACGCCGTCTACGATGATCGGACTGAATTCGAACCGGTGAGCGCCTGCCGCAGAATAAAACCAGACCTGTTGCAGCTGGTTCACATTCGACTTATTGATTTGCTTCAACGCAGAATACTGAGCCGAGTCCACTCCTCCTTCGTAGGCGTTCCACGTAGTGTGCGCCTTGGCTTGGGCGGCATACACGGAATGTTGGTGGGTGCCGGCTGCACCCAAAAGAGCAACCGTAGAAAGGCAGAAGACTGCGCGTCGAAAAGATCCACACACCCGGCGTATTACCATCTCGTTCGAAAGCACTCCGCTGATGTTGTTTTCAAGCACCGGGTCCTACTTCGAAGCCAAAGCGGGGGTTCCCCAAAATATATAGAGCCCTCGCTTGGTGGCGGTCACGATATCCATAATTCCATCGCCATTCAAGTCGACGGGCAGAACGTTGTCTCCAGCGCCGGAGCTGTTGTGGATCAAGTGAGGAACCAGTTTTGCCCCGCCCGGCGCGCTGGGATCACGAACCGTCTTATACCAATAAAGAAACGGAGCGGCATAAGCATCCGCGTCTAATAAATCATCCAGGTGTGAAAACTGTCGTTTGCCTACGATGAAATCTGGAATTCCGTCTCCATCCACATCGGCAACCCCAGCGCCATGCAATTCCGCAAACGTGACGCCACCGGCATTCTCTGTTTGGTAGTTATCCATCACCATGTGCCTGACGAATGAGATATCACCATTCTTTGTACGTTTCTGCTCAAACCACGCGAGCCCGAAACCGTGTGCTTCCAGAGCCGTGACTACGTCGTTCAGGCCATCGCCGTTCACGTCGTAGACCGCCATCGTTGCCCCTCCGGGAACAATGCGCCCCCATCGGCCGAAGGCCTCTGGATGATACGTCCACAACTGATCACCACTCCCTTGAGGAGGATGCTCCCACCATCCATCCGCGCCCAGGATGTCCGGAAGTTTATCGCCGTTGATGTCACCCACTCCGATTCCGTGACCCTGCCAAGGCCCCTTCTGTGAGATGGTATGTACGATCCACGGCGCAGTTGGATTGGCGGGATCAGGCTTGGCGTAGCGCATGTATCCATCAGCGATGTAGATGAGCTCCGGCTTCCCATCTCCATCCACATCGGCGACCAGAGAATCCTCGCTCTGCATCGACGGAAGGATCATATATTGCTTCCACCGGCGAGCCTCGTTTCCCGGATTCACATAAAGTACCGCACCCAGACCAAGGTGAGTGGCGACGACATCCGTCCATCCATCACCGGTAAAGTCCTCGGCATGTTGTACCCAGGTCGAGTACTCGGTCGAGGGGTTGAAGGTCCGGGTGGCATATATCTCCCTCGACGTCGTGAAGTCCGGACCGAAGAAGATGTAGCCGCCATCCACCAGGTCAAGTTTTCCGTCGTGATTGAAATCTGCCGCTGCGGCAGTCCAGTTGTAGTAGAAGGGGTTCACGCGTTGCATCCGGAATCCGCTCCCTACCTCTTCCAGGGGCTGCTTTCTAAGGCCGATGTCTTTATAGGAAACGTCTTTGAAGTGCACCTCGCTGCCTTTGCCGACAAACAGAGCGATGGGCCCATACGAGTCCATATCATCATCCGCGGTAGCCAGGCTCAACTGATTACGTTCCGGAGCGTTGTTCAGATAGGCGCGCATGATGTTGGCGTCGAGCAACACTTCTACTTCGTTCCAGTCTCCGACGCGCAAGCTCAGGTCAGGGAACTTGAACGGTACTTTCATTCCTGGCGGCGCTTCAAATCTTTCTATCCCTTGTGGGGATTTAACCGCGATCGGATCCGGCCGGGGAGGAGCGAAGCGAATTTGTCCCACAGCATCTCTCAATATTTCCCGGTCCACGATGTTGCCTTGAGCATCCACGGTCAGGTTCTCCCCATCCAGTTGCCGGCCCTTGATCGAGAGGAAGGTGCCCCTCATTCCGCCCTCGGTCTTCGTCGCTCGGATGAGGACACCTGAATCGCAGAGGCCAACGCAGCGAAACCCCGCGTAAAAGCCGGTGTCCTGGTAGGAGTGATCGAGCACCAGCCAGCCCGATCCGGCGATGCCCTTGCCGATCAGTTCGCCATTGTCCGCGCTCCACTCTGCCTGACCCAATACGTGCCATCCGGCGAGCGTCGAACCCTGAAACGTTGCATCGGGGACAAAACTCGGTCCCTGGAGCACGGCAGGAGTTCCTGGGGCAGGGCTATCATCCGCTGTGGCCGATGTAGCTTGCGTAAGAACCCGTCCTCCCGGAAAGACGCAAATCGCCAGCAGGCAGAGCACAATTGTTTTGCCCGGATGGTTGAACATTTTTAGACCTCGTTCGTCCTCGAAGATCGTTTCGCAATTTGGGGACTCACCCGCCTCAGATATCGCGCAGTTCCCTAATGAAAACCGATTCAAGAGGTGCCTGTAGTTCTCCGATTCCTTCGCGAAGCAAGTAAATATACCCGCTTAACTTAGTGTCAAGCTCTTTAGCTGACAATTAGTTCCGTTTTGAACTATCCGGGAAGAGCCGATGGCACGAAAAGCGTACCTCAACGGCTGAAGCCGTCAAGCGCAGGCTTTTTACGGCACGGCTGCTGAAGCCGTGCCCTTCGTTCGACAGTCTCTTCCCCAGCCTCTTAGGGTCAGTAAAGGCTTCCTGTGATGTACAAATTGGCCAACTGAAAATCCAGTTTGGACAGGTCTAAGCTTACCCGCCCTGCGCTACAAAATCGCCTTCTTGGAAGGAGACCGGAGCAGAATAGAGGAAGCTGTCGATAACCCGGAAAGGTATGCCGATATGTCAGTAGGATTTCTTCGTTCGTTGTGCATGTTCGCAGTGTCTCCGGTTCTTGCTGTTGCGTTGGTTGGCGGCATCGCTGCGCATGCAGAGCCGGGAGAGGTAAAGAATCTTGCCCCGGGAGTCTATGTGTGGCAGGGAGACCGGGACAAGCGCGAACCCGCAAATTGTATGTGGGTGATCTTCAACGATTACGTGCTCGTTGTCGATGCCAATTTTCCATGGGGCGCACGCGAGATTCTCCCGAAGGTCAGAGCGACGACCAACAAGCCAATTCGCTTCGTACTAAACACCCACTATCACGGAGATCACGCATATGGCAACGCGATCTTCGTGGATGCCGGAGCGATGATGGTGAGCTCGGAAGCCACTGACAAAGAGGCAAGAACCCGCGGAGCCGATGGCTGGGGTAAATGGAACGACCAGGCGCACAGCCTCAAAGACACACGGGAGGAGTTTGCTTCCCTGACGTTCTCTGATCACCTAGTATTCGACGACGGCACGCAAAGAGTCGAATTCGTGCGTTTGGGCCCCGCTCACTCACAAGGCGACACCGTGGCCTACCTTCCGAAACAGCATATTGTGGCGACGGGAGATCTCTGTGTCACCTGGGGCTACGGAAATAATACGGGCGATGCCGGCGGCAGCTATAAGGGATGGCTAGCAGCCCTGGACACGATGATGTCCTGGGGCGTGACGACCATCGTGCCCGGCCATGGAGAGGTCGCGGGCCGGGAGGCTCTGCAGGCACAGAGAGCCTACCTTGACGGCATGTGGACGAAGGTTCAAGCGGCAAAGCCGGCGGGCGAAACTCCCGAGCAGGTGATCAAGGAACTCGACTTTCACAAGTACGGTTTCATTGCCTCGGATGCGACGGCGAATGAAACCAGCATACGCACTATGTTTCGCCGCATCGATGCGGGTGGCAATTAGTCAAGAACGTTCGTGACTAATTGCCTTTGCCGGCGAAGAACTTTCGAGTTGTCTCTCCCGCCGCTGAAAGATTTTCGAGCCACATCTCGTAGTATTCGCGCGAGAGCACAACCCCATCTGCACCGGCCTCTAATGCAGCAACTGTCGCCGCACGCACGTCTTCCGGTTTGGTGTGTTTCTCTCCAGCAGCGGTTGGCACATCGATATCGATGCCCGGAAATATTTTGACTCGACCGCCTGTGCCGGCGATGGCCCGTTTTGTTTCGCTCGTAACATAAGCTGCAGAGAGGCCCTTTGTCACGATCTCTTTGAACGAGGCCTCATGGTAGCCCATCATCTTGTAATAGAAGGGTTGGAGATCTTCTGGAGTGGCGTCGGCAAAAACAGTGGCACACAGCCGATCAATAAAATGTGCGAGCCTGGGGCCGGCTGCGTTGTTATAGGTCGCGATCTTCAGAAAGTCGGAGTACTCAGCGACCTTCGCATAGTCCTCCGCCGCACGGTAAAACGGGCTGAACGTTGTGTTCTGGACGATGTGAAAGCCGAATGGTTTGTGCGGAGCAAGCGCTTTCGCGGTTCCGTAGAGCTCTGAACGAACCTCGTGGTAGCTATCGTGCCAGAGCATGTTCCAGCTCAAAACCTCCGGGAACTCAAACAGGATCCGGATAAAGGTAACGAAGACGCCGTCATCGGGACGTTGATGCCTGGCTGTCGCAGCAAAGAGCTGATCGAGCCTGATGTAGCCCATACGAGCTCTTTCCGCGGAGATGCCGCGATCTTTGGCTTTCTGCAGGCAGAACGGGCAGAAACAACAGATGCCCACAGTAGCCCAACCGCCTCCGATCAGGTTGTCGATTGGCCCCATTCGTTCGCAGCCCCAGATGATTCCATCAACTTCAGTAGGGTACTGCGCGAGGTACGACTCGATTTTGCCAGTGAGGTGGCCGCGGAAATTTGGATGGTTAAAACACGCGCTTGTCGTGCGCCGCCCGTACACGTCGATCTCTGCGACGTCTGTCAGGCCGGGAATGTTCTGCATCATCTGTGGAAAGGCGTTGTTATAGTCCCACGCGAAGAAGTCCATGCCTCGAGCCTTCATCTTCGGAGCTACCGCGGTAATGACGTTAAAATTCGGTAGGTCACGAGAGCGGAAGTCCGTCAGCGTAGTATCCCGGAAGTACTTCAGATCGTAGTCGTAGAATGCCCCTCCGATCCAGGACGGCCTCGGACTGTACTTGCCGTGATCCGGCAGGGGCTTTACCCCTCCCTTGGTGATCTGGGCCGGGTCGTAGTCGTAGGTATATGTGAATACTGTATTCACATTGCCCTTCTGCTGAAGATTGTCGAGCACCTGTTCGATGCCTTCGTCGACCCAGCAGAAGGGTTTGACTTGAATCGCGACGACATTCTTCTTCAGCGTGGTGTCCGCTCGGGTCGCCGGCGGTCGTGAAGTGGTTGCTGAACTTGCTCGAGCCTGCGCGGCGGCTTCCGGCAATGCTCTCAAACCCGCGCTGGCTGCGGCCCCGCTGAGAAGTGCACCCGCACCCTGGACAAAACGTCTTCTGTTCCAAAACCCTGTAAATGGACTCAACAAGCCTCGCTTCTCGTCGCCGAGTCCATGACTGCTGAGGAATAAGGCGACTGAGTGTTTTGCAGATGGATACTACGGCACGCTGAAAATGCCGTCAACGGGCTTGCTTATTCCATTGACTGTGGTTCTCGAATAGCATGACTTGGAAAGCGATAGGAGCCAGATTGCGCGCATTCAGGTCGCCACTCGTCTCAACCCCTCTGCATCTGAAACTAGCCTTGGCCATCGCGTGCGCGGTTCCATCGCTCGCGTCGGCCCAGGCTCCCCACTCCAGCCATTCAACAAATAATGACAGCAACGTAGATTGGCCTGCATACAACGGCTCGTACGAGAACACCAAATATTCAAGGCTGACGCAGATCAATACCAGGAATGTGTCCCAGTTGAAAGAGGTCTGGAGATACGACTCTTACGAGACGGGTGGACTGGAGACGGCGCCACTTGTTGTTGGACGGACTCTTTTTGCTTACACACCAAAGCAAGAGGTCATCGCGCTGGATGCTGCTACCGGAAAGCTGCTCTGGACATTTGATTCACAGAAAGCATTTCCTGCTGAAAGAGTCGCATCGAGAGCCGAGCGGGGCCTTTCTTACTGGCACAGCGGCAAAGAGAAGCGCCTCATGGCAAACGTGTCGCATTACGTGTACGCGCTTGATCCGGATACCGGCAAGCTCCTCCCTTCGTTCGGCAATCAGGGACGCATCGATCTTCGCGAGAACCTTCGTGATCCGGCCAGGACCGTTTCCCTCTCAATTACGAGTCCGGGTGTCATCTACAAAGACCTCATCATTCTCGGCGATGCAACACCGGAGGCATTGCCGGCACCTCCAGGGGATGTTCGCGCCTACGATGTGCGAACCGGTGCGTTGAAATGGACGTTCCATACGATTCCTCATCCCGGCGAGTACGGCTATGACACCTGGCCGGAGGACGCGTGGACATACAGCGGCGCTGCCAATAACTGGGCCGGTATGTCTCTCGATGTGGATCGCGGCATCGTCTATGTACCAACAGGCTCGGCCGCGACCGACTGGTACGGCGCAGACCGCGTTGGTGACGATCTGTTCGCGAATACACTCATTGCGCTCGATGCCAACACCGGAAAGCGTCTATGGCACTTTCAGGGCGTGCGCCACGACATCTGGGATCGCGACTTTCCTACACCTCCCAGCCTGGTGACTGTTCGCGTTAACGGAAAAGACATACCTGTCGTCGCGCAGCCTTCCAAGCAGGGATTCCTCTTCCTCCTTGGTCGCGCCGATGGCAAACCCATCTTTCCGATTGAATACCGCGCGGTTCCGGCCAGCGACGTGCCAGGTGAGGTTACTGCCAAAGAGCAGCCGTTCCCGACCAAGCCTGCTCCGTTCACACGGCAACTCATTACAGAAAATACCCTCACGATGCGAACGCCCGAGGCTCATGCTTGGGCGCTGGCAAGGTTTCGTGAGCTGCACTATACGGGCCAGTTCACGCCCAATGTGGGTGGCAAAGATACATTGATGTACCCTGGCACGGACGGCGCGGGCGAATGGGGCGGTCCGGCCTTCGATCCTCAGACCCACATTCTGTATATCAACGCAAACGAATTCGGCATGACCGAATCGCTTCAGAAGCGAGTTCCTACATCCACAGGACAAGCCGTTTATCTTAGCCAGTGCTCTGCGTGTCATCAGGCGAACCGGCAGGGACAGCCGCCCGAAGTTCCGTCGCTGGTTGATATTGGAAAGCGATACAACCAGGCTCAGCTCTCAGAGCTGCTTCAGACTGGCCGCGGCAGAATGCCTGGCTTTCCCATCCTGGATCCGCCTGCGGGGAGCCAATTCCAGTCGCTGGCGCACTACCTGCTCTCCGGCAACGTCGAGGATGACGCCACCGCGAAGGTCGTCGATGATGGCAAGCTGCATTACGACTCTACCGGGTATCCGAAATTTCTTGACCCTCAGGGCTACCCGGCAAATGCAATGCCGTGGGGCACTCTGAGCGCGATCAATCTCGACACAGGGGAATACCTCTGGAAGATTCCTCTTGGACAGTACCCGGAACTCGTCGCGAAGGGAATGCCTGACACCGGCTCAGAGAACTACGGCGGTCCGGTTGTCACTGCCGGCGGCGTGCTCTTCATCGGCGCGACCGTGCGTGACAAAAAATTCCGGGCATTCGATAAATCAAACGGCAAACTCCTCTGGGAGACATCCCTTCCGTTCTCTGCCTGCGCCACGCCAGCAACTTATGCAATTGATGGACGGCAGTACGTCGTTACCGGAGCCGGAGGTCAGCGCGATCCAGCCACTCCGGCAGGAGGGGGTATCTATGTCGCTTACGCGTTACCTCAATAAACTGACAGTGATCTTCCGAAGGAACGCGCAGATGCGCTAACTGATTGATTCAATGGTCGGGGCGGAGGGATTCGAACCCCCGACCCTCTGCTCCCAAAGCAGATGCGCTACCAGGCTACGCTACGCCCCGATCTATGGATTGTATCGCAACCACCCTCTTCAGGCGTGGTGCCCGAGCCACTCCAAAAACCAGAGAATCAGGAAGATCGGGGCCAGAAAGATGGCCACCAAAGTGATGCCGATCAGTATCAGGAAAACCCAATCTCGCCAGGTCTGCCGCCGCGATTGCTCCAGATGGCGAACGATCAGCGCATAGTTGCGCCGGTTCGCCTTCCACGCGATGTCAAAAGCATCGCCCAGGAGCGGAATCGTTCCCAGCAGCACCTCGATCCCGATGTTGACCACCATTCTGAGCAGCGTGACGTACGGGACACCACGCACCCAGGCGGCGACCACGATGATGGTGGAGGCGAGACCACCGATAATATCTCCCAGGCCTGGAACGAGGCCGATGATCCCATCCAATCCAAAGCGGATCGAGGTGCCGGGGATGCGGAACCAGTCATCGAGCACATGCGACAGCAAATCGAGATTTTCGTCGGCGAACAAGCCGTTCGCCTTCTGAAAACGAGACTTTTGGGGTGGCAGAATCTCGGGTTTTCGGTTGCTCGGCATAGTCAGAACGGCGACTGGGGAGGCTCGGGAAAGCGCCCCTAAAGCCGCAGGGAGCGCGAACCTGAATGCTACAATCTAAGTCTATATGGCGGCTATAGTTCAGTGGCAGAACGCCGGACTGTGGCTCCGGATGTCGTGGGTTCGACCCCCACTAGCCGCCCCAGTTGAAGCCTTTCCTGCCTTCACCGGGCGGAGTTAAGTTTCAGGTGGAAGACGCCCACGTGAGCACCCGATCATCCTCTTCCACGCCGAACCCCCATGCAAGCCAGACCGCGTCCCCAGGCGCCGGCACGACCCGTATCTGGCTCGGCTGCTCCGGCTGGGCGTATCCCACCTGGAAACCGGAATTTTATCCGCCCAAGACGTCTCCCAAGAAAATGCTGGAGCACTACGCGACCCAGCTTAACTCGGTCGAGGTGAACTACACCTTCCGCCATCTGCCGTCGGCGGCCACTATCGATGCATGGTTGGCGCAAACCGGGTCGGACTTCCGCTTCTCCTTCAAAGCGCCGCAGCGCATTACACATATCAAACGGCTAAAAGAGTGCAGCGATGCACTCTCTGTCTTTTACTCAGCTCTGTTGCCGGTCATCCGCGCCGGAAGAATGGGCGTGGTTCTATTTCAGTTGCCGCCTAATCTCAAAGCCGACACCGCCAGGCTTGCGACCTTCCTCAAAGAGGCCGCGCCGGAGGGCACGGCCACGCTACGCGTCGCCTTTGAATTTCGCCACGCATCGTGGTTCACAGAAGAGATATTCGACCTGCTCCGGCAGCATCAAGCCGCTCTGTGCGTGGCCGAGAGCGACGAGTTCCAGACACCCGATGTGGTCACAGCCCCGTTCTGTTGCTACCGGCTGCGCAAGAGCGACTACGGGGCCGCTGACTTGCAACAGATCGAAACGCAGCTGACCACAAGGGCCACACAGGGAGATGTCTTCGCTTACATCAAGCATGAAGACTCACCCAAGGGCGCGCTGCAGGCCGCCGCCTTACTGACTACGCTGAGGCCACAGTGAGCGAAACCAGCGACCTGGTGGCCGAAACCATAAGCAGCCCGGCGTGGGTGGAGGAATTTTTTCCGCGACGGTTTCTGCGCAATGGCCACCTGCAGACGTTAGTCGGTAACTTCAAACCGCGGCAATATGTCTTGCCTGAAGCAGAGGCACACCTTATCGAAGTCGACGCAGAAAACGGGAGCCTTGGGGAAAGCAAGACTTCCGGCTTGACGGCGTCAGAGCAGGTAAAGCAGGGGCAGGCCGAAGTCCGTGCGCGTGGAGCGAGCTATGTGCTTTGCCATTGCCATTGGCAGGCAAATGCCAGCCAATGCCCTACTGTAGTGCTGGTGCACGGCCTGGAAGGATCCTCGCGTTCGCAATACATGCTGGGCAATGCGGCGCGGGCATGGGCCGCCGGGTGGAATATCATCCGCATGAACATGCGCAACTGCGGCGGCACTGAGCATCTGTCACCGACACTGTATCACTCTGGGCTTTCGGGCGATGTGGCAGCGGTGATGCGAACGCTCGCTACCGAGAAGGGGCTCGGAGCCTTTGCCCTGGTGGGGTATTCCATGGGCGGCAACCTGGTTTTGAAGTTGGCCGGTGAGCTGGGTGAAAACCGGCCGGATTACTTGAAAGCCGTCGTAGGTATCTCGCCGGCCATGGACCTGGGCGTCTCCGCCGATGCGCTGCACAACCTCTCCAACCGGGTCTACGAATGGAAATTTCTCATTGGTCTGCGCAGGCGGTTTCGACGCAAGGCGGCGCTGTTCCCTCAAATCTATTCGACCGTTGGCCTGGAGAGAATTGCGACCCTGCGCCAGTTTGACGATCAGATCACCGCCCGCTATTCCGGCTTTACCGGCGCGGATGACTATTACCATCGCGCATCCAGTGCGAGGGTGGCTTCGCAAATTTCCGTGCCTACCCTGATTCTGCATGCGCTCGACGATCCTTTCATCAGGATGCTGCCATCCACGCGCGCCACTCTGCTGGCCAATCAACGAGTCCGGCTGGTCGAGACCACGCATGGCGGCCATTGCGCTTTCCTGGCTCCGGCAGCCGGATATGACGGCTATTGGGCGGAGAAGGTGCTGCTCGACTTTCTGCTCTCGGCCAGCGGGGCCTGATGGAAGCAGACTGGACGGTTGCGCTGGCGGCCGGCGACCCGGTGATCACCGTTCCCTGGGCCACGTCTGGCGACGACATCCGCAAGTGCGGATTCGTCGATTTGCGCCAGGGTGCGCACCTGGTAGACGAAATAGAAGAGGCCCGTTCGAAGCCGCCGTTGCGGTCCGCACTGTTGCTGCTGAACGCCGCCACCTCACCGCTGTGGACGGCGAAGTGTGATGCCTGGACCAGCAGCGTGGACGAAGGTGCTGAGCCCTTCGATCCCTACGAGATGGGCACCGAGTCCGGCGATACAGCTTTTGGTGCCGGGTCGTACGTTGATCTGCTAGCGCGCGATGTCTCCTTCCTGTCTGGCTTCGAACGTCAGGAGCGGTGGATCCGTGCGGTCACGGAGGTGCTTCGTTCCATCCCGGCGAGCGCGGCTCGGGCGGAACTGGTGCTCCGCCGTGCTGAGGTCGAGGGGGCATCGGGATTTGCCGTGACGTGGTTTGTCGAGGGCTGCGGCTCCACTGCTCAGCATGCAGAACAACGGTGGGCCAAGGCGCTGGATCTCGCGTTGGCGGTGGTCACTGATGTTCGCCTGATGGAACCCCGGCCGGGCGCCGGATGACGATACAATGGCAGCAACGGGCGAGTAGCTCAATTGGATAGAGCACCGGCCTTCTAAGCCGGTGGTTGTGGGTTCAAGCCCCGCCTCGCCCACCACCTTCGAATTGCCTAATGGTTTCGGTAAATCCTGAAGAAAATTTGTGGGAGGACTTGGAAGCGGCCGCCGGGGATGGGAAGATACCACGGAGGATTTCCGACGCTTCGATGTGCGGAGTTTGAGCCGGGGCGGATGGCTCAATATTTGAGCTTGTGGTAGATAACGACAAGCTAAGCGATCCGTCGCAGGACCTTTGAACGCGAGCGTTTCTCACCCAGCGCGACCCGGTGCCTGGCTCTAGGGGGGAAAGGAGACCTATGACAATTGACTTTCGAGGTGGAACGCGCCTTCCCGGATCATTGGGTTTGGGAATCGATCCCGAAGATAGTTCTTCAAAGGTGCCAAGGGCAAGACCGCCCGGACCCCTAGGCAGGCAGCTTTGGGACAAGGCCAGTGTTACTTCCTCGCAAATCCCGTCGACAAAGGCTGGCAATTTGACGGTGATGCCGTTGCCCACCAAGGGCCTTGTCGGCGCGACCACTGATAAAGACGTGCACGTGGTTACCTTGCCTCTTTACAACGGCAATGAACCGCATCTGGAAGACGTCATGCAGGCCCCAGGAATCGCAAATTGCCCGGTGGCCGCGATGCTCGCAGCGTTCGCCTTCACCGCGACGGGGCGTAATTTTCTCCGCGGCATCGTGGGCGAAACGCGAGCTACGGTCACGACCGATATCTCGGGGATAAAAGGAAATTTGAGCAACCCGCCGCCCAATAACATTCTCACTTCCGCCAGGTTCTTCACTGTTCGGATCCCAAAAGGCCCAGTCGACGGCGTTGGCGGCATAGGGAACACCGTCGACGTAAGTGACGTTCTCTACACCAATGATTCTGATCAGAACTGGGGGATCTATTACATGCGGGATCCGGCGGAAAAGTCAGTCTGGGCGAGCATCATTGAAAAAGCTCTCGCGGTGCGGCTTGGGAGCTATGAAAACTTCGATGCGCTGGGCTTGTTTGCTAATGACCTGTGGGCAATGATAACCAACGTCCGCCCGGGAGTATTTCCGGAGATTGAAAACACGCCGCTGACTGAAGTCCAAATTATCAATGCAGCCGTTGCCTCCACGCGAGTTCCTACCGTCGCCGCCTCTAAAGATGATGCTTCAATGGTGCCTCAGTTCCATGGCTTCGCGATGATGGGCCGTGTTGACTCAAAGATAAAGCTCTATGATCCGGCAAAGGGCAGCTCCTTCCCCATCTCTCCAGCTGATTTCCGTCGCAATTTCAAAAATATTCTCTACCGCAAGTAAGTTGCTGTTCGGAACTTCGGATGTCCTACGCGGCCTCAACCGCGGCACGACGTTTAGCCAACCCTATTGTGCCTGCGATGATGGACACGCTGGCCGGAACGCTCTTCCCCACAACTTCGTCTGTGGCTAAGCGGCACGACCATCGCTTTCACAGGAGCTTTTAAGCGACTCTTCCAGGCATGTAGCAATGTCTTCAGCGCCCACCGCCTTGAGCACTTCTCTGGCCTTTGAGATTCTCTCAGAGCTCTCGCAGTGGACCGCCACTAATACTCCGCCATCCTTTACCCGGACTTCATAAAGCTTGGCTTCGAACTCGGGAATACCCATGCCGACAAGCGCTCCCACAAAGCCACCCACTGCCCCGCCTACACCCAAGCCGGCCAAACTCGCCATAATGGGACCGGCAGCGATGAATGGGCCCACGCCCGGTAAAGCCAGGACGCCTATGCCCGCCAGAAGCCCTATGGCGCCCCCGACTACTCCACCGAACCCGGCGCCGGCCGTCGCACCTTCTGAAGCCCTGGTGTCGTTTTCGGTTGCAAGCACTTTCGCTTCATCCTTGTCGGACAGCAGGAGGGAAAGAGCCTGACTCGAAAATCCTGCCGTCGTCAGGCCGCCGATGGCGGCCTCCGCATTGGCAATGTTCGCGAAAATTCCAAATGCTGCTGCATCATGACACGCCATCGTGCTCTCCTTACTCAACTTCGCTTGTGTATCTTTCCCTTTGGACCGTACAGCGGCAGGACCTGCAGGCGGTACATTCTGCCTTCCGTTGCATAGATGCGAGAAGCCGCGTTCGGGGAAGAGGCGGTGCGGTGATCTTTTCTCTTGAGAAACTATTCGTCAACTGGCAACACAGCCGGTGGGAACCGCATCCACGTGGATCGATGCCCCGAAATAGTGATGTAGCCACATCTCGCCTGCTTTCGAAGTTGCTGGCCGTCATTGTCACGGTGGTCTTGATCACGACGCTCTACCTGGCGAAAACGGTGGTTCTGCCGCTCGCGCTCGCGCTGCTTCTCTCGTTCGTGCTGGCGCCTCTGGTCACTGCCCTGGAACGAATCCGGCTACCCAGGATCGTGGCCATCCCCATCGTTCTTCTCACCACCGGTGCTGTTTTGGGGGCCGTTGGCTGGACCGTCCTGGTGCAGCTGGTCGAGGTCACGGATGCTTTGCCGGCATATACGAACAATATCCATGACAAGTTACAGAGCCTCCACCAGTCGAAGACAACCAGCTTCGTCCGCGCGCAAAAGGAGCTCGACACTTTAAGCAAGCAGCTTAGCGATCTAAGCTCCGTTGCCGACAGCCGCGAGATCATTGGTGAAACCGAGTTAGGTTCTTCCCCTGCCCGCCCGGTCTCAGTGCGGGAGGTCGCCGGCAGTCAGGGCAGACTGGATGCGATGAGCGGCTTGCTGGGCATTGTGATTTCCATCGTTCTGGTCGCGGTATTTACGTTTTTCATGCTTCTGAAGCGTGAGGATCTACGCAACCGGCTTATTCAGCTCACCGGGCACGGGCGGCTCAACCTGATGACGCAGGCCATGGACGATGCCAGTCATCGTGTCAGCCGTTACCTTAGTTTGCAGTGGCTGGTGAATATGGCCTTCGGCATGACTATTTTTGTGGTTCTGCAGCTCATGCAGTTGCCTCATGCTTTGTTGTTCGGAGTGCTGGCGGGGCTTCTGCGGTTCATCCCTTATATCGGTGCCCCGATCGGAGCTCTGCTGCCGACAGCGCTATCCGTGGCAGTATTCAACGGCTGGACCAAGACCCTTCTCATTTTGGCAATTTTCTTTTGCATGGAGATCGTGACGGCGAATCTACTGGAGCCCCATGTCTATGGGAAGCATACCGGCCTATCCTCCCTTGCGATTCTGGTAGCGGCAATTTTCTGGGCCCTGATTTGGGGACCGATCGGCCTGATTCTATCTGTGCCCCTCACGGTCTGCCTGGTGGTTGTGGGCGCACACGTACCCAATCTGCAATTTCTAACTGTTCTTCTGGGAGATCAACCGGTCATGCCGCCGGAAGCTCATTACTACCAGCGCTTGCTGGCGAATGATCAGCGTGAAGCCAGCCAGGTACTGGAGACACACTTGAAGAGCTCCTCTTTGGAAAATCTCTTTGATACGGTGTTGGTCCCAGCACTCCATCTGGCGGAACAGGATCGTCATCGAAATGAACTCGACGACGCGACGGTCACCTTCATTACTCAGACCACTAAGGACCTGGTAGATGAGTTGAGCCTCAGGCGCGATGACTCCAGCGCAGCAGATGTCGCGTTGGAACGGTCTGGACAAGGGAAGATCCTGTGCCTTCCCGTGAGAGACGACGCTGACGAGATTGTCGGCATCATGCTAGCCCAACTGATGGAGCGCGCGGGATATTCCGCGACGGCAATCCCGATAGGAAGTGTAGAACGCATGCTGGCGGAGGTCGCCAGCGCGGACCCTGAAGTCGTCTGCCTTTCCGCTTTGCCTCCGTACGCCATCTCCCATGCTCGCGGCATCTATCGGAGACTGCGTACACAGCAGTCGAGGGCGAGGATCATCATTGGGTTGTGGAACTATACGGAAGACCCTGTGAAAGCCGCGGCCGAGATAAGTGGCGGTGAACAGAACCTGATTTGTACGACGTTAGCGCAGATGGCGCTGCAGGCCGGCCTAGCCTCGGGTGCCTCTGCAAAAATGGCTCCGAGCTTAGTTCAGAGCTAGAGAGCTTGATGAGTGGTTCAGTGGCACCCCGCCGAGCGCGGCAACCGATGGACTGGCGAGAGTGTGAAATTTCCGGTATGCGCGACTTTCTGCGAGTCATCGCTGTAATGCCTTGTATCAGGGCACCACTTTAGTCGCACACCCCGAGCAAGATCTGGGCTCTCGAGGATGTGGGAGAACCAGGATTTACGAATTTAGTCCCGCAGGGACGGCTGAACTTAGCCCAGGACGCTAGTCCTGGGTACAGCATGCAACATGATTGAGTCCCCCAGGGACGGCTGAAGGCTGTCCAGGATTGCGTTGCGGCCTATTTTCAGCCGTCCCTGCGGGACTGGGTCCTTTCAAATCCAACCCAGGACTAGCGTCCTGGGCTAAGTTCAGCCGTCCCTTCGGGACTGACCTTCGACATGGAGTTCTCACACACGCTCTTTAGCACCGGAGCTTTTCTTTTGCTCCGTGACTGTTTTTTGTCGTGCCAAACCCGCTCAGAATTATCTCCGAACAAGTCGCGTCCTGATACAAAACCACCATTAAACAACCAATGAAGCATTTCCAGGCGGAGTGACCGAAACAAAAACAGCGAAGGGGAGCATTCCGCTCCCCCTTTCCGGACAAGCTTCATTTGCTTGACGCCGTCATCCGCTCCCTCAAGACATTGCGCATTAACAACGTGGCTTACTTCGATGCTCTGTCAGCACGGCCTTTGCGGAACATTTCGTTGACCGTCGCCTCGAAATGTCTTGCCGCTGCAGGGGTGGGAACCGCGCCACTCAAGATAGTCTTATACGGAATGTCTTTCCCGTAATATTCGCGCGTGTCCGACGAGTTCTGGTGGACTTCGTCGCCAGTAAGATCGACGCCGGCGAACAAACCCTGGCTACGCGAGTAGGTCAGAAACTCGGCGTTCGCGAGCTCCGTAGTGGACGCTTGCGAATCGCGACCCACCGGACCGGCCGCAGCAGCAATGTCGCCACCGAGCTTCACCTTGTCTTTCAACAAATCGTCCAGGCTGCGAACGTTGACTCCGACCAGCACCAAGTCTGTCGATTGGCCGCCAGCTTGTAATCCAAAACTTGCTCCTGTCAGCTGGATAAACACCGGGGCGCTCCAACCGGTGCCCGTCCGGCAGGTAGCTACGCCTTGGCCATACTGCGCGCCCACCAGAAATGCTCCCTTTTTGAAACCCGGTACCACGAGAACGCAGTGGGCCTTAGCGGCAATGTCCAGGGGGATACCCTTATCCGGCGTAGCCATCAACTCGTGCAGGACGACATGCGCCGCTTCTACGCGTGCGTCCAGTTTCGATACGTCCGCCGCGTTTGCGGCACTCACATAGGCAAGACCCATGCCAACCAGCGAAACAGCCATGAACTTTTTCATCAGAATTCTCGACTTTCGTTGCGAGGCCATATCCATACTCCAGGGGCTCTCTTAAAACCTTGGATGCAACTTTTCGTAAGACCGATAGTCTGATCGCATTGTTTTCTACCCAACGCTGCGTCGCAACAGATAGTCGAGACCGCACACGCGGTACCAGCGGTAGCCATACGGCTCAAGGAGAACCCGATGTTTAACACCATCTTCCGGCTGGCTGTGGTTATCCGACAGAAGGTTGACCAATGTGCATGCTTCGCCTTGATCGTTACTTACCGCAAATCTCACTTCTCGGGGCAAAGAGCTTAGGTTATGAACCAAAACGACCGAGTTATTGCGCCACTCATAGCGCATGATGAGGACTTCTTTGACCCCCGCCGAGATGAAATTAAAATCGCCCCACCCAATCTCGGGCACTTCTTTGCGCATGCGAATGATGCGTTCCATCCAGTTGAGCAAGGAGTTCGGGTCACGGCGCTGCTCGGCTACGTTCACATGCTCGAAACCATAAGGACCGTCGCTGATAACCGGCATGACCGGTTTATCGCTTTTGGTGAAGCCCGCGTTGGGTTCAGTAGACCATTGCATTGGAGTACGCGCACAATTGCGTTCCGGCAACTTGAGATTGTCGCCCATGGCAATCTCGTCACCGTAGCGAATCACCGGCGTACCGGGAAGAGTCATCATCAAGCTGTAGGCGAGTTCCAGGCGCCTGCGGTCTCCTTCAAGCATAGGTGCCAGCCGGCGGCGAATGCCTCGATTGTATAGCTGCATATCGGGCTCCGGTCCAAACGCCGCAAACACCGCCTCACGCTGCTTATCTTCGAGGCGGCCGAGATCGAGCTCGTCGTGGTTACGTAAAAACAAGCCC
Organism: uncultured Acidobacteriaceae bacterium; assembly: GCA_963830325.1. Lineage (GTDB taxonomy): Bacteria > Acidobacteriota > Terriglobia > Terriglobales > Acidobacteriaceae > PALSA-350. The sequence goes on from CAWHMV010000008.1 coordinate 695,137, forward strand.
CACTGCGCTGTTGCCGGGCGCCGCTTCGTGGACTGCATAGCCCGTTTAAGCGGCTGGCCATCTGCAGTGGCCATGGCCAGAAAGAGATGTTGATTCACGTCGAAGTTGAACATCATCTGGACCCGCTCGCCTTCGCGCCCGAAATAGGACATATCCGTGTCAGGTAGTACGTTGGCTTCCGCCAGGATGATTGCTTCCCCTTCTCGCCAGCTTAAGAACTGGCTGAAGGTGCGCAGCATCTCGTAATCCTCCTGCGGCTTGGCGACCTTGGCTCCCTTGGAGGAAATCACAAAGGGCACCGCGTCCATACGAAAGCCCGAAACGCCTAGTTGCAGCCAGAACCCCATGATCTTCAGGATCTCCGCCTGCACTTCAGGGTTGGCCGTATTGAGATCCGGTTGAAAATCATAAAAGCGATGAAAATAGTAAGCCTTGGCGGCTTCGTCATAGCTCCATGTGGTTTTCTGAACTCCGGGAAATACCACCCCGGAGGCAGCGTTCTTTGGCTTTTTCTTTGACCACACATACCAGTCGCGATACTTGGATTTTGGATCGCGGCGCGCTTCCTGAAACCAGGGATGCTGGTCTGATGTATGGTTCACCACCAGGTCAATCAGCACCCGTAGTCCGCGCTGCCGGCAGCCACGGGTAAACTCCACGAAGTCTCCCGAGGTGCCATAGCGAGGATTGACTCCGTAGTAATCCGCGACATCATAGCCGTCGTCCCTCCCTGGAGAGGGCTGAAAGGGCATCAGCCATATCGCTGTCACACCCAGCCCCTGCAGGTAATCCAGCCGGCTCATGAGGCCGCGAAAATCTCCGATGCCATCGCCGTCAGAATCGAGGTAGGTCGCAATGGATAAGCAGTAAATGACGGCGTTCTTGTACCACAGATCGTTGATCATGCCAGATCTCTTCCGGTTGCAGTGAGAGAAGCAATTGGTTGGGATGCAAAAGATGGCCTGGCGGCGCGCCGGGTGATCGGTGAATCCGGTAAAACCTTAGATCTCAACAGGGTGGTCAGGGGTCCAAAACGGCTCCCTAGTTGGGATAAACTCGATCGGAACCTCAGTGATAAAGGACCTTAACCAGTCTGCACAATAGATCATGCCACCTTGCTCCGAGACTACATGGCCCAGCAGGATGAGTGCCTTCTTGTTCCCAGCGGTAATACTGTCGCGCACATATTCAACCAGTTCCCACTCGCGCGTTTCTCCGCAGATGAACACGTCGACATCCGGACGGGCGAAAAGGGAGATGCCTGGCATCCTGCCTACGAATCCCCAGCTCACGAGTACTCGCTTGACCGGCAACCGCGGATCGCCCACAACTCTGATCGTTCGGTCTTTCAGCCTTGCTTGCATGCCGCGGCAGAAATGTGCCAGCGATTCTCCTGAGAAGGTGAATTGCTTTGGATTATCGGGGTCGACGTTCTTCTCCCAACCAAGCTGGTGCATCATCCCGGTAGCGATTCCGTCTGGCTTGCGGGCATGCCAGTGGTCGTGGAAATGAAAAATTGCCATGTTGTGCCGGCGTATAAATTCCAGCTTGTACTTGAGCGTGGGGTCGTCCTTGATGTCTTCTGTGTGGTCCTGGTGGAGGTAAAAGGGCGTCTCATGAGTAACAATCATGTTTTTGCCCGCGGCATCGGCCCGCTCCACAACATCGAGGGTTGCCATCATGGTGGTGGCGATTCCATGAACAGGTGTGCTCTCGTCCCCGGCAACGATCTGGTCCACGGTTTGTGCACGCCAGGGAACTCCCACTTGCTGGCGAATCCGGTCAACGACCTGTCCCGCAATCAATGGCGCCAACGTTCCGTGGGCCTTCGCCAGCTTCGCCGTCAGGGCCGCGCTTGCGCTGAGAATGAAACTGCGACGGGTAAGATCGCTCATCCGGGTTGCTCCCTTCGTGGTGCAACAGCATATGACTTTTTAGTTAAGGCGCGCATCCCTGGGCGCAAACACGATTACCTTCTGACATCGCCCAAACGAGCGAATGTGCTTACCACCCCTGCGGCCAGGAAAAACATAATAAACGGGTTGAGCGTACCCTCGACACTCCCGTGTAGGGTAGAAATATCACACAGAGAGCACGGATGATTACTAAAGTTTGATAGACATACTTAATCTCCCTTTGTTAGTTCTCTAAAAGCGTTAAGAAGTCGTCGTTTGCAAATCTTGCTTCACCTGTAACACGGTTTTGTTCTGTCTGCCGTTCAGTTGTCTCTCGGAATTGGGTATCTCCCGGTTTTTCTCCCCTGGAACTAGTACTGGTTAAGTTCGCCTGCTGTAGCAGCAGAATCGCGGATTCGTGATGGTTGCGTTTGATCCTGACTTTCGGGGGGAATTCTCTATGTCAGTTCTTCGTATGACGAACTCTATTCAAACCGGGCCACCTTCGCCGGCAGGCTTTTGCATTGCCGGCCTTGAAGACGCCTCGATGCGGGGTGGTTTATGAGTACATTCGCCGGTTCAAATTCCGGGCTCGTCTCCATCAGCGCGCCGCTTCAGGAAACCTTTGTTGTCGACCACGTCGATCCCAATGCGCCCGGTCCACTGCGCTCGCTCGCAGAGCGGGTCGGCCGTGACCTGGTCTCGAACTCCCAAGCCTTGAGCCGGCACGGAGCTTTCGAGCGCGAGTCGTGGACCAGCAAGGCTGCGATTGCCCTGCGAGTTCTGACCGTCCGCCCATTTAGCCGCTTGCGCGATATCGCCGAAGCTTGCCGATGCAATTACGACGATGCCATTACCCTGGTGGCGGCGATCAACCGCAATCGCGAAGCAGCCAGGTATCTTGGCAAGTTTGGCGGAGATGCTCCTTATCGCCGCAGTACCATTCAACCAATCGCGGCATCCGGCGCGGTCAAGGCGTTCCTCGATGGAACCTATCGTTACCCATTTACGGTGGGTATTTACCCGGCTGTGTCGTGCATGCTGTCCTGCAGCTTCTGTGCGCGCGCTCGTGGAGAACAGTACAAATCGGAAGACGTTATCCCGGGAAATGAGTTATTCAAGCAACTATTCGCCGAAGCGCCCAGGGACCTGCCGCGTAGATTCTACTTATCCGGTGGGTTGGAACCGCTGACCAATCCCGGCCTTGCGGAAGTGGTTCGCTTTGCGGCCGGCTTTGGGCATCGCATGCAGCTCTACACCAACGCGATGATGCTCACATCGCGCTTCCTGGCTAAGAACGACGGGCTCTGGCATCTCGATACGCTGCGTATCTCGATGTATGGCGCAGACGACGAAACAGCGCAACGTACCACCTCGCGTGCCGGTGTGGCTACGAGGGTCCTTGCCAACGCCAGAGACCTCGTGCGCGCCAAGTCGGAAAGAGGCGAGAAGCTCCGCATCGGCTTTAACCACGTGATCCAGAGTGGACAAATTTCTCATCTGCGGAAAATCGCAGAAGCACTGGTCTCGATCGCCGACCAGTCGCCTGACCGGAGGGGAATCAATTTCCTGACGTTGCGGGAAAATTATGCCGCGTCGGGCGAGGCCGCCATTAGCGGGGACGAACGGGAACGGTTGCGTGACGAGCTGATCGATCTGCAGAGCTTCTTCGTTGCCGAAGGCATGAAGGAGTTCGAAGTGGATCTAGGATATGGCATGCGGGGACTGGTGGAAGGTGTGGAAACGGCGCCTGTCCGGCGCGTTGCGCACACCGACATGCTGGGACGAGGCTATCCGCAGATTTCCGTGGTGGTCGATCTGCTGGGCGATGTTTATCTCTATCGCGAGGCTGCGTTCATCGGCCGGGTGGGTGCGGATCGTTATATCATCGGGCGCCTTACACCCGAGCTGGGGTTGGCCGAGGTGCTGCAACGCTACCTTGCCGACAGCGATCGTTTCGTGAGCCCTCGTGCCGGTGACGAAATCTTCCTGGACGCATTCGACCATGCAGTGACGGCTTTTCTGCGCCAGGCGAGTGACGATCTTCACTTCGGCTCAAATCTCTCCGGCGTCCCTGTCCACACAGGGCTTTATCATCCCCCGGCGAATCTTTGGAGATGAGCATGAATGGAATTGGCGAGCGAGGAGCAGCTCCCAAGGAGAAGCCGCACGCACGGCAGTTCATTAATATCCTGGGGATCAGTTTGCATCCGATGCGGTTTATGGCGGCGGCTGATCTCCTGGAACAATGGATTGCCGAGCGGCTTCCCCGCGTCGTCTGCTTCCCCGGTTCCGACATGCTGGCCGCAAGCCAGCACAATACCAGGCTGGGCTCTGCTTTGAACGGCGCCGATCTCACCGCCACCGACGGCATGATGTTGGTGAGGTTATGCCGCTGGTTTGGCGCCACCCAGGCGGAGCGCGTCTACGGACCCGATGTGATGTTGGAGCTGTGCCGGCGCTCTCCCGGTCGTGGATACCGGCACTTCTTCTACGGTGGAAAACCTGGTGTCGTAGCCACGCTTACAGACCGGTTGCAGGAACAGTTTCCTGGCCTTTCTGTTGTCGGCACCATTTCGCCGCCCTTTCGTCCTCTCACGGAAAGCGAGCTTGCCGAAGACATTCGCCTCATCAACGAGAGCCAGGCGGATGTTGTCTGGATCGGGTTGGGCTCGCCCAAGCAGGAGCTGTGGGTCACCGAAAACCGCAGCCGTCTGCACGCACCGCTGCTGCTTGCCGTGGGCGCAGCGTTTGACTTTCATGCCGGTTCCGTTCGCCAAGCCCCCCGTTGGGTGCGCGAAGCCGGAGGGGAGTGGTTGTTCCGTCTTTGCACGCAGCCTCGCCGTTTGTGGCGGCGCTACGTGGTGCAGGTGGCCCAGTTCCTTGGCCTTCTCACTTTACAAGTCACCCGCTTGCGCAAGTTTCCCATCTCCCCAGCCACCAACGAGGGGCTGTGATCCAGCCGGAAGCGGTCATCCCGTCTGCTGTACCTGCCAGGCCGTACCTGGCGCTGGGCTGCAGCCGCTTGATCGATTTTTGTGTGGCCACGTTTGTGGGCCTCATGGTTCTGCCGGTGCTCATCCTGGCCATCATCGCCATCAAGCTGGTCGATCCAGGGCCTGCTTTTTACATGCAAAACCGGCAAGGCAAAGACGGCCAGCCGTTCAGATTTTTCAAGCTCCGCAGCATGCGCTTGCATTCCGACGTTTGGCTGCGCGACTTTCTGGCACAGAATCCTGAGGCCAGGGATCCGCGCATTTACCGCGACGCCCGTGACCCCCGCATACTACCCGTGGTGGGCACCTTTCTGCGCCGTTACAGCATTGACGAGTTGCCGCAGATCTGGAACGTGGTGCGCGGAGACATGGGTTTGGTGGGCCCGCGTGCCCTACCGGACTACCATTGCAAGTTGCTCAATCCGGAGTTTCTTGCCTTTCGTTCGTCCGTGCGCCCGGGCATCACAGGCTTGTGGCAGATAGACGGCCGCAGCAACGCCGATCCCGCCTCTATCGAAATGTATGACTTGAAGTACCTCACCCATTGGTCACTCGGAGCAGACCTACTCATCCTCTGCCGCACCGTGGCGTGCGTTTTCCGCGGCTCCGGCCTCTAATATTCCTGGTATGGGCAAAAAGGTCCGCTGGGGAATTCTGAGTACGGCCGGGATCGCGATCAGAAAAGTGATTCCGGCGATGCAAAAGAGCGACTGGATTGAGGTGACCGCGATCGCCTCACGTGATCGCCGCAAAGCCGAAGAGGCCGCAAGCGCTCTGGGTATCCCGAAGGCTTACGGCTCCTATGAAGAGCTACTGGCAGATCCAGAGATCGAAGCCATTTACAATCCACTGCCCAATCAACTTCATGTGCCCTGGTCCATCAAAGCCGCCGAAGCGGGCAAACATGTCTTATGCGAGAAGCCGTTAAGCGTGACGGTCGCCGAGGCCAAAGGCTTTTTGGCAGTGCAGGAACGCACGGGTGTGATCATCGCTGAGGGCTTTATGGTGCGCGGCCATCCACAGTGGCTGCGAGCCCGTGAACTCCTGACCGCCGGGAGGATTGGTGACCTCCGTTCCATTCAAGGTGTGTTCAGCTACTTCAACACCGACCCTGCAAATATCCGCAACGTCCCGGAATATGGTGGCGGAAGCCTGATGGACATCGGATGCTATCCCATCCACACGTCACGGTGGATGTTCGGGGAAGAACCGCTACGAGTGATGGGCCTGTTTGACCAGGACCCGGAGTTGAAGGTGGATCGATTGACTTCGGCTATGCTTGAGTTCCCATCCGGACAGGCGATTTTTACCTGCAGCATGCAGCTTGTGTATCACCAGCGGATGCAATTACTGGGCACCCGCGGCCGCATTGAAATGGTGATGCCCTTCACTCCGCCCCCGGACCGTGCCAGCTACATTTTGATCGACGATGGACGTGACCTTGCCGGGAGTGGCATTTGCACCGAAACTTTCCCACCCTGCAACCAGTTTACGATTCAAGGCGAGGCCTTTTCCCGGGCCGTGCGCGAAGGTGGCAGCGTTCCCGTCCCGCTTAGCGATGCGATTAAGAATATGGCGGTCATCGAAGCCATTGTTCGTTCCGGGCAATCGGGCAGGTGGGAAACGCCCTAGCTTACGGGGCGCTGAGCCTCGGCGTTCCTTGCCGAATTTATTTTTTCCAATTTTCGACACTAATTCTGCCCAATCCGCGTCAAAGTCCACGAAGCTTAAACGCTTCTTCACTCGTATTATCGGGTGACTTAACGACTTAGTGCGCATAGTTCGCTTAGTTCGCACGTTTTTCCAAACTAAGCCGGCGAGCTCGGGCGGATTTGAAACCACGGTCTTCGGTTCTGGGCCGTGGTCTTTTTGCCACGCGGCGGTAGCATCGGAAGAGGCTCTAGGGCGTGTCTGAGAACCTCCTCTCCAAGCTTGGATCTGACCACGAACCCCGGGTGCCCCATATCTCGCTCGTTTTTCGCGAGATATGGGATTCCACTGCCCTATCCTGGCAACTTTGGAGTTTGCTTCGTCCTTGAAGGCCAACGGTCAACACTCGCGGCTGTGGCGGATTTGACCTCCCAACCGCGGTCATCGGTTCTGGACGGGTGCCCCATGTTCGCCTAGCCCGCATTTCTCACCATCACAGATTCTGCGACACGATTGAGAGTGGGGAGAGCCTGTTGCAGTGCTTTTGCGTGATAGGGTTGGCCGGTCGGTGTAATTTCTAGCGTGTGGCGGGCTGCTTGGGGGTTAGCAGGGTGTCATTTTGCATGGCTCCGCCAGGCCGGAGCCATGGGCCGAAGTGGAAGTGTCGTTAGCCGCTGGGAGCGGGTTTCAGCAACGCAGGGCGTGGAAGGCTTGTGCGAAGAGGTGTTTCCAGGGATAGGTCGAGTTGAGCTGAAGCATAATGCGGCGCACGCTGATGCGCACGATGGCACCGATCTTGAACAGCTTGAGACGGATGGTATCGACCTGAGCCTGGGCCCACTCCGTGCCTTGGAGGCCCAGCCGGCGGAGCGCCTCCATCAGCGTGTAAGCCAGCGCGGAGAAGTAGAGGCGCAACTGATTGCCCTTCATCTCGTCGGTTGAGAGCCGATCGGCGAACAGGCACATCTGTTCCTTAATGCGGTTCTCCATTTCGCCACGGGCGCAGTAGAACTTCTCGTAAAGTGCCTGGTCGGGCCACTGGTCCGGAGTCAGCGAAGTGACCACGAAGCGCGGATTTTCGCCCTTGTCGAGATACTCGGCTTTGGCCACCACGCGGCGGGCGCACGACCAGCTATGGCGCGTGGTATAGGCGAAGCCGGTAAAGACGCGCGCCGCCTTGGCTGTGCCCTGATGAAGGGCACGAGCTTGCTGCATCTGGGCGCCGATGATCTTCTGCAGCCGCTGGTTGCGCGCCAAGCCAAACAGGTAATCCACCTTGTTGGCCTCGCACCAGCTCATCAACTCTTCGCGGCAGAAGCCGGAGTCGGCGCGCAACACGATCCGGGTTTGCGGCCATCGCTGCCGCAGTTGGGCAACGATGCGGCTCACTTCCTCCACCGCTCCGGCGGCAGCGTCTTGGTTGGCCGCCCGCAGACGCGCGCACAGCAACTGGTCGCCGGCGAAGATATACAGCGGCAGATAGCAGTAGCTGCCGTAGTAGCCGTGGAAGAAACGCTCCGGCTGATGGCCGTATAGCGGGATGTCGGTGGCGTCCAGGTCCAGCACGATCTGTTCCGGCGCACTGCGATGGGACTCCAGATACAGCTCCCCCAACAAACGGTCCAGAGACTCCGCCGAGTAGCCGATCTTGTGATAGCGACCGGTGCGGCCAACCAGTTCCAGTCGGTTCAGCGTGCTCTTGCCGGCCAGCGGCTTATCCAGCTCACTCTTACCGCTGAGCAACGCCAGCAGAGGATCGGAGCGCAACTGCTCATGATCGCAAAGGTCCTCGTACCCCAACGCCAGACCGAAGATGCGCTGCGCCAGCATCTGAGCTAACTGGTGCTTGACCAGCAACGGCGATCGGCCATCGACAAAGCAGCACCCCAGCCGCCCCAGCAGGTTGATCTTCCGGTCCACCTCGCGCAACAGCAGCGCACCGCCGTCGCTGGAAACTTGACCGGCGGTAAACCCTGCCTCCACGCGGCGCGAAAAATGACCTGTAAATGCAAACGTTTCTTGGTTACACTCTGTCATCAGAAAGGCCGCCTCCGCACGGCAAACACTACGTCTCGACAACGCAGTTATGCCATGAAAAGACGGCCTTTCCAAGCAACTTTCTAAATCCCCTCGCCCAGATCTGTATCTTGATTGTGAGAAATCCGGGCTAAGCGTACATGGGCCGAAGAAGACAGGGCGCAGCCCCTTCCAACGCTCTGCTATAGGTGCACTTCGGCCAAGAGCAACAGTCGCTCCAAATGGAGTGAAAGCATTTGAAGAATCCGTCTTCGGCCCATGTACGCTGGGGCGAACATGGGGCACCCGTCCAGGGAAGAGGGCTTCGTTCTTTGCTCCAAGCAACAGCGCCGTCGATGAGCTCCACCTGGGTTCATTACTTATCGGGTATCCCAGCCACCCAACTCGAGCGCTACCGACATACATGCTTCACGCAATTCATCGCCGTGGGTTCGGCTCTGTAAAGCCCTAGCGACCACCATGCCACCGACGCATAAAGCGGCGATGGCCTGTGCCCTGGTGCAGCGAGCACGGCGACTCTGCTTCAGGCTGCGCTCCAGAACGCTGACCATCGCGCTGAACACGGTCTCGAACGCTTGCTTCGCACTCTCGCCGCTACGCGTCACGTCGGTCGGTAGCGCAATCATAGGACACGAATTCTCCACATCTTCGAAGTGCTGACGAGATAAATAGGCGTGCACCACCTGGGGGCCGACGTCCTTTGAGGACAGATCTACTTCGACACCTTCCCAACAACTCTTCCATTCCGGGTCGGTGAAGAAGCACCCCAGGACTTCTGCGTATAGATCGCTCTTGCTCTCGAAGTAACTGTAGAAACCGCCCCGGGTGAGGCCCGCGCCAGACATGATCCGATCGACGGAGACGCCGTCAAAGCCATGCCGGTTGAACAGCCTGCGTGCGCTTTGAATGATCTTTGCTTTGATCTCAGTGCGATGGCCAGTGGGATAGGGCATACATTCTCCAATTTTCTGTGAGCCGGAGTATTGCCCAGACAGTCCTCTCTCGTCCAGCAAAATATGTTCTTGAACATAATTTAGTCGCGTGATCCCATGCAGATGTTGAGTGCCAGGAGAATGCGATGACAGAAAGAACTAAGCCGGCTGGTTTGCCGTACCCGCCGACTCGTAGACAAGTAGCTACCGGTTTTGCCATGGCCCTATGTGGCCTGGCTTCCACCTGCAGTGCATGGGGGCAAGGTCCGCAACCGCCGGAGCAGGAAAAGCCGGGAACCTCGGCTAATCAAATGCGCACGTCACTCCAGGAAGACATCCACCTGAAAGCGAGTCCGCAACGCATCTATGAAGTTCTTCTTGACGCAAAGCAGTTCGCGGCATGCACCGGCCTGCCGGCCCAGATCGGCTCCAAGGAGGGCGGAGCCTTTTCCCTGTTTGCAGGACAAATCGTTGGGCGAAACGTCGAGTTGGTCTCCAACCAGCGCATCGTGCAAGCGTGGCGCCCCTCGCATTGGACCCCTGGCATCTGGTCCCTCGTTGCCTTTGAGCTGAAACCCCAAACCTCGGGAACCAATGTGTCCCTAGACCACAAAGGCTTTCCTGTAGGCGATTTTGATCACCTGGAGTGGGGATGGCACGCGCACTATTGGGAACCTTTAAAGAAATTCCTCACTTAGTCTCAAACTCACGCACGGACGAGAATGAGCGCGGCCGCAAGCGCGGCGGTTTTGTGGTCGCTGGTCCAGGGTGGACCGACAGACCTGCCAAGGCTCGCGATACTGCTCTGCACCTGGCCAGCCCTCTTCGCGAAGGCCACCTTCGCCCGGGCATCAAGCTCGCGCACTCGGATCGTCGTGACGGGGATCTGCAAACCTTCGCAAGCTGAGTGGGCGGCGTGGCGGAAGAACTCGCCTTCCGCGGTGTGGATCAGGGGGTGCGCAGCGAGAATCTTAGCCAAAGGCGGCAGTGCACGGCCCGAAGCCAATAAGATCGCTGCACCCACGATGCGATGGTGGCGTGCATCCAACTCTCTAATAACTTCCGCGATTTCTGTGGCAGCGAGTCGAGAGGAAGACGCGGCGCAGTGCGCCAGGTGCTTTTCCTGCTCCGGAGGTTCGAGTTGGGCTGCGAAGTGATACGGCTGGATGGCTCCCTGCACTTCCGGATCCGCGACGACGATGCGCCTGCGATCCAATAATGTAACCGAGTTGGAATCTTGCGAAACGGCCACGAGCACTCCCCAGCCTGAGTGCATGTGAAAGCCAAGGGCTGCTCGCTTCATAGCTACTTGGCCTGCGGTGAACGCTTCATGAGTTCTGTCAGTTTGTCGTGCGGGAGCGCATCGATCGTATGGCCGTCAATACCGGTCATGGTTTGAGCGCCAACCATGGCGTTGACAATGGCTTCTTCCGTCGCTTCGACAGTAGCCTGGAACAAGGGGCTGATACGTTCGTTCGAAACGGTGAGCACAGAGTTGGGACCAGGCTCTTTGCCGGCCCCGCGATTGGCCGTAGAAAAGGCGATGAAGATATCGCCCGAAGAATTTCCAGAGCTGGAGCCGGTGCGAGCGAGGCCCATGGTTGCCCGGCGGGCAAGCCGCTTTAGTTGCCCGGGCAAGAGTGGTGCGTCTGTGGCCACCACAATAATGATGGATCCAACATCACCTCTCACTTCTGGTTCCAACATCGCCTTGGCGGGCGCAGCGGGAATGAGCTTACCGACGGGCACTCCAGCGATGGTGAGTTGAGGACGTCTGCCACAGTTACACTGCACCAGCACCCCGACGGTGTATCCGCCGGCTTCCGCAGATAGAACACGGGAGGCAGTCCCGTCTCCGCCCTTGAACCCGTAGCAGACCATGCCCGTGCCTCCACCTACGTTGCCCTCAGGAACAGGGCCAGCCTTCGCGGTATCAAGGGCAGAAAACACATCGGCCTGCTGGACATGGAACCCGTTGATGTCGTTCAGGTACCCGTCCCAGGTTTCGGCAACCACCGGCAGCGACCAGGGCTGTTGGGCAAGGCGGCCGCCCTTTACACTCCAGGCGATAATCGAGTCCCGCACCAGGCCAACCGAGTGCGTGTTGGTAATAGCGAGCGGACCTTCGAGAAAACCGGACTCTTCCACCCAAGTGGTGCCGGTCATTTCGCCGTTTCCGTTTTGCGAGAACCATCCGGCGTATACAGGATCCGCATCGGCACGGCCGCGAGGGAAGACCACGGTCACACCAGTGCGGACAGGACCCTGGCCTACGACCAGCTTACCCTCACCATGAATCAGCGTGGTGTCGCCTACTTCCACTCCTTTGACGTCGGTGATCGCATCCAGCGGGCCGGGCGTGCCGTCGAACGGTACCCCCAGTGCGCGGGCACGAGGCGCCGTCTGAGCAAGTCCCGTTGCGCAAACCGCGAACAATGGCAGAAGGAGGGGGAAATTCATGCGCGAAGTCTAACATGTGATGTCACTCCGTCACTGGAGTTCCAATTCTGTCTCTTTGCCGTCGTCGGTCAGATTGACACCTTGGGGAAAATTGCCGCTCGCGAGTGGGGTAGTGCGGTCGGCAGTGTGGTTCTTTATCAGGACGGAATACCTCACCGATCCCGCCGACTTGGCGCAACTCGAGCGAGCCGACGGCGGCAAGAAGAATTTGGAGGTAATCCTGAGGACGCGGATCCTCGACGGAGAGCCTGGAAAGCTAGCTACTTCTGCGAAAAGAGTCTCTGCGCGATAAGAAGTTCAGCCCAGCAGGGACGGTTTTATTTCCGTGGACGGGAGTTTCTGCATTTCGAACCCGTGGCTTGCGCGCGCCTTCGGGAAGTCACCGCTCCGATGCTTTGTCTCAGAAGCGTACCTCAGGGGCTGAAGCCCTCATCGGCCCAGCCTGTTGCGGCACGGCTGACAGCTGAAGCCGTGCCCTTCGTTTAGAGTGTCTCTTTCCTCAGCAGCTTTCGTGTAGAGTGTCTCGTTCGTCTGCACGGACCCGTCCGTCCCGAGCATTCAGCGTTTCCGCAGCCGGTCACCCCAGTTTCATGGCTTCAGGATCCCAGTGGACAACGGTGCCCTTTTCATAGCTGAGGTTGCTGAGAAGCGCCGCTCCTGCCGCTCGGAAACCAAACACTGCATCTTCCACCACGGGTTGGCGCGAGCGGACCGCGGAAAAGAAATTCCGGAAGTGATCGTAGCTGTCGCTGTATCCAGCCCCTGCTACATATTTCTCGTAACCGAGCTGTGGCGCTCCCATCGGGTGCTCGCGCGGATACTTTTGGTAGTACTCTTCTGAAATTTTCTTTTGCATCGCATCGGTGAAGGTTCCAATCATGAGGCCGGGGGCCTTCTCCAGAGGAACCCGGCTTACAATCACGCTGTTGCCCGCTATCTCCATCGTGCCTTCGGAACCGGTAAAGATGAGCCCTTCGTTTTCCTCGCCGCCATTCACGAAGTTCACCCGCAGGCTCAGATTGAAGCCCTCAGGATAGTCAAAGAGACCCAGCATCACATCGGGTACGTCGCGGCCATCTTTCCAGAAGCGCAGTCCACCAGTGGCCATGGCGCGCGTGGGCCCATGCGCCCCGGTAATGAAGTGGGTTCCGCTAAACAGGTGGACGAAAAGGTCGCCGGCTACGCCGCTGCCGTAGGCCTTCCACTTACGCCACTGAAAAAAGTGTTCGCCGTTAAAGGGAATCTTGGGAGCTGTGCCCAGAAAGCGCGGCCAATCGCAGGTCTCGGTCGAGGCATCCAGAGGCACCGTGTAGTTCCACGCTCCGATCGACGAATTGCGGTCCCAGCGCGCGGTCACCATATTCAGTTGGCCAATGGCGCCGGAAGCAAGCAGCTCCTTTGCCTTGGCGTAAATCACTGAGCTTACGCGCTGGCTTCCAACCTGGATGATGCGATTGTTCGCGCGGGCGGCTTCGATCATCTGCGGGCCATCGGCATACAGATGGATCATCGGCTTCTCGCAATACACATCTTTGCCCGCCTTCATCGCATCCACCGCGACCTGCTTGTGCCAATGGTCGGGGGTTCCGATGATAACGGCGTCAATATCTTTGCGCTCCAGGATCTGGGCGTAGTCGCGAGTGGTAAAAATATCGTCGCCCCAGAGCTCCTTGCTGTGCTGAAGCCGGCCGTCATAACAATCGGCCACGGCCACAAGCTTCACCCCGGGAACCTCCATCGCGACCTTGGTATCTCCCTGGCCTTGGCCACCCGCGCCGATCAATGCGAACTGAATATGGTCGTTGGCGGCTACTGGTTTGGCCGGTTCAGATTGGGCCTCGGCCAGCAAATGCGTTCTGGAACCCAGGAATGTTTCCACGGTTGCGGCCGCCCCGGCCGCTTTAAGAAAGCTTCTACGATTCAAATCGAGCACAGTCATCCTCACAGCTGAAAGATATCCGCCGTCTGTAACCATACAGCCTACCTGCCCCGAAGGGCAGGGTTGGCTGCAAGTTAAGGTTGATTGAGTTGGGACTGGGCGACAAGAGTGGAGGAGTGCGTGGTGGAGGAGATTACATCACGAAAGCGAGGTTCTCCAGTTCGGCCTGCATGCAATCGAGATTGCAGCCCATTCCTTCCAGACGTGAGATGGCATTGCGAGCATGTTCTGCGCTCACGCCGTATCCACGGCCGGTGAGGAAGCCGCTGAGGACTTCGGCGGCCTGCCATGAATCGATCCCCGATTGCAGGAGCTCGTTGCGCAGGTTGAGCAGCTCGCGTGCGGAAAATTTTTCGATCTTGGCGTTTGCTGACATTTTCATTTCCTCTCTCACCTCTTTGTAATGAGGCCCAGGCACGAGTTAAAACCCTGCCGATCGACCGCTACACGAAGAACCCTGCGGGAAGAGCCCTTTGACTTCGAACCAAGGAACGTACCGCAACCGTGCAACCAATTTGAGGCAGAAACAAACCAGTTTCGCGTCTTCTATATCTATCAACCCGGAATGACCTGACTTCGTTGCGGTGGCTATGTGTTGCCTCACACCGAAGTAGCATCCGAGCGGAGAAGTCCACGCTACAATCTGCTCATTTGATGCTGGAACGCTCTGCAGGATGTATCGGATACGCGAATCATTTCGACGAGCACACCGACCAGGCAATCTCACATTTTCTAGTGCACCGCATCGTTTCCGGGAAAGCGTGTCCCAAAATGATGACTTGTGCGCTCCGCTCCGCTTCCCTTTCGAATTGCTTATGAACTAATAGACTAATTTATTAACAACTGGTGAGCAGGGAGACGAGAAATTCGCACCATTTACACCAGCGGAGGTTCGGGCGTCGCACGATGCTCGAGCATTACGGGAATGCCATCCTCTACTGGATAGTAGCGGCCACAGCCGGTGCAATGCAGCCATGCATGCGCGGCCTGGTTGGGACCAGCAATCACAGGCTGATGGCAGACCGGGCAAACCAGGATCTCGAGCAGAGTCTGAGAAAGAATCGGCGTCATTCCATGAGTCTAGATCACCGGGCTTAACTCCTCGCCAGCAGAGCGGGCATTTACCATGAGCAAGAAGGATGGTGCATGGCTAGAGTTCTGGATGGAAACGCAATCGCCGCCGCGATCAAGGCGGAGGTCAGGGACGAGGTGGAGCGCCTCGCACTGCAAGGCATAAGGCCGGGGCTGGCGGCGGTGTTGGTAGGGCATGTCCCAGCCTCTGAAATTTATGTGCGCAGCAAGGTCAAGACCTGCGAGGCGCTAGGGCTTTTCAGCGAGCTGATCACGCCGCCGGAAACGGTCACCACCGAGGAAATGCTGGCCTTGATCGCCCAGTTGAATGCACGCGAAGACATCGACGGCATTCTGGTTCAACTGCCGCTGCCCGCGCATGTGAACGCCAAGTTACTGCTCGAAGCGGTGAGCCCCGACAAGGACGTTGACGGGTTCCATCCCGTCAACGTAGGCCGCTTGCAGACCGGTCAGCCCGCGCTGGCTCCGTGCACCGCCGCGGGCATCATCGAAATCCTCAAGCGTAGCCATCTGCAGATTGCGGGGCAAAATGCGGTGGTGGTTGGGCGCAGCGACATCGTGGGAAAGCCCACCGCAATTCTGCTGTTGGCGGAGAACGCGACGGTAACCGTGTGCCACTCCCGGACGCGTGATCTGGCCTCGTTCACCAAGCGAGCAGACATCCTGGTGGTGGCAATCGGCAAGCCGGCGTTCGTGACCACGGAAATGGTCAACCCTGGAGCTACGATTCTCGACGCGGGCATTAATCGCGTTACCGACCGGGCGGAATTTGATCGCTACTTCGCCGGGGATGCTCGCCGTGAAGAGACCTTCCTGCAGAAGGGTTCGGTCATCGTCGGGGATGTGCTTCCCAAAGCCTACGCATTAGCTGGGGCCTATACGCCTGTGCCCGGCGGCATCGGGCCGCTTACCATTGCCATGCTGATGGCAAACACTGTGCGCGCGGCGAAACTCCGGCGCGGGTTGCCAGTCTAGGATGCTTCGCGTCGGATTAACGGGAGGGCTGGGCAGCGGCAAAAGCACTGTGGCCGGCATGTTTGCCGAACTGGGCGCGGCCGTAGTTTCCGCCGACCAACTCGGACGGCAGCTGATGCAGCCCGGAGAACCGGTTTATGCGGCGATCGTCAAGACATTTGGAAGTGGAGTGGTCCGTAGCGATGGGTCGCTCAATCGCAAGGCGCTGGCTGAGTTGGCGTTTCAACATAACCAGGCAGACACGCTCAACCACATCGTGCATCCTGCCGTGGTCGCGGCGGAAGAGGAATGGATTCGTGGGGTCTTCGCTGCCGACCCCAGGCGTGTCGCCATTGTGGAATCCGCTCTGATCTTCGAAGTGGAAAAGTGGGGTACCGCACCGGGGTGGGTGCAGCGATTCGACAAACTGATCCTAGTCACCGTGCCCGATGAAGTAAAGATTGCGCGCTTTGTTGCGCGGATGGTGGCCCACGATGGAGCGGAAGCGGACGCCCGCGCGCGGATCGCGGCGCAAATTCCCGATAAGGAAAAAGTGGGCCGATGCGACTATGTCCTCGACAATACTGGCTCACTCGAAGCAACGCGTGCCTTGGTGGAAAAGACTTACGGCGAGTTGCTGCGGGCGGCCGCGTGAGAGGAAGGAAACCGCAGATCGTGTGAGAACTTCGGTTTCCAAACTCAGTCCCGCAGGGACGGCTGAACTTAGCCCAGGACGCTAGTCCTGGGCACATCATGCAACATGATTAAGTCCCGTAGGGACGGCTGACGGTTGTTCAGGACTGCATCGCGGCGTATTTCCAGCGGTCCCTGCGGGCCTGAGTTTGGAAAACGAAGTTTCTCACACGATCTGCGGTTTTCGTCGATAACGCCGGGAATGATCTAATAGACGTTAGCTCGTTATGAAGATTCGCTCTGTCATCCTGATCGTTTTGCTCGTAGGCGCCTTCGTCTACCTCACCTCGTACAGCAACTTCCGCGGCCTCCCCAGAGCTCCCCTAGGGAAGCTCTGGCGCGAGTCCCCGATGCACTTAACCGAGGCGGAGGCGCAGCCGGCCTACACCCAGGAAGAAGCCAGCCGCATTGCGGTCTATAAGCGGACCTTACCCTCCGTCGTGAATGTCACTTCTTCGGCATTAGCTTTCGACTTCTTTTACGGGGTGGTGCCACAGAGCGGTCAGGGTTCCGGCTTCGTGCTCACCAAAGACGGCCGCATTATTACCAACTACCATGTCATCCAAAACGCGCAGAACGTCGAGGTGACCACCAGCGACAAGCACACCTACAAAGCGCAGATCATTTTGCAGGACCAGGCACACGATTTGGCGCTGCTGCAGATCAACGCCAAGAACCTCACTCCATCCATCCTGTCCGAATCGAGTGACCTGCAAGTAGGTCAGAACGTGTACGCGATTGGCAATCCGTTCGGCTTGAACGGGACCATGACTACGGGAATTATCAGTTCCATTCGCTCGGTGCAGGAACCGCAAGGCCCAACGATCGATAAGGCACTGCAAACCGACGCCGCCATCAATCCCGGCAATTCCGGTGGGCCGCTGCTCAACTCGCGTGGTGAGGTCATTGGGATGAACACGCTGATTGCCACCGGCGGCGCGGAACAGAACTCCGGCATTGGCTTCGCCATTCCGATCGACACCATCAAAGCGGTGCTTTCGGACTACAGCAAATACGGACGGGTGCGCCGTCCCTCGCTGGGTATCGCTTCGCTGGCCATTGGGCCCGATCTCGCGGAACAGATTGGATTACCGGCTGATTACGGTGTGCTGGTGCAAAAGGTCATTCCCGGGGGCGCCGCGGAACGCGCCGGCTTAAAGGGCGGCACGCAGCAAGCCTACCTGGGCAACCAGCCGATTTATCTGGGAGGTGATCTCATCGTCGCCATCGACAACGACCGGGTGACCAATCCGCAGGATGTTTCCGAGATCATGGATCGCCATCAGGCAGGCGATACCGTCACCGTGACGTTCTTCCGCGGCTCGCGGAAAATGACGGCGAAACTAACCCTGGGCGAGGCTCATTCCGTTTCCGTTTGAACGGCCACATAACGGCGTCCCGCGAAACGATATTTTCCTGAGATGACCCGGTAGATGGCCTCCGCGTAGGCCGCATGCTCCTGAACGAGAATGCGCGCGGATAGCGTATGCTCATCATCGTCCGCGAGCACCGGGACGGTCTTTTGCAGCACAATCACACCGTGGTCCAGTTCCTCGTCCACAAAGTGCACGGTGCAACCGGAGACCGTGACTCCGTATTCGAGGGCCTGTCGTTGCGCATCAAGACCCGGAAATGCCGGCAGCAGCGAAGGATGGATGTTGAGAATGCGCTGCGGAAAGGCGCGCACGAACTCTGCTGACAGCAGTCGCATATAACCGGCGAGACAAACCAAATCCACCTGATGCGCCTGCAGGCTGGCGATGATCTCGGCATCATGTTCGGCGCGCTTTCGTCCCCGTGGCTCGATCACTTCGGTGGCAAATCCCGCACTGCGAGCGGCTGC
Organism: uncultured Acidobacteriaceae bacterium; assembly: GCA_963830325.1. Taxonomy (GTDB): domain Bacteria; phylum Acidobacteriota; class Terriglobia; order Terriglobales; family Acidobacteriaceae; genus PALSA-350. The sequence goes on from CAWHMV010000008.1 coordinate 713,628, forward strand.
GATCCCCGGCGCATCGCTGCGGTTCGATATCACGACGGCGATATTGGCATTCGCCAAGCGTCGGTGGGCAATGGCCTCGGCGATAGCAAGAAAGTTCGACCCACGGCCAGAAAGCAGGATCCCCAAGCGGTGGACTCGGGGAGATCCTGGAGTCACGTGTACAACACCTTGCGGTCTCCCTTAATGGTGCGGCCGATGACGCAGAATTTTTCCCCGGCGCGGTCGAGCATCGATTTCGCGCGCTTGAATTTGTCGGCCGGGACTGCCGCGATCAACCCGATGCCCATATTGAAGGTGCGCAACATCTCTTCCGGCTCCACGCTGCCCAATTGCTGCAAATGGGAAAAAATCGCGGGCGGGACCCATGAGCCGGTTTCCACCACCGCAGAAATTGTCTTGGGCAGAATGCGGGGCAGATTTTCCGTGATGCCCCCGCCGGTGATGTGGGCCATACCCACGACCAGATCTGCAGCGGTGAGCTTCTTGATCACGGCCAGGTAGCTGCGATGCACCTTCATCAGCGCTGCTCCGGCCTTATCCTTCAATTCGTTTACATATTGGTGAGGCGCATAGCCGGCTACGTCAAAAAAGAGTTTGCGCGCCAGGGAATATCCGTTGGTGTGCAGGCCGGTGGAAGGAAAGCCGATGAGCACATCGCCCGGCTCAATCTTGCTGCCGGTGATCAGTTTTTGCCGGTCGACTGCCCCGACGATGAAGCCCGCCAGGTCATACTCTCCATTCGAGTAAAAGCCGGGCATCTGGGCCGTCTCCCCTCCGATGAGGGCGCAGCCGTTGGCGCGGCACGCTTCGGCGACACCGCTGACAACGGTTTGGGCTATTTCGTCGTCCAGTTGGCCGATGGCCAGGTAGTCCAGAAAGAAAAGGGGGGTCGCACCCTGGACAGCAATGTCATTCACACAATGGTTGACTAGGTCGGCGCCGACGGTGTGATGCATACCCAGTGCAAACGCCACCTTCAGCTTGGTGCCCACACCGTCTGCGCTTGAAACCAGGATAGGGTCGGCATACTTGGCGGTGTCGAGGCGGAAGAGGCCACCGAAGCCACCAATGTCTCCCAGCACCTGTTTATTGAAGGTTTTCTGGGCTAAATACTTGATGCGCTGTTTGGTGCGGTCGCCCTGCGAAATGTCCACGCCCGCCGAGGCGTAGGTGGCAGGAGGCTTATTCGATTTTCGCGTTGATTCTGGCAAGGCTCTTCCAAGTTCGCGTTGGGATGAGGTATTTCGATGGGATGGTATGGGCACCCAAGAACTGCCAGTTTAACATCGCCAACCCGCCATAAGCAGGGTCCCCTATACTGAATCCCGTGAGCAGAGAACTGAGTCGTTCCAGAGAATTGCAGCGGCGTGCGGAGCAGTACTTGCCTGGAGGCGTAAATTCGCCGGTGCGCGCCTTTAGCGCCGTAGGGGGAGACCCGCCTTTCCTGGTGCGAGCCGAAGGAGCCTACCTGTGGGACGCCGATGGCAATCGCTACCTGGACTACTTCGGTTCCTGGGGACCGATGATCCTCGGGCATGCCCACCCGCTGGTGGTGGAGGCGATTCAGCGAGCCGCGGAACGCAGCGCAAGCTTCGGTGCGTCGACCGCCGCGGAAGCAGACTTGGCAGAGCAGGTGATTGCCGCCATGCCTTCGATTGAAAAAATGCGCTTCGTCAGTTCGGGGACGGAGGCCACCATGTCCGCCATCCGCGTGGCCCGGGCATTTACCAACCGCCGGTATGTAATCAAGTTCGAAGGCTGTTATCACGGGCATTCAGACGGGCTGCTGGTCAAAGCGGGTTCGGGATTGGCCACTTTTGGGCTTGCCGGGTCGGCTGGGGTGCCGCAGGAGATCGCCCACTGGACGCTTCCTCTGCCATTTAACGATTTGGCCGCGGTGGAGGAGGCCTTCGCCAAACATCAGGACGATATTGCCTGCGTGATCGTGGAACCAGTGGTGGGCAATATGGGCTGTGTGCCTCCGGCTCCGGGATATCTGCAGGGCCTGCGGCGCGTGACGCAACAGAGCGGAACCCTGCTGATTTTCGACGAGGTTATGACCGGCTTCCGGCTGGCCCTGGGAGGCGCGCAAGAGGTCTTTGGCATCGATCCGGACCTCACCTGCCTGGGAAAGATTATTGGAGGGGGCGTGCCCTGCGCCGCCTTTGGCGGCAAAGCCAGGCTGATGAACCTGCTGGCGCCGTTGGGCCCGGTCTACCAGGCCGGGACGCTCAGCGGGAATCCACTGGCTATGGCCGCAGGGACCGCCACGTTGCGGTATCTGGCTGCTCATAAGGCAGAGGTCTACGCCGGGCTGGAGGAGATCACGGCGGCGGTCGCTAAGGGCATCGCCGCGGCAGCCCAGGACGCGGGGATTGCTATGGAAACCAATCGAGTGGGCTCCATGGTCACGTGGTTCTTTACCGGGACGCCGGTGACTGACTTCGCGACTGCGGCGACGTCGGATACGGAAGCTTTTGGGCGTTTTCACAGGGCGATGCTGGATCAGGGAGTTTGGCTCCCTCCGTCACAATTCGAGGCGGCTTTTCTTGGAACGGCTCATACTGCTGCGGATATTGATTTCACGGTGGAGGCCGCTCGGAAGGCGTTCGCATCGGTGCATGCGGCCCAATAGGTTGGGAAAAGAAAGCGCAGATCTCTCCCACTGCTCTACGCTTGCTTTGTATCAGGGCACGACTTTAGTCGGGCCACTAAGAGTGGATTTTAGTCCCGCAGGGACGACTGAACTTAGCCCAGGACGCTAGTCCTGGGTTGGATTTGCAAGGACGACCAGTCCCGCAGGGGACGGCTGAAAATCGGCCGCGACACAATCCTGGACAACCTTCAGCCGTCCCTGCGGGACTAAATCATGTTGCATGACGTACCCAGGACTAGCGTCCTGGGCTGCGTTCAGCCGTCCCTGCGGGACTAAAATCCTGGTTCTCACACACCGGCTGATACAAGGCACGCGGAGCGCAGTAAAGAAGCCTCTATCCCCACGCGTCCACGGTGACGAAGCGCAACCCACTTCCAGCCCAGCCCTCCAGCAACAAACCGACTGCCGAGAGGGTAATGGACCGGTCGGTACCAAGCTCCCGGTGACCGCCATCGTGCAACAGGAGGTTGCTGCCGCGGCGCCGCCTTCGATTGTGCAGAAGACCACGGCGCACCCGCGCTGCCAAGTCCTGGGGATTCGTGGCTTCCCAATCGTAGGCAGTAATATTCCACATCACCGGCGTCAGCCCTAGTTCCCGCGCAGTGCGCAGCACATCCGGCCGGCGCGCGCCGAAGGGAGGCCGAACATATCTCACGACTTCCCCGGTTACATCCTCGATGATGGCACTACACCCAACAAGTTCCTCGCGGACTTGAGCGGGGCTTGCCCACATCAAGGACGGATGGCTTACGGTATGGTTTCCCAGCAGGTGCCCAGCACGATGGATCGCCCGGGCAATTTCCGGACGCTGGCGCACGAAGCTTCCCATCATGAAAAATGTGGCCCGCACCTGCCAGCGGTCTAACAATTCAAGCAATTGCATGGTGTACGGATCATTGGGACCGTCATCGAAGGTCAGGGCAACTTCATCTACGTCTGAACCCGCAAGAACAGTTCTCCCGAAAACCTGCGAAGTGGGCCATTGCGCGGCGTAGAGATACGCCCCTGCCGAAAGCCCGGTGAGCAAACCTGCGGAGACCACCTTAGTAAGCATGCTTCAAGAGTTTAACTGTGTTATCTTCGGTTTTTCTTCATGGCAGATTTCTTTGAGCCCCCCAGATTCATCGCCATCGAAGGACCGATTCGCGTCGGTAAGTCGACCTTGGCCAGGATTTTGGCAGAGACCCTGCGCGCGCGGCGAATCGTAGAACCGGAGAACAACCCCTTCCTCGACCGCTTTTACCAGGAAATGAGCGGCATGGCTCTGGCCACCCAAATGTGGTTCCTGGTGGAACGGTACGACCAGATGCGTCAGGCAGCGAAGGATCTGGCGGGCAGTGACCCCTGGCCGATCGTGGCTGACTACTTGTTTGAAAAAGACAAGCTCTTTGCCTACATTAATCTCAGCGATGCAGAGTTGGCCCTTTACAACCGCTACTACCAGGATTTCCGCAACGAAGTGCCGACACCGGACCTGGTGATTTATTTGCAGGCTTCGCCCGAGGTGCTGAAACAGCGGCTCAAACGCAAGGGCATAACCCAGGAGCAAGCCATCAGTGACGCTTATATCGAGCAGGTGGCGAAAGCCTACGAACACTTCTTCTTTCACTACACGGCCAGTGACCTGCTGGTGGTCGACACCTCCGCGATCGACTTTGTGAACCGCGAGCAGGACTTGGCCCTGCTGCTCAAGCGTGTCTCCGAGCCCATCAAGGGTAAGCAGTACTTCCTGCCTCCCCCCACAGCGGGAAACGGCGGGTAAACCCGCTTTGCCGGGAGTAGGTCGGACGGCGTATATTGGTCCGTGGTACTGATCGGGCAGCATCCCCTGGGGAGCTGCACTGGAGTTTGCCATGAGCCTCACGCATTTCCGCAGCGCGGATCACTCCGCGCCGGCTACCCCGGCCCGCCGGGTGACTATCCAAACACTTCAAGACAAGAAATCCAAGGGCACCCCCATCGTGGCCCTGACCGCCTACGACTATGCCACTGCGCGGCTGGTGGATGAGGCTGGGGTGGACTTTATCCTGGTTGGGGACTCGCTGGCGATGGTGGTCATGGGTTATGACAACACCCTCCCCGTCACCATGGACGAGATGCTGCTTCACACCCGGGCTGTACGCCGCGCCGTTAAGCAAGCGATGGTGGTTGCAGACATGCCCTTTGGCTCCTACCAGGTGAGTACGGCCGAAGGGATCGCCAACGCCACACGCTTCCTGAAGGAAGCCGGCGCGCAAGCAGTGAAAATTGAAGGAGGGGCGAGCCGCCTTGATCTGGTCAGACGGCTCACGGAGGCGGAGATCCCGGTGGTGGGACACCTTGGGCTTACACCGCAATCGGTCCACCGCATGAGCGGATACCGGGTCCAGGGCAAGTCGGTCGCGGCTATCCACCATCTGGTGAAAGATGCACTCGCCCTGGAAGCGGCCGGCGCCTTTGCCGTGGTCCTGGAAGGGATTCCCGCGGAAGTGGCGCAGCGGATCACCGCCGCTTTACACATCCCGACCATTGGTATCGGTGCCGGACCCTACTGCGACGGTCAAATACTGGTGCTACACGATCTGATCAATTTGTCGTTTTCCGCGCCTGCGAAATTTGTACGCCGCTATGGCGACGCTGCGGCCTTGATCACGGATGCGGTCCACCGGTACCGCGATGATGTCGAAGGGCGCCAATTCCCCGGCGAAGCGGAAAGCTATCACCTTGGAAAAGAAGCGATGGCGGCTCTGCTCCTGGAAGAAGGCACGGCCCGGCGCAAGGCGTAGCCCATGTTGGTGCTGCACACCATCGCGGAAACCAGGACTGCGTGCGCCCGAATCCGGCTGGCGGGCGAGACTTTAGGGCTGGTGCCCACCATGGGAGCCTTGCATGAAGGACACCTGTCCCTGGTACGCGCCGCGCAGGCAAGCTGCGATGCGGTGGCAGTGTCGATTTTCGTAAACCCAACCCAATTTGGCCCCAAGGAAGACTTCGCCAGCTATCCCCGGACCCTGGACGAGGATTGCTGCACGCTCGAAGCGGCAGGCGTTGACGTGGTTTTTGCGCCCTCGGTCCAGGAGATGTATCCCAGTGGCGCGAGTACGTTCGTCGAAGTTGCAGGCCTGAGCGACCAGCTGGACGGAGCTTCCCGTCCGGGCCACTTTCGTGGGGTGGCTACCGTAGTGGCTAAGCTGCTGAATATATTCACTCCGGAGCATGCTTTCTTTGGGCAAAAGGACGCTGCTCAAGTCGCCGTCCTGCGCAAGATGGTGCGCGATTTGCGGTTTGCTGTCCACCTGGATGTTTGCCCAATTGTCCGCGAGGCGGATGGGTTGGCGATGAGTTCCCGCAACCGGAACCTGAGCGATGAACAGCGGCGACAGGCGCTGGTTCTCTCCCGGGCACTGTTTGCCGTCCGTCAACTGGTTCAGGACGGCGAGCGCGATTCCGCCAAGCTGCTTTGTGAGGCGTTGCACGTGCTTGCGGGGGAGCCTTCGGTCCAGGTGGACTACTGCCGCATCGTCGATCCTGACACGCTCGAGGACATACCAAATGTCGATAGAGGAGCGCTGGTGGCAGTGGCGTCACGCGTGGGTACAACGCGACTCATCGATAATCTGCTGCTTTAGTTGGATTCCCAGGGAGAACCGCAGATCTCTCCACTTCGCTACGCTCCGGTCGAGATGACAAATTTGTTTGAGGACGAGATTCCAGGTTTCCAGGAAAAGTCCGAAGACTTCCTTTCAACGGAATTGTCATCTCGACCGGAGCGTAGCGAAGTGGAGAGATCTGCGGTTCTCCTCCAAGCCCAAATCAGGCGCCGCGTTTGGAAACAAACGGGTTGTCGGCGAGGAGGAAGCGGGCCGGTCGCTCTGCGTCCTTACTGATGCCGATTCTCGGCGTCACGAGGACATCCCTGGCTAGAAAGCCATCGTCCCGGATTTGCAGATCGGATCTCAGTGAGGTGAAATCGGCGCCGTTGTCACGGTCCCGGGTTATCCCGAAGGCCTGGCATAGCCGCCCTGGTCCGGAGGTCAGCGCGGCGACACGGGTGGCGTCTAGTCCACGGTTCCTCGCCATTGTGTCCAGACCGCGGATGGGCTCGAGTGCTCGAAACAAGACGCCGCCGGCGCGACCCTCTCGTTCGCAAGAAACATTCAGGCAAAAATACATCCCGTAGATGAAGTAGACGTAGGCGTGGCCCGGCGGTCCGAAGAGCACAGCGTTTCTTGCCGTCTTGCCAGGAAAGGCGTGCGACGCGGCGTCAGCTTCCCCGAAGTAGGCTTCCACTTCGACGATTCGCCCGACCATTTCACCCCTGACCAGCAGCTTTCCCAGCAGCTTCCGGGCGACCAGGTCAGGGGGATCCAGATAAAAGTCCCGGGGGACAACAGCCGCCCCGGCGCGAGTTCTAGCCACGAGCGGCTTTGACGGCGGCAAGAACCTCCTCGGCATGCCCCTCCGGCTTCACTTTGGGAAAGATTTTCAGCAGCTTCTGGTCGGGCCCAATGAGGAATGTGGTCCGCTCGATGCCGATTACTTTCTTGCCATACATATTCTTTTGCTTGAGAACATCAAACTGTTTGCAGACTACTTCGTCTACATCTGCAAGGAGGGTGTAGGGCAAGTTGTACTTCTCTTTGAACTTCTTCTGCGCCTTCGGCGTGTCGCGCGAGATACCGAGAACAACAGCGCCGGCCTGCTGTATCTTCTTGAAGACGTCACGAAAGCCGCAGGCCTCGATGGTGCAGCCGGGAGTGTCGGCCCTGGGATAGAAGAAGAGCACCACTGGTTTGCCACTGAAGTCCTTCAGATGTACGGTTTTGTCCTCGTCCGTTTGAAGCGTGAAGTCGGCGACTTTGTCGTTCACTTCCATGAAAAAAGGTCCTTCCCCTAAACGAGATGCAATGCAACGAGATTATTCCATGATGACGAAAGCCGCGAGCAGTCTCGCTATGCTGCTAGCGCTGGCCGCGCCCGCTTATGCGCAGTATCCCGGCCATGTCGAGAACGCCAAGAAAAAGGGCCCTGCCGTACGCGCGATTGCCGTGCTCGAATGGACGGGCGATATGGGGAAGCCGAGTGCCAGCCGCATCATACCGATCTCCGTCTTCGATGGGGAACAGTATCAGCCTGGAGGGCTCTACCTGGCCAAGCCGGAGCCGCTGGCGCTCGAACCGGGAACAGAGTACGTGCTGCAGGATGCCGGGATCGCGCGTGGTCTGTTCGACATCAACACGGCGCAGGATGTGGACGGCTATTGGTTCGGCTATGGTTCGTGGAAGCCCATGGCTCCTCCCCCCAGGAAGGCGAAGCCGAAGCAAGGCAGAAACATGCCCCAGGTGGTCACCGATGCGGGGAATGGCCGGCCTCACTTCAAGGGCCAGGACTCAAGCAGCAGCTCCACGTCTACAGATTCATCCCCCGGTTCTACGAGTCCACCGGCTTCCAGCAATCCTCCTGCGGGCGACCCGGATCGTCCTACCCTACGCAGGCGGTCGGACTCACCCGCATCCGCCCCAGCCGCTAACGCCAGCAGTGCGGATGCCGCAGCGCCCGAGGTCCCGCTCGGCGGCGCCGATCCGGACCGGCCACACATGGCTCACGGCCAGCAAACGCCGAAGGACGATTTTCAACCTGCCCAGCTTACCGGAGTACCTTCCGGGCTGCAGCAGATGATCGCGGTCTCCGATGCCGGTGAGGGTGAGGCGCATCCTTTTGTATATCTGTGGTCCGACCCGGCCGACGCCGACAAGATGAAGGAGCAAATGGAGATTGCGGCGGCCAAAGCCATCGCAGCCGCGGCGCCGCCAGCGAAGACCACTCCCAAGCCGCGCACCGCCACCACTGCCGCGCAGAGACGCAAGGCAGCTACGACCGCGGCCGCCGCTCCCAAGCCGGTGTTTACCAACGAGCGCTTCAAGGCTTATGAGCTCACCTACAGCGGTGGGGCAACGCTGGTCTTCACTGGGGAGATTACGGATCACGCCGGCAAGGTGAAATATGTCACGCTGATCGCCCAGCCGGACTTCAACGGCGTACCCAAAGTGCTGTTCAAGTCTGTGACCGATGACGATCATCTCGACGTGACGCCTAGAATGCGATTGGTGGATGCGGTCGATGCCAAGGCCGACAATCGGGGAGACCTGGTTTTTGAATTGCGCAGCCACCGGGATCGGGAATTCGTGATCTACCGCATATCCGGCGGACTGGCGGAGCAGGTCTTCACCACTGGATCGCTGCCTAATTCCAACTCCCAAAGCTGATCTCAGGGAGTGGGCAACTTGGTCGTATCCCACCCACCACCCAGGGCCTTAACCAGCTGCACGCTGGCGGCAAACTCCCGGGTGGTGATGTCCGCCGCGGTTCGCTCGTTGGATAACTGGGTGGTCTGCGCGGTGATCACTTCAAGATAGGTGGTCACACCGCCCTTGTAGCGAGTGGTGGAGATATCGAGCGAGTGCCGCGCAGAATCGACTGCACGCTGTTGTGCCACCGATTCACTGTTCAAAATGCGGAGGCCGGAGAGATTGTCTTCCACCTCCTGGAAGGCCTGCAACACAGTCTGCCGATAGTTGGCTGCGTTCTGCTCATAAACGTCCCGCGCCTCTTCCGTAATGGCATGCCGTCTTCCGGCATCGAACAGCAACTCCACGGCGGAACCGCCCAGCGACCAGAGCGAGCTTGGTCCCTGTATTAATGTGCCGACGTTCTTGCTCTCAAATCCACCTATGGCGGTGATGTTGATGGTGGGGTAGTAGGCCGCGATCGCTACGCCTATTTGGGCGTTCGCGGCATTGGCACGCCGTTCCGCGGCAGCGACGTCAGGACGGCGCTCGAGCAATTGCGACGGCACACCCACTGGTACCTGCGGCAGTGCCAAATCGAGGGGCGCGGGCGGCAGAGAAAAACTGGATGCGGGGACACCGGTGAGCGTGGCGATGGCATGTTCATACTGGGCCCGGGCGACGCCTACATCAATGGCCTGGGCCCGCGTCTGATCAAGTTGGGTCTGCGCCAGTGCCACATCGGAGTCGGTGGCCACTCCGCCCGTGAACCGTGTCTTGGTCAGCTCCAGATACTGCTCAAATTGCTGCACCGTGGTGTCGAGCAATCGCTGCTGGGTATCGAGGCCTCGCAACTCAAAGTAATCCAACGCCAGCTCCGAGCGCAGGCTCAGATCCACGTTCGCCAGGTCAGCGGCTGTGGCCTGGGCGGTAGCCCGCTGCGCTTCCACCTGCCTGCGGATGCTGCCCCATAGATCAGGCTCCCAGGAAACCTGGCCCTGCAGGAACAGGTCGTTGTAGGTCGTCTTGCTCCCATTAACATACAGAGGACGGTTTTGCGATTGCCGGGCGCGCGAAGCCGACGGACCGGCTTGGACGGTGGGGAAATATTGTGCCCGATACACCTGGATGGCCGCCCGGGCCTGCATGTACTGCTCATAGGAAGCCTTGAGCGTCTGGTTGGAAACGGCAACCTGCTGCTCCAGCTTGTCCAGTTGCGGATCCTGATAGGTCTCCCACCAGTTGGCCCGCAAGGCGCTGTCGTTCGGGCTCACCTGCTTCCATCCACCGTCGGGCAGATTGGGTGGAGGAACCACGGCGCTCTCTTTGAAGGCAGGCGCGGTAGGCGCGGTGGGCTTATGGTAGTTGGGCCCCACAGTGCAACCGGAAACGAGCAGCGTTGCTACGGAAAGGAGGGCAACACCGAAATGAGTATGCGAAACCTTCATTCCGGCGAGCCCCCGTTGGACTGCTTCGCGGGTTGAACCACACGTACCGGCTCCCCATCGATCAACGAATCCGGCGGATTTTCTATGACGCGTGAGTCGGCGGTGAGCCCGTGAATGATCTGCACCGTGGAACCATCATCCTGGCCCAGAATCACGGGTACCAGCCTGGCCTGATCTCCATTCGCACCGTTCACCACCGTACCTACCTGCAATCCCTGGGTACGAAAGATAAGCGCGGAGACGGGGATGATCATGGGCGCGATTCCATCATGCACGTTCATGTGGACTTCGGCGTAAGCCCCGGGCATGAGCTTGCCATCCCGGTTGTCGACATCGATTTCTACCAGGAGTGTGCGTGAGCTGGGATCGATAGCCCTCGCCGTGCGCACCAATTTGCCGGTGAATGTCTGCCCTGGAAATTCGGAGAGTGTAAGCGTGGCTGTTGTGCCAGGAACCGCTGCCTGGGAATAAATCTGGGGAACGTTGACGTAGACACGCAAGACGTTGATGGCCGAGATGCGAAACAACTGCGTACCGGCCCCGGCGTTGATCAGCTGGCCGACATCGACATTACGGGCAGTGATCACTCCGCTGAAGGGGGCATAAATCTTTTCGAACGATTGCAGCTGCTCCAACCGCTGAACATTGGCCTGGGCCGACTTTACTGTGGAGCTGGTGGAAGCTGCCTGGCTGACGAAGGTATCTGTGTCTTGTTTGGAAACGGCGTTTTGCGTGAGCAATCCCTGGTAGCGGGTGGAGTTGGTCTTGGCCAAGCCAGCGTTGGCTTCCGCCGTGGCGAGATCGGCACGCGCCTGAAGCAATTGCTTGTCTACTTCAGGGGTGCTGATGATCGCCAGCAATTGCCCTTGGCGGACGTGTGCGCCGATGTCGAAATACCACTTGCTGAGATAACCGTCGGTGCGGGCGAAGAGCGATGCATCGCTGTAGGCATAAATGTTGCTGGGCAAAATAATCTCTTGCCCGATTTTGCCTTGCTGCGGTGGAGTGGCAACCACGGTGGGTGCGGCGAGCGCGTCGGTCTGATCCTTTAGCCGGGTGCGGGCGCGCACCCGAGGCACGATCCCGGCAACCACAATCACGATCGCCAGCAGGAGAAGAACCACGATCAAGACCACGGCGACGCGGCCGGAGAGAGGCGGAGCGTCGGGAGGTACGCCAGGTGCCTCGTTCGGCGGTTGTGGCTGCTCGACTCTTCTTTCCTCATTCATCTCTGCGCTCTCTCCCATTTTCTAGTCTTCCAGATCCGACGCGCCTGCTGCGGCAGGCTTGCGACGGCGCCCCAGCCATCCATGTATGACGCTAAAGAGTGTGGGCACGAAGAACAGGGTGGCTGCGGTAGCGAACAGCAATCCACCGATGACCGCCCGGCCCAGCGGAGCATTTTGTTCTCCGCCGTCGCCCAAACCTAACGCCATCGGCACCATCCCGATGATCATGGCCAGAGCGGTCATGAGCACCGGACGAAAACGGGTATACCCGGCGCGCAGGGCGGCGTCGCGGGCATCGCCAGCGTTCTCTTCCATTTGCTCGCGGGCGAAACTGATCACCAGAATGGAATTTGCAGTGGCCACGCCCATGGTCATGATGGAGCCGGTGAGAGCAGGCACGCTGATGTGCGTATTGGTGATGAACAACATCCAGGCAATGCCGCACAACGCGGCGGGGAGCGCAGCGATGATCATAAAAGGATCGAGCCACGACTGGAAATTCACCACGATGAGCAGATAAACCAGCAGGATGGAAAAGGCCAAGCCACTGGTCAGCCCGATAAATGAGGAGTTCATCGTCTGTACCTGGCCGCGAACGACCACCTGCGAACCACGGGGCAACTCTTTGCGATGCTGGGCGACGATCTGCGCAATCTTGTCCGACACGCTGCGCAGGTCACTATTGACGACATTGCCGTAAATATCCAGCACCGGAGCGATGTTGTAGTGGCTTATGGTAGCCGGCTCTGCGCCACGGGTGAGGGTGGCCACATTGCCCAGAATCTGGATCGGCTGCACCCCCGTCGCCGTGGAGGGAGCGGCATTCGGCGGCACCGAGGTAAAGCTCGACGAGCCTACCGAAATAAATGGGCTGGGACTCATGGTGGCCGCCGCGCTGGGCGTGGTCAAGGGAATGCTCGCCAGTTCGGGGAGGGATTGCAGAGTATATTGCGGGGACTGCGCGGCGATACTGTAACTGACACCATTCCTTGGATCGAGCCAGTAGGTGGGGTTGGTTTGATAGCTGCCGCTGGTCGAGACCAGCAGGCTACCGGCCACATCCCGCTGCGTCAACCCGATGTCCTGCGCCTTGGAACGGTTTACATCGACCGTAAAATGCGGATTGTTGAAAGGCTGCTGGATGTGTAGATCGGCCGTGCCCGGCACGTAGCTTATGTCTTTCAGCAGCCGATCGATAAATTCGCGATTGCCCTGCAGGTTGTTGCCGATTACCTGAATATCGATGGGAGCCGGGAGGCCAAAGTTGAGAATCTGCGTCACCATATCCACGGGCAAGGTGTAGAAGATAGTTCCGGGGAACTGAGCGTTAAGCTTCGCGCGGAGATGCTGCACGTACAGGTCTGTGGGATGGTGTTTCTCGGTCAGGGCCACGGTGATGTCGGCGTCCGCAGCGCCAACGACACCCGTGCTGGTGTAGGAGAGATTCAAACCGGAATAGGGTATTCCGATATTGTCGATGATGCTGACCAATTCGCTTTTGGGGACTTCCTGGCGAATGGCGTTATCCACCTCATCGCAGAGCCGCGCTGTCTCTTCGATGCGCGTGCCGGTTTGGGCACGCAGGTGGAGCTTGAACGAACCTGAGTCCACTGAGGGAAAGAAATCCTGACCCAGCCACGGGTATAGCAGGGCGAAGGAGCCGAGCGTAAACACGAAAAATAGGATAAGGAAAACTGTGCTGTGGGCGATGGCAAGCTGCAGCACGCGGTAATAGAAGGTACGAAGTTGCTCAAACCTGCGTTCGAACGCCAATTGGGCACGAACCAGGGGATTGCGGCTCTGCTGCTTCTGCGTCTCGCCTTGCGGATCATGTTCGTGGAGCAGGAACTTGGCCATGGTGGGAACCACAGTGCGAGAAAGGAAATAAGAAGCCAGCATGGCAAAGATCACGGCTTCGGCCAAGGGCACGAAGAGATACTTGGCCACTCCGCCCATAAAGAACATGGGCACAAAAACGATGCAGATGGAGAGGGTGGAGACAAAGGCCGGAATGGCGATCTGCGCGGCGCCATCCAGGATCGCCTGCTCCACCTCTTTGCCTTGTTCGAGATTGCGATTGATATTTTCAATCTCTACGGTAGCGTCGTCGACCAGGATGCCGACGGCCAGCGCCAGGCCACCCAGGGTCATGATGTTAATGGTCTCGCCCAGAGCCCCCAATATGATCAGCGAGACCAGGATGGAAAGAGGAATGGAAACGGCGATGATGAGAGTACTGCGCCAACTGCCCAGAAAAACCAGGATCATGACGGCGGTGAGGCAGCCGGCGATGATGCCCTCGCGCACTACACCATTGATGGCGCCGCGGACAAAGATCGACTGATCAGACAGAGGTGTAATACGCAACTGTGGCGGCAGAGACTGCGCAATGATCGGCAACAGAGCCCGGATCTTTGAAATGACGTCCAGGGTGGAAACGTCGCCGTTCTTCAGCACTGTCATCAGGCTGGCGCGCTGGCCGTCCACGCGAACGATATTGGTCTGCGGTGGGAAGCCGTCGCGCACATGGGCAACGTCATGGATGTAGACGACGGCTCCGTTGACGCTCTTGATGGGCAGGTCATTCAGCCCCTCGATGGTGGAGGGGGCGCTGTTGGTGGCCAGCTGGTATTCGAACGATCCCACCTTGACGGTTCCGGAGGGCAGAATCAGATTCTGGGCGCCGATGGCATTGACCACGTCGTTGGGGGAAAGTCCTCGCGCCTGCAGCGCCTGCAGATTGAGATCCACCTGCACCTGTCGCTGCTTGCCGCCGTAGGGATAGGGGCTTTCAGCGCCCTCGATGGTGGCGAATTGGGTGCGGATGAAATTCAGTCCGAAGTCATTCAGCTGCTGTTCAGAGAGGCCCTCGCCGGAAAGACCAAGCTGCAGAATGGGCACACTCGATGCGGTGTAAGTGATGATCAGGGGAGGGGTTGTGCCCTGAGGTAGTTGACGCAACTGGGTTTGGGAGACGGCCGTGATCTGTGCGATGGCCGTGGCCAGGGTAACCTTTGGCTGGAAATAAACTTTCACCACCGCAACGCCCACCAACGATTGGGACTCAACGTGGTCGATGTTGTCGACCGTGGTGGTCAGCGTGCGTTCGGTCAGGGTGATGATGCGGCTGGCCATATCCACGGCAGAAAGGCCCTGGTATTGCCACACAATGCTGACCACCGGGATATCGATGTTGGGGAATATGTCGGTCGGGGTGTTCAGAATCGACAGCGGCCCAAGAATCAACAGTAAGAGCGCGAAAACGGCGAAAGTGTAGGGACGCCGTAACGCGAGACGAACAATCCACATTTGCTAGCTCACTCCTAAGACGTTCTCTCCGGAGGTCACAAATGACTCGGGAAGAAGGGTGAAAGTCCGGCAAAGAAGAGCCTGTCGGGCTCGGACGGAAGAACAGGCGAATATCGTGCGAGCGTCTTGCAGGGTCCCGGGCTGTGAAAGCGTTCCCGCTCCTGGAATTAGGGTCAACAGTCGCCCGGTACAGCCGTTCTTTGATGGAACAGCCACGTCAAGCCCATTTTGCCTTCAGTCCAAAGGTGAGAGGTGCTTACGAGCTTTGCTGAAACCTCTGCGGAAAATGGGGTCTTGAGCGGGCTCGCAGCCAGAATCAAATTATACGTTTTTTGCACGATGAACGTGGCACGCGGAGACCAGTTCCAGACCTGCCCCCCAACCCCTCATTTGACGTTGAGCGCAGGCAATTTGACTCACAAGCCGCGAGCAAACAAAGACCGGACAGGGTTTACCCTGTCCGGTCGCTGGTCAGACCACTTTATTTTGCCAGAGCGGATTCCAGGGCGGCGCTCGAAACATGAGCGCCCCTATCCGGGTAGTAGGCGTTCGAAATGTATTCCTGGAGCATGCGATGGGTATTGAAGAAGGAGCCATTGAGAGCAATGGTGGAACGCATTACGTTCCGCCACTGCTCGGGATTTCCATAATAGAGGGGAAGGATGGTGGACTCCAGCTGCTGATAGAGACTGGCGACCTCATGTTCCGGCGTATCACTATCTGGTATGGCCCAACCGGTGACTCCCTCGATCCAACCTTCGACCCACCAACCGTCAAGGACACTGAGGCTGGGGACGCCATTGAGCGCGGCCTTCATCCCGCTGGTGCCGGAAGCCTCAAAAGGACGCCGGGGTGTATTCAGCCAGAGATCGACGCCTGCTGTAAGCATCGCCCCTAGCCTCCACTCGTAGTTCTCCAGGTAGACGATCTTGAGCGCGTCGGAATCGAGCCGGGCAGCCACTTCAAAAATCTCCTGGATCAGCTTTTTGCCTGGCTCATCGTGAGGATGCGCCTTGCCACTGAACAGAATCTGTATACCGCGAAACTTTTCCGCCAGGTGAACGATGCGCTCGGGATCGGTCAGCAGCAAATCGGCCCTCTTATAGGTGGCCACGCGGCGGGCAAAGCCGATGGTGAAGACATTGCTGCGCAGCGTGATCCCAGTCCTCTCTGCAACTGCGTCGATCAGATTTCGCTTCGACAGGGCATGTGCCTTCTCGATCTCACGCAGGGGAATATCGATCGCGTAGCGGAACTGAAAATTGTCTTTGCGCCAGCGCGGGATGCTGCGATCGAAGATGGCCTGCATCGGAGGGGCGGTCCATGTGGCCGCGTGCACACCGTTGGTGATGGCATCGATCGCATAATCGGGGAACATTTCACGCGAGATCTTGCCGTGCTGCATGGCAACGCCGTTCACGAAGCGCGACGACGCCAGGGCCACGTACGTCATATTGAGCATGCCGTCGTGACAGCCGCCCATGCGCTCGAGCAAGCTGGCAACTTCGGGGCCGAGAATGCGGTGCATCTGCTCCATGGAAAATCGGTCATGTCCGGCAGGGACCGGGGTGTGGGTAGTAAACACACAGCGCTCACGGACTGCCTCTCTATCACGCTCGCCGATCGTCCGGGTGAGGTCACCGCCTAATTGGAGCTCCATCAAGCCGACGGTCAGGAGCGCCGCATGACCTTCATTCATGTGGTACACGTTCACGTCGTAATCGAGGGCTTCGAGAAGGCGCACACCGCCGATTCCCAAAACGGCTTCCTGACGAAGCCGATAGTCCGTATCCCCACCGTAGAGGTGATCGGTGAGGTCTCGATCGCGGGGGTCATTCTCCGCCATATCTGTGTCGAGGAGGTAAATGGGGATGTTGTGACCGGTGACTCCCTCGAGATCGTATCGCCAGGCACGGACCATGACCGGGCGGTCTTCAATCGTTACCTCGACGAGGGCTTTCTCGAGCTGCAGAATTTTTTCCAGCGGCCAAGGCTGATCTTCCGCGCTCTGGACTCCTTGCGCGTCGAGATGTTGCTGAAAATATCCTTTGCGATGCAGTAGCGTGACGGCGCATAGTCCGAGCCCGAGATCGGCTGCGGACCGCATGGTGTCTCCTGCAAGCACACCCAGTCCCCCGCTGTAGGTGGGCATATCCGGGGCGATGGCGATTTCCATCGAAAAGTAGGCTACGATGCCCCCTCGCTCGGAGAGGCCGTTCGAAGAAAAGTCGCGCTGCTGGTTCGAAAAATGCATCCTGCCTATCTCCCTGTTTACCGTTCCGCCGTTACTAAAGTGCTCCCAGCCTCGGGATCACGAAAATGTTTCCCCTTCGGTCTGGACCTTACGGTGAAGCCGCTCCAGGCACTGCCTTCGGCGAGATCCTCACCTCAAAACGCGGCGCAGCCGCCCTCGCACTTGCCTGTCAGCCTCGCCACGTCTTCCTGATGTACCGAAGTAGTGTCTATTCTAACCATCGACCGGCTGGCTTTTATCACGAATCGAACTGACACTTCCGTCGAGCGTTCTAGTGCTTCCGTGGGAGCACAATTCCACAGGTTTTCCGTTTCAGCGCGTCAACATTGGGGTCAGCGAGGGTTGACGGCGCTATCCTGCGTCCGAGATCGAGCTAGCACCTCATCGGTCGAGTGGCTCAGTTTGCTCCAGATCATCGGCAACCACTCCAGATGGTCTGGCTTCATGAGTACGGAACGGAGGCAGGTAACGATCTCGTGCTGGTGCTGGTCCGTCCACGAGCCGGGAGGGAAGAATCTGCTGGGTAACTGGGCCAGCGCGAGATGAAGGTTGTCGCGGGCCGCGGCAGCAAAGACTTGCTGCGCCAACCGGGACGATGCAGCGACGGTATCGGCGCGCACCGCCCAGACCAGGATGTCGAGTTCGGGTGGAAAGGGAGAAACCCAGCGGTCATCCGCGGAAATCCTTTGGTGCATAAGCATCGCCGCCTCGCGACTCGAACGCAATCCGCTTGCAAATTGACCCGTTTTGATGAGCGGCAGTAACTGCTGTGTTGCCCACAATGCGACAGCAGAAGCGCCGGCGCGTGAGCACTCCAGGCTGATTTCCCCCAGGTGGAGATCCTCTGAACTGAAGTAGGTGTACGGCGAGTCGTGTTTATAGAACCGGCCCACTGCCGGCTCGCGAAAGAGGATGCAGCCGCAGCCATACGGTTGCAGGCCGTGCTTGTGTGGGTCGACCACGATGGAGTCGGCTTGCGCCAGGCAGGCAAAGGCCCGTGCTGCGTTTTCGCCCAGGTTCGAGACCAGCGTGAAGTATCCACCATAAGCCGCATCGACGTGTACGCGAAATGGAATTTTGCTGCGTAAGGCGAGCACTTCATGCAGCGGATCGACAGCGCCGGTGGCCGTGGTGCCCAGGGTCACCACGACTGTGCCGACATCCCCCTTTTGCAGAGCGGACTCGAGTGCCGCCAGTTCCATGCGGCCATCATTGCCGGCGGACACGGCACTGAATGGCAGGCCGAGGACGGCGCTGATTCGGCCATGCGTGTAGTGCGCCTGTTCGGAAGCAACGACGCGCTTGCCGGGAGCCAGCTGACCGGCGACCCAGAGTGCTTCCAGGTTGGCAAAGGTTCCGCCGCTGGTGAGATGCCCCAGGTAGTCCGCCCAGCCAAACATGCCGGCGATGGCGCGAACCGCTTCTACTTCCATGCGCGAGCTGGCGCGGCCGCCGTCGAGCGCATGGTTGTTGGGATTGATCACCATGGCGAGGGCATAGGCTGCGCGGGCCAGCGGGTGAGGAGGCTTGAGCATCTGGCCGGCATACAGAGGATGAAAGTAGGGGAAGTTGTCCGCCATTCTCTCGGCCACCTGGTTCATCACCGCAGCCATGGCATCCATGGCTGCGATAGGCGCCGGGGATGGGGGCAGATCGCGAAAGGAGGCCTCGAGCTGGGGCAGGGCGGAGGCGAGCAGCCGCAGCACTACATCTTCAGACATGGTTACTGAATTTTAAAGCGGGTCTGCTTTTGGCGCGCATGTGTGAGATCCAGAAAAGAAACAGCAGGTCCCTCCGCTGGGTTACCCCGGTAGCCTTCGATCCGCCATAAATCGCGGTATCCCACATCTCGCTCGTTTTTCGCGAGATGTGGGATACCGCAACTTTGAACCCCCAATCCTCAAAGACTGCAACGATCTTTAGAAACCGCGCGTCGAGCGCAGTGGTATCCCACATCTCGCGAAAAACGAGCGAGATGTGGGGCACCCGCGATTTGTGGCAGGGTCGAAGGCTTCGAAAAATGACCATGGCAGAAAAATGTGCAGGGTTGTTCCCGGGCATGCGTTTCGTGGAGGATACGCCTTCCCGGGGCTGAAGCCCAATTCAGTTTCCACTCTGATACAAAACGGAATCGGAAGCAGCTTCTCTGGTCGACCTCCTATGCAGCCACATCGGCCGTGAAGAACTCGATGCGCGAGCGAGCCCTGAAAGCGCTAATGGGTGGTGGCAATTCCCAGCTGCGCAAACAAGAAGCTGTACATATCAGCACTCTCCTCTAGCGCTTCGTCCTTGTCAGTGCTTATGCCGTGTCCGGCATTCGAGTTGGTGCGTAGCATCACTGGGAGACCGGACGCAGTCGCGGCCTGCAACTCT
The DNA here is from genome assembly GCA_963830325.1 of uncultured Acidobacteriaceae bacterium. Classification (GTDB taxonomy): domain Bacteria; phylum Acidobacteriota; class Terriglobia; order Terriglobales; family Acidobacteriaceae; genus PALSA-350. Next base: position 733,163 of record CAWHMV010000008.1, read on the forward strand.
GCCGTCATCTTGCGCGAGTGCGCCGGGTTCACGCGATGGTCGTTATCGCCGGTGACGAACAGCACCGCCGGATACTTCGTACCTGCCTTCACATGGTGGTACGGAGAGTAGGCATACATCGCTTTGAACAGCGCTGGATCCTTGACCGTTCCGAACTCGGTCACATTGAAGCTGCCATTGGGATCAAGTTCCACACGTAGCATGTCGTAGATGCCGACCTCAGAAAGCACCACACGAAACGTCTGCGGGTGTTGGGTCAGTTCCACACCCATCAGCAGCCCGCCATTGCTTCCTCCCTCGATAGCGAGATGCTGGGGGGAGGTGTATTTCGCCGCGATGATGTGCTGTGCGCAGGCAGCGAAGTCGTCGAAGACATTCTGCTTGTTGAGCAGGCTCCCTCCGGCGTGCCAGCTTTCGCCGTATTCTGCACCGCCGCGGAGGTTGGCCTCGACGAAAACACCGCCGTGGTCGAACCACAGACGGCCAAAGGTGCCCAGAAAGGTCGGCGTGATGCTAATGGAATAGCCACCGTAAGCAGTGAGGAAGGCCGGGTTGGCGCCGTCGAGCCTGGTCCCCTTGCGCATCACGATATTCATGGGGACTTTGGTTCCGTCTTTTGAAGTGGCAAACTCGCGGCGAACCTCAACATCGTCGAGGCTGATGCCGGTCTGCGTCATGAAAGGCAGAGCTGTGGACGCACCCGTGCCGTTGTAACGAAACCACTGCGGTGCTTCCGTATAGGTTTGCGCGTTGTACAAAAAGGCTTCTCCGCTGATCGGTACTAGCGTGCTGACGGATGCGACATTGGCCACTGGGACCTGGCCTTCATTCTTACCCTGCAGATCAAACTTCAAAATTCTCTCCGGACCACCATCGATGACGGTGACGTAGAGTGCTTGGTCCGCAGCCCAGTAGTGGCGCATATCGCCGACCGAGCCGCTGCCTTCGATGCTCGCGCGCATGGGAGCCACGACGCGCACAGCGTCTGCCAGCTTCACCTTGCCCGGCGCAAGACGGTCGAGTTCGCCATGATCGCTTTTCGCATGGCTGAGTAGCCACAGGCTATCGTCTGCACCAAATTGAACGTCAACGACTTTGTCCGCGAAGTGGGTGATCTGGGTCACCGTGCCGTCAGCCGCGAGGAGAAAGTGTTCGTATTTTCCCCCGTCACCATCCTCAACCGTGACCAGGATGCCCTTGCCGGCGGGTGCAGTTTCGAGTGCCGTCTCTCCGATGCGCGGGAAGTCTTTGCCCAGCACATACCTGTCCTGCGCCGGGCTGGTGCCCAGCTCATGGTAGTAGACCTGCTGATAGAAGTTCGCGTCCTCCGCGGGCCGCTCCGTGCCCTGCGGATAGCGGGTGTAATAGAACCCTCGTCCGTCGCCCGTCCACGCCATGTCGCCGCCGGCGGTGGCGAATTGCACGCGAGGCACCGGGTCCCCGATCTGCTTGCCGTTGGCAACATCGAAGACATAGAGAGCGGCGTCCTCGCTTCCTCCAGTGCCTAAAGCCATGCCGACCATGGTCCCGTCGGGCGAGGGTTTGTACCAGCTGGACTGAAAGACCTTGCCTTGTACCAGGGTGTTGAGGTCGACCACCGTACGCTCGCTGGCCTGGTCCTCGGGCGACCGGAACACAACCAGCGACGCTCCGGATTGTTGCGGGTCTATCTTGAGCGCGAACAGCAAGCCGCCCGCATACTGCAGATCGGCGTAGCGCACGTGCTGCTGTGACCGCGCCGCCTTGAGGAAACTGACGATGCTTTCCCGCTGCGGCAGCTTACTCAAGTAGGCCTGCGAGTAAGCATTCTGGGCAGCAACCCACGCCTTCACTTTGGGATCATCACCATTTTCCAGCCAGCGATAGTCGTCCACCACGGGAACGCCGTGATAGCTATCGGTGACCGGAATCTTCTCCGTCGCCGGCGGCGCGGAGGCGCTTGCCATTTCCGGCGCGACGGATAGCGCGATCGCTCCACTGACTGCCAGGAACAGGCCCACTGCGGCGACGGTGCAGTTTCTGGTGGTCATCAGTTGATTCCTCTTGCTTTCGGTTGTAAGTCTGATTCTAGGACGAGGGGCTCTTCCCCAACGCCTCAAGCGCGTCACAAGCGGCGTTCAATCCGTCTTCGCGGCGCAGCTGTTCGCCAATCCTGGCTGCTCGCCGGCGCATGCGCGGGCTCTCCAGTAGTGAGGCGATCTTGCGTGCCGCTATTTCGGCTGTGTAGCGCCGCCTTCTGATCACGCGGGCCACACCCAGGCGGCGGACTCGGCGCGCATTATCCGGCTGATCGTGGCTGTAGGGCATCACCAGCATGGGTTTGCCGGACATGAGTGCTTGCGCGGTGGTGCCCACTCCGCCCTGGTGGATGATGGCGGAAGCACGAGGAAAAAGCTTCGAATAGGGCGCGTAGTTAGCCACGCACACATTTTGCGGAACCTCTGGGGGGATGTTTCGCGGATCGCTGCCTACCAGGAGCACGGCGCGCTGGCCGAGCGAGGCCGCGGCCAGTGCGCTCTGCTGGTAAAAGTCACCGGCATCAAGAACGGCAGCCGAGCCCAAGGTAAAGACCAGCGGCGGCGGTCCCTGTTGCAGGAACTGCTCAACCGGCGGAGGTAGTTCTCGTTGCCCGGCGTCACCATCGTAGAAAACGAACCCGGTCACCTTCGTGGAGGCCGGCCAATCCGGCTGAGGTTCACCCAGCAAGGGAGAAAACATGGCGAGGACAAGATAGGGTGAGTGCTTGGCTTCGAAGATGGGATCGGGGCCGCGGCCCAGGCCCAGTTCAGCACGAAGCTGATAGATCGGCTCTGGCCAGCTTCGCGTTACCCAACGCGCGAAGCGGGCAATTACTCTTCCCATTCCGGGTAGGGCTGGTTGCAGCCGCGCCAACATGGGATAGGGCGGCAGCACGGGCGCGTCATAGCGGGAGAAAAAAGACAACGGCGCAAGCACGTGCGATGCCCAGGGAATGCCGGTCACCTCGGCGACGAGCGGAGCCTGGTAGACGAGTTCTCCGGCGAGCATAAGATCGGCGCCCCCGTTGGCTTCGACCGCCGCGAGGAGTTCACTGTAGCTTTGCCTAATAGCAGGGAACAATATCTCGCGCAGAGTGCGCTCTGTTCCCTTGCGAATGTCCATCAGCATGGCGACCAGCTGGTTGTCTTGCGGGTCGAGGATGGGGCCGACGGGCGCGAATTCCAGGCCCAGGGAAACGATCTTGGACCGGAAGAGTTCGGGGACCGCTAGAACCGGAACATGCCCCCGCCGCTGCAACTCGAGCGACAGGGCTATCAGTGGATGGATGTCGCCGAGGGTGCCGAAGCTGGAGAGAACAATGCGCATGCGCTGCTTCTGCAGTGTAAATGCGCGCGATGAAAGGAAGTGCCGAGGCAGCAGGGCAGAGCCGAGCGACACTCATCCGGAGGGCCTAAAGAATCCGCGTGAGACCAGCAAAAAGAAACCGCAGATCTCTCCACTGCGCTGCGCTCCGGTCGAGATGACAAGGTTGTGGCAATGCAAATGGCGTTTTTCCCATGGAGAATCTTCTCCAACTTCGTAACAACCTTGTCATCTCGACCGGAGAAGTCATGGGCCTGCGGCCCACCCAAGGTGATGAAAAACGCCTTCTGTCCGAGGCCACTCTCCCATGGAAGCGTCGCCCTCACCTTGTCATCTCGACCGAAGCGAAGCGCAGTGGAGAGATCTCTGTGTTGACGCCCCTTCCTGGAGATGTTTTTCGACAGAGCGTAGCGCAGTGGAGAGATCTGCGGTTTCTTTTTCCTGGTCCTACGCGGACTCAAAACCCCTGCTCGAAAGCCTTGAAGCGACGTTCGAGCTCAAACTGCTGGCGAGCCTTTTCGCTGGCTTCCAGCAACGATGCGCAGGCTCCCGACGCCTTTTCTCCGCCAAGCTGGCTGCGACAAGCGGCACGTGGGCGAGTGTAGCTTTCCCACGGTCCCGTCTGCTCCCAAAGACTGTCGCCGGGCAGGAAGCTGTGTTCGAGCCCGGTGCGCACCATTTGCTTGAAGTCGCTGTAGGTGAGCGGGTAGGTCATGGCCGCACGGACGTATTCGTGCGTCATGTTGATGCGGGAGACCCCTTCGTCATCAGTCGAGAGAGCCACCGGCACGTGGTAGAGGCGATACATAGGCAGGGGATGGTCCGCGCCTTTGACATTAAGAATGACGTCATTGCTGGTGAGGTTGATCTCAGCCATCACGCGCTTGGTGGCCATCTCCTTAAGGAGATCGTAGGGACGAGCCTCCTGCATCACGGAGACGCCATGGCCAATGCGTTCGGCATGCCCCTCTTCTACCGCCGAGCGGATATGAAAACGCAAGTCATCCGGCGGCACCATGCCCGGCCCAAGTTCACCGGCGTGCAGGGTGATGTGCACCTTGGGATAGAGGGTGTGGAGCGCCTGGACCATCTGCATCTGCAGTCGATAGTTGGCCAGGACTACGCGCCAATCTTCGGGCTGCACCATGTTGATCCCCACGACCAGTGGGTCGGCGGAGGCCAGTTCGAAGCCACAGAGGAGCTGGATAAAGACCGCTGCTGACGGCAACGCGCGCAACACCTGGTAGAGGTAGCGCACCTGGAGGTTGCAGGCGGGAGTGGCGCCGTTTGCGCCGCAATGCTCCAACTCGCGGCGCTGGTGCTCGCCTTCCTCAAACTCGGCTCGCATCGCCGGCAGATATTTCTGCAAGCCTGCGTCGAGCAACTGCCGGCGCAGCTGCGCGAAATCGGTATGCGTGTCGACTGGAGCCAGGTTCTCGGCCAGAGCCAGGACCGGCCGGAAGTTGGGCGTATGCATGATTTCGAGGTACTGCTCATTTTGACCGGCAGCGCGGCTGGCCAGCTCATCGGTCCACTCGCCCAGGTGCCTGGGGTCCTCAACTGCTTGAAAGTGGTCGAACGATGCGAAAAAGTGATCGTGTCCCGACTCCTCGGTGGTAGGGACGAACGTTCGCATGGAAAATATGTTGATCAGCTGGTCGTAGAGCTTCTGGTTGGTAAGAGCGTCGGCTGCGCGCCCGCCCTCTTCGCCACAAACCGGTTGTGGAGGGAGGCTGCGGGTCATCGCCATCGTTTTGTAAAGCACCAGTGTTTTGGAGTTGATACACAGGTTGTCTTCCGCAGCCTCGCGGATGAAGCTTTCTGCATATACGGCGCCTGCCAGGTGTGTGTGCAGGTCAGCGCCCTTAGGCATGTCATGAAGGAAGGCGTAAAGGGCGAGCGGCCCTTGTTGGCGAGCATGCTCGAGAGCCCGTGCCGCCCGGGTTTCACCATTTTGCGTGGCGGCTTGGAGCTGTGCCATGGCGGCCGGCGTCAGGCAAACGAAGATTGTGGCGGCGGCCAGGTCAATTGCGGCACGACAACGGAGCATAAGCTGGAAAGGGAACCGGCTTCTTTCAAATTGTGGACTGCGAGCGTCCAGTGTACGACACGGGATTTGCCGGGGCAGCGGTTTTGCGTCCTGCGAGTCGATTGCTATACTGGCGTTTGTTGCTTGTGCGCAGTTGCTGACCTGGCCGGGCCCTCCGCCTGAAGCTGCAGACTCAGACCCAACTTAAGCGGAAGCAGCGTCCTTGGATGTCGCAAGGCCAGATAGCTCAGTGGTAGAGCGCGGCCCTGAAAAGGCCGGCGTCGGCGGTTCGATCCCGTCTCTGGCCACCACTTCGAATCAATAACTTAGAAGACTCCCCACTACCACCCCATACCAACCAACGGCGTTATTGCTTCTGAGACACGGTTGTTAACAGGAACAGGCTCACGAATGGATACGCAGGGTGAAACTAAAAAACGGGGAATGTTCTGCGTCAGCGCGTCGCTGTTTCGTGGGTCGGAACCGCACCCTAAGCGGCCTATGCGCAGAAGCCCGCTCGCTGCTGTCGGCCCACGGCCCGGCATAGCTCGGATACCAGCCATGCATCGTGATACCTTCCCATCGCCAAATGGTTAGGTTCCGTATCCCCTGTGCTTCATCGCCTGGAGCTTCTCGTCACTCGGCCAAGCAATCGTGAGTAGAAAGGCCGACTCCTCAAGCGCTTCAACCTTGTGTTTGATCGACGGGCCCAGCGTCAAGACGCCGTTTACCTGGAGATCGTGATCATCTCCTTGAGCAGTGAAGCGTATTGAACCCTTCAGGACCTGGACCGAAATAGTGCCATCTGCGTGATGTTCTTTCAGAATGGAGCCTTTATCCATCGAGATGAGTACCATTCTAAAGTCCGGCTTTTTGAACAGCGTCCTGGCAAAGTGGCCCATAGGCCATGGTCTCTTCTGCTCGGAGTGCATCATCTCCTTGGCAAGGTCGAACTCCGCCACGTTTTTCAGCATCGTGCCGTCATCGGTAAAGCCTTCGGTCGCCATATATCTGACCTCTTTCCTCTATGTAGCGTTCGATGCCCTTCCGAGTCAGTGGCAAGATACTTTATAGGCGCTTGTTCGGCGAAGGCCGGTCATCGCCGCGATGCGAGAACTCGTTTCATGTTCATCGCGATAAGATTCGCCTTGTGCGTAACGATCGCAGCCTGCGAGGCCGGCATGACCTCGTTCGCCGTCTCTGAGAACAGCGTCAACCAACGAGCGAAATATCTCTCCTCGATGGGCAAGGGGAAATGGGCAAGAAGTGGATTGCCCTTATAGCGCCCCGTGGTCAGCAATACAGTGGACCAGAAGTCTTTCAGGAGTGCCAAATGGGCATCCCAATTCCGCACCGCATCGTTGAAAACAGGACCAATTTCCGGGTCCACGCGGACTTTTGCATAGAATCGCTGGACGAGATCCGCGATCTCCGTTTCGGTGATAGGTGTTTCTGCGTTCATTGAGGACCTCCGGTATGCAGTTTTTGGCTGCGCCAGATTGGATATGGCAATCCCGCGAGTCTGTTAATTACGAACGCCTGCGCTGTCAGCAGGACGACGGCGACTTCGATGATCGGGAGATATTCAGGTTTCGCCAGAAGGCCAAGAGAAACGATCATGGTGGTTGCGCCGGCGGGCGGATGATTGACGTGCAGCAGGACCATGATGGCTCCGGTAAGCGAAAGCGCTAGTGCAGAGGCCAGAATGCGGGGCCAATAGACTTCACCGGCGAACCCTTCTGGAAAAACATGCATGCCCGTGATTTTATAGGCGCCGAAACCGCAAAGCAGTCCGATCCCATGTCCCAGCACGGCATTCCGAGGGCTGGAGGATCGGCCCATCGGGGAAAAGAAATACAAATATGCAGTAGGACCAAGGGAGGGGAAGACAAAAGGACTGTGCGTCAGCAAAGCCAGCAGTGTCAGCAGTGCGATGGTGACGAAGCTATTGAGCGCCACGTACGCTGCCCACACGGACGTCGGGGGCAGGTGGGCTAGCAGCCAACTGAGACGAAGCCGGTCAATAAGCGCGAAGACGTGTTCTACCCGATGATGAGGCGGGAGCTTCACTGGATGGGAACTCGGTTCCGCCACATCTGTCTAGATATTCGGGAGCAAATCAAAGTATTCGTCATCTTCATTGATTCCGCCTTCCCCTTCGCCTAAAAGCTTCTCCGAGGTAACGAACTCAATTCGTTCGATCCACTTCACCATTTTGTAGCCAAGTTGGTTCTCTACTCGAAGACGCAGAGGCGCTCCGTATTCGGCAGTGAGAGGCGAGCCGTTCATGGTGAGAGCCAGAAGACACTCCGGCTTGAGCACATTGAAAATGGTTTGGGTGTCGTAGTAAAGATCCCCATAAAGTGAGCCACCGAAAGAATAGAACGCGACGACGTTGGCGGAGGGAAACGGTTTTACGTGCTCGACGAGCTTGCGCATGGAAACCCCGCCCCATTGCGCGATGCCGGACCAGCCCTGAATGCAATGATGCATGGTGATGTTGTCTTCAAGCCCCAGGGTTCGGAGATCGTCTAACGACAGCTCTACCGGATTCTCGACAAGGCCGGTCACCCTGAGCTTGTAGTCCTTGAAGTTATCCGCCGCCAGCCGCTTCCAGTCTTCGCGCACAGGCATCTTTCCGTTGGGCCAGAAGTGGGGAGATATGTCCTTCACCGTGTAATGCTCACGAGGATGGAGACGGTCGAGGGTGAGGAGCATGACGGGATGGGTCACAGCCTTTTGCGCATGTTGAAGCCCACGTGGGAGGAACCAGGAGATGTAGTGTGCGACGATCCAGGACAGCAGCACTACGGCGATCCCGACGAACCCCAGAATCATGCCACCTGACCGAAGGTCGTCCGTGCCAAGAACGATGTGGTTCATATTGCGCTCAAAGCCTGTCAGCGCAACCAGCGTCACATGGATCACGACAAAGCAAAGAAATCCAATGAGAACAAGAAAGTGGATGGAACGGGCTCCCTGTCTGCCACCGAATATTTTCGTGTACCTCGGGAAGCGGTTCACGAGGGCTGGCGACATCGCCATCCCGGTCAGGATCGCCAATGGGGCCATGAGGAATACCGTCGCAAAGTAGGCAAATTGCTGCAAAGCGTTGTAGCCGTAAAAGCCATTAGGCTCAGGTGGGAAGTGGAAGTTGGCATAGAGAACAAAGGTGTTCCATGCCTGCACGAAGACTGCAGGCGAAGTAGGCACAAGCCGTTCCCACTGCGCGCTCGTGAGAAGGCCGATAACGAAGAACGCCCCAGTCAGCACAAAGCCGTAGACCGTGATGAAGTGCCAGGAGCGTGCAATCCCTACCGTATGGCGATAGCCAGGAGTCGAGACAATCGGAGAGATATAGCGGGCGTCGTCCTTTGCAGTCCAGATGCGGTTCTTGGGGACTTCGAGGGGCGTGAAGCGGATCCACTCTGTCCCAGGGGTGCAGTCGTCGTTCCAGTAAAGCCGAGGATGGTCCATCAGGATCGAGAGCCCGCTGCGGATGAGCATGAACAGGAAGAAAAGGTTAGAGAAATGACTCCACCGAACCCAGAAGGGAAAGCCATGAGGTCCGCTCGGAGTGCCGGTAGCAGAAGCGGATGAAGGTGAAAGGTACGGCAGACCAAAGATCGTATGCTGCAACCATGCAACCAACACTGGCCCGAGCACCAATACGAGGATGACCAAAAGGGTTCGTGGGCTGACCCAGATCCGAAAACGGCGGTCTTTTGGATAGTGAACGGCTCGATGTGCAGCGTCGAAAGCGATCAAACGGTCTACCTCATGCGTGATCTATAGGCTGCCCCGAATTCGGGCAAACGAAACCGGTGCAAAGCCGTTTCATGAGCAAACCATCACGTGACACTCGAACACGGGCGCAACGCGGCTTAGGAGGTCTGCCGCGATATGCCGCTCGCCGCCACTCGATGGTCTTTCGTCCAGCGATTCTAAGAGGAAACCGCCATTCCATCAGCCTGGTGTTCGCTCAACCAAAACTCGAGACCTCCTTTGAGTACGAAGACGTTACGAATCGCATAGCTATTGACAATGGATTCAACGCGAGACCACTTCACTGGCTCTGTGGCGCAGTCGTAAAAAACGAAAACCGAGCGGCGAGAGGCCTTGCGAAGAAAGCTTTCAAGTTGAGAGACCGGCATTCTGAGGGCATCGGGAATCTGCAGTATTTCGCACGAGCCAGCGCGAGAGCTCAACTCAACAATGTACAAATCTGGTTCGATCGCAATAAGCGAATCCAGACGTGCTGGAGAAATATAGGGAAGCGAAGGGCAGCCCTTCACATGTCGCCTAGCGCGAGTTCTCAATTCCGAATACAAAAGCAATACGTACAAGAACACCACGAGCGATATGTAGAACCAAGCAAGAGGCAACACGACTCACCTCCGTTAGCTACAGATGAGGCACCTGCATCTCACACTACGGCCGTTAACCGCGAGCAACACGTACGCAGAATATCGCAATGCGATCTATAATGCAAGTGCTCCAGATGGGAACACAAATAGCTTAGGACGCCTCCTGGCGATAAACTCCTAACTCAATCAAGCCCCGCTGAACGATCAGTTATGGCCTCCTCCTTCTGGCGGCACGTAGTCGAAAAGTCTCAAACGTTCACTCTCGCGTTCCACTGATCGGGTACGACCACGTACGAGTTCATTCAAGGAAATTGTCCCGCAGACTTGCTGGCTGGTGCGGTCGACTACTGGCAATGTACCCAAACCTTCTGTCGCCATTACCTCCGCCGCTCCCCGCGCCGTACCATCTGCATACACATAGTGTGCCGGTAGCGCTTGCTTTGGCCCGGAAGCCCCCATCGGCGACATGAGTTCTCGCACGATGACCAGTTCCAGCGGATCGACTCCGTATTCCCGGCTAAGGTGGTACCCTCGACGACTTAGCTTTTCCGTCAGAATTGACCGCGGCATCAACAGCGATGTGATCAGATAAGACGCGGTGCACGCCATGGTGAGTGGCAGTAGAGCTGGTAAGCAATGTGTCACCTCTAGGCTGAAGAGGATCGCAGTCAGTGGAACACCAAGCGCGCCTGCAAGCATGGATCCCATGCCGATGAGTGCCCAGAAGGCCTGGCCCTCCAATGATGCATGCGTAACGTGTCCTACAGTTGCCCCGACCGCACCGCCGATCATCAGCAATGGGGCTAGCACGCCGCCCGAAGTTCCCGACCCCAGCGACGATGCCCACATAAGGGACTTGGCAAGAATGATTCCGGCAATCAAACCTACTGTGGCATTGCCGCGCAGCAGTGCTGCGATGTTGTCATAACCGACACCGAGTCCACGTGGGAAGAAGAGGCCTCCAATTCCTACTCCAATACCTCCCAGTGCCGGCCACCACATCCAGTGAATGTGAAGGTGTTCGAAAAGATCTTCAAAGGCATACATCATGCGGCTCAACCCAGCAGATACCAGACCCACAAACGCGCCCAGAAAGAGTGAGCCTATCGCGAAGCTAATACGAGGAGTTCCACTGATGGTCGGCATTTTGAACAATGGTCCAGCGCCGAGCCAGTAGACTCGGAGGAGCCCTGCGGTCGTGCTGGCGATCGCCACTGGCACCAGGCTCCTTGGTCTCCATTCGAAGAGCAGTAGCTCGACGGCGAGGAGAATCGCCGCAACCGGCGTCGCAAACGTGGCGGCCATACCCGCAGCCGCGCCAGCTACCAGCAGCGTTGTCCTCTCAGCGTCGGTGACATGTATCCACTGCGCGATGAGCGACCCGACGGCGCCACCCGACATGATGATTGGGCCTTCCGCGCCGAAGGGGCCGCCTGATCCGATCGCAATCGCGGCTGATATGGGTTTCAACACAGCGACTTTGGCATCTACCTTCGCGCGGTGAAGCAAAATTGCCTCGATGGCCTCGGGAATTCCATGCCCACGAATCTTGTCTGAACCGAACCGGGCCATCAGCCCTACGAGAAGGCCGCCGATTACTGGCACTACCACCATCCAATAACCCAGCGGGCTGCCCGCCGGAGAAACGGGCGCAATGCTGAAGCGATGGTAGTAGAACAAATTTGTTGAAAGTGCGATACACCGTAACAGCAGGACTGCCAGAGCAGTCGCACAGGCCCCAATGCCGATTGAGACGCCTGAAAGGAGCCAGACTCTACGATCAACCGTGAAATCGCGTAAGACAGATGGTTCCGACTTCATTTGTAATCTCCTCGAGCCGTAGCCGTGCGCCTGGGATCTCTGGTGGTCTGCTCGTCAGGGCGGCAGATCAGCGACAAAGCCCCAATCAGCCTAGGGGCGAGTTCATTCAGTTCGCGGGCATGGTCTTCCGACAGAATTCGCAGCACCCGGTGGCCCTTCGCGGTAACTCGCAGCTGGATGCACCGGCGATCATTCATATCTTGATCGCGATGGATCAATCCCGCTTCCTCACAGCGCTTGCTCAGCTCGACAACGGTGTGGTGCCGCAGTCCTAACCGCTCCGCGGCATAGGACACCGTTGTCTCCACTTCATCCGGAGCTCCCGCGAGCTGCAACAGCAATTGGTGCTGCTGTGGGCGGAGGCCTGTCTCCGCGGCACAGCCTTCGCTAAACTGGAGGAATCGTCGTAGCTCATAGCGGAACTCCGCCAGGTTCCGTAGTCTTAGCCGATCTTCGAGCTGCAGGTTTTTCGACATGTCTTGATTATCGCATCACGATATAGCCGGCCTTTAAAAGGCATTCTCAATGCGCAGATCCAGTTCTCAGAACAGGGTCCTTACATTTTTCCCTGAAGGTGGGTCATTATGGACGATTGCCTCTAGGCGTCTTCCACTCGTGCCTCGGCAGGCATGGAACGTTCTGTCCCTCATGCCTAGGCCAAACGAGGTACCAAGCCAGGCTTCTGGCGGGGATCGTGAGGCCCTTGCTGCAACCTCACGGGAAGCGCACGCCTGCACCGAGACCGCGCGATGGCACGTGGCTGGCTTTGTGTATGGGGGGCAGATGCAAAAAGGTTATCTCTCGATTTACAGCGACAGGCTTCAGGACTGATGACTTGCAGTTCTGCGACGACGGAGTCAACCCATCACTTCAACACGATCGCCGATCTTGTCATAGTCGTAGGCTTCTTCCGTGACAAGTGGGATTTCAAGAAAATTGTCGGTAAGGGGGGGTGATTGGACCTTCCACTCCAATCCGGTAGCCCGCCACGGATTCGCTCCTGCGATCTTCCCGTACTTCAACGACCAGAGGAAATAGGTTGCTGGGAGGAGATAGCCGATGGCAAGAATTGAGGCGCCAGCGGTTGAGAGGACATTTAACACTTGGAACTCCGGGGGATACGCATGATAGCGTCGAGGCATCCCAAGGTAGCCAAGGATAAACTGCGGAAAGAATGTGAGATTGAACCCGATAAAGAGAATCACGGCGGCCAATCTGCCCAAAGATTCCGGGTACATCCTTCCGGTAATTTTCGGCCACCAAAAGTGCAAACCTGCCATATAGGCGCTTACCATGCCGCCGACCATAACGTAATGGAAGTGTGCCACGATAAAGTACGTTTCGGTTAAGTGAATGTCCATGCCGAGCGAAGCCAGGAAGACTCCAGTCAGCCCGCCCATCGTGAAAAGACCGATGAAACCAAGCGCATAGAGCATGGGCGTATCGAAAGTGATCGATCCCTTATACATGGTTGATGCCCAGTTGAAAACTTTGATCGCCGAGGGTACAGCGACCAACATGCTCATGATGGAGAAAACGAGTGCAGAATAGTTCGAGATTCCCATGATGAACATATGGTGTGCCCAGACGAAAAAGCTAAAAACCGCAATACTTACAGATGAGAATGCCACTGCGGTGTAGCCGAAGACCCGTTTTCTGCAGAAGCATGCAATCACTTCTGAGATTATCCCCATGCCGGGCAGGATCATGACGTATACGGCTGGATGGGAATAGAACCAGAAGAGATGCTGAAAGAGAAGCGGATCCCCGCCAAGTCTCGGATCAAAAATACCTATCCCGAAGACCCGTTCCAGCACCAGGAGCACCATCGATATAGCAATTACCGGGGTGGCAAGGACGAAGAGGATGGACGTCGCATAGTACGACCAGATGAACAACGGTAGGCGAAACCATGTTAAGCCAGGGGCACGCAGGCGGTGAATGGTGACAATGAAGTTAAGCCCAGTCAGTATGGACGAAAACCCGGCGATGAAGATTCCCATGGCCGCGGCGATTACATTTGTGTTGACGAAGTGTGTGCTGAGCGGCGTTGTGAAGGTCCATCCCGTATCTACGCCGCCGAAAATCATCATATACAGTTCAACGCAGCCCCCCAGAACGAACAGGTACCAGCTCGCGAGGTTGATCTTCGGGAAGGCCACGTCCTTCGCGCCGATCATGAGAGGTATAAGAAAGTTGCCGAGAACAGCTGGCGCTACCGGCACCAAAAAGAAAAACACCATGATGATGCCATGTATGGAGAACAGTTTGTTGTAGGTGTCCGAGGCCACGAGATCGCCGGCGGGCGTAAGGAGTTCTAATCGAATTAATGAGGCGGCTGTGCCACCGATGACGAAGAAAAAGGTGGTAGTGAAGAGATAGAGGAGAGCGATGCGCTTGTGGTCCTGCGTCAGCAGCCACGATTTAAGGCCATATTCGCTATTCAGATAGCTTTTCTTCGGTAGAAGTAGGAGTTCGGACGGCGTCCCGATCACTGCGGTCTCCATCACATTGTCCTCCGAAGAATGGTCGAGGTCGTGCCATTAGGCTCGACTGCTCCGCCGGATGGATCTGGACCGTCCAGGATCTCGTAATTATTGGCGGCGATGCTTCGACTGTTGATTCTGACCGATGGATCAGCGGTATGCTATGACCTAGGTCATACCTGAGTCATCGTTTGTGAAGAACGCGATGAAGACGAGCAGAATCACGGCCCTCCAACATACAGAACTATTCGGGTGCCTGACTGCGAAGGAGCTCGCGGATATTGCACAGCGAGCTACGGAGCTTCACTTCAAGAAGGGGGAGATGCTATTTCTCTCAGGGGAACAGGCAAAAGGGCTTTTTGTGGTTGTGAATGGCCAGATACGGGTCTTCCAGCAGAACGCAGAGGGCAGAGAACAAGTGATGCATATAGATAGTGCCGGTTCTGTGGTTGCTGAAGTTGCTGTGTTCGATGGCGGGCCGTACCCCGCATCCGCAATATCGGAAGTCGATGTCGACGTGCTCTTTATCGATAAGCACGATGTGCACGATTTCTGCGAGATGTACCCGACCTTGGCGCTGCAAGCCCTGAAGTTGATGGCGCAGCGAGTGAGGAAGCATGCGCAACTGGTGGAAAGTTTGTGTTTCCATGAAGTCGGTCAAAGACTGGCGTTTTTTCTGTTAACGAGAGCGCAATACGCTGGCACGCCTATGCAGGATCGAGCTGCATTTCACCTCCCGTTGTCTCACCATGAAATTGCTATTCGCATAGGTTCGGTAAGAGATGTAGTCGCGCGTGCTTTTGCCCGGCTGAAGCACGATGGATTGATAGCTGCGGAAGGTCACGAAGTGACAATCCCCAACGTACGGGCTCTCAAACTCTACGCAGACACCGGAGCTTGTGGACCGCCATCAATGAACTGAGTTCCATTCTTCTTTCTCCGGCCTCTTTTTCGGAGGTTTCGCGCATGGGCTACAAGAAATACTCATCTCCTCGGGGGCGCGTGGAAGCGTTCACCGGAACTCTTGGCATCCGTCTGCCGATCCTGCTTGCCCCCATGGCTGGAGCGTGCCCTCCTTCGCTGTCGATTGCCGTTGCTAATGTAGGAGGCTTGGGGGCATGTGGAACGCTGTTGATGGAGCCGGAGGCGATAAAAGCCTGGAGTGCCGAATTTCGTCGACAGAGTAAAGGAGAATTTCAACTCAATCTTTGGATTCCCGACCCGCTGCTGGTGCGTGATTTCGAGTCGGAGAAACAGCAGCGGGAGTATCTAGCGGCGTGGGGACCTCCGGTTCCAACGGAAGCGGGCGACGCCGGACTCCCGGACTTTGAGGCACAATGCCAAGCCATGATAGCCGAAGCACCGAAGGCCATCTCTTCGATTATGGGACTCTATGCCCCTGACTTTATCTCGGAGTTGAAAGCACGAGGAATCCTTTGGTTTGCCACGGCTACGACGGTTGCTGAAGCCAGGGCAGCTGAAGCAGCCGGTGCCGACGCCATTATTGCCCAGGGGATGGAGGCTGGTGGACATCGCGGAGCCTTCCACGCTGACCAGGGGGAACGTCAGATGGTGGGCCTGATCGCGCTCTTGCCGCAGATGGTTGACTCAGTGAACGTGCCGGTCATTGCCACGGGTGGAATCGGCGATGCGCGCGGAGTGGCTGCAGCACTGATCCTGGGCGCCAGCGCGGTACAGATAGGAACCGGGTTCCTGCGATCTCCGGAGGCGATGATACATCCTGCCTACGCGGACAGACTGGCGCAAACCGAAGCCCACGAAACCATGGTGACAAGCGCATTCAGCGGACGCCCTGGACGTAGCGTGGCAACAGCATACGTTCGCGCATCGGCGGCTCGGAGTG